>NZ_CP091481.1:0-4838024 GCF_021869685.1 Enterobacter cloacae complex sp. ECL414
TAGCAATTCGCACGTCACCCTTTGCACAGGGTCATGTCGATGTGCGCCAACAATCATGAATATTCAATAGTTTTCTTTTATTGTTCGAGTGGAGTCCGCCGTGTCACTTTCGCTTTGGCAGCAGTGTCTTGCCCGATTGCAGGATGAGTTACCAGCCACAGAATTCAGTATGTGGATCCGCCCGTTGCAGGCGGAGCTGAGCGATAACACGCTGGCTTTGTATGCGCCAAACCGTTTTGTGCTCGATTGGGTAAGAGACAAGTACCTTAATAACATCAACGGCCTGCTGAACGATTTCTGCGGGTCAGATGTCCCGCAGCTGCGTTTTGAAGTGGGCACCAGGCCCGTCACCCAAACCGTTCGTGAAACCGTGAATGTCGCAGCGCCAGCTCAGGCCGCTCCTGCGCCAGCCCCTCGCGTTGCACCTGCTCGTCAGGGCTGGGATAACGTGCCTGCACCGGCAGAGCCAACCTACCGTTCCAACGTTAACGTGAAGCACACGTTCGATAACTTCGTTGAAGGTAAGTCGAACCAGCTGGCGCGCGCGGCGGCTCGTCAGGTTGCTGATAACCCCGGTGGCGCCTACAACCCGCTGTTCCTGTATGGCGGCACGGGTCTGGGTAAAACGCACCTGCTGCACGCGGTGGGTAACGGCATTATGGCCCGCAAGCCGAATGCGAAAGTGGTGTATATGCACTCCGAGCGCTTCGTTCAGGACATGGTAAAAGCCCTGCAAAACAATGCGATCGAAGAGTTTAAACGCTACTACCGTTCCGTTGATGCGTTGCTGATCGATGACATCCAGTTCTTTGCCAATAAAGAACGATCGCAGGAAGAATTTTTCCACACCTTCAACGCCCTGCTGGAAGGTAATCAGCAGATCATTCTGACCTCGGATCGTTATCCTAAAGAGATCAACGGCGTTGAAGATCGTCTGAAATCCCGCTTCGGCTGGGGCCTGACCGTGGCGATCGAGCCGCCGGAGCTGGAAACCCGCGTCGCGATCCTGATGAAAAAAGCCGATGAGAACGACATTCGCCTGCCGGGTGAAGTGGCGTTCTTTATTGCCAAGCGTCTTCGTTCCAATGTGCGTGAGCTGGAAGGAGCACTGAACCGCGTGATCGCCAATGCCAACTTTACCGGTCGTGCGATCACCATCGATTTTGTGCGAGAAGCGCTGCGTGATCTGCTGGCATTGCAGGAAAAACTGGTCACTATCGACAATATTCAAAAGACGGTGGCCGAGTACTACAAGATCAAAGTGGCAGATTTACTGTCTAAACGTCGTTCCCGCTCGGTGGCGCGTCCGCGTCAGATGGCGATGGCGCTGGCAAAGGAGTTAACCAACCACAGTCTGCCGGAAATCGGCGATGCGTTTGGTGGCCGTGACCATACGACCGTGCTGCATGCGTGCCGCAAGATTGAGCAGTTACGCGAAGAAAGCCACGACATAAAAGAAGATTTCTCCAATTTAATCAGAACACTATCATCGTGACGCTATGAAATTTACCGTTGAACGTGAACATTTATTAAAACCGCTGCAACAGGTGAGTGGCCCATTAGGTGGCCGCCCAACGCTGCCTATTCTCGGAAACCTGCTGCTTCAGGTCGCGGACGGTACGCTGTCGCTGACCGGTACAGATCTGGAAATGGAAATGATCGCGCGCGTTACGCTGACGCAGCCGCACGACGCGGGCGCGACCACGGTTCCGGCACGTAAATTCTTTGATATCTGCCGTGGGCTGCCGGAAGGCGCTGAAATTGCCGTGCAGCTGGAAGGCGACCGTATGCTGGTGCGCTCTGGCCGCAGCCGTTTTTCGCTCTCCACGCTGCCTGCTGCAGACTTTCCGAACCTGGACGACTGGCAGAGTGAAGTTGAATTCACCCTGCCGCAGGCGACGATGAAGCGTTTGATTGAAGCCACGCAGTTCTCCATGGCGCATCAGGACGTTCGTTACTACTTAAACGGCATGCTGTTCGAAACCGAAGGCGAAGAGCTGCGTACCGTAGCGACCGACGGCCACCGTCTGGCGGTCTGTTCTATGCCGATTGGCGACTCGCTGCCAAACCATTCGGTGATCGTGCCGCGTAAAGGGGTGATTGAGCTGATGCGTATGCTCGACGGTGGCGACACGCCGCTGTGCGTGCAGATCGGCAGCAACAACATCCGCGCGCATGTGGGCGATTTTGTCTTCACTTCGAAGCTGGTTGACGGCCGTTTCCCGGATTATCGCCGCGTATTGCCGAAGAACCCGGACAAGACGCTGGAAGCGGGCTGCGATAGCCTCAAGCAGGCGTTTGCCCGTGCCGCCATTCTCTCTAACGAGAAATTCCGCGGCGTGCGTCTGTACGTGAGTGAAAACCAGATCAAAATCACCGCCAATAACCCGGAGCAGGAAGAGGCAGAAGAGATTCTGGACGTCACCTACGCCGGAACCGAGATGGAAATCGGCTTCAACGTCAGCTATGTGCTGGACGTGTTGAACGCGCTGAAATGCGAGAACGTGCGCATTCTGCTGACCGACTCCGTATCGAGCGTACAGATTGAAGATGCTGCCAGCCAAAGCGCGGCTTATGTTGTTATGCCAATGAGACTGTAATGTCGCTCACCCGTCTGTTGATCCGCGACTTTCGCAACATCGAAAGCGCGGATCTCGCTCTCTCCCCTGGCTTTAACTTCCTGGTTGGCGCAAACGGCAGTGGCAAAACCAGCGTGCTGGAAGCCATCTATACGCTCGGCCATGGTCGGGCGTTTCGCAGTTTGCAGATTGGCCGCGTCATTCGCCACGAGCAGGAATCTTTTGTTCTGCATGGGCGTTTGCAGGGGGCGGAGCGAGAAACCGCCATTGGCCTGACCAAAGACAAGCAGGGCGACAGCAAGGTACGCATCGACGGCACCGACGGCCACAAGGTGGCGGAGCTGGCGCTGCTCATGCCGATGCAGCTGATTACGCCCGAGGGGTTTACTTTACTCAACGGCGGCCCCAAATACAGAAGAGCATTCCTCGACTGGGGATGCTTTCACAACGAAGCCGGTTTCTTTAACGCCTGGAGCAACCTGAAGCGCCTGCTCAAGCAGCGTAACGCCGCGTTGCGCCAGGTCACCCGTTACGCCCAGCTGCGCCCGTGGGATTTGGAGCTTATCCCTCTCGCGGAACAGATCAGCCGCTGGCGTGCCGAATACAGCGCAGGTATCGCCGAAGACATGGCCGACACCTGCAAACAGTTTTTACCCGAGTTCTCTCTCACCTTCTCCTTCCAGCGCGGCTGGGAGAAAGAGACGGATTATGCTGAGGTGTTAGAGAGAAACTTCGAGCGCGACCGCATGCTGACCTACACCGCGCACGGCCCGCACAAGGCGGATTTCCGCATTCGTGCCGACGGTGCGCCGGTGGAAGACACATTGTCGCGCGGGCAACTCAAGCTCCTGATGTGCGCACTGCGCCTGGCGCAGGGAGAGTTCCTCACTCGCGAGAGCGGGCGACGCTGCCTGTACCTGATAGATGATTTTGCCTCGGAACTTGACGACGCGCGGCGCGGGCTGCTTGCCAGCCGCTTAAAAGCCACGCAGTCGCAGGTTTTCGTCAGCGCGATTAGCGCTGAACACGTTATGGACATGTCGGACGAAAATTCGAAGATGTTTACCGTGGAAAAGGGTAAAATAACGGATTAACCCAAGTTGAAATGAGCGAGAAACGTTGATGTCGAATTCTTATGACTCCTCCAGTATCAAAGTCCTGAAAGGGCTGGATGCGGTGCGTAAGCGCCCGGGTATGTATATCGGCGACACGGATGACGGCACCGGTCTGCACCACATGGTATTCGAGGTGGTAGATAACGCTATCGACGAAGCGCTCGCGGGTCACTGTAAAGACATCGTGGTCACCATCCATGCGGACAACTCCGTCTCCGTCACTGATGATGGCCGTGGCATCCCAACCGGTATTCACCCGGAAGAGGGCGTCTCTGCTGCGGAAGTGATCATGACCGTTCTGCACGCAGGCGGTAAGTTTGACGATAACTCCTATAAAGTTTCCGGCGGCCTGCACGGCGTAGGCGTCTCCGTGGTTAACGCCCTGTCGCAGAAGCTGGAGCTGGTTATCCAGCGTGAAGGCAAAATTCACCGTCAGCTTTATACGCACGGCGTGCCGCAGGCACCGCTGGCCGTCACTGGCGACACCGACAAAACCGGTACCATGGTGCGTTTCTGGCCGAGCCTCGAAACCTTCACCAACGTCACCGAATTCGAGTATGACATCCTGGCGAAACGCCTGCGTGAACTGTCGTTCCTGAACTCCGGTGTGTCGATTCGTCTGCGCGACAAGCGTGACAACAAAGAAGACCACTTCCACTACGAAGGCGGGATCAAGGCGTTCGTTGAGTATCTGAATAAGAATAAAACGCCAATTCACCCGAATATCTTCTACTTCTCCACAGAAAAAGACGGTATCGGCGTTGAAGTGGCGTTGCAGTGGAACGATGGTTTCCAGGAAAACATCTACTGCTTCACCAACAACATTCCACAGCGTGACGGCGGTACGCACCTGGCGGGCTTCCGCGCGGCGATGACCCGTACCCTGAACGCCTACATGGACAAAGAAGGCTACAGCAAAAAAGCGAAAGTCAGCGCCACCGGCGACGATGCCCGTGAAGGTTTGATTGCCGTTGTCTCCGTGAAGGTGCCGGATCCGAAGTTCTCATCACAGACCAAAGATAAGCTGGTCTCTTCTGAGGTGAAATCGGCGGTTGAACAGCAGATGAACGAACTGCTGAGCGAATACCTGCTGGAAAACCCGTCTGACGCGAAAATCGTTGTCGGCAAAATTATTGACGCGGCACGTGCTCGTGAAGCGGCGCGTAAAGCCCGTGAAATGACCCGTCGTAAAGGCGCTCTGGACTTAGCGGGTCTGCCAGGCAAGCTGGCTGACTGCCAAGAACGTGACCCGGCGCTCTCTGAACTGTACCTTGTGGAAGGGGACTCCGCGGGCGGTTCTGCGAAGCAGGGCCGTAACCGTAAGAACCAGGCAATCCTGCCGTTGAAGGGTAAAATCCTCAACGTTGAGAAGGCGCGCTTCGACAAAATGCTCTCTTCTCAGGAAGTAGCGACGCTTATCACCGCGCTGGGCTGCGGCATTGGGCGTGACGAGTACAACCCGGACAAACTGCGTTATCACAGCATCATCATCATGACCGATGCGGACGTCGACGGCTCGCACATCCGTACGCTGCTGTTGACCTTCTTCTATCGTCAGATGCCGGAAATCGTTGAACGTGGCCACGTCTACATTGCACAGCCACCGCTGTACAAAGTGAAGAAAGGCAAGCAGGAACAGTACATTAAAGATGACGATGCGATGGATCAGTACCAAATCGCGATCGCGCTTGACGGTGCAACCCTGCACGCGAACTCTCATGCCCCTGCACTGGCCGGCGAGCCGCTGGAGCGTCTGGTTTCTGAGTTCAACGCCACTCAGAAAATGATTGGTCGTATGGAGCGTCGTTATCCAAAAGCGCTGCTGAAGGAGCTGATCTATCAGCCAACCCTGACCGAAGCCGAACTGAGCGACGAACAGGCAGTTACCCGCTGGGTGAACACCCTGGTGAGCGAGCTGAACGAGAAAGAGCAGCACGGTAGCCAGTGGAAATTTGACGTTCAGCAGAACGCGGCCCAGCAGTTCGAGCCGATTGTTCGCGTGCGCACCCACGGCGTCGACACCGACTACCCGCTCGAGCATGAATTCGTGACCGGTCCGGAATACCGTCGTATCTGCACCCTCGGCGAGAAGCTGCGCGGTCTGATCGAAGACGATGCGTTTATCGAACGTGGCGAACGTCGTCAGCCGGTAGCCAGCTTCGAGCAGGCGCTGGACTGGCTGGTGAAAGAGTCCCGTCGCGGTCTTTCTATTCAGCGTTATAAAGGTCTGGGTGAAATGAACCCGGATCAGCTGTGGGAAACCACCATGGATCCAGAAAGCCGTCGTATGCTGCGCGTCACCGTGAAAGATGCGATTGCAGCCGACCAGCTGTTCACGACGTTGATGGGCGATGCGGTTGAACCACGCCGTGCCTTCATCGAAGAGAACGCGCTGAAAGCGGCGAATATCGATATTTAATCGTAGTGAGATTGCTTTACTGAGGCCGCGCATTTAGCGCGGCTTTTTTATGGGCGCAGACAAATCCAGCGACAGCACTGACGGTAAACGGCTGGCGAGCATATCGACGGCAATTCTGACTCTCAGTGGCAGATGTGGCGTCTTTTGCCAGACTGCATGAACGTCGAAGCGCACTTCCGGTGCCTGCTTTAACAGCGGGATGAGTTTTCCCTGATGAATTTCTCTGCTGGCCATCCAGCAGGGCAGCCACGCAATGCCGTGTCCGGCCAGCGCCGCATCGCAGATAGCCTGCAAGTCGTCCATGTTGAGTGAGGAGCGGGGAGTAAAGGTGTGCGACGTCCCTTCGTTATCCATCAGCTCCCAGGGCAAGACTCTGCCTGCGCGCAGATAGTTAATGGCTGCATGGTGTGCTAAATCCGCAACGCTTTGTGGCTGGCCCCTCTCCAGCAGGTAATCCGGCGCGGCGCACAGCACCATCCGGTGCTCCCCCAGCCTTCTGGCGACCAGCATGCTACTGTCCTGAAGCGTGCCGTTACGTACCGCCATATCGAATCCTTCCTCCACGAGATCCACCACGCGGTCGCTGAACGACATTTCCAGTTCAAGACCGGGGTGCTCCTGCGCCAGTTCTATCAGCAAAGGGGCAACGCACTGACGGCCAAACAGAACCGGCATGGCGACGCGCAGGCGGCCACGGATCTGCTGTTTTCCGGACTCAAGCAACGATTCTGCGCCCCGAATCTCCTCCAGCGCGCGCAGGCAGCGTTCATAAAAAAGTGCGCCGTTATCGGTCAGCTTCAGGCTACGGGTGGTTCGCTGAAACAGACGAACGCCAAGACGCTGTTCAAGGCGAGCGATGCTTTTTCCTACCGCCGAGCGTGACAAATGCAGACGGATGGCGGCCTGAGCAAAACTTCCCGCCTCCACGGCGGCGACAAAAACAGGGATATCCTTCAGCGTATCGCTCATGAATTGTATCTTTTGTGGCGTCAATAAAGAGAAAATTTATCGCCACTGGAGAGATTAAGTCAACGGTAGACTGTCAGAACTGAAGATTAATTGATGGCAGGAGTAAATTATGACAGAGACAATGCAACGCTGGTCCATGAATGCCCTCGGGCGCGAGAACCTCAGACTCATTCAGGAACCTGTTCAAACGCCTGGCCCGGGTGAAGTGCGCGTACGGGTAAATGCCGTTGCACTTAACTATCGCGATAAAATGGTTATTGAAGGCACGATGCCGATTCCGCTTGCCTTCCCGTTTACCCCTGCGTCTGACATGGCGGGCGTGGTGGACAGCACGGGCGAAGGCGTAACACGTTTCAAACCCGGCGCTCGCGTCATTTCCACTTTCTTCCCGGAGTGGATCGACGGCAGGCCGCAGGCGGACGCGCGCAATTTGCCCTATAAAACCTCCGGCGGCTATTTCCAGGGAATGCTGGCCGAGTATGTGATTGTGAAGGAAGACGCGCTGGTGGCCGCCCCGGACACTCTGGACGATGCAGAAGCCAGCACGCTGCCCTGCGCAGGGCTTACCGCCTGGTTCGCGCTGGTGGAGCGCGGTCAGTTACGTGCCGGGCAATCGGTACTGGTGCAGGGGACGGGCGGCGTGGCGATATTCGCCCTGCAGATCGCAAAAGCGCACGGCGCAGAGGTATTTGTCACCTCGGGGAGCGATGAAAAACTGGCGCTGGCCAAAAAACTGGGCGCCAGCCAGGGCATCAACCGGCTGAAAGGCGACTGGGCTGAAAATACCCTGGCGCTCACGCAGGATCGCGGCATCGACCATATTATCGAAACCGTGGGGGGAGAGAACCTGAAGCATTCCCTGCGTGCCGTTGCCGTTCACGGGCGTATTTCTGTTATTGGCGTGCTGGCCGGAAGTGAGATTTCGCTGTCCGCTGGCGAACTGTTGCTGAAATCTCCGGTCATTCAGGGGATTGGCGTCGGGCACCGCCGGGCGCTGGAAGATTTCGTCCGCGCTGTTGATGTGACGGGACTGAAACCTGTGATCGAGCATCGCTACCGCTTTGATGAACTCGAACAGGCGCTTAAACACCTGGATCGCGGTGCGTTTGGCAAAATTGTCCTGACCCGCGAGTAAGGCATTATTCCCCGGGATGCGGGTAAAAGGGGCACTTCTGTTGCGCAATGTAGCTCTATTTTTGTGTGCTTAATCGCGTTAGCATGAGACAGCACTCATTTATCCCGGGGAACTCATGGCTATCAAACTCATTGCAATCGACATGGACGGCACGCTGCTGCTGCCAGACCACACTATCTCTCCTGCCGTTAAAAACGCGATCGCTGCCGCACGCGCGAAGGGCGTGAATGTGGTACTGACCACGGGGCGTCCGTATGCGGGCGTGCACAGTTACCTGAAAGAGCTGCACATGAACCAGCCGGGCGATTACTGCATCACCTATAACGGCGCGCTGGTGCAGAAAGCCGCAGATGGCAGCACGGTTGCGCAAACGGCACTGAGCTACGACGACTATCTGTTCCTGGAAAAACTTTCCCGTGAAGTGGGCTCTCATTTCCACGCGCTCGATCGCAATACGCTCTACACCGCCAACCGCGATATCAGCTACTACACGGTACATGAATCTTACGTTGCGACCATTCCGCTGGTCTTCTGTGAAGCCGAGAAAATGGACCCGGCGACGCAGTTCCTGAAAGTAATGATGATCGATGAGCCGGAGATCCTGGATAAAGCCATCGCGCGTATTCCGGCAGAGGTCAAAGAGAAGTACACCGTGTTGAAAAGCGCGCCGTACTTCCTCGAAATTCTCGATAAACGCGTCAATAAAGGCACGGGCGTAAAATCACTGGCTGACGCGCTGGGTATTAAACCTGAGGAAATCATGGCGCTGGGCGACCAGGAAAACGACATCGCGATGATTGAATTCGCGGGGATGGGCGTCGCGATGGATAACGCGATCCCGTCGGTGAAAGACGTGGCTAACTTCGTCACCAAATCCAATCTGGAAGACGGTGTGGCGTACGCCATCGAGAAGTTTGTGCTGCAGTAACGCCTGTTTGCATTCATCGGCCTCGGTTATCAACCGGGGCTTTTTTTTGCGCTGAATTTATTGAATTGTTCTTTTTGTGATCTTGATTGTAGTACAACATTGAATGATTGTACTACATTACAGCCATGGCAAAGACGAACTCCCTCACGTTTGTACTGCAAAAGTGAGGTGAAATTCGGCGGTCGCGGTAAAGTAGTCATGTACACAAAGAGCACAAGGACTCTCCATGACTCTCAATAAAACCGATCGCATCGTCATTACGCTGGGCACCCAGATTGTCGGGGGCAAATATGTTCCCGGTTCGCCACTGCCAGCAGAGGCTGAACTGTGTGAGGAATTTGAAACTTCGCGCAACATCATCCGGGAAGTGTTCCGCTCGCTGATGGCGAAGCGTCTGATTGAAATGAAACGGTATCGCGGCGCGTTTGTTGCCCCGCGCAACCAGTGGAACTACCTCGATACCGACGTATTGCAGTGGGTACTGGAAAACGATTACGACCCGCGGCTTATCGGCGCGATGAGTGAAGTCCGAAATCTGGTGGAACCGGCAATCGCACGTTGGGCAGCGGAACGGGCAACGTCCGGCGACCTGGCACAAATCGAGTCGGCTTTAAACGACATGATTGCCAATAACCAGAACCGGGAAGCGTTCAATGAGGCTGATATTCGCTATCACGAAGCGGTGTTGCAGTCGGTACATAACCTGGTATTACAGCAGCTTAGCGTGGCGATCAGCTCGCTACAGCGAGCAGTATTTGAACGTACCTGGATGGGCGATGAGGCCAACATGCCAAAAACGCTCCAGGAACATAAAGCGCTGTTTGATGCGATACGGCATCAGGATGGCGATGCGGCAGAGCAGGCGGCACTTACCATGATTGCCAGCTCGACACGAAGGTTGAAGGAAATCACATGACATCTCGCTACATCGCAATTGACTGGGGTTCGACCAATCTGCGCGCCTGGCTGTACCAGGACGAGCAGTGCCTGGAGAGCAGGCAATCAGAAGCAGGCGTAACGCGCCTGAACGGTAAATCCCCTGAGGCGGTGTTAGCAGAAGTGACGCAAAACTGGCGCGATAGCGCCACGCCGGTAGTTATGGCGGGTATGGTAGGCAGTAACGTAGGCTGGAAAACCGCGCCTTATTTGCCTGTTCCCGCCCATTTCTCTGCTATTGGCGATCGTTTAACGTCCGTAGGCGACAATATCTGGATTATTCCCGGTTTGTGCGTTTCTCGCGACGATAACCACAACGTGATGCGCGGCGAAGAGACGCAGCTCCTTGGCGCGCGCACGCTATCTCCTTCTTCTGTCTACGTTATGCCCGGAACGCACTGCAAGTGGGTCCAGGCGGATGCTGAGCAAATCCACGACTTTCGCACCGTGATGACCGGCGAGCTGCATCATTTGCTGCTCAACCATTCGCTGGTGGGGGCTGGTTTGCCGGAGCAAAAATCCTCGCCAGAGGCGTTTGCTGCTGGTCTGGCGCGTGGGAACGCCTGTCCTGTCGTTTTGCCGCAACTTTTTGAGGTTCGCGCCTCGCACGTGCTGGGCGATCTCCCGCGCGAGCAGGTCAGTGAATTTCTCTCGGGCCTGCTGATTGGCGCTGAGGTCGCCAGCATGCGTGACTTCATCGCGCACGAGCAGGCCATCACGATTGTCGCAGGCGCATCGCTAACGTCACGCTATGAACAGGCGTTCCGCGCTGTTGGGCTTACCGTTTCAACGGTACCCGGCGACACGGCATTTCAGGCAGGAATAAGGAGCATCGCTCATGCAGTGGCAAACTGACCTTCCCCTTATCGCGATTTTGCGCGGTATCACGCCCGATGAGGCGTTAGCGCACGTCGGCGCAGTTATAGACGCCGGGTTCGACGCGGTGGAGATTCCGCTCAACTCCCCACAATGGGAAAAGAGCATTCCGGCCGTGGTGGATGCGTTTGGTGATAAAGCGCTGATTGGCGCGGGGACCGTCTTACAACCGGAGCAGGTGGACCAGCTGGCAAAGATGGGCTGCAAGCTCATCGTCACCCCGAACATCCATCCTGAGGTGATCCGCCGTGCGGTGGGTTACGGCATGACCGTTTGTCCGGGATGCGCGACGGCCACAGAAGCGTTTACTGCCCTCGACGCGGGCGCGCAATCGCTGAAAATTTTCCCGTCCTCGGCTTTTGGTCCGGATTACATCAAAGCGCTGAAGGCGGTATTGCCCGCCAGCGTGCCGGTCTTTGCCGTGGGTGGCGTTACGCCAGAAAACCTGGGCCAGTGGATAAGCGCTGGCTGTGTGGGCGCGGGGCTGGGCAGCGATCTTTATCGCGCCGGACAGCCCGTTGAACGTACCGCACAGCAGGCGGCAGCATTTGTGAAAGCGTATCGAGAGGCAGTGAAATGAAAATAACCAAACTCACCACGTACCGTTTACCCCCGCGCTGGATGTTCCTGAAAATCGAAACCGACGAAGGTGTTGTGGGCTGGGGCGAGCCGGTGATTGAAGGGCGAGCCCGCACCGTTGAAGCTGCAGTGCATGAGCTGGGGGAATATCTGATTGGGCAGGATCCGGCACGCATTAACGACCTCTGGCAGGTGATGTATCGCGCGGGTTTCTACCGCGGTGGTCCGATTCTCATGAGCGCTATCGCCGGTATCGACCAGGCGCTATGGGATATCAAAGGTAAAGTGCTGAACGCCCCGGTCTGGCAACTGATGGGTGGCCTGGTGCGCGACAAAATCAAAGCCTATAGCTGGGTCGGAGGCGACCGCCCTGCGGAAGTGATCGACGGCATTACACAGCTGCGCAACATCGGTTTTGACACCTTCAAGCTCAACGGCTGCGAAGAGATGGGCGTCATCGACAACTCGCGCGCGGTAGACCGGGCGGTAAATACCGTGGCGCAAATCCGTGAAGCCTTCGGCAACGAGATTGAGTTCGGTCTGGATTTTCATGGGCGTGTCAGCGCGCCGATGGCGAAGGTGCTCATTAAAGAACTGGAACCATATCGCCCGCTGTTTATCGAAGAGCCGGTGCTGGCCGAGCAGGCCGAATACTATCCGAAGCTGGCTGAACAGACGCACATTCCTATCGCGGCGGGCGAACGGATGTTCTCACGCTTTGAATTTAAACGGGTGCTCGAAGCGGGCGGCATTGCGATCCTGCAGCCGGATCTCTCCCACGCGGGCGGCATTACCGAATGCTACAAAATTGCCGGCATGGCAGAAGCCTACGACGTGGCGCTGGCTCCGCACTGTCCGCTCGGACCAATCGCGCTGGCGGCCTGCCTGCATGTCGATTTTGTCTCCCGCAATGCCGTGTTCCAGGAACAAAGCATGGGGATTCACTATAACAAAGGCGCGGAGCTGCTCGATTTTGTGAAAAACAAAGAAGACTTCAGCATGGAAGGCGGATTCTTTAAACCGTTAACGAAACCGGGTCTGGGCGTTGAAATTGACGAAGCCAAAGTTATTGAGCTGAGTAAACATGCGCCGGACTGGCGTAACCCGTTATGGCGGCATGAAGACGGTTCCGTCGCCGAGTGGTAAATGCGCGTCATACTTCGCGCTGGTGAGGCGTTGGCTGCGCTTTCTTACCCCGGTCACATACTTTTGTATGCTCCCGGGGATGCGAAAACTTGCCGCCTTCCCCCAGCACGAATTATTTAGCGCATTCTGGCTACGTTTTTAAATAAAAAAATAATTACACCCTCTGAAACTACAGGGCATGGTGAGCGGCTTCGCTATGCCCAAAATCTGGAGACAGATTGCGATGGATATTCCAGTTACTGCTGCAAAAACCGGGCGTCGCCGTTACCTGACGCTGTTGATGATCTTTATTACCGTGGTCATTTGTTATGTTGACCGCGCCAACCTTGCCGTGGCATCGGCCCATATTCAGGAAGAGTTTGGTATCACTAAAGCGGAAATGGGTTATGTCTTCTCGGCGTTTGCCTGGCTCTATACGCTTTGCCAGATCCCGGGCGGCTGGTTCCTTGACCGCGTGGGTTCACGTCTGACTTATTTTATCGCTATTTTTGGCTGGTCCGTGGCGACCTTGTTCCAGGGCTTCACGACCGGACTAATGTCGCTGATCGGCCTGCGTGCCATCACCGGGATATTTGAAGCACCCGCGTTCCCGACCAATAACCGCATGGTGACCAGCTGGTTCCCGGAACACGAACGTGCCTCCGCGGTGGGCTTTTACACCTCCGGGCAGTTTGTTGGTCTGGCATTCCTGACGCCATTGTTAATCTGGATCCAGGAACTGCTGAGTTGGCACTGGGTGTTTATTGTTACCGGTGGGATCGGCATCATCTGGTCGTTTATCTGGATTAAGGTCTATCAGCCGCCGCGCCTGACCAAAAGCATCAGCAAAGCAGAGCTGGACTATATCCGCGACGGCGGCGGCCTGGTGGATGGTGATGCGCCCGTGAAAAAAGAGGCGCGACAGCCGCTGACCAAAGCCGACTGGAAGCTGGTCTTCCACCGTAAGCTGGTGGGGGTTTACCTGGGGCAATTTGCGGTGACGTCCACGCTGTGGTTCTTCCTGACGTGGTTCCCAAACTACCTGACGCAGGAGAAGGGGATCACCGCGCTGAAGGCGGGCTTTATGACCACCGTACCGTTCCTTGCCGCGTTCTTCGGTGTCCTGCTCTCGGGCTGGCTGGCGGATAAGCTGGTAAAAAAAGGGTTCTCATTGGGGGTAGCGCGTAAAACACCGATTATCTGCGGATTGCTGATCTCCACCTGCATCATGGGTGCCAACTATACCAACGATCCGGTGTGGATAATGACCCTGATGGCAGTGGCGTTCTTTGGTAATGGTTTCGCATCGATTACCTGGTCGCTGGTGTCGTCCCTGGCACCGATGCGGCTGATCGGTCTGACCGGCGGTGTGTTCAACTTCGTTGGCGGGCTGGGTGGAATTACCGTGCCGCTGGTCATTGGTTATCTGGCTCAGGATTACGGTTTTGGCCCGGCGCTGGTTTACATCTCCGCCGTGGCGTTGATTGGCGCGCTTTCTTACATACTGCTGGTAGGCGATGTGAAACGAGTAGGCTAATCCACACGGATGTTTTACCCTGATGCGATAACTGCGCATCAGGGTATCCTCATGAAACAAATCACCTTCTCTTCCCGCAACCACCAGCTTACTAATATCAATACCTGGACGCCGGACAGCCAGTGGCTGGTCTATGACGTGCGTCCGTCAGGGGCGTCGTTCACCGGTGAAACCATCGAACGAGTTAACGTAGGCACGGGCGAGGTCGAGGTGATTTATCGCGCTACGGACGGCGCGCACGTTGGCGTGGTGACCGTTCATCCTGCACAGGATGAATACATCTTTATCCACGGTCCGAAACACCCGGATGCGGACTGGCGCTACGATTTTCATCATCGCCAGGGGGTGATTGCGCATCACGGTCAGGTAAGCAATCTGGATGCGATGGATATCACTGCGCCCTATACTCCAGGCGCGCTGCGCGGTGGCAGCCACGTACATGTCTTCAGCCCGAACGGACAGTTGGTCAGCTTTACCTATAACGACCATGTCATGCATATGCGCGATCCGAAGCTCGATTTACGCAACGTTGGCGTGGCGGCGCCTTTCGGCCCGGTGAATCCACAGGGGAACCATCCGCGTGAATATCCGGGAACCTTCTGGAGCGTGCTGGTCAGCCGCACGACGCCTAACCCACAACCGGGCAGCGACGAAATCAATCGCGCCTACGAAGAGGGCTGGGTGGGCAACGACAGGCTGGCGTTTATCGGCGATATCCTCTCAGCACAGGGCGAAAAAGTGCCTGAATTATTCATTGTTAACCTGCCAGTAGATGAACAGGGCTGGAAACGTGCGGGTGATGCGCCGCTGCAGGGAACGCCAGAAACGCTGCCTGCGCCGCCAGCGGGCGTGATGCAGCGTCGGTTAACCTTCACGCACCACAACCGCTATCCGGGTCTGGTGAACGTGCCGCGCCACTGGGTGCGCAGTAACCCGCAGGCGACACAAATCGCGTTTCTGATGCGTGATGATAACGGCGTTGTGCAGTTGTGGCTGATCTCGCCTGAGGGCGGCGAGCCGCGCCAGCTCACCCACGCTGAGCGCGATATCCAGTCTGCGTTCAACTGGCACCCGTCCGGGAAGATGCTGGGATTTGTGCTCGAAAATCGGATTGCGTGCTGCGACGCACAGACCGGAGAGGTGACGTTTTTGACGTCCGATCACGGCAATCCACCTTCTGCGGATGCCGTCGTGTTTTCTCCGAACGGGCGCGTTATTGCATGGATGGAAGAGACGGGCGGTTTCCGTCAGCTTTGGATAACGGAAACCGCACAGAACTAGCGCGGAGGCATCTCGGCGGGCGGAATGACGGCGTTGGTCGCCAGGTTTTCCTGCTCGCTTTTCTCTACCCGTGAACGCACGGAGTCATCCTTACGGAATACATCCCACGGCAGCAGAAGCGTATCCGCTACTGCCGTAAACGGCATATCCAGGATAACCAGGGATTTGGTGCCCCAGTTGGTATCGTCATCGGAGATCATCGCCGCGCTGGCGCGCGTCCCCGGATATGTTCCTTCTTTACCGCCGGTGTGAGACATCACGCTCGAACACCCGCAAAGTAAAACTACCCCGCTGAACGTCGTCAGCTTTATCAGAACATTTTTCATCATCACTCAGTCATCGTTAATGTTACTGCATAGACCTGCAACTCAGGGTTATAGCGAGCCTTATCCGAAATGGATAGCTCGATAATCCCGCACTGTGGCAGTCATCGCAATTTAACCCTTTGTGCTGTTGTCCCAGAGTCTATGCGACAACCAGCAAAGTGCAAAAAAATCTCACATAAATAGTCTTGAAAAGCCCGGTTCCAGACCCATTTTAAGAATGTGACCCGATAACGAACGCGCCTGATGGGCGTTCGGGGGCACAAAGGCCTGTCCATGGTGGAAGGCTATAATTTCTCGCTGATTTCAGGAGTTTTATTTATGCGTAACTTCGATCTTTCTCCGCTATACCGTTCTGCAATTGGTTTTGACCGCCTGTTTAACCATTTAGAAAATAACCAAAGCCAGAGCAATGGCTACCCTCCATACAATGTCGAGCTGGTTGACGAAAACCACTACCGCATCGCGATTGCCGTTGCCGGTTTTGCAGAAAACGAACTGGAGATCACCGCGCAGGACAACCTGCTGGTGGTGAAAGGTTCCCATACGGCCGAGCAGAAAGAACGTACCTACCTCTACCAGGGCATCGCCGAGCGTAACTTTGAACGCAAGTTCCAGTTAGCCGAGAACATTCACGTCAAGGGCGCGAACCTGGTTAACGGCCTGCTGTTTATCGAACTGGAACGCGTGATTCCGGAAGAGAAAAAACCGCGCCGTATCGAAATTAACTAATCACGGGGGTCGCAAGCGCGGCCCACACAGACTTGCTTGCCGTAACGGGAGCATATGCGAATCCATCAGGATTTGCAGGAACAACTGCGCACAAAATTAAACTGTGCCGAACTCGCTTCTTAGAAGGAGATTTAGTATGCGTAACTATGATTTATCCCCTCTGCTGCGTCAGTGGATTGGTTTTGACAAACTGGCTAACGCCCTGCAAAGCACGACTGAGCACCAGACGTTTCCGCCGTATAACATTGAAAAAAGTGACGATAACCACTATCGCATCACCCTTGCGCTGGCCGGTTTCCGCCAGGAGGATCTGGACATCCAGCTTGAAGGTACCCGTCTGACCGTGAAAGGGACGCCGGAAAAACAGGAGACCGAGACTCAATGGCTGCATCAGGGGCTGGTTAATCAGCCGTTTAGCCTGAGCTTTACCCTGGCAGACCATATGGACGTGTCAGGTGCGACCTTTACCAACGGGCTACTGCATATCGATCTGACCCGTAACGTACCGGAAGCCATCGCGCCGCAGCGTATCGCCATTAGCGAGCGGCCAGCGTTGAACAGTTAACAAGCCCGCCGAACCTGTAGGTCGGGTAAGGCGTAGCCGCCACCCGACACCGCTCACAGACCGCATAAGGCCCTGCCCCGGCAGGGCTTTTTTGTGCGCCATCGCCCATACAACGCCCCACTGCTCTGAGAGAATCCCTGGTATAACTAAGGTTATGGGCAGGGAGTAGATCATGAGTGATATCGCGTTAACCGTTAGCGTGTTGGCCCTGGTCGCTGTTGTGGGACTATGGATAGGCAATATCAAAATCCGCGGTGTCGGGTTTGGCATTGGTGGCGTGCTGTTTGGCGGCATTTTTGTCGGGCATTTTGCCGATCGGCTCGGGCTGGCTCTGAGCGCTGAAATGCTCCACTTTGTTCAGGAGTTCGGCCTGATTCTGTTCGTTTATACCATCGGGATTCAGGTAGGCCCTGGCTTTTTCGCCTCCCTGCGTGTCTCCGGACTACGGCTCAACCTGTTTGCCCTCGGCATTGTGGTGATGGGCGGGCTGGTCACCGCGATTCTGCACAAAATCTTTGATATTCCCCTTCCTGTGGTACTGGGCATTTTCTCCGGTGCGGTCACCAACACCCCGGCGCTCGGTGCGGGCCAGCAAATCCTGCGCGATCTGGGGATTCAACCCGGCATTGTCGACCAGATGGGGATGAGCTACGCCATGGCCTATCCGTTTGGCATCTGTGGCATTCTGCTCTCCATGTGGCTGGTACGCGTACTGTTTCGCGTTAACGTCGAATCAGAGGTCAAAGATCACGAAACCACGCTGACCAACGGCCATATGCCCATCAAAACCATCAACATTCGCGTCGATAATCCCAACCTGAATAATATGGCGATTCAGGACGTGCCGATCCTGAACAGCGCCAACATCATCTGCTCCCGCCTTAAGCGTGACGATATGCTGATGGTGCCCGCGCCCGGCACCGTTATTCAGCAAGGCGATCTGCTACATCTGGTCGGCCAGCCCGGGGATTTAAACAATGCGCGACTGGTCATTGGTCAGGAAGTGGACACCTCGCTCTCCACGCGCGGCACCGATATGCGGGTGGAACGCGTTGTGGTGACCAATGAGCATGTTCTCGGCAAAAAAATACGCGATCTGCAGGTAAAAGAACGCTATGACGTGGTTATCTCCCGTCTGAATCGCGCGGGTGTTGAACTGGTCGCCAGCCCGGAAGCCAGCCTGCAGTTCGGGGATATCCTCAACCTGGTTGGTCGCCCGTCGTCAATTGACGCGGTGGCGGATATGGTGGGTAACGCCCAGCAAAAACTGCAGCAGGTACAGATGCTGCCGGTGTTTATCGGCATCGGTCTGGGCGTGCTGCTGGGCTCCATTCCACTGTACGTGCCGGGCTTCCCGGTGGCGCTTAAGCTGGGCCTGGCAGGCGGGCCGCTGATTATGGCGCTGATCCTCGGGCGCATCGGCTGTATTGGTAAGCTCTACTGGTTTATGCCGCCGAGTGCCAACCTGGCGCTGCGCGAGCTGGGCATCGTGCTGTTTCTGGCAGTGGTCGGGCTGAAATCCGGCGGGGATTTTGTCGATACCCTAATCAAGGGCGAAGGGATGAGCTGGGTCGGTTACGGCATATTTATCACGGCAATCCCGCTGCTGACGGTAGGCATTCTGGCGCAGATGTTCGCCAAAATGAACTACCTGACGCTGTGCGGCATGCTGGCGGGCTCCATGACCGATCCCCCAGCGCTCGCGTTTGCCAATAACCTGCATGCCACCAGCGGTGCAGCGGCACTCTCCTATGCCACCGTCTACCCGCTGGTAATGTTCCTGCGCATCATCACGCCGCAGCTACTCGCGGTGCTGTTCTGGGGGATGAGCTAGCAGCACTTCCGGGTGGATGCGCCGCAGATGGTAGTCCACCTGGTAATCACTGGTATTACGGAACATCACGGAATAATTGAGGAACTCGCCGCTGTCGCTGTAGGAAAGTGACGTGATTCGCAGCAGCGGCGTCTGTTCCGGCAGGTTCAGGTAACCGGCCAGCTGTTTATCTGCCAGCACCGGCGTCAGGCTCTCATAGTTGCCGCTGATGGTGATCCCGCACTCTTTCTCGATGTAATCAAACTTTGACCCTTCCAGATGCGCCAGCGAGAGGTTGCGAAACAGCTTCACCGGCATAAAGCTGTCCTCCAGCATCAGCGGCTTCCCGTCCACGTAGCGTACCCGCCGGGAAAAGTAGATCCGCTCATCGACCTGAATCCGCAGCTGGCTGGCGATGGCGGGTGGCGCGGGCATCACTTCAAACTGCAACACTTTACTCTGCACCTCTTTTCCCTGCTGACGCAGCACCTCCACCAGCCCGGTCAGATTCGTGGTTTCGTGGTGAACGTCCTTACGCGAGACAAACGTGCCGCTGCCGTGCCGTCGCTCAACCAGCCCCCAGCTCACCAGCAGATCCAGCGCCTTGCGGATGGTCATGCGCGCCACGCCGAACTCCTGCGCCAGCGCTTTCTCACCCGGTAGCGGGCTGCCGATGTTGTAGTCCGACGAATTCAGCCGCAGCCGCAATCTGTCGGCAATAGATTTGTAGATCACCAGTAGACCTCTCTGCCCGCATCATGGCGTCGGTTACGTCTTCACATGTCCATATTTACAACGAAAAGTAGACCTCACTGGTCAAAATAAAACCATGAATGCGATCACGAATCGCAACGGCACGCCATGTTCGCGTATCAGTAAGTTCTTATGCTCACCTCAGGCCAGCAAAAAAACATAACGGCCTCTACCCCCTACAGGTTGTTACGTGAGGATTTAAAAATGCTCAGTCAAATACAACGTTTTGGCGGTGCCATGTTTACCCCGGTATTGCTGTTTCCGTTTGCCGGGATCGTGGTGGGAATCGCCATTATGCTTCGCAACCCGCTGTTTGTCGGCGAAGCCTTAACGGCCCCTGATAATCTTTTCGCGCAGATCGTTCACATTATTGAAGAGGGCGGCTGGGCGGTATTTCGCAATATGCCGCTGATTTTCGCCGTCGGTTTACCGATTGGCCTGGCAAAGCAGGCGCAGGGCCGCGCCTGTCTGGCGGTGCTGATTAGCTTCCTGACCTGGAACTACTTCATCAACGCGATGGGGATGACCTGGGGTCACTTCTTCGGCGTCGATTTCTCCGCCGAACCCACGGCGGGAAGCGGGCTGGCGATGATTGCCGGGATCAAAACGCTCGATACCAGCATCATCGGTGCCATTGTGATTTCTGGCATCGTGACCGCTATCCACAACCGCTATTTCGACAAGCCGCTGCCGGTTTTCCTGGGGATTTTCCAGGGCAGTTCGTTTGTCGTTATCCTCGCGTTTTTCGTCATGATCCCCTGCGCCTGGCTGACATTGCTGGGCTGGCCGAAAGTGCAGATGGGCATTGAGTCCCTACAGGCGTTCCTGCGCTCTGCCGGTGCGCTGGGCGTGTGGGTGTACACCTTCCTGGAACGCATTCTGATTCCAACCGGACTGCACCACTTCGTCTATGGCCCGTTCATCTTCGGCCCGGCGGCGGTGGAAGGCGGTATTCAGGTCTACTGGGCGCAGCATCTGCAGGAATTCAGCCAGAGTACCCTGCCGCTGAAAACCCTCTTCCCCGAAGGCGGGTTCGCGCTCCACGGCAATTCAAAAGTGTTTGGCTCGGTCGGGATTGCGCTGGCGATCTGGTACACCGCCTCAGCGGAAAACCGCGTCAAGGTGGCGGGGCTGCTGGTCCCGGCCACGCTCACTGCCGTGCTGGTGGGCATTACTGAACCACTCGAATTCACCTTCCTGTTTATCTCGCCGCTGCTGTTTGCCGTTCACGCCGTGCTGGCGGCCACCATGGCAACGGTGATGTACACCTTTGGGGTGGTCGGCAACATGGGCGGCGGCCTGCTGGACCAGTTCCTGCCGCAAAACTGGATCCCGATGTTCCATAACCACGCCTCAACGGTCTTCACGCAAATCGGCATCGGCGTCTGCTTTACCGGCCTCTACTTCATGGTTTTCAAAACGCTGATTGTGCGTCTGAACCTCAAAACGCCGGGCCGGGAAGAGAGCGAAATCAAACTGTACAGCAAGGCCGACTATAAGGCGGCACGCGGGCAAACCACTGCCCCGGCGGCGGCCAGCCAGCAGGTCGGACAGGCCGCCGGATTCCTGCAGGCGCTCGGCGGTGCGGCCAATATCGAAAGCATCAACAACTGCGCCACCCGCTTGCGTATCGCGCTGGTGGATATGGCGAAAACCCAAAGCGACGACGTCTTCAAAGCCCTGGGCGCACACGGTGTGGTGCGACGCGGCAACGGCATTCAGGTGATTGTCGGTCTGCACGTTCCTCAGGTGCGTGACCAGCTGGAATCGCTGATGAAAACCCCTTTAACGAATGAACAAACCACCCTGACAGAGGCTATATCATGAAAAAATTCTCAGTTGTCATTGCAGGCGGCGGCAGCACCTTTACGCCTGGTATCGTCCTGATGCTGTTAGCCAACCGTGACCGTTTCCCGCTGCGCGCCCTGAAGTTTTATGACAACGACGGCGCACGTCAGGAGACCATCGCCGAAGCGTGCAAAATCATCCTTAGAGAGCAGGCGCCGGAGATTGAGTTTAGCTACACCACCGATCCTAAAGCGGCGTTTACCGATGTGGATTTCGTGATGGCGCATATCCGCGTCGGCAAATACCCGATGCGTGAAAAAGATGAGAAAATCCCGCTGCGCCACGGCGTGCTGGGCCAGGAAACCTGCGGGCCTGGTGGGATTTCCTACGGCATGCGCTCGATCGGCGGCGTGCTAGAGCTGGTAGATTACATGGAGCAGTACTCCCCGAATGCGTGGATGCTGAACTACTCCAACCCGGCGGCGATTGTCGCGGAAGCCACGCGCCGCCTGCGTCCGAATGCTAAAATCCTCAACATCTGCGATATGCCGATTGGCATCGAAGGACGCATGGCGCAGATCGTTGGCCTGAAAGACCGCAAAGAGATGCGCGTGCGCTACTACGGTCTGAACCACTTCGGCTGGTGGACCTCAATAGAAGATCTCAACGGTAACGATTTAATGCCGAAACTGCGCGAATACGTGGCGAAATACGGCTATGTTCCGCCTTCTGAAGATGCGCATACCGAAGCAAGCTGGAACGATACCTTTGCTAAAGCAAAAGATGTGCAGGCGCTGGATCCGGACACCATGCCGAACACCTATCTGAAATACTATCTGTTCCCGGACTACGTTGTTGCGCACTCTAACCCGGAACGGACCCGCGCCAATGAAGTCATGGATCACCGCGAGAAACATGTGTTCAGCTCCTGTCGGGCGATCATCGAAGCGGGTAATTCCGCCGCCGGGGAGCTGGAAATCGACGAACATGCGTCGTACATCGTCGATCTGGCGACCGCGATTGCCTTTAACACCCAGGAACGCATGTTGCTGATTGTGCCAAACAACGGTGCCATTCATAACTTTGATGCCGATGCGATGGTGGAAATTCCGTGTCTGGTGGGCCATAACGGACCGGAGCCGCTCACGGTTGGCGATATTCCACACTTCCAGAAAGGGCTGATGAGCCAGCAGGTGGCGGTGGAAAAACTGGTGGTGGATGCCTGGGAGCAGCGTTCGTATCAGAAACTCTGGCAGGCGATTACCCTGTCGAAAACCGTGCCGAGCGCGTCAGTCGCGAAAGCGATTCTGGATGACCTGATCGAAGCCAACAAAGAGTACTGGCCGGAACTGCACTAACCTTCCTGACCGGCATCCCCCGATGCCGGTCTCCTTGTCCTGGTCGATTTACGCTATGCTGAAGCCTGCCCGTAGCTCGACAAGGAACCTCCATGAAAATTTCCCGCCTCGGTGAAGCGCCGGATTATCGCTTCTCTCTGGCTAATGAACGCACGTTCTTAGCGTGGATCCGCACGGCGCTGGGCTTTCTGGCTGCAGGTGTCGGCCTCGATCAGCTCGCACCTGATTTCGCCACGCCGCTGATCCGCGAAGTACTGGCGCTGCTTCTGTGCCTGTTCGCAGGCGTGCTGGCGATTTACGGCTATCTGCGCTGGTTGCGCAATGAGAAGGCGATGCGTCTGAAGCAGGATTTACCCTATACGCGCGGGCTACTCATCATCAGCGCGATCCTGCTGACGGTGGCAGGCGTGGTGATGGTGCTGGTGTTCTATGGCGGATAGCCGCAAAGCGCGACGCGAAGCGGACCCTGGCCTGCAGCCGGAGCGGACGTCGCTCGCATGGCTGCGCACGTTGCTGGGGTATGGCGCGCTGATTGCTCTGGCGATCAAGCACAACTGGCACCGGACCGGGGTGCCATTCTGGATCTCAATTGTTGTGCTGGCGCTGGTAGCCTTCATTTTGTGGCGCTATACCCGCAGCCGTAACCTGATGGACGTGGCGCAGGATGATTTTGTGCAGCCGAAAGCGGTGCGGGATAAGTTCCTGATCGCGCTCGCTGTGCTGTCTCTGTCTTTACTCTTTGCCGTTACTCATATTCAGCAAATGGTGAGCTTATAAGCCCGGTGGCGGCTACGCCTTACCGGGCCTACGATTAACGGCTTTTTGCTAAATACTTCGCCATCTCGTCTTCCGGCACCATGCCGCCCCCGGTTGCCCATACCAGGTGGGTGACGTTGGCATCTGAATGCACACGCAGCGGCCCGGCCATGCCCGCCAGCGCGGACGGTTCCAGACGAATGTCTTCCTCCTGCGCCAGCCAGCCGAGCATGTCATACATGCTTTGATCGGAAAGCGTGTAGAACCCGTCCAGCAGGCGCTCCATCGCGCGGCCCACGAAGCCGGACGCGCGCCCGACCGCCAGGCCGTCTGCCGCCGTCACGTTGTCGATACCCAGGTCCTGCACCGCAATCTCGTCGTGCAGGCCGGTGTAAACGCCGAGCAGCATGCACGGCGAGTGCGTGGGTTCCGCAAAGAAGCAGTGGACGTTATCACCGAAGGCCAGCTTCAGGCCAAACGCCACGCCGCCAGGGCCGCCGCCGACACCGCAGGGCAGGTAGACGTACAGGGGATGCGCCGCATCCACCACGCGGCCCTGTTCGGCAAACTGCGCCTTCAGCCGCTCGCCTGCCACCGCATAGCCCAGGAACAAGGTGCGGGAGTTTTCATCATCAATGAAGAAGCAGTTCGGATCGCTTTCTGCCGCTTTGCGCCCCTGTTCCACCGCCACGCCGTAATCCTGCTCATACTCCACGACGATGACGCCATGGCTGCGGAGCTTCGCTTTCTTCCACTCGCGGGCATCGGCGGACATGTGCACCGTCACCTTAAAGCCGATGCATGCGCTCATAATGCCGATGGACATCCCCAGGTTGCCGGTTGAGCCCACCGCAATGCTGTACTGGCTGAAGAAGTCCTTAAAGCGCGGCTCCAGCAGAACGCTGTAGTCGTCTTCGATGCTCAGCAAGCCGGCGTCCAGCGCCAGTTTCTCCGCGTGGGTCAACACCTCGTAGATGCCGCCGCGTGCTTTAATCGAGCCGGAAATCGGAAGATGACTGTCTTTTTTCAGCAGCAGGGTGCCGGGAATGGTCTTGTCATATTCTTTCCCCAGTCGCGCCTGCATGGCCGGAATGGCGACCAGTTCGGATTCAATAATCCCCTTCGTGACGGCCGTTTCCGGAAAGGCTTTCGCCAGATACGGCGCGAAGCGGTTAAGGCGCGCGTGCGCGTCGTCCACGTCGGCTTTGGACAGCCCGACGTAAGGCAATCCTTCCGCCAGCGTCGTGGTACGTGGGTTAAGCCAGGTGGTTTCTTTCAGGGCAATCAGATCCTCAACCAGAGGAAACTGTGCGGTTAAAGTAGTGATAGTTGCGTTTTCCATAGTACGTCTCTTCGCGCTCAGATAATGAAAGAAAGCAGGAATGTGCCGCCAAGTGCAAGCACCGAGGCGATAAACGTCGCCGTCGTATAGTATTTGAAGGTCTCATTCAGGGTTGCGCCGCAGTATTGCTTCACCAGCCAGAAGAGAGAATCGGTGACGATCGTGCAGCCAATGGCGCCGGAACCGATAGCAATGGTGATGATCTCCGGACTCACGTTCGGATAGAGCGGCAGCATCGGCGCGACTATCGCCGTGGCGCCCATCATCGCGACCGTGGCGGAGCCTACGGCGGCATGCAGCACCAGCGCCACCAGCCAGGCGAGCAGGATAGGATGCATGTGCAGGTTCGAGAGAATATGCGCCAGTGAGTCCGCCAGTCCGCTGGTTTTGAGGATGGCGTTGAACGCGCCGCCCGCGCCGATAATCAGCAAAATATTGGCGATAGAGCCAAAACCGTGCTCGGTGTGCGTCAGCATCGCCCCCATGCTCATATGCTGGCGGATCCCCAGCAGGTAGTAGGCGACAAACACGGCGATAAACATCGCGGTGATTGGGTTGCCGATAAATTCGAGGAGCGTATACAGCGAACCTTCTTTTGCCATATTCAGCTCGGCAATGGTCTTCACCAGCATGAGGCCAATTGGCAGCAGAACCGTAAACAGCGTGGTGCCCAGCGACGGGAGGGTGTGTTCTTCCCGCACCTTGAGGTCAGAAAATTCTGCCGGAACCGGTTTAAACGGCAGACGATTGCCGAGCAGTTTCAGGAACAGCGGGCCACCGACCAGAGACGCCACCAGTCCTACCATCAAACCATAAACAATTACCGTTCCGATATCCGCGCCTAACTTATTGGTCACAAACAGCGCGGCTGGATGCGGAGGCACCACGCAGTGGACCGCCATCAGCGCAGTACAGAGCGGAATGGCCAGCTTGAGCAGCGACGTGTTGGTCTTTTTGGCGATGGAAAACGCCAGCGGGATCAGCAGTACCACGCCCACTTCCACGAACAACGTAATGCCGCAAATCAGGCCCACCAGCACCATAATCACGTCAGCTGACAGCCAGCGGCAGCGCTGCAGCGTGATCCCGATGCGCTCTGCCGCGCCGGAGACTTCCATCATTTTGCCGAGAATGTTGCCCAGACCAATCACCGCCGCCAGGAAGCCCAGCGTACCGCCAATCCCGCTCTCAATGGCGTTCACCATATCCAGTGGGCTCATTCCCATCATCGCACCGACGAAAAAGCTCGCCAGCAGCAGCGCGAGGAACGGGTGAAACTTCAGCTTAACGATGGTTAAAACAATTAAAACAATGCTGACCAGCAGCGTTGCCACAACCCAGACCTGAGATCCCATATCTCACCTCACCCTTATGTCATCTGTGGGTATTGGACGAAAAAACGGCGGGGGCTGACAAACGATATAAATTGGCATTCAGGTGAGCCAGATTGGATCAACTGAGTGACTACGCTCTAAAAAACGCACTTAACTTGCATTAGGTTCACATAAATTCACCCTTAAACGGTATGCTGAGCGCAGAAACCACGCGTGAGAATTGTGATGACCGATGCGAATGAAGCCAGAAACCGGCTGTTAAACGGCTGGCAGCTGTCGAAAATGTACACCTTTGAAGTGGCCGCCCGGCATGAGTCCTTCGCGCTGGCCGCGGAGGAGCTCTCGCTCAGCCCCAGCGCGGTGAGCCACCGCATTAATCTGCTGGAAGAGGAGCTGGGTATTCAGCTGTTCGTCCGCTCGCACCGTAAGGTTGAGCTGACGCAGGAGGGGAAGCGCGTTTACTGGACCCTTAAATCCTCCCTCGATACCCTGAATCAGGAGATCCTGGACATCAAAAACCAGGCGCTCTCCGGTACGCTAACGGTGTACTCCCGGCCATCGATTGCGCAGTGCTGGCTGGTTCCCATGCTGGGAGATTTTACCCGCCGCTATCCGTCGATTTCACTCACCGTCCTGACCGGAAATGATTACGTCAATATGCAGCGAACGGGCATCGATCTGGCGCTCTATTTCGACGATACCCCGGCAAACCACCTTTCCCAACACTTCCTGATGGATGAGGAGATTTTGCCCGTTTGTTCGCCCGCGTACGCCCGCGAACATCAACTGGTTAAAAACCCCCATAACCTCAGCCACTGTACGTTGCTGCATGACCGTCAGGCCTGGAGCAATGATTCCGGTACGGATGAATGGCAAAGCTGGGCGCAGCATTTTGCGGTAAATATGCCGTCATCGTCGGGGATTGGTTTTGATCGTTCTGATTTAGCGATTATTGCGGCCATCAATGATGTGGGGGTGGCGATGGGCAGAAAGCGGCTGGTGCAGAAACGGCTCGAGAAGGGAGAGTTGATTGCACCGTTTGGTGAAAAGACCCTCAAATGCCATCAGCATTACTATATCTCAACGCTTCCGGGCCGCCAGTGGCCGAAAATTGACGCCTTTATTAGCTGGCTGAGAGAACGGGCAAGGTGAAGAATTATTACGCTTTGACGCTACACCAAATGTGAAAAAGCGTGCTAAATACAGGTAATGCTTTCGATTTATCCAGGGTAAACCGTGTTAAAGCCTTTTATTGCCTCTGCGTTACTGATCTCTTCCGGCTGGGCGATTGCCGCTGAGCCGGCGATGACGGCTGCCCGCTATGCTCAGCAGCTGGGTGTGGGGATGGATGTAGACTGGGCGCGTACCGAGCGCGGTATACGTGAATTTGACCCGCTGGTGGTACGCGATTTTCGTGCAAAAGGCATTAGCCATGTGCGCATCCGCGTCGCCGATGAGCCGACGGAAGCGCGGCTCATCCATCTGCGCAAGCTGGTGGAAGCCTGCGAGCAGTATGGTGTCATCCCGATTATTGCTTATCAGGCAGATGAATATAAAAACGACCCGAAAGCCGATAATGAGAAAGAGACAATCAACTGGTGGATTGCCGTCGCCCACTATTTCGGTCAGAGCTACCCGCAGTTGGGTTTTGACCTGATTTACGAGCCCGCCGACAAGCTCAACCACAACCTCGCGTCGTTAAATCGCGTGTATGAAAAAACCATAAAAGCGATCCATGACATTGACCCGCAGCGCATGATTTTCATCGCACCGCGCCTGCGCGCCGCGCCGGAGGATTTAACCAGCCTGAAGCTGCCTGCGCACAGCCAGAACTTCCTGCTGGCGGAGTGGCATATTTTCCCGTGGGGGCCGCTGAAAAATAACGGTAAATACCCGTGGACGTCCGGCACGGCGGCAGAGAAAGCGGCTATCCATAATCGCATCAATACCGCGCTGCGCTGGCAGCAAAAAACCGGGCACGTCAGCTGGGTCGGAGGCTGGGGCGTGGGGGAGTCAAACCACCTCACGCCAACCGCTTCGCAAATGGCCTTCGCCACCTTTATGGCCTGCGAGCTGCAAAAGGCGAAAATTCCGTATGCGCTTAACGCGGATTTCCAGTTTTACGACGGGGAAGAGGGCGCCTGGCGACCTGCGCCAGAGCCGTTATTACAGGCGATGATTGCTCCCGTCTGTGAAAAGCCCGGCGAAAAGCCGGGCCATCATGCGGTTAAACCGGCTGCTCGTGATGCGGGACACGCGACGCCAGCGGCAGCCAGCACAGTAAAATCAGCAGCCCCATCAGCGTCATCAGCAAACCCAAACTAGCCTGCCCGGTCTGCGGCATCATGGCCGAGAGCCAGGCCAGCGCGCCGGAGCCGATGTTTTGCAAACCGCCCACCAGCGCGCCCGCCGTGCCCGCGAGGAACGGGAACGGCTCCATCGCGCCGCTGGTGGCGAGAGGGAACAGCATCCCCGCGCCGAAGAAGAACAGCGCCGCCGGGATCAGCAGCGTCCAGACGGTCATCACGCCAAACAGCCCCGGGATCCACATCATCAGTCCCGCCAGCAGACAGCTAATCACTGCTTGCCACATCAGGGTGGAGAAACGCTTGTTCTGACGTCCGGCAAACCAGGCGCCGAAGAACGCCGCCGGGATAGGCAGAATAAACAGAATACTCACCACCATGCTGCTCAGGCCAAGCCCTGCGCCCAGCAGCACGCCGGAGCAGGCTTCGAACACCGCTATGCCTGCCAGGCCGCCGATCAGCATCAGCAGGTAACAGGTAAACGCACCGTTGCCGAACAGCGTTTTGTAGCTGGCGATAAGCTTCGTGCGCGGCGCGTCCTGCGGGCGCGTTTCCGGCATCCACCGTGCCATGCTGAAGGTCACTATCACGCAGAGCACCAGCAGGAAGGCGTAACAGGCGCGCCAGGACCACATTGTGTCCAGCAGGCCGCCAATCAGTGGTGCCAGCAGCGGGCTGACCAGAATCCCCATATTCAACAGGCTGTTGGCATGGCGGAGCTGGGTGCCCTGGTACATATCGCGCGGTAAGGTTCGCGCCATCACCCCGCCGACGCCGGTTCCGACGCCTTGCAGGGCGCTGGCGGCAATCAATACGGTCAGGCTATGGGTGGTGATGGCAATCACCGTCGCCACCATGAATATGCTCATGCCGACCAGGATCACCGGGCGACGCCCGACGCGGTCGGACAGCGGGCCATAGACGAGTTGTGAAACGCCGTAGGTTAGCAGGTAGGCGGCCATTACGCTTTGTACCGCGCCCTCGCGGACGTTTAATTCCTTTGCCATGTCGGCGATCGCCGGAATGTAGATGGTTTGCGCCATCTGACCGACGGCCACCAGTAACACCAGCATCAACAATAAGTTAACGTTCCTTTGTTTTTTCATGTCGCTGAATACTTTTGCCAAAAGAGAAAAATGAAGAATAAGTGACTGCGCATTCCCATAAATGCGCGAGGAATCTACCACAGTGAGATGACAATTTAATCATTGTGATGGTGAATGGATGAACGTCAAAAGGCAGGATTTGTAAACAAAAACGGCAACTAATGTTGCCAGTGATTTATGCGAGGCGCAGGAGAATAGCGCCGCCAGCAATACCCAGCGCCGCAGCGATGCGCAGGCCCGCAACCTTCTCTTTTAAAAGCACAAAGGCAATCAGCGCCCCGAAAAGAATCGAGGTTTCACGCAGCGCCGCGACTACGGCCAGCGGTGCCTGCGTCATCGCCCACAGTGCCAGGCCATACGAGCCCATGGTGCCGACACCGCCGAGCAGCCCCTTTTTCCAGTGCAGACGCAGGTAGCCAAAGGCTTCACGCCGACGCGCCACCATCGCCCAGCTCAGCAGGCAAAAACCGTTCATAAAGAAGGTCCACAGCGTGTAGCCCAGCGCAGTGTCCGAGAGCCGCACCCCGGTGCCGTCCACCAGCGTATATCCGGCGATAAAACAGGCGTTCAGCAGCGCCAGCCAGATCCCTTTTCGGGACTGCGTGCGCCCGTTCATGGCCATCGCCAGAATCGACAGGCAGATCACCCCGATGCCGGACCAGGCGAGCCAGGAGAGACGATCGCCGAGCGCCAGGACGCTGATCAGCGCCACCAGCAGCGGGGCGGTACCGCGCATCAGCGGGTAGGTCTGGCTCATATCCGAGACCTGATAGGTCTTTGCCACCAGCACGGTGTACACCACCTGTAAGGCGCAGGAGACGATTAAAAACGGCCAGCTTGCAGTAGAAGGCTGTGGAGAGAAGGGGAGCAACACCAGCGCAATCAGCGTAGCGGAGCCGCTGACGCTTATCGCAGAATAGAGCTTGTCCGTTCCGGCCTTAACGATAGCGTTCCAGCTGGCATGCAGCAGCGCGGCAAACAGCAAAATGCAGAATACGGTGATGGTCATGGCGTATCGGGTGGTGAATTGTCACTCAACTGTAACATTCACGTCCTGATGCTGCCAGCCGGTTACACCGCACAAAACAGGCGGTGCGTCACCCGCGGCTCATCCGAGACCAGCGTGAAACCCGCCCGGCGGTAGAACCCATACGCGGTATCCGGCGCGTGGGTATTCAGGAAATCAAACCAGATGCTGGCATCGGCCATCACCACGGTTAAAAGCTGTTTGCCGATGCCCAACCCGCGACACTTCTCGCTAACATAGAGATGGCGAATGCGCCCGGCGCGCGGTTGCTGGCTGAAGGGATCGCGGTTGAGACCGCATACGCCTACCAGCTTGCCGTTAAGAAACGCCCCCAGCAGCTTTTCGCCCGGCGCGTTAAAGCGGTTTTCACCCCGCTGCCAGTTCTCTTCCAGCCTGCGCAGCATGTTGAAATTCAATGCGATACTTTCCGCCTTCAGGGCGATATAGCCCGGTTCATCAGGCGTAACAGGCTCAATTAACAGACGCGACATAGCATTCCCTCGTTATTAAAGAGGGGCAGTTGCCCGCCCCTCTCAGGTGCGACTTGAACCTGACTTACCGAACGTATTTCAGGACAGCATCAAGCAGTTGCAATACTGCAACAATGAGTTTGAGGATAAGTATCACCATATCCACGATGCCCATACGCGTCTCCTTTTGGTAAAAAGGAGCACGATGCTGGCGTACCTTTCCGCCGCCTGTTGCCAGCACCTGGATTGACGTAACACAGTGTGCTCACTTCAGGGGTTAAGGCACTGACGGCACCACCCGTTTCAGCCAGGACTTCATTGCGCCGGTAGAACTGCGGCCCCCTCGCTCACTGCGAACACCCTCAGTATAGATAAATACTGTATGCATGAACAGTATTTTTTGGACAAAAATCGAAAGGCGACCCATACTCAAAAACGTCAAAATCCGTGCCGGAATTGCGCGTTCGTCCTCGATCGCGTATACTTTTTGCGTTGACGTAACACAGTGTGTTCTGCGGCGACCAACCGCAAAACCCTGATAAAAACCTCGCTCCGGCGGGGTTTTTTGTTTTCTGGGTCCGTCCTAAGCAGGCCTTCCGTTGACTAATTGGCAATCCGTGATATTGTTGCCATAATGGCAACGGACGCGGCAGGTATGCAGTATGCATTTAATCTCAATGAAGGCAATTTTGGATGCGGTGATCCAGTTTCCGCAACACAGAGAGGAGCTTCTCTTTCTGGGGCGAACCATCGAAAAGAGCCATTGCACGACGCCTGTTGCGCTAAGAAAAATCTTTCCAACGCTAGATAATTTGAAGTATCTCGATAAGCATTATGTTATTGATATTGCTAACAACAACCTCAGAGTAGTGGCTCTCATATTCTTTGAAAGCCAAAAGTTTTATGTGCGCCATGTTTTTACTCATAAGGAATATGACCGTTTTACGGAGAAACATCGCACTAAGGGGAAGAAATGATGATCGTAGCTGATGCAATGAAAGCAACGCATGCCCTTGTCGCGGCGGTTCCTTTATTGGGTGAACATCCAAACGAGAAAGATTACCAGGACGCACTTGAGCTGGTTGAGTATTTACTGATGAACGAACCTGGCAGCCCTTTGCTGGATATCGTATGTGCAAGAATTCGTCGTTACGAAGCCAATCGGCCCGAAATTGTCGCCTTACGCCAGGAGATGGAATCTGTCCCAGTGGGCATTGCCGTTTTAAGAACCCTTATGGATCAATACAAACTGACTATTTCGGATTTTCAGGATGAAATTGGCAGTAAATCAATGGTTTCAAGGGTGTTGAACGGTCAACGTCAGCTGACGTTGAACCATATAAAAAAACTGGCTGCTCGCTTTGGGGTATCGCCTGCGCTGTTCATTGAATGAAATACTCACGTCCGACTACTGTTTTCATCACCCAACAACCGAAACGTGATCCCTGACGCATTTTTGCGCAGATGAAAATATTTCCATTGTCACGCCCGAAAACCTGTGTTTGTATAAATTCAATCAATGATTCCAAACACAGGTTCCTAATGACTCCATCTCTGTTCACCTCGACCCTACTAAAAACTGCGCAACCAGCCGCAGTGGTCGTCGTGCGTGTGGTGGTGGTCGTCGGCAATGCGCCGTAGGGACTGGATCAACACACGAATCCAAAACCCCGCCGGCGCAAACCGGGCGGGGTTTTTCGTTTAGGACCCTCCCCGGAAGGCTGGCTCAGAAGAAAAGGACTGGAGCATGGCAAGTTCGGGCACAACATCTACTAAGACGCGTTTTACGGGCGCGCAGCTGATCGTTCATTTGCTGGAACGACAGGGCATCACCACGGTTGCGGGCATCCCGGGCGGCACGGTGCTGCCGCTGTACGATGCGTTAAGCCAAAGCACAAAAATCCGCCACGTGCTGGCTCGCCACGAGCAGGGCGCGGGCTTTATCGCGCAGGGCATGGCGCGTACACAGGGGAAACCGGCGGTTTGTATGGCGTGTAGCGGGCCGGGGGCAACCAACCTGGTAACGGCCATCGCCGACGCGCGCCTCGACTCCATTCCGCTGATCTGCATTACCGGCCAGGTGCCGTCTTCGATGATCGGTACCGATGCGTTCCAGGAAGTGGATACCTACGGCATCTCTATCCCCATCACCAAACATAACTATTTAGTTCGCGATATCAGCGAGCTTCCTCAGGTTATCAGCGATGCGTTTCGCATTGCGCAGTCTGGCCGCCCGGGCCCGGTGTGGATAGACATTCCTAAGGATGTCCAGACCGCAGAGATCGAGATTGACGTACTGCCAGAGCCGGGCGACCGTGCCCCCGCGCCGGAATTCAGTGCTGAGAGCGTGCGTGACGCCGCGGCGATGATTAATGCGGCCAAACGCCCGGTGCTCTATCTGGGCGGTGGGGCGATTAACGCCGCGAATGAAATCCGCCAGTTCGCTGAAAAAGCCAGCCTGCCCACCACCATGACCCTGATGGCGCTCGGCATGCTGCCTAAAGCGCACCCGCTCTCGCTCGGCATGCTGGGCATGCACGGCGCGCGCAGCACCAACTACATCCTGCAAGAGGCGGATTTGCTGATTGTGATGGGGGCGCGTTTTGATGACCGGGCGATTGGCAAAACCGAGCAGTTCTGCCCGAACGCCAAAATCATTCATGTGGACATCGACCGCGCCGAGCTGGGTAAAATTAAGCAGCCGCACGTGGCGATTCAGGGCGACGTGGCTGAAGTGCTGGCGCAGTTGATCCCGCAGACGGACGCAGCCGACCGTGCCGACTGGCGTCAGTTGGTCGCCGATTTGCAAAAAGAGTTCCCGGGCGCCATCCCGACCGAGGGCGATCCGCTGAGCCACTATGGTCTTATCAACGCTGTGGCCGCCTGCGTGGACGACAGCGCGATTATTACCACCGACGTGGGCCAGCATCAGATGTGGACCGCCCAGGCCTACCCGCTGAACCGTCCGCGCCAGTGGCTGACCTCCGGTGGCCTCGGCACCATGGGCTTTGGCCTGCCTGCTGCCGTGGGCGCGGCGCTGGCGAATCCGGACCGCAAAGTCATCTGCTTCTCCGGTGACGGCAGCCTGATGATGAACATTCAGGAAATGGCGACCGCGGCCGAAAACCAGTTAGACGTCAAAATCATTCTGATGAACAACGAGGCGCTGGGGCTGGTACACCAGCAGCAAAGCCTTTTCTACAAGCAGGGCGTGTTTGCTGCGACCTATCCGGGAATGATTAACTTTATGCAGATTGCCGCCGGTTTTGGCCTTTACACCTGCGATCTGAACGCCGAAGAGGATGCTCACGCGGCGCTGCAGGAGGCGATTTCGCGCCCGGGCCCGGCGCTGATCCACGTGCGTATCGACCCTGAACAAAAAGTGTATCCGATGGTGCCGCCGGGTGCGGCAAATACTGAGATGGTGGGAGAATAAGCCATGCAGAAACAACATGATAACGTCATTCTGGAACTCACCGTCCGCAACCATCCTGGCGTCATGACCCACGTCTGCGGGCTGTTTGCCCGCCGGGCGTTTAACGTGGAAGGCATTCTCTGTCTGCCGATTCAGGGCAGCGAGCACAGCCGCATCTGGCTACTGGTCAACGATGACCAGCGTCTGGAGCAGATGATGGCGCAGATCGACAAGCTGGAAGATGTCACCAAAGTGGCGCGCAACCAGTCCGATCCCACCATGTTTAACAAAATTGCGGTGTTTTTCGAGTAGATCGCTTAAGGTAAGCGTCTTTCGCTCTTGTAGGCCGGATAAGCGCAGCGCCATCCGGCGTTTTCAGACCGCAGGATCAAACATGACCACCATCGCTCTCATCGACGACCACCTTATCGTCCGCTCCGGCTTTGCCCAGCTTCTCAACCTCGAACCCGATTTTCAGGTCGTGGCCGAGTTTGGCTCCGGTCGTGAGGCGCTGGCGGGCCTGCCGGGGCGCGGAGTGCAGGTCTGTATCTGCGATATCTCAATGCCGGATCTCTCCGGTCTGGAGCTGTTAAGCCAGCTGCCGAAAGGGATGGCGACGATCATGCTCTCGGTCCACGACAGCCCGGCGCTGGTCGAGCAGGCGCTCAACGCGGGCGCACGCGGGTTCCTCTCAAAACGCTGTAGCCCGGACGAGCTGATCGCCGCCGTGCGTACCGTCTCCACCGGCGGCTGCTATTTAACACCGGATATCGCCATTAAGTTGGCGGCCGGACGTCAGGATCCGCTCACTAAACGCGAACGTCAGGTTGCAGAGAAACTCGCACAGGGAATGTCGGTGAAAGAGATTGCGGCCGAGCTGGACCTGTCGCCAAAAACCGTCCACGTTCACCGCGCCAATCTGATGGAAAAACTCAACGTCAGCAACGATGTCGAGCTGGCGCGCCGCATGTTTGATAGCTGGCAATGAACCCGCTGTTTTCGCGGCTGATCGCCGTCGTCGCCAGCTTTTTTATCTTTTCTGCCGCATGGTTCTGCCTGTGGAGCATCAGCCTGCATCTGGTGGAGCGACCCGAGCTGGCGGTATTGCTGTTCCCCTTCGGCCTGCGTCTGGGGTTGATGCTGCAATGTCCCCGCGGCTACTGGCCCGTTTTGCTGGGCGCAGAGTGGCTGATGCTGGTCTGGCTGGCGCAGGAAGTTGCGCTCACGCAGCTGCCATTATTGATGACCGGAAGCCTGCTCACGCTTATCCCGGTTGCGCTCATTTCCCGTTATCGTCACCAGCGTGACTGGCGCACGCTGCTGCGTCAGGGGGCGGCGCTGATTGCCGCCGCGCTGCTGCAATCGCTGCCGTGGGCTGGCGACAAGGAGATGCTCAACGCCCTGCTGCTGACCCTCACCGGCGGGCTGACCCTTGCGCCGACCTGTCTGGTTTTCTGGCACTACCTCACCAGCACCGTCTGGCAGCCGCTGGGGCCTGCGCTGGTCTCCCAGCCCGTCAACTGGCGCGCCCGGCATCTCATCTGGTATCTGCTGCTGTTTGTGGTGAGCCTGTGGCTACAGCTCGGCCTGCCCGCAGAGCTTTCACGTTTCACACCGTTTTGTCTGGCGCTGCCGATCATCGCCCTCGCCTGGCACTACGGCTGGCAGGGCGCCTTAATTGCCACGCTGATGAACGCCATCGCGCTCATTGCCAGCCAGACCTGGCACGACCATCCGGTGGACCTGCTGCTTTCCCTGCTGGCTCAAAGCCTGACCGGGCTGCTGCTGGGGGCGGGGATCCAGCGTCTGCGCGAGCTGAACCAGTCTCTGCAAAACGAGCTGGCGCGTAATCGCCGTCTGGCGGAGCGTTTGCTGGAGACGGAAGAGAGCGTGCGGCAGGAGGTCGCCCGTGAGCTGCATGATGACATCGGCCAGACCATCACCGCCATCCGCACCCAGGCGGGCATTGTCCAGCGTCTGGCGGCGGAAAATGCCGGTGTGAAGCAGGGCGGGGCGCATATCGAACAGCTTTCGCTGGGGGTTTATGACGCCGTTCGCCGCTTGCTGGGACGGCTGCGTCCGCGCCAGCTTGACGACCTGTCACTTGAGCAGGCGATACGCTCCCTGATGCGCGAGATGGAGCTGGAAAGCCGCGGCATTGTCAGCCATCTCGACTGGCGAATTAATGAATCTGCGCTGAGTGAAGGCCAGCGCGTGACGCTGTTCCGCGTCTGTCAGGAAGGGCTGAATAATATCGTCAAACACGCCAATGCCAGCGCGGTCACCATTCAGGGCGGCCAGCAGAACGATCGCCTGACGCTGGTGATTGAAGACGACGGCTGCGGCCTGCCGCCGGGCTCCGGCCAGCAGGGTTTTGGCCTGGCGGGCATGCGCGAGCGCGTGAAGGCGCTGGGTGGCACGCTGGCTATCTCCTGTACTCACGGGACGCGCGTTAGCGTCAGCCTGCCGCTAAGGAACCACCATGTTTAAAATGCCTGCCAACGCCTCACCGCTAGGCGACAAAGCGGAAATTGACGCGCGCTACCGCTACTGGCGTCGCCATATCCTGATGACCATCTGGCTTGGCTATGCGCTGTTTTACTTTACCCGCAAAAGCTTTAACGCCGCCGCGCCGGAAATCCTCGCCAGCGGCGTGATGACGCGTACCGATATCGGCCTGCTGGCGACGCTGTTTTACATCACCTACGGCCTGTCGAAGTTCTTCTCCGGCATCGTCAGCGACCGCTCCAACGCGCGCTACTTTATGGGCGTCGGGCTGATTGCCACCGGCGTGGTGAATATCCTGTTCGGCTTCTCCACCTCGCTGTGGGCCTTTGCCCTGCTGTGGGCGCTGAACGCTTTTTTCCAGGGCTGGGGAGCGCCGGTTTGTGCCCGTCTCCTCACCGCCTGGTACTCGCGCAACGAGCGCGGCGGCTGGTGGGCAATCTGGAACACCGCGCATAACGTCGGCGGGGCGCTGATCCCGATGGTGGTCGGTGCAGCGGCGCTGCACTACGGCTGGCGCGCAGGGATGATGATTGCCGGGGGCCTGGCGATTGTTGCCGGGCTGTTCCTCTGCTGGCGCCTGCGCGACAGGCCGCAAACCGTTGGACTGCCTGCGGTAGGCGACTGGCGGCACGACGAGATGGAGATTGCCCAACAGCAGGAAGGGGCGGGGCTGACCCGCAAAGAGATCCTGACTAAATACGTGCTGAAAAATCCCTACATCTGGCTACTCTCGCTCTGTTACGTGCTGGTTTACGTGGTACGTGCGGCGATCAACGACTGGGGCAATCTGTACATGTCGGAGACGCTCGGGGTGGATCTGGTCACCGCCAACTCGGCGGTCACGATGTTCGAGCTGGGCGGATTTATCGGCGCGCTGGTGGCAGGCTGGGGCTCGGACAAGCTGTTTAACGGCAACCGAGGCCCGATGAACCTGATCTTCGCCGCCGGGATATTGCTCTCCGTCGGCTCGCTGTGGCTGATGCCGTTCGCCAGCTACGTGATGCAGGCGGCATGCTTCTTCACCATCGGCTTCTTCGTGTTTGGCCCGCAGATGCTGATCGGCATGGCCGCGGCGGAGTGCTCGCACAAAGAGGCGGCGGGTGCGGCGACGGGGTTTGTCGGGCTGTTTGCCTATCTTGGCGCATCGCTCTCTGGCTGGCCCCTGGCGCGGGTGATCGACACCTGGCACTGGAGCGGTTTCTTCGCGGTCATCGCCATCGCGGCGGGGATCTCTGCCCTGCTGCTGCTGCCCTTCCTGCACGCGCAGGCCCCGCGCGAAGCGTGACACACTTCACCTTTTACTGCCGAGTGGCGCAAAACTAAGAAATTTTCCCGGTTTTACCTGGACGCTATCTCAGGCATCTCTCCCGGCTGATTTTTACAATGCCTGCCATTCGCAGGTAAAAATCAGCTCAGGAGCAAACCATGCTGGCCTTCCTCAATCAGGTGCGCAAGCCGACCCTGGATCTGCCGCTCGACGTGCGGCGCAAAATGTGGTTCAAACCGTTCATGCAGTCGTATCTGGTGGTCTTCATCGGCTATCTGACCATGTACCTGATCCGCAAAAACTTTAACATCGCGCAGAACGACATGATCTCGACCTACGGGCTGAGCATGACGCAGCTGGGGATGATTGGCCTGGGATTCTCCATCACCTACGGGGTGGGGAAAACGGTGGTTTCCTACTATGCGGACGGTAAAAATACCAAGCAGTTCCTGCCGTTTATGCTGATTCTCTCCGCCATCTGTATGCTCGGCTTCAGCGCCAGCATGGGCGCAGGCTCCGTGAGCCTGTTCCTGATGATCGCTTTCTATGCCCTGAGTGGTTTCTTCCAGAGTACCGGCGGATCGTGCAGCTACTCCACCATCACCAAATGGACCCCGCGCCGCAAGCGTGGTTCGTACCTCGGCATGTGGAACATCTCGCATAACCTCGGCGGTGCGGGCGCGGCAGGCGTGGCGCTGTTCGGCGCGAACTATCTGTTCGATGGCCACGTGATCGGCATGTTTATCTTCCCGTCGATTATCGCCCTGATTGTCGGCTTTATCGGCCTGCGCTTCGGCAGCGATTCCCCGGAATCTTACGGCCTCGGCAAAGCCGAAGAGCTGTTCGGCGAGGAGATCAGCGAAGAGGACAAAGAGACCGAAGAAAACGAGATGACCAAATGGCAGATCTTTGTTGAATACGTGCTGAAAAACAAAGTGATCTGGCTGCTGTGCTTCTCAAACATCTTCCTGTACGTGGTGCGTATCGGCATCGACCAGTGGTCGACGGTGTATGCCTTCCAGGAGCTGAAGCTTTCTAAAGAAGTCGCGATTCAGGGCTTCACCCTGTTTGAAGTGGGCGCGCTGGTCGGCACGCTGCTGTGGGGCTGGCTCTCGGATCTCGCCAATGGCCGCCGCGCGCTGGTGGCCTGCGTCGCGCTGGCGCTGATTATCGCCACACTCGGCGTCTACCAGCACGCCAGCAACCAGTATGTTTACCTGGCTTCCCTGTTTGCGCTCGGCTTCCTGGTATTTGGTCCACAGCTGCTGATTGGCGTGGCGGCGGTCGGGTTTGTACCGAAAAAAGCGATCGGCGCAGCCGATGGGATTAAAGGCACCTTCGCTTACCTGATCGGCGACAGTTTCGCCAAGCTGGGGCTGGGGATGATTGCCGACGGTACGCCAATTTTTGGCCTCACCGGCTGGGCAGGTACCTTTGCGGCGCTGGATGCGGCAGCCATTGGCTGTATCGTCCTGATGGCGATGGTTGCGGTGCTGGAAGAACGTAAAATTCGTCGCGAAAGGCGAGTGCAGAAATTGAAAACAGCCTGAGTGTGCAGGTGACTTCTTTGCCCGGTGCGTTTTGCCGGGCTTTTTTGTTTTGTACGTCCTGCCTTTACCCCGCTTTACACTCTCCCTCCCCTGTATGCTCTACAGTATTTTTGCTGCCGCCTTTTGTGCAGCCTTAGAACGGAGAGCCTGCATGTTAACCCGACGATTATCCTGCCTTGCGTTGCTGATGGCGCTGGCGTCACCCGCAATGGCCGCGGATACCCCTTCCTACGGCGAGAAGCTGGAAGGTTTCGATTACGGCTGGCCGGTAAAACACTTTACCTTTACCTCGCAAAACCAGTCTCTGGATATGGCTTATCTGGACGTTAAGCCGGAAAAACCCAACGGTCGCACCGTGGTATTGATGCATGGCAAAAACTTCTGCGCTGGAACCTGGGACGGCACGATCCGAGCGCTGTCGGCCAGCGGGTATCGCGTGATCGCACCCGACCAGATTGGTTTCTGTAAATCCACCAAGCCGGAGCGGTATCAGTACACCTTCCAGCAGCTGGCGGACAATACCCATGCGCTGCTCACATCGCTTGGCGTCGATCGCGTGACGGTTATCGGGCATTCGACCGGCGGCATGCTGGCGACGCGCTACGCGCTAATGTGGCCGCAGCAGGTGGAACAGTTGGTGATGATCAATCCGATTGGGCTGGAAGACTGGAAAGCGCGCGGTGTGCCGCATATTACCGTCGACCAGTGGTACCAGCGCGAACTGAAAGTCAGTGCCGACGGTATTCGTCAGTACGAGAAAAACACCTACTACGCTGGGGAGTGGAAGCCGGAATACGAGCGTTGGGTGACCATGCTCGCCGGGCTGAACAACGGGCCGGGCAAAGCGCGCGTGGCCTGGAACTCGGCGCTGCTCTACGACATGATCTACACCCAGCCGGTGATCTACGAATTTAGTGAGCTGAAGATGCCGGTATTATTGATGATCGGCACGAAGGACAACACCGCCATCGGGAAAGATCTCGCCCCGCCGGAGATCCGCAAGACGCTCGGCAACTATGCGGTGCTGGGGAAAGAGACGGCAAAACGCATTCCGCACGCGACGCTGGTGGAATTTAACGATATGGGTCATGCGCCGCAGATGCAGGATCCTGCGCGCTTCCACGAGGCACTGCTGAAGGGGCTTCAGCGCGGCGATCCGCTTTCAGAATGATTTTCCACCTCTTTTCACTGCACTAATAGCGTTTTGCCCGCTGTTGAGGCCTTGCGTTTCCCGCTATGATAAGCGGCTAGTCTGAGGAGAACGCATGGTCTGGATAATGCTGGCAACGCTTGCCGTGGTGTTTGTGGTGGGATTTCGTGTCCTGACCTCAGATTCCCGCCGCGCCATCAAACGTTTAAGCGAACGGCTGGGAATCACCCCAATGCCGGTTGAGTCGATGATCGATCAGTTCGGTAAAACAGCCGGGAATGAGTTTATCCGTTATCTTGAACGCCCGGACGAGGCGCATCTGCAAAACGCGGCGCAGGTATTGCTGATCTGGCAGGTCTGCATTGTCGACGGCAGTGAAGAGAACCTGCATACGTGGCACCGTCTGCTGCGTAAAGCCCGCCTGGGTGCGCCGATCACCGATGCGCAAATTCGTCTGGCGCTCGGCTTTATGCGCGAGATGGAGCCCGACCCGCAGGAGCTTAATGCCTTTCAGCTGCGCTATAACCATCTTTTCCTGCCGGAAGAGGGCGTGTTTTACCTGCATTAGTTCTCCTTCCCGCACAAGATATTCTGAGCGTTCAGGATCTCCTCCCGGTTTTCATTGAGGCGGGTTGCCGCATAGATATCAATATTGAGTCGCTTTGCCTCATCATCCGTTAGCTCGCGGTAACAGAGCCCCTCCTGATTGAAGGTGCATTTTGACTGAGGTAGCAGCGCAAACCCTTTCCCTCTTGCGATACGACTCAGCATCACCAGTGAATCGTCTGGTTCTTTTATGCGCTTCAGCGGCGTTTTCAGCGTGTCAAAGTAGCTTTCACATTTGTCGTAAAACGACGGATTAGCACTTCTGGAAAACCAGAAAATCGGTAAATCACTGATATCGTCGAGAGCGACTTTTTCTTTCAGGCTTGCAGGGTGTAAAGAAGGCATTGCGATAAGGAGCGGCTCCTGGCAAACCCAACGGTACTGGACAATATCTTCATGACCTGTCCCTTTTTCCCCTGTTAGCACCAGATCCAGCATATTTTTGGACAAGCTTTGCAGCAGCTGCGCTGATGTCAGGTCCGGTGTTTCAACATCATCCCCGGCGTTCAGTTTTTGAAGCTGCCTATTCACCGGTTCAATATATTCAAAATTAAGCGTCCGGGTGAGTCCGATCCGTAAGGTGGTTTCAGAGGAGAGGGAATCCGTTTTCAGTTCACTGATTTCGCGAAGAATTTTCTCAGCTTTTACCACCAGTGCGCGCCCTGCTTCAGTGAGGCTTACGTCGTGCGTATTTCGACTGAAGAGCTGACGCTTCAAAACGGCCTCAAGACATTTAATCTGCCGGGTCAGAGGGGGCTGCGTCATCCTCAGACGTTCAGCTGCCTTGCGGAAGTTCAACTCATGCGCGACAGCGAGAAAGCATTGCAATTGTTTGATACTGGGAAGGTTATTGCTGATTAAATGTTCTGCTGTAGCCATAACGATGATCCTGAAAAGCGAAAAGGTATTTTCGTTTTATTTTATCTTCTCAGATCTTACACGGGAACGTTTAAAATAAAAACCTAAAAAAATAGTAATACAAAAACTATATTACAAATTTAATAATTCCATTTGAGTACTGGATTGATAAATTTCTCATGCAATTTTGACTCATTTTCTCTAACGCGAAATATGGCATTTAAATTCTGTTAAAGGTCGCCCACGTAATTATCAGAACTAGCGTGTTTGGCAAGAGGGTTCTGTGTAGATGATTATATCTTGCTTACGAGATGCACAGCAGAAAAAATGGCTAATTATATAAACGATTATTGAGGTAAGTAATATGATTTCAGAGAAATTACCACAAAATATGACGCTAAAGTCATGGCTCGCTTTAGTTATTCTGGCAATTTCAACATTCACCATCGTTACCACTGAACTTGCGCCTGTAGGGTTATTAACTCCTATTGCAGAGGGGCTCCATTCTTCGGAATCCGCGGTTGGCATGACCGTGTCTCTTTATGCGTGGGTAGGGGCATTAAGCGCATTGTTTGCCTCCGTGTTCCTGGAAAATGTGGCGAAAAAGCGTCTTTTGTTGGTACTCACCGTCGTTCTTATGATATCCAATATTTTGGCCGCCACGGTAAGCACTTACGGTGCTCTACTGAGTGCGCGCGTATTGGGTGCACTTGCTCATGGTGCATTCTGGGCAATGATTGGAGCGACTGCAGTAGCCATTGTTCCTGCCCGTTATATCGGTACGGCAACATCAATCGTATTTGGCGGTGTTTCTGCGGCAAGCGTGTTTGGTGTACCGGTTTCAAATTATATTGGCATTCATTTGGGCTGGAGACAGGCATTCTGGCTGATGGCAGCACTCAGCGTCGTGGCCTTTGTGGGCATTACTGTTCTTGTCCCGCAAATAAACAATAAAAGCGCGATGGGTATTGATGCTCTCAAAAGAGTGCTGAAATCGTCCACGCTGTGGAAAATTTACTTTGCCACGCTGCTTGCCGTTACCGCCCACTTTGCCGCATTTACCTACATTGAGCCTTGGTTACACATGCAGAGTTTACTCTCCGCTGCTTTTGTTCCGGCTGTGCTTTTAGTTTACGGCATCGCGGGTCTGGCCGGTAATTTCCTGACCGGCGTGTTGATTGATAAATATCTAAAGATGACGGTAGCTTTATCCGTGCTGCTTATCTGTGCGGTGCTGATCTTCCTCGGACGGTCAGGTTCCTCACTCTCTGTCGCGCTCATTTTCACTGCCATGGTTATCTGGGGCGTTGCGGTATCAGGAGTATTTGTCGGATTTCAGACATGGGTGTTACGTATGGCGGAAGATAAAACGTTTCCAGCCTCAGCACTCTATGTTTCGTTTTTCAATATCGCCATTGGTATCGGTGCTTCAGTGGGGGCCTGGATGGTGTCATCGTTCCCGGTCCCCCTCCTGTATATCGTAGCGGGCACAGCCATTGGCCTTTCCATCCTGCTTGTCGCGGTTATTCCTGCGAGCCTTACGACAAAACATTCTCGCGTGGAGAAATCGTACGAGTCAAATTAACGACTGTGCAAGGCACTGCTGAGAAATAAAAAAACGTGACTTTGTTAGCCATAAAAAACCGGGTCTCCCCGGTTTTTTTACGTTGTTGAGCGGAATATATCAGGCGTTCACACCTTTCATGCCTTCTTCCGAATATCGTTCCCCTTTAATTTCTATCTTCCGATGAATGTTGTTCAGCGATTCAACATCGCTTTTTTCCAGAATAACTTCCGCCGCATGAGCGTTTTCAGCCAGATAACGGGTATGCTTAGTGCCAGGAATTGGAACCAGCTTATCGTATTGTGCCAGCAGCCAGGCCAGAGCAATTTGCCCTGTAGTGCAATCGTATTTCTGTGCAAGCGGGGTAATTGCATCGAGCAACTGGCGATTATGATCCAGACTGGACTGAATAAAACGCGCATTATTCTTGCGGAAATCACCGTCTGCAAAATCGTCGTTGCTGAGGTATTTGCCTGTCAGGAAGCCTCTGCCAAGAGGAGAGTAAGGGACCAGGCCGATACCCAACGCTTTCACAACCGGTAGAACGGTATCCTCAATATCACGCGTCCACAGCGAATATTCGGTTTGCAGCGCGGTGACCGGATGTACCGTATGGGCTCGCTGTAACGTTGAAGCCGACACTTCACAAAGACCAATGTGATTAATTTTACCTTCCTTAACGAGTGTGCTCAGGCACTCCATGCTTTCTTCGACCGGCGTTTCGTTGCTGACCCTGTGAAGATAAAAGAGATCAATCCGTTCAACGCCAAGCCGCTTAAGGGATTCGTTACAGCAGCGGATAATATAGTCGGGTGTGTTATTGATAGTGCGGGCATAGGACTCGTCAGGAGAGCGATCGATACCGCATTTCGTGGCAATTTTAAACTGCTCGCGAGTGCTTTTATCCAGCCCGGCAAGAAAGTGACCGATCAGTCGTTCATTATGACCTCGGCCATATAAATTTGCGGTATCAATAAACGTCACGTTCAGATCGATGAGGTTATGCAACACCTGCAGTGAGCCTTTGTCATCAGTCTGGCCATAAAATTCACTCAGACCCATGGCACCGTAGCCGACGGCACTGACGGTAAGATTTTGAGATAAAGTACGTGTTTTCATAGTTTCTCCTTTTCAGACGCTATGATTGTTTCACCTCAATTGTGGTTACTGAATTTTCATTTTCGTTATGCTGAAAAGGTATCAGTCACCGCCGATCTGCCTTCCGAATCATTAAAAACCACAAAAGTTGTCTAAACGTTAAATCCGTCACACTTTTGATGATAAACTGCGCGACTTTTCCGCATGTTTTTATCTTCAGGTGACGCCATGACAGAACATATCCAGCCCTCGACCAGACCGCAGACCAAAGAGGTTTCACGCCCCAACTGGTCGGCGGTTTTCTCCGTGGCATTCTGCGTTGCCTGCCTGATCACCGTCGAGTTTCTGCCGGTCAGCCTGTTGACGCCGATGGCGCAGGATCTCGGCATTTCCGAGGGCGTGGCGGGGCAGTCCGTTACCGTGACCGCCTTTGTGGCGATGTTCGCCAGTCTGTTTATTACGCAGGTGATTGGCGCCATTGACCGCCGCAAAGTGGTTATTCTTTTCAGCGTCCTGCTGACGCTCTCCTGCCTGCTGGTCTCCTTCGCGGAAAACTTCACCCTGTTGCTGCTGGGGCGCGCCTGTCTGGGACTGGGTCTTGGCGGTTTCTGGGCGATGTCCGCCTCGCTCACCATGCGCCTGGTACCCGCGCGTACGGTGCCGAAAGCGCTGTCCGTCATCTTCGGTGCGGTCTCCATCGCGCTGGTGATTGCCGCACCGTTGGGCAGCTTCCTCGGCGGGATCATCGGCTGGCGTAACGTCTTCAACGCGGCGGCGGTGATGGGCGTGCTCTGTATTCTCTGGGTATGGAAGGCATTGCCGTCCCTGCCGGGCGAAGCGGCGCATCACAAACAGAATATGTTCAGCCTCCTCAAGCGTCCGGGTGTGCTGGCGGGGATGACCGCCATCTTTATGGCCTTTGCCGGGCAGTTTGCCTTCTTCACCTATATCCGTCCGGTGTATATGACCATGGCGGGCTTTGACGTGGATGGTCTGACGCTGGTGTTGCTGAGCTTTGGTATCGCCAGCTTTGTCGGTACGTCGCTGTCGTCACAGTTCCTGAAACGTTCCCTGAAAGTGGCGCTGGCTGGCGCACCGCTGGTACTGGCAGTGAGTGCCACGGTGCTGGTGCTGTGGGGTAGCGATAAGTGGGTTGCGTCAGCCATTGCGGTTGTCTGGGGCTTTGCTTTTGCGCTGGTGCCGGTGGGCTGGTCGACGTGGATTACTCGCTCGTTGGCCGATCAGGCGGAGAAAGCCGGGTCGATTCAGGTGGCCGTGATCCAACTGGCAAACACCTGCGGCGCGGCGGTGGGCGGCGTTGCACTGGACCATCTGGGACTGACGTCACCGCTGGTGATTTCCGGTACGCTGATGTTGCTGACAGCGCTGCTGGTGGCCGGGAAGGTTAAGGCGAAGTAAACCAAATGTCCCCTCTCCCCTATGGGGAGAGGGGACATCAGGCTACACCGATGCCTTAACCCTTCTACGCGAATCCATCGAAATCAACACCACCGACGACACAATCAACAGCGTCCCCAGCCAGTCCGGCAGGGTGAACGCCACACCCAGCAAAACCACCGACAGTAATGCGCTGCTCAGCGGCTCGGCGCAGCTCAGAATGCTTGCCTTCGGCCCGCCAATCATCTGTGCGCCTTTCAGATACAGGCTAAATGTCAGCGCCGTACCGATTACCACCAGGTAGAAGAAGGCCAGCAGCAGGCCGCCGTCAATCACAAAGGTGGTCCCGCGTCCGGCGTAGAACGGCGTCAGCATGAGCCCGGCAATCAACATACTCCAGCCGACAATCGGCAGCGTGCCGTAGCGGGCAATAAGTGTTGAGGGATACGTGGTGTAAAACGCGGCGGCAAAGGCCGAGGCGATACCGAAGAACAGCGCGGCAGGGGAGATGGAGAGCGAGGTCGGGTCGCCGTGAGTCACCAGCAGGAAAGTACCTATCAACGACGTAAAAATCGCTGACAGGACAAACACGCCGGGACGCTTTTTTCGCGCCAGCGCAAACCAGGCCACGATAATGGTCGGTGACAGAAACTGCAGCACGGTGGCGGTCGCCGCGTTGGATTTTTCAATCGTCAGCAGGAAGGTGAGCTGCACGGTAAGCGCGCCAACCAGAGAGAAGAACAGCAGGCTGAGGGCATCTTTGCGATGCTTGATGACCGAGAAAATCTTGTCGCCGTGAACGAAAGAAAGCGTCAGCAGGATCACGCCGGTAAACAGCAGGCGAACCATAGTCAGGTAAGGCGAAGAAATGTGGCTTTTCTCCATGATGTACTGCGCGCAAACCCCTGAACTTCCCCATAAAACGGCGGCGATCAGGACGTTTAACATCCCTTTGCGTGTGGAACCCATGTTCTCCCCTGCTATGTTGTCGTTAATTCGGTCAACAGCATAGCATGGTTGTGTGCGGCCTGATGCCCTCACCCCAGCCCTCTCCCACAGGGAGAGGGAGAAAACACTAAAAACGGCAACGTTGCGTTGCCGTTTTGCGTTTACCTTGCTAGAACCACGCCTCCCACATCGCGCCGACGTTGAAGTCGTCCAGCGTTTCGTCTTTGGTATTATTCACGCGGGCGGTGCGTTCGTTATCCACTTTGCCGCCGGTCACGTAGAAGCGCAGCATTGGACGGAACTCCGGACCCATGGCGATAGACATGTTCTGCGACAGGGTCAGCTTCCAGCCCTTGTTATCGCCGCCGTTGTCATAATCAACGTGCTGCCAGCCCGCTTCGAGCCAGGTGGAGTGAACGTCGTTCCACCAGTGCATTGGGCGCACGATGGCGTTGTAGTTCTTACGGTTGTCGGTCTTATCACGACTGTTGTCGTAGTCGTGGAAGGCGAGGATGTACTCTACCTGCGTGGCCTGGGTGAATTTGTATAACCCTTCGAAGCTGGCGTAAACCGTGGTCAGATCCTCGGTTTTGTTGAACACGCTGTTGTCCGCATTATCGGAGTATCGCGCGATCACCTTGTTCACGCCGCTGTCGTTGGTGTGGCTCAGCACCACGCCGCCCTGCCAGGCGTTCAGGCGTTCGTCGCTTTCAACCGCTTTGGAGTCAAAGCCGTAGTTAGCGTACAGCTCCATGTCGATCGGGCCGAGCTTCATGCCGTGAATTTTTGACGTCGCGGCGTAGTTGCCTTTGTCGCCCGTGCCGGAACCGCCGGTACAGGTGATGCGCGACGGGTTGGCTTCATCCTCCATCACTTCCGGGCTACAGGATTCCACCGCCGCCACGGCAGCGACGTCAAACTGCACGCCGCCGATGTCGAAGTTCTTCACCCCGGCACCCTGGCCGTCGTGGTTCATCCAGAAGTAATCGTTAATGCCCTGCTGTGGACGCTGATGGAAGTCACGGCCCGCCCAGAAATAGGCGTTCGGGTTGGAGGCCATAATGTTGGTCACGCCCGCGTAGGCTTTTTTAAGGTTAACTTCGTCGCCCCAGTGGTCGATCATCACGTTGATGTCCCAAATGGCGCCGTTATCACCCTTGAAGGCTTTAGAGAGCTGGAATTCCCCACCGTTGCCCTCGTTACCCAGACGACCAATCGCGGAGGCGCCGTTGTAGGAACCGTCCACCGCCACGTATTTCTGATCGGCGGCCTGGAAGTGCGCGCCGTAGCGGGCGTAACCGGTAAATTTCACCCCGAACGGGATCGCCATATCCGGGGATTGCGCCGCGCTTTGCGGCTCGGTCACCACGTCTGCCTTTTTCGCGACCGCCGCATCCATTTTGGCCTGCCGCTCGGCCAGCGCTTTGTCCACCGCTTTAGCCACAATGGCGTCGATTTGCTCCTGCGTAAATTCTTGTGCGAGTACAGAAATTGGGCAAAGCGCGGCGATAACCGCCATGGTTAATGGAAGTTTTTTAATCGTATTCATGGTTATCTCAATATAGTTTAATTTTATTCAGACAATAACCATCCCGCTCCGATCTGACAGAGTATGTCGCTATCATCAGAACAAGTGGATCTCTATTTAGGGTACAGAGGTATTACATTAATTATTTCGCCATAGACTATCTCTGATATAAATGAATAATTTCTTCGGATAATTCACGCGCTAATAAGGAGTTCATTAAATGATCCTGGGCATGAACCATAATTAAGGTCATCGGCTGGCGGCCTTCGCCGGCATCCTGCTCAATCAGTTTGGTTTGCATCTTGTGCGCCTGGCGCGCGTAGCCATCGGCTTCGCGCAGCAGACTTTTGGCCTCGTCAATGTTGCCCTGACGCGCCGCGTGCAGGGCTTCAAAGCACAGGCTGCGGGACTGTCCGGCATTGACGATAATTTCCATTACGGCTTCTTCTAGTGCGATCATCATCATTACTCTTGTTCAAAACTATTATTTAAGGCGGTGGCGGCAAACCACTCTCCGCTTTTCTTAATGGTGCGCTGCTGCGTCTCTACATCGAGCTGAATAAACCCGTAGCGATTTTTATACGCATTACACCATGACCAGTTATCAATAAACGTCCACATATGGTAGCCAAGACAATTGCAGCCCTCGCTAATCCCTTTATGCAGCCACGTTAAATGCTCAGAAATAAACTCGATACGGTATTTATCGTTAATCTGGCCATTTTCAATAAAGCGCTGTTCATTTTCGACACCCATGCCGTTTTCCGAAATAAAGCAGCGCGGGTTGCCGTAATTATCACGCAGGTTAACCAGAATATCGTAAATACCCGGCGCGTAGATTTCCCAGCCGCGGTACGGGTTCATCTTGCGGCCCGGCATGTCGTAGTTATCAAAGAACCACTCCGGCATAAACGGCGCCTGCGGGTTCACCGCGCTGTCACGACACTTAACGCGGCGCGGCTGATAGTAGTTCACGCCGAGCAGGTCGATTTTCCCTTCCGCGATCAGGGCGCTATCTTCCGGCTTACAGGCAGGCAGCTGATCGTATGCCTTCAGCAGCGCAACCAGGTCCGCCGGGTATTCGCCGCGCAGGACCGGGTCGAGGAAGCTGCGGTTAAACATCAGATCCGCAATGTGTGCCGCCTTCACGTCCGCCGGGTTTTGCGAGCGCGGATAGGACGGCGTCAGGTTTAATACGATGCCGATTTCCCCCGCGTAGTGACCGGCGCGGTAGGCCTGAACCGCCTTTGCGTGGGCCAGCACGGTGTGATACGCCACGGTGGCTGCCCGACGAAAATCCACCACGTTCGGGTAGTGGAAGTCGTACAGATAGCCGCCTTCCACCGGCACAATCGGCTCGTTGAAGGTAAACCAGTGCAGCACGCGATCGCCAAACAGCTCGAAGCAAATCTGCGCATAGCGGGCGTATGCGTCCACGACTTCTCGGTTTTCCCAGCCACCGATCGCCTGCATCGCCATCGGCATGTCGAAATGGAACAGGGTAATAAACGGCGTGATGCCCTGTTCATTCAGCTCATCAATGACCTGATGATAAAAATCGACCGCTTCCGGGTTCACTTCACCGATACCGTCAGGGATCAGGCGCGCCCAGCTAATCGAGGTACGAAAGCTGTTGTGGTTCAGCTGCTTTAACAGCTGAATGTCCGTTTTCCAGTGCTGATAAAACGTGGAGGTCTGCTGCGGCCCCACGCCGTTGTGAAAACGGTTTGGCTCGCGGGCAAACCAGTAATCCCACGTGGTTTCGCCCTCTCTTGCCCCTTCCGTCTGGAGAGCGGAGCTTGCGCTGCCCCACCAGAAGTTATCGGGAAATGCGTATTTCATGACCTTTCCTCTTTGACTTAATTGCTTGCGGTTTCGGCAGCACCGACGGTCGCCTGCGCTTTCTGCTCTTCGTTTTTCATCAGCGTACGCTCATAGGCACGCAGGAAAGGCAGATACATCAGCGCGGACATCACCATACACACAAGGCACATCACCACCGGGCTCAGCGCCCAGTTCGCCGCCCACGAGGCGCCAATCGGTGCCGGGGTGGTCCACGGGGTTAACGAGACGACCTGCGCCAGCCAGCCGAGTTTGGTTGCCGCATACGCCAGACAGGCGTTGATCAGCGGAACGCACACGAACGGAATGAACAGCATCGGGTTCATGATGATCGGCGCGCCGAACAGAATCGGTTCGTTGATGTTAAAGAAGCTGGGCACCACGCCCATTTTGCCGATGGTACGCAGATGGGTAACGCGGCTGCGCAGCAGCAGGAACGCCAGGGGTAACGTGGAGCCTACGCCGCCAATCAGCAGGTAGTGATCCCAGAAGCCCTGCAGGTATACGTGCGGCAGCGCCGCGCCGGCCGCCAGTGCCGCCTGGTTTGCCGAGAGGTTCGCCATCCAGAACGGGTTCATGATGCCGGTGACAATCAGCGAGCCGTGGATACCGGCGAACCAGAAGATCTGGCACAGCAGCACGGAGAGCAGAATAGCGGGCAGGGAGTCGGAGGCAGAGACCAGCGGCTCCAGCAGGTGCATGATCGCCTGCGGGATAATCATGCCGGTTTGCGCTTCGATGAACAGGTTCAACGGGTGCAGGGTACCGATCACCACCACCACCGGGATCAGGATCTCAAACGAACGCGCCACGCCGGTCGGTACTTCTTTCGGCAGGCGGATGGTGACGTTGTTCTGCTTCAGCCACGCATAAACGCGGGTGGCGTAGATGGCGGTGATCAGCGCGGTAAAAATGCCCTGGCCGGAGAGATACTGGGTCGAGATTTTACCGTCGGCATACGGCGCGGCGACCAGCAGGAAGGCCATAAAAGCCAGCAGGCCGGACATCACCGGGTCGAGGTTAAACTGGCGCCCCAGGCTCGCCCCAATCCCCACCGAGATGAAGAAGGTCATCACGCCCATGCTGAGGTTAAACGGCAGCATCAGCTGTTCGCGGTAAGTCTGGGAGAAATCCAGCCAGCCGCGCGCAAAGCTATTGGTAGTATCCGCCGAAAACGGCGGGAAGATGAACACCAGCATAAACGAGCCGATGATCATGAACGGCAGCGCGGCGGTAAAGCCGTCGCGGATAGCAATCACATACTTTTGCTGACCAAGTTTGGCGGCCAGCGGGGTAATTGACTGCTCAATCACCGCGACCATGGATTGATATAACGAACTCATGTGAACACCTTTTAGTGTGCCGCTTCGATGAGCGACAGAGCATAGTCCAGTACTTTATCGCCACGCTGCATGCCGTAGTCCATCATGTCGATGGGCTGGACCGGAATGCCTTTCGTAGCCGCCTTGTCTGAGAGTGTCTGTAACATGTATTTCACTTGTGGTCCGAGAAGCACCACCTGGTATTGCGGAAACTGCGTATCAAATTCGGAAACACCGTACGCATCTATTTTCACCGGCAAACCACGTTCTTTCGCGACATCGACCATTTTGCTGACCAACAGGCTGGTGGACATCCCGGCAGAGCAGCACAGCATAATCTTGAACATCGACAACCATCCTCTAAATGTAAAAAGTTATTGCGGGAATGATTGGACATTATACGGAAACCGGTTTCCATTCATAAAAGACAGAAGTGTGACAACCATCAAGATCCCTTACTTATGAGGATAATTAACCGGATGTAAGTCACATAATTTGGCTGTTTTGACATCATTTTGAGTGGAAACGGAAAATCGGTTTCCATGGAAAACGGAAACGGATATACTCCGTTCTGGCTATAATATGAGCCGAAGCGGTCATGGAATTTGCAGGCGCGAGGTAAGCCTGTCAGGGGAAAGAGATGTCGACAATCAATGATGTATCACGTCTTGCCGGGGTATCTAAAGCCACGGTATCGCGAGTGTTGAGTGGGTCGCGTGGCGTAAAGGAAGCCAGCCGTCAGGCCGTTCTGAAGGCAGTGGATGAGCTTAACTACCGGCCTAATGTGATTGCCCAGTCGCTGCTGAGCCAGTCGACGGGATGTATCGGCGTCATTTGCGCACAGGAAAATATTAACCAGACCACCGGTTATTTGTACGCGCTGGAAAAACATCTCAGCCAGCATCAAAAACACCTGCTGCTGCGCTTCGCGCATAGCAAAGCCGAAGTAATGAATGCGCTCGAAGAGCTCTCCTGCGGTTTGTGTGATGACATCCTCGTCATCGGCGCGCGTTTCCCGCTGGACATGGATATGGACAACGTCATCCTCGTGGACTGTATGGAGTCCGATAATTCCAATAGCATCCAGTTCGATCACGCCTTTGCCGCTGAAACCGCCTGTAACTACCTGACCAGCCAGGGTCGTCGCCAGATTGCCCTGATCCACCCGCACGGCAGCGGTTTTGCCGATCAGGTGCTGCTCGGCTACAAACATGCGCTGGAGAAAAATTTCCTGCCCTTTAATCGCAACCTCGTCTTTATGGACGCGACCTCCTCGTCCGTTGCGCTACAGGAGCTGCTTAACAACGCCAGCACGCTGAATTTCAACGCATTACTGGTGGCGGACGAGCAAGAAGCCCAGCGAGTGATCCCACAGCTGCAGGCGTTTAATAAATCCGTGCCGGAAGACATTATGGTCTTCAGCCTTGCTGGATCCCTGCACCTGCCGGGTATTCCGGTGATCCCGGCCATTGAATATTCCATGGATGCCATGGCGGCGCGTATCGTGAGCTGGCTGACGGAGAAAACGCAGATGCTGGGGTCGTATGTGCTGCGCGGGGATTTAATTATTCCGGATGTGCGTAAGCGTTAAAAATGTTGTGTAGGCCGGGTAAGGCGCAGCCGCCACCCGGCGAGAAGCACGTTTCCAGCCCTCAATAATCTTCCATACAGTCCACCTGACCAATCGCCGCCCAGTAAGCATCCAGATTGTCGCGCTTGACGGCGGTAACGGCATTTTTGATCAGCAACTGATTGGCCTCGGACGACAAAATCATCTCCTGCCAGGCTTTATCGCTCTGCTTTCTCTGTGGCGTACAGGTTTTCTTAATATCTTTAAGGACCTGCTGCTTTATTTGCGCCTCTTTCGCGGGGTCATCCTTTTCCTGAGCATGGACAAACGCGGCGAAGAGCAGACAAACCAGCAGGCAGACCAGGTGCGCAGCTTTCATCAAAACCCCCTTTAGAAGTCACATGCTTCCCATGAAATATATCGTTACATTCAGTGTAGCGACGCCAGTCGAAAGTATGAATTTTCTCCACGCCACCGGTGTGCGATAGTGAGACGGCACAGAAAACAAGGAGAGAAAATATGCACTTGAGCATTACTGACGCCGTCACGCCGCAGGAAAAAGAAGAGCTACTTGTGGGTCTGAGAGCCTATAACGGACAGTTCCTCGATTTGACGAACTTTAGCGGTGACATAGGCGTTTACGTTCGAGACGAAAAGGGCGTCATGCTGGGCGGCTTAATTGGCGTACGTAAAGGCGACTGGCTGAATATCGACTATCTCTGGGTGAGCGATACCGTGCGGGGCAGCGGTGTGGGCAGCCAGCTTATCAACACGGCGGAAAATGAAGCCAGGCGTAAAGGCTGCAAGCACGCGCTGGTGGATACCGTTAGCTTCCAGGCGCGCCCGTTCTATGAAAAACAGGGCTACCAGCTGCAGATGTCTTTGCAGGATTACCCATACCCGGGTATGCAGCGTCATTACCTGACGAAAGCGCTTTAAATTCTGATTCTGCGGGCCGGGGAAGCGCAGAGCCACCCGGCGATACCCGCATATAACTTATCCTTCTTATTGATTCTTTTTCGTTTTTTATTTCCCCGCCTCGTTGTCGATATAGTCATTGAAACATTCAGCAAAAGGAACTGTCTCGTGAAACGTCGATTGGGTGCGCTGGTCCTCGCTGGCCTGCTGCTGGCAGGATGCGATCAAAACGGCAGCGATGCCAGACACATTAAAGTAGGCGTCATCAACGGCGCCGAGCAGGACGTGGCGGAAGTCGCCAAAAAGGTGGCGAAAGAGAAATATGGTCTGGACGTGGAGCTGGTCGGCTTCAGCGGCTCGCTATTGCCTAACGATGCCACCAACCAGGGGGAGCTGGATGCCAATGTCTTTCAGCACCGTCCGTTCCTTGCAGAAGATAACAAGGCGCATGGCTACAAGCTGGTTGCCGTGGCGAATACCTTCGTGTTCCCGATGGCCGGTTATTCACGCAAAATCAAATCCGTTTCGGACCTGAAGAACGGTGCGACCATTGCCATTCCAAACGACCCAACCAACCTTGGCCGCGCGCTGTTGCTGCTGCAAAAAGAGAAGCTCATTACCCTGAAGCCAGACACCGGCCTGCTGCCGACGGCGCTGGATATTACCGCTAACCCTAAACATCTGAACATCATGGAGCTGGAAGGGGCACAACTGCCGCGCGTGCTGGACGATCCCAAAGTGGATGTCGCCATCATCAGCACCACCTATCTTCAGCAAACCGGGCTGTCGCCGGTGCATGACAGCGTCTTTATTGAAGATAAAAACTCGCCGTACGTGAACATCGTGGTGGCGCGCGAAGACAACAAAGACGCGGAGAACGTGAAGGAATTTATCCAGTCGTATCAGTCGCCGGAAGTGGCGAAAGCGGCTGAGACGATCTTTAACGGCGGAGCGGTACCGGGCTGGTAAATTCAGCCTGAAAACGCGGAGTTTAAATTGGCCCGATTCCATCGGTAATCGCCCTTTAACCCACAGCGTGGCCTGCGACGTCGGGCTATCCTCCTTATCACACCAACCGGAGGATAGCCCATGAACATTACCCAAATTCGCAACGCCACCCTGCTGATTACCTACGCCGGGAAACGTCTTTTAATCGACCCGATGCTGGCCCCGAAAGATGCTTATCCGGGTTTTCCCGGCACGGCGCATGCCGAGCGTCGTAACCCAATGGTTGAGCTCCCCGTTAACGTCAACACGCTGCTGAACGCCGATGCAGTGATTGTCACCCATACCCATGACGATCACTGGGATCGCACCGCGGCGGAGCTGATCGCCAAAGACAAGCCGATCTACGTGCAAAACGATCGTGATGCCGCGCTGCTGCGCAGCCAGGGGTTTAGCAACCTGACGGTCATGACCGACGCGACCTTCTTCGGCGATATTCAGATTACGAAAACCCACGGCGGCCAGCACGGTACCGACCGGGCCTACGCCGTGCCGGAGCTGGCGGAGCGTCTGGGCGAGGCCTGTGGCGTGGTGCTCCGTCATCCTGATGAGAAGACGCTCTATCTTGCCGGGGATACCGTCTGGCGTGACGCGGTGGCGGCCGATCTGCAAAAGCACCAGCCGGACGTGGTGGTACTTAATGCCGGATATGCCCACGTGCTTGGTTTTGGGCCCATCATTATGGGCCAGGAAGATGTGCTCAACGTTCATTTCCTGCTCCCACAGGCCAAAATAGTGGCGAGCCATATGGAGGCGATTAACCACTGCCTGCTGACCCGCAGCGCGCTGCGTGAGTACGTTGAAGCCAATCAGGTGAGTGACGTAGTGACCATTCCCCAGGATGGTGAAACCGTTATATTCTGAGTGCGTTAAAGGGAAAGGAGAGACAAATGTCGCTAATCAACGTCGCGATTGTCGCGGTAGACGGGTTCAGCCCGTTCCACTACTCCGTTCCCTGCATTCTGTTTGGCGATTCCGTTTCCGGCGAAAAGCGCTTTAACGTGACGATTTGCGCCGAAACGCCGGGGTTCCTCACCTCAAAAGACGGGTTCGCCCTCAACGCCACGCAGGACTACACCGCCATTGGTCGGGCCGATATAGTCGTTGTTCCCTACTGGCAGCACGTCCTCGAACGCCCGCCTCAGACGCTGCTCGACAGCCTGGTGCAGGCGAGAGACAACGGCGCGGAAATCGTCGGGCTGTGTCTGGGGTCGTTTGTGCTGGGCTATGCGGGCATTCTCGACGGCAAGCGCGCTGCCACCCACTGGGAGTTCGAAAATCAGTTCCAGTCGCTCTTTCCGCACGTCCAGTTGGATATCAATGCCCTCTACGTGGATGACGGCAATATCATCACCTCTGCCGGAACCGCGGCTGCGCTGGACTGCTGCCTGTATATCATTCGTCAGCGCTTTGGCAGCGTGGTCGCCAACCAGATTGCCCGGCGGATGATTGTGCCGCCGCACCGCGAGGGCGGTCAGGCGCAGTTTATTGCTCAGCCTGTTCCGAATGACACCCGCGATGCACGTATCAATTGCCTGATCGACTATCTACAGCAGCACATCACCGAACCGCATAGCCTGGACTCGCTGGCGGAGGTGGTTTCGATGAGCCGCCGCACGCTGACCCGTCACTTTATTAAAGCCACGGGAATGAGCGTCGCCGACTGGCTTACCGCCGAACGCCTGCGGCGTAGCCAGATCCTGCTTGAAGCCGGAAATATGCCGATTGAACGCGTGGCCGAGCTGGTGGGATTTAATTCTGCCGTCACCTGGCGACAGCAGTTTAAGGCGCGTTTTGGGGTCAGCCCGGCGGAGTGGCGAAAGACGTTCCGTCTGCATAGCTAGCGTGGAAGTCCCCTCCGGTAAGTTGGGTATGATAGATTGATCTACCCCAGCCTCTCCACCTTCGTCTCCCCCTCCGCCATCGACAGCTGGTACAGCGAAAACGATCGCTGTTTCTCAATCAACTTCGCCAGCTCCGGCGAGTGGCTGGTGAGCCAAATCTGCGAGTAGCGGCTGGCCTCGGCGATTAAGCTCGCCAGCGCGGGGAGCATCTGCGGATGCAGGCTGTTTTCCGGTTCGTTCAACGCGATAAACGCCGGTGGGCGCGGGCTTAACAGCGCCACCGCCAGGCACAGAAAGCGCAGGGTGCCGTCGGAGAACTCCGCCGGTTCCAGCGGGCGGCTCAGCCCCTCGCGCTGCATCATCATGCGAAAACGTCCGCCGGTGTTGTCACTGTAAAACACGCAGCCGGGGAAGGCCTGGTCGAGGATGCGCATCAGGAGCAGTTCGTCGCCAATCTCCACGATGGTCTGAAACGCCGCCGCCAGGTTGGCACCGTCGCTGGCCAGCACCGGGGAACGGAACCCGACCTGCGGGGCACGCATCGCCGAGCCGGATGAGACGGAAAACTCATGATAAAAGCGCCAGTTACGCAGGGACTCGCGCATCTGCGACACTTCCGGGTAAAGATGCGGTTCGCCGAGCTGCCCGAACACCGATTCGTTCTCGTACAGCGTGCCGCTGTGGGTCACTTTCTCGTGATGCACGTTATTCAGAAACACCGCCTGATTCTTACGCTTCATCAGCTGTGACGACGGGCGTCGATGCTGGCCGCTCAGCCAGATGGACTCCTCTTTGATCACCGGGTCGAGCTGAAACTGCGAGGGATAGGGCAGCCTCTCCACAAACCCGACCTGCAGCTCGTATTCGTAGGTCTCGGTTTCCACCGCCAGGTTCATCCGCCGCAGCTGGTCGCTGCGGGTTTTGCCTGCCCAGAACACCTTCAGAATGCCGCCCTCGTTCGCCAGCGCCTGGGAGAACTGCCCCTGGGCGGCGCTGTGCATCAGGTGTATCGCCTTGTAAATATTGGATTTCCCGGTGCCGTTCGGGCCGAAGACTATGTTGAGCTGCTCCAGCTCAAGCGACATCTCGCGGATGGAGCGGTAGTTTTGAATGTGCAGGGTGTTGATCACGGGCAGGCCCCTTTTTGCAGAATAAGCCTGTATATAATCACAGTATTTGAGGTTAAATGCAAAAAAGAGACGACAGTGAGGATGTCGTCTAAACGGGGTACTGCTTTGGGCCTCTACGGGTCAATGGGGCCTTCGCATTTTTGTGATCACTTGACTGCCAGACGCAGACCCAAATCATCAGGATAGGGATCAAAGTAGTTTTGCGTCATCAGATACCGGTCAGGATATTCGGCCAGGTAGTGCTTCAGCAGCGTGATCGGGGCGAGAATAGGTAACTGCCCGTTGCGATAGTGCAGGATCACGTCGCGCAGCTCACCGCGCTGGCGGGTGTTTAGCTGGTTGCGGAAATACCCCTGAATATGCATCAGCACGTTGGTGTGGTTCTTCCGCGAAGCCGGTTTTTTCAGGATGGTCATCAGCTTTTCCCGGTACGCCACGAAGAAGGCGTCCAGGTCTTCCCACTCGTGCAGCGAGGCAACGAACGGGCCGATTTCGCGGTAGCCCGCCTGATGGTGCGCCAGCAGCTGCAATTTATAGCGGCTGTGGAAATCCAGCAGCCCACGTCGCGTCAGACCTTTAGCGCGCAGCGTGTTTAGCTCGTGCAGGGCAAATACCCGCTCAATAAAGTTTTCCCGCAGCACAGGGTCGTGCAGCCGACCATCTTCCTCGACGGGCAGCCACGGGTAGGTTTCAAGAAGGGCGGCGGTGAACAGCCCGACGCCCTCCTTGCGGCCCCGGTTGCCGTTTTCATCGTACAGCCGCACGCGTTCCAGGCCACAGCTTGGGGATTTTGCACAGACGATAAATCCCGAAAGATCGCCGATTTTTGGCAGATAGTCCGCCGTAAAGTTGGCCATTTTCTGCGTGAGGTCATCATGAGGCGGCTTGCTGAAACGGAGCTGCGTCTCGCCGCTGTCCGTCAGCGTCAGGCGTATGGCCGGGCGAGGCGTCGGCAGCCCGATCGCCATTTCCGGGCAGACGGGGCGGAAATTCACCCACTGGGCCAGCTCATCCATAACGAAGCCCATACGCTTGTGTCCGCCGTCAAAGCGTACGGCGGAGCCGGTCAAACATCCGCTAATACCGAGCACAGGTTTCGTTGTCATGGTGTGGTCCTCCCGTTCATATCATTAAAACTTACACAACATGACTAATTTGTCCAAGTATTCGCGGAACTATTTTTTTTATTCCTTTAGAATCAATGCGTCTTAACTGCCCTTGTAGGTCGAGTAACCGTACTGACTCAGCAAAAGCGGGATGTGCAGCTTTTCGTTGGTGCGGGTCACGGTAAACAGCACCGGGATCTCCGGGAAGAAGGTGTCCAGCTTTTTACCGTGGAAGTACTCTGCGGTTTTAAAGGTCACTTTATACACGCCAGGCTGCATGTCCTGGTCCTGCGGATAGAGCGATTTAATACGTCCGTCGTGGTCGGTTTTGCCGCTGGCAACCGGGGTCCATTTGTCCTGCTGCTGCTTCTCCAGCGTAACGGTCACGTCTGATGGCGGCATCCCGGTTTGCTGGTCGAGAATGTGGACGCTCAGCGTGCCGGCAGGGGCGCTAAAGGCGGCAGGGGCAAAGGCCATGGCGGCCAGGAACAGCAGAGGGGTTGTTTTTTTCATGGTGTTTTCCTGTGGAGTTATTGGTCACAGGAAAACGTTAGCATCTGCGGCGCGGGAAAATATTCAACTTTTCGTGAAGATTCCCATAGCAGAAAATGATCAGAGGATAATCACTTCAAGCGATACCTGCTGCTGCCACTGCTCCAGCTGCTTTTTCCGTCCGGCGGTAAGTTTGCCGCTGGTGACCAGAAGCCATTTTCGCTCCGGGAAAATCTCCGGAGCCAGCGTGGCAGGGGGAACCGGCAGGATGTCGATCCGGTGACCCTGACCGGTGCGCGTTAAGGCCTCGAGCCAGATCTCGCACGGGTCGTTGAGATGCCAGCCGCTGAGCAGAATATTGTCGCCCGGCGCTTTCTTATCACCTTCGAGACAAAACGAGGTGTAGGCGATGATGATGCCGTCGAGGATCGCGCGCAGGGTCATGGCGGCGGCAACGTTAGCCGAGACCTGGCTGCGCAGCGGACGCAGCACGTTCGCGACCAGCTCTGGTCTTGGGTACTCGCGTCCGGCGTCGTAAATCATCTGGCGCAGGGACTCGACTTTGCCGTCCTGCAGGCGCTGCAGCATGTTCTGCTGCAGGGTTTGCCAGTTGTTGGTCCGCCCCAGCGTCGGGCGTTCCAGCAGCGGTTTGACCTGGCCGATTGGGACGCCTTTTTTGACCCAGTCGAGGATTTTCAGCGCCTGCTGGACGTCCTCATCGCTGTACTGGCGGTGACCGCCTTCCGTGCGCTGTGGCTTGAGTAAACCGTAGCGACGCTGCCACGCCCGGAGGGTAGTGGCGGTAATGCCGCTGAGTCTGGCGAATTCGCCGATGGAGTAAGCCATGTCCGTGTCCAGAGTGGAGGAATACTCTCAATATACTACGAATTTTCCCGAACGGGATGAAGCGCCGAAACGGTGCACTACACTTAACATCCAACCGTGCAAATGAAAGGAATTCTCATGAAGCTATGGCCTGTTGTGACCGGTGTTGCCATTGCGCTGACCCTGGTTGCCTGTAAATCCCCTACGCCGCCGAAAGGCGTGCAGCCTATTACTCATTTTGAAGCCAGCCGCTATCTCGGCAAATGGTACGAAGTCGCGCGCCTTGAAAACCGCTTTGAACGCGGTCTGGAGCAGGTGACCGCCACCTACGGCAAGCGTAGCGACGGCGGTATCAGCGTGCTGAACCGGGGTTACGATCCGGTGAAAAACAAGTGGAATGAAAGTGAGGGGAAAGCGTACTTCACCGGCGAGCCGACCACCGCCGCGCTGAAGGTGTCGTTCTTCGGTCCGTTCTACGGCGGGTATAACGTAATCAAACTGGACGACAAGTACCAGTACGCGCTGGTCAGCGGCCCGAACCGCGATTATCTGTGGATTTTGTCACGCACGCCGACCATCCCGGATGCGGTGAAGCAGGATTACCTGAACACCGCGCGCAGTCTGGGCTTCCGGGTTGACCAACTGGTGTGGGTGAAGCAGTAAAGATCGTGCTTTCTTCGTAGGGTATTACGGACTCGCCTGGATAGACTTCCGTTAAAACCCCAACGGAGGGAAGACGTTATGATCTGGCAGCCTTTTCGTGGTGACGCACCGAAAAACATGACGATTTTCAGTGCGTCCTTTCCCGACGTCAGCGACCAGTGGCCGATGAAAGACGATGCTGCCCGTGAAATCGCTGCGCTCGATCGGGCGCTGAAAGCCGAGCCAGCGCTTCGCCCTCCGCAGGTCGAATATCAGGAAGGGGGGCAGGCCGTGCTCGTCCCGCAGAACCGCTATTCCGAGCAGGCTTTCCGCAACCGTCCGGCGCTTACCGCATGGCGAACCCGGCTGGTGCCTTCCGCGCTGGCGCTGTTTGTGGTGCAAAACCCGCTTGAGGATCGCCTGCCGGACGGCACAAAGATGGACAGCGACAGTCGCCAGTGGTTTATCCACGCGAACGATGCCATCGGCGTGCGCGCCCGCGCCCGGGTGCTTGCCGCGCTGGTGGAGAAGTACATTCACAATGAGAGCGAGAACAACTGGGTCAGCCTGGCAAGCGGCGCCGCCATTCCGGTGCTGGAGGCGCTGCGCGAAGCAAAGTTCGATGGTCAGCAGGTCTATCTCACGCTGGTGGATAAAGACCCCGTGGCGCTTAGCTGGGCCGAAACCATGGCGGCGCAGGAAGGCATTGTGGTGGGCGAACAGCTGACCCTGCTCAGGCGCAACCTGGTGCACACGCTGGTGCGTAACGAGGACCTGCTGCTGGAGCTGGGCGAGCATCAGGCCGAACTAGTCGACGCGCTGGGGATTTTTGAATACTTCAACGACGCCGACGCGGTGATTCTTCTCCAGCGCGCGCTGCGGCTGGTCAAGCCCGGCGGGGCGGTGATTGTCTCAAACATGCTGACCAGCAGCCCGCAGATTGACTTTGTGCTGCGCGGTATCGGCTGGGAGGATATCCACCCGAGGACGCTACAGCAGCTGCAGGATATTCACCTGGCGGCGGGCGTACCGGTGGAAAACGTCACCGTGGTCGTGCCGAAGGACGGGGTGTATGCGGTGATGGAAGTGAGGGTGTAGCACTGTTTATTCCCTCTCCCTGAGGGAGAGGGTTAGGGTGAGGGGGACTGACCGCAAGGAGTGGCTTGAAATTGTTCGGTTTTCCAATCATGATCCCCCCCATGAAAATCGAAACCGCACAACCCTCCCACTTCGAACGCCTGGTCGCGATCTGGGAATCCTCCGTCCGCGCCACCCATCACTTTTTACAGGAAAGCGATATTGCGGCGCTGCGTCCGCTATTGCTCAACGCGTATCTCCCCAACCTCAAGGTCGTGATAGCCCGCGATGACGCAGGCGTTATTCACGGCTTTTTAGGGGTGGATGAAAACCGCATTGAAATGTTGTTTGTGGATGATGCGAGTCGCGGGAAGGGTGTCGGGAAACTGCTGCTTAAACACGCCATCGCAGAGTTCGGCGCGAACGAAGTGGACGTGAATGAGCAGAATCCGCAGGGAGTCGCCTTTTATCGGCATATGGGATTTGAGCAGCTCGGGCGCTCGGAACTTGACGGACAGGGAAATGCGTTTCCGTTGCTGCATATGCGGTTGGGCGGGTAGGCTTAACTCCCTCTCCTTTTGGTAGAGGGAGTTTGCAAGCTAGTTACTGGTAATTTGCCCGATAATGACGCCCCGTATTTTTTCGCCATCAAAGTAATAAGAGACCGTATTACTCTGGATGAATCCATTCTTTACTGGCGTCTCATGATAAAAAAGTACCGCTTTTTGTTTGGCAATCTCACTCTTGCCGAACCATTTAACTAAATTTCCATGAGTCGCATTCAACAATGGAATATTAGCGACTGAGACGCTGACATGTTCTGTTGTTTTCGCACATTCTTTATGGCTGCCATCTTTGGATATGGCCAGCGCTGTGAGCAGTCCTGCTCCCATTTCGTTATCAGAAATAAACCAGTAATTCGTGCCATCGTCGTCATGAAGGCAGACCCAGTGTGCAGAACTGTCTTTTTCAATGAGTGTACTTGTGATATCTGACAGTCGAGATACTTCCATTCGAATGGTTTTTTTGCCGTGGATAATGGCGGGAAAGAGGGGCGCATTTGTGGATTCTTCCGGCGTTGTTCTGTCATCCTGATAATACATGGCCGCGAAACCGGACATCTGGGTTGCCGATGCATATTGAACCAAGAATAAAAGCGCAGCAGAAATCAACAGTACTTTCATTTCGATACCCTAATATGTTGCCCGGTTATTCCATTCGTCAGTATAGAGAATGTTTCCATCGCAATATTTCCAGGTAATCTTCTCGTAACGGAGTTGGATCTCTTCAAGATGCGTACTTGTCAATCCGGTGGGGTGCAACAGAGGGGATATAGAGGTGATCTTGACATTCTCCATTATCATATTGAAATACTCACTTTCAACACCCTGGTCCAGGATTCGATACATTTTCAAAACTGCTTTTTGGAACGTTCTCCCTTCACACATAGCACGATACAAGACAGGTGTTGCAGCATCAAATTCCTTATGCAAGTTTAACGGGGAATGAACTCTTGTACCTGTCAAACGACCTGTATTCGAGTTTTCAGGTATCCATACTTGATGGTTAACTGAACGGATTTCAAAAGATCCTAATCTCGTTGGCAGTAATGATGGACCAACTACGGGCGAACCATTTTCATCAAACAACCACAGATGAGCGGGATTTGACATAATTTACTCCTGTTAAATAGTAATTATCTTTTTTTACGTAGAAGAATGCAGAGTCCTACAATAACTACAAATGACCATATTGCATTCATTGCGATTTTTTCGGGTAGCCAGGTTACGGCAAATAATGCAAATATTATGACGAATAGAAGGGGGGTTGCGCCTCTTAGGAAGAATATGAATTGACCTTTTAACCAGTCTTTAATAGCTTTAATCATCCCTTTATCATCCTTGAAATCGCATATGCAATGTCGTTGTCTGAAGCATAAGCTTGGTTAAGCACAGGGGATCTCATTATTATGGGTTCAATCAAGAAAAACATCATTTCAAGTTCTTCCTGGTAAAGTAGATTGTAATAATAAGCATTATAGTTTTTTAGATAGCTGGCGCTTCTGGATGCCTGCTCAACGATACCATAGGCTTTTAAACCAAGAACGGCATAAGTAGAAAACGAAGTGATCTTTTCTTTCATCCAAATGTTGGTATGAACACTACTACAAATTGCAATAGTTGCAGAGTATATAAAAGCCTGACTGGATAGCATCGATGATGAAATTGATACACCTAAACGCATAAGATTTTTTTGTATATTATGTATCCTTTTTTCACTCTTGTTAGTTAATAAGCTTTTAATATAAATGTAGAGCATCTTATAGATAACGTCCCTGTGTTTTATCAACTGAACAATACCTATCAAAAATCTTGAGTCTTCTTTGCGTAATCGTAAACATACATCCTGATAGTTTTCAGTAAAGCACGAAAGCTGATAGCTTAATCGCGTTGCCCCATCATCTATCAGTTGCGCTTGCTTTAAGACTTCATCTTTTACGCCTGTTAAGGCGTGCTCTAACTTTAAAGCCAATATTTTATGTGCATCTATTGATGTTATTAATGAGTCGCTATAATACATATCGCACCCTATAACAATAAACATAGGCACAAGTTTCTATTAATATTGGCGTTCTGCTGTGATGCATATCGCAATAGTTTATCTTCAATAAAAAATACAGGGATTTTAACCTTTGCATTATATTTACTATGAATGATTATTGGCTATTAATTTAGATATTGTATGAGCGTGAGAATGAGGGCGTTAGATCCGTTATAGATTAGTTTAATAGCCGTATGGCCGATAAAGGCGAAATTGGGTGCCGCGAGCGGAGCGTAACTACGAGTGTTGCTTGGAGATTGTAGCGATCTCTCACTGTAAATCTGATGTCTCCTTTCCTGGCCAACTATCCGGAATTTCCGGATAGTTGAATGCTGATCAATTTCGCCATCAGAAAATCTATTTATAAGATGCTAATTGATGGTTCCAACACGGAGACTGGGTTGCGTCTTCCTGTGCATGTCGTGTTCACATCCACATCGTCTAAAGCACCAGGCAGGTTGTATGCCAGAAACCGCCGCTAAGCCAGGTGGTTTGTATTTGATTTTGCGAGGTGCTTTCCAGGATGCTGGATTTGAATCGCTGCGAGTGCATTCTCTATCTCAACGAGCTTTGCTTTGGTCCGTTTATAATCGTCCTGCAACCGCTGCTCCTGCTCGCTATACGCCACCAGAACGATGCAACCTTTCATCACCTTGACCGTGACCTGCTGTCCGGTATCAAAGCCTGCGGCACGCAGCCACTTGCCAGACAGAATGATATTGGGCGTGGATTTGTCGAAAACATTCGGGCGGTATCCCACAATTAACGAACGCTCGGTTCCGGATTGGTCGGTGTCTGGGGTAGAATGCGAATCAGCCATAATCAACTCCTTGATAGTTGGTGAGGTTAGCTCTCGTCCGGTATTGCGAGTACCTGGCGAGGGCGTTTCAATTTGAGGTTTTCGTATGTTAAGGTACGTACCTCAATGAAGATATCTTGCTCCTGTAGGTACGTACATGTCAACAGCTAAACGAGACCCTAACAAATCTAAATCCGGAAAAGCACCGACTTTTCAGATTCGCATTACGCCAGAGTTGAAGGCCCAGTTTGAGGCTGCTGCAAAGGAGGAGGGGATGAGTTTGGGGAATTGGTTAAAAACTTTAGGTCGTGATGAACTGAAACGCAAAGGCATAATCCCTGTAAAATAATGCCTAATTTGATAACCTAATAATTTATTTGGATTATGAAATGAATAATCTAGAGCTTAAGACACAATTAACAGCAATATTCAAGTCACGTAATGCAGGTCCATTTTTATTTATAGGTTCAGGTTTTTCTAGAAGATACCTAGGATTATGTGATTGGAAATCCCTTCTAGAAAAATATTGTATTTTTGGTAAACCGTTCGAATATTATTTAGCTACTGGTGATTCTACTTATCCAACTGCCGCAAGACTTATTGCAGAAGACTTTAATCAAGAATGGTGGCAGGACGCTCGTTTTGCAAGTAGTAGGGAAAAGTATCATAAGAAGGTAGTTGATAAAACATCCGCACTGCGTTTTGAAATTTGTGAATATTTAACAAATGCTCTCGATGTTTCTCTTACAGAAAGCAAGTACTACAATGAAATAAAATTGCTTTCAAATTTAAATGTTGATGGGATAATTACAACAAACTGGGACTGTTTCCTGGAGCAGCTATTTCCAGATTACAAGGTTTATACAGGCCAAAATGAGTTGTTATTTTCAAATCCTCAATCAATAGCTGAAATTTATAAAATACATGGAAGTGCCCATAAGCCAAAATCACTAATTATGACCGATACTGATTATCATGAGTTTAATTTGAAAAATCCGTATCTTGCAGCGAAGTTAATAACTATTTTTGTTGAGCATCCTGTGGTTTTTATTGGTTATTCACTGTCGGATAAAAATATTACGTCCTTACTTAGCGCCATATCAACATGTATTGGCCCTCAAAATGTAGAACAATTGCAGCATAATCTAATTTTTGTTGAAAGAGATGAGGGTTTAACCGATTGTTCAATATCAAACACTTACACATCAATTGACGGAGTTCAAATTCCAATAACACTAATAAGGACAGATGATTTTATTCCAATATTTGAATCTATTGATGAAAATAAAAGAAAAATTCCAGCGCGAATTCTTAGATATTGTAAGGAGCAACTTTACAATTTAGTTCAATCGAATGAGCCTGAAAAAAAGATTTGTGTTGTGGATATAGATGAAGTCGAAAAACATGCTGATGTTGAATTTATTGTCGGTGTGGGGGTTGCCGAAGCAAAGAGAAAAGAAATTGAAGTTGGAAGTTGCGGTTATACTCAAATTAGCAGCATAGACTTATTTGATGACTTACTGCATGATAATAAAAAATATGATCCGAATGCGATTATTGGCAGCGTAATTCCATCTGCAGGTAGATATAGTCCAAATATTGTAGTGTTTAAATATCTTTCCACTATTGGTATCAGAAACCAGAAAGAGTATTTAGATTCTGGTTTACCTTTAGATAAATGGGTGAATCGGACAGCTATTAGTTATCAGTCCTCAAATTATTTGAGGGCTTTTGTGAAGAAATTTAAAGATAAAGATACCTCTTATATTATTAACCATTCGACACCGGAGTCGGCCGCGATTTATCTTCCTTTCCTTTGGGATAAATTAGAGCTGGATGTAGCGAAGGAATTCCTCATTCAGCATCAAGAAAAGCTTAATAACGAAAACTCAAGCTATTCAAGTTACTTTAGGAAGTTAGCATGCTTATACGATAGGCTTACTCATGGTTGGTAGATGAGCATTTTTGGCGGAAGATCACAGGAGTCGAACCTGCCCGGGAACGCTGGCGTCCCCAACTGGATTTGAAGTCCAGCCACCTCACCGGAGATGACGATCTTCCGCGCCTGCATTGCTACATGGAGGCGGGGCGCATTATAGCTACTTTCAGGCATTTACCACATACCCCGACACACTTTTTTCACCTCTCTTTTGACCTGTACCCCCCTGTTTCAGTTAATTCTTAAGAAAATCCTCAGGTTAGCGTTTTGTGCTCTCCGACATTTACCGCGATCACAAAAAACAAGAAACGTAATCTGCTAACCAGAAAACGCAATACCCGCTCATGAAACAATGGTTTAAAACCAATGTAACCGGTCTCAGCGCCCCCTACAGCGTGAAGGATGAATAAAAGATGAGCGAAGTATTGTCAGTAAAAGAGAAGATTGGCTACGGCATGGGAGACGCCGCCAGCCACATCATTTTTGATAACGTCATGTTGTATATGATGTTTTTCTACACCGATATTTTCGGCATTCCCGCCGGGTTTGTCGGCACCATGTTCCTGCTCGCCCGTGCGCTGGATGCAATCTCCGACCCATGTATGGGGCTGATTGCCGACCGCACCCGCAGCCGCTGGGGCAAGTTCCGCCCGTGGATTTTGTTCGGCGCCATCCCGTTCGGCATCGTCTGCGTGCTGGCCTATACCACGCCGGATCTCAGCCTCAACGGCAAAATGGTGTATGCCGCCATTACCTATACGCTGCTGACCCTGCTCTATACCGTGGTTAACATCCCGTACTGCGCATTGGGCGGGGTGATCACCAACGACCCGACGCAGCGTATCTCCCTGCAATCCTGGCGCTTCGTGCTGGCGACGGCGGGCGGCATGCTCTCCACGGTGCTGATGATGCCGCTGGTGAACCTGATCGGCGGCGACGATAAAGCGTTCGGCTTCCAGGGCGGGATCGCCGTCCTGTCGGTGGTCGCGTTCCTGATGCTGGCGTTCTGCTTCTTCACCACCAAAGAGCGCATCCAGGTGCCGCCGAGCACCACCGCCATGCGGGAAGATCTGCGCGACATCTGGCGGAACGATCAGTGGCGCATCGTTGGCGTGCTGACCATCCTCAACATCCTCGCCGTCTGCGTGCGCGGCGGCGCGATGATGTACTACTGCACCTGGATCATGGGCTCGCCGGAAGTGTTCGTCGCGTTCCTCACCACCTACTGCGTCGGCAACCTGATCGGCTCCGCGCTGGCGAAACCGCTCACCGACTGGAAGTGTAAGGTCAGCATCTTCTGGTGGACCAACGCCGCGCTGGCGGTGGTCAGCGTAGCGATGTTCTTTGTGCCGATGCATGCCACCGTGGTGATGTTCGCCTTTATCTTCGTCATCGGCGTGCTGCACCAGCTGGTGACGCCGATCCAGTGGGTGATGATGTCCGATACCGTCGACTATGGCGAATGGACCAACGGCAAACGTCTGACCGGGATCAGCTTTGCGGGCACGCTGTTCGTGCTGAAGCTTGGCCTGGCGCTGGGCGGGGCGATGATCGGCTGGATGCTGGCAGGCGGCGGCTACGACGCGGCAGCCAAAACCCAGAACAGCGCGACCATCAGCATCATTATCGGCCTTTTTACCCTGGCCCCGGCGGTCTGCTACGTGCTGAGCGCCATTATCGCCAAACGCTACTACACGCTGAAAACCCCCTTCCTGACCAAAATCCTGGGCGAGCTGGCGCAGGGTGCGCGCCGCAATCAGCAGGAGTTTGAAAACCTGCCGGTCAGCAAAGAATTGCAGAACTAAGAGGACGAAAGCATGAAAATCAGTGATGGAAACTGGCTTATTCAACCGGGTCTGAACGTGACGTATCCGGTACAGGTGTTCGACGTGGAGCAGCAGGGCAATGACCTGGTGGTGTACGTGGCGCCGCGCGACGTGCGTGAGCGCACCTGGCAGCTCGACACGCTCATGTTCACGGTGCGCCTGTTTGCCCCGCAGGAGGGGATTGTCGGGGTGCGCATCGAGCACTTCCAGGGCGCGCTGGACAACGGCCCGCACTATCCGCTGAACGTGCTGAAAGACGTGAAGGTCGAGATTGAAAACAACGCGGAATTTGCCGAGCTGAAAAGCGGCAGCGTCAGCGTGCGCGTCACCAAAGGGGAGTTCTGGGCTCTGGACTTCCTGCGCAACGGCCAGCGCATTACCGGCAGCCAGCTGAAAAACAACGGTTACGTGCAGGACACCAACACCGATCGCAACTACCTGTTTGAACGTCTCGACCTCGGCGTGGGCGAAACGGTCTACGGTCTGGGCGAGCGCTTCACCGCCCTGGTGCGCAACGGCCAGACGGTCGAAACGTGGAACCGCGACGGCGGCACCAGCACCGAGCAGTCCTACAAAAACATCCCGTTTTATCTGACCAACCGCGGCTACGGCGTGCTGGTGAATCACCCGGAAAATGTCTCGTTCGAAGTGGGTTCGGAGAAAGTCTCCAAAGTGCAGTTCAGCGTCGAAGGGGAGTATCTGGAGTACTTCGTGATCGACGGCCCGACGCCGAAAGAGGTGCTCAACCGCTATACGCGGTTCACCGGGCGTCCGGCGCTGCCGCCCGCGTGGTCGTTCGGCCTGTGGCTGACCACGTCGTTCACCACTAACTACGATGAGGCGACGGTTAACAGCTTTATCGACGGCATGGCCGAGCGCGATCTGCCGCTGCACGTCTTCCACTTCGACTGCTTCTGGATGAAGGCCTTCCAGTGGTGTGATTTTGAGTGGGACCCGGTGACCTTCCCGGATCCGGAAGGGATGATCCGCCGCCTGAAGGAGAAAGGGCTGAAGGTCTGCGTGTGGATTAACCCGTACATCGGCCAGAAGTCGCCGGTATTTCGCGAACTGAAAGAGAAGGGCTACCTGCTCAAGCGCCCGGACGGCTCCCTGTGGCAGTGGGATAAGTGGCAACCGGGGCTGGCAATTTATGACTTCACTAACCCGGAAGCGTGCCGGTGGTATGCCGACAAGCTGAAAGGCCTGGTGGACATCGGCGTCGACTGCTTTAAGACCGACTTTGGCGAGCGCATCCCGACGGACGTGCAGTGGTTTGACGGATCCGATCCACAGAAGATGCATAACCATTACGCCTACATCTACAACGAACTGGTGTGGAACGTGCTGAAAGAGACCGTGTGTGAGCAAGAGGCGGTGCTGTTTGCCCGCTCGGCGTCCGTCGGTGCGCAGCAGTTCCCCGTTCACTGGGGGGGGGACTGCTACGCCAACTACGAGTCGATGGCGGAAAGTCTGCGCGGCGGGCTGTCGATTGGCCTGTCCGGCTTTGGGTTCTGGAGCCACGATATCGGCGGATTTGAAAACACCGCCCCGGCGCACGTCTACAAGCGCTGGTGCGCGTTCGGGCTTTTATCCAGCCACAGCCGCCTGCACGGCAGTAAATCTTACCGCGTGCCGTGGGCGTACGATGACGAATCCTGCGACGTGGTGCGTCACTTTACGCAGCTGAAGTGCCGGATGATGCCGTATCTGTACCGTCAGGCGGCGCTGGCGCGCGAGTGCGGTACGCCGATGCTGCGGGCGATGATGCTGGAGTTCCCGGACGATCCGGCGTGCGATTATCTTGACCGCCAGTACATGCTGGGGGATGCGGTGATGGTCGCGCCGGTGTTCTCAGAGGAGGGCGATGTACAGTTCTGGCTACCTGAAGGACGCTGGACGCACCTGTGGCATAACGACGAAATTCAGGGTAGCCGCTGGCATAAGCAACAGCACGATTTCCGCAGCCTGCCAGTCTATGTGCGCGATAACACCCTGCTGGCGCTGGGCAATAACAGCCAGAAACCAGACTATGCGTGGAACGAGGGCACGGCCTTCCAGCTGTTTAACCTGGAGGATGGCGCAACGGCGGTGAGTGAAGTGCCTGCGGCGGACGGCGCGGTGGCGTTTACGCTGAAAGCGTCGCGAGAGGGCGATACCGTGACCCTGACCGGCGTGGGTGAGGCGCGAAACTGGTCGGTGTGCTTGCGCAACGTGCAGAAGGTGGGCGGCGTGAAAGGCGGTTCACATGCGGGAAGCGAGTGGGGCGTGGTGGTGAAAGCGGAGGAGAATGAGGTGGTGGTTCACCTCTGAGCAATAAAAATGCCCGGTGGCGCTTCGCTTACCGGGCCTACGGTAATTATGCGGTCTGATGCCCTCACCCTGACCCTCTCCCACAGGGAGAGGGAATAAAACCGCCACCCGGCTTATTTATTGCACGGGTGTTGAAACAATGCCACCCGTCATCGTCTGCTCTACCTGCTGTTTATCCATATTCACCGCGCTCAGCTTGCCGTTCACCGTCGGCTTCAGCGGCGCATTGGCCTGCACGCTACCGCTGGCGGTGAGTTGAATATTGCCATCGCCCGTCACCGGTAGCGCTGGCCAGCCCCACTGCTGCAGCACGTTGAGCGGCACGCCGCGCCCGTTAAGGCTTACGGTGGTTTGCCGTTGCGGCAACTGCGAAACCGTCGCCGTCGCTTCCAGAATGCCTTTCTCGGTAAATGCGCTCAGGTCGGTAATGTTCACCGTGGCGGCGTTGGCATTCAACGCCAGCGACGGACGGCGCACGTCCACGCGGTTAAAGGTCGCCGCCGCGCCGTTCAGGGTTGCGCTGCCGCTCCACACGCCCCACTGGCGGTCTTTCACCAGCTGCAGGTTGGCACCGTAGCCATCCAGGGAGGTGATCTGCCACGGGAAGGCGGGATCGATGTCGATCACCAGGTTGCGGCTCAGGCCGAATTTTTGCAGCGTGACGCTGTTCAGCCATTCCGGTAGCGGCTCCATCCACAGCGTTTTCCAGTTCTGCGGCAGGGTGTACTCCAGACCGGCGATGGCGACATCGTCCAGCACCAGCGCTTTGCCGTCGCGCAGCCAGTTGCCGGAGGTGCGCACCATGCCGCCTTCCCAGCGGGAGGTAAACTGGCGCAGCGCCATACCCTGCGGGGAAAACTCTGCGTTCAGGATCGGGTCAAACAGATGCAGCGAGCCGTAGATAAACTCGCTGGCGTTCATGGACAAACGCCCGTCCTGACTTTGCCAGTCGCCTTTGCTTATCGTCAGGTTGCGCAGGCTTAAATCGAGATCGGTCACCGCCCAGTCCGGGCCCTGCAGCCGGGCGTCGGTGACCTCCAGACGGCCTATTTGCAGAGAAGGGAGGGTGGCCAGCGGGGCAAAGAAGGCTGTCAGCGTGTTGTCGCTCTGCAGGCGGATCTCATTCAGACGCAGGGTGTCGATAACCCAGCTTCCGTCGGCGTTACGCAGGGCGGAGCCGGTGAGCGAACCGCGCGCCATATCGGCACCGATAGTGTTCAGCACCACCTCCTTGCCGTTAAGCTGGCCCTCAATTAACACGTTGGTGGCCGGGACGCCGTTGAGGGTCAGCGAGCCTGCGCTCATCTGTATCTGCGCATTTTTCCCCAGCACGTTGCCTGCTTCCGGCTGCCATGGGCTGACGCCGCCCGTCACCTTCTGCGCGCTCAGATCCCATTCGGTATTCGGGCTGTTAAAGGCCATATTGCTCAGTTGAAGACGATCGGCCTGCAAGGGCAGCGGTGCCGTCTGCGGCGATAGGTTCAGCGTGCCATCGAAAAGGGTAATGGTGTCCATATGCAGCGGATCGGTCACCTGACGGCTGCTCAGGCCGATATCAACTTTTTTGGCTACCAGCGTGGCAGGTTTACCGTCCCGCCCGAAGGTGACGTTTTCCAGAATAAGATGGGAAGGCGACGAAAAGCGGTGATTCATCTTGTCGAAACTGAGTTCGTAATCGGTATTCACCGTCACCCAGCTGCTGACCTGAGCCGCGCCCCAGCGGGTCTGGAGCAGAATATAGAGCGCCAGTATCACAATGAGCAGGGCTACCAGAAGATAGACGAGCAGCTTTCCAATAAATTTCATGGTCTTCCATCCCGCAAACGTACATAAGGGAGTTATGCACGATTTATGCGCAATCCTCAAGGCGGGAATGGTGTAAATAGATGTCACGGCAGGCATTGACTGCCTGCCGTGAAGGGGATCAGTTCTTTTCAGGCGGGAAAACGAGGTTCAGCACAATAGCGGTGATACCGCCCGCGGCGATGCCGGAAGAGAGCAGGTTTTTCACCCAGTCAGGGGCAAACTGCAGGATCAGCGGCTGCTGAGAAACGCCCAGACCTACGGCCAGCGACAGCGCGATAATCATGATCGCCCGGCGGTTCAGCGGTTCGCGGGAGACGATACGCACCCCGGACGCTGCGATAGTCCCGAACATCACCAGCGTTGCGCCACCCAGCACCGGCTCAGGAATGTGCTGCACAAAGCCGCTCACTGCCGGGAACAGGCCGAGGACGATCAGCATCAGCGCCACCACAAAACCCACGTAGCGGCTGGCGACGCCGGTCAGCTGGATCACGCCGTTGTTCTGGCCGAAGCAGGAGTTCGGGAAGGTATTGAATACCGCAGAAACAAACGAGTTCAGGCCGTTCGCCAGCACGCCGCCTTTCAGGCGCTTCATGTACAGCGGGCCGGACACCGGCTGCTCGGAGACGTCGGAGGTAGCGGTGATATCGCCGATGGTCTCCAGAGAGGTGATCATAAAGACCAGCATCAGCGGCAGGAGCAGACCCCAGTCAATGCCCAGACCGTAGTACAGCGGCGTGGGGACGGTGATCAGCGCGCTGTTGGTCGGTGCGGTGTTCTCCGGCAACATGCCCAGCGCCCACGCCAGCAGATAACCGGCTGCCATGGCGATCACCAGAGAAGCCACGCGCAGGTAAGGGTTACGCTGGCGGTTCAGCAGAATAATGATCGCCAGCACGACGCCCGCCAGCAGCAGGTTTTTCGGCGCGCCGAAGGTATGGTCGCTCATTGCGGCATAGCCGCCGCCGATGGAGGTGAGGCCGACCTGAATCAGCGACAGGCCGATAATCATCACCACCACGCCGGAGACCAGCGGGGTAATGACGCGGCGCGCCAGATGCAGCACGCGGGAGATGACCATCTCCGTGCAGCTTGCCAGCATCAGGGTGCCGAACAGCGCCGCCATCATGGTCGGGACATCCGCACCGCCGGTTTTCAGGGCTGTGCCGCCCATGATCAGCGGTGCCACGAAGTTAAAGCTGGTACCCTGGATCGACAATAATCCCGACCCCACCGGACCCCACGCTTTAATTTGAATAATTGAGGCCACGCCAGAGGCGAAGAGGGACATACTGATGATGTGCTGCGTATCCTGCGCCGGTAAACCGAGCGCCTGGCAGATCAGCAGCGCCGGGGTGATCACCGCGACAAACATCGCCAGAAGATGCTGGCAGGCCGCGAAAAGCGTCTGAGGCAGTGGCGGGCGATCTTCAAGGCGGTAAATCAGTTCGCTATTTTGCTTCTGCGCAATCGGTTGCGCATCAGGCGACTCTATGGTGTTAACGGACATCGGCGGCAATCCCACGGTGGAAAAGCGGGCATTTTATCTGACCACCTGGTAAAAGCAAACGATTGCCAGCAAAAAAAGGGAAGAAAATCTGCCGTTGTGAGCAGGTTTTCTACAACCCGTCGGGAAAAAAAATTACACTTTTTGCGCCGGTGGCTCATGAAGAGCGCAAACCGGCCAGGATAACGCCGCGTGTGTATGGAACACGCGCATAACAGGAGCCTTTTATGATTCATCTCGATACGTTGTCGACCCTTGTTGCCGCAACGCTGGTTCTGCTGCTTGGTCGCAAGCTGGTACACAGTGTTTCCTTTCTGAAAAAGTACACCATTCCTGAACCTGTCGCCGGTGGTTTGCTGGTGGCGCTGGCCCTGCTGGTACTGAAAAAAAGCATGGGCTGGGAAATTGATTTTGATATGTCCCTGAAAGATCCGCTGATGCTGGCCTTCTTTGCCACCATCGGCCTGAACGCCAACCTGGCGAGCCTGCGCTCTGGCGGTAAGGTGCTCGGCGTATTTCTGATTGTGGTGGTGGGACTGCTGCTGATGCAAAACGCCATTGGCATCGGCATGGCGACGCTGCTGGGGCTGGATCCGCTGATGGGTCTGCTGGCGGGTTCGATTACCCTGTCAGGCGGCCATGGTACTGGAGCCGCGTGGAGTAAGCTGTTTATCGAGCGTTACGGCTTTGAAAACGCAACGGAAGTGGCGATGGCCTGCGCAACCTTTGGTCTGGTGCTGGGTGGCCTGATTGGCGGCCCGGTGGCCCGTTATCTCGTTAAACATTCCACCACGCCGAATGGCAGACCGGACGATGAAATGGTGCCCACCGCGTTCGAAAAGCCGGATGTCGGGCGCAGCATCACCTCGCTGGTACTGATTGAAACCATCGCGATGATTGCCATCTGCCTGACCGTGGGCAAAGTGGTTGCGCAATGGCTGGCGGGTACAGCGTTTGAACTTCCGACCTTTGTCTGCGTGTTGTTTATCGGGGTCATTCTGAGCAACGGTCTGGCGCTGATGGGCTTCTACCGCGTGTTTGAACGTGCGGTATCGGTGCTCGGTAACGTCTGTCTGTCGCTGTTCCTGGCGATGGCGCTGATGAGCCTCAAACTGTGGGAGCTGGCCTCGCTGGCGCTGCCGATGGTGGCGATTCTGGCGGTGCAGGCACTGTTTATGGCGCTGTACGCCATGTTCGTGACCTGGCGCCTGATGGGGAAAAACTACGATGCAGCGGTGCTGGCAGCGGGCCACTGCGGGTTTGGTCTGGGGGCAACCCCAACGGCTATTGCCAACATGCAGGCGATCACCGAACGGTTTGGGCCATCGCACATGGCGTTTCTGGTGGTGCCAATGGTCGGGGCGTTCTTTATTGATATCGTCAACGCGCTGGTGATTAAGCTGTACCTGATGCTGCCGATGTTTGCCTGAAATCAGGCGTTGGAATAGCGCTCGGTTTCCGGCATCCAGCGCTCAATTAACGCTGCCGCCTGTTCGGGGTAGCGTTCATGAATATGGCGTGCGAGGCGTTGAACTTCCGGGATCATGGCCTGATCGCGCAGCAAATCCGCCACCTTAAATTCGGCATTTCCCGTCTGACGCGTGCCCAGCAATTCGCCCGGGCCGCGTATCTCAAGGTCTTTTTGTGCAATCACAAAACCGTCGTTGCTGTCGCGCAGCACCTGCAAACGCATCTGGGCAGTTTTTGAGAGCGGCGCTTTATAGAGCAGCACGCAGTGGGAGGCCACTGCGCCACGCCCAACGCGCCCACGCAGCTGGTGGAGCTGAGCAAGGCCAAGACGCTCCGGGTTTTCGATGATCATCAGGCTGGAGTTGGGGACGTCGACGCCCACTTCAATAACCGTCGTCGCGACCAGTAAATGCAGCTCACCCTGTTTGAACGCCTGCATCACCGCCTGTTTTTCGGCAGGCTTCATGCGCCCGTGAACCAGACCCACGTTTAGCTCCGGCAGCGCCAGCTTTAGCTCTTCCCACGTTGCTTCAGCAGCCTGCGCTTCAAGCAGTTCTGACTCTTCAATCAGGGTGCAGACCCAATAGGCCTGACGCCCTTCGTGGGTACAGGCGTTGCGCACGCGGTCGATGATATCGCTGCGGCGAGTATCCGGTATGGCGACCGTCGTGACCGGAGTACGCCCCGGCGGCAGTTCATCGATGGTGGAGGTATCCAGATCGGCATAGGCGGTCATCGCCAGGGTGCGCGGGATTGGCGTGGCGGTCATGATCAGCTGATGCGGATGGAAGCCCTGCTGTAGCCCTTTTTCCCACAGCGCCAGACGTTGATGCACGCCGAAGCGGTGCTGTTCGTCGATAATCACCAGCGCAAGGCCGTTAAACTGTACCTGCTCCTGGAAGATAGCGTGTGTGCCGACAATCATCTGCACCTGGCCGCTGGCGATGGCTTCCTGCTGCGCAAGACGCGCTTTGCCTTTTTGCTTCCCGGCAAGCCAGCCTACCTCAATCCCGAGCGGCGCGAACCAGGCGCGGAAATTATTGGCGTGCTGTTCAGCCAGCAGCTCAGTCGGCGCCATCAGCGCCACCTGTTTACCGTGGGCAATCGCGCGCAGTGCTGCCAGGGCGGCAACCAGAGTTTTACCGGACCCGACGTCGCCCTGCACCAGGCGCATCATCGGCACGTCGAGGGCCATATCGCGTTCAATCTCGGCCGTTACGCGCGCTTGTGCGCCGGTCGGCTTAAACGGCAGAGAGGCCAGCAGCTTATCTTTGAGCGCATCATTCTGGCTTAACGGCTGAGCGTGGAAACGCTGCGCGCCTGCGCGAAGCGCCAGCATGCTCAGGTTATGTGCCAGTAATTCCTCAAGGATAAGACGCCGTTGTGCGGGATGTTTGCCGCTTTCTAAATCGCTGAGCTGTAATGTGGGTGGTGGACGATGCAGTGTGCGCAATGCTTCGGGCAGGCTCATCATGCCCTGTGCCAGCTCGGGGGGCAGAAGTTCGGTAATCGCGCAGGTATCCAGCAGCTCCAGCGCCTGATCGGTGAGTTTACGCAGCGTTGCCTGCTTAATGCCTTCAGTCGTCGGGTAAACCGGCGTAAGCGTCTCCTGCAGTTCCGGTGTGCTGAGGTCGCCCTGCACGCGGTACTCCGGGTGGATCATCTCTGCGCCGTATTTACCGCGTTTGGCTTCGCCATAGGCCAGCACTCGGCGGCCTGTCGCCAGGCTGTTTTTCATCGCTGCGCTGAAGTTGAAAAAACGCATGGTGAGAATGCCGGTACCGTCGCTGATCTGACAGGTCATCATCCGGCGTCCACCAAACGTGATGTTGCAGTTCAGGACTTCGCCTTCAACGGTGGCGTAAATGGCAGGCAGCAGATCGCCAATTTTGTAGAGCTGAGTGCGGTCTTCGTAACGCAGAGGGAGGTGCAGGAGGAGATCCTGCACGGTATGCAGGCCAATTTTTGCCAGCTTACTGCTTTGCGCCGCGCCCACGCCCGTCAGGCTATTGAGCGGAATGGCATCCAGCAGGCGGCCTTTCATCAGTTACCCGGCGTACTGCATGGTGGACCACCACTCGGCATCGGCTTCAATTTCGCCCTGCGCGTTGACGTGGGGGTAAGGCAATTTTTTCTGCTTCGCGACGCGAGCCAGCACCGGATAACCGCCTTCAAACAGCAGGCGCTGCTGTTCCTCTTCCGGCAGCATACTGTTGCTGCGCTCGTACATTCCGGCGTTCTGGCGCTGGCGCTGCGCTTCATACAGAATCAGCGCAGAGGCAACCGACACGTTCAGGGACTGAACCATACCGATCATCGGGATGATGATGTCCTGATCCGCCAGATCCAGCGCTTCCTGGGTGATCCCGGTTTTCTCCTGCCCCATCAAAATGCAGGTTGGGCGGGTGTAGTCGATCTCGCGGAAATCCACAGCTTTAGCAGAAAGGTGAGTCGCAAGAACCTGCATACCGCGGCCTTTCAGGTGCGATACGGCTTCACCAATCGTCTGATGCGTTTTGACGGATACCCAGCTGTTGCTGCCTGCGGCAGCAGACACCATGTTTCGCATGCGGGTGCCCGGCCAGACGGCGTGCACTTCATGCACGCCGACGGCGTCTGCGGTACGAACGATAGCAGAGACGTTATGAGGCTTATGAACCTGCTCCATGCAGACCGTCAGGTCAGGCTGACGCCTGGCGAGCATTTCGCAGATACGTGTATAACGTTGTGAATTCATAAACCTAGTTTCGGTTTCGGGTAACTTTAATCACGTCCGGCATGACGCGGATCTTGCGCATAATATTCGCCAGATGCACGCGGTCGCGGGCGGTCAGACGAATAAAGGCGCTATAAACGCGGCCGTCTTTTTCTTCCGTATTCAGGCTCTGAATGTTGGACGAGGCCGTGTTGATCGCTGCCGTCAGGTTTGCCAGGGCACCCTGGTGATTGAACATATCCACCTTAATTTCGGTGATAAATTCCTGCGCCGTCTCTTTGTCCCACTCGACCGCCATAAACTTCTCGGCTTCTTTCTGGTAGCCGCGAATGTTACGACAGGATTCATGGTGGATAACCAGCCCTTTGCCGGGGCTGACGTGCGCAATAATCGGGTCACCGGGGATTGGACGGCAACATTTTGCGAAGGTGATCAGCACCCCGTCCGCGCCTTTGATTGGCAGATGAGCGTGGCCGGATGCGCCAGGAGCAGAAGGTATCGCTTCGCCCTGCTGCAGGTTTTTCGCCACCACGACGCTCATGGCGTTACCGAGACCAATTTCCGCCAGCAGATCGTCCAGAGACGTGAGCTTCATACGGTCGAGTTCGCGCTGGATATGCTCTGGTGGAATTTCAGCCAGCTTACGGCTACCGCCCAACGCGTGGTTGAGCAGACGGCGTCCCAGGCTGACGGAGTCGTCGCGCTTGAGGTTTTTCAGCAACTGGCGAATTTTGGCGCGCGCTTTGGAGCTCACCACAAAGTTCAGCCAGGCCGCGTTCGGGCGTGCGCCCGGTGCGGTAATAATTTCTACCGTCTGGCCGCTGGAGAGCGGCTGAGACAGCGGATAAGGCTGTCTGTCGACGCGTGCGCCCACGCAGGCATGCCCGATATCGGTATGTACTGCGTAAGCAAAGTCGACCGGCGTTGCGCCCGCAGGCAGTTCGACAATCCGACCTTCTGGGGTGAAAACGTAAATCTCATCCGGGAAGAGATCGGATTTCACGCTCTCGATAAATTCAAAGGAGCTACCCGCACTCTGCTGCAGTTCCAGCAGGCTCTGCATCCAGCGCTGGGCGCGGATCTGTGCAGTCGTGCTGCTTTCGCCACCGTGCTCTTTATACGCCCAGTGCGCGGCGACACCCATCTCTGCCATCTGGTCCATGTCTTCGGTGCGGATCTGCACTTCGACAGGCACGCCGTGTGGACCGATCATCGAGGTATGCAAAGATTGATAGCCGTTCGCTTTTGGAATGGCGATGTAATCTTTCATGCGCCCCGGACGCGGTTTGTAGAGGCTGTGCATCTGCCCCAGCACGCGATAGCAGGTGTCGGCATCGTGGACGATCACGCGGAACGCGTAAATATCCATGATCGAGTGAAAACGCTGCTCTTTGAGCACCATTTTGCAGTAAATCGAGTACAGATGTTTCTCGCGACCGCTGACGCGGCACGGAATACCCGCTTCCTGTAAACGCCCTTCAATTTCCGAGAGGATCTTTTGAATCATCTCTTTACGGTTACCGCGTGCGGCTTTCACCACCTCTTTAATGACGCGATAGCGGTTCGGGTATAACGCTTCAAAACCCAGCTCTTCCAGCTCGGTTTTAATGTGGTGAATACCTAAACGGTGCGCCAGCGGACTGTAAATTTCCAGGGTTTCACGAGCAATGCGGCGACGCTTGTCCGGGCGAAGTGAGCCCAGCGTGCGCATGTTGTGGGTACGGTCAGCGAGTTTGATGAGAATGACGCGGATATCCTGCACCATCGCCATAATCATCTTGCGGAAGTTTTCGGCTTGCGCCTCTTTCTTGTCGCGGAATTTCAGCTTATCAAGCTTAGAGACCCCTTCCACCAGTTCGGCAACGCTTTTGCCAAACAGCTGTTCCATATCCTGGTAGGTGGCAGGGGTATCTTCGATCACGTCATGCAGCAGAGCAGCCATCAGCGTTTCGTAGTCGAGTTTCATCTCGGCCAGAATGCAGGCTACCGCAACAGGGTGCGTGATGTAGGGTTCACCGCTTGAACGTGTCTGGCCCTCGTGAGCGTCACGTGCAACGAGATACGCCTGCTGAAGACGCTTAATCTGGTCTTCAGGCAGGTAGGTTTGAATCAGTTGATTCAGGCTTTCAAACAGATACAAGGGCGACCCGCAGGTTTAATTAACGACGACCTTCAGCAATGGCGGTTACGGCCTGCAGTTCTGCGGCTTCCTGCTCTTGCTGCTCCTGGCGCTCACGCACGTCGAGGATCTGGTTGTTGATCAGACCTTCTTCGATTTCGCGAAGTGCAATAACGGTGGTTTTATCGTTTTCTTCCGGTACCAGCGGATCTTTACCGCCTACCTGCATCTGACGAGCGCGACGCGCGGCGACCAGTACCAGGTCAAAACGGTTACCAATTTTCTCTACAGCGTCCTGAACAGTTACGCGTGCCATACTTAAAATGCTCCACAGGTGAAGAAATGACTGGGCATGATACTGAAAGTGGGTTCAGTCTGCCAACAGTTTGGTGATTAATGCGTCATGTCGCTGCTTCTGGCGGCTCATACGCAGACGTTCTGCGCGAAGGATGGTTTTGAGATCGCTCAGCGCGGCATCAAAATCATCATTCACAATAAGGTAATCATATTCCGCGTAATGGCTCATTTCTGCAACTGCCTGGGCCATACGCTTTGCAATCACGTCTTCGCTGTCCTGACCGCGGCCACGCAGACGGCGATCCAGCTCATCTTTCGATGGCGGTAAAATAAAGATACTGCGTGACTCCGGCATTTTCTTACGAATTTGCTGTGCGCCCTGCCAGTCGATATCCAGGAAGACATTCACGCCCGTGGCCAGAACCTGCTCAATGGTTTCACGCGAGGTACCGTAGTAGTTACCAAACACTTCAGCGTGTTCAAGAAACGCATCCCTGGCGATCATCGCTCTGAACTCGTCGTGATCCACAAAGAAATAGTGTTCACCGTGCACTTCACCCGGACGCGGCTGACGCGTGGTGTGAGAAACAGATACCTGTGTGTCGTACAACGGTTGGGTTTTTAACAGTGCCTGAATAAGGCTGGATTTACCCGCGCCACTAGGGGCAGAAACAATATAAAGCGTGCCTTGAGCCATGAGAGTCTTTTGTATGTGTTAGCGAAGAAGTCCTACATACGGGCTTATTATACACGTCGGCGCAGTGTGACGTAGCCTTTGTCACACTTTTTCCCCTGGATTATTGAATTTTGCGTACCGTTTTCAGGTTTTACCCGCGGTTTGCTGCAATAAAAATGAATACTGGATAGCGTCTCGCATGATGAGAAGTTGTTATTAGCCATGTTTCTCACGTCAGGTTATACCTCCGGCATTGCAAAGGAGGGGTAGCGATGTGGCGATGGATAAGCGGGTTAATGCTGTTGTGGTGTGGTTATGGGGCGGCGGTGTGTCCGGTGTGGTCACAGGCTAAAGCCGGAAAAGAGATTGCATCCTTAAGCGCACAGATCAAACGCTGGGATGAAGCCTACTGGAAGCAGGGCGTCAGCGAGGTCAACGACGAGGTATACGACCAGCTCAACGGACGCTTAGCCCAGTGGCAGCGCTGTTTTGGCCATGATCTCTCAGAGAACACCTTACCTGCGCTGACGGGAAGCGTAAAACATCCTGTTGCCCATACGGGGGTGCATAAGGCCGCCAGCAAAGAAGCGCTAGGTCAGTGGATGCGAGGCCAGAAAAATCTCTGGATGCAGCCAAAAGTCGACGGCGTGGCGGTGACGCTGGTGTATCGCAACGGAAAGCTCACCCAGGCTATCAGTCGTGGTAATGGGTTAAAAGGTGAGGACTGGACCGCTCGCGTGCGTTTGATTCCGTCAGTGCCTAAAGAGGTATCCGGCGCGCTGGCAAACAGCGTCCTGCAGGGGGAGCTTTTCTGGATGCGCGAGAATCACATTCAGCGGCAGATGGGCGGAATGAATGCACGCGCAAAAGTGGCGGGAGCGATGATGCGGCAGAACGACGGTGCGCTTCTGAACCAGACAGGAATATTTATCTGGGCCTGGCCGGATGGTCCGAAAGAGATGAAAAGTATGCTTTCTGCGCTGTCCGGAGCAGGGTTTTCCATGACGGCGTCCTATACCTTGCCCACCCGAACGGTTGTTGAAGTTGAAAAGCAGCGTTTGGCCTGGCAAAACACAGCATTACCCTTTGCCACGGATGGCATTGTGGTTCGGTCCGCGGAGTCGCCTTCAGGGGAGCGCTGGCTGCCTGGCGAAGGCAACTGGGTCATGGCGTGGAAATATCCGCCAGTTGCGCAGGTTGCTGAGGTCAGGGATATTCATTTTTCAGTTGGGCGTACGGGTAAAATTTCCGTCGTGGCGGCGCTGGAGCCGGTGCAACTGGATGATAAACAGGTACAGCGGGTGAGCCTGGGGTCGGTTGGACGCTGGCAGAGGCTGGATATTGCCCCTGGCGATCAGATCCAGGTGAGCCTTGCCGGGCTGGGTATCCCACGGTTTGATAAGGTTATCTGGCGAGGGACGGACAGACAAAAACCAGAACCACCGGCCTCGCGTTTTCACTCCCTGAGCTGTTTTTATGCTTCGCCAGAGTGTATGGAACAGTTCTTCGCCCGGTTGACGTGGCTCAGTTCTAAGCAGGTATTCAACATTGAAGGATTAGGCGAGTCAGGCTGGCGAACACTCTGGCAGGCGCATCGTTTTGAACATCTCTTCTCATGGTTGCTCTTAACGCAGGCGCAGCTCCAGTCTACGCCGGGGTTTTCTCCAGCGCGGGGGCTGGCGATCTGGCATCGCTTCAACCTGGTACGTGAACAACCTTTTATCCACTGGATGATGGCGTTGGGTGCGCCATTGCCACAAGCCTCGCTGAAGGCGTTGGGGGATATGTCATGGCAACAGATGCGTGAACGCAGCGCAAAGGCGTGGCAGGCCTTGCCGGGTACGGGGGAAGAGAGGGCGCGGAAAATTGTCGCATTCATTCACGATCCTGGCGTTGCCATCCTGGCGACGTGGCTCGGCAAACAGGGTCTGCCAGGATTTTAGAGTGAGCTTGCTTTAGCTTTGCGCCAGGGGGTATGCCTGTCTGGCGAACTGAAGGTTTCGCGAAGCTGATCGTAGTCATAGATGTGACGGCCGCCATCAATCACCGGGATAAGCGTGGGAGCCTGGTAGCACGCTTCAAGTACCGAACTGCACTGATCAACACCCGTTGTGATTCCAAGCCACGTTAACATCAATTCATAATTGCTTGCCGTGGGCCACGGTTCATGTATCCAACCCACCGCTCTTTTTTGAGTATTCAGGGCTTGCTGGCTGTACCAGATAAACTGGGGGACCTGGTAAGCTTCTTTGCTTGGATTACGTGAGCCATGCATATAGATAGAATTCAGTTGCGGGTTTTTTTCCAGTCCATGGTCTGAAAAATAGAGCAGAGAGGATGTGCTACCCTGCAGGCGTTTAGTCACTTCGCCAATGAAAGAGTCGGTAAACAAAATCGCGTTATTGTAGCAATCTTCATATTTGTTGCCGGAGTGCAGAATATTGGCGGATGCGGGGTACCGATCGCAGGCCATCTCGTGACTGCCGTTTATATGTAGAAAAATCAATTTCTTGCCGGGGGTTTTAAGCGCCTCATCAAGGGCAGGTAAAAGCTCGGAGTCATAACGCGTGTCAATCCACTGGGCTTTTTGGCTGACAGAGGCAATGGCCACAATGTAATTATTGCTCTTGCCTGTATTACCCTGGGCGCTAATCCATTCCGTGTGATAACCCGTTTGATTAGCAAGGCTAACGATATTGTCAGCAAGCTTATCGGCGGTGAAGTGGTCCGGATCCGCTTTACTTAATATCATCGGCACGGAAAGAACGGTGGCTGACGCGGGGGCAATAGCATTGCTAAAAATGAGGGCATTCTTAGTCAGCCTGGATTCCACTGGCGTGGTCTCCTGGTTAAAACCGTAAAGCTGCATATTGCTGCGACGTGCGGATTCACCTACGATAACAACATAATTTTCGATGCCTGTTTCATGATGCTGCAACGCAGGATAATTGATACTGTGCTGACTGATTTTCTGTGCCAGCGCGTTATCACGATGAGCAATAATAAACTCTGCGCCGATGTAAAACGGTGTATTGGTTAAAATCCGGGAGCTTAGGGGATAATAAACTTCAAGGTCGTGGCGTTTTTTTAGCCAGCTTGCCGTTGAGTACCATCCCAAATAAACGGCAAGCAGAACGAATCCGACGGTTTTTACCCGGGAAGAAGCATGCTCGCCAGCGGATTGGATTGCGTACCAGGTGACAATAAAGTAAGCAACCGCGGCTGGTAAACAGTGAAGGTATAAACCCGACATGCTTTTTGCCTCGGCTACGTGAGTGCCGAGCATACTCATCGCAAATACAGTGTTAAATTCGCTCTGGTAGACACTCCATGTACTGTAAGCAATCGCAAAATTTAACGTGAGCAGGGCGGTTAAAGCAAATGCGACCATCTTGCCGGAAAGCGAGCGATAGATCGCTGCGGCACAAATCAGTAACAGCGCATTACAAATCGCAATGCGCACTGCGAATCGGGCAGGTTGCGTTAAAAATACAGGCCATAATTGAATTAGCACGGAAACGAGCAGCAATATTAAAAAATGACTGCTGAGTTTTTTATGAATAATCAGTGCTGACGTTTTGGCAAAGGACATTGTTTTAACGCAAATTAATGGGGGGAAAGGTGCGATAGTTTATCGCAATTGCCCCGGTAAAATGAGATAACAAAAAGTGCTTTTTACTACTTTGTTGTAGCTTTGTTGAGAATTCAATGTGTGTCCTGCGTGTAATGAAAAATGGGCAATCCCAGTTTTAAGCGCAGCGCCAGCAAGCGAGCCGTAAAGCCAAATATTAACGTAGCAATGATCACAACATCATGGCTCGAAACATAGTGTTGTAAAGCAATATACAGAACGGCAGAGGCGAAGGATATCCCGGCGTAAAGCTCTTTCTGAAAAACCAGCGGAATGCGCTTGCAGAACATATCACGCAATACGCCACCAAACACGCCTGTTACGACTGCGGCGATAGTGGCAATGACCGGACTTTCGCCCATATCCAGCGCGATTTGCGCCCCTATGATGGAGAAAACCACAAGACCCAAAGCGTCAAGGACTAAAAACAGACGGCGAAGATGGGGCATAACCGGCGCAACGATGGTGGTCAACACAGCGGCAATCGCCACAATAACAATGTATTCAGGGTTTTTTACCCAGCCAAGCGGATAGTGTCCCAACAGGATATCACGTACCGATCCACCACCCAGTGCTGTGGCAGTAGCAATAATGATCACCCCAAACGTATCCATACGTCGACGACCAGCAGCGAGTGCTCCAGTCATGGCTTCGGCTGTGATCCCTACGAGATAAAGAATATGTAGCAGCATGTCTTCCCCCAGCATGTTGGGCGGCAGAGTAGCGTTTTGTGCAGCGGGTCACTATTTAGTTTTTTTTGTGTGAGCGACAATGACCTACTTATTTTAATCCAAAAACAGTTCATGCGCCGTCTTTATGGCGTCAATGTGTTTATGAATACATTATTTTTTCTCATGTTTAGGGCGTGTGTTGAGTGAAGATCAGACGAAACATAGGCACAAGCGCTTTATTACCCGTCTCGCTGAGGTGGTTATCGTCGAAATAGTGCGGTTCAAGATTTTTACTGCCCATGCACCGCCCCGCACTGCACAGATAAGGCGTGGGGTCGAGAACCTTAACGCCACAGGTTTTTGCTGCCAGAGATTGCGCCATCAGTATTGCGCGGTTTCGATTCTGATACTCTTCCAGAGGAATGGAGATATCCTGCGCTTTTTTAGACGTCATTAAGCGATGGGAGAGGGTTCGGGGCACATTCACATTCATTTCTGGAACAGGATTGACCAGCACCACCGGATGTTCGCGATTAAGCGTACAGGCCATCTTTACGATGGACGCCGCATACTGCTGTAAATATTCTTTATCGTCCAGAGAGCCTGTGATGAATTTCACAAGTCTTTTCTCAGCATAGTGGGTCAGACGGTTGATAATCACTACCGGGACGTTAGCAGGATAGGCTTTCAATTTTTCACTCAGCGAGCGGTTAAATTTGCCACAACGTTTGCTCTCTAGCAGAGTGGCATCTGCCAACGTAGGGCAACCGGAATAGGTTATGCCGACAACTGAACCACGATCTGCTGCCGCTGCAGCAACGGCAGTTGCCGCCGCTTCGGCGTGGCTGTCGCCAATAATGATGGCTGCAGGTGTACCGGTACCGTAAAAACTCATGTGCGTTTTTGGATCGGCGGCATAGTTTTTATTGTTCGCTTCGGTGGCAATCCGCTCTACCTGCACATCAGGGTGGCTGACAATCATGCCGTTTTTTACCAGATAGCTATACCCCCAGGCTGTCCCGATACAGCTAAACAGAATTATCCATAATGCTGCAACGCTAAGCTGGTTCAAAAAGTTTTTGGCGGGTTGCTCAATCATTACCCATGAGACCCATCCGAGTAAAAATGATAAGGCAATAGCGCCGACTACCCAGAGTCCGTTGTCCTGGTGCCCTGCATAAATGAGGTACACGGCAACAGGCCAATGCCATAAATAGATAGAATAGGAACTTAAACCCACCCAGCGAAGGTTTCGGTCAGCAAGGCTAAACAGTGAATTATCGTTGCTATAGATAACTAGCATGGTACCGATGATGGGTAGCAGAGTTAACCCGCCTGGCCAGGCGCGTTCAGCGCTAATAAAGAAAACAGAAGCCGCGATGAGCATATATCCCAGCAGGCTCGTTATCGTGCGCAAAGCCCTGGGGAGGGTTAAACGATTTGCCCCATACCAGACGAGGCCACCGCAGAGCATTTCCCAAGCGCGATAGGGCATCAAATAAAACCGGGTAGCGTCATTCGCCGTTGCACTCATGCTATACCAAAATGCACCCAGCGTAAGTATCAGCAGGCATAACCCGGTAGTGATCCATTTCCTGAGCGGGTATAACGCCATAATAATAAAGGGTAAAACCAGATAAAACTGCCATTCAACCGAGAGTGACCAAGTGTGAAGGAACCAGTTTTCATGCGAGTCGGTAGCAAAATAGTCTCCAGACTCCTTATTTAGCTTTATATTGGAAATAAAAATAACGATATAGCCAATATAATTTCCGAGTTTTCGATATTCGTTTGTTGGAAGCCAAAATAAAGTCGCCAATGCCATGATAATACACATCAAAAGCAATGCAGGGAGTATGCGTTTAGCACGTGCAGTATAAAACTTTATAAGGTTAAATGAATGCTTTTCCAGGCTTGTAGATATAATTTTTGTCATCAGAAAACCAGAGATAACAAAGAAGATATCTACCCCAACAAACCCGCCCGGGAGAAGGGCTGGTGCGAAGTGGTAAAGCACTACTGAAAGAATGGCAACGCCACGCAGCAGGTTGATATCCTGGCGGAATTCGCGGTCAGCGGCGAGGCTTTTGCTTTCCTCGAATGTTAAGTTGATGTTTGCCATTCACTTTTCCGAACAATATTTTTCTTTTAATTAAAACGTCGGAGAGTGTAACAAAAGCAATAAGTAATTTCTTGTGTTCTAATGCCAAACGAAAAAGGCCACTGCTTCCAGTGGCCTTTTAAACATTATCGAGGGAGGTTACTCGATATTCTGGATCTGCTCGCGCATCTGCTCAATCAGCACCTTCAGCTCGATCGCTGAGTTGGTTACTTCAGCATTGATCGACTTAGATGCCAGGGTGTTCGACTCGCGGTTGAACTCCTGCATCATAAAGTCGAGGCGGCGGCCTACCGCTTCCTTCTTCTTCAGGATGTTGTAGGTCTCTTTCACGTGTGCTTCCAGACGATCCAGCTCTTCGGCAACGTCAATACGCTGCGCCATCAGCACCAGCTCTTGTTCCAGACGGGTGTTTTCCAGCTGAACTTCCGCTTCTTCCAGTTTGGCTACCAGACGCTCGCGCTGCCATTGCAGCACTTCCGGCATATGGGTGCGGACTTTTGCCACTTCGGCGCTTACGCCTTCAAGACGCTGCTCAATCATCGCTTTCAGCGCCTGGCCTTCGGTTTCGCGGGCAACGATAAAGTCATCCAGGGTTCCGTCGAGGGCGGCAAGGATTTCGGCGGCGATGGCATCCAGATCCTGCTCACCGGCAGCCATGACGCCAGGCCAGCGCAGAATATCAACCGGGTTGATTTCGCCTTCATCACTTTGCATTTTGACCCAGTTCGCCGCATTCACGAGCTGTTTAGCCAGTTTTTCATTCAGGATCAGTTCGCCCTGCGCACTGGCATCAGGCTCAAAACGCAGGTTACATTCCACTTTACCGCGCGTCAGACGAGTACGGATGCGCTCGCGTACAACGGGCTCGAGGCTGCGGAACTGCTCCGGCATACGGAAATATGTTTCCAGATAGCGCTGGTTTACCGAGCGCATTTCCCAGGTAGCGCTACCCCAGCTACCCTTGATTTCACGCCGGGCGTAGGCGGTCATACTGCGGATCATAGACATTCCCGTTTTTAAAGGAGAGATGGGGGGATTATAGCTTTCGGGGGCTTCTCAGGATAGGAATAAGCGTCCTTTATCCGTATAATGCGCAGCCACATTCGTTTCAAGCCGGAGAATCCATCATGCGTCCATCAGGTCGTAGCGCCAATCAGGTGCGTCCCGTCACCCTGACCCGTAACTATACAAAACACGCTGAAGGTTCCGTGCTGGTTGAGTTTGGTGACACCAAAGTACTGTGCACCGCGTCCATCGAAGAAGGTGTTCCGCGTTTCCTGAAAGGCCAGGGCCAGGGCTGGATCACCGCAGAATACGGCATGCTGCCGCGCGCGACCCACACCCGTAACGCCCGTGAAGCGGCGAAGGGTAAGCAGGGTGGCCGTACCATGGAAATTCAGCGTCTGATCGCGCGGGCGCTACGCGCCGCTGTGGACCTGAAAACTCTCGGTGAATTCACGATTACGCTCGACTGCGACGTGATTCAGGCTGATGGCGGCACGCGTACCGCGTCCATTACCGGTGCCTGTGTGGCGCTGGCCGATGCCCTGAACAAACTGGTTGCAGCCGGTAAGCTGAAAACCAACCCAATGAAAGGTATGGTTGCGGCGGTTTCCGTGGGTATCGTTAACGGTGAAGCGCTGTGCGATCTGGAATACGTCGAAGATTCCGCCGCCGAGACCGACATGAACGTAGTGATGACCGAAGATGGTCGCATCATTGAGGTACAGGGTACGGCGGAAGGCGAGCCGTTCACCCATGAAGAACTTCTTACCCTGCTGGCTCTGGCCCGAGGGGGAATCGAATCTATTGTCACGTCGCAGAAAGCGGCGTTAGAAAATTGATTTTAAAGGCGACCAATGAGTCGCCTTTTTTTTGCCTGCAAGACTGAAACCAAAGGAGCGAATCCATGAAATCGTATCAGCGCCAGTTTATTGAGTTTGCGATTAATAAACAGGTCCTTAAGTTTGGCGAGTTTACGCTGAAATCCGGTCGTAAGAGCCCTTATTTCTTTAACGCCGGGCTGTTTAATACCGGGCGCGATCTGGCGCTGTTGGGTCGTTTCTATGCCGAAGCGCTGATGGATTCCGGAATTGATTTTGACCTGCTTTTTGGCCCGGCCTACAAAGGCATTCCGATTGCGACCACCACCGCAGTAGCGCTGGCGGAACATCACGATCGCGACGTGCCGTACTGCTTTAACCGTAAAGAGGCTAAAACCCACGGTGAAGGCGGTAACCTGGTCGGCAGTGCACTGCAGGGCCGCGTGATGCTGGTGGACGATGTGATCACCGCAGGCACTGCGATTCGTGAATCGATGGAGATTATCCAGGCTCACGGCGCGACGCTGGCTGGCGTACTGATTTCTCTGGATCGTCAGGAGCGTGGGCGCGGCGATATCTCTGCTATCCAGGAAGTTGAGCGTGATTACGGCTGCAAAGTGACCTCTATCATTACCCTGAAAGAGCTGATTGCGTATCTGGAAGAGAAGCCTGAGATGGCGGACCATCTGGCTGCGGTGCGTGCATATCGCGAAGAGTTTGGCGTGTAGCTGAATTGCCCGGTGGCGCTACCGCTTACCGGGCCTACATCACTCGCAGGCCGGATAAGGCGAAGCCGTCATCCGGCACCGGAGTTATTGCAACTGAGCGGCGACGAGCGGCCAGCGGGCGTCAAAATCGTCCGTTGGACGGTATTTAAATTCGCTACGGACAAAGCGTGAGAGCATACCTTCACAAAACGCTAAGATCTGGCTTGCCAGCAATGTCTCATCCATCGTGTATCCTTCGCCTTCACGCATTTTCTTCTCGCGTAGTACCTGGCGCAGCTGCGCTTCAATACGTTCGAAAAGCTGATTAATGCGGCCCTGTAGCCTGTCCTGCTCAAACATCAGCGCGTGGCCAGTGAGGATACGGGTCAAGCCCGGGTTACGTTCACCAAAGCCCAGAATTAACAGCACAATCAGACGCAGACGCGCGGTGGTGTCTTTTTCGTCTTTCAGAATCAGGTTGATGCGTGTGATCAGGCTGTCTTCAATAAACTCAATCAGGCTGTCGAACATCCTGGTTTTGCTGGGGAAATGACGGTATAGCGCCGCCTCAGACACGCCTACAGAGGCGGCCAGTTTAGCGGTGGTGATGCGTTGACTGCCATCGCTGGATTCAAGCATCAGAGCCAGAGATTGAAGTATTTCTTCGCGACGATTCCTTTTCGCGGTTTGTTTTTCTGCCATGTTACAAAATACCCCTGAAAATAAGCACTTGCCAGGCTGGCATCCACACAGCGACCGCAAACGGACGTTTGCGGTTTGTTATTGCATTATGGCGCTGTGAGATACGTGTTTGTTGGGCGTTTATTTGCGCCCGGAATGGCCGAAGCCGCCTTCGCCACGGTCGGTGGCGTCAAAATCTGCCACCAGGTTAAATTCTGCCTGAACCACTGGCACAAAGACCATCTGCGCGATACGCTCGCCCGGTTCAATGGTGAAGCTGTCCTGACCACGGTTCCAGACGGAAACCATCAGTTGACCCTGATAGTCGGAGTCGATCAGGCCAACCAGGTTGCCCAGCACAACGCCATGCTTATGGCCAAGGCCAGAGCGTGGCAGGATGACTGCCGCCAGAGACGGGTCAGCAATGTGAATGGCCAGGCCCGTCGGGATCAGGGTGGTGGCACCCGGAGCCAGTTCTACGGCGTCATCGAGACAGGCGCGCAGGTCAAGTCCGGCAGAGCCGGAGGTGGCATAGGTTGGCAGCGGGAATTGCTCGCCAACACGCGGGTCCAGAATCTTAACGTCGATTTTTTTCATCATAACGGGTAACGATCTCGTCCAGTAATTGTTGGCCCAGGAGTTCCTTGCGCTCAAGCGGTAAGATTTTATCTCCATCCTGCCAGAAAAGGTGCAGTGCGTTGCTGTCGCTGTTAAATCCTTGCGTGGCCAGCGATACATCGTTCGCGCAGATTAAATCGAGGTTTTTGCGCGTACGTTTTTGCCGGGCATATTCTTCCACATTATTCGTTTCTGCGGCAAACCCAACAACGTAAGGACGATGGTTTTTTAGTGCGGCGACGCCGGCAACAATGTCCGGGTTTTTCACCATTTTTAGCGTTAATTCATCGCCTTGCTTTTTGATTTTCGCATCAGAGATGGTCTCAGCGCGGTAGTCTGCCACGGCCGCACAACCGATGAAAATCTGCTGGCGTTGCGCATGAGCCTGCACGGCGGCTTCCATCTCCAGGGCGGTGGTGACGTTAATGCGCTGCACAAAAGGCGGCGTAGGCAACGAGACCGGACCGCTTACCAGCGTGACGTTGGCGCCGCGTTTTGCTGCGGCGGCGGCAATGGCAAAACCCATTTTGCCGGAACTGTGGTTAGTGATGTAACGCACCGGGTCCAGCGGCTCGCGCGTAGGGCCCGCGGTAACCATGATGTTGAGATGTTGCAGATCGTTGACAGGCGAGAAATGGGCGGCGGCCATGTCGACAATCGTCAGTGGGTCAAGCATGCGGCCCGGGCCCACATCGCCGCAGGCCTGGCTGCCGCTGTCCGGACCCCAGATAAACAGGCCACGTGACGCCAGCATCTCCAGATTATGCTGGGTGGCCGCGTTACGGTACATCTGCTGGTTCATCGCAGGCACAACGGCGACCGGGGCAGGTGTAGCGAGGCATATGGTTGAAACCAAATCGTTCGCCATACCGGCCGCCACTCGGGCAATCAAATCAGCCGTGGCAGGGGCAAGAATCACGAGGTCTGCCCATTTACCAAGCTCAATATGGCCCATTGCGGCTTCGGCGGCCGGATCGAGCAGGCTGTCAGATACCGGGTACCCTGAAACGGCCTGCAGGCTCAGGGGAGTGATAAAGGCTTTGCCACCTTCGGTTATCGCGACCCGCACATCCGCCCCGCGCTCGCGCAGACGACGCACCAGCTCCGGCGCTTTATAGGCAGCAATACCGCCGCTTACGCCAAGAACGATTTTTTTACCGGCCAGGCTCATCATGATTCTTTCCTGTTGGGTTTCACCAGAGAGCGGGCATTTTATCACAATCCCCTGAGCGGGGTGATTTTGTCCTTAGCTCACTTTGCGAGGCGCTACGCAAGAACGATACGAGGCCGTCGAGTGCCTGACTGGCCTGTGGCAGCATGTGGGTAAAAAGGGAGAAAGAGCATGGAAGAAGAGGATGAACTGCTGCTGCCGCGCGAAAAATTGCTGCGCAACGGCGTCACCCCATTAACAGACGATGAGCTGCTGGCGCTCTTTTTGCGTACCGGGACCCCGGGGAAAACGGTCTTTACGCTGGCAAAAGAGCTGATCGCTCATTTCGGTTCACTGTATGGCTTGCTGACCGCCGACCTGGTGCAGTTTAAGCATATTGGCGGGATCGGCGTGGCGAAATATGCTCAGCTGAGGGCGATTGCCGAGCTGGCCCGCCGTTTTAACAATGTCCGCATGGAGAAGGAGGCGCCGATCCTGACGCCAGCGATGACGCGTGAATTCCTGCAAAGTCAGTTAACCGATGTTGAACGCGAGATCTTTATGGTGATCTTTCTCGACAACAGGAACCGGGTACTGAAACACAGCCATCTTTTTTCAGGTACCCTGAACCATGTTGAGGTACATCCGCGTGAAATTGTGCGCGAAGCGATAAAAGTGAATGCAGCGGGCGTGATCCTCGCGCATAATCACCCCTCTGGCTGTGCAGAACCGAGCAGAGCTGACAAAGAAATGACCGAGCGCATTATCAAATGCTGTCAATTCATGGACATTCGTGTGCTGGATCATCTGATAATTGGCCGCGGAGAGTACCTTTCTTTTGCCGAACATGGCTGGATTTAGGCTATTTCTGGCGATCCATCGGGATCTTTGTCTGTTCGGGACTTGAGCACACCGCCGAGTCAGCGTATACTACGCCACCTTTGAGAATCTCGGGTTTGGCATTTGGGCCTGGCAATCGAGAGTTCACTTAGAACTATGCGATGACCGGGCTGTAAAGCCTGACGAGGCGCCGATACCCCATACGAAGCTCGAGCTAATTTGATTTTTGGAGAATAGACATGTCCCGAGTCTGCCAAGTTACTGGCAAGCGTCCGGTGACCGGTAACAACCGTTCCCACGCACTGAACGCGACTAAACGCCGTTTCCTGCCGAACCTGCACTCTCACCGTTTCTGGGTTGAGAGCGAGAAGCGTTTTGTCACCCTGCGTGTATCTGCTAAAGGTATGCGTGTAATTGATAAGAAAGGCATCGATACAGTTCTGTCTGAACTGCGTGCCCGTGGCGAAAAGTACTAAGTACTTAAAGAGGAAATAAATCATGGCTAAAGGTATTCGCGAGAAAATCAAGCTGGTTTCTTCTGCTGGTACAGGTCACTTCTACACCACCACGAAGAACAAACGTACTAAGCCGGAAAAACTGGAACTGAAAAAATTCGATCCAGTTGTACGCCAGCACGTACTGTACAAAGAAGCTAAAATCAAATAATTTTAGCCTCCTTGTATTGAAAAACCCCGCAACTGCGGGGTTTTTTGCATTCTGCATCTCAACGGAGGAACCATGCCTGAATTACCTGAGGTAGAGACCAGCCGCCGCGGCATTGAGCCCCATCTGGTCGGCGCGACGATTCTTCATGCTGTCGTTCGCAATGAACGTCTGCGCTGGCCGGTGTCCGATGAGATCCACGCGTTAAGCGATAAACCCGTGCTTAGCGTGCAGCGCCGCGCGAAATACCTGCTGCTGGAGCTGCCTGACGGCTGGATAATCATCCATCTGGGGATGTCCGGGAGCCTGCGCATCCTTACTGAAGAACTGCCCGCGGAAAAGCACGACCACGTCGATCTGGTGATGAGCAACGGCAAAGTGCTGCGTTACACCGACCCACGGCGCTTTGGCGCGTGGCTGTGGACTAAAGAGCTGGACGGGCACAATGTGCTGGCGCATCTGGGCCCGGAGCCGCTCTCAGACGCGTTTAATGCGGAATACCTGAAAGCGAAGTGCGCGAAGAAGAAGAGCCCGATTAAGCCCTGGCTGATGGATAACAAGCTGGTGGTCGGCGTGGGGAATATCTATGCCAGCGAATCGCTGTTTGCCGCCGGGATCCATCCCGATCGGCTGGCCTCTTCACTGTCGGCTCAGGAGTGCGAACTGCTGGTCAGAGTGATTAAAGCGGTATTGCTGCGCTCGATTGAGCAGGGCGGAACCACGCTGAAGGATTTCCTGCAAAGCGACGGCAAGCCGGGCTATTTTGCTCAGGAGCTGCAGGTGTATGGCCGTAAAGGCGAGCCATGCAGAGTCTGCGGAACGCCAGTTATTGCCACGAAGCACGCACAGCGCGCCACGTTCTACTGCCGTCAGTGTCAGAAATAGCGCTACTTTAGCTTTTCTAGCAACGCCTGGTGGACGTTTACCGGCAGGAAGTGGGTAACGTCCCCATGATGGCGAGCCACCTCTTTTACCAGCGTGGACGAGATAAACGACCACTCTTTGGACGGCATCAGGAATACGCTTTCCAGTTCCGGCATCAGGTGGCGGTTCATGTGCGCCAGCTGCATCTCATACTCGAAGTCTGCCACCGCGCGTAACCCGCGAATCAGGATGTTTGCCTGCTGGGCACGGGCGAAGTTTGCCATCAGGTCGCTGAAGCCCACTACCTCTACATTCGGCAGGTGTGCAATCGCATCGCGGGCAAGCGCAACACGCTCGTCGAGGTCAAACATGGGTTTCTTGCTGGGACTGGCGGCAATCGCCAGAATCACCGTGTCGAACATGCACGCCGCACGGGTGATGATATCAAGATGACCGTTGGTGATCGGATCGAAGGTACCCGGATAAATCGCTTTTGTGCTCATGGCTCACGTTTTCTCTGAGTAGCCGCGGCAGAGCGCCCACAGCTCGGTGTATTTGTTGAAAGTATACTGGGCATTCACCACCGCCAGTAACCAGCCCTGCTTACCGTCCAGCACCCCGCCACGCAGCAGCAACGTTTTCAGAAACGCGCCCAGCGTGTGGGTGAAGATGCCGGTCAGCGTGGCCTTCTTGCCGCGCTGGTGGCGTTCCTGCGCCCACGCAGTGGCATAGCTGAGCTGTTTACGCTGGAAGCTGGCGAAATCGCGGCAGGTCAGGTGTAGCAAATCGCCCGTCAGGGGGATCAGCCGGGCGTTGTCGCAGGCCAGTGACTCATGGACCAGGTTGTCGTTGTACTGATAGCGCTCGCGCTCATAGAGGCGCATTACGCGGTCTGGATACCAGCCGCTGTGGCGCATAAAACGGCCCAAGAAATAGTTACGACGGGCAATGCTGTAGACCGCTTCGGGCTGCGGTGCGGCAAGCACGGTCTGAATGGCTTGCTGGAGTTCCGGGGTGACACGCTCGTCGGTGTCGATCATCAACACGTAATCACCGGTAGCATACTTTTGCGCGCGCTGGCGCTGGATGCCATAGCCTTGCCAGTCCGTATTGATAAAGACCTTTGCACCCGCTGCGCGGGCAACGTCCACCGTGTTGTCCGTGCTGCCGGAGTCAAGGACGACGATTTCGTCAGCCCAGGCGATCGAAGCCAGGCAGTCCGGAAGCAGGTCGGCGGCGTTTTTGGCGATCATCACGACCGACAGACGCGTTGACATTAGTGGCTCCGCTGAGGCAGATAAGGTTGCAGAAGCTGCAGAAGACGGGTGAGTGCGCCCTGGTTCTGATGCAGCACTTCGACGGCATGGCGACCGTACCACAGACGATAATCTTCGTCCGTCAGAAGGGTCGACACCTCTTTGACGACGGAGTCCGCGTCGGTCACGGTAATTAAACCATCGGCCTGCTGCAATTTGGCGCAGATATCTTTAAAGTTAAACGTGTGCGGACCCATCAGCACCGGAATGGCGTGCGCAGCTGGCTCGAGCGGATTATGACCGCCGCGTTCCACCAGGCTGCCGCCGACAAAGGCGAGGTCGGCAATGCCGTACAGCAACATCAGCTCGCCCATCGTATCGCCAATCACCACCTGGGTGCTGCCGGAAGGGATCTCACCGCTGCTGCGCAACGTGAAGCTGAAGCCGCCTTTCTGCACCATTTCACGGGCATCTTTAAAACGCTCCGGATGGCGGGGAACGAGGATCAGCAGTAAATCAGGGAATTTTTCCAGCAGCTTGCGGTGCGCCTGCAGGATGATCTCTTCTTCGCCATCATGGGTACTGGTTGCGATCCAGACCTGACGACGCGGGGCCCACTGGCGACGCAGCGTGATCGCGCGGGCGGCGAGTTCAGGGGTAACAGAAATATCAAATTTCAGGCTGCCCGTTACCGCAAGCTGGTTGCGTTTCAGGCCCAGCGCGATAAAACGTGCGGCATCTTCTTCATTCTGCGCGGCAATCAGGGTGATTTTGCTCAGGAGACGGCGCATAAATTTACCCAGCTTGCCGTAGCCTTTCGCCGACCGCTCTGACAGGCGCGCGTTGGCAATCACCAGTGGAATTTTACGGGCATGCAGGGCGGAAATCATGTTCGGCCACAGTTCAGTTTCCATCACGATCACCAGTTTCGGGCGAACGGTATTCAGGAAACGATTCATGGCGCAGGGCAGATCGTAAGGGAGGTAGACGTGATGAACGTCTTTGCCAAAGGCGGATAACGCGCGCTCTGAGCCGGTCGGGGTCATCGTCGTGACGGTGATGGGCAGCGACGGGTAGCGGTGACGCAGGGCGCGAACCAGCGGGATCGCCGCCAGCGTTTCACCAACAGAAACGGAATGCAGCAGAATACCGTCCGGGGCGACTTTATTGCGGCAAAAGCCATAGCGCTCAGCCCAGCGTTTACGGTACGCAGGCGCTTTACGGCTACGAAGCAACAGTCTCAGCCACACCAGTGGCTGAATGATGTAGAGCAGGGCGGTATACAACAATTCCAAGCGATTATCCGTTTTTTAGTTTCGGCGGGCAAATTCTAAGCATTTGGGCCGTCTAAAGCTATCTCTTTGGTGTTTTTAGGCATCCATTTGCCTGCGTTACGTTCATTCGCCTTAAAAAAAACGGGCAATTTCTTGCCCGTTTCTTGTCTCACCGTTTAGCGCTCCGCTTCGGGGAGGGCGTTCAGATGGTAGGTTACGCGCTCCGAAAGCCCGCGAATGTCACCGCCAGTGATAAAGAAGCTGTCATCTTTTTGATTTGGATTACTGACGTCGTAGCCCAGCATCTTGTTGATGAGCGTTGCCACCTGATAATGGTTGAGCGGCATCTGCGGGCTGATCTCCTTCATGGCGTAAGCTGGATCGTTGCTGAAGTAGAGGAACGGTACCTGAGCAATTGGCATTTCTACAACCGAGTGGCCAAACAGACCGTTATCGCCCACGCGTTCCCCGTGATCGGAGGTGATAAACACCAGCACCGGCAGTTTGGATTTTGCTAGCGCGGTGCGAATCGCGGACGCGAGTTCTTTGTCATACAGGCGGACCGCATCGTCATACTCATTTTTCTTCTGCGCCACATCATCACTCAGACGCGGCGTAGAGAACTTCGCGAAGCCCTGCGGGATATTACGCTCGTACGGGATATGTGGAGCACGGCTGTTGAGCACCATCAGGAACGGTTTGTTCCAGTCCAGCGTTGCTTTCTCAACGGATGGCGTCAGAACAACGTCCGCGCCGACATCCGGTGCCGGGCGGATCTGGGTATCTTCCCACAGATCAATATCATGGATACCAATCCAGTTGCTCAGCCCTTCCAGCCCTTGAGCTGAGATAAAGGCGGTCTGATAACCCTGTTTTTTCGCATTGGCGAAGATATTGGTGGATTTGGATTTGTAGGCGCCGTAGTTATCCGGTTCACGCAGATTATTCACCAGCATCGGAATGGCCACACGTGTGGACACCGCATTTGAGACAATCAGACGACCCGTCCCTTGATATTGCTTTAATAGTGCTTTCAGCTCTGGCGTGGTATCTCGCTCGTAGCCCAGGGCGCTAACGTGGTGTGGGTTAAGGCTCTCACCAATCGCCAGAATAATAGAATATTTACCTGCGTGCGTTCCTGCTATAGGTTTGACCTGGTAGGGATCGTAATGGGCCAAATTCTGGTTTTCGCCAGAAATAGCTTCCGGAATCAGGCGGATTGCACTGAAGCTCATTGCGGACAGGCCGTTACGCAGCAGGGAGTGTCGGAGGTCCGGATTGAATTTGTACATCTGCCCGTCGACCGCTTTATAGAACTGACCGACAAACATCACGACGATGGCAAGGAGGCAAGGAAGGGCAATCCATTTATGCCAAAGCGGAGCCAGACGACGCGCAAAGACCAGCCCAAACACGACTGACACAATCATAATGGCGAAGTAGATGCCCAATGAACCTAAGCTATCAGTGATACCGCTGGCAATGTCTTTCGTTTCCACGAACGCCAGCCACACTTCGCTCGGGCCATAGAACTGGCCATAGAACTGGTAGTACACCGCTTCTGATATCTGCACGATAAACGTGACAGCCAGCAGCAGGCGAGTCAGGAAGAAGCGCGCACTGGCGGCGGCCAGCAGGGAAATAATCAGATACAGCGAGAGATCACTGGATTTCGGCTGGTAGACATGATCTTTCAGTAGGATGATGATTTCTGAGAGCGAGAACAGCAGCATGAATGCCAACGTCAGCCCCAGGGTACGCAACAGATTACTGCGTGGGGTGAACGAAGATTGTGAAGTTGTTTTAAACATGAGAGAACTCTATTCCGATCAGAACTTTTTAGTCAGCGGACGAATGGCTTTACCAAAACCAAAGCGCAATGCGCGAACCACCGTAGGGCGATTGTGCAATCCTTTACGCCAAATATCCTCAAACAGTGCGTACCAGCGGGCAGCGACCGCTTCGCGGGAATAGACCTGTAGACGTTTTTCACCCTGTTCACGCATCTGACGATACAGTTCAGGAGAGTTTTTCAGACGCATGATGGCATCAAATGCTTCATCAGGGTTTTTAGCGATCAGGTAGTCCAGCTCGCTTTCGCGGATCGCACGGTAAGACGGCTCATCGTCGCAAACCATCACGGTCCTCCCCAGCCAGTTGTTAATGAGTTTACTGGCAGGTTTGCGGGCCAGTTTGTGATCGTGCGATTTACGGAAGCTGATGCACACGTCCACATCCTGGTAGTTTGTCCAGTTATCGAATGAAATGCGGAGTTCGATACCTTGTTCAGCAAGACGTTGCTTAAAGGCCCCTTCGCGATATTCGTTCGGAAAACTGTCCACGCGGCCGAAGAACGCAACGGTTTTGATGGTTTCGTCGGCGCGCGCGCGAGGCTTTACGCCCGGCTGTGGCCAATAGGGGACGAAGATACGGTTGCTATGGTTGTCCACTTCCGGGTTCTGGTCTACGACAACATCGGCCCCAATGACGGGAGGACGATCCGCACGAGCGACCACGGTGAAACCACGCCAGGGTTTAACACGAGAACCAAAATCGTCGTTATGCATCAGATTAATGGCATCTGGCCTGCATTCAGAGCCAAACGAACATTCGATAGCGTCACCATAATAATGGTTCAACGCCAGTGTGGTTTGGAACGTCCAGCCACCGCGACCTCCACAATAAAATCGTTCCGGAATGTCGTCCGGATTGACACGTTTATCCAGGAGGTTCTGAAAATCTGCGTAGTTTTTAGCGATAAAATCCGCGCGGGAAACCGCGTGTAATTTAAGTTTGCTCATAATTTTCGTTAGCCAAGAATTTTTTTAAGACGGAAGTAGCGGCGCCCCAGGCGCCACCGTTGGCGAAAGCCGCGTGCATTTTGCCAAATCATGTTCCAGATACCGCGATCGAAAAGCTCACGGGTGATCTCACGTTTTTTGGCCATATCGTCAATGTTGTTAATGCTGTGCAGGATCCCCAAACCCTCTTTGGCGATTTGCCAGTGGCAGGCTGGTACGCGTTTCACCTGTTCCGGATAGCGTTTGTTGATAGCGTCCAGCATTTCCAGAATCTTCATATAGTGGCGTGCGGAACGCATGCGCGTATCGTCTGTGCCTGGGGTATGGGAAACGGAAGCGGAGTGGATCAGGTAGTCGTAATAGACCTCATCCACATACTGCACGCGTCTGGCGGTGAGCAGCACTTCCGTCGTCCAGGGGATATCCTGATGACGAAGGCCGTGTTCAAAGCTGAAGCCCTGCTCTTTGATAAAAGCGTGTCGATAGATATTCAGCCAGGTCACATGCAGGAACTTGCGTGATTCGAGCGCCATCTGCAGCCAGGTCGGGCCATCCAGTACGTCGGTTGAAGCGAGTTTATCTGAAGGAAAAATCTTTTTCGACGGACGTCCATCATCATAGATATAGGTGCCGTTGCAGGTCGCGACGTCCAGTTGCCCGGCAAGCGCAATTTCCAGCAAACGCGGGTACATACCCGGGTAGATCACATCATCAATATCCGGAAACGCAACGTAATCACCCGTTGCTACAGCGAGGCCGGAATTACGGGCGGCAGAGACGCCACCATTAGCCTGATTGATGACCGTAAAGCTACTGAATTCGCTGGCGTAGCGGGCGATGATATCTGCGGAACCGTCTGAAGAGCCGTCATTAACAATAACCAGTTCCAGATTTTGCAGATTCTGATTCTTTATGCTGTCAAAAAAAGCGCTCAGGAAATTTTCGCCATTATAGACGGCGACAATGAGGCTTAATTGAGGCGTTCCAGACATGCTTACTCCGTAATTTAACGCGGTGAGATGCGGCCAACGAACGATGCAGTAACGTGCAATGGCTTTTCGACAGTCGGCAGGCAAAAGAGTTCTGATGGGTACCATTGCGCCGATACTTTTTACTCCCGGCGCAATGTATACGCGATCAGGAGGTCGTTTCTGTCTGTTTAGCAGGGCGTAACGCGCACATGCCCACGAGTAGCCCGGTTAGCAGCATATATTGCTCCAGGTAATGATCTTTCAGATTGTGGTCAACCATGGTTCGGGAGAAGAAACCAACTGTAAACAGCAGCAAGAACATCCCTACCATTGCATTGCCATGACGGAACTCTCGCCAGCCGATGTACCAGCAACCTGCAAGTAAAATAAGCCAACCCGCAATACCCGCGATACCGTTCTGAATACCAAACTCAATCAGGCCATAGTGGCTGTGCGGGATGTTGATGCGATTGTCCTGAGTGTCGCGACGCAATACATAACGGAATGCCTCTTTGCGTGGCCCCATTCCTGCAGGATGCTCACCTACCAGTTTCCAGCCCTGGTGGAAAAAGCTGGCGCGGCATCCGTTGGAGTGGTTCATCGGACGACCAAGATCGTTAGTCGGTACCGTTCCGTTGGTTTTGTTATAGCAAAAACTGGTGAAAGGAGCGTTCCATCCTGTTATCGCATCACTTTCCAGATTTTGCCAGCGTGGATCGGTTTTCCAGGAAGCATAGCCCAGGAGCGCGGAAACGATAATGATGCCCACAAGAATCGCACCTGTGAGCACGACCCGGCTGCGACGCATGCTGTGCAGGCTGAGCAGAATGAAGGAGGAGAAAAGGCTGCCGACCAGGCCGATAGTTCCCCAGCGGGTGTCAACTAACGCCGTACAGGTCAGGTTACACAGCAGCATAAAGGCAAGGAACGGTGTTTTCAGGCGTAAAAAGCGTTGATGAAGCAGGCCGCGCGCAAGCAGTTCGGCGAGCAGGAAACCGGTGATCATATTGACCTGGAAGCTCATGCGCGTGCGGTTATAAACAATTCGCGTTTCACCCCAGTGGATCACGCCGTCTCGCCAGTAAAGCCAGGCGGTATCAAGTAAGTGGATACAGACAACGCCCCAGAAAAAAAGCACCACGAGTGTAAAGAATCGGGCTGCCGATAACGAGGGGAAGCGATCCTGAATTACGGGTAATAACACCAGGCCAGCACAGAAAAGCAATACCGGACGTAACCACTGACCGTCCCAGGTCGAAACCATCTCTTTAATATCCGGTGCGACAAAAAAGCCGTTAATCAGGATAAAAAAGGTTAAGGTCCAAAGCACAATAAGCACGAACTTAATTTTGTTTAAGTCCAGCGCTTTTCTCGCCATTGAAGAGCTAAAGAAAAGACCGAGCGCCACCACAATATTGGGATAAATCAGACCATTACGATGAAAAGGAAGCTGATCGTTTGGAATTGGCCAGATAAAACATAAAGCCAGTACAGACAGTACTAAAAGACCTGTCAGGATGTTACGCGTATTTGTCATAATTTTGGTACTGGTAAAGGATCTCGGCGTTAATACCGGTTAGTTAACAATGCCATGCGCAAATTCCACTGATTTCGAATGGAATAAAAGCCTGAGAAAATTACCACAGAAGCCATAACTACAGAAGGACAATGTTTGTAAGCAAGATTAATCCGTCTGTGCATTACCCTAATACCAATGTATATAATCGGCAGATTGGACAGCGATTCCAGCTCAATGACAGGAAATGTATGCATATTGTTCACACTGAAGCAGACGGCGGCAAAGGCGGACAGCCTCTGCGCATTATCAACGAATCGCTAGGGATGATTCAGCGTGGCCATCAGGTGACTCTCCTTTGTCCGGAAACAGCGCCTCTACACGCGCTGGCGCGCAATGCTGGATTGAAGGTGATCACCATGTCGTTGAAGCGTAAGAACCTTAAAAACGTGCTCCTTCTGCGTCGCTGGCTGAAGGATAACCGCCAGTCGATTGACGTCGTTAACAGCCATAACTCCGCCGATACCTGGCTGGTGGCGTTGGCTAATCTGACGCTCTCTCACCCCGTACCGCTGGTCCGCACTCGTCATGCGTCAGGTGTACCACGCAATAACTGGACGACCCGCTGGCTATTCCGCACGGCCTGCGCGCATATCGTGACCACGGGGGAAGCGTTACGTCATCAGGTGGCAAATATTGGCGTGCCGATGTCCCAGAGTACGTCGGTGCCAAGCGGTGTCGATACGCAGCGCTTTCATCCGGGGGATAAGCACGAAGCCCGCGCACATTGTGGCTTATCTGAGTCAGATTTCTGGCTGGGCGTGGTGTCGCATTTGCGTCCAAACAAAGGTCACAGCGTACTGCTGCGTGCTCTGGCGAAAATCGACAATCCACAGATCAAGCTGGCGATTGTTGGCGAAGGCCCACACAAAGCGACGCTGGAGCAGGAAATTACCGCGCTGGGATTACAGCAGCGGGTGGTGGTGGCGGGACATCAAACCGATCCGGAACGTTGGTTCCCGGCATTCGATATTGCGCTGAGCCCTTCACACGATATGGAAGGTGTCCCGCAGGGCGTGTTGCAATCGTTAGCCACCCGCGTTGCAACCATTGCAACGGATGCTGGTGGAACGGGAGATGCGGTGATTAACGGGCAGACGGGGTTGTTAATTGCGCAGCGCGACGAAAACGCCCTGCACGATGCCATAATGAAACTCTATAACGACTCAGCGCTTCGCGAAACACTCGCGCAACAGGGTTATGACTACCTAAGCAATCACTTTACCCGCGAATGCATGCTGGACGCGATGGAGAAAGTCTTCTCCGATGCCGTTCAGCGCAGCAAATCGTGATAAAGCGTTTGTAACTCTCGCGCCATTCTGCCCAGGGTGAAAGGCTCCGCAGTTGCACGTGCAGCCGCGGAGTAATCGACACCCTGTTCACGGCCTTTCAACCAAAGAGAGATGGCCTGCTTGTAACCTTCGCTGTCCAGCGCATCACGCACCCAACCGTTTTGACCCTCGGTTATCCACTCGGCTGCGCCACAGCCGTGGCTGGTGAGCAGCGGCAAACCGCATGCCAGTGCTTCCACGCAGACGTTCGGGAAGGGATCGTAGAGCGTCGGTAGGATAAGTGCATCAGCCGTGCCATACACTTCACGCACGTTGGCAACGGGGCCCAGGAACGCCACGCGTGCGGCGACCCCCAGCGTTTGCGCCAGTTTCTCGAACTTCCGCGCATGTTTATCGCGCCCGGCAATCAGCAGCCAGACGTCAGGATGCGCCACAATGGCGCGCAGCGCGGTGGCAACACCTTTACGGCTGAAACCTGACCCAACATACGCCAGCACCGGCGCAGTATGGGGAATGCCCAGTGCTACACGCTTCGAAAGGGAGCGTACCTCAGGGCTGAACTGGTCTGTGTCGACGCCGTTATAGATCACCGTCAGCTTGTCATCCGACAGCCCGAAGCGGCGGGCTATATCGTCGCGCACCATCTTCGAATTACAGATTACCTTGCGTAGCTGCGGATGGGTAAACATCTGCGTTTCAGATCGCAGGATGTAGCGGTGATAGCGGCTCAGAGATTGCGCCCAGCGCGCCAATGGCGACAGAATGCGACCATATTGCTCAAGCCAGGTGGCGTGAACCCCGTCGCCTGCCCGAAAGATAGTCGCTCCTGGTATGCGTTCGTGGCTTTGCACAATATCAAACTGCGCAAAGTGCGCGGCGGCTTCCGCGGCAAAACCGGATTCACGAGCGATGCGATTGCGAAACGGCGGATTGACCGTCAATGTTTTCCAGCCTGCGGCATCTTCCCACTGGCGGGCAATCAGCGTGACATCAAGCGAGGTATTCTGCGCCAGTACGTTAAGCGCACGTGAGACAAAACGCTCTGCGCCACCGTTGGGGTTGTAGGTCTGTCGAACAATTGCCAGCTTCATGCAGGTGTTTCCGTTGCCAGGAGCATCGTGTCGATGGCGCTCAGCACCTGCTGTGGTGTGATAGCAGTGATGCAGTCTGAGACACCGCTGTCTCCGCAGCCCGCTTTACCGCACGGCTGGCAGGTAAACCCAGCCACAATCACACGGTAGTTGACCCCCCATGGTGCCCATTTGATGGCGCCGGTAGGGCCAAAAATGGCGACGGTCGGCGTACCGACGGCGCTTGCAAGGTGCATCGGCATGGAGTCCACTCCGAAGTATATCCGCGCGTGCTTCATGAGCGCGCCCAGCTCTTTCAGGTTCAACTGACCGCTTAAATCAAAGACCGGTTGGGTGAGGGCTGCGCGCAGCTCATCCATGTAGGTCTTCTCTTCTTTTGACGGTGCAGCGGAGAGGATAATCGGCAGGCCGCGCGCGGCCAGGTTATCAATCGTCGCTGCCAGCTTTTTGATATCCCAGGCTTTAAACATCCAGCGCGAGGTCGGGTGAACCAGAATGTACGATTTACTCGTGAGCCCAAATCCGGCCAGCTTTTCGGCAACAGAGACTTCTGCCGCTTCACCAGGCACAAAAAGAGTATGTTTGTCTTCGTCGGACTGCGGATGAATACCGATTCGGCGCAGGGCATCCAGATTGACCTCCACCATATGGCGGCTGTTGTCCTGAATAGCCGGGTAGAGCGTGGTGAACGATTTCACCCAGCGACGACGTGCCAGACCCCCGCGTTTATCCGGCTTAAAGCCAACGGAAACGCGCGGTTTCAGGCGACGCGCCAGACGCGCGCCATGCCAGTGTTCGGTCAGATTAATCAGCACGTCATACTGACGGCCTTTCAGGGTATTGAGCAGCGAGCGGTAGAGGCGGAATTGTTCAAACCACCCCTTTTTACGCCAGTTACGACCAATCGTATGGACCTGGTCGATATGCGGGTGGCTGGTCAGCATCGCCTGCGTGTCGTCATAGACCAGTGCGTCGACTTCTACATTCGGCCAGTTCTTTTTCAATACGGTAAACACTGGCGAAGTAAGCAGAACGTCACCGTGGTGACGCAACTTAACGATCAGCACGCGCTTTGGTGGACGCTCCGCTGAGAAAAAATCAGACATAGGCTCTCTCTGCTGCCAGCAAAGGCTCTAATTGCGCAAATACCGCAGCGGCGCTGAGGTCGCTTAGCTGCGATGAGTCTTTCGGGCGGCAGATATATTGATTTTTTCCATAGCCGCCGATAAGGCCCGGGTCCGTTGGGCCATAAAGCGTAATATTAGGTCGATCCAGCGCTGCCGTCAGATGGCTGAGGCCCGTATCCACGGAGACCACTGCCGCAGCGCCGGCCAGCTCCTGAGCCACACCATCAAGTTTCATGCGCGGCAGAATGTCTACATAATCAAACCCTGCCGCCAGACGTTTGGCACGCGCTTCTTCATGCGGCGCTCCCCACGGGAGTTTGATACGTAGCCCCGCACTCCCCAGCAGGCTTATCAGTTCGCGCCAATGTGTTTCTGGCCAGTGTTTATCATCGCGCGTTGTGGCATGAAGGAAAACCAGATAATGCGCATCTGTTTGTTGCGAACTGTGCAAAAAATGCTGAGAAATAGCGTAATCACCCTGCGTTTTGGGTTTTACATAGCCAAGACTCTTGGCAAACAGTTCACGGGTACGCTCCACCGCGTGCTGTTGTTTTGCAATACGGTGGCGACGGTTATAGAACAGACTCGCCAGCGGCTCGCGGGCGGAGTGCCAGTCCATGCCGTGCTTTACGCCGTGTGCCAGACGCGTCACCAGCGCGGCGCTTTTCACCAGCCCCTGCGCGTCGATGATCGCGTCGTAACGCTGCGCCTGAACCGCTTCGCGGAAGGCGGTGCGCTCGGCTTTAATCGGTGTGGAGAACCATGCTTTGCGCCAGCGGCGAATGGCCACCGGGATCACGCGGTCTATTGCTTCATGCCAGGTAGGAATCTGCGCGAAGCCTTCTTCCACCACCCAGTCAAAACGGATGCCCGGAATGGCCTGCATCGCGTCCGTCAGCGCAGGCAGCGTATGCAGAACATCACCCATAGACGAGGTTTTAACGATCAATACCCGCATCCGTTACCCTTCTTCGCTCAACAGCAGTTCGTTGAGTTCTTCGAGAACACGCTGCGGCGTGATGTCGATCAGGCTCTGGTGATAGCCTTCTGCGGCATCGCCTTTGCGCACCTTGTGGTAGCCGGTAATCAGGCGAATGACGCGCGCTTTGTGCGACAGCGGCGGCGTGAAGTCCGGGCTGCTTGGACCATACAGCGCGACCAGCGGGCGGTCCAGCGCGGCAGCGACGTGCATCAGGCCGGAATCATTGGTCACCACGGCTTTACAGGCGGCGATCAGAATAACAGCTTGTTCGAGCTGCGTTTCCCCGGCCAGGTTTCGGCACCAGGCCTGCTGCTCTGTGCTGAGCGTGGCGAGAATTTCATTGCCTGCTTCGTGGTCTTTTGCCGAGCCAAACAGCACAATCTGATAGCCTTCGTCGATCAGCTGTTTTGCCAGCTCCGCATAGTGATAGTGCGGCCAGCGTTTTGCCGGACCGAACTCCGCACCAGGGCAGAAGCCAATCATCGGGCGTTCAGACGAAAGACCAAACGCGTTGCAGGTCTGGGATTTCTCGCCGTCATTAACCTGAAGCTGCGGCCAGAGCAGCGGCTGCGGCAGATCTTTCGCACTGCGCATCACGCCTTTGTCGTAGGCCAGCGCCACGTAGCGCTCCACCATTAGCGGCCAGGCCTCTTTGTCCAGCACCCGCGCGTCGTTCAGCAGGCCGTAGCGCATTTCACCGCGCCAGCCGGTACGGTGCGGAATACCCGCAAAGAAGGGCACTAAGGCAGATTTGAAAGAGTTCGGCAGGACATACGCGCGATCGTAGCGCTTCTCGCGCAGGCTATGGCCGAGCTTGCGGCGTTCGCCGATTTCCAGCGCACCGTGGCCGAGCGGCATCGGGATCGCCTCGTTCACTTCCGGCATACGCGATAACAGCGGACGGCACCACGCGGGTGCCATCACGTCGATTATCGCCTGGGGATAGCGCGCCTTGAGCGTGCGATAGAGACTTTGCGACATCATCATGTCGCCCACCCATGACGGGCCGATCACCAGAATTCTCATACTTACGCGTCGCGGTTCAGCCAGGCCATATATTCCGTTACGCCTTCGGCAACGGTCTTGAACGGCTTGTCGTAGCCAGCTTTACGCAGGTTAGTCAGGTCTGCCTGGGTGAACGCCTGGTAGCGGCCTTTCAGCTTATCCGGGAACGGAATGTACTCAATACTGCCTTTTTTGTGGTACGCCAGCGTCGCGTCTGCCACTGCCTGGAAGGATTCCGCGCGGCCAGTCCCCAGGTTGAAGATGCCGGACACACCGTTTTCCCAGAACCACAGGTTGACTGCAGCCACATCGCCCACGTAGACGAAGTCGCGCTTAAAGCCGTCGCTGCCTTCGAACAGTTTCGGGCTTTCGCCATTATTCAGCTGGGTATTCAGGTGGAATGCCACGCTCGCCATGCTGCCTTTGTGCCCTTCGCGCGGCCCGTAGACGTTGAAGTAACGGAAGCCGACAATCTGGGAGTTCGCTTCTGGCAGAATCTGACGCACGTATTCGTCGAACAGGAATTTGGAGTAGCCGTAGACGTTCAGCGGTTGCTCGTATTCGCGGGATTCGATGAAGTCTGAGGTACGCCCGCCGTAGGTGGCAGCAGAAGAGGCGTACAGGAACGGAATTTCACGCTCCAGGCAGTAGTGGAGGATCTCTTTGGAGTACTGATAGTTGTTGTCCATCATGTACTTGCCGTCCCATTCGGTGGTGGATGAGCACGCACCTTCGTGGAAAATGGCTTCAATCTCGCCAAACTCTTCACCTGCCATAATTTGGATAAGGAAGTCTTCTTTATCCATGTAATCAGCGATGTTCAGATCCACCAGGTTAACGAACTTGGTGCCATCTTTCAGGTTGTCCACCACCAGGATGTCGGTGATGCCTTTGTCATTGAGAGCCTTAACAATATTGCTGCCGATAAAGCCTGCGCCGCCGGTAACGATGATCATAACGGTAACCTTTGAAGTGTGGAGTCCGGGGACAATCCCGAACGCTAATGTTTCTATCATATCATCACAATGCCCTGTCTTCAGCCATTCACCGATATGCGGTAGGGGTACACGTGATTTATGCTGCAAAAACGACAAGAGATACTGCGTCATCTCGTCATGAACTATAGGTTTGGGTAATATGTCCCGAAATTTGCCGAGTCTGGAGAATTGCAATGCGTGGTGATTTTTACAAACAGTTAAACAGCGACCTCGACACCGCACGTGCGGAAGGGTTGTTCAAGGAAGAGCGTATTATCACGTCTGCTCAGCAGGCGGACATCACCGTTGCCGACGGCAGCCACGTGATCAACTTTTGTGCGAACAACTACTTAGGTCTTGCGAATCACCCTGAGCTGATTGCCGCAGCGAAAAACGGCATGGATACTCACGGTTTCGGTATGGCCTCCGTACGCTTTATTTGCGGTACCCAGGATAGCCACAAGCAGCTTGAGCAAAAGCTGGCGAGCTTCCTTGGAATGGAAGACGCGATTCTCTACTCCTCCTGCTTCGACGCCAACGGCGGTCTGTTTGAGACCCTGCTTGGCGCAGAAGATGCGATTATCTCCGACGCCCTGAACCACGCCTCCATCATCGACGGCGTACGCCTGTGTAAAGCGAAGCGTTTCCGTTACGCCAACAACGACATGGTTGAACTGGAAGCGCGCCTGAAAGAGGCCCGTGAAGCGGGTGCTCGCCACGTGCTGATCGCCACCGACGGCGTGTTCTCCATGGACGGTGTGATCGCTAACCTGAAAGGTGTCTGTGACCTGGCGGATAAATACGACGCGCTGGTCATGGTCGATGACTCTCACGCGGTCGGTTTTGTCGGCGAAAATGGCCGCGGTTCCCACGAATACTGTGACGTGATGGGCCGCGTGGATATCATCACCGGTACGTTGGGCAAAGCGCTCGGCGGCGCGTCCGGTGGTTATACCGCTGCGCGTAAAGAGGTGGTTGAATGGCTGCGTCAGCGCTCCCGCCCGTATCTGTTCTCCAACTCCCTGGCGCCAGCCATTGTTGCCGCCTCCATCAAGGTACTGGAGATGGTGGAGTCCGGCGCTGAGCTGCGCGACCGCCTGTGGTCGAACGCCCGTCTGTTCCGTGAAAAAATGAGCGCCGCAGGTTTCACCCTGGCCGGTGCCGATCACGCCATCATCCCGGTGATGCTGGGTGATGCGGTCGTGGCGCAGAAATTTGCTCGTGAACTGCAGAAAGAAGGGATTTATGTCACCGGGTTCTTCTTCCCGGTGGTACCAAAAGGCCAGGCGCGTATCCGCACCCAGATGTCTGCGGCGCATTCGCCTGAACAAATTGAACGTGCGGTGGAAGCCTTTACCCGCATCGGCAAACAGCTGGGCGTAATTGCCTGAGGACGTGTGATGAAAGCGTTATCCAAACTGAAAGCGGAAGAAGGGATTTGGATGACCGACGTGCCGGAGCCGGAAGTCGGTCATAACGATCTGCTAATCAAAATTCGTAAAACCGCCATCTGCGGTACTGACGTTCACATCTACAACTGGGATCAGTGGTCACAGAAAACCATTCCGGTCCCGATGGTTGTCGGTCACGAATATGTGGGTGAAGTGGTTGGCATTGGTCAGGAAGTCAAAGGCTTCCAGATTGGCGACCGCGTCTCCGGTGAAGGCCATATCACCTGCGGCCACTGCCGCAACTGCCGCGGTGGGCGTACGCACCTGTGCCGTAATACCATTGGCGTGGGCGTAAACCGCCCGGGCTGCTTCGCGGAATACCTGGTGATCCCGGCGTTTAACGCGTTCAAAATCCCGGACAATATCTCTGACGATCTGGCCTCCATCTTTGACCCGTTCGGTAACGCGGTACACACGGCACTCTCCTTCGACCTGGTGGGTGAGGATGTGCTGGTGTCTGGCGCGGGCCCCATTGGCATTATGGCGGCAGCCGTGGCGAAGCATGTGGGCGCGCGTAACGTGGTGATCACCGACGTGAACGAATACCGTCTGTCGCTGGCGCGTAAAATGGGCGTCACCCGCGCGGTGGATGTTTCCAAAGAGAGTCTGACCGACGTGATGGAAGAGCTGGGCATGACCGAAGGCTTTGACGTAGGTCTGGAGATGTCCGGTGCGCCACCGGCGTTCCGCACCATGCTCGACACCATGAATCACGGTGGCCGTATCGCGATGTTGGGTATTCCGCCGTCAGATATGTCTATCGACTGGAACAAGGTCATCTTCAAGGGGCTGTTCATCAAAGGCATTTATGGCCGTGAGATGTTCGAAACCTGGTACAAGATGGCGGCATTAATTCAGTCTGGTCTGGATCTGTCCCCGATTATTACTCACCGCTTCTCAGTTGATGAGTTCCAGAAAGGCTTTGACGCGATGCGTTCAGGTCAGTCTGGGAAAGTTATTTTGAGCTGGGATTAACAGAAAAAGCGCCTTCGGGCGTTTTTTTTTCGGCTTCTTCACATTTCTTACATCCGCAATCAGATTATTTTGATTTTTCCTTCGCTTTTTTATCCACACACTTATAAAGTTTGTTGACGATCCGTTTACATTTACAGTGCCTATGTTCAAGCTTACCGTTTGTTTATTGACCTGTAATTCAGCGCGTTTGCTGCGCGAGGTGATCCCTCCGCTGCTGACAGTGGCAGATGAAATTGTCGTTCTGGATTCCGGCAGTACTGATGCCACTCTTTCTATTTGCCGCGAGTATAGCCTCTCCCTTTACCATCACCCCTATACTATGCATGGCGTGCAGATGAACCATGCGATCGACCTTGCGAGCAATGACTGGGTGCTGTGTATTGATAGCGACGAGATTCTGGACGCAGAAACTGTCGACTTTATTCTGACCCTCAAAGCCGGGGATGAACCTTCCGCCGATCGCGCATGGCGTATCGCCCGGTACTGGCATGTGCTGGGTGAGGAAGTGCGTACAATCTATCCTGTTTCCTCTCCTGATTTCCCGGTGCGCCTGTTCAATCGTACACTGGCTCGTTTCAACCAACGACCAGTGGATGACAAAGTTGAAGGCAATATTGTCGCCGTGAAAATGCCGGGTCGGGTGCGTCACGACACCTTTTATAACCTGCATGAAGTGTTCAACAAGCTCAACGGCTATACCACTAGACTGGTGAAATATCAGGCGGTTCGGCCCTCGATAGGACGCGGCATCATCAGTGCCATCGGGGCTTTCTTCAAATGGTATCTGTTCAGCGGCGCCTGGCGCCAGGGCAAGGTTGGGGTCGTGACGGGGCTTTATGCGACGGCCTACAGCTTTTTGAAGTATTTCAAATCCTGGTATCAGCATCAGGAGAAAAAAGAGCCCGTTGCTAATAAGCAGACGGACTCACAGATTGCGAAATAAGGGGCAAGCAATCAGGATTTCTTACCCCATCCCTGCCACTGGTGCTGGAAGTATTGCACCAGCGTACTCTGGCTCACGCTTTCGCTGATGACCGCGAAGAAGCGGGTTGCATGCACCGGTTCAGGCGGTTGTTTCAGCTTGCAATTCTTCACGCCACGGAACGGGTTACGCGGCTGCGTTGCGGGTGGTTGTGCGCTACCCGGGCGAGACGTATCGACCTGCGGCTCATTGAGCAGATCGCTCGGACGTACCAGTGTGATATCTGGAGGCAAGGTCGGCAACATCTGCTGCAAAACGCGCACCGTAGAAGGATGCGGGTGGCCGATGGCAATGGCTGAACCATTACGTCGGGCGAGCTGCACGGCGCGATTGAACTGCACGCGAATGTCGGCCTCGTTCTGAGTATCATCCAGGAACACCTTGCGCTTGATCACCTTCACTCCCGTTCCCTGAGCGGCACGCATCGCCTGGCTATTGCCGATGGTCATGCTGTCGAGGAAGTAGAGGTTGTAGCGTTCCAGCGCCTGCATCACTTTTAGCATGCCGTACAGGCTGGAGGTCATCGCGCTACCCATATGGTTGTTCAGGCCAACGGCATACGGCACGTTGTTGTAAGCGTCACGGATGATGCGCTCGATCTCATCGCTGCTCATATCCGGACGAAGCGTATCTTTTTCCAGCGGCTGTTTACTGAGCGGTGCCATCGGCAGATGGATGAGGACCTGATGTCCGCTGTTGTGGGCTTTGGTCGCCATCTCACGGGCGTGAGGCGCATTCGGAAGGACGGCGACAGAGATGGCTGGCGGCATTGCCAGCACCTGATTTTCATAGTGCGGACGATAACCGAAGTCATCAATCACAATCGCGAGTTTACCTGCGTATACCGGTGCAGCCAGCGCCAGCGCGCTGACGACGGAGAGAACCATTCGACGAAATTGAAGCAAAACTTATCTTCCCAACCACGGCTGTGGATTGACCGCCTGACCCTGACGACGAATTTCGAAATAGAGTGACGGGCGGCCCTGACCGCCACTGCTGCCCACAAGGGCGATGGGTTGGCCTGCGCGCACCTGTGTGCCAACGCTGACCAGTGCGCTCTGATTGTAGCCGTAAAGACTCATGTCGCCTTTACCGTGCTCAACCACTACCACAAGACCGTAACCCTGCAGCCAGTCGGCCAGAATCACTCGTCCATCGGCAATGGCTTTCACTTCACTACCTTCAGACGCACCGATAACGATCCCTTTCCAACGTAGCTCACCCTGCAGCTGTTCGCCATAACGATGCAGAAGCGTACCGCGAACGGGCCAGTAGGCCTGACCGCGTGGGGAACCCAGACCGCCGGTACGCGACATCAGGGAACGTTCGCTTTCGCTTGGCTTGTAGGTGGTACCTTTGCGGGAGGCTTCCTGCTGCTTGTCGCGGACAGCCTGTGCCTCGCGGGCCTCTTTTTCGGCACGCGCTTTCGCCGCGGCTTCGGCACGGGCGATACTGTTACGCAGTTTTGATTCGTTGGCACGCATTTCACTCAGCTGGCTCTGACCTTGCTGAATGGAGGACTCAAGACCGGAAAGGGTTTTCTTGCGCTCGTTACGGGCCTGCTCAAGTTTCGCCTGCTGCGCTTTTTGTTCGTAGAGCAACGTCTGCTGCTGACTCTGCTTCTCTTCAAGCTCAGCTTTTTGGGTGGAGACCTCTTCACGCGTCTGTTTCAACTGCGCAATGGTCTCCTGACGCGCCTGGTTCAGATAACCGAAGTAGGCCTGCAGACGCTGACCGCGCTGGCTCTCTTCACCGCTGAGGATTAACTGAAGGCCGGTGTGTTCACCCTGTCGGAAAGCGGCATCAAGCTGTGCGGCAAGATTGCGCTCCTGTGCATCACGCTGGCGCTCCAGTTTGGCAATCGACGCGTTCATCTCGTCGATCTGTTTATTCAACTGAGCGAGGGTATCTTGCGTTTCACGGAGCTTACGGGCTGCGGCCGAAATAGCTTCTTCCTGCTGCTTAAGCTGGGCGAGCAGGGCGGAGCGTTGCTGTTGTTGCTGGCGTACCGCACGCTCTTTAGCGGCGATATCCGCCTGAATGGATTTCAACTGGTCGCGATCGTCCGCGTGGGCGGATGCGGCGCACAGCAATACGCCAGCGCTGAGTGCGCTGGCGCAAAGCAGGGGTCTGACTGATAACCTAAGCGGCTTCACGACCCATGTGATTGAAAAAATCGCCTTTCCCCTCATGGGGAGGGATTATTCCACGATGAACAGCGGCTTACCAGTCATCTCTTCAGGGATCGGCATACCCATCAGCGACAACATGGTTGGCGCGATGTCAGAAAGCTTGCCGCCTTCCACTGCTTTCAGTGATTTATCACCGACATAAATCAACGGAACAGGCAGGTTGGTGTGAGCGGTATGCGCCTGGCCCGTTGCCGGGTCGCGCATCTGTTCCGCGTTACCGTGGTCAGCGGTGATCAGCAGCTGACCGCCTACGGACTCAACCGCTTTTGCAACCTGCTCAACGCAGTGATCCAGTGCTTCAACCGCTTTCACGGCGGCTTCCATCACGCCGGTATGACCGACCATGTCGCCATTCGGGTAGTTACAGATGATGGTGTCGTACTTGCCGCTCTTGATGGCCGCGACCAGTTTTTCAGTCAGCTCAGCAGAGCTCATCTCTGGCTGCAGATCGTAAGTCGCGACTTTCGGTGAGTTGATCAGAATGCGCTCTTCACCTTTGAACGGCTCTTCCACGCCGCCGTTAAAGAAGAAGGTCACGTGCGCATATTTTTCGGTTTCGGAAATACGCAGCTGCGTTTTGTCATTCTTCGCCATCCACTCGCCGAAGGTATTAGCCAGCGAGGCTGGTGGATACGCGCATGGGGCTTTGATGTCTGCCGCGTATTCGGTCAGCTGGATGAAGTCGAGGTTTACCACTTTCTTACGGGCAAAACCGTCGAAGTCGCTGTTGACGAAAGCACGGGTGATTTCACGCGCGCGGTCAGCGCGGAAGTTCATGAAGATCAGCGCATCGCCATCTTCCATGGCGGCATCGGGCTGGCCTTCAGCACGAATCACGGTCGCTTTCACGAATTCATCGTTTTCATCACGTGCGTATGCGGCTTCCAGGGCTTCAACGGCAGTCGGGAACTGGAACTCACCTTTTGCCAGGGTCATCAGGTCATAGGCCTGTTCAACGCGATCCCAGCGGTTGTCGCGGTCCATGGCGTAGTAACGACCAATGATGGAGGCGACGCGGCCTTTGCCCAGTGCGGCAAATTTCTCTTCGAAGGCTTGCAGAGAGCCTTTTGCGCTGCGTGGTGGCGTATCGCGACCATCCAGGAAGGCGTGCAGATAGATTTTTTCTGCACCGCGCTCGGCGGCCAGTTCAACCATCGCCATGATGTGATCTTCGTGGCTGTGTACACCGCCCGCGGAGAGCAAGCCCATGATGTGAACGGCTTTACCTGCCGCAACGGCTTTATCTACCGCGCCGCAAAGAACCGGGTTCGCGAAGAAGGTGCGTTCTTTGATTTCGACATCCAGACGGGTCAGGTCCTGATGGACGATACGGCCCGCGCCCAGGTTAACGTGACCGACTTCGGAGTTGCCCATCTGGCGGTCAGGCAGACCGACTTCCAGACCGGATGCGTCGATCAGGGTATGGGGACGTTTCGCCCACAGCGCATCCATCACCGGGGTTTTTGCGCTGAAAATAGCGTTATCCTGGCTGTCTTCACGGTAGCCATAGCCATCCAGAATCACCAGTACCATAGGTTTTTTAGAAACCGACATTGCAACAACCTCATGCTCAAGAGTCAAAATTTGCGTAATTTTACTACAGCTGAATCGATCAAATAGCCGCAGAAGATCAAAGAAAGCGCAGGGGCAAGGCGCTGACCGGACCATTTTGAGGCATTTTTTTAGGTGGCATGCCGCAGAAAATGGATTAGGTTAGGGTCGCTGGCTGTATTTGCCAGAACGCACAGGTATACTCCTGTCCTGGTTTTTTTATCACTTAGTCGGGAGTAGTTACCCTCCATGCAAGAAATTATGCAATTCGTTAGCCGCCATCCGGTTCTGAGCATCGCGTGGATTGGCCTGCTGGCTGCTGTGCTGTTCACCACATTTAAGAGCCTGACGTCTAAGATTAAGGTTATCACCCGTGGTGAAGCGACGCGTCTTATCAACAAAGAAGATGCCGTCGTTGTCGATCTGCGTCAGCGTGACGATTTCCGTAAAGGTCACATTGCAGGCGCAATCAACCTGTTGCCAGCTGAAATCAAAGCGAACAACGTGGGTGAGCTTGAAAAACACAAAGCCCAGCCAATTATCGTTGTTGATGCAACCGGTATGCAGGCGCAAGAATCTGCCAGCGCGCTTTATAAAGCGGGCTTCGAAAATGTAACGGTACTGAAAGAAGGGATCTCCGGCTGGAGCGGGGAAAATCTTCCTTTGGTTCGCGGTAAATAAGGAGTTCAGTCATGGCCAATATTGAGATCTACACCAAAGCGACGTGCCCGTTCTGCCACCGTGCGAAAGCGCTGCTGAACAGCAAAGGCGTCACGTTCAAGGAACTGCCGATCGACGGTGACGCGGTTAAACGTGAAGAGATGATCCAACGTAGTGGTCGTACGACGGTTCCGCAGATTTTTATTGATGCGCAGCACATTGGCGGCTGTGATGACTTGTATGCGCTCGACGCCCGTGGTGGACTCGATCCGCTGCTGAGCTAAGAGACTTTAGGACAATTAAAAAGGGTTTTTCCATGTCAGAACAAAGCAATAATGAAATGATTTTCCAGATCCAGCGCATCTACACGAAAGATGTCTCTTTTGAAGCGCCAAATGCGCCGCACGTTTTCCAGAAAGACTGGCAGCCAGAGGTTAAACTTGATCTGGATACCGCATCTACCCAACTGGCAGATGACGTGTATGAAGTTGTACTGCGTGTGACCGTGACCGCCTCTCTGGGCGAAGAAACCGCGTTCCTGTGTGAAGTACAGCAGGGCGGTATCTTCTCCATCGGCGGCATCGAAGGCAACCAGATGGCGCATTGCCTGGGTGCATACTGCCCGAACATCCTGTTCCCGTATGCGCGCGAATGCATCACCAGCCTGGTTTCTCGCGGTACATTCCCGCAACTGAACCTTGCGCCAGTTAACTTTGATGCGCTGTTCATGAACTATCTGCAGCAGCAAGCTGGCGAAGGTGCTGAACAACATCAGGATGCCTGATGAGCACTGTTAATGCTTCAATGACTGTGATCGGTGCCGGCTCATACGGCACCGCTCTTGCCATCACGCTGGCAAGAAATGGTCACGACGTGGTCCTGTGGGGCCACGATCCAAAACATATCGCCACGCTGCAGCACGACCGTTGCAATGTGGCGTTTCTCCCGGACGTTCCGTTCCCTGACTCCCTGCACCTGGAAAGCGATCTAGCGACCGCGCTGGCGGCCAGCCGCAACATTCTGATTGTCGTCCCGAGCCATGTGTTTGGCGAAGTGCTGCGTCAGATTAAGCCGCTGATGCGCCCGGATGCCCGTATTGTCTGGGCAACCAAAGGTCTTGAAGCGGAAACCGGACGCCTGCTGCAGGACGTTGCCCGCGAAGCGCTGGGTGATGCGATCCCGCTGGCGGTCATCTCCGGTCCGACCTTTGCCAAAGAGCTGGCTGCTGGCCTGCCGACGGCGATCTCGCTGGCATCGACTGACCAGGCTTTCGCCGACGATCTCCAGCATCTGCTGCATTGTGGCAAGAGTTTCCGCGTCTACAGCAACCCTGATTTTATCGGTGTCCAGCTGGGCGGTGCGGTGAAGAACGTGATTGCTATCGGTGCCGGGATGTCTGACGGTATTGGCTTTGGCGCCAACGCCCGTACGGCGTTGATTACCCGCGGCTTAACCGAGATGTCCCGTCTTGGCGAGGCGCTGGGCGCCGATCCGGCCACCTTTATGGGGATGGCGGGTCTGGGCGATCTGGTGCTGACCTGTACCGACAACCAGTCTCGTAACCGCCGCTTTGGCATGATGCTCGGACAGGGCAGCGATGTAAAAAGCGCGCAGGAGAAGATTGGACAGGTGGTGGAAGGCTACCGCAATACCAAAGAAGTCCGCGAATTGGCGCACCGGTTTGGTGTCGAAATGCCAATAACCGAGGAAATTTATCAGGTATTGTATTGCGGAAAAAATGCGCGCGAGGCAGCATTGACCTTATTAGGTCGTGCGCGCAAGGACGAGCGCAGCAGTAAGTAGTCGGAACCATTGTCACCTGAATGACCCAGCCAGCGCAGAACTGGCTGGTCATTAACTTATCGTCTGGAGTAAGCAATGCCGTGTGAAGAACTGGATATCGTCTGGAACAATATTAAAGCCGAAGCCCGGGCGCTGGCCGACTGTGAGCCTATGCTGGCCAGTTTTTACCACGCTACGCTACTCAAACACGAAAACCTTGGCAGTGCTCTCAGCTACATGCTCGCCAACAAGCTGGCCTCCTCGATTATGCCTGCTATCGCCATCCGTGAAGTGGTGGAGGAGGCATACGCCGCTGACCCGGAAATGATCGCCTCTGCCGCCTGTGATATTCAGGCCGTGCGTACGCGTGACCCAGCGGTAGATAAATACTCTACGCCGCTGCTATACCTGAAAGGCTTCCACGCCCTGCAGGCGTATCGCATCGGCCACTGGCTATGGAATGAAGGCCGCCGCGCGCTGGCAATCTTCCTGCAAAATCAGGTCTCCGTGACCTTCCAGGTCGATATTCACCCGGCAGCGAAAATTGGCCGTGGAATTATGCTCGACCACGCCACCGGCATTGTTGTGGGTGAGACGGCGGTGATTGAAGACGACGTTTCGATCCTGCAGTCGGTTACCCTTGGCGGTACCGGTAAAACCAGCGGCGATCGCCATCCGAAAATTCGTGAAGGGGTGATGATTGGCGCGGGTGCCAAAATCCTCGGCAATATCGAAGTCGGACGCGGCGCGAAGATTGGTGCAGGGTCGGTTGTGCTCCAGCCGGTTCCGCCGCACACCACCGCGGCTGGCGTACCGGCGCGTATCGTCGGCAAACCAGACAGCGATAAGCCGTCCATGGATATGGATCAGCATTTCAACGGTATCCACCATACGTTTGAGTATGGTGACGGCATTTAACTTCTGAGAATGGCGCCCGGGTACCCCAGCTGGCGCCATGCTTCATACACCACCACCGACACCGCGTTCGACAGGTTCATGCTGCGGCTGTCCGGCATCATCGGAATACGGATTTTCTGCTCAGCGGGCAGGGCATCCAGAATCGCGGCTGGCAGGCCGCGGGTTTCCGGGCCAAACATCAGATAGTCACCGTCCTGATAGCTCACGGCGCTGTGTGCTGGCGTGCCTTTGGTGGTCAGGGCGAACATGCGCTGCGGCTTTTCGCTTTCCAGAAACGCGGCGTAATCATGATGGCGCACGACGGCAGTAAATTCATGGTAATCCAGCCCCGCGCGACGCAGACGCTTATCGTCCCACGTAAAGCCCATCGGCTCAATGATGTGCAGACGAAAGCCGGTGTTGGCACACAGGCGGATGATATTGCCGGTATTCGGCGGAATTTCTGGTTCGAATAAAACGATGTTAAGCATGCTGCCCCCTTAATTGCGGGGGCAGAATAGCAGAAAAGTGAGGAATTACGCGACGCCAGGTTCCTGCGCACGGCAACGCAGCATTTTGTAGCACGTTGCCGCTGCGGCGACCATGGCAGGCACGCTGAGGATCATCAAAATACTGTCCGCCTGCCACTGCAGGGAAAGCAGCTGAGCGCTGGTCATGGTTCCCGCCACGCCGCCAAAGCGGCCGATCCCCTGCATCCAGGCAATACCCGTTGCGCGGCACTCTGTTGGGTAAAAAGTCGCAGCCAGGGTTTGCATGCCCGATTGCGCCCCGTTCATCGCGATCCCCATCAGGAAAATCAACCCGCCAAACAGGACGATATGATTATGCTCAATGCCCAGTAACAGAATGAGACCCATTGTCAGCACAAAGCCACCCGCGACCACTTTGTGTGCCTCCCAGCGATCCATCATCCAGCCCGCGAGCAGAATGCCTGCGGTACCGCCGAAGGTGAACAGCGAGGTGAGCCAGGCGGATTCCGCCAGCGCATAGCCCATCCCCTGCATCAGGGTCGGCATCCAGCTCAGCAGGACGTAGTAAATCACCAGCCCCATAAAGTAGGTGACCCATAGCATTAGTGTGCCGGGCAGCCAGGGCATGGAGAAGAGCTGCGCCACGCTCCCTTTTCTAGAAGCGACTTTTTCCTCTGCCAGGAAAAAGCCGGTAACGCTCTCCAGAGTGCTGCGGCTGAACCGGCTCGCGATACGGCGGATCTGCATGACGTCCTTCCCGCGCTGCACCAGAAACTTCACCGACTCCGGCAAAAATAGCGCCAGCAGCAGCGTCAAAATCAGCGGCGCAATTGCACCCGTCAGCAGCACGCTTCGCCAGCCATGGTGGGGAATAAGCCACGAAGAGATCGCACCGCCCCCTGCGGCACCCAGAGGGAAGCCGCAGTACATGGTATTAATCGCCATGGCGCGGCAGCGCTGGGGGGCGAACTCCGAAATCAGCGTGATGGCGTTTGGCATTGCGGCACCGAGGCCAAGGCCCGTCAGAAAGCGCCACAACGTCAGCGTATTCAGAGTTTGCGCCCAGGCCGTGCCCAGGCTTGCAAGGCCGAAGAACAGGCAGGAGAAGACCAGCACGCGCTTGCGCCCCATCTTGTCCGATACCGGGCCTGCAATGAGGGCACCCAGCGACAAGCCCAGCAGGGCAGCGCTCAGCACCGGCCCCAGATCCTGTTTATGTATCCCCCATTCTGCCGACAGCGTAGGGGCGATGTAACCCATTGCCGCGGTATCAAATCCATCGATCGCCAGAACCAGAAAGCCCAGTACGATAAGAAGCCAGTGAAACCCTGAAAAGGGACTCTCATCGATCACCTGCTGAATATCCACCTTGCCTGAATACGTCATATGCTCCTCTCCGATGTGATGTTGTTTTTGTGTTCTTGTATTTGCTTGTCTATACAATTGCGGAGGGGGTAAATATGTCAAATTTTCTTATCCAATTTGTTATCTAAGTGTTATTTTCGGCAAAAAAAAGCGCCCGAAGGGGGAACCGGGCGCGTGAACAGCGGTGTTAACAGGAGGGGTATTCAGGCAGCGTTTCCCTGCGCAAGGGGAGCCAGCGCCGCCGGTAATCGACTTAACTCCTGCACCAGAGAGTCTTTGCTGATTTCGCTAATGGTTTTCGCACCGGTCAGCGTCATCGCGACTTTCATCTCTTTTTCGATCAGGTCAAGCAGGTTCGCCACGCCAGCCTGACCTGCCGTCGCCAGCGCGTACAGATACGCACGGCCCAGCAGCACGCTGTCGGCGCCGAGCGCGATCATGCGTACCACATCCAGCCCGTTGCGAATGCCGCTGTCGGCCAGAATCGCGATATCGCCTTTCACCGCATCGGCAATGGCGGGCAGCGCGCGTGCGGAGGAGAGCACACCGTCGAGCTGACGCCCGCCGTGGTTTGAGACCACAATGCCGTCTGCGCCAAAACGTACCGCGTCGCGGGCATCTTCCGGGTCGAGGATCCCTTTGATCACCATCGGGCCGTCCCAGAATTCGCGGATCCACTCCAGGTCTTTCCAGGAGATGGACGGATCGAAGTTGTTCGCCAGCCAGCCGATGTAATCTTCCAGCCCGGTCGGTTTACCGAGGTAAGCCGAGATATTGCCCAGATCGTGCGGACGTCCGTTCAGACCCACATCCCACGCCCACTGCGGGTGCGTCACCGCCTGCCAGTAGCGGCGCAGAGCGGCATTCGGGCCGCTCATGCCGGAGTGGGCGTCACGGTAGCGCGCACCCGGCGTTGGCATATCGACGGTAAAGACCAGCGTGGAACAGCCCGCCGCTTTGGCGCGCTCCAGCGCGTTGCGCATAAAACCGCGATCGCGCAGGACGTACAGCTGGAACCACATCGGACGCTTGATGGTCGGCGCGACCTCTTCAATCGGGCAGACGGAGACGGTAGAGAGGGTAAACGGAATACCCCTGGCATCCGCGGCCGCCGCCGCCTGCACTTCGCCACGACGGGCGTACATACCGCACAGGCCGACGGGGGCGAGGGCGACCGGCATGGAGAGCGTTTCGTTGAACAGCGTCGTCTCAAGGCTCAGGTCAGACATATTCTTCAGCACGCGCTGACGCAGGGCCACCTCTGACAAGTCTTCCACATTGCGGCGCAGGGTGTATTCGGCATACGCCCCGCCGTCGATGTAGTGGAACAGGAACGGGGGCAAAATGCGCTGCGCCGCGGCGCGATAGTCACTGGCTGCTGAAATGATCATGCTTTGTTCTCCCTGGAAATATCACTGTCGCCAGGCAGACGGGTAATACGCGCCTGTCGGGCCTGGTCTTCATCGAATCGTTTAATGGTGGTGTGAACGAAGCCGAGATGCGCCATCATCGCCTTGCGTGCGGCCTCGGCATCACCGGCCAGAATGGCGTTAAGCACCGCCTCGTGTTGTTCAGTCAGTTGGGCAAACACCGGCGGAACCAGGTACATGCGCTGGCGGCTTTGTTTGACAGAGGATTGCAGCAGGTCGAAGAACCCGCGCATGGTCTGGAGCAGAACCACATTGTGCGACGCTTCGGCAATGGCCAGGTGAAAACGCACGTCAGCCTGGGAGGCGATATCCGGGTCGCTGCTTTGCGTGGCCTCAAAGCAGGCTTTGAGCTTCTCTTTGTCGGCCTCGGTTGCCCGCATGGCCGCATGCCAGGCGGTGCTGGTCTCGATGGCGTGACGCGCTTCGAGGATGTCAAAGCTGTAGTCCGGGTCATTTTCCATCAGCGTCTTCAGCGGCTGAACGATGTTTTGCTCGGACCAGTCGTCATGCTGCCAGCGCACAAAGGTGCCGCCGCCGCGACGGCTCACCAGTACCCCTTCGCTGACCAGCGTGGCCAGCGCTTCACGCAGGGAATTACGCGATACACCAAGCTGGGCGGCGAGCTGGCGTTCAGCGGGCAACTTCATGCCCGCTTCCAGCTGTTGTTCTTCAATCAGCGCCCGTACGCGAGAGGCTATCTCGTCGGACAGGCGTCTGGGCATCACTATCATGGGATCATCCAGGTTAAGACATAAGCCTGCAGGGTGGTGATCACCCCGACCATGCAGGTGAATATCAGGCTGTGTTTCACGGTAAAGCGGAACAGATCCGACTCTTTACCGACCAGTCCCACCGCCGCACAGGCAATGGCGATGGATTGCGGGGAGATCATTTTCCCGGTCACGCCGCCGGTGGTGTTCGCAGCGACCAGCAGGACATCCGACACGCCAATCTGCTGGGCTGCCGTAGCCTGCAGTGCAGCAAACAGGGCGTTCGACGAGGTATCTGACCCGGTCAGGAACACACCCAGCCAGCCGAGGAACGGTGAGAAGAAGGTGAAGGCGTGGCTGGTATGGGCCAGCGCCAGTGCCAGCGTCGATGACAGGCCGGAGTAGTTCGAGATAAACGCGAACGCCAGCACCATGCCGATGGAGTAAATCGGCAGCATCAGTTCTTTAATCGTCGCTGCGAAGGTCTGCACCGCGGCGGCAGGCTTCATGCGCAGCCACACCACGGAAAGGATCGCGGCAAACAGGATGGCGGTCCCGGTGGCGGAGAACCAGTCGAACTTATAGACCGCGGCATACGGTGTGGCGGCATGCACGACTGGCGGCATGCGGGCGACCATTTTGTCGAGGAACGGCACGGAGATGTTAATCACCATGTCGTACAGCGCGCCGCCCGGGGCGAACAGGGCTTTAAACGGCGGGATGCTCCACAGCGTTACCGTTGCGGTCAGGAACAGGAACGGTGACCAGGCACGGATCACCTGCCCTGCGGTATAGCCCGTGCGTGCCAGGGTTTGATCGACCTGCGAGGCACCCATGTCGGCGAAGCGGAAAATACGTACCGGCTGCCAGCGTTTCAGGAACAGGGTCAGGCAGACCAGCGAGACCAGCGACGAGATAATGTCCGGCAGCTCCGGACCGAGGAAGTTTGAGCTCAGGTATTGCGCGATGGCGAACGAACCGCCCGCCACCATTACAGCAGGCCACGTCTCTTTCACGCCGCGCCAGCCGTCCATAATCGCCATGATCCAGAACAGCACGATGATGGTCAGGAACGGCAGCTGGCGACCCACCATCTGGCCGATCTCAAAGCTATCCAGCCCGGTCACCTGTCCGGCGACCAGAATCGGAATCCCCATTGCGCCAAACGCCACCGGGGCGGTATTCACAATCAGGCACAGGCCCGCGGCATAAAGCGGGTTAAAGCCGAGGCCCACCAGCAGGGCGGCCGTAATGGCGACCGGTGCGCCAAATCCGGCGGCACCTTCCAAAAACGCCCCGAAGGAGAAGCCGACAATCAGCATCTGCAGGCGCTGGTCCGGCGTGATGGAGAGAATCGACGAGCGGATGATGTCGAATTGCCCGGTTTTCACCGAAATTTTATAGACAAAGACAGCGGCGATGATGATCCACGCAATTGGCCACAGACCGTAGAAGAAACCGTAGACAACGGAGGCCAGCGCGCGATCGACCGGCATTTTGTAGAAGAACAGCGCCACCAGCAGAGCGATGGCAACGGTGTACGTCGCGGCAAGGTAGCCCTTCAGCTTGAGCTTAATCAGCGCAAAGAAGAAGAACAGGATTGGAAGCGATGCGATCAGGCTCGACAGCCAGATATTTCCGGCCGGGTCGTAGTTTTGTTGCCAGAGGCTCATGCAGGTCTCCTGGGGACCAGATAACCTGCGCGGCGGGTGAGTCTCCGCTCATCTCTGCATCACAGGTTATGTAAAAGTGGTCCTGCCAATGTTGTGTTGTAGGGTTAATGACAATGAATGGTTAATCAGATGTTATGGGGTGGCAATGGTTTTGTGAGCGGAAATAATGGAATTGTGAACCAGGGGAGGATTGATTGCGCAATTGGTTGGACCAATTCACACGAAGGGGAAAAGAGTAGGCCGGGTAAGCGCAGCGCCACCCGGCATGAAATCAGAATGCGGTCTTACAAAAACCCGTCATCTCTTTCAGGCCCATTTCACGGCCAAGCTCGGTCATCGGGTGCACGACCACCAGGCCACGGACGCTTTTCTTCAGCTTGCCCATGTCAGCCTGTTCTTTTTTGGTGATTGCGCGGCGGTGTGGCATGTTCATCAGCTTCTGCGCTTCGTTGCTCAGCTTCTGGCCTTTTACTTCGCGCAGGCGCTCGATCTCTGCCTCCAGCTTCGCGGTCTCTTTCTCCAGCTCGGCGTACTTCTCGGCGGAATCGACCAGTGACAGACCCGCCATCTGGTGACGGATCAGATCCAGGCGGTCGCTCAGGCGTTTAATTTCGTTCTTTTCGACTTCTTTCATGACAAATAACTCTGAAAACGGGGAATTTACAGGGAAGGATACACCAATGTGAGCAGGCTTACTTCTGAAACGCTTTTTTTAAGCTGATCCGGGAAATCAGCTCAGTCAGGGAAAGGACCATCGTGGAGCGGACAACCTGCTGATAACGCAGCTTTTGCATTGCATATAGCTCAGGGTCGCTGCTGTCGAAATGAGGGGCAGGGGGCAGCGCGGCCACGCAGTGCAGCTCGCCGAAGGGCCCCAGGATCTCATCATCGGTAAAGGCGTATTCGTTACCGTCATGATTGAGCTCCTCACGTAGCGCCATTAACAGCTCTGCATCTTCGTACTCTTGCCGGTTCAGCACGCCAAGACCGTAAATCAGCTTCAGACGCACCGATAAATCGCCCAGCGGTCCATCGCCGTCCAGTAACGGTTCTACAGCATATTTTACCGCGTAGTCGTCTTTGCGAAACACCTGAAGCACCAGGATATTTACCGCCTCGGTTAACAGCTCGACGGCGGCAATCAGGAAGCTTCGTACGGTTTTGCCAGCATTCAGACGCTCAAGCACACGATTTTCAAAGGCCTGGGTTTGTTCCATTATTGCCTGCATATCTGACAATCTGTTATCTGGGCGCAGGCTAACCTGCGCCACACTGTGCATCATTTGGTTGCGTTGTATGCGTTAACCGCCTCCACAACCACGTCGCTATTGGCGTCCAGACCGGAAATCTGCGCCAGCGCAGCCTGCGCGCCTTTGTCATCAATCAGCTGAGCCAGCTCGATCGCCTGCGGGTCCTGATCGCTGCGGTAGTGCATTGCAGCGGCAATCCCTTTCACCAGGTTGGCATGCGGCAGACCGTATTCCAGCGTGCCGAGCAGCGGCTTAATCAGACGGTCGCCTGCACTCAGCTTACGCAGCGGTTGACGTCCCACGCGCTCAACATCATCTTTCAGATACGGGTTTTCAAAGCGACCGAGGATTTTCTGGATGTAGGCTGCGTGTTTATCAGCATCAAAACCGTAGCGTTTGATCAGCACCGCGCCGCTCTCTTCCATGGCCCCTTTTACCACTGCGCGGATTTTCTCATCGAGAATCGCATCGCGAATGGTCTGATGACCGGCCAATTTTCCGAGGTACGCGGTTATAGCATGCCCGGTGTTCAGCGTGAAGAGTTTGCGTTCGACAAATGCCATCAGGTTATCGGTTAATTCCATTCCCGGAATGGTCGGCAGCGCACCTTTAAACTGAGTTTTATCGACGATCCACTCGCTGAAGGTTTCCACGGTCACTTCCAGCGGGTCGTGGGTGGCGGATGCTGACGGCGGAACGATGCGGTCCACGGCGGAATCCACAAACCCAACGTGCGCGTCGACCCAGGCTTTATCCTCATCAGCCACGGCCGCCATGACATGGCCTTTCAGCTGTGTGGTGCCGCGTACCATGTTTTCACAGGCGATGATGTTCAGCGGGGTGTCGATGCCCTGCGCTTTACGTTTTGCCAGGCCTTTAGCCACCGCCGGGGCGATACGCTCCAGAACCACCGGGCCTACCGCCGTGGTGATAAGGTCAACGCTGGCAATCAGGTCGATTACGTCGTCGCCAATGCTGCTGACCGCGTTCACGCCTGAGACGGTATCGACCTGCTCGTTTTCGCCCACCACATGGACCTGATAGCTATGACGGGCATTCAGGGCATCCAGGACCACCTGATTCACATCGGCGAACGTCAGCGTAATGCCCGCGTCTGCCAGCAGTTTGCCGATAAAACCACGACCGATGTTACCTGCGCCAAAATGTAATGCTTTCATAGTGTTAACCTTCATCAATGTTTTTACCCGAGAGGGCTGGGGTGAGGAGCTTTCTCCCCCTCACCCTAGCCCTCTCCCCGGGGGGAGAGGGAAGAGGCGCTGTTATTTGTTCAGCAGTGCCAGAACTTCTTCAACGCTGGTGGTTTTGGCCAGACGCTCGATAACGGACTCATCGTCCAGGGCGTTGGTCAGGCTGGTGATCACCTGGATATGCTCGTTGTTGCGAGCGGCGATACCAATCACCAGACGGGCGATGTCATCTTCTTCTTCACCGAAGCGTACGCCATCAGGATACTGACAGAACACCACACCGGTTTTCAGCACGCGGTCTTTCGCCTCAACGGTACCGTGTGGAACCGCGATGGATTCACCGAGATAGGTCGGGGTCAGTTTTTCGCGTTCCAACATCGCATCGACATATTCAGGCTGAACGTAACCGCCTTTTACCAGCTGTTCACCGGCAAAGCGAATCGCTTCTTCTTTAGTAGCCGCGGTACGGCCGAGGAAGATGTTCTCCGCACCCAGTTTAAACAGGTGGGCATTACTCTCGTCAAAGCTATCCTGCAGGCTGGTGCGCACTTTCACTTCGTTATCTTCATGACGCTGCGCGGCAACCAGACGTTCGGTCAGGCTGGTGTACAGGCCGCTGTCGAGGAAGTTAGTCAGCGAAATGTGCTGTGCCTGCGGTACCTGACGCATGGCGCGTTCGGTCAGATCGCGGTGGGTGATCACCAGGTCAACGTCCGGCGGCAGACTGTTAATTGCGCTGTTGGTCACGGAGATGTTGGTCAGGCCCGCATCCTGTACTTTCTTACGCAGCACGCCGGCACCCATTGCACTGGAGCCCATACCGGCATCACAAGCAACGATGATTTTACGCACGTGGCTCAGGTCGTTAGAGACATCGCCAGCCGCCAGCGGGGTCGCGCCTTTGGATTCCGCTTTCATGTCGTGCATACGGCGGGTTGCCGCTTCGATATCGTCATCTTCTTTCACTTTGCTGGTTTTCAGCAGGATAGAAGAAACCACGAAGGAGACCGCCATGGCCGCACAGATAGCCGCGATGTTAGCGAAGTAGGCACCTTTCGGGGTCATCGCCAGCACGGCCAGGATAGAGCCCGGAGAAGCAGGGGAGACCAGACCGCCGCCCAGCACGCTCAGGGTGAACACGCCGGTCATACCGCCGAGGATAACGGCCAGGATCAGGCGTGGGTTCATCAGCACGTACGGGAAGTAAATTTCGTGGATACCGCCCAGGAAGTGGATGATAGCCGCACCGCCAGCAGACTGCTTAGCGCTGCCGCGACCAAAGAACATGTATGCCAGCAGAACGCCCATACCCGGACCTGGGTTCGCTTCAATCAGGAAGAAGATGGACTTGCCGAGATCGTGAGACTGCTGAATACCCAGCGGCGAGAAGATACCGTGGTTGATGGCGTTATTAAGGAACAGAATTTTCGCCGGTTCAACGAAGATAGACGCCAGCGGCAGCATGTCGTGCGCCACCATAAAGTTAACGCCTGCCGCCAGAATTTTGGACAGCACTTCAACCGCAGGGCCAATGCCGAGGAACGCCAGAATCGCGAGGATCATCCCGATGATGCCCGCAGAGAAGTTGTTCACCAGCATTTCGAAGCCGGATTTGATCTTACCATCTACCCAGACGTCGAATTTCTTAATCGCCCAGCCGCCCAGAGGACCGGCAATCATGGCACCGAGGAACATCGGCATATCCGCACCGACGATAACACCCATTGTGGTGATGGCACCCACAACGCCACCACGGTCACCGCCAACCAGACGACCACCGGTGAAACCGATCAGCAGCGGCAGGAGGTAAGTAATCATAGGGCCAACAAGTTTCGCCAGCGTTTCGTTAGGCAACCACCCTGTCGGAATGAACAATGCGGTGATAATACCCCACGCGATAAACGCGCCGATATTTGGCATCACCATGTTGCTGAGGAAACGACCAAAGCTTTGAACTTTGATCTTGAAATCGGATGACATAAAACACCCCTTCTTATGTTTACGCTTAGGCTTGCGGCCCGAGGTTTATCGTTAATGTGCGGCGGCAGAGGTAGCCGGGCCCTGTTCTGATGCTGTGAAATCTGGCACTGAATCGTTCAACTGTCCAGACAGTGAAAATTTGTGTGACATATGTCACGTAAATGTAGGGGGTGTGGCATTTAATGACGTGATCCGAATCACAAAATTAGTGGGTAAAAAAAATACGATGGCGAAAAACAAAGCAAAAACCACGTGTTTTTGTGATTGTGATCGCATTTTTGTTTTGTGGGTTTGTTTCTGGATTGTGACTGATTTCACAAAATATTTTTATGCAGATTTCTCTGGCTGTGATCGGCGGCAAACTCTGCTTTGCGAATTGGCGTCAGGATAGTCTTGAGTGACACGTAAAGCTAAAAAACCACTTTTCATGTGTGGTATGGCGAAAAGTTAAAAGGTGGATTACGCTCATAATGTAAGGTTAAGTATATTATTATTCAGGTTATATTTTGACACGTTTATAAACTTGCATGGAGATATTATAAAAACCGATACTCCCCGGCTCTGAAATAACCAGTGTGCCTTTTAAATTTAAAAATAAATTAATTAGGCTGCGTGCTGTTTTATTCGTTTAATGAGTTGGTAATGACTCCAACTTATTGATAGTGTTTTATGTTCAGATAATGCCCGATGACTTTGTCATGCAGCTCCACCGATTTTGAGAACGACAGCGACTTCCGTCCCAGCCGTGCCAGGTGCTGCCTCAGATTCAGGTTATGCCGCTCAATTCGCTGCGTATATCGCTTGCTGATTACGTGCAGCTTTCCCTTCAGGCGGGATTCATACAGCGGCCAGCCATCCGTCATCCATATCACCACGTCAAAGGGTGACAGCAGGCTCATAAGACGCCCCAGCGTCGCCATAGTGCGTTCACCGAATACGTGCGCAACAACCGTCTTCCGGAGCCTGTCATACGCGTAAAACAGCCAGCGCTGGCGCGATTTAGCCCCGACGTATCCCCACTGTTCGTCCATTTCCGCGCAGACGATGACGTCACTGCCCGGCTGTATGCGCGAGGTTACCGACTGCGGCCTGAGTTTTTTAAATGGCGGAAAATCGTGTTGAGGCCAACGCCCATAATGCGGGCGGTTGCCCGGCATCCAACGCCATTCATGGCCATATCAATGATTTTCTGGTGCGTACCGGGTTGAGAAGCGGTGTAAGTGAACTGCAGTTGCCATGTTTTACGGCAGTGAGAGCAGAGATAGCGCTGATGTCCGGCAGTGCTTTTGCCGTTACGCACCACCCCGTCAGTAGCTGAACAGGAGGGACAGCTGATAGAAACAGAAGCCACTGGAGCACCTCAAAAACACCATCATACACTAAATCAGTAAGTTGGCAGCATCACCTAATGAGTTGACGTTGTTTAAGTGAGGAAAATATGTTTCTCAACTATTTTGCGTTGGGCGTATTGATTTTTGTATTTCTGGTGCTTTTTTACGGGATTATCGCTATTCATGATATCCCTTATAATATGGCTAAAAAACGTAATCATCCCCATGCTGATGCGATTCATACGGCAGGCTGGATTAGCCTGTTCACCCTCCATGCCATCTGGCCGTTTCTGTGGATTTGGGCCACGCTCTACCGTGAAGATCGCGGTTGGGGCATGCAGAACCACATTACAAAGCCAGATGAGGTTCCGGGCATGGATGCGCTGTCCAAACGCGTGGCCGAATTAGAACAAAAGCTGGCGGCGGTACAGCCCACTGCTGATCAGAACACGCTGGAGCGCTAATCATGGATCTGTTGATTATTTTGACCTATGTGGCATTTGCCTGGGCGATCTTTAAAATATTCCGCATTCCGGTAAATCAGTGGACGCTCGCCACCGCAACGTTGGGTGGGGTATTTATTGTTGCCGGACTGATTCTGTTAATGAACTATAACCATCCGTATACCTTTACGGCGCAAAAAGCGGTTATTTCCATTCCGATTACACCGCAGGTGACGGGCGTGGTCACCGAAGTGACTGATAAAAACAACCAGCTCATTAAAAAAGGCGAAGTATTATTTAAACTTGATCCGGGCCGCTACCAGGCGCGGGTCGACAGACTCAAGGCCGATCTGGTCACCGCAACCCACAATATCGATAGCCTGAAAGCGCAGCTTGCAGAAGCCGTCGCTAATACCACGCGCGTCTCGGCAGAGCGTGACCGCCTGTATAAAGATTATCAGCGTTACCTGAAAGGCAGCCGGGCGAAGGTGAACCCGTTTTCTGAAAGCGATATCGACAACGCGCGGCAGAACTATCTGGCGCAGGATGCGCTGGTGAAAGGTTCTGTGGCTGAACAGACGCAGATTCAAAGTCAGTTAGACAGCATGGTGAACGGTGAACAGTCGCAGATTGCTTCATTACGCGCCCAGCTTGCCGAAGCGAAATACAATCTCGATCAGACCGTGGTGCGCGCGCCGAGCAACGGCTATATCACCCAGGTGCTGATCCGTCCGGGGACCTATGCCGCCGCGTTACCTCTGCGTCCGGTCATGGTCTTTATTCCGGAACAGAAACGTCAGATTGTGGCGCAGTTCCGCCAGAACTCGCTGCTGCGTCTTAAGCCGGGTGATGAAGCGGAAGTGGTGTTTAATGCGCTGCCGGGCCAGGTATTTACCGGGAAACTCACCAGCGTCCTGCCGGTGGTGCCGGGAGGGTCGTACCAGGCGCAGGGGGCGTTGCAGGCATTGACCGTCACACCGGGCACGGATGGCGTACAGGCGCTGATTGAACTGGAGCCTAACGCCGACGTCGATGCGCTACCAGACGGTATCTATGCCCAGGTGGCGGTCTATTCAGACCATTTCGCCCACGTCTCGGTAATGCGTAAAGTGTTGCTGCGCATGACCAGCTGGATGCACTACCTCTACCTCGATCATTAATCCCGCCAGGGCAGGAATGCGACATCCATACCTGCCCTTTTTTCATCCCGTGATCCATACTGACCTTTTTCCGGCATCAAGGATCAGGCAATGAAACTCATCGGTAGCTACACCAGTCCCTTCGTGCGAAAAATCTCGATTCTCCTGCTGGAGAAAGGGATGACATTCGAATTCGTCAATGAACAGCCCTACAACGCTGAAAACGGCGTCGCGCAGTACAACCCGCTAGGAAAAGTTCCGGCGCTGGTGACGGACGAGGGTGAATACTGGTTCGACTCCCCGATTATTGCGGAGTATATCGAGCTGTTGGGCGTGGCCCCGGCCATGCTGCCGGCTAACCAAAAAGCGGCGCTGGCGGTGAAGCAGATTGAAGCCCTGGCCGACGGCATTATGGATGCGGCGCTGACTTCCGTGCGTGAGCAGGCAAGGCCTGCCGCACAGCAGTCAGAAAACGAACTGCTGCGCCAGCGGGAAAAAATCAACCGCAGTCTGGATATGTGCGAACAGCTCATCCGGGAGGGAAAAATTCACACCGACAGCCTGAACCTGGCCACCATCGCCATTGCCTGCGCCATCGGGTATCTCAATTTCCGCCGCGTGTCCCCCGGCTGGTGCGTTGACCGACCGTTGCTGGTGAAGCTGGCTGAAACGCTCTTTAGCCGCGAGAGCTTTGCCCGTACCGAACCGCCAAAGGCTTGACGCGGGTTATAACACTTCGCTGCAGGAGGCGGTACAATCTCTCCACATGTTAACTCCCTCTCCCGTCGGGAGGGGGGAAGATATTTACTCGCCAGGCGCTTTCATGACTACTCATCATTCGCTCTACAGCCAGATCCCCGCTACCGATCGTCTTCTTCGCGAACCTCGCATTCATGCTGTTGTGGAGCGTTTCGGCCATACCGCGACGGTTGAGATGTTACGCCTGCTTCAGGACGAAGCCCGATGCGCCATTCAGGCAGAAAATAGCTTGCCCGGCTGGTGTAGCGCGTGGGAGCTGGAAGTGGAACATCGGCTGGACAAGAACGCGCAAAGCGCATTACGCCCGGTGATCAACCTTACCGGTACCGTGCTGCACACCAACCTGGGCCGCGCGCAGCAGGCGGAAGAGGCCGTGGCTGCGGTCGGGCAGGCCATGCGAACGTCGGTGACGCTGGAGTACGATCTGGACGGCGCAGGACGCGGGCATCGCGATCGTGCCCTGGCGGATCTGCTGTGCCAGCTGACCGGTGCAGAAGATGCCTGCATTGTGAATAACAACGCCGCAGCGGTGCTGCTAATGCTGGCGGCCACCGCCAGTGGCAAAGAGGTGGTGGTATCCCGCGGCGAGCTGGTGGAAATTGGCGGGGCGTTTCGCATCCCGGACGTGATGCGCCAGGCGGGCTGCACGCTGCATGAGGTCGGTACCACCAACCGTACCCATGCGAAAGATTATCGCGCAGCGGTGAATGAAAACACCGCCCTGCTGATGAAGGTTCACACCAGCAATTATCAGATTGAAGGCTTCACCAAAACGGTTGATGAGGCCGAGCTGGCGGAGATTGGGCGCGAACTGAATATCCCGGTGATTGCCGATCTCGGCAGCGGTTCGCTGGTGGACCTGAGCCAGTACGGCTTGCCAAAAGAACCGATGCCGCAAGAGATGATTGCGGCGGGCGTCAGCCTGGTGAGTTTTTCCGGCGACAAACTGCTGGGCGGGCCGCAGGCCGGAATTATCGTCGGCAAACGCGAGCTGATTGCCCGGCTGCAGCAGCATCCGCTCAAGCGCGCCCTGCGAGCCGATAAAATGACCCTTGCCGCGCTGGATGCGACGCTGCGGCTCTATCTCCATCCGGAGAAACTGGCCGACCGCCTGCCTGTGCTGCGTCTCTTAACCCGTGATGCCGCCTCGATTCGTGCGCAGGCCGAGTTATTGCTGCCGCGCATCGCCCCGCACTACCCTGATTTTGACGTTCGGATTGAGCCCTGCCAGTCGCAGATTGGCAGCGGTTCGCTGCCGGTGGACAGGCTGCCGAGCGAAGCGCTCACGTTTACCCCGCGTGACGGGCGCGGCAGCCACCTGGAGGCCCTGTCGTTACGCTGGCGCGCCATGCCTGTGCCGGTTATCGGGCGGATTTACGATGGACGAATGTGGCTGGATCTGCGCTGCCTTGATGATGAAGAGCGATTTCTGGAGATGTTGTTGAAATGATTATTGCCACCGCCGGTCATGTCGACCACGGAAAAACGACGTTGCTGCAGGCGATTACTGGCATAAACGCCGATCGTCTGCCGGAAGAGAAAAAGCGCGGCATGACCATCGACCTGGGCTATGCCTACTGGCCCCAGCCAGACGGCCGCGTGCTGGGTTTTATTGATGTACCAGGGCACGAGAAGTTTCTGTCTAACATGCTGGCGGGGGTGGGGGGTATCGATCATGCCCTGCTGGTCGTGGCCTGCGATGACGGCGTGATGGCGCAAACCCGCGAGCATCTGGCAATCCTCCAGCTGACCGGCAACCCGCAGCTGACCGTAGCGCTGACGAAAGCTGACCGCGTGGATGACGCGCGCGTCGGCGAGGTGCGCGAAGGGGTGCAGGCCACCTTACGGGAGTATGGTTTTGCCGATGCGCCGATTTTTGTCACCGTGGCCACCGAAGGCCGCGGCATCGACGAACTTCGTCACCATTTGCAGCAACTGACGTCACGTGACCACGCAAGTCATCATCGCTTCCGTCTGGCGATTGATCGGGCATTTACCGTAAAAGGGGCGGGCCTGGTGGTCACCGGTACCGCGTTGAGCGGTGAAGTGAAGGTGGGCGATAGCCTGTGGCTGACGGGCGTTAACAAACCGATGCGCGTGCGCGGCTTACATGCACAGAACCAGCCCGCAGAGCAGGCGCATGCCGGGCAGCGGATCGCGCTGAATATTGCCGGAGATGCGGAAAAAGAGCAGCTTAACCGCGGCGACTGGCTGCTGGCCGATGCTCCGCCAGAGCCGTCTGAACGCGTGATTGTCTCTCTGCAGACGAATGTGCCGCTGACTCAGTGGCAGCCGCTGCATATTCACCACGCGGCCAGCCATATCACCGGACGCGTGTCGCTGCTGGAAAACGATCTTGCTGAACTGGTTTTCGATTCACCGCTCTGGCTTGCAGACAACGACCGTCTGGTTCTGCGGGATATCTCCGCGCGGGAAACGCTGGCCGGGGCACGGGTGGTGGCGCTTAACTCGCCGCGACGCGGCAAGCGTAAACCGGAATATCTGCAATGGCTGGCCGCGCTGGCACAGGCCCCTGATGATAACGCCGCGCTGCGGGTGCATCTCGATCGCGGTGCAGTGAACCTGGGTGATTTTGCCTGGGCACGCCAGCTGAGCAGGGAAGGATTAGACCCGCTGACCCGGCAGCCGGGCTTTATTCAGGCCGGTAATAGCCTGTTGAATGCCCCGGTTGCCGCACGCTGGCAGCGTAAAATACTCACCACTCTCGCGACGTATCATGAACAGCATCAGGATGAGCCTGGTCCGGGGCGTGAGCGTCTGCGCCGCATGGCGCTGCCGATGGAAGACGATGCGCTGGTGCTGCTGCTGATTGAAAACATGCGCGAAAGCGGGGTGATTAAAAGCCACCACGGCTGGCTGCACCTGCCGGATCACAAAGCCGGATTCACCGCAGAGCAGGAGGTTATCTGGCAGAAAGTGGCTTCGCTGTTTGGTGATGAGCCGTGGTGGGTTCGCGATCTGGCGCGCGAAACGAACACCGACGAGCAGGCGATGCGTCAGGTATTACGCCACGCGGCGCAGCAGGGGCTGATAGTTGCGATCGTGAAAGATCGTTATTACCGTAACGATCGCATTGTGGCGTTTGCTAACCTGATCCGCGAGCTGGATCAGGCGCGCGGCTCCACCTGTGCAGCCGATTTTCGCGATCGGCTGAACGTAGGGCGCAAGCTGGCGATTCAGATCCTGGAATATTTCAATCGTATTGGGTTTACGCGTCGCCGCGGTAACGACCATGTTCTGCGAGATTCGTTATTATTTCCTGAAACTCCGTGACCCCCGTCGTAAACACCGTTACCGGTTGGCGAGAAAATCGCCAGCCGGGACTACCCTTGTTGTACACCAACAGCAAGGAGACGGTCATGACAAACAATCCTCCCTCTTCGCGTATCCAGCCTGGCGAGTATGGTTTTCCCCTCAAGCTAAAGCCTCGTTATGACAACTTTATTGGCGGCGACTGGGTGGCCCCCGTCGACGGCGAATACTATTCCAACCTGACCCCCGTTACCGGCCAGCCGCTGTGTGAAATAGCCAGCTCCGGCAAGCGCGATATCGATCTGGCGCTGGATGCGGCGCACAACGCGAAAGACAAATGGGGGCATACCTCCGTTCAGGATCGGGCAGCCATTCTGTTCAAAATCGCTGACCGGATGGAGCAGAATCTGGAACTGCTGGCGACGGCAGAAACCTGGGATAACGGCAAGCCGATCCGGGAAACGATGGCGGCAGACGTGCCGCTGGCCATTGACCACTTCCGCTATTTTGCCTCCTGTATTCGCGCTCAGGAGGGCGGAATCAGCGAGGTCGACAGCGACACCGTGGCGTATCACTTCCACGAACCGCTGGGCGTGGTAGGGCAAATTATTCCGTGGAACTTCCCGCTGCTGATGGCGAGCTGGAAAATGGCGCCCGCGCTGGCAGCAGGCAACTGCATTGTGCTCAAACCGGCGCGTCTGACCCCGCTTTCGGTTCTGCTGCTGATGGAAATCGTTGGCGATCTCCTGCCGCCGGGCGTGATTAACGTGGTGAACGGTGCGGGTGGCGAGATAGGGGAGTATCTGGCTACGTCTAAACGTATCGCCAAAGTGGCATTTACCGGGTCGACGGAAGTGGGCCAGCAGATCATGCAGTACGCCACCCAGAACATCATTCCGGTGACGCTTGAGCTCGGGGGAAAATCCCCGAACATCTTCTTTGCAGACGTGATGGAAGAAGAGGATGCCTTCTTTGATAAAGCCCTGGAAGGGTTTGCGCTGTTTGCGTTTAACCAGGGTGAAGTCTGTACCTGCCCGAGTCGCGCGCTGGTGCAGGAGTCTATCTATGAACGCTTCATGGAGCGCGCCATTCGCCGCGTCGAATCTATCCGCAGCGGGAACCCGCTTGATAACGTTACGCAGATGGGGGCGCAGGTCTCACATGGACAGCTGGAGACCATCCTCAACTACATTGATATCGGCAAGAAAGAGGGCGCAGATATCCTGACCGGCGGACGCCGTAAGGTACTTGGTGGCGATCTGCAGGACGGGTATTACCTTGAGCCGACGATCCTGTTTGGCAAGAACAACATGCGCGTCTTCCAGGAGGAGATTTTCGGACCGGTGCTGGCGGTGACCACCTTCAAAACGATGGAGGAGGCACTGGAGATTGCCAACGACACGCCGTATGGCCTGGGGGCGGGCGTCTGGAGCCGCAACGGAAATCTGGCCTATAAAATGGGCCGGGGCATTCAGGCCGGGCGCGTCTGGACCAACTGCTATCACGCCTATCCGGCACACGCCGCATTTGGGGGTTATAAGCAATCCGGCATCGGGCGTGAAACCCACAAGATGATGCTGGAGCATTACCAGCAGACGAAATGTTTGCTGGTCAGCTACTCCGATAAACCGCTGGGCCTGTTCTAGTCGCCCTGCTCAGGCCGTCCCTGGGCGGCCTGAGCAATTTGCTGGCGCAGGCAATTGAGGACGCCATCAAGGACGTACTGCACACGCCAGGGCTGGTATTCACGTTTGCGGAATATTGCGGTCAGATCGAGCCACCACTCTTCCTGATGCGTGAAGCAGGGAACCAGCATGCCTTGCGCTAATTCTTTTTTCAGGCTCTCTTTAGGTGCGAATACGATGCCAAGGTTATTTCTTGCCAGCTCCAGCGCCGTCTGCGTGTTGTCGCAAATATAATTTCCGGTCACCCTGTAATCTTGCACGTTATCACTACCATGGGTACGAAAACGCCAGATATTTGCATCGTCGACCAGCATGGAATCGATCAGAATACATGAGTGATTAATTAAATCGTCAGGTCCGGCTAATGGATGGTTATTTAAATATTCCTGAGTGGCGAATGCCGTAACGGAATATTTTGTTAATACGCTGGCGACCAGACTTCCATCTTTTGGTTGTGCATAGGTAATTAAAATATCGCAGTCATCCGGGAAGGAAACGCCTTCTGAAAATTCATTGCGGTCCAGGTTGTACGTTTTCAGGGAGATACGAATGTCGCCGATGTCTTTTATCTGATGGATGACATGGCGCGCGAGGTAGGTGACAATTCCCGTGGGCGCGTAAAGGGTCACTTTGCCCCGCTTTTCATGCTTATAATCGGCAATGAAATTCACGAGCTGATCGTTTTTGTCCAGCGAAGCGTCAATATAGGGAAGTAACGCTTCACCAAACTGAGTAAGCGCAAGCTGACGGGTCGTGCGCTCAAAAACCTTTAGTCCAACCCGCGCTTCAAAATCAGAGAGATATTTACTGACGTTAGCCTGCGCCATACCCAACAGGGCAGCAGCATCACCAATGCTGTGAGTGGCGGCGATGACGGAGATTATTTTTAATTCGCGTGGTTTTAGTTGTAATTTACTCATCATGCGCACCCATCTATATCATTATATATATAATATTATATAAACCGCAGCGTTGCATTGGCAAATTTGTAACCATTATTATTCGCCCCGCTTGTTTGGCGTTTAAATGGATTACTTTGATGACTATTAAATACAATTTACTTATCGCTGCCACGTTATTTGCAGCCACATCTGCGATGGCCGGTGACTTTTCAATAGGGGCGGGGGCTGTATTTAATGAGTCGCCTTATAAGGGATATAACGAAAATACCACTGCGGTGCCGTTAATCAGTTACGAAAGCGATCGTTTTTATGTGCGCCAGACCACGGGCGGCTGGATCCTGTGGAAAGACGCAAAAAATGAACTCAGCCTGACCGCATCGTGGATGCCGCTGCATTTTGATCCCGATGACAATGACGACCATCAGATGAAACAGCTTGATGAGCGTAAGGCGTCCGCTTTCCTCGGTGGCGCGTACTATCACCATGAAAGCTGGGGTTCTTTGAAAGTGGCGGTCTCTGGCGATGCCACGGATGAAAGCGGCGGCATGATTGGAGAAGTCTCCTACTTTCGACCCATCAGGATGGAACGCCTGACCCTGACGCCATCTGTGGGTGTTTTTTATACCGACGAAAGCTATAACGACTACTACTACGGCGTATCCGGCAACGAGTCTCGCCGCTCAGGTCTGAAGCAATACACCGCCGGTGACAGCTGGACGCCATACGTTGGCCTGGCGGCTAAATATCAGTTAACCCAGAAGCTGTACCTTAACGCCAGCGCGGTCTACACCGTGTTGCCTGACGACGTGAAGAACAGCCCGATGATCGACCGCGACGACAGCTTCGTGCTGATGACCGGGCTGACCTGGCGCTTCTGATACGTTAAAGCCGGTTTACTCCCTCTCCCCGTGGGTGTGTACAGTCCGGGGGGAGGGCAACGGACCGCAAATATTCAGCCTTCATCCACCCATATCCGCATCTCCCCTTCTCCCCGGTTTGCCCAACTGAACCAGGGAATAAAGGTCAGCGTCTGGGGCTCACGCTGTACCGGCGAGCGATCGTACTGCCACAGCGCATCCGTATCCTTCGCGTGATAACCGCTCCCCTCCGCCTGTATCAACATTTTGTGCGCGAAAATGCCTTTGCCTTCAAATACCCGGAACGCACTGTTTTCAGGCAAAGAGAGGTTATGCAGATTTGCGCCGTTATCAGCTTCTTCCAGACAGTAAACCAGGGGCCCGCGCTGAAGCGCGACTTTACCTGCCTGTTGGCGCACCTGCGGGTTACCGTACACGCGGCGAACCGGCATAGGGAGTGTCAGAGTCAGCGTGTCGCCCTCATGCCAGCAACGGTTGAGGTAAAGATATCCACGAACGACCTCACCGGTGACGCGTTCACCATTCAGCGAAACAGCCGGTTCTGCGCACCAGTCCGGCAGCCGCAGGGCCAGCGTGTGAGTCACCGGAACAGGCGAGGTTATTTCGATGGTCACCTGATCCTGCCACGGATAGTTACCGCTAATACGTAGCTGGAGTGTGTTTTCATCAATCTTTATGGCGACATCGTTCCCCACATACAGGTTGATCAACAGGGCATCCGGGCGAACGGTATAAATGTAATGTCCCAGTGAGGTCAGCACGCGGGCGATATTCGGCGGACAGCAGGCGCAGCCGAACCATCGCTGGCGGACGGGCTTCACGTGATCGTAGATATGGTTGAACGCCAGCGTTTTCGGATGTACCTCCAGCGGGTTCACATAGAAGAAGTGTTTTCCGTCCAGCGCCATGCCGCCGAGTACCGTGTTGTATAACGCGCGCTCCATCACGTCGGCGTAGTGGCTGTCTGCCTCCATCTCGAGCATCCGGCGGGCAAACATCATCAGGCCAATGGAGGCGCAGCTTTCCGCGTACACCGTATCGTTGGGCAGATCGTAATCGCTGCTGAACGCCTCGCCGCTACTTTGCGAGCCAATCCCGCCGGTAATGTACAGCTGGCGCTGCGCCATGTTATTCCACAGCCGCAGGCAGTCCTGGCGTTTACCTTCGTCGCCGCTCAGGCGCGCCAGATGCGCCATGCCCGCCATCAGGTAGACAAAGCGTACCGCATGGCCGATGGCCGTTTGTTGTTCAGCAAGAGGTTGATGTGCCTGGCTGTAGGCTTTGTCCTTGACCATCCACGCAGGTCCATAGGTATTCCAGTATGACGTTTTGCCACGCTTCTCGTACTCGATATCGTAGAAGTGAGGCTGGGCGCCGCGTTCCTCAATAAAGTATTTCACCAGATTGAGGTAGCGTGGTTCCTCCGTGACGTCGTACAGCCGCATCAGCGCCAGCTCGATTTCCGGGTGGCCAGGATAACCGTGCAGCTGCGTTTCGCCAGGGCCAAACACGCTGTCGATATGGTCTGCCAGCCTGCACACCACATCCAGCAGGTTGCGTTTACCGGTTCCCTGAAACCAGGCCACGCCAGCCTCAATCATATGCCCGGCGCAGTACAGCTCGTGGCATTCGGCCAGATTGGTCCAGCGCGCCTCGGGGGCCTTAACCGTAAAGTACGTATTGAGATAGCCATCTTCACACTGTGCTGCGGCAATCAGTTCAATGACCTCGTCGGCGGTTTTTTCCAGTTCAGCATCCGGTTTCTGGCATAGCGACCACGCCACGGCCTCCAGCCATTTCGCCACGTCGCTGTCCTGAAACACCATCCCGTAGAATTCACCCTCTTCCAGACCCGCGGCAATGCGGAAGTTGGTGATGGCGTGGCTGGGTTCAGCCTCTGCCACGCGATCGTTCAGCGCATCCCACTGGTAGGGGATCACCACATCACGGACCAGTCGTTGATACTGCCCGAGAAACGGGTCATTGATTTTCAGTTGGTGCAGATCGGGTTCCATTACGGACATCGTATTCTCCTCAGGAAGGGACATGACGCTGGCGCAGATCGGTGGCAATGCGCGACATCAGTGGATTGTTAAGCCTGCACCAGCGGATAGTGACCGCCAGCAGCAGATGGAAAAGGGCAGGCAGCAGTGTCTCCATGGCGGTGATGCCCTGTAACGAGGCTGGCGTCTGGTTACCCATGCCCGGCTGATAGGCTACGGTGATAAACACCAGGCTGATGATCCCGGCGCTGGATGCCCATGCGAGCTTGATGAAAAACAGGTTGAAGGCGAAGTTCATGCCCGATGAGCGCACGCCGTTTTTCCATTCACCGTAGTCATCGGCAAAAGCCATCAGCGAGAAGTGTAGTGGCAGGGTAAAACCGAGGATCACGCCGTTGCTTAAAATAATCACCAGCCAGAGCGTCTGGTGCGCCGGGCCTCCCGGCAGAAACCACATGCCCACCGCAAGCGCAGCGAGCACCAGGTTGGTGTAGTAGTAGAGTTTGACGGTATCAATACGGCGCGACAGCGGATTGACGATCACCGCGCCCAGAATGGCCGCAAAAGTCACCATCGTGAAAAATAGCGAGGTATAGGCCGTGCTGCCCTGCAGGACGTAGGTGATGAAGTACATGTATCCGCCGCCGCGAATGTTGAAAACGTTGATCAGCAGAAACGACATCACCAGCATCAGGAGCAATTGATCGTTTTTACGCAGGCCCGCAAGGTGCTCGCGTAAGGTGAATTTACCCATCAGCGCCAGCGGAACGCGCTCGCGAACCCAGAAGAAGCAGCAGAGAAACATCACCACGGCGACAGCACACAGGACGCCGACGCCAAGCTGATAACCCTTTGCGGCATCGCCCTGACCGAGCTCCGCGACCAGCCATGGCAAACCCACAGAGACCAGAAATCCCGCCACGCCGCACAGCACAAAGCGCCATGACTGGCAGGCGATCACCTCGTTGTGTCGGGTAGTCATGGTGTTAATCAGCGCGCAGTAGGGCACGTTAATGGCGGTATAACCAACGGACAACAGCAAATAGGTACCAAACGCCCAGGCGATTTTCACCCCCATGCTGGCTTCCGGTACGGTGAACGTCAGCACGCCAATCACCCCGATGGGGAGCGCCACCCATAGCTGCCAGGGACGAAAACGTCCCCAGCGGCTCTGCGTGCGGTCAGCAATCACGCCCATCACCGGATCGGAGATGGCATCAAACACACGAAGAGCAATAAATAGCGTGCCCACGAGCGCGGGAGTGAGGCCAAAGACATCGGTATAGAAAAAGGTCAGGAAATTCATGATCAGGCAGGTAATTACCGTCCCGCCCGCATCACCCAGGCCATAGCCAATTTTTTCGCGGACGGACAGCCGGTCATCTGCCGCCCCTTGTGTCACGTCTGATTCAGTAATCGGTGTGGAAGTCATGAAGTAACTCCTCGATGAACGAATTTATTATCGTATTTATGCAAGGTACCCATTTATTCTGCATTGAACGGCAAGGCCAACAAGGGAAGGGAAAAGTATAAAAAGGTGACGATTCCGACCTGATAAAGAAAATGTGATTTCGATCGGACAGTTATTCAGATATTAGTTAATAATCAATGCGTAAATTGAATATTGATGGCAATAAAAGCGGAATGGTGAATATCCATGCTCGAATTATCCATAGCGCTTCCGATTAAGGTCCAAAATGGCGGCCTATTTATTTCCCGGGGCGTGGGTCGCCATCCTGCGCGGAAATTAACATCGTGGGAGATTATTTTTGTCGAAAAAGGGACATTAACGATCCAGGAAGAAAATACGGTGTTTGAGGTGCGTGCGGGGGAGACGTTACTGCTTTGGCCTGACAGGCGACACGTGGGTGTGGGCGAATTCCCGATCGATCTTAAATTTTATTGGCTGCATTTTGAGATTGAACATTACCCCTCTTCACAACCCAATCTGGCGATAGAACAGCATTGTCGCGTGAGGGACGCCCAGTCTGTCATTTCTCTTTTCCGCCAGTTCTTAAGCGAGCAGGAGAAATTACAGCGAACCATGGCGCTTGAAATCATTTTACTGCTGATCTTACAGCAAATTTCCCGTCCTTCCGGATATGAAGACAGCGCCAATGAAGCCGGTGCGGCCATGGCGTGGAAGGCGAAACAGCTTATTCGCACACAGTTTCATTTACCGCTTTCAACGTCGCTACTGGCAAAAGAGCTGCACTGCAATGCGGATTATCTTGGGCGAGTATTTCGCCGGACATTTCATTTAACCCTGACGGAGGCCATTCATCGCCAGCGTGTCCGGGCGGCAGAAAAATTACTGCTCAACGAGGCCGCATCATTAACCGAAGTAGCGACACGCTGCGGTTTTAATGATGTGGGCTATTTTCGACAGATTTTTTCTAAGCACACCGGTCTAACGCCCGCCGTCTGGAAACGGCGGTACTGTAAAGAGCATATTAATTCTGGTTGACCTGCCTCGGGGTCGCCAGATTATGCCCGCTGTGCAGCATCATCTGGCGTAACGCGTCACTGACCGTCTTCGAGCCAGGCTTTTTCGATTTCTTCGGCGAGAATTTTGACGCCCGCTTCAATTTTTTCCGGATCGGGCACGTAGTTCATACGCATGCACTGGTGCGTGTGCGGCCACGGCTTATCCAGACCCGGGAAGAAGTAATCACCCGGCACCATCAACACACCGCGTTTTTTCAGACGCTGGTAGAGCAGTTCGGTGGTGATCGGCAGGTCCTTAAACCACAGCCAGAGGAAAATCGCCCCCTCAGGTTTGTGGATCAGGCAGCGCTCTTCCGGCAGGTAGCGGCGAATCGTCGCGATGGTTTCCTGAACGCGCTGATAATAAAACGGCTTGATAACCTCGTTAGACAGACGCAGCAGGTCGTTGCGCTTAATCATTTCACACATCATTGCCGGACCGATGCCGCCCGGTGAAAGGCTGATAATGCCGTTCATATTGGTAATGGCGGTGATGATTTTCTCGTTGGCGATGATAATGCCGCAACGGCTACCCGGCAGGCCCAGCTTAGAGAGGCTCATGCACAGAACGATATTCGGGTTCCACAGCGGACGCGCTTCGCTGAAGATAATGCCCGGGAACGGCACGCCGTAGGCGTTATCGATCACCAGCGGAATGCCGTGCTGATTTGCCAGCGCATCCAGCTTCATCAGCTCGTCGTCGGTAATGACGTTGCCCGTCGGGTTAGTCGGACGGGAGACGCAGATCATGCCCGTCTCTTCACCGATATGCAGATGTTCAAAATCGACGTGATATTTGAACTGGCCTTCCGGCAGCAGCTCAATGTTAGGGCGTGCGGAGACGAACAGATCCTCTTCCAGACCGGAATCGGCATAGCCGATATATTCCGGGGCCAGCGGGAACAGCACTTTTTTGGTCGTGCCGTCGGCGCGACGTCCTGCGAACAGGTTAAACAAGTAGAAAAACGCGCTCTGGCTGCCGTTTGTTAGTGCAATATTCTGTGGTTCGATATCCCAGCCCAGCTCGTCACGCAGCATTCCAGCGAGGAGCGCCAGCAGTTCAGTTTTGCCCTGAGGACCGTCGTAATTGCAGAGCGCATCGGTCGCTTTGCCGTTTTCCAGCATCTGAGCGAGCAGCGTCTGGAAATAGGTATTCATCTCCGGAATTTGAGCCGGGTTTCCGCCGCCGAGCATGATTGCGCCCGGTGTGCGCAGCCCGTCGTTGAGGTCCTCCATCAGGCGAGTAATGCCTGAATGGCGGGTGAATTTGTCGCCGAAAAGTGAAAACGTCATAGCAGGTGATCTGTCGAGCTTATTTTGAAAGTGGGTAACCATAACGCTAGCACCGTGTTGGTGCAAATCGGGTGGTGTGGTCGGATTTGTTGTTTTGTGTGGCGGGTAAGGATTTATTCAGTGAATTGTTCTGGCGGTTTTTTCTCCCCTCACCCCGGCCCTCTCCCCTGTGGAGAGAGGGTTAGGGTGAGGGGGGGATTATTGATTACCAGCCCATACCACCATGACTTTATCGCCCTTGTGCTCGCGCACAAAGCCATACCCTTCTTTCAGCGACAGCGTGGTTTGCTTGCCTTCGCCGATCGCCGGGTGACGGGCGCGGAACTGACCCAGCATTTGCCAGTGGGCGACGGTTGACGCCTGCGTGCCCGTGACATCCTGCCAGTTCATATCCGAACGGGTGCCCTGAAGCGGGTCGGAGCCCGTCGGGCCGAACGGACGTTCGGATTCATCCCCGTAATAGATTTGTACGCTGCCCGGTGCCAGCAGGAGCAGCTCAGCCGCGCGCTGACCACCTTCGCGGAACAGGCGTGTGTCATGGGAGGAGAGGTAGCTCAGAACGTTGAAGCTTTGCAGCTTTTCTGCCATCTGCTGCCACGTCAGGTCAATATCGGCCAGGCAGTTCACCGCCTTTGCCGCCTGCTCCTGATAATCAAAGTTGATCATCGCATCGAAACCGTGGCGGTAATAATCACTCTGCATCACCCCGTGACCCCAGGATTCCCCGGTCATCCAGAACGGTGCGTTGTCGAGCTTTTTGTCCGGGTTCGCCCCTTTCCAGGCCGCCAGTGCCTGACTTGTCTGATCTTTTAGCTGCTGCCAGGCCGCAAGCTCGACGTGCTTCGCGGTATCGACCCGAAAACCGTCGATGCCGTAGTCTCGTACCCACTGGCTGAGCCAGTGAGTCAGATAGTCGCGCGGGGTATACCCCGGGATGGCCTTCGCGTGGGTATCGGATTTGTGTTGATAGAAATTGGGTAACCCGGAAGGGACGGTGGATTCCGTTTTCAGGTCGGGCAGGAACGCCAGCGACATCGTCAAATCATCAAAGCCAGGGTTGTCGTAATCACCGATGTCGGTACGGATCCATTTCTTGCCCCACCATTTTTCCCATGCGGCTTTGTCGCTGAAGTTAATGTAGTCATTGAAGCTGTGCCAGGTTTGGCCTGCACCTGGCTTCCAGTCGGTCCAGTGTTCACCCAGCGTTTTTTTCAGCTCATCACCCTGTAAATACAGCGCGCCAAACTGATACGCCTGCATGTCTGCTAGCGTCGCGTAGCCCGTGTGGTTCATGACGATATCGAACAGGATGCGGATACCACGCTTGTGTGCTTCATCGACAAGATGGCGCAAATCTTCTTCGGTACCCATGTTGGCATCAAGCTTTGTCCAGTCCTGGGTGTAATAGCCATGATACGCATAGTGAGGGAAATCCCCTTTGGTCCCCCCGCCTACCCAGCCGTGGATCTGCTCAAGCGGAGAGCTTATCCAGAGCGCATTCACCCCCAGTTGCTGTAAATAATCGAGCTTGCTGGCAAGTCCCTTGAGGTCGCCACCGTGGAAGGTGCCAATCTCCTGCATGCCGTCTTTATGGCGGCCATAGCTGTTGTCGTTGCTCGGGTCACCGTTCACATAGCGGTCGGTCAGGACAAAATAGACGGTGGCGTTCTGCCAGCTAAACGGTGCGGGTTTATCCGTTTCGGCGCGCTCAAGCAGCAGCAGGCCATTACTGCCAGCGGCGGGCTGCAGGGTAATTTTTCCGTTCTGTACCGTCGCGGTCTGTTTGCTGTAGAAATCACGCACTACTGTCCCTTCCGGGAAAGTATCGCTAACGTTCAGCGTCAGCGGTTTACCATCCCACTTCGGACACTGGCGGATAGCGGTTGCCACCGGTTGTTCTGCTGCACTCTGAATTGTCAGCAGTAGCGTGGGCGTGCCGGAGCGAGTATCAATCCGCATCTGATATTCACCGTCGCGGAAAAGGCGCCACTGCGGCGGCGTGCTATCGCAGGGTTTGAGCGACAGCATCTCATTGAGTTTTATCGCCTCTGATGGCTGCCAGCACGTCTTGTCAAAACTCAGCGTAAGAGGACGCGTACCCTTCGCAAGCTTTGCCTGGCTGGTGAAAATCCCGGTGCCTTCGGCGCTAAAACTATTAAACCCCGGTGATGACCAGTCAGCGTGTGCCAGTGTGGGTAGCATCAGAAAAGCCAGAGCGGTGCGTTTCATTCCATTTTCCTGTCGCGGCATTTTTAACCAGTTTGCCATCAGGCGGAGGGTAAAAACTCATCCTCCAGCGCTTTCTGCCAGGAGGACGTGTGAGGATGAGTGATCCCGCGCAAAATTAGGCAGTTATCTGCGATATCGCGCACAAATTTTCAGGAGTGCTGTTTTTATAAGCAAGTTTCAGGTGACATAGTTTCGGATTTGGACTATTTCTATACGTGCTCTTGAAGTCTATTTTTGATATGATTTGAGATTCCGCTCTCAAATTTGTGAAAAAAATAAGGTGTTAGGATGATGACATCCGACCAGGAGACCTAATGATATCGACTCCCATTCGACGATATGGGGCTGCGATACTCATGTTACTCACCATGGCATTTTCAGGTGAGGTGCTTGCGAAGACGCACACGGATACAACGAGTAAGAAAGCCCACGTAATAAAGACGACAAGTAGTAAGGTTAGCAGTAAACAAGAGTATTCTCGCAATAGTGCAAAGAGTAGTTCACTTCCTGATTTGCGAAAATACCCTTCCGGAACACCAAGGAAAAAAGCGTTTCTCCGGACGGTAATGCCTTACATCACGAGTCAAAATGCCGCGATTACTGCGGATCGTAACTGGCTGATTTCCAAACAGTACGATAGCCGCTGGTCGCCCTCAGAACGCGCGCGTCTGAAAGATATCACGAAGCGCTACAAGCTGAGCTGGAACGGTAACACCCGTCGTGTGCCGTGGAATGCTCTCCTTGAACGTGTCGATATCATCCCGAATAGCATGGTTGCGACCATGGCGGCAGCCGAAAGCGGCTGGGGAACGTCAAAGCTGGCGCGTAATAACAACAATCTTTTCGGTATGAAGTGTGTGAAAGGTCGTTGTAATAATGCGCCTGGCAAGGTGAAAGGCTATTCTCAGTTTGAATCAGTCAAAGATTCCGTGGGTGCCTATGTGGTCAATCTGAATACGCACCCGGCCTACTCATCTTTCCGTAAATCACGTGCTCAGTTGCGTAAAGCGGATCAGGAAGTGACGGCCAGTACGATGATCCACAAGCTGAAGGGTTATTCGACGAAGGGGCAGAGCTATAACAACTATCTGTTCGCGATGTACCAGGATAACCAGCGCTTAATCGCCGCCCATATGTAATCACTAAAAACGCCTTCTAAATGAAGGCGTTTTCTTTTCTATATCAGCACCTCGCTGTGGCGATCCCGATACTCTTTTGGCGTGGTGTCATACTCTTTGCGAAACACCGAATAGAAATATTGCAGCGACGGATAACCGCACATCTGCGAGATTTCGTTGATCGACAGTGATGTTGAGATGAGCAGGCTGCGGGCTTTCTCCAGTTTCTCCGCATGGATGACGGCATGAATGGTTTCGCCCACTTCTTCTTTGAAACGCTTCTCCAGATTCGAACGAGAAATGCCCACCGAATCCAGAACCTGATCGACCTTAATTCCTTTACAGGCGTGGTTGCGAATATAGTGCATCGCCTGAATGACGGCCGGGTCACTCAGGGAACGATAGTCGGTTGAGCGACGCTCCACGACGCGGACAGGGGGTACCAGCAAACGCTGAAGCGGCAGAGACTCTTTATCCAGCAGACGATGCAGCAGCTTCGCTGCCTGATAGCCCATCTGACGGGTGCCCTGTGCCACAGAGGAGAGCGCTACGCGGGAGAGATAGCGGGTGAGTTCTTCGTTATCAATGCCAATCACGCACAGCTTCTCGGGCACCGGGATATGTAAATGCTCGCAGACCTGCAGCACGTGGCGGGCACGGGCGTCGGTGACGGCAATAATACCGGTTTGCGGGGGCAGCGTTTGCAGCCAGTCCGCCAGCCGGTTTTGCGCGTGCTGCCAGTTTTCCGGAGCCGTCTCCAGCCCCTGATACACTACGCCGCGATACTTCTCCTGCGCGACCAGCTGGCAAAACGCATGCTCGCGCTCGACTGCCCAGCGCTTGCCGCTGGTGGCGGGTAAACCATAGAACGCGAAACGATGGACGCCTTTCTCTTTTAAATGAAGAAAAGCGGCTTCGACCAGTGCATGATTATCGGTGGCGATATAGTGAACCGGCGGGTAATTTTCGGGGGAATGGTAGGAGCCGCCGACGCCCACGATCGGGACGTCGACGTCGGTCAGCAGCTGTTCAATGACGGGATCGTCATAGTCAGCGATGACGCCATCCCCCAGCCAGTCTTTGATGTTCTCCAGACGGGTGCGGAAGTCTTCCTCAATGAAGATATCCCACTCGGATTGCGACGCCTGCAAATATTCACCCACGCCTTCAACGACCTGACGGTCGTAGGCTTTATTGGCATTGAATAACAACGTAATGCGGTGACGCTTTTCAAACATGGCTCACTTCCCAATTAAGTCACAATACGGTTATCAGGCTCGTCGCTTGGTGGCAGAGTCCATCCAGACTGCCAGTAAAAGAATGGCCCCCTTGACGATATACTGCCAAAACGTCGGGACGTCCATCATACTCATCCCGTTATCCAACGACGCCATGATAAATGCCCCCATGACGGCACCCGCCACGCTACCGATACCGCCGGCGAGGCTGGTGCCGCCAATGACGCAGGCGGCAATCGCATCCAGCTCGGCGATGTTACCCGCGGAGGGCGAACCGGCACCCAGACGCGAACTGAGGATCAACCCGGCGATGGCGACCATCAGGCCGTTAATGGCGAACACCGCGAGCTTAGTGCGCTCGACGTTGATCCCCGAGAGACGGGCAGCTTCAAGGTTGCCACCGATGGCATAAATGCGGCGGCCAAACGCGGTGCGCATCGCCATAAACATCCCGCCCAGCAGTAACAGCGCCAGCAGCAGGACCGGTGTCGGAACACCGCGATAGTCGTTAAGAAGCCAGATGGCGCCCAGCACAATGACCGCAGTCAGCGCATGGCGTCCTACCACGGAGGTTGATGCCGGTGACGCCAGCCCCAGCGCCTGACGACGCATGCGCCCCCGCCACTGCCAGGCGACAAACGCCAGCAAACCTACCACGCCAATCGTAAAGCCCACGCTATCGGAGAGGTAGCTCTGACCAATTTGCGACATGGCGGCGCTGGTGGGGGAGACGGTAGTGCCGTTGGTAATCCCGATTAAGATCCCACGGAAGGCCAGCATCCCCGCCAGGGTAACAATAAACGACGGGACTTTGCGGTAGGCAACCCACCAGCCGTTCCAGGCCCCCAGGACCAGACCCAGTACCAGCGTCACCGCCACGGTCAGCGGCAGCGGCCAGCCAAGCCAGACGTCGAAAATAGCCGCCACGCCGCCGAGCAGGCCCATCATCGAGCCTACAGACAGGTCAATTTCTGCCGAGATAATGACGAACACCATGCCTACGGCCAGGATCCCGGTAATGGCGGTCTGGCGGAGCAGGTTAGAGACGTTACGCGCGCTTAAGTATGAGCCATCGGTCATCCAGGTAAAAAACAGCATGATGACGATAATCGCTGCGATCATCACGAAGACCTGCAGGTTCAGCGCTTTTAGCCCTGCGAACGCACCGGGCGTCGGAACGGCGACTTTGATATCAGACGGATTGCTTTTCGACATGACGTTCGCTCCTTAAAGCGGCTTCCATCACCTGCTCCTGCGTCAGGTTCTGGTTAATCAGGTTGGCTTTCAGTTTCCCCTCGTGCATCACCAGCACGCGGTCGCTCAGGCCGAGCACTTCGGGTAACTCAGACGAAATGACAATGACGGCAATCCCTTGCTGAACAAGCTGATTAATCAGTTTGTAGATTTCATATTTGGCACCGATATCAATCCCGCGCGTTGGCTCATCGAGGATTAATATGCGTGGGTTGAGAAGCAGGCAGCGCGCCAGAATCGCTTTCTGCTGGTTACCGCCACTCAGGCGGCCAATCGCCAGTTCCGGGGAGGACGTTTTGACCTTCAGCCTGGCAAGCGAATGAAGAATGCACTGCTGCTCTGCGGCATCGTCCAGGCTGCTCAGCGCGCCGGAGAACCGATCGAGTGCCGCAAGCGTAATGTTTTTCCCCACCGCCATGACCGGTACGATGCCGTCTTTTTTACGATCTTCCGGCACCATAGCAATGCCGCGGGCAATCGCCTGCTGGCAGTTGTCGATTTTCACTGGCTGGCCGTCGATATAAATCGTCCCCTCCCAGCGCCCGGGCCACACGCCAAACAGACACTGTACGGCCTCCGTGCGTCCGGCGCCGACGAGGCCCGCAATCCCGAGAATTTCGCCGCTGTGAAGAGAAAACGAGACGTTATTCACGCGTTTAATGTGGCGGTTAACGGGGTGCCACGCGGTCAGGTTTTCCACACGCAGCACTTCCTCGCCTCTGGCGTGTGGCTCATTCGGGTAGAGCGCCGTCAGCTCGCGGCCTACCATCATGGTGATGATGTCATCTTCACTCATGCCTGCCGCTTCGCGCGTGCCGATGTGTTGCCCGTCGCGAATGACACAGATGGTGTCCGAAATGGCTTTAACCTCGTTTAGCTTGTGCGAAATGTAGATACAGGCGATGCCGTGGTTTTGCAGATCGCGGATGATATTGAGCAGAACTGCGGTTTCCTGTTCGGTGAGCGAAGCCGTGGGCTCATCGAGGATCAGCAGCCGTACCTGTTTGTTCAGCGCCTTAGCAATTTCTACCAGCTGCTGTTGCCCCAGACCCAGATCGCCCACGCGGGTATCCGGTGAAATATTGAGGCTCACCTGCGCCAGCAGCTTTTCACAGCGGAGCGTCATGGTGTCGTAATCCAGTACGCCGTGGCGGGAAATCTCGGCTCCAAGGAAGATGTTTTCCAGCACGGTGAGATGCTTCACCAGCGCCAGCTCCTGGTGGATAATGGCGATCCCTTTACGTTCGGTATCGCGAATGTGTGTCGCCTGGATCACTTCACCGGCAAAGACAATTTCGCCTTCGTAACTGCCGTGTGGGTAGATCCCACACAGAACTTTCATCAACGTTGATTTGCCCGAACCGTTCTCGCCGCACAGCGAAACCACTTCGCCGGGGTTCAACCGGAGGCTGACGTTGTCGACGGCCTTCACTGCGCCGAAGCGCTTGGTGATGCTTTTCATTTCAAGTAAATAAGGCATACCTGCTCCACATAACCCGAGGGAAGAACAGTACAACGTGATGCGCCCCCGCAGAGCGGGGGCCGCGCTGGATTACAGTTCGCTCTTCTTGTGGAAACCGTCTTTAATCACGGTGGCGTCAATGTTCTCTTTATTGACTTCAATTGGCGTGAGCAGGCGAGCCGGAACATCTTTCAGCCCGTTATTCAGCGTCGCGTCTGCTTTAGGCTGCTTGCCATTGCCCAGCTCCACGGCGATTTCAGCCGCGGTATTGGCAAGCTCGGTAATCGGTTTGTAGACCGTCATGGTTTGTGTGCCAGCGATAATGCGTTTTACCCCTGCCAGGTCGGCATCCTGCCCGGAGATAGCGACTTTCCCGGCCAGCCCCTGGGCGCTCAGCGCCTGGATAGCACCGCCTGCGGTGGCATCGTTGGAGGCCACGACCGCATCAATTTTGTTGTTGTTGGCCGTCAGCGCGTTTTCCATAATTTTCAGCGCGTTTTCTGGCAGCCATCCGTCGGCCCACTGATCGCCAACCACCTTAATTTTCCCGTTGTCGATATAGGGTTTAAGGACTTTCATTTGTCCTTCACGGAACAGTTTGGCGTTGTTATCTACCGGAGAGCCACCCATCAGGAAATAATTGCCCTGAGGCACTTTGTCGATCAGGCTTTGCGCCTGTAATTCACCCACTTTTTCATTGTCGAACGAAATATAATAATCAATATCCGCATTATTAATCATGCGGTCATAAGCGAGAACTTTTATGCCTTCTTGCTTCGCTTCTTTCACTACGTTACTTAATACCTGGCCGTTATAAGGGATAATGACCAGGACATCGACACCACGGTTAATCATATTCTCGATCTGTGACATTTGCGTTTCTTCATTGCCATTCGCTGACTGAACAAAGACATTCGCACCGAGTGATTCCGCTTTTTTCACAAAGATATCGCGATCTTTTTGCCAGCGCTCCAGGCGCAGGTCGTCAATCGCCATGCCAATTTTGACCTCTTTGGCATGTCCTGCAAAGCTTACAAGGAGGAGAGTAGTGCAGATCGTTAGGGTCAGGTTCTTTATCTTCATAATTATTAGGCCTTTTGTAGGGGTATGTGTTGCTGAGATAAAAGAAACATTCACTGCTGGGACGCAGCAAATTTTTAACGCGGAAAGGCGGGCTGGCAATTACAGATTTTTATCTTCTCATTACGATATTTGGTTTATTTCTGAATTTATGACCGCGATCGGATTTTAAAATGCGTAACGTCTTAATTACATTTGATTCTGGAATTTACGCCGAAAAATAGTTTGCCTGCGCATTATTTTGCGAGCCAGCGCACAGTTGTGCATTCTCTCAATAGCAGTGTGAAATAACGTAATTGAGCAACCCAAAATGTCTATTCACTATTACTCCTGTATCAACGACTCGCCGCATACCCTGATTATGGAGCTCAATATGCAAGCTTATTTCGACCAACTCGATCGTGTTCGTTACGAAGGCCCAAAAACGACCAATCCTTTAGCATTTCGTCACTACAACCCGGATGAGCTGGTTCTGGGTAAGCGCATGGAAGACCATCTGCGCTTTGCCGCCTGTTACTGGCATACCTTCTGCTGGAACGGCGCCGATATGTTCGGTGTGGGTTCCTTTGACCGCCCATGGCAGCAGCCGGGTGAAGCCATCGAGCTGGCGAAACGCAAAGCCGATGTGGCATTTGAGTTTTTCCACAAGCTGAACGTGCCGTACTACTGCTTCCACGATGTGGACGTCTCGCCGGAAGGTGCGTCTCTGAAAGAGTACCTGAACAATTTCGCGCAGATGGTGGATGTGCTGGCGGCAAAACAGCAGCAAAGCGGCGTGAAGCTGCTGTGGGGCACCGCAAACTGCTTCACTAACCCACGCTACGGCGCGGGCGCGGCAACCAATCCGGATCCGGAAGTGTTTAGCTGGGCGGCCACGCAGGTGGTGACGGCCATGAACGCCACGCATCAGTTGGGCGGCGAAAACTATGTCCTGTGGGGCGGTCGTGAAGGCTACGAAACCCTGCTCAACACCGATCTGCGCCAGGAGCGCGAGCAGATTGGCCGCTTTATGCAGATGGTTGTCGATCATAAGCACAAAATCGGCTTCCGTGGCACGCTGCTGATCGAGCCGAAACCGCAGGAACCGACCAAGCACCAGTATGACTACGACGTGGCGACGGTGTATGGCTTCCTGAAACAGTTCGGTCTGGAAAAAGAGATTAAAGTTAACATTGAAGCCAACCACGCCACGCTGGCGGGCCACTCTTTCCATCACGAGATTGCGTCTGCGATTGCACTGGGCATATTTGGCTCTGTCGATGCTAACCGCGGCGATGCACAGCTGGGCTGGGATACAGACCAGTTCCCGAACAGCGTGGAAGAGAATGCGCTGGTGATGTACGAAATCATTAAAGCGGGTGGTTTCACTACCGGCGGCCTGAACTTTGACGCCAAAGTACGTCGTCAGAGCACCGACAAATACGATCTGTTCTACGGCCACATTGGCGCGATGGACACCATGGCGCTGGCGCTGAAAGTCGCCGCTCGCATGATTGAAGACGGTGAGCTGGATAAGCGTGTTGCGAAGCGCTACAGCGGCTGGAACAGTGAGCTGGGTCAGCAAATTTTGAAAGGCCAGTTATCACTTGCGGAGATCGCGAAGTACGCTGAACAGCAGCAGCTGGCACCGCAGCACCAGAGCGGGCACCAGGAGTTGCTGGAAAACCTGGTCAACCACTACCTGTTCGATAAATAACAGCACGTAGGCCCGGTAAGCGCAGCGCCACCGGGCATTTCTGTTAAAGGAGTCACCGTAATGTATATCGGGATCGATCTTGGCACGTCGGGTGTGAAAGCCATCCTGTTAAGCGAGCAGGGCGATGTGTTAGCCACGCAGACGGAAACGCTGCAGGTTTCACGTCCGCATCCGCTGTGGTCGGAACAGGACCCGGAGCAGTGGTGGCAGGCAACGGACCGTGCCATCAAGGCGCTAGGCGAGAAACACGCTCTGCGTGACGTCAAAGCGCTGGGGATTGCCGGGCAAATGCACGGCGCAACGCTGCTGGATAGCCAGCATCGCGTGTTGCGTCCTGCGATCCTCTGGAACGATGGCCGCTGTGCAGAAGAGTGTGCGCTTCTTGAGGAACGTGTACCCACCTCCCGCCAGATCACCGGCAACCTGATGATGCCCGGTTTTACCGCACCGAAACTTCTGTGGATACAGCGTCATGAACCTGAGATTTTCCGGCAGGTGGCGAAAGTCCTGCTGCCGAAAGATTATCTGCGTTTTCGCATGACGGGTGATTTCGCCAGCGACATGTCTGACGCGGCGGGCACGATGTGGCTCGACGTGGCGAAACGTGACTGGAGCGAGGCGATGCTGGATGCCTGCCATCTGACCCGCGCCCATATGCCCGCGCTGTTCGAAGGTAGCGAGGTGACAGGCACGCTGCAGCCAGCCGTTGCTGAACGCTGGAATATGCCAGCCGTACCGGTGGTGGCCGGAGGCGGTGACAATGCGGCGGGGGCCGTGGGTGTCGGCATGGTGGAGGCAGGGCAGGCGATGCTGTCGCTGGGAACGTCCGGTGTCTATTTTGCCGTTAGCGACGGGTATCGCAGCAACCCTGAAAGCGCTGTGCACAGTTTCTGCCATGCCCTTCCGGGGAAATGGCATTTGATGTCAGTGATGCTCAGTGCCGCATCTTGCCTGGACTGGGCGGCAAGACTCACCGGCATGGCCGATGTTCCGGCGCTCATCTCCGCCGCGCAGCAGGCGGATGACACCGCGGGTACGATCTGGTTTTTACCGTATCTTTCCGGTGAGCGAACGCCGCACAACAACCCGGAAGCGAAAGGGGTGTTCTTTGGTTTAACTCATCAGCATGGCCCGGCTGAGCTGGCGCGTGCGGTTCTGGAGGGTGTGGGCTATGCGCTGGCCGACGGCATGGACGTGGTGCATGATTGCGGCCTGAAACCGTCGAGCGTCACCCTGATTGGCGGCGGCGCGCGGAGCCCTTACTGGCGACAGATGCTGGCTGACATCAGCGGATTGCAGCTGGATTTCCGCACTGGTGGCGATGTCGGGCCCGCACTCGGCGCCGCACGGCTGGCACAGATAGCCATGAACCCCGAAAAACCGCTTTCACAATTGTTACCGCAGCTTCCGCTTGAACAGGCGCACTTGCCTGACGCAGCACGCCATGCCCGCTATGCGCAGAGGCGCGACGTGTTCCGCAAAATCTATCAGCAGCTGCTGCCGCTGATGTCGTAAACATCCGCCGGGTGGCGCTGCGCTGACCCGGCCTACAACTCCCCGTACATCTGGTTAACTTACAAACCTGCGCGTATCGATTCTTTGCAGCAGCATCGACAGCAGCAGGCTGATGACCAGCGTGGCGGCAAAAATCCAGATGATATCCAGCACTGGCCAGCTCTTTAGCTCCACACCTCTTGTTCGCAGGGCGTGGATCACCAGCGCGTGAAAACCATAAATTCCGAGCGAGTGCCGCGAAATCACGCTCAGTACCGGGAGTGGCCGCGCGTTGAGCGTGTTTTTAACGAGCGTAAGCAGCGAGACGGCACAGAGAAACACCATCGGTCCGCAATACAGGTACCAGGTATCGGCAAAATTACCGCGCCACTGCAATTCGTGCAGCGTCCCGCGCGATATCACCGCCACGCCTGCGATAAACAGCGACGCACAAAGCCAGTTCAGACTACGTTTTTGCGTCTCCATCATCCCGATGGCGCGCCCCAGCATGCCGTAAAGCACGTAATAGAAGGTATCGCCGTTGATATAGAGATTGACCGGCAACCATTCAAATCCGTCGATTTTCTGCGAGACCGTATTCGGGTTGGCGATGAGGCCAATCACCACCATCAGGGCCAGCAGCATTTTCCCGCTGACGTTTTTCACCTGAATAAGAGGAGAGACGAGATAGATAACGATAATGGCGAAGAAAAACCACAGGTGATAGAACACTGGTTTTTGCAGCAAATATTTGAGTGATAGCCCGGCGTTAATTGAGGTGAACAGGGTGATATAGAGCAAGGCAACGGCGCTGTAAAACCCCAGACAGGCCGCGATGCGGATGAAGTGCCTCGGCTGCGCGCTACGTTCGCCAAAAAAGAGAAAGCCGGAAATCATAAAAAATAGCGGGACGCTGACGCGAGACGCAGAGTTGAGAATGTTGGCAATGTCCCAGTTAACAGAGCTGATGCTGTGCGCATTCGTGACATACCAGGTCGTCGTGTGGATCATGACCACCATCAGGCACGCTATTCCTCGCAGGTTATCAATCCAGTTAATTTTTGACGCCATCAGTTCCTCGTATTCCCTGTAAATGGAGTGTGACTGCCATTGTCCAAAAGTCTTCGTTTGGAAAATTCTGAGTTTTATCAGCAGGCTTGCCGGAAGACCGCGAGATTCGCAGAATGGCGGACCTTAATCTATAAAAGCTTTGATACTAAAAATAACAGCCACTGACCAGGACGGTAATAAAAATGATGATGAAGCGAGTGGCGTCACTCTTTCTGCTGCTCATGCTGGCAGGTTGCAGTACGCCACAAGAAGCACCTGTGCAAAAAGCACAGCAGGGCAAAATGAGCCCGGAACGTTCACTGAACATGGAGGCAATCTGTAAAGATCAGGCTGCACGCCGCTATAACTCGGCCGTTCAGAAGATTGATGTCACCGGATTTGAGCGCTTTCAGGGAAGCTATGAGCTGCGGGGCCATACGTCGCGTAAAGAGGGCTTTGTCTGCTCGTTTGGTGCAGACGGCCAGTTTTTACACCTCTCCATGCGCTAGCCTGCTCGCATAATCAACAGCCAGACGTCGCCCACGTTCTGGCCTGAAGGCTTATTTCCCAATTTTCCCTAAACAACCCCGTTTCGTACTGTATATCTTGCAGCCAGCGGGTATACTGGTCCCTTCCATTTAAAACCACACGTATCCAGCACGAAATACTATGCAAAAGTTTGATACCAAGACCTTCCAGGGCCTGATCCTGACCTTACAGGATTACTGGGCTCGTCAGGGCTGCACCATTGTTCAACCTTTGGACATGGAAGTCGGCGCCGGCACTTCACACCCGATGACCAGCCTGCGCGCGTTGGGACCAGAGCCAATGGCGACCGCGTATGTGCAGCCTTCCCGTCGTCCGACCGATGGTCGTTACGGTGAGAACCCGAACCGTCTGCAGCATTACTATCAGTTCCAGGTGGTGATTAAGCCATCGCCCGACAATATTCAGGAACTGTACCTCGGGTCGCTGAAAGAGCTGGGTATGGATCCAACCATTCACGATATCCGTTTCGTGGAAGATAACTGGGAAAACCCAACGCTGGGTGCCTGGGGTCTGGGTTGGGAAGTGTGGCTGAACGGCATGGAAGTGACCCAGTTCACTTACTTCCAGCAGGTTGGCGGTCTGGAATGTAAGCCGATCACGGGTGAAATCACCTACGGTCTGGAACGTCTGGCGATGTACATTCAGGGCGTAGACAGCGTTTACGACCTGGTCTGGAGCGACGGCCCGCTGGGTAAAACCACCTACGGCGACGTGTTCCATCAGAACGAAGTGGAGCAATCCACCTATAACTTCGAATACGCGGACGTGGACTTCCTGTTCACCTGCTTCGAGCAGTACGAGAAAGAAGCGCAGCAGCTGCTGGCGCTGGAGACTCCGCTGCCGCTGCCTGCTTACGAGCGTATTCTGAAGGCCGCCCACAGCTTCAACCTGCTGGACGCCCGCAAAGCCATCTCCGTGACTGAACGTCAGCGCTACATTCTGCGTATTCGTACCCTGACCAAAGCCGTTGCTGAAGCTTACTACGCGTCCCGTGAAGCCCTTGGCTTCCCGATGTGCAACAAGTTGAAGTCAGAAGACATCAAAGTAAACGAATAAGAGGCGGCCATGTCTGAGAAAACTTTCCTGGTGGAAATCGGCACCGAAGAGCTGCCACCAAAAGCCCTGCGCAGCCTGGCTGAATCTTTTGCTGCGAACGTGACTGCCGAGCTGGATAACGCTGGCCTGGCGCACGGTAAAATTGAGTGGTTTGCTGCGCCGCGTCGTCTGGCGCTGAAAGTGGCAAATCTGGCGGCGTCTCAGCCGGATCGTGAAGTCGAAAAACGTGGCCCGGCTATTGCCCAGGCGTTCGACGCGGAAGGCAAGCCGAGCAAAGCGGCTGAAGGCTGGGCGCGCGGTTGCGGCATCACTGTTGACCAGGCCGAGCGTCTGACCACCGACAAAGGCGAGTGGCTGCTGTATCGTGCGCATGTGAAAGGCGAGAGCGCAGAAGCGCTGCTGCCGGACATGATTGCCACGTCGCTGGCGAAATTGCCGATTCCTAAGCTGATGCGCTGGGGCGCGTCTGACGTCCACTTCGTGCGTCCGGTGCATACCGTGACCCTGCTGCTGGGCGACACCGTTATTCCTGCCACCATTCTGGGCGTGGCGTCCGATCGCGTGATCCGCGGCCACCGCTTTATGGGTGAGCCGGAGTTCACCATCGACAATGCCGACCAGTATCCGCAAATTCTGCTGGAGCGCGGCAAGGTCATTGCTGACTACGAACAGCGTAAAGCCAAAATCAAAGCGGACGCGGAAGAGGCGGCGCGCAAGATTGGCGGTAATGCTGATCTGAGCGACAGCCTGCTGGAAGAAGTGACCTCTCTGGTTGAATGGCCGGTGGTGCTGACCGCGAAGTTCGAAGAAAAATTCCTGGCCGTTCCGGCAGAAGCGCTGGTGTACACCATGAAGGGTGACCAGAAGTACTTCCCGGTCTACGCCAACGACGGCAAGCTGCTGCCAAACTTCATCTTCGTCGCCAACATCGAATCGAAAGATCCGATCCAGATTATCTCCGGTAACGAGAAGGTCGTTCGTCCGCGTTTGGCGGATGCCGAGTTCTTCTTCAATACCGACCGCAAAAAACGTCTGGAAGATAACCTGCCGCGTCTGCAGACCGTGCTGTTCCAGCAGCAGCTGGGTACGCTGCGCGACAAGACCGACCGCATTGCGGAGCTGTCCGGCTGGATCGCCCGCGAAATTGGTGCCGACGTCAACCATGCGACCCGTGCGGGCCTGCTCTCCAAGTGCGACCTGATGACCAACATGGTGTTCGAATTTACCGACACCCAGGGCGTGATGGGCATGCACTACGCGCGTCACGATGGCGAAGCGGAAGACGTGGCTGTGGCACTGAACGAGCAGTATCAGCCGCGCTTTGCGGGTGACGAACTGCCGTCCAACCCGGTCGCCTGCGCCGTGGCGATTGCCGACAAGATGGACACCCTGGCGGGTATCTTCGGTATCGGCCAGCATCCAAAAGGGGACAAAGACCCGTTTGCGCTGCGTCGTGCTGCGCTGGGCGTGCTGCGCATCATCGTTGAGAAGAACCTGAACCTCGATCTGCAGACACTGACCGAAGAAGCGGTGCGTCTGTACGGCGACAAGCTGACCAACGCGAACGTGGTGGACGACGTTATCGACTTTATGCTCGGTCGTTTCCGCGCCTGGTATCAGGACGAAGGTTACACCGTTGACACCATTCAGGCGGTGCTGGCGCGTCGTCCGACCCGTCCGGCTGATTTCGATGCGCGTATGAAGGCGGTTTCCCACTTCCGTACGCTGGAAGCGTCATCTGCGCTGGCTGCGGCTAACAAGCGTGTCTCCAACATTCTGGCGAAATCCGACGAAACGCTGAACGAACGCGTGAACGCCGCGACCCTGAAAGAGCCGGAAGAGATTGCTCTGGCGATGCAGGTTGTGGTGCTGCGCGACAAGCTCGAACCGTACTTCGCGGAAGGCCGCTACCAGGAAGCGCTGGTGGAACTGGCGGAACTGCGTGACGTGATCGACGCCTTCTTCGAGAAAGTGATGGTGAACGTAGAAGATAAAGACCTGCGTATCAACCGTCTCTCTATGCTCGAAAAACTGCGCGAGCTGTTCCTGCGCGTGGCGGATATTTCGCTGCTGCAGTAATGTGCCCGCTGTCATAAACATACGAGCCGTCTTTCTTTCCGGGTGGCGCTACGCTTACCCGGCCTACATTGTGTAACGGGTTGCACGTTTCATTGTAGGCCCGTGCAAGCGTAGCGCCGCCGGGCGAAACTGACAAAATGCACTTTGCCAGCAGTTTGAAAACCCGCTTCGGCGGGTTTTTTTATGGGGCTTTTGTAGGCCGGATAAGCGCAGCGCCTTCAGGGTATCGGCAAAGTAGTCCTTCCCAAAGGGCTGAGGGAGTATAAGTCGCCCAAAATTTAACCTTGAAACCTTCAACACATTACCGTTATCCTTACCCTCGTTAAATTTCTCGTGCTGGAGTGCCCCCCAAAAATGAACAAACACGACTGATGAATTTCGATCCTTGCTAAACGCCACCGCGTCGGCAGGGGATGTTTTGATTTCATTCAGGAGTGCTTATGGCTCATTTAGCGCAGTCCCCTTCTTTTATTTTGCATCAGGTCACCTGTCAGTTTGCGACGGGGGATATCCTTTTTGGTCCGCTGAATCTTTCTCTGGAACCGTCTCTGTGCGCGCTGGTGGGCCGCAACGGCAGTGGGAAAACACGTCTGCTGCGCCTGCTGGCGGGGCTTGATGAACCCGCAAACGGGCATATCGAACGAACCGGAACACAGGTTTATGTGGCGCAGCAGCAGGATATTTTGCCACACACGACGCTGGCTGAATTGCTCGGGTACGAGGCAATCTTCGCGGCGCGAGCGCGTGTCGACAGCGGAGAGTATCAGCCTGACGATCTGGAAACGCTTGATGGCTTCTGGGATTTAGCAGAACGCCTGAGCGAGGCGTTTGCCCGGGCGAGACTGCCGCCGTTTGATCCGGATAAGCCTGCCGCTGAACTCAGCGGTGGCGAGCGTGTCCGCGCGTTGCTGTGCGGGGCGTTTACGGCGCAAGCGGATTATCTGCTGCTGGACGAACCCACTAACCACCTGGACCGGCAAGGCCGGACATGGTTCTACGACCAGCTTGCCCGTTATCAGGGCGGTGTACTGGTGGCCTCCCATGACCGTGAGCTGCTGGCGCAGGTGCCGCGTATTCTTGAACTGAGTGGCGCGGGTCTTCGCAGCTATGGCGGGAATTATGCGGATTATCAAACCCAGCGCGATGCTGAGCAACAGGCTGCCCGCGCGGCGCTGGAGCACGCGGCGACGGCGCGCAAACGTACCCGCGCGCGCATGCAGAAAGAGCATGACGACAGCCAGCGGCGGTCGGCAAAAACATTGCGCACTGTCGATACCCTCAATATCGCATCGTTCGAACGCGTCAAATATAAAGGCGCGGCAAAGGAACGTATTGGCAGCTGGAAAAAACAGCATAACGAGCAAAATGATGCCCTGAACGCTGCCGTAAACAAGGCGCGTGAGCGGGTAGAAGACGATAACCCGGTGATGTTTACCCTGCCGGGGAGTCAGATTCCGGAAGGAAAACAGGTGCTGGTGATGGAAAATCTGGTGCTGCCGCATGTGCCCGTTCCCCCACTCAACTGGCGGATGGATGGTCCGATGCGCGTGGCGTTAAAAGGACCAAACGGCTGCGGGAAGTCGACGCTGTTAAAAGCGATTCTCGGCGAAATCAGCCCGCGTTCAGGGACCTGCAACGTTTCCGTCAGCTGCGCTTATCTCGATCAACATCTGTCCCGGCTCGATCTCTCGCAGTCGGTCATGACCCACCTCAACCTGGGCAATACGCCCCTTGAAGAGGGGGTATTACGAACCCGTTTAGCACAGCTTCAGTTGGGGGCCGATAAAGTCGCGCTCCCGCTGGCGGAACTGAGCGGCGGTGAGCGTCTTAAGGCGGCACTGGCCTGCGTATTATGGCGTGCTGAGGCCACGCAGCTCCTGTTGCTGGATGAACCGACCAACCATCTGGATCTGGCCTCGGTTCAGGCCATTGAAGCGGCATTGGCCGGTTTTCCGGGAGCACTGCTGGTGGTGTCACACGATGACGCTTTTTTAAAAGGGTTAACGTTGTCGCACGAGATGATCTGGGAAGAGGCGGGCTGGCGTTGCGAAAGTCTTTAAACACAAGCCCCCGCGAAGGCGGGGGCGTTCAAACGTCACTACGCTATCTGTTTGCTGAGTGCAGGGTTGGCCTGAATCAGGCGCATCAGCTTTAACTCGGTTGGCGTGGGTCTCTCACGTTTTGACTCCCACTCCAGCACCATAGCTACGCTGACACCCATCGCTCTGGCGAATTCTTCTGTCTTCAGACCTGTCCCTTTGCGCAATTGCTCATATTCTGTAAAGGGATTGGCTTTTTGTTGCAGGGTAATCGTCTGCGGTACATCTTTAAAAATGATCTGTTCCAGACTGCTCAGCAGCTCAAACTCAGGATCTTTATATTCCATTGAGAACTCCTCTTAAATCTCACATCGTGATCAAGAACATCAGAGAGCCAATTAAGAATAGTCCCTAATACAAACCCAGGATCGTCACGGGTGTGATTAATCGTGCGGTAACGATCGCTTTATCCGATTCAGCTATATGGATAGTTATGCTAATTACCTGATTAACCATAAGGAGGGTCCGTCAGGTATTTTTTTGTAAATGATAAGAAATAAATCGGCAATAGGCGTTTTACATGAAAAGAGTATCTTGCAAGGCTGACCTGGACTATCCTTGTAAGCCGTCGGGCACGCGTGAGCCGGTGTGCGCTTTTTTGGGTGAAAGGAGTAATAAAATGGCGACAGGAAAGTCCTGCTCTCGCTGGTTTGCGCCTATTGCGGCGTTGTTGATGGTTGTTAGCCTGAGTGGGTGTTTTGATAAAGAAGGCGATCAGCGCAAAGCGTTTATCGATTTTCTGCAGAATACAGTGATGCGCAGCGGCGAGCGGTTACCGACGCTGACTGCGGATCAGAAAAAACAGTTTGGTCCCTTTGTGTCCGATTACGCCATTCTTTATGGGTATTCACAGCAGGTGAGCCAGGCGATGGATTCCGGTATCCGCCCGGTCGTGGATAGCGTAAACGCCATCCGCGTTCCACAGGATTATGTGACTCAGCGTGAACCGCTGCGCCAGTCCAACGGTGCGCTCGGCGTGCTGAGCCAGCAGCTACAGAATGCGAAAATGCAGGCTGATGCATCACGTTCTGCGCTGAAGCAGGGTGACGATCTCAAACCGGTCTTTGACAAAGTGTATGAGAAAGTGGTGACCAAACCGTCTGAAGCACTGCAACCGCTGATTCCGGCCGCGCAAATTTTCACGCAGCAGCTGGTTCAGGTGGGTGACTTTATCGCCCAGCAGGACACTCAGGTGAGCTTTGTTGCCAACGGCATCCAGTTCCCGACTTCGCAGCAGGCAAGTCAGTACAATACGCTGATTGGGCCACTGGCCTCCCAGCATCAGGCCTTTAGCCAGGCATGGAGTGCCGCCGTCACGGCCACAGAATAAACCGAAAAAACCCCGCGTCAGGCGGGGTTTTTTTTATGCATTGCGAAAATAACGCTTGTCATTCCTCTACCACATCGGTATAACTATTCCCGTCGGTTTGTTACACAGACCTAAAGCAGTTTAGTAAAGCAGTCCAGATTGTTATCCATAGATACCCTTCGTTGTGACCCTTCCTTCATCGCTTAAAAATCTGTAACGCAATCCATCAAGCCGGAAGGCACAATATATTTGTTAATTAAGGTAATTCTATGTCTGCTAAAATGACTGGTCTGGTAAAATGGTTCAACGCTGATAAAGGTTTCGGCTTCATCACTCCTGACGATGGCTCAAAAGACGTGTTCGTACACTTCTCTGCTATCCAGAACGATGGCTACAAATCTCTGGACGAAGGTCAGAAAGTGTCCTTCACCATCGAAAGCGGCGCTAAAGGCCCAGCAGCTGGTAACGTTGTAAGCCTGTAAGCTTCCAACCCAGTAGCACAAAATTCAAAAACCCGCCTTCTGGCGGGTTTTTTCGTTTCTACTGTTGGATCTGCGGGTTAACGCAGTTTTTATCCACTTTTCCACCCAGCGCGGCAATCAGGTTGTCCACTGCGGTAGCCGCCATGTTGTAGCGTGTCTCGTGCGTGGCAGAGCCGATGTGGGGCAGGGCGACGACGTTTGGCATTTTCAGCAGTGGAGAATCCACCGGCAGTGGCTCCTGCTCAAACACGTCCAGACCGGCGGCGTGGATCTCGCCATTTTGCAGGGCTTTAATGAGCGCCTGCTCATCCACCACCGGGCCACGACCCGCGTTGATAAAAATGGCGGATTTCTTCATTTTTTCAAATGCGGATTTGCCAATCAGGTGACGTGTTTCATCCGTCAACGGCAGGATCAGGCAGACAAAATCGGCTTCCTGCAACAGCGTATCCAGCTCACAGTAACGCGCGTTAAAACGTTCTTCCGCTTCATCGTGGTGACGGCGCGCGTTGTACAGTATCGGCATGTTGAAACCAAAATGCGCGCGCTGTGCCAGCGCCAGCCCGATACGTCCCATACCCACGATGCCCAGCGTTTTTCCGTGAACATCCACGCCGAACCAGTCCGGGCCAATGCTTTTTGTCCATTCGCCTGCTTTAACGCGCTCGGCCACTTCAACCACGCGACGGGCGGTGCTGAGCACCAGCGCCATCAGCGTGTCGGCCACGGTTTCCGTCAGGGCATGCGGCGTGTGCATCAGCAGGATTTTGCGGGCGCTCAGGGCATCCACGTCGAAGTTGTCATAACCTACTGAAACAGTTGAAGTAGCACGAAGCTTCGGCATTTTCTCCAGCAGGGCGATGTCCACTTTCTCGCTTGAACCCAGCAGGCCTTCGGCGCTGGCGAACGCATCGGCATGCTGTGCCACGGTCTCCGGACTCAGGTTTTTCACCTGCGTGACGGTGAAGTGCTCTTCCAGGCGTTTCTGCAGATCTTCCGGCAGTGCTTTATACAAAATGACGGACGGCTTCATGCTAATCTCCGTTGATTTTTAAGGATTCAGGCGTGGCGTGCGCCGACGGGGTGCTGTTGATTATTAGCAGGCTTAACAATCAGAGTAAGCCACACGGAGGCAAAAAGCGCCACCCCCATAAAGATGTACGATGCGGATGGGCTGCCGGTGGCTCCGTTCAGGTAACCAACAAACCAGGAGCCGCAGAACGAACCCAGCGCGCCCATGCTGTTAATTAATGCCATGGCACCGCCCGCCACGTTACGCGGCAGCATCTCCGGGATGATGGCAAAGAATGGACCGTACGGGGCGTACATGGCGGCACCGGCAATGACCAACAGGGTATAAGAGGCCCAGAAGTGATTCGCGCCCACGGCCCAGGAGCCGATGAAGGCAAAAGCAGCAATCAGCAGCAGCGGCCAGACGAACACCTTACGGTTTTGCAGCTTATCCGACGCCCAGGAGGCGACGATCATGGCGATGGTCGCAGCCAGATACGGTACGGACGAGAGCCAGCCCACTTCAACCATGCCGAGATTCTCACCGCCGCTGCGGATGATCGACGGCAGCCACAGCACAAAACCGTACACGCCGATACTCCAGGTAAAATACTGCGCGCAGAGCAGGATCACGTTACGGGAGCGGAAGGCTTCACCGTAGTTACGTACCGCCTTCAGACCCTGCTGCTCTTTATCCAGCTGCGCCTGGAGCGCCGCTTTTTCATCTTCGGAAAGCCATTTCGCCTGGGCAGGTTTATCTTTCACCAGCACCCACCAGCAGAAGGCCCAAATCACTGCCGGAACCCCTTCGATGATGAACATCTCGCGCCAGCCGAAGGACTGGATCAGGTAGCCGGAGACCACCGACATCCACAGTACGGTGACCGGGTTACCGAGGATCAGGAAAGTATTCGCGCGTGAGCGTTCAGATTTGGTAAACCAGTTGCTGATGTAAATCAGCATCGCGGGCATGACCGCCGCCTCAACGACGCCAAGGATAAAGCGAATGGCGGCCAGGGCAGGAATATTGTTCACCACGCCGGTAAGTGACGCACAGGCGCCCCACAGGATCAGACAGATGAAGATCAGCTTACGCACGCTGCGGCGTTCGGCGTAAATAGCACCGGGGATCTGGAAGAAGAAATACCCCAGGAAGAAGAGGGCGCCCAACAGGGATGAGACGCCCTTAGTGATCCCGAGGTCTTCGGTGATCCCAGCCGCGGATGCGAAACTGAAGTTGGCACGATCAAGGTACGCCAGGCTGTACGTGATAAACACGATTGGCATGATGTACCACCAGCGTTTTACTGCATTGGTCGAACTGTTCATAGGCTTGCCTCTGTTGTTGAGGTTGTTACCGCCGTTGCCTGTAGGGTACACGGTGGTTTAATTATTGGGTGCGGCCTGTTGCCCTCACCCTAGCCCTCTCCCACGGGGAGAGGGAATTTACATGCCGAGCTGTCCTCGTGTCGGTAATCCTTCGCTGTCGCCCTGCACCTGAATGGCCAGTGAGCCAATCTTGTTGCCTCGTGCAACCGCCTGCTGCAGCGGTTTGCCTTCCAGCAGCGCGCTAATGACGCCCACGGCAAAGCCATCGCCCGCGCCGACGGTGTCGACGACATTCTCGACCTTCACCGCCGCGACCGCGCCTTGCTCGCCTTCGGCTGTTTTAAACCATGCGCCATCGGCGCCGGTTTTCAGCACCACCGCTTTTACCCCTTTATTCAGGTAGAAGTCAGCAATGCCTTCCAGTGTATTTTCGCCGGTCAGGATCATCCCTTCTTTCAGGCCCGGCAGAACCCAGTCCGCCCTGAATGCCAGCCGGTTAAGCTTCTCGATCATTTCCGCTTCGCTTTTCCACAGCACCGGGCGCAAATTTGGATCGAAAGAGATCGTTTTGCCCAGCGACTTCATGGTCGTTGCCGCATGATCCAGCAGCGAATACGAGCTGGCAGAGAGTGCCGCCGCCACGCCGCTCAGGTGCAAATGGCGCGCGGAGGCAAAATAATCGGCGTGGTAATCTTCTACGGAGAGATGGCTGGCGGCCGACCCTTTGCGGAAATACTCCACGATGGGATCGGTTCCATTTTCAACTTTAGACTTAAGCTGAAAGCCGGTGGGGAAGCGTCCGTCGAGCGTGACGCCTGCGGCATCAATCCCCTCTTTTTTCAGCGAATCGAGAACGAAGTGGCCAAAGCTGTCATCGCCCACGCGGCTGACCCAGCCGACGTTCAGGCCCAGACGCGCCAGGCCGGTTGCGACGTTCAGCTCTGCGCCCGCCACGCGTTTGATAAAGTGCTCTACCGCGCTCAGCTCGCCCGTTTCGGTGGCGACAAACATCGCCATGGCTTCGCCAATCGTGATGACATCCAGCGTCTTGTGCATGATTTACTCCTCGCGCAGCAGGTTGACGTAATGGCGGGTAACGGCGGTTAAATCCGCCCCTTCCAGCGGGAACTCGATACCGCGCGGGGCATCGGCAGGCAGCTGGCCAAGCAGATCCAGCCAGCGGGAATCGGCACCATCCGGCGCGACGGCGCGGAAGTTATCTTTATGCGGAACGGCGGCTTTAACGTGGATATAGCTCACGGCAGGCGCCAGATGACGCGCGGCCTCTTCCGGGGAGTCACCGACCCACAGCCAGTTGCCCATGTCAAAGGTCAGCGTGACGGGAAGCGCCCTTTCGCGACAGGCGGCCTGAAAGCGTTGCATCGGTGCAAGCTGGCCGCAGTCGGTCTGATCGTTTTCCACAACCAGCGCTATACCGCTGGTATTGAGCAGAGTACGTAAGGCATCGAGAGGCTGCGTGTCGCTAAAATGGCCCAGGGAAACCTTCAGCCATAGCGCGTTCAGGGTGCTGGCTTCAGAGAGATACCGCGGTAGATCCGGGTTGAGGATGCCATCGGGCATAAACAGGGCGGCAGGTGCTGAGTAACACGCCAGCAGGCCCAGAAGCTCAATGGACTCACCGAGCGCAGGCAGCGCCAGTAACTCTTCGCTATTGAGCAGCTCGCGGCGGATCTCCACGCCGTCGGCGCCTGCACCCGCAATAACGGGAAGCATCGCCCGCTGACCGCCCGCCTGTCGCACCTGCTCCGCGCCATACGCGGCGGTGACCACCATGATTTTCCTGCCCATCTTCGGACTCCATCGCAACATATCAATACTATTACGCTAGATGGAACCGGTTCCAAAGAAAAGCTCAGGATGTTGAATTTATGATCGCTATCACAAGGGGAAATTAACGTGCGGTGGAGCCGCGGACGATCAGCTCGCCGGAGAAGACCTGCTCGCGTACGGCCTCACTGGTGCCTTCAATACGACGAACCACTTGTTCTACAGCAGCATAGCCAATCTGCCAGGTGGGCTGTTTGAGGGTGGTAATGCCGACGCCAGCCAGCTCCGCCCACTCCAGTTCATCAAATCCCAGCAGACCGATATCGCTGCCCCAGTGCAGGCCAATGCGCTTAAGCGAGCGGGCAACCTGCAGGGTTAGTGCCCCGTTGGCGGAGATAACGGCTTTGCGCATCCCGCGATGGCGCGTGTGGAACTGGCGTAGGGTATTGTCGAGCCGATCGGCTTCGTGAAGCGGGGTTTCGGCATTTTCGGCGATCACGCCAGGATAACGCGCCAGCGTGGCACGAAATGCAGCCAGCCGATCGCGTCGGGTATTTACCATGCCCAGCGGTTCGCTCAGAAAGAGAATCGCCTCGAAACCTTGTTCAATCAGATGCTCGGTCGCGGTCGTGGCAGCCTGGGTGTTATCCAGCCCGACCACATCGCAGGCGAATTCCGGGATTTTACGGTCGATGAGGACCATGGGCAGGGAGGATTGCTGCAGACGGTTCAGCCCCTCTTCACGCATGCCCACCGCGTTGACCACAATCCCTTCCACCTGGTAGCTGCGCAGCAGATCGAGATAGTGCAACTCCTGGTCGACCTCATTGTTGGTATTACAGACCAGAGGCGTAAAACCTTTTTCGCGGCAGGCGGCTTCGATACCGCTGAGCACGTTTACAGAGTAGGGGTTAGTGATATCCGCGATGATAAGTCCGATAAGGCGGGTGCGGCCACGTTTGAGCCCGCGGGCCATCAGGCTGGGGCGGTAGTCGAGATCGGCAATAGCCTGTTCAATACGCGCCAGCAATGCATCGGACAATAGATGTTTCTCGCCGTTAAGGTAGCGCGAAATGCTGGTTTTACCGGTTCTGGCGGCTTTCGCCACGTCGCTGATGGTGGCCCGGGCTGGTTTGCTCATCGCTGATTTCCCTGAATTTAGTGAGAATACCTTAACGGGAAAATCGGACGAATCAAGTAATTTGCCCGGTGGCGCTGCGCTTACCTGGGGTGCGGGCTGGTGCCCTCACCCCAACCCTCTCCCACGGGAGAGGGAGAAATGCGATTACTGAATTGGACTCAACGTAATCTCTACGCGACGGTTCTGCGCTTTACCTTCCGCCGTGCTGTTGCTGGCGATAGGGTTGGCAGGGCCCATGCCGCTGGTGCGGATGCGGTTCGCTTCCACACCCTGGGCGATCAGCGAGCTGGCAACGGAATCCGCGCGCTGCTGTGACAGACGCATGTTCAGATCCTGGCTGCCGGTGCTGTCGGTGTAGCCAATCACGTTCACGGCGGTCTTGTTGTACTCTTTCAGCACCATCGCCACGCCGGTCAGCGTGTTCGCACCCGCTGGTTTCAGCGTTGCGCTGCTGCTGTCAAAGGTCACGTTGTTCGGCATGTTCAGAATGATGTTATCGCCGCTGCGCGTCACGCTTACGCCGGTTCCCTTCATTTTGTCACGCAGTTTTGCTTCCTGTACATCCATGTAATAGCCGACGCCGCCGCCCAGTGCTGCCCCCGCCGCTGCGCCAATCAGCGCGCCTTTACCGCGGTCTTTTTTGGAGGAGGAGAGTGCTCCAACGCCTGCGCCGACCAGCGAGCCGATACCTGCGCCGATGCCGGATTTACCCGCTTCGCGCTCACCGGTGTAAGGGTTGGTTGTGCAGCCAGAAACAGCCAGTGCACCGCTCACCAGAGCGGCAATAACGAGTACGCGTTTTTTCATCTTCTTTCCTTAATCCTTTTTATTCTTTGCCACGGCGTGCGTGGCAGTTGATTATGACGTCCAGATACGGAGAAAATTCCGGGTATAACTCTGAAATTTGTGACAAACCATAAACGGCCTCAGCAAGAAGGCCGTAAAACCTGCACGCAACCAGGAGCGCACGCTTGAGCACCTCAACGAAAACCATTCTGACCGCCGCCCACTGGGGGCCGATGCTGGTCGAAACCGATGGCGAAAATGTTTTGTCGTCCCGCGGGGCACTGCCAACACAACATCCCAACTCTTTACAGACCGTCGTTCGCGATCAGGTGCATAGCAAAACGCGCGTGCGCTGGCCGATGGTGCGTAAAGGTTTTCTGGCTTCGCCGGACAAGCCGCAGGGTATTCGCGGCCAGGATGAGTTTGTTCGCGTGAGCTGGGATGACGCGCTGGCGTTGATCCACGCCCAGCATAAGCGCATCCGCGAACGTTACGGCCCATCGTCCATTTTTGCCGGATCTTACGGCTGGCGTTCGAACGGCGTGCTGCATAAGGCGTCGACGCTGCTGCAGCGTTACATGAGCCTGGCGGGCGGTTATACCGGACATCTGGGAGATTATTCCACTGGCGCTGCGCAGGCGATCATGCCGTACGTGGTCGGCGGCAACGAAGTTTACCAGCAGCAGACCAGTTGGCCGCTGGTGCTGGCGCATACCGATGTGGTGGTGCTCTGGAGTGCCAACCCGCTTAACACGTTGAAAATTGCCTGGAATGCCAGTGACGAGCAGGGCATTGGATATTTCGACGCGCTGCGCAAAAGCGGCAAGCGCATCATCTGCATTGACCCGATGCGCTCTGAAACCATGGATTTCTTCGGCGACAGCGCCGAGTGGATTGCGCCGCATATGGGCACCGACGTGGCAATGATGCTGGGTATCGCCCATACGCTGGTGGAGAACGACTGGCACGACAGTGACTTCCTCACCCGCTGCACCTCCGGCTTTGACCAATTTGCCGACTATCTCACGGGGCAATCCGACGGGGTGGCTAAAACCGCAGAATGGGCGGCAGGAATTTGTGGTGTTTCTGCTGACAAAATTCGCGAACTGGCCGCGTTATTCCATGACAACACCACGATGTTAATGTCCGGCTGGGGGATGCAGCGCCAGCAGTTTGGCGAGCAGAAGCACTGGATGCTGGTCACGCTTGCCGCCATGCTCGGGCAGATCGGTACGCCGGGCGGCGGTTTTGGTCTCTCCTATCATTTTGCCAACGGCGGAAACCCAACGCGCAAAGCGGCGGTGCTGGCTTCTCTGCAAGGTTCGGTGGCAGGCGGCGTGGATGCCGTGGATAAAATCCCGGTGGCGCGAATCATTGAAGCCCTGGAAAACCCGGGCGGTTTTTATCAGCACAACGGTCTGGACCGCCATTTCCCGGATATTAAATTTATCTGGTGGGCGGGCGGGGCGAACTTCACGCACCATCAGGATACCAATCGCCTGATCCGCGCCTGGCAAAAGCCGGAGCTGGTGGTGATTTCCGAGTGCTTCTGGACCGCTTCGGCCAAACATGCGGATATTGTGCTCCCGGCGACCACGTCGTTTGAGCGTAACGATCTCACCATGACCGGCGATTACAGCAACCAGCATATGGTACCGATGAAGCGCGTTGTGGCGCCGCGCGATGAAGCACGTGATGATTTTAACGTGTTTGCTGAACTGAGCGAGCGGTGGGAAGCGGGCGGTCGCGAACGTTTTACCGAAGGGAAAACGGATCTGCAATGGCTGGAGACGTTTTACCAGATCGCCGGGCAGCGCGGTGCGGCGCAGGGCGTAACGCTGCCGCCATTTTCTGCGTTTTGGGAAGCGAACCAGTTGATCGAAATGCCGGAAAGCGAACAGAACGCGCAGTTCGTCCGTTTCGCTGATTTCCGCCGCGACCCGGAGAACCATCCGCTGAAAACCGAGAGCGGCAAGATTGTGATCTACAGCGAGCGCATCGCCAGCTTTGGCTATGCCGATTGCCCGCCACACCCTTCCTGGCTGGAGCCGGACGAGTGGCACGGCAACGCCCAGCCGGAGCAGCTGCAGGTGTTATCTGCTCATCCCGCACATCGTCTGCACAGCCAGCTTAACTACTCCTCACTGCGTGAGCAGTATGCGGTCGCCGGGCGAGAGCCGCTCACGCTGAATACCCATGACGCTAAAGCCCGCGGGATTGCGGACGGCGATGTGGTGCGCGTCTGGAATCATCGTGGTCAGGTGCTGGCAGGGGCGGTGGTCAGCGACGGGATTAAACCGGGCGTGATCTGTATTCACCAGGGCGCATGGCCCGATCTTGAGCCTGCCGAGGGGGGGATCTGTAAAAACGGGGCGGTTAACGTGCTGACCAAAGATCTCCCCAGCTCGAAGCTGGGGAACGGTTGTGCAGGGAATACGGCGCTGGCCTGGGTCGAGAAATACCAGGGGCCTGAGCTTACCTTAACGGCGTTTGATCCGCCTGCCAGCTCATAATCCAGGTCGGGTGCTGGGTATCGTCCTGCCAGGCGCTGTCTTCGATGCGAAAGCCCTGTGCATGATAGAAATTCACCGCCCGGACGTTTTTCTGATAGACCTCCAGGCTTAAATGCGGGAAGCGCTGTTGAACATGGTTCAGCAGCGCGCGTCCAATACCTTGCCCGATATATGTTGGCCTGACGAACAGCGCCCCCACAAACTGCGACTGTATAATGCTAATAAAACCACGCAGCGTACCGTCCTCTTCCCACACCCAGGTTTCCGCTGCAGGGAGGTAGACCTCCCGCACCATGGCTTCGTTCTCCTTCCAGTAGCTTGCGCTGATGAACGGGTGCGCTTCGGTGGTGCTTTCAAGCCACAGGCTCAGGAGCGGATCGGCATTGTCACTTTGCCACTTGCGGATCATGTTGCCTCCCCGGATGACAGAAGCAGCCGGTAACATGGTCATTGACCAGGCCACAGGCCTGCATAAAGGCGTAGCAGATGGTGGAGCCGACAAACTTAAAGCCGCGCTTTTTGAGGGCCTTAGAGAGCGCGTCCGACTCCGGCGTGGAGGCCGGGATCTCCGCCAGCGAGGTGGCCTGAGTGAGCTGCGGCGTGTTATTCACAAACGACCAGACAAACTCAGAGAAGGGCTCGCCGTTTTGCTCCATCGCCAGGTAAGCGCGGGCATTGCCGATGATGGCCTGGATCTTACCGCGATGGCGGATGATGCCAGCATCCTGCACCAGGCGTTCTACGTCTTCATCGGTCATGGCGGCGACGGCGACGGGGTCGAACTGGTGGAAGGCGTTGCGGTAGTTTTCACGTTTCTTCAGTACCGTTATCCATGACAATCCCGCCTGCTGTCCCTCAAGGCAGATCATCTCAAAGAGTTTTCTGCCCTCCGTCTCCGGCACGCCCCATTCCCGATCGTGATAGTCGATATAAAGCTGATCCTGGCTTACCCAACCGCAACGTTCCATCCGTTATCTCCCTTACTGATGCTGATTTCGCAAAATTTTCATTCCGTCTGTCTTGACGTGCCTGGTATAAAGACAATAGTTAATACAGGGCTATATGCCCGCTAAACACTTCCTGAATAACGACAAATATCGCCGAACTCGGCTCTCTCTGGGGTCGCTTTGATGATGATAAAAAAAATCAGTGGTCGCCATGCTGTTTCTGGCCTGGTGGGGATTTCAGCCTGCCTGTTGTTTTGTCATACAGCGTCTGCCTGGCAACAGGAATATATCGTTTCAGACGCCCAAAATAATACGGCGGAACGCTATACATGGGACGCGGATCACCAACCGCGTTATGAAGATATTCTTGCTGAGCGTATTCAGTCTTCGCAAAATTTGCCTGGGCTTGCCCTGGCTGTTCCCTCAGGTGCCACCACGGACGCGGCGATGAGCCTGGGATGGAATTTTCCGGTTTCAGCGCGGATCACCACCGGTCCGGTGATGTCCTGGCGGTATGACGGTTCGACGCCGATGATGATCAATGAGTTTGGCGATAGCGCGACGACGCAGACGCTCGCCGATCCGCTCTGGCATGCCAGCGTGAGCACGCTAGGCTGGCGCGTAAATACTCAGTACGGCGATCTTCGTCCCTGGGCGCAGGTGAGCTATAACCAGCAGTTTGGTGAAAACCAGTGGAAATCGCAGTTTGGCATGCCGCAAACGCCGGCCCCTGCTCAAAACGGTAACTGGATGGATGTCACTGTTGGAACGGATATGCCTTTTAATACGCACATGGCGGCGTATGCGTCGCTGGCTCAGGGGGAACGCACCACGACCGGTGAAGAGTTTCTCTATACCCTGGGGGTGAGCGCGAATTTTTAATGTTGTTACTTTTTTAAACGTAGCGATAACATCTCGAAAACAATAATCACAGGCTTTACAGCGATAGCAGGTACTAACCTGCTGTCGCTTTGTTCCCCGGCAAGGTCATTCATTCCCGATTCCAGGCATTTCATTCCGTTCCTCCTGCATTTCATGCCGTTTTACCCCATCACTGATAGGGTTTTGTTTATCGTTGCCCTCAGCGAATTCTTCTAATTTCTGTTGCAGGACAACGGCCATGAACACATCAACTTATAACCGTACGCGTTGGCTCACGCTCTTTGGCACCATCGTCACCCAGTTCGCGCTGGGATCGGTCTATACCTGGAGTCTGTTTAACAGTGCGCTTTCCGACAAACTTGGCGCACCGGTCAGCCAGGTGGCGTTTTCTTTTGGTCTGCTGAGCCTGGGACTGGCGATCTCGTCTTCCGTCGCGGGCAAGCTGCAGGAGCGTTTTGGCGTGAAGCGCGTGACCATGGCGTCCGGCATTTTGCTCGGTCTGGGCTTCTTCCTGACGGCGCATTCCAGCAACCTGATGATGCTGTGGCTGAGTGCTGGCGTCCTGGTGGGCCTGGCAGACGGTGCGGGCTATCTGCTGACGCTGTCGAACTGCGTGAAGTGGTTCCCGGAGCGTAAGGGGTTAATCTCCGCCTTTGCCATTGGTTCTTATGGCCTGGGCAGCCTCGGCTTTAAGTTTATTGATGCCCATCTGCTGGCGTCCGTTGGCCTCGAAAAGACCTTCATGATCTGGGGTGCCATCGTGCTGGTGATGATTCTGTTCGGTGCCACGCTGATGAAAGATGCCCCGCAGCAGGAAGTGAAATCCGTTAACGGCGTGGTGGAGAACGACTTTACGCTGGCGCAGTCCATGCGCAAACCGCAGTACTGGATGCTGGCGGTGATGTTCCTGACGGCCTGCATGAGCGGTCTGTACGTCATTGGCGTGGCGAAAGATATCGCCCAGGGAATGGTGAAACTGGATGCGGCAACCGCGGCGAATGCGGTGACGGTTATTTCCATCGCCAACCTGTCTGGTCGCCTGGTCCTCGGGATCTTGTCCGACAAGATTGCCCGTATCCGCGTCATTACTATAGGGCAGGTGGTCTCTCTGGTGGGGATGGCGGCGTTACTGTTCGCCCCGCTGAATGAAGCGACATTCTTTGCAGCAATTGCCTGCGTGGCCTTTAACTTTGGCGGCACCATTACCGTCTTCCCGTCGCTGGTAAGCGAGTTCTTTGGGCTGAATAACCTGGCGAAAAACTACGGGGTTATCTATCTCGGCTTTGGGATCGGCAGTATCTGCGGCTCGCTGATTGCCTCGCTATTCGGCGGGTTCTACGTGACCTTCTGCGTGATATTTGCTTTGCTGATTATTTCGCTGGCACTGTCCACGACGATTCGTCAGCCGCAGCGCGAAATATTTAAAGAAGTTCATGCATAATCACGACGAGAAAGGCCGGTAATTCGGCCTTTTTATTTTTCTTAAGACTGGAAAAAAAGCGATATTGTCTGTTTTGGGATTTGCTTTTTTGTAAATAACTGTACCGATCACACTCTCTTTTGCCACTTTTCCTCTTCCCTGTGGTCTACTTATCACGCTTGTAGACGTTTCATTGAACGATCCCCTGAGCGTATGTCTAATCTGCCCACTTTTTAATCGAGATGGGCGGCGGTACTGTCCCTTTTTCCGGGTAGCTTGCATGAAATACATTAAATCGATGGCGCAACAAAAGCTCTGCTTTTTGCTGGCGTTGTACATCGGCCTGTTTATGAATGGCGCAGTTTTTTTCCGTCGGTTTGACGGTTATGCGCATGATTTTACCGTCTGGAAAGGAATTGCAGCGGTTGTCGAATTGGTCGCTGCAGTACTGGTTACCTTCTTCTTATTCCGTATTCTTACTCTGTTTGGCCGTCGCGTGTGGCGAGTGCTGGCAACGTTTATCGTACTGTGCTCGGCGGGGGCCAGCTATTACATGACCTTTATGAACGTCGTCATTGGATACGGCATTATTGCCTCGGTGATGACGACGGATATCGATCTCTCTAAAGAAGTCGTTGGATTGCACTTTATTCTGTGGGTGGCGGCGGTCAGCGCTTTACCGTTGCTGCTCATCTGGAGTAATCGCTGCCGGTATACGCTGGTTCACCAGATCCGCACGCCGGGAAAACGTTTCAGAAGCGTCGCGGTGGTGCTGCTAGCCGGTTTGATGGTCTGGGGGCCAATTCGCCTGCTTGAGGTGAAGCAGAAGAATGATGAGCGCACCTCTGGCGTGGATTTGCCTAGCTACGGCGGTGTGGTCGCCAACTCGTATTTACCGTCTAACTGGATCTCTGCGCTGGGGTTATATGCGTGGGCGCAGGTTGATGAGTCTTCTGATAATAAGTCGCTGATGAACCCGGCGAAGAAGTTTACCTATGTTCCGCCAAAAGATATCGATGATACCTATATCGTCTTTATTATTGGGGAAACCACACGCTGGGATCACATGGGGATTCTGGGCTATGACCGCGATACAACGCCAAAACTGGCGCAAGAGAAAAACCTGATTGCTTATCGCGGCTACTCCTGTGATACCGCCACCAAGCTCTCCTTACGTTGCATGTTCGTACGTGAAGGGGGTGCGAGTGATAACCCGCAGCGTACGCTGAAAGAGCAAAACGTCTTCTCGGTGCTTCATCAGCTTGGGTTTACGTCTGACCTGTATGCGATGCAGAGCGAAATGTGGTTCTACAGCAACACCATGGCGCAGAACATTTCTTACCGCGAGCAGATTGGCGCAGAGCCGCGTAACCGCGGTAAGCCTGTCGATGACATGCTGCTGATTGATGAGATGAAGTTGTCTCTCAACGGTAATCCTAATGGGAAGCACATGATTATCTTGCATACCAAAGGGTCGCACTTTAACTACACGCAACGCTACCCGCGTAGCTTTGCGAAATGGACGCCGGAATGTGTCGGGGTGGATAAGGACTGCACCAAAGATCAACTTATTAACTCCTACGATAACTCCGTGACGTATGTGGATCACTTTATTGATACGGTGATTGACCAGGTGCGTGATAAGAAAGCGATTGTGTTCTATGCGGCGGACCACGGTGAATCCATCAATGAATACGAGCATCTGCACGGCACACCCCGTAAAATGGCGCCGCCGGAGCAGTTCCGTGTCCCTATGATGGTGTGGATGTCTGACAAATATCTGGAAAACCCTGACAAAGCCGCAATGTTTGCTCATCTGAAAAAAGAGGCGGAGATGAAGGTGCCACGTCGCCACGTTGAACTGTACGACACCATTATGGGTTGTCTCGGCTATACCTCACCAAATGGTGGAATTAACGAAAACAACAACTGGTGTAAACTCCCTGATAGCACCGCAAAAGCCGCGCATTAGCGGCTCTGGCGAGAATATCGCCAGTTGAATGGCTTTTTGAAAATAAGGGATTGACGGGGGCGCACCTCAGCAGTAAGATGCGCTCCGCATTCGGCGAGTAGCGCAGCTTGGTAGCGCAACTGGTTTGGGACCAGTGGGTCGGAGGTTCGAATCCTCTCTCGCCGACCACATTCTGAAAAGGGCTAACCGCAAGGTTAGCCCTTTTTGCATTATGACCTTAGCCCGCCAGAGTCACCAAAACGCCCCTTATCCTGGCTTCTCCCTGCCTGTTAACGATTTTGTGACATAATCCATTGTATTTTTTTATATATAGATTGATCTTTTTTCGCGTTGCTTATGGATAACCTCAGCATTTTTCGCTGTGCGTTTTAACGTTCGCGGTATTTAGTGCTCAGATAATCACCATTCTGCAAGAAAATTTACCCATTCTGAATAAAAGTTAATCACTGATTGTTGCGAAATATGTAGATATTTGTGCTGCAAGATGGCGAGTAGCATAAATTTCCCTGCTGAAAACTGGCATACATAGTTTTTTTAATCTTTGTTTGCGGTTTCTCACACTCCACGTAAATCCCCGTCACCTGTATTGACGTTTTCACATTCTGTTGACAGATTGTAGGGCATGAGGGGCATTTCAGGGACGATCTGCGCTGCAACTCAAACGCTCTTCTGAAAGGATTCTCCATCCCTTTACTGCCTTCGGGCACCACCGACCGGACCGGGTAAAAAATAAATAAAGGTCTGGCGGCGTAACACAACAAAGCAAAACATCACATTGGAGCAGAATAATGAGTATTTCCTTGAAGAAGTCAGGGATGCTGAAGCTTGGTCTGAGCCTGGTGGCTATGACCGTGGCAGCAAGCGTACAGGCAAAAACCCTGGTTTACTGTTCTGAAGGCTCGCCGGAAGGCTTTAACCCACAGCTCTTTACCTCTGGCACGACGTACGACGCAAGCTCTGTACCGATCTATAACCGTCTGGTTGAATTCAAAACCGGCACCACCGAAGTGATTCCGGGTCTGGCTGAGAAGTGGGACGTCAGCGAAGACGGTAAGACCTATACCTTCCACCTGCGTCAGGGCGTGAAGTGGCAGGACAGCAAAGAATTTAAACCAACGCGTGACTTTAACGCCGACGACGTTGTGTTCTCCTTCGACCGTCAGAAAAATGCCCAGAACCCGTACCACAAAGTGTCGGGCGGTAGCTATGAGTACTTCGAAGGGATGGGTCTGCCTGACCTGATCTCAGAAGTGAAAAAAGTGGACGATAAAACCGTGCAGTTCGTGCTGACGCGTCCGGAAGCGCCATTCCTGGCTGACCTGGCCATGGACTTCGCCTCTATTCTCTCTAAAGAGTATGCGGACAACATGCTGAAAGCCGGCACGCCTGAGAAAGTGGACCTGAACCCAATCGGTACCGGCCCGTTCCAGCTGCTGCAGTACCAGAAAGACTCCCGTATTCTGTATAAAGCCTTCCCGGGCTACTGGGGCACCAAGCCGCAGATTGACCGTCTGGTCTTCTCCATCACGCCTGATGCGTCCGTGCGTTATGCAAAACTGCAGAAAAACGAATGCCAGGTGATGCCATACCCGAACCCGGCTGACATCGCGCGCATGAAGCAGGATAAGAACATTAACCTGCTGGAACAGGCGGGCCTGAACGTGGGCTACCTCTCCTTCAACACCGAGAAGAAACCGTTTGATGACGTGAAGGTGCGTCAGGCGCTGACCTACGCGGTGAACAAAGAAGCGATCATCAAAGCCGTTTACCAGGGCGCAGGCGTTGCAGCCAAGAACCTGATCCCACCAACTATGTGGGGCTATAACGATGACGTTAAAGACTACAGCTACGATCCTGAGAAAGCGAAAGCGCTGCTGAAAGAAGCGGGCCAGGATAAAGGCTTCACCGTTGAGCTGTGGGCGATGCCGGTACAGCGTCCGTACAACCCGAACGCACGCCGTATGGCGGAAATGGTTCAGGCTGACTGGGCGAAAGTTGGTGTACAGGCCAAGATCGTGACCTACGAGTGGGGCGAGTACCTGAAGCGCGCCAAAGCGGGTGAGCACCAGGCGGTGATGATGGGCTGGACCGGTGACAACGGGGATCCGGACAACTTCTTCGCTACCCTGTTCAGCTGCGCGGCGGCGAAAGACGGTTCTAACTACTCTCGCTGGTGCTACAAGCCGTTTGAAGACCTGATCCAGCCGGCGCGTGCGACCGACGATCACAACAAACGTATTGAGCTGTACAAGCAAGCGCAGGTTGTTATGCACGATCAGGCTCCGGCGCTGATTGTTGCTCACTCCACCGTGTATGAGCCAGTGCGTAAAGAAGTGAAGGGCTATGTGGTTGATCCACTGGGCAAACACCACTTCGAAAACGTATCGGTTGAATAATTAAAAGCAACGCCAGGCGGCGTTGCGCTTGCACTGGCCTACGGCATGTAGGCCGGGTAAGCGTAGCGCCACCCGGCAGCAGTGCTTTATTTCCTCTCTGAAAGGAGAGGGAATAAGATTTGTGAGCAATACAGACGTCACGCCACTGGTCGTGCGTCATCAGAGAGAATCCGGGTTATGTTGCAGTTCATCCTCCGACGTCTGGGACTTGTTATCCCGACGTTTATCGGTATCACCCTTCTCACTTTTGCCTTCGTCCATATGATCCCCGGCGACCCGGTAATGATTATGGCGGGCGAGCGTGGTATCTCCCCTGAACGTCATGCGCAGCTTCTGGCTGAACTCGGCCTCGATAAGCCGATGTGGCAGCAGTACCTCCATTATATCTGGGGCGTGTTGCACGGTGACTTAGGGATTTCGCTAAAAAGCCGTCTTCCGGTGTGGGACGAGTTCGTGCCGCGTTTTAAAGCGACACTGGAGCTTGGCGTCTGCGCCATGATTTTCGCCACTGCGGTGGGTATTCCAGTTGGGGTACTGGCTGCCGTTAAACGTGGCTCAATTTTCGACCACACCGCTGTTGGCCTGGCGCTGACCGGCTACTCCATGCCTATCTTCTGGTGGGGCATGATGCTGATTATGCTGGTTTCGGTGCAGCTTAACCTGACGCCCGTCTCCGGGCGCGTCAGCGATATGGTTTTCCTCGATGACACCAATCCGTTGACCGGCTTTATGCTGATTGATACGGCTATCTGGGGTGAAGAGGGGAACTTCATCGATGCCGTCGCGCATATGATCCTGCCAGCCATGGTGCTGGGCACTATCCCTCTGGCGGTGATTGTGCGTATGACCCGTTCCTCCATGCTGGAAGTGCTGGGCGAAGATTACATCCGTACCGCACGCGCCAAAGGGTTAACCCGTATGCGCGTCATCATCGTACATGCGCTGCGTAACGCCATGCTGCCGGTGGTGACCGTTATTGGTCTTCAGGTGGGTACGCTGCTGGCAGGGGCTATCCTGACCGAAACCATCTTCTCCTGGCCCGGCCTCGGACGCTGGCTGATTGATGCGCTGCAACGCCGTGATTATCCGGTCGTGCAGGGCGGGGTGCTACTGGTCGCGACGATGATTATCCTCGTCAACCTGCTGGTCGATTTGCTGTACGGCGTGGTGAACCCGCGTATTCGTCATAAGAAGTAAGGGGCCATCATGTCACACGTTTCTGAAAACAAAGTGGTTGCTGCACCGGTTCCAATGACACCGCTGCAGGAGTTCTGGCACTACTTCAAGCGCAATAAAGGTGCGGTAGTAGGGCTGGTGTATGTCGCAATCATGATCCTGATTGCGGTGTTTGCGAACTTCCTCGCACCTTATAACCCTGCGGATCAGTTCCGCGATGCGCTGCTTGCACCTCCTGCGTGGCAGGATGGCGGTAGCCTGGCGCACCTGCTGGGTACCGATGATGTAGGCCGCGATGTGCTTTCGCGTCTGATGTACGGCGCGCGTCTGTCGCTGCTGGTTGGCTGCCTGGTGGTGGTTCTGTCCCTGATTATGGGGATTGTGCTTGGTCTGGTGGCGGGTTACTTCGGCGGCATCGTCGATAACATCATTATGCGTGTTGTCGACATCATGCTGGCGCTGCCAAGCCTGCTGCTGGCGCTGGTGCTGGTGGCGATCTTCGGTCCGTCTATCGGTAACGCCGCGCTGGCGTTGACCTTCGTGGCGCTTCCTCACTACGTGCGTTTAACCCGTGCGGCGGTGCTGGTGGAAGTGAACCGCGACTACGTCACCGCGTCTCGCGTGGCGGGGGCGGGGGCGATGCGCCAGATGTTCGTCAATATCTTCCCGAACTGCCTTGCGCCGTTGATTGTTCAGGCGTCGCTCGGTTTCTCAAACGCCATTCTTGATATGGCCGCTCTTGGCTTCCTGGGCATGGGTGCGCAGCCGCCAACACCGGAGTGGGGCACGATGCTCTCCGACGTGTTGCAGTTCGCACAAAGCGCCTGGTGGGTTGTCACCTTCCCGGGTCTGGCAATCCTGCTGACGGTGCTGGCATTTAACCTGATGGGTGATGGCCTGCGTGATGCGCTTGATCCCAAACTGAAGCAGTAAGAGGCACGAGATGGCGTTATTAAATGTAGATCAATTATCGGTGCACTTCGGAGACGTTGGCGCTGAGTTTCGCGCCGTGGACCGCATCAGCTACAGCGTAAATCAGGGCGAAGTGGTGGGTATTGTCGGGGAATCCGGTTCCGGTAAGTCGGTGAGCTCACTGGCGATTATGGGGCTTATCGATTATCCCGGCCGCGTGATGGCGGAAAACCTGCAATTCAATGGTCAGGATCTGAAGCGCATTTCCGAAAAACAGCGCCGCCAGCTGGTGGGCGCGGAAGTGGCGATGATTTTCCAGGACCCGATGACCAGCCTGAACCCGTGTTACACCGTCGGCTTCCAGATTATGGAAGCGATAAAGGTGCATCAGGGCGGTAATAAGAAAACCCGTCGCCAGCGCGCGATCGATCTGCTGAATCAGGTGGGTATTCCTGACCCGGCATCGCGTCTGGACGTCTACCCGCACCAGCTCTCTGGCGGGATGAGCCAGCGCGTGATGATCGCGATGGCGATTGCCTGTCGGCCAAAACTGCTGATTGCGGATGAACCGACGACGGCGCTGGACGTGACCATTCAGGCGCAAATCATCGAACTGCTGCTGGAGTTGCAGCAGCAGGAAAATATGGCGCTGGTCCTGATTACGCATGACCTGGCGCTGGTGGCCGAAGCGGCGCACAAAATCATCGTGATGTATGCAGGCCAGGTCGTCGAGACCGGAAGTTCGCACGATATCTTCCGCGCACCGCGTCACCCTTATACGCAGGCTCTGCTGCGTGCGCTGCCGGAGTTTGCCCAGGATAAAGCGCGCCTGGCGTCACTGCCGGGTGTGGTGCCGGGTAAATATGACCGTCCGCAGGGCTGTCTGCTTAACCCGCGCTGTCCGTATGCGACGGACAAATGCCGGGCGGAGGAGCCAGAGCTGAACCAGCTTGCTGACGGCCGTCAGTCGAAATGCCACTACCCACTCGATGATGCCGGGAGGCCAACACTATGAGTACGCAACAGGCCACCACGCAACAACCGCTGTTGCAGGCCATCGACCTGAAAAAACACTACCCGGTGAAGAAGGGGATTTTTGCCCCTGAGCGCCTGGTGAAAGCGCTGGACGGCGTCTCCTTTACCCTCGAACGCGGCAAAACGCTGGCGGTGGTTGGGGAGTCGGGCTGTGGTAAATCTACGCTGGGCCGTCTGTTGACGATGATTGAAGTCCCGACCGGCGGTGAACTTTATTATCAGGGGCAGGATCTGCTCAAACACGATCCTCAGGCGCAGAAGTTGCGTCGCCAGAAAATCCAGATTGTGTTCCAGAACCCGTACGGTTCTCTGAACCCGCGTAAAAAAGTGGGACAGATTCTGGAAGAGCCGCTGCTCATTAACAGTAATCTGAGCAAAGAGCAGCGCCGCGAAAAAGCGCTGGCGATGATGGCGAAGGTCGGCCTGAAAACCGAGCATTATGACCGCTACCCGCATATGTTCTCCGGCGGCCAGCGTCAGCGTATTGCCATCGCCCGCGGCCTGATGCTCGACCCGGACGTGGTGATTGCCGATGAGCCCGTCTCCGCGCTCGACGTTTCCGTGCGTGCGCAGGTGCTGAACCTGATGATGGATCTCCAGCAGGAACTGGGACTCTCTTACGTGTTCATCTCCCACGATCTGTCGGTTGTCGAACACATTGCGGATGAAGTGATGGTGATGTACCTGGGGCGCTGCGTGGAGAAGGGGAGCAAAGACCAGATCTTTACTAACCCGCGTCACCCGTATACCCAGGCCCTGCTGTCTGCGACGCCGCGTCTCAACCCGGACGATCGCCGTGAGCGTATTAAGCTGACGGGTGAGTTGCCAAGCCCGCTGAATCCGCCTCCTGGGTGTGCATTTAACGCCCGCTGCAGTCGCCGCTTTGGTCCCTGCACGCAGCTGCAGCCGCAGCTGAAGGATTATGGTGGTCAACTGGTCGCCTGTTTCGCGGTCGATCAGGATGAAAATGGCGAGAAGCCACATGCATAAAGAAAAAAACCGGCGTTAAGCCGGTTTTTTATGTCTGCGCAATTATTTCCGCAAGCGAATCTGGTCGACTGCGTGCTTCTCGCTCTTGGTGAGGATCAGACTTGCGCGTTCGCGCGTCGGCAGGATGTTCTCTTTCAGGTTCACGTAGTTGATCTCATTCCACAGCCCCGTCGCCACCTTAATGGCCTCTTCTTTTGACAGCTGCGCATAGTTATGGAAGTAAGAGTCAGGATCGGTGAACGCGCCTTCCCGGAACTTCAGGAAGCGGTTGATGTACCAGCTCTGGAGAAGATCTTCCGGCGCATCAACATATATAGAGAAATCGACGAAGTCTGAAACGAACACATGATGTGGGTCATGAGGATAATCCATCCCGCTCTGCAGGACGTTTAACCCTTCCAGGATCAGGATATCCGGCTGGACCACCGTTTTATCCCCATCCGGGATACGATCGTAGATCAGGTGTGAATAGACCGGTGCCGTGACGTGAGGCACCCCGGATTTCAGGTCAGAGACAAATTTCACCAGACGGTGCATATCATAAGAGAGCGGGAAGCCCTTCTTCTTCATTAGCCCGCGTTCTTTTAATACTTCGTTCGGGTGCAGGAAGCCGTCGGTGGTAATTAACTCAACGCTGCGGTGTTCAGGCCAGCGGCTCAACAGCGCCTGCAATACGCGCGCGGTGGTGCTTTTACCCACGGCCACGCTGCCCGCAATGCTGATGATATAAGGAATGCGCTGACCGTTCGTTCCGAGGAACTGCTCCAGTACCGCCTGACGGCGCAGGTTGGAGCTGATATAGAAGTTAAGCAAGCGAGAAAGGGGGAGATAAATTTCTGCCACCTCTTCCAGGGACAGATCTTCGTTTATCCCTTTTAACCGTGCGATTTCACCTTCCGTCAGCGTCATAGGGACGGAATCACGCAGGGCAGCCCACTGGCTGCGGTTAAAGTGAAGATAAGGCGTCATTAACGTTTGCTCTTTTTTGCTCATAAGCATGCTTCAGTGAGCCAGCTCAATACTGCCGGATCGTGGCTCATCACACAGTTAATTTTGGACAATGGGCAGGAGGTTAACACCAGATGGCAGGAATAATAAGAAAAAAGATGGAAAGCGCTACGTTACGCGGAAGCCGTCACGCTACGGTGTATCCCGTGCAAACGACCCTTGCATGTTGATTATTTGACCGCGAATGACTACTTTTACAGCGCTTAGTATGCTGTTCGCATAAAATGTGAGCGAAAGAACGTTTTATGCAAATTTTTAGTTGCATGACCGCGCAGGTATCCATAGAATGCGCGCTACTTGATGCCGACTTAGCTCAGTAGGTAGAGCAACTGACTTGTAATCAGTAGGTCACCAGTTCGATTCCGGTAGTCGGCACCATCAAGTCCGGTGGGGTTCCCGAGCGGCCAAAGGGAGCAGACTGTAAATCTGCCGTCACAGACTTCGAAGGTTCGAATCCTTCCCCCACCACCACTTTCTGGCAGCGTAAATGCCGCCGGAGCTGGTTGGAAAAATTAGCCAGCTCAAACTGAAAAAGAGAGAAATCTCTTTTTTTGTTACAGAAAGAACTGGGTAGCCGAGTTTCAGGATGCGGGCATCGTATAATGGCTATTACCTCAGCCTTCCAAGCTGATGATGCGGGTTCGATTCCCGCTGCCCGCTCCAATACGTGCTGATATGGCTCAGTTGGTAGAGCGCACCCTTGGTAAGGGTGAGGTCCCCAGTTCGACTCTGGGTATCAGCACCACTTCACTTCTCCTTCCCGTTTCTCTCTGTTTCAATTTTACTGTATTCAACAATTCAGGCATTTCGCTTGGTTGATGTGGTGATATCACCGATTTATCCGTGTCTTAGAGGGACAATCGATGTCTAAAGAAAAGTTTGAACGTACAAAACCGCACGTTAACGTCGGTACTATCGGCCACGTTGACCATGGTAAAACAACGCTGACCGCTGCAATCACTACCGTTCTGGCTAAAACCTACGGTGGTTCTGCTCGTGCATTCGACCAGATCGATAACGCACCAGAAGAAAAAGCTCGTGGTATCACCATCAACACTTCTCACGTTGAATACGACACCCCGACTCGCCACTACGCACACGTAGACTGCCCAGGCCACGCCGACTATGTTAAAAACATGATCACCGGTGCTGCGCAGATGGACGGCGCGATCCTGGTTGTTGCTGCGACTGACGGCCCAATGCCTCAGACTCGTGAGCACATCCTGCTGGGTCGTCAGGTAGGCGTTCCTTACATCATCGTGTTCCTGAACAAGTGTGACATGGTTGATGACGAAGAGCTGCTGGAACTGGTAGAGATGGAAGTTCGTGAACTGCTGTCTCAGTACGATTTCCCAGGCGACGACACCCCAATCGTTCGTGGTTCCGCGCTGAAAGCGCTGGAAGGCGACGCTGAGTGGGAAGCGAAAATCATCGAACTGGCTGGCTACCTGGATTCTTACATCCCAGAACCAGAGCGTGCGATTGACAAGCCATTCCTGCTGCCAATCGAAGACGTATTCTCCATCTCCGGTCGTGGTACCGTTGTTACCGGTCGTGTAGAGCGCGGTATCATCAAAGTGGGTGAAGAAGTTGAAATCGTTGGTATCAAAGAGACTGCGAAGTCTACCTGTACTGGCGTTGAAATGTTCCGCAAACTGCTGGACGAAGGCCGTGCCGGTGAGAACGTTGGTGTTCTGCTGCGTGGTATCAAACGTGAAGAAATCGAACGTGGTCAGGTTCTGGCGAAGCCAGGCTCAATCAAGCCACACACCAAGTTCGAATCTGAAGTGTACATCCTGTCCAAAGACGAAGGCGGCCGTCATACTCCGTTCTTCAAAGGCTACCGTCCACAGTTCTACTTCCGTACAACTGACGTGACCGGTACCATCGAACTGCCAGAAGGCGTTGAGATGGTAATGCCAGGCGACAACATCAAGATGGTTGTGACTCTGATCCACCCAATCGCGATGGATGACGGTCTGCGTTTCGCAATCCGTGAAGGTGGCCGTACCGTTGGCGCGGGCGTGGTTGCTAAAGTTCTCGGCTAATTGCTGATAACATTTGACGCAATGCGCAATAAAAGGGCATCATTTGATGCCCTTTTTGCACGCTTTCAGATCAGAACCTGGCTCATCAGTGATTATTTTTGTCATAATCATTGCTGAGACAGGCTCTGCAGAGAGCGTATAATCCGAAAAGCGAATGAGCATTTCGATTTGGTTTGCCTCGCAATCGCGGGGTGAAAATGTTTGTAGAATACTTCTGACAGGTTGGTTTATGAGTGCGAATACCGAAGCTCAAGGGAGCGGGCGCGGCCTGGAAGCGATGAAATGGGTAGTGGTAGCCGTTCTGCTGATCGTAGCGATTGTCGGCAACTACCTTTATCGTGACATTATGCTGCCGCTACGCGCGCTTGCAGTGGTAATTCTGATTGCTGCAGCGGGTGGTGTCGCGCTGTTGACGACGAAAGGCAAAGCGACTGTCGCTTTTGCACGCGAAGCGCGTACCGAAGTCCGCAAGGTGATTTGGCCGACTCGCCAGGAAACATTGCACACCACGCTGATTGTAGCGGCGGTTACCGCTGTAATGTCACTGATCCTGTGGGGACTGGATGGTATTCTGGTTCGCCTGGTATCCTTTATCACTGGCCTGAGGTTCTGAGATGTCTGAAGCCCCTAAAAAGCGCTGGTACGTCGTTCAGGCGTTTTCCGGTTTTGAAGGCCGCGTAGCAACGTCGCTGCGTGAGCATATCAAATTACACAACATGGAAGAGTTATTTGGCGAAGTTATGGTTCCGACCGAAGAAGTGGTTGAGATCCGTGGCGGCCAGCGTCGCAAAAGCGAGCGCAAATTCTTCCCGGGTTACGTGCTGGTTCAGATGGTTATGAACGACGCGAGCTGGCACCTGGTGCGCAGCGTACCGCGCGTGATGGGCTTTATCGGCGGCACGTCTGACCGTCCGGCGCCAATCAGCGACAAAGAAGTTGATGCGATTATGAACCGCCTGCAGCAGGTGGGTGATAAGCCGCGTCCGAAAACGCTGTTTGAGCCGGGTGAAATGGTTCGTGTTAATGACGGTCCGTTTGCTGACTTTAATGGTGTGGTTGAAGAAGTGGACTACGAGAAGTCCCGCCTGAAAGTCTCCGTCTCTATCTTCGGTCGTGCGACCCCGGTAGAACTGGACTTTGCTCAGGTAGAGAAAGCCTAAGCAGCGATCAAAAAAGCGACGATTTAATCGTTGCACAAGGCGCGAGATTGGAATACAATTTCGCGCCTTTTGTTTTTATGGGTCTCGGCCCGTAAAACGAATTTTATTCACGGGGAGCCTCCCTGAGGCGCTATTACCCAATCAGAGGATTTTAGAATGGCTAAGAAAGTACAAGCCTACGTCAAGCTGCAGGTTGCAGCTGGTATGGCGAACCCAAGTCCACCAGTTGGTCCAGCTCTGGGTCAGCAGGGTGTGAACATCATGGAATTCTGTAAAGCGTTCAACGCCAAAACCGAATCCCTGGAAAAAGGTCTGCCAATCCCAGTTGTAATCACTGTTTACGCTGACCGTTCTTTCACTTTCGTTACCAAAACCCCTCCAGCAGCAGTTCTGCTGAAGAAAGCGGCGGGTATCAAGTCTGGTTCCGGTAAACCGAACAAAGACAAAGTGGGTAAAATTTCCCGCGCTCAGCTGCAGGAAATCGCGCAGACCAAAGCTGCCGACATGACTGGTGCCGACATTGAAGCGATGACTCGCTCCATCGAAGGTACTGCACGTTCCATGGGCCTGGTAGTGGAGGACTAAGAAATGGCTAAACTGACCAAGCGCATGTCCGTGATCCGTGACAAAGTTGATGCGACCAAACAGTACGACATCAACGAAGCTATCGCTCTGCTGAAAGAACTGGCTACTGCTAAGTTCGTTGAAAGCGTTGACGTTGCTGTTAACCTGGGCATCGATGCTCGTAAATCTGATCAGAACGTTCGTGGTGCAACTGTACTGCCACACGGTACTGGCCGTTCCGTTCGCGTAGCTGTATTTACTCAGGGTGCTAACGCAGAAGCTGCTAAAGCTGCTGGCGCTGAACTGGTAGGTATGGAAGATCTGGCTGACCAGATCAAGAAAGGCGAAATGAACTTCGACGTTGTTATCGCATCTCCAGATGCAATGCGCGTTGTTGGCCAGCTGGGCCAGGTTCTGGGTCCACGTGGCCTGATGCCAAACCCGAAAGTGGGTACTGTAACGCCTAACGTTGCTGAAGCGGTTAAGAACGCTAAAGCAGGTCAGGTTCGTTATCGTAACGACAAAAACGGCATCATCCACACCACCATCGGTAAAGTGGACTTTGACGCTGACAAACTGAAAGAAAACCTGGAAGCTCTGCTGGTTGCGCTGAAAAAAGCAAAACCAACTCAGGCGAAAGGCGTGTACATCAAGAAAGTTAGCATCTCCACCACCATGGGTGCAGGTGTTGCAGTTGACCAGGCTGGCCTGAGCGCTGCTGCAAACTAATGCCTTTACGTGGGCGGTGATTTTGTCTACAATCTTACCCCCACGTTTGCTAACAAAAGTTAGCGGCTAAAAGAATTGTTCGTTGGAGCCTGGCCTAATCCAGGCCTCCGTCGAAGACCGCAGGTGTTTCGCAAGAGACTTAATCCCCTGCGTAGACGGTGACAGAACGCTAAGATTATTTTTGGATATTCTGGCTTGTTTCTGCTCACCGTATTAAGACGCTCTTTCCGTTTGGGAGAGTGAAGTGAGTTCCGGAACATGAGTTCCGGCAAACATCCAGGAGCAAAGCTAATGGCTTTAAATCTTCAAGACAAACAAGCGATTGTTGCTGAAGTCAGCGAAGTAGCCAAAGGCGCGCTGTCTGCAGTAGTTGCGGATTCCCGTGGCGTTACTGTAGACAAAATGACTGAACTGCGTAAAGCAGGTCGTGAAGCTGGCGTATACATGCGTGTTGTTCGTAACACCCTGCTGCGTCGCGTAGTTGAAGGTACTCCTTTCGAGTGCCTGAAAGACACGTTTGTTGGTCCGACCCTGATTGCATACTCTATGGAACACCCGGGCGCTGCTGCTCGTCTGTTCAAAGAGTTCGCGAAAGCGAATGCAAAATTTGAGGTCAAAGCTGCAGCCTTTGAAGGTGAGTTGATCCCGGCATCGCAAATCGATCGCCTGGCAACCCTGCCGACCTACGAAGAAGCAATTGCACGCCTGATGGCAACCATGAAAGAAGCTTCGGCTGGCAAACTGGTTCGCACTCTGGCTGCTGTTCGCGATGCAAAAGAAGCTGCTTAATCGCAGTTATCTTTATAAAGCATTTGCTTACGTATAAACTTATTCTGATTTTCAGGAACAATTTAAATGTCTATCACTAAAGATCAAATCATTGAAGCAGTTGCCGCTATGTCCGTAATGGACGTTGTAGAACTGATTTCTGCAATGGAAGAAAAATTCGGTGTTTCTGCTGCTGCCGCTGTAGCTGTTGCTGCTGGCCCAGCTGCTGACGCTGCTGAAGAAAAAACTGAATTCGACGTAATTCTGAAAGCTGCAGGCGCTAACAAAGTTGCTGTTATCAAAGCAGTACGTGGCGCAACTGGCCTGGGTCTGAAAGAAGCTAAAGACCTGGTAGAATCTGCTCCAGCTGCGCTGAAAGAAGGCGTGAGCAAAGACGACGCAGAAGCACTGAAAAAATCTCTGGAAGAAGCTGGCGCTGAAGTTGAAGTTAAATAAGCCAACCCTTCTGGTTGCAGCCTAAGCAATTAGGCTGATGGCTGGTGACTTTTTAGTCACCAGCCTTTTTGCGCTGTAAGGCATCAGTAGCATTTCACACTGTTTGACTGCTGATTGTCCTGACAATGCATGTTTCTATCGACGACTTAATATATTGCGACAGGGTGCTCGCTCTGTGTAAATCGCGACGAAATGATTTAAGCGTGATAGCAACAGGTATTGCGGAAAGTATTCAATTTTCCGGTCCACAAAATGGTGTTGCACAAACTGTCCCTTCGTCGGACAGATGGGTCGACTTGTCAGCGAGCTGAGGAACCCTATGGTTTACTCCTATACCGAGAAAAAACGTATTCGTAAGGATTTTGGTAAACGTCCACAAGTTCTGGACATTCCATATCTCCTTTCTATCCAGCTTGACTCGTTCCAGAAGTTTATCGAGCAAGATCCTGAAGGGCAGTACGGTCTGGAAGCCGCCTTCCGTTCCGTGTTCCCGATTCAGAGCTACAGCGGTAACTCCGAGCTGCAGTACGTCAGCTACCGCCTTGGCGAACCGGTGTTTGACGTTCAGGAATGTCAGATCCGTGGCGTGACCTATTCCGCACCGCTGCGCGTAAAACTGCGTCTGGTGATCTACGAGCGCGAAGCGCCGGAAGGCACCGTAAAAGACATTAAAGAACAAGAAGTCTACATGGGTGAAATTCCGCTCATGACAGACAACGGTACTTTCGTTATCAACGGTACTGAGCGTGTTATCGTTTCCCAGCTGCATCGTAGCCCGGGCGTCTTCTTCGACAGCGATAAAGGTAAAACACACTCTTCCGGTAAAGTACTGTATAACGCACGTATCATTCCTTACCGTGGTTCATGGCTGGACTTCGAGTTCGATCCAAAAGACAACCTGTTTGTCCGTATCGACCGTCGTCGTAAGCTGCCTGCAACCATCATTCTGCGTGCGCTGCAATATACCACTGAGCAGATCCTGGACCTGTTCTTTGAGAAAGTGATCTTTGAAATCCGCGACAACAAGCTGCAGATGGAGCTGGTGCCGGAACGTCTGCGTGGTGAGACCGCGTCGTTCGACATCGAAGCCGACGGCAAAGTGTATGTGGAAAAAGGTCGCCGTATCACCGCGCGCCACATCCGCCAGCTGGAAAAAGATGATATCAAACACATCGAAGTTCCGGTTGAGTACATTGCAGGAAAAGTAGCCGCGAAAGATTACGTTGATGAATCAACTGGCGAGCTGATCTGCCCGGCTAACATGGAGCTGAGCCTGGATCTGCTGGCTAAGCTGAGCCAGTCTGGCCACAAACGTATCGAAACGCTGTTCACCAACGATCTGGACCACGGTCCTTATATCTCTGAGACTATCCGCGTCGACCCAACGACCGATCGTCTGAGCGCGCTGGTTGAAATCTACCGCATGATGCGTCCTGGTGAGCCACCAACTCGCGAAGCGGCTGAAAGCCTGTTCGAGAACCTGTTCTTCTCCGAAGACCGCTACGATTTGTCCGCGGTAGGTCGTATGAAGTTCAACCGTTCTCTGCTGCGTGATGAGATCGAAGGTTCCGGTATCCTGAGCAAAGACGACATCATCGAAGTGATGAAGAAGCTCATCGATATCCGTAACGGTAAAGGCGAAGTGGACGATATCGACCACCTCGGCAACCGTCGTATCCGTTCCGTAGGCGAAATGGCGGAAAACCAGTTCCGCGTTGGCCTGGTACGTGTTGAGCGTGCGGTTAAAGAGCGTCTGTCTCTGGGCGATCTGGATACCCTGATGCCTCAGGATATGATCAACGCCAAGCCGATTTCTGCGGCAGTGAAAGAGTTCTTCGGTTCCAGCCAGCTGTCTCAGTTCATGGACCAGAACAACCCGCTGTCTGAGATTACGCACAAACGTCGTATCTCTGCACTCGGCCCAGGCGGTCTGACCCGTGAACGTGCAGGCTTCGAAGTTCGAGACGTACACCCGACGCACTATGGTCGCGTATGTCCAATCGAAACGCCTGAAGGTCCAAACATCGGTCTGATCAACTCCCTGTCCGTGTACGCACAGACAAACGAATACGGTTTCCTCGAAACGCCGTATCGTAAAGTGACCGACGGTGTTGTAACCGACGAAATTCATTACCTGTCTGCTATCGAAGAAGGCAACTACGTTATCGCTCAGGCGAACTCCAACCTGGATGACGAAGGCCACTTTGTAGAAGATCTGGTTACCTGCCGTAGCAAAGGCGAATCCAGCTTGTTCAGCCGCGACCAGGTTGACTACATGGACGTATCCACCCAGCAGGTGGTATCCGTCGGTGCGTCCCTGATCCCGTTCCTGGAACACGATGATGCCAACCGTGCATTGATGGGTGCGAACATGCAACGTCAGGCCGTTCCAACTCTGCGTGCTGATAAGCCGCTGGTTGGTACCGGTATGGAACGTGCTGTTGCCGTTGACTCCGGTGTTACTGCAGTTGCTAAGCGTGGCGGTACCGTTCAGTACGTTGACGCATCCCGTATCGTTATCAAAGTTAACGAAGACGAGATGTATCCGGGCGAAGCGGGTATCGACATCTACAACCTGACCAAATACACCCGTTCTAACCAGAACACCTGTATCAACCAGATGCCTTGTGTATCTCTGGGTGAGCCAGTTGAGCGCGGCGACGTGCTGGCAGACGGTCCGTCCACCGACCTCGGTGAACTGGCGCTCGGTCAGAACATGCGCGTAGCGTTCATGCCGTGGAACGGTTACAACTTCGAAGACTCCATCCTCGTCTCCGAGCGTGTGGTTCAGGAAGATCGTTTCACCACCATCCACATTCAGGAACTGGCATGTGTGTCCCGTGACACCAAGCTGGGGCCAGAAGAGATCACGGCCGACATCCCTAACGTGGGTGAAGCAGCGCTCTCCAAACTGGATGAATCCGGTATTGTTTACATCGGTGCGGAAGTGACCGGCGGTGACATTCTGGTTGGTAAGGTGACGCCGAAAGGTGAAACCCAGCTGACGCCAGAAGAGAAACTGCTGCGTGCCATCTTCGGTGAGAAAGCGTCTGACGTTAAAGACTCTTCTCTGCGCGTACCAAACGGTGTTTCCGGTACGGTTATCGACGTTCAGGTCTTCACCCGTGATGGCGTTGAGAAAGATAAACGTGCGCTGGAAATCGAAGAAATGCAGCTCAAGCAGGCCAAGAAAGACCTGTCTGAAGAACTGCAGATCCTCGAAGCAGGTCTGTTCAGCCGTATTTATGCGGTGCTGGTTGCCGGTGGCGTTGAAGCTGAGAAGCTCGACAAACTGCCACGCGATCGCTGGCTGGAACTGGGCCTGACCGACGAAGAGAAACAGAATCAGCTGGAACAGCTGGCTGAGCAGTATGACGAACTGAAACACGAGTTCGAGAAAAAACTCGAAGCGAAACGCCGCAAAATCACTCAGGGCGACGATCTGGCACCAGGCGTGCTGAAGATTGTTAAGGTGTATCTGGCCGTTAAACGTCAGATCCAGCCTGGTGATAAGATGGCAGGTCGTCACGGTAACAAGGGTGTTATCTCTAAGATCAACCCGATCGAAGATATGCCGCACGATGCTAACGGTACTCCGGTAGATATCGTACTGAACCCACTGGGCGTACCGTCTCGTATGAACATCGGTCAGATTCTGGAAACCCACCTGGGTATGGCTGCGAAAGGTATCGGCGACAAGATCAACGCCATGCTGAAACAGCAGCAGGAAGTCGCGAAACTGCGCGAATTCATCCAGCGTGCCTACGATCTGGGTACCGACGTTCGTCAGAAAGTCGACCTGAACACCTTCAGCGATGAAGAAGTGCTGCGTCTGGCAGAGAACCTGCGCAAAGGTATGCCAATTGCAACGCCGGTCTTCGACGGTGCAAAAGAAGCTGAAATTAAAGAGCTGCTGCAACTGGGTGGTCTGCCAACGTCTGGTCAGATTACGCTGTTTGACGGCCGTACCGGTGAACAGTTTGAGCGTCCGGTAACCGTAGGTTACATGTACATGCTGAAACTGAACCACCTGGTCGACGACAAAATGCACGCTCGTTCTACCGGTTCTTACAGCCTGGTTACTCAGCAGCCGCTGGGTGGTAAGGCACAGTTCGGTGGTCAGCGCTTCGGGGAGATGGAAGTGTGGGCGCTGGAAGCATACGGCGCGGCATACACCCTGCAGGAAATGCTCACCGTTAAGTCTGATGACGTGAACGGTCGTACCAAGATGTATAAAAACATCGTGGACGGCAACCATCAGATGGAACCGGGCATGCCAGAGTCCTTCAACGTACTGTTGAAAGAGATTCGTTCGCTGGGTATCAACATCGAACTGGAAGACGAGTAATTCTCGCTCAAACAGGTCACTGGTGCCGGGTTAACCCCCGGCACCGGATTGTGCTAACTCCGACGGGAGCAAATCCGTGAAAGATTTATTAAAGTTTCTGAAAGCGCAGACTAAAACCGAAGAGTTTGATGCGATCAAAATTGCTCTGGCTTCGCCAGACATGATCCGTTCATGGTCTTTCGGTGAAGTTAAAAAGCCGGAAACCATCAACTACCGTACGTTCAAGCCTGAGCGTGACGGCCTTTTCTGTGCGCGTATTTTCGGGCCAGTAAAAGACTACGAGTGCCTGTGCGGTAAGTACAAGCGCCTGAAACACCGTGGTGTGATCTGTGAGAAGTGTGGCGTTGAAGTGACCCAGACCAAAGTGCGTCGTGAGCGCATGGGCCACATCGAGCTGGCGTCTCCGACTGCGCACATCTGGTTCCTGAAATCTCTGCCGTCCCGTATCGGTCTGCTGCTGGATATGCCGCTGCGTGATATCGAACGTGTACTGTACTTCGAATCTTATGTGGTTATCGAAGGCGGTATGACGAACCTGGAACGTCACCAGATCCTGACTGAAGAGCAGTATCTGGACGCGCTGGAAGAGTTCGGTGACGAATTCGACGCGAAAATGGGTGCGGAAGCTATCCAGGCCCTGCTGAAGAGCATGGATCTGGAGCAAGAGTGCGAGCAGCTGCGTGAAGAGCTGAACGAAACCAACTCCGAAACCAAGCGTAAAAAGCTGACCAAGCGTATTAAACTGCTGGAAGCGTTCGTTCAGTCTGGTAACAAACCAGAGTGGATGATCCTGACCGTTCTGCCGGTTCTGCCGCCAGATCTGCGTCCGCTGGTTCCACTGGATGGTGGTCGTTTCGCGACGTCTGACCTGAACGATCTGTATCGTCGCGTCATTAACCGTAACAACCGTCTGAAACGTCTGCTGGATCTGGCTGCGCCGGACATCATCGTACGCAACGAAAAACGTATGCTGCAGGAAGCGGTAGATGCCCTGCTGGATAACGGTCGTCGCGGTCGTGCGATCACCGGTTCTAACAAGCGTCCTCTGAAATCTTTGGCCGATATGATCAAAGGTAAACAGGGTCGTTTCCGTCAGAACCTGCTCGGTAAGCGTGTTGACTACTCCGGTCGTTCTGTTATCACCGTAGGTCCATACCTGCGTCTGCATCAGTGCGGTCTGCCGAAGAAAATGGCACTGGAGCTGTTCAAACCATTCATCTATGGCAAACTGGAACTGCGTGGCCTGGCCACCACCATCAAAGCCGCGAAGAAAATGGTTGAGCGTGAAGAAGCTGTCGTTTGGGATATCCTAGACGAAGTTATCCGCGAACACCCGGTACTGCTGAACCGTGCACCAACCCTGCACCGTCTGGGTATCCAGGCATTTGAGCCAGTACTGATCGAAGGTAAAGCTATCCAGCTGCACCCGCTGGTTTGTGCGGCGTATAACGCCGACTTCGATGGTGACCAGATGGCTGTTCACGTACCGCTGACGCTGGAAGCCCAGCTGGAAGCGCGTGCGCTGATGATGTCTACCAACAACATCCTGTCCCCAGCGAACGGTGAGCCAATCATTGTTCCTTCTCAGGACGTTGTACTGGGTCTGTACTACATGACCCGTGACTGTGTTAACGCCAAAGGCGAAGGCATGGTGCTGACTGGCCCTAAAGAAGCTGAGCGTATTTATCGCGCTGGCCTGGCCTCTCTGCATGCGCGCGTTAAAGTGCGTATCACTGAATACGAAAAAGATGCAAACGGCGAATTCGTTGCGCACACCAGCCTGAAAGACACGACCGTTGGCCGTGCCATTCTGTGGATGATCGTACCGAAAGGTCTGCCTTTCTCCATCGTCAACCAGGCGCTGGGTAAGAAAGCGATCTCCAAAATGCTGAACACCTGTTACCGCATTCTGGGTCTGAAGCCGACTGTTATCTTCGCTGACCAGACAATGTACACCGGCTTTGCTTATGCAGCGCGTTCAGGTGCATCTGTTGGTATCGATGACATGGTCATCCCAGAGAAGAAACACGAGATCATCTCTGAAGCGGAAGCTGAAGTTGCTGAGATCCAGGAGCAGTTCCAGTCTGGTCTGGTAACCGCGGGCGAACGCTATAACAAAGTTATCGATATCTGGGCTGCGGCGAACGATCGTGTATCCAAGGCGATGATGGATAACCTGCAGACCGAAACCGTGATTAACCGTGACGGCGTAGAAGAGCAGCAGGTTTCCTTCAACAGCATTTACATGATGGCCGACTCCGGTGCGCGTGGTTCTGCAGCACAGATTCGTCAGCTGGCAGGTATGCGTGGTCTGATGGCGAAGCCAGATGGCTCCATCATCGAAACGCCAATCACCGCGAACTTCCGTGAAGGTCTGAACGTACTCCAGTACTTCATCTCCACGCACGGTGCGCGTAAAGGTCTGGCGGATACCGCACTGAAAACAGCGAACTCCGGTTATCTGACGCGTCGTCTGGTTGACGTTGCACAGGATCTGGTCGTAACTGAAGACGATTGTGGCACCCTCGAAGGTATCACCATGACCCCGGTTATCGAGGGTGGTGATGTTAAAGAGCCACTGCGCGATCGCGTACTGGGTCGTGTAACCGCGGAAGACATTCTGAAGCCGGGTACCGCAGACATTCTGGTTCCACGCAACACGCTGCTGCACGAACAGTGGTGTGACCTGCTGGAAGCGAACTCTGTTGACTCCGTGAAAGTGCGTTCCGTTGTATCCTGTGACACCGACTTTGGTGTTTGTGCGCACTGCTATGGTCGTGACCTGGCGCGTGGCCACATCATCAACAAAGGTGAAGCTATCGGCGTTATCGCGGCACAGTCCATCGGTGAGCCAGGTACACAGCTGACGATGCGTACGTTCCACATCGGTGGTGCGGCATCTCGTGCGGCTGCTGAATCCAGCATTCAGGTGAAAAACAAAGGTAGCATCAAGCTCAGCAATGCGAAGTCGGTTGTTAACTCCGCAGGCAAGCTGGTTGTGACCTCTCGTAACACCGAGCTGAAGCTGATCGACGAATTCGGTCGTACCAAAGAGAGCTATAAAGTACCTTACGGTGCGGTTATGGCGAAAGGTGATGGCGAGCAGGTTGCCGGCGGTGAAACCGTTGCAAACTGGGATCCACACACCATGCCGGTTATCACCGAAGTAAGTGGTTTCATCCGCTTTACTGACATGATCGACGGCCAGACCATTACTCGTCAGACCGACGAGCTGACCGGTCTGTCTTCTCTGGTGGTTCTGGATTCTGCTGAACGTACTACCGGTGGTAAAGATCTGCGTCCTGCACTGAAAATCGTTGATGCTCAGGGTAATGACGTTCTGATCCCGGGTACCGATATGCCTGCGCAGTACTTCCTGCCGGGTAAAGCGATTGTACAGCTGGAAGATGGCGTACAGATCAGCTCTGGTGACACCCTGGCGCGTATTCCTCAGGAATCCGGCGGTACCAAGGACATCACCGGTGGTCTGCCACGCGTTGCGGACCTGTTCGAAGCTCGTCGTCCGAAAGAGCCGGCAATCCTGGCTGAAATCAGCGGTATCATTTCCTTCGGTAAAGAGACCAAAGGTAAGCGCCGTCTGGTTATCACTCCAGTAGATGGCAGCGAGCCGTACGAAGAGATGATTCCTAAGTGGCGTCAGCTCAACGTGTTCGAAGGTGAACGTGTAGAACGTGGTGACGTTGTTTCCGACGGTCCAGAAGCGCCGCACGACATCCTGCGTCTGCGTGGTGTACATGCTGTTACCCGTTACATTGTTAACGAAGTACAGGACGTATACCGCCTGCAGGGCGTTAAGATTAACGATAAACACATCGAAGTTATCGTTCGTCAGATGCTGCGTAAAGCAACCATCGAAAACGCAGGCAGCTCTGAGTTCCTCGAAGGCGAGCAGGTTGAATACTCACGCGTCAAGATCGCTAACCGCGACCTGGAAGCGAATGGCAAAATCGGTGCGACTTACGCGCGCGATCTGCTGGGTATCACCAAAGCGTCTCTGGCAACCGAGTCCTTCATCTCTGCAGCATCGTTCCAGGAAACGACTCGTGTCCTGACCGAAGCGGCTGTTGCAGGTAAACGTGATGAACTGCGCGGTCTGAAAGAGAACGTTATCGTGGGTCGTCTGATCCCAGCGGGTACCGGTTATGCATACCATCAGGATCGTATGCGTCGTCGTGCTGCGGGCGAACTGCCAGCTGCACCGCAGGTGACTGCTGAAGATGCATCCGCGAGCCTGGCAGAACTGCTGAACGCAGGTCTGGGCGGTTCCGACAACGAGTAATCGTTGATGCAGTAAATAAAAAACCCGCCTCGGCGGGTTTTTTTACATCTGCATTTTTTCAATTCACTAACGGGATCCGTCGATAAAGCTCAATCATGTCGCCTGCCAGATCCTGAATCACCATGGCGTTCATCAGGTGGTCCTGAGAGTGAACGGTTATCAGGTTGACCGGGAGCTTGCCGGTTCCTTCGTCAAGACCGATAAGCTGTGTCTGGATCGTATGCGCATGCTTCACATATTCGCGAGACTCTTCCATTGCTTTTTCGGCTTCGTCGAACTCACCTTTGCGGGCCATTTGTAATGCCGTAAGCGCGGCACTTCGCGCCGCCCCGGCGTTGACCAGCAGTTCCATGATCGTTGTCTCTAAATCTTCCATGAGGTCACTCCAGCAGTTTGAGGGCTTTTTCCAGTACGGCATCGCCTTTCATCATGCCGTAGTCCATCATGTCGATCACCGCGACTTTTTTGCCCAGTGGGTCAGCCTGTGCCTGCAGTTTTGCCTGCTCGTATTTAACCTGTGGCCCCAGCAATACGATGTCGGCCGTCGCGATGTTGTCTTTAAACTCCGCAACCGGAACGGCTTTAATGGTGACTTCAACCCCTTTTTTCTGCGCGGCATCTTTCATACGTTGAACCAGCATGCTGGTTGACATTCCCGCTGCACAGCATAAAACGATGTTCTTCATAATCAGCCTCGATCTACATGTGTTTATTGATAATTATCCCGTGCAGACCGCTTCAACAACCGCTTTACCGCGATTGTGTGTCAGGCATCACAAAGAAAACGGCATTTTCCTGAAACCGGTTACAATTCTGACGGGCGGAGAGAAAATTAGCCGACGGTTGTTCGAACAATGCGGTTTTTTCCCTGCTGTTTAGCGCTATAAAGCGCGTTATCGACACTTCCCACCAGTTGTTCCAGCGGTTCGAAGTGCCATTCCCCCAGACCCGCACTGAACGTAACGTGCAGGTTTTCTTCCCGCCAGACGCGCCTTTCAACGGCGGTGCGCCAGGCGTCAAGCAATGAGAATGCGGCAGCGATCTGCTCGGCCTGGAAGATCACCGCGAACTCTTCTCCACCGTAGCGATAGACCGAGATGTTGTGTGGCTGCATTATCTGGATCCCTTCGCGCGCCACATTACGCAGGACAATGTCACCACTCAGATGTCCCCATGTGTCGTTGATCGATTTGAAGTTATCGATATCAATCAGCGCCAGTGCGAAAGGCTGGTGGGCGGTCAGCAGTTCATCCACATCATTGTCAAACGCGCGGCGGTTTTTGCAGCCGGTCAACGCATCGTGAGTCGCCTGGCGAACATACGCCATCTCCCGCTCTTTATTGGACTGAATCGTGTGGCTCAGCATCGCTTCCAGACGCGGTGCCTGGCTGACATCGCCCGTTTTGATCGCATTGATAATGGTCATTAATACGGTACGCGAGGCATGACGCAGATAAAGACCGAAGAGAATGATGATGATGGCTGCCAGCGCAAAGCCCCAGCCAACGATAGTGGTTTCGTGGCGGGTGATATCGGTAAGCGTTGCGCCAGATACCCGATAGATAACAAACCAGTCCGGGTTCGTGAAAGAGTAGTAGTAATACCAGGCATTGGTTTTCCGGTCGTAAAGATGGCCTTCGCCGCTGGTCATTTTGTCCATCAGCGCTTCGCTCACGTACTTTTTGAACAGGGCGCCTGTATCTGGGTGCAGCACGACGGTCCCGTCGCGTTCGACGACGAAGAATTCCCCTTGTACGGGGGCCACCATTTGTCGAAGGGTATACCCCATCGACGTCAAATCAAGATGAAAAGCGAGGGTTCCCTTGAGTCTGCCTTCTGTTGAAATCAATGGCTTATAAAGCGTAACTGTCGGATGCCCGGTAAAGTAGTCCGTATAATGATGGGTATAATGGCTGAAAATACTGGCTTCTGCGTGCGCGACAAACCACGGGCGCGTCCGCGGATCGACGTTTTTACTCTTTTCCGTGGGAGGCGCTTCTGGTGCGTGTAAATAATGCCCCTCTGTATCGGCCAGCGAGATGGATGACACGGTCGGCATCAGGTTTTGCAAATGCATCAACATCTGCAGCCCTTGCGTCGTGTTGACGTTGAGCGTCTCATTCAGTATCTCGCTGCGGGCAAAGTACATCGCAGAGCGACCAAGGATATAGTCATTTTCACGCAGGATTGATTCGGTATAGTTAACCGCCAGGTTATGCGTGAAGTTACTGTTAATCTTGTGATAATCCTCAAGGAAATCCTTTCTTTGCGAAAGAGAGACCACGACCGCGATCAGCGCAAAACTGCACAGGATCCCCGCGAAGCTGAGCATGATTGGCCGGGTAAAAGAGAGCTTTTTGCTGTGAAGTGCCATGAGTTGTACATCGATCCTGATGGTGAATACTTTTTGTCTGCCGATATCCTCTCAGCATAGTCGCTGTCCTGCGGTTCGCGGTGAATTATACGGAACACGATTTTCGGCAAGATGATTTATCTTAAGAATCACTAAGAAATTCCTTATCCATGTTTTTGCCGCCCCATTTATGCAAGAAATCGGAGGCAGGGCGAAACGAGGAAGAAGCTTTTCGCCCTGGCCAGCATCCCTTGCTGACCGGGTGACAATAAAAAACCGGACAATCGCTGACAATCGTCCGGTTTTAGCTTTCCGTAGCGTCTCGACACTTTTTTACCGTATTGCAGCGTGTTTCAACGTTATTGCGAGGCTCTTCCCAGCCAGCTGTCCCAGTCTTTCCAGACCGGCTGCAGGCCCTGTGCCGTCAGGGCGGCGGCGACTGCCTCCGGACGTCGCCCGTCATGCGGTGCAAACTGTTCCAGCTCCGGGTGATCGTCGGCGTAACCGCCCGGCTGTGTTTTGGAAAACGCGCTAACGTTGTTAATTGCCAGCGGGATCACGCGATCGCGAAACGCCGGGGACTCACGCGTTGAAAGCGATAATTCAACCTCCGGAGCGAGCAGGCGAAACGCGCAGATAGTTTGCACCAGCTGACGCTCATCCATCAGCGATGCCGGTTCTATTCCGCCTGCGCAGGGTCGCAGGCGGGGGAAAGAGATAGAATACCGGCTCTGCCAGTAGTGCTGCTGGAGCCACAGCAAATGCTCTGCCACCATGTAGCAATCGACCCGCCAGCTGTCGGAGAGCCCAATCAGCGCCCCGAGACCGATTTTATCGATCCCGGCGCGGCCAAGCCTGTCCGGTGTCTCCAGCCGGAAGAAGAAATCCTGTTTCTTCCCCTTCAGGTGGTGCCGGGCGTACGTTGCCTCGTGGTAGGTTTCCTGATAAACCATGACCCCATCCAGCCCGAGCGATTTTAACTCCGCGTACTCGTCCTGCGACAGGGGCTGTACCTCCATCTGCAACGACGCAAACTCGCGACGTATCGCCGGAAGGTGCTGACGGAAATAGTCCATTCCCACTTTTCCCTGATGCTCGCCCGTGACCAGCAGAAGATGTTCGAACCCCATTTCACGAATGGCGGCGCACTCACGTGCGATCTCATCTTCATCAAGGGTTTTCCGCTTGATGCGGTTGCTCATGGAGAAACCGCAATAGGTGCAGTCATTGGCGCACAGGTTCGAGAGATAAAGTGGAACGTAGAAGCTTACCGTGTTGCCAAAACGCTGGCGGGTAAGGCGCTGAGCGCGCTGCGCCATCGGTTCAAGGTACGCGCTGGCCGCCGGAGAGAGCAGGGCCATCAGGTCCTCACGGGTCAGATGACGGGCATTCAGGGCACGCTCCACGTCAGCCGCCGTTTTGCTGTTGATACGCAGGGCGATATCGTCCCAGTTGAGCTGACGCCAGCGTTCGGTAAACGTGCTCATGAGAGAGCCTCCAGAAAACCGGTCAGCGGGCTGGTGGCCTGCGCCTGAAAACTGCGCGAGCCAGGGCCGGATCCTCTTGCCAGCAAGCCGGCCTCTACGGCCATGCGGAACGCGCGCGCCATCATGACCGGATCGTCAGCCACCGCAATCGCCGTATTGACCAGTACCGCGTCGGCCCCCATCTCCAGCGCCTGCGCGGCATGGCTTGGTACGCCAATCCCCGCATCGACCACCACCGGCACGGTGGCTTGTTCAATGATGATCTCCAGCATCGCGCGAGTTTCGAGACCCTGATTAGAGCCAATTGGCGCACCCAGCGGCATCACGGCGGCACAGCCGACCTCTTCCAGACGCTTACACAGCACAGGGTCCGCCCCGCAGTAAGGCAGGACGGTAAACCCTTGCTGCACAAGCTTTTCTGCTGCTTTCAGCGTTTCAATCGGGTCCGGCAGCAGCCAGCGGGCATCCGGATGAATTTCCAGCTTCAGCCAGTGGGTACCGAGCGCTTCACGTGCCAGCTGTGCGGCGAAAATTGCTTCTTCCGCCGTTTTTGCACCGGAGGTGTTGGGCAAGAGCGTAACGCCTGCCTCCAGCAAAGGCGCAAGAATGGCATCGTTGTGCTGGCGCAGATCCACGCGTTTCATCGCCAGCGTCACCAGCTGGCTGCCACTTTCACGGATGGCCTCTACCATCAGCTGTGGAGAGGCGAACTTTCCGGTTCCGGTAAACAGATGTGAATCAAAGATTTTATCGGCAATATGTAGCATCTCAGCCCCCTGCGATAACCTGAAACAGCAGGATCTGGTCGCCGTCATTGACCTGCTGATGTTCCCACTGCTCGCGCGGCAGGATCTGTTGATTGAGTGCCAGCGCCGTTCCCGGCTTGAGCTGACGTAACTTATCGAGCAGGGCGGCAATGGTCAGCCCGTCGTCGCAGCTTATCGGCTCATCGTTAAACAGAATGCGCATCGCGGCCTCCGCATACCGGGCAGTGGCTGGCGCGGTTTAAGGCCAGATGGCGCCAGCCGCCTGAACGAGCGTCGAACAGCCGCAGCGTATTACGTTCCGTCTCCATGCCGCTGAGCAGCTTGATGGCCTCAAGCGCCTGAAGGGTGCCCATTACTCCGACTACCGGGCCAAGAATGCCTGCCGTGCGGCAGTTGCGTGCGGGCTCGGCATCGTCCGGCCACAGGCAGCGATAGCAGCCCTGCGCCCAGGGGGGCGTCAGGACCATCATCTGTCCGCCGAACCCCACCGCGCTGGCGGTGATCAGGGGCGTGTTATTGATCACGCAGGCGGCGTTGATCGCCTGACGCGTCGCCATGTTGTCAGTGCAGTCCAGCACCACGTCGGCAAGGGCGACCTCACGGTGCAGATTTTCATCGCTCAGCCGCGTCTGGAGTGCAATCAGTTCGATGTCCGGGTTGAGCTGATTCAGCCTCTGGCGGGTAATCTGCGCTTTGGGTTGATTAATGTCCTTTGTCGTGAAGAGGATTTGTCGCTGCAGGTTGCTGAGGTGCACCTCGTCGTCGTCGGCCAGCACCAGCGTACCGATACCTGCGCCTGCCAGATAAAGCGCGGCGGGGGCGCCTAATCCACCCAGACCAACAATCAACACCCTGCTGGCGAGCAGCTTTTGCTGCCCGTCGATGGCGATATCCTCCAGCAGAATTTGACGGCTGTAGCGCATAAAATCGCGGTCATTCATCGCCCGCTCCTGCCAGCTGTAAAAGCCGTGCCGTGGCCGCCTGCCAGTCCCCCGCCTGGGTAATCGCGCTGACGACGGCGATACTGCCGACGCCGGTTTCCAGTACCGCAGGGGCGCGTTCAAGGCTTATCCCGCCAATGGCAACGGTGGGATAATCGGCCAGGCGCTTAACGTGTAAGGCCAGCTGCGTTAAACCCTGTGGTGCGGAGGGCATCTGCTTGGTTTGCGTCGGAAAAACGTGGCCGAGGGCAATGTAGGAGGGGCGCGCCGCCAGTGCCACGTCAATTTCCATATCGTCGTGTGTCGACACCCCCAGCCGCAGCCCGGCTTTGCGGATAGCGTTAAGATCGGTAGTTTCCAGATCTTCCTGACCCAGATGGACGCCGTACGCCTGGTGCTTAATGGCCAGCCGCCAGTAGTCGTTGATAAACAGACGAGCGTGGTAGCGTCGTCCCAGCGCGATGGCGGCGATAACGTCGGCCTCAACTTCTTCATCGCGCTTATCCTTGATGCGCAGCTGGAGGGTGCGAACGCCTGCCTCCAGCAGGCGTTGGATCCACTCCACGCTGTCCACCACCGGATAGAGCCCTAAACGGAAGGGCACGGAGGGGAAATCAGGCTGGTACATTAGGCCTCCTCTTTTTTGAGGTAGATCTCGCCGCCTTTCGCGCGGAAGGTTTCTGACATGTCTGCCATACCCACTTCAATGGTCTGTGCGGCGGCGTAGTCGCGTACCTCCTGGCTGATTTTCATCGAGCAGAATTTTGGACCGCACATGGAGCAGAAGTGTGCCACCTTGCCCGATTCCTGCGGCAGGGTTTCGTCGTGGTAGGCGCGGGCGGTGAAGGGGTCCAGCGCCAGGTTGAACTGATCTTCCCAGCGGAATTCAAAGCGCGCCTTCGACATGGCGTTATCGCGGATTTGCGCCCCCGGGTGGCCTTTCGCCAGATCCGCCGCATGAGCGGCAATCTTGTAGGTAATCAGTCCTTGCTTCACGTCCTCTTTATTTGGCAGGCCCAGGTGCTCTTTCGGCGTGACGTAGCAGAGCATGGCGCAGCCGAACCAGCCGATCATCGCTGCGCCAATCCCGGAGGTGAAGTGGTCGTAGCCCGGTGCAATATCGGTGGTCAGGGGCCCCAGAGTATAGAACGGCGCTTCGTGGCAGTGCTCCAGCTCCTCGGTCATATTGCGGCGGATCATCTGCATCGGCACATGTCCAGGGCCTTCAATCATTACCTGTACGTCATACTCCCATGCAATTTTTGTCAGTTCGCCCAGCGTGTGCAGCTCGGCAAACTGCGCTTCGTCGTTGGCATCGCGAATGGAGCCCGGACGCAGGCCGTCGCCCAGCGACAGGGATACGTCATAGGCAGCGCAGATTTCGCAGATCTCGCGGAAGTGTTCGTAGAGGAAGTTTTCCTGATGATGTGACAGACACCATTTTGCCATGATGGATCCGCCGCGGGAGACGATGCCGGTCAGACGTTTTGCGGTCATCGGCACGTAGCGCAGCAGCACGCCAGCGTGAATCGTGAAGTAGTCCACGCCCTGTTCCGCCTGCTCCAGCAGCGTGTCGCGGAAGGTTTCCCAGGTGAGGTTTTCGGCGATGCCGTTCACTTTCTCCAGCGCCTGATAAATCGGGACGGTACCAATCGGGACCGGGCTGTTACGCAGGATCCACTCGCGGGTTTCGTGAATATAACGGCCAGTTGAGAGGTCCATTACCGTGTCCGCGCCCCAGCGCGTTGACCAGACCAGCTTTTCTACCTCCTCTTCGATGGAGGAAGTGACGGCAGAGTTACCGATATTGGCATTGACCTTCACCAGGAAATTGCGGCCGATAATCATCGGTTCCGATTCCGGGTGGTTGATGTTGGCAGGGATAATCGCGCGGCCAGCGGCCACTTCGTCACGCACAAACTCCGGCGTGATGTTTTCCGGCAGGCGAGCGCCAAACCCTTCACCTGGATGCTGGTGGCGCAGCACTTCGCTAAGGATACGCTCGCGGCCCATGTTTTCACGAATGGCGATGAACTCCATCTCCGGTGTGACGATCCCCTGGCGCGCATAGTGCAGCTGGGTCACGCGTTTGCCCGCTCTGGCACGTTTTGGCGTCAGCAGACCGGTGAAACGCAATTCGTCCAGACCATCGTCGGCCAGGCGCGCTTTGGTGTACGACGAGCTTTGTTCGTTGAGTTCTTCACAGTCGTTACGTGCGTCAATCCACGGCTGGCGCAGCTTTGCCAGACCCCGCTGAACATTGATGGCAACAGAGGGATCGCCATACGGGCCGGAGGTTTCATACACCGGGACGGCTTCGTTATCTTCATATTGCGGGTTATCTTTGCTGCCGCCGATAAGCGTCGGGCTAAGCTGGATTTCGCGCATCGGCACGCGAATGTCGGCCTGTGAACCGGTGATGTATATGCGCTTCGAGTTCGGGAAAGCGGTACCTTCCAGGGTATCGATGAAGTGTTGGGCGTGTTCGCGCTGTTCGCGACGGGTCAGTTTAGTGGTAGACATAGCTCATTCCAGAAGTGAAGGACATGGCTTGTCAGACGACGGATGAAGCAAGAGAAGATCGCCTCAGGGGCGATACAACAGCAGTGTGACTCTTGTTCCCTTCGCAGGTATTAACCTGATCAGGTTCCGCGGATCCCGAATTAACGGTCTCAGCCCGCGCGTTTAAGCGCTGGGCACTCCGACAAGAAAAATCCCCCTCCGCAGAGGGGCGAATGGTTGTAAATTACTCGTTAACGATTAAGAACTCAAGCAGGGCGCGCGATGTTATCTTCGTTACTCACATCCAGGCCGTTATCCAGGACGAGGGCGATCAGCCTGTCTTCCAGCGTGAATCGCTCTTCCAGCGCTTCGCCAAGATCGGAAAGCGCCTGCTGGAACTCAAGATAATTGTCGTGATCGATGGCATTTTCGAGCGTGGAATCGTAGTAATCCATGATCTGCTGGGTGTTGGCTTCCAGCAGCGGATAGAGTTTACTGGCCGCTAAATACGGCGTTGTCCCTTCCATTTCGCGGATAATACGTTCATAAATATTGAAATGTCCGTCGGACAGGTAGTCGACCAGGCTCTGACAAAAATCATCCAGCGCTTTTTCATTCAGCCGCATAAACGATTCTTTGCCAGGCTTAATACCGACCAGATTGTAATAAGCCACGAGTAGATGCTTGCGTACATGTAGCCAGCGATCCACCAGTTTGTTACTTCCTCTAACGCGCTCAGTCAGGCTTTCTAGCTGGTTTAACATGGTTGACTCCGCAAGGTTGAGAATTGAATCTGCTTATCCAAAATGTAACCACAATGCTAACAACATGTCAGTGAAGCGAAGGTAGTGCAATAGATATGGATCGTATTATTGAAAAATCAGATCTGGGTTGGTGGATCGTCAGTCACGAACAAAAACTATGGCTTCCTGCCGGGGAGATCCCTTATGGCGCAGCAGAGGCGTTCGATCTTGTTGGCCAGCCAGCACTGAAGATTGGTGAATGGCAGGGGGATGCAGTGTGGTTGATCCAACAGCCTCGCCGTCAGGAGATGGGATCGGTTCGTCAGGTGCTGGATCAGGATGTTGGCTTGTTCCAGCTGGCGGGGCGCGGCGTCCAGCTGGCGGAGTTTTACCGCTCGCATAAATACTGCGGCTACTGCGGCCATACCATGCACCCGAGCAAAACCGAGTGGGCAATGCTCTGCGGCCACTGCCGTGAACGTTACTATCCGCAGATTGCACCCTGCATTATCGTCGCCATTCGCCGTGAGGATACTATCCTGCTGGCGCAGCATACCCGCCATCGCAACGGCATTTATACCGTTCTTGCCGGTTTCGTCGAAGTGGGTGAAACGCTGGAGCAGGCGGTAGCGCGTGAAGTGATGGAAGAGAGCGGGATCAAGGTGAAAAACCTGCGCTACGTAACGTCTCAGCCGTGGCCATTCCCGATGTCCCTGATGACGGCGTTTATGGCGGAATACGACAGCGGTGAGATCGTTATCGATCAGAAAGAGCTGCTGGACGCGAACTGGTACCGTTATGACGATTTGCCTCTGTTACCGCCACCCGGCACCGTGGCGCGTCGGCTGATAGAAGATACCGTGGCGATGTGTCGGGCCGAGTATGAGTAGTGTTACACTGAGGCCATGACGCTTAAGGAACTGCAAAAATGACCGAACTGAAGAACGATCGTTATCTGCGTGCGCTGCTGCGCCAGCCCGTTGATGTCACCCCGGTGTGGATGATGCGCCAGGCAGGACGCTATCTGCCAGAGTACAAAGCCACGCGTGCGCAGGCAGGTGATTTTATGTCGCTTTGCAAAAACGCTGAGCTGGCCTGTGAAGTGACGCTCCAGCCGCTGCGCCGCTTCCCGCTGGATGCCGCCATTCTCTTTTCGGACATTCTGACCATTCCGGATGCAATGGGCCTTGGCCTGTACTTTGAAACCGGCGAAGGCCCGCGTTTTACCTCCCCGATCAAAAGCAAAGCCGACGTGGATAAGCTGCCGATCCCCGATCCGGAAGGCGAACTGGGCTATGTGATGAACGCCGTGCGCACCATTCGCCGTGAGCTGAAAGGCGAAGTGCCGCTGATTGGCTTCTCCGGTAGCCCGTGGACGCTGGCAACTTACATGGTTGAAGGTGGCAGCAGCAAAGCTTTTACCGTGATCAAAAAAATGATGTACGCCGAGCCGATGGCTCTGCATGCGCTGCTGGACAAGCTGGCGAAGAGCGTCACGCTCTATCTCAACGCGCAGATTAAAGCGGGCGCGCAGTCAGTGATGATTTTCGATACCTGGGGTGGCGTACTGACCGGGCGCGATTATCAGCAGTTCTCCCTGTATTACATGCACAAAATCGTTGATGGTCTGCTGCGTGAAAACGAAGGCCGCCGCGTGCCGGTGACGCTGTTCACCAAAGGTGGCGGTCAGTGGCTGGAAGCGATGGCGGCGACCGGCTGCGATGCATTGGGTCTCGACTGGACGACCGATATCGCTGATGCTCGCCGTCGCGTGGGCGACAAAGTGGCGCTGCAGGGCAATATGGACCCGTCCATGCTCTATGCACCGCCAGCCCGCATTGAAGAAGAAGTGTCGACTATACTCTCTGGTTTCGGCCAGGGGGAAGGCCACGTCTTTAACCTCGGCCACGGCATTCATCAGGATGTTCCGCCAGAGCATGCAGGCGTATTTGTGGAGGCGGTGCATCGGCTTTCTGCCCAGTATCACCAGTAAGGAGTGGTTATGGATCTCGCGTCGCTACGCGCTCAGCAAATTGAACTGGCTTCATCGGTGATCCGCGAGGATCGCCTGGATAAGGATCCCCCGCAGTACATTGGCGGAGCGGACGTCGGATTCGAGCAGGGTGGTGAAGTGACGCGAGCGGCGATGGTGGTTCTGAAATACCCTTCGCTGGAGCTGGTTGAGTACAAGGTGGCGCGTATCGCCACCACTATGCCGTACATTCCGGGTTTCCTCTCCTTTCGCGAGTATCCCGCGCTGCTGGCAGCATGGGAGCAGCTCTCGCAAAAACCTGACCTGCTGTTTGTGGATGGACACGGTATCTCACATCCGCGCCGTTTAGGCGTGGCCAGCCATTTTGGGCTGCTGGTGGATGTGCCGACCATTGGCGTTGCCAAAAAACGCCTGTGTGGCGCGTTTGAACCACTTTCCCCCGAGCCGGGTGCGCTGGTGCCGCTTATCCATAAAGGCGAGCAGCTGGCGTGGGTCTGGCGCAGCAAAGCGCGCTGTAATCCGCTGTTTATCGCGACCGGTCACCGGGTGAGCATGGACAGCGCACTGGCGTGGGTTCAGCGCTGCATGAAGGGCTACCGTTTACCGGAGCCAACCCGCTGGGCGGACGCCGTCGCTTCCTCGCGTCCGGCTTTTGTTCGTTGGCAGGAAATTCAGCCGTGATTCAGGTAAACTGCGGCTAATTTTCGATTCGAGACATCATCATGTTACAAAACCCGATTCATCTGCGCCTTGAGAAGCTGGAAAGCTGGCAGCACGTCACCTTTATGGCTTGCCTGTGCGAGCGCATGTATCCCAACTATGCCGCGTTCTGTAAGCAGACGGGCTTTGGTGATGGTCATATCTACCGCCGCATTCTGGATTTGATCTGGGAAACGCTGACGGTCAAAGACGCAAAGGTGAATTTCGACTCCCAACTGGAAAAGCTGGAAGAGGCGATCCCGGCCGCGGATGATTTTGATCTGTACGGTGTCTATCCGGCCATTGATGCCTGCGTGGCATTAAGTGAGCTGATCCACTCCCGTCTGAGTGGCGAAACCCTGGAGCATGCTATCGAAGTCAGTAAGGCATCCATTACGACCGTTGCGATGCTCGAAATGACCCAGGAAGGCCGTGAAATGACCGACGAAGAGCTGCGAGCTAACCCGGCGGTTGAGCAGGAATGGGATATCCAGTGGGAAATTTTCCGCCTGCTGGCAGAGTGTGAAGAACGTGACATTGAGCTGATCAAAGGGCTGCGTGCGGACTTACGTGAGTCGGGCGAGAGCAATATTGGTATAGTTTTTAACCAATGAGACAACAAAACGTGATTTAACGCCTGTTTTGTCGCACCTCGACTCTTCCCTTCTGCCCCCCGTCTGGTCTACATTTGGGGGGCGAAAAAAAGTGGCTATCGGTGCGTGTATGCAGGAGAGTGCTTTTTTGGCATTTTCGTCGCACTCGATGCTTAGCAAGCGATAAACACATTGAAAGGATAACTTATGAACAAGACTCAACTGATTGATGTAATTGCGGACAAGGCTGATCTGTCTAAAGTGCAGGCTAAAGCTGCTCTGGAATCTACCCTGGCTGCTATTACTGAGTCTCTGAAAGAAGGCGATGCTGTACAACTGGTTGGTTTCGGTACCTTCAAAGTGAACCACCGCGCTGAGCGTACTGGCCGCAACCCGCAGACCGGTAAAGAAATCAAAATCGCCGCAGCTAACGTGCCGGCATTTGTTTCTGGTAAAGCACTGAAAGACGCTGTTAAGTAAGACGCGTGGCAGTGAACAGTTTTAGCGAAGGGGCGGCAACGCCCCTTTTGTCATTCCGGCGTGGAACGCTCGCGCTGGCAGGCGTGCTTCTGCTGTCTGCCTGCAGCCACGACACCTCTCTGCCACCGTTTACCGCCAGCGGCTACGCTGACAATCAGGGTGCGGTGAGGATATGGCGCAAAGATTCCGGCGGCGAAGTGCATCTGCTCTCCGCTTTCAGTCCGTGGCATAACGGCAATACGTCGACCGCGGAGTATCGCTGGCAGGGTGATTACCTGTCGCTGATTGAACTGAACGTCTACAGTAAAACCTCCGAACATGTGAAAGTGCGTTTTGACGACCATGGTGAGCTGAGCTTTATGCAGCGTGAAGTGAGTGGTCAAAAACAGCAGCTTTCCAGCGATCAGATTGCCCTCTACCGCTATCGTGCTGAACAAATCCGCCAGACCAGCGATGCGCTTCGTCTTGGACGTGTGGTGCTGCGTCAGGGGCGCTGGCATAACGATGGCACGGTAACCACCTGCGAAGGGCAGACGGTGAAGCCTGAGCTTGAATCCTGGGCGACCGAACATATTCAACGCCGTCAGCGTCATTCATCAATGGAAGTGAGTGTGGCGTGGCTTGAGGCGCCGGAAGGCTCTCAGCTGTTGCTGGTGGCGAACGAAGATTTCTGCACGTGGCAGCCGACAGAGAAGAGTTTTTGACGTAAATCCCCTCTCCCTTGAGGGAGAGGGTTAGGGTGAGGGGGAAAATTACTCGCCCTGCTCGCGCGCAATCGCACGATAACCAATATCCTGACGGCTAAAGCTACCGTTCCAGTGAATATCCGCCATCAGCGCATAGGCACGCTTCTGCGCTTCTGCAACGGTATGACCCAGTGCGGTAGCACACAGGACGCGGCCGCCGTTGGTCAGTACGCGCTCGTCGTCAGACAGTTTCGTACCCGCGTGGAATACCTTCGCGCCGTCAATCTCTTCCAGCGGCAGGCCGTGGATTTCATCACCGGTGTTGTAGTTACCCGGATAACCGCCCGCAGCAATCACCACGCCCAGAGACGCACGTTCGTCCCACTCTGAGGTTTTCTCGTCCAGCTTGCCTTCGCAAGCCGCCAGACACAGATCGACCAGGTCCGATTTCATGCGCAGCATTATCGGTTGAGTTTCCGGATCGCCAAAGCGGCAGTTGAACTCAATAACCTTAGGGTTGCCCTGCTTGTCGATCATCAGACCTGCATAGAGGAAACCGGTGTAGGTATTCCCTTCCGCCGCCATGCCTTTCACGGTAGGCCAGATAATGCGGTCCATGGTGCGCTGATGTACTTCATCCGTCACCACCGGGGCAGGGGAGTAGGCGCCCATCCCGCCGGTATTAGGACCGGTATCGCCATTACCCACGCGTTTATGATCCTGGCTGGTGGCCATCGGCAGAACGTGCTCGCCGTCGACCATGACAATGAAGCTCGCTTCTTCGCCGTCGAGGAACTCTTCAATCACGATACGGTGGCCTGCATCGCCAAAGGCATTGCCAGCCAGCATATCCTGAACCGCGGCTTCCGCTTCTTCGAGGGTCATCGCAACGATAACGCCTTTACCGGCGGCCAGACCGTCGGCTTTAATAACGATCGGCGCGCCTTTTTCACGCAGGTAAGCCAGAGCTGGCTCCACTTCGGTGAAGTTCTGATATTCCGCCGTCGGGATGTTGTGACGTGCCAGGAAATCTTTGGTGAAGGCCTTAGACCCTTCCAGTTGGGCAGCACCTTCCGTTGGTCCAAAGATTTTCAGGCCAGCAGCGCGGAACGCGTCAACTACGCCAATCACCAGGGGCGCTTCCGGGCCGACAATGGTCAGATCGATTTTCTCATTCTGGGCAAAGTTCAGCAGGGCCGGGATATCGGTCACACCGATGGCGACGTTCTGCAAAGCGGGTTCCAGGGCAGTACCGGCGTTACCCGGTGCCACGAAGACCGTTTTCACCCGCGGAGACTGCGCCGCTTTCCACGCCAGGGCGTGCTCGCGTCCGCCGTTACCAATCACTAATACTTTCATTTTTCTGCTCCGGGAATTAATGGCGGAAGTGGCGCATGTCGGTGAAGATCATCGCGATACCGTGTTCGTCGGCGGCGGCAATCACTTCGTCGTCGCGGATAGAACCACCTGGCTGGATCACGCAGGTAATGCCTACAGCGGCTGCCGCATCGATACCGTCACGGAACGGGAAGAAGGCATCAGAGGCCATGGCGGAACCTTTCACTTCCAGCCCTTCATCACCTGCTTTGATCCCGGCAATTTTCGCAGAGTAGACACGGCTCATCTGGCCTGCGCCTATTCCGATGGTCATGTTCTCTTTGGCGTAGACGATGGCGTTGGACTTGACGAACTTCGCCACTTTCCAGCAGAACAGCGCGTCACGCAGCTCCTGCTCGCTCGGCTGGCGTTTGGTCACTACGCGCAGGTCAGCTTCTGTCACCATACCCAGATCGCGATCCTGAACCAGAAGGCCGCCGTTCACGCGTTTGAAGTCCAGACCCGGCACGCGATTTGCCCACTGACCGCAAATCAGTACGCGCACATTCTGTTTTGCTGCGGTGATTTTGAGCGCTTCTTCGGATGCCGATGGTGCAATGATCACTTCAACAAACTGTCGGGAGATGATGGCCTGCGCGGTTTGGGCATCCAGCTCGCGGTTGAAGGCGATAATGCCGCCAAACGCGGAGGTCGGGTCGGTTTTGTAAGCACGGTCGTAAGCGTCCAGAATAGAGGTGCTCACCGCCACGCCGCATGGGTTAGCGTGCTTGACGATAACGCAGGCTGGCTCGCTGAACTCTTTCACGCATTCCAGCGCAGCGTCGGTGTCAGCAATATTGTTGTAGGAGAGCGCCTTGCCCTGAACCTGCTGAGCGGTGGCAACCGAGGCTTCTTTGATCTCTTCTTCTATATAGAAGGCAGCCTGCTGGTGGCTGTTCTCGCCGTAGCGCATATCCTGCTTCTTGATGAAGTTCAGGTTCAGCGTGCGCGGGAAGCGGCCAGAAGGATCGTTGCTTTCACCGTGGTAAGCCGGCACCAGGCTACCGAAGTAGTTGGCGATCATGCTGTCGTATGCAGCGGTGTGTTCGAAGGCTTTGATAGCGAGGTCGAAACGCGTGTCGAGCGTCAGTGACCCTTCGTTGGCATCCATCTCGCTAATAATGGTGTTGTAATCGCTGCTCTTCACCACGATGGCCACATCTTTATGGTTCTTGGCTGCAGAGCGCACCATGGTCGGGCCGCCGATATCAATATTTTCTACCGCATCTTCCAGAGAGCAGCCTTCGCGGGCAACGGTCTGGGCAAACGGGTAGAGGTTAACGACAACCATGTCGATTGGCGCAATATCATGCTTTTCCATAATGGCATCGTCCTGGCCGCGACGGCCAAGAATACCGCCGTGCACTTTCGGATGCAGAGTTTTGACGCGTCCATCCATCATCTCCGGGAAACCGGTGTAATCGGACACTTCGGTTACCGGCAGACCTTTATCTGCTAACAGGCGTGCGGTGCCGCCTGTAGAAAGCAGCTCCACACCGCGTGCAGAAAGTGCCTGAGCGAATTCGACGATACCGGCTTTATCAGAAACACTGAGCAGAGCGCGGCGGACTGGACGACGTTGTTGCATGGTAAATCCCCTGGATTTCACGATTACAGAGAGCGTTAGATGAATTTTCCTGCGAAAAACTCATCTAACACACCTGACGAGGCATCCTTGTGAAGCGCGAGCATTTTAACGAAAACGTTTGCGCAACGCTCGCACATTTTTACTTTTTCGTATCATTGTGGATAAGTCTGTGTGTAAAAGGGTATAAGGCGGGGTTTTGCTGTGGAATGCAGCAGTCAGTCATTTTTCTGTCATTTAGCGGTTGCGGCCTGCAGAGAACTCCCTATAATGCGCCTCCATCGACACGGCAGATGTGAATCACTTCACAGACAACCCGGTCGGTTGAAGAGAAAAAATCCTGAAATAACGGGTTGACTCTGAAAGAGGAAAGCGTAATATACGCCACCTCGCAACGGTGAGCGAAAGCCGCGTTGCAACTGCTCTTTAACAATTTATCAGACAATCTGTGTGGGCACTCAAAGTGACATGGATTCTTAACGTCGCAAGACGAAAAATGAATACCAAGTCTCTGAGTGAACATACGTAATTCATTACGAAGTTTAATTCACGAGCATCAAACTTAAATTGAAGAGTTTGATCATGGCTCAGATTGAACGCTGGCGGCAGGCCTAACACATGCAAGTCGAACGGTAGCACAGAGAGCTTGCTCTCGGGTGACGAGTGGCGGACGGGTGAGTAATGTCTGGGAAACTGCCTGATGGAGGGGGATAACTACTGGAAACGGTAGCTAATACCGCATAACGTCGCAAGACCAAAGAGGGGGACCTTCGGGCCTCTTGCCATCAGATGTGCCCAGATGGGATTAGCTAGTAGGTGGGGTAACGGCTCACCTAGGCGACGATCCCTAGCTGGTCTGAGAGGATGACCAGCCACACTGGAACTGAGACACGGTCCAGACTCCTACGGGAGGCAGCAGTGGGGAATATTGCACAATGGGCGCAAGCCTGATGCAGCCATGCCGCGTGTATGAAGAAGGCCTTCGGGTTGTAAAGTACTTTCAGCGGGGAGGAAGGTGTTGTGGTTAATAACCGCAGCAATTGACGTTACCCGCAGAAGAAGCACCGGCTAACTCCGTGCCAGCAGCCGCGGTAATACGGAGGGTGCAAGCGTTAATCGGAATTACTGGGCGTAAAGCGCACGCAGGCGGTCTGTCAAGTCGGATGTGAAATCCCCGGGCTCAACCTGGGAACTGCATTCGAAACTGGCAGGCTAGAGTCTTGTAGAGGGGGGTAGAATTCCAGGTGTAGCGGTGAAATGCGTAGAGATCTGGAGGAATACCGGTGGCGAAGGCGGCCCCCTGGACAAAGACTGACGCTCAGGTGCGAAAGCGTGGGGAGCAAACAGGATTAGATACCCTGGTAGTCCACGCCGTAAACGATGTCGACTTGGAGGTTGTGCCCTTGAGGCGTGGCTTCCGGAGCTAACGCGTTAAGTCGACCGCCTGGGGAGTACGGCCGCAAGGTTAAAACTCAAATGAATTGACGGGGGCCCGCACAAGCGGTGGAGCATGTGGTTTAATTCGATGCAACGCGAAGAACCTTACCTACTCTTGACATCCAGAGAACTTTCCAGAGATGGATTGGTGCCTTCGGGAACTCTGAGACAGGTGCTGCATGGCTGTCGTCAGCTCGTGTTGTGAAATGTTGGGTTAAGTCCCGCAACGAGCGCAACCCTTATCCTTTGTTGCCAGCGGTCCGGCCGGGAACTCAAAGGAGACTGCCAGTGATAAACTGGAGGAAGGTGGGGATGACGTCAAGTCATCATGGCCCTTACGAGTAGGGCTACACACGTGCTACAATGGCGCATACAAAGAGAAGCGACCTCGCGAGAGCAAGCGGACCTCATAAAGTGCGTCGTAGTCCGGATTGGAGTCTGCAACTCGACTCCATGAAGTCGGAATCGCTAGTAATCGTAGATCAGAATGCTACGGTGAATACGTTCCCGGGCCTTGTACACACCGCCCGTCACACCATGGGAGTGGGTTGCAAAAGAAGTAGGTAGCTTAACCTTCGGGAGGGCGCTTACCACTTTGTGATTCATGACTGGGGTGAAGTCGTAACAAGGTAACCGTAGGGGAACCTGCGGTTGGATCACCTCCTTACCTTAAAGAACCTGCCTTTGTAGTGCTCACACAGATTGTCTGATGAATGATGAACTTCTGAATGTACTTTTGAGTGCATTAAGAAGTTTTGCTCTTTAAAAATCTGGATCAAGCTGAAAATTGAAACGACACACATGTTATGTGTGTTCGAGTCTCTCAAATTTTCGCAAACCGATGATGAATCGAAAGAAACATCTTCGGGTTGTGAGGTTAAGCGACTAAGCGTACACGGTGGATGCCCTGGCAGTCAGAGGCGATGAAGGACGTGCTAATCTGCGAAAAGCGCCGGCGAGGTGATATGAACCTTTGACCCGGCGATGTCCGAATGGGGAAACCCAGTGTGTTTCGACACACTATCGTTAACTGAATACATAGGTTAACGAGGCGAACCGGGGGAACTGAAACATCTAAGTACCCCGAGGAAAAGAAATCAACCGAGATTCCCCCAGTAGCGGCGAGCGAACGGGGAGCAGCCCGGAGTCTGAATCAGCTTGTGTGTTAGTGGAACGGTCTGGAAAGTCCGACGGTACAGGGTGATAGTCCCGTACACGAAAATGCACAGGTTGTGAACTCGAAGAGTAGGGCGGGACACGTGGTATCCTGTCTGAATATGGGGGGACCATCCTCCAAGGCTAAATACTCCTGACTGACCGATAGTGAACCAGTACCGTGAGGGAAAGGCGAAAAGAACCCCGGCGAGGGGAGTGAAAAAGAACCTGAAACCGTGTACGTACAAGCAGTGGGAGCCTCTTTATGGGGTGACTGCGTACCTTTTGTATAATGGGTCAGCGACTTATATTCTGTAGCAAGGTTAACCGTATAGGGGAGCCGAAGGGAAACCGAGTCTTAACTGGGCGTTAAGTTGCAGGGTATAGACCCGAAACCCGGTGATCTAGCCATGGGCAGGTTGAAGGTTGGGTAACACTAACTGGAGGACCGAACCGACTAATGTTGAAAAATTAGCGGATGACCTGTGGCTGGGGGTGAAAGGCCAATCAAACCGGGAGATAGCTGGTTCTCCCCGAAAGCTATTTAGGTAGCGCCTCGTGAACTCATCTTCGGGGGTAGAGCACTGTTTCGGCTAGGGGGCCATCCCGGCTTACCAACCCGATGCAAACTACGAATACCGAAGAATGTTATCACGGGAGACACACGGCGGGTGCTAACGTCCGTCGTGAAGAGGGAAACAACCCAGACCGCCAGCTAAGGTCCCAAAGTCATGGTTAAGTGGGAAACGATGTGGGAAGGCACAGACAGCCAGGATGTTGGCTTAGAAGCAGCCATCATTTAAAGAAAGCGTAATAGCTCACTGGTCGAGTCGGCCTGCGCGGAAGATGTAACGGGGCTAAACCATGCACCGAAGCTGCGGCAGCGACACTATGTGTTGTTGGGTAGGGGAGCGTTCTGTAAGCCGTTGAAGGTGGCCTGTGAGGGTTGCTGGAGGTATCAGAAGTGCGAATGCTGACATAAGTAACGATAAAGCGGGTGAAAAGCCCGCTCGCCGGAAGACCAAGGGTTCCTGTCCAACGTTAATCGGGGCAGGGTGAGTCGACCCCTAAGGCGAGGCCGAAAGGCGTAGTCGATGGGAAACAGGTTAATATTCCTGTACTTGGTGTTACTGCGAAGGGGGGACGGAGAAGGCTATGTTAGCCGGGCGACGGTTGTCCCGGTTTAAGCATGTAGGCGGAGGTTCCAGGTAAATCCGGTACCTTTTAACGCTGAGGTGTGATGACGAGGCACTACGGTGCTGAAGTAACAAATGCCCTGCTTCCAGGAAAAGCCTCTAAGCATCAGGTAACATCAAATCGTACCCCAAACCGACACAGGTGGTCAGGTAGAGAATACCAAGGCGCTTGAGAGAACTCGGGTGAAGGAACTAGGCAAAATGGTGCCGTAACTTCGGGAGAAGGCACGCTGATATGTAGGTGAAGCCCCTGCGGGTGGAGCTGAAATCAGTCGAAGATACCAGCTGGCTGCAACTGTTTATTAAAAACACAGCACTGTGCAAACACGAAAGTGGACGTATACGGTGTGACGCCTGCCCGGTGCCGGAAGGTTAATTGATGGGGTTAGCGGTAACGCGAAGCTCTTGATCGAAGCCCCGGTAAACGGCGGCCGTAACTATAACGGTCCTAAGGTAGCGAAATTCCTTGTCGGGTAAGTTCCGACCTGCACGAATGGCGTAATGATGGCCAGGCTGTCTCCACCCGAGACTCAGTGAAATTGAACTCGCTGTGAAGATGCAGTGTACCCGCGGCAAGACGGAAAGACCCCGTGAACCTTTACTATAGCTTGACACTGAACACTGGTCCTTGATGTGTAGGATAGGTGGGAGGCTTTGAAGCGTGGACGCCAGTCTGCGTGGAGCCAACCTTGAAATACCACCCTTTAATGGCTGGTGTTCTAACGTAGACCCGTGATCCGGGTTGCGGACAGTGTCTGGTGGGTAGTTTGACTGGGGCGGTCTCCTCCCAAAGAGTAACGGAGGAGCACGAAGGTTAGCTAATCCTGGTCGGACATCAGGAGGTTAGTGCAATGGCATAAGCTAGCTTGACTGCGAGAGTGACGGCTCGAGCAGGTGCGAAAGCAGGTCATAGTGATCCGGTGGTTCTGAATGGAAGGGCCATCGCTCAACGGATAAAAGGTACTCCGGGGATAACAGGCTGATACCGCCCAAGAGTTCATATCGACGGCGGTGTTTGGCACCTCGATGTCGGCTCATCACATCCTGGGGCTGAAGTAGGTCCCAAGGGTATGGCTGTTCGCCATTTAAAGTGGTACGCGAGCTGGGTTTAGAACGTCGTGAGACAGTTCGGTCCCTATCTGCCGTGGGCGCTGGAGAATTGAGGGGGGCTGCTCCTAGTACGAGAGGACCGGAGTGGACGCATCACTGGTGTTCGGGTTGTCATGCCAATGGCACTGCCCGGTAGCTAAATGCGGAAGAGATAAGTGCTGAAAGCATCTAAGCACGAAACTTGCCCCGAGATGAGTTCTCCCTGAGACTATAAGTCTCCTGAAGGAACGTTGAAGACGACGACGTTGATAGGTCGGGTGTGTAAGCGCAGCGATGCGTTGAGCTAACCGATACTAATGAACCGTGAGGCTTAACCTTACAACGCCGAAGCTGTTTTGGCGGTGAGAGACGATTTTCAGCCTGATACAGATAACAGAATTTGCCTGGCGGCTTTAGCGCGGTGGTCCCACCTGACCCCATGCCGAACTCAGAAGTGAAACGCCGTAGCGCCGATGGTAGTGTGGGGTCTCCCCATGTGAGAGTAGGGAACTGCCAGGCATCAAATAGAAGAACCCCGTACCGTAAGGTGCGGGGTTTTTTGCTTTGGGCGTTATTCCTCTCCTTGAAACTTTCTCACCTTCCTCTTGCAGACTCGACATTCAGGCCGGATCTCGGTATTGTTAGCTGTCTGGATGTCTAAACGTTTATACGTATGCTTTGAGGATTCAACGATATGCCGATTCGGGTGCAGGACGAGCTACCAGCCGTCAATTTCTTACGTGAAGAGAACGTCTTTGTGATGACGGCTTCACGCGCAACAGTTCAGGAAATTCGCCCGCTGAAGGTTCTTATTCTCAACCTGATGCCGAAAAAGATTGAAACAGAGAATCAGTTCCTGCGTCTGCTTTCAAACTCTCCGCTGCAGGTCGATATTCAGCTGCTGCGGATCGATGCGCGCGAGTCACGCAACACGCCTTCTGAGCACCTGAACAACTTTTACTGTAACTTCGATGACATTCAGGGGGAAAACTTCGACGGCCTGATTGTGACCGGCGCACCGCTCGGTCTGGTTGAATTTAACGATGTCGCCTACTGGCCGCAGATCAAACAGGTCCTGGAGTGGGCAAAAGATCACGTCACGTCCACCTTGTTTGTTTGTTGGGCGGTCCAGGCTGCACTGAATATTCTTTATGGTATCCCTAAACAAACCCGCACTGAAAAGCTCTCCGGCGTATACGAACACCACATTCTTCATCCACATGCTCTGCTGACGCGCGGGTTTGATGATTCGTTTCTGGCGCCGCATTCGCGCTATGCCGATTTCCCGGCGCAGCTGATCCGTGATTACACCGATCTGGAGATCCTGGCCGAAACGGAAGAGGGGGATGCATACCTGTTTGCCAGCAAAGATAAGCGCATTGCCTTTGTAACCGGGCATCCTGAATACGATCCGCATACCCTCGCGTCAGAGTATTTCCGTGATGTCGAAGCGGGTCTTAATCCGGATGTGCCGTACAACTATTTCCCGAAAAACGATCCACAAAACAAACCGAGAGCAACCTGGCGCAGCCACGGGAATTTGCTTTTTACAAACTGGCTCAACTATTACGTCTACCAGATCACACCATACGATCTGCGACACATGAATCCGACGCTAGAGTAATCTTCTGCATTAAACGATCCTAAAGCGTTTCAGCTGTTCGCATCAGGCACCTTCGGGTGCCTTTTTTATTTCCGAAATTCTACTCAACATTGAGAAAAACTTTAATTTCATACTGATCAATGAGTTAACGTTATAGATTAAATAAAATGGAAATTGTTTTTGATTTTGGAAAAAATAGAGATAGTCTTAATTCTGCTGAGCGAAAACTACACAACGATCTTTCGTTCGCATCGGGGGCGTGATTTTAGATCTTTGATGAGGAGCAGAGTAATGACTCAACAGGCAACGACGGTCGACGAACTGGCCTTTACCCAGCCGCATGGTGAGCAAGAACAGCAAATATTGACGGCAGAGGCGGTCGAATTTCTGACTGAACTGGTGACCCGCTTTACGCCGCAGCGCAATAAGCTGCTGGCAGCACGCATTCATCAGCAGCAGGAAATTGACGATGGCAAGTTGCCTGGGTTTATTTCGGAAACCGCTTCCATTCGCCGGGGTGAGTGGAAAATTCGTGGTATTCCTGAAGATTTACAGGATCGCCGCGTTGAGATCACCGGTCCGGTAGAACGCAAAATGGTGATCAACGCCATGAACGCGAACGTTAAAGTCTTTATGGCTGATTTTGAAGACTCGCTGGCACCGGACTGGCGTAAGGTTATCGAGGGGCAAATCAACCTGCGCGACGCCGTGAACGGCACCATCAGCTATACCAACGAAGCCGGGAAAATCTATCAACTTAAACCGAATCCGGCGGTGCTGATCTGTCGCGTACGCGGTCTCCATCTGCCTGAAAAACACGTCACCTGGCGTGGGGAAGCCATTCCCGGCAGCCTGTTTGATTTCGCGCTCTATTTCTTCCACAACCACAAAAACCTGCTGGCAAAAGGCAGCGGCCCCTATTTCTATCTGCCAAAAACGCAGGCCTGGCAGGAAGCGGCGTGGTGGAGTGAGGTGTTCAGTTATGCAGAAGATCGTTTCAACCTGCCACGTGGCACCATCAAAGCCACCCTGTTGATTGAAACGCTGCCTGCGGTTTTCCAGATGAACGAAATTCTGCATGCCCTGCGTGACCACATCGTCGGCCTGAACTGTGGGCGTTGGGACTATATCTTCAGCTATATCAAAACCCTGAAAAATTATCCCGATCGTGTACTGCCCGATCGTCAGGTCGTCACTATGGATAAGCCGTTCCTGAGCGCCTACTCGCGCCTGCTGATCAAAACCTGCCACAAGCGCGGTGCCTTTGCGATGGGCGGCATGGCGGCATTTATTCCGAGCAAAGACGCGGAGCGTAACAATCAGGTGCTCAACAAAGTGAAGGCCGATAAAGAGCTTGAAGCGCGTAACGGTCATGACGGAACGTGGATCGCCCATCCGGGCCTCGCAGACACGGCAATGGAAGTCTTTAACCGCGTACTCGGTGACAATAAAAATCAGCTCTTTGTTACGCGCGAAGAGGATGCGCCAACGGCTGAAGAACAGCTGCTGGCACCGTGTGCAGGTGAACGTACGGAAGAGGGCATGCGCGCCAACATTCGCGTTGCGGTGCAGTACATCGAAGCGTGGATCTCCGGCAACGGCTGCGTGCCGATCTACGGCCTGATGGAAGATGCCGCCACGGCGGAAATCTCCCGCACCTCTATCTGGCAATGGATCCATCATCAAAAAACGCTCAGCAACGGCAAGCCGGTGACCAAAGCCCTGTTCCGCCAGATGCTGGCCGAAGAAATGCGGGTGATCCAGGACGAGTTGGGCGAACACCGCTTCAGCAGCGGACGTTTTGACGATGCTGCACGCCTGATGGAACAAATCACCACCTCAGATGACTTAATCGACTTCCTGACCCTGCCGGGCTACCGCTTCCTGGCGTAACTCACCACATAACAATATGGAGCATCTGCACATGAAAACCCGTACCCAACAAATCGAAGAACTGAAGAAAGAATGGACACAACCGCGCTGGGAAGGCATTCGTCGTCCGTACAGCGCGGAAGAAGTGGTGAAATTACGCGGCTCGGTCAATCCGGAATGCACGCTGGCGCAAAATGGCGCGGCGAAAATGTGGAAGCTGCTGCACGGTGGTTCCAAAAAGGGTTATATCAATAGCCTCGGGGCGTTGACCGGCGGTCAGGCACTGCAGCAGGCGAAGGCCGGTATTGAGGCTATCTATCTTTCCGGCTGGCAGGTTGCGGCGGATGCCAACCTGGCATCCAGTATGTATCCGGATCAGTCCCTCTACCCGGCGAACTCCGTGCCGTCGGTGGTTGATCGAATCAACAACACCTTCCGCCGTGCGGATCAGATCCAGTGGGCGGCAGGCATCGAACCCAACGATCCGCGCTTTATTGACTACTTCCTGCCGATCGTCGCGGATGCGGAAGCGGGTTTCGGCGGCGTGCTGAACGCGTTCGAGCTGATGAAATCAATGATTGAGGCCGGTGCAGCGGCCGTTCACTTCGAAGATCAGCTGGCATCGGTGAAGAAGTGCGGACACATGGGCGGTAAGGTGCTGGTTCCGACCCAGGAAGCGATTCAGAAACTGGTTGCCGCGCGTCTGGCGGCAGACGTGCTCGGCGTGCCGACGCTGGTCATTGCCCGTACCGATGCGGATGCGGCTGACCTGATCACCTCTGACTGCGACCCGTACGACAGCGAGTTCATCACCGGTGAGCGCACCAGCGAAGGGTTCTATCGTACCCATGCAGGCATCGAACAGGCGATCAGCCGTGGCCTGGCGTATGCCCCTTACGCCGACCTGGTCTGGTGTGAAACCTCCACGCCGGATCTGGCGCTGGCAAAACGTTTTGCCGATGCCATTCATGCGAAATATCCGGGCAAACTGCTGGCCTATAACTGCTCGCCGTCCTTCAACTGGCAGAAGAATCTGGATGATAAAACCATCGCCAGCTTCCAGCAGCAGCTTTCTGACATGGGCTACAAGTACCAGTTCATTACCCTGGCGGGTATCCACAGCATGTGGTTCAACATGTTCGACCTTGCACATGCTTATGCGCAGGGTGAAGGCATGAAACACTACGTCGAGAAGGTTCAGCAGCCAGAATTCGCCGCCGGAAAAGAGGGTTATACCTTCGTTTCTCACCAGCAGGAAGTGGGTACGGGCTACTTCGACAACGTGACCACCATCATTCAGGGCGGTGCCTCCTCCGTCACCGCCTTAACGGGATCAACCGAAGAAGCACAGTTCTAATCGTTTCCCCCTCTCCCCCCTCGGGGAGAGAGTTGGGGTGAGGGGGAATATATGTCGCGTGGCCTGGAATTACTGATTGCTCAGACTATTTTGCAGGGCTTCGATGCCCAGTATGGTCGTTTTCTTGAAGTGACATCCGGTGCGCAACAGCGCTTCGAACATGCAGACTGGCATGCGGTTCAGCAGGCCATGAAGCAGCGTATTCACCTTTATGACCACCACGTGGGTCTGGTGGTGGAGCAGTTGCGCTGTATTACCGATGGTAAAAGCCCGGATGCGGACTTTTTACTGCGCGTGAAAGAGCACTACACCCATTTATTACCTGACTACCCGCGCTTCGAGATTGCGGAGAGCTTTTTCAACTCCGTCTATTGCCGGTTATTTGACCACCGCTCATTATCTCCTGAGCGGTTATTTATCTTCAGCTCTCAGCCTGAACGACGATTTCGTGCTATCCCACGTCCGCTGGCGAAAGATTTCTTCCCGGAACGCGGGTGGGAGAAGCTTTTGCACCGTGTGCTAACCGATTTGCCGCTGCGTTTGCCCTGGGAGAATAAAACCCGGGATATAGGTTATATCCACACCCACCTGCGTGAAACCTTCGGCGAGGCGTTACTCGGCCGCAGCCACTTGCAGGTTGCCAACGAGCTTTTCTACCGCAATAAAGCCGCCTGGCTGGTAGGAAAACTGGTCACGCCATCGGCCATCGTACCGTTTCTGCTACCCATCCATCGGACAGATGACGGGGAACTGTTTGTCGATACCTGCCTGACCACCAGCGCCGAGGCCAGCATTGTATTTGGCTTCGCCCGCTCCTATTTCATGGTGTACGCACCGTTGCCTGCCGCGCTGGTGGAATGGCTGCGGGAGATCCTGCCGGGCAAAACCACCGCCGAGCTGTATATGGCGATTGGCTGTCAGAAGCACGCTAAAACGGAAAGCTATCGGGAATACCTGCGTTATGTCACCACCGCAGATGAACAGTTTATCGAAGCGCCTGGCATTCGCGGCATGGTGATGCTGGTGTTTACGCTTCCGGGGTTCGACCGCGTATTTAAGGTCATTAAAGACCGGTTCGCGCCGCAGAAAGAGATGACCGCCGCGCACGTCCGCGCCTGCTATCAGCTGGTCAAAGAGCATGACCGTGTCGGACGTATGGCGGATACTCAGGAATTCGAAAACTTTGTGCTGGATAAGCAACAGATCGACCCGGCGCTGATGGCGCTTTTGCTCAAGGAAGCATCGGGGAAAATCACCGATCTTGGCGACAAAATCGTGATTAGCCATCTTTACATCGAGCGCCGCATGGTGCCGCTGAACATCTGGCTGGAGCAGTCCGAGGGTCAGGCGCTGCGCGATGCTATAGAAGAATACGGTAACGCGATTCGCCAGCTTGCCGCGGCCAATATTTTTCCGGGCGATATGCTGTTTAAAAACTTCGGCGTCACGCGCCACGGGCGAGTGGTGTTTTATGATTATGACGAAATTTGCTACATGACCGAAGTGAATTTCCGCGATATCCCGCCGCCCCGTTACCCGGAAGATGAACTGTCTGGTGAACCGTGGTACAGCGTTTCGCCGGGCGATGTCTTTCCCGAAGAGTTTCGCCACTGGCTGTGCGCCGACCCGCGCATCGGGCCGCTATTTGAAGAGATGCACGCCGACCTTTTTCGTGCCAGCTACTGGCGTGGGCTGCAAACGCGGATCAAAAACGGGCATGTGGAAGATGTGTACGCTTACCGCCGCAAGCAGCGGTTTTGCATCCGGTTTAACGAATCCCACCATACGCCAGCGTCACCTCTTTCGCCGCCTTAATCACCAGCGCACCTAACTCGGTAACGCGGTCGTCGGTCATGCGCGAAATCGGCCCGGAGATAGAGATGGCGGCAAACGGCTCGCGGTGCTCGTCAAAGATACAGGCCGCGATACAGCGCAGACCCAAAGCATGTTCTTCATCATCAAATGAATAGCCACGTTTGCGGGTTAACGCCAGATCCTCTTTCAGATGCACCGGCGAAACCAGCGTGGCATGGGTATAGGCGTGCAGCCCTTTACGATGCAGCAGCCCTGTCACCTGATCTTCGCTGAGCTGAGACAGAAACGCTTTTCCTGCCCCGGACGCATGCATCGGCAGCTTACCGCCAATCGGCGCGGACATACGCATCAGCTGCGTGCACTGCACCTGATCGATAATGATTGCCTGATGATCGCTCTGGTCAAGCACCGCCAGGTTTACCGTCTCGCCGGAATCTTCCATCAGCTTGCGCAGAATCGGATGCACAATCGCCAGCAGATTGCGGCTTTGCAGGAAGCTGCTGCCAACGATAAAGGCATGTGCGCCCACCGCCCAGTGTCCCAGCTCGCCGACCTGGCGGACAAAGCCCAGCTGCTGCATAGTGGTCAGCAGGCGGTGCGTGGTGGAGTTCGGCAGGCCAGCCTGCTGGGCCAGCTCCGTCAGGGCCACGCTGCTGTGCGACTCGGCTATCCACTCCAGTAGCTTCAGACCGCGCGTGAGCGATTGAACCTGTCCGCTCGGTTGTGCAGCGGGGGTGGCAGCAGGTTTTCTGCCGCGTTTGGCGGGAACGGTCGCGACCATGACGATCTCCTTTTTCTGTATCGTGGAAATCATTTTCGTTTTATTTGGTGATTTTGCAACCGTTATCCTGACTGATCGGAGGAGTGATGGTGAACATGTCTCATGTTACCGCTGTGTGACTTTTCCACCCTGCGAGATTGTGCCAGTATGGAACGCAGCCTTTTGGCCTTGTTGAGCGTTGTCGGGAGCAAGTGTGAGCAGCAAAGTAGAGCAACTGCGTGCGCAGTTAAATGAACGAATTCTGGTGCTGGACGGCGGCATGGGCACGATGATCCAGGGCTATCGTCTGAGTGAAGACGATTTCCGCGGCGAACGCTTCGCTGACTGGCCTTGCGATCTGAAAGGTAACAACGACCTGCTGGTGCTCAGCAAGCCGTCCGTCATTAAGGATATCCACAATGCCTACTTCGAGGCAGGGGCAGATATCGTTGAAACCAACACCTTTAACTCGACAACCATCGCCATGGCGGATTACCAGATGGAATCCCTGTCGGCGGAGATCAACTTTGAGGCGGCTAAACTGGCTCGTGCCTGCGCAGATGAATGGACTGCCCGCACGCCGGACAAACCGCGCTACGTTGCCGGGGTGCTTGGCCCAACCAACCGCACCGCATCAATCTCACCGGACGTCAACGACCCGGCATTTCGTAATATCACCTTTGACCAGCTGGTCGCTGCCTACCGTGAATCGACCAAAGCGCTGGTGGAAGGCGGTTCCGACCTGATCCTGATTGAAACGGTTTTCGACACCCTCAACGCCAAAGCCGCGATTTACGCGGTGAAAGAGGAGTTCGAGGCACTGGCCGTTGACCTGCCGATCATGATTTCCGGCACCATCACCGACGCTTCCGGCCGTACCCTGTCCGGCCAGACCACAGAAGCGTTTTATAACTCCCTGCGCCACGCGGAAGCGCTCTCCTTTGGCCTGAACTGTGCCCTGGGGCCAGATGAACTGCGCCAGTACGTGCAGGAGTTATCGCGCATCGCAGAATGCTATGTCACCGCGCACCCGAACGCCGGTCTGCCCAATGCCTTTGGTGAATACGATCTGGATGCCGACACCATGGCGGCGCAAATCCGCGAGTGGGCTGAATCTGGCTTCCTGAACATTGTTGGCGGCTGCTGCGGCACCACGCCGGAACACATTGCCGCCATGAGCAACGCCGTGGCCGGGCTGCCGCCGCGTAAGCTGCCTGAGCTTCCCGTTGCCTGTCGTCTTTCTGGTCTCGAGCCGTTGACCATTGGCGACGACAGCCTGTTTGTGAACGTGGGTGAGCGGACTAACGTTACCGGTTCCGCGAAGTTCAAACGTCTGATCAAAGAAGAGAAATACAGCGAAGCACTGGACGTCGCCCGCCAGCAGGTGGAAAGCGGCGCACAGATTATTGATATCAACATGGACGAGGGGATGCTCGACGCCGAAGCGGCGATGGTGCGTTTCCTCAACCTGATTGCCGGCGAGCCGGACATTGCCCGCGTGCCGATCATGATCGACTCCTCCAAATGGGAAGTCATCGAAAAAGGGCTGAAGTGCATTCAGGGTAAAGGCATCGTCAACTCTATCTCGATGAAAGAGGGCGTTGATATCTTTATCCACCACGCGAAGATGGTCCGCCGCTACGGTGCCGCCGTGGTGGTCATGGCCTTCGACGAAGTGGGCCAGGCGGATACCCGCGAGCGTAAAATTGAGATATGCCGCCGCGCGTACAAGATTTTGACCGAAGAGGTGGGTTTCCCGCCGGAAGACATCATCTTCGACCCGAACATTTTCGCCGTCGCGACCGGGATTGAAGAGCATAACAACTATGCCCAGGACTTTATCGGCGCATGTGAAGATATTAAACGTGAATTGCCGCATGCGTTAATCTCCGGCGGCGTGTCGAACGTGTCGTTCTCGTTCCGCGGCAACGACCCGGTGCGTGAAGCGATCCACGCCGTGTTCCTCTACTACGCCATCCGCAACGGTATGGACATGGGGATCGTTAATGCCGGCCAGCTGGCGATTTACGATGACCTCCCTGCCGAGCTTCGCGACGCGGTAGAAGATGTCATCCTTAACCGTCGCGACGACGCCACCGAGCGCATGCTGGACCTCGCGGAGAAATACCGCGGCAGCAAAACGGATGAATCGGCCAACGTTCAGCAGGCCGAGTGGCGTTCCTGGGACGTGAAAAAGCGTCTGGAATATTCGCTGGTGAAAGGCATCACCGAGTTTATTGAGCAGGACACCGAAGAAGCGCGCCAGCAGGCAGCCCGCCCGATTGAGGTGATCGAAGGCCCGCTGATGGACGGCATGAACGTGGTCGGCGATCTGTTCGGCGAGGGAAAAATGTTCCTGCCGCAGGTGGTGAAATCTGCCCGCGTGATGAAGCAGGCCGTGGCCTATCTGGAGCCGTTTATCGAGGCCAGCAAAGAGAAAGGCTCCAGCAACGGCAAGATGGTCATCGCCACCGTGAAGGGCGACGTGCACGACATTGGCAAGAATATCGTCGGCGTGGTGCTGCAGTGCAATAACTACGAAATTATCGACCTGGGGGTAATGGTCCCGGCGGATAAAATCCTCAAAACCGCGCGTGAGGTGAATGCCGATCTGATTGGCCTTTCCGGGCTGATCACGCCGTCGCTGGACGAGATGGTCAACGTGGCAAAAGAGATGGAGCGTCAGGGCTTCACTATTCCGTTATTGATTGGCGGGGCAACCACGTCGAAAGCGCATACGGCGGTAAAAATCGAACAGAACTACAGCGGTCCGACGGTCTACGTGCAGAACGCCTCGCGCACCGTAGGCGTGGTGTCCGCACTGCTCTCCGACACTCAGCGCGATGATTTCGTGGCGCGCACCCGCAAAGAGTACGAAACCGTCCGCATCCAGCACGGTCGTAAGAAACCGCGCACGCCGCCGGTTTCACTTCAGGCGGCGCGCGATAACGATCTGGCGTTTGACTGGTCCAGCTATACCCCGCCGGTTGCGCACCGTCTGGGCGTGCAGGATGTCACCGCCAGCATCGAAACGCTGCGTAACTACATTGACTGGACGCCGTTCTTCATGACCTGGTCGCTGGCGGGCAAATATCCGCGCATCCTCGAGGATGAGGTGGTAGGTGAAGAGGCGAAGCGGTTGTTTAAAGATGCCAATGACATGCTCGACAAGCTGAGTGCAGAGAAATCCCTCAATCCGCGCGGCGTGGTGGGGCTGTTCCCGGCGAACCGCGTGGGTGACGATGTGGAAATCTACCGCGATGAAACCCGCACGCATGTGCTGACCGTGAGCCATCACCTGCGTCAGCAAACGGAGAAAGTGGGCTTCGCCAACTACTGTCTGGCGGATTTCGTCGCACCGAAACTGAGTGGCAAAGCCGACTATATCGGCGCCTTTGCGGTAACCGGCGGACTTGAAGAGGATGCGCTGGCGGAGGCATACGAAGCGCAGCATGATGATTACAACAAAATCATGGTCAAAGCGATTGCCGACCGCCTGGCGGAAGCCTTCGCTGAGTATCTGCATGAGCGCGTACGTAAGGTGTACTGGGGCTACGCGGCCAATGAAAACCTCAGCAACGAGGAGCTGATCCGCGAAAACTACCAGGGCATTCGCCCGGCGCCGGGCTATCCGGCCTGCCCGGAGCACACCGAAAAAGGCACCATCTGGAAACTTCTCGATGTTGAGGCCCATACGGGGATGAAACTCACCGAGTCGTTTGCCATGTGGCCAGGTGCCTCTGTTTCCGGCTGGTATTTCAGCCACCCGGACAGCAAGTACTTTGCCGTGGCGCAGCTACAGCGCGATCAGATCGAAGATTACGCCCTGCGCAAAGGCATGAGCGTGTCAGAAGTCGAGCGCTGGCTGGCGCCTAATCTCGGCTACGACGCCGACTAAAATCACTTTTCCTTACAACAAACAGGGCGCTCATGGGGCGCCCTGTCTCTTTCTTACGTTTAAACCCTTATACTGAACCTAAGGAAAATGAATAACGATAAGGAGGAAAATCTTCCGTGCTGACCCTGTTACATCTGCTCTCCGCAGTCGCACTGCTCGTTTGGGGGACGCATATCGTCCGTACCGGCGTGATGCGCGTCTTTGGTGCTCGTTTACGCACCGTTCTCAGCAGCAGCGTTGAGAAGAAGCCGCTCGCCTTTTGTGCGGGGATAGGCGTCACGGCGCTGGTTCAGAGCAGTAATGCCACCACCCTGCTTGTCACCTCCTTTGTGGCACAGGATCTGGTGGCGCTCGCGCCGGCACTGGTGATCGTGCTGGGGGCCGACGTGGGTACCGCGCTGATGGCGCGTATTCTGACGTTCGATCTCTCCTGGCTGTCGCCGCTGCTGATTTTCATTGGCGTCATCTTCTTCCTCGGGCGCAAACAGACGCGTGCCGGGCAGCTTGGGCGCGTGGGGATTGGCCTGGGGCTGATCCTGCTGGCGCTGGAGCTGATTGTGCAGGCGGTCACCCCCATCACCGAGGCCAACGGCGTTCAGGTCATCTTCGCCTCTCTGACCGGTGACATCATGCTGGACGCGCTGATTGGCGCGGTGTTTGCCATCGTCAGCTATTCAAGCCTGGCAGCCGTATTGCTGACGGCCACGCTCACCGCTGCCGGGGCGATCTCCTTCCCGGTGGCGCTATGTCTGGTGATTGGTGCGAACCTGGGGTCTGGCCTGCTGGCAATGCTCAACAACAGTGCCGCCAACGCTGCGGCTCGCCGCGTGGCGCTCGGCAGCCTGCTGTTTAAGCTGGTGGGTAGCCTGATTATCCTGCCGTTTGTGCACCCGCTGGCGAACCTGATGGATAACCTCTCGCTGCCGAAAGCGGAGCTGGTGATCTATTTCCACGTTTTCTATAACCTGGTGCGCTGCCTGGCGATGGTGCCTTTTGCGGGGCCGATGGCCCGCTTTTGCGAACGACTCATTCAGGATGAACCGGAGCTGGATGCGCGCCTGAAACCGAAGCATCTGGATACCTCCGCGCTGGATACCCCGGCGCTGGCGCTGGCGAATGCCGCCCGCGAGACGCTACGCATGGGTGATGCGATGGAAACCATGCTCGAAGGGCTGCAGAAGGTGATGCACGGCGAACCGCGCGAAGAGAAAGAGTTGCGCAGGCTGGCGGACGATATCAACGTGCTTTATACCGCCATTAAGCTCTATCTGGCGCGTATTCCGCAGGATGAACTGGCGGAAGAGGAGTCTCGCCGCTGGGCAGAAATCATCGAGATGTCGCTCAACCTGGAGCAAGCCTCCGATATCGTGGAGCGTATGGGGAGTGAGATTGCAGATAAGTCACTGGCAGCACGTCGGGCATTCTCCATTGAGGGCCTGAAGGAGCTGGAGGCGCTCCACGAACAGCTGTTGAGCAACCTGAAGCTGGCGATGCTGGTCTTCTTCTCCAGCGACGTGCCGAGCGCGCGCCGCCTGCGTCGTAACAAGCATCGCTTCCGCATCCTCAACCGTCGCTACTCGCACGCCCACGTTGAGCGTCTTCACCAGCAAAACGTGCAGAGTATCGAGACCAGCTCCCTGCACCTGGGGCTGCTGGGGGACATGAAGCGTCTTAACTCGTTGTTCTGCGCGGTGGCCTATAGCGTGATGGAACAGCCGGATGAAGATGACGAGCGGGACGAGTATTAATCTCTGAAAGCGCCTCGCAAAACCGTTTTGCGAGGCGTGACACCTTATAAAGCGCCATTTACGCTGCAGACCTTACATTTTTAAGGGAATAGAAAATGCTCGTTTATTACGCTACACTTCGCCAATTCATGCGCATACCGATGGGGGTTCTCATGCGCACTACTCATGGCATCAAAAAATCAGTCAATGTGTCGTTAGCACCAGAAATCCTTGAAGAGGCGCGACGGCTTAAACTTAATCTCTCTGCTGTACTTACGGCTGCATTGCAGGAGCAGTTTCGTGCACATCAGCGTGCAGAGTGGTTAGAAGAAAATAAAGCGTCTATCGAGGCTATTAACCAGTGGGTTGATGAAAACGGCTCCTTTAGTGACTTTCAGAGGTCGTTCTGATGGAGCAATATTTTGCTTATGAGAATGAAGGTAAGGGGAAAACTGCCTATCCCTGGCTAATCAATATGCAGCATCCCGTGGCCAATGTGATGAAGCATGTTCTGGTCGCCCCCGCAGTTGAGCTTAGCCACCTGGGAGGCATTCAGCCGCCTGCGAAAGTGTGCCCTGTCGTTGAGATAGCGGGTAAGCCCTGCGTGGTTATGATGCACATGATGGCAGGCATATCGCCAAAAGAGTTAGGCGAGCGTGTCGCCGATCTTACTCAAAACCGGGCCTCATTGCGGGATGCACTCGATTTTTTGATCAACGGTTACTAACACTTTTTTGTCAGCCGCAAGGTAAGGTATATTTCGCCCTTCACAGGAGAAACTATGCTGCCAACTCAATCAACCCGATTAAACAAATACATTAGCGAGAGCGGGATCTGCTCACGTCGCGAGGCTGACCGTTACATTGAACAAGGTAACGTGTTTCTTAACGGCAAACGCGCCACCATCGGCGATCAGGTGGTGCCTGGCGACGTGGTCAAAGTGAATGGTCAGGTCATCGAACCGCGTGATGCAGAAGACCTGGTGTTTATCGCGTTGAATAAACCGGTTGGGATTGTCAGCACCACGGAAGACGGTGAGCGAGACAACATCGTTGATTTCGTGAACCACAGCAGCCGCATCTTCCCGATTGGCCGTCTGGATAAAGATTCGCAGGGGCTGATTTTCCTCACCAACCATGGCGATCTGGTGAACAAAATCCTGCGAGCCGGTAACGACCATGAGAAAGAGTACATCGTTACGGTAAACAAACTGGTAACGGACGAGTTTATCCGCGGGATGAGCGCAGGCGTGCCGATCCTGGGCACGGTGACGAAGAAGTGTAAGGTCAAGAAAGAAGCGCCTTTCGCGTTCCGAATTACCCTGGTACAGGGCTTAAACCGCCAGATCCGCCGCATGTGCGAGTACTTCGGTTATGAAGTGACGAAGCTTGAACGTACGCGCATCATGAACGTTAGCCTGTCCGGGATCCCGCTGGGCGAGTGGCGTGACTTGACGGATGACGAGCTGATTGAGCTGTTCAGGCTTATCGAAAACTCGTCGTCAGAAGCGAAGCCGAAGGCTAAGGCGAAGCCGAAAACCCAGGCGATTAAACGCCCGGTGGTGAAGGCGCCGCAGGCGGAAGAGAAAGGGCGAGGCAAGCCGGGTAACGGTAAGCGATTTACCCAGCCGGGTCGTAAAAAGAAAGGGCGCTGATTAGCGCCTTCCACGGGTTGACGTGCTGGCGGACCAGGAGAAGGTCGCCTCTGCATCCGGTTTATAAGCCTGCTCTTTTTTCAGTTTGCGGGCTTTCTTCGCCGCGGCGTCACGTTCCGCCATCAGCTTGTCGATGTACTCTTTTTTCACCTGATTGGTTTCGGCGTTCGTCAGCGTGCGGCCATGTGCAATGCGGGCGCGGTCGAGAAGCGTTTTCAGTTCGCGCTGCTCGGCTTCCGTCATGTCTTTCTGGGTCAAACGTGGTGTAGCCATTGCTGAAGCCTCCTGAGGGGGAGGCTTCAGTGTAAAGCAATTCAATCCTGTTTCACCGCTTCTTTTTTCGTTTGTGCATTAATCGGTTTTCCGGACCAGTAGCCCGCCAGCAGCGAACCTGAAAGATTGTGCCACACCGAGAACAGGGCACCCGGCAGGGCCGCCAGCGGCGAGAAGTAAATTTTGCCAAGCGCCGCCGCCAGACCGGAGTTCTGCATCCCGACTTCAATCGCCAGCGTGCGACAGGTGGATTCGTCGAAACCAAACAGCTTCCCGCCCCAGTATCCTCCCAGCAGTCCGATGGTGTTATGCAGCACGACTGCGACGATCACCACAAAACCGACGGAAGCAATGTGCGAGGCAGAACCCGCCACCACGGCGCTGATGATGGCCAGAATGCAGACCATCGAAAACGCAGGCAGGTAGGGCTCAACGGCTTTCACCACGCGCGGGAACAGATGGTGAATGACCAGCCCCAGTGCAATCGGGATCACCACAATCTGCAGAATGCTGAGCAGCATCCCCATCACGTCCACCTGAATATGCGCGTCCACGTACAGGCGGGTTAACAGCGGCGTGGCAATCACGCCCACCAGCGTGGAAACGGATGAAATAGTAACGGAGAGGGCAACATCCCCTTTCGCCAGATAGATCATGACGTTAGACGCCGTGCCGCTGGCGACGCTGCCCACCAGCACCATTCCGGCAGAGAGATCCGGCGGCATCTTAAAGGCCATCGCCAGCAGCCACGCCGCGAGCGGCATCACCAGGTAATGCAGGAAGATACCCGCAGCAACCGGAGCCGGGCGCGACAGCACGCGTTTGAAATCGTCGATTTTTAAATGCACGCCCATGCCGAACATAATCAGCATCAGCAGCGTGGCGACCCACGGACCAATACCGGTGAACGTGGCGGGCGTGTAATACGCGAGTACAGAGAGCAGCAGCGCCCATAAGGGGAACAGCCGGGTGATAACGGATAACATAGTGAATTCCTTGCAGTATTGTCGTGTTGTTTTGTTATGAAAAAGCCGGGTCTGTGCCCGGCTTATCGATATTGTTTAACGTGCTAACGAATTTTATTCAAACAAATTCTGATGAAGTTTCTGCACAACCTGCTCAGCCTGATCGGCAGGGACCAGGAAACAAAGGTTGTAGCTGGAGGCACCGTAGCAAATCATGCGGATGTTGAACGGGTCGAGCACACCAAACACCTCTTTGCCCACGCCGCAGGCGCGCGACAGCTTGTTGCCAATGATGGCCACCAGCGCCAGGTTTTCTTCCACTTCCACGCGGCACAGCTCGGACAACTCAATCAGCAGCGACTGCGTCAGCAGGGTATCGCCGGTGGAGGTCGAGCCGGTGGTATCCAGCGTCAGCGCAATGCTCACTTCGGAGGTGGTGATGAGGTCTACGGAGATGTTGTGACGCGCCAGAATGCCAAACACCTCTGCCAGGAAACCGCGGGAGTGGAGCATATTGTGGCTATGCAGCGTCACCAGCGTCTGGCGACGGCGCAGGGCCAGCGCACGGAACAGCGGTGGGTTTTCCGTTTTCTTGCAAACCAGCGTGCCGCCCGCTTTAGGATCTTTACTGGAGCCCACGAAGACCGGAATATCGCTGCGCACGGCAGGCAGCAGCGTTGCCGGGTGTAGCACCTTCGCGCCGAAGGTGGCCATTTCCGCCGCTTCTTCAAACGCGATCACATCAATACGTTTCGCCGCGGAAACCACGCGCGGGTCGGTGGTGTAGATACCCGGCACGTCAGTCCAGATATCCACACGGGTGGCATGCAGAGCTTCACCCAGCAGAGCCGCGGTGTAGTCGCTGCCGCCACGGCCCAGCGTCGTCGTGCGACCTTTGGCTTCGCTGCCGATAAAGCCCTGGGTGACCACCATGCCTTCAGCCAGGCGCGGGGCCAGTTGCTGGTTGGTGAGCTCAGCCAGCATCTCAACGTCCGGTTCAGCGCGGCCAAAACGGTCACTGGTGCGCATCACTTTACGCACGTCAAACCACTGCGCCTGAACGTTACGTTCGCGCATGATTTCAACAAACAGCAGGGTAGACATCAATTCACCGTGGCTGACCAGTTCATCGGTCAGGGCGGTGGAGGTGGCCAGAGACGCTGCTTCTGCCAGGGTGGTGATATTTTCCAGCAGGCGTTCCACTTCTTCGCGGATCACGTTTGGATTTTGCAGACGCTCAAGGATGTCGAACTGAATTTTGCGCAGTGCATCCAGCTTCACGAAACGTTCTGTCGCTTCCAGTCCTTCAGACAGAGAAACCAGCAGGTTCGTCACGCCAGCGGATGCGGAGAGCACCACCAGGCGGGTATTCGGATCGGCCAGCACCACATCGGCGCTGCGGTTCATGGCATCGTAGTCGGCCACACTGGTGCCGCCAAACTTGGCGACCACAAAACTCGTCATAACAACCTCGTGTCAGGGAATGAATAAGCGACCTTGGCACAAGAGTGAAACGAAAACAGGTGCAGGCGCAAAATACGGCCCTATAAATAAAATGCGGGGGAGGTCCTGTCAATGCTGGGATTATGCGGATTTTTTATGGGGGGGTACCCCTGAGAAACAGGACTTATAACAGGGCCATATTTTATGCTCCGTTTTACCCCCTTTTGACCGACAATTCGCCGCCCGGGAGGGCACTTCAGCAGCTATACTTTTCGGGTCTTTTCACCTGTGTTTGATGCAGGCCAGGGCAATGGCATAAAAACCATCACAATTTTTATTTGCAGGCGCTACAATCGACCGCAGTCACAATTCTCAAATCAGAAGAGTATTGCTAATGAAAAACATCAACCCAACGCAGACCGCTGCCTGGCAGGCACTCCAGAAACATTTTGATGAAATGAAAGACGTCACCATCGCGGATCTGTTCGCGAAAGATGCCGATCGTTTCGCTAAGTTCTCCGCGACCTTCGACGACCTGATGCTGGTGGATTTTTCCAAAAACCGCATTACCGAAGAGACGCTGGCAAAGCTGCAGGATCTGGCAAAAGAGACTCAGCTTGCCGACGCTATCAAGTCCATGTTCTCCGGCGAGAAAATCAACCGCACCGAAGACCGTGCCGTGCTGCATGTGGCGCTGCGTAACCGTAGCAATACGCCAATCATCGTTGATGGCAAAGATGTGATGCCGGAAGTGAACGCGGTGCTGGAAAAGATGAAAGCTTTCTCCGAAGCGATCATCTCCGGTAGCTGGAAAGGCTATACCGGTAAAGCGATCACCGACGTGGTAAACATCGGCATCGGCGGTTCTGATCTGGGTCCGTTCATGGTGACCGAAGCGCTGCGTCCGTACAAAAACCACCTCAACATGCATTTCGTGTCTAACGTCGATGGTACTCACATCGCGGAAGTGCTGAAGAACGTGAACCCGGAAACCACCCTGTTCCTGGTGGCGTCTAAAACCTTCACCACCCAGGAAACCATGACCAACGCCCACAGCGCGCGTGACTGGTTCCTGAAAACCGCGGGCGACAACAAGCACGTGGCGAAACACTTTGCGGCGCTGTCCACCAATGGTAAAGCGGTTGGCGAGTTCGGTATCGACACCGCGAACATGTTCGAGTTCTGGGACTGGGTTGGCGGCCGTTACTCTCTGTGGTCTGCCATCGGTTTGTCCATCATTCTGTCCGTAGGCTTCGATAACTTCGTTGAACTGCTCTCCGGCGCGCACGCGATGGATAAACACTTCTCCACCACCGCACCTGAGAAAAACCTGCCGGTGCTGCTGGCGCTGATTGGTATCTGGTACAACAACTTCTTTGGCGCTGAAACCGAAGCGATCCTGCCGTACGACCAGTACATGCATCGCTTTGCGGCCTACTTCCAGCAGGGCAATATGGAATCCAACGGTAAGTACGTTGACCGTAACGGCAACGCGGTGGATTACCAGACGGGTCCAATCATCTGGGGTGAGCCGGGCACTAACGGCCAGCACGCGTTTTACCAGCTGATCCACCAGGGAACCAAAATGGTACCGTGCGATTTCATCGCCCCGGCTATTACCCATAACCCGCTGTCTGACCACCATCCAAAACTGCTGTCTAACTTCTTCGCCCAGACTGAAGCGCTGGCGTTCGGTAAATCCCGCGAGGTGGTTGAGCAGGAGTATCGCGATCAGGGTAAAGATCCGGCCACGCTGGACCACGTTGTGCCGTTCAAAGTGTTTGAAGGCAACCGCCCAACCAACTCCATCCTGCTGCGTGAAATCACCCCGTTCAGCCTGGGTGCGCTGATTGCCCTGTACGAGCACAAGATCTTTACTCAGGGTGCCATCCTGAACATCTTCACCTTTGACCAGTGGGGCGTTGAGCTGGGCAAACAGCTGGCAAACCGCATTCTGCCAGAGCTGGGTGACGATAAAGCAATCACCAGCCACGACAGCTCGACCAATGGTTTGATTAACCGCTATAAAGCCTGGCGCGCGTAATTAAAACATCATGAAAATGTGCCGGCGAAATGCCGGCATTTTTTTATCGGATAATTCCTGATGCCTGTTAGTTAACTCAAATTCTGGATGTGAGTTTAATCCGAAAAAGACGGTTAACCCGTTAATTGCTGCGGTTTATTTTAAGAAAATACGTAGAAGTAAGATAATGGGTTTATATTATAAATTATTGATTTTTAGCTATTATATATTTTAATTATTTGCTTTTCATTTCGATTTTATCCATTAGTCCGAAAACCCCTTCCCTATTTCCCCTCACGGTAATCCCGCTGCTTTAGTTGTGTATACTCGATTCCGCCTGAATTTCTTTTCGGGCAAATCTCCATTCATTCATTGAAGGGAAATTGTTATGAAGAAAGTACTGTATGGCATTTTTGCCATATCTGCACTTGCGGCGACATCTGTCTATGCAGCTCCGGTCCAGGTCGGGGAAGCAGCAGGGTCGGCAGCGACGTCTGCGTCTGCGGGAAGCTCTACCGCAGCCAGCACCAGCGCCGTAAGTTCAGCCGTGGGTGTCGCGCTGGCGGCAACCGGTGGCGGTGATGGCTCCAATACCGGAACCACGACCACTACGACAACCAGCACCCAGTAAGACCGGGTGTTTTAATCATAACCACACTTCGGTGTGGTTATTTCGCCCCTTCGGAGAAGAGTCGTGAAGCGACCTGCAATCATTCTGATTTGCCTGCTGTTGCAGGCGTGCTCAGCCACCACCAAAGGGCTGGGTCATTCACTGTGGGACAGCCTGTTCGGTACGCCGGGCGTGCAATTGACCGATGACGAACTTCAGAACATGCCTTACGCCAGCCAGTACATGCAGCTTAATGATGGCCCGCAACTGTTTGTGGTGCTCGCTTTCGATGAAAACGGGCAGCAGAAATGGGTGACGCAGGATCAGGCCACCATCGTGACGCAGCATGGCCGTATCGTGAAAACCCTGCTCGGGGGCGACAACCTGCTTGAGGTGAACAATATCGCGGCCGATCCGCTGATCAAGCCGAACCAGATTACCGACGGCGCTGGCTGGACGCGCACGATGGGCTGGACTGAACACAAGCAGGTGCGTTACGCCATGGCGCATTCCACCTTCCGCTGGGATGGCACCGACAGTGTGAAAGTGGGGAGCGATGAAACCCAGGTACGCGTGCTGGATGAAGAGGTAACAACCGACCAGGCCACCTGGCATAACCGCTTCTGGATCGACGAGGAAGGGCAAATCCGTCAGTCCCTGCAGTATCTCGGTGCCGGTTTCTTCCCGGTGAAAACCACGCTGATCAAGGCCGCAAAATCATGAAAACAATTATCCGCGTTGCGCTAATTGCGAGCCTTGCAACCCCTGCGGCATGGTCTGCAGGAACGGTGAAGGTCTACACGGCGGACAACGAGAAACCCAAAACGTTAACCAACGCTGAACATCTGCTCGATCTCGTCGGGCAGCCGAGGCTTGCCAACAGCTGGTGGCCGGGGGCGGTGATCGGCGAGCGTCAGGCAACGATTAAGGCAGAGCAAGAACATCTTGCACTGCTTGCCCGTCTGACAGGTCTGGCGGCGCAGGAAGACGGTGACGATGCCGCAGCAATCAATAGCATTCGCCAGCAGCTTCAGGCGCTGAAGGTGACTGGCCGCCAGAAGGTGAATCTTGATCCCGATGAAGTACGCGTCACGGAAAAGGGCAACCCAACCCTTGAAGGGGAGTACACCCTCTGGCTGCCCGTAAAACCGACGACGGTGACCGTGATGGGGCTTGTCAGCAGCCCGGGTAAAAAGCCCTTTACGCCAGGTCGCGACGTGGTGAGCTATCTCGACGAGCAAAGCCTGCTGAGCGGTGCCGATAACAGCTACGCCTGGGTCGTTTACCCTGACGGGCACACGCAAAAAGCGCCGGTAGCTTACTGGAATAAACGCCATATCGAGCCCATGCCTGGCAGCATCATTTTTGTCGGTTTTGCCGACCATTTCTGGACGAAGGCATATGACGGGCTTAACGCCGATATCCTTCACTCCCTGACACAGCGGATACCGGAAGAATGAAAAAAACCTATCTCTACAGCATGCTGGCGCTCTGTGTAAGCGCCGCCTGTCATGCAGAAACGTATCCGGCACCCATTGGCCCGTCTCAGTCAGACTTCGGCGGCGTCGGTTTACTGCAAACGCCCACCGCGCGCATGGCGCGTGAAGGGGAAATCAGTCTGAACTACCGCGATAACGACCAGTACCGCTACTATTCCGCCTCGGTACAGCTTTTCCCGTGGCTTGAAACCACGCTGCGCTACACCGATGTGCGAACGAAACAGTACAGCAGCGTCGAGGCGTTCTCTGGCGACCAGACTTACAAAGATAAAGCCTTCGACCTCAAGCTGCGCCTGTGGGAAGAGAGCTACTGGATGCCGCAGGTGTCCGTGGGGGCCAAAGATATCGGCGGGACCGGCCTGTTTGATGCGGAATACATTGTGGCCAGCAAGGCCTGGGGGCCGTTCGACTTCTCGCTTGGCCTGGGATGGGGCTATCTCGGTACCAGCGGTAACGTCAAAAACCCGTTCTGCACCTACAGCGATAAATATTGCTACCGCGATAACAGTTACCAGAAAGCGGGTTCCATCAACGGCGACCAGATGTTCCATGGCCCGGCCTCGCTGTTCGGTGGCGTGGAATACCAGACCCCCTGGCAGCCATTGCGCCTGAAGCTGGAGTACGAAGGAAACGACTACTCTCAGGATTTCGCCGGGAAGATTGAGCAGAAGAGCAAGTTTAACGTCGGCGCCATTTATCGCGTCACCGACTGGGCCGACGTTAACCTCAGCTACGAGCGCGGTAATACCGTGATGTTTGGTTTCACGCTGCGCACCAACTTTAACGACATGCGGCCACACTACAATGATAACGCGCGGCCAGCCTACCAGCCGGAGCCGCAGGATGCGATTCTGCAGCACTCCGTGGTGGCAAATCAGCTGACGCTGCTGAAATACAATGCCGGTCTGGCGGATCCGAAGATTCAGACCAAGGGCGACACGCTTTACGTCACCGGCGAGCAGGTGAAATACCGCGACTCGCGGGAAGGGATCGAACGCGCCAACCGGATCGTCATGAACGATCTCCCGGACGGGATCCGCACGATCCGCGTGACCGAGAACCGCCTGAACCTGCCGCAGGTGACGACGGAAACGGACGTTGCCAGCCTCAAGCGCCATCTCGAAGGCGAGCCGCTCGGGCATGAAACCGAGCTGGTGCAAAAACGCGTTGAGCCGGTCGTGCCAGACACCACCGAGCAAGGCTGGTATATCGACAAGTCGCGCTTTGATTTCCATATCGATCCGGTGCTGAACCAGTCCGTTGGCGGACCGGAAAACTTCTACATGTATCAGCTGGGCGCAATGGCGACGGCAGATCTGTGGGTCACCGACCATCTGCTGACTACCGGTAGCCTGTTCGGCAATATCGCCAACAACTACGACAAATTTAACTACACCAACCCGCCGAACGATTCAAAACTGCCGCGCGTAAGAACTCGCGTTCGTGAATATGTGCAGAACGATGTCTACGTGAATAACCTGCAGGCCAACTACTTCCAGTACTTCGGCAACGGTTTCTACGGCCAGGTGTACGGCGGATATCTGGAAACCATGTTCGGTGGCGCAGGGGCAGAGGTGCTTTACCGTCCTGTCGACAGCAACTGGGCATTTGGGATTGATGCCAACTACGTGAAACAGCGTGACTGGCGCAGCGCGCAGGACATGATGAAGTTCACCGACTACAGCGTCAAAACGGGCCATCTGACCGCCTACTGGACACCATCATTCGCGCAGGACGTACTGGTGAAAGCCAGTGTCGGCCAGTATCTGGCGGGCGACAAGGGTGGCACGCTGGATATTTCCAAACACTTCGACAGCGGCGTCGTGGTGGGCGGTTATGCCACCATCACCAACGTCTCGCCGGACGAGTACGGGGAAGGGGACTTCACTAAAGGGGTCTATGTGTCGATTCCGCTGGATCTCTTCTCGTCAGGCCCAACCCGCAGCCGTGCGGCAGTGGGCTGGACACCGCTGACCCGCGACGGGGGCCAGCAGCTTGGGCGTAAGTTCCAGCTGTATGACATGACCAGCGATAAGAACGTTAACTTCCGCTGATGCTTGTTTGCCCGGTGACGCTGCGCTTACCGGGCCTACGAGAGTGTTTTTGTAGGCCGGGCAAACGCAGTGCCGACCGGCAAGAATGCTAATGCGGACAAAACATAAACAAAAAATATAGATCTCCGTCACATTTTTGCGTTATACAGGAACCTCGCCCTGGAGAATGAGGTGCTGTATGACATCCCTGACTCGCCCGCGCGTTGAGTTTATCTCAACGATCCTCCAGACCGTGCTAAACCTCGGTCTGCTAAGCCTTGGCCTGATTCTGGTCGTCTTCCTTGGCAAAGAGACGGTGCATCTGGCGGATGTGCTGTTCGCCCCTGAACAAACCAGCAAATATGCGCTGGTGGAAGGCCTGGTGGTCTACTTTCTCTACTTCGAGTTTATTGCCCTGATTGTGAAGTACTTTCAGTCGGGCTTTCACTTCCCGCTGCGCTATTTTGTCTACATTGGGATCACCGCGATTGTGCGGCTGATCATCGTCGATCATAAATCCCCCCTCGACGTGCTGATCTACTCGGCGGCGATCCTGCTGCTGGTGATCACCCTCTGGCTGTGTAACTCGAAGCGGCTGAAACGGGAATAAAAAAATGGCGCTCCGAAGAGCGCCTAACAACAGTCACAAGTTGGGTCAATACAATACGTCTAAAGTTGAGGGTTGCAGTGGCATAACAAATGAAACTTAACCTTTCACACCGCCCGCCGTCAGCCCGTTAACCAGCCAGCGCTGGGCCAGCAGGAACACCACGGTAATCGGGATGGCAGAGAGTACAGCCGCCGCAGCAAAGTCGCCCCACAGGTAGTTTTGCGGGTTGAGGTATTGCTGCATACCCACGGCCAGGGTGTAACTGTTCACGTCGCGCAGTAACAGAGAGGCGACCGGTACTTCGGTGATCGCAGCGATAAACGACAGGATAAACACCACCGCCAGGATAGGTACCGACAGCGGCAGCAGCACCAGACGGAAGGCCTGCCACGGAGTAGCGCCATCCAGCGCGGCCGCCTCTTCCAGCGAACCGTCGATGGTTTCGAAATACCCTTTGATGGTCCACACATGCAGGGCGATACCGCCAAGATAGGCGAAGATCACGCCGCCGTGGGTGTTCAGGCCGATAAACGGCACGTACTGACCCAGACGGTCAAACAGGGCATACAACGCGACCAGTGACAGCACGGCCGGGAACATCTGGAAAATGAGCATGCCTTTCAGCAGCGTCGCTTTGCCCGGGAAACGCATACGGGCGAAGGCGTAAGCACAGGTGGTGGAGAGCGTGACAATACCGATTGCGGTAATGGTCGCCACTTTCACCGAGTTCCACAGCCACAGCAGCACCGGGAACGGCGGAGGAGTCACGCGTCCATCCGCATGCTCCACGCTGAAGCCCAGCGCCAGCTTCCAGTGCTCCCAGGAGATTTCGTCCGGGATGAGACTCCCGGTCGCGAAGTTACCCGAACGCAGGGAGATAGCGATAACCATCAGCAGCGGGAACATGATTGCCGCGATGAAAATCAGCAGGCCTAAGTGTGTCGCCAGGAGGCGCAATTTCTGAGATTTGGGTTGTACCATAGCCATGATCGATGCCCTCCTTAGTCAAATTTCATACGTGTGGCTTTCAGGTTCACAATCGCCAGGGCACCAACCAGCAGGAAGATCAGGGTGGCAATGGCTGCTGCCAGACCGAAGTCCTGTCCGCCGCCGCCTTCGAAGGCGATACGGTAGGTGTAGCTCACAAGCAGGTCGGTATAGCCTGCCGGCGTGGTGGTGCCGAGACGGTCCGGGCCACCGTTGGTCAACAGCTGAATCAGCACGAAGTTGTTAAAGTTAAAGGCAAAGCTGGCGATCATCAGCGGGGTCAGCGGCTTAATGAGCAGCGGCAGCGTAATTTTAAAGAAGTTCTGGAACGGACCCGCACCGTCCATCGCTGAAGCTTCGTACAGATCGTCCGGGATAGCCTTCAGCAGGCCCATGCACAGGATCATCATGTACGGGTAGCCCAGCCAGGTGTTCACGATAATAATCATCGAGCGGGCGGTGGTTGGGTCGCTGAACCAGGCCGGTTTGATACCGAACAGCGCGCTCAGCATCATGTTGATTTCACCGAAGCTCTGGTTAAACAGCCCTTTGAAAATCAGAATCGAGATAAACGACGGCACGGCATACGGCAGAATCAGCAGCACGCGGTAAATCGCTTTGCCTTTCAGGGATTCCCACTGCACGAGACAGGCCAGCACCATGCCCACGGCCACGGTCAGGATCACGGTGAGCACCGAGAAAATCACCGTCCAGACGAAGATGGCGAAGAAAGGTTTCTGGATGCCTTCGTCGGTGAACACGCGGGTAAAGTTATCCCAGCCGATGGTAACGGTATAACCCGGGCTGAGTTTGTCATCACCCCATTTGCCGTCGGCAGTAATGGACTGATAGAAACCAATGTCGTTGTTCGGGCGATACTTCACGCCGCTCTGATTGTTAGTCAGCGTGCCGTCTTTTGCCAGGGTATAGAGCGGCTGAGTGCCGGAGAACTGGCGCAGCGAGCTCATGGTCACTTTGCTTTCATCTGGCAGCACGGCGGTGAGCTGGGTCAACGCCTGGCGATTCTGGGTAATGATACGCAGGTTAGCACGTTCACCTTCCGGCAGGGCCGCAGCCTCTTTTAAGGCCAGCTTCTGCTCGCCGCCAAATTTAAACGCGTCGGAAATATAGTTTTTGCCGCTCTCACCGTCAGTGAGCGCTAACTTCCATTCGTCACCCGCAGGATACAGGCCGAAATTAAAGGTTTTTCCCGCCTGATAGGAACGGTCCAGAAGCACCTGTTGGGCGCGTTCCTGCGCAAGCTGGTTGGTGCTGCTGTAGTTGGTGAAAGCAATGGCGATGGTACAGATCAGCGGGAACAGGACAAACAGCCCCATCCCGGCCACGCCAGGGTAAACATAGCGCCAGGCATAGGCTTTACGGTTGGCGAAAATATACAGGCCAGCAGAGCTTAAGATCAGCGTCATGATGGCAAAGAGATATTCCCCTTGTACGTACATTAAAACAACAAGGTAACCCACCAGCAGACACAGCAGACCTATCACTGACCATTTCAGCGCGTCGCTTTGCCACCAGTGCTTCTTTTTAATGACATCCATGGGGTTCTTCCTCTACAACGGTGGAAACTTTTCGTCAGGTGGCGCGGCGCTTACCTGACCTACGGATCGTGCCGTAGTCGTAGGGCGGGTAAGCGCACGCGCCACCCGCCGTTTTTCTGCTTATTTAGTAATACGACCCTGCGCATCCTTCAGCGCGGCATCAACAGTCTGACGACCGCTTGCTGCGTTGATGACTGCAGTACGGGTGGCGTACCAGAACGCTGCCATCTGTGGGATGTTCGGCATGATTTCGCCTTTCTGGGCGTTATCCATAGTGGCCGCGATGCGTGGATCTTTCGCCAGCTGATCCTGGAAGGATTTCAGCGCCACGGCGCCCAGCGGTTTATCCTTGTTCACTTCATCCAGACCCTGATCGGTCAGCAGGTAGTTTTCCAGGAACTCTTTCGCCAGCTCTTTGTTCGGGCTGGCGGCGTTGATACCCGCACTCAGCACGCCAACGAACGGTTTAGACGGCTTGCCGTTGAAGGTTGGCAGCAGCGTTACGCCGTAGTTGATTTTGCTCTTATCGATGTTGGTCCAGGCCCACGGACCGTTGATGGTCATCGCGGTTTCGCCTTTGTTGAACGCCGCTTCCGCGATGGAGTAATCGGTATCCGCGTTCATGTGTTTGTTCTTGATCAGGTCAACCAGGAAGGTCAGGCCTTTTTTCGCGCCTGCGTTATCCACGCCCACGTCTTTCACGTCATATTTGCCGTTTTCAAACTTGAACGCGTAACCGCCGTCGGCAGCAATCAGCGGCCAGGTGAAGTACGGCTCTTGCAGGTTGAACATCAGAGCGGATTTACCTTTCGCCTTCAGCTCTTTATCCAGTTTCGGGATCTCTTCCCAGGTTTTCGGTGGGTTTGGTACCAGGTCTTTGTTGTAAATCAGAGACAGGGCTTCCACCGCGATAGGGTAAGCGATCAGCTTGCCGTTATAGCGAACGGCATCCCAGGTGAACGGGAAGAGTTTGTCCTGGAACGCTTTGTCTGGGGTGACTTCAGCCAGCAGGCCAGACTGCGCGTAGCCGCCGAAACGGTCATGCGCCCAGAAGATGATGTCCGGGCCGTCGCCGGTTGCTGCAACCTGCGGGAATTTCTCTTCCAGTTTGTCCGGATGTTCTACGGTAACTTTGATACCGGTGTCTTTCTCGAATTTTTTGCCCACTTCGGCCAGGCCGTTATAGCCTTTGTCGCCGTTAATCCAGATAACCAGCTTGCCTTCTTCAATTTTGGCGAGCGCCGGTGCGGAAACCATCATTGCTGCAAGGGCGGACAATGCGAAAACGCGTGCGCCAGTCTTGATATTCATATCTGCCATCCTTTTGGTGATGTCTCGTAGTATGACTTCAGTGGTTCAACGTGAATCAGTCTCCTTATTTGACATCCTCTTTCCATCCTCCCAACCCCTACGCCCCACCCCCTGTTTGTGTGATCTCCGTTGCATAAATTTAAGTTATGAGTGCTGGCGCACATAAAAACCCACCGAATTTTGCAGGCGGCTTCACGAATTTCGCCTCAGCCCCCCGGCTGCGGTCGCAGAGCCTGCTCTCTCATCCTCCCGCCTCCTCCCCCATAAAAAAGCCGGGGGGTGGAGGATTCGTGAAAGTTATGGATACCCCATAGTGAACTTATGTTGAATGTTTCTGTCGGTGACAGGTTGTAACGAAGGGAGAAGGGCATGGCGAGCGTACAGCTGCGTAATGTAACGAAAGCCTGGGGCGACGTAGTGGTGTCAAAAGACATCAATCTGGACATCACTGAAGGTGAGTTTGTGGTGTTTGTCGGCCCATCAGGCTGTGGTAAATCTACTCTGCTGCGTATGATTGCCGGTCTTGAAACCATCACCAGCGGCGACCTGCTGATCGGTGATACCCGAATGAACGACATCCCGCCTGCCGAACGTGGCGTCGGTATGGTGTTCCAGTCTTATGCACTTTATCCCCATCTTTCCGTTGCCGAGAACATGTCCTTTGGCCTGAAGCTGGCCGGCGCGAAGAAAGACGTGATTAACCAGCGCGTCACCCAGGTGGCGGAAGTATTACAGCTGGCGCACCTGCTGGAGCGTAAACCGAAAGCGCTTTCCGGCGGTCAGCGTCAGCGTGTGGCGATTGGCCGTACGCTGGTGGCCGAACCGCGCGTGTTCCTGCTCGACGAACCCCTTTCTAACCTGGATGCCGCCCTGCGCGTTCAGATGCGTATCGAAATCTCCCGTCTGCACAAACGTCTTGGCCGCACGATGATTTACGTCACCCACGATCAGGTCGAAGCGATGACGCTGGCCGACAAAATCGTGGTGCTGGATGCTGGTCGCGTGGCGCAGGTGGGCAAACCGCTGGAGCTCTATCACTACCCGGCAGACCGCTTTGTTGCAGGCTTTATTGGCTCGCCAAAGATGAACTTCCTGCCCGTTAAAGTGACTGCAACGGCCATTGAACAGGTACAGGTGGAGCTACCAAACCGCCAGCAAGTCTGGCTGCCGGTGGACAGCGCCAACGTACAGGTCGGGGCAAACATGTCCCTCGGTATCCGTCCTGAGCATCTCCTGCCGAGTCACATTGCCGATGTGACGCTGGAAGGTGAGGTTCAGGTCGTTGAACAGCTTGGTCACGAAACACAGATTCATATCCAGATCCCCGCCATTCGTCAGAACCTGGTTTACCGCCAGAATGACGTGGTGTTGGTAGAAGAGGGTGCCACATTCGCTATCGGCTTGCCGCCAGAGCGTTGCCATCTGTTCCGTGAGGATGGCACTGCATGTCGTCGGTTGCATAAAGAGCCAGGCGTTTAAGCAATCCCAAAAGAAGACACGAAACCGACAGGTGAAGTGTTCAAAGAAAAGCAATGATCTCAGGAGATAGAATGATGATTACTCTGCGCAAACAAGTCCCTCTGGCAATCGCCGTTGCGGCAGGCATCCTGTCTGCCCAGGCGGGTGCTGTGGACTTTAAAGGTTATGCTCGTTCCGGCATCGGCTGGACCGGGAGTGGCGGTGAACAACAATGTTTCCAGGCAACCGGTGCACAAAGTAAATACCGTCTTGGTAACGAATGTGAAACCTATGCCGAGCTGAAACTGGGCCAGGAAGTGTGGAAAGAGGGCGATAAGAGCTTCTACTTCGACACTAACGTTGCGTATTCCGTTTCTCAGCAGAATGACTGGGAATCCACCAGCCCGGCCTTCCGTGAAGCAAACGTGCAGGGTAAAAACCTGATTGAATGGCTGCCAGGTTCTACTATCTGGGCCGGTAAGCGTTTCTATCAGCGTCATGACGTCCACATGATCGACTTCTACTACTGGGATATTTCGGGTCCTGGTGCGGGTATCGAAAACATCGACCTGGGCTTCGGTAAGCTCTCTCTGGCTGCAACCCGTTCTTCTGAATCAGGCGGTTCTGCAACCTTCGCCGATCGTGATGCGAACGGCGATCGTATTTACGACAACGTTGTACCAAACGATGTCTTCGATGTTCGTTTAGCGGGTCTGGAAACCAACCCGGGCGGCACCCTGGAGTTAGGTGTCGACTACGGTCACACCAACATTCCTGACGACTACTACCTGCAGCCTGGCGCTTCTAAAGATGGCTGGCTGTTCACTGCTGAGCACACCCAGAGCATGTTGAAAGGTTTCAACAAGTTCGTACTGCAGTATGGTACGGACTCCATGACCTCCAACGGCAAAGGGATTCCACAGGGCGGCAGCGTTGATAACGACGGCTCCATGTGGCGTGTGCTGGACCACGGTGCAATTACCCTGGCAGACCGTTGGGACCTGATGTACGTCGGTATGTACCAGAACATCGATCGTGACAACAACAACGGTACCGAGTGGTGGACTGTGGGTGTTCGTCCGATGTTCAAATGGACGCCAATCATGAGCACCCTGCTGGAAGTGGGCTACGACAACGTCAAATCTCAGAAAACTGACGAGAAAAACAGTCAGTACAAAATCACCCTGGCACAGCAATGGCAGGCTGGCGACAGCATCTGGTCCCGTCCGGCTATCCGTGTCTTCGCAACATACGCGAAGTGGGATGAGAAATGGGGTTACGCAAACAACAGCGATACGGGTTACACCTCTGGTGTGGCTTACAGTGACACTTCTGCGAAAACCTTCAGCCGTGGCGACGACGACGAGTGGACCTTCGGTGCCCAGATGGAAATCTGGTGGTAATTCGTTAGACCTGACGTAATGACCTAAAAAAGAGGGGCGTAAGCCCCTCAATCCTTAGGGTGCTGCGCGCTATTGCCTGGCCACCGCAGTGCTCACGCTATCAGAGGTAATAACAATGAAAATGAAGAAAAGTTTCGTCGCGCTGTGCCTCTCTGCGGGGCTGCTGGCCTGCGTTCCGGCGGTCACCTTTGCAGATGTCAATTTTGTTCCTCAAAATACCAGCGCCGCGCCTGCAATTCCGCCGGCGGCGCTTCAGCAACTGGTGTGGACACCGGTCGATCAATCGAAAGTACAAACCACTCAGCTTTCCGCTGGCGGTCAATCCCTGAATGTTCCCGGCATCAGCGGTCCCGTTGCCGCTTTTAGCGTACCCGCTAATATCGGCGAGCTGACCCTGACGTTGACCAGCGAAGTTAATAAACAAACCAGCGTATTTGCGCCGAACGTGCTGATTCTCGATCAAAACATGACGCCATCAGCCTTCTTCCCGAGTGATTATTTTAGCTACCAGGAACCGGGCGTGATGAGTGCTGATCGGCTGCAGGGCGTTATGCGCCTGACGCCAGCTCTTGGCCAGCAGAAAATTTACGTCCTGGTCTTCACAACGGAAAAAGATCTGCAGCAGACGACGAAGTTGGTTGATCCAGCGAAAGCCTATGCGAAAGGCACCGGAAACTCTGTTCCGGATATTCCTGACCCGCTTGCTCGCCATACCACCGATGGCCTGGTCAAACTAAAAGTCTCCACCAATAGTGCTTCCAGCGTACTGGTTGGCCCACTGTTTGGTTCGTCTGGCCCGGGTCCGGTAACCGTGGGCAATACCGCTGCCCCAGTCTATGCAGCACCTGCAGCTCCTGCCGCAACTGCCGCTGCACCAGCACCGGCGAAGAAAGCTGAGCCGGTACTGAACGACACCGAAGAATACTTCAACAACGCTATTAAGCAGGCGGTGAAGCGCGGCGATGTCGATAAAGCGCTGAAACTGCTTGATGAAGCCGAACGTTTAGGTTCAACCACTGCCCGTTCCACCTTTATCAGCAGTGTAAAAGGCAAGGGGTAACCGTTTCCCCACAGTGCTGATTTGTCAGTAGTTTAGTGCGCCTGAGTGGGCGCACTTTTTTTCGTGTCCGCCAGGCTGTTGCATCCATGTTGCGATCGTGATCGTTAAATAACGTTTGGCCCCCCTCAATCCGTGTTTCTGCGATACAATGCCATTACGTTATGTATCGGAGAGTCTGGCATGTCACACCCTGCGCTAACGCAACTGCGTGCGCTGCGCTATTTCGACCAAATACCTGCGCTTGATCCGCAGCAACTGGACTGGTTGCTGCTGGAAGATTCCATGACGAAACGTTTTGAACAGCAAGGTAAAACGGTCACGGTGACCCTGATACAGGAAGGGTTTGTCTCCGGCGATGAGATCGCCAGCGAGCTGCCGCTGCTGCCGCAAGAGGAACGCTACTGGCTGCGCGAAATTTTGCTCTGTGCCGATGGTGAGCCCTGGCTTGCCGGACGGACGGTAGTGCCCGAGTCCACCCTTTCCGGGCCTGAGCTGGCGCTGCAGCGGCTGGGGAAAACCCCGCTGGGACGTTATCTTTTTACCTCATCTGAGCTGACCCGGGATTTTATTGAGATTGGGCGTGATGCCGAACTGTGGGGACGCCGTTCCCGCCTTCGCCTGAGCGGTAAGCCGTTAATCCTGACGGAACTTTTTTTACCGGCATCACCGTTGTACTAAGAGGAAGAAAAAATGGAGTGGAGCCTAACGCAGAATAAGCTGTTGGCGTATCACCGCTTAATGCGTACTGATAAACCTATTGGCGCGTTACTGCTGCTGTGGCCGACCTTATGGGCGCTGTGGGTTGCAACGCCGGGCGTACCGCCGCTATGGATCCTGGGCGTATTTGTCGCCGGTGTCTGGTTGATGCGCGCGGCGGGCTGCGTGGTGAATGACTATGCCGATCGTAAATTCGACGGCCATGTAAAACGGACAGCCAACCGTCCGTTACCCAGCGGCCAGGTGACCGGAAAAGAAGCCCGCGTGCTGTTCCTCGTACTGGTGCTGCTCTCATTCCTGCTGGTGTTAACGCTGAACACCATGACAATTCTGCTTTCCGTCGCTGCGCTTGCACTGGCCTGGGTTTATCCGTTCATGAAGCGCTATACCCATCTGCCTCAGGTTGTGTTGGGCGCGGCATTTGGCTGGTCGATTCCGATGGCGTTTGCGGCGGTGAGTGAATCCCTACCGCTCAGCTGCTGGCTGATGTTCCTGGCGAATATTCTCTGGGCCGTGGCGTATGACACGCAATACGCGATGGTAGACCGCGACGATGACCTGAAAATTGGTATTAAATCGACCGCCATTCTCTTTGGACGTCAGGACAAACTGATCATCGGCATTTTACAGGTCGCGGTACTGGCACTGATGGTCGCGATTGGCCGTCTGAACGGGCTGAACTGGGAGTTTTACTGGTCGGTGCTGGTGGCGGGATTGCTGTTTGCTTACCAGCAAAAGCTGATTGCCAAACGCGAACGTGAAGCCTGCTTTAAAGCGTTTTTGAATAATAACTATGTCGGGCTGGTGCTGTTTTTAGGCCTGGCGATGAGCTATTTCTTATAAAAAAGTCGGGTGGCGGCTTCGCCTTACCCGACCTACGATCTGGCAGAACATGTAGGCCCGGTAAGCGTTAGCGCCACCGGGCGTTTTTTTATCGACGACGCAACAGCCTGAGCGCGTTCGCCGTCACCAGCACCGTTGCCCCCGTATCCGCCAGCACTGCCAGCCACAGCCCGGTCATGCCGAGCAGCGTCGTCACCAGGAAAATCCCCTTCAGTCCGAGCGCAATCCCGATGTTCTGGCGGATATTGGCTCGCGTCGCCCGCGCCAGGCCGATCATCTCTGCCAGCCCGGTCAGACGGTTATGCGTCAGCGCCGCGTCTGCCGTCTCCAGCGCCACGTCGGTGCCGCTTCCCATCGCAATGCCTATGGTGGATGCTTTCATCGCTGGTGCATCGTTAATGCCGTCTCCGACCATCGCGAGCGGGGCGTGGCTGTTCAGTTCGGTTACCGCACTGACCTTATCGGCGGGCAGCAATCCAGCTTTAAATTCCAGTCCCAGTTCACCCGCAATGGCTGACGCCGCACGTGGGTTATCCCCGGTCAGGATCACGCCCTGCACGCCCAGCTGATGCAGCGCCGCTACGGCTTCCTTCGCGTCATCACGCAGGGTATCGCGCAGCGCCAGCATCCCTTTCGTCACGCCGTCCTGCATAACAACCACGACAGTTTGCCCGGCCTGCTCTAACGCCTGAACCTGTGCGGAAGGGGAGTGACCCGCCGCGACAATCAGGACCTTTTTACCGTCGACGTTGGCCTCAATCCCAGACCCGACCAGCGCGCGCTGGGCGGTGGCCGCCGGAATCGGTAATCCGCGAGCCTGCGCTTCCCGCACAATGGCTTGCGCCAGCGGGTGGGTGGAACCCTGTTCGACGGCGGCGGCTAAGGTAAGCAGTTCATCTTCAGCGATATCCTGCGGATAAATGCCGGTCACCTGGGGTTTGCCGACGGTTAACGTGCCGGTTTTGTCGAAGGCGATATGCTGAACCTGGCTCAGTTGCTCCAGCGCCGCGCCGCCTTTAATCAGCGCCCCGCGACGTGCCGCTGCCGCCAGACCGGAGGTGATCGCCGCTGGCGTGGAGATCACCAGCGCGCACGGGCAGCCAATCAGCAGCAGGGTCAGACCTTTATAAATCCAGCCCTCCCAGGGCGCGCCAAAGAACAGCGGTGGAACGAGCGTAACCAGCAGAGCAATCAGCATAATGGCGGGCGTGTAAATCCGGCTAAAGCGATCGATAAAACGCTCGACGGGGGCACGACGCTCTTCAGCTTCTTCAATCAGCTTCAGGATACGGTCGATGGCGCTGTCGCCGGGCCCGGAAAGCACCTCAAGCTGCACCAGGCGGTCAACGCTGGTGGCGCCTGCAGGCACTTTTTCTCCCGCGGTACGCTCAACCGGAATGGATTCCCCTGTCAGGGCGCTTTCATCAAAGCTTGCGGTGGCGCTAAGCAGTGCGCCATCGGCAGGCAAGCGCCCCCCTGCGGCGACTTCAATGACGTCGCCCGGGCGCAGCGTGCTGATGGCGACGGTTTCACGTTTGCCTTCGTTAACCCGCGTCGCGGTTTCCGGCTTCAGTGCCATCAACGCGCTCACCCCTTTACGCGCGCGGCTGGCGGCCGAGCCCTCAAGTCGTTCGCCGATCAGGAACAGCAGCAGAACCATCGCCGCTTCCGCCGTCGCGCCGATAAACAGCGCGCCGATCGCCGCCACGCTCATCAGCGTTTCGATGGCGAACCAGCTGCCGCTTCTCATCAGACGTAATGCCTGGCGGGCAATCGGAAACAGTCCGACCAGCGTGGTGGCGATAAACGCCAGGTTGCCAAACGGATGGTTAATCTGTTCCAGACCCCAGCTCAGGGCCATCATGATGATGAGGGTAATGAGCGGCAGATTTTCCTTCAGGGAGGCGGTCTTTTCGACAGGGGCTGTTTCGCTGCGCAGGGTGTATCCCGCCTTGCTGACGGCGGCTTCAACCTGCTTACTGACATCCTTGTCGGCGCTGACTAACAGCTTTTCGGTCGCAAAAAGCACCTGAACGTGGCTGACGCCCGGCACCTGTTTGACCGCATTTTCCACTTTACGTGCGCAGGCTGCGCAGTCCATACCGTTGACGGCCCAGCTGTAGCGATTACCGCTTTCGGGCAGCGCGTCGGCTTGCGTTTCGCAGCTCCCCTCGCAGCAGCAGTCCTCTTTTGGCGGAACCGGGCTGAGCTTAAGTGCCGAAAATTGTGGGATTTTTTTAGGTGTTTCTGGAGTCGACATGGCAGTCTCCGGTAATGATAATTTTCTCATTAACCGCAGCATACACTCTGGAGTCGACTCCAGAGTCAAGCGTTATTTAGATATACAGCGAACGCACGATCAGGAAGTGCCCGGCAAAGTAGCAGGCGGAAGCAATCGCGTTGTCGGCGCGGAAGCGACGGCGATAGTGGCTGCCCAGCCAGACGATATTACCGAGTAAGAGCAGTGCTGCGCCGAAGAACGCAGACATCGCCTGAGACGTCGGGCGGAAGAACCAGAGCTCGCCAGCGAGCCACACCATCACCAGCGTCATGGCGATAAATGTACAGACCGGCAAACGCATCTCTTCCAGACGCGACCAGATCACCGCTATCAGCAGTGCGCCAATCACCAGCAGCACCAGCGGCAGCGGCCAGAAGAAGGAGAGCGTCATCTGGCTGGCGAAGTAGATGGTATACAGCAGATGCGACAGGAAAAACGCCCCAACAGCATACAGCAGACGCTGACGCGGGAGCAGGGTTAGGGCATCGCCAATCAGGGACGCGCACAGCCCGGCGAGAACCAGGTAGCTGATGGCGTTAAACATCGGCGCTTGCCAGGCAAGCAGCAGAAGGAGCAACAGCGTGACGGGTTTAAACAACCAGCGCTGCCAGGCTGGGCCACGGTAGGACGCATCAACATAAAGCCATGCGGAAAAACAGACAGCGATAAATGACCAAAGCATATTAACTCCCTGTAACTGTTAAGGCTGAATAATCAGTTTCTGATCCAGTGTAGTGACGCGGGCGGGCGTTTGGCAATGCCGGGGCAGGCGAGGTATCCTGAATTCCGCATAATCTGATGGGATGTTTCAATGAGCAAGATGCCGCTGTTTTTCATTATCGTGGTAGCGATTATCGTCATTGCCGCCTCGTTTCGCTTCGTGCAGCAGCGCCGGGAAAAGGCGGATAACGATGCCGCACCGCTGATGCAAAAGCGGGTGGTGGTGAGCAATAAGCGCGAGAAAGCCCTCAACGACCGACGCTCTCGCCAACAGCAGGTTACGCCTGCGGGCGCGACGATGCGCTATGAAGCCAGCTTTAAGCCGGAAACCGGCGGGCTGGAGATGACTTTCCGCCTGGAGGCGCAGCAGTACCACCAGTTGACGGTGGGTGAGAAAGGAATGCTGAGCTACAAAGGGTCACGGTTTGAGGGTTTTAGGGCGGAATAATGCGCGATCGGTCCCCTCTCCCGGTGGGAGAGGGTTAGGGCGAGGGCATCAGGCCGCACCCTACTTCTTCACCTGCGCCTTAAACTTCTTCATCCACACCAGCAACTCAAACACGCCGAAAATAAATACCCGCAGTTGCTGCCAGCCGGTCATCGGCGGGCCATCTTTTGGCAGGCCGTTTTTCAGCATTACCATCTGCAGGGCGTGCATGAACGAGGTGAAAATCAGCGCCACGTTAACGAAGATGTTCAACGGGCGCGGGAACGGGTGCACCAGATTCAAAATCAAAAATGCCCAGACGCCCAGCATCAGCAAACGTCCCAGGTTAATCAGTACCGGCATCAGAGCCTCCTTGTACCTGACGGTGATAAAGACGATAAGCGACCTGACCGGCAACCTTTTCGCGGTGCAGATCCCAGTGCGCTGGCACTGGCGGAAGACCGTTTTCCACTTCGCTTTCAACGTAAATTAATGCGTCATCCGCCAGCCAGCCGTTTTGTTCCAGCAGGGATAACGTCTCTTCCAGCAGCCCCTTGCGGAACGGCGGATCGACAAACACCACCTGATGCGGCGTGCCTTTCTGCGCGAGGAAGCTCAGGGTATTGGTGTTTACGACTTTGGCGTTACTCGCTTTGAGCGTCGCCAGATTTTGCTGCAGCGTCTGTGCCACGCCGCGCTCCATCTCCAGCAGCGTGGCGCTGGCGGCGTAGCGCGACAACGCTTCGAGCCCTAATGCACCGCTGCCGGCGAAGCAGTCCAGGCAGTGGGCATCTACCATTGACGGGGCGAGCCAGTTAAACAGCGTCTCGCGAACGCGGTCGGTTGTCGGGCGTAAACCGGGGCTGTCCGGCACCGGTAATTTCCGGCCTCGCCACTGACCGCCGATAATTCGAATTTGACCGGCCGGGGCGCGGGTGGGTTTCTTCATCTCTGGAAAGCTCTGTTAACCATTGCCCTGCGATTGCGGGCGGTGATGTCAATTAAGTAAAGTGTTAGACTATTTCATCATTTTTTTAGCTTCCCTGTATATAGCGCCGCGAGGAGTGTAGTCGCAGATGGCAAAACAAAAAAAACGTGGCTTCTTTTCCTGGTTGGGTTTCGGTGAAAAAGAGCAAGAAACAGAACAGAAAACCGAAGAACAACAGGTTGTAGAAGAGCAATCACAGCCTGAAACGCCTGTAGAAACCGCTGCGGTTATCGAAGCGGAAGAACCTGTCCACAGCAAAGAAGAGATTGAATCGTTTGCTGAAGAGGTGGTTGAAGTCACTGAACAGGTTCAGGAGAGCGAGAAGCCAGAACTGGTTGTGCCCGAAGCCGTTACCGACGCACCGCAGGCTGTTATCGAACATGAAGAGCTGCCGCTGCCGGAAGAGGTTAAAGCCGAAGAGGTATCTGCAGAAGAGTGGCAGGCCGAAGCGGAAACCGTTGAAATTGTTGAGGCGGTGGAAGAAGAGGCGGCGCTTGAGCCAGAGCTGACCGACGACGAGCTGGAAGCCCAGGCGCTGGCGGCGGAAGCGGCTGAAGACGCGGTTATCGTCGTGCCGGTGGAAGCGCAAGAGCAGGCTGAAGAAGAGATCGTTCAGGAGCAGGAAAAACCGACCAAAGAAGGTTTCTTTGCCCGTCTGAAGCGCAGCCTGTTAAAAACCAAAGAAAATCTGGGTTCCGGATTTATCAGTCTGTTCCGCGGCAAGAAGATCGACGACGATCTCTTCGAAGAGCTGGAAGAGCAACTGCTGATCGCTGACGTGGGGGTGGAAACCACCCGTAAGATCATCGCCAGCCTGACCGAAGGGGCAAGCCGCAAACAGCTGCGCGATGCCGAGGCACTGTACGGCCTGCTGAAAGACGAGATGGGTGAAATTCTCGCAAAAGTTGATGAACCGCTTAATATTGAAGGCAAAACGCCATTTGTTATTCTGATGGTGGGTGTTAACGGCGTGGGTAAAACCACGACTATCGGCAAGCTGGCGCGTCAGTTCGAGCAGCAGGGCAAATCGGTGATGCTGGCGGCGGGCGATACCTTCCGTGCGGCGGCGGTTGAGCAGCTGCAGGTGTGGGGCCAGCGGAACAACATTCCGGTGATTGCCCAGCATACCGGCGCGGATTCCGCGTCCGTGATTTTTGATGCCATTCAGGCGGCGAAGTCCCGTAACGTGGACGTGCTGATTGCTGACACCGCAGGGCGTTTGCAGAACAAATCGCACCTGATGGAAGAGTTGAAGAAAATCGTCCGCGTCATGAAGAAGCTGGACGAAGATGCACCGCATGAAATTATGCTGACTATCGACGCCAGCACCGGGCAGAACGCCGTTAGCCAGGCGAAGCTGTTCAATGAAGCGGTAGGATTGACCGGGATCGCGCTGACCAAGCTGGACGGCACCGCGAAAGGCGGGGTGATCTTCTCCGTAGCCGACCAGTTCGGCATTCCTATCCGCTACATCGGTGTTGGCGAGCGTATTGAGGATTTGCGTCCGTTTAAAGCGGACGACTTTATTGAGGCACTATTTGCCCGAGAGGACTAACAATGATTCGCTTTGAACACGTCAGCAAGGCCTATCTCGGTGGGAGACAAGCGCTGCAGGGAGTCACATTCCACCTGCAGCCAGGCGAGATGGCATTCCTGACCGGCCATTCCGGCGCGGGGAAAAGTACTCTGCTCAAGCTTATCTGTGGGATCGAACGGCCAAGCGCCGGGAAAATCTGGTTCAGCGGCCATGATATTAGCCGTCTTAAGAACCGTGAAGTGCCGTTCCTGCGTCGTCAGATCGGCATGATTTTCCAGGATCACCATCTGCTGATGGATCGCACCGTTTTCGATAACGTCGCTATCCCGCTGATTATTGCCGGTGCCAGCTATGATGATATCCGTCGTCGCGTCTCTGCGGCGCTGGATAAGGTTGGGCTGCTGGACAAAGCGAAGAACTTCCCGATCCAGCTCTCCGGCGGTGAACAGCAGCGTGTGGGCATCGCCCGTGCGGTGGTGAACAAGCCGGCCGTACTGCTGGCGGATGAACCCACAGGTAACCTGGACGATGCGCTCTCCGAAGGGATTTTGCGTCTGTTTGAGGAATTCAACCGCGTTGGGGTCACAGTATTGATGGCGACGCACGATATCGGGCTGATTTCCCGTCGTTCGTACCGCATGCTGACTCTGAGCGATGGACATTTGCACGGAGGCCATGGTGAACAAGCGTGATGCAATGAACCAGATTCGGCAGTTCGGGAACCGGTTTGACCGTTTCCGTAAGCCGCAGGGTGGCGGTGATGGCAATCGTAACGCACCCAAGCGCCAGAAAGCGGCGCCAAAGCCGGCTTCGCGCAAAAACAACGTGTTTAACGAGCAGGTGCGCTACGCTTTCCACGGCGCGTTGCAGGATCTGAAAAGCAAACCGCTGGCAACGTTCCTGACGGTAATGGTCATCGCCATCTCCCTGACGCTGCCAAGCGTCTGCTACATGGTTTATAAGAACGTGAACCAGGCGGCGTCCCAGTATTATCCGTCGCCGCAGATCACCGTTTATCTGGATAAAGCGCTCGACGATAACGCGGCGGCGCAGGTGGTTGGGCAAATCCAGGCCGAGCAGGGCGTGGAGAAGGTCAACTATCTTTCCCGTGAAGAAGCGCTGGGCGAGTTTCGCAACTGGTCCGGTTTTGGCGGCGCGCTGGATATGCTCGAAGAGAACCCGTTACCTGCGGTGGCGGTGGTGATCCCGAAGCTCGATTTCCAGGGGACCGATTCGCTAAATACGTTACGCGATCGCATCACCCGGATTAACGGAATTGATGAAGTGCGCATGGACGACAGCTGGTTTGCCCGTCTTGCCGCGCTGACCGGGCTGGTGGGACGTGTGTCGGCGATGATCGGCGTACTGATGGTGGCCGCGGTGTTCCTCGTCATTGGTAACAGCGTGCGCCTGAGCATTTTTGCTCGCCGCGATACCATTAACGTGCAGAAACTGATTGGCGCGACGGATGGCTTCATCCTTCGTCCGTTCCTCTATGGCGGCGCATTGCTCGGTTTTTCTGGGGCATTTCTTTCACTGATTTTGTCAGAAATTTTGGTGATGCGTTTGTCATCGGCCGTGACGGAAGTGGCGCAGGTTTTCGGAACTAAGTTTGATATCAGTGGCTTAGGCTTTGACGAGTGCCTGTTATTACTGCTGGTTTGCTCGATGATTGGTTGGGTGGCAGCCTGGCTGGCGACCGTTCAACATTTACGCCACTTTACTCCCGACTAATAAAAGCGTGATATAATCTTTCCCTGCACCGAGATGTTCGCTCTGCAGGGAAAGCGTCCCTGTTGTCTCTTCCCCTGTTATCATCTCCATGTCACATTTTGTGCGTAATTTATTCACTGTTGCACCTGGAACTTGTGGATAAAATCACTGTCTGATAAAAGAGTGAATGCTAATCTCGTTGCTCAAACGCTTTGGCATGGTTGTTGCCTGACGGGGACAACCTGGACCAGAAGAAACATTGAGAGGAATGAATGACCAAAGAAATGCAAACTTTAGCTTTAGCCCCTGTTGGTAACCTGGAATCTTACATCCGGGCTGCGAACACCTGGCCGATGTTAACGGCCGAGGAAGAAAAGGAGCTTGCTGAAAAGCTGCATTACCAGGGCGATCTGGAAGCAGCGAAAAAGCTGATCCTGTCTCACCTGCGCTTTGTTGTTCACATTGCTCGTAATTACGCGGGCTATGGCCTGCCGCAGGCGGACTTGATTCAGGAAGGTAACATCGGTCTGATGAAGGCTGTACGTCGCTTTAACCCGGAAGTGGGTGTGCGACTGGTCTCCTTCGCCGTACACTGGATCAAAGCAGAAATTCATGAATACGTGCTGCGCAACTGGCGTATCGTGAAAGTCGCCACGACAAAAGCGCAACGTAAACTGTTCTTCAACCTGCGTAAAACCAAGCAGCGTCTGGGCTGGTTCAATCAGGATGAAGTGGAAATGGTGGCGCGCGAGCTGGGTGTATCCAGCAAAGATGTGCGTGAGATGGAATCCCGTATGGCCGCGCAGGACATGACGTTTGATATGTCCTCCGATGACGACGGCTCTGACAGCCAGCCAATGGCCCCGGTTCTGTATCTGCAGGATAAAACTTCCAACTTTGCTGACGGCATTGAAGAGGATAACTGGGAAGATCAGGCCGCGAATAAGCTCACCCATGCGATGGAAGGCCTCGACGAACGTAGTCAGGATATTATCCGTGCCCGCTGGCTGGACGAAGACAACAAGTCCACGCTGCAGGAACTGGCCGACCGCTACGGCGTCTCCGCTGAACGTGTGCGTCAGCTTGAAAAGAATGCCATGAAAAAACTTCGCGCCGCTATCGAAGCGTAATTTCTGCGAAGTACACTGAGAACCCCTGGATGAGAGTCCGGGGGTTTTGTTTTTTTAGCGCCCGCTCTGGCGAATTCCTCCCCCCTGGCAAACACTTACTGATGCGCTAAGCAGGCGATTTTCTCAGGGGGACAGGGTGAAAAATAACGAACTGAACGACCGGCGTTTGCAGGCGACGCCGCGCGGTATCGGCGTCATGTGTAATTTCTATGCCGATAAAGCCGAAAACGCCACGGTGTGGGACGTAGAAGGCAACGAGTATATCGACTTCGCCGCCGGCATTGCGGTGCTGAATACCGGCCATCGCCATCCCAAAGTCATTTCCGCTATTGAAAAACAACTCCACGCCTTTACCCATACGGCGTACCAGATTGTGCCATATGAAGGCTATGTGGCGCTGGCCGAGCGTATCAACCAGCGCGTGCCCATTGATGGCCCGGCCAAAACGGCCTTTTTCTCGACGGGCGCAGAAGCGGTTGAAAACGCGGTTAAAATAGCCCGCGCCTATACCCGACGTCCTGGCCTCATCACTTTCGGCGGCGCGTTCCACGGCCGTACTTTTATGACCATGGCGCTGACTGGCAAAGTTGCGCCGTACAAACTGGGCTTTGGTCCGTTCCCTGGCTCGGTGTATCACGCGCAGTATCCGAACGATCTGCACGGCGTCAGCACGGCGGAGGCGTTAAAAAGCCTGGAACGCATCTTTAAAGCGGATATCGCACCGGATCAGGTCGCGGCCATTATTCTCGAACCGGTTCAGGGGGAGGGCGGTTTCAATATCGCGCCTGCCGATTTTATGCAGGCGCTGCGTGCCCTCTGTGATACCCACGGTATTTTGCTGATTGCCGACGAGGTACAAAGTGGTTTCGCCCGTACAGGCAAACTGTTCTCGATGGAACACCACTGCGTGAAGCCCGATTTGATCACCATGGCGAAAAGCCTCGCGGGTGGGATGCCGCTCTCTGCGGTATCGGGCCGTGCCGACGTGATGGACGCACCTGCGCCGGGCGGGCTGGGCGGTACTTACGCGGGGAACCCGCTGGCGATTGCCGCTGCGCATGCGGTGCTGGACGTGATTGATGAAGAGGATCTCTGTACACGTTCTGCGCATCTTGGTCATCATCTGGTAGAGGTGCTGAACAAAGCGAAGGAACACTGTCCGTATATCGCCGACATTCGCGCGCAAGGATCGATGGTGGCGGTAGAGTTTAATGACCCGCAAACGGGCCAGCCTTCGCCGGAATTCACCCGCCAGGTACAGGAACGCGCGCTGCAGGACGGTCTGCTTCTGCTGAGCTGCGGCGTTTACGGCAACGTTATTCGTTTCCTTTATCCGCTGACAATCCCCGAAGTGCAGTTCCGTCAAGCGCTGGACATTATCTCCGCCTCGCTGACACGTTAAAGCCGCGCGCCCGGTGAAATCTTTGCCGGGCTTATCATATATTCATTTCAAATTAGCTATTCCAAAATCATAAAAATGGGGTATGTTTTAGCAGAGTATGCTGAAAAAGCGCGAACAGCACACCAATAACTGAAATAAAGCGCTGCACAACAACATCACAACAATCGTAATAACCATAATAATGGGGAATCTCAGGATGAACATGAAGGGTAAAGCGTTACTGGCAGGATGTATTGCGTTGGCATTCAGCACCATGGCACAGGCAGACATTAAGGTGGCTGTGGTTGGCGCAATGTCCGGTCCGGTAGCACAGTACGGCGACCAGGAATTTACGGGCGCTGAACAGGCGGTTGCAGACATTAATGCTAAGGGCGGTATTAAAGGCGAAAAACTGCAGATCGTAAAATATGATGATGCCTGTGACCCGAAACAAGCGGTAGCGGTTGCGAACAAAGTGGTGAACGACGGGATCAAATACGTTATCGGTCACCTGTGCTCTTCCTCAACTCAGCCTGCGTCTGACATCTACGAAGACGAAGGGATTCTGATGATCACCCCGGCGGCGACCGCACCGGAGCTGACCGCGCGCGGCTACAAACTGACCCTGCGCACCACGGGCCTGGACTCTGACCAGGGTCCAACGGCGGCGAAATACATTCTGGATAAAGTGAAGCCGAAGCGTATCGCGATTGTTCATGACAAACAGCAGTACGGTGAAGGTCTGGCGCGTGCGGTGCAGGATGGTCTGAAGAAAGGCAACGCCAATGTGGTCTTCTTCGATGGGATCACTGCCGGTGAGAAAGACTTCTCCACGCTGGTGGCGCGCCTGAAAAAAGAGAATATCGATTTCGTTTACTACGGCGGTTACCACCCGGAGATGGGCCAGATCCTGCGCCAGGCGCGTGCAGCCGGTCTGAAAACCCAGTTTATGGGACCTGAAGGCGTAGCGAACGTTTCCCTGTCTAACATCGCAGGTGAATCCGCTGAAGGTCTGCTGGTGACCAAGCCGAAGAACTACGACCAGGTCCCTGCGAACAAACCTATCGTAGATGCCATCAAGGCGAAGAAACAGGATCCAAGCGGCGCGTTCGTCTGGACCACCTACGCGGCGCTTCAGTCTCTGCAGGCGGGTCTGAACCAGTCAGCCGATCCGGCTGAGATTGCGACCTGGCTGAAAGCGAACACCGTCGAAACCGTGATGGGACCGCTGTCCTGGGATGAGAAGGGTGACCTGAAAGGCTTTGAGTTCGGCGTGTTTGACTGGCATGCCAACGGCACGGCGACCGACGCCAAATAATTTTCCCGTCGCCTTTCGCGCCGCAGGTGCGTTGGCTGCGTTATTCAACCCCGGTCACTTACTTATGTAAGCTTCCGGGGATTTCATTACTTGCCGCCTTCCTGCAACACGAAATGCTTGGGAAAATACGGTGGAGAATGTAGGCCGGGTAAGGCGCAGCCGCCACCCGGCTTTCTTTTAGCGCTTCTCCCACCCACTATCCTGCGCCGTAAACCCTAACGCCTGCATAAACGCCGCCATCACGCCGCGGTCTTCTACGCCTACGTCAGCCATCCACCATGAGGTCACGTTCGGGTTTTCGCGGATCACTTCTTCAATTAAATACTGCCCCACGCCGCGACGCCGGGTGACGTCACGTACACGCAGTGAGTCCAGCGCCCCTTCTGTACCGCTTAGGGTCACGCGAACCGCAGCCAGCAGGCGTTCGTTGAAACGCGCGGCATAAATGCGGTGAGTCTCGTCGACGCGTAGCGACGAAGGGGAATATTCCGGCCAGATCTTGCCCAGGTCGATATGATCCTGGTCGCTAAAGGTCACCAGACGCACGATAGTCAGTTTCATTAGCTACATGTCCAAATCAAATTGAGTAGGGGCAGTGTACTCAATTTATTCACTCAGCGGCTTCCTCTTTTTATTCTCATTAACTAGGTGATTAGTTTTTTGGTAACGTGCTGGGCAGTTTGAAAACACATGGATCGAAAAATAAGCAGAATTTTAACCTGAATGGTAGTGATTTATTCGGCGCTTTGTACCGTTATTTTATGCTGCAAACTGCACTTTTATTTGTTTATCTCTGCATGATTTCAGAATATTATCTTTGCTTAATCGCCTGAAAAATAGAGATTTTAGTCTGGTTTTTGGCAAAAAACTGCGCTAAACCATTAAAGGCACTGGTAAAAATAGCGTTGTGCATTAAAAGTACAGAATGCTTTTTAACCATAATAAAACAAAATATAAACACGACATCACGAATGGGGATTCTGAGATGAAAAGGAACGCGAAAACATTTATCGCGGGAATGGTTGCACTGGCGATCTCGCATGCAGCCATGGCGGAAGAGATCAAAGTTGCGGTCGTGGGCGCAATGTCCGGCCCTGTTGCCCAGTGGGGTGATATGGAGTTCAACGGCGCGCGCCAGGCCATCAAAGACATCAACGCCAAAGGCGGCATCAAAGGCGACAAGCTGGTGGGCGTGGAATATGACGACGCCTGCGATCCGAAACAGGCCGTCGCGGTCGCCAACAAAATCGTCAACGATGGCATCCAGTATGTGATTGGCCACCTGTGCTCATCGTCCACCCAGCCTGCGTCTGATATCTACGAAGACGAAGGTATTCTGATGATCACCCCCGGCGCCACTAACCCAGAACTGACCCAGCGCGGCTATCAGCACATTATGCGTACCGCCGGTCTCGATTCTTCCCAGGGACCCACCGCCGCCAAATTTATCCTCGAAACCGTAAAGCCAAAGCGCATTGCCATCATTCATGACAAGCAGCAGTACGGCGAAGGCCTGGCGCGTTCCGTTCAGGACGGCCTGAAAAAAGGTGGCGCGAACATCGTCTTCTTTGACGGCATCACTGCCGGTGAGAAAGACTTCTCCGCGCTGATTGCTCGTCTGCAAAAAGAGAACATCGACTTCGTTTACTACGGCGGCTACTACCCTGAAATGGGGCAGATGCTGCGTCAGGCACGCGCCACCGGTCTGAAAACCCAGTTTATGGGACCAGAGGGCGTGGGTAATGCCTCCCTGTCGAACATCGCGGGCGATTCTGCCGAAGGCATGCTGGTTACGATGCCAAAACGCTATGACCAGGATCCTGCGAACAAGGCTATCGTTGATGCGCTTAAGGCGCAGAAAAAGGACCCGAGTGGTCCGTATGTCTGGATCACCTACGCGGCCGTACAGTCTCTGGCGACGGCTCTGGAGCGTACCGGCAGCAAAGAGCCGTTGGATCTGGTGAAAGATTTAAAAGCACACGGGGCGAACACCGTGATTGGGCCGCTGAACTGGGATGAGAAAGGCGATCTGAAGGGATTTGAGTTTGGTGTCTTTAAGTGGCACGCCGACGGGTCTTCCTCGGCCGCCAAATAATTATCCCGCCGCCCGGACCGCCGGGCGGGAATAAAAAGGTTTGCATATGTCCGAGCAGTTTCTCTATTTCCTGCAGCAGATGTTTAACGGCGTCACGCTGGGAAGCACCTACGCGCTGATTGCCATCGGCTATACGATGGTTTACGGCATTATCGGCATGATCAACTTCGCCCACGGCGAGGTGTACATGATCGGTAGCTACATCTCCTTTATGATCATCGCCGCCCTGATGATGATGGGCATCGACAGCAGCTGGCTGCTGGTTGCCGCCGGGTTTGTCGGCGCCATTGTGATCGCCAGCGCCTATGGCTGGAGCATCGAGCGCGTGGCCTATCGGCCGGTGCGCAGCTCCAAGCGTCTGATTGCGCTCATCTCCGCCATCGGTATGTCGATCTTCCTGCAAAACTACGTCAGCCTGACCGAAGGGTCGCGCGACGTGGCGCTGCCAAGCCTGTTTAACGGCCAGTGGATCGTGGGGGCCAGCGAAAACTTCTCTGCCTCTATCACCACCATGCAGCTCGTCATCTGGGTCGTGACCTTTATTGCGATGCTCGCCCTGACGCTGTTCATCCGTTATTCCCGCATGGGGCGCGCCTGCCGTGCCTGCGCGGAAGACCTGAAGATGGCGAGCCTGCTTGGCATCAATACTGACCGCGTGATTGCCCTGACCTTCGTGATCGGTGCCGCGATGGCGGCAGTGGCGGGCGTGCTGCTCGGCCAGTTCTACGGCGTGATCAACCCGTACATCGGATTTATGGCCGGAATGAAAGCCTTCACCGCGGCAGTACTTGGCGGTATCGGCAGTATTCCTGGCGCGATGATCGGCGGCCTGATCCTGGGCGTGGCGGAAGCGCTCTCCTCGGCGTACCTGAGCACCGAATATAAAGACGTGGTGTCGTTTGCCCTGCTGATTCTGGTTCTGCTGGTCATGCCTACCGGTATTCTGGGCCGTCCGGAGGTAGAGAAAGTATGAAACCGATGCATTTTGCAATGGCGCTGCTCTCTGCCGCCATGTTCTTCGTGCTGGCGGGCGTCTTTATGGGCGTCCAGCTGGAGCTGAGCGGCACCAAACTGGTGGTGGATACCGCACCTGACATCCGCTGGCAGTGGGTGTTTATTGGCACGGCGGTGGTGTTCCTGTTCCAGCTGCTGCGTCCGCTGTTCCAGAAAACGCTGAAAGGTGTCTCCGGGCCGAAATTTGTTCTTCCGGCTATCGACGGTTCCACCGTGAAGCAAAAGCTGTTCCTCGTGGCGCTGCTGGTGGCGGCCGTGGCGTGGCCATTCGTGGTCTCGCGCGGCACGGTGGATATCGCCACCCTGACCATGATTTACGTGATTTTGGGTCTCGGTCTGAACGTGGTGGTGGGGCTCTCTGGCCTGCTGGTGCTGGGCTACGGTGGTTTTTACGCCATCGGTGCCTACACCTTCGCGCTGCTGAACCATTATTACGGCCTCGGCTTCTGGACCTGTCTGCCGCTGGCGGGCCTGGTTTCTGCCGCTGCGGGCTTCCTGCTGGGCTTCCCGGTGCTGCGCCTGCGCGGTGACTACCTGGCGATTGTGACCTTAGGCTTCGGCGAAATCGTCCGTATCCTGCTGCTGAATAACACCGAAATCACCGGTGGTCCGAACGGCATCAGCCAGATCCCGAAACCGACCTTCTTCGGGCTGGAGTTCAGCCGTACCGCCCGCGAAGGCGGCTGGGATACCTTCAGCAACTTCTTTGGCGTGAAGTATGACCCGTCCGACCGCGTGATTTGGCTCTACCTGGTTGCGCTGCTGCTGGTGGTGGTGACCCTTTTCGTGATTAACCGTCTGCTGCGCATGCCGCTGGGCCGCGCGTGGGAAGCGCTGCGTGAAGATGAGATCGCCTGCCGCTCCCTGGGCCTGAACCCGACCCGCATCAAGCTGACCGCGTTTACCATCAGCGCCGCGTTTGCCGGTTTCGCCGGGACGCTGTTTGCCGCGCGTCAGGGTTTCGTCAGCCCGGAATCGTTCACGTTTGCCGAATCGGCCTTTGTGCTGGCGATTGTGGTGCTCGGCGGGATGGGCTCGCAGTTTGCCGTCATTCTCGCGGCCATCCTGCTGGTGGTCTCGCGCGAGCTGATGCGTGACTTTAACGAATACAGCATGCTGATGCTGGGTGGTTTGATGGTGCTGATGATGATCTGGCGTCCGCAGGGCCTGCTGCCGATGACCCGTCCACAGCTGAAGCTGAAGAACGGGAAAGCGAAAGGAGAGCAGGCATGAGTCAGCCATTATTATCCGTTAACGGTCTGATGATGCGTTTTGGCGGCCTGCTGGCGGTCAACAACGTGAATCTGGATCTGCATAAGAAAGAGATCGTCTCCCTGATTGGCCCCAACGGCGCGGGAAAAACCACGGTGTTTAACTGTCTGACCGGTTTCTACAAGCCGACGGGCGGCACCATCATGCTGCGCGATAAGCACCTGGAAGGGCTGCCGGGCCAGCAAATTGCCCGCATGGGCGTGGTGCGTACCTTCCAGCACGTGCGCCTGTTCCGCGAGATGACGGTGATTGAGAACCTGCTGGTGGCACAGCATCAGCAGCTCAAAACCGGGCTGTTCTCCGGTCTGCTGAAGACTCCGGCCTTCCGCCGAGCCCAGGAGGAGGCCCTCGACCGCGCCGCCACCTGGCTCGACCGCATCGGCTTGCTGCAGCACGCCAACCGTCAGGCGAGCAACCTGGCCTACGGCGATCAGCGTCGTCTGGAGATTGTGCGCTGCATGGTGACGCAGCCGGAGATCCTGATGCTCGACGAACCGGCGGCGGGCCTCAACCCGAAAGAAACCAAAGAGCTGGACGAGCTGATTGCCGAGCTACGCGATCACCACGACACCACCATCCTGCTGATTGAGCACGACATGAAGCTGGTGATGGGTATTTCGGACCGTATTTACGTGGTCAACCAGGGCACGCCGCTGGCAAACGGCACGCCGGAAGAGATCCGCAACAATCCGGACGTGATCCGCGCGTACCTTGGTGAGGCATAAGATGGAAAAAGCGATGTTAACGTTCGACAAGGTCAATGCGCACTACGGCAAGATCCAGGCGCTGCACGACGTCAGCCTGCACATCAATCAGGGTGAAATCGTCACCCTGATTGGCGCCAACGGCGCGGGCAAAACCACGCTGCTCGGTACCCTGTGCGGCGACCCGCGGGCTACCAGCGGGCGGATTGTGTTTGATGGCAAAGACATTACCGACTGGCAGACTGCAAAAATCATGCGTGAAGCGGTGGCGATTGTTCCGGAAGGGCGTCGCGTCTTCTCGCGCATGACGGTGGAAGAGAACCTGGCGATGGGCGGCTTCTTCGCTCACCGCGATGAATACCAGACCCGCATCAAGTGGGTATACGAACTCTTCCCGCGCCTGTGGGAGCGCCGTATTCAGCGTGCGGGCACCATGTCCGGCGGTGAGCAGCAGATGCTGGCGATTGGCCGCGCGCTGATGAGCCAGCCACGCCTGCTGCTGCTGGACGAACCGTCGCTCGGTCTGGCGCCGATCATTATCCAGCAGATCTTCGACACCATCGAGCAGTTGCGTAAAGAGGGGATGACCATCTTCCTCGTCGAGCAGAACGCCAACCAGGCGCTGAAGCTCGCCGACCGTGGCTACGTGCTGGAAAACGGCCGCGTGGTGCTTGAAGATACCGGCGATGCGCTGCTGGCGAACGAAGCGGTACGGAGCGCGTACCTCGGAGGCTAAGCCGTCTGTGTTGCCCGGTGGCGCTTACGCTTACCGGGCCTACGGGATCGACCAGGCCGGGTAAGGCGAAGCCGCCACCCGGCTTTTTTTAACCCAACACCCTTCACACAACCATCATCCCCCTGACGCTTTGCTGTCACTTATCTGTAAACAAACAGTTATTTTTCTGTCATTCGAGCATGTCATGTTACCTCGCGAGCATAAAACGCGTGATATCGCGCATCCGGCACAATAAGAGAGATGACAATGACATCGTTACGACACACAGCTTTGGGTCTGGCACTGGGTCTGGCTTTTGCGACGAACGCAATGGCTGTCACCACCATTCCATTCTGGCATTCCATGGAAGGGGAGTTGGGTAAAGAAGTTGACTCCCTGGCGCAGCGTTTCAACGACACCCACCCGGATTACAAAATTGTGCCGGTGTACAAAGGCAACTACGAGCAGAGCCTGAGCGCGGGCATCGCCGCCTTCCGTACCGGTAACGCCCCTGCACTGTTACAGGTTTATGAAGTGGGTACCGCGACCATGATGGCCTCCAAAGCCATTAAGCCGGTCTATGAAGTCTTCAAAGAGGCGGGCATCAACTTCGACGAGTCGCAGTTCGTGCCAACCGTGGCGGGCTACTACACCGATTCCAAAACCGGTCACCTGCTGTCTCAGCCGTTTAACAGCTCCACGCCGGTCCTGTACTACAACAAAGATGCCTTCAGAAAAGCCGGTTTAGATCCGGAGCAGCCGCCAAAAACCTGGCAAGACCTGGCGGAATACACCGCTAAGCTGAAAGCGGCGGGCATGAAGTGCGGCTACGCCAGCGGCTGGCAGGGCTGGATCCAGATTGAAAACTTCAGCGCCTGGCACGGCCTGCCGGTTGCCACCAAAAACAACGGCTTCGACGGCACCGACGCGGTACTGGAGTTCAACAAGCCGGAGCAGGTGAAGCACATTGCGCTGCTGGAAGCGCTCAACAAAAAGGGCGATTTCAGCTACTTCGGCCGTAAAGACGAATCCACTGAGAAGTTCTACAACGGTGACTGCGCCATTACCACCGCGTCTTCCGGTTCGCTGGCAGATATCCGTCACTACGCCAAATTCAACTACGGCGTGGGCATGATGCCGTACGACGCTGACGTGAAGGGCGCGCCGCAGAACGCCATCATCGGCGGGGCCAGCCTGTGGGTGATGCAGGGCAAAGACAAGGGCACCTACAAAGGCGTGGCCGAGTTCCTCGACTTCCTGGCGAAGCCAGAGATTGCCGCTGAGTGGCACCAGAAAACCGGCTACCTGCCGATCACCAAAGCCGCCTATGACCTGACCCGCGAGCAGGGCTTCTACAGCAAAAACCCGGGCGCGGATATCGCGACGCGACAGATGCTGAACAAGCCGCCGTTGCCGTTCACCAAAGGTCTGCGTCTGGGCAACATGCCGCAGATCCGCACCATCGTGGATGAAGAACTGGAAAGCGTGTGGACCGGGAAGAAAACGCCTCAACAGGCGCTGGATTCAGCGGTAGAACGCGGGAATCAGCTGCTGCGCCGTTTTGAGCAGTCGACCAAATCGTAATTAAAACCTGCCCCTCACCCTAACCCTCTCCCCATAGGGGAGAGGGGACTGCACGGAGCCGTCTTTTCTCCCTCGCCCCTTTGGGGAGAGGGTCGGGGTGAGGGGTGAATACCTACAGAGCTAACCTATGTCATCATCCCGTCCGGTGTTCCGTTCCCGCTGGCTGCCCTATCTTCTGGTCGCGCCGCAGCTGGTCATCACCGTTATCTTCTTTATCTGGCCTGCGGGCGAAGCGCTGTGGTACTCGGTACAAAGCGTCGACCCGTTCGGGCTGTCCAGCCAGTTTGTTGGCCTGGACAACTTCACCGCGCTGTTCCACGACAGCTACTATCTGGACTCCTTCTGGACGACGATGAAATTCAGCGCGCTGGTCACCGTCAGCGGTCTGGTCGCTTCGCTGTTCTTTGCCGCGCTGGTGGACTACGTGGTGCGCGGCAGCCGCCTGTATCAGACCCTGATGCTGCTGCCTTACGCCGTCGCGCCCGCCGTTGCGGCCGTGCTGTGGATCTTCCTGTTTAACCCGGGGCGCGGGCTGATTACCCACTTCCTGGCCGAATTGGGTTACGACTGGAACCACGCCCAGAACAGCGGTCAGGCGATGTTCCTGGTGGTGTTCGCCTCGGTGTGGAAGCAGATCAGCTATAACTTCCTGTTCTTCTTTGCCGCACTGCAGTCCATCCCGCGTTCGCTGGTGGAAGCCGCGGCGATTGACGGCGCAGGGCCGGTTCGCCGCTTCTTCAGATTATCGCTACCGCTGATCGCCCCGGTGAGTTTCTTCCTGCTGGTGGTTAACCTCGTGTACGCCTTCTTCGACACTTTCCCGGTGATCGACGCGGCGACCGCGGGCGGCCCGGTGCAGGCGACCACGACGCTTATCTATAAGATCTACCGCGAAGGCTTTGCGGGGCTTGATCTCTCGGCCTCCGCCGCGCAGTCGGTGGTGCTGATGTTCCTCGTCATCATCCTCACGGTGGTGCAGTTCCGCTATGTTGAAAGTAAGGTGCGCTACCAATGATTGAGAACCGTCGCGGGCTGACGATTTTCAGCCATACCATGCTGATTTTAGGGATCATCGTCATCCTGTTTCCGCTGTACGTGGCGTTTGTCGCCGCCACGCTGGACACCAAAGCGGTGTTCGACACGCCGATGACGCTGATCCCAGGTTCGCATTTGTTTGAGAACATGAAGACCATCTGGACCCAGGGCGTGGGCGCGAACAGCGCGCCGTTCTGGCTGATGATGCTCAACAGCTTCATCATGGCGTTCGGCATCACCGTCGGCAAAATCACGGTGTCGATGCTCTCCGCCTTCGCCATCGTCTGGTTCCGTTTTCCTCTGCGCAACCTCTTCTTCTGGATGATCTTTATCACCCTGATGCTGCCGGTGGAAGTGCGTATCTTCCCGACGGTGGAAGTGATTGCCAACCTGAAGATGCTCGACAGCTATGCGGGCTTAACCCTGCCGCTGATGGCCTCGGCGACCGCCACCTTCCTGTTCCGCCAGTTCTTTATGACCCTGCCGGACGAGCTGATTGAAGCCGCGCGTATCGACGGCGCGTCACCGATGCGCTTCTTCCGCGATATCGTGCTGCCGCTGTCGAAAACCAACCTTGCGGCGCTGTTTGTGATCACCTTTATCTACGGCTGGAACCAGTACCTGTGGCCGCTGCTGATTATCCAGGACGTCAGCCTCGGCACCGCCGTCGCGGGTATCAAAGGCATGATTGCCACCGGCGAAGGCACCACCCTCTGGAACCAGGTGATGGCGGCGATGCTGCTCACCCTTATCCCACCCGTAGTCATTGTTTTAGCCATGCAGCGCGCGTTTGTCCGCGGCCTGGTCGATAGCGAGAAATAAGATGGCAGGTTTAAAACTTCAGGCAGTAACCAAAAGCTGGGACGGCAAAACCCAGGTCATTCAGCCGCTGACGCTCGACGTAGCGGACGGCGAGTTTATCGTGATGGTGGGCCCGTCCGGCTGCGGCAAATCCACCCTGCTGCGCATGGTGGCGGGGCTGGAGCGCGTGACCTCGGGCGATATCTGGATTGACCGCCAGCGCGTCACCGAGATGGAACCGAAGGATCGCGGTATTGCGATGGTGTTTCAGAACTACGCCCTCTATCCGCACATGAGCGTGGAAGAGAATATGGTGTGGGGGCTGAAAATCCGCGGCATGGGCAAAGGCCATATCGACGAGCGCGTCAAAGAAGCGGCACGCATTCTGGAACTGGACGGCCTGCTCAAGCGCCGCCCGCGCGAGCTCTCCGGTGGTCAGCGCCAGCGCGTGGCGATGGGGCGCGCCATCGTGCGCGACCCGGCGGTATTCCTGTTCGATGAACCGCTCTCCAACCTGGATGCCAAGCTGCGCGTGCAGATGCGTCTTGAGCTGCAACAGCTCCATCGCCGTCTGAAAACCACCTCCCTGTACGTGACCCACGATCAGGTCGAAGCTATGACCCTTGCCCAGCGCGTGATGGTGATGAACAAAGGCATCGCCGAGCAGATTGGTACGCCGGTGGATGTTTACGAGAAACCGGCCACCCGCTTTGTGGCGAGCTTTATCGGCAGCCCGGCAATGAATTTGCTGGAAGGGCGTATCAGCAATGCAGGCACGCACTTTGAGCTGGAAAGCGGGATGGCATTACCGATCAACTGGTACTATCGTGGCTACGCCGGGCGTAAGATGACGCTCGGGATCCGCCCCGAGCATATCGGTTTAACCTCTCAGGCGGACGGCGGCGTGCCGCTGGTGATGGACACGCTGGAGATGTTGGGGGCAGATAACCTGGCGCACGGGCGCTGGGGCGAGCAAAAAATGGTGGTGCGTCTGGCACATCAGGAGCGCCCGAAAGCAGGCAGCACGCTGTGGCTGCACCTGCCGGAAAATCATCTGCACCTCTTTGATGGTGAAACAGGACAACGAGTATGAGCAACTGGCCTTATCCCCACATCGTCGCCCACCGTGGCGGCGGTAAACTGGCGCCGGAAAATACCCTGGCGGCGATTGATGTTGGCGCGCGCTACGGTCACACGATGATCGAGTTTGACGCCAAGCTGTCGAAGGACGGCGAGATTTTCCTGCTGCATGACGACAACCTCGAACGCACCAGCAACGGCTGGGGCGTGGCGGGTGAACTGCCGTGGCGCGATCTGCTGAAAGTGGATGCCGGAAGCTGGTACAGCGGTGAATTCAAAGGCGAACCGCTTCCGCTGCTGGCGGAGGTGGCGGACCGCTGTCGTCAGCACGGCATGATGGCAAACATTGAAATCAAACCGACCACCGGCACCGGGACGCTGACGGGTAAAGTCATTGCGCTGGCCGCGCGTGAGCTATGGGAAGGGATGACGGCGCCGCTGCTCTCCTCGTTTGAAATTGACGCCCTGGAAGCGGCCCAGGCTGCCGTGCCTGAACTCCCGCGTGGGCTGCTGCTGGACGAGTGGCGTGAGGACTGGCGCGAGCTGACGACCCGCTTAGGCTGTGTCTCTATCCATCTCAATCACAGGCTGCTGGACGAGGCGCGGGTGAAGATGCTCAAAGACGCGGGTCTGCATATTCTGGTTTATACCGTGAATAAACCCCAGCGTGCAGCCGAACTGCTGCGCTGGGGCGTGGACAGCATCTGTACCGATGCCATAGACCTGATCGGCCCGAATTTTAGTTCTGCGGGTTAAGCATACTGCCATTCGACTGCGACGGCAGCATATGCTGCTGTCCGCTGCCTGACGACGTCATCCCACCTAACATCCCACCGTTTTTATTCGGCAGCGGCTGCTCACGCACCTGTCCCTGCTGTACGCGCTGGGTGTTGGCGTTCATCTGATTTTGCAGGCTCTGCTGCTGCATCTGGGTCTGTGTTTTCAACTGCTGGTTCAGCATCCCTTTTTGCTGTTGCTGCTGGCTCATCATCTCCGTCTGCATACGCTGCTGGCTCGGGATGACATAACCCTGCTGGTTCGGGTTGTTCATGGTGTTAAGTGGCTGTGCGAGCGCGGCAAACGGGATCAGCGCCGCAAGAATCAGTAAGCGTTTCATTGTCATTTCCTCCTGTTGAGGTCTCTCTTAAGTTTACCCTGATTTCACCATGACGATGATTTTTTAGGAGTTGTGAACCAGGCTTAAGCGGGGAATATGGATCCCTTCACCTGGAGAACAATAATGATGAAACCAACGTTTTTGCGCTGGGTCGCCATCGCCGCGCTGATGGCAGGCGGGACATTTAGCGTGGCGGCCAACCCGCCAGCGGCTCCGCCAGTATCGTATGGCGTGGAGGAAGATGTTTTTCATCCCGTGCGGGCAACCCACGGTATGGTGGCGTCCGTGGATGCGCTGGCAACCCATGTGGGCGTCGACATTCTCAAACAGGGCGGTAACGCGGTAGATGCGGCGGTCGCGGTGGGATATGCACTGGCGGTAACGCACCCGCAGGCGGGGAATCTGGGCGGCGGCGGCTTTATGATGCTGCGCACCAAAGACGGCAAAACGACCGCCATCGACTTCCGCGAAATGGCGCCTGCTCAGGCGTCCCGCGATATGTTCCTCGATGACCAGGGGAACCCGGACAGTAAAAAATCCCTGACTTCCCATCTCGCAAGCGGCACGCCGGGCACCGTGGCGGGCTTCTCGCTGGCGCTGGAGAAATACGGCACCATGCCGCTGAACAAAGTGGTGCAGCCAGCCATTAAACTGGCCCGGGACGGCTTTGTGGTGAATGACGCTCTGGCGGACGATCTCAAAACCTACGGCAGTGAAGTGATTCCCAATCACGAAAACAGTAAAGCCATCTTCTGGAAAGACGGCGAGCCGTTGAAGAAGGGCGATAGGCTGGTGCAGAAGAACCTCGCCAAAAGCCTGGAGCTGATTGCGGAGCACGGTCCGGACGCCTTCTACAAAGGGGCAATTGCCGACCAGATTGCCGAAGAGATGAAGAAAAACGGCGGGCTCATCACCAAAGCGGACCTGGCCGAGTACAAGGCGGTAGAGCGTGAGCCAATTAGCGGAACCTATCGCGGCTACGAAGTCTTCTCCATGCCACCGCCGTCCTCCGGCGGGATCCACATCGTGCAGATCCTCAATATTCTTGAAAACTTCGATATGCATAAGTTCGGCTTCGGCAGCGCGGATGCGATGCAGGTAATGGCGGAGGCCGAAAAACGCGCCTACGCCGACCGCTCGGAATACCTCGGTGACCCGGACTTCGTGAAGGTGCCGTGGCAGGCGTTGACCAACAAGGCATATGCCAAATCCATTGCTGATGAGATCGACATCAACAAGGCTAAACCGTCCAGCGAGATCCGCCCCGGCAAGCTGGCACCGTATGAAAGCAACCAGACCACCCACTTCTCGGTGGTGGATAAAGACGGTAACGCGGTGGCGGTGACCTATACGCTCAACACCACCTTTGGTACCGGGATTGTGGCGGGCAACAGCGGCATTCTGCTTAACAACGAGATGGATGATTTCTCTGCCAAGCCGGGCGTGCCGAACGTTTACGGTCTGGTCGGCGGCGATGCGAATGCGGTTGGGCCGAAGAAGCGACCGCTGTCATCCATGTCACCCACTATCGTGGTGAAAGACGGTAAAACCTGGCTGGTCACCGGCAGTCCTGGCGGAAGCCGGATTATCACTACGGTATTGCAGATGGTGGTCAACAGTATCGATTTTGGGATGAATGTCGCCGAAGCGACCAACGCGCCGCGTTTTCATCACCAGTGGCTGCCGGATGAACTGCGCGTTGAGAAGGGCTTTAGCCCGGACACCATCAAACTGCTGGAGCAACGTGGACAGAAGGTGGCGGTAAAAGAGGCGATGGGCAGCACCCAGAGCATTATGGTCGGGCCGGACGGCGCGCTGTTTGGGGCATCGGACCCGCGTTCGGTAGATGATTTGACGGCGGGGTACTGATTTTGTTGCCCGGTGGCGCTGCGCTTACCGGGCCTACTACGGCACGAATGTAGGCCGGGTAAGGCGAAGCCGCCACCCGGCAACAAATTACTTCATTCTCGCCATATAATACGCATCCACATACTCACCGTTGCGCAGGGCGTAGCGCTTGCCAGTACCTTCAATCTCGAATCCGTGTTTTTTGTACACGGCTATTGCCGGCTCGTTATCCACAAACACCGTTAATTCGATGCGGTCGACGCGCAGCCAGTTGTCGCACATGTCGATCATGGTGCGGATCAGCGCGCTGGCGACGCCGCGGTTGTGCCACTGTGCGCCTACGCAGATACCAAAATCGGCCACGTGGCTGCGGCGCGGGCGCTGGGCAACATCAATGGTGAGGTGCCCAACCACGATATCGTCAATACAGGCAACCAGTTGCTTAATACCGGGCTGGTCGCCTAGCCGCATCTGCCACATTTCCAGCGAAGGGTGAGGAACCTGTAGCGTGTTGTGGTACACCTCCGGCTGGGCGTGGATCTGACGAATGGCGTCATAATCTTTCGGTTCCGCGTGGCGTATCACAATCTCACTCATCCCTTGTTCCTCAGTCAGTTAAATGTCCCTCTCAACATCAATGACTTTAAAATTTGAGTCAACCGCTATTTTTTGCAAAAAGTATTGGACAAGTGCGAATGAGAATGATTATTATTGCTCTGCATTCAGGAAGACCCCTACGGGAACCTGAAAGCACGACATTGCTCACATTGCTTCCAGTATTACTTTAGCCAGCTTTTAGCTGGCTTTTTTTTTGTTATGGTTAGACTCAGTAACCTTCCAAAAGGACTGAGCCATGACACTACATTGCGCATTTATTGGATTTGGTAAAAGTACGACCCGCTATCACCTGCCGTATGTTCTCAACCGTAAAGACAGCTGGCACGTCGCGCACATCTTCCGCCGCCGCGCGAAGCCGGAAGAGCAACTCCCGCAGTACTCCCATATTCATTTCACCAGCGATCTCGATGAGGTGCTTAACGACCCGCAGGTCAAGCTGGTGGTTGTCTGCACCCACGCCGACAGCCATTTTGACTATGCGAAACGCGCGCTGGAAGCGGGCAAAAACGTGCTGGTGGAAAAACCGTTCACCCCAACCCTTGCCGAAGCGAAAGCGCTGTTCGCGCTGGCAAAAAGCAAAGGGCTAACCGTGACGCCGTACCAGAATCGTCGCTTTGACAGCTGTTTCCTGACGGCGAAAAAAGCGATTGAAAGCGGTAAGCTCGGTGACATTGTGGAAATCGAAAGTCACTTTGATTACTACCGTCCGGTAGCGGAAACCCAACCCGGGCTGCCTCAGGATGGCTCTTTCTACGGACTTGGCGTGCACACCATGGACCAGGTCATCTCCCTGTTTGGCCGGCCGGACCACGCTGCGTATGACATTCGCAGTCTGCGCAATAAAGCCAATCCGGACGATACCTTTGAAGCGCAGCTGTTCTACGGTGACCTGAAAGCCATCGTCAAAACCAGCCATTTGGTGAAAATCGACTATCCGAAATTTATCGTTCACGGCACCCGTGGCTCGTTCATCAAGTACGGTATCGACCAGCAGGAGACGAGTCTGAAGGCCAACATTATGCCGGGTGAACCGGGCTTTGCGGCGGATGATTCCGTGGGCGTACTGGAATATGTCAACGACGAAGGCGTAACGGTCAAAGAAGCGCTGAAGCCGGAAACCGGCGACTATGGTCGCGTCTACGATGCGCTGTTTGAAACGCTGACCCGCGGGGCACCCAATTACGTCAAGGAATCTGACGTTCTTACCAACCTCGAACTGCTCGAGCGGGCGTTCGAACAGGCTTCTCCTGCCACGATCACCCTCGCGAAATAAGCAAAAACGGCTCCTCTGCGCTTGTTCACAATTTTTGAACAGAGGAGTCAATTTTCACCCTCTATGATCCCAGGCTGTTTGCGTCCACACTTACTCCATCGAAACGAACTGAGGGTAAAAACAATGATCTATTTACGCAAAGCAAACGAACGTGGTCACGCGAATCATGGCTGGCTGGACTCATGGCATTCATTCTCGTTTGCCGACTACTACGACCCGAACTTCATGGGCTTCTCTGCACTGCGCGTCATTAACGACGACGTGATTGATGCAGGTCAGGGCTTCGGTACCCACCCGCACAAAGACATGGAAATCCTGACCTATGTGCTGGAAGGGGCGGTTGAGCACCAGGACAGCATGGGCAACAAAGAGCAGGTTCCGGCGGGCGAGTTCCAGATCATGAGCGCGGGTACCGGGGTGCGTCATTCCGAGTACAACCCGAGTAAAACGGAAAAACTGCACCTGTATCAAATCTGGATCATTCCAGAAGAGACCGGCATCACGCCGCGCTATGAGCAGCGCCGCTTCGACGCCAAACAGGGCAAACAGCTGGTGCTGTCCCCGGATGCGCGTGAAGGTTCCCTGAAAGTGCATCAGGACATGGAGCTGTACCGCTGGGCGCTGGCGAAAGATGAACAGTCTGTGCATCAGATTGCCGCTAACCGCCGCGTCTGGATCCAGGTAGTGAAAGGTGAGGTGTCCATCAACGGCACCAAAGCCACCACTGCCGATGGTCTGGCTATCTGGGATGAACAGGCACTCTCCGTGCACGCCGACAGCGAAAGTGAAATCCTGCTGTTTGACCTGCCGCCGGTCTAAATAATTTCTCAACCTTCCCTTTAAACGGGGAAGGTTGAGCTTTGTCCGTGATAAACTGAGCAAATCTCTCACTTCAAGATTTCTCAGGACGATGAAAAAGAAACGCCCCGTACTTCAGGATGTCGCCGATCGCGTCGGTGTGACCAAAATGACGGTCAGCCGCTTTTTACGTAACCCGGAACAGGTTTCCGTGGCGTTGCGTGGCAAGATTGCCGCAGCCCTTGATGAACTGGGTTATATCCCCAACCGCGCACCCGATATTCTTTCCAATGCGACCAGCCGTGCGGTGGGTGTCCTCCTGCCTTCCTTAACCAACCAGGTTTTCGCCGAGGTGCTTCGCGGCATTGAAAGCGTCACCGATGCGTTTGGTTACCAGACCATGCTCGCCCACTACGGGTACAAGCCGGAGCTGGAAGAAGAACGTCTTGAATCCATGCTTTCCTGGAACATCGACGGCCTGATTTTAACCGAACGTACGCACACCGCCCGCACGCTAAAAATGATTGAAGTGGCGGGTATTCCGGTGGTGGAGCTGATGGACAGCCAGTCGCCGTGCCTCGACATCGCCGTGGGTTTTGATAACTTCGAAGCGGCACGTCAGATGACGGCGGCCATCATCGCCCGGGGACATCGTCATATCGCCTATCTGGGCGCGCGTCTTGATGAACGTACTATCATCAAACAGAAGGGATACGAGCAGGCGATGCTCGACGCGAACTTAACCCCGTACAGCGTAATGGTTGAGCAGTCCTCTTCCTATACGTCGGGTATTGAGCTGATGCGTCAGGCGCGACGCGAGTATCCGCAACTGGACGGTATTTTCTGTACCAACGATGACCTTGCGGTCGGTGCAGCGTTCGAATGCCAGCGTCTGGGGCTGAAGATCCCGGAAGATATGGCGATTGCGGGTTTCCACGGCCATGACATCGGCCAGGTTATGGAGCCGCGTCTGGCGAGCGTGCTGACACCGCGTGAACGTATGGGCCGCATTGGCGCAGAACGCCTGCTGGCGCGCATTCGTGGCGAGACGGTTACGCCTAAGATGTTAGATTTAGGTTTCACCTTGTCACCGGGTGGATCTATTTGAGCTGACAAATTTGAACTAGCTCACACTTATTCACTTCGCGCACGTTTGGATATTGCTTCTCTTTTGCCCCGGCAGGACAATGTTACCGATAACTGTTACCCGTAACAATTGACTGAGGGACACCCTTTGAGCACGACTAATCATGATCACCACGTTTACGTCCTGATGGGCGTGTCCGGTAGCGGTAAATCTGCCGTGGCGAGCGAAGTGGCGCATCAACTCCAGGCTGCGTTTCTTGATGGTGACTTCCTCCATCCGCGCAGCAACATCATGAAAATGGCCTCCGGCGAGCCGCTCAACGACGACGATCGCAAACCGTGGCTGCAGGCGCTGAACGACGCCGCATTCGCCATGCAGCGTACCAACAAAGTTTCGCTGATCGTCTGCTCCGCGCTGAAAAAAACCTACCGCGATCTGCTGCGCGACGGCAACCCGAACCTCTCTTTCATCTACCTGAAAGGCGATTTCGAGGTGATTGAAAGCCGACTGAAGGCGCGTAAAGGTCACTTCTTCAAAACCCAGATGCTGGTGACGCAGTTCGACGCGCTCCAGGAGCCGGGTGAAGATGAGAAAGACGTCTTAGTGGTTGATATCGATCAGTCACTGGAGGGTGTTGTAGCCAGCACCATCGAGGTCATTAATAAAAGGCAGTAAGTTTTGAGTACATTAACGCTAGTTTTGACAGCAGTGGGTTCGGTATTGCTGCTGCTGTTTTTAGTGATGAAGGCGCGTATGCACGCCTTCGTTGCTTTGATGGTGGTTTCTATTGGTGCAGGTCTCTTTTCCGGTATGCCGCTCGACAAGATCGCTGCGACGATGGAAAAAGGGATGGGAGGCACGCTCGGCTTCCTGGCGATAGTGGTCGCGCTGGGCGCGATGTTTGGCAAGATTTTACATGAGACGGGCGCGGTCGATCAGATTGCCGTCAAGATGCTGAAATCCTTCGGCCACAGCCGCGCGCACTATGCGATTGGTCTGGCGGGTCTGATTTGCGCGCTGCCGCTGTTCTTCGAGGTGGCGGTTGTGCTGCTGATTAGCGTGGCATTCTCTATGGCGCGTCATACCGGTACCAACCTCGTGAAGCTGGTCATTCCGCTGTTTGCGGGCGTGGCGGCAGCGGCAGCGTTTCTGTTGCCTGGGCCCGCGCCGATGCTGCTGGCCTCCCAGATGCACGCTGACTTTGGCTGGATGATCCTGATTGGCCTGTGCGCCGCGATCCCGGGAATGATTATTGCCGGCCCGCTGTGGGGCAACTTCATTAGCCGTTACGTTGAGCTGCACATTCCGGATGACATCACCGAGCCGCATTTGGGCGAAGGCAAAATGCCGTCCTTTGGCTTCAGTCTGTCACTGATCCTGCTCCCGCTGGTCCTGGTGGGTCTGAAAACCATCGCAGCGCGTTTTGTGCCGGTGGGCTCTACCGCCTACGAATGGTTTGAGTTCATTGGTCACCCGTTTACGGCGATCCTGGTGGCGTGTCTGGTGGCTATTTACGGCCTGGCGATGCGTCAGGGAATGCCGAAAGACCGCGTGATGGAGATCTGCGGTGCCGCGCTGCAGCCTGCGGGTATTATCCTGCTGGTGATTGGTGCCGGTGGCGTGTTCAAGCAGGTGCTGGTGGATTCTGGCGTGGGCCCGGCTCTGGGTGAAGCGCTGACCGGAATGGGCCTGCCGATTGCGGTAACCTGCTTCGTGCTGGCGGCGGCCGTGCGTATTATCCAGGGTTCCGCCACCGTGGCGTGTTTAACCGCCGTGGGTCTGGTAATGCCGGTGATTGAACAGCTGAACTACTCCGGTGCGCAGATGGCAGCGCTGTCTATCTGTATCGCGGGCGGTTCAATTGTGGTCTCTCACGTTAACGACGCTGGCTTCTGGCTGTTCGGTAAATTTACCGGCGCCACCGAAGCGCAAACCCTGAAAACCTGGACGCTGATGGAAACCATCCTCGGTACGACGGGTGCGATTGTCGGGATGATTGCCTTTACGTTGCTGAGCTGAATGCGGTGATTTAACCCGGCTCAAAAATAAGGCCCGGTAGCGTTAACGCTGACCGGGCCTTAATCTTTTCATCTTATGCAGAACATCAGGCCGGGAAAGATGAAACCACCACCCGGCTTTTTTACATCACTCGCCCTGCGTCGCGCTCTCAATCGTCAAGCGCACATCTGACGTAATCAGCTCTGCCAGCATCTGGTAAACCTTCAGCGTCTCTTCTGGCTCGGCATCGCCCGTATCACTGATGAAGCCTTCATCACGCAGCGTCAGCACGAGGGAACTGAAGACCGCTTTGTCGAAGAATTCTGGTGCGTTAATGCCGTGCAGCACAGACAGGCGCTGTGCCAGCGTCCGGCTCTCTTTCTCCAGCGTACCGCGGTTGATCGACGGGTTCGCACTCAGCAGCCAGAACGTAATGGCGTAGCGCTGCAGCGTTTCGCGCGCACCGGCCGCCAGCAGCTGCAGGGTTCGGGAGCGTGACGGATTGATATGCAGCTCATCGTTGGCAACGGTGATCAGCCCCTGACGACGAAGTTCTTCCGTCAGTTTATCCAGCTCAACGGCCAGCTCATCTTTGCTCCAGCGCAGGAACAACTCCGCTTTCAGCATCGGGTAGAGCGTATCAACGTGACGCAATAGCTCCTGACGTGAAATGTGGCGATGCTGGGTAATGATGGCCGCCATCAGCGACGGCAGCATCAGCATATGCGCGATGTTGTTGCGATAGTACGTCATCAACACGGCCTGTTCGCGCGGCAGAATGATGATGTCGCCGATCGTGTCCTTCTCGACTTCAAACTTGTTCATCTGCAACGCGTGATCGATGAGCTCGCTGGCAGTCGCCGCAGGAACCGTTGAATCAACCGAGTAAGGCACGTTGCGCATCATGTCCAGGTAGCAGTCCAGCTGCTCCGTGAGCTGTTCACGGGTCAGGGAGCGCTGACGAGAAGCCAGTAGCGCGGTACAGCACAGGTTCATGGCGTTAGCCGCCCCCGCGTTGTTAATACGCACCATCAGCTCGGATGCAATGCCGTTAACCGTTGGCGTCAGCCAGGCAGGACGAACCGCTTCGATAGGATCGATGGATTCGCGCCACTCCGGAACGTGATGATTCAGGTACGTCATCAGCGGCATTGGCTCGCCAAAGTTCACGTAGCCCTGACCCAGGTTGCGTAACTTGCTCAGGCCGCGCAACATCTGCGGCAGGCTCTCTTTCTCTTTGGTTGCGCCACGCAGTTCTTTGGCATACGTACCCACTTCCATGACGTGCTCATAACCAATGTAGATAGGCACCAGCGTGATCGGACGGGTTCCGCCGCGCAGCATCGCCTGAATGGTCATCGACAGCGTGCCGGTCTTCGGATCAAGCAGACGTCCGGTACGGGAGCGACCACCCTCCACGAAGTACTCCACGGAATAGCCGCGGCTGAACAGTTCGCCCAGATACTCGCGGAACACGGTGGAGTAGAGCTTATTGCCCTTGAAGGTACGACGGATAAAGAAGGCGCCCAGGCGGCGGAAGATCGGGCCCGCTGGCCAGAAATTCAGGTTAATACCGGCCGCGATGTGCGGTGGTACCAGCCCCTGGTGATAGAGCACGTAGGAGAGAAGCAGGTAGTCCATGTGGCTGCGGTGGCAGGGGACATAGACAATTTCATGGCCATCATGCGCCAGCTGGCGTACACGCTCGGCGTTATGAACGTTGATGCCCTGATACAGGCGGTTCCAGGTAAAGCCGAGAATACGATCGGAAAGGCGAATCATCTCGTAAGAGAAGTTCGCGGCAATCTCTTCCATCAGCGCAATGGCGTTCTGCTGGGCTTTCTCATGCGAAATCTTCTTGCTACGCGCTTCGTCTTCAACGGCGCGGGCGATCGCTTTGGAGGCCAACAGTTTGTTGAACAGGTCCTGACGCGCCGGGAGTCGTGGCCCGACGGCAGCGAGGCGCTGACGGGCGAAGTGCATACGTGCTACGCGCGCCAGCTTCTGCGCGATGATCTTGTCGGTACCGTGCTCATCTGCCATTCGGCGCAGTGAAACGGAAGGGGAGAAGCGCACAAAGCTGTCGCGCCCCAGCCAGGAGACCGCGAAGAACTTCTGTATGCCGTTAAGCATACGCAGCGGCGGATTCTCTTCGCCTTTTTCACGGCCCGGACGGCGGCCAAACATCACCGATACCGGCACCATCTGCACATCCAGATCGGGATTGCTGCGGTGCAGGTCGAGATAGTCGTGGAACAGCTTAATGGACTCTTCTTTTGGCGTGTAATAGGTAAATACACGCGGCCCGCCATGAATGAACACGTAGCGCGGCAACAACGTGCCGTCGACTTCCAGCGGTTCAAGCGGGTCAGGTAAGTCATGCGCCAGACATTGGGCGCGAAGGGTCAGTAAGTCTGCCTTCGAGTTATAAGGCAAAACGTACATAATAGGACGCGACGTATCGAGTCCCAATTCCAGCGCGGGTTCTGCTGGGATAGACTTGCTTTTTACCAGGATGCTTAATGGTAAATTAAGTAATTTGTAGTAAATTCGTGGCCAGCCGGACATAAACGATGTAAAGCCTCTGGTTAATAATGCAATTGCGGCGCAAGGATAACAGAAAGCGCGCAAAATTTCTGTTGTTACCCGTCATACTTCAGGCTGTAGCGAAACGCGCTACAGTTCCTGTTACTGACGCTTTTTTTCATAAAAGGTTCTTTTAATGGCCAATAATACCACTGGGTTAACGCGTATCATCAAAGCCGCCGGCTATTCATGGAAAGGTTTCCGTGCCGCGTGGATCAACGAAGCCGCCTTTCGTCAGGAAGGTGTCGCCGCTATCATCGCGGTCATCATCGCCTGTTTCCTTGATGTCGATGCTATTACCCGCGTACTTCTCATCGGTTCCGTGCTTCTGGTGATGATAGTGGAAATTCTCAATAGCGCTATTGAGGCCGTTGTTGACCGTATTGGCTCAGAGTTCCACGAGCTCTCCGGTCGCGCGAAAGACATGGGTTCTGCCGCTGTGCTGCTGGCGATTATCACTGCGGTTATTACCTGGGTCACGCTGCTTTGGTCACATTTCCGATGAGCCTCGAGGAATAATTAAGTCCCTGGTTTTTTGTGCAGTTTTTGGTTCCAAAATCACCTTTGACTGTATATACTCACAGCATAACTGTATATACACCCAGGGGGCGGAATGAAAGCATTAACGACCAGGCAGCAAGAGGTGTTTGATCTCATTCGGGATCATATCGGCCAGACGGGTATGCCACCCACGCGTGCGGAAATCGCTCAGCGTCTGGGCTTCCGTTCTCCGAATGCTGCCGAAGAACACCTGAAAGCGCTGGCACGTAAGGGCGTGATTGAAATTGTTTCAGGCGCGTCACGCGGTATCCGCCTGCTGGTGGAAGAAGAGACGGGCATTCCGCTGATAGGCCGTGTTGCTGCGGGTGAGCCGCTGCTGGCACAGCAGCATATCGAAGGCCACTACCAGGTTGATCCTGGTATGTTCAAGCCGAGCGCAGATTTTCTGCTGCGCGTAAGCGGCATGTCGATGAAAGATATCGGCATTCTCGACGGCGATCTGCTGGCGGTACACAAAACGCAGGATGTGCGGAACGGCCAGGTGGTGGTCGCGCGCATTGATGACGAAGTGACCGTTAAGCGTCTGAAAAAGCAGGGTAACACCGTTCAGTTGCTGCCCGAAAACAGCGAGTTCTCTCCCATTGTGGTCGATCTCCGCGAACAGAGCTTCTCTATCGAAGGTCTGGCGGTCGGTGTGATTCGCAACGGTGAATGGCTGTAATCTCTTCCTGACAGGCTACGGTTCCGCTGTAGCCTGCTTTATTGACCACTCCCGGTGTTTCTCATGTCACTGCTGACGGCATCCGATAAGGCATTGTGGCGTCTTGCACTGCCGATGATTTTCTCCAATATCACCGTGCCCTTGCTGGGTCTGGTCGACACGGCCGTTATTGGGCATCTCGATTCCCCTGTCTATCTTGGCGGCGTGGCGATTGGCGCGACGGCAACCAGCTTCCTCTTTATGCTGCTGCTCTTTTTGCGCATGAGCACCACCGGACTCACGGCACAGGCGTATGGTGCAAAAGATCCGTTACGTCTGGCGCGGGCGCTGGTGCAGCCGCTGATTCTTGCGCTGGGCGCGGGCGCGTTAATCGTTTTACTCCGCGATCCCCTGATTGACCTTGCGCTTCATATCGTTGGCGGCAGTGAGGCGGTACTGGAGCAGGCGCGACGTTTTCTCGAAATCCGCTGGCTCAGTGCGCCCGCTTCGCTGGCAAATCTGGTTCTGCTGGGTTGGTTACTGGGCGTTCAGTATGCTCGTGCGCCAGTGATTCTGCTGGTCGTGGGAAACCTGCTCAACATCGTGCTGGATCTCTGGCTGGTGATGGGCCTCCATATGAACGTGCGGGGCGCGGCACTGGCGACGGCGATTGCTGAATACGGGACCTTTGTGATGGGGCTGTGGATGGTCTGGCGCGTGCTGGCGATGCGCGGGATCTCCCTCGCGCTGCTGAAAACCGCATGGCGCGGCAATATCCGTAAGCTGCTGGCGCTTAACCGTGACATCATGCTGCGCTCGCTGCTTCTGCAACTCTGCTTCGGCGCGCTGACGGTCTTCGGTGCACGGCTGGGGCCTGAAATCGTCGCGGTCAACGCGGTATTGATGACGCTGCTGACGTTTACCGCCTATGCGCTGGACGGCTTTGCCTACGCGGTTGAAGCACATTCGGGGCAGGCGTATGGAGCGCGTGAAAGCGGGCAGCTTCATGATGTCTGGCGGGCAGCCTGCCGTCAGTCAGGACTGGTAGCGCTGGTGTTTGCCGTGGTCTATGCCTGCTTCGGCGAACAGATTGTTGCTTTACTGACCTCTCTCCCTGCGCTGCGCGAACTGGCGAGCCACTATCTCATCTGGCAAGTCATCTTACCGGTGGTGGGTGTCTGGTGTTATCTGCTGGACGGCATGTTTATTGGTGCGACGCGCGGGGCGGAAATGCGTAACAGTATGGCCGTTGCGGCGGCGGGATTTGGCCTGACGCTGCTGACGCTTCCCTGGCTGGGTAATCACGGTTTGTGGTTGGCGCTTGCGGTCTTTCTCTCTCTGCGTGGCCTGTCGCTGGCTTTTATATGGCGCCGCCACTGGCAAAACAATACCTGGCTTCCTTCGCGTCACGATATATCGTGATGGTTAAAGATTCCGAATATGAAATCAACTGCCGAATCCTTAACTACAATAATTATCACGTCCAGCAGAAAAGAACGTAACGGACGTTACGACCCGACGCTTAACTAAGAGGACACGATGATGAATAAAGACGAAATCGGCGGCAACTGGAAGCAGTTCAAAGGTAAAGCGAAAGAACAGTGGGGTAAGCTGACAGATGACGATATGACCGTCATTGAAGGTAAGCGCGATCAGCTTGTCGGTAAAATTCAGGAACGTTACGGCTACGCGAAAGATCAGGCGGAAAACGAAGTCAAAGACTGGGAAACCCGCAACGATTACCGCTGGTAACGCTGAATAACCTACTGGGGCGGCTTCAGGCCGCCTTTTCTTTTGCTGCTAACGCGGCTTTTTTTTCACCAGAATAGAGTGGTCATGCTGACACTCATCCTGATGTCGACACGCTTCCACCTCGACACACGCTGAACACAGCCCGTGTGCTTCAATCACATTATGACGCAGGGCAAACCCCATTCTTGCCGCCAGCGTATGCATAATGTCTTCCACGCCTTCCGCAGCTTCTTCTTTCACTACGCCACAACGGTCGCAGATAAACATGGCCGACGTGTGGGTGGGCTGATCGAAAAGATGGCACAGTACATAGCTGTTTGTGGATTCCACTTTATGAACAAATCCTTGTTCCAGCAGGAAATCCAGCGCGCGATACACTGTCGGCGGTTTAGCCTGCGGCTCGCTTTCGCGGAGCAGGTCGAGCAGGTCATAGGCGCTGATGGCACCCTGTTGTAGGCTCATCAGACGTAAGACTTCAAGGCGCTGCGGAGTCAGGCGCACATTGCGTTGCGCGCACAGCTTTTCGGCCTGCGCTAACAGCTCTTTTGTGGACTTATCCATTGAGCACCTCGGATGTTCTGGGACGTAAAACCCTCACTTTATCATGTTCTGGTAAAAACACCGATATCCGTCAGGCTGTGCTATACCTGACGCATCGCAAATCGGGAATATCATCATGAAAAAACCAGACTGTATTAAGCACTGGCGCGACATAGAAGGACCGGATGACGCCACCTACCCCGACAGTAATGAGCTCTTTTCTATCGGTGCACCGCTGGCCCGCAGCCTTGGCCTCCGACGTATCGGCATTCATCATGAGCGTTTATTGCCCGGGCGTCGGACATCCTATCCCCATGCAGAGAGTGACGAAGAAGAGTTTATCTACGTGCTTGAGGGCTATCCTGAAGCCTGGATTAATGGCTATTTGTGGAAACTTGAACCCGGCGACAGCGTGGGCTTTCCTGCCGGAACCGGCGTCTGCCATACCTTTATCAACAACACGGATGAAGAGGTTCGGTTACTGGTGGTGGGCGAGGCCAACAAGAAGCACAACCGCATCTACTATCCGCTCAATCCGGTCTATGCCGCCACGCGGGAGGATCGCTGGGTTGACCATCCTCCGCAGTTTTTTGGCCCGCATGATGGAAAACCTGTGAAAAAATAATTTCCTCTTCTATAAATATTGAAGGCCGTCACAAATTACAACAGGCCGTAAGGGAATTTCACTTAGGGAAAGAAATGGCGGGTCTTTTGCTTCTTATTCACAGCAATAGTTCGTTCCTGTTTGGGTGATAACAGACAGGGGTTATCTAATAACAAACTATTACGGGCATACTGTGAAAAAACATTTTAAATTTTCGGTGGTTAGCATTGCTGTTTCCCTGTTTATGGCAAATCAGGCGGGAGCAGCCAATACCTGGACAGAATCACGTAGCGACGCCATGGGCGGGACGGGCGTAGCCGCTGGCAGTTATGGCAGCGGAGCGTTAATCAACCCCGCGTTGCTGGCAAAGGCAAAACCGGACGATGATGTGACGGTTATATTGCCGTCCGTTGGGGTGCAGGTGACGGATGAAGACAATCTTCAGGATGAGATTGATACCATCAACGATAAAATCAATCACTATAAGGATGTGGTTGATAACCTTACGCCTATTGAAGTCATCACCAATCCGTTAGGTTCGATCAACCAGTTCCAGGGCGCGGCCAAAGATCTTGCCGATGAACTGGACTATCTCAAGGGTAAAACTGCACGTGCAACGGCAGGGGCAGGACTTGCCGTGAGTATCCCTAACGATGTGCTTTCCGTGGCCTTTATGGCCAAAGGTTATGCTCATGGTCGGGTTAGCTCATCTATCGACCAGCAAGATATTGATTATCTGCGCAGTATTCAACGAAGCGATGTGGTTGCTGCCGGTGTTGCCCTGGATGCAGCGCTGAATGGCACGGATCAGATTACCAAAAACCTCAACTCAACGGCGTCTGGCCGGGCGGCGATTGTGTCCGACTACGGTATTGCGGTTGCCCGTCAGTTCGATCTCGGGGGCATCCCGGTTTCCGTTGGCGTCACGCCAAAACTGCAAAAAACCTGGATCTATAACTACACCACTTCCATCTACGATTACGACAGTAATAAGTGGAACGATAGCCGCTACCGTACAGACGATACGGGCTTTAACGTTGATGCTGGTATTGCCGCTGATTTTGGCGAAAACTGGACGGTCGGCCTGAGCGGGCAAAACCTGATGTCACGCGATATCGACAGCAAGGATATCCGCATCCGCAATGGGCGTACGGGAGAAGTGGTGAGCTATAAAGACACCTACCAGATCCGTCCGCTGGTCACCGCGGGCGCCGCCTGGCACAACGATCTTGTTACGCTGACCGCTGATGGCGATCTGACCGAAACCAAAGGTTTCAAGAGCGAAGATACGTCGCAGTATGTTGGGGTAGGTGCTGAAGTGACCCCGCTGAGCTGGCTGGCGGTACGCGCAGGTTATCGCGCTGACGTGAAGGGTAACGACAGCAACGTCTTTACCGGTGGTGTCGGCTTCGCGCCGTTCAACACCGTGCATGTTGACCTGATGGGCCTCTACGGTGAAGACGAAACCTGGGGCGCAGGGGCACAGCTAAGCATGACGTTCTAAAGTGCACCGGAGGCGCTGCGCCTCCGGCTTTTCTTTGTGCTATAGTAGCGCCCCTTTTCCACCAGATGCTTAAAACTTCGCCATGTTGTCAGAATACCAGACCGCTTTCCCAGCACACCGTTTCTCCATTGCGCCAATGCTCGACTGGACGGACAGACACTGCCGCTTCTTCCTGCGTCAGCTCTCCCGCCATACGCTGCTGTACACCGAAATGGTGACCACCGGTGCAATCATTCACGGCAAGGGCGACTATCTGGCATACAGTGAAGAAGAGCATCCGGTTGCCTTGCAGCTGGGTGGCAGCGATCCGGCCGCGCTGGCGCAGTGTGCGAAGCTGGCGGAAGCGCGCGGCTATGACGAGATTAACCTCAACGTTGGCTGTCCTTCAGACCGTGTGCAAAACGGTATGTTCGGTGCGTGTCTGATGGGGAACGCGCAGCTGGTTGCCGACTGTATCAAGGCGATGCGTGATGTGGTCTCCATTCCCGTGACGGTCAAAACCCGTATCGGCATTGACGACCAGGACAGCTACGAATTCCTGTGCGATTTCATCAACACGGTGTCCGGCAAAGGCGAATGCGAGATGTTTATCATCCACGCCCGTAAAGCCTGGCTCTCCGGCCTGAGCCCGAAAGAGAACCGTGAGATCCCACCGCTGGACTATCCGCGCGTATATCATCTTAAACGTGATTTCCCGCATCTGACGATGTCGATCAACGGCGGTATTAAGTCGCTTGAAGAAGCCAAAGCGCACCTCGAACATATGGACGGCGTGATGGTCGGACGCGAGGCCTATCAGAACCCGGGCATTCTGGCGACGGTCGACCGTGAAATCTTTGGCGTTGACGGCGCCGATACCGATCCGGTTGCCGTCGTGCGCGCCATGTATCCTTACATTGAGCGCGAGCTGAGCAACGGCACGTATCTCGGCCACATTACCCGCCATATGTTGGGCCTGTTCCAGGGCATACCGGGGGCGCGGCAGTGGCGTCGTTACCTCAGTGAGAACGCACATAAAGCCGGTGCGGATATCGAGGTGCTGGAACATGCGCTGCGACTGGTCGCAGATAAGCGATAATTTTCGCTAAAAGATCGTCAAATTCACCACGCCCTGCATATCATTGCGGGGCGTTTTTCTTTAAGAACAATGGTTTAGTTTTGGCATGATTCTTGTAATACAGACTGTATTACTCGGGAATTCGTGGGAGAGCACCATGCTGGAACTACTTTTTGTCATTGGCTTTTTTGTCATGCTGTTAGCCACGGGCGTTTCGCTGCTCGGCATTCTCGCTGCGCTCGTCGTGGCGACGGTGGTGATGTTTATCGGCGGACTGTTTGCCCTGACCATCAAACTGCTGCCGTGGTTATTACTGGCCATTGCGGTGGTGTGGGCGATACGGGCGATTAAATCACCAAAACTGCCGACTTATCAGCGCAATAACCGCTTCCGTTACTAAGGTATTGAGGGGTTCGTCACATACTTGTAACTTTCCCGGCAGCATTACTTAGAACAGAATAGGATTTACTTATCGAATCTGTCACTATGGCTGCCGCTACAGAATTCATCGAGCTGTACCCTACATACAGCCGAACTAAAAAAAGAAAGGGCTTCCCACGGGAAGCCCAATTTCTTTTTGGGGCTCAGGGAATGAGTAAACTTGAACCCTGTGTCGCCCGGCTTTCCAGCACCTCATGCGCACGCTGCGCATCGGTCAGCGGATATTTCTGCGCATCCGCCACGTCCACCTTAATCACGCCACTGGCGATCAGCGAGAACAGCTCGTTGCTGGCTTCCTCCAGTTCTTCCCGGTTGGTGATATAGCCCTGCAGGGAAGGGCGGGTCACGTAGAGCGAGCCTTTCTGATTCAGGATGCCAAGATTGACGCCAGTGACAGCGCCTGACGCATTCCCGAAGCTCACCATCAGCCCGCGACGTTGCAGGCAGTCCAGCGACGCCTCCCAGGTGTCTTTGCCCACCGAGTCATACACCACGCGCACTTTTTTACCGCCAGTAATCTCTTTCAGGCGCTCGACGATGCTCTCTTCGCGATAGTTGATCACCTGCCACGCCCCCGCGTCCAGCGCACGCTGCGCTTTTTGGGCATTGCCCACGGTACCGATGAGTTTCGCGCCTAAGGCTTTCGCCCACTGGCAGGCAATCAGCCCCACGCCACCCGCTGCGGCATGAAAAAGAAACTGCTCGTCGGGTTTAATTTCATAGGTTTTGCGCAGCAGATAGTAAACCGTTAACCCCTTCAGGAACGAAGCGGCCGCCTGCTCGAAGGAGATAGCGCCAGGCAGCAGAGCGGCTTTATCCGCCGGAACGTTGTGGACGGAGCTGTAAGCGCCCAGCGCAGATTGCGCATACACCACGCGGTCGCCCTCTTTAATATGCTTAACCGCGCTGCCCACTTTAATGACGACACCGGCCGCCTCGGTGCCCAGACCACTCGGCATTGACGGAGGCGGGTAGAGACCGCCGCGAATATAGGTATCGATGTAGTTAATGCCGATAGCTTTGTTTTCAACCTGGATTTCGTTCTCGCCAGGCGCTGCGGGGGTAAACTCCACCGCTTTCAGTACGTCCGGACCGCCGTGTTTCTGGAACTCAATGCGCGTTGCCATGCTCCCTCCGTAAGAAAAATATGGTAATCTTTCGACCCACTCTTTATCTCGGTAACTCCATTCACTATGGCAGGAAACAAACCCTTCAACAAACAGACTGAACCCCGCGAGCGTGATTTCCAGGTCGCAGGGTTAAAAGTCCCGCCGCACTCGATTGAAGCGGAACAGTCGGTGTTGGGCGGTTTAATGCTGGATAACGAACGCTGGGACGACGTCGCTGAGCGCGTGGTTTCTGAGGATTTCTACACCCGTCCGCACCGTCATATCTTTACCGAAATGGCGCGCCTGCAGGAGTCGGGCAGCCCGATTGACCTGATTACGCTCGCGGAATCGCTTGAGCGTCAGGGTCAGCTGGATAGCGTCGGTGGGTTTGCCTACCTGGCAGAACTGTCAAAAAACACGCCAAGCGCGGCGAACATCAGCGCTTATGCCGATATCGTGCGGGAACGTGCTGTCGTCCGTGAGATGATATCGGTGGCGAACGAGATCGCCGAAGCCGGTTTTGATCCGCAGGGGCGCACCAGCGAAGACCTGCTCGACCTGGCGGAGTCCCGCGTCTTTAAAATTGCCGAAAGCCGTGCGAACAAAGACGAAGGGCCTAAAAACATTGCCGATGTGCTCGACGCGACCGTGGCGCGTATCGAGCAGTTGTTCCAGCAACCGCACGATGGTGTCACCGGGGTCAACACCGGTTATGACGACCTCAACAAAAAGACCGCCGGCCTGCAGCCGTCGGATCTGATTATCGTTGCGGCGCGTCCGTCGATGGGTAAAACGACATTTGCGATGAACCTCGTCGAAAACGCCGCAATGTTGCAGGATAAACCTGTACTCATCTTCAGTCTTGAGATGCCCTCCGAGCAGATTATGATGCGTTCTCTGGCATCGCTGTCGCGCGTGGACCAGACCCGTATCCGTACCGGCCAGCTCGATGATGAAGACTGGGCGCGTATCTCCGGCACGATGGGCATTCTGCTGGAAAAACGTAACATCTATATCGATGACTCCTCCGGCCTGACGCCGACGGAAGTGCGCTCCCGCGCGCGCCGTATCGCCCGCGAACACGGCGGTATCGGCCTCATCATGATCGACTACCTCCAGCTGATGCGCGTGCCGTCGCTCTCCGACAACCGTACGCTGGAAATTGCAGAGATTTCCCGCTCGCTCAAGGCGTTAGCCAAAGAGCTGCACGTGCCGGTGGTGGCGCTGTCGCAGCTGAACCGCTCCCTGGAACAACGTGCCGATAAACGCCCGGTCAACTCCGACCTGCGTGAATCCGGCTCCATCGAGCAGGATGCCGACTTAATCATGTTCATCTACCGTGATGAGGTTTATCACGAGAACAGCGACCTGAAAGGGATCGCCGAAATTATTATTGGTAAACAACGTAACGGCCCGATCGGGACGGTGCGTCTGACCTTTAACGGACAGTGGTCGCGTTTCGACAACTACGCCGGTCCTCAATATGATGATGAGTAATTTCTAAGGAATTCAAATGCAAGCGGCAACTGTAGTCATTAACCGCCGCGCTCTGCGACACAACCTGCAACGTTTGCGTGAACTGGCGCCCGCCAGCAAGCTCGTTGCAGTCGTGAAAGCGAACGCTTACGGACACGGTCTTCTTGAGACCGCGCGAACGCTCCCCGATGCCGACGCCTTTGGCGTCGCCCGTCTTGAAGAAGCTCTCCGCCTGCGTGCGGGGGGGATCACGCAACCCATTTTGCTGCTGGAAGGCTTTTTCGAAGCCACAGACTTGCCTACGATTGCTGACCAGCATCTGCACACGGCGGTACATAACGAAGAACAGCTGTCCGCGCTGGAAAACGCCGAGCTGAGTGAACCCGTTACCGTCTGGATGAAGCTCGACACGGGCATGCACCGTCTGGGCGTTCGCCCGGAAAATGCGGAGGCGTTTTATCAGCGTTTGTGCCGGTGCAAAAACGTGCGCCAGCCCGTGAACATCGTCAGCCATTTTGCGCGTGCCGATGAGCCTGAATGTGGGGCAACCGAGCAGCAGCTCGATATCTTTAACACCTTCTGCGAAGGCAAGCCGGGAATGCGCTCGATTGCGGCTTCCGGCGGGATCCTGCTGTGGCCGCAGTCGCACTTTGACTGGGCGCGCCCGGGCATTATTCTTTATGGCGTGTCGCCTCTGGAGAGCAAACCCTGGGGGCCGGACTTTGGCTTTAAGCCAGTGATGTCGCTGGTCTCGAATCTGATTGCCGTGCGTGAGCACAAAGCGGGCGAGCCGGTGGGCTATGGCGGCACCTGGATTAGCGAGCGCGACACGCGCCTTGGCGTGGTGGCGATGGGCTACGGAGATGGCTATCCGCGTGCTGCACCGACAGGTACACCGGTGCTGGTCAATGGTCGCGAGGTCAACATTGTCGGTCGCGTCGCGATGGACATGATTTGCGTGGACCTTGGACCCGACGCCCAGGATAAAGCAGGTGATGATGTGGTGATGTGGGGTGAGGGCCTGCCCGTTGAGCGCATTGCTGAAATCACGAAAGTGAGTGCTTACGAACTTATCACGCGCCTGACCTCCCGGGTGGCGATGAAATACCTTGACTGAACTGTCTGTGAAGTGAGGTTATTAACCTCACTTCAACTTTATTAACATCCTCTCGACCTTCTCCCACTTCCGGTTTATTGTTGAAACTCCTGCCTCATCGAATTCCGGAGAACCATCGCGTGTTTCAGAACGTTGACGCCTATGCCGGCGACCCTATTCTCTCCTTAATGGAGCGTTTCAAAGAAGATCCTCGCAGCGATAAAGTGAACCTCAGCATCGGTTTGTATTACAACGAAGAGGGTATTATTCCTCAGTTACAAGCCGTTGCCGAAGCCGAAGCGCGTCTGAATGCGGTCCCGCATGGAGCGTCGCTCTATCTGCCGATGGAAGGGCTCAATGCGTACCGCAATACCATCGCACCGCTGCTGTTTGGGGCCGATCATCCGGTACTTGCGCAAAAACGTGTGGCGACCATCCAGACGCTGGGTGGATCGGGCGCGCTGAAAGTCGGTGCTGATTTCCTGAAAAAATACTTCCCGGATTCCGGCGTGTGGGTCAGTGACCCGACGTGGGAAAACCACGTCGCAATTTTTGAGGGCGCAGGCTTTAATGTCGAGACTTATCCGTGGTTTGACAGCGAAACCAACGGCGTGCGCGTTGAAGCCCTGCTGGAAAAACTGAAAACGTTGCCGGCGCGCAGCATTGTGTTGCTGCATCCGTGCTGCCACAACCCAACGGGTGCGGACCTCACCAATGACCAGTGGGATGCCGTCATTGAGGTGCTCAAGGCTCGCAACCTGATTCCATTCCTCGACATCGCCTATCAGGGCTTTGGCGCCGGGATGGAAGACGATGCCTATGCTATCCGCGCCGTTGCGAGTGCCGGCCTGCCTGTGCTGGTGAGCAACTCTTTCTCGAAAATCTTCTCCCTGTATGGCGAACGCGTCGGCGGGCTGTCCGTGGTCTGCGAAGATGCCGAAGCTGCCAGCCGCGTGCTGGGTCAGCTTAAAGCTACGGTGCGCCGTATCTACTCCAGCCCCCCGAACTTTGGTGCGCAGGTTGTGGCGACGGTACTCGGCGACGAACAGCTGAAAGCTAGCTGGCTTGCCGAAGTGGAATCCATGCGTAAGCGCATTCTGTCGATGCGTCAGGAGCTGGTCAACGTGCTGAAAGAGGCGGTACCGGGGCATAACTTTGATTATCTGATCAGGCAGCGCGGGATGTTCAGCTACACCGGTTTGAGCGCCGCGCAGGTCGACCGTCTGCGCGACGAGTTCGGCGTCTACCTGATTGCCAGCGGCCGCATGTGCGTCGCGGGTCTCAATGCCAGCAACGTTCATCGCGTGGCACAGGCATTTGCTGCGGTAATGTAAGTACTCACTACTGTATTCTCCCTCTCCCTGTGGGAGAGGACATCAGGCCGCCGTGCAGTCTTATCGCCCGGTGGCGCTCCGCTTACCGGGCCTACGGGCTGGGTGTTCTCCCTCTCCCTGTGGGAGAGGGCCGGGGTGATGGCATCAGGCTACTCAGGTCGATGTCTCGCTTTGTGATCGTCTTCTTTTTCTTCAGATTGATAATCAAAAACTCCTTTTCTTCACCTGCCGCTGGGGTTATGGTCGGATAGTTTTTTGACCATTCACTCAAAATAAAACGATAACGAACTGAATATTCAGGGGAAAATATGCGCAAGATCACCCTGGCGCTCAGCGCCGCCTGCTTATTGTTCTCACTTAATAGTGCCGTCGTCGCGCGCGCTTCTGCGCCAACGCCGCTTTACACCGGCACTACCGCTGCCATTCTTGCCGAACAGGCTCCTATTCACTGGGTATCCGTGGCCCAAATCGAAAACAGTCTGATGGGCCGCCCGCCCATGGCCGTTGGCTTTGATATTGACGACACCGTTCTGTTCTCCAGCCCGGGATTCTGGCGCGGCAAAAAAATGTATTCGCCGGACAGTGAAGCGTATCTGAAGAACCCGGCGTTCTGGGAAAAGATGAATAACGGCTGGGACGATTACAGTATCCCGAAAGAGGTCGCCCGGGCGGTCATTGCCATGCATGTGAAGCGCGGCGACAGCATTTACTTCGTCACCGGTCGTAGTCAGACCAAAACAGAAACCGTCTCCAGAACCCTGCAGGATGATTTCCAGATCCCGGCTGCCAACATGAACCCGGTCATTTTTGCGGGTGACAAAGAAGGGCAAAACACCAAAACCCAGTGGCTGGAGAAGAAAAACATCAAAGTGTTCTATGGTGATTCGGATAACGACATTACCGCGGCGCAGGATACAGGAGCCAGAGCGATCAGGGTGTTACGCGCCTCTAACTCGACCTATCGACCGCTGCCGATGGCCGGAAAATTTGGCGAAGAGGTGATTGTTAACTCGGAGTATTAAGCGTCGGGCTGCGAGTTTGATTCTTTTTTAATCAAATCTCGCTGCGGCGGGTTTTACCTTTCGACTTCTTGCTGCACACTTAGAAAGATTCATCTCTCTAAACGGAGCAGCACATGTGGTATCAACAGACCCTGACCTTAAGCGCTAAACCCCGCGGATTTCACCTGGTGACGGAGGAAGTCATCGGGCAAATCCGCGATTTGTCGCGCGTCAGAACGGGTTTACTGCATCTGCTGCTTCAACACACGTCAGCCTCCCTCACGCTTAATGAAAATTGCGATCCCACTGTCCGGTCTGATATGGAAAACCATTTTCTGAAGAGTGTCCCGGACAACGCCCCCTATGAGCACGATTATGAGGGCGCAGATGACATGCCTTCGCATATCAAATCTTCTCTGCTCGGGGTATCGCTGATGCTGCCGGTACACAACGGGCGGCTACTGCTGGGAACGTGGCAAGGGATCTGGCTGGGAGAACATCGCATTCACGGTGGTTCGCGTAAAATTATCGCAACGCTACAAGGGGAATAATGATGACAATTTCGGAGCTACTTCAGTACTGCATGAGTAAACCTGGCGCGGAGCAGAGCGTGCATAGCGACTGGAAAGCCACGCAGATAAAAGTGGGAGATGTGCTGTTTGCGATGGTGAAAGAGGTCGAAGGCCGCCCGGCCGCGTCGCTGAAAACCAGCCCGGAGCTGGCGGATTTGCTACGTCAGCAGCATGATGATGTGAGGCCGAGCAAACACCTGAATAAGGCGCACTGGAGCACGGTTTATCTGGATGGATCCCTGCCCGGCTCGCAAATTTACTATCTGGTGGATGCGTCTTATAAACAGGCAGTAGAGCTGCTGCCGGAAGCGACCCGACAACAACTCTCCGTCTGACATTACAGCAACGGTTTAAGGAAGCGCGCGGTGTGCGAGGCTTCGCACTCTGCAACGGTCTCTGGCGTACCGGAGACGAGGATTTCACCGCCGCCGCTGCCGCCTTCCGGGCCGAGATCGACAATCCAGTCCGCGGTTTTAATCACGTCCAGATTATGTTCGATGACCACAATCGTGTTGCCCTGATCGCGCAGCTGATGCAGCACGTCGAGCAACTGCTGGATATCCGCAAAGTGCAGACCGGTAGTCGGCTCATCCAGAATATACAGCGTCTGACCGGTGCCGCGTTTGGAGAGCTCACGCGCCAGCTTCACGCGCTGGGCTTCACCGCCCGACAGCGTAGTGGCGGACTGCCCCAGACGAATGTAGGTCAGACCGACGTCCATCAGGGTCTGCAGCTTACGCGCCAGCGCAGGGACGGCGTCAAAGAACTCGCGCGCCTCTTCGATGGTCATGTCCAGCACTTCGTGGATGGTCTTGCCTTTGTACTTAATTTCCAGCGTTTCGCGGTTATAGCGTTTACCTTTGCACTGGTCGCATGGGACGTAGATGTCCGGCAGGAAGTGCATTTCAACTTTAATGACGCCATCGCCCTGGCACGCTTCACAGCGGCCGCCGCGCACGTTAAAGCTGAACCGTCCCGGCGTGTAACCGCGTGAACGCGCTTCCGGCACGCCGGCGAACAGTTCACGTACGGGCGTGAAGACGCCGGTATAGGTCGCCGGGTTCGAGCGAGGGGTTCGGCCAATCGGGCTCTGGTCAATGTCGATAACCTTATCGAAATGTTCCAGCCCCTGAATGTCTCGGTACGGCGCGGGCTCGGCCAGCGTCGCACCGTTCAGCGCCGTCTGCGCAATCGGGAACAGGGTATCGTTAATCAGCGTCGATTTACCGGAACCGGACACGCCAGTGATGCAGGTAAACAGGCCAACCGGTAGCGTCAGCGTCACATCTTTCAGGTTGTTGCCGCGCGCGCCGGTCAGCTTCAGCACTTTTTCCGGATCTGCCGCTACGCGCTGTTTTGGCACCTCAATCTTACGCTTGCCGCTCATGTACTGGCCGGTCAGCGACTCGGGTACCGCCATAATGTCTTTCAGCGTCCCTTCCGCTACCACCTGACCGCCGTGTACGCCCGCGCCAGGACCAATGTCGATCACGTGATCCGCAGCGCGAATCGCGTCTTCGTCGTGCTCCACCACAATCACCGTGTTACCGAGGTTGCGCAGGTGGACCAACGTGCCGAGCAGACGTTCGTTGTCGCGCTGGTGCAGGCCGATTGACGGCTCATCCAGCACGTACATCACGCCCACCAGGCCTGCGCCAATCTGGCTGGCCAGGCGGATACGCTGGGCCTCACCGCCGGACAGCGTTTCTGCCGAGCGGGAAAGCGTCAGGTAGTTCAGACCCACGTTCACCAGGAACTTGAGACGATCGCCAATCTCCTTCAGCACTTTTTCAGCTATTTTCGCGCGCTGACCGGAGAGCTTCAGGTTGTTGAAGAAGTCCATCGCGTGGCCGATGCTCATGTCTGAGATGGTCGGCAGCGCCGTGTTTTCGACAAAGACATGACGCGCTTCGCGACGCAGACGCGTGCCTTCACAGGTGGCACAGGAGCGGTTGCTGATGAACTTCGCCAGCTCCTCGCGTACCGCGCTGGATTCGGTCTCTTTGTAGCGGCGCTCCATATTGTGCAGCACCCCTTCGAACGGGTGGCGACGCACGGAGGTATCACCGCGATCGTTCATGTATTTGAACTCGATGTTCTCTTTACCGGAACCGAACAGGATCACTTTGTGCACGTTCGGGCTGAGGCTGGCCCACGGCGCTTCCACGTCGAACTTATAGTGCTCCGCCAGTGATTTCAGCATCTGGAAGTAGTAAAAGTTACGCTTATCCCAGCCGCGAATGGCGCCGCCTGCCAGCGACAGCTCAGGGTTCTGGATCACGCGGTCCGGGTCGAAATACTGCTGTACGCCCAGACCGTCGCAGGTTGGGCATGCGCCTGCCGGGTTGTTGAACGAGAACAGACGCGGTTCCAGCTCGCGCATGCTGTAGCCGCAAATCGGGCAGGCAAAGTTGGCGGAGAAGAGCAGCTCTTCCGCTTTCGGGTCGTCCATATCGGAAACAACGGCGGTACCACCGGAGAGTTCCAGCGCCGTTTCGAACGATTCCGCAAGACGCGTCGCGAGGTCTTCACGCACCTTAAAGCGATCGATCACCACCTCAATGGTGTGCTTTTTCTGCAGCTCCAGTTTTGGCGGATCCGAAAGGTCGCACACTTCGCCGTCAATACGGGCGCGGATATAGCCCTGGCTTGCCAGGTTCTCCAGCGTTTTGGTGTGTTCGCCTTTACGCTCTTTAATAATTGGCGCCAGCAGCATCAGGCGTTTGCCTTCCGGCTGCGACAGCACGTTATCCACCATCTGGCTCACGGTCTGCGCCGCCAGCGGGACGTCGTGGTCCGGGCAGCGCGGCTCACCCACGCGCGCATACAGCAGACGCAGGTAGTCGTGAATTTCAGTAATGGTACCGACCGTTGAACGCGGGTTATGCGAAGTCGACTTCTGCTCGATGGAGATCGCAGGCGATAACCCTTCAATATGATCGACATCCGGTTTTTCCATCAGCGACAGGAACTGACGCGCGTACGCGGAGAGAGATTCAACGTAACGACGCTGTCCTTCGGCATACAAGGTGTCGAAAGCCAGTGAGGATTTGCCAGACCCCGAAAGCCCGGTCACGACGATGAGTTTGTCGCGAGGGATTATGAGGTTGATATTTTTGAGATTGTGGGTGCGGGCGCCCCGAACTTCGATCTTATCCATTCACCTTTCCCGGTTGAAACACGGATTGCCTGGTTTGTTTGAAGGACAAACGGCTGTCAGAAACGGCTAATTATGACACAATTTAACCTGTTTGAATATACAGTATTGGAATGCATTTTCTGATTCGCTGTGTAACAATGTTCAGTTCGCGCGCGAACTCTGGAAGATACTACGCAACTATCAAAGTGGCGTCTGGAAATGGTACACTCGCGCGTTTACACTATTAAGAAACGTATTCAGGAGACACGAACATGGCCAGCAGAGGCGTAAACAAGGTGATTCTCGTCGGTAATCTGGGCCAGGACCCGGAAGTACGCTACATGCCGAGTGGTGGCGCAGTTGCCAACATTACGCTGGCTACTTCCGAATCCTGGCGTGATAAAGCGACCGGTGAGATGAAAGAGCAGACTGAATGGCACCGCGTGGTGCTGTTTGGCAAACTGGCAGAAGTTGCCGGTGAGTATCTGCGTAAAGGTTCTCAGGTCTATATCGAAGGCCAGCTGCGCACCCGTAAATGGACCGATCAGTCCGGCGCTGAGAAGTACACCACCGAAGTTGTGGTAAACGTTGGCGGTACCATGCAGATGCTGGGCGGCCGTCAGGGCGGTGGCGCACCAGCAGGTGGTGGTCAGCAGCAGCAGGGCGGTTGGGGTCAGCCTCAGCAGCCACAGGGCGGCAACCAGTTCAGCGGCGGCGCGCAGTCTCGTCCGCAGCAGCAGTCTGCTCCGGCACCGTCTAACGAGCCACCAATGGACTTCGACGACGACATCCCGTTCTGATCAACGGATGCTCAAACAAAAAACCCAGACATCGTCTGGGTTTTTTGTTTATACAGGAATCAGGTAATCACCATTGGCCAGTCTGGTGGCTGGTGGCTCATTGCCTCTACCATCACGACTTTAATATTTTCCCAGACAGCGGCAATATCCAGCAGGGTGATGCCCAACAGGCCCGTTGCGAACCAGCAAGCCGCGCCAAGTCCCAGCAGAGTGCTGATGACCGCAAGACCCGCGTAGTCAGATTTACGAAACTGAATGTTCAGCGTGCTGGCTAAAAACATCAGTACCGCGCTCAACAAAGGCCAGCGCAGGAGAACCATGCTGGTAGTAATGGTTGCCATAGAACCCATCCTCTACAAAACAGACGAACTGAATGAAACGGTGTTTCTCGTTACAGAATATGTGTGAACTATATCACATTTGTTGATTTATTCGCCAGCGTCTGAGCGTTCAAAATGGGGATTTTATTACGCAAAAAAGGCGATGGTGCCGGGTACCTGGGTCCCGATACCTGGCTGAGCGGACACACGATGGGCCAGCCACGTTGTTTTTATAAGTGGCACGTTATTTTTTGCTCATCCTGAAAATAATGTGGTAATAGCCGGGCATTTATAAAACATCGATTCTCTGTTGTGTTATCTTCAAACCCCACATGTTCGCTGGATAATTATTTCCCTTAATTGAAACGGAACGAATACTTACAGTTTAGCTTACGGGAAAATATTATCGTCATAACGAAATTTAAGATTTTTAATACTAAAAGTCAGTTGCTAACTTCGCATGATTCATGCAACGTAATCACCTGTTTAACAAAGCATCCGGCCTTCATTACTACAGGCGTACAACATGCAGGGATATAGGGCGGGAAATGAATCGTAGCGCGCGGCGCAAAATGCTCAGGGTAGTAGGGATCATCATGGTAGTTATGCTGCCGGTGATGCTTGCCCTATGGTTTGCCCAGCTAAGAGCCGTGTCGGAAACAAGCGCTCAGCTCCGTACATTTGCTGAACTGGCTTTAGACAAAACAGAACTGGTTATTCAACAAGTTGATCTGGCCCGGGATGAGGCCGAAAAATATCAGGGTAAACTTTGTACACCGGAACATCGCCAATATATGTTGAACGTTGTGCGTGGCCGCCTGTTTGTCGCTGATTTAATTTATGCAGAAGGTCAGAATTTTCTTTGTTCAACCGTTTTTACGCCGGACCAACCTTACGCGATCCCGATTGCCAATTACACCCGTAAACCTGACATCGCTATCTATTATTTTCGCGACACGCCATTTTATACTGGCTATAAAATGACATATATGCAGCGTGGAAATTATGTCGTGGTGGTCAATCCGCTTTCTTACAGCGAAGTGATGTCTACCGATCATTCTCTCTCCTGGGGAGTGTACGACACGGTAACCAATGCATTCTTTTCCGTTAGCCAGAAAGCTAATCCTTCTTTATTAAATTCGATGATTCAGGATAAGGAATCGGTATTTCAAAAAGATAACCGTTTCTATACCGTCGTGAAATCACCGAAACGGCCTATTGCCGCTATCGTGTCGACGTCAAATAAGCGTTTTTACGAAACGCTCTACCATCAGGCGACGTTGACGCTGCCACTGGGGATGATCTGCAGCATTATTATTTTGCTGGTATGGTCGCGGACGCACCGCGAGCTTAATTCGCCAGGGCGGTTGCTGCATCGGGCGTTGCACAAACGACAGCTTTGCCTGCACTACCAGCCGATTATTGATATCAAGAACAACCAGTGCGTGGGGGCAGAGGCGTTGTTGCGCTGGCCGGGTTTCAACGGGCAGGTGATGAGTCCGGCTGAGTTTATTCCGCTGGCTGAAAAAGAGGGAATGAGCGAGCGGATTACGGATTATGTCGTTGAGGAGGTATTCAGCGATCTGGGTCATTTCCTGGCTGAGCATCCGCATCTCTATATTTCAATTAACCTGTCGGCCACGGATTTCCACTCCTCGCGGCTGATCGCCATGATTTCTGACAAGGCGCGCCACTATGCCGTCCGTGCCCAGCAAATCAAAATCGAAGTGACGGAACGTGGGTTCATTGATGTGCCCAAAACCACTCCGGTGATTCAGGCTTTCCGGCAGGCGGGTTATGAAGTGGCGATCGATGATTTCGGGACCGGTTACTCGAACCTGCACAACCTCTATTCGCTGAACGTCGACATTCTGAAAATCGATAAATCGTTTATCGATACGCTAACGACCAACAGCACCAGCCACCTGATCGCCGAGCATATTATCGAGATGGCGCAAAGCCTGCGGCTTAAAACCATTGCGGAAGGGGTCGAAACGGCAGAGCAGGTGAGTTGGTTGCTGAAGCGCGGCGTCCAGTTCTGTCAGGGATGGCACTTCGCGAAAGCGATGCCGCCCCAGGAATTTATGACCTGGCAGCAGCAACCTTTGCACTAAGGGTGATTAATTCAACTGGTGGCGATAGTCGCTCGGCGTACGGTCAAACTCGCGGCGAAACACGCGGGAAAAGGTTTGTTGCGACACATAGCCAAGATCCATCGCGATATCAAAAATCGGTCGCTGCGTTGAGCGTAACGCCTGCGCCGCCAGCAGCAATCTGCGCTGACGAATGTACTCACCCAGGGTTTGATGCATAACCGTGCGGAACATTCTCTGTAAATACCATTTCGAATAGCCCGACTTTTTAGCGACCACATCAATGTTCAACGGTTGATCGATATGATCATCAATCCATTCAATAAGTGTCTGAATAATCTGCTGATGCGACATAAGGTTGCCCCTCTGTAGATACAACTTTCTTGGTTGATTCGTCGTTTTCTCTGCGGGGGAGTATAATTCCTCAAGTTAACTTGAGGTAAAGAGGTTTTATGGAAAAGAGATTGCCGCGTATTAAAGCGCTTTTAACCCCCGGCGAAGTGGCAAAGCGAAGCGGTGTTGCGGTATCGGCGCTCCACTTCTATGAAAGCAAAGGGTTAATTAAAAGCATCCGTAACGACGGAAACCAGCGCCGCTATACCCGTGACGTTCTCCGTTACGTGGCGATTATCAAAATTGCGCAACGAATCGGTATTCCCCTGGCGACGATAGGTGAGGCGTTTGGGGTGTTGCCGGAGGGCCACACGCTGAGCCCGAAAGAGTGGAAAGAGCTCTCCTCCCAGTGGCGTGAAGAGCTGGACAGACGTATCCATACGCTGGTTGCGCTGCGCGATGAACTGGACGGTTGTATCGGCTGCGGCTGTCTGTCCCGTAGCGACTGCCCGTTGCGGAACCCCGGCGACAGGCTGGGCGAGCAGGGGACAGGGGCGCGGCTGCTGGAGGAGGAGTAAGTCTCTGCGGCCTGCGCGTCGGGTGGCGGCTGCGCCTTACCCGACCTACAAAAACCACATTCTCGAACGTAGGCCGGGTAAGGCGCAGCCGACACCCGGCAAAACCGCGCCGCAAAAAGAACTAAAGCGCCACTAAGGGCGCTTTAGTTTTTCCCGGTCTTTGTCTTTCTCTCTATCCCGCTGGTTCACGGGAGGGTTTCCCCCGACATCAGCACCCCTCGTGTCGAGCTGGTTGGTGAGGTTCCGGATTGTGCTGACACTTTAATTCTATGCAAGACCGGTTTTTTCGCCAGCGTCGCTGACCGGTTTTTAGCCGAATTTTTTTCGCGGTGTTGTTCAATTTTCTATAGTTAAAAAGTATGAATCACAGGAGAAGACCATGCTCACGGTACATCACCTTAACCAGTCGCGCTCACATCGTGTGATCTGGGCGCTGGAAGAACTCGCCCTGCCTTATGAGATCGTTCACTACCAGCGCGAAAAGAACATGCTGGCGCCGGAGGCTCTCAAAAAGGTGCATCCGTTGGGCAAATCACCCATCATCGAAGATAACGGACTGATCCTCGCGGAATCGGGTGCCATTCTGGAGTACCTCCAGGAAACCTATGATGCCGAATCGCGCCTTAAGCCGTTAGATCCGGCGCATAAGGTGCAATATCGCTTCTGGCTGCATTACGCGGAAGGATCGCTGATGCCACTGCTGTTAATGAAGCTGGTTTTCAACAGCCTCGGCAAGCCGCCCGTGCCGCCAGGCATCCGACTCCTGGGCAAGGCGCTGGGTAAGGGGGTGCAGAAAGCGTATCTCAATCCCCAGCTGGAAACGCATGCGCGCTTTATTGATTCGCATCTCGCTCAAAACAGCTGGTTTGCCGGGGACGCGCTCAGCATGGCCGACATTCAGATGAGTTTCCCGATCTTTGCCCTGCTGGCGCGTGGGGGCATCGACAATCTGCCGCATATTGAGGCCTGGAAGCAAAAGGTCGATAACAGTCCCGGCTGGAGGCGAACCCTGGAACAGGGGGGGCCATTATCCATCCCGGGTGAGGATTGAAATGTAAACAAATTGCGCATAGACGATAACGTTTGCGCATCCTCTGTTTATTTCTTCAGCGTCATAAGCGAATTTTAGTGAAAAACGATAAAGTTCAGTTGAAAATGGCGGTGTTTAGGCTGGATAATCGTTTGCCTTAATTTGACCACCCGTTTTTAAGCGCGGAGCTAAACGTTTGCTTTTTTTGTGACGCCCTTTCGTCGCAAACGCAAAACAAGGATTTGACGTATTAGCTGGCAGTGGTGTCTCCACCACGCTTATGAACGTTCTATAAAAACTCTCAGGGGATGTTTTCTATGTCTACGCCATCTGCGCGTACCGGCGGTTCACTTGACGCCATGTTTAAAATTTCGGCTCGCGGCAGCACCGTGCGTCAGGAAGTTGTTGCCGGTCTGACAACGTTTCTGGCGATGGTTTACTCCGTCATCGTTGTGCCGGGCATGCTGGGTAAAGCGGGCTTCCCGCCAGCAGCTGTTTTTGTCGCGACCTGCCTGGTAGCCGGTGTGGGCTCCATTGTGATGGGGCTGTGGGCGAACCTGCCGCTGGCGATTGGTTGCGCCATCTCTTTGACCGCGTTCACCGCGTTCAGCCTGGTGCTGGGTCAGCAGATCAGCGTACCGGTCGCACTCGGCGCTGTGTTCCTGATGGGTGTGCTGTTCACCGTTATCTCTGCTACCGGCATTCGTAGCTGGATTTTGCGCAACCTGCCGCAGGGCGTGGCGCACGGCACCGGTATTGGCATCGGTCTGTTCCTGCTGCTGATCGCCGCTAACGGCGTGGGCCTGGTGATCAAGAACCCGCTGGACGGCCTGCCGGTGGCGCTGGGGCATTTCGCGAGCTTCCCGGTGATCATGTCGCTGATCGGTCTGGCGGTGATTATCGGTCTGGAAAAACTGAAAGTGCCGGGCGGCATTCTGCTGACCATTATCGGTGTATCCATTGTCGGCCTGATTTTCGATCCGAACGTCCACTTCTCCGGTATTTTCGCCATGCCGTCGCTGAGCGATGACAAGGGCAATTCTCTGATTGGCAGCCTGGATATCGTCGGTGCGCTTAACCCGGTAATCCTGCCAAGCGTGCTGGCACTGGTGATGACCGCCGTGTTTGACGCAACCGGTACGATTCGCGCGGTGGCCGGTCAGGCTAACCTGCTGGATAAAGACGGTCAGATTATTGATGGCGGCAAAGCCCTGACGACTGACTCCCTGAGCAGCGTCTTCTCAGGACTGGTGGGCGCAGCGCCTGCGGCAGTGTATATCGAGTCCGCAGCGGGCACGGCAGCAGGCGGTAAAACCGGCCTGACGGCCATCACCGTCGGCGTGCTGTTCCTGCTGATCCTGTTCCTCTCTCCGCTCTCTTATCTGGTACCGGCTTACGCGACCGCGCCAGCGCTGATGTATGTCGGCCTGCTGATGCTGAGCAACGTGGCGAAGATCGACTTTGCGGATTTCGTGGATGCCATGTCTGGCCTGATTACCGCCGTGTTTATCGTGCTGACCTGTAACATCGTGACCGGCATCATGATCGGTTTCGCGTCGCTGGTCATTGGTCGTCTGGTCTCTGGTGAATGGCGCAAGCTGAACATCGGCACCGTGGTGATCGCCGTTGCGCTGGTGGCATTCTACGCAGGCGGCTGGGCCATCTAAGTTGTCCATTGATGCGAAAACGGGTGGCTCAGGCCGCCCGTTTTTATTTTCAGAGCTCATCCCGTTGCCTTTTGCGTTACTCTGAAGAAGATAGAATAAAAGGCACGACGCCTTCCGTAGTACATAAGTAACACAGCAAACAGGGAACGCATGGAAATCTTCTTCACAATACTCATCATGACCCTTGTGGTCTCATTATCCGGGGTGGTTACACGCGTACTGCCCTTTCAGGTCCCCCTGCCATTAATGCAAATTGCCATCGGCGCGCTGCTGGCGTGGCCGACGTTTGGCCTGCACGTGGAATTTGACCCCGAACTGTTCCTCGTGCTGTTTATTCCGCCACTGCTGTTTGCTGATGGCTGGAAAACGCCCACGCGCGAATTCCTTGAGCACGGGCGAGAGATCTTCGGCCTGGCGCTGGCGCTGGTTGTCGTCACCGTCGTCGGGATTGGCTTCCTGATTTACTGGGCCGTACCGGGTATCCCGTTAATCCCCGCCTTTGCGCTGGCCGCCGTGCTCTCGCCAACCGATGCCGTGGCGCTTTCCGGCATTGTGGGTGAAGGTCGTATTCCGAAGAAAATCATGGGGATTTTGCAGGGCGAGGCGCTGATGAATGACGCCTCTGGTCTGGTCGCCCTGAAGTTTGCCGTGGCGGTTGCCATGGGGACGATGGTCTTTACCATTGGCGGCGCGACGCTGGAATTCTTCAAAGTGGCGATTGGCGGTATCCTCGCGGGCTTTGTGGTGAGCTGGCTGTATGGCCGCTCCCTGCGCTTCCTCAGCCGCTGGGGCGGTGATGAACCCGCCACGCAAATCGTACTGCTTTTCCTGCTGCCGTTTGCCTCCTACCTGATTGCCGAACATATTGGCGTATCGGGCATTCTGGCGGCGGTAGCGGCAGGGATGACCATCACCCGCTCCGGCGTGATGCGTCGCGCGCCGCTGGCAATGCGTCTGCGTGCCAACAGCACTTGGGCGATGCTGGAGTTCGTGTTTAACGGCATGGTATTCCTGCTGTTGGGCCTGCAACTGCCGGGCATTATGGAGTCCTCGCTGATTGCGGCAGAGGCCGATCCGAACGTTGAAGTCTGGATGCTGTTTACCGACATCGTGCTGATCTACATGGCACTGATGCTGGTGCGTTTTGGCTGGCTCTGGACGATGAAGAAATTCAGCGTGCGCTTCCTGACGAAAAAGCCGATGGAGTTTGGCTCCTGGACCACACGCGAGCTGCTGATTGCCTCTTTCGCTGGCGTGCGTGGGGCGATCACCCTTGCCGGTGTGCTCTCTATTCCGCTGCTGCTGCCGACGGGCGATGTCTTCCCGGCGCGCTACGAGCTGGTGTTCCTGGCGGCAGGCGTGATCCTCTTCTCGCTGTTCGTGGGCGTGGTGATGCTGCCGATTTTACTGCAGCACATTGACGCCGGGGATTCGACCCAACAGCATAAAGAGGAGCGTATTGCGCGTGCGGCTACCGCCGAAGTGGCGATAGTCGCTATTCAGAAAATGGAAGAGCGTCTGGCGGCGGATACAGACGAGAACATCGATAATCAGCTGCTGACGGAAGTGAGTTCCCGCGTGATTGGTAACCTGCGCCGTCGGGCTGACGGACGTAATGACGTGGAAAGCTCGCTGCAGGAGGAAAACCTGGAACGCCGGTTCCGCCTGGCGGCGCTGCGTTCAGAGCGTGCCGAGCTGTACCATCTGCGTGCCACGCGGCAGATCAGCAACGAGACGCTGCAAAAGCTGCTGCACGATCTGGATTTGCTGGAAGCGTTGTTGATAGAGAATCAGTAGCGCGCTTTTGCCCGGTGGCGCTGCGCTTACCGGCCTACATTCGAATCGTAGGCCGGGTAAGGCGAAGCCGCCACCCGGCACTATTCAGACTGCACCCAAAACCCCTTACAGCACTCCAGCCACGCCTGCGCGCTATGCGACAGATACACCCCTTCACGCCAGATCATCCCTAACTGCCAGTGCAGCTCGCTCTCCAGCGGGATCCAGCGCAGGGTGTTTTTATCCAGCCGCTCGCAAATTGGCTGCGGCAGAATGGCAATCCCCACGCCAGCCTGAACCATCGCGGCCAGAAAATCCCACTGACCGCTGCGCACCGCAATGCGTGGCTTCACATTATGTTGGTTAAACAGCGTCATCAGCTGGCGGCTTAAGGCGAAGTCTTCGTTGTAGATCAGCAACGGATGTTCGCCGAGCAGTTCGGGTTTCACCGAGTCAATTTGCAGCCAGTCACCGGAGCGCGGTACGAGCACGCACAGCGGATGGCTGAACAGCGGCAGCGTCGCCAGACCGCTCTCTTCCTCTACGGGGAGGGCCGTCATCGCCACATCCAGCTCGCCGTTCATCACGGCCTGCTGGACGGTCAGGCCGCCAAATTCAGAAATTTTTAGCTCAACGCCGGGGTAGCGCTGACGAAAGAGGCTAATCGGCCCGGCCATCATCATGCCGACCATCGGCGGAATGCCAAGACGTAATAGCCCTTTGGTAAGGTGGTTGATATCCGCAAGCTCAGCCTCAAGCTGGCGGAACTCAGCCAGAATCGCCAGCCCGCGCTCGAAGACCACGCGTCCGGTATCCGTCAGCAGCAGCTTGCGTCCGTCACGAAGCAGCAGGGTACAGTTCAGCTCGTCCTCAAGGTTTTTCAGCATCTTGCTGATGGTCGGCTGGGTAACGAACAACTTCTCCGCTGCGCGGGTAAAACTTTGCTGGCGAACCACCTCGACAAAATAGCGCAGCGTTCTTATGTCCATGATTATTCCTCGAAACTATACCTTCGATGATTTTAATTCATTTCTGTCCCTGACGTGCGCTCACTATACTGGCGCCTCGTCTCAATTTTGAGGAAAACCCCCATGGCCGTGGCGTTAAGTCGTGTTACGCCTGCCGTTGTGCAACGACTCCAGGTACCGGTTCAGGTACTGCTCTATGCCGGACTGTTTGTTTTCGCGGAATATCTTGTCGACTGGCTGCACCTGCCTTTACCCGCCAACCTGGTCGGGATGGTGCTAATGCTAACGCTGATCCTCTGTCGCGCGTTGCCCCTTAGCTGGGTGCGAGCCGGCGCGCGCTGGCTGCTGGCGGAGATGCTGCTGTTCTTCGTGCCTGCGGTGGTCGCGGTGGTGAACTATGCCCAGCTGCTGATGGTCGACGGCTGGCGCATCTTCGCGGTTATCGCCCTGAGTACGCTGATGGTATTGGGCGCCACTGCCTGGGTGGTGGATAAAGTCTATCGCTTTGAAATCAGCAGGCAGAAGCATGACTAACGTTCAGATAAGCGTGCTGTGTCTGATTGCGACCATCGTAATCTACTTTGCCAACAAGCGTTTGTACCGCCGCTTTCGCGCGCTGCCGCTCATGCCGCTGGTGTTCACCCCCATCCTGCTGGTGCTCATGCTGGTCTTCGGCCATATTTCCTGGCAGAACTACATTGGGGAATCCCACTGGCTGCTGTGGCTGCTCGGCCCGGCCACTATCGCCTTTGCCGTTCCCGTGTACGACAACCTGAATATTATTAAACGCCACTGGATGTCGCTTAGCGCAGGCGTTCTGACTGCCACGGTGGTGGCGGTGTGTAGCTCGGTCTGGCTGGCGCGGCTGTTTACGCTGCCCGATGAAATTCAGCGCAGCCTGGCCGTGCGTTCGGTGACGACGCCGTTTGCGCTGGCAGCGGCTAAACCGCTTGGCGGGCAGCCGGATCTGGTGGCGCTGTTTGTGGTCGTGACGGGCGTCTTTGGCATGGCGGTGGGCGATATGCTCTTTTTGCGGCTTTCTATTCGGGAGGGGATGGCGAAAGGGGCAGGGTTTGGCGCGGCGTCTCATGGCGCAGGTACGGCGCGTTCGTATGAGCTGGGTCAGCAGGAAGGCGTGGTGGCAAGTCTGGTGATGATGCTCTCTGGCGTGACGATGGTGCTTATCGCACCGCTGGTGGCATGGGTGATGTTTTAAACTCCCCGGCCTGAGAGACCGGGGAGAAAGGCTTAGTGTGCGCGGCCCTGTTCAACGCCAAGGCCGGTTTGTGAGCGAATAAACTGGGCGCGGAATTTCTCACGCTCCAGGTTACCTTCCGGCGAGTTGTCGGTGGCCGAGAAGACCCAGATACCAATAAACGCCACGGCAATCGAGAACAGCGCCGGATACTCATACGGGAAAATGGCGCTTTCGTGACCGAGGATCTGTACCCAGATGGTCGGGCCCAGAATCATCAGGATCACCGCCGTCAGCAGCCCCAGCCAGCCGCCAATCATCGCCCCACGGGTGGTCAGTTTTGACCAGTACATGGAGAGCAGAATGATCGGGAAGTTACAGCTCGCCGCAATCGAGAAGGCCAGCCCCACCATAAAGGCGATGTTCTGCTTCTCGAACAGAATACCGAGCAAAATGGCGACCACACCCAGCACCAGCACGGTGATCTTAGAGACTTTCAGCTCGTCACGTTCGCTTGCCCCTTTACGGAACACGTTGGCGTAGAGGTCGTGCGAGACCGCAGAGGCACCGGCCAGCGTCAGTCCCGCTACTACGGCAAGGATTGTGGCGAAGGCCACGGCGGAGATAAAGCCGAGGAACAGGTTACCGCCCACCGCGTCGGCCAGATGCACCGCCGCCATGTTGTTGCCGCCAATCAGCGCACCCGCCGCGTCTTTAAACGCCGGGTTTGCCCCTACCAGCATGATCGCGCCAAAGCCGATGATAAAGGTCAGGATGTAGAAATAACCCATAAAGCCGGTGGCGTAGAAGACGCTCTTACGCGCTTCACGCGCATCGCTCACGGTGAAGAAACGCATCAGAATGTGTGGCAGGCCCGCGGTACCGAACATCAGGCCGAGACCGAGGGAGAGTGCGGATATCGGATCTTTCACCAGCCCGCCCGGGCTCATGATTGCCTCTCCTTTTGGATGAACCGCCATCGCTTCGGTAAACAGGTTATTGAAGCTGAACCCGACGTGCTTCATCACCATAAAGGCCATAAAGCTGGCGCCGAACAGCAGCAGGACCGCTTTGATAATCTGTACCCAGGTGGTCGCCAGCATGCCGCCGAACAGGACGTACATCACCATCAGGACGCCAACCAGTACCACGGCGATGTGGTAGTTCAGACCGAACAGCAGTTCGATCAATTTACCTGCCCCGACCATCTGCGCAATGAGGTATAGCGCGACCACCACCAGCGAACCGCAGGCGGAGAGGGTACGAATGGGCCCCTGTTTCAGGCGATAGGAGGCCACGTCAGCGAAGGTATAGCGCCCGAGGTTGCGCAAGCGTTCGGCAATGAGGAACAGGATGATCGGCCAGCCGACGAGGAAGCCCAGGGAGTAGATCAGGCCGTCGTAGCCGGATGTATAAACCAGCGCGGAGATCCCGAGGAACGAGGCGGCAGACATAAAGTCGCCCGCTATCGCCAGCCCGTTCTGGAAACCGGTAATGTTGCCGCCCGCGGTGTAATAATCATTACGAGAGCGCACGCGCTTCGACGCCCAGTAAGTGATGTACAGGGTCAGCAGGACGAAAATCAGGAACATCACAATCGCCTGCCAGTTAGTCGGCTGACGCTGAACGTCGCCGGTGATGGCATCCGCCGCGTGGGCGGCAAAAGGAAGTGTGGCGGCAAGCGCCGTCAGGATCCGCTTCATGATGCTTTTACCTCTTGCAGTACCGCTCTGTTGAGACGATCGAATTCACCGTTCGCGCGCCAGACGTACACGCCGGTCAGCAAGAAGGAGATCACAATCACGCCAATGCCAATAGGAATGCCGCGCGTGACGCTGGTGCCCGCGTGCAGCGGGGTGCCCAGCCAGTGCGGAGCAAAGGCGATCAGCATAATAAAGCCGACGTAGATAATCAGCATGATGATAGAAAGGATGAAGGCAAACCGTTGCCGTTTTTCGACGAGCTCCCTGTAGTGCGCACTATTCTCTATCTGCTGACAAATATGGTCATTCATCACAGAGTCTCCAAAGGTAAGGTTGGTTTGTTTTTAGTCCCCTCTCCCCTTTGGGGAGAGGGTTAGGGTGAGGGGAGAGGAAGGTGCGGTCTGATGCCCTCACCCCGGCCCTCTCCCACGGGGAGAGGGAGAAAAAACTAGGAAGGCATTGCGATGGACTGCTTCTCTTCGAGCAGTTTTTCCACCACGCCAGGATCCGCGAGCGTTGAGGTATCACCGAGGTTGCTGGTATCCCCCGCCGCGATTTTGCGCAGGATACGGCGCATAATCTTGCCGGAGCGGGTTTTCGGCAGCGAGTCGGTCCAGTGCAGCACGTCCGGCGTAGCAAGCGGGCCGATCTCCTTACGTACCCAGTTGCGCACCTCGGCGTACAGCTCGGGTGACGGCTCCTCGCCGTGGTTCAGCGTGACGTAAGCGTAAATCGCCTGGCCTTTGATGTTGTGCGGGATCCCGACAACGGCGGCTTCAGCAATTTTCGGATGCGACACCAGCGCCGATTCAATTTCAGCCGTCCCCAGACGGTGGCCAGAAACGTTGAGCACGTCATCCACGCGACCGGTGATCCAGTAATAACCGTCTTCATCACGGCGCGCGCCGTCGCCGCTGAAGTACATGTTTTTAAAGGTCGAGAAATAGGTCTGCTCAAAGCGTTCGTGGTCGCCGAACAGGGTACGCGCCTGGCCTGGCCACGAGTCGACGATCACCAGGTTGCCTTCGGTGGCCCCGTCCAGCGGGTTGCCCTCGTTATCCACCAGCGCAGGCTGTACGCCGAAGAATGGGCGCGTGGCGGAACCGGCCTTCAGCTGTGTGGCGCCAGGCATAGGGGTGATCATGAAGCCGCCGGTTTCGGTCTGCCACCAGGTGTCCATCACCGGGCATTTTTCATTGCCGATTTTCTTCCAGTACCACTCCCAGGCTTCGGGGTTAATGGGTTCACCCACGGAACCGAGGATGCGCAACGAAGAGCGGTCAGTGCCTTCGATGGCCTTATCGCCTTCCGCCATTAACGCGCGGATCGCCGTTGGCGCGGTGTAGAGAATGTTGACCTGGTGCTTGTCGACTACCTGACACATACGCGCCGGGGTCGGCCAGTTTGGCACGCCCTCAAACATCAGCGTGGTGGCACCGCAGGCCAGCGGGCCGTAGAGCAGGTAGCTGTGCCCGGTCACCCAGCCCACGTCGGCGGTACACCAGTAGATGTCGCCCGGGTGGTAGTCGAAAACATATTTAAAGGTCGTGGCCGCATAAACCAGATAACCGCCGGTGGTGTGCAACACGCCTTTCGGTTTACCGGTTGAACCGGAGGTGTAAAGAATGAACAGCGGGTCTTCAGCATTCATCTCTTCCGGCTGATGCTGGTCACTCGCTTTCTCGATCAGGTCACTCCACCACAGGTCACGTCCCTCGTTCCAGTCAATCTTGCCGCCGGTACGCTTCAGCACGATAACGTTACTGACCGTTTTGACATTCGGGTTTTTCAGCGCTTCATCGACGTTTTTCTTCAGCGGGATACCGCGTCCGGCGCGCACGCCTTCATCCGCGGTGATCACCAGTTTTGAACTGGAATCGACAATACGGCCGGCAACGGCTTCCGGTGAGAACCCGCCGAAGATAACCGAGTGAATTGCGCCGATACGCGCGCAGGCCAGCATAGCAACCGCGGCTTCCGGCACCATTGGCATATAGATAGCCACCACATCGCCCTTTTTAATGCCTTTTTCCAGCAGGACGTTGGCGAAACGGCAGACGTCGCGATGCAGTTCTTTATAGGTAATGTGTTTGCTCTGTGAGGCATCGTCGCCTTCCCAGATGATGGCGGTTTCATTCCCGCGTTCGGCAAGATGGCGATCCAGGCAGTTCGCCGCCAGGTTCAGCGTGCCATCTTCATACCATTTAATGGAGACGTTGCCGGGCGCAAAGGAGGTGTTTTTCACCTTCTGATAAGGTTTGATCCAGTCAAGGATGTGTCCCTGCTCGCCCCAGAAGGCGTCAGGGTGGGAAACTGATTGCTGATATTTCTCGTGGTACTGCTCCGGGGTGATCAGGCAACGGTCCGCAATGTTTGCGGGAATGTCGTGTTTATGTATTTGGCTCATGGCTTTTTTTCTCCTTGTAAGATGTTAATAATATGTCGCAAAAACGTTAATAGTAGGGGCTTTACAAGCTTTGTTTATTATTTGGGCTACAGATCACGCATTGTTTGAAGAGGTTGAAAAACGAGCGAATGAAACTTTGAAGGGAAATAATTCAGCCTGACGATTATTCGCATTTAGATTTAAAAAAGCGTTTTTATAACAAATGGTTATTTATCAGGATAATGACAAACTCGCGTTATACCGTCATTTCCCAGTGAAATGCGTCGTTCTTTAAGGCTTGCGCAACAGGTCGCGCAAATGATACTCATACGCCGCGTTAAAAAATCCCATAAACCAACGCAACACAATTCATACCCTTTCAGTATGTCTCCATATTCATGCAGTTTTGCTGGTGCGGAGATTTCATTGAGGAAGTCAGTTTCTATGAAAAACGTTAAAGTCAGCCTGGCCTGGCAGATCTTGCTAGCCCTTGTGCTGGGCATCTTGCTGGGCAGTTATCTCCACTATCATAGCGACAGCCGCGAATGGCTGATTGCCAACCTGCTCTCCCCGGCGGGCGATATCTTTATTCATTTGATCAAGATGATCGTGGTGCCGATTGTGATCTCGACGCTGGTGGTCGGCATTGCCGGGGTCGGTGACGCGAAACAGTTAGGCCGTATCGGTGCGAAAACCATTCTCTATTTCGAAGTGATCACTACGGTTGCGATTATTCTGGGGATTACCCTGGCAAACGTGTTCCAGCCAGGTTCCGGGATCGATATGTCGCAGCTGGCCACGGTGGATATTTCGAAATACCAAAGCACAACGGCGGAAGTGCAGAGCCATGCGCACGGCCTGATGGGCACGATCCTTTCACTGGTGCCGACCAATATCGTGGCATCGATGGCGAAAGGCGAGATGTTGCCGATCATCTTCTTCTCGGTGCTGTTTGGCCTGGGGCTCTCCTCGCTGCCTGCCACGCACCGTGAACCGCTGGTCACCGTCTTCCGCTCTATCTCCGAAACCATGTTCAAAGTGACCCACATGGTGATGCGCTACGCGCCGGTTGGGGTGTTCGCATTAATTGCGGTGACCGTGGCAAACTTCGGCTTTGCCTCCCTGTGGCCGCTGGCGAAGCTGGTGATCCTGGTGCACTTCGCCATCCTGTTCTTTGCGCTGGTGGTGCTGGGCATTGTGGCGCGCCTGTGCGGGCTGAGCATCTGGATCCTGATCCGTATCCTGAAAGATGAGTTGATTCTGGCGTACTCCACGGCAAGCTCTGAGAGCGTGCTGCCGCGCATTATTGAGAAGATGGAGGCTTACGGTGCGCCTGCCTCTATCACCAGCTTCGTGGTGCCGACCGGCTACTCTTTCAACCTGGACGGTTCAACGCTGTACCAGAGTATCGCCGCTATCTTTATTGCGCAGCTGTATGGCATTGACCTGTCGCTGTGGCAGGAGATCGTGCTGGTGCTGACCCTGATGGTGACGTCTAAAGGTATTGCAGGCGTACCGGGCGTTTCGTTCGTGGTGCTGCTGGCGACGCTGGGCAGCGTGGGTATTCCGCTGGAAGGTCTGGCGTTTATCGCCGGTGTCGACCGTATCCTCGACATGGCGCGTACGGCGCTGAACGTGGTGGGGAATGCCCTGGCGGTGCTGGTTATCGCCAAGTGGGAACACAAATTCGACCGTAAAAAAGCGCTGGCGTATGAACGCGAGGTGCTGGGGCGTTTTGATAAGACGGCCGATCGGTAACATCTTATGCCCGGTGGCGCTGCGCTTACCGGGCCTACGGGTTTTGTAGGCCGGGTAAGGCGAAGCCGCCACCCGGCGCTTTACTCCCCGCTCAACGCATCAAACTCTTCACATCCCGTATCAAACCCTTCCGTACAGCTCAGGTTCAACCAGTAAAGCGCTTTCTGCTTATTCGGCGTGATAAACCCTTTCTCGCCCTGTCTGAACAGCATTCCCGCCCAGTACTCCGCATAGCCCGTTCGCGACAGGGTAGAACTTCGCTTGAACCACGACGCGGCCCGCACGTCATCCTGAGCCACCTCAACGCCGTTGGCATAGATCAGCCCCAGCAGCAGCTGCGCGTCTACCGCCGAATCGTTGTCGATATCTTCAGTCGCCGTTTGCAGGAGCTTAATGGCCTGGGGATAGTCGGTTTGACCGGCCTGAGTGTTGACCAGCACGCGCGCCAGCATGATCGCGCCGCGTTTGCTGCCTGCAATGTTTGCCTGCTGCGCCAGAGCCTTGGCCTGCGCGTAATCCCCCTGCGTAAAGTGAATTTGCGACAACAGCGCCATGGCATCGACATCGCCACCTTTTGCGGCTTTTTCGGCCCACCGCGCGGCCTGTGTGCGGTCCCCCGAGCTGAAGTAGGTATCAGCAAGATAATACTGGGCGCGGGCATCGCCCGCTTCCGCCTGCTTCAGATACTGGCTGCCTATCTCATCCGCGCAGGCGAACGAGGTTATAAAGAATAACAACAGAAAAATGGCTTTCATGGATTCTTATCTTCTGGGTACACGCCGCGCAGTATAATCGCGGTGGCGGAAATAAAAAAAGGGAGTGAATATATCACTCCCTTTGTTCATTAATTAATTACCCGCTTCAACCCATTGCGCTTTCACGCAGTCGGGCTTTCAGCTTGTTATATTCGTCAATCACATACTGTTCGGCAGCGTGTTGATCCGCAATGGGCTCCACGTTGACGGCACAATATTTATACTCCGGCGTTTTGGTTATCGGGCTTAAATTCTCCGTCACCAGTTCGTTACAGGCACCAATCCACCACTGGTAGGTCATATAGACCGCTCCTTTGTTGGGACGATCGCTCACCTGCGCACGGGTGATGATTCGCCCTTTGCGCGAGTTCACCCATACCAGCGCCTCATCCTCAATACCCAGGCGTTCCGCGTCGGCAGTGTTGATTTGCGCGTAGCCGGGTTCATCTGCCAGCGCGGCCAGCGCGGCGCAGTTCCCGGTCATTGAGCGACAGGAGTAGTGGCCTACTTCGCGCACGGTGGAGAGCACCATCGGATACTCGTCGGTGAGTTTATCTATAGGTGCGACCCAGTCGCAGGTGAAGAACTGCGCCAGCCCGTTCGGGGTGTCGAACGTCTCTTTAAAGAGGTATGACGTCCCCTGGTCGGCTTCCGACTCATCGCGGCATGGCCACTGGATATACCCCAGCTCACCCATTTTTTCATAGGTGGCACCGTAGAAGTCCGGGCACAGATGCCGCAACTCGTCCCAGATCTCCTGGGTGTTGTTGTAGTGCATCGGGTAGCCCATACGGGTGGCGATTTCGCTGATGATCTGCCAGTCGGTTTTCAGATCCCACTTCGGTTCGACCGCTTTGAAGAAGCGCTGGAAACCGCGGTCAGCCGCCGTGTAGACGCCTTCATGCTCACCCCATGACGTCGACGGTAAAATAACATCCGCCGCCGCCGCGGTTTTGGTCATGAAGATGTCCTGGACAATCACCAGCTCAAGATCCTCAAACCCTTTACGTACCGCAGAGAGTTCGGCATCGGTCTGGAGCGGATCTTCACCCATAATGTAGGCCGCACGCACTTCACCGTGCGCCGCACGGTGCGGCAGCTCGCTGATGCGATAGCCGGTGTGTTCCGGCAGGCTTTCGACCCCCCAGGCTTTCGCGAATTTCTCGCGGTTTTCCGGGAATTTGACGTACTGATATCCTGGATAGGTATCCGGCAGCGCGCCCATATCGCAGGCCCCCTGGACGTTATTCTGGCCACGTACCGGGTTGACGCCGACGTGGGCCTTGCCCAGGTTACCCGTCAGCATGGCGAGGCTGGTCAACGAACGCACGGTTTCCACGCCCTGGTAGAACTGGGTCACGCCCATGCCCCACAGAATGGCGGCGGTTTTCGCCCCGGCGTACATGCGTGCGGCCTGGCGGATCTCCTGTGCGCTGACGCCGGTTATCGCTTCAACGGACTCTGGCGTATAGCCTTCGACAATTTTACGATACTCTTCAAACCCTTCCGTGCGGCTGGCCACAAACGCCTGGTCGTACAGATTCTCCTCAATAATGACGTGCCCCATCGCATTCAACAGCGCGATGTTCGAGCCGTTTTTCAATGCAATGTGCATATCTGCAATGCGCGCGGTTTCAATTTTGCGCGGATCGCAGACGATGATTTTCGCCCCGTTCTGTTTGGCGCGAATAACATGGTTCGCGACGATAGGGTGAGAATCCGCCGGGTTATAGCCGAAAATAAACACCAGATCGGTGTTGTCTATCTCGTTGATGGCATTACTCATTGCGCCGTTACCGACCGACTGGTGCAGACCTGCAACCGATGGGCCGTGTCAGACGCGAGCGCAGCAGTCGACGTTATTGGTTCCAATAACGGCGCGTGCGAATTTTTGCATCACATAGTTGGTTTCATTCCCTGTCCCGCGTGAGGAACCGGTCGTCTGAATCGCATCCGGGCCGTACTTGGCCTTGATGGCGCTGAGGCGCGTGGCGACGTAATCGAGCGCCTCGTTCCAGCTGACGGCTTCCAGCTTGCCACCGCGCTCGCGGCGGATCATAGGGGTTTTCAGGCGCGGGGTGAGGATTTGGGTATCATTGATAAAATCCCAGCCGTAATACCCTTTCAGACACAGCGTGCCCTGGTTGGTTTTCCCCTGTGCGGCCTCCGCCCGGACGATTTTGCCGTTATCGACCACCAGGTGGATCTTGCAACCTGAGGCACAATAAGGGCAAACCGTGACGACTTTTTTCATCAGTCTGCTCCAGTTAATCGAATCTTTCGCACCGACTAATGCAGCTTCTATGCCATGTTTTTAGTAGGGGTAATTGCGCGCTTTACGGCGTATTCCTGCCGACAACCCTGACGAAAAGCAGACCATCGTCAAAATTGACGTGTCGAATGGGCAGGGTATGTGACATGGGTTGAATTTCCGTCACGGAAAACGCCCTTTCACTGGAGCTGACGGCAGAATGGTTCAGACTTAACATAATCCCCTGACGGAAGCATATGATGAAACCGGCGATTCTGGTGGTTGATGACGATTTGGCAGTGTGCGAACTGCTGCAGGATGTGCTGAGTGAACACGTCTTTGACGTGCTTGTCTGCCATAACGGCCAGGATGTGCCAGGCCGGGTACAACAGACGCCGGAGATCGCCCTTGTCCTGCTGGATATGATGCTGCCGGATATCAATGGGTTACAGGTTTTGCTGCAGTTGCAGAAGCAGCGTCCGGCGCTACCGGTGATCATGTTAACCGGGTTGGGCAGTGAATCCGACGTGGTGGTGGGGCTGGAGATGGGAGCCGACGACTATATTGGCAAACCGTTTAATCCGCGCGTGGTGGTTGCCCGGGTTAAAGCGGTCCTGCGTCGGACCGGCGTGCTGGCCGCAGAAACGCCGATGCCACGCGTAGCGGGGATAACCTTCGACAACTGGACGCTGGATACCTCCCGATGTGAACTGATTGATCCGCAGCGTAACGTCGTGCCGTTGACCCAGGGGGAATATGGCCTGCTGCTGGCGCTTACGCAAAATGCCCGCCGGGTACTCAGCCGCGATCAACTGCTGGAACTCACCCACAGCGAAAGCACGGAGGTGTTTGACCGGACTATCGACGTGCTGATCATGCGTCTGCGCCGGAAAATCGAGGTCAACCCGCATCAGCCAGCCCTCATCAAAACCATTCGCGGGCTGGGCTACGTGTTTGCCACCGATGTTTCCCACAGTGAAAAAGCAGCCTAAGTATTCTCTTTGATAAACAACTGCAGCTCGGCCAGCGTTTTCGCGCCGTCGATCGCGTTGGCGGCCAGCAGGCTTGCCCGTGCACAGGCGTGTGCCAGATAAATGCTCTCCGTGAGCGGCAGTGATTCATGACAACCGTATAAAAAACCCGCGCAAAACGCGTCGCCCGCGCCGACGCTGCCGACAATCTCTTTTTGCTCGAGTAACCATGAGGGGATCCATCGGCCTTGCTCACCCGGAGCTTCACCCCATGCGCCTTCCGGGCAGTGGATCACCACCCGCTGGCGAACGCCTGCCGCCAGCAGCTGCGATGCGGCTTCGGCGATAGGGGCGATATTCAGCGCACCGTTGGCGTCGCGCATCTCCAGCCCGCTAAACTCACCGGCCTCCAGCTCGTTAATCACCAGATAATCGAGATGACGCAGGGCAGGGAGCACCAGCGGCTGGTAGCGCGGGTCGCCCTTGCGGGAAACCAGATCAAGCGAGGTTTCATAACCCTGGTCGCGCATTTGCGCCAGCAGCCGTGCGCTGCGGGTGCCAAATTCATCATCCGGCATGTCCAGGCTGTCGAGCAGCAGCAGGTAACCGAGATGGAAGATCTTCATTGAACCCTCCAGGCGATCGAAGGCGGGAAGATCCAGCAGGCGGTTCGCGCCCGGCGAGTGGAAAAAGGTGCGTTGTCCGCTGGGGTCGGTCATCACCTGAGACATCGAGGTCGGGGCGAAAGTGGTGCGCTGCACGCGCTGGCGGTTGACGTGATACTGATCGAGCATCGCCAGAACGTAATCTCCGTCACTGTCCTCCCCAACCAGCCCCACCGCCTGCAGCGGCAGGCCGACATGCATTTTCGCCAGCGTCAGCAGAACGTTAAGTGGCGCGCCGCCCGTAGAACGTTCGCTGTGGGTGATTTCCGCCAGCCAGCCGCGTTCAGGCCACTGCACGATCTGATGGACGTGATCGACCAGCATGTTGCCAGCGGCGATAATGCCTTTGCGTTCCATTATGCCTGCCCCGCGCTGCCGAAGATGCGCATCTGCCCGGCGACCGTATCGGTAATGGCCTCTTCTATGCCCAGTAGCAGCTCGGCAAACTCATCGTACAGCGGCTGGCGGTTCGCCATGCGTTGCTCAACGGCGGCGAGTGCGGCCTGTGACATGCCGGTATAGAAATTGATTTTATGAATGCCCAGCTCGATGGCGCGGCGGAAGTCGGCATCGCTAATGCCGGAACCGCCATGCAGCACCAGCGGCAGGCCCGTCTGCTGGCGAATAGCGTCCAGGCGCGGGAAATCGAGCTTCGGCTCGCCCTTGTATTTGCCGTGTGCGTTGCCGATGGCGACTGCCAGCGCGTCGATGCCGGTTTTATCGACAAATTCCCGCGCCAGCTTCGGGTCAGTGAAGAACGCTTCATCCGCATGCCCGTACAGCGCGCCGCCTTCATCACCGCCTACCGCGCCCAGCTCTGCCTCTACCGACACGCCCACTGCGTGGCACATTTTTACCACTTCCCGCGTCTGGCGAATGTTCTCGTCATAGCTCAGCGTCGAGCCGTCGAACATCACGGAGCTGAACCCCAGGCGCAGCGCCCGCACGACCGCCTCAAAGTGCAGGCCATGGTCGAGATTCAGCACCACGGGAATGTCATGACGGGCGGCTTCAAACTTGACCGCTTCGACAAGTGAATCGAGCGAGACATACTTAAAATGCACTTCGGCGATGTTGATGATAAACGGTGAACGCTCCTGCTTTGCGGCGGCGAACAAGGCGCGCAGAAAATGGGAGTCGAGCACGTTGAACGCGCCCAGCGCGTAGCGGTGTTCCCTGGCGTGTGCCAGACCGTCGGCAAGAGAGAGCAATGGCATCATTTACTCCTTATATCCGAAACAGGTTGTATTCGTTGCACAGCACCAGCACCGCCGGTTCGTCTTCTTCGATGTTGTTATAGCGGGCAATGGGCTGCAAAAAGTGGTTGTCGTGCTCATCGTCATTCACCGATGACACCTCGCCTACCAGCACGTCACCAAACCCGCGCTCGCCCCAGAAACTGTGGTAAAGACAGGGCGTCAGGCAGATGCTTTCCCCTGGTGTGAGGCGCAGCTGGCTGCCGGGAGCATGCGTTTGCCGACAGCCGTCTATCGTGACGGTGACGTCGGTGTTTTCTGGCTCTTCATGCGCCCCGGCATTCCATAACTCAATGATGAGGTTCCCGCCGCCCCGGTTGATGATGTCTTCCCGCTTACGCCAGTGAAAATGCATCGGCGTTACCTGGCCGTCGCGCACATGCATGATTTTTTCAGCATAGCCTTTTTCATAAGGCATCCCGTTCGGCGAGCCGTTACGCAGGGTAAACAGCGTTAACCCCTGGGCGGCAAAGTTGTTGCCGCCGAATGCCGTCACGTCCCAGCCGAGCTTAAGGTCGAACACTTCCTGCCATGCGGCCTGGTCAAGCCGCTGCCATTTTGTGGGGGGAAAGCTGGCAAACGGCGGGAGATGCACGTCATGCATGGAAAAGAACTGCCGTGTGTGGCCGAGGATCGCATTGATGTCGGAGCGTTTCATGGGGACTCCTTGAAAACAGTTCCCTCTCCCTGTGGGAGAGGGAAAAGGATCATTTAACCGTCCAGCCCTTATAGGTACCGACGTTCTTTTTATCGATCATCGTCACCGGGATCAGCACCGGTTCTTTCGGTGCCGGTTTACCCTGGAGAATGTCGTAGCCGATCTCGACCGCTTTTGCCGCCATCACCTGCGGATCTTGTGCCGGGGTTGCCACAAACAGGGAGTTTTCCCGCTTCAGCGCTTCTTCACCATCCGGGCTGCCATCCACGCCCACAATGAAGAATTCATTGCGCTGCGCCTGTTTTGCCGCCAGATCGGCGCCGATCGCGGTAGGATCGTTAATCGCGAATACGCCGTCGATCTTCGGATTGGCTGCCAGAAGAGAGGTCATGACTTCCAGACCGCCTTCACGGCTGCCTTTGGCGTTCTGGTTATCCGAGAGCACCTTGATATCCGGATGTTTTTTGAATTCCATCTGGCAACCTTCCACACGGTTTTGCACCGCTGAGACCGGTGGTCCGTTGATGATCACCACATTGCCTTTGCCTTTCAGGCGGTCGGTAATGTACTTACAGGCCATTTCGCCCGCCTGGGTGTTATTGGAGGTGATGGTCGCATCGGCACCTTCCGCCGCCACGTCAACCGCCACGACCACGATCCCGGCATCCTTCGCGCGTTTCACCGCCGGGCCGATCCCTTTGGAATCCGCGGCGTTGAGGATGATCATGTCCACTTTCGCGGCGATAAAGTTATCGATCTGCGCCACCTGCTGACCGAGATCGTAACCGCTGGAGACCAGCGTCACTTTAACGTTATCGCCCGCCAGCTTGCGCGCTTCCAGCTCGGCACCTTTGGTGATCTGCACAAAGAACGGGTTGGCCAGGTCACCCACCGTCACGCCGATGGACTTCAGATCTTTCGCCTGCGCAAACGGCGTTGCGGCAAGCAGCGCGCCAGCACAGAGCGCGGTCACTAACGGTTTTAAACGCATATTGTATTCCTCGAAGCTGTAGGGTTTTGTTGTTATGCACTTTGATGGTGTCGGGTACGGTATTTGTCGATCAGCACCGCAATGATGATCACCGCCCCTTTGATCACCAGTTGCCAGAAGTAGGAGACGCCCATCAGCGTCATGCCGTTGTTGAGGGTGGCGATAATCAATGCCCCCACCAGCGTGCCGGTGATCGTGCCGATCCCGCCGACGAAGCTGGTACCGCCGAGGATCACCGCCGCAATCGCATCCAGCTCATAGCCGGTACCGAGGTTGCCGTTGGCGCTGTAAAGGCGTGAGGCGCTCATCACGCCACCGAGGCCGGAGAGCAGCCCGCTCATGCCGTAGACAAACAGCAGTACCATCCAGACTTTGATGCCCGTCAGGCGCGCCGCCTGCATGTTGCCGCCCACGGCGTAGATGTGAACGCCCAGCGTAGTGCGGCGCAGGATAAACCAGCAGATAGCAATGACCGCCAAAGCAATGACCACCAGCCATGGCACGGGACCGAGGTAGTTATTGCCGATCCACTCGAAGTTGATGTTCGAGTTGATCACCGTGGTGCCGTCTGCCAGCAGGTAGGCCGCGCCGCGCAGCGCCGTATAGGTACCGAGCGTGACGATAAACGGCGGAAGCCCGGCAAAGGCCACCAGCGCGCCGTTGAACAGCCCCAGCACCATGCCGAGCATCAGCGCCGCCGGAATAGAAAGTCCGGCGAATTCCGGGATCAGCGACACCACCATTGCCGCAACGGCGGTAGTACCGAGAATCGACCCCACGGAGAGGTCAATCCCACCGGTTAAGATGATGAAGGTCATCCCCGCTGCCAGCACGATGTTGATTGACGCCTGACGGGTGATGTTGAGCAGGTTGCTCTCGGTGAAGAAGTTAGGGGCGATAAAGCCAAATACCGCCACGATCAGAATTAAAATAGGTAAAATGCCGATCGTTTGCATCAGATCGCTCATCAGCATTTTTTTGGCGGAGGCGGATTTCGCCACCTGCTGCGGATGGGTTGGAGTTGTCATAATTACACCGCCTGATGATGTGTGTCGTCCACGCCGGTTGCCAGCGTCATGATGTTTTCCTGAGAGATATCGCGCTCGTGGAGTTCACCCGCAATGCTGCCTTCGCGCATCACGTACACCCGGTCACTCATGCCCACCACTTCCGGCAGTTCGCTGGAGATCATCAAAATCGCCACGCCCTTACGCGCCATCTGGTTCATGATGCGGTAGATCTCGCTTTTCGCGCCAACGTCCACGCCGCGGGTGGGTTCGTCCAGAATCAGAATGCGCGGGCCTATCGCCACCCAGCGCGAGATCAGCAGTTTTTGCTGATTACCGCCGGACAGTCCGCCCGCGCGTACCTGTGAATGGGGCACACGAATGTTGAGCAGGGCGATAGCGTCATCGGAAATGGACTGGGCTTTTTTGCGGTTCAGCATGCCGAAGGTGGCATCGCGTTCCAGCGTCGCCATCGTGATGTTCTCCTGCGCCGCCAGCTCCAGAAACAGCCCCTGCTCCTTACGGTTCTCGGTGAGAAAACCGATCCCGTTTTCAATGGCCGCGCGCGGGGAGTGGATCACCACCGGCTCGCCGTCCACCTCAATCATGCCGCCCGTGGCTTTGCGCACGCCGAAAATCAGCTGCGCCAGCTCGGAACGTCCGGCACCGACCAGCCCGGCCAGCCCGACGATTTCGCCGGAACGGACCTGTAAACTGCACGGCCGCACTTTTTTACCGTCGGTAAGGTGGTGGACGTTCAGGCGCGGGCTGCCGAGAGGGATATCGCGCTCTTTGTTGAACAGATCGCTTAAAGGGCGGCCCACCATCATTTTCACCAGCTCGGAGGCGTTGAGCTTGTCGCGCGTCAGGCTGCCGACGTACTGCCCGTCACGCAGAACGCTGACGCGGTCAGAGAGTTCATACACTTCCGCCATGCGGTGGCTGATATAGATAATCGCCATGCCTTCATCGCGCAGGCGCAGAATCAGTTCAAACAGGCGGTGGGTTTCGCGGGAAGAGAGGGCGGCGGTGGGTTCGTCCATCACCAGAATGCGGCTGTTGCGGTGCAGCGCGCGGGCAATTTCCACCTGCTGCTGTTCGGCGATGGTCAGCTTCATCACCCGATCGGTGGCGCTGAACTGGGCGCCGAGGCGATCGATCACCGCCTGCGCCTGGGCGGCCATCTCTTTACGCTGAACCAGCCCGCCGCGCGACAGTTCGCTGCCGAGGAAAATGTTTTCCGCCACGGTCAGATTGGGGGCGAGCTGCATCTCCTGGTAAATCAAGGTAATGCCTGCGGCCAGGGCATCTTTCGGCCCTTTGATGTGAAACGGCTGTCCGTCGATCAGGATCTCACCGCGGGTGGCAGTGTAGGCACCTGCGAGTATTTTCATCAGCGTGCTTTTGCCCGCGCCGTTTTCGCCCATCAGCGCGTGGATCTCACCGGGGAAAACCGTCAAATCCACGCCCTTGAGCGCGTGGAAATTGCCAAAGGTTTTGGCTATGCCGCGCATCTCTAAAACCGGGGTTCTGCTCATGACGGATCTCCTGTGAATGTCGATATCTGCACTTCATCACAGGTGCGTAAATGCAAAATGTCAGAAGCTGTTCATATTTGTCATAGTTATGAATAGCTAACCGCCGTCACATTTCTCTTTTCACTCTCCCCGTGGGAGAGGGCCAGGTGAGGGCATCAGACCGCTAAGGAGCCTAAAGAGATGTCATCACGCCCCCCGTTTTTTACCAGTGCCCGTGGCCGCCTGCTGATGTTCAATCTGCTGGTTGTTGCGGTCACGCTGATGGTCAGCGGCGTGGCGGTGCTTGGCTTCCGTCATGCCAGCCAGATCCAGGAGCAGGTGCAGCAGCAAACGCTGGATGACATGACCGGCAGCATGAACCTCGCTCGCGATACGGCTAACGTGGCGACGGCGGCGGTGCGGCTGTCGCAGGTAGTGGGATCGCTGGAGTACAAAGGCGAGGCGGAGCGGTTAAAGCAGATGCAAACGGCATTGCGCCGCTCGCTGGAGCAGCTGGCCGATGCGCCGCTGGCGCAGCAGGAGCCGGCGCTGGTGGCGCGGATTATTCAGAGAAGCAATGAATTACAGCAAGGCGTGACGGGGATGCTGGAGCGCGGGCAGCGACGCCATCTGGAGCGTAACGCGCTGCTCAGTTCGCTCTACCAGAGCCAGAGTTACCTGCGTCATCTGCAGGACATCAACCGCCGTACTGGCAGCGATGTTCCGGATGCGCAGCTGCTGATGGAAATGGACAGGCTGATCGCCGCCGCCATCGAAACCCCTTCACCACGCGCCACGATACAGCAGTTGGATACGGTGACGGCGATGTTGCCCCAGCGCGCAACGCAGCCTGCGGTCAACGTTGTGCTGCCCGACTTTAACGCCGAGCTGCGTAAGCTTGCCCCGCTGTCGACGCAGCTGGCAGAGAGCGATCTGGCAATAAGCTGGTATATGTTCCACATCAAGGCGCTGGTGGCGATACTGAATAGCGATATCAATCAGTACGTTGAACAGGTCGCGCAAGCCTCCCGGCTTCGCACAGCCCAGAGCCATCACGAGCTGCAATCCATTAGCGTTTTTATCAGCATTTTCGCCGTGCTGGCGCTGATCATCACCGGGTGCGCCTGCTGGTATATTTACCGCAACCTGGCCTCCAACCTGACGGCTATCTCCCGGGCCATGTCGCGCCTTGCCCGTGGCGAACAGGATGTCTCGGTGCCCGCATTGCAGCGGCGGGACGAGCTGGGCGAGCTGGCGCGCGCGTTTAACGTTTTTGCCCGCAACACTGCTTCACTTGAGCACACGACGCGTCTGCTGAAAGAGAAAACGACGCAGATGGAGATCGACCGCATTGAGCGTCAGGGACTGGAAGAAGCGTTGCTCCACAGCCAGAAGATGAAGGCTGTCGGACAGCTGACCGGCGGGCTGGCGCATGATTTTAATAATCTTCTGGCGGTGATCATCGGCAGTCTTGAGCTGACCGACCCCGAATCAAAAGACGCGCCGCGTATCACCCGGGCGCTGAAGGCGGCCGAACGCGGCGCCATGCTGACCCAGCGCCTGCTGGCATTTTCCCGCAAGCAATCCCTGACGCCGCATACCGTTGAGATGAAACCGCTGCTGGAGAACCTGCGGGAACTGATGCGCCACTCCTTGCCTGTCACCCTGACGCTGGAGATTGAAGCGCAAACCCCGGCATGGTCCGCATGGATAGACGTCGGCCAGCTGGAAAACGCGATTATCAATCTGGTGATGAACGCCCGCGATGCGATGGAAGGGCAAAGCGGCGTCATTAAAATTCGTACATGGAACCAGCGCGTGACCCGCAGCGACGGCCGCAGGCAGGATATGGTGGCGCTGGAGGTCATTGACCATGGTAGCGGTATGGCGCAGGAGGTGAAATCCCGGGTCTTTGAACCGTTCTTTACCACCAAACAGACCGGAAGTGGCAGCGGATTAGGGTTGTCGATGGTGTACGGTTTTGTGCGTCAGTCCGGGGGACGCGTGGAGATTGAAAGCGCGCCGGGGCAGGGCACCACCGTTCGGCTCCATCTGCCGCGCTCGACGTTTTCCACCGTGTCTGAAAGTGAGACGCTCCCGGCTACCACCTCCCCGGATAGCGAGCGGCTGGTGCTGGTGCTGGAAGATGAGGCGGATGTCCGCCAGACCCTGTGTGAGCAGCTGCATCAGCTGGGCTACCTGACGCTCGAAGCGGAGAATGGCGAGCAGGCCCTGAGCATGCTGGAGGCATCGCCGGATATTGGCATGTTTATCAGCGACCTGATGCTGCCCGGAAGCCTCAGCGGAGCGGAGGTCATTAACCATGTGCGCAGTCATTATCCGCAGCTTCCGGTGCTGCTGATCAGCGGCCAGGATTTGCGGCCGACGCATAACCCTCAGCTGCCGGACGTTCAGCTACTGCGTAAGCCGTTTACCCGCGTACAGCTGGCACAGGCGCTGCGTAAGGTGATGGTAATTTGAGATTCCTCCGCTACTCCGGCAGAGTGCCGTTGATTACCTTAACGCCAGTCCACCTGTGAGTCTGGCCTTATGAAACGTTACTTTTCCGCTCTGATATTGGGTCTGCTGTCACTCACCAGCCAGCTGGCCCACGCCGACGTAATTGATGATGCCATTGGCAACATTCAGCAGGCGATCAACGATGCTTATAACCCCGACAGCAGCCGTAATGACGACGACGATCGCTACGATCGCAGCCGTCAAAGCGACAGCCGTCAGTACGACGATCGCCGTCGGCAGCTCGAAGACAGACGCCGCCGTTTAGACGAGCGTCAACGTCAGTTAGATGACGACAGGCGTCGACTGGAAGAGGATGAACGGCGTTTAGAAGACGATTACGATCGCGGCTAAAGCCTGGTGGCGCTTCGCTTACGCAGGCCTACAAAACCCTGGCCTGTAGGCCGGGTAAGGCGCAGCCGCCACCCGGCAAAACTCAGTCGAGTACCAGCACCATGCCGTCATACCCCGCTTCGATACCGTTCGGCAGCGGGTTGTTCATCATCCACACGTCAAACTGATGGCTGATGTGCGTCAGGATCACCTGCGGACAGCCAATCACCTCGTTTAACGCAACCACGGTGTTCAAATCACAATGGTTACGCGGCGGCTCGTCACGCGGTTCATGACTGCAGTCGATGATTATCGCCTGCGGCTGATTGTTGAGCAGAAACTTCACCGTTTTTTCCGGTAATCCCGCCGTGTCTGAAAGCCACGCCACGCGGCTGTGGGCGGATTCCAGCAGATAGCCAAACGTCAGCTTCGAATGGTTGAGGGGCAGCGGCGTCACCCGCAGTCCCTGTAGCTCAAACACCACAAACGGTTCGACCGTATGACTGAAATCCAGGATCCCCGGATGTTTGAACAGGTCGTCACACCCCGCGTCGTCCGGTGGGCCGTAGACCGGAATCGTTGCACCCACGCCCCAGCGCAGGGGAAACAGCCCCTGAACGTGATCCATATGATAGTGAGTGAGTAAAAACTGCTGAAAACTGCCCGCGGGCCAGTTCTCCATCAGGTGTGGAATACCGGCGTCCAGCAACGTGACCGCATCGTTGTATTTGACCACCGCACTGCAGGGACGACGGCGATAATTTTCCTGCAAACGCGCGCGTCTACACGCCGCGCAGTCGCAGCCAAAGACGGGCACCAGCTGGGCACCGCCGGTGCCGGTTAACGTTATGGTCAGACTCATCACTCACCTCTACAGCGGTTTGGTGAAGCGGAAATGGCTCTGCGTATACCCTTCACGAAGGTAGAAACGGTGGGCGTCCACGCGCTTCACGCTGGTGGAAAGTTCTGTCAACTCCGCGCCAGCCTGTCGTGCAACGTCCTCTGCCCAGGCGAGCAACTGGCTACCCACCTTTAACCCGCGCGCTTGCGGCATTACCACCAGCTCCTGGATCTCGCCGATCCAGCGGGCGTGATGGAGGTGAAACTGCATGTGCAGACCGATCATGCCGATGACTTCCCCGTCCAGCTCGGCAAGCTGGTAGCGCATATTGTGATCCTGCAGATTAGCCAGATAGCCGGCATGAAACGCCTGGTGATCGAACTCTGCTTGCTTAAGTTCGCAGATGAGGGCGTACACGCTCTGCGCATCATCAGCAGTGGCGGGGCGAAGCTGGCAGTCAGGCATGCTGTTTCTCCTTCTGACGGATAAGGGATAAAAAGATCTCGACTGACTGTAGCAAACTTCCGTCGTTATTGAGGACATGGCAGCCTGAAGGGGTGTAGCGCGCCGCGCGCTCCAGCCGCTGGTCAATCTCACGCGCGTTTTCGCGCCCCCGGTTTTGCAGCCTGCTGCGCAGAACGTCCGGGGAAACCTGCAGGCAGATCGGCAGCAGGGCCGCTTCATATCGGGCTTTTGCCTGCGGCAGATGGGCGCGTGAGCCGTTGACCAGCACATCAAAACCCGCGTGCAGCCAGAGGTCGATCTCAATGCCGACGCCATAGTAGAAACCGTTAGCGTGCCAGCTCAGTGCCAGCAGGTTTTGCCCGGCGCGGGTGAAAAACTCCTGCTCGCTCAGGGCGATATGGTTTTCACTTCCGGCGTTCGCCGCGCGGGTAATATAGCGGTGCGCCACCAGCAGCTGTGAATGTTCCCGCTGCCGCAGGGCAGACAGCAGGCTGTCCTTACCGGAGCCGGACGGCCCCATCATCCAGATAAGTCTTCCCATCAGAACACCCTTTTTCCCTGACGCCAGACGTGGTCGATATGAATATGCTCGCCTTTGCGGTGGGCAAGCACCAGATCTGCCCGTTTTCCTTCGGCAATCTCACCGCGATCCTGAAGATTGAGTGCGGCGGCCGGGTTTTTGGTCACCAGGCGAATGGCCTGTGGCAGCGTAAAACGGTTCTCCTCATCGTCCGCGACCCGGAATGCCGCATCCAGCAGGCTGGCGGGGTAGTAGTCAGACGAGAGGATATCCAGCAGGCCGAGCGAGGCGAGCTTGCTTGCCGCCACGTTGCCGGAGTGCGAGCCGCCGCGCACGATGTTCGGCGCGCCCATCAGCACGTTCATCCCGTGCTGACGTGACGCCTCTGCGGCTTCGAACGTAGTGGGAAATTCGGCGATCACGCTACCAAGCTGGTGGGATTCACGCACATGATCGTGCGTGGCATCGTCATGGCTTGCCAGCGCAATATTGCGGTCACGGCACATTGCGGCAATCCTGAGACGGTTCGGCTGCGACCACTGTGCCGCAAGCGCCAGCTGTTCTTCTTCGTAGCGCGCCATCTCGGCATCGTTGAGCGAGTATTTGCCCTGATAGTATTCACGATACTTCTCAATGTTGGCGAACTGACGCTGCCCCGGCGAGTGGTCCATCAGGGAGACCAGCGAGACAGGCTCGCGGCCCACCAGTTTTTCAAACAGCGGCAGGGTGGTGTGGTGCGGCAGCTCGCAGCGCAGGTGCAAACGGTGCTCGGCGCGGTTAAGGCCACGCTTTTGCGTCTCTTCCACGGCGTTAATCATCTTCTCCAGGTTTTCAAGCCTGTCGCCGCCGTCGCGCACGTCGCCAATCGCCACCGCGTCGAGCACGGTGGTAATACCGCTGGCGACCATCAGCGCGTCGTGGCTGCTCATCGCCGAATGGGCGGGCCAGTCCACCTTTGGGCGCGGGGTGAAGAATTTGTCGAGGTTGTCGGTATGCAGCTCAATGAGCCCCGGCAGCAGCCAGCCACCTTCGCCGTCCATCGCGTCAGGCGCGCGGCTCCGGGTTTCGGCAAACGCACGGATGACGCCGTCCTGGATTTCAACCGAGCCATCCACGACCTCGTTTTCCAGCACCAGCCTGACGTTATTGATAATCATACGTTTGTCCCCATCGGGTGCAGTCTGTCCGCTACGCGCTCGCGCACGGCTTCATCGTGGAAGATCCCGACGATCGCCGCGCCGCGCGCTTTGGCCTGTTCGATCAGTTCCATCACCGCTGCGCTGTTTTTGCTGTCGAGCGAAGCGGTGGGTTCATCCAGGAGTAAAATCGGGTAGTCGACAATAAAGCCGCGTGCGATGTTGACCCGCTGCTGCTCGCCACCGGAAAAGGTCGATGGGGCAAGGTGCCACAGACGCTCCGGCACGTTGAGGCGCGTCAGCAGGCTGGCGGCTTTGGCGGCACAGGTATCACGCGGTACGCCGAGATCCAGCAGTGGCTGCATCACCACGTCCAGAGCGGAGATCCGCGGGATCACCCGCAGAAACTGGCTGACCCAGCCGATCGTCGAACGGCGCACTTCAAGTACCTTACGCGCGGGTGCCTGCACCAGATCCACCCACTCGTTGTTGTGGCGAATATGAATGTGGCCTTCGTCTGGCTGATAGTTGGCGTACAGGGAGCGCAGCAGGGTGGATTTTCCACTGCCGGAGTGGCCGTGCAGCACGACGCATTCGCCGTTGCCGACCTCTAACGACGCGTTTTGCAGGACGGGCAGCCGCACGCCGTTTTGCTGGTGGAGCACAAAGGTTTTACTGACGTTTTGTACGTGGATCATGTTGGCCTCGTGATTCGTTTTGCCGGGTGGCGGCTTCGCCTTACCCGGCCTACAGGTGCGGTGTTCGTAGGCCGGGTAAGCGCAGCGCCACCCGGCAACAGCAGCCTCAATTCTGCAATACGGACGACACCAGCAGCTGGGTGTACGGATGATGGGGATCGTCGAGCACGCGGTCGGTCAGCCCACTTTCCACCACCTGACCCTGCTTCATCACCAGCAGACGGTCCGCCAGCAGGCGTGCGACGCCCAAATCGTGGGTGACAATCACCACCGCCAGGTTCAACTCCACCACCAGGCCGCGCAGCAGATCGAGCAGGCGCGCCTGAACCGAGACGTCCAGCCCGCCGGTGGGCTCATCCATAAACACCAGCTTCGGATGGGTGACCAGGTTGCGGGCGATCTGTAAACGCTGCTGCATGCCGCCGGAGAAAGTGGTGGGCAGGTCGTCGATACGCGAGGCGGGGATTTCAACCTCCTCCAGCCAGTGCTGCGCGGTGGCGCGGATGTGACCGTAGTGGCGCGCGCCGGTGGCCATCAGTCGTTCGCCGATGTTGCCTCCCGCTGAAACCTGGCGGCGCAGCCCGTCCATTGGGTGCTGATGCACTACGCCCCACTCGGTACGCAGCAGGCGACGGCGCTCGGCCTCGCTCATGCCATACAGCGACGTGCCCTCATATAAAATCTCACCGTTCTGCGGCGTCAGGCGCGCGGAGAGAGATTTGAGCAGCGTGGTTTTACCGGAGCCGGACTCGCCGACAATCCCCAGCACTTCGCCCGGCCACAGCTCGAACGACACGTCGCTGAAGCCTTTGCCCGGCGCGTATAGGTGAGTCAGGTTATTAACCGAAAGCAGCGGTTTCATTGGCTGTTCGCCTCGCTCTGTTGGCGGCAGAAATCGGTGTCGGAGCAGACGAACATCCGTTTGCCCGTGTCATCCAGCACCACTTCATCCAGATAGCTATGTTGGGATCCGCAGATGGCGCATGGCTCGTCCCACGCCTGCACCGTAAACGGGTGGTCATCAAAATCGAGACTCTCCACACGGGTGTAAGGCGGTACGGCATAGATGCGTTTTTCACGCCCGGCGCCAAAGAGTTGCAGGGCTGGCATCATGTCCATCTTCGGGTTATCGAATTTCGGGATTGGTGACGGGTCCATCACATAGCGCCCGTTGACCTTCACCGGGTAGGCGTAGGTGGTGGCGATATGGCCGAAGCGGGCGATGTCCTCGTAAAGCTTCACCTGCATCACGCCGTACTCTTCCAGCGCGTGCATGGTGCGGGTTTCGGTTTCCCGCGGCTCGATAAAGCGCAGCGGCTCCGGGATCGGCACCTGGAAAATCAGAATCTGATCTTCAGTCAGCGGGGTTTCCGGAATGCGGTGGCGGGTCTGGATCAGCGTTGCGTCTTCGGTTTTTTCAGTGGTCGCTACGCCGGTCACGCGCTTGAAGAAGTTGCGGATCGAAACGGCGTTGGTGGTGTCGTCTGCCCCCTGGTCGATGACCTTAAGCACGTCGGCTTCCCCGATCACGCTGGCGGTCAACTGAATACCGCCGGTGCCCCAGCCGTAGGGCATTGGCATCTCGCGGCCGCCGAACGGTACCTGGTAGCCCGGAATGGCAACCGCTTTGAGGATGGCGCGGCGGATCATGCGTTTGGTTTGCTCATCCAGATAGGCAAAGTTGTAGCCGCTTAAGTTAGCCATTGGCGCGCTCCCGTTGCAGACGTTTCAGCAGTTCCAGTTCGGCCTGGAAATCGACGTAGTGCGGCAGCTTGAGGTGCGAGACGAAACCGGCGGCCTCAACGTTGTCTGCATGGGCCAGCACGAACTCCTCATCCTGCGCCGGGCCGGCGATGTGCTCGCCGTAGTCCGGTGCCTGCAGGGCGCGGTCGACCAGCGCCATCGCCATGGCTTTGCGTTCGCTCAGGCCAAACACCAATCCGTAGCCGCGGGTAAAGTGCGGGTCTTCATTCTCTGGCGCGACAAAGCCGTTAACCATTTCGCATTCGGTCATCAGCAGTTCGCCGACGTTCACCGCAAAACCCAGCTCTTCCGGCACAATTTCGACGTCGATATAGCCGCTGCGAATTTCGGCCGCAAACGGGTGGTTACGCCCATAGCCGCGCTGGGTGGAGTAGGCCAGCGCCAGCAGATAGCCTTCGTCGCCGCGCATCAGCTGTTGCAGGCGCGAGGAGCGCGAGCACGGGAAAACTGGCGGCGTGCGGGTGATGTCATCCGGCGCGGTACCCGAATCTTCTTCCGCTTTCGCCAGCCCCTGGTTTGCCAGCAGGCTGAAGACGTGCGGAGACGGCTCCTGTTCGGCATCCGTGGTGCTGAGCCGTGGCGCTTCGCCATTTGCCAGCAGGGTAAAATCCAGCAGGCGATGGGTGTAATCGTAGGTGGGGCCAAGCCGCTGGCCGCCGGGGATGTCTTTATAAACGGCAGAAATACGGCGCTCCAGGCGCATCTGCGCCGTATTCACCGGCTCGCTCGCCGTGAAGCGGGGAACCGTGGTGCGCCAGGCGCGCAGCAGAAAGATGGCTTCGACGTTATCGCCGCTGGCCTGCTTCAGCGCCAGCGCCGCCAGCTCGCGATCGGCGACGCCGCCTTCGGTCATCACCCGGTCAACGGCCAGGTTCAGCTGCTGCTCAATCTGGGCGACGCTCAGTTCGGGCAGTTTTTCATCGCCCCGTCGTCTGTGTTCCTGCAAGGCATGGGCGGCGGCGATCGCCTTTTCGCCCCCTTTAACGGCAACGTACATCAGCACACCTCCACGTGGGTGGTCCGCGGGATGGCGAGCAGACGCTCGCCGCAGGTCAGGATCAGGTCTATGCCCAGCGGGAACGGGTGCGGGCGTTCGGTCAGCTCATGAATGATGCACTCCGGCAGCTGCGGCGCAACCATGCGTTCATCGGCGATACCTGCACCGGTCAGGCGGAGCATGCGGCCGCCGCTCAGGCTGGAGACCTGCAGAATCAGCGTGGCGCTGGTTTCCGGTGCAACGGCGCTGCCTTCGCTCAGGGCGTTGAGCTGCTCGTGGCTGATGTGTTCGTCGGCCACGGCAAAGACCGCCTGTCGCGGTTGCTCAACCAGCGGGGCACTGGTGTGAAAACGCAGATTCTGGCTGGCGATGTCATTAGATAAGGCGCCTGACAGCCACACCGGCGTGTCGTTGTCGGCAAGGGTCAGCAACACGCTGGTGGTCGCCAGATTCAGCGGCAGCCAGCCCTGTGAAAGCTGGTGCAGCGAGACAATCACCCCCGGCTCGCTCATGGCTTTCAGCAGGCGACGAAAACTTTGTTGGGCATCCTGGACGGCCAGGGTAAAAGCAGGTTGAAGCGTCATGCGTTGTCTCCGCGAACGAGCGTAAAGAAGTCGACCCGGCTGGTATTCACTTCGGTCTGACGTGCGGCAAGTCGTGCGGCGCGGTCAGCTTCCAGCGGGGCAATAAGGGTTTCCATTAACGTCTGAAAATGCGTTTGTTCCTGCAAAAGGGCGTCTATTACTGCGCAGCGCTCGGCGTGTGCTTTATCGCGTCCCAGCACGTAGCTGTAGCCCAGCGTGCCGCTGTTCAGGCGGATCGCGGCGCGGGTGAGGGGGGCGTCTCCCGCAAAAAAGCGCTGCCCGGTGCCGCCCATCCGGGCCTGGATCTGCACCAGGCCAATTTCCGGTGCGCGGATAGTGTCGTAGTCTGGCGTCAGGCTCAGGGCGTTCATGCGATCGCGCAGGGCAGCAGGCTGGCTGTGGGCCAGCACACGCATCCAGCGCTGTCGGGTGGCGGTATCGACGTGCATTCAGTGCTCCATAGTGAATTCGATCATGTCGGCACGGGTCAGGCTGACGGAATATTCCGTCGCATTGACCTCGCCGTCACGGTGGTTGAGGGTGCGCACGCAGAGCAGCGGCGCCATATTGGGGATTTCGAGCACTTTGCTCTCTTTAGCCTGCGCGCGGCGGGCGCTGATACGCGTCTGGGTGCGCTTGAGGGCGATGCCCGTGGCATCCTGCAGAAAGTCGTGCAGGGAACCGCTGTAAAAGTTTTGCAGCACTGGCCAGAGGGCGAGGTCCGCGAAGTAGTGGTCAATCTGGCATACCGCTACGCCGTTGACGCGGCGCAACGTGCGCAGGTGGATGACGTTATCGCCTTCCTGAATGCCCAGCGCGTCCGCCACATGGCTGGAGGCCGGGCGCAGGACCGAGAGCAGCTTTTCGCTGGTGGGATGGCTGCCCTGATCCAGCAGGTTCTGACTAAAGCGCGCCTGGGCATTGAGCGGATAGTCGAACGGGCGCATCAGCACCAGCACGCCCACGCCCTGACGGCGTTGTACCCAGCCGCGCTCGACCAGCTGGTCAATGGCGCGGCGCAGGGTGTGGCGATTCACTTCATAGCGATCCGCAAGCTGCTGCTCGGCGGGCAGGTAGTCTCCGCAGCGGTAGTGCGTGCGCAGTTCCACTTCGAGCTTTGCCGCAATTTCTTGCCAGCGGGTTGGGTAACTGGTCGGATGTCTGGATAAGTGCATAGAAAACAAAGCCTCGCTTCTCAGATGAAGTGCTTACGCAAACGTTGAGAGAGGAAATCCAGCAGGCTGACGGTGATGATGATGAGCACCATCAGGGCGCAGGTTTGCTGGAACTGGAAACCGCGAATCGCTTCCCACAGGGTGACGCCGATTCCGCCTGCACCGACCATGCCGACGACCGTGGCGGAGCGAACGTTGGACTCAAAGCGGTACAGCGAGTAGGAGATCAGCAGCGGCATCACCTGCGGCAGGACGCCGTAGAGGATCTCTTCGATTTTGTTGGCGCCGGTGGCGCGGATGCCTTCCACCGGGCTGGGCTCAATGGCTTCGACCGCTTCCGAGAGCAGCTTAGAGAGCACCCCGGTGGTGTGGATGAACAGCGCCATGACGCCCGCGAACGGACCCAGACCCACGGCTACCACGAACAGCATCGCAAAGACCATTTCGTTAATCGCGCGGCAGGCATCCATCAGGCGACGCATCGGCTGGTATACCCACCACGGCACGATGTTTTCCGCGCTCATCAGGCCAAACGGAATGGAGAGAATGACGGCAAGGGCGGTGCCCCAGACGGCAATTTGCAGGGTAATGGCCATTTCGCTGAGATAGTCCTGCCACTGGCTGAAGTCCGGCGGGAAGAAGTCGGCGGCAAAGGTTGCCATGTTGCCGGAATCTTTGAAGAGCAGCAGGGGATCCATTTCTGCGCCCTTCCAGGAGATAACCAGCACCGCCAGCAGGATGGCCCAGCTTATGAGCGAGAACCAGCTGCGCTTTGGCGGCGGGAGGGTGATGGTTTGCATGTTGGCTCCTTGGGTTTTAATTCCCTCTCCCTTGAGGGAGAGGGTTAGGGTGAGGGGGAAATGTGCGCGCTGATGCCCTCACCCCGACCCTCTCCCACGGGGAGAGGGGGAAAAGAAACTACTGCACCGCTTTATTTACGCTGGTCATGGCGCCGAGTGCCGCGGTCAGGCGGTCAAGGTCTTCCAGCTGGGCCTGAATGTCAGAGACTTTGCTGGTCTTCTCTTCTTCCTTGAGCCCTTTGTTGTCCTTCACGGCCTGCATCTGTTTAAACAGCGCCAGCTGGCGAATCGGGACCAGCTGAAGGTCGCTGGAGGCGCGGAACGGTGCCCAGCCCAGTTTCTCAAGAACCGCTTTCTCTTCCGGCGTTTTGCCGTAGTTCATAAAGAAGTCGTACACCTTGTCCTTGGTGCTTTCGGAGAGGTTTTTACGCCAGACGATCGGGTCGCCCGGGATCAGCGGCGATTTCCAGATCACCTTCAGTTCTTTCAGCTTGTCCGGCGCGGAGGTTTTCAGCTTGTCGAGGTTTTCGGTGTTGTTGGTGGCAACATCCACCTGCTTGTTCGCCACGGCCAGGGCGTTGGTTTCATGGCTGGCGTTGACGGTGCGTTTGAAGTCGCTGGCGGAGGCGTTGTTTTTCGCGAAGACATAGTAGCCAGGGACGAGGAAGCCGGAGGTGGAGTTCGGGTCGCCGTTACCAAAGGTCAGCTCTTTGCGTTTGGCGAGCATGTCGTTGAGGTTGTTGATCGGGCTGTCTTTGTTCACGATCAGCACGCTCCAGTAGCCCGGGGAGCCATCTGCCGCAACGGTCTGGGCAAAGACCTGGCCGTTGGCGCGGTCTACCGCTTCCATTGCGGAGAGGTTGCCATACCAGGCGATGTCGACTTTATTAAAGCGCATTCCCTGGATAATGCCCGCGTAGTCCGGGGCGAAGAAGGCATTCACTTTGATCCCCAGTTTGGTTTCCATATCTTTCAGGAACGGTTCCCACTGAGGCTTCAGGTTCTGCTGTGATTCCGTCGAAATAATGCCGAAGTTCAGCGCTTTTTCCTGCTCTTGTGCATACGCCGGGCTTAACAGGGTGCTGATGCTGAACATGCTGGTAAAGGCCAGCGCGGCAACGGCTTTGTAGTTCATTTCCATTCCTCGTTATGGGGAGTTATGCAGCCTGCGCGCGCTCTTCGACGCGGTTTACGCTGCGGTAGAGATGATCAAAACGTTCGTTATCAAACTGGTGTCTTGCGCCGTCAAAGAACACATGGCCCTGACGCAGGGCGACAATGCGCTCGCAGTAGCGCAGGGCGTAATCCACCTGATGCAGCGTTACCACCACGGTAATGCCGTCGTTCTGGTTAATGTCGCGCAGGGTTTCCATCACGATGCGGGCGGATTCCGGGTCCAGCGAGGCGATAGGTTCATCGGCCAGAATGATTTTTGCTTTCTGCATCAGGGCGCGGGCGATGGCGACGCGCTGCTGTTGTCCACCGGACAGGGTGGAGACACGCTGGTGGGCCAGGTGTGCCATACCGACGCGAGTCAACGCCTGAAGAGCTTCCTGCTTCTGGGAAGGTGAGAACCAGCGCATGCAGGTGCGCCAGAACGGTGTGCTGCCGAGTGCGCCAATCAGCACGTTCTCCAGTACCGTCAGGCGATTGACCAGGTTGAACTGCTGGAAGATGTAGCCCGTCTGGGCACGGCTCTTGCGGATATCACTTGCCAGACGCCCGGCGCGCTGCACCGTGTTGCCCAGCAATTCGACGTGACTTTCCGGGGTTTTATCGCAGGTGATAAGACCGCTTAAATGGCGCAGAAGGGTGGATTTACCGGAGCCAGAAGGGCCGAGAAGCGCCACCATGTCGCCCTGCTGGACGGTCAGATCAACGGCATGCAGCGCCTTGTTGTGATTGAAGGTCTTGCTCAGTTTCTCGACGCGGATGACAGTTTGCATGTGCGGGGCCTCACGATAAATGTGGCCTCATGCTGGCGCATCAATGTGACATTTGGGTTAAGTCTGGGTTGCGGGAATTTGAAGAGTTGAGGGGAGTTTGATGACAGGCGGAGGCGGACCGCCCACCGCCAGAAAATTAGTGCTGCTGCTTAACGACGTTAATCATCCACGGTACGCCGTATTTATCGGTGACTTTACCGAAACCGTGCGCCCAGAAGGTCTCCTGCCACGCCATGTCGATATTGCCGCCAGCGGCGAGGTTGTCGAACCAGCGCTTGCCTTCTGACACATCCTGCGTGTCGAGCACCAGCGTGAACCCGGCATACTGCGCGTTGCTGCCCGGCGGCTGCCCGTCGCTCATCATGATGTCGCTGCCCGCAATGCGGACGTTAGAGTGGGCGATAGCGGAATCAGGAAACTGCATGCCGGACGGACAGCCTTCTTCACTGCTGTCGCTTTTGGGCATTTCACCGAAAGTGATTTTATAGAGGAGTTCAGCGCCGACGGCCTGCTGATAAAAGGCGGTTGCCTCTGCACAGTTGCCGGCGAAGGAGATGTAGGGACTTAACGGCATAATCTTTACCTCACGTAAGAAAAGCCCATTAAGTGTAGTTCTTTTTTTGTAGGCCAGATAAGCGTAGCGCATCCGGAAAAAGCGCCCGGCGGCGCTTCGGTTATCGGGCCTACAGGAGAAAAATCAGTTCTTTTTCACGAACTCAGATTTCAGTTTCATCGGACCGAAGCCGTCAATTTTGCAGTCGATATTATGATCGCCTTCAACCAGACGGATGTTCTTCACTTTGGTACCGATCTTCAGCATGGAAGAGCTGCCTTTGACTTTAAGATCTTTAACCACGGTGACGCTGTCGCCATCCGCCAGCAGGTTACCGTTCGCATCTTTTACGATCAGGGCATCTGCATCCTGTGCCGGTTCGGCATCATTCCATTCATGCGCACATTCCGGGCAGATGAACATGCCATTATCTTCATAGGTGTATTCAGAATTGCATTTCGGGCAGTGTGGGAGAGACATATCGGTATCCTCAAAAAAGTGTTAACACGCTGGAAAATGCCAGCTAAATGACGGCAGTGTGCCGAAAAAGGCGGCAAGTATAGCGCAAATCCACACGTTTGTCGGTGATATTCTGAATTTAAAAAAAAGCAAAAAATGTGTCGGGAGTGACACTTCCTGTCAGTCAGTTAAGCGATGCTAACGTCATTAACACGGTGGAAAGAGAAGTCGCTAAATATATCGAATATTTTATTGCGGCAAATTGCTACGCACCTTCATTTCGGATAAGGTGAAGCAACACATTGTTATTTATCTTTGGTCTTTGCTGCCATGCATTTCGTATGGTTGTGGCATAACCCGTTCTTTTTAGGTGGGTAAATAATGATGATATATCCTGAAGTTTCTTAAAAAGGGCTACGCTTTTTATCTTTTGGCTGTCAGGCCTTGAGGAGAGCTTTACACGCCATGCAAGGATAGCCATTTATTTCTGATTATCTTCAATCAGTTATATTCCGGTGAACATGTTTTCCACACGTGATCATATAAGCCTGAACATCATAATTAATACCAGTGGCTTAATAAAAGTAATAAATTTGCGTTAAGGAAAGGCTTTTATCATGCACACACAGACCATTTTTGAATTAAGCCAGGAAGCTGAGCGTTTGTTACAGCTTGCCCTGCAAAATCTTGATACCTTGAAGTCAATGCCGACAGCGATGCTGGAGAACACGACGGCCGCTATTACGGGTGAAAAGAACAACGTTCTGCCTTTGCATTTTAGTGCGCGGGGTGTCGAAGCGCAGCAGGCAATGCTAAATAATGAATTACGCAAAATAACACGTCTGGAAATGGTTCTGGCTATCGTTGGTACCATGAAAGCGGGGAAATCGACCACCATTAATGCCATTGTGGGGACCGAATTGTTGCCTAATCGCAACCGCCCAATGACGGCGCTTCCTACCCTGATTCGTCATACGCCAGGCCAGAAAGAGCCGGTACTCCATTTCTCACATGTCTCGCCTATTGATGATTTGATCCAGCTGCTGCAGAAACAACTCTGCGATTACGATCGCGGGAAGCTGGCTCAGCATCTGGAAATTGATAAAGACATGAATACGCTGCTGGAACGCATTGAAAAAGGTGAAGCCTTTGAAAAGCATCATCTTGGAGCGCAGCCAATATTTCATTGCCTGAAAAGCCTCAATGACCTGGTCAGACTCTCTCAGGCGCTGGGCGTGGCGTTTCCGTTTTCAGAATACGCGGCCATTGAACACATTCCGGTCATTGAAGTGGAGTTCGTGCATCTTGCGGGTCTGGATGCCCACCTCGGGCAACTGACGCTGCTCGATACCCCTGGGCCTAATGAGGCCGGACAGCCGCATCTGCAAAAAATGCTGAGTGAGCAGTTAGCCCGCGCATCGGCGGTGCTGGCGGTAATGGATTATACCCAGCTTAAATCTATATCTGATGAAGAGGTCCGTCAGGCTATTTCGGTGGCGGGGAAATCCGTGCCTCTGTATGCCCTGGTGAATAAATTCGACCAGAAAGATCGCAATAGCGATGATGAAGAGCAGGTCCGGGCGATGATCTCCGGTACCTTAATGAAAGGCAATATTTCGCCTGGCCAGATCTACCCTGTCTCCTCCATGTGGGCGTATCTGGCGAACCGCGCTCGCTACGAGATGAATACCCACGGACAACTGCCGGATCATCAGGAGCAACCCTGGGTGCAGGATTTTGCCGAAGCCGCCCTCGGTCGCCGCTGGCGTACGGCGGACCTGGATGATATTGGCCATATCCGTCACGCCGCCGATTTGCTCTGGGAAGATTCGCTGTTTGAACAACCGATACGCAAACTGATTTACGCCGCCTATGCTAATGCCTCGTTATTTGCGTTGCGCTCGGCGTCCCATAAGCTGCTCAACTACGCACAAAATGCCCGGGAATATCTCGACTTCCGCTATCAGGGGCTGACGGTCGCCTTTGACGCGCTGGAACTGAATATTACGCGTCTTGAAGAGGACATGGCGATGATGCAGACGCGCCAGCGGGTGGTGAGCGATGAGGTGAAACATGAAGTTGAGCAGGCGCTGAATGCCACTGCGGACTTTATGGGGGCCCAAAAAACAGCGCTTCACCAGGCGATTGGTCACGTGTTCAGCGCTCGCAATATCCTTGATTTAGCCGGTAACGATCGGTTGAATCCTCGCGGTGACGAACCGCAAGAACTACAGCAGCTGGTACTGGATGACGAGGGGCAGGCACAGATTGCCCTGAGTAAAATCCGCTCCTCCTGCGAGCTTATCATGCTGGATGCGCAGACAAAGATCTGCCGGGAGCTGGCGTTACGCTTCGATCAGCTGGAGTCTACGCTGGCGCGTTCCCTGAATGACGCCATGCGTCCCATCGAAACGCGTATTAAAGAGCATCTGAGCCATGCCGGCTTTCGGGCGCGGATTAGCTTCCCGGCTTTTCAGGCTAACCAGCTTAACGTCAATACGCAGGCGCTGTTTAACGATGCCATCGCGCAGGACAACCGCCCTGCAGGACAGCCATCGGGCGCGGGCAGCATGCGTGAGACCGTCTCTCGCTGGCTGAATAATCCGGGCTGGGGCTGGGATGAATATGTGGCGACCCGCACGCGCTATGTTATCGACATTGCGCAGCTACATGACAAATTTAAGCAACATATTGATCAGTTTTGTGAACATATACGTAAAGCTTTGTCCGCCCAGGTCGATGTCTCTGTTACGGCAGGAATGGCGACGTTCTTTGCAGAATTTTCGTTATACCTGACCGGGTTACAGGAAAGCTTGCGTGATAGCCTCGCAGTGCGTCAACAAAATGAGCATTCGACCCGAGCGCTCAGCCAGCTGTTGAAGCAAAGTATCACTACTGCGACGTGGATACAGGAAGATACCCGACTGTTACGCGATGATATTCAAACTCTATTCGCGGCAGAGCAACCATGACAACACAGCTACTGGACGGTCCCGGGCGGACGCTGGAGTGTATTCATCCTAAATTTATGGTCGATCTTGTGCAGGGCGTGGACGTTGCGCGTCATCCTCATCTGGGGCCGCAGCAGTTGCAGTTTCGTGAGCGCTTGACTCAGGAGATCATGACGCACACCCGGTTACGACCCTGGGCGATGGCCGGAATGCTGAATGAGAATGCTGCCCTGCGCCTCGGTCTGGCTGAAAAACTCGCCGGGATGCTTGACCCTGGCCATCTTGCGCTTACGCTGATGGCGGATAAATTGAATACACTTCGTCAGCAGGCTCACTTAAGGGCTCAGCCCTCTCCGGGCCTGCTTGAACAGTACGCTGAGCTCTCATCGCATTTTACCCAACGTGCCGTTTATAAAGAAAAGGCGCTAACTCAGCGTGGACTGACCGTCCAGGCGGGTGAGCACAGCGAGCAAATTTTCACTCGCTGGCGAGCCGGTCATTATGATGGCTGGTCACTGGCCGGGCGTTGTTTCATTGTCCTGGAAGAGTTGCGCTGGGGGGCCTTCGGCGATGCTTGCCGTCTGGCGAAGGACGATGTTTCGGCCATGCTCAAGGATAATTTACGCAGTATGGCCGCCAATTATCTTGCTCAGGGTATCAATGCGTCTCCTGCGACGCGCCATTTCTATCATCAGTGGCTGACCACCCCCGCTTCGGCGGGTTTAATCGATCATAAAGACATGCTGGGCTGGCTGGGTGACTGGTGTCAGGCGGATAAACACCCGGTGAGCTGGTCAGTTACGCAAAACTGGCAGACCGTTGCGCTGGGGATGCCGAGGCTGTGTTCGGCAAAACGTCTGGTGGAGGCGATGGTGGAGGAGATTTTTGGTTGAACCCCTCACCCCTCACTCTGGCCCTCTCCCCAGAGGGGAGAGGGGATGGTTTGGTGCGGTTTGTTAATGTTGAAGCTCTGCTGCCTTCCTTTCTACATCTTTCTCTTGCACGTTTCCGTAGCGTTTCGCGTACAGTGCCGTGATGATCGGCACCAGAATCGCGGTAACAATCACGCTGGCAGCCACCAGTGCCGTTGCAGAAGCGGCTACCGGTTCGAAGGCCGGGTTAATCTGAGCAATAATCACCGGGTTTGCGACCGCAGCACCTGCGGCTGAAGAGGCGGCGACACCCGCCGTGCCGTTTCCGCCGCCAATCACGCGGTCGGCAATAATCAACGGAATACCGGTGATGATGATGACCGCAACCCCCAGCACAATACCCAGCAGACCCGTATCAAGGATCACGTTCAGGTTGATGGTGTTGCCCAGCGCAAAACCAAAGAACGGGATGAGTACGGGTGTGGCTTTGCTGAAGAAATCGCGCAGATCGTGATCCAGATTCCCGAGGGCGAAACCGATCAGGAAGGGCAGGATCGCGCCAACAAAGTGGTGAGGCTCAAAAGAGGCCAGGCCAGCAGAACCCAGGATCAGCATCGTCATGAGCGGGCCGGACTCCAGAGACATCAGGACAAATGCCCCGGATTCTTCTTTCGTTCCGTACTGGTTCATCAGGCTGGCATACAACCCGCCGTTAGTCATATCCATCGCCGAGACAATTGCCAGGACCGATAAACCCGCGAAGAAACCGGTCTGAATTCCATTCTCCGGAATGAACATCGCGCATATCATGGCGACAACCCAAGCCACCGCTATTTTGGTTATAACCAGCGTGCCGGATTTACGTAATACGGTGCCTGTTGCACGTAAATTAATGGATGCACCGATACAAAAGAACCAGACTGCCAGGATGGGGACGGTGCCTGTAATCATCCCTTTTGTGAAACCGCCAAAATAAGCCCCGGTTTCAGGCGCTAAGGTATTCAGAATAGCACCGAGTACCAGGGGAACCAGCATCATCCCACCAGGAATACGTTCTATCGTGGCTTTAATCTTCATATACAACCCTCACAATGTTACCCCTCGTAGCGAGCGGTGGGCGCGAATAAAAAATCAATAAATTCAAAATGATGAAGGGTTTTCTTGATGGCTTGTATTGGATAACCCCGCAACAAAATTCAGTAAGCGCTCTGGTTTTCTCATGTCAGAAAACACTCATCGCTATGTTTAGGGAATTATCATGCGATCACTGGAATAATGATTCAATGAAAATAAAACAGTGTTTTAGTTATCTGCGTCACATATTGATTGTAAACTTTACGCCGCGTTCTGGCTGGATGGGGTTTATGTAAATCTCTTGTAAAAAAGCGGCTTTTTATGGCGTGATAAAAAGAAAATGGGACAACATGAAAATGTTTCTCTGGGATGGGTTGAGAAAGTGCTTATTTGCGGAAATTGACAAAGACTGTCTTCACTTTACGCAGCATAAATATATGTGTGAAGTTGATCACAAATATAAACGCTGGTAGGGTAAAAAGGTCATTAACTGCCCTGGCAGGCGTCAACAGGTTCGGTTGTATCGACGATAAACGTCAATGTAAGTAAACCTGCTACGCTTGAATAAGGCGATTCGCATGGAGCGGATCCCAAGGTTCACAGCACCCACACTGGATTGTGAAACAGACAGGGCCGAGTCAACGAGGATAGCTATGCTGAGAAGGAAAAAGATTAAACCCATCACGCTTCGCGACGTCACTATTATTGACGACGCAAAATTGCGTAAGGCCATCACCGCAGCCTCGCTCGGTAATGCGATGGAATGGTTCGATTTTGGTGTCTATGGCTTTGTGGCCTACGCGTTAGGTAAAGTGTTTTTCCCAGGGGCTGATCCCAGCCTGCAGATGATTGCCGCACTGGGGACGTTCTCCGTTCCTTTCCTTATTCGCCCGCTGGGTGGTCTGTTCTTCGGTATGCTCGGTGATAAATACGGTCGCCAGAAGATCCTTGCCATCACCATTGTCATCATGTCGATAAGTACCTTCTGTATCGGCCTGATTCCGTCCTATGCCACGATCGGCATCTGGGCACCGATTCTGCTGCTGCTCTGTAAGATGGCGCAGGGTTTCTCCGTCGGTGGGGAATATACCGGTGCCTCGATCTTCGTCGCGGAGTATTCCCCGGACCGTAAGCGCGGTTTTATGGGGAGCTGGCTGGACTTCGGCTCGATTGCCGGGTTCGTGATGGGTGCGGGTGTCGTGGTGCTGATTTCAACCGTCGTCGGTGAAGAGAACTTCCTCGACTGGGGCTGGCGTATCCCATTCTTCCTCGCGTTGCCGCTGGGGATCATCGGTCTGTATCTGCGTCATGCGCTGGAAGAGACACCGGCGTTCCAGCAGCACGTTGAGAAACTGGAGCAGGGTGACCGCGAAGGGCTGCAGGATGGTCCGAAGGTGTCGTTCAAAGAGATTGCCACTAAGCACTGGCGCAGCCTGCTGACCTGTATTGGTCTGGTGATTTCGACCAACGTGACCTACTACATGCTGCTGACCTACATGCCGAGTTATCTGTCGCATAACCTGCATTACTCGGAAGATCACGGTGTGCTGATTATTATTGCCATCATGGTGGGTATGCTGTTCGTGCAGCCGATTATGGGTCTGCTGAGTGACCGCTTTGGCCGTCGACCATTCATTATTCTGGGAAGCGTGGCGCTGTTTGCCCTGGCAATCCCGGCCTTTATTCTGATCAACAGTAACGTGCTGGGGTTGATTTTTGCGGGTCTGCTGATGCTGGCGGTGATCCTGAACTGCTTCATCGGGGTGATGGCCTCAACGTTGCCTGCGATGTTCCCGACGCATATTCGTTACAGTGCGCTGGCGGCAGCCTTTAACATCTCGGTGCTGATTGCCGGTCTGACCCCGACGCTTGCCGCCTCGCTGGTGGAAAGCACGCAGAATCTGATGATGCCTGCTTATTACCTGATGGTGATCGCGGTGATTGGCTTGATTACCGGTATTACGATGAAGGAGACGGCGAACCGTCCACTGAAAGGGGCGACGCCTGCGGCATCGGATATTCAGGAAGCGAAAGAGATCCTGCGTGAGCACTACGATAATGTAGAGCAGAAGATTGAAGACATTGACGCAGAGATTGAAGAACTGCAGAAAAAACGCTCCCGACTGGTGGATCAGCATCCACGCATCAACGAGTAATAAAGAAACCCGCCAACGGCGGGTTTTCTTTTATTAGCATCCGGCAGCGATGTAGTCGCCATTGGCGCTGATGGGGATGACCGTCAGGAAGAGAATGGTCGCGAACAGGATCAGAACTATCCCGCCGGCTATTTTGACGGCTGGCACCAGCCATCTTAACGTGCTATTTCCCCCGAAGCAGGCCACCGTGCGTTCACGGGCATAACGTACCGCCAGCGAGAGCCCCATAATCGAGAGTGCCGTTCCCAGGGACATTGTCATGACGGCAGCCATCCCCCAGGTGACAATGCCCAGCGCATTTGAAAACATCAGAATCATGATTGCCCCACTGCACGGGCGTGCGCCAATCGCCAGAATCACCCCCAGGCGAGTTTTCCAGTCTCCCTGCGTCAGGTCGGCACCCACGCCGTGATGGCCGCAGCCACAGTGTTCATTGTGCTGATGGAGGGGACTGATGGCTGAGATCGTCATTCTGCGCGGACGCAGGCTCTTTAATGCCTGATAAATGACGAACGCGCCGAATACACCAATCAGCACTGCGCTTATCTTCTCTACATACCAACGGCTGGTACTAATATCCCCTGAGGCGAGGTTAAACCCCACCGCCAGAATAAAGACAAACAGAATGGCGCTCACGCCCTGCATCAGGCTGCCAAGGAAAGGAACGACCCGGGCAGCCCGCTCGCTTTCCTTATTAGTGGTCAGATAGGTCGTCACAATGAATTTCCCGTGCCCCGGCCCGATGGCGTGCAGCACGCCATAAAGGAAGGCGCCTGTTAAGAGCCATAGTCCGCCGCTGTACTGGTGGTTATTCAACTGCAGCAGATACATCACCAGATAACGGTGCAGGGTAATTTGAGTGGCAAGACACCACTGGATAAAGGCGCTCCAGTGCGTATGCAGGGTAAAACTGGCAAACAGAATAGCCAGCAGCATCACCCCTGCGGTAGGGAGACGCCAGTCGCGGGCGAGGCGTTGTGTGTTCATGAGGGAGTGCTCTGCCAGGAAGAATATTTGCCGCTAGTATAGTTGATCTTCCTTTTCAGTTCGCAGGATCGCATCGGGATCCTGATGATGTTGTGGATAAGTCTGTGTGTAAAAGGGTATAAGGCGGGGTTTTGCTGTGGAATGCAGCAGTCAGTCATTTTTCTGTCATTTAGCGGTTGCGGCCTGCGGAGAACTCCCTATAATGCGCCTCCATCGACACGGCAGATGTGAATCACTTCACAGATAACCCGGTCGGTTGAAGAGAAAAAATCCTGAAATAACGGGTTGACTCTGAAAGAGGAAAGCGTAATATACGCCACCTCGCAACGGTGAGCGAAAGCCGCGTTGCACTGCTCTTTAACAATTTATCAGACAATCTGTGTGGGCACTCAAAGTGACATGGATTCTTAACGTCCTCGGACGAAAAATGAATACCAAGTCTCTGAGTGAACATACGTAATTCATTACGAAGTTTAATTCACGAGCATCAAACTTAAATTGAAGAGTTTGATCATGGCTCAGATTGAACGCTGGCGGCAGGCCTAACACATGCAAGTCGAACGGTAGCACAGAGAGCTTGCTCTCGGGTGACGAGTGGCGGACGGGTGAGTAATGTCTGGGAAACTGCCTGATGGAGGGGGATAACTACTGGAAACGGTAGCTAATACCGCATAACGTCGCAAGACCAAAGAGGGGGACCTTCGGGCCTCTTGCCATCAGATGTGCCCAGATGGGATTAGCTAGTAGGTGGGGTAACGGCTCACCTAGGCGACGATCCCTAGCTGGTCTGAGAGGATGACCAGCCACACTGGAACTGAGACACGGTCCAGACTCCTACGGGAGGCAGCAGTGGGGAATATTGCACAATGGGCGCAAGCCTGATGCAGCCATGCCGCGTGTATGAAGAAGGCCTTCGGGTTGTAAAGTACTTTCAGCGGGGAGGAAGGTGTTGTGGTTAATAACCGCAGCAATTGACGTTACCCGCAGAAGAAGCACCGGCTAACTCCGTGCCAGCAGCCGCGGTAATACGGAGGGTGCAAGCGTTAATCGGAATTACTGGGCGTAAAGCGCACGCAGGCGGTCTGTCAAGTCGGATGTGAAATCCCCGGGCTCAACCTGGGAACTGCATTCGAAACTGGCAGGCTAGAGTCTTGTAGAGGGGGGTAGAATTCCAGGTGTAGCGGTGAAATGCGTAGAGATCTGGAGGAATACCGGTGGCGAAGGCGGCCCCCTGGACAAAGACTGACGCTCAGGTGCGAAAGCGTGGGGAGCAAACAGGATTAGATACCCTGGTAGTCCACGCCGTAAACGATGTCGACTTGGAGGTTGTGCCCTTGAGGCGTGGCTTCCGGAGCTAACGCGTTAAGTCGACCGCCTGGGGAGTACGGCCGCAAGGTTAAAACTCAAATGAATTGACGGGGGCCCGCACAAGCGGTGGAGCATGTGGTTTAATTCGATGCAACGCGAAGAACCTTACCTACTCTTGACATCCAGAGAACTTTCCAGAGATGGATTGGTGCCTTCGGGAACTCTGAGACAGGTGCTGCATGGCTGTCGTCAGCTCGTGTTGTGAAATGTTGGGTTAAGTCCCGCAACGAGCGCAACCCTTATCCTTTGTTGCCAGCGGTCCGGCCGGGAACTCAAAGGAGACTGCCAGTGATAAACTGGAGGAAGGTGGGGATGACGTCAAGTCATCATGGCCCTTACGAGTAGGGCTACACACGTGCTACAATGGCGCATACAAAGAGAAGCGACCTCGCGAGAGCAAGCGGACCTCATAAAGTGCGTCGTAGTCCGGATTGGAGTCTGCAACTCGACTCCATGAAGTCGGAATCGCTAGTAATCGTAGATCAGAATGCTACGGTGAATACGTTCCCGGGCCTTGTACACACCGCCCGTCACACCATGGGAGTGGGTTGCAAAAGAAGTAGGTAGCTTAACCTTCGGGAGGGCGCTTACCACTTTGTGATTCATGACTGGGGTGAAGTCGTAACAAGGTAACCGTAGGGGAACCTGCGGTTGGATCACCTCCTTACCTTAAAGAACCTGCCTTTGTAGTGCTCACACAGATTGTCTGATGAAAAGTAAATAGCAAGGCGTCTTGCGATTGAGACTTCAGTGTCCCCTTCGTCTAGAGGCCCAGGACACCGCCCTTTCACGGCGGTAACAGGGGTTCGAATCCCCTAGGGGACGCCACTTGCTGGTTCGTGAGTGAAAGTCACCTGCCGTCATATCTCAAAACTGACTTGCGAGTCATGTTTGAGATATTTGCTCTTTAAAAATCTGGATCAAGCTGAAAATTGAAACGACACACATGTTATGTGTGTTCGAGTCTCTCAAATTTTCGCAAACCGATGGTGAATCGAAAGAAACATCTTCGGGTTGTGAGGTTAAGCGACTAAGCGTACACGGTGGATGCCCTGGCAGTCAGAGGCGATGAAGGACGTGCTAATCTGCGAAAAGCGCCGGCGAGGTGATATGAACCTTTGACCCGGCGATGTCCGAATGGGGAAACCCAGTGTGATTCGTCACACTATCGTTAACTGAATACATAGGTTAACGAGGCGAACCGGGGGAACTGAAACATCTAAGTACCCCGAGGAAAAGAAATCAACCGAGATTCCCCCAGTAGCGGCGAGCGAACGGGGAGCAGCCCGGAGTCTGAATCAGCTTGTGTGTTAGTGGAACGGTCTGGAAAGTCCGACGGTACAGGGTGATAGTCCCGTACACGAAAATGCACAGGTTGTGAACTCGAAGAGTAGGGCGGGACACGTGGTATCCTGTCTGAATATGGGGGGACCATCCTCCAAGGCTAAATACTCCTGACTGACCGATAGTGAACCAGTACCGTGAGGGAAAGGCGAAAAGAACCCCGGCGAGGGGAGTGAAAAAGAACCTGAAACCGTGTACGTACAAGCAGTGGGAGCCTCTTTATGGGGTGACTGCGTACCTTTTGTATAATGGGTCAGCGACTTATATTCTGTAGCAAGGTTAACCGTATAGGGGAGCCGAAGGGAAACCGAGTCTTAACTGGGCGTTAAGTTGCAGGGTATAGACCCGAAACCCGGTGATCTAGCCATGGGCAGGTTGAAGGTTGGGTAACACTAACTGGAGGACCGAACCGACTAATGTTGAAAAATTAGCGGATGACCTGTGGCTGGGGGTGAAAGGCCAATCAAACCGGGAGATAGCTGGTTCTCCCCGAAAGCTATTTAGGTAGCGCCTCGTGAACTCATCTTCGGGGGTAGAGCACTGTTTCGGCTAGGGGGCCATCCCGGCTTACCAACCCGATGCAAACTACGAATACCGAAGAATGTTATCACGGGAGACACACGGCGGGTGCTAACGTCCGTCGTGAAGAGGGAAACAACCCAGACCGCCAGCTAAGGTCCCAAAGTCATGGTTAAGTGGGAAACGATGTGGGAAGGCACAGACAGCCAGGATGTTGGCTTAGAAGCAGCCATCATTTAAAGAAAGCGTAATAGCTCACTGGTCGAGTCGGCCTGCGCGGAAGATGTAACGGGGCTAAACCATGCACCGAAGCTGCGGCAGCGACACTATGTGTTGTTGGGTAGGGGAGCGTTCTGTAAGCCGTTGAAGGTGGCCTGTGAGGGTTGCTGGAGGTATCAGAAGTGCGAATGCTGACATAAGTAACGATAAAGCGGGTGAAAAGCCCGCTCGCCGGAAGACCAAGGGTTCCTGTCCAACGTTAATCGGGGCAGGGTGAGTCGACCCCTAAGGCGAGGCCGAAAGGCGTAGTCGATGGGAAACAGGTTAATATTCCTGTACTTGGTGTTACTGCGAAGGGGGGACGGAGAAGGCTATGTTAGCCGGGCGACGGTTGTCCCGGTTTAAGCATGTAGGCGGAGGTTCCAGGTAAATCCGGTACCTTTTAACGCTGAGGTGTGATGACGAGGCACTACGGTGCTGAAGTAACAAATGCCCTGCTTCCAGGAAAAGCCTCTAAGCATCAGGTAACATCAAATCGTACCCCAAACCGACACAGGTGGTCAGGTAGAGAATACCAAGGCGCTTGAGAGAACTCGGGTGAAGGAACTAGGCAAAATGGTGCCGTAACTTCGGGAGAAGGCACGCTGATATGTAGGTGAAGCCCCTGCGGGTGGAGCTGAAATCAGTCGAAGATACCAGCTGGCTGCAACTGTTTATTAAAAACACAGCACTGTGCAAACACGAAAGTGGACGTATACGGTGTGACGCCTGCCCGGTGCCGGAAGGTTAATTGATGGGGTTAGCGGTAACGCGAAGCTCTTGATCGAAGCCCCGGTAAACGGCGGCCGTAACTATAACGGTCCTAAGGTAGCGAAATTCCTTGTCGGGTAAGTTCCGACCTGCACGAATGGCGTAATGATGGCCAGGCTGTCTCCACCCGAGACTCAGTGAAATTGAACTCGCTGTGAAGATGCAGTGTACCCGCGGCAAGACGGAAAGACCCCGTGAACCTTTACTATAGCTTGACACTGAACACTGGTCCTTGATGTGTAGGATAGGTGGGAGGCTTTGAAGCGTGGACGCCAGTCTGCGTGGAGCCAACCTTGAAATACCACCCTTTAATGGCTGGTGTTCTAACGTAGACCCGTGATCCGGGTTGCGGACAGTGTCTGGTGGGTAGTTTGACTGGGGCGGTCTCCTCCCAAAGAGTAACGGAGGAGCACGAAGGTTAGCTAATCCTGGTCGGACATCAGGAGGTTAGTGCAATGGCATAAGCTAGCTTGACTGCGAGAGTGACGGCTCGAGCAGGTGCGAAAGCAGGTCATAGTGATCCGGTGGTTCTGAATGGAAGGGCCATCGCTCAACGGATAAAAGGTACTCCGGGGATAACAGGCTGATACCGCCCAAGAGTTCATATCGACGGCGGTGTTTGGCACCTCGATGTCGGCTCATCACATCCTGGGGCTGAAGTAGGTCCCAAGGGTATGGCTGTTCGCCATTTAAAGTGGTACGCGAGCTGGGTTTAGAACGTCGTGAGACAGTTCGGTCCCTATCTGCCGTGGGCGCTGGAGAATTGAGGGGGGCTGCTCCTAGTACGAGAGGACCGGAGTGGACGCATCACTGGTGTTCGGGTTGTCATGCCAATGGCACTGCCCGGTAGCTAAATGCGGAAGAGATAAGTGCTGAAAGCATCTAAGCACGAAACTTGCCCCGAGATGAGTTCTCCCTGAGACTATAAGTCTCCTGAAGGAACGTTGAAGACGACGACGTTGATAGGTCGGGTGTGTAAGCGCAGCGATGTGTTGAGCTAACCGATACTAATGAACCGTGAGGCTTAACCTTACAACGCCGAAGCTGTTTTGGCGGTGAGAGACGATTTTCAGCTGATACAGATAACAGAATTTGCCTGGCGGCTTTAGCGCGGTGGTCCCACCTGACCCCATGCCGAACTCAGAAGTGAAACGCCGTAGCGCCGATGGTAGTGTGGGGTCTCCCCATGTGAGAGTAGGGAACTGCCAGGCATCAATCAAGAAGAACCCCGTACCGTAAGGTGCGGGGTTTTTTGCTTTGGGTTTTATTCCTCTCCTTGAAATTTTCCCGTAGGACGGATAAGGCAAAGCCGCCATCCGGCAAAGCAGATTGCACGATCTCACCGGAAAGAGAAGTAAGAATATAAAAGAAGGGATTTATAAACGCAGAAAAGCAAAAACCCAGCCTATGGCTGGGTTCTTTAAATAGTGGTGCCCGGACTCGGAATCGAACCAAGGACACGGGGATTTTCAATCCCCTGCTCTACCGACTGAGCTATCCGGGCAACGGAGCGCATTAAACCGCAATCGCGCCTTATCGTCAACATTATTTCGGGGAAAGCTGTTCAATTGCTTAACTTTGCGGCAATCTGGCGGTTTACGCGCCGAAAAGACCAAATTTCGCTGATTCGCTTACGTCAATGCCCCGCCCATACGACACTGAGCAAAGCGAAGAATATCTTCCGCCAGGCGGTGCGCCGTATCCACATCGGCCTGGCTACGATTCACCAGCATGCGGCTCAGACAACCCTCCAGTATCAGCTCCATCTGCTTAGCGACCATTGCCGGGTCATCCACTTCAAGCGTTGTCAGTAGCTCGTGAGTGAAGTCATGCGCCGCCCGCTTTTGCTGATCCGCCAGCTGATGTATTGGATGCCCGGGATCGGGATAAAATGTACAGGCGGCAATAAACAGGCAGCCCGGATAACGATTGTTGCTGACACATTCAGTCAGGGCGGTGTAGCGAGCCAACAGCTTTTGCTCAGCCGTCAGTTCTTCATTAAGCATCAGCTGTCTGCGCCAGATATCCACCTGCTGGCTAAGGTAGCGCAGCGCATCATAAAGCAGGGCCTCTTTATCCGGCCAGAAGCGCGTTAACTCATCCAGAGGGTAATCGATACGGTCGGCTACCATCTCAAGCGTGGTGCTGGCGATCCCTTGAATCTCAAGTAATTGCAGGGCTTGTCCCAGTACGTCTTCACGTTGCACGGTTATCTCCTCCGCTATTCCCAACGGTATGTCCCGTCTAAAGTGTTGTTTACGGTTGGCGATTGCGCAAATGCGCGCTGAATGCCGTTGAATCCATAAACCCGGTTACACGCTGTTCTGGCTGCTCTTCCCCTTGTTCATTGAAGAATAAAATGGTTGGCAGCCCGAGTACGTTAAGGTGCTTAAGCAGAGTCTTATCCTGCTCATTGTTGGCCGTGACGTTTGCCTGAAGCAACACCGTCTCTTTCAGGGCGCTTTGTACCTGAGGATCGCTAAAGGTGTATTTTTCAAACTCTTTGCAGGCAACACACCAGTCAGCATAGAGATCGAGCATCACCGGTTTACCTTTTGCCTGAGCCAGGGCGCTATTGAGCTCATCGACATTGTTAATGCGGGTGAAGTCCAGATGCGCCTGCGTCTGACCCACCGGCGTGCCAAATGCCCAGTCCTGCAGCGGACGCACGCTGACCAGTGCAGCCGCCAGCAGCAGGATTTGCACAAGGCGCATCCATGGCTTTTTCGCCCCCAGGCTGACGATAAATGCCCAGGAGAAGAATGCGACGCCAAGCATCGCCCACAGACGCCTTCCCCACTCGTCTCCGATGATGCGCTCCAGCAGGAACACCGGTAGCGCCAGAATGACAAAACCAAACGCGGTTTTCACCGTCTCCATCCACGGTCCGCTTTTCGGCAGCAGACGATTACCAAAGACCGTCACAAGAATGAGCGGCAGACCCATCCCCAGCGCATAAAGATACAGCGTTCCGCCACCGAGCCACATATTGCCGCTCTGGGCGATGTACAGCAGGATGGCGCTGAGCGGCGCAGTGGTGCAGGGTGAACAGATTAGCCCGGCAATTGCACCCATTGCGAACACGCCGCCTGCAGATCCTCCCTGCTGACGATTACTCATCAGCGTTAAGCGGGTTTGCAGCGAAGAGGGCAGTTGCAGAGTGAACAGGCCAAACATCGACAGCGCCAAAAGAATAAAGACAACTGACAGACCAATAAGCACGTAAGGATGCTGAAGCGCTGCCTGGAATTGCAATCCAGCGGCGGCGACCACGAGGCCGAGCGCCGTGTAGGTTAATGCCATGCCCTGGACATAAATAAAAGCCAGCAGCAGCGCCCGGGCGGTGGAAAGCCGTTGCTTACCGCCTAGCACAATCCCGGAGATCAGCGGGTACATGGGCAGTACACACGGCGTAAAGGCAATGCCAATACCAATCAGTAGCGCCCAAAATGCTGAGAAGGGAAGATCTGAAGTGGCTTCGCCTTCTCCCTTCACCCTGGCCCTCTCCCCAGAGGGAAGAGGGGAGGCAGCGGCTTTAACTTCAGTAAGCGGAACGACCTTCGTTTCAGGAGGATAGCAGAAGCCCGCGTCGGCACAGCCCTGATACGTCACGGTCAGCGTGGCGCCTTTATCCGCCTGATTCACCGTGACGGGTACGTTTAAGCGCTGACGATAGATTTCACTCTTACCGTAGAACTCGTCCTCGTGCCACTCGCCCGCGGGCATCTGCAATGCGCCGACGTTAGCCTTTGCGGACGTGATGCTGACCTGTTTGCGGTAAAGGTAGTAACCCTCTTTCACCTGCCAGGTCAGATTGAGATCGTGCTGGTTCTGCTGAAAATCGAAAACAAACGCCTGGTCGGCAGGAATAAAGTTTGAACGGCCGGGTGCGTCAAACAACCCGGCAAATACTGATGTGCTGCACAGCAGCAGGATCAGCGTAAGGAAGCGTTGAGCCATGTGAGATAGTCGTTATCGCCATGGAGCACTGGCAGCACCAGCAGCTCTGGAGTTTGGTAAGGATGATGAGACTTGAGGCAGTCGAGGAGCGCCTGCTGGTTCGCCCGGTTGGTTTTAAGCAACATCTGGACTTCGTACTCCTGCTCCAGTTTGCCTTCCCAGTAATAAAGGGAGGTTGCGCCGGGGAGGAGCGTTACGCAGGCTGCCCATTTTTCGGCCAGCACTTTGGCGGCGAGATCCTGGGCAGAGGCTTCATCAGGGGCGGTACACAGTACGACAACGGCATCAGGCGTGTTCACAAGTCGACCTCCTCATCACGAAAGTCTTCACTATATCACGCAAGACGATTGGTCATTAATGAATCGGGCCGCAGTGCGGCCCGATTTTAACTATTTTTACAACGGCTGAAGGTTTACAGCACAATGCCACCGATGATAAAGCCGAGGATGACGCAAAGCGTAATTGCTACCACGCCCGGGATCAGAAACGCGTGGTTAAACACGTATTTACCGATACGGGTAGAGCCAGTGTCATCCATTTCAACCGCTGCCAGCAGGGTTGGGTAGGTTGGCAGAACGAACAGTGCGGAAACGGCTGCGAAAGAGGCAATCGCCGTCAGCGGCGTTACGCCTAACATGAGTGCCGCAGGCATCAGCGCTTTGGTGGTTGCTGCCTGGGAGTAAAGCAGGGTCGCAGCAAAGAACAGCACGACTGCCAGCAGCCACGGGTAGTTGTGCAGCAGGTCGCCGGCTACGGTCTGGATATCGCTGATATGCGCCTTCACGAAAGTATCGCCGAGCCATGCCACACCCAGTACACACACGCAGGCGCTCATACCGGATTTAAAGGTACTGGCGTTCAGCACTTCGCTGGTGTCGATTTTACAGGTGATACTAATCAGCGTCGCGATAGTCAGCATGAACACCACAATCGCTTCGTTACGCGGCAGAACCGGATTCTGAATCAGCCCCACGGTGTCACTGATGGCGGTTGCGTAGAACATCACTGCGACGATACCAATCAGGAAAAGCAGTACGGAGCGCTTTGCGTGTGGCTTCAGTTCGAAGACCTGGCTACCGCGCAGTCTCACTTCACCTTTTGCCAGACGCTCCTGGTAAACCGGATCGTCTTTCAGTTCGGCACCGAGGAAGTTACACAGCACGGCAGTAATCATGACCGCAATCAGCGTCACCGGAATACAGATCGCCAGCAGCGTCAGGTAGCTCACGCCCATCGGCTCAAGGATACCGGCGAAGAAGACCACGGCGGCAGAGATCGGCGACGCGGTGATGGCAATCTGAGACGCAACGACGGCAATAGAGAGGGGACGAGACGGGCGAATCCCCTGTTCTTTTGCCACTTCGGTAATCACCGGCAGCGTGGAGAACGCCGTGTGGCCAGTTCCCGCGAGAATGGTCATAAACCAGGTGACCAGCGGGGCAAGGAAGGTAATGTATTTAGGATGGCGGCGCAGCATACGCTCCGCCAGACTCACCAGGTAGTCCATACCGCCTGCCACCTGCATAGCGGCGATAGCGGCAATAACTGCCATGATGATTTCGATAACGTCAAAGGGGATTGCGCCGGGTTTAATCTGAAAGATAAGGGTAAGAACGAGCACCCCGAGACCGCCGGCAAAACCGATGCCGATACCCCCGAGTCTTGCTCCCAAATAAATCGCCAACAAGACGATGACGAGTTCTGCTCCAAACATAAGGACCTGCCTTGCTTATTAACAAGTTGATATTGAATTGTTGTATTTTGGTAACGCCTAAAAAGAAAAAAGGCACGTCACAAGTGACGTGCCTTTAAAAGCCTAGCCTGAACGGTTACTGTTCGCTTTCATCGGTATATCGTTTCGCTTTATATGCCGGGTGCATCAGGTTCTGGGCGGAGAAGATATCGTCCAGCTCAGCCTCGGTCAACAGTCCGCGCTCCAGCACCACTTCACGCACGCTCTTACCGGTTTCGGCACAAATCTTACCGACGATGTCACCGTTATGGTGACCGATGAACGGGTTGAGGTAGGTGACGATCCCGATAGAGTTGTAAACGTAGCCTTCACACACTTCTTTATTTGCGGTAATGCCGTTAATGCATTTTTCCAGCAGGTTGTAGCAGGCGTTAGTCAGGATGTGGATAGATTCGAACATCGCCTGGCCAATCACAGGCTCCATTACGTTCAGCTGCAGCTGACCGGCCTCGGAGGCCATCGTCACGGTAGTGTCGTTACCGATGACTTTGAAGCAAACCTGGTTCACCACTTCTGGCACGACCGGGTTCACCTTAGCTGGCATGATGGACGAACCCGCCTGCAGTTCTGGCAGGTTGATTTCGTTCAGGCCAGCGCGCGGGCCGGAAGAGAGCAGGCGCAGGTCATTACAGATTTTGGACAGTTTCACCGCCAGACGTTTCAATGCGCTGTGTACCATCACGTACGCGCCGCAGTCGGAGGTGGCTTCAATCAGGTCTTCCGCAGGCACGACCGGCAGGTTGGACACTTCAGCCAGCTTCTGAACCGCCAGTTGCTGATAGCCATCCGGGGTGTTCAGACGCGTACCGATGGCGGTTGCGCCCAGGTTCACTTCCAGCAGCAGCTCAGAGGTGCGCAGCAGGTTTTTGGTCTCTTCATTCAGCAGCACGTTAAATGCGTGGAATTCCTGGCCCAGCGTCATTGGCACTGCGTCCTGTAACTGGGTACGACCCATTTTCAGTATATCCTGGAACTCAACCGCTTTACGCTGGAAGCCATCGCCCAGTTGGTTGATGGCGTCCACCAGTTTCACCACGGAGGCATACACCGCGATACGGAAGCCGGTTGGGTAGGCGTCGTTGGTGGACTGGCATTTGTTAACGTGGTCGTTCGGGTTCAGGTACTGGTATTCACCTTTCTGATGACCCATCAGCTCCAGGCCGATGTTTGCCAGTACTTCGTTGGTATTCATGTTGACGGAGGTACCCGCGCCGCCCTGATAGACGTCAACCGGGAACTGGTCCATGCATTTGCCGTTGTTCAGCACTTCATCGCAGGCAGCGATAATCGCATTTGCCGCGCTTTTAGGAATGGTTTGCAGCTCTTTGTTGGCCAGCGCTGCGGCTTTCTTCACCATCACCATGCCACGGACAAACTCAGGGATGTCGCTGATTTTGCTGTTGCTGATGTAGAAGTTTTCAATCGCTCTCAGAGTGTGAACACCATAGTAGGCATCCGCTGGAACTTCCCTGGTACCCAACAAGTCTTCTTCGATACGAATGTTGTTTAACATGTGAACCTTCTTTTCAAGCTGCCGATGGATTGTACTAAACACACAGTATATATGTGGTTTTGAATATTTTCTGACCGACGATTATTCCCTCAATCAGCCAGATGTTCGAGATCATATGCTGATGATAGCGAATTGCCGTAAGCTGGATCACTTATTATCGAGCCGATTCCATGATAATTATTAATCTGTGAAATGTGTCACCGCTTTAATATTTCCAGAAAAAATATCCGTGCAAACCGATTGAATTTTCGCTAACTGCCACCATTTCATACAAACGCGCGTCGCGAACACATTCAGACAGGGGCCTGACGGCACCTGCCCTACAGGAGATGCCAGTGCGCTGGATACCATTTATTGCTTTCTTTCTCTATGTTTACATTGAGATTTCCATTTTTATCCAGGTTGCCCATGTACTGGGCGTCCTGCTGACGCTGGTTCTGGTGATTTTCACCTCCGTCATCGGCATGTCGCTGGTGCGTAACCAGGGTTTCAAAAATTTCCTGATAATGCAGCAGAAGATGGCTGCAGGCGAAAGCCCGGCAGAAGAGATGATCAAAAGCGTGTCGCTGATTATCGCGGGTCTGCTGCTTATTCTGCCTGGCTTCTTTACCGACTTCCTCGGCCTTTTGCTGCTTCTGCCGCCAGTGCAAAAACACCTGACCATGAAGCTGCTGCCGCATCTGCGTTTTAGCCGTATGCCGGGTGGTGGCTTCAGTACGGGCCCGGGCGATACGTTTGAAGGGGAGTATCAGCGTAAGGATGAACAGCACGACCGTTTAGACCACAAAGACGATCGGTGATTTTTATGCCCGGTGGCGCATCGCTCACCGGGCCTGCGGATTTTGCCGCTTCGGTAAAAACAGCCACAGCCCTGCCAGCATGACGATGGCATACACACTCTTCCATCCCACCATTGCCAGCAACAGCAGGCAAAGCACACCCCCGACGACCGCCAGTGCTTTATAACGGCCTTCCAGCAGACGACAGCCCGCCAGCATGCACAGCAGATAGATCATAATGAAAATGCCGTTGGCGTAGACGATCAGGGCATCCAGATTGATTTTCAGTACGTAAATACCCAGCGTACTCAACACGCAGCAGCCCAGCACGGTATTCAGTGCATTCACCGGAAGTTGACGTTTGGACAACTGCGCAAGACGGCTTTCAGGATTATAAAGCGCCTGCGACCACACCAGACGGGCAAAGCTCTGGATATAAATATTCAGGCTGGCAAAACAGGCGAGATAGCCAATCATACATGCGACCCACAGCGCTTTTACGCCAAACAGGTGTACCACTATGCCAGGCAGTGACGCGGCAGCCGCTTTATCCGCACCGAATGCGTTGAAGTGCAATACCAGCACGGTGCAGGCCCAGTAAACTGTTCCTGCCAGCAGCAGGCCAATCATCAGCGCGCGCGGAAAATCGCGCTCAGGCTGCTTAAATTCAGAGGCCAGATGGGCGAACGCTTCGAGACCCACAAAACACCAGAACATAACGGCAAGGGCGGCGAAAAGCTGTGAATGGTCAATGTTTGTCGCTGCCGGGAAGGGAATGTCCTTAATTGTGATATCGCCCGCCCACCAGACAGCCGCGACGAGCGCAACAATCAGTACCGCAACCAGCGTCTGCAGGTTTGCACTTGAGCTGGCACCGCGTGAGCCCACCCACCAGACAATGGCCAGCGTACCCAGTTCAGCCAGCAGGAGCTGCTCGTTATGCCAGCCAAACAGCGCCTGTCCAAAGCCGGTTGCAATATGCAATGCCGCAGGAAGACCCACCGGGATCACCGAGAGAAACAGCCAGCCGGTAACACGCTTCAGTCGCGGGCCAAACGCCAGCCCGACAAAGTGCGCCACACCGCCTGCGTCAGGGAAGTGCCGCCCGAGGATGGCAAACACAATGGCTATCGGAAACACCAGCACAATCAGCACCGGCCACGCCCACAGGCTGTTATTGCCTGCTACCAGCGCCGCCAGTGCGGGTACGGCAAATACGCCCGTACCTAACAAGGAGGTTGAGAGCAGGCCAACGCCCTGCGCCAGTCCCAACTCCTGTTTAAGTCCACTCATTGACATCGTCCTGCCAATACCAAAAGAGAGGGGATGGTAACACTTTCGCAAAATTTTTTTTCAACTCCCCCTTGAAGGGGGAAAAAGCTATCCCCATCTCTCAGGGCACTAGTCGGAAAACCGCATGCGGGCCGGCGTCATCCATAACTGATAATGACTTTCTCAAAGGAGAGCTATCAATGAGTATTCGTCCGTTACATGATCGTGTGATCGTCAAACGTAAAGAAGTTGAAACCAAGTCTGCTGGCGGCATCGTTCTGACCGGTTCTGCTGCAGCCAAATCAACGCGTGGCGAAATCATCGCTGTCGGTAAGGGCCGCATCCTGGAAAACGGAACTGTGCAGCCGCTGGACGTTAAAGTTGGTGACATCGTAATTTTCAACGATGGCTACGGCGTGAAATCCGAGAAGATCGACAATGAAGAAGTGTTGATCATGTCCGAGAGCGACATTCTGGCAATTGTTGAAGCGTAATTTACGCACGAGAATTTGAGGAAATAAGAACATGGCAGCTAAAGACGTAAAATTCGGTAACGACGCTCGTGTAAAAATGCTCCGCGGCGTAAACGTACTGGCCGATGCAGTTAAAGTGACCCTGGGCCCGAAAGGCCGTAACGTAGTGCTGGATAAATCCTTCGGCGCGCCAACCATCACCAAAGATGGTGTTTCTGTAGCACGTGAAATCGAACTGGAAGACAAGTTCGAAAACATGGGTGCTCAGATGGTGAAAGAAGTTGCCTCTAAAGCGAACGATGCTGCAGGTGACGGTACCACCACCGCGACCGTACTGGCGCAGGCTATCATCACTGAAGGTCTGAAAGCCGTTGCTGCGGGCATGAACCCAATGGATCTGAAACGTGGTATCGACAAAGCTGTCGCTTCCGCTGTTGAAGAGCTGAAAGCGCTGTCCGTACCGTGCTCTGACTCCAAAGCCATTGCTCAGGTAGGTACCATCTCCGCTAACTCCGACGAAACCGTAGGTAAACTGATCGCTGAAGCGATGGACAAAGTCGGTAAAGAAGGCGTTATCACCGTTGAAGACGGTACCGGTCTGGAAGACGAACTGGACGTGGTTGAAGGTATGCAGTTCGACCGCGGCTACCTGTCCCCATACTTCATCAACAAGCCAGAGACTGGCGCTGTTGAGCTGGAAAGCCCGTTCATCCTGCTGGCTGACAAGAAAATCTCCAACATCCGCGAAATGCTGCCAGTGCTGGAAGCCGTTGCGAAAGCAGGCAAACCGCTGGTTATCATCGCTGAAGACGTTGAAGGCGAAGCGCTGGCGACCCTGGTGGTTAACACCATGCGTGGCATCGTGAAAGTGGCTGCGGTTAAAGCACCTGGCTTCGGCGATCGTCGTAAAGCGATGCTGCAGGATATCGCAACCCTGACTGGCGGTACCGTTATCTCTGAAGAGATCGGTATGGAGCTGGAAAAAGCGACCCTGGAAGACCTGGGCCAGGCAAAACGCGTTGTGATCAACAAAGACACCACCACCATCATCGACGGTGTGGGTGAAGAAGCCGCTATTCAGGGCCGTGTTGGTCAGATCCGTAAGCAGATCGAAGAAGCAACCTCTGATTACGACCGTGAAAAACTGCAGGAGCGCGTAGCGAAACTGGCAGGTGGTGTCGCTGTTATCAAAGTCGGTGCTGCGACCGAAGTTGAAATGAAAGAGAAAAAAGCGCGCGTTGACGATGCCCTGCACGCGACCCGTGCTGCGGTAGAAGAAGGCGTGGTTGCTGGTGGTGGCGTTGCGCTGGTGCGTGTTGCCGCTAAACTGGCTGGCCTGACTGCACAGAACGAAGACCAGAACGTGGGTATCAAAGTTGCGCTGCGCGCAATGGAAGCGCCTCTGCGTCAGATCGTTTCTAACGCCGGTGAAGAGCCATCTGTGGTTGCGAACAACGTGAAAGCGGGCGAAGGTAACTACGGTTACAACGCGGCAACTGAAGAATACGGCAACATGATCGACTTCGGTATTCTGGACCCAACTAAAGTTACCCGTTCTGCTCTGCAGTATGCGGCATCTGTAGCTGGCCTGATGATCACCACCGAGTGCATGGTTACTGATATGCCTAAAGGCGACGCGCCTGACTTAGGTGCTGCTGGTATGGGCGGCATGGGTGGTATGGGCGGCATGATGTAATCATGTTGTTCTGAACCTCTCAGAACGAACCCCGGGCAGCGATGCCCGGGGTTTTTTATTGCCTGTCCAGCTGCTACTCAAAGGTGCCTTTCACGCACACAACACCTTCGCGCACCATCTGGCGGCCTTTCGCCCAGACCTCGTGGATTTTTAGATCGTCCGTCAACACCAGGAAATCGGCATCGCATCCGGGCGCGATCCGTCCTTTATGCTCCAGCCCGAGAAACTCCGCCACATTACGCGTAAATGGCAGAAGCGCCTCCTCCAGCGGCAGGTGATAGCGGCTGACCAACTGCTGTAGGGTTTCCGGAAGGGATTCGAATCCTGCCACGCCAATACCTACCAGATTGCCATTTGCGTCAAAATTCGGTTGGCTACCGTTACCGTCCGAGCTGAGCGTGAGACGGTTAAACGGCACCTGCGCTTCGCGGGCTGTCGCAATGGCGGTGGCGGCATCAATGGGTTCGCTGATGCTGGTGGTGATATCGATATAACCCCCTTCGCGAGCATAGTTTAGCGCGGCGAGGAAAAGCGCCTCGCCGCGGTTAACGTGGGTTGGCAGCAGCTTCGTGCGGGGAACGTCGGCGCTATTCAGAATGTTAAGGAGCGGCTCCAGCAGCTTCGGGCTGTTGCCGAGGTGAAAAACGGAGATACCCGCTTTGGCACCCAATAGCCCGCCGACGCGTGACTGGGCGGCCATGCTGGCGAGCCGATCGTCCGCTGGCGCGGAAGAGCGATGATCGGAAATCGCGCATTTCACACCAATGATTTTGTCGATCAGCGCCACATCTTTTTCAATACTGCCGGTAATCGTCGGAGAAGGCAGTCCGTACGCGCCCGTCAGCATCCACGCGCTGATCCCTTCATGCTCAAGCGCGCGTGTTTTTGCCAGCAGTGATTCAGGGTGTCGGGTGACGCCGTCGGTGCCCAGCAGGCCAACCACGGAGGTGATACCTGCTGCTACCAGCGCAGACAGCCGCACCTCCGGCGTGCGGGTGTGGGGCCCCGCTTCACCGCCGCCACCGATGAGATGCACGTGCTGATCGATAAATCCCGGGCAAATCACCGCTCCAGCGAGATCGGTTTCAGGACACTCCATCCGCGTTGTTGCATGCCCCGCTTTTTCGATCGCAACAATTTTTCCCCCAGCGATCAGCAGATCGCAATGTCCCCGATCCTCCGGGGCGTAGAGATGTGCGTTGCGGAAAAGATGGGGTTCCAGAACTGAAAAATCCATTTTTATCTCCTCAGAAGAGTAGCTGCATCACCCACATTGAGAGCAGGGCGTTAATGACGCAAACCGTAATAATGTGCGGGTAATATTTCGGATTCACGCCTGCGGTACCCAGGCAGCGGCCGGTATTTTGCACCGGATTGCCCATCAAATAGATGGCGGGCAGCAGGATGGTGGCATCGTGACCGTTGAGTGAGCCGGCGGCGACCAGACTGGCGCAGACCCCCACGCCGCCGCCCATACTCATCACCGAGGCCAGAAGGACCGTTGCCGCCGCGCCCGGAAGCCCCCAGAGCGCCATGACGGGCTCGCAAACATTGCCCACGATATCCAGCAGGCCCGTCACCTTCAGCGCCTGAATAATGACAAATGCCATGACCACGTTTGGCAGCAGGCTGGTGGTCGCGATGGTAAAGCCGCGACGGGCACCATCAATAAACATGTCCATGATATTTTTACGCGGCTGGGCGATCATTTTTTTCCTCCTGAATACGATGATCTTCCATACGGGCGATCCACAGTCGCAGGAAGTTAGCGCCAACAAATTTGAATACCAGAATGACGGCCAGCGGCGCGATCACCGGGACGGTAATAAACGTGAAAAGCGCGGCGCCGGAAGAAAAATAGTTGGTAATAATGGCGCTTCCGCTGGTCTGGAAGGTAGCGAAAATGGCGCGTTCATGGTCGGTAATTGCTCCGTCGTCGGTCAGCTCTTTGGTCATACCTGCCGCCGCATCGGTGTTTTGCAGGTTGGCGATAAGGGCCAGAGAGCAGATCCCCGGCACGCCAAGCAGCGGACGCAAAATAGGCGTCATCAGCTGTTGTGCGGCACGCAGTCCGCCCAGGCCTTCGGTGACGGCAATGATCCCGAGCGATAAAATGACCGAGGGCGCCAGTTCAAGGGCAAATAAAAACCCGTCTTTCGCCCCCGTTCCGCCCGTGCCGCGAAACGTCAGGGCGCCGTTGACCGGTCCAAAGCTACCGTTTAAGACGGTAAAGTCCAGCACGCGCCACCATTCAGTACTTTTGGCGAAAAAACCGGAGAAAAATACGATGGTGAGTACAAACGCCAGATAGCCTACCCATGTCACTTTTTCCTCTCCTGAGGATGATGCACTCATGAAACCCCCTTTTTCATTGCGTACAAAAGTTGTACGTCGCACCACTACATACGATCGAGGGCTAAAACACGATATCCCAAAGGCTATTATCAGAATTCATTTAAGATGTCGGAGGAGTGCCTGGCGGAATCTGGCTCGCAGAAATGCTCGGCATTTTTCTTTTGGTCATCTTTTAGGTATAAGATTTAGACACGGACAACTACTGTCCAGCTTATTGAAAACGAGGAATAACATGCGCGTAAAAGTCTGTGCAGGGATTGTAGGGGCAGCATTGCTGCTGGCGGGTTGTAGCTCCAGCAATGAGCTGTCGGCGGCGGGCCAGGGTGTTCGCTTTGTGGAAGATAAGCCGGGTAGCGAATGCCAGCTGTTAGGCACGGCCACGGGCGAGCAAAGCAACTGGATGTCGGGACAGCATGGTGAAGAGGGCGGCTCTATGCGTGGTGCGGCGAATGCCCTGCGTAACCAGGCTGCGGCGATGGGCGGCAATGTGATTTACGGCGTGAGTAGCCCAACGCAGGGAATGCTCTCCAGCTTCGTGCCAACCGCCAGCCAGATGAGCGGCCAGGTCTACAAGTGCCCGAACTGAGTTAACGCGGTGATGGCGCTGCGCCCGGACCCTGTAGGGCAGGTAAGCGTAGCGCCACCTGCCTTTTAGTGCTGCCGCAGCTGCAAATCCAGCGGCGTCTTACTTGGCTCTCCGCCAATTTCGCGCGCCAGCTTGGGTACCATATAACCTGAAACCAGCGTTAACAGCTCGCGCATAATCTGTCGGGCTTCTTCATCGGTCACCATGAAGTGCGCAGCACCCTGCACGCGATCCAGCACATGCAGGTAATAGGGCAAGACACCCGCATCAAACAGGGCGTTGCTGAGGTCGGCCAGCACGCGGGCGCTATCATTTACCCCACGCAGCAGCACGCTCTGGTTTAGTAGCGTGACCCCCACTTTACGCAGGCGCGCCATGGCCGCGCGAAATGCATCGTCAATTTCATTCGCGTGGTTAATATGGTTCACCAGCAGCACCTGCAAGCGGGATTGCGCCAGGCGCGACACCAGTCCGTCAGTAATGCGTGCCGGAATGACAATCGGTAAACGGCTGTGAATACGCAGACGTTTGATGTGCGGGATGGCCTCAAGCTGGGTTAATAGCCAGTCCAGCTCATGATCTTTTGCCATCAGCGGGTCACCGCCGGAAAAAATAATCTCATCCAGCTCTGAATGGGCGGCGATATAGTCCAGCGCGACCTGCCAGTTGCGCTTATTTCCCTGGTTTTCGGCGTAAGGGAAGTGCCGACGGAAGCAATAACGGCAATTTACCGCGCAGCCGCCTTTGACCAGCAGCAGGGCGCGGTTGAGATACTTATGCAGTAAACCCGGTACCACACTGTTCTGCTCTTCCAGGGGATCGGTGCTGTACCCTGGTGCAGTAATGAACTCATCCTGCAAGGTAATGGTTTGTTTTAAAAGCGGATCGTCAGGATTGCCTTTCTCCATGCGCGCAACAAACGCGCGTGGAACGCGCAGGGCGAAAAGGCGCTTTGCCTCGCGGCCCGCAAGCAACTCTGGGTGCTGATCGAGGTCTAAAAGACGCAGCAATTCATCAGGACTGGTGATTACATCGGCAAGTTGCGATAACCAATCTTCTCTGGACGGGGTGTTTAGGGTTACAATATGCGCCATTTTGTGGCTTAGCTACCAGTTAACAAATTTAGAGGGCCTTATGGCAACGTACTATAGCAACGATTTTCGTGCTGGTCTTAAAATCATGATGGACGGCGAACCGTACGCGGTTGAAGCCAGCGAATTCGTTAAACCAGGTAAAGGCCAGGCATTCGCACGCGTTAAGCTGCGCCGCCTGCTGACCGGTACCCGCGTTGAGAAAACTTTCAAGTCTACCGACTCCGCTGAAGGCGCAGATGTTGTGGATATGAACCTGACTTACCTGTACAACGACGGTGAGTTCTGGCACTTCATGAACAACGAAACCTTCGAGCAGCTGTCTGCTGACGCGAAAGCGATTGGCGATAGCGAAAAATGGCTGCTGGATCAGGCTGAGTGCATCGTGACCCTGTGGAACGGTCAGCCTATCGCTGTTACTCCACCAAACTTTGTTGAGCTGGAAATCGTTGAAACCGATCCAGGTCTGAAAGGTGACACTGCCGGTACTGGCGGTAAACCAGCGACGCTGTCTACCGGTGCTGTGGTTAAAGTGCCACTGTTCGTACAGACTGGCGAAGTGATCAAAGTGGATACCCGCTCCGGCGAATACGTATCACGCGTGAAGTAATAGTCAGGGCGCAGCGCCCGCTGCGCCTGATTTTTGCAGGCAGGGATGATGAAACGTACCGTTAAAATTCTGCTTCTGTTAGCGCTCTCCAGTGCATTGCTTTCCGGCTGTAACACCACGCGCGGCATGGGGGAAGATATCCAGGATCTTGGGCATATCATTTCTCACGCGGCCAGCTAAGCTCGTCTAATTTTCCGAAAAATGCTTCCTTGTCCGTCAATCGGCGGGATCTTGTCTATTCTTAAGTTGCTATACACAAAACAACTTTGGCTATAAAAGGAAGATATTATGGTTAAGAAGACAATTGCAGCGATCTTTTCAGTCCTGGTACTTTCTTCAGTATTAACTGCCTGTAATACCACGCGTGGCGTTGGTCAGGATATTTCTGAAGGTGGTAGTGCAATCTCTGGTGCGGCAACAAAAGCACAGCAGTAATTAATTAACGGTACGGAACCGGAAGGGTTTCGTACCGTCAGTTTTCTGTACCCTGCGGAGATAAAAACGGGGAAAAGCGCGTGTCCATATGCAGCTTCATGCGGATATTTCGCTTGTAGGTATATACCGTTTTCCCATTGATACTCAGGTGAGCGGCAATTTTTTGATTGCTTGCGCCGTCCATCCACATTGTCAGCACTTTCTCCTCCTGGCGGGTCAGCAACGGCGTGGCCACTGTTGGTCTGTGCGTGTCTGAGCCCGAAATTAACGCGTCATTAATAACCGTGGCGAGTTCCTCAAGACGGGCATTTTTCATGAGTGAAGACCAGACCGGGAAGTTCTCCAGCCAGGCCGTCATGTCTCTGTCCTCTCCCGATTGCAACATAATAAAGGGGAGTTTTTCGCTGGCATTCAGTAAGGAAGAGAATTGCTGGAAATGGGGAGTATCCTGCCTGAAACCATGCAGGTCAGCGATAACCAGTGAGGGTTTCCATTGCAGAATGTGCTCTCTGGCGAGAAAAAGATTGTTCAGCCCGGTCACAACGTAATGTCCCGGGAATAAACCGGAATGATTGAGCCATGCTTCAAACCCCGCGCGGGTAAAGTGACAACGGTCAATCAAAAGTATTTTGAACATATTTTATTCGCAGTCGGCTAGTGGTTTGGCTTCCTGCCATCAGAAAGCACATCATCATAGAGAAGTCCGATGAGTAATAAATGCCTGAACTGCGCGCCTTACTGCGGCTATTTCTGGCCTTAAGGGGGTCAGCAGAAAATGATTGAAAAAAAATCGCACGTTAACCAAAATATGAGGCGTTATCTGCCTTGCGGGACGACCCGTAAGCGCTTTCTTCATCGGGGACGGCCCCAACTTATTTAAGTTAAGGAGCCTGAGATGTCCTGGATTATTCTTTTTATTGCCGGCCTGCTCGAAGTGGTATGGGCGATTGGTCTTAAGTACACCCACGGTTTTACCCGCCTGACGCCCAGCGTCATTACCGTTTCTGCGATGATTGTGAGTATTGTTCTGCTCTCATGGGCGATGCGTTCCCTGCCCGTGGGAACAGCCTATGCTGTCTGGACGGGGATTGGTGCCGTGGGGGCTGCAATTACCGGCATTCTGTTGCTGGGTGAGTCAGCGAGCCTGGCGCGTATCGTCAGCCTCGCCCTGATTGTGGCCGGTATCATTGGACTGAAGCTCAGCACCCATTAGTGGGGCTGTTTAACCCAGATGAGTTTCGACACATCAAACCCTTGCCGGGTCGCGACATCCAGCATCTGCTGTTTCATCTCCGACGAAATGGTTGGCGTGCGGGAAAGAATCCACAGATAGTTGCGATCCGGCCCGCAGACCAGTGCGTGACGGTACTCTCTGTCGAGCGCTATCACGTTATAGCCGCCATAGAAGGGGCCAATGAAAGAGACTTTGAGCGCGGCCCGTCGCGGGTCGCCGGTGAAGTATGCTTTCCCGACAGACTGCTGCCACATCTGCCGATCGGGGTTATAGCCCCGGTTGATAACCTGAATACCCCCATCCTCCATCGTGCTGTAATGTGCAGTCACCTTCTCTAAACCCTGTTCGAACCGATGGTCGAGGCGGGCGATTTCATACCATGTTCCGAGAAAGCGTTGTGCGTCAAAAGGCGTGACGACAGTGACACCAGGAGGTGGGGTAGGGGAACTGCAGGCAACCACTAAAAACGCGGCTGTCACCGCGGCGATAACAGGCAGAATGCGCATAGGAGTTTCCTTACTGTTTTTTGTTAAGTGTAGATGACAGCAGGGAAAATGCGGGAATTTTGCAGGCCGGGTGGGCATCAGCGCCACCCGGCAAGGTTTTACTGCAGAGCGCTCAGAATACGGTATGCCGCTTCCACGCGCGCCGGGTTCGGGTAGCTCTTGTTCGCCAGCATAACAATGCCGAGTTCCTTTTCAGGAATAAATGCGACATAGCTGCCGAATCCACCCGTCGAGCCTGTTTTATGTACCCATGATGCTTTTACTGGCGGAGCTGGAGGGTTCACTTCTGCCACCGGTAACGGTGCAAGAGCCACCTTGTTATCGCTGCCCTCCACGACGGTTTTGGCTTCTACCGGCCAGTTGAGCATCTCCCAGCCCAGACCCTGATACATGGCACCCACGCGCCAGTAGCGAGACTGTGCCAGGGCAATACCCTGTTTCAACGTTGAATCCGGAAGGGCGTCAGGGTTCATGTTGGCCTTCACCCAGCTCGCCATATCCTGGACGTTGGTTTTGACACCATACGCTTCGGCATCCAGCATTCCCGGTGAAACGTGGGTTGCTTTACCGTCACGGTATCCCCAGGCGTAATGCGCCTCTTCTTCTTTCGGAACGTTAATCCATGTATGGTCCAGTTTGAGTGGCTTGAAGACCCGCTTCGTCATGGCCTGTTCAAAGCTCATACCGGAGGGTTTAACCGCGAGGGCGCCAAAAAGCCCGATGCTGGCGTTCGCATAAAGACGCGTTGTGCCTGGTTTCCACTGCGGTTGCCAGTGTTGATAGAAACGCAGCAGGGAGGCGTTATCCGTGACCTCATCCGGCACCTGTAGCGGCAGGCCACCCGCGGTGTAGGTCGCCAGATCCAACATGCGAATACCCTGCCACTGCTTGCCTGTTAACTCGGGCCAGTACTTTGTCACGGGGTCGTCCAGCGATATTTCTCCGCGCGCAATCGCATCGCCACCTAATACGCTGGTGAAGGTTTTACTTATAGAGCCCAGCTCAAACAGGGTTTGCGGGGTGACAGGTTTGTTCGCCGCAACATCGGCCTTTCCGAAGGTAAAGTAGTGCGGCTGACCCTGATAAATCACCGCTACCGCCATGCCCGGAATGGCTTGCGCTTTCATCAGGGGGGTTACGGTACGTTCCACCACGTCAGACAGCTGTTTCTCTGACATCGGCGCGGCGAGAACAGAGCAGGAGGTACTGAGCAGCAGGGCACAGCAAAGGGATTTTGTCTTCATCAGTTATCTTCCGTAATAGCGGTTCAAGGGAGTGTCCGGGCCCGTCAGACCTCAGTAGTCTGTTGGATTTGACTGTGGCTGACAAACGGTTAAATTTAGCATTAGCTGTTAATTTTTCTAACGGATGTAATGATGACCCGCAGCTATCTCCCGCTTAATTCGCTTCGCGCTTTCGAAGCTGCCGCCAGACACCTCAGTTTTACGCATGCCGCGATAGAGCTGAACGTGACCCACTCTGCTATCAGCCAGCACGTTAAAGCGCTTGAGCAGCATCTGAATTGTCAGCTGTTTGTCCGCGTTTCGCGCGGGCTGATGCTGACCACGGAAGGTGAAAACTTGCTGCCGGTGTTGAATGATTCATTCGATCGGATCGCCGGAATGCTTGATCGCTTTGCCAGTCATCGCGCCCAGGAGAAGCTAAAAGTGGGTGTGGTCGGCACCTTTGCTACCGGTGTTTTATTCTCGCAGCTCGCGGACTTTCGTCGCTGCTATCCGCATATCGATCTTCATCTTTCGACCCATAACAACCGCGTCGATCCCGCGGCGGAAGGGCTGGATTATACGATTCGATACGGTGGCGGTGCGTGGCACGGCACTGAAGCACAGTTCCTGTGTTCTGCACCGCTGTCCCCGCTTTGCTCACCCGATATTGCTCTCGGGCTCCTGTCTCCGGCCGACATTCTGAAGTTTACCCTGCTGCGCTCCTACCGACGCGACGAATGGTCGGCGTGGATGCAGGCGGCAGGTGAACATCCCCCGTCACCCACGCATCGGGTGATGGTCTTTGATTCGTCCGTGACCATGCTGGAAGCCGCGCAGGCAGGTGTGGGCATCGCCATAGCACCTGTGGATATGTTTACCCATCTGCTCAATAGCGAGCGTATCGTGCAGCCGTTTGCCACCCGGATTGACCTGGGGAGTTACTGGCTCACGCGATTACAGTCGAGGGCTGAAACCCCCGCAATGCATGAGTTTGCTCAATGGCTGGTGGGAAAAATGCAGAAATAAAAGGCCCGCCGGAGGGCGGGCCAAATGTATCAGATAGTGACCACGGCAATCAGCGTCACCACGGTCAGGATGGTCGCCAGACCGTAGAATACCCATTTACCGCTCGGTACATGGATTTTCAGGTCATGCATCGCATGGTGAATACGGTGCAGGCCACACCACAGCGGCAGGACGATCATCAGGAAGATGAATACCCGACCAATAAAGCTGCTCGCAAACGCCAGCACGCGTTCGTAGCTCAGCGCATCGCCCGGGAATAACCCCAGCGGCAGCATAATCCCGACCAGCAGAATGATCACCGGCGCGATGATGGCGCTCCACATGCCGCCTGCGCCAAACAGGCCCCAGAAGACCGGCTCGTCTGAACGTTTTGGATTTGGATTAATCACAGTCGTCTCCTTACCAGAACAGTGCGACAAACAGAATGACCACAGTGACCAGGATCGTCACTCCCCATAGCCCTTTAATCACCGGCTCTGGCCCCATTTTCTCGCCTTTTACGATGATGTTTGCCGCTTTTGGCGCCAGTTCAAACCAGGTTTTGGTATGAAGCAGCGCTGCCGCGAGCACGATCAGGTTTAGAATTACAATGATGGGGTTTTGCAGGAAACCGACAAAGTTCGCCCAGGTTTCCGGCCCGTGCTTGAGGGCAAAAACGCCATACATCAGCTCAAGGCTGAACCAGACCGCCGGTACCGCCGTGCCTTCACGCAGCATGTAGAAGCGATAAAACGGCAGGTTTTTCCACCAGGTGGACGGCACTGGCCGCACATAGGCTTTGCGTTTAGTCGTCATCATGCACTCCTTAGCGTGGTTTCAGGGTAGCGATAAGAAAGTCTTTCGAGCTTTCCACTTTACCCTGCTGAATTGCGGCGGCAGGGTCGACATGCTTCGGACAGACTTCGGAGCAATAACCCACAAAGGTACAGGTCCAGACGCCGTTCTGGCTGTTAAGCTGCGCCATGCGTTCTTTTTTACCGTGGTCGCGGCTGTCTTCGTTATAGCGGTGCGCCAGGGTAATGGCGGCCGGGCCGATGAACTCAGGGTTCAGGCCAAACTGGGGACAAGCGGCGTAGCACAGGCCGCAGTTGATGCAGCCGGAGAACTGATGGTATTTCGCCATCTGCGCTGGCGTCTGGGTATTGGGTCCCTGATCCGGGGTACGCGGGTTGCCAATGATGTACGGCTTAATCGCTTCCAGACTTTCGATAAAGTGCGTCATATCGACCACCAGATCGCGCTCGATTGGGAAATTACCCAATGCTTCAACCTTGATGCCTTTGGTGTAATCGCGCAGGAAGGTTTTGCATGCCAGCTTCGGCACTTTGTTGACCATCATGCCGCAGGAGCCGCAGATTGCCATGCGGCATGACCAGCGGTAGCTCAGGTCCGGTGCCAGGTTATCTTTGATATAGCCGAGCGCATCCAGCAGGGAGGTTTGCTCGTCATAAGGCACTTCATAGAAAGCGCTGTGGGGGGCGGTATCCACTTCCGGATTGTAGCGCACCACTTCAACTTTCAGTTTTTGCATCTCAGCCATTCGCCTTCTCCTTCTTCTCGGCGGCTTCTGCTTCTGCGCCGTACACGCGTTTAGCCGGCGGCAGCGTGGTGATTTTCACGTCGCTGTAGTCTAGGCGCGTTGTGCCATCCGCATCGCGCCAGGCGAGAGTGTGTTTCAGGAAATTGACGTCGTCACGTTCGGTGCAGCCTTCGTCCAGACGCTGGTGCGCCCCACGCGACTCTTTACGCGCCAGCGCAGAGTGCGCCATACATTCCGCGACGTTCAGGCCGTGGCCCAGCTCAATGGTATAGAGCAGGTCGGTATTGAAGACGCTGGAGGTGTCGGTGATGCGCACGCGCTTGAAGCGCTCCTGCAGCTCCGCCAGCTTGTCGACGGTTTTCTGCATCAGCTCAGGGGTACGGTAGATACCGCAGCCTTCTTCCATCGACAGACCCATTTCATCGCGGATCTTCGACCAGTTCTCGTTACCTTCCTGGTTCACCAGATCTTTCAGGCGTTTTTCAACGTCTGCGACCTGCGCATCCAGCGCGGCACCGTTAGCTTCGCCTGCGGTTGCAGCACGCTCCATTGCGCGTTCGCCCGCCATGCGGCCAAAGACCACCAGCTCTGCCAGCGAGTTAGATCCCAGACGGTTGGCGCCGTGCAGACCCACAGAGGAACATTCGCCCACCGCAAACAGACCCTGAATGCGGGTTTCACACTGCTGATCGGTTTCGATACCGCCCATGGTGTAGTGTGCAGTTGGGCGAACCGGAATCGGCTCTTTCACCGGGTCGACGCCCACATAGGCTTTCGCCAGCTCACAGATAAACGGCAGACGTTCCAGCAGTTTCTTCTCGCCCAGGTGACGCAGGTCAAGGTGAACCACGTCGCCGCGCGGCGTTGAGATGGTGTTGCCTTTGCGCCACTCGTGCCAGAAGGCCTGAGAAACTTTGTCGCGCGGGCCGAGTTCCATGTATTTGTTCTTCGGCTCACCAAGCGGCGTTTCCGGACCCATACCGTAATCCTGCAGATAGCGGTAGCCGTTTTTGTTGACCAGAATACCGCCTTCACCGCGGCAGCCTTCCGTCATCAAAATGCCGGACCCTGGCAGACCGGTTGGGTGATACTGCACAAACTCCATATCACGCAGCGGCACGCCGTGGCTGAGCGCCATGCCCATGCCGTCACCGGTAACGATGCCGCCGTTGGTGTTGTAGCGGTACACGCGTCCCGCGCCGCCCGTTGCCATCACCACCGCGTTAGCGCGGATCTGAACGAGCGTGCCTTCCATCATGTTCATTGCCACCAGGCCGCGCGCATGCCCGTCATCAACCAGGATATCGAGGACGAAATGTTCATCAAAGCGCTGAATTTGTGGGAACTGAAGGGAGGTCTGGAACAGGGTATGCAACATGTGGAAGCCGGTCTTATCGGCGGCGAACCAGGTGCGTTCAATCTTCATTCCGCCGAAGCGGCGGACGTTGACGCTGCCGTCCGGACGGCGGCTCCACGGACATCCCCACTGCTCAAGCTGGGTCATCTCCGTTGGACAATGATGGACAAAGTAGTCAACGACATCCTGTTCGCAAAGCCAGTCGCCCCCTGCAACCGTGTCGTGGAAATGGTATTCAAAGCTGTCATGATCCTGCGCAACGGCGGCGGATCCTCCTTCTGCGGCAACCGTGTGGCTGCGCATCGGATAGACTTTTGAAATCAGTGCGATTTTAGCGTTTGGATTAGCCTGCGCTGCAGCAATCGCAGCACGTAATCCAGCCCCGCCAGCGCCAATTACGGCAAGATCGGCTTGAAAAGTTTGCACGACATTCCTCCAGATTTTTGTTATTTCGCAACGCGACAAACTAAAGGTAGTTCACCCGTCCAAAGGGACGATTGCGAAAGCGTTTCCACTGCTCCTTTATGGGTAAAAGAGTATAACCGTGTAGATGCCAGGGAAATTTGACGTGTTCGATTTTTTTGCTGTTCTGTGCGGTGATTTATCATCGTGATTGATGAATTACGTCACGAAATAATCAACCTAAATGAAATGCGCTTTTTTACTGCGCAAAATTTGTCTCTGTCCCTGCTAACGAGTAGACTTCGTGCCCTTGTCTGAAATCGGAGAAAAACTCATGAGCGAAACGGCCACCTGGCAGCCGAGCGCATCCATCCCAAATCTGTTAAAACGCGCTGCAATTATGACGGAGATCCGCCGTTTCTTTGCCGACCGCGGCGTCCTGGAGGTGGAAACCCCGTGCATGAGTCAGGCAACGGTGACGGATATTCATCTGGTCCCGTTTGAAACCCGTTTTGTTGGTCCTGGCCACTCTCAGGGCATGAATCTGTATCTGATGACCAGCCCGGAATACCACATGAAACGCCTGCTGGCGGCGGGGTGTGGTCCGGTGTATCAGCTGTGCCGCAGTTTCCGAAATGAAGAGATGGGTCGTCACCATAACCCGGAATTCACCATGCTGGAGTGGTACCGCCCGCATTATGATATGTACCGCCTGATGAATGAGGTGGACGATCTGCTGCAGCAGGTACTGGAGTGTTCAGAAGCAGAAACGCTCTCTTATCAGCAGGCTTTCCAGCGCCATCTGGAAATCGATCCGCTGTCGGCGGACAAGGCCCAGCTGCGCGAAGTGGCGGCAAAACTGGAACTGAGCAACGTGGCGGATACCGAAGAGGATCGCGACACGCTGCTGCAACTGCTGTTCACTTTTGGTGTTGAACCACTGATTGGCAAAGATCGCCCGACCTTCGTTTACCATTTCCCGGCAAGCCAGGCGTCACTGGCGCAGATCAGCACCGAAGATCACCGCGTAGCGGAGCGTTTTGAGGTCTATTACAAAGGCATTGAGCTGGCGAACGGTTTCCACGAACTGACCGACGCGCGTGAACAGCAGCAGCGTTTTGAGCAGGATAACCGCAAGCGCGGCGCGCGTGGTCTGCCGCAGCAGCCAATTGATAACAACCTGCTGGAAGCGTTAAAAGCCGGTCTGCCGGACTGCTCAGGCGTAGCGCTGGGTGTTGACCGTCTGGTAATGCTGGCCCTTGGCGCAGAGCAACTGGGCGATGTGATTGCCTTTACGGTCGATCGCGCGTAAAGAATTGCCGGGTGGCGCTATCGCTTACCCGGCCTACGGCCTACGCTTCTGGTGGCAATTATCCTTTCCATTTCGTCATGGCAACATTAAAAACTGCCATTTTCTGTGTACACGGGTCTTTTTCTTAAATTGCCTCGTATAGCCATAATATTTGTCTGGTCATCTGCTACCATCCGCGCAGTTTAATTCCTCTTCGGATGGTTATATGTCCCACTCACTCAAAAAAATGACCCTTACCGGGCTCATACTGATGATTTTTACGTCAGTTTTTGGCTTTGCTAACAGCCCGTCGGCTTTCTATCTGATGGGCTATAGCGCGACGCCGTTTTATATCGTTTCTGCTCTGTTCTTCTTTATCCCGTTTGCGCTAATGATGGCGGAGATGGGCTCGGCTTACCGAAAAGAAGAGGGCGGTATCTATTCGTGGATGAACAACAGTATCGGCCCGCGTTACGCGTTTATCGGGACGTTTATGTGGTTTTCATCCTACGTCGTGTGGATGGTCAGCACGGCGGCCAAAGTCTGGGTGCCGTTCTCCACGTTTCTTTTTGGTACGGATAAAACGCAGGTCTGGTCTCTGGCAGGGCTGAGCTCCACGCAGGTCGTCGGTATTCTGGCGGTCTTCTGGATGGTGATGGTCACGCTGGTGGCGTCGAAAGGTATCAACAAAATTGCCCGTATCACCGCGGTTGGTGGTATTTCAGTGATGTGTCTGAACCTGGTGCTGCTGCTGGTGAGTATCGCTATTCTGTGCCTGAACGGCGGGCATTTTGCGCAGGAGGTCAATTTTGTTTCATCCCCTAATCCGGGTTATCAGTCCGGGCTGGCTATGCTCTCCTTTGTGGTGTTTGCCATCTTCGCTTACGGTGGTATTGAAGCGGTAGGCGGGCTGGTCGACAAGACCGAGAACCCTGAAAAGAACTTCGCCAAAGGGATTATTTTTGCCGCTATCGTGATTTCCATCGGCTATTCACTGGCCATTTTCCTCTGGGGCGTCAGCACCAACTGGCAACAGGTGTTGAGCAATAACACCACTAACCTCGGCAACATTACGTATGTGCTAATGAAAAGCCTGGGGATGACCCTGGGGCAGGCGATGAACCTGAGCCCCGAGGCGGCATCGGTAATGGGAGTCTGGTTTGCGCGTATCACCGGCCTGTCGATGTTCCTCGCCTATACCGGCGCATTCTTCACGCTGATCTACTCGCCGCTGAAAGCGATCATTCAGGGTACGCCTAAAGCGCTGTGGCCAGCACGCATGACGCAGTTGAACACCGCAGGAATGCCAGCTAACGCTATGTGGATGCAGTGTCTGCTGGTCTGCATGTTCATCCTGCTGGTGTCTTTTGGTGGCGATACGGCGTCTGCGTTTTACAACAAGCTGACCCTGATGGCGAACGTGTCGATGACGCTGCCCTACCTGTTCCTGACCCTGGCGTTCCCGTTCTTCAAAGCGAAGCAGGATCTTGAGCGTCCGTTTGTGATCTTCAAAACCCGCGCGGCAACGCTGCTGGCGACCACGGTGGTGGTGCTGGTCGTGGCGTTTGCCAACATCTTTACCGTTATACAGCCCGTGGTTGAGGCGAATGACTGGAACAGCGCGTTGTGGATGGTGGGTGGGCCGATCTTCTTCTCGCTGCTGGCGATGGGGATTTACGAAAATTACCGTCGACGCTCGCAGGCGTTCGTCACGGAAGTGGCATAGCGCTAAAATCCCCCTCCCGAAAGGGAGGGGAGGCAGTTACAAACTTCCTGCCGGGCGGGTTCTTGCCGCCGAGGTTAGGGTTTTACCCATCTTTCGTCCGTCCATACTTTCCAGACGCATCTGGAACGGTGGGAACGGCATATCAATACCGTGCTCGCGGAAGCCCGCCAGAATCAGCTGGTGGATCTCGTGGCGAAGCGGCATTCGGTGTCCCATTTCGGCGGCGTAGATACGCAGCTCGAAAATCTGGATCCCCTGTTGTAAATCGACCAGGAACACTTCCGGTGCAGGGTTATCGAGCACCAGCGTGCAGCGTTCGGCAGCGGTATAGAGGATCTGCGTGACTTCTTCACTGTTAGCATCCGACGGTGCCGGCACTGTCAACACCACACGCGTGACGGAGTCTGACAACGACCAGTTGATAAACTGCTCGGTGATAAACGCCTTGTTAGGCACGATGATCTCTTTACGGTCCCAGTCACTGATTGTGGTGGCGCGAGTGTTGATCTTCGTTACGCTACCGGTCAGATCGCGAATCGTCACCGTATCGCCTATACGAATCGGTTTTTCAAACAGGATGATCAGGCCGGACACAAAGTTGGCGAAAATCTCCTGCATGCCAAAACCCAGGCCAAACGTCAGCGCGGCGACCAGCCACTGCAGTTTAGACCACTCGATACCAATCATTGAGAAACCGACCATCCCACCAAAAAGCAATATCAGGTATTTGGTGATGGTGGTAATCGCATATCCCGTGCCGGGGGTTAAATCCAGATGCTGCAATAGCGCCAGCTCGAGCAGTGCCGGGAAGTTACGCACCAGTTGGGTGGTGATGATCAGCACCAGAATGGCAATCAGCACCGCACCCAGGGTAATCGGCTCCAGGCTTTCCACGCCCTGCACCGTGGACGTCACATCCCACAGAGAGATGTTCTCCAGGAAGCCAAACGCGGAATGAATTTCCGACCACAGGAAGATTACCGACAGGAGGGCTATCAGCATCAGGATGGAACGCACCAGCCGCAGGGACTGGGTACTGATGGCATCCAGATCCAGTTCGACCTCGTCCGCGTCTATCGTGCCTTCCGTGCTGTTAACATGGTTTGACTCTTCCTCACCTCGCGCACGTTGAGCGAGGATCTCCGCCCGGCGATGCTTGGCGCGGTCAAAGGCCAGACGACGGCGCTGGATCAGCATTCCGCGGCGGATAACGTGATACACCACCAGAAGCAGGAACCAGATCGCCACAGAGGTTTCCAGCCGCGCCAGTAGGGCCTTCGAGGTAGCCAGATATCCCACTGCTGCAGCCAGCATTGCAATCAGAGGGGCACTGAGCAGCAGGTTCCAGAGCAGTCGGTTAAACATGTTGTCGCCGCTACCGGATTTATCCAGATAGAGCGGTATCCCCGCACGTTTCAGGCTGAGCGTGACAATGGCCAGCGCACCGCATATCAGCATAAAGCAGAGGCGGCCCAGCGAGCCTGAGAACTCGCGGTCATCGAGATTATCAAACATGATCAGCGCCATAATCAGCGGCACAATCAGCCCGATGCTCATCAGGTAGTAGCGCATGGCGCGCGCAACGCGGTTACGTGGCCAGCCAAAGTGGGCAATGAAAAGGCCATTTGGCCGCGCGAGGGTGGCGCAGATCATCACGACCCACAGCAGCGGTACCGTGGCGGTCACGCCATCGCCAATGGCAACGGCGAGTGGATAGGGCCAGGCTTCCCGTAGCCCGTAACCGAGCGTCATCCACAGCACCGGCAGCGGAGAGGCGACAAGTATCGACCAGAACACGGTGCGCAGCGTCAGCCAGAAATGGTCCTGAGTGACTTTCCCCACCCGTGCGCTGGAACGCTCCAGGAAACGGGTGAAATGCCTGCGTGAGTAAATGCTGAATCCCACCAGAATCAACGCGCCCAGCAGCGGGAAGATGGTCTCTTTGCTGGTCAGCATCATCACGCTGGCCTGTCCCAGTTGGCTGACGGTGTCCAGCGAAATCAGACGGCGCAAATCCTGCACGATCTCGATCGGCCATGAGAAGGTCATTGGACGCACGTCGGATGTCCAGAAAAGATAACGGTGCGTTGCCTCGTTGACCTCTTTCAGCGCATCTTCCAGCTGGCTGTTGGAAACCTTGAGCTTAGTCAGCTCCAGAATCAGCGTATCGCCGCCCTGCAGCAGGGAGTTCAGCAGTTCACGCTGGGTACGCAGCTGAGCTTCCAGAATCCGGTTTTGCTCGCTGGTCAGGGGCTGGCCATCCGCCTGTCGGATTTGGCGAATTTGCGGCTGCTTATTGAGGAGATCCTCAAAATGCAGTCGCTGAACGCGTAGCTGGGCCATCTCAGTATCCAGCTGCTGCGGCTTCGGCATTTCCGGCAGACGCGCAACCTGGGCACGCAACGCCTCGCCCAGCAGGTTTGATGACCCAAGCCACTGGGACTGTTCGCGCAGGGTGTTGAGCGCCTGACGCACCTGCAGGGTTTGATTGGTCGCCTGACGTTGCTGTGAGGCAACCAGATCCATACGCTGCGCCTGCTGATTCAGTGCGGCAGAAAGCTCACGGTTGACCTTAAACTGATCGACGATGTCCGCTGGCAGGTTGGCACTGTTTTCCGCCAGCAGTTCGGTGCTTTCGAGAGCACGTTCGGCCTCGCGCTGGCGCTGGCTATTAAGCTGATTACGCAGGGCCTGAAGATACGCATCCAGCTGCTCGCTCTGCTTTTGTGCGAGTTCCGAGCGCATCCGCGATAGCTCCTGGCGGTTATTGGCGGACAGCTGCGCCAGTTCCAGTTCATCCACCAGGGCTTTCAGACGCGCCGATTCCGCCTGCAGGCCAAGATTTTGTGCCTGCGCCTGAGGCGTGTTGCCGGTTTGCGTACCCACGCGGCGCTCAACTTCGTTAAGCTGGCGACGGGCGTCGGTTTGCTGCTGCGGGAGCTGGCTGAGGGAGTCGGCAATTTCACGTGCACGCTCTTGCTCCTGCTGAGCCAGACGGCTCTTCTCCAGAAGCTGGCTGCTGACCTGCAGGATTTCCTGATTCAGGGCGTCCGTGGTCATGTTGGCTGGCACATCGCGCGGCTCATCACGCAGATTAGCCAGCTGCGCGCGCAATGTTTGCGATAGTTTGGGGAAGTTGTCGATAACTTGCTGATATTGCTGAGCGCGCTCAAGAGAGCCTTTCCGCTCTTCAAGCGCGTTCAGTGCGGACTGAAGCGACTCGACGGTCTCTGGCTGAGCGGGTTTGGCCGCTTTTGCCTGCTCCAGTTCCTGACTTATCTGTTTGGCGTCGGGGGCTGTCGCTGCGTACGCCCCCATGCTGAGGCACCAGGCCATCAGTAGAACGATAATCGGGCGCACGTCAGCGATCCTTCTGTTGTTAGCCTTCGTCTTTTTTGTCGTCAACCAGCGGGCTGGCGTCATGCTCGGCGTTGATCTCTTCTTGTGACAGCGGAGCAGGTTCTGCATCGGGTGTCACAAAAGTTTCGGTGGAGACTGCCAGCGGCTGGCCAAGTTTGGTCACCGACAGGCTTTCAAGCTGTTCAGCTAGCTTCACTTTGCCCGGCGCAAACAGGTTGATAACGGTAGAGCCCAGCTTGAAGCGCCCCATCTCCTGACCTTTCAGCAGGGCGACAGAGCCTTCCGCTTCACCAGCAGGCCACGTCCAGCGTTTGATGATACCTTCACGCGGAGGCGTGATGGTGCCAGCCCAGACGGTTTCAATACTGCCGACAATGGTCGCGCCCACCAGAATTTGCGCCATCGGGCCAAATTCAGTATCGAACAGGCAGATGACGCGTTCGTTACGGGCAAACAGGTTCGGTACGTTCTGCGCGGTCAGGTGGTTCACGGAGAAGAGATCGCCCGGAACGTAGATCATCTCACGCAGGATACCGTTACACGGCATGTGTACGCGGTGATAGTCGCGCGGCGACAGGTAGGTGGTCGCAAACGTACCGTTACGGAACAGGTCCGCCATCAGGTAGTTACCCGCCAGCAGCGCTTCCAGGCTGTAGTTATGGCCTTTCGCCTGCAGGATTTTGTCGTCTTCGATATTACCCAGCTGGCTGATCACGCCGTCAGCGGGCATCACCAGTACGTTAGGGTCGGTGTTCAGCGGACGCACTTCATCGCGCAGCGGGCGTACAAAAAACTCGTTGAAGGTACGGTAGCTGGCGGTGTCTGGCTTCTGTGCCTCTTTCATGTCGACCTTGTAATACTTCACAAAAAGGTCGATGACCAGTTTGGTCAGCCAGCCCGCGCGTTTGCTTGCGCCCCAGCCCGCCAGGCGAGTGAGCCACAGTTTTGGCAGAATGTATTGAAGCGAAAGTTTAAATGCGTTTAACAAGGTAGCCTCCAGGCCATTGTTTTGTCGTTCCTGATCCGGCGGTAAGCCGCCGGAACCTGAAAAAAGGGGACGATTTTAGCGATGCTTAGCTTAGTTGTCAGTTGTCAGAATCAGAAAAGTTTTTACGCGTTTTTACCTGATCCATGCTCTCAAGAATGCGGTGGTAATTCTCGAAGCGGGTCTCCGCAATCTCACCTTTTTCGACCGCTTCACGGATAGCGCAACCTGGGTCGTTATCGTGTTTACAGTCGCGGTACTTGCAAGCGCCTAAATAATCATGGAATTCGACAAATCCGTTGAAGATTTGTTCCGGTTCAAGATGCCACAAACCGAACTCGCGCACGCCCGGGGAGTCGATGACATCGCCACCGTGCGGGAAGTGATACAGGCGTGATGCGGTGGTGGTGTGCTGGCCAAGACCCGATACATCAGACACATCATTGGTAAGGATCGCCTGCTGGAGGCCAAGCAAATTGTTCAGCAGACTCGATTTGCCCACGCCGGACTGGCCCGCAAAGATGCTGATGCGATCGGTGAGCGCCTCTTCCAGCGGTTTCAGACCATCTTTGGTATGGCTGGAGACCATCAGGACGCGATAGCCAATATTGCGATAGATATCCATCTGCTCATTGACGAAGGCCATCCCGTCGTCGTCCAGCAGATCGATTTTGTTTAATACAATGATCGGCTCAACCTGCAGCGTTTCGCAGGCGACAAGATAACGGTCGATAATGTTGAGCGAAAGCTCAGGTAAAATCGCCGAAACAATAACGATCTGGTTAATGTTGGCGGCAATCGGCTTCACGCCATCGTAGAAATCCGGGCGGGTGAGCACCGACGTGCGTTCATGCACGGCTTCAACGATACCTTTAACCGTGACCCCTTCAGCCGCCTCTTTACCCGGACGCCAGACCACGCGATCGCCGGTAACCAGTGAACGGATGGTGCGACGGATATTGCAGCGGTGAATATCCCCGTCGGCGGATTCCACATCGGCATGCATACCGAAACGGCTGATGACGACGCCTTCTGTCGCTTCACCAAACAGGTTATCGTCATAATCCGGCTTCTCCGAAGTGGTTTTAAGACGGCGCTGGTGGTTGGCGTTTACGCGGCGCTGCTGCCCTTTGGAGAGTTTATTTTTACTCAATCGCGCTGGCTCCTGGTCGCCCGTAAGGGGCAAAACCTCTATGATACACTCTAATTAATACTAGTTAACCTGCTACTGCCGGTTATGCGAGAAGGGTGGAAAATAACATGAGCGCGGATGAAAACAACCTGATTTGGATCGATCTCGAAATGACCGGGCTGGATCCCGAGCGCGATCGCATTATTGAGATTGCAACTCTGGTGACGGACGCCAACCTGAATATTCTGGCCGAAGGGCCGACGATTGCCGTGCATCAGTCCGACGATCAGCTGGCTTTGATGGATGAATGGAACGTGCGCACCCACACCGGCAGCGGCCTGGTGGATCGCGTGAAGGCCAGCACGTTGGGCGATCGCGAGGCAGAACTGGCGACGCTTGAGTTCCTGAAACAATGGGTTCCGGCAGGTAAATCGCCTATCTGTGGGAATAGCATTGGCCAGGATCGCCGTTTCCTGTTTAAGTACATGCCGGAGCTGGAGTCTTACTTCCACTACCGCTATCTGGATGTCAGTACCCTGAAAGAGCTGGCGCGCCGCTGGAAACCTGAAATCCTTGATGGGTTTAAAAAGCAGGGGACGCACCAGGCGATGGACGATATTCGTGAGTCTGTGGCAGAGCTTGCGTACTACCGCGAAAACTTTATTAAGCTGTGATTTTGAGATCCGGCGCCTTGCGTGGCCGGGTTTTTGTCGTTAAATTGTTCAGCTTGCCGATTTAATAAGCATTTGAACTGAATTTCGAAAAAATCGCTTTAAGGGGGGTTGCAGCTAAAAGGATTTCTCGTATAATGCGCCTCCCGTAACGACAGAGAATTACACGTTACGACAGCAACAAAAGCAGTACAGATTTGCGGGAATAGCTCAGTTGGTAGAGCACGACCTTGCCAAGGTCGGGGTCGCGAGTTCGAGTCTCGTTTCCCGCTCCAAAATTTGAAAGTGCTTTCACGGCACAGACTGCCCAAGCGGGAATAGCTCAGTTGGTAGAGCACGACCTTGCCAAGGTCGGGGTCGCGAGTTCGAGTCTCGTTTCCCGCTCCAAAATTTGAAAGTGCTTTCAGAGCACGGACCACCCAAGCGGGAATAGCTCAGTTGGTAGAGCACGACCTTGCCAAGGTCGGGGTCGCGAGTTCGAGTCTCGTTTCCCGCTCCAAATTCTTCTTCATATCTAAATTATCCACAGCGAAAAGAGTCGTTGGGGACGTTTTCTATTATTCCTGAAATACTCTTGTGAACAGAGTTATCCACAGATTTCGTCTTCAATCCTGACTGTGCAAAAAGTTAGCAGGGTGAATAATATCATTTCAAGTGATTGTATAAATTGAAGAAAATTTGATTTCAAAATGTTATTGAGATCACTTGACCTCTTCTCAAGCCCAGATGGCGCTTGAGTTTTTATTTTTATACACAGGCTGTGAATAGTTCACGCATCCCGCGTAAGTCCTTTTTCGATGACCCTGACCAGCCGCTGTTTTTTCGGAAGCTGCACCTCAACCACACAGGCATTACGCTTCTCAATCTGCTGCGCAATCGCCCATTCTATGTGTTCATCAAGAAGTGGGTGCTCACCTCTACGGCTTTCAAGAGCCTGAATGTTCGCTTCATCCCACGGGGCATTACCCAGCGCGACGGCGACATTACGCAGCCAGCGCAGATGACCGATACGACGAATGGCCGAGCCTTCCGTCACTTTCAGGAACCAGGCTTCGCTCCAGGCGAACAGTTCGATGAGTTGTGGCGCATGCAGCGCCTTACGCGGGCTGAAATCCTCTTCATCCGTAAGCTGCGAATAACGGTTCCACGGGCAGATCAGCTGGCAGTCATCGCAGCCGTAGATGCGGTTGCCGATAAGTGGTCGAAACTCCTCCGGAATGGCCCCTTCCAGTTCGATAGTGAGATAGGAGATGCAGCGACGGGCATCAACGGTATAAGGCTCAACGATAGCCCCCGTCGGGCAGATGGTCATGCAGGCCACGCAGCGGCCACAGCCTTCCTCCACCGGGCCGTCTATCGGTAACGGTAAATCAATCAGCAATTCGCCGAGGAAGAAGAACGATCCGGCGTCACGGCTAAGGATAAGTGAGTGCTTACCTGTCCAGCCAAGCCCGGCTTTTTCAGCGATCGGGCGCTCAAGAATAGGCGCGGAATCAACAAAGGGTCTAAAATTCAGCGAAACACAGTGCTGCTGAATAGTTTCCCCGAGTTTTTTTAAACGGTTACGCAGAAGCTTATGGTAATCACGCCCCAGGGCGTACCGGCTAACGTAACCCAGAGAGGGATTTTTTAGCGTGCGCGCAAAAGCCGCGTTGGCAGGCAGATAGTTCATGCGTACGCTGATGACGCGCAAGGTACCCGGTAAAAGCTCGTGTGGGCGGGCACGCATCATGCCGTGACGCGCCATCCACTCCATTTCGCCGTGGTATTGTTTGTCCAGCCAGGCCTGCAGTTTTGGCTCGCTGGCGGAGAGGTCGGTGTCGGTAATACCCACCTTCTGGAAGCCAAGCTCAGCACCCCACTGTTTTATTTTTTGCGCTAACTCATTGAGATCGAGGGGCTGTGACATGACGGACCATACAGTGAAGAAAAACCCCGCAAGTATACCACATTCCATCTGGCATGCGGATGACCTCCGGCGCGCCGAAAAAGAGGCTGCAGACAGCCTCGGGATCACCCTTTATGAACTGATGCAGCGTGCGGGAGAGGCAGCATTTACCGTTGCCCGCAGCGCCTGGCCGCAATCCACCCACTGGCTGATTTTGTGCGGACACGGCAATAACGGCGGGGACGGCTACGTCGTTGCCCGTCTTGCGGTAGCTGCCGGTATTCGCGTTACGCTGCTGGCGCTGGAAAGTGATAAGCCCTTGCCAGAAGAGGCCAGCGCAGCGCGGGAGGCATGGCTGAATGCCGGCGGTGTGATTCATGCGCCTGATATCGTCTGGCCGGAGGATGTCGATCTGATTATTGATGGTCTGCTGGGTACCGGGCTGCGCAGTGCTCCCCGCGAGAATATTGCCGCGCTGATTGAACACGCCAACAGACATTGCGCCCCGGTAGTGGCGCTGGATATCCCTTCAGGCCTGAACGCGCAAACCGGCGCGACGCCTGGCGCCGTCATCCAGGCTGCGCACACCGTGACCTTCATTGCTTTGAAGCCGGGTCTGTTAACCGGTAAAGCACGGGATGTGGTCGGCGTATTACACCATAACGCGCTCGGGCTGGAGGGCTGGCTAGCCGGGCAGGAAATGCGCATCGCCCGTTTTGATGCATCGCAGCTGACTGAGTGGTTTCCGCCGCGCCGTCCGACATCCCATAAGGGCGACCACGGCAGGCTGGTGATTATTGGTGGCGATCGCGGTACGGCAGGGGCGATTCGCATGACCGGCGAGGCAGCATTACGCAGCGGTGCTGGTTTAGTGCGAATTCTCACTCGTATTGAGAACATTGCACCGATAATCACAGCCCGACCGGAGCTGATGGTGCATGAGCTTACGCCCCAGACGCTTGAGGAAAGCCTCGAATGGGCGGATGTCGTGGTCATTGGCCCAGGGCTTGGGCAACAGGGATGGGGTAAACAGGCCCTGCAAAAAGTCGAGAATTTTCGTAAACCGATGCTGTGGGATGCCGACGCGCTTAACCTTCTGGCAATAAACCCGGATAAGCGTCACAATCGCATCCTGACGCCACACCCCGGCGAAGCCGCGCGCCTGCTTAACTGCAGCGTCGCAGAAATTGAAAGCGATCGCTTACTTTCTGCTCAGCGTCTGGTAAAACGTTACGGAGGTGTTGCCGTTTTGAAAGGGGCAGGAACCGTCGTTGCCAGTGACGAGGCGCTGGGCATTATTGATGCCGGAAATGCGGGCATGGCGAGCGGCGGTATGGGCGACGTGCTTTCCGGTATCATCGGCGCATTGCTTGGACAGAAACTTCCCCTTTATGATGCAGCCTGTGCGGGCTGCGTGGCCCACGGTGTCGCGGCAGATAAACTGGCGGCGCGATATGGAACACGCGGTATGCTGGCCACCGATCTTTTTTGCACGCTACGGCGTGTTGTTAACCCGGATGTGATTGACGTAGAAAATGACTAATCGAGCGATTCCTTTACCTGATGAACAAGCCACTTTAGATCTCGGCAAGCGCGTGGCGCAGGCCTGTCAGGGGGCAACCGTCATTTATCTGTATGGTGATTTGGGGGCGGGTAAAACCACTTTCAGCCGGGGTTTTTTGCAGGCGTTAGGGCATAACGGGAATGTGAAAAGCCCAACCTACACGCTCGTCGAGCCGTACACCCTCGACAATCTCATGGTGTACCACTTTGATTTATATCGCCTTGCGGATCCTGAGGAGCTGGAATTTATGGGGATCCGTGATTATTTTGCCAATGATGCCATCTGCCTGGTGGAGTGGCCGCAACAAGGTGCGGGTGTGTTACCTGACCCGGATGTCGAAATTCACATAGATTACCAGGCACAAGGGCGTGAGGCTCGCATCAGTGCGGTTTCCTCATCAGGGTGTTCCTTACTGGCGCGTCTCGCCGGTTAAGCGTAGGGATGACGGGATGAAAAATCGCGTTAAAGGTTGGCTGTTGGCTGCTTCGGTGCTGCTGTGCGCGCAGGCCGGGGCGGCAAGCCTTTCGGATATTCAGGTGTCGAACGGCGAAAGCCAGGCCCGGATCACGTTTAGCTTTATGGGTGACCCTGAATACGCTTTTTCACAACCAGACAGCCACAGCGTGGCGCTGGATATCAAACAGACCGGGGTGATTCAGGGGCTCCCGCTTCGGTTCAGCGGTAACAACCTGGTGAAAAGTATCCGCTCGGGTAACCCGCAGGACAGCCAGTCATTGCGCCTGGTGGTGGATCTCACCGAAAAGGGCAAAACGAAAGCGGTTAAGCAGCAAAACGGCGCGAACTATACGGTAGTTTTTACCATCAATGCCGACGTTCCGCCGCCGCCTCCGCCGCCACCGGTTGTCGCGAAACGCGTGGAGGAGCCTGTGTATACTCCGCGTCCATCGGAACCCGCGCGTAATCCGTTTAAATCGCAGAACGATCGCATTACCGCAGCAACCAGCAGCAATACGGTAACGCGTCCGCCGGCCAGTGCGCGCCGCGCGGTCAGCGGTGATAAAGTGATTATCGCCATTGATGCCGGACACGGTGGTCAGGATCCTGGTGCGATTGGCCCGGGCGGCACGCGGGAGAAAAACGTCACAATTGCCATTGCCCGCAAGCTGCGCGCGCTGCTGAATGACGATCCTATGTTTAAAGGCGTGTTGACCCGCGACGGCGACTATTTTATTTCCGTTATGGGGCGCTCGGACGTGGCGCGTAAGCAAAATGCCAATTTCCTGGTCTCTATTCATGCGGATGCTGCGCCAAACCGCAGTGCCACGGGCGCGTCTGTGTGGGTGCTGTCAAACCGCCGGGCAAACAGCGAGATGGCAAACTGGCTGGAAGAGCATGAGAAACAGTCAGAACTGCTGGGCGGTGCGGGTGATGTGCTGGCAAACAGTCAGTCAGACCCGTACCTCAGCCAGGCGGTACTGGATTTACAGTTCGGTCATTCCCAGCGCGTCGGGTATGATGTCGCCACTAACGTGTTGAATCAGCTGCAGGGCATCGGGGCATTGCACAAGCGTCGCCCGGAACATGCGAGCCTGGGCGTGCTGCGTTCGCCGGATATTCCGTCAATTCTGGTGGAGACCGGCTTTATCAGCAACAACGCCGAAGAGCGCCTGCTGGGAAGCGACAGCTATCAGCAGCAAATTGCCGAAGCGATTTATAACGGTCTGCGTAAATACTTTGACGCGCACCCGCTGCAGTCCGCGCCGTCGGGCGGAGCAGGCCAGGTGGCCAACGCTTCACTGCCGGGTGGGATGACCGCGACCAACTAAGGAGACATCATGCCGATTCAGGTTCTACCGCCGCAGCTTGCGAACCAAATCGCCGCCGGTGAGGTGGTGGAACGTCCTGCATCGGTGGTGAAGGAACTGGTGGAAAACAGCCTCGATGCGGGAGCTACCCGCATTGATATTGATATCGAACGCGGCGGGGCGAAACTTATCCGCATTCGCGATAACGGCTGTGGGATAAAAAAAGACGAGCTGGCGCTGGCGCTGGCGCGTCATGCCACCAGTAAAATTGCCTCTCTGGACGATCTTGAAGCAATAATCAGCCTCGGCTTTCGCGGCGAGGCGCTCGCCAGTATTAGTTCGGTTTCCCGCCTGACGTTGACCTCTCGTACCGCTGAACAGCAGGAAGCCTGGCAGGCATACGCCGAAGGACGCGACATGGATGTGACGGTTAAACCCGCGGCGCATCCTGTCGGTACCACGCTGGAAGTGCTGGATCTGTTCTACAACACCCCCGCCCGACGCAAGTTTATGCGTACCGAAAAAACCGAATTCGGCCATATCGACGAGATCATTCGTCGTATCGCGCTGGCGCGTTTTGACGTCACCATTAATCTCAGCCATAACGGCAAGGTGATGCGCCAGTATCGCGCGGTGGCGGAAGGCGGGCAGAAAGAGCGCCGTTTAGGGGCTATTTGCGGAACGCCATTTCTGGAGCAGGCGCTGGCGATAGAGTGGCAGCATGGCGATCTCGCTTTACGTGGCTGGGTGGCCGACCCGAACGCCAGCAGTGCGGCTTTCTCTGAAATTCAGTATTGCTACGTGAATGGCCGCATGATGCGCGACCGCCTCATTAACCACGCCATTCGTCAGGCCTGTGAAGACAAGCTTGGGGCCGATCAGCAACCGGCTTTTGTGCTTTATTTGGAGATCGACCCGCATCAGGTCGATGTTAACGTCCACCCCGCCAAGCATGAGGTGCGCTTCCATCAGTCGCGTCTGGTGCATGATTTTATCTATCAGGGCGTGCTGAGCGTATTGCAACAGCAGGTTGAGCCTGCATTGCCGCTGGAAAAAGACGATTCCTCACCGCGTCCCATCCCGGAAAACCGTGTCGCTGCGGGCCGCAACCATTTTGCGCAGCCCGCTGTCGCGCGAGAGCCGGAAACGCCTCGATTCTCAACCGGTGCGAGCACGACGCGTCCGACGGGAGCAAACTATCCGAACGCTCAACCCGGCTATCAAAAGCAGCAGGGGGCGTTGTACCGTAAGTTGCTGGAAACGCCTGCTGTTGAGCGCAAAGATCACGTTGCAGTGGCGACACCGTCCCTTGAAGGGCACAGCCAGAGTTTCGGGCGAGTGCTGACGATTATCGCACCGGATATGGCATTGCTAGAACGCGACGGCAAATTGCAGCTTCTGGCGTTACCGGTTGCCGAACGCTGGCTCAAACAGGCGCAACTGACGCCAGGGGAAAATGCGGCCTGTGCGCAGCCGTTATTGATCCCGGTTCGTCTGAAAATATCCGCTGAAGAAACGCGGGTATTGCAGCGTACAGAGGCCCTACTGGCGCAAATGGGCATTGAAATGGTGCTCGAACCACAACATGTGACAATTCGCGCAGTGCCTTTACCCTTACGCCAACAAAATTTACAAAACTTGATTCCTGAACTGATAGGCTACCTGGCGCAGCAAACATCGTTTGAGGCCGCCAACACCGCGCAGTGGATCGCTCGCCATCTGGCCAGCGAACATACACCGTGGAGTATGGCGCAGGCGATTACCGTGCTGGCGGAGGTCGAACGCCTTTGCCCACAGCTGGTGAAAGCACCGCCGGGTGGGTTATTACAACCTGTTGATTTGAAAACGGCGATGACCGCCCTGAAACATGACTGACGTAAGTAAGGCGAGCCTGCCAAAGGCAATTTTTTTAATGGGCCCAACGGCCTCCGGCAAAACGGCGTTAGCCATTGAGTTACGCAAAGTTTTGCCTGTAGAGTTGATTAGCGTTGATTCCGCCCTCATCTATCGGGGGATGGACATTGGTACGGCGAAGCCTGGCGCAGAAGAACTGCGTGCGGCACCGCACCGTTTGCTGGACATTCTCGACCCGGCAGAGGTTTACTCCGCAGCGGATTTCCGCCGGGATGCCTTAGCCGAGATGGCCGAGATTACGGCGGCGGGACGTATACCGCTGTTGGTTGGCGGCACCATGCTCTACTTTAAGGCGCTGCTGGAAGGATTATCACCTTTACCTTCCGCAGATCCTGACGTGAGAGCAAAGATTGAGCAACAGGCGGCAGAGCAGGGATGGGACGTGTTGCATAAGCAACTGGCAGAGATTGACCCGGTCGCGGCAGCGCGAATCCATCCAAATGATCCGCAAAGGCTTTCCCGGGCACTGGAAGTTTTTTTCATTTCGGGTAAAACTTTAACGGAACTGACGCAAACGTCAGGAGACGCTCTGCCGTATCAGGTGCATCAGTTCGCCATCGCCCCGGCGAGCCGTGAACTGCTCCATCAACGAATTGAGCAGCGTTTTCATCAGATGTTAGCTTCAGATTTTGAAGCAGAAGTGCGGGCGCTATTTGCCCGTGGAGATTTGCATACGGATATGCCTTCCGTTCGTTGTGTGGGATACCGCCAGATGTGGTCGTATCTTGAAGGTGAGATTTCATACGATGAAATGGTTTATCGAGGTGTTTGCGCCACGAGACAGTTAGCGAAGCGCCAGATCACCTGGTTGCGCGGTTGGGAGGGAGTTCACTGGTTAGACAGTGAAAAACCGCAACAGGCGTTAAACGAGGTGATTGAGGTTGTTGGTGATATCGCCCACTGAATGTGTACAATTGAGACGTATCGTGCGCAATTTTTCAGAATCGCAAGGTTCTAAGTACAAAACAAGCATATAAGGAAAAGATAGAATGGCTAAGGGGCAATCTTTACAAGATCCGTTCCTGAACGCATTGCGTCGGGAACGTGTTCCAGTTTCTATTTATTTGGTGAATGGTATTAAGCTGCAAGGTCAGATTGAGTCTTTCGATCAGTTTGTGATCCTGTTGAAAAACACGGTCAGTCAGATGGTCTACAAGCACGCTATCTCTACTGTTGTTCCGTCCCGTCCAGTCTCTCATCACAGCAATAACGCTGGCGGCGGCACTGGCAGTAACTACCATCATGGCAGCAACGCGCAGGGTTCTTCAACGCCAGCGCAGGACAGCGACGAAACCGAATAAGGTTTCAGCTGTTATCCACACGGGGAGCCAGGGATCCTGCGTTCCCCGCTGATCTTTTTAGAGAGGTTTACGCTTGTTTGACCGTTATGATGCCGGTGAGCAGGCGGTGCTGGTACACATCTATTTTTCGCAAGACAAAGATATGGAAGATCTCCAGGAGTTTGAATCTCTGGTCTCTTCCGCCGGTGTCGAAGCAATGCAGGTGATTACCGGTAGCCGTAAAGCGCCGCACCCAAAGTATTTTGTTGGTGAAGGTAAAGCAGTAGAAATTGCGGATGCCGTAAAAGCAACCGGCGCGTCAGTCGTGTTGTTTGATCATGCGCTGTCTCCAGCCCAGGAGCGCAACCTGGAAGCTCTCTGCGAATGCCGTGTGATCGACCGCACGGGATTGATTTTAGACATTTTTGCTCAGCGTGCACGTACCCATGAAGGGAAATTGCAGGTTGAGCTTGCACAGCTGCGCCATCTGGCGACGCGTCTGGTGCGTGGCTGGACCCACCTTGAAAGACAAAAAGGCGGGATCGGTTTGCGCGGTCCGGGTGAAACCCAGCTCGAAACCGACCGTCGTTTACTGCGTGGCCGTATTACCCAGATCCTCTCGCGTCTGGAACGTGTAGAGAAACAGCGTGAACAGGGGCGTCGGGCGCGAACCAAAGCTGACATCCCGACCGTGTCGCTGGTGGGTTATACCAACGCCGGTAAATCCACCCTGTTTAACCAGATAACCGAGGCCCAGGTTTATGCCGCAGACCAGCTGTTTGCGACCCTGGACCCTACGCTGCGTCGTATTGACGTAGCAGACGTGGGTGAAACGGTGCTGGCGGATACCGTAGGGTTTATCCGTCATTTGCCACACGATCTGGTGGCGGCGTTTAAAGCGACGTTGCAGGAGACGCGACAGGCGACCCTGCTGCTGCACGTGATTGATGCGGCTGACGTACGCGTGCAGGAGAACATCGACGCGGTGAACGTGGTGCTGGAAGAGATTGATGCCCACGAAATTCCCACGCTGTTGGTGATGAACAAGATCGATATGCTGGAGGATTTCGAACCGCGTATCGACCGAGATGAAGAGAACAAACCGATTCGGGTCTGGCTGTCTGCTCAGGCCGGTATTGGTGTGCCACTGCTTTTCCAGGCTTTGACAGAGCGTCTTTCCGGTGAGGTAGCGCAGCACACGCTGCGCCTGCCGCCACAGGAAGGCAGGCTGCGAAGCCGGTTTTATCAGCTTCAGGCGATAGAAAAAGAGTGGATGGAGGATGACGGCAGCGTGGGGATGCAGGTGCGTATGCCGATCGTTGACTGGCGTCGCCTCTGTAAACAAGAACCTGCGCTGGCGGACTATATCGTCTGATCAGAAAGGGGAAGCCTGAAAAATTCGCCCTTGCATAACAAATATGGAGCATATACATGGCGTGGAATCAGCCCGGTAATAACGGACAAGACCGCGACCCGTGGGGAAGCAGCAATAATCAAGGCGGCAACTCTGGGGGAAATGGCAATAAAGGTGGTCGCGAGCAGGGGCCGCCGGATCTGGATGATATCTTCCGCAAGCTGAGCAAAAAGCTTGGTGGCCTGGGCGGAGGAAAAGGTTCTGGCTCAGGGGGTAATTCCACTCAGAGTTCGCGCCCGCCAATGGGTGGCCGCGTAGTGGGCATTGTGACCGCTGCGGTGGTAATCATCTGGGCAGCCAGCGGGTTCTACACCATTAAAGAAGCAGAACGCGGCGTGGTCACCCGTTTCGGTAAGTTCAGCCATCTGGTTGAGCCGGGCCTGAACTGGAAGCCGACCTTCATTGACGACGTGACAGCGGTAAACGTGGAGTCCGTCCGTGAACTGGCCGCCTCTGGCGTGATGCTGACGTCTGATGAGAACGTGGTGCGCGTTGAGATGAACGTCCAGTACCGCGTGACCGATCCTGAACGTTATCTGTTTAGCGTAACCAGCGCCGATGACAGCCTGCGTCAGGCGACTGACAGCGCCCTGCGTGGTGTGATTGGTAAATACACCATGGACCGCATTCTCACCGAAGGTCGTACCGTTATTCGTAGCGATACCCAGCGCGAGCTGGAGGAGACCATTCGTCCGTACAACATGGGTATCACCCTGCTGGACGTTAACTTCCAGGCTGCTCGTCCGCCGGAAGAGGTGAAGGCCGCATTTGATGATGCAATTGCTGCCCGTGAAAACGAACAGCAGTACATCCGTGAAGCGGAAGCGTACACCAACGAAGTTCAGCCACGTGCTAACGGTCAGGCGCAGCGTATTCTGGAAGAAGCACGCGCGTATAAGACGCAGACCATCCTGGAAGCACAGGGTGAAGTGGCTCGCTTCGCGAAGATTCTGCCGGAATATAAAGCAGCGCCAGAAATTACCCGTGAGCGTCTCTATATCGAGACCATGGAAAAAGTGCTGAGCCATACCCGCAAAGTGTTGGTTAACGACAGCAAAGGTGGAAACCTGATGGTGCTGCCGCTGGATCAGATGCTGAAAGGCGGTTCTGCACCGGCCGCGAAAGACACCAGCGGAGCGAACAACCTGCTGCGTCTGCCGCCAGCGTCATCGGGCAGCGCCAGCGCGAACACAACGCCTTCTTCGAACGATGGTGACATTATGGACCAACGCCGTGCTAACGCGCAGCGTAACGACTACCAGCGTCAGGGGGAATAAGGATGCGTAAGTCAGTTATTGCGATCATCGTCATCGTACTGGTCGTGCTGTATACCTCGATCTTTGTGGTGAAAGAGGGCGAGCGTGGGATCAAGTTCCAGTTCAGCAGCGTCGTGCGTGACAGTGACAAACGTCCGGTGATTTACGAACCGGGTCTGCACTTCAAGGTGCCGTTCATTCAGTCAGTGAAAACGCTGGATGCGCGTATCCAGACTATGGATAACCAGGCTGACCGTTTCGTGACCAAAGAGAAGAAAGACCTGATCGTTGATTCCTACATCAAATGGCGCATCAGCGATTTCAGCCGTTACTTCCTGGCCACCGGCGGTGGCGACGTTTCTCAGGCGGAAGTGCTGCTGAAACGTAAGTTTTCTGACCGTCTGCGTTCTGAAATTGGTCGTCTGGATGTGAAAGACATCGTGACCGACTCCCGCGGTCGTCTTACCCTGGAAGTGCGCGATGCGCTGAATTCCGGTACAGCGGGCACGGAAGACGAAGTGGAAACGCCAGCAGCGGATGACGCGATTGCGAAAGCAGCTGAACGCGTTCAGGCTGAAACCAACGGTAAAGTGCCGGTGATCAACCCGAACAGTATGGCTGCGCTGGGTATCGAAGTAGTTGACGTGCGTATCAAGCAGATCAACCTGCCAGCTGAAGTGTCCGAAGCGATCTACAACCGTATGCGCGCCGAGCGTGAAGCGGTAGCCCGTCGCCACCGTTCACAAGGCCAGGAAGAGGCTGAGAAGCTGCGTGCGGCAGCGGACTACGAAGTTACCAAGACGCTGGCGGAATCTGAGCGTCAGGGCCGTATTCTGCGCGGTGAAGGTGATGCGGAAGCGGCGAAGCTGTTCGCTGATGCCTTCAGCCAGGATCCCGACTTCTACGCCTTTATCCGTAGCCTGCGTGCTTACGAGAATAGCTTCCAGAGCAACCAGGATGTGATGGTGCTCAGCCCGGACAGCGATTTCTTCCGTTATATGAAGACGCCGACTAACGCAACACGATAAACTCTGGCACGTTTGAGTATTCAAACCACCGCTCCCTCCGGAGCGGTGGTTTTCTTTTATAAGGAATAAAAATGAATTCAACCATTTGGCTGGCGCTGGCCCTGGTGTTAGTGCTGGAAGGCCTGGGACCGATGCTTTATCCGCGTGCCTGGCGCCGCATGATCGCGACCATGAGCCAACTTCCGGATAATATTTTGCGCCGTTTCGGCGGTGGACTTGTGGTTGCTGGCATCGTGATCTACTACATGTTGAGGAAAACGATTGGCTGATCAAAAAGTGGTCGGATTTGGCGTATTTTGAGGTCAAAAAGTGCTGTATATCTGAAAAAGCGATGGTAGAATCCATTTTTAAGCAAACGGTGATTTTGAAAAAAATGGGTAACAACGTCGTCGTACTGGGCACCCAATGGGGTGACGAAGGTAAAGGGAAGATTGTTGATCTTCTGACTGAACGGGCTAAATATGTTGTACGCTACCAGGGCGGTCACAACGCAGGCCATACTCTCGTAATCAACGGTGAAAAAACCGTCCTCCATCTTATTCCATCAGGCATTCTTCGCGAAAACGTCACCAGCATCATCGGTAACGGCGTTGTGCTGTCTCCCGCTGCGCTGATGAAAGAGATGAAAGGTCTGGAAGACCGTGGTATCCCTGTTCGTGAGCGTCTGCTGCTCTCCGAAGCCTGCCCGCTGATCCTGGATTATCATGTGGCACTGGACGTCGCGCGTGAGAAAGCACGTGGTGCGAAAGCGATCGGTACGACCGGTCGTGGTATCGGCCCGGCTTATGAAGATAAAGTGGCACGTCGCGGTCTGCGCGTGGGCGATCTCTTCGACAAAGCCACCTTCGCTGAAAAACTGAAAGAAGTGATGGAATATCACAACTTCCAGCTGGTGAACTTCTACAAAGCTGACGCTGTTGACTACCAGAAAGTGCTGGATGACGTCATGGCGATTGCAGACATTCTGACCGGTATGGTTGTTGATGTGTCCGATCTGCTGGACCAGGCGCGCAAGCGTGGCGATTTCGTCATGTTCGAAGGTGCGCAGGGTACGCTGCTGGACATCGACCACGGTACCTATCCGTACGTAACCTCTTCTAACACCACCGCAGGTGGCGTGGCGACCGGCTCTGGCCTGGGTCCACGTTATGTGGATTACGTTCTGGGCATCATCAAAGCTTACTCCACGCGTGTGGGGGCAGGTCCATTCCCGACCGAGCTGTTCGATGAAACCGGCGAGTTCCTCTGCAAGCAGGGTAACGAGTTTGGCGCGACCACCGGTCGTCGTCGTCGTACCGGCTGGCTGGACGCGGTTGCTGTGCGTCGTGCCGTGCAGATCAACTCCCTGTCTGGCTTCTGCCTGACCAAGCTGGACGTGCTGGACGGCCTGAAAGAAGTGAAAATCTGCGTCGGCTACCGTATGCCAGACGGCCGTGAAGTGACCACAACTCCGCTGGCCGCTGACGACTGGGAAGGCATTGAGCCAATTTACGAAACCATGCCGGGCTGGTCTGAGACCACTTTCGGTGTGAAAGAGCGTAGTGGCCTGCCACAGGCGGCGCTGGATTACATCAAGCGTATTGAAGAACTGACCGAAGTGCCGATCGATATTATTTCTACCGGCCCGGATCGTACTGAAACGATGATCCTGCGCGACCCGTTCGACGCATAATCTTCGTGAATGCTGGCCTGCGGGGAAACTCGTAGGCCGGATAAGCGTAGCGCCATCCGGCGACCGCTCCTGGATCTCCGCTTTTTCGCCCCGTCTGTCAAATAAATTAGCCGCTATCTATCTGGCTGGTTTATCATCATTAATGAATATCTCTGCGGTTTGACCGCGTTTTCCCTTTTTCCTGAGGTTGATGTGCAGTTAACAAGTTTCACCGATTACGGCTTACGTGCGCTGATTTACATGGCGTCGTTACCCGATGGGAAGATGACCAGTATCTCTGAAGTGACGGAGGTATACGGCGTATCTCGTAATCATATGGTCAAAATAATCAATCAACTTAGTCGTGCCGGATACGTTGCTGCCGTCCGCGGGAAGAATGGGGGGATCCGTCTCGGTAAACCGGCGCAGAGTATTCGCATCGGGGATGTGGTACGCGAACTGGAGCCCTTGTCTCTGGTGAACTGCAGCAGTGAGTTTTGCCACATTACACCCGCTTGCCGCCTGAAACAGGCGCTTTCTAAGGCTGTGCAAAGTTTTCTCAAGGAACTGGATAACTACACGCTGGCCGATTTGGTTGAAGAGAATCAACCGCTTTATAAATTATTGCTGGTGGAATGAAGAAAATTTCCACCGGAGCTGACAACGGAGGAACCGACATGTCACAAGATCCTTTCCAGGAACGCGAAGCCGAAAAATACGCGAATCCTATCCCCAGCCGCGAGTTCATCATTGAACACTTAACAAAACGCGAAAAACCCGCCAATCGTGAAGAACTTGCCGTTGAATTAAATATTGAAGGTGAAGAGCAAATTGAAGCCCTTCGCCGTCGCCTGCGTGCCATGGAGCGTGACGGGCAACTGGTCTTTACCCGCCGCCAGTGCTACGCGCTGCCTGAACGCCTCGACTTGCTGAAAGGCACCGTGATTGGGCACCGTGATGGCTTTGGCTTCCTGCGCGTGGAAGGCCGCAAAGATGACCTGTATCTGTCATCTGAACAAATGAAAATGTGTATCCACGGCGACCAGATCCTGGCGCAGCCGCTGGGTGCTGACCGTAAAGGTCGCCGGGAAGCGCGCGTGGTGCGCGTACTGGTGCCAAAAACCAGCCAGATTGTTGGCCGTTACTTCACTGATGCGGGTGTGGGCTTTGTGGTGCCGGACGACAGCCGTCTGAGCTTTGATATCCTGATCCCGCCTGAAGAGGTGATGGGCGCACGCATGGGCTTTGTGGTTGTGGTAGAACTCACTCAGCGCCCAACGCGTCGCACCAAAGCGGTTGGTAAAATCGTGGAAGTCCTGGGCGATAACATGGGCACTGGCATGGCCGTTGATATGGCATTGCGCACCCATGAGATCCCCTACATCTGGCCGAAAGCGGTTGAAGATCAGATCGAAAGTCTGCGTGAAGAAGTGCCGGAAGAGTCCAAAGTGGGCCGCGTGGATCTGCGCTCCCTGCCGCTGGTCACCATTGATGGCGAAGATGCCCGCGACTTCGATGATGCCGTTTACTGTGAGAAAAAACGCGGTGGCGGATGGCGTCTGTGGGTGGCGATTGCGGACGTGAGCTACTATGTGCGCCCGCACACCCCGCTGGATAACGAAGCGCGCAGCCGTGGTACCTCGGTGTATTTCCCCTCTCAGGTAATACCGATGCTGCCGGAAGTGCTCTCTAACGGCCTGTGCTCCCTGAACCCGCAGGTTGATCGCCTCTGTATGGTGTGTGAGATGACCATCTCCACCAAAGGGCGCTTAACCGGCTACAAGTTCTATGAAGCGGTCATGAGTTCCCATGCGCGTCTGACCTATACCAAGGTCTGGCATATGCTGCAGGGCGACCAGGATCTGCGCGAACAATACGCGCCGCTGGTCAAGCATATTGAAGAACTGCATAACCTCTACAAAACGCTGGATCAGGCACGCGAAGAGCGCGGCGGGATCTCGTTCGAGAGCGAAGAAGCGAAGTTTATCTTCAACGCAGAGCGTCGCATTGAGCGTATCGAGCAGACCCAGCGTAATGATGCGCACAAGCTGATCGAAGAGTGTATGATCCTGGCGAACATCTCGGCAGCGCGTTTCGTTGAGAAAGCCAAAGAGCCAGCGCTGTTCCGTATTCACGATAAGCCGTCAACGGAAGCCATCACCGCGTTCCGTTCAGTACTGGCGGAACTGGGTCTGGAGCTGCCTGGCGGCAACAAGCCTGAACCGCGCGATTACGCCGAGCTGCTGGAGTCCATTGGCGACCGTCCTGATGCAGAAATGCTGCAGACGATGCTGTTGCGTTCGATGAAGCAGGCGATTTACGATCCGGAAAACCGGGGACACTTCGGCCTGGCGCTGCAGTCTTACGCGCATTTCACCTCGCCGATCCGTCGCTATCCTGACCTCTCTCTGCACCGCGCGATCAAGTATCTGCTGGCGCAGGAGCAGGGCCATAAAGGGAACACTACCGAAACCGGCGGTTACCACTATTCGATGGAAGAGATGCTGCAGCTCGGTCAGCACTGTTCCATGACCGAGCGTCGTGCTGATGAAGCCACGCGCGACGTAGCGGACTGGCTGAAGTGTGACTTTATGCTGGACCAGGTGGGCAACGTCTTTAAAGGCGTGATTGCCAGCGTGACCGGCTTTGGTTTCTTCGTGCGTCTGGACGAGCTATTTATCGACGGTCTGGTGCACGTCTCCAGCCTGGATAACGACTACTACCGCTTCGACCAGGTTGGTCAACGCCTGATTGGCGAATCGGGCGGCCAGACCTACCGTCTGGGCGACCGTGTGGAAGTGAAAGTTGAAGCCGTGAATATGGACGACCGTAAAATCGACTTCAGCCTCATCTCCAGCGAGCGTGCGCCGCGTAACGTCGGTAAAACCGAGCGTGAACGGGCGAAAAAAGGCGGAAACGGTAAACCGGGCGGCGGTAAACGTCGTCAGGCGGGTAAGAAGGTAAACTTCGAGCCAGACAGCGCGTTCCGCGGCGAGAAGAAGCAAAAGCCGAAGGCGGCGAAGAAAGACGCTCGCTCAGCGAAAAAACCTTCTGCGAAGACGCAGAAAATCGCTGCTGCCACCAAAGCAAAACGTGCAGCGAAGAAAAAACAGGCGGAGTAAGTTCCGCCCCTCACCCTGACCCTCTCCCCAGGGGGGAGAGGGGAAAGAACAGTCATAATGAGAACCATCAATGAGTGAAATGATTTACGGCATCCACGCGGTGCAGGCCCTTCTCGAGCGCGCACCGGAGCGTTTTCAGGAAGTGTTTATTCTGAAAGGGCGTGAAGACAAACGTCTGATGCCGCTGATCCACGCGCTGGAAGCGCAGGGCGTGGTGATCCAGCTGGCGAACCGTCAGTACCTGGATGAGAAAAGTGAAGGCGCGGTCCACCAGGGCATTATTGCGCGCGTGAAGCCGGGCCGTCAGTATCAGGAAAACGATCTGCCGGATCTTATTGCCGAACTGGATAACCCGTTCTTCCTGATCCTTGATGGCGTCACCGATCCGCACAATCTCGGCGCATGCCTGCGTAGCGCGGATGCGGCAGGTGTGCATGCTGTAATTGTACCGAAAGATCGCTCCGCGCAGCTGAACGCGACGGCGAAGAAAGTGGCCTGCGGCGCAGCGGAAAACGTTCCGCTGATCCGCGTAACCAACCTGGCGCGTACCATGCGTCTGCTGCAGGAAGAGAATATCTGGATCGTCGGTACCGCGGGTGAGGCAGATCATACCCTGTACCAGAGTAAAATGACCGGACGTCTGGCGCTGGTGATGGGGGCGGAAGGTGAAGGTATGCGCCGTCTGACGCGCGAGCACTGCGACGAGCTGATCAGCATCCCGATGGCGGGCAGCGTGTCGTCCCTGAACGTGTCTGTGGCGACGGGCATCTGCCTGTTTGAAGCGGTTCGTCAGCGTAGCTGATTTTCGCCCGATGGCGCTTCGCTTACCGGGCCTGCGTTTTTGTAGGCCGGGTAAGGTGAAGCCGCCACCCGGCAAAACAACCTTACTCCTCTAACGACCGCAAATGGTCATCCTTTCGCAGCGTCATCAGCGCGAAAATACTCACCACCGCCGTTGCCATCACGTAATATGCCGGAATATCCAGGTTGCCCGTCTCTTTAATTAATCCGGTAATAATCAGTCCCGCACAGCCCGAGAAGATCGCGTTTGACAGGGAATATGCCAGCCCCAGGCCGGTATAACGCACGCGCGTCGGGAACATTTCAGACAGCATTGCCGGCCCCGGTCCTGCCAGCATCCCCACCAGTCCGCCCGCAATTAGCACCACCATCGCTTTAACGGCCAGCGTGGCGGACTCAGCCTGCAACATTTTCAGCAGCGGCAGGGCGAGGATCAGCAGCAGGGCGGTGGCAATCATCATCACCGTGCGGCGGCCAATCTTGTCGCTCAGGATACCCGAGGGGATGATGGTCAGCGCAAAGCCGATATTCGAAATCACCGCTATCAGCAGTGCCTGATTAAACCCGGTGTGTAGCGCCGACTGGAGATAGGTCGGCATAATCACCAGGTAGGTATACCCTGCCGCCGACCAGACCATGACCCGGCAAATGCCCATCAGAATCGTTTTGAGCGTGGCGGAGGTGCTGGCCTGAGCCACAACCGGTTTTTCCTTCTGCTGCACAAAGCTCGGCGTCTCTTCCATACTCACACGCAGCCATAGCGCGACAGCACCCATCGGCAGCGCAAGGAAGAATGGAATACGCCAGCCCCAGTCATGTAATGCCTCAGGCGTGAGAAGGGCGGAGAGCAGTGCCACAATCCCCGCGCCCGCTAGCAGCCCGAGCGCCACGGTAAAGGACTGCCACGCGCCATACAGACCGCGCTTGCCGCGTGGAGCGAACTCTGTCATCAACGAAACTGCACCACCGTACTCTCCGCCTGCGAACAATCCCTGCAAAATGCGCAGCAGCGTAACGATCAGCGGTGCGGCAATGCCTATGCTGGCGTAGACGGGCACAAGACCAATGGCTGTGGTGGCGAGCGTCATCAGTACCAGCACAATGATCAGCGTCGGTTTCCGGCCAATCCTGTCGCCGATGCGGCCAAATACCACCGCACCCAGGGGACGGAAGAAGAACGCGATAGCAAACGAGGCCCAGGTGAGGATCAAGCTGGTCAGTCCCGCTTCTCCCTCGAGCTGGAAGAAGTTCCTGGCAATCACGGTCGCCATAAAACCGTAGACCGCAAACTCATACCACTCGATGAAGTTACCAATGGAGCCTGCAATTAATGCTCGCTTGTGCGCATCCGGTTGCATAACGATCCTCACTGAAAGGGGTAAGAATAAATTATTCAACAAAAGCGAAGTGATGAAATAGTTTATTCTTATGTTCTGTGAGCTATTTCACGAATGATATCAGCGGGATCGCCAGCTTGTGACCCCCCTCCCATGCAGCGTGCACGCGGCCTGTCCATACTTATCCTCATTGCCACTGAAGGAGGGAGACAGCATGCACTGGCAGACCCATACCGTTTTCAATCAACCGGCACCGCTTTCAAACAGCAACCTTTTCCTCTCCGACTGCGCCCTGCGTGACGCGGTTTCCCGCGAGGGGGCCGAGTGGGATAGCGAGCTGCTCGCCAGTATCGGGCAGCAGTTAGGGACCGCAGAGTCGCTGGAGCTGGGCAGGCTGGCCAACGTCAACCCACCGGAGCTGTTACGCTACGACGCCACCGGAGAGCGGCTGGACGATATTCGCTTTCACCCCGCCTGGCACCTGCTGATGCAGGGGCTCTGTGCCAACCGGGTACATAACCTGGCGTGGGAAGAGGAGGCGCGAAGAGGTTCCTTTGTGGCCAGAGCGGCCCGGTTTGTTTTGCATGCGCAGGTTGAAGCCGGCACGCTTTGCCCCGTCACCATGACCTTCGCCGCCACGCCGCTGTTGCAACAGTCGCTACCTAAACCGTTTCATGCATGGTTAACGCCGCTGATGAGCGATCGCTACGATCCCCATCTCGTGCCGGGTGGGCAAAAACGCGGGCTGCTGATCGGCATGGGGATGACGGAAAAGCAGGGGGGATCCGATGTCCTGAGCAACACCACCAAAGCGGAAAAATGCAGCGACGGTAGCTACCGTCTGGTAGGCCATAAATGGTTTTTCTCCGTCCCGCAGAGTGATGCGCATCTGGTGCTGGCTCAGGCAAAAGGTGGATTATCCTGCTTTTTTGTCCCGCGCTTTTTACCTGACGGACAACGTAACGCCGTACGGCTGGAGCGCCTGAAGGACAAGCTCGGGAACCGCTCCAACGCGAGCAGCGAGGCGGAGTTTCTTGATGCCTCCGGCTGGCTGCTGGGGGAAGAAGGGGAAGGGGTACGGCAGATCCTCAAAATGGGCGGTCTGACGCGCTTCGACTGCGCGCTGGGCAGCCATGGTTTAATGCGCCGGGCGCTGTCTGTGGCGTTGTACCACGCTCATCAGCGGCAAACCTTCGGTAAAAATCTCATCGATCAGCCGTTAATGCGTGAGGTCTTAAGCCGCATGGCGCTGATGCTGGAGGGGCAAACGGCACTGCTGTTCCGTCTCGCCCGCGCGTGGGATAAACGTGTGGATCCGCAAGAGGCGGCCTGGGCACGGCTGTTTACGCCGGCCGCGAAATTTAGCGTCTGCAAAGCGGGTATCCCGTTCGTGGCAGAGGCAATGGAGGTGTTGGGCGGCGTAGGGTACTGCGAGGAGAGTGAGCTTCCCCGCCTGTATCGCGAAATGCCGGTGAACAGTATCTGGGAAGGCTCTGGCAATATCATGTGCCTGGACGTGCTGCGCGTGCTGACGAAGCAGCCCGGGATCCACGACCTGCTGGCCGATGAGTTTGCACAGGTCAAAGGGCAGGACAGACACTTTGACCGCAGCTGGCGCCAGCTTCAGCAAAAGCTGCGTAAACCACAGGAGGCGCAGGGGCGGGAGATCGCGCAGCAGCTTTTCTTGCTGGGGGCCGGGAGCCAGATGCTGCGGCACGCATCGCCGCCCGTGGCGCAGGCGTGGTGCCGCATGATGCTGGATACCCGTGGCGGTACGCTGATGAGCGAGCAGGTGCAAAGCGATTTGCTGCTGCGCGCCACGGGCAGGGTTGGCTAGCGTTTAAGCTGGAACAGACTGACCAGTTGGGTAAGGTGTAAACCTTTCTCTCGCAGCGTACGTGCGGTTTGTTCGCTGCGCGAGACGCGATCGGCGTTGATGTGTGACGCTTCACCAATGTGGGTCATGGCGAGATTCACCTGGCCAATCCCCGCGGATTGCTCGCGCGATGCGTGGTTAATTTCGGTGACCAGCTGGCTGATGTTATCGATATGAACGATGATGGAATCCATAGCCAGACGCGTCTGTTCAGACAGCGCGTGACCTTCGCTCACTTTTCTCAGCGTATCGCCAATCAGCTGTTCTATCTCTTTCACCGCGTTGGCGCTCCGGCCCGCCAGCGCGCGAACTTCCTGGGCAACCACCGCAAAACCTTTTCCGTGCTCTCCTGCACGTGCCGCTTCTACCGCCGCATTCAGCGCCAGAATATTGGTCTGAAACGCGATGGACTCAATCACGCGGGTAATATCTTCGATACGTTTTGACGCTTCGCGAATGTCATCCATCGTGGCAACCGCATGGGTTACCGTTTCACCACCCTCGTGAACCGCGCGTGAGGTTTCTCCCACCAGTTGCTGCGTTTGCTCCATGTTGGCGGCATTTTGCTGTACGGTCGCGGCCAGTTGCTCCATGCTGGCTGAGGTCTCCTCCACGCTGCTGGCCTGCTTGTTGATCTGCTCTGAGATCTCGCCGGTATCGGAGGCCAGCGCGTTAGTCCCCGTCTGGATCTCACCTGCTGCCTCGCGAACCTGCAGAACAATTTTTTGCAGCCCGCCGCCAATGCCGTTAATGGCGTCAATCAGCTGTCCGACCTCGTCCCGGCGCGTCACGGGCAGGCTGGAGCGAAGATCGCCGTCGGCATACTGCCGTGCAAGCTGGATCACGTTGCGCAGCGGTTGCGTCAGCATACGGCGAATAAGGACCACGAACAGGCCTGCAAAGAGGACTGACAAGACCACACCGGCCAGCAGGAAGCGATCGCGCATGGCGGTGACGCTTGAAAGCAGCACTGACTTATCCACTTCGCCCACGATAGTCCAGTTCCAGCCGGGTAGCGGGGTATAGGCCATTTTCAGCGTCCGTCCGTCGTCACTTCCGCGCTCCAGGGTGCCGGGTTTATCATCCAGAAGCTGCTGTTGTGTCGCGCTGTCCCACTTCGGCAGTTGTCCCTCTTCCGTGGTGTGGAACAGGTATTGCCCGCGTGTTTTGCCGTTGCTGCGATCCAGCACGAAGAAGTGACCGCTCTCGCCCAGGCGGCGGTTGAGGATTTTCTCGCGCATGACGTTCCAGGAGTGGCTAATGTCCACCCCGACAAAGACGATCGCAATGACATGACCTTCGGCGTTTTTCACCGGCTGGTACTGGGTGATATAGCGTTTGCCAAACAGCAGCGCCAGGCCACGGTAGACATCACCTTTATTGGCGGCGGCAAAGGCCGGGCTGGAGGTATCCAGAACGGTCCCCATTGCGCGCTCGCCATTCTCTTTACGCAGGGAGGTGGCGACGCGAATAAAGTCGTTACCGCTGCGAACAAATAGCGTGGAGATGGCCCCCGTTCGGTTCAGGAAGTCGTCAGAAAAAGTGGTATTTTCATGGAGTTCCGTGTCCCCGCCTTTCAGCAGAGGAACATTGAGCCCGTTAATTGTCCGGGTCTGAAGCGTATCGACGCTAAATGGCTGGGGCAAAAAAGTCGTAAACAGTCTGGTATAGCTTTCGACTTCTTCACTCAGGCTGGTGTTGAACATTTGCACCATATCGACCATACCGGTGGACTGGTTATGCAGGTCTTCTACCGCGAGGGCTTCAAGCTGCTGGCTGGCTTTTTGGCTGAGCAGGAAAGTGAAAAGCAGAAACAGCACGGCAACACTGACGCCCGTCAGCAGCGATAGCTTTGTCCCGAGGCCCGCACGGCGGAAAAAATTGATCATAAATTGCTCATCATTGAAAAGGTATGGTTCTTCAACGGCAGAGCGGGGATTACGTTTACTGAATTAGTGTAACAAAATGTTATTGAGTTGTTTTTATATGGTTTTGTAAAAGATAAAAAATTTGCAAAAACGAAAAGCCACTAAAAATAAGTGGCTTTTATCAGGAAGGTTCTTAGACGTAGAGAATGGCCTGTACCCGCCAGTGGTCGACATGGTTATCTTCCTGCATCTGGATGATGCGATACCATGAGGCACCCTGTTCATCGGCTTTTAATGCCACGATACGTTCAACATCTTGCGGGCTCCCCGAAATGTTATTGACGGAGATGTGGCCTATTTCATTCAGACCTGTTACGCAATCCGCGCTGGCAAATTCTGCTGACTGCGCGGTGGTGCTCACCAGGCCTGCTGAGAGCAACAGAGAGGTCAAAGCAAGAGTTCGTTTCATCGTCAGCTCCATTTCACATATCTCCGGTATCCGCCGGGCAATCCTTCGCGAATAAACTCCTTTCCATTGACGCGGGCATGGAGTTTATTGTGGACAGGAAAATGTCTATGGACGCAAAGCAGTGTAAATGTCGTTCAAAGGAAAACCATTACTGACGGTATAAAATGGCCTGTGAATACCACTGCCCCGTAATGATGGTTTCATCGACCATGATAATGACGTAATAATCTGCTTTGGCGGCGACGGCTTGTGCCTTTATTGCCTCTTCTGCGTCATCCGGAGAACCGCGAACCAGCGCGGAGACGGTGCCCATTCGTTGTAATCCTTCTGTCTGATTACGACGAATCGCCTGCGGGTGATCGGCAACCGGGGGAGCGGGTTGCGGCGTTCCCTGCAGTGCGCTACAGCCACTGAGAAGAAGCACCAGCAATAAAGCTGCAAACCTGTGCATAACCATATCTCTTTTCCTGATAGCCATAGTGTAGTTGTCTGCGAATTTCGTTTTGGGGGAATGTTCCCGAAGTGTTATCTGGGGCGTAATTTTCGAATGAAAATAGCCTGAAACCGTAACCCAGTTCTCAACATTATGAATCATTCATTCGTACAGGGTCGACAATGATTGAAATTGAAATACGCCGTCTCGGCGACCATGAAATTTTACACGCCATGCCGACGGGGAAACGTGATAAACCGCTGCCAGTTGTGGTTTTTTATCATGGATTTACCTCGTCAAAGCTGGTTTACAGTTATTTTGCCGTGGCGCTGGCGCAGGCCGGTTTTCGTGTCGTCATGCCGGATGCCCCCGATCACGGTGTGCGCTTTACGGGGGATGAACAGGCGCGGCTTGGTCAGTTCTGGCCCATTCTGCACGGCAGTCTGACCGAGTTTTCCGGGCTGCGCGATGCGCTTTATGACGCAGGGCTGGTGGCCGATAACCGGCTGGCGGTTGCCGGGGCCTCGATGGGCGGCATGACGGCGCTGGGGATTATGACGCATCATCCTGAAGTGAGATCCGTCGCCTGTCTGATGGGCTCCGGCTACTTTACGTCGCTGGCGAAGACGCTTTTTCCCCCGCAAGATTTGACGGAAATGACGGCGAGGCTGGCTGACTGGGAAGTGACTCGCGCACTGCCGCGCGTGGCCGATCGTCCGCTTCTGCTGTGGCACGGTGACGCAGATGACGTGGTACCGCCTGACGGCACCTTTCGCCTGCAGCAGGCGCTAAAGCGTGAAGGACTGGACGGTAATCTGACCTGTTTGTGGGAATCGGGCGTCCGCCACCGCATCACGCCAACGGCGCTGGAGGCCACGGTGGCGTTTTTCCGCCAGCACCTTTAAACCCGCAGGATTTTGACGCCCTGATCTTCCAGTTTCTGGAGGATCTCGGGGTTAGCCCCTTTGCCGGTGATCACCATGTCGATCTGTTCTGCGCGGCTGAACAGCATGCCTGCGCGTTCACCGACTTTACTGCTGTCGACCAGCACGACGAGTTTGCCCACAACGTTCAGCATGTTTTGTTCGGCCATCGCAGTCAGCATATCGGTTTTATATAAACCGTCTGCAGTCAGGCCTTTGCCGCTGGTAAACATCCAGTGCCCGGCGTAAAGACTGTTTTCACTGTCCTGGGGGCTAAGGGTGATGGACTGGCTCTTATTGTACTGGCCGCCCATGATCACCACGCTGTCATGCTCCTGGTCGATAAGATAGTTGGCGAGCGGTAGGTAGTTGGTGATGATCTGCACCGGCTTGCCGCACATCTCGCGGCCCAGCAAAAATGCCGTAGACCCGCAGTTGATGACGACGCTCTCACCCGGGTTCACCAGCTGTGAGGCGGCTCTGGCGATCCGCACCTTTTCATCGTGATTCTGCGCCTGATGGATATTCATCGGCGACCAGCGTGGACGCTGCTGGCTGATGGCTTCTGCGCCGTTGCGGACTTTTTTCAGTTTGCCGCTCTCATCCAGCTTGTTAATGTCCCGCCGCGCGGTAGCGGGGGAGATGCCTAAACGTTCGATCACTTTCTCGACGGTGATAAACCCTGTTTGCGCCAGGAGTTCCAGTAAAATTTGATGCCGTTGCGCTTCCGTCATGAGCTATTCCGATAAGAATTGATTTGAAAAGATGATATTTGAAATAGCGTGAAATTACTAAAATAAATATGAAATCGCCAGACTCAAGGTCTGGCGATGTGGCCGGATAATCAGAGGAAGGACTTAAACGGCAGGTCTGGCTCAATAGTAAAGCAATCATCGAAACCGCGTGGGTAGTGGTACTCAAGATTGTCTTTATCCAGCGGCCAGGTGAACTTGCCGCCTACCTGCCAGATAAATGGCTTGAAGCCGTACTTCAGGCGGTCTTTTTTCATCTCCCACAGCACGCGAATTTCCTGCGGATCGGCCTGGAAGTTTGACCAGATGTCGTGGTGGAACGGAATCACGACTTTGGTGTTCAGCGCCTCCGCCATACGCAGCATATCGGCGCTGGTCATCTTGTCGGTGATGCCGCGTGGGTTCTCGCCGTAGGAGCCCAGCGCCACGTCAATCTGATGCTCATTACCGTGCTTTGCGTAGTAGTTAGAGTAGTGTGAGTCGCCGCTGTGGTACAGGGAACCGCCAGGGGTTTTGAACAGGTAGTTGACGGCGCGCTCGTCCATGCCGTCCGGCAGAACGCCTGCGGCTTTCTGGTCAGCCGGCAGCGTAATCAGTGCGGTACGGTCAAAGGCATCCAGGGCGTGAATTTCAATGTCTTTGATTTTCACCACGTCGCCCGGTTTCATCACGATGCAGCGCTCTTTTGGCACGCCCCAGCCAATCCAGAGATCCACGCAGGTCTGCGGCCCGATAAACGGCACGTCGTCCGCGCAGTTTTGCATTACTGCCGCCGCCACGTTCACGTCAATATGATCGTTGTGATCGTGGGTGGAGAGCACGGCATCGATCTGGCGAATGGCAAAAGGATCGAGCACAAACGGCGTGGTACGCAGGTTCGGTTGCAGTTTTTCCACGCCGGCCATGCGCTGCATCTGGTGGCCTTTTTTCATCAACGGATTACCGTGGCTCTGTTTGCCTGTGCCGCACCAGAAATCGACGCAAATATTTGCGCCACCCTCGGATTTCAGCCAGATACCGGTGCAGCCCAGCCACCACATGGCAAAAGTACCAGGAGCAACCTGTTCCTGTTCGATCTCTTCGTTCAGCCAGCTACCCCACTCCGGGAAGGTGCTCAGAATCCATGATTCACGGGTGATGGTGTTCACTTTACTCATCGTTTTGACTCCTGGTTTTAATCAAAAGTAATCATATGGTGATTTGTTGTGATTAACTCTGGCACCATTTGACGTGCTTTGCAATGACAAAAGTGCGTAATTTTAACTGTTCGACATCACAGAACCTCTGCTTCATCCTTGTTAGACTATCTCCTATTAATCATTAATTGCATGAATTATAAAGAATAATTCATTTTCGTCGTGCGGTAGTGAAAATCATTACTAACACCATGGAAATAATTTGCGTGATGCGTCACAAATAATCAAATTCAATCTTGTGATGATTATTTGTGATTACTAGAGTGATGACACCAACCACACAGGGATTGCCCCTCGTGTTCTCATTTCTGGAGAGAGTTATGGAGATCCTCTACAACGTCTTTACCGTTTTCTTCAATCAGGTAATGACCAACGCCCCGCTGCTGCTGGGTATCGTGACGTGCCTGGGTTACATCCTGCTGCGTAAAAGCGTCAGCGTGATCATCAAAGGCACGATTAAGACCATTATCGGTTTTATGCTGTTGCAGGCGGGGTCAGGCATCCTGACCAGCACGTTTAAGCCAGTCGTCGCCAAAATGGCGGAGGTCTACGGTATAAACGGTGCAATTTCCGATACTTATGCCTCAATGATGGCCACGATTGACCGCATGGGTGACGCCTACAGCTGGGTGGGTTACGCGGTTCTGCTCGCGCTGGCGCTGAACATTATTTACGTGTTGCTGCGTCGCATTACCGGTATTCGCACCATCATGCTTACCGGTCACATCATGTTCCAGCAGGCGGGTCTGATCGCGGTTTCTCTCTATATCTTCGGTTACCCAATGTGGACCACGATTATCTGCACCGCGGTGCTGGTCTCGCTCTATTGGGGCATCACCTCCAACATGATGTACAAGCCGACCCAGGAAGTGACCGACGGCTGTGGCTTCTCCATCGGCCATCAGCAGCAGTTTGCGGCCTGGGTTGCCTATAAAGTTGCGCCATACCTGGGGAAAAAAGAGGAGAGCGTTGAAGACCTTAAGATGCCCGGTTGGCTGAATATCTTCCATGACAACATCGTCTCGACGGCGATTGTGATGACCATTTTCTTCGGCGCCATTCTGCTCTCCTTTGGCATTGACGTTGTGCAGGCGATGGCGGGCAAAACGCACTGGACGATTTATATCCTGCAGACCGGTTTCTCCTTCGCGGTGGCCATTTTCATTATCACTCAGGGCGTGCGTATGTTCGTCGCCGAGCTCTCTGAAGCCTTCAACGGCATCTCTCAGCGCCTGATCCCGGGAGCCGTGCTGGCAATTGACTGTGCGGCCATCTATAGCTTCGCGCCAAACGCCGTCGTCTGGGGCTTTATGTGGGGCACCATCGGCCAGCTGATTGCGGTGGGTATCCTGGTGGCCTGCGGCTCTTCAATCCTGATTATTCCTGGCTTTATCCCGATGTTCTTCTCCAACGCCACCATCGGCGTCTTTGCTAACCACTTCGGCGGCTGGCGTGCCGCGCTCAAGATCTGCCTGGTGATGGGGATGGTGGAAATCTTCGGTTGCGTGTGGGCGGTCAAGCTCACCGGTATGAGCGCCTGGATGGGCATGGCGGACTGGTCAATCCTGGCGCCGCCGATGATGCAGGGCTTTGCGTCCGTCGGGCTGGTCTTTATGGCCGTCATCATCCTGATTGCACTGGCTTATATGTTCTTCGCTGGCCGTTCGCTGCGAGCAGAAGAAGATGCAGAAAAACAAACAGCAGAAGTTTCTGCTCACTAAGGAGTTTCGATTATGACCGTACGTATCCTGGCTGTGTGTGGCAATGGGCAAGGCAGCTCCATGATCATGAAGATGAAAGTGGACCAGTTTTTAACCCAGTCAAACATCGACCACACGGTAAACAGCTGCGCAGTGGGTGAATACAAAAGTGAGCTGAACGGCGCAGACATCATCATCGCGTCAACTCACATTGCCGGCGAGATTAGCGTGTCGGGCAACAAATATGTGGTGGGCGTGCGCAACATGCTGTCGCCTGCGGATTTCGGACCAAAACTGCTGGAAGTGATCAAAGAACACTTCCCACAAGACGTGAAGTAAGGACCCGACATGAAACTACGAGATTCGCTGGCAGAGAATGACTCCATCCTTTTGCAGGCTGACGCCAGCACCTGGCAGGAAGCGGTGAAGCTGAGCGTGGATCTGCTGGTTAAGGCGGACGTTGTCGAGCCGCGTTATTACCAGGCCATTCTGGATGGCGTGGCGCAGCACGGCCCCTATTTTGTGATTGCCCCGGGGCTGGCTATGCCGCACGGCCGCCCGGAAGAGGGCGTGAAGAAAACCGGCTTTGCGCTGGTCACGCTGAAAACGCCCCTGGTCTTCAACCATGAAGATAACGACCCGGTCGATATCCTGATCACCATGGCGGCCGTCGATGCCAATACCCACCAGGAGGTGGGCATCATGCAGATCGTCAATCTGTTTGATGATGAAGCCAATTTTGACCGTTTACGCGCCTGCCGTACCGCGCAGGAAGTGCTGGATTTAATTGATAACGCCACTGCGGCGGCCGTTTAAGAGGAATTGAACATGTCATTACCAATGTTGCAGGTTGCGCTGGATAACCAGACGCTGTCCGATGCTTATGAAACCACCCGCCTGATCGCCGAAGAGGTAGACATCATTGAAGTGGGTACCATTCTGTGCGTGGGCGAAGGCGTTCGCGCCGTTCGTGACCTGAAGGCGCTCTACCCGCACAAAATCGTACTGGCTGATGCCAAAATCGCTGACGCGGGCAAAATCCTCTCCCGCATGTGTTTTGAAGCCAACGCCGACTGGGTCACCGTGATCTGCTGCGCGGATATCAATACCGCCAAAGGCGCGCTGGACGTGGCAAAAGAGTTTAACGGCGACGTGCAGATTGAACTGACCGGTTTCTGGACCTGGGAGCAGGCACAGGCGTGGCGCGATGCGGGGATCCAGCAGGTGGTGTACCACCGCAGCCGTGATGCGCAAGCCGCTGGCGTGGCGTGGGGCGACGCGGACATCAGCGCGATTAAACGTCTGGCCGAAATGGGCTTCAAAGTGACCGTGACCGGTGGCCTGGCGCTGGAAGATCTGCCGCTGTTCAAGGGTATCCCGATTCACGTCTTTATCGCGGGTCGTAGCATCCGTGACGCGGCGTCTCCGGTGGAAGCAGCGCGTCAGTTCAAACGCTCAATCGCTCAGCTTTGGGGCTAAGGAGCGGGTATGTTGTCAAAACAGGTTCCGCTTGGCATCTATGAAAAGGCACTCCCTGCGGGGGAGTGCTGGCTGGCGCGGTTACAGCTGGCGAAGCAGCTGGGTTTCGATTTTGTCGAAATGTCAGTGGATGAGACGGATGAACGCCTCTCTCGCCTCGACTGGAGCCGCGAGCAGCGTCTGGCGCTGGTGAGCGCCATCGCTGAAACCGGCGTGCGCGTGCCGTCCATGTGCCTGAGCGCTCACCGTCGTTTTCCCCTCGGCAGCGAAGATGATGCCGTGCGGGCGCAGGGGCTGGAGATCATGCGCAAAGCCATTCGCTTTGCTCAGGATGTCGGTATCCGTGTGATCCAGCTGGCGGGTTATGACGTTTACTATCAGGAAGCCAACGATGAAACGCGCCGTCGTTTCCGTGACGGTCTGAAAGAGAGTGTTGAAATGGCAAGCCGCGCGCAGGTGACGCTGGCGATGGAGATCATGGACTACCCGTTAATGAACTCCATCAGCAAGGCACTGGGCTACGCGCACTATCTGAATAACCCGTGGTTCCAGCTCTATCCGGATATCGGCAACCTGTCGGCATGGGATAACGACGTGCAGATGGAGCTGCAGGCGGGCATTGGGCATATCGTGGCGGTGCACGTCAAAGATACCCGTCCTGGCGTGTTTAAAAACGTACCGTTCGGCACCGGGGTGGTGGAGTTCGAACGATGCTTCGAGACGCTCAAGCAGACAGGGTATTGCGGGCCTTACCTGATTGAGATGTGGAGCGAGACGTCTGACGACCCGGCAGCGGAAGTGGCAAACGCGCGGGACTGGGTGCGCGAGCGTATGGCGCGAGCAGGTTTGCTGGAGGTGGAACATGCTTAAGCTTAAACAGCAGGTCTTTGAAGCCAATATGGATTTGCCGCGCTATGGCCTGGTAACGTTCACCTGGGGTAACGTCAGCGCGATTGACCGAGAGCGCGGTCTCATCGTCATTAAACCCAGCGGAGTGGCGTATGAGACCATGAAGGTCGACGATATGGTTGTCGTGGACCTTGAAGGAAACGTCGTAGAGGGACAGTGGCGTCCTTCTTCGGATACTGCTACCCATCTGGCGCTTTATCGACGTTATCCCTCCCTCGGCGGGGTAGTGCATACCCACTCAACCCATGCCACCGCCTGGGCACAGGCTGGGCTTGCCATCCCGGCGCTGGGCACGACGCACGCGGATTACTTCTTCGGGGATATTCCCTGCACGCGCGCGTTAACGCAGGCCGAGGTGGAAGGCGAGTACGAGCTCAACACCGGCAAGGTGATTATCGAAACGCTGGGTGAGTCAGAACCGCTGCATACGCCGGGAATTGTGGTGTACCAACACGGTCCGTTCTCCTGGGGTAAAGATGCTCACGACGCTGTGCATAATGCTGTGGTGATGGAAGAGGTGGCCAAAATGGCGTGGATTGCCCGCGACATAAATCCACAGCTTCAGGGGATTGATGATTACCTGATGAACAAGCATTTCATGCGCAAGCACGGCCCGAATGCCTATTACGGGCAGAAGTAAATAAGTGCTCTGGAATACCGAAAAACAGTTGTAACCGGTGGTATTTCAGAGCCATTTAAAAAAAAAGCCCCCGGGCAGGGGGCAACGTAAACTATGGCTATGTTCTCGTTGTTGGCTTTCCTGGTGCTAGCGTTAAAGCGTTATCGGTAAATGTCTGCACTGGCGTGCATATTGCCGTTGCTGCCGGGCTCACGGATTAACATCACGTGGTAATAGGTTGCGCCCTGGGCATCGGTCTCTTCATTTAGTGCCTGATCTGCTTCGCTTTCAGTGGCGAAATTATGATTGATATAGATTACGCCTAAGCTTTGCACATCATCCATGTTCCTGGCCTGCCGGCCGTCTATTTTGATGGCTGCCATCGCGTTTGCACTGAGCAAAAGCGCAGCCATAATGGCTAATGCGATTTTTTTCATGATATGCGCTCCACGACTGCGTGCTGTGAGAGAGGGAATACTCCTTCTTTAATTCAGGTGTTCTCTGATTAAAGTGTAATCATTCATACGGCGGGGATGCGTGACCATTTCTGATGCAGTTGTTCAAAAAAACAACGCTTCCTGGTGTGTTCAATTTTAAATCACCCACTTAGACCCGCTTTACGCTTTGTGCGAATTATTTGTGCAATCAGCTTGAGTTTCCAGGGGCGCGCAAGTATTATGACGCGTCAATTTTTCAGCCGACCTTTAACACGTTCCTTGCCTCCCCGGGCCTCGGCTGACCCAGACAGGAGGCTGAATAATCCGTAAGGAGCAATTCGATGCGTCATTACGAAATCGTTTTTATGGTCCATCCTGACCAGAGCGAACAGGTTCCGGGTATGATCGAGCGTTACTCTGCTGCCATCACTGGTGCAGAAGGTACGATCCACCGTCTGGAAGACTGGGGCCGCCGTCAGCTGGCTTACCCGATCAACAAACTGCACAAAGCACACTACGTTCTGATGAACGTTGAAGCGCCGCAGGAAGTGATCGATGAGCTGGAAACTACCTTCCGCTTCAACGATGCCGTTATCCGCAGCATGGTTATGCGTACCAAAAACGCAGTTACCGAAGCATCTCCGATGGTTAAAGCGAAAGACGAGCGCCGTGAGCGTCGCGATGATTTCGCAAACGAAACCGCAGATGATTCTGATGCTGGGGATTCTGAAGAGTAATTTCTGATGACCAACCGTCTGGCGTTGTCCGGCATCGTATGCAGGGCTCCCCTTCGAAAGGTCAGTCCATCAGGAATTCCGCATTGCCAGTTCGTGCTTGAGCATCGTTCTGTGCAAGAGGAAGCCGGGTTTCACCGGCAGGCGTGGTGCCAAATGCCCGTTATTATTAGCGGACACGAAAACCAGGCCATTACTCACAGTTTAACGGTCGGTAGCGCAGTAATCGTTCAGGGGTTCATCTCTTGCCACAAGGCAAAGAACGGCCTGAGCAAAATGGTTCTGCATGCCGAGCAGATTGATTTGATAGATTCTGGAGACTAGCCATATGGCACGTTATTTCCGTCGTCGCAAGTTCTGCCGTTTCACCGCGGAAGGCGTTCAAGAGATCGACTATAAAGATATCGCAACGCTGAAAAACTACATCACCGAAAGCGGTAAGATTGTCCCAAGCCGTATCACCGGTACTCGTGCAAAATATCAGCGTCAGCTGGCTCGCGCTATCAAACGCGCTCGCTACCTGTCCCTGCTGCCGTACACTGATCGTCATCAGTAATCGGGCACGGTCCATTAATACGACTTTAAGAGGATAAGGTAATGCAAGTTATTCTGCTTGATAAAGTAGCAAACCTGGGCAGCCTGGGTGATCAGGTAAACGTTAAAGCGGGTTACGCTCGTAACTTCCTGGTTCCACAGGGTAAAGCTGTTCCAGCTACTAAGAAAAACGTAGAGTTTTTCGAAGCACGTCGTGCTGAACTGGAAGCCAAACTGGCTGACGTTCTGGCGGCTGCTAACGCTCGCGCTGAAGCAATCAACGCACTGGGCACCGTTACCATCGCGTCTAAAGCTGGCGACGAAGGTAAACTGTTCGGTTCCATCGGTACCCGCGATATCGCTGATGCAGTGACTGCAGCAGGCGTTAAAGTGGCTAAGAGCGAAGTTCGTATGCCGAACGGCGTTCTGCGTACCACTGGTGAGCACGAAGTTGACTTCCAGGTTCACAGCGAAGTGTTCGCTAAACTGGTTGTTAACGTTGTAGCTGAGTAATTTTTTACTCTGCTCACGTTGAAACGCCGGCCTTGTGCCGGCGTTTTGCTTTTTAAAGAACCGGGTCTTTAACGCGCCCGGACAAAACTGCCGTCCGGCTGGCGGGTAAACAGCACCTGCTGACCATTTCCTGTATCAATCGTTAAGCCTGTCACCACACCGCTGGCATTCTGGCGAATCTGTACCATCTGACCATTCTGCAGGTTACTGAGCGGCTTACCCGCACCTTCCACTTTCGCCATGGCATACACGTCAGTCGGCGGCAGGTTGTGATCGCGGAAAAGCTGCGCCAGGGTTTTACCCGGCTCGACGCGATAGGAGCGCCACTGCTGCTCAATGCCCGTAGGCTGCTGAGCCTGCTGCTCTACCGGGGCGGAGGTTTGAGCCTGATCTTCCTGGACGGGCTCCGGTTCAACCGGCGCGACCTGACCCGGATCGTTCGAAGGGGTCACCAGTTGCGTTTGCATCGGCTGTGCATCAGGCTGCGGCCGCGTTTGCGACTGAATATCCAGTTGTGCATTGCGGGTGACAGGGGCGGTATCGGCATCATCACCGCCGGAAGGAAGCAGGAAGCCCACGATCACCATCAGCGCACCAATGATAATCCCTCTGCGATGCAGGGGAGGCAGCGGGTCCATAATGCGAAAATTGTCCGGCGCCTGCCAGATTTTCGCCAGGGTAGGTTTCAGTTCAAATCGCCCGGGCATGGCTCTCCTCCTGCTCCGCGTCTTTTTTATCCTGTGCATCGAAGTATAGTTTGCTAACTGCCTGAACGGCGTAGCAAACCCGACATCCGTGACATCAGTTCGGGATTAATCCTGGTTGTCTCTATTGTTTCTGTTTCGTCGCGGTTTGTCACCTTAACTTCAGACAAAGTTTTACCCATAAGGGCATGGCTGCTATGCTGCCCGCTACTTTAAATGTGATGGAAGGAAAACCCATGACCACCCCGACTTTTGACACTATCGAAGCGCAGGCAAGTTACGGTATCGGCTTGCAGGTAGGACAGCAGCTGAGCGAATCCGGCCTGGAAGGTCTGTTACCAGAAGCGCTGGTGGCGGGTATCGCTGATGCGCTGGAAGGTAAACAGCCCGCTGTTCCGGTTGACGTTGTACACCGCGCACTGCGTGAAATTCATGAACGTGCTGACGCTGTGCGTCGCGCGCGTTTCGAAGAGATGGCGGCCGAAGGCGTGAAATATCTGGAAGAGAACCGTGAGCGTGAAGGCGTGAACAGCACCGAGTCTGGCCTGCAGTTCCGCGTGATCAACCAGGGCGACGGCGCAATCCCGGCACGTACCGACCACGTTCGCGTACATTATACCGGTAAACTGATCGACGGCACCGTGTTTGACAGCTCCGTGGCGCGTGGCGAACCGGCAGAATTCCCGGTCAACGGCGTGATCGCAGGCTGGATTGAAGCGCTGACCCTGATGTCAGTTGGCTCCAAATGGGAACTGACTATTCCGCACAACCTGGCTTACGGCGAGCGTGGTGCTGGCGCATCCATCCCGCCATTCAGCACCCTGGTATTTGAAGTCGAGCTGCTGGAAATCCTGTAATCGACTTTTCTTATTTCCTCTCTCCGTTCGGGGAGAGGAAAATAGTGATAAAACCTATAGTTACGACGTTATCAATATTTTATCTTGCAAACGAAACTTTTGCGTGTATTTTTGTGAGCTGTTTCGCGCTGTATGAGTGATATGACACTCACTTTCAACATATTATTAACATAATATCTAAATCATAGTATTCATCCCGCCGATTCTTACCTAATATCGATAAGCCCTTACAAGGGGAACGTCATCTTTTGACGTATTTAAAGGCCAGAAGAGCCTTAACAACACAGACAGGCATAAACAGGAAAAATTACATGGTAGATCAGGTCAAAGTCGCCGCTGCAGAAGAGGCGACGTCTGAACAGTCGCTACGGCGCAATCTCACAAACCGTCATATTCAGCTTATCGCCATAGGTGGGGCCATCGGGACCGGGCTGTTTATGGGGTCAGGCAAAACCATCAGTCTTGCCGGGCCGTCGATCATCTTCGTTTATATGATCATTGGTTTCATGCTGTTCTTCGTGATGCGGGCAATGGGTGAATTGCTGCTCTCGAACCTCGAATACAAATCCTTCAGCGACTTCGCGTCTGACCTGCTCGGACCATGGGCAGGCTATTTCACCGGCTGGACCTACTGGTTCTGCTGGGTTGTTACCGGTATGGCGGACGTCGTGGCGATTACCGCCTACGCACAGTTCTGGTTCCCGGGACTGTCAGACTGGGTGGCCTCGCTGGCGGTTATCGCTTTGCTGCTGAGCCTCAACCTCGCCACCGTAAAAATGTTCGGTGAGATGGAGTTCTGGTTCGCGATGATCAAGATTGTCGCTATCGTGGGGCTGATTGTTGTGGGCCTGGTGATGGTACTGACGCACTTCCAGTCGCCAACCGGCGTACAGGCGTCATTTACCCATCTGTGGAATGACGGTGGCTGGTTCCCGAAAGGCATCAGCGGCTTCTTTGCCGGCTTCCAGATTGCGGTGTTCGCGTTTGTGGGCATTGAGCTGGTGGGAACCACGGCGGCCGAAACTAAAGATCCCGAGAAGTCTCTCCCGCGCGCCATTAACTCGATTCCGGTTCGCATCATCATGTTCTACGTCTTCGCGCTGATCATCATTATGTCCGTGACGCCGTGGAGCTCCGTGGTGCCGAGCAAGAGCCCGTTCGTTGAACTGTTTGTGCTGGTAGGGCTGCCCGCTGCGGCAAGCCTGATTAACTTCGTCGTGCTGACCTCTGCGGCGTCGTCCGCGAACAGCGGCGTGTTCTCAACCAGCCGTATGCTGTTTGGTCTGGCGCAGGAGGGCGTGGCGCCGAGCGCCTTTGCGAAACTGTCTAAGCGTGCGGTACCGGCGAAAGGGCTGACTTTCTCCTGCATGTGCCTGCTGGGCGGCGTGGTCATGCTCTACGTGAACCCAAGCGTGATTGGCGCGTTCACTATGATCACCACGGTCTCTGCAATCCTGTTTATGTTCGTCTGGACCATTATCCTCTGCTCGTACCTGGTGTACCGCAAACAGCGTCCACACCTGCATGAGAAGTCGATCTACAAGATGCCGCTGGGCAAGCTGATGTGCTGGGTGTGCATGGCGTTCTTCGTTTTCGTGCTGGTGCTGCTGACGCTGGAAGATGATACCCGTCAGGCGCTGATTGTTACGCCGCTGTGGTTTATCGCGCTGGGGCTGGGCTGGGTGTTTATCGGTAAGAAACGTATGGCAGGCGTAAGATAAAAGCAAAACGGCAACTTCAGTTGCCGTTTTTAGTTTTTGCACCCTCTCCCTGTGGGAGAGGGCATCAGGCCGCAGCGGCTTTTTTTTATTCCCCAGCTAATGCCCGCGGGAACAACACGTTGTTCTCAAGACTGATGTGTTCCATCAGGTCATCGATCATCTCGTTAATGCCGTTGTACATCGCTTTCCAGGTGGTGCACGCCTCTGGCGGCGGTGTGACGTTGTGGGTGGTGTGTTTGATCACTTCCAGCAGTTCGCCCGCATCATCATGCTCGCTTTCCATCACGCTAATCGGACCCATTGCCTGGCTGCCCATTCCCTGTTTAATCATCGGGAAGAGGATCTGTTCTTCTTTCATCATGTGGCTGGAAAGCTCTTCGTGCAGCATGGTCAGATATTTCGCCAGACCGCGGGGTACGGAAGGTTTGTCAGCATGTACGCGCTCGACTTTGGTCGCCTGCAGGATCAGCTCCGGCAGTTGCTCCCGGTGGCGATCGTGGTAACGCACAATGATGTGGTCGATGATTTCTGCGAGCGGGGCGGTACGCCAGTCTTTATCAACAGGCTGTTCGGCCAGTTGCGCCAGCTCTGCTTCAATCACCTCCACATCCAGCTCCTTACGTGAGGCCGCTCGCGCGAGGGTTTGCTTACCGCCGCAGCAGTAATCCATATCGTATTTACGGAACAGCGCAGAAGCGCGAGGGATGGAGAGCGCCAGCTCGCCGAGGGGTTGGTCGCGAAAGGCCATAGCAGTTACCTCGTATCAAGAATATAAGATGCATATTAAATGCATCTTTAAGGCGGCGCTATAACCCTTTAGAGGGAAGGGTAAAAGTGAGACGTAAGTCACAAAAAGTTATCCGGGTTAACGCCCTGAATGGACTCAGGAAAGTGGTTTAGAAAGTTTTTAAAGGTGGAGAAACAGTAAACAACCCGCCTTGCCTGCCGATATATCCACGTCAGACAAACCTGCATATAACAAAGGCAACGTATGTTTAAACGTATAAAAGTTATTACTCTTCTTATTTCGGTGCTGCTTGTACTCGGCATCATGCAAGTGATTTCCGCGGGGATCTTTATCAACGCGCTGAACAACGATAAAGACAATTTCACCGTGTCGCAGCTCTCCAGCAAGAATGTGGCGGAGTTTACCGATGCGTGGATCAGCCTGAACCAGGCGCGCGTGACGCTGAACCGTGGGATGCTGCGTCTGCAAAGCAGCATGGCTTCACAGATTAACGGTGGTCAGCTCAATGAGCTGGTCAACACCGCGAAAAATCTGCTGGCTGATGCGCAGGTCCATTACGATAAATACTATGCCCTGCCGAATACGCCGGGCCTGGACGAGAATCTGGCGAAGCGACTGGAGGAGCAATACCGTATTTACTCCTCAACGCTGACGCAAATGAACGTGCTGCTGAGCCAGGGCAATCTGGAAGACATGTTCAAGCAGAACGCTGAGCAAAAACAGACTGCGATGCAGGCGGTTTATCGCGAGTGGCGTGGAGCACAGGCAACGCTTACCGATAAAGGCATCCAGGACAATGAAAGCGACTACAAACGCATTCTGTGGATCCTCTCTGCGGTAATGCTGTTGGTCATTGTGGTGATTATTTCCAGCTGGATCGCCATGCGTCGCGTGCTGCTGCTGCCTCTGGAAGAGGTGATCAACCATATTCGCGCCATTGCGGCAGGGGACTTAACCCAGCCGATTCAGGCTGACGGTAAGAACGAAATGGCGATCCTGGCGCGCAACGTGCAGGAGATGCAGACCTCGCTGGCGAATACCGTTGGCGTGGTGCGTGAAGGTGCCGACACCATCTACACCGGAGCCGGTGAAATTTCTGCCGGGAGTAACGACCTTTCTTCACGTACTGAGCAACAGGCGGCTTCCCTGGAAGAAACGGCAGCCAGCATGGAACAGCTGACGGCCACCGTGAAGCAGAATGCCGATAACGCCCGTCAGGCTTCCCGTCTGGCACTGGATGCCTCCTCAACGGCGAAGAAGGGCGGGAACGTGGTGGAAGGTGTCGTGCGCACGATGGACGAAATCGCCACCAGTTCCAGTAAAATTGCGCAAATTACCAACGTAATCGACGGTATTGCTTTCCAGACCAACATTCTGGCGTTGAACGCGGCGGTAGAGGCTGCGCGTGCAGGTGAACAGGGCCGTGGCTTTGCGGTGGTCGCAGGGGAAGTACGTACCCTCGCCCAGCGCAGTGCCCAGGCGGCGAAAGAGATCAAAGCGCTGATCGACGATTCCGGCGAGCGCGTGAACGCCGGCTCGCAGCTGGTTAACGAAGCCGGGGCGACGATGGCGGAGATCGTCAATGCGGTCACCCGCGTGACGGACATTATGGGCGAGATCGCCTCAGCCTCTGACGAGCAGAGCCGCGGTATCGACCAGGTGGGCCAGGCGGTGGCTGAAATGGATCGCGTGACCCAGCAGAACGCCTCGCTGGTCGAGGAGTCTGCGGCCGCGGCGGCCGCGCTGGAAGATCAGGCTGCACGCCTGAATGACGCGGTGGCGGTGTTTAAAATTACCCGGAATCAGGCGGTCAAAGCCGCGCCGGTGAAAACCTACGTGCCGAAAGCGCAGCCCGCAGCGAGCGTGCCTGAAGCGAACTGGGAAACGTTTTAACCTGGTGCCGGGTGGCGCTGACGCTTACCCGGCCTACAAAATCGCTCCGTGTAGGCCGGGTAAGGCGTAGCCGCCACCCGGCAAAAATCACACTTCTGATGCTGACACAACCCTCGGTTTTTCCGGCTTCGCTCTCACCGCCATCACCACCCCAACGACCAGCAACACAATCCCACAGGCCGTTAATACAGGCGGTACGCTCTGGCGCATCAGGAAGGTATAAAGCAGCCCGGCCAGGGTTTCGAAAACAATCAGCGGCCCCAGGATCACCGTTGGCAGTTTCTGGCTGGCAATGTTCCAGCACAGCGCGCCCACCCAGGAACACAGCACCGCAATCGCCACCATCAGGGCAACAAATACCCACGGTCTGGGTCCGAAGGGCTGGGCGAAATCGGGCTGTTGATGGCCTAACCAGAGGCACGCCCCAACATATCCCAGCAGTGAAACGGGCAACGTAACCAGGGCCTGAGCCGTCGCCCACATCATCGGATGCTTGTCCGGGTTCTCACGCAGCCAGCGCGCATTGCGCAGGGCATACCATGCCCAACACGCCACGGAAACGAACGCCAGCAGAATGCCGGAGCCGTAACGCCACAGATCAAAGTCCTTCAGCCCATGACGCAGCTCGGCAATATTGACGCATATTAGCCCTACGGCGGTACACAACAGCGCAGGCACCATTTTTGGCCACGCCAGTTTGCCATCGCGGTGGCTATAGAGCAGGTTAGCAAAGATGGGGATGACAACCGGCAGTGTGCCGATAATCATGGTCGAGACCGGGGCCCCGGTGCGTTGAATGGCACTCGCCAGGCAAACGTAATAGATGAGGTTGCCCATCATGGTCAGCGCCAGCGCGGTGCGCCAGTCCTGACGGCTAAGCTGACGCAGGCGCGCGCGTCCCAGCCATGCCAGAGGTAAGGCTATCAGCCCCAGCGCCAGATAACGTCCGGTCGACTGCAGTATTGCCGGGTATTCGGGCACGATCAGCGGGCCAACAAAAATCAGCCCCCACATCATCCCTGCCAGCAGGGCATACAACACGCCACTAATCATTTTTCCATCCCTATTGCTTCACGTTGCGCTCAGTGTAGGAGGGGCAAATGCGCGCGTATTGTATGAGATTGCGCATTAGCGCCGGGTGACCTGCTTCTGGTAGCGCACGGGCGTAATGCCGTAGCGGCGGGTAAATGCCCGGGTCAAATGTGACTGGTCGGTCAGCCCGGTCGCCGCAGCGACCTCAGCTGCGGGCATGCCGTGGGTGAGGAACGCTTTGGCGCGCCACAGGCGGATAGCCATCAGCATCTGGTGCGGCGTAACGTGGAAATGGGCTTTGAACTGGCGCTGAAAATGATACGGACTGAGCGAAACGACGTTGGCCAGCTCATCCAGCGTCAGGGAGTGCATATAGTTGTCATGCAGATACTCGCGCACACGTTCGAAGCGGTGCGCACCTTCCTGAACCACCGGCGCGTGATGGGCCAGGGGCTGAAAGGTCTCAATCAGATCCAGCAATAATCCTTTTTGCGCCAGCGGATCGTCCGTATGCCACAGGCCGTAGATGAGCCTGCCGATTTGCTGCGAGCGCTGGGGGTCAAAACGGGTCACCTCGCTGAACCACCAGTGCCGGAGGCCGGTTACCTCTTCCAGCAGGTCAGGTTCGATGTAAACCATCCGGTAGCGCCAGCCGCCTTCGGTGGCGGATTCCCCGGTGTGGATCTCGTCCGGGTTCATGGTAACGACGGATTTCTCCGGCGCGAGGTGCTGGGTACCGCGATAGCGAAAACGTTCGGCACCGGTTTCAATCGTGCCGATCCCGAAGGCTTCATGGGTGTGAGGCTCAAAGGCGTAGCGGGATATATGCGCGTGATAGAGTTCGATGCCCGGCACCTGCGCCAGATGGCGAAAGCGCGCGCTGTCTCTCTCATCAATGAACTGTTCCGGTACGCCTTGCACGTTGAGCCTCCTCGTGGTCATCGCTTCATTATCAGAGATGACCCGAGGGGATGCCACAAAAAATAACCAATCCGTAACAATTACAGAATGGCTTTAATGCTCTCCGCCAGCGGTGTGGTCGGGCGGCCGATCAGTGTGCTCAGGGTATGGCTGTCGTCAAACAGGCCGCCTTTGGATGCACCCACGTCGGAGTCCGCGAGCATATCCGCCAGCCCCGCAGGCAGACCCACCCCCTTCAGCGCGGCGGCAAAATCGGCTTCGCTGAGATTCTGATAGGTCACCGGCTTCCCGCTCTGCTTGCTCAGCTCAGCCGCCAGCTCGCTCAGCGTCCAGCCGTGGTCGCCAGCCAGTTCGTATACCTTGCCAGCATGACCCTCTTCAGCGATCACTTTGGCTGCGGCGGCGGCGTAGTCTGCACGGGTTGCAGAGGCAATTTTGCCTTCGCCTGCCGCACCTATAAACACGCCATGCTCAATCGCCGGTGGCGCGCTTGCCAGATAGTTTTCGGTATACCAGCCATTGCGCAGCAGGGCATAAGGAATGCCGGACGCCGCCAGCGCTTTCTCCGTCTCGACGTGTTCAACGTGCAGGCCCAGCGGGGAGCGATCCGCATGCAGCAGGCTGGTGTAGGCGATGAATTTCACGCCAGCGGCTTTGGCGGCGTTAATGACGTTCTGATGTTGGGTTGCACGCTGGCCGACTTCGCTGGAGGAGATCAGCAGCAGCTTATCCACGCCGCTCAGCGCGGCGGTGAAGGCGGCTTCGTTCGTGTAATCCGCCTGACGAACTACAATTCCCTGCTGGCTTAAGGCGTCGGCTTTCGCCGGGTTACGGACAATGGCGACAATCTCGTTTGCCGGAACCGTTTTCAGCAGTTCTTCAATAACGTATTGGCCAAGCTGGCCGGTAGCGCCGGTAATCGCAATCATGATGAATCTCCTTCGTGTTTGTCTGGTGTTATGGCACACTAGCACCATAGCTAACTTTTAGTAAGTACGTACAAAAAGGTAAGTATGAAAACAACGATACCGACACTCAGCGAACAAATGCGCGATGGCAACCTCTTTGCGGAACAGTGTCCTTCCCGGGAGGTGCTCAAACACGTTACCAGCCGCTGGGGCGTGCTGATTCTGCTGGCCCTGCGTCAGGGAACGCATCGCTTCAGCGATCTGCGCCGCAAAATGGGCGGGGTAAGCGAAAAGATGCTGTCCCAGTCGCTTCAGGCGCTGGAGCAGGACGGGTTTGTCGATCGCGTGTCATATCCGGTTGTGCCGCCGCACGTAGAGTATAGCCTGACGCCGATGGGGATTGAGGTCAGTGAGAAAGTGGCTGCGCTGGCGGACTGGATTGAGGTGAATACGCCGAAGGTGATGGCGAATCGGGACGATCGGGCGGCGTGACATGCCGGGTGGCGGCTTCGCCTTACCCGGCCTACCCGATCTCGTAGGTCGGGTAAGCGAAGCGCCACCCGACACAATCACCGCGACTTGCTTAGGTCAACCTGATAAATCGCGAAGCCAATATCATCGGTCGCCACCTTCTTCATCGGATACTGCGCCTTATCCTTAATGAACGCGGCGGCCTTATCGGACAGTGACGTTTCAAAGCGGATATCCAGTTTCGTATCGCTGTGGATCGGTGCCAGGCGCCAGTTGTTATCCACGGCCGGGTGAATTTCGCCCGCCTTCTTCGACTCAGCACTGATCCACGCCGCCAGTACCGAGCGGTTTTCGTCCGGTGAAGCAAAGGCGATGTGGTTATCTCCCGTACCGGCAAACTTACCGCCATAGGCGCGGTAGTTATTGGTTACCACCAGGAAGGTGGCATTCGGATCGATCGCCTTACCGTTGAAGGTCAGGTTTTTGATGCGCTCGGCCTGCGGGTTAATGGCCTGGCACTCGCCGTCATATTTCGCGGGTTGGGTAACGTCAATCTGATAATTAACGCCATCGATCACGTCAAAGTTATAGGTTCGGAAGCCATCCCAGTTAATCAGCGACTGCGGTTTACTGCTCTTCGGATCGATCTGGTTAAACTGTCCGGCAGAGCACTCCAGCCATTCCTTCACTTCTTTACCCGTCGCTTTCACCACCACCAGCGTGTTCGGATAGAGATAGAGATCGGCGGCGTTACGGAACGTCAGCTGGCCTTTCTCAACTTCGACATAGCTTGCCGGGTCGTTCTTACGCCCGCCAACTTTGAATGGCGCAGCGGCAGACAGCACCGGCAGTTTTGCCAGATCCGGATCGCCCTGAACAAAGTGTTCGGCATAGGCCTTCTGCGCCATGTTGACGACCTGAACGGTTGGGTCATCCTGCACCAGCGCCAGGAAGCTATACATATTATCGGCGGATTGGCCGATCGGCTTGCTGACGAATTCGCGGGTGGCGTCGTGATCGTGCTTCAGCACGTCGACCAGTTTTTTATCTTCAGCGGCCAGTGATTTTTTAGCCGCAGCGTCGTAAATCGGACGCGCCTCTGCTTTTGACTGAGTGACCTTCCAGCTGCCGCCGTCGTTATTGAGTACCAGATCCACCACCCCAAGGTGGTCGCCCCACATGCCCGGCATCACCGACGGCACGCCATTGAGCGTCCCTTTCTCGATGTCTGCGCCCTTAATGCTGGCAAAGTCCTTACCCGGGAAGACCGCGTGGGCGTGGCCGAACAGGATCGCATCGACGCCAGGGACTTCACTCAGATAATAAACGGAGTTTTCCGCCATGGCCTGATACGGGTCGGCGGAGAGTCCCGAGTGCGCAACCACCACCACCAGATCGGCCCCTTTTTCGCGCATTTCCGGCACGTATTTGCGCGCAGTTTCGGTAATATCGTTAATGGTCACTTTACCGTCGAGGTTGGCTTTATCCCAGGTCATGATTTGCGGCGGCACGAAGCCGATATAGCCGATTTTAAGCGTCTGTTTTTTACCGTCCTGATCGACAACCTCGGTCTCTTTAATCAGATAGGGGGTAAAGAGCGGCTTCTGCGTCTTAACGTCGATGATGTTGGCGTTAACGTAGGGGAATTTTGCGCCAGCCAGCGCATCGTGCAGGTACTTCAGGCCGTAGTTAAATTCGTGGTTGCCCAGGTTGCCGACGGCATAATCCAGCGTATTCATCGCCTTATAAACGGGATGGATCTCGCCTTTCTTTAGCCCCTTCGCGGCCATGTAATCCCCGAGTGGACTACCCTGAATAAGATCGCCGTTGTCCACCAGCACGCTATTTTTCACTTCACCGCGCGCGGCATCGATCAAACTTGCCGTGCGGACCAGACCGAATTTTTCGGTAGGGGTATCTTTGTAGTAATCGAAGTCCATTATGTTGCTGTGCAGATCGGTCGTTTCCAGAATACGCAGATCTACCGTCGCCGCCTGCACGCTCGCTGCAATCAGCGTCGCCAGAAGCGTTGCACTAAACTTAATCATCAGAGGAGTCCTTTTTTCGATCCATGCCACAAAAGAGTATGTATCTATAGCGTGTTGCTTACAGAAATGTGAATCCTGACAGAAAAAAGCGTACTGAAACCGGAATTGCTTCACAGATAGCGGAATTGTTCACATTACGATATAACTAAAACAATGAGTTAACCTCACTGCGTTAACAAAGAGGTGGAGAATGCTAGATAAAATTTGTCAACTCGCACGGGATGCGGGGGATGCCATCATGCAAGTGTATGACGGTGCAAAACCGATGGAGGTCGTCAGTAAAGCGGACGACTCCCCGGTCACGGCGGCGGATATCGCTGCGCATAAGGTCATTATGAACGGTTTACAGGCGCTGACGCCGGACATCCCCGTTCTGTCTGAAGAAGCGCCGCAGAGCTGGGATGAACGCCAGCACTGGCAGCGCTACTGGCTGGTCGATCCGCTGGACGGTACCAAAGAGTTCATCAAGCGCAACGGGGAGTTCACCGTTAATATCGCCCTGATTGAAAAGGGAAAGGCGGTGCTCGGCGTGGTTTACGCCCCGGTGATGAAGGTGATGTACAGCGCGGCGGAAGGTAAAGCCTGGAAGGAGGAGTGCGGCGTTCGTAAGCAGATCCAGGTGCGCGATGCGCGCCCACCGCTGGTGGTGATTAGCCGCTCGCACAGCGACAGTGAACTGCAGGAGTACCTGCAGCAGCTGGGGGAACACCAGACGACGTCGATTGGTTCATCGCTGAAATTCTGCCTGGTGGCGGAAGGACAGGCGCAGCTTTATCCGCGCTTTGGGCCGACTAACGTCTGGGATACGGCGGCAGGGCACGCGGTTGCAGCGGCCGCCGGGGCGCATGTTCATGACTGGCAGGGCAAGCCGCTGGACTATACCCCGCGTGAATCCTTCCTCAACCCCGGCTTCCGCGTCTCGATTTATTGAGCCAACAGCTTGTGCAGCAGGGCGACGACCTGCTGCACCTCTTCCTGGGTCAACGCGCCGTCTTTCACCCACTGGACGCGACCTTCCTTATCCAGCACGATAATCGCGGAACTCTCTTCCTCCAGCTGCCAGGCCTTACGGGTGACTCCGTTGCTGTCGACGATAAACTGCGACCACGGATAGAGCTTCTTATTACTCTCAAGGCTTGAACGCACAAACATCCCGGAGCCGGGAATCGCGTCATCGGTGTTCACAATCGTGGTGGTCTGGTAGCGATCGTGCGGGAATTTTGCGGCCTTGATCGCTTCCACCAGGTTGGCATTTTTCTCTTTTGCAGATGTACGACCGGCAATATGTTGTACAACTCTCACTTTGCCTGCGAGCTGCGCGCTATTCCAGGCTTTATAGCTAAACTTATCATTGTCGAGAATCAATTCTCCCCGGTCAGCAATGCCGACTGGCGGGACACGTTGTCCTTTTTCAATGTTGTGAGCGCAAGCCCACAGGGGCAGCAGCAGACAAGCTGCTGCAAGGATGTTACGTAGGGTCATGGCGTTTCCTTATTGTTTGCAGGTGATCCGACCACTTGGTCTTACGCTTTTAATCATAAGTGCGATCAATGTGGTTTTCCCGCAATCCCAATGCCAGTTTGCGGGTGAACGCACATATCCATGAAAAAACGACGGCTTATACTGCTCTCAGTCACGCTTTGCAAAGATTATTCTGAATAATTGTAATCAAACGGTAAATAAACTTATGCACACTGGGTAACACCGTAGTTCTGGTCTATAGTCATTGGGCATCAAAATTTGCGCTCAGGACAGTCGGGCTGATTGTGGCACCGCAAGAGCGTATGATTCGCAGGAGATACAAGAATGAAAATTTTCCAACGCTACAACCCGCTTCAAGTGGCGAAGTACGTGAAGATCCTGTTCCGTGGACGGTTGTACATCAAGGATGTTGGCGCTTTTGAATTTGATAAGGGCAAGATCCTTATCCCAAAAGTGAAGGACAAACAGCACCTGTCTGTGATGTCCGAAGTCAACCGTCAGGTTATGCGTCTGCAAACTGAGATGGCTTAACCAACGTGCTATGCAGTAGTTAAAAAGACGGCTCCCAATGGGAGCCGTTGATGTATATGGGTCTTACGCCGACACCTTCTCTTCTGCGTCAGGCATCCGCGGCACCAGCACGGTCGGTTTGTTGTCGATGCGCGTCACCAGCAGCTGGTCGATGCGGTAGTTATCAATGTCCACCACCTCAAACTTGTAGCCGGAGAACTTCACCGAATCGGTACGTTTCGGGATTTTGCGCAGCATAAACATCATAAAGCCGCCGATGGTTTCGTAATTACCGGACTGCGGGAACTCGTCGATGTCCAGCACGCGCATGACGTCTTCAATCGGTGTACCGCCATCAATCAGCCACGAGTTATCGTCACGCTGAACAATCTGCTCCTCCAGCCCCTGGCCCACCAGGTCGCCCATCAGCGTGGTCATCACGTCGTTCAGCGTAATGATCCCCACCACCAGCGCGTATTCGTTCATGATGACGGCGAAGTCTTCCCCGGCGGTTTTGAAACTTTCCAGCGCTTCCGAGAGCGTCAGGGTGTCTGGCACGATCAGGGTGTTGCGGATCTGCACGCCGCTGTTGAGCGCCAGGCTCTGGTTTGCCAGCACGCGGTTGAGCAGGTCTTTGGAGTCGACGTAACCGATGATGTGGTCGATATCTTCATTACAGACCAGGAACTTAGAGTGCGGATGCTGTGCCACTTTGTTCTTCAGGCTCTGCTCATCCTCATGCAAATCGAACCAGATAATGCTTTCACGGCCCGTCATGGATGAGGGCACGGTACGGGATTCAAGTTCGAATACGTTCTCAATGAGCTCGTGTTCCTGCTTACGCAGCACCCCGGCCAGCGCGCCAGCTTCCACCACCGCATAGATGTCGTCAGAGGTGATGTCGTCTTTACGCACCATGGGCAGCTTGAAGATGCGGAAAATCACGTTTGCCAGGCCGTTGAAGAACCATACCAGCGGACGGAACACGAACAGGCAGAAGCGCATCGGGTTGATGATACGCAAAGCCACAGCTTCTGGCGCAATCATACCGATGCGTTTCGGGGTCAGGTCAGCGAAGAGGATGAACATGCCGGTAACCAGCGTGAAGGAGAGAATAAAGCTCAACTGCTCGGCCAGTTCGGCGGACATGTACTGCACAAACAGGCTGTAAAACGCCGGCGAAAACGCTGCATCGCCCACGATACCGCCGAGAATGGCGACCGCGTTCAGGCCAATCTGCACCACGGTGAAGAAGGTGCCGGGGTTCTCCTGCATTTTGAGAATGCGGGAGGCGTTGATGTTGCCTTCATCAGCAAGCAGCTTCAGTTTGATTTTACGGGAGGCGGCCAGAGAAATCTCCGATATCGAGAAAAATGCACTGACGGCAATCAGACAAAGTATTACTAAAATACTGTTTAACATAGTTTATCCGGCTTCTCGCCAGATCCTCAGAAGGGGAATTGATACCATTTGTGTGAAAACACGTAGAACGTCAGCCCGTAGCGTTGAGCTGATTATTTCAGCGGGTAGTATAGCGTAAAGAGATGTAAATCTGCCAGAGGTCACATTTTGGCATAAAAACAGACCGGACAGTGGAGTGCTGCCCGGTCTGCGCGGTTATTTCACGGGAGATAAATGGGCGCTTCCCACCGTCTGTCGTGTGGCGTCGCCTCCCCACACCTGGTCATACTCGTATCCGGTTAACTGCTTGATGATCACCCGAGTCCTGGCGTCGCAGTCGCGGTAATCTCCGCCCAGTTTCCGCCGGGCAATCTCCTTGAGGAGCAACTTATGCGTCTCGCGGGTGAGCTTAAACTTGTAGGTAGTGAAGAAACTCACCGCCAGAAGCGCCGCGGTGGCAAAAATCATCAGGCCGATAATGGCCCCCAGCGCGCTTTCCGGTTGTGCGCCACTGCCTTTCACGAAACCGGACTCCTGCAGCACCAGACCAATAATCATGATGGCAATAGCCACGGTACTTTTGCGGGTCAGGACCATCACACCGGCAAAAATCCCTTCGCGGCGCTGCTGCGTCACCATCTCGTCGATATCCGGAATGAAGCTGTAGATATTCCACGGAATGTAGTAAAGGCCGGAGCGGGCGGCACCCAGCAAGATAAAGACCGCCGAGAACAGCAGCGTCGGCACCTGCGTTTCGGTAAGGTAGACCGTAAACAGGAATACCAGCACGCAGAAAATACAGCCGTAGGAGAGGCGGAGCGCGGCGGAAGGAGTCACATTCAGCCGGTTCAGCAACAGCATAAACCCGTACGTGCCCGGCACCGAGGCGAAGGCCGCAATGCTCAGCCAGCCAGATACCGCCGCCGCATCCTGGCTCAGGCAATACACGACATAATAGGTAAAGACCGAACCGAATACGTCCATCGCCGTAAACGAAAAGATATAAATAATGATATGCAGCCGGAACGCGCGAATGCGGAATGAAGAAAAGAGATCCAGAACCAGATATTTCAGGTGATTGAGTATCCCGCTGCTGCGCTGGTTATCCACTTTAAAATCGGACTCCTGCTGCACATCTTTGGCTTCCCAGGTGGTGTACCAGGTAATAAATACCGCAATGCAAAATACGCAGGAAAATATCAGCCCGGTAAGGGTATAGGTAAACGGATTATCTTTACCCGTGAACTGCATAATGACGCCGGGGACGGAAACCGCAAGAAACCCCCCGAGCTGAGAGCAGATCATGCGCACGCCGGAAAGGCGGCTACGCTCTTCATAGCGGTTTGTCATTTCCGCTGCCAGCGTTTCCCACGGGACCAGCACCATCGCCGACAGCAGTTCAATCGAGAGATAGGTGCCCAGATAGTACCAGTAGCCCATGTCCGTCATCCACAGCAGGGCATACAAAAACATGAGCGGTGAGCTGAGTAATAAAAAGAAGCGGCGGCGGCCAAATTTACGTCCGAGCCAGGTATCACCGAAATTATCGGTGACGTATCCCATAATGGGGCTGAGGAGTGCGTCAATAACGCGGGCAATGGCGAATATTGAACCCGCTTCAATCACTGAGAGTCCGCAATAGGTGGTGTAAAAAAAGAGCAGCCAGGTGCCGATAATGGCAAAAGCGCCCCCGCCAAACAGATCGGTTACGCCGTAGCCAAGCGCTACGCCGTAACCAACTCTACGTTCAGTTGGTTTGACCATAATAATATCCAGTGTAGGGTAATGATTAACCTGTGTTTCAGGTCGTTTTTTTATTTACTGCTGGACGACACATTACGTTCTAATTATTGATATCTATCCATTTTCTTAATTGAGATGAGCGATAAAGGGCCTCCACAAGGGTGAGTGATTTCCCGGCAGCATGGATATCGGTGTAGTCCGTTTCCGGGTGATGAATGGCATGATAAAAACGGCGGATCGCCTGCTGGTGTCCCAGCCCCCAGTAGCTTTTGACCGAGCCGTCAGGAGAATCATCGGTTGCCAGCTTGCGACGTTCGCCCGGGGTAATGCGCCAGAGCACGTTGTCATTGAGCAGCAGCGAACCCCGTTCGCAATGGATCTCAAGCCAGAGGGGGGAATCCGTGGTATTGCAGTTGCTGGCATAAAACAGGCCACGCGCGCCGTTAGCAAAGTGCAGCGTCGCCATTGCGCTGTCCTCCCCTTCGGTTACGTCCGCCAGCTCACCGCTCTCCACCACGCCTTTCAGGCGCGTGACCCCGCCAGCGAACCACTGCATCAGGTCGAGGGTATGGATCGCCTGGTTGATCAGCAGACTGCCGCCTTCCGTTGCCAGCCGTCCACGCCACGGACTTTCGGTGTAATAGGCGCCCGACCGCGACCACGTCAGCACCGCTTTCATGCCGAGCATCTTCCCCAGCCCGCCCTCGCTTAACTCCTGTCGGATGCGCAGGCTGGTGGGATTGAGCCGGTTCTGATAGCAAACGCCGAGCAGGCCCGGCGCCTGGTCGACGGCCTGGACGATATCGCCGAATTCACTGCTGTTCATCCCCACCGGTTTTTCGCAGAACACATGCTTCCCGGCGGCGAGCGCCGCCAGAATCATACGTTTATGCTCGAAATGCGGCGTACAGATATGGACCACGTCGATGGCATCATCCAGCAGCATTTCCTGGTAATCCTGATAAAAACGGCACTGATAGGCCATCGCCAGCGTCAGTCCTTTAACGCTGTCGATATCCACCAGCGCGCGCAGCGCGACGTTGGGGATCTGGCGTAATGCATTCACATGGCAGCGGTGAATCGCGCCGGCACCGATAACCGCTGTGTTCAGGATCGTCATCGTTGCCTCCCGTTATGCCGTCGCGTTGGCCAGCATCTGAGCCTTTACGCAAAGCTCCGCCGCCTTGAAGGCGTGCGCCTGCGTCATGGCGTTTTCGGTCCGGTGCAGGCAGTCGAGGATCAGTTCACCAAAGAACGGGAACCCGACCTGCCCGGCGACGGGATAACGGAATTCTCCCTCCTTGTTCACCAGGTAAACCACATCCTGCTCGCCGCGGGTTAAATCGACATATTTGCGGATTTCGATATAGCCTTCGGTGCCGAGCAGGGTCAGACGACCGTCGCCCCACGTTGACAGCCCGTCTGGCGTAAACCAGTCGCAGCGGAAATAGCCGCTGGCACCGTTTTCCCCTTTCAGCATCGCGTCGCCGAAATCTTCGAAGGCGGGATACTGCGGGTGTTTAACGTTGCGAACCTGGCTTGCCACCACCGAGGCGTCGCTGTTGCCGGTATAAAAAAGGAACTGCTCAATCTGATGGCTCCCGATATCGCAGAGAATGCCGCCGAAGTCGCGACGATCGTAGAACCACTCCGGACGACCGGTCCCTTCCCGGTGCGGACCGGTTCCCAGGGTTTGCACGACGCGGCCAATCGCGCCCTGCTGCACCAGTTGTCCGGCAAAGACCGCGCTCTCTACGTGCAGACGCTCGCTGTAATACACCGCGTATTTCTTCCCGGTTTGCGCCACCATTGCTTTGGCATCGGCCAGCTGTTCAAGGGTGGTGAGCGGCGCTTTATCCGTGAAATAGTCCTTACCTGCGGCCATCGCTTTCAGCCCCAGCGCACAGCGCCCGGACGGGATGGCCGCACCCGCCACCAGGCGCACCTCGTCGTCGTTGAGTATCACGTCCAGCGACGCCGCCACGTGGGCCTGCGGATATTGCTGGATGAATTTATCCACTTTCGCCGGGTCGGGGTCGTACACCCATTTCAGCGTGGCGCCGGCTTCAATCAGGCCGTTGCACATGCCGTAAATATGACCGTGGTCGAGTGCGGCAGCGGCAAAAACAAATTCACCTTCCCGGACAACCGGCTGCGGTTTACCTACCGGGGCGTAGTTCATTCCGTCTTTCTTGTTCATGATGACATTCCTCGATCCAGATCTTTTCCCAGGGGGATGGCACCGACTTCGCTGAAGTTGGCCACGCTTGCGGACTTCTCATAAAAACGGGGGGCGAGGGCGTTCGTCCCGCCGGTACGGTAAAACGGGTCATCGCGCTGAATCGGCAGCGGGACGACGGTGCGGGTAATGGCTGATTTATAAATTGCGGTAATCAGTTCGAGGGAACGCTTGCCCTGCAGGCCATCCACTAACGGTGCCGTGCCGTGCTCAATGGCATAAAGCAGGTCGTTAATCTGCCCGTTGTGTAGCGTCCATTCGAGTTTGCGGGTGTCGTGAAAAACCGCGTTGAGTTGCGCTTCTCGCGGCAGATCGTGGCTTTCCTGTGGGAAGCCGTTATCGGCGCTGACGCTGGCAAAGGCCTGCCACGGCGCGGAGATACGCGCTTTATCGCCCTGAATGATGATTTTCTGATCTTCCCCGTGGTGCACCACCGAGGCGGTAAGCTGCGTGAGCGCGCCGTTCGGGTATTTGAAGATCGCGGCGCTGAGGTCTTCCACCTCGGCATTGTCGTGCGCCACGTTGGTCATCATTGCCACGACCTCCGACGGGAAGCCGAGCATCCACTGGATGGCGTCGATATGATGTACCGCGTGGTTAAGCGTGCAGCCACCTCCCTCTTTTTCCCAGGTGCCACGCCACCACAGGTCGTAATAGCAGTGTCCGCGCCACCAGAACGAATCCACCTGCGCATGGCAGATTTTCCCCGCGAGGCCGGAATCCAGCGCTGCTTTTAAGCGCCAGAAAGCTTCGGTAAAGCGGTTCTGAGCGATAATGGAGAGCGTCTTACCGCTGGCCTGCTGTGCGGCGATCATCGCGTCGCACTCTTCCAGCGAGGCGGCCATCGGTTTTTCGCACAGCACATGGCACCCCGTGCGCAGGGCATCAATGCTGATTTCCGCGTGAACGTAGGGCGGCGTACAGACATCGACGATGTCCACATCGGGCTCTGACGCCAGCATCTGCTGGTGGCTTGCGTACACGCGGGCATCCGTCAGGCCGTAGCGTGCTTTTTTCTCGTGGGCTTTTTCCGGGTAGATATCGACCAGCGCGACGATCCGGCAACGCTGACCAAACTGCAAATAGCCCTGAATATGGTTATGCGAGATATTCCCTGTTCCCACGATAGCGACATTTAACATCGTGTTTCTCCGCTGTTACCAGGTGCCAGAGGCGTCCAGCGTGATGCTGGCGGTCTCTTTAGCCACTGAGGTGCTAATACGCTGCTGAAGCAGGCGCAGATACTGTTTCTCATTGAGCGGCAGGTCGACCCAGTCGTCTGTCCAGGTGGAGAGGTGCATGGCGTTGGAAAGCGTAAGCCCGCGGATCCCTTCCAGACCCGGTGCAATCAGCGGCTCGCCGCGCAAAATGGCGGCAGAGAAATTGGCGGTAATAACGTGATGTTCGCTGCATTCCGGGGCGACGGGGATGGAGACCTCCCAGCATTCGGGTTCACCAAAACCGTTTTGCCAGCGGGCGTTGAAGGCGGTTTCGGATTCACGTAACCGCCAGTAGCGCAGTTTCCCCTCTTCGACGACCACCTTGCCGCGGTCGCCAACGATTTCCAGGCGGTTGGTCCCCGGTGTTTCCGCGACGGTAGTGATAAACACGCCCGTCGCGCCATTGGCGTACTCCGCATAGGCGGTGACCTCGTCTTCCACTTCGATATCGCGATGTTTGCCGAACTGGCAAAACGCGCGCAGACGGACCGGCATGCCGACCAGCCACTGCCAGAGATCGAGCTGATGCGGATCCTGGTTGAGCAAGACGCCGCCACCTTCCCCTTTCCAGGTGGCGCGCCAGCCGCCGGAGTTGTAGTAGCTCTGCGAACGATACCAGTTGGTGATGATCCAGTTGGAGCGGCGGATCTCGCCCAGCTCGCCGCTGTCGATAAGGTCTTTTACCTTCTGATAAAGCGGGTTCGGGCGCTGGTTGTACATGATGCCAAACACCACGTCGCACTCCCGGGCGCAGGCGTTCATCTCCTGCACCTGCGCCGTGTATACCCCCGCCGGTTTTTCACACAGGGTGTGAATGCCGTTGCGCATCGCCAGCATCGACAGGCGCGGATGCTCGTAGTGCGGCGTCGCGACAATCACCGCGTCGATAAGCCCGCTCTGGATCATCTCCTGGGCGTCACTGAACACGGGGAGATTGCCGACCAGCTGGCGAATGGCCGGGTGCTTTTCCGGTGCATTATCGCAAACCGCCGTCAGGCACGCGTCGCTGACCGTACCCGCCAGTAAATAGCGCGCGTGGACCGTGCCGATATTACCTATTCCAATAATGCCAAAACGTACCTTATCCATGTCACACCTTAATTTCTGTTGAAAAGAAGTGATGACCGGAAAATAGGAAAGGCGAGCCGCAGCGACAATGTGTTTTTGTGAGAATACTCGCAAGGTGATTAAGTAATCTCCAGGCTTTCTGAAATTTGGTTTTAAAATCAAAAGGCTGTTTCTGCAAATATTTGCAAAAACTGAATGAGAGCGAGGTCACACTATGCCGGGCAGGTTAAAAATGGAGGAGATTGCGGCCCTGACGGGCTATTCCGTCAGTACGGTATCTCGGGTATTAAGCGGCAAATCGTATACCAGCGATAAAGCCCGGGAGGCGATCGTTCGTACTGCCAGAGAATTAGGCGTACTGGAGTCCATGGCGAGCGGCAGACTGTTAATTAACGGTATCGCTGTTTTTGCGCCAGAAAGAACCTTTCAGGGACGCGGCGATATTTTTTATCTGGAAGTCACAAAAGGGATTACTGAAGCCTGCGCGCGGCACAATGTGTGGGTGAGCTGCTGTGGATTAGAAGAACAGCACGCCGACGTGAAATTATTTATGGAAAAGGCCAGTCAGAAGAATATTAACGCGATAATTATTATTGGGACTGATGATTCCACCATATTTAAACTGGCGAGCACGTTAAATAAGCCCTGCGTGTTAATTAATTCCGTTGATCGGGATCGGGAGCTGGATGCCGTGTCACCCGATCACCGGGCGATTGGGTTTACCGCCATGCAGTATCTTTTTGAGCAGGGACATCGGCGTGTGCTCACGCTCACCTGCCTGCGGCGAGAAACGCTTTACGCGCGTCTGGACGGCATTAAAGAGGCGTACCGCCATTTTCACGTGGGCTTCGATCCCCAGCGTGATTTGCTCGTGACGGAGTGGTTTACCGCTGAAGAGGCTGAGCGGGCTCTGGATGCGTGGCTGATGAGCCATGATAGATCGCAGTGGCCGGAGGTGATTTTCCCGAACAGCACCAGCATGGTGGAAGGGGTGATCAGGGCGTTAACCCGACACGGGCTGCGCGTTCCGGAAGATATTTCACTGATAACGACCGATTTTGCATGGAACCTGGCGCACCGTCTGGAAAAACCGGTCACGGGCGTGACGGTGCCCTGTCGGGAGCTGGGGATTGAAGCCGTTCACCTGCTGCAAACGCGGCTCAACCGACCGCAGGCGCCGGTCTTTAACCTGCTGTTGCAGGGAAAAGTGATGGATTACGGCTCGGTCTGTAATGCAACGCGCCACGCGGCTCGCGTGGCGCTGCAACGGTGATCAGGCCAGTTGAGGCGGCAGGCAGACGCCGATGCCTCCGATACCGCAGTAGCCGTACGGGTTTTTGTGCAGGTACTGCTGATGATCGTCCTCGGCATAGTAGAACGGTTTCGCGGTGGCGATTTCGGTTGTCACGTCACGCGTATCGCCCGCTTCCCGCATGGCCCGCTGGAAACGCTCAAGGCTGGCGCGGGCGGCTGCATCCTGCTCAGGCGTGAGCGGATAAATGGCCGAGCGGTACTGTGTGCCGTGGTCGTTGCCCTGACGCATACCCTGCGCCGGATCGTGGTTTTCCCAGAAAACCTGCAGAAGCTGCTCGTAGCGAATCACCGCAGGGTCGTACACCACGCGAACCGCTTCCGCATGGCCGGTCTCGCCGGAGCAGACTTCGCGGTAGGTTGGGTTAGGCGTGTAGCCGCCGGTGTAGCCAGCAGCGGTGCTGTACACGCCGGGCAGCTGCCAGAAGAGGCGCTCAACGCCCCAGAAGCAGCCCATGGCGAACAGGGCGATCTCCATTCCATCCGGCACGTTAGTCATCGAATGGCCATTCACGGCGTGTAAGGTCGCCACAGGCATAGGGGTATTGCGTCCCGGTAATGCATCAGCTTGTGAAACCAGATGCTTTTTGTCGAATAAACTCACGATGGGGCCTCCCGGGGTGCGATGTTTCGGTTAAGGTTGTCACGACGCGTTTAATTGAACACAATAAATACGCTGAATGAGTCTAGATTTAATCATAAGAAATATTTGGGTGTTACACCCATTTTCAACCCGTGATGTGGGTTTTTGGCTAACAGGCCGTATTTTGCCGCGGAGCGGCACTGCATTTGCTTCCAGGGTGGAAACAGGGATATTCAGGAGAAAACGTGACAAAAATCCGCCAGTTATGTTTGGTCAGTGTGTTGCTGACAAGCGGGGTTGCCAGCGCGGCGAATGTCCGTTTGCAGGTTGAGGGGCTTTCCGGGGCGCTGGAAAAAAACGTGCGTGCGCAGCTGTCGACCATCCAGAGTGATGAGGTGACGCCGGACCGGCGTTTTCGCGCGCGCGTGGATGACGCTATCCGTGAAGGGCTGAAAGCGCTGGGTTATTACGAACCCACCATTGATTTCGATCTCCGTCCGCCGCCAAAGAAGGGGCGTCAGGTGCTTATTGCCCGCGTCTCGGCGGGGGAGCCGGTACGGATTGGTGGCACGAACGTCGTCCTGCGCGGCGGGGCGCGTACCGACCGGGATTACCTGGATCTGCTCAGCACGCGGCCGAAGATCGGCACCGTGCTTAACCATGGCGATTACGACCATTTCAAAAAAGAGCTGACGAGCGTTTCCCTGCGTAAGGGCTACTTTGACAGCCAGTTCAACAAAAGCCAGCTGGGCATCGCGCTGGCGCGACGCCAGGCCTTCTGGGACATCGACTACGACAGCGGGGAGCGCTACCGCTTTGGCGACGTGACGTTTGAAGGTTCGCAAATTCGTGAAGAGTACCTGCAAAACCTCGTGCCGTTTAAAAAAGGCGATTACTACCAGTCGAGCGACCTGGCGGAGCTAAACCGCCGTCTCTCCGCCACCGGCTGGTTTAACTCGGTGGTTGTCGCACCGGAATTTGATAAGTCTCGCAAAACCAAGGTGTTGCCGCTGCATGGCGTTGTCTCGCCGCGCACCGAGAACACCATTGAGACCGGTGTTGGCTATTCGACCGACGTCGGCCCGCGCGTGAAGGCCACCTGGAAAAAGCCGTGGATGAACTCATACGGCCACAGCCTGACGACCAGCGCCAGTATCTCTGCACCGGAGCAGCAGCTTGATTTCAGCTATAAAATGCCGCTGCTGAAAAATCCGCTTGAGCAGTACTATCTGGTCCAGGGGGGCTTTAAGCGCACCGACCTGAACGATACAGAGTCCGATTCCACCACGCTTGCGGTATCCCGCTACTGGGATCTCTCCAGCGGCTGGCAGCGCGCCATTAATCTGCGCTGGAGCCTGGACCACTTTACCCAGGCCAACGTCACCAACACCACCATGCTGCTCTATCCTGGGGTGATGATCAGCCGCACCCGCTCGCGCGGCGGCCTGATGCCAACCTGGGGGGATTCCCAGCGTTACTCCATCGATTACTCCAACACGATGTGGGGTTCTGACGTGGATTTCTCGGTGATTCAGGCGCAAAACGTCTGGATCCGCACGCTGTATGACAAACACCGCTTTGTCATGCGCGGCAACCTCGGCTGGATTGAAACCGGCGATTTCGACAAAGTCCCGCCGGACCTGCGTTTCTTCGCCGGGGGCGACCGCAGCATCCGCGGCTACAAATACAAATCTATCGCGCCTAAAGACGATGACGGCAAGCTGATCGGGGCCTCCAAGCTGGCCACTGGCTCGCTGGAGTACCAGTACAACGTCAGCGGAAAATGGTGGGGCGCCATGTTCGTTGATGGCGGCGAGGCGGTGAGCGATATCCGCCGCAGCGACTTTAAAACTGGCGCAGGTGTAGGCGTGCGCTGGCAGTCACCGGTCGGGCCCATCAAGCTTGATTTCGCCGTTCCGGTCGGCGACAAAGAAGAACACGGATTACAGTTTTACATCGGTCTGGGGCCTGAATTATGAGTTTATGGAAGAAAATAAGCCTCGGGGTGCTGATTTTTATCGTGCTGCTGCTCGGTACGGTGGCGTTTCTGGTGGGGACGACGACCGGGCTGCATCTGCTGTTTAACGCGGGGAACCGCTGGGTGCCGGGGCTGGAGATAGGTCAGGTGACCGGCGGCTGGCGCGACCTGCGTCTGAAGAACATCCGCTATGAGCAGCCGGGCGTGGCGGTGAATGCCGGGGAATTTCACCTCGCGGTGAAGCTGGGCTGTCTGCGTGACAGCAAGCTGTGCGTTAACGATCTGTCGCTAAAAGACGTTAACGTGGCGATAGATTCGAAGAAAATGCCGCCGTCTGCGCCGGTGGAAGAAGAGGATAGCGGCCCGCTGAATCTCTCCACGCCGTACCCGATTGCGCTCTATCGGGTGGCGCTCGATAACGTCAATATTAAAATCGACGACACCACCGTTTCCGTCATGGATTTCACCTCCGGCCTGCGCTGGCAGGAGAAAAACCTGACCCTGACGCCAACCTCACTGCAGGGCTTGCTGATCGCGCTGCCGAAAGTGGCCGAGGTGGCGCAGGAAGAGATCGTCGAGCCGAAGATCCAGAATCCGCAGCCGGAAGAAAAGCCGCTGGGTGAAACGCTGAAGGATCTCTTCTCGAAGCCTGTTCTGCCGGAAATGACTGACGTTCATCTGCCGCTGAACCTCAATATTGAGGAGTTCAAAGGTGAGCAGCTACGCCTGACCGGCGATACCGACCTGACCGTCTACAACATGCTGCTGAAAGTCAGCAGCATTGACGGCAACATGAAGCTCGACGCGCTGGATATCGACACCAACCAGGGGTCGGTGAATGCGTCTGGTAACGCCCTGCTGCGCGACAACTGGCCGGTGGATATCACGCTGAACAGCGCGCTCAACATCGACCCGCTGAAGGGCGAAAAAGTGAAGGTCAAAGTGGGTGGGGCGCTGCGCGATAAGCTGGACGTCGGGGTCAATCTCTCCGGCCCGGTGGACATGGTTCTGCGCGCGCAGACTCAGCTGGCGGAAGCCGGGCTGCCGCTCAATCTTGAGGTCGTCAGCAAGCAGCTTTACTGGCCGTTCACCGGCGAAAAACAGTTCCAGGCCGATGACCTGAAGCTGAAGCTGAGCGGCAAGATGACTGACTACACGCTCTCGTTCCACACGGCGGTGAAGGGACAGGGCGTACCGCCCGCGAACATCACGCTGGATGCGAAGGGCAACGAACAACAGGTCAACCTCGACAAGCTGACCGTCGCGGCGCTGGAAGGGAAAACGGAGCTGACCGCGCTGCTCGACTGGCAGCAGGCGATCAGCTGGCGGGGCGAACTGAAGCTGACGGGTATCAACACCGCCAAAGAGGTGCCGGACTGGCCGTCGAAGCTGGACGGGCTGATCAAAACGCGCGGTAGCCTGTACGGCGGTACGTGGCAGATGGACGTGCCGGAGATCAAGCTCACCGGTAACGTGAAGCAGAACAAGGTGAATGTTGAAGGCTCGGTGAAAGGCAACAGCTACCTGCAGTGGGTGATCCCGGGTCTGCACGTCGCGCTGGGGCGCAACACGGCGGATATCAAAGGCGAGCTGGGGGTAAAAGATCTCAATCTTGATGCCACCATCGACGCGCCGAACCTGGATAACGCCCTGCCGGGCCTGGGCGGAACGGCGAAAGGGTTAGTGAAAGTGCGCGGTACGGTCGACGCACCGCAGCTCCTTGCGGATATCACCGCCAATAATCTGCGCTGGCAGGAACTGAGCGTTGCCCGCGTCCGCGTGGAAGGGGATGTGAAATCCACCGATCAGATCGGCGGTAACCTGAACCTGCGCGTGGAGCGCATTTCTCAGCCGGACGTGAACATTAACCTGGTCACCCTGGACGCCAAAGGGAACGAAAAACAGCATGACCTCCAGCTACGCGTGCAGGGTGAGCCGGTTTCCGGGCAGCTTCACCTGACCGGCAGCTTCGACCGCAAAGCGGAGCGCTGGAAAGGGACGCTGGACAATACCCGTTTCAACACGCCGGTGGGGCCGCTGGCGTTGTCACGTTCTCTCTCGCTGGACTACCGTAATGCGGAACAAAAGATCGCTATTGGGCCGCACTGCTGGATCAACCCGAATGCAGAGCTGTGCGTGCCGCAGACCATCGATGCGGGCGCGGCAGGGCACGCGCAGGTAAACCTCAACCGCTTTGATCTGGCGATGCTGAAACCGTTTATGCCGGACACCACGCAGGCCAGCGGCGTCTTCAGCGGGAAAGCCGATGTCGCCTGGGATACGACCAAAGAGGGGCTGCCGCAGGGTAGCGTCACGCTTTCGGGCCGTAACGTGAAGGTGACGCAGGAGGTGAATGATGCGTCGCTCCCGGTGGCATTCGATACCCTCAACCTGAGCGCAGACCTGCATAACAACCGTGCTGAGCTGGGGTGGCTGATCCGTCTTAATAACAACGGTCAGCTTGACGGACAGGTAAAAATTACCGATCCGCAAGGACGGCGTAATCTGGGCGGCAACGTCAATATCCGTAACTTCAACCTGGCGATGGTGAACCCGATATTCGCCCGCGGGGAGAAAGCCGAGGGCATGCTGAACGCCAACCTGCGTCTGGGCGGCAACGCGCAAAGCCCGCAGCTATTCGGTCAGATGCGCCTCAGCGGCGTGGACATCGACGGCAACTTTATGCCGTTTGATATGCAGCCCAGCCAGATTGCGATGAACTTCAACGGCATGAGCTCGACCCTGAGCGGTTCGGTGTTAACGCAGCAGGGGCAAATCAACCTGAGCGGTGACGCGGACTGGAGCCAGCTCGATAACTGGCGTGCCCGCATCGCGGCCAAAGGCAGCAAGGTGCGCATTACCGTACCGCCAATGGTGCGCCTGGATGTCTCGCCGGATGTGGTCTTTGAGGCGACGCCAAGCCTCTTCACCCTGGACGGGCGCGTCGACGTGCCGTGGGCGCGTATTGTGGTTCACGAGGTTCCGGAAAGCGCCGTCGGTGTCTCAAGTGATGAAGTTATGCTCAATGAAAATCTGAAACCTGTCGAACAGAAGAGCGCTGGCATACCGATTAATAGTAACCTTATCGTACACGTGGGGAATAACGTGCGGTTGGATGCGTTTGGGCTGAAGGCGAGGCTCACGGGCGATCTGAAAGTGGCCCAGGATAAACAAGGGCTTGGCCTGAACGGGCAGATCAATATTCCTGAAGGGCGTTTCCATGCCTATGGTCAGGATCTGATTGTGCGTAAGGGCGAGCTGCTGTTCTCCGGTCCACCGGATCAGCCTCTGTTGAACATCGAAGCGATTCGTAACCCTGAAGCGACGGAAAACGACGTCATTGCAGGCGTACGCGTCACCGGCTCAGCCGACGAACCGAAGGCGGAGATCTTCTCTGACCCGGCGATGTCGCAGCAGGAAGCCCTCTCTTACCTGCTGCGTGGACAGGGTCTGGACAGCGGTCAGAGCGACAGTGCGGCGATGACCTCAATGTTAGTCGGCCTGGGGGTTGCACAAAGTGGGCAGGTTGTGGGTAAAATCGGCGAGACGTTCGGCGTAAGCAATCTGGCGCTGGACACCCAGGGCGTGGGTGACTCCTCGCAGGTGGTGGTCAGTGGCTATGTACTGCCGGGTCTGCAGGTAAAATACGGTGTGGGGATCTTTGACTCACTGGCAACACTCACGCTACGCTATCGCCTGATGCCTAAGCTATATCTGGAAGCAGTGTCCGGCGTAGACCAGGCACTTGATCTGCTCTATCAGTTTGAGTTTTAGCAATGCGAATATTTGTCTACGGCAGTTTACGAACCAAGCAAGGCAACAGTCACTGGATGACCAATGCCCTGCTGCTGGGGAATTACAATATCGAAAATTACCAGTTGTACAGCCTGGGCCACTATCCAGGCGCGGTTCCCGGCGAAGGAACAGTACAGGGTGAAGTTTATCGTATTGATAATGCTACACTTGCCGAACTTGATGCCTTGCGCACCAGGGGCGGTGAATACGCTCGCCAGTTGATCCAGACGCCGTACGGAAGTGCGTGGATGTATGTCTACCAGCGTCCGGTCGATGGGTTAACGCGGATTGTAAGCGGTAACTGGTTAGACAGAGACCAGTACTGAAAAACGACAACGCCACCGGAAGGTGGCGTTGTTTTTTGTGCGGCGGCTCGCAGCCCACAGTGAAATTTCCTCCTGCTTTCTTTTTTCCTTCGAGCGTTATTCCTAATCCTTTCATCACTTACGTTATCCGGTGGCGTTCATTGCTGATGAAGGGTAAAACATCATCCGCACCATAATGAGTTATACTATGTATAACTCTGGAGGTGTCGATGCGTATAACCATTAAGAAATGGGGAAACAGTGCCGGTATGGTCATTCCTGGCGTAGTAATGAAAGAACTTGGCCTAAAACCAGGTCAGAGTATGGAGGCTCAGGTGACAAATAATCAGTTAGTGCTCACACCGGTGAGTAAACAGTACTCGCTTGAAGAGTTGTTGGCGCAGTGTGATATGTCAGCCCCGGAAATTAACGAACAGGACGCATGGGGTACGTCAGGTCCCGTAGGTGACGAAGTATGGTGAAGCGACCTTGTTTTGAACGAGGTGATATCGTTCTCGTCGGCTTCGATCCTGCAAATGGTCATGAACAAAAGGGCGCAGGCAGGCCCGCTTTAGTGCTATCCGTTAGCGCGTTCAACCAGCTGGGAATGACGCTGGTTGCGCCTGTTACACAGGGGGGAAATTTTGCCCGCTATGCGGGTTTCAGTGTGCCGCTGTCTTGTGAAGAAGGGAATATTCACGGCGTCATTCTGGTAAACCAAATCCGAATGATGGATTTGGGCGCGCGTCTGGCAAAACGAATAGGCGTGGCATCAGATGAAACCGTAGAAGATGCGCTTTTAAGGCTACAGGCCATCCTGAGTTAAGCCAGGGCTTATCACTCAGGTATACGGTAGATACAAAAAAGCCCCGACTCGCGGGGCCTTCATTGTCAGCGTAAGAATTACTTCTTAGCCGCGCGCTCGAAAGAGGCGATGATTTCTGCTTTCGCCGCTTCTGCGTTGTCCCAGCCGTCAACTTTAACCCACTTGCCTTTTTCGAGGTCTTTGTAGTGCTCGAAGAAGTGAGTGATCTGCGCTTTCAGCAGTTCTGGCAGGTCGTTCACATCTTTAATGTGATCGTACTCTTTGCTCAGCTTGGTGTGCGGTACTGCAACCAGCTTCGCATCTTCACCGGATTCGTCGGTCATTTTCAGCACGCCAACTGGACGGCAGCGAATGACTGCGCCTGGCTGCAGCGGGTATGGCGTTGGGACCAGTACGTCAACCGGGTCACCGTCCAGAGACAGGGTGTGGTTGATGTAACCGTAGTTGCATGGATAGAACATCGCGGTAGACATGAAACGGTCTACGAACAGGGCGCCGCTCTCTTTGTCCACTTCGTATTTGATCGGATCTGCGTTTGCCGGGATTTCGATAACTACGTAGATGTCTTCTGGCAGTTCTTTACCCGCTGGGACGTTGAGTAAGCTCATGTCGGTGTCCTTTAAAATGGATGGTAAACAAGTGGCAGGTATTATAGCCAACTCACGCTGAATGTCTCCGCCTGTTTTCGCATTCTCTCCCCGCCAGCACCACTTTTCAGACCGATTCCATGACAGAAAAATCCATAAACTCAGCCGCATTTTTAATGGTGAAATGAAAGCGATTACAAACTTGTGATTAACGTTTTATTCACTTTTCCGAAGTGTGATGTAACGCAATTCGTTACATATTTCATTGGCTATAGTCATTTCGCAGAACATCTTTTAACCAACAATAAACACCCCTACGAGGACGCTCATATGTGGAAGCGCTTACTTCTTGTCACAGCAGTTTCGGCAGCCATGTCGTCTATGGCGATGGCCGCCCCTTTAACCGTAGGTTTTTCGCAAGTTGGCTCTGAATCCGGCTGGCGTGCGGCAGAAACCAACGTTGCGAAAAGCGAGGCTCAGAAACGCGGCATCACGCTGAAAATCGCCGATGGTCAGCAAAAGCAGGAAAACCAGATCAAAGCCGTGCGCTCATTTATTGCTCAGGGCGTGGATGCCATCTTTATCGCGCCAGTGGTGGCGACCGGTTGGGAACCGGTTCTGAAAGAAGCCAAAGATGCTGAGATTCCGGTCTTCCTGCTCGATCGTTCCATCGACGTTAAAGACAAATCTCTCTATATGACCACCGTGACGGCCAACAACGTGCTTGAAGGGCAATTAATTGGCGACTGGCTGGTAAAACAGGTCGACGGCAAGCCGTGTAACGTCGTTGAACTGCAGGGCACCGTGGGGGCGAGCGTGGCTATCGACCGTAAGAAGGGTTTTGCTGAGGCCATCGCGAAAGCGCCAAACATCAAGATTATCCGCTCTCAGTCCGGCGACTTTACCCGCAGTAAAGGTAAAGAGGTCATGGAGAGCTTCATTAAAGCGGAAAACAACGGCAAGAACATCTGCATGGTTTACGCCCATAACGATGACATGGTGATTGGTGCGATTCAGGCGATTAAAGAAGCGGGCCTGAAGCCGGGCAAAGATATCCTCACCGGCTCTATCGACGGTGTGCCGGATATCTACAAAGCGATGATCGACGGCGAAGCCAACGCCAGCGTAGAACTGACGCCAAATATGGCGGGTCCGGCATTTGATGCGCTGGAGAAATTCAAGAAAGACGGCACGATGCCTGAGAAGGTGACCGTCACCAAGTCCACGCTCTACCTGCCTGACACGGCGAAAGAAGAGTTAGAGAAGAAGAAAAACATGGGCTACTAAGCCAGTGAAATTGCCGGGTGGCGCTGCGCTTGCCCGGCCTACGATACGCTCTTTTGTAGGCCGGATAAGCGTAGCGCCACCCGGCTTGATGTAGGGGGAACCATGACCACTGAACAGCACCAGGAAATCCTCCGCACAGAGGGCTTAAGCAAATTTTTCCCGGGTGTAAAAGCGCTGGATAACGTTGATTTCAGCCTGCGGCGCGGTGAAATTATGGCGCTGCTGGGCGAGAACGGCGCGGGAAAATCGACGCTGATTAAATCTCTGACCGGCGTTTATCACGCCGATCGCGGCACCATCTGGCTGGAAGGCAACGCCATTTCGCCAAAAAATACCGCCCATGCTCAACAGCTTGGGATTGGGACGGTCTACCAGGAAGTGAACCTGCTGCCAAATATGTCGGTGGCGGATAACCTGTTTATTGGTCGTGAACCAAGACGTTTTGGCCTGCTACGGCGCAAAGAGATGGAAGCGCGGGCGACGAAACTGATGGAATCCTACGGCTTCTCCCTCGACGTTCGCGAGCCGCTGAACCGGTTTTCCGTCGCGATGCAGCAGATCGTCGCCATTTGCCGCGCGATCGATCTCTCCGCGAAGGTGCTGATCCTCGACGAACCTACTGCCAGCCTCGATACCCAGGAAGTCGAGATGCTCTTTACCCTGATGCGCCAGCTGCGCGATCAGGGCGTCAGCCTGATCTTCGTCACACATTTCCTCGATCAGGTGTATGAAGTGAGCGATCGCATTACCGTACTGCGTAACGGCAGCTTTGTCGGCTGCCGTGAAACCCGCGAGCTGCCGCAGATTGAGCTGGTCAAAATGATGCTGGGCCGTGAGCTGGAGACCAATGCGCTCCAGCGCGCAGGGCGCACGCTGCTGAGCGAAAAACCGGTGGCCGCGTTCAGCGATTACGGCAAAAAAGGGATCATCTCACCGTTTAACCTCGAAGTGCGCCCCGGCGAAATTGTCGGGCTGGCGGGGCTGCTAGGGTCAGGCCGGACCGAAACCGCCGAGGTGATCTTCGGCATCAAGCCTGCGGACAGCGGTACCGCGTTGATCAAAGGTAAACCGCAAACCCTGCGATCGCCGCATCAGGCCTCCTGTCTGGGAGTGGGGTTCTGCCCGGAAGACAGGAAAACAGACGGCATTATTGCCGCCGCCTCGGTGCGGGAAAATATCATTCTGGCGCTACAGGCGCAGCGCGGATGGCTGCGTCCAATTCCGCGTAAAGAGCAAAACGCCATTGCCGAGCGCTTTATTCGCCAGCTGGGTATTCGTACGCCGAGCGCGGAACAGCCGATCGAATTTCTCTCCGGCGGTAACCAGCAGAAAGTGCTGCTGTCACGCTGGCTGCTGACCAAACCGCAGTTCCTGATCCTGGATGAACCCACGCGCGGCATTGACGTTGGCGCGCACGCCGAAATTATCCGGCTTATCGAAACGCTGTGTGCCGACGGGCTGGCGCTGCTGGTCATTTCGTCCGAGCTGGAAGAACTGGTGGGGTATGCCGATCGCGTGATCATCATGCGCGATCGCAAACAGGTGGCTGAGATCCCGCTGGATAAGCTGTCCGTTCCGGCGATCATGAATGCCATCGCGGCATAAGGAGTGAATTGTGATGTCCCGTTCGCTTTCGCAAACCGGTGAGTCAAAGCGCCGCTTTAACTGGCCAACCGGCACGCCGCAAATCGCAGCGCTGCTAGTGGTGTTACTGGTGGATAGCCTTGTCGCACCGCATTTCTTCCAGATTATTGTTCAGGATGGTCGCCTGTTTGGCAGCCCGATCGATATTTTAAACCGTGCCGCGCCCGTCGCGCTGCTGGCGATTGGTATGACGCTGGTGATAGCCACCGGCGGGATTGACCTCTCCGTCGGCGCAGTGATGGCTATTGCCGGGGCTACCGCAGCCTCCATGACCGTGGCGGGCCATAGCCTGCCGGTGGTGCTGCTGGCGGCATTGGGAACCGGCGTGCTGGCCGGACTGTGGAACGGCATTCTGGTGGCGGTACTAAAAATTCAGCCTTTCGTCGCCACCCTTATTTTGATGGTGGCCGGGCGCGGGGTGGCGCAGCTGATCACCTCCGGACAGATAGTCACCTTTAACTCCCCGAGTCTGGCGTGGATCGGCAGCGGCAATTTCCTGTTCTTTCCAACACCGGTGATCGTGGCTCTGGTCACATTAGTGGTGTTCTGGCTTTTCACCCGCAAAACAGCGCTCGGCATGTTTATTGAAGCGGTGGGGATCAACATTCGTGCGGCACGAAATGCCGGGGTCAATACGCGGCTGATGGTGATGCTGACCTACGTGCTGAGCGGCGTTTGTGCCGCCATTGCCGGGGTGATTGTCGCGGCCGATATCCGCGGGGCCGATGCCAACAATGCCGGGCTCTGGCTGGAGCTGGATGCCATCCTCGCGGTGGTGATTGGCGGCGGATCGTTGATGGGCGGGCGCTTTAACCTGCTGCTCTCGGTCATTGGCGCGCTGATCATTCAGGGCATGAACACCGGGATCCTGCTCTCCGGTTTTCAGCCGGAACTCAACCAGGTGGTAAAAGCGGTGGTCGTACTCTGCGTGCTGATCGTCCAGTCACCGCGCTTTGTCAGCATCATTAAGGGGATCCGTGGCCATGATAAAACGTAATTTACCGTTAATGATCACGCTGGGCGTGTTTGTGCTGGGGTATCTCTACTGTCTGACCCAGTTCCCCGGTTTTGCCTCAACGCGCGTGATTTGCAACATCCTGACCGATAACGCCTTTTTAGGCATCATCGCCGTCGGGATGACCTTTGTGATCCTCTCCGGTGGGATCGATCTCTCCGTTGGCTCGGTGATCGCGTTTACCGGCGTGTTCCTCGCCAAGGCGATCGGTTTCTGGGGGCTCTCCCCTCTGGTAGCGTTTCCGCTGGTGCTGGCGATGGGCTGTGCGTTTGGCGCCTTTATGGGGCTACTGATCGACGCGCTAAAAATTCCCGCTTTTATTATTACCCTCGCCGGGATGTTCTTTCTGCGCGGCGTGAGTTACCTGGTATCGGAAGAGTCCATCCCGATTAACCACCCGGTGTACGACACGCTCTCCAGCCTGGCGTGGAAAATCCCCGGCGGTGGCCGTCTGAGCGCGATGGGGTTGTTGATGCTGGGCGTGGTAGTTGTAGGCATCTTCCTTGCCCACCGTACCCGGTTCGGTAATCAGGTTTACGCCATTGGCGGGAACGCCACGTCGGCAAACCTGATGGGGATCTCGACCCGCAGCACGACCATCCGCATCTATATGCTCTCAACCGGCCTGGCAACGCTGGCGGGTATTGTCTTCTCGGTGTATACCCAGGCGGGCTATGCCCTTGCAGGCGTAGGCGTTGAGCTGGACGCGATTGCCTCTGTGGTCATTGGCGGCACGCTGCTCAGCGGCGGAGTGGGGACGGTGCTGGGAACGCTGTTCGGCGTAGCGATCCAGGGGCTGATCCAGACCTATATCAACTTTGACGGCACGCTCAGTTCCTGGTGGACCAAGATCGCCATCGGCATTCTGCTGTTTATATTTATTGCCCTGCAGCGCGGTCTGACGGTGCTCTGGGAGAACCGTCAAAGCTCGCCTGTTACTCGCGTAAACACCTCGGTAACAGAGCGATAACACGCTGAATTTGCTTAAAGTCTAAACATTTTCCGGTAGCGGCCGATAACCTTTTTTTCTGTCCAGAAATATCTCGCTACCGGAAATAATATCATGCTTAAAACGCTATCGATTCGTACCGGCTTGCTCTCTTTACTGGCCGTTATGACCCTTCTGCTGCTGATTGTCAGCGGCATTGGCATTTATGCCCTCACACAGAGTTCTTCTTCACTGCAGCGCATTAATCACCTTCAGGGTGAGCAGATGGTGCGGCTAAATACCGGCTATACGCTGATTCTGCGCGCGCGCAATGAGGCGGGCCAGGCCGTCCGGATGATGGAAATCGGCATGCTCGATGATGCGGCCAAATCGGTTAAAAACATCAATCAGGAAATCGCCGTGGCTCAGAAAACGCTGAAAGGCGTGATCGACGGCGGCGTGGCTGACGAGCAGGGGCAAAAGTTGCTGGATAACGTGGCAACCAGTCTGGCGACGTATAACCAGCAGGGCATCAATCCGATGCTAAAAACCCTGAATGACCAGAGCGCGGACAGTTATTACGACCTGCTGGAGAATACGCTGATCCCCGTGGCGAAGCAGTTTGATAACGATATGCAGGCGTTTCAGACATGGAGCGAAGCGCGAGGGAAGGCGGAAGTCACTGCCGTACAGGCGAGCAAAACCCGCGTGCTGATCCTGATTATTGTCGCCGCGCTGCTGACGGCTGGCATCATCGTGCTTGCCTGGCTGGTGCTGCGCCATATGCTGCTTAAGCCGCTCTCTGCTTCCATTGCTCAGCTGGAGAATGTGGCGGCGGGCGATTTAACCCACACGCTGAATGCCCCGGCGAGCCAGGAATTTAACCGCCTTAACGCGGCGATAGAGGTGATGCGTCAGTCGCTGATGCACTCGGTGATGCGGGTACGCGATGCCAGCTCGCAAATCGACACCGGCAGCCGTGAGCTGACGGCGGGCAACCGGGATCTTGCCGAGCGTACAGAATCCACCGCCACCTCGCTGGAGCAGACAGCAGCCAGTATGGAACAGATTACCGCCACGGTGAAACTCAACGCCGATAATGCCGAGCAGGCGCACCAGCTGGCGAAATCGGTTTCTGATACCGCCGATCACGGCAGCGAAATGGTCTGCTACGTGATTGAAAAAATGCGTGATATCTCCGGCAGTTCAGCGCGTATTGCTGACATCCTGAGCGTGATCGATGGCATTGCCTTCCAGACCAATATTCTGGCCCTTAACGCCTCCGTGGAAGCGGCGCGCGCGGGCGAGCAGGGGCGCGGGTTCGCCGTCGTGGCGGGTGAAGTGCGTAACCTTGCCAGCCGCAGCGCCGACGCGGCGAAAGAGATCCGATCCCTTATCAGCGATTCGCAGACCCACGTTAACGAGGGCAGCGAGCTGGCCCAGCAGGCGGGTGAAACGATGGATGAGATTGCCACCGAAGTGCTGCGCATGACCAAACTGATGCGCGAGATTGCGACCGCGTCTCAGGAGCAGAGCCGCGGCATTGAGCAGGTGAATATTGCTGTGAATCAGATGGACGAAACGGCGCAGCAGAATGCGGCGCTGGTGCAGCAATCCTCCGCCGCGACCCGCTCTCTGGAAGAGCAGTCGCGTCAGCTGATGGAGGCCATGTCATCATTTAAATTGACGGCTCAGACTGCGGCATAATATTTCCCAACCCCGGTACGTTCTGTGCCGGGGATTTATTTCGCCCTGAATTAATGGCCGCAATATTATCGTGAATATCGCCCATTAATATTTCCAGTGAGTGGGTTAACGCTAACGCTTTTTCAGTTGGCTCAAGGTATAAACCCTTGCGGAAAAATAATGGCTCATCAAACAGTTGATTAAAACGCTTCAGGGCCAGGCTCACCGCAGGACGTGACATCTCCAGGCGCACTGAGGCCTTTGCCATGCTGCCGCAGCGGACCACTTCAATAAATACAGGAATAAGGTTTAAATCAATGCCGGTATTCGCCCGGGAATAATTTTTCATTGCGATGCTGCTCCACGAAATATCTGTCAAACTGTTATGGAAATAATGCAGGAGCAATGGCGAATATAAAAGCGTGTTTTTTATAAACACTTATACGGTAAAAGATATAAATGTGTTGGGGAGCCAGACGGGCTCCCCGGGAGTGAGAGATTACGCGTCCGGATACTCGCGGATAAAGCGCTCAACGTCTTCAACCATGTGGTTGTTGCCGACGAAGAAGGAACGGCGCTGGTGGAGGCTTTCCGGCACGATGTCCAGAATACGCTCTTTACCGTCGCTCGCCTTGCCGCCCGCCTGTTCGGCCAGGAACGCCATTGGGTTGCACTCGTACAGCAGGCGCAGCTTTCCGTCAGGGTGGCTGGCGGTACTTGGGTAGAGGTAGATACCGCCTTTCAGCAGGTTACGGTGGAAATCCGCGACCAGCGAGCCAATATAGCGGGAGGTGTACGGGCGCTGAGTCGCTTTATCTTCTTCCTGACAGAATTTGATGTACTTCTTCACGCCGTTCGGGAATCGGATGTAGTTGCCTTCGTTGATGGAGTAGGTGTTGCCCTTCTCCGGGAAGCGCATACGCTCCTGGCTCAGACAGAAGACGCCCAGCGATGGATCGTAGGTAAAGGCGTGAACGCCACACCCGGTGGTGTACACCAGCATGGTGGAGGAGCCATAGACGACGTAACCGGCAGCCACCTGATTACTGCCAGGCTGCAGGAAATCTTCCTCGGTCACCGGCGTGCCAACAGGCGTGACGCGGCGGTAGATGGAGAAAATGGTACCGACAGAAACGTTAACGTCGATGTTGGAGGAACCGTCGAGCGGATCCATCAGTACAACGTATTTCGCGTGTTCACACCCTTCGAAAACAACAATTTCATCTTCTTCTTCGGAGGCGATACCCGCAACGATGTCGCGCGCGCGCAGTGCAGCTTTCAGTTTTTCATTTGCGAACAGATCGAGTTTCTGTTGAACCTCGCCCTGAACGTTCTCGGCACCGCTGGCACCCAGGATATCGACCAGACCGGCCTTGTTGATATCACGATGGATGATCTTAGCGCCCAGCTTTATTGCCGACAGCAAAGCAGTGAGTTCACCCGTAGCATGAGAGAACTCGTGCTGCTTTTCGACAATAAATTCACCTAACGTTTTCATAACACTTTCCCTGCATCTTTGTGAGTAGAGCGATTGTATGTTCACTAAAACGACTAAAGCCCAACAATCTTAACAAATATTCAAATAGTAGCGCAGAGGTGAATCGCGCCAGCAACATACGGATTTACCTGAAATGCGTTTCACAGCCGCTAACATGTGAGTAAAATGTGCGCCACATTGAAGAAGGATAGTGACGTATGCGCATTCATATATTGGGGATTTGTGGCACTTTCATGGGCGGGCTGGCAATGCTGGCGCGCTCGCTGGGCCATGAAGTGACAGGTTCGGACGCCAATGTGTATCCGCCGATGAGCACGCTTCTGGAGAAGCAGGGTATCTCTCTGATTCAGGGCTACGATGCCAGCCAGCTGGATCCCGAGCCGGATCTGGTCATTATTGGCAATGCCATGACCCGCGGCAATCCGTGCGTTGAAGCGGTGCTGGAGCGCAATATTCCATTCATGTCCGGCCCGCAATGGCTGCATGATTTCGTCCTGCGTGACCGCTGGGTGGTTGCCGTTGCGGGTACCCACGGCAAAACCACCACCGCCGGCATGGCGACCTGGATCCTCGAAGCCTGTGGCTACAAGCCGGGCTTTGTGATCGGCGGCGTGCCGGGTAACTTCGACGTTTCTGCGCGTCTGGGCGATAGCCCATTCTTTGTCATTGAAGCGGACGAATACGACTGCGCGTTCTTCGACAAACGCTCCAAGTTTGTCCATTACTGCCCGCGCACGCTGATCCTCAACAACCTTGAGTTCGATCACGCGGATATTTTTGACGACCTGAAAGCGATTCAGAAGCAGTTCCACCACCTGGTACGCATCGTGCCGGGGCAGGGCCGTATCATCCTGCCGGAGAATGACATCAACCTGAAGCAGACTCTGGCGATGGGCTGCTGGAGCGAGCAGGAGCTGGTGGGCGAGCAGGGTCACTGGCAGGCGAAGAAACTCAACGCGGATGCCTCCGAGTGGGAAGTGTTGCTCGACGGCGAAAAAGTGGGTGAGGTGAAGTGGGGCCTGGTGGGCGAACACAACATGCACAACGGCCTGATGGCGATTGCAGCTGCGCGTCATGTCGGCGTTCTGCCTGCGGATGCCGCCAATGCGCTGGGCACGTTTATCAATGCCCGCCGCCGTCTGGAACTGCGCGGTGAAGCTAATGGCGTGACGGTGTATGACGATTTTGCACACCACCCAACGGCTATTCTGGCGACGCTTGCCGCGTTGCGTGGCAAGGTCGGCGGCACCGCGCGCATTCTTGCCGTGCTGGAACCGCGCTCGAACACCATGAAAATGGGCATCTGCAAAGACGATCTGGCCCCGTCGTTAGGCCGTGCCGATGAAGTCTTCCTGCTGCAGCCGCAGCATATTCCGTGGCAGGTGGCGGAAGTGGCCGATGCCTGCATTCAGCCTGCCCACTGGAGTGCGGATGTGGATGCGCTCGCGGATATGGTGGTGAAAGCCGCACAGCCTGGCGACCATATTCTGGTGATGAGCAACGGCGGGTTTGGTGGGATCCATCAGAAGCTGCTGGACGGTCTGGCGAAAAAGGCCGAGGCCGCAGAGTAAAAAAAAGCCCGGTGGCGCTAGCGCTTACCGGGCCTGGATTTTGCACGACCTTGTAGGCCGGATAAGGCGTTTACGCCGCCATCCGGCGCAAAACCGCACAGATTACCCTTCGTTCTCAGACAGCTCGCGCAGATACTGGAAAATCAGACGCGCAGACTTCGGCGGTTTATTCCCTTCTTTCTCTTTCTTCGCGTTGCGGATCAAAGAGCGCAGCTGCTGACGGTCGGCATTCGGCCACAGGTTCAGCACTTCCGGTACCGCATCATCGCCCTGTTCAATCAGACGATCGCGGATCTGCTCCAGCTTATGGAACAGCGCAACCTGCTGGTTGTGGCGGTTTTTCAGTTTATCCAGCGCCTGGCGGATCGGATCTACGTCGCGCTGACGCAGCATTTTCCCGATAAGCTGAAGCTGGCGACGACGGCCTTCTTTTTTGATTTTCTGTGCCAGTTCAATGGCATCACGCAGATCCTGGTCGAGCGGGATTTTGTCCAGCGCGTTTTTACCCAGTTCTACCATTTCTGCGCCAAGCTGTTTTAACTCTTCGGCGTCGCGTTTAATTTCACTTTTACTGACCCAGATGATCTCATCATCTTCGTCTTCGATGTCATCACCGGGAACGTCGTCGAGCCAGTCTTCGGGCTGCTTAGTCATGTCAGGCTCCTTAAAAAAAGAGGCTAATGTTACCAGTTAAGACGCGCACTGAAAAACGGTTCTCTGTTAGACTTCATTTAACTCTCTCTTACAGTATGGCATTTGCGATGAAAGTAACCTCACAAGTTGAAGCGCAGCGTAAGATTCTGGAAGAAGCCGTCTCCACCGCGCTGATGCTTGCTTCAGAAAAATCAGATGGCGCCGAAGTGGCGGTCAGCAAAACCACCGGTATCAGCGTGAGCACCCGCTATGGCGAAGTGGAGAACGTAGAATTCAATAGCGATGGCGCGCTTGGGATCACGGTGTATCACCAGAATCGCAAAGGCAGCGCGTCGTCTACCGATCTCAGCCCGGATGCCATTGCCCGCACGGTGCAGGCGGCGCTGGATATCGCCCGATACACCTCGCCGGATCCTTACGCCGGCGTGGCCGATAAAGAGCTGCTGGCCTTTGATGCGCCGGACCTTGATCTCTTCCACCCGGCAGAAGTCACCCCGGATGAAGCCATCGAGCTGGCCGCGCGTGCCGAGCAGGCTTCCCTGCAGGCCGACAAGCGCATCACCAATACCGAAGGCGGCAGCTTCAACAGCCACTACGGCATCAAAGTTTTCGGCAACAGCCACGGCATGCTGCAGGGCTACTGCTCCACCCGTCACTCGCTCTCCAGCTGCGTCATCGCCGAAGAGAACGGTGACATGGAGCGTGACTACGCTTACACCATTGGCCGCGCGCTGGGGGATTTGCAGTCGCCGGAGTGGGTGGGCAAAGAGTGTGCCGAACGCACGCTGTCTCGCCTGTCGCCGCGTAAACTCTCTACCATGAAAGCCCCGGTGATTTTTGCCAATGAAGTGGCAACCGGTCTGTTTGGTCATCTGGTGGGCGCTATCGCCGGTGGCTCCGTTTACCGTAAATCCACCTTCCTGCTCGACTCGCTGGGCAAGCAGATCCTGCCGGAATGGCTGACCATTGAAGAACACCCGCTTCTGCTGAAAGGGCTGGCCTCTACGCCGTTCGACAGCGAAGGGGTGCGCACGGAACGCCGCGATATCGTTAAAGACGGAATTCTGACCCAGTGGCTGCTGACCAACTACTCCGCGCGCAAGCTGGGGCTGAAAAGTACTGGTCACGCGGGCGGTATCCATAACTGGCGTATTGCCGGGCAGGGCCTGAACTTTGAGCAGATGCTGAAAGAGATGGGCACCGGTCTGGTGGTAACCGAACTGATGGGCCAGGGCGTCAGCGGCATCACCGGAGACTATTCTCGCGGGGCGGCGGGCTTCTGGGTCGAAAACGGTGAAATTCAGTATCCGGTGAGCGAAATCACCATCGCCGGCAACCTGAAGGACATGTGGCGCAACATCGTTACGGTCGGTAACGATATTGAAACACGTAGCAATATACAGTGTGGTTCTGTACTGCTGCCCGAGATGAAAATTGCGGGTCAATAAAGATAGCGTTTTGTTAATAATAAAAAAGGAAGTGAGCAATGCGTAAACATCTGTTAGCGATCGTCGCGGCTTCAACGCTGGTTCTTGGCTCTTCTGCGTTTGCTGCCGATCTTGAAGAAGACATGGGCATCCTCGGGCAAAACCTGAAGGTGGTGCAAAAGACGGACAATGCGGCGGAAATGAAAGACGCCCTGACCAAAATGCGTGAAGCGGCGCTGGACGCCCAAAAAGCGACACCGCCGAAGCTGGAAAGCAAAGCGGCTGACAGCGCAGAGATGAAAGACTATCGCCACGGCTTTGACGTGCTGGTCGGCCAGATTGACGGCGCGCTGAAGCTGGCCAACGAAGGCAAAGTCAAAGAAGCCCAGGCGGCGGCCGAGCAGTTCGTGACGACCCGCAACACGTATCACAAGAAATACCGTTAACCGATCGCGCATCGGACCAACACCCAACGGGAGCCAGTGGCTCCCGTTTTTTTGCGTGGTGATAAGTAAACCCTATCGCCATCACATTTTTGCATTACCACGCCTGAACGTTTTCGTTGCCTCTGCCCGCCTTTGACCGCTGGAATCAGTGATATTCATCACGTAAATGCATTGATTTGACCGCATTCACCGTATTTATGTGGCACAGATCACTGCCGCGGCTTGCCTTTCCACTTCGAAGTGGAAAACAACTCGCTACAAACCCTTCCTCCCCACCGTTAGTTTTATTCCAGAGCCATTAACGGGGTAAGACGAGTGATTAACGGAGCGGTAATGAACGACGTTGGGGAACAGGCGGTGCAAACAGAACAGCTCGCGAACACCATGCTACAGCAGGTCTATGCCCTGCTGGCCCGGCACAACATCATCCCCAACGCAGTACAGGAGCAGATGCTCACCTCCCACGTTCGCGCCATGGCGCACCGGTCCGTGACCGGCGAGCCGCTGCCGGAGGTTGAAGCAGAGCTGTTTGACGAAATTTCACCGGATTCAATGCGGCTTGCCCGTGAAGTGGTGGCGCAGTTTGGCAACCTTCCTGATGAAGAGGCCTGGCTGCTCTCCGTTCACTTTGAAGTCGCGAAAGACAACCTTTAAGGAGCAACACATGGAACAGATTACAGTCGTGATTGGCGATCGCCTGGGTAAAGGTCAGAAAGTGGCGGCCGGGGTGGAAAAAGCAGGTGGACGCGCGGTGGTTGTGCCGGGCATGGCAGCGGATATGAAGCTCGGCGACGTAATGAAAGCGGAAAACGCCACCTTCGGCATCTCCTTCTGCGGCAGCGGCGGCGCGGGCGCGATTACCGCGCAAACCAAGTATGGCTACAAAGCCAAATACGGCATGCGTTCGGTGGATGAAGGCGTCACCGCCATCAACGAAGGCTGCAACGTGCTGGGCTTTGGCTTTATGGACAAAGAAGAGCTGGGCGAGCGTCTGGTGCAGGCGTGGCAGAAGAAACACGGCGCATAAGCATGAAAGAACAGTTCACAACCACGGTGAGAGTGAAGGGGAAGGGCGACGCCAAAGCGCGCGCCTTTGCCGACGCGCTCAACCACGTTCAGGCCGCGGTGATGAAAGCCTCACCGCATATCTTACTGCGTATTGAGCCACAGGATGTGCAGGTCGTTCAGGCGCAAGAAGCGGTGCGTAAAGAAGCGTTTCTGTTCTTCTTTTTGCGCCGGGAAAGACGCACCTACAGCGTGGAGCTGGATGTGACCGTCAACGTGACCGCCATCAATCTCGATCGGGTGGACTTCGTCACGCAACGCTGATTATTCATAAAAGGGCAGACTGATGTTCTTAATTATATTAATAAAATCGCTCATTATCGGCGGCCTGGTAGGCGTCGGTGTTGGGGCCGGGGCTGCACGCATGTTTCATGCGCCTACCACTCAGGGTATGGGCGCGTTTCGTACGTTGGGGGAACTGAACTCCTGCGAAGGGGATCCCGCTTCTCACTTCTCCTTTGGGTTAGGTTTCTTCTTTAACGCCTGGGCCTCTTCCGTGGCCGCGGGTGCTTTCACACAGGACGTTGACCACCGCATCATCCCAAACTGGGGCGCGGCGGCACTGATGATCAAAAACCGTAACGTCGGCGAAACGCTGCACGATCCGCGCAAAATGGCGATTGCCTGTGGCGTGATCGGCATGATCGTCGTGACTTTCCTTAACCTGACGGCCTCCTCCGTACCGGCTGCGCTTCAGGTCACCGCCGTGAAGGTGCTGGTGCCCGCTGCGAACCTGCTGGTCAACACCGTGATGCCGGTGATCTTCTGGCTGGCGGCCATCGACGCCGGTAAAAAATCGGGCTTCTGGGCCACCATCTTTGGCGGCGCGGCACAGCTGATCATGGGTAACGCCGTACCGGGCCTGGTGCTGGGGATCCTGATCGGTAAAGGCGTTGAAGAGAGCGGCTGGAACCACGTCACCAAAGTGATGATGGCGGCGATCGTTCTGCTCTTCGTGCTGAGCGGCTTCTTCCGCGGCTTCGACATGAAGATGATCGAATCCTTCCATCTGACCGTGCCGAACTGGCTCGACATGATCCACAACTCGCTCAGCGGTAAATAACAGGAGCCTCGACATGGAACAGAATAAAGGTTTTTGGTATGCCGACTGGTCGTTCCCGATCTTCGTTGGCCTGCTCTCCTCCGGCGTGTTCGCCGGGACGCACATGTACTACCTCTACGGCATCGGCGCGTTTAACGAAGTGGCCTTCGTGGCGATGCTGAAAGCGGGGATTGATACCGGGGTCTACGGTGCGGTGGCGGCATTCGGCGCAAGCTTCCTGTTCGCCCGCATCATTGAAGGCTCACTGGTGGGTATTCTCGACATCGGCGGTGCGATTCAGACCGGCGTCGGGCTCGGCGTGCCGGCGCTGCTGTTGGGGGCGGGGATCATGTTCCCGGTGACCAACTTTATTGCCTCGCTGATTACCGGCCTGGTGATTGGCCTGGCGATTGGCTACGTCATCATCCTGGCGCGTAAGTTCACCATCAACCAGAGCAACTCCACCTACGGGGCTGACGTGATGATGGGCGCGGGTAACGCCTCAGGCCGCTTCCTCGGGCCGTTGATTATCCTCAGCGCCATGACCGCCTCTATTCCTATCGGCGTCGGTTCGCTGGTGGGCGCGCTGCTGTTCTACATCTGGCAGAAGCCGATCACCGGTGGCGCCATCCTCGGTGCAATGATTTTGGGCTGGCTGTTCCCGGTCGCCCTTTAATACCCGCGGGCGCTCAGGCGCCCGCCTTATCAGGAGAACCCCATGTTTGATTTACTCCTGCGCCGCGCGCGCCTCGCCGACGATACCCTGACCGATATCGCCATTCAGGATGGGAAAATCGCCGCGCTGGGTGACATTGACGCTCCCGCCCGTAAAACGGTTGAGCTGAACGGTGATGTGTTCGTCAGCGCAGGCTGGATTGACTCTCACGTCCACTGCTACCAGAACTCGCCGATTTATCACGACGAGCCGGACAGCGTAGGCATTGCCACGGGCGTCACCACCGTGGTGGATGCCGGCAGTACCGGGGCAGATGACGTGGATGATTTCTATGAAATTACCCGCAAAGCCGCCACCGAGGTGTTTGCCCTGCTGAACATCTCCCGCGTCGGGCTGATTGCCCAGAACGAACTGGCCAATATGGCGAATATTGATGCCGATGCCGTGAAGCAGGCAGTAAAACGCCACCCTGATTTTATCGTCGGCCTGAAAGCGCGCATGAGCAGCAGCGTGGTCGGTGAAAACGGCATTACGCCGCTGGAGCGCGCGAAAGCCATCCAGAGCGAGAACGGCGATCTGCCGCTGATGGTGCATATCGGCAACAACCCGCCGAACCTCGACGAAATCGCCGAACTGCTGAGTTCCGGCGACATCATCACCCACTGCTACAACGGCAAACCCAACCGTATTTTGACGCCCTCCGGCGAGCTGCGCGCCTCCATCACCTCCGCACTGAAGCGCGGCGTGCGTCTGGACGTGGGGCACGGTACGGCGAGCTTCAGCTTTGAGGTGGCGAAACGCGCCATCGCGATGGGCATTTTGCCGCACACCATCAGCTCGGATATCTACTGCCGTAACCGGATTAACGGCCCGGTCGGGTCGCTTGCAAGCGTGATGTCGAAGTTTCTCGCCATCGGCATGTCTTTGCCGCAGGTCATTGACTGCGTCACCGCCAACGCCGCGGATGGCCTGCGCCTGACGCGTAAAGGCCGCATCCAGCCCGGCCTTGACGCCGACCTGACGCTGTTCACGATTAAACGCCAGCCAACGGTGCTGACGGATGCCGAAAACGACAGCCTGCAGGCTGAACATATTCTGGTGCCGCTTGCCGCGATCCGCGCGGGCAAGGGCTACATGACCGAACAAGGGAGCACGGAACATGCCTTCGATTTATGAGAAGTACCACTTAAAGCAAGTTATCAACACCTCGGGCCGCATGACGGCGCTGGGCGTTTCCACGCCGCGCCCGGAAGTGGTGCAGGCGGCAATGGACGGCATGAATCACTATTTTGAGATGAAGGACCTGGTCAACAAAACCGGGGAATACATCGCGAAGCTTCTTGATGTGGAGGGCGCGACGGTGGTCTCCTGCGCGTCGGCGGGCATTGCCCAGTCCGTAGCGGCAGTGCTGGTCAAAGACAGCGACTGGCTGCTGGAAAACCTGCACGTCACCCCGATTGCGAACAACGAGATTGTCCTGCCGAAAGGCCACAACGTTAACTTTGGCGCGCCGGTGGGCACCATGGTCGCGCTGGGCGGCGGAAAACTGGTCGAAGCGGGCTATGCCAACGAATGTTCCGCCGATCAGCTGGCGGCGGCGATCACCCCGCGCACGGCGGCGATCCTCTATATCAAATCTCACCACTGCGTGCAGAAAAGCATGCTCAGCGTCGAGCAGGCGGCAGTAGTCGCACGTAAACACGATCTGCCGCTGATCGTCGATGCCGCAGCGGAAGAAGATCTGCATGTTTACTACCGTTCCGGCGCGGATCTGGTGATCTACAGCGGTGCGAAGGCGATCGAAGGGCCAACCAGCGGGCTGGTGATCGGCAAAACCCAGTACATTGAGTGGGTGAAACGCCAGACGGCAGGTATTGGCCGCGCGATGAAGGTGGGTAAAGAGGGCATTCTCGGCCTGACCTGCGCCATCGAACACTACCTCACGGCAACCAAAGAGAGCGGTGCCGAGATGGTGGCGAAGATGACGCCGTTTATCGACGCGCTTAACACCCTGAACGGCGTCACCGCGCGCGTAGTCTGGGACAGCGCCGGGCGCGATATTGCCCGCACCGAGATTAAATTTGACGAAGCGACCACCGGCGTGGGCACCGGTGACCTGGTGAATAAGCTCAAGCAGGGTGAATACGCCATCTATTTCCGTGGCTACAAGGCCAACGAAGGGATTATCGAAGCGGACGTGCGCAGCGTAAATGCTGACCAGCTGAACATCGTGTACCGCCGCATTAGCGAAGTGTTAGGACAGGAGAAAAAGGCATGAAACTGACCCCCAATTTTTATCGTGACCGCGTCTGCCTGAACGTGCTGGCAGGTTCGAAAGCTAATGCCAGCGCCATTTACGAGGCGGCGGAAGGCCATGTGCTGGTGGGCGTGCTCTCCAAAAATTACCCGGACGTGGCAAGCGCAGTGGCGGATATGCGCGAGTACGCGGCGCTGATTGATAACGCGCTTTCCGTGGGACTGGGCGCGGGCGACCCGAACCAGTCGGCGATGGTCAGTGAAATCTCCCGTCAGGTACAGCCGCAGCACGTCAACCAGGTCTTTACCGGCGTGGCGACCAGCCGCGCGCTGCTGGGGCAGAACGACTCTGTGGTGAACGGTCTGGTCTCACCGACCGGCACCGTCGGTATGGTGAAAATTTCCACCGGTCCGCTGAGCAGCACGGCACCGGACGGTATCGTCCCGGTGGAAACCGCGATTGCCCTGCTGAAAGATTTTGGCGGCAGCTCGATCAAATACTTCCCGATGGGCGGCCTTAAGTGCCGTGACGAATACCAGGCGGTAGCGGAAGCCTGCGCCCGTTACGACTTCTGGCTGGAACCGACCGGCGGGATCGATCTGGAAAACTTTGAGGCGATCCTGCAGATCGCCCTCGACGCGGGCGTGAGCAAGATCATCCCGCATATCTATAGCTCGATTATCGACAAGGCCAGCGGTGATACGCGTCCGGAAGATGTGCGTACGCTGCTTGAGATGACGAAGAAACTGGTTAAGTCATAACACCCAAAGGAGCCACCATGCACACCCGTAACCTGCTTGTTGCTTCACTCTCTTTGCTTGCTACCGCCGCCGTCGCGCAAACCCAGTATGCCTGGGTCGGCACCTACAACCCCAACGGCGAAGGGCTGTACCGTTTTACCGTTGACGCGCAAACCGGCGCACTCGGCAACAAAACGCTGGTGAGCCAACTGCCGAACGCCGCGCAGTTGGCCGTCTCACACGACGGCAAAACGCTCTATCTGGCAAGCGAAGTGGAGCAGGGCGTGGTGCAGGCGCTGCGGGTGGAAGATAACGGCGAGCTGAGCGAGTTGAATCAGGTGGCCTCCGGCGGCGCGGGGCCGGTTTATCTTTCGCTGACGCCGAATGGCCAGCACCTGCTGGTGGCCAACTACGTCAGCGGATCGATTGCCGTTTTGCCGGTCAAAGCAGACGGCAGCCTGGGAGATGCCACGGATAAACATCAGGATCAGGGCGAACCGGGTGCAGCAAAACCAGAAGCCGCTGTAGAGGGCAGTTTTGCTATCAGCGATCACAACGGTCCTCATGCGCACATGATCGCCGCCGATCCGAGCGGGAAGTACGTGTTTTCGACCGATCTGGGGTTAGATCGCATCTATCAGTACCGTTTTGACGATCGAAGCGGAAAGCTGACCCCCAACGATCCGCCGTTTATCAGCGCCTCCTCGAAAGGGGCCGGACCTCGCCATTTCGTCTTTACGCCGAAAGGGGATGCCCTGTGGCTGATTAACGAAGAGGCCTCAACGCTCACCCATTATACCGTGAATGCCAACGGCACCTTGAAAGCGGGTAAAACACTCTCTGCCCTGCCAAAAGGGTACAAAGGCACCAGTTTTGCTGCCGGGCTGGCGTTAAGCGCCGACGGTAAACAGCTGTATGTGGCTAACCGTTTGCATAACAGCATCGGGCACTTTACCGTAACAGCAGAAGGCACGCTGAGGCATCAGGATGACGTGTGGACGCGTGGCGACTACCCGCGCACCCTGACGCTCGATAAACAAGGACGCTGGCTGTACGTTATGAACCAGCGCAGCGATAACATTACCCGTTTTCGCGTGGCGCAGGATGGGAAGTTGAGCTTCGAGCCAGACTATACGCCGGTCGGCAGCCCATCCCAGATGGTCATTTCACCCTAAGCCGTAAGAGGACAACGACGTGCGATTTCCGAACCAACGTTTAGCGCAACTTTTCGATCTGTTGCAAAACGAGACGCTGCCGCAGGACGAGCTGGCGCAGCGGCTGTCGGTCTCCACGCGAACCGTCCGTGCTGACATCACCGCCCTGAACGGGCTGCTGGCGAGCCACGGGGCGCAGTTTATTCTGAGCCGTGGAAATGGCTATCAGCTTAAAATTGACGACGCCGCGCGTTATCAGCAGCTCCAGGCCTCCCATCCGCGCGCGCTGCGTATTCCCCGTACGGGCGCGGAGCGCGTGCATTATCTGGTGGTGCGTTTTCTGACGTCGGCGTTTTCGCTTAAGCTGGAGGACCTGGCGGACGAGTGGTTTGTCAGCCGCGCCACGCTGCAAAGCGACATGGCGGAAGTGCGCGAGTGTTTTCATCGCTATAACCTGACGCTGGAAACCCGTCCACGCCATGGCATGAAGCTGTTTGGCAGCGAAATGTCGGTTCGTGCCTGCCTGACCGATCTGCTCTGGGAGCTGGCGCAGCAGGACAGCCTGAACCCGCTGGTGACGGACGTCGCACTCAATGCGGGCGTGGCGGAAAAGATGGTGCCAGTGCTGCACGACGCGCTGACGCGTCACCACATTCGCCTGACGGACGAAGGGGAGTTGTTCCTGCGCCTGTACTGCGCGGTATCGGTGCGACGCATCAGCGAAGGCTATCCGCTGCCGGAATTCCATGCGGAGGATGTGGAGGAGAACGTGCGGGAAGCGGCGAAAGATATTGCCGTGGCCATTCAGGAACTGGCGGGCAAAGCGCTTGCACCCTCGGAGGAGAACTGGCTCTGCGTGCACATCGCTGCGCGGCAGATCCAGGAGATCGCCCCAAGCGCCATTAACGCCGATGACGAAGAGGCGCTGGTGAACTACATCCTGCGCTACATCAACACCCACTACAACTACAACCTGCTCAGCGACGCGCAGCTGCACGCGGATCTGCTCACGCACATCAAGACGATGATCACCCGCGTGCGGTATCAAATCATGATCCCCAATCCGCTGCTGGATAACATCAAGCAGCACTACCCGATGGCCTGGGACATGACCCTGGCGGCGGTATCGAACTGGGGCAAATACACGCCGTATGCGATCAGCGAAAACGAAATTGGTTTCCTGGTGCTGCACATTGGCGTCGGGCTGGAGCGTCACTACAACATTGGCTACCAGCGCCAGCCGCGCGTGCTGCTGGTCTGTGACGCCGGTAATGCGATGGTGCGTATGATTGAGGCGGTACTCCAGCGTAAATACCCGCAGATTGAGGTCACGCGCACGCTCACGCTGCGCGAGTACGAGCAGGTGGAATCGCTCAGCGAGGACTTTGTTATCGCTACCGCGCGCGTCAGTGAAAAAGCAAAACCGGTAGTGATGATCGCACCGTTTCCGACTGATTATCAGCTGGAGCAGATTGGCAAGCTGGTGCTGGTAGACCGCACCCGCCCGTGGATGCTGGATAAATACTTCGACGCCGCCCATTTCCGCATCATCGACGCGCCGATTGACCAGCAAACGCTGTTCCGCGAGCTGTGCGAACAGCTTGAAGGGGAGGGGTTTGTGGGGACGGCGTTTCTGGAGTCGGTGGTTGAACGTGAAGCCATCGTCAGCACCATGCTCGGTGACGGCATTGCGCTTCCGCACTCCCTCGGTCTGCTTGCCCAGAAAACCGTGGTCTACACCGTACTCGCCCCGCAGGGGATTGCGTGGGGTGACGAAACCGCGCACGTGATTTTCCTGCTCGCCATCAGCAAAAGCGAGTATGAAGAGGCGATGGCGATCTACGATATCTTCGTCACCTTCCTGCGCGAGCGCGCCATGGCGCGGCTCTGTAGCTGCGGCGATTTTGCCGAGTTTAAAACGGTGGCGATGGAGAGTTTGAGTCGGTTTTGAGAAAAAGGCGGATAAATAATATCCGCTTTTAATTAACGCAAATGATGCACAACCTGGTTACTGCTGCCGCGCCAGATCAGCGCGGGGTCTTTTAAATCCTGAACGAACTTGCCGTCGACCAGCACGTTAATCAACTCCACCACTTCCATCTGAGCAGCATTCAGTTCATCCAGCCTGTAACCCGTCCAGACCCAGATATCCTTTCCTGCGCACTCGCGGCGAATGCGTTTTATCAGATTAAGGATCTCCGGCACGTTTTGCGGGTGAAGAGGATCGCCGCCGGAGAGCGAAATTCCCTGTCGTTTGATGCGCGTATCGTTGAGATCGTTAATGATCCGGTCTGCCATTTCCGCGGTAAACGGCATACCGGAATTTAAGCGCCAGGTGCTTTTGTTATAGCAACCCGGGCACTCGTGGACGCAGCCTGACACGAAAAGGGTGCAGCGGGTGCCGGGTCCGTTGACGATATCAACGGGGTAGTATTGATGGTAATTCATAGCGTTAACCTGATGCCCTCACCCCGGCCCTCTCCCACAGGGAGAGGGAGAAAACCGGAGCCGGGCTCAACAATATGCTCGATCGGTTCCCTCTCCCTTGAGGGAGAGGGGTAGGGTGAGGGGGAGAACCCAGCGCAGAACTTACCCGATCTGCCCATTCCCCAGATGCTTCACGCGGCGTTTCACCTCTTCCTGCTTACCGGCGTTAAACGGACGCGCATCCGGGCTACCGAGATAGCCGCACACGCGGCGGGTTACCGACACGCGTGCCGCGTCGTGGTTACCGCATTTCGGGCAGGTAAAGCCTTTGCTGGTACACTCGAACTCGCCGGTAAAGCCGCACTCGTAGCATTCGTCGATGGGCGTGTTGGTGCCGTAATATGGCACATGCTGATAGCTGTAATCCCACACGTCTTCCAGCGCCTTCAGGTTGTGCTGAATGTTCGGGTACTCGCCGTAGCAGATGAAGCCGCCGTTGGCGATCGGCGGATACGCCGCTTCAAAGTCGATCTTGTCGTACGGGTTTACCTTCTTCTCCACGTCGAGGTGGAAGCTGTTGGTGTAGTAACCTTTATCGGTCACGCCTTCCACGATGCCGAACTCGGCGGTGTCCAGACGGCAGAAGCGGTCGCACAGGTTCTCGCTTGGGGTACTGTACAGGCTGAAACCGTAGCCGGTTTCCTCTTTCCACTGGTCCACGGCATCGCGCAGGCGCTGAACAATCGCCACGCCTTTTTCACGTAGCGCGTCGCTGTCATACATATGCGTGCCGCCAGACAGGGCATTAATGGTTTCATGGATGCCGATATAGCCCAGCGAAATCGACGCGCGGCCGTTTTTGAAGATCTCAGAGACGTCATCGTCCGCTTTCAGGCGCACGCCGCAGGCCCCTTCCATATAGAGGATAGGCGCCACGCGGGCTTTGACCCCTTCAAGGCGGGCGATACGGGTCATCAGCGCCTTGCGCGCCAGCTGCAGGCGTTCATCCAGCAGTGTCCAGAATTCAGCTTCATTGCCTTTGGCCTCCAGCGCGATGCGCGGCAGGTTCAGGCTGATGACGCCGAGGTTGTTACGCCCGTCGTGGATCTGCTCGCCGTTTTCATCTTCGTATACGCCGAGGAAGCTGCGGCAACCCATTGGCGTTTTAAATGACCCGGTTACTTTTACGACCTGATCGTAGTTCAGAATATCCGGGTACATGCGCTTGCTCGCGCACTCCAGCGCCAGCTGTTTGATGTCGTAATTCGGATCGCCAACTTTGTGGTTCAGCCCGTCGCGGATGGCGAATACCAGTTTCGGGAACACCGCCGTTTTGCGGTTCTTACCGAGGCCGGAGATACGGTTGCGCAGGATGGACTGCTGGATCAAACGCGATTCCCAGCTGGTGCCCAGGCCAAAACCGAAGGTCACAAACGGCGTCTGGCCGTTGGCGGTATGCAGGGTATTCACCTCATACTCCAGCGACTGGAACGCGTCATAGCACTCTTTCTCAGTGCGCGAGTGCGCATAGCCGTCGGCGTCCGGGATCTGCCACTCTTCGGCCGTTTTGCGGTGCTTGTTGAAGCTTGCGGTCACAAACGGGGCCAGCACTTCGTCAATGCGGTTAATGGTGGTGCCGCCGTAAATGTGGCTGGCGACCTGGGCGATAATCTGTGCCGTGACCGCAGTGGCGGTGGAGATGGATTTTGGCGGTTCAATCTCGGCGTTACCCATTTTAAACCCGTGGGTCAGCATGCCTTTCAGGTCGATCAGCATACAGTTGAACATCGGGAAGAACGGTGAATAGTCGAGATCGTGATAGTGGATCTCACCGCGCTCGTGCGCTGAGACCACATCGCGCGGCAGCAGGTGCTGACGGGCATAGTGTTTGGCGACGATACCGGCCAGCAGATCGCGCTGGGTGGGGATCACTTTACTGTCTTTGTTGGCGTTTTCATTGAGCAGGGCAGAGTTGGTCTGCTCTACCAGGCCACGGATCTCCTGGTTCAGGCGACCGCGCTTTTCACGCTGCACGTCACGATCGTGGCGGTACTCAATGTAGGCGCGGGCCAGCTGCTTGTAGGGGCCCGCCATCAGCTGATTTTCAACCGCGGTCTGGATCTCGTTGATATCAACCTGGCTGCGTTCATTCATCTGGCTGCTAACGACTTCTGCGACGGTGGCGCAGTAATCTGCGTCATCGACTCCCGCTGCTTTAGCTGCACGCAGAATGGCTTCCTGGATGCGCTCTGATTTAAACGGCACTTTACAGCCATCACGTTTCATCACATGCGGTGTCATGATCACTCCATTTTTAAAAACAGTTTATCCACAGAGGTGGAGAAGTATTCACCGGGCGCATTCCCCGCCAGGCCAAAGACTTCCCGCGTTCCCGGCTCGTGTTATCCACAATTCCGGCCAGCGTAAGCGCCGTCTTGTTGTTGGAATAGTAGACGATTAATACAACATGTTGGGTCGGCGAGCATTTTAAGTGCTACATATAGTGATTTGCATCAAACTTGTTTGCGATTTATTTGATGCAGAACAAAGTAAAAAGACGAGAGTACAAACGGCGGGCGCTTCAGCGATTGTAAAGACCAGAAGGAAAAATCTGATTAATTATTCAACAAAAACAAGCGCTCAGCACGGTCTGTACTGAGCGCTACGTGATTAATGGATGCCGCGCACCCAGCTTAAACCTGCCTGTAAAAAGGCGGCGATAGCGACAGTGCCCAGCACCAGTGGGATGAGAAGGGAACGCGCGGGCACCGCATCCTCAATGTGCGGTTCTTCCGTACTCAGGGCAGACAGCGCCTCTTCCCGGGTGCGTGCCGCCAGAAGCTGCTCACGCACACGGTCTTCCGTCAACAGGCTGGTTAGCGTCGTGAGCAGCTGCATATGCGTGCTGCCTGCTTCTGCAGGGGGAATGGCGAGCAGGAAGACCATTCTGACCTCTTCATCCCCCTCCAGCCCCGGCCAGCGTATCGGGTCGTCAAAGAGCGCCAGACAAAACGCCGCCTGATGCACCGTCTCGGTTTTACCGTGTGGAACGGCAAGTGCTTCGCCCAGAGCCGTGGGACCTTCACTTTCACGCTGTAAAACGCTCTGGATAAATGTCTCTTGATCGCCGATGACGTTTCGCCTGACGAGCGGTTCGGCGAGCCAGCGGATCAGCGCTTCAGGGGTACGGTGCGGCGGGTTGATAAAAACCAAATCGGGGTGCGTCAATGCAAGCAAGTTCATATTAAGCCTCTAACAAAAAATCGCAGGTCGCGGAAGGGGGGATCGCCGTGACCGGCTGCACGGGCTCTTCCAGATAGTTGATCTGAGGAAGCCCCACGAAATCTGCTGGAACGGGAACCGGCTGCATGCCAGCGTTAAACACGCGGATGACCGTGCCATGCGACTGTTGGGCATGGGGCAGGGCAGACAGAATAAGCGGCTCCGGTAGGGTCAACAGCGAGAAGTGTGCCGGAAGCTGGCGTTCGGGCAGGCGCAACGAAAAGCGCTCAAGGCGATGATCGAGCGTGTGCAGCGTTTGCCGTTGATAGGTAAACGGCTGCCCGGTCGCGAGATTTTCCAGCTGGCGTAGCGTCAGATGATCGGCACTGTCGGCCAGCGCGACGCTGAATGAAAAGTGCAACGGCTTCAGCAACTGGGCATCGGGGGTCTCAACCACCGTATTATTAATCCCGGATGCCCGACCCGGTCGCCAGTCAAGGTCGTTTCGTCCGAGCACACCCGTTGACTTAAACAGCGTCAGGGCAATCACTGCCGGTTCGTCCCCGAGGATCTGAAACTCCTTCATGCCGCGGCTATTCACCACCAGCGCTTTGCCTTCTTCTGCGACAGCGATAATGCCCTCGCTGGTTTCGATATCCACGGGCAGCTCGCGATAGCGTTCCTGCCAGTTTTCATCGTCATACCCCGTTTCGCGTTGGATGATCGCAAAGGGCTGTGAGGCGATAGCGTGATGCGTGTGAATATCGCTGTTGATCAGCAAGCGCAGCCGGTGATCGCAGTGGCTGTTTTCCAGCGCACCGTCGACATACAGGTTCGGATCGTCATGGCGCAATTCACACGCCAGACGCAGGCATAACGGTTTTCTGACTGCATCCTGATGTCCGGCGAGATCCGGCGGCAGAAGCAGCGTCGCCTCAATAATCAGCTTTTCGACAAGAGGCGTTTTCAGGCAATCAATGAGTGTGAAATGGGAACAGCGCGTTGGCGTATCGCCTGCAAGCGGGGAGAAATCGTAGCTGTCGCCCGCATCCGCGCAGTCTTCGAGGGTAAAGAACGCGGGGATGCATCTGCCCGTGTGTTTGTCCTTAAGGGTAAGCGTTCCGGCGTCCAGCATCAGCCGATAATGCGCATTTTCTATTTCGCGGCCCTTTTCCTGTTCAGGCTGCCGTAACGGCGCAGGGTTATTCTCAACGTTCACGGTGAGATAGCCAACCGACGGCAAAACCGGCGTCTGCACAGCAATGTGCCAGCGGAAATAGGGAGGAAGGGGCGTTTCACACTCGCCTTCGGCAGTGAGGGAGATCGCCGTTCCGCCGGGTAAAATGTCTCTTTTCAGGACGTCGAAGCGCACGGGCTGCCCCTGATACGTCAGCGCGATATGTTCAGCCCGGCTATACAGCGTGGTTTTAACCACGCGCCGCATTGGGGTGGTCAGCGGATTGAAGATCAGCAGGTCCCCTTCCTGAGCACAGGCGGCGGCCAGCGTTTTTACCACCAGATTCCACAGGCTGTGACACAGCTGCTCGGTTTGTTCCAGCCGATGCAGAATGTCGCGATTGGTCGCATCGCTATTACAGCCGCCGATAGAGTCGTGGGCGTGGCTTCGCAAAAGCGTCTTCCAGAGGGTATCGACCACAGAGAGATTGACCGGTAGCCCCTGATGCCGCGCCATGGCAATCGTCGGCTCCAGCTGTCGCAGGATAAACTGCTCAATCTCATCATTTTTCTTTTTAATGTCGTAACGCACGGAGCCGATCGTTTTATGGATGCGGGTGTAGCGTGGCGATTTCAGCTCGCCTTCCCAGCATTCAAACTGCTCACGCTGCGCGCGCAGGATGTCGACGTAACGCTCCAGCGAACTGATGGTGTACCAGTCCTGGTTGGGAGAGTGTTTGCTGGCGTCCTGCAGGATAGTCGGCAGCGCCGGGTCGATGCTGACCTGATCGCCGCCGCAGGGCAGGAGCAGGTCATCGATACCGGCCCGTGAACGCAGCAAATCGACCATCGGGTAGATTTTCCCCTGCAGATGGCTGGCTTGCGAAGTGATATTTTTAGCCGCGCCATACCCGAGCGCCATCGCGCAGGCGATGACGCTCGCCCCTGACGGCGCGCGCCAGATAAACTGGCTGCGTTTGGCCTGCCGGTCGTGATCGATACCGCGCCAGAAGACGATGTTATCGATATTGCAGCCCTGCAAAATCGTCGGCATCTGCGCATTGTGGCCGAAGGTATCCGGCAGATAACCGACCTGCATCGCATGTCCCAGCGTTCGGGCGGCGAAGATGCCGTACTTCAGGTTGCGGATAATGGATTCGCCATGCACGTTGTAGGTGTCCGTCTGGGTATACCACGGCCCGACGAAAATCCTTTTTTCTCTGACCAGCTTTTCCAGCCTGGCGCGATAATCGGGATTGATCGCAAGAAAGTCCTCCACGACCGCCATCTGCCCGTCAAGGTGATAGCAGGCATAAGCCGGGTCCCGCTCCAGCGTGTTGATAACATCCGCAAAGTTATATGACGCCAGCACCATGCTGTCCTGACGGGTGAAATACCACTCCTGATCCCAGTGCGTGTGGGCAATAACGTGGATCTGACTCATGATGTTTCCCTCACCTGACGTTCTTTGGGCTGACATAAAGCACGCCCAGGGCGCAAATCAGTGCGCCAATAAAGACGCTCGCCAGATAGCCCGCCACATTGGTCGCCAGCGGCCAGCCCCAGATGGCGGGCAGAGGCAGCGTCTGCTTCACGCCGAGTGCAATCGCCACCAGCGCACCGGCGACGGCACCGGTCATGAACACCGGGATCAGGCGTGGGTTTTTCAGGATGAACGGGATAGCGCCTTCTGAGATCCCGATTACGCCCAGCAATAACGAGGTGCTGCCAACGGTTTTCTCCTCCCGGCTGAAGACGTCCGGCAGACCAAAACGGCCGTTGAGGAATGCGGCAAAACCGACGCCAATGGAGGGGATCACGATAGAGAGTTCGCGGGCGGTTAAATCAAACGTCTCGCTCATGCCATTCAGGCCGAGCGCGACCGAGCCTGCCGCCTTATTGACCGGACCACCAAGGTCGAAAGCGGTGCCCGCGGCGATCATTGCGGAATAGAACCCGCGTCCGGTGTCACCTGCCGAGGTAAAAAAGACCACCATCAGCTGATTAAGCGAGCCAAAAATCGGGTTAATCAGATATTCCATGACCATCACCAGCGTAATGCCGGTGATCAGCGGGACGATTAGCATGGTTTTAATGGTGGTGAGCTGCTGGCGGACATGAATCGAATCGTTGAGCCAGCGCACCAGATAGCCCACAAAGAAGCCAATCCCAATCGCGCCAAAAAAGCCGGAGGGCATAAAGCCCTCGATATCAAAGAAGCGTTTGTAGACTTCGTCTGACATGATGCCGCCGATAAGCCCGGGGATCAGCGCCGGTTTTCCGGCAATGGCAAACGCCAGATACATGGCGAAGACCGGATACATGAACTTGATGGTCATAAAGCCCACTTTATCCAGCACGCTGAACGGCGAATGTTCAATGTTAATAAACTGGCCGGTAATTTTGGCCGTTGCCATCATCAGCCCACCCATGACCACGACCGGTAACATATAGCTGATGGCCGCCATGATATGGCCAATAAATATCTGGTAAGCCGAACGCCGGAGATCGGCCTCGTCTTCATCTGCTACCGCGGTCGCATTTTTTTCCATTGCCAGCGCCTGACGCAGATAGCGGTCGGTGTGCTTGATCAGCTCTTGTGTTCGTGTCTGAAGGTGAGGTATGTCATCAAAACGTTCGGCATCCTGAATGGGGACGTCGGTTGCCAGAATAATGGCGGTGGCAGAAGCAATATCCTGTTTTGTTAAGCGATTTTTAACACCGTCGCTACCCTGCGTTTCGACCTTTACCTCAATGTTATGCGCTTTAGCCCATGCGATAATTTTATTCGCGGCCATAAACGTGTGTGCAATGCCTGTCGGGCAGGCCGTTACCGCGACAACTTTTTGTTTCGTCATTGTCATAATTCCCTGGATGTGAAAACAGGGAAAGTATAAAGAGAAGCCAAAACAGTTTTTAATGTTTGCTAATACTTATTACGTATCGTCATACGCGGGCTTGCAATATGTGAAGCGCCTTCCAGAGGATATTTTTCGGCTGTGGTAAAATCATGCCAGGATTAAACAGGGTGTAATATATGAATTCATTTCAGGGAAGTGAGCGTTTGATATTTGAATACATTCAGCATCACGCTACTCATATTTCTGGTATATCGGCAAAAGAGATTGCCCGTGATACTTTACCACGACAACCTCCGTTAATCGCGTGTGTAAGAAAATGGGGTATAAAAGTTATACCGAGCTTCGGTATCGTTTTTTACGCGATCATTTTACCCCTGCGCCTGTAAACCCTGACGTGGGGCCGCAGGCGGAGGAAATCGTGGTGGAGATGTCCAGGTTGCTGACCCAATCCAGCCATATTTTTCTCTATGCACGGGGCGCATCACTCACCAGCCTCAACTACCTGTCGCGTTTTTTATCTCTGGCGAGCCTGCCGCACCTTATTCTCAACGATATGCATCAGCTGACGCGGGTATCGAAGGGAACGCTGGTGTTGATCAGTAAATCCGGAGAGACGCAGTCGTTAATTGAAATGGCGCGTAACGCGCTGCGCAAAGGATTAAAGATTATTGCGATCACGCGCGAGGGGTCTACTCTGGCCGCACTCTCTTCTTTATGCTGGCCGTTGTTGATTGATATCAACGCGGTATCGTTATATCAGCGGGAAGGGCAGCTGGAACTGTTAAGTGCGGTAGACCGTATCGGCTGCAGGCTGCTGCAGCACGATACGGTGTAGTCAGGTCATCAGAGCTGCTTCACTATCCCCAGACGGACGGCATAATCATTTTCATGGTTGCCGTCATCGTTGATATAGGTTTTATCCAGTGAAACCAGTTCGACGTAAGGCGTCCAGCCATCGTCGAGCTTGTAGTTGAAGGCGACGGTATGTTCCCAGTAGGTATCATCCCCGGTTCCCTGATCGACACCATCCTGCCAGCGGAAGCGTGGGTTGTAGGACATCCCGAATTTGCCAATGTTATACGCGAACCAAATGTCGAACTGGTGTGACTGGCGGCGGGTATACCCGCTGCCGTCGAGTTCTTTGTCGCTGTGCGCGTCATTGACGGTGTTATAGCGATAACGGGCGGCGAGATTCAGACCGTTATCGAACGCTTTCCAGCCCTGAATGAAGGGGCGGTAATGGGTATTGCTGGCGGTGAAAACCGTCACCATGCCCGGCGCTACGGCAAAGCCGTTTCCAAGATCGAAGCGCCAGCGCGTTTCAATCTCTTGTGCCGCCTCCGTTAAGCCTTTTTCGTCTGGGTTATATCGGTCGGTATCGCCAAAAAAGGTATCATTGTGGTTTTGTGCGGCTTCAACGGAGAAGTAAAAACCATTCTCCGCCTGATGCATGACCTTAATACGGGAATCATTGACGTCTGAGTTTGTGTTGTGACCAAAACGAAGGTCGACGGATGTATTTCCGCACCATCCCTGTGTGCTTAATAATAGTGCGCTAATACACGTTGCTTTAATAATTCTCTTTTTCATAATGTCCTGCCGAGGTTATTTGATTGGCAGGGCTATTTTTATTTTCGGCACGCCACGATGTAAAAGTTATCGTCGTACATTTAGCGTATCGCTAAACATAAAAAAAAGAGATACAGCATGCTGTATCTCCTGATAGTTATTCCTGCACCCACCAGATAGCTTCAAACGGGCGCAAGAGCAGCGTGTCGGGACGGGTGGGGACATCATCATAGTTGCTGAGTGCGACCCGCCATGCGCCCTGTACCGGCTCCGGTTGCCACTGCTGACGCTCGCGGCTCAGGTTCGCCACCACCTTCAGCGTCTGCCCCTGCCACTGACGGCGATAACACCACAGGGAAGGATGGTCCGGGAGCAGATCCTCGTAGTCGCCCCACGTGAGCAGCGGCAGCGTTTTGCGCAGGCGAATCAGCGACTGGTAGGTGTAAAACACCGAGTCCTGGTCGTCCAGTGCCGCGCGGGCGTTCACGGTTTCGTAGTTATCGCAGACGCCAATCCACGGCTCGCCCTCGCTAAAGCCGGCATTGTGCGAGGCGTCCCACTGCATCGGCGTGCGGCCGTTATCGCGGGATTTGCTTGCCAGAATCGCCAGCAGTTCGTCAGGAGCGCGACCGTTTGCCCGCATTTCGGCGAACATATTCAGGCTTTCCACGTCGCGATAATCGGTGATGCGGCTGAAGTGCGGATTGGTCATCCCCAGCTCCTCGCCCTGATAAATGTACGGCGTGCCCTGCATACCGTGCAGCACCATGCCCAGCATTTTCGCTGCGGCCACGCGATGTTCCCCTTCGTCGCCAAAGCGTGAAACGATGCGCGGCTGATCGTGGTTACACCAGAACAGCGCGTTCCAGGCTTTGTTGTGCATCCCCTGCTGCCAGTGGCGGAAGAGGGTTTTCAGCGCGACAAAGTCCGGTTTCGCCTTCGTCCATTTTTCACCGCCCGGGTAATCCACCTTCAGGTGATGGAAGTTAAAGGTCATCGACAGCTCGCGCCCGTCGAGCGAGGCATACTGCTGGCAATTCTCCAGCGAGGTCGAGGACATTTCGCCCACCGTCATCAGGTTTCGCGGGGTAAAGACGTCGCGGCTCATCTCCTGCAGATATTCGTGGATGCGCGGCCCGTCCGTGTAGAAGCGGCGACCGTCGCCCGTTTCGTCATTCGGGAAATCCTGATCTTTTGAAATCAGGTTAATGACGTCCAGACGTAAGCCGTCCACGCCGCGATCGGCCCAGAACTCGCATACCTTTTTCAGCTCGGCGCGCACCTCCGGGTTTTCCCAGTTGAGATCCGCCTGCTCCGGCGCGAAGAGGTGCAGGTAATACTGCTCGCTCTCGGCGTGCCAGCGCCAGGCGTTGCCGCCAAACTTGGAGCGCCAGTTGTTAGGCAGTTGCTCCGGCGTACCGTCGCGCCAGATGTAGAACTGGCGGTACGGGCTTTCCTTATTCAGTGATTCCCGGAACCAGGCGTGCTGGGTTGACGTGTGGTTGAACACCATGTCCAGCACGATGCGAATACCGCGTTGATGCGCCCCGGCGACCAGTTCGTCAAAATCATCCAGCGTACCGTACGCCGGGTCGATGGCGATGTAATTCGCCACGTCATAGCCGTTATCCACCTGCGGCGAGATATAAAACGGCGTCAGCCAGATGGCGTCAATGCCGAGGGTTTTCAGGTAGTCCAGCCGCGCGGTCACGCCGCGTAAATCGCCGGTGCCACTGCCGGTCGTGTCCTGAAAACTCTTTGGATAGATCTGATAGATGACGCCGTTCTGCCACCAGTGAGGAAGGGTATTCATAATGCGTTCCTGCAAATGCGAAGGGGCGCAACTGCGCCCCGAAAGATGAAGTTAAACAATCTGCAGCGCGCCCTGACGGAACTTACGCTGATAAACCACGGTGGTGAGCGCCATTGGGACGATAATCGCAATCGCCATTGCCAGGGCAAACACCTGCCAGTAAGCGGGCTGGATGGAGAGAATGCCCGGCAGACCGCCCACGCCAATCCCGTTCGCCATCACGCCGTTCAGACCACACACCAGGCCTGCCAGACCGGAACCGATCATCGCGCAGAGCATCGGGAAGCGGTATTTCAGGTTGATACCGTACATCGCCGGTTCGGTGACGCCGAGGTAGGCAGAGATCGCGGCCGGAACGGAGATCTCGCGCTCGTTGTGCTTACGGCTGACGATGATGATGCCGGTCACCGCAGACGCCTGCGCAATGTTAGACAGGGCGATAATCGGCCAGACCGGCGTGCCGCCGAGGCTCTGGATCATCTGCATATCAATGGCCAGCGTGGTCTGGTGTACACCGGTAATCACCAGCGGGGCGTACAGGAAGCCAAACAGCGCGGCGCCAATCGGTGCGAAGCTGCCGGTCATCAGGTGGCGCACCGCGAAGGCCACGCCGTCGCCGATCATGCGGCCAAACGGACCGATAAACGCATGTGCCAGGAAGACGGCCAGAATCAGCGAGCAGACCGGAACGACCACCAGATAGAGATAATCCGGCACGATGCGCTTCAGGCGTGTCTCAATAAAGCCCAGCATCAGCCCCGCCAGCAGGGCCGGGATGACCTGCGCCTGATAGCCCACTTTGGCGATGGTGAACAGACCGAAGTTCCACACTTCAGGCACCTGCTGACCAAGTAAGTAAGCGTTCATTAACTGCGGAGAGACCAGCGTGACGCCCAGCACGATACCGAGAATCGGCGTACCGCCCATTTTGCGCACCGCGGACCAGCAAATCCCGACCGGCAGGTAGAAGAAGATCGCTTCACCAATCAGCCACAGGAAGTCGTAAACGGTTTTCAGCGCCGGATACATCTGCGCCAGCGTTTTGCCGTCGCTCATCGGCACATCACCGATGACGTTACGGAAACCGAGAATTAAGCCCCCGCTGATCAGCGCCGGCAGCAGCGGGAAGAAGATCTCCGCGAAGTGGGAAATCAGCTGCTCGTGCCACTTCATATTCTGGCGTGCAGCCTTCTTGGCCTGCTCTTTATCCGCCGAGCTGTGCCCGGTGGTTGCCAGCAGAGCCTGATAGTAATCGCCCACTTCGGTACCAATGACCACCTGGAACTGCCCGGCGTTGGTGAAGCAGCCTTTAACCATTTTGAGTTCTTCAATCGCCTTCGGGTTCGCTTTTGCCGGATCGTTCAGCACGAAGCGCAGGCGGGTAATGCAATGGCTAACGGTTGCGATGTTTTCGCGGCCGCCGACCAGGACGATCAGCTGATCAATATCTGCTTGTTTGACTTTACTCATCATGAAACCTCATGACAGATGGTGAGGGGTGTAATGACCTGAGCGCAAGCCTACTCTTTCAGCGTGACGGCGAAAATGGGAACGTTCCCGAAATCGGGCGAAGATCACAATAAACGCTTCAGAGGGGCTATGAAAGATGAGCGGGAATAACGATCTGCCGCGGCTCGCTCCGCCCGTTGATCTGCTCGATCAGCTGCGCGGCGGCCTGTCTGCCGGACTCGGCATAACCCGGATCGACGGTGATGATCTCCGGGTGCAGAAACTTCATCAGCGGCGTGCTGCCGACGCTCGCCACCTGCAGGCTGTCGATGCGCTGCTCCTGAAGGTATTTGCTGGCTCCCAGCGCCAGCGTATCCGTGGCGCACACCAGCGCGGTTGTCTGCGGGGTCAGGACACTGACGACCTGCTCGTAGCCTTGCTTCATGCCCAGACCCGGCAGGGAGGCGACGGCCGGGAGGTTGTGCTTTTTGCAAAACGCCAGATAGGCCTCATGGCGACGCTTGCCGGTGGTGACGTCGGTGTGGGGTACGCCGAGGAAGCTGATATGGCGATGGCCTTTATCGTACAGACGCTGCATCAGGGTGATAATCGCCCCCTCGTCGTCATAACAGACAGAGGCAAAACCGTGGGCGTCGCGCGCCATCATGACCAGTGAGGGCTGCCAGGGTTTTAGCATCTCGTCTTTAATGCCGGTAAAGCCGAACAGCACCACGCCGTCAATGTTGCGTCGCTGGAGCATGCCCAGATGCTCTTCAACCAGCTGCGGCGAGAACTGGCTCTCCATCATGATGGGGTCATATCCCTGCTCGTAAAAGGCGGGCAACATGGTCTGCACGGCAAGGTTCTCCGAGAGCGAATCCAGACGAGAGACAATAATCGCGACCACTTTGTCACTCTGCCCGCGCATAGCGCGCGCGGAGCGGGAAGGGGAAAAGCCGTGCTGATTCATCACCGCCTCGACGCGCTCGCGGGTGCGTTCGCTGACACCGCTTTCGTTATTCAGCACCCGTGAGACGGTCGATTTCCCCACGCCGCTTAAACGCGCGATGTCTTTAATGGTAAGGCGGTTCTGCATGCTGTTTTCCCTGTAACAACGACAAAATGATCAATTGAGCCTAATGCTATAGCGCGATTTCGCTATGGGCAAAGTCTGGTTTACGTTCGGTTTATTTGCAGGGGGGTATAATACCGCCCGAATCGTCACAAAGGGTACGCTTAAATCCTTATACTGCGCGGCGACACCCTGTTTTTACTTACCGGAGGCTCCATGGATCCCGATCCCACACCTCTCCTGAACGGGAGAACACGTTCTTTCCGGTAAGCCAGCTTTTGCTGTCTCACCGGTGATGTGAGGCAGCAACGTCCCAAACGTTCCTGCTTGAAAAATTGAGTGCCTGACAGGTACGGCTTTGCCACGCCTGAAGGGAATGCTGCGTCCGCCGTTGCGGATGCGGAGGAATGACTATGTTTAAAAATATCACCCGGCAGCTGCAGGCCCTGCTGAGCCGCCACCTGCCACATCGTCTTATTCAGCGCGACCCGCTGCCCAATGCAAAAAACATCGCGGGTGCAGCGATTCCCGCTTCCCTGACCGAACGCTGCCTGAACGTGGCGGCAATGGATGAGAACGAAGTCTGGCGCGCCTTTGGCGGCCACCCGGAAGGGCTGAACGCGACGGAAGTGGACAAAATCCGCGCCGTGCACGGCGATAACCAAATTCCGGCGCAAAAACCGTCTCCGTGGTGGGTGCACTTGTGGCTCTGCTACCGCAACCCCTTCAACCTGCTGCTGACCGTGCTCGGCATCATCTCCTACGCGACGGAAGATCTCTTTGCCGCAGGGGTGATTGCCCTGATGGTGGGGATTTCCACGCTGCTGAACTTTATTCAGGAAGCCCGCTCCACCAAAGCGGCGGACGCCCTGAAAGCGATGGTCAGCAACACCGCGACCGTCTCGCGCGTGATTAACGACCTCGGCGAAAACGCCTGGGTGGAGCTGCCCATTGACCAGCTGGTGCCGGGTGACCTGGTGAAGCTGGCCGCGGGGGACATGATCCCGGCGGATTTACGCATCATTCAGGCGCGGGATCTGTTTGTCGCCCAGGCCTCCCTGACCGGGGAATCCCTGCCCGTTGAAAAGGTGGCGCGCAGCCGTGATCCGCAGCAGATGAACCCGCTTGAGTGCGACACCCTGTGCTTTATGGGAACCACGGTCGTCAGCGGTACGGCGCAGGCGATTGTCACCGCGACCGGGGGCAACACCTGGTTTGGTCAGCTTGCCGGACGCGTCAGCGAGCAGGAGAGCGAGCCGAATGCCTTCCAGAAAGGGATTGGCCGCGTCAGCATGCTGCTGATCCGCTTTATGATGGTGATGACGCCGATTGTGCTGTTGATCAACGGCTACACCAAGGGCGACTGGTGGGAGGCGGCGCTGTTTGCCCTCTCCGTGGCCGTTGGCTTAACGCCGGAAATGCTGCCGATGATTGTCACCTCCACGCTGGCGCGTGGGGCGGTGAAGCTCTCGAAACAGAAAGTGATCGTCAAGCACCTCGACGCTATCCAGAACTTTGGCGCGATGGACATTCTCTGCACCGACAAAACCGGCACCCTGACGCAGGATAAAATCGTGCTGGAGAACCACACCGATATCGCCGGTAAAACCAGCGAACGCGTGCTGCACAGCGCGTGGCTGAACAGCCATTACCAGACCGGGCTGAAGAACCTGCTAGACGTGGCGGTGCTGGAAGGGGTCGATGAGGAAGCCGCCCGCACGCTCTCCGGTCGCTGGCAGAAGGTGGATGAGATCCCGTTTGATTTCGAGCGCCGCCGCATGTCGGTGGTGGTGAGCGAGCAGCCGGACGTGCACCAGCTGATCTGCAAAGGCGCGCTGCAGGAGATCCTGAATGTGTCGACGCAGGTGCGCCATAACGGTGAGATCGTGCCGCTGGACGACACCATGCTGCGCCGCATCAAGCGCGTTACCGACAACCTGAACCGTCAGGGGCTGCGCGTGGTGGCGGTGGCGAGCAAGTTTCTGCCCGCGCGCGAGGGGGACTATCAGCGTATCGACGAATCCGATTTGATCCTCGAGGGTTACATCGCATTCCTCGATCCGCCGAAAGAGACCACCGCGCCTGCGCTCAAAGCGCTGAAGGCGAGCGGTATCACCGTTAAAATCCTCACCGGCGACAGCGAGCTGGTGGCCGCGAAAGTGTGTCACGAAGTAGGGCTGGATGCGGGCGATGTGGTCGTGGGCAGCGACATTGAGCACCTGTCCGACGACGAGCTGGCGAAACTGGCGCAGCACACCACGCTGTTTGCCCGCCTGACACCGATGCACAAAGAGCGCATTGTTACCCTGCTGCGTCGTGAAGGGCACGTTGTGGGCTTTATGGGCGACGGCATCAACGATGCGCCCGCCCTGCGTGCCGCGGATATTGGCATCTCCGTGGACGGCGCGGTGGATATCGCCCGCGAAGCGGCGGATATTATCCTGCTGGAAAAAAGCCTGATGGTGCTGGAGGAGGGCGTTATCGAAGGGCGTCGCACCTTCGCCAACATGCTCAAGTACATCAAAATGACCGCCAGCTCCAACTTCGGTAACGTGTTCAGCGTCCTGGTGGCCAGCGCGTTTCTGCCGTTCCTGCCGATGCTGCCGCTGCACCTGCTGATCCAGAACCTGATGTACGACGTGTCCCAGGTAGCGATCCCGTTTGATAACGTCGACGACGAGCAGATCCAGAAGCCACAGCGCTGGAACCCGTCCGATCTGGGGCGCTTTATGCTGTTCTTTGGGCCGATCAGCTCCATCTTCGACATCCTGACCTTCTGCCTGATGTGGTTTGTGTTCCATGCCAACACGCCGGAACATCAGACGTTGTTCCAGTCCGGCTGGTTCGTGGTGGGTCTGCTGTCGCAAACGCTGATTGTGCATATGATCCGCACGCGCCGCATTCCGTTCATCCAGAGCCGTGCCGCATGGCCGCTGATTGTGATGACGGGCATTGTGATGGCGCTCGGCATCGCGCTGCCGTTCTCGCCGCTGGCAAGTTACCTGCAGCTTCAGGCGCTGCCGCTGAGCTACTTCCCGTGGCTGGTGGCGATCCTCGCGGGCTACATGGTGCTGACGCAGATGGTGAAAGGGTTTTATGCGCGTCGGTATGGATGGCAGTGATTTTTTGCCGGGTGGCGGCTTCGCCTTACCCGGCCTACTCCCGTCACGTAGGCCCGGTAAGCGCAGCGCCACCGGGCAATAGCTTTCTTCCCAAATTCAACAACCTGTGATCGCCGTCGGCGCATTCGCTTGACGACAATTTGTACGCATGTTAACAGAATGTTTTGCCTTTTTTGGCCCGTCAGATAAGGAACATTCATGTTACGGTACAGTCTCTTAACCGCCGGGCTGCTGCTCGGCGCCTCTGCCTTTGCCGCCCCGGCAGGGGATCTCCCGTTAATGCCCTGGCCTGCGAAGGTGGAACGCCCGACCACGCAGGGCGCACTGGTGCTCACCAGCCAACTTTCCGTGACCGTCAGCGGCGACGATCTTGGCGACGCGGTCAACCGCCTGCGTCAGCGTATCGCCCTGCAAACCGGCTGGACGCTACAGCCGCAGGCTGAGCTACCGGACAAACCGACCATTCGCATCGCCATCGCCAAAAAGGTGAAGCCGCAGCCGCTGCCGGACAGCGATGAAAGCTATAAGCTCACGGTGGATGCCAACGGCGTGAATATCTCCGCCAACACCCGCTTCGGCGCGCTGCGGGCGATGGAAACGCTGCTTCAGCTGGTGCAAAACGGCGCGGAAAACACGTCGCTGCCGTGGGTGACCATTGAAGACGCGCCGCGCTTCCCGTGGCGCGGGCTGCTGCTCGACTCGGCGCGCCATTTCATTCCCATCGTGGATATCAAACGCCAGATTGACGGCATGGCGGCCGCAAAGCTTAACGTCCTGCACTGGCACTTAACCGACGATCAGGGCTGGCGCTTCAGCTCGAAGCGTTACCCGAAGCTGACGCAGCTTGCCAGCGACGGGCTGTTCTATACCCCTGAGCAGATGCGCGAGATTGTTCGCTATGCCACCGAGCGCGGCATCCGCGTGGTGCCGGAGATCGACATGCCGGGCCACGCCTCGGCGATTGCTGTGGCCTACCCGGAGCTGATGAGCGCGCCGGGGCCCTACAAAATGGAGCGCAACTGGGGCGTGCTGAAGCCGGTGCTTGATCCGACCAAAGAGGCCACATACGCCTTTGCTGACGCGATGGTCAGCGAACTGGCGGCGATCTTCCCGGATCCGTATCTGCACATCGGCGGGGATGAGGTGGACGACAGCCAGTGGAAAGCGAACGCCGCGATCCAGACGTTCATGCGCGACCACACGCTGTCGGACAGCCACGCGCTGCAGGCCTATTTCAACCGCAAGCTGGAGACGATCCTCGAGAAACATCATCGGCAGATGGTCGGCTGGGATGAGATCTATCATCCTGACTTACCGAAAAGCATTCTGATCCAGTCCTGGCAGGGGCAGGACGCGCTGGGTAAGGTGGCGCAAACCGGCTACAAGGGTATTCTTTCGACCGGTTTCTACCTCGATCAACCCCAGTCCACCGCCTATCACTACCGCAATGAAATCGTTCCTCAGGGGCTGAATGGCGTGGACGTGATAGCAGACACCGACAGCGCCCAGAGCTGGGCCTTCTCCATGCCGCGTCTGAAAGGCAAGCCGGTCGAGGGGAGTTTTACCCTGGTGAAAGGGGACGCCGGCTGGCGCGGTTTTATTGATTTTGCCGGGAAATCCCGCCGTGCGGTGCAGGATATTGCGTGGCGCGACGACAATCAGGTGACGTTTACCGTTGACACCTGGATGGGCGAAACGCGCCCGGTCGTCTGGGTCGATAACGACAAGCTCACCGGTTACTTCCTGGTGGGCAATACCCGCTATCCGATTAGCGGTACCCGTCTGGACGAGGTGCCGAAAGGGATCCCACCGGTAGTGCCGGACGTGGCGAATCAGGCTAATTTGCTCGGCGGAGAAGCCGCGCTGTGGGCGGAAAACGTGGTCGCACCGGTGCTGGATATCCGCCTGTGGCCGCGGACGTTTGCGGTGGCGGAGCGGTTATGGTCCGCGCAGGACGTCAATGATGTCGACAACATGTATACCCGCCTGCAGGCGATGGACAGCTGGACGACGGTGTCGGTTGGCCTGCAGCAGCATACCCAGCAGCAGGTGCAATTCACGCGGCTCGCGAATAATGCCGACACGTTGCCGCTGCAAATCCTCGCGCAGGCGCTTGAACCGGCCCAGTATTACACCCGTCAGCACCTCAAGTTCCAGGCGGGAAACTATCACCAGTTTGAGCCGCTTAACCGCCTCGCGGATGCGCTGAATGCGGAAAGCATCACCGTGCGTCAGATGAACAAATGGGCGGACCGTCTGGTGAGCGATGCGGAAGACACGGAAAGCGCCGACGCGCTGCGCCACGTCTTTAATCGCTGGCAGAGCAACACCAGCGACGCGCTGGCGCTGAGCGAAAACAGCTATCAGCTGAAGGCGATTAAACCGGTGATCCTGGAGGTGGATAAGCTTGCCGCAATTGGCCTGAGGCTGACGGATCTGGTGGCGCGACAGGGCACGCTGGATGACAAAGAAATCGCCTCGATTCAACGCGAGCTGGATAACGCGGCGAAGGTGCAGGACGAAGTGGTGATTGCTACGGTGTATCCGCTGGAGACGCTGCTCAGGGCGACGCGAAACCAGTAACATAAGCGCCCGGTGGCGCTACGCTTACCGGGCCTACGTGACATGTAGGCCCGGCAAACGAAGTGCCGCCGGGCGTAAAGGCAACTCAGTTCTTCAACACCCACGCCTCTTTCCAGTCTGAACCCACGCCGGGCTCGAACTGGGTAGAGGTCGAACTGTACTGCTTGCAGTACCCACTGTACGGGAATGGCTTGCACTCGTAGGTCTTACCGTCTTTGGGCTGCAACACCACGGTGCCCGCCTTATAAGAGGCAAGGTTATCCGGGAAGATAAAATCAGATTTACCGGTATCGCCGGAGGTTGCTTCACCTTCGAGCATCATATCCAGCACGTCCTGCGCGAACAGGGTGCCGGCTTTATTGGTGGCGTAGTATTTCAGCATGTGGTGCCCTGGCGTGACGTTTGTCAGGTTCATGGTCACATCCTGGTTGCTGTTATTCATATCCTGCTTCAGATAACCTTTTTCCGCTCCGGGATGGTTCAATACGTGTGCTTCAAGGTTCACGTCACCCTGCGTATTGACGTGGAATGTCACCGTCGCGGCACCGTGAGTCACTTTGCTGTAATGCAGGTCAGTCACGGCAATGGATTCATTAACCACCGCTTTTTGCTCTTCATAAGAGATAGCCACTGACTTCAGCGTACTGTCTTCTTTTACGAAGACGCTGTTTGCGCCGTGAACCGGGCTAACGTCTCCGCTTTCATCCTTCACGCCGACGCGCACGTCGTGATGAGCGCTGTTAATTTTTTGCGCCAGATCGTAGGCCCACTGGTTGGCATCTCCCTGTTGAGCCGAGGCGATAGTCAGCTCGGTCGCCATGGAGGCGATTTCGCCGTTGGCATCGAAGAAGCGAGCAATCACTTTATCGCCCACGTTGAGGTTGTTACCTGCAACCTGGCCGCTCAGCGTTTTGCTCCAGACGGAGGCGGCGGCCGGGGTTTCATCCGGCGTGACGTTGCCGCCGTTACCGAAGTCCACGTCGATGGCCTGATAGAAACTGTTGGGCGTATCGGCAATTTCCCACACGCCGTAAATCACCTGATAACCGGTACGTTCCGGCACGTTACAGTTCATCGACTGGGTCATTGCGGGCGCCTGTCCGTTGCCGTTTACCGTACAAAACGGCGTTAAGTCGAACTGGTCGCGGGTCAGCGGCTTATTCGGGTTCCAGTTTTGTTTGGTGATGTAATAGCGCCAGTTGGTGGTTTTGTGCGGCGCGGTGTGGTGCCAGACAAACTGATGTACCCCGGCTGTCATCGGCGTTTTGGTCCAGGCATTCTGGCTTTGCTTATCAAGCTGCGAGTAGTTGGCAATCCCGGCGCTGGCGAGTTCGCCATCCGGCGGCAGGCTCCCTGACGGGAAACCGGAGGCACGTTCTACGCTCTGGGGTTCATATTCCACCAGACCGCAGTCAATGTTTTGTCCCTGTTTACACATATAAGCGCGGCTGGCAGGGGATTCGATATAGCCATGTGCCAGCGCAGAAGAGGCTACCGTAAGAGTGGCCATAGCCAACGCAATTCTGGAGATTTTCATTTTTGTCCGAAGCGGGAATGTATAAAGGTGTGCGAGTGTATTTATTCCCGGACCGCGTCGTCATCGTATTACGAAGGTAAAAATAGCCAAATAAAAAAGGCAGCCGAAGCTGCCCAGGTTTGCCTGAAATTGATTAGCGGCGCACGGCGATCGCTTCGATTTCAATTTTCACGTCTTTTGGCAGACGCGCCACTTCAACGCAGGAGCGCGCCGGGAAGGTCGCGTTGTGTTCGGTAAAGAATGCTTCGTAAGTGGCGTTAACGGTCGCGAAATCGTTCAGATCTTTCACGAACACGGTCGTTTTCACGATGTCGCCCACTTTCAGACCGGCAGATTCAACGATAGCCTGCACGTTTTCCAGCGACTGACGCGCCTGTGCCGCTACGTCGGCTGGCACTTCACCGGTTTTTGGGTTCACCGGGATCTGGCCCGAGGTGATGATCATGCTGCCCAGATCAACGCCCTGAACGTACGGGCCGATAGCCGCGGGTGCATTTTCCGTCGCGAGTACTTTGGTCATGATTTCTCCAGAATAACAGCTGATTAAATGTTCCCGGCCATTATAGGGAGGCCGGGATCCTTTACCAACCTCAATTAGTTGGCCAGCACCACATAATGAGAAAACTCTTTTTCGCAGTATTTGCATTTGAGTGCGATGTCATCAGCGCGTTTTTTCACTGCAAAACTGGATGAAACCGGCTCAGCATGACTGATGCAGTTGCTGTTCGGACAGACCAGCACGCTCTCAATACGATCCGGCAGGCCAGGATGGGATTTGCCGACCACTTCATACTCGTCGATGCGGTTGACGGTGGCATCCGGTGCGTACAGCGACAGCTGGTTGACCTGCTCGTCGGTCAGGAAGGTATTCTCGATTTTGATCAAGTCCTTGCGACCCATCTCGCCCGACGGCAGGTTCAGGCCAATGGTGATGCGCTGATCGGTCTCGGTCAGTTTGAACAGCGTCAGCAGCTTAAAGCCCACCTGCGCAGGGATGTGGTCAATCACGGTGCCACGTTTGATGGCTTCAACCTGGAGTTTGTTATCGTGTGTCATGGTCGTTTCCCCTTACAGAGCTAAATCGCGATTCAGAACCAGTGCCAGTAACGCCTGGCGGGCGAAGATACCGTTCCCGGCCTGCTGGAAGTACCAGGCGTGCGGCGTTTTATCCACGTCTGTGGTGATCTCATCGATGCGCGGCAGCGGGTGCAGCACCTTCATGTTGTCGCGCGCGCCGTCGAGGTCGCTGGCGCGCAGGACAAACTGCGCCTTCACGTTGGCGTACTCGGAAGGATCCAGACGCTCTTTCTGCACGCGGGTCATGTAGAGAATATCCACGTGGCTCATCACCTCTTCGATGCTGGCGTGCAGGCTCCACGCAATGCCTTTTTCGTCCAGCATATCGAGAATGTACTGCGGCATCGCCAGCGCGTCTGGGGCGATGAAGAAGAAGCGGTTGCCGTTAAATTTCGCCAGCGCCTGGGTCAGGGAGTGGACGGTGCGGCCATATTTCAGGTCGCCGACCATGGCGATGTTCAGGTTCTCCAGCGTGCCCTGCGTCTCCTGAATGGTGAACAGATCCAGCAGGGTCTGCGTCGGATGCTGGTTAGCACCGTCCCCGGCGTTCAGTACCGGGATGCCGCCGGAAAACTCGGTCGCCAGGCGCGCCGCGCCCTCCTGCGGGTGGCGCATCACAATCGCGTCTACGTAGGTGCTGATCACTGAAATGGTATCCGCCAGGGTCTCGCCTTTTTTACCCAGCGACGTGTTGCTGCTGTCTGAGAAGCCCACCACGCTCGCGCCCAGGCGGTGCATGGAGGTTTCAAAGGAGAGGCGGGTGCGGGTCGAGGCTTCAAAGAAGCAGCTCGCAATCACCTTGTGCTTCAGCAGCTCCGGTTGCGGATTGGCCTTCAGTTTTGCCGCGGTTTCCAGAACCAGTTCCAGCTCTTCGCGGCTGAGGTCGTTTATGGAAATGATGTGTTTTTGATAAAGCGGATTCATGTTTATCTCCTGACGCCGGGCAAAAAAAAGCCCCTCAAATGAGGGGCTCTGGGAATAGATTAAGCAACGGGAAGAAAAACGGCAGGCCAGCGTCTGATTTCAGACGCGGTAAGACGTTATGTCGTACACGCTTGACCATGCTTCCTCCCGGCAAATTGTCGGGCATTATACGCAGCTCGTTTTGCGGATCAAGCGATTTAATGCACGCTTTACTCAATGCAAACGGTTCTTTATGAATATTAATGCGCTCTGAGTAAATAATTAATTTGTTTATGCACCAGCGCGGTGCGCTTCACCACCCGAGGGGCGACCCAGACGATACTGCTTCCGGCCACCACGCCTAAAATTTCCGGTAACTGGTGATAATCCAGGATACGCGCCACCGCGCGGCCATATCCGGCAACGGTATGGATAAGGATAAATTCGCTATTGTGCTCAACGCTCACCACCATTTCGGACACGGTGCGCGCGGCATCAGGAGCCGGGCGCAGCTGGGGATTCAGCGAATAAATCTTTAGCCCTTTGGCATTTCGAATTTTTATGACACCGAGCAACTTGAGCAGACGTGAAACGGTGGACTGGCTGATGGTCTCAAAACCCCGCTCCTGTAAGTCGCGGCGGATCTCCTCCTGAGAGAGATAGCCCTTTTCCGCGATCAGACGCTGGCAGACCGTTAGCTGTAGTTGCTCTTTGGGAGAGTACTCTTCGTAATCCATCATAGTTCCCATATCAGTTCCCGAAATAACCGGTGACACCGCACCGATCCACAGGCCGGATAAGCGCAGCGCCATCCGGCAAATTACAACAACGCCCCCAGACTTAACGCCACCATAATCACCACCGTTAAAATCCCCAGCAGCGGCGCGACCCATTTCAGATAGCGCACGTAAGGCACGCGGGCGATAGCCAGCCCGCCCATTACGACGGCAGAGGTGGGAGTGATCAGGTTAACGATACCGGACGCCGACTGGTAAGCCGTAACCACCAGGTCGCGGTTGACGTTAGCGAAATCGGCAAGAGGCGCCATGATCGGCATCGTCAGAACGGCCAGGCCGGACGAAGAAGGCACAAGAAACGACAGCACCACCTCCAGCCAGTACATCACGTTGATGAACGCTACCGTCGATAAGCCGGTAACCATTCCCTCGGCGCTGTGCAAAATGGTGTGGGTAATCATGCCCTTATCCATGATCACTACGATACCGCGCGCGATACCGATAATCAGCGCGACGCCCAGCAAATCTCGCGCGCCGTTGATAAAGGTTGAGGTCAGTTCCTCCTCGCTCATGCGGGCGATCAGGCCGACGATTATTGCACTGGCGAGAAACACCGCTGAGATCTCCGCCATCCACCAGCCGAGCACCGCCACGCCGTAGATCATGACCGCGAAGGCAAGGGCGAAAATCACCAGGATGATTTTGCGCACCGGGGTGAATTCCAGCGACTGTTCGCCCTTGTTGCCGAGGAAGTGGGCGAGGTTCTCCTCCTGTTTGTCCGCAACGATGGAGAGAGAGGGATCCTTGCGCACTTTACGGGCATAGCGCATCACCCACGCCACGCAGATGATCCACCCAATGACCAGCAGCGCGACGCGCAGGGCGATACCGTTGGTGAAGGGGATCCCGGCGGCGTTGGCGGCGATCACCGTCGCGAACGGGTTAATGGTGGAGCCAAGCGTGCCGATCCCGGCGCCGAGCAGCACGGTGGAGGCGGCTACCACCGGGTCGAAACGGGCGGCCAGCATCACCGGAACCAGCAGGGTATAGAACGGCAGGGACTCTTCGGCCATGCCGTAAATGGTGCCGCCTGCGGCAAACAGCGCCATCAGGATCGGGATCATCCACTCTTCGCGACCGCGCAACCGGGTGGTGACGCGTTCGATCCCGGCGTCAATGGCCCCGGTTTTGGTGACGATCCCAAGGAATCCCCCGATGATCAGTATAAACAGCGCAACGTCGATCGCCCCGGCCTGGCCGGACTCGGGATCGTACAACCCGGCAATCGGGGCCATCAGCACGGAAACCAGCCCCTGCGGATGGGCCGCTACGTGCGCATAGGTTCCGGCAATCGGCACGTCCTTGCCAAGCGCCTCGTTCATGGCCATGTGATACTGCCCGGCCGGAACAATCCACGTCAGGACGGCAACGACGGCAATCAGAAAAAAGAGAATGGTGTATGCGGAGGGAAATTTGAACTTGCCCATGATGTTCTCCTGAAACCCGGCGCACCCCGCGGCGCGCCGGGCGGTGATTAGTCGCCGAGTGTCGCCACCATGACCGCTTTAATGGTATGCATGCGGTTTTCTGCTTCATCAAAGACGATAGAGTTCGGGGATTCGAAGACCTCTTCCGTCACCTCCAGCCCTTTCAGGCCATAGGCCATTTCGATTTCGCGGCCCACTTTGGTGTGCTCGTTGTGGAACGCCGGCAGGCAGTGCATGAACTTGACGTTCGGGTTGCCGGTGGCTTTCATGACGTCCGCGTTGATTTGATACGGCTTCATCAGGCTGACGCGTTCGGCCCACGCCTCTTTCGGCTCGCCCATGGAGACCCACACGTCGGTGTAGAGGAAATCCGTCCCGCGCACGCCTTCTTCCACGTTGTCGGTCAGGGTGATGCGCGCGCCCGTTTCTTTCGCGATGGCACGGCACTGCTCAACCAGACCCGCTTCCGGCCAGAAGGATTTCGGTGCCACCAGGCGGATGTCCATCCCCATTTTGGCCGCGCCGACCATCAGGGAGTTGCCCATGTTGTTGCGTGCGTCGCCGAGATAAGCAAAGCTCAGCTCCGGCAGGGTTTTGCCCGGGGCGTGCTCCAGCATGGTCATCAGATCGGCGAGGATCTGCGTCGGATGGAATTCGTCGGTCAGGCCGTTCCACACCGGTACACCCGCGTATTCACCCAGCTCTTCAACAATCGCCTGGCCGTAGCCGCGGTATTCGATACCGTCATACATACGCCCCAACACGCGGGCGGTGTCTTTCATCGACTCTTTATGGCCGATCTGCGACCCGCTTGGGCCGAGGTAGGTCACCTGCGCACCCTGGTCAAACGCGCCCACTTCGAAGGCGCAGCGGGTGCGGGTGGAGGTTTTTTCAAAGATCAGGGCGATGTTTTTGCCGACCAGGGTTTGCTTTTCGCGTCCGGCTTTTTTGGCCGCTTTCAGCTCGATGGCGAGGTCGATCAGGTACTGGATCTCCGCCGGGGTGTAGTCCAGCAGTTTCAGAAAGTTGCGGTTTTTCAGGTTGATGGTCATATGGGAAATCCTTTTTAAATGTATGTTCAGTTACGAATCAACGTGCCTTTCTCGCCCGCCAGAATCTCTGCCCCATCGGCCAGCGCGCCGATCCCGGCAATGCCGTTGCAGGCTTCAACAAACTCGCGGCAGGCGGCCACTTTCGGCCCCATCGATCCGGCGTCAAACTGCATGCCTCTGAGCAGTTCTGGCGTCACCTGCGCCAGCGGGCGCTGGGTCGGTTTTCCCCAGTCGAGGTACACCGCGTCGGCATCGGTGAGGATCAGCAGGGCGTCGGCCTCAATCTGGCGCGCCAGCAGGGCGGCGGAGAGGTCTTTATCGATCACCGCCTCAATGCCGTGATAGCCGTTGGCGTTTTCCACCACCGGCACGCCGCCGCCGCCGTTGCAGATCACCAGGTGGTCGCGCTGGATCAGCGCCGTGATGGCGTCGCTCTCGACGATGCGTTTCGGCTGCGGTGACGGCACCACGCGACGGAAGTAGCTGCCGTCGGCCTTAAACACCCAGCCTTTTTCCGCGGCCAGCGTTTTTGCCTGGGCTTCGCTGTACACCGGGCCGATGTATTTGGTCGGGTTGCTGAACGCCGGGTCGGCGGCGTCCACTTCCACTTGCGTAAGCAGGACGCTCACCTCACGCTGCGGCAGGCTGTTTTTCAGCGCCTGCTGGAGCATGTAGCCGATCATCCCCTGGCTTTCGGCACCAAGAACGTCCAGTGGGTAAGGGGTCACTTTGTCGTAGGCGCTGTTCTGCAGCGCCAGCAGCCCGACCTGTGGACCGTTGCCGTGGACCAGCACCACGCGCCACTGCGCCGTGAGCCCAGCGATGGTGCGGGCGGCCTGCTCAATGTTCTGGCGCTGGATCTCTGCTTCCAGCGGCTCGCCGCGCTTCAGCAGCGCGTTGCCGCCAAGGGCCACAACCAGAGTGGGTTTTCGTTCCATGATGGCTCCTTTAAATTCCGTCGCGTTCCAGTGGGCAGCTCATGCAGCGTGCGCCGCCGCGGCCGCGTCCCAGCTCATCGCCCGGGATGGGCAGCACGGTGATGCCGGCTTTGTCGTACTTCTCGTTAGTCCAGACGTTGCGTTCGTAGCCAATCACCACGCCGGGACGGATGGTCAGAACGTTGTTGGCGTCATTCCACTGTTCGCGTTCGGCTTCAAAGGCGTCGCCGCCGGTGGTGATCAGGCGCACCTGGTTAATGCCGAGCGCTTTCTCGATGGCGTGCAGCAGGTCGGTTTCCTGGGTACGTTGCAGGCCGCCGCGCCCGTCCGGGGTGAGCGTCCAGCACTGGGCGTCTTTGCGCACCACTTCCGGGTAGACGGAGAAAGTGTCCACGTCGATGTGGGTCATCACGGTGTCGAGGTGCATGCAGGAGCGGTGTTTTGGCAGCTCAACGGCGATCACGCGCTCGGCCTGGCGGTGTTTGAACAGGCTGTTGGCGAGGAACTCCACGCCCTGCGGCGTCGTGCGTTCAGACATGCCGATCAATACCGCCCCGCGACCAATCACTAATACGTCGCCGCCTTCCAGGGTGGCATGATCGTAATTAATATTTTCGTCGCCGAAATACTTTATAAAATCGCCGTCGGCAAATGCCGGATGCCAGCGATATATTGCCCGAAGGTTATTAGTTTCACGCTGACGGGCGGGTTTAGCCATCGGGTTAATGGACACGCCGTTATAAATCCAGCAGGAAGTGTCGCGGGTAAATAAATGGTTCGGCAGCGGCTTCATAATAAAGTCATTGGCCGTGTGGGTATCTACCACCATATTTTTGATGGCCGCCGGAATTTCGCCGTAGGTTAATCCGCCGCTTAATCTGCGCGCCAGTTCACGGTGCGGCATGTCCGCCAGCCAGCCGCGCACGTCGCCCGCAAAGGTAGGCCCGAGGCGATAGTCCGAGATTTGCGTCTCCAGCAGCCAGGCTTTCGCTTCAGTAATATCAAGCGTTTGTGTCAGGAGGTCGGTTAACAGCAGGACTTCCACACCCTGCTCGCGCAGCGTGTTTGCGAAGATATCATGCTCTTCGCCCGCCCGTTCAACCGAGAGCACATCATCGAAAAGCAGTTCCTGACAATTCGATGGCGTTAAACGTTTCAGACTTAAATTTGGGCGGTGCAGCATAACGCTACGCAATTGACCAATTTCAGAACCGACGTAATGCTTTTCCATAATTATTCCTTTAACTGTTTTTCAGAATAAAAAGGGCATGCGCCATGTGATGTGTTTAATTTCATGGCGGCTAAGCTCAATTGATTTCGAGGTTCATATTAGGCGGTTAAATAATCATTATTGTGATGCAGTTCACGCGAAAATGGATATTAAGGTGTTTGTTTTCATTTGCATGATTCGCATCAGATAATGATTAATTTCATATTATTGGCACGTGAATAGCTAAGCAGCATTCGGTGGCAATATTTGTATTTGTTATTATTTTGTAGAATTTAATGTTTCGAAATAATTAGTTATATCATTGATTTTAAAAGTTAAAATTTGGTGGCGGGAATAGCTATGCAATAATGGCAGTTAACTATTTTTGACTTAAGGAAAATCCATAAATAATTATGAGTTTATAAAGGAAATTATTAAAGTGATAAAATGTGATACGGCAGCAGGTTTTGTGATTTACGCTTTCGATTCAGGAGGTTATGTTGGCGCTATCGCGCGCGCGAAATGAGGTTATGCATAACCGCTGCATAATTGCCTGTGTGTGATTAACAGTGAATTAACACCTTTCCCGATAAACATGCGCTCGCGCAAAGGTCACAGAAAAAGGACTGGTATGGCAGCGCGAACTCTCGTATAAAAGACAAAAATGAAACGTTGTTTTACATTGAGGGTTTTCTCATGATCATCGGCAACATCCACCATCTCCAGCCCTGGCTGCCTGACGAGCTGCGCCAGGCCATTGACTATATAAAGCGCCACGTCACCGACGCAACGCCGCCCGGCAAGCATGATATCGATGGCAACACTCTGTTTTATCTGGTCTCGGAAGACATGACTCAGCCGTTTGCTGAACGCCGCGCAGAGTTTCATGCGCGCTATCTGGACATCCAGATCGTGATGAAGGGTCAGGAAGGGATGACCTTCAGCACCCTGCCGCACGGTACGCCGGATACCGACTGGCTGGCGGACAAAGACATCGCGTTCCTGCCGGAAGGCGAGCAGGAGAAAACCGTGGTGCTGAGCGAAGGGGATTTTGTGGTGTTCTGGCCTGGCGAAGTCCATAAGCCGCTGTGCGCGGCGGGGGCGCCTGCCAGGGTGCGAAAAGTCGTGGTGAAAATGCTGATTGAATAACCCTTTACCCCTCACCCTAACCCTCTCCCCACAGGGGAGAGGGGACTGCACCGAGCCGTCTTTTCTCCCTCGCCCCTTTGGGGAGAGGGTCGGGGTGAGGGGGACAATCTGTGATCCAGCTTAAATTTCCCGCACTCCCTCCTCATCTCCCATTTACCTGCGCTTTTTCTGCGTCATAGTATGATCGTTAAATTATTGAACGCTGTTCTATAATGTAGAACAAAGTGATTCAGCAAGGAGATCTCATGCCGCAGCCTGTGTTGTTTACGGGAATCATTCCCCCTGTCTCCACCATTTTTACCGCCGATGGCCAGCTCGATAAGCAGGGCACCGCCGCGCTGATCGACGATCTGATCGCCGCAGGCGTTGATGGCCTGTTCTTCCTCGGCAGCGGCGGCGAATTCTCCCAGCTCAACGCCGAAGAGCGTAAAACCATTGCCCGCTTTGCTATCGAACATGTCGATCGTCGCGTGCCGGTTCTGATCGGCACCGGCGGCACCAACGCCCGGGAAACCATTGAACTGAGCCAGCACGCGCAGCAGGCGGGCGCGGACGGCATCGTGGTCATCAACCCCTACTACTGGAAAGTCTCGGAAGCGAACCTGATTCGCTATTTCGAACAGGTGGCCGACAGCGTCACGCTGCCGGTGATGCTCTATAACTTCCCGGCGCTGACCGGGCAGGATCTCACGCCAGCGCTGGTGAAAACCCTCGCCGACTCGCGCAGCAACATCGTAGGCATTAAAGACACCATCGACTCCGTCGCCCATCTGCGCAGCATGATCCACACCGTCAAAGCGGCCCACCCACACTTCACCGTGCTGTGTGGTTACGACGATCATCTGTTCAATACCCTGCTGCTCGGCGGCGACGGGGCGATCTCGGCGAGCGGCAACTTTGCGCCGCAGGTGTCGGTAAATCTTCTGAAAGCCTGGCGCGATAAGGACGTGGCGAAAGCGGCTGAGTATCATCAGACCTTGCTGCAAATCCCGCAGCTGTATCAGCTGGATACGCCGTTCGTGAACGTCATTAAAGAGGCGATTGTACTTTGCGGTCGCCCGATCTCCACGCACGTGCTGCCGCCCGCTTCACCGCTGGACGAGCCGCGCAAGGCGCAGCTGAAATCCCTGCTGCAACAGCTCAAGCTCTGCTGAGCCGGAAGATAACCATGACCATCGAGAAAATTTTCACCCCACAGGACGATGCGTTTTACGCGGTGATCACCCACGCGGCGGGGCCGCAGGGCGCGCTGCCGCTGACCCCGCAGATGCTGATGGAATCCCCCAGCGGCAACCTGTTCGGCATGACGCAAAACGCCGGGATGGGCTGGGACGCCAACAGGCTGACCGGCAAAGAGGTGCTGATCATCGGTACCCAGGGCGGCATCCGCGCCGGGGACGGACGCCCGGTTGCGCTGGGCTACCACACCGGGCACTGGGAAATTGGCATGCAGATGCAGGCGGCAGCGAAGGAGATCACCCGCAACGGTGGGATCCCGTTCGCGGCCTTCGTCAGCGACCCGTGCGACGGGCGCTCTCAGGGCACGCACGGCATGTTCGACTCCCTGCCGTACCGCAACGACGCGGCGATCGTGTTTCGTCGTCTGATCCGCTCCCTGCCGACGCGCCGGGCGGTGATCGGCGTGGCAACCTGCGATAAAGGGCTGCCTGCGACCATGATCGCGCTGGCCGCCATGCACGATCTGCCGACCATTCTGGTGCCGGGCGGCGCGACGCTGCCGCCGACCGTGGGTGAAGATGCGGGCAAGGTGCAGACCATTGGCGCGCGCTTTGCCAACCACGAGCTGTCGTTGCAGGAGGCCGCCGAGCTGGGCTGTCGCGCCTGCGCGTCGCCGGGCGGCGGGTGTCAGTTTCTCGGCACGGCGGGCACCTCTCAGGTGGTTGCGGAAGCGCTGGGTCTGGCACTGCCGCACTCCGCGCTGGCACCGTCCGGGCAGGCGGTGTGGCTGGAGATCGCCCGCCAGTCGGCGCGGGCGGTGAGCGAGCTGGATAACCGCGGCATCACCACGCGCGATATCCTCACCGATAAGGCCATCGAAAACGCCATGGTGCTCCACGCGGCGTTCGGCGGTTCCACCAATTTACTGCTGCACATACCGGCCATCGCCCACGCGGCGGGCTGCACCCTTCCTGACGTCGCGCACTGGACGCGCATCAACCGTAAAGTTCCGCGCCTGGTGAGCGTCCTGCCCAACGGCCCGGACTACCATCCGACCGTGCGCGCGTTCCTGGCAGGCGGCGTGCCGGAGGTGATGCTCCACCTGCGCGATCTCGGCCTGCTGCATCTGGATGCCATGACCGTGACCGGCCAGACGGTGGGCGAGAACCTCGACTGGTGGCAGGCCTCGGAACGTCGGGCGCGCTTCCGTCAGTGCCTGCGCGAGCAGGACGGCGTCGATCCGGATGACGTGATCCTGCCGCCCGAGAAGGCCAAAGCGAAAGGGCTGACCTCAACGGTCTGCTTCCCGACGGGCAACATTGCGCCGGAAGGATCGGTGATCAAGGCCACGGCGATCGACCCGTCGGTGGTCGGTGACGATGGCGTTTACCGCCACACCGGCCGGGCGCGGGTGTTTGTCTCAGAAGCGCAGGCGATTAAGGCCATCAAGCGGGAAGAGATTCAGCAGGGCGATATCATGGTGGTTATCGGCGGCGGGCCGTCCGGCACCGGCATGGAAGAGACCTACCAGCTCACCTCCGCGCTGAAGCATATTTCGTGGGGCAAAACGGTATCGCTGATTACCGATGCGCGCTTCTCGGGCGTGTCGACGGGCGCATGCTTCGGGCACGTGTCGCCGGAGGCGCTGGCGGGCGGGCCGATCGGCAAATTGCGCGATAACGACATCATTGAGATTGCCGTGGATCGTATGACCCTGACGGGCAGCGTGAACTTTATCGGCACGGCGGACACCCCGCTGACGCCGGAAGAGGGCGCGCGCGAGCTGGCACGGCGGCAGACGCATCCGGACCTGCACGCCCACGACTTTTTGCCAGACGATACGCGGCTATGGGCAGCATTGCAGTCGGTGAGCGGCGGCACCTGGAAAGGCTGTATTTATGACACCGATAAAATTATTGAGGTAATTAACGCCGGTAAAAAAGCGCTCGGCATTTAATTATTTCCAGGAAAAAACGTCTGCGGAAAATATTCCGCGGACGGCTTTCGCGTTTCTGTAATTTATTAATTTAAACAATCAGTTGCGATATATCGCTGGCGTCACAAAAGCAAAATAACATAATTCAGAAATAAGATATGACCATTGCTGGTTAATTGAACAGCTCATTACACTCCATTAACACGATGTTGTTATTCAGCACACGACATAAGGGTGTAATTCTGATGACGCAATTAACCATGAAAGACAAAATTGGCTATGGGCTGGGTGACACCGCCTGCGGCTTCGTCTGGCAGGCCACGATGTTTCTGCTGGCCTATTTCTATACCGACGTCTTCGGCCTGTCGGCGGGCATTATGGGCACGCTGTTTTTGGTCTCCCGCGTGCTCGACGCCGTCACCGACCCGCTGATGGGGCTGCTGGTTGACCGCACCCGCACGCGGCACGGCCAGTTCCGCCCGTTCCTGCTGTGGGGCGCGATCCCGTTTGGCATCGTCTGCGTACTGACCTTCTACACGCCGGACTTCTCGGCGCAGGGCAAAATCATCTACGCCTGCGTGACCTACATTCTCCTGACCCTGGTCTACACCTTCGTTAACGTGCCGTACTGCGCCATGCCGGGCGTCATCACCGCTGACCCGAAAGAGCGTCACGCCCTGCAATCCTGGCGTTTCTTCCTGGCGGCGGCGGGTTCGCTCGCCATCAGCGGCATTGCCCTGCCGCTGGTGAGCATCATCGGCAAAGGGGACGAGCAGGTGGGCTATTTCGGCGCCATGTGCGTGCTGGGGCTGAGCGGCGTGGTGCTGCTCTACGTCTGCTTCTTTACCACCAAAGAGCGTTACACCTTTGAGGTGCAGCCGGGCTCGTCGGTGGCAAAAGATCTCAGGCTGCTGTTAGGCAACGGCCAGTGGCGCATTATGTGTGCCTTTAAGTTGATGGCGACCTGTTCCAACGTTGTGCGCGGCGGGGCGACCCTCTACTTCGTCAAATACGTGATGGATCACCCGGAGCTGGCGACCCAGTTTTTACTCTATGGCAGCCTCGCCACCATGTTCGGCTCGCTCTGCTCCTCCCGCATGCTGGGCCGCTTTGACCGCGTCACCGCCTTCAGGTGGATCATCGTCGCCTACTCGTTGATCAGCCTGCTGATTTTCGTCACCCCGGCGGAGCATATCGCCCTGATTTTCGCCCTCAACATTCTGTTCCTGTTCGTCTTTAACACCACCACGCCGCTCCAGTGGCTCATGGCCTCTGACGTGGTGGATTACGAGGAGAGCCGCAGCGGGCGCCGCCTCGACGGGCTGGTGTTCTCCACCTACCTGTTCAGCCTGAAGATTGGCCTGGCGATTGGCGGGGCGGTAGTGGGCTGGATCCTCGCGTACGTGAACTACTCCGCCAGCAGCAGCGTGCAGCCGGTTGAGGTGCTGACCACCATCAAAATTCTGTTCTGCGTGGTGCCGGTAGTGCTCTACGCGGGCATGTTCATCATGCTGTCGTTCTACAAACTCACCGACGCCCGCGTGGAGGCCATCAGCCAGCAGCTGATAAAGCACCGCACGGCCCAGGGTGAAGCCGTTCCCGACGCCGCGACAGCCGCATCCCATTAACCGGAGGCACTATGGAAATCACGAACCCGATACTCACCGGCTTCAACCCGGACCCGTCCCTCTGCCGCCAGGGCGAGGACTACTACATCGCCACCTCGACCTTCGAGTGGTTCCCGGGCGTGCGCATCTACCACTCCCGCGACCTGAAAAACTGGTCGCTGGTCAGCACCCCGCTGGACCGCGTGTCGATGCTGGACATGAAGGGCAACCCGGACTCCGGCGGCATCTGGGCGCCGTGCCTGAGCTATGCCGACGGCAAATTCTGGCTGCTCTACACCGACGTGAAGATTGTCGACTCGCCGTGGAAAAACGGCCGCAATTTCCTCGTCACCGCGCCGTCCATTGAGGGGCCGTGGAGCGAGCCGATCCCGATGGGCAACGGCGGGTTCGACCCGTCCCTGTTCCACGACGACGATGGCCGCAAATATTACCTTTACCGCCCGTGGGGGCCGCGCCACCACAGCAACCCGCACAACACCATCGTGATGCAGGCGTTCGATCCGCAGACCGGCACCCTCTCGCCGGAGCGTAAGACGCTGTTTACCGGCACGCCGCTCTGCTACACCGAAGGCGCGCACCTGTATCGCCACGCAGGATGGTACTACCTGATGGTTGCCGAAGGCGGCACCAGCTACGAACACGCCGTCGTGGTGCTGCGTTCAAAAACGATCGACGGGCCGTACGAGCTGCACCCGGACGTGACGATGATGACCAGCTGGCACCTGCCGGAGAACCCGCTGCAGAAGAGCGGCCACGGTTCGCTGCTGCAGACCCACACGGGGGAATGGTATATGGCCTACCTCACCAGCCGCCCGCTGCGCCTGCCCGGCGTGCCGCTGCTGGCCTCCGGCGGGCGCGGCTACTGCCCGCTGGGGCGCGAGACCGGCATCGCCCGCATTGAATGGCGCGACGGCTGGCCGTATGTCGAAGGTGGTAAGCACGCGCAGCTGACCGTGAAAGGTCCGCAGATTGCCGAGCAGCCCGCTGCCGTTCAGCACAGCTGGCGGGACGATTTTGACGCCAGTTCGCTTGACCCGGAGCTGCAAACCCTGCGCATTCCGTTCGACGACACCCTCGGCTCGCTCACCGCGCGCCCCGGCTATTTACGGCTCTACGGCAACGACTCGCTTAACTCGACCTTCACCCAGTCGACCGTGGCGCGCCGCTGGCAGCACTTCACCTTCCGGGCGGAGACGCGGATGCAGTTCTCGCCGGTCCACTTCCAGCAGAGCGCGGGGCTGACCTGCTACTACAACAGCAAAAACTGGAGCTACTGCTTTGTGGACTACGAGGAGGGGCAGGGGAGAACCATAAAGGTGATCCAGCTCGACCACAACGTGCCGTCATGGCCGCTGCACGAGCAGCCGATTCCGGTGCCGGAGAGTGCGCAGAGCGTCTGGCTGCGCGTCGATGTGGATACGCTGGTCTATCGCTACAGCTACTCGTTCGACGGCGAGACGTGGCACACCGTGCCGGTAACCTATGAGGCGTGGAAACTATCGGACGACTACATCGGCGGGCGCGGCTTCTTCACCGGCGCATTTGTGGGGCTGCACTGCGAGGACATTAGCGGTGACGGCTGCCACGCGGACTTCGACTACTTTACCTACGAGCCGCTGTAGCGGCTCAGGCCGGGTAGCCCAGCGCGCGTGAGAGCTGGAGCCCGGCCTGCTGAAGCTGCTCGCGGAAATTAGCCAGCTCGGCGTCGTCCACGCGCGAGGTCAGCGTCGACAGGCTCAGGGCGGCAATCACGCGTGACTCATGGTTCCACACCGGCACCGCCACGCAGCGCACGCCCTGCTCGTTCTCTTCGCTGTCCAGGGCGTAGCCTTGTTCGCGGGTTTTTTTCAGCGCATCCACCAACGCTTCGCGGGTGGCAAGAGTGGAAGGGGTAAAGGTAGTGTACTGATAGCCCTCCAGCAGGGCGTTCAGCTCGGCCTCGCCCAGCCAGGCAATCAACACCTTGCCGATGGCGGTGGCATGAACCGGCAGGCGACGGCCAATGCGCGAATAGGCGATGGCGGCCAGCTTGCCTTCAATCTTCTCGATATAGACCCCTTCACGCCCGTCCAGGATCCCCAGATGGGTGGTCTGCCCGGTCCGCCGGGAAAGATCCGTCAGCCAGCCTTTTGCCTTCTGACGAATATCCATTGAGCCCACGACGAAATGGCCGCGCTCGACCAGCTTCATGCCGAGGCGATATTTACCGTTCTCTGGGTTCTGATCGATATAGCCGTGAAGCTGCAGGGTTTTCAGCAGCGAATGGAGGGTACTTTTGCTCAGCCCCATCAGTTTGCTGATGTCGGTGATCTTAAGCTCGGTGGCCTGCTCGTTGAAGAGGTCGAGGATCTGCAACGCACGTTCAACAGACTGAATAATCGGCATAATGCTGGCATGTCCACGCTGGAATTAAGGCGAAAACGTACCTTTTTTGGGGTGAAAAATCAATTGAGCAGGCCTGATTTGCCCGGCGGCGCTTCGCTTGCACGGGCCTACGGGTTTTGTAGGCCGGGTAAGCGCAGCGTCACCCGGCAAGAAGAGCGCACCGAATAAAAATGTGGGAGAGAGGATCACTCCCCAAGCGTCGCCACCATCACCGCCTTAATCGTATGCATCCGGTTTTCTGCCTGGTCGAACACGATGCTCGCCGCCGACTCAAACACCTCGTCCGTCACCTCCATCCCGCCGTGCAGATCGAACTCCTTCGCCATCTGCTTGCCGAGCGTGGTCTGGTCGTCATGGAACGCCGGCAGACAGTGCAGGAACTTGACGTTCGGGTTGCCGGTCAGCGCCATCATCTGCGCGTTCACCTGATACCCGCGCAGCAGCGCAATCCGCTCCGCCCACTTCTCTTTGGCTTCGCCCATCGACACCCACACGTCGGTATAGATAAAGTCCGCGCCCTTCACGCCGGCCGCCACGTCTTCCGTCAGGGTGATTTTGCCGCCGTGCTTCTCTGACAGCGCGCTGCACTCCGCTACCAGGCTCTCTTCCGGCCAGCAGGCTTTCGGGGCCACCAGACGCAGATCCAGCCCGGTCAGCGCCGCCGCTTCCAGCATCGAGTTGCCCATGTTGTTGCGCGCGTCGCCCGCGTAGACCAGCGTCATCTCGTTAAACGCTTTGCCCGGCAGGTGCTCCTGCATGGTCAGCAGGTCCGCCAGCAGCTGCGTCGGGTGGAACTCGTTGGTCAGGCCGTTCCACACCGGCACGCCCGCATATTGTGCCAGCGTTTCGACCACGTCCTGGCCGTGGCCGCGATACTGAATGCCGTCGTACATCCGCCCGAGCACCCGTGCGGTGTCCTTAATTGACTCTTTATGCCCAATCTGGCTGCCGCTCGGCCCTAAATAGGTGACGTGTGCGCCCTGGTCAAATGCGGCAACTTCGAAAGAGCATCGTGTACGGGTCGAGTCTTTTTCGAAGATGAGCGCGATGTTTTTACCAGTAAGCTTTTGTACTTCCTTGCCCTTTTTTTTATCGGCTTTGAGCTGTGCGGCAAGAGTCAGCAGAGAAGTGAACTGTGCAGGGGTAAAGTCGAGCAATTTCAGAAAGTGTTTCTTGTACAAATCGGACATTTTATCCTCGCCTGGCGAACGCCACTTATTGAATTAAAATTCACTTTATATGTGTAATTATTCATTTGCAACCCCGTTTCACAATTCTTTCTTACAAAGGTGGAGGCAAACCCGTCCGTGTGTGAAAATAGAAGTATCTGCCGCACTTTAAAGAGGATTGAGCCATGGCAAACCCGGAACACCTGGAAGAGCAACGCGAAGAGACGCGTCTGATTATTGAAGAGCTGCTGGAAGACGGTAGCGATCCGGACGCGCTGTACACCATCGAGCACCATTTCTCTGCGGATGATTTCGACGCGCTGGAAAAAATGGCGGTGGAAGCCTTCAAGCTGGGTTACGAAGTGACCGAGCCGGAAGAGCTGGAAGTGGAAGAGGGCGACACCGTTATCTGCTGCGACATCCTGAGCGAAGGCGCGCTGAAGGCGGAGCTTATCGACGCGCAGGTAGAACAGCTGATGAACCTGGCCGAGAAGTTTGAGGTGGAGTACGACGGCTGGGGAACCTACTTCGAAGATCCGAACGGTGAAGACGGCGAAGAAGGCGACGACGAAGATTACGTCGACGAAGACGACGACGGCGTGCGTCACTAAGCGTTTCAGGCGGTGGCGCACGCCACCGCTTTTTCAAGGCAGAACCATGGATTACCCGCAGATACTCGCCCCCGTACTCAACTTCCTTCAGTGCCCGACCCCGCAAGCATGGATTGATAAAGCCCGCAACCCGGCAAACCTGCCGCTGCTGCTCACCGACCACATGGTGTGCGAGCTCAAGGCCGCCCAGACCGCGCTATTACTCGTGCGTAAATACGTCGCCGACGAAAGCGGTGCCGACGCGCTGCTCGACTGGCTCAAGCCCTACGAACAGTTCACCTTCCGCGACGGCCCGGAGCCGGACTTCATCGCCCTGCACAGGCAGATTGGCAAAAGCGTGATGCCCAAAACCGACGACCCGTGGGGCCAGGCGCTCATCGACAGCATGGTGCTGCTGATTAAAGAGGAACTCCACCACTTCTGGCAGGTGCGCGAGGCGATGCTGGCCCGCGACATTCCGTACGTCAAAATCACCGCCAGCCGCTACGCCAAAGGGATGCTTAAAGAAGTGCGCACCCACGAACCGCTGACGCTGATCGACAAACTCATCTGCGGCGCCTACATCGAAGCCCGCTCCTGCGAACGCTTCGCCGCGCTGGCCCCGTTCCTCGAGGACGACCTGCAGAAGTTTTATCTCTCGCTGCTGCGCTCGGAAGCGCGCCACTATCAGGACTACCTGACGCTGGCCCAGCAGGTGAGCGACAACGATATCTCACCGCGCATACAGCATTTTGGCGAAATTGAAGCCACACTTATCTCGACACCGGACAACGAGTTTCGCTTCCACAGCGGCGTGCCGGTGTAAACCGGCATAACGCAAGGATAAGGATGCGAGATGAATAAAACGTGGACCCGTATTGTGATTGTCGTCGTCGCGGCCGCCGCCGTGGCGTTCTGGGTGTTCTTCGACAGGCAGCGCGCGCCGGAACAGCAGATGGATGCTGCCCTTAACGCGATGCCCGCCTGGCAGGTGATTAAGGAGCAGGAGCCTGCGCTGCATCAGCGCATCCTCTACCAGATGGCCGCCCTGCAAAAAGCGGGCGAGCCGGAGCAGCAGATTATCGACACCATCCAGCCGCAGATCCTGCATCTGCAGATGTCGCGCCTGCAAAACGCCCCGGACGCCAACGTGGTGAACTACATGACCATCAACATGGAGCAGACCGCCGCCATCCAGAAGGTGAGTGACGACGCCTGCTTCCGCTTCCTCTACCCGATGGTGAAGGGCGGCGTGAACCCGATGCGCATGCTGGATAAAGACCTGATGGCGCGGCGCATGCAGGCCGACGCCGACATGATGCGCGCGGCCTACGGCAAAAACCGCCACACCGTGACGCCGGCCGAGCGCGAGGCGGCTGTCGAGGATGTGCGGCCGATTATGAAGGCGCTTGCCGATAAGTACGGCGAGGACATCCAGCTGCTGCAGATGCCGGAGAAGGCGGCGGGCAAAGAGAAGCTCTCCTGCGATATGGTGCAGGAGATGTGGGCGAAGGTGCTGGCGCTGCCGGAGCAGAAGGCGGCAGGGGTGATTCGGCTGGCGGTGTCTGAGCTGGAGTGACGAAGGGCGCTGGTTTTTTGGGCACTTAGCGCGGGTTTCGCGCGTCGTCGCTTGCATGGCGGCGCGCGACAGGTATAATCCACAACGTTTCCGCATCCCCTTCAGTGCCGAAGTGGCGAAATCGGTAGACGCAGTTGATTCAAAATCAACCGTAGAAATACGTGCCGGTTCGAGTCCGGCCTTCGGCACCAACTCACTAAATTCCTTACAATACAGCTTGTTAGGCAATTAAATCTGTCTCTTTTTCCTGTAAGAAATGCCCTGTTATGTCCCTTGAAAAAGCCGCTGTGGTTGATAGTGGTAATTGGGATGTTAACTCATAGCGGGTGTAGTTCCAAGCGTCAAACACGACAGACCGATCGCATCTCGGAGTGTGTTATTAAGGGGGGGCAGGTTAGTTGCCGCAGAAGGAATAATGTCGCTTGCGGAGAGGGGGATTGGGTTAATCACTCTCGCTGTGGTTAAGTCAACATTTTTGCTAGAATCTGCAGCTTAAATTCTGCCAGAACATCCGACTATGAAACTGCTAAACACCTATGATGACAAAGATGAAGCCGAAGAAGCACTAACCAAGCTCCTCGGTGAAAAACGCTTGGCCAGTGAACGAGATAGCACTGTGGTAATCTACAACCTGTTTGGTCAACCTACCTGGGGTAATTTCCATCGTCTTGGCATGTTCAACTTACCGGAGCTGCAGAAGATGCTGGAGCAGCGAAAGGCCGGGCATGTCATTGACAAAGCCAGACACAGCGAAATTTTGAGCATGCTGCGCTATGCCGCACAATCTTTCGAACTCACCATTCCCCAGCATTGGGTGTAAAAAAGGCCGGAAAATCCGGCCTTCATTTTTTGCGTTTTACTCTTCAAATTCAGCATTACCAAACTTCAGCATACTGCAGTTTTCTTTAATAGCTCGCTGTAAATTTGCATCAAACCCTTTCTCAGTGCGTGCATTAATCTCAATGGAGATCTCTACCTCAACACCGTATTGGCTGGCAAAATTTTGCACCACCTCGTCCATGATATTAGCAAAATCCATTTTGGCTCTGATGGCATCAAGTCGTACTGAACCATAAAACCGTGTTTTCTGGCTCTCTGTTATAATCACTTGACCAGTTCCAGAACCTGTGTCCGAGTCCTTGCCATCACTTGATTCGTCCTTATCGGTCCCATCGCGTCCATCTTTATCCGGATCAATCTTCTCACGCTCTTCTTCACTCTTCTCACGAGCTTCTTGCTCCAGCTTGGCTTGATAGCGCAGCGCAGCATCCCGGCTAATCAGAACGCTGTTCTCATCCAAAAACATGGTGGATGATTTGCCAAAAGCAAATCCTTCAAAGCGATCGTCACGCAGACCGGACGCAAAAGCGAAGAAATCGGTACTCTTGACAGCCTCTTCTACAGTTCGACGCAATATTTGGTCATTAACTAAACGAGGCATATAGAGGTACTGACAGGCATCCTGCCAGACCTTCACTGCACTGACTAACTCTACCCCATTGGTAAAATAGTATTTTTCCAACAAATTGCGCAGATGAACCGGTGACCACTCCTTGATTAACCACTCCTCTTCAGCTAGTTTACTTTCAATTTCCTGTATTAGTTTAGGTGCGCTGGAAGAGATTTGCGACACCTCCCACTCTAGCTGCTGACCGGGCTCCTGCAGCGGCGCCAGTAGCCACTTATAAGTGTCGCGGACCAAGCTATCAAACTGCTTCTTCGCCGTATCGCGATTCCCCTTGGCTTGGGTCAAATGCGCCAGATCCTGATTCAACACTCCGTTTTCAATATCGGTAACGATAGAGTGCCAGGCCAGATACGTTCTCCCCTGATCTTTCAAACGATTCAGGCTGTCATAATCGGCAGCGAGAAAGAACAGCCGATTTTGTTTCACACGTGGTTGCTCACCACGTTTAAACAAGATCACCTCAGCTGCTTTGAATGCCTGGTTAGTACTGCTACTACGGCTATAAGCAGAAAATGCCGACGGCTCCAGTACCACCAAACGCGGTCCATTGCCGTATTCATCAAGCACATCGCTGGAAGGTGTGAAAACGTGTATCCCGGCAAAACAGTGCTGGGAGCCAAAACACGCAGTAACTGACTTCTTAAGCAGCGGCGTCAACTCTTCACGCTCACTGACTTTACTCTTACGGGTTTCCATTTCCCGACGCAGATTAGGCTTAGTATCCAGCCAAAAACGATCTTTATCGCCATAAAGGTAGGTCAGACGATCTCGCAGCCGAACCAACGCATCCTTAAAGGTGGCCACTGTTTGCCCGGGCGAGCAGGCGCCCAGCATAATCCGCTCAGCCAGCAGGCCTCGATGCATCTGATCGCCTGTACTGGGAGCACTACCCAAAAATAGGGTACGCATCACCCTCCGTGCGGCGTGGAATTGACCAAAACGGGTATCTTGATTATCGATATCTGCCGCTTCAGAGCGCGAGCCATCCACCTCTTTTTCGATGACCGGTTCCCAACCCTGTGGTAGATAATGAATGCTCTTGCCACGCACATTACTGTCATCAAGGGGCAACGACCCCGGCATGATCAGCGCATCGCGGTTATCCGCCACCCACAAGCGATGGATCACTATCGCCATATATTGCAACACACCACGGGTGCGCTGAAACTTGTCCAGCGTAGACCAATCCTCATAAAGTCGGTCAAATACCTCCGGGTGGATCGGGTATGACTTGCACAGTCGGTCGTAATAGTGGCTGGATTGTGTTTCGTTCGGAAACTCCTGCGCATGCTGGCGATAGAAATCAGCATACTGCTGCGCAATACCCTGCACCTGAGCGGCATCACCAGCCGACTCAAACAAACGACGGCGCACAATCTCAAAGGCCTCTTCAGTGGCTACCGGCTTCCATACCGACTCAATCCGAGCAAAATATTTCTCCAGCGAATCCAGCGCCTTCTGCCCCATAGTGCCACCCACTTCCAAGGCCGACTCAGGCAAAGAAGCCAACAACATGGCATTGGGTACCGACTTCATCGCTTCAGTCAGCGCCTGAATAAAGGTGATATTGGAGTCGAAGGTTCCGGCATTAAACTGCTTGCCCACTTCCAACTGGCGCAAAAAAGCCACCAGCTCATCCATCAACACCACACAGGGTGCCGCCTTGGTCAGCAATTTGACTAACTGCTCTTTGCCCGGCGATGTGCCGTCGCGGTCACTGTCCGCCACTAGCTCATAGCCTTCATCGCCCAAAAGTTGCCAGGCTAACTCGCCCCACAGAGTATTGGCATGGATCACACCGTGCGCGCGTGCTTGGCTCACCGACAAGTTAATCCCATCGATCACCGCCACTCGGGCACCAGGTAAGTCATGAATCCCTGCCGCATCCAAAATCGGCGGAATACCCTGCAAGCGATCCGTGGTCACTGTGCGTGAGGCTAAGTGATAGACCGCAAGCATGGTGTGAGTTTTACCGCCACCAAAAGCCGTTTGCAGTTGGATCACTGGGTCGCCGCCCTTGCCTGCCAGCCGCTCGGCGACCGACCCCAATAACAAGCGCATCCCTTCCGTGATAAAGGTGCGCGCAAAAAACTGCTCAGCATCCTGATATTCTGCTGGTGCAGAGCCATTAGCGACTTGAGTAATATCTGCCGCAAATTCCGACTGTTTAAAGGTGCCTTCCAGTACATCGCGATGCGGGCGCGCAATCTCGCGCCAAGGTTTCAGACTCATAATTTCATTATCCGTTTCAATCCAATTAAATGTTGGCTTGGGCTCCAAATTTATTGAGCAAAGAAGTGTCATCGCCTATCTGCTCAGGAATCTTCGACTTCTCACCTTTAGAGATCCAGGCTATAGCTTTCCCCCACTTGCCCACTGTTGGTCATGGCGCTTTGAATTGCATCCCACGCGGTGACCAATTCGTTATAGGCGCGGGCTTCTTGTGCCCAACCTTTACGTTCGCAGAGGGTGTAGAGGCGATACGCCAGCGAGCGGATCGCGTCGCTCTTGTCTGATAGTCGCCCCAGCATAGCACCGGCACCGCTGGCGCCTTCGCTGTTCAGGATCCGGATCAACTGATGCAGTCCTTCCCATACGGGAGTACGGTTGTCTCGCTCTGGCGCCCAGTCGGTGGGCAGTTCGGTCCATTTGAGTAGTTGCACCTCACCCTGGCCGCTACTTATCACCCCGGCATCTTGCAAGCCTGCCACGCTGGTGCCCTTGGCGCGGGCTAATACGTCGGCTTCACCGAACTTACCCACGCGCCAGCCCTGCTGTTCAAACCAGTGCAGGCAGAATTGGGTATCGTTGTCAAAGTCATCTTCGGCCAAGAAGCGGTTAATCAGTTGCAGTGCTGTCTTCACGCTCATCTTGCTGCCATCAGCTTCGAGCACTGCGGAATATTTACTGAAGATGCCCATACCGGGGCCAATAATGGCTTGCGACAAGTCCACCGGCGCCACCGCTGATTGGCTGATACCCAGGGCATCGATGCTGCCCTGGGTCATTTCATCCAGCGCCTCCGGCAATACCCGGTTAAGTTCTCGGATAAACTGACGGCGGCTGATGCTATCGGCATTCGCCGCGCGCTTATTGCACACCAACACTACGCTGGAAGCCAGCGCATTAGTGCCAGAACCGATCATGCGATTGCCCATCTCTGTGCGCATTGGCCAAGTGCCATTAATGGCAAAACCAGCATCGATCACCGCCTGCAAAAAGGTCTCCCAGCCGGCACTGGAGGTGCCGTCGGCCTTGGTTTCCGACTGCTTAAAGGCATAGTAGATAGTGACCGGAAACGCCGGGTGGGCCTGCTCCGCTAACTGGTGAATCGCCTTACGCATACCATCCAAGAAGAACGCCTCGGCGCCATCCTTACCGCCGTGGCGATAGGGGGTTGCCACTAATTCTTCAGCCTTTGGCACCGCCATGGTGGCATAGAGGCTAGGAAAGATCGGGCGCAGCGATTTACGCAGCCAGACATAGAAAAAGTCTGACAGATCGGCATAACCGATATTGTCGTAATAAGGTGGGTCAGAGGAAATAACTTTGTCTCGACTAATATTCTGTGTTTGAGCATCAGACTGACTTACCACACCTCGGCCGTATGCTGGCAAATATTCACTTAATACTCGGATACCTTGATCAAGTGCATTTTCATAGCTACCAGCCGACCCACCGATGAAATTTGCTTCTGCAAAATCCCAAGTCATTGGGATTGCTTGTCTACCAAAAGTATTTCTTAAACTATCCCGGCTTGAGTCCCAGCCACAAATCGATGAGCCTCTGTCACTCATTTTATTGATGCCAAAAGTAAGATACACCCCTACCGCTTGCGCATAGGCGGTGGCGCCGGTTCCACCTGCATCCAGGCCCTGACCATCGTCCTCCATCCCGGCAGAAAGAGCATCTTCGCGGCAGCAGATAATGGCTTCGCCAACCAATTCGGAGAAGGTATTCAATGCTACCAATTGACGGGGGGTGAATAAATCGCCAAATTTATCCAAACCATAGTTTGGTGTTTTAAAATCACGTGGATTATTGGGCAAAGACATTTCCGGTGACCACTCAGGCTGAGCTTGCAAAGCGGTCATCACTTGGCTCTTGCTAGGCGATAGATAAACTCGCCCCTTTTTCCCTTCCGCTACAATCGCCATCAAGCGTTGTTCCATCCGTCCGGCACTACCTTCACTACGAATGTATTTGTAATCGACTGGAGAACCTGACATCAGACAGATAAAAGCTGCACGCTTCCCTGCCGTAGTACCGACTTTGGCTGACTCTGGTGGCGTTCCCACTTTAACAGTGAAATAGTAGCTATCCCCTGTTACTACTGGCTCAACATACGCCTCTTTACCTACCTTAGAGGAAAGAATAAAAGTCGAGGCCAGCGGTATATGTACATGGGAAAACGCCGGGTTAGGACTCTTAACGGTACGGGCCCAGAGCCATGCGATAACCGTCAACTCGTCGCCCAAGTAAGGTCTTAGATCTGGCCGCTCGGCTACCATCGCCTCGGTGACAAGCACCTTGGGATAGAGATGACCTATTCGTTTCTCGGCCTCATCGCGCATCCAGGCGCCATAACGGCGCACATCTTCGGCCAGCCCTTTGGCCCCCGACCAATCTTCAAAGGCATCTTTAGTGGCCTTTTTCTTGCTGATTTTATCGGTGACCGGCTCTGGTCCAACGGGTGCACGGCCGGCAAATTTGGGCGGGATCTCAATCATCGCCTTGTTGATGGTGACAGCCACTGGATTTAAGTCGGAGGCATGGGATTCCAATCCTAAGCGCTGGGCTTCGAGTGGCAGCGCGCCGCCACCGGCGAAGGGGTCGTGAAAGCCGGGCAATTTGTTGGGATTAAACAGTTCAGCCGCATCTGGGTGGTCTTTGTTAAGGGCACAGATTTCGCGCCAGCTCTCTATGATGGCCTCGCGCGCCTGATTGAGCACAGCCTCGTTATTGGTATTTTCCCACTTCACCAACTCGCGCAAGATATTAAACAGCTTTTCGCGCTTTTGGGCAGCTTCTTGCTTGTTCACACCATACTTGAAACCGTCCCCCTGCTGGTAGCCAGGGTCGTTCACCATCTGGGCAAAAATCACCGCTCGTGCGGCAGCTAGGGGGCGACGCGCCCACCACAGATGCAAAGTGGAGGGATGGCCGTGGCGTATGGACTTCTCACGCGCCGCTGCGGCGTTGATATCGTCCAGCGGCAGCGCCACTTCGATCAGTTTTTTGGGGGATTTAATGGAAGTCATGGGTGTTCCAACATTAGATAGATGCAGCAATCAGTGCGCGAAATGGCGCTGATTGCAAAAATTGGTCAAAATCGTCTGGCGCCGTTTTTAGCACAGTAACTGCTTGGGTGAACCATTTTTTCCGTTCACTGATCAGATTGGGATCCTTATTCAACCCCAGCATGTCGCGCGTTTGTACAACAGGATGACGCTGCCTTCTGGTCAGTGTGGGTAGCGGTTCAACCCAACCGTTGCTACTGGCTATGGCCCATTGCTGATTGCAACCTGGACCGGGCTCGATGGGCAACAAGCCATTCCCTTTGCTCTGGCCACAGGTCTGATTATTGATGCAGCTATGGGCATAGTTGTGATAGTCAAAACAGAGATGAGGATGTGCATTTGCCCCCGCTTTAGGCTTGATATGCTCGACTTGCCCCTCAGTAGACTTAAGATGCTGTTCACAATAAACACACAGACCACCCTGGTCTTGATGCAGATCGGCTTTTACTGCATCTTTCACCGCTTTAAATGCAGTGCTATCAAAATCTGCGGCTGTGGCTGCCGGGGTAGCTGTGCGGTATTGCGTCAACGCCGGGGTTGGCATCGCACGATGCTGAAGTTCTATCATGGATTATGACCCTTTTGCTGCCAGCTTACGCTGTGCCAAGAATCGCCAAGTGGCCAGATCACTCTCATGAAACTGATATCCCGCCTGCTCAAGGGCTGCCAACAGAGTTGTTGCGCGTTCAGACGTTTCCTCTCCTGATCTAACCAGTAATTCGTATTCACTAATGGTCTCTTGCAGCGGCAGGCTTGGCTGGCTATGAGTTTCCATAACCTTGGCCAGTGCATCACTGTTCTCATGGGCCAGCGGGCTAAAAGGCGGTATTCTGGCATAGGCGCCGTGTTCATCAGAGCCAAGTTGACGAATATTCTCTTTGGCTACTGTGGTGAGGACCTGCGGGCTATGGGTGGTGACAATAAATTGCAGCAAAGGAAATGCCTCTTGTAGCGCTCCAAGTACTTGCTGTTGCCACGCCGGATGCAGGAACATATCCACTTCGTCAATCAGCACGATGCCTGCAGTTTTCTGTGCAGCTTTGTCCTTCAGATGTGGATTCAGCTTGATACAGCGAAAAGCGATATCCGACACAGTGGCTACTATATTGCGCAGACCATCACTGAGCATCGCGAGCGGCATATAGCCATGCTGTGGGTGTTCCATCACCAGTTGCTGCCCCATGCTGGCGCGGTATTGCAGGTCGTGCCAACCGGTCAGCGAGCTCGTAAGAGTGTTGATGGCACGCTGCACAACCTCAATGGCAGCGGCAAAGTAGGCCAACGAGCTCTGATCCTGGGGCTTGCTCTGATTTTCTAGCTGACCAATTTGCAGCTCGCGATAGCTGCGAAATACCCAGCCATACCAGGATTCAAACTGCTTATAGCTCGAGGTCGCCGTCAGGCAGTTTTGATAGCCCCAAAGACGCGAAAATACACTGGCATCGAGCTTTTTATCCTCCGCTTCTGAGGTATAGCGCCCCTGATACCATAGACGGCCAGTACCTAAATAGACAATCAAGGGTAACGCGATAGTATCTGCTGCGGCTTGCTGCCCCTTGTAGATGGCAGACTGGTAGTTCTTGGCAAGCCGGGTCAGAACTTGCGTCGACCTATCACCTTTGCTTTGAGTTCGTGGCTTGACTTGCTCACGGACCTGTTGCCATTCGAACAGATGTGGCTGTTTTTCACGAATGGGGATACCTGTGGCCTGAGCTGTAATCTGGCAGGGTAATATCGGTTCCATCTCTTGCTCGCGACGTTCAAGACGCACATCTTCAATCTGAATGGTGGCTGACTTGCCTGTTTGGCTACCCAGATCAAAGCCTTTGACAAAGGGCCATAACGCAATGCGAACGGCATCAAGGATCGTCGTTTTGCCCGCACCATTGGGGGCGGTTAACACCGTCAACTGCGGGTGGAAAGTCACATCTAGCTGCTCAAAACATCGGAAGTTTTTTAAGCTAACTTGTTCAATTTTCATAAGCTGCCTTCAGCATTGGTGGAGCGTGCCAACAGATCCGCTAAGTCGTAATTGATGCTTGCCACGCCCAAATCCGGCTCTTTGGTAAAAGGCTGGCGAATGTAATACGGGCCTTCAGCCTTGTCCCCCTCTACTAGCACGATAGCCAGCAAAAATTTGTCTGCCTGGTTAAGGGCATAGAGGATCTCGTTACGGCTGACGGTGATGGTGATCTGTCCTTTGCTGCGGCCTTTCACTTCAATGTGACGATCTTGTGGCAAGGAGCCATCACTTTTGAGTGGCGGGCGCGCGGTGATATCCCACCCACATTTATCCGCTGCTACATCGATAACCATGTGGCCTAAAGCCTGTTCAGCATCGGTTACTGCCTGCATTGCGACCCGTTCTATATGGGCGCGGCTGGCCGCATCGGGGCTAAACATGACCTCCCCCTTACGTTTGGCCAATAGCCCTTGCGGGATCACCAGAGCACTACCAATGACCACCGGGGTGCTGGAGACCACTTGCTTGAGCGCGGTGAGTTCAGCTGTGCGCTGCTGTAAACGGGCGGTAAGTTCATCAACACGCCGACGCGCGTTTTCTGGCTGCATTCTGGGCTGCTTGCCAGACTTCACATCATCACTGAGTTTGAGATAGCGGTCTTGCCAATAGTTGATTTCTTTGATCAAGCGCTCATGTACTGCTGCCAAGGTTTTGTCTGCCTGAAGCTCACGCCGGGTTTTTACTTCAGCAAAATGCTCTGGCACCAGTTTTTCAGAGGCCAGCTGCAGCGCCAGTGGTTCCAGTGGTTGGGATAACCAAGGGGAGCAGAGAATATCTTGTACTAGTGCCAAGTCCCCCTTGCTGATGGGCACCAAGTCCAAGTGTGGCGCCCAGCCTGCAAAACTGGCCTGACAGGCTCTATCTATCGCAACAAATTGTAAGCGGCGGGAGGCGATACTTTTTGCTTGTTCCGCCGTTTCTCTGACCGAGTGTTCCAACATAATGATTAGGCGGGGTTCATCGCCGTCATCAGCCGGATCAACCAACACGGCGCCCTGTTTCAGTTTGCCGCGATGGGCTTGCAAGGTAAGGTCCAGCACGGAATGCATCAGAGGATGCATCGGGTGCAACAGCTCAGCTAACACCTTGCCAGTAGGACGAGTTAACTGCTTTTCGAAGCAGACCCGTTCGTAACGTGGTAGTACCGGCGTACGGCTTTCCCCTATGGTGCGATCTCGCTCGCGGATAACAGCTGGGACATGCCTGATCTCGTATCGGCCTTGTTCGCGCTCGCGCAAATCGCCCCCCAACATTTGGAAGGCCTCCTGAAAGAAGGCTCGGATAAAAAAGGGCTGCAAACGTCGCGCTTCGGCTTTTTCCATCTGCTCTTTGATGGCATACAGCCCTTCCATTCCCATGTGGGATTCAACCAGGGCGTTGCGGCGCATGATCTCCTTGAGATGGTCACTATCTAGCGCCCCCTCAATTGCTTGGTCCATTCTGGCGCGCACAGCAGGATCTTCACCATAGCGAATGGCATCCATCAGCAGCTGTTTGAGTGAAACGTTGTCGAACGCCTCCCCCAATATGTCGAACACCTTACCGCCAAGTGCTTGTTTCTCAATTTCTAACTTGGCGAACAGTTTTTGGAATACTTCACCTTCACGGGTTTCATTGGCGACAATGTTCCACAAGTGGCACACCTCTTTTTGGCCAATTCGGTGTATCCTGCCAAAGCGCTGTTCCAGTCGATTGGGGTTCCATGGCAGGTCATAGTTGACCATCAAGTTTGCGTTTTGCAGGTTGACACCTTCACCCGCAGCGTCGGTGGCAATGAGCACCAACACTGTGGGGTCACTGCGAAACTCACTCTGGATTTTACGCCGCTCATCACGGTTGGTTCCGCCGTAAATCACCCTGACAGCGTTTGACTGGCCAAGCAGATCACTGACTCGCTGACGCAAATAATTGAGCGTGTCTTTATGCTCGGTAAAGATGATCAGTTTACGACGGCTACCATCGCGGTTTTTCATTTCCGGCGAGTCTTGCAGTAAAGCGGATAGCTGTTCCCACTTTTTATCATTGCCTGATTGCACCAACACCAGAGCTTGTTGCTCCAGAGCCTTGAGTGACTGGATTTCGGCGTCGAGCTCTAATATGGTCTCGGCTGCAGTAGCCTGATCTGCTACTTGCTCAGCATAGAGCTCGTACTCCTCAGCGCTTAAATCTTCATCCAGATCGTCCCAATTATCCGGTAAATCGAGCTGTTTAGTCACTGTATAGCTACCCAGCGTTTCAGCTACACCGGTTTGTTTAGCCTTCTGGCCACGGGCCAACAGCTTCATCTCTGCAAGCTTGTCTTTAAGACGATTACGACGCCGTTTTAACGATTGATAGATTGCCTCCGGGCTGGATGCCAAACGTCGTTGCAATTGCGTTAGTGCAAAGCCAACTGTGTTTTTTTTCTTGTTGTCGAGTTTGTCGGCTCGATTCATCTCTTCTCTCACATAAGTGGTGACCTGCTCATAAAGACTTGCTTCGAGAGGAGAGAGATCATAGTTGGCTGTATAGGCCCGACGCTCAGGGAATAACGGTGTGCCATCAAAGGTCAATAGCTCTTCTTTCACCATTCTGCGCATCATGTCAGTAATATCGACTTTATGGGCGCCTTCGCGAAACTTGCCGTAGAACCGATCACTGTCGAGCAGTGACATCCAGACCTGAAAGTCTTCTTCCTTGCCATTGTGTGGCGTGGCTGTCATCAACAAGAAATGGCGGCAAATAGACCCAAGCAGTTCGCCTAGTGCGAAGCGCTTGGTCTTATTGATTTTGTTACCAAAATAGTTCGCTGAGAGTTTGTGCGCTTCGTCGACAATGATCAAATCCCAGTCGGTATTACGCAGCTTTTCTTGTAGCTCGTCGCTACGGGAAAGCTGATCCAGACGGCAAATCAGGCGATCTGTTTCGGTAAAAAAATTGCCCGTTGCACACTGTTCCTGCTTTTCTTTGCTGAAGATTTCAAATTGCAGGCCAAACTTTTCAAATAGCTCGTCTTGCCATTGTTCGGTCAGTGAGCCAGGGGATACCACCATAATCCGTCTGGCATCAGCTCGCAGCAGCAGCTCAGAAATGAACAAGCCAGCCATAATCGTTTTGCCCGCGCCAGGATCATCGGCCAAGACATAGCGCAGCGGCTGCTTAGGTAGCATATATTCGTAAACGGCTGAAATTTGGTGCGGCAAGGGGTCAACATTGGCCATGTTGACAGCCATCATTGGATCAAACAGAGCTGCTTGTGATATACGATATGCTTCCAGCCCCAGTTTGAAATCGCCCCCGTCAGCATCAAACGCCCATGCTCGGCCCACTGTCGCGAGCTCAAGCGCCATCTCATCACTTCGAAACAACATGCGTTCTGCCAATACGCCCTTACTGTCTTTGTAGTAAACCGTCAGAGCGTGCTCACCGATCTGCTCCACTGTCACCACGCGAACCACTTGCCCTTCGACAATGCCGCGGACCTGAGCATCTTTCTTGATCTCTTCGAGCTTAAGCATGTTGTCCCTTAATAACTTGCTGGTTTATAAACCGGTTTTCGCGAAGTTCAACGATATTAGAGCTTGTAGGTATCGAGCCCAGCAAGCTTTAGTCGAGTAGTCAGATTACGCATCTTGCTGAATTCGGTACCAAGGCTCTCTTTGAGCCCAACCCCTTCACAAAACTCCCGCGAAGTCACGTGTTTAAGCTCATCTGCATATTTGAGCATTTGTAGATGTAGCTCGACTGTATATTGGTTGCGAGGTGCAACTGACAAGGCTTGCTTGATCTGCTGATAGATCTCTTGTTCAGACACTAATGACTCCAAGTAAACTAAAACAGCTAATTTAGCTAAATTAGCTACTGAACACCTTCAGTGCAAGCATCATTAATCTTTGATGTTAATCAACTGACTGCTTTTTGCACGATCGATTACTCATTACTCATTACTCATTACTCATTAAATGTTTGTACCTTCCCTAAACCTCGCGCAAATTGAGGGATCATTTCCCCATCAACCACGAGGAAGACCTACTTGGAGCGGCTAAATTTATATCATTAATGGCTGCAGACAAACGAGCGTTCACCTCGACTGTATGATTTGGTGTGTTCTTTCGCAAAGAGGCTCAGACGAAAAGTGAGCTTATCGTAAACTACACAAAAGTCTGTGTCGTTGGCGCCGAGATAATACACTGTATTATCTTGGGATGCGGACCCGCGTACAGAATTCGGGTTAAGAGCTTAGTTGTAAAGCGCTCGGCCAAGCTTTACGTACCAGGTTGGCTAATCCTGTTCCATCTTCTCGATAGCTCCCAAGTTGATTGAATATGCCTTTGTTAACGAAGAGTTTCATGTGCTACTCCAAGCTGGCGTGTTTGCTATGCACGAACAAAATACATGCAAACAGACCATAAGCTCTGCATCTGTATCGATCTCTGTCATACAAAAGAAGAACAATGAACAAGAAGAAAACTATGGAAATGTCCATATCACTGTGGCTAATGGTGGCCCAGTCATCGAGTTATGCTGTGAGCCAGAGGAATCGGAGGACGAAGGAATTGAGGATGTAGGTCAATTGAATGGATTTTTGATACCCTAGAGTTAGAGCCAGAATCAACAGAGCGCTACCAATTAACCGACAAAGATGAGGAAGATGCTTTTATCCGTAAAGGTTCTATTGGGATGGGCCGAATGGCGCTTGATGTTTTAGAGTCTTTCGAGGAAGATGACGAGTTGCAGAGGGCAGCATCTGACCCAGCCAGCTGTGTTTGTTCTGGTTCGATATCGAAAATCATGAAATTAAATATTGGTGTCTGGGTTTGTATAATGATCTTTTTATTTTAATTTATGAGGTTTAGTTATATTTCCGAGTTCGGCTTTAACACCAAAAATGATTGTGATTATAAACATAAAAAGATGCCTTAGGGCGTTTTTTTGTTATAAATAAACAAGCCTGTCGAAGCTTTACATGCGAATGTTTTTTTGTTGGTATTTTTAATTTATCAATTTCTTTTTCGTTGTAGCTATATATTTAGTCATGTAAGTTTTAAATGAAATTGACTAATAGTTAACAAAGTAAAGATGAAGCTGAAAAAAATATTAGAGTTAATAACTAATGAAAAGAGACTTACAAATGAAAGATGTGGTATGAAAGTTATATAAACTTTATTCTGTAGGTTTGGTTTGGGTAATATCTCTAAGATGGAAATATTTAGGCTTACAGGGCTGGGAGTGATCTCATATGAAAATAAAAAACTTTCAATTGATTTCGGAGGGTGCTCCAAAGTTATAATTATGCTGAAACATATCAGTAGTATCTATGGTCTTGATATTCCTGAGCATTGGTCATTATAAAGGAATGATTCATCTAATTTATGATTGTTTCATACTACTCAACTACGGAGGGAAGTGAAATAACTTCTGTCAGTTTTTATACCAAAAATAGTAGGTTTTTTTGAAAATGTTCAAAGTGAAATGTTTGTGTTATTGATTTTTTATTTTCTGTGTGATATGTGTTTATGCTACCTTTAATAGCATAAGTGATTGATACATGGAACGAATTGATTATAGTTCATGGCAACGGCTAAGTTTATCTGTTGCTAACTTAAAATTAGATAAAATGAACCCAAGAATTCCTAGTTATGTTTTTACTAGGAATCAGAAGGATATTTTTAACTATTTATTTAATAATGAAAAAATAGAGCGTTTAGCTGCAAAAATTGTAGATAAAGGATTTATAGCACATGATCCTATTTATGTGGTTAAAGAGGGTGATGCTTATATTGTTGTTGAAGGTAATAGGCGTGTTTCCGCTCTGAAATGTTTACTTGATCCTGGTATGGCTCCTTCTGCCAGTAAAAAGAGGAAATTAGAACGTCTCAAGAATAGCCTAGGTAGTGAGCTTATAGAAAAAGTAGAAGTTTATGTAGCGCCTTCCCGTCGAGCTGTAGAAAACGTGCTTTATGAATTACATGCCGAAGGCAAATTGCAATGGAGTAGGCAGCAAAAAAATAGATTCATTGCGGGTGTTGGGATAGAAGATGGTGAATCACTTGAGGATATTGCTGAGCGATTCAATGTTAAAGTTTCTGAAATTCAAGACTCTGTACAAGAGTATATCCTTGAAAGATATTTTACCGAGTTAGATTTACCTACAGATATAGAAGATAAAGTGACCTGCCCCCACGATTAGATACAACACTCAGTTAGTAACGTCGGAATCTTCATTCTCAGAATGACCCTTTCTCCAGCCCGCTGCAAATTCAGACGGTGTCTGATAATTCAGCGTGGAGTGCGGGCGGCATTCGTTATAATCCTGCCGCCAGTCATTAATAATTTTCCTGGCATGAACGATATCGCTGAACCAGTGCTCATTCAAACATTCATCGCGAAATCGTCCGTTAAAGCTCTCAATAAATCCGTTCTGCGTTGGCTTGCCCGGCTGGATTAAGCGCAACTCAACACCATGCTCAAAGGCCCATTGATCCAGTGCACGGCAAGTGAACTCCGGCCCCTGGTCAGTTCTTATCGTCGCCGGATAGCCTCGAAACAGTGCAATGCTGTCCAGAATACGCGTGACCTGAACGCCTGAAATCCCAAAGGCAACAGTGACCGTCAGGCATTCCTTTGTGAAATCATCGACGCAGGTAAGACACTTGATCCTGCGACCGGTGGAAAGTGCGTCCATGACGAAATCCATCGACCAGGTCAGATTGGGCGCCGCCGGACGGAGCAGCGGCAGACGTTCTGTTGCCAGCCCTTTACGACGTCTTCTGCGTTTTACGCCCAGGCCACTGAGGTGATAAAGCCGGTACACGCGCTTATGATTAACATGAAGCCCTTCACGGCGCAGCAACTGCCAAATACGACGGTAGCCAAAACGCCTGCGCTCCAGTGCCAGCTCAGTGATGCGCCCTGATAAATGCGCATCAGCAGCCGGACGGTGAGCCTCATAGCGGCAGGTCGACAGGGATTGAAGTGGCACACTGAATTTGGCCACCTGAACAGAGGTGATATGCTCACCTCAGAACAACACAGGTGCTCCAATGAAAAAAAGAAATTTCAGCGCAGAGTTTAAACGCGAATCCGCTCAACTGGTTGTTGACCAGAACTACACGGTGGCAGATGCCGCCAAAGCTATGGATGTTGGCCTTTCCACAATGACAAGATGGGTCAAACAACTGCGTGATGAGCGTCAGGGCAAAACACCAAAAGCCTCTCCGATAACACCAGAACAAATCGAAATACGTGAGCTGAGGAAAAAGCTACAACGCATTGAAATGGAGAATGAAATATTAAAAAAGGCTACCGCGCTCTTGATGTCAGACTCCCTGAACAGTTCTCGATAATCGGGAAACTCAGAGCGCATTATCCTGTGGTCACACTCTGCCATGTGTTCGGGGTTCATCGCAGCAGCTACAGATACTGGAAAAACCGTCCTGAAAAACCAGACGGCAGACGGGCTGTATTACGCAGTCAGGTACTTGAGCTACATGGCATCAGCCACGGTTCGGCCGGAGCAAGAAGCATCGCCACAATGGCAACCCGGAGAGGCTACCAGATGGGACGCTGGCTTGCTGGCAGGCTCATGAAAGAGCTGGGGCTGGTCAGCTGTCAGCAGCCGACTCACCGGTATAAACGTGGTGGTCATGAACATGTTGCTATCCCTAACTACCTTGAACGGCAGTTCGCCGTGACCGAGCCAAATCAGGTGTGGTGCGGTGATGTGACCTATATCTGGACGGGTAAGCGCTGGGCGTACCTCGCCGTTGTTCTCGACCTGTTCGCAAGAAAACCAGTGGGCTGGGCCATGTCGTTCTCGCCGGACAGCAGGCTCACCATGAAAGCGCTGGAAATGGCATGGGAAACCCGTGGTAAGCCCGGCGGGGTGATGTTCCACAGCGATCAGGGCAGTCATTATACGAGCAGGCAGTTCCGGCAGTTATTGTGGCGATACCAGATCAGGCAGAGTATGAGCCGGCGCGGAAATTGCTGGGATAACAGCCCAATGGAACGCTTCTTCAGAAGTCTGAAGAACGAATGGATACCGGTGGTGGGTTACGTAAGCTTCAGCGAGGCAGCTCACGCCATAACGGATTATATCGTTGGATATTACAGCGCACTAAGACCGCACGAATATAACGGTGGGTTACCCCCAAACGAATCGGAAAATCGATACTGGAAAAACTCTAACTCGGTGGCCAGTTTTTGTTGACCACTTCACTTCAGATAAACCTGTAAGCCTGCAGGCACGACGTTGCGACAGACCGGTCGCATCACACATCAACATCACGGCTTCCCGCTTCTGGTCTGTCGTCAGTACTTTCGCCCAAGAGCCACCTGAAGCGCCTCTTTATCCAGCATGGCTTCGGCAAGCAGCTTCTTGAGTCTGGCGTTCTCTTCCTCAAGCGACTTCAGGCGCTTAACTTCAGGCACCTCCATACCGCCATACTTCTTACGCCAGGTGTAAAACGTGGCATCGGAAATGGCATGCTTGCGGCAGAGTTCACGGGCGGGTACCCCAGCTTCGGCTTCGCGGAGAATACTGATGATCTGTTCGTCGGAAAAACGCTTCTTCATGGGGATGTCCTCATGTGGCTTATGAAGACATTACTAACATCGGGGTGTACTAATCAACGGGGAGCAGGTCACTATTTTCTCGACCCGGACGGACACAAGCTGGAACTGCACGTGGGCAGCCTCGCCGCGCGGCTGGCGGCGTGTCGCGAGAAGCCCTATGCGGGCATGGTGTTTACCTCAGACGAGGCTTGAGGCGCGCACCTTCAGCCTGCCCGCCAGCGTCACGTGCGTGGCGGCATCTTCCTGATTGCACAGGTACTCCACCGCCAGCCGTCCCAGCTCGCTGTAGGGCAGCTGGATACTGGTCAGCGGCGGAGTGAGCTGCTCGGAGATCTTCTGGTCGTCGTAGCCCGCCAGCAGCATGTCCTGCGGGATGCGCACGTCGTTCACCGCCAGCGCCTGATAGCAGCCAATCGCCAGCCAGTCGCTGGCGCAGAAGATGGCGTCCGGGCGCTCGGCCAGTTCCAGCAGGGACGTGGTGGCGGTAAAGGACTCGCTGAACTGCCAGTTGGTCTGGCGCACCAGGCCCTCGTCACACGCGAGTCCGGCCTGTTCCAGCGCCGCCTGGTAGCCCGCCAGACGCTGGCGGGAGGCCTCCATCCAGCTCTCCCCGGTAATGTGGGCGATGCGCGTCGCCCCGCAGGCAATCAGGTGTTTAGTGACCTGAAAAGCATTGGCGTAGTCATCCGGAATAAATGACGGCAGCAGCGGCGAGCCGGGGTCGCGCTGGTTGAGCAGCACCAGCGGGATGCGGGTGCAGTCCTGGAAAGCCGTCATGTCCACCAGCGTGGTGACCGGAGATGCGAGAATAATCCCGATGCAGTTGCGCTTCTCCAGCTGGCGGATGATGTTCAGCGCCAGCTCGATGTCGTCGCCGTAGTCGTAGACGGTGAGCAGGGTCTCGTTGCGCCACGCGGCTTCCCGCGCCTGGCTGATGGCGTCAATAAACGGGTCGAAGCTCTGCATGGAGCTGACCAGCAGGGCGATCTCTTCCTGGTTGCGCGGGGCGTGAACGGCGGGGAGGCGGTCGTAGCCGAGCTCGGTGGCGACGTTTATCACCCGCTGGCGGGTGTCGTCGCTGAGCTTGATGTTGCGGGACTGGTTAAGCACCAGCGATACCGTCGCCTGCGACACCCCTGCCGCCCGCGCAATATCGTTCATCGTCACTTTCGGTTTTCGCTTCATCCGTCCTCTCCCTTTCGCGAATTCGCATCATACCCTAACCGCGCGCTTACGCGCCGTCGATCACGTTTCTCATTCATCGAAGCGCGAACTTTGTGAAGGCCGTCGCTTTTCGGCGTGCCGTGATTTGCGCATTTATCCCGCAACTAATATTTATTAGCTAAATATTATCAGTAAGAGGACGCGTAATGAAAGAGCAGTGGAGCAGGGAGCAGGCACAGGCGTGGTATGAGCAAAAAGGCTGGCTGTGCGGGTTTAACTATTTGCCGTCGACGGCGGTGAACTGGACCGATATCTGGCAGGAAGAGACCTTCGATGCCGAGACCATCGACCGCGAACTGGGCTGGGCGGCGGAGGCGGGCTACAACACCCTGCGCATCAACCTGCCGTTTATCGTCTGGGAGCATGACCGCGACGGGCTAATGGCGCGCATCGACCGGTTTTTGACCATAGCCGACGGCCGCGGGTTCAGCACCATGCTGACCCTGATGGACGACTGTGGCTTCTCCGGCGACGAGCCGTACCTCGGCCCGCAAAAGCCGCCCGTACCGGGCAAGCACAACAGCCAGGCGGCGGCGAGCCCGGGTCGGGATAAGGTGTGCGATCCCGACTGCTGGCCGCAGATTGAGCGCTATATCCGCGACGTTGTCCGCCAGTTCCGCGAGGATAAGCGCGTGCTGCTGTGGGATCTCTATAACGAGCCGGGTAACCGCGGCATTTTCGCGACGGGCACGCAGGAGGTGCAGTACGACGCGAAGCTGGAGACCTGCGCCCATGAACTGATGAAGCTGGCGTTCCGGTGGGTGCGTGAGGAGAACCCGACCCAGCCGCTCACCGTCTGCGCCTGGCGTCTGCCGCCGGAAGAGGAGGGCGAAACGTTCTTCCAGCATCCGCTGGACCAGACCGCGCTGGCGCTCTCGGACGTGGTGAGCTTCCACGCCTACACCCATACCGGGCGCATGACGGCGATTATCCAGCAGTTGCAAACGCTCGGTCGTCCGCTGTTCTGCACCGAATGGCTGGCGCGCCACGTGGGCAGCACCATCGAAGAGCAGCTCCCGCTGATGTATGCGGCGAAGGTCGCTCCCTACCAGTGGGGGCTGGTGCGCGGCAAAACCCAGACGTGGCTGCCGTGGCCGGTGGTGATGAAGGAGTCCACGGACTACTGCCGACTCTGGTTCCACGACGTGTTTGAGGAGAACGGGATCCCGTTCTCACGCCGTGAAATCGCCCTGATGCAGCATCTGCGTAAGATCGCCGCGCAGGCGCAGGACTAATAATATCGACCCGGCGGTCCACCGCCGGGCAACCAGGCAGGCATATAACAATGGCAATGACAATGAAAATACCGTCTCGCGAGTTGTGGTCTTATTTTGGTTATGGATTAGGTCAGTGTTTTAGCTTTGGTTTAGTAGGTTCGTTTATTAACTATTTTTACACCGACGTGCTGGGCATTTCGGCGCTGGCGGCGAGCACCATTTTCCTGATTGCCCGCGCGTGGGACGCGGTTCACGATCCGCTGTTTGCCAGCATTATGGACACCATTAACAGCCGGTTCGGCAAGTTTCGCCACTTTTTGCTGATCGCCCCTTTGTTGATCACCGGCGTCACGCTGCTGTCGTTCTATAAAATTGAAGCGGACATGACCACCAAAATCCTCTACGCCGGGGTGACCTACATCCTGTGGGGGACGCTGTATGCCATCTCCGATATTCCGTTCTGGTCGATGTCGTCGGTAATGACCAACGACTCCGCCCAGCGCACCCGCGCGGTGACGGCGGCGATGCTCGGGGTGAACGCCGGGATTGCCTGCGCCAATATCTTCTTCCCGAAGCTGGCGGCGTTTTTCGCCCAGTACAGTAACGACAAAGGTTACTTTATGGCGGCGCTGGTGATGATGCTGGTGGGGCTGCCGCTGATGCTTAACGGCTTTATGCAGATCAAAGAGCGCGTGCCGCCGAGCCCGGAAAAGGTGACCATCCGCGATACCTTCCACAACCTGCGTCAGAACAAGCCGCTGTTTATCGTCCTGCTGTCGTTCTTCTTCTGCGTGTTCCATAACGTGGCGGGCGGGCTGTATATCTACTTCTTTATCAACAACCTGGGTGACGGCAGCCTGCAGATGGCGATTGGCGTGATGGGGATTGTCGCGGCAGTGCTGTGCCTGGTCGCCCCGATGCTGACGCGCCGGATGCAGAAGCGGAAGCTGTTTATGATCCTCTGCGGGCTGGACGTGGCGGTGCGCGTGGTGATGTGGTTTGTCGGGTATCAGCAGGTGACGATGCTGTTTATCCTGCTCGGCCTGAGCACCCTGTTTGTGATGATGACCAACATCCTCACCTCGTCGATGATTGCCGACACCATCGAGTACGCGGAGTATCACACCCACAAGCGCTGCGCGGCGATTACTTTCTCCGGGCAGACCTTTACCGGCAAGATGTCGGTGGCGGTGGGCGGCGGGTTAATCGGCGTGTTTCTGACGATGATAGGCTACGTGCCGCAGGCGCAAATCCAGAGCGAGAGCGTGCTGTCGGGGCTGTTCTTCGGGATTTGCCTGCTGCCGGCGATGGGGTCAGCGATCCGAATGGGCTTTATGTCGCGCTTTACCTTTACCGAGGAGAAGCATGCGGAGATTTGTCGGCTGCTGGCAGAGCGGAACGCGTCTGCGAAAGCGCCGGGTGGCGGCTGCGCCTTACCCGGCCTACAGAAAATTACAGCGACTTCACAAACGCCAGCAGATCTTCGTTGAGCTGGTCCTGGTGGGTCAGCGCAAAGCCGTGCGGCGCGTTGTCGTACACCTTCAGCGTGGCGTTTTTGATCATCTCCGCCGCCAGCTTGCCGGTGCTTTCAAACGGCACGATCTGGTCGTTGCTGCCGTGAATCACCAGCGTCGGCACGTCGATTTTCGCCATATCCGGGCGGAAGTCGGTTTCGCCGAACGCGGTCACGCAGTCGATGGTGCCTTTCAGCGACGCCAGCAGGGCAATGTTCAGCGTCTGGGTCAGGGCACCGGCAGAAACGGTTTGTCCGGCGTTGGTACCGTAGAACGGGGTGGCGAAGTCGCTGATGAACTGGGCGCGATCTTTACGCAGTCCGTCGCGAATGCCGTCGAATACGCTTTGATCCACACCCTGCGGGAAGGAGTCGGATTTACCGAAGATCGGCGTGACCGCGCCCAGCAGCGCCAGACCGGCGACGCGTGAGCTGCCGTAGTTATTGATGTAACGGGTCACGTCGCCGCCGCCCATGGAGAAGCCCACCAGCGTCACGTCGCGCAGATCCAGGGTGGTGATCAGGTCATTGATGTCGGACGCAAAGGTGTCGTAGTCGTAACCGTTCCACGGCTGATCCGAGCGGCCAAACCCGCGACGGTCAAAGGCGATGGCACGGAAGCCGCGCTCGGCCAGGTAGTTCAGCTGGCTGTCCCACATGTCGCCGTCCAGCGGCCAGCCGTGGCTGAAGAGTACCGGTTTACCCGCGCCACAGTCTTTGTAGTAAATCTGCGTGCCGTCTTTTGCCTTAAACGTTGCCATAGTGTGTTCCTGTACAGGTGATGGTTATGGTTATACCGGCGCGACCAGGTAGCGAATAGCCGGTGAGGTTGTGCCCTGATGAAAAGCCAGAACGCGGCTCTGCAGCAGGAGGTCATTCATGGTGTGGCGCTCCTGCTGGCGCAGATGCTCAATCCACGAGCCCATCAGGAAGGTCTCGATAAACAGACCGGGGCGCTCGATATCTTCATATACCGCCCAGCTCATCGCCCCGGCGCGGCGGCGCACCCGGCGCAGCTCGTGGACCGCCTCCAGGAAGGCTTTGGCGTGTTGCGGGTCGATGAGGTACTCGTGCGAGACCAGCACCGGGCCGCGTTCGTTTGGCAGGTCAATCTCCACGCCGTCCAGCGGCTGACCGCTCAGGTCGAGGTTCAGGTCCGGATCTTTCTCCAGCTTCCAGCGGAACACCGTCGCGCTCGCCAGCACCATCCCCAGCGTGGCGACAACCAGCGAGGTTGGGGTACCGAACCGGGAGGCGATCTGCCCCCAGAGGGCGCTGCCTGCGGTCATCGAGCCGAAGAACACCGTCAGATACACCGCCAGCGCGCGGGCCTTCACCCAGCGGGCGGCGCTGCGCTGCGCGCCGAGATTGAGGGTGGAGAGCACCGCAATCCACGCGAAGCCGGTGAAAAACTCAAACAGGTTAAGCAGCCAGACGTGGCGCACAAACGCCAGCGCCAGCATGGTAAGGGCAAAGGTCAGGCTGGCAGCCACCATCAGGCGGTCGGCATTCAGCCGCTGGCGCAGGCGCGGCAGCAGAATCGCGCCGGCAATCGCCCCCAGGCCAATGCACGCCAGCATTACGCCGTAGCCCGCCGGGCCTAAGCCCAGCTCGCGGCGCGCCACCAGCGGCAGTAACGCCCAGCCCGCGCTGCCGAAAACGAAGAAGGCCACGGTGCGCACCAGCACGTTGCGCAGCACCGGCGCGGCGTGCACGTAGCGAATGCCGGATCGCACCGCCGAGAAGAAATGCTCCGGCGGCAGACGCTGCACGGTCGGGGCCTGACGCCAGCGCCACAGTACCCACGCCACGCCGACCACGGACAGCGCGTTCAGGGCAAACACCATCCACGGCCCGGCGAGCGACAGCAGAAAACCACCCAGCGCGGGGCCAATCGCCCGGCTGATGTTTACCCCGAGCGAGTTCAGCGCCACGGCGGCACCCAGCTCGGGCTTGCTCACCAGGTCCGGCACCACGGCCTGAAACGGCGGCGAGCTCATCGCCGCGCCGACGCTCAGCAGAAACGTCGCCACCAGCAGAACGGCGGGGGTGACGTGTCCGGTGAAGGAGAGCACCGTCAGCCCGGCGGCGGCGATAAACACCCACAGCTGGGAGAAGAGCAGGTATTTACGCCGATCGACGATATCCGCCATCACCCCGGACGGCAGGGCGAAGAGGAACATCGGCAGGCTGCTGGCCGCCTGCACCAGCGCGATGTCCAGCGGATCGGCGCTCAGGGTCAGCATGCTCCAGTTGATGCCGACGTCGCTCATCCATGAGCCGACGTTAGAGACCACCGTGGCGATCCACAGCATCCTGAACACCGGCTGGCTTAGCGGCTGCCAGGGCGAAACCGTTGATGTGTGCGTCGTCTCGACGTGTGCGTCGCGAACGTCGTTAACCTGGGTCATGCGAACCTCTCCGCTGCCTTACGCTGCAATCGCCACTGGCCCGGGCCGGTGAGGGCAAGGGTGGTAAAGATAATCAGCAACAGCCAGCCAAACTGTCCTTCGGCAATCGACCAGTTCGGGTGCACCGCCAGCATCGCCACCAGCAGCACGGCGATAATCGGCAGGCACGCCAGGCGGGTATACACGCCCGCAATGATAAACAGCGGGCAAATTACCTCGGCGACGATGGCCGGGATCAGGCTGGCATAGGGCCCGAAGCCGAACGGATCTTCAATACGCGTCAGCTCTTCACTGAAGTGCAGTACCTTTGGCAGGCCGTGCACGTACAGCAGCAGCAGGCTGCCGGTCAGGCGCAGGAAGAACAGCCCCAGGTCAACCCGGGGCGGAGCAAGCGTGTTTTTCATCAGAATGCAAAGCAGCTGCAGCCCAGCGCCCCCCAGAAAGCGTTATCGTCGGACACCGGCATTTCTGACGTGCGGGCAAAATCATGCTGGTGGCTGTGAACCCCGCACGGGCCGCTGCAGTGGTGAACGGCGCTCATGCCCACGCGTGCGGCCTGCGGCGGCGCGCTGCGGTAGTGGCCCGGTACTTTCACGACCGGGGACCAGTCGGGCAGAACCGGAATGGCGGGCGGCGCGAGCGGGCCAAAGGTGCCTGCCGCGTAGACGATATCGCCGTTGACCACCGTCAGGACGGACTCGATGCCCTTGATCTCCTCTTCCGGCACGCGGAAGTAGTCTTTGCTGAGCACGGCCAGGTCGGCGAGCTGGCCGACCTTGATCTGCCCCTTCTGATTCTGCTCGCTGGAGAACCACGCGCTGCCCTGGGTCCAGAGCATCAGGGCGGTATCGCGATCCAGACGGGCGCTGTGGTCGTACATCTGCATCCCGCCGACGGTGCGGCCGGAGACCAGCCAGTAGAGCGCGGTCCACGGGTTGTAGCTCGCCACGCGGGTGGCGTCGGTGCCTAAGCCCACCGGTACGCCGGTCTCCAGCATTTTCGCCACCGGCGGTGTATGGCGGGTGGCTTCGATACCGTAACGTTCGGCAAAGTACTCGCCCTGGAAGGCCATACGGTGCTGGACGGCAATGCCGCCGCCGAGCGCTTTGATGCGGTCGATGTTGGCCTGGGTGACGGTTTCCGCGTGGTCAAAGAACCAGTGCAGGCCGTTGAACGGAATGTCGCGGTTCACCTTCTCGAAGACGTCCAGCATGCGGCTGATGGACTCGTTGTAGGTGGCGTGCAGGCGGAACGGCCAGCGGTGCTCCACCAGATGGCGCACCACGCGCTCCAGCTCGTCCTCCATGCCCGGCGCGAGATCCGGGCGGGGTTCGAGGAAATCTTCAAAATCGGCGGCGGAGAAGACCAGCATCTCGCCCGCGCCGTTATGGCGGAAGAAGTCGCTGCCCTGGCCCGGCGTGAGCATGTCAGTCCATTTCTCAAAGTCCTCCAGCTCGTGGCCCGGACGCTGGGTAAACAGGTTGTAGGCGATGCGGATGGTCATCTGCTTTTTCTCGTGCAGCTCGGCAATCACCTCGTAATCTTCCGGGTAGTTCTGGAAGCCGCCGCCCGCGTCGATGGCGCTGGTCAGCCCCAGACGGTTCAGCTCGCGCATGAACTGACGGGTGGAGTTAACCTGCTGCTCCAGCGGCAGCTTCGGTCCTTTGGCCAGCGTGGCGTAGAGGATCATGGCGTTCGGGCGCGCAATCAGCATCCCGGTTGGGTTGCCGTTGGCGTCACGCTGGATCTCGCCGCCCGGCGGGTTCGGCGTGTCTTTGGTATAGCCGACCACCTTCAGCGCGGCGCGGTTGAGCAGGGCGCGGTCGTAGAGGTGCAGGATGAAAACCGGGGTGTCCGGGGCGGCGGCGTTGATCTCGTCCAGCGTCGGCATGCGGCGTTCGGCAAACTGGAACTCGGTCCAGCCGCCCACCACGCGTACCCACTGCGGCGACGGCGTACGCAGAGCCTGCTCTTTCAGCATCCGCAGGGCATCGGCCAGCGACGGCACGCCTTCCCAGCGCAGCTCGAGGTTGTAGTTCAGCCCGCCGCGAATGAGGTGCAGGTGCGAATCGTTCAGCCCGGGGATGGCGGTGTGGCCTTTCAAATCGACCACTTTCGTACCGTCGCAGTGATGTTGCATCACCTCAGCGACGGTACCCACTTCCAGAAATTTTCCATCGCGCACGGCAACGGCTTCCGCGATGGGGTTCTCGCGATCGACGGTATGAAACTGGCCATTAACCAGAATGAGATCGGCTTTACCGAGGGTAACCATAACTGCTCCTGACTGAGAGGGGAATGGTCAGGATTATGGGAACCGGTTTCGGCAAAGATCCAGTTATACAATAGGATAGGTATACCAAAGTATAACTATACCTAAGGTTAACTATACGAAGAGATAATTACGCCCAGGGGCGATAAACCGCAGGATGAGGGTGACTTTATCGCCGTGGCGATCGCGGCGATTTCTCCCCTTAACCACTGGAAAATGCTATGACCTCTTCAAAGCTCGAAGTGTTAACCCCTGCGAACTGCCAGATTATCTTTATCGATCACCAGCCTCAGATGGCGTTTGGCGTGCAGTCTATTGACCGCCAGGTGCTGAAAAATAACACCGTGGCGCTGGCGAAAGCGGCGAAAGTCTTCAATATCCCGACCATCATCACCACCGTAGAGACCGAAAGCTTCTCCGGTAACACCTATCCGGAACTGCTGGACGTTTTCCCGGGCCAGGACATTCTGGAGCGTACCTCCATGAACTCCTGGGACGACCAGAAAGTGCGTGACGCGCTGAAGGCCAACGGCAAGAAGAAAGTCGTGGTAGCAGGTCTGTGGACCGAAGTGTGCAACAACAGCTTTGCCCTGTGCGCGATGCTGGAAGGCGATTATGAAATTTACATGGTGGCGGATGCCTCCGGCGGCACGTCAAAAGAAGCCCACGACTTCGCGATGCAGCGCATGATCCAGGCGGGCGTGATCCCGGTGACCTGGCAGCAGGTCATGCTGGAGTGGCAGCGCGACTGGGCGCGTAAAGAGACCTACACCGCGGTAATGGATATCGTGCGCGAGCACTCCGGCGCGTACGGCATGGGCGTCGATTACGCCTACACCATGGTGCATAAAGCGCCGTCTCGCCAGAAGAGCGAGCACCGCACCTTAGCGCCGGTCCCGGCTCGCTAAGCCCTGTCGGCGGGCTGGTCCCTCATCCGGCTCGCCGCTGCTTTTTTCTCTGGAGTTCACAATGAGTACTGGGCTGATATCCCTTGCGGCAGGCGTGTTGATTGGCCTGATGTATGCCGTGCTGAAGGTGCGCTCCCCCGCGCCGCCCGCGCTGGCGTTGATTGGCCTGCTGGGGATGCTGGCGGGTGAACAGGCGACGCGGCATCTGTTATCCCGCGACAGTGCGCCTGCTCAGGTCACCGTTCCGGCAGCACCGCAGACAGGAGCATCGTCATGAAAGCATGGATTATTTCGCTGGTGTGCGGCGTGGTAGCTGGGGTAATTTACGCTCTGCTCGACGTCCATTCGCCGGCACCGCCGGTTGTCGCCCTGCTTGGCCTGTTTGGCATGCTGGTGGGGGAACAGCTCATCCCGGTGGGACGGCGCTTAATGAGTCGCGAACCGCTGACCCTCGCCTGGTTTCGTCACGAATGCGTACCGAAAATCAGCGGCACGGCGCCCCCGGCGCCCGCGAAGGACACGCGCGACGTTTAATGATTTGTGAGAGGAAAGACCGCATGACGCTGCCGTGGCGCATTGCCATCATTGATGACGAACGTTCCGTCCGCAGCGGGTTGAGTAATCTCCTGGAGTCGGAAGGGTATTCGACCGATACGTTTGATTCGGCTGAGGGGTTTCTGAGCCATCCTCTCGCGCTGTCCGGCGCGGCGCTGGTGATCACCGATATCAAGCTGCGAGGCATGAGCGGCCTTGAGCTGTTCGACAAGCTGCGGCTGCTGGCCGTACCGCCACCCCCTGTACTCTTTATCTCCGGTCATGCTGATGAAAATATGCAGCGGTACGCCCTCAGTGTGGGCGCCGCTGCATTTTTGCGTAAGCCGATTAACATCGATATTCTGCTGGATCATATTCAGCGGGAGCTGGCCCGCCGACAATAAGGATCGCGGATGAACGAAAACGAGCAGCCTGCATTCTGGCCCGCCCAGGGAAATCTTCATCAGGGGCGGGTTTTTGTCCTTAAAGAGGATGTGATTTTTACCGTGCTGGCGCAGGAGGGCGGCATCGCCTGGATGAACGCACGTCATCCCCATTCTGGCGGCTCCTTCATCATTGCCACCGCGGTGAGCGACGAAGAGGAAGAGCGGGCCACCCGGCTGCTGAAAAACGAGTTTGCGCTGCGCGACGTGCTCCAGGACAGCTGGGCCATTCGCGCCGTCGCCTCTACCCAGTACCGGGGGCGTTTCGCGCTGGTTTACGCCCCGTTTTCGTTTGAGCTGCTGGCGCGACGCGCGGGCAGGGCGATCTCCGGGATTGCGCGCTTTATCGAGCTGGCGATCCAGATCTGCGCCCCCCTGCGCCAGATGCATCTGCAAAACCTGATCCATGGCGATATCAAACCCGGCAGTATTTTTGTTTATCACGATGCCACCTGCCGTCTGGGCAGCTTTGGCCTCTCCTGCCGTTTTTCCGATGCCTTCTCGCAGACCCGTCTTACCGTTTCTGGCGGTACCCCCGCCTGGATGTTGCCGGAACATACCACCCGCACCCAGCGCCCCGTCGACAGCCGCAGCGATCTCTACAGCCTCGGCATGGTGCTGTATGAACTTCTGACCGGACGCCTGCCGTTTGAACTGGGCGCGGACGATCAGACCAACTGGGCGCACTACCATATTGCCTCGGAGCCGCTGGCCCCGGACGTGATTCGCCCGGACGTGCCGGGAATGCTCTCGACCATCCTCCTCAAGCTGCTGGAAAAGCATCCTGATAACCGCTATCAGACGGTGGACGGGCTGATTGCCGACCTGCGACGCTGCCAGGCAACGTTGACCGGTGAGGGCGAGATCGCCCCCTTTACTCCCGGTCAGCAGGATCGCACCCCGGCGATCCATCTGGCGGATTCCCTGTTCGCGACGCATCCGCAGGCGAATGACGTCATTGCCGCGTTTGAGCGGGTCGGGCAGAGCCGGGTGCCAGAGCTGGTGACAATCGGCGGACCGTCAGGGATCGGGAAATCCTCGATCATCGCGACGGCGCTTAAAACGCTGCAGCAGCGTACGGTGCTGCTGGCGGTAGGCAAGGTGGACCAGTTTTCGCCGTCACTGCCTTACGGCGTGCTAAGTTCCGCGTTTCGCACCCTGACGTTGCACCTGCTGGGGCTGCCCGCAGACGACGTGGCGAAGTGGAAAATCCGCCTCTCGCGCGCGCTGGAGGGCCACGAGGCGCTCGCTGTCAGTCTTGTGCCTGAACTGGGACTGCTACTTGAGAGCAAACCGCGCTTCTCGCCGGATACGTTTTCCATTGATGCCCGGGCGCGCTTCAGCCATATGGTGCTGGCGCTGGTCAAAACCTTTGCCTCTCAGGGCTGCCCGCTGGTGCTGGTGCTTGACGATCTTCAGTGGAGCGACGCCGCCAGCCTGCATACGCTCAAATACCTGCTGGTGAACAGCGGGGCAATCCCGCTGCTGGTGGTTGTTGCTCACCGGGATATCTATTCGTTATCCGATGCCACCTTACAAGCGCTGCTGACGAGTCTTCCGGAAGCGGCGCTAAACGCGAGCGAAATTGTCCCTCAGGCGCTGTCCGTGAAAGCGGTAGCGCGCTGGCTGGCGACGCTGTTTCGAACCCGCAGCACGGCGACGTCTGACCTCGCCACGCTGATCCATGAAAAAACCGGGGGCAACCCGCTCTTTGTGCATGAGTTTTTCCGCCGCATTGTCGATGACGGGCTGGTGGTGCATAACAAATATCAGGATAAGTGGCAGTACGATCTGCAGGCGATTCGCGCCCGGCATTACACCGAAAACGTCGTCACCCTGGTGCTGGAGCAGCTCGAAGAGTTGCCCGACGAGACGCGTCGCCTGCTGGGGAGTTTTGCCTGCCTCGGCGGCAAGGGCGAGATGGAGATGATATGCCGCGTTGTCGGCATGTCGATGGCGGAAATGCGCTATGCGCTCCATCCGGCGGTCATGGCGCAGCTCATCGTGCTGACGGAAAAAGAGTACGCCTTCACCCACGACAGGGTGCAGGAAGCCGCCTTCGCGCTGCTGGATCCGCATGAGAAAAGCCACCTTCATCTGACCACCGCCAGCCTGCTGGCCGATGCCGCGCGGCAGGCTGCGGGAAACGAACTGCTTTTCCGCGCCGTTCACCATGTTACGGCCGCACTGGACAGTATCCAGCCCGCTCCGCAGCGGCAGATGTTCCGCGAGCTGAGCCTGCTGGCCGCGCGCCGGGCGAAACGCACGGGAGATTATCTTTCGGCACTGAGCTACATCCAGACGGCGAGAGCGCTGGGCAATGCCGGGGTGGTGTCAGACTTTGTGCTGGATATTGAAGAGGCGGGCTGCGAGTTTGCGCTCGGCCATCTGGAGCGGACCCGCGAGCTGTGCGATGCGATCCTGGGCTGCCCCGGCGGGCTGACCGAAAAAGCGCTGGCGGCCAACCTGCTGGTGGAAGTCTATATTCGCCAGTCGGATAGCCGTCTGGCGCTGGAGGCGGCGCTCTGCTGGCTGGGTATTTTTGGTATTCAGATTGGCCGCCATCCGGAAGATGCCGACTGCGATGCTGCCTGGAAAGACTTCTGTAACCGCACGGGCGACGCGCCGCAAAGCCGCTATGCCCAGCTCTCGCGGATGGAAAATCCGGAAACGGAAGCGGTAATGAACCTGCTCTACAGCGCCAGCATTTGCGCCAGCTTCATTTGCCCGCGTCTGCACTTTTTGCTGCTCTGCCGCATGATGCACCTGACCCTCGACCACGGCATCACCGGCGCCTCCACCACGGCGATGGCCTGGTTTGGCGTGTTGATCGGCCACCGCTACGCCGAGTATCGCCTCGGGTTCCAGTACGGCACGCTGGCCCGCGAGCTGGTCAATCGCCACGGCTATGATGCGTATGAAGCGAAAACCCTGCTGCCGCTCGATCAGCTCAGCGTCTGGACCCAGCCGCTGTCGTTCACCATCGAGTGCGCAAAAGCCTGCTTCACCGCGGCGGTGACCCACGGTGATATGACGATGGCCTGCTTCGCGGCCTGCCACCAGGCCATTAACTTCCTCTCTCGGGGCGATCATCTCGACGGGGTGCTGACCAGCATCGATCGCGGCCTGGCCTTTGTGCGGAAAACCCACTTCCAGGACGTTGAGACCATTTTGATGGTTCAGCGCGGCTACGTTGAGTTTTTACGCACGCCGGTGATCGGCACCTGGACCGCCTCGCAGGTGCTGCCGGAGGCGCTGCTGCCTGCTTCGCCAGAGCAAGCTCCGGAACAGACGTCGACCATGCTGTTCTGGTACTGGCTCTATCGCGGTATGGCGCACTTTACCTGCGGCGAATTTGCCGATGCGCAGGCGGATCTTGAGATGGCGGGCTGGTACGCGTGGTCTGCGCCTGGCCATATCCATCTGCTGGATTACCATCTCTACAGCGCCCTGGCGCTTTCCCGCCAGCTAACGCCTGAGACGTTCTCGGCGAATCATCGACGCAGTATTCACGCTCACTACGACAAAATTGCCCTCTGGGCGCGCATTAATCCGGGGACGTTTGCGGATAAAGAAGCGCTGATTTACGCCGAAATCGTGCGTCTGGACGGCATGAACAGCATTGCGCTTGAGCAGTATGAGAAAGCGGTCCGGCTGTCACGCGAGGGCGGCTTTAATCCGATTAACGCCCTGGCGCACGAGCTGGCGGGTCGCTTTGCGCTGTCCTGCGGTTACCCGACCGCGTCAGATGCGCATTTTCGCGGCGCCATTGCCGCCTGGGGCCGTGCCGGGGCACAGGCTAAGGTGCGCCAGCTGGAGCAGGATTTCCCACATCTGCTGGCCTCCGGACAGGCCAGCGCCTATGACACGGTGGCGTTTGCCCAGAATGAAGTGATCCGCGATCTGCAGAGCGTGATCAAAGCCTCACGCGCCCTGTCGGAAGAGATCAACCTTGAGCGGCTTATCGAAAACCTGATGACGCTGCTGCTCGAACGTGCCGGGGCGCAGCGCGGCCTGCTGCTTCGCGTGAGCGATAACCTGATTCCGGAGATCGAAGCCAGCGCGTGGACCAGCACCGAGGGCGTGCGGGTGCGGATCCTGAAGGACGTACCGGTAGCGACCGACATGCCGCTGTCGGTCCTGGCGGCGGTGATCCGCACCGGACAGGAGATCCGCACCGGTAAACCGGAGGAGTTCCATCCCTTCAGCCAGGATCCCTACCTGGTGACCTCGGGGGCGGCCGTGATGTGCGTTCCGATGTTCAAACAGGCGCGGCTGGTGGGGGTGCTCTATCTGGAAAACCGCCTGATGCCGGAGGTCTTCACCGCCGAGCACTCTCGCGTGGTGAGCCTGCTGGGGGCGCAGGCTGCGGTCTCTCTGGAGACGGCGCGGCTGTACGCGGAACTGCTGGCGGAGAACATCCAGCGCCGACGCGTGGAAAAAGAGCTGCGCGCCAGCCAGAACTCGCTGATGCTGGGTGAGCAGATCAGCCACACCGGTAGCTGGCGCTGGGAGCTTGAGCAGGATCTGATGTTTATGTCCGAAGAGTACGCCCGTATTCTCGGCCTGCCCGAGCAGCAAAAGATGATCTCCATGGCGGAGTTTTTGACCTTCGTCCATGAGGATGATTACGCCCGCATCAGCGCCATCGTCACCCAGAGCGTGCGCGAGGGGCTCTCTATGCGCGCGGAATTTCGTATTAAGCGTACCGACGGTTCCACGCGCTATATCCTCGGGATTGGCGATCCGGTGGGCGTGGGCAGTGAGGTGAACGAGTATTACGGCATCATTACCGATATCACCAGTCAGCGCGCCGCGGAGGATGCCATGCGGGTGGCGCAGGCGGAACTGGCGCGGGTGTCGCGTGCCACCACGGTCGGTCAGTTAACCTCTTCCATCGCCCACGAGATCAACCAGCCGCTGATGTCGATCGTCTCTAACGCCGGGGCAAGCCTGCGCTGGCTTAACCGTGAACCCGCCCGGCTGGATAAAGTGCGGGAAGGGCTGGAGGAGATCGCCGCGGAAGGTGCCCGGGCGGGGGAGATCATCCGCAGCATTCAGTCCCTGACCCGCAAGCAGGATCCGACTTTCGCGCGTATCGATCTCCACTATCTGATCCACCACATTATTACCCTTTCCCGCAGCGAGCTGGAGCAGAGACACATCAGCGTGGATTATCTGTTAAACGCCGGTGACAGCTTTATCACCGGGGACAGCGTGCAGATCCAGCAGGTGCTGCTGAATCTGGTGATGAACGCCGTTGAGGCCATGGCGGAGGTTAACGATCGCCCCTGCATCATCACCCTCAGCACCGTCAACGCCGACGGGAACGTTATCGTCGAGATCGCCGATACCGGCAGCGGCATTGAGCCCGAGCGGCTGGAGAAGATTTTTGACTCGTTCTATTCCACCAAGGCGCAGGGAATGGGGATGGGGCTGACCATCAGCGCCAGCATCATTGAACGACACAGAGGAAAACTGAGCGCGCGCCGCCGGGAGCCACACGGCACGGTGTTTGCGTTTGTGTTACCGCTTGCCGGACAGACAGGGGAGTAGTTAATCCGAAGGCTGGCTGTGGGTCAGGCGCTCAACGGCCCTGACCAGCTCCGCCACGGAGCGCACCTGCATTTTTTCCATTACGCGACGGCGATGCACTTTCACCGTGATCTCGCTGACGCCAAGCTCGGCGGCAATTTGCTTGTTCAGCATCCCGCTTATCGCCAGTGTTAACACCTCATGTTCCCGTGGCGTAAGGGACATGTGGCGCTGCTTCAGGGCGTAGTGCTCTTTGTTGCGCACGGCGTTGTTTTCCGCCAGCTGGAGCGCAGACTGAATGGCGTCGATCAGCGCGGTGGATTCAACGGGCTTGGTGAGAAATTCGTACGCGCCGCCTTTAATGGCGCGCACCGACATCGGGATAGTGCCGTGGCCGGTGAGAAAAATAATCGGGATGTCGCGCCCGCTGTCCTTGAGGGCGTCCGCTACGTCAAAACCTGAAATGGCGGGCATTTGCATATCGAGGATCACACACGACGGCAGATCCTCAAAACGGTGCTGAAGAAACGCCTCTGCGGATGAAAACCCCATGGCGTCTAAATCCGCTGATTCCAGCAGGCCGAGAACGGACTGCCTGACCGCGTCATCGTCGTCAACCACATACACAATGTGTTCCATTCACTGCCCCGGTGCTGAGTTAACTGTCGAGAAAATATACACGTCCCGTCACGTAAGAGACTGTTTCTGCTGGCTTTCATCTTAACACATTAAATATCATTATCATTTAACAATATGATAACCGTATGAAGAGGAAGTATAGCGAACGGTTGTCGACTGGCGTGCCGTTTGCCTGCGCACGTTTCATCATCGTTCTCGCGATCTGTCTCTGAGGACTTTACCCCGTAAAACAGGCTACACTCTGGTTTTGAGCGCGACAAGCTGAGGAAACAACAATGCTCTACACACTGAAAGAAAGCGACAAGGATAAGGCGGAAGGGTCAAACGGCGCGGGCGCTCTGCAGCAAAAACTGCTGGAATCCCGTTCGATTGTGATCTCCGGGGAGATCAACCAGGAGCTGGCGCAGAAGGTGATCACCCAGATGATCCTGCTGCAAAGCGTCAGCAACGATCCGATCAAGCTGTATATCAACAGCCAGGGCGGCCACGTGGAAGCGGGTGACACCATCCACGACTTTATCAAATTCATCCGTCCGGAAGTGCACGTCATCGGTACCGGTTGGGTGGCGAGCGCGGGGATCACCATCTTCCTGGCGGCGAAAAAAGAGCACCGTTATTCCCTGCCTAATACCCGCTTTATGATCCACCAGCCGCTGGGCGGCGTGCGCGGTCAGGCAACGGATATTGAGATCGAAGCGCGCGAGATCATCCGCATGCTGGATCGCGTGAACAAGCTGATTGCTGACGCCACCGGCCAGCCGCTGGAGAAAGTGAAAAAAGACACCGACCGTAACTTCTGGATGTCGCCGGCAGAAGCGCTGGACTACGGCATTGTGGGCAAGCTGATTACCCACTATGACGAACTGAAGCTGGACTAAGTTTTAGCGCCGTATTGCGTCGGGTGACGGCAATGCCTTACCCGACCTACGCGAGCTGGTTTGACCCATGACAAGTTCCCCCTCCACCGTCTCCCCTATAATCGCGCCTGTTTCCCCTCTCACTGGTGCTACCCATGGCGTATCAACTGAACCTGAACTGGCCGGAATTTCTCGAAAAATACTGGCAAAAACAACCCGTAGTGCTGAAAAATGCCTTCCCGAATTTTGTCGATCCGATTACCCCGGACGAGCTGGCAGGTCTGGCGATGGAGCCGGAAGTTGACAGTCGTCTGGTGAGCCACGCTAACGGCAAATGGCAGGCCAGTAATGGTCCGTTTGAACACTTTGACGATCTGGGCGAAACGGGCTGGTCGCTGCTGGCGCAGGCGGTGAACCACTGGCATATGCCCGCGGCGGAACTGGTGCGTCCGTTCCGCGTTCTGCCGGACTGGCGACTTGACGATCTGATGATCTCCTTCTCCGTGCCGGGCGGCGGCGTGGGTCCGCATATCGATCAGTACGATGTGTTTATCATTCAGGGGATGGGCAGCCGCCGCTGGCGCGTGGGGGACAAGCTGCCGATGCGTCAGTTCTGCCCGCATCCGGCACTGCTGCATGTCGATCCGTTTGAGCCGATCATCGACGAAGATCTTGCGCCGGGCGATATCCTCTACATTCCACCAGGATTCCCGCACGACGGCTTTACCCACGAAACGGCGCTTAACTATTCCGTCGGCTTCCGCGGGCCGAACGGTCGCGATCTGATCAGCAGCTTCGCCGATTACGCGCTGGAAAACGATCTGGGCGGCGAGCACTATAGCGATCCGGATCTGACCTGTCGTGAACACCCGGGCCGCGTGGAGCAGTACGAGCTCGATCGCATTCGTCAGATGATGATCGAGATGATCAGCAAGCCGGATGATTTCACGAAATGGTTCGGCAGCTTTGTCTCGACGCCGCGCCACGAGCTGGATATTGCCGCCGCCGAGCCACCGTATGTGCCGGAAGAGGTGCTGGATGCGCTTCAGGGCGGCGAAACGCTGTCTCGCCTGAGCGGCCTGCGCGTGCTGAATATTAACGGCAGCTTCTTCATTAACAGCGAACAGCTTGAGACGGTCGATGCGAAGGCCGCGGATGCGCTGTGCCGCTACACCGAACTCGGCCAGGCCGAGCTGGGCGATGCGCTGAAAAACCCGGCGTTTGTTGAAGAGCTCACCGGGCTGATTAACCAGGGGTACTGGTACTTCGACGAGTAGTGCGGCACGGTTTTCTCCCTCTCCCTGTGGGAGAGGGTCGGGGTGAGGGCATCAGGCCGCACTAGCCCTCCTCCATCGCAATCACAATCGCTTCACCCATCTTCTTTAATGCCTCGCGATTTTTGTCCGTCGGCGGCAGCGCCACGTTGATGCGCAGGCAGTTGCGGTACTTCCCTGAAGCGGAAAACAGCGACCCGGCTGCGGCCTGGATCTTCAGCCGACACAGCTGCTTGCTGACGCACACCATATCCACCTTCTCCGGCAGCTCAACCCACAGCAGGAAGCTGCCCTGCGGGCGGGTCACGCAAATCCCTGCCGGAAAATACTGCCGTACCCAGCAGGTATAGGTTTCCATATTCTGCTGATAAATCTGGCGCATACGGCGGACGTGGCGATGGTAATGGCCGTCGCGAATAAACGCCGCCACCGCCATCTGCGTGCCCGGTACGTTAAACCCGCCCGCGGCGTATTTCATGTGCATCACCCGGTCGTAATAGCGTCCCGGCACAATCCAGCCCACGCGCAGACCCGGTGCCACGGTTTTGGTAAACGAGCTGCAGAGGATCACCCGGCCGTCGATATCCATCGAATGAATGGTTCGCGGACGCGGGTACTCCGCCGCCAGCTCGCCGTAGATATCATCTTCAACAATCACAATGTCGTGCCGCTGGGCGAGGGCTAAAACCTGCTTTTTCCGCGCTTCCGGCATGATAAACCCGAGCGGGTTATTGCAGTTGGGCACCAGAATCACCGCTTTGATCGGCCACTGCTCCAGCGCCAGCTCAAGCGCCTCAATGCTGATCCCGGTTTCCGGGTCGGTGGGAATTTCAATCGCCTTGATGCTAAACCCGCGCAACATCTGCATGGTGCCGTGAAACGACGGCGACTCCACCGCCACGATATCCCCCGGTTGACACACCGAGAGCAGGGCAATCGACAGCGCGCCGTGGCAGCCGTTGGTGATGACAATCTCGTTCGCTGCCACGGTGGAGCCGCCGTCCAGCATCAGGCGGGCGATCTGCTCGCGCAGCTCCAGGCGCCCGTCGAGCACGTCATAGCTCAGCATCTCACCCGGATTATGCTGCGCGATGCGGCTCATCTCGCGCCACAGGGGCTTCAGGCTCGGCTGGTTAATGTCCGGCGAACCGCCGCCAAAAGAGATCATCTCTTTGTCAGCGCGGGCGTCCAGCAGCATCATCACCTCATCCCACTGGGTGACGTCCACGGGGCGCTGCACCGGGCGCGTCATCGCCGGGACGGGCGGCTGGGCTTTACGCTGCGAAACAAAATAGCCGGAGCGCGGCTGGGGCGTGATCAGCTGGAGGTTTTCAAGGATCTGATAAGCCTGCTGTATGGTGCTGATGCTCACGCCGTGCTCCTGGCTCAGCGTGCGCACCGACGGCAGACGTTCGCCGCTGCGATACAGCCCTTGTTCAATGCGTTCTGCCAGGAGATTGGCCAGATGTTGATAGCGCGTCATGCTGTATCCTTTGTTTTCACCATACAGATTGTAAAACCAGTACAGATTGCCGTAAAAAATGCCATGCAGATACCGTTTTAGCGGATCTGTATGGTAAACAAAAGGTGTTTTTGCATCTGTATTGCACAGGCGGATTTCCAGGATGATAACCCCACTGGCACAGTGAGGAGAGCATCATGGAATTTTTCGAGAATCGTTCTAAAAGACCGTTTATCGTGTTTGTCTGGATCGCGAAAACGCTGCGTAACTGGTATCGCATCAACCGTACCCGCCGCATCCTGAGCCAGATGAGCGATGAGCAGCTCAAAGATGTGGGTTTATCCCGCAATGACATTTAAACCGTAGGCCGGGTCAGGCGCAGCCGCCACCCGGCGATGTTCAACTCAACAGCGCAAGCGTCTGCCGTTTCGGCCTTTCCAGCAACGCCACCGCCTCCTGGTATGTCCGCACGTTGTTGTAGCCCATCACCAGCCCGTAGCGTTTTCCCGACCCGCGGTACCATTCGGAGAGCGCGTTAACCTGCAGCTGCTGTTCCTGCCAGCAGCGCGCCACTTCGCGGTCACAACTTCCTTTGGTCAGAAACGCCACGATATGCATCCCGCCGTCGTTCTGCTCGGTGAAAAACAGATCGCCATACACCTCGCGCAGGGCGGCAATCATCCAGTCGCGGCGGGTCTGATACAGCGCGCGCATCTTTTTCAGGTGACGGAAAAAATGGCCTTCGTTGAGAAATGCGGTGAGGATCTTTTGCGTCAGCACCGGCTGGCCGCTGGTGGTGATATCCGCGCAGTCGGTAAACGCCCCGACAGTGCTGGCGGGCATCACCACGTATCCCATGCGCAGCGACGGCATGATGGTTTTGCTGAAGGTGCCCATAAAAATTACCCGGTCGTGCTGGTCGAGGCTTTTCAGCGACGGCAACACCTTGCGGGTGTAGTGAAACTCGCCATCGTAATCGTCTTCGATGATCCACGCCTCGTTCTGGCTGGCCCAGTCGAGCAGCTGCTGTTTACGCGGCAGGGAGAGCGTCACCGCCAGCGGGCTCTGGTGCGACGGGGTGACGAGGGCAAAACGGGCGTCGCGATGGTGGCGGAGGAGGTATTCCGTGTCCATGCCGCAGCGATCGACCGGCACCGTGTGCAGACGCGGCACGATCCGCTTCAGGAGCTGCTGGCCCATAAAATAACCCGGATCTTCGAACACCACCTTGTCGCTGCGGCTGGCGAGCGTGTCGAGGATCAGGCGCAGGCTGCCGCTGTAGCCGCTGGTGATGAGCACCTGCCCGGCGGTGCAGGACAAGCCACGCGAGATATTGAGATAGCTGGCGATGGCCTGGCGCAGCGGGTACCAGCCCAGAACGGGCGGGTTAAGCATCTCCTCCTGACGCATGGCGCGCGTCGCCTGGCCTGCCAGCAGCAGCCATTTTTTGTACGGAAAGCTGTCGAGGGATGGGATGCCAGGGCGCAGAAACCCTGCCCGCTCGCGCTGGCTGATAAGCGATGCCGGAAGCGTACCGGTAGGCTGTTCCGTTGGGGCAGGACGCTCCGGCAACAGTAAGTCCGGGTTGACCCGCGTGCCGCGCGCGCCCTGGCTAACCAGATACCCTTCGCCCGTCAGAATGGCATACGCCGTTTCGACCGTTTTACGCGCCACCTTAAGCTCTTCGGCCAGCACGCGGATGGCGGGCACTTTGTCGCCCGGCTTGAGCACGCCGCGCGTAATGTTGTCGCGATAGCGGGAGTAGATCTCGTGATAGCCCGGCTTCATGTCCTACCTCATTTCACGCTTTTTGTGTCTTTTTACTATGTCATGAACGGCGTAGATTTGCCTCATCGCATCACCGATGCCGCACAAAAAAAGAGGAAAGACCATGAGCACTCGCGTCAACCACCATAAAGTTACACCTGCCCTCGCTAACGCACTGTCTGCCCTGAGCATGGAGGTGGCGAAAACCTCCATCGACCCGGCGCTGAAGCACCTGATCGACATTCGAGTGTCGCAGCTGAACGGCTGTACCTTCTGTCTGGATATGCATTCGAAAGAGGCCAAAATTGCCGGCGAACGCGAGCTGCGCCTGTACCATCTGGCAGCCTGGCGTGAATCCCCGCTGTTCAGCGCCCGCGAAAAAGCCGCGCTGGCCTTTACCGAAGCGCTGACGCAGATTGGCGTGCATGGCGTGAGCGATGCCCTGTACCGCAGCGTGGCGGAGCACTTCTCGGACGTTGAGATTTCAGAGCTGAACTTCGCCATCGTGGCGATTAACGCCTGGAACCGTCTGGGAATTACCTCCCGCATGGCGCCAGGCTCGCTGGATGCGGCTTACGGGTTGAATAAAGCTAACCTGGAATAATGCCGCGCTCGCGGATCATCGCCACCAGCGCCCGTAACCCTGGCGGGACGTGGCGATGACCAGGATAGTAAAGGCGCAGCCCGGCAAACGGCTGCGTCCAGTCGTTTAACACGCTCACCAGTTCCCCGCTCTCAAGCTCTTCCTGGATATAGAGTTCCGGCAAAAATCCCACGCCTAACCCCGCTTTTACGGCGCGGATCGAAGCGAAAAGATCGGACGTCGCAAAGCGCGGCGGCACGGCAAGCGCGTACGTTTCCCCCCGACGGGCCAGCTCCCAGCGGTAGATCCCGCCGTGAGCCATACGCATGCCGATCCCCTGATGTTGCAGCAGATCGTCCGGCGTTTGCGGAATGCCGTGACGTGCGAAGTAATCTGGCGTGGCGGTGACGAGCTGGCGGATCTCCCCTGTCAGCGGTACGGCGATCATGTCCTGCGGGATGGACTCTTCGAGGCGGATCCCCGCGTCGTAACCCTCGGCGACGATGTCGATCATGCGTGCTTCACTGACGATCTCCACGCGCATTTTCGGGTAGCGGATCATAAAGTCGATCAGCAGTTGGTCGAGAAAAAGCGAGCCGATATGGTTCGGCACGTTCAGACGCAGCGTTCCGGCAGGTTCCCCGGTGTCGCTGTGGATCTCCTCACCCGCGAGGCGGATTTCCTGCAAGGCCGGCCCCACGCGCGCCACGTAGCGCTGCCCGGCGTCCGTAAGCGCCACGCTGCGGGTGGTGCGGTTAAAGAGGCGAGTCTCAAGGCGGCTCTCCAGCCCGGCGATGGCATTGCTCACCGCCGTAGCGGACATTCCGAGCTCCTGCGCCGCGCCGCGAAAACTGCCGCGGCGCACCACGGCCATCACCACTTCCAGCTCTGTCAGACCTGAACGATGCATAGATTATCCTGAAAATCGAAACAACCCTTGCAGCATAGCGTGGATTATCGCAACGGAGAAGCCGTGCCAGACTGTGCTCACACAGCCTGAGGAGGTTTATATGCACCAGATCGAACAGATTTTTATTAACGGCGAGTTTGTTACCCCGCACGGCACCGAATGGTTTGATTTGTATAACCCGGCGACGGCGCAGGTTATTGGTCAGGTTCGTCTGGCGGATGAGGTTGATGCCGGGCGCGCTATCGCGGCGGCGAAGGCAGCGTTTCCTGCGTGGTCGCAGACCACGAAACAGACGCGCATCGCCGCGCTGAAACGCATGCACGCGGCCGTGGCGGCTCGCCATGACGCGCTGCTGGACGCTGTCATCGAGGAGTACGGCGCACCTGCTTCGCGATCGGCGTGGATGGCCCGCTATCCGGCCGAGGTGATTGCCCAGGCCATTGAGGCGCTGGAGGCGTTTGAGTTCGAGACAACCGCGGGGGCCGCGACGGTACAGATGACGCCCCTTGGCGTGGCCGGGCTGATCACGCCGTGGAACAGCGACGCGGGTTTTATCTGCGGCAAGCTGGCGGTCGCGCTGGCGGCAGGCTGTACGGCAGTGATTAAGCCGAGCGAAATGAGCGCCCTGCAAACCCGGATTGTCACCGAAGCGTTGCGCAATGCTGCTTTGCCGCCGGGCGTGTTTAACATTGTCACCGGGCGCGGTGACATCGTCGGGGACACCATCAGCCGCCATCCGGACGTGGCGAAAATCTCGTTTACCGGCTCGACGAATACCGGCAAGGCCATTCTGCGTAACGCGGCGGAAAGCTTTAAGCGCGTGACGCTGGAGCTGGGCGGTAAATCGCCGACGATCCTGCTGGATGATGTGGACCTGGCGCAGGCGATCCCGCTGGTGATTCAGGCCGGGTTTATGAACAGCGGGCAGGCGTGCGTGGCGGGAACGCGCATTCTGGTACCGCAGTCGCGTAAAGCGGAAATCGAAACCGCGCTGGCGCAGGCCGTGGCGGCGGTGAAATCCGGTGACCCGCGCGACAGTGCCACGGACGTCGGCCCGATGGTCAGCGAGAAGCAGTGGCTGCGGGTGCAGGGGTATATTCGTCAGGGGCTCGATGGGGGCGCACGGCTGCTGGCAGGAGGCGAAGGGCGACCAGCGGACACGCAGGACGGCTGGTTTGTACGCCCGACGCTGTTTGCTGACGTGAATAATGACATGGTGATTGCCCGCGACGAGATTTTTGGCCCGGTGCTGTGCATCATTCCCTATCAGGACGAAGCGGAGGTTATCGCGATTGCCAATGATACCGAGTACGGCCTGAGCGCGATGGTGCTGGGTGAGGATGTGGAGCGCGCCCGCCGCGTGGCGCAGCAGATTGTCTCCGGGCGCGTGCTGGTGAATACGCTTGCCCATGAGCCGAAAGCGCCGTTTGGCGGGTTTAAGCACTCCGGCGTGGGGCGCGAGATGGGTGAGTGGGGGATTCGGGCGTTTATGGAGCCGAGGTCGATCCTGGGCTAAAACCTGCCCGGTGGCGCTGCGCTTACCGGGCCTACAGGCGCTCGTAGGCCGGATAAGCGCAGCGCCATCCGGCAAAAACACTTCGTCAGTCGCCGAAGTATGAAGTTAATTTTCTCTGCATTCTCTCCTCACTATCACAACGGAGAGACACTTATGATCGCAGTCCTTTTCGAAGCCAAAGCGGAGCCTCATCATCAGGCCCGCTACCTGCAACTCGCCGCCGAACTCAAACCTTTGCTGGCCGACATTGATGGTTTTATTGATATCGAACGCTTTCAGAGTTTGACCACCGACGGCAAAATCCTGTCCCTTTCCTGGTGGCGGGATGAAGAGGCCATCCGCAGCTGGAAGCAAAACGTCTTTCACCAGGCGGCGCAGGCCGAAAGGCGGGGATCCATTTTTGCGTACTATCGCATTCGCGTGGCACCGGTCGTGCGGGAATACAGTTCCGAAAACGGAGGGCGAGCGGCGTGCCTTTCCTGACCCAGTACAGCGACCATGCGAATCACCTTATTCTGCTGACGGATGATGATAAGCTGGCCGCAGAGATCAACGAACCCTGGGCGCCCCATGTTAAAAACGAACCAGCCTCCTGAGAACAGCGCAGCACTGGAACAGGCCATTGCGGCGGTGGCGGCGGCAATGGCCGATCCCTCGCGCGTGAAGATGCTCTGCGCGCTGATGGACGGGCGGGCGTGGACCGCTACCGAACTCAGCACTGCGGCAGATGTTGCGCCGTCGACCGCCAGCGGGCATCTCGCCCGGCTGGTGGAGGGAAAGTTGATTACGTGTTTATCGCAAGGGCGGCACCGCTATTATCGCCTTGCCGGGCACGACGTCGCGGCGCTGGTCGAGCAGATGATGGGGCTCTCCTGGAGCCGCATTACGCCGCCGGAAACGTCTGCGCCAAAAGCCCTGCGTGAAGCCCGCACCTGCTATAACCACCTTGCCGGAACGGTGGCGGTTCAGATCTATGATTTTATGCAGGCGGAAGGCTGGCTGGAGGCTGACGGTTCCGCGCTCACCCTGTATGGCCGTGAGCAGTTTCTGAAACTCGGCATTCCATTAAATGCTCATCCCCGTCGCAAGGCCTGCTGCGCCTGCCTCGACTGGAGCGAGCGACGGTTTCATCTTGGGGGAGACGCGGGCACGGCGCTGCTCACTTATCTGGAGAGTAAAGGCTGGATCCAGCGGGTGATGGGGTACAGGGAGGTAGTGGTGACGGCGTCGGGGAAAAGTGCCATTACCCGACATTTTAGCTTTAGCCGTTAAATTCCGCTGCGGGCTGATGCCCTCACCGCGGCCCTCTCCCACAGGAAGAGGGAGAGCCTCGTTTTCGCAATTCCTGCGCTTTCGTCCTTCGTTTCTTGATACTTACCCTGATAACTATTATCTTGACTGCGTGTGACGAGAGGGACTCCCTATGAGTGAAGAAGAACTGTTTAGCCGCAGGCCGATGGGTATGCGGATGGCGATGATCGTGCGTCAGTGGCGTGCGGTGATCGACGATGCCATTCTCGATACCGGGTTAACCCAGTCGAGCTGGACGGTGATGATGCAGCTTTTTCAACTTGGGGATAACGTCTCAATGAGTGAGCTGGCGGAGGTGCAGGGCATTGAACTGCCGCCGCTGATGCGCACGCTCACACAGCTGGAAAAACAGGGTTACCTGCTGCGCACCACATCGCCTTATGACAAGCGCATCCGGCTTCTGACGCTGACGCCTGAGGGAAAAGCCATTTTAAAAAGGCTTACTCAGGTGATTGAGACCTATCAGGCGCGGGTATCGCAAAATATCGCGCCGGAACATATCGAGATCTTCAGCGCCACCCTGAATCAAATCGCCTGTAATTTGCGGACAATCCGCGAAGAAGACAACAAGACCGAAAAATAATGACCCCTGAACAAAAGTTTGCCCGCTGGGTAAGGGTGAGTATTGCCTCTTTCCTGCTGATGTTTATCTATTTTGTCGTCGCGGATATCTGGATCCCGCTGACGCCGGACTCCACCGTGATGCGCGTGGTGACGCCGGTTTCTCCGCGTGTCTCCGGCTATGTGGCGGCCGTGCATGTGCACAACAACAGCCAGGTGAAGCGGGGCGATCTGCTGTTTGAACTCGACGACACGCCGTTTCGCAATAAAGTGGAAGCGGCGCAAATCGCGCTGGAGCAGGCTCGTCTTTCCAACCAGCAGCTGGACGCGCAGATCGCCGCCGCGCAGGCCAGCCTGAAAACCGCCGTGCTGACCGCGCGTAACGATAAAGTGACCTTCGAACGTTATCAGAAGCTGAGCACGTTACAGAACGTCTCGCAGGCGGATCTGGATAAAGTCCGGACCACCTGGCAGAGCAGCGAGCAGTCCGTCAGCACCATTCAGGCCAATATCCAGAACCTGCGTATTCAGCGCGGCGAGCGGGATGAACACCGCAACGTCACGCTGCAAAAATACCGCAACGCGCTGGATGAGGCGGAGCTGAATCTCGGCTGGACGAAGGTGTATGCTCAGGCAGACGGCACGGTCAGTAACCTGCAGTTAAGCCCCGGTTTTTATGCCTCCTCAGGCGCAGCGGCGCTGGCGCTGGTGAACAACCAGACCGACATCGTGGCCGATTTCCGCGAGAAAAGCCTGCGCCATACCCATCAGGGCACCGATGCCGCGGTGGTGTTTGACGCCTTTCCGGGACGCGTCTTCCGCGCCCACGTGACCAGCAGCGACGCGGGGATCCTCGCGGGTCAGGAGGCGGTGAACGGCCAGCTCTCCGAGCCGGAAACCTCGAACCGCTGGGTGCGTGACGCCCAACGCATGCGTATTCACGTCATGCTGGACGAGGCGCTGCCGAAGCCACTGCCGACCGGCGCGCGGGCGACTGTCCAGCTCTATAACAGTGAAGGGCCGTTTGCGCGCTTCTTCTCCGGGATGCAGATCCATCTGGTGAGCCTGCTGCATTATGTCTATTAATACGCTGGCGCGGGTGTTTACCCCGCACGGTAACATCGTCTACACGGCAAACGACTTTCGCCAGACGTTGCGCATCGTCTTTGCAGGGATGATTGCGCTGAGCATTTCCAGTTTCTACAACACCAGCTACGGCGTGTTTTTTGTGGTCTACCCGATCATGCTGCTCTCGCTGGTGCCGGTCTTCAACCGCCATGTGGCGAAGCAGTTTATCTTCAGTGCATCGCTGAACTGCGTTGAAATGGTGATTATCATCGGCTATCTGTCGCAATGGCCGGTCATCATGACGCTGGTGGTGTTTGCCCTGTACGTCATGCGTTTTCGCTTTATGAGCAAAGGGCCGCTGTTCCTGTTCGGGTCGATGGGCGTAGTGTGCCAGAGCGTGATGCTCAATTTTATGAGCTACCCCACCACCAACTGGCACACACTGCTGTTTTCCAACATCGAAGCGAGCGTGATGGCGGTGTGCCTGAGCGCGCTGATGAACTATCTCCTGCCGGACGTGGAACCCCGCAAGCCGCCGCCATTGATTGAGAAAGACGATGCCCGCGTGCGCCATGAGTCGCTGCTCTCCGGCACCGTCGCGACGCTGATTTTCGTCGTTTTTCAAATCAGTGACTTAAGCGATTCCCTCTCGGCGCTGATGGCCGGGATTTTGATCCTGTTCCCGATGCACTATCGTGGCGCGGTGATGAGCTCCATCTGGCGCGTGGTCGGCGTGGTATTGGGCTGTCTTTATATCCTGGTTGTCCAGCTCATCCTCTACGACCACAGTAGCCATATGCTGCTCATGATGCCGCTGATTGGCCTTGGGCTGGCGTTTGGCGCACGTCTGCATGTGATGGAGAAAGTGGGCGCAGGCGTAGGATTTTCCAGTATTACCACCATCGGCATTATGTTCGGGCAGAACATGCACCCTGACAGCGACCTGGTGTTCAGCGATCTCTATCGCATCACCTCCGTCACGTTTTCGCTGGTGGCGACGCTGACGATGGTCTTTCTGGTGCATTTGATCCTGAATCGCTTCGAGGCGACGCGCTATATCATCGCGCCGCCTAAAGCGGATTAATGTCCCAGCACGGCAGGCAGCTGCGAGAGTAAAAACAGGATCAGGCCAATCGTCCCGCCCACCAGCGTACCGTTGACGCGGATAAACTGCAGATCTTTGCCGATATTCAGCTCGATCTGGCGGGACATGTCTTTAGCATCCCAGCTTTTCACCGTGTCGCTGATGTGACGGGTCAGGAACGCGGCGAAATCCGGCGCGACGCGATGCGCGGCCTGCTCCAGATGCTCGTTCAGCGACGCCCGCAGGCTGGCATCGTTTGTCAGCGTTTCGCCAAACCACAGCCCGGCGTTGGCGATGCGCTGCTTCACGCGCGAGTCTTCACTTTGCATATCCGCCTTAAGCCACTGGCGCAGATCGGCCCACATTTCCCCCAGATAGCGGTTAAACGCCTCGTCATTTTTCAGGTAATGCTTGATGTTGTCGGCTTTCGCCGCCATTTCCGGATCGTTTTTCAGGTTGTCGATAAGCTTCAGCGTGGCCCGGTCGAACGCCTGACGGATCTGGTGCGTGCGGTCGTGGCTGATATCGTCCAGCAACGTGTTCACCGCATTCGATACCATCTCTGCACTCTGATCGCCCAGCCACTCGGTGGGCAATACCATCGCTTTGCGGGGATGCTCGGTCTTCAGCCAGTGGACGATCTGGTCAGAGATAAATTCCCGCGTGCTGTCGCGCTGAATCAAGGTAATCAGGCGGTTGATGATGGCATCGAGCAGCACCTGGTGGCGGTTGTTTTTGGTCATGCTCTCCAGCATCACGGCGCTGGTTTCGGTGAAATCGACCTTATCGATGGCCTTATGCACCGCGCGTTTGAGCATCCGCTGAATGCGCCCGTCGTCGGTCAACTCAAGGAATCCGCTCATCACCTGCATCAGATGCAGCCCGACGCGCTGGGCGTTGTCAGGCTTGCTGAACCAGGCACCGATCATGTGCGCGGGTTCATAGCGGCGGATTAACGCTACCAGGGACTGGGTGTCCAGAAACTTCTCCTGCACAAACTGGCCAAGATTGTCGCCGATACGGTCTTTATTGCGCGGGATAATCGCCGTATGGCGCGCGATAAACGGAATGGGGACCCGGCGAAACAGCGCAACGACGGCGAACCAGTCCGCCAGTGCGCCGACCATCGCCGCCTCGGCAATCGCCTTTACCCCGCGCACCCAGAAAGTCTGCGGCAGGAACAGGGTGAAGATAAACGCCGCGGCGGCAATCAGCAGCAGCGACAGCGCGAGAAGCTTAGCGCGTTTGAGTTCAGCTATTTTTTCCATGGGTTAAGGATAGAGGGAGACGGGAAGAAAATGCAAAAATCGCCACAGCACCCACCCACCAAACCCCATCAGCACCATTCCCGCCGTGCGTTCAATCCACCCGAGCGCACGGCTGAGCTTCTGTTGCACCGCTCGCAACCCCATTAGCGATACCAGCGCCAGATCCCACACCAGCACCACCATCACCATCCAGACGCCGCAGGTTGCCTGCTGAAGTAGCGTGACGTCTGGCCCCAGTAACGCCGTCATCAGCGCCAGATAGAACAGCGCGTTCTTCGGATTAAGCAGTGCCGAGCCGAGCCCCAGCAGGATTTGCTTACGCAATGCGGGAAGCCGCTGATGAGTTTCATTCAGCGCCAGCGTCTGCGGTCGGCTGCGCACCAGGTGCGAGCCAATCCACAGCAGGTACAGCGCCCCGGACAGTTCGATTAGCGTAAACAGCCACGTAAACTGGCGCAGGGCGCTCCAGCCGACAATCACCAGAACAATATAGAGCGCATTACCCGCGGCGATGCCGAGGCACAGCCCGGCGCTGCCGCGCAGTCGGTAGCGCGCCGCGTAGCCCACAAGCAAGAAGAAATCCGGACCCGGGCTTAACAGCGCAACAAAATGCGCCAGCGCCAGGGCGAGAAAAGCGGAAGGGAAGAACAGTTCCATAGTGACCTCATAGCCCTAACTGAGATCACCTTACGGTGTTACGTATCCTGATTATTGTCTGATATTGATCGTCCTGTGGCGTACTGGCGCGGCGTAGCGGCGCTATAGCGAACGAAGGTCTTATGGAAATGGCTCTGATCGGCAAACCCACTCTGGTAGCTCACGTCGGCAATATCATCCCCGGCGCGCAGCCGTGCTTTGGCGTATTCCACGCGGGAGATATTAAGGAAGCTGGCTGGCGTCAGCCCGGTGTCCTGCCGGAAGGTACGAATCAGCGTCTCCTTGCGTAGCGAGAAGCGTTGAGCAAGTTCATCAAGCGAAGGCGGTGCAGCCAGATCGGCAAGAAGTGCCTGCTGAATATGCTGGCTGGTTGAACGCAGCGCATCAGGGTTATCCGCACGGTGGGGAAGGACAGAAAGCAGCCTGTCCACGGATGCAGGCGACATTGTCTCAACAATATCAAGGAAGTGGTTGAAGAACGTAGCGTTACGGATCACCTGGAGCGCCAGAGGACGATCGGTGTCGATATAGAGCATATGGTAGCTGCGCGCTTGCCCGGCGATGGGGTTGCAGCTGTGCGGCGCATAAGCCGGGATCACAATCAGATCCCCGGGATGAAGGATGTACTCCCTGTCATGGCACACGCAGCAGGTCTGGCCTTCCACAATCGCGCCAAGAGAGAGTTGAGGATGACAATGACGTTTGTAGGCTTGCGTGCTCTGCCATGTGCTGCGGAGCTCAAGGCCTGAGGCGCGGTGAAAAGTCTGGAGGATGTGTCGGGTATCGGTCATGGGAACTCCTTCTGGACGTTTTTTATACCACGTCAGGGAACCGTCTGGCAGCGCTTCATTAGGAACCGTCCGGATATACCCAACTTTACGTCCAGAGCCAGTCATGTTGACTACCCTTAATACCCTAAGCGGTAAAACATGGAGATTCGATATGGCTTATCAGACAGTAAATCCTGCCACTAACCAGCTCATCAAAGAATACCCCTCACATACCGACGCGGATATTGAAGCGGCCCTGAAGGCGGCTGATGCGCTTTACCATTCTGACTGGGCGAAAGGCGACATCAACCAGCGTCTCCCGGTGTTGCATAAGCTTGCCGACCTGATCGACGAGCGCGTGGACGATCTGGCGAAAATTGCCAGTCAGGAGATGGGTAAGCTCATTGAGCAGAGCCGCGGCGAGGTGAAGCTGTGCGCACAAATCGCCCGCTACTACGCCGACAACGCGAAGCAGTTCCTGGCGCCGGTGAAGTATCCCTCTGAACTTGGGGAAGCGTGGGTGGAGCATCACCCCATCGGCGTACTGATGGCCGTTGAGCCGTGGAACTTCCCGTACTACCAGCTGATGCGCGTTCTGGCGCCGAACCTGGCGGCGGGGAACCCGGTCATCGCCAAACACGCCAGCATTGTACCGCACTGCGCTGAGACCTTTGCCCATCTGGTACGCGAGGCGGGTGCGCCGGAAGGGGCGTGGACCAACCTGTTTATCTCGTCCGATCAGGTGGCGAACATCATCGCTGACGATCGCGTCCAGGGTGCCGCGCTGACCGGTTCCGAAAAAGCCGGTAGCGTCGTGGCCGCACAGGCGGCGAAGCACATCAAGAAATCCACGCTGGAATTGGGCGGTAACGACGTCTTCGTGGTGCTGGATGACGCCGACCTCGAAAAAGCGGTGAAGACGGGGGTCAGTGCGCGCCTCAACAACGCCGGGCAGGTCTGTACCGCGGCGAAGCGCTTTATCCTGCATGAAAAGATTGCGGATGCCTTCCTGACTAAATTCACCGAGGCGTTTAAGCAGGTGAAAATCGGCGATCCGCTGGACGAAAGCACCACGCTGGGACCGCTGTCGTCTAAAGATGCGCTGGAAACGCTGACCAAACAGGTTAACGAGGCGGTGAAAAACGGTGCGACGCTGCACTATGGCGGTAAACCTGTTCAGCGTGACGGCAGCTTCTTCGAGCCGACGATTCTGACGAATATCTCTCGCGACAACCCGGCGTATTTCGAGGAGTTCTTCGGTCCGGTGGCCCAGATGTATGTGGTGAAAAACGACGACGAGGCCGTCGCCCTGGCGAACGATTCACACTATGGCCTGGGTGGGGCGGTATTCAGTCAGGATATCGAGCGCGCGAAGAAAATGGCGTCGCGGATTGAGACCGGGATGGTGTACATCAACTGGCTCACCGATACCGCGCCAGAGCTGCCGTTCGGCGGCGTGAAGCGCTCCGGTTATGGACGCGAGCTGTCGGATCTGGGGATCAAAGAGTTTGTGAACCAGAAGCTGGTGGTGGTGCGTAAATAACGTCATCGCCTTTCTTGCCGGGTGGCGCTGCGCTTACCCGGCCTACAAAACCCGTAGGCCCGTGCAAGCGTAGCGCCGCCGGGCGAAACGCGCAATACAGCCTTAGAAGGACACGCCACCGCCCACGTATGCGCCGTCAATCAGCGTGTGGCCAGGACGACCGTCTTTGCCATCAACGCTCACGTGGCGGTAACCCACTTTCAGGGTCAGCGGCGTGACAGGTGTCCAGCTTACGCCGCCGTTGGCTTCCACGTAGTTTTTCACGCTGTTGTTCAGGCCTTCAGGCGCAACGTAACCTTCGCCATAGACATGGATGCTGTCAGTCAGCGCAACGTTTACGCCGCCACCAATCGGGAACGCCACGCCGTTATCGCCTTTTTTCGGGCCGATGTAGATCGCCTTCGCGCCTGCGTTCAGCATGACCGGGCCCACTTCCAGGTTGTAGCCTGCGCCCACGCCACCGGTCTGGGTACCGTCATCGGTGTTTTTGAGCCAGTTGCTTTCGGCGTACAGGCCGGATGAGGATTTGCCCATTTCCAGATTGAGGTTAGTAAAGTTTTTACCCTGCTCAACGCTACCGCCCATGGCCAGTGCGGAACCAGAGAGGGCGGTCAGTGCAGAAAGAAGAAGGATATTCAGTTTTTTCATGTTTCGTGCCTCATCATCAAATTAATCTGGAGGCACCATAACAAGCGACGTTTATGACTGCAAATGTGATACAAGTCGCTGTTTTATGCTGGTTTTGTTAAATTTAATTTATTTAATGTTGCGTTTTTGTTTGGTTGAACGGGAGTCAACGCGTGATTTTCAGGCGTTTAGAAACCGTTTAGTTTTTTGACTAAACATAAACTGAACGAGGACGGGATAGTGACTGGAGGTGTAATAATGGAGGCTCCAGAAATTTCCAAAAATATTTCAAAAATCACATAAAACAACAAAGATTTACACTTATGGTGGTGAAAACACGTTCTCTCGCGCAGGCGCCTTTCCCTGCGATGTCATTTTTCTGACACGTTTGTTCATTACGTTGTTGGCTTCACTTACTGGATGCTAACAATATGAAAAGAAAAATCATTCCTGTGCTGGTTGGTTGTGCGCTCTCTTTCTCTGGCCTGGCGGCACAGCCCACGGCTGAGCGCTATGTCGTCAGCTTTCCTGAAGGCTCACACGTCAATTACAGCGGCGCGTTCGCCAGCGCATTTCCGAACGGACTCCCGGTGGGCATTGGCTCTGGCCTGCTGTTTACGGGTAAGCAGGGCGATGCTCTGACCTTTGCAACCGTGACCGATCGCGGTCCAAACGCCGATGCGCCAAAAATGGGTAAAAATGAAGCCAAAATTTTTGTCACGCCGGATTTCGCGCCGCTGCTGATGACCATCCGCGTGCAGAACGGTAAAGCAGAAGCGACGGATGCCCGCCCGCTGCATGACGATAAAGGCGAGATTAACGGTCTGCCGCTGCAAAGCGGCGTGATTGGATCCACCAATGAGGTGGCGTTTAGCGACACCCTAAAGACGCTGAAGGGTGACAACCGCGGGCTGGATACGGAAGGCATCACGCCGGACGGCAAAGGCGGCTACTGGCTGTGCGACGAGTATGGTCCGTTTCTGATTAACGTCGACAGTAAAGGGAAAATCCTGGCGATCCACGGCCCGCAGGCGGCGGAAGGGGAAAAGTCGATCGCGGGCGGTCTGCCAAACGTTATCAAATGGCGCCAACCGAACCGGGGCTTTGAAGGCCTGACCCGTATGCCGGACGGACGCATTATCGCTGCGGTACAAAGTACGCTGGATATCGACGGTAAAAGCAAAAAGCAGGCGCTGTTTACGCGTCTCGTGAGCTTCGACCCGGCGACCGGCAAAACCGCGATGTACGGCTACCCTATCGACAGCGCGGCCTACAGCAAAAACAGTGATGCCAAAATTGGCGACATCGTGGCGCTTGATGACCAGCATATCCTGCTGATTGAGCAGGGCAGCGATAAAAATGACGGGATGCGTAACCTTATCTACAAGGTGGACCTCAGCAAAGCGAGCGACCTGAGCGCCTTTGACAAGCCGGGCGAGTACCCGGAGTTTGATGATGAGAAAACCCTGAAGCAGCGCGGCATTACCCTTGCGGCAAAAACGCAGGTCGTTGATTTGCGCGCGCTGGGCTGGCAGCAGGAGAAGGCCGAAGGGCTGGCGCTGATCGACAGCAAACGGCTTGCCGTAGCGAACGATAATGACTTTGGCGTGAAGGTGGCGATGCAAAATCCGGTCGAGGGCAAGAAGCTCAAGGATTATCGGGTGAACGCGGAAGGCAAGCTGACGCTGGATGATAAACCGGTTGAAACCACGCTTAGCGTGAAGCCGCTGAAGAAGCCGGAGTCGGATAGTGAGCTGTGGATTGTGACGCTCCCGGAGGCGTTGAAATAAGTTTAGGCACCCCTCAACCTTCCCCTCTCCCCACGGGGGAGAGGGGAAGCAGGGCGGTTATTTTTTCAGATCTGCAAACGCCGCGCGAATCTCTTCCTCCGGCAGCTGTATGCCAATAAATACCATTATGCTGCGCGGCGCTTCATCGCCCCACGGGCGATCCCAGTCGGCGCTGTATAAGCGCTGCACGCCCTGGAACAGCAGGCGGTTCGGTTCGCCGTCGATCCACAGCATCCCTTTGTAGCGCAGCAGTTTGTCGGCAAATGACAGCAGCAGGTTCTCCATCACGCGGGAGACCTCGCTGATATCCACCGGGTAATCCAGCTCCACCACAATCGACGTCACGTCGTTTTGCTTGTCTCCCATAAAGTGGAAACGCGGTTTCGTGGTGACGTTCTCTTCCAGCATAAAGCCGTTGGTGTTGAACAGCTGTGAGAGGTCGATATCGCCGTGCGTCACGGTGTAAATCGGCGCGCGGGAGTTAATGCGGGTCAGACGTTCACGCAGTTTCTCGCTGTCACCCGCCACGTCGGTTTTGGTCAGCAGGATGCGGTCAGCGTAGCCCACCTGAGACTGGGCGATGGTGAACTGGTTCATCTGATCGTTGGCGTGAACCGCATCGACCAGGGCGATGACGCCGTCCAGCAGGTAGCGCTGGCAAAGAATGTCATGGGAGAAAAAGGTCTGAATAATCGGGCCGGGGTCGGCCATGCCGGTGCATTCAATCACCAGGCGGTCAAAGTCGATTTCACCGCGATCGCGGCTGTCGAGCAGATCCAGCAGGGCGTCTTCCAGCTCGTTTGAGCGGGTACAGCAGATGCAGCCGTTGGTCAGGGTTTTGATCTGCGTGGCGCGATCGCCTATTAATTGATCGTCCACGGAGACTTCGCCGAATTCGTTTTCGATGACGGCGATCCTGAAGCCGTGCTGCTCGTTCAGGATGTGGCGCAGCAGGGTGGTTTTACCGGCGCCGAGGAAACCGGTCAGCAGGGTGACGGCAATCGGGGTCATGTTCTCTCCTTTAGCAGCAGCGGACGCCGCCTTCTCCACTTCCACCGTAGCGTGCTTCCTGACGCTCGCGGAAGAATTCAGTGTAGGTCATGTACGGTTTATCCGGATGGTTGGTCTTCATATGCTCAACGTAGTTGTCATAGTCCGGAATACCAATCAGCATTTTTGCCGCCTGACCGAGGTATTTTTTCGCTTCGCCTAAGTTACCAAACATAATGCATCCTGATAAGACAAAGCCCGGTGGCGCTACGCTTACCGGGCCTACAGTACCGTTGTAGGGCGGGTAAGCGTAGCGCCACCCGCCATTTTTTTTAATGGTGTGAAGAGGTCTTCACGCCGCCTTCCGGCACCGGCACGTACGGCGTTTCTTTATCCGTACGGCCTTCGGCGTTACGCACTTTCAGCCAGGTTTTGATACCGTAGAAAATGATGCTGTACACCACCACCAGGAACAGAATGCTCAGACCTGCGTTGGTGTAGTTGTTCACCACGATATGGTTCATGTTGGCAATCTGCTGCGCGGTCAGATCTGCGCCGCCTGCGGCAATCTTCTCTTTGTACTGGTTCGCCATGAAGAAGAAGCCTTCCAGCTGCGGGTTGGTGCTGAACAGCTTCAGGCCCAGCGCCCAGGTAGTGCAGAGCAGCAGCCACAGTGCAGGAATGACGGTCACCCAGATGTATTTAGTGCGTTTCATTTTCACCAGTACGACGGTGCCAAGTACCAGAGCCACAGCGGCCAGCATCTGGTTAGAGATACCGAACAGCGGCCACAGGCTCTTCACGCCGCCGAGTGGATCAACCACGCCCTGATACAGCAGGTAACCCCACAGGCCTACGCAACCCGCAGTGCCGAGCACACCCGCCACCAGAGAGTCGGTTTTCTTCAGGAACGGCACGAAGTTACCCAGCAGGTCCTGCAGCATGAAGCGGCCCGCACGGGTACCGGCATCCAGCGCGGTGAGGATAAACAGCGCTTCAAACAGAATACCGAAGTGGTACCAGAAGCCCATGTCTGCCCACGGCAGCACTTTATGGAACACATGTGCGATACCGACAGCCAGCGTCGGTGCGCCACCTGCGCGGTTCAGCACGGACGGTTCGCCGATGTCTTTCGCGGTCTGCATGATCTGCTCAGGGGAGATCACGAAGCCCCAGGAGCTGACGGTCGCTGCCGCGTGGGCGCTGGCATCCTTCAGCTGTGCCATGATCAGCGCGGTATTTTCGCCGCCCATCTCATGCAGGTTTGGCATGGTGATGCCCAGACCCGCAGGCGGGGTGTTCATTGCGAAGTACAGGCCCGGTTCGATGATAGACGCCGCAACCAGCGCCATGATCGCCACGAAGGATTCCATCAGCATCGCGCCGTAACCGATAAAGCGCGCGTCGGTTTCGTTGGCCATCAGCTTCGGCGTGGTGCCGGAGGAGATCAGCGCGTGGAAGCCAGACACGGCACCACAGGCGATGGTGATAAACAGGAACGGGAACAGCGCGCCTTTCCACAGTGGGCCGGTGCCGTCAATGTACTGAGTCACCGCCGGCATTTTGAGCTCAGGGTTGATGATCACAATCCCGATAGCCAGCCCGACGATAACCCCGATTTTCAGGAAGGTCGCGAGGTAATCACGTGGTGCCAGAATCAGCCATACCGGGAGCAGGGCGGATACAAACGCATAACCAATCAGCGCGAAGGTGATGGTGGTGTCCTTAAAGGTCAGCGCCGGGCCCCAGTACGGGTCATGCGCAATGACGCCGCCAAAGTAGATAGAGGCAACCAGCAGCACGATACCAATCACGGAGACTTCGCCCACGCGCCCCGGGCGCAGGAAGCGCATGTAAATGCCCATGAACAGCGCAATCGGTACGGTAGAGCAGACGGTAAACACGCCCCACGGACTTTCGGCCAGCGCTTTCACGACGATCAGCGCCAGCACCGCGAGGATAATGATCATAATCAGGAAACAACCGAACAGGGCAATGGTGCCCGGCACGCGACCCATCTCTTCTTTGATCATCTCACCCAGCGACGAACCGTTACGGCGTGAGGAGATAAACAGCACCATAAAGTCCTGCACCGCGCCCGCGAGCACCACGCCCGCCAGCAGCCAGAGGGTACCCGGCAGGTAGCCCATCTGCGCGGCCAGTACCGGGCCGACCAGCGGGCCAGCGCCTGCAATGGCGGCAAAGTGGTGACCAAACAGCACGTAGCGGTTGGTTGGCACGTAGTTCAGGCCGTCATTGTTAATGACCGCCGGCGTGGCGCGCGTTGGGTCGAGCTTCATGACCTTCTGCGCGATGTATAAGCTGTAGTAGCGATAAGCCACAAGATAGACGGAAACGGACGCGACGACGATCCACAGGGCGCTGACGTGTTCGCCCCGGCGTAATGCGACAACCGCCAGACAGAAAGCACCGAGGATCCCGAGTAAGGCCCAGGGCACGTGCTTAAGTAGTTTTTTAGTATCCATAGTAAGACCTGGTTTTTTATGTAAAGAAAAAAGGGTCAAGGTTCGTTGTGAGGAGGTATTGAGTAATGCTGGAGCGATCGTGCCAGATCCTCGCGCGTGTAAAGGTGGGTAAATGAATGAGTGGTTGAAAGTGACGGGTGAGCGGTCAAAGGAAGCGGCGAGTGGTTAAGGCTCGCCGCCGCTGGAGGGAATTATGTGATTGAGATCACGTGGTTATCCGGGCTGCGCGCCATCGCCAGATAGTTTTCCAGCGTTTTAACCAGTTTCTCCTTCAGCCAGTTCGGCTCCAGGATTTGAATATTCGGCAGCCAGTAGAACAGCAGCGGCAGGATCTGGTTCTCGTGTGCCGCCCGGCAGCGCAGCGTGATACCGCCGCGTTGTTCTTCCAACAGCTCTTGTTCCGGCAGAAGATCCCGGCGCAGGAAGTAATGTGAAATATTATCTTTAATGAATATTTTCACGGTGAAAGTATCTTCAGACACCCACGGATCGAGGCTTTTTTCCAGGAGCGCGCGGACATTCTCTTCAGGGGTAAAAAGGGTTTTCTGAATATCAAACCAGCGAATCTGACTCAATGAAAAGGATTTAAGCCGACTATTTTCGGTAGCTTGTAAATACCATATATTTTTTTTGTTAATGAGTTTATAGGGATTAATCAGGCGGGTTTTACCCTTGTAAACGATCTGGCAAACATTATGGTTCTTAATAGATTTCTCAATTTTCGCTAAATGACGGCTGATATCACGTTGTACCGTGTGCTCTGCGTCGTTACCAAGGATAAGAATATGATTTTCGTCAACGCGTGTTTCCAGCTTTTGCCAGAATTCCGTATTTCTTTCAGGGAAAAAGTTATCTGCATTCAGTAAGTTAGCCAGTGTGTGATGTAATCCTTGTCCGCCGGGAGATTGTGCGGAATGGATCAGCCGATATAGCCCGTTACCGGTATGTTCAACGATAGGAGAGAGCGCATTTAAATCCCGGTAGACGGTACGCTCGGTAATTTTAAATTTGGTCATTAGCGCACTGCGGTTTACCACACCGTTTAAATGTAGCTCAACCAGAATATCGACCAGACGTTCAGCCGAGCGGCTCCGCGTCGTTTTAGCCATAAGGTCATCCTGTATATTAGGTATGCGCTGAATGAAGCGGGAAGCACTGATCAGAGATGTCAGTATTCAGGCACAGAAAATTTATCTTATGGTTGTATAACGGCGTGATTTAGCGGAAACCTTAGGAGTTTTTGCAGAAAGTGGCGCTGGCCGAAAAAAAGGCCAGCGCGCGGGAGAATTACGCGGTGGCTTCCACCTCCATCATGACCGGGTGGAAACGGCGTTTGAAGTAGATCAGGCCGTGCCCTGCATCACTCAAAATGATATTTTTAATTTCAACAAGATACACCAGATGCGTGCCGATGGTTTGCACCTGGCTTATCTCGCCTTCAAGGCTGGCCAGCGCACCTTTCAGCATCGGCTGCGCCAGCGGGCCTTTCTGCCAGCAGGAGAGGGCAAAGCGCTCCTCCATTGTCATACCGGTCATCCCGGCGAAGTGGCGAGCCATGATCTCCTGCTCGTGATTCAGCACGTTTATGCACAGTCTGCCGTTGCCCTGGAATACCGGGTTCATGGCGCTGTTGGCGTTGATGCACACCATGACCGACGGCGGGGTGTCCGTAACCGAACAGACTGCGGTGGCGGTAATGCCGCAGCGGCCCGCTTCCCCCTCGGTGGTGACGACATTGACTGCGGCCGACAGGCTGGCCATCGCGTCGCGAAAACGCAGGCGTTCTTCTGATTGCATTGAAACCTCCCGCTGCGCTATTTCAGCAGCTTATCCAGCATGTTGATATCGCTGTTGTTGTGCAGGTGCGGCACCGTCCAGCCGTGTTGGTCGTATTCGGACATACAGCGGTCGACCATCGCCATCATTTTGTCCATGTTGCCGGAGCTCTGCGCCTGGCGCAGACACTGCAGGCGAATTTCATCCTGGCTACCGGAGTAGTTGATCTCATACAGCTCGTGACGGCCGCCAAACTCGCTGCCAATGGCATCCCACATCAGCTTCAAAATCTTGATGCGTTCGACGTGATCCATGCCGTTGGAGCCGCGCACGTATTTCGCCAGATACTGGTCAATCTGTGGGTTATTCAGGTCCCGCGCGCTGGACGGCAGATAGATCAGCCCGCTGGTGACGTTACGTTCGATAATATTCTTAATCTTCGCGTAGGCCATCGGGGCCATCACGCGGTAGGTCTGCAGCGCCGCGTGGTCCGGCAGATACGCGCCATTGACCCACGGCGTGGCTTCAGAGCACATGGAGTCGCTCAGCGCCCAGAACATATTGCGCCAGGCCACCACCTCGCCGAGATCCGCCTGTACGCCGCGGAATTCTAGAGTGCCGGTACACTCCAGCGATTTTTTCAACAGGGCGGTGATGAAGTCGAGCTTCACTGCCAGGCGCACGCATGCCTGTAGCGGATACATCCGCGCAAAGCCACCTTCCATCGTCCAGCGACGACAGCGGTCGAAATCGCGGTAGATCAGCACGTTTTCCCACGGGATCAGCACATGATCCATCACCAGGATCGCGTCGTTCTCATCAAAGCGGCTGGAGAGCGGGTAGTCATACGGGGAGCCGGTTGCGCCAGCCACCATCTCGTAAGAGGCACGGGAGATGAGCTTGACGCCTTCGGCATCCATCGGTGCGACGAACATCAGCGCAAAGTCCGGGTTTTCGCCCATCACCTGCGCGGAGCCGAAGCCGATCATGTTGTAGTGGGTCAGCGCCGAGTTGGTAGCCACCACTTTCGCCCCGCTGACAACGATCCCGGCGTCGGTCTCTTTCTCCAGTTTGATGTAGACGTCTTTCACCTCATCCGCCGGTTTGTGGCGGTCGATAGGTGGGTTAACGATGGCGTGGTTGAAATACAGGCCGGTTTCCTGAATGCGGGTGTACCAGTTGCGGGCGTTCTGCTCGAACTGACCGTAGAAGGACGGGTTGGCACCGAGCGCGCAGCCGAACGCGGCCTTATAGTCCGGCGTACGCCCCATCCAGCCGTAGCTTAGGCGTGACCATTCGGCGATAGCGTCGCGCTGCTGGCGCAGGTCGTCGGCGCTTTTCGCCACGCGGAAGAACTTGTGGGTGTAACCGCCGCTGCCGGTGTCGGTGCCCCAGCACAGCGTGTCCTGCATGTCCGGCTTGTGCAGGGCATCGTACATCTGCGCGATGGAGGCTGCCGCATTGCGGAACGCCGGATGGGTGGTGACGTCTTTGACGCGCTCGCCGTAGATATAAATCTCACGCCCGTCCTGCAGGCTTTTTAAATACTCTTCACCGGTTAACGGACGTTTGGCATCGGCGCGGAAATCTTCAGGCTTCATAGGGACCTCGTATCGGAATGGTGATGTTAAATTTATGTTTTGTTTTTGTTGTTTAATTGAAGCCTGAGAGGGGCGGAACGTGAAGGGACGATTGGGACAACGGCGGGTACTTTTCGGGGGGGATGTGGATTTGTGATCTGTGCGGCTTTTCGGCGGGTGGCGCTGCGCTTACCCGCCCTACGAACCGTGATGCGTTCAGGAAACCGGTACTTTCTGAGCCCGATATGCGCTTGGCGAGCACCCCACTAAGCGGTTAAAAAAGCGGGCGAAATAGGCCGGATCTTTAAACCCCAGCTGCCAGGCAATCTCGCTGACCGCGCTGTCGGAAAAGAGCAGCAGCCGTCTGGCTTCCCGCAGCTGTCGGTCGAAGATCAACCGCTTCGGCGGGCGGTTGGCGAAGCGGCGACAGATATCGGTTAGCCGGGATTCGGTCAGGTGCAGTTCGCTGGCATATTCCGGCACTGTCCAGTGCTGGTGGTAGTGCGTGTCGATCAGTTGGGTAAAGCGCTGGAACAGCTTCAGCTCGCCGCGCATACCGCCTGAAGCGTGATCGTCGAGCTTCGCGTTGCGCAGCAGCAGAGTGAATACGGCCTGCGCCAGCAGAACCAGCGTATGCTCGCGGCCCGGCAGCTGTTCCATGGACTCCCGGGCTATCAGCTGCCAGTAGTGTTTCAGCGCCGCCAGTTCATCAGGCTTGTCGGCCAGCGACAGGCAGATCCCCGGCAGACCAAACGCTTCCCGCGTGCCGGGGTAGAGCACCTCCAGCAGCGGCCAGATTAGATCCTCGCGCACCGTCAGCACGTGCCCGTCGCTGTCGGATTCGGTAATAAACGCGTGCGGCACCGACGGCGGCGTGAGAACGAAAAGCGGGGCCTGCACCGAGTAACGGTGATCGTCGAGCTGGAGTTCAATCTGCCCGGTATCCAGAAAGTGCATCTGAAAATACTGGTCGTGACGATGCGCCTGCATGTCGCGGCCAAAAAAGGCCGCCATGCGTGCGAACGACTGGTAGTGCACATCGTCGGTGCCCAGACTTTCGTCGTACTCCTTGCTGATATCAATGTTGGCGATAGGGCTCTGGCACATGATCGTTCCTCTGTTGATCCCGCTGCGTCATCGGAATGCGCGTCAGCACCAGCGCGCCGACCACCAGCAGCCCGGCCACGAACCACAGCCCGGAGCTGAAGCTGCCGGTCGCGTCGCGCAGAATGCCGATCAGCAGCGGGCTAACGGCAGAACCCACGTTGCCGATGGCGTTGATCACCGCCAGTGCCACCGCACGGGACTGCAGGCTAATCACCCGATCTGGCGTGGTCCAGAATATCGCCATGGCGGTAAATGATCCGGTTGAGGCCATGATGATGCCAAGCAGCTGGATCAGGCTGTGATCGGTGGCGGAGGCCAGCATCCATCCCGCCGCCGCGAACAGGTACGGCAGGATGGTGTGCTTTTTTCGCTCTTTCAGCCTGTCGGATCGGCGGCTCCACCAGATCATCCCGAGGATGGTGCAAAACTGCGGGATCGCCGCCAGCAGGCCAATGACGATATTGCTGCTGCCGGTGTTAAAGCTCTGCAGGATCTGCGGCGTCCAGATGTTGATCGCGCTCAGCGTGTTGGTCAGGCAGAAGTAGGCCAGCGTATAGAGCAGCACGGCGGGCGTCAGCACTTCTCGCAGCGTCGAGCGCGGCGTGACGGCGCGGGCAATGGCGACCTCCTGCTCGCGGGCGATCATGGTTTTCAGCGCCTGCTTTTCGTCCTCATCCAGCCAGGTGGCCTGATCCGGCGTGTCGTTAAGGTAGAACCAGGTTACTACCCCGAGCACTACTGACGGCAGCCCTTCCAGCAGGAACAGCCACTGCCAGCCCTTCAGGTTCCACAGCCCGTCCATCGCCAGAATGTACCCGGAGAGGATTGAACCGAGCATCATGGTGACCGGCATGGCGATCATAAACAGCGCGTTGGCGCGGGCGCGGTGATAGGCCGGGAACCACCAGGTGAGATAGACCAGGATCCCCGGCAGGAAACCGGCTTCGGCAATGCCCACCAGCATGCGCAGGACGTAAAGGGTTTCAGGGCTGGTGGCGAACATGGTGCAGGTGGAGGCGATGCCCCACACCACCATGATCCCGGCGATCCAGCGCCGCGCGCCGATCTTCGCCAGCATGATGTTGCTTGGGATCCCGCACAGCACATAGGTGACGTAAAACAGGGTTGCGGCCAGGCCAAACATGGTGGAGGTGAGGCCGAGATCTTTACCCATCGTCAGTCCGGCAAAGCCGATGTTGATGCGGTCGAGAAACGAGAAAACAAACAGGATAAAGAGAAACACGATTAAACGTCGGAACAGCTTGTTAATGGCGCGTTGTTCAACAGCTTTATTATCATAGGTTTGCAGGGTAGAGGTCGTCATGGTGCGCTCCAGATCTTACGTTTAGTAGACGGATTTATTGTTATTAACTGACGTAACCGGTTGTTCGATAAAGCGTGCAGCCAGCGCTTCCGCACCGCGGGCGAGCAGGGTGGTGTCGACGCCGACGGCGACAAACAGCGCGCCGAGGTCGAGATAGCGTTTTGCCAGCGCCTCGTTTGCCATCAGGATGCCGGGGGCTTTGCCCGCGCTCAGGATCTGCGCGATCGCCTGCTCGATAGCGGCCTGGACCTCCGGGTGCTGCGGATTACCGGCAAAGCCCATGTCGGCGCTGAGATCGGCCGGGCCGATAAACACGCCGTCGACGCCTTCCACGTCGAGGATCTGCGGCAGGTTTTTCAGCGCCTCACGGGTTTCGATTTGCACCAGTACGCACATGGCGTCGTTAGCCTGCTGCAGATAGTCCGGAATGCGGTTCCAGCGCGACGCTCTTGCCAGCGCGCTGCCGACACCGCGAATGCCCGCCGGTGGGTAGCGGGTGGCACGTACCGCCAGCCGCGCTTCTTCGGCGTTTTGCACCATCGGCACCAGCAGGGTTTGTGCGCCGACGTCCAGCAGCTGTTTGATCTGCACCGGATCGTTCCACGACGGGCGCACCACCGGCTGGCTCGGATAAGGGGCGATGGCCTGCAATTGGGTTAAGACGGTTTGCACGCTGTTCGGGGCGTGCTCGCCGTCGATCAGCAGCCAGTCGAAGCCTGCCCCGGCCAGCAGTTCGGCGCTGTAGCTGCTGGTGAGCCCCAGCCATAAGCCGATTTGTGGACGGCCCGCTTTCAGCGCCGCTTTGAATGCATTCTGCATGATTGTCTCCTTACACAAAGCGGCAGCTGATGGAGCCCATGTTGCCGTAGTCAACGTGGAAAGTGTCGCCTCTGCTGGCAGGCACCGGGCGGGTAAACGAACCGCCGAGGATGATCTGCCCCGGCTCAAGCTGCACGTCGTAAGGCGCCAGCTTGTTCGCCAGCCACGCCACGCCGTTCGCCGGGTGGTTAAGCACGCCAGCGGCCACGCCGGTCTCTTCGATCACGCCGTTGCGGTAGAGCAGGGCGGAGATCCAGCGCAGATCCAGCGCGTCGGGCTTAATCGGGCGACCGCCGAGGATCACCCCCGCGTTGGCAGCGTTATCGGAGATGGTGTCGAACACCTTGCGCGGGCGCTGGGTTTCCGGGTCAACGTTGTGGCAGCGGGCGTCGATCAGCTCCAGCGCGGGAATGACGTAATCCGTGGCGTTGTAGACGTCGAAGATCGTGCAGTTCGGGCCGCGCAGCGGTTTTGCCAGCACGAACGCCAGCTCTACTTCGATGCGCGGGACGATAAAGCGATCTACGGGGATGTCGCTGCCGTCGTGGAAAAACATGTCGTCCAGCAGCGCGCCGTAGTCCGGCTCGCTGATCTGCGAGCTGGCCTGCATCGCTTTGGAGGTGAGGCCGATCTTGTGACCCTTCAGCACGCGGCCTTCGGCGATTTTCAGGCTTACCCATTCGCGCTGAACGGCGTAGGCGTCGTCAATGGTGATCTCCGGGTAGTCCAGCGAGATCGCGCGGATCTGCTCCCGGGTTTGTTCCGCCTGATGCAGGCGGTGGGCGATCAGGGTATGGGTGTGTTTATCGAGCATGGCGATATCCTGTTGTATTGTTTTCTCCCTCTCCCCGTGGGAGAGGGCCGGGGTGAGGGCATCAGGCCGCTGAGATTTCCCTCACCCTAACCCTCTCCCAAAGGGAGAGGGGACAGATCGAGCGGTATTACTTAAACAACGCGTGCACGTTGTTTTGTTTGTAATTGAGCGTCGGGTGGAGTTCGTCCAGCTCGAACGACAGCGCCAGATAGCGGGCAGCCATCAACGCCGCAAAGTGCGCTTTGATAAGCCCAAACAGCATTTCCCCCACGGCTTCCCGACTTTCCAGGCTGCGCCCGGAACCGATCTTCAGCGTCATATGCACAAAGGCGTAATCCTGCTTACCGTCGGCCATCTGCCAGGTATCCAGCCAGTGGGCGCGGCTGCGGATACCGCCGATCGGGAAGATGCCCGTGGCGGCCAGCGCCTCGTTCACTTTGGCGAACAACCCCGGCAGGTCTGCCTGCTCGCGGATGTTGTCGGTACATTCAGCAATAAAGTGCGGCATGGTGGCTCCTCACGCGGGCAGGGGGAAAACGGCGTTAACCTGGCCGGTGCCGGAGCTGGCGAACAACTCAGTGAGAAACTCCACCTTGCCGTCGTATTTGTCCCAGCCGAGCATGCCCAGCAGCATCACCGTGTCATGCATATTGCCTTCGCCGTAGCAGTAGTCGGCGTATTCCGGCAGCATGCTGCAGAATTCTTTGAACTGCCCCTCGCGCCACAGCTTCACCACGCGCTCGTCCATCTGGCGGTCAAACTCGCGGGTATAGCTGTTCATCCCTTCTTCCGCGCGCTGGTCGTCGATAAAGCGGTGCGACAGTGAGCCGCTGGCGAGCACCGCCACGGTGCCGTCGTATTTTTTGATGGCGCTGACGATGGCCTCACCGAGTTTGCGGCTGTCGGCGAAGTCGTGAACGGTGCAGAACGCCGAGATAGAGACCACTTTGAAGTGTTTATCCGGGTTCATGTAACGCATCGGCACCAGCGTGCCGTACTCCAGCTTCAGGCTCGGGATGTTGTGCGCCTTGGCGCGCACGCCGAGCTTCACCGCCTCGTCGGCAATCAGCTGGCCGAGCGCCGGGTTGCCGTCGTAGTCGTAAGTCATGTCGCGGATAAAGTGCGGCAGTTCGTTGCTGGTGTAGACGCCTGAAAAATGGTCCGCACAGTTGATGTGGTATGCGCTGTTCACCAGCCAGTGGGTATCGAAGACGATGATGGTGTCCACGCCAAGCTCGCGGCAGCGCTTGCCGATCTCTTTATGCCCGTCGATGGCGCCCTGACGGCAGCCGTGGTTTTTCCCCGGCAGCTCGGAGAGATACATTGACGGGACGTGGGTGATTTTTGCCGCTAACGCTAATGTACCCATGATCAGATCCCCCATTTTGGAATCGGATGGTCGCCCATGGAGATGCAGACGTTCTTCATCTCCGCAAACACCTCGAAGCTGTACTCGCCGCCTTCGCGCCCGGTGCCGGAGGCCTTCACGCCGCCAAACGGCTGGCGCAGGTCGCGCACGTTCTGGGTATTGACGAACACCATGCCCGCTTCGATATTGCGCGCCAGGCGCAGCACTTTGCTGACGTCCTGGGTCCAGATGTACGACGCCAGACCGTACTCCACGTCGTTCGCCAGGCGCAGACCTTCCGCTTCATCCTTAAACGGCAGCAGGCAGGCCACCGGCCCGAAGATCTCCTCCTGCGCCACGCGCATGCGGTTGTCGACGTCCGCCAGTACGGTCGGGCGCAGGAAGTTGCCGCCTTTTAGATATGCAGGCAGGTCGGTCGGTTTGTCCGGGCCGCCCGCCAGCAGGGTCGCGCCCTCTTCAATGCCGAGGCGAATATAGCCAGAGACTTTCTCCCAGTGCTGTTGGCTGATGAGTGCCCCAATCTGGGTGGTCGGATCGGTCGGGTCGCCCACGCGCAGACGGTTGGCACGCTCCGCAAAGCGTTTGACGAACTCCGGGTAGATGCTCTGCTGGATGAAGATGCGCGAGCCCGCGGTGCAGCGCTCGCCGTTGATGGAGAAGATGGTGAACAGGGCGGCATCCAGCGCGCGCTCGATGTCCGCGTCTTCAAAAATCAGCACCGGGGATTTGCCGCCCAGCTCCATGGAATACTTCTTCAGCCCGGCGTTTTTCATAATATTGCGCCCGGTGGCCGTGCCGCCGGTAAAGGAGACGGCGCGCACGTCGTGATGACGCACCAGCGCATCGCCTGCCGTCGCGCCGTAGCCCTGCACCACGTTGAGTACACCCGCCGGAATGCCCGCCTCCAGCGCCAGCTCGCCCAGACGGTCGGCGGTCAGCGGGGAGAGTTCAGACATTTTCAGTACCGCGGTATTGCCGAGCGCCAGGCACGGGGCGACCTTCCAGGTAGCGGTCATGAACGGCACGTTCCACGGTGACACCAGCGCGCAGACGCCCACCGGCTGCACCAGGGTGTAGTTGAGCATTTTGTCGTCAACCGGATAGGTTTTGCCGTTCATCTGCTGGCACACCTCGGCGAAAAACTCGAAGTTGTGCGAGGCGCGCGGGATCAGCACGTTTTTAGTCTGGTGGATCGGCAGGCCGGTGTCGGCGGTCTCCATAGCGGCGATCTCGGGCACGTTCTGATCGATTAGATCGCCCAGACGACGCATCAGCCGCGCGCGTTCCTTCATCGGCAGGTTGGCCCATTTTGGAAACGCCTCTTTCGCGGCGGCTACGGCCTGATGGATTTCGGCTTCACCGCCGGAAGCCACTTCGGCCAGCACCTCGCCGGAGGCCGGATTGGTGGTGTGGAAATAGTCGCTTCCCGCCACGTTTTTGCCGTTGATCCAATGGTTAATTTTTTTCATTTTGCCGTCTCCTCACTCACAATTCGGTTTACCAGGCGTCCTACGCCTTCCACTTCCACCACCACTTCATCCCCCGGCACCACGTTGGACAGCCCCTTCGGCGTGCCGGTGGCAATCATGTCGCCCGGTTGCAGGGTCATAAAATCGCTCAGGTAGGCAATCAGGAACGGGATGCTGAAAATCAGATCCGCCGTCGTGCCAAGCTGTCGCAGTTCGCCGTTAACGAAGGTGCGCAGGGCGAGGTTGTGTGGGTCGGGAATGGCTTCTTTTGGCACGATGTTTGGGGAAATGGGGGTCAGCCCGTCGCGGCTTTTCACCCGCAGGTTTGGGCGGTAGTAGTTCTCGAGATAGTCGCGGATGGCGTAGTCGTTGCAGACCGTGTAGCCCGCAACAACGTCCATCGCCTCGGCTTCACTCACCTTGCGCGCGGTTTTGCCGATGACCACCACCAGCTCCGCTTCGTAGTGCATGTAGTCGATGTTGTTCGGGCGCACCGAGGTCTGGTCATCACCGTTGAAGGTGTTCGGCGCTTTGATAAACACCAGCGGCTCGGTGGGGGGCTTGAAGTCCAGCTCGCTGGCGTGGTCGGCGTAGTTCAGGCCAAGGGCGAACAGCGTGGCGTGCGGGGGCGTGCGGTGAGCGATAGCGACGTCGCGTTCGTCCACCACCGGGTTTTCCAGCGGCGGAAACCCTTTCGCCAGAATGCGTACCCGGTCTCCAGGGCGGATCTCGACGCGGCTGTGCGGGGTGCCGAGCAATATCGCATCGCCGGGATTAAGGGTCGCGAACTCACTCAGGGCGCTCAGCAGCTGCGCGGCGTTGCGATGCAAATCGGCCGTATTCCAGTGGTCCGCCTCGCGGCCGTTAATCTCGGTGATGAGGGTCAGGTTATCCACGTTATCAACGTTGACCAGCTCGCCCAGCGGGCAGAATCCGTCCCGGCATTTCGCCTTGATCGCCGGGCGGTAGAAGCTCTCTTCCGGCAGACTCACCTCGTTGGCCAGCGCATATCCGGCAATGTACGCCGCCGCGTCTTCCTCGCGCACCTTGCTGGCCGTTTTGCCCACCACCAGCGCGACCGTTGCGCCGCTTAGCACCGTTTCACCCTGCGGGAAGGGAATGGGATCGCCTGCGCGGATCACGGTGTTATGCGGTTTGATAAACCACACTGCCGTTTTCGGCGGCGTGTTGTAGGGGGCTTTTTCAAACGCCTCAGCCCAGGCATCGCGCTGGCTTTGATGATTCAACGCGACGGCAAAAACGGTACCTTTCATTCACCTGCTCCTCACCCCGGCAGTCCGGGGTATAATTTCATTAATATGTTAATGATCTGGTTTTATGCTTTTGCTGTTTATTTCGCAATCAGAAGTGAAAAATTTGTGATATGAATAACAATAAATTTACATATCGGTTTTTATTTTGATTAAAATCATTGCGTTAACAAAATTGGCGGGTTTCTGTTAGACTTTTTGTCAGAAAACGTGTTGTTTATAAAAACATCTTTTATGAATTGTTTACTTGTTAATGAAGGGCGGGGAGAGGCTATGCATGATTCATTAACCATCGCGCTGCTGCAGGCGCGGGAAGCGGCGATGTCGTACTTCCGACCCATTGTGAAGCGACATAACCTGACCGAGCAGCAGTGGCGGATTGTGCGCGTGCTGGCGGAACATCCGTCGATGGATTTTCACGATCTGGCGTTTCGCACCTGCATTTTGCGTCCCAGCCTGACCGGCATTCTGACGCGCATGGAGCGCGACGGCCTGGTGCTGCGCTTAAAGCCAGTGAACGACCAGCGCAAGCTGTACGTGTCGCTGACCAATGCTGGCAATGCGCTGTATGAGCACGCCCAGGCGCAGGTGGAAGAGGCGTACCAGCAGATTGAGGCGGAATACACGCCGGAGAAGATGAAACAGCTGACGACGCTGCTGGAAGAGTTTATTGAACTCGGAAACCGGCATAACGCAGCGCGGGAAGAAGAGTAAAAACCACAAATTCCAGGATGATTTTCGTAAAGTTTTCCCTTTCCAGGCCGAAAATTCTGTATCTGTCTGAGGAAAGAGAAAACATGTTAAACCGTATCAAGATTGTCACCAGTTTAATGCTGGTTTTAGCTATATTTGGCCTGTTACAACTCACATCCGGTGGTCTTTTCTTCAATGCCCTTAAGCATGACAAAGAGAATTTCACCGTCCTGCAAACCATTCGCCAGCAACAATCTACGCTGAATGCCAGCTGGGTGGCGTTGCTGCAAACACGTAATACCCTGAACCGCGCGGGTATTCGCTACATGATGGATCAGAGCAATATCGGCAGCGGCGCGACCGTTAACGATCTGATGCAAATCGCGTCCACGTCGCTGAAGCAGGCGGAAAAAAACTGGGCCGCCTACGAGGCCCTGCCGCGCGATCCGCGTCAAAGCGATGCGGATGCCATGGAGATCAAGCGTAACTACGATATCTACCACGGTGCGCTGGCGGAGCTGATTCAGCTGCTGGGTGCGGGCAAAATCAACGCCTTCTTCGATCAGCCGACCCAGAGCTACCAGGATGGTTTTGAGAAGCAGTATGTCAGCTACCTGCAGCAGAACGACAAGCTGTATCAAATGGCGGTTGAAGACAGCAAGAGCTCCTTCAGCCAGGCCATCTGGGTGCTGATTAGCGTGCTGCTTGCCGTGCTGGTGGTGATCGTGGCCGTCTGGCTGGGTATCAAGCAGGCGCTGATTTCGCCGCTGACGCGCCTCATCGACAACATTCGCCATATCGCCAGCGGCGATCTGGTGAAGCGCATTGAAGTGGAGGGCTCCAACGAGATGGGCGAACTGGCCGATTCTCTGCGTCATATGCAGAGTGAGCTGGTACGGACCGTTGGCGACGTGCGTAATGGCGCGAATGCTATCTACAGCGGCGCGAGCGAAATCGCGATGGGCAATAACGACCTCTCTTCCCGTACAGAACAGCAGGCTGCGTCCCTGGAAGAGACTGCTGCCAGCATGGAGCAGCTGACGGCGACCGTGAAGCAGAACGCCGAAAACGCCCGTCAGGCGAGCCATCTGGCGCTGAGCGCGTCCGAGACCGCGCAGAAAGGCGGTAAAGTGGTGGACAACGTAGTGCAGACCATGCGCGATATTGCCGGTAGTTCGCAGAAGATTGCCGACATTATTAGCGTGATCGACGGAATTGCTTTCCAGACCAACATCCTGGCACTGAACGCGGCGGTAGAAGCGGCGCGCGCAGGCGAGCAGGGCCGTGGTTTTGCGGTGGTGGCAGGTGAGGTGCGTAACCTGGCCCAGCGCAGCGCCCAGGCAGCACGTGAAATCAAGAGCCTGATTGAAGACTCTGTGGGTCGCGTGGAAGTGGGTTCAACGCTGGTAGAAAGCGCCGGTGAAACCATGGGCGAGATCGTGAATGCGGTAACCCGCGTTACGGATATCATGGGCGAAATCGCCTCGGCTTCTGACGAGCAGAGCCGCGGTATCGACCAGGTAGGTCTGGCGGTCGCCGAGATGGATCGCGTGACCCAGCAGAACGCCTCGCTGGTGGAAGAGTCTGCCGCAGCGGCGGCGGCGCTGGAAGAGCAGGCGAGCCGCCTGACCCAGGCTGTCGCGGTGTTCCGCATTCAGCAGGAGCAGATGAAAGCGCGCGAGTTCGCTTCGGCGAAAAGCGTTGCTACCCCGGTGATGTCGCGTAAAGCGGCAACCGCTGATGCGGGTGATAACTGGGAAACGTTCTGATCGTGCGTGTTGTGCCGGGTGGCGGCTTCGCCTTACCCGGCCTACGGGGAGGGGTATGTGCCGGGTGTCGGCTATGCCTTACCCGGCCTACGGTTCAGGGTTTTGTAGGCCCGGTCAGCGCAGCGCCACCGGGCGATATCAAAGCGGCAGACGCATGGCGCAGCGGGAGTCAAACGCTAAGCCGTGCGCTGTCTCATCTTCCCTTTTCTGACGCAGTTCAGGCGTGAGTTCAGTGACGTATTCAAAACCCAGCCGCGCATAGAACGGCGCATTCCACGGTACGTCGCAGAATGTCGTCAACGTCAGCGACGACAGCCCCCCTTCGCGGGCATGGTCAGCCACAGCGTTAATGAGCTGCCGACCAATCCCCTTTCCCTGCCAGTCCAGATGCACCGAAAGTTCGACAATAAACAGCGATGTCGCGTGCGCCTCTGCGAGGATAAACCCAACGGGATGGTCGTTCGCCAGCGCCAGCCAGCTTAGCCCCCGTTCGGCATAGTTGAGATGCTCTTCAGTTGAAATCACCTCACCCCCGGCAAGCCAGGCGAGAGGGGGGATTTCACGAAAACGCTCGCCCGCCGCGCGTTCAATGGCGGGCAGGGTGGCAGCATCGTTGAAGGTGGTAGGGCGAATGCGAATGTTCATGGCGGGAAGTATAGCCTGACCCGCCGGTATTATTCTGTGCAGACCAGCACCGGCGAGTAAAAATTGCTGATAACCAGTGCATCATGCGGCGTGCGCTCTATCGCCAGGAGCCTTTTTTTCCCCTGGGTCAGGCCCGCGACGTACTTCTCAAATACGCCCTGCGGCATGGCGTCATGGCCAAAACGCTCCACTTTTTGAATAACGATCTCATACAGTTCCCCTTCCACGTGGCGCCATTTAAACATCTCCTGACGGGACACTTCCCAGTGGTTTGGGGCATTCTCCACGTTACCGTTTAGCGTGATGTACCCGGTTTTGTTGGGGTGAAACTGCATGATGACCTCCCCGTCAAACGTGAAATCGTGGCTGTCACGTTTGTCGGAGAAGGTCAGGTATCCATTGCATGCCATCGACAGCGGTGGCGTGTAGAAATACCACGCCAGTGCAGCGCCGGTAATCATCAGGTTAAGGGCCAGAATGAGCCAGATTTTTATGTATTTCATATCACCACTCGTAATAGTAAAGCGTACGACAGGCGCTCGCTTTCCCCTGCGTGAGCGAGCATTGGGAGAGCACCAGTCGTCCCTCGTGGCCGTAGAAAAGCGTTCGCTGAATGTGCATGTAGAAAATTGAATTTTCCAGGCACGGAAGGTGACCGTCCTGCTGAAGGCTTTGCGCCAGCGCAGCCGCCCGCTCGTGAAACACATCCGCCAGCGGCGTAAAGGTATAGACCGGACAGTTCCCGATATGGGTCAGCAGATGAATGTCCTTCTGCCGGGTTTCGGGTTTGATAGCCGTTATCCAAAGGCACAGCGCAACGACCGCCAGCGTAAGCGCGCCCCAGAGCAGCCGCTCCGGTCGGGCGGGTACTGCAGTTTTCGCCGTTTCGGCGGCCGGTGTTTCTTCCTCCAGGGCTGTTACCGTGACGTCTGCGCTGAGCATAAAGCCCGTTTTGGGGACAGTGACGATAAACAGCACGTCGGGAAGCAGGCTGGCCAGCATTTTGCGCAAGATGCTGATGTACTGGTTTAACGAATTGTTAGACCCCTGGAGCCCACGCCGATCCCAGACGTCATGCAGGAAGGTCTCCCGCTCGACCACGTTCCCATGATGCTGCACCAGCAGCTTCATAATGCTATTGGCTGTGCAGGTGAGGATCTGCGCATCCTCAGGCGGCACATTGATAAGAGAAACAGAACCGTCCTCGTCGTTGTAGACGATGGCGTCAGCAAGCAGGTATTTCATAAGTTGTTGTAAAACAGACAGAGATAACGAATAAAAAAGAGAAGGTTTACGCCTTGTATGCAGAGCTGGTGGCTATTTTAACGCCATTGTTACCGATAACATTGATCCAGACAGGATTTTGGTCTGTTTAATAAGTCAGCGTGATTATCACGTCATCAATAAATTCCCCTGTACCGCTCAGGGACTGAGCGGGGACTTCCCCGTAAACGGTGAAGTTTTGGGTGCCGCCAGCGGGATGGGTGACATGCAGCGCATCGCCGCTGTGCAGATCGCCCCAGCTTTGCGTGGCACCCGCATCCTGCCAGAGCCCGTAGCGCAGGCACTGACCCTCATCGTTACACAGCTGCCGCTGATTCCCGATGGCATGGTTGCCGTTGCCCATGCCAAGCGTAAACGCTGTGCCGGCCGGACAGCGCGTGGTAAGGGTTGCGGTGGAACGCGTCGGGCGCAGCGTGGCGGTACTGTTCAGGGTGCCGAAGTTAAGCGGGGTGACGCGTTCTATGTAGCAGCCCTGGCTGATTTCGGCCTGCGCATTGGTACCGCCCTGCACCTGCTCCCCCTCCGCAGAGCCATCCGAGCAGTTTTGCAGTGCATCCTGACGGCTAGCGCTGTGCCAGGCGATGCGCAGATTCATGTTGTAGTTGTAATAGTGGTACGCCGGAAGTTGGTTTTGCCCTGCCGGGACGGTGGCGATAAGCGGAAAGCTCCCGCTGATGTTGGCATTGCTGTCGGCGGTCAGAGTCTGCTGAATGAGTTCCCCGCTGCTGGCGGGACCGAGTTCCTGAGCGCGCGCGTCGCCGTTAAGCAGGCGGAAAAGCAGGGTGTACTGTTTACCCTCCGAATCTCCCGGTGAGACCATCTGAAAGGGCGGTGCGTCGATACTGCTCAGACAGACGTTGATATATTCCGTCGTGCCGTTGTTGTCAGCCTGACAGCTAAATTTAACTTCGGTGTTGGTCGACGCGGCATTGCCCGCCACGACATTGCCAAAGTTGATGACGGCAGGTGATGTTATCCAGCATGCGGCGGCCATCGCCTTCACGGACACCGCAAGCAGCAACAAGAACGGTGCTTTTAATGACACTGTTGTTCTCCAATATTCTGTATGGGTGACGCAGTACGGGGGGCCGGAAGTCTGACCCGGCACTCACCCTCACCAGTTTTTACCACCAGCTCACCCGGCAGAGGCGGGTCTTCAAGCCAGATAAAACCGTCACGCCCCACAATGGTGGCACCGCGTGGCGTTGAGACAATGCTGCCGAGCGGGAGCGGATTGTGGTGGCTGTCCACCAGTCGGGCCTGAACTGTGACGGCGTGATGGACGTTAAAATCGACTTTTACCGCGCCGCCGTTGCCCGGTCTGGCCTGCATGTCGGTGACGGGGGCAATCACGTCGGCAGGCAGATCCAGCGGATTGATGCTGACTTTACTGGCGTGGTAACGCGGCAGGTCGGTCAGCAGCAGATACCCTTTCTCGTCGGTTTCGCCTGCCGGGCGGTTTTCCAGCATCACCGGCACATGTCCGACACCGTGCGTGGAGACCAGGGCCAGGCTTTGTTGGCTGTAGTGCAGCGTGTGCAGGCTGCCATCCAGCAGCGTCAGGCTACCCTCGGCTGAGGCATAGTTAGCGCCCTGCGCCATCCCGACGTGCCACTCACCTGCGTGGCCCAGATAGCCCACGTCCGCATAGGTTTCCCGGTGCTCGCCAAAGCCTCGCCCCAGCTGCCATGACCAGCCGCCGACCTGATCGTCCGGCTGATGGCGATAATCCATGCGCGGCATATCGCGGCTGGCCTGAACGGAGAGGGTATCCTCACGCCCTAACGGGATCGAGAGCATCAGCTGAACGTGGCTCGATGCATCCGTAAACGAGCGGGTGTAGCTCAGCGTGGTGGAAATGTGTGCCGGCAGCGAGGCGGACCAGGAGGCGTTGAGATAGCGTTGTTTGGTGCCCTGAATGTTTTGCTGTACCCAGCCCGCACCGAAGGTACCTGAATGGGGTATCGACTGGCTGACCCAAACGCTATCGCTGCGTCTGACGGGGAGGGTACCGCTCATGCGGGCGTTATCGGCAAATGTGGCATCGGTACGAACGGTACTGGCAGAGATCCCCGTCCCGCGACCGTTCCATTGCCAGCCAAGGCCCCACTGTTTTCCCTGACCGTAGGGGCTGTCGCTGATGGCGACATGCTGGCTGATAATCCCTGTCCCGGGCGAGATCAGCCAGTCGACCCCTGTCCCGACATTGCGCAGTTTACTCTGCTGCTCCGTGTGCAGCGCCAGCGTCAGCTGGTTATTCACCCCGTAGCGCCACCCTGCGTCGAGCATGGGCGAGGCGGCATAGTCATTGGATCGCAGGGCGTAGTTTTGTCGCATCCAGCCGATATCCAGCGAGCCGCTGCTGAGTCCTTCCGCCAGCATCCCCGGCGCACCGTAGAGATCGAGCTGTACGGTACGACGCTGACCGTTGATGTCGGTAATGACCACCTGGGCCTGCCCGCTTCCGGTAAATGAGGGCAGGGTATCCAGCAGAAAATCGCCCGGCGTGACGCGCTGGCTGCTCTGCTTAAGCCCGTCGATGTACAGATCGACCGTAGAAGGCAGAACCGCCGTGTCGCTGTAACAGCTACGCGGTTCGGTGTTGAGCTGCGGATTGAGCTCAAAATTACGCGCCCAGTGCAGCCCGCCAAAGCGTACCTGTCGGCTCCAGCGGGAGCCCGTGGTGATGTTGTCGCCCAGCGCCAGACTCGTGAGCGAGTCCGTGTTGTCCCACTGCCAGCGGGTTTCAAGGCGTGTGTGGCGGGGCCGACCTGCGCTGTTTTCCTCACCGGCATGGCTCGAAAAGCTGCTGCTGAACGTTCCGGGAAGCGCCCCGGATGCGGTGAGCGACGTTTGCGCGTTAAGCTGGCGTTTCCCCTCTGCGCCGCTGCCATAAAGCGCATACCCGAGCGTCAACACGCTAATGGGCTGCGCCTCAGGATAGCGATACTGCGGCGTCGGCCTCCCGACAGACAGATGCTGTTGGCCCTCAAGCGCCTTTGCGTCGGCGGTAATGGAGACCTGCTGAGCATGCAAATCGAGACTGACTTTCAGACCCGGCAGGGACGTCAGCGCGACCCACTCGTTGGCGTTATCCGGGGCGCGAAGCCCCAGTTTTTTGAGGTCGCGGTGGTCCATCCACAGCGCATCTCCCACTACCCGGCAGGCCCACAGATCCCCGCGCGGGTCGTGGTTCACGGTGATTGCCAGCCATTGCAGGGTATCGGCGGCGGGTTCAGTCCGGGCTGACAGCATCAGCGGTAGCCAAAACAGGAGCGCGAGAAGCAAGCGGGCGCAGGGGTATCTGGCTGGCATGGTGGTCGTCATTGAGATAGGCGCGCAACGCGCTGAACGTGTGGCGCGAAGTGTGCTTTAGCGTTATAAGCGCGGTCTGTCCCGGCAGAACATAGCCCGCCAGCCCTTTCAACGACCCGACGACCTGACCGGTGGCCGTCAGAACCTGCAGGTGGCTCAGGCGGATATGGCTGTTTCCGGCGTTATAGCAGCGGATCGTTCCCGGGGTGTCCGCCTGTTCGCAGCTCAGGGCATCGCGGCTGACGGGCATATTCTGGTTTCCGGCAATGAAGACAGGAATGGAGTAGCGAAGCAGAAAGTGTATCGCGTTGGGATTGGCCGCGCGGGACGTTGCATCCGGTAGCTCATCAATGACCAGCCGGTAACTTTGCTCCTGTTCACGGATCCCTGGCTGCATCACGATTATGCGCACCAGCTGCTGCTGGCCCGGCGCCAGTGAGGTCATCGCCGGGCTGCTGACCACCTCGTCGGTGGCCGTTAATACATCTTTACCGTTTTGCTGGGTCCATTCGTAAACCCGTATCTGCGCATGGATGGCCGCTTTACCGCTGTTAGTGAGGTAGACCGCCGAGGCGCTTTGCCCGCTCTGGAGGTCGAGCGTCACTGGGGCCACCTGAAGCGTGGCGGCCATCGCGTAGCGTGACAGCAGCGCCAGCATCATGAACCACAGAATGAAGCAGGGGAGAAAACGACGCATGATCAATACACCAGATTCAACGTGACATCATCGCTATAGGCGCCAGCCTGCGCGGTTGTCAGGGCACCTGCGTCAATCACGCCATACAGCGTCTCTTGCTGTTCCATGCCGTTGCCGGTGTCGGTGAGTCCATCGGTGTTGGTAATTTGCGTCTGTTTGCCCTCATCGGCAAAAAGTTTCCAGGCAATCTTCTGTGCGCCCGTTTCACCGTTTTCTGGCTTCAGCCAGAAGGTGCCGTTGTCGCTGCTATCGTTGCTGGTAGCAGAGAGCGTGAACGGCGTCCCGTTGGTACAGACGATATCGACCTGCGTTTTGGCCTGAATTTCGCTTGATTCATCCGAGCCGTGGCGCGAGAAATTGAGGTCGTTGGCTTTGAGCGTGCAGGACTTCACCACCTCAAGTGAAACGTGCATCGTCGCGCTTGTGGTGCTGTCTGCGGCGATTGCAGCAGCAGGAAGCAGGAGAACGGAACAACATACAACAACAGGGATAATTCTCATGATCGTATTTCCTGACGTGAATAACAGTGCAATTACAAAGAAGAGGGGAGCGCGTCCAGCAGGCAGAGTTTTTGATGGAATTCCGCCAGGTTCTGGCAGCAAAATTTGTTCATCGCGTTACGTTTGTGGGTGTAGATCGTTTTAGGTGACTTATTAAGGATTTGCGCAATACGTATCGGGCTGAATCCTTTATGGAACAGCATGCAAACCCGCATCTCCTGACAGGTGAGCGTGGCGGTATTCTCGAAAGAGAAGCTTGTGTCGCTAAAACAGAGGCTTAGCTGCGCGAGAGACACATTGTCCGCAACCACTCTGACCCGCGCGTTGTGTAGCCAGGCGTTAATGTCGTTGACCCGGGCCGCGTCCGTCAATAACAGCCAGTTTCCCCCGACGTGCGTATTGAGCAGCAGTGTCTGCAGACGCATAAGCCCTTGTGGATTAACGTTGTTAATCCAGTACGCCTCAGGACGGGGTGATACGGCTGTCGACAGGATCGAATTCAGGCCAAGCCATAAAAAAGCGTTGCTGCTCAGAACGATAACCTGATAGCCGGCATTTGCGATGAAAGGCGTCATTTTAGACCCCACAGATAACCCTGGCCGTAATCGGCCGCGCTCGCCCGGGCCAGTGCGAAATCGCCCGCCGTTTCGATGCCTTCAATAAGGACTTTACTGGCGACACGCTTACATTGACGGGTGAGATGCAGAAACTTCGCCTGCTCTGTGCGCCCGCTCCAGAAAGTATGTTTGTCAATTTTGACGCCACAGAAGCGGATCTGGCTGGCAAGCAGTTCGGGAAGAATGGCTTCACAGACATCATCAGCCCACACTTCAATTCCCCAAAGATGAAGTGTCGCAATGCAGTTTCGCAGGACCCGGCTTTGCGTATCATCGAGTTGTACCATCGTATGGAGATCGGTCACTTCGATAGCAAGCCTCTCCGGACAGGGTGTTGCTTCTTTTAGCCTGTCGAGGAAGTCCGTTTCCAGCAGCAAATCTGATGTCGCGTTGAGATAATATTTGTCGCCCTCTTCGCAAAACATGGCATGGCGAAGCTGCGCAAAGAAAAGTTGTTTACGCTGCGTCGAAGGCATGGCGTCAAAATAGTCTTCGAGATTGACGTGGGGTTTTGCCGTGGACAATACCTCCCAGGCAATCACATGTTCACTGCGCAGTGCCCGGATGGATTCGAACTTATAGCCGGTTAGCATGATAAAAGTGTGTCACTCTCCGTCGTTACTTTAGGAGTTACACATTTTATAGAATGGTGTTTTTTCGGGATATTTATAAATAAAAATGACTTATATATGGTGTTTTTATCTAATTTATAATCAATTTATAGGTTTATTTATTTTTATAAGCACCCGGCAGGGACGCCGGGTGCTCAGGCATTAACCTTGTCTGCTGACAATTTTGATTTCGACCATGCCAATCCCGAGCTCGCGCGGTGAGTGGCCAAGAATATTTCCTTCATTGGTGGACTGCGGGTCTGGCGGCACAATCACCAGGGTATTGCTGCGCGATGGGTTGGCAAAATGCAGAGTGTGCGTGCTGACATCATTCCCAAGCGTCAGCGTCTGCTCCTCATCGCCCACGCGCACCGGCACTGGCTTATTCGCGTTAGGTCCATACGCTCTGGCTGTGATCACCAGGTCAAATTGCTCCGGCAGGGGATGGGTGTACTCAATTTTCACTTCGTTACCCAACTGCGCGTTTGACCAGCGTCCCCACGACTCCGGACGAGAGATGCCGCTAAACTGCTTCACTTCTTCAGGCGCGCCGGCCACGTTGAAGATGAAGCTGTCTGCTTTATAGCGAATGTCGTTGTCGACGATTTTCAGCATGTCGATGTTGTGCTGATAGCGTGTGGTATCAATCACCGTATCTTTAAAGGCGGTTTTGCCTTTCCACTGGGCTTTGTCCACATGCTGCACGGTTTGCTCCCCGCCAAGCTGCCCCTGAGAGACGCACCAGTCGGTCGACAGCGCCAGCGGCTGTGACCAGAGCTGACCCATTTTGTAACACCTGTCGATCCAGACAAAGTTATCGCGTGGGGCGAAATCGGCCAGCTGGAAACGCAGCGGTGCGGAATATTCACTTTCCGGTAGCGGTTCAACGCGACTGTCCGACACCCGTACCAGCAGCGGCAGACGGAAGTTACTGCCAGAGAAGGCAATCGTGTTTTTCTCCCGATCGATGGTGAAGTCTTTCATCTCTTTCGGGAAGTTCCACAGCCGGATGATGTCGGGCTTCCAGGCGAGGATTTTCTCCTTCATGTTGAGGAACACTTCCGACAGGGATTGCCCGGACAGCGTGCTGCGACCCAGGCCAATAAAGTTGTCGCCACCCAGAATGTCCAGCACGGTTGCGCCGTTATCCATGGAGTTGCGTTTGGTGGCGATCACCTCTTGTTGCGGCTGGTCGCCGCGCAGAACGAAGAACAGGTTGCTGCGATCCTGCTTGTTGAGCTGATCCCAGGCGCTGTTTTTCATCGCCAGATGGTCAGACGAGACGACGATGACGGTGTTTTTAAAATACGGCGAGGCTTTGATTTTCTCGACCAGCGCGGCGATATGCTCCTGGCTACAGGTCACGGCGCTAAAGGAGGCGTTGCTTTTGCCGTCCACGTCATAGCGTTTGCGTTTACAGGTGCGCGAGACGAAACCATCCGGATGGTGCGTATCTACCGTCAGCGCGAAGAGGGAAAAACGCTTCCCGGCGCGGGAAAGCGCCTCGAATTTCTTCCAGGTTTCGTCCAGTACGGTATCGTCATAGAAACCCCAGTCGTTGCGGTAGGTCGGGTCGGCAACCGTCGTCTTTAACTCTTCTGAGCCGTACAGGTGATCAAAACCGTGGGATTTCAGGAACACATCTTTTCCGGCAAAGCGCAGGTTTGCACCCTGCACGAAGTAGTTTTCGTAACCGGAATTTTTCAGTATATCGCCCAGGCAAATATTCTGCGGGAAGAACGTCGACATCGAGGCTGAAGCGTTACCTTCAAAAGGTGCGAACAGCGGGATACCGCACTGGGAAGCCACCATCCCGGCGATAGTGTAATCCGTGCCGGGCAACTGCATGGTGTGGCTGAAATCGAGACCTTCATCTTTCAGCGCCCCCAGATCCGGGGTCAGGTTCGGGAACGCAGTGTTGTCGAAGTAGGTGCGCTCCAGGCTTTCACCGTAGATATAGACCAGGTTGAGTTTCGGGTTGGCGATCGTTTTCGATGGCTCTTTGTAGTACGCCACAAAGTCTGGATCGCCGTCACGCGACTGAGATTTCACCAGTTCGGTGATCTGATGAAACGCCGGGCTGGCGTCGACGGAGGCTAACGCCAGGAAAAGCGCCAGCAGGCTGTAACCATGATGATGAGGAAGATGGCGCCGGCGGCGCAGCACCCAGGCGAGTGCGCCAAATATGGTTACCAGCGCCACAACCAGGCCCAGCCCCGGAAGAATGTACTTGCCCACTCCCGCGCCCGTCAGGCTGTTCGTCAGGGTATAAAGTACCGCATCGTTGATCCCGTCACCGGTGAAGTAATCGCTGGCGTATAAGGTAATGTTTAAAATAATAAAAAAGCCGAGTACGACCAGTGTGGCGATAAACCACCAGGTGTTACGGCCGGCTTTCCAGGCATAAACGCCCACAGAAGCCAGAAAAAGGACAAGAGACATGAATTCTGACAACAGCATATCCTCATGACGCCAGGTGCTTCGCTGGCTAACTGTTTATTTTTTGGGTTATACAATGTAATGGCGATGTCGTTTAGCTGCAATTTTAGTGTCACGAAAGTGTGCTGTTGTTAGGATTTGGTTTAGAAAATCGTTTTTATGAAGAAGGTCGCATCCTGACAAACGGACGCTGAGACGGTGGCAGGTTGGAAAAACGCTCGTTTCACGCCGCGATGCAAGACTATCGCATTAAACGCGGCGTGTTGTGGCAGAAAATGGGGGAAATCAGGAGATGAAATTAACGCCTTGTTTCAACACCAGATCGCAGGCTTTGGTTTTCACCTGTTTCGCCAGAGAAGAGTTGCCAAGGGTGCTCAGGTTAAGTTGCTGACCGTTTTGTGCGTTAAGCAGACCCTGAATGCCATCCATATAGCTGGTATCCGCTTTTTGCTCCTGAGTATCGAGACCCAGTTTACCCAGCACCTGGTTTTTCACGTTTTGCGCGTCGGTCACCGAGGCCAGTTTTTGCTTCGCGCAATATTCCAGAATCCCCGCCGCGTTGTTCATCGTGCCCGCGCTCAGGCTTTGGGAGCTGTTGCTTAGCAGGCTGGTGAGGGAAGAGGCGGAGAGCCCACCCTGAGCGCTGCTGCTCTCTTTGGTCAGCTCGTTTGCTGCGCTTGAGAGGGACTCCTGCCAGGACGCCGCTTGCGCTGCGCCGGTAACCAGCAGCGCGCCTAAAAAGGTGCTGATAAGGATCTGTTTTTTCATAATGGCTTTCTCTAAAAGGTCCGTTTTGGGCCGGAAGGGGTTCCAGTATATACCTGTGTCCCGCTGGCGATTCCTGGAACTGTCTTAATACTCTTTGCCGGTAACGCGGCTGCGGTAACTGTCCCAGTCGAAGATGACATACAGACTGTTACCCAGCTTCATACGGTCCATGACGCGTTCGCCCAGTAAGCGGGTCATCTCGTCGATGTTGTGGTTTGTGAGCATGCCGGTGGGGCGTTTGGAGGAAGAACGGCGATCGACAATCTGATTGATGATGACCTTTTCATAACGGGATTCCGTCTGAACGCCAATCTCGTCGATGACCAGTAAATCGACATTACTCAGATCGTTAAGCAGCTGTTCTTCGCTGGTTTCGCGGTTGCTGAAGGTGTCTTTCATGGCGGACATGATATCGGCCACGGTGATAATGAGCACCGATTTACCGCGCAGAAGCAGTTCGTTACAGATGGCTGCGGCAAGATGGTTCTTCCCGGTGCCCGGTTTACCGCTAAAAATGAAGCTGGCGATATTACCGTCAAATTCATCCACGTACTGACGTGCGGCGGCGAGCGCGTTCATCTGCCCGCTGGTTTCAACTTTATAGTTATCAAACGAGCAATTCTGATGCAGAGGGCGAATACCGGAGCGGTTAAACGTGCGCTGCATTTTCATCGCCCGGTTTTCGCGGGCGAGCGCGGCGGCACGGATTTTTCCTTGCTCTTTTTGCCACGCCAGCAGTTCTTCCCCCGTCGTGAAAGCGGGCTTCACGTTAGCTGGCATCATTTTTTGCAGACGTTTCATCAGGTCACCGACGTTCTTCATTTCGCACCTCGGAATCCACTGGGGATCTGTTTATCCGGTTCTGAAAACGCGTTGATATCGCGTTTTGGCTGGCCGTTATTGCTGGCGCGGGTTATCTGCAGATGACGCGCGAGCTTTTGCTGCCACTGAATATGGGTGAAAACTTTACCCTCTGCCTGCCACCAGGCCGTAAAGGCGGCGAGCTCTTCCGCGGTGGCCGGTTGGGTTAACGCAATGCCCCACAGCGCGGCCTGCCGTTGAAAATCGGCGTCGGGCTGCCAGCCCGCATACAGGGCAAATTTGCCCATCGGAACGGTCACCGGGGCGTTAACCGGTTCATCAAACAACTGGTTATCCAGCGTGACATCGCTCACCGGGCGGGATAATTGCGCTTCAGTCTCCAGAAGCTGTGCCAGACGTTCCGGCGTGATTGCGTAAAACGCCGGCGCGTTGTCGGCAAAAACCGCAACCGTGCCGCCTTCGGCGTGAGTCAACACACCGCGTGGGTCGCGCATAAAGGCATCAATGCCAGCAATGCTGGTGGTCAGAATTCTGGAGGACATAACGCTTACTCTACTGATAACGACGGGCGTGATAAGGGCTTATGGTAGCACAGAGAGGGGGAAGGGAAGGAGGGGATTTCCCCGGTGGCGCTGCGCGTACCGGGGCTACAGTCATAGACCTGATAAGCACAGCGCCATCAGGCATTTATCACGCGATGATATTCAGGGTCACATCGATGTTGCCGCGGGTCGCGTTAGAGTAAGGGCAAACAATGTGCGCCGCATCGACCAGTTTTTTGGCTTCCGCCGGATCCATCCCTTCAACGTGGATGTTCAGTTTTGCTTCGATACCAAAACCGGTTGGCAACGGACCAATACCCACTTCGCCTTCAATAAAGGCTTCTTTAGGCAGGGCAAATTTGTCGCGAGCCGCGACAAACTTCATTGCGCCCAGGAAGCAGGCGGAGTAGCCAGCAGCAAACAGCTGCTCAGGGTTAGTCACTTCACCCCCCATGCCGCCCATCTCTTTTGGCACGCCCAGTTTGACATCCAGAACGCCATCGGAAGAGGTCGCGCGGCCGTCACGGCCCCCGGTGGCTTTTGCTTTGGCGGTATAAACAACTTTTTCTAAAGACATGGCAGGTTCCTCATCTTACTTTTATGTGCGCTATTAAATAGCGTGCGATATACATGGGTAAATAAATACGCGTAAAGTATAGCGTCACGCGCGTTGAATCTGTTGTCGCAAAACTTCCAGCTGCTGCTTGAGTGACAGCATGGTCTCGGTATCACACTGTGCCGCGCATCCCACCGCATGAGGGATCCCTGCGGCCTGCTGCTGTAGGTGACGTCCTGCATCAGTCAGGGTGACAGCGACCTGGCGTTCGTCTTTACGCGAGCGGTGACGGTTGATGAGCCCGGCGCTTTCCAGACGCTTCAGCAGCGGCGTCAGCGTTGCGGAATCAAGGAACAGCCGTTCACCGATGTCTGATACCGTCACGTCATCCTGCTCCCACAGCACCAGCATCACCAGATATTGCGGGTAAGTCAGGTTTAGCGGTGCCAGCAACTGCCGGTACAGCTTGTTAAGCGCCAGATTTGCCGAATAGAGGGCAAAGCAGAGCTGGTTATCCAGCAGGAGCGCAGCGGTCGTGTCGTTCGTTTTCGCGTTCATGAGATGAATATAGATAGCGTACGATTTAATTGCAAGCAATTTTATGGGCAGGTATACCGCAGCGCCACCTGAACGGCCATTTTACGGTAGTGCTGGCGCTGAGCCCGCTCGTCGGCACCCTCTTCAAACAGCAGAGTGAAGGTGTAGCTGTTGGCGACGTAGTGAAAGCTGAAGCTGCTTATCAGGCGGTGGAGATCGCGGGCGTCAACCGTCTGGCTGAACAGCAGTTTCTCTTTGCCGCGACGCAGGATCTCTTCCAGCAGGTCGAGCGCGCTGCGGTTAACCTGGCGCAGATAATTCGACTGCTGCATAAAGCGGCCACGCTGCATGTTTTCCATGCAAATGATACGGATGTAATCCGGATGGTCAGCATGATAGTCAAAGGTGGTTTCAACCAGGTGGACCAGCGCTTCGACGGGGGGCATATCCGCCAGGCTAAGCGCTTTTTCGCTGGCGCGAATTTCGGTGTAAACGTGTTCCAGCACCAGCAGATAAAGATTTTCTTTATTCTTAAAATGGTAAACCACCATGCGTTTGGTGGTGCCCGCTTTCTCCGCGATCTGCTCCATGCGGGCGCCGTTCAGTCCGTATTCGGCAAACAGCGCAATAGCGCTCTGAAAAATTTTCTCTTTCAGGCTGGACTCTTCGTTGTGCTCGGGGTGTTCGCTGCCAGGGTTAGCCACATCCTTTCCTTATTTTCACCAAACGGACCAGAAAGATTATCTCCACGGCAGCGAAATAACACAAATATCAAACGCGCGGGCGTTTGCGGTACAGCCACAATCCGGGGATCGACAGCCCGATAGAGAGCGCACCGACAATGGACGACGCTTTAAGAAAGTTGCTCAGAAGAAGGATCATCTGCGGCTCGGTGTAGCCAAAATGGCTGATTTTCACCGCTGAAATCATTGCCGTATACGCCGATATGCCCGGAAACATTGGGATCACGGCGGCGACGGTGAAGACTTTAGGATGCGCCAGATACCAGCGCGACCATTGAATGCCGATGCTACCGACCAGCATAGAGGCCATAAATGTCGACCATTCGATATTAAAACCCGCCGCCATCATGGCCATTCGCGAGCCGTGACCAATCGCCCCCAACAGCGCACACCACGGCAGAGCACGTTGCGGAACGTTAAAGACCATCGCAAAGCCGACGGCAGGAATGGCGGCCAGGATCATATCCTGTGCCAGTGCCAGCAGAAAATCTATCACGCCCATCCGCGTAACCCCCAGAGAGTCATAGCCATGACCACGCCGATACAGGTTGCCAGCGTCAGCAGGCTGGCGATGGCCCAGCGTGCCAGACCGGTATTAATGTGCCCTTTAAACATATCGGCGACGGCGTTGATTAACGGAAAGCCCGGCACCAGCAAAAGCACGCTGGCCGCCATGGCAATCGTCGGGGTGTTGGCGAGCTGCGGCAGGCGCAGCAGCAGGCCTGAAACGGTAGTGGCGACAAACGCGGTAATGCAGAAGTTAATTTGCGGGTGCAACTGCCGATGGGTCAGCAACTGGCGTACATACATGGCGATACTACTGGCGAAAAAGGTGACCAGTGCGCCATCCCAGCCGCCTTTATTGAGCTTACAGAAACAGGCGCATGAGAGCCCGACCATCAGCACGACAAGCCAGCGCGGATAACGTAACGGTTTGATTTGGTTGAACCGTTTTTCAATCTCTTTGAGATCGAGAAGCTTATGCTCCGCAAGGATGACGATATGCTGCACTTCGGTCACAACGTGCATGTTAATGCCACGGTCCTGGTTTTTACGGGTGGAGGTCAGGCACTGACCGTCCTTGATCGTGGTCAGCACAATGGCGTTGGAAGAGATGGCGCTTTCCACGCTGTCCATCCCCAGCGCCATCCCCAGCCGGGTTGAAAGTTCCTCAACCAGCGCGCTTTCCGCGCCGTGCTGGAGCAGAAAAAGACCGCACTGAATACAGAGCCGCGTGATAGCACGCTGCGTTGACCGTTCTGCCTGCATGTCGTGTCCTGAAGAGAAGGTGAAGAGTAGCCGCGTGGCCCGTAGTGCCTACTTTTAGCACAAAATGCAGTGGCAGTTGCTGTGGGTCAGATCAAGGTTTATGCAAACAGTTGCAGCCTGGCTGACGAAAGACGTTGGGATCAATTTATCAATTCGGTGAATTATTGGTTTGGAAATATAGAATATTTGTATTTAGTTATTCTAATTTTATATTGTCGATATTTTAATGATTGTCGAATTAAATTTATTGTCGCTTTGTGAGATATTAGTGCAGTTTTAGGCATTTCTTAAACTTAAAACATTTCTCATCTTCTGCTTGTATTAATCAGTTTTACACTCAGGGACGAAAATACGTATAACTTGATGCGTTTTAACGTTACTTATCAAATGAAAATGGACACGGAGGGTCTATGTTGTCATTGCACGGTAAGCATGGCGTTGTCATTAGCCGGATACCCGTAATGCAAAATGGGTTAGGGGATGTGGTGACACGACATTTTCCCGATTTTGAATTGACCTATTGCCGCTCACTGCAGGAGTTGACCCTGCTTCAGTTACGCCGCGCAGATGTGATTATTGCCGATGTTTCAGGCGAATACAGGAACCCGCGGGGTGCGCTCGAAGAGTATTACCGCTTATTGAATCAGTACAGGGATATCCACTGGATCTTTTTGGTTTCCCGGCCATTTTATCCTATTGCCGTTGAGCTGCTTATGCGCCCGGAAACCACGTTGCTTTCTGATATGGAACCTATCGAAGGTGTCGTGAACGCTATCCGGGCAGGAAGTGAACGCGCAGAGCGGATTAGCCAGACGTTATTAACTCCCGAATCTCAGGAAGGCGAAGAGGAAGACGAACACGTCATTGCGCTTACAAATTCTGAGCGCAAGGTACTTCGTCTGTTAGGTAAAGGGTGGGGGATTAACCAAATCGCTACGTTGCTTAAGAAGAGCAATAAAACGATCAGTGCGCAGAAAAACAGTGCGATGCGAAGGCTGTCATTACGGAGTAATGCCGATATGTACGCCTGGATCAACAGTACACAGGGAATGAGAGAGCTGAATCTCATGTCAGCCTATGGAGAGTTCGAGGAATGGAAAAAACCGATTCAACACGACATATCGCCATCATCGAAAATTGCACGATGAGTGCCATTGGGCTGCAGCATCTTTTTGCGCAGTCCGAACTCAGTCAATATCAACTGCACCTGTTCAATGATTTCGATGGCTTTAAGAAGGCGCTTTATCACATTAATTTTTTCTCGCTGATCTATTCCCTTTCCGATGCGCGAGAAGCACGTCGCAACTGCCTGGCGCACCTGAGGGATCTCGCGTTTACGCATAGCCATATTCAACGCATTATACTGGTATCTGATGAGATGGAGGCGCGGCTGATTAGCCATCTTTCCCCTTCTCGCCTTCACGGTGTGGTCAGTAAATCAGTGACGCTTGAACACCTGCGGAAAGAATTCATGGTGCTGTTGAGCGAAACGCTGCGCATAAATGACAATATGCTTAATCATTGGTACTGCAGCCAGAACCGGATGTTAAGCCCGACGGAGAGGGCAATATTGCGTTATATGTCGTGCGGCTATTCCATCCCAGAAATCGCGGCGCAGCTTAAGCGCAATATCAAGACTATCCGCGCACATAAGTTTAATGCGATGGTGAAGCTGGGGGTGAATTCTGACGTCGGGTTGCTCGATGCCGCGGATATTCTTACGCATTTGCCGGTAAGAGAAACGCGTAGTGTGGGGTTAAACAAACCGACATTTTTGTAACCTGCCTTTTGCGCCAGAGATCTTCTGGCGCATCAATCAGATGCACACATCGACCCACTTTGCGGATGTCAGCTCTGCCATTCTGTCCGGAGAAATACGCACAGCACTATGGATTGCGCCAGCGGCAGGAAGCACTTCCGCGTACTGTTTTAGAGAGATATCACAGTAAACCCCGAGCGGGTTTTCCAGCCCGAACGGGCAGACGCCGCCAACGGGATGGCCCGTCACGGTGACCACTTCATCACTGCTGAGCATGCGCGCTTTTGCGCCAAAGGTGTCTTTCAGTTTTTTGTTATCCAGACGCGCATCACCCTTCGCAACGACCAGTATCACCTCATTTTTAACCTTCAAAGATAAGGTTTTGGCGATTTGTCCCGGTTCCACACGATGGGCGGCAGCAGCCAGCGCAACGGTAGCCGTACTCTGGCTAAGTTCTATAACTTCTATCTCCGGCGCGTTGTCGGCAAAAAACTGCTGTACGGACTGCAAACTCATTATTTCCTCCTGACAAATAACCTGCGTAATCTGTCATAAGAATTTATGCTCTGTAAATATCTCTTAAGTAACAAATATCCCGGATGGCTGATTTCTGGATCCCCTTCACAATCACAGAAACCGGTTACAGTAACCGGTTGCAGAGCGTGATGCGTAGATTAATACTGAGTATGTAACGTCCCCTGTATCCAATAATAAGAGCCAATTATGAAACCATTTCGTCTGAGCAGTACCGCGGGTACACAAGCCAGCAAGGTTGTGAAGCTGAGTTATGGAACAACGTGCGGCGCGAGCGCGTCCGTTATAAACGTCTGACAGGAGAGCTGCCATGTCTGCCAACCATGCTGCGTTTAATCTGATATTCCGTTTCGTTGAAAATTACGTTAGCCCGATTGCCGGGCGCATCTCTTCTCAACGTCATGTGATGGCTATCCGTGATGGCTTCATCTCCGCGATGCCGTTTATGATTGTGGGTTCATTTTTATTAGTGTTCGCTTACCCGCCATTTTCGCCTGATACCACCTGGGGTTTCGCACGCGCCTGGCTGGATATGGCGAAACAATTTGAAGGCCAGATCCTCACGCCGTTTGATATGACGATGGGGATTATGTCCATTTATATCTGTGCGGCCATTGCCTATAACCTGGGCAAACACTATGTCAAAACGCACCGGCTCGATCCGTTTATGTGTGCCATGCTCTCGCTCATGGCATTTTTGCTGGTCGCGGCACCGAAAACCAAAGGCACACTTCCTGTCGATAGCCTCGGTGGAACCGGTATTTTCACCGCCATTCTGGTCGCGATTTACTGCGTTGAGATGATGCGTTTCCTCAAGGCGCATAACATCGGTATTCGCCTGCCAGACCAGGTACCGCCGATGATCAAAAACTCCTTTGACCTGCTGATCCCGGTGCTGGTGGTGGTGTTAACGCTCTATCCGCTGAGCCTGGTGATTCAGTCTCAGTTTGACATGCTGATCCCGCAGGCGATTATGTCGATCTTTAAACCCCTGGTTTCCGCGGCAGACTCACTGCCTGCGATTCTGCTGGCGGTACTGATTGGGCATTTGCTGTGGTTCGCCGGGATCCACGGCGCGGCCATTGTCTCCGGGATGCTGCAGATGTTCTGGCTGACAAACCTTGGGGCCAACCAGACCGCACTGGCCGCCGGTCAGCCTTTGCCACATATTTTTATGGAAGCCTTCTGGACGTTCTTCATCGTGATCGGTGGGTCGGGCGCGACGATGGGGCTGGTGATTTGCTATCTGCGTAGCCGCTCGGCGCATTTACGTTCTATCGGGCGTTTGAGCGTGGTACCCAGCTTCTTTAACATCAACGAACCCGTTATCTTCGGCACGCCGATTGTGATGAATCCGGTGTTCTTTATACCGTTCCTGCTGGCCCCCATGGTTAACGCCGTCCTGGCCTGGGCCGCGATGACCTTTGATTTGATAGGCCGCGTCATTTCCGTCGTACCCTGGACAGCACCGGCGCCGATAGGCGCAGCATGGGCCCTGGGCTGGGATTTCCGTGCAGCTATTCTGGTTGTCGTTCTGGCCTGCGTATCGGCCATCATCTACTACCCGTTCTTTAAAGTTTACGAGAAACAACTGCTGGAGCAGGAAGCTGAAGAAGCGCAGCGTAATACGGAAGAGGATAATCAGCAGGTGGCCTAGGTAAAAGCAAAACGGCAACTTTCAGGTTGCCGTTTTTAGTGTTTGTTCCCTCTCCCCGTGGGAGAGGGGCAGGGTGAGGGCATCAGGCCGCACCCAATTACTTCAGCGTACAATCCCCGCACTGCTTAACGTCCGGCAGGCGATAGCGCTGGCAGCAGGTGCGGCGCACCAGGAGTCCGTCACGGAGTACAACGGTACGAAAGAGCGGGTTATCGCGGCCGTCTGAAAGCTGTTTTGCAAAGAAACAGGACTGACGCAGTGCATCAACGTTCTCATCACCAAGCAGCGGTTTCATTTCCGTTAAATACCAGTGGATTAAATATCCGGTATTACTCCAGATAAGCTTTCCGTTGATCTCCCCCGTCGCTTCAAGCGCATCCACCACCGGGATCAAGGCCTGAATGACAAGTTGCTCCAGTCGTTCCTGGGCAGAGAGGTGTGCCGCGTTCAGGTCCTCGTGCAGATCGATCCAGAAACAGGCCGCTCGACCGGTTTCGTGGAACTCGACATGGAAATGTTCCGGGGAGAGCGCCAGCATGCTTTTCTGGGTTAACACCGCCAGCATGAGCGGAGGTACCATCAGCCCGATATACCATTGCGCCCACAGGGAAAGCAAAGGCTTATTTTCTCGCGTCAGGGCTGGCTGATTGCGATAGATATGGTCGGAATAGGTGGCAAGCAGCGACTGCAGCGTAGAGGGTTGTCGCCACTCCGCGAGGGTCATGGCGTGGTGCGGGGGCGCTTCATCAAGCCGGATAAAGTCCAGCAGGTGAGCGCGTGTTTCCGCAATCTTATCCCGTATGGCATCCGCAAGCGACGCATTCCCGTTGGTGAGGGGCGCTCGCCAGAGAAGGGGTTCAACAATGTGTGCGGTATGCGTAGCCATAGTTGAGATAGGAATCTAAATGATAATGATTGCCAATCCTAACTATTGCTTATACCAATGGCAAGACTTTTGTCCTGATTCAACGCCGACCCGTCTACGCGGTTTGCAGCTCTTCGCTCAGAAGAATGTTGTTACGTCCCAGATGCTTTGCTTCATAGAGCGCTCTGTCTGCTCTCTCCAGCGCGCCTTCGACATCTTCATTTTCAAAAATGGCAATACCGATGCTGATGGTGACATTGGTGGCGACGCTTTCGTTGAAGAGATGCGGGATTTTCAAATCGTAGACTTTCTGCCGGATCCGTTCTGCCGTATGACGGGCGTGTTCAAGTGAAATATTCGTCAGCAGCACCATAAACTCTTCCCCGCCGAAACGCGCCACAATGTCACGCGAACGCACGGCGTCGCGGATTGCTGCAGAAACACGTTTTAGGGCCTGGTCACCCATCATATGGCCGTAGTGGTCGTTATAGGCTTTGAAGTGGTCGATATCCATCAGCAGAACAAAGTGTTCACCGTTTTCCACCGCTGGCAGGTTCTCCAGGCGGCTCTGAAGGCCGCGCCGATTATAGAGGCCGGTAAGCGGATCCATCATACTGAGATCGGTAAGGGTCTCCCGTTCTTCCAGCAGCCGGGAAAGCAGTTCCTGCGCAAAGCGATCGTTGCGTCTTTGCAAAATGTTATGAATAGCGATGGCCACCACAGGAAGTGCGAAAGAATAGGTCATTCTCAGCCACATCTCTGGATCGCTTAACCACAGACAGACAATAAACGCGGGGAGTGAATGCAGAGTAAATGCTTTGATATTACTGGCGAATGCCAGCGTTCCGATAAAAAGCACCGTTAATAGGGCGATTAACAAATACGTCGCCTGGTTATGGGTAATTAGCGAAAATTTCGAATCAATTTGCCATGCCCACAAAATACCGAAGATCCCTGAAACAACAGGAATATTTATCTTTCGCGCACACTTTTTCCAGTGCCAGACGAACAGGCCGGTGCTGATGGAAAAAATAGCAATCAGCGGGGCGGAAAACACGCGCACGGAATAGAGCGGATTTGTTACCGAGAACACCGCTGAGGTTGCATTCAGAAATAAAAATAAACGTAACGATAATTGATATTTTCGTTGAACCAAAGACCGCCAGGATTGTGATGTCATAGTCGTGCGTTTTTATTAAAATTTAATTAAAACAGATAAATAGGCGTTGTTTCGCAATAAAATATGCAAAAAACTCAAAGAGTAATTATAAGAAAAACTTTATGTGTAGTTAACAGGTGAGCAATTTATCACCTTAGGCTATTCCTGTCATTCTACATAGCGGTAAAGGTCGAACTTTTTTGATTGTCTGTGCTGACAAATGATAATCTTTATCATATGATATTATTTATCATTATCGTTATGAAAGGGCGATGCATGTTGAACAGGGTGCTGGGAAGTGCATGGGGGGTACTGCTGCCGGGCGCCGTGCTTGGCGGTTTGATGTTCGCCGATCTCTCCATTGATGTCTGGAAGACCATTCTTGTGTCGGGATTGCTGGTGACTTCATGCATGATCTGGCATAAGCAACTAGGTCACTTTGTTTTACTGCCATCCGGTATGGCACTGATCGGTGGAATTCTGGTAATACTGATGAGTTTGAAATAACAGGGAAAAATAAGAGGTACAACAGAAGGGATGCAAGATAATTGGTGCGAGGGGGGGGACTCGAACCCCCACATCCGTAAGGACACTAACACCTGAAGCTAGCGCGTCTACCAATTCCGCCACCTTCGCACAGTTATCTTACTGGTTTGATATCGCCTCGTTGGTGCGAGGGGGGGGACTCGAACCCCCACATCCTAAGGACACTAACACCTGAAGCTAGCGCGTCTACCAATTCCGCCACCTTCGCCCAGTGCGAGCAATATCAACGTGATTTATGGTGCGAGGGGGGGGACTCGAACCCCCACATCCGTAAGGACACTAACACCTGAAGCTAGCGCGTCTACCAATTCCGCCACCTTCGCATACCATCGATACTGTAAAAGTATCGTAACCACGGAGGCGCATTCTAGATGTTTTCAGCTTTACGTCAACAGAAAAGTGCGCACGATTTATTGATCGCTGCAAAAATGGTCGGGAGCGAGGTGCCTGTTTGCCGGATAGCGCATGCGCTTATCTGGCAAACAGAACGGGAGATTACTTTTTGGCCTGACGCGTCATCACGGTGCGATACACCTTAAAGCGGCCGGTCTGGGCGATCACTTCGTGGAAGCCAAAGGTTTCATCCAGCACTTTCGGATACGCCAGGAAGGCGTTCGCGACGATACGCAGTTCACCGCCACTGTTGAGGTGACGGGTCGCACCACGAATCAGCGCTTGCGCCGCTTCGAGGCTGGTCTCCATACCGTCGTGGAACGGCGGGTTAGAGATGATCATGTCAAAGCGGCCGGTCACGTCAGAGAAGACGTTGCTGGCAATAACATCGCCTTCAATGCCGTTTGCCGCAAGCGTTGCACGGCTGGCTTCTACCGCCGGGGCGCTTACATCACACAGGGTTAAACGGACTTTAGGCGAATGGCTGGCAAGCACCGTTGAAAGTACGCCCGCGCCGCAGCCCACGTCCAGCACTTTGCCTTTGGTGTGTGGTGTCAGGGTAGAAAGCAGCAGCTTGCTGCCGGTATCCAGCGCATCACGGCTGAACACGCCCGGCAGGGTTTTGATGGTCAGGCCGTCAAGCTGATACTCGTCCCAGTAGGTGTTAGCATCGAATTCTGTCTGTTTTTCCAGACGACCATGGTACAGACCGCAGCGACGCGCGCTGTCGACTTTATTCAGTGGCGCATAGCCTTCCAGCATCTGTTCAGCACTGCGCACGCCGCTGCGGTTCTCACCGACAACGAAAATGTCGCAACCCACCGGCAGCAGGGAGAGCAGGTTCATCAGCTGGAACTGGGCTTCCGGCTTGTTCTTCGGCCAGTAGTAGATCAGTGTATCGCAGTCAGCAATATCGCGCAGCTCCGCCACCAGGCTAAAGCGCGCGCGCTCGCCCATCTGACGGCTCAGCACCTGCCAGTGGTGGTAGTATTGGGTATGGGCACGGCTTTCAGCACAGTCGAAACGCGCAGGCAGGTCATCCTGCATATCTCCGGCAAACAGAATACGGCTTTCTTCGAAATCATCACTGTGACGCAGCAAGACTTCACTTGCCGGGGTAAATGCAGACATGAATTGTTCCTCAATAAACTCAGGCGGGGATTATAGTAGGTAGATGGCGTACTTTCGACACATTTGCTATATTTGCGCGCCTGAGAGACAGGAGTTTTCGCTATGACATCCCGACGAGACTGGCAGTTGCAGCAGCTGGGCATCACCCAGTGGGCCTTGCGTCGCCCGACGGCGTTGCAGGGCGAAATCGCTATCTCCATCCCGGCGCACGTCAGGCTGGTGATGGTGGCGGAAGAACTGCCTGCCCTGAATGAACCCCTGATTGGTGATGTCCTTCGCAGCCTGAAGCTGACTTCCGACCAGGTTTTACAGCTGACGCCGGAACGGGTGGCAATGCTTCCTCCTGAGAGTCGGTGTAACAGCTGGCGCATCGGAGAGACGACCGACATCTCTCTTCAGGGGAGCCAGATCTGCTCGCCAGCGCTGGACGAACTGAAAGCCAACCCAAAAGCGCGCAGCGCGCTATGGCAACAAATCTGCGAATATGAACACGATTTCTTCCCTCACGACGCCTGACCTGACCACCGCGTTCGCGATTGAAACACGCGCCCACGCGTTTCCGTGGAGCGAAAAAACGTTCGCCAGCAACCAGGGCGATCGGTACCTCAACTACCGGCTGGACGTTGACGGCACTATGGCGGCGTTTGCCATAACGCAGGTCGTCCTTGATGAGGCGACGCTGTTTAACATCGCGGTTGACCCTGCGTTTCAGCGCCGGGGACTGGGAAGAGAACTGCTTGAGCATCTCATTCGTGAGCTCGAAACCCGTGACGTTTTTACCCTCTGGCTGGAGGTGCGCGCGTCGAATGTCGCCGCCATCGCGCTCTATGAAAGCTTAGGCTTTAACGAGGCGACAATCCGCCGTAACTACTACCCCACCGCAGAGGGACGTGAAGACGCCATTATTATGGCTCTGCCAATTGGATAACAAAGATAAGGTTGTAACGATGAAATGGGACTGGATTTTCTTTGATGCCGACGAAACGCTGTTTACCTTTGACGCGTTCGGCGGCCTACAGCGGATGTTTCTCGACTATAGCGTGACCTTCACCGCTGAAGATTTTCAGGACTATCAGGCGGTGAACAAGCCGCTGTGGGTGGATTATCAGAACGGCGCCATCACCGCGTTACAACTCCAGCACCAGCGTTTTGACGCGTGGGCGGAACGCTTAAACGTCAGTCCGGGCTCGCTGAACGAAGCTTTTCTCAATGCGATGGCAGAGATTTGCTCCCCACTGCCGGGCGCGGTTTCCCTGCTGGATTCTCTCAAAGGTAAAGCGAAGCTTGGAATCATCACCAACGGCTTTACCGCGCTGCAGCAGATCCGCCTTGAACGCACCGGCCTGCGCGAACATTTTGACGCGCTGGTGATCTCCGAAGAGGTGGGTGTGCCGAAGCCGGATCCGCGAATTTTTGATTATGCCCTGGCGCAAGCCGGAAATCCTGACCGCGACCGCGTGCTGATGGTAGGGGATACCGCAGAGTCTGATATTCTGGGGGGTATGAACTCCGGTCTGTCGACTGTCTGGCTGAATGCGCATGGCCGCGTGAAGCCTGAAGGCATTGAGCCGACCTGGACCGTCACGTCGTTGAACGAACTGGAGCAACTCCTGTGTAAACAATGATTGCCTGCCCCCCATTGATGGGTAAAATAGCCGCAATTTTGTATTCCATGACGCGTGGCGTGCTGCCGCGCTTATAAAAGAAGATTTAATTATGACGTTGTCTCCTTATCTGCAAGAGGTGGCCAAGCGCCGTACTTTTGCCATTATCTCGCACCCGGATGCCGGTAAAACGACCATCACCGAGAAGGTGTTGCTGTTCGGACAGGCGATCCAGACTGCGGGTACCGTTAAAGGCCGTGGCTCCAGCCAGCATGCGAAATCAGACTGGATGGAGATGGAAAAGCAGCGTGGTATTTCGATTACCACCTCCGTGATGCAGTTCCCGTATCACGACTGCCTGGTGAACCTGCTGGACACCCCGGGCCACGAAGACTTCTCCGAAGATACCTACCGCACACTGACGGCAGTGGACTGCTGCCTGATGGTGATCGACGCCGCGAAAGGGGTAGAAGATCGTACCCGTAAGCTGATGGAAGTCACCCGTCTGCGCGATACGCCGATCCTCACCTTTATGAACAAACTCGACCGTGACATCCGTGACCCGATGGAGTTAATGGATGAAGTGGAAAACGAGCTGAAGATCGCCTGTGCGCCAATCACCTGGCCTATTGGCTGCGGTAAGCTGTTTAAAGGGGTGTATCACCTCTATAAAGACGAAACTTATCTGTATCAAACCGGTAAAGGCCACACCATTCAGGAAGTGCGCATTGTGAAAGGTCTGGACAACCCGGATCTGGACGCTGCGGTCGGTGAAGAGCTTGCCGCGCAGCTGCGCGATGAGCTGGAGCTGGTGAAAGGTGCCTCGCATGAGTTCGACAAAGAACTGTTCCTGAGCGGTGAAATTACCCCGGTGTTCTTTGGTACCGCGCTCGGTAACTTTGGCGTAGACCATATGCTCGACGGTCTGGTGGAGTGGGCGCCACAGCCGATGCCACGCAAAACCGACACCCGTGAAGTGGAAGCGAAAGAAGAGAAATTCACCGGCTTCGTCTTCAAGATTCAGGCCAACATGGACCCGAAACACCGTGACCGCGTCGCCTTTATGCGCGTAGTGTCCGGTAAGTATGAAAAGGGCATGAAGCTGCGCCAGGTGCGTATTGGTAAAGATGTGGTGATCTCCGACGCGCTGACCTTTATGGCGGGTGACCGCTCGCACGTTGAAGAAGCGTATCCGGGTGACATCATCGGTCTGCACAACCACGGTACGATCCAGATCGGCGATACGTTCACTCAGGGTGAAATGATGAAGTTCACGGGTATCCCGAACTTCGCCCCTGAGCTGTTCCGTCGTATTCGCCTGCGCGATCCACTGAAGCAGAAACAGCTGCTGAAAGGTCTGGTTCAGCTCTCTGAAGAGGGGGCGGTGCAGGTCTTCCGTCCTATCGCCAACAACGATCTGATCGTCGGTGCGGTCGGCGTACTGCAGTTCGACGTTGTCGTTGCGCGTCTGAAAAGCGAATACAACGTGGAAGCGATTTACGAATCGGTGAACGTGGCGACGGCGCGCTGGGTTGAGTGTTCTGACGTGAAGAAATTCGAAGAATTTAAGCGTAAGAACGAAGTACAACTGGCGCTGGATGGCGGCGATAACCTGACCTATATTGCCCCAACCATGGTGAACCTGAACCTGACGCAGGAGCGTTATCCTGACGTTCAGTTCCGCAAAACGCGCGAACACTAATTCCCTCTCAGAGCACGGCACTCGCCGTGCTCTTCTTTATTTCCTGTCTTATTAGTCCCTTGCGGAATGTTCTTAATTCACTGCGTTTTCACGTCTTTTGCCTATTTTTTGCCCAAATCTGAAAGCGGCATTGTGAGAGTGATCTATATTTAACTCAGTGTTTAGCACCGGGCGTGGATAAATTAACTGTTCAATGCATGGCTTTAGGTTATCCATTTCGCCCGTGTGTTTATTCGCAATATATAAAACTACTAAGGAAGTATGTAGCCCGAATAACGGGTCAACACAGGAATACATCGATGAATATGACAAGACTGAAGATTTCTAAAACTCTGCTGGCTGTAACACTGGGTAGCGTTCTGGTTAGCGGTTCCGCTCTGGCGGAAAGCAGCACCATGGATAAAGCACAGTCCACGGCCGATAGCGCAGGGCAAAAAATCGATAGCTCTATGAATAAAGTCGGTAATTTCATGGACGACAGCTCTATCACAGCAAAAGTGAAAGCCGCACTGGTGGATGACGAAGCGATCAAGAGCACCGATATTTCCGTTAAAACCGACAAGAAAGTCGTGACCCTGAGTGGCTTTGTGGAAAGCCAGGCCCAGGCCGAACAGGCTGTCAAAGTGGCGAAGGGTGTTGAGGGTGTCACCTCCGTGAGCGATAAACTGCACGTTCGCGACAGCAAAGACGCTTCAGTGAAAGGTTATGCCGGGGATGCGGCAACCACCAGCGAAATCAAAGCTAAACTGTTAGCAGATGACATCGTACCGTCCCGTAAGGTGAAAGTGGAAACCACCGATGGCGTGGTTCAGCTTTCCGGTACGGTTGATTCCCAGGCGCAAAGTGAACGCGCCGAGTCAATTGCGAAAGCGATTGATGGTGTGAAAAGCGTTAAAAACGATCTGAAAACGAAGTAAATCTGGACCAGTCGCCCGCCAGGCTCAACCCTGCGGGCGAAATAAGAACGACTCTGGAAAAACGCCGGTGAGTGACCTGAGCGCTCACGTTTAGCGGCCGACATTAACTATGGTAAAGGAGAAGCTTATGTTTCGTTGGGGCATTATATTTCTGGTTATCGCGTTAATTGCCGCCGCATTGGGCTTTGGTGGACTGGCAGGTACAGCGGCATGGGCAGCTAAAATTGTCTTTGTTGTGGGTATTATTCTGTTCCTGGTCAGCCTGTTTACAGGGCGTCGACGTCCATAGCAAACGCAATATTCCATCAACAAAATAAAGCCAGTCACCGCGACTGGCTTTTTCTTATTTGCGTTACAGGTCGGGTGCGTTACTGTGGTGTTATAAAATAATCAAAACAGGAAAGCAGAGGTGGGGCAACGAATTCCCGTTACGCTCGGCAATATTGCGCCGCTGACGTTAAAACCGTTTCGCGCGGGTCAACTCGCACTGGTCTGTGAGGGCGGTGGGCAGCGCGGCATTTTCACCGCTGGCGTGCTGGATGAGTTTATGCGCGCGCAGTTCAACCCGTTTGATCTCTACTTTGGCACGTCTGCCGGGGCGCAGAATCTCTCTGCCTATGTCTGCAACCAGCCTGGCTACGCGCGAAAAGTGATTATGCGCTACACCACGGCGAAAGAATTTTTTAACCCGGTGCGCTTTGTGCGCGGCGGCAACCTGATCGATCTCGACTGGCTGCTGGAGTCGACCTCCAGCCAGATGCCGCTGGCAATGGACACGGCGGCCCGTCTGTTTGATAGCGGAAAAGAGTTTTGGATGTGCGCCAGTCGGGGGGATGACTATTCCCCGGGCTATTTCTCTCCGCAGAAGGAGAACTGGCTGGACATCATCCGCGCCTCCAGCGCCATTCCCGGTTTTTATCGTACCGGCGCCCTGCTGGACGGCATCAGCTATCTGGACGGCGGGATCAGTGACGCGGTACCGGTGCAGGAAGCCGCCCGTCGCGGTGCGAAAACGATCGTGGTGATCCGTACCGTGCCGTCGCAAATGTACTATACACCGCAGTGGTTTAAGCGGATGGAGCGCTGGTTGGGTGACAGCAGCCTGCAACCGCTGGTGAACATCGCGAAGCAGCATGAAACCACCTACGGCGCGATGCAGCGTTTCATTGAAAAACCGCCGGGTAAGCTGCGAATTTTCGAAATCTATCCTCCTAAGCCATTGATCAGCATGGCGCTGGGCAGCCGCGTCCCTGCGCTGCGCATGGACTACAAAACGGGGCGGCTGTGCGGACGCTACTTCCTGGCGACGGTCGGTAAGATGCTGGCGGAGCAACCGCCTCTGCATCGGCACAAACCCATCATTACGCCCCCTGCAATTGTCGCCAACGACGCCCTGACGATGCCGCTGGTGGACATTCCACAGGCGAATGACGCTTTATTAGATAACGAGGATCTGGCGTGACGCACCGCTTTGTTGATACCCACTGCCACTTTGATTTTCCGCCGTTTACGGGAAATGAGACGCAAAGTATTGCGAAAGCCGCTGAGGCAGGCGTTCAGGCGATCGTTGTACCGTCGGTAGAAGCGGCTGATTTTTCGCGTGTGCTGACGCTCTCCACGCGTTACCCCGCTCTCTATGCTGCGCTCGGCCTGCATCCGATAGTGATTGAGCGCCACCTTGATGAGCATATTGAGGTACTTGATGAAGCCCTGCAGACCGCAGGAGACAAACTTGTCGCTATCGGCGAGATCGGGCTCGATCTCTATCGTGAGGATCCTCAGTTTGAACGCCAGCAGACGATCCTCGACGCGCAGCTTCGGCTGGCTAAGCGTCACGACCTGCCGGTGATTCTCCATTCAAGACGCACGCACGATAAGCTGGCGTTGCACCTGAAACGCATCGATCTACCGCGTAGCGGCGTGGTGCACGGTTTTTCCGGCAGCCTGCAGCAGGCGCAGCGTTTTATCAAGCTGGGCTATAAAATTGGCGTGGGGGGCACCATTACCTATCCGCGTGCCAGTAAAACCCGCGATGTGATGGCACAGTTGCCACTCTCTGCGCTGCTACTGGAAACGGATGCCCCGGATATGCCGCTGAGTGGTTTTCAGGGCCAGCCGAATCGTCCGGAGCAGGCGGCGCGCGTGTTTACCACCCTATGTGAGCTGCGAACGGAGCCTGAAGAGGTGATTGCCGATGCGTTACTGGAAAATACGCGTGCGGTATTTGGCATCACGCTATAGGTAAAGTGCCGGACGAATCACCGTTATCTTCTGTTTTTCCAGTGCCTGCGCCAGCGGTTCAATGTCCTCCGGCGTGGCGCTGCGCCATGACGCCGCCTCTCCGTAAACCCCATGCGCATGAAACGCGTTAATACGCACCGGAACATTCCCAAGCCCGCGGATAAACGTGGTCAGCGGCTTAAGATGTTCCAGATAATCGCACTGCTCCGGGATAACCAGCAAGCGCAGTTCCGTCAAACGGTGGCGATCGGCAAGCCAGCGAATGCTCTGTTTAATCAGCGGGTTTTCGCGCCCGGTCAGGAAACGGTGATGCGCGTTTCCCCATGCCTTGAGATCCAGCATCGCCCCATCCAGTACCGGCAGCAGTTTCTCCCAGCCGGTTTCGCTTAGCAGCCCGTTGCTATCCACCAGGCAGGTTAAATGCTGCAGTTCAGGATCGGTTTTGATTGCGCTAAAAAGGGCGATTAAAAACGGCAGCTGTGTTGTGGCCTCGCCGCCGCTCACGGTAACGCCTTCAATAAAGGGGGCAGCTTTTCGGATCTGCGTGAGGATCTCCTCCACGCTCAGGCGGTGCGCCATGGGCGTGGACTGCTGCGGGCAAAGATGAAGGCAGGTATCACACTGCTGGCAATGACTCTCCTGCCACCATACGCGTCCGGCCTGAATGTTGAGTGCATCATGAGGGCAGTGGGGCACGCAGTCGCCGCAGTCGTTGCAGCGCCCGATGGTCCATGGGTTGTGGCAGGTTTTACAGCGCAGGTTGCAGCCCTGCAGGAACAGGGCCAGGCGACTGCCCGGCCCGTCCACGCAGGAAAAAGGAATGACCTGACTAACTAAAGCGCATCTGTTGTTCATGGCTTATCACGCGCGGCTGACGTTCCAGGATGCGGGTATTGCGTGCGGCTTCTTCGCCAAGCCAGGTCGTATTGGTGCGCGAACCGGCTTCGCGGAATTTTTCCAGGTCCGACAGGCGCACCATGTAGCCCGTCACGCGGACCAGATCGTTACCCGCAACGTTGGCGGTGAACTCCCGCATACCGGCCCTGAACGCGCCCAGACAAAGCTGCACTAACGCCTGTGGGTTGCGTTTTACCGTCTCATCCAGCGTTAAAATATCGCTGATACCGGAGTGATAATGTCTGTGGTGTGGCGCAACGGCCAGCAGATGGCTGATGGGATCCGGTTCGTCACCATAAGGCAGACGCGCGCCTGGCGTGGTGCCTGAATCAGAGCTGATGCCCGACTGCGCATGGAGCATGGCGCGCTGTTTCCAGCCGTGCTTCACCGGCGTGTTTTCTACAAACGCCGCAAGCTGTTCGCTGATGCGATAGCCCAGCGCGTTAGCCTGCTCGTCTTTGCCATAGCGACCGTTGATTCCGTCCTTCTCACAGAGCGTGTTTACCGCTTCCGCCAGGCCGTACATGCCAAACATCGGCACAAAACGTCCGGCATCAATCAGCCCCTCTTTTACCAGGAAGCTATTCTCAAAGAAGCCTGATTGTTGATAGAGAAAATCACAGCGGGCATCAATGATGGCGATTTGCTGCTGACAGTAGTGCGGAAGCGTACGGTTGAAGAAGTCGTCAACGGAGGTGCTGTGCTCCGCAATGGCTTTGAGGTTAAGGCGCACCAGGGTGCTGCCACCGCCAGCCAGCGGCAAGGAGTTGTAACAGCTCACCACGCCAAAACGGCCTTTTGTGAAAATTTTATCATTCACGGGGCCGTTTGAAATATGCGGTTTACTGCATTCGCAAATGTTTTTTGCCACCTCAAGCAGCAAATCGTCCGGGGTGATTTCAGGATCGTAAATAAAGGTCAGATTCGGCGCGACCTGCTTAAGCTCTGCATCTGCACGTAGAATGGCGCGGATGATGGGGCCGTCAGCGGGCCCGATGTTTGCGTGCATAAACGCATCAGGGAGCGTTCTGTCGAGATAGCGCCAGAAACGTTTTATTCGGCTATCGATTTCTTCTTGTGTTAGAATTCTAACATATGGATTCAGTATCGCATCAAGCTGCCCCAGATAGACCGGCATAGATGTCACTGAAGGAACATGATGGTAGAGAATGGTTAATAGCGAGAGGGCATCATCCAGATCCTTTGCCCCTTCCAGCTCTAGCCATTCAGAGCCGTTAGCCAGGAATTTTTCATAATCCGGCAGGACGTAGCGCGGTTTGTAAGGCGCATGGCCTTCGAACATGTCGCAGATAAATCCCTCGTCCAGCGCGGCGCGGGCGGCTTCAGGAAGTGCCGGATAAGGCAGGTTGTTTTCCGCTTCCAGCGCCAGAAAATGACGTTTTTGTTCCGGGGTTAACACCGGACTTGTCACAATGTGCTGGCAACGTTGTTGCAGGGTATCTGGCATGTTCGCTTCCTTGAGTGTTCTGCTGATGATGAACGAATTGTAGAAAGCCAGCCTGTTGGGGCTTTTGATCCCACAGGGGGTATCGCGGCTTTAGTCAGCAATAAGTGCGCTAAAGTTTGAAGAAGATCTCATTACAGTAATGCAAATTTGTACGCAGTTTTCATTAACTGTGATGAATGTCGAAGTGTGGATGCGGGTGGATGTTAAAATACTCACAGACCCGCAAGGTAAAATTGATACGGCACTGCCGTTGGAGAATGTTATGACCGATTTAACTGCAAGCAGCCTGCGCGCGTTGAAACTGATGGACCTGACTACCCTGAACGATGACGACACCAATGAGAAAGTCATCGCCCTGTGCCATCAGGCGAAAACGCCAGTGGGTAACACCGCAGCCATCTGTATCTACCCGCGCTTTATTCCGATTGCCCGCAAAACGCTGAAAGAGCAGGGCACGCCGGATGTGCGCATTGCAACCGTAACTAACTTCCCGCACGGCAACGACGATATCGAGATTGCGCTGGCAGAAACCCGCGCGGCCATTGCTTACGGTGCAGACGAAGTTGACGTGGTATTCCCGTACCGCGCGCTGATCGCCGGTAACGAGCAGGTTGGCTTCGACCTGGTGAAAGCCTGTAAAGACGCGTGCGCGGCGGCAAACGTGCTGCTGAAAGTGATCATCGAAACCGGCGAGCTGAAAGAAGAAGCGCTTATTCGTAAAGCGTCTGAAATCTCCATCAAAGCCGGTGCGGATTTCATTAAAACCTCCACCGGTAAAGTACCGGTGAATGCGACCCCGGAAAGCGCGCGCATCATGATGGAAGTCATTCGCGATATGGGCGTGTCCAAAACCGTTGGTTTCAAACCTGCGGGCGGCGTGCGTACTGCCGAAGACGCGCAGCAGTTCCTGGCGATTGCCGACGAGCTGTTCGGCGCCGACTGGGCCGATTCCCGTCACTACCGCTTCGGTGCGTCCAGCCTGCTGGCAAGCCTGCTGAAAGCGCTGGGTCATGGCGACGGTAAGAGCGCAAGCAGCTACTGATTGCCAGACAATGCCGGATGACGCTTTGCTTATCCGGCCTACAGGGTCGTAGGGCGGGTAAGCGTAGCGCCACCCGCCACAATTCCCCCGATTCCGCATGGAGGTTACCGTGTTTCTCGCACAAGAAATTATTCGTAAAAAACGTGATGGTCATGCATTAAGCGACGAAGAGATCCGCTTCTTTATCAATGGCATTCGTGATAACACCGTCTCTGAAGGGCAGATTGCGGCTCTGGCGATGACCATTTTCTTCCACGATATGTCGATGCCCGAGCGCGTGTCGCTGACCATGGCGATGCGAGATTCAGGAACCGTTCTGGACTGGAAAAGCCTTAACCTTAACGGCCCGATTGTGGACAAACACTCCACCGGCGGTGTGGGTGACGTGACCTCCCTGATGCTGGGCCCTATGGTGGCCGCCTGTGGCGGTTACATCCCGATGATTTCCGGGCGCGGTCTGGGCCACACCGGCGGTACGCTCGACAAACTGGAAGCCATTCCGGGCTTCGATATCTTCCCGGATGACAACCGCTTCCGCGACATTATTAAAGACGTGGGTGTGGCAATTATCGGCCAGACCAGCTCTCTTGCCCCGGCAGACAAGCGTTTCTACGCGACCCGCGACATCACCGCCACCGTTGACTCCATTCCGTTGATCACCGCCTCTATTCTGGCGAAAAAGCTGGCAGAAGGGCTGGACGCGCTGGTGATGGACGTGAAGGTGGGCAGCGGTGCCTTTATGCCGACCTATGAACTTTCTGCCCAGCTCGCCGAAGCGATCGTTGGCGTCTCCAACGGCGCAGGCGTGCGCACCACCGCGCTGCTCACTGACATGAACCAGGTACTGGCCTCCAGCGCCGGTAACGCGGTCGAAGTGCGTGAAGCCGTCCAGTTCCTGACGGGGGAATACCGCAACCCGCGCCTGTTCGACGTGACCATGGCGCTGTGTGTAGAGATGCTGATCTCCGGCAAGCTGGCGAAAGACGAGGCGGAAGCCCGCGCGAAACTGCAGGCCGTGCTGGACAACGGCAAAGCGGCAGAGATCTTTGGCCGTATGGTCGCCGCACAAAAAGGCCCGACCGACTTCGTTGAGAATTACGCCAAATACCTGCCAACCGCGACGCTCAGCAAAGCCGTATATGCCGACAGCGAGGGCTTTGTCTCAGCAATGGACACCCGTGCGCTGGGTATGGCGGTGGTCTCGATGGGCGGCGGTCGTCGTCAGGCGTCAGACACCATTGATTACAGCGTCGGCTTTACCGATATGGCCCGTCTGGGCGACAGCGTTGATGGCCAACGTCCGCTGGCGGTGATCCACGCCAAAGACGAAGCCAGCTGGCAGGACGCGGCGAAGGCGGTGAAAGCGGCCATTACGCTTGCTGATAAAGCGCCAGAAAGCTCACCTTCGGTCTATCGCCGTATCACCGAATAGCGGTATACTGATCTGATCGAATTTTTATGAAGCACTACGTACGGAGAACAATTATGAAACGTGCATTTATTATGGTGCTGGACTCATTCGGCATCGGCGCAACCGAAGATGCAGAACGTTTTGGTGACGTGGGTTCCGATACCATGGGTCACATCGCGGAAGCCTGTGCGAAAGGCGAAGCGGACAACGGTCGTAAAGGCCCTCTGACCTTGCCAAACCTGACCCGCCTCGGTCTGGTGAAAGCGCATGAAGGTTCTACCGGTAAAATCGCAGCCGGTATGGACGGCAACGCGGAAGTGGTGGGCGCCTACGCCTGGGCTCACGAGCTCTCTTCCGGTAAAGATACCCCGTCTGGCCACTGGGAAATCGCCGGTGTGCCGGTCCTCTTCGACTGGGGTTATTTCTCCGATCACGAGAACAGCTTCCCGCAGGAGCTGCTCGATAAGCTGGTGAAGCGTGCCAACCTGCCGGGCTACCTCGGTAACTGCCACTCTTCCGGCACCGTGATTCTGGACCAGCTTGGCGAAGAGCACATGAAAACCGGCAAGCCGATTTTCTACACCTCCGCTGACTCCGTTTTCCAGATTGCCTGCCACGAAGAGACGTTTGGCCTGGATAAACTCTACGAGCTGTGTGAAATCGCCCGTGAAGAGCTGACCGAAGGCGGCTACAACATTGGTCGCGTTATCGCCCGTCCGTTTATCGGCGATAAAGCAGGTAACTTCCAGCGTACCGGTAACCGTCACGACCTGGCCGTTGAGCCACCGGCTCCTACCGTGCTGCAGAAACTGGTCGACGAGAAAGACGGTCACGTGGTGTCCGTGGGTAAAATCGCAGACATCTACGCTAACTGCGGCATCACCAAAAAAGTGAAAGCCACCGGTCTGGATGCGCTGTTCGATGCCACCATCAAAGAGATGAAAGAAGCGGGCGATAAGACCATTGTCTTCACCAACTTCGTGGACTTCGACTCTTCCTGGGGGCACCGTCGTGACGTCGCGGGCTATGCTGCCGGTCTGGAACTGTTCGACCGCCGTCTGCCAGAGCTGATGGAGCTGGTGGGTGAAGATGACATTCTGATCCTGACCGCCGACCACGGCTGTGACCCAACCTGGACCGGTACCGACCACACCCGTGAGCACATTCCGGTGCTGGTGTACGGACCGAAAGTCAAACCAGGTTCACTGGGACACCGTGAAACCTTCGCAGACATCGGCCAGACCCTCGCGAAGTACTTTGGTACGTCCGACATGGAATATGGCAAGGCTATGTTCTGAGGTCATTGCCCGGTGGCGCTACGGCTTACCGGGCCTACGGTTTTGTAGGCCGGGTAAGGCGTAGCCGCCACCCGGCAAAAACAACAATGTAAAAGGAACTGAAGATGGCAACTCCTCACATTAACGCAGAAATGGGTGATTTCGCTGACGTCGTATTGATGCCGGGCGACCCGCTGCGCGCGAAGCACATTGCAGAAACTTTCCTCGAAGACGTGCGTGAAGTGAACAACGTGCGCGGCATGCTGGGTTTCACCGGTACCTATAAAGGCCGCAAAATCTCTGTGATGGGCCACGGTATGGGTATCCCATCCTGCTCTATCTACACCAAAGAGCTGATCACTGATTTCGGCGTGAAGAAAATCATCCGCGTGGGATCCTGCGGCGCGGTGCGCATGGATGTTAAGCTGCGTGATGTGGTTATCGGCATGGGCGCATGCACAGATTCTAAAGTGAACCGTATTCGCTTTAAGGATCATGACTTCGCGGCGATTGCTGACTTCGACATGGTGCGTAACGCGGTGGACGCGGCCAAAGCGCTGGGCGTTGACGCGCGCGTAGGCAACCTCTTCTCTGCCGATCTGTTCTACTCCCCGGACGGTGAAATGTTCGATGTGATGGAGAAGTACGGCATCCTCGGCGTGGAGATGGAAGCGGCGGGTATCTATGGCGTAGCGGCAGAATTCGGTGCGAAAGCACTCACCATCTGCACCGTCTCTGACCACATCCGTACCCACGAGCAGACGACCGCTGCTGAACGTCAGACCACCTTCAACGACATGATCAAAATCGCGCTGGAATCCGTTCTGCTGGGCGATAAAGAGTAATGTTGTGCTGCCGGGCGGCGAAAGCCGCCCGGTTTCTGTGACTTACAGGTACACCACGCTGATGGTGGCCTGACCATCAAACTCGGTATCTTCTGTCAGAGACAGTTTCTTCAGGTTTTCCACTGCCAGCGAAATGTTCAGCGGGAAAGAGACGCTGGTCACCGCCATCGGGGCCGTTTTGCCCGCAGAGGCGACGCTCATTAAGCCCAGATCCTTATTGGCGATAGTGCCACCATTGGCTTTTTGCCAGCGACTCATGCCCACACCAGCAGTGACTGCCGTACGAATCGGTTCAACCGTCGCCCCGTTTGCCGTCACTTCACCCGTGCTGGTATAGATGGAATAGGCACCGATATTCTTGCCATCGTGCGTTTTGCCAAGGCCAAAGGTCGTCATGCTGCCGCGCAGTTCGCCGCCGTTTGACGTGGCGTTCGCAACCTTCAGGTTTGAGTCGGTTCCGGTGCTGGCGTTCGAATCCGTACGGTTGTCGGCAATACTCCAGCCCACTTTGGTAGGGGTAGGGCAGGTGATAGTCAGCGTCAGACCCTTTTCACCTAGCTGCGTGGTCTGGGTTTGCGAGAGATCGCCAACCTGAATGGTACCGAAGTCAATCACGCCATCGTTGCTGAGTTCCGGCGTACAGGAGTTGCTGGTCAGTGAGGCTTTCACTTTCAGCACTGCCGTATCTCCCGCATGAGCACAGGTCGCTGTCAGCGCCAGCGCAGCGGCAAGGAGACTCTTTTTCATGGTTATTCCTTAACATAGATATATCGTTAAAATAAATGGACGAATCCACGTGTTTTGCCTTTATTTTTCTTCTTTTCTCTTCACCTGAATAATCTATTCGGCGGTGAATGCGTTACTCTGTCGTTAATAGCTCCCAGGCGAGTGCGCTTTCCAGCTCGGTATTATCTGGAATGCCGCGCAGCTGATCGTCATTAATGACAGGTATAATTTTTATCGTCACACTCATTTGTTTGCCACGTACCGGCAGGCCATTTTGATATGCAAGGATGCCGTCATTATTCCTCAGAAAGACTTTTTCCTTGGGGGTTTCCGCAGAGGTGAACGATACCCGGTCAGAGGTCCTGACCAGATTATAGTGATGACCATCGACCAGAATATTGCTGGCAACCAGCGCCAGTCGGCTCTTCTGACCAAACAGAACGCCCCCGTTGCTGCCGGACGTGGATTGCAGAAAAAGCGCCATCACCCTTGGCTGCGGGCAAAAAACCGTGGCGGTGACCTCTTTGCCCGGCATGCGGTTCCAGTTTTTACGCGAGGCGATAATGTCATCCTGTTTGAATCTGCCAAAGGAGACGTTCGGTTGCGACAGCGTAATTTGACACGCTTCGGCCACGACATAAGACGAAAAAAGTGATGCTGCACCGATGAGCACTGCGTTAACTATTTTCATTGGCAAACTCCTTCTGCTTTTTCGTAATAGGCGTCTTTATCTTTTTCGTCTTTCAGGGTGTAAGCGATCTGGCAGAGTTTGGTTAAATCGTCGTCCACCACATAAAGCGCAGGCGTATCCGACGCATCGGGAATAAATACGCTGCCGTTATCCATTACGCTGACAATATAGTTACCGTCCTGATCCACCACGCTCAGCCCTTTTTCCAGCCATGACCCGTTGACTCGCTTGACGTCCAGCATGACGCGACGCGTATTCAGCACGTTGAAATCGATCAGCGCAAAAGAGCCATACGCGGCGGAGACGGTCTGAATACCGTTTGATAAATCCATTCCCTGTGGTAACGAGCTGGCATTAATCACTATTTGCGATTTTTGCCATTCCCGAAGTCCGGGAACCACGGCCTGTCCCCAGCGATCTGTCCAGACGGTTCCATCGGGGGTGGTGATTTCAATACCGCTTTCCGGTTCGCTTAACCGGGCGATGCCGAATGTCTCTTTTACCGGATAGGGCGAAAACGTCATGCCATGACCATGCAGCGCTACGCCACCGTTTAAGGATGCGCTGTAGTTATGCTGATTGCCGTCATTCAGGCCAGCGGATAAACCGAGCTGCGTATAGTGAAGATTGGTGGTGATATTGCCGTTAAAGGCGTTACTCTTATCCTGATTATCGCGGTCTGCAGAGACGTTGTAGTTAAGGTTTTGACCGATAGAGCCGCTTTCCTGAACGCCATAATTTTGTTTTTCCCCCTGAGCGCGCATGTAGGTACTGACGCGATCCTCGCCAAAAGGAACGATCAGGCTGACATAAAACAGATCGTCATCGCGGCTGGTGCTGCTCTGGTTCTGGGTATCACTATTGCTCATGGCATGCTGCCAGTTTACGGACAGCGAGGTACGCCCGAGACTTTTACTCCAGGAGGCCATCAGATAGCGTGAATCACCGCTGTTTTCATCACCGGAATTCACGCTGTATTGCATTGAGATCGCGCCAATGTACTCATTGTTCCAGGTGAGGCTGGCGTTCCAGTTATTTTCGTAGGTCTGCGCCTCTTCATCCATGGCTTCCGTGAGTTCGCGGAAGCCGCCGCTGAACTGGGACGCACTTACCCCCATCGTCAGCTGGGCGGGCAGTAAGATATTGCTGCTAAGTTCAGCCTTGCTGCCTTTCAGTCGATCGTAAAAGTGGGACTGGCTCAGTAAAAAGCTCGGTGAGATCGCCCAGTTTTCGTTGATAGAAACGTCGAGTTTGGCACCGGTAGCCTGATATTTTTCTGCCAGTACGCCGGCGGCTACGGCGGACATGCGCGTGCTCAGCATCGTTCCGTCAGAGAGCGTAAATACCCAGGGCGTACTTGACTCATCCCCGCTGTCGCGAACCCGTCCGAGAGAGAGGTTTAGCCCTTCGGCACGATTACTTCCCTGTATATTGAGGGCGGAAGAGGGAACGGTAAATTGGGTTGTCGAACCGTCCGTTTCCACCACGCTGACGTCAAGATCGACATTTCCGCGCACCAGGGGCACGTCCGTCAGGGAGAAAGGACCTGCGTTGACCAGGGAAGAGTAGATCAGCTGTCCCGACTGGCGAACCTCTACGCGGGCCTGATTCGTCCGGGCAATTCCCGACACCTCCGTGGCCTGGATATTAGGCTGAAGGCCGGTTTCAGGCATCAGCTGAACGCCGGTGATTTGCGCGCCGCTAAACAGGGCCGAATTGACGTTGATCTGCCCAACCTGAGCCCGCATTTTCCGCTCTTCAAAAACGTGTTCAGCGTAGGTGTACAGGTTCTCTGTGCTGCGAGTCCCGTTGTCATCCGTCAAAATGAAATTGCTGCGCAGCGTCCAGTTCGCAAGGTTAATGCCTGCCCCCAAATTTCCCTGGGCATAACGGCTGCTCCCGCCCGAGCCGTACTCGTTAATGTTACTGAAGGCGCTATAGTTGATTAAGCCCGCAACACCGCCGTGCGAGTAATATTTCGCGGCATAAAATCCAGTGTCCATTGCCTCTGCGGGAACGAAAATCTCCAGTGATTCGGTATTCGGTAGAAGCGTTACCGTCGCGGAAGGGTAATCTTTCAGCAGGTTATGACATTTCTCTTTTTCGCCGATATTCAATGGCAGTAGGCCAGCTGCACGGGTGAAGTCATCATCAATGCAAAGCTGCCCCTCTTCTCCAACCCGAATGGCCAGGCTCCCCTTCTCAACGCCGTTAATTTTGACCTGCACGGCATGCTGGCCGGGCAGGTAGCGTTGTGCATCAGAGAAGTAATGGGCGAGATTAGTACTGATTCCCCGCGAGGCCAGTATATCGGTATTGAAATCCAGATCGGATGCATACAGCGCCGACGACGGCAGAAAAGCGACCGCCACTGCTGTTCGACGCATCGTGTTTTGCAAAGCGCGCGGTATCACTAAAAATTCCCTGTGATATCAGCGTGTAAGCGCGGCAGTGTACTTGTCCACTTCAATCCCGTAGCGACTGGCAGGGTTGAACTCGACGGCATTATCGCCGCTACCGATCGGGGTATTTGTCTGCACCTTCATGGTCTCACCCGGCAGGATAAAGGTTTTATTAACCACTCCCTCGGTGTGGGAAGGCAGTAGCGTCACTGATGTGGAAAAACGTACAACGTACGGCGAGGTATTACGGACCTGAACCTCTTTCTCTTGTACGGACCAGGTCAGTAATTTCCATGCATCCGTGACAACAGGAAGATTTTTAGGATGGATCAACACCGGTAAATCCTGACGAAGATTGATACCGACTTTAACATTTTTATCTTTGGTTTTAGGCGGAATGCCTTCAAAAATCACGCGTTTATAATGTTCAACGGTCAGCGGTTCTTTGGTTTCAAGAATAAAGCGCACCTGCTGTTCCTGGCCTGGCTCAAGGCGTACAACCGGCTGAGTGACGTTGAGCTTGACCCCATTCTCCCCCTCGATGTCGTTAATGGAGGTATAAAGCAGGGTGGGGATGGAGTCCGTGTTTTTCACACTCATGACACCGCCGTGGTTGGCTTCATCAATCATCAGCAGTGTGGTTTCTGGCACCATGCCTGCAGCATAGACTGTCGCTGGAAGGGTGAGAAAAAGAGCGCAGACCAAAGGAGAAATTTTCACAATTCTTTCCATGAATATTGATATTGAACAATGGGTTAAAACTCCCCGCCTGAGCGGGGAGTTTGGCGTCATGAATGCGGGTTACAGATAAACCAGCGTGATTGTGGACTGACCGTCCAGGTCGGTCCTGTCAGTCAGGGTCAGATTTTTGCTTGGCGCAATCGCCAGCGCGATCTTCAGAGGGAAGGCCGCCGTCGTGAAGGCCAGCGGAGCGCGTTCGCCGGTTTTGGCAACGGTCATGACGTCGGTACCATCGTTAGTGAGGATGCCGGTGGCCCACAGGTTGATCCAGCTTCTGCTGCTGATGGTACCGCCGGTATACATCGCTGCGGCGATAGGCTGAACGGTTGCACCGTCAGCAGTGACCGCGTTCATGTAAGTTGAAACTGAATAGGCACCGATACTTTCGCCAGCGCTGGTTTTTCCGACACCGTTGAGCTGGTAATCGCCGTATGCCTGTGCGCCGCTTGCGGTAGCGTTATCCACATGGAACTCGCTTGACGTTTTATGTGCGCCCGCGTTTGAGTCTTTGCGGTCATCTTTGATTGTCCAGCCGACGCGGGTCGCAGACTGGCATGTGATGGTCAGAGTGACATCTTTATGCCCAGCCTGATAAGCCACACCGGAGGAGAGTGAGTCCAGACCCACTTCGCCAAAATCGGCCACGCCGCCGTTGCTAATTTCAGGAACGCAGCCTGCGCTGGTCAGCGTACCGTGAACTTTTAACATTGCAGTAGGTTCGGCATAAACTGCTGTCGCCGCCATCATGATAACGGTGGCGAGAAGGCACTTTTTCATTGTTATTCCTTAACCATAGAAAGAGATAATTCGGATATTTTTAATTTGAATGAATCTTGCCAAAAGATAATTTCTGGCATAAGAGTCGCGGCCGATTCTATTAACGAATCAACGCATTAAATAGTTAGATTTTCTTACGACAGTATTGAGATTTTATAATGTCGATTAAACATTTCTGAACGTATGTTTTATGCAGAAACGGCGGAAATATCCGCCGTTGAGTCACGCGTTTTTATCTGTTAGAGATAAACCAGAGTGATGGTGGTTTCGCCGCTCAGCTGCGCTTCGTCAGTGGTGGTCAGACGGTCAGTGTTAACAATGGCCAGAGAGACTTTGAACGGGTAGACAACGCTGGTGATGGCCAGCGGTGCGGTATAACCTGGTCTGGTAGCGGTCATGATCTCGGCGTTACCGTTGGCAATCACACCGGTGGCCAGGTTACGCCACATGTATTCGCCTTTGCTGTTGAGGAAGTTTGGCGCAAAGATCGCCTGAGCAGGCACACCGTTAGCGGTGATCTCATTGATACGGGTACTGATTGCATAGGCGCCAATTTTATCGCCAGCAGCGGTGGTACCTACGCCGTAGGTGGTACCTGAACCGTAAACGTCCCCACCATTGTCTGTGGCGTCACGAATGTAAAACTCGCTGGAGTTCAGGTAGGTCGCCGCATTGGAATCTTCTTTGTTATCAGCAATACTCCATGCCACTTTAGTCGCTGACGGGCAATTGATCGTCAGAGACATATCTTTATGACCCATCTGGTTGGTCTGGGTTGGAGAAAGCTGGTCCAGCGCGATTGTGCCAAAATCAATCGATCCGCCGTTACTGAGTTCCGGCGTACAGGATGCATGGTTCATCTTGCCCTGAACCTTCATGACGATGCTGCCTTCGGCGAATGCAGCCGAAGAGGTCATCGCAATCAGCGTTGCGAGAAGAAGCTTTTTCATTGTTATTCCTTAACCATTAATAAAATAAATGTATAAATTTCCGTGAAGTCATTAACTTGCTGAAATGCAAGCTCAGGGATTCTATTAATGGTTATTGTTATTTCTGTAATGAGTATTTCTAATCTCTGAATTGAGTATTATTAAAATGTGTAAATACATTCACGGTTGTATTTACACATTCCGGCAGGATAAGAACGGAGGAAACTATTTTCTCGTCTTAACCGGGGGCGAGAATTATTTTATCGCCTGAGCGATCCACGCCGACAATTCCCGAAGTTCCCGCTCTTGTTCCGGATAATGTTCAAGCAACCCGTCGCACACATGTTGCAGCATATCGGGACGGTATACACAGCCCTGCAGGCGTGACGCCAACGCTTCCAGCGGTGCCGGGTTAAGACTATCCGTAAAAATTTGTGTGCGGGTAATATGACCTTTCTCCACGTCAAAGTGCAGCTCCACGCCGCCCCAGGTAAAACGTTCATCCAGCAGATGTGAAAACGCCGGTGCCTGGCCGAAGTTCCACTCCCAGCTGCTCTGGCGGGCAAAGGTTTCAGCGAAGTTGGGCAGGTCAGGCGTTTTATCAGGCGAAATCACTTCCGCCTCCACACGCTCGCCGTAGTGCGCAAAGAAGGCCTCACGGATCGCGTCGCAAATCTGCTCGTGAGTCATACCCGGCAGAAGCTCCACCAGATTCGCCACGCGGCCGCGTACGGAGGTAATGCCCTTAGCCTGTAACTTTTTCTTGTCAGGATTGAGGTAGTTAGCCAGCCGGCTGAGATCGGCATTCAGCAGCAGAGTGCCGTGGTGGAACCCGCGATCCATTGTTTCGCGATAGGCTGAGCCGGAGACCTTCCGGTCGCCCTCGGGGGTCTTGACGACCAGATCGTTCCGGCCTGACGCCTCTGCGGTTACGCCGAGCGCATTCAGCGCGTTCAGCACAATCGACGTAGAGATGCTTTTGTCGTATTCCGGCTTGCCTGCCATAAAGGTAAAGCAAGTGTTGCCCAGATCGTGAAACACGGCTCCACCGCCGCTGCTTCGGCGCGCCAGGCGGACGTGGTCCTCTTCCATGCGGCGGGTGTTGCACTCTTTCCACGGGTTTTGCGCGCGGCCAATCACCACCGTGTCGGCATTGCGCCAGAGAAACAGTACGCGCTGGGTGGCGGGCATCTGGCGGAAGATGCACTCTTCCACCGCGAGATTAAACCAGGGATCGTAAGAGTCAGAGATAAGCAGGCGTAACGTCGTCATGGCAGAGTTCCTTTTCTATATCCTCCGCCTACTTTATCACTATTCTTTCTTCTCGCTCTCTTCGTCTTCCGGAACCGACTTGCTGGCGGTCAGCAGGAACGGCGACTGTTGCCATCGGGTGCGCTTACCCTGCAGCAGCGTGCGCGCCAGCACCACGCCAATCGCCAGTGAGAGTAATAACATCAGGCGCAGAATATTGGTGGTGTTATCCACCTGCTTGGCTTCGGTCGGCAGGGTGTGAGTGTCGAGCGTCAGGCGCAGATAGCCCAGCGGGCCATTTTTTCCCTGAACAGGTTCGACGAGCTGCTGGTTGAAATAGCCTCCGGCTTTTTTGCCGTCCAGCGCCAGCCTGTCGCGCACGTCGACGTGCTCACCGGCGCGGGCAATCAGGTCGCCTTTTTCATCGTACACGCCCGCATCGAGAATGCGGCTGTTTTCCGTAAGCTGACGCAGGATCTGGCCGATGCGCTTATCGTCCGGCGTCTCGGTGCGCATATAGGGGGCGACGTTAAGGGTCACCTGACGCGCCAGCGTGCGGGCCAGCTCTTCAAACTGCGGGTTACGCTGCCGTTGATGATTCTGGCTAAACCACGATGCCCCTTGCATCAATGCCACTAACAGTGCGAGACAGGAAAGGACAATCACGGCGCGATGAAGCCGGAATTTCAGTTTTGCGCGAGCCATATTCCACCTGCTGAAAATTTAGGGCTTAATGTTGCCAGAAGTGATGGTTACAGGGTAGCCTCATGCGTTATTTTCCCTCTGGAACCTTCCGGCGCGAACGAAATTACAGGAGCTTTGATGCCGAACATTACCTGGTGTGACCTGCCAACGGATGTCTCTTTATGGCCAGGATTGCCGCTCTCGTTAAGTGGCGATGAGGTGATGCCTCTGGATTACCACGCTGGCCGTAGCGGCTGGCTGCTGTATGGACGCGGCCTGGATAAGCAACGCCTGACCCAGTATCAAACCAAACTGGGTGCGGCAATGGTCATCGTCGCCGCCTGGTGCGTAGAAGATTACCAGGTTATTCGCCTGGCGGGTTCTCTGACGCAGCGTGCCACGCGTCTGGCGCATGACGCAGGGCTGGACGTTGCCCCGCTCGGTAAAATTCCGCACCTGAAAACGCCGGGTCTGCTGGTCATGGACATGGACTCCACCGCTATTCAGATCGAGTGTATTGACGAGATTGCTAAACTGGCAGGCAGCGGTGAGCTGGTGGCGGAAGTCACTGAACGTGCGATGCGCGGCGAGCTGGATTTCACCGCCAGCCTGAGACAGCGCGTGGCGACCCTGAAAGGGGCCGATGCTAACATCCTGCGCCAGGTGCGTGATGTGCTGCCGCTGATGCCAGGACTGACGCAACTGGTGCTGAAGCTGCAGTCCCTTGGCTGGAAGGTGGCGATTGCCTCCGGTGGCTTCACCTTCTTCGCGGATTATCTGCGCGAGAAACTGCATTTGACCACCGTGGTGGCCAACGAACTGGAAATTATGGACGGCAAGCTGACCGGACAGGTGATTGGCGACATCGTGGATGCGCAGTACAAAGCTAATACCCTGACCCGTCTGGCCGAAAAATATGAAATCCCGGTGGTCCAGACCGTCGCCATCGGGGACGGCGCGAACGACCTGCCGATGATCAAAACTGCTGGTCTTGGCATTGCCTACCATGCCAAGCCAAAAGTGAACGAAAAGACGGAAGTGACTATCCGTCATGCTGACCTGATGGGGGTGTTCTGCATCCTTTCTGGCAGCCTTAATCAGAAATAACGGTCTGCTTTGTAGGCCGGGTAAGCGTAAGCGCTACCCGGCACGCAGTCCGCACAGAAATAACGAGGTACACCGTGGCGAAAGCTCCAAAACGCGCATTTGTCTGTAATGAATGTGGTGCGGATTATCCGCGCTGGCAGGGGCAATGCAGCGCCTGTCATGCCTGGAACACCATCACCGAAGTGCGTGGTGTGGCGGCTTCGCCGAGTGTGGCCCGCAATGAACGCCTGAGCGGCTATGCGGGCAATGCAGGCGTGTCGAAGGTGCAAAAGCTTTCAGACATCAGCCTGGAAGCGCTACCGCGCTTCTCCACCGGGTTCAAAGAGTTTGACCGCGTGCTCGGCGGCGGCGTGGTGCCGGGCAGTGCGATTCTGATCGGCGGTAACCCCGGGGCGGGTAAATCGACCCTGCTGCTGCAAACGCTTTGCAAGCTCGCCGAGCAGATGAAAACCCTGTACGTCACGGGGGAAGAATCACTCCAGCAGGTGGCGATGCGTGCGCACCGCCTGGGCCTGCCAACCGGCAACCTGAATATGCTGTCGGAAACCAGCATTGAGCAGATCTGCATGATCGCCGAAGAAGAGCAGCCGAAGCTGATGGTGATCGACTCCATTCAGGTGATGCACATGGCGGACATTCAGTCCTCGCCGGGCAGCGTGGCGCAGGTGCGCGAAACCGCGGCCTACCTGACACGCTTCGCCAAAACGCGCGGCGTGGCGATTGTGATGGTCGGCCATGTGACGAAAGACGGTTCCCTGGCCGGGCCAAAAGTGCTCGAACACTGTATCGACTGCTCGGTGATGCTCGACGGCGACGCGGATTCCCGCTTCCGCACCCTGCGCAGCCATAAAAACCGTTTCGGCGCGGTGAATGAATTAGGTGTTTTTGCCATGACGGAGCAGGGGCTGCGTGAAGTCAGCAACCCGTCGGCCATCTTCCTGAGCCGTGGCGACGAAGTCACCTCCGGCAGTTCGGTCATGGTGCTGTGGGAAGGAACGCGCCCGCTGCTGGTTGAAATCCAGGCGCTGGTGGATCACTCGATGATGGGCAACCCGCGTCGCGTGGCGGTGGGTTTGGAACAGAACCGTCTGGCGATCCTGCTGGCGGTGCTGCACCGTCACGGTGGTCTGCAGATGGCGGATCAGGACGTCTTCGTGAACGTTGTGGGCGGGGTGAAGGTCTCGGAAACCAGCGCGGACCTGGCGTTGCTGCTGGCGATGGTCTCCAGCCTGCGCGACAGGCCGCTGCCGCAGGATCTGGTGGTGTTTGGCGAGGTTGGCCTGGCCGGAGAGATCCGTCCGGTGCCGAGCGGCCAGGAGCGTATCTCCGAAGCGGCAAAACACGGCTTCCGCCGCGCGATTGTGCCCGCCGCTAACGTGCCGAAAAAAATCCCCGAAGGGATGCAGGTTTTTGGCGTTAAAAAACTCGCAGATGCGTTAAATGTCTTTGACGACTTATAATTACGTATTCGATTTTGCAGGAGGCACCGTAATTTATGTCATCATTTGACTACATCAAAACCGCAATCCGCCAGAAAGGCTGCACGTTGCAGCAGGTGGCGGACGCCAGCGGTATGACCAAAGGTTATTTAAGCCAGCTGCTGAACGCCAAAATCAAAAGCCCCAGCGCGCAGAAGCTCGAAGCGCTGCACCGTTTCCTGGGACTTGAATTTCCCCGTATGCAAAAGAACATCGGCGTGGTGTTTGGCAAGTTTTACCCGCTGCATACCGGACACATCTACCTGATTCAGCGCGCCTGTAGCCAGGTGGACGAGCTGCACATCATTATGGGGTACGATGAAACCCGTGACCGCCAGCTGTTCGAGGACAGCGCCATGTCGCAGCAGCCGACGGTGCCTGACCGCCTGCGCTGGCTGCTCCAGACCTTTAAGTACCAGAAAAACATTCGCATTCATGCTTTTAACGAAGAGGGCATGGAGCCCTATCCGCACGGCTGGGACGTGTGGAGCAACGGCATCAAAGCGTTTATGGAAGAGAAGGGCATTGCGCCTAACTGGATCTACACCTCTGAAGAGTCCGACGCGCCGCAGTTCCGCGAGCATCTGGGCATCGAGACGGTGCTGATCGATCCGAAACGGACCTTCATGAACATCAGCGGGGCGCAGATCCGCGAAAACCCGTTCCGCTACTGGGATTATATCCCGACCGAGGTAAAGCCCTTCTTTGTACGTACCGTTGCGATCCTGGGCGGTGAGTCGAGCGGAAAATCCACTCTCGTTAATAAGCTGGCGAATATCTTCAACACGACCAGTGCGTGGGAATATGGCCGCGATTACGTTTTCTCGCACCTCGGCGGTGACGAGATGGCGCTGCAGTATTCCGACTACGATAAAATCGCGCTCGGCCACGCCCAGTACATTGATTTTGCGGTCAAATATGCCAACAAAGTGGCGTTTATTGATACCGATTTCGTCACCACGCAGGCGTTCTGTAAAAAGTACGAAGGGCGCGAGCACCCCTTCGTGCAGGCGCTGATTGACGAATACCGCTTTGACCTGGTGATCCTGCTGGAAAACAACACGCCATGGGTCGCTGATGGCATGCGTAGCCTCGGCAGCTCAGTAGACAGGCGCGAGTTCCAGTCCATGCTGGTGGAGATGCTCAACGAAAACAACGTTGAGTTTGTGCATGTTGAAGAGTCGGACTACGACTCCCGTTTCCTGCGCTGCGTCGAGCTGGTGAAGGAGATGATGGGGGAGCAGGGTTAATCTTACCCCTCACCCTAACCCTCTCCCCAAAGGGGAGAGGGAACGATTACCCCTCAGAACGCAACCACCACTTTCCCTCGCATATGTCCCTCCAGCACTTTGCGGTGCGCCTCGGTAATGCTTTCCACGCTCAGTCCGTGCAGCGTTTCGCTGAGCGAGCTTTCCACCACGCCGTTGTCCACCAGCTTTGCAACCTCGTTTAAGATCTCGCCCTGACGCGCCATATCAGCGGTCTGGTACATGCTGCGGGTGTACATAAACTCCCAGTGCAGGGCGGCGGATTTCGATTTCAGCTTATCCTGATTCAGCGGATGCGCGTTCTCAACGATGGAGCAGATGTGCCCCTGCGGTGCGATCAGTTCGCTGACGGCATCCCAGTGGCCGTCGGTGTCATTGAGGATGAAAATGTAATCCACATAAGTGATACCCTGTTTTGCCAGCTCACCTTTCAGGTCGCGGTAGTTCACGACCCGATCCGCACCGCGCTCGCGGCACCACCGGGCGGAATCTTCTCTTGATGCTGTCGCGATGATGTTCACCTTGCTGTTGTGCTTTGCAAACGGGATCGCCAGCGAGCCCACGCCGCCCGCGCCGCCAATAATCAACAGCGTTTTATCCGCGTCCGCATCCTGAATGTTCAGCCGTTCGAACAACCCTTCCCAGGCGGTCAGCGCGGTCAACGGCAATGCGGCTGCTGCTGCCCAGCCAAGGCTGGCAGGTTTGTGCCCGACAATACGCGCATCGATCAGCTGATGGGTGGTATTGCTGCCCGGACGAGTGATATCCCCTGCGTACCACACTTCGTCACCGGGTTTAAATCCCGTAACGGCCGCGCCCACGGCTTTAACGATACCGCTGGCATCCCACCCGAGAATGCGCGGCTCGTTCAGCCCGTTTTTGACAATGCCTGCATGCACCTTGGTGTCGACCGGGTTAACAGACACGGCTTTCACTTCGACAAGCAGATCGTGCTCGCCGGGCTGCGGCATCGGCGGGGCGATTTCAATGAACGTGCCGGGATTCGCAGGATTAACGGCAATGGCTTTAACTGACATGGATGGACTCCTCAATGGCATGCGTTTTGTTGAGGCTAGTCTATTAAGTGGTCAGCTGCATGATAAGATGGACAATCAAGAACGAAGTGTTCTCACAGGATGAACAATCATGTTTAAACAGCTTCAGGATATGGCGCTGTTTGCGCTGGTGGCCGAGATGGGCAGCTTTACTGCTGCGGCACAGAAGGCTGAACTGCCAAAATCCAGCGTCAGCCAGCGAATAAGCCAGCTGGAGCAGCAGATAGGAATACGCCTGCTCAACCGCACGACGCGCAGAATCAGCCTGACTTTTGCAGGCGAGCATTATCTGGTGCACTGTCGCGAAATGCTGGCGGCCAGCGAGCGGGCGGAGTATGCCATTCAGCGGCTACGCGAAAACCCGAGCGGGCGGCTGCGCATCACCTGCCCGGCGGGGATTGGTGCGACGCTGCTGGCGCATATGAATGCCGAATTCCAGCTTCGCTATCCTGACGTGTCGCTGGACGTGTCGATCTCTGATGATGTGGTGGATCTGGTCGAGTCCGGCTTTGACGTGGCGCTGCGTACCGGTAAGCCGCAGGACTCCTCCCTGATTGGCCGGATGATCGGACATTGTCCGCGCTATATGCTGGCTTCACCCGACTATCTGGCGCGTCGGGAGCCGTTAATCCATCCCCGCCAACTGGTGGAGCACCGCTGCATTACCCACAAAGCCTGGTCTGAGTGGCTGCTGCGAAGCGAGAGTGAGGATTACCGCTACCTGCCGGATAACGCCCACATGACGGATAACCTGGTGTACGCCCGTGAATGTGCGATTGCTGGCGCCGGGATCACGCTATTACCCGCCTTTCTTCTGGAAGATAAGATTGAGACAGGGGCGCTGGTGAAGGTGCTGCCTGAATGGAACGTCGAGGGGAATGATTTGTGGCTGGCTTATCCGAGCCGCAAGCTGAACTCGCCTGCGCTGATGAGCTATATCGACTTTGCGATACAGTTTGACGAGGTGAAGCGGTATTACGTGGACAAATAAAAAAGCCGGGTGGCGCTGACGCTTACCCGGCCTACGAACTGTGCGGCCTGGTGCCCTCACCTGGCCCTCTCCCACGGGGAGAGGGAACAAATACTAAAAACGGCAACCGAAGTTGCCGTTTTGCTTTTATTTCGCAATACGCTTGTACTTAATACGCTTCGGCTCCAGCGCGTCAGCGCCCAGCGTGCGTTTCTTGTACTCTTCGTATTCGGTGAAGTTACCTTCAAAGAACTCCACTTTCCCTTCATCCTGGTAGTCCAGAATGTGGGTCGCGATACGGTCAAGGAACCAACGGTCGTGCGAGATAACCATCGCGCAGCCCGGGAACTCCAGCAGGGCGTTTTCCAGCGCGCGCAGGGTTTCGATGTCCAGGTCGTTGGTCGGTTCATCGAGCAGCAGTACGTTACCGCCAACCTGCAGCAGCTTCGCCAGGTGCAGACGACCGCGCTCACCGCCGGACAGCTCGCCCACGCGTTTGCCCTGGTCGGTGCCTTTGAAGTTGAAGCGGCCAACGTAAGCGCGGCTTGGCATCTCGGTGCTGCCGATACGCATAATATCCAGACCGCCGGACACTTCTTCCCACACGGTTTTGCTGTTATCCATCGCGTCACGGAACTGGTCAACGGACGCCAGCTTCACGGTTTCACCCAGGGTGATAGAGCCGCTGTCAGGCTGCTCCTGACCGGACATCATGCGGAACAGCGTCGATTTACCCGCGCCGTTCGGACCGATGATCCCGACGATAGCCCCTTTTGGTACGGAGAAGGTCAGATCGTCAATCAGCAGGCGATCGCCGTATGACTTACGCAGATTGGTGACTTCAACCACTTTATCCCCCAGACGTGCTCCAGGCGGAATAAACAGTTCGTTGGTCTCGTTACGTTTCTGGTATTCGGTGTTGTTCAGCTCTTCAAAGCGTGCCAGACGGGCTTTGCCCTTAGACTGACGGCCTTTAGCGCCCTGACGAACCCACTCCAGCTCTTTCTCGATAGACTTACGACGCGCGGCTTCCTGAGAAGCTTCCTGCGCCAGACGCTGATCTTTCTGCTCCAGCCAGGAGGAGTAGTTACCTTCCCATGGAATACCTTCACCACGGTCCAGCTCCAGGATCCAGCCTGCGACGTTGTCGAGGAAGTAACGGTCGTGGGTAATTGCCACCACGGTGCCTTCAAAGTCGTGCAGGAAGCGTTCCAGCCACGCCACGGATTCCGCATCCAGGTGGTTGGTGGGTTCGTCGAGCAGCAGCATGTCTGGTTTTTCCAGCAGCAGGCGGCACAGCGCTACGCGGCGGCGTTCACCCCCGGAAAGATTGGCGATTTTCGCATCCCAGTCCGGCAGGCGCAGGGCATCGGCCGCGCGCTCCAGCTGCACGTTCAGGTTATGACCGTCGTGCGCCTGGATAATCTCTTCAAACTTGCCCTGCTGAGCGGCCAGCTTGTCGAAGTCTGCATCCGGCTCGGCGTATTTGGCATACACTTCATCCAGACCTTTCAGGGCGTTAACCACTTCGGAAACCGCTTCTTCAACGGATTCACGAACGGTGTGTTCCGGGTTCAGCTGAGGTTCCTGCGGCAGGTAGCCGATCTTGATGCCAGGCTGCGGACGGGCTTCACCTTCGATGTCTGTATCGATGCCGGCCATGATGCGCAGCAGGGTGGACTTACCGGCACCGTTGAGACCCAGAACACCAATTTTTGCGCCCGGGAAGAAGCTCAGCGAGATATTTTTAAGAATATGACGTTTCGGCGGGACAACTTTGCCGACACGATGCATGGTATAAACGAATTGAGCCACGTTGGACTTCGCCTCTTTTATCGTAATGAGAAGGAATTTCAGCCTCGAAGTGTAGCCTTTTTCACGCCCTAATCCCAGCCAGGAACGTCGGGAGTGTTAAAACGCGCAAGAAAGGTAAAAAAGTGTCCATAACGTGGCGCGTTGCAGGATGCCTGGTTAGCATAAGTTGGTGTGACTTTGACGTGGCAAGACGCTGCAATTGACGAAAAAACAATGAGGAAGAGCTTGTGGAAAAAGCCAAACAGGTGGTCTGGCGTCTGCTGGCTGCCAGCGTATGCGTAATGGCGGTAAGCCAGGCGGTGCATGCCGATTCACTGGATGAACAACGTAATCGCTACGCCCAGATTAAACAGGCGTGGGACAATAAGCAGATGGATACCGTGCAGGCGCTGATGCCGACGCTGAAGGATTATCCGCTGTATCCGTATCTGGAGTATCGCCAGATCACTGACGATCTCATGAACCAGCCGACCGTCACTGTGAATAATTTCATTCAGGCGAACCCGACCCTGCCGCCTGCGCGAACCCTGCAGTCTCGTTTTGTGAATGAACTGGCGCGTCGCGAAGACTGGCGCGGACTGCTGGCGTTTAGCCCCGATAAGCCGAATACCACCGAAGCGCAATGTAACTACTACTATGCGAAATGGGCGACCGGACAGCAGGAAGAGGCCTGGGCCGGGGCGAAGGATCTTTGGCTGACCGGCAAAAGCCAGCCGAATGCCTGTGATTCGCTGTTTGGCGCGTGGCGAGCCTCCGGCAAGCAGGATCCGCTGGCCTATCTTGAGCGTATTCGCCTGGCGATGAAAGCCGGCAACACGCGCCTGGTGACCGCACTGGCGGGGCAGATGCCCTCCGATTATCAGACGATCTCTACGGCCGTTATCGCGCTGGCAAACGATCCGAACAGCGTCCTGACCTTTGCCCGCAGCACGGGCGCGACTGACTTTACCCGTCAGATGGCGGCGGTGGCTTTTGCCAGCGTGGCGCGCGACGATGTGGAAAACGCCCGGCTAATGATCCCGCAGCTGGTGCAGGCTCAGCAGCTGAATGACGATCAAACCCAGGAGCTGCGTGACATCGTGGCGTGGCGACTGATGGGCACGGATGTGACCGACGAACAGGCACGCTGGCGAGATGATGCCATTATGCGTTCGAACTCCACGTCGCTTGTGGAGCGCCGCGTGCGCATGGCGCTGGGCACCGGCGATCGCCGGGGGCTGAATACCTGGCTCGCACGTTTGCCGATGGACGCCAAAGAGAAAGATGAATGGCGCTACTGGCAGGCCGATCTGCTGATGGAGCGCGGTCGTGATGATGAAGCCAAAGAGATCCTCCACGGCCTGATGCAGCAGCGCGGCTTCTACCCGATGGTGGCCGCGCAGCGCCTGGGCGAGGAGTATACCTTCCGCATTGATAAAGCGCCCGCGAATGCGAACCCGGCGCTGACGCAGGGGCCTGAGATGGCGCGCGTGCGCGAGCTGATGTACTGGAATATGGACAATACCGCGCGCAGCGAGTGGGCGAATCTGGTAACCAGTCGCACCACCGACGAGAAAGCCCAGCTTGCCCGCTATGCGTTTGATAACCACTGGTGGGATCTGAGCGTGCAGGCGACGATCGCCGGTAAGCTTTGGGATCATCTTGAAGAGCGTTTCCCGCTGGCGTACAACGATCTTTTCGAACGCTACACCAGCGGCAAAGATATCCCGCAAAGTTACGCGATGGCGATTGCCCGTCAGGAGAGTGCCTGGAATCCGAAAGTCCGCTCCCCGGTGGGGGCCAGCGGTCTGATGCAAATTATGCCGGGAACGGCGACCCATACGGTGAAGATGTTTAACATTCCCGGGTACAGTAGCCCCTCACAGCTTCTCGATCCGGATACCAACATCAACATCGGTACCAGCTATCTGCAGTATGTTTATCAGCAGTTTGGCAATAACCGCATTTTCTCTTCGGCGGCGTATAACGCGGGGCCGGGGCGCGTGCGTACCTGGCTCGGCAACAGCGCCGGACGCATCGATGCCGTGGCGTTTGTGGAGAGCATTCCGTTCTCAGAAACGCGCGGTTATGTGAAGAACGTGCTGGCGTACGATGCTTACTATCGCTACTTCATGGGGCAGAAAGATACCCTGATGAGCGATGCCGAGTGGCAGAGACGTTACTGATCGGCGTGGGTTGTGTTATGCTGTACTCGCTAATGAGTACAAGAGGCAGCATAACATGACCCAGCATTCCCCGTATTCCTCGGCAATGGCCGAACAGCGTCACCAGGAGTGGCTTCGTTTTGTGGAGCTGCTTCGCCAGTCTTACGATCAGGATTTGCACTTACCTCTTATGCAGCTGATGCTGACCCCAGACGAGCGTGAAGCGCTGGGCACGCGCGTGCGGATCATTGAAGAACTACTGCGCGGTGAGATGAGCCAGCGTGAGCTGAAAAATGAGCTGGGCGCGGGCATCGCGACGATCACCCGCGGCTCGAACAGCCTGAAGTCTGCGCCGGTCGAGCTGCGCCAGTGGCTGGAAGCGGTGTTGTTGAAAAATACCTAACGATATATCGCGTTATGGAACGGGCTTAACGCTAAAATCACCGCCTGGTGGTAAACGCCTGAACGCGTGAGCGTGCCCGCAGTAAAGACGCCAATCGCCCCTTCTTTACGTCCAATCTCATCAATGCCGGTGTACTGTGACATCACCGGCCCGAGCGCTTCGCCTTCGCGCACTTTGTTCAGAATGATCTCTGGCAGCGGCAGGGTGGCAGAACGCGCTTCACCGCGCTGCTCTCGGCTTTCTATCACTACCCAGCTAAAGGTGGCACCTTCGTCGATCCCGGCTTCAATGGCGACCCAGAAGTCCGCCTTTGGGGCCGCGGCTTTAGCATTTGCCACGCGATTTCGTGCGCCAGCGCGCGTTTCCTCGCTGCCAAACGGCTGTTCAGGTACGCCACTCTCGACGCCGATGGCTTCAATATGGCAGGATCCTTCGCCGAAAATCTCTTCAAAAGCCTTTAGAATTGCCTGAATTTTGGCAGGATTGGTGGTAGCAGAGACAACATGGTGCATAATTAAGCTCGATTCAAAAAAAACTCATCGCAGTATAACGGAAAAAAAGCATGTTACAGGTATACCTTGTTCGCCACGGTGAGACGCAGTGGAACGCCGAGCGACGTATTCAAGGCCAGTCAGACAGTCCTCTCACTGAGAAGGGGATCCAGCAAGCGTGGCAGGTGGCAGAGCGTGCCAGGACGCTGGGCATTACCCACGTGATCACCAGCGATTTAGGTCGCACGCAGCAGACAGCGCGCATCATCGCAGATGCCTGCGGCTGTGACGTGATGCTTGAGCCGCGTCTGCGCGAGCTGGATATGGGCGTGCTGGAAAAACGCCATATCGATACGCTGACCGAAACGGAAGAGGGCTGGCGTCGTACGCTGGTCAACGGTACCGAAGATGGCCGCATCCCTGAGGGGGAATCCATGCAGGAGCTGAGCGTGCGTATGCATGCCGCACTGGCGGAATGTCTGAAGCTTCCGGCAGGTAGCCGTCCGCTGCTGGTGAGTCACGGTATTGCGCTGGGCTGCCTGGTGAGCACCATTCTGGGATTACCGGCTTATGCTGAACGTCGTCTGCGTCTGCGCAACTGCTCTATTTCCCGAATTGATTATCAGGAAAGTGCGTGGCTGGCGTCGGGTTGGGTCGTGGAGATGGCAGGGGACATTTCGCATCTCGATGCCCCTGCGCTTGATGAACTGCAGCGTTAACGACGTATCGGAATTAAGAATTCCATCCGCAGATTGATTGGGCCTTCTTCCGGTTTCGCATCCTGCGCCGGGTAGTAGCGCTCAATGTCCTGACCTTTACGGCGATTCAGATTCAGCATCGGCATGCAGGTCCCGTAAACGGTCAGGATGAACTCCTGAACGCCCGTTCCCAGTCCTTCATACGAGAACATCACGTATTCGCCGCCTTCCAGCACGACCGGTTTAGACCCCTGAATATAACCATTTGCCATCTCTGGCGTCAGCGCGGTGGTGTAGAACACCTCCTGCTCGTCGTCTTTTTCCTGGCTTGGGTGCGTTTCGTTGAGACCATAGAGGATCGGTGGGATCGCTGGCGCATGACTCAGGAAGTCGCGCCAGAACTGGACACGCATCTGATGACGGAACTCAGAAATCTGCTCAAGAGAACAGGAGTAGCTCTGGGTCGTACCGATCAGATGGGTTTCCGGCAGCGTGACAATTTCGTATTTCGGCATGGCGAACTCGCCCAGACGCAGCGGCGGACGCATACCAAACGAGCTCCAGTCTGGCGAGCGGCGATAGAGCGCTGGCGTCAACGAGAACTGTTTTTTAAACGCACGGGTGAAGGTCTGCTGCGAATCAAAACGATACTGCAAGGCAATATCCAGAATGGGCCGCGCGGTCAGGCGCAATGCCACCGCAGACTTGGACAAACGACGTGCGCGAATATAGGCCCCGATAGCATGACCGGTGACATCCTTGAACATCCTTTGCAGATGCCACTTGGAATAGCCTGCTTTAGCCGCCACATTATCCAGTGACAAAGGCTGGTCGAGATGACCTTCCAGCCAGGTGAGCAGGTCGCGAATAATTCCAGCCTGATCCATATACTATCCTCATCCTTAAAACAGCAGGTGCCTGATAACAGGTTAGCGGATAATAGCATTTTTTGATGTTTTAGCATTCAGTGTTTTTTTTGCGCATTAATGCCTTTTCTCCCCCGTTTTGGGCGAATATATTCTAATCCTGTGATCTTGCTACATTTTTGTCTAAAGTGTTGAATAATCGCTCAATGCAATTTTAAAGAATGGTAACAATATGAAATACAAGACTTTGCTTCTTACCGCTCTGTTGCTGGTTGCTGGCCGTGCGGCGCAGGCGGAACAGATTGGATCTGTCGATACCGTGTTCAAAATGTTTGGCCCGGACCACAAAATTGTGGTGGAGGCGTTTGACGATCCAGATGTGAAAAACGTCACCTGCTACGTCAGCCGTGCGAAGACGGGCGGGATTAAAGGCGGTCTGGGGCTGGCGGAAGATACCTCAGATGCGGCGATCTCCTGCCAGCAGGTGGGGCCGGTTGAGCTGAGCGATAAAATCAAAAACGGTAAAGCGCAGGGTGACGTGGTATTCCAGAAACGGACATCGCTGGTGTTCAAAAAGCTGCAGGTGGTGCGTTTCTATGATGCGAAGCGCAATACGCTGGCTTATCTTGCCTATTCCGACAAAGTGGTGGAAGGCTCGCCGAAAAACGCCATCAGCGCCGTGCCGATTATGCCATGGCATTAATTCAGGGATGAACCATGCAACAACCTGTGGTCTGGCTGGTTGAAGACGAAACCAGTATCGCCGATACGCTTATCTACATGCTTCAGCAGGAAGGCTTTGCGGTAAAGGCGTTTGAGCGCGGTTTACCGGTGCTGGAGGAGGCGCGGCGGCAGATCCCGGCGCTCGCCATTCTGGATGTTGGGCTGCCGGACATCAGCGGTTTTGAACTTTGCCGCCAGCTGCTGGCGCAGCATCCGTCACTTCCGGTGCTGTTTCTCACGGCACGCAGTGATGAAGTGGATAAACTCCTCGGGCTGGAAATGGGCGCCGACGACTACGTCGCCAAGCCTTTTTCTCCGCGAGAGGTTTGCGCCCGGGTAAGGACAATTTTACGGCGGATGCAAAAATACGCCGCGCCAGCAGAAACGATGCGTATCGGGCAATTTGAGCTAAATGAACCTGCCGCCCGAATAAGCTGGTGCGGTGAAGTTTTACCCCTGACCCGCTACGAGTTCTTGCTGCTCAAAACCTTTTTACAGGCCCCCGGGCGGGTATTTTCGCGCCAGCAGCTGATGGACAAGGTATGGGGTGAAGACGGCGACAGCTTCGATCGTACCGTGGATACCCATATCAAAACCCTGCGCGCCAAGCTGCGGGCGGTGAACGATGAACAATCTCCCATCAGTACCCATCGGGGTATGGGCTACAGTCTGGGCCTTTACTGATGCGCATTGGGATGCGGTTGTTGCTGGGATATTTCCTGATCGTGGGCATCGCCGCGTGGTTTGTGCTGTCGATTTTTGTTCAGGAAGTGAAGCCCGGCGTGCGCAGGGCCACCGAGGGGACGTTGATCGATACCGCGACCTTGCTTGCCGAAATCGGGCGCGACGATCTTCTTTCGGGGAATGCGCAGCAGGGCAAACTGGCGCAGGCCTTTTCACAGCTCCATCAGCGGCCTTTCCGCGCCAACCTCGGCGGCATCTATAAGGTGCGTAACGAGTATCACGTCTATATGACCGATGCGCAGGGCAGAGTGGTGTTTGATTCCGCCGGTCTGGCCGTGGGGCAAGATTACTCGCGCTGGAACGATGTCTGGCTGACGCTTCGCGGTAAATACGGCGCGCGCAGCACTCAGAGCAATCCAGACGATCCTGAGAGTACGGTAATGTATGTTGCCGCGCCGGTTGTGGAGCAGGGTAAGATTATCGGCGTGCTGTCGGTCGGGAAACCGAACAGCGCGATGGCTCCGGTTATCCACCGCAGCGAGCGGCGGATCCTCTGGGCGGGTGGCGCGTTGCTCGGCATTGCCTTGCTGATTGGTCTCCTTGTCGCCTGGTGGATCAATTGTTCTATCAGTACGTTATCGCGCTATGCCGATTCGGTGACCACCGACACGCCTCTCCCGCTACCTAATCCGGGCAGCAGCGAATTGCACAAGCTGGCCCAGGCGCTGGAGAATATGCGCATTCGTCTCGAAGGGAAAAATTACATTGAACGCTATGTCCATGCGCTCACCCACGAGCTGAAAAGCCCGATGGCGGCCATACGCGGCGCGGCGGAAATCCTTGCCGAGCAGCCGCCGCCGCAGGTGGCAGCACGCTTTATTGATAACATTCTGGTACAAAACGCACGCATGCAGTCGCTGGTTGAAAAACTGCTCGCGCAGGCGCGGCTTGAAAATCGGGTCGAGATTACGCCGGAGGTCATCCGGGTCAATTCACTGTTTACCCGGCTTGCTGACGCGCGCTCGGCCCTGCTATCGGCAAAAGCGATTGTGCTGACTATCCAGCCTGTTCCGTTTAATGTTGAAGGCGATCCCGATCTCCTCGAACAGGCGCTCGGCAATTTGCTGGATAACGCCATCGATTTTACGCCTCAGGGCGGAACCATTGAACTGGCGGCCCGGGAAGAGCAGGGGCTGATACAGCTTGTCATCATCGACAGCGGAAGCGGGATCCCGGATTACGCGCTGGATCGTATTTTTGAACGCTTCTATTCCCTTCCGCGCGAGAACGGGCTGAAGAGCAGTGGGCTCGGGCTGGCCTTTGTGCAGGAGGTGGCGCGTCTGCATCAGGGAGAGATTACATTGCGCAATCGTGATGAGGGCGGCGTGATGGCCACGCTGACACTTCACCGTCCCTTCACATAACTTCAAACTGCCCCCACACAGCCTGGTTACGCTCTCTTCATCACAAAGGAGACGTAATGATGAAATCCCCCCTGTTCTGGAAAATAAGCACCCTGCTGGGGTGCATTCTGCTGCTGTTAGTCCCGCTGTTTATGGTAAGTAACCTCATTGCAGAGCGTGAAAGCTACCGTAATGATGTCGAAAATACGCTTCGCCAGAGCACCAGCGGACCGCAAAAACTGGTCGGCCCGCTGATTGCGATTCCGGTGACAGAGATCTTTTACAAGCTAGAGGATGAGAAGAAGGTCGAGTACAAGAAAAGCTATCTGCATTTTATCCTGCCGGAGTCGCTGCTTGTTGAGGGTAACCAGCGCGTTGAGTCCCGAAATATCGGCATCTATGACGGACAGATCTGGAACACCGATCTCAAAATAAAAGCTCAGTTCAGCACCGAAAAAATGACGCAGCTTAAAGGGGAAACGATGACCCTGGGGCAGCCGTTTATCGTTGTTGGAGTGGGCGATGCACGCGGTATTGGCACGGTGAAAGTCTCCAGTATCAACGGCGAGACGCTGAGCGTAGAGCCGGGTTCGGGTGTATCTGGCGCGCTTTCCGGTGTTCATATCCCGCTGACGGATAAAGCGCTGGAGTCAAAAACGTTTGCCATGGAGATGTCGCTGAATCTGGCGGGGACGGGGAGTTTTGCCGTGGTGCCCGTGGGACGTAACAGCGAAATGGCGCTGAACAGCAACTGGCCGCATCCGGGCTTCATGGGCAACTATCTGCCGGTGAAACACAAAATCGGTGATTCAGGTTTTCAGGCGAACTGGCAGAGCAGCTGGTTTGCGAACAACCTTGAGAGCTGGTTCAACGGGAGTGAGTCTCCTGAGTGGGAGTCGATCCCGGCTTTTAGCGTCACGGTAGCCACACCTGCCGATCAGTATCAGCTGACTGACCGGGCAATCAAGTATGCCATTTTGCTCATTGCGCTGACGTTTATGGCCTTCTTTGTCTTCGAAACCTTAACCGGGCTGCGCCTGCACCCCATGCAGTATCTGCTGGTGGGGCTGTCGCTGGTGCTGTTTTATCTGGTGCTGCTGGCGCTGTCAGAACACGTCGGCTTTACGCCTGCCTGGGTGGTTGCAAGCCTGGTGGGTGCTGCGATGAACGGGATGTACCTGCATGCGGTGCTAAAAAGCTGGAAGCGTAGCGGGTTGTTTGTGCTGGCCTTGCTGGGGCTGGACGTGGTGATGTGGTTTCTGCTGCGCTCGGAGGATAGTGCGCTGCTGTTGGGGTCAGCGGTGCTCGCACTGGCACTGTTCGCCGTGATGTACCTGACCCGGCATTTCGATTGGTATTCGCTTTCACAGCCGAAGCGCCCTGAGCCACCCGCAGAGCCCGATAACGACACGATGCGGATCTGGAAATAAAAAAAACGGCGCGAATGCGCCGTTTTTCTTTATTGCATTGACTGCGGGATTACTCCTGCAGGTCTCCGCAGAAACGGTACCCTTCGCCGTGGATTGTGGCGATGATTTCCGGCGTATCAGGCGTAGATTCGAAATGTTTACGAATACGACGGATGGTCACGTCTACGGTACGGTCGTGTGGCTTCAGTTCACGGCCGGTCATTTTCTTCAGCAGTTCTGCACGGGACTGAATTTTGCCCGGGTTTTCGCAGAAGTGCAGCATCGCGCGGAATTCGCTGCGCGGCAGTTTATACTGCTCACCGTTCGGGCTAATCAGCGAACGGCTATTGATATCAAGTTCCCAGCCGTTGAATTTGTAGCTATCGACGCTACGACGCTCTTCACTGACCGTGCCCAGGTTCATGGTGCGGGACAGCAGGTTGCGTGCACGAATGGTTAACTCGCGTGGGTTGAACGGCTTGGTGATGTAGTCATCCGCACCGATTTCCAGGCCAAGAATTTTATCAACTTCGTTGTCACGGCCCGTCAGGAACATTAACGCGACGTTCGCCTGCTCACGCAGTTCGCGCGCCAGAAGAAGCCCGTTTTTGCCCGGCAGGTTGATATCCATGATTACCAGGTTGATATCATTTTCAGAAAGGATCTGATGCATCTCTGCGCCATCGGTCGCTTCAAAGACATCGTAGCCTTCTGCTTCGAAAATGCTCTTTAACGTGTTGCGTGTTACCAACTCGTCTTCAACGATAAGAATGTGCGGGGTCTGCATGTTTGCTACCTAAATTGCCAACTAAATCGAAACAGGAAGTACAAAAGTCCCTGACCTGCCTGATGCATGTCGCAAATTAACATGATCGGCTTAACGTGACTAAAGTACGTAATTGCGTTCTTGATGCACTTTCCATCAACGTCAACAACATCATTAGCTTGGTCTTGGGTACTTTCCCTTTGGACCCGACAGTGTCAAAAACGGCTGTCATCCTAACCATTTTAACAGCAACATAACAGGCTAAGTGACACCAGACACCCAATAAAACTACGCTTCGTTGACATATATCAAGTTCAATTGTAGCACGTTAACAGTTTGATGAAATCATCGTAGCCGAATGCTAGCCTTTGTCACAATTTTTCAATAAACCAACTAGTTGCGGACATTGATATATAAACGAAGCGAATCCAATCAGAATAGGGTATTCATGATGCCATTATCATTATAAAACATAGGGATAATGGTCTTCTGTTAACATTCTAACTGATTGTTCAGACACAAAATAGTTTAGCGTCTTTAATTTGTTGTGAAACGCTATTTCGGTGATTTGTGTTGCAAATTTGTAAATTTGCGCTGCGTAATATGTTGAAGTGCATCACATTTTTACCCGCTAACTGATTAAAAAGAGAGCATAAATGCATCTGTCGATTGTACTGGTCGCCCCAGCCAGAGCAGAAAATATAGGCGCTGCGGCGCGTGCCATGAAGACCATGGGTTTTACCGATTTACGTATTGTGGACAGCACTGCGCACCTGGAGCCTGCTGCCCGCTGGGTGGCGCATGGTTCGGGAGATATTCTCGATAATATAACGACTTACGCTACGCTTGCCGACGCACTGCATGACATTTCGTTTACCGTTGCGACCACCGCCCGCAGCCGCGCGAAGTTCCATTACTACGCCACGCCTGCTGAGCTGGTGCCCATGCTGGAAGAGAAAAGCCAGTGGCTTGAGAAAGCGGCGCTGGTGTTTGGCCGCGAAGATTCCGGACTCACTAACGAAGAGCTGGCACTGGCGGACGTTCTGACTGGCGCGCCGATGGTCGCGGATTATCCGTCTCTGAATTTAGGCCAGGCGGTCATGGTCTATTGCTATCAATTAGCATCCTTAATACAAATCCCCCAGCCGCCCGATACAGGAACCGATGAAAACCAGCTGGCTGCCCTTCGCGCTCGCGTGGATAACTTGCTCTTGCGGCTGGATGTGGCGGACGATCAAAAAATGGCTGACTGGCTACACCAGCGTCTCGGACGACTTGAGCAGCGGGACACGGCAATGTTGCACCGTTTGCTGCACGATATTGAAAAAAAATTAGCCGAGTAAAATGCTGTCATAAGTTTTTACTATGGCGAAATTGTCTGTCATGGAGGGTTGCATTTGGGGGAATCGGATGAAAATAAATCGGCAAACAGCGGGGCGTGAGTCTCTGCGGAATTGTGATCAAATTAAAAATTCATTGACTTAAGGTGCCCGATCCTTTAACCCTAAAAGAATACAGCACAGACAGATAATAATGACAGAGTACACAACATCCATGAAACGCATCAGCATTACCACCATTACTACAACCATCATCATTACCACAGGTAACGATGCGGGCTGACGCGTACAGGAAAAACAAAAAAAAGCCCGCACCTGAACAGTGCGGGCTTTTTTTTCGGCTAAAGGAAACGAGGTAGAACCATGCGAGTGTTGAAGTTCGGCGGTACATCAGTGGCAAATGCAGAACGTTTTCTGCGTGTTGCCGATATCCTGGAGAGCAACGCCAGGCAGGGGCAGGTTGCGACCGTGCTTTCTGCCCCGGCAAAAATCACGAACCATCTGGTGGCGATGATTGAAAAAACCATCGGTGGTCAGGATGCACTTCCGAACATCAGCGACGCCGAGCGTATTTTCGCTGAGCTGCTGCAGGGGCTGGCGGAGGCACAACCCGGCTTCCCGCTCGCACAGCTGAAGTCTTTCGTTGAGCAGGAGTTTGCTCAGATCAAACATGTGCTGCACGGTATCAGCCTGCTGGGCCAGTGTCCGGACAGCATCAACGCGGCGCTGATCTGCCGCGGTGAGAAACTGTCAATCGCCATCATGGCTGGCCTGCTGGAAGCGCGTGGCCACGGCGTGACCGTCATCAATCCGGTTGAAAAACTGCTTGCGGTGGGCCACTACCTCGAATCTACCGTTGATATTGCCGAATCAACCCGCCGTATCGCCGCGAGCAAAATCCCGTCTGACCACATGATCCTGATGGCGGGCTTTACCGCCGGAAATGAGAAGGGTGAGCTGGTGGTGCTGGGCCGTAACGGCTCCGACTACTCTGCCGCCGTGCTGGCTGCCTGTTTACGCGCAGACTGTTGTGAGATCTGGACTGACGTCGACGGCGTGTATACCTGCGACCCGCGCCAGGTACCGGACGCCAGGTTGCTGAAGTCGATGTCTTACCAGGAAGCGATGGAGCTTTCCTACTTCGGCGCCAAAGTGCTTCACCCACGTACCATCTCCCCGATTGCCCAGTTCCAGATCCCTTGCCTGATTAAAAACACCGGTAACCCGCAAGCGCCAGGCACGCTGATTGGTGCCAGCTCCGATGAAGATGGCCTGCCGGTGAAAGGCATCTCCAACCTGAATAACATGGCGATGTTCAGCGTCTCCGGTCCGGGGATGAAGGGCATGGTCGGCATGGCGGCGCGCGTCTTTGCCGCAATGTCACGCAACGGTATCTCGGTGGTGCTGATCACGCAGTCCTCTTCCGAGTACAGCATCAGCTTCTGCGTGCCGCAGGCCGACTGCCTGCGCGCGCGCCGTGCGCTGGAAGAAGAGTTCTATCTGGAGCTGAAAGAGGAGTTGCTGGAGCCGCTCTCCATTCAGGAGCGTCTGGCCGTCATCTCCGTCGTGGGCGACGGGATGCGCACCCTGCGCGGTATCTCCGCGAAGTTCTTTGCCGCGCTGGCCCGCGCCAACATCAATATCGTGGCGATTGCCCAGGGCTCGTCTGAGCGTTCTATCTCCGTCGTGGTGGATAACGACGATGCCACCACCGGCGTGCGCGTGGTGCATCAGATGCTGTTCAATACCGATCAGGTCATTGAGCTGTTCCTGATTGGCGTGGGCGGTGTCGGCGGCGCGCTGCTCGAGCAGGTGAAGCGTCAGCAGGCGTGGCTCAAGAAGAAGCATATCGATTTGCGCGTCTGCGGTATTGCCAATTCCAGAGCGCTACTGACCAATGTGCATGGTCTGAATCTTGAAAACTGGCAGGCCGGGCTGGAAGAGGCGAAAGAGCCGTTTAATCTGGGTCGCCTTATCCGTCTGGTAAAAGAGTACCATCTGCTTAACCCGGTGATTGTCGACTGTACGTCAAACCAGGCCGTTGCCGACCAGTATGCGGATTTCCTGCGCGAAGGCTTCCACGTGGTGACGCCGAACAAAAAGGCCAACACCTCGTCGATGGATTACTATCACCAGCTGCGTCTGGCGGCGAGCAAGTCGCGCCGTAAGTTCCTGTACGACACCAACGTGGGCGCCGGCCTGCCGGTTATTGAAAACCTGCAAAATCTGCTGAATGCGGGCGACGAACTGCAGCGTTTCTCCGGCATTCTCTCCGGCTCCCTGTCGTTTATCTTTGGCAAGCTGGACGAGGGCATGAGCCTCTCGGAAGCCACCCGCGCCGCGCGCGAGCTGGGCTATACCGAGCCGGATCCACGTGACGATCTCTCCGGCATGGACGTGGCGCGTAAGCTGCTGATCCTCGTGCGCGAAACCGGTCGCGAGCTGGAGCTTTCGGACATTGTGATTGAACCCGTGTTGCCAGCCGAGTTTGACAGCAGCGGTGATGTCAGCACCTTTATGGCGAATTTACCCCAGCTTGACGATGCTTTTGCCGCGCGCGTGGCGAAAGCCCGTGATGAAGGTAAGGTATTGCGCTATGTTGGCAACATTGAAGAAGATGGCGTGTGCCGGGTGAAGATTGCCGAAGTGGATGGCAACGACCCGCTGTACAAAGTCAAAAACGGCGAAAACGCCCTCGCGTTTTACAGCCACTATTATCAGCCATTACCGCTGGTGCTTCGCGGCTATGGCGCAGGGAACGATGTTACAGCGGCGGGTGTGTTTGCCGATCTGTTGCGTACCCTGTCATGGAAGTTAGGAGTTTAACATGGTCAAAGTTTATGCCCCGGCTTCCAGCGCCAATATGAGCGTCGGATTCGATGTGCTGGGTGCGGCGGTCACGCCGGTGGACGGTTCGCTGTTGGGCGATACGGTTACGGTTGAGGCAGCGGCGAGTTTCAGCCTCAATAACGTGGGCCGATTCGCCAGCAAACTGCCGTCCGACCCGCGCGAGAATATCGTCTATCAGTGCTGGGAACGCTTCTGTCAGGAGATCGGCAAAAACGTGCCGGTCGCCATGACGCTGGAAAAAAGTATGCCGATTGGTTCGGGGCTGGGCTCCAGCGCCTGTTCCGTGGTTGCCGCGCTGGTGGCGATGAACGAGCACTGTGGCAAGCCGTTGAATAACAGCCGCCTGCTGGGGTTAATGGGCGAGCTGGAAGGGCGTATCTCCGGCAGTATCCACTACGACAATGTGGCACCGTGCTTCCTTGGCGGTATGCAACTGATGATCGAAGAAAATGGCATCATCAGCCAGCAGGTGCCAGGGTTTGATGAGTGGCTGTGGGTGCTGGCGTATCCGGGGATTAAGGTCTCTACCGCGGAAGCGCGTGCGATCCTGCCTGCGCAATATCGTCGTCAGGACTGTATTGCTCACGGACGTCATCTGGCGGGCTTTATCCACGCCTGCTATACCCGTCAGCCGCAGCTGGCGGCGAAGCTGATGAAAGATGTCATTGCCGAGCCGTACCGCACGAAGCTGCTGCCTGGCTTTAACGAGGCGCGACAGGCCGCCATGGATATCGGCGCGCAGGCGTGCGGCATCTCCGGCTCCGGCCCGACGCTGTTCGCCCTGTGCGATAAGCCAGACACCGCGCAGCGCGTGGCGGACTGGCTCTCTAAACACTACCTGCAAAATCAGGAAGGCTTTGTTCATATTTGCCGTCTGGACACGGCTGGCGCACGAGTACTGGGATAACGAATGAAACTCTATAACCTTAAAGATCATAACGAGCAGGTCAGCTTCGCGCAGGCAGTGACTCAGGGGCTGGGCAAAAATCAGGGGCTGTTCTTCCCGCATGACCTGCCGGAATTTCAGTTGACCGAGATTGATGAACTGCTGAAGCAGGACTTTGTCACCCGCAGCACCAAAATTCTGTCTGCGTTTATCGGCGACGAAATCCCTCAGGAGCTGCTGGAAGAGCGCGTGCGTGCGGCGTTTGCCTTCCCGGCTCCGGTGCAGCAGGTGGAGCCTGACGTCGGTTGTCTGGAGCTGTTCCACGGCCCGACCCTGGCGTTTAAAGACTTTGGCGGCCGCTTTATGGCGCAGATGCTGACCCACATCAGCGGCGACAAGCCGGTGACCATTCTGACAGCCACCTCCGGTGATACCGGTGCCGCGGTCGCGCATGCGTTCTACGGCCTGAAAAACGTCCGCGTGGTGATCCTCTATCCAAAAGGCAAAATCAGCCCGCTGCAGGAAAAACTGTTCTGTACGCTCGGCGGCAACATTGAGACCGTGGCGATCGACGGTGACTTTGATGCCTGTCAGGCGCTGGTCAAGCAGGCGTTCGATGATGAAGAGCTGAAGGCCGCGCTGGGGCTGAATTCCGCCAACTCCATCAACATCAGCCGTCTGCTGGCGCAGATTTGCTACTACTTCGAAGCGGTAGCGCAGCTGCCGCAGGAAGCGCGCAATCAGCTGGTGGTGTCCGTACCAAGCGGTAACTTCGGTGACCTGACGGCAGGATTACTGGCGAAATCGCTCGGTCTGCCGGTGAAGCGCTTTATCGCCGCTACCAACGCCAACGACACCGTGCCGCGCTTCCTGAAAGACGGGAAATGGGCACCGAACGCGACGCAGGCGACGCTCTCCAATGCCATGGATGTGTCACAGCCAAACAACTGGCCGCGCGTGGAAGAGCTGTTCCGCCGCAAGGTATGGCGTCTGGTGGACCTGGGCTACGCGGCGGTGACGGATGAGACCACTAAAGCGACCATGCGCGAGCTGAAGGCGGTGGGATATACCTCTGAGCCGCACGCGGCAATTGCGTATCGCGCACTGCGCGACCAGCTCAACCCGGGGGAATATGGTCTGTTCCTCGGTACCGCCCATCCCGCCAAGTTCAAAGAGAGCGTGGAAGCGATCCTGGGCGAAACGCTGCCGCTGCCAAAAGAGCTGGCCGAGCGTGCCGACCTGCCGCTGCTGTCACACGAGCTGCCTGCGGATTTTGCCGCGCTGCGTAAGTTGATGATGACTCGCGCGTGATTGTGTTGCCCGGTGGCGGCTACGCCTTACCGGACCTACGGGGTTTGTAGGCCGGGTAAGCGCAGCGCCACCCGGCAAAAGCAGCACCGATTTTTAGGCCGGGAAAGGCGAAGCCGCCACCCGGCTTTTTTGTGAAGAAAATAAGGAGGAATAAAGCAGGAAAAAAGCAGAAATTCCCAATAAATGCGGTCACTTAGCGTTTAGGATTGCAGAGAATAACATCCCCCGTTCCCCTCGCGTACTCTCCTTACATCGGCCCACGTTGGGCAAGAAGAATAAGGAGTCACAGATGTCTACACTGAAACCTGCACTCATCGCGCTTTCACTGGTGCTGGTCGCTCCCATGGCGGCACAGGCATCCGAAATCACCCTCGTACCGGCGGTTAAACTGCAGATTGGCGACCGGGACAACAGCGGGCATTACTGGGACGGCGGCCGCTGGCGCGACCACGACTGGTGGAAGGCGCATTATGACTGGCGTGATAACCACTGGCGCCCGCATGACGAACATCGCGATCGCGATCGCGACGATCGACACGACCATCATCATGACGATCGCCATCCAGGGCCGGACTGGAAGCACCATTAATGCAACACCCCGCCAGCAGGCTGGGTGTTGTTTTACTGTTCGTGGCGTTTAAAGACCAGTTCGCCTTTCCCCGACGCGTCTTCGTCAAAGAAATAGCCTTCGCTGTTAAAACCGGTCAGCTGCTCCGGCTTGGTCAGGCGGTTCTGAATGATATAGCGGCTCATGAGGCCCCGCGCCTTTTTGGCATAGAAGCTGATGACCTTGAACTTGCCGTTTTTCTCATCCAGGAAGACCGGCTTGATGATCTCCGCATCCAGCTTTTTCGGTTTCACCGACTTGTAGTATTCATCGGATGCCAGGTTAATCACCACGTTATCGCCCTGAGCGCGTAGCGCCGCGTTCAGCTTATCGGTGATAATTTCGCCCCAGAAATGGTACAAGTCTTTGCCTTTGGCGTTTTCCAGACGAATGCCCATCTCCAGACGGTACGGCTGCATTAAATCCAGCGGACGCAGTACGCCATACAGACCCGACAGCATACGCAGATGCTGCTGGGCAAAATCGAAGTCGGCTTCACTGAAGTCTTCCGCCTGCAGACCGGTATAGACATCACCTTTAAACGCCAGAATCGCCTGACGCGCGTTAGCAGGGGTGAAATCCGGATGCCATTCATGGAATCGGGTCGCGTTCAGGTCCGCCAGCTTGTCGCTGATGCCCATCAGCGAGGCGATTTGCGGCGCAGAGAGCTTGCGCGCTTCACGGATCAGCTGCTGTGAATAATCCAGCAGTTCTGGCTGGGTATAGCGCTCAGTGGCGAGCGGGCTCTGGTAGTCGAGCGTTTTTGCAGGTGAAATCAGAATCAGCATATCCAGTCCTTGCAGGAAATTTAGAGCGACTTTAACAAAAAATCGCCCTGAATTGATCGATAGCTGTTATCGCCGGGGCAAATCATCCCAGGTGCCAGGGGCAAGTTGTGACGCAATTTCGGGGTAACGTGATGCATCAAATACCGGGGCAACCCCCAGCTTGCGCTGGCGAAGATAATCTTTGGCAATAAGCGTCACAACGGGGGAGAGCAGCAGGATCGCCGTCAGGTTAGTGATTGCCATTAGCGCCATAATGACATCCGCCAGCTGCCAGATCATAGGCATCGTCAGAAGGGCGCCCGCGAACACCATCAGTATCACCCCCAGGCGAAGCAGGAGGATAGCAGGGCGAGCGTTGAATCTCAGGAAAATGAGGTTGTTTTCAGCGTACAGATAGTTGACCACAATTGAGCTGAAGGAGAACAACATCAGTATGAGCGAGACAAAGCCAGCCCCCCAGCCGCCGGTCAGGTTCACCAGCGCCTGCTGAAGAAATTGTATCCCGACGGCATCCGAGGTATGGGGTACCGGGCCGGCCAGCAGGAGGATCATGGCACTGGCGGAACAGATGATCACCGTATCCATAAAGACGCCAATCATCTGCACAATACCCTGCGCAGCCGGGTGTGGCGGCCACGAAGAGGCGGCCGCTGCGACGTTGGGAGTGGAACCCATTCCGGCTTCATTGGAGAACATGCCCCGTTGAAAACCTGCCATCAATGCCTGGCTCAGGGTATAGCCCAGCGCGCCTGATGCGACTTCTCGCCAGCCAAAGGCGCTTTTAAAGATGGACGCAATGACCCCAGGAACCTGTTCGAAATGCAGTGCTGCAACGACCAGACTCGCGGCAACCCAGAGCAGGGCCATAATGGGCACCAGCCACTGCATCAGGCGGGCGACGCCCCTAAGGCCGGCAGAAATGGCGAGCAAAACAAAGAGGGCTAACACGCTGCCCGTGAGCCACTCCGGACAGGAGAAGGTATAGCGCAGAGCATGGGCAACCGAGTTTGACTGGACGGTATTAAAAATGAGGCCGTATGCGAACAGTAAAAAAAGCGAGAACAGCACGCCCATCCAGCGCATCCCTAAGCCACGCGCCATATACCATGACGGGCCGCCACGAAACTGTCCGCTTTTATCCTTCTCTTTGTAGAGTTGCGCCAGCGAACTTTCGGCGAAAGAGGTGGCCATCCCCAGAAGTGCCGTGACCCACATCCAGAACACTGCACCAGGCCCTCCTGCGCTGATGGCCAGCGCAACGCCTGCAAGATTGCCGCTGCCAAGGCGTGCCGCAAGGCTGGTACAAAGCGCCTGAAACGAAGTGAGTCCGCCCGGATGGGGCGTGACGCTGTTTTTCAGACTTCTGCCAAACTTGCGAATATAGCGAAACTGGATAAACCCACTGCGTAGCGTAAACCAGATACCTGCTCCCAGGAGCAGGTAAATCATTATCGAACCCCAGAGGACTTCGTTAATAAAGAAAAAGAAATCAGGCATTAACGTCCCTCTTGTTGATGCCAATGTGAATATGTAAGCGCTACCACTGATTGGGCATGCTGTTGCTTAGCAGCCTGTTAATATTCTCAGTTTATCATACTCTGCCTAAGCGCACTGTCTGCGGTTGCGCTACCCCTCCGTCGTGTTATCATCAGGGCAGACCGGTTACATCCCCCTAACAAGTAAACCTGTCATTTTTCCGCTGCAGGCATGCTGTCGGTAGCGTGAATTATCCAGGGCACGTTAAAAGAGAAACACTATCATGACGGATAAATTGACCTCCCTTCGTCAGTTCACCACTGTCGTAGCTGACACCGGAGATATCGCGGCAATGAAGCTGTACCAGCCGCAGGATGCCACAACTAACCCTTCTCTGATCCTTAACGCCGCACAGATCCCTGAGTATCGCAAACTGATTGACGAGGCCGTGACCTGGGCGAAAGCACAGAGCAATGACCGCGCGCAGCAGGTTGTGGATGCCACTGACAAACTGGCCGTGAACATCGGTCTGGAAATTCTGAAACTGGTCCCGGGCCGTATCTCCACCGAAGTGGATGCACGTCTGTCCTACGACACCGAAGCGTCAATTGCTAAAGCAAAACGTCTGATCAAACTGTACAACGATGCGGGCATCAGCAACGACCGTATCCTGATCAAACTGGCGTCTACCTGGCAGGGCATCCGCGCGGCGGAGCAGCTGGAAAAAGAAGGCATCAACTGTAACCTGACCCTGCTGTTCTCCTTCGCGCAGGCGCGTGCTTGTGCTGAAGCTGGCGTATACCTGATTTCTCCGTTCGTAGGCCGTATTCTGGACTGGTACAAAGCCAACACCGACAAGAAAGAGTACGCGGCGTCTGAAGATCCAGGCGTGGTTTCCGTGACTGAAATCTACGAATACTACAAACAGCATGGTTATGAGACCGTGGTGATGGGCGCAAGCTTCCGTAACGTCGGTGAAATCATCGAACTGGCTGGCTGTGACCGTCTGACCATCGCACCTGCGCTGCTGAAAGAGCTGGCTGAAAGCGAAGGTACCATCGAGCGCAAACTGTCTTACACCGGTGAAGTGAAGGCGCGTCCAGAACGCATCACCGAATCCGAGTTCCTGTGGCAGCACAACCAGGATCCAATGGCGGTAGACAAACTGGCGGACGGTATCCGTAAGTTTGCTATTGACCAGGAAAAACTGGAAAAAATGATCGGCGACCTGCTGTAATCATTCTGCGTGACCGGGTCCCCGGTCACGCTACTTCTTTCGTACTCTGTCTGAATTTCCCCTCTGCGTGTATCATTCCCTTTAATCAGTACTTTTTGAATGGAATGGATATGAATACCTTACGCATCGGCTTAGTGTCGATTTCCGACCGCGCCTCCAGCGGCGTTTACCAGGATAAAGGCATCCCTGCTCTGGAAGAGTGGCTGGCAAGCGCGTTGACCACCCCGTTTGAGATCCAGACCCGCCTGATCCCGGACGAACAGCCAATCATCGAGCAGACCCTGTGTGAGCTGGTGGATGAAATGAGCTGTCACCTTGTGCTGACGACGGGCGGAACCGGCCCTGCGCGCCGCGATGTTACCCCGGACGCGACGCTGGCGATTGCCGATCGTGAAATGCCCGGCTTCGGTGAACAGATGCGTCAGATCAGTCTACACTTTGTCCCGACGGCCATTTTGTCTCGCCAGGTGGGAGTGATCCGCAAACAGGCGCTGATTCTGAACCTGCCGGGCCAGCCGAAGTCCATCAAAGAGACGCTGGAAGGACTGAAAGCGGAGGATGGCAGCGTCATCGTCCACGGCATCTTTGCGAGTGTACCGTATTGTATACAGTTGCTGGAAGGGCCGTACGTCGAGACGGACGACAAAGTGGTAGCAGCATTTCGTCCTAAAAGCGCCCGACGCGAGACAATCTCCTGAAATTAATTAAAATGTGACATTAGCGTCAGCCGCAGTGGTGTGTAAATGGATTTACGATATAGTAATTTTTTCTTTACGATTGCTGTGAAAAATAATCCACAACACATGCACAATGGTTCGCTATGTCACATAACACCCGACCTCTGAATCGACAGGATTACAAAACCCTCACGCTCGCCGCTCTGGGCGGCGCGCTGGAGTTTTACGACTTCATCATCTTTGTTTTCTTCGCCGCTGTGGTAGGGGAGTTGTTCTTCCCGGCGGATATCCCGGAATGGCTGCGACAGGTGCAAACCTTCGGCATTTTTGCTGCCGGATATCTGGCACGTCCGCTGGGCGGCATTGTGATGGCGCACTTTGGCGATCTGGTCGGGCGCAAGAAAATGTTTACCCTGAGTATCCTGCTGATGGCCGTGCCGACGCTGGCGATTGGCCTGCTGCCAACCTATGCCTCAATGGGTATTGTTGCCCCGTTATTGCTGCTACTGATGCGTATTCTTCAGGGGGCGGCGATCGGTGGTGAGGTACCGGGGGCGTGGGTGTTTGTTGCGGAACATGTTCCGGCGCGCCGCATTGGTATCGCCTGCGGCACCTTAACCGCGGGGTTAACGGTGGGGATTTTGCTTGGTTCCGTCGTTGCGACCATTGTAAACACCAGCATGACGCAGCAGGCTGTGCACGACTGGGGCTGGCGCTTACCGTTCCTGCTGGGCGGAGCGTTTGGCCTGGTGGCGATGTACCTGCGTCGCTGGTTGCAGGAGACGCCGATTTTCCTTGAGATGCAGCAGCGCAAAGCGCTGGCTCAGGAGTTGCCGGTCAAAGCCGTGGTGGTGCGCCATAAAAAAGCGGTCGTGGTGTCGATGCTGCTCACCTGGCTGCTCTCGGCGGGCATCGTGGTGGTGATTTTGATGTCGCCGGTCTGGCTGCAAAAACAGTACGGGTTCGCCCCGGCAGTGACGTTACAGGCGAACAGTATCGCGACCATTATGCTTTGCTTTGGCTGTCTTGCCGCCGGGCTGGCTGTCGATCGCTTCGGTGCCAGCGTGACCTTTATCGTCGGCAGCCTGTTACTGGCCGTATCAAGCTGGGCGTTTTACCATTTGGCAGGCAGCCACCCTGAACAGCTGTTCCTGCTGTACGGTGTGGTAGGCCTGTGCGTGGGCGTTGTCGGGGCGGTACCGTATGTGATGGTACGTGCGTTTCCACCTGAGGTGCGCTTCACCGGCATCTCATTTTCTTACAACGTCTCGTATGCCATCTTTGGCGGACTGACGCCGATTGCGGTGACGGTATTAATGGGTGTGTCTCCCCTGGCGCCGGCCTGGTACGTGCTGGCGTTATCGTTAATGGGGCTGGTATTGGGGGTTTGGCTTCGGCAGTCAGGGGAAAATCGTGCCCGCGAGGCGGGCACGACAGACGAATCAGTGTTTTTCACCAATCGGTAGAATAGTGCGGCCGAACTGCTCGTTCAGCACTTCACCCATGGCCAGGTAGATAGCGCTTGCGCCGCATACCAGGCCAATCCAGCCTGCAACGTGTACGATGCCTTCGTTATCCACCAGGTGGCCGATGGCCAGCAGGGCGAACAGTACGGTCAGGCTCAGGAAGACGAACTGCAGCGCGCGGTTCCCTTTCAGCGTGCCGAAGAACATGAACAGGGTGAAGACGCCCCACAGACCCAGATACACGCCCAGGAAGTGGGCATTCGCTGCGTCTGCCAGACCCATTTTAGGCATCAGCAGGATAGCGACCAGCGTCAGCCAGAACGAGCCGTAAGAGGTGAAGGCGGTTAAGCCGAAGGTGTTGCCTTTCTTATATTCCAGCAGACCCGCGAAGATTTGTGCTATGCCGCCGTAAAAAATGCCCATCGCCAGGATAATGCCATCCATCGGGAACATCCCGATGTTGTGCAGGTTCAGCAGGATAGTGGTCATGCCAAAACCCATCAGGCCCAGCGGAGCCGGATTAGCCAACTTAGTGTTGCCCATAAGTCCTCAAAAAAATCATCATTAATATGGTGAAATGGTTAAACCCGCGTCATTACTCCCTGACGGGGCGCGGCATCATAATGGGCGCAATCGATGCCGTCTATGATCTCATCAGGGTGAAATTAAAAATTTTTTTACGCTTGCCCCTTGATGGATGCCGTAGCGACCCCATCTTGTAGTCAACCGCAGTGTGTGGACCTGAAAAAAATCAAATCTGGGCAGTTGAAAAAGCACGTTCTGCCCTTATTACAGGTACACAACCACATGTTGACTGAATTTTTAGTGGAGACGTTTAGATGGGTAAAATTATTGGTATCGACCTGGGTACGACCAACTCTTGTGTAGCGATTATGGACGGCACTACTGCACGCGTGCTGGAGAACGCCGAGGGCGATCGCACCACGCCTTCTATCATTGCTTATACCCAGGATGGTGAAACTCTGGTTGGTCAGCCGGCTAAACGTCAGGCAGTGACAAACCCGCAAAATACCCTGTTTGCGATTAAACGCCTGATCGGCCGCCGCTTCCAGGACGAAGAAGTTCAGCGTGACGTTTCTATCATGCCTTATAAAATCATCGCAGCAGATAACGGCGATGCATGGCTTGATGTGAAAGGCACCAAAACTGCACCACCGCAGATCTCTGCTGAAGTGCTGAAAAAAATGAAGAAAACTGCTGAAGATTACCTGGGTGAGCCAGTAACTGAAGCCGTTATCACCGTACCTGCCTACTTTAACGATGCTCAGCGTCAGGCTACCAAAGATGCTGGCCGTATCGCAGGTCTGGAAGTAAAACGTATCATCAACGAACCTACCGCAGCGGCTCTGGCTTACGGTCTGGATAAAGAAGTGGGCAACCGCACTATCGCGGTTTACGACCTGGGTGGTGGTACCTTCGATATCTCTATTATCGAAATCGACGAAGTTGACGGCGAAAAAACCTTCGAAGTTCTGGCAACCAACGGTGATACCCACCTGGGTGGTGAAGACTTCGATACCCGTCTGATCAACTACCTCGTAGACGAGTTCAAGAAAGATCAGGGCATCGACCTGCGTAACGACCCGCTGGCCATGCAGCGCCTGAAAGAAGCCGCTGAGAAAGCGAAGATCGAACTGTCTTCCGCTCAGCAGACCGACGTTAACCTGCCGTACATTACTGCAGATGCGACCGGTCCTAAACACATGAACATCAAAGTGACCCGTGCAAAACTGGAAAGCCTGGTCGAAGACCTGGTGAACCGTTCTATCGAGCCACTGAAAGTTGCTCTGCAGGATGCTGGCCTGTCCGTGTCTGATATCAATGACGTTATCCTCGTTGGTGGTCAGACCCGTATGCCAATGGTCCAGAAGAAAGTGGCTGAGTTCTTCGGTAAAGAGCCACGTAAAGATGTTAACCCGGACGAAGCCGTTGCTATCGGTGCTGCCGTTCAGGGTGGTGTATTGACTGGTGAAGTGAAAGACGTTCTGCTGCTGGACGTTACCCCGCTGTCTCTGGGTATCGAAACCATGGGCGGCGTGATGACTGCGCTGATCACTAAAAACACCACTATCCCGACCAAGCACAGCCAGGTGTTCTCTACCGCTGAAGACAACCAGTCTGCGGTAACCATCCATGTGCTGCAGGGTGAGCGTAAACGTGCGTCTGATAACAAATCTCTGGGTCAGTTCAACCTGGATGGTATCAACCCGGCACCACGCGGCATGCCGCAGATCGAAGTGACCTTCGATATCGATGCTGACGGTATCCTGCACGTTTCCGCGAAAGACAAAAACAGCGGTAAAGAGCAGAAGATCACCATTAAGGCTTCTTCCGGTCTGAACGAAGAAGAGATCCAGAAAATGGTTCGTGAAGCAGAAGCGAACGCGGAATCTGACCGTAAGTTCGAAGAGCTGGTTCAGACCCGTAACCAGGGTGACCATCTGCTGCACAGCACCCGTAAGCAGGTTGAAGAAGCGGGCGACAAACTGCCAGCGGAAGATAAAACGGCTATCGAAGCTGCACTGACCGCGCTGGAAACGTCTCTGAAAGGCGAAGACAAAGCGGATATCGAAGCGAAGATGCAGGAGCTGGCACAGGCTTCCCAGAAGCTGATGGAAATTGCTCAGCAGCAGCACGCGCAGCAGCAAGCGGGCGCTGACGCTTCCGCGAACAACGCGAAAGACGACGACGTTGTCGACGCTGAGTTCGAAGAAGTTAAAGACAAAAAATAATCGCCCTGATGCAGGGTAATTAATCGGCACGGGCGTAGGAGAACTCTCCACGCCCGTGCTCGCATGTTAAGGGGCTTAAAAAAACCAATGGCAAAGCAAGACTATTACGAGATTTTAGGCGTTCCGAAAACTGCGGAAGAGCGTGAAATCAAAAAGGCGTATAAGCGCCTGGCCATGAAATTCCACCCGGACCGCAACCAGGGGGATAAAGAGGCTGAAGCAAAATTTAAAGAGATCAAAGAAGCCTACGAAGTCCTGACCGATGCACAAAAACGTGCGGCCTATGACCAGTACGGCCACGCAGCCTTTGAACAGGGCGGCATGGGCGGCGGCGGATTCGGTGGCGGCGGCTTTGGCGGCGGTGCTGATTTCAGCGACATCTTCGGCGACGTGTTCGGCGATATCTTTGGCGGCGGTCGTGGTCGTCAGCGCGCAGCGCGCGGCGCAGACCTGCGCTACAACATGGAGCTGACGCTGGAAGAGGCCGTTCGCGGTGTCACCAAAGAGATCCGTATCCCGACGCTGGAAGAGTGTGACGTGTGCCACGGCAGCGGCGCGAAAGCGGGTACCCAGCCGCAGACCTGTCCAACCTGTCACGGTTCCGGTCAGGTGCAGATGCGTCAGGGCTTCTTCGCAGTACAGCAGGCCTGTCCTCACTGTCATGGCCGCGGTACGCTGATTAAAGATCCGTGCACTAAATGCCACGGTCATGGTCGCGTTGAGAAAACCAAGACCCTGTCCGTCAAAATCCCGGCAGGCGTGGATACGGGCGACCGCATCCGTCTGGCAGGTGAAGGTGAAGCCGGTGAGCACGGCGCACCGGCAGGCGATCTGTACGTTCAGGTTCAGGTGAAGCAGCATGCCATCTTCGAGCGTGAAGGTAACAACCTGTACTGTGAAGTGCCGATCAACTTCGCCATGGCGGCGCTCGGTGGTGAAATTGAAGTGCCTACCCTGGATGGTCGCGTCAATCTGAAGATCCCGGGCGAAACCCAGACCGGTAAGCTGTTCCGCATGCGCGGTAAAGGCGTGAAGTCCGTTCGCGGCGGTGCTCAGGGCGACCTGCTGTGCCGTGTGGTTGTAGAAACCCCAGTGGGGCTGAATGACAAGCAGAAACAGCTACTGAAAGAGCTGCAGGAGAGCTTTGGCGGCCCAACGGGCGAGAAAAACAGTCCGCGCTCCAAAAGCTTCTTTGATGGCGTCAAAAAATTCTTCGACGACTTGACCCGCTAATCTGTTAGCCGGTTTTCAACGATATAAAGCCCGGAAGCGATTCCGGGCTTTTTTATTTTGGGGGATAGATCGGTAAAACTGAGTCTACACTCAATATTAATCTGTTTTTGCCGAGCTATTTGGCTTGGTATTATGGTTTTATCGAGGTATTGTTGTAAAAGAGAGAACTTAAATGAAATTACTACACCGTTTCTTTAGCAGTGAGGCGTCCGGTGGTGTGATCCTGATTATTGCCGCGGCAGCCGCAATGGTGCTGGCGAACCTGGGCATGACGCGCGATCTCTATCACGCATTTTTGGAAACACCCGTTGAGCTGAAGGTCGGGGCGCTGGAAATTAACAAGAACATGCTGCTGTGGATCAACGATGCGCTAATGGCGGTGTTCTTCCTGCTGGTGGGACTTGAGGTCAAACGGGAGCTGGTGTTGGGCTCCCTCGCCAGCCGTCAGCGCGCCGCCTTTCCGGTGATCGCCGCTATCGGCGGGATGGTCGTTCCGGCACTGCTGTTCCTTGCGTTTACCTGGCAGGATCCTGTTGCGCGTGACGGGTGGGCTATCCCGGCGGCAACGGATATCGCGTTTGCGCTCGGTGTCTTAGCCTTGCTCGGCAGCCGCGTGCCGATGGCGTTGAAAATCTTCCTGATGGCGCTGGCGATCATTGATGATCTGGGCGCGATCGTGATTATCGCGCTGTTTTATACCAGCGATCTGTCGATTCTGTCGCTGAGCGTGGCGGCAGGCGCAATTGCGGTCCTGGCGCTGCTGAACATTTTCAATGTCCGCCGCATCGGCATTTACATCCTCGTGGGGATGGTACTCTGGACAGCGGTATTGAAATCCGGCGTGCATGCCACGCTGGCCGGGGTGATTGTTGGCTTCTTTGTGCCGCTAAAACCGCAGGAGGGTAAATCCCCTGCTAAACAGCTTGAGCATGTCCTTCACCCGTGGGTCGCCTTTATGATCCTGCCACTGTTTGCCTTTGCTAACGCCGGCGTTTCCCTGCAGGGCGTGACGCTGGATGGGCTGACGTCTGTCCTGCCGCTGGGCATTATTGCCGGGCTGTTTATTGGTAAACCGCTGGGGATCAGCCTGTTCTGCTGGCTGGCGCTGAAGATGAAGCTGGCATCGCTGCCGAACGGCACCACCTTTGGTCAGATTATGGCTGTCGGCGTGCTGTGTGGTATTGGATTTACCATGTCGATCTTTATCTCGACGCTGGCGTTTGGCGCAAATGCCCCTGAACTCATCGTCTGGGCGAAGCTCGGCATTCTTATCGGGTCATTACTGGCCGCGGTAATCGGTTATACCTTGTTGAAGGTGAAATTGCCCGGACAGGCTGTCCAGGCATAACGGAAACCGGGAGAAGATGAGCCTTCTCCCGTTACATACTCAGGGAGTGAAGACGCTATGTCTCATTTGAATTACAACCATCTTTACTACTTCTGGCACGTCTACAAGCAGGGCTCGGTGGTGGGGGCGGCTGAGGCGCTCTATCTCACGCCGCAGACCATTACCGGCCAAATCAAGGCGCTGGAAGAGCGCCTGCAGGGCAAGCTGTTCAAGCGTAAAGGCCGCGGGATTGAGCCAAGCGAACTTGGGGAACTGGTCTTTCGCTATGCGGACAAGATGTTCACCCTGAGCCAGGAGATGCTGGATATCGTCAACTATCGCAAAGAGTCTAACCTGCTCTTCGACGTCGGCGTGGCGGATGCGCTGTCCAAACGGCTGGTGAGCGGCGTGCTGGATGCCGCGGTGGTGGAAGATGAACAAATCCATCTGCGCTGCTTTGAATCCACCCACGAGATGCTGCTGGAACAGCTGAGCCAGCATAAGCTGGATATGATTATCTCGGACTGCCCCATCGACTCCACGCAGCAGGAAGGGCTGTTCTCAGTGAAGATTGGCGAATGCGGTGTCAGCTTCTGGTGCATTAATCCACCGCCGGAAAAACCCTTCCCGGCCTGTCTGGAAGAGCGTCGCTTATTGGTGCCGGGAAGGCGGTCAATGCTCGGGCGTAAGCTGTTGAACTGGTTTAACTCGCAGGGGCTGAAGGTGGAGATCCTCGGTGAATTCGACGATGCGGCACTGATGAAAGCCTTTGGCGAAGCGCACAATGCCATCTTCGTTGCGCCAACGCTGTACGTGCTCGATCTCTATTCAGACAACAAGATTACGGAGATTGGCAGAGTGGATAACGTGATGGAGGAGTATCACGCCATATTTGCCGAAAGAATGATTCAGCACCCGGCGGTGCAGCGAATCTGCAACCGTGACTACTCGGCGCTGTTTACGCCACCGGCAATCTGAAGACATAAAAAAACCCGCGTTAAGCGGGTTCTTTAAACAAGCAACAACAAGTAGCGATTAAGCCAGTTTGTTGATCTGCGCGGTCAGGTTTGCTTTATGACGCGCTGCTTTGTTTTTGTGGATCAGACCTTTAGCAGCCTGACGATCCACGATTGGTTGCATTTCGTTAAATGCGTTCTGCGCTGCAGCTTTGTCGCCAGCTTCGATTGCTGCGTATACTTTCTTGATGAAAGTACGCATCATAGAGCGACGGCTTGCGTTGTGCTTACGAGCCTTTTCAGACTGAACGGCACGTTTCTTAGCTGATTTGATATTAGCCAAGTCCAACTCCCAAATATGATCTATGTGGACAATTCAAAGGCCGAGGAATATGCCCTCTTTGCCTTCTTTTGTCAATGGATTTGTGCAAATAAGCGCCGTTAAAAAGCGACGCTACGTTACGTAGTGATGGCGCAGGATTCTACCAGCTTGTCTTGCGTGAATACAGCCTTTCGGCATAAAAATCGCAGTTCACGAGCAGATTTTTTCGCTGTGAAAGGTCAGCCTGATGAAATCATTACGGCTTTCTGTTTTGCGCGAACAATCGCCGGTTAACCTTAACCGCGGTACAAGGTATACTTTGGCGATTTTCACTGTTTTGAGCCAGACATGAAGCTGATACGCGGCATACATAATCTCAGCAGCGCACAAGACGGGTGCGTGCTGACTATTGGTAATTTCGACGGCGTGCATCGTGGTCATCAGGCGCTGTTGCAGGGATTGCGTAAAGAGGGGGAGGCCCGTGGTCTGCCCGTGGTGGTGATGATTTTCGAACCGCAACCGCTGGAGCTGTTTGCGGGGGATAAATCGCCCGCCCGTCTCACTCGCCTGCGTGAGAAGCTGCGCTACCTGGCAGAGTCCGGCGTGGACTACGTGCTGTGCGTGCGTTTCGATCGTCGCTTTGCCGCACTGACAGCACAAAATTTCGTCAGCGACCTGCTGGTTAAGCGTCTTGGCGTACAGTTTCTCGCCGTGGGGGATGATTTCCGCTTTGGCGCTGGTCGGCAGGGCGATTTCTTGCTATTACAGAAGGCGGGCCTGGAGTACGGTTTTGACGTGACCAGCGCGATGACCTTCTGTGAAGGCGGCGTGCGCGTCAGCAGCACGGCGGTGCGTCAGGCACTGGCGAATGATGAACTGGATACGGCAGAAACGCTGCTGGGGCATCCGTTTACCATCTCAGGCCGCGTCGTGCATGGCGACGCCCTGGGGCGCACGATAGGTTTCCCGACGGCGAATATCCCGCTGCGTCGTCAGGTTTCCCCGGTTAAAGGGGTCTATGCGGTGGAAGTGGCAGGACTGGGCGATAAGCCGTTTTACGGCGTTGCCAACATTGGCACGCGTCCCACTGTCGCCGGTGTACGTCAACAGTTAGAAGTGCACCTGCTGGACGTTGTAATGGACCTTTATGGTCGCCATATAGATGTAATACTGCGTAAAAAAATACGCAATGAGCAGCGATTTGCTTCACTGGATGAACTAAAAGCGCAGATTGCGCGTGATGAATTGACGGCCCGCGAGTTTTTTGGGCTATGAACCCGGCTTAAATGCCTACGTGATAAATACGGAACCGAGAATCTGATGAGTGACTATAAATCAACCCTGAATTTGCCGGAAACAGGGTTCCCGATGCGCGGCGATCTCGCCAAGCGCGAACCGGGAATGCTGGCGCGTTGGACCGATGATGACCTGTACGGCATCATTCGTGCAGCCAAAAAAGGCAAAAAAACCTTCATTCTGCATGATGGCCCTCCCTATGCGAATGGCAGCATTCATATTGGTCACTCTGTAAACAAGATTCTGAAAGACATTATCGTGAAGTCCAAAGGCCTCACGGGATATGACTCGCCTTACGTTCCGGGCTGGGACTGCCACGGTCTGCCAATCGAGCTGAAAGTAGAGCAAGAGTTTGGCAAGCCAGGTGAGAAGTTCACCGCCGCTGAGTTCCGTGCAAAATGCCGCGAATACGCTGCCACGCAGGTTGATGGCCAGCGTGCGGACTTTATCCGTCTGGGTGTATTGGGCGACTGGTCGCACCCGTACCTGACTATGGACTTCAAAACTGAAGCCAACATCATCCGTGCGCTGGGCAAAATCATCGGTAACGGCCATCTGCACAAAGGCGCGAAGCCGGTGCACTGGTGCGTGGACTGCCGTTCTGCGCTGGCAGAAGCCGAAGTAGAGTATTACGACAAAACCTCGCCTTCTATCGACGTGGCGTTCGACGCTGTCGATCAGGATGCGGTGAAAGCCAAATTTGGCGTCTCCTCCGTTAACGGCCCGGTCTCGCTGGTGATCTGGACCACCACGCCGTGGACGCTGCCAGCCAACCGTGCAATCTCTCTGTCCGGTGAGTTTGACTACGCGCTGGTGCAGATTGAGGGTCGCGCGGTTATCCTGGCGAAAGATCTGGTGGAGAGCGTGCTGAAACGCGCGAACATCACCGACTACACCGTGCTGGGTACCGTGAAAGGCGACGCGCTGGAACTGATGCGCTTCAAACACCCGTTCCTGGGCTTCGACGTTCCGGCCATCCTGGGCGACCACGTTACGCTGGAAGCCGGTACCGGTGCGGTACACACCGCCGGTGGTCACGGTCCTGACGACTACAACATCAGCCTGAAGTACGGTCTGGAAATCGCTAACCCGGTGGGGCCGGACGGCTCGTACCTGCCTGGTACTTATCCGGCTCTGGACGGTATCAACGTCTTTAAAGCCAACGACATCATCGTGGATATGCTGCGCACCAGCGGCGCGCTGCTGCACGTTGAGAAAATGCAGCACAGCTATCCATGCTGCTGGCGTCACAAGACGCCGATCATCTTCCGTGCAACCCCGCAGTGGTTCGTCAGCATGGATCAGAAAGGCCTGCGTGAGCAGTCTCTGAAAGAGATCAAAGGCGTGCAGTGGATCCCGGACTGGGGCCAGGCGCGTATCGAATCCATGGTCGCTAACCGTCCTGACTGGTGTATCTCTCGTCAGCGTACCTGGGGCGTGCCGATGTCTCTGTTCGTACATAAAGAGACGCAGGAACTGCACCCGAATACCCTGGAACTGATGGAAGAAGTGGCGAAGCGCGTCGAAGTTGACGGCATTCAGGCGTGGTGGGATCTCGATGCCCGCGACATCCTGGGCGCGGACGCGGACAACTACGAGAAAGTGCCAGATACCCTGGACGTGTGGTTCGACTCTGGTTCGACCCACGCCTCGGTGGTTGACGTGCGTCCAGAGTTTGCCGGTCACGCTGCCGACATGTATCTGGAAGGGTCTGACCAACACCGCGGCTGGTTCATGTCATCCCTGATGATCTCCACCGCCATGAAAGGTAAAGCACCTTACCGCCAGGTACTGACTCACGGCTTCACCGTGGATGGTCAGGGTCGTAAGATGTCTAAATCCATCGGGAACACCGTTTCTCCGCAGGATGTGATGAACAAGCTGGGCGCAGACATTCTGCGTCTCTGGGTGGCTTCTACCGACTACACCGGCGAAATGGCGGTGTCTGACGAGATCCTGAAGCGTGCTGCCGACAGCTATCGTCGTATCCGTAACACCGCGCGCTTCCTGCTGGCGAACCTGAACGGTTTTGATCCAGTGAAGGACATGGTGAAACCGGAAGAGATGGTCGTGCTGGACCGCTGGGCGGTAGGCTGTGCGAAAGCGGCGCAGGACGATATCCTGAAAGCCTATGAGTCTTATGATTTCCACGAAGTGGTGCAGCGCCTGATGCGCTTCTGCTCCATCGAAATGGGCTCGTTCTATCTCGACATCATCAAAGACCGCCAGTACACCGCGAAAGCGGACAGCGTGGCGCGTCGTAGCTGCCAGACCGCACTGTTCCACATCGCTGAAGCGCTGGTTCGCTGGATGGCGCCGATCATGTCCTTCACCGCAGATGAAATCTGGGGCTACCTGCCAGGCGACCGTGAGAAATATGTCTTCACGGGCGAGTGGTACGAAGGTCTGTTCGATCTCTCCAGCACCGAAGCGATGAACGATGCCTTCTGGGACGAGCTGCTGAAAGTGCGTGGCGAAGTGAACAAGGTTATAGAACAGGCGCGTGCGGACAAGAAAGTCGGCGGCTCTCTGGAAGCAGCAGTCACCCTGTACGCCGAACCTGAGCTGGCGGCAAAACTGACCGCGCTGGGTGATGAATTACGATTTGTCCTGTTGACCTCCGGTGCGAAAGTTGCGGATTATGCCGAGGCCTCTGCTGATGCTCAGCAGAGCGAGCTGCTCAAAGGACTGAAAGTCGCGCTGAGCAAAGCCGACGGTGAGAAATGCCCGCGTTGCTGGCATTACACCACGGATGTCGGCCAGGTGGCGGAACACGCAGACATCTGCGGACGCTGTGTAAGCAACGTCGCCGGTGACGGCGAAAAACGTAAGTTTGCCTGATGAGTAAAACTCTCTGTTCAACAGGACTGCGCTGGCTGTGGCTGGTTGTGGTAGTGCTGATTATCGATCTGGGCAGCAAATTCCTGATCCTCCAGAACTTTGCTCTGGGGGAGACGGTCCCGCTGTTCCCGTCGCTTAACCTGCACTACGCACGTAACTACGGTGCGGCGTTTAGCTTCCTTGCTGACAGCGGTGGCTGGCAGCGCTGGTTCTTCGCGGGTATCGCTTTAGGTATTTGCGTCATACTGGCAGTGCTGATGTACCGTTCGAAGGCAACGCAAAAGCTGAATAACATCGCCTACGCGCTGATCATTGGCGGCGCGCTGGGTAATCTGTTCGATCGCCTGTGGCACGGCTTTGTGGTCGATATGATCGACTTCTACGTCGGCGACTGGCACTTCGCGACCTTTAACCTCGCCGATAGCGCAATTTGCATCGGTGCGGCGTTAATCGTGCTGGAAGGTTTCTTGCCGAAACCGGCCGCGAAAGAGCAGGCGTAAGCATCAATGCCGGGTGGCGCTACGCTTACCCGGCCTACAGAATTTGTGGCCTCCCGTAGGCCCGGTAAGCGTAGCGCCACCGGGCAACAGGTGACCCAAAACAAGCGAGCAATTTGCATGTCTAAATCCGTACAGAGCAACAGCGCGGTTCTCGTCCACTTCACGCTGAAGCTGGATGATGGCTCCACGGCTGAATCCACCCGCAATAACGGCAAACCGGCCCTGTTCCGTCTTGGCGATACCTCCCTGTCTGAAGGTCTTGAGCAGCAGCTTCTTGGCCTGAAAGAGGGCGAGAAAAAAGCCTTTTCGCTGGAGCCAGATGCTGCGTTTGGTGTGCCAAGCCCGGATCTGATCCAGTATTTCTCGCGTCGCGAATTTATGGACGCGGGTGAGCCGGAAATCGGGGCGATTATGCTCTTTACCGCTATGGACGGCAGCGAAATGCCTGGTGTGATCCGCGAAATCAACGGTGACTCCATTACCGTTGATTTCAACCATCCGCTTGCCGGGCGTACCGTTCATTTTGATGTTGAAGTGCTGGAGATTGACCCAGCACTGGAGGCCTGAAATGCAGATCCTGTTGGCTAACCCGCGCGGCTTCTGCGCCGGTGTAGACCGCGCTATCAGCATTGTTGAAAACGCGCTGGAAATTTACGGCGCGCCGATTTATGTGCGTCACGAAGTGGTGCACAACCGCTATGTGGTCGACAGCCTGCGCGAGCGTGGTGCTATTTTCATCGAGCAGATTAGCGAAGTGCCGGACGGTGCGATCCTGATCTTCTCCGCGCACGGTGTCTCTCAGGCCGTCCGTAACGAAGCGAAAAGCCGCGATCTGACGGTCTTTGATGCCACCTGTCCGCTGGTGACGAAAGTGCATATGGAAGTGGCGCGCGCCAGCCGTCGTGGTGAAGAGTCGATTCTGATTGGCCACGCGGGTCATCCGGAAGTCGAAGGCACGATGGGCCAGTACAGTAACCCGGAAGGGGGCATGTATCTGGTGGAGTCGCCTGAAGATGTCCTGACGCTGAACGTCAAAAACGAAGCCCGTCTGTCGTTTATGACCCAGACGACGCTCTCCGTTGACGATACCTCTGATGTGATTGACGCACTGCGCCAGCGCTTCCCGAAGATCGTCGGGCCGCGTAAAGACGATATCTGCTACGCCACCACCAACCGTCAGGAAGCGGTGCGCGCGCTGGCTGAACAGGCGGATGTGGTGCTGGTGGTCGGCTCGAAAAACTCCTCTAACTCTAACCGTCTGGCCGAACTGGCACAGCGTATGGGTAAAGCGGCATTTCTGATCGACGACGCGACGGATATTCAGGAAGCGTGGGTGAAAAATGCGGCCTGCGTCGGCGTGACCGCAGGCGCTTCCGCGCCGGATATTCTGGTGCAGAACGTCATTGTCCGCCTGCAGGAACTCGGCGGCGGCGAAGCGGTTCCGCTCGAAGGACGCGAAGAGAACATTGTTTTCGAGGTCCCGAAAGAACTGCGTATCGATGCTCGCGAAGTGGAATAACCCATTATCTGATGAAAGGCCAGCATCTCATGTGCTGGCCTTTTTTTTGCCCCGTACTTTATCGTGACGACAAAATCATGTCTTTTACTGATATTTAAGTCTGTTTCACGTTAAATTCTAATTATCGGTGTTTTCAGTTGGCAGCCTTTGCGAAGGCTGGTTAATCTGAAAACGATTTACATCATTTTAACGTAAGAGAATAACTATGCATGATGCACAGATCCGTGTCGCCATTGCGGGCGCGGGTGGACGTATGGGCCGTCAGCTGATTCAGGCGGCACTTCAGATGGATGGCGTGGCACTGGGCGCGGCGCTGGAGCGTGAAGGGTCATCACTGTTGGGAGCCGATGCAGGTGAACTGGCGGGCGCAGGAAAGACCGGCGTCACCGTACATAGCAGCCTGGAAGCGGTTAAGGATGACTTCGATGTATTTATCGATTTTACCCGCCCGGAAGGGACGCTGACGCATCTGGCGTTTTGCCGTCAGCACGGTAAGGGGATGGTGATCGGCACCACCGGTTTTGACGACGCAGGTAAGCAGGCCATCCAGGATGCATCGAAAGAAATTGCGATTGTCTTCGCGGCAAACTTTAGCGTGGGCGTTAACGTCATGCTGAAGCTACTGGAGAAGGCGGCGAAGGTGATGGGCAACTACACCGACATTGAGATTGTTGAAGCGCACCACCGCTACAAAGTTGATGCGCCATCAGGCACGGCGCTGGCGATGGGCGAAGCGATTGCTCATGCACTCGATAAAGATTTGAAAGACTGCGCGGTCTATACCCGCGAAGGTCATACCGGCGAACGCGTACCGGGCACGATTGGTTTTGCTACCGTCCGTGCGGGTGACATCGTCGGCGAACATACGGCGATGTTCGCCGATATTGGCGAACGCGTCGAAATTACGCATAAAGCTTCCAGCCGAATGACGTTTGCCAATGGTGCAGTGCGTTCCGCTTTGTGGCTGAAAGGAAAGAAGAGCGGCCTTTTTGATATGCGAGATGTGCTTGATCTCAACAATCTGTAAGCATTATTACCCATCGTGATGTGGTTATTGCAGTCGTAATATATTGATTGCATAGGGCAATATTTTATTGCCCTTTTATTTTACCTCATTTTCTTTAATTCTTGCTCTAAAGCTTAAAAATAAGAAGTTTTATCTCTTGTTTTCGTTACTGAAATGTAAATTTTGACCATTTGGTCCACTTTTTACTGCCTCGCCGAATAATTTTTCATTAAACCTTGCACGCAAGCGTTTTCTACAGTGATTTACCTGATCTTTTTGTCGCTTAAGTGGCTTTACTCTCGCCAGGCTTGCAAAAGGATAAACAAAATATCCGTTTTAAGTTGACTTTTAGCCTCCCAATCTCCAGAATGCCGCCGTTTGCCAAAAATCCGCTGGCAACACATTTGCATTGATTCATGACATGGTTATGCATTAATATGCAAATAAAGTGAGTGAATATTCTCTGGAGGGTGTTTTGATTAAGTCAGCGCTATTGGTTCTGGAAGACGGAACCCAGTTTATCGGTCGGGCCATAGGGGCAACGGGTTCGGCGGTTGGGGAAGTCGTTTTCAATACTTCAATGACCGGTTATCAAGAAATCCTCACTGATCCTTCCTATTCTCGCCAAATCGTTACTCTTACTTATCCTCATATCGGCAATGTCGGCACCAATGCGGCTGACGAAGAATCTTCTCAGGTACATGCGCAAGGCCTGGTCATCCGCGACCTGCCGCTGATTGCCAGCAACTTCCGCAGCACTGAAGATCTCTCGTCTTACCTGAAGCGCCATAACATCGTGGCGATTGCTGATATCGATACCCGTAAGTTAACGCGTCTGCTGCGCGAGAAGGGTGCACAGAACGGCTGCATCATCGCGGGTGATAACCTCGATGCCACGCTGGCGCTGGAAAAAGCGAAAGCCTTCCCGGGTCTGAACGGCATGGACCTGGCGAAAGAAGTGACTACCGCTGAAGCCTATAGCTGGACGCAGGGTAGCTGGACGCTGGAAGGCGACCTGCCAGAAGCGAAAAAAGAGAGCGAGCTGCCGTTCCACGTGGTGGCCTATGATTTCGGCGCCAAGCGCAACATCCTTCGCATGCTGGTTGACCGCGGCTGCCGTCTGACGGTGGTTCCGGCGAAAACCTCTGCCGAAGACGTACTGAAGATGAACCCGGATGGCATCTTCCTTTCTAACGGTCCTGGCGACCCGGCACCGTGCGACTACGCTATCGACGCCATCAAGTCCTTCCTGGAAACCGACATCCCGGTATTCGGCATCTGCCTCGGCCATCAGCTGCTGGCGCTGGCGAGCGGTGCGAACACCATCAAGATGAAGTTCGGCCACCACGGTGGTAACCACCCGGTGAAAGATATTGATAACAACACGGTGATGATCACCGCGCAGAACCACGGTTTTGCCGTCGATGAAGCGTCAATGCCGGCTAACCTGCGCGTGACGCATAAATCACTGTTCGATGGCACCCTGCAGGGGATTCATCGTACCGATAAGCCAGCGTTCAGCTTCCAGGGCCACCCGGAAGCCAGCCCGGGCCCGCACGACGCCGCGCCGCTGTTCGATCACTTCATCGAACTTATCGAGCAATACCGTAAGACCGCTAAATAATCAGGAGCCGAGAAGACCATGCCAAAACGTACAGACATAAAAAGCATCCTGATCCTTGGCGCTGGCCCGATTGTTATCGGCCAGGCCTGTGAATTTGACTACTCCGGTGCGCAGGCATGTAAAGCCCTGCGTGAAGAGGGTTACCGCGTTATCCTGGTCAACTCCAACCCGGCGACCATCATGACCGACCCGGAAATGGCGGATGCAACCTACATCGAGCCGATTCACTGGGAAGTGGTACGCAAAATCATTGAGAAAGAGCGTCCGGATGCTGTGCTGCCAACCATGGGTGGCCAGACGGCGCTAAACTGTGCGCTCGAGCTGGAGCGTCAGGGCGTGCTGGCCGAGTTCGGCGTGACCATGATTGGCGCGACCGCCGATGCGATTGATAAAGCAGAAGACCGTCGTCGCTTCGACGTGGCGATGAAGAAAATCGGCCTCGACACCGCGCGTTCCGGTATTGCGCACAATATGGAAGAGGCGCTGGCCGTTGCGGCTGAAGTGGGCTATCCGTGCATCATCCGTCCATCCTTCACCATGGGGGGGACCGGCGGCGGTATCGCCTACAACCGCGAAGAGTTCGAAGAGATTTGCGAACGCGGTCTGGATCTCTCGCCAACCAAAGAGCTGCTGATTGATGAATCGCTGATTGGCTGGAAAGAGTACGAGATGGAAGTGGTGCGTGATAAAAACGACAACTGCATCATCGTCTGCTCCATCGAAAACTTCGATGCGATGGGTATCCACACCGGCGACTCCATCACCGTTGCGCCAGCCCAGACGCTGACCGACAAAGAGTACCAAATCATGCGTAACGCCTCGATGGCGGTGCTGCGTGAAATCGGCGTGGAAACCGGCGGCTCAAACGTGCAGTTCTCGGTGAACCCGAAAACGGGGCGTCTGATTGTTATCGAAATGAACCCGCGCGTGTCCCGTTCCTCCGCGCTGGCCTCCAAAGCGACCGGCTTCCCGATTGCGAAAGTGGCGGCGAAACTGGCGGTGGGTTACACCCTCGATGAGCTGATGAACGATATCACCGGTGGCCGCACGCCAGCCTCCTTCGAACCGTCCATCGACTACGTTGTGACCAAAATTCCACGCTTCAACTTCGAGAAATTCGCCGGTGCGAACGACCGCCTGACCACCCAGATGAAATCTGTCGGTGAAGTGATGGCGATTGGCCGCACGCAGCAGGAATCCCTGCAGAAAGCGTTGCGCGGTCTGGAAGTGGGTGCAACCGGCTTTGACCCTAAAGTCAGCCTGGACGACCCGGAAGCACTGACCAAAATTCGCCGCGAACTGAAAGATGCGGGTGCAGAGCGTATCTGGTACATCGCCGATGCCTTCCGTGCTGGCCTGTCCGTCGACGGCGTATTCAACCTGACCAACATTGACCGCTGGTTCCTGGTGCAGATTGAAGAGCTGGTGCGTCTGGAAGAGAAAGTGGCAGAGCTGGGCATCAACGGCCTGGACGCAGACTTCCTGCGTATGCTGAAGCGTAAAGGTTTCGCCGATGCGCGTCTGGCTAAACTGGCGGGCGTACGTGAAGCGGAAATCCGCAAGCTGCGTGACCAGTATGACCTGCACCCGGTTTACAAGCGCGTGGACACCTGTGCGGCGGAGTTCTCCACCGACACCGCCTACATGTACTCCACCTATGAAGACGAGTGCGAAGCCAACCCGTCCGTCGACCGCGACAAGATTATGGTGCTGGGCGGCGGTCCAAACCGTATCGGCCAGGGCATTGAGTTTGACTACTGCTGCGTACACGCCTCGCTGGCGCTGCGCGAAGACGGTTACGAGACCATCATGGTCAACTGTAACCCGGAAACCGTCTCAACTGACTACGACACCTCTGACCGCCTCTACTTCGAGCCGGTTACGCTGGAAGACGTGCTGGAAATCGTGCGCATCGAGAAGCCGAAAGGCGTTATCGTGCAGTACGGTGGCCAGACCCCGCTGAAGCTGGCACGTGCGCTGGAAGCCGCAGGCGTACCGGTTATCGGTACCAGCCCGGATGCGATTGACCGTGCGGAAGACCGCGAGCGTTTCCAGCAGGCGGTTGACCGTCTGAAGCTGAAACAGCCAGCCAACGCCACCGTCACCGCCATTGAGATGGCCGTTGAGAAGGCGAAAGAGATTGGCTATCCGCTGGTGGTGCGTCCTTCTTACGTCCTGGGCGGCCGCGCGATGGAAATCGTGTATGACGAAGCTGACCTGCGTCGTTACTTCCAGACGGCGGTGAGCGTTTCTAACGATGCGCCAGTGCTGCTCGACCGCTTCCTCGACGACGCGGTAGAGGTGGACGTTGACGCCATCTGCGACGGCGAAATGGTGCTGATTGGCGGCATCATGGAGCATATCGAGCAGGCGGGCGTGCACTCAGGTGACTCAGCCTGTTCTCTGCCAGCCTACACCCTGAGCCAGGAAATTCAGGATGTGATGCGTCAGCAGGTGCAGAAGCTGGCCTTCGAGCTGCAGGTTCGCGGCCTGATGAACGTCCAGTTCGCGGTGAAAGACAACGAAGTCTACCTGATTGAAGTGAACCCGCGTGCGGCACGTACCGTCCCGTTCGTCTCCAAAGCCACCGGTATTCCGCTGGCGAAAGTGGCGGCGCGCGTGATGGCGGGCCAGACGCTGGCGCAGCAGGGCGTGACCAAAGAGATCATTCCGCCGTACTACTCGGTGAAAGAAGTGGTGCTGCCGTTCAACAAATTCCCGGGCGTTGACCCGCTGTTAGGGCCAGAAATGCGCTCTACCGGGGAAGTGATGGGCGTGGGCCGCACCTTCGCTGAAGCGTTCGCGAAAGCGCAGCTCGGCAGTAGCTCCACCATGAGAAAATCAGGCCGTGCGCTGCTCTCCGTTCGCGAAGGCGATAAAGAGCGTGTGGTTGACCTGGCGGCCAAGCTGCTGAAACAGGGCTTCGAGCTGGATGCAACTCACGGTACGGCGATTGTGCTGGGTGAAGCCGGTATCAACCCGCGCCTGGTGAACAAGGTGCATGAAGGTCGTCCGCACATTCAGGACCGTATCAAGAATGGCGAATACACCTACATCATCAATACCACCGCAGGTCGTCAGGCGATTGAAGACTCCAAGCTGATTCGCCGCAGCGCGCTGCAGTACAAAGTGCACTACGACACTACTCTGAACGGCGGTTTCGCAACAGCTATGGCGCTGAACGCGGATGCCACCGAGAAGGTGATTTCAGTGCAGGAAATGCACGCGCAGATTAACAAGTAAGACAAAATGCCCGGTGCCATTCGGTTGCCGGGCATTCTTCCCCTCTTCAGAACCTTCTGGTTTTCCATCCGCTTTCAGTCAGTTAGCCTAAAATGGTTAGGTCGATAACGAAATTCATCTGAGAGCAGGGGAAAACACCATGCAAAATAAATTACTGATCGCTTCCGTTCTGGCTGCCACTGCACTGTTTACCGTAGCAGGCTGTTCGTCTAACCAGGCAGTCAAAACCACCGATGGCAAAACCATCGTGACCGACGGGAAACCGCAGGTAGATGATGACACCGGACTGGTGTCGTACAAAAACGCCGAAACTGGTCAAACGGAGCAGATTAACCGTGACCAGGTGAAATCCATGGGCGAGCTGGATAACTAAAAAAAAGCCGTGGCAAATGCCACGGCTTTTCGCTTTTGCTGGACGATTACCAGCGGTGGTTCAGCAGGATATGGCCGCCATAGGCAGCATAGCTGTTCTCACCCCATTCGCCGCTGGCGCGCAGCGAAAGCGTCGTGGTTTCGTTCAGGTTGCCGGTGACGCCCAGTTCTAACTGACCACGATCTTCCGGCGTATCGTTGCTCACGGTTTCATCATTAAACGCCAGATCGTTTTGGCCTGCCCCTTTCAGCCAGTTCACCGCAACGTACGGCTGCCAGGCTTTCACGTCCTTCTGCTCGAAGTAGCTGGACTTAACGCCCAGACGACCAAAGATGCTGTCGTTGTCCAGAGTCGTTACGCGCACGCCGTCGCGATCGGTATGATTTTCCTGATCGAGATAGCTGTAGATCACCTGCGCCTGCGGCTCGATCTTCCAGGTACGCGCGTTTTCTGACGGGATAACCCACGCGTGGCCAACTTCGACAGACGCAGCGAAGCCTTCGCTGTCGTAGTCTTCATCATTGCGGTTGCTGGTCACTTTATTGTTGTACCAGCTATAAGCGGCCCAGGTATCAATGTAGCTGCCCAGACGTAATTTCTGATCTTCCTGCCAGGTGGCATACACCCCAACATTGAAACCGTCCACCTTGCCTTGAGCATCACGCACGTTGTGCTTCGCATCCGAATGCGTCTTCGCCTGGCCAGCACCGAACATGCCACCGGCACGCAGGATCCCATTGTCCATTGGCTTGCTCATGAAATCGCTGCCGACTTGCAGAACGGTCGTGGTGGTGTCGTAGCTGACTTTATCGCCGCCCGCGTCGTTCTCGTGATAACGCCCCTTAACGTACATCCAGGTGTTCAGATCGTCTTCATTGCGGAAGATGATTTGATCGCGATCGTCACGCTTGTGCAGGAACATACCCTGGGCAGCAAGGTAGTTGCCTAAGTAAGCGCCAACTTCAGGGGCCATAACTTCAGGGGCTGAGTTGCCACCGTTATCGCTATTACCGCCGTTATCCGTGTTGCCACCGTTATCGCTATTACCGCCGTTATCCGTGTTGCCATCGGTATCGGTATTGCCACCGTTGTCGGTATTGCCTCCGTTGTCGGTATTGTCGCCGTTATCGGTATTACCACCGTTATCGGTATTGTCACCGTCGGTGTTTCCGCCGTCATCATTATCGTCTGCCGGCTCATCTGATGGCGTCGCCTTCGATTCCAGATACCAGTTGCCGTCGCCGTGCTGATACAGATTGTATTCATACGCCCCGGCAACAACCGGTGCTGCCAGCGTCAGTTGGGCTTCAGAACTGCCACCGACGCTCACAATTTCCATACCGTTTACCGTTTGAGCGCCCAGACCGCCTATATTCTTAACGCTGACATCAGACTGACCGAAGCTGCTGCCCGTAATGGTGAGGTGGTCGGTTGGTGCGTTATCTTCGCCGAGGCTGCTGTTCATTACGATCTGGCTACCAGAAGAACCCGTGTAGTCGCCGTTTATGATGAAATTGTTGCCAACACTGTTATTGGCCGCGCCGAGTAGCAGCGTGCCACCGTTGGTAACGTTGCCGTTGACCGTATCGATACCTGAAACGCTCAGGGTCGTGTTACCCTGAATCGCATTCCATGCCGCCAGCGTACCGCCGGTCAGGATATCAATGTTGTTATTCACTTCACCTGCCGTGGCAAACGCTGCACCATTTTCAACGGTGACGGTGGCGTTACTGCCTTTCACGCCGAGCGTTGCACCACTGGCGATCAGCGTCGTACCGTTATGCAGAACGGTATTTCCCGTGTAGCTATTATTGCCGGAGAGCGTCAGGGTGTTTGAATCTGCTTTTTCGACATTACCGCTGCCGGTAATGCCGGTGGTGAATGTGGAGGAACTGCCCTGATTAAAAATAACGGTGCCGTTGTTGGTCAGGCCACCGCTCAGCGTGGTGGTGTTCTTGCCATCACCAAGCTGGAGAGAGGCATCTTTTGCAACGAGGGTATTACCGGCATTCGCGACGGCGCCTGACAGGACTAAATCACCGCTGTTGACCTGTAAAGAGTCATCTGCGCCGATAATGTCTATATTGCCTGACAGCGTCCACTTTTCACCATCCATTTTTACTGACGCAAAGCCATCCCCTTCCTTCAGTCCGATGAAATTGCTGTCTTCTGTGCCCGTACCAACCAGTGAAAGCGTGTTGCCTTTTGACGCGGTGGAGATGACATCTCCTTTGAGTGACGATCCTGTGTTCAGTACCAGCGTATTATTTTTCGTGCTGGCAAACATAATAGCTGTCGTATCGCCACTAATCGCGCCACTGTTTGTGATGTCCGCTTTCGACGTGTCCGTGACGTTGATACCGTACTGCGTTCCCTCTAAGGTGCCGGTATTAATAATTTTGGTATTACCATCGCTCAGGCTGATACCATCACCGTTTGTACCCGTTATTTTTCCGCTATTATTTATTCCCACACCAATCTGAGAACTCAGGCCTGTGTTTCCTCTGATTATGCCTGTGTCAGTGTTAGCGATATTGACGGCTGAAGAGCTTTCACTGACGAACACGCCATTCTCTGTGCCTGTGATGTTTCCATCATTGTTTAGATCGCCAAGCATTGACTGAACATTTACGGCATTGGCTGTTGTAGAGGAAATGGTTGCACCGCTTTCATTATGAATAATGACTCGCTGAGCCCCGGTATTAATATCTAATCCATTCCCTTTTCCGGAAATATTACCTTTGTTGGTCGTGGATGTGACATTGATGCCTGTGACCGATACGGCACTCTCGCTTCCTGCGGAGGAAATGGTGACATCTTTATTTATCACGTATTCTGCATCAGCGGAAAAATACTGGGGTACTGAGGTTGACTGGCTAATAGTTCCAGCGAAGGCCACTACCGGTGTGAATATAAGTAAAGCAGGAAATATATTTCCCAGAGTTTTTGTGGTCTTGTTTAATTTGAATATTTTGTTGCGCATTTACACGTCCATTTGAAAAGAAGTGGCGCTAATTAATGACTTAAAATAGCGCTTCTGGGCTACTTAAAAGAATGATTCAACGATAAAAAGCGTAAAATTATTAATTTTTCAATGTGTTATGTATAGATCATTTTGCTAAAGAATAATTTTATATTTTCTTAATTGATCACTTGCTAATATGCTTTAGCGCTTAATTATTCATTTCAAATATCATCTGATAACAGTTATTTTTGTTGGTTTGAGGTCTGCTATACCCGCCAGGAAGGAGGGTTGCCAATAGTTGCGTTTTACCTTTACGCGGCCTGTTGACCCTTTCACCGGGCGGGTTAACTGTCTACACTCACTGCTACAAGAAGAGAAGAAGACAGGTCATTTGATGATACTCATAATTTACGCGCACCCTTATCCGCAGCACTCGCATGCGAATAAGCGGATGCTTGAGCAGGTAAGGACGCTTGATAACGTAGAGATACGTTCCCTCTATCAACTTTATCCCGATTTTAATATCGATATCGCTGCTGAACAGGACGCGCTCTCCCGTGCCGATCTGATTATCTGGCAGCATCCAATGCAGTGGTACAGCACGCCTCCGCTCCTGAAACTGTGGATTGATAAAGTCTTCTCCCACGGTTGGGCGTATGGCCACAATGGCAATGCGCTAAAAGGGAAAAGCCTGATGTGGGCGGTGACCACTGGCGGAGGAGAAAGCCACTTTGATATTGGTTCTTTCCCGGGGTTTGACGTGCTGGCCCAGCCGCTACAGGCCACTGCACTCTATTGTGGTTTGAACTGGATCCCACCTTTTGCTATGCACTGCACGTTTGTCTGCGACGATGAAACGCTGCAGGCGCAGGCTCGCCATTACAAACAACGCTTACTTGAGTGGCAGGAGACGCACCATGGATAGCCATACGCTGATACAGGCGCTGATTTATCTCGGCGCGGCGGCGCTGATTGTGCCCGTGGCGGTACGCCTGGGGCTGGGCTCGGTTCTCGGCTACCTGATTGCGGGCTGCGTCATTGGGCCGTGGGGTTTTCGTCTGGTTACGGATGCAGAGGCGATTCTCCATTTCGCTGAAATCGGTGTTGTGCTGATGCTGTTTGTGATTGGTCTGGAGCTCGATCCGCAGCGCCTGTGGAAACTTCGCGCCTCGGTATTTGGCGGCGGGGCATTGCAGATGGTGGCCTGCGGCTTGCTGCTGGGCGGGTTCTGCATCCTGCTGGGAATGGACTGGAAAGTGGCTGAGCTCATCGGCATGACGCTGGCGCTCTCCTCGACGGCCATTGCCATGCAGGCGATGAACGAGCGAAACCTGACGGTCTCCCAGATGGGGCGCAGTGCATTCTCGGTGCTGCTGTTCCAGGATATAGCGGCGATTCCGCTGGTGGCGATGATCCCGTTGCTGGCGGCAAGCGGCTCCTCCACGACGCTGGGCGCGTTCGCGCTGTCGGCACTGAAGGTTGTAGGGGCGCTGGCACTGGTGGTCCTGCTGGGCCGCTACGTGACCCGTCCGCTGCTGCGTTTCGTCGCCCGCTCGGGTCTGCGCGAAGTGTTCAGCGCCGTGGCACTGTTCCTGGTCTTTGGTTTTGGTTTGCTGCTGGAAGAAGCCGGGCTGTCGATGGCGATGGGGGCATTCCTTGCGGGCGTTCTGCTGGCAAGCTCTGAATACCGGCACGCGCTGGAAAGCGATATTGAGCCGTTCAAAGGGTTGCTGCTGGGACTGTTTTTCATCGGCGTGGGGATGTCCGTCGACTTTGGCACGCTGGTCACACACCCGCTGCGGATTATCATCCTGCTGGTCGGTTTCCTGGTCATTAAAATGGCAATGCTGTGGCTGATTGCGCGGCCATTAAATGTGCCGGGTAAACAGCGCAGCTGGTTTGCCGTACTGCTGGGGCAGGGGAGTGAATTTGCGTTCGTGGTCTTTGGCGCCGCGCAGATGGCAAACGTGCTGGATCCTGAGTGGGCAAAAGCGCTGACGCTGGCGGTCGCACTCTCGATGGCGGCAACGCCTGTTCTGCTGGTGGTGCTGACTCGCCTCGAAAAATCGGGTAGCGATCAGGAGCGTGAAGCCGATGAAATCGACGAGGAGCAGCCACGCGTGATCATCGCTGGTTTTGGTCGCTACGGACAGATCGTAGGGCGTTTGCTGCTGTCGAGTGGGGTGAAAATGGTCATCCTCGACCACGATCCCGACCATGTCGATACGCTGCGTAAATTTGATATGAAAGTGTTTTACGGTGATGCCACCCGTGTCGATCTGCTGGAATCCGCGGGGGCCGCAAAAGCGGAGGTGTTGATTAACGCCATTGACGATCCGGAGACCAGCATACAGATGGTGGAGCTGGTAAAAGAACATTTCCCGGCGCTGACGATCATTTCCCGCGCGCGCGATGTGGATCATTACATCCGACTACGTCAGGCAGGCGTTGAGGCACCCGAGCGTGAAACATTCGAAGGTGCGCTGAAATCCGGGCGTATGGCGCTCGAGAATCTGGGGCTCGGGGCGTATGAAGCGCGCGAACGTGCGGATCTGTTCCGCCGCTTTAACACCGGGATGGTGGAAGAAATGGCGGCGATGGCAGGCAGCACGGCCACGGAGCGGGCGGCGGTGTTTAAACGCACCAGTGCGATGCTGACGGAAATCATCAATGAGGACCGTAATCATCTGTCGCTGATCCAGCGTCATGGCTGGCAGGGCACGGAAGAGGGCAAGCATACCGGCGATCCGGCTGACGAGCCCGAGAGTAAACCTTCAGTGTGAAGTGGCGTTGCCAGCAATATTAAAAAATTTCTGTATCTTTACTCTGCCGCCAGTCGACGAAAGATTAAGCTTTCCGTATAGTGGCGGCAATTTTTTGCATCCGGGAAATTTTCAATGATCAGTCTGATTGCAGCGCTGGCGGTAGACCGCGTTATCGGTATGGAAAATGCCATGCCGTGGAACCTGCCTGCCGATCTCGCATGGTTTAAACGTACGACGTTAAACAAGCCGGTAGTGATGGGCCGCCTGACCTGGGAGTCGATTGGTCGTCCATTGCCGGGCCGTAAGAATATCGTTATCAGTAGCCAGCCGGGTACTGACGATCGCGTCGAATGGGTTAAGTCCGTAGATGAAGCGATTGCTGCCTGCGGTGATGCCGAAGAGATCATGGTGATCGGCGGTGGTCGTGTGTATGAGCAGTTACTGCCTAAAGCGCAGAAGCTGTATCTGACCCACATTGATGCGGAAGTAGAAGGGGATACCCATTTCCCGGATTACGATCCGGACGAGTGGGAATCCGTGTTCAGTGAATTCCACGACGCCGATGCGCAGAACTCCCACAGCTACTGCTTCGAGATTCTGGAACGTCGTTAAGTTTTTCCCCCTCACCCTGGGTGAGGGGGATTCATCAGGAGGCGACGGCCTCACTCTCCCCTGAGTCCTGCTGTCGGTTGGATGGCTGCACGAAGTAAGTTTTATCTTCCCAGCGTAAGCAGGTTAACTCGCCTCCCCAGCAGCAGCCGGTATCCAGACCGTAGATGCCCTCTGGCATGCCTTTGCCCTCCAGTGCCGCCCAGTGACCAAACGCTATGCTATATTCGGTTGTTACCGGCCCCGGAATGGCAAACCACGGTTTGAGGGGGGCAGGCGCGCTTTCCGGCGTTTCCTTGGAATACATGTCCAGCTGCCCGTTCGGGAAGCAGAATCGCATGCGGGTGAACGCATTGGTGATAAAGCGCAGGCGGGCCAGACCGCTGAGCTCTTCGCTCCAGTGGTTCGGCATATCGCCGTACATGGCATCCAGGAAGAAGGGATACGAGTCGCTCGCCAGTATCGCTTCTACGTCACGCGCACAGGTTTTTGCCGTCTCAAGATCCCATTGCGGGGTGATCCCGGCATGGGCCATGACCAGTTTTTTATCCTCGTCGACCTGCAACAAGGGCTGACGGCGCAGCCAGTTAATCAGATCGTCCGCGTCTGGCGCTTCCAGCAGCGGAGTGAGGCGATCTTTAGGCTTGTTGCGGCTGATCCCGGCAAACACGGCCAGCAGATGGAGATCGTGATTACCCAGCACCATGCGCACGCTGTCGCCCAGCGATTTGACGAAACGTAAAACCTCAAGCGAGCCCGGGCCGCGCGCGACTAAATCGCCCGTCAGCCAGAGGGTGTCCTGCCCTGGCGTAAAGTCGACCTGTTTTAACAATGCGATCAGTTCATCGTAGCAACCGTGAACGTCGCCAATCAGATATGTAGACATTAGATTAATGAATGAGTGTGGTTACGGCGAGACGGAACACAGGAATAGCAACGCGGAACACATTGCCATCGACGTCGACCATTTCGTAATGGCCTTGCATGGTACCCAGCGGCGTTTCAATCACCGCACCGCTGGTGTACTGGTACTCTTCGCCAGGGGCGATGTGGGGCTGTTCGCCCACGACACCTTCACCCTGAACTTCAATTTCGCGGCCATTGCCGTTGGTGATAAGCCAGTAGCGCCCGCGCAGCTGCACGGGCATCCGCCCCAGATTGCGAATGGTCACGGTGTAAGCAAAGACAAAACGCTCTTCATCGGGTGAGGATTGCGATTCAACATAGACGCTTTGTACATGGACACATACGCGGGGCGAATCAATCATGGCTTAACTCTCCTTCGGCGGCGCATTTTCGCTGATGTAATTAGCCAGCTTGCAGTACTGCTCTACGGAAATGTTCTCCGCACGCATTGCCGGGTCGATCCCCAGCTCGGCTAACACCTCAACGGTAAATGAATTGCTCAGGCTGTTACGGATCGTTTTACGGCGCTGGTTAAAGGCTTCTGTGGTAATGCGGCTGAGGACACGCAGATCTTTAACCGGATAGGGTTTCGTTTTATGTGGCACAAGGCGCACAACCGCTGAATCCACTTTCGGTGGTGGTGTGAACGCTGACGGCGGCACTTCGAGTACCGGGATCACGTTACAGTAATATTGTGCCATCACGCTTAAACGACCATACGCTTTACTGTTCGGCCCTGCAACCAGACGGTTAACCACCTCTTTTTGCAACATGAAGTGCATATCGGCAATGGCATCAGTATAGCTAAACAGGTGGAACATGAGCGGCGTGGAGATGTTGTACGGCAGGTTGCCGAAGACGCGCAGCGGCTGACCCATTTTCTCCGACAGTTCGCCAAAGTTCATGGTCATGGCGTCCTGCTGGTAGATGGTCAGCTTCGGTCCGAGGAACGGGTGCGTTTGCAGGCGTGCGGCAAGATCGCGGTCCAGTTCGATGACGGTCAGCTCGTCGAGGCGTTCGCCTACCGGCTCGGTCAGTGCAGCAAGGCCCGGACCGATTTCGACCATAGCCTGACCTTTTTGCGGATTAATAGCCGAAACAATGCTTTCGATCACGAACTGATCGTTGAGGAAGTTTTGCCCGAAGCGTTTTCGGGCTAAGTGGCCCTGATGGACTCGATTAGTCATTGAGTATTAACAATCATTTTGATGGCGAGATTAAGCGCCGTAATAAAACTGCCGACATCCGCTTTCCCCTGTCCTGCCAGATCCAGCGCAGTACCGTGGTCAACGGACGTTCGAATAAAGGGTAAACCGAGGGTGATATTCACCCCGCGGCCAAAGCCCTGGTATTTTAGCACGGGCAGGCCCTGATCGTGGTACATCGCGAGGACGGCGTCGGCATTATCCAGGTATTTCGGCTGAAAAAGCGTGTCCGCAGGGAGCGGCCCGCTAAGATTCATCCCTTTAGCGCGCATTTCTTCAAGCACCGGAATAATGGTGTCGATCTCTTCGGTGCCCATGTGTCCACCTTCTCCCGCATGCGGATTCAGGCCGCAAACCAGAACGTGTGGCTGTTTGATGCCGAATTTGGTTTGCAGGTCATGATGCAGGATCCCGATGATCTCCCGCAGCAGTGCCGGGGTGATGGCATCAGGAATGGCCTTAACAGGCAGATGGGTGGTCACGAGCGCAACGCGCATTGCCTCCGTCGCCAGCATCATCACTACTTTCGGGCTGTGCGAGCGCTCTTCAAAGAATTCCGTGTGCCCGGTAAAGGGGATACCCGCTTCGTTGATGACGCCCTTGTGCACGGGGCCGGTGATCAGGGCAGCAAATTCACCCTTCAGGCAACCGTCGCAGGCGCGCGCGAGGGTTTCCACGACGTAGTGGCCGTTTTCCGTGCTGAGCTGGCCTGGAATGACAGGTGTACGAAGAGGGACAGAAAGAACCGTGAGCGTACCGGCTTGCTGTGGTGCTGGCTGTTGGCCTTCAACGTAAGGAATAAGCGTTAAAGGCAGACCGAGCAGCTTCGCCCGGTCTTGTAACAGTGTTGCATCTGCGCAGACAACCAGTTCCACCGGCCAGCTTCGCTGGGCGAGCTGGACAACGAGGTCTGGCCCAATCCCGGCGGGTTCGCCGGGGGTGATCACAACACGATGCGGTTTCATTAGTTACTCAGAACTTTCACGTAAGCACTGGCGCGTTGTTCCTGCATCCAGGTTGCCGCTTCTTCAGAGAACTTACGGTTAAACAGCATACGGTAAGCGCGGTCTTTCTGCGCTGCATCCGTTTTATCCACGTTACGGGTGTCCATCAGCTCGATCAGATGCCAGCCAAATGAAGAGTGTACCGGAGCACTGATCTGGCCTTTGTTCAGCTTCATCAGCGCATCGCGGAAGGCAGGATCGTAAATATCTGCTGCAGCCCAGCCCAGATCGCCGCCCTGATTAGCAGAGCCTGGATCCTGAGAGAACTCCTTCGCGGCATTGGCAAACGAGGTTTTACCGCTCTTAATGTCTGCCGCAATCTGCTCCAGCTTCGCACGTGCCTGATCGTCAGTCATGATCGGTGACGGTTTGAGCAGAATATGGCGAGCGTGAACTTCAGTCACGGAAATGTTCTGGCTCTGACCACGCAGATCGTTCACTTTCAGAATGTGGAAGCCCACACCGGAACGGATTGGACCCACGATATCGCCTTTCTTCGCCGTACTCAGCGCTTGGGCAAAGATGGATGGCAGCTCCTGAATACGTCCCCAGCCCATCTGGCCGCCTTTCAGCGCCTGTTGGTCAGCGGAGTAGGTGATAGCCAGCTTGCCAAAGTCGCCGCCGTTACGCGCCTGTTCGACAATAGAACGTGCCTGACTTTCTGCTTCCGCAGCCTGATCGGAGGTTGGGTTCTCTGGCAGTGGGATCAGAATGTGGCTCAGGTTCAGCTCTGTGCTCGCATCGTTCTGGTTACCCACCTGTTTTGCCAGCGCGTCCACTTCCTGCGGCAGGATCGTGACGCGACGACGGACTTCATTGTTACGCACTTCCGAAATCAGCATCTCTTTACGGATCTGGTTGCGGTAGGTGGCGTAGCTGATGCCGTCATAGGCCAGACGACTGCGCATCTGATCCAGAGACATGTTGTTTTGCTTTGCGATGTTAGCGATGGCCTGATCGAGTTGCTCGTCAGTCACCTTCACGCCCATTTTCTGACCCATCTGCAGAACGATCTGATCCATGATCAGTCGTTCCAGGATCTGATGGCGCAGCGTGGCGTCATCCGGAAGTTGCTGACCTGCTTCGCCCGAATTGAGCTTCACAGATTTCATCAGACCGTCAACGTCACTTTCGAGCACGACGCCGTTGTTAACAACAGCGGCGACCTTATCAACAACCTGGGGGGCCGCGAAGCTGGTATTCGCAACCATAGCGACACCGAGCAGCAGCGTTTTCCAGTTCTTCATACTTTTTCCATTTCAATTAACCGCAAAGCGGATTACGTTGTAAATCAAATACATTACAAGGAACTACGGTATGGCAGGATGTTCGAACGCAGCATCTGCTGGGTGCCCAGGCCGTAGTTGGAACTCAGGCCGCGCAGTTCGACATTAAAGCCAATCACGTTATCGTATTTGCTCTGATTGTTTTGAGTATCCCAGCCGTTAAGCTTACGTTCGTAGCCGACACGCAGCGCATAACAACAGGAGTTATATTGCAGACCCACCATCTGGTCAGCAGGTTTATTGGCGTTAGTGTCAAAGTAGTAAGCGCCTACGATTGACCAGCGATCGGCGATAGGCCAGCTTGCTGCGCCACCCACCTGCGAAATCCCATCTTTGTATTGGTCAGCATTGGCGTAGTTCGGCAATGTCGCCTGAATATATTCCGGACTGGCATAGCGGTACGTCAACTGCACTATACGGTCTTCATCACGACGATACTCTATGGCCGCACTACTATTAGCAATGTTATCGAGGCGAGTATCATATTGCACACCGCCACGCAGGCCCCAGCGGTCAGTCATGCGCCAGTAGGTGTCTCCTGCCCACACCAGCGATCCCGTTTTGTTGTCTTTCTCCCAGTTGATGTTGTCATCACCGGTACGTGACTCGGTGAAATAGTAGATTTGACCAACAGAAACGTTAAAACGTTCAACGGCAGCATCATCATAAACGCGCGTTGTGACACCGGTCGTTAACTGGTTAGCGGAGGCGATACGGTCCAGACCGCCGTAAGTACGATCACGGAACAGGCCGCTGTAGTCAGACTGCAGTAAAGAGGAGTCGTAGTTTTGAATATTGCTCTGATCGCGATAGGGCACGTACAAATACTGCATACGCGGTTCAAGCGTCTGGGTATAACCATCCGCCAGCAGACCCATATCACGTTCGAAGATCAACTTGCCGTCCATTTTAAACTGCGGAAGGGTTCGGTTTACGGATTCTTCAAGATGACCGGTATTGTTAGGATTCGCGTTGTAATCATCAATGTTCTTTTGCTGGTAGTGTGTCGCCATCAGCTTGGCTTCGGTATTCAGACTTGCCCAATCATTAGACCATGGCAGGTTGATGGTCGGCTCCAGGTGAATACGCGTGGCTTCCGGCATGTCAGAGTTGGTATTCACGAAATGTACCGCCTGGGCGTAGACGCGGGTGTCGAAAGGACCGACATCGTTCTGGTACCAGTTCACATCCAGTTGCGGTTCTGCGCCGTAAGTGCTTCGCGTTTGGGTACTAAAGACCTGGAACTGCTTGGTTGACACCGTGGCGTTAAAGTTTTGAATCGCATAGCCAACGCTGAATTTCTGCGTCGCATAGCCATCGGTACTTGAACCGTACTTAGAGTCAAAGTCATTAAAGTAGTAAGGATCGCTGACCTTGGTATAGTCGACGTTAAAACGCCAGACCTGATCCATAACACCCGCATGGCGCCAGTAGTACAACCAGCGGTGCTTGTCGCCTTCGGTCGGGTGCTCATCCTGGAAGACTTTATCTGACGGCAGATAATCCAGCTCCATCAGACCCGCACCGGCCTGAGTCAGGTAGCGGAACTCGTTCTCCCACATGACGTTGCCGCGCTTATGGATATAGTGCGGCGTGATCGTGGCGTCCATGTTGGGCGCGATGTTCCAGTAATACGGCAGGTAGAACTCAAAGTAGTTCGAGGTGCTGTATTTGGCATTGGGGATCAGGAAACCCGAGCGACGCTTGTCACCCACGGGAAGCTGAAGATAAGGGCTGTAGAATACCGGTACCGGACCCAGCTTAAAGCGGGCGTTCCAGATCTCCGCGACCTGCTCTTCACGGTCGTGGATCACTTCGCTCCCGACCACGCTCCAGGTGTTTGACCCTGGCAGACAGGAGGTAAAGGAGCCATTTTCCAGGATCGTATAGCGGTTTTCACCGCGCTGTTTCATCAGGTCCGCTTTACCGCGTCCCTGGCGACCCACCATCTGGTAATCACCTTCCCAGACGTTAGTATCTTTCGTATTCAGGTTTGACCAGGCTTTCGGACCTTTCAGGATGACCTGATTGTCGTCATAGTGCACATTACCCAGCGCATCCACCGTTCGTACCGGCTCGGCCGCGCCTTCCGGCTGCTTCTGGTGCAACTGCACTTCATCTGCCTGCAGGCGGCTATTGCCCTGGTTAATATCCACATTGCCCGTAAACGTGGCGTTGTCAGGATAAGTACCCTTAGAACTGTCTGCAGTAATGGTTACCGGCAAGCTATTTGTATCACCCTGCACCAGTGGGCGATTATAACTTGGAACGCCAAGCATACACTGCGAGGCGAGATCGGCCGCCAGCCCCTGTTGACTGTACAGGGCGGTGCCAATCATTGTGGCCAGAAGGGTGGGGATACGTTTTTTCATACGTTGTATTTTATTGTTCCGTCATCAGTGGCTACGGCTTACAAACGCTCAGAGACTATCTTACTCATCAGCGCAGTACCAGCGTTAATCCTGCCCGTTTGCGTGCCAGAGTGTTAGGCTCGCTATCGAATGACGAGTATGATAAAGCAAATTATAGGCGATGTCCTTCAATTGACCGTGGCTTGAACACTGTGATGATGACGTTGCGTCGGCCAGGAATATGACTATCCGGGGAGTATATGCAGTATTGGGGTAAAATAATCGGCGTTGCGTTCGCCATCATCATGGGTGCCGGGTTCTGGGGAATCGTGCTTGGGCTCATTATCGGTCATATGTTTGATAAGGCGCGCAGCCGCAAAATGGCCTGGTTTGCGAATCAGCGCGAGCGCCAGTCACTCTTTTTCTCCACCACCTTTGAAGTCATGGGGCATTTAACCAAATCCAAAGGCCGCGTGACCGAAGCCGATATTCAAATCGCCAGCATCTTTATGGACCGCATGAATTTGCATGGTGAATCCCGTGTGGCCGCGCAGAATGCGTTTCGCATTGGGAAATCAGATAACTATCCGCTGCGTGAAAAAATGCGTCAGTTCCGCAGCATCTGCTTCGGACGTTTTGATTTAATTAGGATGTTTCTGGAAATTCAAATCCAGGCGGCGTTTGCTGACGGTTCACTGCACCCTAATGAACGTGATGTTCTGTACGTCATTGCAGAAGAGTTGGGCATCTCCCGAATGCAGTTCGACCAGTTCTTACGCATGATGCAGGGCGGCGCGCAGTTTGGCGGGGGGTATCACCAGCAGTCGTCCGGCGGTGCATGGCAGCAGGCGCAGCGTGGACCGACGCTGGACGATGCCTGCAACGTACTTGGCGTGAAACCCACTGACGATCAGACCACCATCAAACGCGCCTATCGCAAGCTGATGAGTGAGCATCACCCGGACAAACTGGTCGCGAAAGGCTTACCGCCGGAAATGATGGAGATGGCGAAGCAGAAAGCGCAGGAAATTCAGAAGGCTTACGAGCTGATTAAAGAGAAGAAAGGTTTCAAATAAAAAAGGGCCCGACAGTGTCGGGCCCTTTTTTCAGAAGTCCACCGGGGCGTTAAACGTCATCGTGTTACCGAAGGCCGGATGGGTAATGGTCAGCGTCTGGGCGTGAAGCTGCAGACGCGGTGCTAACGCTAGCGCTTCCGGCGGCGCGTAAAACCGGTCGCCCAAAATCGGATGACCCAGCGCAAGCATATGCACGCGCAGCTGGTGTGAACGTCCGGTAATCGGCTTAAGGAGTATGCGCGCGGTGTTATTCGGTGCGTACTCCAGCACTTCATACTCGGTCTGCGCGGCCTTGCCGGTTTCATAGCAGACCTTCTGCTTAGGCCGGTTCGGCCAGTCGCAGATCAGCGGCAGATCGACCAACCCTTCTGCCTGTGCAGGATGTCCCCAGACGCGCGCCACGTACTGCTTCTTCGGCTCGCGCTCGCGGAACTGGCGCTTCAGCTCGCGCTCCGCCGCTTTATTGAGCGCCACCACAATCACGCCGCTGGTTGCCATATCCAGACGATGCACAGATTCCGCCTGTGGATGATCGCGCTGAATGCGCGTCATCACGCTGTCTTTGTGCTCATCCAGACGCCCCGGTACGGACAACAGGCCGCTCGGCTTGTTAACTACCATAATGTGTTCATCCTGATACAGGATGACCAGCCAGGGATCCATCGGCGGATTGTAGGGCTCCATTACCATTTTTTTGCTCTTCTTACTGATGCGTGACAACAATCAGACGCAATGCGTCCAGTCGCCAGCCCGCCTGATTCAGGCTTTCCATAATTTGCTGACGGTTGCTTTCAATGGCAGCCAGTTCATCGTCACGGATGTTCGGGTTCACCGCCTTCAGCGCTTCCAGACGGGACAGCTCCGCTGAGAGTTTCTCATCGGCCTCGGTGCGTGCAGCATCGATCAGCGCACGGGCGGCTTTCTCGATCTGGCTTTCGCCCAGCTGCAGAATGGCATGCACGTCCTGCTGTACCGCATTCACCAGCTTGCTGCCTGTATGGCGATTCACCGCGCTCAGCTGACGGTTGAAACTCTCGAATTCAACTTGCCCTGCCAGGTTGGTACCGTTTTTATCCAGCAGCAGACGCACAGGCGTTGGCGGCAGGAAGCGGGTCAGCTGGAGCTGTTTTGGTGCCTGGGCTTCCACAACGTAGATCAGTTCTACCAGCAGCGTACCCACCGGCAGTGCCTTGTTCTTGAGGAGTGAAATCGTGCTGCTACCGGTATCGCCGGAAAGGATCAGATCCAGTCCGTTACGGATCAGCGGGTGTTCCCAGGTGATGAACTGAGCATCTTCGCGGGACAGCGCCACATCACGCTCGAAGGTGATAGTACAACCATCTTCCGGCAGGCCCGGGAAATCCGGCACCAGCATGTGATCGGACGGGGTCAGGACAATCAGGTTCTCGCCGCGATCGTCCTGGTTAATTCCGACGATGTCGAACAGGTTCATGGAGAAGCTGATCAGACTGGTGTCATCATCTTGTTCTTCAATGCTTTCAGCCAGCGCCTGCGCTTTCTCACCGCCGTTGGAGTGAATTTCCAGCAGGCGGTCGCGACCCTGCTCAAGCTGCGCTTTCAGCGCTTCATGCTTCTCGCGGCAGGATTTGATCAGATCGTCAAATCCGTCACTGTTTTCCGGTGCGGCCAGGTAGCCGATCAGATCGCTATGCACCTGATCGTAAATGGTGCGGCCCGTCGGGCAGGTATGCTCAAACGCATCCAGACCTTCGTGGAACCAGCGCACCAGCACGGACTGGGCAGTTTTTTCCAGATACGGCACGTGGATCTGAATATCATGCGCCTGGCCGATACGATCCAGACGACCGATACGCTGTTCCAGCAGATCCGGATTGAACGGCAGATCGAACATCACCAGATTACTGGCAAACTGGAAGTTACGGCCTTCAGAACCGATTTCCGAGCACAGCAGAACCTGTGCGCCACTGTCCTCTTCACCAAACCACGCCGCGGCGCGGTCACGTTCAACGATGGACATCCCTTCGTGGAACACGGCGGCGCGAATACCTTCACGCTCGCGCAGCACCTGCTCCAGCTGCAGCGCGGTAGCCGCTTTGGCGCAGATCACCAGCACCTTCTGGGAGCGGTGGGCGGTCAGGTAGCCCATCAGCCACTCCACGCGCGGGTCGAAGTTCCACCAGGTGCCGGTATCGCCTTCGAATTCCTGGTAGATTTGTTCCGGGTAGAGCATGTCGCGGGCGCGCTCTTCCTGGGTTTTGCGCGCGCCCATAATGCCAGAGACTTTGATCGCCGTCTGATACTGGGTGGGCAGCGGCAGCTTGATGGTATGCAGCTCGCGTTTCGGGAACCCTTTCACGCCGTTACGGGTGTTGCGGAACAGCACGCGGCTGGTGCCGTGGCGGTCCATTAGCATGTCGATGAGCTCTTTACGCGCAGGCTCCGCGTTATCGCTATCGCTATTCGCGGCCTGCAGCAGCGGTTCAATATCCTGCTCGCCAATCAGCTCGCTCAGGGTGTTGAGTTCCTCATTAGAAAGACGATTGCCTGCCAGCAGCATGGCCACGGCATCCGCGACCGGACGGTAGTTATTCTGTTCTTCCACGAACTGCCCGAAATCGTGGAAACGGTTTGGGTCGAGCAGGCGCAGACGTGCGAAGTGGCTTTCCAGACCCAGCTGTTCCGGCGTTGCGGTCAGCAGCAGGACGCCAGGGACGCGCTCCGCAAGCTGTTCGATAGCCATATACTCGCGGCTTGGCGCGTCTTCGCTCCAGACTAAATGGTGCGCTTCGTCAACGACCATAATGTCCCACTCGGCATCGCACAGGTGCTCAAGACGCTGCTTGCTGCGGCGCACGAAGTCCAGGGAGCAAATGACCAGCTGTTCGGTTTCAAACGGGTTGTCGGCGTCGTGCTGCGCTTCGGCATAGCGTTCGTCGTCAAACAGGGAGAAGCGCAGGTTAAAGCGGCGAAGCATCTCGACCAGCCACTGGTGCTGCAGGGTTTCAGGCACCACGATCAGCACGCGCTCGGCGGCACCGGAAAGCAGCTGTTGATGCAGGATCATACCCGCTTCAATGGTTTTACCCAGGCCCACTTCATCGGCCAGCAGTACGCGAGGGGCATGGCGACGGCCCACGTCATGGGCGATATTCAGCTGGTGGGGGATCAGGCTGGTGCGCTGACCGCGCAGGCCGCTCCACGGCATACGGTACTGTTCACTCTGGAACTTGCGCGCGCGATAGCGCAGCGAGAAGCGATCCATACGGTCAATTTGCCCGGCAAACAGGCGGTCCTGCGGCTTACTGAAAACCAGTTTGCTGTCGAGCAGCACTTCACGCAGGATGACATTGGCTTCGTCTGTATCAAGACGCGTACCAATGTAAGCGAGCAGTCCATTCTCTTCTTTTACGTCTTCAATCTTGAGCTGCCAGCCGTCATGGCTGGTCACGGTGTCACCCGGATTGAACATCACGCGGGTTACAGGGGAGTCATTGCGAGCGTACAGGCGGTTTTCACCGGTGGCAGGGAAGAGGAGGGTAACCATACGCGCATCGACGGCAACGACGGTTCCTAATCCAAGTTCGCTTTCTGTATCGCTGATCCAGCGTTGACCAAGTGTAAAAGGCATAGTTGTTCGGCTCTAATCTTTAATTTCAGGCAATAGTTCGACCCCCGTCAAAAAAAGACGGTCATCGAAAAATGGGTCCGGGAATGGAAAGGGCGCTATGGTACTGGATGGCAGCCATTTCGTCACGTGTCAAAATAGGCCAAGTTGCCCTGTCACTAGTGTAGCAAAATCGTCGTCGATGAAGGGCAAAATTCCGTCGGCGACCGGCTGAAGCTGACGCGTCAGGTAGTGATCGTAATCGAGCGGTGAGTATTGATAATCCACCGGTTCCGGACCGTTAATTGTCCAGACGTATTTGATCGTCCCCCGGTTCTGATACTGCGGGGCGCGGCCGCGCTTCACGTTCTCTTCATCCGCCAGGCGCGCGGCGCGTACGTGGGGAGGCACATTACGTTGATACTCTGCCAGCGGGCGGCGCAGGCGTTTGCGGTAAACCAGTTGGTTATCCAGCTCACCCGCCATCAGGCTGGCGATGGTTTCGCGCACGTAATCCTGATAGGGCTCGTTGCGGAATACCCGCAGGTAAAGCGTTTGCTGGAACTGCTGCGCCAGCGGGGTCCAGTCGGTGCGAACCGTCTCCAGCCCTTTGAACACCATCCGCTGCGTGTCACCTTCCTGAATCAGCCCGGCGTAGCGCTTCTTGCTGCCCTGGTCGGTACCGCGAATGGTGGGCATTAAAAAGCGGGCGAAATGGGTTTCAAATTCCAGTTCTAACGTGCTGGTTAACCGCTCTTTTTGCAAACTTTCGCGCCACCAGGCGTTCACGAAGGCGACTAGTTCTTTGCCGATTCGCGCGGCGTCCTCTTCAGAATGGGCGGCTTTCAGCCAGACAAAGGTGGAGTCGGTATCGCCATAAATGACGTCATAGCCCCGGGATTCAATCAGCGCTTTGGTTTGACGCATGATTTCATGCCCGCGCATGGTGATGGATGACGCCAGTCTGGGGTCGAAAAAGCGGCAGGCGCTGGTGCCCAGCACGCCGTAAAAGGCATTCATAATGATTTTCAGCGCCTGCGAGAGGGGCTTATTGCCGTGACGCTTCGCCTCGTCGCGCCCGTGCCAGATGTTTCCCACAATTTCAGGCAGGCAGTGTTTTTCACGCGAGAAACGGGCGCCGAGAAAGCCTTCAGTGCTGTGCGCGTCGTCCGGCTGCGCCATCCCTTCCACCAGCCCCACCGGGTCAATCAGGTACGTGCGGATAATCGACGGATACAGGCTTTTATAATCCAGAACCAACACCGAATCGTAAAGCCCTGGCCGGGAGTCCATCACATACCCGCCGGGGCTGGCCTGTGGCGGTACGTCCCCGAGGTTGGGGGCAACGTACCCTGCCCGGTGCATGCGGGGGAAATAGAGGTGGCTAAAGGCCGCTACCGAGCCGCCGTGCCTGTCGGCCGCGAGGCCGTTTACCGTCGCGCGCTCCAGCAGGAATGGCATGATCTCGGTTTTGTGGAAAATCTGCGTAACCAGCTCGCAATCTTTCAGGTTATAGGTGGCGAGCGCCGGTTTATCTTCGTTAAAGCGTCGGTCAATCTCATCCATTCTGTCCCAGGGATTGTCAATGGATTTGCCCTCGCCAAGCAGCGCCTGCGCTACGGCTTCAAGAGAGAATGACGAGAAGTTCCAGAAGGCGGATTTCAGTGCCTCGATGCCGTCGATAATCAGGCGGCCATTGGCCTGGGCGAAGAAGACGCCATTCTTAAAGCCGTGCTCGCGCCACTCCAGCTCGCTGTTGCCGCGCCCGAGTATCAGCGGAATGCGATACCGCTCGGCATGTTTTTGCAGAACGCGCAGGTCGAACTGCACTACGTTCCAGCCGATCAGGACATCGGGATCGTAGTCGGCAAACCACTGGTTAAGCTTCTCCAGCAGCTGGGGTCGGCTATTGACATATTCAAGCCGGAAATCCAGCGTGGACGCATCGCCATTTGGCGGCCCAAGCATGTACACAACCCGATCGCCGCAGCCTTCCAGACCAATGCAGTACAGCTCGCCGTGGCGGGTGGTTTCAATGTCCAGGGAGACCCATTTTAGCGGCGGGCGATAGCCCGGGTTAGGCTTCAGACGAGCGTTAACGAGGCGACCGTTTTGCGCTGTGCCATCCACCCAGACGGGCGCGGTAATAAACCGTTCCATCAGGAAACGCTCGGGGGGGCGGATATCCGCTTCGTAGAGCGCTACGCCCGCCTCGCGCAGCAGCTTTTCATAGCGCATCAGTTGACGATGGGCGCGACAGTAAAGGCCGTATACCGGCTGACGGTGGAAATCTTTCAGCTCAAGAGGGGTGATGCGCCAGCCGTTTTCGCCGCGCAGCAGTTGTTTGACTTTTTCGACGTGCGATTCAGGAATAAACGCCACGGACTCCTGCGGCGGCAGCGTTACGTGCAACGGGCCGCTGTCCGTCGCCAGCCAGAATTCAACCTCAGTGCCCTGAGGCGTATCCCGCCAGTGCCGGGTCAGTAAAAAGCCTTCTTGCGCCTGCGTCACACCGTTATCCCATAAACAAAACCAGGCTTGATTATAGCCTGGTTAAGGGGTGTTTGCTGGGGTTTTATACAGTGTCTGTTTTGCCGGATGGCGCTGCGCTTATCCGGCCTACAAGCTACTGCCCGTAATACGCTTTCGCGCCGTGCTTGCGCAGGTAATGCTTATCCAGCAGGGTTTGCTGCATATCCGGTAGCTGTGGCGCGAGCTGGCGACAGAAGATCCCCATATAGGCGACCTCTTCCAACACGATGGCGTTATGTACCGCGTCTTCCGCGTTTTTACCCCAGGCGAAGGGACCATGGGAGTGCACCAGCACGCCAGGCATCTGCGCCGCGTCGATACCCTGTTTTTCGAAGGTTTCGACAATCACGTTGCCGGTTTCCCACTCGTACTCACCGTTGATTTCCGCCTCGGTCATTAAGCGCGTGCAGGGAATGGTGCCGTAAAAGTAATCCGCGTGGGTGGTACCCGTGGCGGGAATGGACTGGCCCGCCTGCGCCCATATGGTGGCGTGACGCGAATGGGTATGCACGATGCCGCCGATGGTCGGGAATGACTGATACAGCAGACGGTGGGTAGGCGTATCGGAGGAGGGTTTTTTGTTGCCTTCCACCACTTCACCCGTTTCGATGCTGACCACCACCATATCGTCTGCCGTCATCACCGTGTAATCCACGCCAGAGGGCTTGATCACGAACACACCTTTTTCGCGGTCAACGGCGCTGACGTTGCCCCAGGTCAGGGTCACCAGGTTATGTTTCGGCAGCGCCAGGTTGGCTTCGAGCACCTGTCGTTTGAGATCGTCTAACATTGTTGTCTCCCTGCCCGGTGAACACGGTGCCCCCGAGCATTTCGTACTTAGCGTTTCGAACCGTAATAGACTTCGTTCCAGCGCAGCGCATCTTTGAACGCAGGCAGGCGGGTGTCGTTATCAATCACGGTCAGTTCGATATCGTGCAGCTCGGCGAACTGACGCATGTCATTCAGATCCAGCGCGTGGCTGAACACCGTGTGGTGCGCGCCACCGGCCAGGATCCAGGCTTCTGACGCGGTTGGCAGGTCTGGCTGTGCTTTCCACAGGGCGTTGGCGACAGGCAGTTTTGGCAGTGAATGCGGCGTTTCAACTGCATCGACGCAGTTCACCAGCAGGCGGAAACGATCGCCCAGGTCGATCAGACTGGCGTTGATGGCCGGGCCCGTGCGGGTGTTGAAGATCAGACGAGCCGGATCGGCTTTACCGCCAATGCCGAGGTACTGCACGTCAAGAATCGGTTTCTCTTCCACCGCAATAGACGGGCACACTTCCAGCATGTGCGAGCCGAGTACCAGGTCGTTGCCGTTTTCGAAGTGGTAGGTGTAGTCCTCCATAAAGGAGGTGCCGCCCTGCAGACCGGTTGACATCACCTTCATGATGCGAAGCAGAGCGGCAGTTTTCCAGTCGCCTTCGCCTGCAAAGCCGTAGCCCTGCTGCATCAGACGTTGTACTGCCAGACCCGGGAGCTGTTTCAGGCCGTGGAGGTCTTCAAACGTTGTCGTAAAGGCGTGGAAGCCGCCCTGTTCCAGGAAGCGCTTCATGCCAAGCTCAATGCGCGCGGCATCCAGCACGTTCTGGCGCTTGTCGCCGTTGATTTGTGTCGCAGGCGTCAGGCGGTAACGGCTTTCGTACTCGTCTACCAGCGCGCTCACGTCGCCATCGCTGATTTCATTCACTACCTGCACCAGGTCGCCCACCGCCCAGGTATTGACGGAGAAACCGAACTTGATTTGTGCCGCGACTTTATCGCCATCGGTGACCGCCACTTCACGCATGTTGTCACCGAAACGCACCACTTTCAGATGGCGGGTATCTTGTTTCGATACCGCCTGACGCATCCACGAGCCGATACGGTTTTGCGCCTGGCTGTCCTGCCAGTGACCAGTCACGACGGCATGCTGCTGACGCATACGCGCGCCGATGAAGCCGAACTCGCGGCCGCCGTGCGCGGTCTGGTTCAGGTTCATGAAGTCCATATCGATGCTGTCCCACGGCAGGGAGGCGTTAAACTGGGTATGGAACTGCAGCAGCGGTTTGTTGAGGATAGACAGGCCGTTGATCCACATTTTGGCCGGTGAGAAGGTGTGCAGCCACACGACCAGACCGGCGCACTTGTCGTCGTAGTTCGCGTCGCGACAGATATGGGTGATCTCATCCGGCGTTGTACCCAGGGGTTTCAGCACCAGTTTGCATGGCAGTTTGGCTTCCGCGTTGAGGGCATTAACGACGTGCTCCGCATGTTTCGTCACCTGCTGCAGCGCTTCCGGCCCGTACAGGTGCTGGCTGCCAATCACAAACCACACTTCATAATTATTAAAAATGGTCATCATCGTGTCCTTAATGGGTCAGGGTTGCCGTCGTGTCCGCGGTGTGTTTTGACGGGGCGGCGACAGGGAGATAGTGAAGTTCGGCGCTTTTTGCCCATTGCTGGTAGCGCTGATAAAGCTGTTCAAAGCGTTGTGCCTGCTGGGCACGCGGCTCGAGTGTGTTTTCGACGGCGCTCGCCATATGCTGCTGCGCGGTGGGGATATCCGCGTGGACACCGGCTGCCACGGCGGCGAAAATCGCCGCGCCCAGCGCGCAGCATTGATCGGACGCGACAATCTGCAGCGGACGGTTCAGCACGTCGCAGCAGGCCTGCATAATGACCGGATTTTTACGGGCGATGCCGCCCAGTGCCATCACGTTATTCACGTCGATACCCTGTTCGGTGAAGCACTCCATAATGGCGCGCGCGCCGAAGGCAGTGGCGGCAATCAGGCCACCGAACAGCGCAGGGGCGTCGGTCGCCAGGTTGAGATCGGTAATCACCCCTTTCAGTCGCTGGTTGGCAAACGGCGTGCGGCGGCCGTTAAACCAGTCCAGCACCACCGGCAGGTGATCGAGAGACGGATTTTTCGCCCAGGCTTCCGTGAGCTGTGGCAGAAGCTGTTTTTTACTGTCGGCGATCTGGCTTTTCAGTTCAGGATGCGCAGCCGCGAGCTGATCCAGCGGCCAGCCCAGCACGCGGCCAAACCAGGCGTAGATATCGCCGAAGGCGGATTGACCCGCTTCGAGACCGATGAAGTCCGGCACCACGCTGCCGTCAACCTGGCCGCAAATGCCTTTTACCGCGCGATCGCCAACGGTGGCTTTATCCGCCGTCAGAATGTCGCAGGTGGAGGTGCCGATAACTTTCACCAGCGTGTTAGGTTGTGCGCCCGCCCCCACGGCACCCATATGGCAGTCAAACGCGCCCCCGGAAATCGCCACGTTCTGCGGCAGGCCGAGGCGTTTTGCCCACTCTTCGCAGAGCGTGCCCACCGGAATATCGGCGGTGAAGGTGTCGGTAAACAGCGGGTAGGTCAGGTTTTTATTGATAATTGGATCGAGTTCATCGAAGAAGGCTGCCGGAGGCAGACCGCCCCAGCTTTCATGCCACAGGGATTTATGCCCGGCGCTGCAGCGTCCGCGGCGAATATCCTGCGGACGGGTGGTGCCGGAGAGCAGGGCGGGAACCCAGTCACACAGCTCAATCCACGATGCCGCAGCCTGCGCGACGGTCGCATCGGCACGGGTGACATGCAGGATTTTGGCCCAGAACCATTCGCTGGAGTAAATTCCGCCGATATAGCGTGAGTAGTCTGTTTTGCCCGGCTGATGGCAAAGACGGGTGATGGCTTCGGCCTCTTCCACGGCGGTATGGTCTTTCCACAGCACGAACATGGCGTTCGGGTTGTCGGCGAATTCCGGGCGCAGCGCCAGTACGCGGCCTTCGGCATCCACCGGGGCAGGCGTTGAGCCGGTGCTGTCGACGCCAATCCCAACGACATCGGCCCGCTGGGCATCCGTCAGCTCCGCCAGAACGGTTTTGACTGCCGCTTCCATCGACTCGATATAGTCACGCGGGTGGTGACGGAACTGGTTATTTGGCGCATCACAGTAGCGCCCCTCTTGCCAGCGCGGGTACCACTCAACGCTGGTTGCTATCTCCTGGCCAGTCGTACAGTCCACTGCCAGCGCGCGAACCGAGTCGCTGCCAAAATCGAGGCCAATTGCAATTGCCATGGTGTTGCTCCATCCGAAAAACAGGTATGGAAGAACATTAGAGACTGGGGACAAAAATCGTCAGGCAGGATCCGCTAATCTTATGGATTAAATTGCTGTTACAGCGGAAAGTGTGACGCCGTGCAAATATTCAATGTGGACATTTCTGCCGCACTTATAGACACTTTTGTTACTGCTTATCTGCCTCCTCTGGCGGAGAAATCAGGGGGAAAGGCTGAAACATGGCGGACGTAAAAGAGGCGTGATGCTTTCTGGATCTTTTCGCAGACCATTTTTGACCTGCTTTTAGTGATATGGACAATTGGTTTCCTTCAGGACCGTTGGGAGAACTGAATCTATGGCCGAAACGCAAAACGATCCCTTGTTGCCGGGATACTCGTTTAACGCGCACCTTGTGGCAGGGCTGACCCCTATCGAGGCTGAGGGATATCTCGATTTTTACGTCGACCGACCGCTCGGGATGAAAGGGTATATCCTCAACCTGACCGTGCGCGGAGAGGGGATCATCAAGAATGGCGACCAGCAGTTCGTCTGCCGCCCCGGCGATATCCTGCTGTTCCCGCCGGGGGAGATCCACCACTATGGCCGTCATCCGGATGCCAAAGAGTGGTATCACCAGTGGGTCTATTTCCGTCCGCGCGCCTACTGGCAGGAGTGGCTTACCTGGCCTGCTATTTTTGCGCACACCGGTTTTTATCGCCCGGATGAAGTGCATCTGGCGCAGTTCCGTGAGCTGTTCGCGCAGATCATTGACGCGGGGCAGGCTGGTGGTCGCTACGCTGAACTGCTGGCGATAAACCTGCTTGAACAACTGCTGCTGCGACGGATGGAGGCCATTAACGAGTCGCTTAATCCTCCGCTGGATAACCGCGTGCGCGACGCCTGCCAGTACATCAGCGACCATCTCGCCGACAGTCAGTTCGATATTGCCAGCGTCGCCCAGCATGTTTGTCTGTCGCCGTCACGGCTGTCACATCTGTTTCGCCAGCAGCTTGGCGTCAGCGTCCTGAGCTGGCGTGAGGATCAGCGTATCAGCCAGGCGAAACTGTTGCTCAGCACCACCCGGATGCCGATTGCCACCGTGGGGCGTAACGTTGGCTTTGAAGATCAGCTCTATTTTTCTCGCGTCTTTAAAAAATGCACCGGTGCCAGCCCGAGTGAATTCCGCGCGGGATGTGAATAAACGGTAAAAAAAGATAAACAAACAGGTGAACGCAGAAAGCTACCTGTAAACTATTCAGACAATTGTTGCCTTGACGCAGTGCGGGGCGCTAAGCAGAATCGCTGATTCGTTTTCTGACCGGAATAGTTATGCAGGCATTGCTGGAACACTTTATTACCCAGTCCGTTATGTATTCGCTCATCGCCGTGGCGCTGGTGGCCTTTTTGGAGTCGCTGGCGCTCGTGGGGTTAATCCTGCCCGGCACCGTGATGATGGCGGGTCTTGGCGCGCTGATTGGCAGCGGCGAGGTCAATTTCTGGCAGGCGTGGCTGGCCGGGATAATCGGCTGCCTGCTGGGCGACTGGATCTCCTTCTGGCTGGGCTGGCGCTTTAAGAAGCCGCTGCACCGCTGGTCGTTCATGAAAAAGAACAAAGCGCTGCTGGATAAAACCGAGCATGCGCTGCATCAGCACAGCATGTTTACTATTCTCGTCGGCCGCTTTGTCGGACCCACGCGTCCTCTGGTGCCGATGGTTGCCGGAATGCTGGATCTGCCCGTTGCAAAGTTTGTGGTGCCGAACATCATCGGCTGCGTCTTCTGGCCGCCGTTCTACTTCCTGCCGGGGATCCTGGCCGGTGCGGCAATCGATATTCCTGACGGCATGCAAAGCGGTGAGTTTAAGTGGCTGTTGCTGGCAACGGCGGTGCTGCTGTGGCTGGCTGCGTGGCTGTGCTGGCGGTTATGGCGCAGCGCGAAAGCCAGTGTCGATCGCCTGACACGCTATCTTCCGCGCACTCGTCTTTTGTGGCTGGCCCCCCTGATGCTGGGCGTTGCGGTGGTGGCGCTGGTCGCACTGATTCGCCATCCTCTGATGCCGGTGTACGGTGAAATCCTGTTGAAGGTGGTGAGCCGTTAATGTGTTTCCCTCTCCCTGTGGGAGAGGGCCATAGTGATGGCATCAGACTGCGCTGATGCCCAGCAGCGACGACGCGGTAGCGTTACCCTTCAGAAGTTCTTCTGTCATCCCATCCCACACAATTCGTCCTTCGGCAATAACCACCGATCTGGGGGCAATCCGTGCGGCATCTTCGATGCTGTGCGAAACCATCAGCATCGTCAGCTGCTGGCGCTGACAGACATCCTGCACAAGCGTCAGCATCTCCTGGCGCAGCGCCGGGTCGAGCGCAGAGAACGGTTCATCCAGCAGCAGTATCGGCTGTTCGCGGACCAGACAACGGGCAAGCGCCACGCGCTGACGCTGGCCGCCGGAAAGCTCGCCGGGCAGCCTGTCGAGAAATTCCGCGATCCCCATCTGGGCGGCAATGACCTCCAGCTTCTGGCGCTGGGGGACGTTCAGCTTGAGTCCCGGATGCATCCCCAGCGCGATGTTTTGCCGCACCGTCAGGTGGGTAAACAGGTTGTTTTCCTGAAACAGCATGGAGACAGGACGTTTTGCAGGCGGCGTATGGGTATGGTCCCGATTTTCAATGATTATCGATCCGCTTGCCGGCTGCAGAAACCCCGCAACCAAATTGAGCAGCGTGCTTTTTCCCGCACCGCTTGGGCCAAGCACCGCAATAATCTCTCCCTGACGCACGGAGAGCGTGAAGCGCATCGGCAGATGCTGGTAAAGCCAGGTTACATCAGTCAGTTTTAACATCACGCCCCGGAAGTTTTTCGATAACGGTAAAGAGTCCAAAGCACAGCAGGAGCAGCAGCAGCGCCGTGACGGCCCCGTCCTGGCTGCGGTAGGAGCCAATCTGCTGATAAAGCCAGAACGGCAGCGTGCGGAAATCGTCATTGCCGAAAAGGGCCACCACGCCAAAATCCCCGATGGAGAGTACGCAGGCGAAGGCCAGCGCCTGAGCGAGCGGTCGTTTCAGGGCGCGAAGTTCCACCACCTTTAACCGCCGCCAGCCGGTTATCCCAAGGGACTGACACAGGACGCTGTAGCGGCTGTTGACATCCCGCATAGGATTTTCCAGTACTTTCAGCGCGTAGGGGATGGCCATTAAGGCATTGGTAAAAATGACGATGCCGTCGGCGCTTTCCGGCAGGCCGACGGTGGTGTTGAACAGCAGAAAGAAACCGGTCGCCAGCACAATGCCCGGCATCGCCAGGATCAGCATGCCCGTTAGCTCCAGCGCTTGTCCGGCATTACGGGCATGACGCGCGTAGAGCTCACGGCTGCTCCAGAGCAACATCATGGTCAGGATCACGCATAGCGCTCCGGCTGCCAGCGCAATGCGTACCGAGGTCCACGTCGCTTGCCACAGCACGGGCTGTTGCAGTACTGACACCACATTCCTGTTCAGGCCATCAACGATAACGGCCAGCAGCGGTGGCAACAGAAGCAGGAGTGCCAGCACGATCAGGATAAAATCGGAGACGCGGCTGTGCAGGCTATCCTGCGGATCGCGCCAGCCCGAGAGGCTATTGCTGCCCGGGGGAATCGCTTTGCTCAGGCGCTGGCTCAGCAGCACCAGCACCAGACAGCACGCCATCTGCACGATCGCCAGAAGCGCGGCGCGGCCCGGATCGTAGTCGTAACTTAAGGCCTGATAAATCGCCAGCTCAATGGTGGTCGCCTGTGGCCCGCCGCCGAGAGAAAGCACGGTGGCGAAGCTGGCGAAGCAGAGCATAAAGATCAGCGCGGCAACCGGGGCAATCTGACGTCTTAACCAAGGCCATTCGACAAAGCGGAAAAAAGACCATCCACGCATGCCAAGCTGAGCGGCAATCTGGCGTTGTTCGCCAGGAATATTCTCCAGTGCCTGCAAAAAGAGGCGCGTTGCCATCGGCATATTGAAAAACACGTGCGCCAGCAGAATGCCCTGCAGGCCGTATGGCGAGAAGGTCCATTCCAGACCAAACCGGGCAAACAGCAACGCCAGCCAGCCCTGTCGACCGTAAACGCTCAGGATACCAAATACCGCGACCAGCACGGGCAGGATCAGCGTCATGGCGCACAGGCGCAGCAGGACTACTCTTCCGGGGAAATGCCGACGATACAGAGCCCGCGCAAGAAAAATAGCCGGGAGCGCTGACAGCAGGGCAGAAAGAAACGCCTGCCAGAAGGAGAAACGAATGACGTGCCAGAGATAGCTATCGCGCCAGAGCGCGAGCAGATCGCTCTCCGGCGCGTTGAACCACAACGCAAGGAATGCTCCCAGACTGACTACCACCATCAGCATGGCGGCGAGCAGTCCGGGAAGTAACCAGCCGGGAATTAACGGCTGACGGCGCGTTGCCATTCACTTACCCATGCTGCTCGCTGCGCGGCCACCTGCTGCGGCGTAAACTCCAGCGACGTTTGTGGTTTGGTTAACTGGTCGAAACCGGCCGGCAGTGCAACGTGGGTGACGGGATACATCCAGTTGCCCGCAGGAATGGCATTCTGGAACGCCGGAGAAACCATAAATTTCAGGAACTTCTCGGCGAGTTCCGGCTGTTTGCTGGCAGCGGTACGCGCGGCAACCTCCACCTGCAGATAATGCCCTTCGGCAAAATTCGCGGCGGCGTAGTTGTCTTTCTTCTCGGCGATAATGTGGTAAGCCGGCGAGGTGGTGTAGCTTAGCACCAGATCGCTTTCGCCTTTCAGGAACAGACCATACGCTTCACTCCAGCCTTTGGTCACAGTGACGGTTTTGGCGGCCAGCTTCTGCCACGCTTGCGGCGCGTTCTCCCCGTAGACCTTCTGCATCCAAAGCAGCAGTCCCAGGCCTGGCGTGCTGGTACGCGGATCTTCATAAATCACGCGCCATTTCTGGTCGCTCTCCACCAGCTCCTTCAGGCTCTTCGGCGGATTTTTCAGCTTGTTTTTGTCATAGACGAAAGCAAAGTAGCCGTAGTCGAACGGCACAAAGGTGTCGTTGTTCCAGCCGCCCGGCACGTTGACGGCCTCTGCCGCTACGCCGCTTTTGGCAAACAGTTTGGTGTGCGTGGCGGCTTCCAGCAGGTTGTTATCCAGCCCGAGCACCACGTCGGCTTTGCTGTTTTTCCCTTCCATACGCAGACGGTTAAGCAGCGACACGCCATCTTCCAGCGCCACGAATTTCAGCTCGCAATTACAGTCAGCTTCAAAGGCTTTTTTTATTACCGGGCCTGGGCCCCAGTCGGCAGAGAACGAGTCGTAGGTATAGACCGTCAGGACGGGTTTCGCGAACGCAGGCAGCGCAAACAGCGCCAGCAGAGGAAGAACTTTTTTTAACACTTTGCACCTCAGGGTTGAGTGGCAAAGGATTTTGAGAGACAGCCTCAAATCCCTTCGCCGGCGTTATCCGGATCAGGTTCGACGGGTATTATCTCAGCGCACATCTGTGATGCAGCACCCCGTTGAGAACGGCGCTATTGTAATGATTTGGTGAATATTACGAAAGCGTTATGGCTCCGGCGGCGCAAACCAGGCTGATTTGAAATCAAACCAGCCCAGGGTGTTCATCCGCAGACCGCGCATACTGCGTTGACCCTGGATCATCAGCCAGTGGTGTATCAGAGGTACAATCGCCTGTTCAGCCAGCAATTGCTGGCACCACACGGCAAGATTCATGTCGCCAGCGCGCCACTGGGCAGCGTCCTGCTGCCAGTCACGGTTGATACAGTGCTGGATCAGCGGGATCTCATACAGATGAGAAAAGAGCGAGAAATCGAGCGGCAGGGTGAAGTTGGCGCTGTTTAGCCAGATATCACTGACGATCTCCCCTCGGTGCCATTCGTCATAGTCCACTTCTCTGATCTCCAGCGTCACGCCTTCGGCTGCCAGCAGCCTGGCCATGATCCCGGCGATAAAACGATGCTCCACGTGCTCGCGGTAGTAGGTCAGGGTGATGGACTCCAGCCCGGCAGGTTTGTCGCAGTGCGCCGGGCGGGCGTGGTGCCAGCGCGGAAGCAGGCCGTACGCCGGGAACCAGTATGTCTGGTACTGCTCTTCCGCATGGTAGATCAGATTGGAGGGGGACAGCACGTGGCTGACCCACTGACGAACGGCCTGGTTTGCCCCGCGGTGGGTGCGGCTATCAAACAGCAGGTAGTAGCATCCCTCCTCCAGACGACTCTCCACCGCTTTTTCTCCCGTGGTGGGGCCTTCCAGCGTCAGCCCGCAGCTGAGATCTTCATTGAGATCCGGTAATACCCAGACGTTCACTTCGTCGATCAGTGCCCGATAGCCAAAGTAGTCATCAAACGCGCGAATTTTCAGCTGGTTGTTGTTATTGCGGGACACGGAGTAGGGGCCGGTGCCAATCGGCAGGCTGGCGAAATTGTTCAGCGACTCCCACTCGGCGGGCAAAATCATCGACGGCACATAGCCCAGCAGCCAGGGAAGCCATTTGTCCTGCTGCGACAGCTCAATATCCAGCGTCCATGCCGTCGGGGAATGAACGCGGGAAATGTGTGAATAAAGCGGTAGCTTGCGGGCACGTTCCAGAGAGGCGATGACGTCGCGCATGTCCAGCTCGCGACCGTGGTGAAAGTGGATGCCGGGGCGTAAGAAGAAGCGCCAGTGGCACGGGGAAAGTTGCTGCCAGTGATGCGCGATATCCGCTTCCAGTTCCCCATTTTCCTCATTTATCCGCGTCAGGCCGCTGAAAATCTGCCGGGCCATGTGGGTTTCAGAACGCCGTAACGCCGTGCCGGGTAATAGATTTTTCATCGGACGGTAGTAGAGCACCCGCAGAATGTGGCGGCCCTGACGAAAGCTACGTCCAAGATGTGAGACCAGCATCTGGCGCACGGCGGCTTTGTCGCCCACCAGCTGCACCAGCTGGTCGATGCGATCCTGCTCCAGCAGATCCTCCGCGCGCTGCTGCTGCAACGCCAGACCGGTATAGAGAAAGGTCAAACGTGAGCGCTTCCCGCGTCCTGCTTCCGCTTCCCAGCTTAACCAGCCCTGCTGCTGCATGGTGTTAAGCAGCGTGCGCATATGACGGCGCGAACAATTGAGCAGGTCAGCCAGCTCGTTGAGCGTGGTCTCCTGCGATTGCCCCTCGCAGCACTGCCAGAGGCGGATAAATTGTTGTTGCAGACGACCAGAAGGCATAAAAGGGGAACTCCTGACAAAAAACCAGCAATTTATTTATCCCTATATTAGGCCAATAATTCTCCCCGATGAAGTGAGGAGGTAAATTATGAAGAGGTCTACCGCACGTCAGTTTTATCAGCAGTACTTTTCAGCGACAAAAGGAGCGTCCTGGCTGGCCCGCCGGTGTGCAGAGCAGCGGCTGAAAATGTTAGAAGAACTGATGCAGTGGGACGTTACGAAACCGACCTCTTCCCGCTAACTCGCCTCGATCATGTGTGACTGAGTATTGGTGTTTATCACCCGCCAGCAAAATGTTTTTGCTGGCTTTTTTCGTTTATTCTTTCACCCAATTTCGATTCGCTTTCACAAGGACTTGCGTATGCTGTGGTTGATGACGATGGGGCGCCGCCTGAATGGCGTATATGCCGCTTTTATGCTGGTAGCCTTTATGATGGGCGTGGCGGGGGCGTTGCAGGCGCCGACGTTGAGCCTGTTCCTCAGCCGCGAGGTGGGGGCGCAGCCGTTTTGGGTCGGCCTGTTTTACACCGTTAACGCCATTGCCGGGATCCTGGTCAGCCTCGCGCTGGCGAAACGATCGGACAGCCAGGGCGATCGCCGCAAGCTGATCCTCTTTTGCTGCGCCATGGCCGTGGGCAACGCGCTACTCTTTGCGTTCAATCGCCATTACCTGACGCTCATTACCTGCGGCGTCCTGCTGGCGTCGCTGGCGAATACCGCCATGCCGCAGCTTTTCGCCCTGGCCCGAGAATACGCGGATAACTCCGCGCGGGAAGTGGTGATGTTCAGCTCGGTGATGCGTGCTCAGCTTTCACTGGCATGGGTCATCGGCCCGCCGCTGGCCTTCATGCTGGCATTGAACTACGGTTTTACCGCCATGTTCTCTATCGCCGCGGCGATTTTTGCCATCAGCCTGGCGCTGATTGCCTTCGTATTACCGTCTGTGGCGCGCGTCGAACAGACGACGGATAAGCCGATTACGCAAGTGAGCGGCTGGCAGGACAAAAACGTCCGTATGTTGTTTATCGCCTCCACGCTGATGTGGACCTGCAATACCATGTACATCATTGATATGCCACTGTGGATCAGCAGCGATCTCGGTCTGCCGGACAAGCTCGCCGGGATCTTAATGGGAACGGCTGCCGGGCTGGAGATTCCGGCGATGATTCTTGCAGGGTATTACGTAAAGCGCTTCGGTAAACGCAAAATGATGGTGGTTGCGGTTGCCGCCGGGGTGTTGTTTTACCTTGGGCTGATCTTTTTCCATTCGCGCGAAGCACTGCTGGCGCTGCAGCTGTTCAATGCCATATTCATCGGGATCGTGGCCGGGATCGGCATGCTCTGGTTCCAGGACTTAATGCCGGGGCGCGCTGGCTCGGCGACCACGCTTTTCACCAACAGCATTTCGACAGGCGTCATTCTGGCGGGGGTGATTCAGGGAGCGCTGGCGCAGAGCTACGGACATGCCTCGGTTTACTGGATGATTGCCGCGATATCGGTCATCACGCTTGGGCTGACATGCCGGGTTAAGGATGTTTGATTCTGGAAGGCGGCTTCACGAAATGAAACGACTTTCTGACAGATGAAGGGAAGGCGCATAGAGTGCGTGGCGGGTGCTTGAGGCTGTTTGCCTCAGGCTTTCGCAAGAGGCAAACAGTGGAGAGTCCCACATCAATAAAACTGATGGGGAGACCAACTTCACAACCCACATTGCGAGGTTAGTCTCTTCATTGCCGAAAAGCAATAAGGAGGCTGGAATGCCAAAACGTACTCTGCTGTTAGGTTTGTTTCTGATCTGTACGACGCTGTTGATCTTCACCTGGATGGTGCGTGATTCGCTATGTGAATTGCATTTCAGACAGGAGAAAACAGAGCTGGCAGCAGTGTTGGCTTACGAAGCAAAACGTTAGCGGTATTGGCGGGGAAGGTTTCCCCGCCTCTCCAGAGTGGTTGAGCCTCAACGCACCCTTATCAATGGCCCGCTTTTCGCGGGCCATTGCCTTTAGCCCATAAACGCAGGCTGTTTTTTCTCGTACGCTGAGATGGCGTCTTCGTGCTGGAGCGTCAGACCAATGCTGTCCAGACCGTTCAGCATGCAGTGACGGCGGAATGCATCAATGCTGAAGCTGTAGGTCTTCTCACCCGCTTTAACCACTTCCGCTTCCAAATCCACTTCAAACGCCATGCCCGGATTCGCCTTAACCAGCGCAAACAGCTCATCAACCTGTTCGTCACTCAGCGTCACGGGCAGCAGCTGGTTGTTGAAGCTGTTACCGTAGAAGATATCCGCGAAGCTCGGGGCGATAACCACCTTAAAGCCGTAATCGGTGAGCGCCCAGGGAGCATGTTCACGCGAAGAACCGCAGCCAAAGTTTTCCCGCGCCAGCAGAATGGACGCGCCTGTGTATTCCGGGAAGTTCAGCACAAATTCTGGATTAGGCACTTCGCCTTTATCATCCAGGAAACGCCAGTCGTTGAACAGGTGTGCACCAAAACCGGTGCGGGTCACTTTCTGCAAAAACTGCTTAGGAATGATGGCGTCAGTATCGACGTTAGCGGCATCCAGGGGGACAACCCGGCCTGTGTGTTGGGTAAATTTCTCTGCCATGATTGTCTCCTTATTTCAGGCTGCGAATGTCGGCGAAATGGCCGGTAACGGCTGCAGCGGCGGCCATTGCCGGGCTGACCAGATGGGTACGCCCACCGCGGCCCTGACGGCCTTCAAAGTTACGGTTGCTGGTGGAAGCACAACGTTCGCCTGGATTCAGACGGTCGTTGTTCATAGCCAGACACATGGAGCATCCCGGCAAACGCCACTCAAAACCTGCTTCGATAAAGATCTTATCCAGCCCTTCCGCTTCTGCCTGAGCTTTCACCGGACCGGAACCGGGAACCACCAGCGCCTGCACGCCCGGCGCAACTTTGCGGCCTTTAGCAATCTCTGCAGCAGCACGTAAATCTTCGATACGGGAGTTGGTACAGGATCCAATGAAGACTTTATCAATGGTCACGTCGGTCAACGGCACACCGGGCTTCAGTCCCATATAGGCCAGCGCTTTCTCCGCACTGGCACGCTCGACCGGATCGGCAAAGGAGGCCGGGTCAGGAATGCTGTCGTTAACGGAAATCACCTGACCCGGGTTGGTGCCCCAAGTCACCTGAGGCGCAATCTCTTCTGCCTGCAGCGTGACAACGGTGTCAAAGGTTGCCCCGTCGTCGGTTTTCAGGGTTTTCCAGTACGCGACCGCATCGTCAAAATCCTGGCCTTTTGGCGCGTGCAGACGACCTTTCACATAGTTGAAGGTCGTTTCGTCTGGTGCCACCAGGCCTGCTTTGGCGCCCATCTCAATGGCCATATTGCACAGGGTCATCCGACCTTCCATGCTCAGCGCCTGAATAGCGTCGCCGCAAAATTCCACTACGTGACCGGTACCGCCTGCGCTGCCGGTTTTGCCGATGATAGCCAGCACGATGTCTTTCGCCGTGATCCCCGGTGCGGCTTTACCTTTCACTTCAATCTTCATGGTTTTGGCGCGGCCCTGTTTCAGGGTCTGCGTCGCCAGAACGTGTTCCACTTCAGACGTACCGATACCAAACGCCAGCGCGCCAAACGCGCCGTGCGTTGCGGTATGAGAGTCACCGCAGACGATGGTCATGCCCGGCAGGGTAATCCCTTGCTCCGGCCCCATCACGTGGACGATGCCCTGATAAGGGTGGTTCAGATCGTACAACTCCACGCCAAATTCGTTGCAGTTCTTAATCAGTTCCTGCATCTGGATACGAGCCATCTCACCCGACGCATTGATGTCTTTGGTCTGAGTGGAAACGTTATGATCCATCGTCGCGAAGGTTTTTCCCGGCTGACGCACGGGACGCTTGTGCGCACGCAGGCCGTCAAATGCCTGCGGGGAGGTCACTTCGTGTACCAGATGACGGTCGATATACAGCAGTGGGGTTTCGTTTGGTGCTTCGTAGACAACGTGTGCATCAAACAACTTTTCATATAAGGTTTTGGCCATGATTACACCCCTTCAGCGACATAGCGGGCAATGATGTCGCCCATTTCATCAGTACTGACTGCTGCCGTGCCGCGTGCTAAATCACCGGTACGGACGCCTTCTTCTAACGCCCGGTTAATGGCGTTTTCAATTGCGGTTGCTGCATCACCTGCATCAAGGCTGTATCGCAGCAGCAGAGCCAGGGAGAGGATCTGTGCAATCGGGTTGGCGATGTTTTTGCCTGCGATATCCGGTGCGGAGCCCCCGGCAGGTTCGTACAGCCCGAAGCCTTCTTCATTCAGGCTGGCGGATGGCAACATCCCCATGGAGCCGGTGATCATCGCGCACTCGTCAGACAGGATATCGCCGAACAGGTTAGAGCAGAGCAGCACGTCAAACTGGGAGGGATCCTTAATCAGCTGCATGGTCGCGTTATCAATGTACATATGCGACAGCTCAACGTCCGGATACTGCTTCGCGACTTCGCTGACGATCTCACGCCACAAAATGGACGACTGCAGCACGTTTGCTTTATCAATGGAGGTCACTTTATGACGGCGTTTACGCGCCGACTCAAAGGCGATATGGGCGATACGTTCAATTTCGAAACGGTGATATACCTCGGTATCGAATGCTTTTTCATGCTGGCCGCTGCCTTCGCGGCCCTTTGGCTGACCGAAGTAAATTCCGCCGGTCAGCTCGCGTACGCAGAGAATATCGAAACCGTTAGCGGCGATATCCGCGCGCAGCGGGCAGAATTCTTCCAGCCCCTGATAGAGCTTCGCCGGACGCAGGTTGCTGAACAGCTTAAAGTGTTTACGCAGCGGCAGCAGCGCGCCGCGCTCTGGCTGCTCAGCCGGCGGCAGGTGTTCCCATTTTGGGCCGCCGACGGAGCCAAACAGCACGGCGTCGGCATTTTCGCAGCCTTCGACGGTGGCTTTTGGCAGCGGCGTACCGTGGTTATCAATGGCAATACCGCCCACGTCGTAATGGCTGGTGGTGATTTTCATCGCAAAACGCGAGCGAACGGCTTCCAGTACTTTCAGCGCCTGTGCCATCACTTCCGGGCCAATACCGTCACCCGGCAACACAGCAATATGGTAATTCTTCGACATTACACGGTTTCCTTGTTGTTCTCTTTATTCTGAGCTTTGCGTTGCAACTCTTTTTCGACTTCAGCGGCGCGCCAGATGTTGTTCAGGACATGCACCATTGCTTTCGCGGAGGATTCGACAATATCCGTCGCCAGACCCACTCCGTGGAAACGGCGACCGTTGTAATTGACGACGATATCCACCTGGCCTAAAGCGTCTTTACCATGCCCTTTCGCCGTCAGGTCATATTTCACCAGCTCAACGTCGTATTCGGTGACGCGGTTGATTGCCTGATAGATGGCGTCGACAGGGCCGTTACCGTTTGCCGCTTCGGCTTTAATCTCGTCACCACAGGCCAGTTTGACCGAGGCGGTGGCGATGTCGCTGGAGCCGGACTGCACGTTGAAGTAATCCAGACGGAAGTGCTCTGGCTCTTCCTGCTGTTTGTTAATAAAGGCCAGCGCTTCCAGGTCATAGTCGAACACCTGACCTTTTTTGTCGGCCAGCTTCAGGAATGCGTCGTACAGCTGATCCATGTTGTAATCGCTGTCCTGATAACCCATCTCTTCCATACGGTGTTTCACCGCAGCGCGGCCGGAACGGGAGGTCAGGTTCAACTGCACCTGGTTCAGACCGATAGATTCCGGGGTCATGATTTCGTAGTTTTCGCGGTTTTTCAGTACGCCGTCCTGGTGGATACCAGAGGAATGCGCGAACGCACCCGTGCCGACAATCGCTTTGTTGGCCGGGATCGGCATGTTGCAAATCTGGCTGACGGTCTGGCTGGTGCGCCAGATTTCGTTGTGATTGATGCGGGTGTGCACGTTCATGATGTCTTTGCGCACTTTGATCGCCATGATCACTTCTTCCAGCGAACAGTTGCCCGCGCGTTCACCGATACCGTTCATCGCGCCTTCTACCTGACGCGCACCAGCGTGGACAGCGGCGATGGCATTGCCCACCGCCAGCCCTAAATCATCGTGGGTGTGGACGGAGATAATTGCTTTATCAATATTCGGTACGCGGTCATACAGGCCGGTGATGATGTTAGAGAACTCAAACGGCATGGTGTAGCCGACGGTGTCCGGGATGTTGATGGTTTTCGCGCCCGCGTTGATGGCGGCTTCCACAACGCGCGCCAGGTCTTCGATTGGCGTACGGCCCGCGTCTTCGCAAGAGAATTCAACGTCATCGGTATAGTTACGTGCGCGCTTAACCATATACACCGCGCGTTCAATCACCTCATCCAGCGTGCTGCGCAATTTGGTTGCGATATGCATTGGCGAGGTAGCAATGAAGGTGTGAATACGGAAGGCTTCGGCCACTTTCAGCGACTCGGCCGCAACGTCGATGTCTTTCTCTACACAGCGTGCCAGGCCACAGACGCGGCTATTTTTAATGGTGCGCGCAATGGTCTGTACGGATTCGAAATCACCCGGAGAAGAGACCGGGAACCCCACCTCCATGACGTCGACGCCCATTCGCTCGAGAGCCAGCGCAATCTGCAGTTTCTCTTTTACACTCAGGCTTGCCTGTAATGCCTGTTCACCGTCACGTAAAGTAGTATCGAAAATAATGACTTGCTGGCTCATGGGTTAGGTCCTTGTCAGTCTTAGGGCGCCTTGCTACGAGCATAAAAAAACCCGCGCAGTGGCGCGGGTTTTTAGTCTTACTGGTGACGATTCAACGCTGAATTTCGCCCGCCAGTCTACCGCGCACAGAAGATGCGTTTAGTAGTAGTAGACCGGTGAAACGATGGGTGCGTGTCATGAATCGTGCTCCGTTAAATTCAATATACTTTTAGTGGTACTGGATACGGCTGTTGATGTCAACCCCTGACGGTAAAAACGGTTCCGACAGGCTGAACAGACAGGTTATAGGCTTTAGCTTATTGTGCTGGATTTTGCTTTTCAGGCTATATGAATTGTCTAAAATTGGACTCAAAAAGCATTTGCAGAAATAAGTACATTTAGCAGGTGTTTTGAAATATGTATTTTCCGTCGTGGATGTTTTCTTTTTAAAGTATTTAATATCATTGATTTACCATTCACATAGGCATTCTTTCTCTCTGGTCGTGAATGAATGGGAATAACAGATTATTAACGTAAGTATACGCAAAGTCGATAACAGTTTAATTATACTTAAGTCATCCTTAACCAGATGACCATTGTGTATTGACTTGGTTTATGGTTTCATTCTAACTATAAAGTCAAATATATCTGTTATGCCGGTTTTTATTTGTGTGTTATCGCGTGATCTTTATATATTCCGATTTTTAAACAATTCTCTTTTGTTGGACGTATTGGCATGGTAAATCATATTTTTCGGGATTATTACAATGCGTCGGCGAAGGACGTGCTGTGTAGCGTGACAGTGGAGTCAGAAGTGTCAGAAAATAATATTAAACAACCTCAAGTTACAGATGGGATTAAACCCCAGCTACGCACGGTGGATCTTAATCTACTGACGGTGTTTGATGCTGTCATGCAGGAGCAGAATATCACCCGGGCGGCGCAAGCGTTGGGGATGTCACAACCTGCCGTGAGTAATGCCGTTGCCAGGCTTAAGGTGATGTTCAACGACGAATTATTCGTTCGCTACGGACGAGGGATTCAGCCTACTGCGCGGGCATTCCAGCTCTTCGGCTCTATTCGCCAGGCTCTGCAACTGGTGCAAAATGAGCTGCCGGGCTCGGGTTTTGAACCACTAAGCAGTGAACGCGTATTCCATCTCTGCGTCTGCAGTCCGTTAGATAATTATCTGACATCTATTATTTATAATAAGGTTGAAGAGATTGCGCCAAATATTAATCTGGTGTTCAAATCATCCTTAAATCAAAACACAGAACACCAGTTACGTTACCAGGAAACCGAATTTGTTCTGGGATACGAAGAGTTCCGTCGCCCTGAATTTTCGTGCGTGCCGTTGTTTAAAGATGAAATGGTATTGGTTGCCAGTAAAAAACATCCACGATTGAATGCTCCGCTACGTGAAAGTGATGTTTATAGCGAACAACATGCCGTGGTTGCGCTCGACAGATATGCCTCATTTAGTCTGCCGTGGTACGACACAGCAGATAAACAGGCGAGCGTGGCATATCAAGGAATGGCAATGGTCAGCGTATTAAACGTCGTTTCCCAGACGCAGCTGGTGGCTATTGCACCGCGCTGGCTGGCGGAAGAGTTCTCTGACGCGTTAAATCTGCAAATTTTGCCTCTGCCGCTTAAGCTTAATAGCCGTACCTGTTATCTCTCCTGGCATGAAGCTGCAGGGCGGGATAAAGGGCATCAGTGGATGGAAGAATTACTTATCAGCATCTGCCGCCGTTAATCAGATCAGGATAAATTGCATCTTTGCATGTGGTTTATCCTGGTTTTGTTTTGTTAACTGCTATTTTATTCTGTTCTGAATCTTTTCTGGTGGTTGCCAGACCTGTAAAAATAGATGATTTCCTGAATCATCGCGCTTTTCAACGATGATTTATCATCTCCTCCTCTAATTTCAGATGAATTAACCATATCCTCTGGCAATGTCTGTTTTTTCTGCTTTAACCGCCTCTTCGCTCTCCGGGTTTGCTAATTGCCTGCCTCATAACGAGCGGTTAAGGTAAGTATCACTCAGCTAATAGAAGACGGGTTCATCCCGATCGCAAGACGGTGCAGAAATGAATTCGGCGGTCCGTCTATAACAAAATGCCTGGAGGCAAAGCATGGAGATGTTGTCTGGCGCGGAAATGGTCGTCCGATCGCTTATCGATCAGGGCGTGAAACAAGTGTTCGGCTATCCTGGCGGCGCGGTCCTTGATATTTATGATGCACTGCATACGGTAGGCGGCATTGACCATATCCTTGTACGGCATGAACAGGCAGCGGTGCATATGGCTGATGGCCTGGCGCGTGCGACGGGGGAAGTGGGCGTGGTGTTAGTCACGTCGGGCCCCGGCGCGACAAACGCTATTACCGGCATTGCGACCGCGTACATGGACTCTATTCCGCTGGTGATCCTCTCCGGGCAGGTGGCAACCTCACTGATTGGCTACGACGCATTTCAGGAGTGCGACATGGTCGGGATATCGCGTCCCGTTGTGAAGCACAGCTTCCTGGTCAAGCAAACCGAAGACATTCCTGGCGTGCTGAAAAAAGCATTCTGGCTGGCGGCAAGCGGACGTCCAGGACCGGTGGTGGTCGATCTGCCTAAAGATATCCTGAATCCGGCAAACAAGCTGCCTTATGTCTGGCCGGAATCGGTAAGCATGCGTTCTTACAACCCCACCACGCAGGGCCACAAAGGCCAGATCAAACGTGCGCTGCAGACGCTGCTGGCCGCTAAAAAACCGGTGGTCTATGTCGGCGGTGGGGCAATCAATTCTGCGTGTGAGCCACAGCTTCGTGAACTGATCGAAAAGCTCAATCTTCCTGTTGCGTCGTCGCTGATGGGACTCGGGGCGTTTCCCGCCACCCACCGTCAGGCGCTGGGCATGCTGGGTATGCACGGTACCTATGAAGCCAACATGACGATGCATCATTCCGATGTGATCTTTGCCGTCGGCGTGCGCTTTGACGATCGTACGACCAACAATCTGGCGAAGTATTGCCCGAACGCCACGGTGCTGCACATTGATATCGACCCCACGTCGATTTCAAAAACGGTGTCAGCTGATGTGCCTATCGTCGGCGATGCCCGGCAGGTACTGGAGCAAATGCTGGATCTGCTGGCCCAGGAGAGCACGACTCAACCGCTGGATGAGCTCCGCGACTGGTGGCTGCAAATTGAGCAGTGGCGCGCGCGCCAGTGTCTGAAATATGACACTCAAAGTGAGCATATTAAGCCTCAGGCCGTGATTGAAGCGGTCTGGCGACTGACGAAAGGCGACGCTTATGTCACTTCAGACGTGGGTCAGCATCAAATGTTCGCCGCCCTCTATTATCCCTTTGATAAACCGCGTCACTGGATCAATTCGGGGGGGTTAGGAACGATGGGCTTTGGTTTGCCTGCCGCGCTGGGCGTGAAGCTGGCACTGCCAAATGAAACCGTCGTCTGCGTGACCGGGGACGGCAGTATCCAGATGAACATTCAGGAACTTTCCACCGCGCTGCAATATGAGTTGCCGGTACTGGTGCTTAACCTCAACAACGGCTATCTCGGTATGGTGAAGCAGTGGCAGGATATGATCTACTCTGGCCGTCACTCTCAGTCATACATGCAGTCGCTGCCGGATTTTGTTCGTCTTGCTGAAGCTTATGGCCACGTGGGGATGCGGGTGACCGATCCCGCTTTGCTGGAATCGTCGCTCGCACAAGCGCTTGAGCAGGTTAAAAACAACCGCCTCGTCTTTATGGATGTCATCGTTGATGGGACCGAGCACGTTTATCCGATGCATATTCGCGGCGGTGGTATGGATGAAATGTGGTTAAGCAAAACGGAGAGAACCTGATATGCGCCGGATATTATCTGTATTGCTGGAAAACGAGTCTGGCGCACTGTCGCGCGTCATTGGGCTTTTCGCGCAGCGCGGCTATAACATAGAAAGCCTGACCGTTGCCCCCACGGATGACCCGACGCTGTCGCGTATGACGATTCAGACCGTTGGTGATGCCAAAGTGCTTGAGCAGATTGAGAAGCAACTGCATAAACTGGTTGATGTCCTCCGCGTGAGCGAACTGGGGCAGGGGGCTTACGTTGAGCGTGAGGTCATGCTGGTAAAAATTCAGGCCAGCGGCTACGGGCGTGAAGAGGTCAAACGCAATGCGGATATTTTCCGCGGGCAGATCATTGACGTCACGCCTTCTCTTTATACGGTTCAACTGGTCGGGACCAGTGACAAGCTGGACGCTTTTCTGGCGTCCGTGCGGGATGTAGCAAAAATTGTTGAAGTGGCCAGATCGGGCGTTGTGGGTCTGTCACGCGGCGAGAAAATCATGCGTTAGTTGTCAAAAAGGTTCGCCTCTTTCTGCCCGGTCACCAAAGCCGGGCTTTTTTTTGCGTAATCAGCCAATAACGCAGATAAAAGCGGTTGCCGCGAAGGCTTTTCTGCGTTTAGATGTTAAAAGATTTAACCATAACCTTGACAGGGCCATGGACTCTTTTCTTTTTTTAAGGGGCAATTGTGAAACTGGATGAAATCGCCCGGCTAGCCGGCGTGTCACGAACAACGGCCAGCTATGTGATTAACGGTAAAGCAAAGCAGTACCGTGTCAGCGATAAAACCGTTGAAAAAGTTATGGCGGTGGTTCGTGAGCATAACTACCATCCGAATGCTGTCGCTGCCGGCCTGCGCGCCGGGCGCACCCGATCGATTGGTCTGGTGATCCCCGATCTGGAAAATACCAGCTATACCCGTATCGCCAACTATCTTGAGCGTCAGGCTCGCCAGCGCGGCTACCAGTTGCTGATTGCTTGTTCTGAAGATCAGCCGGACAACGAGATGCGCTGCATTGAACATCTGCTCCAGCGCCAGGTGGATGCCATCATTGTATCGACCTCCTTACCGCCAGAGCATCCTTTCTACCAGCGCTGGGCGAACGATCCTTTCCCTATCGTTGCGCTGGATCGTGCGCTCGATCGCGAGCATTTCACTAGCGTAGTGGGTGCCGACCAGGATGATGCGGAAATGCTTGCCGCGGAGCTGAGAACCTTCCCTGCTGAAACGGTACTCTATCTTGGCGCATTGCCTGAACTTTCAGTGAGCTTCCTGCGTGAACAGGGGTTCCGAACCGCCTGGAAAGACGATCCGCGTGAAGTTCACTATCTCTACGCCAATAGCTATGAACGTGAAGCCGCTGCGCAGCTCTTTGAGAAATGGCTGGAAACGCACCCGATGCCCCAGGCGCTGTTCACGACATCCTTTGCACTCTTGCAGGGGGTGATGGATGTGACCCTGCGCCGTGAAGGTAAGCTTCCCTCCGACCTGGCTATTGCCACTTTCGGGGATAACGAGCTGCTCGACTTCCTGCAGTGTCCGGTGCTGGCCGTGGCACAGCGTCACCGTGATGTGGCTGAACGCGTACTGGAGATTGTTCTGGCGAGCCTGGATGAGCCGAGAAAACCGAAGCCGGGTCTGACACGTATCAAACGTAATCTCTATCATCGCGGAATTCTTAGCCGCCATAAATGAAATGACGGGGCGGTGAAAACGGCCCCTTATTGCGGGAATAATTCGCTGAGTTAATTCCCGCAATGAAATTAGGATAATTCCTGCAGGATCATAATCTCCTCATTTTCTTAATTCATTTTGGCTTTTAAACTGCCCTTTAAGGAGCCTGAAAGCGATTTTAAACCGCTATCTTTGTATTATTTTGTTACAAACCGGCTTCGGTCGATGAATATTCAGACGTTTTTCCTGGACCCTGACCAGCCAGCGTGGCAACGGCCGCCTTAACCACGCGTCTGAATGAATCTGGCGCTGTTATCCCCTGAGAATCTGTCATAAAATGCTGCCCGCGTCGCAAACTGACACTTTATATTTATCTGCGATGATATTGAGTGAGCTTTAACGCTAGTGTGCATATTCGGTTTTTTTCTTACAAATATTCATAACGTTAATTTTGCCTCGCCAGTTGTTCAGTTATTAGTCAGGTCTGTTTATCTCTATAAATAGAGGGCTTTCGGGTCCTTATAGGGAGAGTCCTGGCTTGACAAGCTTTTCCCTCGCTCCGTAAACTCCTTTAGGTGGGAATTTGTGGGTTAAAGTGGTGAGGAGGGGTGAGACTGGCATGTTCCGTGGAGCTACGTTAGTCAATCTCGACAGCAAAGGGCGTTTATCGGTGCCAACCCGATACCGCGACCAGCTGATTGAGAACGCTTCGGGTCAAATGGTTTGCACCATTGACATCAACTCCCCCTGCCTGCTGCTTTACCCCTTACCCGAATGGGAAATTATTGAGCAAAAGCTGTCGCGACTGTCGAGCATGAACCCGCAAGAGCGCCGCGTACAGCGGCTGTTATTGGGACATGCCAGTGAGTGTCAGATGGATAGCGCCGGGCGATTACTGATTGCGCCTGTGCTGCGGCAACATGCCGGTCTGACTAAAGAAGTGATGCTGGTCGGGCAGTTCAACAAGTTTGAACTGTGGGATGAAACGACCTGGTATCAACAGGTCAAGGAAGATATCGACGCTGAGCAGTCCGATTCCGCAACTTTATCGGAACGGCTGCAGGACTTGTCTCTATAAATATGATGGAAAATTATAAACACAAAACGGTGTTACTGGATGAGGCCGTGAACGGCCTGAATATTCGTCCGGATGGCATCTACATTGATGGTACGTTTGGTCGCGGTGGTCACTCGCGTTTGATTCTCTCCCAGCTTGGAGAGGAAGGACGTCTGCTGGCAATTGATCGCGATCCGCAGGCGATTGCCGTTGCACAGACCATCAATGACCCTCGCTTTTCCATCGTGCATGGACCTTTCTCTGCGCTCGCGGATTATGTTGCCGAGCGCGGCCTGACGGGCAAGATCGACGGGATTCTTCTCGATCTTGGCGTCTCTTCACCACAGCTTGATGATGCTGAACGCGGTTTCTCCTTTATGCGTGATGGTCCGCTGGATATGCGTATGGACCCGACGCGCGGCCAGTCTGCTGCCGAATGGCTGCAGACCGCTGACGAAGCGGATATTGCATGGGTGATCAAAACCTTTGGCGAAGAACGTTTTGGCAAGCGCATTGCGCGCGCCATCGTTGAGCGCAACCGCGTTGAGCCCATGACCCGTACCAAAGAGCTGGCCGAAGTGATCGCGGCGGCGATGCCGGTGAAGGATAAGCACAAACATCCCGCGACCCGTACCTTCCAGGCGGTGCGCATCTGGGTAAACAGTGAACTGGAGGAAATAGAGCTGGCGCTAAAAAGCTCGCTCGACGTACTGGCCCCGGGTGGGCGGTTATCCATCATCAGCTTCCATTCGCTGGAAGACCGCATTGTGAAGCGCTTTATGCGTGAGCAAAGCCGCGGTCCTCAGGTTCCTGCGGGGTTGCCGATGACGGAAGAACAACTCAGGAAGCTGGGTGGTCGTCAGTTGCGAGCATTAGGCAAGTTGATGCCGGGCGAAGAAGAGGTGGCAGAGAATCCACGCGCCCGTAGTTCAGTGCTGCGAGTTGCAGAGAGGACGAACGCATGATCAGCAGAGTGACAGAAACCCTAAGCAAAGTTAAGGGATCGTTAGGAAGCAACGAGCGCCATGCCTTGCCTGGCGTGATCGGCGACGATCTTTTGCGGTTCGGGAAACTGCCACTCTGCCTGTTCATTTGCATCATTGTTACGGCAGTCACGGTGGTCACCACAGCCCACCATACACGTTTATTGACTGCGCAACGCGAGCAGATGGTACTGGAACGCGATGCGCTGGATATTGAATGGCGAAATCTGATCCTTGAAGAAAACGCGCTCGGCGATCACAGCCGGGTTGAACGGATCGCAACGGAAAAGCTGCAACTGCAGCATGTTGATCCTTCCCAGGAAAATATCGTAGTACAAAAATAAGGGAAAACGCGACGCATGAAAGCAGCGGCAAAAACGCTAAAACCAAAACGTCAGGAAGAACAGGCCAACTTTGTCAGTTGGCGTTTTGCGTTGCTTTGCGGCTGCATTTTACTGGCGCTGGGTTTCCTGCTGGGACGTGTGGCGTGGTTGCAAATCATCGCCCCTGACATGCTGGTACGTCAGGGTGATATGCGCTCTCTACGTGTGCAGGAAGTGTCGACATCACGTGGGATGATCACTGACCGTTCTGGTCGCCCGCTGGCCGTGAGTGTGCCGGTAAAAGCGATTTGGGCCGACCCGAAAGAGCTGCACGACGCCGGTGGCATTACGCTGGACAACCGCTGGAAAGCGCTGTCAGATGCCCTGAAAATGCCGCTGGATCAGCTGGCTTCCCGCGTTAACGCCAACCCGAAAGGGCGTTTTATCTATCTGGCGCGTCAGGTTAACCCTGACATGGCGGACTACATTCGTAAACTGAAGCTGCCGGGCATTCATCTGCGTGAGGAATCCCGTCGTTATTATCCGTCCGGCGAAGTAACCGCTCACCTCATCGGCTTCACTAACGTCGATAGTCAGGGGATTGAGGGCGTTGAAAAAAGCTTCGATAAGTGGCTCACCGGCCAGCCGGGCGAGCGCATTGTGCGTAAAGACCGCTATGGGCGTGTCATCGAAGATATTTCCTCTACGGACAGCCAGGCGGCACACAACCTGGCACTGAGTATCGACGAGCGCTTGCAGGCGCTGGTTTATCGCGAGCTGAACAACGCCGTAGCGTTCAACAAAGCGGAGTCTGGCAGTGCCGTGCTGGTTGATGTCAGCACCGGCGAAGTGCTGGCGATGGCTAACAGTCCGTCCTACAACCCGAATAACTTTACCGGTACCGCAAAAGATGCGATGCGTAACCGGGCAATTACCGACGTGTTCGAACCTGGCTCCACGGTGAAACCGATGGTGGTGATGACGGCGCTTCAGCGCGGCATCGTCAATGAAAACACGGTTCTGAACACGATCCCTTACCGTATCAACGGCCACGAGATTAAAGACGTGGCGCGCTACAGCGAATTGACCCTGACCGGGGTGTTACAGAAGTCGAGTAACGTCGGTGTTTCAAAGCTGGCGTTAGCGATGCCGTCCTCAGCGTTAGTAGAGACTTACTCACGTTTTGGACTGGGAAAGGCGACCAATTTGGGGTTGGTCGGAGAACGCAGTGGCTTATATCCTCAAAAACAACGGTGGTCTGACATAGAGAGGGCCACCTTCTCTTTCGGCTATGGGCTAATGGTAACGCCGTTACAGTTAGCGCGAGTCTACGCAACGATTGGCAGCTATGGCGTCTATCGCCCGCTGTCGATTACCAAAGTTGATCCACCGGTTCCGGGCGAGCGTATCTTCCCGGAATCCATCGTTCGTACCGTTGTGCACATGATGGAAAGCGTGGCGCTGCCCGGCGGCGGCGGCGTGAAGGCGGCGATCAAAGGCTATCGCATTGCCATTAAAACCGGTACAGCGAAAAAGGTGGGGCCAGACGGCCGCTACATCAACAAATACATTGCCTATACCGCAGGCGTAGCGCCTGCAAGCAATCCGCGTTTTGCGCTGGTGGTCGTCATAAACGATCCACAGGCGGGTAAATACTACGGCGGCGCCGTCTCCGCGCCTGTGTTCGGAGCTATCATGGGCGGCGTGTTACGTACCATGAACATTGAACCGGATGCGCTGGCGACGGGCGAAAAAAGTGAATTTGTAATTAATCAAGGCGAGGGTACAGGTGGCAGATCGTAATTTGCGCGACCTTCTCGCTCCGTGGGTGCCAAATGCACCGGAGCGAGCACTGCGAGAGATGGTACTGGACAGCCGCGTTGCGGCTTCTGGCGATCTTTTTGTGGCGGTGGTCGGTCATCAGGCGGACGGGCGTCGTTATATCCCGCAGGCGATTGCGCAAGGTGTTGCTGCCATTATTGCTGAGGCCAAAGATGAGGCAACCGACGGTGAGATCCGTGAAATGCACGGTGTGCCGGTTATCTATCTCAGCCAGTTGAATGAACGTCTTTCTGCTCTGGCAGGACGTTTTTATCACGAACCTTCCGACCAGCTGCGTCTGGTTGGCGTGACGGGCACGAACGGAAAAACCACCACCACGCAGCTGATGGCGCAATGGGCCCAGTTGCTGGGTGAAACCGGCGCGGTAATGGGCACCGTGGGTAACGGCCTGCTGGGCAAAGTCAGCCCAACGGAAAACACCACCGGCTCGGCAGTTGACGTACAGCATGTTCTTGCCGGTCTGGCAGGGCAGGGGGCAACCTTTGCTGCGATGGAAGTTTCTTCGCACGGTCTGGTACAGCATCGTGTTGCGGCGCTGAAGTTTGCCGCCTCTGTGTTTACCAACCTGAGTCGCGATCATCTTGATTATCATGGTGATATGGAGCATTACGAAGCCGCGAAATGGCTGCTGTTCTCGACTCACCATTACGGACAAGCCATCATCAACGCCGATGATGAAGTCGGTCGCCGCTGGCTTGCGAAGTTGCCAGACGCGGTTGCGGTGTCGATGGAAGACCATATCAATCCCAACTGCCACGGCCGCTGGCTGAAGGCCGTTGACGTTAACTATCACGACAGCGGGGCGACGATCCGCTTTGCCTCTTCATGGGGCGAAGGTGAAATTGAAAGTCGCCTGATGGGCGCATTTAACGTCAGCAATCTGCTGCTGGCACTGGCAACGCTGCTGGCGCTGGGCTACCCAATGGCTGAACTGCTGAAGACCTCGGCACGTCTGCAGCCTGTTTGCGGTCGTATGGAAGTGTTTAGCGCGCCGGGCAAACCGACCGTGGTTGTCGATTATGCCCACACGCCGGATGCGCTGGAAAAAGCGCTGGAAGCGGCCCGCCTGCACTGTACCGGTAAACTGTGGTGCGTCTTTGGCTGCGGCGGCGATCGCGATAAAGGCAAACGTCCACTGATGGGCGCCATTGCGGAACAGTTCGCGGATATTCCGGTAGTAACCGATGACAACCCGCGCACGGAAGAGCCGCGCGCCATCATCAACGACATTCTGGCGGGCATGCTGGACGCCGGTCGCGCCCGCGTGGTGGAGGGCCGTGCGGAAGCCGTGACCAACACCATCATGCAGGCCAAAGAAAATGATGTGGTTCTGCTGGCAGGTAAAGGCCACGAAGATTATCAGATTGTTGGCAATCGTCGTCTGGACTACTCCGACCGCGTAACGGCAGCGCGTCTGCTGGGAGTCGTCGCATGATTAGCATCACCTTAAGCCGGGCGGCTGCGGTACTGCACGGCGAACTGTTGGGTCCAGATCTGACCATTGACGCGGTAACCACCGACACCCGCAAAGTGACCGCGGGTTGTCTGTTTGTGGCGCTGAAAGGCGAGCGTTTTGACGCGCATGATTTTGCCGGGCAGGCTAAAGAAAACGGCGCTGGCGCGCTGCTGGTCAGCCGTAAACTCGATATCGAACTGCCGCAAATTGTAGTGAAAGATACGCGTCTCGCCTTCGGTGAACTGGCCGCCTGGGTTCGTCAGCAGGTGCCAGCTCGCGTTGTCGCGCTAACCGGATCATCAGGCAAAACGTCAGTGAAAGAGATGACGGCGGCGATCCTCAGCCAGTGCGGCAATACACTTTATACCGCGGGCAACCTCAATAATGACATCGGCGTGCCGATGACATTACTTCGCCTTACCAACGAACATGAATTTGCGGTGATCGAGTTAGGAGCAAACCACCAGGGGGAAATCGCCTGGACCGTGAGCCTGACGCGCCCGGAAGCGGCGCTGGTGAATAACCTGGCGGCGGCACATCTGGAAGGCTTTGGCTCGCTGGAAGGCGTGGCGAAAGCGAAAGGCGAGATCTACACCGGTCTGCCCGCTGACGGTATTGCCATTCTCAATGCCGACAACAACGACTGGCTGAACTGGCAGAACATCATTGGCTCGCGTAAAACCTGGCGCTTCTCGCCGAATGCGGCCAACAGTGATTTTACCGCGACCAATATTCATGTGACGTCGCACGGTACAGAGTTCACGCTCACGACCCCAACGGGTGACGTAGACGTGCTGTTACCGCTGCCGGGTCGCCATAACATCGCCAATGCGCTTGCGGCTGCGGCGTTGTCGACGGCCGTGGGCGCGTCGCATGAGGCGATTAAAACCGGGCTGGCAACGTTAAAAGCCGTGCCGGGACGCCTGTTCCCGATCCCGCTTGCGGAAAACAAGCTGCTGCTGGATGACTCTTATAACGCTAACGTTGGCTCAATGACGGCGGCGGTGCAGGTGTTATCTGAAATGCCGGGCTACCGCGTCATGGTGGTCGGCGATATGGCCGAGCTGGGCGACGAAAGCGAAGCCTGTCATATCCAGGTCGGGGAAGCGGCGAAAGCGTCAGGGCTGGACTGTGTGCTGAGCGCAGGAAAACTGAGCGAGGCGATTAGCCGTGCCAGCGGCGTTGGCGAACATTTTGCCGATAAAGCTGCGTTGATTGAGCGCCTGAAGGCGTTGATTACAGAAAAACAAATTGTGACTGTGTTAGTGAAAGGTTCACGTAGTGCCGCCATGGAAGAGGTTGTGCACGCATTACAGGAGAACGGGACATGTTAGTTTGGCTGGCCGAACATTTGGTCAAATATTATTCAGGCTTTAACGTCTTTTCCTATCTGACGTTTCGTGCCATCGTCAGCCTGCTGACTGCGCTGTTCATCTCATTGTGGATGGGCCCGCGCATGATTGCCCGTCTGCAAAAACTCTCTTTCGGCCAGGTGGTGCGTAACGACGGTCCTGAGTCGCACTTCAGTAAACGCGGTACGCCGACCATGGGCGGGATTATGATCCTGACTGCAATCGTTGTCTCCGTGCTGCTGTGGGCGTATCCGTCTAACCCATACGTCTGGTGCGTGCTTACCGTGCTGGTGGGCTATGGGATCATTGGTTTTGTGGATGATTACCGCAAAGTCGTTCGCAAAGATACTAAAGGCCTGATTGCCCGCTGGAAGTACTTCTGGATGTCGGTGATCGCGCTTGGTGTGGCCTTCGCGCTCTATCTGGCAGGAAAAGACACGCCCGCGACCGAGCTGGTGGTGCCGTTCTTTAAAGACGTCATGCCGCAGCTGGGGCTGTTCTATATCCTGCTGGCCTACTTTGTGATCGTCGGAACCGGCAACGCCGTCAACCTGACCGATGGCCTGGATGGTCTGGCCATTATGCCAACCGTCTTTGTGGCGGCCGGTTTTGCACTGGTGGCGTGGGCGACCGGTAACATGAACTTTGCTAACTACCTGCACATCCCTTATCTGCGACACGCGGGTGAGCTGGTGATCGTCTGTACGGCGATTGTCGGCGCGGGGCTGGGCTTCCTGTGGTTCAACACCTATCCGGCGCAGGTCTTTATGGGCGACGTCGGTTCTCTGGCGCTGGGCGGCGCACTGGGCATCATCGCCGTGCTGCTGCGTCAGGAGTTCCTGCTGGTGATCATGGGCGGTGTGTTTGTGGTCGAGACCCTGTCGGTGATTTTGCAGGTCGGCTCCTTCAAGCTGCGCGGTCAGCGCATCTTCCGTATGGCGCCGATTCACCACCACTATGAACTGAAAGGCTGGCCGGAGCCGCGCGTGATTGTGCGCTTCTGGATTATTTCGCTGATGCTGGTGCTGATTGGCCTGGCAACGCTGAAGGTACGTTAATCATGGCAGATTACCAGGGCAAAAAAGTCGTTATCATCGGGTTGGGCCTTACCGGCCTTTCCTGCGTGGACTTTTTCCTTGCGCGTGGCGTGACGCCGCGCGTGATGGATACGCGTGTCTCTCCGCCGGGTCTGGACAAGCTGCCGGAACAGGTTGAGCGCCACCTTGGTGGTCTGAATGATGACTGGCTGCTGGCCGCCGATCTGATTGTCGCCAGCCCGGGGATGGCGCTGGCGCACCCTTCACTCAGCGCTGCGGCTGATGCGGGGGTGGAGATTGTCGGTGATATCGAGCTGTTCTGCCGTGAAGTGCAGGCGCCCGTTATTGCGATTACCGGTTCTAATGGTAAAAGCACCGTCACCACTCTGGTGGGCGAAATGGCGAAAGCCGCAGGTATGAACGTCGGCGTGGGCGGTAATATCGGTCTGCCCGCACTGATGCTGCTGGACAAAGGCTGCGAGCTGTATGTCCTTGAGCTTTCCAGCTTCCAGCTGGAAACCACCTCCAGCCTGCGCGCAGCTGCCGCGACGATCCTTAACGTGACCGAAGATCATATGGACAGGTATCCATTTGGTCTTCAGCAGTACCGCGCCGCCAAGCTGCGCGTGTATGAAAATGCCAAAGTCTGCGTGGTTAACGCCGATGATGCGCTGACCATGCCGGTGCGCGGCGCGGACGATCGCTGCATTAGCTTCGGTATCACCATGGGGGATTATCATCTGAACCGTCAGTTGGGTGAAACCTGGCTGCGCGTGAAAGGTGAGAAAGTGCTGAACGTGAAAGAGATGAAGCTCTCCGGCCAGCATAACTACACAAATGCTCTGGCAGCACTGGCGCTGGCGGATGCTGTTGGCCTGCCGCGCTCTTCCAGCCTGAAAGCGTTAACCACGTTTTCCGGTCTGGCGCACCGTTTCCAGCTGGCGCTGGAGCACAACGGCGTGCGCTGGATTAACGACTCCAAAGCCACCAACGTGGGAAGTACGGAGGCCGCGCTGAACGGTCTGCATGTTGACGGTACACTGCATCTGCTGTTGGGCGGTGACGGCAAATCCGCTGATTTCTCCTCCCTGAAGCCGTACCTTTCAGGCGATAACATCCACCTGTACTGTTTCGGTCGTGACGGCAGCGAGCTGGCTGAATTACGCCCGGAGATTGCCGAGCAAACTGAAACGATGGAACAGGCGATGCGGCTGATCGCCCCGCGCGTGAAGCCGGGAGATATGGTGCTGCTCTCTCCAGCGTGCGCGAGCCTCGATCAGTTTAAGAATTTCGAACAGCGTGGCGATATCTTTACTCGCCTGGCGAAGGAGTTAGGCTGATGCGTTTATCTCTCCCTCGCCTGAAAATGCCGCGCCTGCCAGGATTTGGAATTCTGGTGTGGCTGTTTGCGGCACTGAAAGGCTGGGTGATGGCTTCGCGGGAAAAAGACTCCGATAGCCTGATTATGTACGACCGCACCCTGTTCTGGCTTACGCTGGGGCTGGCGGCGATCGGCTTTATCATGGTGACCTCGGCCTCGATGCCCGTCGGACAGCGTCTGGCTAACGATCCTTTCCTGTTCGCCAAGCGTGACGGGCTGTACATCATTCTGGCGTTCTGTCTGGCGCTGGTGACGCTTCGTCTGCCGATGGCATTCTGGCAGCGGCACAGTACGGCGATGCTGATTGCGTCAATTATCATGCTGCTGATCGTACTGGTTGTCGGGAGCTCCGTTAACGGGGCATCGCGCTGGATTGCGTTTGGCCCGCTGCGTATTCAGCCGGCGGAATTCACCAAGCTTTCGCTGTTTTGCTACCTGGCGAACTACCTGGTGCGTAAGGTCGACGAAGTGCGTAATAACCTTCGCGGCTTCTTAAAACCGATGGGCGTGATTCTGGTGCTCGCGATCCTGCTGCTGGCGCAGCCTGACCTCGGTACCGTGGTGGTGCTGTTTGTCACGACGCTGGCGATGCTGTTCCTGGCAGGGGCCAAGCTGTGGCAGTTCATCGCCATCATCGGAATGGGGATTTCAGCGGTAGTGCTGCTGATCCTCGCCGAGCCTTACCGTATCCGCCGTGTGACCTCGTTCTGGAACCCATGGGAAGATCCGTTCGGCAGTGGTTATCAGCTGACGCAGTCGCTGATGGCGTTTGGTCGCGGTGAGGTTTGGGGGCAAGGGCTGGGTAACTCGGTACAGAAACTGGAGTATTTACCGGAAGCGCATACTGACTTCATCTTCTCCATTATTGGGGAAGAACTGGGTTATATCGGTGTGGTATTGGCGCTATTAATGGTATTCTTCGTCGCTTTCCGCGCCATGTCGATTGGCCGAAAAGCGCTGGAGATCGATCACCGCTTCTCAGGTTTCTTAGCCTGTTCAATTGGGATCTGGTTTAGCTTCCAGGCACTGGTTAACGTCGGCGCCGCAGCGGGTATGCTGCCGACCAAAGGTCTGACGTTGCCGTTGATCAGTTATGGTGGTTCGAGCCTGTTGATCATGTCGACGGCCATTATGTTTTTGTTACGCATAGATTATGAGACGCGTCTGGAGAAAGCCCAGGCGTTTACACGAGGTTCACGATGAATCAACCGAAGCGGTTAATGGTGATGGCAGGCGGTACCGGCGGACATGTGTTCCCGGGGCTGGCGGTTGCGCACCATTTAATGGAGCAGGGCTGGCAGGTACGCTGGCTGGGAACCGCAGACCGCATGGAAGCCGACCTGGTACCGAAGCACGGTATTGAGATCGACTTTATTCGTATTTCCGGCCTTCGTGGCAAAGGTCTTAAGGCGCTGCTGCTGTCTCCGGTGCGTATTTTTAACGCCTGGCGTCAGGCACGCACCATCATGAAGCGTTTTAAGCCTGATGTGGTACTGGGCATGGGTGGCTACGTCTCTGGCCCAGGCGGGTTGGCTGCGTGGTCACTAGGTATTCCCGTCGTACTGCATGAGCAGAACGGTATTGCCGGTCTGACCAACAAGTGGCTGGCGAAAATCGCCACCAAAGTTATGCAGGCGTTTCCCGGTGCGTTCCCGAAAGCGGACGTGGTAGGTAACCCGGTGCGTGTGGATGTGCTGGCGCTGCCGCTGCCGGACACCCGCCTGACGGGGCGTGAAGGACCGGTACGCGTTCTGGTTGTGGGCGGCTCTCAAGGGGCACGCATTTTAAACCAGACGATGCCGCAGGTGGCTGCAAAGCTGGGTGATGCCGTGACCATTTGGCATCAAAGCGGGAAAGGCGCGCAACAGACCGTTGAGCAGGCTTACGCCGCTGAAGGCCAGCCGCAGCACAAAGTGACCGAATTTATTGACGATATGGCTGCAGCCTATGCCTGGGCCGATGTCGTGGTTTGCCGCTCTGGCGCACTGACGGTAAGCGAAATCGCTGCCGCCGGTTTGCCCGCGGTGTTTGTCCCGTTCCAGCACAAAGACCGACAGCAGTACTGGAACGCGCTGCCGCTTGAGAAAGCCGGTGCGGCGAAGATATTTGAACAGCCACAATTTACCGCCGACGCGGTCGCCACTACCCTGGCGGGCTGGAACAGAGATGCATTGCTGGAGATGGCACAACGCGCGCGCGCGGTGGCAATCCCGGATGCGACTGAACGGGTGGCAAAAGAAGTGAGCCTGGCAGCCCAGGCTTAACCCTCGCAGCGCGTGTTGCGCTGCACGAATTTTAAGTAGTCGATGGCGTTTAGAGAATGAATACACAACAACTGGCAAAACTGCGTTCAATCGTGCCCGAGATGCGTCGCGTCCGGCACATTCACTTTGTTGGCATCGGTGGTGCTGGCATGGGCGGTATTGCCGAAGTGTTAGCTAACGAAGGTTATCAGATCAGCGGGTCTGACCTGGCGCCAAACCCTGTTACGCAGCAACTGGCGTCGCTTGGGGCGACTATCTATTTCAACCATCGCCCTGAAAACGTGCGCGATGCAAGCGTGGTGGTGGTATCGAGCGCTATCTCCTCTGACAACCCGGAAATCGTTGCCGCGCATGAAGCGCGCATTCCGGTGATCCGCCGTGCTGAAATGTTGGCGGAACTGATGCGTTTTCGTCACGGCATCGCGATTGCCGGGACCCACGGTAAAACCACGACGACTGCGATGGTTTCCAGTATTTATGCCGAAGCGGGTCTCGACCCGACGTTCGTCAATGGCGGTCTGGTCAAAGCCGCAGGCGTGCACGCGCGTCTGGGTCACAGCCGTTACCTGATTGCGGAAGCAGATGAGAGCGATGCGTCGTTCCTGCATCTGCAGCCGATGGTGGCGATTGTCACCAATATCGAAGCCGACCATATGGATACCTACCAGGGCGACTTTGAGAATTTAAAGCAGACCTTTATCAACTTCCTGCACAACCTGCCGTTTTATGGCCGCGCGGTGATGTGTGTGGATGACCCGGTCATCCGCGAACTGCTGCCGCGAGTGGGGCGTCAAATCACCACTTATGGCTTCAGTGAGGATGCTGACGTTCGCGTGGAAGAGTACAAACAGGTTGGTGCGCAGGGGCATTTCACGCTGGCGCGTCAGGACAAAGAGCTGCTGCACGTTACGCTGAATGCGCCAGGGCGTCATAACGCCCTCAACGCCGCAGCGGCGGTGGCGGTGGCGACAGAAGAAGGCATCGATGATGAAGCGATCCTGCGCGCCCTGGAAAGCTTCCAGGGCACTGGACGTCGTTTCGATTTCCTCGGTGAATTCCCGCTGGAGGCAGTAAACGGTAAAGCCGGCACCGCTATGCTGGTGGATGACTACGGCCACCATCCAACCGAAGTGGACGCGACCATCAAAGCTGCACGCGCTGGCTGGCCTGAAAAAAATCTGGTCATGATCTTCCAGCCGCACCGCTATACGCGCACCCGCGATCTGTATGACGATTTCGCCAGCGTACTGTCGCAGGTGGATACGCTGCTGATGCTGGATGTTTATGCAGCGGGCGAAACTCCGATTCCGGGGGCTGACAGTCGTTCTTTGTGTCGCACGATTCGCGGACGCGGTAAAGTTGACCCTATTTTGGTTTCTGACCCGGTACAGGTGGCGGAAATTCTGGCACCTGTGCTGAGCGGTAACGATCTGATTCTGATCCAGGGTGCGGGAAATATCGGCAAAATCGCCCGTACCTTAGCTGAAATCAAACTGAAGCCGCAAACTCAGGAGGATGAGCATCATGGCTGATAAGATTGCTGTCCTGTCTGGCGGCACGTCCGCCGAGCGCGAGGTTTCTCTGAATTCCGGCGCTGCCGTACTGGCGGGTCTGCGTGAAGGGGGCGTCAATGCGCACCTGGTCGATCCAAAAGAGGTCGACGTGACGCAGTTAAAAGCAATGGGCTTCGATAAAGTCTTTATCGCATTACATGGCCGTGGCGGAGAAGACGGAACCCTGCAGGGGCTTCTGGAGTTGATCGACATGCCGTACACCGGCAGCGGCGTGATGGCGTCTGCCATCTCTATGGATAAACTGCGCAGTAAGTTACTGTGGCAGGGCGCGGGGCTACCGGTTGCACCGTGGGTGGCGCTGACGCGTCGCGAATTTGAATTGGGCCTGTCTGACAGCGTTAATACACGCATTGCGGCACTGGGCTTACCGGTTATTGTAAAGCCGAGCCGGGAAGGGTCGAGCGTAGGAATGTCAAAAGTCGATAAAGCTGAAGATTTAGCGTCGGCTTTAGCATTGGCATTTCAACACGATGAAGAAGTTCTGATTGAAAAATGGCTCAGCGGGCCGGAATTTACCGTCGCGATGCTTGGCGAAGAAATTTTACCGTCAATTCGCATCCAACCCGCCGGAGTCTTCTATGATTATGAGGCGAAGTATCTCTCTGATGAGACGCAATATTTCTGCCCTTGTGGTCTGGAAGCTGAGCGTGAAGCAGATTTACAGTCCCTGGTGCTTAAAGCCTGGAATATTCTTGGGTGTCGCGGCTGGGGACGCATTGATGTGATGCAGGACAGTGACGGGCAATTTTACCTGCTGGAAGCCAATACCTCTCCGGGAATGACCAGCCATAGCCTTGTGCCGATGGCTGCGCGTCAGGCAGGAATGAGCTTCTCTCAGTTAGTCGTACGTATTCTGGACCAGGCGGGCTGATATGTCTCAGGCTGCATTGAACACGCGCAACCGCGATGACGAAGAAGAATATGCTTCTTCACGCCGGAGTAATGGAACGCGTCTTGCAGGGATTATTTTCCTGCTCGGGGTGCTGTGCACCGTGTTTATCAGCGGCTGGATGGTGCTGGGCTGGATGGAAGATGCGCAGCGGTTGCCTCTGTCAAAGCTGGTGGTGACCGGCGAGCGTCACTACACGCGTAACGATGATATTCGCCAGTCAATTCTGGCGCTGGGATCGCCCGGCACCTTTATGACTCAGGACGTCAATATTATTCAGAGTCAGATTGAACGTCTGCCCTGGATAAAACAGGCGAGTGTCAGAAAGCAATGGCCTGATGAATTGAAGATTCATCTGGTTGAATATGTGCCCATTGCGCGTTGGAATGATCAGCACATGGTTGACGTAGACGGAAATTCCTTCAGCGTCCCATCCGATCGTGTTAACAAGCAAAATTTACCGATGTTGTATGGCCCTGAAGGTAGCGAAAACGAAGTCTTGCAGGGTTTTCGTGAAATGGGTCAGGTGCTGGCGAAGGACAGGTTTACGTTAAAAGATGCTGCAATGACGGCGCGCCGCTCCTGGCAGCTTACGTTGACGAACGGCATTAAGCTCAACCTGGGGCGCGGCGACACAATGAAACGTCTGGCGCGTTTTGTAGAACTTTACCCGGTTTTACAGCAGCAGGCGCAGACGGACGGCAAACGGATAAGCTACGTTGATTTGCGCTATGACTCAGGCGCAGCAGTCGGTTGGGAGCCGGCTCCGGTCGAGGAACCTAATCAGCAACAGAATCAGGCACAGGTACAGGCAGAACAACAATGATCAAGGCGACGGACAGAAAACTGGTAGTTGGACTGGAGATTGGCACCGCTAAGGTTGCCGCTTTAGTAGGGGAAGTTCTGCCCGACGGTATGGTCAATATCATTGGCGTGGGCAGTTGCCCGTCCCGTGGTATGGATAAAGGTGGGGTAAATGACCTTGAGTCGGTGGTGAAATGCGTGCAGCGCGCCATCGATCAGGCTGAATTAATGGCGGATTGCCAGATTTCTTCTGTCTATCTGGCCCTTTCTGGCAAGCACATCAGCTGCCAGAACGAAATCGGTATGGTGCCGATTTCCGAAGAAGAAGTGACGCAGGAAGACGTTGAAAACGTGGTGCATACGGCGAAGTCCGTGCGCGTGCGCGATGAACATCGTGTACTGCACGTGATCCCGCAGGAATATGCGATCGACTATCAGGAAGGGATCAAAAACCCGGTCGGTCTGTCTGGCGTGCGTATGCAGGCAAAAGTGCACCTGATCACATGTCACAACGATATGGCGAAGAACATTGTAAAAGCCGTTGAACGTTGTGGCCTGAAAGTTGACCAACTTATTTTCGCCGGTCTGGCGGCAAGTTATTCCGTGCTGACCGAAGACGAACGTGAACTCGGTGTCTGTGTGGTCGATATTGGTGGTGGTACAATGGACATGGCTGTCTATACAGGCGGTGCGCTGCGCCACACCAAAGTGATCCCTTATGCCGGGAACGTTGTGACCAGCGATATCGCATACGCTTTTGGTACGCCACCGAGCGATGCAGAAGCGATTAAAGTGCGCCACGGCTGTGCGCTGGGTTCAATTGTTGGCAAAGATGAGAGCGTTGAAGTGCCGAGCGTGGGCGGTCGTCCGCCGCGCAGCCTGCAACGTCAGACGTTGGCAGAGGTGATTGAGCCGCGTTATACCGAGCTGCTCAACCTGGTCAACGAAGAGATTTTACAGTTACAGGAACAGCTTCGTCAGCAAGGTGTGAAACATCATCTCGCGGCGGGGATTGTATTAACCGGCGGGGCAGCGCAAATTGAAGGTCTTGCGGCCTGCGCTCAGCGCGTGTTCCATACGCAGGTGCGTATTGGTGCGCCGCTGAATATTACCGGTTTAACGGATTATGCTCAGGAGCCGTACTATTCGACGGCTGTGGGCCTGCTCCACTACGGGAAGGAATCTCATCTCAGTGGTGAAGCAGAAGTGGAAAAACGCGTTTCAGTGGGGTCGTGGGTCAAACGACTGAACAACTGGCTGCGAAAAGAGTTTTAATTTTTTTAAGAGACCGGAGAGAATTAGCGGTCTCGGGCGACAGGCACAACGGAGAGAGAAATTATGTTTGAACCTATGGAACTGACCAACGACGCGGTGATTAAAGTCATCGGCGTCGGTGGCGGCGGCGGTAACGCCGTAGAGCATATGGTGCGTGAACGCATTGAAGGTGTTGAATTCTTTGCAGTTAACACCGATGCGCAGGCACTGCGTAAAACAGCAGTTGGCCAGACTATCCAGATCGGCGGTGGCATCACCAAAGGGCTGGGCGCTGGGGCAAACCCGGAAGTCGGTCGCAACGCGGCTGAAGAAGATCGTGAAGCCCTGCGTGCTGCACTGGAAGGTGCGGACATGGTCTTCATCGCAGCAGGTATGGGCGGCGGTACGGGTACCGGTGCAGCACCTGTTGTCGCAGAAGTCGCTAAAGATTTAGGTATCCTGACCGTTGCTGTCGTGACCAAGCCTTTCAACTTTGAAGGCAAGAAGCGTATGGCTTTCGCGGAGCAGGGTATCACCGAACTGTCCAAGCATGTGGACTCACTGATCACCATCCCGAACGACAAACTGTTGAAAGTTCTGGGTCGCGGTATCTCCCTGCTGGACGCCTTCGGCGCGGCAAACGACGTGCTGAAAGGCGCGGTTCAGGGTATCGCCGAACTGATTACCCGTCCTGGCCTGATGAACGTTGACTTTGCAGACGTTCGTACCGTGATGTCCGAAATGGGCTATGCGATGATGGGCTCTGGCGTGGCAAGCGGTGAAGACCGTGCAGAAGAAGCGGCTGAAATGGCTATCTCTTCTCCACTGCTGGAAGATATCGACCTGTCTGGTGCGCGCGGCGTGCTGGTCAACATTACCGCTGGCTTTGACCTGCGTCTGGATGAGTTCGAAACCGTGGGTAACACTATCCGTGCGTTCGCCTCTGACAATGCCACCGTGGTAATTGGTACGTCTCTCGACCCGGAAATGAACGACGAGCTGCGTGTAACTGTTGTTGCCACCGGTATCGGTATGGATAAGCGTCCTGAGATCACCCTGGTGACCAACAAACAGACTCAGCAACCGGTAATGGATCGTTACCAGCAGCACGGTATGTCTCCTCTGACTCAAGAGCAGAAACCGGCCGCGAAAGTGGTGAACGACCCAACGCCGCAAACGGCGAAAGAGCCAGATTATCTGGATATCCCGGCGTTCCTGCGTAAGCAAGCTGACTAAGAATTGGCTGGAATTTGGGGATTTGCGCTCTTTGTGCTAAACTGGCCCACCGTTAGTGATATACACTTTCGGTTGGATAGTTAATTTGGCGAGATTATACGATGATCAAACAAAGGACACTTAAACGTATCGTTCAGGCGACGGGTGTCGGTTTACATACCGGCAAGAAAGTCACACTGACGTTACGCCCTGCGCCGGCCAATACCGGGGTCATCTATCGTCGCACCGACTTGAATCCACCGGTAGATTTTCCGGCCGATGCCAAATCTGTGCGTGATACTATGCTCTGTACTTGTCTGGTGAACGAGCATGACGTGCGGATTTCTACCGTAGAGCACCTGAACGCCGCCCTGGCGGGTCTGGGTATCGACAACATTATGGTTGAAGTCGATGCGCCAGAAATCCCGATTATGGATGGCAGTGCTGCTCCGTTCGTTTATCTGTTGCTGGATGCCGGCATTGAAGAACTGAACTGCGCGAAGAAATTTGTTCGCATCAAAGAGACCGTTCGTGTCGAAGATGGCGACAAGTGGGCTGAATTCAAACCGTACAATGGTTTCTCGTTGGACTTTACCATCGACTTTAACCATCCGGCGATTGATGCCAGCACCCAACGCTATGCGATGAACTTCTCTGCTGATGCGTTTATGCGCCAGATTAGCCGCGCACGTACGTTTGGCTTCATGCGTGATATCGAATATCTGCAGTCCCGCGGCTTGTGCCTGGGCGGCAGCTTCGATTGTGCCATCGTTGTTGACGATTATCGCGTACTGAACGAAGACGGCCTGCGTTTTGAAGACGAATTCGTGCGTCACAAAATGCTGGATGCGATCGGCGACCTGTTTATGTGTGGTCATAACATCATTGGTGCATTCACCGCGTTTAAATCCGGTCATGCACTGAACAACAAACTGTTGCAGGCAGTCCTGGCAAAACAGGAAGCCTGGGAATATGTGACCTTTGAAGACGAAGCGGAACTGCCGCTGGCCTTCAAAGCACCAAGCACGGTTCTGGCTTAACGGTTCACACCGTTTCGTAAAAAATCGACTGGTTAACCTGGTACTCTCTCCGACCAGGAAGACCAGTCGTTTTTATTTTTACCCGTCTTCGTTTGCCCCAGCATTCTCTCTTGTTTGTCTTGCGCAGAAAATGTGTGCGTTAGCTGCATTCTTGACCGTTTTTCCCTGCAACGATGCCTCATTCCTGCTGTTGTGTAGCGGCATTAGTGGTAATATCTGGGCGCTTAAAAAAAATAACTGAATTTAGCCTGTAACTGGCAGGCTTATGTGGTGGAGCAAGTGAGCGGAATACTGACGCGCTGGCGACAATTTGGCAGACGATACTTCTGGCCGCATCTCTTATTGGGGATGGTCGCGGCGAGTCTCGGCTTGCCTGCGCTCAGCAACAGTGCCGAAGCGGCGACGCCAGCGAAAACCTCCACAACCAAACACGATCTCAACACGCGGGTTAACTTTACTAACCTCGCGTGGCTTGAAGCCAGTCGTCGCCCGAATTTCTCCGTTGATTACTGGCACCAGCACGCTATCCGCACGGTCATTCGTCATCTGTCATTTGCGATGGCGCCGCAGACAATGCCTGTTGCCGAAGAGACGTTGCCGGTACAGGCACAGCACCTTGCCCTGCTGGATACGCTCAACGCGTTGCTCACGCAGGACGGCCAGCCGCCGGTTATGGTTCGCCAGACGGCGCAAACTGTGCTCACTCCGCCAGTCTCATTCTCTGTATCAACCTGGATTAGCCAGGCCCATGGCATCCGCGCCGGGCCGCAACGCCTCAGCTAAATTAACTTTTTCAATACCTTAATTTATCTGCCCACGATGGGGCGTTTGAGAATTTATTATGCTAATCAAATTATTAACTAAAGTTTTTGGTAGTCGTAACGATCGTACACTGCGCCGTATGCGCAAAGCTGTCGCTGTCATCAACGGTATGGAACCGGCGATGGAGAAGCTCTCCGATAACGAGCTGAAAGCAAAAACCGTGGAATTCCGCGCGCGTCTGGAAAAAGGGGAAACCTTAGAAAGCCTGATCCCGGAAGCCTTCGCCGTAGTGCGTGAAGCGAGTAAACGTGTGTTTGGCATGCGTCACTTCGACGTTCAGCTGCTGGGGGGTATGGTGCTTAACGAGCGCTGCATCGCGGAAATGCGTACTGGTGAAGGTAAAACCCTGACCGCAACGCTGCCGGCTTACCTGAACGCGCTGACCGGTAAAGGCGTTCACGTGGTTACCGTCAACGACTATCTGGCCCAGCGTGACGCCGAAAACAACCGTCCACTGTTCGAATTCCTCGGCATGACGGTCGGCATCAACATGTCCGGCCTGCCTGCGCCAGCCAAGCGTGAAGCGTATAACGCGGACATCACCTACGGCACCAACAACGAATACGGCTTCGACTACCTGCGTGACAACATGGCCTTCAGCCCTGAAGAGCGCGTCCAGCGTAAACTGCACTACGCGCTGGTGGATGAGGTGGACTCCATCCTGATCGATGAAGCGCGTACCCCGCTGATCATCTCCGGCCCTGCCGAAGACAGCTCTGAGATGTACCGCAAAGTCGACAAAATCATTCCGCACCTGCTGCGTCAGGAGAAAGAAGACTCCGACACCTTCCAGGGTGAAGGTCACTTCTCCGTTGATGAAAAAGCGCGCCAGGTGAACCTGACCGAGCGCGGTCTGGTGAAAATTGAAGAGCTGCTGGTCGCTGAAGGCATTATGGAAGAGGGGGAGTCCCTGTACTCTCCGAGCAACATCATGCTGATGCACCACGTAACGGCTGCACTGCGCGCCCACGCGCTGTTCACCCGTGACGTCGACTACATTGTGAAAGACGGCGAAGTCATCATCGTCGATGAACACACCGGCCGTACCATGCAGGGACGTCGCTGGTCTGACGGTCTGCACCAGGCTGTGGAAGCCAAAGAAGGTGTGGATATTCAGAATGAAAACCAGACCCTGGCGTCCATCACCTTCCAGAACTACTTCCGTCTGTACGAGAAGCTGGCGGGCATGACCGGTACTGCTGATACCGAAGCGTTTGAATTCAGCTCCATCTACAAGCTGGATACCGTTGTCGTTCCAACCAACCGTCCAATGATCCGTAAGGATATGCCGGACCTGGTGTACATGACCGAAGCGGAAAAAATTCAGGCAATCATCGAAGATATTCGCGACCGTACTGCCAATGGGCAGCCGGTTCTGGTGGGGACCATCTCCATCGAGAAATCCGAAGTGGTTTCCAATGAGCTGACGAAAGCAGGCATTAAACACAACGTTCTGAACGCCAAGTTCCATGCTAAAGAAGCGGATATCGTTGCTCAGGCGGGTTATCCGGCTGCCGTGACCATCGCTACCAACATGGCGGGTCGTGGTACCGATATTATGCTGGGCGGTAGCTGGCAGGCTGAGGTTGCTGAGCTGGAAAACCCAACGCCAGAACAGATTGCACAAATCAAAGCAGACTGGCAGGTACGTCACGACGCGGTTCTGGCTTCCGGTGGTTTACACATTATTGGTACCGAGCGTCACGAATCTCGTCGTATCGACAACCAGCTGCGTGGCCGTGCGGGCCGTCAGGGGGATGCCGGTTCTTCTCGCTTCTACCTGTCTATGGAAGATGCGCTGATGCGTATTTTCGCCTCCGACCGCGTGTCCGGCATGATGCGTAAACTGGGCATGAAACCAGGCGAAGCCATCGAGCACCCGTGGGTCACTAAAGCGATTGCCAACGCGCAGCGTAAAGTGGAAAGCCGCAACTTTGATATTCGTAAGCAGCTGCTGGAGTATGATGACGTTGCGAACGATCAGCGTCGTGCGATCTACACCCAGCGTAACGAACTGCTGGACGTGTCCGACGTGAGCGAAACCATCAACAGCATTCGTGAAGATGTGTTCAAAGCGACCATTGACGGGCATATTCCACCGCAGTCTCTGGAAGAGATGTGGGATATCGAAGGCCTGCAGGAACGTCTGAAGAACGACTTTGACCTCGATCTGCCTATCAAAGAGTGGCTGGACAAAGAGCCTGAGCTGCACGAAGAGACGCTGCGCGAACGTATCTTTGAAACCGCGCTGGACGTTTATAAGCGTAAGGAAGAAGTGGTTGGCGCTGAGATGATGCGTCACTTCGAAAAAGGTGTGATGCTGCAGACGCTGGACTCCCTGTGGAAAGAGCACCTGGCGGCAATGGACTACCTGCGTCAGGGTATTCACCTGCGTGGCTATGCGCAGAAAGATCCGAAGCAGGAGTACAAGCGTGAATCCTTCTCCATGTTTGCGTCTATGCTGGAGTCGCTGAAGTATGAAGTGATCAGCACCCTGAGCAAAGTTCAGGTACGTATGCCGGAAGAAGTGGAAGCGATGGAACAACAGCGTCGTGAAGAAGCTGAGCGTCTGGTGCAGATGCAACAGCTGAGCCACCAGACTGACGAGAGCGAAGCTGCAGCGGCGATCGCCGCGCAGACTGGCGATCGTAAAGTGGGTCGTAACGATCCGTGCCCGTGTGGTTCCGGTAAAAAATATAAGGCCTGCCACGGCCGTCTGAGCTAAGTTCATAAGACAATGAAAAGGCGCAGATATCTGCGCCTTTTTTATGGAAGTGACAATATGAAAATACTGCAAATTGCCGTCGGGATTATTCGCAACCCGCAAAACCAGATCTTCATTACCCAGCGCGCTGCCGATGCCCATATGGCGAACAAATGGGAGTTTCCCGGTGGAAAAATCGAATCAGGGGAGACGCCGGAAGAGGCGCTGGTGCGTGAGCTTCAGGAAGAGGTAGGGATTACGCCAGTTGGCGCAACGCTGTTCGATAAGCTCGAATACCAGTTTCCGGACAGGCACATCACGCTTTGGTTCTGGCTGGTCGAAAACTGGGAAGGCGACCCCTGGGGAAAAGAGGGGCAACCCGGTAACTGGGTGGAGCTTCAGGCCAGTGATGCCGATAAATTCCCACCGGCAAATGCGCCCGTCATATCCCGACTGACGGACGACCTGTAGGCCTGCTAAGCGAAGCGCCAGCAGGCTTTAAAGCTATTGCTGCTCTTCACTCCAGTCATCGCTGTCCGAGAGATCGCCTTTGCTCGGAATGCGTTTCTCTTCCGCCGCCCATTCTCCAAGGTCAATTAACTGACAGCGCTTGCAGCAGAATGGACGGAACGGACTCATTTCGCCCCATACAACGGTTTTTCCGCAGGTGGGGCAGTTTACGGTGGTCACTTCAGACATCGGCACTCCTTAACAACAGGCCAGTTCAAAATCGAGGCGTTCCGGCACGGTGCCATTCTCGCTGTCCAGAGGCATAAAGCGGATCGCAAAACGACTCTTATGCCCGGAAATCTGTGGGTAAAGCTGCTCGCCGAGCGATAAATTCAGACGCAGAAGATCGGCATCATCGCCGTTATCCTGATAGAAACCGTTCAGGCTGGTTTGCTTGCGGAACGGCGCCGAGTTACGGATGAGGTCGAGAATTAGCGACAGCGTCTGGTGCATGGGGGCGAGACTTTCCAGCCAGCTGTTCACCTGCGCATCACGCTGTGCCTGCGGCATATGCAGCCACATATGCAGCGTTGGCAGGTCGAAACTACAGCAGCCACCAGGAATACTCAGGCGCTGGCGCACCAGGCCGATCAGGCGATCTTCTCGCAAAAATTGCCCGACACGAGGTGCGGCCATCAGCGTACTGCTGCTGTTTTTAAGCTGCTGACGAAGTGAATCAATGCGGCTCTGATCCACGCCCGGCACTTCGGCCCAGGCCTGTAATTTACGCTGCTGGCGCTCCAGTTCTTTCAGAAGCTCTGTGCGGACGTCGCCCCGCTCAATGACATCCAGCAGATCCCCCACGTTGCGGAAGAAGTGCAACGCAGTGGCATGATCGCTGACGGGCAAATGTTGTGAAAGTTGTTGAATCAGAAATTCGATACGCAGCCAGGTACGCATTTTTTCGTTGAGCGGATGCTCAAAAAGGATGTGGGTCGACATTATGGTTTTTCCTGTGCAACGGCCTGCGCGGCGAACGCCAAATACTGCGCATGCAGGCGGGCAACATCCGATGCAATGGCATCTGGTGCGCCGTTATTATCAATAACATCATCCGCAACGGCAAGGCGCTGAGCGCGCGTGGCCTGAGCGGCAAGAATTTGTTCAGCCTGTTCGCGCGAGACACGATCGCGCGTCACGGTGCGCTGGATTTGCGTTTCAGGCGAGACATCAATGACCAGCACCCGATCGGCTTTATTGTGCAGCTGATTCTCTACCAGCAGCGGAACCACCCACAGAACATACGGCGAGCGGGCTGCGGCAATTTGACGCTGAGTTTCCTGGTGGATAATGGGGTGGAGCAGGGCATTAAGCCAGAGTTTTTCCGCAGAATCGGAAAAAATGCATTCGCGTAGCTTGCGGCGATTTAGCGTGCCATCTGCACTGATAATTGCCGGACCAAAATGGTTTTCGATGGCTTTTAGCGCGGGTGTATTGGGCTCTACCACCTGACGGGCAATGATATCGGCATCAATAATCGTGATACCCAGACGAGAAAATGCGTCCGCAACGGTACTTTTGCCACTACCGATGCCGCCGGTTAATGCGACGATATACCCCATTAAATCAAATCCTGGGAATTATTCATTATTAAAATCAGTTGGTTAAATTTCAAACGTGCTTCAGCCACTGTTTAGCCCTGTTTACCGGCTTTTTACCAGGTAAATTTATAGGATTGTAGCTTAAAAAAAGAGAATTTCGCAGTCTTGCGGAGCAGGTATTAGTGCGTATGATAGCGTCACTGGAGTTGTGCTTTTAACATATTTGCCTCTAACCCCAGGAATCCGCACATGCGTATCGAAGAAGATCTGAAGTTAGGTTTCAAAGACGTTCTTATCCGCCCTAAACGCTCTACACTGAAAAGTCGCTCAGACGTTGAACTCGAACGTCACTTCACCTTTAAACATTCCGGTCAGACCTGGTCTGGCGTGCCGATTATTGCCGCCAATATGGATACGGTGGGCACCTTCGGGATGGCAACCGCCCTGGCGCAGTTCGATATTCTCACCGCAGTGCACAAACACTACAGCCTGGAAGAGTGGAATGCGTTTGTTGCATCCGCCTCTGCGGATGTGGTGAAGCATGTGATGGTCTCCACCGGCACCTCTGATGCCGATTTCGAGAAGACCAAACAGATCCTGAATGCGAACCCGGCGCTCAATTTTGTGTGTATTGATGTGGCGAACGGTTACTCCGAGCATTTCGTGCAGTTCGTCAGCAAGGCGCGTGAGGCCTGGCCAACGAAAACCATCATCGCGGGCAACGTGGTGACCGGTGAAATGTGTGAAGAGCTGATCCTCTCCGGTGCCGACATCGTGAAAGTGGGCATTGGCCCGGGCTCCGTATGCACCACGCGCGTCAAAACCGGCGTTGGGTATCCGCAGCTGTCCGCCGTTATCGAATGTGCCGATGCGGCGCATGGCCTGGGCGGCCAGATCATCAGTGACGGCGGTTGCACCATGCCGGGCGATGTGGCGAAGGCGTTTGGCGGCGGCGCAGACTTCGTGATGCTCGGCGGTATGCTGGCCGGTCATGAAGAGAGCGGCGGCACCGTGGTGGAAGAAAACGGTGAGAAATTCATGCTGTTCTACGGTATGAGCTCTGAGTCTGCAATGACCCGTCACGTTGGTGGTGTGGCAAAATACCGTGCGGCAGAAGGCAAAACCGTGAAGCTGCCTCTGCGTGGCCCGGTTGAAAACACCGCGCGCGACATCCTGGGCGGCCTGCGCTCAGCCTGTACCTACGTGGGTGCCTCCCGTCTGAAAGAGCTGACGAAACGTACGACGTTTATTCGCGTTCAGGAGCAGGAAAACCGCGTTTTCAATAGCCTGTAATGGCTTTCGCTGGCGCATGTCCGTGCGCCAGCTATTGGCTATCCCGCGCTCATCGCATCCCCCAAATGGAAAATGGGCAAATACATTGCCACCACTAGCGTGCCGATGATGACCCCCGTGACAACCAGTAGTAACGGCTCCAGGAGTGCTGCCAGATTGTCGGCCAACTGAAAAGTTTGCTCCGTATGATGACGAGCAAGGTTTGCCAGCATGATGTCCAGTGAACCTGACATTTCGCCCGTTCGTAAAAGCTGAATACAGAGCGGGGTAAACATTGCCGCTTTCTGAAAGGATGACCAGACGGGAAGCCCTTTTTCAATATCTTCGCGTATTCTGCGAAGGATCCCTTGCCAGTAGCGGCTTTCGACGGTCTCTTCTGCGCTCTCAAGCCCCTGTAAAAAGGCAATGCCTGCCTGCTGCGTGAGCGACAGTACGGTGAAGATCTGCCCCAGCTTTTGCCCTTTCGCCAGCGCCCCCATTACAGGTAGATGCAGAAGAAATCGCTGCCAGCGAGGCGTGTGACGCAGAGTCCAGGCTGCGGTTAACGGAACAAGCAGCACCGCGAACAGTGCGAGAGCGTAGGACTGCATAAACGCGGATATACCCATCACCATCCGCGTCAGCGCCGGAAGGGGAGTGTTAAACGTTTTGTAGATTGCGGCGAACTCGGGCAACACCAGGGTGACCATGGCGAGTACGACGAGTACCGCCAGCGTCAGGATGATCGCCGGGTAGCGCAGCGCTTTTTTCACTTTCTGACCGAGCTGCTGCTGCGCTTTTTGTTGCTGGGCGAGCTGGCGACAGCACTCTTCCAGCTTCCCTGTCAGCTCACCCGTTTTTACCATTGAGATATGCAATGGGGTAAAGACCGTGGGCCACCGCCTGAGCGCCTCAGAAAAAGGGCACCCTTCACTGAGTTCATCGGCAACGCTTTGCAGCAGTGCCCGCCACGGTTCTGATGGATGCTGGTCAGCCAGCATTTGCAGGCTATGCGCAAGCGTTAGTCCGGCCTGCAGCAGCGTGGCGAGCTGGCGAAACATCTCGTAGCAGTGATGAGGACGCCAGCGGTGTCTCTGAGGGCATCGGGAGAGGGCCAGAGGATGCAGGTCGTTCCGCATTAGTCTGGTGAAGGCCGCGTTGCGGTCTGTGGCCCAGAGTGTCCCGCTTCGGGGTTCTCCTTCTGTGGAGAGGGCTCGCCAGCGCCAGAGGTGATTAGTGGCCATCGGGCATACCCAAAACACGCAATAATTCTTCGAGCGTGGTTAGCCCTTGCTCAATGGCCATACAGCCGTGTTCAAACAGCGAGATTAACCCTGCCTGCCGGGCACTGGCTTCTATCACCTCGGTGCCTGCCCCGCTGGCAATTGCCTGACGCAGAGGGTTGTCGATTGCCAGTACTTCAAAAATCGCCACCCGGCCGTAAAAACCGTGATAGCAACGATCGCAGCCTGTGGGTTGCCAGCGGGGAAGTGGTCGCGGCCAAACCGGGCGGGGTAAGCCCGAATGCTCCCCGTTTTGCTGTCGGCAATGTGGACAAAGACGCCGAACCAGCCGTTGGGCGATCACCATAGAGAGTGCGGAAGAGATCATCCAGCGCGCGACGCCCATCTGCTCCAGGCGAATCAGGGTTTCCGTTGTCGAGTTGGTATGCAGCGTCGACAATACCAGGTGCCCGGTCTGCGCGGCATTAATAGCGATCTCTGCCGTTTCGCCATCACGAATTTCGCCAACCATAATGATATCCGGATCCTGACGCAGCAGCGCCCTTAGCACGCTCTGAAATGTCAGGCCCGCTCGCGGGTTAATCTGCGTCTGATTCAATCCCGCAAGCGGGATTTCAATGGGATCCTCTACGCTGCAGATGTTGACGTCAGGGGTGTTAAGCGCCTGTAACGCACTATAGAGGGTGACGGTTTTGCCGCTGCCTGTGGGGCCGGTAACCAGAATCAGCCCCTGAGGCTGGTGCAGTGAAGCAGTAAAACAGGCCAGCTGCTCAGCGCTCATGCCGAGTGCTTTCGGTTCAAGAGCCTGCTGAACCTGATGCAGCAGGCGCAGCACAATTTTCTCACCGCCGTTGCAGGGAAGCGTGGCGATACGAAACGAGACCGGCTCGTTTGTCAGCTCAATGGTAAACTGACCATCCTGCGGTAAGCGGCGTTCAGCAATATCCAGATTACCCAGCACTTTTAACCGGGCGCTGAGCATCGTTGCCAGCGCGGCGGAAAGCGGAGGTTGCGGGCAAAGTACGCCATCGATACGTAAGCGAATCTGGCACGCGTGCTCCATCGGTTCAATATGGATGTCGGAGGCGCGCTGGTTTATCGCCTGTTGCAGCGTGTGGTTGAGGATATCCACCGCGGAATGTGCCTGCGAAACGTTAGGCAGATGCGATTGCGCGCTTAACTGCCGATGCTTTTCCATGCGTTCAGCGCTCCAGCACTCGATATCAATCCGTTTCTGCGTTGCGAAGCGCAGGGCTTCCATCAGTTCAGGTGCGGGGCTTCCCACGACGGCAATGCTGACCATGTCACTGTCGCTGGTGAGCAGCAGAGCATGATGGCGAAGGCAAAGTGCCACGAGTTGATCGGTGTTCATTGTCCGCCCCTCAGTTATTGTCGAAGCGGAAGACGTCTTCACAGGCCTGCTTAAGCTCGCTGTCAGCACTGATGTTGCAGTCACGCGTCCAGCCTGTCATACCGTTGCCGTTATTCCACTGTGGCGTCATGGTCACCGTCAGTCCGTTGAGACTCTCCTGACCCGTCAAGGTCACGATCCCTTTTGCCACGTTCATTGCTGAGACGTAACGCGTCGTCGTCGGGGAAGGGATGCCGTTACTGCCTGCGTCACAGCTCTCCACGCCACCGTGATCGAGCGCGCAAAGCTCAATGGCAGTGCGATAGGGAATGAAGGTTTGCAGCATATCGGTGAGGGCGGCTTTACGCAGGTAGTTCTGATAGGCGGGAACGCCGATGGCGCTCAGAATCGCAATAATGCCAATGACCACCATCAGCTCAATGAGTGTGAATCCTTGTTGTCTGTCCATATCTGCTCCTTATGCAAAGTGGCGCTACTCTGGCAGCGCGAAAGGAGAGAAACGAGGGGCAAAAAAGGGAACGGGAAAGGGGCTTCAGAGAATTCATGCAGTGTTGCAGGGAAGAACAACGGATTTGCGAACAGGACTGAAATTCCCCTCTCCGGGCGGAGAGGGGAAGCGTGTTATTTGAAGCGCATGGAGAGGTCAAGGGCGCGAACGTGTTTGGTCAGCGCGCCGACGGAGATGTAGTCCACACCGGTTTCGGCGAATTCACGGATCGTGTCGAACGTGACGTTCCCGGAAACTTCAAGCTGGGCGCGGCCGTTAGTCAGTTTTACCGCCTCGCGCATCTGCTCAGTTTCGAAATTGTCGAGCATGATGATATCGGCTCCGGCCTTAACGGCCTGCTCCAGCTCTTCCAGGCTTTCGACTTCCACTTCAACAGGGACGTCCGGGTGCAGCCAGAAGGCTTTCTCAACGGCCTGGCGCACGGAACCCGACGCAATAATGTGGTTCTCTTTGATCAGGAAGGCATCGGATAAGCCCAGTCGATGGTTGGCGCCGCCCCCACAGAGCACCGCGTACTTCAGCGCAGTGCGCAGGCCTGGCAGCGTTTTGCGGGTATCCAGCAGCTGAGTGTGGGTGCCGGCCAGGAGGTCAACATAGCGACGCACTTCGCTGGCGACGCCAGAGAGCGTTTGTACAAAATTGAGCGCGGTGCGTTCGCCGGTCAGCAAGACGCGCGAGGGACCGTCCAGCTCGAACAGCGGCTGATTGGCTGTAATCGCATCACCATCTTCAACGTGCCAGGTCACCTGCACATCATCGCCCGCCAGTTGAGTAAATACCTCTTCAACCCAACGCTTGCCGCAAAAAACGCCCTCTTCACGGGTAATAATGACCGCGTGGGAACGTGTCTCTTTTGGCAATAATTGTGCGGTAATGTCTTTATCGGCATTTACGTCACCCCCAAGGTCTTCTTTTAACGCATGGGCAACGCTTGCCGGAATATCCATATTAATACGTTCCAGAAGTGCTTCACGTCGGTGGTCGGGGTTGTAGCGGCGAGGCGGCATGATAAAACTCCAAATTGGTAACGAATCATAATATTGAAACATGCTACTCTGAACCGAGTCATTGCACCATACAGAAGGAGTTCCAGCATGTTGTTAGAAAACGGATGGCTGGTGGATGCGCGGCGTGTACCCTCGCCGCACCACGATTGCCGCCCGGAGGATGAAAAGCCCACACTGCTGGTGGTTCATAATATTAGTCTCCCGCCGGGTGAATTTGGCGGCCCGTGGATCGATGCGTTATTCACGGGAACGATAGATCCCAATGCCCATCCTTTCTTCGCTGAGATTGCGCATTTGCGCGTGTCGGCTCACTGTCTGATTCGTCGTGATGGTGAGGTGGTTCAGTATGTTCCTTTTGATAAGCGCGCCTGGCATGCCGGGGTGTCGATGTATCACGGGCGCGAACGGTGCAACGATTTCTCCATTGGGATCGAGCTGGAAGGCACGGATACTACGCCCTACACCGACTCACAGTATCAACAGTTAGCGGCTGTGACCCGTACGCTTATCGGACTCTACCCGGCAATCGCCGACAACATTACCGGACACAGTGATATCGCTCCGGCGAGAAAAACCGATCCTGGCCCGGCATTTGACTGGCCCCGCTTTCGCGCCATGCTCACCGCGTCGTCAGAATAAGGAGATACCATGACGTTGTTTACCATGCTGCTGGTTATCATCGCTGAACGTCTGTTCAAGCTCGGTGAGCACTGGCATCTGGATCACCGGCTGGAGGTGTTATTCCGCCGCATCAGGCACTTTTCCATGCTGCGCACGCTGCTGATGATGGCGGGTGTGATGGTGATTACCTTCCTGCTGCTGCGCGCGCTGTACGGACTCTTTTTCAATGTGCCGCTGCTGGTGGTGTGGATCCTGCTTGGCGTGCTGTGCATTGGTGCGGGCAAGGTGCGTTTGCACTACCACGCTTATCTTAAAGCGGCCTCCCGCGATGATGCCCACGCGCGCGGTGCCATGGCGAGCGAACTGACGATGATCCACGGCGTGCCGCCGGATTGCGACGAGCGCGAGTTCCTGCGCGAGCTGCAAAATGCGCTGCTGTGGATTAACTTCCGTTACTACCTCGCGCCGCTGTTCTGGTTTGTGGTGGGCGGCCCGGTGGGACCCGTCTTGCTGATGGGGTACGCGTTCCTGCGTGCCTGGCAGACCTGGCTTGCCCGTTATCTGACGCCGCATGAACGTTTGCTCTCCGGCATTGATGCCATCCTGCATGTGCTCGACTGGCTGCCGGTGCGTCTGGTGGGTGTGGTGTATGCGCTCATTGGCCACGGTGAAAAAGCATTGCCAGCGTGGTTTGCGTCTCTGGGCGACCGACACACCTCGCAGTATCAGGTGTTAACCCGTCTGGCGCAGTTTTCCCTGGCGCGAGAGCCGCATACCGACAAGATTGAAACGCCAAAAGCGGCGGTTTCAATGGCAAAGAAAACGTCGTTTGTGGTGGTGGTGGTGGTGGCGCTGCTGACCATTTACGGCACGCTGGTGTAAGCCAGCGCGCCGCAAACGCTATAGCGTATCCGCAAGCGGGATGCCGAAATCAGGCATCCCGCTTTCATTCCAGCGGACAAGCTTCAGTCGGGTATGGCGATTCGGATCGTACAGCGGGTCGCCCTCAATTTCGGTGTAATTCCGCGCGTGATACACCAGCACATCTTCCCCTTCCGGCGTTTGCGTAAAGCTGTTGTGACCCGGGCCGTACTGACGATTTTCGTAGCTGGTAACGAACACCGGACGCGCAGATTTGTGCCAGTTCGCCGGCTGTCGCGGATCGGCATTCAGGTCTATCCACAATAACCCCATGCAGTAGTTCTCATCGGTGGCGCTAGCGGAGTAGCTGATAAACAGCTTGTCGCCGTGAACCAGCACCGCCGGACCTTCATTAACCAGAAATCCGCGGCATTCCCAGTCATATTCAGGTTTACTGAGCATCACCGGCTCGCCTTTCAGCGTCCACGGATTTTCCATTTCACACAGATAAAGGTTGGAGTTTCCGGCGATATCCGGCGCTTTTTGCGCCCACAGATACCAGCGTTTCCCCTGATGGACAAAGGTGGTGGCATCGAGGGCGAAAGTGTCGAATGGCGTTTTTATTTGCCCCTTCTCGACCCACGTACCGGCGAGCGGATCGCTGTCGGTACACTCCAGCGCAAACATTCGGTGCTGGAACATGCCGAGGCTATCAAGCGCCTGGGTGTGCGTCGCGGCAAAATAGATGTACCACTTCCCGTCGATGTGATGCAGTTCTGGGGCCCAAATCAACTGGCTCATTGGACCGGTGTCGGGTTTGCGCCAGACCACTATCTCTTCGGCGCTGCGCAAGCCCTCCAGCGAGTCAGCACGGCGGATAGCCAGCCTGTCGTACTCCGGCACGGAGGCAATAAAATAGTATTGCCCCTCATGATGTAAAATGTACGGGTCGGCGCGTTGTTCAATAAACGGGTTTGGCCAGGTTTGCATGCAACTTTCCTTATTTTGTCTCTGCGGCTTTGAGTTCCTGATAAGCGTTCAGCTCGCGGTAGTTGGCGCGGCGCTTTTCCAGATCGGACTGGATCATCTTCATGGTTTCGCGGTCCACTTTCAGCAGGCGTACAACGCCCGCGGTAATTAAGTATCCAACGCCAGGAATAACGGTAAACAGCAGTACGATACCGTTAATGGCCTCCGCGCTTTGCGCTTTTGCGCCTGCGTCGTAACCGTACCAGGAGAGCAGAAAACCGACCATTGCCCCGGCAATCGCCAGACCCAGCTTCAGGAAGAAAATGTTGCCGGAGAAGCTGATCCCGGTGATGCGTTTCCCGGTTTTCCACTCGCCGTAGTCATCCACGTCAGCCATCAGCGACCAGTGCAGCGGAGACGGGATCTGGTGCAGGATGTTCAGCAGAACGTAGAGCACCACGATGGTGACGGTGGCTTTCGGGTCGAAGAAATAGAAGGCGCAGGAAAATATCGCCAGCACGATATTGGTCCAGAAGAAGACCTTCAGTTTACACCAGCGGTCGGTCAGCACTTTTGCCAGCACGCTGCCAAGCATCATGCCGATAACCCCCAGGCTGATAAATATGGTGGCGAAGTGGGTGCTCTGGCCCATCACCCAGGTGACGTAATACATGGTTGCCGCCATGCGGATAAAGCCCGGGCAGACGTTGCACAGGGTCAGGAGCAAAATTCGCACCCACTGGTCGTTTTTCCACACGTCTTTCAGGTCATTTTTCAGCTCGTCGTGGGTCTGCACCGCCGGGCGCACGCGCTCGCGCACGGTGGCGAAGCAGAACAGGAACATGCAGGTGCCAATCAGCGCCAGTACGGTCATTGCCATCTGGTAGCCTTTGGCTTTGTTATCCCCGCCAAACCAGTCGGCCATCGGCAGCAGCGTCAATGACAGCAGCAACGTGGCGATGCCGACCAGCACGAAGCGGTAGGACTGGCAGGCCACACGCTCTTTCGGATCGTTGGTGATCACCCCTCCTAACGAGCAGTAAGGGATGTTGATGGCCGTATAGGTTAATGAGAGCAGGAAGTAGGTGACAAACGCATAGATAACTTTGCTGTTATAGCTCCACTCCGGTGTGGTGAACATCAGAATACTGAACAGCGCGTAGGGGAAGGCAATCCACAGCAGCCATGGACGAAAACGGCCATATTTACTGCGGGTGCGGTCGGCAATTGCCCCCATGATAGGGTCGGTGACGGCGTCAATCACACGGACCGACAGCAGTAAGACCCCCACCAGCGCAGGCGCGAGGCCAAATATGTCGGTATAAAAATAGTTAACAAACAGCATGATGGCGCCAAAGATGATGTTGCAACCTGCATCGCCCATCCCATAGCCGATCTTTTCTTTTACTGACAGTTTAGCGTTATCCATAGACTGCTCTCCGGGTTTCGGTATGGAGAGAATTATTTGCTGGCAAACGAATATATGCGTTGCAGTATCAGGGCGGTGATATGGATAAAAACGCTGTAGGGATGAAAGTGTGAGGGAGGTAACAACGCGCGGTACCCGCAAAAGCAGGTACCGCGGAGGAGGCTTAGTGGGCCTTCATGGCCTTGCGGCTTTTCTGGCTGAAGAGATAGCCAACGCCCAGCACGGCAATCCAGACCGGGATCAGGTAGACGGAGATTGCCATACCCGGCGTGATCAGCATGATCACCAGCACGGCCGCCATAAACAGCAGGCAGATCCAGTTACCCAGCGGATAGAGCAGGGCAGGGAAGCGCGTCGTCACGCCCTGCTGCTGTTTCGCGCGGCGGAACTTGATGTGCGCCAGGCTGATCATCGCCCAGTTGATGACCAGTGCAGAGACCACCAGCGCCATTAGCAGGCCAAATGCGGATTCCGGCGCCATGTAGTTAATCAGCACGCACAGCGCCGTCACGATGGCTGAAACAATGATGGTGTTGACCGGCACGCCGCGTTTATCAACGTTGAGCAGCATCTTCGGCGCATTGCCCTGCTGGGCCAGGCCGAACAGCATACGGCTGTTGCAGTATACGCAGCTGTTGTACACGGAAAGCGCCGCGGTCAGCACCACGACATTGAGCGCGTTCGCCACGACGGTATCACCCAGTTCGTGGAAAATCAGCACAAACGGACTGGTGTCGGCAGTGACGCGCGTCCATGGCAGCAGGGAGAGCAGGACCGCCAGCGAGCCCACATAGAAGATCAGAATTCGGTAGATAACCTGATTCGTCGCTTTCGGGATGCTCTGCTCAGGATTGTCGGCTTCTGCGGCGGTGATACCCACCAGTTCCAGACCGCCGAAAGAGAACATAATGATGGCCATCATCATCACCAGACCAGTCATGCCGTGAGGCAGGAAGCCGCCCTGTTCCCAGAGGTTACGCACGGTTGCCTGTGGGCCACCGTTGCCGCTGAACAGCAGCCAGCCGCCAAAGATAATCATCGCCACGACGGCGATCACTTTGATGATGGCAAACCAGAACTCCATCTCACCGAACACTTTTACGTTGGTGAGGTTAATGGCGTTGATAATGACGAAGAAAGCTGCAGCAGAAACCCAGGTTGGGATGTCGGGATACCAGAACTGAATATACTTCCCGACGGCAGTCAGCTCGGCCATGGCAACCAGAACGTACAGTACCCAGTAGTTCCAGCCGGAGGCGAAACCGGCAAAGCTGCCCCAGTACTTATAGGCAAAGTGGCTAAAGGAGCCAGCGACCGGCTCCTCGACAACCATTTCACCTAACTGGCGCATGATCAGAAAAGCAATGAAACCCGCAATCGCGTAACCCAAAATAATGCCCGGACCGGCAGACTGGATTACGGATGCGCTGCCCAGAAACAGGCCGGTACCAATAGCACCGCCCAGTGCGATGAGCTGAATATGGCGGTTTTTTAGCCCGCGCTTTAGCTGATCGCCGTGCTGTTGAGCTTCCATTTGAAACCTCGTGTGTGGTTGTTATGTCACGCTGTGCGTGTGTAATTATGAAAATCCATATTCTGTATTTATTTCTTTACGGTTAAACGAACCGAAAAAAGCGGAGATGACTTCCGTAAGCGCCAGAATAGTGGTAAGTGCCTGTGAATGCACCTGCTTTATGAAGGGCTGATGACGAGTTGAATAAAAAGAAAGCATTTGTAAATCACTCCGCTCTCGCTTCTTACCCCAACCTATAGAATAGAAATGCGCCTTAAGTGGGCGAATTTTCATAATTTGCCTTGTTGAATCGCTTCAGATTGCAAAAACCCTCGTTTCATTATGGTTAAAACTCCCACTTTGGGAGTAATCAACTCATTTGTGCAAAGTTACATTTCTGAAACGTTATTTCTGTAAGGTTGTTAAAATGTGCAGGGTTTACTGATTTCAATCAAAACCAATATGGACAGAAGGTGAATACTTTGTTACTTTAGCGATACGAAATATAAATTGGTAAGACCAATTGACTCCGGGCAAAAAGGCGTAAGACAGGGAATATGGCCTACAGCAAAATTCGCCAACCAAAACTATCTGATGTGATTGAGCAGCAGCTGGAGTTTTTAATCCTCGAAGGGACTCTGCGCCCGGGTGAGAAACTTCCGCCAGAACGCGAACTGGCAAAACAGTTCGACGTTTCACGTCCCTCTCTGCGTGAGGCGATTCAACGCCTCGAAGCAAAGGGCTTGCTGCTTCGTCGCCAGGGCGGCGGAACCTTTGTGCAAAACAGCCTGTGGCAGAGCTTCAGCGATCCGCTGGTAGAACTTCTCTCTGACCACCCAGAATCCCAGTTTGACCTGCTTGAGACCCGTCACGCGCTGGAAGGTATTGCGGCCTATTACGCCGCCCTTCGCAGCACTGATGAAGATCGCGTGCGTATCCGCGAGCTGCATCAGGCCATTGAACGGGCACAGCAGTCCGGCGATTTAGACGCCGAGTCCAGCGCCGTCGTCCAGTATCAAATCGCCGTCACCGAAGCGGCACACAATGTGGTGCTCCTCCATCTGCTACGCTGCATGGAGCCGATGCTGGCCCAGAACGTTCGTCAGAATTTTGAATTGTTGTATGCCCGTCGGGAGATGCTCCCACTGGTAAGCAACCATCGCACCCGAATATTCGAGGCGATAATGGCCGGGGAACCGGAGCAGGCGCGCGAAGCGTCGCACCGTCACCTGGCTTTCATTGAGGAAATCTTGCTGGACCGCAGCCGTGAACAATCGCGTCGCGAACGTTCATTACGCCGCATACAGCAACGAAAGGATTAAGCGCCAGGTACTTTTAGAGCGCGGCAACTAAACGCAGAACCTGTCTTATTGTGTTCTTGCCGAAGAGCACAATGGGACAGGTTCCAGACAAATCAACGTATTAGATAGATAAGGAATACCCCCATGTCAGAACGTCTCCAAAATGACGTGGATCCGATCGAAACTCGCGACTGGCTACAGGCGATCGAATCGGTCATCCGTGAAGAAGGTGTTGAGCGCGCTCAGTATCTGATTGATCAGCTGCTTTCTGAAGCCCGCAAAGGCGGCGTGAAGGTTGCTTCAGGTGCAGGGGCTAGCAACTACGTAAACACGATTGCCGTTGAAGACGAACCGGAATACCCGGGCAATCTGGATCTGGAACGTCGTATCCGTTCAGCTATCCGCTGGAACGCCATCATGACTGTTCTGCGCGCGTCCAAGAAAGATCTGGAGCTGGGTGGCCACATGGCGTCCTTCCAGTCTTCTGCGACCGTTTACGAAGTGTGCTTTAACCACTTCTTCCGTGCAGCGAACGAGAAAGACGGCGGCGATCTGGTGTACTTCCAGGGCCACATCTCTCCGGGCATCTATGCACGTGCATTCCTGGAAGGTCGTCTGACTGAAGAGCAGATGAACAACTTCCGTCAGGAAGTTCACGGTAAAGGTCTGTCTTCTTACCCGCACCCTAAACTGATGCCTGAATTCTGGCAGTTCCCGACCGTATCCATGGGTCTGGGTCCAATCGGTGCGATCTATCAGGCTAAATTCCTGAAATATCTGGAACACCGTGGTCTGAAAGACACCTCTGAGCAGACCGTTTACGCCTTCCTGGGCGACGGCGAAATGGATGAGCCAGAATCTAAAGGTGCGATCACCATCGCAACCCGTGAGAAGCTGGACAACCTGTGCTTCATCATCAACTGTAACCTGCAGCGTCTGGATGGTCCGGTAACCGGTAACGGCAAGATCATCAACGAACTGGAAGGCATCTTCGCGGGTGCTGGCTGGAACGTAATCAAAGTCATGTGGGGTTCCCGTTGGGACGAACTGCTGCGTAAAGACACCAGCGGTAAACTGATCCAGCTGATGAACGAAACCGTTGACGGTGACTACCAGACCTTCAAATCCAAAGACGGTGCCTACGTGCGTGAGCACTTCTTCGGTAAATATCCTGAAACCGCCGCACTGGTTGCAGACTGGACTGATGAGCAGATCTGGGCGCTGAACCGTGGTGGTCACGATCCGAAGAAAATCTACGCGGCACTAAAAAAAGCGCGTGAGACCAAAGGTAAAGCGACTGTTATCCTGGCCCATACCATCAAAGGTTACGGCATGGGTGATACCGCAGAAGGTAAAAACATCGCTCACCAGGTTAAGAAAATGAACATGGACGGCGTGCGTTATATCCGCGACCGTTTCAACGTTCCAGTGACCGATGAGCAGGTAGAAAACCTGTCTTACATCACCTTCCCGGAAGGTTCTGAAGAGCACAAGTACCTGCACGAACGTCGTCAGGCGCTGAAAGGCTACCTGCCAGCTCGTCAGCCTAACTTCACCGAGAAGCTGGAACTGCCAGCGCTGGAAGACTTCTCTCAGCTGCTCGAAGAACAGAACAAAGAGATCTCTACCACTATCGCTTTCGTTCGTGCCCTGAACGTGATGCTGAAGAACAAGTCGATCAAAGATCGTCTGGTGCCAATCATCGCCGACGAAGCGCGTACTTTCGGTATGGAAGGTCTGTTCCGTCAGATCGGTATCTACAGCCCGAACGGCCAGCAGTACACCCCGCAGGACCGTGAGCAGGTTGCTTACTATAAAGAAGACGAGAAAGGTCAGATCCTGCAGGAAGGTATCAACGAGCTGGGTGCAGGCGCATCCTGGCTGGCTGCTGCGACATCTTACAGCACCAACAACCTGCCGATGATCCCGTTCTACATTTACTACTCCATGTTCGGGTTCCAGCGTATCGGTGACCTGTGCTGGCAGGCAGGCGACCAGCAGGCTCGCGGCTTCCTGATCGGTGGTACTTCTGGTCGTACGACCCTGAACGGTGAAGGTCTGCAGCACGAAGATGGTCACAGCCACATTCAGTCTCTGACTATCCCTAACTGTATCTCTTACGACCCGTCTTACGCGTACGAAGTGGCAGTCATCATGCATGACGGTCTGCAGCGCATGTACGGTGAAGCGCAAGAGAACATTTACTACTACATCACCACCCTGAACGAAAACTACCACATGCCGGCAATGCCAGCAGGTGCCGAGGAAGGTATCCGTAAAGGTATCTACAAACTCGAAACTGTTGAAGGTAGCAAAGGTAAAGTTCAGCTGCTGGGCTCCGGCTCTATCCTGCGTCACGTGCGTGAAGCCGCACAGATCCTGGCGAAGGACTACGGTGTCGGTTCCGACGTGTACAGCGTGACCTCCTTCACTGAACTGGCTCGTGATGGCCAGGATTGTGAGCGCTGGAACATGCTGCACCCAATGGAAACTCCACGCGTTCCGTACATCGCTCAGGTGATGAACGACGCGCCAGCGGTGGCGTCTACTGACTATATGAAACTGTTCGCTGAGCAGGTTCGTACTTACGTTCCAGCTGATGATTATCGCGTACTGGGTACTGACGGCTTCGGTCGTTCAGACAGCCGCGAAAACCTGCGTCACCACTTCGAAGTTGATGCTTCTTACGTGGTTGTAGCAGCACTGGGCGAACTGGCTAAACGTGGCGAAATCGATAAGAAAGTGGTTGCGGACGCAATTACCAAATTCAACATCGATGCAGATAAAGTTAACCCGCGTCTGGCGTAAGAGGTAAAAGAATAATGGCTATCGAAATCAATGTACCGGACATCGGGGCTGATGAAGTTGAAATCACCGAGATCCTGGTCAAAGTGGGCGACAAAGTTGAAGCTGAACAGTCGCTGATCACCGTAGAAGGCGACAAAGCCTCTATGGAAGTCCCGTCTCCTCAGGCTGGCATCGTTAAAGAGATTAAAGTCTCTGTTGGCGATAAAACCGAGACCGGCAAACTGATCATGATTTTCGATTCCGCCGACGGTGCAGCAGCTGCTGCACCTGCGCAGGAAGAGAAGAAAGAAGCCGCTCCGGCTGCTGCTCCAGCAGCTGCCGCCGCAGCAAAAGAAGTGAACGTGCCTGACATCGGCGGTGACGAAGTTGAAGTCACCGAAATCCTGGTGAAAGTGGGCGACACCGTTGCGGCTGAGCAGTCACTGATCACCGTAGAAGGTGACAAAGCCTCTATGGAAGTCCCTGCGCCGTTCGCGGGTACCGTTAAAGAGATCAAGATCAACACCGGTGACAAAGTGTCTACTGGCTCCCTGATCATGGTCTTCGAAGTGGCGGGTGCTGCACCTGCTTCCGCGCCTGCTCAGGCTGCTGCTCCGGCTCCGGCCGCTGCACCGGCTGCTGCTGGCGGCGCGAAAGACGTTAACGTACCGGACATCGGCGGTGACGAAGTTGAAGTGACGGAAGTGATGGTGAAAGTGGGCGACAAAGTTGCCGCTGAACAGTCACTGATCACCGTTGAAGGCGATAAAGCTTCCATGGAAGTTCCTGCGCCGTTCGCGGGTACCGTTAAAGAGATCAAAATCAGCACTGGCGACAAAGTGTCTACCGGCTCTCTGATCATGGTCTTCGAAGTGGAAGGCGCTGCGCCTGCCGCCGCTCCGGCTGCCGCTGCTGCTCCAGCACCGGCTGCTGCACCGGCTCAGGCTGCTAAACCTGCTGCTGCACCTGCTGCGAAAGCAGAAAAATCTGAGTTCGCTGAAAACGACGCGTATGTCCACGCCACCCCGCTCATTCGTCGGCTGGCGCGCGAGTTCGGTGTGAACCTGGCGAAAGTGAAAGGGACTGGCCGTAAGGGGCGTATCCTGCGCGAAGACGTTCAGACCTACGTGAAAGACGCGGTGAAACGTGCCGAAGCTGCACCTGCTGCAGCCGCTGGCGGCGGTATCCCGGGCATGCTGCCATGGCCGAAAGTGGACTTCAGCAAGTTCGGCGAAATCGAAGAAGTGGAACTGGGCCGTATCCAGAAAATCTCTGGTGCTAACCTGAGCCGTAACTGGGTGATGATCCCGCACGTTACGCACTTCGACAAAACCGATATCACCGATCTGGAAGCGTTCCGTAAACAGCAGAACGCCGAAGCTGAGAAGCGTAAACTGGACGTGAAATTCACCCCAGTGGTCTTCATCATGAAAGCCGTTGCCGCTGCACTTGAGCAGATGCCACGCTTCAACAGCTCCCTGTCTGAAGACGGCCAGAAGCTGACGCTGAAGAAATACATCAACATCGGTGTTGCGGTTGATACGCCAAATGGTCTGGTTGTTCCGGTCTTCAAGGACGTGAACAAGAAGAGCATCACTGAGCTGTCCCGTGAACTGACCACCATCTCCAAAAAAGCGCGTGATGGTAAGCTGACTGCCGGCGAAATGCAGGGCGGCTGCTTCACTATCTCCAGCATCGGCGGCCTGGGCACTACCCACTTCGCGCCGATTGTGAACGCGCCGGAAGTGGCTATCCTCGGTGTGTCCAAGTCCGCGATGGAGCCGGTGTGGAATGGTAAAGAGTTTGTGCCGCGTCTGATGATGCCAATCTCTCTGTCCTTCGACCACCGCGTGATCGACGGTGCTGATGGTGCGCGTTTCATCACCATCATCAACAACATGCTGAGCGACATTCGCCGCCTGGTGATGTAATCGAAAAGCCGGCCAGTCGGCCGGCTTTTTTCTGGTAATCTCATGCTGTTTTTGAGGTTACTGGCGTAAGCAAAAATTCATGAGCCGTTTGTTGTTTCAAAATTGTTAACAATTTTGTAAAATGCGGGCGGATAGAACGACCCGGTGGACGACGGGTATAAATTAAGAGGTCATGATGAGCACAGAAATCAAAACTCAGGTCGTAGTACTTGGGGCAGGCCCGGCAGGTTATTCCGCAGCATTCCGCGCCGCGGATTTAGGTCTGGAAACCGTCATCGTAGAACGTTACAACACCCTCGGTGGTGTTTGTCTGAACGTCGGCTGTATCCCTTCTAAAGCGCTGCTGCACGTCGCGAAAGTGATCGAAGAAGCCAAAGCGCTAGCTGAACACGGTATCGTCTTCGGCGAGCCGAAAACCGATATCGACAAAATTCGTACCTGGAAAGAGAAAGTTATCACTCAGCTGACCGGCGGTCTGGCGGGTATGGCCAAAGGCCGTAAAGTGAAAGTGGTAAACGGTCTGGGTAAATTCACCGGTGCGAACACCCTGGAAGTGGAAGGCGAAAACGGCAAAACCGTGATCAACTTCGACAACGCGATCATCGCGGCAGGTTCTCGCCCAATCGAACTGCCATTCATTCCACATGAAGATCCGCGCGTGTGGGATTCCACCGATGCACTGGAGCTGAAAACCGTTCCTAAGCGCCTGCTGGTTATGGGTGGCGGTATCATCGGTCTGGAAATGGGTACCGTGTACCATGCGCTGGGTTCAGACATTGACGTGGTTGAAATGTTCGACCAGGTTATCCCGGCTGCAGACAAAGACATCGTTAAAGTCTTCACCAAACGTATCAGCAAGAAATTCAACCTGATGCTGGAAACCAAAGTAACTGCCGTTGAAGCTAAAGAAGACGGTATTTACGTTTCCATGGAAGGCAAAAAAGCCCCATCCGAACCACAGCGTTACGACGCCGTGCTGGTGGCTATCGGCCGTGTGCCGAACGGTAAAAACCTCGACGCGGGCAAAGCTGGCGTGGAAGTGGACGACCGTGGCTTTATCCGCGTTGACAAACAGCTGCGCACTAACGTGCCGCACATCTTTGCTATCGGCGATATCGTCGGTCAGCCAATGCTGGCACACAAAGGTGTTCACGAAGGTCACGTTGCCGCTGAAGTTATCGCCGGCATGAAACACTACTTCGATCCGAAAGTGATCCCATCTATCGCGTACACCGAGCCAGAAGTGGCATGGGTGGGTCTGACTGAGAAAGAAGCGAAAGAGAAAGGCATCAGCTACGAAACCGCCACCTTCCCGTGGGCTGCTTCTGGCCGTGCTATCGCTTCCGACTGCGCAGACGGTATGACCAAACTGATCTTCGACAAAGAGACTCACCGCGTGATCGGTGGTGCGATTGTCGGGACCAACGGCGGCGAGCTGCTGGGTGAAATCGGTCTGGCGATCGAAATGGGTTGCGACGCGGAAGACATCGCGCTGACCATCCACGCTCACCCGACTCTGCACGAGTCCGTGGGCCTGGCGGCAGAAGTGTTTGAAGGTAGCATCACCGACCTGCCAAACGCGAAAGCGAAGAAGAAATAAGTTTCTTTTGATTGCTAAACGCCTCTCCGGAGGCGTTTTTTTTGCCCTGAAACTACCCAAATTGGTAGTCATCTCGTTGATATTTCCGCTAAAAATTCCTCTTCATCTGCCGATACTTTTTTCACCGTTGTGTGGCTACTGGCTGCGCTGTTCAGGGGTTCTGGACTTTTAATTACACGAAAAAAGGAAAACGCATGTCTTTAAAGAAAGTTGTGGGAATTGGCTTACTGGCGTCAGTCATGACGCTGACCGGATGTGGCGCGATGACGACTGCCGTGAAAAAACGCAACCTGGAAGTGAAAACCCAGATGAGTGAGACCATCTGGCTTGAGCCTTCTAGTGAAAAAACGGTCTACATCCAGGTTAAAAACACCTCCGATAAAGACATGAGCAACCTCCAGACGCTGCTGGCAAACGATCTGAGCGCTAAAGGGTATAAGGTAACGTCCTCACCTGACAGCGCATACTACTGGGTGCAGGCTAACGTCCTTAAAGCAGACAAAATGGACCTGCGCGAGTCTCAGGGCTACCTGAAAACCGGCTATGAAGGCGCCGCCGTGGGGGCCGCTCTGGGTGCCGGTATTACCGCCTACAACAGCAACTCCTCTGGCGCCGCGCTGGGCGTGGGTCTGGCGGCTGGGCTAATTGGCATGGCGGCAGATGCGATGGTAGAAGATGTGAACTACACCATGGTTACCGACCTGCAGATCTCTGAGCGTAGCAAAGCGAAAGTCACCACCGATAACATTGCGGCGCTGCGTCAGGGTACGTCCGGCGTGAAGCTGCAAACCAGCAGCGAGCAGGGCGATCGCGCGAAGTATCAGACCCGCGTGGTATCGAATGCTAACAAGGTCAATTTGAAATTCGAAGAAGCGAAACCAGTTCTGGAAGCGCAGTTGGCGAAATCAGTGGCAAATATTCTGTAAGTAAAATAGCCGGGTGGCGGCTTCGCCTTACCCGGCCTACAAAACGTGGTCCGTTGACATTACTCAGGGTTCGACGGGCTGCCAGGTTTTATCCGGGTTATACGCGGTCATCGCCCGGGCTTTCTGCTCAGAATCGCGACCGAGATCGGACTGGTAAACCTTGTCGTTCTGGTTTATCACGAAGCTCATCACGCCGGTTTGACCATAGCTGACCGGCCAGGCCACCATCGCGAAACCGTTATTATCCGGCAGGATGCGGAAGCGATAGCCGTGGTATCCCGCCCCAGGCTCTTTCGGACTGAACGCCGGACCAAGTGGGCTTGGCGTTTCGCCTGGCGAGACGGGCCAGTACAAACCATCCTTTTTCCCGTCCGCGCTGACAATTTTCTGCGCGTATTTCTGGTTCAGCGCAAAATAGTTCTGCTGGGCATCCACATAGGCATGTAAGGCTTCAATGGCGGCAAGCTCGTTACGCCCAATCTCGCGGGTCAGGATCTCCTCGGCCCCTTCTTTCATGTCAAATTGCCAGCCGGAAGCGGTTTTAACCACCGGGATGGGAAGCTGCCAGCCGCTGTCTCCGACAGCAAGATGTGCTGTGTTACCCTCGACGACCGTGTTGTGCCGGACTTTCCAGTCACGCAGGAAGCGAGCAACGGCATCAGGATCTACCCCTTCAGGCGGCAGAAAGTCGCGCCAGTTTTCGCCGAGCAGATTGCTCATCGCACTTTCGTTTTGCTCGCTGATGGCGCTGGCCAGCGCATCTGTTGCCTGTTCTGGCGTGCTGAAAGATTGCTGCGCCATCGCGGACGCCGACATCATGAACACCACCATTCCACAGAGAAGTTTATTTTTCATGTTTGCTCCCTTATCGATGACGGAATTCACGGTGTTCAACACGTCCGGCGGATGCCTGACGCGGCGGCTGATGACGGGCAGCCAGTTGTCTGCTTTGCGAACCACGCTGCTGCTGGGCTTGCCAGTTGGCGGAGCGACTGTCGTTACCGCTCAGCGCATTCGCCCGGGGCTGACTGGTTCGCTGCTGTAGCGCGTGTTGCTGCGCAGGTTGTGAGATTCGTTTCTCCTGTCGCTGCGTTGCGGTCTGGCGGTTTTCGCGCTGCTGTGTGGTTGTCCGCTTCGCCGTCTGAGGTTTGGTGTCATAGCCACGGTAGTTGCTGCGCTGAGAAATCTGCTTCAGCTGTTCGCTTGAGGCCTGCCGCTGTGCATCTTTAATCCCCGGGTGCGCAGTCTGTGGGAAGGTTTTGCCTGTCGATTTCTCCATCTGGCTGAGGGCGGCCTGACGCTGGCTATCGCGGCTAACCGGTTTTTGCTGTGTTGCGCTGAGCCCCGTAGCCGTGTTGGTGGAGTGGAAGCGCGTGTTGAGCTGGTTTGTCGGGTAGGGCACACCTTCCCGATAGGCCGGGTTGTGCTGCCAGGTGCGGCTGGCGTCCGTCAGACGCTGACCACTGATTTTATTAAAGTTCTGAACGTTAATATTGATGTTGTTATCACCGTTGCGATTATAGCCGCCGTGATCCCAGTCATCGTCATGATGGTGATGATCCCAGTCATCATCGTCATCCCAGTCGATATTGCTGAAGATGGCGTAGGTTGTCGCCACGCCCAGGCTAAAGCCTAAGCCTTTCACCAGGCTGTCGGTAAATTGCTCGCCAGGCGAGGGCGGGAGATAGGTTGGCGGATACGCGGTGTTTGGCCAGGTACCGTAAACCGTATTGGGGTTATAGGTAGGGACATAAACAACCTGCGGATCGGCAGATTCAATTTTGATTACCGTTGGGGCGGGCGCGGAAGTCGTGGCTGTCGTTGTTTCAGTGGTGCTGGTTTTCGCTGGCGCCGGTTTTGTCACGGTGGTGACCGTCTGCTGAGGCGTGGTTTGTAAAGCGCCGGTCTTCTGCGCCAGCGCGCGCAGGCGCTGAACGGAATCCATCACGTCCTTCGGCTGCGCGAGAAACGCATCGCCGAGGTTTTGTACCCACGGCGGATTCCCGCCCATCAGCGACATTAACTGAGGAAACGCCACCAGCGATTTCACGCTGGGATCCCACGGCTGGCTCGCCACCGCCTGAATTGCGGCATCGCCCTGCATGTTGGGGTTATCTTTTGACCACTGCGCGGCCTGGATAACGTTGGCCGGATAGGTCGATGCCATTAAAATTTGAGACAGCAGCGCGTCCGGATAGAGCGCAATCGGGGCGACCCACTGATCGATTTGCGCGGCCGTGTAAGCTGGTGCGACAACGGGAGCGGGTTGGGCCGCAGGTGTTGCCACCTGTTGTTGGGTGACAGGCGCGGGAGCGACAGGCTCTGATGCACGGCTTTTGACAAACATCACGCCAGAGGCGGCAAACAGCCCGGTACTGCACAGAAGGACGAGCAGATGTGGCTTAAAGGGCAACTTCATATAGTGACTCCAACGAGACAAGCGCTGTGCCGTGAGGCGTTACGGTTGGCGTGAGTATTATTCACCCGTCTTTTACGGTTTTGACTTTTCTTGGGAAGCGTCGATTTTGTCCGGACAAAGAGTGTGAATATTTATTACACAATTATATCGGATGGTTGAAAAACCGTCGGGGTTTCAGAAGGCCGCCCTTGCGAGCGGCCAGCAGCTAGTTGCCGAGGTTGACGACGAACAGCACCGTGATGTCGGATATGTTCCAGCCACCGTGTAGTGCGGTAAGCAGTAAACCGATCGCAACGATCAGCGCAGTGATTCGCATCTCCATTGCATGCGTTCCTGTACAGGCTACGCGGGTTCATTCTTCACCGGGAAAGGCAGAACCAGGCAAGTTGATGTTGCCGCGTAGGTTACGGAACTGCTCCCGGGCCCGGTGACTGGTTGCTACACCAGCGGAGCAGGCCGCGGAGAAGAATAGTCAGTTCAAGGGATCTGAAGAAGGCAAAAAATGCAATTACATGGGCTTTCATACGAAATGGGAAGGCGCTACGCAAAATCGCGATAGCGGCTTGCAAGCCAACAGGCGGTGATGCACAATCTCTCACGTTGATGTTGCCGCAAATCTGCCAACCCGGTGTGCTACCACCGCAAGGCAACAAATTAACCGCTGTGAGGCGGTTTTTTTGTACCCCGAATTCGTCTCGTTTCCCCGCTACACCATGCTTAACGATTCAGCAAATATTTTAATGTTGCTTTTTTGTAAACAGATTAACACTGTGCAGAAATCCTGCTATGCTGCCCGACGCGGTATCGGGCATTTACCCTACAAACTGCTGTCTCACAGGAGCGTGAAGAGAACGCCCGCCGCATATGACAATGAGAGCGAGGAGAACCGTCGTGCTAGAAGAATACCGTAAGCACGTAGCAGAACGTGCCGCCGAGGGAATTGTACCCAAACCGTTAGATGCAACCCAAATGGCCGCGCTCGTCGAGCTGCTGAAGAACCCGCCTAAGGGCGAAGAAGAATTCCTGTTAGATCTGCTGATCAACCGCGTACCGCCTGGCGTAGATGAAGCTGCCTACGTAAAAGCCGGATTCCTTGCTGCTATCGCCAAAGGCGAAGCCACCTCCCCACTGGTTACTCCTGAAAAAGCCATTGAACTGCTCGGCACTATGCAGGGTGGTTACAACATTCATCCGCTGATTGACGCGCTGGATAACGACACGCTGGCACCGATTGCCGCGAAAGCGCTCTCTTCAACGCTGCTGATGTTCGATAACTTCTACGATGTCGAAGAAAAAGCCAAAGCGGGCAATGTCTATGCGAAGCAGGTGATGCAGTCCTGGGCGGACGCCGAATGGTTCCTCAACCGTCCGGCCCTGGCAGAAAAAATTACCGTGACCGTCTTCAAAGTGACCGGTGAAACCAACACCGATGACCTCTCTCCGGCGCCGGATGCGTGGTCTCGTCCTGATATCCCTCTTCACGCCCTGGCGATGCTGAAGAACGCCCGTGAAGGCATTGAGCCGGATCAGCCGGGTAGCGTCGGCCCGATCAAACAGATCGAAGCGCTTCAGGAGAAAGGTTTCCCGCTGGCCTATGTGGGTGATGTTGTGGGTACCGGTTCTTCCCGTAAGTCCGCAACCAACTCCGTACTGTGGTTCATGGGTGACGACATTCCGCACGTGCCTAACAAGCGCGGCGGCGGCCTGTGCCTCGGCGGCAAAATTGCCCCTATCTTCTTTAACACCATGGAAGATGCAGGTGCGCTGCCAATTGAAGTGGATGTCAGTAACCTGAACATGGGCGACGTGATTGACGTCTACCCGTATAAAGGCGAAGTGCGTAACCACGACACTAACGAACTGCTGGCAAGCTTCGAGCTGAAAACCGACGTGCTGATCGACGAAGTGCGTGCCGGTGGCCGTATCCCGCTGATCATCGGTCGTGGCCTGACCACCAAAGCGCGTGAAGCGCTGGGCCTGCCGCACTCAGACGTGTTCCGTCACGCGAAAGATGTTGCGGAAAGCAACCGTGGTTATTCGCTGGCGCAGAAAATGGTGGGTCGCGCGTGCGGCGTTGCGGGTATTCGCCCTGGCGCATACTGTGAGCCGAAGATGACTTCCGTGGGGTCTCAGGACACCACCGGCCCAATGACCCGTGACGAACTGAAAGACCTGGCGTGCCTGGGCTTCTCTTCTGATCTGGTGATGCAGTCCTTCTGTCACACAGCGGCGTATCCGAAGCCGGTTGACGTGACCACGCACCACACGCTGCCAGACTTCATCATGAACCGTGGCGGTGTCTCCCTGCGTCCAGGTGACGGTGTTATCCACTCCTGGCTGAACCGCATGCTGCTGCCGGATACCGTGGGTACCGGTGGTGACTCCCACACCCGTTTCCCTATCGGTATCTCCTTCCCGGCGGGCTCCGGTCTGGTGGCATTTGCGGCTGCGACCGGCGTGATGCCGCTGGATATGCCGGAATCAGTGCTGGTGCGCTTCAAAGGTAAAATGCAGCCGGGTATCACCCTGCGCGACCTGGTTCACGCGATCCCGCTGTATGCGATTAAACAGGGCCTGCTGACCGTTGAGAAGAAAGGGAAGAAAAACATCTTCTCTGGCCGCATTCTGGAAATCGAAGGTCTGCCGGATCTGAAAGTGGAGCAGGCGTTCGAGCTGACCGATGCCTCCGCTGAGCGTTCTGCGGCGGGCTGTACCATCAAGCTGAACAAAGAGCCGATTATTGAGTATCTGACCTCCAACATCGTGCTGCTGAAGTGGATGATTGCAGAAGGCTACGGCGACCGTCGTACGCTGGAGCGTCGTATTCAGGGCATGGAGAAATGGCTGGCGGATCCGCAGCTGCTGGAAGCGGACGCTGACGCAGAGTATGCGGCGGTGATCGACATCGATCTGGCGGATATCAAAGAGCCAATCCTGTGTGCGCCGAACGATCCTGACGATGCGCGTCTGCTCTCTGATGTGCAGGGCGATAAGATCGACGAAGTGTTCATCGGCTCCTGCATGACCAACATCGGTCACTTCCGTGCTGCCGGTAAGCTGCTGGATACCCATAAAGGCCAGCTGCCGACCCGCCTGTGGGTGGCACCGCCAACCCGTATGGATGCCGCACAGCTGACGGAAGAAGGTTACTACAGCGTGTTTGGTAAGAGTGGTGCGCGTATCGAAATCCCAGGTTGTTCCCTGTGTATGGGTAACCAGGCGCGCGTGGCGGACGGTGCGACGGTGGTCTCCACCTCTACCCGTAACTTCCCGAACCGTTTAGGTACCGGTGCGAACGTTTACCTGGCTTCTGCGGAGCTGGCTGCGGTTGCGGCGCTGATTGGCAAGCTGCCAACGCCGGAAGAGTACCAGACCTTTGTGGCTCAGGTAGATAAGACGGCGGTGGACACCTATCGCTATCTGAACTTCGACCAGCTCTCTCAGTACACCGAGAAGGCTGACGGGGTTATCTTCCAGACGGCAGTATAAACAGCCAAACCGTCTCTACGAGACGGTTTTTAGTGTTTGCACCCTCTCCCGTGGGAGAGGGACGGGGTGAGGGCATCAGGCCGCTGGGTCTTGCTCTCACTTTTTATTTTCATTCCTCCCGCCTCTCCCGCTTTTTTTCTTCCTCTCTACTGCGATAATTACCCTAATGGCTTTGCAGAGGAAAATACTATGGATTACGAATTTCTGCGCGACATCACCGGAGTGGTGAAAGTGCGTATGTCGATGGGGCACGAAGCCGTTGGCCACTGGTTTAACGAAGAGGTGAAAGAGGATCTAGCGCTGCTGGATGAAGTTGAACAGGCGGCGAAGACGGTAAAAGGCAGTGAACGCTCCTGGCAACGTGCCGGACATGAATACACGCTGTGGATGGATGGCGAAGAGGTGATGGTGCGCGCCAACCAGCTGGAGTTTTCGGGTGATGAGATGGAAGAGGGGATGAGCTACTACGATGAAGAGAGCCTGTCGCTGTGCGGCGTCGAGGACTTTTTGCAGGTGGTAGCTGCGTACCGGGCGTTTATGAAACAGAAGTAACGGAAATTCCCTCCGGAGAGCCGGAGGGAATCTGCGGGTTTTACGCTACAGTAAAAATCTCACAAAATTAGCGGTAGGGTTGGTCGCTGCAACGGGTGTTGCCCTCCCGGCGCTGAACGACCACGCCTGGCATTGGGAGGCGACTGGCATACCGTCGTTACGTACAAGGAATTTCACACCACCCGGGTTTTGCGGTGGATCGCTGACCGGCATTCCGCAGGCGATCAGAAAATCAATGTCGCTGTTTTTGCTCTGCAGCTCCGCTATCCGTTGCTCCCAGCCCGCCGGGCGAACATTCCCCTGCGTGAAGTAATCCAGACAGATATCAATGCTGAACGGCTTATCGCCCGCATAAGTATTGGTGAAGTAATCGGTGACAACGATCCCATGCAATGATTCTGCCGACACTTCGCTGCTGTCGCCGATATGAATGATCTGACCATCCGGCAATTGGGCAGAAATATGCCCCGGGATCGCGTGGCTGTCCGTCTGAGGAAAGAAATCAATCGTGGAAACGTAGCGTTTCGGCCACATCGTCAGGGATTTATCGCTACGGGTATTTTGCCCGCACAGCAGCTAGTTCACGGCGTGAAAAACGGCGTCGTGGCAGGGCGTCTTCTCACTCTCGTCATCGTCTCGATACAGGATGGCACAGGTTCCCGCCAGAAAGGTGATGGCAGAGGAGGGGTCCCCGGAACGGGCAGGGAAGGTATCAATCAGTCTGTTAACGTAGTCGCTGACATTGCTCATGTAGAAATCACCGAGCTTCATGATGTCATCTTCACTGTGCACATTACTCCAGCGGGTATTCCAGAAGAATTCTGGAAGCGTGACAAAGGTATGATCCCAGCTGCCGGAGTCGGTTTCCAGTACCGTTTTGAGCTGAGCACTGACCTGACTCAGGCGGAATTCCATCCGCTCTTTGGCGTGTGCCAGCAGATCTTCATCCGCCCCTCGCAGGTCGTCTGCCTCGTGCGTAAAGGAGTCAGCACACCAGGAAAGAATTCGAATTGTCATGTTACACCTCGTGATTGATCAGGATAAAAACAGGTTTTTTTCAGCGTTCCGACGTGCAGTCAGGCCCGCCAGAACCTGGCCACCGGCATGGTTCCATTTCAGAAATTCTTCAGCTGCGCCGTTGAAGTCTCCGCTGTTCACTTTGCGTAACAGGGTTGAACTCTTCAGATTGGCTGGCCCCAGATTAAAGGCGAAGCTCACCAGAGCATCGAACTGGTTCTGGGTGACTTCCACCGTCAGCATGTTGTTGACGTCATGCTCAAAACGCTGCAAGTCCTCACGTAGGATCTGCTCCGCGTCTTCAGCGGTGATGGTTCGCGTGCCGCCTGGTGGGATCGGGTTTTCGACATGGCCATAACCGATGGTTGGAATGCCGACGGCATCTTTGTAGGTGGTTAAACGCAGGCCTTCATACTGTTTGATAAGGGCAATGCCGCCATTGCCCGTTGTTTTCAAAGCATCACTCATGGTTTTTCTCCTTTACGGGGACGGGAGTCATACGGTGGATGAATTCATCAAGCAGGCGCAGCACCGCTTCTGGCGGCTCCTGAGCGACAAAATCAATTTCAATATCAATGTTTTGGGTGTCCGTTTTACCTTCATGGGGCTGGGGCGCCATGGTGACGAGGAAGTGGCCACGCTCTCCCTGTCCTGTTAGCGTGCTTATGGATTCGGTTGCATCACCGCGAACGGTCAGGCGCATCTTCATTCTCTCCATCGAGAGATTGCGCGGTGGTGCAAGCGTTACCAGCGGCACGTTCAAACGATGCTCATCATCCAGCTGAAGCTCGGCGTAGTCGGGTTTGTAGCTACCGTCTGGAGCCTGCTCAAACAACTGGGAGAGCACGGCGATGTACTGATGGGTCATATACTGGTTGGCACTGAAAGCCGCGTGCTGGAGCCCTTGTACCAGGGTATCTAAGCCCATAGCGTGGTTGCCCTTGTTGCCGGCAGGAGGCGGCGGCGTACCGTTATCGCTTCCACCGGCACCGCCGTTATTTCCCCCGTCATTGCCTCCGGTGTTGCCGTTTTCGCCGGAGGGAGCATGGGACGGCGTTATGTCCGGTGGATCTTCTGATGACAGCGTTGTCGGTTTATCCGCCGGGGTTTCGGGACTGGTTTCAGGCGTTACAGCGTCGGGCGATTTACGGCTGAACCAGAATCGACGTGAATCAGGCATGCTTTTTCTCCTTCAGGCAGGTGTCCGTAAGCCGGGCACCTGCCAGGGGTATTAAATGCGTTTGAATGTGTGGTGTGGGTTAACCGTTACCCCCTTGAGGCGGCGCGACCGGGGCAGGGGCCGGTGCTGGGGTAATCAGACCTGAACTGTTGGTGGCAGGCAGTGTGGCAGGCTGATCTTCTGCGCGTTGTGCCGGTTTGGTGGCAGCATTTGTCAGATAATCGACCACGCGGCTGAGCGCCTCCGGCATCGGCTGACGTTTTACAGAGGTGTGGATGGAGTATTTGGCTCGGGTATCGGTCGAGCGGGTCTGTTCTGACTTATGGCTAACACTCCCCTTCACGCTGACGGAGAATGGACCCCAGCCGATTTTGCCCTCAAGGGAGCCTTCCTGGCTGCTGCTTTCGTTGCTGGCTGCGCTCTGGTGGATCTCAAGCTCGAAGTCGATAGTCCCTTCTTCGATACAGATGATGGGATGCACGACTGCCGCGAGCAGAGGAATACGCATGACTTTGGTCTGTGTACCGGTCGTCACGCCTTTCTCATCGACGAGCGTTTCCTCATAATCAAACTGTACCGAAACGGCCTTGCCGTCCTTAATACAGACACTTAATAAGAAATCGGTATAACTTTTTGCTGCCTGGGTTTGGGCTTTAATCATTGCCTGTAGTGGCGCAGAAATCATACTGTCTAGCGGCAATGAACTAATAACTGAACCTATAAATCCGGCATCAACATTTGCATCTGGCATAATTCATTCCTCGATATTTTGGTGGTTGCAGAATATGTCTGCCCCTTAATCATGGATATCGATGAATAAAGCATCTATAAGCGTAAAGTTATGTTTTCAGAAATCATTCCGTCTGTATGGAATGGCCTGTATCGAAAGTTACATGGCGAAATGCGACGGGCTGTGCTTAATAAATTAAACCGGCATTACTCCTGCAATTGAAAATTTCATCTGGTGTTATTGCTTTTCATCGCACAGCAGCTCTCGCGTTGAGGTCTGTATGAGGTTTTTAAGTGCCGCTAACAAGATAACGATTATTTAAGTGGGACGACAATGAATATACTTATTTATGATGAATTGCCGCTGTTCATTCATGGCATCCGATGCCGTTGGGCTGAACTTGCGCCCGCACTACATATCACAGCAGCACATAGCGAAGATGAGGTCTGGAAAGGTTTAATAAAAAACCGGGCTGATATTATTATTCTGGATGCTGATTACGAGATTGAGAAAAAAATAGCATTATTAACGCAGTTAACATCACAGGCGGATCATGTTTTCGTGTTGATGAACTTTTCACGGCTGGATAATGTAAACCCGATTTATTTTTTGGAGAATGGTGCCGCCGGGATTTTGACAAAGAAAATGGAGTCGGAAGAGTTATTGCAGGCGATCGAATGGGTGCGGCAAGGGAGAATATATTTACCGGATAGTTGCCTGCGTGAGCATAAATTAATACGAATGCATAATTCCCCACCCCCTTTGCGCACACTCTCACCCCGGCAGCGCGAGATCCTGCATCTTGTTGTCCAGGGACACAGTAATAAACAAATTTGTCGTGTGCTGGGGATTGCGGAAGGAACGGTTAAGAATCATCTCCATGCCTTGTTTCGTCAACTGGGTGTCAGAAATCGTACGGAAGCGGCGATGATACTGGCACAAACGCCGGTTTAAGAAACAAACAAAATAATAAAGAAGGAAAAATCATCGCTTTTCCTTCTTTATCCGTTTGCATGCGTGTTACACGGCAGGAATATTGCGGCCGTAGTAGATTTCGCGCATCTCTTTCCAGAGCAGGTCGGTAATGGCCTTGCGCTCGTCTTCGCTCAAATCTTCTGGTCGGGTGTGGAACATGTAGTGCTTAAGGTCAAACTCCTTAAGTAACATCTTGGTATGGAAGATGTTTTCCTGATACACGTTCACATCCATCATGTCATACAGCGACTTCATGTCGTCAGACATAAAGTTCTGGATGGAGTTGATCTCATGGTCGATGAAGTGCTTCATCCCATTGATATCGCGGGTAAAGCCGCGCACGCGATAATCAATGGTCACGATGTCCGATTCCAGCTGGTGGATTAAATAGTTCAGCGCGTTCAGCGGGGAAATCACGCCACAGGTCGACACTTCTATGTCAGCCCGGAAAGTACACAGCCCACCTTCCGGGTGGCTCTCCGGATAGGTGTGCACGCAGATATGGCTTTTATCGAGGTGCGCGACGACCACTTCCGGCAGCGGGCCCGGATGCTCCGTTTTGTCGATAAGCTTCGGGTCGACCGGCTCTTCGCTGACCAGAATGGTCACGCTGGCACCCTGGGGTTCGTAATCCTGACGCGCAATGTTCAGGATGTTGGCGCCAATGATTGAACAGGTTTCTGTCAGGATCTCGGTCAGACGGTTGGCGTTGTAGAGTTCGTCGATATAGGCGATGTAACCATCGCGTTCTTCCGCTGTTTTGGCATAGCAGATATCGTAAATACAAAAACTCAGGCTTTTGGTCAGGTTGTTAAAGCCATGCAGTTTAAGCTTTTTCAATTAGCTCACCCCCTTAGTGGATAATGCGTCTTGCAGGTACTGCGGCAGCGCAAACGCGGCGGTATGAATTGCCGGATTGTAGTAGCGGCACGTGAGACCAGCCTGATGGAAGCGGGCCTGAATAATTTCAGTCGAGAGGTGGCGCAGCACGTCGTTATCCGTCGCCCAGGCAAAGGTCATGATCCCGCCGTAATAGGTAGGAATGGCCGCCTGATAGAAGCTGACGTCAGAAAAATAGGTGCTGAGCTTGCGATGGCTGTCGAGCGCTTCATCCTGCTGCAGGAAGCAGACGCCATTTTGTGCGACAAAGATCCCGCCAGGGTTCAGGCAGCGCTTACAGCCTTCGTAGAACGAGGAGGTAAACAGCGATGCGCCCGGGCCGATAGGGTCGGTGCAGTCGGAGATAATGACGTCAAAGGTCTGCGAGGTCTGGTTAACGAAGTTAACGCCGTCGTCAATCACCAGGTTAAACCGCGGATCGTCATAGCTACCGGCATTGTGGTTGGGCAGGTACTGACGGCAGAAAGAGACCACACCCGCGTCGATCTCGACCATCGTAATGGTTTCAATCGATTGATGACGGGACACTTCACGCAGCATTGCGCCGTCGCCACCGCCGATAATCAGAACGTGTTTCGCGTGCCCGTGCGCCAGCAGCGGAACGTGGGTCATCATCTCGTGATAGATAAACTCGTCACGCTCGGTCGTTTGTACTACGCCATCCAGTGCCATGACGCGGCCAAAAGCGGCATTCTCAAAGATGATGAGATCCTGGTGATCGGTTTTCTCATGATAGAGCACGTTATCAACGGCAAAATACTGACCAAACTGGTCATGCAGTGTTTCATGCCACAACGTGTGGTCGGCCATACGCGGACTCCTCCTTTGTTAACATCCGTAACACTCATAAAAAATGAGCGAAACATGATAGCTAACTATAACCATGGTTGCACGGTTATAGGGTGAACAAGGGGCGTCGGGAAGATTATTTCACGTAGGCGAGCAGGCTGAGTGAATCGCGAGCCAGCGCTTTGCATTTTTTAGCCGTGGGAATGCCAATACCGCTCAAGTCACGGTAACTGTCTTCACCGAGCGCCTTCATGTCAAAGCTGTCGTAGTTGCTGAGATCCCATTGGTTCTGCTGGGCGAAAAAGACCAGCGCACGGCGAATTTGCCCGTTGGGTAAATTCTGGTAGCCACAATCATTTTTCAGGAATACAAAAACCGCCGTCAGGTCGGCCATATCTTCCGCTTCATTTTCACTGAGCGCATAGCTGTTCGCACACATTGCCATCAGGCTACCGAACAAAATTGTCCTGAAAAACGTCTTCATTGCTTCTACCACTTCTTCACGGAAAATTAACGTTAGCATACTTGATGCCAGTGCGACGATCTTTATTATTGCCGCCCGACTTGACCTTCCGGTAAGGGGAGGGTTTATGCTCAAAAGATCGCCTGCTGGAAATAAGGAAATGAACATGCAACGTCGTGATTTTTTAAAATATTCCGTTGCGCTGGGGGCTGCCAGCGCATTACCACTCTGGAGCCGCGCCGTTTTCGCGGCTGAAAGACCTGCCTTACCCATCCCTGATTTACTGACCGCTGACGCCCGTAGCCGTATCCAGCTCGTTGTTCAGTCCGGTCAAACATCCTTTGGCGGGCACAACGCCACGACGTGGGGCTATAACGGCAATTTGCTCGGTCCGGCGCTTCAGCTACGTAAAGGGAAAGCGGTGACGGTGGATATCCACAACACGCTCGCAGAAGAGACGACGCTCCACTGGCACGGGCTGGAAGTGCCGGGTGAAGTCGACGGTGGACCACAGGGCATTATCAAGGCCGGTGGTAAACGTAGCGTGACTTTTACGCCCGAGCAGCGTGCGGCGACCTGCTGGTTCCATCCGCATCAGCATGGCAAAACCGGCCATCAGGTTGCGATGGGGTTGGCCGGGCTGGTGCTGATTGAAGACGATGAAAGCCGCCTGCTGCGTCTGCCGAAACAGTGGGGCATCGATGATGTGCCGGTGATTGTGCAGGACAAAAAATTCACCGCAGACGGGCAGATTGACTACCAGCTGGACGTCATGAGCGCGGCGGTCGGCTGGTTCGGGGATACGCTGCTGACCAACGGTGCGATTTACCCTCAGCACGCCGCGCCAAAAGGCTGGCTGCGTTTACGTCTGCTTAACGGCTGTAACGCGCGTTCCCTTAATTTTGCGACCAGTGATAAACGCCCTTTGTACGTGGTCGCCAGCGACGGGGGGCTTCTGCCCGAGCCAGTTAAAGTGGATGCGCTGCCGATGCTCATGGGGGAGCGCTTTGAGGTGCTGGTGGATATCAGCGACGGCAAGGCGTTTGACCTGGTGACCCTCCCGGTCAGCCAGATGGGGATGGCGGTTGCGCCATTTGATAAGCCGCATCCAGTGTTACGCATTCAGCCGTTACTGGTTACCGCGTCGGGCACGCTGCCGGATACGTTAACCACGCTGCCTGCACTCCCGTCGCTTGACGGGCTCACGCAACGCAAGCTTCAGCTCTCCATGGACCCGATGCTCGACATGATGGGCATGCAGGCGCTGATGAAGAAGTATGGCAATCAGGCAATGGCGGGAATGCATCACGGTCAGATGATGGGCCATATGAATATGGACCACGGCAAAATGGGCGGCATGGATCATGGCGGCCATGGCTTTGATTTCCACAACGCCAATAAGATCAACGGTAAATCGTTTGATATGAACACGCCGATGTTTGCCGCTACAAAAGGGCAGTTTGAGCGCTGGGTGATTTCAGGCGAAGGCGACATGATGCTGCACCCGTTCCACATCCACGGCACGCAGTTCCGCATTCTTTCTGAGAACGGCAACGCGCCGGATGCGCATCGCGCAGGCTGGAAGGACACCGTGAGAGTGGAGGGCGGCGTGAGCGAGGTGCTGGTGAAGTTTGACCACGACGCGCCGAAGGAGTTTGCCTACATGGCGCATTGCCATCTGCTGGAGCATGAAGATACGGGGATGATGCTCGGTTTTACCGTATAAAAAAAGCCGGGTGGCGGCTTCGCCTTACCCGGCCTACTTTTCGCTGGTGCGGCCTGATGCCCTCACCCTGACCCTCTCCCACGGGGAGAGGGAACAGACACTAAAAACGGAAACTTTCGTTGCCGTTTTGCTTTTACCTTGCGTCGTCAGGCAGCGCATACGCGACGATATAGTCGCCCATCTTCGTGCCAAACGAACCGTGACCACCCGCAGAGATGACAACGTACTGCTTGCCATTCACTTCATAGGTCATCGGCGTTGCCTGTCCACCCGCAGGCAGACGGCCTTGCCACAGTTTCTCACCGTTGGTCATGTTGTACGCGCGCAGGTAGTTATCTGCGGTTGCCGCGATGAACAGCACGTTACCGGCGGTAGAGATTGGGCCACCCAGCATTGGCATACCCATATTGAACGGCACCGGAACCGGCATCGGGAACGGCATGCTGTCCTGTGGCGTACCAATACGTTTTTTCCACACAATCTGGTTGGTTTTCAGATCCAGACCGGAGATGTAACCCCAGGCAGGCTGTTTACACGGCAGACCAAACGGTGACAGGAACGGGTTCAGGGTCACGCCATACGGTACGCCATACTGCGGCTGGATACCGGCTTCGGTACCGCTACCTTTCGCATCTTTCGGCTGCTCCATTGGGTTGCCCGGACCGCGTGGGATCAGGCGGGAAACGAACGGCAGCGCCATTGGGTTGGCGATAGCAACCTGACGGTTCGGGTCGACGGAAATACCGCCCCATTCGAACATCCCCAGGTTACCCGGGAAGACCAGCGTGCCCTGCTCAGAAGGTGGTGTGAAGATGCCTTCATAGCGCAGCTGATGGAACATCACGCGGCATACCAGCTGGTCAAACATGGTGGCACCCCACATGTCTGCCCCGCTCAGGTCTTTCTTCGGACGGAAGCTCAGGTCAGAGAACGGCTGCGTTTTAGAGACGTAATCGCCTTTCGCCGCGCCCTGCGGAACCGGTTTTTCCGGCGCAGGCACAACCAGCTTGCCGTTGCTGCGATCCAGCACGAAGATGTTGCCGGTTTTCGCCGGGGCGTAAATCACTGGCACGGTTTTGCCGTTAACGGTAATGTCGGCCAGCGTCGGCTGGGACGGCATATCCATATCCCACAGATCGTGGTGAACGGTCTGGTAGCTCCATGCCAGCTTACCGGTCGTCGCGTTCAGCGCCACGATGGCGCTCGCATAGCGCTCCTGCTCCGGCGTACGGTTACCGCCCCAGATATCTGGCGTGGTCACACCCATCGGCAGGTACACCAGGTCCAGCTTCGCGTCATACGCGGCAGGCGCCCAGGAGTTTGGCGAGTTGAAGGTAAACGTGTGTTCGTCTGACGGGATCGCGTTAGGATCTTTCGCGCCCGGATCGAAGGCCCACAGCAGTTTACCGGTATTCACGTCGAAGCCGCGGATCACGCCCGAGGTTTCACGCGTGGAGAAGTTATCCGTCACTGAACCGGCAATCACGATGGTTTTATCGGTGATGATTGGCGGAGAAGTCGGTTCATACAGACCCGGCGTGGTGTCCGGCATGTTGGTCTGCAGATTCAGGATACCTTTGTTGGCGAAGGTTTCGCACAGCTTGCCGGTTTCTGCGTTGATGGCAAACAGACGGCCATCGTTCACAGGCAGCATAATACGGCGAGGACAGTCGGCAACCACTTCCGGGCTCGCATTATCCGCACGCGCTTCGTGGTAAGAGACGCCACGGCAGGTCACGTGCTGGAATGACGGGTTGGAATTCAGCTGTGGATCGAAGTGCCATTTTTCTTTACCGGTGGCCGCGTCGAGCGCGAACAGACGCTGGTGCGCCGTACACAGATAAAGCATGTTGCCGACTTTAATTGGCGTCACTTCGTTGGTCAGTTCGCCCGGATCGTTCGGCATCTTCAGGTCGCCGGTGCGGAATACCCAGGCTTCTTTCAGGTTTTTAACGTTGTCCGCGTTGATCTGCTTAAGCGGGGAGTAACGCTGACCTTCCTGGTTACGGCCATAGGCCGGCCAGTCACCGTCAGCAACCTGCGAGATAGCCGCCGCAGGGGTAGACTCCGCATTCAGCGTCCCGTTGATCTCCTGCGGATCGTTAAAACCGGCCCAGGTGAGCATACCGCCGCTGATGAGCAACGCCACCAGCAGTGCCGCCACGGCACCGCGGGAAGGCACAATCAGGCGACGCCAGACGAACGGCAGGATCAGCCAGATACCGAAGAAGACCAGGATGTCGCTGCGCGGCGTCAGTGCCCAGAAGTCGAAGCCGACTTCCCAGACGCCCCAGATCATGGTTGCGAGGAGTAAAACTGCATACAGCCACAGTGCAGATTGTTTTCTACGCCAGAGCAGGACGGTTACGCCAAGCATAACCAGGCCCGCGATTGGGTAGTACCAGGAGCCGCCGATCGCGACCAGCCAGACGCCACCGATTAACAGGTACAGGCCGCAGAAGGCGGCGAATAACGCTGTTAGTGTCACCAGTAGACGCGGCTGTTTAGAGTGTGTTTCAGCCATAGAAAGTGTACTCGTCAGTTTTTGTTAATAATTTGCTAGCAACTAATTATAGGTATTAACAAGTGTGATCGGAATCACAATATTTGCTTTTTATAACTCATACGCCAGGCTTATCCATTTGCTGATATAATGGCTGGCTTGCGTATCAATGCCTGAAGTGAGTTCATCTGCATTGAGAGATTTTCATTAAAATCATATGGTTAGTAATATGAAACATACTGTTGAAGTGATGATCCCGGAAGCCGAGATCAAAGCGCGTATCGCCGAACTGGGTCGTCAAATCACCGAACATTACAAGGACAGCGGCAGCGAAATGGTGCTGGTTGGTCTGTTGCGTGGCTCTTTCATGTTCATGGCGGACCTGTGCCGTGAAGTGCAGGTGTCTCACGAGGTCGATTTTATGACCGCCTCCAGCTACGGCAGCGGCATGTCCACAACCCGTGATGTGAAAATCCTGAAAGATCTGGATGAAGATATTCGTGGCAAAGACGTGTTGATCGTGGAGGATATTATCGACTCCGGTAACACGCTCTCTAAAGTGCGCGAGATCCTGAGCCTGCGCGAGCCGAAATCACTGGCAATTTGTACGCTGCTGGATAAACCTGACCGTCGCGAAGTGCAGGTCCCGGTAGAGTTTGTCGGTTTCTCCATTCCGGACGAATTCGTGGTGGGTTACGGCATCGACTACGCACAGCGTTATCGTCATCTGCCGTATGTGGGAAAAGTGGTATTGCTGGACGAGTAAACGAGTTGGGTGCGGCCTGATGCCCTCACCCCGGCCCTCTCCCACAGGGAGAGGGAGCAAACCCAAAAAACGGCAACCTGGTTGCCGTTTTGCTTTTACCTCGGCGCCACCCGGCTTTTTAACGTGCACTTATTTGTGGTTCACATGCTTAAGCTTGAGGTTGGCAATCCCTGAGCGGTAACGCTGTTCCAGCGTTTCGCGGTTGGTGGCGGTGACTTCCAGATTGCGCAGCAGACCATCGTGAATACCGTACGCCCAGCCGTGGATAGAGACCTTCTGCCCGCGTTTCCACGCTGACTGCATGATGGTCGAATGCCCAAGGTTATACACCTGCTCCATCACGTTGAGTTCGCACAGGGTGTCCATGCGACGCTCCTGCGGCATTTCGCCCAGCAGTGAGCTATGTTTGAACCAGATATCGCGGATGTGCAGCAGCCAGTTATCAATCAATCCCAGTTCCGGGTTTTCAACCGCCGCCTGCACGCCGCCGCAGCCGTAGTGGCCACAAATAATGATGTGCTCGACTTCCAGAACGTCAACGGCATACTGAACCACAGACAGGCAGTTGAGATCGGTGTGAATCACCAGGTTGGCGACATTACGGTGAACAAACAGTTCTCCTGGCTCAAGGCCAGTCAGACGTTCCGCCGGCACGCGGCTGTCGGAACAGCCAATCCAGAGAAAGCGCGGGTTCTGGGCTTGTGCGAGTTTTCCAAAAAATCCGGGGTCTTCCTCCACCAGCATTTTTGACCATAGTGCATTGTTGCTAATGAGTGTATCTATGTCGTTCATGGAGGTTAGCGACCTGTAACCAAGTAATTGCGTTGCGCTACTATAGGGTAACCCGACTTTTAATGAAACCACACAACGTGTGTAAGAACTGAAGGTAAGTTAAATTCATGGCAATTGCACTGGAGCTTGAGCAGCTTAAAAAAACCTATTCGGGTGGCGTTCAGGCGCTACGCGGGATAGATCTTAAAGTAGAGGCCGGGGATTTTTACGCGCTTCTGGGGCCGAATGGGGCAGGGAAATCTACCACCATCGGGATCATCAGCTCGCTGGTGAACAAAACCTCCGGCCGCGTTAGCGTGTTCGGATACGATCTGCAAAAAGATGTGGTTAACGCCAAACGCCAGCTGGGGCTGGTACCGCAGGAGTTCAACTTCAACCCGTTCGAGACGGTGCAGCAGATCGTCGTTAACCAGGCGGGTTATTACGGCGTTGAGCGCAAAGAGGCGCTGGAGCGCAGCGAAAAGTACCTGAAGCAGCTCGATCTGTGGGAAAAACGTAACGAACGTGCGCGGATGTTGTCCGGCGGGATGAAACGCCGCCTGATGATTGCCCGTGCGCTGATGCATGAGCCAAAACTGCTGATCCTCGATGAACCGACCGCGGGTGTGGATATCGAACTGCGCCGCTCGATGTGGGGCTTCCTGAAGGATCTGAACGATAAAGGCACCACCATTATTCTGACTACCCACTATCTGGAAGAGGCTGAAATGCTGTGCCGCAACATCGGCATCATTCAGCACGGCGAGCTGGTGGAAAACACTTCGATGAAAAACCTGCTTTCCAAGCTGAAATCAGAAACCTTTATCCTCGACCTGGCGGCAAAAAGCCCGCTGCCGAAGCTGGAAGGGTACCAGTATCGTCTGGTGGATACCTCGACGCTGGAAGTGGAAGTGCTGCGCGAGCAGGGGATCAACAGCGTGTTCTCTCAGCTGAGCGCGCAGGGGATTCAGGTTTTAAGTATGCGTAACAAAGCGAACCGACTGGAAGAGCTGTTTGTCTCTCTGGTGCAGGATAAACAAGGAGACAAGGCATGACGCATCTTTATTGGGTCGCGCTGAAAAGCATCTGGGCGAAAGAGATTAACCGCTTTATGCGTATCTGGGTGCAAACCCTCGTGCCACCGGTGATCACCATGACGCTCTATTTCATCATCTTCGGTAATCTGATTGGTTCCCGGATTGGTGAGATGCACGGTTTTACCTATATGCAATTTATCGTGCCGGGTCTGATCATGATGGCGGTGATCACCAACGCCTACGCGAATGTGGCGTCGTCGTTCTTTAGCGCCAAATTCCAGCGCAATATTGAAGAGCTGCTGGTGGCACCCGTGCCGACGCATGTGATTATCGCCGGGTACGTGGGCGGCGGCGTAGCGCGCGGTTTGTGCGTGGGGATCCTGGTGACGTCGATTTCGCTGTTCTTCGTCCCGTTCCAGGTCCACTCCTGGCTATTTGTCGCGCTGACGCTGCTTCTGACGGCAATCCTGTTCTCGCTGGCCGGTCTGCTGAACGCGGTATTTGCCAAAACGTTTGACGACATCAGCCTGATCCCGACCTTCGTGCTGACGCCGCTCACCTACCTCGGCGGGGTCTTCTACTCCCTGACGCTGCTACCGCCCTTCTGGCAGGCGCTGTCGCACCTGAACCCGATCGTCTACATGATCAGCGGCTTCCGCTTTGGCTTCCTCGGTATTACCGATGTACCGTTGTTTACGACGGTGGCGGTGCTGGGGGTATTCATTGTCGCGTTCTACCTGCTGTGCTGGTATCTGATTCAGCGCGGTCGCGGTCTTCGCAGCTAACCTTTTGCCCGGCGACGCTCTGTTTGCCGGGCGCTTTCTTTGACAGTTATCACCGTAAGCTAACCTTCACTCCGCTAAACTACTTGCCTGCTAAGGAGAGAGTTATGCTGGGATGGGTTATCACCTGCCACGATGAACAGGCGCAGGAAATGCTGGACAAGCTTGAGGCCAGATTGGGTCCGCTGGTGCAATGCCGGGCGGTTAACTACTGGCGTGGGTTAAGCACCAACATGCTCAGCCGGATGATGTGCGATGCGCTGCATGAAACAGACACCGGTGACGGGGTAATTTTTCTGACGGATAAATCAGGCGCTGCACCTTATCGGGCCGCCGCGTTGCTGAGCCACAAGCATGATAATTGTGAAGTGATCTCCGGTATCAGTCTGCCTTTACTCGAAGCCATGTATCCTCTTCGCGCCTCATTAAGCAGCGCGGAGTTTCGTCACGCCATTGTGGGGGAGGGCATGCCTGGTGTGAGCAGCTTGTGGCACCAGCAGCAGAAGAACCCGCCTTTCGTTCTGCTTCACGATCTGTATAAACATTAAACATTGGTATTGATGTCGCTTTTGCTACAATAGCGACTGATTTTCCGTGTCGATTTATATCCTATGTTCATGCGCGTTATCTTTATCCTTTTGCTGCTGGTGTCCGGTGGGGCGTCTGCCAGCCTGGTGAGTCAGCAAGGTCTCCCTGCTCACTATATGCAAACCACTGAGGATGCAGCCATCTGGGCCCAGGTGGGTAACGACGTGGTTAACGTGGGCAATGTGCGCGCCGGGCAGATCCTCGCGGTCTTTCCCGCCGCGGCGGATTATTATGAATTTCGCTTCGGATTCGGCACGGGGTTTATTGATAAAGCGCACCTTGAAAACGTGCAGGGCAAGCAGCGTGTAGAGGACAGTCTGGGCGATCTGAATAAGCCGCTCAGTAACCAAAACCTCATCACCTGGAAAGATACGCCCGTCTATAACGCGCCCAGTAGCGGAAGTGCGCCCTTTGGCACCCTTAGCGCCAACCTGCGTTACCCCATTCTGAATAAGCTCAAAGACCGTCTGAATCAGACGTGGTATCAAATCCGCATTGGCAATCGCCTGGCGTGGATCAGCAGCCTGGATGCGCAGGAAGATAACGGCATCCCGGTTCTCACCTACCACCATATTCTGCGCGACGAAGAAAACACCCGTTTTCGCCATACCTCCACGACCACCAGCGTACGTGCGTTCAGCAACCAGATGACCTGGCTTCGCGATCAGGGATACGCGACGCTGACGATGTACCAGCTGGAAGGCTACGTGCGTAACAAGATGAACCTGCCCGCGAAGGCGGTGGTGATTACGTTTGACGATGGGCTGAAGTCGGTGAGCCGTTACGCTTACCCGGTTTTGAAAGAATATGGCTTCAACGCGACCGCGTTTATTATTTCGTCACGCATCAAAGGTCATCCGCAGAAGTGGGACCCAAAATCGCTGCAGTTTATGAGCGTTCAGGAAATTAAGGGCATACAGGACGTGTTCGACATTCAGTCTCACACTCACTTCCTGCATCGCGTGGATGGGTATAAACACCCGATTTTATTGAGCCGCAGCTATCACGTGATCCTGTTCGATTTTGAACGTTCCCGCCGTGCACTGTCGCAGTTCAACCCGCGCGTGCTGTACCTTTCTTACCCGTTTGGCGGCTATGACAATAAAGCGATCAAGGCAGCGAACGATGCCGGTTTTCATCTGGCGGTAACGACGGTGAAGGGGAAGGTCAAGCCGGGGGATAATCCGTTCTTACTGAAACGCCTCTATATCTTAAGAACGGATTCGCTGGAGACGATGTCGCGGCTGATCAGCAATCAGCCGCAGGGGTAGGATTAATCGTAGGAGATGGTGAACACGCCGGAGGCGCTAAACGCGCCGGGGGTGATCATGCTGCCATCTGCGATCAGTTGGGCCACGAAGTTTATCTGCGTCGACGTGGGGACGCCTGTTTCCGTCATAACATATGACGAGTTCGCATCATTGGGAATAAGCTGCGAGTTTCCATTGTTATACAAGATCTTCACGCCCGCACCTTGCGCCCCTGTTGAAAGCGTATTGCCGAGAAGGTCATGGTCTATACCCGTCAGTTTGGTTGTCGTGAGCTTAGTGGTATATTGCGCCACGCTGGTGCAGTCGTTGAAATTTATGCTAAAAGGCACGTCCTTGACGCGCTTGTATCTGATGTCGGAAACAAAATAATCTCCCAGATCCACCGTGTGCGTGCCGTTACCCAGCATGACGATATCACAGGTAGGCAATACGATAGGTACCTGGAATGAGTTCTCGTCCACTGTGAACGTCCAGGGCTTGTTATTGCTGTCCGCAGGATCGCCTATCGACATTTTCCCCAGAGTACCCGGTTTCGGTTTTATGACGGTTTCCCTGTTCGGGTTACCCTGGTAGTCATAACCGACGTAGAGGTATACGAAAGTGTTAATCCATCTGTCCTGTATAGGGGTATTTTGCCCCCATGCTGCAGTGGTATACCAGCCGGAAGTATTCGTTCCAAATAGGCCGCCGATTCCAGTGTCGGAGGTTTTTACCTTCACGCTGTAATAGATGCCGGGGATATTGGTCGCAAACATGCCCTCGTTGTACTTGCTGCCTGCCAGTAGTTCAGGGCTGGTTTGCGCCATCAGATTGTAACCGTCATTCCCGGGGCCACAATGTATCTGGATGCCCGGCGTGATGTTAACGGTAAAGATTTCATTGATATACGCCCCCTGATCGGGTAAGCGAATTGTTGCCCCCGAGTATTCAGAGTTGACCAGTTTTGTTGTACCGCCATAGCCATCACCCATTCGGCATTCTGCTGCCCAACCTGACTGGCAAAAAGAGAAAAGCAGGCCGGTTAAGGCAACCTTCGCAGCACCGTTAATAAGGGGGCTGTGTGTGAATTCTTTGAACATTCTCATCCATTTCCTGTTCTGGTTATTATTCATAAGTAACGTCAACGCGTATTTTGCTGGTCACCGTCCCGCCAGTAACAACGCCTGTGTTTTGATATCTGACGTAGAATTCATAATCCGTTATATATGCAGAACCCTCACCACTCACGTCGTAAACGACTTTTGACGTTCCGTCGTTATTTAATACGTTGGCTTTATTTTTTCCGGAAAAAATCACCACGCCGACGTTTCTCGCCGTTCCTGCAGCACTATCATCGCTTTTAAATACCTGGTTTTGTCCCGGCCAGAATCCTGATTGAGGAGAGAAGCTGAAATTCAGCTTTGCAGGGTTGCCGCTTTCACCATAGCAGTCATCGACATGAATCTTAAAAGGTGTGCCGCCTGCATCATCGCCAGGAACATAGCGATCGCTACCATCAGCGTTATAAAACCAACTACGTATAACCGTGGGGAGATAGATTTCTCCTCCATTATCAACGGTTACCTTACAACTGCTATTAACAATGTTGGCGGTAATGTTCGTATCCAGGCCTGAATTTGCCCGGCCTACGTCAGGTAAAAGCCCACCAGCCAGGCCGACAAGCAACACAAGACCGGGCTGGCGAAAGAGAATCGGTAATTGTTGCATGACAATTCCTGTATTACTGATAGGTTACGGTGAAAGTCACAGGCGCAGTTACCGAGCCTGTACCCACATCAGCGATGGTCTTATCCTTCGCGATCACGATACGGGAGTTCATCGGGAACTCACCCACGCCGCTGGTGATGGTAACCGCCTGCGCTGCGGGGGGCGTCTTACAGTTCAGTTGAAGGCCGGAATCTACCGCGCCAGACCAGAGCTCAAAGGCGGTGTTCTGGCCGGCGGCATAAGCGTCACCGTCCAGGTTATTACCTGAGCATGAGCCGCCTGTACCGGACGCCGCAGACACCATGGCTTTTTTCACGCCAGCGCAGCCCGTGAATGAGATTTTCAGCGGTTCTACGCGACTTTTGTTTTCCAGATCAGCTTTATACACATCACCAAAGTTCACCTCAGTGGCATCCGCGCCCGCGCTGTTGGTCACTTTCGCCGTACAGGTGCCAGCGGTGATGGTTGACTGGACGGTTAGCTTTGCGCTGGGGGTGCCTGTAATCGCTGCATTTGCCGTGCCGGTAGCGAAAAGGGCAGCAACGGACAGGGCGAGTAAAGTTGAGTTAAATTTCATTTGAGTGCTCCGTTATCTGCACAAATCATTCGTAGCTGAATTCAAACGTCACTATGGCTTCGAAATCGCCTGTGGTCATTTTGCCGGTTTGGGTTTCTTTCAGGGTCGCCACCAGGGGGATTTCCTTGCTGGTGATTTCCGCCGCGGACCAGACCAGACGCTGAGCATCGTTGGTTGAGTTAATGGTGAACGGTGCGTCCGGGGCGGATGCACGGGCAATGGTGACGGCTGCATAATCTGCACCGCCGCTGGCGGTCGTTTTCGAGTTACTTACGCCCGTTAACAGATCGGTGTTCTGCGTACCCTTCACCGTGGTTTTCAGGTCGCTCAGCGAGGACGGACATTCAACGATGGCCAGCTTGAATTCAGCTGTCGCTGTACCGGCCTGCACCTGGTCGAGACGGATTTTGCCCTGTGAGTCTCCGATTTTAAGCGTCTGCTCGGTATTGGAACCTGAGCCGCCAACCAGCTTCATATCACAGGTCGTTTCACGAAGGTTGGCGGTAAAGTTAACCGTAAGATCGGTACTGTGTGCCGTCCCTGAAAGCGTCAGCGCTGTCATGACAATGACAGACAGGCTGAGAAGCATCTTTTTCATATGATTTCTCTTAATTTCCCGAATTACATTTCACATGTTTGGTTATTGAGGAGGGTAATGAGCCCGGCTTTCTCTAAATCGGGTTTCAGCTGATAGCGCACTGTGCAGGAACCGTCCTTGTCACCGCTCCAGACCACGCGGAGCACGCCGCTGTTCTCGATACCGCGAACATAGGCCTGACCGGCCTGGCCCACGGAACCCACCGATTCATTTTTTTCATTCAGCACGTCAGCGCCCAGCGGAATAAAGCCGTTATCGTTACGCTTAAGCTCAAGAACGACCGAACGTCCTTCGTCGGTTTCAAAATTCACCAGCACGACAGAACCGCTGCGCGGTACGGTGGTGGTGGTGGTATTTTTCACTTCAACGTCGTTTTCGAGGGTCCTGATATCCAGCGAAACCCGGTTTTCCCGATACGCGGACATATACGGCAGAATGCCGTAGCCGGAGTCGTCAATTGTGCCTGCGCCGTAGCCCACACCCGCGCCCTTCGCACCGCTGGCCTTGACTACCGCGATGGCATCGTTATCGCCAATGCTGCCCGGTGCGAAGGCGATACCGCCCGCGTGTGCGACCATCCCGCCGCTGTAAGAGGCGGAGAACTGCTTGCTATTGTCGTCACCAAACGAGGCGGAAACGCCGAGCGGACCATAGCTGCTATTTAGCGAGCTATAACCACTGATTTGGTTCAGGTTGCCGTAGTTACCGCTGCTGGACGACGTACTGACGGAGTAGCTGACCTTGTTATCCTGAGTGTTGCCACTCGCGGAGCTGTTGAAGTTAGTACCGCCTTTAAGATCGGAACGCAGGCCCATGTTGACGTTCGAGAACCCAGCTAAACGCGAGTTGTCCTGCGAGAAGACGCTCAGCGGCACGCTCAGGCTGAGGTAAACGCTGTCATCCTGTTGACCGCGCTGGTCGTAAGTCCGCTGTAACGACAGGCTATAGCTACCGTAGGCGAAGCTGTTGTTGTAGCCCACGTTGTAGTTAGAGTTAGAGCCTTCCCCGTTCCAGTAATCTTGCCAGGTTCCGCTGACGTACAGTGAACCGTAATCCTTTTCAGCCGCCCTCAGAGGCTGGTTAAGGCTGATTTGGATCTGGTTTTTAGTACGCTGGTAGTCATCGTAAAGAGCCGTATTTGACTCATAGCTACGGTTGGCATAGTTCTGCTGTTTGATGCTGTTACGCAGTTGCGCGGCATCGTTCAGGCTCAGATAGTCTTCGGTAGAGAAGCGATAGGCCGCCACGTTGAACGAGGTGTTCGTGGCTTCAATGCGCTTACTGTATGTCAGACGATAACTCTGCCCACTGCGCGTACCCAGGTCTTCGATATCCGCGTGCGACTGGGTGATGTCCAGTGCGAAAGCACTGATGGGGGTGTTCATTGCCAGGCCGAGGATGCCTGCATAGAAGTCCATGTCGGTGTACTGGGCGCCAGCATAGCCCGTGAAGGTATTGTTGAGGCCGTAGTAGAGCGTACCGTAGCCTACCTGGGGCTTGTCGATCAGCGAGTCGTCGTTCAGTTCACCCATGCCAACGTCCCAGCGTGAGGATCCAGGGCGTAGCATCTGGGTCACGGACGAGAACGGCACCGTGAACGTGCGCTTGCTGCCGTCCGCCTCTTCAATGGTGACCAGCAGATCGTTACCGTAGCCCGTGGTGCTCAAATCGTTGATCTCAAACGCGCCCGGCGGCACTGAGGTCTCATAAATTTTATTGCCGCTCTGCGTGACGCTGACTTTGGCATTGCTGTTTGCCACGCCGCGAATCACCGGTGCATACCCCGTCGAACCGTTTGGCAGCATACGTTCGTCGCTATACAGACGTGTTCCGCGCAGGCTCAAGGAGTCGAAGGCTTCTCCGTTGGTAAAGGAGTCACCGAGTACCCATTGCGCGTCAAGAGAGGTGATGTCACGCTGAAGATAAATATCCTGGCTGCTGTAGTGCGTGCCGTTGTCTTTATCCCAGTTCAGACTGCCGCGCGATCGCAGGCGCCATGGCCCCATGTTGAGACCATAGCGCAGGCCCGCATAGGCGCTTTCAGAGGTTGAACCGCTGTTTTCGCTGTGCCAGCCGTTGAGATCGTAAGACAGAAGCGCCGCCGGAATGCCGTTATCCCAAAGGGACGGGTCGACATAGCCTAACGGGCGCTTAACCACGTAAATTTGCGGGAAGTTGAGGTTCAACACCTGCTTAGCACTGTCGTAGTTGACCGACGCTTCAGGATAGAATTTTTTTACATCGATGCAGGTCTCGTTGTCGTCGTCGTCCAGCTCGTCTCCGAGTGCGCGGGTATCCACACCGGACTGCGAGAGCAAAAGCCTCGTAATACAGGGTGTCGCGCGCGGCGTCCCGTTATCTTTAAAGATAATGTCAACCGTCGATTTTAACGTGCCGTTTAAATTGACCCTGGTACGGTACGTACCCGGCGCCACCGGGTTACCATGCGCAAAGCGGCTTACGTCAATATTTGTGCTTCTTGAGAGAAGAAACTGTTCGTTAAATTCGACCGCATCTTCGTTTTCCTGCGCGGTGTCATTAGCTGCGTGACTGTCTGCACAAACATGTAAGGGGAATGCCGTGCCGATCGCAAGGCATAAAAGAGAACGTCGGAACACCATGGCACATCCATTTATCAGTGCGGATAAACATATCCGCAGAGCTCATGCTATCTATTGTTATGTTGTCGGGTGGCAAATTACTTCAACGTGGTTTCGTGGTTGTCGACCCCACCGTTATCGTTAATTGTTTCGTATGCCACTTTGCCGGTTGTGGTGGTGGTTAATCCTTTGACCAGCATGGCTTTCTCGCTGAAAGGCAGAACAGACTGGTGGGCTACCTCATAGGTCTTTTGGCCCGACTTAAGTTTGACCATTGAAATCGCTACGTTGTACGGGGACTCGTTATGGGCGACGAGGCTGACGCCGTTGCCGTCTTTCTTCATGGTCCAGGTGACATGGTCGGCGGCTTCCAGCGCTGAGCCTTTCAGTCCGTCTGGACGGAAAAAGAATTTAATGCGGGTGCGGAATGCCAGCTGAAGCTGGTTTGTATTTTCGGCGTTGGCATTTTTAGGTTTTGGCGGAATTTCTAATACGTTAAACCAGAACAACGATTCGCGGTCTTTTGGCAGCGACTGACCCATGTAGGTGATGCGCAAAGACTGACCTTGCTTAGGGTCGATACGTGAAACTGGCGGGGTGATCACGAACGGGAGCTTAAGTTCTTCCGGGCTTTTTTCGTCGCGACCGTCGTCCAGCCAGGACTGAACCAGCAGAGGTTTTGCACCACGGTTATCCAGGTTAACGATGACGTCTTTTGATGACTCAGGGTAAACAATGCGGGTGCCGGAAATAACAATATCGGCACTGGCGTGTGATGCTGAAAATAAAACAGCAGTAAACAGCGCGGTCTTTAATCCTTTAATTACGGATGCGTTAAACATAATTTTTCCACTTCCTGTTGGAATGATAAGAATAATCCCCCAGAAGCGGGGGATTATTTAAAACCTGCAAAACAAAGAGGTTTATTCGTAGTTCATGGTGAAGGCAACTTGTGCCTGCACGGTACCGGCGGATACTGGGTTAGTGGTTTGATCCCAACCCTGGCCCTGGGTATAAGCTACTTTGTAGTACAGCTTAGCCGCGCCGCTTGTATCAACAGTGGCCTGCTGAGTGTTGTTAGTCTGGTCGATTTTCACCAGATCGGTTTTGGTGTTGCCATCGTTGCTCAGTACGAGGTTAACGTTCTTCGCAGAACCCTGAGCGTTTGCTGGTGGAACCAGCAGGCCGCCTTCGGTAGAAGTAGAACCCGCCCAGGAATTGAACTGTGCAGATGCTTTAGCCACGGTAGCAGTATCACAACCGGTCAGCGCCAGGTTGAATTTTTTCTGGCCCAGGGTGCTGGTAGTACCCAGTGCAGTGGTGCCAAAATCAGCAACAGATACGGTGTCCAGGGTGACATCGAAATCGTTACCACTCTGGTCAATTTTCTGATCCAGGGAAACTTTACAAGTGGTGTTAGACACCATGCCGTGGAAAGTAATCGTACCTGTGTCACCTGGAACAGCTGCAACTGCGGAACCTGCGCTCAGAGCCAGTGCAATTGCCATACCCATGCTAACTTTTTTAAAAGACATACCAATATCCATATTTTGAAGTTAAAACATTTAAATCAATAATTTTTTTTGGAGCTATTGATTTAAAATCTGAAATGTTATTTCGTGGCGGATTCTAGAGATTTATTTGGGATAAGACTAGTCAACGGGGGTGATTAAAACTGCAGGTTGGTTTAAGTTTTTCTTAATGGGTGGGAATTATGATTTGGGAATTATATAATATAATTCTCTGAGATTTCTTTGGTTATTTATTTAAATCCTATTAAATGCGCTATAATTGATCGTGGCTTGCACAAAAAAGACTGGACTCATTTTGATAGTGAATGGGATAAAAATGAGTCCAGGGAAAAGAAATCAGGCGACCTGAACAGGAATAGCTTTTGCCGTGCGCTTCATTTCGTTATCGCCTTCAAAATAGGCCACTTTGGGCTGCCAGCGACGCGCTTCTTCGTCAGACATCATCACGAAGCTGGCGATGATCACGATATCGCCCACCTCTGCGCAGTGTGCTGCCGCGCCGTTGACGGAGATGATTTTGGACCCGCGTTCGGCGGCAATTGCATAGGTAGAGAAGCGTTTGCCGTTATTGACGTTCCAGATATCGATCGCTTCGTTCTCAAGAATACCCGCCGCGTCGAGGAAATCCTGGTCAATGGCGCAGGAGCCTTCATAGTGCAGGTCTGCCTGAGTCACTTTCACACGGTGAAGCTTACCTTGCAGCATTTTGCGAATCATTACGTTTACCTTTCATCTTCCGGGTAGAAAAACTACGCCAGCTCAACCACTTTGTTGTCAATCAGGCGAGCCTGGCCAAGCCATGCCGCCACCAGAATTACCGCACGTTTGCTTGTCTCTGCAAGTTCGAGCAGCGTATCAGCATCGCGGATTTGTACATCGTCAGCCCGGAGACCTTTGTCGTTCAGCGCCTGTTCCGCAAGAGCAATAATCTCTTCTGCGGTTAATGCTTTCGCCAGAAGCTGTTCTGCCATGCTGTTCATGACCTTGCTTAACGCGGGGGCGATTTTACGCTGCTCGGCGGTCAAATAGCCATTGCGGGAGCTGAGCGCCAGCCCGTCTTTAGCGCGCACGATCGGCACGCCTACAATCTCAATATCATATCCCATGTCCGCCACCATTTTGCGGATCAGCGCCAGCTGCTGGAAATCTTTCTCGCCGAAGCAGGCGATATCCGGCTGCACCAGGTTAAACAATTTGCTGACGATGGTGGAGACGCCGCGGAAATGGCCCGGACGGCTGGCGCCTTCCAGCATGGTCGAAATTCCCGGAACGTCCACGTAGGTTGCTTCGCCGGTTCCCTGAGGATAAACGTCTGCCGGAGACGGCGCGAAAACAATGTCCGCCTGACGCTTTTTGAGCTTCTCGCAGTCTTCCTGCAGGGTACGCGGGTAGCGCGCCAGGTCGTCTGCGCGGTCAAACTGCATGGGGTTTACGAAGATACTGACCACCACGATATCTGCACGGGCTCTTGCTTCGTCGACAAGCTTCATATGGCCGTCATGCAGGTTGCCCATGGTCGGGACCAGTGCGATACGTTTACCTTCCTGACGCGCGCGACGGATGTGTTGGCGAAGCAGCGGCAGGGTTTCAATGATTAGCACAACGAGACTCCTTAATGGAAACTGTGTTCTTCACCCGGGTAAACACCGGATTCAACGTCGGCAATATACTGCCTGACCGCGGCGCGCATGTCGCCCGCTTCGGTAAGGAAATTTTTCGCAAATTTCGGGATATGCCCACCGGTAATACCAAAGGCGTCGTGCATCACTAAAATTTGCCCGTCGGTCACGTTGCCAGCACCAATACCAATCACCGGAATCGACAGCGCTTCAGTGATACGTTTCGCCAGTTCAACAGGCACGCACTCCAGTACCAGCAATTGCGCGCCTGCAGCTTCCAGCGCCAGGGCATCATCAAACAGCGTCTGTGCCGCATCGCCACGGCCCTGCACCTTGTAGCCGCCAAAGATGTTGACGGACTGCGGCGTCAGGCCCAGATGGCCGCACACCGGCACGGCGCGTTCGGTGAGCATCTTCACCGTATCCACCAGCCAGGCACCGCCTTCAATTTTGACCATATTGGCCCCGGCACGCATGACCGCCGCCGCGTTTTCGAATGCCTGCTCCGGTGTGGCATAGGCCATAAACGGCAGATCGGAAAGCAGGAGGCAGGCTGGCGCACCGCGGCGCACGGCGCGGGTATGGTAAGCAATATCCTCAACCGTGACCGGCAGGGTGGAATCATGTCCTTGTACCGTCATCCCTAACGAATCTCCGACCAGCATGACGTTGATACCCTCTTCGGCAAACAGTTTGGCGAAGCTGTAGTCATATGCGGTGATGGTGGCGAAGCGTTTTTTTTCCTGTTTGCATTTCTGCAGTAAGGAGATGGTGGTTGGTTTCATACTGTTTCCTGATAGCCCAAAGCGAATCTTTGCGCATTCTAACAGTAACATTCCGGGGAACAATGATTTTAGGCAACCGATTAACCACAATTATTTAGCGGCCAACCGGTGGGGGAGAGGTTTACCAGCGAGCGGGTTTTTCCGCGTTCAGGTTGTCCAGAACGGTCTTTAACGAGGTACCGTCCGGGAAGGTGATATCGGGGGCGACTTCAAAGAGCGGCCAGAGCATAAATCCGCGATTTTTCATATCATAATGCGGTACGGTGAGGCGATCGGTATGAATCACCTCCTGGCCAAACAGCATGATGTCGAGATCGAGGGTGCGCGGTCCCCAGCGTTCGGCTTTGCGCACGCGGCCCTGCTGGAGCTCAATGCGCTGGGTGTTATCCAGCAGCGCTTCTGCATCAAGGGCTGTTTCCAGCACCACGGCAGCGTTCAGGTAATCAGGCTGATCCTGTGGGCCGAGCGGCGGGGTACGATAAAACGACGAGACGGCGACGATCCGGCTTTGCGGAATCTCGCCCAGCGCCTTTACGGCAGCGTTAACCTGCTCCAGCGGAGAGGCTAAGTTACTGCCGATGGCGATACAGGCGAGTGTCATGCTGAACCTTCACGACGCGGCGCACGTTTGCGCGGACGACGATGACGGCGACGCGGTGCGGGCTCTTCATCCAGCCCGGTCAGCATATCCTTCTGTTCCGGCGGAGCGGAAACCTGGAATTCAGCCCACCACTGCGCCAGACGCTGCAGCTCCTGATTGCGTTCAATTTCCGCACGCAGGGACAGCAGATCGAACGCGGCGCGGAACTTTGGATGTTCCATCAGTTTCCAGGCGCGTTTACCCTGGCGGCGGGACATGCGCAGCTGAAGCTGCCAGATGTCGCGCACCAGCGTGGTAATACGTTTCGGGATCGCCAGCGTACGGCACCCTTCGTCCAGCACGTCGTTTGCGGCCAGCGCAAAGGCATCGTAATAGGCCAGGCCGCTCTCCTGAGTAATTCTTTGCGCGGTTTCCAGCAGGGGATACCAGAACATCGCCGCAAACAGGAATGCCGGGTTCACGCGCATGTCATTCTGGATGCGGGTGTCGGTATTTTTCAGCACCTGCGCAATCATGCGCTCCATCGGGCTGTCACCGTTTTCGGTGAAGTAGCGCGTAATGGTCGGGAACAGCGGCTGGAACAGGTTGTATTCGCGCAGCAGCTTGTAGGTTTCAAACCCGTAGCCAGCCTGCAATAGCTTCAGCGCTTCTTCAAACAGACGGGCAGGCGGCACGTCGTTGATCAGCGTCGCCAGACGCGGGATCGGCTCTGCCGTCTCCGGGCTGATGCGCATGTTGAGCTTGGCGGCGAAACGCACGGCACGCAACATACGCACAGGATCTTCGCGATAACGCGTTTCTGGCGTGCCGATCAGGCGGATCAGGCCCTCTTTCAGGTCCTGCATACCGCCCACGTAATCACGCACGGTGAAATCCGCCACGCTGTAATAGAGACTGTTGATGGTGAAGTCGCGGCGCTGGGCATCTTCTTCGATAGAACCGAAAATATTGTCACGCAGCAACATACCGTTCTGGCCGCGCTGGGAGGTCGTGCGATCGGATGCGCCCGCTTCGTGGTGGCCGCGGAAGGTCGCCACTTCGATAATTTCTGGCCCAAACATGACGTGAGCAAGACGGAAACGGCGGCCAACAAGACGACAGTTACGGAATAATTTGCGCACCTGCTCAGGCGTGGCGCTGGTCGTCACGTCGAAATCTTTTGGTTTTTTGCCCAGCAGTAAATCACGCACCCCACCGCCAACGAGATAGGCCTCGTAGCCCGCTTTATTCAGACGATAGAGCACCTTGAGGGCATTTTCACTGATATCTTTGCGGGAAATAGTGTGCTGCTCACGCGGAATAACCGACATGTGTGGCTGTGCAATAGCATCGTTCGCCATGCTCTCTTCGCGGCTTAGCACTTTACGGCAAAAATTAGCGACTCGGGTAAAAATGGTACACCTCGTAGTGTGTTTTGTTATGAAAAAAGCGGCTAATCATAGCTCAGCGCAACGCATTTGAGAATGCTGGATTTTTGGCACCGCCGTGAGCGTCCATTGCGCGATGGCCATTTTCAGCAGTTCGTCAATACGCAGATCCTGCCATTCGTGGGTTACATTTTGGTTGAGAAATCGCAGCGCGTCGATCAAAACAGGACGCGGATCGCCGTCTGGCAGGGCTGGGGCGTGGTTTTGCTTGGACAGTTTAATGCCCTGCGCATTGACCGCCAGCGGCAAATGAAGATAACCCGGTACCGTCCAGCCAAACTGCTGATACAGCGATATTTGCCGCACGGTAGGTTCGACCAGGTCTGCCCCACGCACAATTTCCGTGACGCCCTGGAAATGGTCGTCGACGACAACGGCCAGGTTATAAGCAAACAGACCATCACGACGGTGAATAATAAAATCTTCGCGCGCCAGACGTTCATCGGCACGGATCTCGCCGGAGAGCAGATCGTGGAAACGGGTGACGGGCGCACGTTGCAGCAGGCGCACGGCGGCGTTCTCCGGGGAATGATTGAGCGTACGGCAGTGCCCGTCATAGACGCCGCCAACGCTCTGGATACGCGCGCGGGTGCAGGTGCAGTTGTAGGAAAGCCCTTGCTCAGCGAGCCAGGCCAGACGCTCCCGATACGCCTCGTGGCGTTTTGATTGCCAGAGAACCTCGCCGTCCCAGTGCAGGCCGTAATGTTCCAGCTGACGCAGTATGGTCTCTGCAGCACCGGGAACTTCACGCGGCGGGTCAATATCTTCTATGCGGACGAGCCATTTGCCCTGGCTGGCGCGAGCCTGCAGGTAGCTGCCGAGCGCGGCAATTAATGAGCCGAAGTGTAATTCACCGGAGGGAGATGGCGCGAAGCGCCCGATATAGTGTGATTCAGACATATCAACGTTAACAAGGCGGGAGAGACTCCCGCCTTTGGAGTGGGTAAACAGCGCTGGTATTAACCGGCCATCTGTTTTTCGCGGATTTCGGCCAGCGTTTTACAGTCGATGCACAGATCGGCGGTTGGACGCGCTTCCAGGCGACGAATACCGATTTCAACACCGCACGATTCGCAGTAGCCAAAATCTTCGTCTTCGACTTTTTTCAGCGTTTTCTCGATCTTTTTGATCAGTTTGCGTTCGCGGTCACGGTTACGCAGTTCGAGGCTGAACTCTTCTTCCTGAGCGGCACGGTCTACCGGATCCGGGAAGTTTGCAGCTTCATCCTGCATATGCGTAACGGTGCGATCGACTTCATCCCTGAGTTGATTACGCCATGCTTCAAGAATACGCTTGAAGTGCGACAGCTGGGCTTCGTTCATATACTCTTCGCCCGGTTTCTCTTGATACGGCTCCACCCCAGCGATGGCGAGAATACTCAGGGACGATGTTTTACGGTTTTGCCCTTCTTGCATGTTGCTTCTCCTTAACACGCACTATCGATCCCCGTGTTGGGGGAAAAATCAGGTCGCTATAAATAGCAGATGCTTTTCCGTATGGCAATTATCTAAACGTAACACTTGACAAGCCTGTGAGGAAAAGCGTATTTGCGCACGCGGCCAGAACACATAATCATCAATCGTCTAATCCCTTATAAGACAATGGGAAGAGAGGATCTCAGAGTCATATTATCGGCAGAAAGTTCCGCCTTATAAGCGAAAACCTCTACCCCCTGCTTTTGTGCCTCATTCAACAATTGCGCGTATTTAGGGTCAATATGGCGGGCAGGTGAGAACCGTTCAATGGCTGAATGCAGTACCGCAAACAGCAGTACGGCGCGTTTGCCCGCCGCCGCAACACTCATTAGCTCCCGCAGGTGCTTCTGTCCACGTAGCGTAACCGCATCCGGGAAGTAGCCATTTTCCTGTTCCGCTAACGTCACTGATTTTACTTCAATATAGCACTCCGGCCTGTCTTCCGCCTGTAACATGAAGTCAATTCTGCTGCTTTCATCGCCATATTTCACTTCACTTTTATGCGTACCATAACCCACCAGTTCGGGAATAGTGCCATGGGTCAGCGCTTCCTTAACCAGTTGATTGGCGCGCAGGGTATTAACGCAAATAAATGCCCCACTTTGTGTCTCAGTTATTTCCCAGGTATGGGGATATTTGCGTTTAGTATTTTCTGAAGTGGAATACCAGACCGTGTCACCCGGCGTGGCGCAACCGGTCATGGCTCCGGTGTTGGGGCAGTGCAGAGTGAGCGTTTCCCCCTCAGGTGTCACCACGTCGGCGAGGAAGCGTTTGTAGCGTTGGATCAGCGTGGCGGGCTGGAGTGCAGGGCTAAACTTCATCAGGATTCCTTCATCGTGTCGCCCAGCGTCCAGCGCTGTAGCGGCGTATAGCGTGTGCGTCCTTGAGCAAAGACAGATTCATAAAGCGCGAATGCATTGACCGGGAAAGCCCAGTGAAAACCCGGGGCCGGGAGGGCAACGGCCTGACCGGCATCGCGCAGCAGCGTGATATGCGGATGAAATGGCTGCGGGCTCTGATAACAGCCGCTGCGCGCCGCCTGCGCGCGCAGCATATTTGCCAGCTGCAATAATCCGCGCGGTGGCTGGCGCGTGCCCAGCCAGACCACGCGCGAACGTAGCCATTGTCCTGCATCGTCGAGGTGCAGCGTAAACGGCGGCTGAGAAATCCGCCCGGCCATGGCGGCTAACGCCCGCTGTTTCCCGGCACTCACGTCGCCCAGGAATGCCAGCGTCAGATGCAGGTTCGCGGCTGAAACGGGCCGACCTGCTTCCGGTGGAAAATGTTCAGCGCGCCAGCGAACGATTTGCCGCTGAACAGGGGCGGGCAGCTCAATGGCAAAAAACAGTCGTTTTGACTCAGACATACGGGGGACTCGGTAATGATATGCGCCGATGCTACAATGTACGCCGACTAATGTTAACCCTCTGGAGCTGTTAGTGTCCTCATTGCCGGTCGCCGTCGTCCTTCCCGAGCTTCTTGCCGCCTTACGCCACGCCCCGCAGGTTTTGCTTAACGCGCCTACGGGGGCGGGCAAATCCACCTGGCTGCCGCTACAGATCCTCAAAGAAGGGAAGATTGCCGGAAAAATCATCCTGCTGGAGCCGCGCAGGCTCGCCGCACGCAACGTGGCGCAGCGTCTGGCGGAACTGCTGAACGAAAAACCGGGCGAAACGGTAGGTTATCGGATGCGTGCCGAAACCTGCGTTGGCCCGTCCACGCGCCTTGAAGTGGTTACCGAGGGCATGCTCACCCGCATGCTGCAAAACGATCCGGAACTGACCGGCGTGGGGCTGGTGATTCTGGATGAATTCCACGAACGCAGCCTGCAGGCGGATCTGGCCCTGGCGCTGTTGCTGGACGTCCAGCAGGGGCTGCGCGACGACCTACGGCTGCTCATTATGTCGGCGACGCTGGATAACGCGCGGCTGCAGCAGACGCTGCCTGATGCCCCAGTGATTGCCTCCGAAGGTCGTGCATTCCCGGTGGAGCGGCGCTATCAGCCGCTACCTGCCCATCAGCGTTTTGACGAAGCGGTGGCTGTCGCCACGGCTGAACTGCTTCGTCAGGAGCCGGGGTCGCTGCTGCTATTTTTACCCGGTGTGGGAGAAATCCAGCGCGTACAGGAGCAACTGGCATCACGGGTGAGTAGCGACATTATTCTGTGTCCGCTCTATGGCGCGCTGTCGCTGGCCGACCAGCGTAAAGCGATCCTTCCCGCCCCGGCGGGGCAGCGCAAAGTGGTGCTGGCGACCAATATCGCGGAAACCAGTTTGACCATCGAAGGCATTCGCCTGGTGGTGGATAGCGCCCAGGAGAGGGTGGCCAGTTTTGACCCGCGCACCGGGCTGACTAAGCTGCTCACGCAGCGCATCAGCCAGGCGTCGATGATCCAGCGTGCGGGCCGTGCCGGGCGTCTTGCGCCGGGCATTTGTCTGCATTTGATCAGCGCGGAGCAAGCTGAGCGTGCCGCACAGCAAAGCACGCCAGAAATTTTACAAAGTGATTTGTCTGGCCTGGTGATGGATCTCCTGCAATGGGGCTGTCCTGACCCTGCCCAGCTCACATGGCTCAACCCTCCGCCAGCGGTTAACCTCACGGCGGCGCGCAGCCTGCTGACTCAGCTTGGCGCGCTGGAAGGCGAGCGTCTGACGGCGCGCGGGCAGAAAATGGCGGCGCTGGGTAACGATCCGCGTCTGGCTGCCATGCTGGTGGCCGCGCAAGGGAACGATGAAATTGCCACGGCGGCCAGGCTGGCGGCTATCCTTGAGGAGCCGCCGCGCGGTGGCAGTAGCGATCTGGTACAGGCATTTTCGCGTAATCAGGGGAACTGGCAGCAGCGGGCGCAGCAGCTGGCCAAACGCCTGAATAGCCGGGGCGGTTCACCTGACAGCGATAAAATTGCCTCCCTGCTGTCAGAAGCCTTCCCGGACAGAATTGCCCGCCGCCGCGGGCTGGACGGGCGCTATCAGCTGGCAAACGGCATGGGGGCGATGCTGGACAGCGATGATGCGTTAACGCGTCACGAATGGCTGATTGCCCCGCTTTTGCTTCAGGGGAGCCACTCTCCTGACGCACGTATTTTACAGGCGTTTGCCGTAGACATTGATGCGCTGACCCGCGCTTGTCCGCAGCTGCTGCAGCAGTCCGATATCGTGGAATGGGATGAGACTCAGGGCACGCTAAAGGCGTTTCGCCGCAGTCAGATTGGCAAACTGACGCTCGGGACGAAACCGCTGGCGAAGCCGTCAGAAGAAGAGTTACACCAGGCGATGCTGAACGGCATCCGGGAAAAAGGGCTGAGCGTACTGAACTGGACGCCGGAAGCTGAACAGTATCGTATACGCCTGCACTGCGCCGCGAAGTGGCTGCCGGAACACGGCTGGCCAGCGGTGGATGATGAGACGCTGCTGGCTACGCTTGAGCACTGGCTACTGCCGCAAATGAGCGGCGTACACTCCTTGCGTGCGCTCAAGGCACTTGATGTTAAGACCGCGTTACAGAATTTACTGGACTGGTCATTACGTCAACGTCTGGATAGTGAGCTGCCTGGGCATTACACTGTGCCCACCGGGAGCCGGATTGCCATTCGTTATCATGAGGATAATCCTCCGGCGCTGGCGGTACGGATGCAGGAGATGTTTGGTGAAGCCACCACACCGTCCATCGCAGAAGGGCGTGTGCCGTTGGTGCTTGAGCTGCTGTCGCCTGCGCAGCGTCCGCTGCAGATCACCTGCGATCTGGGCGCGTTCTGGGCGGGAAGTTACCGGGACGTGCAGAAAGAGATGAAAGGGCGCTATCCCAAACACGTCTGGCCGGACGATCCGGCGAACACGGCGCCGACACGGCGGACGAAGAAGTATTCGTGAATCAGGGGAAGAGGGGAGTGCGGCATGGATTGTGCGGCCTGGATTGTGCGGCCTGATGCCCTCACCCCGGCCCTCTCCCACGGGGAGAGGGAGAAAACTAATTTTGAGAGATTTCTTCTTTCACAGGTCAGTGGAAGAAATGAGAATCGGGCCTTTGCGCCTGAACGTTGCGGAGAAAAAGCATGGCGGGGAATGACCGCGAGCCAATAGGACGTAAGGGAAAACCCACGCGTCCGGCGAAAGAAAAGGTAAGCCGTCGTCGCCTCAGAGATGAGGACTATGACGATGACTATGAAGACGATTATGAGGATGAAGAACCGATGCCGCGTAAAGGAAAAGGCAAAGGGCGCAAGCCTCGGGGCAAACGCGGCTGGTTCTGGCTGCTGCTGAAGCTGTTCATTGTTTTTGTTGTGCTGATGGCGATTTACGGCGTTTATCTGGATCAGAAGATCCGCAGCCGTATCGACGGTAAAGTCTGGCAGTTACCTGCGGCAGTGTATGGCCGTATGGTGAACCTTGAGCCAGATATGTCCATCAGTAAGAACGAGATGGTGAAACTGCTGGAAGCGACCCAGTATCGTCAGGTGTCGAAGATGACGCGCCCTGGCGAATTTACCGTTCAGGCGAAAAGCATTGAGATGATCCGCCGTCCGTTCGACTTCCCGGACAGCAAAGAGGGGCAGGTGCGCGCGCGTCTGACCTTTGACGGCGATCGTCTGGATACCATCGAGAACATGGATAACAACCGTCAGTTCGGTTTCTTCCGTCTCGATCCGCGTCTGATCACCATGCTCTCGTCGGCTAACGGCGAGCAGCGCCTGTTTGTAGCGCGTAACGGCTTCCCGGATCTGCTGGTGGATACGCTGCTGGCAACCGAGGACCGTCACTTCTACGAGCACGACGGCATCAGCCTTTACTCTATCGGCCGTGCGGTACTGGCGAACCTGACCGCGGGTCGTACCGTGCAGGGGGCGAGTACGCTGACTCAGCAGCTGGTGAAGAACCTGTTCCTCTCCAGCGAACGCTCCTACTGGCGTAAAGCCAACGAAGCGTACATGGCCGTGCTGATGGATGCGCGTTACAGCAAGGATCGTATTCTTGAACTGTACATGAACGAGGTTTACCTCGGTCAGAGCGGCGATAACGAAATCCGCGGCTTCCCGCTGGCAAGCCTGTACTACTTTGGCCGCCCGGTGGAAGAGCTGAGCCTGGACCAGCAGGCATTGCTGGTGGGCATGGTGAAAGGGGCGTCCATCTACAACCCGTGGCGTAACCCGAAACTGGCGCTGGAGCGTCGTAACCTGGTCCTGCGTCTGCTGCAACAACAGCAGGTGATCGATCAGGAACTGTACGACATGCTGAGCGCGCGTCCGCTTGGCGTGCAGCCGCGCGGTGGGGTGATCTCTCCTCAGCCTGCGTTTATGCAAATGGTGCGTCAGGAGCTGCAAAGCAAGCTCGGTGATAAGGTCAAAGATCTCTCCGGCGTGAAGATCTTCACCACCTTTGACTCCGTGGCCCAGGATGCAGCAGAAAAAGCCGCGGTGGAAGGTATTCCGGCACTGAAGAAACAGCGCAAGCTGAGCGATCTGGAAACCGCCATGGTGGTGGTTGACCGCAACACCGGCGAAGTACGCGCGATGGTGGGCGGTGCCGAGCCGCAGTATGCGGGCTATAACCGTGCCATGCAGGCGCGTCGTTCGATTGGTTCTCTGGCAAAACCGGCGACCTATCTCACCGCCCTGAGTCAGCCGAATCTGTATCGTCTGAACACCTGGATTGCCGATGCGCCAATCTCACTGCGTCAGCCTAACGGTCAGGTCTGGTCCCCGCAGAACGATGATAAACAGTTCAGCGGCCAGGTTATGCTGGTGGATGCGTTGACCCGTTCCATGAACGTCCCCACGGTTAACCTCGGTATGGCGCTGGGCCTGCCTGCGATTGTCGACACCTGGCAGAAACTGGGCGTGTCGAAAGATCAGCTGCATCCGGTTCCGGCGATGATTCTGGGGGCACTTAACCTGACGCCGATCGAAGTGGCACAGGCGTTCCAGACCATTGCCAGCGGCGGTAACCGTGCGCCGCTTTCGGCCCTGCGCTCGGTGATTGCCGAGGATGGATCCGTGCTGTATCAGAGCTTCCCACAGGCAGAACGTGCGGTGCCTGCGCAGGCGGCCTATATGACGCTGTGGACCATGCAGCAGGTTGTGCAGCGCGGTACTGGCCGTCAGCTGGGGGCGAAATATCCGGGTCTGCATCTGGCAGGTAAAACCGGGACCACCAACAACAACGTCGATACCTGGTTTGCCGGTATTGATGGCCGTGAAGTGGTGATCACCTGGGTAGGCCGTGATAACAACCAGCCAACCAAGCTGTACGGTGCAAGCGGGGCGATGTCGATTTACCAGCGCTATCTGGCGAATCAGTCTCCGGTGCCGCTGAACCTGGTTGCGCCGGAAGATATCGTCGATATGGGCGTGGACGGTTCCGGTAACTTTGTTTGCGGCGGTGGGATGCGTACCCTGCCGGTCTGGACCACCAATCCGGACTCCCTCTGCCAGCAGAGCCAGCCTGAACAGCCAACGGGCAACCCGTTCGATCAATCTTCTCAGCCTCAGCAGCCGCAGCAACAACAGCCGCAGCAGCAGAATGAGAAGAAAGACAGCGATGGCGTAGCCGGCTGGATTAAGGACATGTTTGGCGGGAATTAATTAATTCCCTGAATAAAAGGCCGCTTTATTTTAAAGCGGCCTTTTTTATTGTTTACAGTCCGCAATCCTTTAAAAAAAGTTAATTCAAAATTAAGAATTCCTAAGATTCATTATTTTTTATTTAAAACATAGTCTTGTGCGCCATTATGTGCAGGAGGTTTTTAGGCTATCTGGACACTGGTAAGAATGATCTGATTTAATCGCCTCAAGGAATCACAGGCTTTCCTGAAACATGGCTGGGTTAATTACCCCTGTATGAGTGATATGAGCGCTTAAATAACATTCTGACGCACAGTATTGGGGCGGGAATGGATGACTGCATCGATATATATAAGGATATGATTATGAGTAAGTATGTTCTTTCTTCATTTTTGGCTGCAAGCATAATGGCAGCGCTGTCTCTGCCAGCATTTGCCGGAAACGATTCTGGCACGGTGAACTTTGCCGGGAAAGTGGTGGCCGACACCTGTGAAATTAATGTTGATGGCTCCGGTACGACCTCGTCAACCGTCACGTTCCCCGATACCTATGCGTCGGACTTTGGCACTGATGGCGCAGTGGGCACCAGCAAAACGTTTAATATTGAAGTGAAAAAATGTGACCCGCTGGTTGCCAAACTCAACCTAAAATTCAGCGGAACGACAACGGATGCCGCGCATAAACGTCTGAAGAACGACCTCAGCGGCGCCGGTAATGCCACCAACGTTGGCATCATCGTCAGCAATGAAAACGGCACGAAAGACGATGTGGTATTTGATGGCTCCCTGCCTTCGACGGGAACGGATGTGGCTAATGATGCGACGGGGGCAACTGCGTCGGTCTTTAGCTATATCGCGAAGGTGATTCAGATTGGTGATAGTGCACCCACCGCTGGCCGCTATTCTTCTTCGGCAACTTTCGAGGTTGTCTATCGCTAAGTCATTACTGGCAGCCTTTATGGCTGCCTTTTGGAACGTTGTATGAAGACTTTATTTAAATTGTTATGTGGTTGTTTAATTATTTCTTGTCTGTCAGCGCAAGCCAGCGTGGTTCTGGGTGGTACTCGTATTATTTATCCATCAAATAAAGCTGAAGTACAAATAGCCCTTAAAAATAAAGATCCCCATACGCGTTATCTGGTACAAAGCTGGGTCAGCTATGTCAATAATGCAAAAGCGCCCTTCGTGATTACCCCTCCTGTCTATAAGCTACAGGAAAATCGTCAAACCCTTTTACACGTTATTTTTACTGGCGATAAAAAAAGCCTGCCATCAGACCGTGAATCGCTGTTCCTGGCGAATGTGAAATCGGTCTCCGCGCTGTCGCCTGAGCTGAAAGAGAAAAATACCCTGCAGTTCGCGATGAAAACGCGGCTGAAGCTTTTCTGGCGTCCGTCTCAGTTAAAAGAGGCCGATGCGCTGGTGGCGGATGAAAAAATCACGTTCCGTCGTCAGGGCGACACGCTTATTGCCAACAACCCCACGCCGTTTTACGTCTCCTTTGGCGAGCTGGCCGTGGGCGGGAAAAGCGTACCGGTGAAAGAGACCGAAACCACGCCGGGGGCTATTTCGATGATGGTTGCACCGTTTAGCGAGCAGCATTTTGCGTTGCCAAAAGGGGCGACGGGTGCGGTGACCTGGACGGCAATCAATGATTTTGGGGCGCAAACCCCTCAGCGCAAGCAGGCCCTTTAACGGGATCGTGTTGGAATGCTATGTCCTCTCCCTCTCGCCAAAAACAGGTATGGTCCGGGATCGTGCTCGCGCTGTTCGTCGCGATCCCGCCTGCGTGGGCTGATGACGAATTCAACCTGCGGATCCTTGAGCTGGATACGCCGCTGGAAAATACCGCTACGCTCAAAAACTTCATTAATGATAACGGCTTGCTGGCAGGGCGCTATCTGACCACCATCATGTGGGATCGGGACGTCGTGGATAAACGCGAGGTCACCTATGTGCTTTCTGACGATAAGCAGCAGCTTCTGCCGGAGCTGACCAAAGCGGATCTGCGTGAATTCGGCGTGAACGTCGACGCGGTGCCGGATCTCAAAGATATGGACGATGCGGCCTGCATTCGGGATATCTCCCATTTTATCGAACATGCTCGCTACGATTACAATCAGGATAACCAGACCCTGACGCTGGTCATTCCCCAGGCCTACCGCAACCGCGCGGCTGCGGGCGCCATTAACCCGAAATTCTGGGATGACGGTGCTCCGGCGGCCTGGACAAGCTATCAGCTCAGCGGTTCTCAGCAGCATTACAGCACGGGCCAAACCTCATCAACCTGGCTTGGCCTGACATCGGGTCTTAATCTGGGCGCGTGGCGGCTGCGCAACAACAGTACCTGGAGTGACTCTTCGGGCTGGGAAGCCATCGCCACCACCCTGCAGCGCGATATCAAAGCGCTGAAAAGCCAGCTTGAACTGGGCCAGACGTACACCAACAGCGAGCTGTTCGACAGCGTGCAGATGACCGGCCTGACGCTGGAAACGGATACGGCGATGCTACCGGTCAGCCAGCAGGGGTTTGCGCCAGTCGTGCGGGGGATTGCCAACAGCGATGCAAAAGTCACCATTAAGCAAAACGGCTACACCCTTTATCAAACCAACGTCTCGCCGGGGCCATTTGAGATCCGTGATTTAAGCCAGGTCGCCTCCGGCGCGGATCTGGAAGTCACCGTTGAAGAGGCGGATGGCTCTGAGCATAGCTTCATACAGGCCAGCGCGTCGGTGCCGGTCCTCCAGCGTGAGGGCGGGTTTAAGTATTCGCTGGCGGCCGGGCGTTATCGCGGCAATGAAGGGGAAGATGAGCCCACCTTTGTGCAAGGTACGGCTATTTATGGCCTGCCGTATGGCGTGACGGCCTACACCGGCGCTCAGGGTGCGTCGATGTATCATGCACTATTGCTGGGGGTTGGCGCGGATTTGGGTCATCTGGGCTCAGCCTCGGTGGATATCACCACCGCGAGAACCGCCTTTGATGACGGACGTGATGACGCAAATGGACTCTCATGGCGAGCGCAGTATTCAAAAGATATTCCTGACACAGATACCACCGTCACGCTTGCCAGCTACCGCTATTCCACCTCCGGGTTTTATACCTTTCAGGAGGCTATCGATCAGCGCGACAGCGAGATTGATGACGGCATTTATACCTATCGCAGAACCAACAACCGCCGAAGCCGCATGCAGGTAAACCTTTCCCAGCGGCTTTCTGACTGGGGCTCGGCGTATCTTAACGGCTATCAGCAGGATTACTGGGATATGGACGGCCACGAGCGCAGCGTCAGCGCCGGGCTGAGCTCCAGCTGGCGGGATATTACCTGGTCGATAAGCTACAACCTGACCCGCACGCCAGATGCCGATTCCGATCGGCAACTGGCGCTGAACGTCAATATCCCGTTATCGCACTGGCTCTCTAACGCGTGGGCAAACTACAGCGTAAATACCGCAAGCGGCGGGTATGTCTCGCACCAGGTGGGGATCGGGGGGACCGCGCTTGAGGATAACAAGCTGAGCTATAACCTCCAGCAGACCTACGCCAACAAAGATACGGGCTATGGCGGCAGCGTATCCGGGCGCTATCGCGGCTCGTCCGGCGAAGTTGGCATGGGGTACAGCTACGGCGGGGATAACCGCCAGTGGAACTATAACGCTCAGGGATCCATCGTGGCTCACGGTCAGGGCGTTACGCTGGGGCAGCCCGTGCGGGACGCTTTCGCGATTGTACACATCAACGACGGAGAGGATGTCAACGTTCAGAGCGGCCGCGGCATTTATACCGATGCGTTTGGTAATGCCATCGTGCCGTCGCTTACCGCTTACCGACACAACACCCTCACGGTAAACACGCAGGAACGCAGCGATATTGATATTGACGGGGCAACGTTAGATCTCGTGCCGACAAAAGGCGCGGCGATACTGGCGAACTTCGAGGCCCGCGTTGGGCGTCGCGCGCTGGTCACTCTGCGTCATCAGGGTAAACCAGTGCCGTTTGGTTCCATCGTGGCGCTTGATAACACCACCGCGATTGTCGGGGATGATGGCGAGGTCTACCTCTCAGGGCTTAACGGACACACATCGTTCAGCGCGCAGTGGGGAGAGGCGGGCGACGAACAGTGTCATGGCGTCATCGATTTACCCGATGACAATGGCGAGGGAATCATTAATACCGCGGTCAATTGCCAATGAGGCTGGAGAGAAAATGCGCGTGACTATTCTGGTGAGAACCGTTATCTCTGCCGTACTGCTGGTCGCCGCCGCGCGGGTACATCCGGCATTTGCTCAATGTACTTTCAGCGGCGGGGATGGATCTGGCGGCATTGTTACCTTTCAGCTTCCAGCGGTCTTTATGCTCGATCCCGATACCCCTGTGGGGACCGTAATTTATGACAATGCCGTCGAATCCAATGAAATTACGGTGCACTGTGGCGGAGCTGACGCGCAAATCCGGCGCGGCTATTTGACCCTGACGGATGCCGACGCGCGTGAGGACGTTCTGCCGGGAGTCTATAAAACCAACGTGCCGGGGATTGGCATCCGTGCGGCGGCGTCAAGCGAACGGTTGCCCGACTATATAGAGGAGGACCTCATTCGTCCCTGGCAGTATTATGGCTACAAACATGGCGGGTCTGATGGCACCCACGTCTTTCGGGCCGCCGCTCAACTGGTGGTCATCGGCCAGGTCCAGGACGGGATGCTGGATACCTCGCGCCTGACCTCGCAGGATACGCTCGGCGGTGTCGTGGTCGGTGAAATGCGTTTTTCGCCCACCAGCGTCCATATTACGACCAATACCTGTAATCTGGTTGACCGTAACATTTTTGTTCCTCTCAAAACGGTCAATTCTCAGGATTTTGACGGGCAATACTCAGAGATACTGACTGACGGTGGTTTTAAGATTGCAATAAACGACTGCGCGGCGGGAACAAAGATTGACTATCAGTTCACCCGCACGGGGTCGACGGGGGTGACCAACGGCTCGATTTTGGGCATTGCATCCGGTGATGCTGCCGCACAAGGGTTGGGGATTCAAATTCTCGACAGCAACGATACCGTCCTTCAGTTTGACCAGACCTATACTGCGATATCCGCTACGCAGGACAAGGTGCCCGCAGAGATCCCCCTGAAGGCCCGCTACGTAAAAACGGGGGAGGTCAAACCCGGAAAAGTCGAGGCGGTCGCCACGTTCGAGCTGTTTTACCGCTAATGCTTCCCGCCCGCTCCGGCGGGTTTTGGCGATCCTTTCGCTAACATCATTAACCCCCTGTTTTCATCTGGTTAATTCTTAATCCCTCAATTCTCGTAGGGCCGCTTATTGCTTGCTATGCAACCGGCGTTTCGCCTATTATTCTTGCGCTCATAATAATAATTCTCGTTTACGTTATCATTAACCTTTCCATCAGAGATACAACATGGCGCTTTCCAATACTGCTCAGCCAATCAACACGTCGCTGCGAAAAGTCGCGGTCGTCGTAGCCACAGCGGTTGCCGGCATGTCGGCTTATGCACATGCTGCCGAAACCCCGAAAAAAGAAGAAACCATTACGGTAACCGCAGCGCCTGCGGCACAGGAAAGTGCCTGGGGACCGGCACCCACGATTGCGGCCAAGCGCACCGCCACGGCGACCAAGACCGATACGCCAATTGAGAAAACCCCGCAGTCTATTTCCGTAGTCACTCGTGAAGAGATGGACATGAAGCAGCCGGGGACGGTGAAGCAAGCGCTGGCCTATACGCCGAGCGTTTTTGCTACTCGCGGTGCATCAACAACATATGATGTAGTTTCTATCCGTGGTTTCACCACTTCCACTACCGTGAATACTAACCAGTACCTGGACGGGATGAAGCTACAGGGTGATAACTATTCTGAAGCGTCAATGGATCCCTATTTCCTTGAGCGTGTCGAACTGCTGCGTGGCCCAACATCCGTTCTGTACGGTAAAAGCCACCCGGGCGGCGTGGTCAGCATGGTCAGCAAGCGCCCAACGACCGAGCCACTGAAAGAAATCCAGTTCAAAATGGGTACCGATAACCTGTGGCAAACCGGGTTTGATTTTAGCGATGCGATTGATGATGACGGCGTGTGGTCATACCGCCTCACCGGTCTGGGGCGCAGCGAAAATGCACAGCAGGAAATGGTTAAGTCCACCCGATACGCCATTGCACCCGCTTTCAGCTGGCGTCCTGACGATAAAACGGATTTCACCTTCCTGAGTAATTTCCAGAGCGATCCGGATGCAGGCTATTACGGCTGGCTGCCGCGGGAAGGCACCGTTGTGCCGTACTATGATGCCAATGGCAATGCGCACAAGCTGCCGACAGACTTCAATGAAGGTGACGAAGACAACAAGATCTCCCGTCGCCAGAAGATGGTGGGCTACAGCTTCTCACATGAGTTTGACGATACCTTTACCGTACGTCAAAACCTGCGCTATACCAAAGTTAATACCCTCTACCGTTCTGTTTACGGCAACGGCTACATCGCGCCGAGGAAAATCAGCCGCGCCTATGTACGTTCTGATGAAAACCTGAATTCTTTTACAGTTGATACCCAGCTGCAATCCAAATTTGCGACCGGTGCAGTGGATCATACCCTGTTAACGGGTGTCGATTACTTGCGCATGCGTAACGATATCGATGCTGATTACGGCACCGCTGACCCTATCAGCATGAGTAATCCGCAGCATAACAATGCCAATATCAACGTGAACTTCCCGTATGCCGTGCTCAATCGTCAGGAACAAACGGGCCTGTACGCGCAAGATCAGGCTGAATGGGATAAGTGGGTCATGACCCTTGGCGGACGCTATGATTTCGCCAAAACGTCCACGTTGACGCGTTCCTCTGACACGACAGCTGAAATCAACGATCGGGCGTTCACCTGGCGCGGCGGGATCAACTACCTGTTTGATAACGGTATTACGCCGTACTTCAGCTACAGCGAATCCTTCGAGCCTATTTCCGGTGCAACCCAGGGCGGTAAACCGTTCGATCCGGCTCGTGGCAAACAGTATGAAGCGGGCGTGAAGTATGTACCGAAAGATCTGCCAGTGGTTGTGACTGCAGCGGTATACCAGCTGACTAAAAACAACAACCTGACGGCCGATCCGGCGAACCCGACCAGCGGCTTTAGCGTACAGGGCGGTGAAATTCGTTCCCGCGGGTTCGAACTGGAAGCGAAAGCGGCAGTAACGGCAAACGTTAATGTGACGGCATCCTATAGCTTTACTGATGCAGAATACACGCACGATACCTGGTATGAAGGCCGCCGTCCGGCGGAAGTGCCGCGTAATATGGCGTCTCTGTGGGCAGATTACACCTTCCACGAGACGGCGTTGAGCGGTCTGACGGTAGGGGCGGGAACCCGATACATCGGTAATACCGTTTCTTACTACTCTGCCTCGTCGCCAAAAGCCTACCAGTCGTTCAACGTCGCGGGCTATGCGCTGGCGGATGCGACCGTGAAGTACGACCTGGCTCGCTTTGGGCTGCCGGGCTCTTCTGTCGGTGTCAACGTAAACAACATCTTCGACCGCGAATACGTCTCCAGTTGCTACAGCGAATATGCATGTTACTGGGGAGCAGGACGTCAGGTTGTCGCCACCGCGACCTTCCGCTTCTAATCTCTCTTTGGGCACGGTTCGCCGTGCCCTTTTTATTTAAGTTGGCTGATATGCAGGATAATCAAACGCAAACCGACACCACCTTCACGCTCAATCATCTCTCCTTTCGCGTACCCGGACGCACGTTGCTCCATCCGCTCTCTCTGACGTTCCCGGCCGGTAAAGTGACGGGCCTGATTGGTCACAACGGTTCCGGTAAATCCACGCTCCTTAAGATGCTGGGACGCCATCAGCCGCCGTCTGAAGGGGATATCCTGCTGGACGGACAGCAACTGGAGAGCTGGAGCAGCAAAGCCTTTGCGCGCAAAGTGGCCTATCTGCCGCAACAGTTGCCGCAGGCGGAAGGGATGACGGTGCGTGAGCTGGTGGCGATTGGGCGTTATCCGTGGCACGGGGCGCTTGGGCGCTTCGGCGTGGCTGACCGGGAGAAAGTGGAAGAGGCGATTGCGCTGGTTGGGCTAAAACCGCTGGCGCACCGTCTGGTGGATAGCCTGTCTGGCGGTGAGCGTCAGCGGGCGTGGATTGCAATGCTGGTGGCTCAGGACAGCCGTTGCCTGCTACTGGATGAACCTACCTCTGCGCTGGATATTGCCCATCAGGTCGATGTGCTGGCGCTGGTACACCGGTTAAGCCAGCAGCGTGGCCTGACGGTGATTGCGGTCCTGCACGATATCAACATGGCGGCGCGCTACTGCGATTATCTTGTCGCGCTACGCGGCGGCGAAATGATTGCGCAGGGAACACCGTCAGAGTTGATGCGCAGCGAAACGCTGGAACACATTTACGGTATTCCAATGGGTATCTTGCCTCACCCGGCTGGGGCTGCACCGGTGAGCTTCGTGTACTGATGCTGGACAACACATTTATCAGCCGTCGTCGCCTGTTGACGGCAATGGCGCTCTCACCCCTGCTGTTTAACATGACGACGGCGCGTGCTGCCGCAGTCGATCCTCACCGCATTGTGGCGCTGGAGTGGCTGCCGGTAGAGCTAATGATGGCGCTGGGCGTCACGCCCTATGGCGTGGCGGACATCCCTAACTATAACCTCTGGGTGAACGAGCCGAAGCTGCCGGACTCGGTGATTGACATCGGCCTGCGTACGGAGCCAAACCTCGAACTGCTTGCCCAAATGAAACCGTCATTCCTGTTCTGGTCTGCGGGCTATGGCCCGTCAGAAGAGACCATGGCACGTATTGCGCCAGGGCGCGGTTTTTCCTTTAGCGACGGTAAAAAACCTCTGACCGTGGCGAAAAACTCGATCAACGAGATGGCGCATTTCCTCAACCGTGAAACGGAAGCCAAAAAGCATCTCGATGAATTCGATGCCCTGATTGACGCCCTGAAGCCGCGCTTTGCCGGGCGGGGCGATCGCCCGCTGCTGATGGTGACGCTGCTGGATGCCCGCCATATGCTGGTATTCGGTAAAAACTGTCTGTTCCAGGAGGTGCTGGACAGCTTTGGCATTCGCAATGCGTGGGAAGGGGAGATGACCTTCTGGGGCAGTACCGCCGTCGGTATCGATCGTCTGGCGGCGTTTCGTGATGTGGATGTGCTGTGCTTCGACCACGGCAACGAGCGCGAAATGCAAACGCTGATGGCGACGCCGCTCTGGCAGGCGATGCCGTTTGTGCGCGAGAAGCGCTTCCAGCGTGCGCCCGCTGTGTGGTTCTACGGCGCGACGCTATCGGCCATGCATTTTGCCCGCGTACTGGATAACGCGCTTGGAGGTAAAGCATGAGTACCCGTATCGCGCGTTTCCCGGTTCTACTGCTGTCCGTGCTTTTTCTGGCTGCACTGTCATTCACCGGGTTCAATCTCTCGACGGCGTTACCGCGTGCGCAGTGGGGAGCCGCGCTGGTCTCGCCGGATATCGACAATATTCAGCAGATGCTGTTCCACTACAGCCTGCTGCCGCGTCTGGCGATCTCCCTTTTGGTCGGGGCCGGTTTAGGCCTGGTAGGCGTCTTATTCCAGCAGGTATTACGTAACCCGCTGGCGGAGCCAACCACGTTGGGCGTCGCTACCGGGGCGCAGCTTGGGATCACGATCACCACGCTGTGGGCATTGCCCGGCGCGTTAACCTCGCAGTTTGCGGCCCTCGCGGGGGCGTGTGTCGTAGGGGCGCTGGTCTTTGGTGTGGCCTGGGGAAAACGCCTTTCTCCGGTAACGCTGATTCTTGCCGGGCTGGTTGTCAGCCTCTATTGCGGTGCGATTAACCAGCTGCTGGTGCTGTTCCATCACGATCAGCTGCAAAGTATGTTCCTTTGGAGCACCGGCACGCTCACCCAGACCGACTGGAGCATTGTGCAGCGTCTGTGGCCGCAGCTGGCGGGCGGGGTCGTGCTGACGCTGCTGCTCCTGCGTCCGCTGACGCTCATGGGGCTGGATGATGGCGTGGCGCGCAACCTGGGGCTGGCACTGTCGCTGGCACGCCTGGCGGCGCTCACGCTGGCGATTGTGCTGAGCGCTCTGCTGGTTAACGCAGTGGGCATTATCGGCTTTATCGGTCTCTTTGCGCCGCTGCTGGCAAAAATGCTCGGGGCGCGTCGGCTGCTGGCGCGTCTGCTGCTCGCACCGTTGATCGGGGCGCTGATCCTCTGGCTTTCCGATCAGATCATTCTCTGGCTGGCCCGCGTCTGGATGGAAGTGTCTACCGGGTCAGCAACGGCGCTTATCGGTGCGCCGCTGCTGCTGTGGTTGCTCCCGCGTTTGCGCAGCATCAGCGCGCCTGCGATGGACGCGGGCGATAAGGTCTACGCGGAACGTCAGTCGGTACTGTGGTTTAGCCTTGCCGGTCTGGGAGTCTTGCTTCTCGCCTCGTTTGCCGCACTCGCGTTTGGGCGCGATGCCGCAGGCTGGCACTGGGCAACGGGTGATCTACTCAACGAATTACTGCAATGGCGCTGGCCGCGGATCCTCTCCGCGCTTATTGCCGGTGTGATGCTGGCGGTTGCGGGCTGTATTATTCAGCGTCTGACCGGTAACCCGATGGCGAGCCCGGAAGTGCTGGGGATCAGCTCCGGTGCCGCCTTTGGCGTGGTGCTGATGCTGTTCCTGGTGCCAGGGAACGCGTTTGGCTGGTTGATGCCTGCCGGGAGTATCGGTGCGGCGGTGACGCTGATGATTATTCTGATTGCCTCTGGCCGCGGCGGATTTTCCCCGCACCGGATGTTGCTGGCCGGGATGGCGCTCAGCACGGCCTTTACGATGCTGTTGATGATGCTGCAGGCGAGTGGCGATCCGCGAATGGCGAAGATCCTGACCTGGATTTCTGGCTCAACCTACAACGCGACCGCCAGCCAGGTTGTGCATTCCGGGATCGTAATGATTGTGCTGCTGGCGATTGTGCCGCTGTGTCGTCGCTGGATGACCATTCTGCCGCTCGGCGGCGAAACGGCGCGGGCTGTGGGCATGGCGCTGACGCCTACGCGTGTCGCACTTCTCCTGCTGGCAGCGTGCCTCACGGCAACGGCAACCATGACTATTGGACCGCTGAGCTTCGTCGGGTTGATGGCACCGCATATCGCCAGAATGATGGGGTTCCGCCGGACAATGCCGCACATTGTGATGTCAGCCCTGACGGGCGGAGTCATTCTGGTATTTGCGGACTGGTGTGGAAGGATGGTGCTGTTCCCTTACCAGATCCCGGCGGGACTGCTGTCGACCTTTATCGGCGCGCCGTATTTTATTTATCTGTTGAGAAAGCAGAGTCGGTAGTCAGGTGCGGCCTGATGCCCTCACCCCGGCCCTCTCCCACGGGGAGAGGGATAATATCGTAGGCCGGGTAAGCGTTAGCGCCACCCGGCAATTCCCTTAAAGCTTCGCAAACACCTTACGCGCCGCGTCGATGGTGTTATTGATATCTTCTTCGCTGTGCGCCACGGACATAAAGCCCGCTTCAAACGCCGACGGCGCCAGGTACACACCTTCTTCCAGCATCAGGTGGAAGAAGCGCTTGAAGCGTTCAACATCGCACTTCACGACGTCCTGATAGCAGGTCACGGTTGGCGCATCGGTGAAGAAAATCCCGAACATGCCGCCGACGTGATTGACCACCAGTGGGATACCCGCCTCTTCTGCGGCTTCCAGCAGACCGTTAGCCAGTTGAGTCGTCAGGTCGGTCAGGGTTTCGTGAATACCTGGTTGCGCCACTTCCGTCAGGCAGGCGAAGCCTGCGGCCATCGCAATCGGGTTGCCGGAAAGGGTACCTGCCTGGTAGACCGGGCCCGTTGGCGCCAGCGCTTCCATCACATCCTTACGGCCGCCGAATGCGCCAACAGGCATACCGCCGCCGATGATTTTGCCGAGGCAGGTCAGGTCCGGCTCAACGCCATAATAAGACTGGGCACCCGCCAGCGCTACGCGGAAGCCGGTCATCACTTCGTCGATGATCAGCAGGGCACCAAACTCATCGCACAGGGCGCGCAGGCCCGGCAGGAAGTCCGGCTGCGGTGGAATGCAGTTCATGTTGCCCGCTACCGGTTCAACGATGATGCAGGCGATCTCCTGCGGATACTGCTCGAACGCCGCGCGAACGGTGTTCAGATCGTTATAGGTACAGGTCAGGGTATGCTTAGCGAAATCCGCCGGCACGCCAGGCGAGTTTGGCTGGCCGAGGGTCAGCGCGCCGGAGCCTGCTTTCACCAGTAAACAGTCTGCGTGACCGTGGTAGCAGCCTTCGAATTTAATGATTTTATCGCGACCGGTAAAACCGCGCGCCAGGCGGATCGCGCTCATGGTCGCTTCTGTACCGGAGTTCACCATACGTACCATGTCCATGGTCGGCACCAGTTCGGTCACCAGCTCCGCCATCTTCACTTCCATTTCGGTTGGCGCACCGAAGCTCAGGCCACGCTGAGCGGCTTCAATGACCGCGTTACGAATGGCTGGGTGGTTGTGCCCGAGCACCATCGGTCCCCAGGAACCGACATAATCGATATAGGCTTTGCCATCGACATCATACAGATACGCGCCGTCAGCACGTTCAATAAACAGCGGCGTACCGCCCACGCCGGTAAAGGCGCGAACAGGCGAGTTCACACCACCTGGAATAAGCTCCCGGGCTGCACTGTAGAGGTTTTCAGACTTGCTCATGGCGTCGTTCCTGGTTCGTATAAAATGATTAAGCACACTATTCTAAGTGATTCGCAGTAGGTTATGAAATTTTTAGCCAGATAATGCTTTAAGATTTGTTAAGTATTTTTAAGGGGACGGAGGGAAGGTCTCTGGTAAAATCTCCTCGGCTTTTTGTATGACGAATAAGAACAGGACATGAAATCAGATTCTCCGTCTTTTGAAGAACAACAGTTTACGCGCGCTCAGCACCGGATCAGTATTCGGCGGCTGCTCAATCGCGATAAAACGCCGCTGGCGATCCTGCTGGCTGCAGCCGTGGTGGGGACTCTCGCCGGTCTGGTTGGCGTGGCGTTTGAAAAAGCGGTCAATGCCGTACTCAACTGGCGAGTGGGCACCGTCGCGGGTTTTGCCGATAGCCGGTGGCTGGTCTGGGTCGGGGCATTTGGACTGTCGGCGCTGTTTGCCATGGTGGGGTATTTTCTGGTGCGTAAATTCGCCCAGGAGGCCGGCGGGTCTGGCATCCCGGAAATTGAAGGTGCACTAGAAGAGTTGCGCCCGGTGCGCTGGTGGCGCGTGATCCCGGTTAAATTCATCGGCGGTATGGGGACGCTGGGCGCGGGGATGGTGCTGGGCCGGGAAGGGCCAACGGTACAACTGGGGGGCAACGTCGGACGCATGGTGGGCGATCTGTTCCGGATGCGAAGCGCCGAAGCGCGCCATACGCTGCTCGCCACCGGTGCGGCGGCGGGTCTTTCAGCGGCGTTTAACGCACCGCTGGCGGGCATATTGTTCATCATCGAAGAGATGCGCGCGCAGTTCCGCTACAACCTGATCTCCATTAAAGCCGTGTTTACCGGCGTTATTATGTCGAGCATTGTTTTCCGCCTCTTCAATGGCGAAGGGGCGGTAATTGAGGTGGGTAAACTGACCAACGCGCCGGTCAACACCCTGTGGCTTTACCTAATCCTCGGCATGATTTTTGGCGTAGTGGGGCCGCTGTTTAACACCTGCATCTTACGTGCTCAGGATATGTTCCAGCGTATTCATGGCGGCAATACGACGAAATGGGTGCTGATGGGCGGCCTGCTGGGCGGGATGTGCGGCGTGCTCGGCTTTATTGAGCCGAATGCCGCAGGCGGCGGCTTCGGGCTGATCCCCATCGCCGCAGCGGGAAATTTCAGCGTCGGTCTGCTGCTGTTTATGTTTATCTCCCGGGTTATCACAACGGTTCTGTGCTTCTCCTCCGGTGCACCCGGCGGGATTTTCGCCCCGATGCTGGCGCTTGGTACGCTGCTGGGCACCGCGTTTGGTATGGCAGCCAAAGTGGGCTTCCCGGCGTATCATCTTGATGCTGGCACCTTCGCGGTGGCCGGTATGGGGGCACTGCTGGCAGCGTCTCTGCGTGCACCGTTGACCGGTATCGTGCTGGTGCTGGAGATGACAGATAATTACCAGCTCATTTTGCCAATGATCATTACCTGTCTCGGGGCGACACTATTAGCCCAATTCCTGGGCGGGAAACCGCTATACTCCACCATCCTCGCGCGTACCCTGGCAAAGCAAGAGGCGGAGCGGGCCGCCGCGCAGAATACTTGAATGAATTACCAGGGTATTAGATAATGACGAAAAGAATTGGGTGAATTTTACCCAATAGCAGTATTCATGGGAGCATAAGATGAGTGATGACGTAGCTGTGCCGCTGGAATTTACCGAAGCAGCAGCCAACAAAGTGAAAACCCTGATTGCCGACGAAGACAATCCGGATCTGAAACTGCGTGTCTATATTACCGGTGGCGGCTGCAGCGGCTTCCAGTACGGTTTTACTTTTGACGATCAGGTGAACGATGGTGATATGACCATCGAGAAGCAGGGCGTTGCGCTGGTGGTTGACCCGATGAGCCTGCAGTATTTGGTCGGCGGTTCAGTGGATTACACCGAAGGTCTGGAAGGGTCACGCTTTGTGGTGACTAACCCGAACGCAACCAGCACCTGCGGGTGTGGTTCTTCGTTCAGTATTTAAGCCTGAATGCGGATTTGTAGGCCCGGTAAGCGAAGCGCCACCGGGCTTATAAACCACGCCTATCTTGAATTTTCATCCAGCGCAAACGTCGGCAGCTTCAGGTGCCAGCGTATTGCCGCCAGACGAATCACCAGCGTCACGACCATCCCCAGCATCGCAGCATTTTCCAGCGGCACCGCAAAGGTGTAATACGCCGTGGCGTGCACAATCCCGCCAATAATACAGGCAGTAGCATAGATCTCGGTACGCAGGATCATCGGTACTTCACGCGCCAGAATGTCGCGAATAATGCCGCCGCCCACGCCGGTTAATACGCCCATGCAGATCGCGACCATCGGGCCGGTTCCGGCATTGAAGGCTTTATTGACGCCAATACCGACAAACACGGCCAGACCCACGGCATCCAGCACCGGGAGTATCCATTTCGGTAATCTGCGGGGCTGGCGAACCAGCACAATGGTTAACAGACAGGTCACCATGGCTACCACCAGATCGGTCGGATCTTTCACCCAAAACACCGGGCCATTCGCCAGCGCCATATCACGGATAGTCCCGCCGCCAACGGCAGTGACTACGCCAAGCACCAGCACGCCAAACGGATCCATGCGTAGTTTTCCGGCGAGCAGAACGCCGGAGATAGCAAAAACGGCTGTGCCAAGAATATCCAGCCAATAAACGAGCATCGTTAAATCCTCGAAAAGGTCTTCTGTTAGTGACTCTCTGCCAGTGCGGCACAGAGCTGTTTTGCGGCGAGGATAATACGCGGGCTGGCGCGTTCAAACCAGTCACTGTTGAGTGGGATCACCGGAATTTTTAGCCGGCTTTGCCAGAATTGTTTAATTTTAGGAATCTCGCTCGCATTTCCGACCACGACGATGGCCTGCGGCTGGCGCGCCAGAACCTGCTCACGGCTAACCTGCGGCCACGGTACCCGGCTGGCAGCAAAAATATTTTCACCGCCACACACTTCCAGGACCTGGTTCTGAATTGACCCTTTACCTGTGGTAAACAGCGGCTGACTGCCAAACTGCAGGAAGATGCGCTTTTTAACGGACGTATCGTATTGAGCTTTCAGCGCAGCATAGTCATTGAGCATCTGGCTCGCCGCATGCCTGGCTTTTTCAGGCGCAGGGCTATAAGGGGCAAGGGCTCGCAGTGCCTGAGCGACTTGCTCAATACTTACGGCGTCAACCCACATGACCTTGATGCCAAGCGAGGTAAGCTGATTGACCTGCCGTTCGGCGTTACCGCCACGCCAGGCCAGCACGAGATCGGGTCTCAGCGCCACGATGCGCTCAAGGTTCATCCCTTGCCAGGTCGCAACGTGTTCAATGTTGGCCGCCTGGGGGGGGTAATCCGAAAAGCTACTCACGCCAACGGGGGTGATGCCAGCGGCAAAGGCCAGCTCGGTGTTAGCGGGAGAGAGCGTAATTACGCGAGGCGCGGCACAGAGCCACGCTGAAGCAAGCAGAAGCAGGGCGGCGAGCGCCCTGAGGGATGGTTTAGCCACGTGCCAGGTTCTGCACCAGGCGTTCCACCATCACGGTGGACTGTTTTGCCGCAACGGTCAGGAACTCGTCGAAGCTGATGTGAGACTGCTGGTCTGCGACGTCAGAGATGGCGCGAACCACCACGAACGGTACGCTGAAGTTGTGGCAAACGTGCGCAATCGCGGTCGCTTCCATCTCAACGGCAACCGCCTGCGGGAAGTTATGACGGATTTTTGCCAGACCGACGGAGCCATTGATGAACGCATCACCGCTGACAATCAGGCCGCGTACCGCGTTAAGATTGAGCTCAGCAATGCAGGTTTCAGCCGCCGCAATCAGTTTGTCGTCAGCTTTAAACCCTGCCGGGCAGCCCGGGAGTTGACCGTATTCGTAGCCAAACGCGGTGACGTCGGCATCGTGATAACGCGCTTCGTCGGAGACAACGATATCGCCCACTTTCAGCGTCGGCGCCAGGCCGCCAGCCGAACCGGTGTTCACGATCACGTCCGGCTTGCAGCGCTCAAGCAGCAGGGTCGCACCCAGCGCAGCAGCCACTTTACCGATGCCTGATTTCAGCAGAGCCACGTCAACACCGTTAAGCTGACCGGTGTAGATCTCACACCCCCCCAGAGAGAGGGTCTGACGGTTCTCAATTTTGTCACGCAGGAGCGTAACTTCTTCTTCCATTGCACCAATAATGCCGATTTTCATAGATTTACTCGCGATGTGCCTTGTTAAGATGCATAGTCTATCATGCGGTTAAGGGGAAACGCATTCTCACGCGGGGGAGCACATGTCACCAATCGATTTTCGTACCAAAATTAACTGGCACCGACGTTTCCGCTCGCCACAGGGCGAGAAGAGCGAACATGAGATCCTGCGTATCTTCGAAAGCGATCGAGGAAGGATTATTAACTCGCCCGCCATCCGGCGTTTGCAGCAAAAAACGCAGGTGTTTCCGCTGGAGCGTAATGCCGCTGTACGCACGCGCTTAACCCACTCAATGGAAGTGCAGCAGGTCGGGCGGTATATTGCCAAAGAGATTTTAAGCCGTCTCAAAGAGCTACGTTTACTGGAAACCTATGGTCTGGACGAGCTGACGGGGCCCTTCGAGAGCATCGTTGAGATGGCCTGCCTGATGCATGACATCGGCAATCCGCCTTTTGGTCACTTTGGCGAGGCGGCAATTAATGACTGGTTTAAACAACGCCTTCATCCGTCGGATGCGGCAAGCCAGCCGCTCAGCGATGACCGCTGCATCGTGCGGGATTTACGTCTGCGTGAAGGTGAAGAAGGGCTTAACGATCTGCGTCGCAAAGTGCGTCAGGATCTCTGTCACTTCGAGGGCAATGCCCAGGGTATCCGACTGGTACATTCCCTGATGCGCATGAACCTGACCTGGGCGCAGGTCGGCTGTATCCTGAAATATACGCGTCCCGCGTGGTGGACGGGAGAGACGCCCGCATCCCACAGCTATTTAATGAAGAAACCGGGCTACTACCTTTCCGAAGAGGCCTATATTGAACGGCTGCGTAAAGAACTTTCATTGACGCCAAACGGTCGCTTTCCATTAACCTGGATTATGGAAGCCGCGGATGATATTTCCTATTGCGTCGCTGACCTGGAAGACGCCGTTGAGAAAAGAATATTCAGCGTCGAGGAGCTTTACCAGCACCTTTATGCCGCCTGGGGAAACCACGAAAAAGGTTCACTGTTTGCTCAGGTTGTCGAAAATGCCTGGGAAAAGTCGCGCTCAAATACATTAAGCCGCAGCACGGAAGACCAGTTCTTTATGTATTTGCGCGTCAATACATTAAATAAACTGGTGCCCTACGCAGCCTCGCGCTTTATCGATAATCTGCCGCAGATTTTCAGCGGGGAATTCAATCACGCGCTGCTGGAAGATGACAGCAGTTTCAGTCAACTCCTTGAGCTCTATAAACATGTGGCGATGCGGCATGTGTTCAGCCATCCGGATGTCGAGCAGCTCGAACTGCAGGGCTACCGGGTAATCAGTGGGTTACTGGAAATTTATTCTCCGTTGCTTCAGCTGTCGGTCGACGAATTCAGTGAGCTGGTGGAAAAAGAACGCGTGCGACGAATTCCTATCGAATCCCGGCTTTATCAAAAACTTTCAACCCGTCATCGGCTGGCCTATGTCGAAGCGATAAGTAAGCTGGATCGTCACGCTACGCAGTGGCCGGTAATGGAATATTATTATCGCTGCCGTCTTATCCAGGACTATATCAGCGGCATGACGGATTTGTATGCCTGGGATGAATACCGCAAGCTAATGGCTGTGGAATAAACGCTGAGTTTTGTAAAGACGGCCAATAAATTTTTACCTTTTCCATAAACTTATGGCCGGAACTAAGCGGTATAAAATGAATCTGAGTTACACAGCAATTTTGCGTTACCTGTAAATCGAGATTGAGAAACATGAAAAAAACCACATTAGCAATGAGTGCACTGGCTCTGAGTTTAGGTTTAGCGCTGTCTCCTCTGACTGCTACCGCAGCCGAGACCGCGTCATCGGCAGCAACCGCGCAGCAGATGCCAAGCCTGGCACCGATGCTCGAAAAAGTGATGCCATCGGTGGTGAGTATTAACGTTGAGGGGAGTACGACCGTCAATACGCCGCGTATGCCGCGTAACTTCCAGCAGTTCTTTGGTGACAACTCACCGTTCTGCCAGGACGGTTCGCCATTCCAGAGTTCCCCGTTCTGTCAGGGCGGTGGTGCAGGGGATGACAGCCAGGGCGGCGGCCAGCAACAGAAATTCATGGCGCTTGGCTCGGGGGTCATTATCGATGCAGCGAAAGGCTACGTCGTGACCAACAACCACGTGGTTGATAACGCGAACAGCATTAAGGTTCAACTGAGCGATGGCCGTAAGTTCGACGCAAAAGTGGTCGGCAAAGACCCGCGTTCCGATATTGCGCTGATCCAGATTCAGGATCCGAAAAACCTGACGGCGATTAAAATTGCCGACTCTGATGCGCTGCGCGTAGGCGACTACACCGTGGCTATCGGTAACCCGTTCGGTCTGGGCGAAACCGTGACCTCAGGTATCGTCTCTGCGCTGGGCCGTAGCGGCCTGAACGCAGAGAACTATGAAAACTTTATTCAGACGGATGCGGCCATCAACCGCGGTAACTCCGGCGGTGCGCTGGTGAACCTGAACGGCGAGCTGATCGGTATTAACACCGCGATCCTGGCGCCGGACGGCGGCAACATCGGGATCGGTTTTGCTATCCCGAGCAACATGGTGAAAAACCTGACCGCGCAGATGGTGCAGTACGGCCAGGTGAAACGCGGCGAGCTGGGCATTTTGGGCACCGAGCTGAACTCTGAGCTGGCAAAAGCGATGAAAGTGGATGCCCAGCGCGGCGCGTTCGTCAGCCAGGTGATGCCGAACTCCTCTGCTGCGAAAGCAGGGATTAAAGCGGGTGACGTGATCACCTCCCTGAACGGTAAACCGATCAGCAGCTTTGCAGCCCTGCGTGCGGAAGTCGGCTCTATGCCGATTGGCAGCAAAGTGACCCTCGGTCTGCTGCGTGACGGTAAGCCGGTCAACGTGAGCCTGGAGCTGCAGCAGAGCAGCCAGAATCAGGTTGATTCCAGCACCATCTTCAGCGGTATTGAAGGTGCTGAGATGAGCAATAAGGGCGCAGACAAAGGTGTGGTAGTGAATAACGTGAAGGCGAATTCACCTGCTGCCCGTATCGGCCTGAAAAAAGGGGATGTGATCATGGGCGCTAACCAGCAGCCGGTGAAAAACATCGCTGAACTGCGCAAAATTCTCGACAGCAAACCGTCCGTGCTGGCGTTGAATATTCAGCGTGGTGATACCTCTATCTACCTGCTGATGCAGTAATCCTCTTAAGCCCCTGTACGCAGGGGCTTTCTTGTTTCTGTGACTTTTCCCACAACTCCATACTTCTTCCGCTCTCTTTGTGCATTCGCACAATGCAGCCGTCACTGAACTTCCCTATGCTTGAGCTCTGCTCAGAGGAGGGTGACATGGCTGGCTGGCATCTTGATACCAAAATGGCGCAGGATATTGTGGCGCGCACAATGCGCATCATTGATACCAACATCAATGTAATGGATGCCCGTGGGCGCATTATTGGTAGTGGCGATCGTGAGCGCATTGGTGAATTGCACGAAGGCGCGCTTTTGGTGCTCTCTCAGGGGCGTGTGGTTGATATCGACGATGCGGTTGCGAAACACCTGCACGGCGTGCGTCAGGGCATCAATTTACCGCTGCGCCTTGAAGGCGAGATTGTGGGGGTTATCGGTCTGACCGGCGAGCCGGAGTCCCTGCGTAAATATGGCGAGCTGGTCTGTATGACGGCGGAAATGATGCTGGAGCAGTCGCGCCTGATGCATCTGCTCGCCCAGGACAGCCGCCTGCGCGAAGAACTGGTGATGAACCTTATTCAGGCGGAAGAGCTTACGCCTGCACTCAGCGAATGGGCGCAGCGCCTGGGGATCGACCTCAATCAGCCGCGCGTGGTGGCGGTGATCGAGGTCGATAGCGGTCAGCTTGGCGTAGACAGCGCGATGGCCGAACTGCAGCAGCTGCAAAATGCGCTGACGACACCGGAACGCGATAACCTGGTGGCGATAGTCTCGCTGACGGAAATGGTGGTGCTCAAACCCGCGCTCAATCCGTTTGGCCGCTGGGATGCCGAAGATCATCGCCGTCGCGTGGAACTGCTGATTTCCCGGATGCAGGAGAACGGTCAGCTGCGTTTTCGCGTTGCGCTCGGCAATTACTTTTCCGGGCCGGGCAGTATTGCCCGCTCCTGGCGCACCGCACGCACCACCATGATGGTGGGTAAGCAGCGGATGCCGGAGAGCCGCAGTTATTTCTATCAGGACCTGATGCTGCCGGTGCTGCTCGACAGCCTGCGCGGTGGCTGGCAGGCCAACGAGCTGGCGCGGCCCTTAGCGCGCCTGAAAGCGATGGACAACAACGGCCTGCTGCGCCGGACGCTGCAGGCGTGGTTCCGCTATAACGTGCAGCCGCTGGCGACGTCGAAGGCGTTGTTTATTCATCGCAATACGCTGGAGTACCGGCTTAACCGGATTTCGGAGCTAACGGGGCTGGATCTGGGGAATTTTGACGACAGGCTGCTGCTGTATGTGGCGTTGCAGCTGGATGAGCAGAGATGAGGTTGTTTGCCGGGTGGCGGCTTCGCCTTACCCGACCTACATGCGTTCGTAGGCCCGGTAAGCGAAGCGCCACCGGGCAATAAAACGGCTTATTTGTTGCGGGTTAACTTCTCAAGATCCGCTTCAATCTCGCTGATCTTATTGGTAACAACGCTTTCAAGGTGACGCAGATCGTCAAGGATCTTACGCTTGAGATCGACTTCAGTGCGGTCGCGCTGACAAATCTGATCGAGTTCATCGATCACATAGCGCAGGTTAGGGCTGATTTCCTGAACTTCTTTGTACCCCTGGCCTACGCCGTCCGCGACGACGGTCTTACGCTGGCGTGGATATTTAAACTTCACGCTTTTGGCGAAAAACTCGCCTTTATCCTTGTGAAAATAAATTTTTAAGATGTCGTTGTTGGCTTCCTGGCGGAGGCTGTAACGATCAATTTCATCAGGATTGGTAATGCCCAGACTTTTCAGATTATCGTACATAGCGGTACCCTTATCTCAACATAACCTTTGAATAATTAATGAAAAAATTCCTTTTTGCCACCCTCGGGTTCAAAAAAAGCGGGGTCGATCCTGATTACATTTCACTGACATTACCGAGCAGGGAAAATAAATTGCTCCCACTCGTTTATTGTTGTTTTTAACGACCACGTCAAGCGGAAATCAACGTAATAAGGTAATCATTTCTCTCAACGTTAATGCAGCATCGTGAGAGTCGTGAGAAAAGGCGAGCGAGACGGTATTCAAAGCCGGGGAATTCAGGCAAAGTTATCGCACGAAAGCGTAGGCTGCGGGGATAATGACATGTCAGGACGCATTGATTATCAAATTGAAAAATATAGCTTTGGTGCCGTAGAAGAGAACCAAAGACTCACGCATCAGTGGGCAGAAGTCGCCGCCGAATGCCGCCAGCTTCAGGCGGGGGCGGAGGAGCGTTTACGCATTGCCTTGCTCAACGTGGATTATGTCACCAGCTTCGAACTGCCATTTCGGCTGATACTGACCCGCGCCCCGCAGCTCATCGCCGGGCTGCGCGATGAGTTTCAGCTAAACCAGAAGAACGTCATCTTCAACGGCAAGCGCTTTGGCTGCGTTTACAGCCTGAAGGGCGATCTGGATGCGATCCCCGACGCTTTTCAATACCGCATGACCACCCGCATTCGACGAGTCGATCCCACCGGGCTTACGGCGGAGCCATTCCGGCAGATTGCCAGAGAGGTCAAAGCGCCGCGTGAGCGACTGAAGCTGGCGCTGGAATCGGGTCTGGCTGTGACTGCGCTTGACGGGCTTTTCTGGTTGGGGAGCCAGCGTATGGCGGCGGATATTGCAGGGTTGAGAAGAAAGGGAATGGTAATCGTGACTGCGGAAACGGACGTCTTTGATGATTACACCGGGACGCACAGGCGGGTCCCGGTGTATCAACGGGTCAGCGATTAGTCGATGGTGCGCAGCAGTTCGTTGATACCGACTTTACCGCGGGTTTTCGCATCCACTTTCTTCACGATAACGGCACAGTACAGGCTGTATTTGCCATCTTTCGACGGCAGGTTACCGGAAACGACCACGGAACCCGCCGGAACGCGGCCGTAGTGAACTTCGCCGGTTTCGCGATCGTAAATACGGGTGCTCTGGCCGATGTAAACGCCCATGGAGATCACGGAACCCTCTTCCACGATCACACCTTCAACCACTTCTGAACGCGCGCCGATAAAGCAGTTGTCTTCGATGATGGTTGGGTTAGCCTGCAGTGGCTCCAGAACACCACCGATGCCCACGCCGCCGGACAGGTGAACGTTTTTACCGATCTGTGCACAGGAACCGACGGTAGCCCAGGTATCCACCATGGTACCTTCGTCAACGTAGGCACCGATGTTCACGTAGGATGGCATCAGCACGGTGTTGCGTGCGATGAACGCGCCCTGACGCACTGCAGCAGGCGGCACCACGCGGAAGCCTTCTTTCTGAAAACGCGCTTCGTCGTAATCCGCGAATTTCATTGGGACTTTATCGAAGTAGCGGCTTTCTGCTCCGTCGATAACCTGGTTATCGTTGATACGGAAAGAGAGCAGCACCGCTTTCTTCAGCCATTGATGAGTAACCCACTGACCGTCGATTTTTTCTGCCACGCGCAGCGCGCCGGAATCCAGCAGGGAAATCACCTGGTTTACCGCTTCACGGGTCACGGTATCCACATTTGCCGGGGTAATCTCGGCGCGACGCTCAAAAGCGGACTCAATAACGTTCTGTAACTGCTGCATTGTTTACTCTTTCCATTTCACTAAAAAACACGTCACCCTTTATCGTTTGGATTGAGGGCTGCTGTCAACCGTTGTTGCACTTCAAGTTGCAGGTCATTATTAAGGGCACGCCGGTCGGCGGTGGCGATTATAAATAAATCTTCTACTCGCTCGCCAATGGTTGTAATTCGGGCGCCATGAAGCGAAATTCCCAGATCGGCAAAAACCTGGCCGACGCGGGCGAGCAGCCCTGGCTGGTCGAGCGCGATCAGCTCCAGGAACGATTTACGGTCGGTGTGGGTCGGCAGGAAATTGACCTCGGTATCGACGGTAAAGTGGCGCAATTTCGCCGGCTGGCGACGCGGCTGCGGTGGCTGCCAGCTGCGCTGAGTGATCGCCTGTTCCAGACCGAAGCGTATCCCTTCATGTCTGTCCGGCGAGAGCGGACTGCCGTCCGGCTCCAGTACGATAAAGGTATCCATCGCCATGCCGTCGCGGGTGGTAAAAATCTGCGCGTCGTGAACGCTCAGGTTACGCCTGTCCAGCTCGGCGCAGACCGCAGCAAACAGATAAGGCCGATCCGGGCTCCAGATGAAGATCTCCGTCCCGCCGCGCGTCGCCTGTGGGCTAAGCAGGATCATCGGCTGCGACAGATCGTGCTTCAGCAGATGTCGCGCGTGCCAGGCAAGCTGGTTTGGGCTGTGGCGGACAAAATAGTTGGCACGGCAGCGGGCCCAAATCTGATGCAGTGCTTCTTCATCAATGTTATCCATCCGCAGCAGCGCCAGGGCCTGCAGCTGGTGATGTCGCACGCGCTCGCGCATGTCCGGGGTGTTTTGCATTCCGCGACGCAGCTGTTTTTCGGTGGCGAAATAGAGCTCGCGCAGCAGGCTTTGCTTCCAGCTGTTCCACAGGGTTTCATTGGTGGCACAAATATCCGCGACCGTCAGGCACACCAGATAGCGCAGACGGTTCTCCGTCTGGACCTCTTCGGCGAATTGCTTAATTACCTCTGGATCCTGAATATCACGACGCTGGGCAGTGACTGACATCAGCAGGTGATGGCGTACTAGCCAGGCGACCAGCTGCGTTTCGCGCGAGTTGAGCCCATGCAGCTCGGCAAATTTCAGCACGTCCTGCGCACCCAGTACCGAGTGGTCTCCACCGCGGCCTTTGGCGATGTCGTGGAACAGGGCGGCAATCAGGATCAGTTCCGGATGGGTGAGGCGCGGCCACAGCTCCACGCAAAGCGGGTGGCGGGATCGCGTCTCTTCTTTCGCAAAGCTTTCCAGCTTGAGCATGACGCGGATCGTGTGCTCATCCACCGTGTAGGCGTGGAAGAGATCGAACTGCATCTGTCCGACGATGTGCGACCACTGCGGCATATAGGCCCACAGCACGCTATGACGGTGCATTGGCAGCAGACCACGGCTGACGGCGCCAGGATGACGGAGCATACTCAAAAACAGCGAGCGCGCTTCCGGGATATAGCACAGCGGCTGCGTCAGATGACGGCGCGCATGGCGCAGATGGCGCAGGGTGGTGGAGTAGATCCCGGTAATTGTGCTGTTGCGCACCATCGTGTAGAACATTCGCAGGATCGCTTCCGGCTCGCGGATAAACAGCGTTTCGTCCCGCAGGTCGATAAGCGTGCCGCGCAGCTGGAATTCGTCATCAATTGGGCGCGGCTTTTCGTCCGCCGTCAGGGCCAGAATGGCCTCGTCGAACAGCTGCAACAGCATCTGGTTCAGCTCGGTCACCCGGCGGGTGACGCGGAAGAAATCCTTCATCATCTGCTCAACCGGTTCGTTACCTTCGCCCTGATAATTCAATCGCTGCGCCACGCTGAGCTGGCGGTCAAACAGCAGGCGGTTATCGTAGCGGGTCACTTCCAGATGCAGGGCAAAACGGATGCGCCACAACAGATGCAGGCACTCGTTCAGTTCGTTACGTTCGGCCTCGGTTAAAAAGCCAAAGCCGACCATCTCGTCCATTGAGGTGGCGCCAAAGTGGCGGCGGGCCACCCACTGTAGCGTGTGGATGTCGCGCAGGCCGCCGGGGCTGCTTTTAATATCGGGTTCAAGATTGTAACTGGTGCCGTGGTAGCGCTGATGGCGCTGATTTTGCTCCTCGACCTTCGCGGCGAAGAATTTTTCTGACGGCCAAAAGCCGTCGCTGAAGATGTGTTTTTGCAGCTCCAGGAACAGCGCCACGTCACCGATCAGCAGACGGGTTTCAATCAGGTTGGTGGCGACGGTCAGGTCAGATAAGCCCTCCAGCAGGCACTCTTCCAGGGTTCTCACGCTGTGTCCCACTTCCAGTTTCACGTCCCAGAGCAGGGTCAGCAGCTCGCCAATCTTCTGCGCCTGTTCGTCCGGTAGCTTTTTACGGCTTAAGATCAGGAGATCGATATCGGAAAGTGGATGAAGTTCACCGCGGCCATAGCCCCCGACGGCAACCAGAGCGATGTCGCTCACCTGCCCGAAACCGTAGTCGATCCACAGACGCTGCAGGAGCTGGTCGATAAATTCGGTGCGCGCTTCAATAAGTTGCTCGGCTGAGACCCCTGCGTCGAACGCGCTGCCCAGCCAGCGATGGAAAACATCCATATGGGCTTTGATATGCGGGCAGGTCAGCTCGTGCGACGGCCAGACGCCCGGGTTATCGGGCTGGTCGGGAAGGGTGGGAAGTGCTGTGTTAGCATACTGTTCGGGTAAGAGATTACTCATCGTGCGCCACCCATAAGAAAAAGCTATCGCCATTAAAAAAGCCGGCATTTGCCGGCTTCTTATCACTCAATGTTCGTCAGTATCGCCGGGATGGTGTCATCCTTGCGCAACGTCATAATTTCGCAGCCGTTGTCTGTTACCACAATAGTATGCTCGTACTGAGCAGACAAGCTTCTGTCTTTGGTTTTCACCGTCCAGCCATCTTTCATGGTGCGGATGCGGTAGTCACCGGCGTTCACCATCGGCTCGATGGTGAAGGTCATGCCCTTTTGCAGCACCACGCCGCCGTCATCGGCATCATAGTGCAGAACCTGGGGTTCTTCATGGAAAACGCGGCCAATACCGTGACCGCAGTATTCGCGCACGACGGAGAACCCTTCCGCTTCTACAAACTTCTGGATGGCAGCACCAATGGTACGCAGGCGAATACCCGGCTTAACCATTTTCAGCGCCAGGTACAGGCTCTCTTGTGTCACTTTGCACAGACGCTCGCCCAGAATCGTTGGCTTGCCGACAATGAACATCTTAGAGGTGTCACCGTGGTACTCGTCTTTAATGACGGTCACGTCGATGTTGACGATGTCGCCATCTTTCAGCAGTTTTTCGTCGTCCGGGATACCGTGACAAACCACTTCATTAATAGAAATGCAGACGGATTTCGGGAAACCGTGGTAGCCGAGGCAGGCGGAAACCGCGTGCTGCTCGTTCACGATATAGTCGTTACAGATGCGGTCCAGTTCACCGGTGCTGACGCCCGGCTTCACGAACGGTTCGATCATTTCCAGCACTTCCGCGGCCAGACGACCGGCGACGCGCATCTTTTCAATTTCTTCAGGTGTCTTAATAGAGATAGCCATGTAATCTGTCCATCGGTGTCGATTTTTTCGACAATACTAGTCTAAGTGTCGTCAATGGTATCAGTCAGGCACGCTCCGTGCCAAATTGAGAATCATTAACAGCACACTCCGCCAACAACTGTTGGTTTCTGGTCGTGTTTTGTGGTATAAAGCGCGCCGGACTTCCGATCCATCTCAGATACACAGGCTGGACGGGAGCGACAAATCTCACTTTGTGTAACAACACACACGTATCGGCACATATTCCGGGGTGCCCTTCGGGGTCGGTAATATGGGATACGTGGAGGCATAACCCCAACTTTCAATATAGAGGTTTTAAACATGGCAACTGTTTCCATGCGCGACATGCTCAAGGCTGGTGTTCACTTTGGTCACCAGACCCGTTACTGGAACCCGAAAATGAAGCCTTTCATCTTCGGCGCGCGTAACAAAGTTCACATCATCAACCTTGAGAAAACTGTACCAATGTTCAACGAAGCCCTGGCTGAGCTGAACAAGATCTCTTCCCGTAAAGGTAAGATTCTGTTCGTTGGTACTAAGCGCGCTGCAAGCGAAGCTGTGAAAGATGCTGCTAACAGCTGCGACCAGTTCTTCGTGAACCATCGCTGGTTGGGCGGCATGCTGACCAACTGGAAAACTGTTCGTCAGTCCATCAAGCGCCTGAAAGATCTGGAAACCCAGTCTCAGGACGGTACTTTCGACAAGCTGACTAAGAAAGAAGCGCTGATGCGCACTCGTGAACTGGACAAGCTGGAAAACAGCCTGGGCGGTATCAAAGATATGGGCGGCCTGCCAGACGCGCTGTTCGTAATCGATGCAGACCACGAGCACATCGCTATCAAAGAAGCTAACAACCTGGGTATCCCGGTATTCGCTATCGTTGATACCAACTCCGATCCGGACGGTGTTGACTTCGTTATCCCGGGTAACGACGACGCAATCCGTGCTGTTAGCCTGTACCTGAGCGCTGTAGCTGCTACCGTTCGTGAAGGCCGTTCCCAGGATCTGGCTTCTCAGGCGGAAGAAAGCTTCGTAGAAGCTGAATAATAAGGTTTTACCCCTTATTAGTACCGTGTATGAATAGGGGCCCATTACCGGCCCCTTTTTTCAATTTACACTGTTTGGCCCCCGGCCGGGCAGTTCACATCTCCCGAGGATTTAAGAATGGCTGAAATTACCGCATCCCTGGTAAAAGAGCTGCGCGAGCGTACTGGCGCAGGCATGATGGATTGCAAAAAAGCGCTGACTGAAGCGAACGGCGACATCGAGCTGGCAATCGAAAACATGCGTAAATCCGGTGCGATCAAAGCAGCTAAAAAAGCAGGCAACGTTGCTGCTGACGGCGTGATCATCACCAAAATCGACGGCAACTACGGCATCATTCTGGAAGTTAACTGCCAGACTGACTTCGTTGCTAAAGATGGCGGTTTCCAGGCATTTGCGAACAAAGTTCTGGACGCAGCGGTTGCTGGCAAAATCACTGACGTTGAAGTTCTGAAAGCACAGTTCGAAGAAGAACGTGTTGCGCTGGTTGCTAAAATCGGTGAGAACATCAACATCCGTCGCGTTTCTTCTCTGGAAGGCGACGTTCTGGGCTCTTACCAGCACGGTGCACGTATCGGTGTTCTGGTTGCGGCTAAAGGCGCTGACGAAGAGCTGGTTAAACAGCTGGCTATGCACATCGCTGCAAGCAAACCAGAATTCGTTAAGCCAGAAGACGTGTCTGCTGAAGTGGTAGAAAAAGAGTACCAGGTTCAGCTGGACATCGCGATGCAGTCTGGTAAGCCAAAAGAAATCGCAGAGAAAATGGTTGAAGGCCGTATGAAGAAATTCACCGGCGAAGTTTCTCTGACTGGCCAGCCTTTCGTTATGGATCCAAGCAAGTCTGTTGCTCAGCTGCTGAAAGAGCACAACGCTGACGTAACTGGCTTCATCCGCTTCGAAGTGGGCGAAGGCATCGAGAAAGTTGAGACTGACTTCGCAGCAGAAGTTGCTGCAATGTCCAAGCAGTCTTAATGATTGAAAAGGAGCCGCCTGAGGGCGGCTTCTTTTTGTCACCCGTCATATGAAATCAGACAGGCTCCAGTATCGCTGTGCTGATTTGCGGCATATCATGTCGCCAGAATTAACTCCCATCTTAATCGTTGACAGTCTCAGGAAAGAAACATGGCTACCAATGCAAAACCCGTGTACAAACGCATTCTGCTTAAGCTGAGTGGCGAAGCGCTGCAGGGATCGGAAGGCTTCGGTATTGACGCAAGCATCCTTGATCGCATGGCACAGGAAATCAAAGAACTGGTCGAACTGGGTATCCAGGTTGGCGTGGTCATTGGCGGTGGCAACCTTTTCCGTGGTGCTGGTCTGGCGAAAGCGGGGATGAACCGCGTTGTGGGCGACCACATGGGTATGCTGGCAACCGTCATGAATGGCCTGGCGATGCGTGATGCGCTCCACCGCGCCTATGTGAATGCCCGCCTGATGTCCGCGATTCCACTGAATGGCGTATGCGATAATTATAGCTGGGCAGAGGCGATCAGCCTGCTGCGCAACAACCGCGTGGTGATCCTCTCCGCTGGTACGGGTAACCCGTTCTTTACGACCGATTCCGCTGCCTGCCTGCGCGGTATTGAGATCGAAGCCGATGTGGTACTGAAAGCGACCAAAGTAGACGGCGTGTTTACTGCCGATCCGGCAAAAGATCCTTCCGCCACCATGTACGATCAGCTGAGCTACGGCGAAGTGCTGGAAAAAGAGCTGAAAGTGATGGATCTTGCCGCCTTCACGCTGGCTCGCGACCACAAACTGCCGATCCGTGTATTCAACATGAATAAGCCAGGCGCACTGCGTCGCGTGGTCATGGGCGAAAAAGAAGGCACTTTGATCACGGAATAATTTCCGTCGGCGATAAATACAGGTAAGATTCCGCTTTATTTTGTAGTGGTATCTTACCCGGGCGCGCCTTTGGCGTTGTCATGAATTAAACGCGACTATACTTAGCACACCTGTAGCGCTGTGCTGGCGGATAGTCTGCCTGAGACAAGTTTTCAAGGATTCGTAACGTGATTAACGACATCAGAAAAGATGCTGAAGTACGCATGGAAAAATGCGTAGAAGCGTTCAAAACCCAAATCAGCAAAATCCGTACTGGCCGTGCTTCCCCAAGCCTGCTGGATGGCATCATCGTGGAATACTACGGTACGCCAACCCCTCTGCGTCAGCTGGCGAGCGTGACGGTAGAAGATACCCGTACGCTGAAAATCAACGTGTTCGATCGCTCTATGAGCCCGGCGGTTGAGAAAGCGATCATGGCCTCTGACCTCGGTCTGAACCCAAGCTCTGCCGGTTCTGATATCCGCGTTCCACTGCCTCCACTGACGGAAGAGCGTCGTAAAGATCTGATCAAAGTGGTGCGTGGCGAAGCTGAGCAGGGTCGCGTATCCGTGCGTAACGTTCGCCGCGACGCGAACGATAAAGTGAAAGCGCTGCTGAAAGAAAAAGAGATCAGTGAAGATGACGATCGTCGTTCTCAGGACGACATTCAGAAAATGACCGACGCAGCGATCAAGAAAATTGATGCGGCGCTGGCAGATAAAGAAGCGGAACTGATGCAGTTCTGATTTCTGTCGTACACTGATAAACGCCGTTCAGAGGGACTTCGGGTCTTGCTGGCGGCGTTTTGCTTTTATCTGGTCTAACTTTTTTCGGGCATCCCATGAAGCATTTAACTCTCCTTGGCTCAACCGGCTCTATCGGTTGCAGTACTCTCGACGTCGTCCGCCACAATCCTGAACATTATACCGTGACCGCGCTGGTCGCCGGTAAGAACGTGCAGCGCATGGTCGAGCAGTGCCTGGAGTTTATGCCACGTTATGCGGTGATGGATGACGATGAGAGCGCGCGTCAGCTGAAAACTCTGCTGCTTGAGAAGGGCAGTCGAACCGAGGTGCTGAGTGGGTCGCAGGCGGCCTGCGACATGGCGGCGCTGGATGAGGTTGACCAGGTCATGGCGGCCATTGTCGGTGCGGCCGGGTTGCTGCCGACGCTTGCGGCAATAGATGCGGGTAAAGATGTTCTGCTGGCCAACAAAGAGTCGCTGGTGACCTGCGGACGCCTGTTTATGGACGCGGTGAAGCAGCGCGGGGCGCGTCTTTTGCCGGTCGACAGCGAGCACAACGCCATTTTTCAGAGTTTACCGCAACCTTTTCAACAGAACCTGGGGTACGCTGACCTGGAGCAGAATGGCGTCGTGTCGATTCTGCTTACCGGGTCTGGTGGCCCGTTCCGTGAAACGCCACTGTCTGAACTGAGCGCAATGACGCCGGATCAGGCGTGTCGTCATCCGAACTGGTCAATGGGACGTAAAATCTCCGTTGACTCCGCCACCATGATGAATAAAGGTCTGGAATACATTGAAGCTCGCTGGCTGTTTAATGCGTCAGCGAAACAGATGGAAGTTCTGATTCACCCGCAATCGGTCATTCACTCGATGGTGCGCTATCAGGATGGCAGCGTGCTGGCACAGCTGGGCGAGCCGGATATGCGTACGCCCATCGCCCATACAATGGCGTGGCCAAACCGGGTGAAATCGGGCGTGAAGCCGCTTGATTTTTGTAAGCTAAGTTCCCTGACGTTCAGTGAACCCGATTACGATCGCTATCCTTGTCTGAAGCTTGCGATGAACGCCTTCGACCAGGGACAGGCGGCGACGACGGCACTGAATGCAGCCAACGAAATTACCGTTGACGCATTTCTGCATCAGCAAATCCGCTTTACCGATATCGCAACGTTGAATTTATCGGTACTGGAAATAATGGATTTGCGTGAGCCTCAAAGTGTGGAAGAGGTGCTGGCGGTCGATGCTGCTGCACGTGAAATTGCGCGTAAACAGGTGAGCCGTCTCGCAAGCTGGTGATAAAGCAAGCACTAGTCGTCGTGCTATTTGTTAGCTTTGGGCTTCAGTGATATAGTCTGCGCCACCTGATCGCAGGAATTTGACTTTATGTGGTCAGGTAAGCCGTGGTTTGACACGGCTTTTTTATGTACAGGCTTAAGTATTCCTGAGTACCGTTAAATCCTTTTCAGGGACAAAAAACGCGTTATGTTGTCTGCGAATCAACCAATAAGCGAAAACTTGCCAGCTCATGGCTGCCGTCATGTAGCAATCATTATGGATGGCAATGGCCGCTGGGCGAAAAGACAAGGGAAGATACGAGCCTTTGGGCATAAAGCAGGGGCGAAATCCGTTCGCCGCGCCGTTTCTTTTGCCGCGAATAACGGCATTGATGCGTTAACGCTCTATGCTTTTAGCAGTGAAAACTGGAATCGACCGCCGCAGGAAGTGACTGCGTTGATGGAACTGTTTGTGTGGGCGCTCGACAGCGAAGTAAAAAGCCTGCACCGCCACAACGTCCGCCTGCGTATCATTGGCGATACCAGTCGTTTTAACTCACGTTTGCAGGAACGGATTCGTAAAGCAGAAGCGCTGACTGAAAATAATACCGGTCTGACGCTCAATATCGCGGCGAATTACGGCGGACGCTGGGATATTATCCAGGGCGTTCGGCATCTGGCCGAACAGGTTCAGGAAGGGCTGTTGAGACCCGACCAGATTGATGAAGAGGCGCTGAGCAAGCAAATCTGCATGAATGAGCTGGCACCTGTGGATTTGGTAATTAGGACAGGGGGGGAACATCGCATAAGTAACTTTTTGATATGGCAAATTGCCTATGCCGAACTTTACTTTACAGATGTTCTTTGGCCCGATTTTGATGAACAAGACTTTGAAGGTGCGCTGCATGCCTTTGCCAATCGAGAGCGTCGTTTCGGCGGCACCGAGCCAGGTGGCGACAATGCCTGATGGGGGTAGCTTTTGCTGAAGTATCGCCTGATTTCCGCTTTTGTATTAATACCCATTGTCATTGCGGCGCTGTTTTTACTGCCCCCGGTGGGATTCGCTATTGTCACGCTGGTGGTCTGCATGCTCGCGGCGTGGGAATGGGGACAGTTTAGCGGCTTTACCTCGCGCAATCAGCGAGTATGGCTTGCGGTACTCTGTGGCTTTATTCTGGCCATAATGCTGTTTACGTTGCCTGAATATCACCACGATATTCATCAGCCGCTGGTTGCCGGTTCCTTGTGGATATCGCTGGCCTGGTGGGTGGCGGCATTGCTGCTGGTTCTTTTTTATCCAGGCTCTGCGGCGTTATGGCGTAATTCAAAAGTGTTGCGACTCATTTTTGGTCTGCTCACCATTGTGCCTTTTTTCTGGGGGATGGTCGCGCTACGCGCCTGGCACTATGACGAAAACCACTATAGCGGTGCGATCTGGCTGCTTTATGTGATGATTCTCGTCTGGGGGGCTGACTCCGGGGCCTATATGTTTGGTAAACTGTTCGGCAAACATAAACTGGCGCCGAAGGTGTCTCCAGGGAAAACCTGGCAAGGATTCATCGGCGGCTTGTTTACGGCTGCAGTTATCTCCTGGGGCTATGGCGTCTGGGCGGATCTGGCAGTGGCTCCGTCAATACTGCTGGTATGCTCTATTTTTGCAGCGCTTGCCTCAGTGCTCGGTGATTTAACCGAAAGTATGTTTAAGCGTGAAGCAGGGATTAAGGACAGCGGACATCTGATTCCAGGGCATGGCGGTATACTGGATCGCATTGACAGCCTGACAGCGGCTGTTCCAGTGTTTGCTTGCCTGCTTTTACTGGTATTCGGGACGATTTAACGGAAGGTTTTATGCTGAGCATTCTCTGGAATCTGGCGGCGTTCATTGTTGCACTGGGTGTGCTGATTACCGTGCATGAATTTGGCCATTTCTGGGTTGCTCGCCGTTGTGGTGTGCGGGTAGAGCGATTCTCCATTGGTTTTGGCAAATCACTCTGGACGCGCACCGACCGTCACGGCACGGAATTTGTCATTGCACTTATCCCTCTTGGCGGCTACGTCAAAATGCTCGACGAACGCGTCGAGCCTGTCGCACCCGAGCTGCGACACAGTGCGTTTAACAACAAAACCGTTGGACAACGCGCTGCCATCATTGCTGCCGGACCGGTAGCCAACTTCATCTTTGCAATTTTCGCTTACTGGCTGGTGTTTATTATCGGCGTCCCTGGTGTGCGTCCGGTGGTGGGGGAAATTGCGCCCAACTCTATCGCGGCGAATGCGCAAATTACGTCCGGGATGGAACTTAAAGCGATTGATGGCATCGAAACCCCTGATTGGGATGCCGTGCGACTGCAACTGGTAGCCAAAATTGGCGATGCGCAGACAACCCTCAGCGTATCGCCGTTTGGGTCAGACGCGCGTCAGGACAAAGTACTGGATTTACGCCACTGGCGTTTCGAGCCCGATAAAGAAGATCCCGTCGCAGCGCTGGGTATCCGTCCCCGCGGTGCGCAGATTGAGCCGGTATTAGCTGAAGTCCAGCCAAATTCGGCGGCGAGCAAAGCGGGTTTGCAAGCGGGCGACAGGATCGTTAAAGTCGATGGTCAACCATTAACAGAGTGGATGACCTTTGTTACTCTGGTGCGCGATAATCCGGGGACGTCCCTCGCGCTGGAAGTTGAAAGGCAAGGCAGTCCGCTTTCGCTGACGCTGATCCCGGATACGAAGTCGGTCGGCAAAAAGGCAGAAGGGTTCGCAGGCGTTGTGCCAAAAGTGATCCCGCTGCCAGATGAGTACAAGACAATACGCCAGTATGGGCCGTTCAGCGCCATCCTTGAAGCCACGGATAAAACATGGCAACTGATGAAGCTGACGGTCAACATGTTGGGGAAATTGATAACCGGTGATGTGAAACTGAACAACCTCAGTGGGCCAATCTCGATTGCTCAGGGGGCTGGGATGTCAGCGGAATTCGGGGTGATTTACTATCTCATGTTCCTCGCGCTCATTAGCGTGAACCTTGGGATAATCAACCTGTTCCCGCTTCCCGTGTTAGACGGGGGTCATCTGCTGTTTTTAGCGATTGAAAAGCTAAAAGGCGGACCGGTATCCGAGCGAGTTCAAGACTTTAGTTACCGCATCGGCTCGATTTTGCTGGTGCTGTTAATGGGGCTTGCACTTTTCAATGATTTCTCTCGGTTGTAAGAGAGTTAGTTAGGAAGAACGCATAATAACGATGGCGATGAAAAAGTTGCTCATAGCGTCGCTGCTGTTTAGCAGCGCCACCGTATACGGTGCTGACGGGTTCGTAGTGAAAGACATTCATTTCGAAGGCCTTCAGCGTGTCGCCGTTGGTGCGGCCCTCCTCAGTATGCCTGTGCGCCCCGGCGATACGGTTAATGATGAAGATATCAGTAACACCATCCGTGCTCTGTTTGCCACCGGCAACTTCGAGGATGTCCGCGTCCTGCGCGATGGTGATACGCTGCTGGTACAGGTAAAAGAACGTCCAACGATCGCCAGTATCACTTTCTCCGGTAATAAGTCGGTGAAAGATGACATGCTCAAGCAAAACCTTGAAGCATCCGGTGTTCGTGTGGGGGAATCTCTGGACCGCACAACCCTTTCAGACATTGAAAAAGGTCTGGAAGACTTCTACTACAGCGTCGGTAAATACAGTGCCAGCGTGAAAGCGGTGGTTACGCCGCTCCCACGTAACCGTGTTGACCTGAAGCTGGTCTTCCAGGAAGGTGTTTCCGCGAAGATCCAGCAGATCAACATCGTGGGTAACCACGCGTTTAGCACCGACGAACTGATCTCCACTTTCCAGCTGCGCGATGAAGTGCCGTGGTGGAACGTGGTTGGCGATCGTAAATACCAGAAACAGAAACTGGCGGGGGATCTCGAAACCCTGCGCAGCTACTATCTGGATCGCGGTTACGCCCGTTTCAACATTGATTCGACTCAGGTCAGTCTGACGCCGGACAAGAAAGGTATCTACATCACGATTAACATCACTGAAGGCGATCAGTACAAGCTTTCCGGTGTTGAAGTCAGTGGTAACCTGGCCGGGCATTCAGCTGAAATTGAAGCGCTGACTAAAATTCAGCCGGGCGATCTGTACAGCGGTTCTAAAGTCACCAAAATGGAAGACGGCATTAAGAAGCTGCTCGGCCGCTATGGTTACGCTTACCCGCGTGTACAAACACAGCCGGAAATCAACGACGCGGATAAAACCGTTAAGCTGCATGTTAACGTTGATGCGGGTAACCGTTTCTACGTACGTAAGATCCGCTTCGTCGGTAACGATACCTCCAAAGACTCCGTTCTGCGTCGCGAAATGCGTCAGATGGAAGGGGCATGGTTGGGTAGCGACCTCGTTGACCAGGGTAAAGAGCGTCTGAACCGTCTGGGCTATTTCGAAACCGTGGACACGGAAACGCAGCGTATACCCGGCAGCCCGGATCAGGTTGATGTCGTGTATAAGGTGAAAGAGCGTAACACCGGTAGCTTCAACTTCGGTGTGGGCTACGGTACTGAAAGTGGCGTGAGCTTCCAGGTTGGCGTCCAGCAGGATAACTGGCTGGGTACAGGTTACTCTGTCGGTATTAACGGCACCAAAAACGACTACCAGACCTACTCTGAGTTCTCTGTTACCAACCCATACTTCACCGTTGACGGTGTAAGCCTGGGCGGTCGTATCTTCTATAACGATTTTAAAGCAGACGACGCAGACCTCTCCTCCTACACCAACAAGAGCTATGGTGTAGACGGAACGCTCGGCTTCCCGGTTAACGAATACAACACCCTGCGTGCGGGCTTAGGTTACGTGCATAACGACCTGTCCAACATGCAACCTCAGGTGGCGATGTGGCGTTATCTGGACTCTATTGGCCAGTCTGCGAGTAAAACCAGTGATAACAATGGCTTCGCCGCGGATGACTTCACCTTCAACTACGGCTGGACCTATAACCGTCTCGACCGTGGTTACTTCCCAACAGAAGGTTCTCGCGTCAACCTGAACGGTAAAGTGACCGTTCCGGGCTCTGATAACGAGTTCTATAAGGTAACCCTGGATACCGCGTCCTACTTCCCAATTGATGATGACCACAAGTGGGTCGTTCTGGGTCGTACCCGTTGGGGCTATGGTGATGGTATCGGCAGTAAAGAGTTGCCGTTCTACGAGAACTTCTACGCGGGTGGTTCCAGCACCGTGCGTGGCTTCCAGTCCAACAACATTGGTCCGAAAGCGGCTTATTACGGCGGCAACGACAAGGATAACTGCGATAAACCGGCGAAGGACAGTCAGGGCAATACGAACGTCTGTAGTTCTGATGATGCGGTGGGCGGTAACGCCATGGCCGTGGCCAGCCTGGAATTCATTACCCCAACGCCATTTATCAGCGATAAATACGCGAACTCTGTCCGTACGTCCTTCTTCTGGGATGCCGGTACGGTATGGGATACCAACTGGCAGAATACGGCTGAAACGCGTGCTGCTGGAATTCCAGACTACAGCGATCCGAGCAATATTCGCATGTCTGCTGGTATCGCATTACAATGGATGTCACCGCTGGGACCGTTGGTCTTCTCTTACGCCCAGCCGTTTAAGAAATACGATGGAGACAAGGCGGAGCAATTCCAGTTTAACATTGGTAAAACCTGGTAATAATCCGCTGCAAAGGAATGCGTTGGCAGTGTAGCGCTGACAACCGGCGATCGGTAAAACGGTCGCCTTGCCACGCAAAGAACGGTACCTTCTGGTGCCAATGGGATGGTAAGGAGTTAATTGTGAAAAAGTGGTTATTAGCTGCAGGTCTCGGTTTAGCGATGGCAACTTCTGCTCAGGCAGCAGACAAAATCGCAATCGTCAACATGGGTAATTTGTTCCAGCAGGTTGCACAGAAAACGGGTGTTTCTGCAACACTGGAAAACGAATTCAAAGGCCGTGCGAGCGAACTGCAGCGTATGGAAGGCGATCTTCAGTCCAAAATGCAGCGTCTGCAGCGTGATGGTTCTACCATGAAAGCAAGCGATCGCAGCAAACTGGAAAAAGACGTTATGGCTCAGCGCCAGACCTTCTCTCAGAAAGCGCAGGCTTTCGAGCAGGATCGTCAGCGTCGTTCTAACGAAGAGCGTGGCAAACTGGTCACTCGCATTCAGACTGCTGTTAAAGCAGTGGCTGCCGATCAGAGCATCGATCTGGTTGTTGATGCGAATGCCGTTGCTTTCAACAGCAGCGATGTTAAAGACATCACCGCTGATGTTCTGAAACAGGTTAAATAAGTAATGCCTTCAATTCGACTGGCTGATTTAGCTCAGCAGTTGGATGCAGAATTACACGGTGATGGCGATATCGTCATCACCGCTGTTGCGTCCATGCAATCTGCTAAAGCTGGCACGATTACCTTCATGGTAAGCCCTAAGTACCGTGAACAACTGGCTCAATGCCAGGCGTCAGCTGTTGTTCTGACGCAGGACGATCTTCCCTTTGCCACTGGAAGTGCACTGGTAGTGAAAAACCCCTACCTGACGTATGCACGCATGGCTCAAATTCTTGATACCACGCCGCAGCCGGCTCAGAACATTGCTGCCAGTGCAGCAATCGATCCGACGGCTAAGCTTGGTAACAACGTTGCCGTTGGTGCGAATGCGGTTATCGAGTCTGGCGTTGTGCTGGGTGATAACGTCGTGATTGGCCCGGGGTGCTTCGTTGGGAAAAATACGAAAATCGGCGCAGGAACCCGTTTATGGGCCAATGTGTCCATTTATCATGAAGTTGAAATCGGCGAAAATTGCCTCGTCCAGTCCAGCACCGTGATTGGTTCTGATGGCTTTGGTTACGCGAACGATCGCGGTAACTGGGTTAAGATCCCGCAGCTTGGTCGCGTTATTATTGGCGATCGCGTGGAGATTGGGGCCTGTACCACGATCGACCGTGGTGCACTCGACGACACGATCATTGGCAATGGTGTTATCATCGATAACCAGTGCCAGATTGCGCATAACGTTGTGATTGGCGACAATACCGCAGTTGCGGGGGGCGTCATCATGGCGGGCAGCCTGAAAATTGGTCGTTATTGCATGATTGGCGGTGCGAGCGTGATTAATGGCCACATGGAAATATGCGACAAGGTGACGGTGACGGGCATGGGCATGGTAATGCGTCCGATCACCGAACCTGGCGTCTATTCCTCGGGCATTCCGCTGCAACCCAACAAGGTATGGCGTAAAACAGCAGCACTGGTGATGAACATTGATGATATGAGCAAGCGACTCAAGTCTCTTGAGCGTAAGATCGATCAACAAGACTAAACGTCACCCGTTTAACGCTATCTTTCCCGGCCTGTCGGCTTTCTAATAAACCGGCAGGCCGTGTTATTATTGTTATCAGTACATTTTGACAGGAAGAGTATTTTGACTACTGACACTCATACTCTGCATATTGAAGAGATTTTAGAACTTCTGCCGCACCGCTACCCGTTTTTGCTGGTAGACCGTGTGCTGGATTTTGAAGAAGGTCGTTTTCTGCGCGCAGTGAAAAATGTTTCCGTGAACGAACCGTTCTTCCAGGGACACTTCCCGGGTAAGCCTATCTTCCCGGGTGTGTTGATTCTGGAAGCGATGGCTCAGGCTACCGGTATTCTGGCGTTTAAAAGCGTCGGTAAACTGGAGCCAGGTGAACTCTATTACTTCGCAGGTATTGATGAAGCGCGCTTTAAGCGTCCTGTCGTGCCTGGTGATCAGATGATCATGGAAGTCACTTTTGAAAAAACGCGTCGTGGCCTGACTCGCTTCAAAGGCGTAGCGCTGGTTGACGGCAAAGTTGTTTGCGAAGCGACGATGATGTGTGCTCGTAGCCGGGAGTCCTGATACGTGATTGATAAATCCGCCTTTATTCATCCTACTGCTATTGTGGAAACCGGCGCCATCATTGGTGCCAACGTTCACATTGGCCCGTTCTGTATTGTTGGACCCAATGTCGAAATTGGTGAGGGTACAGTACTGAAATCTCACGTTGTCGTGAATGGTCATACGACCATTGGCAGCAATAACGAGATCTATCAGTTCGCTTCCATCGGCGAAGTTAACCAGGATCTGAAATATGCTGGTGAGTCGACCCGTCTGGAAATTGGCGATCGTAACCGTATTCGCGAGAGCGTCACCATTCATCGTGGAACAGTACAGGGTGGTGGGTTGACGAAGGTGGGTAGCGATAACCTGTTTATGGTGAACGCGCATATTGCGCATGACTGTACCGTGGGCGATCGCTGTATTCTTGCCAACAACGCAACGCTGGCAGGACACGTATCTGTTGATGACTTCGCAATTATTGGCGGCATGACCGCAGTCCATCAGTTCTGCATCATTGGTGCACACGTGATGGTCGGTGGCTGCTCCGGTGTGGCGCAGGACGTCCCACCGTATGTGATTGCGCAGGGCAACCATGCCACGCCGTTTGGCGTGAACATCGAAGGCCTTAAGCGTCGTGGTTTTAGTCGCGAAGCGATTACTGCCATCCGTAACGCGTACAAACTGCTGTACCGTAGCGGTAAAACGCTGGAAGAGGCGAAGCCGGACATTGCCGAACTGGCGGATAAGTTCCCTGAAGTGAACGCGTTCATGGAGTTCTTTGACCGTTCAACAAGGGGTCTGATTCGTTAATGGTCGACAGTCGTCCGCTTACGATAGCCCTGGTCGCCGGAGAAACCTCCGGCGATATTCTTGGTGCCGGTCTCATCCGCGCGCTCAAAGCTCGCGTACCTAACGCCCGCTTTGTTGGCGTGGCTGGCCCGCTGATGCAGGCCGAAGGCTGTGAAGCCTGGTATGAAATGGAAGAGCTGGCCGTGATGGGCATTGTTGAGGTGCTGGGGCGTTTGCGACGCTTGCTGCATATTCGTGCCGATCTTACCCGCCGCTTTACCGAGCTCAAACCCGATGTGTTTGTCGGTATCGATGCACCCGACTTCAACATTACCCTCGAAGGTAATCTGAAAAAGCAGGGCATCAAAACCATTCATTACGTCAGTCCGTCCGTTTGGGCGTGGCGACAGAAACGTGTTTTCAAAATTGGACGGTCCACCAACCTGGTGCTGGCTTTTCTGCCTTTCGAAAAAGCGTTTTACGACAAATTTAATGTTCCGTGCCGTTTTATCGGTCATACCATGGCGGATGCGATGCCGCTGGATCCGGATAAAAACGCGGCGCGTGACGTGCTCGGTATCCCTCATGATGTGCACTGTCTGGCATTGCTGCCAGGAAGCCGTGGCGCAGAAGTGGAGATGCTGAGCGCTGATTTCCTGAAAACCGCGCAGATTCTTCGCAAGACGTATCCCGATCTTGAAGTGGTCGTGCCGCTGGTGAATGCCAAACGCCGCGAGCAGTTCGAACGCATTAAAGCGGAAGTCGCCCCGGATCTTCACGTCCGCCTGCTGGACGGGAAAGGTCGGGAAGCGATGTTTGCGAGCGATGCCGCACTGCTGGCCTCTGGCACGGCTGCGCTGGAATGTATGCTGGCGAAATGCCCGATGGTGGTCGGTTATCGTATGAAGCCGTTTACCTTCTGGCTGGCAAAACGTCTGGTGAAAACGGATTATGTTTCCCTGCCAAACCTGCTTGCCGGGCGCGAGCTGGTAAAAGAGCTCTTACAGGATGAGTGCCAGCCTCAGGCGCTGGCGGAGGCCCTGCTGCCGCTGCTCGCCAACGGCAAGACCAGCCACCAGATGCATGATACCTTCCGTGAACTGCATCAACTGATCCGCTGCAATGCAGATGAGCAAGCGGCCGATGCAGTGCTGGAGTTAGCAAAATGATGGAATTTGTATACCCTCACACGCATCTTGTGGCAGGGGTGGACGAAGTCGGTCGTGGCCCGTTAGTGGGGGCTGTTGTGACCGCCGCGGTGATCCTCGATCCCGCCCGCCCGATCGTCGGGCTAAACGACTCAAAAAAATTATCCGAAAAACGTCGACTGGCCCTGTTCAGTGAGATTCAGGAGAAGGCTCTGGCCTGGAGCCTGGGGCGCGCTGAGCCGCATGAAATCGACGAGTTGAATATTTTGCATGCTACAATGCTGGCCATGCAGCGCGCGGTAGCGGGCCTGAAAATTGCCCCGGAATATGTCCTGGTTGACGGCAACCGCTGTCCGGCACTGCCGATGCCTTCGATGGCGGTTGTCAAAGGCGATAGCCGTGTCGCCGAGATCAGCGCAGCATCTATTATTGCCAAGGTGACACGCGACGCTGAAATGGCCGCGCTGGATCTCACTTACCCTCAGTATGGCTTCGCCCAGCACAAGGGGTATCCTACGGCTTTCCATCTGGAAAAGCTGGCTGAACATGGCGCAACTGAACATCACCGGCGCAGCTTTGGCCCGGTGAAACGCGCGCTGGGACGGGTGTCCTGAATCAATACGCAAGCAATTAAGTAACGCGGAATCTGAAGATGGCTGAACCACGTTTCGTACACCTGCGGGTGCATAGCGACTACTCCATGATCGATGGGCTGGCGAAGACCGGGCCGCTTGTAAAAAAGGCGGCCGCGCTTGGCATGCCTGCGCTGGCGATCACCGATTTTACCAACCTGTGTGGCCTGGTGAAGTTCTACGGAACGGCACATGGCGCGGGGATGAAGCCTGTCGTCGGTGCGGATTTTCATGTTCAGAGCGATCTCATCGGCGATGAACTGACGCAAATTTCCGTGCTGGCCATGAACAACACCGGCTACCAGAACCTCACTCTGCTTATTTCGAAAGCCTATCAGCGCGGCTATGGTGCGCTGGGCCCGTGGATCGACCGGGACTGGCTGGCGGAACTGAACGAAGGGCTGCTGCTGATCTCCGGTGGCCGCATGGGCGACGTCGGCAAATGCCTGCTGCGTGGCAACAGCGCGCTGGTGGATCAGTGCGTCTCGTTTTATGAAGAATATTTCCCGGATCGTTACTATCTGGAATTGATCCGCACCGGCCGCCAGGACGAAGAGAGCTATCTGCACGCCGCTGTTGCGCTGGCTGAAGAGCGCGGTTTGCCCGTGGTGGCGACGAATGATGTGCGTTTCCTGGAATCCGGCGATTTTGACGCCCACGAAATTCGTGTGGCGATCCATGATGGCTTCACCCTTGACGATCCAAAGCGCCCGCGTAATTACTCATCGCAGCAGTATATGCGCAGCGAAGAGGAGATGTGCGAGCTCTTTTCCGATATCCCTGAAGCGCTGGAAAACAGCGTAGAGATTGCCAAGCGCTGTAACGTCACCGTGCGCCTCGGCGAATACTTCCTGCCGCAATTCCCGACGGGTGACATGACGACGGAAGATTTCCTGGTCATGAAATCGAAGGAGGGTCTGGAAGAGCGTCTCGAATTCCTCTTCCCGGATGAAGAAGAACGTAAAAAACGTCGTCCGGAGTATGACGAGCGTCTGGATATAGAGCTTCAGGTTATCAACCAGATGGGCTTCCCCGGCTACTTCCTGATCGTTATGGAGTTCATTCAGTGGTCGAAGGATAACGGGGTGCCGGTAGGTCCGGGCCGTGGCTCCGGTGCGGGCTCGCTGGTGGCATATGCATTAAAAATTACCGACCTCGATCCGCTGGAATTCGACCTGCTGTTCGAACGTTTCCTCAACCCGGAACGTGTTTCCATGCCCGACTTCGACGTCGACTTCTGCATGGAGAAACGCGATCAGGTGATCGAGCACGTAGCGGACATGTATGGCCGTGACGCGGTATCGCAGATCATTACCTTCGGTACCATGGCGGCGAAAGCGGTTATCCGCGACGTGGGTCGTGTACTCGGCCACCCGTACGGTTTCGTCGATCGTATTTCTAAGCTGGTACCGCCCGATCCGGGCATGACGCTGGCAAAAGCGTTTGAAGCCGAACCTCAGCTGCCGGAAATCTACGAAGCTGACGAAGAAGTCAAAGCCCTGATCGACATGGCGCGCAAGCTGGAAGGCGTCACGCGTAACGCCGGTAAGCATGCGGGTGGCGTGGTTATTGCTCCGACCAAAATTACCGACTTCGCGCCGCTCTACTGCGATGAAGCGGGTGAGCATCCAGTCACTCAGTTTGATAAGAACGACGTGGAATACGCCGGGCTGGTGAAGTTTGACTTCCTTGGCCTGCGTACGCTGACGATCATCGACTGGGCACTGAAGATGATCAACCCGCGCCGGGAAAAGCAGGGCCTTGAACCGATAGACATTGCTGCCATCCCGCTGGATGACAAGAAAAGTTTCGACATGCTGCAGCGCTCGGAGACCACCGCGGTCTTCCAGCTTGAATCCCGCGGCATGAAAGACCTGATCAAGCGCCTGCAGCCTGACTGCTTCGAAGATATGATCGCACTGGTGGCGCTGTTCCGCCCGGGGCCGCTGCAGTCGGGGATGGTAGATAACTTTATCGACCGTAAGCACGGTCGCGAAGAGATTTCCTACCCGGACGTGCAGTGGCAGCATGAAAGCCTGAAACCGGTACTGGAGCCGACCTACGGCATCATCCTGTACCAGGAACAGGTCATGCAGATTGCTCAGGTGCTTTCTGGTTATACCCTCGGCGGCGCGGACATGCTGCGTCGTGCGATGGGGAAGAAAAAACCGGAAGAGATGGCCAAGCAGCGCTCCATCTTTGAAGACGGCGCGAAGAAAAACGGCGTTGACGGCGAGCTGGCGATGAAAATCTTCGACCTGGTGGAGAAATTCGCCGGGTACGGATTTAACAAATCCCACTCTGCCGCCTATGCGCTAGTCTCATACCAGACGCTGTGGCTGAAAGCGCACTATCCTGCTGAATTTATGGCGGCGGTAATGACTGCCGATATGGATAACACCGAGAAGGTCGTTGGCCTGGTGGATGAGTGCTGGCGCATGGGGCTCAAGATCCTGCCGCCGGATATTAACTCGGGGCTTTACCATTTCCACGTCAACGACGACGGGGAGATCGTTTACGGGATCGGTGCGATCAAGGGCGTGGGTGAAGGGCCGATCGAGGCGATCATCGAAGCGCGTAACAACGGCGGCTATTTCCGCGAGCTGTTCGATCTGTGCGCCCGTACCGATACCAAAAAACTGAACCGCCGCGTACTGGAAAAGCTGATCATGTCCGGCGCGTTCGACAGGCTGGGGCCGCACCGCGCTGCGTTGATGAACTCCCTCGGCGATGCCCTGAAAGCGGCGGACCAGCACGCGAAAGCGGAAGCCATTGGGCAGGCAGATATGTTCGGTGTGCTGGCGGAGGAGCCGGAGCAGATTGAGCAGTCGTATTCTAACTGCCAGCCATGGCCAGAACAGGTCGTGCTGGATGGCGAGCGTGAAACGTTAGGCTTGTACCTGACGGGTCACCCGATCAACCAGTACATCAAAGAAATTGAGCGCTATGTCGGCGGCCACAGGCTAAAAGACATGCATCCGACAGAACGTGGTAAAATTACCACGGCTGCGGGGCTCGTGATTGCTGCAAGGGTTATGGTCACCAAGCGCGGCAATCGTATCGGCATCTGTACGTTGGATGACCGTTCCGGGCGTCTGGAGGTGATGTTGTTCACCGACGCGCTGGATAAATACCAGCAATTGCTGGAAAAAGACCGCATACTTATCGTCAGCGGACAGGTCAGCTTTGATGACTTCAGCGGGGGGCTTAAAATGACCGCCCGCGAAGTGATGGACATTGACGAAGCCCGGGAAAAATATGCTCGCGGGCTTGCTATCTCGCTGACGGACAGGCAAATTGATGACCAGCTTTTAAACCGACTCCGTCAGTCTCTGGAACCCCACCGCTCGGGGACAATTCCAGTACATCTCTACTATCAGAGGACGGATGCACGTGCGCGGTTGCGCTTTGGTGCAACGTGGCGTGTCTCTCCGAGCGATCGTTTACTGAACGATCTCCGTGGCCTCATTGGTTCGGAGCAGGTGGAACTGGAGTTTGACTAATACAGGAATACTATGAGTCTGAATTTCCTTGATTTCGAACAGCCGATTGCTGAGCTGGAAGCGAAAATCGATTCTCTGACAGCGGTAAGCCGTCAGGATGAAAAACTGGATATTAACATCGACGAAGAAGTGCATCGTCTGCGTGAAAAAAGCGTAGAGCTGACGCGCAAAATCTTTGCCGATCTCGGCGCATGGCAGATCGCCCAGCTGGCGCGTCATCCACAGCGTCCGTACACCCTGGATTATGTCCGCCTGGCGTTTGACGAATTTGACGAACTGGCAGGCGATCGCGCATACGCTGACGACAAAGCTATCGTCGGCGGTATCGCGCGTCTGGACGGACGCCCGGTGATGATCATTGGTCATCAGAAAGGGCGTGAAACCAAAGAGAAAATCCGTCGTAACTTCGGTATGCCTGCACCAGAAGGCTACCGCAAGGCCCTGCGTCTGATGGAGATGGCTGAGCGTTTCAACATGCCAATCATCACCTTCATTGACACCCCGGGTGCATACCCTGGCGTGGGCGCGGAAGAGCGCGGTCAGTCTGAAGCCATCGCCCGTAACCTGCGCGAGATGTCCCGCCTGAAGGTGCCGGTCATCTGTACCGTCATCGGTGAAGGTGGTTCAGGTGGTGCGCTGGCCATTGGCGTGGGCGATAAAGTGAATATGCTGCAGTACAGCACCTATTCCGTTATCTCTCCGGAAGGCTGTGCGTCCATTCTGTGGAAAAGCGCTGATAAAGCGCCGCTGGCCGCAGAAGCGATGGGCATCATTGCACCACGTCTGAAAGAGCTGAAGCTGATCGATACCGTGATCCCGGAACCGCTGGGTGGCGCGCATCGTAAGCCGGAAGTGATGGCTGCTTCCCTGAAAGCCCAGCTGCTGGCTGACCTGGCCGATCTGGACGTCCTGAGCAAAGAAGACCTGCTCAACCGTCGTTATCAGCGTCTGATGACTTACGGCTACGCGTAAGCTTCACAATTATCTGAAAAGCCGCACAATGTTGCGGCTTTTTTTATACCCGCCGTTTACCTTAACTATGCTTAGCTAATGTTTTTCAAGGAGGTAGACCGTGAACATCATTGCCATTATGGGGCCGCACGGCGTCTTTTATAAAGACGAGCCCATCAAGGAGCTGGAGCAAGCCCTTCAGTCGCGCGGGTATCAGCTCATCTGGCCGCACAACAGCGCCGACCTGCTGAAGTTTATTGAGCATAACCCGCGAATCTGTGGCGTGATCTTCGACTGGGACGAATACGATCTGGAGCTGTGCAGCGAGATCAACAAGCTGAACGAATATCTCCCGCTGTATGCGTTTATCAATACCCACTCGACCATGGACGTCAGCGCGCATGATATGCGGATGGCGCTGTGGTTCTTTGAATATTCTCTCGGCGTGGCGGAAGATATCGCGACCCGCATTCAGCAGTACACGGATGAATACCTCGATAACATTACGCCGCCCTTTACCCGCGCGCTTTTTACCTATGTGAAAGAGGGGAAATACACCTTCTGCACGCCAGGGCATATGGCCGGAACAGCCTATCAAAAAAGCCCGGTAGGCTGTCTGTTCTATGATTTTTTCGGGGGCAACACGCTGAAAGCGGACGTGTCAATTTCGGTCACGGAACTGGGCTCTCTGCTGGATCATACCGGCCCGCATCTGGAGGCCGAGGAGTATATTGCCCGCACCTTTGGCGCTGAGCAGAGCTATATGGTGACCAACGGCACCTCGACCTCGAACAAAATCGTCGGGATGTACGCTGCGCCTGCGGGCAGCACGCTGCTGATTGACCGCAACTGCCATAAATCGCTGGCGCACCTGCTGATGATGAGCGACGTGGTGCCGCTCTGGTTATCCCCTACGCGTAACGCGCTGGGGATTCTCGGCGGCATTCCACGCCGGGAGTTCACGCATCAAACCATTGAAAAGAAAGTTGCGGCGATCCCTGGCGCAAGCTGGCCTGTTCATGCGGTGATCACCAATTCCACCTATGACGGCCTGTTATACAACACCAACTGGATCAAGCAGACGCTGGACGTGCCGTCGATCCACTTCGATTCTGCGTGGGTGCCTTATACCAATTTTCACCCGATTTATTCGGGTAAGAGCGGGATGAGCGGCGAGCGCGTGCCGGGCAAAGTGTTCTTCGAAACGCAATCGACCCACAAAATGCTGGCCGCCTTTTCCCAGGCGTCTCTTATTCACATCAAAGGCGAGTACGACGAGGATACCTTCAACGAAGCCTTTATGATGCATACCACCACCTCACCGAGCTATCCGCTGGTGGCATCTATCGAAACCGCGGCGGCGATGCTGCGCGGCAACCCGGGTAAACGCCTGATAAACCGCTCGGTGGAGCGGGCGCTGCATTTCCGTAAAGAGGTCCAGCGGCTGAAAGATGAGGCAGACGGCTGGTTTTTTGATATCTGGCAGCCGGAAGAGATCGACGAGGCCGAGTGCTGGCCCGTTGCGCCTGGGGAGAGCTGGCACGGCTTCCGCGATGCCGATGCGGACCACATGTTCCTCGATCCGGTTAAGGTGACGATCCTGACGCCTGGCATGGACGAGCAGGGTGTAATGGGTGATGAAGGTATTCCCGCCGCGCTGGTGGCGAAGTTCCTTGATGAGCGCGGCGTGGTAGTGGAGAAGACCGGCCCCTATAATTTGTTGTTTCTGTTCAGTATCGGGATCGATAAAACCCGGGCAATGGGTCTGCTGCGCGGGCTGATGGAGTTTAAGCGTGCCTTCGATCTCAACCTGCGGGTGAAGAACATGCTGCCGGATCTCTACGCGGAAGATCCTGACTTCTACCGCAATATGCGCATTCAGGATCTGGCCCAGGGGATCCACAGATTGATCCGCCAGCACGATCTGCCGCGCCTCATGCTTCAGGCGTTTGACGTCCTGCCTGACATGAAGCTGACGCCTCACAAGGCCTGGCAGCGGCAGGTAAAAGGTGAGGTAGAAACCGTTGAGCTGGAAAATCTGGTCGGGCGCGTGTCGGCCAATATGATCCTGCCTTACCCACCGGGTGTACCGCTGCTGATGCCGGGGGAAATGATCACCGAGGAGAGCCGGGCAGTGCTCGATTTTCTGCTGATGCTCTGTTCGGTGGGGCGTCACTATCCGGGTTTCGAGACGGATATTCACGGTGCGAAGCGCGATGAGCACGGCGTTTACTGGGTGCGAGTCCTAAAATAACGCTGACCGCTTGCCAGGTGCGGGTTCTCGGTTGTAACGTTCAGGCATCATAAAAAGGAGAAGCTATGCTGGGTTTAAAAGCGGTTCACCATATTGCGATCATTGCTACCGATTACGCGAAAAGTAAGGCCTTCTATTGTGACATTCTTGGCTTTACGCTGTTGAGCGAGGCCTACCGCGAGGAGCGTGACTCCTGGAAGGGGGATCTCGCTTTAAACGGGCAATATGTGATTGAGCTGTTCTCTTTTCCCTTCCCGCCTGCGCGCCCGTCGCGCCCGGAAGCCTGTGGACTGCGCCATCTTGCCTTCAGCGTTGATGATCTGGATAACGCAGTAAAACATCTGGAAGCGCGCGGCGTGACGTGTGAACCGATCCGTGTCGATCCCTTCACCGACAAGCGTTTTACCTTTTTTAACGACCCGGATGGTTTGCCGCTGGAGCTTTACCAGCAGTAATGTTTGTCCTGTGTGATAATGCCCGCTCAGTTCGGGCATTTTTTATGTGTAATTTCCTATGACCTTACCCGCTATCGCACAAGCTGTTTCACCGTACCGCCAGCTGCTGGTGGGGTTTAGCGGTGGCCTGGATTCCACCGTTCTGCTCCATCGCCTGAAACGCTGGCGCGACCGGGAGCCTGACGTCCAGCTTCGGGCTATGCACATCCATCATGGATTAAGTCCTCACGCTGAGGAGTGGGTGGCGCACTGTGAAGCCTTGTGTGCGGCCTGGGCGATCCCGTTCATCGCTGAGCGCGTCACGCTCATTGATGAGGGGAAGGGCATCGAGGCACAGGCGCGGAAAGCCCGCTATGCCGCTTTTTCCGCGGCATTACTTCCTGGCGAAGCGCTGGTCACGGCTCAGCATCTGGACGATCAGTGCGAAACTTTTTTGCTGGCGCTTAAGCGGGGAAGCGGACCGGCGGGGCTGTCCGCCATGCCTGCACGATCTGAGTTTGCCGGGACGCAATTGCTGCGCCCGCTGCTGGGCGAGACGCGGGCGTCGCTGGAAGCCTGGGCGCGGGAATATCAGCTGAGCTGGATAGAAGACGAGAGTAACCAGGACGACAGTTACGATCGTAATTTCCTGCGCCTGCGCATCCTGCCGCTGTTGAGCGAGCGCTGGCCGCATTTCGCCGACGCGACAGCGAGAAGCGCCATACTGTGTGCTGAACAGGAATTGTTGCTGGATGAACTGTTGAGTGCGGATCTGGCTGACCTGATTTCTGAAGACGGAGCACTGGCGATAGCGCCCCTGGAGGCGATGAGCCCGGTGCGCCGCGCCGCACTGTTACGCCGCTGGCTGGCTACTCATCATACAGCGATGCCGTCGCGGGCGATGCTGAGCCGGATCTGGGACGAAGTCGCGCAGGCGCGGGAAGATGCTTCCCCCTGCGTGTATCTGAATGGTTTTGAGGTCAGGCGCTATAAAGGCAAACTCTGGTGGATCAAATCCACGCCTTCACTGACCGAGGTGGTACTCGACTGGGCGTCGCCAGAGGTACCGCTGATATTGCCCTGTGATGCAGGGAGCGTCTCTTTGAGCCCGTCCGGTCATGTGCGTCTGCCGAAGCCTGGTGAGCCGGTAACCGTACGCTTCAAGGCTGGTGGTTTGCTGCATATTGTCGGGCGCAACGGGGGACGGAAGCTTAAGAAGATATGGCAGGAGTGCAGCGTGCCGCCGTGGCGACGTAATACCACGCCACTGCTGTTTTACGGTGAAACGTTGATGGCTGCTGCCGGGGTTTTCATCACGGAAGAGGGATGGTCAGAAGAAGGGGTCAGTTTTGATTGGCAGAAAATGTAACGGGCAGCCAGGCTGCCCGTAAGTGTCATCAGGATTCGCTCACCACGACTGTGCCGATTTGCGGGTGGCTGAAGCTGGCTATTTTATCCAGACGTAGCTCACGCGTTGCACTGCCGTCTTCAACAACCAGATATTCCACGTTTTTACGTGAAACCAGATCGCTGGCTTTTGCCTTCAATACTTCGCCATCTTTTAGCTCCAGCGTCAGTATTAAATGATGCTGGCAGGCGAGTTCGAGGTTGTCATAGTCATCACAATTGATGGGTTGATAAGTATCATTCATCGACATAATCGCTCACCAGTAAATTCGCCGCAGCGTACGCTGCTTTTTCCCTGACCGACTCTGAAAGGCTCTCATCAGAGGCCACTTCATTAAGCACTTTCAATACACAGCCCAACGCGTCCGGGACATACCCCAGATCTCCGCTGGCGATTTCCGCATACCGTTTGCGAATTAACTCACAATAATTATTCACATCCCCTCCCGCCAGCGCACTGACTTACTGTGAGATATCATTAAGCCTACGAAGATAAACTCGGTTTAGCAAGGTGACTATACCATACTCATTTAAGCAATATCAGCGCCTTGACAGGTGTGATTTATCACCGCGTGACAGCCTTTTGCCTCTGTTTTCGCTACAATGTGCCCCTGATTCGAATGGAGTTCTCTCATGGCGCTTAAAGCGACAATTTATAAAGCAGTGGTCAATGTGGCCGATCTTGATCGCAACCAGTTTCTGGATGCGTCGCTGACGCTGGCGCGCCACCCCTCCGAAACCCAGGAGCGTATGATGCTGCGCCTGCTGGCGTGGATTAAATATGCCAACGAGCGGCTGCAGTTTACCCGCGGCTTAAGCGCAGAGGACGAGCCAGAAGCCTGGCTGCGAAACGATCACCTGGGCATCGACCTGTGGATCGAGCTCGGTCTGCCGGACGAGCGTCGGATTAAAAAGGCCTGTACCCAGTCCGCTGAAGTGGCGTTATTCGCCTATAACCAGCGCGCGGCGGAGATCTGGTGGCAACAAAACAAGAATAAATGTGCGCAGTATAAAAATCTCACCGTCTGGTATCTGGATGATGAACAGCTGGCGCAGCTCAGTGAGTTTGCCGGCCGGACGATGGTGCTGCAGGCAACCATTCAGGACGGCGCCATCTGGCTCTCTGATTCTCAGAATAATCTGGAAATTCATCTGGCGGCCTGGCAGCCTGCGTCATGATTGTTTTGTCCCGAAACGTCAGCATCCCTGATAATGAGCTGGAGATCACCGCCATCCGTGCTCAGGGGGCGGGTGGACAGCACGTCAATAAGGCGTCAACGGCGATCCATTTGCGTTTTGACATTCGGGCATCAAGCCTGCCAGAGTATTATAAAGAGAGTCTGCTTGCTGCCAGCCATCATCTGATCACCAGCGAAGGTGTGATTGTGATTAAAGCCCAGGAGTACCGCAGCCAGGAGTTAAACCGGGAAGCGGCGATAGCCAGGCTGGTGGCCGTTATTAAAGAATTAACAGCAGTACAAAAAAGCCGCCGGGCAACGCGGCCAACCCGCGCATCGAAAGAGCGTCGGTTGTCCTCGAAAGCCCAAAAATCCACAGTGAAAGCACTACGCGGTAAAGTTCGTCGCCCGATGGAGTGACGAAAGGGAACACACTTTTCATAAGGAATTCATTGTGAAAAAAGCATTATTTTCAGCGCTGGCAGTGAGTACGCTGTTTGCGCTTTTCGGGTGTAACAACCGTTCTGAAACGCAGGTTTTGCAGTCCTCGCAGAATGAAGCGTTAAAGCCTATGCAGCAGAGCTGGCGCGGCGTATTGCCTTGTGCAGACTGTGAAGGCATCGAAACGTCCCTGTTCCTGCAAAAAGACGGCACCTGGGTTATGAACCAGCGTTATCAGGGCGCTAAAGAACCCTCTTCGTTTGCGACCTACGGAACCTGGGCGCGTACAGCGGAAAAGCTGGTCCTGACGGATTCCACGGGTGAGAAAACGTATTTCCGCGCCAAAGGTGAGGGGATGGAGATGCTCGACCGCGAGGGCAACCCGATTGAATCCCAGTTCAATTATACGCTTGCGCCGGTGAAAGCGGCCCTGCCTGCTACGCCGATGCCAATGCGGGGTATGTATTTCTATATGGCGGATGCGGCGATCTTTACCGACTGTGCAACGGGTAAGAAAGTCAGCGTGGCGAACAACGCGCAGCTTGAACGTGATTACGCCGTGGCGCGTGGCAATGACAGCAAGCCGGTATTGCTGACCGTAGATGGTCACTTTACGCTGGAGCCAAACCCGGATAGCGGAGAGAGCGTGAAAACGCTGGTGGTGGATAAAGAGGCGAAATTTATCGCAGGCAAAGACTGTAACAGTCAATAAGCTGACGATTATCCATTAAAAAACCCCGCCTGAGCGGGGTTTTTTGTTTAGGCTTTGATGGCTTTCACCAGGTAATCAAGAATATCGCCTGTCTTGATCATCTGTTTCTCGCCGCTACGACGGTATTTGTATTCGATCTCATCGCTGTCGAGGTTACGGTCACCGATGACCACCGTGTGTGGAATACCAATCAGTTCCATATCGGCGAACATCACGCCCGGACGCTCTTTACGGTCATCCATCAGCACTTCGATACCCTGAGCACGCAGCTCGGCGTACAGCTTCTCAGCCAGTTCCTGCACACGGTAGGATTTGTGCATGTTCATTGGCAGAATCGCAACCTGGAACGGAGCGATATTGTCCGGCCAGACGATGCCGCGCTCGTCGTAGTTCTGTTCAATGGCCGCCGCGACCACACGAGTGACCCCGATACCGTAGCAGCCCATGGTCAGGATCTGGTTACGGCCATCTTCACCCTGAACGGCGGCGTTCAGTGCGCGAGAGTATTTGTCACCCAGCTGGAAGATGTGACCGACTTCGATACCGCGCTTAATCATCAGGGTGCCCTGACCGTCCGGACTTGGATCGCCTGCGACCACGTTACGGATGTCTGCCACTTCAGGCGTCGCCACGTCGCGATCCCAGTTAATACCGAAGAAATGTTTACCGTCGATGTTAGCGCCGGCGGAGAAGTCGCTCATCGCAGCAACAGTGCGGTCAATAACAACCGGAACCGGCATATTAACCGGGCCGAGAGAGCCAGGACCTGCATTGACCACGGCACGGATTTCCGCTTCTGTTGCAAACGTCAGCGGGCTCGCGACCTGCGGCAGCTTCTCTGCTTTCACTTCGTTCAGCTCGTGATCGCCACGCACCAGCAGGGCAACCAGCGGGTAAGCGCTGCCTTCGGTAGATTTCACCAGCAGCGTTTTGACGGTTTTTTCAATCGGCAGACCGAACTGCTCAACCAGCTCAGCAATGGTTTTCGCGTTTGGCGTATCAACCAGCGTCATCTCCTGCGTTGCAGCGCCGCGTGGTTCTTTTGGTGCCAGCGCTTCTGCAAATTCGATGTTCGCGGCGTAATCTGAAGAGTCCGAGAAGATCACATCGTCTTCACCGCTCTGCGCCAGTACCTGGAACTCATGGGATGCGCTGCCACCGATGGAGCCGGTATCAGCCTGCACAGCGCGGAAATCCAGACCCATGCGGGAGAAGATTTTGCTGTATGCCTCGTACATTTTGTCGTAGGTCTCTTGCAGCGATTCCTGAGAGGTATGGAAAGAGTAAGCATCTTTCATCAGGAATTCGCGAGAGCGCATCACCCCGAAACGAGGACGAACTTCATCACGGAACTTGGTCTGAATCTGGAAGAAGTTCAGCGGCAGCTGTTTGTAAGAGCTCAGCTCGTTACGGATCAGGTCGGTAATGACCTCTTCATGCGTTGGGCCGAGAACGAATGGACGCTCGCCGCGATCGACGAAGCGCAGCAGCTCTGGGCCATATTGTTCCCAACGGCCGCTCTCCTGCCACAGGTCAGCGGGCTGAACCACAGGCATGGACACCTCGATTGCACCGGCGTTGTTCATCTCTTCACGCACGATGTTTTCGACTTTTTTCAGGACGCGCACGCCGGTCGGCAGCCAGGTATATAACCCGGAGGCCAGCTTGCGGATCATCCCGGCGCGCAGCATCAGCTGATGGCTGATCACTTCGGCGTCGGCAGGCGTCTCCTTCAGAGTGGAGAGCAGATATTGGCTAGTACGCATGTTGTTACGGTTCCATTTCGACGATTGGAACAGGCTGAAACACCAGCCTGACACAAAAAAAGTGGTTTAGTTTACCAGTGTGGCAAAGATGCCAAAAGAGAGGAGAACAAAATTACCTGGGTTCAAGGGCAAACACTTCAAAACCTGCCCCGGTGACGCGCCAGCGCACGTTAAAATCCAGCAGCCAGACGGCGTATGTTTTTCCTGCTTCCTCTTCTTTACGGTAGGCTGGACGGGGGTCCTGTGCCAGCACTTCGGTGATGAAATTCCGCAAACGAGGATAGCGTTTCTCCATCTGGATAAGCTGCGAGGCTATCTCAGGGGTAAAAGAGACAGGCATATCCGCCTGCGGTGCATCCTGAGCATAACTTGCGCGCGCGTCCGGGAGCGCTTCCGCGAAGGGCAAATAGGGTTTGATGTCGATAACCGGCGTGCCGTCCACCAGGTCCAGACTGCCTAATTCCAGTATCACCCGATCTTTCTGACAACGTATGCCTTTCAGTTCAACCAGCGACATCCCGATCGGGTTTGGACGGAAGGTCGAGCGAGTCGCAAATACGCCCATTCGCGCATTTCCACCCAGACGAGGAGGGCGCACGGTTGGTCGCCAGCCGCCTTCCATCGTCTGATGAAAGACAAATACCACCCATAAATGGCTAAATGCCTCAAGCCCGCGTACCGCATCGGCCTGGTTGTAAGGCGCCAGAAGATGAAGCTCGCCCCCGCCGCTGGTCACCAGACCCGGCTGGCGAGGCACGGCGAACTTCTCTTTATAGGGAGAGTGGATAACGCCTATCTGCTCAAACTGAAATGCACTCATTTCGCCGTAATGTTCAGCGCAGAACCGATGCAAACCGCCTGACGATAGCAGCCCGGCGTGCCGCTGGTGACTTCACAGCTGTGCAGCAGAACCGCGTTGGCTTTCATTTTGGCAGCGTTAATTTGCATGCGTTTACGCGCTGTCGGGATATTCGGCGGAGAGTCCTGATTGGTTGCCTGACAGGATTCACCGCTTACTTCACCCAGTTCACGGAACGGTTTACCGACGAGTTCGTCAGCTTTCGTGATAATGCGAACCGGCGCAGGGCGAACCACTTTCGGTTTCGCAGGCTCTGTTTTTGGCGGGGTTGCCGTGCTTTGAACAGGTTCAACAGGAGATCTGCTTAGCATAGAACAGCCGCTCAGCATGAGTGCTAAAAGACAGATCGGTAAAGCACGCATAATAATTCCTCAATGGATAATCAAAACGTCAGATATTGAATCAGTTGACTGCACAAATGACAAGACGGGCATAAGCCCGTCCTGATGATATTACACTGAGGTGAGATTACCAGCCTTTAACCGCGCCACCGTTAAACACTTTGTTGGCTTCCTGGTAAACTTCGTCAGACTGATAAGCCTGTACGAACTTCTTCACGTTTTCCGCGTCTTTGTTGTCTTCGCGAGTCACGATCAGGTTAACGTACGGGGAGTCTTTATCTTCAACGAAGATACCGTCTTTCGTTGGCGTCAGGCCAATCTGGCTGGCGTAAGTGGTGTTGATAACGGCCAGAGCAATCTGCGCATCGTCCAGAGAACGTGGCAGCTGTGGGGCTTCCAGCTCAACAATTTTCAGATTTTTCGGGTTCTCGGTGACATCCAGAACGGTTGGCAGCAGGCCAACACCGTCTTTCAGTTTGATCAGGCCCACTTTCTGCAGCAGCAGCAGGGAACGACCGAGGTTGGTTGGGTCGTTAGGCACCGCAACCTGAGAGCCCGGCTGCAGTTCATCCAGTGATTTAATCTTCTTGGAGTAACCGGCAATCGGATAAACGAAGGTGTTACCGACACCCACCAGTTTATAGCCACGATCTTTGATCTGCTGATCCAGGTAAGGCTTATGCTGGAAGGCGTTAGCGTCGATATCGCCTTTGCTCAGCGCTTCGTTTGGCAGAACGTAATCGTTGAAGGTCACCAGCTCAACGTCCAGGCCGTATTTCTCTTTCGCCACTTTTTGGGCAACTTCAGCAACCTGCTGTTCTGCACCTACGATAACGCCCACTTTGATGTGGTTTGGATCTTTTTCGTCCTGACCGCAACCCACCAGTGCCAGAGAGCCAATAAGCGCGCCTACTGCTGCAAAGGTCTTTAATTTAAACGCCATGTTTTATCCTTAACTCGTCGAGTTTGTGTTGTGTGTAACGTTATTTGTGAGTAACAGCCCGGACGATGCGATCGCCAGAGAACTGGATTAAGTAAACCAGCACAACCAGCAATACCAGAACGGTATTCATTACGGTAGCGTTATAACCAATATAGCCGTACTGGTAGCCAATCTGGCCTAAACCGCCGGCACCTACGGCACCGCCCATCGCGGAATACCCCACCAGAGTAATAAGCGTAATCGTGGCCGCATTCACCAGGCCAGGCAGTGCTTCAGGCAGCAGTACCTTGCGGACGATCTGCATAGGTGTTGCGCCCATCGCACGAGAGGCCTCGATCAAACCCGTCGGGATCTCCAGCAGGGCGTTTTCCACCATACGGGCGATAAACGGCGCAGCGCCTACCGTCAACGGAACAATGGCCGCCTGCAGACCGATTGACGTACCAACGATCACGCGGGTAAATGGAATCATCCACACCAGCAGAATAATGAACGGGATGGAACGGAAGATGTTAACCAGTGCAGAGAGCGTACGGTAGAGCTTCGCGTTCTCAATGATTTGACCCGGACGCGTGACATACAGCAGTACGCCGACCGGCAGGCCAATCACAAAACCAAAGAAACCCGATACGAAGGTCATTGCCAGCGTTTCCCAAACGCCGCGAACCAGCAGCCACATCATCGGCTCAGACATAACCCAGTACCTCTACTTTTACGTGGTGTTCTTGCAGCCAGGCGATTGCCGCCTGGGTTTCTTCTTGTGTGCCGTGCATTTCCGTCAGCATGATGCCGAACTTCACGCCACCGGCGTAATCCATCTGGGCGCTGATAATGTTGTTGTTCACGTTAAAGCGACGCGCGGTTTCGGAAAGCAGAGGGGCATCAACGGACTGACCGGTGAACTCCATGCGCAGCATTGGGACACTGTCTGCCGCGGGTTCAGTTTTCAAACGCTCCAGATAATCTTCCGGAATATCCAGGTGCAGCGTCGACTGAATGAACTGCTGCGCCAGCGGGGTCTTCGGATGGGAGAACACTTCGCTGACGGTATCCTGCTCAATCAGTTCACCGTTGCTGATGACCGCCACGCAGTCGCAGATGCGTTTCACCACATCCATCTCGTGCGTAATAAGGAGGATCGTCAGGCCGAGGCGACGGTTAATGTCTTTCAGCAGTTCCAGAATAGAACGCGTGGTAGCCGGATCCAGTGCGCTGGTCGCTTCATCACACAGCAATACCTTAGGATTGCTAGCCAGTGCGCGGGCAATCGCCACACGCTGCTTTTGACCACCAGACAGATTTGCCGGGTAGCTGTCATGTTTGTCACCCAGACCCACGAGGTCGAGCAGTTCGGTAACGCGACGCTTCACTTCTTCTTTCGGTGTGTTGTCCAGCTCCAGCGGCAAGGCGACGTTGCCGAAAACGGTGCGGGAAGCCAGCAGGTTGAAGTGCTGGAAGATCATGCCAATCTGACGACGCGCTTTGGTGAGTTCTTTCTCTGAAAGAGCGGTAAGTTCCTGGCCGCCAACTTCTACGTTACCCTGGGTTGGACGCTCAAGCAGGTTAACACAACGGATCAGCGTGCTTTTACCTGCACCCGATGCGCCAATGACGCCATAAATTTGACCAGCAGGAACATGCAGGCTGACATTGTTCAGCGCCTGAATGGTTCGGTTCCCCTGCTGGAACACTTTGGTGATATTGGAAAGTTTAATCATTAGATTATTTTTATCGTATGTAAGTTAGCCGTGGCATTTTGTTCTGCCAGATACGGGTGATGACCGTAAACAAAACGGATGTTAAGGCATCCAGACGTCTAAATCAATCCAACTCTGTACGATGAGCACTTTATTGCGCTGCGTTTCATGAGATACTAGCTCAACAGGCCTTTTTCAGGAGCAAACCGGTGGCAAAATCAGTACCCGCAATTTTTCTCGATCGTGATGGCACTATTAATGTGGATCACGGTTATGTCCATGAGATTGATGAGTTCGAATTTATCGAAGGCGTTATAGAGGCAATGCGCCAGCTGAAAGAGATGGGCTACGCGCTGGTGGTCGTAACGAACCAGTCTGGTATTGCGCGCGGTAAATTCACCGAAGCGCAATTCGAGACGCTGACAGAATGGATGGACTGGTCGCTGGCGGATCGCGGGGTCGATCTTGATGGCATTTATTATTGCCCACACCACCCTCAGGGAACCGTAGAAGCGTATCGCCAGACCTGTGATTGCCGTAAACCGCATCCGGGAATGTTTATCTCCGCGCAAGAGTTTCTGCACATCGATATGGCCGCTTCTTATATGGTGGGCGATAAACTGGAAGATATGCAGGCAGCTGCAGCTGCAGGTGTGGGGACCAAAATATTAGTGCGCACGGGTAAGCCTGTTACGCCAGAAGCTGAAAATGCCGCGGATTGGGTGATTAATAGCCTGGCCGATCTGCCAAAAGAGATTAAAAAGCACCAAAAATAGCCGTTCTGGTGAAAAGGTGAGCGGTCGAAATAAAAATGCATATTTCCACTTGTCATTCCTCGGCAGCTCCCTATAATGCGCCTCCATCGACACGGCAGATGTGAATCACTTCACAGACAACCCGGTCGGTTGAAGAGAAAAAATCCTGAAATAACGGGTTGACTCTGAAAGAGGAAAGCGTAATATACGCCACCTCGCAACGGTGAGCGAAAGCCGCGTTGCAACTGCTCTTTAACAATTTATCAGACAATCTGTGTGGGCACTCAAAGTGACATGGATTCTTAACGTCGCAAGACGAAAAATGAATACCAAGTCTCTGAGTGAACATACGTAATTCATTACGAAGTTTAATTCACGAGCATCAAACTTAAATTGAAGAGTTTGATCATGGCTCAGATTGAACGCTGGCGGCAGGCCTAACACATGCAAGTCGAACGGTAGCACAGAGAGCTTGCTCTCGGGTGACGAGTGGCGGACGGGTGAGTAATGTCTGGGAAACTGCCTGATGGAGGGGGATAACTACTGGAAACGGTAGCTAATACCGCATAACGTCGCAAGACCAAAGAGGGGGACCTTCGGGCCTCTTGCCATCAGATGTGCCCAGATGGGATTAGCTAGTAGGTGGGGTAACGGCTCACCTAGGCGACGATCCCTAGCTGGTCTGAGAGGATGACCAGCCACACTGGAACTGAGACACGGTCCAGACTCCTACGGGAGGCAGCAGTGGGGAATATTGCACAATGGGCGCAAGCCTGATGCAGCCATGCCGCGTGTATGAAGAAGGCCTTCGGGTTGTAAAGTACTTTCAGCGGGGAGGAAGGTGTTGTGGTTAATAACCGCAGCAATTGACGTTACCCGCAGAAGAAGCACCGGCTAACTCCGTGCCAGCAGCCGCGGTAATACGGAGGGTGCAAGCGTTAATCGGAATTACTGGGCGTAAAGCGCACGCAGGCGGTCTGTCAAGTCGGATGTGAAATCCCCGGGCTCAACCTGGGAACTGCATTCGAAACTGGCAGGCTAGAGTCTTGTAGAGGGGGGTAGAATTCCAGGTGTAGCGGTGAAATGCGTAGAGATCTGGAGGAATACCGGTGGCGAAGGCGGCCCCCTGGACAAAGACTGACGCTCAGGTGCGAAAGCGTGGGGAGCAAACAGGATTAGATACCCTGGTAGTCCACGCCGTAAACGATGTCGACTTGGAGGTTGTGCCCTTGAGGCGTGGCTTCCGGAGCTAACGCGTTAAGTCGACCGCCTGGGGAGTACGGCCGCAAGGTTAAAACTCAAATGAATTGACGGGGGCCCGCACAAGCGGTGGAGCATGTGGTTTAATTCGATGCAACGCGAAGAACCTTACCTACTCTTGACATCCAGAGAACTTTCCAGAGATGGATTGGTGCCTTCGGGAACTCTGAGACAGGTGCTGCATGGCTGTCGTCAGCTCGTGTTGTGAAATGTTGGGTTAAGTCCCGCAACGAGCGCAACCCTTATCCTTTGTTGCCAGCGGTCCGGCCGGGAACTCAAAGGAGACTGCCAGTGATAAACTGGAGGAAGGTGGGGATGACGTCAAGTCATCATGGCCCTTACGAGTAGGGCTACACACGTGCTACAATGGCGCATACAAAGAGAAGCGACCTCGCGAGAGCAAGCGGACCTCATAAAGTGCGTCGTAGTCCGGATTGGAGTCTGCAACTCGACTCCATGAAGTCGGAATCGCTAGTAATCGTAGATCAGAATGCTACGGTGAATACGTTCCCGGGCCTTGTACACACCGCCCGTCACACCATGGGAGTGGGTTGCAAAAGAAGTAGGTAGCTTAACCTTCGGGAGGGCGCTTACCACTTTGTGATTCATGACTGGGGTGAAGTCGTAACAAGGTAACCGTAGGGGAACCTGCGGTTGGATCACCTCCTTACCTTAAAGAACCTGCCTTTGCAGTGCTCACACAGATTGTCTGATGAAAAAACAGCAGTAAAAATCTCTGCAGGCTTGTAGCTCAGGTGGTTAGAGCGCACCCCTGATAAGGGTGAGGTCGGTGGTTCAAGTCCACTCAGGCCTACCAAACTCCTTTTAAAGGATGAGCGGTACAGAGATTACAAACGATGGGGCTATAGCTCAGCTGGGAGAGCGCCTGCTTTGCACGCAGGAGGTCTGCGGTTCGATCCCGCATAGCTCCACCATCTTTTACTGCGAACACAAGAAAACTTCAGAGTGAACCTGAAAAGGTGCACTGCGAAGTTTTGCTCTTTAAAAATCTGGATCAAGCTGAAAATTGAAACGACACACATGTTATGTGTGTTCGAGTCTCTCAAATTTTCGCAAGCCGATGATGAATCGAAAGAAACATCTTCGGGTTGTGAGGTTAAGCGACTAAGCGTACACGGTGGATGCCCTGGCAGTCAGAGGCGATGAAGGACGTGCTAATCTGCGAAAAGCGCCGGCGAGGTGATATGAACCTTTGACCCGGCGATGTCCGAATGGGGAAACCCAGTGTGTTCCGACACACTATCGTTAACTGAATACATAGGTTAACGAGGCGAACCGGGGGAACTGAAACATCTAAGTACCCCGAGGAAAAGAAATCAACCGAGATTCCCCCAGTAGCGGCGAGCGAACGGGGAGCAGCCCGGAGTCTGAATCAGCTTGTGTGTTAGTGGAACGGTCTGGAAAGTCCGACGGTACAGGGTGATAGTCCCGTACACGAAAATGCACAGGTTGTGAACTCGAAGAGTAGGGCGGGACACGTGGTATCCTGTCTGAATATGGGGGGACCATCCTCCAAGGCTAAATACTCCTGACTGACCGATAGTGAACCAGTACCGTGAGGGAAAGGCGAAAAGAACCCCGGCGAGGGGAGTGAAAAAGAACCTGAAACCGTGTACGTACAAGCAGTGGGAGCCTCTTTATGGGGTGACTGCGTACCTTTTGTATAATGGGTCAGCGACTTATATTCTGTAGCAAGGTTAACCGTATAGGGGAGCCGAAGGGAAACCGAGTCTTAACTGGGCGTTAAGTTGCAGGGTATAGACCCGAAACCCGGTGATCTAGCCATGGGCAGGTTGAAGGTTGGGTAACACTAACTGGAGGACCGAACCGACTAATGTTGAAAAATTAGCGGATGACCTGTGGCTGGGGGTGAAAGGCCAATCAAACCGGGAGATAGCTGGTTCTCCCCGAAAGCTATTTAGGTAGCGCCTCGTGAACTCATCTTCGGGGGTAGAGCACTGTTTCGGCTAGGGGGCCATCCCGGCTTACCAACCCGATGCAAACTACGAATACCGAAGAATGTTATCACGGGAGACACACGGCGGGTGCTAACGTCCGTCGTGAAGAGGGAAACAACCCAGACCGCCAGCTAAGGTCCCAAAGTCATGGTTAAGTGGGAAACGATGTGGGAAGGCACAGACAGCCAGGATGTTGGCTTAGAAGCAGCCATCATTTAAAGAAAGCGTAATAGCTCACTGGTCGAGTCGGCCTGCGCGGAAGATGTAACGGGGCTAAACCATGCACCGAAGCTGCGGCAGCGACACTATGTGTTGTTGGGTAGGGGAGCGTTCTGTAAGCCGTTGAAGGTGGCCTGTGAGGGTTGCTGGAGGTATCAGAAGTGCGAATGCTGACATAAGTAACGATAAAGCGGGTGAAAAGCCCGCTCGCCGGAAGACCAAGGGTTCCTGTCCAACGTTAATCGGGGCAGGGTGAGTCGACCCCTAAGGCGAGGCCGAAAGGCGTAGTCGATGGGAAACAGGTTAATATTCCTGTACTTGGTGTTACTGCGAAGGGGGGACGGAGAAGGCTATGTTAGCCGGGCGACGGTTGTCCCGGTTTAAGCATGTAGGCGGAGGTTCCAGGTAAATCCGGTACCTTTTAACGCTGAGGTGTGATGACGAGGCACTACGGTGCTGAAGTAACAAATGCCCTGCTTCCAGGAAAAGCCTCTAAGCATCAGGTAACATCAAATCGTACCCCAAACCGACACAGGTGGTCAGGTAGAGAATACCAAGGCGCTTGAGAGAACTCGGGTGAAGGAACTAGGCAAAATGGTGCCGTAACTTCGGGAGAAGGCACGCTGATATGTAGGTGAAGCCCCTGCGGGTGGAGCTGAAATCAGTCGAAGATACCAGCTGGCTGCAACTGTTTATTAAAAACACAGCACTGTGCAAACACGAAAGTGGACGTATACGGTGTGACGCCTGCCCGGTGCCGGAAGGTTAATTGATGGGGTTAGCGGTAACGCGAAGCTCTTGATCGAAGCCCCGGTAAACGGCGGCCGTAACTATAACGGTCCTAAGGTAGCGAAATTCCTTGTCGGGTAAGTTCCGACCTGCACGAATGGCGTAATGATGGCCAGGCTGTCTCCACCCGAGACTCAGTGAAATTGAACTCGCTGTGAAGATGCAGTGTACCCGCGGCAAGACGGAAAGACCCCGTGAACCTTTACTATAGCTTGACACTGAACACTGGTCCTTGATGTGTAGGATAGGTGGGAGGCTTTGAAGCGTGGACGCCAGTCTGCGTGGAGCCAACCTTGAAATACCACCCTTTAATGGCTGGTGTTCTAACGTAGACCCGTGATCCGGGTTGCGGACAGTGTCTGGTGGGTAGTTTGACTGGGGCGGTCTCCTCCCAAAGAGTAACGGAGGAGCACGAAGGTTAGCTAATCCTGGTCGGACATCAGGAGGTTAGTGCAATGGCATAAGCTAGCTTGACTGCGAGAGTGACGGCTCGAGCAGGTGCGAAAGCAGGTCATAGTGATCCGGTGGTTCTGAATGGAAGGGCCATCGCTCAACGGATAAAAGGTACTCCGGGGATAACAGGCTGATACCGCCCAAGAGTTCATATCGACGGCGGTGTTTGGCACCTCGATGTCGGCTCATCACATCCTGGGGCTGAAGTAGGTCCCAAGGGTATGGCTGTTCGCCATTTAAAGTGGTACGCGAGCTGGGTTTAGAACGTCGTGAGACAGTTCGGTCCCTATCTGCCGTGGGCGCTGGAGAATTGAGGGGGGCTGCTCCTAGTACGAGAGGACCGGAGTGGACGCATCACTGGTGTTCGGGTTGTCATGCCAATGGCACTGCCCGGTAGCTAAATGCGGAAGAGATAAGTGCTGAAAGCATCTAAGCACGAAACTTGCCCCGAGATGAGTTCTCCCTGAGACTATAAGTCTCCTGAAGGAACGTTGAAGACGACGACGTTGATAGGTCGGGTGTGTAAGCGCAGCGATGCGTTGAGCTAACCGATACTAATGAACCGTGAGGCTTAACCTTACAACGCCGAAGCTGTTTTGGCGGTGAGAGACGATTTTCAGCCTGATACAGATAACAGAATTTGCCTGGCGGCTTTAGCGCGGTGGTCCCACCTGACCCCATGCCGAACTCAGAAGTGAAACGCCGTAGCGCCGATGGTAGTGTGGGGTCTCCCCATGTGAGAGTAGGGAACTGCCAGGCATCAAATTAAGTAGTAAGCCGGTGCATAAATCCGGTGGTTACAAGCAGTCTTCGGTGGAGCGGTAGTTCAGTCGGTTAGAATACCTGCCTGTCACGCAGGGGGTCGCGGGTTCGAGTCCCGTCCGTTCCGCCACTTATTGAAAGCCCTGAGTTAACGCTCAGGGCTTTTTTCTTATCTGCTGTTTAATTATTGCGAAATGAGCAAAAATCCTCTGCGTTTTACGATCTTTTTCAATATAACAACGCCAGCGATAATCCTCCTCAGTTTACGAACATAATGATTGAGGAATACTATGACTCTCCCTGCATTTGGTCTGGGCACTTTCCGCCTGAAAGACGACGTTGTTATCGCATCTGTTAAAACGGCACTCGAGTTAGGCTATCGCGCAATTGATACGGCACAGATCTATGAAAATGAAGCTGCCGTTGGACAGGCCATTGAAGAGAGTGGTGTACCGCGTAACGAGATATTTATCACCACCAAAATCTGGATTGAAAACCTCAGCAAAGACAAACTGCTCCCTAGCCTGAAAGAGAGTCTGAAAAAGCTGCGTACTGACTACGTGGACCTGACGCTGATCCACTGGCCATCACCAAACGATGCCGTTTCTGTAGAAGAGTTCATGCAGGCGCTGATGGAAGCGAAAAAGCAGGGATTAACGCGTGAAATCGGTATTTCAAACTTCACCATTCCGCTGATGGAAAAAGCCATTGCCGCAGTAGGTGCAGAAAATATCGCGACCAACCAGATTGAACTTTCACCTTATCTGCAAAACCATAAAGTCGTGGACTGGGCAACGCAGCACGGTATCCACATCACGTCATACATGACGCTGGCTTATGGTAAGGCGCTGAAAGATGAGGCGATTATACGTATTGCAGAAAAACATAACGCGACTCCGGCACAGGTCATTCTGGCATGGGCAATGGGCGAAGGTTATGCCGTGATCCCATCGTCAACCAAACGTGTAAACCTGGCCAGCAACCTGTCAGCGGTCGACCTTCATCTGGATGATGACGATAAAAAAGCGATCGCAGCACTGGAGTGCAACGATCGCCTGGTCAGCCCGGAAGGTTTAGCGCCTGACTGGGATTAAGTTTCACTAACCCTCTGTCGCCTTAACCCTCATACAGCTCCTCCGGGAGCTGTCTTTATATGTTCACTCAGGAAGTCAATAAAAGCACGAATCCGCGTACTCACCGCTCTGTCACTGTAATACACTGCGCTAAAAGGCATCTCGACCGGCAAACGTTTATCCGCCATCAGTTCCACCAGTTCACCTCGTTCAATCTCCTTATCTATCATATAGTCAGACAGGCACGCGATGCCGTTCCCTTCAAGACACAGTTGCTTTAGCGTTTCTCCACTGTTTGACGATAACCCACTGGTAATTTCATGAAGCTGACCATCACGACAGGCGACAGGCCAGGTGTTCAGTGATACCGGTTCCGTAAAGCCCAGACAAAGATGCTGCTTCAACTCTTCAACGGTCTCCGGTTTACCGTGCTCAGCAATGTACTGCGGCGACGCGATAATTTTGCGGTAGCTGGCAAACAGCGGGCGGGCGCGCAAGCTTGAATCGGTCAGTGTACCGGCCCGGATAGCCACATCCACTTTACGCTCGATGAGGTTGATAAACGTCTCTGATGAGACCAAAGAAAGCGTCATCTCCGGATAGCGTTCACGAAAAGGTTTGATCAGCGGCATCAGAAAGTGCAGTACTACCGGCGTGGCCGCATCAATGCGCAGCAATCCCCGCGGCGTGCTGCGGCTTTCCATAATTTCTGTCTCTGCTGCAGCCATCTCCTGCAGCACCGACTGCACGCGGCGGAAATAACGCTCTCCTTCTTCCGTCAGGCTCAGTTGCCGCGTCGTCCGGTTGAGCAGGCTCACCCCAAGCTTCATCTCCAGCTTTTTCACTGAGCGGCTGATGGCCGAGTTAGCCTGTCCCAGCTGTTCGGCTGCACGGCTAAAGCTACCGCTTTCAACAACGGCGACAAAGATTGTCAGCTCTTCTGACGTTGCTTTCATTGTTGCACCACCTGCAAAATTCTATTGATATTTTGACCATTTTTGTTATTTAAGCACTGGCACATACTGCCTGTCATCTTAATCCTGATGATACGGAGTATTTTATGCCACTGGCGCTACTTGCCCTGACGATCAGTGCCTTTGCAATTGGCACGACCGAATTTGTTATCGTGGGACTGGTTCCCACCATTGCTAACCAGCTTGCGATCTCGCTGCCTTCCGCCGGATTGCTGGTGTCAATCTACGCCCTGGGCGTCGCCGTCGGTGCGCCTGTGCTGACGGCTCTGACCGGACGTTTTCCGCGTAAGCAGCTGTTAGTTGCGTTGATGGTGTTGTTCACCGCCGGTAACATTCTGGCCTGGCAGGCACCGGACTACACCACCCTGGTGGTTGCCCGTCTGTTGACCGGCCTTGCACACGGCGTGTTCTTCTCAATTGGTTCCACTATTGCAACCAGCCTGGTCCCCAAAGAGAAAGCAGCCTCAGCTATTGCGATCATGTTTGGTGGACTGACCGTCGCACTCGTTACGGGTGTGCCGCTAGGCACGTTTATCGGACAGCACTTCGGCTGGCGTGAGACGTTTCTGGCCGTCTCCTTATTGGGGGTTATTGCCCTTGTTGCTAGCCTGCTGCTGGTACCGTCGACTATTCCAGGCCGGGCCAGCGCCAGCCTGAGCGATCAGCTAAAGGTGCTTACCCATCCGCGTTTGCTGATCATCTACGCGGTCACGGCTCTGGGCTATGGAGGCGTATTTACCGCCTTCACCTTCCTGGCACCGATGATGCAGGACCTGGCAGGCTTCTCCCCGAGTGCCGTGAGCTGGATTTTGCTGGGATACGGTATTTCCGTGGCGATTGGCAATATCTGGGGCGGCAAGCTTGCAGATAAACATGGTGCGGTTCCGGCGCTGAAATTTATCTTCGCCGCCCTGGTGGTTCTGCTGTTGATATTCCAGTTCACGGCGTCCATGCAATACGCCGCACTGATCACGGTACTGGTAATGGGTGTCTTCGCTTTTGGCAACGTGCCCGGGCTTCAGGTTTATGTTGTTCAGAAAGCGGAGCTCTATACGCCAAACGCCGTGGATGTGGCATCCGGACTGAACATTGCCGCGTTCAATATTGGGATCGCGCTGGGCTCCATTATTGGCGGACAAACCGTCGAACACTTTGGATTAACCCAGACTCCCTGGATTGGTGCGGTGATCGTCCTTGTCGCTTTCCTGCTGATAGGGCTGAGTGGCCGCCTCGATAAACCTACTCGCGTAGCACTGGGATAACATCAGTAAGTGCTTGCTTACAAAACTGGAAAGCGGTTTCTCAGAAATTGCGTTGAAAGTGTGACCTAAAGTCCCTATAACATTAGAACCAGTCCGTTTTCGGGCTGGTTCATGTTACAGAGGCCGTTTCCAAAAGTGCGAAAAAATACCTATGCCATGCGTTATGTTGCCGGAATGCCCGCGGAGAGGATCTTGCCTCCGGGGTCGTTTGCGAGCATAAGCCAGGCATTACCCGCAGGGACACCGTTAAGCAGCGATGACAAAATTCGGGTACTGGTCTGGAATATCTTTAAGCAGCAGCGTGCGGAGTGGTTATCGGTACTCAAGAATTTTGGTAAAGATGCTCATCTGGTTCTGCTTCAGGAGGCGCAAACCACACCTGAACTGGTTCGGTTTGCCACAACGAACTATCTTGCTGCCGACCAGGTGCCGGCGTTTGTCCTGCCGCAACATCCTTCAGGCGTGATGACCCTCTCTTCAGCACACCCGGTTTACTGCTGCCCGCTGCGTGAGCGCGAGCCTATACTGCGTCTGGCGAAATCGGCGCTGGTGACCGTCTATCCGCTGCCGGATACCCGGATGCTGATGGTGGTGAACATCCACGCGGTAAATTTCAGCCTGGGCGTGGATGTGTACAGTAAGCAGTTACTTCCCATTGGCGATCAAATTGCCCACCACAGCGGGCCTATCATTATGGCCGGTGATTTCAATGCCTGGAGTCGTCCGCGCATGAATGCGCTGTATCGCTTTGCGCGTGAAATGTCTCTGCGTGAAGTCCGTTTTAGTGACGATCAGCGTAAAAAAGCCTTTGGTCGACCTCTCGATTTTGTCTTCTATCGTGGTCTGAGCGTGCATGATGCCTCTGTTCTGGTCACGCGCGCCTCCGATCACAACCCTCTACTAGTCGAATTCAGTCCCGGCAAACCTGATAAATAATGGTGTGTCAGGTCTGCCGTGGGGCAGGCCTGCGCGGGTGCTGCCCTTTTATTTTTAACCAACAAAGGACAGTACGATGACAACAACACACTCCCATCATGACAACGTAGAAAAACAGTTTGGCTCCCAGGCAAATGCCTATCTGACCAGCGCCGTGCATGCTTCAGGTCGTGACCTGCTGCGTCTCGGCGAACGTCTGGCAGCATTCCCGCAGGCGCACGTGCTGGATTTAGGCTGTGGGGCAGGGCATGCCAGCTTTACGGCTGCGCAGCAGGTGGCGAAGGTCACCGCGTATGACTTATCCAGTCAGATGCTGGATGTTGTTGCTGAGGCGGCGAGAGAGAAAGGGCTGAGCAACGTGGATACGCGCCAGGGGTACGCCGAGTCCTTACCGTTTGATGATGCCTCGTTTGAGGTGGTGATTAGCCGTTATTCCGCGCACCACTGGCATGATGTCGGCCAGGCATTACGTGAAGTCAAACGAGTCCTGAAGCCGGGCGGGATCTTCATTATTATGGATGTGATGTCTCCCGGGCATCCGGTGCGCGATATCTGGCTGCAGACAGTAGAAGCGCTGCGTGATACTTCCCACGTACAAAACTACTCCAGCGGAGAGTGGTTATCGCTTATCACTGAAGCGGGGTTGATTACCCGGATGTTAACAACAGATCGTTTGCCGCTGGAATACCCTTCGTGGATTGCCCGTATGCGTACCCCGGAAGCATTAAGTCAGGCGATTCGCCTCTATCAGGAGAGTGCCTCTGCTGAGGTAAAAGCGTACTTTGAATTGCAGGAGGATGGATCGTTTACCAGCGATACCATCATGGCTGAAGCGCAAAAAGCGGGATAAACAAAAAAGGCACCGAGGGGAATCGGTGCCTTTTTATCTTTCGATCGTGTAATCAGGAGTCTGGCGTAGCGCTGTTCTTCACAAACAACGTCAACTGGTCGCCTGGTTTCAGATTGTCAGTATCATTATTCCAGCGCATTACATCTTTGATGTTCACGCCATGTCGTTTTGCGATACTGGACAGTGAATCGCCTTTACGTACGCGATAAGTGATGCTATCGCTGTTGCTGGCGAGACGCTGTGCGCTGCTACCTGCGCCTACCGTCAGAGTTTGACCCACTTTCAGACCTGAGCTGCGCAGATTATTCCACTGCTGCAGATCTTTCGCCGTCACGCCAAGACGTGATGCAATGCCAGAAAGCGTATCACCTGAACGCACCTTATAGCTGCGGCTGTTAACGGATGAAGCATCGGCGATCAGCGTTGACTGAACGGCGGCAATCTCACCCGATGCTAAAGACTCACGCAATTGCTCAGCATGTTTCTGCGGAACCATCACATACTGCGGGCCGCTAGCCCCCAGCGTTGAGCCTTTAACGCCTGCATTAAAGGTTTTAAGTTTACTTACCGACATACCCGTCATATCAGCAACCTGTTGAATATCCACAGGGTTGCTGAGGCGAACGCGCGCCAGTGCACGACTTTCGTCTGGTGTTGGCAGTTGTACACCGTAACGCTTGCTGTTCTTGAGAATATCGCTCAAGGCCAGCATCTTCGGTACGTAAATCTTCGTTTCCTGTGGCAGTGAGAGCGACCAAAAATCGGTGGATTTACCCCGTGCTTTATTCGCTTTCATTGCCTTCAGTACACGACCCTCGCCACTATTATACGCTGCGACCGTTAACAGCCAGTCGCCGTCAAACATCTTATTCAGACGTTGCATCATGTCGAGAGCGGCTGTCGTTGAAGCGACAACATCCCGACGCGCATCATAGTTGCGGGTCTGTTTCAGACCATAGTTTCGCCCGGTGCTCGGAATGATCTGCCAAATGCCTGCGGCATTGGCGCCAGACGTCGCGTGTGGGTCAAAAGCGCTCTCCACTATGGGTAGGAGTACCAGCTCCATAGGCATGTTACGTTTCTTAACTTGCCCGGCTATCCAGTACATATACGGCTCTGCCCGTAACGTTACATCGTGGAGATAGCTCTTATTTCTTAAATACTTCTGCTTCTGTTCGCGAATCCGGCTGTTTTCCGGAATTCCCATCTTTAGCTCGTCGCCAATAGAGGTCCACAAGTCTTGCTCCTGCGCGAAAGATGTCCCATCGTCCATCCAGCGCGCCGAACTTGTAAACTTCCCTGCTTCCCCTTGACCAGCTGCAGAAAGGCTCTGTGCATGCTGTTGTACGTTGCTGCCGTTCTGCGACTGGCAACCTACAAGCAGGACAGAGGCGAGTAATATCGCTTTTGCCTTCATGTGTGTGTCAATAGTTGCTTAAAAGACGAGCGATGATAACGGCGAAATTTTGAAAAGGCAACCCGCATTTATCTGAAGTTATCTTTCTTTGACCTTAACCATGCAAATCGCTGTTCTGGTTGTTGCAAATTTGTTTCTTGGTTAATTTTATTAATTAAATCAATATCATTTGTTCGCAGAAATAAATTAATTCGGCGCTCATTTTTCAGAATTGCGGGTAGTGTATTTTGGTTTTTTGCACGTAACTCCTTCACTTTGTGATAATAATCCTGAATCGCCCGATCCTCGGGTAAGAGGCTCTCCGCAAACTTCATATTCCCTAATGTATACTCATGGGCACAACAAATAAGTGTGTCATCGGGTAAAGCACTAATCTTTTGTAAAGACTGATACATCTGTTCTGGTGTGCCTTCAAAAAGTCTTCCGCAACCGCCTGAGAAGAGGGTGTCGCCACAAAAAAGATAAGGTTTACTGTAGAAACACAGATGTCCCAAAGTGTGACCTGGCGTAGCAAATACGGAAAACTCCCACTCACGGATGTGGATATTTTCGCCCTCCTGGACTACTTGCGTCGTTCCCTTATCTTGTGTCTCAGCCGGTCCGTAAACCACAAGATGCGGAAAATGAGCGCGCAGTTCCGGCACGCCGCCAGTGTGATCGTTATGATGGTGCGTCAACAGAATGGCTTCTGGCTGCCAGGCGTTCTCCTTTATTGCATCAAGCACAGGGGCGGATTCGCCGGGATCGACAATGACGCATCGACGATCGTTATCGACCAAAACCCAGATGTAATTGTCCTGAAAAGCAGGAATACTGATAAGATTCATACATTACCTCTTATAGCGTGGCGGGTGTTTTGATGAAACCGGCAAGGATACCTCAGACTGTCGCAGCACCGGAACGTTGGGCGGAATTGCCCTGGGGTGAATACTATCGCGAGGCGCTTGAGCAACAGCTGAAGCCCTGGCTCGCGAAAATGTATGGCTTTCACCTGCTTAAGATTGGCAATCTCAGCGCAGAAATCAATACCGAAAGCTGCGCCATCTCACATCAGGTCAATGTCTCTCTCGGCGGATCGCCGGTTCAGGTGAAGGCTGACCCATTGCATCTGCCGTTTGCGGAAAAATCCGTAGATGCGTGTCTTCTTGCCCACGCGCTGCCCTGGTGCAGCGATCCTCATCGTATGCTGCGTGAAGCCGATCGCGTGCTGATTGATGACGGCTGGCTGATACTCAGCGGTTTTAATCCGCTGAGTCTGATGGGGTTACGTAAGCTGGTGCCTGTATTGCGCCGAACGCCACCCTATAACAGCCGGATGTTCACCATGATGCGCCAGCTCGACTGGCTGTCACTGCTCAACTTTGAAGTGCTCAACTATGGCGGTTTTCAGGTACTGCCGTGGGCACGTCAGGGGGGAGTTTTATTGAGTACGCATTTGCCCGCATTAGGCTGCATGCAGTTTATCGTCGCGCGTAAGCGAACCATCCCTCTGACGCTTAACCCCATGAAGCAGAGCAAATCGAAAACGCCCATCCGCCAGACCGTTGGCGCAACGCGGCAGTACAGAAAACCCTGATCAGGATTCAGGCTGGTAGCCAGTATCCTCATGGGCCGGATTTGAGGCCGCCGCGCGCGCCAGTTCATCGCAGCGCTCGTTTTCCGGGTGGCCGGCGTGGCCTTTAACCCACTCCCACTTAATCTCGTGCTGGCCCAGTGCCGCATCAAGGCGCTTCCAGAGATCGACGTTCTTCACGGGCTTCTTATCTGCAGTTTTCCAGCCGCGTTTTTTCCAGTTGTGGATCCACTGGGTGATACCCTGTCGCACGTACTGGCTATCCGTACTCAACACCACGTCGCAGTGTTCTTTTAAGGCTTCCAGCGCCACAATGGCCGCCATCAACTCCATACGGTTGTTGGTGGTCAGGAAATACCCTTCGCTAAAAGTTTTCTCATGCTGACGATAGCGCATAATCGCGCCGTAGCCGCCGGGGCCTGGGTTCCCGAGACAAGATCCATCGGTGAAAATTTCTACCTGTTTACGCATCTCTGGTAGACTTCCTGTATTGAAACGTTCAGTTAAACGATAAGTCTGACATAAATGACCGCTATGAGCACTGCAATTACTCGCCAGATTGTCCTCGATACCGAAACCACCGGTATGAACCAGATCGGCGCGCACTACGAAGGGCACAAGATCATTGAGATCGGTGCCGTTGAAGTGGTGAACCGTCGTCTCACGGGGAACAACTTCCACGTCTACCTCAAACCCGATCGGCTGGTGGATCCAGAAGCGTTTGGCGTTCACGGTATTGCCGATGAGTTCTTGCTGGATAAACCGACCTTCGCCGAGGTGGCTGACGAGTTTCTCGACTACATCAAAGGCGCTGAGTTAATCATCCATAACGCGTCGTTCGATATCGGCTTTATGGACTATGAGTTTAGTAAGCTCCATCGCGATATTCCGAAAACCAATACCTTCTGCAAAGTGACCGATAGCCTGGCGCTGGCGAGGAAGATGTTTCCCGGCAAGCGTAACAGCCTCGATGCACTCTGTTCACGTTATGAAATAGACAACACCAAGCGAACGCTGCACGGGGCACTTCTCGATGCCCAGATTCTGGCTGATGTCTATCTGGCGATGACCGGCGGTCAGACGTCGATGAAATTCAGCATGGAAAATGAGTCGCAGCAGGCGCAGGGCGAAGCGGGCATCCAGCGCGTGGTCCGTCAGGCAAGTCGTTTACGGGTTGTTTTAGCCAGTGATGAAGAGTTACTTAACCATGAATCCCGTCTCGATCTGGTACAGAAGAAGGGCGGCAGCTGTATGTGGCGCGCCTGAAAAAACGCCATAATGTCTGTAAAATCATCGGTTGGGCGATTTTTGCAGCAAACGATTCAAAACGTGAGAAAAAGCGTTGACGAGATCGGAGGCACACCGTAATATGCGCCTCGTTCCCCAAACGGGAACAGTGGAGCGGTAGTTCAGTCGGTTAGAATACCTGCCTGTCACGCAGGGGGTCGCGGGTTCGAGTCCCGTCCGTTCCGCCACTATTCAGAAGGCCTGAATCAGAAATGATTCAGGCCTTCGTCGTTTCAACAGCCTTTGTCTTTTATCCCCCTTTCTTTTCATTAACAAAATGTTAATTTGCGTGGTGCAATTAATTAACATTTGCACAGCATTAGTGCGTTATTTGCACTGTGTTTGTGCATTCTTTCGCCCAGCCACTTTTTGGCCTTCATCAGACTGTGTCGCTTTGTAAAAATAATTTTCATGAAATCATTCGCTTACAGTGGATATCGTGAAAGTTTTTGAACCAATAAATAATTGGTTCGGTTATTGCTTAATCATTAGCACGATAAGGTTCATGCCATATCAATAACTTATCGTTAATAAAAAGAAAATAATGATGATAGCGAGCGAACCAATATGGAAAAACCGTCACGGTTTCTGGCCAATTCCAGTACCGCGCTTGAGCAGTTGCGCGGGCTTATCAACCAGCATGAGTCAACACCAGGCACTCCGCTGCCCACGGAACGTGAGCTGTCGGAAACTCTCGGCGTAGGACGACGCGAGGTGCGTCGCGCGCTGGATGTGCTGGAAGAGGAAGGACGGATCTGGCGTAAACAGGGTAAAGGCACCTTTATTGGTCCCGCAGCCCCTGTTGAACCGCTGGCGCTTCAGGGATTGGTTCAGCAAACCAACCTGCTGGAAGTTATGGAAGCTCGTCTACAGCTCGAACCCGGCTTAGCCCGGCTTGCGGCACTGCGTGCCACCAGGGAAAACCTCGCGCTCATGCAGCGCATGCTGGAACGCATCGACAAGGTCAGCCCGGATGACCGCGATCTCAACGAACTGTGGGATAGCGCCTTTCACCGCGCTATTGCCGAGGCTGCGGGCAACCGCCTGATGCTCGGCCTGTTTGACGCGATTGATGCCGTGCGGCGCGAACCGGGCTGGCAGCATCTGCGCGAATTAGCCCGCACGCCCGAACGTGTCGACAGCTATAACGACCACCATCACAAGATCATGTCTGCGATTATCCATCGCCAGCCTAATGAAGCAGCTGCCGCCATGCGCGAACACCTGCTTAGCCTGCAAACCGCCCTGATTCAGGCGATCCACCTTGAGGACGACTTCACGCTATGACGACGATCCCGTTTAAGGACACCACGCCTGTACTTCGGCTGAATAATCTCAACGTTAAATTTTCCGGCTCGCCGGTTAGCGTACTGGACGGTATTTCCCTGACGGTCAAAGCAGGCGAGACGCTGGCGCTGGTGGGAGAGTCCGGCTGCGGGAAAAGTATCACCTCACTGGCGCTGATGGGGTTACTGCCCGCCAGCGCGAAGATTGTCAGCGGAGAAATGCAGTTTCGCCGTCACGATCTGCGAAAGCTCTCGCTGCGGGACTATGCCGATTTGCGTGGCAGCGAGCTGGCGATGATTTTCCAGGAGCCGATGACCTCGCTCAATCCCGCTTTCACATTAGGCGATCAGCTCAGTGAAGCGGTCATGCGTCACCAGAGCGTTTCCCGCACAGAGGCGATGAAGGTCGCGCTGCAGATCCTCGAGAAGGTGCAGATCCCCGCGGCGGAGATGCGCCTCAAGGCTTACCCGCATCAGCTTTCCGGCGGTATGCGCCAGCGTGTGATGATTGCCATGGCGCTGATCAACCATCCTAAATTACTGATTGCCGATGAACCGACTACCGCGCTCGACGTCACCATCCAGGCGCAAATCCTCACCTTGCTCAACACCCTCAAAGAAGAAACCGGCACGGCGGTCCTGATGATCACCCACGATTTAGGCGTGGTGGCCGAAGTCGCCCAGCAGGTGGCGGTAATGTATGCCGGGCAGGTGGTGGAGCAGGGGAGCGTCGAGGCCATCTTTGCCGACCCGCAGCACCCGTACACCATCGGCCTGATGGGCTCAATCCCTTCGCTGGGCGCACGTAAAGGCCAGCTCTCCACCATTCCCGGGTCGGTCCCGCTCCCGGAATCCATGCCGAAAGGCTGTCGTTTTGCGACGCGCTGCCCGTTTGCGCAGTCTCGCTGCCATGATGAAAAACCGCCGCTCAACACGCTCGGCGCGGGTCATCAGGTCGCCTGCTTCCGCGTGCCGCTCGAACACCACATTGCCCTGGGAGAGACCGCATGACTACGCCAATTCTTGAAGCCCGCGACCTCAGCAAGCGCTTCCCTGGTCCGAAAAAACTCTTTTCACCGGCCCGGTTTGTTACGGCGGTCGATCGCGTTTCGCTTGCCGTGATGCCGGGTGAAACGCTGGCAATTGTCGGCGAGTCTGGCTCCGGCAAATCCACCCTTGGGCGTCTGCTGCTGCGCCTGCTCGCCGCCAGTGAAGGGCGAGTGTTTTACCAGGGGGAGGAGATTACCGACGCCTCGGGCGCCCGTCTGAACCAGCTCCGGCGTGAGCTGCAAATTATTTTCCAGGATCCGTTTGCCTCGCTGAACCCGCGCATGACGGTGGAGCAGATCGTCGGTGAGCCGCTGTGGCTGCACCAGAACATGAAGAAAGCCGATCGTCAGTACCGCGTCGCCGAACTCCTCAAAACCGTTGGCCTGCCTGCCGCCTGGTCCGGGCGCTATCCGCATGAGTTTTCCGGCGGCCAGCGCCAGCGTATCGGCATTGCGCGCGCGCTGGCCTCGGGACCAAAACTGTTGCTTGGCGATGAACCCGTCTCTGCGCTGGATGTTTCCGTCCAGGCCCAGGTCGTCAATTTGCTGGAAAGCCTGAAGCACCAGCTGGGGCTGACGATGGTGATCGTTGCCCACGGCCTGGCGGTGATTCGCCATATGAGCGACCGCGTGGCGGTCATGTATCTCGGGCAAATCGTTGAACTTGCGACCGTCGACGAGATCTTTGACGCCCCGCTGCACCCTTATACCCAGGCACTGATCGCCTCGGCACCACAGATGCAGCCGGGCATTGAACGCGACGCACCGCTGCTGCAGGGGGATCTGCCGAACCCGGCGAGCCCTCCATCCGGCTGCCGTTTCCATACCCGCTGCCCGTATGTTACCGATGAATGCCGTCAGGTTGAGCCGATTAATCAGGTGCTGGACGGTGGACGTCAGGTTGCCTGTCACCGCTGGCAGGACATCAATCGCGATCGCAGTGTTATTCAGATAGCACCGCCATCCGCAGCTTTTCTGCGCCGCCGCGCGCTGTTTGAACACGCGGCCACTCACTCCTCCCTTCCTTCAAGGAACTCATGATAATGACAATGCGTAATTCTCTTTTGACCGTACTGGGAAGTGTTATGTTGCTTGGCGCGGCGCTGCCCGCCCATTCTGAAAGCGTGCTGCGAATTGGTCTGGGAGCTGACCCGGACATGCTCGACCCGCATCTGGCGCGCACCTACTATGGCCGCTTTGTCTTTGCTTCCCTGTGCGACAGGCTGGTGGATGTCGACGAGCATCTGAAAGTGGTGCCAGGTCTGGCGAAGTCGTGGGCCTGGAGCGATGACGGCAAAACGCTGACCATGGATCTCCGTGAGGGGGTGACCTTCCATGACGGCGAGAAATTCGACGCCGCTGCTGCGAAATACAACCTCGACCGTGCGTTGACCCTAAAAGGTTCCCTGCGCAAAAGCGAGATCTCCTCGGTGGAATCGGTAGAGGTCACCGGTCCGATGCAGATTGCGCTGCACCTGAAAACCCCTGACGCCGCGCTGCTGATGCAGCTGACTGACCGCGCGGGCGCGATGATGGCACCCGATGCGGCGAAAAAGCCTGACTTTGCCGCCCATCCGGTCTGTTCCGGTCCTTATAAGTTTGACAGCCGCGTGTCCCAGGACCGCATTGTTCTGACTCGCTTCGACAATTACTGGAATAAAGACGCCTACCACTTCGACAAAATTATTTATCTGCCGATCCCGGACGCCTCCGTGCGCCTCGCGAACCTGCGGGCAGGCGATCTCGACCTGACCGAAGGCATTGCGGCCAGCGACGTTAAAACCGTTGAAGCTGACAGCAAGCTGGCGCTGGCGAAGGTAACGGGTCTGGGTTACCAGGGCATTACCTTCAACATCAATAACGGCAAGGTCCCGGCGAACGATCCGTTCAGAGATGCCCGCGTACGCGAGGCATTTTCGCAGGCCATCGACCGTGATGCGCTAAATCAGGTGGTCTTTGAAGGGCTATACACGCCGGCAAACCAGGCGTTTTCCACGGTGAGCCCGTATCACGTCAATCTGCCGGTTCCGCCCCGTGACGTCGATAAAGCCAAAGCGCTGCTCAAAGCGGCAGGCGTCACCACGCCGCTGACCGTCAACCTGCTGGTGCCGAACAACCCGACCTCGCAGCAGGTGGGTCAGGTTCTGCAGGCAATGGTTGCCGAGGCCGGCTTCACGCTCAACCTGCAGATGACCGAATTCGCGACGCTGCTGGATCGTCAGCAGAGTGGTGATTATCAGCTCAGTTTCTCCGGCTGGTCGGGCCGCCCGGACCCGGACGGCAGCATCTACGGCTTTGTCCATAGCAAAGGCACTCTGAATGACGGACGCTACAGCAACGCGCAGGTCGACGAATGGCTGACTCAGGCGCGCCAGAGCACCGATCAGGCCGCACGCCAGCCGCTGTATGACAAGGTGGTGAAACAGCTGCAAACCGACATGCCGATTGCCTACCTCTACTTCGAGCCGCGCATTTTTGGTCTGAACAAGCGCGTGCAGGGCTTTAAGCCTTACCCGGACGGCATCGTGCGTCTGGCGGGTTTGACGCTGGCGAAATAAACGTCCTGAGGAGAACCCATGCTGGAACTGATTTGCAAACGTCTGCTGCTGGCCATCCCGACCTTGCTGCTGGTGAGCATGATGGTGTTTGGCCTGCAAAAACTGCTGCCCGGCGACCCGCTGATCGCCATGGCCGGGGAGGAGCGCGATCCGGCGGTTATCGCCCAGCTGCGTGCTGAGCTCAATCTGGATGCGCCCATTCCTGTGCAGTATTTCAACTGGTTAACGCGCGCATTGCAGGGCGACCTGGGGATCTCCTTACGCACGCACGAACCGGTGACGCAGCTGATTGCCAGTAAGCTGCCTGTGACGCTGGAGCTGTCGCTGCTGGCGATGATTATCGCGCTGGTATTTGGCATTAGCATGGGGATCCTCGCGGCAGTGAACAAAAACAGCTGGGTCGATCACGGGGCGAACTTCGTGGCGATCTCGGGGATCTCGATCCCCCATTTCTGGCTGGGGATCCTGCTGATTCTGGTCTTCTCGGTGAACCTGCAGTGGCTTCCCGCGTCCGGCTATGTACCGTTCAGTGAGGATCCGGTGCAAAACCTGCGCACGCTGCTGCTGCCCGCAGCCGTTCTCGGAACAGGGCTGGCGGCGACGCTGATGCGCCATACCCGAGCATCGATGATTGCGGTCCTGAAAGCGGATTACATCCGCACCGCGCGCGCGAAAGGATTACTGCCGAAAGCGGTGATCTTAAAGCACGCGTTTCGCAATGCGCTGGTGCCGGTGATCACCCTTACGACGCTGCTGTTTGGTGAGCTGCTGGGCGGTGCGGTGCTGACCGAGCAGGTCTTCACCATTCCCGGCTTCGGCAAGATGATCGTCGATTCGGTATTTAACCGAGACTACGCGGTGGTGCAGGGCGTGGTGCTGATCGTGGCGATCGGCTTCCTGTTGCTCAACCTGCTGGCTGACGTGCTCTACGTTCTTATCAACCCGAAAATGCGAGGTTAACCATGGCGGAACTGACGACGCAAACCGCTGTGCCCGCGCTGCCGCGCGCGCAAAACCGGGTGCTAAAGAAATTCCTCGCCAATAAAAGCGCGGTGATTGGCGCGGTGGTGGTGGGCTTCTTTGTGCTGGTGGCGCTGCTGGCGCCGTGGATTGCCCCGTTCGACCCGGTCAAAGCCAACTTCCTGGCGGTGCGTAAAGCGCCGTCGGCAATGTACTGGTTCGGAACCGACGAGCTGGGGCGCGACATTTTATCCCGCATTATCTGGGGGGCGCGAACCTCGCTGATGGCGGGCTGTATGTCGGTCGTTATCGCGGTAGCGATCGGCGTGCCGCTGGGGCTGGTAGCGGGGTATTTCCAGAAGATGTGGGATGGGGTGATCTCGCGCTTCATTGAAGCGCTGCTGGCCTGCCCGTTTCTGATCATGGCGATCGCGCTGGGGGCATTTTTAGGCCCAAGCCTGACCAACGCGATGATCGCCATTGGCCTTTCCGCGATGCCGATATTCGCCCGTCTGACGCGTGGGCAGGTGATCGCCATCCGCAACGAAGAGTACATCGACGGCGCGCGGGCGATTGGCCTGCCGGATCGCTGGATCATCATCAAATACGTGCTGCCCAACGTGATGTCACCGATCCTGGTACAGGCCACGCTGGCGATTGCCTCGGCGATTATCGCCGAAGCCAGCCTGTCGTTTTTAGGGTTGGGGCAGCAGCCGCCCAATCCGTCCTGGGGGTCAATGCTCAACACCGCGAAAGGTTTTCTTGAGCAGGCGCCGTGGATGTCCGTTTTCCCCGGCGTGGCAATTTTCCTTGCCGTGCAGGGCTTCAATTTACTTGGCGACGGGCTGCGCGATGCGCTCGATCCGCGCCACGACTAAGGAGTCATGATGACTAAAGCGCTTGATTTTACGTCCGGTTACGAATCACGACGCCCGCCGATGATGGGCCATAACGCCGTTGCCACTTCGCAACCGCTGGCGGCGCAGGCAGGAATGAAAATGCTGCAGCTGGGCGGTAATGCCGTTGATGCGGCGATCGCCACCGCGATGGCGCTGACAGTAGTCGAGCCGACCGGTAACGGGATCGGCAGTGATGCCTTTGCCATCGTCTGGGACGGTGAAAAACTTCACGGTCTGAACGCGTCGGGGCGCTCACCGGCCAGCTGGCATGCGGATCTCTTTGCCGGAAAAACGGCGGTACCCGAAATCGGCTGGGACGCCGTGACCGTGCCCGGTGCGGTATCCGGCTGGGTCGCACTGGCAGAGCGTTTCGGCACGCTGCCGCTGACCACGCTGGCGCAGCCAGCCATTGACTATGCGCGAAACGGTTTCCCGGTTTCGCCGCTGATTGGCCATCTCTGGCAGCGCGGCTACAACAAGCTGAAAGATCAGCCTGGCTTCAGCGCCTGCTTCGCGCCGGAAGGCCGCGCGCCGCGAGTGGGGGAGATCTTCCGTAATCCGGCGCAGGCGAATTCGCTGGAACTGATAGCGAAAACCAACGGCGACGCGTTTTACCGCGGCGAGCTGGCGCAGAAAATTGCCGCCTTCGCCAAAGAACACGGCGCGCATTTGACGGCTGAAGATCTCGCCAGCCACCGCGTGGACTGGGTAGACCTGCTGTCACGCGACTTCGCGGGTGGTTCGGTGCAGGAGCTGCCGCCAAACGGCCAGGGGATCGCCACGCTGATTGCGCTGGGTATTCTGGAGCAGTGCGGCATCGAGCAGCATCATCCGGACTCCGTGCAGTCTCTGCATTTGTCCATTGAAGCGATGAAGCTGGCGCTGGCGGATCTCGACCGCTACGTGGCGGATGAAGATCATATGGCGTTCGCGGCCAAAGAGCTGCTGAGCGATCATTACCTGAAATCGCGTGCGGCGCTGATCAACCACGAAAGCGCCTCTGATTTTGTCTACGGTTCACCCACCCAGAGCGGTACGGTCTACATCAGCACTGCGGATGCCAGCGGGATGATGGTCTCCTTTATTCAGTCCAACTATATGGGGTTTGGTTCAGGGATTGTGGTGCCAGACACCGGGATTAGCCTGCAAAACCGGGGCTGTGGTTTTTCGCTGGATCCTAATCATCCGAACGCGCTGGCGGGCAGCAAGCGTCCGTTCCACACCATCATTCCGGGCTTTGCGATGGACGGCAGCGGCAAGCCGTTGATGTCCTTCGGCGTGATGGGCGGCCCGATGCAGGCGCAAGGACACATGCAGATGGCGCTGCGCATTATGCTTCACGGGCAAAACCCGCAGGCGGCGATTGACGCTCCGCGCTGGCGCGTGGTGCAGGGCAGGGAAGTGATCGTCGAATCAACGTTCGATCGCAATACTATCGCCGCGCTGCGCGAACGCGGACACCAGATCGTGGTGGAAGATCCGCTGCAGGATTATAACTTCGGCGGTGCTCAGGTGATTTATCGCCTTCCGGAAGGGCATTACGTGGCGGCAACGGAGAGCCGTAAAGACGGACAGGCGTTGGTGAGTTAAACGCTCGAGCAACATTTGTAGGCCGGGTAAAGCGTAGCCGCCACCCGGCTTTTTTTACCCGATGCTAAACGGATCCGCATCCTGCCAGGCCGGAAACTTCTCCCGATACTCCTTCAGCGCGGTCAACGATAGCTCCGCATCAATTCGCGTTGCCTGATGCGGCTCGGCAGTCGCAATAATCTCGCCCTGCGGATTTACCACCCGGCTGTCGCCGCGGTAGTGATGCCCGTTGCCATCCGTCCCCACACGGTTACAGCCCACCACATACGCCTGGTTCTCAATGGCGCGCGCCACCAGCAGCGACTGCCAGTGCAGCGAGCGCGGTGCTGGCCAGTTGGCGACATACAGCGCCAGGTCATAATCGTTGCGGTTGCGCGACCACACCGGGAAGCGCAGGTCGTAGCAGACCAGCGGCAGAATGCGCCAGCCGCGCCACTCGAATACCACGCGCTCATTACCCGCTTCATAGTGATGATGCTCATCCGCCATGCGGAACAGGTGGCGTTTATCGTAAAAATGCACTTTCCCTTCCGGCTCAACCAGCAGAAAACGGTTCACTGGCCCGCGCTCGGTTTGCAGGGCGGCACTACCCGCGATCAGCGCGTTTGTTTGCTGCGCTTTGGTATGCATCCAGGCGACCACGTCATCCTGAGGCATTGATTGCTTAGCTGCTTCCATGGCGAAGCCGGTGGTGAACATCTCCGGCAGGACAATCACATCTCGTCCGGTAATCTCTTCCAGTTGACGATCAAAGTGGCGCAGGTTGGCAGGGCCATCCATCCACACTAAAGGTTGCTGCAAAATCGAAATCTTCAAACCCGGCACGATACAGACTCCTCAAACGACCCCTTTTTGACACTGTAGCACGTCATTACGAGAAAATGTGGCAATAAAAAACCCCGCGCGCGGCGGGGTTTGTCAGAACGAAACGGGTTATGCCGCTTCAGGTTTACGGTGCTTCTCTGGCAGCTTTACCGGCTGTGTTGCCAGCTCGTCCGGTTCGAAATCATCGACGTTAATACTGCGCAGACGGCTCTCTTCGGCTTTTACCAGAATTGCTGCTTCAGCATTATCGATAATGCCACCTGACAGCGCCTGTTTCGCCAGTTCATCCAGACGGGTGAACGGCAGGTTTTTGCCCAGTTGTTTGCAGATCTTCTGATGAATTGGGTCGGCGGCCATTACATCAAGCAGCGCCTCTTCCAGCAGACCCACCGGGTTATGTGGCGTAGGGGCCAGGTACTGACCACGGCCGATACGGGAGCGTGTCGCGCTCGGTACCTGCAGGATTTTCGCCACTTTGTGGTCCAGCTTGTCGGACGGTGCCAGGTGGTGACGACCGGTCGGGAAGATCGCCACGCGCAGGGCGCCCGCAACAAAGCGGTTCGGGAAGTTCGCCAGCAGATCGTCAATCGCCTGTTCTGCCTGATACATCGCATCCTGAACGCCCCAGTGTACCAGCGGCAGATCCGCTTCCTGACGCCCTTCGTCGTCGTAACGCTTCAGGACCGCAGACGCCAGGAAGATCTGGCTCAGCACATCCCCCAGACGGGCAGATATACGCTCGCGACGCTTCAGGCTACCGCCGAGAACGGCCATGGAAACATCCGACAGCAGAGCCAGGTTGGCGCTCAGACGGTTCAGATGCTGGTAATAGCGTTTGGTCGCATCACCGGTTGGCGTCGCGCTGGTAAGACCGCGCGTCAGGCCGAGCCAGAAACTACGCACCTTGTTGCTACCCACATGACCGATATGTTTGAACAGCAGCTTATCGAAGGCATCCACGTCATTATTCTGCGCAGCGGCCATCTCTTCCAGCACGTACGGATGGCAGCGAATCGCCCCCTGACCGAAGATCATCATGCTGCGGGTCAGGATGTTGGCACCTTCAACGGTGATGGCAATCGGTGCGCCCTGATAGCCGCGCGCCAGGAAGTTGCCTTCGCCGAGCATAATGCCTTTACCGCCTGCGATATCCATCGCGTCAATGATCGACTGCTGCGCGCGGTGGGTACAGTGGTATTTCACAATCGCGGACAGCACGGCCGGTTTTTCGCCCAGCATAATGCCGTAGGTAATCAAAGATGCGGCGGCATCCATCACGTAGGCATTACCTGCGATACGCGCCAGCGGCTCTTCGATACCTTCCATCTTGCCGATGGAGATTTTGAACTGACGGCGGATGTGGGCGTATGCACCAATCCCCATCGCCACAGATTTCAGGCCACCAGTAGAGTTCGACGGCAGGGTAATGCCGCGGCCAACCGACAGACATTCCACCAGCATACGCCAGCCCTGACCGGCCATTTTCGGACCACCGATAATGTAATCAATCGGCACAAAGATGTCCTGACCGCGGGTCGGACCGTTCTGGAACGGCACGTTCAGCGGGAAGTGACGGCGACCAATTTCAACGCCCGGGGTAGAGGTTGGGATCAGCGCACAGGTAATGCCCAGATCTTCTTCGCCGCCCAGCAGTTTTTCCGGGTCAGAGAGCTTAAAGGCCAGACCCAGCACGGTGGCGATTGGCGCCAGGGTGATATAACGCTTGTTCCAGGTCAGGCGCATGCCCAGCACCTGCTCGCCCTGCCACTCGCCCATGCAGACCACGCCGGTATCCGGGATCGCGCCTGCATCGGAACCCGCTTCAGGGCTGGTCAGCGCGAAGCAAGGGATTTCCTGACCACGCGCAAGACGCGGCAGGTAGTGATCTTTCTGCTCTTCCGTACCGTAATGCTGCAGCAGTTCACCCGGGCCTAAGGAGTTAGGCACGCCAACGGTAATCGCCAGGATCCCGGAGACGCCCGCCAGCTTTTGCAGGACGCGAGCCTGAGCGTAAGCGGAGAATTCCAGACCGCCATACTCTTTCTTGATGATCATCGCGAAGAAGCGATGTTCTTTCAGATACGCCCACAGCTCTGGCGGCAGATCGGCCATTTCATGGGTGATGGCAAAGTCGTTTGCCATGCGGCACGCTTCTTCCACCGGGCCGTCAATAAAAGCCTGTTCTTCAGCGGTCAGACGCGGCTGCGGATAGTTATGCAGCTTTTTCCAGTCCGGGTTGCCCTGGAACAGGTCGCCTTCCCACCAGGTGGTACCGGCATCAATCGCTTCTTTCTCAGTCCGCGACATTGGCGGCATCACTTTGCGGAAGCCTTTGAACACCGGCGCGGAGATCATCGACTTACGCATCGGGGTAAAGTTAAACGGCAGAAGAATGATGGCCAGCGGAACTAAAAGCCAGATATTCCACAGACCAGCGACGCCAAGTGCAGCCGTCCAGGCCAGCAGAATCACACTACTCAGGAATAAACTGACGCGGTGATAGAACAACACACCGAGCAGTACAACAGTTGCGAGAATGCTCAAAATCATCATAAAGAAAAGCTCCCTTGCTTGTAGGAGGTCTGACCACTTGTGATGATATGGTTGTAGTTGATGTTATTTCCTTTAGCAATGTGTTTACAAAATAATTACAACCGGGCTCACATTGTTCGTGTTTTCGCCGGCACGAAAAAGCAAAACGCCGGAGGATTCGCATGGCTTTAGCTTCTCGCTTTTCCCGCTATCCGGTACACTCCACTGTGTTATTTCATCAATACTGAAGGATTATCCTCATGTACCAGGATCTTATTCGTAACGAACTGAACGAAGCGGCGGAAACGCTGGCTAACTTTCTGAAAGATGATGCCAACATTCACGCTATTCAGCGCGCGGCGGTCCTGCTGGCCGACAGCTTTAAAGCGGGCGGCAAAGTGCTCTCCTGCGGTAACGGTGGTTCCCACTGTGATGCCATGCACTTTGCAGAAGAGCTGACCGGACGCTATCGCGAAAACCGTCCGGGCTACCCGGCGATTGCGATTTCCGACGTCAGCCACATCTCCTGCGTAGGCAATGACTTCGGTTACGACCACATCTTTTCCCGCTACGTTGAAGCGGTAGGTCGTGAAGGCGACGTGCTGCTGGGCATTTCGACCTCCGGTAACTCCGCTAACGTGATCAAAGCGATCGCTGCCGCGCGTGAAAAAGGGATGAAAGTCATCACCCTGACCGGTAAAGATGGCGGTAAGATGGACGGTACCGCGGATATCGAAATTCGCGTTCCGCACTTTGGTTATGCTGACCGCGTTCAGGAAATTCACATCAAAGTGATCCATATCCTGATCCAGCTGATCGAAAAAGAGATGGCTAAGTAAGACTTCGCGGGGGGCATAGCCATTGGGGCGTTGCCCCCGCTGTTGTGGAGGTGATGTATGTGCGAACTGCTCGGGATGAGCGCCAATGTGCCAACCGATATCTGCTTTAGTTTCACCGGGCTGGTGCAGCGCGGTGGAGGAACCGGGCCGCATAAAGACGGCTGGGGCATTACCTTCTACGAAGGCAAAGGGTGTCGCACGTTCAAAGATCCACAGCCCAGCTATAACTCACCGATTGCCAAACTGGTGCAGGACTATCCCATCAAGTCCCGCTCGGTGATTGCGCACATCCGTCAGGCTAACCGCGGCGAAGTGGCGCTGGAAAATACCCATCCGTTTACCCGTGAACTGTGGGGGCGAAACTGGACCTACGCGCACAACGGGCAACTGACGGGCTATAAGTCGCTGGAGACGGGGAATTTCCGCCCGGTCGGCGAAACGGATAGCGAAAAAGCCTTCTGCTGGCTACTGCACAAGCTGACGGAACGTTATCCTCGTACGCCCGGCAACATGACCGCCGTGTTTAAATACATCGCGACGCTGGCATCCGAGCTACGTGAAAAAGGCGTGTTTAACATGCTGCTGTCAGACGGACGCTATGTCATGGCGTTCTGTTCGACGAACCTGTTCTGGATCACGCGCCGTGCGCCGTTTGGCGTTGCAAAGCTGCTCGATCAGGATGTGGAGATAGACTTTCAGAAAGAGACCACACCGAACGATGTGGTCACAGTCATTGCGACGCAGCCGCTGACGGGCAACGAAGCCTGGCAAAAGATCATGCCAGGCGAGTGGGTGCTATTTTGTCTCGGGGACCGTGTAATTTGACGCCAGCTGTGGATGGACGACTTCGTGGCTCAGCGGTTTGCTGACCACGTAACGGCCATCTACGATAGAAACCACAGGCGGCTTGTGGGTCTGCTCAAAGTAGTCGTAACCCGGCTTCAGCTGTTTCCAGAAATCGGCGTAATAGGAGTACTTATGGCGGGCCATGTTGGCATCCGTCATACGGAACGGATAAATGCTGACCTGAACGTTAGGCTGCCCGAACACCAGCGCGCCTGTTACGAACTGGAAAATTTCATCAATGCCGGCATCGGTCATCGCATAACAGCCGATAGACACGCAGGCACCGTGGATCATCAGGTATTTCCCTTCATAACCGTGAGCACGGTCATAGGCATTGGGGAAACCGATGTTAATGGCTTTATAGAAGCGGCTGTCCGGTTTGAGCTGGCTACGCTGAACGTTATAAAACCCTTCCGGACTTTTAAAATCACCCTGGCGCTGTTTTGGCCCCAGCCCGCCGGAGTAATTACAAATTTTGTAGCTATCAAGCAGCTGATATGTCTCGCCCATTTTCACAAATAGATCGAGCGTGCGTTCTTCCTTGAAGATTTGAATATAAACCGGCGATCCCATTAACTGCTGTTTATATTCTTTGCTGATCGGCGTCGTGGAGCTGTTGCTGCTGAGCAGCCCGGCAAACGACATGCACGGAATCAGAAGCATCGCAATGAACAATGCGATTTTACGCATACTACAAGTTCCTTGATAAAACGTAGACCAACTTGCCAGGGCGGCAAAAGAGACCCGAAATCAGATTATTCTGTTAGGAGCGCTCACATTAGCACCGCTATAGATTTTCGCAAGAGTCGGGCGATGAGTTTACAAATTAGTTTTACTTTATAAACCATCAAAATCACGCTGGCTCCAGGAACTTTGCGTATTAGCTCGCAATTTGGCGCACCCGCAGGCGGATCCCCTGCCCGTGAGAAGGGGAAAATGGTACACTTCGCGCCCACTGGATTGTTGTTTATGGAAACCTGCTAACCACATGTTTAAAATAAAAAAAGGACTTAATCTGCCGATTGCAGGCGTGCCCGAGCAGCACGTTTCGCCCGGTGCAAGTGTCCGTCATGTCGCCATCGTAGGCGACGATTATCTGGGAATGCGTCCCTCGATGCTGGTTCAGGAAGGCGATCGCGTTATCAAAGGGCAGGCGCTCTTTGAGGATAAAAAAAATCCCGGCGTGCTGTTCACAGCTCCCGCCAGCGGCACCGTTGTGGCGATCAATCGTGGCGAGCGCCGTGTCCTTCAGTCGGTGGTGATCCGCATTGAAGGCGATGAACAGCGTGAGTTTGCCCATTACGACGCCGCAGAACTCGCGTCGCTTAGTCGGGAAACTGTGCAGGCTCAACTGCTGGCATCCGGTTTGTGGACGGCACTTCGCACGCGTCCTTTCAGCAAATCCCCCGCTCCTGATACGGCCCCGGCTGCCATATTCGTGACGGCCATCGACACCAACCCGCTCAGCGCAGACCCGCAGCCCGTTATTCTGGCGCAGCGTAAAGCCTTCGATGCCGGGCTGACGGTTTTAACGCGCCTGACGCCCGGAAAAGTTCACGTCTGCCAGGCCGGCGGTGGCAAGCTTGGCGGCCATCCGCAGGGGCAGGTCACGTTTAATGAATTTTCGGGTCCACATCCGGCTGGGCTGGTCGGCACCCATATTCATTTCCTTGAGCCGGTGAGTCTGAAAAAACAGGTCTGGCATCTTAATTATCAGGACGTCATTGCCATTGGTAAGCTCTTTACCACTGGCGTTCTCTGCGCTGAACGGGTCATCGCTATCGGCGGTCCGCAGGCTGCAAACCCGCGCCTGGTAAAAACGCTTCTGGGAGCCGATCTTAATGACCTGCTTTCCGGGGAAACGAAAGAGGGTGAAAACCGCATGATTTCCGGTTCAGTACTCAGTGGGCGCCGTGCAGTTGATGCGCATGCGTACCTGGGCCGTTTCCATCTTCAGGTGAGCGTTGTGCAGGAAGGGCGTGAGAAAGAGCTGTTCGGCTGGGTGCTGCCGGGTGCAGAGAAATACTCCGTGACCCGCACTACGCTGGGTCACTTCCTGCGTCATAAGCTCTTTAATTTCTCCACCAGCACGAACGGCGGGGAGCGCGCAATGGTCCCGATTGGCAACTACGAACGCGTGATGCCGCTGGACATTCTGCCCACCGTGCTGCTGCGCGATCTCCTTGCCGGTGATACCGACGGCGCGCAGGCGCTGGGCTGTCTCGAGCTGGATGAAGAAGATTTGGCGCTGTGTACTTATGTGTGTCCAGGTAAATACGAATATGGACCCGTATTGCGCGAGGTGTTAACCCGCATTGAGCAGGAAGGATAACGATGGGCTTAAAACACCTCTTTGAAAAAATAGAGCCGCATTTTACCGAGGGTAAACTGAAGAAGTACTACCCGCTGTACGAAGCGACGACGACCATTTTCTACACGCCGGGTCTGGTGACGAAAGGGGCGGCGCACGTTCGCGATGCCATCGACCTGAAACGCATGATGATCCTGGTGTGGTTTGCGGTCTTCCCGGCTATGTTCTGGGGCATGTACAACGTGGGGCTGCAAACCATTCCGGCGCTGCATCATCTCTATGATGCACAGCAGCTGGCGCAGGTCATTCAGTCTGACTGGCACTACCGCCTGGCACAGTCGTTAGGCGTGAGCTTCGCGGCGGACGCGGGCTGGCTCAGCATGATGACGCTGGGGGCGGTATTCTTCCTGCCGATTTATATGACTGTCTTTATCGTGGGCGGTTTCTGGGAAGTGCTGTTCGCCATCATCCGCAAACACGAGATTAACGAGGGCTTCTTTGTTACCTCTATCCTGTTTGCGCTGATTGTGCCACCAACGCTGCCACTCTGGCAGGCGGCGTTGGGGATAAGCTTTGGCGTCGTGATTGCCAAAGAGATCTTCGGCGGGACCGGGCGTAACTTCCTGAACCCGGCGCTGGCGGGGCGTGCGTTCCTGTTCTTTGCCTACCCGGCGCAGATCTCAGGTGACCTGGTGTGGACGGCTGCTGACGGTTTCTCCGGTGCGACACCCCTTTCCCAGTGGGCGGCAGGCGGCGGTGAAACGCTGGTCAATAATGCGACCGGCCAGCCGGTGACCTGGTTTGATGCGTTTATTGGCAACATCCCGGGCTCCATCGGGGAAGTGTCTACCCTGATGATTTTGCTCGGCGGGGCGATCATTCTCTTTGGTCGCGTGGCCTCCTGGCGCATCGTCGCAGGCGTGATGCTCGGGATGGTGCTTACTGCCACCCTGTTCAATCTCATTGGTTCAAACACGAACCCGATGTTCTCTATGCCGTGGTACTGGCACCTTGTGCTGGGCGGTTTTGCGTTTGGCATGATGTTCATGGCCACCGATCCCGTCTCGGCCTCGTTTACCGACAGAGGTAAATGGTGTTACGGCGCGCTCATTGGGGTGATGTGTGTATTGATTCGCGTGGTCAACCCGGCCTATCCGGAAGGGATGATGTTGGCCATTCTGTTTGCCAATCTGTTTGCGCCGCTGTTCGACTATCTGGTCGTGCGCGCCAACATTAAGCGGAGGAAGGCGCGTGGCTGAAGTCAAAAATAACGACAGCATCAGCAAAACATTGCTGGTGGTTCTGGTGCTTTGCCTGGTCTGTTCCATTGTCGTCGCCGGTTCTGCCGTCGGGTTAAAACCGCTGCAGCAGGAGCAACGGGCGCTGGATAAACAGCGTAACATCCTGGCCGTGGCCGGGCTGATGCAGGAAGGCATGACGAAGGACGACGTCTCAGCCGTGTTTGCTGAACGCATTACCGCACGGCTGGTGAATTTAAAAACCGGTGAACTGATGGATAAAGACCCGGCGAAATATAACCAGGCGCTGGCGCTGAAAGATCCGCAGATGAGCACTTCGCTTGATGCCTCTCAGGATCCGGCAGGGATTAAGCGCCGCAGCAATATTGCGGAGATTTATCTCGTTCGTGACGAGCAAAAACGCGTGCAGGAAGTGGTTTTGCCCATCTATGGTAACGGCTTGTGGTCAATGATGTACGCCTTTGTGGCGCTGGACACCGATGGCCGCACGGTCAAAGGCATTACTTATTATGATCAGGGCGAAACGCCGGGGCTGGGTGGCGAAGTTGAGAACCCTAACTGGCGTGCGCAGTTTGTCGGTAAAAAAGTACTCGACGATAACGGTCAGCCTGCGCTTAAGGTGGTGAAAGGGGGCGCGCGTCCCGGTGATGACTTCGCCGTTGACGGTCTTTCCGGGGCCACGCTCACCTCTAACGGGGTGCAGCACAGTTTTGATTTCTGGATGGGTGAACTGGGCTTTGGTCCCTTCCTGAAAAACGTACGTGAAGGAGCGCTAAACAATGGCTGATACGGGTGAACTGAAAGAAGTTAAAAAGGTGCTGATTGGCCCACTTTTAGCCAATAACCCGATAACGCTGCAGGTGCTGGGCGTCTGCTCTGCCCTGGCGGTGACGACCAAACTGGAAACGGCGGTAGTGATGACGCTGGCAGTTACGCTGGTGACAGCGTTCTCCAGCATGTTTATCTCAATGATCCGCCACCACATACCCAACAGCGTAAGGATCATCGTCCAGATGGCGATCATCGCTTCGCTGGTGATCGTCGTTGATCAGCTGCTGCGCGCGTTTGCTTATGAAACCTCGAAGCAGCTTTCGGTGTTTGTCGGCCTGATTATCACCAACTGTATCGTGATGGGGCGCGCTGAAGCCTACGCCATGAAAATGCCGCCGCTGGCGAGCTTTATGGATGGGATCGGCAACGGTCTGGGCTACGGCGTGATCCTGCTGACGGTCGGTTTCCTGCGCGAGCTTATTGGCAGCGGCAAGCTGTTTGGCATCACGGTGCTGGACACGGTACAGAACGGCGGCTGGTATCTGCCAAACGGACTGTTCCTGCTGGCCCCAAGCGCATTTTTCATTATCGGTTTGCTGATCTGGCTGATTCGTACGTTGAAGCCCGAACAGCAGGAAAAGGAGTAACCGACAATGGCTCATTACCTGAGTTTATTTGTGCGCGCGGTGTTTGTTGAAAACATGGCGCTCGCCTTCTTCCTGGGCATGTGTACGTTCCTTGCCGTTTCCAAAAAGGTCTCGACGGCATTTGGTCTGGGCGTGGCGGTCACCGTGGTGTTGGGGCTTTCCGTTCCGATTAACAACCTGGTGTTCAACTTTGTGCTGCGGGACAGTGCGCTGGTGGAGGGGATTAATCTCAGCTTCCTGAACTTCATCACCTTTATCGGGGTAATTGCGGCGCTGGTGCAAATCCTGGAGATGATCCTCGATAAGTATTTCCCGTCGCTGTACAACGCGCTGGGGATCTTCCTGCCGCTCATCGCCGTAAACTGTGCCATCTTTGGTGGCGTCTCATTCATGGTTCAGCGTGATTACAACTTCAGTGAATCCGTGGTGTATGGCTTTGGATCCGGTATCGGCTGGATGCTGGCGATTGTTACCATGGCGGGGATCCGCGAAAAAATGAAATATGCCAACGTCCCTGCCGGGCTGCGTGGCTTAGGGATCACCTTTATCACCACCGGCCTGATGGCGTTGGGCTTTATGTCCTTCTCCGGTGTGCAGCTATAAGGGCTAAAAGATGGAAATTATTCTTGGCGTGGTGATGTTCACGCTGATAGTACTGGTGCTCTCAGGGCTGATTCTGGCGGCGCGCGCGAAGCTGGTCAATTCCGGTGATGTGGTCATTGATATCAATGACGATCCCCAGAATCAGATCCGTACCCCGGCAGGGGATAAACTGCTTAATACGCTCTCCGGAAACGGGATCTTTGTCTCGTCAGCCTGCGGTGGCGGCGGCTCATGCGGGCAGTGCCGTGTGACGGTGAAAGAGGGTGGCGGTGATATTCTGCCCACAGAACTGTCGCATATTACGAAACGTGAAGCGAAAGAGGGTTGTCGTCTGGCATGCCAGGTCGCGGTGCGTCAGAACATGAAGATTGAGCTGCCGGAAGAGATCTTCGGCGTGAAAAAATGGGAGTGCGAGGTTATCTCTAACGATAACAAAGCCACCTTCATTAAAGAGCTTAAGCTGCGTGTGCCTGAAGGGGAGAGCGTCCCGTTCCGTGCGGGGGGCTATATCCAGATTGATTGTCCGGCACACACCGTGGCGTATGCCGACTTCGACGTGCCTGAAGAGTACCGTGCCGACTGGGATAAATTTAATCTCTTCCGCTTTGTTTCCGAGGTCAAAGAGCCCGCGCTTCGCGCCTATTCCATGGCTAACTACCCGGAAGAGAAGGGCATCATTATGCTCAACGTGCGTATCGCCACCCCGCCGCCAAACGTGCCACATGCCCCGCCGGGCGTGATGTCGTCGTACATCTGGTCCCTCAAGCCTGGCGACAAAGTCACCATCTCCGGTCCGTTCGGGGAGTTCTTTGCCAAAGATACCGACGCAGAAATGGTCTTTATCGGCGGGGGCGCGGGTATGGCGCCGATGCGCTCACACATCTTTGACCAGCTCAAGCGTCTTGGGAGCACGCGTAAGATCAGCTTCTGGTATGGGGCACGTTCCCTGCGCGAAATGTTCTATGACGATGAGTTCGAACAGCTGGCGCGTGAGAACCCTAACTTTACCTTCCACGTGGCGCTTTCCGACCCGCAGCCGGAAGATAACTGGACAGGCTATACGGGCTTCATCCACAACGTGCTCTATGAAAATTACCTCAAACAGCACCCGGCACCAGAAGACTGCGAGTTCTACATGTGTGGTCCGCCAATGATGAACGCCGCTGTGATCAAGATGCTGAAAGATCTCGGCGTGGAAGATGAGAACATCCTCCTTGATGATTTCGGAGGCTGATCATGTTGACCTTTCTGGCGACCTTTGCGGTGTTTGTGCTGGTGGTATTCGGCATGTCATTAGGCTGGATCATCAAGCGTAAAAGCATTCAGGGCAGCTGCGGCGGGATCTCTTCTCTCGGAATGGAAAAGGTCTGCGACTGCCCGGAACCGTGCGATGCGCGGAAAAAAAGAATGGCCCGCGAACAGCAGCGCATTATTTAGTCTTGTTAGTCGGGTAAGGCGAAGCTGCCACCCGACAATTCCCACGTACACTTCTCAACCCTCATTTGTTTACTGTATACTTATCCAGTGATGAGTGAGGGCTTACTATGCGCAAAATAATCCATGTCGATATGGACTGCTTTTTTGCCGCAGTGGAGATGCGTGACAACCCGGCGCTGCGGGATATCCCCATCGCCATTGGCGGCAGCCGCGTACAGCGTGGGGTGATCAGCACCGCCAACTACCCTGCGCGCAAATTTGGCGTGCGCAGCGCCATGCCGACGGCGATGGCGTTAAAACTCTGCCCGCACCTCACCCTTTTGCCTGGGCGCTTTGAAGCCTATAAAGAAGCGTCGAACCATATACGGGAAATCTTCTCACGCTATACCTCACTGATTGAGCCGCTATCCCTGGACGAAGCCTATCTTGACGTCACCGACAGCCTTCACTGTCACGGCTCCGCCACCCTGATGGCGCAGGAGATCCGCCAGACTATTTCCAGCGAGCTGAATCTCACCGCATCGGCAGGGGTCGCGCCGGTAAAATTTCTCGCTAAAATCGCCTCCGATTTAAATAAACCCAACGGTCAGTACGTCATTACCCCCGAAGAGGTGCCTGCGTTTTTGAAAACGCTTCCGCTTGGCAAAATCCCCGGCGTAGGCAAAGTCTCCGCCGCGAAGCTGGAAAGTATGGGATTACGCACCTGCGAAGATGTGCAGCGAAGCGATCTGGCTATGCTACTCAAGCGTTTCGGAAAGTTTGGTCGCGTGCTGTGGGAACGCAGTCAGGGCATTGATGAACGCAGCGTAAGCAGCGAGCGGTTGCGTAAATCGGTTGGTGTTGAACGCACGCTGATGGAAGATATTCACGACTGGTCCGAATGTGAATTCATCATCACTGAACAGCTTTATCCTGAGCTGGAAAGGCGCTTAGCGAAGGTTAAGCCCGATCTGCTCATCGCCCGGCAGGGCGTGAAGCTCAAGTTTAACGACTTCCAGCAGACTACGCAGGAGCACGTCTGGCCGCGTCTGAACAGAGACGATCTTATCGCGACGGCAAAAAAAGCATGGGAAGAACGGCGGGCAGGGCGCGGAGTACGACTGGTGGGGCTGCACGTCACACTGTTGGATCCACAGTTAGAGCGTCAGTTGGTTTTGGGATTGTAGATTACGCCAATCGTAGGCCCGGTAAGCGTAGCGCCACCGGGCAACAGACGACGAATTACTTAGCAGGAATCGCCTTTAGCAACTCGGTCAGCAGGGTCCAGTAATGGCCCACGCTTTCGATATGAACTTGCTCATCCGGCGAGTGCGGCCCGGTAATGGTTGGCCCGATAGAGACCATGTCCATGTTCGGATACGGTTTCTTGAACAGACCACACTCCAGACCCGCGTGGATCACCTGAATGTTCGGCGTGCTGTTGAACAGACGCTGATAGGTTTCGCGCACCAGCGCCATCACCGGAGAACTGGCATCCGGCTGCCAGCCCGGGTAGCTGCCTTTAGCGGAGGTTTTGGCACCCGCCAGCGTCCCCAAAGATTCCAGCATGCTCACCACGTACTCTTTACCGCTGTCGATCAGGGAACGGATCAGGCAGATAATTTCTGCACTGTCGTCGCTCATGGTGACCACGCCCACGTTCAGTGAGGTTTCTACCACGCCTTTCGCCACGTCAGAGTTGCGGATCACGCCGTTTGGCGTCGCGTTCAGCAACTGGACAAAGGTGTCACGAGACTGCACGGTCAGCGCGGCTTTGTCGGTAGTAACAGACTCCAGCACCACGGTCAGGTTTTTCTCATTCGCTGACAGTTCGTTTTTCAGGATATCCAGGTAGACGCTGGAGAGTTTTTTCAGCTCGTCCGCTTTTGCTGCTGGTACTGCAACGGTGGCGAAGGCTTCGCGTGGGATCGCGTTGCGCAGGGTACCGCCGTTGAAGTCTACCAGGCGCAGATCCAGCTCAGCCGCGTGGCCCGCCAGGAAGCGTGCCAGCAGTTTGTTGGCGTTGCCCAGGCCCAGGTGAATATCGCCGCCGGAGTGGCCGCCTTTCAGCCCTTTCAGCGTCAGCTTGAAGGTCTGGTAACCCGCAGGCACCGCTTCGCGTGACAGTGGCAGGGTAGAGATGAAATCAATCCCGCCCGCGCAGCCCATGTAGATCTCACCTTCTTCTTCGGAGTCGGTGTTGATCAGGATATCAGCCTGCAGCCAGTTCGCCTGCAGACCGAATGCGCCGTCCATGCCCGCTTCTTCGGTCATGGTCAGCAGCACTTCCAGCGGACCGTGCTCAACGCTGTCATCCGCCAGCACGGCCAGCGCAGAGGCCATGCCGATGCCGTTATCTGCACCCAGGGTGGTGCCGCGCGCTTTCACCCAGTCGCCGTCGATGTAGGGCTGGATCGGGTCTTTAGTGAAATCGTGAACGGTGTCGTTGTTTTTCTGTGGCACCATGTCCAGGTGCGCCTGCAGGACAACCGGTTTGCGGTTTTCCATGCCTGCGGTGGCCGGTTTACGGATAAGAATGTTACCAACCTGGTCGCGTTCAGCGTGCAGACCTTTTTCCTTCGCCCAACCCATAATATGTTCGGCAAGCTGTTCTTCATGGTAGGAAGGGTGTGGAATGGAACAGATTTTGGCAAAAATATCCCACAGCGGCTGCGGAGATAATTGAGACAGTTCAGACACGATAAGTCTCCTTGTCGATGCTCTGCAAACAAGGTTGCAGGTCACAGGGTTAGCAGGTTAATAGTTACCACAAGACAGGCTTGCGAGATGCAACTGAGAATACCACTTTCTCTGCGGGCTGGTAGCATAAAGCATGTAAAAACTCAGGCAGAGGGCGCTAAACACTGGTTTTTAGTGCGTCAGATCTCTATAATCTCGCGCAACCTATTTCCCCCTCGAACACTTTTTAAGCCGTATAAAAACAGGCTGGGACACTTCACATGAGCGAAAAATACGTCGTCACCTGGGACATGTTGCAGATTCACGCCCGCAAACTGGCTGCGCGTCTGATGCCTTCCGAACAGTGGAAAGGCATTATTGCCGTCAGCCGTGGCGGTCTGGTACCGGGGGCGCTGCTGGCACGTGAGCTGGGTATTCGTCATGTCGATACCGTTTGCATCTCCAGCTATGACCACGACAACCAGCGTGAGCTGAAAGTGCTGAAACGCGCTGAAGGCGACGGTGAAGGCTTTATCGTCATCGACGATCTGGTGGACACCGGTGGTACCGCGGTGGCTATCCGCGAAATGTATCCAAAAGCGCATTTCGTCACTATCTTCGCGAAACCGGCGGGTCGCCCACTGGTTGACGATTACGTGATTGATATCCCTCAGGATACCTGGATTGAACAGCCATGGGATATGGGCGTGGTCTTTGTACCGCCTATTTCAGGCCGTTAATTTCCGCACGTAACTTTACACGCCCGGCTATGTCGGGCGTTGTTCTTTTTATCCTGCCACGCGTTACAATGGACGTTATATGACGTATCCATGGAGGCAACGCAATGACGCAGGCGAATCTCACCGAGACACTCTTCAAACCCCGTTTCAAACACCCTGAAACGTCGACGCTGGTCCGTCGGTTCAATCCGGGTATCCAGCCTGCCGTCCAGTCTGCCTTAGACGGCAAAAACGTCCCCCACTGGTATCGCATGATTAACCGCCTGATGTGGATCTGGCGCGGTATTGATCCGCGTGAAATCCTGGATGTGCAGGCGCGTATCGTCATGAGCGAGTCGGAGCGCACCGACAGCGAACTCTACGACACGGTGGTCGGCTATCGCGGCGGCAACTGGATCTATGAATGGTCTAAACAGGCGATGCTCTGGCAGCAAAAAGCCAGCCAGGAGGAAGATGCTACGCGGAGCGGCAAGCACTGGCTCCATGCGGCCAATCTCTACGCCATTGCCGCCTACCCGCATTTAAAAGGTGATGAGCTGGCTGAGCAGGCTCAGGCGCTGGCGAACCGAGCATATGAAGAAGCGGCTCAGCGCCTTCCGGGCCAGATGCGCGAACTGGAGTTCACCATTCCCGGCGGTGCGCCCGTCACCGGGTTCCTTCATATGCCTGAAGGAGACGGCCCGTTCCCGACCGTCCTGATGTGCGGCGGGCTGGATTCGCTGCAAATCGACTATTACAGCCTGTATGAGCGTTACTTCGCACCAAAAGGGATCGCGATGTTGACGCTTGATATGCCTTCAATTGGTTTCTCATCCAAATGGAAGCTGACTCAGGATTCCAGTCTGCTGCACCAGCATGCGCTAAAAGCGCTGGAAAACATTCCTTGGGTTGACCACACCCGCGTGGCGGCATTCGGCTTCCGCTTTGGGGCGAACGTCGCAGTGCGTCTGGCTTACCTTGAATCATCGCGCCTGAAGGCCGTCGCGTGCCTGGGCCCGGTAGTCCACGCCCTGCTTAGCGATCCTGCCCGTCAGGGCAGCGTGCCGGAAATGTACCTTGACGTGCTGGCCAGCCGCCTTGGCATGCATGATGCATCAGATGAAACGCTGCGCGTTGAGCTCAATCGTTACTCGTTAAAAACGCAAGGTTTGCTGGGACGCCGTTGCCCGACGCCGATGTTGTCCGGTTTCTGGAAAAACGATCCGTTCAGCCCGGAGGCAGAGTCACGCTTAATCACTTCGTCATCTGCGGATGGCAAATTGCTTGAGGTGCCGTTCAGCCCGGTATATCAGAATTTCGACAAAGCACTGAAAGAGATTACGCGCTGGATCGCTCAGAGATTGTGTTAATAGATTGCTAAATTTTGCTGGTTTGGTAAAACAGTGGCTTCACAAAAGGAGATCGCAATGACGTTACCGAGTGGACACCCGAAAAGTAGGCTGATTAAGAAATTTATGGCTCTCGGCCCGTATATTCGAGAAGAGCAGTGTGAAAAGAATCGCTTTTTTTTCGACTGCCTGGCTGTTTGCGTCAACGTGAAGCCTGCACCCGAAAAACGTGAATTCTGGGGCTGGTGGATGGAAATGGAAGCTGAGGAGAAACGTTTTACCTATAGCTACCAGTTTGGCCTGTTTAATAAAGACGGCAACTGGCAGGCCACCACCATCAACGATCAGGAAGTGATTGATCGCCTGGAATATACCCTCAAAGAGTTCCATGACAAAGCGAGCGCACTGCTGGCCTCTCTGGAGCTGAAGTTCGAACCCGCGGATAACTTTTCCAGCGAAGCGGTGAGGCTGACCGCGTAATGCTTTTCTCCCTCTCCCTGTGGGAGAGGGCCGGGGTGAGGGCATCAGACCGCATTCATTTCGGGCAAAAAAAATCCCGGCACATCTGCCGGGATTTTCTTATTCGGATAATCTTAGAACTGGTACGTCATACCCAGCGCAACAATATCATCGCTGCTTACGCCCAGTTTATTATCGTCGTCAATCTGGTTGATTTTATAATCAACAAATGCGGACATATTTTTGTTGAAGTAATAGGTCGCGCCGACATCGATATATTTCACCAGGTCTTCGTCACCAATCCCTTCTATATCCTTGCCTTTAGACTGGACATAGCCCAGAGACGGGCGCAGGCCGAAATCGAACTGATATTGTGCAACAACTTCAAAGTTCTGCGCTTTATTAGCAAAGCCGCCGGAAATTGGCGTCATATTGCGGGTTTCGGAATACATGGCTGCCAGATAAATATCGTTCGCGTCGTATTTCAGACCGGTAGCCCAGGCTTCCGCTTTCTGGCCCTGACCACGCGCCAGCAGGTTCTGCGCGTTGGTGCGGTCAGAGTTGGTGTACGCGCCGCTGACGGCGAAATCGCTGCCGCCGAAGTCATAGGTCAGAGAGGTACCGAAACCGTCACCGTTCTGTTTTTTGGCGTCACGGTTTTCGTTTTTGCCCTGGTACTGCAGCGTCATGTCCAGGCCATCAATCGCACCGAAGAAATCGGTGTTACGGTAGGTTGCAAGACCGCTGGCACGCTTGGTCATAAAATTGTCGGTCTGTGCGGAAGAGTCGCCGCCGAACTCAGGGAACATATCGGTCCACGCTTCGACGTCGTAAAGCGCACCCAGGTTACGACCATAATCCAGGGAACCAAAGTCTTTCAGTTTCAGACCCGCAAACGCCAGGCGTGTTTTCTGAGAAGAGTCGCTTTCGGCTTTGTTACCGGCAAATTCGGCTTCCCAACGGCCATAGCCCGTCAGCTGATCGTTAATCTGGGTTTCACCTTTAAAACCGAAGCGAACGTACGTCTGGTCACCATCTTTGGTGTCATCATCGCTGATATAGTGCATCGCTTTAACTTTGCCGTACACGTCCAGTTTATTACCGTTTTTATTATAAACTTCAGCTGCGTGAACGGATGCAGAAGCCACCACGCCCATAACCACTAATGCCAGAGTGCTCTTTTTCATTTTCGATCCTGTCTTATAAACGCGCTAAAAAAATTCGCTGGACGATAAGCTCATGCTTAAGTCCCGTGAAAAAACAGGAAGGGTTTTATCGTTCTGGAATGAAACTTTTATGACAAACTAAGAATAATTTTAAAAAACTGTGATTTATTATTTCGGTAATAAATCCGTCAAATTTTGCCGCTACGCTTCCTGATCCCGCGCAACAAAGTGCTTTGTGATGTACTAAGGCAGTTGGCAACCGGGCTGACTCCTGTTAAAACGTTCGTTCGACATTACTTTCCCTTATCGTTGAACGGCAGAGAATCATGAGTGACAGCCAGACGCTGGTGGTAAAACTCGGTACCAGTGTGTTAACAGGCGGATCGCGCCGCCTAAATCGCGCCCACATTGTTGAGCTTGTACGTCAGTGCGCTCAACTGCATGCCGCAGGGCATCGTATTGTGATTGTGACTTCCGGGGCGATTGCCGCCGGGCGTGAACATCTGGGTTACCCCGAACTCCCCGCGACGATCGCCTCTAAACAGCTGCTGGCCGCTGTGGGACAAAGCCGACTCATTCAACTCTGGGAACAGCTGTTCTCCATCTACGGTATTCACGTCGGGCAGATGCTGCTGACGCGCGCGGATATGGAAGACAGAGAGCGCTTCCTGAACGCGCGCGATACCCTGCGCGCGCTGCTGGACAACAACATTGTTCCCGTCATCAACGAAAACGATGCCGTTGCCACCGCTGAAATCAAAGTGGGGGATAACGATAATCTCTCTGCGCTGGCCGCCATTCTGGCCGGAGCTGATAAACTCCTGCTTCTGACCGATCAGCAAGGGCTGTTTACCGCCGATCCGCGTTCCAACCCGGAAGCCGAACTGATCACCGACGTTCATGGCATCGACGATGCGCTGCGTGCCATCGCCGGTGACAGCGTTTCAGGGCTGGGAACCGGTGGCATGGGAACCAAGCTGCAGGCTGCTGACGTGGCGTGCCGTGCCGGTATCGACACCATTATTGCGGCGGGCAGCCGCCCGGGCGTGATTGGTGACGTGATGGAAGGCATCTCTGTCGGCACCCGCTTCCACGCGCAGGAATCCCCGCTGGAAAACCGCAAGCGCTGGATATTTGGCGCGCCTCCTGCCGGTGAGCTCACCGTTGATGAAGGTGCGACGGCGGCGATTCTGGAACGAGGGAGTTCATTGCTTCCTAAAGGAATTAAAAGCGTGACAGGCAACTTCTCCCGTGGTGAAGTGATCCGCATCCGTAACCTTGAAGGCCGCGATATCGCCCATGGCGTAAGCCGCTATAACAGCGACGCGCTGCGCCGCATTGCGGGCCACCATTCGCAGCAGATCGACGCCATTCTGGGCTATGAATATGGCCCGGTTGCCGTTCACCGCGATGACATGATTATTCGTTAAGGAGCCAGAACATGCTGGAACAAATGGGCGCAGCCGCGAAAGCCGCCTCTTACAAACTGGCGCTCCTTTCCAGCCGTGAGAAAAACCGCGTGCTGGAAAAAATCGCTGATTATCTGGAATCGCAATCCGCTGAGATCCTGCGAGCCAACGAACAAGATTTAGCTGAGGCGCGTGAAAACGGCCTGAGCGAAGCGATGCTCGACCGCCTGGCGCTGACGCCAACGCGCCTGAAAGGCATCGCTGATGATGTCCGTCAGGTTTGTAATCTGGCTGACCCGGTAGGGCAGGTGATTGACGGTGGGCTGCTTGACAGCGGTTTGCGTCTGGAGCGTCGCCGCGTGCCGCTTGGCGTCATTGGTGTGATTTATGAAGCCCGTCCAAACGTGACGGTTGACGTTGCCTCTCTGTGCCTGAAAACCGGTAACGCTGCCATTCTGCGCGGCGGAAAAGAGACCTGGCGCACCAACGCCGCGACGGTAAACGTAATTCAGCAGGCGCTGGAAGAGTGTGGCTTACCGGCGGGAGCCGTGCAGGCGATCGAGAGCCCAGACCGTGCGCTGGTCAACGAAATGCTGCGCATGGATAAATACATCGACATGTTAATCCCACGCGGTGGCGCAGGTCTGCACAAGCTGTGCCGTGAACAGTCCACTATTCCGGTCATTACAGGCGGTATCGGCGTATGCCATATCGTTGTCGATGACAGCGCAGATATTGCCCCGACGCTGAAGATTATCGTTAACGCCAAAACTCAGCGTCCAAGTACCTGTAACACCGTGGAAACGCTGCTGGTGCATCAGGGTATTGCAAATACCTTCCTCCCGGCGCTGAGCAAACAGATGGCGGAGAGCGGCGTAACGCTGCACGCGGATGCCAATGCGCTCACACTGCTCCAGGATGGCCCGGCTAAGGTAGTGCCAGTCAAAGCGGAGCAGTACGATGACGAGTTCCTGTCGCTGGATCTGAACGTGAAGATTGTTAGCGATCTCGATGACGCGATTGCCCACATCCGTGAGCATGGTACCCAGCATTCTGACGCGATCCTGACGCGTACGCTGCGCAATGCCGATCGCTTCGTGAACGAAGTGGACTCCTCTGCGGTGTATGTCAACGCCTCAACGCGCTTCACCGACGGTGGCCAGTTTGGACTTGGCGCAGAAGTGGCGGTCAGCACGCAGAAACTGCACGCGCGCGGCCCTATGGGCCTCGAAGCACTGACTACGTACAAGTGGATTGGCTTCGGTGACGATACAATTCGTGCGTAAATAATCACGGGTGATGCAAAAATAGCCGTTTGATTCAAAAGGGCATTGACGCATCACCCGGTTAGATCTAACCTTTTGCCCCGTGGTTACACTCGTAACCGGCCTCTCAGGGCCGATATAGCTCAGTTGGTAGAGCAGCGCATTCGTAATGCGAAGGTCGTAGGTTCGACTCCTATTATCGGCACCATTAAAATCAAATTGTTACGTAAGATCTTATCATTCTCCCACCAAAAAATTATCTTAATGTAACAGCTGGTGTAAGTAAATTCTATCAACGAAGATCAATCTTATCTACTGACCAAAAAGGCCTGATAGGGCTTCGCTCACTATACATCCTTGGCTGCAGGTTTAGTTGTACACCACTCCTAAATTTAATGTGTTGGCAATGTGTTCAATAAAGCTCGAACAAATTAGCTCATTATGATCGGTTAATACTTCAACTTCTGGTTGCATGATTGTTTGTCCGTAAAAAGATAACGTGCCTGCCGGGTAGTAGCAGGCGCATTACGCAATAGGTAAACAAGGGAGGAAGTTCAGAAATGTAAATCGGGAAGGTTGTACGCAATGTTCATCGTACTACGTTGTTACGGCTTTGCCGCAACAAGCCAGTTGCCTGCCGCGCTCGCAGAATGTCTGCAGCCCGGAGATAAGGAGATTGTTCCTGCCAGCTAAATCCCTTCCTGTCGATACGAACCAGCTCGTATTTTTCTACCAGAAAATTCACGGCATCGGCTAGGGTGATACCGGCATCGATGTGTTCCTTAATCACAGCCTCATTGCAGAATGGCGTGTCGTTTATTGTCAGACCATAGTGCTGTTCCAGCAGACGTGTCAGTAACATTTGCCAGACAGCCACGGGTGACAGGCAGGGCTTCACCGCCCGCTGAGTTGTTGCAGGTAAAGTTTTCATGTTTGCTCTCGTGTAGGTAATTAACGCTGAGTGGGGTAAATGGCGATGTATACGTAGCCGCAACTGCCAAGGGTGTCGGCTTCGCAGGTTAAATCGTTGTGGTACAGGGTAACGCAGTGGGCATGGTGGGGGCTGAGTTCACCGGTGGTCAGCATCGATTCCATCTGGCGGATAAAGTGCGGGAATGTTTCATCCAGCTTCCGGCATTCGATGTCACTGAACTTGCCGGTGATGCTGGCCCGGTCAGCCAGATAATGCAGTCGGTTGCCTTCCTGCACCAGACGGGCTCCCAGGCGCAGTGTAATCTCCCGCTGCAGGCCCCTGGTAGGGTTGCTCATTACAGTTCTCCACTATTGTCAGTTCAGGGTGATGCTCATCAGGCAGGTATAGGGCCCATTGCGGTCCTGGCGGCGTTCGGCGTATACCGCGAGGACTCCGGCGATATCCGGAACGTCCCTGCCGGTGTAATGACAGACGCTACCGTGCCACTGGTATTTGCCGGTGCAGTAGCGAAAGATTCGGGACTCAGGATGCTGGCGGTATATCGTCATTGCCCTGCGTTTACTGATAATTTTCATGTAATACCTCAAAGCAGACCGTGTTCTGCGAACGAATAGATTTGCCTGCCACCGACAATCAGATGGTCAGGGACACGGATATCCACCAGCTGAAGCACCTGAACCAGTCGCTGCGTGAGGGTTTTGTCGGCCTGGCTAGGTGTCGTCTCGCCGGAAGGATGGTTATGCGCGAGTATCACCGCCGCCGCGTTGAAGTGCAGAGCACGTTTGACCACCTCCCGGGGATGCACCTCGGTGCGGTTAATCGTGCCGGTGAAGAGCGTTTCATGGGCAATCAACTGATTCTGGTTGTCCAGATACAACACCCGGAACTCTTCCCGCTCAAGCGCGGCCATATGCAGTCGCAGCCATTCACGTACGGCGTGGGTAGAGGTGAAGGCTACGCCGGGCTCATGCAGGTGGCGGTCCAGAGCCCTGAGCGCCCGCTGAATGAGACGCCGGTCCTGTGGCGTCATCTCGCCGGGTAAAAAGGAAAGCTGTTTCATCTGTTGCTCCTTCGGTCAGTCGGTAATACGCAGAATGGCGTGAGCCTCTGGATGTTGCATGGCATACTCCCGCAGGCGGTAATAGTGTGCGGTCATCGCGTCACATTCTGTACGGCAGGCATGGTGGCTATACGCAATCAGGCAGACAGCAATACCTGCTGCTTCTGCACTCATTTGGGCATCGTTACCGTTCAGGCAGTTAAACAGACGCCATGTCTCATCGTTGTCAGGCTCGGGGGACATAAATGCGCCGCCATTGCTGAGGGTGTAGAACGACCAGATACCACCGCTGTAGCCCTCACAGAAGCGGTCCATCCAGGCGAAGATATGCGGCTCCAGGAGTAGCCACTGCGGGATAGCGCCAAAGTACTGTGGCCAGAAATCGATACGCTGTTCATCGGGGACCGGCGTGACGGTCAGTTCAAATTCGGGTTGGTTAGCGGGTGCGAGGTCGTGCTGCGTCTGTGTTGTCATGGGTATGTCTCCGTCAATAAAAACGCCAGCGGCGATGGCTGGCGTATGGGGATATAAAGTGTGTTCGGGGAGGTGAATGCGGGTAAATGCTTCGCGATCAGCGGGTGGCCGTGTCTGTACGGATGCCTGAGGTGCGGATATAGCGGTTAAGACCTTCACCGGCATCCGGCTCAAAGTTCCATGCCCGCCAGACTATCCGGCCTTCAGTATCACGAACCACCAGACGGAAGTGACTGCCCTGGTCGTCTTCGAGTGTGATATTGCTGTACGTGGTAGTGACCGCTTGCGCTTGTCTCCGGGTGAAAGGCCCCGGTGGCAGCAACACGGATTGGGTCATTTTCGGGCTCCTGATAAAAGAAAACCCCGGCAGCCTGCTAGCTGTCGGGGTGGATTTGCTGGGGAAGATACTACTATCAGTCGTTGCTGCAGTCTCCGAGAGTGGACAGAACTTTCTCAGCGTTCTTCCGGTCCGCAGTGAAGGTCCCTGCTTTGTGGTCATTGACGTAGACGTCGAACTGCCCGGCCTCAGAGATATTGCTGATGAAGTCAAACCAGGCGTTATCGCCGTTACGCCAGCCCAGGCTGGACGGAATAATGTACTGCTGGTGATCCATCACTACGGTGATAGTAGTGTCGTCATCGTGCGAACTGACCATCTTGTCATCGGCAAGGGTAAGAAAGACTGAATGCTGATAGAAACCATTCTGGTCCGGGTTCCCTGTGCAGTTGATGGTAAACGTCTTTCCGCTGGCTTCGGTCACGCTGTATTCCGTATTGCCCTGACCGTAACCCTGCTGCCAGAACCCCGGGATAGCAGAGGCATTAAAGCTCGCGAGCAGTACACCCGCCAGCATAAACCGACTTAGTGAAAGTATTGTCATTCTTGTCTCCTTTGTCGTTGTTTTATTCCTGGTTCTCAGGGTTTGAGGGTATCAGCAGTCGCCCCATCAGTTTGCCGTCATGGGCGTACTCAAAGTATTTTTCTTTGGTATACGGGTCCGTCACCTCCTGGTATTCCAGTTTGATGTTATCGGCAATACACAGCGCATTCATCAGTGGCTGGACGGTTTTTTCCTGCATATCCACGAGGTAGTAGTAACTGCCATCCTCGCAGCCATCGGGCGACTGGCGGGTACGTAAAACCTGCAAGGTGGGACCGGATAAGTAGTCAACCTGTGACCATTCTTCGCTGACATCATCCTGGTGGCTGACCACATCACTGAAACGCGGTGGGGTGAGGTCCTTAAATTTACTGATGGCCTTCAGGTCATCACTTCTGTCATCGCATGCGATGAGAAACAGAGTGGTGGCAACCAGCGCCAGCAGAGGCAGTGTTTTACGTTTCATTATTTTTTTCCTGAAATCAGACGAACCACTTTGGCAAAGACATAAATGCCCACGAAAATACCCACCGGCACGCCGACGAACGGTGTCAGCGCGACACTGGCAGCACCGGCTGCGCCACCTCCCGTCAGCAGTGCGGCAACAGTGGCAAGGGTCAGGGCCGCGAGACTGTCGGACACCCCGGTTTTGTTCAGAATGATGACGATGACAACAATGGCGATAATGGCAATAACGGGCATAGGGCTCCTCCCTGTTGCCGGGTTGATAACAACGCTTACGCTATTCTGGTGGGCTGTCGGCCGGAACAAACGTAAGCAGTGACTGCTGGATAAAGCGAAAATGGGGTAAGGACTGAATAAAGCCCGGGTCTTCAACAAGACGACACAGACTGTCGTTACGCCGGAAAGTCTCCTGCAGGGGCTGAACCAGATGGATTTCATCCAGGGAGAATACGGCGATATGTCCGTCGTGCTCTGCCACCAGATACCAGGCCTGCTGGTGGATAAGTAACCGGCAGGGAGCCAGCCGCTCACAGCGCTGCCCCTCGGCAATCAGAGTCACCCGCCTGCGCCCGGTAATGGCCTGAATCAGTCGCCAGAAAGACAATGCGCCTGATGGCGAAGGAGCCGGACTGGCGGGTGCGATTACGCAGGGAGACTCATCGCACATCAGCAGTGCGTTTACCAGACGACGGTCAAAGCCAGGGAAAAGACCGGCCATCCCGCTGCGGTGGGCAAAGATAAGCACGTCGGGCACCATCTGCGTCTCACTGCCCGCAGTGCGTAAGCGGCAATATCCGGACTGATACTCCAGGTCCAGATACATCAGCCGCTCACGAAAATCACGCCGCAGCGTGCGCACCGACACACCAAACTCAGCGGCAAGCTTACGCACACTCAGCGTTTCCCCTTCCACCAGACGGCTGATTATCAGTGACAGCCTGACAGCCAGCCGGTCATGGCGGCGTTCTGCCTGTGTCATGAGACGTTCTCCGTGAAAGTTAACTGACTGAAAATGATGTGATTACTTTAAAGAGGGGGTCGGACAGGGTATGGACACCACAGAAACTATTTTTCATTTCTGCAAAAGCCAGAGGCAGCGGGGGTTACAGGCCTTCCCTCGGTGAGTGAGGACCGTCAGCACGGTGCGATGCGGACAGGTGGTGTCCGATATTAACAAAGCAGCAACATTAAACGGTCACTGCAGTTGCGTGAGCAGGGCTTCCGCCATCACCCACAGTGCCCGGTTAAGTTTCACGTCCCCGTCGATACCGCGAACGGCACGGGTATGTGACCGTCCTCCTTTGGCATTACGGCCACTGAGCCCGCCCTTAATCAGGTTCTCCTGAATACGCTGGTACGTGGTCCACAGGTCATTGCTCTCATCCTGCCAGCGGCGAGGGGAGAGGATCTGCGATTCAGTCACCGGCTGGTGGTCTTCACCAAAGCGGTATGTGAGGGCGGCTTTTGCCAGTGCCTGCTGTGCCGGGGGTGGCAACAGCAACGACTGCATGGCATCCCGTTTCTCCTCCACCCGGTCAAAAATCCCCAGCACCTCATACGCGCCTTCAATCACCTGACTCACCACGTCCCCCTTGTGTGGCACCCGCACCTCGCCAAACGACTCACCGCAGACGAGCCCGTTCTGACAAACCGCACGAAATAGTCCCGGCAACATCTGATACGAACTGGTGCCATCGTGGGAGTTGAGCAGGATAATTTCTGGTACCTGTTTACCGGTAATCTGCCCTTCCCGCCGCAGACGCAGCATATGCTTTGTATGTTCACGACGACCCGGGTCACGCACGCGGGTCTGACAGGCAAAGAATGGCTGGAAGCCTTCTCGCTGTAGGCTGTCGAGCAGGGAGATGGTGGGTATATAGGTATAACGCTCACTACGGGACTCGTGTTTGTCCTCACTGAATACACTGGGCACTACGCGAAACAGCTCTTCACGGGTTAACGGACGGTCGCGACGGATAAGGTTTGCTGCGCCAAAGCGCGAAGCCAGACGGGTCATAAGCAGACTCCTCATAACGGGAAAACAAATAAAAGGGATCCCCGTCGCATCGGCGACAGGGGCAGGGAAGTAACAGGGATGGGTTAAATACTCAGAAGAAGAAATCCCAGACGGCGCGGGCCACTGACACCACCGTGGTGCGCACGGCCTGAATGACGGCCCGCACCGGGGCGGGTATCAGGGGAAAGGCACTGATGCTATCGAGTACGGCCCCGACGGTTTCACCAAAATCGCTACGAGCCTGTTCCCGGACTACCGTCGTGCGAAAGGAAGGATGGAGTTGCGACACCACCGGGCTGGTGGCCTCACGTGGCAGGCACTTAATCATCCGCTCGGCCATCACCTTAAGCCCCCATTGTAGACGGACCGACACAGCACACACCGGATGGACGGGCTGGAACAGCTCATGCAGCAGGCAGATTTTGCGGCTGATATTCTGCTTCTGCGCCGTGGACAACTGTCCCCCACCGCTGGTAGGTTCGGCCTTATCCGACTGGCTGATAACAAACAGCACCTTATGCCGGTATACCTCTCCAATCACCTGATGATAAAAATGTTCATCCACCGTCAGCGCCCGGTCATCGGCCTTAATCAGCCACAGTACCAGGTCGAGGCGAGGAAGCTGTTCGCGGTACAGCGCAGCATACTCGGTATCGCGAGCGCCACTTTCGCCCACGCCGGGCAGATCCATCAGCGTTATATAGCGGTCGCCGACTTGCAGGCGAAAGCGCAGTGGCTCACGTGTACAGGCCGCCACATCGCTGACCGGTGATATATCTCCGGCAAACAGGGCATTGCACAGACTGCTCTTCCCAACACCGGTTTTACCCATAATGCCGATCACTGGCTCGTAGTTAGTTAACTGGTTAATTTGCTGCAGAAGCCGCTCTGATACCCATTGCGGCAGATCAGCAAGCGATTGCTGAAACGACTTCAAACCTTCAGAATTATTCATCACTACTCCTCTGAAAAATAATAAAAAACGGTAGAATCGTGAGATTCCGCCGTTAATTGCGTATGTTCAGAGTGATGATATATATCTGAAGATTTTTTCAATCCTCTGCGCTTGAGGCAGCTGCGCGACTGCTGGCTCAGGCAATGAATGAGTTATAATAGCAGCATTTACTAACAGGGATTTATTGAGAGTATGAGCCGCCGTGATACACCTTAAAATCTCAACCCAGCAAAGTTTCGGAGCCGCGAGCAAAAGTGAGAGCCTTCACAAAATAATGCTTAGTAATAAAGTTACTTTGAATTCAGAGCCCCGATTAATGTGAACATGATCAACGAATTTTACCCAGATTGAGTTCATTCAGTAGCCAGGTTTTGAACACATCAAGCGCAGAATGTGATCTTGACCCTCCATCTCCGAACAGCTTTTGTATCTTAAGTTAACGATGTCCGCTGCCGCCGGTATTCCCTCGGGGAGTGATATCCCAGCGCGCTGTGCGGGTGGTTTTCATTGTAATGCGTGAACGCTACTGCAAGGTTTCGCAGTGCTGTTCTCACATCCGGTTTTGGCATGAACGCGATATAGTCTTCTTTCATCGTTTTCACGAACCGTTCGGCCATGCCATTACTCTGCGGGCTGCTCACCGCTGTTGTGCAGGGCTCCAGATTCAGCTCTCTCGCGAACCTCCGCGTTTCATACGCGGTATACGCTGAACCGTTATCCGTCAGCCACTGCACCGCTGTGTCGGGCAACCTGTCGTCGAAGCGCTTTTCCACCGACCTCAGCATCACATCCTGCACGGTCGAACTGTCATAGCCTCCCGTGCTTGCTGCCCAGTCTATGGCCTCACGGTCGCAGCAGTCCAGCGCGAACGTTACCCGCAGTTTTTCGCCGTTGTCGCAGCCGAACTCGAAGCCATCTGAACACCAGCGCATATCGCTTTCTGCCACCGCTATCTTGCCCTTATGTTCACGCTTCGGTCGCTCTGGTTTGTGATGCAACAACAACAGGTTATGCTCACGCATTATCCTGTAAAGCCGTTTGGCATTCACAGGTGGCTGTCCCTCTGTGCGACGTTGCTTGCGCAGGATGCCCCACACGCGTCGATAACCATAACTCGGCATATCGCTGATAATGTTGAGGATAGCCGACAGTATTTCTGCGTCTGCTTCTTCATTACGCCGGTTACAGCGCCTGTCCTGCCAGTCGGCAGAACGGTTAATCCGCAGTGACAGTTGCGCACGCGACACGCCCATGGTCCGGCAGACCATGGCTATTCCCCGTCCTTTGGCAACAAGGGCGCGTGCGCTATCCATTTTCGCGACTGACCGTACTCCACGGCTTCTTTCAGGATCTCAACTTCCATCGTCTTCTTGCCCAGAAGGCGCTGAAGCTCCCGGACCTGCTTCAGAGCAGCAGTAAGCTCAGAAGCAGGAACGACTTCCTCTCCAGCCGCAACGGCGGTGAGGCTGCCTTCCTGATATTGCTTCTTCCACTTAAACAGCAGGCTGGGCTGGATACCATGCAGGCGGGCGACATGGGAGACATTCATACCCGGCTCCATCGTCTGCTGGATAATGGCGATCTTCTCCTGAGGAGTTTTACGTTTACGGACTTCTTGCCCTAACAGGATCCCGGTCATCTCAAAATTGGCGTTAGTGTTAGGGAAGGTGCGAACAAGTTCCTGATATGAGATCATCATATTCATCCGGAGCGCATCCCAGAGGGACATCATGAGCCATCAACTCACCTTCGCCGATAGTGAATTCAGCACTAAGCGCCGTCAGACCCGAAAAGAGATTTTCCTCTCCCGCATGGAGCAGATTCTGCCATGGCAGAATATGACCGCTGTCATCGAGCCGTTTTATCCCAAGGCGGGCAATGGCCGACGGCCCTATCCGCTGGAGACCATGCTGCGTATTCACTGCATGCAGCATTGGTACAACCTGAGCGACGGTGCCATGGAAGATGCCCTGTACGAAATCGCCTCCATGCGCCTGTTTGCCCGATTATCCCTGGATAGCGCCCTGCCGGATCGCACCACCATCATGAATTTCCGCCACCTGCTCGAGCAGCATCAACTGGCCCGTCAATTGTTCAAGACCATCAATCGCTGGCTGGCCGAAGCAGGCGTCATGATGACCCAAGGCACTTTGGTGGATGCCACCATCATTGAGGCACCCAGCTCTACCAAGAACAAAGAGCAGCAACGCGATCCGGAGATGCATCAGACCAAGAAAGGCAATCAGTGGCACTTTGGCATGAAGGCCCACATTGGTGTCGATGCCAAGAGTGGCCTGACCCACAGCCTAGTCACCACCGCGGCCAACGAGCATGACCTCAATCAGCTGGGTAATCTGCTTCATGGAGAGGAGCAATTTGTCTCAGCCGATGCCGGCTACCAAGGAGCGCCACAGCGCGAGGAGCTGGCCGAGGTGGATGTGGACTGGCTGATCGCCGAGCGTCCCGGCAAGGTAAAAACCTTGAAGCAGCATCCGCGCAAGAACAAAACGGCCATCAACATCGAATACATGAAAGCCAGCATCCGTGCCAAGGTGGAGCACCCGTTTCGCATCATCAAGCGGCAGTTCGGCTTCGTGAAAGCCAGATACAAGGGGCTGCTGAAAAACGATAACCAACTGGCGATGTTATTCACCCTGGCCAACCTGTTTCGGGTGGACCAAATGATACGTCAGTGGGAGAGATCTCAGTAAAAACCTGAAATAACGCCAGAAATGGTGGAAAAAATAGCCTAAATAGGCTGATTCGATGTGTTTGCGGGAAAAAAATCGGCCCAGATCCGCGAAATTTTAATCAGCGAGTCAGCTTGGGAAGAAATGACCTGCTTATTCGCACCTTCCCTAACATTTTCATTATCAGCGATGCGGTGACAATCCCCTGTTTAATTGAGGCTGCCAGGTACAATATTTTATCCCTGCGCGCCTCAATGTCTTTGAGATTTAGGCTGGTTGTTGATATGACGGACTGTTTCCCGGAATAACGCTCGGCCTTTTGATGAATAACCAGCCGCTTCTCATGAATATCCCGGATCCTTGGCGAAAAAGCGAATCCCAGCAGATGCATCAGGGTGAAAACATGCTCAGTGAAGCCCGCTGTATCGGTGTAATGTTCGGTAATTTTCAGATCACTTTCGCATTGCCGCCCGCCGTGACAATATCGGCGGCGAGCGCCTCCAGTTCCGTCTGGCTGCCAGCATGGCGTTGGCACCTATCTCCGCCAGCCGCAGGGCGGCCTCGTGGCCGAAACAACTCGACATGCCAGTGATGACAATCGTGGCGTTTTGCAGACAATTTTTTGCATAACCACACCTCCGGAAACAGAAACCAACGAGTCTTGCGAGCATCAGCTGCACGCCTGCAAGTAATATAACCTCCGGGTCCAGTTGCAGAACACCGAACAGACTAACAAAACGTAGGTGCCAGTTTGCTCTGGCGAAACGGGGTTTAACCTAAAACCGCGGTTGGGAGAAAACCCGCGCCAGGCCAGGCGGCCTGGCGCGAAAATCGCACGCTAACCCTCTTTACCAAAGCCAGTTTGCTGGATAAGCATCAGCATAACGCTGTTGACCCAGCCGTGAGCCAGGCTCTGGCGGTCACTCGCCACGTCAACACGTACCAGTTGCTCTTTGCTGACCGGCGCGGCGGAGATGCCTTCGATCACTACCCGGTACCAGACGGCGGCGGGACGGAGTTCGTTGGCGGGCGCAACCGGGTTCAGCGCCACCGGGCCGCCGTGACTCTGCGCCAGCATCAGATTAGGCAGACGGCGGATGGCGTCGTGGTCGATGGTCACTACCGCGCCTGCGAGCGGCTGCCAGCGGCCCTGCTGATAAACCCGCGCCGTCGCGCCGTCGCGCAGGCGGGCCAGGTCGGTTTCGCTGACCAGCGCCTTCACGCGCCAGCGGTGGGTGTCGATCACGCTTGCGATGCGGGTGCCAGGCGAGACCCAACTGCCGGGGCGCAGGGTCTGCTCAACGTCATGCACCACGCCATCCTCCAGCGCCACCAGCTGGAGCCGCTGAAGCTCAACGGCGCTGGCCCGCTGTTGAATGGCGTACTGGCGCGCCATCTGGTCGGCGACCACCTGCTTCGCCGCGCCGTTTTTATCGAGCGCCATCGCGCCGCGGGCGCTGGTCTGCCACGCCTGGCTTAGCGCCAGCGCCTTATCCTGCTCGTCCGCCGGGACGGGGGCCACCAGTTCAAACAGCTTCTGGCCCGCCTTGACCTGCTGGCCTTCCTGCACCAGCACCTTGTCAAGCTGGGCGGCATAGGGCGTGTAAACCGGCTGCGCCACGCCCGCCTCCATCACGCCGTGCAGGGAGACCTGCCCGGACCAGGGCAGAAAGACCGAAAGCCCCAGCGCGAGTGCGACGGCGACAAGGCGCAGCAGGCGCGCCGGAGCGATTTCCCGGCGGCGCGCGCGCCAGATTTTGAGTTCGCGAAACATCGGTTGCACCACAAAAGTGACTATCTCAATAAAAAACAGCACCAGCCCGAGCGCCTTAAAAAAGGCGTTGTAGACCACCAGCGCGATGCCGACGAACAGCAGTAGCCGGTAAACCCAGGTGGCGAAGGCGAAAAGGGTGAGGAAGCGGGCAAAGGCGGGCGAGACGTTATCCGGGATCGGATCCTCAAGCCCCAGCAGGTGCCAGCGCAGCCAGCGCTTCGCCCAGTTGCCCGCCCGTTCGTGCAGGCCAGGGTAGTCCAGCGTATCGCTGAGAATAAAGTAGCCGTCAAAGCGCATAAACGGGCTGGCGTTCACCGCCACCGTCAGCACCCAGGCGGTGGTGGCGAGAAAGAACAGCGCGCCTTTAACGTTGCCTTCCGGCGCGAAGCTCCAGAACAGCGTCGCCCAGGCCGCCAGCATCAGCTCGGCCATAATGCCCGCGCTGGCGATGGAGAGCCGGTGGCGGGACTGCGACAGCTTCCAGCTCTCTCCGGTATCGGTGTAGGCCATCGGCCACATCACCAGCAGCGCCACCCCCATATGGCCGACGCGTACGCCGTAGCGGGTCGCCATAAAGGCGTGCCCCAGTTCGTGCCAGCATTTGGAGAGGATCAGCGCCACCGCGAAGGCCAGCGCCCCGTTCCAGCTCAGGGCGCCGTGCAGCGCGGCCTCGACGTTATCCCACTGGCGCGCGGCCAGAACGACGCCTGCCAGCGCGGCGACGGCGGTCAGCAGTAGAAACGGCGCGCTGAAAAGCCACTCCACCCACGGCAGCATGCGGCGCAGGGCTTTCTCCGGGCGCACCAGCGGCAGGCGGATAAACAGGTAGCCGTGCAGAATACGCCGCCAGAGCGAGCCGCGCGCTTTGAACGCGCCGCGGCGCAGCAGCTGTTGCTGCTGTAAAAAGCCCAGGAACTGCAACACATCCTGTTCGTCCACCGTCATGGTGGTCTCCTGGCTGATGCTGTCGGCAATCGCCTGCGGCGCGCCGAGCGGCCAGCGGCGCAGCATCTCCAGCTCCAGCCAGCCCAGGCGGAAATAGAGGTTGCGCACCGGGTCGGCCAGATGCCAGGCGGGCGAGCCGTCGCGGTTGTTGCCCGCCGGGTGAATTTTTAGCTCGTCGCGCAGCGGCGGCAGCGGCAGCGGCTGCGGCTGCGCAAGAGCTGTCCCGCCCGCAGGCGGGAGCGTCGCGGCTGTTTGCATATCAGAATCCACACCAGGCGCGCAGCGTCGCCAGCGGACGACGGAAAATCAGATAACCGAGCAGGCTCCAGTCGCCGGAGACGCGGGCCGTGCCCTGCAAGCCGATACGGGCGGCGCTGGACGGGTCGGTTACGGTGCCGCGCAGCAGGTAGCTCGCGACGCCGTTCGGCGCTTCCACCGTCTCGTAACCGGCGTAATCCAGCCGCGCGGTCAGCGGGTGCAGCGGGGCGACCTTAAGAAATACGGTCATCGCCGCGTGCGGGTTCAGGTTGGTGGATTCCGCCGCAGGCGCCCAGGCGCGCACGCCGAGCTTCGTCGGGTCCGCCAGCAGGCCGATGCGCTCGCCGGTCTGTACCGGACGGCCCGCCCAGTCGTCCGGGTCGGTGTAGACAAACACGCCGCTGCTGCGGGCGCGGATCGACAGCTTCTCCAGCTCGCGCTGCAACGAGGCAACCTGCACCTTTTGCTCGCGCCATTTGCCTTCGGTCAGAGCCAGTTCCGCACGGGCGTTCGGGTCTTCAATCGCCTGCTGAGACGCCTGATGCATATTGACGGTGGCGGTCGCCAGCTCCGCCTGAGCAATGGCGAGACGGTTTTTTAGAGTCGTATCATCCAGCTCCGCCAGCACCTGTCCGGCCACGACCGGCGTGTTCGGCGGCACCTTCATCTGGTGAATCACCCCGTCGCTCGGCGCGGCGATCACTTCGCTGTTAAGCGAAATCACCTCGGCGGGCACCAGCGTGTATTCCCGAATCGGGATCAGCATAACCAGCAGCAGAAGCAGCAACACGAGACCCGCGCGTCGGCGCACCGTGGCGGGCAGCAGCCGTTGCAGGCGAGAAGGCCGCGCCACCAGCGCCCACCAGGCGTAGCCGTACAGGTTCGCCAGCTGGAGCAGGGCGTATTCGGGGCTTTCGACGCCAAGCTGCGTCGGCCACGGGGTATCGCGGGCCAGCAGCAGCAGGGCGTGCAGCTTGCCGTCCGGGCCGGTCAGTGCCAGCACCCAGACGTGGCCCGGCAGCCATTCGTCCCACTCGCGCGCCAGCGACTCGCTCAGCATTTCCGGCGACAGCGGCATCACGCGGGCGGTTTCCGGCAGCGCGGCGCAGCGCGGCGCGATGTCGCAGGCAACGGCGGCAAGCCACAGCGCGTAGGGGGTATTGCGGTCGGTGTCGCTCAGGCCGGAGTGCGCCGCAAGCTGGGCGCGCCCGGTGGCGGAAACGGCGAGCAGCGCCGCCTGGCGATACTCCACCAGCGAGCGGGTATCGTTACACATCACAAAACCCAGCTCTTCGGGGCTGCGCGCCGCTTTCACGCGCGCCGCGAGAGAATAGAACAGGGCGATGCTCACGAGTTGGTCGTCCCGCTCTGGCACTGCGCCGCCGCTTTCGGGCAGACTGGCGTCGCGCGGCCGCTCATGCCGGGCAGTACGTCCTGGGCGTCGCTGCCAAATTCCGCTTCAATCTCAATCGTCTGGCTCACGGCGTCCACGCGGCCGCTGATGTGGGTGACGGTCATCGGGTAATGCTTGCCGGTTTCACCCACCACCGCGTCAAGCTGCGCGCCGGGCGCAAGCCAGGTGGTCCAGCCTGACGGCACGTTGAGGCGCGCCTTGCGGGTGCCGTTGCTTACAAGATCGATAACCTGCGCGCCTGCGCCGACGCCCTGGCCCTCTTTGACGTAAATACGCGCCACGCGGCCGTCGAACGGCGCGGTAAAGCGGCACTGCGCCAGCTGCGCTTCAAAGATTTTGATCTGGCTGCGGGTGCGGTTCACGTCGGCGGCGGCAAGGCCAACCTCCAGCGCGCCTGCGGAATGCAGACCCTGCAATTTCGCCTTCGCTTCATATTTGATCTGCGCGGCGCTGTACTCGGCGTCTGCCGCGTCGCGACGGGCTTTCAGCTCGCTACAGTCCAGCGTCACCAGCAGTTTGCCTGCCTTGACCGTATCGCCCAGCTCAACGTTGACCTGCGACACGCGCCCGGCCACCACGCTTGATAGCGGGCTTTCCTGGTTGGCCATCACCAGAAAACGCACCGGCGCGGCGCCGTTGTCGGCGGTGGCGTCAGGCGCGCTCTCAGGCGCTGCGGCAACGGCCGCATCCGGCGTTGCGACTGCCCCCGCCGCAGCGGGGGTTGGGTCGGCGGCGAAGGCGCTGGCGCACAGCGCCAGGCCCGTCAGCGGCATGAGCGCGCGGACGCTGCGCCAGCCTTCGTTCACGTTGTTCATACCTGTTCCTGTTATTAAGGGTTACTTGCCGTCATCACGCCGGTGTCGCCTGCCGCTTTATGCAGGTCGGACACCACGGAGAGCGCGGCGGCTTCTGCCAGCGCGCTGACCGAACGGGTGTTGACGTCATTCGGCAGATAGCTGGTGTATTTCTGGTAGGCGACCTGCGCGCCCTGGGCGTTATAGACCGCCATTTCCCACACGCCGCGCTGCGAGCCTGACGCGCGTTCAAGGTTGAGGTTCATTTGCAGTTTCACGCTGTCGGCGCCGTTGCCCTGCACCAGCTGGTTGGCGGCCAGCACATGGGTGACCGACTGATAAATCGCGCTCTTGTTGACGCCCGCTGGCAGGCGGCCCAGGGTGACGCTGACCGGATGGCGGGAAACTACCGCGTCGGCGCTCTGGGTGAAGACCTGCTTCTCGCCCGCCACCAGGCTCTGGTTGATTTCACGCGACAGGGTCGGCAGATCGCTGCTGGTCACCTTTTCCGGCAGCAGGTCGATGCCTACCGAGTTCAGCACGCGGCCATAGGCGGACTGCGCCTGCGCGTAGGAGGCGGCTTCCTGGAAGCGGGAGACGATGGAGCGCGCCTGGGTGCGCAGGGATTCCAGGTCGCTTGAGAGCGAGTTGTCGGAACCGGCGCGGGAGATGCTCGCCAGACGCTGGTCGACGCGGGCGGACTCCTGGGCTATCTGGTAGTCGTACACCGCGAGCTTGTAGCGCTCAACCGAGACGCGCACCTGAGTCAGCACCGCCATGCTCAGCGCCATACGGCGGGCATTGTCGGTGGCCAGGCGCGCGTCGTTGGTGCGGCTGATGGCCGGCGCGCTCAGCAGCTTGAACAGGTTCATGGAAACGCCCACGCCGCCCTGCACCCAGCTGTTGTTGTAGAGGTAGCTGTTGGAGTCGTAGCTGATGCCGCCGAACAGATTCAGGTTCGGGAACAGCGAGGCGATCTGGCGTTTAGTTTCCAGCACGTCGATGCGGGTTTTGTAATCTTCTTCACGCAGCTCTGGGCGGCGTTCCAGCGCCATCTGCTCAAGCGTATCAAGCTGGCTTGGCACGCCGGAAAGCGCCGGATTGGCGACGTCCTGTAAGGTGAAGTCGGTGGTGGACGGCAGGTTCAGCAGGGCGGCCAGCTCGCTTTTCGCCATCTGCATCTCCTGGCGCTTCTGGTTCAGCAGCGCCACCGCGTCGAGCAGGGCGCGCTGGTACTCCAGGCCCTCGACCGGCGGCAGAATGCCTGCGCGCTCCGCTTCGCGGGTTTTCTCAAGCGCGGTCTGGATCTCTTCGGCCAGCGGCTGCGCTTCGCTCAGCAGACGCTGTGCGCCCAGCGCGCGCCAGTACGCGTCGCGCACCTCCTGGACAATATTCTGCAATACCTTGCGGCGACGCTCTTCGGCGATGTTGACGTTATCCGCCTGCTGCTTCGCGCGGTAGTAGCTCATGCCGAAATCGAGCACGTCCCAGGAGAAGGTGGCGTCGGCCAGCAGGTGCTCGCGCTCTTCAGAGGTGGACGGACGCAGGCTGACGACCCGGTCTTCGATACCGACGCTGGTGCCGCCGGAATCGTTGTCGCGCCAGCGGTAGCCGGCATCGGTCATCAACTTCGGCAGCATATCCTGCTGGGAGATATCCAGGATGCCGCGCGACAGGGCGATTTCCATCATCTTCAGGCGGTAGTCGAGGTTGTATTTCAGCGCGCGGGCCATGGCGTCTGACAGGGTCAGCGGACCAGAGACCGGCTGCTGGTCGCGGTACATGGCGGCGCGGTCGGCGCTGACGCGCGCGCCGATTTCATCCTGGGTCAGCGGTTCAGGTTTAATGGTGCCGCAACCGCTTAACAGCAGCGCGGAAACCAGTGCGGCGACAGGGGCGAGCAGAGGCGCAGAACGTACGGCAGTCGGGGTTACGGCAGTTAAAGTCGTCATCATTGTTATGCTTAAAGTGTTGAGTTAACAATCCGGCGGCGCGGCGCCGCCGGTGTAAAAGGTTTTTGGAGTTGCGCGATTAACGATGCGGTGTGGCGCCTCCCACGGTGACCGGTTCCGGCGCGGCGACGCGGTTACGGGCCAGCGCGTCGACCTGCGCCGCCAGTGACGGCGCGCCTGGTCGGGCGGCGGCTTGCGGCACGATCACCACGCCCGGCGCGGCGGCGTGAGCCTGCTTCGCATCAGGGGTTTTCTCGCCGCGCTCCTGCTGCACGGTGGTTCTTTCGTTGATGCGCTCGTTAAGCGGCGGACGTTCCGGCGCGTTTTCCAGCACGGGCGCAGGCTGTACGGATTTATTCAGCGAGAAGTGGCTGAAGTGATCGCCCAGCAGCTGCGAACCGATACCGGTGGCGGCGAAGGTGTTCACCACGCTGCGTTGCAGCGTGGTGTTTACCCAGCGGGTAAAGAGAATGCCGTCTTCCAGCACCGGCGTGCCGTTGTCATTCATGCCGCGGCCCAGCTCGGTAATTTTGCGGTTCAGCTCCACCTTGCGAGAGAACTGGTCGCTGTACACGCCGTAGATGGCGGGCAGGATAAACAGACCCGGCGAATACGGCTGATCGAGCGACAGCTCGTAGTTGGTGTAGTAGCTCGGGAAGTGCTGATCGCCTGTGCGTACCGACTGCGGCGGCGTCACGCCGTGAATAACGATGGTCAGCTGCGCCTGGCTGGTATTGCCGTCGGCGTCGGTAATGGTGTAAGTGAACACCTCGCTCAGGGTGGCGTTGGCGTCCAGCGACGCCACGCGGCTGTTGCTGCGGTTCAGCACATAGCTGTAGTTGCCGCGGGCGTCGAGCGTCAGGGCGCCGAACTCGCCCAGGCTTACGCCGCCGACCGCGCCCGCGCGGTTGAGGTTCACGGAGGAAATCGCGCTCACCGGGCCGCCCGCCGCGGCGCCGTCTGCGCCGATAGCGTCGTTGCTAAAGACGTTGCCCGACGCCGCCTGCTGGCCGCGATCCTGGTCGATGCTGTTGTCGTCCGCTGCCGCGACCGGCGCGTCGTTGAGAATATTGACGCGCAGCAGGCCCGGCGCGCGGGTCTGCTGGCCGTTGACGGAGAACCGAATCTCTTCGCGGGTGGTGGATTCGCCCGGCTGGTTAACCGCCTGGGTCAGCGTGAAGCGGTATTGCAGCGTCGCGCGGCCTTCGCCGTCCACCTGGAAACCGGTGAGCGACAGCACGCCGTCCGGCGTTGCGATATCCACTGGCGCCTGGGCGCTCAGCGCCTGGAGCTGCGCAAGCGTCAGGGTCTGGCCGCCAATGGTCAGGCTTTCCACCGGCTCCAGCGACAGTACGGCCATCGCGCCCGTGGTGGTTTGCGCGCCGCTGGCCGTATCGACCAGACCTGCCTCTTTCACCCACGCCTCGGCTACGGGGTTCACCAGCAGGCGCAGTTCGCCCGTGGCGGTGCCGCCGTCGTTGCCGTCGCTCAGGGTGTAGTTCAACACTGGCGTAAAGCCGGACCAGCCGCTTGCCGGGGTAAACAGATAGCTGCCGTCGCGGTTAACCACCAGCGTGCCCTGGCCCGGGATCGTAATGATGTCCCCCGGCGCGTAGGTCGCGCCGCCGACGGTGATCTCCGCCACGTGCAGCGGGTCGCTGTCCGCGTCGCGGTCGTTGGTCAGCAGATTGCCGCTGACCGGCGTTTCCGGCAGGGTGCTCGCTTTATCCGCCACCGCGACCGGCGGGGTGTTGGTGACCTCAAGCGTGACCTGGGCGGTTTCGGTGACGCCGCCGCTGGTGACGGTATAGGTGAAGGTGTCCTGGCCGACGTAGCCCGCGTTTGGCGTATAAACCAGCTGCCCGTTTTCAATAGCGACGGAGCCGTGCGCGCCCTGGGTCACGCCGGTAATGGCCTGGTCCGGGTTAACGAAGCGGTCGTTGCCGATCGCATCAATCGTCACCGGCACGCCTGCGTGGGTGGTGGCGCTGTCATCTTTCACGTCCGCTACCGGGGTGACGGTGATGGCGAGCGTCGCGGTAGCGGTGCCGCCGTCGTTGCCGTCGCTGACCGTGTAGGTTACTACTGGCGCCGTGCCGTTCCAGTCGGCGACTGGCGTGAAGCGGTAGCTGCCGTCGCGGTTAACGGTCAGCGCGCCGACGCCCGCCAGCTGGACGGTGTCGCCCGGCTGAGCAGTCTGGCCGCCGACGGTAAAGCCCGCAATGTGCAGCGGGTCGCCGTCCGCGTCACGGTCGTTGAGCAGCAGGTCGCCGCGCGCCTCGTAATCTTCCGGCGAAGCCACTGTCTCGCCCGTTGCGACCGGCACGCTGTTGGTCAGGGTGACGGTGACGTTGGCGGTTTCGCGAACGCCGCCGCTCTCCACGGTGTAGGTGAAGGTATCCTGGCCGACATAGCCTGCCACAGGACGATAAACCAGCTGGCCGTTTTCAATGGTCACCGAGCCGTGCTGGCCCTGATCCACATCGATAATCGCTTTGTCGGCATTGCTGAAACTGTCGTTATGCAGCGCATCGATAGTGACCGCAACACCCGCATGGGTGCTGGCCGTATCGTCCTTCGCGTCCGCCACCGGCGTTACGCTAAAGGCGAGCGTGGCGGTGGAGACGCCGCCGTCTTTGCCGTCGCTGATGGTGTAGGTCGCGGCAGGCGGCACGCCGTTCCAGTCGGCCACTGGCACAAAGGTGAAGCTGCCGTCGGCGCGGATCGTCAAATCGCCATAGCCTGCCAGCGTCGCGGTGTCGCCCGCGAGGTAGCGGGTGCCGCCGACGGTAAACTCCGTCACGGCGAGGGCGTCGCCATCGTCATCGTGGGCGTTAGTCAGCAGGTTCTGCGCCGCAGTGCTGTTAAGCGTGGTGTCTTCCGGCGTGGAAATCGTCGGTACGCTGGTCAGACGCGGCGCCACGTTGGTGACGTCCACGGTAACGGTCGCGGTTTCGGTTTTGCCGCCGCTGGTGACGGTGTAGTCGAAGGTGTCGCTGCCGACATAGCCCGCGTTCGGGCGGTAGACGAGCGTGTTGTTCTCAATCGTCACCGTGCCGTGGGCGGCAGCGGTGACGCCGGTAATCGTCTGGTCGCTGTTGCTGAAGCTGTCGTTGTCGAGCGCGTCGATCACCACCGGCACATCGGCATGGGTGCTGACGCTGTCGTTGACCGCATCCGCGATCGGGTTGACGGTAAGTAAGAGCGTCGCCACGCTAAATCCGCCGTTGCCGTCGCTTACCTGGTAAAGGATCGGCTGCACGGCGCCGTTCCAGTCGGCGACTGGCACAAAGGTATAGCTGCCGTCGGCGTTAATGGTCAGGTCGCCCATGCCTGCAAGCGTCGCGGTCTGGCCCGCCGCGTAAATCTGCGTACCGGTACTGAACTGCGTGATGGCAAGAGCATCATTGTCATCATCGCTGTCGTTAGCCAGCAACCCGGTGGCGGCGCTGCGCGTCAGGGTAGTGTCTTCCGCAGTCCACGTAAAATCATCGTGCGCCACCGGCGCAATGTTGGCGATGGTGACATTAACGGTCGCGGTTTCCGTTACGCCGCCGCTGGTGACGGTATAGGTAAAGCTGTCAGTGCCGTTAAAGCCCGCGTTCGGGGTATAGCGCACCTTGCCGTTTTCAATCGCCACCGAGCCGTGCGCGCCCTGGGTCACGCCGGTAATGGCTTTGTCGCTGTTGCTGAATCTGTCGTTCGCCAGCACGTCGATGACTTTCGCCACGCCCGCGTGGGTGGTGGCGTTGTCGTCAACGGCGTCAGGGATCGCATCGTACTGAATGGTGAGCGTCGATGTGACGCTGCCGTTATCCCGGCCGTCCGTTGCCGTGTAGGTCACCACCGGTACGTTGCCGTTCCAGTCAGCCACCGGAATAAACGTCACGCTGCCGTCAGAAGTAATAGTCAGGCTTCCGTACCCCGCCAGATTGGCCGTCTCGCCTGACTGCCAGGTGGTACCGTTGACGGTAAAATCGGTCACCGTCAGGGTGTCGCCGTCGGCGTCGCTGCTGGTATCTAATAAAAGGCCAGGGATACCGATCGGCGAGTCTTCACGGTTAATCACTGTCCAGTGGGGCAGCGTCGGCGCGCTGTTGGTCAACGTCAGATAAACCGTGGCGGTCTCCTCGATACCGCCGCTGGTGACGGTATAGGTGAAGCTGTCGTTGCCGACGTAGCCGCTGGTCGGGGTGTAAACCACCTGGCCGTTGCTGATGCTAACCGTACCGTGCGCGCCGTCGGTGACGCCGGTAATCGCTTTGTCGCCGTTGGTGAAGCCGTCGTTGGTCAGGACATCGACCGTGACCGGGGCGCCCGCATGGGCTGTCCGGCTGTCGTCATGGGCGTCCTGCACCGGCGTGACGGTAATATCGAGGGCGGCGGTTTGCACGCCGTTGTCGCGCCCGTCGGTGACCTCATAAGTGACCTGCGGCACGCTGCCGTTCCAGTCGGCGACCGGAACAAAGGTATAGCTGCCGTCGGCGTTGATGGTCAGCGCGCCATAGCCCGCAAGCGTCGCGGTCTGGCCTGCGGCCCACGTCGTTGCGCCCACCGTAAATGCGCTGACTTTCAGCGTATCGCCGTCCGGGTCGCTGGCGCCGTTCAGCAGATTCTGCAAAGCCGTGCTGGTCAGCGTCTGGTCTTCCGCTGTGCTGGCGGTTTTGCCGACAACCCCGGTCGGCGCACCGTTCGTTAACGTTACGGTGACGTTCGCGGTTTCGGTTTTGCCGCCGCTGGTAACGGTATAAGTGAAACTATCGGTGCCGACATAGCCGTCGTTCAGGGTGTAAACCACCTTGCCGTTGCTGACGGTCACCGTACCGTGCGCGCCGTTGGTGGTGGCGGTAATGGCTTTGTCGCTGTTGGCGAAGCTGTCGTTATTAAAGACATCAATCACCAGCGGGTCGCGCCCGTGGCCGGTCTGGCTGTCGTTAAACGCATCCTGCACCGGCGTAACGGAGATATCGAGCCTCGAGGTGACGTCGCCGTTGGTGCGACCGTCGGTGATGGTGTAGGTCACCTGCGGCACGTTGCCGTTCCAGTCGGCGACCGGAACAAAGGTATAGCTGCCGTCGGCGTTGAGGGTCAGCGCGCCGTAGCCCGCAAGCGTGGCGGTCTGGCCGGCGGCCCAGGTGGTATTGCCCACCGTAAACGATTTCACCGTCAGCGCGTCGCCGTTCAGGTCGCTGGCGCCCGTCAGCAGATTTTCGCCGTTGGTAAGCGTTGTGTCTTCCGCCGTGCTGCCGGTTTTAGCCAGGCCGACCTGCGGCGCGTCGTTGACCAGAGTGAGGGTGACCGTCGCGGTTTCGGTTTTGCCGCCGCTGGTGACGGTATAGGTGAAGGTATCGGTGCCGACATAGCCGCTGGTCGGCGTGTAAATCACCTGGCCGTTGCTGATGCTAACCGTACCGTAAGCGCCGTTGGTCTTGCCGGTAATCGCTTTATCGCCGTTGCTGAATTTATCGTTGGCGAAAACGTCGATGGTCACCGGCGTACCCGCGTGGGTCGTCAGGCTGTCGTCAAAGGCGTCTTTTACCGGCGTGACGGTTATCTTCAACTGCGCCGTGGTCGCGCCGTTGGTGCGGCCATCAACCACCCGGTAGGTCACCGTCGGCACCGTACCGTTCCAGTCGGCGACCGGGACAAAAGTATAGCTGCCGTCGGCGTTGATGGTCAGTTTGCCATACCCGGTGAGGTCGGCGGTCTGGCCTGCGGTAAACACCGTGCCGACGCCGCTGACGGAGTAGTTAAGAATGCTCAGCGTATCGCCATCAGGGTCGGAATCGTTCAGCAGCAGGTTTTGCGCGGCGGAGCTGGTCAGCGTCGTATCTTCCGGCGTGCTGACGTTTTCACCCTGGGTGACCGGGGCGGCGTTATTCATCTGAATCGTGACCGTCGCGGTTTCGGTCACGCCGCCGCTGGTGACGGTATAGGTGAACGTATCGCTGCCGACGTAGCTCGTGGTGTTAGGGGTATAAATCACCTTGCCGTTGTCGATAACCACGGAACCATAAACGCCCCGGGTGACCGCCGTGATCGCTTTATCGCTGTTGCTGAAGCTGTCGTTGCCCAGCACGTCGATGGTTTTCGCCTCGCCTGAATGGGTGGCGGCGGTGTCGCTCACCGCGTCCGCCACCGCTGTAATGCTCATGCTGATGCTCTGCGCCGTGCTCCAGTGGCTGGTCTGGCCGCTGTTGAAGGCGCTTTGCAGATCCTGCGTGCTGCCCGCGGCGCTGACGCCGGTATCGGCGGAACTGGTGCTGTCGGAGACGCGCACCGCCAGGCCGCCCGGCACCGCGCCGTTGTAGTCGGCCAGCGGCACAAAGCGCAGCTGGGTCGAGGCGAGCAGCACCAGCGCGTTGGTTTCGCTGTAGCTTGTGCCAAGCGCAGTCCAGGTCGTGCCGTTGGTAGAGTACTCCCAGTGGCCGAGGCTTGCGTCGGTGGTGTTGCCGACGATCGCCACATAGCCGATAGCGCCGCTGGCCTTGTCGCCGCCAGCAATTCCCGTCTGGTTGTCGGCGGCGTCGCTGTAGCTGCCAAGAATAGAGCTCAGCGTTTTGCCAACTGGCGTATCTTCCTGCATGGTCAGCGGCGTCGCGCTAATCGTCGGACGGTCGTTGACGTTAGTGACGCTGGTTGAGAGGGTGACCATCGCTGCGCTATAGCGTGAACTACTGCCGTTGGTTGCCGTTGATACAGTCTGGCCGCTGGTCAGCGACCCTGTCGTTGCGGTGGTGTCGCCGTTGTTGTTGGTTTCCACCAGACGTACTTTCAAGGCAGCAGGCGTCCCGAAGAAGTCAGCGGCAGGTACAAAGCGGACTTTGGCCGTTGCATCCAGCAGCAGGGCGTTGGCGTCGGTGCGGCTGCCAATGGCAGCCCAGGTCGTGCCGCCATCGGTGGAGTATTGCCATTCGCCCTGCGCGCTGTTGACTGACAGGTTAGTGATAGCCACGCCCCAGAAACTGTCAGCGCTGGTGCCGCCGGTTGCCGTAATGGACGCATTGTTGACCTGATCGTTCGGGTCCGAGAAGTTACCGGCAAACAGGTTGGCAATGGTGTCGCCGGTAATCGCTGCGGCGCTGGTGTCTTCGCTCACCGGGGCCAGCGTCTGGGTAGCGCCGCCCAGCACGACCGGGGCATCGTTCGACGGTTTCACGGTCACGCTAAAGGTACGGGTGGTGACCAGCGCGGCGGAGGTGTCATCGGCGTAGCTGATGTCGCCCGGGTTCGCGTTCGGGTTATTGCTGTCGCCGGTAAGCGTGGTCGGGCGGCTGCCGTGGTTGGCGTTATCGTTCACCACTACGGTGACGTTAAAGGTGCCGTTCCAGTCGGCGGCGGTGACGCCCGCGTTGGTCGGCAGGTTCACCGTCAGGTTAGCGAGGCGGCTGTTGATCTGCGAAAGCGTGCCGGTAAGTGTGAAGCTGGTGGTGTTGACGCCGCCCGCATCAACGGTGCCGCCCGTCCCGCCAATCGTTTTAAAGGTAAAGCCGCCCGGCAGAGTGACCGTCACCGTCAGGCTGGCGCTGTCGGCGTCCGGGTCCGCCACGGTAATGGCGGGCAGGTCGACGGTCGTTGAGCCTTCGTTGACTGACTTGTCCGTCACCGTGATGGTCGCCGGATCGTTGACGTCGCTTGGGAAGACGCTGCGCCATGCGGTACTGACGTTCTGGCTCAGGCCGGAAGGCAGCGCGCCGTAAGGGTCGATAGCCGTGGTCGGCACCGCCGCGACGCCGGTGACGGCATCGTTCTGGCCGCCGTTGGCGCTGTTGGCGCTTGTCAGGTTGCCAGAGGCGTCGCGCAGGCGATCGTCGGCAATCACTTCCACACGCCAGGCGTTATCGGCGTTCGACAGGGCGGAGCCGGTCATGGAGACGGTCAGCGCCGCCAGGTACGCGTTCACCTGGCTCAGCGTGCCGCGGATCACCAGTGCGGACTCGCTGCCGTTATAGACGCTGTCAATCGTCACGCCGGACGTTGTGTTGCTGGAGCTAATGGTGATGTCGGATACGCCGGCGTTACTGTACTGCGCGGCGGTCAGCGGCACGCCGCTGGCGTCGGTGATGCGCACCGTCACCTGCATAAAATCGGTTTCGCCGTCGGCGATATTGCCGCCGTCGGTGTAATCCGGGTCGGAAATTACAAAGCCGCCGACTTTGGTGCCGTCGACTACCGCCGGATCGCTGTTGAGGTAAACCGTACCGCCCGTTGCAGAGACAACCGGCGCGTCGTTCACCGGCACAATGGTGAGGTTCAGCGTCTGGTCGGCCGGGTCGGCCTGCACGGTGTCGCCGATATGCGAGTCGCCGTCGTCCAGATGCAGGGTGATGGTGACATCGCCCGCCGCTGCGCCGTTCAGGTCGTGGTTGACGTTGGCGCCGCTCTGCCAGGTGAGGCCGAGCGCCGCGTCGTTCAGCAGCGCTTCAATGTCGCTGGCGCGACCGGCCAGCGTCAGCGTGCCGGAGTTGTCGCCGGAAATCGTAACCGGCTGGCTGCCGGCGGCGCTTGCGGTGGCGCTGGTGTTCACGTCCGCGCCGCCGATGCCGAGGGTGCCGGACGGCGCGGTGATGGTGACGGTCACCGGCGTGCCGAAGGCGGCGGATTCGGTGTCCTGCACCACGATATTGCCGCCGATAAAGCTTGCCTGATCTTCATAAACGGTACGGTCCAGGTTGGTCACGGTCAGCGTGCCCGGATCGTTGATTTCCGAGGCGCGAATGGTGACGGACGCCGCGCTCAGGTTGCCGCTTTTTTCCGGTACGGAGGCGCTGTACCAGTTGTACTCGGTGGCGTCGACGGCGGTGGCCGCCGCGCCTCTGCCAGGCGTCGCGGGCTGGTTCAGCGTGCCGCCGTTAGCGCCTGCCGTCAGCGTGCCGCTTGCGTCGCGCAGGCGGTCATCGGCGATAGTCTGCACCTGATAGGTGGCGTTGCGGTCGGTTCTGAAGGTCACCGTCAGGCCCGCCAGCGCCGCGTTCACCTGGGCGCGGGTGCCGCTCAAGACCAGATAGTCGTGCTGGCCGCCGTGGGCGGTAGAGATCTTCGCGCCGCTGCCGGTCGCGTAACCCAGGGTCACGTCGCTGTATTCGCTGGCCACGAAGGCGCTGCCGTCCGCATGCAGCAGACGCACGGTCACCTGCAAATAATCGCTCTCGCCATCGGTCACGCCGTCTGTCAGATCCCCATCTTTGACCGAGAAGCCCGGCAGGGCGTTGCTCGTCGCCGTGGCGCTGGCGATGTTCTTGATGCCCGACGGCGCGGTCACTTCCGGCGCGTCGTCGGTCGGGCGGGTGTAGATCCAGAACGCGTTGCCGGTCTGCTCTTTGTCGCCGTCAGAAATCGTGAAGGTGAACTTATCGTCCGGGGTGGCGGGTTCGCTGTTGCCGCTGCCTTCGGTGCCGTCGTTCAGGTAGTAAATGTACCCGTTCGCCACATCCTGCTGGGTGAAGGAGGAGCCTTTGCCGATGGGGCTGAAGTTCACACCATCTTTGGAATAGGCCAGGGTGCCGTGGGTCGGCGCGCCGGTGATGGTGTACTGCAGCTGCATTGAGCTGCTGTCGGAATCGTAGGCTTGCAGCATGGCGCTGGTTATCTGGCCATAGCTTCCTTCGGTGACGTACAGCGGGTTGTTGACTGGCGTGCCGCCAATCAGGTTCGGCGAGCCTGCGGTCACCGTCGGGTCGGCCTGGGTCGGGTCTTTGGCGATCTGCGGCGCGTCGTTGACGTTAGTTATCTGGATTTTCACCGTCGCGTCGCTGGCGGAGGTGGCGCCCCAGCGGTCGGTGGCCGATACGGTAAAGGTGGTGGAGCGCACTTCCGAGCCGTCGCTGACGAAGCGCAGCCCGGTGGTCGAGGCGCTGGCGGTAAGCAGCGAGGCGTTGAGCGTCTGGCCGACGGTAACGTCAACCCACTGCGAGCCGTTGTAGTATTGCAGCGTGCAGCCGTCCGGCAGCGTTTTGATGGTGAACGTCAGGGCGTTGGCGCCGGTCGCGTCGTTGTTATAGGCGTAATTGTTGGCGCTGGCGCTGCCGTCTTTGATCGTCGCGCTCTCTTCCAGCCCGTTGCCGCTGTTGGCGTCGTCCGGGTCGCTTATCGCTATCTGGCCGGTGGTCAGGTAAGCGGTTTCGCCTTCGGCGATGACGGTGGAGGAGGAGCCGGAGCCGGTCACCACCGGCAGATCGTTCACTGGCGTGACGTAGATGTTCAGCGTCGGCGTCCAGATATTGGTCACCGGGTTGCCGTTGGCATCGAGCGTGGTCAGACCCGCCGAGACAGAGAACGCCGCGGCGTAGACAAAGGTCTCTCCGCCGTCGTGCTGGAAGCGAATATTGCCGCTGTCGAGGTCGGCCTGCGTAAAGGTGGCATATTCGCCGAGCGTCACCCAGCTGCCGCCGACATTTTTTTGCAGCTCGCCGCCTCTTGCGCCGTTCGAGAAACCGAGGAAGGTATAGACCACCTGCGAGGCGTCCACGCCCGTGGCGGTGTAGCTCAGGCCCGGCACGCTGGAGAAGTCGCCGCTGGTGCCGTTCAGCACGAGGGTGCCGCCTTCTTCTACTTCGCCGCGGGCGTTGCCGGAGGTGAAGTCCACGCCCGCCCAGGTGGAGTCGCGGTTGGTGATGGTGGTGACGCGATCCGGGATCGTGCCGGGACCGCCGCCCGTGACCACCGCAAGGCCGATGGTAAAGGTAAAGCTGGTCAGCGTTTCGGTGCCCGGCGTGTACACCCCGCCGATGCGGCTGTAGGTCGTGCCGTCGGCGTTCCAGCGCAGCGCAGCGGTGTTGTCCACCACCACAAAGTTGAAGCTGTCGGTGTCACCCGACGCGCTGGCGCTGGCGTACTGCACGTACTGCACTTTGCCGTCGACGATATCCTGCATGGTGAAGGTGCCGCCGTTTTGCAGGCGGTAGCCGTCCAGCGTCAGGTAACCGTGGGTGAGCTTGCTGTCGTCAACGATAAAGCTGAGGTGGTTATCGGTGGAATCCACGTCGCTTGCGCCGATCATCGCAGACGTAAGGGTGACGGCGTTCGCCAGATCGTCCACCTGCGCGTGCAGCGTTACGTTGTCCAGAGTCGGGTCGTCATCCACCGGGCGCACGGTCAGGGTAATGGTGCCGTCGGTGCTGGCCGGCACGCCGGTACCGCCGCCCTGGTCGGTGACGCGTACGCCAAAGCTGTCGGTGCCCTGGTTTTCACTGCCGTCGTTAGCATAGGTCAGCAGATTGCGATCGGCATAGTCAAAGGTCTGGCCGACGGTGACGGCGACGCCGTTAAACCAGAGCGTGCCGTGGGTCGGCAGGGCGGTAATGGTGAGAGTCAGCGTTGTGTCGCCCGGATCGCCGCCGCCGTCCGCCTCTATATACTGGCCGACGTTGCCGGTGTTGACCGCATTGTTGGGCTGGCCTTCAAAGACCACGCCGCTGCCGCTAAGGGTCGGCGCCTGGTTCTGCGGGGTAATGTTCAGCGTGACGTGGACGGTATCGGACTGCGCCTTCGGCGTCGCGCCGTCGTTGATGACCGCCGTAAAGCCGTCGGCGGCGTTCTGGTCTGCGCCCGTGGCGGTGTGGACATACTTCACCTTGCCGTCGATCAAATCCTGCTGGGTAAAGATAGAGCCGACGCCCATCCGGTCGCCGTTCAGCGTCAGATAGCCATACTGCGGCAGGTCGGTCAGACCATAGACAATCTGCACGGGCTGCTGGGTGCCCGCCGTTACTTCCGCATCGATGGCGTTAAGGGTCACGGTGGTGATGACGCTGCCGCCCGATTCGATCTCCGGCACGTTCTGGGTGGCGTCGGCCACGCTTACCGGGTCGTTCGACGGGGTCACGGTCACATCGATGGATTTGCTGGTGCTGACGCCCGCGCTGTCGCGCACCGTGACGTCCAGCTTGCCGCTGGCGGCGGTGTTGCCAAGCTCGACGTCAGCGGAGGTAAAGGTGATGCTGTTAAGCCAGGCCTGCGCTTCGCTGGCAGTGCCGGTCATGGTCAGCGAAGCGTTGCTGGTCTGGCTGTCGCTGAGTTTGCCGATGGCGCTGTTGCTCAGGCTCACCGTGACGGTGACGGTTTCGCTGGCGTCCGTGGTGCTGACCTGCCAGCCGCTGAGCGTGGCGGTATCGGCGCCTGCGGCGTTAAGGCTGCTCGGCTCGGCGACGGTGATGCCTTTTTCCGGCGCGGTGACTTCCGGCCCGGCCAGCAGACCGTCGTAATCAAAGGCGAAGGTTTTCGCTTCAATGCTGCCGGTATGGTTTTCCAGCACCCAGTCGCCGGAAAGCGCCGCGCTGCCGGTCATGTCGCTGGAGGCCGCCACGTCCGCCTGAGTCACTTCGGCGAAGCGGGTGATAAAGGCGTTATCCTGGGCGGAGACGTCGCAGCCATAAAGCAGGATCTCGCCGCTGTCGCTAAGGCTTGCGCCGATAGCGCTGAGCTGTGAAGACCACGCCGAGAGGTTGTCCGCCGTCAGCACATCGGTGCCAAGCGTAATGGTGTCGGACGCGCCGTGGCTCAGAATATGAATGGCGGAAATATTGGTTTCGCCTTTCAGCGCGTCGGCAAGCTGGCTCAGACCCGAGCTGTTTTCATCGATAATCACCACCTGGCTGCCCTGCGGCACCTGGTCCACCAGCGACTGCCAGCCGGAGATATGCTGGTCTATTACATAGACTTCGCTGGCGGCGCTGCCCGGTTTTTCGCTTGCGGCGTCGGCTGTGGCGGCGTGGGGAATATCCAGCGCCTTCGCGGGTTCGGTGGCGCTTTCATGGTGCACCAGATCGCTTGCCGATGCCTCATGGATGGCGGTTTCAGCCAGAGCGGCTCCATCAAAAAGCTGGCGAGACTCAAGAGCAAAGCGATGCGCACGCGGACGTAAACGACGGTTCTTTATTGTAGTCATAGGTTTACTGCTCTTAAAAAATAGAGTGACTGGATAAATATTCTGAGTTCAGCGTTGCCAGGAGCGTACACCATGTCGCCCCGCCAGCCCTGAAAAAACCAATACGACGAAAGGCTTAACCGTAAGCAAAATTTTATAATTAATTTCATTATTAGCATTTGAATACTTTTAAAACAACTCGCTTTTAGTAACAATTAAGCAACGCTGAAAACCGAAAAGGTAAAGCAAAAGTTCGGCGCATTAGAATTAAATACTAACTTTATGAAAAATTCGGGTTATTATTTTATTAATTACCGTTACCGCATTAGTGAATTATGATTTTTATAAATTGCGCAAAAAAAAGAGCAAAATCTGCTTGGCCTCTCAATATTAGTAGTATTTAGGTAATGACTCCAACTTACTGATGGCGTTTTATGTTCAGATAATGCCCGATGACTTTGTCATGCAGCTCCACCGATTTTGAGAACGACAGTGACTTCCGTCCCAGCCTTGCCAGATGTTGTCTCAGATTCAGGTTATGTCGCTCAATGCGCTGAGTGTAACGCTTGCTGATTACGTGCAGCTTTCCCTTCAGGCGGGATTCATACAGCGGCCAGCCATCCGTCATCCATACCACGACCTCAAAGGCCGACAGCAGGCTCAGAAGACGCTCCAGTGTGGCCAGAGTGCGTTCACCGAAGACGTGCGCCACAACCGTCCTCCGTATCCTGTCATACGCGTAAAACAGCCAGCGCTGACGTGATTTAGCACCGACGTAGCCCCACTGTTCGTCCATTTCAGCGCAGACAATCACATCACTGCCCGGCTGTATGCGCGAGGTTACCGACTGCGGCCTGAGTTTTTTAAGTGACGTAAAATCGTGTTGAGGCCAACGCCCATAATGCGGGCGGTTGCCCGGCATCCAACGCCATTCATGGCCATATCAATGATTTTCTGGTGCGTACCGGGTTGAGAAGCGGTGTAAGTGAACTGCAGTTGCCATGTTTTACGGCAGTGAGAGCAGAGATAGCGCTGATGTCCGGCAGTACTTTTACCGTTACGCACCACGCCTTCAGTAGCTGAGCAGGAGGGACAACTGATGGAGATGGAAGCCACGGGAGCACCTCAAAAACACCATCATACACTAAATCAGTAAGTTGGCACCATTACCCGGAACTTAATGTCAACTTAGCCATAGCCCATCTTCCACTTCTTTGCGCTATCTCGTTTATGAACCTAGTCATTCCGGGTATCATTTTGCGATTAGCATTCCAAAACCAAATTTAAGATAGGCATGTTTGCACTATCGCTGCGATCGCCCCTGAGGATTTTCATGAACAACGCCGAACAACAGTTCCTGAACGAGCTGGATAACAAATTCTGGAAAGCCGCCGACAAGCTACGCGCCAACATGGATGCCGCCAACTACAAGCACGTGGTGCTGGGGCTTATCTTCCTCAAGTATGTGTCCGATGCCTTCGAGGCGCGTCAGCAGGAGCTAATCACCTTGTTCCGCGATGTCGGCAACCCGGACAACATCTATGCCATGTCGCGCGACGGTTACGACTCTGATGAAGAGTACGCACAGGCGATTGTGGATGAACTGGAGGTGGAAGATTACTACACCGAAAAGAACATCTTCTGGGTGCCGAAAGCCGCGCGCTGGGACACGCTGAAAAACAAAGCCATGTTGCCGACCGGCACCGTGCTGTGGGTGGATGAAACCACCGGCAAGGATGTGACGCTGCGCTCTGTGTCCTGGCTGGTGGATAACGCGCTCGATGAAATCGAAAAAACCAACCCGAAGCTGAAAGGTATTCTGAACCGTATCAGCCAGTATCAATTGGGCAACGAAGTGTTGACCGGGCTGATTAATACTTTCTCTGACGCCAACTTCAGCAACCCGGAATATAACGGCAAGAAGCTCAACTTAAAGAGCAAAGATATTCTCGGTCACGTGTACGAATATTTCCTCGGCCAGTTCGCGCTGGCGGAAGGTAAGCAGGGCGGCCAGTATTACACGCCAAAAAGTATCGTCACCCTGATTGTTGAAATGCTGCAACCGTATAACGGGCGCGTGTATGACCCGGCGATGGGTTCCGGCGGGTTCTTTGTTTCCAGCGACCGTTTTATCGAAGAGCACGTGGGCGAGAAGCAGTACAACGCCGCCGAGCAGAAGCGCAATATCTCTGTTTACGGCCAGGAGTCGAACCCGACCACCTGGAAGCTGGCGGCAATGAATATGGCGATCCGGGGTATCGACTTTAACTTCGGCAGCAAAAACGCCGACACCCTGCTGGACGACCAGCACCCGGATCTGCGAGCTGACTTCGTGATAGCGAACCCGCCGTTCAACATGAAGGAGTGGTGGAACGCCAAGCTGGAAAACGACGTGCGCTGGAAATACGGCACACCGCCGCAGGGCAACGCCAACTTTGCGTGGATGCAGCACATGATCCATCACCTTGCGCCAAAAGGTTCGATGGCGCTGCTGCTGGCGAACGGTTCGATGAGCTCCAACACCAACAACGAAGGCGAAATCCGCCGTAACCTGATCAAAGCCGATTTGGTCGAGTGCATGGTGGCGCTACCGGGCCAGCTCTTTACCAACACCCAAATCCCGGCCTGTATCTGGTTCCTGACCAAAGACAAATCCAGCGGCAACGGCAAAGCGCACCGCAAAGGCGAAGTGCTGTTTATCGACGCCCGCAAGATTGGCTTTATGAAAGACCGCGTGCTGCGTGACTTTACTCGTGAAGATATCGCCAGAATTGCCGACACCTTCCACAAATGGCAGGCAGATAAAGAGTACGAAGACGAAGCCGGATTCTGCTTCTCTGCAACGCTGGAAGATATTCAGAAAAACGACTTTGTGTTGACCCCTGGGCGCTATGTTGGTGCTACCGAGCAAGACGAAGATGATGAACCCTTTGCCGAGAAAATGGCACGATTGACGACGCAACTGAAAGATCAGTTGGAAGAGAGCGCGAACCTAGAAGCACAGATTAAGGCGAATCTGGGGGGGCTGGGTTATGAGTTTTGAGATCCCATTCTCTCATATTGCAGAGATTATTATGGGGCAATCCCCTAAAGGCGAAGAGGTTAATAATGAGGGGATAGGACTCCCCTTATTGAATGGACCTACAGAGTTTACTGACCGTTACCCTGCACCTGTGCAGCATACTGCATATGCAAAAAAAATATCGCTACCAGGAGATATTTTATTTTGTGTTCGTGGTTCAACAACCGGCAGGATGAACTATTCTGATCAAAAATATTGTATAGGTCGAGGTCTTGCTGCAATAAGAGGTCGAAACGGATATCCGACACCTTACGTTAAAGCTGTATTAGAGACTTATCTTCCTAAATTGCTGGCAGCTGCGACAGGATCAACTTTTCCTAATGTTAGCAAAGACCTTATTAATAATATTCCAGTAAGTGTTTTACCTGTTGAGAATGCTTGTAATATTAGTAAGCTCATCGAATTGCAGGAAGAGAAAGTATTCACGAATAATCAGATAAACCAAACCCTCGAACAAATGGCACAAGCCCTGTTCAAAAGCTGGTTTGTTAATTTTGAACCCGTAAAGGCCAAAATGGCAGTGCTGGAAGCGGGCGGTTCGCAGGAAGACGCGATGCTTGCCGCTATGACAGCGATTTCCGGAAAAGATGATGATGCGCTGGTGGTTTTTGAGCGTGAACACCCTGAACAATATGCCGAGTTAAAAGCCACGGCAGAACTGTTTCCGTCCGCGATGCAGGATAGTGAGTTGGGAAATATCCCTGTGACATGGGAGTTAGGGAAGCTTCAAGATTTGTTGGTATTACAGAGAGGTTTTGATCTCCCTTCATCGGCACGAAAAGATGGTGAGTTTCCTCTGATTGCCGCCAGTGGCCCCAACGGTACTCATAATGTGGCAATGGCTAAAGCTCCGGGCGTTATAACTGGTCGTTCTGGTGTGCTTGGTAAAGTTTATTTAACGCTTGAAGATTATTGGCCATTGAATACAACCCTTTGGGTAAAGGAATTCAAACGTGCAACACCCTGTTACGCTTATGAGTTGCTGCGACTATTAGATATGAAAGCGTTTAATGCAGGTTCAGCTGTTCCTTCTTTGAACCGTAATCATATACATAGTTTGAGCTATCCACTCCCCCCTATGGCATTAGTAAATTTGTTTGAATCATCAGCCTTGCTTTTGCATCAGCGTGCACATGTAAATTTAAAACACTCTCAATCTTTGGCATTACTCCGCGACACCCTTCTCCCCAAACTCCTCTCGGGTGAAATCACCCTACCGGAAGCCGAGCAGGCGGTAAGTGAGGCGGAAAATGTATAAAGTCGATACGCCGACCAATAGTCTGCATTCTCTGCAAGAGGTGTCGTTCAGCAGCCTCGGCTTTCGCGAGCGCGATCACCTGCAGGAGTGGCTGGCAAAGAATCCCCAGGCGTTAACCCGCGACAACGACGATGAGTTGCTGATTATCCAGAAAGAGTTCGCCGGTTTTGACGACACCAAAGAACGTCTCGATCTGCTGGCGCTCGATAAAAAAGGCAACCTGGTCATCATCGAAAATAAGCTTGATGATTCCGGGCGCGACGTCGTCTGGCAGGCGCTGAAATATGCCGGCTACTGCGCCAACCTGCGTCAGGAGAGCGTGGTGGAGATCTTCCAGCTTTATCTGGATCAGTATGAGCCCAACGAGAACCGCCAGGCGGCAGAGGTCATCGCCGAATTTATGGGCTGGGAAAGCCTGAAAGAAGGGGTGCTCAACCGCAAAGGCACCCAGCGCGTCATCATGGTTGCGGCCAATTTCCGCAAAGAGGTCACCAATACCGCGCTGTGGTTGATGCAGTTTGGTATCCGCGCCCAGTGCTTCAAAGTGACCCCCTACCGTTTTGGTGAAGACGTGTTTGTCGATATCCGCCAGGTTATCCCAACCCCGGAAGCGGAGTCGTACATGATTGGCATGGCGCAAAAAGAGGCGGAAGAGCAGTCCACCTCCAGCAGTAGCGAACTGCAGCAGCGTCACTATCTGCGCCGCGAGTTCTGGACGATGGCGCTGGAAAAATTCCGCACCAGCCCCTGTTCACTGTTTAACAACCGCGCTCCCTCAACCGATCACTGGCTGGCTGCCGGGTCGGGCGTTAGCGGCGTGCCGTTTGAGCTTATCTTTTCCCAGAAAGACGCTCGCGTGCAGCTCAATATTTCGCGCGGAGATGCGCTGGAAAACACCTGGTTATTTGAACGCCTTCAGGAACGTAAAACGCACATTGAATCGCTGTTTGGCGAGCCGCTCGACTGGCGGTTGCTGCCAGAGCGAAAAAGCTGCCAGATCGTCTGTTCAAAGACGTTTGACGGCGGCAATAAAGAGATCTGGCCTGTCATTATCGACTGGATGATGGATAGCATGAACCGTCTGGAAAAAGCGATCCGCCCGAGCCTGCTGGAACTGGCGATTGAGCTGAAACAGACCGGTATGATCACCGAGGGAGAGGAAGAGTAATGCTGAGCGAAGACGATTTAGAGCAGCAATGCCTGAAATGGTTTGCTGAACAGGACTGGGAAGTGCTGCACGGGCCAGATATCGCGCCGGATGGCGACAACCCGCTGCGTGCTTCATTTCATGATGTGTTTCTGCGCCCGGTGATGCTGGAGCAGCTGCAAACCATCAACCCCCATCTCCCTGTTTCCGTGCTGGAAGAGGTGATACTCCGTATTACCCGCCCCGAAAGCCCGGATCTGGTCGTCAGCAACAAAGCATTCCATCACCTGTTGCTCGACGGCGTACCCGTTGAGTACAAGCGTGAAGACAAAACGGTTCACGATAAAGCCCTGCTGATGGATTTCAACCATCCCGGCAATAACCGCTTTATGGTCGTAAATCAGGTGGCTATTCAGGGGATAAAACAGGTTCGTCGTCCGGATATTATCTGCTATATCAACGGCCTGCCGGTGGCGGTGATTGAGCTGAAAAGCCCGATTGATGCCAATGCCGATATCTGGGCTGCGTTTAACCAGCTGCAGACCTATAAAAACGAACTCAGCGACCTGTTTATCTGTAACGAAGCGCTGGTAGTGAGCGACGGGCAAAATGCGCGTATCGGCTCTCTGACCGCTGATGAAGAGCGTTTTCTGCCGTGGAAAACGGTGGCGAACGAAGATGATAAACCGCAGTTTCACTGGCAGCTTAAAACGGTAGTGCAGGGCTTCTTTAATAGCGAACTGCTGCTCGATTACATTCGTTTCTTTGTGCTGTTTGAAAACGATGGCAAACGGCTTATCAAAAAGATTGCCGCTTACCATCAGTTCCACGCGGTGCGTGAAGCGGTTGCGGCAACGATTGTGGCCTCTACCGGTAAACATCTTCCGCTGCGCAGCAACATTACCCCCGGCAGTAAAAAAGCGGGCGTGGTGTGGCATACCCAGGGCTCCGGCAAAAGTATCTCCATGTGCTGTTACGCCGGAAAGCTGCTGCAACAAACAGAGATGAATAATCCGACCATCGTCGTGGTGACCGACCGTAACGATCTTGACGGGCAGCTCTACGCCACGTTTTGCCAGGCGCATGATTTACTCAAGCAAACGCCGTTACAGGCCAACGACCGCGACGAACTGCGCGAGCTGCTCAACGCCCGTGAATCCGGCGGCATTATCTTTACCACCGTGCAGAAGTTTGCGCCGCTGGACAGTGAACAGAGCCATCCGGCACTTAACGTCCGCAGCAACATCGTGGTGATTTCCGATGAAGCGCACCGCAGCCAATATGGCCTGAGCGCCACGCTGGACCGGCAAACCGGGGCCTATAAATACGGCTACGCCAAGCATATGCGCGATGCGCTACCGAATGCGTCGTTTATGGGCTTCACTGGTACGCCGATTGCCTCGGAAGATAAAGATACCCGTGCCGTGTTCGGTGATTATGTCTCTATCTACGATATTCAGGATGCGGTTGATGATGGCGCGACGGTGCCGATTTACTACGAATCCCGGCTGGCAAAACTCGATCTGAACCATGACGAGCTGGAAACGCTCTCTGATCAGGTCGATGAACTGGTAGAAGACGAAGAAACGGGCCAGCAAGAAAAAACCAAAGGTGACTGGAGCCGTCTGGAAAAGCTGGTCGGTTCAGAGCCACGTATTCAGCAGGTCGCCGCCGATCTGGTTCAGCATTTTGAAACACGTAACACTGCCATGAACGGCAAGGCGATGGTTGTCGCCATGAGCCGCGAGATCTGCGTGAAACTGTACGATGCCATCGTGGCGATACGCCCTGAATGGCACAGTGAAGACGTTGAACAAGGGGCGATCAAAGTCATCATGACCGGATCGGCGTCAGATAAAGATCACCTGCAATCGCATATTTACAACAAACAGACCAAAAAACGCCTGGAAGCCCGCTTTAAAGATCTGAACGATCCGCTGAAACTGGTGATTGTGCGGGATATGTGGCTGACCGGGTTTGATGCCCCATGCTGTCACACCATGTATATCGACAAACCGATGCGCGGCCATAATTTGATGCAGGCGATTGCCCGCGTTAACCGTGTGTTCCGGGATAAACCCGGCGGGCTGGTGGTGGATTATATCGGCATTGCCAACGAGCTGAAGCAGGCGCTGAAAACCTATACCGATTCAAAAGGCAAAGGACAGACAACGGTCGATGCCAGGGAAGCCTTTGCGATTCTGCTGGAAAAAATGGATGTCATTCATGGGATGTTTGCCCGTTCGGCGGGTAAGCCGGGATTTGATTACACGGGCTTCTCCCGCGATCCGCTGGCCTTCTTGCGTGATGCCGTGAACTACATTCTGGGACTGGATGACGGTAAAAAACGCTACCTCGATGTTTCGCTGGCGATGAGTAAAGCCTGGTCACTGTGTAATACGCTGGATGAGGCGAAACCCTTACAGGAGGAGTTCGCGTTTCTTTCGGCGGTCAGGGTGGGGCTTATCAAGCTCGATCCGAAGGCAAAGTTTAGCCAGTCAGAAAAAAACTCTCTTCTGAGCAAGATCCTCGATAACGCGGTTGTCGCGACCGGGGTTGAGGATGTCTTCGCACTCGCCGGGCTGGATAAACCGAACATAGGTTTGCTGTCCGATGAGTTTTTGGAAGAAGTGCGGGAAATGCCGCAGCGTAATCTGGCAGTGGAACTGCTGGAAAAACTGCTCAATGACGGCATTCATGCCCGTTCGGGCAATAACGTGGTGCAGCAGAAGAAATACTCCGACCGACTGAAAGCGGTGCTGCTCAAATACAATAACCGCGCCATTGAGACCGCGCAGGTGATTGAAGAGCTGATCCAGATGGCGAAAGCGTTCCAGGAGGCGATGGCGCGTGATGATGCGTTAGGGCTGACCCCGGATGAAATCGCCTTCTATGATGCGCTGGCTGAAAATGAAAGTGCAGTGCGTGAACTGGGCGATGATACGCTGAGAAAGCTGGCCATCGAAGTGACATTGAAATTGCGGCAGTCCACCACCGTGGACTGGCAGGTGCGTGAAAGCGTGCGTGCCCGATTGCGTATTCTGGTGCGCCAGACGCTGCGTAAGTATAAGTATCCGCCGGACAAAACGCCGGGCGCCGTGGAACTGATTTTGAAGCAGGCAGAAGTGGTGTCGAACAGCTGGACAGTCTAAAACGTTCATCGATTATCTTGACGGAGGTGGTTCAATGTCGGTTACTGTAACAGTTGAAAAAGTAGGGGCGGCATTTGCATTGATCAAATGCCACCATAGGCCTGAAGCAGAATATGAATTTACTGGTGAGTTTCTCGGGCTTTCACACGAGCTGAAGTTTGCAGGGAAGAATTTACGAGAACTGAGAGAAACTGGCTGTTCTATTTATGGAATTTATCAGGATGAATACGGCATGACCTTACTTCCTGATCATCCCGGCATTAAACTGGCCGAAATACTAGCGGTATCAAATATAGGACTGAATAAATTTTCGGTTTACATGGGATGTCGCGAGCAAGAGATAGTTGAATTGTTGAACGGTTCAGTTTCACTGACGAAAGCTATGGCACTCCGGTTATCGCATGTAGTCGGTGGAAGTTGGTCGAAGTGGATGTTAATTCAAGAGCAGTTTGAATTACAGTTGGCACAACGAGAGATTAAAGAATTAATGATTTTGACTAATATCGGGGATGAGGTCGTTGGATTATAGTAAAACAACCATCTTTAACTGATGGGTTTGGCCTTTCCATCCATAAGAAAGGCCATTTCTGTAAAAAAATAAATTACCAGCGACTGCAGCCGAAGCTACGGTCGCCATCTCCGTATACTTTTGTATCAAGTTTAGCCAGGTAGTCAAGACGATTCAGTAATTTATTGTATTCTCCTTCAAAGTTAAAATCATTGACGTCTAATATATAACGACAATTTTCAGGGTAGTGAACCAATCCCGGATAATCATCCAGTTCCAATCCCAGTGCGCTATACCATGCTCTTACAATCATCATCCTTAAATTGCTTTCGGCCTCATAATCACCTAAATGGTAATAAGCATCTTTGTTAAAAAAAAGACCAATATGAAAATGACATTTCCCCTCTTCGGAAAACTCCCTTACCCAAACATGACGAACACGATTTGGATAAATTCGTTTACCGTTAGCTGCTCTGGCTTTCTCATTGGCCTCCAGCATTGCATTTAACGCATTACGGAAACGGGATATAGCACCAGGCTCTAGATTAGGAAAACAGCAAACAGTGTCACCTCTGTCTAAAATGGGTGGATAATGAACATCAACACGTAACGCCATTGTTCTGGGGAATTCACTGATAGCATCATTGACGACTCGTTCAATATGTTTTTTATAGGCGAGCACATGCTCACCATGGGAACCATGATATAATTCCATGCTTCGATCCTGTTGTTAGCCCTACGGCTTATGATAGCCGTATACAGTAAAATGATCAGACATAGCTGAATGTCTGTGGTTAGTTATATTAATTAACTATTAATAGTAATGACTGTTGTATAATACCTTTCCAACAATAAAACTTGTTATCAACCCATTACCCATGCAGTAAAATACTTAAAAAGCAACTCTGCAATTATAATCACCCAAAGATGCCATTATCCCAGTGTCTTTTTACCGTGGAAATACTTATTCCTAAGATCTTTGCCACCTTGGATTGAGAGTAATGCTTAGCCTTCTCACTCTGAATTAAATGGTAATATTTACTTCCTTCAGGCCTTCCTAGAATTTTCTTTGATTTTGCTTTGTTAGTAGGCATCTTTTACCCTCATCAAGCTATTAGGTACTAACTCCATACTGTCGAGATGTATGCAACTAAGTGGTTATGCTTAACATTGGTATCAGAAAGTATGGTTTACTTCACCGTTAAAGGGGTTAATAATGATGGCATCTCCTCCTTTCATCGCCTTTTGAGGTGTATCGCCTTCGGCAATCACCGGGACCATTACCGCTAGATCATTTGTGTAATAAATTGGTATCCAGCAATAGCATGATTGTTTATGGTGGATTTTATTTCTTTTCAATACCTCTTCAATTCCAAATGTAATAAGTTCAAAGATTGGCATAATCACAATGCTGCTCAAATCAAAAAAACAACCATCGTAAACTGTTTCCTTTATCAGTATGATATTTGACAACCCTCCTGCAATTAGATGTTTGTGGTTCACGCGCCGATCTGTGTAAATAAAAATTGCTTTTTTTACATTGAAGCTTTTTATAATGTATGTGAGCTTTTCATGAATTAATTTTTTTTCACTCTTCCCCATCTTATCATGAGATATTTTGTGTGCATAAAAATTCTGGTCGATAACCTCGTTCCGGTGTCGAATGTGAGTGTTCCAGACGGAATGAAAAAACTCTTCGTAAGTTAATTTTGGCTCCCCCCGTGCTATTGACGGGGCCTTCTCTTCAAAAATACAGCCTAATGTTGACTCCAAAGTTTGAGCTATATGATATTGCGATGTTATTTTATTCAATGCTGGGACTGTGGCGTTTAATAAAAATGATATCACCTCTGACCTGGAGTATCCTTTTGCATTGCTATAGTCGTCAATTGCATCAATAGTAGAACTATTGTTTACGCTGAAAGTGATGCGTTTTTTCATATGTGACCTTGAATTTTGTTAATGTGAGATGTGATAAATAGTATTAATCTCCCCCCATTGTTAATGGAAGGTTTGTATTAACTAACCCGGCTATTCTTTAGAATAGCCGGGGGAGGCCTCTATTAGTTACTATATACTGAGAAGGTTAATAGGTATCTATCAATGTCTTTACGTGACCAATAGTGTCGGTTTTTAATTTTCTTCGGTCGCGGTAAACCATTAGGCAGTTTGTCTTTGCAAAGCCAAGCTCGAATAGTTTGTACTTCATAGCCAATAATATTAGCTAACTCGCGGGTAGAAATTAGTTGTGACTGAGAGGGTTTTTGATGTTTGATATCGCTCATTTCATCACCCCAACATTTGATATGTGGGCAAATAAGACGATAATTGTTTTTAACAGAGATGAAAGAATGAAATGAAAAGGGGTGAATATGGGGTCTCTATCGGGATCGGGGTCGCTACTACTACCATCCGATGAAGATGATGATGAGTTTTTTGATGACGTTGTTGAACTTCGGCGTGAGCGGGAAGTATTCCCCTTTGGTGGAAAAGGGCATGTTATAGTATTGACTACATTCCTAATAGCAACTAAAAGTTTTGAAACACGGTGCCAAAGAGGTAGTATTCGGTCAGTACTACTATTATTAAAACGCTGAATTGTTGTTTCCCAAAAATTAGAACTTTTGTTTTTAGTCGGATGTAAACCCCATCTCGCTCTGATTTCCGCACTTCGGTCTTCTCTTGATACAGTTATTGGGTTAGTCACTGTAGTTAATCTCCTGCTTAGTGAGTGAATGTAGTTAGCAGTAATAAAAGATAACTGAAAAAAAATTTCTGTCAACACATGTGATTTTATGTAAGTTGTTGATATTTGATAAAATCAACGCTTATCAACGTTGTTTTTTATTTTTGCTTCTTCTAAGATCCATAATTCAACTTTTTCATGCCATTTTCTTAGCAAATCTAATGGACGGCGGCGATAGTGCTTTTCAGCAAGAGCGCTAGGCTTATGGCCCATAATCTGCGCAACAATACCTGTTGGTACTTCGACCCATTCAGCGAGGGTCCCAAAACTACGGCGCAATCCGTGCAAGCTGATATGTGGTAACTCCGCGCGAGTTAATGCTCTATTATGTGCTGAACGCGGTTCAATAATTTTGCCACTTTTGCTGTTACTTCTGAAAACCCAATTCTCCTCGTTTGTACCACGATTGGGGATCTCCATCAGTGAGCGTAACAAGTCAGAAACATAGGGAGTGAGGGGGATAATTCGCTCGCCTTCGATCTTGTCTTTAATTCTCATGCTTGACCATTTGAAATCTATGTCAGACCAGCGAAGTGAGGAAATTTCTTCACGCCGTGCACCGGTGAGCAAAAGCACTTGGAGATAGGCTGATGCAATGGGATTATTGAGGCTACGCACGGCACTGAACCAGCTTTTGAGCTGTTCTTTTTGTAAGCAATCTCCCGCTTTGCTCGCTGATATTGGAACCATTTTTCTCACGTTATGATCTTGTGCAAGATCGCCATCGATTATTCCCTGATATTTTTTCTGGTAATTAGCCCATTTGATGAATGCACGCAACAGACGGTAGGCATGAGCAGTGACGGTAGGCCGATTTTGTCTCTCTGTACTTAGCCATTCGGCAATGTTCTCTGGTGTTAGTTCTGATAATGGTCGGTCGAGCAGGCTAGCCAGTGGCCCAGGTGAGGTTGGGCCCCGGCCTCTTTTTTTACTTTCGCCTCCACGACTGGACAAGTTAACGTGATCGGCAATGTAGCGTGCAGAGTAGGGGCGTTTAGTTTTTGCGCTGATTCCGGTTCTCAATTCATCAAGATAATCTTCCCAAGCGCTTGAAAAGGTTGCCTTCGTTTTACGAGATTCAGCCTGCTGTGATTCCGCTTCAGCAATTTTTTCCGCCTTAGCTATACGCGGATCTATCCCAGTATCGATTAATGTTTGCAGTCGCCTGGCTTCGGCCCTCGCATCATCAATCCTCCAATCGTTAATGTTGCCAATGGTCATGCGAAGGGTTTTTCCCGCATACAGGCTTTGGAATACAAAGGCTTTTGCTCCACGAGTTGCTCGACATGCCAAGCTTGTTACGTCCGTATCCCAAAGGAAAACTTGGTTTTTCCCTTCAGGTAAAGTAAATCTTCGAATTCGTTCGAAGGTTAGTTTTTGTCTTGAAAGCGCCATTTTTAGGGTTCCTGTTGGGGATTACGGTTTACAGTAATGTAACGGCTGGTGTAAGTAAATTGAAAGGATAAACATCAACACTCATCAATTTACATCAACAGGTTTTTTGTTTTAATATTATGATTTAAAATGATAAATTTGTGATTTCTGATGGTTGTTCAAGCAGTTAAAATATAAAAACTTCGCATTCGTAATGCGAAGGTCGTAGGTTCGACTCCTATTATCGGCACCATTCTAACATCTCCCCAAGTCTACTAAAGTTCACTGAAACCCCTTATACTCTGCGCTTTACAGCCCCTTTTAGTATTTCTACGTCTACTAAAGTTCCCTGAAATCTACGGTTGTTTGGGGGTACTTATGGGGGTATATGCTGTTCGGTCTAGAGGAGGTACCCCCAAGTGAAACTAAACGCCCGGCAGGTGGATGCCGCCAAACCTAAAGATAAGCCTTACAAGCTGGCTGATGGTGGTGGTTTGTATCTCCTGATTAAACCTAATGGCGGCAAATACTGGCGGCTCAAGTATCGTGTAGCCGGTAAAGAGAAGCTTTTAGCGCTTGGCGTGTATCCTGAAGTCACATTGGCCGATGCTCGGTCAAAACGTGAAGAAGCCAAAAGGGGTATCGCTGGGGGTATCGATCCTATGGAAGCGAAACGGGAAGAGAAGATTGCCCGTGAAACTCAGTTAAACAATACCTTCAAAGATCTTGCCCTTGAGTGGCACAGCAGCAAACTAAAAAAATGGTCTGCTGGGTATGCTTCAGACATCCTGGAGGCTTTCAACAAAGATGTGTTCCCTTACATTGGCAAAAAACCAATAGCCGATATCAAACCGCTTGAACTGTTGAATGTGCTGCGGCGCATTGAGGGGCGCGGCGCTACAGAAAAGGCCAAAAAAGTTAGGCAGCGCTGCGGGGAAGTTTTCCGTTACGCAATAGTCACCGGCCGTGCTGAGTATAACCCCGCTCCGGATCTCACCAGCGCGATGCAAGGGCACGAGTCCAATCATTTTCCTTTCCTCATACCTAAAGAATTGCCTGATTTCTTCAATGCGTTGTCTGGATATTCAGGAAGCAAGTTAGTAGTTTTGGCTGCTCGTCTGCTGATTATCACCGGATTGCGTCCCGGCGAACTCCGTGGGGCATTTTGGGATGAAATCAATATCAGTAAGGCGGTCTGGGAAATACCCGCCTCACGCATGAAAATGCGTCGCCCTCATGTGGTGCCGTTGTCCAGGCAAGCTCTTACGCTTATTGGTCAGATCCAAGAGCTAACAGGCAATTACCCGCTTGTGTTCCCAGGCCGTAACGATCCGCGAAAAACAATGAGTGAAGCCAGCATAAACCAAGTCTTTAAGCGGATTGGCTATAACGGAAAAGTCACCGGGCACGGTTTCCGGCACACCATGAGTACCATCCTGCACGAACAGGGCTACAACACCGCGTGGATAGAAACGCAGCTGGCACACGTCGACAAAAACTCTATTCGAGGTACGTACAACCATGCGCAGTACCTGGATGGTCGCCGAGAAATGCTCCAGTGGTATGCCGACTATATGGAAGCGTTGGAAAACGGCGAAAATGTCGTGCATGGAACGTTTGGGAAAAGCGCTTAACTGTATGTATAGACAGTGCTAATTGACAGTAGTAGACTTCTGTAGACTATCGTTAGCAGGAAGCTTTTATGCGAGAAAACATCCTCAACATGCCCCATCATCTTCGCCGACAACGTGTGGTCACTGCTGAGCAGGCTGCAATGGCTATGGCTGGCGTGTACAGTTGTTCACGCTTAGATGAGTTGAAAGCTAAATTCCCTCCTGAGATCTACAACATTGCTTCCAGTTACTTGAGGATAATTTTGAGTGCTGTAAACGCAGAAGAACTACATCCCAAGAGAACATGGTCTAGCTCACCTGGCGGAGATATCACTGGAGCTGATTTTTATTCCAATGATATTTGGCCTTGGGCTGTTAAAGAAATATCAGCTACAGATAGTTGGTTTGGATGTGATCCAGATAGCTCTAGCGAAAAGTACCAGCCTTTACGAAGCGGGTGGGGCGAGTTTGCTGGTAAAGATACAGCGTTAAAACTGATCGCTGGAATGGCTATTGCGCTTGAAAAATCAGGTGGTAAATATGTTCGCGGTAAAAATTTGAACAAATCCGAAGTTGCTAGGAGTGCTTCAAGAAGCATATTGGAACATGGCGATGGCATCGATGTGACAGATAAGGCATTTGACCTGCTCCCCGTTGATTAGTACACCCCGATGTTAGTAATGTCTTCATAAGCCACATGAGGACATCCCCATGAAGAAGCGTTTTTCCGACGAACAGATCATCAGTATTCTCCGCGAAGCCGAAGCTGGGGTACCCGCCCGTGAACTCTGCCGCAAGCATGCCATTTCCGATGCCACGTTTTACACCTGGCGTAAGAAGTATGGCGGTATGGAGGTGCCTGAAGTTAAGCGCCTGAAGTCGCTTGAGGAAGAGAACGCCAGACTCAAGAAGCTGCTTGCCGAAGCCATGCTGGATAAAGAGGCGCTTCAGGTGGCTCTTGGGCGAAAGTACTGACGACAGACCAGAAGCGGGAAGCCGTGATGTTGATGTGTGATGCGACCGGTCTGTCGCAACGTCGTGCCTGCAGGCTTACAGGTTTATCCCTGTCGACCTGCCGCTATGAGGCTCACCGTCCGGCTGCTGATGCGCATTTATCAGGGCGCATCACTGAGCTGGCACTGGAGCGCAGGCGTTTTGGCTACCGTCGTATTTGGCAGTTGCTGCGCCGTGAAGGGCTTCATGTTAATCATAAGCGCGTGTACCGGCTTTATCACCTCAGTGGCCTGGGCGTAAAACGCAGAAGACGTCGTAAAGGGCTGGCAACAGAACGTCTGCCGCTGCTCCGTCCGGCGGCGCCCAATCTGACCTGGTCGATGGATTTCGTCATGGACGCACTTTCCACCGGTCGCAGGATCAAGTGTCTTACCTGCGTCGATGATTTCACAAAGGAATGCCTGACGGTCACTGTTGCCTTTGGGATTTCAGGCGTTCAGGTCACGCGTATTCTGGACAGCATTGCACTGTTTCGAGGCTATCCGGCGACGATAAGAACTGACCAGGGGCCGGAGTTCACTTGCCGTGCACTGGATCAATGGGCCTTTGAGCATGGTGTTGAGTTGCGCTTAATCCAGCCGGGCAAGCCAACGCAGAACGGATTTATTGAGAGCTTTAACGGACGATTTCGCGATGAATGTTTGAATGAGCACTGGTTCAGCGATATCGTTCATGCCAGGAAAATTATTAATGACTGGCGGCAGGATTATAACGAATGCCGCCCGCACTCCACGCTGAATTATCAGACACCGTCTGAATTTGCAGCGGGCTGGAGAAAGGGTCATTCTGAGAATGAAGATTCCGACGTTACTAACTGAGTGTTGTATCTAATCGTGGGGGCAGGTCACTGATAGTGCGGTTTCTGGCCCGGATTTTCTGGTACCAACGGGAGTTTGTTCTGGCAAACTAAAATGCTCACGCTGCAATGGAGAACTATAGGTTTTGATAAAGATGTCTGTTTTTTCTTACTAACAGTGCATTCAGGCTTTTCAACCCGGCACGTTTTAGGGCCAGCATTTTGTATCGACTTACCGCGTTGTAGCTGATTCCCATCCTCCGGGCAACATCGCCGGGTTTTTCCCCCTTCATTAAGGCGTATAACACTTCGCGTTCAACCATTCTGGCGCGCTGATGTCCCTCCGGACGAGAAGATCTACGGACGGGGATAGCAGACAGCAGAAGATGAAACAGACTGCGCTTTAACCTGTTTACGGGAGCCGATTTCTCAATAAAAATGATTTTCTTATTGTGCTCAAGGCTGTAAGTATCGCGAAAAATACGGTCTGTCATGACCACTATCGTCGTGTCCGTCGTAATACATGCCGACAAAATATTCAGTTTGTCCTCCCTTAAGGCGACCTCGTCGAGAATCACCATATCTGCGTTGCAGTGGGTGTGCGGGAGCGTAGTTGACGAGATTTTTGTTACGAGCAGCCTACCGCATGCCTGTGCGTCTGCCGATAAAACCGTATAAAGCCCCTGCGACGTAAAATGGCATGCCGTTCCGATAAGAACGCGCCGGAGAGGGGCTCTTTTTGTGTCAGGCATAAGGGGATTATCGAAGATAGGGTTGTCATTCATCATGTTTTTTACACTGCGCCTGGGAAAGATTTCTGTCGTATATTTACGGTAACGGAAAAGAACAGGGAGAAATATGAGACCGCGCCACCTTATCCTGTAGGCAGGGGACTACAGGTTCAGCCGGTTCATCACGCCTGAGCGAGCAGTAAGGTTTAGAGACCTAATGACCATCACATTCAGGGTCAGACTTCCGGCGTGTTTCGACTGAATTCACGACTAAACTTCGACGCACACGCTAATGGAGGCGTATGTCAACGTTATGGAATAAGTCAGGTTGTCTTATTGCGTTGATTTGTCTGCTGGGACCTGCTTTTGCTATTTCGGCCAAACCCGTTTCGCTAAATCTTCTGGCCCATACGCATTTTTCTGAGCCCCTTCCCAAACTTAATCCTGACGATAAAGGCTGGCTTCAACAGCATCCAGCAATCCGCGTTGGGGTGAGCGCATCCGCACATCCACCCTATCAGGTGAGCATTGCCGATCGGGATTTTGAGGGGATTACGGCGGACTACCTCGAACGTTTGTCCCGCACGCTTGGAGTGGATTTCCAGGTATTACGTTACCCTGACAGTTCTGCAGCATTGGAAGCCTTAACCGCGTCACAGGTGGACATGATCGTCGACGATCGTTCCCTTACCGATACAGAACGTCATCCCGACCTGCTTCTGACCGACCGTTATCTGGCCGATCGTGCTGTTCTGGTGAGCCAAAAACCGGTTCGGGAAGCGGACGGATTACGTGGAAAAGTGCTGTTTTATATTGGTGGAGATGCGTTACGCGAACAGCTAAGAAACGCGTTTCCGAAGGCTTCATTGACTGCCGCTACAGATGATTACCGCGCAATGGCGTCTGTGGCCAATGATGACAATGCCGTATTCTGGACCAACTTTGTGACGGCTGCCGAGATTAATCGTCAGAATTTCAATAGCCAGTTAACGCTGTCCCCCAGTACGTTTTTGCCAGAACAGGGACCCAGATTTATCATCCGTCCGGACATGATGCCCCTTAAGGATGCCATCAACACGGCACTCAGAGATCGTCGCCGCCACATTTACAATGAAGTAGCCCAGACGTGGGGTTTGACGCGCCTGTCGGAAGAGGGAAAAAAGACCCTTAAAAACGCTCTTACTTCTGAGGAAAGAAACTGGATTGCGCATCATCCTAAGATTGCGGTGTATGTGGTAAACACGCATGTTCCGGTAACTTACATTAATGATGGCGGTCAGCAGAGTGGGTATGCCGTATCATTACTCCAGAACATCGCCAAAGAGACGGGATTAACGTTCAGTTGGGTTCCGTTTTCAAATGTGCCGGAGATGCGTGATGCGCTGAAACGCGCGCCTGACTCGTTAATAGCGGCCGCAGATGCATCGGCAACTCACGAACCTGACATTATCTACTCCCGGCCCTATCAAATATCTAACTGGGTGCTGGTGACCCGTAGCGCATTCCCCGCCATTCGCTCTCTGTCTGATATGAAGGGAAAACGCGTGGCGGTATTTACCGGCATTTATTATTTACCTGAGCTGCGCGAACGCTTCCCTCAGGTGGAATTTGTTGAAGATGATTTTTCGCTGGAAACGGCGCTTTCACTTTTTACCCACCGACTCGATGGGGTCATTGTGCCGCAGACCGCGGCCAGTTTTGTACTGAAAAGCTATTTGAACGATCGTTTCCGGATCGCCTTAACCCTGCCAATCGCCCCCCTTCGGCTTGCCATGGCGACCAGCGCAGAAAATAAAGATCTGATTTCTATCATTAACAAAACGCTCAGTGAACAGACATCCAGTGAAATGGGCGCAGAACTCACGGGCTGGCAAATGCGCTATGCCCTTGAGCGCTTTGAAGTCTGGGGGCGCTACCGAACCGCTATATTAATTGCCTGCGCCGTGATGTTTGTCATCGCGGTGATGCTGGCTTTTTACTTCTGGCGCAACCGCTGGCTCAAAAAGAACCTGGCCATACAGCAAGCACTGCAAAATGAACTCACCGTAGCAAAGCAACAGGTTGAAAAGGCGAGTGAATCCAAGAGCGTGTTTCTGTCGCAAATGAGCCATGAAATACGCACGCCGCTAAATGCCATTATCGGCCTGCTTGAACTTGAGCATCTCGGCCACTCCTCCCCGGCGCAACGGCGTAATAATATTGCTGTTGCCTATGAATCATCGAAATTCCTGCTCATGCTCGTGGGCGATATTCTGGATATGGCGAAAATCGAGTCCGGTACCTATGCCGTACGCTCCGTACCGGTTTCTCTCAACGCTATTGTTAATCAGGTCAGTACGTTATTTCATCATACGGCAGAAAAAAAAGGTTTGACGCTGCTGACGCAGGTGGACGTCGAGGTTGATCGGGTCATGAGCGATCCCCTGATGCTGAGCCAGATCGCCTCCAATTTACTGAGTAACGCCATCAAATTTACCGCTCACGGTGAAGTGGAGATTGTAATCTATCAGACCCCCTCAACCCCTGAACGCGGTAATAGCTATGTGCTGGAAGTGAGTGATTCAGGTCCCGGATTAACGGAAGCCCAGCAAGCCGCTATTTTCGAACCTTTTGTGCAGGTTCACAGTGCCCACTCTGCGCGGCAGGGGACCGGGTTGGGATTGACGATTTGCCGGCAGCTCGCCGAATTACTGGACGGGCAGCTGGCGGTAGAGAGCGTACCGGGTGAAGGTACCACCTTTATTTTTCGTTTTTCTGCACCAGCGGTCATTGATGAAGCCGATTTGCCACCGGCTACGAACGTGGGGGCGGTTTCCACGCCCTGTAACATACTGGTGGTGGACGATCATGCTCCCAGCAGAATGCTACTGTCGCAGCAGCTGACGGTCGCCGGGCATACGTGCGTTGTGGCAGAAGATGGCGTTCAGGCTCTGCAGTTATGGGGTGAGGAAACGCCGCCGTTTGATATGGTGATTACAGATTGCAATATGCCCGGTATGAGCGGCTTTGAACTCATCCGGCAACTACGTGAAAAGGAAAAACAGCTGAATCGGGCTCCCGGGCCGATGCTGGGATTGACTGCCATGGCCGAGCAGAAAGTCGTCGCGCTGGCTGAGGAGGCCGGGATGACGGCCTGCTTGTTTAAGCCCGTCGAACTTGCGCGGCTCCTTGAGCATATCCCCGAAACGACGCGACTGGCATCCCCCTCCGGGGAGCGTCATACTCGTCTCGGTTTGAGGGAGATGGCGCAATCGCAGCCCGAAATATTCGACAGGCTGATCGACGCGGCGATATCGCAAAATACGCAGGACTGGGCGGCATTTAAACGGGGGATTGCGGACGCTGATTTTACGGGCATTCGACGCGCGGCGCACAGCCTGACCGGAGGGGCGAGATTACTTGAAGCGCACGAACTTGCCGGAATATGCGAGAGGCTGGAAAACGCAGCGGAAGAAGAAGACTTGCCTCACATTCTGTCTCTGGTCACCGCACTGGAGGCCCATCTGCTGCAACTGAATAATCGCCTTAAAGACCAACAGTTTTCTCACCAGGGGAAGAAGGCGGATGACGAATAAACGCAGGGTATGCTTATGAGCACAATCTTTATTGTTGATGACCATCCTGTTTCTCAACTTGCCGTGCAGGTCGTGGCGAACGGGAAGGGATATGACGTTGTGGGCACCTGCGACAACGGGCACGATGCATTAGTCTATTTGCGTAACCATCGTCCCGATCTGGTGGTGATTGATATTGATATCCCTCCGCCTGACGGACTTGAGGTCATAAAACGGCTGCGCGAAGAGAATTATCCAGGCGGAATTATTGTTCTGACGACGCACAGCGATCAGCATTTTGTAGACAGGGTCAGGGCCGCAGGCGCCAATGGTTTTATCAGTAAGAACAACCAGCTTGACGCCCTGGCAGATGCGTTCAGGGCCGTGTTAAACGGATACGAGTTTTTTCCCCAGCGCCAGTCATCGTCAGGCCGACCGGATGGGATACAGCCGGAGAAGGACCTGCTGAGCCGCCTGTCTAATCGGGAGCTGCAGGTTCTTGGCTATATCGCGCGGGGCGAACTGCTGGTGGAGATTGCGGAGAAACTGCATGTCAGCAACAAATCCGTCAGTACCTATAAGCGACGTATTATGGAAAAGCTGGGCCTGAGTAAAACGCTGGAGCTGGTCGAATTCGCTAAACGTAATCATCTGGCGTGACTAAAGGGAATTAGCGGTACCCGTTTCGGGGGACCGCTCAGCGATTTACTGGTACGTTGTCGTAAACGTTGCCGTGGCGTTAGCCGTACCCGGCGTCAGGATGGTGCCAGTCTGATAGTAGCGTGCCGCAAGCGGGAGGGCATACAGACCGTCTGACGCGGTGGTGGTAATTTTAAGCCGTTCTCCCGGTATAACTGGCGTGTGGTTAAACAGCACCTGTATCCCCACTCCGCTGGCTGTTTCACCCGAGCCTGTTGTGTCAATATTCAAAATACCCTTACTGGTATCCGCTACGCCCGCACGTCCCGCCTCCAGCGTCAGGTAAATATTAGCAGACGCGTCGCAGTTCAAATTGACGTTAAAGCTCACGTCGCGCGAGGTGCTTCCAGCCCCCGAAAACTCGGTATTTTTTATGCTTCCCATGTTCACAAAGATGTTTGGAGTGGTTACGGAACAGGCCACCGTATGTACTTCTCCACTCGCGATATTTACGTTCATGACATCCATTTCACCCACAACGCCTGCCCGCGTGATAGATCCGGTCTGCAGACGGCCTGACCCCGTTACGGGAGCAATTTTGATCAGCTGGAGCTGATAGTTCCCCCAGGAGCCGCCACAGAGCCTCCACCAGGTGGGGGAGAGGCGACACCAGATATTACTGACGCGTCTGGGCAGAGGCCCCGTTCCATAGCGCCCGGCCGTTGACCCTGCTCCCGGGGTCACAACCCTGAAGGCAAGACCCGCCACGCCTGACTGATAGAGAGTTTCAGCATTATGCTGTACTGGCTGAAAATTACCGCTTCCTGGCGCCCACTGGGTGACGAACCTGGAGGTGGTGCATTCGATAAAATCGTTCCGGTTAGCGAGTGTGGCAGAACTGGCGGTTGCAACCACGCTACCGATGGGGGTGTCGCGCTGAACGATTATCTGACCAAAATTGAGGTTAATATTGTCGCTGGCCGTAAACCGGTTATCCATAAAGCTGCAGGCACCCACCGCCATTTTAGAGGTCAGGAGCAGTACGCCGCAGAATAAAATTCGTATGTTCACTGGAGAGCGTTTTCCTAAAATAATCACTGATAAGTCATGGTAAACGTGGCATTAGCATCCGCTTTTCCCGGTGTTACCGTCGACTGTGTCTGGTAATAGCGCGCCTGCAACGGTATGGAATAGGTGCCATTCGCCGTGGTTCTGGCTACGTTTATGCGCGTGCCCAGTGAAACCGGTCTGCTGTTATAGAGCACCTGAACACCCACTCCGGTTGCGTTGTCTGCCGCCCCGGCATTGTCGAGGTTCAGCACGCCCTGTGTTGAGTCGGCCGCACCTGCACTTCCCGCTGTCAGCGTCATATTGATATTGGTGGAGGCATCGCAGTTAAGGGCGATCGCAAAATCGGTATTGCCGCTGGTGCTTCCCGTCCCCCGGAAATCGGTGTTTTTGGCCGTTCCCATGTTGACCGTAATATTAGGATTGGTTACCGAGCAGGCCACCGTCTGAACCGTGCCGCTGGCGATGGCATAGTCAAAAATAGTGGTCTCTCCGACGATCAGCGCCCGGGTAATCGTGCCGGTCGTGATGGGGCCCGATCCGGTAGTGGGGGCAATTTTGACGAGCTGAAGCTGGTAGCTTCCCCAGGTTCCCCCGCATAACCGCCACCAGGTCGACGAGCTGGTGCAGGGGACGTTGGAAATTTGACGGGGAAGAGGGCCGGTTCCATACCGGCCGCTGGTCGTTCCTGCCCCTGGAGTGACGATCCTGAAAGCCAGACCCGGGACACCGGACTGGTACAGCGTCTGGCCGCTATAGGCTACCGGCGCATACCCGGAACCTGCAGCCCACTGTGTACGGTATCCCGTGGCGTTGCATTCGATGAAATTATTTCGCCCGCCCAGAGTATTGTTTGTGGCGCTCCAGACGACGGTCCCGACGGGCGTGTCGCGTTGAACGATCACTGACCCCAGATTCAGCTGAACGGCATCATTCGGTGTAAAGCGACTGTCCATAAAGCTACAGGTGGCGAGTGCGCCGTTTGAAACCCCCATCAGCAAGATGGCCGAGAGCAGGCGGTTTCGAAATATGTGTTTGATTAACGTTTTCATTACTAACCTTCTATTGATGTTCGCTCAGCGACACTGTCCCTGGATGACCGGGATGCTTTCGCCCGTTTTCGGTTTACTCAGGCGATAGGACACCCGACATTGACGCTGCGCGTCATTTCCCCACTGCACCTTCAGCGTGCCTTCAGAAGACAGGCCAGCGAGGTACACCTGTCCACCATCGCCGACAATACTGCTGCCGGCATCCGGGTCGGCGTCGTTCACAACGGTTGCGCCAAAGGGCACCGGTTTACCGTCAGCGCGGATAAGCGTCATCATCACGCGCTGCCCTACCTGCGCGCGGTATTCTGCCCGCACCAGCGCTCCCCGGGTCGGAACGACGCTACGGCTGGTTTGTTTCAGATCGACATCCTCATCCAGCGTTGACGTGTTCAGCGTGACGTCATTGCGGCGGTACGGCATCAGGTTTGGTACGAGGGCATAACCGCGATAATCCGTTCTGATACCGGTTTGATTCTGGATAGCTACGTTCGATGCGCCCGGCACTTTGACCAGCCCAAACGTTTCGCCCATGGGTTGACCGGCGGTTATGCCCCCGGCGTGAGCGACAATACTGCCCTGGAGGCCGTAGCTGAGATTGCGCTGACCGGCGCTCTGGCTGTAGGCACCATTCACCTCGCCATAAGTCCCCCGATAGTTAACGCTCCCGTAGCCGCTGTTAGACTGCTCCTGCGATGCATGGCTTTGCGTCAGGTTCCAGTTAAGGCTGTTATCCTCCAGTGCCGTACCGTTAAGTCCCACGGTATTGACGGTCCCTCGTGCGGGACTGCTGCTGACGTTGTAGCTGGCAAAGGATTTACCCAGCCACTTATCCAGAGGAATGCTCAGGTTGAGGGACAGGACATCATCGCGTTCGCTGTTTTTTCCGCCTTTGTATTGACCCCCGCCCGCAGTGTTACGATTCATGGCGTAGTTAAGGCTGTAGCTGATGCCGTTCCAGCTGTTGTTGTAACTCATATTCCACGAGGTCGTTTTACGACGGTTATCCCAGTAGTCTTCACTGATTGCCCCAACGGACAGATAACCGCGTTCGCCGCCTAAATCCTGGCTCAGGGTCAGTTCCGCGCGATTACGCTTGCGTTCGGTGCGCATGGAAGAGGGTTTATCGCGATAGCTTTCCAGGACATCAGCCAGATCGTAAAACCCCTCGGTGGAATAGCGATACCCTGCAACCGCAAGGTGGGTTCCCGTTTCCGCCAGACTTTTGCTGTAACGCAGACGCCAGGATTGTCCCTGTTGTTCTTTATCGTTTTGTGGCGTACTCCACGCCTGCGTAACGTCTACCGATAACGCCCCTAGCCCCCCCAGGTTCTGACCCACGCCCGCCGCGAAAGCGCGATAAGGTTGTGCCAGCTGTGCGCCGCCATATAACGTCATCCCTTTACCCACGCCATACAGAAGGGTTCCCTGTGAAAAGGGCGTTTTTTCAATACTGCTGTCATAGGCACGATACTGACCGGCCGTCAGGCTGAACTGCAGTCTGCCCTCACGCTGGAGGACAGGAAGAGAGGCGTAAGGCACGACCATCGACTGCTCACTGCCGTCGGCCTCTTTAATGGTGACGTACAAATCGCCGCTGCCGCCGGTAGGGTACATATCCGTGATTTCGAATGCCCCGGCCGGTACGGTTGTCTGGTAAATGACGTAACCGTTCTGGCGAATGGTGACTTGTGCACTGTTACCGCGTGCAATGCCGCGCACGACCGGCGCGTAGCCGCGCTGACTGTCGGGGATCATTTCGTCATCGGATGCCAGCTGCGCACCTCTGAAAGGCACGCTGTCAAACACGTCAGACGGGGACAGGCTGTCCCCCAGCGTTAACTGGCTTTTCAGCGGAACGATGCTGCGCTGAGCATAGGTATAGACGGTGTTCCACTTGTCGCCGCCACTATCACTGCTGGCGGGGCGGTTCCAGGTGGTGTAGTTACGAAAACGCCAGGCACCCAGATTCAGACCCGGACGCAGATTGAGATACTGACTGCTGCCCTCGCCGGTCAGAGGGCTCACGCCGCTGAAGCTGTAATGCAGAAGTGCGGCGTTAATACCGTCATCCCACTGCGTGGGTGAAACATAGCCACGAATGCGCGGGTTAACCGCCGCCTGCGGGATCGAAATGTTCAGACGATGTGCGCCGAATACGAAGACAGCTGCGCTGTCCGGAATCGTTGAAAAATCCACGCACTGCTCGCCTTCAGGCTGTAATCCAGGAAATAACTCTGTACGAACGCCATATCCCGCCAGAGTTTCTGCATCCAGACAAGGCTGAAGGCCGTTCTCGGAGGTCTGGAAAAAGGTGACGTCTCTGCTGTCTACCTGTTCGTCATTAAGATAGATATCAACGGGATAACGACCCGGTAACTGCCCGCCATTCTCAAAAGCCGACAGATCAGGTACGGTGCCGCCTGTACCTGTCTGCTGTAAAAGCGCAGGATTAAAGTAGTCCCTGGCTTCAGCGTGAACGGAAGGCAGAAGGAGGGCGACTAGCACGGCCATAAGGGATGGCCGAAACTCCGGACGTTTTTGTGCAGCGTGTGATAATGGGGACATGGTTCTTTCCAGCGGTTCGTTACAGGTGCGTTAAAGGGAGGCTTTGTGAGCAGCGCCAGTTGCGCCGTAATCACTGATCACCTTCCATTCGACCTGATTGCCCTGAGCACCAGACGGAAGGTCAAAGAAGGCCGTTGCGCGAGGGGCAACGTAGGTCACATTCTCAAGTTGACGTCCGTTCAGGCTGATTGACTGAAAGTTGATGTAGTATGGGGTCGGGTTATTTACCGACAGGCGCTGTCCCTGACGCGTCCATTTCAGGCTGTTGCTGGCCTGATCCGGTGAGGAAGCCTTCAGGGCTGACGGGCGATAAATCAACTTCAGGCGCGTATTGACGGCCAGTTGCAGGGTATTGTCCGAACGGCTGGGATCGGCTGCGGGGATGGATTTAATATTCATCCAGAACATCGTCTCCCGATCTGCAGCGAAATTTGGGGCCATTTTCAGAATACGCAGGGTATTTTTCTGGCTTCCATCCAGGCGAAAAAGCGGAGGCGTCACGATAAAGCTCTGTTTATCGCTCTGACCGCGTTCATTTTCTATCCAGGACTGAATGAGATAAGGGGTGGCGTCGGGATTGTCTACGCTGATTGACGCCTCTTTTTTGTCACCATCATAGATAATGCGCGTGCCGCCCACGACTACGCCGGCGTGAGCCATTTCGCACCCGATGAGCATGCCCGCAACCAGTAAGGATGAGAGTTTGAATGTCACTGTGGTTTCTCCTCTGGGAAAAAGCCAGCCGGGGGCTGGCTTTCGGATAACGGCAGAAAGCGCTGCCGTTGGATCAGTTGTAAACAACGCTGAAGGTGGCGGTTGCGTTCGCTGGACCTGCGGTCACTGTGGCGGCTTTTGCTACGTAAGCAGCGTTAAATTTCAGCGTATTGGTCCCCGCCTGGGAAAGCGTGACGCGCTGAGATTCGGTGAACAGAGGCAGCACGGTGTTGTCCGCATTACGGATCTGGATGCCTACACCGGTTGCGACGCCATTCACCGGCGTCAGTGCGAGCGCGCTGTTGTCTCCCTGATAAGGCGTTCCGTCGAATTTCACCGCTGCGGAGGTCACGCTTGCCGGGCAGCTCGTCAGATCAATCTGGAAAGCGGTCGCACCGGCGGTATCACCCGCGGCTGAGAAGGCGTTTTCGCTGATCTGGCCTAAGGTGACCGTCTGGTTGGCGCTGGATGCCGATACCGTACAGGCGGCATCAATGATTTCGCCGTTAAACTGAATGGTGCCGTCAGCAGCGTGGGCGGCAGTCAGTGATGCACCGCTGATGATTGACGCGATGGCGATAAAGTGAAGTTGCTTTTTCATCAGGTTTTATTCCTGTAAGTGAGTAACAATTAACACTGTGTTTACGTATTGCGCCTGGATGATGCTGATAAAACGGCAAGCAGCTTCCTGTTTGCAGGTGATAAAAACAGCGCATTTTTGGGTTTGCGAATAAAAGTATTTTCAAAGCGATGTATTTCACAATGACAATGAAATTTGATTTGCCCATTTTTATTAGGCTATAAATATCTATTGCGCATGAGGAATACTGTTTATGCGTGACAGTCGAGTTTTTGAAACTTATTCCAAAAAGCATTTCTGTTTGGTCTCGCTTTGTGTAATCCACTATACCCTCGCAGTAAATTAAAACACTCAGACTGGGAGTTGATTTATGTCATCAAAGACGACATTACCTGTAGTCCTTTGCCTACAAGCGGTGAAAGCCTCCTGGTCGTGAAAATGTTCCTTTGATTTGTAAGTTAATTAAAATCAATGATTTATATTTGTTTTCTCATGATAATTGAGTCGAGAATTTAAGCTGATCTGTCAGGAAAAAGATGTCATCCCCGTAGGGTAACCGGAAAAAAAAGCAGTAAATAAAAACATATCCGCGACAATGAAATAAAAAATAGATTTTTGGATTGATTTTACCTGGGCTTTTATGACAGCCTTTAATAAAAGGAAATTAAAGAGGCTGATATGGCTAATATCCTCATTGTCGACGACCATCCTATGGTTCGTCTGGCTATACGTATGCTGCTCGAAAAAGATAACCATATCATCATTGCTGAAAGTGGTGATGGGACGGACGCATTTAAGGTGATACAGAAAATAAAGCCCGAAATCGTGGTGGTCGATCTTGATATTCCCGGTTTGAGCGGCGTGGAGTTAATAGAAAAACTGCGTAAAACAGAATTTCCTGGCAGGTTACTGGTACTGACGAGTCGGGATGATGAACATTACCTTAACCGATGTATTCAGTTTGGTGCGGATGGATTTGTCGGGAAAGGGAATAATCTGGATGAACTTCGAAATGCCGTCAACGCGGTAGAACGCGGCTACGCCTATTTTCCTCTGCGTCGTCAGGCCAACCGGTTACCCGCCAGCTTTGTCCGCGAGAGTGATGTGATCAAAACCCTGTCAAACCGCGAGCTTCAGGTTCTGCGCTACGTCGCGCGCGGTATGAAAATCAATGATATCGCCAACAAAATGTTCATCAGCAACAAAACCGTCAGCACCTATAAAACCCGGTTGATGCACAAGCTTGAGATAACGCACACCATTGGATTGGTTGATTTTGCGCGTCGCCATCATCTGGACTAACGCATTGAAAAAATTTCTTTTTACCCTTGGCTTATTGTATCTGGTGCTTGCCCCTCTGCGCAGCCTTGCGCTGGAACCCGCGGATGTGCAGATTATTAGCCGGGAGAGCTACGCGCCAAAAGAATTTACGCTCACCAACGATGACTGGCGCTGGTTAGGGAAAAAACGAGTGCTGACGATGGCGGTCTGGCAGCCTGAGATCCCTCCGCTGTCACTGTTTCCGGAAGACGGTCGGCTGGAAGGCATGATTGCAGACTATATTGCGCTTCTTGGCGAGTATCTGGCCGTGCGGATCCACGTCGTTGCATTTGAGGATCGCGATTCGGCTTATGCTGCACTGGCCCAGAAAAAGGTGGATATCGTGGTGGATCCCTCGGCAAAGGTCCGTGGGGTTAATGCTGCACTGGTAGCGTCAGCGAATTTCATTCGGGATCATCCTGTCCTGGTCCACCGAAAACAATCCCCTGAAAAACCGTTTCACTATCAACCCGGGATGCGGTTGGCCATCGCGCGCTGGTATGTTGACGACAGCTGGATAGAGGCCCATTTCCCCGGCGCCAGGCTGATTCATTTTGACACCGACGATCGGGCCATGGCCTCCGTGGCGTTCGGTGAAAACGACTTTTATATTGGTAACCTGGTGACAGGATCATATTTACTTGAACGCCACTACCCGCATTTTCTGGTGCTTCAGCAGGTCTATCCGGAACGTGATACCGGAAGCCATTTCGTCATGCGCAAGGAAGACCATGCGTTGATACGGTCCGTGGGACGGGTGCTTGATTCGATACCCCGTACCCAGAAGGAGGTCATTCTGCAGCAGTGGAGTGAAGGCTCGTCACGCTGGCGCGTCAGGGAACAAGTGGCGTTTACCGCAGCAGAGAAAAAGTGGTTAGCAGACAATCCCACGGTGCCGGTTTCCGTTAATGCCCTCTATGCCCCCTTCACCATGATTGATGCAAAGGGGAATTTTTACGGGGTTACCGCCGATATTTTACGTCTGGTCCGGCTGCGTACCGGCCTGCATTTTGATCCGGTTCCGGCGGATTCAATCCGTCGGATGGAGGACCAGATCGCCGGTAAAAAGGCGCTCTTCATGGGCGCGGTCAGCCAGAGCGAGGAACGAACGAAGCAGCTGCGGTTTTCCCGACCCTATTTTACGTCGCCATTTGTGTGGGTAGAGGCCTCGGACAAACATTACACCGCAGCCCTGCCGCCGGGAACGCGCGTGGCAATCGTGACGAAAAATGCCCTCATCCCTGAACTCAGGCGCACCCGCCCGGGGATCGTGCTGATCGAAACCGAAAACGCCGCGATTGCGATGCAAAATGTCGCCGATGGTAAGGCAGACGTGGCGATACATACGCTGTTTGGGGCCAGCTATATGATCGATCGTTATTTTCGCGATCGGCTCAAAATTGGCGGTCATATAGGCGAGCTGACAGCAAAAGTTGCGTTTGCAGTTTCGCGGGATCAGCCCGAACTTCTGAGCATCCTTAACAAGTCACTGGAGAATATCTCCCCGGCGGATATCACTCATGTGATCGATAAATGGCAGACGCGACCCGATGTCAGACTCAATACGTGGGAGCTGTACAGAACCCGCTTCTGGCTGGTTTCCGGGGTGGCCGGGATTGTCATTCTGACCTCACTTATCTGGATCTATTACCTGCGGCGCGAAATTGGCGCCCGTCAGCTGGCTCAGCAGGATCTTCAGTCTCAGCTGGCCTATAACGAAACGCTGACCCGTGCGCTTTCAGAAGAAACGGAACGCGCCGAACAGGCTAACCGCGCAAAAAGTACGTTTCTGGCAACCATGAGTCATGAAATACGGACGCCAGTAAGCGCCATCATTGGGCTGCTTGAACTGACGGTCAACGCCGCAGATAAAACATGGGAAGATGACGATCCCGTCAGGGTTGCCTGTGAATCTGCCCGCTCCTTAATGGGGCTTATCGGGGATATTCTGGATATGGCCCGGATTGAATCAGGTCGACTTGAATTAACTCCGCAGTGGGTCCGAACGGCGGATCTTCTGCCGCCGGTGGTGCGGGTCTTCGAGGGCCTGGCGAGGCAGAAAGCGTTACGTCTGCAATATGTGGTGCCTCCAGAGTTGCCAGAGGAGATTTTTCTCGATCCGCTGCGGTTCAGACAGGTGCTCTCAAACCTGGTGAGTAACGCCATTAAATTCACCGAGAAAGGTTGCATCACCGTTGAAATGACCCTTTTTAACGGTGAAACGGCACCGGCAAACTATCTTCTGCACATTAGCGTTTCGGATACGGGGCGAGGGATTTCCGCGGAAGAGCAAAAGAATATCTTCGATCCCTGGGTCCAGGCGAGGGATGGTGCCGTCCAGAGTGGTTCCGGGCTGGGACTGGCGATTTGCGCGCAGCTGGTCACGATGATGGGCGGCAGTATTACCATCGCGAGTGAGAAAGGTAAGGGAACGCAGGTCAGTTTTACGGTGTCAGTCCAGCAGCGGGACAACCCCGTCAGTCCAACGGAGGCAGATGTCGAACCAATAGCGGTTCCTCATCGTCCTCTGAGCATTCTGGCGGTGGACGATCATCCCGCGAACCGAATGCTGTTACGCCGCCAGCTCATGCATCTTGGTCACCATGTCAAGGAGGCACAGAATGGCCTGGAAGCCTGGGAATTGTTTCAGGAGACGCGCTTTGATGTGGTTATTACCGACTGCAGTATGCCGGGGATGGATGGTCTGGCATTGACGCGTCTACTGCGGGAACGTGCCGGTGACGCCCTGATCATCCTCGGGCTAACGGCCAATGCCTGGCCTGAAGAGCGGGCCAGATGCCTCGCAGCCGGAATGGACGACTGCCTGTTCAAACCTCTTCCGATGTCCCAGCTCAAAACGTTGTTGAATGACGTGATGAAAAACATTGCTGCGCCCAGGGGGGAGGCCGTTTCTCTCTCCCGAGTGGTGGATTACCCGAAGCTGGAGGCGCTCAGCAGCTTTGATGAGCAGATGCTGGGAGAGTTGCTGCGGGTAACCGTTCAAACGAATAATGACGATCTGCGCTATGCGGCAGACCTGGTTGAGCTGCAGGACTGGCCGGAGCTGGCCGCTTGCATGCATCGTCTGTCGGGAGCCGCGAAAATTTGTGGCGCGAGACGGATTGAACGGGCGAGTCGTGAACTTGAGATGGCCTGTCTTTGTCCGGAACAGGCTCTGGAACACCTGCATGCCTTGTGGTCAGCGCTTTGTGACGCGGTGGAGGAGTTTAACCTTGCTGTGGGAGGCTGGTTGGCTGAAGTGGAACCCTGAATATCTCCATCCTTTCCGCCCGGTAAGCGAAGCGCTACCGGGCGATCGTAGGGTAAATGCGCGGTTCGGGTCAATTTATCGCAGATACCGGGTAAGCTAATCAGATATCCGGTTTCCCCTTTAGGCGGTACCGCAAACGTCCTCCTGTCGTGCCATTAACGCAAACACGCCCCAGCCGAGGTATTCCCGCGTGTAGGTCACATGGCGTTCAGGCGCGCTTTTCAGCTCCGCTCGCACCTCCTGCGCAAAGTCATCGTCAGGGTGTTGCTCCAGCCAGCGACGCAGTGTCATCCATTTCGCGGCTTCGTATCGGTCCCAGCCTTCCTGGTCGGCCAGCACCATTTCCACCAGGTCATAGCCTTGCCGATCGAAAGAGGCGACGAGGTCGGGCAGGGTGAGAAAGTCTGCGATGGACGAGGCGCCACAGGCCCGAGCCACCTCATCCGTTGCGGGAAGCCGCCGCCAGTAAGGTTCGCCGATGAGCATGATTCCCCCGCGCTTAAGGCTTTGTGCCAGCAGGCTCATCGTTCCGGCGACGCCACCTGCAATCCATGTGGCGCCAATACACGCCGCCACGTCACATTTTTCATCCGCAACGTAACCTGCCGCGTCGTTATGAAAAAATTGAACGTGTTCGGCAACGCCCAGTTCCTCTGCGCGCAGTTTGGCCTGCGTAGTAAAGAGCGGGCTCATGTCGATGCCGGTGCCGGTAATCCCGTGGTCACGTGCCCAGGTGCAAAGCATCTCTCCCGAGCCGCTGCCGAGATCGAGAATGCGCGTGTCTGGCTTCATGCGTAACACGCGGCCCAGCGTGGCGTACTTTTCTGGCGTAAAGGGGTTATGAATGCGGTGTTCGCTTTCGCTGACGGTAAAAATACGTGGGATATCCATATTCCTCTCCTTAACGATTGTCAGGCTGAGCACGAACGTTGTTCAGCCCGGTGGTATTGATGCGGTAGGGCTGACCCTTAACGGATTTGATCAGCTTTTTAGTTTTGAGTTTTTTAAAGACGGCGAGCGTGCAATCAGACAGCAGTAGCCCTTCGCGGCTGTAGCATTCCACGGCGGTGACGCGGCCGGACGTATCGCGGACGTGCACAATACGGCCACCTTTGGCGAGAACGTGTAAGGTACGTTGTTCCTGACGGGATAAATTCATACTGGAAAACCTGTTTAATCATCATGTGCAAAACGTGCAAACACACAGCGGTGCCCGCATTCGATTTCGGCGCATTGATAATCAGTCCGGCCTGAAAGGTCGGGGAGCTGATTATCGGATGATGACATTCTCCAGCATCAAAGCCTCGGGTTGAGTTGAAAGGTATTTACGGGGTGAATGGTAACAGCTGGTGAGGGGATGTGAATACCCACGGCTGAAAAGTGTGATCCCGGTGGGATCACGCTGCACCGCTTTTTATTTTTTTGTCGACTTCAGCCTGCGGTTTCCCGAACAGATAGCCCTGCACGAGGTCGCAGCCAAGCGCCTGAAGACGTTCAAGCTGAGCTTCGGTTTCGACACCTTCTGCAATGACCCTCATATTAAGACTCTTCGCCATACCGGCGATCAGCTTAACGATATTCAGCGCATCATCTTGCGTGGAGATGGGATTCACAAAGGATTTATCTATTTTGATTTTATCAAAGTTGAGTTCACTGAGCCGTGAGAGCGATGAATACCCGGTACCGAAATCATCGATCGAAATTCTTACCCCCAGCGATCTGAGCTTTTTGAGAATAGTGACTGGCGTGTTGCTGTCACTGAAGAGTGAAGACTCGGTGACTTCTAACTCAAGGCGATTGGCCGGTAGCCCAGTCTCTTTCAGAATAGATTGCACCATCGCCGTAAAGGATTTCGTGCCTAACTGAACAGGCGAGACGTTCACCGAGATCCGTGCCGGAACCGCCCAGGAAACGGCCTCCCGGCAGGCAAGCTCAAGCACATTTTTACCGATCTCATTGATCATCCCTGTTTTTTCAGCGACAGAGATAAAGTAATCCGGCGACAGTATTCCCTTCTGCGGGTGTATCCAGCGAATAAGCGCTTCATAGCCGTAAATATCATTGCTGAATGCATCGACAATAGGCTGGTAATACACAACAAATTCATGATGATCGAGCGCCAGCGCCATATCATGTTCAAGGGTTCTGCTTTCCTGCAGTTTTTGCAGCATCCACTGACGGAAGACTTTTATCTGCTGCGAGCCCTCTTTTTTGGCTTCGTAGAGGGCGAGATCGGCAAACTTGTAAAGATAATCAGAGCGTCGTTCGTTATCCGATAAAACAATACCCACGCAGGTGGCAATTTTTATCAGCTGGTTATTAATCGTATAGGGCTGGCTGATATGATCGCTGATCTCTTTGGCGCGCGAAACCGCAGCGCTTTCCGTCAGGCCGCTGGAGAGAAGGGCAAACTCGTCGCCACCCAAACGGTAAAACGTATCCGTCGCGCTGCTCATTGAGGTAAGGCGGCGGGAGACCTGGTTCAGCAGTAAATCTCCGGCATCATGACCATAGGTATCGTTGACCTCTTTAAACCGGTCTAAATCAAATAACATTACCGTGACGGGGATATGGTTTTTATCCGCCTGAAGATTAATTTTGTTGAGATCGTCCCAGAAGAAAAGGCGGTTTTTCATACCGGTCAGGGAATCATGATAAACATCATACTCCAGCTTCGCGTTCTGAATCTGCAGCGTTTCTTTTGATATCTGTAGTTCGTCAGCCAGGCTTTTAACCTGCATGTGGGCTTTGAGAATGTTTTTATTCTGGTAGATCATTAAAAAGCCCAGAATAAAGCTTAAAATCACCAGAAGTAATGAAAGTGCGGAGTAAATATAATACAGGATTTGGATTTTTCTGTTTGATTCATTAACTGTATTAATATCTTTTGTTAATGCCGTGGCCGAAAGTTGGCTGAGCGGCGCATCAAGCATATGCATATTTTTCAGGTATGCCTGTAACTCCGAATGGCTCATTTTTTCGAGATTGCCATCCAGATACGCCAGTATTTTCTCTAAACGCGAAGCGAGTTCCTGGTGCATTTTATCGCTGTCAATATAGCGACCTAAATCCCCGCCGTTCATTAAATCGCTCTGGCTTAGCATAATTTCAAGACGCATGCGGACCTGGTCTATCGTAACGTCATCGGTATCGGTTGCGTATAGACCAAGCCATGATTCAAATCGGTAATACTCTGATACCAGTTGAGCCACGGACCAGGACTCGGTGTATTGAGTCAGTTTTTGCAACTCCTGCTGTCGATCGTAAACAAGGAATGCAATATATCCTGTCGTGATAAAAAGAGAAAAAATGATACCAACCAGTATCCTGTTCATTATGTTCTCCTGAACTGCTACTCAATCTTCATTTTGCTAACCTGCCATGCTGAACGCGAATAATAAATTTGATTATTCAACTCAGGAAGACTGTCATAAGGGTAAACAATGAACGACGGGCCTTTGTCGCGGATGCGCATATATTCGCCATTGACCTTTAAGGCAAGTATGGCGTTGTATTTTTTGAAGTCGCTAAGAGGGATGACGGTAGAGTAATCATTGAGCGCAATGACGTTAACGTTAGTACCCTTTGCCCCCACATAATCCATGAGTTTTCTCATAGGGACACCCTCAAACTTTGTACGTCCGTTATACCAGGGCGATGTCGTCTCGAAACTCACCATCCCTAGTTCTTCAAGGCTGGCGAGATCAAACACTGCTTTTCCCTCTTCGTTGGTATTTTCTATATTACCGTAAATCGTCAAAATAGGTTTTCCAACAGGTTTTGGCAGTTCACCTGCCCAGGCTAAAGTTGGCACCAGACAGCACAACAGCATTAAGGTTAATCTCATTTTGACCCCCACTTTTTTAACGAAGTATATGAATTATAATTTAGTTATCACAGTAGTTTACATATTTTGTTGAGTAGCGGTTGTTACTGCACGTTTAGTTTAGTAAAAACCATTAAAAACAATGGGTTGGGTGGTTTTGGGGTAGGGTGTTTGATTTGTGGATGGTGCTACTGAAATTTTGAGACAAACTAACGTTACTTGAATAAGCTCTTTTGCGTTTAAAAAATAATCGTTTTAAATGAGCGTTATTTTCTCACGACACAGATTTTACCTGCCCATCACAGCTAAAAAAGCGCCACCCATGGGGTGGCGCAGCCATATTAGCGAGTGTTCATCGGCGGGTTCGTGTCCTGTCGCAAGCGCCACAGATCGTACCGTTCATGGCCTGGTTTGACCATTCCAGCGAAGTGGTCATTAAGGCTACTTGATGTGAAGATCAGGTCACCGTCCGGGCGAATAGCCGGTGTGTCTGGCCACTTTATGGCTTCATTTGCAGCAATAAGTAACATTTTACGGGTCTTCGGATCATATCTGACAATGCCGTTATGGGTGACATCTGTAATATAGAGGTAGCCTTTTGCATCGGTCACCAAACCGTCAGTATTACCTCCCACCGTGCCCAGATTCTGAATTTGAGCGGCAATCTGCGCATCAGTTGAATCATGTTGCTTCAGCACGGCAGTGGGCACCGCGTATGCATGTGTTCCCGTCGTCACCGTCCAGTACAATGTTTCTGCATCGGGAGACAGCGCAATGCCGTTGATACCAATCAATAGCGGTTTACCTGGCCATACCTCCGCGCCATGGGAAATGACGTTTACCCCCGGTTCAATCTGCAGGGCAGGGTGACTATTCAGCACGCGTCGGGCTGTGCCGGTGGCGAAATCAACGACGATCAGGCCGACACGGTTTTCAGGCGCACTGCGCGACCCGCTGTCGGAAATGTATGCGATACGATGATTCTCATCGACAACGACATCATTAAGGAAACTTGCCTTACGGTCGGCCACGCCGTCCAGGGGGATACGTTTAACCGTTCGGCCCGAGTCGAGATCCAGTACGACCAATTTCTGCGAGCCTGAAGGGGATTCCGTTTCTCCCGCGATGAACCCCATATCCAGCGCCCATAACCAGCCGTTTTTACGATCAACATAAAAGCCGAGCACGTTGCGCAGGTTCTGATCGGGAGCGGAATCAACCGCATTACGCTCGCGGGACGGAAATGCTGTCAGGCGCGCGGGTCCGGACTGAGGATCGGTGTCGAGAATATTCAACGTGGCGGGGGCGCTGGCTGAAATCAGTCGGGGCGTGCTGACAAAGGCCCGGCCCTTTGCATCAAAGTGAATGCCTGCTAAGGGGGCATTCACCGACCCGGAAAACACGGCTGGCATTTGCACGTTTTCAGGTTTATCCCAGCTTACGCCTGAGTAGCTGCGCCAGTGCTCAAGAGGCATCTGATCCGCCGCGCTGGCGCAGCTTGCGAAAGAGAACAATGCCGCCATTGCAATGGCGGGGAAAGTACCGATACGGTAGGACATACATGCTCCGGTGATGTGAGTAAGACGCGGTTTCTTAATGCGGTATCAAAGAATGGAGCGGAACGTTCCGCCTTCGACGCGTACCGCAGCCCCGTTTGATGCCGCGCCGAGTGGGCTTGCCAGTAGCGCGACCATAGCGGCTATCTCATCAGCCTCGATCATTCGCGCGATCAGGGAACTGGGGCGGTAGGTCTGGAAGAAATGCGCTTCAATCTGCTGGTCTGTCATGCCAGGTTCAGGCGCTGTCTGGCGCAGGTAATCAATGATTCCGTCAGAGCGGGTTGCCGATGGCAGTACGCTGTTGACCGTTACGCCGGTACCCTTCGTCAGCTCTGCCATTCCTCGCGATACGGCGAGTTGAGCTGATTTACTGACGCCGTAATGCACCATGTCTGGCGGAGTGAAAGCGCCAACTTCGCTGGACATAAAAATCACCCGGCCCCAGTTGCGTGCTAGCATGCGTGGGAAGTAATGCCGTGAAAGACGAACGCCTGACATCACGTTAATGTTGAACATGCGTAGCCATTCCTCGTCGGTGATATCAGCGAAAGGGGTGGCTTCATAAAAACCCAGGTTATTGATAAGAATATCGGTATCCGTACAGGCCTTAATCAGCGCTTCTGCACCTTCAGCGTTAGCCAGATCGGCGACAATGGCTGATACCCGGGCCTGGGGAGCTGCCTGAGCAATTTTCGCTACCGCATTGTGCAGTTTTTCCCGATCGCGTCCGGTAATCGTGACGGCAACACCTTCGCGCGCAAGGGTACTGGCGATAGCCAGCCCAATGCCTGCGGTGGCCCCTGTAACAAGTGCTGTCTTACCGTTGAGTTGAAGATCCATCGTTTTTGCCTTTTGGTAACAAGTGCGGCTACTTTACTCATCGCTCAAACGGAGATAAATTAGCGAAAATGAAAAACATTTGTTCCTGAAAGAGCAAAATGAGCAGAAAATTCGATTATCTCGGCGATGTTGAGGTCTTCATTACTGTTGTTGAACATGGATCCTTTACCGCTGCAGCGGTCGCCCTTTCAACCACGCCCTCGGTGTTGAGTCGTGCGGTCTCCCGTCTTGAAGTGCGTCTTGGACGACAGCTATTGCAACGCACCACACGTCGTGTGGGGCTAACGGAAGCCGGACGGATTTATCTTGAGCAGGCGCGTTCTGCTTTTTCCCTGCTTGATGACGCCGAACGCGATGGCCGGGGGCAGGAGGGGGATCTGACTGGCCGGGTACGGATCAGCGTCCCGACCACCTATGGGCATTATTGTCTGCCGCCCTTGCTGGCCCGCTTTTCCCAACAGTTTCCGCGCGTTCAGGTGGAGCTGAACATTACCAATCGCAATGTCGACCTGATCGCTGAGGGATTCGACCTGGCTATTCGCCTGGGTCAAATGCCTGACAGTGGATTCGTCGCGCGTAAATTGCAGGATGCGGCACTGCTGTTGGTTGCTTCACCCGCTTACCTTCATCGCATGGGAATGCCGCAGACGCTCGATGAACTGCGGCAGCATATGTGCCTGCCTTTTATTATGCCGCGTACCGGCCGTATTGCGCCCTGGGTATTTCGCGTGGATGAGCGGGATGTTGACTGGCAGCCAGATTCAACCATCGAGATTTCAGATGATGTCCTTGGCGTGGTTTCGCTGGCTGAACATGGAATGGGGATCTGTCAGAGCTACGAATTCATTGTCCGCGAGAAGATACAGCGCGGCCAGTTAGTTGAGATACTTCCGCAACTTCGTGGACGATCGCGACCTTTCTCGCTCATCTATGCGCCCCATCGACGCCAGTCAGCAGCCACACGGGCCATGATTGATCTTCTGGCGTCAGAACAATGTCATGAACATCATGAGTCATGAATAAGAGTCTATCCTTAACCCGCTTCCAGCATCCCAAAACTCACAATCCGCGCCCGGCCCAGCTCTTTCGCCCGGTATAAGGCGACATCCGCGGCGCGCAGCAGGTTGTCGCTCTGGGCATGCTCTGGATAGCTGGCAATACCAATTGAGACATCCACCGGCCCAATCTCTGAGAGGCCGTAACGCAGCGACAGCGCACGCACACCGTCATAAATCTTCTGCGCACAGGCATGCGCTTCTGCTTCTCCGGCGCCGGGAAGCAGTACCAGAAACTCCTCCCCCCCGAAGCGAAAGGCCAGCCCGCTGTCATGCCCGGCCCGCTGAACAATCAGCGCCACGCTTTTAATGACCAGGTCTCCGGCCTCATGGCCGAAACGGTCATTAATGCTCTTGAAGTGATCGATGTCGATCATCAGGCAGCTAACCGGTTCATCGTTACGCATGGCTTGTGCCATCTGGGTGTGCAGGGTGTCTTCCAGATGATGGCGATTACGCAGGCCGGTGAGCGGGTCAAACAGGGCTTTTTCCAGTAACGCGTCGCGCAGACGTTGGTTCGCCAGCGCCAGTCCGAGCGCCTCAGCCATCAGTTCAAGATACGGGCGGGAAGGGGCATTGTCCGCGTTGATGTTCTGGAAAGAGAGCAAGCCAATGGCCTCCCCCTGGGCGATAAGCGGCACGCACAGCGCGCTGTTCGCCGTCTCTTCCTGCAGGTGATAGCAGGCGATATCCGGCTCACCGTTGACCGGCGGATGGCTCTGACCACGACGCACGGCCCAGCACTCGTCAGGGTGGAACGTTGTCTCGTCACCCACCGGCGCAAGCCATTGCGCGACGCAGCGCATCTGCCACGGATCCCGGTCGAGAACGTAGAGTCGGCCAGGGATCCCCGGTGCAATATTGGGCGCAAACAACTCCGCCACGTTAATCACATCGTTAACGTTCTCACATCCCTGCAGCCTCTGGGTCATGCGCGCCAGCAGCTCGCGGATGGCCCAGTCGGCATCGCGCTCTTTTTCCAGACGCTGGCGCGCAAGGCCGTTTTCACGGAAGATGCGGATGGCCTGCGCCATATCGCCGATCTCATCAATCTGGTTGAAGTTGGGCGTTTCCACCGCGTAGTCCTGTGATGCCAGGCGGTGCACCACGTCGCTCAGGCGCACGACCGGACGCAGCACGCGGCGTTTTAATATAAAGCCAAGCACAAACAGGAACAGCAGGGCGGTGAGGCCAACCATCAACTCAGAGGTCGTTCGCAGCGCTTTCGATTTTTTTGTCGCCTCCCGTACGGACGTGATCACACGTTTGTCGAGTATCTGGCGAAAGTGATCGATCTGGTTCTGGGCGCGCTCAAGCTCTTGCTCATAAGAGGCACCATAGAGCAGGGCGATGGCCTGAGCGTCTTCACCCCGCGCCGTGTTCGCCAGGGCCATTTGCTGTTCGTCCTGCAGCTCATCAACAATCTTTAAGCCTTCATGCAGCAGGGCAAGCTCGTCATCCGATGCGCCAGCGTCCTGCAGTTTTTCCAGCTTCAGCTCGATGTGCTTCAGGCTATTCTCTGACTGGTTATACTCTTTGAGGATTTGAGGATCTTTTTTGACGACGTACAGGCGCGCTAAATCGGACTGTACCCAGGCATCAGTTTCAATATTTTCCGTCAGCTCATCAAAACGTTGACGCTGTTCAATGGCCTGACGCTCGGCGGTGTCGGCCCCGGAAGCCAGCAGCATGATAATGCCGGACGCAATGGTCAGGCAGACCGTGGCACCATAGGCCCAGTTAGTAATTGTCGCGATTCGCACCTGGTGATCCTTTTACAACTTGAAGAGGATGGCGTTCTTCAGATTATAGAAAACGGCTGATTTAAGGCGAAAAAAAGGCGGCACAGTGCCGCCTGGTGGGGTCTATATCGTCACATCCTTACAAATCTGGAGGGTTTTTTCCCTCTTCAATGAAATCGGCATCCAGCTCTTCAGCATTTCCTTCGTGGTCGCGGCCGGAGAAGAGGTTCCAGCAGGCGATAAACAGCGCGGCAATCAGCGGCCCAATGACAAAGCCATTAATGCCGTACAGCTCCATGCCGCCGAGGGTGGAGATCAGTATCAGATAGTCCGGCATTTTGGTGTCTTTACCCACCAGCAGCGGTCGCAGGATGTTGTCCACCAGTCCGACGACAATCACAAAGAAGCCGACAATGAACAGCCCCTGCCAGATCTGGTGCGTGGCGAAGAGGAAGATGGCGGCAGGGACCCAGACAATCGCCGAACCGATGGCGGGTACCAGCGAGAGGAAAGCCATCAGCGCGCCCCAGAGGACGCTCCCGTCGAGGCCCACAATGGCAAACGCAATCCCGCCGAGTATGCCCTGGACCACCGCCACCGCCGCCGTGCCTTTTACCGTGGCACGCGATACGCCGACAAATTTAGCGAACAGGTGTTGTTTGGCGAAATCAGACAGGGGCAGGGAGTCGAGGATCTGGCGCACCAGATACGGTCCGTCTTTCAGCAGGAAGAACAGCAGATAAAGCATGATGCCGAAGCTAATCGCAAAGCCAAACGTACCTTTGCCGATCAGAAACGCGCTACCCGCCAGATACTGCCCGCCCTGCAGCGCAACATCGGAGAGTTTTTTCTGGATCTGCGCCGCGTTGTTCAGGTTGTGATCCGCGAGGAAGCCGCTGGCCCAGTCCGGAAGGTGGTTAAAGATGCTCGCCACCACTTCCGGGAACTGCGTGTTGTTCTCCTGAAGCTTCGTGTACACCATGTTCAGCTCAATGGCGAGTGAGGAGAGGATCACCATCAGCGGAATAAAGACGATCAGGCAGATAATGCCGATGGTCAGCAGCGAGGCCAGCCCGTTGCGATCCCCCAGCGCGGTGCGCAGCTTGTTTTTTACCGGGTTAAAAATCACGGTCAGAATAGCGGCCCACAGTATTGCGGAGAAGTAGGGCGACAGCACGTCGAAGAAGGCCCAGGTCACAAGGGCGAGGATGAAAATAAAGAAACCTTTGGTCAGTCCGTTAAAGCGCATCAGTCATTCCTGGTTACTAAGAAACTGTTCGACTATAGAACTGATTGTGAGAATTACCAACCTTTGCGCCTTACCTGTCCTGTGGACAGTGTTGCGGTATGAATCCACTCTTCGCGGATCCCACTTTCGACTGACCGAAGATCGTCTCTTCCCGCACCATGATGTACATATCAGCTTGCGGAGGTGCTTATGGCCTGGCGTCCTTTTCTCTATGTCATCCTGACATCCCACCCCAGACTCAGTGCGCGGCGCGCTCGTTTGCGTCTGGTCATCTAGCTTTTTATTAACAATCGCGGTATAACACCTTCTTTGGATGTTTAGATGTCCATACGTATAGAAGGTAATATGCAAACACAACAAGAAAATGGGCAGCTGAAGCGCACCATGAAAACACGCCACCTGATTATGCTCTCGCTGGGCGGCGTGATTGGGACAGGGTTATTTTTTAATACGGGCTATATCATTTCCACGACCGGGGCGGCGGGCACGCTGCTGGCATACCTGATTGGCGCGCTGGTGGTCTGGCTGGTGATGCAGTGTCTTGGTGAGCTTTCCGTGGCGATGCCGGAAACCGGCGCGTTCCACGTCTATGCCGCCCGTTATCTTGGTCCGGCGACGGGCTACACCGTGGCGTGGCTCTACTGGCTCACCTGGACGGTGGCGCTCGGGTCGAGCTTTACCGCCGCCGGGTTCTGCATGCAGTACTGGTTCCCGCAGGTGCCCGTCTGGACGTGGTGCGTGGTCTTCTGCGTGGTGATTTTTGGCCTTAACGTCATCTCCACGCGCTTCTTTGCTGAAGGCGAATTCTGGTTCTCGCTGGTGAAAGTTATCACCATCATCGCCTTTATTATCCTCGGCGGGGCGGCGGTCTTTGGCTTTATCCCGATGCAGGACGGTTCACCTGCGCCGGGGTTAAGCAACATTACCGCTGAGGGCTGGTTCCCGCACGGCGGCCTGCCGATCCTGATGACCATGGTGGCGGTGAACTTTGCCTTCTCCGGCACCGAACTTATTGGTATCGCGGCGGGCGAAACCCAAAATCCGCACAAGGTCATTCCGGTCGCAATCCGCACCACCATCGCGCGGCTGATTATCTTCTTTATCGGCACCGTGTTTGTACTGGCGGCGCTGATCCCGATGCAGCAGGCGGGCGTGGAAAAGAGCCCGTTCGTGCTGGTGTTTGAGAAGGTCGGTATTCCTTACGCGGCAGATATCTTTAACTTCGTGATCCTGACGGCGATCCTCTCGGCGGCCAACTCCGGGTTGTATGCCTCCGGGCGCATGCTGTGGTCGCTCTCTAACGAAAAAACGTTGCCGCGCTGCTTTGCCCGGGTGAACAAAAATGGCGTGCCGTTGACGGCGCTTTCGGTTTCCATGCTCGGTGGCGTGCTGGCGCTGTTCTCAAGCGTTATCGCCCCGGACACGGTGTTTGTCGCGCTCTCGGCCATTTCCGGCTTTGCGGTGGTGGCGGTCTGGATCAGCATCTGCGCGTCGCACTTCGTTTTCCGTCGCCGACATCTGCAGTCCGGCCAGCCGCTCTCTGCGTTGCAGTATCGTGCGCCGTGGTATCCGCTGGTGCCGGTACTCGGTTTTATTCTCTGCGTGGTTGCCTGTGTCGGCCTGTGGTTTGACCCGAGCCAGCGTATTGCCCTTTATTGCGGGCTTCCGTTTGTCGCCCTGTGTTATGGTGCGTACTACCTGACCCGAAATATGACATCGCAGGAGCCTGAACATGTCGCAGAATAATCCGCTTACCGCCCTTCTCGAAAAACAGCCGTTTGTGGTGCTGGATGGGGCGATGGCAACGGAGCTGGAAGCGCGCGGGTGTAACCTTGCAGACAGCCTCTGGTCTGCCAAAGTGCTGGTAGAAAACCCGGAACTTATCCGCGAAGTGCATCTTGATTATTACCGCGCAGGGGCGCAGGTGGCGATCACTGCCAGCTACCAGGCCACGCCCGCGGGCTTCGCGGCACGCGGGCTGGACGAGGCACAGTCCCGGGCGTTGATTGGCAAAAGCGTGGAACTGGCGCGTAAGGCGCGCGAAGCGTATCTGGCTGAAAACCCGCACGCAGGTACGCTGCTGGTGGCAGGCTCCGTGGGGCCGTACGGCGCGTATCTGGCAGATGGTTCGGAATATCGCGGCGACTACGTGCGCAGCGCCGAGGCGTTTACCGCCTTCCACCGCCCGCGCGTGGAAGCGCTGCTGGATGCGGGGGCAGACCTGCTGGCCTGCGAAACGCTGCCTTCGTTTGGGGAAATTAAGGCGCTGGCGGCGCTTCTGGCGGAGTATCCTCGCGCCCGGGCGTGGTTCTCGTTTACCCTGCGTGATAGCGAGCACCTGAGCGACGGCACGCCGCTGCGTGAGGTGGTCGACGTGCTGGCAAACTCCCCGCACATTGTCGCGCTGGGTATCAACTGCATCGCCCTGGAAAACACCACCGCGGCGTTGAAACATCTGCAAAGCCTGACGGCGCTGCCGCTGGTGGTCTACCCGAACTCGGGCGAGCACTATGATGCGGTGACCAAAACCTGGCACCACCACGGCGAAGCGTGCGAGACGCTGGCGGGCTATTTGCCACAGTGGCTGGCGGCTGGAGCGAAATTAATCGGTGGATGCTGTCGCACCACACCGAAGGATATTGCTGAGCTAAACGCAAAGCGCTGACTTCTCTGCCGGGTGGCGGCTACGCCTTACCCGGCCTACGGATAGCACAATTTGTAGGCCGGGTAAGCGTAGCGCCACCCGGCACAAACCAACCGCACAAAACCAACTATCCTTTCCCACTTTTTATCTAAAAACGAATCGTTATGAGCGATGCGTTTTAATTCCTTTATCAAAATTCCCGCGCCGGAAATACTGCCCTCATAACAACAAGGGGAGCAGATATTATGGCAATTTCATCGCGAATCACACTTCTCGGCGCGCTGGCGCTGTGGGCCTTTCAGGCGCAGGCGGTAGACGTCACCGTCGCGTATCAAACCTCTGCGGAACCGGCAAAAGTTGCGCAGGCGGATAACACCTTTGCCAAAGCGAGCGGCGCGAACGTCGACTGGCGCAAGTTCGACAGCGGGGCGTCCGTCGTGCGTGCGTTAGCCTCCGGCGACGTGCAGATCGGCAATATCGGATCCAGCCCGCTGGCGGTCGCGGCCAGCCAGCAGGTGCCGATTGAGGTGTTCCTGCTCGCCTCGCAGCTCGGTAACTCTGAAGCGCTGGTGGTGAAGAAAAACATCACCAAACCGGAAGACCTTATCGGCAAGCGCATCGCCGTGCCGTTTATCTCTACCACCCACTACAGCCTGCTGGCGGCGCTCAAACACTGGGGCATCAAGCCGGGGCAGGTTCAGATTCTTAATCTCCAGCCACCCGCGATAATCGCGGCCTGGCAGCGTGGGGATATTGACGGAGCCTATGTCTGGGCCCCAGCCGTGAACGAGCTGGAAAAAGATGGCACCGTGCTGACCGACTCCGAAAAGGTGGGCCAGTGGGGCGCGCCGACGCTCGACGTGTGGGTCGTGCGCAAAGACTTTGCTGAGAAACACCCCGAGGTGGTGAAAGCCTTTGCCAAAAGCGCCCTCGACGCCCAGCAGCCTTATATCAGTAATCCCGATGAATGGCTGAAGCAGCCCGCCAATCTGGAAAAACTCGCCCGACTGAGCGGCGTGCCGGAAGCGGACGTGCCGGGGCTGGTGAAAGGCAATACCTACCTGACCCCTGCGCAGCAGGTGCAGCAGCTGACCGGGCCGGTGAACAAAGCGATTGTCGATACCGCCACCTTCCTGAAAGCGCAGGGCAAAGTGCCCGCGGTAGCGGCGGATTACAGCCAGTACGTCACCGACCGCTTTGTGAAATAAGGAGTCCGCCATGCTGAGCATAACGAACCTGTATGCCGATTACGGCGGCAAACCCGCGCTGGAGGAGATCAACCTGACGCTGGCCAGCGGTGAACTGCTGGTGGTGCTGGGCCCCTCCGGGTGTGGGAAAACCACGCTACTGAATCTGATTGCCGGTTTTGTCCCTTATCAGCGTGGCACCATCCAACTGGAAGGCAAAAAGGTGGAAGGCCCCGGCGCCGAGCGCGGCGTGGTTTTCCAGAATGAAGGTTTGCTCCCCTGGCGCAACGTGCAGGAAAACGTGGCGTTTGGGCTACAGCTTGCGGGGGTGAACCGCGAACAGCGGCTGGAAACGGCACGGCAGATGCTGAAAAAAGTGGGTCTCGAAGGGGCGGAAAAACGCTTTATCTGGCAGCTTTCCGGCGGTCAGCGCCAGCGTGTCGGCATTGCCCGTGCGCTGGCGGCAAACCCGCAGCTGTTGCTGCTGGACGAGCCGTTCGGCGCGCTGGACGCTTTTACTCGCGAGCAGATGCAAACCCTGCTGTTGCGTCTCTGGCATGAGACGGGCAAGCAGGTCCTGTTGATCACCCACGACATCGAAGAAGCGGTGTTTATGGCGACCGAGCTGGTGCTGTTATCGCCGGGGCCGGGGCGCGTGGTGGAACGCTTGCCGCTCGAGTTCGCGCGCCGTTATGTCGCCGGAGAACCCGTGCGCAGCATCAAATCCGATCCGCAGTTTATCGACCAGCGTGAGTACATCCTAAGCCGCGTGTTTGACCAACGGGAGGCTTTCTCATGAGCATCGTCTTCAGTGAAAAAACGCGCCGCACGCGTCAGGCGCTGCGCTGGCCGTTCTCCCGCCAGCTCACGTTGAGCGTCGGGACGCTGCTGGTGTTACTGGCGGTGTGGTGGCTGGTGGCGGCACTGCAGTGGATCAGCCCGCTGTTTCTGCCGCCGCCGGGACAGGTGCTGGCCAAACTTATTGCCATCGCCGGGCCGCAGGGGTTTATGGATGCCACGCTCTGGCAGCATCTGGGCGCAAGCCTGACGCGCATTCTGGTGGCGCTGCTGGCTGCGGTGATGATCGGCATTCCGGTTGGCATCGCGATGGGCTTAAGCCCGACGGTGCGCGGCATCCTCGATCCGCTGATTGAGCTTTACCGCCCGGTGCCGCCGCTGGCCTATCTGCCGCTGATGGTAATTTGGTTTGGCATCGGTGAAACGTCAAAAATCCTGCTGATCTATCTGGCGATTTTCGCCCCGGTTGCGATGTCGGCGCTGGCGGGCGTCAAAAGTGCCCAGCAGGTGCGGATCCGCGCGGCGCAGTCGCTGGGCGCCAGCCGGACACAGGTGCTGCTGTTCGTGATTTTACCGGGCGCGCTGCCGGAGATCTTAACCGGGCTGCGCATCGGCCTCGGGGTGGGGTGGTCCACGCTGGTGGCGGCAGAGCTGATCGCCGCCACGCGAGGATTAGGGTTTATGGTGCAGTCGGCGGGAGAGTTCCTGGCGACTGACGTGGTGCTGGCTGGGATCGCGGTCATTGCCGCGATCGCCTTCGGATTAGAGCTGGGGCTGCGCGCTCTACAGCGTCGTCTGACGCCCTGGCATGGAGAAATACAATGAGTGAACGTCTGACCATTACCCCGCTGGGGCCGTATATTGGCGCGCAGGTGTCGGGCCTGGATGTAACCCGTCCGCTGAGCGATAACCAGTTCGAGCAGCTGTATCACGCGGTGCTGCGCCATCAGGTGGTGTTCCTGCGCGAGCAGGCGATCACCCCGCAGCAGCAGCGCGCGCTGGCGCTACGCTTTGGCGATCTGCATATCCATCCGGTCTATCCGCATGCGGAAGGGGTGGAGGAGATTATCGTCCTGGATACCCATAACGATAATCCGCCGGATAATGACAACTGGCACACCGATGTGACCTTTATCGAGACGCCGCCCGCAGGGGCGATCCTCGCGGCAAAATTGCTGCCGGAGACCGGAGGCGATACGCTGTGGGCGAGCGGCATTGCGGCTTTCGAGGCGCTGTCCGCACCGTTCCGGACGCTGCTGAGTGGTCTGCGGGCGGAGCACGATTTCAAAAAATCGTTCCAGGAATACAAGTACCGTAAAAGCGAAGAGGAGCATCAGCGCTGGCTGGATGCGGTTGCAAAACATCCTCCGCTGCTGCACCCGGTGGTGCGTACCCATCCGGTCACGGGCAAGCAGGCGTTATTCGTGAACGAAGGGTTTACCACGCGCATTGTGGACGTGACGGAAAAAGAGAGCGAGGCGCTGCTACGCTTCCTGTTTGCGCATATCACCAAACCGGAGTTTCAGGTGCGCTGGCGCTGGCAGGAGAACGATCTCGCGATCTGGGATAACCGCGTGACGCAGCACTATGCCAATGCGGATTATCTGCCGCAGCGTCGGATTATGCAGCGGGCGACGATTTTGGGGGATAAGCCGTTTTATCGCCCTTGATCCTGTAGTACCTGTAGGTCGGGTAAGGCGTAGCCGCCACCCGGCAATTTTGCACCGTTTTTGCCGGGTGGCGCTGCGCTTACCCGGCCTACAAAGAGTGTACCCCTATATACCGCTGATAGCGGTTCGTCTTCAGGTAGCACAAATCCACCAGCACCAGCCCGTCGACGCAGTTGTTGAACGCCGGGTCGCTGCCAAAATCAATAAACTGCACGCCGCCCGGTTCGCACAGCTCGGAATACTGCTTGTAGAGTGGCGGAATGCCGCAGCCCAGATTGCCGAGCAGGGATTTCAGCTTCGTCAGATCGTCCACGTAATCCACGCCGCCAAACTGTGCCAGCACGTCCGGTAACGATGCAGGATAAGGCTGGCGCGACGCGGCCAGCGGATGGCTTGCCGGGAACCACAGACGGTAAAATGCCACCAGCAGATCCCGCGCCGCTGGCGGTAAGCCTCCGGAGATCGAGACCGGGCCAAACAGATAACGGTAGTGCGGATAACGTGCCAGATAAGCCCCAATCCCGGACCAGAGATAATCCAGGCCGCGGCGTCCCCAGTAGCGCGGCTGAATAAAGCTGCGACCCAGTTCAATGCCGTGCTCCAGCACGTCCTGCATTTTATCGTCGTAGTGGAACAGGCTGTAGCTGTACAACCCTTCCGGACCCCGATGCGCAATCTGCTTTGCGGTGGGCATAAAGCGATACGCCCCCACGATCTCCAGATCCTCATCATCCCACAGGATCAGGTGCAGATAATCGTCATCGTAACGGTCGGTGTCCCGGCGCTTGCCGCTCCCTTCCTCCACCGCACGAAACGCAATTTCGCGCAGGCGGCCCAGCTCGCGCAGCAGCGGAGCCTCTTCCTGGCCGTTGCGCTGCCACAGATAGATGAGCTTACCGTCGCCGGTTTTGCCCAGACACTCGGCCTGCGTCAGCGCGCGTTTCAGAGTCGCCCGGTCCTCCGGACGAGCAATGGCGCACTGGGTTTTAAAGACGCCAGGCATTCCCTTGCCAAGACGCATCACGTGCTGACGGCACTGCTCGGCCATCTCACGCGACGAAAGGGTGGCGCTGTGCCAGTGATGCCAGGCGATCTGCTGGCCGATTTTAATCGGCAGCTGGCTATGGCGGCGGCGGAACATCTGCTGCATTAACAGCAGCATCGACAATGTCGGCGACACCAGCGTGCTGGCATAAAAGAGGAGACTATTGTGCGCCTGAATATGCACCGGCAGCAGCGGCGCGCGCAGCTTGCTGGCGAGCTTGATAAAGCCCGGGTGCCATTTTTTATCGTGAATGCCTTTGCGCGTTGGACGTGAAACTTCTCCCGCCGGGAAGAAGATCAGTACGCCCGCATTTTGCAGATGTTGTTCCATCTGCACCAGGGAGGATTTCGCCGTCCTGCCCCCCATATTGTCCACCGGGATAAAGAGTGAACTGAGAGGCTCAAGGTGGGTCAGCATCCGGTTGGTCACGACTTTTACGTCACGGCGTACGCGGGAGACGGCGTACAACAGCGCCAGCCCGTCCAGCGTACCCGTCGGGTGGTTGGCAATAATGACCAGCGGGCCATGTTCGGGGATTTGTTCGAGATCGCGGGCGGAAACGGTGCAGAGAATATCAAGGTGCTCCAGAACTTGCTCCACCATGTCCAGTCCTTTGAGGTGGCGGTGCGCGGCGGCAAACTGCTGGAATTCATCTTCGTAAAACAGTCTTTTTAACAGACTTTTTTGCCAGGGTGCAGGCCTCGCCTGAGGCCAAAGATCGTCGAGAACGCTATCGAGGCTAAACATGGTTACTCCTCCTGCCGTCTTGCGAAGACAGTAGAAGGAGCAGATGTCGGTTGTATTGCAGTTTGGTGAAGATTAGCGGAGGATTTTTTTCTCAGCCAGATCCAGCGCGAAGTAGCTGAAGATCAGGTCCGCGCCCGCACGTTTGATCGCACCCAGGCTTTCGAGGATCACTTTCTCTTCGTCAATCGCTCCCGCCTGCGCGGCGAATTTGATCATCGCGTACTCGCCGCTCACCTGGTAAGCGCCCAGCGGCAGTTCAGTGCGTTCGCGGATGTCGCGCAGAATATCAAGATACGCGCCAGCCGGTTTGACCATCAGGCAGTCTGCGCCCTGAGCTTCATCCAGCAGGGATTCGCGAATCGCTTCCCGGCGGTTCAGCGGGTTCATCTGATAGGTTTTACGGTCGCCCTTCAGCGCCGTGCCAGCCGCTTCACGGAACGGGCCGTAGAAGGAGGAGGCAAATTTGGTGGAGTAGGACATGATGGCGGTGTCGGTGAAGCCTGCCGCATCCAGCGCCTGACGAATCGCCTGAACCTGTCCATCCATCGCGGCAGAAGGGGCGATGAAATCTGCACCCGCAGCGGCCGCGACCACGGCCTGCTTGCCGAGATTCAGCAGGGTGGCATCGTTATCCACGCCATGATCGCACAGCACGCCGCAGTGGCCGTGAGAGGTGTATTCGCAGAAGCAGGTGTCTGACATGACGACCATTTCCGGCACGGTCTCTTTGCAGATGCGGGACATACGGGCGACAAGACCATCTTCTTTCCACGCATCGCTGCCGGTGGCGTCGGTATGATGGGAGATGCCAAAGGTCATCACCGAGCGGATCCCCGCGTTGGCGATGCGTTCGATCTCGCGCGCCAGATATTTTTCCGGAATGCGCATTACGCCCGGCATGGCTTCGATGGCTTTGTAGTCATCGATCTCTTCTTCAACAAAAATCGGCAACACCAGATCGTTTAAGGTCAGGGTTGTCTCTTCAAACATAGCGCGCAGTGCAGGTGACTTGCGCAGACGGCGGGGACGTGCAATTAAATCGGTCATGGGATGCCTGATGTTTGTGGAACAAAGAGGCCTAGTGTACCTCAAAGTGAAGGCCGTTGTTTTACGAAAGTAGGCTTTTTTCTTTTCTCAAATTGACGGCTGAAGAACCTTTTTTCACTCTACACTCGCGCGGTCTGTTTTTTCAGGAAAAGGGGAATGATTAGTATGATTTCTATATCAGATAGAATATATAAAAAATAATGATCTATTTATTTTAATAATATTAATGTGAGTTATGAAATTAATTTTCAACTTTCTGTTTTTATAATGTTTATAATGATTGCCTGCTGTGTGGTTGACCTTTTTTCTGTTTTTTTGTCTGTATGCGGACTTAATGGAATCATTCATTGAACCTTTTCTAAATGCAACTGCATAATTCTCTCCGCAATTGAATATTGCACAATGATTTGACGGACAAACTTGCTTACGTCCCTGAGGAGGGATGACCCAATGCAAACATGGAAAAAGAAACTGGTTGTATCTCAACTTGCATTAGCCTGTACCCTGGCTATCGCTTCTCAGGCCAATGCGAAAGATATTTCCGGTACGACGTATAATACATTTGGATATGATAACGCCGCCTCAACCCCGTGGTATTATGGTTATGCTGACTGGGATTACACTGATGCCAGCCATGACGGTGATATTTATCCGGTGATCAATAAATCAACGGTGAATGGCGTTATTTCGACGTATTATCTGGATGACGGCATCAATGGTCATTCAAATGCGCTCAGCATTTCTAACAGCACCATCAACGGTATGATTACCTCTGAGTGTATGACCGCAAACTGTGCCGACGGCGTAGACGCCGACGGTACCGTACATGCTCAGTTCGATCGTTTTAGCCTGACCGTCGATAACAGCACGATCAACGACGCTTACGAGCATTACGCTTATGACGTCGTGAATGGCGAAACGACGGAAACCCATTATCAGGATACCTACGCTCTCGGTAACGCGATTACGCTGGACGTGGAGTCTGATATTGTTATCCAGAATAATTCCCACGTTGCGGGCATTACGCTAACGCAGGGCTATCAGGAGCTCGATAATACTCCGTATGACGGCGTTGAAGGCGTGGCGAACAGCGCAAACGTGTTCACCGATACGCTGGTGGTTAAAGACTCCGTGCTGACGTCAGGCGCCTACAGCGATCTGGGTACCAGCGGATTCTACGGTCAAACGGCTAAGCCGAGCGACTACGGTGAAACCCACGCCACGGGTGCGGATGACGCGGCGCTGATCGTTGCGGCCAGCGCATCTGACAACGCCATGCAGACCACCGCCACGTTCGACCATTCTACCGTCACCGGCGACATCCTGTTCGCCAGCACCTTCGATAACAACTTCTACGAAAATGGCGATCCGGCAACCGATACCACCGATGATGGCGTCTATAACCCAACCACTAACGGCTGGGATGGCACCGACAGGCTGGACGTGACGCTGACCAACGGCAGCAAGTGGGTCGGTGCGGCGCAGTCCAGCGTTGAAGCCATTGGCACTTCGCAGATGTACGGCCAGGGTTACAGCAACGTTGACTGGCATGCGCTGGCGCCTAACAGCATCTGGCCTGATTCCACCTTTGACAGCAACGGCCACGTAGCGGGCGAAGCGGTCTACCAGAGCGGCCTGTTCAACGTAACGCTGGACAACGGTTCCGAGTGGGATACCCGTAAGGTCTCTAACATCGACGCGCTGGCGGTGAATAACCGCTCTCAGGTCAACGTTGAAAACGCTGGCCTGCTGGCGGACTCTATTACCCTGACCAATGCTTCATCGCTGAATATTGGCGACAGCGGCGGCGTAGCGACAGACAGCCTCTATCTGGACAGCGATAGCCGTGCAGCTCTGACCGAAGAGACGGCCGCGCTGTATGCGAATACGATCACCGTCGATAACGGTGCCGAGCTGGCGCTGGGTCTGGGTCAGGTCGACACGCACAATATGGTGCTGACCGACGGCGGCGTACTGAACGTAGCCAGCCGTGATTACGTGCTGAACAGCGATCTGAATAACGCGCGTTATATCACTAACGATCGTTACAGCGCGGACTACGACTATGGTGTCGTCGCATTGAACTCAGACGGCCATCTGGCGGTGAACGGTGACGTTGCCGGTAACTATAAAGTGCGCATTGATGATGCGACCGGCGCAGGCTCCGTCGCTGATTACAAAAACAAAGAGATCGTCCGTGTTTATGATAACAATCCGGATACCGCAGCCCACTTTACTGCCGCAAACAAAGCGGATTTAGGGGCTTACACCTATCAGGCACAGCAGCAGGGTGATACCGTTGTCCTTGAGCAGAAATCGCTGACCGACTATGCCAACATGGCGCTGAGCATTCCTTCTGCCAATACCAATATCTGGAATCTGCAGCAGGATACCGTCGGTTCGCGTCTGACCAACAGCCGTCATGGCCTGGCGGACAATGGCGGAGCCTGGGTGAGCTACTTCGGTGGCAACTACGACGGTGACAATGGCGTTATCAGCTACGATCAGGACGTGAGCGGCATTATGGTCGGTCTGGACACCCAGATTGACGGTAACAATGCGAAGTGGATCGTCGGCGGTGCAGCAGGCTTCGCGAAGGGGGATATCAGCGATCGTACCGGTCAGGTCGATCAGGACAGCCAGACGGCAATGATCTATGCCTCTGCGAAGTTTGCGAACGATATGTTCCTCGACAGCTCCCTGAGCTACACCCGCTTTAACAACGACCTTTCAGCTACCATGAGCAACGGTCAATACGTTGACGGTGACACGACCACCGATGCGGTTGGCTTTGGCATGAAGCTGGGCTATGACTGGAAACCAAACCTGTCTGGCTACGTAACCCCTTACGCGGCGGTATCCGGTCTGTTCCAGTCCGGGGATGATTATCGCCTGAGTAATGACATGCGCGTTGATGGGCAATCTTACGATAGCCTGCGCTATGAACTCGGCCTGGATGCGGGTTATACCTTCAACTACGGTGGCGAGCAGGCGCTGACGCCTTACTTCAAGCTGGCCTATGTCTATGATGATGCTGATAACACTGCGGATATCAACGACGACAGCATCGACAACGGCGTTAAAGGCTCTGCGGTGCGTGTAGGGCTGGGTACGCAGTTCAGCTTCACGAAGAACTTCAGCGCGTACACGGATGCCACGTATCTTGGCGGCGGTGACGTTGACCAGAACTGGGGCGCCAATTTGGGTGTGAAATATACCTGGTAATACCTGAAAGCGGGGGAGAATATCCCCCGTTTTTTTACGATAAAAACAAAAAACAATATTGAACCGACCAATACGGATGTCTTGAGGTCTGCATGAACGTTAATGCGAAACCGCTTTCTGAATTAAGCCGGCTCGAACAGTGTCTGATAGCAGCCAGTAGTACGTTTCAATGTGCTCCACAACAAATCATTACTTCTCACGAGTGCAATGAGTCACGCACGGTCGTATTACAGACCGGTATAATCGAAATCTATCGTTATCCAGATGAATTGCTGTTGGGGATTGCGAAAGCGCCATTTATTTTTGGGCTATCCACCGTGATGATTAAACACTGTCACGAATACAAAGTTATCGCCAAAACACCCTGTACGGGTTTTTATTTATCCACGGAAACCACCCGTCAGCTCATACAACAGAATGCGCTCTGGAAAGAGGCCTTCACCTGGTTATCATGGATAAATTACATTCTTGCGAAACGCGACATGCAGCTGGTGGGAAATAATTCTTATCACCAGATCCGTGCCATGTTGCTGAATATGGCGGAGTGGGATGAAACGTTGCGCTCGAAAATTGGTGTGATGAATCATATTCAACAAAGCACCCGTATTTCGCGCTCGGTTGTTGCTGAGGTTCTCGCTGCGCTGCGGCAGGGAAACTACATTAATATGAGCCGGGGCAAGCTGGTCAGTATCAACCGCTTGCCCACGGAATATTAAGATCAGTTAGACGCGGTCAGCACCTGGGCTTTATTGGCGCTCAGTTCAGCCACCAGGTTATTAATGCCATCACTCATATTAACGAAACGCGTATGCGGGGAGCGGGTGACCACCACAAATGCGCCCACGTTGGACTGCGGGATCATCGCCATATAGGTAATGAACCCGCCACCGCCGCCGGTTTTCTGAATAATACCCGGACGGCCATTTTTGGGTGCCATATAGACCCAGCCCAGGCCGAGCGCATCGGCTTTACCCGGTACGTCCATTCCGACCACACGGTGCAGCTGAGTTCGCTGATAAATCAGGGTCTGCATACGGTCGGCCTGGCTGCTGCGCGAGTAGAAATCCGATGAGAGGAACTGCTGCATCCAGCGCATCATGTCGCCTGGGGTGGAATAGACCCCGCCGCTCCCCACTGCCGCCAGCGTGTTGTTACACGGGCTTGCACCTTTCTCCGCCACCATCAGGCGACGGCACTGGTCCGGAGAAGGGGTAAAGGTGGTGTCTTTCATCCCCAGCGGACGGGTTATCTGCTCTTCAAACAGCTGCGTGTAGGGTTTGCCCGCGGCCGCTGAGAGGGCATCCGCCAGCAGGTCGAACGCCAGATTGGAGTAAGAGGCCTGCGAACCCGGGGCCGCCTTCAGCGTGGCGGTGCTCAGGTAGTTCCAGCGCTGCTCACGGGTGGGCCAGACAAACACGTCGCGGTGCGCCGCCCCGCCAGGCTGCTCACGCGGTAGCGCGCTGGTGTGCGTCGCGAGGTTCACAAGGCGAATGGGCGTTCCCTGATACGTCGGCACTCGTGCACCCGGTGGGGCGTATTTGCTGAGCGGATCGTCGAGCTTCACCACGCCCTGGTCGAGCAGTTTCACCAGCATTTCGCTGGTCATTAGCTTGGTTAAGGACGCGATGCGAACGACGGAATCCAGCTGCGGGTGAACGTTATTGCCTGGGCGCGTTTCACCGAAGCTGCGGAATACGCGCTGGTTGCCATCAATAACCACCATTGCCATCCCGGTTGCGCCGCTGCCGTAATAGATCAGGTTCGCGTAGCGATCGGCAATGTCTGAAGCCAAAACGGGCGCCGTCAGCGGTTGGGCCGCCTGGGCGGTGGAGAAGCTCACCGCACACAGCGCGGCAAAAGAGAGCAGACAACGTTTCAACGAAAAGCATCCATGAAGTGAATGAAGAAAGTAATGGGTATTTATACTACTAATCTCTACCGTGCAATGCCCGGAATAGCATAACGATAGCCAGAAAAACGTAACCATGGGTAAATATGAATAATTTACTTGCGAGCGCTCTCCCATTTTCTGGCATCGGGCTTATGATAGGCACCAGTATTACTCAATCTTACGGAGAACGGTATGTCTGAAAAGCGTGTGGTCATGGTGGTTGATATGCAAAACGGGGTATTTGAAACCCCTCGTCATCAGCGCGAAAAGTGTGTCTCTCTGATCAACCAGCTTACGCAGGCGGCCGACACCGTCATTTTTATTCAGCATACCGAGGCCGGGGGGCTGGAAGAAGGAAGTGAAGGGTTTGCGCTGCTGCCTGAACTCCATCAACCGGCTGATGCGCTTTACGTTACCAAGACCGCCTGTGATTCTTTTTACAACACATCGCTTGAAGCGCTGTTACGTGAACACGGAATTCGTGAGTTTGTCATCTGCGGCTGCGCCACGGATTACTGCGTGGACGCGACAATTAAAAACGGCGTCAGTCGGGGCTACCACATTACCGTGGCTGAGGATGCCCATACCACCGCGAATCGCCCGGCGGCTGAAGCACAGATTCTGATTAACCACCATAATGACGTCTGGCGTAACTTCATTGCACCGATGAACCCTCCCGCGGTGAAACGCACCGAAACAATTCTCGAAAACTGGAAAGCGAACTAATAATCAACCCTCGGGTCTGACCTTTTTGCCCGAGCCGGTCTTCCGGCCCGGGCAGGGTATCCGTTTGGTCATGTGTTGAGCACAGCAACAACCATAACAACAAGAAGGAAGCATCATGTTTAAGTCTTTTTTCCCAAAGCCGGGGCCATTTTTCCTGTCGGCATTTATTTGGGCACTGATCGCGGTCGTTTTCTGGCAGGCGGGCGGCGGTGCATGGCTGGCACGCATAGTTGGGGCGACAGGCGACGTGCCGATTAGCGCAGCGCGCTTCTGGTCACTGAGCTATCTGCTGTTTTACGCCTACTACATGCTGTGCGTAGGGCTGTTTGCGCTGTTCTGGTTTGTCTATTCTCCGCACCGCTGGCAGTACTGGTCGATTCTCGGTACCTCGCTGATCATCTTTGTGACGTGGTTCCTGGTGGAAGTGGGGGTGGCGGTAAACGCCTGGTATGCACCGTTCTACGATCTGATTCAGACCGCGCTGAGTTCGCCGCACAAGGTCACTATTAACCAGTTCTACCATGAAGTCGGCGTCTTCCTCGGTATCGCGCTTATTGCGGTGATCATTGGTGTTATGAACAATTTCTTCGTCAGCCACTATGTTTTCCGCTGGCGTACCGCGATGAACGAACATTACATGGCGCACTGGCAGCATCTGCGTCATATCGAAGGTGCCGCGCAGCGTGTGCAGGAAGACACCATGCGTTTTGCCTCCACCCTTGAAGATATGGGCGTCAGTTTCATCAACGCCATCATGACGCTGATTGCTTTCCTGCCGGTACTGGTGACGCTCTCTGCGCATGTGCCGGAGCTGCCGATTGTCGGCCATCTGCCGTATGGTCTGGTGATTGCTGCGATTGTCTGGTCGCTGATGGGCACGGGCCTGCTGGCGGTGGTGGGGATCAAGCTGCCGGGTCTGGAGTTTAAAAATCAGCGCGTCGAAGCAGCGTATCGTAAAGAGCTGGTTTACGGGGAAGATGACGCCAGCCGCGCGTCGCCGCCGACCGTCCGTGAGCTGTTTGGTGCCGTGCGTCGTAACTACTTCCGCCTTTACTTCCACTATATGTATTTCAACATTGCGCGCATTTTGTATCTGCAGGTGGATAACGTTTTCGGCTTGTTCCTGCTGTTTCCGTCGATCGTTGCGGGTACGATTACGCTCGGTCTGATGACGCAGATCACCAATGTTTTCGGTCAGGTGCGCGGGTCGTTCCAGTATCTGATCAGCTCCTGGACCACGCTGGTGGAGTTGATGTCCATCTACAAACGTCTGCGCAGCTTTGAGCGTGAGCTGGACGATCGTGACCTGCAGGAAGTGACCAATACCTTTAGCTAATACAGGGAGTTGCTATGTCTTTTGCCGTACCGCGCGCGTTATCGCTGTCCTTACTGGCCGCTCTGGTGCTGGCGGGCTGTGCCGAAAAAGGGGCAGCCCCGCTCAAAAAGGGTGAAAAGCCCGTGGATGTGGCAAGCGTTGTGCGGCAAAAAATGCCCGCCAGCGTGAAGGATCGCAATGCGTGGGCAGATGCGCTGGCTAAAACCTTTGAAAGCCAGAAGATTGCCCCGACCGAGGAAAATATCTGCTCGGTGCTGGCGGTGGCGCAGCAGGAGTCCATGTACCAGTCAGACCCGGTGGTGCCGGGTCTGAATAAAATTGCCTGGAAAGAGATCGACCGCCGCGCGGAATCGATGCATATCCCGGTGTTCCTCGTGCATACCGCACTGAAAATCACCTCGCCGAACGGTAAAAGCTACAGCGACCGGCTGGACACGGTGAAAACCGAAAAACAGCTCAGCGCCATTTTTGATGATTTCATCAACATGGTGCCAATGGGGCAGAAACTGTTTGGCTCGCTCAACCCGGTTCACACCGGCGGACCAATGCAGGTGAGCATCGCGTTTGCCGAGAAGCATACCGACGGCTATCCATGGAAAATTGACGGTACGGTGCGCCAGGAGGTCTTCTCACTGCGCGGCGGACTGTGGTTCGGCACGTATCATCTGCTGAACTATCCGGCGAATTACAACGCGCCGCTGTACCGCTTCGCAGACTTTAATGCGGGCTGGTATGCCAGCCGTAACGCGGCGTTTCAAAGTGCGCTTAGCCGCGCAAGCGGCGTCAAGCTGGCGCTGGACGGCGATCTCATCGCCTACGGCAGCAGCGAGGCGGGAGGCACCGAAAGCGCGGTACGGACATTATCGACAGCACTTGATATGAGCAACAGCGATATCCGCCGTCAGCTTGAAAAAGGCGATAGCCTGGCATTCGAGAAAACGGATCTCTACAAGAAAGTGTTTGCCCTTGCGGAGCAGAAGAGTGGGAAAACGTTACCGAGGGCTATCCTGCCGGGTATTCAGCTGGAAAGCCCGAAGATCACACGTAACCTGACCACAGCCTGGTTTGCGAAGCGCGTGGACGATCGCCGGGCTCGCTGTATGGGGCTTTAATGGCGACGACGAAAGCGCAGGACTAACGCGACTACGCCTAAAATCATACACCCCGCGAGGAAAGGAACGAGACCGAACAGCGTGCTCACGCCAAAGCCAATCTCCACTCGCGGACGCCCGTTATCCTGCACCTGCATCAGGTGTTCATAAACACCTGGCGCATGGACCAGCATATTGAGCAGCTGGGAGCCTGCCCAGAAGCAGAAAAGGACAAACAAGGCATACGCGATATTACCCGCCGTAGAGGTTTTTGGTTTGCCGCCAAAAATCGGTTTCGACAATGTAAAGTCAGCCATGTTGACCTCCCGAGGTATAACTCTGTTTTAATACGCGTCTTACGGGGTGAGTTTGACAGGTGATTGCATTTGTCAATATCAGAATCGTGGTAATTTACGCTCAGGAATTCTCCTGGATTATTGATTTCTGCAGCGCGTCACAATTTTTAAACTTAAGTGAAATTGCGTCGCGTTTCAGAATTTCCGCATCTGCCACAGACCTCGTGCTTAAACTGTGAGAGGATGTCTTTTTTTCCTGCCGGAGTTGTTATGAAGCTCACGTCCAAACTTCGCCGTGACTGGCACTACTATGCCTTTGCTATTGGGCTGATTTTTATTCTTAACGGCGTCGTGGGGCTGTTAGGATTTGAAGCAAAAGGGTGGCAAACCTATGCCGTCGGGCTGGTTACCTGGGTGATCGGTTTCTGGCTGGCGGGGTTGATTATCCGCCGTCGCCCGGAAGAGACGACGACGGAAGAGACGGCGAAGGGTGCCGATTAACCGTTAACGGAACTTTTCAGCGCGCTGTCGGCGGCGTGACGCTCCAGCGCCAGTTCGATCAGGCGGGTGATCAGCTCAGAGTAGCCAAGCCCGCTGGCCTGCCACAGTTTTGGATACATGCTGATGTTGGTGAAGCCCGGCAGCGTGTTGATTTCATTGATTACCACGTCGTTCTCCGGCGTCAGGAAGACATCCACGCGCGCCATGCCGCTGCAGCCGAGAGTCTGGTAGGCGCTGATGGCGATCGCCCGGATCTTGTCGTTGATCGCCGGATCGATATCCGCAGGAACAACGACCTGTGCGCCTTTATCATCAATGTATTTGGTGTCGTAGGAGTAGAAGTCGCTGTTTAAGACCACTTCACCGCAGGTGCTCGCCTGTGGAAAATCATTGCCCAGCACGGCGCACTCAATTTCGCGACCTTTGATCCCTTGCTCAATAACCACTTTATGGTCAAATTCAAACGCCAGACGGACGGCTTGCGTGAACTCTGCTTCGCTGGCGACTTTGCTAACGCCCACGGATGACCCCTGGTTGGCAGGCTTCACAAACAGCGGCAGCCCCAGTTGACCGCTAACCTGCGCGAAGCTGTACTTGTCGCGGTTGGCGCGGGTGAGCGTGACGAATGGCGCGATATTCAGTCCGGCATCGCGCAGCAGGCGTTTGGTGACGTCTTTGTCCATGCACGCGGCGGATCCCAGTACGTCTGATCCGACGAACGGCAGGTTGGCCATGCGCAACATCCCCTGCAGGGAACCATCTTCCCCGAGCGTGCCGTGTACGATAGGGAAGACCACGTCGATCTGAGTGAGAGCCTGCGCATTGCCGGCGTCGATGAGCTGTCCCTTCATGACGCCAGGAACGGTCGCGACGCTGATGTCCGAAGGATTGAGGGCGATGTGCGCCGGATCGTGGGCATTCAGCAAATACTGGCTGGCGTCGTTAACATGCCACTGGCCCTGTTTATCAATGCCCAGCAGGACCACGTCAAACCGGCTTTTATCGATCGCATCAACGATATTTTTGGCCGATTGCAATGACACCTCGTGTTCCGCTGATTTTCCCCCAAAGACAATACCTACGCGCTGCTTTGCCATCTCACTCTCTTCCAGTCTGACGAAAAGCCAATAACATACCACGATGCCCTGCGGGTTTCGCGGCCTTCTGCCATAATGTTTTGGGGAAGAGTGAGGGGGGAACGTGAAAGGAAAAACTCTGCTGACCGTTTTCATCCTGGGGGCAGTCGCAACGGCGGGTTATCGCTGGTTGCCGTCTTACTACAATCCATTTAAACCGCTGGCCCTGGACGATCCCCCTGGCCGCATTACCCAGTATAAACTGCGACGTTTAACCCCCGAAGCCTGCGCGAGCCTGTTAACGCAGGCCAATCAACGAAACCTTATCCGCACCCAACCGGTCGCTGACGGCGGCGGGACATGTCCGCTGCGCAACGTCGTGCGCGTGCGTGACTTCGGCCCGGTGAGTCTGAACGGCAGTTTTCTTGCCAGCTGTCCGCTGGCGCTCAGCTCTGCACTGTTTGTCAGCCAGCAGGCCCGGCCATTGACGCAGCGCTTCACGGGACATGAGCTGACGCGCATTGAGCACCTTGGCAGCTTTGCCTGTCGCAATATCTACCACCGGCCCGATGCGCGGCGCAGTGAGCATGCCACCGCAGACGCGCTGGATATCGCCGCTTTTCGGCTGGCGAACGGGGAGCGCGTCACGGTGCTGAACGGCTGGAAATCGGCAAAAACGCAGCCATGGCTGAAAGCCCTGCTGGCGGCCAGCTGCGGCTACTACGGTAACGGTTTGGGGCCGGAGTATAACGCGGCGCATGCCAACCATTTTCATCTGGGGATGCGCGGTTTCGGACTCTGTCGCTGAAGCATAATCTTCCGCCAGAAAGTGGATGATTTGTGACTTATTTCACAAATATGATGACTGGGAAGATAAAACACCAAAGTCAGCAAGGCCGCATCTCTGGTGCGACGCCGGCGTGCGTAACTTGCTAATCTGACGGCGAATTCGCCTAAAAATGAAGACTATTTCTTTATGGAATCCTGGAAAGTTAATCTCATCTCGGTCTGGTTCGGCTGCTTTTTTACCGGGCTGGCCATTAGCCAGATCCTGCCGTTCCTGCCGCTGTACGTGTCGCAGTTGGGGGTTACCTCCCACGAAGCACTCTCCATGTGGTCCGGTCTGACGTTCAGCGTCACGTTTCTGGTCTCCGCCATTGTGTCTCCGATGTGGGGCAGCCTGGCGGATCGGAAAGGCCGTAAGCTGATGCTGCTGCGCGCCTCGCTCGGGATGGCGATTGCGATTCTGCTCCAGGCCTTCGCCACGAACGTCTGGCAGCTGTTTTTCCTGCGGGCGGTGATGGGGCTGACGTCCGGGTACATTCCGAATGCCATGGCGTTGGTGGCCTCTCAGGTGCCACGCGAACGAAGCGGCTGGGCGCTGAGCACCCTCTCAACGGCGCAGATAAGCGGCGTCATCGGTGGCCCGCTGCTGGGCGGCTTTCTGGCAGACCACGTTGGGCTGCGCGCGGTATTTATCATCACTGCGATCCTGCTGGTGGTTAGCTTTCTGGTCACGCTCTTTCTGATCAAAGAGGGAGGGCGCCCCGTTGTCAGCAAGTCTGAACGCCTGAGCGGTAAGGCCGTCTTCGCCTCGCTGCCTTACCCAGGGCTAATGATCAGCCTGTTTGTCACCACCATGGTGATCCAGCTCTGTAACGGCTCGGTGGGGCCCATTCTGGCGCTGTTTATTAAATCAATGGAGCCAGACAGCAATAATATTGCTTTTCTCAGCGGGATGATTGCCGCCGTGCCGGGCGTTTCCGCGCTGATCTCTGCGCCACGTCTGGGGAAGCTGGGGGACAGGATCGGCACGGCGCGTATCCTGATGGCGACGCTGATTTTTGCGGTGGTGCTCTTTTTCGCGATGTCGTTTGTTACCTCTCCGCTTCAGCTGGGCGTGCTGCGATTTTTACTCGGTTTCGCCGATGGGGCTATGTTGCCTGCCGTACAGACCTTGCTGGTCAAATATTCCAGCGACCAGGTCACCGGACGTATTTTTGGTTATAACCAGTCGTTTATGTATTTAGGCAACGTTGCCGGTCCGCTTATTGGCGCATCCGTTTCTGCGATGGCAGGTTTTCGTTGGGTATTTGCTGCTACGGCAATTGTCGTTTTAATCAATATTATCCAGCTGGCGATTGCCCTGCGCCGTCGAACACGAATGGCGGAGGCGAAATCAGCGAAATAGTCCTTTCGCGGGTGTATTATATATTCTTATGGTAGCCGTATTTTTATATAACTAAATGCGGCGTTTTTTATAGAAAAACGTTTCGCTAATAAGGGTGGCACCCTAATTTGGCGGTAATGTCACTTTTACATAAGATAATACTTTTCTCCGCTTTGCATATTTCATTCCTGGTGTTAATTTCAGAGGAAACCCCGTAAGGAAATAGCACGATGAAGAATCTCATTGCTGAGTTGCTGGTTAAGCTTGCACAAAAGGAAGAAGAGTCTAAAGAACTGGTTGCCCAGGTCGAAGCGCTGGAAATTGTCGTCACCGCGCTATTGCGGCGGATGGATACATCCGATCAGCAGGCGTTAATCAATAGCATCGAAGGGGCGCTGGATAAGGCTCGACCCGACACTCAGGTTCCACCAGAGGATGCCGAATTGCTGCAGCAATACGTAAAGAAGCTGTTGAGGCATCCGCGCAGTTAAGCCGTCACGAACGGTTCTGACGTTTCACAAAATTGTCATGCAGGATGCCTGGCGCTGCTCTGTATTTATTTTTTATCTGTTTGTACCGGGAGAAAATAAAAGTGAAACAGAGCACGCGTGTTATCGCGTTACTTCCCCTATCCTTTATGTCGATACCGCCAATACCGGTACGTTGGGTCTGAAATGAGAAATTCCCGGCAAATCACCGCTGCCGGGTGGTTTTTTTCCTGTTACGAACCAGACTTACAGGGAATATTCACAAAAGGATGGTGCAATGAAAACAACATTACTGGTTACTCTGCTCTCCGGCCTGTTCCTGATCTCCTCGGCGAATGCGGAAGAAAAAACGCTAACGCCTCAGCAGCAACGGATGACGACCTGTAATCAACAGGCGACGTCCCAGAGTCTGAAAGGCGATGCCCGTAAGACCTATATGAGCGACTGCCTTAAAAACGGTGCCGCGAAGCCTGGCGAAAAAAGTCTGACGCCGCAGCAGCAAAAAATGCGCGAGTGTAATGCGAAAGCGACCGAACAGTCCCTGAAGGGAGACGATCGCAGCAAGTTCATGAGTGCCTGTCTGAAGAAACAAGTGTAGTTCTAACGGGTGAGTGGCGTCGGCTGCTCACCCGAAATTTCATACTTTCCCCGCAGTCCCCCTCTCTATAATTTGGGAAAATGTTTCAGAATATTCCCAAAAATGATGAATGATGAAACGTATTACAACAAAAAGCGCATTCGGGAAGAGTGGAGTTTAACCCTTTCTCAGGATGACCCTTACCGCGCCGGCATCCAGTTTGCCCGGCGGGTTCGGCTGGCGCGCGCTGTTGGTCTGGCAGCCATGTTTTTCCCCGTGGCGGGAATGCTGGTCATCCATTTTTTACCCGGCGGCTGGTGGTTGATCCTGGTAGGGTGGGCGTTCGTCTGGCCCCATTTTGCCTGGCAGTTATCCTGCCGCGCCGCGTCACCTCACCAGCAGGAGATTTTCAACCTTAAGATGGATGCCATTATCGCCGGACTCTGGATTGGCGTGATGGGGCTGTATGCATTACCTACGGCAGCGCTGGTAATGATGGTGGGAATGAACATGATGGGATCCGGTGGCTGCCGCCTGTTTCTTGTGGGGATAACATTAACCCTCCTGACCGCGCTGGTGACGCTGCCCCTCGTCGGGAAAGTAACTGTCTTCCACCCCGATCCCGTGGAGTGGGGCTTAACGCTTCCGGTGCTCATGCTTTATCCCATGCTGTTTGCCTGGCTCAGCCACCGGACGGCCATCAGGCTTGCGGAACACAAGCGGCGGCTGGAAATGATGAGTACCCGCGACGGCATGACCGGGGTCTTTAACCGACGACACTGGGAAATGCTGCTGCGTAATGAGTTTGAGCACTGCCGCCGGAGCCACTGCAACGCCACCATTTTGCTGATTGATATCGACCACTTTAAAAACATCAATGATACCTGGGGGCATGACGTGGGCGATAAGGCGATTGTTGCTCTTACCCGTCAGCTTCAGATGTCAGTCAGGTCAGGCGATGCGATAGGCCGTTTTGGCGGAGATGAGTTTGCCGTGATTATGTCGCAGACAGCGGCTGAAAGCGCCATCGCCGTCATGTCTCGGGTGCACGAGCGTCTGGAAACGTTGTCCTTACCGTGCGCACCGAAAGAGCCTCTGCGCATCAGCGTAGGTGTTGCCCCATGGGGGCCGCAGTTTCGACATTACCGGGAATGGCTGAAGGCGGCAGATGTGGCGCTGTATAAGGCGAAAAATGCCGGGCGCGGCCGCACCGAAGTGGCCGCCTGACGCCCGGTCAGAAATCAGGATTTACTCAGCTTCTCTGATTTTTCCATGCATTTTGCCATCGCCTCGATGACGGCAGAGCGGAATCCACGTTCTTCCAGCACTCGTACCGCTTCGATGGTCGTGCCGCCAGGCGAGCAGACCATGTCCTTCAGTTCGCCCGGATGTTTACCGGTCTCCAGCACCATTTTGGCGGAACCCATCACCGCCTGCGCGGCGAATTTATACGCCTGCGCACGCGGCATGCCGCCAAGCACGGCGGCGTCGGCCATGGCTTCTAAAAACATGAACACGTATGCAGGTGCAGAGCCGCTGACGCCGACAACAGGATGGATCATGGATTCCGCAATGACTTCCGCCTCACCGAAGCAGCGGAAAATGTTCAGCACATCAGCCACCTCTTCTGAGGTCACCAGCGCGTTAGGCGTGACGGAGGTCATACCGGCATTAACCAGTGAGGGAGTATTAGGCATCGCGCGGACGATTTTACGGTCATGACCGAGCGCGCGGGCCAGTTGATCGAGCGTCACGCCCGCGGCAATCGACACGACCAGCGTCTCTTTATTCAGACTGGAGGTGATGTCGCTCAACACTTTGATCATGATGTTCGGTTTAACGGCGCCAAAGACGATATCGGCGACCTGGGCGACTTCCTGCGCGCTTTCGGCGGCGTTGATCCCGTATTGATCGCGCAATGCGGCGACGTTGTCCGGTGACGGGGTATAGACCCAAATCTGACCGGGCAGAACCTGCCCGCTGGCGATCAGGCCGCCCAGGATGGCTTTGCCCATGTTACCGCAGCCGATAAACCCGATTTTCTTATCCATCACGATTCTCCGTCATTATGCGTTGTTTTCTCTGATTGATAGCTTAACAACGAAATGCAGGCGACAATAGTCGGCAGAGACATTATGGGGAGACAATATGGCGATTTGGGTTGATGCGGACGCGTGTCCTAATGTGATTAAAGAGATTTTATTCCGCGCCGCCGAGCGCGTTCAGATGCCACTGACGCTGGTGGCGAACCAGAATATCCGCGTTCCGCCTTCGCGCTTTATCCGTTCCTTGCGCGTCCCGGCCGGGTTCGACGTGGCGGATAATGAAATTGTTCGTCTGTGCAGCCCGGAGGATCTGGTCATTACCGCTGATATTCCACTGGCGGCGGAAGTGCTGGAGAAAGGCGCAGCGGCGCTCAACCCGCGCGGTGAACGTTATTCGCCTTCAACCATCCGGGAAAAACTCACTATGCGTGATTTTATGGATACCATGCGGGCCAGCGGCGTGCAGACCGGAGGGCCGGACAGCCTGTCCCAGCGCGATCGCCAGCAGTTTGCTGCCGAACTGGATAAATGGCTGCTGGAAGTGAAGCGTCGCACAGCGTAATGATAATTATTGTCACTTTGTGGTACAGTGTGGCTTCCGCAGGGTTGTCATCCCGTACCGCTTTGCAGTAAAGTATTCTACACATCTTCTGCAATGATTTCTTTACACTCTTCAGCCATCCGGCATCAAGGGGAACACCTGGCTATGACCCAACCCATCTTTTTAGTTGGCCCCCGCGGCTGTGGGAAAACCACCGTTGGCCTGGAACTGGCACGCGCATGTCATCGTCAGTTTGTTGATACCGACCACTGGCTGCAAACCGAGGCCGGCAGAACCATCGCGGACATTGTTGAGCAAGAGGGATGGGAGAGCTTTCGCGCACGCGAAACGGCCGCGCTGAAAGCGGTCACCACGCCGTCAGCCGTGATTGCGACAGGAGGGGGGATTGTTCTCGCCGAGTGTAACCGGCATTTTATGCGTGAAAAGGGCATTGTGATCTATCTCTGCGCGCCGGTTTCGGCTCTCGTGGGGCGCCTTGAGGCCTTTCCGGAGGAGGGACAACGTCCGGCGCTGACCTCCAGACCGCTCAGCGAAGAGGTGAGCGAAGTCCTGGCCGAGCGTGATGCCCTGTACCGTGAAGCGGCGCACCACGTTGTGGATGCTTCTGCGGCACCGGAAGAGGTGGTGATTCAGATTATTACCGCCCTGCGTTTGGCTTGTGCCAGCTAACCGCCGTCTATACTGATAGCTCAGACATAAAAAAAGGATGAGCTATGCCAACCAGACCTCCCTATCCGCGCGAAGCACGTATCGTTACCGTTGAAAAAGGCACAGGCGATCAAACCGTGACCTGGTATCAGCTGCGTGCCGATCACCCCAAACCGGACTCGCTGATCAGTGAACATGAGACTGAACAGGAAGCCCTGGATGCCAAACGGCGCTACGAAGATCCCGAAAAGTCATAGATGTTTTCCTAAACGCTCCAATACCGTGCCTGAATCACACTTTTTACTCATCGCCAATGTTAAGCAGGAGTTAATATTTAGTTATTACAGGTGACTCCGTTACCCGCAGGTGATCTTTACATTTCGCGATGCAGATCACCTGCTACGCTTGGTGCTGTTTTGTTGAAAAAACGAACTGTGCAGCGTAGTGAGCCTGTACCTGTGTAATAAGATTTTGTAGTAATGGAAGGCGAAAACGATGAAGGCAACGTTGGCGATCCTCACTATTGGTGTGGTCCCTGTAAGCGAAGTGTTACCGCTTTTAACCGAGCATGTCTCTGAACAGCAGATCACGCATCTCAGCCTGCTGGGTAAGATGAGCCGGGAAGAGGTCATGGAGGACTACGCTGTTGAGGCGGGGGAGGAGCCCCTGGCGACGTTATTAAGCGACGGTAAACTGGCGCATGTTTCACGACAGAAAATTGAGCGTTCGCTGCAGTCAGTGATAGAAGTGCTCGATAATCAAGATTATGACGTTATTTTGCTGATGAGTACCGCCCCCATTAAGGGACTGGTGGCGCGCAATGCGATTTTGCTTGAGCCAATGCGCATCATTCCGCCTCTGGTGGCCTCTATTGTTGACGGGCATCAGGTGGGGGTGATTGTGCCGATGGAAGAGCTCATGAACAACCAGGAAGCAAAATGGCACGTGCTTGAAAAAACGCCTCTGTATGCCCTGGCAAATCCCTTCTGGGACAGCGAGGCCAAACTGATCGCTGCCGGGAAGGCGCTACTGGAGAAAGGGGCGGATGTGTTGATACTGGACTGCCTCGGTTTCCATCAGCATCACCGTGATTTATTGCAAAAGGCGCTGGACGTGCCGGTGCTGTTATCAAATGTTCTGATGGCGCGCCTGGCTTCCGAACTCCTGATGTAATGATTTTGCGTGACAGGCAATGAGCATGGCCCCTATAGTGAATTTTTATCTCTGAATATAAGGGCCAGTTCATGCTTCAAAGTAACGAATACTTTTCCGGTAAAGTGAAATCCATTGGTTTTACCAGCAGCAGCACGGGCCGCGCCAGTGTGGGCGTCATGGCTGAAGGGGAATACACCTTTGGCACGGCCGAAGCGGAAGAGATGACGGTAGTCAGCGGCGCGCTGAACGTCTTACTGCCGGGTGAAACGGAATGGAAAGTTTACGCTGCCGGGGAAGCCTTCAACGTTCCTGGCCACAGCGAATTTCATTTGCAGGTTGCTGAACCGACCTCTTATCTGTGCCGCTATTTGAAATAAAAAAAAAGCCGGGTGACGCTAACGCTTACCCGGCCTGTGTTTTGCCTGTTATCTCTGCGCTTCGCCGCCGAGGCCTTCCACCAGATTCTGAATTAACGCCGCCAGCTCACCGGTCATCAGGATAAAGTCCGCATCAAAACGCTGGGCGTAATCTTCCCGGTCAATATCTTCGTTTTGATCGCGCAGCTCATCACAGAACTTCAGACGCTTCACGGAGCCGTCATCACACATCACGAACTGAATGCGCTGCTGCCAGTCGAGCGCCAGTTTGGTAACGACTTTCCCGGCTTCGATGTGTACCGCGATTTCGTCACTCACCAGATCCTGCTTTTTGGCGCGGATCACGCCGCCATCTTCCAGCAGGGCTTTCAGCTCGGCTTCATCCAGAATCTGGAAACCTTGCGCCGCAGTACCACTGCGAACCCATTCTGTCAGGGTCAGCTCAATCGGCGTTTCCAGTGCCAGCGGAACGACCGGTAAAGAACCGATACTTTTACGCAGCAGGGCCAGGGTATCTTCTGCTTTTTTGGCGCTGGCGCAGTCGACCATGATCAGCCCGTTAACGGTATCGATCCACATCATCGTCTGGCTAAAGCGGCTAAAAGCGCGCGGCAGCAGAGAGTGCAGGACTTCATCTTTCAGCGAATCTTTTTCGGTTTTTTTCAGCTTGCGGCCCTGCTCGGCTTCCAGCTTGAAGATTTTTGCTTCAAGCGCTTGCTTCACCACCGGCGTGGGCAGAATTTTCTCTTCTTTGCGAGCGCAAACGATGATTTGTCCCGTGCTGCTGGCGTGGGTCAGGGCATCGCTTTGTGAACCCATTGGCGGAACCCAACCGGTTTTTGCCATATCCTGGCTACCGCAAGGGGAAAAGCTATAAGCGGCTAACTGTTTTTCCATCTCTTCTGCACGCAGCGAAACGTCGCGGCTGAGACGGTAAACCATCAAATTTTTGAACCACAGCATGATAATTTCCACGGCCTTGTCGTTAAATCAGCGGGCATGATAACGAATTGTCGCATCGCTTGCATTGCTAATCGGGAAGCGTGCTTCTACTCTGTTGATAATCAAAAGAATGAGGAGAGTCTTGTGCGTATTGGGATTGATTTGGGCGGCACCAAAACAGAAGTCATTGCACTGAGCGAGCAGGGGGAACAGCTGTTCCGCCACCGTCTGCCTACGCCGCGCGATGATTACCACCAGACCATCGAGACGATTGCCCGGCTGGTCGATATGGCCGAGCAGGCGACAGGGCAAAGCGGTACCGTCGGGATGGGTATCCCGGGGTCAATCTCCCCTTATACCGGCGTGGTTAAAAATGCTAACTCCACCTGGCTGAACGGTCAGCCGTTTGATAAAGATTTAAGCGCGCGTCTGAACCGGGAAGTGCGTCTGGCCAATGACGCCAACTGCCTGGCGGTCTCCGAAGCCGTTGATGGCGCCGCCGCAGGGGCGCAGACCGTTTTTGCAGTGATTATCGGGACCGGCTGCGGCGCGGGCGTGGCGTTTGGGGGGCGTTCGCACATCGGTGGCAACGGCACGGCGGGCGAGTGGGGGCACAATCCGCTGCCGTGGATGGATGAAGATGAACTCAAATACCGCGCCGACGTTCCGTGTTACTGCGGCAAGCAGGGCTGTATTGAGACGTTTATCTCCGGCACCGGTTTTGCGACCGATTACCACCGCCTGAGCGGTCGACCGCTCAAGGGTAATGAAATCATGCGTCTGGTTGAAGAACAGGATCCGGTGGCTGAACTGGCCCTGAGCCGTTACGAAATGCGTCTGGCAAAATCGCTGGCGCACGTCGTGAATATTCTCGATCCGGACGTGATTGTGCTGGGGGGCGGGATGAGCAACGTTGACCGCTTGTACGCCACGGTGCCAAATCTTGTGAAGCAGTGGGTTTTCGGCGGCGAGTGTGAAACCCCGATCCGTAAAGCCGTCCACGGCGACTCCAGCGGCGTGCGCGGCGCGGCGTGGCTGTGGCCGGAATAAAAGCAAAACAGCAACGCAAGTTGCTGTTTTTGATGTTTGTACCCTCTCCCTGTGGGAGAGGGCCAGGGTGAGGGCACCAGACCGCAGCGACCCTTTATTCACCCCACCGCAAACTCCCTGTCCAGCCTGCTATACCCCAGCCCATTAATCTTCTTCACCTTAATCTGCACCGGTATGCGCTCTTTCATCGCCTCGACGTGGCTAATGACGCCGATGGTTTTCCCGGTAGCGTTCAGCGCGTCGAGCGCATCCAGTGCGGTATCCAGCGTTTCACTGTCGAGGGTGCCGAATCCTTCATCCAGGAACAGCGAATCGATTCGCGTTTTGTGGCTCACCAGATCGGAAAGCGCCAGCGCCAGCGCCAGGCTGACCAGGAAGCTCTCGCCGCCAGAGAGCGTGCGTGTATCGCGTACGGCATCCGCCTGCCAGGTGTCGACTACTTCCAGCTCCAGCGCATCGCTGGCTTTGCGCTGGAGCAGATAACGCCCGTGCAGGCGATTTAGCTGCTGGTTAGCAAGCCAGACGAGATTATCCAGCGTCAGCCCCTGAGCGAACTTACGGAACTTATCGCCGGTACTGGAGCCGATCAGCGCGTTCAGATAGCCCCAGTCGTCGGCCTGACGCGCGGCCTCTTCAATTTGCTGCATCAACGTCAGCTGATGCTGACGATTGTCGCTGTCCTGCTTGAGCTGCTGGCGGATCTCGCCCTGATGCGTGGTGTTCTCGCGAAGCTGTTGCGCCAGCTGCTGCAGCTGGATTTGCAAAGTGGATGCATCGGCCTCGAGACCTTCCGGGCGCAGCGCAACATGCGCCTGTAGCTGCTGGTTCGCCTGGCCGGATAGCGCCGTGGCCTGCTGTATCTGGTTTTCCAGCGACTGCTTCAGCTGTTCGAGGCCACGGAGGATGTCATCATCCAGCAGAGCGGCAATGAACGCCTCCCTGTCGGCAAAACAGCTGGCAGAAAGTGCCGCGGAGAATTGGGTCTGCGACTGTTGCAGGCGCTCTTGCTCCAGCGCCTCCTGTTGCTGCTGGGCGGTAAGCTGGCTTTGCAGCGATACGCATTCATCGTGAATGGCGCGCCAGCCATCAGGAATGGCCGGTTCGGTCTCTTCGGTGTGGGTTGCCGGAAGTGTGTCGAGCAACGGCTTCAGAGCGTTGCTGCGTTCCACAAGCACGCCGTGCTGCGTTTGTTTTTCCTGCCACTGCGCGAATTCTCCTTCGCGGGCGTGCAGCCAGGCGGCTTCGTTCCCCTCTTCGGGAACGCTAAGCGACAGCGTGAGCAGGGTGTGTTCCAGCGTCTGGCGTGTCGCCGTCAGCTGCTGCTGATACTGGCGCGCCTGCGCTTCCTGTTCGTTCAGCTGGTTTTGCAGGGTAAGACGCTGGCTGAGCTGATAAAGCTGGCGCTCATAGTGTTCCTGCTCGTTTATCCATGGCGCGATATCTTCCTGAATATTCAATGTGATATTCAGGGACGCGCAGATCTCAAGCCACTCTTTAGTGAGTGCTTGCTCTTCCTCAGACAGGGTCTGCACGTCGCCCGTCTCGCGCTGAATCTGCTGAGCCAGAGCATTAACCTGCCCCAGCACCAGCAGGCCTTCTTCTTTTAGCGCGGCCACCTCTTTTTCCAGCGCATCACGGCGGCGCTGGTTATCCGTCAGCTCAAGCGATTGATATTGCTCAACGGCGGGATGCTCGCAGGAACCGCACAGGGGACAAGGTTTGCCTGCCTCAAGCTGTGAACGATAGCTTTCCAGATCTTTAATTGTCGCTTCACGCTCGCACAGGGCCTTCAGATCCAGATAGTGCTGGTGTTTCTCTTTGTACTGCTGGCGGCGCAGCGTCAACGTTTCATTAAGTTTGCTCTGCTCCGCCTGGGCTTTCTGTACGTTTTCATTGCTCTGGCGCAGGCGCTTTTGCAGCGGCTGATAGCGAGCGTGTAGCGACGTCAGCCGCTGGCGCTGCGTGCGTGACCGGGACTGCTGCTCCATTGCCACGTTGACCTCATCCGCCGTCAGCGTGAGCGTATTTTCCGGCATGTCAGTCAGCTTGTTACGTAACTCAGTCATCCGCGCAGCGTGCGTGGCCAACTGGTTTTTATCGCGGTTAAGCTGTGAGAAGAGCGCGCGCCATCCGGCAATCTCCTGACCCAGCAGGCGATAACGCTCGTGCTCCGCCAGCCACTGCGCCAGCGCCGTCAGTTCAGTATGAAGCTCGGCGTGGGTACGCAGGGCAGTATTACGGATCCGCGCGCGCAGCGCGGTTTTGGCTTGTAAGCGAGTATTTACTTCAATAATTCGCTGCTGGGTTTGCGTCAGACGCGCGGTTTGCTCCTGCTGGTGCGCCCAGAGCGGACGAAGCTGGGCGGCGGGCTGCGCAAGCTGGAGCTTTGCCAGCTCAGGCGCAGCGTCCGTCAGAGCCTGTTGTGCCTGCTGCTGCAATGCGGTGATGCGTTGTTGCTCGCGCACAAGCTCATCATGACGGGTAAGCCACTGAAAATGTTTCTGCTGGTTTTGCTGCTGTGCCAGCAACGTTTTCTCTTCGTCAGTAAGTGCCTGCAAACTTTGCTGTAATTGCTGCTGCTGTTCTTCACTCAGCAGCACGACGCCCGCTGCCTGCGCCTCGCACTTTTCCAGCAGGCTGCGGGCGGCTTTGTGTTTTTCAAACACCATGGCGGAAATCTGGCCGTAGATTTCGGTGCCGGTCAGCTCTTCCAGCAGCTCTGCGCGATCGCTCGGTTTGGCATTCAGGAAGGCGGCAAATTGCCCCTGTGAGAGCAACATTGAACGGGTAAAGCGGCCATAGTCCAGACCGGTGAGCGCGGCGGTTTGCTCCAGCTTGTCCGTGACTTTATCGGCGAGGATTTTGCCATCTTCGCAGCGGGCCAGCTCCACGCGCGGCGCCTGCAGGTTGCCGTCCGGCTGGTTGCGTGCCCGGTTCTGGCTCCAGAAGGCGCGGTAGGCGATGCCTTTTACCTCAAACTCCACTTCCGCCAGACACTCGGCGGTATCTCGCGTCATCAGGTCGTTTTGTGCCTGGGAAACCTTACTCAGGCGCGGCGTTTCGTGATAAAGCGCCAGACAGATGGCGTCGAGCAGGGTGGTTTTACCTGCGCCTGTGGCGCCGGTAATGGCAAACAGCCCGTTGCTGGCAAAGGGTTCAGCGGTAAAGTCAATTTTCCACTCGCCCTTGAGGGAGTTGAGATTTTTCAGACGCAGGCTCAAAATTTTCATGCGTTTTCTTCCTCGTCATTGAGGGCATGCAGGGTTTGGGTGAACAGTTCGCTGAGTCTTTCGCGCTTCGCGTCGTCAATATCCTCCTGCAAGAGCCTGCGCTCAAACACCTCTTCTACCCGCAACTCGCTGAGCGTTTCCCGCTGGGCGCTTAACAGAATTTTCTCGCGCTGCTCGCGGCTGCGGCGCACCAGTAAGACCTCTACCGGCAAGTCTTCCGTCAGCGCCTGGATTTTTCGCTGCATATCATGCAGGTAGTCATCCGTAGTGATTTCGATATCCAGCCAGACGGGGGGATTAAGCGCGGTGCCGCGCCACTGTTCAAGCTGAGCAGTGATGGCTTCCAGATCGCCTTTCAGCACCGCCAGCGGCTGGGTGACCGGCACCTCCAGCGTCTCGACGGCACTGAGTTTGCCCTCGCTGAAGCTCACCAGATGCACGGATTTGGCTTTGCCGGTTTCATCGAAACTGAGCGAAATAGGGGATCCGCAGTAGCGGATATGCTCGCAGCCGCCGATAACCTGGGCGCGGTGAATATGCCCGAGCGCAATGTAGTCCGCAGGCGGGAAGTTCTGCGCCGGAAAGGCGTCCAGCGTGCCGATATAGATGTCACGCACGGCGTCACTTTTACTGGCCCCAACGGTGGTGAGATGCCCGGTCGCAATCACCGGTATCGGCTGTTCGCCACGCAGGTTGCAGGCATCCGCGTGCTGCTGGTGATAATAGTCGGTGATGGCCTGTAATAAATGTTGCTGCTTTTCCGTGCCCGACAGTCCCGCCTGACTTTGTACGATATCGCGCGGGCGTAAAAAGGGGATCGGGCACAGCACCGCCCCCGGCGTACCGTCGCGTTTTTTCAGGATCTGCGGGGCATGCCCGGCGCTGGCGACGACGGTAGTATTGAGAAACGCCAGAATGTCGCGGGATTCATTGAGCGTTGCCACGGAGTCATGGTTACCGGCGACTATCACCAGATGACAGCCGGTCTGCTGCAAGTTCACCACGAAGCGGTTATACAGCTCGCGCGCATAGCTGGGGGGCGACCCCGTATCAAAGATGTCACCCGCGACAATAATCGCATCGACCTCGTGGGCCTGCGCCGTCTCCAGCAGCCAGTTCAGGAACGCTTCATGTTCAGCCGCACGGCTTTTGCTGTAAAAATTTTGACCGAGATGCCAGTCCGAGGTGTGAAGTATGCGCATAGCGGTTCCGTGGCAAAAATGAGAAAGCAGGATTATAAACGTTCAGACAAGGGAAAATAACCGCTGTAATAAAACAACGGTTTGCCCGCTACCGTGGTAATGTTTTTCATAAATCTGTCATAAATCTGACGCATAATGGCGCCGAATTACAAACGTGTAACTTAATAAGATAAGACAGGGCAAAGTATGGCGAGACGTATTCTGGTCGTAGAAGATGAAGCTCCAATTCGTGAAATGGTGTGCTTCGTGCTCGAGCAAAATGGCTTCCAGCCGGTTGAAGCGGAAGATTATGACAGCGCAGTGAACCAGCTGAATGAACCCTGGCCCGATCTGATTCTGCTGGACTGGATGTTGCCTGGCGGCTCCGGACTGCAGTTTATCAAACATCTGAAGCGTGAAGCGCTGACCCGCGACATCCCGGTTGTGATGCTCACGGCGCGCGGAGAGGAAGAGGATCGCGTGCGCGGACTAGAAACCGGCGCGGACGATTACATCACTAAACCGTTCTCCCCAAAAGAGCTGGTCGCCCGCATTAAAGCCGTGATGCGCCGTATTTCACCGATGGCGGTGGAAGAGGTGATAGAGATGCAGGGACTCAGCCTTGACCCTACCTCGCACCGCGTGATGACCGGCGAAAACCCCCTCGATATGGGCCCTACCGAATTTAAACTCCTGCACTTCTTTATGACTCACCCGGAACGCGTATACAGCCGCGAGCAGTTGCTGAATAACGTCTGGGGAACTAACGTGTATGTCGAAGACCGGACGGTTGACGTACATATTCGCCGCCTGCGAAAAGCGCTGGAACTGAGCGGCCACGATCGCATGGTACAGACGGTCCGCGGCACGGGTTATCGTTTTTCGACCCGTTTCTGAACAATGACAGGAGTGTGACGCGTGCTGGAACGTCTGTCATGGAAAAGGCTCGTCTTTGAACTGATCTTATGCTGTATTCCGGCCTTCCTTCTTGGGGCCTTTCTCGGACATCTGCCGTGGTTTCTGCTGGCGTCGGTCACCGGGCTGCTGATCTGGCATTTCTGGAACCTGCTGCGCCTCTCCTGGTGGCTGTGGGTTGACCGCAGTATGACCCCACCGCCGGGCAGCGGCAGCTGGGAGCCCCTGCTGTACGGCCTGCACCAGATGCAGATGCGTAATAAAAAGCGCCGTCGCGAGCTGGGAAGCCTGATTAAGCGTTTTCGCAGCGGGGCGGAGTCGTTGCCGGATGCGGTCATCCTGACCACTGAAGAAGGCACCATCTTCTGGTGTAACGGCCTGGCGCAACAGCTGCTGGGCCTTCGCTGGCCGGACGATAACGGTCAGAACATCCTTAACCTTTTACGCTATCCCGAATTCACGCTGTATCTGAAAAAGCGTGATTTTACCCGCCCGCACAATCTGAAGCTCAATAATGGTCGCCATCTGGAAATCCGCGTGATGCCTTACAGCGATAAGCAGTGGCTGATGGTGGCGCGCGATGTCACCCAAATGCACCAGCTTGAGGGCGCGCGCCGTAATTTCTTTGCGAACGTCAGCCACGAACTGCGTACTCCGTTGACCGTGCTTCAGGGCTATCTGGAGATGATGCAGGAGCAAACGCTGGAAGGTGCGCCGCGTGAAAAAGCGCTGCATACCATGCGCGAGCAAACGCATCGCATGGAAGGGCTGGTGAAGCAGTTGCTGACGCTCTCGAAGATTGAAGCGGCGCCTACGCTTGCGCTGAATGACACGATAGATGTGCCGATGATGCTGCGGGTCGTGGAGCGTGAAGCGCAGACGTTAAGCCACAAAAAGCATCACCTGACCTTCGAGGTCGACAGCACGCTAAAGGTGCTGGGCAGTGAGGATGAGCTTCGTAGCGCCATATCCAACCTGGTGTACAACGCGGTGAACCATACGCCGGAAGGGACGGATATTATGGTGCGCTGGAACCGTACCCCTACGGGCGCCGAGTTTAGCGTGGAAGATAACGGGCCGGGGATCGCACCGGAGCATATCCCGCGTCTGACCGAACGCTTCTACCGCGTGGATAAAGCGCGGTCGCGGCAAACAGGGGGGAGCGGCCTGGGGCTGGCGATTGTGAAGCACGCGGTAAATCACCACGAAAGCCGACTTGATATTCAGAGTACGCTGGGGAAAGGAACCCGCTTCAGTTTCGTTATTCCGGAACGATTAATTGCCAAAAAGACCGCCTGAGGGCAGGTGTGTCATTTTCCCTTTCCACGGGTCAGCATCTGCTGGCCCGTTTGCTTTGCAGTCAAGCGAAACGCGGATGAATAATATACGGCTGGGTGTTTTTTGTTCGCATGATTAGCCATGAGTTTTTCCTGTAAATAGCGTATTGTGCTGGCGTGTATTTTCATGCTGGCATATTGTTCTGGTTTTGAGATCCCACCTTGCCTTTAAACGTTATAAGCGTTTAAATTGCCCCCCAGATACTGTCAGACCGACTGTATTTGCGTGGTAAATCGAAAAACTATTCTTCTCCACGCCAGGACGGGAGCATTTCCCGCTGAAATTGAGCAATTTTTCGGCTGTATCGTCCCGTCAGGGAAAACGAAAATCTCAATGTTTTCAACACCACATCCACAGGCAGTAAGGTTTTATGACCCATCACTTAAAATCGCGTGACATCATCGCGCTGGGCTTTATGACATTTGCGCTGTTCGTTGGCGCAGGCAACATTATTTTCCCTCCAATGGTTGGCTTACAGGCGGGTGAACACGTCTGGACCGCTGCGTTTGGTTTCCTGATTACTGCCGTGGGTCTACCGGTACTGACCGTCGTCGCGCTGGCGAAAGTCGGTGGCGGCGTGGACAGCCTCAGCACGCCGATTGGCAAAGTCGCAGGTGTTCTGCTGGCCACTGTCTGCTATCTGGCCGTGGGCCCGCTGTTTGCCACCCCGCGCACGGCGACCGTTTCCTTTGAAGTGGGGATTGCTCCGCTGACCGGCGACGGCCCGATGCCGCTGTTTATCTACAGCCTGGTCTACTTCGCGATTGTCATTCTGGTCTCCCTCTATCCGGGCAAACTGCTGGATACCGTGGGTAACTTCCTGGCGCCGCTGAAAATCATCGCCCTGATCGTTCTCGCTGTGGCCGCTATCATCTGGCCAGCAGGCCCGATCAGCGACGCAATGGACGCCTATAAAAACGCCGCGTTCTCTAACGGTTTTGTGAACGGCTACCTGACGATGGATACGCTGGGCGCAATGGTGTTTGGTATTGTTATCGTTAACGCCGCGCGTTCCCGCGGTGTGACCGAAGCGCGTCTGCTGACCCGCTATACCATCTGGGCTGGCCTGATGGCTGGTGTGGGTCTGACGCTGCTGTATCTGGCGCTGTTCCGCCTGGGCTCTGATAGCGCCATGCTGGTTGATCAGAACGCGAACGGTGCGGCTATTCTGCACGCTTACGTCCAGCACACCTTCGGTGGTGCGGGCAGTATGCTGCTGGCGGCGCTGATTTTCCTGGCGTGTCTGGTGACCGCAGTGGGCCTGACCTGCGCCTGTGCTGAGTTCTTTGCGCAGTATCTGCCGCTCTCTTACCGCACCCTGGTGTTTATCCTCGGTATCTTCTCCATGGCGGTGTCCAACCTCGGTCTGAGCCACCTGATTCAGGTCTCTATTCCGGTGCTGACGGCCATCTATCCGCCGTGCATCGTGCTGGTGGTGCTGAGCTTCACCCGTCCGTGGTGGAATAACTCCTCACGAATTATTGCGCCAGCCATGTTTATCAGCCTGATTTTTGGTATCCTTGACGGGATTAAAGCATCAGCGTTCGCCGCGATTCTGCCCGCCTGGACACAGCGTCTGCCGCTGTCCGAGCAGGGCCTGGCCTGGCTGATGCCTACCGTTGTTGCACTGGTTCTGGCGATTATCTGGGACCGTGCTGCAGGGCGCCAGGTTGCATCTAACGCCCATTAATCAACGGCAACAAACTGTTTAACCACGGGGCTTAAGGCCCCGTGGTTTTTTGTTTTTTCGTGTTGAATGGCAAGATTTTAATGGAAAGCACTAACAAACTTAAACGTGGTCTCAGCACACGCCACATCCGCTTTATGGCGCTGGGCTCTGCGATTGGTACCGGTCTTTTTTATGGCTCGGCAGATGCCATCAAAATGGCCGGTCCAAGCGTTCTGCTGGCCTACATCATTGGCGGCGTGGCGGCGTATATCATCATGCGCGCCCTCGGAGAGATGTCGGTTCACAATCCTTCTGCCAGTTCGTTCTCGCGCTATGCGCAGGAAAACCTCGGACCGCTGGCCGGGTTTATCACTGGCTGGACCTACTGCTTTGAAATTTTGATTGTGGCCATTGCCGATGTGACGGCGTTTGGTATCTATATGGGCGTCTGGTTCCCGACGGTGCCGCACTGGATCTGGGTGCTGAGCGTGGTGCTGCTCATCTGCGCCGTCAACCTGATGAGCGTGAAGGTGTTCGGCGAACTTGAGTTCTGGTTCTCCTTCTTCAAGGTCGCCACCATTATCATCATGATTGTGGCCGGTTTTGGCATCATCCTCTGGGGGATTGGCAACGGCGGTCAGCCGACCGGGATCCATAACCTCTGGAGCAACGGGGGCTTCTTCAGCAACGGCTGGCTCGGGATGGTGATGTCGCTGCAGATGGTGATGTTCGCCTACGGCGGTATTGAAATTATTGGTATCACCGCCGGGGAAGCGAAAGACCCTGAGAAATCCATTCCACGTGCCATCAACTCCGTGCCGATGCGTATTCTGGTGTTCTATGTGGGCACGCTGTTCGTGATTATGTCCATCTACCCATGGAACCAGGTCGGTACCAACGGTAGCCCGTTTGTGCTGACCTTCCAGCATATGGGCATTGCGTTTGCTGCCAGCATTCTGAACTTCGTGGTGCTGACCGCGTCGCTTTCCGCGATCAACAGTGACGTCTTTGGCGTAGGCCGTATGCTACACGGCATGGCGGAGCAGGGCAGTGCGCCGAAGGTGTTCGCTAAAACCTCCCGCCGCGGCACGCCGTGGGTGACGGTGGTGGTCATGACCGTTGCGCTGCTGTTCTCGGTTTACCTGAACTACATCATGCCGGAGAACGTCTTCCTGGTGATTGCGTCGCTGGCGACCTTCGCGACCGTGTGGGTGTGGATCATGATCCTGCTGTCGCAGATTGCGTTCCGCCGTCGACTGTCGCCGGAAGAGGCGAAAGCGCTGAAGTTTAAAGTCCCGGGTGGCGTTGCAACAACCGTCGTCGGGCTGATCTTCCTGGTGTTTATCATTGGCCTGATTGGCTACCATCCGGATACCCGTATTTCCCTCTACGTGGGCTGTGCGTGGATCGTCCTGCTGCTGGTTGGCTGGGTGTTTAAATGCCGCCGCGATCGCCAACTGGCAGAAGCGCAGTAATTTTTTTATTCCCTCTCCCTGTGGGAGAGGGTTAGGGTGAGGGCATCAGGCCGCACTGATCCCTCCTCCCCCGTCCTCCTCCCCCAATAAATCACGTCATGGTGAGCTATCCTTAACCACCCTGTGGCAAGGTGACGTCAATTTCATCAAAGGGGATTCGTGATGTTAAATGCCTGGCACCTTCCGGTTGCCCCATTTGTTAAGCAAAACAAAGACAACCTTGTGATTACGCTCTGGCTGGCGGGGGAAAATCAGCCTGAACGCGTGACGCTCCGCGCCGAAATTGATAATGAAGAGACCGGGCTGAAAATGCACAAGCTGCGCAGCCAGCCGCAGCCGGGGATCACCGCCTGGCGGGCGAATATCGATTTGCGTAGCGGACAGCCACGCCGCCGTTATAGCTTCAAGCTGCTGTGGAACCATCGTCAGCTGTGGTTTACCCCGCAGGGGTTTAGCCGGTTCCCGCCCGCACGGCTGGAACAGTTTGCCGTTGATTATCCGGATAGCGGACCGCAGTGGGTTAACGATCAGGTCTTTTACCAGATTTTCCCGGACCGCTTTGCGCGTAGCGAAAAACGCACTGCCGACCAGGATAAGGTCTATCACCACCACGCGGCGGGCCACGACATTATCCTGAAAAAATGGGATGAGCCGGTGACGGCGCAGGCGGGCGGCTCGACGTTTTACGGCGGCGATCTCGACGGCATCAGCGAAAAGCTGCCGTACCTGAAAAAACTGGGCGTGACGGCGCTGTACCTCAACCCGGTGTTTAAAGCCCCGAGCGTACATAAATACGATACACAGGATTATCGCCACGTTGACGCGCAGTTTGGCGGGGACGAGGCACTGCTGCGCCTGCGAGAGAACACCCTTAAGGAAGGCATGCGCCTGATTCTGGACGGCGTGTTTAACCACAGCGGAGATTCGCACGCCTGGTTTGACCGTCATAACCAGTCGATGGGCGGAGCATGTCATAACCCGGACTTGCCGCAGCGTGACTGGTACAGCTTTAATGAGGAGGGGCGTGCCCTGGACTGGCTGGGCTACCCCAGTCTGCCGAAGCTGGATTTCCAGTCATCAACGCTGGTTAATGAGATTTACGGCGGCGAAGACAGCATCGTCCGCCACTGGCTGAACGCCCCGTGGAATATGGACGGCTGGCGTCTGGACGTCGTACATATGCTGGGTGAAGCGGGAGGGGCGCGAAATAACCTGCAGCACGTCGGTGGGATCACGCGCTCGGCAAAAGCGGCCCGGCCTGAAGCGTTCGTATTTGGCGAACACTTTGGCGACGCGCGGCAGTGGCTGCAAAACGATGCCGAAGATGCGGCGATGAACTATCGCGGTTTTACCTTCCCGCTATGGGGTTTCCTGGCGAATACTGATATCTCCTACGATCCGAACCACATTGACGCCGAAACCTGCGCAGCGTGGATGGATAACTACCGCGCCGGGCTGTCTCATCAGCAGCAGCTGAGGATGTTTAACCAGCTTGATAGTCACGATACCGCACGCTTTAAATCCCTGCTCGGCAAGGATGTGGCGCGTCTGCCGCTGGCGGTCACCTGGCTCTTCACCTGGCCGGGCGTACCGTGTATCTACTACGGAGATGAAGTGGGACTGGACGGCAACAACGATCCGTTCTGTCGCAAAACCTTCCCGTGGGCGCCGGAAAAACAGGACAAGGTGCTGTTCAGCCTCTATCAGCGGCTGGCGAAGCTGCGTAAACAGAGCCTCGCCCTGCGCTACGGCGGCTGCCAGGTGGTGTACGCCCATGATAACGTGGTGGTCTTTGTCCGCGTCTATAACCAGCAGCGCGTGCTGGTGGCTATCAACCGGGGCGAGGCTTGTGAAGTGGTGCTGGATGATTCCCCGCTGTTGAAGGTGGCTACGTGGAAGAATAAAGAGGGCAAGGCGACGATTCAGGACGGCGTGCTGGCGCTGCCGGCGATATCCGCGACGATCTGGGTCGGTAGCTAACGCGACGGTAAATGTTTCCACCTTTAAGATGGCGCAAATGCAACGATTTGTGTCAATCTTAACGAATAGTTTACGGTGAAGGTGGAAACATGGACGAGCTCTACATCCTTGGCTGTTTGTTACTGGTTTTTGCGCTGGTGGTTGCGCCCGTGCTTGCGGTTATTGGCTTTAATCGGAGCACGGCGGCGCGGCAGGAGATCGCCAGGCTTCGCCAGCGTATTGAAGCGCTTGAGCAGCGTGGTGCCGCTGAGATAGCGCCGGAGACGGCGAAGACCGCCGCGCCGGTGGTTGTGACCGCGCCAGTGGTGGAGCACACTCCCGCACGTGTCGACCCCTGGCGTCCGGACGCCCGCGTGCCCAGGGCTGAACCCGCTCCCGTTTCCGCTCCTGCCCCTGCGGCAAAACAGCCATCCGTCTTTGGCGGCATACTGACGTCGCTGGTGCGCTGGTTTATGCAGGGAAATCCGCTGGCGAAGCTGGGGATCCTGCTGCTTTTCCTCGGTCTCTCTTTCCTGCTGCGCTATACCGTAGAACATTCCCTGTTCCCGCTTGAGTTGCGCCTGGTGGCGACGGCGCTGTTTGCCATCGTTCTGCTGGCGATTGGCTGGCGACTGCGGCATAAGCAGCCGGTTTATGCGCTTATCTTACAGGGTGGGGCGACGGGCATTCTTTACCTGACGGTCTTTGGTGCCTTCCGGCTCTGGCAAATGTTGCCGATGACGCTGGCTTTTGCGCTGCTGGTAGCGATTTGCGCCGCGAGCGTCGGGCTGGCCGTGCTGCAAAAGGCCTTGAGCCTGGCCATGCTGGCGAGCCTCGGCGGGTATCTGGCACCGCTGCTCCTGTCTACCGGAGGCGGCAACTTTGTGGCGCTGTTCTCTTTCTATCTCCTGCTTTCCATCGGTATTCTCGCCATCAGCATCTGGCAGCACTGGCGCGAGCTCAATCTGCTCGGTCTGCTTTTTACGTTTGGCGTGGGTGGCCTCTGGGGGCTGAGCGACTATCAGCCTGAACACTATTGGGTGTGCCAGCTGTTCCTGATTGCCAATACGCTGATATTCGGCGTGCTGTGCGTGGCGCTGTCGCTGCGGGCGCAGGAAAAAGGGAAACAGATTATTGACGGCGTACTGCTGTTTGCTCCGCCGCTGATTGGCTTCGGGATGCAGTACGGCATGACCCGGCACTGGGAATATGGCCCGGCGCTGAGCGCGCTCGGATATGGGGCATTTTATCTTTCCCTTGCGTTCCTCGCGCTGCGGCGCTATCCGTCCATCGGACGACCACTGGTCATGGCGGCGCTGGCCATCGGCGGCGGGTTCGCTACGCTCGCCATTCCGCTGGCACTCTCGGCGCGCTGGACGGCGATGGCCTGGGCGCTGGAGGGGCTGGGTATCCTCTGGCTGGGCATGCAGCAGAACCAGCGTCGTATGAGCTATAGCGGGACGGCGCTGCTGGTGCTGGCACTCGGCAGCGCGCTGTGGGCGCAAATGGACGGCGTGACGTCGCTGAGCCTTCTCCTTATCTTCGCCATCCTCAGCCTTTGCTGGCTGGCTGCGGCGTGGCTATGGCGCAAAAGTGTTCTGCCGGTCAGTTGGGCGTTGTTGGCAGGCGGCCTGTTGTTCTGGATCGTGGCGCTATTGGGTGCCTCGCAACGGGTGCTGAAACAAGAATTACCTGTTCTGGCAGGCGTGCTGGCGCTCTCGGCCGTCTCGGTCTGGGGCTGGCGCCAGGCTGCCGCTCGTCTGGCGTGGCGGGAGCTGGATGCCAGCAAATGGCTGCTGTGGCCACTGATGCTGGTGATGGTGGTTTACCAGCTTTCGCATCAGCAGATCGTTGCCGCTGGCTGGTCAAATCTGGCCTGGTGCATTGCACTTCCTGCCGCATTGATGCTGCTGCGACGTGACGGTGAAAGACTACTGCCGCGCATCGCGATGGGGCTGCACCTGACGCTTTGCTGGATGATTTTACTGGCGCTGGCGGCTGAGCTTTACTGGTTTGCTCGCGCGCTACCGTGGGGCATGGCGGCGTGGGGCAGTGGACTGGCGATGGCGGCTGGGGGCGGCGTGATAATGGCGCTTTCCGCGGCGGTGCGTCGCCGCGCGTGGCCGTTCGGGGAGTGGCCTGCGCTCTATACCTGCCTGGCGCCGATCCCTGTCGTCGTGGCGCTGCTGGTGCTGCTGGTCGTGACCAATTTCCAGGACGGCGTCGTTTACCGGCAAATCTGGCTGCCGCTGGTGAACCCGCTTGAGGAAGGCGCGGCATTCGCGCTGCTGGGGCTGGTGGTCTTTTATCGGGCAGTGGATCGCTACTATCCCGCGTTGCTTGCTCAGGCTCGCCCGTGGCCTGCCGTTGCTATCATGGCGTTTGGCTTCTGGTGGCTTAACGGGGCGCTGATGCGCGCTCTGGCCTGGTATGGGGATGTGGCCTGGAATATGGCGTCGCTGTGGGATTCGCGGCTTATTCAGACCACGTTTGCCCTGTTCTGGATGCTGATCGCGCTGGTGGCCATGGTCCATGCTACCCGCCGGGCCTCCCGCCAGGAGTGGCTCTGCGGGGCCGCCTTGCTGGGGGTCGTGATGGTTAAACTGATGCTGGTGGACAGCGCAGGCGGAGGCGGCCTGTCCCGTGCCGTGGCGTTTATCGGCGTGGCGATACTGGTCCTGATCGTGGGGTATTTCTCGCCACTACCGCCTAAAACTGGAGATGAAAAATGAAATGGATGAAAGCGGTAGTCTGTACCACGCTGCTGGCGCTATCGGGCATGGCGTTCTGCGACGAGATACAAACGGAATCGCCGCGGGATTATGCCTTTGGTCGTTCACTGGAAACGTCGGTTCCTTCCCAGTGGTATCGGGTATTGCTGCCGCTCGCCGTCTATGAACAGAGCACCTCCCCGAATCTGGACGATGTCCGCGTCTTTAATCAGTCGGGTGAGCCGGTTCCCTTCAGCCTGGTCACCGCGACGCGCCCGCAGGTGGTGGCGCAATCCACGGTGCTGCGTCTTTTTCCTCTGGACGCCTCACCGCTTGCCGCGGCGCCAGATGCCGGTGATAGCAATAAGATCCTGCTCCGTTCCGGAAATGGCGTTGAGATTGTGCTCGAAGGGCAGAAAGCTGCCGTGGCCGGGCAACATTATCTGCTGACCTTGCCAGAGCAGGCGACGGGTGAGATGGCTATATCCCAGCTGCAGCTGCTCTGGAATCCCCCTCAGACGTCGTGGCAGGGAACGGCGTCGGTCTATTACAGCGAGGATTTGAAGCGCTGGTATACCCTACGCGAGGATATGCCCTTGCTGGACGTCGTCAGTGGCCAGGATCGCCTTAAGCTCGATCGGATCGATACCGATACGGTTTTATCTCCTGATGCGAATCGCTATCTCATGGTGGTGCTGAATACGCAGAGCCAGGGCATGACCTTGACCGGCGTAAACGCGATTAGCGCCCCTGCGCAGATGGCTCCGGAAGCGATCGACCTGGAGGGGGAAGGGGAACAGCTATCGACAAGCGAAGCGCAGTGGCACTGGGCGCACCCGCAGCCATTGAGCGCGGTCAGCTTCTTGCTGAATGGCGACGGCGTTCTGCCCGTGGAGATCGCGTGGCGAAGTACGGAAAAAGACACATGGCACCCCCTGAAAAAAGAGGTTCTTTACCGCCTGGAGGGCAAAACGTCTGCGCCGGTTTCGCTTAACGGAGAGCGGGTCCAGGCGGTAAAAATCACGACGCTGAATGCGCGTCTGCCTGAATACCTTCCGAACGTCATAGGGCATCGCGACCGCGTTGATCTGGTGTTTAACGCGCAGGGGAAAGCACCGTACGTGCTCGCCTGGGGAAACGGGGCGGCAAAACCAGCAAACCTGGAGCCAGACATGCTGATCCCCGCCGACCTGCGCAAAACCTATGATATGGCGAATCTGCCGCAGGCCGATATTGTGGATGATGTCGCGTTGGGCGGTGAGGCGCGTTTAACCGCCACTTCTGCGGGCGAGCAGGAGAGCCGGATGAACGCGCTGCTGGTGTGGAGCGTGCTGATTGTGGGCGTGATCCTGCTGGCGCTCATGGCCTGGCGTATCTGGCGAGAGACGCAGCGTAAAGCATAAAAAAAGGCCCGCATGTGCGGGCCTTCTTCGTAAACCGTGCCGATTACAGGCTGGATACGTTCTCAGACAGGTATTTTGCTACGCCGTCTGGGGAAGCAGCCATACCTTCTTTACCTTTTTCCCACTGAGCCGGGCACACTTCGCCGTGCTCTTCGTGGAACTGCAGCGCGTCAACCATGCGCAGCATTTCGTCGATGTTACGACCCAGCGGCAGATCGTTCACTACCTGGTGACGAACGATGCCGTTTGCGTCGATCAGGAAAGAACCGCGCAGTGCAACGCCAGCGTCCGGATGTTCGATACCGTAAGCCTGCTGGATTTCGCGTTTGATGTCCGCAACCATTGCGTATTTCACCGCACCGATGCCGCCTTTGTCGACAGGGGTGTTACGCCATGCGTTGTGTACAAATTCAGAGTCGAAGGAGACGCCAACCACTTCCACGCCACGCTTCTGGAATTCTTCATAACGTTTGTCGAAGGCGATCAGCTCAGACGGGCAAACGAAGGTGAAGTCCATTGGCCAGAAGAACAGAACGGTCGCTTTACCGTTGGTGTGCTGTTTGAAGTTGAAGTTTTCAACGATTTCACCGTTGCCCAGAACTGCTGCAGCTGTAAAATCCGGAGCCGGACGAGTTACCAGAACCATATGATTCTCCTGTAGATACTAAGGTTATTTGGAACGCAACGCGAGCCAGTATAGAGAGTGTTCATGGATAAGACAAAGAGGTGGTGACAATCGTTCCGCCAGCTTTTACCTATCAATGTAAATCTGTCACAGCTGTTTGTTTTTCGCTTGCGCCATCATGCGCGGATAGAACTGCCAGAATTGCGTCCCCAGCGCGTCATAGTGTGCATCCAGGTCATACCAGGAGTCACGCAGCGCATCCAGACGCGGCCGGCGGCTGGCCATGCCATTCAGGACGTTCTGGATAAAATCCATCTCACCATAGCGCTCCAGCCAGCGTTCTGACCACAAATAGTTGTTCAGATTAACAAAGCGCGGCGGTGAGTCGGGCAAAATGACCGACACCTGTGCATGGGCGTAGCGCACAAACTCTGGCAACGGTAGCGACGGGGAGAGCTGTTCCCAGTGGCGAGACAGGAAATGGTCCCACATCACATCCAGCGTGATCGGCGCAACGCGGCGCGTCTCAGGGCGGAACCACGCTTTGGCTTCCGTGACCTCGGGCAGGTTATCGGTGATGACATCAATGCGGCGGTGCATAAAGATGCCGTCGACAACCTCAGGGGAATAGTCTTCTGCAGGGTTGCCGCGCACGAAATCGGCCAGCAGATTGCCGGAAAGGGAGCTGTCAGCGAGGTGAGCGAGATGCAGGTGAGCGAGAAAATTCATGCGTTTTATTTGTCCGGGGGCGGCTAATTGTTGCAGCAAAAGGGTGTGAGCACTAGACTATGCCGCCTGTTTTTAAGTCACGAGTATACGTCATGCGCGTCGCCGATTTCTCCTTTGAACTACCTGAATCCCTGATTGCTCACTATCCCATGCCTGAGCGCAGCAGCTGTCGCTTACTGTCGCTGGATGGGCCAACGGGCGAGCTGACGCACGGTACTTTCACCGATTTGCTCGACAAGCTCAACCCTGGCGATCTGCTGGTCTTTAACAACACCCGCGTGATCCCGGCGCGTCTGTTTGGCCGTAAGGCCAGCGGCGGCAAGATTGAAGTGCTGGTCGAACGTATGCTCGATGATAAACGTATTCTGGCACATATTCGCGCCTCTAAAGCGCCGAAGCCGGGCGCAGAACTGCTGCTGGGCGATGACGAGAGCATTAAAGCGACCATGACCGCGCGTCACGACGCGCTATTTGAGGTTGAATTCCAGGACGAGCGCACGGTCCTCGATATCCTTAACGCCATCGGCCATATGCCGCTGCCGCCGTATATTGAACGCCCGGACGAAGAGGCCGATCGCGAGCTGTACCAGACCGTCTACAGCCAGAAACCTGGCGCGGTCGCGGCGCCGACGGCAGGCCTGCACTTTGATGAACCGCTGCTGGAAAAACTGCGCGCGAAGGGCGTTGAGATGGCGTTCGTGACGCTGCACGTCGGCGCGGGTACGTTCCAGCCGGTGCGCGTAGACAGCATTGAAGACCACATCATGCACTCTGAGTATGCCGAAGTGCCTCAAGAGGTGGTGGACGCGGTGCTGGCGGCGAAAGCGCGCGGAAACCGCGTGGTTGCGGTAGGCACGACTTCAGTCCGTTCGCTGGAGAGCGCTGCACAGGCCGCGAAAACGGGTCTCATCGAGCCGTTCTTTGGCGATACGCAGATCTTTATCTACCCGGGCTACCAGTACAAAGTCATTGATGCGCTGGTGACCAACTTCCATCTGCCTGAATCGACGCTGATTATGCTGGTTTCCGCGTTTGCGGGTTATCAGCATACGATGAATGCTTACAAGTCTGCGGTAGAACAAAAATATCGCTTTTTTAGCTACGGGGACGCGATGTTTATCACGTACAATCCGCAGGCTTTGAATGAGCGTGTCGGGGAATAAGTCCGCGGCACCGTATGACAACGTTGGACTGTTTTTCTGACGTCGGAGAAAAAATGAAATTTGAACTCGATACCACCGATGGCCGCGCGCGTCGCGGTCGTCTGGTGTTTGATCGCGGCGTGGTGGAAACCCCCGCGTTTATGCCTGTGGGTACGTACGGCACCGTAAAAGGGATGACGCCGGAAGAAGTTGAAGCCACTGGCGCACAGATTATCCTCGGTAACACCTTCCACCTGTGGCTGCGCCCGGGTCAGGAGATCATGAAGCTGCACGGTGACCTGCACGACTTCATGCAGTGGAAAGGCCCAATCCTGACCGATTCCGGCGGTTTCCAGGTCTTCAGCCTGGGGGATATCCGCAAGATCACCGAGCAGGGCGTTCACTTCCGTAACCCGATCAACGGCGATCCGATTTTCCTCGATCCAGAAAAGTCGATGGAGATTCAGTACGATCTCGGTTCTGACATCGTGATGATCTTCGACGAATGTACGCCATACCCGGCTGACTGGGACTACGCGAAACGCTCTATGGAGATGTCTCTGCGTTGGGCGAAGCGTAGCCGCGACCGTTTTGACTCCCTGCAGAACAAAAATGCGCTGTTCGGCATTATCCAGGGCAGCGTTTACGAAGATTTACGCGATATCTCCGTTAAAGGTCTGGTAGAGATAGGTTTTGATGGCTACGCTGTCGGCGGTTTGGCTGTGGGTGAGCCGAAGGAAGATATGCACCGCATTCTGGAGCATGTCTGCCCGCAAATCCCGGCGGATAAACCACGATACCTGATGGGTGTGGGTAAACCAGAAGATCTGGTGGAAGGCGTACGTCGCGGCATCGATATGTTCGACTGCGTCATGCCAACCCGTAACGCACGTAACGGTCATCTGTTCGTGACTGACGGCGTGGTGAAAATCCGTAACGCGAAGCATAAGAGTGACACCAGCCCGCTCGATTCCGAGTGCGATTGCTATACCTGTCGCAATTATTCCCGCGCGTATCTGCATCATCTCGATCGTTGCAACGAGATTTTGGGCGCGCGTCTCAATACCATTCATAATCTTCGTTATTATCAGCGCTTAATGGCTGGTTTACGTAAGGCTATCGAAGAGGGTAAATTAGAGAGCTTCGTGGCCGATTTCTACCAACGTCAGGGGCGGGATGTTCCACCGTTGAACGTTGATTAATTTTAATAATGAGGGAATTTGAATGAGCTTTTTTATTTCTGATGCGGTAGCGGCAACAGGTGCTCCGGCGCAGGGCAGCCCGATGTCTCTGATCTTGATGCTGGTTGTGTTCGGTCTGATCTTCTACTTCATGATCCTCCGCCCACAGCAGAAGCGTACCAAAGAGCACAAAAAGCTGATGGACTCCATCGCGAAAGGCGATGAAGTGCTGACCAACGGTGGTCTGGTCGGTCGCGTAACCAAAGTGGCTGAAAGTGGCTACATTGCAATCGCCCTGAACGACACCACTGAAGTGGTTATCAAACGTGACTTCGTAGCTGCCGTTCTGCCGAAAGGCACCATGAAGGCGCTGTAATCCCAACTTTTCCCAAAGGGAACTGCCGTGTTAAACCGTTATCCTTTGTGGAAGTACATCATGCTGGTCGTCGTGATTCTCGTCGGCCTGCTGTACGCGCTTCCCAACCTGTATGGTGAGGATCCGGCCGTTCAAATCACTGGCGCGCGCGGTGTCGCCGCCAGTGAGCAAACGCTGATCCAGGTCCAGAAAACGTTACAAGAAGAAAAAATTACCGCTAAGTCTGTGGCTCTGGAAGAGGGTGCAATTCTTGCTCGCTTCGACACCACCGACACGCAGCTCCGCGCTCGCGAAGCGCTGATGGGCGTGCTGGGTGACAAATATGTCGTGGCGCTTAACCTTGCTCCTGCAACCCCGCGTTGGCTGGCTGCGCTGAACGCAGAGCCGATGAAACTGGGTCTTGACCTGCGTGGTGGTGTTCACTTCCTGATGGAAGTGGATATGGATACCGCGCTCGGCAAGCTGCAGGAACAGAATATCGACAGCCTGCGCAGCGATCTGCGCGACAAAGGCATCCCGTACACTACCGTGCGTAAAGAAGATAACTACGGCATGAGCATCACGTTCCGCGACAGTGCGGCGCGCGATCAGGCTGTAGATTACCTGACCCAACGTCACCGTGACCTGGTGATCACCTCTCAGGGCAGCAACCAGCTGCGCGCGGTGATGACCGATGCGCGTCTGAAAGAAGCGCGTGAATATGCCGTTCAGCAGAACATCAACATTCTGCGTAACCGTGTAAACCAACTGGGCGTGGCTGAGCCGCTGGTACAGCGTCAGGGTGCTGACCGTATCGTGGTTGAACTGCCGGGTATTCAGGACACTGCGCGTGCGAAAGAGATTCTGGGTGCGACCGCAACGCTGGAATTCCGTCTGGTTAACTCTAACGTCGATCAGTCCGCTGCTGCCGCAGGCCGTATTCCGGGTGACTCCGAAGTGAAACAGACCCGCGAAGGTCAGCCTGTTGTGCTGTACAAACGCGTCATTCTGACCGGTGACCATATTACCGACTCCACTTCCAGCCAGGACGAATACAACCAGCCGCAGGTTAACATCTCGCTGGATAGCGCGGGTGGTAACATCATGTCTAACTTCACCAAGGATAACATCGGTAAACCGATGGCCACCCTGTTCGTGGAGTACAAAGACAGCGGTAAGAAAGATGCCAACGGTCGTGCAGTGCTGGTGAAAGAGGAAGAGGTGATTAACATCGCCAATATCCAGTCTCGTCTGGGTAACAGCTTCCGTATTACCGGTATTAGCAACCCGAACGAAGCGCGTCAGCTCTCTCTGCTGCTGCGTGCCGGTGCGCTGATTGCGCCAATTCAGATTGTTGAAGAACGTACCATTGGTCCAACGCTGGGGATGCAGAACATCCAACAGGGTCTGGAAGCGTGTCTGGCCGGTCTGGTGGTCTCTATCCTCTTCATGATCTTCTTCTATAAGAAGTTTGGTCTGATTGCGACCAGTGCGCTGGTCGCCAACCTGGTGCTGATCATCGGCATTATGTCCCTGCTGCCAGGGGCGACGCTGACCATGCCGGGGATTGCGGGTATCGTTCTGACCCTTGCGGTGGCGGTCGACGCCAACGTACTGATTAACGAACGTATCAAAGAAGAGTTGAGCAACGGTCGCTCTGTTCAGCAGGCGATTGACGAAGGTTATAAAGGCGCGTTCAGCTCTATTTTCGATGCGAACGTAACAACACTGATTAAGGTTCTTATCCTGTATGCAGTGGGTACTGGCGCGATCAAAGGCTTTGCGATTACTACCGGTATCGGTGTCGCAACGTCAATGTTTACCGCTATTGTCGGCACCCGTGCCATCGTGAACCTGCTGTACGGCGGCAAGCGCGTCAAAAAGCTGTCTATCTGAGGAGTGCGTTGTGGCACAGGAATATACTGTTGAACAATTGAACCATGGCCGTAAAGTCTGGGACTTTATGCGCTGGGACTACTGGGCCTTCGGCATTTCAGGTTTACTGCTGATTCTGTCCATCGTCGTTATGGGCGTGAAAGGCTTTAACTGGGGTCTGGATTTCACCGGTGGTACGGTTATCGAGATCTCCCTGGAAAAACCGGTCGATATGGACCAGATGCGTCTGTCTCTGCAGAAAGCGGGCTTTGAAGAGCCGCTGCTGCAGAACTTCGGCAGCAGCCGTGACATCATGGTGCGTATGCCGCCGGTACACGATGCTAACGGCAGCCAGGAGCTGGGCAGTAAGGTTGTTAACGTGATTAACGAAACAACCAGCCAGAACGCGGCGGTCAAGCGTATTGAGTTTGTCGGCCCGAGCGTGGGTGCGGACCTGGCTCAGACCGGTGCAATGGCGCTGCTGGTGGCGCTGATCTCCATCCTGGTGTACGTCGGTTTCCGCTTCGAGTGGCGACTGGCGGCCGGGGTGGTTATCGCCCTGGCGCACGACGTGGTGATCACCATGGGGGTTCTGTCGCTGTTCCACATTGAGGTTGACCTGACCATCGTGGCATCCCTGATGTCCGTTATCGGTTACTCACTGAACGACAGTATCGTGGTATCTGACCGTATCCGTGAAAACTTCCGTAAGATCCGTCGCGGTACGCCGTACGAAATCTTTAACGTGTCGTTGACCCAGACGCTGCACCGTACCCTGATCACCTCCGGTACCACTTTGATGGTGATCCTGATGCTGTTCCTGTTCGGTGGCCCGGTACTGGAAGGCTTCTCGCTGACCATGCTGATTGGTGTCTCCATCGGTACGGCGTCGTCTATCTACGTCGCATCCGCACTGGCACTGAAACTCGGCATGAAGCGCGAGCACCTGCTCCAGCAGAAGGTTGAGAAAGAAGGGGCGGATCAGCCGTCCATTCTGCCGTAAGGCGTCGAATAGCGTGTTATCGAAATCCCGGTCGGTTGACCGGGATTTTTTTTATCTGCTCCTGACAAACACTCCTGACAGTATGCTGTCAGGAGCCCTGTCGTAGACTCTTTTCGAACCCAAACAACAGTCAGGAGGATGTATGAAAAGTGTGATTAACTGGTTTGAAATTCCCGTGGTAGATATGGATCGCGCCATCAAATTTTATGAGCCAGTCATGCAGGTACAGCTGAGACGTGAGAAAATGGACATGGCAGAGCTCGCGGTATTCCCGCATGACGATCCGGCCACCGGCGGCGCGCTGGCAAAATTTGAGGGCGTTTCGCCGTCGCAGCAGGGCGCTATTATCTATCTGCATACGGATAACCTGACGGCTACGCTCGATCGCATTGCCTCCGCGGGCGGCGAGTGCGTGTTTGGCCCGCTGGAACTGCCGGATGGTATTGGCACCATTGCTTTGTTTATCGACAGCGAAGGTAACCGCGTCGGCCTCCATCAACCTGCCTGAGAGCGTAATACGATATGACCCGACGCGCTGACCGTTTGTTTCAGATTGTGCAGATCCTGCGGGGCAGGCGTCTGACGACGGCAGCGCATCTGGCGGACAGGCTTGGCGTCTCCGAGCGCACGGTCTACCGCGATATCCGCGATCTGTCGCTTTCCGGCGTGCCGGTGGAAGGCGAAGCGGGAAGCGGATACCGGCTGATGTCGGGTTTTGATCTGCCGCCTCTGATGCTGACAAATAAGGAGTCTGAGGCGCTGATCGTCGCAATTCGCCTGCTCAAGACCTGGGGAGGAGAATCGCTGTCGCGCGAGCTGGAGTCGGCCCAGGAGAAAGTGTTGGCGATCCTGCCTGAGGAGAGTCGTCGAAAGGCGGAGCAGACGCGGATTTATGCCCCGGATTTCTGCATGCAAAGCCACTCCCGCAGCGATTTTGACATGATTCATCAGGCAATTTCCGCCCAGCACGTGCTGGCGTTGCATTACCGTGATGAAGCCGGGAAGCTTTCAAAGCGTGAGGTTCAGCCGCTGGGCTTGTTCTTCTGGGGAGAGCGTTGGCTGCTGGCGGCGTGGTGTGAACGGCGCGATGACTATCGCTGTTTCCGGCTCGACAGATGTCTCAATATCGTGCAGACGGAGAGACGGTTTAGCGAAAGTGCGGACAGGTCTCTGGCGGATTTTTTGCGCAAGGTTAAGCAATAAAAAGCCAGCTCTTGAGCTGGCTTTTTTGCCCGGCGGCGAGGTAAAAGCAAAACGGCAACGTATGTTGCCGTTTTTAGTATTTGTTCCCTCTCCCTGTGGGAGAGGGGCAGGGTGAGGGCATCAGCCCGCACAGTCCCGCACGGGTTAGAAGTTGTAACCCACGACCAGGTAACCACCCCAACCGGTAGAACGAACGCTGAAATCGCCGTTGCCGAAGTTCAGGCTGGCATCGTCGTTCCACTGACCACCGTTGTGCCAGTAACGCGCAACCACGGAATAGTGCCAGTGATCGTAGTTCAGCGCCAGGATGTGGCTGGACGCGATAGAATCATTGGTACGTGCTTTCTTACCGTTCAGATCGCGGAAGTCGTTATCGCCCAGGTCTGAGCCCCAGTCAAAGTTGGTGAAGCCGATATAGCTCAGGTTGCCGCCCCACAGCTGAGTGATTGGCACAAAGTATTTCACTTTGAAACGGTAGCCGTCCCACTCGTTTTCGTTTGCCGCACCGTAGTTCTGCCACTGGTACTTAGCATATACGTTCAGGGACAGGCTCATTGGCAGGCCAGTATCGATGTCCGTACCCAGACCCATGTACCAGGTGCTCTGACGACCGGACTTGTTGCGGCCCATATCGTAGATGTAGTTGTTTGCGAAGTACCACTCTTTGAACGGACCAAAGCTCAGATCGGTACCGGTCAGCTTGTCGATAGAGAAGCGTGGTTCGATTTCCATAAACAGCGGAGAACCGTGGTTCCAGATACCTTTTGCATCGGTGTTACCGCCGAAGAAGACCGGAGCATCCATGTAGCCGTAGAAATCAAACCAGTCTTTCTTGGCGAATGCTTCGTATTCCAGGTAGGTATCGTTGCGGATCTGTGGTCCGAAACGGGTGTGATAGCTACCAACCACGTTAACGCTCTGGTGCCACCAGTCGGAGAGATATTGTGGTTTGTCGTTTTCCGCTGCGTTAACAGTGAAAGAGGAGGACAGTGCCAGCACGGCGCCAGCTGCGAGTAATGTTTTTTTCATAATCATGCCACTGATTGAAATTCCCTTCCGGGAGTGAAAAATGCGCGAATTGCGTTTCTAAATATTTCGTGTTTCTGCGGAGCCTATTATAGGAATCCTTGCTCACAAAAATATGTGTTGTTTCACATATCTCTCACACGCGTAATCGATTGCGTTCACGTTTGCGTACTTTAAACGGCCGGGATTGTAGCGGCAATCATTTATGTTGCCAATCCATACGAAATGTAAATGTTAGCGGAGTGACATTTCACTCCGCTCAGAAGGAAGGGTTTACTGCGCGGCGGGTTGGATGTCGTGAATGCGGATAAAGCCTAACTGTTCTGGCGTAAGGCCGCTTAACTGCAGCGGAATATCCACATCACTGGGCGCTAAAACGCTGGCCGGGGCGGTGAAGAGCTGGTTCTTCACGTTCACTTCCTGGTAATTGTCCGTCGTGCCCTGGATCTGTCCCCACTCAACGGTGCCGCTAAAAGCGGGCAGCGGATCGTTGGATTCTCCCTGAATGCGCAATGTTGCGCGCGTACCATCTGCATTCGCTGCCACATTGACCAGCGACATTTTCAGCGTGCCAATCTGGCTATTCAGCCGCGCAGGTGTGTTCGCGCCAGGCAGCAGGTATACCCCGCTGCTGGATTTGGCGTTCAGCGCGTTTTGCTGGGTGATCTTCACCGTTTCTTTGTTCAGTTTGTCCATCGCCGTATTAAGTGTATTCACACTCTGTTTCATCTGACGGACTTCGGTTTGCTGTGCACAGGCACTGAGGGTGAAGAGGCTCCCCACCAGTAAAATTCTCAGGTAACGTCTTGTCATAGCGTTTATTTCCTTGAAATAACGGATCTCCCTAATGGTAGCCAGCAACGTGCCGTCAGACATAGATCCTTTGTCTCAAAAAGCTCTTCCTTTGTTGTCAGGCCAGATCAGGGTAAAATGAAACTCAGTTAACCGGATAACAGGGATACCGTATGCATTGCCCATTCTGCTCCGCTGTGGATACCAAAGTCATCGACTCGCGTCTTGTAGGCGAAGGGTCATCCGTACGCCGTCGTCGGCAGTGTCTGGTGTGCAACGAGCGTTTTACGACCTTTGAGGTTGCTGAGCTGGTAATGCCGCGCGTGGTAAAAAGTAACGATGTGCGCGAGCCGTTTAACGAAGAGAAGCTGCGTAGCGGGATGCTGAAGGCCCTGGAAAAACGTCCCGTCAGCGCGGATGACGTCGAAATGGCGTTAAACCACATAAAATCTTATCTTCGTGGTCTGGGCGAGCGCGAGGTGCCAAGCAAGATGATCGGCAACCTGGTGATGGAGCAGCTGAAAAAGCTCGATAAGGTCGCCTATATCCGCTTCGCCTCTGTCTACCGCAGTTTCGAAGATATCAAAGAGTTTGGCGAAGAGATCGCCCGCTTACAGGATTAAGCTCATGCAGGATGAGATTTACATGGCGCGAGCCATGAAGCTGGCGCAGCGCGGGCGTTTTACTACCCATCCCAATCCGAACGTCGGGTGCGTGATCGTTAAAGATGGCGAGATCGTGGGGGAGGGGTTCCACTATCGTGCCGGCGAGCCGCACGCCGAGGTCCATGCGTTGCGGATGGCAGGCGAGAAGGCGCGCGGTGCCACCGCCTACGTGACGCTGGAGCCCTGCAGCCACCACGGGCGTACCCCACCGTGCTGCGACGCGCTGATTGCTGCGGGGGTTTCCCGCGTGGTGGCATCGATGCAGGATCCGAATCCGCAGGTAGCCGGACGCGGTCTGTATCGCCTGCAGCAGGAAGGCATTGACGTCAGTCATGGGCTGATGATGCAGGACGCCGAAGCGATCAACAAAGGCTTTCTGAAGCGCATGCGCACCGGGTTCCCGTATATCCAGCTTAAGCTGGGCGCCTCGCTGGACGGTCGTACGGCGATGGCAAACGGTGAAAGCCAGTGGATCACCTCGCCCCAGGCAAGGCGCGATGTGCAACGTCTTCGCGCGCAAAGCCATGCTATCCTCACCAGCAGTGAAACCGTTCTGGCTGACGATCCGGCTATGACCGTGCGCTGGGACGAACTGAATGCCGATACTCAGGCGCTTTACCCGCAGGAGAACCTGCGTCAGCCGCTGCGTATTGTCATTGATAGCCAGAACCGCATAACGCCGGAACATCGCATCGTGCAGCAGCCGGGTGAAACCTGGATTGCCCGTACCAAAGAAGATACGCGCGAATGGCCAGAGGGCGTGCGTAGCATTATGGTACCTGAGCACAACGGTCGCCTCGACTTAGTGGTGCTGATGATGCTGCTCGGCAAGCAGCAGGTGAACAGCATCTGGGTAGAAGCGGGACCCACGCTCGCGGGTGCGCTGTTGCAGGCCGGGCTGGTGGATGAACTGATTGTATACGTTGCGCCTAAACTGTTAGGCCACGACGCGCGCGGCCTGTTTGTGCTGCCTGGCCTTGAAAAACTGGCCGACGCACCGCAACTCACATTCAGCGAGATTCGTCCTGTAGGCCCGGATGTCTGCCTCCATTTAACGACAGCGTAATTGCTCCTGAAATAGGGAAGCAGTGCGCAAAGTATTATGATAAAATCCGCCCCCCTGCGGGGCCAAATGAACCCGTAAAGGAAGAGTATGAACATTATTGAAGCTGCTGTAGCTACCCCGGACGCTCGCGTCGCCATCACCATTGCGCGTTTCAACAACTTCATCAACGACAGCCTGCTGGAAGGTGCGATTGACGCCCTGAAACGTATCGGTCAGGTGAAAGATGAGAACATTACCGTTGTTTGGGTTCCAGGCGCTTACGAGCTGCCACTGGCAGCGGGCGCGCTGGCGAAAACCGGTAAATACGACGCGGTGATCGCGCTGGGTACTGTTATTCGTGGCGGCACTGCGCACTTCGAATACGTTGCGGGCGGTGCAAGCAATGGTCTGGCACACGTTGCGCAGGATGCTGAAATTCCTGTCGCGTTCGGCGTGCTGACCACCGAAAGTATTGAACAAGCCATCGAACGTGCTGGCACCAAAGCCGGTAACAAAGGTGCAGAAGCTGCACTGACCGCGCTTGAAATGATCAATGTATTGAAAGCCATCAAGGCCTGATTTTTTTGTAAGGGGAATTCCGTGAAACCTGCTGCTCGTCGCCGCGCCCGTGAATGTGCCGTTCAGGCACTTTACTCCTGGCAGTTGTCCCACAACGACATCGCCGATGTTGAGTACCAGTTCCTGTCAGAACAGGACGTGAAAGACGTCGATGTTCTGTACTTCCGTGAACTGCTGTCGGGAGTGGCGACTAATAGCGCGTATCTCGATGGTCTGATGAAGCCATACCTGTCCCGTCTGCTCGAAGAACTGGGTCAGGTGGAAAAAGCAGTGTTGCGTATCGCGCTGTTTGAGCTGTCTAAACGTGATGATGTGCCGTACAAAGTGGCCATCAACGAAGCGATCGAACTGGCAAAAACCTTTGGCGCTGAAGACAGCCACAAATTTGTTAACGGCGTTCTTGATAAAGCTGCACCTGCGATCCGTCCCCACAAAAAGTGATCCGCAAACCGGAGTCCTGCATTGCCTGACGGGCAGTGCGGCTCCGGTTTTTTCTTTTATTTGCTGAGGCATAACGTATGGCATGCGGCGAATTCTCCCTGATTGCCCGTTATTTCGACCGTGTCAGAACCTCTCGTCTTGATGTTGAAACCGGCATTGGCGATGACTGTGCACTTCTCAATATTCCCGAAAAACAGACGCTGGCAATCAGCACCGACACCTTAGTGTGCGGACGTCATTTTTTACCCGATATCGATCCTGCCGATCTGGCGTATAAAGCGCTGGCGGTCAACGTCAGCGATCTGGCCGCGATGGGTGCCGATCCGGCATGGCTAACGCTGGCCCTGACGCTGCCCGAGGTCGATGAAACCTGGCTTGAAGCCTTTAGCGATGCGCTGTTTGAACAGCTGAACTACTACGATATGCAGCTGATTGGCGGTGATACTACTGCCGGGCCGCTGTCGATGACGCTGGCGATCCATGGCTATGTGCCCCTCGGTCGGGCGCTCAAACGCTCGGGCGCAAAACCAGGTGACTGGATCTACGTGACCGGTACACCGGGAGACAGCGCTGCGGGGCTGGCTATTCTTCAGGATCGCTTGACCGTGAAGGATGCTGACGACGCGGCGTATCTGGTGAAACGCCATCTGCGACCCACCCCGCGTATTCTGCATGGGCAGGCGCTACGGGAACGGGCAAGCTCGGCTATCGATCTCTCCGACGGGCTGATCTCCGATCTTGGCCATATTTTGAAGGCCAGCGGCGTGGGCGCGCGCATCGACCTGGATCTGTTCCCGCTATCAGAGCAACTGCTTCGCCACGTGGAGCCTGAGCAGGCCCTGCGCTGGGCGCTTTCCGGTGGTGAGGATTACGAACTGTGCTTCACGGTACCTGAGCTGAACCGTGGCACGCTGGATGTGGCGTTAGCGCATCTCGGCGCGAAATTTACCTGCATCGGGCAGATCATGCCGGAGAGCGAAGGGCTGAAGTTTGTGCAGGACGGTACCCCGGTCACGCTCGACTGGAAAGGGTACGATCACTTCAGTTAATTTTGTGCGCTCTGTATTGCCGGGTGGTGGCTCCGCCTTACCCGGCCTACAAAAGAGGGTGCTTATTTAAACCCCACCACCGGATGCTGCTGATACGGCGTTTCGAGCTCGGCAATCTGCTCCGGCGTCAGGGATAAATCCACTGCACTCAGCAGTTCATCCAGCTGTTCTTCCCTGGACGTCCCAATAATCGGTGCCGCGACCCCGCGCTTACTCAGCAGCCACGCCAGCGCCACCTGTGCGCGGGTGGCTCCCGTATCGTCGGCAATCCCGGCTAAGCGTTCGGCAATTAACGCATCGCTGGCTTCTGTACCGTCATAGAGATTTTTTCCGACTTCATCTGAGACCAGACGAGCCGTGGTTTCCCCCCATGGACGGGTTAAACGTCCGCGCGCCAGCGGGCTCCACGGGATCACCGCCACGCCCTCCTGATAGCACAGTGGCAGCATCTCACGTTCTTCTTCACGATAGATCAGGTTGTAGTGATCCTGCATGGTGACAAAACGCGCCCAGCCGTGCTGCGCCTGGAGATCCAGCGCCTGTGCAAACTGCGACGCATGCATAGACGACGCGCCGATATAGCGAGCTTTACCGGCTTTCACCACCTCGTTGAGCGCTTCAAGCGTCTCCTCGATCGGCGTGTTGTAATCCCAGCGGTGAATTTGCAGCAGGTCGACGTAATCCATGTTCAGGCGTCTAAGGCTGTCATCAATAGAGCGCAGGATCTGCGCGCGAGAAAGGCCCTGAGTCAGGTCACCTGACGGGTAGTACACCTTGGTGGCGACCACAATGTCATCCCGACGCGCAAAGTCACGCAGGGCACGACCGACAATCTCCTCGCTGCTGCCGTCGGAGTAGCTGTTGGCGGTGTCGAAGAAGTTAATGCCGCCCTCGATAGCGCGTTTAATAATCGGACGGCTACTCTCTTCCGGCAACGTCCAGGCGTGGTTCCCTCGTTCGGGCTCGCCAAAAGTCATACAGCCCAGGCAAAGCCGGGAAACCTTAAGGTCGGTTTTTCCTAATGTGGTGTATTGCATGGTTCCGCTCCTGCTGTTTAAACAATACGTTTAAGCATAGCAGGAGCGAAAAAGGGGAGGGATTAGTCCAGCCAGGCGCGGATTTTGGCTTCAATACCGGCGGCGTCCAGGCCAATAGCCGCACGGGCTTCATCCTGGGTACCCTGAGGAATGAAATGATCCGGCAGGCCGAGGTTCAACACCGGCACGACGTTGCGGTTTGCCATCAGCACCTCGTTCACGCCGCTTCCCGCACCGCCCATGATGGCGTTTTCTTCCAGGGTGACCAGCACGTCATGCGTCTCGGCCAAATTCAAAATCAGAGATTCGTCGAGCGGCTTCACGAAGCGCATATCCACCAGGGTAGCGTTTAGCGTTTCAGCGACCTTCGCAGCTTCTGGCATCAGCGTACCGAAGTTCAGGATCGCCACTTTCTCACCGCGACGTTTCACCAGACCTTTACCGATCGTCAGTTTTTCCAGGGGTTTCAGCTCAACGCCCAACGCATTGCCGCGTGGGTAGCGCACCGCACTAGGGCCATCCTGATAGTGATAACCGGTAAACAGCATCTGACGACATTCGTTTTCGTCGCTTGGCGTCATGATGACCATATCCGGAATACAGCGCAGGAACGACAGATCGAATGCGCCCTGGTGCGTCTGACCGTCAGCGCCGACGATGCCCGCACGGTCTATCGCAAACAGTACCGGCAGCTTCTGGATGGCCACGTCATGGATCACCTGATCGTAGGCGCGCTGCAGGAAGGTAGAATAGATAGCGACCACCGGCTTGTAGCCGCCAATGGCCAGGCCCGCTGCGAACGTCACCGCATGCTGCTCGGCAATCGCCACGTCAAAATATTGGTCAGGGTATTTTCTGGAGAATTCCACCATGCCGGAGCCTTCACGCATGGCCGGGGTGATCGCCATCAGCTTGTTGTCTTTCGCGGCGGTTTCACATAGCCAGTCGCCGAAGATTTTGGAATAGCTCGGCATACCGCCGCTGCTTTTTGGCAGACAGCCGCTGGACGGGTCGAATTTTGGTACCGCGTGGAAGGTGATCGGATCTTTTTCCGCCGGTTCGTATCCACGCCCTTTTTTGGTCATGATATGCAGGAACTGCGGGCCTTTCAGGTCACGCATGTTCTTGAGAGTGGTGACCAGGCCCAGCACGTCATGGCCGTCAACCGGGCCAATATAGTTAAAGCCCAGCTCTTCAAACAGCGTACCCGGCACGACCATGCCTTTGATGTGTTCTTCGGTGCGCTTGAGCAGCTCTTTAATCGGCGGTACGCCGGAAAAGACTTTTTTACCGCCTTCACGCAGCGAGGAGTAAAGCTTACCGGAAAGCAGCTGCGCCAGATGGTTGTTCAGCGCACCGACGTTCTCGGAAATCGACATTTCGTTATCGTTGAGGATAACCAGCATGTCCGGTTTGATATCACCCGCATGGTTCATGGCCTCAAAGGCCATCCCGGCGGTGATAGCACCGTCACCAATCACGCAGACGGTGCGGCGCTGTTTATTCTCTTTTTCGGCGGCAACGGCAATACCGATGCCCGCAGAAATGGAGGTGGAGGAGTGGCCGACGCTCAGCACGTCATACTCGCTCTCACCGCGCCACGGGAACGGATGCAGGCCACCTTTCTGACGAATGGTGCCAATTTTATCGCGACGTCCGGTCAGAATTTTGTGCGGATAGGCCTGGTGGCCCACGTCCCAGATAAGCTGATCGAACGGCGTGTTATAGACATAGTGCAGCGCCACGGTCAGTTCTACCGTGCCAAGCCCGGAGGCGAAATGGCCGCTTGAGCGGCTTACGCTGTCGAGCAGGTAGCGACGCAGCTCGTCGCACAGCTTCGGCAGGCTCTCTTTCGGCAACAGACGCAACTCCTGGGTGGAGTCAACTAACGCCAGTGTCGGGTATTTGGCAATATCAAAACTCATCAAAGGCTCATCGAGATATATAGTTTATTTATCACGCTGGATTATATAGTCCGCTAGCGCTTCCAGTGCCGAGGTATCCAGCGATTGTGCGGCCAGTACATTTAGCGACTGGCGGGCATCGTCAATCAGATCCCGGGCTTTACGTTGGGCTTGCTCAAGACCCAGCAGGGCGGGGTAGGTACTTTTGCCAAGCTGCTGGTCCGCACCCTGACGTTTACCCAATGTTGCAGTATCGCCCACCACATCCAGAATGTCATCCTGAACCTGGAATGCCAGACCGATACTTTCTGCGTATCTGTCCAGCGTCGGCAAGGCTTTGCGCCCTTGTTCACCCGCGCTCAGCGCGCCCAGGCGAACGGCAGAACGAATCAATGCCCCGGTTTTGTGGCGATGAATACGCTCCAGCTGTTCCAGATTAACCTGACGTCCTTCCGCTTCAAGATCCAGCGCTTGTCCGCCGCACATGCCGGCCACGCCGCTGGCCATCGCCAGTTCGGAAATCATTGCCAGGCGGTCACGGTCAGCCACTTCCGCCATCGGCGCATCGCTCAAAATAGAGAACGCCAGCGTTTGCAGGGCATCGCCCGCCAGAATGGCATTCGCTTCGCCAAACTTGATATGGCAGGTAGGTTGACCGCGACGCAGGTCGTCGTCGTCCATCGCCGGTAAATCATCGTGGATCAGCGAATAGGCATGGATGCACTCAACGGCGGCAGCCGGGGCGTCCAGCGTGTTATCGCTGATACCAAACATATTGCCTGTGGCGTACACCAGGAACGGGCGCAGGCGCTTTCCACCCAAGAGTGCGCCATAGTGCATGGCCTCAACCAGAGGAGTGTTCTGAAAAGGCTGTGGTGCAATAAAACGGCGCAGGGCGTCGTTGGCGCGAACTACACGCGCCTGAAGCTCGTTGGCAAAATCCATTTACTCGGCGTCCGGTGTGAAAGGCGTAGTTTTCGCGTCTTCGCTGTCGGAAAGCAGGATCTGCACGCGCTGCTCGGCCTGCTGCAGTTTGACCTGCCCCTGTCGCGCCAGCTGCACGCCACGTTCGAATTCGTTGAGCGCCTCTTCCAGCGGGAGATCGCCGCTTTCAAGACGGGTAACGATTTGCTCCAGTTCACTCAGCGCAGTTTCGAAACTGGCCGGTGCGTCGTTCTTCTTCGGCATAGTGAATTGACTCTTATATTCTTCGCCCCGACATGGTAACGGACTCGGGCGGATAAGCAAATAACGCGCAATGTGCACAGGAGCGGCGCGATGGTGGTATACTTGCGCGCCTGGATGCAGCCACGGGTGTGGGCTGCTGTACTCTTTTCCATTACAAGCCTTAATACGCTTGCCTAAGAAACATTGCCGCCATGAAGTTTATCATTAAATTGTTCCCTGAAATCACCATCAAAAGCCAATCTGTGCGTTTGCGCTTTATTAAAATTCTCACCGGGAACATTCGTAACGTATTAAAGCACTACGACGAAACGCTCGCCGTGGTGCGCCACTGGGACCACGTTGAAGTCCGTGCGAAAGACGAAAACAAACGTCAGGATATTCGCGACGCGCTGACCCGTATTCCGGGGATCCACCATATTCTGGAAGTGGAAGACGTCCCGTTCAGCGATATGCACGATATCTTCGAGAAAGCGCTGGTTCAGTACCGCGATCAGATCGAAGGCAAAACCTTCTGCGTACGCGTGAAACGTCGCGGTAAGCACGAATTCAGCTCCATTGAAGTGGAACGTTATGTTGGCGGCGGTTTGAACCAGCACGTCGAGTCTGCGCGCGTGCGTCTGACGCACCCGGACGTGACGGTTAACCTGGAGATCGAAAACGATCGCCTGCTGCTGGTGAAAGGGCGTTATGAAGGTATCGGCGGTTTCCCGATCGGCACCCAGGAAGATGTCTTGTCTCTGATCTCCGGCGGCTTCGACTCCGGCGTTTCCAGCTATATGCTGATGCGCCGCGGCTGTCGCGTCCATTACTGCTTCTTTAACCTGGGCGGTGCGGCGCATGAAATCGGTGTTCGCCAGGTCGCGCACTACCTGTGGAACCGTTTCGGCAGCTCCCACCGCGTGCGTTTTGTGGCGATCAACTTCGAGCCGGTGGTGGGCGAAATTCTTGAGAAAGTGGACGACGGCCAGATGGGCGTTATCCTGAAGCGCATGATGGTACGTGCGGCATCCAAAGTGGCTGAGCGCTACGGCGTGCAGGCGCTGGTCACCGGCGAAGCGCTGGGGCAGGTCTCCAGCCAGACGCTGACCAACCTGCGTCTGATCGACAACGTCTCTGATACGCTGATCCTGCGTCCGCTGATCTCCCACGATAAAGAGCACATCATCGATCTGGCACGTGAAATCGGCACCGAAGATTTTGCCCGTACCATGCCGGAATACTGCGGTGTGATCTCAAAAAGCCCGACCGTCAAAGCGGTGAAGGCGAAGATCGAAGCCGAAGAAGAGCACTTCGATTTCAGCATACTGGATAAAGTGGTGGCGGAAGCGTCCAATATTGATATCCGCGAAATCGCCCAGCAGACCGAGCAGGACGTCGTCGAAGTGGAAACCGTAAGCGGTTTCGGCCCTAACGATGCGATTCTGGATATCCGCTCTATTGATGAGCAGGACGACAAGCCGCTGCAGGTGGAAGGCGTTGAAGTGGTGTCGCTGCCGTTCTACAAGCTGAGCACCAAATTTGGCGATCTCGACCAGAGCAAAACGTATCTGCTGTGGTGTGAGCGTGGGGTGATGAGCCGCCTGCAGGCACTGTATCTGCGCGAGCAGGGCTTTGCGAATGTGAAGGTGTATCGCCCGTAGTTTTTGCCCGGGAATGCGGCCTGATGCCCTCATCCCGGCCCTCTCCCGCGGGGAGAGGGAGAAAACATAAAAAACGGCAACCTTTGGTTGCCGTTTTGCTTTAACCTGGCGCCACCCGGCTTTTTTACGCACTACTCTTCATAGTAGTTATAAATTCCCGCCGGCATCACCAGCGATGATGCCACCTCGTACGCTTTTTCGCGCCCGACCAGCAGGTCAATAATCTTCAAACCAAAATCAATCGCGGTGCCGGGGCCCTGGCTGGTCAGCAGGTTGACGCGTGGATCCCACACGACGCGTTTGTCCACCCACTGGTCTTCCGGGATGGTCTGCTTCAGACCGGGGTAGCCGGTCATATTGCCGATAGGGAAAATATCGTGCGGAACCAGCACTGTTCCGGCGGCGGCACAGATGGCGGCGACGATACGACCCGATAAGTGGAACTGACGCACGGTCTCGACCAGCAGCGGGCTGTCGCGAAAATATTCCGCACCCTTCAGGCCACCGGGCAGGACGATGATGTCGTAATCCCCGTCGGCCACCTGCACAAGCGGCGCATCCGCAAGCAGTTTCACGCCGCGCGAGCAGGTCACCGCCAGACTGCCATCGCTGGCAACGCTGGCGACCGTCACCTCAATACCGCCGCGCACCATCAAATCAATGGTGGTGACCGCTTCTGTCTCTTCGCTACCAGGGGCGAGGCAGATCAGTGCCGACGCGCTCATATTCACTCTCCTTACGTTTAACCAGGTCATACAAACGGGCGTTTTCCGGCACGGCGATGCCATGTGCTCGGGCACGTTTTAGCAGATAGCCGGTAATGTAGTCGATTTCTGTGTGGCGCAATGCCCGGACATCCTGCAACATTGAGGAGATATTTTCTGCCGTACTCTCAATAACCTGCTCGACATAACCGCGCAAATCCTCTGCCGAGGTATGCAAGCCTTCCCGCTCAATGACCGACGCGACTTCAGCACACAGTGATGCAACCTCCTGCGGATGGTTTTTCAGCTCCCCATTCGGGCAGTTCCACAGTGCCGTCAGCGGATTGATCACGCAGTTCACGGCCAGCTTGCGCCAGAGTTGAGGGCGAATAGTGTTATGCCAGGCGACGTCCGGCAATACCTTCTGCAGCACATCGGCAAGATAACTGTAGTCGCCATCCTGTGTTCTGGCCGGTCCCATATGGGTCACGCCGCTGGCGACGTGCACGATGATGTTGCCGTCGCGACGGGCTGCGTGCGTGGTTGTCGCCATCAGCAGGGGCTGCGGGACGCTTTTCAGCTCATCAATGGTTCCCATGCCGTTATGCAGCAGCAGTATAGGGGAAGTGGAGGGGAGTTGCGCAGCCAGCGTCTTCACCGCGTCTGAGACCTGCCACGCTTTAAGCGTCACCAGTAACAGGTCACTTTGCGCCAGGAAATCGGGATCGTTCGCGGTGAGGGATTCGTTAAAGATGCTTCCGTCTTCACCAATCAGGTTTACACTGCAATAGGGCTGGGGCACGCGCAGCCAGCCCTGAACCTCATGTCCGTGCTTGCACAGCGCGGTCAGCCATAGCTGACCAAGCGCTCCGCATCCGAGCACTGTAATTTTCATTGTTCCTCCTCACCTGCAACTGCGCCAGGTGTTACAGCTTAATTATACAGCTAAGCTTCTGTTGAGTTATGCCTCGTAGCGGGTATTATGCAACGCAACAAAAGTGAAGGGAGAAGAAAAGATGCCATCTTTCGATATTGTTTCCGAAGTTGATATCCAGGAAGTTCGCAACGGCGTTGAGAACGCAACCCGCGAAGTTGAGTCACGTTTCGATTTTCGTGGCGTTGAGGCGTCGTTTGAGCTGAACGACGCAAATAAGACCATTAAGGTGCTGAGCGAGTCTGATTTCCAGGTGAATCAGCTGCTCGACATTTTGCGCGCCAAGCTGTTAAAACGCGGCATTGAAGGGACCTCTCTGGATGTGCCGGAAGAGTTTGTGCACAGCGGTAAAACCTGGTTCGTTGAAGCTAAACTGAAGCAGGGCATTGAGAGCGCGGTGCAGAAGAAGATCGTGAAGCTCATTAAAGACAGCAAGCTGAAGGTGCAGGCGCAGATCCAGGGTGAAGAGATTCGCGTCACCGGCAAGTCCCGCGATGACCTGCAGTCCGTGATGGCGCTGGTGCGTGGCGGCGATCTGGGACAACCGTTCCAGTTTAAAAACTTCCGCGATTAATACCCAAAAGCCCGGTTCAACCGGGCTTTTTTCACGCTTTCAGGGCCTGCTCCACTTCGAAGCGGTTGGTCATTTTGCTGTCTATCTTGACGTAAGCGCTGCGCTCTTCCGGGACAATCAGGACCTCCGTCACACCCTCTTTTGCTTCCAGACGCTGTTTCAGCGCGTCGCTAATCTGAACATCATCCGGGATTTCTACCCGCAGGCTGCTCACGTAGCGCGGTTCTTTCATGGTACTGGCGACCAGCAGCCAGACTGTCGCCAGCAGTGCGCCCGCGAGAAACACGGTTTGAGAGTCAAACAGACCGTCCACCCAGCCGCCAAGCGAGCCGCCAATGGCCACGCCGAGGAACTGGCTGGTGGAGTAGATGCCCATCGCCGTGCCTTTGTAACCGGCAGGGGACTCTTTGCTGATCAGCGACGGCAGCAGGGCTTCCATCAGGTTAAACGCCAGGAAGAACAGCTGCACGCCGGCAATCAGCTCCCAGAAGTGCGGGCCGGCACCCCAGAGCACAATCTCAGCTATCAGCAACAGTGCTACGCAGCCAATAAAGACGCGCTTCATCTTGCGCTTCACTTCAGCATAGATAATGAATGGCACGACGGAGACAAAGGAAATCAGCATCGTGACCAGATAGATTTTCCAGTGCTCGGCTGCCGGGAAGCCCGCAGCGGCCAGCTGGCCGGGAAGGGCGACAAAGGTCGACATCAGGAGGATGTGCAGACACATAATGCCGAAGTTAAGCTTCAGCAGGCGTGGCTCAACCAGCACTTTGCTGAAGCAGCCCTTTACCATTCCCGATTCACGGTTGAGGACGTGGTTTTTGCTGTCCGGGACGACCCACAGGGTTAAGGCAATACCGAGGGTTGCCAGCACGGCAATCATCCAGAACAGCGCGTGCAGGCCAAGCGCATGGGTGATTATCGGGCCCAGTACCATCGCAATGGCGAAGGTGACGCCAAAGCTAACGCCGATGAACGCCATCGCTTTAGTCCGGTTCTGTTCGCGGGTGAGATCGGACAACAGCGCCATCACGGCGGCGGCAATCGCGCCGGAGCCCTGAAGGGCGCGGCCAAGAATAATCCCCCAGATGGAGTGGGAGAGGGCGGCAATCACACTGCCCAGAACAAAAATAAGCAGGCCACCGACAATCAGTGGCTTGCGGCCAACCCGGTCAGAGAGCAGGCCAAACGGGATCTGGAAGACCGCCTGGGCCAGACCGTAAATGCCAATGGCCAGGCCAATCAATGCCTCGCTCGCCCCCTGCAGCGCCATGCCGTAGGTGGTCAGAACAGGCAGGACCATAAACATGCCGAGCATCCGTAGCGAGAAGACAGTCCCTAAGCCCCAGGTCGCGCGTAGCTCGCCTGGCGTCATTTTATAATCGTTCATTACCACCTCAGTTCAAAAGCAGGCCATAGTGTAGTGCGGGGAAGGGGCGGGGTAAATAAGGGCTTATTTAACAAATATTACATGCGTTATTAATTGATTTTGTGAATAAAAAAGGGTGCCGAAGCACCCTTTTATTGACCTGTTGTCGCTTACCAGACGTAAGTCAGCAGGTTGTGCGAATCTGGCACCATGAAATCCACGGACATCATCACGGACAGAGAAGTGATGGCGACAATGGAGAACACAAACAGCTTACGTGCCCAGACTTTGTCATCTTCCACTTTGTATCCGCGCAGCGCCATGCCAAGCCACCAGACGCTCACCGCAGCCGCTACCGCCAGATATTTATACCCGGCGTAACCACCCAGAGAGAGCATCAGCGTTGCCACGGCAAAGGCGATGATGTAAAGCGTGATGTGGTTCTTGGCAACCGAAATGCCCTTCACGACCGGCAGAACCGGGATGTTCGCTGCCTGATAATCCTTAAAGCGGAAAATCGCGATGGCATAGGAGTGCGGCATCTGCCACAGGCTAAAGATAGCCAGCAGGATCAGCGCACCGCTGTCGAACTCGTTCGTGACGGCGCAGTAGCCAATCACCGGCGGCGCAGCGCCGGAGAGAGAACCAATCAGCGTGCCGTAGACGGAGTGACGTTTCATATACAGGCTGTAGACGCCCACATAGACCACGAACCCCATCACCCCCAGCCAGCAGGCCAGTGGGTTAGCACCAAACCACAGCAGCATAAAGCCAGCAATACCCAGCAAGGTGGCGTACACCAGCGAGACGGAAGGGGCGATCAGGCCTTTCACCAGCACCCGATTTTTGGTCCTTTCCATCTTCTTGTCGATATCCATGTCGATGTAGTTGTTAAATACACAACCGGACGCAACAACCAGTGACACACCGACCAGCGTGTAAATAAAGAGGGCGTAATCAATGCTGCCTTTAGAGGCCAGCAGGAACCCTCCGATCACGGAGATCAGGTTGCCAAAGATGATGCCTGGTTTCGTTACTTGCAGGTATTGCTTAAACATACTCGCCGCTCTTAGTGAACCATCATGTTGTAGTTGAGGTTCCACATAATCCAGATGGAACCGACTACCAGGATAGCGATGATAATCACGGTAAAGATAAAGGCCGTCATGTTCCAGCCTTCATCGGACTTGGTGTTCATGTGCAGGAAGCAAACCAGATGCACCAGAATCTGAATCACCGCGGTCACCAGGATTGCTCCCAGGATAACCGGTTTAGACGCAGAACCGCTCATCACCATCCAGAACGGGATCACCGTCAGGATGATCGACAGGATGAAACCTGTCATGTAGGTTTTTACGCTGCCATGGGAAGCGCCATGATCGTTAGAATGACTCATTACATCGCCCCCATCAGATAGACAACAGAGAACACACAGATCCACACCACGTCCAGGAAGTGCCAGAACAGGCTCAGGCACAGGATACGGGTACGGTTAGTGCTGGTCAGGCCGCGACGGGAGATCTGGAACATCAGTACTGCCATCCAGATCAGACCCGAGGTCACGTGCAGACCGTGGGTACCGACCAGCGCGAAGAACGCGGACAGGAAGCCACTGCGATCCGGACCAAAGCCTTCCATAATCAGGTGATGGAATTCATAGATTTCCATCCCGATAAATCCAGCACCAAACAGCCAGGTCAACGCCAGCCAGGAGACAACCTGGCTCTTGTTATTTTTGTACATGGCGATAGCCGCCATGCCGTAGGTGATAGAGCTGAATAACAGCAGTGCGGTTTCAACCAGAACGAACGGCAGTTCAAAGATGTCCTTGCCGGTCGGGCCGCCCGCTGTGCCGTTCACCAGAACGGCATAGGTCGCGAACAGACAGCAGAACAGAATGCAGTCGCTCATCAGGTAGATCCAGAAACCGAAGACTTTGGTCGGTCCTGTATCGTGGTGCGCATGTTCATGCGCGTGGGCAGTTGAGTGCGCCAGAGTATCAGTTGCCATTTTTCAGCCCCGCTTTAGAAATCTCGTCGAAATGCTGATTTTCCAGCTTTTCAACTTCACGGACTGGTACGTAGTAGTCCACGTCCTCGTCAAAGCTCTTCACAATCCAGCTGATTACGATGCCAGCGAAGCCAACAATCGCCATCCACCAGATGTGCCAGATCATTGCGAAACCAAATACCGTAGCGAAGGCGGCAATAACAATGCCCGCACCGCTGTTTTTCGGCATATGGATCTCTTCGTAATGAGCAGGTTGCTTGTACGCTTCACCTTTTTCTTTCATTTCCCAGAATGCGTCGCGTTCATGAACCTGCGGCACGATGGCAAAGTTATAGAAAGGCGGTGGAGAAGAGGTCGCCCACTCCAGCGTACGGCCACCCCATGGGTCACCGGTCAGGTCACGGTTCTGATCGCGGTCGCGAATAGACACGTAGAACTGAATCAGCTGAGACGCGATACCGCAGGCAATCAGCACCGCACCGCCCGCAGCAACCATCAGCATTGGGTGGAACTGCGGATCGATCTGCTGGCTCAGACGACGGGTCATACCCATGAAGCCCAGCACGTACAGCGGCATAAATGCCACGAAGAAGCCGATGATCCAGAACCAGAACGCGCGTTTACCCCATTTCTCGTTCAGCGTGAAGCCGAACGCTTTTGGCCACCAGTAGGTTACGCCAGCGAAGCAGCCGAAGACCACGCCACCGATGATAACGTTATGGAAGTGCGCAATCAGGAACAGACTGTTGTGCAGAACGAAGTCAGCACCTGGTACCGCCAGCAGTACACCGGTCATCCCACCTACGGAGAAGGTCACGATGAAGCCGATGGTCCACAGCATCGCTGAGTGGAACACGATACGGCCCTGGTACATGGTGAACAGCCAGTTGAAGATCTTCACCCCGGTCGGGATGGCGATAATCATGGTGGTGATACCGAAGAAGGCGTTTACGTTCGCGCCCGCACCCATGGTGAAGAAGTGGTGCAGCCAAACGATGAACGACAGAACGGTAATACACACGGTTGCCCACACCAGAGAGGTGTAACCAAACAGACGTTTACGCGAGAAGGTTGCTGCGATTTCGGAGAACACACCGAAGACAGGCAGAACCAGGATGTACACTTCCGGGTGACCCCAGGCCCAAATCAGGTTGATGTACATCATCATGTTGCCACCCATATCATTCGTGAAGAAATGGGTGCCCAGGTAGCGGTCCAGGGTCAGCAGCGCGATGGTGACGGTCAGAATTGGGAAAGAGGCAATAATCAGGATGTTGGCGCACAGAGATGCCCAGGTAAATACCGGCATCTTGAACATGGTCATGCCAGGGGCACGCATCTTGATAATGGTCACGAAGAAGTTGATACCGGTCAGGGTGGTACCGACACCGGAGAGCTGAAGCGCCCAGATCCAGTAGTCAACGCCAACGCCCGGACTGTACTCAATTCCTGATAGCGGCGGGTATGCCAGCCAGCCGGTCTGTGCGAATTCGCCCACACCCAGTGACAGGTTAACCAGGATAACGCCGACAACCGTGAACCAGAAGCTCAGGTTGTTCAGGAACGGGAACGCCACGTCGCGCGCGCCGATTTGCAGCGGAACGACCACGTTCATCAGACCGATAACCAGCGGCATCGCTACGAAGAAGATCATGATAACGCCGTGGGCGGTAAAGATCTGATCGTAGTGGTGCGGCGGCAGGAAGCCGGCTTCACCCGCAGAAGCGAGTGCCTGCTGGCTACGCATCATGATCGCATCCGCAAAGCCACGAATTAACATGACGATACCGACGATGCAGTACATGATACCGAGTTTTTTGTGGTCAACCGAAGTCAGCCACTCGTTCCACAGGTAGCTCCACTTACCGAAGTAAGTGATCAGGGCCAGTAAGGCCGCGCCACCAATGATAATTGCAGCCACCGTAACCACGATAATCGGTTCATGGTAGGGCACTGCATCCAGTGTCAATTTTCCGAACATTTTCTTCCTCGGCCCCTTAGTGAGCGGTTTCCGCGTGGCTCATGTCCATGCCTTCCATACCTTCATGCGCGCTGTGCTCGCCTTCAGGCTGGGTCATGTCCATGCTCTTGCCGTGATCCATAAATTTGCCAATGACATCTTTGAACAAATCAGGTTTCACATTAGAGAAGTACTCCACCTTGTTGTATTCGCTAGGTGCAGCCACTTTTTCGAACGCCGCCATGTCAGACATGGTGTTTGGAGACTGCTTCGCTTTTTCAACCCACTGGTCGAAAGCGGCACGGTCTGGCGTTGCAATAGCTTTGAACTTCATACCTGAGAAGCCCGGGCCGCTATAGCTGGCGGAGATACCATCATAGGTGCCTGCTTCATTCGCGATCAGATGCAGGTTAGTCTGCATACCGGCCATCGCGTAGATCTGGCTACCCAGACGTGGGATGAAGAAGGAGTTCATTACGGAGTTGGAGGTCACTTTGAACTGAACCGGAGTGTTCGCCGGGAAGGCGATTTCATTCACGGTAGCAATACCCTGCTCTGGATAGATGAAGAACCATTTCCAGTCCATGGAGACCACTTCAATGGTAATAGGTTTCTCATCGTGAACCAGTGGTTTGCTTGGCTCAAGTGCGTGAGTGGTTTTCCAGGTCAGTACGGCAAGGAACAGGATGATCAGAATAGGTACCGTCCAGACCACAGCTTCCACTTTATTGGAGTGTGACCAGTTAGGGCTATACTTCGCATCTTTATTGCTCGCACGATACTTCCAGGCGAAACCAACAGCCATCAAAATGGCAGGAATAACCACAATCAACATCAGGCCAAAAGCCGTCAGTATCAGTGAACGTTGTTCCAGTCCAATCTGTCCTTTGGGGTCTAGTAGTGCAGAATCGCAGCCACTGAGTAATACAGTGCCCGCGAATAATGACAACCATCCCAAACTTTTATTGTATTTCCCGAGTCTCATTTAACGACCTCAATTCCACGGAGTCTGGTGGCGTTTAAAGTGTGCGGGCATTTTACGGGAAGGTTACATTACTGTAAACATCATTAGGCCTGTGTCAGGAAGGTGTTACCGGGTTCTGCCGCACGTGTCACAAGTGTTGCAAATTATGTCGGTTTTTATGACAGAAGCCGCATGGCGTGGGCTTTATAACGAAAGGACCCCCAAGCATACCCTAAAAGGGGCAATTGGTATAACCATTGTTAAAAATAAACAAAAAATTAACAATTAATTATCAATAAAAAGACATCTAAAAAACGAAAAATCAAACTATCGGATGCTGAATCGTTTAATGAAAAATAGCGTTTTGGAACTGGAGCCAATAATTTCCAAATCCTATCCCGCACAAAACAACAAATATTTTTTTGGGGGGCCGCTGGCTATTTCGCCGTTATAATTTCGGTTAGTGATTACAACGGGAAATAACCTTTCGCATTTTTCTTCAGGTCATCTGCGTTTTACGCAATGCCATGAAATCGAGCAGACCCCCGGTCAGGATCCCGGCAATAGCCAGCAGGGCGCCCGCGTCCAGAAGAAGCGCTTCGAACGGGAGTGCCAGTGACGTGCTGGCGTTAATAATCAGCACCACAAGCCAGAGTGCCAGAGCAACGCAGCCCACCATTAACAGACGTAACGCAAAACGGTAGGCGGTATGATATTCGGTGCGCGGCATAAAGTGTTCGGTCCGCTGCGTATATTCCAGCGTCTGACGGCAGACCAGCAGCAATAAAATTCCCGGCACGGCAGCCACGACAGAGAAGAGATAAAACGTTGGCCAGCCGTGGGCTTCCACGAACCAGCCCGCAATCGGTCCAACGTACACGCGACCCACGGCAGAGAGCGCCGAGAGCAACGCAAACTGCGTAGCGGAAAATGATTTATTGCAAAGCGTCATCAACAGGGCAACAAATGCCGCGGTGCCCATGCCGCCGCAGAGGTTCTCGAAGAACACCGCCGCGGCCATGCTGATCATATGTTTATCGGTAATCGACAGCAGCCAGTAGCCCGCGTTAGAGGCTCCCTGAAGGATGCCGAAAATCAGCAGTGCGCGAAACAGGGTCAGGCGCTGCATCAGCACGCCGCCATACAGCGCGCCCACAATCGTCGCAAACAGTCCCAGCGTTTTGTTTACCACACCCACTTCACCGGCATCAAAACCGACACCGCGTATCAGGAAGGTGGTGGTCAGGCTCATGGCAAACGCATCCCCCAGCTTATAAAGGACGATGAGCAGCAGGATCAGCCAGGCATTGTTGCGACCAAAAAAGTCGCGCAGCGGTTCGGCCACGGCCTGCTCCAGCGAGCGGGGGACCGGAATGACATCACTTGGTTCGGGAGCAAAGATCGTCGCGATAATGCACGGGATAAGCAGGGCGGCCATCAGCCAGTACATACCCTGCCAGCCGAGGTAACGGTCAGCCAGCCACAGTGCCAGTCCCCCGGAGACCAGCATCCCGAGGCGATAGCCCAGCACGCTGATTGCGGCACCGGCGCCGCGCTCTTCCGCAGGCAAAACGTCCGTCTTCCAGGCGTCAAAGACAATATCCTGGGAGGCGGAACAGAAGGCAATCACGACCGCAAGCGCGGCCATCCAGCGAAGCTGTGTGGTGGGCTCAAGAAAACCCATCGCCGCAATGGCCAGCAGCAGCAAGACTTGCGTCATCACTAACCAGCCGCGACGACGTCCCAGGAAAGGTGGCGTGTAGCGATCCATGACCGGAGACCACAGGAACTTAAAGACATAGGCCTGACCGACAAGCGAGAAGAAACCGATGGTTTTAAGGTCGATATTCTCGACCGTCATCCACGCCTGAAGCGTGCCGGAGGTGAGCGCGAGAGGTAAACCCGAGGCAAAGCCGAGGATCAGCAGAATCGCTGATTTCGGTTGCTGGAAAATGCGTAAGTAATGGCTGGACATGTTCTTATGAACTGACCCGGTGAAGCACCGGGTCAGTCGGCAGGATTAACGTGCGTTCTGCTTGATGAAGTCGTGGATGCTGGTGTCCTGCGCCATGTCGGAAATGGTATCCGTCAGCACGCTGTTAACCGCATCAGCAATATTTTTATTCGATGCCTGGAACGCGCCTTCGACAGAGTAGCTCGCACGGTAGTTTTTGGTCATCTTATTACCGTTTTTCGCGGTAGCAATGATGGCGATATCCGCTTTGGTCGCGATGTTGTAACGCACGTTGCCCTGAGACACGTCTGCGTACAGGTTGTTAACGATGATCTGCAGATCAACCGCACCGCTTGGGCCAATCATATAGCCGCGAGCGGTCATTTGCTTCTCAAGCACTTCCTGCAGCAGGAAACGCAGGTCGCGGGACGCGGTCAGGGTTACCTGCTGGTTATCGCGGGTCACTTTTGCCAGAGCCTGGTCCTGACGCTGATCGGCACCGTTAATGCTCACGGTGACGCCCATCAGGCTTGGATCCTGCTGAGGCAGCGTAATTTTTGGTGAGACATCAATGGTGGTAGGCGGGGTTGCACAGCCTGCCAGCATAAAAAGGGCTACCAACGGAAAGAAGAGTTTTTTTAACATTTTCGGGTTCTCAACGAATCGTAAGCATATAAAGAGAAAAATTGCCGTCATCATAACATCGCCAACGGCGAGGGGAAGTGGTCAACGCATGTAAATTCATCGCCTTGTCCGAAAACTGACCAGCTTACCCAATTTCCCCTCTCGCGAATGATGAAAGGTATGAGTCTCGCAGTGAACTTCATTCGTTTGAATGAGAAAATCAGACGAAAGCTAAATATTTGTTGTCAAGGTGTAATGGAAACGGTAAAAGCGGCTAACATTTAAAGGGATGGGTGACATCCTGGCGTTGTCGGAGGAGTAATTTCATGATGATACGTGAGCAGATAGAAGATAAATTAAGGGCAGCGTTCAACCCTGTGTTCCTCGAAGTCGTCGACGAGAGCTATCGTCATAACGTGCCGGCAGGTTCTGAAAGCCACTTTAAAGTGGTTCTGGTTAGCGATCGCTTCACGGGAGAACGTTTCCTGAACCGACACCGCTTGATCTACAGCACCTTGACGGAAGAACTCTCCACCACCGTGCATGCGCTGGCACTGCATACCTATACCATTAAGGAATGGGAAGGCTTGCAGGATACGGTTTTCGCATCACCGCCGTGTCGCGGTGCAGGCACCATCGCCTGATAAATCGGATTTGCAACGGCTGGAGCTTTTCCAGTATGTTGCTTACAGATTTCCTCAAAACGGCCTCCGGGCCGTTTTGTTTTGTCTGAGTTTTGAGCGGATGGAGCGATTTTAAGGCTAAAAATAGCCTTAAAGTGTGAAAAAAGCCGCAGCAACATGCCCCAACCGTTCTCGACTCACCTAAGTGATGCCGCTATAATGCCGCGTCTTATTGAATGTCTTCGGGATGATTCTGGCGACAGGGAATGTGAATCTGCACTAAGAGAGCATCCCGGTATAACAGACAGATTCAGAGTTGACCGAGCACTGTGATTTTTTTGAGGTAACAAGATGCAAGTTTCAGTTGAAACCACTCAAGGCCTTGGCCGCCGTGTAACGATTACTATCGCTGCTGACAGCATCGAAACTGCTGTGAAAAGCGAGCTGGTCAACGTAGCAAAAAAAGTACGTATTGACGGCTTCCGTAAGGGCAAAGTTCCAATGAATGTTGTTGCTCAGCGTTATGGCGCCTCTGTGCGTCAGGATGTGCTGGGTGAACTGATGAGCCGCAACTTTATTGATGCGATCATCAAAGAAAAAATCAATCCGGCCGGCGCGCCAAACTACGTTCCAGGCGAATACAAACTGGGCGAAGACTTCACTTACTCCGTAGAGTTCGAAGTGTACCCGGAAGTTGAGCTGAAAGGTCTGGAATCTATCGAAGTTGAAAAACCGATTGTCTCCGTGACTGACGAAGATGTTGACGGCATGCTGGACACCCTGCGCAAGCAGCAGGCGAACTGGAAAGAGAAAGAAGGCGCTGTTGACGCGGAAGACCGTGTGACCATCGACTTCACCGGTTCTGTAGACGGCGAAGAGTTCGAAGGCGGCAAAGCGTCTGACTTCGTACTGGCAATGGGCCAGGGTCGTATGATCCCAGGCTTCGAAGACGGTATCAAAGGCCACAAGGCTGGCGAAGAGTTCACTATCGACGTGACCTTCCCTGAAGAATACCACGCTGAGAACCTGAAAGGTAAAGCAGCGAAGTTCGTGATCAACCTGAAGAAAGTGGAAGAGCGCGAACTGCCAGAACTGACTGAAGAATTCATCAAGCGTTTCGGCGTGGAAGATGGTTCAGTTGCTGGCCTGCGTACCGAAGTGCGTAAAAACATGGAGCGCGAGCTGAACGGTGCTGTGCGTAACCGTGTGAAATCTCAGGCGATTGAAGGTCTGGTGAAAGCGAACGACATCGACGTTCCTGCAGCCCTGATCGACAGCGAAATCGACGTGCTGCGCCGTCAGGCTGCACAGCGTTTCGGTGGCAACCAGCAGCAAGCGATGGAACTGCCACGCGAGCTGTTTGAAGAGCAAGCGAAACGTCGCGTTGTTGTTGGCCTGCTGCTGGGCGAAGTGATTCGTACCCACGAGCTGAAAGCTGACGAAGAGCGCGTGAAAGGCCTGATCGAAGAGATGGCTTCCGCATACGAAGATCCATCAGAAGTGATCGAGTTCTACGGTAAGAACAAAGAGCTGATGGACAACATGCGCAACGTCGCACTGGAAGAGCAGGCTGTTGAAGCGGTTCTGGCGAAAGCGAAAGTGACCGAAAAAGCGACCTCTTTCAACGAACTGATGAACCAGCAGGCGTAATAACGCCCTAACGGTTTAAAGTTTGACCAAAAAACCCGTTGCCCTCCGGCGACGGGTTTTTTTTATCGCAGCTTTAGTCCTGGAAGGGTGCTAAAACGCCCTTTCAGTGTTAGCGTTACAACAAAAGGTTGTTATGCTTGAAATAGGGCGTGGCGAACCCCATAAGTATGTAATCACGATGATTGAGACTGGCTGATAATCCGTCCATAAGGTTACAATCAGTACAGCAGGTGTTTTCAATTTTGAACCAGGAGACGGAAATGTCATACAGTGGCGAACGAGATAACTTTGCACCCCATATGGCGCTGGTGCCAATGGTTATTGAACAGACCTCACGTGGTGAGCGTTCTTTCGATATCTATTCCCGTCTGCTCAAGGAACGCGTTATCTTTCTGACCGGCCAGGTAGAAGACCATATGGCTAACCTGATCGTAGCGCAGATGCTGTTCCTGGAAGCGGAAAACCCGGAAAAAGACATTTACTTGTACATCAACTCGCCAGGCGGTGTGATTACGGCGGGTATGTCCATTTATGACACCATGCAATTCATCAAGCCAGATGTCAGCACGATCTGTATGGGTCAGGCTGCATCCATGGGTGCCTTCCTGTTAACCGCAGGGGCGAAAGGTAAGCGTTTCTGCCTGCCTAACTCCCGTGTGATGATTCACCAGCCGCTGGGTGGTTACCAGGGGCAGGCGACGGATATCGAAATCCACGCCCGCGAAATTCTGAAAGTAAAAGCGCGCATGAATGAACTTATGGCGCAGCATACAGGTCAATCTCTCGAGCAGATCGAGCGCGATACCGAGCGCGATCGCTTCCTCTCTGCTCCAGAGGCAGTTGAGTACGGCTTAGTCGACTCCGTATTGACCCATCGTAATTGATGCCCGCGACGCGAGTGTGCCGCTATACTAAGGTAGGGCGGCACGCTGCTTTAAGCAGTACGCGTCTTAGAATGGCATTTGCGTCGTCATGTGCGGCACAAAGAACTTAAAAAGAGGTTTGGACTCATGACAGATAAACGCAAAGATGGTTCGGGCAAACTGCTGTACTGCTCTTTTTGCGGCAAAAGCCAGCATGAAGTGCGTAAACTGATTGCCGGGCCGTCCGTGTATATCTGCGACGAATGTGTTGATTTATGTAACGACATCATTCGCGAAGAGATTAAAGAAGTTGCGCCGCACCGTGAGCGTAGCGCATTGCCAACGCCGCATGAAATTCGTCATCACCTTGACGACTATGTCATCGGACAAGAGCAGGCGAAGAAAGTGCTGGCGGTAGCGGTATATAACCACTACAAACGTCTGCGTAACGGCGACACCAGTAATGGCGTAGAACTGGGTAAAAGTAACATCCTGCTGATCGGACCGACGGGTTCCGGTAAAACGTTGCTGGCGGAAACCCTGGCGCGCCTGCTGGATGTTCCGTTTACCATGGCCGATGCCACCACCCTGACCGAAGCCGGTTATGTGGGTGAAGACGTTGAGAACATCATTCAGAAACTGCTGCAGAAGTGCGATTACGACGTACAGAAAGCACAGCGCGGCATTGTTTATATTGATGAGATCGACAAGATCTCCCGTAAATCAGACAACCCGTCCATCACCCGTGACGTGTCGGGTGAAGGCGTGCAGCAGGCGCTGCTGAAGCTGATCGAAGGTACGGTTGCCGCCGTTCCACCGCAGGGGGGGCGTAAGCATCCTCAGCAGGAGTTCCTGCAGGTTGATACCTCCAAGATCCTGTTCATCTGTGGCGGTGCGTTTGCCGGTCTGGATAAAGTCATTTCCCACCGTGTTGAAACCGGCTCCGGCATTGGTTTCGGCGCGACGGTAAAAGCCTCGTCCGAAAAACCGAACGAAGGTGAACTGCTTTCGCAGGTTGAACCTGAAGATCTGATCAAATTCGGTCTGATTCCTGAGTTCATTGGCCGTCTGCCCGTTGTGGCAACGCTGAATGAGCTGAGTGAAGAGGCGCTGATTCAGATCCTGAAAGAGCCGAAAAATGCGCTGACCAAGCAGTACCAGGCGCTGTTCAATCTGGAAGGGGTTGACCTGGAATTCCGTGACGAAGCGCTTGATGCGATTGCTAAGAAAGCGATGATCCGTAAAACCGGTGCGCGTGGTCTGCGTTCAATCGTTGAAGCGGCGCTGCTCGACACCATGTACGATCTGCCGTCGATGGAAGATGTTGAGAAAGTGGTTATCGACGAGTCCGTAATCAGCGGCCAAACCAAGCCGCTGCTGATTTACGGTAAACCGGAAGCCCAGCAGGCATCTGGCGAATAATTCACCAAATCATACAAGCAGTTAATTAAAAAGGGGGGATTTTATCTCCCCTTTACTTTTTCCGTATTCATAGCGTTGAATGTGTGGGAAACATCCCCATATACTGGATACATGTTAATGGTTATGTGAAGTACAGTGACATGACCAGCTTACCTGGCGGACACTAAACTAAGAGAGAGCTCTATGAATCCTGAGCGTTCTGAACGCATTGAAATCCCCGTATTGCCGTTGCGCGATGTGGTGGTTTATCCGCACATGGTCATACCCTTGTTTGTAGGGCGGGAAAAATCTATCCGTTGCCTCGAAGCCGCCATGGATCATGATAAAAAAATCATGCTGGTGGCGCAGAAAGAAGCATCGACGGATGAGCCGGGTGTAAACGATCTTTTCACCGTCGGGACCGTGGCCTCTATTTTGCAGATGCTGAAGCTGCCTGACGGCACCGTGAAGGTGCTGGTCGAAGGGCTGCAGCGTGCGCGTATTACCACTCTGTCAGATGACGGCGAACACTTCTCTGCCAAGGCAGAGTACCTTGATTCGCCTGAGCTTGATGAGCGCGAGCAGGAAGTGCTGGTGCGCACCGCAATTAGCCAGTTTGAAGGCTATATCAAGCTGAATAAAAAAATCCCACCAGAAGTGCTGACGTCGCTGAACAGCATCGACGATCCTGCGCGTCTGGCGGACACCATCGCAGCACACATGCCGCTGAAGCTGGCTGACAAACAGTCCGTGCTGGAAATGTCCGACGTTAACGAACGTCTGGAATACCTGATGGCGATGATGGAGTCTGAAATCGATCTGCTGCAGGTTGAGAAACGTATTCGCAACCGCGTCAAAAAGCAGATGGAGAAATCTCAGCGTGAGTACTATCTGAATGAGCAAATGAAAGCGATTCAGAAAGAGCTCGGCGAGATGGACGACGCGCCGGACGAAAACGAAGCGCTGAAGCGTAAAATCGACGCGGCGAAGATGCCGAAAGAGGCGAAAGAGAAAGCCGAAGCAGAACTGCAGAAGCTGAAAATGATGTCTCCAATGTCGGCTGAAGCAACCGTCGTACGCGGCTACATTGAGTGGATGGTGCAGGTTCCGTGGAACGCCCGCAGCAAGGTCAAAAAAGACCTGCGTCAGGCGCAGGAGATCCTGGATACCGACCACTACGGCCTGGAACGCGTGAAAGACCGCATTCTTGAGTACCTCGCGGTACAAAGCCGTGTAAACAAAATCAAAGGCCCAATTCTGTGTCTGGTAGGACCGCCGGGGGTGGGTAAAACCTCTCTGGGACAGTCCATCGCCAAAGCGACCGGACGTAAGTATATCCGTATGGCGCTGGGTGGCGTACGCGATGAAGCGGAAATCCGCGGTCACCGTCGTACCTACATCGGTTCTATGCCGGGTAAACTGATCCAGAAGATGGCGAAAGTGGGCGTTAAAAACCCGCTGTTCCTGCTTGATGAGATCGACAAAATGTCTTCGGACATGCGTGGCGATCCGGCCTCTGCACTGCTGGAAGTGCTTGATCCAGAACAGAACGTGGCGTTCAGCGATCACTACCTGGAAGTGGACTACGACCTGAGCGATGTGATGTTCGTGGCAACCTCCAACTCCATGAACATTCCGGCCCCGCTGCTGGACCGTATGGAAGTGATCCGCCTCTCCGGTTACACCGAAGACGAGAAGCTGAATATCGCGAAACAGCACCTGCTGCCGAAACAGATTGAGCGTAACGCACTGAAAGCCAACGAACTGACCGTCGAGGACAGCGCGATTATCGGCATCATTCGCTATTACACCCGTGAAGCGGGCGTGCGTAGCCTTGAGCGTGAAATCTCTAAACTGTGCCGCAAGGCGGTGAAACAGCTGCTGCTGGATAAGAGCCTGAAACACATTGTGATCAACGGCGACAATCTGCATGCCTACCTGGGCGTTCAGCGCTTTGACTATGGCCGTGCGGATAACGAAAACCGCGTAGGCCAGGTGACCGGTCTGGCATGGACGGAAGTGGGCGGCGATCTGCTGACCATCGAAACCGCCTGTGTGCCGGGTAAAGGCAAGCTGACCTACACCGGCTCGCTGGGTGAAGTGATGCAGGAGTCCATTCAGGCGGCGCTGACCGTGGTGCGCGCGCGCGCGGAAAAACTGGGTATTAACCCGGATTTCTACGAAAAACGCGACATCCACGTTCACGTCCCGGAAGGGGCGACGCCGAAAGATGGTCCAAGCGCGGGTATTGCCATGTGTACGGCGCTGGTCTCCTGTCTGACAGGCAACCCGGTACGCGCTGATGTTGCAATGACCGGTGAAATCACTCTGCGTGGTCAGGTTCTGCCTATCGGCGGGTTAAAAGAAAAACTGCTGGCGGCACACCGTGGTGGGATCAAAACCGTATTGATTCCTTACGAGAATAAACGCGATTTGGAAGAGATTCCGGACAACGTAATTGCCGATCTGCAGATTCATCCTGTTAAGCGAATTGAGGAAGTTCTTACTCTCGCATTGCAGAATGAACCGTCCGGAATGCAGGTTGTAACCGCAAAATAGTGACCTCGCGCAAAGAGCGTCAATAAAAACAAGGCTGGTAAGGCATTTCGCACTTGCCAGCCTTTTTTTGTATAGCTAATTTAGATTGCTGATTAGGTCAGCCATCAACAACGGGTGTTGTAAGGTCATGGCAGGCCTGATATAACTGCTGCGCGGTCGCGTTGTGAAGGACTCAGACGCGATATAAATTATAAAGAGAGGAAGAGAACAGTGAATAAATCTCAACTGATTGACAAAATTGCTGCTGGTGCTGATATTTCTAAAGCTGCAGCTGGACGTGCGTTAGATGCATTAATTGCTTCTGTTACTGAATCTCTGCAGGCTGGAGACGACGTTGCACTGGTAGGCTTCGGTACTTTTGCTGTTAAAGAGCGTGCTGCCCGTACTGGCCGCAACCCTCAGACCGGTAAAGAGATCACCATTGCTGCTGCTAAAGTGCCGGGTTTCCGTGCAGGTAAAGCGCTGAAAGACGCAGTAAATTGATTGCTTTCCCGTTTCAGGGAAGCCGGAAAGTACAAGGGCGCATCATTTGATGTGCCTTTTTTGTTTGTCCAGACCTGATTTGTGCGAGTTTATGCGAGTTGTGGGCTGACAATCGCCCCGTTTTCTTGTCACAATACGCCTTTACGCGCGACGGGCAGGATTTTCCGTCAGCGTCAGGTAACCAGTCACCTACAGCGGAGTGTTGTTACACCATGATGGACAGCTTACGCACGGCTGCTAACAGTCTCGTGCTCAAGATTATTTTCGGTATCATTATCGTGTCGTTCATATTGACCGGCGTGAGCAGTTACCTTATTGGCGGTGGCGCGAACTATGCCGCAAAAGTGAATGGCCAGGAGATCAGCCGTGGTCAGTTCGAGAATGCTTTTGCCGGTGAACGTAACCGTATGCAGCAACAGCTGGGCGACCAATTCTCTGAACTGGCGGCGAATGAAGGGTATATGAAGACCCTGCGCCAACAGACGCTGAACCGTCTTATCGACGAAGCGTTACTGGATCAGTATGCCAAAAAGCTGGGTCTTGGCATCAGCGATGAGCAGGTGAAAAAAGCGATCTTCGCCACTCAGGCCTTCCAGTCAAACGGTAAATTCGACAACGCCCGTTACAATAGCATCGTCAACCAGATGGGTATGACGGCTGACCAATACGCTCAGGCGTTGCGTAAACAACTGACAACTCAGCAGCTTATCAATGCCGTTGTGGGCACCGATTTCATGCTCAAAGGTGAGACGGAAGAGCTGGCCGCGCTGGTGGCGCAGCAGCGCGTTGTCCGTGAAGCGACCATTGATGTTAACGCCCTGGCGGCCAAACAGCAGGTCAGCGACGCGGAACTGAACGCCTGGTACGAGCAGAACAAAAATACCTTCGTTTCTCCAGAGCAGTTCCGCGTGAGCTACATCAAGCTGGATGCTGCCGGGCTGCAGGAAACGGCGTCTGATACAGAAATTCAGTCTTACTACGATCAGCATCAGGATCAGTTCACTCAGCCGCAGCGTAACCGCTACAGCGTGATTCAGACTAAAACCGAGGCTGACGCCAAAGCGGTACTGGATGAGCTGAATAAAGGGGCTGATTTCGCCACCCTCGCGAAAGCAAAATCCACCGATATTATCTCTGCCAAAAACGGCGGTGATATGGGCTGGCTGGAAGACGCAACCACGCCGGACGAACTGAAAAATGCGGGTCTGAAAGAGAAAGGCCAGCTTTCTGGTGTCATTAAGTCTTCCGTTGGTTTCCTGGTCGCGCGTCTGGACGACATCACCGCGGCGAAAACCAAGCCGCTGGCTGACGTTCGTGATGATATCGCGGCGAAAGTGAAACAGGAAAAAGCGCTGGATGCCTACTACGCACTTCAACAGAAGGTGAGCGATGCCGCCAGCAACGACAACGAATCGCTGGCGGGTGCTGAGCAGGCTGCTGGGGTGAAAGCGGTTGAGACGGGCTGGTTTGGTCGTGACAACCTGCCGGAAGAGCTGAACTTTAAACCGGTTTCAGACGCCATCTTTAATGGTGGTCTGGTGGGCGAGAACGGCACGCCAGGCAGCAACTCTGACATCATTACCGTCGACGGTGACCGTGCGTTCGTGCTGCGCGTCAGCGAGCACAAGCCGGAAGCGGTCAAACCGCTGGCAGAAGTGAAGGATCAGGTTGCCGCTCAGGTTAAGCACAACAAAGCGGAACAGCAGGCGAAACTGGATGCTGAGAAGATTCTGGCTGATCTGAAAGCGGGCAAAGACGATGCGCTGAAAGCGGCAGGCCTGAGCTTCGGTGAAGCGAAAACGCTGAGCCGTACCGGTCAGGACCCCATCAGCCAGGCTGCGTTTGGCCTGACTCTGCCTGCGAAGGACAAACCAAGCTTCGGCACCACCACCGATATTCAGGGTAACGTTGTTCTGCTGGCGCTGGACGAAGTAAAAGCCGGTACCCTGCCAGAAGCGCAGAAGAAGGCGATGGTTCAGGGCATTACCCAGAACAATGCTCAGATTGCTTTCGAAGCCATGATGAGCAACCTGCGTAAAGACGCCAAAATCAAGCTGGGCGATGTGATGACTCAGCAGCAATAATTACGTCTCTGCTCGCAGATTTTCGTAACGCTCTGCAAAAACTAAAGGCCGCTTTCGCGGCCTTTTCCATTTCTGCAATCTGCTGTTTGTAGCTGTTTTTCCGGGCGGCTATCGTGACGTGGCTGTCAACAAACAAGGAGAAAACAGCATGAAATGTGGAATCAAATCACTGTTAATTGCGCTGGCTATTGCCACCACCGGGATGACCACGAGCGCGCTGGCCGCGACGCCCGCAGCCAAAGCACAGACGGTGCAGAGCAAGTCTGACGCCTCAGCGTCAGTGCAAGGGCAATCCAAAGCGGCTGATGCCGGTAAAACGGCGGATGATGACGGTACGCGGGTCAGTATCAATTCGGCCTCTGCGGAAGATCTTGCCCGCGCAATGAACGGTGTCGGCCTGAAAAAAGCACAGGCCATCGTCAGCTACCGCGAAGAGTATGGTCCTTTCAAAACTGTCGACGACCTCAAACAGGTGCCGGGCATGGGCAGCGCGCTGGTGGAGCGTAACCTCTCACACCTGACGTTGTAATCTCACAATTACTTGCACTGCGGCGATAATTTGCCAGGATAAAGAGGTCATACCAGTTATGACCTCTGATCCTATAACAACAGTAAAGGCTATTGCGCTATGCAGACAAAAATCAAAGTACGCGGTTACCACCTTGATGTTTACCAGCACGTTAACAACGCCCGCTATCTTGAGTTCCTTGAGGAAGCGCGCTGGGACGGGCTGGAAAACAGCGAAAGCTTTCAGTGGTTGACCGCGCATAACATCGCGTTCGTGGTCGTCAATATCAACATCAACTACCGCCGCCCGGCCGTGCTGGGTGATGTACTCACGGTGACCAGTCAGGTGCAACAGCTCAACGGCAAGAGTGGTGTATTAAGCCAGGTGGTGACGCTCGATCCTGAAGGGCAGGTGGTGGCTGATGCACTGATCACCTTTGTCTGTATCGATCTGAAAACCCAGAAGGCTCTGCCGCTGGAAGGGGCATTGCGGGAGAAGCTGGAGTTGATGATCGTTTAGAAATTTTGTCTTTTATAAAAGACAAAACGTTTTTCCAGGGATAGAATCATGGACAGGGACTACGTTGTTGAACGCTACCGTACCCGTGACGGAAAAGTGCCATTTGAGGAGTGGGTAGCGAAGATGAAGCGAAAGGATCCGGAATTAGTGTTTCGGATTCTTTTGCGAATTGACCGTGCAGAGAAAGGGAACTTCGGCGATTACCGGTATCTCAGAGATGGTATCTGGGAATTGAAAATTGATTGTGGTCCCGGATATCGAATCTATTTTGCAGTACAACATCGGGAGATCCTATTGTTGCTGATTGGGGGTGACAAAAAGAGTCAAAAGACCGATGTGAAACTGGCAATTGATTACTGGAATGACCATCAAAAGGAGAAATCCGATGAGCAAAAGCGAACGAAAATTCTCTAGCTCCGTCAGTCACGATGAAGCCGTCGTAAAAATGCTTCGCGAAAACCCTTCCTACGCTCAGCTATATCTGCAGGTTGCGTTGGATGAGATTTATGAAGACCAGGGAATCCCTGCATACTTAATCGCGCTAAGACGTGTTATCGAATCCCGCGGTGGCATAGGTGAAATTGCTGCCAAATCCGGTCTGTCCCGCCAACAGTTATACCGAACCTTATCTGACAACGGTAACCCAACGCTGACGACGCTAATGAAAGTGACTCGTGCTGCCGGCGTAAAACTGTTCGACAGCACGGTTAAGTAGCGTTATTTAAGCCCGGTCTTTTGCTTCATTGCGGCCATCACGCCGGCTTTATCGGCCAGATAGTGGTTCAGCCCGTTAGCGCGAAGATTACAGGCCGCACACTGGCCGCAACCGTCGCCTTTGATGCCGTTATAGCAGGTGAGGGTTTCACTGCGAACCAGATCCAGCTTGCCCCAGTAGTCCGCCAGGGCCCAGGTTTCGGCTTTATCCAGCCACATCAACGGCGTCTCAAAGCGCGTCTCTTTCGCCATGCCCAGATTGACGGCGTGGTTTAATGCTTTCACGAATTCGTCACGGCAGTCCGGGTAGCCGGAGAAGTCTGTTTCGCATACGCCGGTGATTACCGCTTCTGCTTTCACCTGGTAGGCGTAGATCGCCGTCAGGGTCAGAAACAGAATATTGCGGCCCGGTACGAAGGTATTCGGAATGCCGCTGGCATCGGGTTCATAATCCGGTACAGGAATGCTGTCGCGGGTGAGGCTACTGACAGCCAGTTCATTTAACAGCGTAACGTCCAGCACCTTGTGCGCGCGTGCCCCCAGTTTGAGGGCCAGTTCACGGGCAACGTCGATTTCAGCGCGGTGGCGCTGACCATAATCGAAGGTCACACAGTGAACTTCATCATACTGATGAAGGGCCTGAACCAGGCAAGTAGTAGAGTCTTGTCCTCCGCTGAACACGACGACGGCACGTTTCATAAATCATCTCAACAGTTACGGTAAAAACGTTATGTTACCGCCTGGCTACGGCGGCGACCAGCTTCTTCACGATTTGGGGGCAGGCAGCCAGGCTTCGGTAAAATCAAACCAGCCGCGGGTGTTAAGGCGTATCCCGTTTACGCCTGGCGGCGCGCTGATTTGATACTGATAATTAAAGAGCGGCGTCAACACCGCGTTCTCCATTAAGCGGCTGAAAATGGCTTGCAGCCCCGCGTGTCGGTCCCGGGACTCGGCTTGGGCCTGCACCGCATCCAGCGTGGCTTGCAAATGAGCGTAAGCCGGTCCGCTTAACACATGCGGCCAAAGCGCATCACAGCGGAGCCACTGCTCAAGCGTATACGCTGGCGCTTCGCCAATCAGCTTATCTCCCATCATGATGTCTGCATCGGCAAGCTGCTGGCATCCATCCCACGTCTTCGCGTCGTGAAAGATGACGGTCAATTCACAACCCTGCAGGGCGAGGTACTCCTTCAGCTGGCTGGCCATGGTGTGAAGCTCAACGGGCAGATGATAAACCAGCGTCAACGCCTCAGGGAGGGCAATGTCCGTCAAATCAGGCCATTCCGGGATTGTCCAGCCGGGAAGCAGTTCATGAGTTGGCGTGATGAGCCCTTCGTTGAGCGGAAGCGTGTGCAGAAGCCTGGAGAGATGAATGATATTAATCAGCCGCTTTGCCTGGATCTCACTCAGCCGCGCGCTCTGTTTCAGCGTGAGATAACAGAAGCCCAGGCTGGTGCTGCTGCTCACCAGCCGCAGGCTTTCGAGCTCATCGGCCTCGCCAATGGCGATTTGCACCGGGTGGCGACAGCTGGTACCCAGCCTGTAATCAAAAAGCTGGGGAGTGATCCAGTACTCGATGGCCTTAAGCAGCGGATGACTCAGGTGGTACTGCTCATGGCTTTCCAGGCGTACCAGATCGGGCTCAAAGAGGGTCAACCGGAAGGGACCACTGCCGACGACCGGGCGATCGGGATGCGCCAGACGGCTACAGTAGGTTGCCAGCCTGTGCGCCAGCCAGTAGTCCGGTTGATGTAAAACAAACGTCAGACATTGCGGATGTGTGGTTTCGACAGACAAGACGCTCTGAAAAAGCGTTCGCATGATGGGCTGCGCTAACAACGCCGTCAGGCTTCGCTGGAGTTGCGCCGTTTCTATTTTATCGCCGTCATGCCAGTGCAGCGTGGAGCGAATATAGAAATGCCAGCGCAGCCCGTCAGCAGAGACCTCCCAGTGATGCGCCAGATCGCCGGTGGGTTCACTGCTGTTACCGTTAAATCGCGTCAAGCCTGAGAACACCTGTCCTGCCAGATGTTGCTCGGCCCGGCCCGGTAAAAAACCCGGCTGAAGGGGCTCCAGCGAGCGATAGTAGGGGATGCGCAGCGTCGGCGTGTCGTTTTGCCATTGCCCACCCAAAAACGGATGCAGTAACGAACGCAGCTCGTCAGGCGCAAGCTGGGCCAGCTCCAGCGCGTTATGCTGCTGTCCGCTCTTCAGCGCTTCTTCCATCATCATATTGCGCAGGGACTCCGGGGTGGCATGGAACGTCAGTTCGCCGCGCTTGCCGCGACCAGACTGCGCGCGCCAGCTCAGCCAGCCCGCCTCCTGAGCCTGACGCAGCAGCGTTCGGACATGACGCTCGCTACAAAAACAGCGGGCTGCCAGCTCGCTGATAGTGACCTGCTGCGTCGCACCTTCGGACGGCTGCCATAAACGGTGATACTGGTTAAGACGGTTAAGCTGACGCATAGAAACCCGGAACAATAATTATCATCTATTCACTATTACTTCCGTATATCTCACCTGATACTGATGCACAAGCTAATCGCATCACATTTCAGGAGTCATCATGGCCCGCCTCGCTGCATTTGATATGGACGGTACGCTGTTAATGCCGGATCACCGTCTGGGAGAGAAAACGCTGAGTGCCCTGAAGCGCCTGCGCGAGCGAGATGTCACTCTGACATTTGCCACCGGCCGACATGTTCTGGAGATGCGCCATTTACTGGGCGCGTTTTCTCTTGATGCTTTTCTGATCACCGGAAACGGAACGCGCATTCACACCGTCGAAGGGGAGGTACTGCACCGTCAGGATCTTAACCCGGAAGTGGCGGATATCGTCCTGCACAGCACCTGGGACACACAGGCCAGTGTCCACGTTTTTAACGATCAAGGCTGGTTTACCGGAAGCGAAATCCCCGAGTTACTGCATGCGCATGTCTATAGCGGTTTTAAATATCAGCTTATCGATCTGCGCCGGATCCCCGCCCACGCGGTGACCAAGATCTGCTTCTGTGGCGATCACGACGATCTGCGACGCCTGCGCATCCAGTTAAATGAGGCGCTCGGCAACCGGGCGCATCTGACCTTCTCGGCGGTAGATTGTCTGGAAGTATTACCCGTGGGCTGTAACAAAGGTTCCGCCCTGGCGGTACTGAGCGACCATCTGGGCTTAACGCTGCAGGATTGTATGGCATTTGGCGACGCCATGAATGACCGAGAGATGCTGGGCAGCGTGGGGCGCGGCTTGATTATGGGGAATGCGATGCCGCAGCTGATTGCCGAGCTTCCTCATCTGCCCGTTATCGGACACTGCGGTAACGAAGCGGTGTCCCATTTTTTGACTCATTGGCTGGACAACAACAACCTCCCTTATTCCCCCGAATAGCGAGCGCCTTCCAGCAAGCCAGACGTCGGTCTGGCTTTTTTTTATTTCAGCAGCTGTGCAATCTGCACTTTCCACGGCGTGATGTCGCCGATGTTAGCCTGTACCCATTCTGCATTGTAGTAGGTCTCAAGGTAGCGCTCGCCGCTGTCGCACAGCAGCGTGACGATGGAGCCGGTACGCCCTTCCTCACGCATGCGTGCCGCCAGCTGCAGTGCGCCCCACATATTGGTGCCTGTCGATGCCCCGACTTTGCGGCCAAGCTGGGTTTCCAGCCAGTGTGCGGTTGCCACGCTGGCGGCATCCGGCACGCGAAGCATTTCATCCACTACATCCGGGATGAATGACGGTTCCACGCGCGGGCGGCCAATTCCTTCAATTTTACTGCCTGACGGGCTGCGAAGATCGGCATCGCGGCTCTGCCAGTAGTCGAGGAACACCGAGTTTTGCGGGTCAACCACCATCAGTTGGGTATCGTAGCCCTGACAGCGAATGTAGCGTCCTATGGTGGCTGAGGTACCACCGGTACCGGCGCTCATCACAATGTACGACGGCACGGGGTGCGGCTCGTGGGTCATCTGGCGGAAAATACTGTCAGCGATGTTGTTATTGCCGCGCCAGTCCGTTGCGCGTTCGGCGAAGGTAAACTGGTCCATATAGTGGCCGTTGAGCTCACGGGCCAGCATTTCAGAGGCGGCGTAGATTTCGCAGGCACTCTCAACGAAGTGGCAGCGACCACCGTAAAATTCGATCTGCTCGATTTTGCGTTTTGCAGTGCAGGAGGGCATCACCGCGATAAACGGCAGGCCCAGCAGGCGGGCAAAATAGGCTTCGGACACGGCGGTTGAACCGGACGAGGATTCAATAATGGTAGTGCCTTCTTTGATCCAGCCGTTACATAAACCGTATAAAAACAGTGAGCGCGCCAGGCGATGCTTCAGGCTGCCGGTCGGATGGGTGCTTTCATCCTTCAGATAGAGCTGAATACCGTCAAATCCCGGCAGGGAAAGGCGGATCAGGTGGGTATCCGCCGAACGCTGGTAGTCGGCATTGATTTCGCTGATGGCATGTTTAACCCAGGAGCTATTCATCGTAATTATCCGTTTGTCATTTTGTGCCCAGCATAGCGAAAAGCACAGAAAAAATTGTTGCTATCTGGCCTTTAAAATAGAATGAAGGGAGAAAAATTTTCTCTGTGAGGTGGGTATGCTAGATAAAATTGACCGTAAGCTCCTTTCCTTGCTGCAAAGTGACTGTACCCTCTCTTTGCAGGCGCTGGCAGATGCCGTTAATCTGACCACCACACCGTGCTGGAAGCGCCTTAAGAAGCTCGAAGATGATGGCATTTTGCTGGGGCGCGTCGCGCTGCTCGATCCCGAAAAACTGGGGCTTGGGTTGACGGCATTTGTGCTGATTAAAACCCAGCACCACAGCAGCGAGTGGTATTGCCGCTTTGTTACTCAGGTCTCTGAGATGCCCGAGGTGCTCGGTTTCTGGCGAATGGCCGGCGAGTACGATTACCTGATGCGCGTCCAGGTGGCAGACATGAAGCGCTATGATGACTTCTACAAGCGGCTGGTGAACAGCGTTCCGGGCTTATCAGACGTCACCTCAAGCTTCGCCATGGAACAGATTAAGTACACCACAGCCTTACCCATTGAATAACTTCGTAAAAAACCTTCAGGAACAAACCGCGTGCGATTATTTGCCCAATTAAGCTGGTACTTTCGTCGGGAGTGGCAACGCTACCTCGGTGCAGTGGCCCTGCTTATTATCATTGCCATTCTGCAGCTGATCCCGCCGAAAGTGGTGGGGTACGTCGTGGATGGCGTCACCGAACAGCATTACACCACCGCACGGGTGTTGATGTGGGTCGGCACGCTGGTGCTGACGGCCGTCATTGTTTATCTCCTGCGCTACGTCTGGCGCGTGCTGCTGTTTGGTGCGTCCTATCAGTTGGCCGTTGAGCTGCGTGAAGATTTTTACCGCCAGCTGAGCCGACAGCATCCCGAATTTTATCTGCGCCATCGCACCGGGGACCTCATCGCCCGTGCCACGAACGATGTCGATCGCGTGGTCTTCGCCGCCGGAGAAGGGGTATTAACGCTGGTGGACTCGCTGGTGATGGGCTGTGCGGTATTGATTGTCATGTCCACCCAGATCAGCTGGCAGTTGACCCTTCTGGCGCTGCTGCCGATGCCGCTGATGGCATTGGCGATCAATCGCTACGGCGAACAGCTGCACGAGCGCTTCAAACTGGCGCAGGCGGCATTTTCGTCTCTGAACGATCGCACTCAGGAGAGCATGACCAGCATTCGCATGATCAAAGCCTTTGGTCTGGAGGACCGGCAGTCCGCGCTGTTTGCCGCCGATGCGGCAGACACGGGGGCGAAGAACATGCGCGTCGCGCGCATTGACGCCCGTTTTGACCCGACAATCTATGTTGCGATTGGCATGGCCAACCTGCTGGCTATCGGAGGCGGTAGCTGGATGGTGGTACAGGGGACGTTAACCCTGGGACAATTGACCAGTTTTGCGATGTATCTCGGGCTGATGATCTGGCCGATGCTGGCTTTAGCCTGGATGTTCAACATTGTGGAGCGGGGCAGCGCCGCCTACAGCCGCATTCGCGCCATGCTGGCCGAAGCGCCGGTGGTGACTGACGGCAGCGAAGCGGTCCCGGAAGGGCGAGGCGTGATGAAGGTCGACGTCCGTCAATTTGTCTATCCGCAGACGGCGCATCCGGTACTGGAGAACGTCAGCTTTACGCTTCAGCCCGGCCAGATGTTGGGTATTTGTGGTCCTACGGGGGCCGGAAAAAGTACCGTCCTCTCTCTGCTCCAGCGCCACTTTGACGTCACCGAAGGGGATATTCGTTTCCATGATATTCCCCTGAAGAACCTGCTGCTGGATGAGTGGCGTGGCCGCCTGGCGGTGGTCAGCCAGACGCCGTTTTTATTTTCGGACACCGTGGCGAATAACATCGCCCTCGGATGCCCTGCGGCGACGCAGGAGGAGATCGAGCATGTGGCGCGTTTAGCCAGCGTACATGATGATATTTTGCGTCTGCCGCAGGGGTACGAAACGGAAGTCGGGGAGCGTGGCGTCATGCTGTCCGGCGGGCAGAAACAGCGTATTTCGATTGCCCGTGCGCTGCTGCTGAATGCCGAAATCCTGATCCTGGATGATGCGCTCTCCGCTGTGGATGGCCGTACCGAGCACCAGATCCTGCATAACCTGCGTCAGTGGGGCGACGGTCGCACGGTGATTATCAGCGCTCACCGTTTGTCGGCGCTGACCGAAGCCAGCGAAATTCTGGTATTGCAGCACGGGCACATTGCCCAGCGCGGGCAGCATGAAAATCTTGTTGAGCAACCGGGCTGGTATCGCGATATGTATCGCTATCAACAGCTTGAAGCGGCGCTGGATGATGCCCCCGAACAGAATGAGGAGGCCGCTAATGCGTAAGCTCGGAACGATGTCGCCGACGCTCAAACGTCTGCTGGCCTACGGCTCGCCGTGGCGTAAACCGCTGTCCGTGGCCGTGCTTTTACTCTGGATAGCGGCGATTGCAGAAGTGAGCGGGCCGCTGCTCATCAGTTACTTTATCGACAATATGGTCGCCAAAAGCTACCTGCCCCTGGGGCTGGTGGCGGGTTTAGGCGTCGCTTACGTTGGGTTACAGCTGACGGCGGCAGGACTGCACTATGCGCAGTCGCTGCTGTTTAACCGCGCAGCCGTTGGTGTCGTTCAGCAGTTGCGTACGGATGTAATGGACGCCGCGCTTCGCCAGCCGCTCAGCGAGTTTGATATTCAGCCGGTCGGGCAGGTTATCTCCCGGGTAACCAACGATACCGAGGTGATCCGCGATCTGTACGTCACCGTGGTGGCGACGGTGCTCCGAAGCGCGGCGCTGATTGGTGCGATGCTGGTGGCAATGTTCAGTCTCGACTGGCGCATGGCGCTGGTGGCGATCACGATCTTCCCGGCGGTGCTGATCGTCATGGTCATCTACCAGCGCTACAGCACGCCAATCGTGCGTCGGGTACGAGCCTATCTGGCCGACATCAACGATGGCTTCAACGAAGTCATCAACGGCATGAGCGTTATCCAGCAGTTCCGCCAGCAGGCGCGCTTTGGTGAACGGATGGGCGAAGCCAGCCGCTCGCACTATATGGCACGCATGCAGACGCTACGGCTTGACGGTTTTCTGCTGCGTCCGCTGCTGAGCCTTTTCTCTGCGCTGGTGCTTTGCGGTCTCCTGATGCTGTTTGGGCTGAGCGCTAACGGTACGATTGAAGTGGGGGTGCTGTACGCCTTTATTAGCTATCTGGGGCGCCTTAACGAACCGCTGATCGAGCTCACCACCCAGCAGTCTATGCTGCAACAGGCTGTGGTCGCCGGTGAGCGTGTGTTCGAGCTGATGGACCGGCCGCGACAGGCCTACGGCAACGATGAACGGCCTTTGCAAAGCGGTGCCATTGATTTTGATAATGTCTCGTTTGCCTATCGCGAAGACCGGCTGGTGTTGCAGGATATCTCACTTGATGTTCCGTCGCGTGGTTTCGTGGCGCTGGTGGGCCATACGGGAAGCGGTAAGAGCACCCTTGCCAGCCTGTTAATGGGGTACTACCCGGTTACGCACGGTGAAATCCGGATCGACGGACGTCCGCTCGCGTCTCTTAGCCACAACGTGTTGCGTAAAGGCGTCGCGATGGTGCAGCAGGATCCGGTCGTCCTGGCCGATACCTTCTATGCGAACGTGACCCTGGGGCGGGACTACACGCAGGAGCAGGTCTGGGAGGTACTGGAAAAAGTGCATCTGGCGGATCTGGCGCGCGGGTTTAGTGAGGGGATCAATACGAAGCTGGGCGAGCAGGGGAACAATCTCTCCGTCGGGCAAAAACAGCTCCTCGCCCTGGCGCGGGTGCTGATTGAAACGCCGCAGGTTCTGATTCTGGATGAAGCGACAGCCAGTATTGACTCCGGTACCGAGCAGGCCATTCAGCAGGCGCTGTCGGCCGTGCGTGACCATACGACGCTGGTGGTGATTGCCCACCGTCTTTCCACCATCGTTGATGCCGATACCATTCTGGTGCTACATCGCGGCCAGGCCGTTGAACGGGGTACGCACCGTGAACTGCTGGAAGCCAAGGGACGTTACTGGCAGATGTATCAGCTTCAGCTGGCAGGCGAAGAGCTGGCGGCAAGCGTGCGTGAGGAAGAATCGCTGAGCGCCTGATGCACCAAAATGAGGCGACGCGCTAACAGTCATTCCTGTTGGTGCAAAACGGAAACGCACCCTGCACCGGCATGGTGCGTTTTTTTTCACCGGTTCGTTTATCAAGGCCGTGTAGCGCTCTTTGCACCGCAGTTCCTTCTGGTTTTCATTTCTGGCACACCCCTTGCAATACCTTCTGCGTAAGCTGCGGCCATTACCGAATTCTGACTGGAGGGGATCTATGAAGCTGGTTACGGTTGTAATCAAACCATTCAAACTCGAAGACGTGCGTGAAGCGTTGTCTTCCATGGGTATTCAGGGACTGACTGTCACCGAAGTGAAAGGCTTTGGTCGTCAGAAGGGTCATGCCGAGCTTTACCGCGGGGCGGAATACAGCGTTAACTTTCTGCCAAAAGTAAAAATTGATGTCGCGATTGCTGACGATCAGCTTGATGAAGTCATTGATGTCATTAGCAAAGCGGCCTACACAGGCAAAATTGGCGACGGCAAAATTTTCGTTGCCGAACTGCAGCGCGTCATTCGCATTCGTACCGGCGAATCTGACGAAGCGGCACTGTAAGTAACTCCTGGCACACAGTGATAGGGATCGAGAAAATGAAGATAGCAACACTTAAAACGGGTCTGGGTTCGCTGGCACTGCTGCCGGGCCTCGCGCTGGCTGCCCCTGCGGTGGCAGATAAAGCCGATAACGCCTTTATGATGATCAGCACCGCGCTGGTGCTGTTCATGTCAATTCCGGGGATTGCCCTGTTCTACGGCGGTCTGATCCGTGGCAAAAACGTTCTCTCCATGCTGACCCAGGTAGCCGTGACCTTCGCACTGGTCTGCGTGCTGTGGGTGGTTTACGGTTACTCGCTGGCCTTTGGCACCGGCAACGCCTTCTTCGGTAACTTTGACTGGGTGATGCTGAAAAATATTGAGCTGACCGCGCTGATGGGCAGTTTCTACCAGTATATTCACGTTGCGTTCCAGGGCTCGTTCGCCTGCATCACCGTCGGGCTGATTGTAGGCGCGCTGGCCGAGCGTATTCGTTTCTCTGCCGTTCTGATCTTTGTGGTGGTCTGGCTGACGCTCTCCTATGTGCCGATTGCGCACATGGTCTGGGGCGGCGGTCTGCTGGCAACGCACGGCGCGCTGGACTTCGCGGGCGGTACCGTCGTACATATCAACGCCGCGGTAGCGGGTCTGGTTGGCGCATACCTGATTGGCAAACGCGTGGGCTTCGGTAAAGAAGCGTTCAAACCGCACAACCTGCCGATGGTCTTTACCGGTACCGCGATCCTCTACTTTGGCTGGTTTGGCTTCAACGCCGGGTCTGCAAGCGCAGCAAACGAAATCGCCGCGCTGGCCTTCGTGAACACCGTCGTGGCCACAGCCGGTGCGATCCTCTCCTGGGTCTTCGGTGAGTGGGCGGTGCGCGGTAAACCTTCCCTGCTGGGTGCCTGTTCTGGCGCAATCGCGGGCCTGGTCGGTATCACGCCTGCCTGTGGTTATGTGGGTGTCGGTGGTGCGCTGCTGGTAGGTTTGGTTGCAGGTCTTGCAGGTCTGTGGGGCGTTACGGCACTGAAACGCGTGCTGCGCGTTGATGACCCTTGCGATGTATTTGGTGTGCACGGTGTGTGCGGCATCGTCGGCTGTATCATGACCGGTATCTTCGCCGCGAAATCGCTGGGTGGCGTGGGCTATGCAGAAGGTGTCACTATGGTTCATCAAGTACTGGTGCAGCTGGAAAGTATTGCTATCACCGTGGTGTGGTCTGCCGTTGTCGCTTTTATTGGCTACAAGCTGGCGGACATGACTGTGGGTCTGCGCGTACCGGAAGAGCAGGAGCGCGAAGGTCTGGATGTGAACAGCCACGGCGAGAATGCGTATAACGCATAACCAACAGCAAAACGGCAATCTCGATTGCCGTTTTTAATGTTTATTCCCTCTCCCTGTGGGAGAGGGCCAGGGTGAGGGCATCAGGCAGCACGTTATTAACCGCGATTACGCATTACCCCTTCCTGCACCGTTGAAGCGACCAGCACGCCGTCCTGCGTATAAAACTCTCCACGCACAAACCCGCGAGCGCTCGATGCCGACGTACTCTCCACGCTGTAAAGCAGCCACTCATTCATGTTGAAGGGACGGTGGAACCACATGGAGTGGTCGATGGTCGCGACCTGCATCCCTTTTTCGAGGAACCCGACGCCGTGCGGCTGCAGCGCCACCGGCAGAAAGTTAAAATCTGACGCATACCCGAGCAGATACTGATGCACGCGGAAATCTTCCGGCACGGTACCGTTGGCGCGGATCCAGACCTGACGTTTCGGCTCGGCGGTGTGACCCTTCATCGGGTTATGGAACTCGACGGGGCGGATCTCCAGCGGTTTATCGCACAGAAATTTCTCTTTGACCTGTGGCGGAAGCAAATGCGCCAGCGCACGGGCGATATCGGTCTCTGATTTGAGCGTGTCTGGCGACGGTGCCGGCGGCATCGTTTTCTGATGCTCGTATCCCGGTTCCGGTGCCTGGAACGAGGCGGTCATATAGAAGATGGGCTTACCGTTCTGAATGGCCGCCACGCGGCGGGCACTGAAACTATTACCGTCACGCAGAACTTCAACATCATACACAATCGGTTTTGCGCTATCGCCAGGGCGTAAGAAATAGCTGTGGAACGAATGCACCAGACGGTCTGCCGGGACGGTCTCCTTTGCCGCGTACAGCGCTTGTCCAACGACTTGCCCACCGAAGACCTGGCGCAAGCCTAAATCTTCACTCTGTCCGCGAAAGAGTCCTTCCTCAATTTTTTCCAGATTCAGTAATGTCAGCAGATTGTTCAGTGCCTGACTCATAGTTGTCCTCAATAAACGCCGTAGCGAAAGATAGGCAGAGTATAACGCAGAAATGTAAGTGGTCCGATGGGTAGAATAATCTTAATATCGGCACGTTTTCAGGCATTAATCGGTGATCTGTGCCACAATTGAATACGTTATGTGATTGAAACGACATCGGATGGGATCGATCCCGCTGGTGCATTGATGATAAGGAGACTTCAATGAAACTCGTGCCTATGCTAAGTGGTGTAGCGATTGCGGTAGCGTTGTCCGCCTGTGCCGGTAAGAGCGCCCAGGTGCCGGTACCTGCAGCCGATCCGAACGGGATTAATACCCTTTCACAGCAATCCATTCAGCAGCCTAATGTTTCCGGTACCATCTGGATCAAACAGAGAGTCGCTTTGCCGCCGGATGCGGTATTAACGGTAACGCTGTCTGATGCTTCTCTGGCCGACGCGCCGTCGAAAGTCCTGGCTCAGCGTGCGGTTCGTACTGAAGGTAAGCAGGCGCCATTTAGCTTCGTGCTGCCATATAACCCGTCAGACGTACAGCCGAATGCCCGTATCCTGCTGAGTGCCGCGGTAACGATCAACGATAAGCTGGTCTTTATTACCGATACGGTTCAGGAAGCCATTAACCACGGTGGGACTAAAGTCGACCTGAATCTGGTTCCCGTACAGCAAACCGAAGTGCCGGTTGCTCCACAGACCAATCAGCCGTCCCTGCCAACCCCACCGACCCAGATGTAATTGTTACTATTACCCTCTCCTTCGGGGGAGGGGTTAGTACACCCACCGGTACTTTTGCAAATCAATCTGTCCCGATCCCGATACCTGCACACCCTCTGACAGTAATGCCTGGCGCTGGCGCTGGAGATCCGGTCCGGTCAGCGAGATGGCACCATGACGATTCACCACGCGATGCCAGGGCAGCGTGCTTCCTTCCGGCAGCCGTTTAAGAACGCCGCCTACCTGTCGCGCCGCGCGCGGTGAACCGGCCAGCTGTGCGACATCACCATAGGTTGTGACGTAGCCTTCCGGGATTGAGGCCACAATTTGCCATACGCGTTGGGGAAAGGAGTCGTGTTCGTCCATACCTGCACCTGTGGGGATCATCTGGACAGCCATGGTAAACGAAGATTGCCCTGATTGCTGCGCCTGTTTGCGCAATAAACCAGCATCCGGTTCCGGGTCGCTTGCAATTGGGTCTTCGCACAGGGATAATGCGCCAGCGCGTTGGTTATCAACGCTCTCAATGGGGGCTCTGTTGGTTCTCCCGCAACGCTACTCTGTTCACCAGGTCAGGTCCGGAAGGAAGCAGCCAGGGCAGACGACGTGGGTGCCGGGATGTAGCTGGCAGGGCCCCCACCCATTTACGGCCTCGTACAAACCTTCCTGCGTTACCTCTCTCGGTAGTCATTATTCCACAATACTTTAACGCCTAGACGCTGTAATATATATTTCATCGTGCTGAAATATTATTGTCATAAACCTGTAATAATAGACTGGCATTTTATAATTGGACGTCTATTTAACACCAAAATTCAAAAAAATATAAATCTGGATAACAGTGTTAACTTCGTGTATTACATAAAGTACTTATTCCGAAGGGAAGTGACAAACATGGCTACTGCGGTTTTAAATGTTAAAATTGACGACGCGCTAAAAGAAAGGCTTCGCCACTATGCGGAAGTGAATAACGAGAATTTAAGCGTGACCACAGAGAAACTGCTGCTGCTGGCGTTTGAAGCAGTAGAAGAGGCGGGAGTATCGGAAGAAGATATTGATAATCAGCATACGGAAGAAGAGAGTGTTTCTCCTTTTACTCCTAAAGAAATCAAAGCACTACGTAAACTTCTGAAGAAGAGAAAATGAAACAACAACTGTCAACTGCCAGTGACTACAACGAGGCCTGCGATCTCTTGCGCTCAGGCTATGTGAAGCATGTACGTCTTGGCTGGAATGTTGGAAGCGATGAGTTCTTTCGTATTGCGTCTGACTGGTGTGATACCGGTGCAAAAATAAAGAAAGACGGTGATAACTTCGTTATTTCGCTGAAAGGTTTCCCTATTCCTCCGCAACATTAATTGTTGTCCAGTGAAAACTGCTGACTGCATATATTACAGTCAGCAGTTTTTATTTTATGATCCCCTTCAAACTTTTTATTCTTAAACCAGACTGCGTTTGATGGCCGGCTCATTTGAATGTAATGCACGCCATAAGGGTTTAATCCGCAGTAACGCCGCTTCCATTTCCGCTGGCTCCAGCGAGAAGGGCATGCGCAAAAAGCGGTCAAACGCCCCCGATAAGCCAAACCGTGTGCCCGTTCCCAGGTTAATCCCGATGATTTCTGCCCGCGCGGCAAGCTGTGTCGCCAGCATGCCGGGAAGTTCGATCCAGTAAGACAGTCCGCCTTCCGCCTCATGGAATCGCCACTCGGGAAAATGTTCACGCAGCAGTTCACTGCATCGATCGCGCCGTTCCGCAAGCATCTTGCGGCGAGCGGGCAGAAAACGTTCGCTATTGTTGATAAGCCACAGCGTCGCCAGTTGCTCCAGCAGCGGCGAGCCCAGATCAAGCGTATCCCGCGTCTGGGCGAGGGTGGCGATGGTACGTGAAGAGGCGCGGATCCAGCCGAGACGCAGCCCGCCCCAGAAGCTTTTTCCGGCGGAGCCTAATGTCATGACGGTTGCCTCCCGGTTAAATGATGCCAGCGGTGGCGGTGGGGGCGAGTCAAACCAGAGATCGACCATCGTTTCATCTACAACCAGCGTCGTGCGGGTTTGTGCGGCAATATCGGCGATCGCCTGACGGGTTGCGATATCCATACAACGCCCGGTTGGGTTGTGAAAATCAGGCATCAGGTAAGCCAGGCGCGGTGCGGTCTGGGCAAGCGTGGCGGCAAAACCATCCGTGTCCCAGCCTGTATCCGGCAGCGACACCCCAACGGGCCGGCACTGTGCCCCCTGAATGGCGGCAATCGCCAGCGGATAGGTAGGGTGATCGACCACGACGCGATCTCCCGGCCCGGTTAACATCCGCAATATCAGCGCAAAACCGCTGACGGCACCGTTGACCACCATGACTTCGTCTGCGCGGGTGGGAAGACCCCGTTCGGTATAGCGTGCCGCTATAGCTTCCCGAAGCGCAGGCAGCCCAAGCTGGTCGTAGCCCGTCAGCGAGAGGTGCTGGGTAATAGCCGTCAGCGCGTGGGTATAAGCCTGGTGGATCTCTGGCCCGGCATTGAGGGCGGCAGTGGAGAGATCCAGTGCGGCACTCGCCGCTGAAAGGGTAGGAACGGCGCGCGTATCCGGGAGGATCACGCGCGACCCGCTGCCGTGGCGGCTTTCAAGATATCCCTCCTCGCGCAGATGGGCGAGGGCGCTGCTGACGGTGGTCCGGCTCACGTCCAGCGCCGTAGCCAGCTCACGCTCACCCGGCAGTCGCGTATTTAATGCCAGTCGGCCATCAAGGATTAACAGACGCAACGCGTCAGCCAGCTGGCGCCAGAGCGGGGTGCGGGATGAAGCTTGCTGCCAGTGGCCTAAAAGGCGTACCAGAGACTGACTTCCAAAGCGGCGTGATGACATATGCAGTCCACTATTTGAAAACTGGACATTAATCATAGTGCCATTTTAGGTCAGGATGAAAGCCTGGTTATCGGGAGAAGATAAAAAATGGTACGTCGTCTGCTACAACTTTATGTCGGTTTGGGTCTGTATGGCCTCTCTACCACGATGTTTATTCGCTCGGATCTGGGGGTTGATCCGTGGGATGTATTTCACCTCGGCGTCGGGCTACAGCTGGGGATGAGTATCGGGACGGTGATCATTTTGACCGGCGCTGCGGTGCTGCTGCTGTGGATCCCCCTGCGCCAGATGCCCGGACTCGGCACGATCAGTAACGTGATTTGTATCGGTCTGGCGGCAGACGCCAGCATGGCGCTCATCCCCGAGCTGAGTTCGTTACCTGTGCGAATCGCTTTCCTGGTATCGGGCATTGTGATGAACGCGATTGCCACCAGTATGTACATTGGTGCCGGTTTCGGGCCCGGCCCGCGCGATGGTCTGATGACAGGCATTCACGCCCGGCTGGGCTGGTCCATTCGCAGCGTGCGAACCACAATCGAAGTGTCCGTCCTGCTGATTGGGTGCGTGCTTGGCGGTACGTTTGGCGTAGGAACCGTACTGTATGCCCTGACCATTGGTCCGCTTATTCAGCTCTGTATGCCCTGGTTCCGCCAGAAGTCGCGCAATGAGAACGTTCCTCAGCCGGAACGGGTTGTTTAATTTGCGAAGCGCTCACATGTTTTAACGGCATCGCTGTGGCAGAATAGTCGCTTCGACTATCGCGATGCCAGAAAGCATGAAAGCAATCACTCTCTATGATGTCGCCTCCCTTGCGGGGGTTTCTTATCAGACCGTTTCCCGCGTGATTAACGACGCGGAGCATGTCTCTGCCCGCACGCGGGAAAAGGTGCAGCAGGCAATGGCGGAACTGCACTATGTGCCTAACCTGCGGGCACAACAGCTGGCGGGTAAACGCACCCGTACGCTGGGTCTTATTACGACCGATCTGGCGCTGCACGCGCCTTCACAAATCGTCTCGGCGGTAAAATCCCGGGCAGCGGAACAGGGGGCGAGTGTCCTCATTTCCATGGTAGAGCAACCGCACCAGTGTCAGGCCGCGCTTCAGGCGTTGCTGGCGCAGCGGGTGGAAGCACTGCTGGTCAATGTGCCGCTTGACGATCCTCACGCTGAACAGCTCAGGGCGCTGGCATCGCCCGTTCCGGTGCTGTTTCTGGATGTATCGCCCTCAGCGCAGGTAAACAGCCTCGTGTTTAACGCAGAGGAAGGGGCGCGTCTGGGCGTTGAGCATCTGCTTTCGCTGGGGCATCAGCATATTGCTTTGTTGAGCGGACCGGAAAGCTCGGTCTCTGCGCGTGCGCGTCTGGCCGGATGGCAAGCGACGCTGGCACAGGCCGGCCTTGACGCGGTTGCCGTGGAATACGGTGACTGGAGCGCGGCCAGCGGTTATGAGAAAGGGCATATGCTGCTGTCGGGTACGGTATTACCGGAGGCGATTCTGGTGGCGAACGATCAAATGGCGCTTGGGGTGATGCGCGCCTGCGCGGAAAAAGGGGTAGCGATCCCTGGCCAGCTATCGGTAGTCGGGTTTGACGATACGGCCGACAGTGCCTGGTTTTCGCCGCCGCTGACGACCGTTCGCCAGGCGTTTCGCCAGGCGGGCGAACGCAGCGTGACGTGGCTGCTGGACCCCCTCCAGGGCGATGCGTGCTGGCAGGTTCAGCTGCCGGTTACGCTGGTGATCCGTCACTCCACCGCGCGCCGCCATCCGCAGCAGGCCGAACAAGAGGATCTGGCGGAGCAGCTCAGACGCCTGGCTCTCCTGGCAGAGCAGCTTGCGCGTAAATAAAACTTTGTGATCTGACTCGCTGCTCCGCGATGGAATGCTTTACCCTCGCTCAGTGCCAGGGCATGTTAACCAAAATTGTGAGCGCTTCGCAAAGAGGTTAGTATGCCCAACACTTTATCACCGACGCTCGGTGCCATTCTGGCCCGACGGGACTGGGAAAACCACGGCGTTACCCAGTGGAACCGGCTGTCGGCTCATGCGCCGTTACACAGCTGGCGCCATGAATCCTCGGCCCTGAACGACGAGGAGTCAGTCAGCAGACGTTCTCTTAACGGGGCGTGGCGGTTTAATTATTTTCCTGCACCCGAGCAAGTCCCGGAGGCATGGGTAACGGAAGATTGCGCGGACGCCGTTGCGATGCCCGTGCCGTCTAACTGGCAGATGCAGGGATTTGACACGCCCATCTACACCAACGTCACCTATCCCATTCCCGTCACGCCGCCTTTTGTTCCACAAGAGAACCCAACCGGATGTTACTCGCTCACATTTGAGGTGGATGACGCCTGGCTCCACGGCGGGCAAACCCGCATTATCTTTGACGGCGTGAACTCGGCGTTTCATCTTTGGTGCAACGGACAGTGGATAGGCTATTCCCAGGACAGCCGCTTGCCCGCCGAATTCGATCTCTCGGCGGCGCTGCGCGCCGGGGAGAACCGCCTGGCGGTCATGGTACTGCGCTGGTGCGACGGCAGTTATCTTGAAGACCAGGACATGTGGCGGATGAGCGGCATTTTCCGCGACGTCACTTTGCTGCATAAACCCGAAACGCAGATCGCCGATTACCATGTGTTGACGGACCTGAACGCTGAGCTGGACCGCGCGGTGCTGAAAGTGGCGGTCGCGCTGACAGGCGCTCGCTACGCGGAGTGCGATGTCACGATAACGCTGTGGCGCAACGGTGAACGCTGTGCCAGCGCGACCCAGCGGCCAGGCTCTGCCATTGTGGACGAGCGTGGCGGCTGGGCTGAGCGGTTAACGGTGGCGATCCCCGTCGAGCACCCTGCGCTGTGGAGTGCTGAAACGCCGGAACTGTATCGCCTGACGATTGCGCTTCTCAACCCGCAGGGTGAGGTGGTCGAGGTCGAGGCATGCGACGTTGGCTTCCGCCGCGTTGACGTCAGCAATGGCCTGCTCAAGCTCAACGGTAAACCGCTGCTGATCCGCGGCGTTAACCGACATGAGCACCACCCTGAAAACGGCCAGGTGATGGATGAAGCAACTATGCGTCGCGATATCGAAATCATGAAGCAGCACAACTTCAACGCCGTGCGCTGCTCGCACTATCCTAATCATCCGCTGTGGTACCGGCTTTGCGATCGTTATGGGCTGTACGTCGTTGACGAAGCGAATATCGAAACGCACGGTATGGTGCCGATGAGCCGCCTCGCTGACGATCCGCGCTGGCTACCTGCCATGAGCGAGCGCGTGACCCGCATGGTGCAGCGCGACCGAAATCATCCTTCGATTATTATCTGGTCGCTGGGCAATGAATCCGGCCACGGTGCGAACCACGATGCGCTGTACCGCTGGCTGAAAACCACCGACCCGACTCGCCCGGTGCAGTATGAAGGCGGCGGGGCGAATACGGCAGCGACCGATATTGTCTGCCCGATGTACGCCCGGGTCGATCAGGATCAGCCTTTCCCGGCAGTCCCTAAATGGTCAATCAAGAAATGGATCGGCATGCCGGATGAAACGCGTCCGCTGATCCTCTGCGAATACGCCCACGCGATGGGCAACAGCTTTGGTGGGTTTGCGAAATACTGGCAGGCGTTTCGCAATCATCCTCGCCTGCAGGGCGGGTTTGTCTGGGACTGGGTCGATCAGGCCCTGACGAAGCAAGACGAAAAGGGTAACGCGTTCTGGGCGTATGGCGGAGACTTTGGCGATAAGCCGAACGATCGGCAGTTTTGCCTCAATGGTCTGGTATTCCCCGACCGAACCCCGCATCCGGCGCTGTACGAAGCGCAGCGCGCCCAGCAGTTCTTTACCTTTACGCTGGCGAGCACTGCTCCGCTGGTGATTGAGGTGCAAAGCGGCTACCTGTTCCGCCACACCGATAACGAGGTGCTGAGCTGGACGATTGCACGTGATGGAGAGGTGCTGGCCGCGGGCGAGGTCACGCTCGCGATGGTTCCCGAGGGCACCCAGCGTCTGGAGCTCGATCTGCCGGCGCCGAAGGCCGGGCCGGGAGAGGTTTGGCTGAATGTTGAGGTTCGCCAGCCGCGGGCAACGCCGTGGTCACCGGCTGGCCATCGCTGCGCGTGGGAGCAGTGGCCGCTCCCGGTTCCTCTCTTTATTGCGCCGACAGTGTCTGCGGGCGAACCTCCCGTGTTGACGCAACATGACCTCATGCTGGAGATAACGCATCAGCAGCAGCGCTGGCAGTTCGATTGCACTTCCGGAAACCTGACCCAATGGTGGCGAGATGGCGTGGAACTGTTGATTTCGCCCGTGACGGATAGCTTCAGCCGCGCGCCGTTGGATAATGACATTGGCGTGAGCGAAGCGACGAAAATCGATCCGAACGCGTGGGTTGAACGCTGGAAAGCAGCGGGTATGTACGATCTCACCTCCCGCGTACTGTCCTGTGATGCAGAGCAGCATGCTCGCGAGGTGGTGGTCAATACCCTGCATGTCTGGGAGTACCACGGCAAAGCGCTGTTCCTGAGCCGTAAAACCTGGCGGGTGGACGAGCAGGGCGTTCTGCATGGTGATATTCAGGTCGATATGGCGTCTGATATCCCGGAACCCGCGCGGATTGGCCTGAGCGTTCATCTCGCCGAAGCGCCGGAAAACGTTCACTGGCTGGGGCTGGGGCCGCACGAAAATTACCCGGACAGAAAGCTGGCGGCACAGCAGGGGCGCTGGACATTGCCCCTGGAGGCGATGCACACGCCGTATATCTTCCCGACGGAAAATGGTTTGCGCTGCGATACCCGCGAACTTGTGGCAGGAACGCATCTGCTGAATGGTCAGTTCCACTTCTCAATAAGCCGCTACAGCCAGCAGCAGTTGCGCGAGACAACCCATCACCACCTGTTACGTGAAGAGCCGGGGTGTTGGCTCAACCTCGACGCGTTCCACATGGGCGTGGGCGGCGATGACTCCTGGAGCCCCAGCGTCTCGCCGGAATTTCTCCTGCAGACGCGCCAGCTTCGTTATCGCTTCAGCTGGCGTCAGAAGGCGGTCTGACGGGCAGTCCCGCGGCCATATTTTGTGTCCGCGGGGCTTAGTCAGAATACTTCCCGAGGTTATTTTCTGCCCACAGAATAAATTCCGTCTTTGGCAGCGCCTTACTGTAGAACCACCCCTGCCCATACTGCACCCCATGACGGTGCAGCCACGCGAGCTGCCCTTCGGTCTCGACACCCTCCGCCACCATCGCCAGCTTCAGCGATTTCGCCATTTCAATAATGTGCGGCGTGACGTTTTTGTACTCCAGCGCATCCACGAACGATTTATCAATTTTGAGCGTATCTACGTCGAGATCCTGCAGATAGCTCAGGCTGGAGTAGCCCGTGCCAAAGTCATCAATATAGACAGGGTGACCGGAATGGCGTAGCGCGGCGATAGCCGGGGCGCTGATTTTAGGGTCGGCAAAACCGCGTTCGGTGAGCTCAAGAGCGATTTGTCGCGGATGAATTTGCCATTTATTCATTAACTTACTCAGCAATGGTGGCAGTTTGCCGGAGGTCAAATCGGCAGGGGCGAGATTAATGGAGATATGCTGATCGGGGTGGTGTTGCAACCAGTGGCCCATATCTTCAAACACTTTTTCAATGACTAACTGCGTGAGCTGCGAGATGAGCCCGGTTTGTTCAGCAAGGGGAACAAAAATATCCGGCGAGAGGCTGCTGCCATCTGGCTGAGGCCAGCGCGCCAGCGCCTCTGCCCCCACCACTTTCCCGCTACAGAGCGCCACGATGGGCTGATAGTGAACCACAAAATCCCGGCTGTTAATGGCGTCAAGCAGGCGATTGCGGGGCGACTGGATGCGACGCAGTATCCGCAAGACAAACAGTGCGGCGAGCAAGCTTATCAACATGCCAAACGGTAACCAGAAAAGGAGTTGCCTGTGCCAGGTATCAGCCAAAGGTTTGAGCGGAGCCCAGGTCACGACGGTAAAGCCCAACTCAGGGACAGGCTTCATCACGTACATTGAACCGTTGTACTGGACGCGGTCTCCCTCTCGTTCCTGAATCATCTCGCGGATATGCGGCGCGAGTGGATTAGTGCTGGCAAAAATGCGGTGTGTTGCGGTTCCGACCAGGGCTGCGTCGATGGCTATTTCCCCGAAGGGGATCACATCCACCAGCGAGTCAGGATCGATCATGACAAGGTAGCGGCCTTTGCCCAGCACAACCATGTAGCGGTGAAATCCCAGATCGTTTTGCGCCGTCAGCCATGCGCTGTAACCATCCCGGGTAATGCGCGTTGGTGGGGGGAAGGGGGAGGCATGGCTGGATTGCTCCAGCGAGGAGCAGCGTGGTTTCAGGTTGTCGGTATAGATCGCTTCCTGGACATATCGCCAGGAAAACGCGGCCCGGCGCATCTCTTTCAAATGCAAAGGGCTGCACGGCACGCCGTCATACGTTTGCAGATGATTAAGCGCATCTTTTGCCTGAGCCAGGACCCTGTCGGTTCGTATCAGCACACGAGAAGCATAGTTATCCAGCGCATCGACAAATTTCTCTTCCGCCTGGCGATGCGCCAGCCAGATGCTCAGGCAAATGGGAACCAGCACAGAAAAGATAAGTATGCCAGTCACCAGACTGACCAGATGTCGGGTGTTCATGCTGTCGTTTCCTTTCTCATATGTCGAAATCCGGACGCTGAGTTCCCTGCCTGAAGAGAAAGATTTTACCGCGAAATGATACAGTTATAGCACGTGGGCGGCCTGGTTTTTATTTTATCTCAGGTAAACCTGTAAAATATCAGTGGCAAAAGGGGGGTTGTTTTTTCAACAAGGGCTGGATATTATTTTGTTATGTTATAACAAAACATGAGAGATTGATGATGAAACCTGATATCCATCCAGCGTATCGCACTGTGGTATTCCACGACACCAGTGCCAATGAATATTTTAAAGTCGGCTCAACCATTAAAACTGACCGCGAAATTGAACTCGACGGTGAAACGTATCCATACATCACCATCGAGGTTTCTTCGAAATCGCACCCGTTTTATACCGGTAAGCAAAAAACGTTCTCCACGGATGGCAGCGCGGCGCGCTTCCGTAAGCGTTTTGGCGGTTTTCTTAATGCGAAGCGGGGGTAATGATGCAGGTGCTTAACTCATTGCGCAGTGCGAAACAGCGTCACCCGGATTGCCAGATAGTCAAACGCAAGGGACGCTTATACGTGATTTGCAAATCCAATCCGCGCTTTAAGGCGGTTCAGGGGCGTAAGAAAAGACGCTAGGCGCGTATTTCTCGCCAGCTTTCCAGGGATCTTTTCTGTTTGCCATCGGCGGTAAAATTGTCGGTGGCAAGCCAGCCTTCAAAGGCGCTCGCCAGCGCCGGCCACTCTTTGTCGAGAATCGAAAACCAGTCGGTATCCCGGTTACGGCCTTTTATGACCAGCGCCTGGCGAAACCGCCCTTCAAACTGAAAACCCAGGCGCAGTGCGGCTTTGCGTGAAGGCGCGTTAAGGCTGTTGCACTTCCATTCGTATCGCCGATAGCCCAGGGTATCAAACACGTACCGCATCAGCAGGTATTGCGCTTCTGTCGACATTGGCGTGCGGCTCAACAGGGGTGAGAAATGAACGTGACCTACCTCCACGACGCCGTTTTTCGGATCGATCCGCATCAGGGCCAGCGTTCCGACCGGAGACTGGGTCTGATTATCAATGACGGCAAAGTGCATCGGGTCAGATAAATCACTCACGCTCGCCACCCATTCGGCATACTCGGCGGCCGTGGCATCAGGTTCGCGCAGCAGCCACGTCCAGCTACGGGTGTCTTCGGCCAGGGAATAGGCGGAGAAGAGCGCCTCGGCATGCACCACGCGCAGCGGTTCAAGCCGACAAAAACGCCCCTGCAGCACCACCCGGGACGGATGTGGTCGAGGCTGCCAGTCGATAAGGGCGTCGCCCACGGGTTGTCCAAACTCATTGAATGTCTTCATCTTCATTTCCGTGACGTTGAAAAGAGCTTCAGACTAGTGAATTGCTGGTTCCTTAAAAAGCACCACTCGGCTATGTTTTGTTGGTACCACAAGGAGATGAGATGAATATACCGGGTGATGAATTTTATACTTTGCTCCATGCTGCACTGAAAAAGCGTGGGGACGAGACACTCCAGCGAGCGCTCTATCTGGCTTTGCGAGAGGCCATCCTCAGCGGGAAACTTCAGTCTGGTAGCCAGCTATCCGGCTCGCGCACGCTGGCGCAGCAGCTTGCGGTTTCCCGGAACACCGTTAACGCGGCGCTGGATCAGCTCACGCTTGAAGGCTATTTGCTGCGTAACCGGCAGGGGACAAAGGTTGCTCAATTTGCGCATCGCGCACGCGTCCGGACATTGCCGGCGCCTGAGGTTGTGCTGGCAAAACGGGTCACTCATCTGCCTGCGCCGGTGCAGCGTGATACTCCGGTCATGGCATTTACGCCGGGAACGCCCGCCATCAACTATTTCCCTTTGCCGCTGTGGCGGCGATTGTACGATCGCGTCCTGCGCGAGGAGGGGAGTGCTCTGCTAGGGTATGGCGATCCGGCCGGAGAGCCGTCGCTTCGTGCGGCGATTGCTCGCCACCTCGCGCTCTCCCGGGGCATTGACTGCGACGCCAGCCAGATAGTGATAACCGAAGGGGCGCTTGAAGGGGTTAATCTGTGCACGATGCTATTGAGCGAACCTGGCGATGTTGCCTGGGTGGAAAACCCCGGCTATGCCGGGGCCAAAAGTGCCTTTGTCAAAACCGGCCTGACAATGACGGGAATGCCGGTGGATGATGAGGGAATGTGCTGGGAAGGGCTGCGTGCGCCTTCCCCCACGCTGATTTTCACTTCGCCCTCGCATCAGTTCCCTTGCGGAAGCGTGCTCAGCGCGCGGCGGCGGCTGGCGTTGCTGGAGCTGGCCCGACAGCACAACGCATGGATCATTGAAGATGATTACGACAGCGAGTTCCGTTATGCCGGTGAGCCCGTACCGGCCATGCTGGGAATGGTGAATAACGCCCCTGTTGTGTATCTCGGAACCTTCAGCAAAACGTTGTTTCCGTCACTCAGAATGGGGTTTATGGTGCTGCCGCCCGCACTGGCGAAGGCGTCGCGCGCTGCCATTGGCTCGCTGCTGCGCGGCGGGCATCGTGCGGAGCAGCGCACCCTCGCGCTGTTCATTGAAGAAGGTCACTATGCCCGTCATCTTGCTGCCATGCGGCGGCTTTATCGTAAACGTTACCGCCAGCTGCGCGAGGCGCTGAGCACAGCGCTTCACACCCCTCACCGTATTCTTGCCGGAGAGGGCGGGATGCACCTGACGGTGACGATTAACGGTATTGATGACCAGAGGCTGGTGGAGAAGGCGAGGGCATTTCAGCTGGCACCCGCTGCGCTGAGCGGGTACTACCTGGAGGCGAAGCAGGGGCAAACCGGTCTGGTTTTAGGTTATGGCAATACCTCTGCTTCGCAGTTTGTGCCGGGTATCCGACGCCTGCAGGCGTTAATTACGCAGCAGCAGGGCGGGAAAGAGTAAAGACATCATAGAAAGAGAGCTGACCTTTGGTGGAAACCATTTTTTGCAGCTTCTCTTTTTGCACGGTTTCAACGGCCGGAGAGTGCATGATGCTCTCGATAAGCTCCGCAGGCACGAAACGCGTGTTGTACCATTCACCGTTGTAGCAGACCCGGAAATCGAGCACGTCGATATCTTCATAACGGTAGCGGGGATTCACGTCGAAAAAGAAAAAAGCGTTAAAGACGACAAATAACACAACCAGTAGCCAGACGGAGTCCACCAGCGTCTCGGACTTCAGCATCACAATAAGCGTTGCCAGCCAGGCGGCATACATTGCGACAAACAGTCCGGGATGTTTGCGGATAAAGCTGATGCTAAAGCGCGGGCGATTATCGCGCTTTTCGCGGAGGTTAAGATCGTCGATGGTGGCGGTAAGCAGGCGCTGTATCTCGGTCATTTTTTGCCTTTATGCGTGTAGACAATACAGGGTGTCTGCCAATTTTAGGAGAGCCATCCCGCTGAAAAAAGTAACAGTCAGGCGCTAAAAGACCATAACAGTTGACTCCCCCGGGATCTTACAGCGTTTTGATGATCTTCGCCGGGTTACCCCCAACGACGACATTAGACGGGACGTCTTTCGTCACGACGGCACCGGAAGCGACGACCACGTTGTCACCCAGGGTAACGCCTGGGTTAATGACCGCCCGTCCGCCAATCCAGACATTATTGCCAATAGTGACGGGCTTACCAAACTCGACGCCGCTATTACGTTCCTCCGCATCCAGGGGATGGGTTGCTGTATAAATATGAACACCCGGCGCGAGCATACAGTTATCGCCAATATGAACAGGACACACATCCAGCATCACGCAATCGAAGTTCGCGTAAAAGTTTTTGCCCAGATAAATGTTATATCCATAGTCACAGCGGAAACTCGGCTCAATATAAGCCCCTTCACTTTGCCCCAGCAGTTCCGCCAGAATGGTCTGGCGTTCTGTTTTTTCATCAGGCGCAGTGTGGTTATAGCGATGGATGAGATGGCGTGCCCGCAGTCTGTCGGCGCGTAGTGTCTCATCACCCGGGCGGTAATGTTCACCTGAAATCATCTTCTGTTTTTCAATGCTCATCGTAAACCTCTCTGGATGTGATTCCTGAAGGGTAATCGCAACTGGCCAGGAGGGGAACGTTCCCGAAAAGCCGATGTGAGCAGAGTCACAACATTGTTGCTGATGAGCGCGTTTAACACGGAGACCTGGCTTTCGCACAGGGAGCATAACGGGACAGGTAAATACAGCTTAGAACGTGGCGTAGAAACTCTACAGACACACTTCAAAGATCAACGAACAAATTTCCACACGGATGTGGGGATTTTGTCATATAACTTATTCATCGTTAGCTCAGCGAGGCGATGGTCAGCAGCTGAATAAAATACCGCCAGTTCATTATCAGAAAGCTCGTATTTATTCTTTTCAATGACACGTTCGAGGGTGTCAATTGACTGACAACGACGTAAGCGCATCAAATAATCGACCTTTGTGAGTGGTTTTTCAGACATAAATTCACCTTAGTAATTGTAATAATTTTAACAGGAAAGGCTAACGGGGTTAGCTCTGCTCACGTTGACGAAACAGCGGAATAGTCGGTTTCCCGATTTGCGCCATTTTTGCAAATCCTGAGCGTTAATGCCGTAACTACTGAACAACATAAAGGTGTCGTCCAGGTATTCATCAATTTGCTCAATGAGCTTATTATCTTCATTGTACTTAATTTTATAATTAAGTGCGAAGGTAGCGATATGCTCGATAAGCTCGTTCAACTGTAAATTGATCGCAGACGTTGGATCGTTTACCCAGCCATGGTTACTTTCATCAAGATTGGCAAGGCAGTCATGGTACAAGGATTCGCAGAGAAATTTCAACTGCGCGATATCATGCCGTTTTGGCGAGTACTCGTCCATAGCGCATCCCCTTCTGAGTGATTTATTACTCACCGAACATCATTGTCGGGATGGATACAACTGACTTAGCTACATGAGTGCTGTGTTCCTGATAACCTAACTATAAGCCACTCCTGTCTGGATTTCACCGCGCTATTACGAAAAATTACAAATAAAACCGCAGGCTGCGAGACTCTACGCAAATGTTCATCCGGAACGGAACATTTTTATCCAGATTAACGCTTGTTTTGTTAGCTTCCTTACGTTTCATTAGCTTAGGTTTGCGCCTGAAGAAAAAGTTCAAATCCGGAGTTCTGTTTTTCCGAACTTTTAATTAGGAATATTCCTAACCCTCTGACCGAAGAAATGAATTTAAAAAAATCCTGTATTCTCGGATTACGTTATGCGTTATTTATGATATGTCCTGTTACGCTGGCAGAAAATAAATAAAACCACAATAAGCGTATTTTATGATTTTTTCTTAAAATGAAAAAGGCCGCTAATGCGGCCTTTTTATGATGTGAAACCGGTATCAGTGCGGTTCTACCGAATGACTGTGCTCAACATCTTCATTTTTGCGGCTGAAGCGGCGGCGAACCACCACGAAGAACACCGGAACGAAGAAGATAGCCAGCACGGTCGCGGTGATCATACCGCCCATCACGCCAGTACCGACCGCGTTCTGCGCACCGGAGCCCGCGCCAGAGCTGATAACCAGCGGCAGTACGCCGAGGATAAACGCCAGTGACGTCATCAGAATAGGACGCAGACGCATACGTACCGCTTCAAGCGTCGCCTCGATAAGCCCTTTACCTTCTTTCTCCATCAGGTCTTTGGCGAATTCAACGATAAGTATCGCGTTCTTCGCCGACAAGCCAATGGTTGTCAGCAGGCCTACCTGGAAGTACACGTCGTTGGTCAATCCACGGAACGTCGCCGCCAGCAGTGCACCGATAACCCCGAGTGGAACCACCAGCATAACGGAGAACGGAATCGACCAGCTCTCATACAGTGCCGCCAGACACAGGAATACCACAATCAAAGAAATGGCATACAGGGCAGGGGCCTGGTTACCGGACAGACGTTCCTGATAGGACATACCGGTCCAGTCATAGCCGATGCCCGAAGGCAATTTGCTCGCCAGCTCTTCCATCAGGTTCATGGCTTCACCGGTGCTTCGGCCTGGTGCGGCCTGACCCAGGATCTCCATTGATGGCAGACCGTTGTAACGTTCCAGACGTGGTGAACCATATTCCCAGCGTGACGTTGAGAACGCCGCGAACGGAACCATCTGACCATTGCTGCCGCGAACGTACCAGTTATTAATATCGTTCGGCAACATACGGTACTGCGCCTCTGACATCACGTACACTTTCTTCACACGACCACGGTCGATGAAGTCGTTCACGTAGCTACCGCCCCAGGCCGCGCCCAGTGTGGTATTGATGTCGCTGATGGACACGCCCAGCGCCTGTGCTTTCTCCTGGTCGATATCGATCTTGTACTGCGGCGTATCTTCCAGACCGTTTGGACGCACGCCAACCAGTAGGTCAGGGTGTTTCGCCACCTCGCCGAACAGTTGGTTACGTGCCTGCGTCAGTTTTTCGTGACCCAGACCGCCCTGGTCGATCAGCTGGAAGTCGAAACCGGTCGCGGTACCCAGTTCAACAATCGCTGGCAGGTTAAAGGCGAAGACCATCGCATCCTTAATCTGCGAGAAGGTCCCCATTGCACGGCCAGTGATGGCCTCAACTTTGTTCTCTTCGCCCGGACGATCCGCCCAGTCTTTCAGAGAGACGAAGGCGATACCGGTGTTCTGACCACGACCCGCAAAGCCAAAGCCGTTAACCGCAAACACGGACTCAACGTTCGCTTTCTCTTTGGTGAGGTAGTAGTCCGTCACTTCATCCAGCACTTTCTGGGTACGCTCCTGCGATGCACCCGCCGGAAGCTGCGCCATCGTCAGGAACACGCCCTGGTCTTCATCAGGCAGGAACGAGCTTGGCAGACGAACGAACAGATAGGCCATGCCGACGACAATGATGATATAGAGCAGCAGATAACGACCGGTGCTACGCAGGATGTTGCCCACGCTGTCGGTGTAGTGGTGCGTGCTCTTGTCAAACATGCGGTTAAACCAGCCGAAGAACCCTTTATGCTCGCCATGACCGCCTTTCTGAATGGGCTTCAGCATGGTGGCACACAGCGCAGGCGTCAGGATCAATGCGACCAGCACCGACAGCGCCATCGCGGAAACGATGGTAATCGAGAACTGGCGGTAAATCGCACCGGTAGAGCCGCCGAAGAAGGCCATCGGGATAAATACCGCCGACAGTACCATCGCGATACCGACCAGCGCGCCCTGGATCTGGCCCATGGATTTACGGGTTGCTTCCTTCGGCGGTAAACCCTCTTCCGCCATGACACGCTCGACGTTCTCTACCACTACGATGGCGTCATCCACCAACAGGCCGATGGCAAGCACCATCCCGAACATCGTCAGGGTATTTATCGAGAATCCAAAGGCCGCAAGGATGGCAAAGGTCCCCAGCAGAACGACCGGCACGGCGATGGTTGGGATCAGCGTCGCGCGGAAGTTTTGCAGGAATAGATACATCACCAGGAAGACCAGGATAATCGCTTCTACCAGCGTTTTAACCACTTCATGAATCGAAATTTTTACGAACGGCGTCGTGTCGTACGGGTAGACGATTTTCAGACCTGACGGGAAGAACGGTTCCATCTTCTTCAGCTCTGCGCGGATCGCCGTGGCGGTGTCCAGGGCGTTAGCGCCGGTCGCCAGTTTAATACCCAGACCGGAAGCGGGTTTACCGTTAAACTTCGCAATGATGTCGTAGTTTTCGCCACCCAGCTCCACTTTCGCTACGTCGCGCAGGCGAACCTGCGAACCGTCCTGATTCACTTTCAGCAGGATTTTGCTGAACTCATCGGCGGAGGTCAGACGGGTTTGCGCGATAATGGACGCGTTAAGCTGCTGGCCTTTCACAGGTGGTGTACCGCCTAACTGACCGGCTGCCACCTGGGCGTTCTGCGCTTTAATCGCGTTAATCACGTCAACCGGCGTCAGCTGGAAGTTGTTCAATTTGTTCGGATCCATCCAGATACGCATCGCGTACTGAGAACCGAACAGCTGAACGTCACCCACACCGGAAGTACGGCTGATGGCATCCTTCATGTTGGCGCCCACGTAGTCGGAAATATCCTCCTGCGTCATGGTGCCGTTGGTGTTGATAACGCCAACAACCATCAGGAAGCTACTGGACGATTTCTCGACGCTCACGCCCTGCTGTTGTACTTCCTGCGGCAGCAACGGCATTGCCAGCTGCAGTTTGTTCTGCACCTGAACCTGCGCGATGTCAGCATCGGTACCTGACTCGAAGGTCAGGGTGATCTGTACTGTACCGGTTGAGTCACTGTTTGAGGACATGTACATCAGGTTATCGATACCGTTCATGTTCTGTTCGATAACCTGGGTGACGGTGTCCTGCACCGTTTTCGCATCAGCGCCCGGGTAGGTTGCGGAAATTGTCACCGCCGGTGGCGCAATCGTTGGATATTGCGCGACAGGCAGCTTCAGGATCGCAAGTCCCCCGGCCAACATGATGATAATGGCGATCACCCACGCAAATATGGGGCGATCGATAAAGAAATTAGGCATGTCTTAACGGCTCCTGTTTAAGTTAAGACTTGGTTTGTTCTGACTGGTCAGCGGCCGAAGCAGATTGTTTATCGTCAGATTTCACTTCCTGTGCTTTGACCTGCGCACCAGGACGAACTTTTTGCAAACCAGTAACAATCACGCGATCGCCATCTTTCAGACCTTCCGTCACCAGCCATTTATCGCCAATCGCCTGAGTGGCGGTAATGTTGCGCATTTCGACTTTGTCATCCGCCCCGACAACCAGCGCGCTCGCATCGCCACGTGGCGTACGGGTCACACCCTGCTGTGGAACCAGAAGTGCGGTTGGATTGGTGCCTTCTTCCAGACGCGCCCGAACGAACATACCTGGCAGCAGATTTTTGTCAGGGTTCGGGAAAATCGCCCGTAAGGTGATGGAACCAGTAGTCTGGTCGACCGTCACATCGGAGAACTCCAGAGTCCCTTCCTGCGGGAACTTGATACCGTCGTTAGTCACCAGCTCCACTTTGGCTTTGCCGTTTTCCTGTTTCAGGGTGCCGTTAGCCAGCTCCTGTTTCAGGCGCAGGAAATCATTGCTGGACTGGGTCACGTCAACGTAGATCGGATCAAGCTGCTGCACGGTAGCCAGCGCAGTGGTTTGTCCGTTCTGTACCAGCGCCCCTTCCGTGACGGAAGATTTACCAATACGACCGCTGATAGGGGAGGTCACTTTGGTATAGGCCAGATTAATACGTGCGGTTTCGACGGCCGCTTTGGCGGCCACCACGGCGGCGTTAGCCTGCTGGGCATCGGCCAGAGCGGTATCATAATCCTGTTGACTGATGTACTTCGTACCGAGCAGTTTTTGATAACGGTTCAGCGTCAGCTGGGCGATTTTGGCGGCGGCTTGCGCTTTTGCCAGGTCGCCTTTGGCGCTTTCATAAGAGGCCTGATAGGTCGCGGGATCAATCTGATACAGAGACTCACCGGCTTTCACATCACCGCCTTCGGTAAAGTTACGTTTCAGGATAATGCCACTCACCTGAGGGCGAACTTCCGCAATGCGATAGGCATTGGTACGGCCAGGTAATTCGGTGGTGATCTGCAGAGGTTCAGATTTGAGTGTCACTACGCCGACTTCTGGCGCCTGCTGAGCTCCTTGTTGAGCTGGTTTGTCGTCACATCCTGTTAGCGCTAAGCTGCCTGAGAGCATCAGAACGACCGCCAGAGGCGTTAACCCTCTGTTTTTGTTCATATGTAAACCTCGAGTGTCCGATTTCAAATTGATCAATGGTCCTGAGTCCAAAAACCCATTGCTGCGTTTATATTATCGTCATGCTATGGTACATACATTCACAAATGTATGTAAATCTGACTCCTGTAAATTCACTCACCTATGGCACGAAAAACTAAACAACAAGCGCTGGAAACCCGACAACATATCCTTGATGTGGCAATACGTTTGTTCTCTCAGCAGGGTGTTTCATCAACCTCGTTGGCACAAATTGCTCAGGCTGCTGGCGTGACTCGGGGTGCGATTTACTGGCATTTTAAAGATAAGTCAGATCTGTTCAGTGAAATCTGGGAGCTTTCAGAGTCCAGCATTAGCGATCTTGAGAGTGAGTATCGGGCAAAATTCCCTGACGATCCACTCTCAGTATTAAGAGAGATATTAGTATATATCCTTGAAGCTACGGTAGTTGAAGAACGTCGCAGATTAATGATGGAAATTATTTTTCATAAATGCGAGTTCGTGGGCGAGATGGCGGTGGTGCAGCAGGCGCAGCGTAGTTTGTGCCTGGAGAGTTATGACCGCATTGAACAAACGCTCACCCAGTGTATGCAGGCGAAGCTGTTACCGGCTAATTTACTGACTCGTCGGGCGGCTATCCTGATGCGCAGCTATATTTCGGGCCTGATGGAAAACTGGCTTTTTGCGCCGGACTCCTTTGACCTCAAGCAGGAAGCACGCAGCTATGTCGCGATTTTACTGGAAATGTGTCAGTTCTGCCCGACGCTGCGCAGCGATGCCCCTTCGTTACCCGCCTGAGCCATTCCAGGATTTATCTTAGAGGATAACGTTCACGCTATTCTGCTTCAGACGAGCGTGATATTCTTCACGCCGGACTATTATCGGTCATCTGCTGACATCATTCACAACTATGCTGCCCATCAATCGCTCGCAACATCCTGTTTTTGCATTGCTCTTTGCTATGCTGTTTTTCTTCTCCACCGGACCGCTTTCGTGGGCCCGCGCAGATAACAGTACGGATATCCCCTCACGCAGTGATGTTCAGTCGCAACTCGACACCCTGAACAAACAAAAAGAGCTCTCTCCGCAGGAGAAACTCACCCAGCAGGATCTGACAGAGACGCTGGAAAATATTGATAAAATTGAGCGCGTTAAAGCAGAAACCACCCAGCTTCGTCAGAAGGTGGCGCAGGCGCCTGAGAACATGCGCAAGGCCACGGAAGCGCTGAATGCGCTGAGTGACGTCGATAACGACGACGAAACGCGTAAGACGCTCGCCACGCTTTCTTTGCGTCAGCTGGAGTCACGCGTTGCCCAATTGCTCGACGATCTGCAAACCGCGCAGTCCGACCTCGCGACCTACAACAGTCAGCTCGTCTCTCTGCAAACCCAGCCCGAGCGCGTGCAAAATGCGATGTATACCGCGTCTCAGCAGCTGCAGCAGATCCGCAACCGCCTGAACGGTACGACGGTGGGGGAAGGGACGCTTCGCCCAACGCAGCAAACTCTGCTACTGGTTCAGCAGTCATTACTCAATGCGCAAATTGAACAGCAGCGTAAAAGCCTGGAAGGGAATACGGTGCTGCAGGACACGCTCCAGAAACAGCGTGATTACGTCACGGCGAATATTAATCGTCTGGAACACCAGCTTCAGCTGCTGCAGGAAGCGGTAAATAGTAAGCGTCTGACCCTGACGGAAAAAACGGCCCAGGAAGCGGTATCGCCGGATGAAACGGCCCGTATTCAGGCCAACCCGCTGGTGAAACAGGAGCTTGAGGCTAACCATCAGCTGAGTCAGCGTCTGATTCTGGCGACGGAAAACGGCAACTCGCTGGTTCAGCAAAACATTAAAGTGAAAAACTGGCTGGATCGGGCGCTGCAGGCGGAACGCAACATCAAAGAACAGATCGCGGTCCTGAAAGGTAGCCTCCTGCTGTCGCGTATTCTCTACCAGCAGCAGCAGACGCTGCCGTCCGCCGACGAGCTGGAAGACATGACTAACCGCATTGCGGATTTGCGTCTGGAACAATTTGACGTGAATCAGCAGCGTGATGCCCTTTTCCAGAGCGATAACTTCGTCGCCAAAATTGAAGAGGGTCATTCCAGCGACGTGAACCCGGAAGTGCATGACGCGCTGCTCCAGGTCGTCGATATGCGCCGTGAGCTATTGGATCAGCTCAACAAACAGTTGGGCAACCAGCTGATGATGGCCATCAACCTGCAGATCAACCAGCAGCAGCTGGTCAGCGTTTCCAAAAGCCTGCAGGAGATTTTGACGCAGCAAATTTTCTGGGTGAACAGCAACAAGCCGATGGACTGGGATTGGGTGAAGTCCTTCCCTGAACAGCTGAAAACGCAGATCAAGAGCATGAAAATCACCGTGAACTGGGAGAAAGCCTGGCCTGCGGTAATGATTGCTTTCCTGGCGGGATTACCTCTGCTGCTGATTGCCGGTCTGATTCGCTGGCGTTTGAAATGGCTTAAACAGTACCAGGCGAAGCTGGCCTCGGAAGTGGGGCAACTGCGCAACGACAGCCAGCTCCATACGCCAAAAGCGATTCTGATCGACCTTATTCGCGCCCTGCCGGTGTGCCTGATTATTCTGGCGGTAGGCCTGATTCTGCTCACCATGCAGCTTAACGTCAGCGATCTGCTGTGGGCATTCAGCAAAAAACTGGCGCTGTTCTGGCTGGTGTTTGGCCTGTGCTGGAAGGTCCTGGAGAAAGACGGCGTTGCGGTCCGTCATTTCAACATGCCTGCCCAACTGACCAGCCACTGGCGTCGACAGATTGTACGTGTCAGCCTGGCGCTTCTGCCGCTTCACTTCTGGTCAGTTGTTTCTGAACTGTCTCCGCTGCATCTGATGGATGATGTGCTGGGTCAGCTGGTCATTATGCTGAACCTGCTGCTGATTGCCATCCTCATGTGGCCGATGTGCCGCGATAGCTGGCGTGATAAAGAGTCCCACAATATTCGTCTGGCCACCGTGACGGTACTGGCGATCATTCCGCTGGCGCTGATGGTGCTTACGGCGACGGGCTACTTCTATACCACGCTGCGTCTGTCCGGGCGCTGGATCGAAACGGTCTATCTGGTGATCGTCTGGAATCTGCTCTATCAAACCGTACTGCGCGGGTTAAGCGTCGCGGCTCGCCGTATTGCTTACCGTCGTGCCATCGCGCGTCGTCAGCATCAGGTGAAAGAGGGCGCCGAAGGGGCGGAGCCACAGGAAGAACCGACCATCGCGCTGGAGCAGGTCAACCAGCAGACGCTGCGTATCACTATGCTGGTGATGATCGCGCTGTTTGCGGTGATGTTCTGGGCTATCTGGTCTGATTTAATTACCGTTTTCGCCTACCTCGACAGCATCACCCTCTGGCAGTACAACGGCACCGAAGCTGGCGCTGCGGTGATGAAAAGCGTCACCATGGGCAGCCTGCTGTTTGCGCTGGTGTCGTCGGTGGTAGCCTGGGCGCTGATTCGCAACCTGCCGGGTCTGCTGGAAGTGCTGGTCCTCTCGCGGCTAAACCTGCGTCAGGGGGCGTCGTACGCTATCACCACGATCCTGAACTACGTCATCATTATTGTCGGGGCGATGACGGTATTCGGCTCGCTGGGCGTCTCGTGGGATAAACTCCAGTGGCTGGCGGCCGCCCTCTCGGTAGGTCTGGGTTTTGGCCTGCAGGAGATCTTCGGTAACTTTGTCTCCGGTCTGATCATCCTGTTCGAACGTCCGGTGCGAATTGGCGATACCGTCACCATCGGGACGTTCTCCGGTACGGTCAGCAAGATCCGCATTCGTGCCACCACGATTACCGATTTCGATCGCAAAGAGGTGATCATCCCGAACAAGGCGTTCGTGACCGAGCGTCTGATCAACTGGTCGCTCTCTGATACGGTGACGCGCGTGGTGATCCGCCTGGGCGTAGCCTATGGATCGGATCTGGAGAAGGTGAAAGAGGTGCTGCTGAAGGCAGCCTCAGAACATCCGAAAGTGATGCACGATCCGGCTCCGGCGGTGTTCTTCACCACCTTCGGGCCAAGCACGCTGGATCATGAACTGCGTTTATACGTGCGTGAACTGCGTGACCGTAGCTACACGGTAGATGAGCTTAACCGGTCTATCGATCGCCTGTGCCGTGAAAACGATATTAATATCGCCTTCAACCAGCTTGAAGTTCACCTGCGTAACGAAAAAGGTGATGAGCATACGGAAGTGAAGCGCGACATTAAAGGTGACGATCCCACTCCGGCTTAATCTATTTTCCCTCTCCCTGTGGGAGAGGGTTAGGGTGAGGGCTACTGGCCTTCACCTTTCCTTCGAAATCCCGCTGCACAATCGCCAGCGCTTTCAGCACCGTTTCGGCGGGAATATCATGATTCTCCAGCAGCATAATTAAATCGACGGCCAGCTTGACCTCATCGGGTGCATTTTCCAGTGACATGGGTGTGGCTCCTGTTAGCGGGTCAAACGTTCAATGACGCGTTCAATCTCATCCAGCGCCTGACGGCAGCGCACAATGCGGCCTTCCAGGGCGCTAATCTCGCGCATCAATAATTGTTGTTCTTCCAGCGTTTCGCTGTTATTCAGCCGCACTTCGCGCTCACGTTTCATCTCAAACAGTCGGCGTTCAAACTCCTGATTCTCCAGCCGCTTGCGCTGCCATTTGCCGAGTCCGGGCGAGCCGCTGTCCCAGGCGCGTAGCGGCCAGGCGGCAATTTCGCGATGCAGGGCGGTGATTTGCTCAGTGAGATGCTCTGCAAGCCACGCCACCTGTTCCTGCTGTTCACTTTCAACCGCATGGCAAAGCTCGTCAAGGTGGGTCTGCGCCTCAGCCAGGTAATCCTGAATGACCGTACTGCGGGTACGAAAAAGCTGCCGATCAAAGCGCGGCTTCAGCGTGGCGTGCCCCAGCAGTGGGGTGGCCTCTGCTCGCAGGGTGGTCAACTGTTTTTGCAGCGTCTCCAGAAGCAAGGCTGTTTTCAAAACGCTCTCCAGTGGTAAAGTAGCCGTTCAGTTTGATAACGATTCGCATTATGCAGCGTACTATTTTAATCATCATTGGCTGGCTCGCGGTAGTGCTGGGTACACTGGGTGTGGTTTTACCCTTACTGCCCACCACGCCGTTTATCCTGCTGGCAGCCTGGTGCTTCGCCCGCTCGTCGCCGCGTTTTCACCACTGGCTGCTTTATCGCTCATGGTTTGGTGGCTACCTGCGCCACTGGCAAAAACACCGTGCCATGCCGCCCGGCGCGAAGCCGCGCGCGATTACGGTGATCCTCATTACCTTTGCTATTTCATTATGGCTGGTGAAAATGATGTGGGTGCGGATCCTGCTGCTGATCATTCTGACCTGCCTGCTTATCTTCATGTGGCGGATCCCCGTGGTTGATGAAAAGCAACAAAAGCACTGAAGCCTCATAATGGCTGTTGCAATTATTGCGTACAGCCAGTAAATTCGACCGTTTTCGAGCACAGGCGCGCCTGGTTAAAGGTTAAACGATTGTTACCTTTACCCACTCCGTTGCGCGTCGTGAGTAACACTGTTTCATTTAGGCACAAACCGATGACCGCAACTGCACAGCAGCTTGAATATCTGAAAAACAGCATCAAAAGCATCCAGGACTATCCAAAACCTGGCATTCTTTTCCGTGATGTCACCAGCTTGCTGGAAGACCCGAAAGCGTACGCGCTCAGCATTGAACTGCTGGTCGAGCGTTATAAAAACGCCGGGATCACCAAAGTAGTAGGTACCGAAGCCCGTGGCTTCCTGTTTGGCGCACCGGTTGCGCTGGCAATGGGCGTGGGTTTTGTGCCGGTGCGTAAACCGCGCAAACTGCCGCGTGAAACCATCGCAGAGAGCTACGAGCTGGAGTACGGCACCGATCAGCTGGAAATCCACGTTGATGCGATCAAGCCTGGCGACAAAGTGCTGGTGGTGGACGATCTGCTGGCGACCGGCGGCACCATCGAAGCGACCGTGAAGCTGATCCGTCGTCTGGGTGGCGAAGTGACCGACGCGGCGTTCATCATTAACCTGTTCGATCTCGGCGGCGAACAGCGCCTGGAAAAACAGGGCATTACCAGCTACAGCCTGGTGCCATTCCCGGGTCATTAATCCCGGTTTTCACAACCTCGCTCAATAGGTGAGGTTGTGATAGCATTCCCCTCCATAAATTCACCTTCCAGCGTTGCAGAGCCTGCCCATGAGTTATCAGGTGTTAGCCCGTAAATGGCGACCACAAACCTTTGCTGACGTTGTCGGTCAGGAGCATGTGCTGACGGCCCTGGCGAACGGCTTGTCGCTAGGTCGCATCCATCACGCCTATCTTTTCTCCGGCACCCGCGGCGTCGGTAAGACCTCAATTGCCCGTTTGCTGGCGAAAGGTCTCAACTGCGAAACCGGGATCACCGCCACGCCGTGCGGCGTGTGTGATAACTGCCGGGAGATCGAGCAGGGGCGTTTTGTCGATCTGATCGAGATCGACGCCGCCTCGCGCACGAAAGTCGAAGATACCCGCGATCTGCTGGATAACGTGCAGTACGCCCCGGCGCGCGGTCGCTTCAAGGTCTACCTGATCGATGAAGTGCACATGCTGTCGCGCCACAGCTTTAACGCCCTGCTGAAAACGCTGGAAGAGCCGCCCGCGCACGTGAAATTCCTGCTGGCGACGACCGATCCGCAAAAGCTGCCGGTCACCATTCTGTCCCGCTGCCTGCAGTTCCACCTGAAGGCTCTGGACGTAGAACAGATCCGCGCCCAGCTCGAACACATTCTCGATGAAGAGAAGATCGTCCACGAGCCGCGCGCCCTGCAACTGCTGGCACGTGCAGCGGACGGCAGCCTGCGTGATGCGCTGAGTCTGACCGACCAGGCGATTGCCAGCGGTGACGGTAAGCTCTCTACCGAAGCAGTCAGCACCATGCTCGGTACGCTGGATGACGATCAGGCGCTTTCACTCATCGAAGCGATGATTGCCGCCAACGGTGAGCGCGTCATGACGCTGGTCAATGCTGCTGCTGGCCGGGGGATTGAATGGGAAGCGCTGCTGGTTGAGATGCTCAGCCTGCTGCACCGCGTGGCGATGCTGCAGCTTTCTCCGTCGGCAATTGGCGCAGATATGGCCGCCATTGAACAGCGGATGCGTGAACTTGCCCGCACCGTGCCGCCTGCCGATGTACAGCTTTATTACCAAACCCTGCTGATTGGCCGTAAAGAGCTACCGTACGCGCCGGATCCCCGGATGGGCGTAGAAATGACGCTGCTGCGCGCGCTGGCGTTCCACCCGCGCATGCCGCTGCCGGAGCCGGAAGCGCCGCGGCAGTCTTTTGCCCCGGTCGCCCCAACGGCGGTGATGTCACCTCAGCAGGTGCCACCGCAGCCGACACCGCCGCCGCAAAACGTGCCGCTGTCGGATGCCACCAGTTCGGTGCTTGCCGCTCGCAGTCAGTTGCAGCGTGCGCAGGGAGTAACCAAACCAAAAAAGAGTGAACCGGCAGCGCCAGGAAGAGCGCGGCCGGTGAACAACGCCGCGCTTGAACGACTGGCCTCGGTAACGGAGCGCGTACAGTCGCGCCCGGCACCGTCCGCGCTCGAGCAGAAAGCCCCGGCGAAAGAAGAGGCATACCGCTGGAAGGCGACCACCGTTGTCGAAACGGTAAAGGAAGAGGTCGCTACGCCGAAAGCGCTGAAAAAGGCGCTGGAGCATGAGAAAACGCCGGAGCTTTCCGCGAAGCTCGCAGAAGAATCTATTGCCCGCGATGCCTGGGCCGCTGAGGTCAGCAAACTCCAGCTGCCGAAGCTGGTCGAGCAGGTTGCGCTGAACGCCTGGAAAGAGCAGGACGGTAATCAGGTGCGTTTACACCTGCGTCCTGGTCAGCGACACCTGAATTCGCCAGGCGCGCAAAAGGCGCTGGCCGAGGCGCTCGCCACATTACAGGGTGCGCCGGTTGAATTGACTATCATTGAAGATGATAATCCGGCAGTGAAAACGCCGCTTGAGTGGCGCCAGGCCATTTATGAAGAGAAACTCGCGCAGGCGCGCGAGGCGATTATTGCGGATAACAACATTCAGACCCTGCGCCGGTTCTTCGACGCCGATCTGGATGAAGAGAGTATTCGCCCCATTTGATCGTGAGTCTGACTTACGGTTGTAATCCTTAAACGTGAAAGAAGAGAGAAGCCTATGTTTGGTGGAAAAGGCGGTCTGGGTGGCCTGATGAAGCAGGCTCAGCAGATGCAGGAAAAAATGCAGAAGATGCAGGAAGAGATCGCTCAGATGGAAGTCACGGGTGAATCCGGTGCCGGTCTGGTCAAGGTGACCATCAACGGTGCGCATAACTGCCGTCGCGTTGAAATCGACCCAAGCCTGCTCGAAGACGACAAAGAGATGCTGGAAGATCTGGTTGCTGCCGCGTTTAACGATGCTGCGCGCCGTATCGACGAAACCCAGAAAGAGAAAATGGCCTCTGTTTCCAGCGGTATGCAGCTGCCGCCGGGCTTTAAGATGCCATTCTGATGCAAACCAGTCCGCTGCTCACGCAGTTAATGGAAGCTCTGCGCTGCCTGCCGGGCGTTGGCCCGAAGTCGGCGCAGCGCATGGCGTTCACCCTTTTGCAGCGCGATCGCAGCGGCGGGATGCGCCTGGCGCAGGCTCTGACCCGCGCGATGTCAGAAATTGGTCACTGTGCGGATTGCCGCACCTTTACCGAGCAGGATGTGTGTAACATCTGCTCGAATCCGCGTCGTCAGGAGAACGGTCAGATTTGCGTGGTGGAGAGTCCGGCGGACATCTATGCCATCGAACAAACCGGGCAGTTTTCCGGCCGCTATTTCGTGCTGATGGGGCATCTCTCCCCGCTGGACGGTATCGGCCCGGACGATATCGGTCTTGACCGCCTTGAACAGCGTCTTGAGTCCGAAACGATTAAAGAGGTGATCCTCGCCACCAACCCAACGGTGGAAGGGGAAGCAACCGCCAACTACATCGCCGAGCTGTGCTCACAGTACGGCGTTGACGCCAGCCGCATCGCCCACGGCGTACCGGTGGGCGGTGAGCTGGAGATGGTGGACGGCACCACGCTGTCGCACTCTCTGGCCGGGCGTCACAAGATTATTTTCTGACCAAACGGAGGCTGCGTTCGCGGCCTCCGCTTGAAATTTCTCTCCCTTATCCCCATCTCTCACTCAACGTTTTACAACCCCATTAAATGGCATTGTTGAGGTCGACTTAGATGAAAGGACAAGAAACCCGTGGTTTCCAGTCAGAAGTAAAACAGCTTCTGCACCTGATGATCCATTCCCTGTATTCCAACAAAGAAATCTTCCTGCGTGAGCTGATTTCCAACGCCTCCGATGCGGCGGACAAGCTGCGCTTCCGCGCGCTGTCTAACCCGGATCTGTATGAAGGCGACGGCGAGCTGCGCGTGCGCGTCTCTTTCAATAAAGAGAACCGCACCCTGACCATCGCTGATAACGGCATTGGGATGAACCGCGACGAGGTGATCGACCACCTCGGCACCATCGCCAAATCCGGCACTAAAGCGTTCCTTGAGTCCATGGGCTCTGACCAGGCGAAAGACAGCCAGCTGATCGGTCAGTTCGGCGTGGGCTTCTACTCAGCGTTCATCGTGGCGGACAAAGTCACCGTGCGTACTCGTGCGGCGGGCGACAGCGCGGAGAACGGCGTGCTCTGGGAATCCAAAGGCGAAGGTGAGTACACCGTTGACGACATCACCAAAGCAGACCGCGGGACTGAAATCACCCTGCACCTGCGTGAAGGGGAAGATGATTTCCTGAACGACTGGCGCGTACGCTCCATCATCAGCAAATATTCCGATCACATCGCTCTGCCGGTTGAGATTGAAAAACAGGAAGAGAAAGACGGCGAAACCGTGGTCTCCTGGGAGAAAATCAACAAGGCGCAGGCGCTGTGGACGCGCAACAAGTCTGAAATTAAAGACGACGAATATAACGAGTTCTACAAGCACATCGCCCACGACTTTACCGACCCGCTGACCTGGAGCCACAACCGCGTGGAAGGGAAGCAGGAGTACACCAGCCTGCTGTACATCCCGGCGCAGGCCCCATGGGATATGTGGAACCGCGATCACAAGCACGGCCTGAAGCTGTACGTGCAGCGCGTCTTCATCATGGACGACGCCGAGCAGTTCATGCCGAACTACCTGCGCTTCGTGCGCGGCCTGATCGATTCTAACGATCTGCCGCTCAACGTCTCCCGCGAGATCCTGCAGGACAGCACCGTCACCCGTAACTTGCGCAACGCCCTGACCAAACGTGCGCTACAGATGCTGGAAAAACTGGCGAAAGACGATGCGGAAAAATACCAGACCTTCTGGAAACAGTTTGGCCTGGTGCTGAAGGAAGGCCCGGCAGAAGACACCGCAAACGTTGAAACCATTGCTAAGCTGCTGCGCTTCGCCTCCACGCACACCGACTCCTCCGCGCAGACCGTGTCGCTGGAAGAGTATGTCTCCCGCATGAAAGAAGGGCAGGAGAAGATCTACTACATCACCGCCGACAGCTACGCGGCGGCGAAGAGCAGCCCGCACCTGGAGCTGTTGCGCAAGAAAGGCATCGAAGTGCTGCTGCTGTCTGACCGCATCGACGAGTGGATGATGAACTACCTGACCGAGTTCGACGGTAAAGCGTTCCAGTCGGTTGCAAAAGCCGATGAGTCCATCGACAAGCTGGCGGATGAGGTAGATGAAAGCGCGAAAGAAGCCGAGAAGGCGCTGGAGCCGTTCGTTGAGCGCGTGAAAACCCTGCTGGGTGACCGTGTGAAAGAGGTACGTTTCACTCACCGTCTGACCGATACCCCGGCCATTGTCACGACCGATGCCGACGAAATGAGCACTCAGATGGCGAAACTGTTCGCTGCGGCGGGCCAGGCGGTGCCGGAAGTGAAATATATCTTTGAGCTTAATCCGGATCATCCGCTGGTGAAACGCGCGGCGGATACCCAGGACGAAGCACGCTTTGCCGAGTGGGTTGAGCTGCTGCTGGATCAGTCCCTGCTGGCCGAGCGCGGCACGCTGGAAGACCCTAACCTGTTCATTAAACGTGTGAATGCGCTGCTTCTGGCGTAACTGACCACGCCTCCCCTGGTCTTCTCCCTCTCCCCGTGGGAGAGGGCCGGGGTGAGGGCCCAGACCGCACTCACCCAAATTATCTCCCCCCGTTAACCGTTTCAGCCTTCCCGCCTTCCTTGAGCGATGTCCGTTCTGGTGGTATTGTTTAGCGCTTTTGAAAAATTGAAACGACATTTGAGGGGATTTTCGCAATGCGTATTATTCTGCTTGGCGCTCCGGGCGCGGGTAAAGGAACTCAGGCTCAGTTCATCATGGAGAAATACGGTATTCCGCAAATCTCCACCGGTGACATGCTGCGCGCCGCTGTAAAATCTGGCTCCGAGCTGGGTAAACAAGCGAAAGACATCATGGACGCAGGCAAGCTGGTAACCGACGAGCTGGTTATTGCGCTGGTCAAAGAGCGCATTGCTCAGGAAGATTGCCGTAACGGTTTCCTGCTGGACGGCTTCCCACGCACCATTCCTCAGGCTGACGCCATGAAAGAAGCGGGCATCAACGTGGACTACGTTCTCGAGTTCGACGTACCGGACGAGCTGATCGTTGACCGTATCGTTGGCCGTCGCGTACACGCTGCTTCTGGCCGCGTTTACCACATCAAATTCAACCCGCCTAAGGTTGAAGGTAAAGACGACGTGACCGGCGAAGAGCTGACCACCCGTAAAGACGATCAGGAAGAGACCGTGCGTAAACGCCTGGTGGAATACCATCAGATGACCGCGCCGCTGATCGGCTACTACACCAAAGAAGCGCAGGCGGGTAACACCAAATACGCCAAAGTCGACGGCACCAAAGCCGTGGCTGACGTACGTGCAGAGCTGGAAAAAATCCTCGGCTAATCGCGCGCCTCTCACCCGGGTCCCCGGGTGAGAAATATTCTCACCTTACCTATTACAGCAATGGGTTTCGTTTAAACGCATTTCCGCTACAATTGACAACCTATCAAATGGTTAAGAGGCGTGAATGAGTCAGGCGAAAACCGGCATCCTGCTTGCCAATCTGGGCACTCCAGAAGCACCTACATCAGACGCGGTAAAACGCTACCTGCGACAATTTTTAAGCGACACGCGCGTTGTGGATTTCCCGAGACTGCTGTGGTGGCCGCTGCTGCGTGGCGTGATTCTGCCGATTCGTTCTCCGCGCGTCGCCAAACTCTATCAGTCCGTCTGGATGGAGGAGGGCTCGCCGCTGATGGTTTACAGCCGTCGTCAGGAAAAAGCGCTGGCCGCCCGCCTGCCGGATATGCCCGTCGCGCTCGGCATGAGCTACGGAAAACCGTCCCTGGAAAGCGCGGTGGAGTCACTGCTGGCGCAGGGTGTAGACCATATCGTGGTGCTGGCGCTCTACCCGCAATACTCCTGCTCGACGGTGGCCGCCGTCTGGGACGAGCTGGCGCGCATTCTGGCGACCCGTCGCCGCATTCCTGGCGTGACCTTTATTCGCGATTACGCCGATAACGATCTCTACATCAAGGCGCTTGCCAACAGCGCGCGCGCGTCGTTTGAAAAGCACGGCGAGCCGGATCTGCTGCTGCTCTCCTATCATGGGATCCCACAGCGTTTCGCCAACGAAGGGGATGATTATCCGCAGCGCTGCCGCGATACCACCCGTGAGCTGGTTTCTGCCCTCGGCCTGCCGCCGGAAAAAGTGATGATGACCTTCCAGTCGCGCTTCGGTCGCGAGCCGTGGCTGACACCGTATACCGATGAAACCCTCAAAATGCTTGGCGAGAAGGGGGTTAAGCACATTCAGGTGATGTCGCCAGGGTTCTCGGCGGACTGCCTGGAAACCCTGGAGGAGATCGCGGTGCAAAACCGGGAATTTTTCCTTGAGGCTGGCGGCGAAAAGTACGAGTACATTCCGGCGCTTAACGACTCGCCTGAACATATTGACATGATGGTCTCGCTGGTGACGAACAGCCGCTGATCGCACTCCAGGCCGGGTTTGTGCTACCATTCCCGGCCCATATTCTTCATACAGTTCAGACCATGAAATTTCCCGGTAAACGTAAATCCAAACACTACTTTCCCGTTGATGCGCGCGATCCGCTCCTGCAGCAAATCCAGCCTGAAAATGAAACCAGCGCCGCCTGGGTCGTTGGTATCGACCAGACGCTGGTGGACATTGAAGCGAAAGTGGATGATGAGTTTGTCGCCCGTTATGGTCTGAGCGCCGGTCACTCCCTGGTGATCGAAGACGACGTTGCCGAAGCGCTGTACCAGGAGCTGGTGCGTGAAAATCTCATTACCCATCAGTTTGCCGGGGGGACCATCGGTAACACTATGCACAACTACTCCGTGCTGGCCGATGACCGCTCGGTACTGCTCGGCGTGATGTGCAGTAACATTGAAATCGGTGGTTATGCCTACCGCTATTTGTGCAACACCTCCAGCCGTACCGATCTGAACTATCTTCAGGGCGTTAACGGGCCCATTGGTCGCTGCTTTACGCTGATCGGCGAATCTGGCGAACGGACTTTTGCCATCAGCCCGGGTCATATGAATAAGCTGCGCGCCGAGAGTATTCCGGAAGCGGTGATTGCGGGTGCCTCTGCGCTGGTATTGACCTCCTATCTGGTACGCTGCAAGCCGGGCGAGCCGATGCCGGAAGCGACCATGAAAGCGATCGAGTACGCCAAAAAGTACGACGTGCCGGTGGTTCTCACGCTGGGCACCAAATTCGTGATTGCCGATAACCCCGAGTGGTGGCAGGCGTTCCTGAAAGAGCACGTCTCAATTCTGGCGATGAACGAAGAAGAGGCCGAAGCGCTCACCGGTGAGAGCGATCCGCTGCTGGCCTCTGACAAAGCGCTGGACTGGGTGGATCTGGTGCTTTGCACTGCCGGCCCCGTCGGGCTCTATATGGCGGGCTTTACGGAAGAAGAGAGCAAACGCAAAACCCAGCACCCGTTGCTCCCTGGCGCGATTGCCGAGTTCAACCAGTACGAGTTCAGCCGCGGTATGCGCCATAAAGATTGCCTCAACCCGCTGCGTATCTACTCCCACATTGCGCCTTATATGGGCGGACCGGAGAAGATCATGAACACCAACGGGGCGGGTGACGGCGCGCTGGCAGCACTGCTGCACGACATTACCGCCAATGCCTACCACAAAACCAACGTACCAAACTCCAGCAAACACAAGTTCAACTGGCTGACCTATTCGTCGCTGGCGCAGGTGTGTAAGTACGCGAACCGCGTGAGCTATCAGGTGCTGAACCAGCATTCACCGCGCTTAACGCGTGGCCTGCCGGAACGGGAAGACAGCCTCGAAGAGGCTTATTGGGACAGGTAAAAGCAAAACGGCAACCCGGTTGCCGTTTTTAGTGTTTGTTCCCTCTCCCCGTGGGAGAGGGCCAGGGTGAGGGCATCAGACCGCAAAAATCTTACCCCGTAGCAGCCTCTTCAACCGGCGGTTTCGCCAGCAGCGTCAGCATCGTGTTCGCAATCTCACGTTCGCCCATCACTACCTTATCCGCACCGCGCTCGGTGATGTACTCCACCTCATCGTCATAATGCGCCCGGGCGATAATCTCAATATTGGGGCATTTCTCACGCGCGGTGGCTACAATCTCGCCCGCTTCATAGCCATTCGGAATAGTCAGCAGCAGCCAGCGCGCGCAGTCCAGATGCGCCAGCGCCATAATCTCCTCGTTCGCCGCATTGCCCAGTACCGCACGTATACCACGCTCGCGCAGTTCATCAACGCGGGTGCGTGAGGTTTCAATCACCACCAGCGGAATGCCCTGCGCCATCAGCTTCTCACCGAGCAGGCTGCCCACGCGACCAAAGCCGACCAGCAGCGCATGGTTGCAGATATCCACCGGGATCTGCTTCTCCTCTTCGATGGCTTCTTCCAGCGTCTGCTCTTCCAGCGTTTCGGTTTTATCGAGGTATTTTTCCAGCAGGGCAAACAGGACCGGGTTCAGCATAATCGACAGAATTGCCCCCGCCAGCACCAGATTCTGCCCGGCCTGGGGCAGCAGGTTCAGAGCCATACCCAGACCCGCGAGGATAAAGGCGAACTCACCAATCTGCGCCAGGCTGGCGGCAATCGTCAGCGCCGTACGCGGGGAGTGGCCGAACATCCGCACCAGGAAGAAGGCGGCGAGCGACTTACCGAAGATAATGATCGCCAGCGTGCCCAGCACGGCCAGCGGCTGCTGAACCAGAATCATCGGATCAAACAGCATGCCGACGGAGACAAAGAACAGCACGGCGAAGGCATCACGCAGGGGCAGGGTGTCATGCGCGGCGCGGTGGCTCAGCTCAGACTCGTTCAGCACCATTCCGGCGAAGAACGCGCCCAGGGCAAAGGAGACGTCGAACAGTTCAACAGCGCCAAACGCGATCCCCAGCGCCAGCGCCAGCACGGAAAGCGTAAACAGCTCGCGGGAGCCGGTCGCCGCGCTGCGGGACAGGATCCACGGCACCAGACGACGGCCCACCAGCATCATGATGGCGATAAACGCCACCACTTTACCTATGGTGATACTCATATCCAGCGCCAGCGAGGCGAAGCCGATGTTGTCTTTTTCCATCATTCCGGCGACGGCAGGCAACAGCACCAGCGTCAGCACCATCACCAGATCTTCCACAATCAGCCAGCCTATCGCGATTTGCCCGCGCTGGCTGTCTATCAGCTGTCTCTCTTCAAGCGCGCGCAGCAGCACCACGGTACTGGCGGTTGAGAGACACAGCCCAAATACGATACCGGTCATCAACGACCAGCCCAGCACGGCCGAAAGCGCCATCCCCAGCAGCGTCGCCACCCCTATCTGGGCGATCGCGCCAGGTATGGCGATCGACTTTACCGCCATCAGGTCCTTCAGGGAAAAGTGCAGGCCAACACCAAACATCAGCAGAATCACGCCTAATTCCGCCAGCTCAGGCGCCAGCTTGGTATCCGCGACAAAACCTGGCGTAAACGGTCCCGCCAGAACCCCCGCTAATAAATAGCCGACAAGAGGAGAAATACGCAGTTTATTGGCAATCATGCCAAGGATAAAAGCGAGCACAAGTCCACCAACAATGGTGGTGATAAGCGGTGTGGCGTGGTGCATTCCGTCTCCTTTCGCGGTGAGTGTTCCATTTTTGGCGTGAATACCAAAAGACCAGGTAATAGTTTATGACAATTTTTGCCCTTATGTTTATGAATAATTGTTGAAGTTTGAATAAAACGGCAATATGCGCGTAAAAAAGCGCATATTGATAAATTCAGGTCAGGGATGGAGAGGAAACCCTTATGGCATAAGGGGGGCAGGTAGCCAAAGTTTTACTTTGGCTACCTGTAATTCACGCTTTGTGACGATTATCAGGCAGGAATATGGTCAACATCCCCAGAAGTGGCAGGAAAGCGCAGATTTTATAAACCAGGAAGATGCTGGTGTGATCCGCGACCATCCCCAACACCGCTGCACCAAGCCCGCCCATACCGAAGGCGAAACCGAAAAAGAGTCCGGAAACCATACCGATACGGCCCGGTAACAGCTCCTGGGCATAGACCAGAATGGCGGAAAATGCCGAGGCGAGGATAAAACCAATGATCACGGTTAAAATGCCCGTCCATTCGAGGCTGGCATACGGCAAAATAAGGGTAAACGGCGCGACACCGAGGATAGAGCCCCAAATAACATATTTCCGGCCAATCTTATCGCCCACCGGCCCGCCAATAACCGTTCCGGCAGCAACCGCGAAAAGGAAGGCAAACAGGTGGATTTGCGCATTTTGTACCGATAATCCGAATTTTTGCATCAGATAAAAGGTGTAATAGCTGCTGATGCTTGCCATGTAGAAGTATTTCGAGAAAATCAGCACCAGCAGTACGGAAACCGCCAGAATGACCTTATTCCGGGGCAGGGGATTGATAATCTTCGCTTTAGGTTTCCCCTTATTTACGCGATGCTGAGCGGCATACCAGCGGCTGATCTGCGCCAGCACGATAATCGCCAGCAGTGCGGCCAGCACAAACCACGCCACGTTCCCTTTGCCATACGGGGCGATAATCACCGCCGCCAGCAAGGGGCCGAGGGAGCTGCCAAAGTTACCGCCGACCTGGAAAAGTGACTGCGCCAGCCCGTGACGGCCGCCGGAGGCCATACGCGCCACGCGTGAGGACTCAGGGTGGAAGACGGACGACCCGGTACCCACCAGCGCGGCAGCAATCAACACCGCCTCAAAGCTGCCAGCCATCGCCAGCAATACCAGACCGCTCAGGGTAAAGCACATGCCAATCGGCAGCGACCACGGCATCGGGTATTTGTCCGTCCAGTAGCCCACCACCGGTTGCAGCAGCGAGGAAGCCAACTGGAAGGTGAGGGTGATCATCCCGATCTGCACGAAAGTTAACGAAAACTCGGACTGCAGCAGCGGATAAATTGCCAGAATCAACGACTGGATCATGTCGTTGAGCAGGTGCGAAAGACTGATTGCGCCTAATACCTTAAAAGAGGTGCGCGATTTTGGCGGCGACGCCGGGGTTGATTCGCTGATTGCCATAAATACCACGTTGTTTTGTTATTAGAGATGCAGGGTGTAATTATTATCCGACTAACATACCCGCCCGGGACATTTGAAGAAAGTCGCAATTCTGAAAACTTATTTGTCTATTATTGTGAGTCACTGTAATTTTTGCCTTTGTCTATTGGTCAGGGAGAGAGAAGATGAAGTTAATGAAGCGGGGCGTCGCGCTGGCGCTCATCGCCGCATGGGGTCTGGTAAGCCTGCCCGCGCAGGCGTATGAAAAAGATAAAACCTATAAAATCACCATCCTGCATACCAACGATCATCATGGTCATTTCTGGCGCAGTGAATATGGCGAATATGGTCTGTCGGCGCAAAAAACGCTGGTGGACGGCATTCGCAAAGAGGTGGCAGCCCAGGGCGGCAGCGTGCTGTTGCTCTCAGGCGGTGATATTAATACCGGCGTGCCGGAATCTGATTTACAGGATGCCGAGCCGGATTTCCGTGGCATGAATCTGATTGGCTACGACGCGATGGCCGTCGGTAACCATGAGTTTGATAACCCGCTGACGGTGCTGCGTCAGCAGGAAAAATGGGCCAAATTCCCCTTCCTCTCCGCCAACATTTACCAGAAAAGCACCGGCGAACGGCTGTTCAAACCCTGGGCGCTGTTTAAGCGTCAGGATTTGAAGATCGCAGTCATTGGCTTAACCACCGACGATACGGCAAAAATCGGCAATCCCGAGTTCTTTACGGATATTGAATTCCGCAAACCGGCAGACGAAGCGAAGCTGGTGATTCAGGAACTGCAGCAGAACGAAAAGCCGGACGTGATTATCGCCACCACGCACATGGGGCACTACGACAACGGTGAGCACGGCTCCAATGCACCCGGCGACGTGGAGATGGCGCGCAGCCTGCCTGCGGGCTCGCTGGCCATGATTGTGGGTGGTCACTCACAGGATCCGGTGTGCATGGCATCCGAGAATAAAAAACAGGTGGATTACGTGCCGGGCACGCCGTGTGCGCCGGACCGTCAGAACGGTATCTGGATTGTGCAGGCCCACGAATGGGGTAAATACGTGGGCCGGGCTGACTTTGAGTTCCGTAACGGCGAGATGAAACTGGTGCACTACCAGCTCATTCCGGTCAACCTGAAGAAGAAAGTGACCTACCCGGACGGGAAAAGTGAGCGCGTACTTTACACGCCAGAGATCGCTGAGAACCCGCAGATGCTCTCCCTGCTGACACCGTTCCAGAACAAAGGCAAAGCGCAGCTGGATGTGAAAATCGGCACGCTGAATGGTCGTCTGGAGGGAGACCGCAGCAAAGTCCGCTTCGTGCAGACCAACATGGGACACCTGGTGCTGGCGGCGCAAATGGCGCGCACCGGTGCTGATTTTGGCGTGATGAGCGGGGGCGGCATTCGTGACTCTATTGAAGGCGGAAATATCACCTACAAGGATGTCCTGAAGGTGCAGCCGTTTGGTAACGTAGTGGTCTATGCCGACATGACCGGCAAAGAGGCGATTGACTACCTGACCGCCGTCGCGCAGATGAAGCCGGATTCCGGGGCCTATCCGCAGTTTGCCAACGTCAGCTTTGTGGCAAAAGACGGCAAGCTGAATGATCTGAAGATCAAAGGCGAACCGGTCGACCCGGCAAAAACCTACCGTCTGGCGACGTTGAGCTTTAACGCCACCGGCGGCGACGGTTATCCGCATATTGATAATAAACCGGGCTATGTGAATACCGGCTTTATTGATGCGGAAGTGCTGAAGCAGTACATCGAGCAGAATTCACCGATTGACGTGAACGCGTATGAGCCGAAGGGTGAGGTGAGCTGGCAGTAGTCTGGTATTTTGCCGGGTGGCGGCTTCGCCTTACCCGGCCTACATTCGAATCGTAGGCCCGGTAAGCGCAGCGCCACCGGGCAATTTTCTCAACCCCGGCGCGCAATATCCGCAAACTTCGCGTCCAGCATTTTCGCCAGATCGCCCGCCGCCAGCTCGATATCCAGCCCGCGTTTGCCGCCTGAAATATAGATCGTGTCAAATTCCTGCGAAGGGGCATCAATCAGCGTCGGCAGGCGTTTTTTCTGCCCCAGCGGGCTAATCCCGCCCACCAGGTAGCCGGTGGTCCGTTGCGCAACCATCGGATCTGCCATATCCACCTTTTTCGCCCCCAGCGCCTTCGCCACTTTCTTGAGATCGAGCTGTCCGGCGACGGGCGTGACCGCCACGGCGAGATGTTTCATATCGCCGTTCACCGCAACCAGCAGCGTTTTATAGACCTGGTCAGCGTTCAGCCCCAGTTTGCGCACCACTTCGTCGCCAAAGTTGGTTTCATTCGGATCGTGATCGTAAGTGTGGATCCGGAAAGAAATGTTGTTTTTTTCGAGTAATTTAACGGCGGGAGTCATAGCTATCCTTCTTACGACAGACAAATCATGCCAACAGCATACGCCTGACGTTTGTCTAAAAAATAGCACCATCTTGCGCAATAGTATTGGCAGTGATGGTCACTTTGAGCGACAATCGGCTCAACCGAAGGTCTCCTTCGGCATAATAAAAACGATGAAATTCCTCTTTGACGGGCCAATAGAGATATTGGCCATTTTTTTATTTCAGCAGCGACGGCAAATTCCCTTCTCCGTACAAATGTAACGCCCCGACCGCAACCACGTATTCCCCGGCAGGTAATGCATGCAGCGTCTCTCGCCAGGCATTGTTGCGCGCATTCATCAGCACATCATACAGCGATTCGCTGAACGTTGACGGCAGCGCCAGCTTTCCGTCTGCTGGCGGCGCATCCAGCCACCAGCCAATCATGGTTTGCAGCAGACGTGCGTTGGTGTGCCAGTGGGTCAGCGTATCATCCAGCAGCATGCGGCCGTCGTCCGGAAGCTGACGCAGGAGCGCAATCTGGCTGTCCGTTCCTTCCAGTTCAATGATGGGCAGATTGCGCGCTCTTGCCAGATTGAGCAGCTGGTAATCAATACCGTAGTCACCGCGCAGACCCAGTCGCTGCGCCTGCGTGGCTTGTAGCACCATCGCAATTTGCCAGAGCGGCAGGGCGTCAATCATGGAGAGCGACACGCCGGTTTCATCGGCGACTCGCGTCAGTTCCGCCAGTTGGGCTTCGTCCAGACGTTCCGCCAGGGTCAGATCGCTTTCAAGCCCGGCAAACGGTGACTCCTGGCCCGAAATATCCGCCTCGACGACCAGCGCGTCGGCGCGCTTCAGCCGTTTTATCAGACCGGGGGGCAGAGGTGACATATCCTGCGTACCCATATGGATGCTGCCAACCAGATGCAGGTGCTGACCGCCGGGCAGGGAGATATCCAGGCCGGGCCACGCATAACGGCGGGGAAAGAGGGCGCGAAACGAGGTTTTTATACGATTAAACAGGCTCATACGCGCTCCATAAACGGAAAGGTTCATGCTAGCGCGTACGAGAACAAGGTTCAATCTTTCGGTTTAAAGCGCAACAGGCGGTTGGCATTGCTCACCACGGTGATGGAGGAGAGCGCCATTGCCGCACCTGCAACCACCGGGTTAAGCAGCGTGCCGGTCAGCGGCCACAAAATGCCGGCGGCAATTGGAATACCGAGCGAGTTATAGATAAATGCCCCCAGCAGGTTCTGCTTCATGTTGCGCAACGTGGCTTTCGAAATGGCCAGCGCATCGGCAACGCCCATCAGGCTGTGGCGCATCAACGTGATGGCGGCGGTTTCAATGGCAACATCGCTCCCGCCCCCCATGGCGATACCGACGTCTGCCTGGGCCAGCGCCGGGGCATCGTTGATGCCGTCGCCCACCATCGCCACCTGACGTCCCTGGCGTTGCAGGTTCTTAATCGCATCCGCTTTGCCATCCGGCAGAACGCCTGCAATGACTTCATCAATACCGGCTTCTTTCGCAATAGCGTTTGCCGTCGTCGGGTTGTCCCCGGTCAGCATCACCAGGCGATAGCCCGCGCGGTGCAGACGCGCCAGGGCATCCACGCTGTCCTGGCGAAGTGGATCGCGCACGGCCAGCAGGGCAGCGGCTTTGCCATCCACCGCCAGCAGAACCGGGGTTGCCCCCTGAGATGCCTGCGCTTTCAGTTCGGTTTCCAGCGCCGCGGTATCAATACCATTATCATTGAGCAAGGCCTGGTTACCCAGCAGCAGCGTATGCCCCTCGGCTTCACCGCTGACACCGAGCCCGCGCAGCGTGCGGAAGTTACTGACCTGCGGCAGAGCCGCAGCATTCGCTTTCTCGAGAATGGCGCGCGCCAGCGGGTGGCTGGAGCCTTGCTCCAGCGCGGCGGCGAGACGCAGCGCGTCCTCCTGCGCGATGCCTGCGGTGTTCACGGCCACAACCTGCGGTTTCCCCTCGGTCAGCGTGCCGGTTTTATCAAACACCAGCGTATCCAGCGTACTGGCCCGCTGCAGTGCGTCCGCATCCCTGACCAGCACGCCAAATTCGGCGGCACGGCCTACGCCGGAGATAATGGACATCGGCGTGGCCAGGCCAAGCGCGCATGGGCAGGCAATAATCAGCACGGTGGTGGCAATCACCAGGGTGTAGACAATCTGTGGCGCAGGGCCGAAGAAATACCAGATCGCCGCGCTCAGCAGGGCAATACCGACCACCACCGGCACAAAAATGGCCGAGATTCGGTCAGCAAGCTGGCCAATCTCCGGCTTGCTGCTCTGAGCCTGGCGCACCATTCGGATAATACGCGACAGCGTAGTATGGCTACCAACCGCACTGGCGGTGAACAGCACGCTGCCATCCTGAACGACCGTGCCGGCATGGACGGCATCGCCGTCGGATTTCTGCTGAGGGATGGGTTCCCCGGTCAGCATCGCTTCATCCAGCCAGGCTTCACCCTGGGTTATCGTGCCGTCAACGGGCACGCGATCGCCGGTGGTCAAACGCAGCGTCATGCCGGGCTGCACTTCCGCCAGCGGGACGCTTTTTTCCCCCTCGTCCGTGACCACGCGGGCCGTCGGCGGGGTTAAATCGAGTAATCGTTCCAGCGCTTTGGAGGAGCGCTGACGGGCGCGGGCTTCCAGCATATGGCCTAAGTTAATCAGGCCGATAATCATCGCGCTCGCTTCATAATAGAGATGGCGCGCTTCCATCGGGAACCACTGCGGCCAGACGTTAACGCTCATTGAATAGAGCCACGCCGCGCCGGTACCGAGTGCGACCAGCGTATCCATCGTCGCGGTGCGGTTTTTCAGGCTCTTCCAGGCGCTGGTATAGAAATGGCCGCCTGCAAACACCATGACCGCAAGGGTAATCAGACCAATCACCAGCCACAGCGTGCGGTTGTCGGCGGTGACCATCATGTTGTCACCCATCATGCCCCACACCATCACCGGGATCCCCACGAGCAGGGCGACAATCGCCTGCCAGCGGAAGCGCTTCATGGTGGCGATAGCCGTTTCCTGCTGGCGCTCGCGGCGTTCGACATCATCTTCGATGGCCTCTGCGCCGTAGCCCGCTTTCTCCACGGCCTGCACTAACTCTGCGGCGGAGGCACTGCCCATCACCAGCGCAGTACGCTCCGCAAGGTTTACCCGTGCCTGTGCGACGCCCGGTACCGCCTGTAAGGCATTTTGTACCCGGGAGACGCAGCTGGCGCAGCTCATACCGTTGATCAGCAGCTGTTGGCTGTCATCAATATCATCCGCTGCCGGAAGCTCAGGAGTGGCCGCTGTCAGTGCTTCCGACGGGGATGATGACTCTGCCAGCGGTTTAGCCTTTGGGTGGCTCAGCTCCGCCCCATAACCCGCTTGTTTAATGGTATCGATCAGCGCATCCGCGCTGGCGCTGCCGGTCACGGCGGCATGGTCGATAGTCACCTCAGCGCTTTCAACATCAGGACGCTGTTCCAGGCTTTCTTTAACGCGTTTGACACAGTGGCCGCAGGAGAGGCCGTCCAGCGTCAGGTCAATAGTGTGAGACATAACAAAACTCCCGTATAATGAACTGGTCAGTTGTTGACCGGAGTAACGCTTTTCGCTAACTGTTATGAAGGTTAAACCTTCCATCAAGGGGAAGGTCAAGGGGGAAATGTGAATATCAGTGACGTGGCAAAAAAAACCGGCTTAACCAGCAAAGCCATTCGCTTTTATGAAGAGAAAGGGCTGGTAACGCCGCCGTTGCGCAGTGAAAACGGCTACCGCAGCTACACGCAACGGCATCTTGATGAACTGACGTTACTGCGCCAGGCAAGGCAGGTGGGGTTTAACCTGGAAGAGTGCGGCGAGCTGGTAAACCTGTTTAACGATCCGAAGCGCCACAGTGCCGACGTGAAAAAACGCACGCTGGAAAAAGTGGCGGAGATCGAACGCCATATCATCGAATTACAGTCGATGCGTGAACAGCTGTTACAGCTGGCGGATTCCTGTCCGGGTGATGACAGCGCCGACTGCCCGATTATCGACAATCTTGCCGGCTGCTGCCACCGCAAAACCCACGCTTAACAGGCTTTTACCCGCAGGGTAATGCCTTCTACCGCAATGACCTCAACCCGTGTTCCGGCGCTGAGGTCGTCGTCGGCCACCACCGGCCACGAGCTGTCACCTACGCGCATATGCCCGCGCCCGTTTACCAGCGGGGTGTCGAGCGTAAAACGCTTGCCGACGATCTGCTGTCCGCGCTGGTTAAGGTGGGCATCCAGCGGTTTCTGTTCGCTTACCTGTCGGTTCAGCCAGCGCCACCACAGCCAGGCGGCCACCAGCGTCAGCACGGCAAACAGCGCCCCCTGCCATGCCCAGTCAAGCGGCAGAAGCCAGACGACCAGGCCGGTAATGACCGCGGCAACACCGCTCCACAGCAGGTAACCGTTGCCGCCCAGCATCTCGGCGGCCAGCAGTAAGCCACCGAGGCTTAGCCAGAACGCATGAGGATGTGCGACGATCAGTTCAATCATTTTTTACGCTCGTTTCCGCTGTCTTTAATCAGTTCGGCAATCCCTGCGATAGAGCCCATCAGGCTGCTGGCATCCAGCGGCATCATCACCACTTTGCTGTTGTTCGCGGAGCCGATCTCTTTCAGTGCATCGGTATATTTTTGCGCGACGAAGTAGTTCACGGCCTGGATATCACCGGCGGCAATCGCCTCGGATACCATCTGGGTCGCGCGGGCTTCCGCCTCTGCAGAACGTTCACGCGCTTCTGCCTGTAAGAATGCGGACTGACGATCGCCTTCCGCTTTCAGGATCTGCGACTGTTTTTCCCCTTCCGCTTTGAGGATTTCGGCCTGACGCACCCCCTCGGCTTCCAGAATATAGGCACGCTTGGTTCGCTCAGCCTTCATCTGGGCGTTCATGGAGGCGATCAGTTCTGCCGGCGGGCGCACGTCGCGGATCTCGATACGGGTGACTTTGATCCCCCACGGGTTCGTGGCCTCATCGACAATGTGCAGCAGGCGGGTATTGATGCTGTCGCGCTGGGAGAGCATCTCGTCCAGCTCCATCGAGCCAAGCACGGTACGGATGTTGGTCATCGTCAGGTTAACGATCGCCAGCTCCAGGTTGCTCACCTCATAGGCCGCTTTCGGCGCATCAATCACCTGAATAAAGCAGACGGCATCAATGGTAACGTTGGCGTTATCTTTGGAGATCACTTCCTGAGAAGGGATATCCAGCACCTGTTCCATCATGTTGATCTTGCGACCGATGCGGTCCATGAATGGGACAATCAGGCTCAAGCCAGGCTGTAGCGTGTTGGTATAGCGGCCGAAGCGCTCGACGGTCCACTGATAACCCTGAGGGACAATTTTGACGCCTGCGCCGACGATAACCAGCGCAACGAAGATAAGGACAGGAACAACGATGAGCATAAAAACCTCCTGTTTTGCATGCTATGGCAGAAATGAAATCACTTTTTGTTGATCCTAAGTATACGAGGAAAGTCGCTTTATTATCACTCATCGCCGTAAACTACTGCTCATTATTGGGATAAAGGCAGAAGATCACATGAAGGATAACAGCGCGGTATTAACCATTGAGGACGTGGGCTACCGCACAGGCGGTACCACCATTCTGAATAATGTCAGTTTTAGCCTCTTGCCGGGCGAGTTTCGACTGATTACCGGCCCCTCAGGCTGCGGGAAAAGTACGCTGCTTAAAATCATTGCGTCGCTGCTTACGCCAACGTCGGGAAAGATCTTCTTTGAGGGGAAGGATATTTCAACGCTTTCACCCGAGGCTTACCGCCAGCAGGTCTCTTATTCGGTGCAAACCCCGAGCCTGTTCGACAGCACGGTGTACGATAACCTGCTTTTCCCCTGGCAGATCCGACATAAGACGCCCGATCCTGAACGGTTTTCCGCCGACCTGGCACGCTTCAATCTGCCGCCGGACACGCTGACAAAGTCCGTTTCCGAACTGTCGGGCGGCGAAAAGCAGCGCGTCTCGCTGATCCGTAATCTGCAGTTCTTACCGAAGGTGTTACTGCTCGATGAGATCACCAGCGCGCTCGATGATGCCAACAAGCGCAACGTCAATGAAATCATTCATCGTTACGTCCGCGAGCAGAATATTGCCGTGCTGTGGGTGACGCATGACGCTAACGAAATTACCCATGCGGATGACGTACTGACGCTCCAGCCGCATGGCGGAAAAATGCAGGAGGCAAACCGTGGGTGAGCACAATATTACGAACGAATCCCTGGCGTTTTCGATGGTGCTGGTGCTGATCGCGATTGTCGTCAGCTACCGTGAAAAGCTGGGGCTGGAAAAGGACATTGTGTGGAGTATCTGCCGCGCGGTGATTCAGCTCATTATTGTCGGCTATGTGCTGAAGTATATTTTCAACGTCAACCACGCGGTGCTGACGCTGCTGATGGTGTTGTTTATCTGTTTCAATGCGGCGTGGAACGCGCAAAAGCGCAGTAAATACATCGATAAGGCGTTTGTCTCGTCGTTTATCGCCATTACCACCGGAACCGCATTAACGCTGGCGGTACTGGTGCTTTCCGGCTCAATTGAGTTTACGCCGATGCAGGTTATCCCTATCTCAGGGATGATTGCCGGGAACGCCATGGTGGCCGTCGGGCTGTGCTATAACAATCTCGGCCAGCGCTTCAGCAGTGAACAGCAGCAGCTACAGGAGAAATTAAGCCTGGGAGCGACGCCTAAAGTGGCCTCCGCGCGGCTGATTCGTGAGAGCATTCGCTCATCGCTGATCCCCACGGTAGATTCAGCCAAAACGGTTGGGCTGGTGAGCCTGCCGGGCATGATGTCGGGGCTGATTTTTGCCGGTATCGATCCGGTAAAAGCGATTAAGTATCAGATTATGGTGACGTTTATGCTGCTCTCAACGGCAAGCCTGTCCACCATCATTGCCTGTTACCTGACCTATCGGAAGTTTTACAACGCGCGCCATCAACTGGTGGTGACGCAGTTGAAAAACGTGCGGTGATTATGCCGGGCGGCACTGCGTTTGCCCGGCCTAAGATCCGCACTTTTCCAGGCCCGGTAAGCGAAGCGCCACCGGGCATTTTTTTGTTAGTAGAGCAACGCGTACAGCTGACGACGATACTTCGACGCCAGCGCATCGCCGGTGCCCAGCGCGGCCAGGATCTCCTGGAACATCTTGCGCGCCTGACCGTCTGCGGCAGCGAGGTCTTTTTGCAGATGGCTAAACAGCAGCTCAAGCGCTTCTTCGTTACGCCCCACCTGATGCAGCTGCAGCGCCAGCTGGCTTGCCAGAGCCCCATCGGCCGGGTTGTCAGCGACCTGCTGCTGCAGTTGCTGAATTTCCGGCGTATCTGCCGCCTGTTTCAGCAGTTCAATCTGCGCGACCAGCCCCTGATAGCGGGTGTCCTGATCCTGCAGGGGAACCGTTTTGAGCACGGCTTCGGCGTCTTCTGAACGGTGCAGAGCAATCTGCGTTTCCGCCAGCAGCAGGCCAATCTGACTGTTCTGATTCGAGAGCTGCCACGCGTCTTTAAGCAGCGGCAGCGCCTCGTCGTATTTGCCTTCCTGCATCAGCGCCATGGCTTCCTGCGCTTTCAGCTCTTCTTCGCGCGGGAGGACTTTATCCAGCAGGGCGCGAATGGCCTCTTCCGGCTGTGGCCCCTGGAAGCCATCAACAGGCTGACCGTTCTGGAACAGGTAGACGGTAGGGATGGCGCGCAAACCAAACTGAGACGCCACCATCGGCTCTGCGTCACAGTCCAGTTTGGCAAGAATGAACTGACCGTTGTACTGCGCGGCAAGGCTTTCCAGCACCGGCGTCAGCTGTAAACAGTGCTGGCTGCGTTCAGACCAGAAGTAGAACAGCACGGGTTTTGCCATCGACTGTTCGAGGATCTGTTGCAGGTTTGCTTCAGTAATATTGACGATATTCTGTACGGACATGCGGCCTTCTCTTTTATCGGTTTGTTATTTACATGGGGGTGAGCGCTGTCGCTTCAACTCAACCGTGTAAAATTTTGTCCATCATCCGGCCCGGTAGCAGACGTTTTAACCAGCCAACGGCATGGGTGACCAGCGTTACCGGGTAGCGCATTTTGGGATGTTCACTCTCAAAAGCATGGCGCACTTTGGCAACCACCGCTTCGGGCCCGAGCGTAAATCGTGCGGCAATGCCGGGGTTTTCGACCGGTTTATCCGCCTGCGTCTGGTTAACGTTTTCGGTAAAGCGGGTGCGGATCGGGCCGGGTTCAATCAGGCTGACCTTAATGCCGCTGTGACGTAACTCCATGCGCAGGGCGTCGGACCAGGCCTCCAGCGCATATTTGCTGGCGGCGTAGGCGCCGCGGCCGGGCGTTGATATCAGACCCATAACTGACGATGTCATCACGATACGCCCCTCGCCGTGCGGCAGCATGGCGGGGAGCAGACGCATGGTGAGCTGGTGGACACCAAAGAAGTTGGTTGAAAACTGCTTTTCCAGCGTTTCGCGCGAGAGCGTATCCAGCGGGCCATACACGCCGTAACCGGCATTATTAAAAAGCCCGTACAGACGATTGTCGGTCAGGGCTATCACCTCATCGGCGGCGCGTTCGACGCTTTCCGGGGAGTCCATATCCAGCAGCACGCCGGTAAAGCCCAGCCCGTTCATGCGTTCGACATCGTCGGGTTTGCGGCAGGCCGCCAGCACCCGAAATCCCTGACGCTTTAATTCGAGCGCGCTTTCAAGACCGATTCCGCTGGAACATCCTGTAATTAAGACCGATTTTTGCATAACTTTACCTGTCAGGATCTCCGCTTAATCAGGAGTCATGTTTAACTAAAGGAGCCAGCCGCGTTGCCATCCAGTCGGCAATAAACGGCTGCGCATCGCGATTGGGGTGGATCCCGTCGTCTTGCATCCACTGGGGTTTGAGATAGACCTCTTCCATGAAAAATGGCAGCAGCGGAATATCAAACTCTTTGGCAAGCTTAGGGTAGATCGCGCTAAAGGCTTCATTATACCGACGACCGTAGTTAGCGGGCAGGCGAATTTGCATCAGCAGCGGCTGGGCGTTTGCCGCCTTGATGTCCTGCAAAATGGTGCGCAGCGTCTGTTCCGTCTGCTGAGGCTGGAAACCGCGCAATCCATCGTTGCCGCCAAGCTCAACCAGCACCCAGCGCGGCTGATGCTGTTTGAGTAGCGCTGGCAGGCGCGACAGGCCCTGCTGCGAGGTATCGCCGCTGATGCTGCCGTTGATAACCGTCGTCTTGCTCTGCCATTTATCGTTGAGCAGAGCGGGCCAGGCTGCGCTGGCCGCCATGCGATAGCCCGCGCTCAGGCTGTCGCCAAGAATCAGTAACGTGTCCGCTGCCGCCGCGCGGAAGGTCATCAGAATCAAGAACAGGAAGGGCAAATGCCAGCGGAAAACAGTGTTGAAGTTCATCGTCTTAAGAAGTCCGTCGGTCAGGGGGAACACGAGCTTTCCATCCTTACTGGAGTTGAACTCGTTGTCAAACGCGCTGAAACCATCGCGCTGATTGGCGAATCCGGTTCCGGCAAGTCCACGCTGCTGGCGATTCTGGCCGGTCTGGACGACGGGAGCAGCGGCGAGGTTCATCTTGTCGGGCAGCCGCTGCACCAGCTTGATGAAGAGGCGCGTGCTGCGCTGCGTGCGCGCCACATCGGGTTTGTCTTTCAGTCTTTTATGCTGATCCCCACGCTGAACGCGCTGGAGAACGTCGAACTTCCGGCGCTGTTGCGCGGTGAAAAGAGTCGCGAAAGCCGCGCCCATGCGAAGGCGCTGCTGGAACAGCTCGGTCTGGGCAAGCGCCTCAGCCATCTTCCCGCACAGCTTTCCGGCGGGGAGCAACAGCGTGTGGCGCTGGCGCGCGCCTTTAATGGCCGCCCGGAAGTGCTGTTTGCTGATGAACCCACCGGCAACCTTGACCGTAAAACCGGCGACAAAATCGCGGATCTGTTGTTCTCGCTTAACCGTGAACACGGTACCACGCTGATCCTCGTGACCCACGATCCGCAGCTGGCCGCCCGCTGCGACCGGCGTCTGCGGCTGGTCAACGGTACGCTTCAGGAGGAAGCATGATTGCCCGCTGGTTCTGGCGCGAGTGGCGCTCGCCCTCGCTGCTGATTGTCTGGCTGGCGTTAAGCCTGGCGGTGGCCTGCGTGCTGGCGCTCGGCAGCGTCAGCGACCGTATGGAAAAAGGGCTCAGCCAGCAGAGCCGGGAATTTATGGCCGGGGACCGGGCGCTGCAAAGCTCGCGTCCTGTTCCGCCGGGCTGGATTGAGGAAGCGCACAAAGCAGGGTTGAAGGTGGGGGAGCAAATCACCTTCCAGACCATGACCTTTGCGGGAGACACGCCGCAGCTCGCCAGCGTGAAAGCCGTGGATGATGTCTACCCGATGTACGGTGACTTACAAACCAGTCCGCCGGGGTTAAAACCAATGCCCGGCACGGTGCTGCTGGCATCGCGTTTAATGGCGCTTCTGAACCTGAAAGCCGGTGACAGTATTGACGTGGGCGATGCCACGCTGAAAATTGCCGGGGAGGTGGTGCAGGAGCCCGACTCCGGCTTTAACCCCTTCCAGCTTGCGCCACGCCTGCTGATGAACACGGCGGATGTTCCGGCAACCCATGCTGTCCAGCCGGGCAGCCGCGTCACCTGGCGCTACAAGTTTGGCGGCACGCCAGCCCAGCTTGATGCGTATGAAAAATGGCTGCTCCCGCAGCTTAAACCGGAGCACCGCTGGTACGGGCTGGAGCAGGACGAGGGGGCGCTCGGTAAATCTCTGGAGCGCTCTCAGCAGTTCCTGCTGCTTTCGGCACTCTTAACCCTGCTGCTGGCGGTAGCGGCAGTGGCGGTGGCGATGGGGCATTACTGCCGCAGCCGCTACGATCGGGTGGCGATCCTTAAAACCCTCGGCGCGGGACGGGCGCAGCTGCGCAAGCTGATCGTCGGCCAGTGGCTAATGCTGCTGGTTTTGTCAGTGTTCACTGGCGGAATCATAGGGCTGCTGTTTGAAAAACTGCTGATGGTGATGTTAAAACCGGTGCTTCCGTCCGCATTGCCACCCGCCAGCTTCTGGCCGTGGCTGTGGGCGATTGGCGCGATGGTCGTGATCTCGGTGCTGGTGGGGCTGCGGCCCTACCGGCTGCTGCTCGCGACGCAGCCGCTGCGCGTGCTGCGTAATGATGTGGTGGCGAACGTCTGGCCGCTGAAGTTCTACCTTCCGGTGATTATTGCGGTCGCGGTGGGGCTGCTGGCCTGGCTGATGGGCGGCAGCACGCTGCTGTGGGCGGTGCTGGCCGGTGCGGTTGTGCTGGCGCTGCTGTGCGGCGTACTGGGCTGGATACTGCTCAACGTTCTGAAGAGGCTGACAGTGAAATCGCTGCCCGTGCGCCTGGCCGTTAATCGTCTGCTGCATCAGCCCTGGTCTACGCTCAGCCAGCTGTCGGCGTTTTCACTGTCGTTTATGCTGCTGGCCCTGTTGCTGGTGCTGCGGGGCGATCTGCTGGATCGCTGGCAGCAGCAGCTTCCCCCGGAAAGTCCGAACTATTTTCTGATCAATATCGCGCCTGAGCAGGTTACGCCGCTGAAGGGTTTCCTCTCTGAGCATCATATTGTCCCGGAGTCGTTTTATCCGATTGTTCGCGCCCGTCTGACGCAAATCAACGGGCGGTCGACGGAGGGGAACAAGGACGAGTCGCTGAACCGCGAGCTTAACCTGACCTGGCAGGAGAAACGGCCCGACCATAACCCGATCACGGCAGGCACCTGGCCGCCGAAAGTGGGGGAGGTATCAATGGAGGAAGGGCTGGCGGCGCGCCTGAACGTGAAGCTCGGGGACAGCGTGACCTTCACCGGCGATACCCAGGACTTTACCGCCAAAGTCACCAGCCTGCGAAAGGTGGACTGGGAAAGCCTGCGGCCCAACTTCTTCTTTATCTTCCCGCCGGGGGCGCTGGATGGACAGCCGCAAAGCTGGCTGACCAGCTTCCGCTGGGAAAATGGCAACGGCATGCTGACGCAGCTTAACCGGGAATTCCCGACGGTCAGCCTGCTGGATATTGGGGCGATCCTGAAGCAGGTGGGACAGGTACTGGAGCAGGTGAGCCGCGCGCTGGAGGTCATGGTGGTGCTGGTGACCATCTGCGGCGTGCTGTTGCTGCTGGCCCAGGTGCAGGTGGGCATGCGTCAGCGCCATCAGGAGCTGGTGGTCTACCGCACGCTGGGGGCCGGGAAGCGGTTGCTGCGGATGACGCTCTGGAGCGAGTTTGCGCTGCTGGGGCTGGTGGCCGGTCTGGTGGCCGCGATTGGCGCCGAGACGGCGCTGGCGGTGTTGCAGACACGTGTCTTCGACTTCCCGTGGGAGCCTGACTGGCGTCTCTGGCTGATTCTGCCTCTCTGCGGCGCGGTGCTGCTCTCCCTCTGCGGGGGCTGGCTCGGAACGCGCCTGTTAAGGGGCAAAGCGCTGTTCCGGCAGTTTATGGGGTAATCCAGCTCCGTGATAATTGCACGCCGGTTTTTATGCCGGTGTGCAATATTTTAAAAGCACAAAGTGATAATACCCACGTATTTAGTAGCACAAAACATTAAAAACCCGTCCACACAGCCCGATTATTTCCAGTTAATATTCACCCGCTAGATATTTAGCAGCGTGTCTATTAAGGAAAAATAATGACTATAAAAAAATCAGCGCTGGCGGTAACGATTGGCGCGGCAGTGGCATTAACGACCTTCGCTTCTCAGGCGGAAATCACCGTTCTTAAACAGGATCCGCAGGCGGGTAACCCGCTGAGCCGTCTGAACTTTACCGTTGGCGGCAGCATTCGTCCTCAGTTCCAGAACATGACCGGCGACGACGGTAAAAACAGCTACAAACGTAACGGCTTTGACGGTGGTACCCGTTTCCGTTTCGCGGCTGATTACTACCTGTTTGATGATATTAGCTGGATAAGCTACTACGAACTGGGTGTGAACATCCCTGCCCAGTTTAACTGGGATCATCACTATGCAGACGGCGCACACGATACCACTCGCCGTATGCTCTACACCGGCCTGAAGAGCGATACCTGGGGTACGCTGACCTTCGGTCAACAGAACAGCGTTTACTATGATGTGGTGGGCGCGAAAACCGATATCTGGGACTACGACATGATTGCTCAGGCACCAGGTAACGGGATCAATGGCGACTACGACGGTTCTTACCGTTCACGCCAGATGTTGAAATACAAGAAAACCGTGGGTGATGCCGATATCTATGCATCCTACCTGTTTGAAGACAGCGAATACCTGCCGGGTAACGGCCTGCGCTATAAGCGTAAAGGCGGCGGTTCACTGGGCCTGGATTACCACCTGACCACCGACCTGACCTGGGGCGCAGCGTGGAACTACACCCGTGCGGACATGCGTAACCCGGACAACGGCGACAGCAAAACCTACGACCAGAACATCCTCGGTACTGCGCTGAGCTGGACGCCGGACAACTGGACCTTCTCCGCAGGCGGCGGCTGGTATCAGAACTTCCTGACCACCAAAAAAGTGTCTGTTAACGACTACTTTGCGGGCGACGCGTGGGGTATTGAATACTTCGCAGGGTATAAATTCCCGATCGGCCAGTATGCGGTGAAATCCATCCAGCCTTACTTCATGGGCGACCGCATTGAGTATGTGAATGGCCGTAACTACCAGCGCATCGACAATGGCGTGGGTATCAGCTTCCAGCTGGATTACGGTTTCCGCGTGGATTACGAACACGTGTTCACCTCCAGCACCGACAACCTGGGCGACATGAACCTGGTGCGTCTGCGTTACGACTTCTAAGTCGTCTGTTCCCCGGTGGCGCTGCGCTTACCGGGGCTACAAAAGCACGTGTAGGCCGGGTAAGGCGTAGCCGCCACCCGGCTTTTTTCAGCGATTCAACCAGCCCGCAACCTCTGCGAACGTGCCGCGATAAATAATCTTCTCCGCTTTCTTCTCAAGCTGATAGCCGTACATCGGGTCGTAATAGTCGTTAAGCAGGGGCGCAAGCCAGCTAAAGTGAACCTCGGTGCAGCCTGTCCGTTGCTGTTCAAGCAACGCGGAATCGAGTAGGGCTGTCAGTTCCGCAAAACGCTGTAGCCCCAGGCGGCGGCGAATGGCAAACAGTCCGTGGTGCAGATACGCGCTGTACTCTTTCCAGCCGGCCTCTTCACCATAAGCGGCAGAAAAATCCGCCCACATATGGTCGAAGTACTCTTCGCGCAGACGCTCAAGACGAATATCAAACGGATCCTCGACAACCGCGATGGGCGCTTCATTCATGCGGTCGCGCAGGCACTCCGGCAGGTGGTTGGAGCCAATCATTCGACCTTCATCTTCCAGCACCCAGCGTGCGGCATCTTTTTTTAACAGCTCGACGGCAAGGTGATTTTCAAAGCTGGCCTGGGACAGTTGCGGAGTGAGCGTGCGGCCAAAGGACGAACCGCGGTGGTGCGCCAGCCCTTCCAGATCGATACCCTGCGCATGCTGCTTCACCAGCAGGGTTTTCCCGTTTCCGGTACAGCCGCCGATAAGCACCATCGGCTTTTGCGACTGCTCAATCGTCACCTGAATCGCCGTCTGGCGCAGGGCTTTATAGCCGCCGCGGATCAGCGGGTAATCGACACCGGCCTCTTTCAGCCAGGTCTGTGAGATATGTGAACGCTGGCCCCCGCGCGCGCAGCAGAGATAACCTTCAGGGTGAGCAAGGCTGGCTTCACGCCAGGCGTTAATGCGCGCCTCACGCGTCTCGCCGTTGACCAGACTGTGGCCGAGCGCCAGTGCGGCCTCGGGGCCCTGACGTTTATAGCAGGTGCCCACGGCGGCGCGTTCGTCGTCGTTCATCAGCGGCAGGTTAAGGGCGGCGGGCATCGCGCCCTGGGCAAATTCTATCGGCGCGCGAACGTCGATTAAAGGGATATCAGACGCGAGGATTGCGCGATAGTCCGTTCCATCGTTCATGGGTATTCCAGAAATAAAACCAGCAATGGCGGGGATTTTACGCGCGAGAGGAGAGGCCGGGGAAGGGGAAGATCAACTCCCCGGCACTTATCGCTTATTTAAGCTTTGACTGAGCCCAGACAATGCCGCTCGCATATTCCGGCGGCAGGAGAGGGATCATGGCTTCCAGGGTGGCGCTCAGGCGGCCCGTGTCGCTATCGTTCAGGTTCAGGTGACCCACTTTACGACCCTGGCGGACCTCTTTGTCATACCAGTGCAGATGCACCAGCGGCAGCTTGAGCCAGTCGTAGTTCAGATCGGTCCCGATCAGGTTGATCATTACCGACGGGCTGTTCACGACCGGCTGCGGCAGTGGCAGATCGGTGATGGCACGCAGGTGGAGCTCGAACTGGCTGATGGAGGCGCCGTTTTGCGTCCAGTGGCCGCTGTTATGCACGCGCGGCGCCAGCTCGTTGATCAGCAGGCCGGATGGAGTAACAAAACACTCCATCGCCATCACGCCCACGTAACCCAGCTCGTGCATTATGGCTGAGAGCATGTCTTCCGCCTGCGCCTGCTGGTCGGCATTTGCCTGAGGGAAGGCGACGCTGGTGCGCAGAATGCCGTCCTGATGCAGGTTATGCGTCAGCGGATAAAAGACGGTGTGCCCGTCATGCCCGCGTGCGCCAATCAGGGACACTTCGCCGCTAAAGTTGATGCCCTGCTCAACGATACACTCGCCGTAGCAGTCGTCCGGCAGCTCCGCGGTTTCGTGCGCACGCAGACGCCACTGGCCGCGGCCGTCGTAGCCGCCGACGCGGCGCTTCACGATCGCCAGCTCGCCCAGCATCGCGAACACGTCATTCCACTCGCCTTTATCGGACAACAGCTGCCACGGCGCGGTCGCCAGACCGAGCTTGTCGAACAGCTGCTTTTGCGTCAGACGGTCGGCAATGATCGGAAACACGTCGCGGTTAACGAAGGCGTTATGGCGGGCCAGCTCGCGGGTCAGCGCGGTTTCCGGCCAGCGTTCGATCTCGGCGGTGATCACGCTCTGGTGGAACGGTACCGCTTCCGGTTCGGCATCCAGCCCGACAGGCCAGACGGCAATACCCAGCGGTTCACCGGCCTGGCGCAGCATGCGGCCTAACTGGCCGTTACCGAGGACGCAAACCTGCTTCATGCCGCACCCCGCGGGTCTGGATTATCCAGCACCTCATCGGTCTGGGCTTTACGCCACTCCGCCAGACGCTGGTGTAATGCTTTATCGTGCGTCGCAAGAATTTGCGCCGCCAGCAGGGCGGCATTAGCCGCACCCGCTTTACCAATCGCCAGCGTGCCGACAGGGATACCGCGCGGCATCTGGACGATGGAGTAGAGGCTATCCACACCGCTTAACGCGGCGCTTTGGACCGGGACACCGAGAACCGGTACCAGGGTTTTAGCGGCAATCATGCCGGGCAGATGTGCTGCGCCGCCCGCACCGGCAATGATCACCTCATAGCCATTCTCTTCGGCGCTTTCGGCGAAGCTGAACAGTTTGTCCGGTGTACGGTGCGCGGAGACCACTTCAACGTGGTGCGGAACATTCAGGATTTCAAAGATTTCGGCGGCGAACTGCATGGTAGCCCAGTCGCTTTTGGACCCCATCACGATGGCGACACGCGCCGGATTATTGCGGGAAGACATGCGTCTTAAAACTCCTGTGGTGCGAAACACACTGCTTTCGAGGGCACAGAGAATAGCATGTTATACGGGCAAGGAAAACGGTTGCGCGGTCGTAAACCAGGCGAAAAAACATTAAAACGGAAACGCAATCAGCTCAACACCCTCAGGCGTCACTTTGACCATGGAACCTTTGCTGTGCCAGGCACCCAGTACAACGCGATGGGCCGGTTCGCCGTTGGCAAGAAGGGAATGAACGTCAGGGCGGTGGGTATGACCGTGGATTAACCACTGAACCCCATGTTTTTCCATTACGCTCACTACGGCCTGCGGATTGACGTCCATGATGGTCATGGATTTACTGCTGTTAGCGGCTTTACTGCCCGCACGCATTCTGGCTGCGATGCGTTTACGGATAAAGAGCGGCATGGCAAGAAACAGCGTCTGGATCCAGGGGGTGTGAACTTTGGCGCGAAACGCCTGATAGCCGGTATCGTCCGTGCAGAGCGTATCGCCGTGCATAATCAGCAGCCTGCGGCCATAGAGGTCGAGCACCTGTTCTTCCGGCAGCAGCGTCATGCCGCTTTCGCGGGCGTAGCGCTTGCCGAGCAGAAAATCACGGTTGCCGTGAATGAAATAGCAGGGGACACCGGAATCAACCAGCGCCTTAATGGCGGAGGCGATTTCACGATGCAGCGGGTCAGGATCATCGTCGCCAATCCAGGCTTCAAACAGGTCGCCCAGGATGTACAGCGCATCGGCGCTTTTCGCTTCACCGCGTAAAAAACGCAGAAAACCGGCGGTGATCGCCGGTTCTTCTGTTTGCAGATGCAGATCCGCAATAAAGAGTGTCGCCACGAATTACTCGCTAACGGTCACGCTTGTAATCACAACGTCTTCTTTAGGAACGTCCTGGTGCATGCCGCTGCGGCCAGTAGAGACGGCTTTGATCTTATCGACCACGTCCATACCTTCAACCACTTCTGCGAACACGCAGTAGCCCCAACCCTGCAGGCTTTCGCCGGAGAAGTTCAGGAAGTCGTTATCAGCCACGTTGATGAAGAACTGCGCGGTCGCGGAGTGAGGCGCCTGGGTACGGGCCATTGCCAGCGTGCCACGGGTGTTTTTCAGGCCGTTGTTGGCTTCGTTTTTGATCGCTTCTTTCGTCGCTTTCTGCTTCATACCCGGTTCAAAACCGCCACCCTGGATCATAAAGCCGTTGATCACGCGGTGGAAAATGGTGTTGTCGTAGAAACCTTCGCGGCAGTAGTCCAGGAAGTTTTTAACTGTTTCAGGCGCTTTGTCATCAAAGGTTTTGATTACGATATCGCCATGATTAGTGTGTAAAGTAACCATTTTTGCATCCTGTTCCGTTATTGTGGTACGTCGACCCGCGTTCGGGTCACATATAGGGGCTTGTTATAGCATAACCACAGGACGCGATCACCTTGCATTGTGTGCTGATCCTATTCCGAATTATAGGTATTATAGGGAACAAACAACCCACACACGTGTTTACATGGAATCTTCGATGTTAAAAATCTTTAATACAATGACGCGCCAAAAAGAGGAATTTAAACCTATTCATGCCGGGGAAGTCGGCATGTACGTGTGTGGTATTACCGTTTACGATCTCTGTCACATCGGCCATGGGCGCACCTTCGTTGCCTTCGACGTGGTGTCACGTTACCTGCGTTTTTTAGGCTACAACCTGAAGTACGTCCGCAATATCACCGACATCGACGACAAAATCATCAAACGCGCGAATGAAAACGGCGAGAGTTTTGTTGCGCTGGTGGATCGCATGATTGTCGAGATGCACAAAGATTTCGACGCTTTAAACATTCAGCGTCCGGACAGCGAGCCGCGTGCAACTCACCATATTCACGAAATCATTGAGATCACCGAGAAGCTGATCGCACGCGGTCACGCCTATGTGGCGGATAACGGCGACGTGATGTTCTCCGTGCCAACGGACCCGACCTACGGTGCGCTTTCCCGTCAGGATCTGGATCAGCTGCAGGCTGGGGCCCGCGTGGACGTGGTCGACGTGAAGCGTAATCCGATGGACTTCGTGCTGTGGAAGATGTCCAAAGAGGGTGAGCCAAGCTGGCCATCTCCGTGGGGCGAAGGGCGTCCGGGCTGGCACATTGAATGTTCCGCGATGAACTGCAAACAGCTGGGCAAACACTTCGACATTCACGGTGGCGGTTCGGATCTGATGTTCCCGCACCACGAAAACGAAATTGCGCAGTCCACCTGTGCCCACGGCGGCGAGTACGTGAACTACTGGATGCACTCCGGAATGGTGATGGTTGACCGCGAGAAGATGTCAAAATCGCTGGGCAACTTCTTTACCGTGCGCGACGTGCTCAAGTATTACGATGCGGAAACCGTGCGTTACTTCCTGATGTCCGGCCACTATCGCAGCCAGCTGAACTACAGCGAAGAGAACCTGAAGCAGGCGCGTTCGGCGCTGGAACGTCTGTATACCGCGCTGCGCGGTACCGACAAGTCTGTTCCTGCCGCAGGCGGCGACGCCTTCGAAGCCCGCTTTGTTGAGGTGATGAACGACGACTTCAATACTCCGGAAGCCTACTCTGTGCTGTTCGATATGGCGCGCGAAGTGAACCGTCTGAAGTCAGAAGATATGGCGGCGGCGAATGCGCTGGCCTCTCATCTGCGTAAGCTCTCTTCCGTGCTCGGCCTGCTGGAGCAGGAGCCAGACGCCTTCCTGCAGAGCGGTGCGCAGGCGGACGACGGCGAAGTGGCGGAAATTGAAGCCTTGATCAAGGCACGTCTGGAAGCGCGTCAGGCGAAAGACTGGGCGGCGGCAGATGCGGCACGTAACCGTCTGACCGAGATGGGGATTATTCTGGAAGACGGCCCGCAGGGCACCACCTGGCGTCGTAAGTAATTTTCCCCTTACCCTAACCCTCTCCCACAGGGAGAGGGAATTGTTAGGTTTTCTCCCTCTCCCTGTGGGAGAGGGCCGGGGTGAGGGCATCAGCGCGCACGTTTTCTCCACCACAGAAACCCCATCAGCACCACTCCCGGCAGCCAGACCCACAGCAACTCTGAAATGATCACCTGATGTCCGTACGGCGTGGTATAGCGCGACAGGGCAAACGGCGCGACTTTTATCACCTGCCACGGGGCAAAGAAGCGTTCATCTGACCACGGCCACAGCCAGCCGACCCCTTTTCCGCCGGTCGTCACGGAATCCAGCAGGCTGTGAGACAGCAGTGACACGGTCAAAAAAAGCCAGCAGCGCGTCAGAGGAGTTTTGAACCATCGTCGGCCAATCAGCACGCAAAGTATCGGCACCACAAAGGCAAACAGCAGGGAATGGGTAAAGCCGCGATGGCCGAAAACATTGCCGTAAGCGACGCCGAACTTAAACGCCAGCACGTCGGCGTCCGGCAGCATGGCGAGGACAATTCCGGCAAATAACAGGCGGGGAGGGATAACTTTACTTCCCAGGCCTAAGCCCAGGCAAAGGGGAACAGCTGCGTGAGTGATAACGGTAGGCATTGCATTTATCCATGGCAAATCATGGAAATATAGCAGGGTAATGGCGGAAAATACGCTGTGCTATATTCTGATTTTACGCCGACTCGCGTGCGATAAGCTGCCCGGAGAGGGTGATGCGTTGCGTTTGCAGATCCGGCTCTTTCAGCTTACGGATAATCAGCCCTGCCGCCTGACGCCCGGTTTCATCGCTCGCTGAGGAGACATAGGTCAACGACGGTGAAGTAAGGTTAACGTGAAGCATATCTTCAAAACCGACCAGCGCGACCTGCTGCGTCAGGAACACATCTTTACCCACCGTACGCCCCACCTGGTGAATGCCTGAGATGGAGCCGAGCATGGCATCCGGGGAGTGGCAGAGCAGGGCGGTGATGGTGTTGTTCTTCTCAAGCAACTGGCGCGTTACCATCGCCGCCGCCTGGGTATCATCGGGGCAGGCGGGAGAATATTCGTCACGCCAGACCAGCCCGCTTTGCGTCATGGCACTGCGAAAACCGAGCAGACGTTGCTCGCGGAGAAGACAGCCGTCGCGCCCGCCAATGTAGGCAATATTGCGATGTCCGCGCTCGATAAGATAGCGCGCGGCCAGGTTCGCGGCCTGGCGGTTATCGCGCATGACCAGGTTACATTTTTCATCCAGCAACGACTGGGAAACGACCACCAACGGCAGCGGGCAGTGGCGAATGTGTTCCGGCAGCGTTGCGGTGCGGGTGTCGGACGCCAGATAGATGACACCCGCCACGCCCTGCTGCTTAAACGAGAGCAGGGTGCGTTCAAGATGCTCACGGTCATTCAGTGGCTGACCGAGAAACACCATATAGCCTTGCTTCTCCAGCTCCTGAACAATGCTCGCCATCACCTTGATGGAAAAGCTGTCGCTGAAGTCCCGCAGGATCAGGCCAATTAAATTAGAGGTGTTGGCGCGAAGGTTGGCAGCGGCGACGTTATGAACATAGCCCAGCGTCGTGATGGCGGCGTTGACCTTCCCGATCGTTGCCTCTGAGATTTTCCCTTTCTGGCGCAGCACCAGTGAAACGGTCGAGACCGAGACGCCCGCGTGCTTTGCGACATCAATAATGCTGACTTTCTTCAAAACCGCTCCCTGAAATTAACCGATTATCAGCCAGATAAAGTAATGCGTCCCCCAGCGTACAGGAGACGCATCACGCCGGCATCTTATTATTTGCCAATCATGGTGGACATGGTCTGGGCGATAAACTGTGCTCTGGCACCGAAAATCACCTGAATACCGTTGTCGCCAACGAAGACCACGCCGCGGGCGCCGAGTCCGTTCAGGCCGTCTTTATCCACTGCCTCGCTTTTCGCCACTTCCAGACGCAGGCGGGTAATGCAGGAGCCAACGGAATCAATATTCTGCGCGCCGCCCAGCAGGCTGATAATCTCTGTGGCAAGTTCGGAATCGGACTTGTCATTTGCATTGGCAGTGACATCGGTACGACCCGGGGTTTTGACGTCGAAGCGACGGATCACGAAGCGGAACGTAAAGTAGTAAATCAGCCCCATTGGAATGCCGATGATAATGGCATTCAGGAAGTTGGTCTTGTAACCGTTAAAGGACGGCAGGATCCCAAACGACAGGTAGTCGATAAAGCCCGCCGAGAACGATTTGGCAATATGCGCATGCAACAGGTACATGGTCATGTAGGCCAGGCCCGCCATGATGGCATTAAAGACGTAGAGAATCGGCGCCACGAAGATAAAGGTAAACTCTACCGGTTCGGTGATCCCCGTCAGGAAGCAGGTGAGCGCTGCCGAGAACAGAATACCGGCCGCAATCTTTTTGTTTTTCGTGTGGGCTTCGTGATACATCGCCAGGCACGCCGCAGGCAGCGCGAACAGCATCAGCGGGAATTCACCCTGCATGAATTTACCGGCGTTCTGGTAGGTGTCGCTGCTGAAGGATTTCACCCCTTCTTCCAGCATCTTGAACCAGATGGTCTGGTCGCCATGTATCACCTGGCCTGCCTGAGTTGTGTAATCCCCAAACGAATACCAGAACGACGGATACCAGATATGGTGCAGACCGAGGGGGATCAGCGCACGCTCCACCAGGCCGAAGATAAAGGTCGAGGCCGCCTGGTTATCGCCGTTAACAATCACCGAGAGTGCGTCGATACCGGCCTGAATATGCTGCCAGACGTACGGCAGCAACAGCCCCATCAGGAACGAGAGGAACGCGGTGGCGATCGCCACGAAGCGCTTACCGGAGAAGAAGCCAAGGAACTCCGGCAACTGCATGGTGTGGAAGCGGTTAAAACACCAGGCCGCAAGGATACCGCAGATCAGGCCACCGAAGACGCCCATCTGCAGCGTTGGTATGCCGACCACCATGGCGTATTTCCCGCCCTGCGAGGCCATTTCCGGCGTGATGCTCAGCACGGTGCTGATGGTGATGTTGGTGACAAACACCGAGACCGCCGCAGAGAGCGCCGCAATACCGGACTCTGACGCCAGGCCCACGGCGGAGCCAATGGCGAACAGCATCGGCAGGTTGTCAAAAATCACCCCGCCCGCGTTCATCATCAGCGGCAGATGGAACTTGTCGCCGAAGGCCAGCAGCAGGCCCGCAGCGGGAAGCAGTGAAATTGGCAGCATTAAGGCGCGACCAATCATCGATAACTTAGACAGCGATTTAACAAACCCTGATATCAGACCCATGCTGATTTCCCCCGAGTAGCGCTTTTTTTGGGCGCTGTTATTGTAAGTAGAACGTTTTAGTAGAACGTTCTACTTATCGTGGAGAAAGCCTGAAAAACGCGCAACTGAATTCTCACCTTTCAACAGATGAAATAGTGATTATTTGAAGTTGATCGATAATTAACCGTGATGATTGTGGGGGGATGGTGAGAGAAATTGCCGGGTGCGGCTTCGCCTTACCCGGCCTACAAATGGAGACAGTACGTAGGCCCGGTAAGCGCAGCGCCACCGGGCATCAGACGGCTCAGGCCGTAACCGTCACGCTCTGTCCTTCAAAACTCACGGTCTGGCCCGCGACAATTTTGCAGCGCTTGCGGGTTTCCACCGCGCCGTCGACTTTTACCAGTCCATCGGCAATGGCGATTTTGGCCTGCGCACCGCTTTCGCTCCAGCCTTCCAGCTTCAGCAGATCGCACAGTTCTACGTGCGGGTGTTTACCTAATGAAAATGTCGCCATCTTACGCGTCCTCTACGTCGTGATACTCTTCGCATGCCTGCAACGTATTCTGAATCAGTGTTGCTACGGTCATTGGGCCTACGCCGCCCGGTACTGGCGTGATGTAAGAGGCGCGTGCCGCCGCATCTTCATATACTACGTCACCGACCACTTTGCCGTTTTCCAGACGGTTAATACCGACGTCCACGACAATTGCGCCTTCTTTGATCCACTCTCCAGGAATAAAGCCCGGCTTGCCAACCGCCACGATCAGCAGATCGGCGTTCTCGACGTGGTGTCGCAGGTTTTTGGTGAAGCGGTGGGTCACGGTGGTCGTGCAGCCAGCCAGCAGCAGCTCCATGCTCATCGGGCGGCCCACGATGTTGGACGCACCGATGACAACGGCGTTAAGACCGTAAGTGTCGATGTTATAGCGCTCCAGCAGCGTCACGATACCACGCGGGGTACATGGGCGCAGACGCGGCGCGCGCTGGCACAGACGACCCACGTTGTACGGATGGAAACCGTCAACGTCTTTATCCGGAGCGATACGCTCCAGCACCTTCACGTTGTCGATGCCTGCTGGCAGCGGCAATTGAACCAGAATACCGTCGATCTCTTTATCGGCGTTCAGGGTGTCAATCAGTTCCAGCAGTTCCGCTTCGCTGGTGGTTTCAGGCAAATCGTAAGAGCGGGAGACGAACCCCACCTCTTCACACGCTTTGCGCTTGCTACCGACATAAATCTGCGATGCCGGGTTGCTACCAACCAGCACAACGGCGAGCCCGGGAGCGCGTTTTCCGGCAACTTTACGCGCCTTCACTTTTTCCGCGACCTCAGAGCGCACCTGCTGCGCAATCGTTTTACCGTCAATTATCTTTGCTGCCATCAGAGAGATGATTCCGTCTGTAACGTTTGAAAGGGGGGATTGCCTGTATTTTGTCAGAAGCGAGCGCCGCTGTCAGTCACCCTTTACGCGTTTTTATCAGCGAGACGCAAAAACCCTTCTTAGTGGGTGGTCAATTTCTTAGACAGTATTAGGATGTGACCTGGCGAAATGGCAGCGTTTTGACATATTTAAAAACCTATTCCTGCGCTACTTTGTCTCCTCCGAAATAAGCTTTCAATTAATCAATTGAACGTATTTCTTATTCCCGATTTTCGCGGGAAGGGTTATTTACATTTTAAAGGAATAGACATGAAACTCAGCAACATTGCTTCTACTGTTATTGCTACACTGGCCCTGGTCGCGGGTGCCGCTCATGCTGAAGATCCAGCCACGCCGGTAACCGTAAATGGCGGTACCGTGCATTTTAAAGGTGAACTGGTTAATGCTGCTTGTTCAGTAAATACTGATTCTTCCGAGCAGACCGTTAATCTCGGTCAGTATCGTACCGCGAAATTCACCAAAGTGGGCGACACCACCTCTAATATTCCATTCAACATTGAGCTGAATGACTGCGATCCGCTGGTCGCTAAAACCGCTGCGGTTGCCTTCACCGGTCAGATCGACCCAACCGACAAAACCCTGCTGGCCGTGACGTCCGGTAACAACGACAACACCGCAAAAGGCGTGGGTATCGAGATCCTCGACAGCAAATCCAGCGTGCTGACCCCAGACGGTGCGACCTTCTCTGCCGCTCAGACGCTGATTGAAGGGACTAACACCCTGAAATTCACCGCGCGTTATAAATCAACGGCTGCGACCACCGAGCCAGGCCAGGCGAACGCTGACGCCACCTTCGTAATGAAATACGAATAATTCCCTCGCACAAGGATGTTCAGGCCTCAGGGATGAGGCCGTCATACGCAAATGCCAGGAATGAAGGATGACAAGGACTGGAACACTACTGCTGTTAACCCTTGCGATGGCTGGCCCGGCATCGGCACATACCGTGGTGATCGACGGTGGCAAAGTGCATCTTCGCGGGGAGCTGGTAAACGGCGGCTGCGCCGTGGCGCCCGACAGCCAGAATATGCGCATCGACATGGGGCAGTACCGAACCAATTCATTTTCCGGTGTGGGCAGTTTCTCAACGGTTAACGTGCCCTTCACCGTGCGACTGCTGGATTGCAGCGTGGATGTCTCGCGCACCGTAGGGATCCAGTTTCAGGGTGTTACACCAGAGGAAGATCCGCAGGTTTTTCTGGCGACATCGCGGCCAGGCGAAACACCTGTCAGCAGCGGTGTGGGACTGGCGCTTTTTGATGAACAGCAACGTCAGATTATCCCAAATGCAACGGCCGTCAGCTGGTTGCCGGTGAATACCAGCGAGCTCGCATTTCATTTTAGCGCCCGCTATCGCGCTATTTCCGAACACCTCGTGCCAGGCAATATTCAGTCGGATGTCTGGTTTACGTTGATTTATCCATAACACCTGCGAACACATTATTAAAGGTACGGTTTTGATGAATATGCTAATTAAACCAGGACTGATGTTATCGTTTATTTTAATGATGGTTTCTACTTGCGCGAATGCTTCCGGCGGTATTGCGCTGGGGGCCACACGCGTTATTTACCCGGCGGATGCAAAGCAAACGTCGCTGGCGATCACCAACAGCAATAAACAAGAACGCTATTTAATTAACGCGTGGATCGAAAATGCAAACGGGCAGAAGGAGAAAACCTTTGCCGTCACGCCGCCGCTGTTTGTTAGCGAGCCGGACAGTGAAAACACGCTGCGTATTATTTACGCCGGGCCAGCGCTGCCCGCCGATCGCGAGTCGCTCTTTTACATGAACGTGAAGGCGATCCCGTCAGTGAACAAAGCAAAAACAGAAAACAATAACGTGCTGCAGCTGGCGATCCTTTCGCGTATCAAACTGTTTGTACGCCCGAATAATCTGGCGATGCAGCCAGAAGAGGCACTCTCTCAACTGCGTTTTGAGCGCGTTGGTAACCATCTCAAGGTCAGCAATGCGTCTCCTTACTACATCACCCTGGTCAACCTGAAGCTGGGCGGTCAGACGCTGGAGAACCTGATGGTGGCACCGAAAAACTCGGCTCAGCAGGTGCTGCCAGCCGGTGCCAGCGGTACGCTCTCATGGCAGAGCGTGAACGACTACGGTGCCATTACACCGGCGCGTAGCGTCAACCTGTGAGTAGAGACAGGGCGATGAAAAACCATCAGGGACGTTACTGCCCGGTTGCGCTGGCGCTGATGGCCGCGCTCTGGCCCCAGGCTGGCTGGAGCGAAAGCTACTTCAACCCGGCCTTCTTGTCTGACGATACTGCCAGCGTGGCGGATTTGTCGCGTTTTGAACAAGGACACCAGCAGGCACCCGGCGTTTATCGCGTGGATATCTGGCGTAACGATGAGTTTATCGGCACTCAGGACGTGCGTTTTGAGCAGGCTGAGAATACGCCACCGGTGGCGGGCGGTCTGACCCCGTGCATTACGCGCGCGATGCTCGATCGCTTTGGCGTCAACGTTGCGGCGTTTCCCGAACTGGCTAACGTGCAGGGCGAAACCTGCGTTCCGTTGACCACGGCCATTCCCGGCAGCGAAACGGTATTTAACTTTGCCTCACAGCGTCTGAACGTCAGCCTGCCGCAGGTGGCGATGCAAAACAGTGCGCGCGGCTACATCCCGCCCGAACAGTGGGATGAAGGTATTCCCGCCGCCCTGGTGAACTACAGCTTCACGGGCAACCGGGGAAGCGAAGACGACAGCTACTATCTCAACCTGCAGAGCGGGCTGAACTATGGTGCCTGGCGTTTACGTAACAACGGCGCATGGCGTTACACCCAGAATAACGGGCAGCGGCACAGTGAGTGGGAGAATATTGGCACCTGGGCGCAGCGCACCGTTATCCCGCTCAAAAGCGAACTGGTGCTGGGCGACAGCAATACCGGGAATGATGTTTTCGACAGTGTCGGTTTTCGCGGCGGACGACTCTATTCGTCCGACAGCATGTACCCGGACAGCCTGCAGGGCTACGCCCCGACCGTGCGCGGTATTGCCAGGACGCCAGCCAAAGTTGTGGTGCGTCAAAACGGCTACGTTATCTATCAAAGCTACGTTCAGCCTGGTGCCTTTGCTATCACCGATCTTAACCCGACCTCCTCAAGCGGTGACCTGGAGGTGACGGTGGAAGAGAAAGACGGCAGCCAGCAGCGCTACACCGTGCCGTATTCCACCGTCCCGCTGCTGCAGCGAGAAGGGCGCTGGAAATACGATCTCGTGGCGGGGGACTATCGCAGCGGTAACAGCGACCAGGATACGCCGTTCTTCACCCAGGGCACCCTGGTGACCGGTCTTGTCAACGGCTTTACCCTGTATGGCGGTACGCAGCTGGCGTCACGCTATACCGCGCTGGCCGTCGGGGCCGGGAAAAACCTCGGTGACTGGGGCGCGGTATCGGTCGATATCACTCATGCCCGCAGCCAGCTCGCGGACGACAGCAAGCACGAAGGGCAGTCGCTGCGTTTTCTTTATGCCAAATCGCTCAACGGCTTCGGCACCAACTTCCAGCTGCTGGGCTACCGCTACTCCACCAAAGGGTTTTACACCCTGGATGATGTCGCCTGGCGCTCAATGGAAGGCTATCAGTATGCCGATAATCAGGACGGTAACGATGTGCCTGACGTACAGAGTTATCACAACCTGACGTGGAACAAAAAAGGCCGCTTTCAGCTCAACGTCTCTCAGTCACTGGGGGATTACGGCTCGGTCTATATTTCCGGGAGTGAGCAAACCTACTGGGGGACGGACGAAACGAACCTCTGGTATCAGCTGGGTTACGCGGGGGGCGTGAAGGGGATCAACTATTCCGTCTCGTGGTCGTGGAACAAATCCGTCGGGATCGACGGGACTGACCGGATCGCGTCGTTCAACGTCTCCGTGCCGTTTAGCTTGTTTACCCGTCAGGGCTATCGCCGGGACAGCGCGATTGACCGCGCCTACGCCACGGCATCCGCCAGCCGAAACAGTGAGGGTGATACCAGCTGGCAAACCGGCGTCAGCGGCACGCTGCTGGAGGACCGCAACCTGAACTACAGCGTGACCCAGGGACACGCCAGCACCAACGGCTCAAGCGGAAGCGCCAGCGCCAACTGGCAGGCAACCTACGGCACGCTGGGGGTGGGCTACAACTATTCCCGCGATCAGCACGATTTCAACTGGCAGCTCTCCGGCGGGGTGGTCGGCCATGCTGACGGCGTGACCTTTAGCCAGCCGCTGGGCGACACCAACGTGCTGATCAAAGCCCCGGGGGCATCAGGCGTCAGCGTGGAAAACCAGACCGGTGTGAAGACCGACTGGCGCGGCTATGCGGTGATGCCGTATGCCACCGTCTATCGCTATAACCGCGTGGCGCTGGATACCAATACCATGAGCAACAACACCGATATCGAAAATAACGTGAGCAGCGTGGTGCCGACCAAAGGCGCACTGGTGCGCGCCAGCTTTGACACCCGTATTGGCGTGCGTGCCCTGCTGACCGTCACACGTGGTAACCAGCCCGTGCCGTTCGGCGCCGTGGTGCGTGAAACCCAGAGTGGCGTGACCAGCATGGTGGGAGATGACGGGCAAATTTACCTGAGTGGGCTGCCGCTCGAAGGCGAACTGCTGATCCAGTGGGGGAACGGGGCACAGTCCCAGTGCCGTGCGCCTTACAGCTTGCCTGAAAAGAGCCTGCAACAGGCAATCACACTTAAGGGGATCCGCTGTGATTAAAATCCACATTTTTGCTTTATCACTTCTGGCTTTACTGCCCGCGTCACACGCACTGGCGACCGTGTGCGTCAACGAAAATGGCGTGCCGACAGAGGTGTACTACGACCTGACGGATAAATTCAACAGCTCGAATAACCAGGTGGGTCAGATTGTGACCCTCAGCGAAAAATCGCAATGGGTGGGGGTGAATGCCGTCTGCCCGAAGGGCACGACCGGCAATACCACCAGACGCAGCTACGTCACCGATTACCCGATCACCGGGACCAGCGATCGCTACCAGTATCTGAAGCTTAACGACTATCTGGATGGGGCCATGAAAATCACGGACAGCTATGCTGGCGAGTTTTACCCCCCGCAAAACTATATCCAGATGGGGAGCCATCCGAACGTCTCAAAAAACAAACCGTTTGGCGTTAAGGATTCCAACCTGGTTTTCCGTCTTAAGGTGACCCGGCGTTTTATCAACATGGTGGTGATCCCGCGTGCCACGATGTTCCGTGTTTACGTGACTACGACCGCCTCTGACCCGTTAACCACACCGGTCTATACCATCAGCTACAGCGGAACCATTCAGGTACCGCAAAGCTGCGCAATCAATGCCGGTAATGTGGTTGAGTTTGATTTCGGGGACATTGGCGCCTCCTTGTTCAGCAAAGCGGGCGCGGGTAACAAGCCGGAAGGGGTTTCATCGCAGAGTAAAACCATCGCGATTAAATGCACCAACGTAGAGGCGAATGCCATGCTGACGATGCGCGTTGAGGCTGAAAAGGTCTCCAGTAACGCACTGGTATCGGATAACCCGGATGTGGGGTTCATCATTGCCAACGAGAGTGGTACGCCGTTAACGCCTAACAACCTGACGAGCAAAATTCCGTTCCGTCTGGACGACAGCGCGCAGGCGCAGGTGGGGATCCGGGTCTGGCCAGTGAGCGTGACGGGCAATAAGCCCGCGGAAGGGCGCTTTACCTCGCGCGGGTATTTGCGTGTGGATTACGACTAAGGAGCCGATATGCGAAACGGGATCCGTTTTATCACCGTAGCGCTCTTTGCGCTTTGCACACAGGCTCAGGCGGAAACCGCGTTGGGCGAAATTAACATTCAGCTCTACGGCAATATCGTCGATTTTACCTGCATAGCCGAGGGGAACGACAGTGACAAAACCGTCACGCTGGGCACCTGGCCCACGAAGCAGCTCAGCACTACCGGGAGCCGCACGCAGCCCATGCCTTTTACGCTGAAACTGACCGGCTGTCCGCCAGGGGCCGCGTCCATTACGTTTTCCGGTAAAGCTGACGGGAGCAACAACGGGTTGCTGGCACTGAACGACGCCAGCACGGCAAGCCGCGTCGCCGTCGAGATCAGGGATGCGGATAAATCGCGTCTGGATCTCCAGCAGGCCAGCCAGCCGGTCACGGTCGATGCGCAGGGGAATGCGACACTGTCATTTTATGCCAATTATATTGCTACTGCCGATAACCCTCAGCCCGGAAAGGCTGATGCTGATGCGACCTTCATGATTAATTATAATTAGCACTGACCGCACTCCCTGCAGCTCAGATAAACTGCAGGGAGTGAATTCAGGTTATAGCAGTTCGTGTGCTTTAGCGTAATCAATTAATTCCACGATGCTTTGCACCCCCAGCTTGGAATAAATATTGGATTTGTGCGCACTAATGGTCTTGTTGCTTAATAGCAATTGCTCCGCAATTTCCTTATTGGACAGCCCATTCGCCAGATAACGTAATACCGTAACCTCGCGATTCGATAACGGCATATCTGCCAGCTCTCCCTTTCCCGACCCCATATGGTTTATAAAATTCAGCGTCTCCGACGGGAAAAAAGAATAGCCCATCAGGATCATCTCTACGGCGTTGTAGATCTCACCCAAATCTTTTCGTTTACTGACAAAGCCGTTGGCCCCGGCGCGAATGGCACGTCCGGCGTAAAACAGTTCTGATTTAGATGATAAGAAAAGAACCTTAATGTCTTTGTTTAAGTTTTTGATTCTCTTAAGTAAAGCAAAGGCATCTGTGCCCGTAAGTTCAATGTCAAGGATCACCAAATCGATAGGGTGATTGCGGATGCAGTCAAGAACTTCATGGCTATCGCCAGACTTAAGCTTGACGATGATATTCTTATTTTTCTGTAGCAGGACTTCTATCGACATTCTGACGATAGGATGTTCGTCCATAATGATAACGGATGCCGGTTTCATTTTTAATGCCTCAGATTGTTAAAAGCGTTATGTAGAGTTTTGTAAAACTCTCGAAATGCCGGAAGGATATAATGAGCAGATCCCTATACCGTAGTATTTCCCTGGAAAGAGCGAAAGCATCCCTGTTTACGTAATGAAAAGAACTCTGCCTCAGCGCGGTCGTCTCATTTGGCTGGTGTTGGCAAAAAGGTTTTTCTTATTCAATTTTGATACGCATCTTATTATACAGGGTAAGTTTTTTCCGAAAACCCTGTAAATTACGTTCCGCTTATTGGTTTGTATTATCTTCTGGATCTGAATGGCCTCCTTTTTAAATTTAGCGGAATTATCCTGGTATCCCATTTACCGCATCTTTTCATCTTTATGTAATAACAAAAAATAACAGATGTCTCTTTATGTTGCGAAAATGTTAATGAAATGGCATCTCGATTTCAGGCAGGATCTTGAGAAGAGGAGGCGAAAAAGTGCCCTCTCAGGGCCTCAGACCTTCATCTGAAAGTCCTTAAGCGATATCAACGTCGCTCCATCATCGTACAGGAGAACGTGCTGCCAGCTTCGCTTCCCGCTCCTGGTGCGTAAAGGGAAGCTGCTTGTTTTTACATCATTATCATCTCGTTAACGCCTTCTGCATTCACTTAACGGATGGAGGAAAGTGCTGCAGTTGATTCAATCTTTGACATTTCACATGGTTCAAGGCCATAAATTAGGAATAGTTATAAAATCGACTTTATTGTTAATGTTTAACATTAAATTAACATAATTGGTAAGTAAATTCTTAAAGCGCTTTAGGAAATAAGGGGTTAGGACGTAAGTTAAAACGAGCAGTCTGAGAGGTTATTAAGAAGGTGTAACAATTCCTGGCGATGGCTCAGCCCGAGCTTCATCAGGATGCAGCTGAGGCGATAGATAATGCGGCTATAGGGACGATTCTGCAGAAGGGCAATCTGTCGTAACGTCTTGCCACGGGCAAGCTCCTGCAAAATGGGCCATTCGTTGCGCGAGAACCAGTCTCTATCGGAGCCCTGAAGGGGGCGGGGTTCCATCAGGCTGTGCTGAAGCCCTGCTGCGTTCATCTGACGTTCGAGCACATGAAAAGGACCTGCCGCTTTGCAGAAGAGACGCGCGTCATAATTATCAGCCCGGATCAGCAGCCACGGCGTCAGGAAGGGGGGATACAGGCTATGTCTTCTTAACTGATCCAGTTGATCAATCAGCCCCGTGGAACGGCTTTCAATATCCACTACCAGACGGGCCGAGGGCCATTGGCTCTGCGCACCCAGCGCATCGTCCAGCGACGTGAAGTCGCAACAGCTGCTTAGCGGAAACTGCCCATTGAGAAAACCGGAGCGCAAAAAATTGTCCTCCGTTACCAGGATGATAAACGGGGCATCGGTTTTTCGGGGCTGGTTGATGGACTGGCTCAAAAACTCGAGTCGGTCGAAAAAGGGGGGGGCAAAAGGTGAGTGCGTAAATCCCAGTGCATCACTTCCTGTACGCCGCCGCCGGTAACGGCGCACTGTCATTCGCATGGCCTCCCTCCTGGAAATGGCGTGTTAATCCTCCGGCCATGTCCAGGACGGCCAGTAATATCCCTGGCCGAGATCGGCACCCGCCTGCAGTGCCCAGATACGATCGCGTTCAGTCTCAATACCTTCGATGAGTACGCTTCCGGCCAGCTGAAAGCAAAGTGAAACCAGTTTCCTCAGTGCAGGTGTGGCGCGTAAACGCCAGAATGCGTTCTTATCGATTTTGATGCCGTTCAACGGTAATCGACAAAATAAAAACGGCTGAATGATAGTTTCGTCGATATCATCCAGCCAGATAGTGTGTCCCCGTTCCTGAAGTTGCCGCAGGTTGTTAACGACGCTCTGCTTCTGTGCGGCGGAAAGCGTCAGAAAGAGAGGGAGGTCGACAATCTCAATATTCAGCGGCGCGGTTTTCATATTGATGAGCCGCACAAAAGGCGCAGATGCTGTCAACACGGTTATCGGCAGATTAATAAAAAGATTATTGCCGTGCGGGGTATTTTTTAATGCGGCCAGCTGCGCTTCAAGCAGCGTCAAAGACGCGTCTGCCGACTGATGGCGGAAGAAGTCCTCGCTATGCCCGGTGTCGGACAAGACGCTCAGGACCTCCACGCCGACCCGGCGCCGGGCGTTGAGGGCGACGATAGGCTCCAGTTTGATGCCGACGATGTCCTGAGAAATAGACTGTAATCGGGGGAGCGTATCGAACGGGTTTTGCGCTGTCACTCCATTGTCCTGTTGTCTGTCAGCCTCCAGGCGGCCGGGATACCTCGCTCTAGTGTGACGAGCTGACGTTCAGGAAAACAGCAGGCGTTACTTAAATGCAACTAAGCCTTTTCGCAGCGCTAAATTTTAAGGTGAAACAGCGAGAAATGTTGAGAAAATAGCCGTATTTACAATCGGCTAGCGGTAATTGCCTCTGAAAGCGGAAAAGGCATTGACTCACCTGCCATTGACCGTATAATTCTTCGCGTTTCACCGCCGCGAAGTTCACTCTTCTCAGTGCGCCCTTAGCTCAGTTGGATAGAGCAACGGCCTTCTAAGCCGTAGGTCGTAGGTTCGAATCCTACAGGGCGTGCCATTTAGTTTCAGCTGTTAACGCCTCTTCCTCTTCTCACTATTCCCCTTAGATCTGCAACGAGCTCTATTATTTTCCCTTTTCAGATAAATAACCGCTTAATAAATAGAAGCCTAATTAAAATCCATTCGGGCTGGTCTTAATGTTTTCTTAATCTTTAATTAATCCGTTTTTTAAATCTGGATTTTTATCACTTCACTCCCCGCAAAAAAGAAATTTTACACTTTTACGCTTAAACTGGATTGATACTAATTATCATTAGCGTTTTTGTATGCTTTAATCCTGTCCCACAACGCTATGCGTCATTATTCACGTTGCTCTATTAAGGATATGTTCATGAATTCTCGCCTGCTGTCCTGCTTCTCGCTTGCCTTGTTGTCATCATCGCTTTTCCTTTCCACACAATCCGTTGCCGCTGATAACAGCGAAGGCATTGTGGTATACAACGCGCAGCATGAAAACCTGGTGAAGTCGTGGGTTGACGGTTTTACCAAAGAGACCGGCATTAAGGTCACGCTGCGTAACGGCGATGACAGCGAGCTGGGTAACCAGCTGGTTCAGGAAGGCAGCGCATCACCTGCAGACGTATTTCTGACGGAAAACTCGCCGTCCATGGTACTGGTGGATAACGCCAACCTGTTTGCCCCGCTGGATGCAGACACCCTGAAGCAGGTACCGGCAGAGTACCGCCCGGCGCATGGCCGCTGGATCGGCATTGCCGCCCGCAGCACCGTATTCGTCTATAACCCGGCAAAACTGAGCGAACAGCAGCTGCCTAAGTCGCTGATGGATCTGGCCAAACCCGAGTGGAAAGGCCGCTGGGCGGCATCACCGTCAGGCGCGGATTTCCAGGCCATCGTGAGCGCAATGCTGGCGCTTAAAGGCGAAAAAGCCACGCTGGAATGGCTGAAGGCGATGAAAGCGAATTTCGTTGCCTATAAAGGCAACAGCACCGTGATGAAAGCCGTCAACGCCGGCCAGATTGATGGCGGGGTGATTTATCACTACTACCGTTTTGTCGATCAGTCCAAAACGGGTGAGAACAGCAAAAACACCAAACTCTACTACTTCAAACACCAGGATCCGGGCGCGTTCGTCAGCCTTTCCGGTGGTGGCGTGCTGGCGTCCAGCAAACACAAAGCGCAGGCCCAGGCATTCATCAAATACATTACCGGTAAAGAGGGCCAGGAAAGCCTGCGCACCAACAATGCCTTTGAATATGCGGTGGGCGTGAACGCGGCCTCTAACCCGAAACTGGTCCCGCTGAACGATCTGGATGCACCGAAAGTTGAACCTTCAACGCTCAACAGTAAAAAAGTTATCGAGCTGATGACGCAAGCCGGTCTGCTGTGATCCTGAGAGTGAAGTGAAGGTCTTATGTCTGGTCTGAGTCTCGACCTCGGCAAAAACAGCGTGCGGGAGCCTGGCCGCAGGCGTCCCGCACTGCCGATGGTAGCGTTAGCTGTCCTTTTTTCTTTACTGGCACTTCTGCCCCTGGGTTTTATCATTGCCATAGGCGTTGAGACGGGCTGGGAAACGATTAGGGCGCTGGTATTTCGCCCACGTGTTGCTGAACTGCTCAGCAACACGCTGTGGCTGACGGCGCTGGCGGTACCGCTGTGTATCGTGACAGGCGTGGCGATCGCCTGGCTCACGGAGCGCACGCAGCTTGCCGGGCGAGGGATCTGGTCCGCGCTGGCGGTCGCCCCACTGGCGATCCCCGCGTTTGTGCAAAGCTATGCCTGGGTGAGCGTGGTTCCCTCGATGCATGGCCTTTCCGCGGGCGTGTTCCTCTCCGTTTTAGCTTACTATCCGTTTATTTATATGCCGGTTGCGGCGGTGCTGCGTCGTCTTGACCCGACGCTGGAAGATGTGGCCGCCTCGCTCGGCACCCCACCGTGGCGGGTCTTTTTCCGCGTGGTGCTGCCGCAGCTAAAACTGGCTATCTGCGGCGGCGCGCTGCTGGTGGCGCTGCACCTGCTGGCGGAATACGGTCTGTACGTGATGATCCGTTTTGATACCTTCACAACGGCCATCTATGACCAGTTTCAGTCCACCTTCAGCGGCCCGGCAGCGAACATGCTGGCGGGCGTATTGGCCTTATGCTGCCTGGCGATCTTAGTGCTGGAAGGCGTGACGCGCGGGAAAGCGCGCTATGCACGCATTGGCGCTGGCGCGGCACGTGAACAGAAACGCTGGCCGCTGAAGCCTGCGGCGGCTGCGCTGGGACAGCTGTTTTTCCTCGCGCTGGTCATTCTGGCGCTGGGCGTGCCGTTACTTGTCCTGTGCCGCTGGATTTGGCTCGGCGGCGTGCAAAACTGGATGAACGCCGATCTCTGGCACTCCCTGCGCCAGACGCTGATGCTCGGCGTGGGCGGAGCGCTCCTGACGACGGCGTGCGTCATCCCCATCGCGTGGCTTGGGATCCGCTATCCGCACCGTATTTTCCGGATGCTGGAAGGGTGCATCTATATCACCAGTTCGCTGCCGGGCATTGTCACCGCGCTGGCGCTGGTCACGGTCACTATTCATTACGCTCGCCCCATTTATCAGACGGAAATCACCCTGTTCCTGGCCTATCTGCTGATGTTTATGCCCCGCGCGCTCATTAACCTGCGGGCAGGGATTGCCCAGTCGCCGGTGGAGCTGGAAAACGTGGCGCGCAGCCTGGGCAGCACGCCTGCGAAAGCGCTCTGGAGCGTTACCCTGCGGCTGGCCGCACCGGGCGCTGCGGCAGGCGCCGCGCTGGTATTCCTTGGCGTCAGCAACGAATTGACCGCCACGCTGCTGCTCTCGCCGTTGGGAACCCGCACGCTCTCCACCGGATTCTGGGCGCTGACCAGTGAAATTGATTATGTGGCCGCCGCGCCCTACGCAATGCTGATGATCCTGATCTCACTCCCGCTGACCGCCATTCTCTATATGCAGTCGAAAAAAATTGCAGGGCTATGACATGCTTGAATTAACCGCCATTTCAAAATCGTTTTCGGACGTGCAGGTGCTCGACAGCTTAAACCTGAGCGTTGCGCCGGGGAGCCGCACGGCGATTGTCGGCCCCTCCGGGTCGGGAAAAACCACGCTGCTGCGTATTCTCGCCGGGTTTGAGACGCCGGATACCGGCCGCATCGTCATGCAGGGAAAAACGCTGTTTGATGAAAATCATGTTGTTCCTGCTCACCTGCGCGGGATCGGTTATGTGCCCCAGGAGGGCGCGCTGTTCCCCCATCTCAACGTGGCAGATAACATTGCCTGGGGGCTGGACGGTACCCGCCATGAGAAGCGCCAGCGCGTTGAGGTGCTGATGGAGATGGTCTCTCTCGACAGGCAGCTCGCGACGCACTGGCCCCATGAGATTTCCGGCGGACAGCAGCAGCGCGTGGCGCTTGCCCGTGCGCTGGCCCAGCGTCCTTCGCTGATGCTGCTGGATGAACCGTTCTCGGCGCTGGATACCGGCTTGCGCGCCATGACGCGTAAAGCAACGGCCGATCTGCTGGCGGAAGCGGGCGTGGCCTCAATTCTGGTCACCCACGATCAGAACGAAGCGTTGTCTTTTGCCACGCAGGTTGCCGTGATGCGCTCTGGCCGCTTCACGCAGGTGGGTACGCCTTATGACGTCTATACCCGTCCCGTTGACGAAGAGACGGCGCTGTTTCTTGGCGGTGCCGTGATCCTGCCTGCTCGGCTCGCTGGCGGTTACGCCGTGTGTGCACTGGGCGAGGTGCCGACGGACAATCCGCATGCAACAGGAGAGGGCCGGGTAATGATGCGTCCTGAACAATTGCGCGTGACGGCATGTGCGCCTCATGAAAGCCCGGTCTCCATTCTTGATGTCGACTTCACCGGTCAGCTGTCTACGCTGACGCTGGGATTAGCGGGGCATGAACAGCCCGTTATCCTCAGGACCGTCAGTCAGCCGGGCTGGCACCCGGGCGCGGCGGTACGCATTGATGTGACGGGCACTGCGCGCGTTTTATAATCGTAACCACCCCAAAACGGGGTGGTTGTTCCCCATCGTCCTCATTACCTCCCTTCATGAACGCGTGACGCTTGCCAATGCATAGATAATGCGTATAGTTCTCATTTGCATTGAAGTTAATACATTCTAAGGCCCGACAACGGGTCATTTTTTCGCGCACTTTCAAATGAGTTAACGATGGACAACACCAAAATACACAAAACGCTGCTGGCGCTCGCCATTGGGGCGGTGACACATTCCGTCCAGGCGGCGGATGATAAAAAAGAAGATACGCTTGTTGTGCAGGCTGCACCTGCCAGTGACTTTAAACCCGGCGGCGACCAGCTGGTCCCGGCCTTTCTTGACGGGCAAGTGGCGAACGGCGGGCGCATGGGGATGCTGGGCCAGCAGAACGCCATGGACGTGCCGTTTAACATCATCAGCTACACCTCGAAGCTGGTGGAAGATCAGCAGGCGAAAACCATCGCTGACGTGGTCGCCAACGATGCGGGCGTGCAGTACGTTCAGGGGTACGGTAACAGCGCTGAGACCTACCGCATTCGCGGCCTGAAGTTTGACGGCGACGACATGACGTTTGGCGGGCTGTCCGGCGTACTGCCGCGTCAGGTGGTGGATGCGCAGATGGTTGACCGCATTGAGATCTTCAAAGGCGCCAACGCGCTGATGAACGGCGCGGCAAGCTCTGGCGTGGGCGGGATGATCAATCTTGAGCCGAAACATGCGGGCGATACCCCGCAGGCAAAAGTGGGCGTGGATTACACCTCAGATTCGCAGTTTGGCACCACGCTGGATGCAGGCCGTCGCTTTGGTGACAGCGACCAGTTCGGCGCGCGCGTGAACCTGGTCCACCGTGAAGGGGAAACCGGCGTACCGAACGACCGTCGCCGCACCACGCTGCTCTCCACCGGTCTCGATTACAATGGCGACCGTTTCCGCACCTCGCTGGACCTGGGCTATCAGAAGAAAACCTTCCACGGCAGCCCGACCAGCGTCAACATCTCGGCGGTGGATTTCGTGCCTGAACCGCCGAAAAACGATCGTAACTTCTCCCAGAAGTGGGCCTACAGCAACATCGAAAACGAATTTGGGATGTGGCGCAGCGAATACGACATCACCGATAACTGGACCGCCTATACCGGCCTGGGCGCGCAGCACGCGCACGAAGAAGGGATCTACAGCGCGCCGAAGCTGCTGGACAAAAGCGGCAAAGCCACGGTCAGCCGTCTGGATACTAACCGCATCAGCGATTCCGTTAGCGGCATGGCGGGCATTCGCGGGAATTTCAATACCGGCTTTGTGTCGCACAAGGTGAACGTCGGCTACTCGGCGACGACCAAAAACGAAAAAATCGCGTGGAAAATGTCGGCGACGAAGGATAACCCGACCACCAACATCTACCACAACACCGGCGTTGATATGCCGGACAGCTCCAACTTCAATGGATCAGGTGGCAAATACAGCGATCCGCTGACCAGCGGGCGCACCCGTACTCAGGGCTGGCTGCTGAGCGATACGCTGGGCGTTCTGGACGACAAGCTGCTGTTCACCGCGGGGGCGCGTCATCAGAAAGTGGTCATCCGCGGGTATAACAAAATTACCGGTGCGGAAAACGACGCGGACGGCTTCGACGGTAGCCGCTGGATGCCAACCTACGGCGTGGTTTATAAGCCGTGGGAGCAGATTTCCCTTTACGCCAACCACACCGAAGCGCTGCAGCCGGGAAAAACCGCGCCGGACACCGCCACCAACTACGGTCAAAGCACCGGTATTGTTCACTCTAAACAGAATGAAGTCGGCTTGAAGGCAGACTTTGGACGCGTGGGCGGCTCTCTGGCGCTGTTTGAGATCAAAATGCCATCGGCGATCCTCGACGATGACAATCACTACGGCCTGGACGCTGAACAGCGTAACCGTGGCGTAGAGCTCAACGTTTTTGGCGAGCCCATGCTCGGGATGCGCCTGAACGCCAGCGCCACCTGGCTGCAGGCCGAGCTGACCAAAACCAAAAACGGCGTGAATCAAGGCAACGATGCGATTGGCGTGCCGAACTTCTATGCCGTGCTGGGGGCAGAGTACGACATCAAGCCAGTTGACGGCCTGACCGCCACCGCACGCGTGAACCACTCGGGCACGCAGTATGCCGATCTCGCAAACAGCAAAAAGCTGGACAGCTATACCACGCTGGATCTGGGCATGCGCTACCGCTTCGCGCTAAACCACAATGCAAACCAGATGACCGTGCGCGCAGGCATCGACAACGTGACCAATGAAAACTACTGGGCCAGCGTGGACGATTCCGGTACCTACATCACTCAGGGCGAACCGCGAACCTTTAAGGTCTCGGTGGGCTACGAGTTCTAAGCGTTCCACCTCGTTATCCGGGGCAGGGACGCCCCAATCCCGCCGTTATCCTGTTATAAAATTGTAACAAAAGCTTCTTACACTGTTCGCCAACTCCTTACCTCTTGGCCAATGACAGGAAGCCGCTATGGGCAGACCCCTCAAATCCGTTTTTAAAAAAGAACATCGCGACGACATCACTAACCGCAGCGCTAATCCGGTTTTCTCCGAGGTTGCAGAGGTTTTCCTCTCCCGCCGTCGTTTTCTCCAGATGGGCGCCGTAGCGGGTGCTGCCGTTTCCTTTCCCTTTTTGATCAAACCTGAGAGCGCCATTGCCGCGGTATCGAAGCCGTCCGCGCTGGCAAAAGCGGTGTCGCTTGGGTTTACCAGTATTCCCGTTTCCACGGACGATACGGTGAGGGTGCCGGAAGGTTATATTGCCCGCCCGTTTTATCGCTGGGGTGACCCGACGGGCATCAAAGACCACATGCCGGCATTTAAGCCGGATGCCAGCAACACGACCGACGAACAGGCCGTGCAGGCGGGGATGCACCACGACGGTATGGCGTGGTTTAGCCTGCCGCAGGGGGAGCAAAACCCGGAACATGGTCTGCTGGCGCTGAACCATGAATACATCGATAACGGGATGCTGTTTACGGACGGTATGGCGAACTGGAACCTCGACAAAGCCCGCAAGGGGCAGAACGCGATGGGCGTGTCGGTGGTGGAAGTGAAAAAAGCGGGCAGCGACTGGGAGGTGGTTCGCCCGTCTTCTTATGCCCGCCGTATCACCGTCAATACGCCGATGCAGCTTACCGGCCCGGCGCGGCATCAGCCCCTGATGAAAACCGCCGCCGACCCGCAGGGGGAGCGCGTGCTGGGCACCATGCAAAACTGCGCCAACGGCCACACGCCGTGGGGCACCTACCTCACCTGCGAGGAGAACTGGTCGGATATTTTTGTCAAAAAAGCCGATCTCAATCCGCTCGAAAAACGCTACGGCATCAGCGACAGCGACGAATCTTACCGCTGGAACGAGGTGGATGAGCGGTTTAGCGTCGATAAAACGCCTAACGAGCCTAACCGGTTCGGCTGGGTGGTAGAGATTGACCCCTACGACCCGACCTCCACACCGCGCAAGCACACCGCACTTGGCCGCTTCAAGCACGAGGGGGCCGCCGTTACGCTCGCCGCCGATAATCGCGTGGTGGTCTATATGGGGGACGATCAGAAGTTTGAGTACATTTATAAATTCGTCTCTGACAAAAAATACGATCCTGCGAACCGTGAGGCCAATATGCAGCTGCTGACCTCGGGTACGCTGTATGTTGCCAGGTTCAATGAAGAGGGAAGCGGCGACTGGCTGCCGCTGATCTTCGGGCAGAATGGCCTGGATAAAAGCCACGGTTTTGAAAACCAGGGCGATCTGCTGATTAAAACCCGCCTGGCGGCTGACGTGGTGGGGGCGACGAAAATGGATCGCCCGGAGTGGATAGCCGTCGATCCGCACGCCAGCGGCAGCGTCTACTGTACGCTCACCAACAACAGCGATCGCGGTAAAGAGGGGAAAGCCCCGGTCGATGCCGCCAACCCGCGTGCTAATAACGTGTTTGGTCATATTATGCACTGGCACGAAGAGGGGGCCGATCCTGCCGCCGCACGCTTTACATGGGATATTCTGGTCATGGGCGGGCGCACAGACAGCGACGATCCGAAGGCCAAAGGCTCTATGCAGGGCGCGGCATTCGGCAGCCCGGATGGTCTGTCGTTCGATCATCAGGGCGTTCTGTGGATTCAGACCGACGTCTCTTCCAGCACGATCAACAAAAAAGCGTATGAGGGGATGGGCAATAACCAGATGGTGGCCACCATTCCGGGCAGCAATGAGTTTCGTCGTTTCCTGACGGGCCCGCGTGGGTGTGAAATCACCGGTATTGCGTTTACGCCGGACAACCGGACGCTGTTTATCAATATTCAGCATCCGGGAGAGGGCGGGGATGATATTACCGACCCGGCCAATCCGCGTGCCGTCTCTAACTGGCCGGACGCCAGCCCGAACGGACGCCCGCGTTCGTCAACGGTGGTGATCGTCAAAGCGGACGGCGGGATCATCGGGTCGTGACGTTAATCCGCCGGGCGCATGCGCTGGCCCGGCGTTAAACTTGCTACCACCAGCATGAAGTGTTAAAACGTGCCCCTTCTAAAAAAGAGACAGGGGTAGGGCGTGAAAGACGCGTCATCCGCTTCAGGCCATGGTAGCGCTGAAGCCTCGTCGGATCAGAATCCGACGCTGCAACGTGGTTTGCAAAATCGACATATTCAGTTAATTGCCCTCGGCGGCGCGATTGGTACCGGGTTGTTTCTCGGCATCGGCCCCGCCATTCAAATGGCTGGTCCTGCGGTACTGCTGGGATACGGCATCGCCGGGATTATCGCCTTCCTGATCATGCGCCAGCTCGGCGAAATGGTCGTTGAAGAGCCGGTGTCAGGCTCCTTCGCACACTTTGCTTACAAATACTGGGGCCCGTTTGCAGGCTTCCTCTCCGGCTGGAACTACTGGGTGATGTTCGTGCTGGTGGGGATGGCCGAACTGACCGCCGCAGGCATCTACATGCAGTACTGGCTCCCGGATGTCCCGACGTGGATCTGGGCGGCGGCCTTTTTCATCATCATTAATGCCGTTAACCTCGTCAATGTGCGCCTGTATGGCGAAACCGAGTTCTGGTTTGCGCTGATCAAGGTACTGGCGATTATCGGGATGATCGGCTTTGGCCTGTGGCTGCTGTTCTCCGGTCACGGCGGCGAGCGGGCAACCATTGATAACCTCTGGCAGCACGGCGGCTTTCTGGCAACCGGCTGGAAAGGACTGGTTCTCTCTCTGGCGGTGATCATGTTCTCCTTCGGCGGGCTGGAGCTGATTGGTATTACCGCTGCCGAAGCGCGCGACCCGCATAAAAGTATCCCAAAAGCGGTCAACCAGGTGGTGTACCGTATTCTGCTGTTTTACATCGGCTCGCTGGTGGTTCTGCTGGCGCTCTATCCATGGGTGGAAGTGAAATCTGACAGCAGTCCGTTCGTGATGATTTTCCACGATCTGAACAGCAATGTGGTAGCGTCGGCGCTGAACTTCGTCATTCTGGTGGCGTCGCTTTCGGTCTATAACAGTGGCGTTTACTCCAACAGCCGTATGCTGTTTGGCCTTTCCGTACAGGGGAATGCGCCGAAGTTCCTCACCCGCGTCAGCCGTCGCGGTGTGCCGATTAATTCCTTGTTCCTTTCCGGCGCGATTACGTCATTAGTGGTGCTGATCAACTACCTGCTGCCGAAAGCGGCATTTGGCCTGCTGATGGCGCTGGTTGTCGCCACGCTGCTGCTGAACTGGATCATGATCTGCCTGGCGCACCTGCGCTTCCGTGCGGCGATGCGACGCAAGGGACGCGAGACGCAGTTTAAAGCGCTGCTCTACCCGGCAGGGAACTATATCTGTATCGCGTTCCTGGGGCTAATTCTGGTGCTGATGTGCACGATGGATGAGATGCGTCTCTCAGCGATGCTGCTGCCAGTGTGGGTGGTGTTCCTGTTTATTGCGTTTAAATTATCCCGTAAAAAGTAGCACGTTTTTCGCCCGGTGGCGCTTCGCTTACCGGGCCTACATGTCCGGGGCCATTATTATTTTGTAGGCCGGGTCAGGCGAAGCCGCCACCCGGCTTTGAATGTGCAATATCAAATCTGAAACGCTATTCGTTTCCCATTCGGTAACGTCACATCAATGCTCATTTCACCGCCGAGCGCACTGACATAGCGTTTGAGTGTTGAAAGCCGGGGATCGTTTCCCGGCTGTTCGATTTTTGCCACAGTTGGTTGTTTTACCCCCATTGCCGCGGCCAGTTCTGTCTGCGAAATATTGAGCTCTTCCCGCAGTTGGTTCAGGGCAACAATTCTGCGTATTACATCAACTTTAGCCGCAATACGCTCCTGACTTTCCGCACTCTGTTGTGCCATGAGTTCTTTTAGCGTTGCCATATGGCCTCCTTATCCGCCAGATGTCTGCTGTACTCAACGTCAGCCAGCGTAATCATTTCGTTATAAAACCGTTTTTGATTGCAACCGGTTTTGTCTCCAGCACAGAGCACAATTGCCTTACGGTCAGGATCAAAAGCAAAAAAAGCTCTGATGGGATTTCCCGCATGTTGAATCCGTAATTCCTTCATGTTCGCATAGGCTGAAGCCTTCACGGTATCTACGTATGGCCGCCCAAGCGTTGGGCCAAACTCAGCAAGAATATGCATCATCGCTAGCACATCTTCTTTTAATGCTGTTGTTTGTTCGAAGTACCATTGATCAAATATGTCCGTTGTCTCGACATTCCACATCGTTTCTCCTTTAGCTTCCTCGCTATATTATTTTATAGCCTTTAGGCTATAGTGACAATCAGAACGCCTCGTTTTGTCATACATCGACCTTTATCGTGACCCCCCTCCCAATTCTGTTTCGATCCACAGGATCTTTATTTTGTAATCGATTACTTTTTATTTGCTGTCATTTGTAATCGATTACTTTTTCCGGGTGAGGCTTATCATGGTGTCAACTGAAAGTAGTGAAAAGGCGATAACACAGCACCGGCTGCTGGTGCCGCGTCTGTCGTTGATGATGTTTCTGCAGTTTTTCATCTGGGGTAGCTGGTCAGTCACGCTTGGCCTGGTGATGACCCGGCACAACATGTCTCTGTTAATTGGCGATGCGTTCTCCGCCGGGCCCATCGCCTCCATTCTCTCGCCGTTTGTGCTCGGCATGCTGGTGGATCGTTTCTTTGCCTCGCAGAAGGTGATGGCGGTGATGCACCTGGCGGGCGCGGCAATCCTCTGGTTCGTGCCGGGGGCGCTGATTGCCGAAAACGGCGCGCTGCTGATTGGCCTGCTGTTTGGTTACACGCTCTGCTATATGCCAACGCTGGCGCTGACCAACAACATCGCATTTCACAGCCTGGCGAACGTGGATAAAACTTTCCCGGTGGTGCGCGTGTTCGGCACCATCGGCTGGATCGTGGCGGGAATTTTCATCGGCGTGACCGGCGTGGCGTCCAGCGTCACCATCTTCCAGGTGGCGGCAGCCAGCTCCCTGCTGCTCGCACTCTACAGCCTGACGCTGCCGCACACGCCAGCGCCAGCGAAAGGGCTACCGGTGCAGGTGCGCGATCTCTTTTGTGCCGATGCCTTTGCGCTACTCAAAACCCGCCATTTCTTTGTCTTCTCCGTCTGCGCGATGCTGATCTCCGTCCCGCTTGGCACCTATTACGCCTATACCGCCTCGTATCTGGCGGATGCCGGTATTGCAGACGTCAGCACCGCCATGTCCTTCGGGCAGATGTCAGAGATCTTCTTCATGCTGGTCATTCCGCTGCTGTTCCGCCGTCTGGGGGTGAAAGTCATGCTGCTGATCGGCATGCTGGCGTGGTTCGTGCGTTATGCCATGTTTGCGCTGGGCGTCAGCGAGGAAGGACGCATCCTGTTGTACCTGGGGATCCTGCTGCACGGCGTCTGCTACGATTTCTTCTTCGTCGTCGGCTTTATCTACACCGACCGCGTGGCGGGTGAAAAGGTGAAAGGACAGGCGCAAAGCATGATTGTCATGTTCACCTACGGCATCGGCATGCTGCTGGGCTCTCAGATTTCCGGCGCGCTTTATAACCGTCTGGTGGCCGGGCAGACCGTGCCGCAGGCATGGGTGACATTCTGGTGGATCCCGGCGGTGGCTGCCGCGGCGATCGCGCTGATTTTCCTTCTCACGTTCAGGTATGACGATGACAAGGCGTAATGTTCAGGAGGGGTTATGAGGACGATGAAAGGACCGGGCATTTTTCTGTCGCAATTTATTGGCGAGAAAGCGCCGTTCAACACGCTCGACGGACTGGCAGGCTGGGCGGCGGCGAAGGGTTACAAAGCGGTGCAGATCCCCTGCAATCATCCGCACATTTTTGATGTCGAAAAAGCGGCAGAGAGCCAGGCCTACTGCGATGACATTACCGGCAAGCTGGGCGCGCACGGGCTGGTCATCAGCGAGCTGTCGACCCATCTGGAGGGGCAGCTTGTGGCGGTAAACGAGGTCTACAGCGACGCGTTTGACCACTTCGCCCCCGCCGCCGTGCGCGGTAATGATACGGCTCGTCGGGCATGGGCAACGGAAAAGCTAAAGCAGGCGGCAGTCGCCTCAGCCAGACTCGGCCTGAAAGCGCACGCCACCTTCTCTGGCTCGCTGGCGTGGCCGTTTTTCTATCCATGGCCGCCGCATAACGAGCAGCGTTTTCAGGCGGCATTCGAGGAGCTGGCAAACCGCTGGCGACCGATTCTGGATACCTTTGACGAACAGGGCGTGGACGTCTGTTTTGAGTTGCATCCGGGCGAAGACTTGCACGACGGCGTGAGCTTTGAGCGTTTTCTGGCGCTTCTGGATAATCACCCGCGCTGCAATATCCTTTACGACCCGAGCCACATGCTGTTACAGCAGATGGATTACCTGACCTTCATCGACATTTACCACGCGCGCATCAAAGCCTTCCACGTCAAAGATGCCGAGTTCCGTCCTAATGGGCGCAGCGGCGTGTACGGTGGTTACCAGCCGTGGATCAACCGCGCCGGGCGCTTCCGTTCGCTCGGCGACGGACAGATCGACTTCAAAGGCATTTTCAGCAAGCTGACCCAGTACGATTATGACGGCTGGGCGGTGCTGGAGTGGGAGTGCTGCCTGAAAGACGGTGATACCGGCGCAAGTGAGGGAAGCGAGTTTATCCGCCGCCACATCATCCCCGTATCCGGGCGTGCGTTTGATGACTTCGCGGCAGGGGGCAGCCATGATTAATGTCGGGATTGTCGGCAGCGGGTTTATCGGCCCGGCGCATATCGAGGCGCTGCGGCGTCTCGGGTTTGTGCAGGTGGTGGCGCTCTGCGACGGCACGCTTGCCAGCGCGCAGGAAAAAGCACGCCAGCTTAACGTGCCCCACGCCTGCGCCAGCGTGGCGGAACTGCTCGCACTTCCTGACCTGCACGTGGTGCACAACTGCACGCCCAATCATCTGCACGCGGAGATTAACCGTCAGATCCTGCGCGCGGGAAAACATGTCTTTTCTGAAAAACCGCTCTGCATGACGTCGGACGAGGCGCGTGACCTGGTGGCGCGGGCGGAGCAGGCTGGCGTGGTGCACGGCGTGAGCTTTGTCTATCGCCAGTTTGCGATGGTGCGCCAGGCGGCGAGCATGATGCGCGCGGGCAGCCTCGGGCGGCTATTCGCCTCACACGGCAGTTATTTACAGGACTGGATGCTGCTGGAAACCGACTACAACTGGCGGGTGGATGCCGCGCTTGGCGGGGCTTCGCGCGCGGTGGCGGATATCGGCTCCCACTGGTGCGATACGGTGCAATTTGTGACCGGCAGGCGCATTACCGAGGTCATGGCCGATCTCTCCATCGTCTGGCCGACGCGTAAGGCCAGCATGGGCGGTCATCAGACCTTCTCCCACGATGAGGCGGCGGCGTATACCAACACACCGGTCAGTACCGAAGACTTCGGCTCAGTGCTGTTCCGCTTTGACGATGGCAGCAAAGGTTGCTTTAGCGTCTCGCAGGTGAGCGCCGGGCGTAAAAACCGCCTGACGTTTGAGATTAACGGCAGCGAGCAGTCAGTGGCGTGGGATCAGGAGGTGCCGCAACAGCTGTGGATCGGCCATCGCGCGCTGGCAAATCAGACGCTCACCGATGATCCGGGCCTGATGAACCCTGACGTGGCCAGCAGCGCACACTTCCCCGGCGGGCACATCGAAGGCTGGCCTGACGCCTTTAAAAATATGATGATGCAGTTCTACCGCGCCGTGCGGGCGGGAGCGATGCCGGAGGCGCCGCAGTTTGCGACCTTCCACGATGGCGCAAACGTGATGTATATCATTGATGCCATAGTGAAAAGCCATCAGCAGCAGCGTTGGGTACGCGTGGCGCAATGACGTGTTGCCCGGTTCGCCGGGCAACAAATTTATGGTAGCCTGCACAAAACGCTAACCGCAGGATGTGTCGTCGCTATGTCAATTCAGAAAATCGCTCAGCTGGCCGGGGTCTCCGTGGCAACGGTCTCCCGCGTGCTCAATAACAGCGACACCGTGAAGGCAAAAAACCGCGAGCGCGTCCTGCAGGCCATCAAAGAGAGCAACTACCAGCCTAATTTACTGGCCCGTCAGTTACGTACTGCCCGGAGCTATATGATCCTGGTGATGGTCTCAAACATTGCCAACCCGTTCTGCGCCGAAGTGGTGAAGGGCATCGAAGAAGAGGCGGAGAAAAACGGCTATCGGATCCTGCTGTGTAACTCCGGGTCGGACATCGAACGTTCCCGTTCGGGCTTGAGCCTGCTGTCGGGCAAAATCGTCGACGGCATTATCACCATGGACGCTTTCTCAAAGCTGCCGGAACTGGCCGCGCTGATTGGCTCCGCACCGTGGGTGCAGTGTGCCGAATATGCCGATGCCGGCGCGGTTTCCTGCGTGGGGATTAACGACGTTGATGCGTCGCAGCATGCCGTCAGCCAGCTTGCCGACGGTGGACGCAAACGCATCGCGATGATCAACCACGACCTGAGCTATAAATATGCCCGTCTGCGCGAGCGCGGCTATAAGAGCGTGATCCACCTGAAAGATCTGGAGTATCAGGCGGTTGAATACGCCAGCGATCTCAGCTTCCGCGCCGGGATGGTGGCGATGCAAAATCTGTTGCAGGATAATCCACCGGATGCGGTGTTTGCCGTCTCCGATACGCTGGCGGCGGGCGCGCTGCGCGCCATTCAGCAGGCCGGGCTGCGGGTGCCGGAGGATATTGCTGTTGTGGGATTTGACGGTACCGAGCTGGCGGACATGATTTCGCTGACCACCATCGAACAGCCGTCGCGGGATATCGGGCGCAAGGCGGTCGACCTGCTCTTAAATAAAATCGACAACCCCGAGGCGCCCACGGAAAGAGTGATGATGGACTGGCGCTTTATTTCCCGCGCCAGTACCTGATTATTGGGCTATAACCCCTGCCAGGGAGCGAATATCGTTCCCGGTAGGTGACTGATGAATACGCAGACCAAACTCCTCCACCACCGCAAAAATATGATCGAAGATGTCAGCCTGAATCTCCTCATATTCTGCCCAGATCACCGTATTGGTGAAAGCGTATATTTCAATCGGCAGGCCGTTGGCATCCGGTGCCAGCTGACGCACCATTAACGTCATATCTTTGCGAATGCGCGGGTGGTTACGCAGATATTCATTCAGGTAGGCGCGGAAGGTACCAATATTGGTCATTTTGCGCAGGTCTAATACCGATTCACCTTCGCCATTTTTCTGATTCCACAGGCTAATTTCCTCATGTCGCGCGGCCAGATAGGGCTTGAGCAGTTTCGCCTGAATCAGCTTCTGCTGCTCCTGCTCGTCCAGGAAGTGAATGCTGGTGGTATCGATATTCAGGCTGCGCTTAATGCGTCGGCCGCCGGAGGCTGACATGCCGCTCCAGTTGATAAAGGCGTCAGAGACCAGCGCCCACGTTGGGATCGTGGTGATGGTGTTATCGAAGTTGCGCACTTTAACGGTGGTCAGGCCGATGTCCGTAACCGTGCCGTTGGCACCGTATTTCGGCATCTCCAGCCAGTCGCCAAGCTTGAGCATGTCGTTGGCGGAAAGCTGGATCCCGGCGACCAGTCCCAGTATCGGGTCTTTAAAGACCAGCATCAGAACGGCGGCCATAGCACCCAGGCCGCTAATCAAAATGGCCGGTGACTGACCGATCAGCAGAGAGATAATTAAGATCCCCACCAGAATCGCGCTCACCAGCTTGATGCCCTGGAAGATCCCTTTCAGCGGCAGCTGTGAGGCGGTCGCCATTTTCTGCGACAGATTGAATATGACGTCCAGCAGCGAGAAGAAGGAGAGCAGGGCATACACCATCACCCACAGCTTCGCGCAGGTGGTGAGCATTTCTGCCGCTTCGCTCCCTTTTTGCAGCCAGAGAACGGCCTGAACGTTGACGATTATCCCCTGAAGGGTAAATGCCAGACGGTGAAATAATTTATTCTGGGTAATGATCTGCAACCATAAATGGCTGCTGGCCCGGGCGCGTTTCTCGAATGCGCGCAGCACGACTTTGTGCAGAATAAAATGAACGATGATGGCAGTAAGAAAAATAATACCAAAGATAATCACTAAAGAGGTGGTGTGATTAATTTCAATGCCTAACTCTTCAACCTGAGCAATTAATTCCTGCATAACGTCTCCTGTATTGATGCAGCCCCATAATGGCGGCTGCGGATCTATTATGCAAATACCTCAGGCTTATTTGCTTGCCTGGCAGACCTTCACGACGGGTAAACACAGCCGATGACGGATGCGCAGCGTTGCCAGCGCCAGGATGACCATCAGGCCGGTTTCCACCGTCAGGAAAAAGTTAATCGCCTGGGCGTAATCCCCGTGATGATGTTGCAGCCCGTGCAGCAAAATCGCCCCGAAAATGGCCGGGCCAAGCCCCAGCGCGGCCTGCTGCAGGGTGATTAAGATGGCGCTGGCGGCCCCTGCGTCATCAGGCTGAATATCGCGCATCCCGATGCGGTAGAAGCTGTTCACAATCAGCGCCTGACCGTAGCCTACCAGCCCGGTGGCTGGCGCCAGCGTCAGCGCCGTATTTTGCACTCCCCAGTAGCGGAACGTGGCGATCAGCGCCAGCAGGCCGATTATCTGGATTGCCAGGCCGGTGAGCAGAATCGTGCTGGTGCTGTAGCGCGCAATCAGCCGCGGCGCGAACCACGCGGAGATAAAATAGGTCACCCCGAGGGCGATAAAACTGTTCCCGGACTGCCACGGCGCCATTCCCAGACCCGTTTGCATGGTCAGCGCCATACAGAACATAAACCCGGACCAGACGCTGAAAAAGAGCAGCGCAATTACGATGCCAAAGCGAACGCTGCGGAGCTGAAGCAGACGCGGTGGGATCAGCGGATGGGCATTTCCACGCTCTTTTTTGCGCGCATTCTGTGCCATCAGCCAGACCAGCGGAATAATGGCGAGAAGCATAACCTTTAGCGACCACGGCCAGTGCCACTGTGGGCCGAGCGCCATCGGGAACAGCAGACAGCAGAGCATGATGGCCAGCAAGACGGTCCCTGCCCAGTCGATGCGCGACGGCGTTTCACGGCGGGTTTCCGGCACGTAGCGACGGCTCAGCGCCAGCACCACCAGGCAGATGGGGACGTTAATAAAGAAGGCGTTACGCCAGCCCAGTCCGGCGATATCCGCCGATACCAGCCAGCCGCCGCCCATCTGGCCGACGATAAACGCAATCCCCCCAATGCCGCCGAACAGGCTAATCGCCTTCGCGTGGGCTGTGCCTTTTAACGTGACGTGCAGCGTGGCAAGAATTTGCGGCATGATCAGGGCGGCACCCGCCCCCTGAATAATACGCGCGGCCAGCAGTTGTTCAATGTTCCCCGCCATTCCGCACAGCAGCGAGGCCAGGCCAAAGATTGCCACACCCCACATAAACAGGCGACGGCGGCCAAGATTATCTCCCAGCTTGCTGCCGAGCGCGAGGCAGACGGCAAACGCCACGCCATAAAGCGCGACAATCAGCTCCAGCTCGGTGGCGGTAGCGTGCAGTGAATGGGTAATGGCATCCAGCGCCACGTTAGTGATTGAGGTATCAATCATGGGTAGCATCTGGCCGGTTAACAGCAATATCAGGCCTGCGCGACCCGGTGAAACAACTGACGTATTCATGGTAACTCCATTGCGTCATTCATCAGATGGTCGTAGCATCAACCATCTGATAAACGGGTACCAGTTCTTGCTTATACTGGTACTGGCACTACCATGCAGGGGGATTTATGGCGTTGATGTCTGAACCCGTCGCCTCACTTCAGGATGACACGCGAAAACAGCTGGGCGCATTTTTACGCGCCCGGCGTGAAAGCCTCGATCCGCAGCGTCTCGGTTTGCCGCGCAGCGGACGCCGCCGCACGCCGGGTCTGCGCCGCGAAGAGGTGGCGATGCTCGCCGACGTGGGTGTGACCTGGTATACCTGGCTTGAGCAGGGCAGGGACGTCAATCCGTCCAGCGCGGTGATGGCAGCCATAGCGAAAGCCCTGCAGTGTACTCCGACCGAAGCCCGGCATCTTTTCGTGCTCGCCGGTTTGCCGCCGGGCGAAGCACCGCAGGCGGTCTGCTGCGAGGGGATCAGCGAAGGCACGCGTCGCCTGCTGGATACGCTGATGCCAAAACCTGCCAGCATCCAGAAACCTAATTTCGATATCGTGGCGTGGAACGACAGTTTTGGGCATCTGATGGGCGTTGATTTCAATGAAATCCCGCCGGAGGACCGCAACTGTATTTACCTGTTTCTCACCCATCCCGCGTGGCGCGCGCGGCTCGGCAGACGCGATGATGTGCTGCCGATTTTTGTCTCCTATTTCCGCGCGGCGATGGCCGAGCACCGTGGCGACCCGCTGTGGGAAGCCAAACTGGCGCGCTTCTTTGCGGTGTCTGAGGAGTTCAAAACGCTGTGGCACCAGCGCAACGACGTGCGCGGCGTGGAGAACCAGCTCAAGCTGTTTACCCATCCCGAGCTGGGGGATTTTACGCTGCAGCAGATGTACTGGTACTCCGCACCGCGAAACGGGTCGCGGCTGCTGGTCTATTTACCGGTGGACGAGGCGGGGGAGAGGGCGATGGCATGGCTGGCGGAACAGGCTAAATAATTTTTTTGCGAGACGTTTTCAGGGAATCAGCACGGATCCTGCCGTGTCGGTTCACATTGCGTAAGATAAGGTCTGAATGAGACCAACCTGCTGAATCTACATCATTTAGATGAGTAGTGAAGTGGACTATACTTACGCGATGAGAAACCACCGATGTCGCCACTGATGATTGATTCCGCAGAATTTAGCCAAAAACTTGGGCTTATCACTCAAAACGTTGAACATACCGAAGCGTTTCTGTTGCGGGGCACGGTGGATTTTCATCTGCCAGGTTTTTTGTTGCCTGTGGGGTATCGGCTTCTGAAGTCGCGCTATAGCGATGAATACCGTCTCGTGACCACCGACGACGGTAAGCCTTATACGGCATATGCCGTGAAGCTGACGTTTCATAAAGAAATTACCTTTCCTCACGGTGCCGCCACGCAAGTGATGGTCTGGCGTACGCCCCGCGCGGTCCATCAATCCGTTATCAGCGGGTTGCCACAACTTTTCTTTCAGTGGGTGCTCAGCGAATACGATATCGTGGTCTCAGACAGCGAGCAAACGGGAGACGGGCAGCGGTTTTGGTTGCGGATGATAGACTGGGCGTTCAGCATGAATTACCAGATAAGCGTGGCGGACGGTACGGTAGGCGCAGAGTGGGAATTAACACCAGTGAGTTCATACGCTGAACTGGAAGAACGCTGGATTGCTTTTGCCTGGGGAAACGATCGTGATGTCCATCCGCATCGCAGACTGGTCATCAGTAAAACGTAACGGGCCGCGCGCGGCGGCCCGTCGGGATTAGCACTCGGTCACAATCGTGCTCAGCGGCAGGCGAGACTTCGGCAGCGTGGCGTTGAAATCTTCCACGCTGTGATGGCCAACCGGCACCACCACTACGCTGGTGAAGCCTTTCTCTTTCAGGCCAAACTCTTCGTCGAGGATCGCGGCATCGAAACCTTCGATTGGCACTGCATCCAGACCCATGGCACCCACGCCCAGCAGGAAATTACCGACGTTCAGGTAAACCTGTTTCGCCATCCACTGGTCATCATCTTTCAGATCCACACGGTGCATATCGGCGAAGTAAGTCCGGCCCTTATGGTTCGCGGCTTTGGCTTCTGGCGTGTTAAAACGACCATCGGCTTCTTCCTGATCCACGACGCGCTCAAGCCAGGCATCGTCCATCGCGGTTTTCGCGCAGAACACCACTACGTGAGAGGCGTCCAGCATTTTGCGTTCGTTGAACACATAGGTCCCTGCGGCGGATTTCGCCACGCGCGCTTTACCTTCCTCGGTGCTGGCCACAATAAAGTGCCACGGCTGGGAGTTGGTGCTGGACGGGCTGTACTGCAGCAGGGTTTTGATTTTTTCTGCTTCTTCAGCGGTCAGTTTTTTAGTCGGGTCGAACGCCTTGGTGGAGTGGCGTTTCAGGGCGACAGAAATGATATCCATAACTACTCCTGGTAATGAAATTCGCCCGTACGCGGGCGCGAAAGGAGAGCAGATTACCGCGCAAAGCGGCAAAAGATAAGTGCATTTCGAGCGCTTAATCTGTTCGTCTCAGACGAACAATCAGGCAGGGCGTATCCACTTCTGGTCTTTCTTCGGCAGTTTATCAACGACCAGATTCCAGGAATCTGCAATCAGGTCGGCAACCAGTTCCGGGGTGATGTCCTCGGTGCCGTAAAGGGAAATCCAGTGTTTTTTATTCAGATGGTAACCAGGCTCAACGCCCCGGTAGATCTGCTGATTTAACAGCGACGTTTCCGGATCGGATTTCAGGCTAACGTGCGGCCGTCCGTGTGCGGTTGCCATCAGCATGAAAATTTTCCCGCCGACCTTGAAGACGTCGTACTCCGGGCCGAACGGCCAGCAGTGTTCGGTAAAAGGCATCTCCAGCGCGACGCGCTTCGCGTGTTCCTGCAAGGATTTACTGTCCATCGCTCTCCTCCTGAGCCAGTCCACGCCACATCACTTCAAAACCCAGGGCTTTAAAATCGACGGCGCGGGACGGATCGCGGGTGGCAAACTCCATCGTGCTTTCGGCCAGCGATAAAAACAGCGCATCGCCAAACGTTTTGAATTCATCCGACATAAACACCGGGCGCACCGAACGACGGCACAGTTCATGCAGTTCCGGGAACATCTCTTTCACCGCCATTTCCGTTTCGGCGCTCAGCTTTTCACTGACCCCAATCTGGCGAATAGCCGCATGCGCCACGGGGTTACGAATCCCCCAGTCCACATAGCTGTTCCAGATATTGCGGGTATGTTCTTTCGGCAGCGTGATGGTGCGATCGAGGTTCGCCAGCATGGTCTGGCAGAGATCCTGCTTCAGGTGCAGATAGAGGGCATTCAGCAGATCGTCTTTGGTAGCAAAGTAGCGGAACAGGGTGCCCTTCGGCGACACCCGCCTTACGGGCAATGAGCGCCGTTGAGGCGGCAATACCTGACTGTGCAAATGCCGCCGTTGCGGCGTCCAGTAAGGCCTGTTTTTTATCTTCACTCTTCGGACGTGCCACTAAATTTTTCCCCCTTTCATTGATAAAAACCCTGATTGAAACACGTGCTTTGACACGCTGCAACGCGGAATGTCAAAGATCGAAAACGTCTTGACGACTTTCTCATCATATCTATAATGAGTGCTTACTCACTCATAATCAAGTTTACCCCACGCAAACCATCGGATGGCTCGCGTTTTCGGGTCAGGATATGAAAAAAACTCTCTTCATCTGCGTGGTGTTCGTCATGATTATTGCTTCAGCTGCGAGTTTACCGTTTGTTCTGAATGCCGGTTTTGGCCAGCCACCGCAGGGTGCGCAGCTCACGGAAGTGGAAGCGTCTCCGCACTACTACGAGGGGAAATTCCACAATACGCTCCCGACGCCTGGCTTTACCGGCCAACAAAATATGCTGGTGGCGTGGTGGCAATTCCTGACCCGTAAAACCGAAAATGCCCGCCCGGCTCAGCCGCTGCCGCTGGTGAAAACCGATCTGGCGAGCCTGCCGCTGGAGCAGGACACGCTGGTATGGCTCGGCCACTCCTCCTGGTATCTGCAGCTGGCGGGAAAACGCATCCTGATCGACCCGGTCCTTGGTAACTATGCCGCGCCGTTTTCGTTTCTCAATAAAGCCTTTGCGGGGGAGTATCCGTGGCGCGCGGCGAGCATGCCGGAGATCGACCTGCTGATTATCTCTCACGATCACTACGACCACCTGGATTACGCCACTATCAGGGCGTTATTGCCGAAGGTGAAACGCGTGGTGACGCCGCTCGGGGTAGGGTCACACCTGCGCTACTGGGGGATGAAGCCAGAGATTATCGACGAACGCGACTGGAACCAGTCGGTGCACATCAGCGATGCGCTGACGGTTCACCTGTTGCCCGCACGTCACTTCTCCGGGCGAGGCATTAAACGTGACCAGACGCTGTGGGGCAGCTTTATGTTTGTCACCCCAGAGCAGAAGATCTACTACAGCGGAGATTCTGGCTACGGCCCGCACTTTAAGGCAATCGGCGAGCAGTTTGGTGATGTGGATTTAGCCATCATGGAAAACGGCCAGTATGACCAGGACTGGAAGTACATCCACATGCTGCCAGAGGAGACGGCTCAGGCGTCGGTCGACCTGAATGCAAAGGCGGTGGTGCCGGGGCATAACGGTCGTTTTGTGCTGGCGAAACACACCTGGAACGACCCGCTGATCCAGCTGGCAAAAGCCAGTAAGGATAAAAACTATCGACTGCTCACGCCGGAACTGGGCGAGCCCGTTCGGGTGAGTGATACCACACAAACTTTTCGTCAGTGGTGGGAATAATGTTTAAGCAAGAAGCAGAAGGGGAGAGCAGTATGACCATTTCCGCTCAAGTCATTGATACGATCGTCGAATGGATCGACGACAACCTGCACCAGCCGTTACGCATTGAAGACATTGCCCGCCATGCGGGTTACTCCAAATGGCATTTGCAGCGGCTGTTTATGCAGTATAAAGGTGAAAGCCTGGGGCTCTATATTCGCGAACGCAAGCTGCTGCTGGCGGCACGGGATCTGCGTGAATCGGACGAGCGCGTTTATGAGATCTGCCTGCGCTACGGGTTTGAATCGCAGCAGACGTTCACGCGCATTTTTACCCGCACCTTCCATCAGCCGCCAGGGGCGTACCGCAAGGAAAACCACAGTCGGACGCACTGAAACTGACAACACACAGGCCGGGTAAGGCGAAGCTGCTACCCGGCTTTTTTTATGTATTCAGGACGCCAGTGAAAACCAGCGGCGCCAGACGAAACGCAGCACGAAGAATTCGATAGCGCCAAGCAGTAAAAACCACACGCAAAACAAAATGGTGTAAAGCTGGTTCAGATCGACCATGTGAAAGGTCGTCATCAACTTTTGCGCCAGCACCAGGCCCAGCGACGGCGCGGGTAACAGCAGGCAAGAGATCAGCGCCAGTAATAAAATGCCCCCGGCAGTCAGCAGCGATTCTAACGGGTGTTTCATCGTAATGTTAATCGTCAGTTAAAAATGTCATTGTCCGGCATCCTTTAACGTAAAGCAATATCAACCTGCCTGGGCTTTTTTAATGAAATAATCACCTTCTCCGGCAAATAAAGCGCGTAAGGAGAATGATTTAATCGTGGTGATTATATTAATATTATGCCATGTAAATAAATGTCTGCATCATGAAAATAATTTTACAAAACTATATGTGCTATATCCAATTAACGTCGCAATAACAATGGCTGCGACAATGTATAACGCCAGGCGTCGTCCGCGATAAATACCAAACATGCTTCCCCCTCGTTTAGCGTTGGTTTAGAAATATTTTGTAAAAATCAGCTTGTCGAAATAATCGTAATTAATTTTGAATAACCCAGCGGTAAATATATTGCGGTAGATCAATTTTAGCCGCAAGACTTAAAAATGAATAAATTAAAGCCCGAAAGGAATTCAGGCTTCTGTTCACCGGATATTGAAGGAAAAATACGATGACCGAAAAAAAATTATCCCCAAACATGCCGCCTTCCGGCGGGCTGGCATACCAGCAGACCGTAGAGCAGGTGCTGGCTCATACGCAGAGCCAGGTGAGCGGTCTGGACCGCGCAGAGGCGCAGGCGCGTCTGCAAAAACATGGCCCGAATGCATTGCCGGAGAAAAAAGGCAAGCCGGGCTGGCTGCGCTTTCTCGCGCATTTTAACGATGTACTGATTTACGTCCTGCTTGCCGCCGCGGTATTAACCGCGGTCATGGGGCATTGGGTTGATACGCTGGTTATTTTAGGCGTGGCGGTTATCAATGCCTTAATTGGTCATATTCAGGAAAGCAACGCGGAAAAATCCCTGAAGAGTATTCGTAACATGCTCTCCAGCGAAGCGCGCGTCATTCGTAATGGCAATCATGAAACGCTCCCCACAACTGAAATAGTCCCGGGCGATATTATTGTATTACGCGCTGGGGATCGTATTCCGGCGGATATGCGTTTAATTGAGGCGCATAATTTACGCGTGGAAGAGGCGATTCTGACCGGTGAATCCACCGTGGTGGATAAACATACTCAGCCGCTGAATGGTGAGCTGCCGCTGGGCGATCGCACCAACCTGGTCTTCTCCGGCACTACCGTGAGCGCGGGCGGTGGCGTGGGCGTGGTTATTGCCACCGGGCAGGAGACCGAGCTTGGCCATATCAATCAGATGATGGCGGGCATTGAAAAACACCGCACGCCGCTGCTGGTGCAGATGGACAAGCTGGGTAAGGCGATCTTCGCCATTATTCTGGCGATGATGGCCGCGCTGTTTGTCTTCAGCCTGGCATTCCGCGAGATCCCAATGGGCGAGCTGCTGCTCTCCCTCATCAGCCTGGCGGTCGCCTCCGTACCGGAAGGTCTGCCTGCAATTATCTCCATTATCCTCTCCCTGGGCGTGCAGGCGATGGCGCGCAAGCGGGCGATCATCCGCAAGCTGCCGACGGTTGAAACCCTGGGCGCGATGACCGTGGTCTGCTCGGATAAAACCGGCACCCTGACCATGAACGAGATGACGGTCAAAGCCATCATCACCGCCGACACCTGCTACCGCGTGGACGGCAACAGCTATGAGCCGGTGGGCAACATTTACCTGGAAGGCAGTGATGAGCCAGTGCAGATCCAGCCGGGCACCGTGCTGGAGCAGTACCTGCGCACTATTGACCTCTGTAACGACAGCCAGCTGATTCAGGACGAGCGCGGCCTGTGGGGCATCACCGGGGGGCCAACCGAGGGCGCGCTGAAGGTGCTGGCGGCGAAAGCCAACCTCGCGCCGGTAACAACGACGCTGGTTAACAAGATCCCGTTTGACTCGCAGTACAAGTACATGAGCACCCACTATCAGATTGGCTGCGAGGAGCAGATCCTGATCACCGGCGCGCCGGACGTCATTTTCGCCCTGTGCGCACAGCAGCAAACCCGCCACGGTGCAGACGCCTTCAACCGCGCGTACTGGGAAAACGAGATGGAGCGCTATGCGCGTCAGGGACTGCGCATGGTTGCGGCGGCGTTTAAGCCAGCCAATGGCGAAACGGCGCTCACGCACGACGATCTGAGCCACGGGCTGATCTTCCTCGGCATTGCCGGAATGATGGATCCGCCGCGCCCGGAAGCGATTGATGCCATTAACGCCTGTCAGCAGGCGGGGATCCGCGTGAAGATGATCACCGGGGATCACCCGCAGACGGCGATGAGCATCGGCCAGATGCTGGGGATCACCAACAGCGAGCAGGCGGTGACCGGCTATCAGCTTGAGAAGATGAACGATGCCGAGCTGGCGGATGCGGCGGTGACCTATGACATCTTTGCCCGTACCAGCCCGGAGCATAAGCTGCGCCTGGTGAAAGCGCTGCAGGAGAAAGGTGAAATCGTCGGTATGACCGGCGACGGCGTGAACGATGCCCCGGCGCTGCGTCAGGCGGATGTCGGCATCGCAATGGGCATCAAAGGCACGGAAGTGACCAAAGAGGCGGCGGACATGGTCCTGACGGACGATAACTTCGCCACCATCGCCAGCGCGGTGAAAGAGGGGCGTCGCGTTTACGACAACCTGAAGAAGACCATTCTGTTCATCATGCCGACCAACCTGGCGCAGGGGCTATTGATTGTGATTGCGCTGCTGGCGGGGAACATCATTCCGCTGACGCCGGTGCTGATTCTGTGGATGAACATGGCGACCTCCGCCACGCTCTCCTTCGGTCTGGCCTTTGAAGCCGCCGAGCGCAATATCATGCGCCGTCCACCACGTCAGACCGGGCAGCACGTGATGGACGCCTACGCGGTGTGGCGCGTGGCCTTTGTCGGCACCATGATTGCCATTGCCGCCTTTGCGCTGGAGGCCTGGCTGGCCCCGCGCGGCCACAGCGCGGAGTTCATCCGCACCGTGCTGCTGCAGATGCTGGTCTGCGCCCAGTGGGTGTACATGATTAACTGCCGCAACACTGAAGGGTTCTCCCTGAACCGTGGTCTGCTGGCGAATAAAGGCATCTGGCTGGTCACGGGCGTGTTGTTCCTGCTCCAGGCCGCAATCATCTACCTGCCGTTTATGCAGATGCTGTTTGGCACCGAAGCGCTGCCGCTCCGCTACTGGTTTGTGACGCTGGCGGTTGCAATGGGAATGTTCTTCGTCGTCGAAATCGAGAAGCGACTGACCCGCAGGTTCCGTAAGGCTGCATAACAAAACCTTACCCCTCACCCTAACCCTCTCCCACAGGGAGAGGGAACTCTGACCTCCCTCGCCCTGTGGGAGAGGGCGGGGTGAGGGGGAAATCACGCTGAGGTACTTCCATGAAATTCCCACTCCTGTTCGCACTCCTTGCCTGCACCCTGCAACCCGTCTTCGCCGCCATTCCCGTGCGCGTCGCCAACGTGGAGCAGACCGCCCACGCCGCCGAGCGTCAGATCCCGGGGCGCATTGAAGCCATCCACACCGTTGAGCTGCGCGCCCGCACGGAAGGTGTTATCACTAAAATCCACTTTCGCGACGGGCAGTATGTGAAAAAAGGGGATGTGCTGTTTGAGCTGGACGATGCCGAGCCGCGTGCCGCCGTGCGTCTGGCGCAGGCCGAAGTCAACAGCGCTGAAGCCACGCTGCGCCAGGCGCAGCAGCAGCTTTCCCGCTTTGAAAGCCTGGGCAGCAGCAAGGCCATCAGCCGTCATGACGTGGACAACGCGCGTATGCAGCGCGACGTCGCCCGCGCCGCGCTGGAGCAGGCCAAAGCCCGGCTCGATGCACGCAACGTCACCCTGAACTACACCCGCATCACCTCGCCGATTGACGGTCGCGTGGGGCACAGCAACTTCCACGCAGGTAGCCTGGTCAACCCCGCAAACGGCGTGCTGGTGGAGGTAGTACAGCTTGATCCGATCCGCATCGCTTTTGCGCTGGAAGAGGGCGCCTTTGCCACCAAAGCCGGACAGCATGCAGATATCAGCGCCATGAAACAGGCGTGGCAGGTATTCATTGACAGCAACGGACAGCGTATCCGGGGTGAACTGACCTCGGTGGATAACCGCATCGACCCGCGCACCGCCAGCGTGATGCTGCGCGCCGGGTTTGCCAACCCGCGCCATCAGCTGTTGCCCGGCGGCAACGTAAATGTGACGCTGCGCCCGGCCAGCGAGCAGCCGGTACTGACGCTCCCTGCCGCTGCGGTCCAGCAGAATGGCGATGGATTCTTTGCCTGGGTGGTGAGTGCCGACGGAAACGCCGAAAAACGCCCGCTAAAAATTGCCGGGCAGGTTGGGCAGCAGTTCCAGATTGCTTCCGGTGTTAAGCCTGGTGAGCGAGCGATCACTGACGGTGCACAGCGTGTACAGCCCGGTGCTGCCGTCCAGATACTGAATTAAGGAGCCATCATGCTGACGTTTTTCATCAAACGCCCGCGCTTTGCGATGGTGATAGCGCTGGTCATTACCCTGCTGGGGGCCATCGCGCTGAAGATTATCCCGGTGGAGCAGTATCCGCAGATCACGCCGCCGGTGGTGAATGTCTCTGCCAGCTGGCCGGGGGCCAGTTCGGCTGACGTGGCGGAGGCTATCGCCACGCCGCTGGAGACGCAGCTTAACGGCGTGGATCACATGCTGTACATGGAGTCCACGAGTTCGGATGAAGGCACCTACAGCCTTAACATCACCTTTGCCGCGGGGACCGATCCGGATTTAGTCGCCATCGACGTGCAAAACCGCGTGGCGCAGGCCGTGGCGCAACTGCCAGCGGAGGCGCAGCAAAACGGCGTGCAGGTGCGCAAACGCGCCACCAATCTGATGATGGGGGTAAGTCTTTACTCACCTGACAATACCCACACGCCGCTATTCGTCAGTAACTACGCCAGCACCCAGGTGCGTGAGGCGCTGTCGCGCCTGCCGGGCGTCGGTCAGGTGCAGATGTTTGGCGCGCGCGACTACAGCATGCGCATCTGGCTGCGTCCGGACCGCATGAACGCCCTGAACGTTACCACGGACGACGTGGCGCAGGTGCTGCGCGAGCAGAACGTGCAGGGAGCGGCGGGCCAGGTCGGCACGCCGCCGGTGTTTAATGGCCAGCAGCAGACCCTGACCATCAACGGGCTGGGGCGCCTGAACCTGGCTGATGATTTTGCTGACATCATTATCCGCGCCGGCGAGATGGGCCAGCTGGTGCGCCTGAAGGACGTCGCCACCATCGAGCTTGGCTCGCGTAGCTACAGCTCCGGCGCGCAGCTGAACGGACACGACTCCGCCTACCTCGGCATCTACCCGACACCGTCCGCCAACGCCCTGCGCGTGGCCGACGCGGTGCGCGCCGAGCTGGAGCGCCTCGCGTCGCGCTTCCCGGACGACCTGGTCTACGAGGTGAAATTCGATACTACCACCTTCGTTGCGGCCACCATCAAGGAGATCGGCGTCTCGCTGGCGCTGACGATGCTGGCGGTCGTTGTTGTTGTATCCCTGTTCCTGCAAAGCTGGCGCGCGACGTTGATTGTTGCGCTCGCCATTCCGGTGTCGCTGGTGGGCACGTTTGCGGTGCTGTACATGCTGGGCTACTCCGCCAACACGCTCAGCCTGTTCGCCATCATTCTGGCGCTGACGATGGTGGTGGATGATGCCATCGTGGTGGTGGAGAGTGTCGAAACGCTGATGGCCGAAGGGCAGAGCCGCACGGCGGCGACCGCGCTGGCGCTGCGCCAGATTGCCGGGCCGGTGATAGCCACGACGCTGGTGCTGCTGGCGGTATTTGTGCCGGTGGCGCTGCTGCCGGGGATTGTCGGTGAGCTTTACCGCCAGTTCGCGGTCACGCTTTCCACGGCGGTCACGCTCTCAAGCCTGGTGGCGCTGACCCTGACGCCCGCGCTCTGTGCAATGCTGCTGCGCCCGCGTCCGGCACAGCCCGCTGCGATTTTTCGCGGATTCAACCGCGGGCTGGATGCCACGCGCAATCGCTATACCCGGATCGTAAGCGTATTCACCCTGCGCCCGTGGCTGGCGCTGCTGGCCACCGCAGGCGCGGCGGCCGTGGTGGCGTTCAGTTTTACGTCGATGCCAAAAGGCTTCCTGCCACAGGAGGACCAGGGCTACTTCTTTGCCAGCGTTCAGCTGCCGGAAGCCGCCTCGCTGGAGCGCACCGAAGCGGTAATGACCACCGCACGCGAATTAATCGCTAAAAATCCGGCGGTGGAAGACGTGATTCAGGTCTCCGGCTTTAACATTCTTAACGGCACCAGCGCTTCCAACGGCGGGTTTATCTCCATCATGCTCAAAGACTGGAGCGAGCGCCCGCCGCTGGACGAGGTGATGGCTACCCTGCAGCGTCAGCTGCTGGCCCTGCCGGAAGCGACCATCATGACCTTCGCGCCGCCGACCCTGCCGGGGCTGGGCAACGCCTCCGGCTTCGATCTGCGCATACAGGCGCAAGCGGGGCAAAGCCCGGCGGAGCTGGAGCGCGTGACGCGCGGGGTGCTGATGAAAGCCAATCAGCACCCGCAGCTAAGCCGTGTGTTCACCACCTGGAGCAGCAACGTCCCGCAGCTGACGCTGACCGTCGATCGCGAGCGTGCGGCCCGTCTCGACGTGCCGGTATCGCGCATCTTCAGTAGCCTGCAAACCGCCTTTGGCGGCACGCGCGCCGGGGATTTCAGCATCAACAACCGCGTTTACCACGTTGTTATGCAGAACGAAATGCAGTGGCGCGAGCGCGCTGAGCAAATCAGCGAGCTGTTTGTACGCAGCAACAGCGGCGAGCGGGTGCGCCTGAGCAACCTCGTCACCATCACGCCGGGCGTTGGCGCGCCGTTCCTGCAGCAGTACAACCAGTTTCCGTCCGTGTCGGTGAGCGGCTCGGCGGCGGAAGGGGTGAGCAGCAGCACCGCGATGGCGGTGATGAGCGAAATTCTGGCAGAGAGCCTGCCTGCCGGATACGACTACGCCTGGAGCGGCATGTCGTATCAGGAGCAGCAGACCGGCAATCAGGCGATATGGATTGTGCTGGCGGCGGTGGTGATGGCGTGGCTGTTTCTCGTCGCCCAGTACGAGAGCTGGACGCTCCCGGCGAGCGTGATGCTCTCAGTGCTCTTAGCCATCGGCGGGGCGCTGGTCTGGCTGTGGATGGCGGGCTACGCTAACGATGTCTACGTGCAAATTGGCCTGGTATTGCTGATCGCGCTGGCGGCCAAAAACGCGATTCTTATCGTGGAGTTCGCCCGCGCCCGGCGCATGGACGGAATGACGATTGTCGATGCGGCGAGGGAAGGGGCATCGCGCCGCTTCCGCGCGGTGATGATGACCGCCGTGTCGTTTATTATCGGCGTCATGCCAATGATGCTGGCGACCGGGGCGGGTGCCCAGAGCCGTCGCATCATTGGCACCACGGTGTTCAGCGGTATGCTGGTGGCGACCGTCGTGGGGATCGTGTTCATCCCCGCTCTGTTCGTGCTGTTCCAGCGTCTGCGTGAGTGGGGCCACGGCCTTACGGACTCGTCGCCCACAGCTCGCAGTGCTTCTGAACCAGAGAAATAAGCGAGCCGCCGTCGGCAATAAAGTCCCGCATGCGCTGCGCCTCGCTCTTGCCCTGCTTTAACAGCAGGGCAATTTCAGTGATTGCGCTTGTCGCGCCGAGCTTCTCGGCCGATGGCGCAACCTGTTCCAGCAGCCAGGCGATATCTTCCGCCACGGTTTTCTGTTCGCCGGTATGCACGTCCGTCAGAATCCCCTCCAGCCCGTAGCGACAGGCCTGAAAACGGTTAAATCGGTACAGCAGAAAATCCTTCTCCTGATGCTTATAGGGCCGCGTGGTCAGCAGCCAGTGGGAGGTTGCCTGGATCAGCCCGGCAATGTTTATCGCGTGGCCGAGCGTCAGCGGCGTATCCATCACCCGCACTTCCACGGTACCAAAGTGCGGGCTGGGGCGAATGTCCCAGTGCAGGTCTTTAATGCTGTCGATCATGCTGGTGGCGCTCAGGCGGCGGAACAGCCCTTCGAACGCCTGCCAGTTGTTGACCCACGGCATCTGGCCGTTATCCGGAAATCCCGAAAAAATATTCAGACGCGATGAGGCGAACTTCGTGTCCGTGCCCTGCATGTAGGGTGACGCGGCGGCGAGGGCGATAAAGTGCGGCACAAAGCGCGACAGACCGTGCAGCAGGTAAATGGCATCGTCCCCGGTTCGACAGCCGACGTGTACGTGCTGGCCGAACACCGTGGCCTGCAAAATCAGGTAGCCAAAGCGCTCCAGCGTGACGTTATAGCGCTCGTCATCGCACACCTCCTGGCGCTGCCATTTCTGGAACGGATGCGTCCCGCCGCCGCAGATCTGGATATGCTGCTCCGCCGCCGCGCGCAGAATACTCTGCTGCATCACCGAGAACTGCGCCGCTGCCTGGTCGATGGTCTGGCATACGCCGGTGGCGATTTCGAGCATGCTTTCGGTGATGTCGTGCTTCACTTCTCCGCCTTTGATGTCGTCTTTGACGGCGGCGATCAGCGCGGAAGAGTCCTGGCTCAGATCGTACCCGGGCGGATTAACCACCTGCAGTTCGAGTTCGATGCCGAGGGTGAACGGTTCAGAGGACGTGAAATCGGGTAAAGGCATGGCGCACTCCGTTGTCAGTTGTGTGTTGAGTATAGACAACGACGTGGCGCTCACTTTTCAGGGTGGTATAACTGTTAGCAGGCTTAGCGAAAAGGGGAGTTAATCATGTCTGACAATCCAGTGATTGCGCTGATAGGTCCCGGTGCGATTGGGACCACCATTTCCGCGGTGCTGCATGACGTGGGCCGCACGCCGCTGTTGTGCGGACGTACCGCACATCCGGAATTACGCCTGCGTTATGACGAGGGCGAAACGGTGGTACCCGGTCCGGTCTTAACCGATCCTGCCGTCATTACGCGTCCCGCCGATCTGGTTTTTATTGCGGTTAAAACCACGCAAAATGCCGACAGCGCCGGGTGGCTGCGCGCGCTGTGTGATGAGAACACCGTGGTCTGCGCCCTGCAAAACGGCGTGGAGCAGAAAGCCCAGCTTGAGCCGTGGGTCAACGGCGCAACGGTGCTGCCGTCGGTGGTCTGGTTCCCGGCACAGCGCGAGCCGGATGCCTCCGTGTGGCTGCGTGCCAAACCTCGCCTGACGCTGCCGGAGGTGCCGCAGGCGCAGCGGGTGGTGGATGCGCTTCGCGGTACGCGCTGTGAAGTGGAACTCTCGGCAGATTTCGCCACGGTCGCCTGGCGCAAGCTGCTGCAAAACGCGGTCGCCGGGCTGATGGTGCTGGCTAACCGCCGCGCCGGGATGTTCAGGCGTGAGGACATCAGCGAACTTGCGCTGGCCTATCTGCGCGAGGGGCTTACCGTTGCCCGCGCCGAGGGGGCGAAGCTTGACGATGCGGTGGCCGGGGAGATCCTGGAGAACTTTCAGCGTGCGCCTGAAGACCTGGGCACGTCGATCCTGGCCGATCGTCAGGCCAACCGTCCAATGGAGTGGGATATCCGCAACGGCGTGATCCCGCGCTATGGCCGCAAACACGGGATTGCGGTGCCCATCAGCGACGTGGTGGTGCCGCTGCTGGCGGCGGGGAGCGAGGGGCCGGGTTAACGGCCGCTGTTTTTCCGTTCGGCAAAATAATGTGCGGGTGTGCTGCCCATCGCTTTTCTGAACATGGTGATAAACGCATTCACGGATTCATACCCAAGCGTTGCCGCCACGTTCTGGACAGGCACGCCGCTGGCAAGCTCCCGCAGGGCAATAATCAGGTGCAGCTGCTGCCGCCATCGCCCAAAGCTCAGCCCGGTCTCGCGTTGCATCAGGCGTGCAAACGAGCGCTCGCTGAGGGCGAGCCGTTTCGCCCAGTCTTTCAGGGTGCTTCTGTCCTCAGGGCGGCTGACCAGCGCGTCGGCCATGGCGCGAATTTTCGGGTCGGTCGAGACCGGCAGGCTGAGCTTCTGCTGCGGCATGCTGGCGAGCTCATCCAGCGTGACCCGGGTCAGCCTGGCGGCGTGGCTGTCGGGAGGATAATCCACGCCTTCGCGCGTCAGGCGGTCGACCAGCTCCGTAATCAACGGCGAGATCGCCAGGGTGCAGCACCTCTCCGGCAGCGCCGCCGCGCCGGGCTCAATAAACAAATAGTTCAGATGCGCGTTCCACGTCGCTTTCGCGCTGTGCGGGATCCCGCCGGGGATCCAGACTGCGCAGTCTGGCGGCACGATCCAGATGTCATTCTCCGCGTAACAGCTGACCGCGCCGTAACGGGCAATAATCAGCTGGCCCTTGCGATGGGTATGCACCGGCACTTCCGCAGCGTAGTCCACAAAGTCCAGATGACGCGCCACGGCAGGAGAGGCGGTAGAGTCAGGGTCATACAGCGTATTAGCGGATTGCGGCTTCATGATTCTGGCAACATTTAGGTATTTTTTGACAGAATAGAGTATTTAAGCGGGTCTGCAAGCCGGTAATAATCCCGGCATGAATAAGATCTTCTCTCATCACGTGCGTCTCCCCGCCACATTGCGAAACGATGCGGGCGCGCTGATCTACTCCGCGAAGAGTTTTGCCGCGGCGATGCTGGCTTACTACCTCGCGCTGTCGATAGGTCTCGAACGTCCCTCATGGGCCATTATTACGGTTTACATCGTCTCGCAGACGTCGGTCGGGGCGTCGCTGAGCAGAAGCCTCTACCGGCTGGTCGGGACCGTGGCGGGGGCCAGCGCGACCGTTCTGATCGTGCCCATCTTCACGAATATGCCGATCCTGTGCAGCGTGGTGCTGACCGGCTGGATCACGTTCTGCCTGTGGCTCTCCCTGCTGGAGCGCACGCCCCGGGCCTATGCCTTCGTGCTGGCCGGTTACACCGCGAGCCTGATTGGTTTTCCCGCGGTATCCGATCCGGGTGGCATTTTTAACGTTGCCCTCGTCCGCGTGCAGGAGATCGCGATTGGGATTTTCTGTGCGGGGCTGATTCACCGCTACGTGCTGCCCGCACGCGTATCAGGGCTATTCAACGCGAAATTATCCCAGACGCTACAGGCCGCGCGCGGTCGGGTGGGGGACACCCTGGCGGGTAAACCCGGCGCGGCTTCCGGCCCCCTGCATCTGGCCCTGGCGCTGCAGTTCCTGCAGGGGATAAGCCACCATGTTCCGTATGATTTTGCCCTGTCCGCTCCGGTGCGGCAGGCCAGAAAAGCGATTCACGATCGGCTGGCACGGCTCGCGATCGTCAACTGTGAACTACACGATCGCTTGCTGACGCCCGGAATTCTGCCCGCCGACATGCAGGCATTGCGGGAGGATGTTCAGGCCTGGCTTGCCGCTGAAGACGCGGGTGCCAGCAGCGCGGCTGAGGCGTTGCGGCTCCGCTGTACGCTTCTTATCGATCGGTATGCCGCGCATGCGCAGACGATTGACGACGCGCTGCAGGTCAGTTTTATTCGCTACCTCTCAGAGGCCATCGCGCTTCTGGAGCAGTGCGAGCGTCTTTCCGGGGCTATCCACCACGCAAAACCTGCGTTTGGGGAGATGCAAACCCGCGCGGCAAAAGGCTACGTTTTCCACCGCGATCCGCTTACCGCCGCCCGCACGGCGCTTGGGGCTTTCGTCATCATTATGAGCGGTTGTCTGGTCTGGATTTTCTCTGCGTGGCCGGATGGCGGTACGGCGGTCTCTATCCTTGGCGTCTGCTGCACGCTGTTTGGCAGTTTCGACACGCCGGCGCCCCACATCGTGAAATACATCATTGGCTCGTTCTGGGGCGTGGTGATTAGCCTGCTCTACAGCTTTGCGCTGCTGCCGCAGGTAAGCGATTTCCCGGTGCTGGTGGCGGTGCTTGCTCCGGCGTATCTGCTGGCCGGGTCGCTTCAGGCGCGCCCGCCAACCACGTTTATGGCGATGGGTATCACCCTGACGCTGCCCATTCTGTGCGAGCTGGGCGCGCACTACAGCGGCGACTTCGCCGTCGCGGCTAACACCGCCATTGCGCTCTTTGCAGCGACCGGCTTTGCCGTCATCAGCATGAGCCTGATGCAAACCGTGCAGGCGGACGCCGCCATCACGCGTCTGCTGAACCTCTGCCAGCGCGACATTCGCCGCAGCGTGAAAGGCACGCTGCGGGTCGACGAAACGCACTGGATCAACCTGATGATGGACCGAACTGCCCTGTTGCTGCCGCGTTTGCAGCGCAGCGAGCGTGCGCCAGAGCAGGCGCTTGAAAGGCTTTTGCTCGCGCTGCGCCTGGGGCTTTCAGTCATGCATATACGTCGCAGTGACACCCCCCCCGGCAGGGAGGTTGACGCGCTATTTCATCGGATAAACGCCGCGGACCGCCACGCCTTAGGCGAACGCATTACCGCCATCATCGAGCAAAACCTGCCTGCCGCAGATGAACCGACGCGCCAGTTTGTCTTCAGGCTGGTGGATCTTCACTGTGCATTACGGGGGCCAGACCATGGTTAACGATATTAATATCGGCGGCGTTTTTATTCCGGGGCTGCTGATGGCCGCCCTCGCGACGCTGGTCTGCACGCTGAGCCTCGTCGCGCTTTTCTCTCTCAGCAGGGTCTACCGGCGCTTGCCGTTTCGCCCACTGATGGATGTTTCAATCTGGATTGTCATCTTTTACCTGCTGATGCAGGGCCTGATCGCGTTGGGGTTATTGTCATGAAATCACTGCTCTCTTTACTGGCTCGCTATGCGCTGACGTTAAGCGCCGTCGCAGCGGCCACGCTGCTGGCGTTTATGATGTGGAAACACTACGCGCAAACGCCGTGGACCCGCGACGGCCGCGTGCGGGCGGACGTGGTGCAGATTGCGCCGGACGTCTCCGGGCCCGTCATCAGCGTGGCCGTGCGGGACAACCAGTGGGTGAACCGGGGCGATGTGCTCTACGCCATCGATCCGCGCTGGCTCAGGCTGGCGGTGGCCAGCGCGCAGGCGGATGTGGAATCGAAACGCCATGAGATGGTGATGCGCCAGGACGCGGCCCATCGCCGCAGGCTGATTAAAAACGCCATTTCGAGCGAGGATGTGCAGCAAACCGGCAGCGCGGCGAACGTCGCGGCGGCCAATTATCACGGCGCGCTGGCCGCGCTGGATCTGGCAGAGCTGAATCTGGCGCACGCCACCGTGCGTGCGCCGGTCTCGGGGTACGTTACGCACCTGCGGCTTCGGCCCGGAGACTACGCGACGGCGGGGGAGACAAAGGTCGCCATCGTCGATGCCCACAGCTTCTGGGTAGTGGGGTATTTTGAGGAGACTAAACTGCGCCATATTCGCGTCGGGGATGCCGCGCAGATAGTGCTGATGGGATACGATCCGGTCATCACGGGGCACGTGGAGAGCATCGGGCGTGGGATCGGGGACAGCAACGACGAAACGGGCGTGCTGGGGCTGCCCGACGTCGAACCCACCTTTAGCTGGGTGCGGCTGGCGCAGCGCGTGCCGGTGCGTATTCATATCGACAGGTTGCCGGAGGGGGTTGAGCTGGTGGCGGGGCTGTCGGCGAGCGTGGCGGTGGGGCGAAAATCTGGGGATAGTCAGCCTTAAACACATATGCGAAACTTACCGCTTCTGAAAATATGTGGTGGGACCCGCTCAATGTCAGAACCAACTTCGCAGTGCCTTTTCAGTGAAGGTCTGATCGATTTTCCTGAAGGTTATCAGGATCGTACCGTCAACGTCTTCGCGCCGCCCGCAGCGGACGCGCCAGCGTTCAACCTCTCCCGTGATGCCCTCAACGCTGGCGAAGCGCTTGCCGCGTACATCGATCGCCAGCTCGCCCTGATGGAAAAACACATCAAGGGATGGAAGCAGGGGGAGCGTAGCGCCGCTACGCTGGGTGACGGCCTTTCACAGGGTGAAACCGTCCATGCCAGCTACCTGCGCGACGGCAAACGCATCTGGCAGCAGCAGGCCGTGTTTAACGTCGACGGCAATAAAATTCTGGTCTTCACCATGACCTGCACCCGCGCGCCGGGCGATGCTGACCGCGCGATGTTTGGCGATCTTCTCAGGAGCTTTCGCTTCCACCATTAACATCAGGGACCGTTGTTATGTTTGAAGCTGCACGCGTAGGTGATGATATCGGCCACTCCGGTGCGCTTGCCGGGATGATTGCCGGAACGATTGTCGGCGGCCTGATTGCCGCCGCCGGGGGCATTCTGGCGGGGGCGATGTTTATTGCCGGACTTGGCGCATCCTGCCTGGGCGTGGGCGTCCTGCTCGTCGGCGCGAGCCTGGCCGTAGGGTACTACACCGGGGAGCTGGCGACCGCCGCCCGCGACAGCATCGCGGACGCCGGGGCATCCAGTATGACGAAGAAAGGCGTCATCACTTCCGGCTCGCCCAATGTGTTTATCAACGGTAAACCCGCCGCGCTTGCCACCGATAGCACCGTCGACTGTTCTGACGACGGCTCGCAGCAGATGGCCGAAGGCTCTAAGCGAGTCTTCATTAACAGCCAGCCTGCGTCCCGCATCGGGGATCGTACCACCTGCGACGCGAAGGTGATGACCGGTTCGGATAACGTCATCATCGGCGGCGACCCGCAGCAAACCCTGCCCATTCAGTCTGAAGTCCCCGAGTGGCTGTATAAAGTCTCCGATCTTACCCTGTTGTTCGCCGGCCTGCTCGGCGGGTGGGGCGGTGCCGCTGGCAAAGTTGGGGCGCTGTCTAAGCTGCTGGGGAAAATTCCCGGTATCAATAAGCTGGCCCGTATCGCCTGCCGCGCCGGCACGCTGATGACCGGCGTTGCCGCCGCGGGGATCATCGCCCGCCCGGTGGATATCGTAAGCGGGCAGAAGTTTCTCAGCGGGGATGACGAGCTGGACTTCGTCCTGCCTTCCCGTCTGCCGGTGCGCTGGCAGCGCTACTGGCGCAGCGGCAACCCCGGCGACAGCGTGCTGGGCCGCGGGTGGAGCCTGTTCTGGGAAAGCCGCCTGGAGCCGTATCAGGACGGGCTGGTGTGGCGTGCGCCGTCCGGTGATTACATCGCCTTCCCGAATGTCCCGAAAGGGATGCGCACCTACTGCGAAAGCGAAAAAAACTGGCTTGAGCACCACTCTGACGACAGCTGGTCGGTGTATGACGTCAGCGGCGAGCGCTGGCACTATGCGCCGCTTAAGGATAATGCCCCGTCGCTGCTCCAGCGCATCTCTGAACCCTGCGGCAACGCTATCCTCTTCGAGTGGAATGCGAATAATACTCTGCATGCCCTTACCGACAGCGCGGGCCAGCGCGTAGTCTGCCGCTACGACAGTGACAGGCTTGCCGGTGCCTGGCTGGATGACGAGATCTGCCTGGTCAGTTACGCTTATGATGAACAGCGCCAGCTGGTCTGTGTGACCGGCCGGGGCGGTAGCGTGCGCCGACGCTTCCGCTGGCAGGACGGGCTGATGAGCGCCCATGAGGACGCCAACGGCCTGCTGAGCGAATACCGCTGGCAGGAGATTGATGGCCTGCCGCGCGTGGTCGGCTTCCGCCACAGCGGCGGCGAACAGCTGACGTTCGAATACGATTTTGATAACGGCACCCGCCGTGCGACCCGCGATGACGGCGCGCAGGCGCACTGGCTGGTGGACGACGACGACAACGTTGCGCGCTTCACGGATTACGACGGTCGTCAGACGACGTTTGTTTACCGCGACGGCGAACTCTGCGACGTCATTCTCCCCGGCGGCGCGATGCGCCGCAGCACGTGGGACAAATACGGCCGCATGACCAGCGAGACGGACCCGGCGGGCCGCCGTACGGAGTATCACTGGTATCGTCTGACCGACCGCATCACCCGGACAGTGTATCCGGACGGTACCTCATCGCAGGCCATGTACGACCTTCGCGGTCGCCTGCTGTCGGAAACGGATCCGGCCGGTAACGCCACCGCGTATGACTATCCCGACGATCAAGAAAACCTGCCGGGGAGCATCACCGACGCCATTGGCGGCGTGGTGCGTCTGGTCTGGAACCACCAGGGGCTGCTGACGCAGCGCACCGATTGCTCCGGCAGCGTGACCCGCTTTACCTACGACCGAGTCGGGCAGCTGATTGCCAGCGAGGATGCGGAAGGGAATATTACGCGCCGGGAATGGAGCCGTGCCGGGCTGCTGAGCGCCGTGATCCACCCGGACGGCAGCCGTGAGTCGCTGGTGTGGAACGAACGCGGTCAGCTCACGGGCTGGCGCGACCCGCTGGAAAGCGAAGTGAGCTGGGCCTATAACGCGCTCGGCCTCCCGGTCAGCCTTACCGACCGAATTGGCCGCGTGCGCCAGTGGCGCTATGACCCGCGCGGTAACCTGTTGCGACTCGATAACGGCAACGGGGCGGAATACCGCTTCACCTACGACGCCGTGGGCCGCCCGCTCAGCGAAACGCGCCCGGACGAGACCGTGCGCCATATGGTATGGGACGCGCGAGGGTTCCTCTGCGCGCTCGAAGAGAACGGCCGGCCTGCCGCCGACGGCGGCATCGCCCGTCGCGTCCAGCAGTTCAGCTATGACGACAGCGGGCTGCTGATCGGGCGCACTCAGCGCCACGCGGTGTACCGCTACTTCCGCGACCTGAGCGGCCAGATTACCCGCATCCGCCGCACGCCGACTGCCGAAGGCGTTGCCCTGGGTATCGAAAGCGATGAGATTGTTTACCGGCACGATGCCAACGGGCGCGTGCTGAGCGAATCCGGTATTAACGGCGCGGTGGGCTACGAATGGGATGCCCTGAGCAACCTGACCGGCCTGACGCTGCCCGGCGAGCAAAAGCTGGCCTGGCTGCACTACGGCTCCGGCCACGTCAGCGCCATCCGCTTCGGGCAGCAGCTGGTGACCGAGTTCACCCGCGACCGCCTGCACCGCGAGGTGCGCCGCACCCAGGGCGCGCGCGAGCAGTTCCGCCAGTATGACAGCCTGGGCAGACGCACCCTTCAGCGCAGTGAGCTGAGTACGGACGTGACCCTGCCGGAGAAAGCGCTCCTGGAACGGCTGTATCGCTACACCGCGCGCGGCGAGCTTTCCGGCGTCAGCGACACCCTGCGCGGTGAGGTGGATTACGGCTACGACGCCGAAGGTCGTCTGCTGAAGCACTACGAGGCCCGACAGGGGCACAGCCGCGCGCAGTTCAGCTATGACGCCGCGGATAACCTCGCAGCCAGTGACGATGCGGTATCGGTCACGGATAACCGCCTGCAGCACTGGCAGGCACTGTTTATGAAATACGACCACTGGGGCAACCTGGTCAGCCGCCGCAACGGGCTGTATGAACAGCATTATGCGTATGACGCCGAGAACCGTCTGGTATCCGCCCGGGGAACCGGGCCGGAAGGGCGGTTTGAGGCGCGCTATCACTACGACGCGCTGGGCCGCCGCACGCGCAAAATCGTCACTACGACGCACGGCACCACCGAAACGCGCTTCCTGTGGCAGGGCTACCGGCTGCTGCAGGAGCAGCAGGAGAGTGGGCTGTGCAACACCTATATCTACGACCCGAATGAAGCCTGGAGCCCGCTGGCGCGGGTGGATCATCTTCGTGACCAGAACAGCGGTGAGATTTACTGGTTTAACACCGATCTGAACGGCGCGCCGCTGGAAGTGTACGACGAGCGCGGCGCGGTGCGCTGGAGCGGCCAGTACGGCAGCTTTGGCGAGGTGCGCCATCAGAGCGAAGGGTTCTCACGGCTTGTGAATCGCACGGCGATGGCGCATCAGCCGCTTCGCTATGCCGGGCAGTATGCTGATGGTGAGACGAGCCTGCATTATAACCTGTTCCGCTACTACGACCCGCAGGTCGGGCGGTTTATTGTGCAGGATCCGATTGGGTTGGCGGGTGGAAACTTAAATTTATATAACTATGCCCCTAACTCTCTGTTATGGATAGACCCTATGGGTCTGGCATTGAGCGGCGTTGACTTTAGTGGAAGCCCATCACTTTATCCTGTTACTGGGACACAACGAAATATCGTTGAAATTACCCTTCAAGGATCAAGGGGGCGGGATTTCACAGAAGCCTACAAACTTGCAGGCATAAGTGAAGCTGATGCAAGCGAATATACATGGCATCACCTTGATGATTTTGATCCAAAAACAGGTAAGTCAACTATGCAGTTAGTCACGACTGAGGCGCACAAAGCATCTTTCCCACATAAGGGGTCTGTATCTCAGTTCGAAAAACATTTTGGAGTGAAGTATGGCTCTCCTGAAGCTATAAAAATATCTCATAGTAAAGGATGGCTGAGAGGTCGTATTCCTAAACATTGTCAATAGGAGAGAAATGATGATTAAACTTATAGATTCTTCACCTGCTGTATCTGCTAATGAGCTAGGCAAGATCGAAGTTTCGCTGGGCGTAACTTTTCCTAATGCCTTAAAATCTTTATGGCTTATAAGTAATGGTGGCATACTGGACGAAGGTCGTCGTGTTTATCAAAGTGAACACTACGAGAATGATATAAAATATTTCTTACCTATATTACATACTAAAAGTTCAGGCATATTAACTGTTGATGATTACTATAAGGATTTAGTAGTTAACAAAAAAATTCTTGCAGAAAATTTTATACCATTCGCAATTGATGGAGGTGGGTTTCCCTATTGTGTTGGGATAAATGATGGTGCAGTATATTTTTGTGATTTGGAAAATCAGGAGGAGATCTATCTTGAGCCAGATTTTGACAGTTTTATCGGAAAAATAATTCCTGAAGATGAAGCATGGTGATACAGGTTCTTACCCTCGTAAGAGGGTGGCTTTGTTGATCACTACTTTTTACAGGGGGCTTCATTGATGCATTGATGGAGTGCCCAATTATTTCATTAATAACATATTTCCTTTTCTGCTGACTTGGTATAAGAGATGCTAAATCACGTTCAGACTCCAGGCTTTATTAAATCCATTAGTCGGTAAAGAAAATAAACTTTTCCGGCTTTTATTAATTTGTTTTTCAATCCTATCTAAAGAGACGTACATTGTAGTTGATCATAAATGTGACTTAAAGATGCTAAGAATTTTTACGCTGAAATTGTTATGGGAATTAGGAAAGAGAAAATGTACTTTTTATGGGGGTGAGTTGAAGAAATGATTAAAGATAACCTGATCTCTAAAATAAGTATCTTTTCTGATGGTAATGTCATTGGGCGGATAGGTGGAAATGTCCCTGAATTCTTTTTAGATAAACTAGGTGATATTCAGGGGCATAAGTTTTATTTGACAGTTCAGAATCCTGATGATGGACATGAGTATATTACGATACTTATTCCTGAAGGGCATGAGGATATGATTGATAACAATATCTACCCCAATTGTTCAGTAAAAGTTTTTACGTATCCGTTTTCTGATGAAAGCAATAATGATGCATTTACGATAAAACATATTAATAAGGCAGTTATTGTTGGGTATGATAAGGTTGAAAAGGAAGAGTTTGACTTTATCACTAAAACCGAAGATGCAAGGTTAATACAATCGGAAGATTATTATTTTGATGCTTTGCAAAAAGATGGTTATGAATTTTTCATGCAGATAGATGAAGATTATTATCCAGATGCATTGCTTGATGGTGATTACATCTTTGGTTACGGTGCTTTGTATTTGTATAAAAATATATCTGGCGGGAATATCGTGGCTGGTTTTTGGCAGTGCTCGTAAAGATAAGTGATTAATAAAAGCTGGATTAATGTTAATTATTTTCGGCTGATATAATACAGGTTGTTTTTTATTCAGAATGCATTTACTTTCTTATTTTTTAATTAGTTCTATAAAAATTTTTTTAATTTAATTGGTTATTGCTGAGGGCTATATTTATGGATGCGTCTGATACTATTATTAATGAGATTGAAAAAGCATTAAAACAACTTATTTTCATTTGCAATAAATACTCGCTTTCAGGGATTTTCAGCACCGTCAATGATCTGGACAATGCCTTCCCGTCCAACTTACCTCGTTCGACAGAGGTGGAATTTTTATATGAAAATTATAATCCTGAAAAATTAAAGATTGAAACAGGCTTCACGCCATTTAAAATTCACTCTGTGAGTGAGATCTCGAAGGCTCAAAATGGATATGAGTATTTGCCAAACAATTACCTGGTTATTGGTGATGATTTAGGTGGAGGTAAACCTATAATTGCAGTTGTCGATGAAGATAACACTCCTGTTTATGCAAGTTATGATGTAGTTGAACCTTTTAAAATAGCTGATAGTCTCTCTGGATTTATATTTTCATTAGCTGAGCTTATTGATTTAGTATATGGTAAATACGATATCTTTGATATAGCAGATGATAATGACGAAGTAAAGGATGATTTTATTGATGAGTTGCGGAAAAGAATTGTACCTCTCATCGGTAATGAAAGTTTTAATGCGTTTTATAATTATTTTTATGGGTAAATTCTTTTCGTTCAAAAGAGAGTTAGCGATAATGTTATTTTTTTTTGCGAAGGGGTGCTCTCTGTGATTCTTACAGATATTTTATGCAAGATTTTAAAATGGTTATGCTGTGTATTTATTTAATTGAATTAATTATGATGAATGAAAGGAGAGGGATTCTATGCAGACTACGCGAGTAATGGGAGAAGGATATGAACCTTACGTTGAGCAATTAGGCGACAAACTGATTTATTCATTACCTGTTGAATCGGGATTTGTAAGCTTTTATTTTGAGTTTGATATTCGTCAGACCGATCTTGACGTCCTGCTGTCCGATCATTATCGGCGGGCCGTCATGGAAGTGACCGCACACACTCTGCTTCAGCACTCGACGTTGAAGGGACACAAACGATTTACTCAGAACGATTTTGATAACCTTATTGCCACTACCCTTCATGCATCGCAAGAGCATCTTAGCGCATTCATTTCTCAGATTAATCGGGAGCACAATATTTCGATTGAACATTATGTGAATGACATAGTGAATAGACGCATAACTAAAGGATGAAAAGACCGATTCCAGATAAAATCAATATTCATCTTAGAATCACGCTGTAACTACAACTCTTTTCAACCTCTTACTTCCCTAAGAGGCCAAATCGATTTCGTGATAACTGGCGAATGCTGCGAGGTACGTCATCAGAGCAAAGGATTTTCACGGATTGTGAAACACATCAGCCGTTTCGCTATGCCGGGCTATAAGCTGACGGTGAATCTGGACCGTACTATAACCTGTTTCGCTGCTATGACCTACAGGGCGGTCGGTTTATTGTACAGGATCAGTTTTGGTTGAATGGTGGTTGAAACCTTTATCATTATGCGGCTAATCCGTGGGGATGGATTGAGCTGCTGGGTCTTGCCATCGATCCAATCGCTAAGCTTAGTGAGCGTGGATACAGTACTGTTGATCAAATCCCTACAGGTGGGTCGGATTATTTGGGAAGTAATGACTTGTATAATAAAGCTGGCATTAATCCTGTTGTTTCTATTGAATATACCGGAGATTATTTGCAAGATTTCCATGTTGGAAATATAGAGGCTGGATTGAATCAAAAAACTACGCCAAGTGTTTATGTCTGGCACCATCTTGATGATTATAATCCTGAAACTAACAAAGGGACTATGCAGTTGGTTAAACAAAGTGCTCATCAGGGAATTTCGCATACTGGTGGCGTTAGTCAGTACAAGGCTGCCACTGGAAATGCCTATACTCATCCAGCTAGAAACCGTGCCCGCAGAACCGTTGGAGGAAAATGCTAATGTATCTTACTGATTCAGAAAATGAACTGACTGTAGACGAAATAAACGCGTTCAATGCGTACTTTGATCACCATCTTCCCGCATCATTTCTTGATTTTTATCTTAAAAATAATGGTGGGTATCCTCATGATAATGAAGAGGGTAATCCTTTTATGCTTGGCGGTTTTAACCCTATAAAATATGGTGACCTGCCAATTGAGCAACTCTATCATGATCTTATCGAGTCGTTTGGCGAGTTAAAGAATATGGTTCCTTTTGCTTATGATGACGGTGGGAACACTTTTCTATTATCTCTCAAATCTGATGATTCATTAGGGAAGGTGTTTATTTTTCTGATGGATGATAAAGAGGTTGAGTTGGTCGCTGATTCGTTCTCGGAATTTTTAGAAGAATTATTTGCATGAAAGTAAAGAGGCTGTTTCTAAAATTATCGGTGGTGAGGTTGTCTTTTTGAAAGCTCAAAGTCAGAGTCTGGCTTAAATATTTAAGTTCAGTCATTAATTTAAGAGTTTCTAGATTTATAACCCGGATTATGCCGGCTTTATTAATAGGGTATGGTAACTATTAAATTTTCATATCCGATAACAGCTTTGCCTCAAAGAACTGATGCATAACCTAATATTATTTATGGTTATGCAGAGCCGTTTCGTGCAGAGGGCACAATTGTTGAGCCAACTTCAACGGCGAACAGAATAGCTGCGTCACTTTTTTACTTAACACCTGGTTGAATTCCATCCTAATCAATTCCCCACAAATGTCCCTACCGGCACTCCAAAACGCTTCGCCAGCTCGCGCATATGCTCCAGCGTTAATGTCGGGGTCGTGCTCGACAGTGGGCATTACCTCGACGGAATTCTTTTTAATAAGCGCCGATTAAATAGCGCGCTTCATCATCACGTAATCGCCAAAGATAACATCTGGCTCCCAGCCATCGTTTTTATAAAACGCAAGGGCAGGCAAGTTTTTTTGATAAACACCCAGCTTCAGCGTTTTAATATTTAACGCATTGGCTGCCTGATAAAGTTGCGCCATTATACGTTTAGCCAGGTGTTGTCGCCGATATGACGGAGCAATAGCAATCGTTAACTCAGGACCCGAAATCCCAGGTTTGTCCCCTTCGGGGAAATTCCTGAGCCAGGCAGCCCCTGCTGGAGTTCCATCTGTGGATTCCGCAATAATACCCACCTCGCCCGCTTCAGGGAAATTTTCTATATATGCATATGAATGGGGAAAATTTTCAATATTATCTATATCAAATGTTTGTTCAGAGGCTATCGTTGCCTCATAAAGCATCTGCACCATAAAAGGGCGATCTTCTGCTGTAATTAATCTAAATCTAAAATCCATTATCAGTATCTTCCATAACGTATTGTACACAATTGGCTTAAGGCGCAAACGATACATGCCATCTGTGATGAGCTCAACGTATAAGAAGGTTATTTACAATCAGCTGGCGGTTTGAGACCAAATGGCATTAGCGTTGCTGATTAACGCTGTAACGTTTTCGTTAGCATCTCACTCCAGCCCTTCAATATTCGACTTAACTGCCTTCAGCGTTCTTTTACGGATCCAGCCGCTGCCTGCCCGAATGACCAGCCAGTAAGCTGTCATTTTTAGCTGAGTGCTTCTGTCGGAACAATAAACAAAGGTTTCCGTGGAGAGCTCATGTTGGCCTGGTGCGCGTTCCGTTACCTGATAGCGCAGCAGCAGCTTTGCTTTACCCGCAGCGACTGGCGTCTGAAAAGCGCTTGCATCTGGCATGTTTTCAAGGTTGAAATCTGTACGCCAGAATTGTCCTCTTAACCCGTAACAGATCTCTGACGCTGATTGGGTCAAAAGGGTAAAACTGTGCAACCCAAAGTTGCTCATCGACCCGGCCTGTTTATTCCGTAATAATTTTTTCGGTATTTGCCGCAAAGACATTAACCGCCGAATCACGGCATCCTGACGGATGTCAAAGTTTGCAATCAACGGCAGAATATTTTCAGGGTGACAAGTGTGGATGACCGTTTGGTGTTTTTCATAAAACTGGAAGTGGGGGAGAAAAGCGGGAACATCCTGCCAGTTAGCAAGCACTTTGCGGGTAACGAATCCTGGGTTCAGCATCGCTTATCCTTGTCACTCCTTGAGTTCAGCCAGAGTAACAGATGGTGTGCCGCAGACAATTACCAGGAAAAGGGAGTGGGGAAGCGTTACGATGTCATCATTAATTCCCTGTCACCTTAACCTGCTTTCGCTCAATTCCCCACAAACGCACTCACTGGCAATCCAAAACGCTTCGCCAGCGCGCGCATATGATCCAGCGTTAACGTGCGCTGTCCGTTGAGGATCCGACTCACCAGAGACTTCTTGCCAATCTCATTCTCAAAGTCGCTCTGAGTGAGTTGGTACTGATCCATCAGCGTTCTCAGCAGTGCAACTCCAGATGAAATGCTGGCAAAGCGCGCGTTAAATTCTGCAAACTCCGCAGACTCGTTTTCGTATTTATCGATTTTGGCGGTGAGCAATTCTACCAGCGGGCTATCGGGGTCATGCTCAATCAGATACTCCACAAGTGTCAGCGCATCCTCATAATCTTGTCGTGACGGGCTTGATCCCAGGAAAGGGAGCTCGTTTGTCAGATCATTTGCCGCTTTGATGGCTGCTGCATAATTCATTCTTTCGTTCTGCGGTAGAGGTCCGTGAGCTTGTCACACTCTGCGTGTGTGCTGATGTGTTTGATGAAGATCTATCCCCGCTCAAAATCAGCAAAAAACAATACTCTAAAATGTACCCCAGCCACATCAATGACCACCATTTTTACTGAAATTTCATCCAGCCAGGCTAGGTAAGAGCTTTCGTATGTCGTCTGGTGACGGGTAGTGCTCCTTTTTTGTATTCGGTAAAGATTGAAGTGGCACACTGAATTTGGCCACCTGAACAGAGGTGATATGCTCACCTCAGAACAACACAGGTGCTCCAATGAAAAAAAGAAATTTCAGCGCAGAGTTTAAACGCGAATCCGCTCAACTGGTTGTTGACCAGAACTACACGGTGGCAGATGCCGCCAAAGCTATGGATGTTGGCCTTTCCACAATGACAAGATGGGTCAAACAACTGCGTGATGAGCGTCAGGGCAAAACACCAAAAGCCTCTCCGATAACACCAGAACAAATCGAAATACGTGAGCTGAGGAAAAAGCTACAACGCATTGAAATGGAGAATGAAATATTAAAAAAGGCTACCGCGCTCTTGATGTCAGACTCCCTGAACAGTTCTCGATAATCGGGAAACTCAGAGCGCATTATCCTGTGGTCACACTCTGCCATGTGTTCGGGGTTCATCGCAGCAGCTACAGATACTGGAAAAACCGTCCTGAAAAACCAGACGGCAGACGGGCTGTATTACGCAGTCAGGTACTTGAGCTACATGGCATCAGCCACGGTTCGGCCGGAGCAAGAAGCATCGCCACAATGGCAACCCGGAGAGGCTACCAGATGGGACGCTGGCTTGCTGGCAGGCTCATGAAAGAGCTGGGGCTGGTCAGCTGTCAGCAGCCGACTCACCGGTATAAACGTGGTGGTCATGAACATGTTGCTATCCCTAACTACCTTGAACGGCAGTTCGCCGTGACCGAGCCAAATCAGGTGTGGTGCGGTGATGTGACCTATATCTGGACGGGTAAGCGCTGGGCGTACCTCGCCGTTGTTCTCGACCTGTTCGCAAGAAAACCAGTGGGCTGGGCCATGTCGTTCTCGCCGGACAGCAGGCTCACCATGAAAGCGCTGGAAATGGCATGGGAAACCCGTGGTAAGCCCGGCGGGGTGATGTTCCACAGCGATCAGGGCAGTCATTATACGAGCAGGCAGTTCCGGCAGTTATTGTGGCGATACCAGATCAGGCAGAGTATGAGCCGGCGCGGAAATTGCTGGGATAACAGCCCAATGGAACGCTTCTTCAGAAGTCTGAAGAACGAATGGATACCGGTGGTGGGTTACGTAAGCTTCAGCGAGGCAGCTCACGCCATAACGGATTATATCGTTGGATATTACAGCGCACTAAGACCGCACGAATATAACGGTGGGTTACCCCCAAACGAATCGGAAAATCGATACTGGAAAAACTCTAACTCGGTGGCCAGTTTTTGTTGACCACTTCAGATCGTCCAGAGCGAGTGCATGATTGGGAAATGGTCTGGTCGCTGTGTCGAAAGGCGCTCTTGAGACTGCGAGCATCCTTGCCCCATGTTTCCAGATTGGAACGACTATAGGCGGTGGTTGGCGGTGACCTGCTCCCCGTTGATTAGTACACCCCGATGTTAGTAATGTCTTCATAAGCCACATGAGGACATCCCCATGAAGAAGCGTTTTTCCGACGAACAGATCATCAGTATTCTCCGCGAAGCCGAAGCTGGGGTACCCGCCCGTGAACTCTGCCGCAAGCATGCCATTTCCGATGCCACGTTTTACACCTGGCGTAAGAAGTATGGCGGTATGGAGGTGCCTGAAGTTAAGCGCCTGAAGTCGCTTGAGGAAGAGAACGCCAGACTCAAGAAGCTGCTTGCCGAAGCCATGCTGGATAAAGAGGCGCTTCAGGTGGCTCTTGGGCGAAAGTACTGACGACAGACCAGAAGCGGGAAGCCGTGATGTTGATGTGTGATGCGACCGGTCTGTCGCAACGTCGTGCCTGCAGGCTTACAGGTTTATCCCTGTCGACCTGCCGCTATGAGGCTCACCGTCCGGCTGCTGATGCGCATTTATCAGGGCGCATCACTGAGCTGGCACTGGAGCGCAGGCGTTTTGGCTACCGTCGTATTTGGCAGTTGCTGCGCCGTGAAGGGCTTCATGTTAATCATAAGCGCGTGTACCGGCTTTATCACCTCAGTGGCCTGGGCGTAAAACGCAGAAGACGTCGTAAAGGGCTGGCAACAGAACGTCTGCCGCTGCTCCGTCCGGCGGCGCCCAATCTGACCTGGTCGATGGATTTCGTCATGGACGCACTTTCCACCGGTCGCAGGATCAAGTGTCTTACCTGCGTCGATGATTTCACAAAGGAATGCCTGACGGTCACTGTTGCCTTTGGGATTTCAGGCGTTCAGGTCACGCGTATTCTGGACAGCATTGCACTGTTTCGAGGCTATCCGGCGACGATAAGAACTGACCAGGGGCCGGAGTTCACTTGCCGTGCACTGGATCAATGGGCCTTTGAGCATGGTGTTGAGTTGCGCTTAATCCAGCCGGGCAAGCCAACGCAGAACGGATTTATTGAGAGCTTTAACGGACGATTTCGCGATGAATGTTTGAATGAGCACTGGTTCAGCGATATCGTTCATGCCAGGAAAATTATTAATGACTGGCGGCAGGATTATAACGAATGCCGCCCGCACTCCACGCTGAATTATCAGACACCGTCTGAATTTGCAGCGGGCTGGAGAAAGGGTCATTCTGAGAATGAAGATTCCGACGTTACTAACTGAGTGTTGTATCTAATCGTGGGGGCAGGTCAGCGGGTTGAGAACGTGGAAATGGTCATGAACTGCAGTTTTCATATGCTCGTGATAACGGCGCTCATTAAATGAGTGCGAACATTATATGGGGTGATTGTGTAAGATACGTCCGCTTTGTGCCAGGAGCGGACGTTGCCATACGCGCAAATTAGGAATGGTGCTTTATAACTTCATCCGCACCACTACCTATTTGCATTACACTTAATAAACAAGAACAACCAATCCGCTAATTTTGGAGGGATAGTGCATGTCTGCCATGGATTTATCCAAAATGGGCACTGCCAGAGTGGCTCTGAATACCAGTGATTGTGATCATATAGTTATAGAGAAGTGGCCTGTCAGCGAAGTTGAGTGGGCCTTTTATAAATACGTGGCAACAGAGCTTAATCAGGCAGAGGTTGCAACTCCTAAGCTCTTGTCTGCTGATGCAGCCTTACGCCAATTAAGTATGGAGTATATTCCTTACTCGGTTGAACAAGCCAATGTGGCAAATGATTATGCCATAGCTATGCTGGGCCGCCTGCATCGTTATCCTGCGCATTCTGAATGGCTTTATCACACTCATACATGGACAGAAAAAGCGTTAGAAAACTCTCTCGTGCTTTTGGCGTTACCAGAAAAAAGTGCACAGCAGCTACGACGATTTCAGCAATGTAGTAATGAGTTATTTGGTTACCAAAGCCTGGTTTCAGGCGACAGCAACGCAGGCAACTGGGGAATGAGAGAAAACGGTGATTTAGTTCTTTTTGACTGGGAAAGATTTGGCAAAGGGAGTCCTGCTATCGACCTGGCTCCCCTTATAAAGGGAATGGGGAAAAAACAAATGTTTATGGCCCTTTCAGAACGCTATTGCAAGCTATCCTCCCACAAAAATATCATAGATCTGGCCAGAGAAATTGCTATAGCCAAAGCCTGGATTGTCACGGAAGTGATTACCCTACTTCAAAAGCGGCAAAAGGCTGCATTTCCCATTTATCTAAACTGGTATAGAGAGCATCTTCCAGACTGGTTAGACAACGTCAAAAAAATGTTATGAAGAATGAATTTTAAAAAATGCACTTTACCGGAATGTCCTATCCTCGCTCTTAACAGACATTCAACATACACCGTTGTATTTTGCATAAGGCCGAAATCCTGCTTCTTACCCAGCAGAACCCCGACCTCCCTTCACCCGCCTCAGTGCGCCGTAATATAAGGCTCCTTCACAAACTCCGCCAGCAGCCAGACCATATCATGCAGTAGCCCTGTGAGTTCTTTCGCCACGTTCGCAGGCAACGTCCCACCCATAACCGCCAGCGTTAACGCCACGGCATAGTCCACCTGTAGCGTCGTCTCCTGCCAGCAGTCCGGCACGCAGGAGTTAATCTTTTCTCCCGCAATCAACTGTTCAACGAGATACGTTGGAAGTTCAGCTTCACAGCATTCCCGTAGTTGCTTAAGCGCAGCCAGCAATCGCTTACAGAGCGTGGCAAACGTTACCGAGTCGTCAGTTTCAACAAGCACGCTCACATAGGCGGCACAAGCATCTGCCAGTGCGAAAAGATCCACAGAATCGGGAATTGGGTTATTGATGAGATGATGAACAACACTTTCTTCAGAAAGCGCATAAGAAAATCCAGGGGTAGTCGCCATTTAGCATCCTCTATGTGCAAAAAAACGTCATGTTATGCTAACGGGTTCCTACGCCCGGTTACGGATGTGCCGCAACGCAGGCACTTTACGACCGTGAAGAAGGGATGAAAAGGGGATGCCCATGAATTACATAAGGTTGCTTGCAGGTTTGCGAGGCGGCTTCCAGAAGGGCATTGCCGGGTGGCGGCTACGCCTTACCCGGCCTACAAAACCAAAAACCAAAATACCAAACAACCCCACCCCGACACGAACCGTAGGCCCGTGCAAGCGCAGCGCCGCCGGGCACAGCCGCACCGAGCTACCCCTCACTCATCATCGTCAAAAACCGCTTCACCGTCCGCGAACGCTCAAACCGACGCCAGCAGAGCGCGATATCGGTATAAAGTTCCGGTGAGTTCAACGCATGATAGGTGACATTCGGTGGAGAAATGGCCGCCATCGATTTTGGCACCAGCGCGAATCCGCCGCCCGCGGAAACCATGCTCAGCGAAGATGAAAGCTGTGACGCCTGCAGCGCGTGCTGCACGTCGATTCCGGCCCGCTCGCAGTAGCTGTAAACCCTGTCATACAATCCCGGCGCGACCTCCTGCGGGAACAGCACCACCGGTGTATCCCGCAGCTGCTCTAAGGCCAGCGAATCGCTCTCCGCCAGCGGATGGTCGCGATGCAGCGCCACCACCATCGGCTCGCGGTCGAGAATTTTGATTTCAAACATCTTGCTGCTTTCGCACGGCAGGCGCACGAAGGCGATATCCAGTTCACCGTCCGCCAGCATCGTCGTCAGCGACGACATATTCGCTTCTACCTGATGAACCTGCACCGCCATGTTCTGCACCTGAAACTGACGGATTAGCGCGAAAATCTGAGGATGAAAAGCGTCGGAGCTGGTGATGCCTATCGACAGGCTGCCGTTCAGTCCGCGCGCGATGCCGCGCGCTTTCTCCAGCGCGGCGTCGCTCAGCGCCAGGATCTTACAGGCGTCCTCATAGAAGGCTTCTCCCGCCTCGGTCAGCTCTACGCCTCGCGTCAGACGCCTGAACAGCGGGGTGCCCACTTCCTCTTCGAGCCGTTTGATCTGCTGACTCAGAGGTGGCTGTGAAATGCCCAGCGCTTTGGCTGCTTTGGTGAAGTGTCGCTCGCGTGCAACCGCGACAAAATACCGCAGATAACGAAGTTCCATATCTAAAACGTCTCAAACCAGCATGGTTTCTATATTGGAACTCTCTGCTGAATCGGGTCAACATTTATTTAACCTTTCTAAATAAAGTTGAAGAGGACGAGCATGATGATGCATTCATCTGCCTGCGACTGTGAGGCCAGCTTGTGCGAGACCCTGCGTGGGTTCTCCGCCCAGCATCCTGACAGCGTGATCTATCAAACATCGCTAATGAGCGCCCTGCTAAGCGGCGTATACGAAGGTGAGACCACCATCGCCGATCTGCTGGCACACGGTGATTTTGGCCTGGGTACGTTCAACGAGCTGGATGGCGAAATGATTGCCTTCAGCAGCCAGGTATACCAGCTGCGTGCCGACGGCAGCGCCCGGGCCGCGAAGCCGGAGCAGAAAACGCCGTTCGCGGTGATGACCTGGTTTCAGCCGCAGTACCGTAAAACCTTTGATACGCCGGTCAGCCGTCAGCAGATCCACGATGTGATCGACCAGCAAATCCCGTCCGATAACCTGTTCTGTGCGTTGCGTATCGACGGTAATTTCCGCCACGCCCACACCCGCACCGTACCGCGCCAGACGCCGCCGTACCGGGCGATGACCGACGTGCTGGATGACCAGCCGGTGTTCCGCTTCAACCAGCGCGAGGGCGTGCTGGTCGGGTTCCGCACCCCGCAGCATATGCAGGGCATTAACGTGGCCGGTTATCACGAGCATTTTATTACTGACGACCGTCAGGGCGGGGGACACCTGCTCGACTATCAGCTTGAGAGCGGTGTGCTCACCTTCGGCGAAATTCACAAGCTCATGATTGACCTGCCCGCCGACAGCGCATTTTTACAGGCCAACCTTCACCCCAGCAATCTGGATGCAGCGATCCGTTCCGTCGAAAACTAACAGGAGAACTACCGTGAACAGTGAGAAACAGTCACGTCAGTGGGCGCATGGCGCCGATATGGTTGTCGGCCAGCTGGAAGCGCAGGGCGTGAAGCAGGTGTTCGGGATCCCGGGGGCGAAAATCGACAAAGTGTTTGACTCCCTGCTGGACTCCTCCATCGAGATCATTCCCGTGCGTCACGAAGCGAATGCGGCGTTTATGGCGGCAGCGGTAGGGCGGTTGACCGGTAAAGCCGGGGTGGCGCTGGTGACTTCCGGTCCCGGCTGTTCCAATCTGATCACCGGCATTGCCACCGCCAACAGCGAGGGCGACCCGGTGGTCGCCCTGGGCGGGGCGGTCAAACGCGCGGATAAAGCGAAGCTGGTGCACCAGAGCATGGACACCGTCGCTATGTTCAGCCCGGTGACCAAATATGCCGTCGAAGTCAGCTCGCCGGACGCGATTGCCGAGGTGGTATCGAACGCGTTTCGCGCTGCCGAGCACGGCAGGCCGGGGGGCGCGTTCGTCAGCCTGCCGCAGGATATTGTCGACCAGCCTGCGACGGGGGCGATTTTACCCACCAGCGGTGCGGCGCTGATGGGGTCGGCACCGGAGTCTGCGATTAACGACGTGGCGAAGCTTATCGAAAACGCTAAAAACCCGGTCATTTTACTTGGCCTGATGGCCAGCCAGCCCGCGAACAGCGATGCCCTGCGTAAGCTGCTGGAGAAAAGCCGTATCCCTGTCACCAGCACCTATCAGGCCGCCGGGGCGGTGAACCAGGAGAACTTTACCCGCTTTGCCGGACGCGTCGGCCTGTTCAATAACCAGGCGGGCGACCGACTACTGCATCTGGCGGATCTGATTATCTGCATCGGCTACAGCCCGGTGGAGTACGAGCCGTCTATGTGGAACAGCGGCGACGCCACGCTGGTGCACATTGACGTGCTGCCTGCCTATGAAGAGCGTAACTACGTGCCGGATCTTGAGCTGGTGGGGGATATCGCCGGAACGCTGAACCTGCTTGCCAGCCGGATCGAGCATAAGCTGGAGCTGAGCCAGCGCGCCTCTGAAATCCTGGTCGATCGTCAGCATCAGCGGGATCTGCTCGATCGTCGCGGCGCCTCACTCAACCAGTTTGCTCTGCACCCGCTGCGCATCGTGCGCGCCATGCAGGACATCGTCAATAACGACGTGACCCTGACCGTCGATATGGGCAGCTTCCACATCTGGATCGCCCGCTACCTTTACAGCTTCCGCGCGCGTCAGGTGATGATCTCCAACGGCCAGCAAACCATGGGCGTTGCCCTGCCGTGGGCGATTGGTGCCTGGCTGGTGAACCCGGGCCGCAAGGTGGTATCGGTCTCCGGTGACGGTGGCTTCCTGCAGTCGAGCATGGAGCTGGAAACCGCGGTGCGCCTCAACGCCAACGTGCTGCACATCATTTGGGTGGATAACGGCTACAACATGGTGGCGATCCAGGAAGAGAAAAAATACCAGCGCCTTTCCGGCGTCGAGTTCGGCCCGGTCGATTTCAAAGTCTATGCCGATGCCTTCGGCGCGAAAGGCTTTGCCGTGGAGAGTGCTGAAGCGCTCGAACCGACGCTGCGCGCGGCGATGGATGTCGATGGCCCGGCCGTGGTGGCCATTCCCGTCGACTACAGCGATAACCCGCTGCTGATGGGCCAGCTCCATCTCAGCCAGATTTTGTGACTCAATATAAGGACAGAGAAATGCAAAAAGTTGCTCTCGTAACCGGCTCAGGCCAGGGGATTGGTAAAGCGATTGCGCTGCGCCTGGTGAAGGATGGCTTTGCCGTTGCCATTGCCGACTATAACGATGAGACAGCAAGAGCCGTCGCCGATGAAATCATCCGCAACGGCGGCAAGGCTGTCGCCGTGAAGGTGGATGTCTCTGACCGCGAGCAGGTGTTTGCGGCGGTGGAAAAAGCGCGCACCGCGCTGGGCGGTTTTAACGTCATCGTTAATAACGCCGGGATTGCGCCGTCCACGTCTATCGAATCCATCACGCCAGAGATTGTCGACAAGGTCTACAACATCAACGTGAAAGGGGTGATCTGGGGTATTCAGGCTGCCATCGACGCGTTCCGCAAAGAGGGGCACGGCGGGAAGATCATCAACGCCTGCTCCCAGGCAGGCCACACCGGCAACCCGGAACTGGCCGTGTACAGCTCCAGCAAGTTCGCGGTTCGCGGCTTAACCCAGACCGCAGCGCGAGACCTTGCTCCGCTGGGCATCACCGTTAACGCCTATTGCCCGGGCATCGTCAAAACGCCGATGTGGGCGGAAATCGACCGTCAGGTCTCCGAGGCGGCGGGCAAACCGCTTGGCTACGGGACGGAAACTTTTGCCAAACGCATCACGCTGGGTCGTTTGTCCGAGCCGGAAGATGTCGCCGCCTGCGTTTCATACCTCGCCGGGCCGGATTCTGATTACATGACCGGGCAATCCTTATTGATTGATGGTGGGATGGTGTTCAACTAAATACTAATAAGCTCTGACATGAGTTTTCCCCTGCCCCCGTGCAGGGGCTTTTTTTTGTCTCCTTAGCCATTGTGCATTACACTGCGCGCTGCAAAACTTTAGTCATTACGATCTGACAGGCGGTAACAGCGATGAACGGAACAATCACAACGTGGTTTAAAGATAAAGGCTTTGGATTTATCAAAGATGAAAACGGCGATAACCGCTATTTTCATGTGATTAAGGTCGCCAACCCTGATCTGATTAAGAAAGATGCGGCGGTGACGTTCGAACCGACGACGAATAACAAAGGCCTTTCCGCCTATGCGGTGAAGGTGATCCCCGAGAGTAAACACCTCTATATTGCGGGCGAGCGCGTGAAGCTCACCTCGATCAAATCCTTCGTGGTGTTCAGCGAAGAAGAGCCGGTTGAAACCAAAATCGACAAAGAAAACGCGGTGCTGTCGGTGGGTCTGCTGATGAACAGCATTAAACCGAAATCCGAGGTAAAATCGGGTGAAATGCGCACCGTGAAGAAGCTGGCGATCACGACCTTCCAGAACACGACGCTGATCTTTACCGAAGATGAAATTGACATTGACGCTACGGTCAAGCTGCTGAAGTGATTTGTTGCCGGGTGGCGGCGATGCCTTACCCGGCCTACGAAAACCTCAACGCGGCACGAAACGTAGGCCCGGTAAGCATCGCGCCACCGGGCACAGCCGCACCCGTTTACCCCATCCTGTGCTCGCCCCGTAACATCGCCTCCCGATCAAACACCTTCTGGATCTCCCCGTGTGCCATAAATGCCGCCCGGTCGGACATATGGGCAATCACGTCCGCATCGTGGCTCACCAGCAGATAGGTCATGTCGTGGGCGGCTTTCAGGCGGTTGAGCAGGTTCAGAATTTCCGCCTGCACGGACATATCCAGTGCCGAGGTCGGTTCATCCAGCAGCAGAAGCTGCGGGCGCAACAGCAGCGCACGGGCAATCGCCACGCGCTGACGCTGGCCGCCGGAAAGCTGGTGCGGATAACGTTTCCCCGCATCGGCAGACAGGCCCACCTGTTTAAGCGCATCCGCCACCTTTTCCGCAATCTGCGTTTCGCCATGGATGTTCAACGGCTCCGACAGCGTGCGTGCAATGGTGTGGTTCGGGTGCAAAGACGCCCACGGATCCTGAAACACCATCTGCACGTTGCGACGCAGCGTGCCTTGAAAACGTCGCCCGGGCGTTAACGTCTCTCCCAGTAGCGTAATGTTCCCGCGCCACTCGCGCTGCAGCCCCGCCAGCACGCGCAGAAGGGTCGATTTCCCGCAGCCGGATTCCCCGATCAGGCTGAAGGTTTCGCCTTTCGCGATGGTAAAGCTGGCGGCAGAGACCGCCGTCTTTTCCCCGAAGGTGACCTGAACCTGGTTAACCTCAACGAGCGCCATCGTTCGCCTCCTTCCACGGCTGCGAACGGTCGAGCGTCGGCAGCATCTGCCCAAAGGTATTGGCATTTGGCCTGCAGGTCCACAGGGTGCGCGTATACGGATGCGTTGCCTGAGGGAGTTGGCTTGCCGCCATCTCATCTACCTTTTCGCCCTGATACATCACCAGCACGCGGTCGCAGTGTTCCGCCACCAGCGGCAGGTCATGGCTGATTAACAGCATCGCCATCTGGCGCGCTTCACACTGCTGCACCAGCAGTTCGAGGATCTGGTTGCGCAGGCGAGCGTCCAGCGCTGAGGTCGGTTCGTCGGCAATCAGCACCTGCGGGTTGTTGATGAGCGCAATCGCAATCATCACCCGCTGGCCCATGCCGCCGGAAAGTTCGCCGGGATAACGCTGAAGCACATGTTCGCTCAGTCCGACAGCGCGAATGATGTCGTGAATGCGCGCCACGCGTTCTGAACGGGGCAGGCGCTGATGCAGCGTGAGCGCCTCGTCAAGCTGAGCGGCAACGCTTTTCACCGGATTGAGCGCGTAGCGCGGGTCCTGCAAAACCATCGCAATCCCGTTGCCGCGCAGCGCTTGCCAGCGGCGGGCGTTCAGGGTCAGCAGATCGTTGCCCAGCACGTTAAGTTGCCGGGCGCTCACCATGCCGGGCTTACGTACCAGCCCCATCAGGGCGCGGGCAGACATCGATTTACCCGAGCCGGATTCACCCACCAGCGCCAGACACTCGTTGCCAAGCGTAAAGCTCAGGTTGTTGACCACGCGTGCGGCGGGGTAGTCGATATTCAGCGCATCGACGATAACACGGTGTTCAGTCATGTTGCGGCTCCAGTACGTCACGCAGGCCATCGCCTAGCAGGTTAAAGGCCAGGCTGGCAAACAGAATGGCTCCGCCGGGAATGGCGGCGATCCACCACTGGTCGAAAATCACCTGCATGCCGTCAGCAATCATTGCCCCCCATTCAGCCATTGGCGGACGGGCGCCAAGGCCGAGGAAACCGAGCCCGGCGGCGGCCAGAATAATGCCGGCCAGATCCAGCGCCAGCCGCACAATTGCAGACGGCAGACACAGCGGCAGAATATGGCCGACCAGCAGGCGCGGGCCGCGAATTCCCATCATCTCGGCAGCGGCCAGATAATCGCTGTGGCGCAGACGCTGAATTTCACTTCGCGCCTGACGTGCATAAGCAGGCCAGGTGGTTAAGGCCAGCGCCAGCGCGCCGTTGACCAGCCCCGGACCCAGCATCGCCACAAACGCGAACGCAAGGATGAGGCGCGGCATCGACATCACCACGTCGGTAAAGCGCATCAGGAGGCGCTCCATCCAGCCGCCGTAGTAGCCGGACAGGATCCCCACCAGCAGCCCGGTGGGCAGGGTAATGATCGTCACTAAGGCCACCAGCCCGAGCGCCGGACGGGTACCGTAAATCAGGCGCGAGAGCAGGTCGCGCCCGTAGCTGTCGGTGCCGAACCAGTGCTGGCTATTCGGTGCCTGCAGGCGCGAGGCGGCGTCCTGCCAGTTCGGGTCAACCGGTGCAAGCCAGGGGGCGAATAGGGCGATAGCCATCAGCAGCACGATGGCAATCAACCCGCAAAAGGCGGCAGGAGAACGGCGCAGGCGACGTATAAAGAGATAAAACGGCATCAGCGCACCCTGGGATCGGTTGCCTGCACAAGCAGGTCGGTAAGGTTATTGATCAGCACAAAACAGATGCCAATCAGCAGCGTGCCGCCCATGACGGCGGTAGTGTCTCCGGCGAACAGGGCGGTGGTGAGGTAGCGTCCGATGCCTGGCCAGGAGAAGACGGTTTCCGTTAATACCGCACCTTCCAGCATGCTGGTGTAGGCCAGCGCAATCACCGTCAGCAGGGTGCTGCGAATGTTCGGCAGCACGTGGCGCAGCAGAATAGTCATCTCCCCGGCCCCCTTGGCGCGAGCGAGCAGGATGTACTCTTTGTTCATTTCGCTCAGACAGGCGGAGCGCGTCAGGCGGGTAATGCTTGCGAGCGAGTAATAGGCCAGCAGCAGCACCGGCAGCACAAGGTGGCTGAGGGCGTTGCGAAACGCCTCGCGATCGCCAGAAAGCCAGGTATCCACCAGCGCAAAGCCGGTGCGTGGTTCTACGGTGAACTGCCAGATGTCATCCAGCCTGCCGGGACCCGCGCTCCACTGCAGCTTCGCGTAGAACAGGGCCAGCATCAGCAGGCCAAGCCAGAAAATCGGCACCGAGTTGCCGAGCAGGGTGAGCGTTCTGAGCGTTAAATCAAGCGGCGAACCGGCATAGCGGGCGCACAGCACCCCGGCAATCACGCCGAGCACGGCGCCGATGATTAAGGCCAGCGTAGCCAGTTCGAGCGTGGCGGGAAAAGCGTGCAGCAAGTCCTGCAACACCGGCTGGCCGGTGGCGCTGGCAGTGCCCAGATCACCGTGGGCAAGGTCTTGCAGGTAGTGCCAGAACTGCACGGGCAGGGGGCGATCTAACCCGAGCTGGTGGCGAACCTGATCGTAGGTGGACTGGCTGGCGTGATCGCCGACGATCTGCAGCACGCGATCGACCGGTGAAAATGCCGAGAGCGCAAACGTGACGAGCAGCAGCCCGAAAAGCGTGAGCAGCAGAGTCAGCAGAGCCTGAAGCACGCGGGTGGAAAGATGTGGCATGGGAAATCTCTTCATGCCGGGTGGCGGCTTCGCCTTACCCGGCCTACAAAACCGAGAACACAGGCCGGGTAAGCGCAGCGCCACCCGGCAACAAAGGCTACTTCGTGACGCGATCGTACCAGACCATGTCCGCGTTCAAGCCCTGCTGATATCCCTTCACGTTATCGCGCACCACGATCTGGGTTTTGCCCTGATCGACGAACACATACGGCGAGCTATGTTGCAGCTGTTCCTGCATTTTCTTGTACAGATCCAGACGTTTCGCCGGATCCGGCTCGGCAACCGCCGCCAGCGTGGCTTTGTTAAGCTCGGGAATTTTCCAGCTGTTCAGACCGGCTACGGTACTGGATTTGCCATCGTTCCACGCAAAGGCGCTGGCGTTAGAGTGTGCATCAAAGTAGTCCGGGATCCACAGACGAATCGCCGCCTGATGCTGCTTTGCGCGCACGCGGGCATAGACCTGGCTCCCGGCAGCGGGCAGCAGATCGACCTTCACGCCCCCCTGAGCAAAGCTCGCCTGCATGGACTGGGCGATGGTGATAAACGGCGGCTTGTTCTCCACGTCCAGCGTGAAGTGCGCGTCTTTAATGCCCGCTTTGGCGAGAATTTCTTTCGCCTTAGCCGGGTCAAACGTGAATGGATTCGCTTCCAGCGCGCCCGGCAGACCGACCGGCAGGAAGCTCTGATGCACAAAATACTGGCCTTTCAGCAGGTTTTTGGTAATGCCTTCATAATCAACCAGCCAGCGTGAAGCCTCCCAGAACGCCGGGTTGTTGAGCAGCGGGTTAGCGCTGTTGCCGGTGTTAAACACCAGATAATTTTGCTCGGCGGACGGAATGCTCAGCACCTTCACGCCCGGCTTGCCCTCCAGGGCGCTAATCTGGTCTGCACCCAGATCGCGCGCCACGTCGGCATCACCCTGCTGGATCAGCAGGCGACGGGAAGCCGGATCGGGAACGTTTTTAATGATGATGCTTTTAAGCTTCGGCGCGCCGCCGGGAGCCGATTCGTTGGCTTCCAGCACGATAGCCTGATGCGGCTGATAAACGCGCATTTTGAACGCGCCGCTGCCTGCCGAGTGCATTTTCAGCCAGGCGTTGCCGAAGTCGTTGTCCTTCACGTTCGCCACCACCTGCTTTTCATCGACGATGGAGGCAATCGGCGTGGAGAGAATATTCAGCGCCACCGACGGGCTAACGTCCGCCGTCCAGTGAAGCTGGAGGGTATGGTCATCCACTTTTTTCAGCTGGCTGGCGATGTTGCTCGCGTCCCAGCCCAGCACGTTGAGGATAAACGCCGGGGATTTGTTCAGCGTCACGGCGCGGGTATACGAGAAGATCACGTCTTCCGGGCGCAGTGGGTTTCCGGAAGCGAATTTCGCATCGGGCTTAAGCTTGATGGTCAAGGTTTTTGCTGCCGCGTCGGCTTCCCAGCTTTCCGCCAGAATCGGCGTGATTTTTTCCGGGTTATCGCGGTCCGGTTGCACCAGACGCTGATACAGGCTCGGTACGGTCTGGATGCTGGAGAGCTCGTTGGCTTCGGCCGGGTCGAGGCTTACGATGTCATCAAGCCCCTGGGCAACCACCAGCGTATTCGGCGGAGTAGCGGCGTGGACTGCGTTTGAGAGCGCGGCCAGCACCAGTAACGGCAACAGTTTTTTTGTCATAGCGATCCCTGAAATAACTCTATTGTGATTGTTTTATGCTCCGCTACGTTAGGTCGACTAAGACATTCCGCAAAGTCGAAATTCAGCTTTGCTTATGCCTTCCGGGAATAACGCATACGCTAAGGCTATTAGAATGCGCTGCTTTTCGTCCGCTTTTTAACCTGCTATAACAAACTCCTTACCTTTCAGGGAGTCACCGCCGTGCCCGAAATCAATCAACATGGTCAAACCGTTAACGATATTGTTCCAGACTGGAAATGCGCCCGGATCTTAACCCGCACCCCACTTACCGGTCAGTATTGCCGACTGGAGCCGCTGGATACCGATCGCCATTCGGCTGATTTATACGAAGCCTACGCGCTGGGTGATGACAGTGACTGGACGTGGCTTGCCAGCACTCAGCCGGAAAGCGTTGAGGCCACTGCGCACTGGGTGCTGGGAAAGGTGATGGATGACGATCTGGTGCCCTTTGCCGTAATCGATTTACGCACTGAACAGGCGGTAGGGCTGGTGAGTTACATGGCGATTGAGCGGTTTCTCGGCTCGGTGGAAATCGGGCATGTCACCTGGTCGCGCAAAATGAAGGGCACGCGTCTGGGTACCGAGGCGGTGTGGCTGCTGCTGAAAAATGCCTTTGAGCATAAGTACCGTCGACTGGAATGGAAATGCGATTCAATGAACATTGCCTCGCGCAATGCGGCGGAGCGGCTGGGTTTTGTCTGGGAAGGTCGCCTGCGTCAGAAACTTGTGCGCAAAGGGCGTAACCGCGACAGCGATATGCTCTCCATTATTGATGGCGAATGGCCGCAAAGAAACGCGGAGCTGTGCGCCTGGCTGGCCGCGGAGAATTTTGACGCAGAAGGGCGGCAGATTCAGCGGCTTGAGGCATTTCGGTTATAAGTCTTGTATGTAGGGTACAGCTGGAACGGATAATTAATCTGCGGAAATGGCAATTTCAATCAGGTTGGTTTCTCCGGACTGGACGCCCTTTGTCACCGCTGCGGCGATATCTGCGGCATCCGTGATCCGGCAGCAGTGAACGCCCATGGCGTTGGCCAGCGACTGAAAATCGATATGCGGGTTAACCAGGTCCATCCCGATAAAACGCCCGAGCTGCGTTGAGCTGTAGTCAGCCTGGCTCTTCATAAAGTTTTTCAGGATGTTGTACTCCCGGTTGTTCATGACGATAAAGGTGACCGGCAGGTTTTCGTGCGCCGCCGTCCAGAGCGCCTGCGGGGAGTACAGGGAGGCACCGTCGCCCAGCAGACAGACCACCGGCTCGCGGCCCAGCCCCAGCGAGTGGCCTACTGCCGCAGGCATACCCCAGCCCAGCCCGCCGCCGCGCATGAAGAAGTAGCGTTGATGTTGCTGGTCGGAGATAAACCGACGGACATGTCTCGCTGTTGCAATGGCTTCATCGACGATGGTGGTGCCTGGTGGAACGGCTTTAATGACTTCATATGCCGCCACCATCGGTGAGATCGCCGATCGCAGCCGCTCGGCCGACAGGCGCTCTTCCTGCTGCTGCCACTCTTTTTCACGTTCGCTGCGCGCGGTTTTCAGCAACTGCTGGTGGATCAGCTTGCCCGCCACCAGGCGCTGCTCAAGCATCGGCAGAAGCGCCTGCAACGAGAGTTTGATATCCCCCATCACCGAGAGGCGGGTGGCATAGGTGCGACCCAGCTCGTTCATGTCGGCGGAGAGCTGATAGACCGCGCATGAACCCGGAATCGCGTCCCCTTCGCTGTATAATATGGTGATCAGGCTTCTGCCGCCGATGATAAAAACGGCGTCGTAGGCATTGACGATGCCCGCGATTTCACTGGCGGTGGTGGGCATATTGCCGCGCCAGAGGGCATGCTGCGTGGGGAAGGGTAAATTCAGCGGCCAGGACGAACCGTAGACATGAGCGCCAAGGTTTTCCGCCAGCTGGACAATCTCCGGCGTCGAGCCGCTGGAGTGCACTTCATCTCCGGCCACGATCATGATCCTGCCGGCTGCAACCTGGCTCAACTCTTCCGCCAGCTCATCCAGCGAGCCCGCAACGGTGTGATAATTCACTTTGGAGGCCGTTTGTATCCCGACATCGCTGAGTTCTTCCATGACATTCATTGGCAATGAGAGCAAGACGGGACCGGCGGGAGGATAGCTGGCGGCATGAAACGCACGACGCACCAGTACCGGGAGTTGCTCGGCGTGGGTGACCTCCTGCGCCCATTTCATGACCGGGGAGCCAATGGAAACAATGTCATCATACAGAAGCGGATCACGCACGTAGTGGCGCGTATCCTGCTGTCCGACGGTGACCACCAGCGGGGTTTTCATGATCCGCGAGTTAATGAGGTTCCCCATGCCGTGACCAAGACCGCTGGCGGTATGCAAATTGATAAAGCCCGTTTTGCCGGAGGCTTTGGCATAGCCGTCGGCAATGGCAACCACGCTGCTCTCCTGGAGTGCCAGAATATAGTGAATATTTTCATGGCGAAGCAGTGCATCAATGAGCGGCAGTTCGGTGGTGCCAGGATTGCCAAATATATATTCCACGCCTTCGCTTTCCAGAAGTTCAAGGAGAATATCGGCACCCGTTCGCATATTTAAATCTGATATAGACGTTAATGATTTAATCATGATGACACCTCGGTTAGCGTTATTTAAGGCATGCTAAAATTCTTCCTGCGTCGGACGAACCACAATTTCATTAATATCAACGTCGCCAGGCTGTTCAATGGCAAATAAAACGGCTCGGGCAATGGCGTCAGCCGGAATAGCCTGCTTATAGAATTCGTGCAAAAACGCCAGGCTGTTTTTATCAGAACTGCCGAACTGCAGTTCGCTTTCGACGGCGCCGGGGGAAATAAGCGTCGTGCGGATGGTTTTCCCCGCCTCCTGACGTAACCCTTCGCTCAGGGCGCGAACGGCAAATTTAGTGGCGCTGTAAACGACGCCGCCGGGGGCAAGCACTTTGATACCCGCAACGGAAGCCACGTTAATAAAGTGTCCGCTACCCTGACGCTGGAACACCGGTAACGCCGCGGCAATGCCGTACAGCACGCCCTTCAGGTTAGTATCAATCATCTTGTCCCACTCGTCGGTTTTGCGCTCGCTGATGGGGGCTATCGCCATGTAACCGGCGTTATTGATCAGTACGTCCACGCGCTGGTAGGCCGTCACAGCGGCATCGATGGCGGCCTGAACCTCTTCCTGACGGGTGACATCGGCCTTCACGGCAATTGCCTTGCCGCCCTGCTGGATAATCTGATCCACCAGGGCATTAATTCTGTCGAGGCGGCGCGCCACCAGCACCAGCGAAAAGGCCTTATTCGCTAAATACAGGGCAATGGCCTGACCGATGCCGCTGCTGGCGCCGGTGATAACGACAACGTTGTTTGCACTGTTATTCATGATCTTATCTCGCTGTTGAGTAATGCAAAAAATAAAAGGCAGGGAGGTGTTAATGAATAATGATAAATTCATTAACGCGGATTTTTGATATATTGTGTATCGCAAATAAAATGATAGCTTTTTAAAACTTAATGGAGTGTGGAAGAGTCTGTCAATATCGTTTTTTAATACTTAAATGGATTGCATGCGTAATATTTATTTCTTATATGTAATCGAGAATAGTATTGAAAGAGATGGGGTGACGCTGGAGGCCCTGCGAACAAGGCCTAAGGATTAGATTTTGCCACTATAAAGCACCGGGCCTGTCGGCAGGCCAGTGGGTGAGCCGCCTTCTGGTTCAAGGCTTATCGCTATCGTGGCGCCAGGAGGAAGCGTTATGTTCCTGAGGGTCATCTTCGTCGGTATGTTGCTATGCAGCAATCCCAGCGAGACAGGGTTCTGTCCGGTCGGGATCAGCCACAACTGCAGGCTGTGCTGCGCCGGGACGGCGGCAGGTCCGAGAGGAGCAATACTCAGCTGCTGACGGCGGCTGTCCGCACTCACGACCCACTGCCCGCGCTGTTGGGCATCGTTGAGCACCATCAGCGGTGCGAGCGTCGGCGCGCGGGTGGAATACCACGTCACGACGCTAAAGGCGGCAAGACCGGCTGCCACCATCCAGCCGAGGTAAGGTCGATGGTTGCGCAACGGCTGTTTAGACGGCAGTTCGAGGGCAATTTTTTTCCACACCGACTCAGGGGGAGGAATGGGGACAAGATGGCTATCGAGCGTGCTGAGCATTTCCTGCCAGTACGCTACGCGGGCGGCCAGAGCGGGCTCATTGGCAAGCCTTTTCTGGAACTGAAGCCGCGCGCCTCCCCGCAGGGTGCCGAGGGCATATTCTGCTGCCAGCATGTCGTCGCGTTTTTCTGCGTTATTCATAGCCCCACACACTCCCGGAGATGATCCATTGCGCGACGTATCCAGCTTTTCACTGAGCCTACAGGCTGCTGGAGCCAGTCGGCAATATCGCTGTGAGACATCCCCTGATAGTAGGCGAGCGTAATGCTCTGGCGCTGCTCGCTACTCAAATGCTCGAGACAATGCCTGAGCCGTTCTGCCTGCACATCGTCGTGCCAGTTGTTCTGCTCGTCATTCTCGCTCGGCAGAAGCGCGTCGGTATACGGCGTCTCGCGGTCGGCTGCCCGGGTTTGCCCGCAACGCAGCCAGTCAATACAGCGGTTGCGAACAATATGCGTAAGCCAGGTCATCGGGGAACTGAGGGCGGCGTTATAGGTTTCGGCTTTACTCCAGACCGTGAGAAAACAGTCGTGAAGGATCTCTTCTGCCCATGCCCGGTCACGCAACATACGCAGCGCGACGGCAAACAGATGCGGCGAGGTGAGTCGGTAGAGTTGTTCAAATGCACGGCGATCGCCTTTCGCGACCGCCTGCATTAATTTCTGCTGCTGTTCAGCCAGCGCGTTATCCATGTTTTTCCCGAAAGGCAACGGCACACTTCCGAAGTATAGACAACTACTTAGGCATCAGAACGGTATCAATGACATCGATAACGCCATTTTTTTGATGAACGTCGTAGGTGCTGATGTTTGCCACATTGCCCTGACCATCCTTAAGCTGAATATTGTGCAGGCCGTTGCTCATGATCCACAGCGGCTGACCGTTAACGGTCTTCAGCTCCGCGCGACCACCACCCTGTTTAATTTTCTGTTCCAGCGCTTTCATATCGTAATTACCGGCAACAACGTGATAGGTCAGGATGCTGGTTAGCAGTGCTTTGTTTTCGGGTTTGACCAGGTTATCGACCGTACCGGCGGGTAATTTCGCAAACGCCGCATTGGTCGGCGCAAATACGGTGAACGGTCCTTTGCTCTGTAGCGTATCCACCAGTCCGGCAGCTTTGACAGCGGCCACCAGAGTCGTGTGATCTTTCGAGTTCACGGCGTTTTCAACAATATTTTTGCTCGGGAACATTGCCGCTCCGCCCACCATCACGGTGTCAGACGTCATGGCTGCTGATGCGCCTGCACAGAAGAGTAAAGCGCTGGTTACGAATGCAACACGGGTTAGCTTTTTCATCATCATTCCTCGGATTGGGGAGCAAAGGGGTTGCTCACATACCCATATACGAAGGCAGGGTGGAAACTGGATGCAGGGAAATGAAAATAAATTTAGCAGACGTTTATTCCCTCTCCCCTGTGGGGAGAGGGTAAGGGTGAGGGGGCACCCTCAGCGGCGAACCGGCGCCCCGTTCGCGACATAATACGCGGCCGTGCTCTTCGCCAGCGGTTCGCGCCCGCGAATGGCGTCTGCAATCTTCTCGCCAATCATGATGGTGGTGGCGTTCAGGTTACCAGTGATGATCTGCGGCATGATCGACGCATCCACCACGCGCAGCCCTTCCAGCCCGTGAACGCGGCCTTCGCCGTCGACAACCGCCATCTCGTCATAGCCCATCTTACAGGTACCGCACGGGTGGAAGGCGGTTTCGGCGTGGTTGCGCACGAACTCGTCCAGCTGTTCGTCGGTCTGGCACTCGACGCCCGGGCTGATCTCGCGACCGCGGTACTTGTCCAGCGCAGGCTGGTGCATGATCTCACGGGTGATACGGATCGCGTCGCGGAACTCCTGCCAGTCCTGCTCGTGGGACATATAATTGAACAGGATCGCCGGATGCTGATGCGGATCGCGCGACTTGATGCGCACGTGGCCGCGGCTCGGCGAGCGCATGGAGCCGACGTGGCACTGAAAGCCGTGCTCTTTTACCGCATTCGAACCGTTGTAGTTAATCGCCACCGGCAGGAAGTGGTACTGAATGTTCGGCCACGCGAACTCCTCGCGGCTGCGGATAAACCCGCCCGCTTCGAAGTGGTTGCTCGCCCCCACGCCGGTGCCGCCAAACAGCCACTCCGCGCCAATCTTCGGCTGGTTCCACCACTGCAGGGCAGGGTAGAGGGAGACCGGCTCTTTGCATTCGTACTGGAGGTACATCTCCAGGTGATCCTGCAGGTTTTCGCCCACGCCGGGCAGGTCGTGCACCAGCGGGATATCGAACTGCTTCAGCAGCTCCGCGCTGCCCACGCCGGAACGCTGGAGGATCTGCGGGGAAGCAATGGCGCCTGCGCTCAGCAGCACCTCTTTGTTCGCCGTCGCTTTCGACGGAATCGTGCTTTCGCCTTCCAGCCACTCGACGCCCACCGCGCGCTTGCCGTCAAAGAGGATGCGGTCGGTCATGGCGTGGGTACGGATGGTCAGGTTCGGGCGTTGCTTTGCCTGGTCCAGATAGCCGCGCGCGGTGCTGGCGCGTCGGCCCTTCGGCGTGACCGTGCGGTCCATCGGGCCGAAGCCTTCCTGCTGATAGCCGTTGAGATCGTCCGTGCGCGGGTAGCCCGCCTGCACGCCCGCTTCCACCATCGCCTCAAACAGCGGGTTCACGCCCGGTTTGGAGGTAGTAACGCTCACCGGACCGTCGCCGCCGTGGTAGTCGTTCGGGCCCACGTCGCGCGTCTCTGCCTTGCGGTAGTACGGCAGGCAGTTGAGATAGCTCCAGTGCTCCAGACCCGGCTCTTTCGCCCAGTGGTCGAGATCCATCGCGTTACCGCGGATGTAGCACATGCCGTTGATCAGCGACGAACCGCCCAGCCCTTTACCGCGCCCGCACTCCATGCGGCGGTTGTTCATAAACGGCTCTGGCTCGGTTTCATACGCCCAGTTGTAGCGCTTGCCCTGCAGCGGGAACGCCAGCGCGGCAGGCATCTGGGTACGGAAGTCAAAGCGGTAATCCGGTCCGCCCGCCTCAAGCAGCAGCACGGTGGTATTCGGATCTTCAGTCAGTCGTGTTGCCAGTACGTTGCCGGCAGAGCCGGCGCCGATAATGATGTAGTCAAATTGCAAATAAACCTCCCGGTTAAAATATGGACTGGAATTTACCCATCTCAACCTGGATGGACTTCACCTGGGTGTAGCTCTGCAGCGTCATAACGCCGTTCTCGCGGCCAATGCCGGAGTGTTTGTAACCGCCCACCGGCATCTCTGCGGCGGATTCACCCCAGGTGTTGATCCAGCAGATGCCCGCTTCGAGCTGATGAATCGCGCCGTGGGCGCGGTTCAGATCGGCAGTGACGATACCCGCCGCCAGTCCGTAGTCGGTATCGTTGGCGCGGCGAATCGCTTCTTCATCGGTTTCATAGGTGAGGATGGACATCACCGGGCCGAAGATCTCTTCGCGCACGATGGTCATCTCGTCGGTGCAGTCGGTGAACACGGTCGGGGCCACCCACGCGCCGTTATCAAACCCTTCGCCCTTCAGCACGTCGCCGCCGCACAGCACGCGCGCGCCTTCTTCTTTACCTTTGGCGATGTAGCGCAGCACGCTGTCGCGGTGCGGGAAGCTAACCATCGGGCCAAAGTTGGTTTTCACATCGAACAGATCGCCCGCGCGGATCCGGCCCACGCGCTCAACGATTTTCTGCTCAAACGCGGCCTTAAATTTCGCGGGCACGAACACGCGGGTGCCGTTGGTGCAGACCTGACCGGAGCTGAAGAAGTTGGCCATCATGGCGATGTCTGCCGCCAGATCCAGATCCGCATCGTCGAAAACAATCAGCGGCGATTTGCCGCCCAGCTCCATCGTCACCTCTTTCAGGGACGAGGCCGCCGAGTTGGCCATCACCTTTTTGCCGCTGGCAACGCCGCCGGTAAAGGAGACCTTCGCGATGCCTGGATGCTCGGTCAGGTACTGGCCGGTCTCCGCGCCTACGCCCGGCAGGACATTAAACACGCCGTCCGGCAGACCCGCTTCGGTATAGATTTCGGCAAGCTTGAGGGCGGTGAGCGGCGTCACTTCGCTCGGCTTGAAGATCATCGCGTTGCCCGCCGCCAGCGCCGGGGCCGATTTCCACAGGGCGATCTGGATCGGGTAGTTCCACGCGCCGATGCCCGCCACCACGCCCAGTGGCTCGCGGCGGGTGTAGACGAATGAGGTGTCGCGCAGCGGGATCTGGCTGCCTTCCAGCGCCGGGATCAGCCCTGCGTAATACTCCAGCACGTCCGCGCCGGTGACGATGTCCACTGTCGAGGTTTCGGAATACGCTTTACCGGTATCGAGGGTTTCCAGCTTCGCCAGCGCGTCGTTACGCTCGCGCAGGATATCCACGGCGCGACGCAGGATGCGTGAGCGCTCCATGGCGGTCATCGCCGCCCAGATTTTTTGCCCGCGTGTTGCGCTTTCCACGGCGCGGTCGACGTCTTCACGCCCGGCGGCCTGAACGCTCGCCAGGACTTCACCGTTGGCCGGGTTGATGGTCTCGAAGGTGCGACCGCTGGTGGCGGGTGTATAACCACCATTGATATAAAGCTGCTGTTCTGCCATTCGGGACATACTTTCTCCTCGGTTATTCGGTCGGTAAATGCTGGCTGATAAAGTGGCTGGTGAGCGACTGGGCCAGCGTTTTATCCAGCGGTTTGCCGCTCAGTGCGGCACGCAGCCAAAGCCCGTCGATCAGTGCCGCCAGCCCGTAGCCCGCTTCCTGCGCCTGCTCGCGCGGCAGTTCGCGGCGGAACTCGTACACCAGGTTCGACAGCAGGCGGCGGCTGCTGACCTGCTGCAGACGGTAGAGCATCGGCTGGTGCATGCTGCTCGCCCAGAAGGCCAGCCAGGCTTTCATTGCCGCGCTGCTGATCTGGGTTTCATCAAAATTGCCGCCGACAATCGCCTGTAATCGCTGCTCCGCGCTGCCGTCCGGCAGGGCGTGCAAGCGGCTTAATACCGCATCGCGCAACTGCCCGGTGATGTCGCGCATGGTCGCTTCCAGCAGACCGTTTTTGTCTTTGAAATAGTGACTGATGATCCCCGTGGAAACGCCCGCCCGGCGGGCGATCTGCGCGATGGTTGCGTCGTGCATTCCCACTTCATTTATTGCTTCCAGCGTGGCGTTAATAAGCTGCCTGCGCCGGATCGGCTGCATCCCCACTTTGGGCATTGTTGCCACTCCATTCATCAGCGTTGGTAATACATTAAAGCGTTTTTTGATTGGACGTTCAATATAAAATGTGTCTTAATTGTTGCGGATTTGGATTTTAATAGTTACAAAAACAGTGGGGATACTGGATGACAGACCTTTCACAAGACAGAGAAAAAGACAAAATCAACCCGGTCGTTTTTTATACTTCCGCCGGGCTGATTTTGTTGTTTTCCCTGACGACAATCTTCTTTCGTGATTTTTCCGCCGAGTGGATTGGGCACACGCTGAACTGGGTGTCGAAGACCTTTGGCTGGTACTATCTTCTGGCGGCGACGCTCTATATTGTCTTCGTGGTTTGCATCGCCTGCTCGCGCTTCGGTTCGGTGAAGCTTGGGCCAGAGCAGTCCAAGCCCGAGTTCAGCCTGCTGAGCTGGGCCGCAATGCTGTTTGCTGCGGGTATCGGCATCGACCTGATGTTCTTCTCCGTGGCTGAACCGGTCACGCAGTATATGCAGCCGCCGGAAGGGGCAGGGCAGACGATGGAAGCCGCGCGCCAGGCGATGGTCTGGACGCTGTTCCACTACGGCCTGACAGGCTGGTCGATGTATGCCCTGATGGGGATGGCGCTCGGATACTTTAGCTATCGTTATAATTTGCCCCTTACTATCCGCTCTGCGCTGTACCCGATTTTTGGCAAAAAAATTAACGGGCCGATTGGTCACACCGTTGATATCGCAGCGGTGATTGGCACCATCTTCGGCATCGCGACCACGCTCGGTATCGGCGTGGTGCAGCTCAACTACGGGCTAAGCGTGCTGTTTGATATTCCGGATTCAATGGCGGCGAAAGCGGCGCTGATTGCGCTCTCCGTGATTATCGCCACCATCTCGGTGACCTCCGGCGTGGACAAGGGCATCCGCGTGCTCTCCGAGCTGAACGTCGCGCTGGCGCTGGGCCTGATCCTGTTCGTGTTGTTTATGGGCGACACCTCGTTCCTGCTCAACGCGCTGGTGCTCAACGTGGGCGACTACGTGAACCGCTTTATGGGGATGACGCTCAATAGCTTCGCCTTCGACCGTCCGGTGGAGTGGATGAATAACTGGACGCTGTTCTTCTGGGCGTGGTGGGTTGCGTGGTCGCCGTTTGTCGGCCTGTTCCTGGCGCGAATTTCGCGCGGGCGCACCATCCGCCAGTTTGTGATGGGCACGCTGATTATCCCGTTCACCTTTACCCTGCTGTGGCTGTCGATTTTCGGCAACAGCGCGCTGCACGAGATCATCCACGGCAATGCGGGTTTTGCTCAGGAAGCGATGGCGCACCCGGAGCGCGGCTTCTACAGCCTGCTGGCGCAGTACCCGGCGTTCACCTTTAGCGCCTCCGTGGCGACCATCACCGGGCTGCTGTTCTACGTCACCTCAGCGGACTCCGGCGCGCTGGTGCTGGGCAACTTCACCTCGAAGCTGAAGGACATCAACAGCGACGCGCCGAACTGGCTGCGCATCTTTTGGTCGGTCGCCATCGGTCTTCTGACGCTCGGCATGCTGATGACCAACGGTATTTCGGCGCTGCAGAACACGACGGTGATCATGGGGCTACCGTTTAGCTTCGTCATCTTCTTCGTGATGGCTGGGCTGTATAAATCGCTCAAAGTGGAAGACTACCGCCGCGTCAGCGCCAGCCGTGATACCGCACCGCGTCCGATGGGCGCGCAGGACAGGCTGAGCTGGAAGAAACGTCTGTCGCGCCTGATGAACTACCCGGGCACGCGCTACACCAAACAGATGATGGAGACGGTCTGCTTCCCGGCGATGGAGGAAGTCGCACAGGAGTTGCGCCTGCGGGGTGCCTACGTGGAGCTGAAAAATCTGCCGCCGGATGAAGGCGAAAACCTGGGGCACCTGGATCTGCTGGTGCACATGGGCGACGAGCAAAACTTCGTCTACCAGATCTGGCCGCAGCAGTATTCCGTGCCCGGGTTTACCTACCGGGCGCGCAGCGGGAAATCGACCTACTATCGGCTGGAAACCTTCCTGCTGGAAGGTAGCCAGGGGAACGACCTGATGGACTACAGCAAGGAGCAGGTGATTACGGACATTCTGGACCAGTACGAGCGCCACCTGAACTTTATCCATCTGCACAGGGAAGCGCCGGGGAATAGCGTGATGTTCCCGGATGTCTAAACAGATTCTTAAAACTTCATCATGCTGTATATAAATACAGTCAACTGACGCAATATTACTCATGGAAGAGTAATATTGCAGCGACAGCCTGCGCTGATGAGCCAGGCTGTTGTTGTTTTTCGGGAAGGAACCATGGATGAGTCACGCGATAGAATTTATCGAAACTTCACTTTTTACCCGCCAGATCAAAAGCATTGCTACGGATGATGAATTAAAGGATCTCCAAAAGGAACTCATTGCCCGGCCTGATAAAGGTGACCTGATTCAGCATACGGGGGGATTACGTAAAATAAGGCTGGCCGCAGGCTCAAAAGGAAAGAGAGGGGGAGCCAGAGTGATTTACTTTCTGGCAACGGAAGAGGTGATCTATTTCATCATGGCCTACCTAAAAAGCACCAGGGACAGCCTGACTGAGGCAGAGAAAGCTGAACTTAAAAAACTGACTTCTGTTCTGAAAAATACTACTTCCTATGCCATAAATGGTAGGTGTACTATGTACTCCATTCAGGCAGGAGGAGGCAGACAATGAGTATATTCGATGAATTAAAATCTTCGCTTGAAGAAGCCGTTGAGATTCATAGCGGAAGGAAGGCTGCTTCCAGAGTAACCCGCTATGAAGTTGCAGATGTTCGCGCAATCAGAGAACAGCTCAATATCACCCAAAGCGAAATGGCGAAGGCGCTTGGCACGAGCGTTGACACGATAAAAAGCTGGGAGTCTAAACGTCGCAACCCAACCGGACTGGCGGCGAAGGTACTGAATGTGATTCGGGAGAACCCTGCATTTTATAAGGCCCTTGCCGGGCATTAGGTAGCCCTCTTGCCGGGTGGCGCTGCGCTTACCCGGCCCACAAAACGAACCGCCTTCGTTGACATATCTTTAATGATAACTATTTTCATTTAAACATAGCCTGTGCTATACCTTATAGCACGGGCTAATTTTGCTTTGAATTTAATCACCTCGGGAGAGTTCTGCGATGCACCTACTGCAAGGATTGAAGCGTCTGTTGTTCAGCTCGCTGCTACTGACCGCGGCCACCGCGGGTGCGCAGGCGGCTGAAAAATTCCAGGTCATCACGACCTTTACCGTTATCGCTGATATGGCGAAAAACGTGGCGGGGGACGCCGCAGAAGTCACTTCCATCACCAAACCGGGCGCTGAAATCCATGAGTACCAGCCGACGCCCGGCGACATCAAGCGCGCCCAGAAGGCGCAGCTGATCCTGGCCAACGGCATGAACCTTGAGCTGTGGTTCCAGCGGTTTTATCAGCATCTGAACGGCGTGCCGGAAGTGATTGTCACCAAAGGCATTACGCCGATGGGGATCGGGGAAGGGCCGTATAACGGCAAACCCAACCCGCACGCGTGGATGTCTCCGGATAACGCCCTGATTTACGTCGATAACATTCGTGACGCGTTGGTGAAGTACGACCCGGCGAATGTGCAGACCTATCAGCGCAACGCTGAAGCCTATAAGCAGAAGATCACCGCCACCCTCGAACCGCTGCGTAAGCAGGTTGCGGAGATCCCGGAAGATAAACGCTGGATGGTCACCAGTGAAGGGGCGTTCTCCTATCTGGCGCGGGATCTGGGCCTGAAAGAGCTTTACCTGTGGCCGATCAACGCCGATCAGCAGGGCACGCCTCAGCAGGTGCGCAAGGTTATCGATCTGGTGAAAAAACATCGCATCCCGGCGGTGTTCAGCGAAAGTACGGTCTCCGATAAACCCGCGCGCCAGGTGGCACGGGAAACCGATACCCATTACGGCGGCGTGCTGTATGTCGACTCCCTGAGCGCAGAAAACGGCCCGGTGCCGACCTATATCGATCTGTTGAACGTCACGACCCGCACGCTGGTGCAGGGCATCCGTGACGGCATGAAGGAGTAACCATGCAGAAGGGGATTGTCGTAACCGATTTGACCGTGACCTACCGCAACGGTCATACCGCATTGCGTGATGCCTCGTTCAGCGTGCCGGGCGGATCGATTGCCGCACTGGTCGGCGTGAACGGTTCCGGCAAATCTACGCTGTTTAAGGCGGTGATGGGCTTTGTACGGGCGGCAAGCGGCACGATCACTATTCTGGGATTACCGCCTCACCGGGCGCTCCGTCAGAACCTGGTCGCCTACGTGCCGCAGTCGGAAGAGGTTGACTGGTCGTTCCCGGTGCTGGTGGAAGACGTGGTGATGATGGGCCGCTACGGACATATGGGTTTTTTGCGTCGGCCAAAAGCGCTGGATCGGCAGATCGTCACCGACGCTCTGAAACGGGTGGATATGCTTGAGCTGCGCCATCGGCAGATTGGCGAGCTCTCCGGCGGGCAAAAGAAACGCGTGTTTCTGGCGCGGGCGATTGCCCAGCAGGGCGAGGTGATCCTGCTCGACGAGCCGTTTACCGGCGTGGACGTTAAAACTGAAGCCAGAATTATCAGCCTGCTGCGGGAACTGCGCGATGAGGGCAAAACCATGCTGGTATCGACCCACAATTTAGGCTCCGTCTCCGAGTTTTGCGATTACACGGTCATGGTCAAAGGTACCGTGCTGGCAAGCGGCCCGACGGAAACCACCTTTACCGCCGAAAATCTGGAGCGCGCCTTCAGCGGCGTGCTGCGCCACGTGGTGCTCAGCGGCTCTGAAGATCGCATTATTACCGACGATGAACGCCCCTTCGTGACGCACCGTCAGGAGGTAAAATGAGCGTACTTCTGGAACCCTTCGGCTACGAGTACATGCTGAACGCGATGTGGGTTTCGGCGATGGTGGGCGGGCTGTGCGCGTTTCTCTCGTGCTATCTGATGCTAAAAGGCTGGTCGCTGATTGGCGATGCGCTCTCGCACTCCATCGTACCGGGCGTGGCGGGAGCCTACATGCTCGGGCTGCCGTTTTCGCTGGGGGCGTTCCTGTCGGGCGGGCTGGCGGCGGGCAGCATGCTGTTTCTCAACCAGCGCAGCCGCCTGAAAGAGGACGCCATCATCGGGCTGATCTTCTCCTCCTTTTTCGGTCTGGGGCTGTTTATGGTCTCACTCAACCCGACCTCGGTGAATATTCAGACTATCGTCCTCGGGAATATCCTCGCCATTGCCCCGGAAGACATCGTCCAACTGGCGATTATCGGCGTGGTGTCGATGCTTGTTCTGCTGTTCAAATGGAAAGATTTGATGGTGACCTTTTTTGATGAGAACCACGCCCGCGCCATCGGTCTGCGTCCCGAACGTCTGAAGATCCTGTTCTTTACCCTGCTGGCGGTTTCCACCGTGGCTGCACTGCAAACCGTCGGCGCATTTCTGGTGATCTGTCTGGTGGTCACGCCCGGCGCGACCGCGTGGCTGCTGACCGATCGCTTCCCGCGACTGCTGATGATTGCCGTCGCCATGGGTAGCATTACCAGCTTCCTTGGCGCATGGGCGAGCTATTATCTCGACGGCGCGACCGGCGGTATTATCGTGGTCGCCCAGACGCTGCTGTTCCTGCTGGCGTTCGTCTTTGCGCCGAAGCACGGGCTGCTCGCCAGCCGCCGCCGGGCGCGTCAGGCGCAGGAGATCCACCCATGATCGCGCTGCTCCTTGAACCCTTCCAGTTTGCGTTTATGAACAACGCGCTGTTGATTTCACTGCTGGTCGCCGTGCCCTGCGCGCTGCTGTCGGTTTTTCTGGTGCTCAAAGGCTGGGCGCTGATGGGCGACGCCATGAGCCATGCGGTGTTTCCCGGCGTCGTACTGGCCTGGATGATGGGGCTGCCGCTGGCGCTGGGCGCATTCGTTGCCGGTCTGTTCTGCGCGGTCGCCACCGGATACCTGAAAGACAATAGCCGCATCAAGCAGGATACTGTTATGGGGATCGTCTTTTCCGGCATGTTCGGTACCGGGTTGATCCTCTACATCGCCGTCAAACCCGAGGTGCATCTCGACCATATTCTGTTCGGCGATATGCTGGGTATTAACGGGATGGACATTCTGCAAAGCGGGATTGTGGCGGGGCTGATTGCGCTGGTGATTGGCCTGAAGTGGCGGGACTTTTTGCTGTTCTGCTTTGATTATCAGCAGGCGCAGGCGAGCGGGTTGCGCACTCGCTGGCTGCACTATGGATTACTGTGCATGGTTTCGCTGACCATCGTGGCGACGCTGAAAGCGGTGGGGATTATTCTGTCGATTTCGTTGCTCATTGCGCCCGGCGCGGTGGCGGTGCTGATCACCCGGCGCTTCCACATGGCGCTGCTGGTGGCGGTAGCCGTTTCCGCGCTCGTGTCCGTAAGCGGCGTCTATGCGTCATTTTATCTCGACAGCGCGCCTGCCCCGACCATCGTCGTGCTGTTCGCGGTCGTGTTTATCGTGACGTTTGTGGTCACCAGCGTGAAGGCCCGTCGACAGGAGAGTGTGACAGCAGGGTAATCGCCTGTTCGCCGTGCTGTTGCCAGTGAACGGTAAAGGCGGTGCCTTCGGGATAGCCCGCGCGCTGGCAGGTCAATGCCAGCGTAAGCGTCTTATCGACGAGCTGCGTGACGCGGGCGCTGTCAAATCCCATCCAGGCCTGCACCTGCGGAAAGAGGGCTTTGAACAGGCTCTCTTTGGCGCTAAACACCAGCGTCAGGGCGAGGGCGAACGGGTAACCCGAGCGGGAAAGGACGCTCTCTTCCTGCGCATCAATAATGCCGTCTTTGATTTCCCGGGCTTCGTTTTCGGGGAGGATCGTTTCGCAATCAATGCCGATAAGCGCAGGGTGGTCGCGCGTAACGACAGCCATGGCCTGCGTGCCGCTGTGGGTGATGCTGCCGGAAACACCCTGTGGCCAGCGCGGTTCCCCGCTGGGGCCGATGCCGGGTACGGTGTGGTCCGGTAAGGCATGCGCCGCGGCGATGCGCCCGGCAAGATGCTCGGCTTTGCGTTTGCGTCCGGCGTTTGAAAGCTCTGCGTGATGGGGAAGCCAGAGGAGATCGGCGTCGGTAAAAGTGGTGGGGTCGAAGGTGACGCGGTGAACGGTGCGGTCGGCGAGAATGAACGTGCTGTGGGTTGCGTGCATGGTTTCCCCTCACCCTGACCCTCTCCCCGGAGGGGAGAGGGAAGGTTTACTTCAGTGCCTTAAAAATGCGTATTCACACTCATATACCACGTGCGACCCGGCTCATTATACGTATACGCTCCCGCACCGTACATATACGCGCCGGTGGTGGCATTCCCCGTGGTTTGGGCATTACCCGCACGCCACTGGCGCTTGTCGAAGACGTTATCCACGCCGCCGGTCAGGCTGACGTTTTTGGTCACGTCCCAGGTCGCGCTCAGGCCAACAATGCTGTACGGGCTAACTTCGTCTTTCTCAGACCCGCTCACCGGTTCACCCTTGTAGTTGTACTTCTTCGGCTGCTGCTTGCCGTACCAGGTGAAGGTCGACTGCAGCGACACATCCTGATGCACCTGCCAGCTCAGGGTCGAGTTTAGCGTGTACTCCGGAATGATCGACAGACGGTCGCCGGTCTCCTTGTTCTTACTCTGCAGCATGTAAGTGATGTTATTAGTCCAGTTGATCGTGTCGCTGACCGGCACGTTCAGGGAGCCTTCCAGCCCTTCAACCACCGCTTTCGGGACGTTTTCCCACTGGTAAATATCCGTCTGCACCTTACCGGAAGAGGTGTGGCCAATTGGCGCATAGCCCGCTTCAATCTTGTCGCGGTAGTCGTTGCGGAACCAGGTCACGCCCGCCAGCCAGCCGTCGCGTTTCCACTCCAGACCGATCTCTTTGTTGATGCTGGTTTCGGCTTTCAGATCGTCGTTGCCCATCATGTAGCAGCCGACGCCGTCGCCGCTTGCGTAGCAACCCTGGCCTTTACTGTAGAGCAGATAGTTCGGGTTGGTCTGATACAGGCTTGGCGCTTTGTAAGCCCGCGCAATACCCATCTTCAGCGTGAAGTCATCCCCCAGACCTTGCGACAGGTTAAGTGACGGGCTCCAGTTATTGCCGACGATGGTGTGGTGATCGAAGCGCAGGGCAGGGGTCAGCATGGTACTGTCGGTCAGCTCCATGTTGTTCTCCGCAAACAGGGAGAAAATCTCCGCCGAGGTGTACGGACTACGGTCGTTGCTCATGCCCGGAATGGTGCCGCCCTGCTGGGTTTGCGTGAAGGAGGTCGAATCCTTCATGCGCTGCTGGTTCCACTCGGTGCCCAGGGTCAGATTCTGGTTAACGAGGAAATCAATCGGCAGATTGATTTCGCTGTGCAACATCACGTCGGCCAGATCGGTGTCGGTGAATTTATCGCTATTAAACAGACCTTCCGTCCCACCAGCCAGTCCTTCGCCCAGACGGGAGTTGCGGGTGTGTTCGTACTGCGCCCAGTTGCTGGTGGTAATGCCGTTATCCCAGCCGCCGTTCCAGGTCACCGCGAAGTTCTGGCGATAAATACGGTTGGTTTCTTTGCCGTAGTTTTTCTTCACCAGCGCGTTGTCGTTATTGGTGTTCTGCGTGTCGCCCGCATAAAGGTTGTTCTGGCGGCTATAGCCTGCTTCAAACTCCAGGGACTGCATGGGCGCGAAGTCCCAGCGCACGACGCCGTTGATGTCTTTGTTTTCTACACCTTCACGACCTGCGGGCAGGGTGTTGGCGTAGGCGCCAGTACGGTCAGACTGATGGCCCTGGTTGATGTCCCACGCGTCGGCCTGGGTTTTGTCCAGGTTACCGAACATGCGGAAGCTGAAATCGCCGCCCAGCGGGCCGCTCAGGCTGAAGTTGGTGCGCTTAGTGGAACCTTCGTCTTTATGTTCCGGCGCATTCAGGTAGGTGTTCCAGGAGCCGTGCCACTGGTCGTCGAATTTTTTGGTGATGATGTTGACCACGCCACCTGCCGCACCGTTGCCGTAGCGGGCGGCCGCCGGACCACGGATCACTTCGATGCGCTCGATCATCTCCGGCGGTACCCAGCCGGTATCGCCACGCGTATCACGCTCGCCGCGCCAGCCCAGACGGATGGAGTTACGGCTGGTAACCGGTTTACCGTCGATCAGGATCAGGGTGTTTTCCGGGCCCATGCCGCGGATATCAATCTGACGGTTATTCCCGCGCTGGCCGCTGGTGGAGTTACCGGTGAGGTTCACGCCCGGCATGGTGCGGATGATTTCCGACACGTCGCGCGCGGGCGGGTTTTTACGGATCTCATCGGCGGTGATGGTCGACACGCCCGGCGCCTGCAAATTTTGCTCGGCGGCGGTGATCACCATCGTGTCTTCGTGCTGCGCGGAGGCGGCGTTGTCGTCTGCCATGGCGGGCAGCGCGACACCATAAATCCCTAAATTGACCAGCAAGGCCAGAGAGTGAATCTTCTTATTCATTGTACGTCCCGCTTTTATGGTTATTCATGAACGCGCTTCCCACAGCGCGGGCATTACGCTATTGCAAATGCAAATAGTTATCAATAATATTATCAATAAAATTTGTCCTGAAACAAAAAAGACTGTTAAACATGAGGTTATAAGGGTGACGGCGTTAACAACGGGCAGTGAAGCGTGGTGGCAGTCGAAAAGCGGGCCTGAATTGAAACCTGAAAACGGTAAATTTCGCGTCACGTTCTGGTGGCGCGATCCGAACGGAACGCAGACTTCGTCACCGATTAAACACGTCTGGCTCAATATCACCGGCGTGACCGATCACCATCAAAATGCCCGCCCGCAGTCCCTCAAACGCATCCCGGATACCGACGTCTGGCAGTGGGAGGGAGAGTTCAGTCCCGCGTGGCGGGGGAGCTACTGTTTTATCCCTTCCGTGAATGAAAACGATTTTGCCGATGCGGTGTTTGAAGGCGAGAGTCCGGACCGTATGGCGCTGCGCGAAGGCTGGGGTAAACTGCTGCCGCATGCGGTTTCCGACCCGCTTAACCCGCAGAGCTGGCGCGGTGGTCGCGGTCATGCCGTTTCGGCGCTGGAAATGCCGGGCGCACCCGTTCAGCCTGGCTGGGAGCGTCCTGATACGCCCCACCACGCGCCGGTCTGCATTGATTGGGAAAGCGCACGCCTGAAAAACCGCCGCCGAGTCTGGATTTTTACCACCGGGGAGGAAAACCCCGAGCGCCCGCTGGCGGTGCTGCTTGATGGCCAGTTCTGGGCCGAAAGCATGCCCGTCTGGCCCGCGCTGGCCGCGCTTACCCGTGAAGGCAAACTGCCCCCGGCGGTCTATGTCTTAATTGATGTGATTGATACCGCACACCGCAGCCGCGAGCTGCCCTGCAACCCCGATTTCTGGCTGGCGGTACAGGAAGAACTCCTCCCACACATACAATGCATTGCCCCCTTCAGCGACCGCGCCGACCGTACCGTGGCGGCGGGTCAGAGCTTCGGCGGGCTTTCCTCCCTTTATGCGGGCCTCAACTGGCCGCAGCGCTTTGGCTGCGTGCTCAGTCAGTCCGGTTCCTACTGGTGGCCGCACCGCGGCGCACAGCAGGAGGGGCTACTCATCGGGCAGCTTAAAGCGGGTGAAAAAACCGCACGCGGACTGCGCATCGTCCTTGAGGCCGGGCGCAACGAACCGCTTATCTTCCGCGTGAATCAGGCGATTTACGCCGAATTGCACGCGCAGCAGGTTTACTGGCGTCAGGTTGACGGCGGACACGACGCGCTTTGCTGGCGCGGTGGGCTGACGCAGGGGCTGATGACCCTCTGGCAGCCGCTTATTCAATAACGGAGTCTGTATGGAATTCAGCAATCCTTTCGATAATCCGCAGGGACAGTTTGTCATTTTGCAAAACGACCAGGGGCAGTACAGCCTGTGGCCGCAGCAGTGCGAATTGCCCGCGGGCTGGCGCGTGGTATGCGAAGCGCAGCCTCAGGACGTGTGCCAGCAGTGGCTGGCGGAACACTGGCAGACGCTTGAGCCGTCGTATTTTGCGGGGGAAAACGCATGAGCCGTCTTCCGCTTGTCGCCGCCCAGCCGGGTATCTGGATGGCGGAGCAGTTGTCCGCGCTGCCAAATGCCTGGAGCGTGGCGCACTACACTGAGCTAAAGGGCGATATCGACGCGCCGTTGCTGGCAAAAGCCATTGCTGAAGGCATGATGCAGGCCGATACCCTGCGGATGCGTTTTGCCGAAGATAACGGTGAGGTGTGGCAGTGGGTGGATGAAACCGTCATGCTGCCGGAACCGTCCATCGTTCGCGTGGACTCTCATGATGCCGCCGTGGCGCTGATGGAAGCCGATCTCAACCAGAACCTGCGCGTCGACAGCGGTCAACCGCTGGCGTTTCATCTGCTGATTCAGGTGGGGGAAGAACGCTGGTACTGGTATCAGCGTTATCATCACTTAGTGGTGGATGGCTTCAGTTTCCCGGCGATTACCCGCCAGATTGCCGCTATTTATGCCGCATGGAAAAAGGGCGACCCCACGCCACCTTCTCCTTTTTCACCCTTCGCCGAGGTGGTGGAAGAGTATCAGCGCTATCGTGAAAGCGAGGTGTATGCACGCGACGGTGACTTCTGGGCAGCGCAGCGCAGACAGCTTCCTCCTCCGGTCTCTCTTTCTTCCGCGCCGCTGCCGGGGCGCGCCGCGACAACTGACATCCTGCGCCTGAAAATCGTCGCCGACAGCAGCGCGTTTAGCCAGCTTGCGCAGGCTGCAGGGCAGGTTCAGCGTACCGATCTGGCGCTTGCGCTGGTCGCGCTGTGGCTGGGCCGCCTGACCGGGCGTCTGGACTACGCCGCCGGGTTTATCTTTATGCGCCGCATGGGCTCCGTCGCGCTGACCGCAACCGGACCGGTGCTCAACGTTCTGCCGCTGGCGGTGAATATCGATCCGCAGGAGAGCCTGCCTGGGCTGGCGCTGCGTCTGGCGAGCCAGCTGAAAAAAATGCGCCGCCATCAGCGCTACGACGCGGAGCAAATTCTCCGCGACAGCGGTAAGGCGGCGGGTGATGAAGCCCTGTTTGGCCCGGTGCTGAACGTTAAGGTGTTCGATTATCAACTGGAACTCGACGGCGTAGAGGCCATCACCCACACGCTGGCGACCGGACCGGTGAACGATCTCGAGCTGGCCTTGTTCCCGGACGAACAGGGCGGATTAAGCATTGAAATTCTCGCCAGCAAACAGCGTTACGATGAAACAACGCTGAAGGGCCACGTCGCGCGCCTGAACGCGATGCTGGTGCAGTTTGCCGCTAACCCGGACCTGCGATGTGGGGAAGTGGAAACCGTGTCAGAGCAAGAGTACGCGCAGCTTGCGCGCATCAATGACACCGGGCTGGCGCTACCCTCCACCACGCTCGCGGAGCTGGTGGCGGAACAGGCGAGCAGGACGCCGGACGCCCCCGCGCTGGCGGATGCGCACATCGAGCTGAACTACCGCCAGATGCGCGAGCAGGTGGTCGCGCTGGCAAACCTGCTGCGTGCGCGCGGCGTGAAGCCGGGCGACAGCGTGGCGGTGGCCCTCCCGCGTTCGGTATTCCTGACGCTGGCCCTGCACGGCATTGTGGAAGCCGGCGCCGCGTGGTTACCGCTGGACACCGGTTACCCGGACGACCGCCTGCGGATGATGCTGGAGGACGCAAAGCCGTCCCTGCTGATTACCACCGATGAGCAGCTTCCGCGCTTTAGCGAACTGCCCATAGCTTCGTTTAGTTACAACATGCTTTTGCCTGCTGCGGGTACTGAGCCTCTGCGCGTGGCGAAACCGGAGCAGACGGCGTACATCATTTTTACCTCGGGTTCAACCGGGCGTCCGAAAGGGGTGATGGTTGGGCATACCGCCATCGTTAACCGCCTGAAGTGGATGCAGAACCACTACCCGCTGACAGCGAATGACGTGGTGGCGCAGAAAACGCCGTGCAGCTTTGACGTCTCGGTCTGGGAGTTCTGGTGGCCGTTTATCGCCGGGGCGAAGCTGGTGATGGCCGAGCCGGATGCGCACCGGGACCCGCAGGCGATGCAGAGCTTCTTCGCCCGGTATGGCGTCACGACGACCCACTTTGTGCCGTCGATGCTGGCGGCGTTTGTCGCCTCGCTGACGCCGGAAAACGTCGACTGCTGCAGGACGCTTAAGCAGGTGTTCTGCAGCGGCGAAGCGCTGCCGACCGGGTTGTGCCGCGAGTGGCAACAGCTCACCCGTGCGCCGCTGCACAACCTCTACGGCCCGACCGAAGCGGCAGTGGACGTGAGCTGGTATCCGGCGTTTGGCCCTGAGCTGGCGGCCATTGAAGGCAATAGCGTGCCGATTGGTTTCCCGGTGTGGAACACGGGGCTGCGCATTCTGGATGCAATGATGCGCCCGGTGCCGTTCGGCGTGGCGGGGGATCTGTATCTCACCGGCATTCAGCTGGCGCAGGGATATCTGGGGCGTCCGGATCTCACCGCCAGCCGCTTTATCGCCGACCCGTTCGCGCCGGGCGAGCGGATGTATCGCACCGGTGACGTCGCCCGCTGGCTGGATAACGGGGCGGTAGAATATCTGGGCCGCAGCGATGATCAGCTAAAAATTCGCGGCCAGCGTATTGAGCTGGGCGAAATCGACCGGGCGATGCTGTCGCTGCCGGACGTGGCGCAGGCCGTGGCGCATGCCTGCGTGTTCAACCAGGCGGCGGCAACGGGGGGCGATGCCCGCCAGCTGGTGGGATACGTTGTCTCCGAATCCGGTTTACCGCTGGATCGCGATGCGCTGCTGGAATCGCTTAAGGCGCAGCTTCCGCCGCATATGGTGCCGGTGGTGCTGCTGCAACTCAGCGCGCTGCCGCTCAGCGCGAACGGCAAACTCGACCGCAAGGCGCTGCCGCTGCCGGAGTTGACCAGCAAAACCACCGGACGCGCGCCGGAAACGGACACCGAAATCGGCGTGGCGCAGGCGTTTGCCGCGCTGCTGGGTTGCGAGGTGAACGATATCGAAGCCGACTTCTTTGCCCTCGGCGGCCACTCGCTGCTGGCGATGCGGCTGGCGGCGCAGCTCAGCCGCACGTTCGCCCGCAAGGTCACGCCGGGGCAGATTATGGTCGCCTCGACGGTGAGCAAGCTCAGTGCGCTGCTGGACTTAAAAATGAACGACGAGCAGGCGCAGCGTCTGGGGTATGAAGCCGTTCTGCCGCTGCGTGAAAGCCATGGCCCGACGCTGTTCTGCTTCCATCCGGCGTCCGGTTTTGCCTGGCAGTTCAGCGTGCTGGCGCGCCACCTCAGCCCGCGCTGGTCTATCACCGGTATTCAGTCTCCCCGACCGGAAGGGCCGATGCAGCAGTGTGCGGATCTGGATGGGGTGATTGATCATCACCTGAATACGCTGCGTAAGCAGCAGCCGCAGGGGCCGTATTATTTGTTCGGCTATTCCCTCGGCGGCACGCTGGCGCAGGCTATTGCCGCTCGTTTGCGCGCGCAGGGTGAAGAGGTGGCGTTCCTTGGCCTGCTGGATACCTGGCCACCGGAAACCCAGAACTGGGCGGAGAAAGAGGCCAACGGCCTCGACCCGGCAGTGCTGGCGGAAATTGAGCGCGAGCGGCAGGCGTTTATCGCCGCGCAGCAGGGGCAGGGCAGCAGCGAGCTGTTTGGCGCCATCGAGGGCAACTACGCCGATGCGGTGCGCCTGCTCACCACGGCGCACAGCGCGCGGTTTGACGGCAAAGCGACGCTGTTTGTCGCCGAGCGCACGCGCACGATGGATCCGCAGGTCGCCTGGGCGCCGTGGGTGGCGGAGCTTGAGGTGCATAGCCAGGATTGCGCCCACGTGGATATCATTTCGCCGCAGGCGTTTGAGAAGATTGGGCCGGTGTTGAGGGAAATGTTGGGATAGTGCAAATGCCCGGTGGCGCTGTGCTTACCGGGCCTACGGGAGCTGAATGTAGGCCGGGTAAGGCGTAGCCGCCACGCGGCAATTACCGCCGACCCAATGGCACCACCAGCGGCGTTCCCGCCACCGGATCGTCAATAATCATGCAGCGCATACCGTAGATCTGCGCGATCAGATCCGGCGTCACAATCTCCTTCGGCGCGCCCTGCGCCACAATCTCACCGTCGCGCAAGGCAATCAGATGCGTCGCGTAGCGGCACGCCTGGTTCAAATCATGGAGCACCGCCGCCAGCGTATACCCTTGGGTGCGGTTCAGCTCGCTCAGCAGCTCCAGCAGGTCAATTTGATGGCTGATATCCAGCCACGTTGTTGGCTCGTCCAGCAGCATGATGGAGGTTTCCTGCGCTAACACCATCGCAATCCACGCGCGCTGGCGCTGGCCCCCGGAAAGGGTATCGACACTTTGTTGGGCGAGAGCGGTAATCCCCGTCGCCTGCATCGCGCGGTTTACCGCTTCATCGTCCTCTTTACGCCAGCGGGTAAATAGCGGCTGGTGCGGATAGCGCCCGCGCGAGACCAGTTCCTGCACCGTGATGTCCCCCGGCGTGGTGGCGTTTTGCGCCAGCAGCCCGATGCGCCTGGCCACCTCTTTGCTGGCGAAGCGCTGGATCTGCTCTCCGTCCAGAAACACGCTGCCCTCAACCGGGGTCATCAGGCGGCTCAGCGTGCGCAGCAAGGTTGATTTGCCGCAGCCGTTCGGGCCGATAATCGCCGTGAAGTGGCCGTCCGGAATAGCGACGGTTAAATCACGGGCAATGATTTTTTTGCCGTAGCCAAGGGTAAGGTTTTCGCCGCGCAAGCGGGTTGTTGTGTCTGTCATTTCTTGCGTGACTCCTGAACGAGCAAGACGATGAGGTAAATCCCGCCGAGGCTGACGGTTACCACGCCCACCGGCAGTTGATAGGGCATAAACAGCCGCTGGGCGCAGAGATCGGCGGCCAGCAGTAACAGCGATCCGCACAGCGCCGCCTGGGTTAATCCCCAGCGCGCGGTGCCGCTAAGACGCCGGGCGATGTGCGGGGCGACAAGCGCAATAAAGGATATCGGCCCGGCGATGGCGGTGGAGGCGGCGGTCAGTAATACGGCCACCAGCATCAGCATCAGGCGCGAGCGCTCAACGCTCACGCCCAGCGCGCAGGCGCTGTCGTCGCCCATCTCCAGCAGCCGCATGCGGCGCACCAGCAGCAGCGCGCCGATAAACATCAGCAAAATCAACGGTGCGGCGGGCCAGGTTTTGCCCCACGTCAGGCCGTTGAGTGAACCGGCATACCACAGCCCGGCGGAGATCGCGGTGTCCAGCGAGGCCTGCAGTAACAGCCAGGTGTTAAAGGCCATCAGCATGGCGCGCACGCCAATACCGATGATGATCAGGCGGAAGGTATCGATGCCGTTGCGCCAGGCAAGCAGCCAGATAACCAGCGACGTCAGAATACCGCCCGCCATCGCCGTAAAGGTGATGGCTGTCAGGTGCTGGCCGAACAGCACCATCGCCACCAGTACGCCACTCCAGGCTCCGGTATTCAGGCCCATTACGTCCGGGCTGCCGAGCGGGTTGCGCATCAGCGACTGGAAAATCGCGCCGCTGACCCCGAGCGCTGCGCCCACCAGAATCGCCATCGCCACCCGCGGCAGTCGCCATTCGGTGACCACCAGGGTGATATTGCGCGGGGCGCTGCCCGTGAGGGCGTGGAAGACCTGCACGAAATCGAGCGTGACCGCACCGCTTTGCAGGCTCCAGACCGCCAGCATAACCGTGGCGATAACCAGCAGAGATACGCTGGTGATTAAACGACGGGACAGAACCCTCATGCGCCACCTCCGCGTCTGCGTCGTACCAGGACGATCAGCACCGGCGCGCCGATAAAGGCGCTGACCACCGAAACCCGCAGTTCGCCTGGCACCAGTAGACGCCCGAGCACATCGGCAAACAGCAGCAGGGCCGGGGTGGCAAGCAAGGTGACCGGCAATGACCAGCGGTGATCGGCCCCCACCAGCCAGCGCGCCATGTGCGGCATCATCAGGCCGATAAAGGCAATCGGGCCGACTATGGCGGTCGCGCAGCCGCACAGGACGGTGATGGCGAGCAGGCCAACCAGCTGCGTGCGCGCCACGCGGTTGCCGAGTGAGGTCGCGGTGTCGCTGCCAAGACTGAGGCTGTTGAGCGCCCGGCTTAACAACAGCGCCACGGCGGCGGCGATAATGACCGGGAGCGCCACCACTTTCAGCGTGTCGAGAGTACGGATATCCAGCGAGCCGGCCTGCCAGAAGCGCAGCTGGTCGTAGACGTCCGGGTTGAGCAGGGCGATGCCGTTGGATAAGCCTTCCAGCACCGCTGCGAGCGCTACGCCAGCCAGCGTCAGGCGTACCGGGCTTAGCTGTCCGCCGCCCTGGCTGCCGGTAAACGCGACCACCAGCGAGGCGGCCAGCGCGCCGCAAAAGGCCATCACCAGTTGCTCAGAAGGTGACGTCAATCCGAACAGCGACGCGCCGAGCACGATGGCAAAGCTGGCGCCAGAGTTCACGCCGAGAATGCCGGGGTCCGCCAGCGGGTTACGGGTGAGGGTTTGCATCAGGGCCCCGGCAAGACCGAGGGCACCACCGGCCAGCAGTCCGGCGAGGGTTCGGGGCAGACGAGCGTCGAGCACGATAACGCAGTCGGCGCTCTGACAACTTCCGGAGAGCGCATCGACAATAACGGATGCGGGCAGGGACTTCGCGCCAACCAGCAGACTGAGTGCAATCGCAAGGATCAACAGCAGCAATAATACGGGCACGGCAATGGCGCGCACCGCAGAAGAGGAAAACGACATAGCAACATCCATGATTTGATAATGATAGTGATTATCGTTATCTATCTTATTTGGCTATGTTAGCATGTGCGCCCATGGAATGGGTAGAAATAGACTCAAGGCTTTGTCATGAATCAAAAATCCTGGCTGCTCAACCTCAGCCTGCTCAAAACGCACCCGGCGTATCGCGCCGTTTTTATCGCGCGCTTTATCTCCATTTTGTCCCTCGGGCTTCTCGGCGTGGCGGTGCCGGTCCAGATCCAGGCCATGACGCACTCCAGCTGGCTGGTGGGGTTATCGGTTACGTTAACCGGCAGCGCAATGTTTATCGGCCTGATGGTCGGCGGCGTGCTGGCGGACCGCTACGAGCGTAAAAAACTGATCCTGCTGGCGCGCGGCACCTGTGGTGTGGGCTTTATCGGGCTGTGTATTAACGCTTTGCTGCCGGAGCCGTCGCTGATGGCAATTTACGCCCTGGGGCTGTGGGACGGTTTTTTTGCCTCGCTAGGCGTGACGGCGCTGCTGGCGGCGACGCCTGCGCTGGTGGGGCGTGAGAATCTGATGCAGGCGGGGGCGATCACCATGCTCACCGTGCGCCTCGGCTCGGTGATTTCGCCGATGGTGGGTGGCCTGCTGCTGGCCACCGGCAACGTGGCGTGGAACTACGGGCTGGCGGCGGCGGGAACCTTCATTACCACGTTGACGCTGCTGCGCCTGCCGTTGCTGCCACCTCCGCCGCAGCCGCGTGAGCATCCGCTGAAGTCCCTGATGGCGGCCATTCGTTTTCTGTTCAGCAACCCGCTGATTGGCGGCATTGCGCTGCTCGGTGGCCTGCTGACCATGGCGAGTGCGGTGCGCGTGTTGTACCCGGCGCTGGCGGGCGAGTGGCAGATGAGCGCCTCGGAAATCGGTATTCTCTACGCCGCCATTCCGCTCGGCGCGGCGTGCGGCGCGTTGACCAGCGGTCATCTGGCGCAGAGCGCGCGTCCGGGGCTGATTATGCTGCTTGCCACGCTGGCCTCGTTTGTTGCCATTGGCTTCTTCAGCCTGATGCCGGTGTGGGCGCTCGGGGTGATGTGTCTGACGATTTTTGGCTGGCTGAGCGCCATCAGCTCGCTTTTACAGTACACCCTGATCCAGACCCAGACGCCGGAGGGGATGCTCGGGCGCATTAACGGTTTGTGGACCGCGCAGAACGTGACGGGGGATGCGATCGGTGCGGCGATCCTTGGCGGACTGGGAGCCGTCATGAGTCCGGTGGCCTCGGCGAGCAGCAGCGGGTTAGTGTTAGCCGTTGTTGGCGTGATTTTATTGGCGGTTTTGGTGGAGTTGCGTCGGTTCAGGCAGGAGAGTGCTCCGGTGTGATTTGCCGGGTGGCGGCTGCGCCTTACCGGGCCTACATTTTGCACCCGTAGGCCCGGTAAGCGAAGCGCCACCGGGCGCAGTTATTACCTGAAAATTGCCTCTAAACGCTGTAAAACCAACATCGCGCTGTAATAATCCAGGCGGAACGTCTCCGTTCCCAGCGCCCAGACGCGCTTGTTCTGCACAGCTGGCAGGTGCGCCAGCAGCGGGTTGGCGTAGATCGCATCCACGTCTTTCTGGTCGCCGGCAAAGACAAACAGCCCTTCGCCGTTTAGCCCCGTCGCCAGGTTTTCCCCACCCAGCTGAATAATGTCGTGGCGTTTCCCCTGGCTTTTCGAGGTATGCAAGCCGGCAGGCAGGTCCGCCAGCGTAAAGCCCAGCTGGTGCAGAAGCTTGCCCTGGGCCGATTCCGTGGTCCACAGGTTCGCCGTGTGTGCGGCGGCGGTATAGACGATGGCGTTTACTGGCTGCGGCGGCAGCGTCATCTGCTGCTTCACCTGGGCGAGCTGTTCATCAAATGCGGCAATGCGCTCGGTGGCCTGCTTTTCGTGTCCGGTCATCGTGCCCAGCTGCGTCAGCAGTTCCTGCCAGCTTTTGTCGTCGTAGTTGATGATAAGCGTGGGCGCGATGGCCGAGAGCTGATCGTACAGCGCCAGCGCCGAATCCCCGCCGGTGGCGCTGATCAAAATCAGATCCGGCATTTGGGCGGCCACCGCCTCTGCGCTGGGTTCACCAATATACAGCCGCGCAACCTTACGCTGTTTCGCAATGTCTCCCCACTGGCGCAGGAAACCCTGCGCATCCGCGACGCGGTTATTCGGCGTGGTCGCACCGCTGGCGATAACCGGCGCATCAATTGCCAGCAGGGAGCCGGTCAGGGTCACGCTGGTGGAGACAATGCGCGTCGGTTTGTGCTCAAGGGTATGAACGCCACGGCTGTCGGTGACCTGACGCGGCCAGTCGGCGGCAATCGATGAGGTAACGCCTAAAACAAATACGCCTGTTAAAAAAAGGGCATTACGGAAAAGGGCGGGAAGATTCACAGCTCGGCATCCTGTTTTTGTTGAAGATAATGCTTCTCATTTTCATGGTTGCCGGGAAGGGATGCAAGCGTTTGTCGCATAAGTTATTTGTCCGACGGTTGACAGCGGGGCGCTGTGGGATTAGGTTAGCCGACGAAAATATAAATGATAATCATTATTGCTTCTTTTATCGTTTGTGGAGGATGATATGGACACGTCCCTGGCTGAGGAAGTTCAGCACACCGCGACCACGCTGCCATCAGACAGCTTTTTCTTTATGTCGCCTTACCGCAGTTTTACCACCTCCGGCTGTTTTGCCCGCTTCAGTGAACCCGCCGTCGGCGGCGACGATCCGGCAGGTCACTTCCAGCAAAAATTAGCCCAGGCTTTCCGGAATGCGAAAGCCAGCGGCATTGCCCATCCGGTGATGGTGGGTGCCATTCCCTTTGATACCCGCAAGCCGTCGTCGCTGTTTATTCCGCAACGCTGGCAGACCTTTTCCCGTCCTGCGCGTCAGCAATCCGCACGTTATTTCTCCGGTTCACAGGCGCTGAAGGTGCAACAACGCACCGAGATCCCTGCGCAGCCCGTGTTTGAAGAGATGGTCGCGCGTGCAGCGTCGCTCACCGCCACCCCGCGGGTGAACAAGGTGGTGTTGTCGCGTCTGATTGATATCGCGGCTGACAAAAAGCTGGACAGCGGTGCCCTGATGGAGCGCCTTATCGCCCAGAATCCGGCCAGTTTTAACTTCCACGTACCGCTGGAGGACGGGGGCGTGCTGCTCGGCGCCAGCCCGGAACTGCTGCTGCGCAAAGAGGGCGCGCACTTTAGCTCGCTGCCGCTGGCAGGCTCCGCGCGTCGTCAGCCGGACGATGTACTGGATCGCGAGGCGGGTAATAAGCTGCTGGCGTCCGAAAAAGATCGCCACGAGCACGATCTGGTCACCCAGGCGATGAAAGCGATTCTGGAACCGCGCAGCCATCACCTGAGCATGCCGTCTTCTCCGCAGCTCATTACCACGCCAACGCTGTGGCACCTGGCAACGCCGGTGGAGGGCGAGGCGCGTGAAAACGAGAACGCCCTGACGCTGGCCTGCCTGCTGCACCCGACGCCTGCCCTGAGCGGCTTCCCGCATCAGGCGGCGAAAGCGCTGATTGCCGAGCTGGAACCGTTTGATCGCGAGCTGTTCGGCGGCATCGTCGGCTGGTGCGACAGCGAAGGGAACGGCGAGTGGGTGGTGACCATCCGCTGCGCGCGTCTGCATAACAATACCGTTCGCCTGTTTGCCGGCGCGGGCATTGTGCCTGCCTCCTCTCCGGTGGGCGAATGGCGTGAAACCGGTGTGAAGCTTTCCACCATGCTCAACGTGTTTGGTTTGCACTAAGGAAGACTGATGACCATTCCCTTTACCCGCTGGCCGGAGGATTTTGCCCGTCGCTACCGAGAAAAAGGCTACTGGCAGGATCTGCCGCTGACCCACATCCTGACGGACCATGCGGACAGCGATGCCGTGGCGATTATCGACGGCGATCGGCTTATCACCTATCGTAACTTTAATCAGGCGGTGAACAACCTCGCGTCCGCACTTCAGGCGCAGGGGCTGCATCGCGGTGAAACCGCACTGGTACAGCTCGGCAACGTGGCCGAGTTCTACATAACCTTCTTTGCGCTGCTGCACATTGGCGTCGCGCCGGTCAACGCGCTCTTTAGCCATCAGCGCAGCGAACTGAACGCCTACGCTATGCAGATCAAACCCGCCGTGCTGATTGCCGATCGCGATCACGCGCTGTTCGCGGGCGATGATTTCCTCAACACCTTCGTGGATGCGCATCGGTCGGTACGCGTCGTGCTCCTGCGCGGCGATAAGGGCGAACACGCCCTGGACGCGGCGATTACCCGCCCGGCGGACAACGTCATCCCGAACCCGACGCCCGCCGATGAAGTGGCCTTCTTTCAGCTTTCCGGGGGGAGCACCGGCACGCCGAAACTGATCCCGCGCACGCACAACGATTACGACTACAGCATCCGCCGCAGCAACGAGATTTGCGGCATTACCGCGAAGACCCGTTATCTGAACGCGCTGCCCGCGGCGCACAACTACGCCATGAGTTCGCCGGGATCGTTAGGCGTTTTCACGGCGGGTGGCTGCGTGGTGTTAGCGAGCGACCCGAGCGCCACGCTCTGCTTCCCGTTGATTGAACAACATCAGATCAACGTCACCTCGCTGGTGCCACCGGCGGTCAGCCTGTGGTTGCAGGCGATTGCCGACGGCGCGGGGAACGCACAGCTTAAATCTCTCAAGCTCCTGCAGGTGGGCGGTGCGCGCCTTTCCGCCACGCTTGCCGCGCGCATTCCGGCGGAAATCGGCTGTCAGCTTCAGCAGGTGTTTGGCATGGCGGAAGGGCTGGTGAACTACACCGCGCTCGACGACGCCCCGGAACGCATCATCAATACCCAGGGCCGCCCGATGTGTCCGGACGACGAAGTGTGGGTGGCAGATGAACACGGCAATCCGCTGCCGCGCGGGGAAGTCGGGCGTCTGATGACGCGCGGGCCGTACACCTTCCGCGGCTATTTTAACAGCCCGGAACACAACGCCAGCGCTTTCGACGCTGAGGGTTTTTACTGCTCCGGCGATCTGATCGCCATCGACGAGCAGGGCTATATCACCGTGCAGGGGCGCGAGAAAGATCAGATCAACCGCGGCGGAGAGAAGATCGCCGCGGAAGAGATCGAAAACCTGCTGCTGCGCCATGAGTCGGTGATCCACGCCGCGCTGGTGAGCATGGAGGACAGCCTGCTGGGCGAAAAGAGCTGCGCGTATCTGGTGGTGAAAAAGCCCCTGCGCGCGGTCGAGGTGCGCCGCTTTCTTCGCGAGGAGGGCGTTGCCGAGTTTAAACTGCCGGACCGCGTGGAGAGCGTGGATGCGCTCCCGCTGACGCCGGTCGGCAAAGTTGATAAGAAACAGTTGCGCCTGTGGCTGGCTGAACGGGCACAGGGCTGAGGAACAGAGTATGGCCATTCCAAAATTAACCGCTTACGCGCTGCCGACCGCTGCAGAACTGCCAGCCAATAAAGTGAACTGGGCGTTCGAGCCAGAACGTGCCGCGCTGCTGATCCACGACATGCAGGAGTATTTCCTGAATTTCTGGGGCGAAAACAGCGCCATGATGCAGCAGGTGGTGGCGAACATCGCCAGACTTCGCGCGTACTGCAAAGCGCACAATATTCCGGTGTACTACACCGCGCAGCCAAAAGAGCAGAGCGATGAGGACCGCGCCCTGCTGAACGACATGTGGGGGCCGGGCCTGACCCGCTCGCCGGACCAGCAGCGTATTGTGGCCGAACTGACGCCGGACGAAGCGGACACCGTGCTGGTGAAGTGGCGCTATAGCGCGTTCCATCGTTCGCCGCTGGAGCAGATGCTGAAAGAGACCGGCCGCAACCAGCTGCTGATTACCGGCGTGTACGCCCACATCGGCTGTATGACCACTGCGACCGATGCCTTTATGCGCGACATCAAGCCGTTCTTTATCGCCGACGCGCTGGCGGATTTCACCCGCGACGAGCACCTGATGTCCCTCAACTACGTTGCCGGGCGTTCAGGCCGCGTGGTGATGACCGACGAGCTGCTGCCGTCCATTCCGGCATCGAAAACGGCGCTGCGCGCGCTGATCCTGCCGCTGCTGGACGAGTCCGATGAGCCGATGGATGACGAAAACCTGATCGACTATGGTCTGGACTCGGTGCGCATGATGGCGCTGGCCGCCCGCTGGCGCAAAGTGCATGGCGATATCGACTTCGTGATGCTGGCCAAAAATCCTACCCTCGACGCCTGGTGGGCGCTGCTCTCCCGCGAGGTGAAGTGATGGCGGGATTTGATTTCAGCGGCAAAACCGTCTGGGTGACGGGCGCGGGGAAGGGGATTGGCTACGCGACGGCGCTGGCGTTTGTTGACGCGGGCGCGCAGGTGACCGGGTTCGATCTGGCCTTCCCGCAGGACGACTACCCCTTCGCGACTGAAACGCTGGACGTAGCAAATGCCTCGCAGGTGAGTGACGTGTGTGGCCGCGTGCTGGCTTCGCTTGAACGCCTGGACGTGCTGGTCAACGCGGCGGGTATTCTGCGTATGGGGGCGACGGACCAGCTCTCGCAGGAGGACTGGCAGCAGACCTTCGCGGTCAACGTTGGCGGTGCGTTCAACCTGTTCCAGCAGACGATGGGCCAGTTTCGCCGTCAGCAGGGCGGGGCGATCGTCACCGTCTCCTCTGACGCGGCACATACGCCGCGTATCGGGATGAGCGCCTACGGCGCCTCGAAAGCGGCACTGAAAAGCCTCGCCCTGACCGTCGGCCTGGAGCTGGCGGGCAGCGGCATACGCTGTAACCTGGTGTCGCCGGGGTCAACGGACACCGATATGCAGCGGACCCTGTGGACGAACGACGATGCACAGCAGCAGCGCATTCGCGGTTTTGGCGAGCAGTTCAAGCTTGGTATTCCGCTTGGCAAAATCGCCCGTCCGCAGGAGATTGCCAGTACCGTGCTGTTTCTTGCCTCCGATGCCGCCAGCCATATCACTCTGCAGGATATCGTGGTGGACGGCGGCTCCACGCTGGGGGCGTAAATGATCTGGAAACGTCATTTATCGCTCGACGAGCTGAACGCGACCAGCATGAACACCCTGGTGGCGCATCTGGGCATCGTCTATACCCGCCTCGGCGACGACACGCTCGAGGCCGAGATGCCGGTGGATGCGCGTACCCATCAGCCGTTTGGCCTGCTGCACGGCGGCGCCTCAGCCGCGCTGGCGGAAACGCTGGGGTCGATGGCCGGATTTCTGATGACCCGTGACGGGCAAAGCGTCGTGGGCACCGAACTGAACGCCACACACCACCGTGCCGTGGCGCAGGGAAAGGTGTGTGGGGTGTGCCAGCCGCTGCATCTGGGGAGAACAAACCAGAGCTGGGAAATTGTGGTTTTCGACGAGCAGGGACGACGATGCTGTACCTGCAGGTTGAGTACGATGGTGTTGGGGTAAGTCATTTAGCTGAAAGTGATCGGCTTAACACTGTGGTGTAAATCTCTGGTTTGACCACACATTATTGCGTTTCAGAGTTGTTAAATATTTGCCGTTGTTCTAGAAACAAAATGTAACATCTCACTGTTTCACAACAACGGATAACCACAATGAACAACTCAGGGAAATACCTTACATGGGCAGGGCTCTCCGTTGTGGGAGCTTTTGCCCTGGGCTATATCGCCCTCAACCGGGGGGAACAGATCAATGCGCTCTGGATCGTTGTCGCCTCCGTCTGCATTTATCTGATCGCGTATCGTTTTTATGGCCGCTATATCGCGAAAACCGTCCTGGGCGTTGATGCGACGCGCATGACGCCTGCCGTACGTCATAATGACGGTCTGGACTACGTCCCGACCGACAAAAAAGTGCTGTTCGGTCACCATTTTGCGGCGATTGCCGGGGCGGGCCCACTGGTGGGGCCGGTGCTGGCGGCCCAGATGGGCTACCTGCCCGGGATGATCTGGATCCTCGCGGGCGTGGTGCTGGCGGGCGCGGTGCAGGACTTTATGGTGCTGTTCGTCTCCACCCGCCGCGACGGCCGTTCGCTGGGCGAGCTGGTGAAAGAGGAGATGGGGGCAACCGCCGGGGTGATTGCCCTGGTGGCGACCTTTATGATCATGGTGATCATCCTCGCGGTGCTGGCGATGATTGTGGTGAAAGCGCTGACCCACAGCCCGTGGGGGACATACACCGTCGCGTTCACCATACCGCTGGCGCTGTTTATGGGAATTTATATTCGCTACCTGCGCCCGGGACGCATTGGTGAAGTGTCGGTGATTGGCCTGGTGTTCCTGGTGTTCGCCATTATTTCCGGCGGCTGGGTGGCGGAAAGCCCGACCTGGGCGCCGTTCTTCGACTTTACCGGTATACAGCTGACCTGGATGCTGGTGGGGTATGGCTTTGTTGCGGCGGTGCTGCCGGTATGGCTGCTGTTGGCCCCGCGTGACTACCTCTCTACGTTCCTGAAAATCGGTACCATCGTCGGGCTGGCGATCGGCATTCTGATTATGCGTCCGACCCTGACCATGCCTGCGCTGACTAAGTTCATCGACGGTACCGGCCCGGTCTGGACCGGCAACCTGTTCCCGTTCCTGTTTATCACCATCGCCTGCGGTGCGGTGTCTGGTTTCCACGCGCTGATTGCCTCCGGAACCACGCCGAAGATGCTGGCGAATGAAAATCAGGCCTGCCTGATTGGCTACGGCGGCATGCTGATGGAATCCTTCGTCGCCATTATGGCGCTGGTTTCCGCCTGTATTATCGACCCGGGCGTCTACTTCGCGATGAACAGCCCGATGGCGGTACTGGCCCCGGCCGGGACCGTTGACGTCGTGGCGTCTGCTGCGCAGGTGGTCAGCGGCTGGGGCTTTGCGATTACCCCGGAAACGTTGACGCATATCGCTAATGAGGTGGGCGAGCAGTCAATTATCTCCCGTGCGGGTGGTGCGCCAACGCTGGCGGTGGGTATGGCCTACATTCTCCACGGTGCGCTGGGTGGGCTGATGGACGTGTCGTTCTGGTATCACTTCGCCATTCTGTTCGAGGCGCTGTTTATCCTGACGGCGGTGGATGCCGGTACGCGTGCGGCGCGCTTTATGCTGCAGGATCTGCTGGGGGTGATCTCCCCGAACCTTAAGCGTACCGATTCGCTCCCGGCAAACCTGCTGGCGACGGCGCTGTGCGTGCTGGCGTGGGGCTACTTCCTGCATCAGGGCGTGGTGGATCCGCTAGGCGGCATTAACACGCTCTGGCCGCTGTTCGGTATCGCTAACCAGATGCTGGCAGGCATGGCGCTGATGCTCTGCGCGGTGGTGCTGTTCAAAATGAAGCGCCAGCGCTATGCGTGGGTGGCGCTGGTGCCGACCGCGTGGCTGCTGATCTGTACCCTGACGGCAGGCTGGCAGAAAGCCTTCAGCCCGGATAACAAAGTGGGCTTCCTGGCGATTGCCAACAAGTTCCAGGCGATGATCGACAGCGGCAAGATCCCGGCGCAGTACACCGAGTCTCAGCTGTCGCAGCTGGTGTTTAATAACCGTCTGGATGCCGGGCTGACCATCTTCTTTATGGTGGTGGTCGTGGTGCTGGCGTTGTATTCTCTTAAAACCGCGCTGGCAGCATTGAAAGTGGATAAGCCAACGGCGAAAGAGACACCGTATGAGCCAATGCCTGAAAACCTGGAAGAGATTGTCACCCAGGCGAAAGGGGCGCATTAACCAGTGTGCCGGGTGGCGCTAGCGCTTACCCGGCCTACATTTTCTGTGAGACCAGAACGATGTTCGACACCCTCTCCAAAGCAGGTAAGTACCTGGGCCAGGCCGCCAAAATGATGATTGGTGTGCCGGACTACGACAACTACGTTGAACATATGCGCGTCAACCACCCGGACCAGACGCCCATGACCTACGAAGCCTTTTTCCGCGACCGCCAGGACGCCCGCTACGGCGGCAAGGGCGGGGCGAAGTGCTGTTAACCCTCTTTTGGTAAATAGAGGCTGATCTGCTCCTGCTTGCAGCCGTAAATTGCCGCCAGCTTTTCGCGGGTACGTTTTTGCGGGCGGGAGTCCAGCGCTTCCAGCTGTGAGACGGCGGACTGGGTGATGCCGAGTTTCTGCGCCACCTCCTGCTGGGATAACCCGCAATGGATGCGCCACGCGGCCTGCAGGCTGACGTTCTCGTTATGCATGATGTCGCACACTTCCCCCGGTAAACCTACGTCATCATAACAATCGTGTTCGACTTCAATATCCTCCAGATCATCGTCGGTTTCGTCGTCGATTTCTGCCATCTGTAAGCACATACGAAAGTATTCATCATAGGGAATAACCACGTACTGCGTTTTTCCGTCATCGTCCTTAATTAGCTGAACAGCCATAGGGGGCTTTCTCCTCGTGAAGGTAGGTCGTTGATGTTCTGCGCTTGACGGCCAAAACATAACAATGTTTATCGGGATCGTCCCGAAGTGTAATCAGAATGCGGTAATCGCCAACGCGTAGCCGGAAATGATTTTCTGTCGCCGATATTTTTTTGATATCGGGCCGGGGAGCTGAGCGATCGTCTAGCTCAGAAAGTTTAACTTTGATTCTTCGCTGATATCGGCCATCGATTTTGGAAAACTCTTTCTTTGCATTCTTTGACCAGACAATCTTCATCCGTACCTCCACTGTACGCCCACACAAAATATAAGGAAATAATAAGACTATTAGATAAAATCCGAATTTCTAATGGGGTACTGTAGAGCGGCGAAAAACCGCGAGAAAGCGGCAAAACGCAAACCGTCGAGGCGGCCCGGAAGCGCCTCTGCCGGGTGACAGAGGCTTGCAGAAATATGCGATCAGGCGTTCAAACCGCCGTCCACGTCCAGACCGGTACCGGAGATCTGCCCGGCGGCTGGGCTGGCAAGGAAAGTGACTGCCGCCGCGATGTCTTCCGGCTGACCGTAATGGCCGACCGCAATCATCTGGCGCTGGGCTTCCGCCTGTTCCCCGTCCTCCGGGTTCATATCGCTGTTGGTCGGACCGGGATGCACCAGGTTGACGGTGATGCCGCGCGGGCCGAGATCGCGCGCCAGGCCGCGGGTAAGAGAGTTGAGGGCCGACTTGGTCATGGAGTAAACGGCAATACCGGGCATGGCCACGCGGTTTGCCAGGCAGCTGCCGATGTTAATGATGCGCCCGCCGTCAGACATGTGCACCAGCGCTTCCTGAATGGCGATCACCACGCCGCGGATGTTGACGTTGATCAGGGCGTCAATGTCAGCCAGCGTCATGGACTCCAGCGGGCCACCGCGCGCGATCCCGGCGTTGTTGACCAGAATGTCCAGCCCGCCGAGCGCGCGCGCCGCATGGGTGACGGCATCCTGAATCGCCTGCGCGCTGGCGCTGTCAGCCTGTACGGCTTCACCGTATCGGCCAAGCGCTTTTATCTCATCGGCGACCGCCTGGGCTTTATCGGCTGATTTTTCATACGTTATAACCACATCGGCACCGGCGCGGGCCAGCGACAGGGCTATCGCACGGCCCAACCCACGGCTGGCGCCGGTAACCAGCGCTTTCTTACCTGTTAAATCGATCTGCATGATGACCTCGTTGCGAGAGAGTGGTGAGAATCATCATTAGGTATAGACGGTCGGCGCATTTAACGGGGGAATGTTTCCACCTTCTCAAACGCGGCGCGCAGAACGTCAGGGGTTAACTCAACGGGCAGATAATGAATCGACTCCACCGGACGCAGGGTGTGGGTAATAACCTTATCCAGCGCGTCGCGGTTATTAATATCAACGTCCAGTTCGCGTAGCCGGGTCGGCAGGTTAAAGCGTTGATAGGCCGCCACCAGCTGCGCCAGCACGTCGTCCTGGCCGAGCAGGGCGCTTTGCACCAGAATGCCGTAGGCCACCTTGGTGCCGTGCAGGTATTTTTCCGTCTGCGGCAGCACGGTTAACCCGTTATGTACGGCATGCGCCGCCGCCACGCGGGTGTAGCGCTCGCCCAGACCGCCGACCATTCCACCGCCGGCAACGATCGCATCCACTACGTCCCGGAACGCCTGCGATAACTCGCCACGCTGTTGGTCTGCCAGCGCTTCCTCGCTGCGTTCCAGCAGCACGTCGCGGATCGCCAGCGCGCTGTTGATGCCCAGCCGCACGGTCAGGGGCAGGTTTTCCGGCTCAGGTGCCAACACAACCGCTTCGTACCACTTCGCCAGCGTGTCGCCGATGCCCGCCAGCAGGTATTCCGCCGGGGCATTGAGAACGATCTGCGGCTCCACCAGCACCAGGAAGTTCGCGTCGTCGAAAATCTCAAACTGCAGCGCCTGGCCTTCATCGTTGTACCAGACGGAGAGCGGGGTCCACGCCGCGCAGGTCGCGGCGATGGTGGGGATGCCCACGAACGGTACACCTGAACGGCGCGCCACGGCTTTGACGGTATCCATCACCGCGCCGCCGCCGATGCCTATCACCACGCTGACGTCGCTGCCGGCTTCATTCACCAGGTGGCTGACGTCGCGCTCGCTGCAGTGGCCCTTAAACAGCAGGTGTTTTGCCCCCGGCGCGTCAAAGCTCGCTGGCAGGAAAGGGCGCGCGGCTTCGATGGCGCGCTCGCCGTAAATCCACACCGCGCGGGAAAGCTGCTCCGGCGTGAAGAAATCATTGAGATGCGCAAGGCTGCCTGGGTGGGAGAAGTAGTTCGCCGGGCCGGGCACGACGCGGATATCGGTATTGCTCATGGTGTTGTCCTTTTTTAGCACGCGCTAACCCGATGTTATGTCTGGACATCCGGATGGCTAATAATATTTCGCTTTATCTTATGCCTTTTCCGTCGTTGTCAGTCAACCGGCGCTGTGAAAAATTCGATAAATCAGAAGAGTAATGAAGGATTTACGCGGATGGTTTCCAGTCGCCTTGAGATGCGTGGTATCAGCCTGGCCTTTTCCGGCTTTCAGGCGCTGTCACGGGTGGACTTTACCCTGAGCGGAGGGTCGGTGCATGCGCTGACCGGCGCCAACGGCGCGGGGAAATCGACGCTGATGGCGGTGCTGTGCGGAACGCACGATCGCTATGAAGGCGAGATTTGCATTAACAACCAGTCGGTGACGATCCGCGAGCCGCTGGACGCCAAGCGGCTGGGCATTCACCTTGTGCAGCAGGAAGTGGACGTGGCGCTGATCCCGGGGCTGAGCATTGCCGAGAACATCATGCTCGACCAGCTTGCGCAGCCCGGGCACCGCTTCAGCTGGCGTGCGGTTCGTCACCAGGCGATACAGGCGCTGGCGCAACTGGACGTGTCCATGGATGTTCGGCGATCGGTCGACAGCTGCACGCTTGCTGAAAAACAGCAGATTTTGCTGGCGCGGGCGCTGTCCCATCATTGCCGTTTTTTAATTCTGGATGAACCCACCGCACCGCTGGATGCACACGAAAGCGAGCGCCTGTTTGCGGTGGTGAGACGCCTGCAGCAGCAGGGCATCGGCGTAGTGTTTATCTCGCACCGTATTCACGAGCTGAAAGCCATCTGCGACACCCTGACGGTGCTGCGTGACGGCAAGCTGATTGAGTCCGGCCCGATGGCCGATCTCAGCGGCGAAGCGATCGTTGAGAAGATGCTTGGCCACGTGCTGAGCGATATTTACCCGCCTGCTCGCCCCCCGCACAGCGACGAAACGTTGCTGCGCGTAGAGGGCCTGCACGATGACGCGCTGCTGAAAGATATCTCCCTTCACCTGCGCAAAGGCGAAATTCTGGGCATTGCCGGGCTGGCGGGCGCGGGCAAAACCGAACTTTGCAAGGCGCTGTTTGGCGCCACGAAAAGCCGGGTGACACAAGGCGAGTTGAATCATCAGCCCTGGAAACCGCGCGACCCGGCCGACTCGGTGCTGCGCGGGCTGGCGCTGGTGCCGGAGGAGCGGCGCAAGGAGGGTATTTTTATCGACGAGCCCGTGAGCATGAACCTTGCCGTGTGCGCCGATAACAGCTTCTCGCGCTGGAGCCTGTTTGGTCATCGTCAGGCGTGGCGCTGGGCAGAAGAGGTGATTGCCCGCGTCGGCGTGCGTGCGCGGGGGCCGGGGCAGGTGCTGCGCCGTTTATCCGGCGGCAACCAGCAGAAGGTCGCCATCGGTAAATGGCTGCGTAATGATGCCAGCGTGCTGATTTTCGATGAGCCGACTAAGGGCGTGGACGTGAAAGCCAAAACCGATCTGTTCCAGCTGATTGACGGCCTGGCGCGCGAGGGCAAAGGGGTGATTTATGCCTCGGGTGAATTTGCCGAGCTGGTCGGGCTGTGCGACCGCATCTGCGTGCTGTGGGACGGACGTATCGTGGCGGAAATCGCCGGGGCCGAGGCCCGTGAAGAGACACTACTTTATTATTCAACCGGAGGATCGGCGTCGTGAGTAAGGCCCTTTCAGTGACTGCGGCGGCGTCAGGCCGTCAGCATATTTTCGATTTTCTCTACAAGTGGGGCATGCTGCTGACCGTCGTCGCGCTGGTGGCGGTGTTTGGCCTGGCCTCGGACAACTTCCTCGATCCGAACAACATCATCAACATATTGCGCGCGATCGCCATCGTGACGGTGATTGCCATTGGCGTATCGATTTCGCTGACCGTCGGCGGGTTCGATCTCTCCGTGGGATCCACCGCGTCGCTGGCAAACGCGCTGGTGATATCGCTTTTCGTCTGGCACGGCTTCGGCACTACCGAGTCGATTCTGATTACCCTTGCGCTCTGCACGCTGGTGGGGCTGTTCAACGCGTTTCTGATCGTCATCCTGCGTATTCCGGACATGCTCGCAACCCTCGCCAGCCTGTTTGTGATCCAGGGCGTGGCGATGACTTACAGCTATGGCGGGTCGATTACCGAAAACATGGTGCTGCCGAGCGGTGATATGGCGGAAGGGACCATTCCGGCGGCGTTCAGCCTGCTGGGGCAGGTGCCGACCATCGTCATCATCATGCTGGTGGTGACGGTTCTCGCGCAGCTGGGACTGTCCCTCACCACGCATGGCCGACGCATGTACGCCATCGGCGGCAACCCGGAAGCCGCACGCCTCTCCGGTATTCGCACCACGCGCTACAAGGTGGCAGCTTACGTGATCGCCTCGCTGCTGGCGGGGCTGGGCGGGATTTTGCTGGCCTCGCGCATTGGCTCGTCGCAGGTGAATGCCGGGGGCGGTTATCTGATGGATGCGGTGGCCGCGGCGTGGATCGGCTTCTCGCTGGCGGGTTCCGGCAAGCCGAACGCGCTGGGGACGCTGGTTGGGGCAGTTATTCTCGGCGTGCTGTCGAACGGGCTGGTGATGCTCTCCGTGCCGTATTACGCCATGGACATTATAAAAGGGCTGGTGCTCGCGGTGGCGCTGGCGATGACCTACATACAAAAACGCTGATAACACAACAGGATAAAAAATGAAAAAAATTGCACGCTCATTGGTAGCACTTGGATTACTGACTGCGCTGCCAGGCTTCGCGGCCACGCCCGCACCGGTGCCGGCTGCCATTGCGAACCACGAGGATCCGATCCGCATCGCGGTGATCCGCAACCTCGGCTCCGACGACAACACCACGCAGTTTGTGGCGGGGGCGATTCAGGAAGGGAAGAAACTCGGCTTTAAGGTCAGCACTTTTTTAAGCAACGGGGACGATGCCAAATTCCAGGACTTCGTGAACCAGGCAATCAGCCAGAAGTACGACGGGATTATCCTGTCTCAGGGGCGCGATCCGTACTCCACCGCGCTGGTGAAGAAGGCGGTGGATGCCGGGATTAAAGTCGCCGTGTTTGATACGGCGGTGAACGGCGAGATCCCGGGCGTGACCGTTACTCAGCAGGATGATGCTTCGCTGACGAACCTCTCCTTCGGCCAGCTGGCGAAAGATTTCAACGGCAAGGCCAATATTGTCAAGCTGTGGGTGGCGGGCTTCCCGCCGATGGAGCGTCGTCAGGCGGCGTACAAGGAACTGCAAAAACAGTATCCGGAGATCAAAGAGCTGGAATCAATTGGTGCGGTCTCCTCTGACGTGCAGGGGGATACCGCCAACAAGGTGGGCGCTATCCTGGCGAAATACCCGAAAGGAAAAATCGACGCTATCTGGGGCACCTGGGATGCCTTCAGCCAGGGCGCGTATAAGGCGCTGAAAGAGAACGGACGCACCGAGATCAAACTCTACAGCATCGATATATCTAACCAGGATCTGCAGCTGATGCGTGAGCCGGGCAGCCCGTGGAAGGTAAGCGTGGCGGTGGATCCGAAGTTGATTGGCGCAACCAATGTGCGTTTGATCGCCAATAAGATTGCCGGAGAAGCGACCCCGGCAACCTATGACTTTAAAGCCGCTGCCATTCCGCAGGCGCTGCTGACCGCCCAGCCGGGTGGGGTGAACGTGGCGTCGCTTGGGAAAATCATTCCGGGCTGGGGCCAGACGGACGATTTTATCGCGCCGTGGTTTGCGACGCTGGAAGCCCGGTCAAAATAATGCCCGGTGGCGCTTCGCTTACCGGGCCTACGGTTTTGTAGGCCGGATAAGGCGAAGCCGCCATCCGGCGAAAGGACGCAACGATGTCTGTATTACCTCAACCCGAATACAGCCGCAATATGCGGCTGATTGGCCATAGCGACCAGGGCGGTCGCCCGGACGGCGTGCAGCTGATGGTGCATCACGGTTTCGCGTATATCGGTCATATGGTGTCGCAGGGTTTTTCCATCGTCGATGTGCGCGACCCGAAAAACCCGAAAGCGGCAGGTTATGTTCCCGCGCCGCCCGGCACCTGGAACGTGCATTTGCAGGCGCATGACGATCTGTTGCTGGTGATCAACGCCCGGGATCTGTTTGCCGATGCCCGCTTTGCCGATGAGAAGGTTTACTACACCCGTCAGGTGGGGGAGACCGTCAGCGACGTGCGGGACAAAGGCTGGAGCGCCGGGCTGCGGGTGTTTGATATCTCTACCCCGGACAAGCCGCGTGAAATCGGCTTTCTTTCGCTGAACGGCATCGGGATCCACCGCATCTGGTACGTCGGCGGGCGCTGGGCGTACGTGTCGGCGCTGATTGACGGCTTTACCGATTATATCTTTCTGACCATCGACCTGGCCGACCCGCGCAAGCCTGAAGTGGCGGGGCGCTGGTGGCTGCCGGGGATGAACCAGGCCGAAGGGGAAAAGCCCAGTTGGCCCGAAGGGAAGCGCTACGCGCTGCACCACGCGATTATCGCCGGCGATACCGCCTATGGGAGCTGGCGCGACGGTGGCCTGACGCTGCTGGACGTGAAAGACCGCACTCAACCAAAGCTGATTAGCCATCGCAACTGGAGCCCGCCGTTTGGTGGCGGGACGCATACCGCGCTGCCGCTGCCGGACCGTTCCCTGCTGGTGGTGCTCGACGAAGCGGTGCTGGATAACCAGGAGGATGGGGAGAAGCTGATCTGGCTGTTTGATATCCGCGAGCCGTCGAACCCGGTGAGTATCTCGACTTTCCCGCAGCCGGATGAAACCGACTACGTGGCGAAAGGGGCGCACTTTGGGCCGCACAACCTGCACGAGAACCGGCCGGGGAGTTTTGTCAGCTCGACGCTGATTTTTGCCACTTACCAGAACGCGGGCGTACGCGCGTATGACATTTCCAACCCGTATCGCCCGGTGGAGACCGGTGCGCTGGTGCCAGCTGCGCCGGAAAGAATGATGGATACGCGGCCGAATCGCCCGCAGGTGATCCAGTCCTGCGACGTGTTTGTGGATGCTCAGGGGATTATCTACAGCACGGATTATAACGGTGGGTTGTCGGTGATTGAGTATTTGGGGTGAGTGCGGATTGGTGCCCTCACCCCGCCCTCTCCCACAGGGAGAGGGAGAAAACCAGAAGCACTCAGCTGTACTGCCGCACGCGTGCCACCAGCTCTTCCGCGCTGTCGATGCGCTCGGCAATGACAATCAACGCCTTGCCGAGGGTAATCGCATGGCGCAGGCATTCGTGGCGCATGGCGTCATCCTGAATGGTGTCGATATCCGCGACGTGGGAAAGCCCGACGCTGCGGCGAATCAGTTCGGTGCCGCAGAAACCAATGGCGTCATGCCAGACCTTTTTCAGAAACGCGGAAGCATAGCCCGGCGCGCTGAGCGCGGCGTCTCGCGTTTTTTCGTTTGCTAATGCCTGGAAGCGCTCCGCGAAGGTGTTCCACAGCGCCTGAATGTCGATCAGGCGCTGCTCGCGGGCGGCGGCGGCATCGCGAATACCCAGATGCCCCGGCAGGCCGCAGAAGTTGAGCAGCAGGTTGCCAATGGCAGTGCCGACGTCAAAGCCAATCGGGCCAACGTAGCCGAACTCGGCGTCAATGGCCTTCAGGCTGCCGTCCGCCACAAAAATGGAGCCGCTGTGAATATCCCCGTGCAGCAGCGCTTCAGCGTGTGAGAAAAAGCGATGCTTCAGGGAGGCCACGGCAATTTTCAACTGGGCATCGTCGCGCAGGGCGGCGACGTCATTTTCCAGCTCGACCGGGTAGTTGTTGCGTTCGTGGATCTGGTACGGATCGTTGAAGAACAGATCTTCGGTGATCTCACACATCTCCGGGTTGATGAATTTCGCTACCTGCGCTTTTTTCGCGTGCGGATGCAGGTAGAAATCGCTGGTGTGGAACAGCGTGTATGCGAGGTATTCACCCAGCTGACGCGCGGCCTGTGGATAGTGATTGTTTTTAATCAGCTCGCCGCGCCAGATGCGATGGCTGGAGAGATCCTCCATCACCATCACCGCCAGTTCCGGGTCAAAGTGGTGGATTTTCACGGTGTGCTGCGGGCTGTGCTGGTAATGCTCGACCAGGGTTTGCGCCTCCAGACGGGCGCGGTCCAGCGTCAGCGGCCAGGACTCGCCGACGCAGCGCACGTAGGGCAGCGCCTGTTTGACGATGACGCGGCTTGTGCCCTGGGCATCGAAAATTTTGAAAACCAGATTGAGGTTGCCGTCGCCCACTTCCTGCGCCTCCACCAGCGAGGAAGGATCGTCGAGTCCACCAAACTGCCTGGCATACTCCACGGCGTCCTGAGCGGTAAAGGTACGGTATTGCGACATGGCCTGCTCCTCACGAGTTTGCTAATAAAGACATGTAGACGTCTATACATCTGGATTTCATCCTGACACAATGTGCTACAACAACGCAACAGGGAATTAACGACATGCAGACATTACAGACGACCAGCCTGCGGGTGGCGGATAATCAGCTCTTTATTCTCGACCAGCAGGCGCTTCCGCAGGAGAAACGCTGGCTTGAGGCCTCCACGGTAGAGACGCTGGTCGGGCATATCCATGCTCTGCGCGTGCGCGGTGCGCCGCTGATTGGTCTCTCTGCAAGCCTGCTGCTGGCATTGCTGGCGGAAAGCGGCAAAAGCCGTGATGAACTCGCCGTGGCGCTGAAAACCCTGCGCGCGTCCCGCCCGACGGCGGTGAACCTGATGAACAACCTTGACCGTATGAAGCTGGCGCTCTGGCAGGAAGATTTCGTTTCGGCGCTGGTGTCTGAAGCGCTGCGCCTGATTTCTGAAGACAGGCAGTTGTGCGACGCTATCGCCCGCGCGGGCAGCGCGCTGGTGACGCCCGGTAGCCGCCTGCTGACCCACTGCAACACCGGCGGGCTGGCAACGGCGGGCGTGGGCACGGCGCTGGGCGTGATTGCCCGCGCCTATCAGGAGGGAAATGTCAGCAACGTCTGGGTGGATGAAACCCGTCCGCTGCTGCAGGGCGGCAGGTTGACCGCGTGGGAGCTTGGCGAGCTGGGCGTGCCGTATCGGCTGATTACCGATTCCATGGCGGCAAGCCTGATGGCCAAAGGACAGGTCGACGCCGTGTGGGTAGGGGCCGATCGCATTGCCGCTAACGGCGACGTGGCGAACAAAATCGGTACCTATTCCCTTGCGGTGCTGGCGAAATTCCACGGCATTCCATTCTACGTGGCTGCCCCGCAAACAACCCTCGACCCGGAGTGCCCGAATGGAGATGCGATCCCGATTGAGCAGCGCGCCGCCAGTGAGGTGACGGGCGTTGCGGGAAGTTTTGGGGCGGTGCAGTGGGCGCCGGAAAACGCCCTGGTCTATAACCCGGCGTTTGACGTTACGCCAGCCTCGCTGATTAGCGGCTGGGTGCTGGATACGGGCGTAGTGACGCCGGAAGAGGTGGCAAACGGGAAATTCGCCTGAGTCCGGCTATCCTTTAAGGGGTTCCCTTTAGAGGACGATATCGTGACGCTTGATCCTGATACTGACTTAAAACTGGAGCGCGTGGTGGATGCACCGCGCGACCTGCTGTGGCTCTGCTGGACCACGCCCGAGCACATCAAAAACTTCTTCATTCCTGCTCCCCATAAAGTGACCGAATGCGACCTCGACCTGCGCGTGGGCGGTCGGTTCAATACCGTATTTGAGGTGGACGGACAGCGGATGGATAACCGGGGTGTGTTTCTTGAAATCGACCCGGGAAAAAAACTGGTCTTTACCGACGGTTATACGGAAGGCTGGAAACCGGCCGAGAAGCCGTTTATGACGGCGATTTTGCTGCTGGAGGAGGTGGGCGAGGGCAAAACCCGCTATACGGCAATTGCGCGCCACCCGACGAAGGAAATCCGCGAGCAGCATGAACAGATGGGCTTCCACGAAGGGTGGGGGATTGTGCTGGATCAGCTGGTGGGGTATGTGAAAGGGCTTAACGCGTAGTGCGCGTTAAGCCCTCACCCCAACCCTCTTCCACAGGGAGAGGGAGAAAAGATTATGCCAGACGTGGATACGCATCCGCGATCGCATCACCGGTAAACTGCGCAACCCAGCCTTCCGGGTTATCAAAAATACGGATCGCGGTAAAGTTCGGCTCTGAACCCATATCAAACCAGTGCGGCGTACCCGCGGGTACGGAGATCAGGTCGTTTTTCTCGCACAGCACCTGATAAACCTCATCGCCAATGTGCAGGCAGAACAATCCCGTGCCTTCCACGAAGAAGCGCACTTCATCTTCGCCGTGAGTATGTTCGCTCAGGAACTTTGCGCGCAGCGCGTCTTTTTGTGGGTTATCGGCCCGCAGGCTGATGACGTCCCAGCTCTGATAACCTTTCTCTGCCACCAGTTTGTCGATCTCATGCTGGTAAGCCTCAATCACCGCCTCCGGGGCGGGATCCTGACCTAAATCGCGGTCCGCGTCCCAGCGTTCAAAACGTACGCCTTTGGCGTTGAGCTGCCGGGCGATCTCGGCGGCGTCGGTGCTGTGCCACTTTGGTTGACTGGCGTCTTTATCAGAATAGACAGTTAATGCGCTCATGAAGGGATCTGCTCCGGGTTTATCTCGTCAAACTGGTGGACCTGATGGTGATGGCTTGCCCCGTCATCATCGCCGCGAATCAGCTGCAGGGTACGAAAGCCTGCCTGTTCAGCCGCGTCCAGCTCCTGATGAATATCTGACAGGAACAGGATCTGCGACGGCGCGATGCCCGTTTGGGCCGCAATGTTCTGGTAAGACGCCACCTCGCGCTTGGCGCCGATGTGGGTATCAAAATAGCCGCTGAACAGATGAGTAATATCACCTTCGTCGCTGTAGCCAAATAACAGTTTCTGTGCGGCGACAGATCCCGAGGAATAAACATAGAGATCAATCCCTTGCGCTTTCCATTTTTCCAGCGCAGGCAGGACGTCCGGGTAGAGGTGGCCGGTAAAGTCGCCATTCACGTAGCCATCGTGCCAGATGATCCCCTGCAGCGCTTTGAGCGCCGTGGATTTACGGTCTTCATCCATAAAGGCAAAGAGGGCGTCAATAAGCTCGCTGACGCTGGCGTGCGGGTTACCGATTTCATCGCGCAGATTGTCCAGAATGGATTTGACCGGCTCGGCGTACTGCTGCGCGGTGACGAACGCCGCCAGCCGCTCACGCGCGTAGGGGAACAAAACATCGTGGACAAAACGGATATCGCTGGTGGTCCCTTCAATATCCGTCACAATTGCGCGAATCATACTCTCTCCAGTTGTCGTAAACGCATTTCGCATTCAAAAAGAAATTCCAGTCCCTCCAGATGACGGCGGGCCTCGGCCACATCGCGTCCCCAGCAGGTTAAGCCATGACCGCGCAGAAGAAAACCATAATTAAGCGGGCGTTCCTGCGCGTAATGGGCGATTCGCGAGGCGAGGGCGTCGATATCCTGGTCATTATCAAACACCGGGATGGAGACGGTATCCAGATGGGTGGCCTGTCCGGTAAGCGATTTTTGCATCTCAAAGCCGCTGATGTTCAGCTCGGTTTCCCTGACCAGACGTGACAGCACCGTCGCGTTGACGGTGTGAACGTGCAGGACAGCGTTGGCCTCGGGGAACAGGCGATAAATGAGGGTGTGTAGCCCGGTCTCTGCCGACGGCTTGCGGCCTGACGGCGCACGGTTTGTGGCGATCTCGACCTGCAGAAAATCCGCCGTGGTCAGGCTGCCTTTGTCTTTACCGGATTCGCTCAACCAGCAGAGGTGTTCATCCTGTCGCACAGACATGTTGCCACCGGTGGCGGGTGCCCAGCCTTTGGCGCCAATCCAGCGGCAGGCGTCGACAAGTTGTGTGAGTTGCAGGTTGTCTGCCATTGCCTTTTACCTCTCGACCAGGAATATTGATATGGTATAGACGTCTAAGCGTCTTGATTGCCAAATGGTAACATCGTGTTATAGTGGCAGCAACATAAGTATTACATGCAGGCACCGCATAATGAGTAATAACGCATTGATTCCTCAGAGTAAACTTCCTAATCTCGGCACCACCATCTTTACGCAGATGAGCGCTCTGGCACAGCAGCACAACGCCATTAATCTCTCTCAGGGATTCCCGGATTTTGACGGACCGGCCTGGTTGCAGGAACGACTGGCGTACCACGTTGCGCAGGGAGCAAATCAGTATGCGCCGATGACGGGCGTGCAGGCGCTGCGGGAAGCCATTGCAGATAAAACGGCGGAATTGTATGGCCATAAACCGGATGCGAATAGCGACATCACGGTGACGGCAGGGGCGACAGAAGCGCTGTATGCGGCCATCACCGCGCTGGTGCGCGCGGGCGATGAGGTCATCTGTTTTGACCCCAGTTACGACAGCTACGCGCCTGCGGTTGAACTCTCTGGCGGCGTGGTGAAACGCGTGGCGCTGCAGCCGCCGCATTTCCGCCCGGACTGGCGGGCGTTCGCTGCGCTGCTGAGCGATAAAACGCGGCTGGTGATCCTGAATACGCCCCATAACCCGTCTGCGAGCGTGTGGCAGAAAGCCGATTTTGCCGCGCTGTGGCAGGCCATTGCCGAACGTGAAATTTATGTCCTGAGCGACGAGGTGTATGAGCACATCTGTTTTACTAAAGAAGGGCACGCCAGCGTGCTGGCCCATCCGCAGCTTCGTGAACGTGCCGTGGCCGTGTCGTCATTTGGCAAAACGTATCATATGACCGGCTGGAAGGTGGGGTATTGCGTGGCACCTGCCGCCATCAGCGCTGAGTTACGTAAGGTACACCAGTACCTGACGTTTGCGGTGAATACCCCGGCTCAGCTGGCGCTGGCGGACATGCTACGCGATGAACCACAGCATTATCGCGACCTGCCGGATTTTTACCGTGCACGCCGGGATCTGTTTGTGACCGCACTGGCTCAAAGCCGCCTGGAAATTTTGCCTTCCGAAGGGACGTACTTCCTGCTGGCTGACTACAGCGCCATTTCCGATCTGGATGATGTCAGTTTCTGCCAGTGGCTGACAAAAGAAGTCGGCGTGGCCGCTATTCCATTGTCGGTGTTCTGCGCCGATCCTTTTCCGCATAAACTGATTCGTCTCTGCTTTGCGAAGCAGGAATCGACGCTACTGGCCGCGGCAGAGCGTTTGAACACGCTCTGATTATTTCACCGTCCAGGCTTCTGAGTAACGACGGTCTGCAAACAGTTCCAGCAGGCCGTTGATTTGTTTGAGACGCAGCACCTCGTCACCATCCATACCGAGCTCTTCGCTAATTCTTTCATTGCTCCAGCCAAGCTGCGCAAGTTCTCGAACGATTTCAGACATCGCGTTGATTTGATGCCGCCCGCGTGCGCGGTTGTGTCGGATGGTCGAGGCCATGCGGTCATATTTACCGAGTCGTTCCTGACGCAGGCACGTGACAGGCAGGTAACCCTTCAGCTTGCGCTTTAACGCAGCCCGACTTTTGCCAATCTCATGACGATGAAAACCATCCACAATTTCATAATGTTGTGGTTCGTTTTCTGTTACAACAATAGGCTGGGTGAATCCATCAAGTTCCAGCGACTTAATGAGCAACCGTTTTTCCGGTGGGGCCACATTATTGGGGTTGTAATCGTTAGCCGTGATAGCGTCCTGTTTGATCCACAATACGCAGTCGATGGGTTGATCGTTAAACGGGCTATATTTATGCAGTGCCTGGCGAAAGGCATTAATGGCGTTAATTTGGTCCTCTTCAGGAAGTGACTGAAGGTACGTTTCGATTTCGTTGATTATTCTTTGTCGCATAAAATGCCCCACTCCTTGCGTTTTGCCTTCACTCTGTCGCTGTAGCGCTGATAATGTTTGGGTTTGTTTGGGCTGAAAGACAGCGCTCTGCACCAGTAGTCGTTATTAAGTAAAACCTTACAAACGCGGCGCCATGAAGGGATGTCTTTGGCACCGATATCGCCCTCCTGGATATCGGGAATATCCTCCATGCCCCTCTTCTGGTACCAGTGCAGATATATGGCGATTTTATTGCGGTAATGCTCGGCCGTATTCTGCGGCATGCTGTCGAGAAGCAGCAGGGCATATTCCCGCCAGCAAAGATGGTCCGGCTTGAGTATTTTGCGGTGGCCGTAAAAATGGTTGTCGTGCCCGGCGTAAATTCCGCCGCTGCGCGCGCCGCTGACGCGTGCACACATGGTCGCCCAGCGTTCGGGCTCTACAACATGATAGAGCCATAAGCCCTGACGCTGTTCCGGGCCAAAAGGTTCGCAGATGCGCATATAGCGCGGTGGTACGCCGGCCTGATACATAAGGTCATAGAGTGTGTTATAGCTATTGCCGGTTTTTGCAAACCAGGTCCAGATATCGGCGGTTTTCCAGTCGTAGAGAGGATAGATATACCAGGCATGCCCACCCGGGGCGACGGTCGTCCAGGGTTTATCATCGGCAAAGCGTTGTTTACGCGCTGATGCGATAGCCAGAAAACGGTTGTATGACTCATCGGCGCGTATCCCGACCATGACGGCGGCCGGGCGGTTGAGAGAGAACCAGTCCGAGAAACTGCGCACAAAGGTCTCAAAAGACATTCCCCCCTGGTAAAAGGGGAAAAAGGCGGGATCTGTTATGGCATCGTCAGGCGGTTGCCGTACCCACTCGGTATTGGGTTCCCAGCATTGCCACTCTGGCTGGAATTGCGACAGGGAATTTTGCGTGGTCAGGGGAAGCGCTACCCACCAGAAACGATCGATGACATCGCTGTATAAGGCGCGCATATGTTCGACATGATTAATGGTGTAAGTAAATTGCGCTTCCCAGTCTATAAAGAGAACGTCTATTTTGCGTTTCATTTTACGGGCGCATAATGCCGTCAGATGTAACATGGCGGTGGAATCTTTTCCCCCTGAAAAAGAGACACACACCCTGGATAAATTCTCCAGGGTCCATTTTATTCGCTCTTGCGTGGCATCGACTACGTTTTGATTCAATGGAAATTTGTAAAGTGACATATCAATCCATTACTGAGTGATAATGATCAGATGGCGCATGAATAATGGGGATGATACTCTTAGAAAGAAGATAATTATAGGTAAAAATTAATCATATAATTACGCCAAATACATTTCCCTTGTGAATGCATTAAAAGTAACTGACTGCTGAAAACAGTCAGTTATAATTATTGGGGTAAGTTTAAGTCATCAATAAAATTGGAGAAGGAAGCATTATTCAGTGCTGAGCGATTGTACATCATATAAACCGGGACTGTCGGGAAGGTAATGTCAGTCTCAATCTTACGGAGATTTAATGCCGGGCCATACTGCTCAAAGGCTGGCGTAGGGGCTAATCCAATCAGTTCGGAATTGCCTATCATCGACAGCAGTGAGATAAAGGAGTCGCTGCGGAACAGGATATTTCGTTCGGGAAGCAGTTGCTCAGTATGCTCCTGAAAATTCTTCACGCTCAACTCATCACTCAGGTAGGCCGTAAATTTTTCCTGAAGAATTTCGTCACGCGTCGCCTGTAAACCCAGACGGGGGTGATCCTGACGGCAAACCAGCGTAAAAGACATCTGCTGGAACAAGCAGCAGGCCGTTGAACGGCTATTCAGCGGGGCGAAAGAGAAGACAAGGTCCGCTTTTCGGTATGCCAGCAGGTCTTCTGCTGAGTCCGGGGCAAGGAAGACATCATGCAGCTCAACCTGATAGTTATACTTCTCGATCAGGATTTTCATCGGATCCAGCATGATTTTAGGCGTCATAAACTGCGGACCGTAAATGACAAAGCTCTTCTTCAACCCGTTGCTGTGCATCATATTGATGGTTTGCTCAAGCTGATTGAGGTTTTGTTCAAGATGATGATGAAGGTTGACGCCAACCGTAGTGGGGGTGATGCCCTTACCTGAACGAATAAACAAGGGATCGTTGAGTTGTCCGCGCAGACGCTGCAATGACTGACTCACTGCTGAGGGAGTAATATAGAGCGTCTCAGCCGCTTTACTGATACTCAAATGTTGATAGATACATTCAAAAATGACTAGCAGGTTGAGATCAAATTTTTTAAGATCGTAGAGATTTGCCATGTGTCGTCCTGATGATGTCGTGTTTGCATGAGTTATCACATCACTGATAACTATAGTTTGAAGTTAACCATTTACAATCCTTTCGGTTAACTCTCTTAATTTTAAATTAAACGCGTCTTAATATATCACGACGTCAGATTATTAAAATAGTACTTCAAAGATGATTAAGATAATTTTATCTCACTAAGAGGCACTTTAATTGACAATTGTCATTTATATATTGAGTTATTTTTATAATAAAAATTAATTTATAACGCCCCGTCATTATGTTCGAAACTGCCTATCACAGCCATAGGCAGGAATGCCTCTCCCGTGGATTGCTCAAGCCTGGCACGGATGGTGTAATTAAACGGCTGTTACCACCTTGATGTTAAGGGCGTAGAGCGCAACGCAACGCCAGCTTAAGCTGGCACTGAATGTACCTGCGGGGAATTCAGGTAAAAGGGCCGCCCGTAGAGGCGGCCTTTTTACTTTTGGCGTTTCCTTTAAAAGGTTCACCTTACTGTCTTGTTGATGTTGTTAGGTATGGCTGATTGATTTGATAAAGCAAACGCATTAGCCCCGATGAGCAAAGTTAGTTACCTTACATCTCAACGAAAACACGGAGGAAGTACAGATGTCTTTGATTAATACCAAAATTAAACCTTTCAAAAACCAGGCGTTCAAAAACGGTGAGTTCATTGAAGTCACTGAGAAAGATACTGAAGGTCGCTGGAGCGTGTTCTTCTTCTATCCGGCTGACTTTACCTTCGTTTGCCCGACCGAACTGGGTGACGTGGCTGACCACTATGAAGAACTGCAGAAGCTGGGCGTAGACGTTTACTCTGTCTCTACCGATACCCACTTCACCCACAAAGCGTGGCACAGCAGCTCTGAAACCATCGCGAAAATTAAATACGCGATGATCGGCGACCCGACTGGCGCCCTGACCCGTAACTTCGACAATATGCGTGAAGATGAAGGTCTGGCCGACCGCGCGACCTTCGTTGTTGACCCGCAGGGCATTATCCAGGCTATCGAAGTTACCGCTGAAGGTATCGGCCGTGATGCGTCTGACCTGCTGCGTAAAGTGAAAGCCGCTCAGTACGTGGCTTCCCACCCAGGCGAAGTGTGCCCGGCGAAATGGAAAGAAGGCGAAGCGACGCTGGCTCCATCTTTAGACCTGGTCGGCAAGATCTAAGTCTGCAAAGCCTGGCGGCGCCGCGTTTGCACAGGCCTACAGTATCGTAGGCCGGGTAAACGAAGTGTCACCCGGCAATCCATGGGCGCGCCCGCGCCCATTTCATTAGCACCATGATGCAAGTTGCATTCAGGCCGCCCCTATAAGGCAGCTTGCATGATGACGTCTTAAGAGAGGGAAGAACAATGCTCGACGCGAATATGAAAACCCAGCTCAAGGCCTACCTTGAGAAACTGACCAAACCTGTTGAGCTGATTGCCACGCTGGATGACAGCGCGAAATCGGCAGAGATCAAGGAACTGCTGGCAGAGATCGCTGAACTGTCACCGAAAGTGACCTTCAAAGAAGACAATACGCTTGCAGTCCGTAAGCCTTCTTTCCTGATCGCCAACCCGGGTTCTGATCAGGGGCCGCGCTTTGCCGGCTCTCCGCTGGGGCATGAATTTACCTCACTGGTGCTGGCGCTGCTGTGGACCGGTGGGCATCCGTCTAAAGAAGCGCAGGCTCTGCTGGAGCAGATCCGCGATATCGACGGTGATTTCGAGTTTGAAACCTATTACTCACTCTCCTGTCACAACTGCCCGGACGTGGTGCAGGCGCTGAACCTGATGTCGGTGCTGAACCCGCGCATTAAACACACGGCGATTGACGGCGGTACGTTCCAGAATGAGATCACCGAGCGTAACGTAATGGGCGTGCCGGCGGTCTATCTGAATGGTCAGGAGTTTGGTCAGGGCCGCATGACGCTGACGGAAATTGTTGCCAAAGTGGATACTGGCGCAGAAAAACGCGCAGCAGAAGCGCTGAACAAACGTGATGCCTACGATGTGCTGATCGTCGGTTCCGGCCCGGCGGGCGCGGCAGCGGCGGTTTACTCCGCGCGTAAAGGGATCCGTACCGGTCTGATGGGCGAACGCTTTGGTGGTCAGGTACTGGATACCGTGGACATCGAAAACTACATTTCCGTGCCGAAAACCGAAGGCCAGAAACTGGCTGGCGCACTTAAAGCGCACGTCAGCGACTATGACGTGGATGTCATCGACAGCCAGAGCGCCAGCAAGCTGGTTCCTGCTGCGGTCGAAGGCGGTTTACACCAGATTGAAACGGCATCCGGCGCGGTGCTGAAAGCGCGTAGCATTATCATTGCCACCGGCGCGAAATGGCGCAACATGAACGTTCCGGGTGAAGATCGGTACCGCACCAAAGGTGTGACCTACTGCCCGCACTGTGACGGTCCGCTGTTTAAAGGTAAACGCGTAGCGGTGATCGGCGGCGGTAACTCCGGCGTGGAAGCGGCTATCGACCTGGCGGGGATTGTGGAACATGTGACCCTGCTGGAGTTCGCGCCAGAGATGAAGGCCGACCAGGTTCTGCAGGATAAAGTTCGCAGCCTGAAAAACGTCGACATCATCCTGAACGCGCAGACCACGGAAGTGAAGGGCGACGGCAGCAAAGTGACCGGCCTGGAATACCGTGACCGCATCAGCGGCGACGTGCATAGCGTTCAGCTTTCGGGGATTTTCGTGCAGATTGGTCTGCTGCCAAACACCACCTGGCTGGAAGGCGCGATTGAGCGCAACCGTATGGGCGAGATCATCATTGATGCGAAATGTGAAACCAGCGTAAAAGGCGTCTTCGCCGCAGGTGACTGTACGACCGTGCCGTACAAACAGATTATCATTGCCACGGGCGAAGGTGCGAAAGCGTCCCTGAGTTCGTTTGACTATCTGATTCGCACCAAAACAGCATAAAAAAAAGTAAGACGATACCTGCAGTAGCCACCTCATCATGGGGTGGCTTTTTTATTGGTTTTTTTTATTCTCAATTATTGTCGTGATTGAACGCTTCATGCGTTAACTACCTGCTTCGATCAAAGAAATTAATAAGCCTGCTGATAATATCTCGTCGTTTTCTATTGATAAATATTTATATTTCACATGAATGATAAAGATATATTCACACCTTCAATATATGAGGCGTTAACACCCTTTGAAATAAAGGGGTTGATGTTTCGTGATTTCTTCAACGCGGCGGATATGACCTCGCGATGCGCCTCGTTACGCTATTTTTTCCCTGAGAGTGAGTCCTGGCCGCAGGATGAGGCGTTAAACGTCGAGTATGACTTTAATGCGCTGTTTGTCGGCCCGGCGACGCTGCTGGCGCCACCTTATGCCTCGGTTTATCTGGACGACGAGCCTCTGCTGATGGGGGCGACGACGCTGAGCGTGCGCGAATTCCTGCAGAGCATTGGGCTGTCCGTCACCGCGGAAAATAGCGTCCCCGACGACCATATCAGCTATGAAATTGAATTGGCCGTGATGCTATTAGTGCATGCCAGACATTCACCGCAATATCATGAAGCACTTACCCGTTTTGTCCGCGCGCATCTCGAATTATGGCTCCCGGCATTTATCGCAAAAATAAAGGATTGTGCGAAAACAGCCGTAATTAAATGCCTCGCCGTGCTACTGACTAATTGGTTTGATGAATTAAAAACGAGAGTAATATTATGACTATTGATAAAGGGCAGCTTAACCGGCGCTCCTTTTTAAAAGGACTGATTGCGCTAGGTACCGTCGCCGCATTACCCGGCGGATTATTATCCTCCCGATGTGCCATGGCACAACCGCCCATTCCGTTTAACCCGAAAACCTACAAAATCTTCCGTAACGCCTGTCCGCGTAACTGCTATGACACCTGCAGCTTAAAAACGTGGGTGAAAGATGACGTGATTACCTTCGTCGAGGGGGCAAGCGAATCCACCTTTACCCACGGTGCGCCGTGCGTGAAAGGGCTGACCTACCCGCGCCGGGTCTACTCGCCGGACCGTATAAAATACCCGATGATTCAGGACGGACGCGGCAGCGGCAAATGGCGACGCATCTCCTGGGATGAGGCCATGCAGCGGATCGCCAGCAAGATGCTGGAGATCAAAAAGAAAGATGGCTCCCTGCTTGGCCTGGCGCTGACCAAATATTCCGGCAACCTGGGGGTGATGAGCTATGCCGTGGAGGGGATGATGTCCTCGCTCGGCTACACCACGCGTTTTGCCGGTACGCCGTGCTGGCCTGCGGGCATTGACGCACAGCACTACGACATGGGCGACATGTGGTGTAACGACCCGGAAGATCTGGTTAAAGCCAAATACATTATCCTCTGGGGGGCGAACCCGGCCTGGTGCTCCATGCACACCATGAAGTACATCTATCAGGCCCGCGAGAAAGGGGCGAAAGTGGTGGTTATCGATCCGCTGTTCTCGCAAACTGCCGCGAAAGCCGACCTCTATCTGCGCGTGCGTTCAGGTTCAGACGGTGCGCTGGCGCTGGGTATGGCGCGCCATCTGGTGGACACCGGCCGCGTGGACCAGGAGTTCGTCAATCATTTCGCGCACGGGTATCCGGAGTTTGAGCAGTACTTGCTCAACAACATCACGGTAGAGTGGGCATCGGAAATTTGTGGTCTGGCGCCGGATGTGATTCGCCAGCTTGCCGAGGAGTTCACGGCGGTTAAGCCTTCCACCGTCTGGATTGGTTACGGTATGCAGCGCCACGTGAACGGCGGTGCGAACGTGCGTGCGATTGATGCCTTTGTCGCCATGACCGGCAATATCGGCGTAGAAGGCGGTGGCGCTCGCTACGGCCATCTGCAGACCTGGGGCTATAACTACCATGCAATGACGCAGACACCCCCGGTGGGTTCTGTAGGGATGGAAGGGCTATCAGGCCCGGTGGGCGAGTTTGTCAGCGATAGCGGCGAAAAGCGCAAGTACTCTGACCGCGCGCTCAACCTGAACCAGACTGCGCAAAGCATTCTGGACGCCAACGATCCCCCTATCCGCATGCTGTGGGTGGCCTGTAAGAACCCGTTTGCCCAGGACTTCGACCGCAACAAGATGAAAAAAGCGTTCGACAAGCTGGAAATGGTGGTGTGCGTGGATCAGTTCTTTAACGAGACGGTTCAGCACGCGGATATCGTTCTGCCTGTCACCACCACCTTCGAGCACTGGAGCGCCTCTTCGTCTTACTGGCACTACTGGCTGACGGTAAACGAACCAGCCATCAAGCCGATGTACGAATGCAAGAGCGACCTGGATATTGCCGTGTTGCTCTCCCGTACCATCAACAAAATGGAACCGGGCTCTTGCACCTTCCCACAGGATGTTGACCAGAAAAAATGGCTGGATCTGGAATTCAACGACGGGCTGGCGAAGCAGTTTGGCATCAGCTCCTGGGACGATCTGCTGAAGGGGCCGGTGAAGGCCAAAATGCCGAGCAGCGCAGCCTGGCACGATCGGAAGTTCAAAACGCCGTCAGGCAAGTATGAGTTTTTATCCGCGCGCTGCGAAGAGAACGGCCATAAAGCACTGCCGGAATATCTGCCAGCCGCAGAAGGTAAACTGCCGTTCCAGCTCTTTACGCCGCACCTGCAGTACGGCCTGCATTCGCAGTTCGTTAACCTTGACTGGATGCAGGTCTTCTGGCCGGAGCCCTTTGTCTATATCCACCCGGTTGCCGCGAAGAAAAAGGGGATCCGTGACCTGGCGACAGTGCGGGTATTCAACGAGATCGGCGAGGTTCAACTGCGTGCCAAAGTGACCACCAACGTACCGGAAGATTTCCTGGTCATGTACGAATCCTGGTTCAACAAGCTCAGCTATAACGTGCAGAACGTGGTGAAAGATACCCCGGCCGATATGGGTAAAATGGCCACCGGTGCACCGGGCGCGGCTATTCACGATCAGTTTGTCGATATTGTCCTCATTGCCAATGAAGGAGCGGACGCATGAGACGCGCATTTTTAGTGAACAGTGATAAATGTATTGGCTGCCGCGGATGCGCCATGGCCTGTAAGAGCTTCAACCAGCTCGAACCCGAACGTTTCTGGCGCTATGTCTACCCGCTGGATAAAGAAATTTACCCGCATGAGGAGCGTGCGTTCTTTTCGCTGGCCTGTAACCACTGTGAAAACCCCGCTTGTCTGGCGGCGTGCCCGGTGGAAGCCTACACCAAACGTGATGATGGCGTGGTGGTGCATAACCCTGAGCGCTGCATCGGCTGTAAAAACTGTATCCGCAATTGTCCGTATGGCGCTCCGCGCTTCAATGAGGAAACGCAGAAGGCCGAGAAGTGCAGCATGTGCTATGAGCGTCTGGATATCGGCTTGAATCCTGCCTGCGTTAACGCCTGTCCGGTTGGGGCGCTGACCCTGATCGATCTGGATGCCGATCCGCTGCCAAATAATGCCGTGCAGTATCCGCCGGGCTTCCCAAAAATGCCGCAGCTTAATCCGGGTACGCGCTTCATTCTGGCACGCCAGCCGAAACAGCCGGGGGACAAATAATGGAAAAGTACGAACTGCCGTTGGTGATTTTTACCGTGCTGAGCCAGATGTCCGTTGGGATGACGCTGCTGTTGAGCTGGCGCACGCTGCGTGGCGAAGTGCAGGGCAACCGTCTTCACTGGCTGATCACGGGGCTGATCCTGGGGGTTGCCTCCATCGCCGCGGTATTACATCTGGCGCACCCGGAACACGCTTATAATGCGTTAATCAACCTGAAACATGCCTGGCTGAGCCGTGAGATTCTCGGCGCGACGCTTTATGGCGGCACAATTGGCCTGGCTTTCCTTACGAAAGGCAATAAAGGCGCAGCGCTGCTGGCGTCCCTGTTCGGGATACTGCTGGTGGTGGTGCAGGGGATGACCTACGCCGCGCCGGCGATGCAGGCCATTGCCAACGGCATCACCATGATGCTGTTCTTTGCCACCGTCTGGGTGCTGGGTTGTGCAGCCACGCCGCTGCTCGGGATGAAAGCGTCAGCTGTCGCACTGCGTCAGGGCATTATCGCCCTGATGGCGCTGCTGATTGCCGCTCCGGTACTCTGGCTCAGCGGCGGCACCATCATGAAAATGACCGCTCACGCCTGGTTAAGCTCGCCGCTCTATCTGGGCAGCCTGCTGTGCTGCGTCGTGGGGTTCACGTTGTCGCTAAGGCGCCATCCGATGCAGAAAGCCGTATTTGTTATCCTGCTGGTGGGCGTGGTGCTCAGCCGCCTGACCTTCTTCGGTGATACCGTCAGTACCATCGTCAATATTGGTCATCTGTACTGATAAACAAAACCCCGCGCAAGCGGGGTTTTTTATGGGCAGTTAACGGACCACCATCACCGGAATGTGGGTATGGCGGATCACGCTGGAGGCGTTTGAACCTAGCAGGTGAGTGGTGATGGAAGGATTGCGTGAACCGATCACCACCACGTCTGCATTCAGCTCCGCGGCCAGTTCATTGACGGCATCGCGTACGCTACCGAACCGGACGTGGGTTTTGATGCGCGACGGGTCGATGCTGAAATGCCCGACCATGGTTTGCAGGCGCGTCTCGGCTTCGTGCTGTAAGTGCTCTTCGAAGCGACGCACATCGGCGGCAAAGCGGTGCAGACTCAGGCTGGCGGAGCCCGGCAAGACATGTAAAAGGTGAATAATACCGTCCTGCTGTGCGAGAAATTCCGCGTGACGCACTGCTTTGTCACTCAGTTCCATTTCAAAAACATCAACCGGCATAATGATTCTCTGATACATACCCGTTTCTCCTTGTTTATAAACGCTGAAATCATTCAACCACAAAATAGTTATGGATTCTGTAATCACTCCGTCAATTTTGATGACGATCGTGATGCCGCGAAAAAAATCATTGCGCAGCGTGCGGGGCAGAGCGGTGACGTGAGCGTTCACCAGTGGCGTTCAAGGTAAAGCACAGCCGAGACGATGATGGCCACAAAAAGTAAAAAAATGAATGTGATAACCACTATCTCACCCATGACCGTCCCCACGGCACCAAAACAGATTAAGCGTGTATTAAGGGGAATAAGGGTGATATAGGAAAATCAGGTGAATTTGCGGAAAGAGGATGCGGGTGCATCCTCTGTGCAAAGCGGGTGGGCGCTTGTTCAGAAAGGATTAACGCAGGTAATCGCCCGCAGCTTCTGGCTGGTAGAGCAGCTCCAGCACTTCCAGATGAGTGGAGGCCCCGCCCGGTAAATCCCAGTGGATGGTATCTCCTGTGCGCAGTCCCAGCAGTGCGGCGCCGACAGGGGCAAGAACCGAAAGCTGCGCGCTGCTGTCAGTCATCTGAGCCGGATAAACCAGCGTACGGGTCAGCTCTTCACCGGTGGTCAGGTTGCGGAATTTTACCCGGCTGTTCATGGTGACCACGTCATGCGGCATTGACTCAGGTGTGCACATCTGCGCGCGGTCGAGTTCCTCATTCAGGGCATCGGCCACCGGAAGTGAGGCGAATTCGGCTTTTTCCAGCAATCGGTCGATACGTTCTGCGTCGAGTTCATTGATGATAATGGTGGGTCTGGACATTTTTTACTCCATGTCGTTAATGCTGCGTCTAACGCAGAAACCAATCCAAAAGAAAACCCTCGCCGTCTGGCAGCGAGGGTTTAACTTACCCGATGATACTGGCTGAACGCTCAAGTTTGAAGTGATGAAGGTCACATTGATGTCCCTTATGAATTTTCGCTGAAATTTTTTCAGTCTTAATTCCAGGCGGATTGCGTTACGCTGAGTATCCTGAACCCGGGTGTTGCGCGAAGCATTATGCGTGTCTGCCCCATCAACGAGAGAGCACTATGTATTTCTATCAACCGTCTCAGGGGCACGGCCTGCCGCATGACCCGCTGAACGCCATTATTGGTCCCCGTCCGATTGGCTGGATCTCCTCTTGCGATCGGGCCGGTCAGTTGAATCTCGCGCCGTATAGCTTCTTTAACTGTTTTAACTATCGCCCGCCGATCATCGGCTTTTCCAGCAACGGCTGGAAAGACAGCGTGCGAAATATTCACGAGACAAAGGAGTTTGTCTGGAATCTGGCGACGCGCGATCTCGCACATGCCATGAATCAAACCTCGGCTACGCTTCCTCACGATCGGGATGAATTTACCTTTGCAGGATTAACCCCCGCCGCAAGCCAACTGGTGAGTGCTCCTCGTGTGGCGGAAAGCCCGGTCAATTTTGAGTGCCGCCTTTCTCAGTGCATTCAGCTTACCGGAGCCGATGGCACCCCGGTTGATACCTGGCTGGTGCTGGGTGAAGTGGTGGGGATCCATATAGCGGAAACGCTACTGGAAGAGGGGATATACCAGACGGCGAAAGCGCAGCCCATCCTGCGAGCGGGTGGGCCGACGGCGTACTATGGGATCAGTGATGAACACCGGTTCGATATGGTGCGCCCGGTGGTGGGTCAGTAACCGGCTTTATCAATGACAAATTGTTTTCCGCAGTTACCAGGATGTGGCTGCGGGGCAAAGGACGTTGCGGAAAGCGGTTGGTTAATGGTGTCTGCTTTCAGCGAAATCTGCATCTCAGTGAGATACGCCGGGTTGCCATTGCAGGTCAGCTTAAAGGCTTTGATGTTTTCTTTGCCCCAGCTTTTGGCAATGGCGTTGTCAAAATCACGACGACTGACGGCTTTACCGTAGTTAGCCGCGAGGAATTGACCGACGGCACTGTTTTTCATTTCCTGATTCATTCTCACCATGGTGCCGAAATAGGCATCGGGATCAAAACCAAAACAGACGCCATGCTTGGCGTATTCGTACCGTTCCAGGCAGGAGTTTCCGCCCGCGCCTGGCATCACCTCATTAAGTTTTGCCGCACCGGAAAGCGACAGCCCGGTTTCGGCAGCAGCACATTTGCGGCTGGCCTTTGCTTCTGGCATATTCGGGATGGGACGCGTGGCACAACCAAATCGCATCCATCGACGTTCATCCACGCCTCGTGCCGCTATCGATTTCGGCAGACCAGGCCATAACCCGTGGACGGTCAGAAAATCGGCTTTATTTTCGCTCTCTTTTTGCAGACGACATTCATCCGGTTCATTGCGGTTACGCTCAACCATGCTTTGACAAAACCCGGTTTGCCAGGACAGCGCCAGTACATAGCGATCGAAATCGCCATATTGCGTAGCGTTGAGCGGTTCTGCCTGTGCGGAGAAGACACTGAGTGCAAGCGCAACTGCGCCAGACGAGATAACGATATCCTTCCTGAACATGTGATTTCCTGATTGGTTGTGCTCGATTAATTTTTGGGAGTTATTAAAGCACAAAAAGCGCCAGCAGGCGCTTTTTGGAAATCAGGAATTTTACTTAGGCAGCGCCGGGAACCAGCACTTCGGTGGCAATAATGACGATGATCAGGCCAACCAGCACCGGGACTGACGTGCGTTTGACGACCTCAAACGGAGAGATTTTTGCCATACCGGCAACCGCAACGACCACGCCTGAAACAGGAGAGATGGTGCGACCCAGGTTTGAGGCCTGAAGCATCGGAATAGACAGGTAAGCCGGGTTGATGCCAGAGGAGTGAGCCAGCTTAGGGATCATCTCAACGAAAGCGTAAAACGGCGCGTTACCAGAACCGGTGGTCATCGCCGCCAGCATGGTCAGAACGACCAGCACCAGCATCAGGATAATACTGGCTGAGCCAAACGACGTGGCGATGGAGATCAGGCTCTGGATAAAGCCAATAGTGCTCAGACCCTGGGCAAACACGCCTGCCGCAACCAACAGCATCACCACGCCCGCGAAGGCATCCGCCATTCCACGATACGCTACTTCCAGGCCGGAGAAGACTTTTTGCGTGTTGAAACCGCGCACGAATTCCAGCACGGCAGCCAGCAGCATACAGATGACCAGAATAGTAATAATGTGCAGCTGTGGACCCCATTTGCCGTCAAAAATCAGCACGCCGATAATCGGTGTGAACGGCAGAATGGCGTAGAACGCTGGAGCGGTGGTGGTGATTTCGCTGACATCCATCATCTCATGGCTGATGTTCTCTTTTTTATCGAGATAGCGCTGCCAGAAGAAATGCGCGACCCCCATTCCCACAATGGCGACAATCGAGATCGGCAGCGTGGTCTTAAAGGCGAAGTCGATCAGCGACATCTCGGCTGCTTTGGCGGCCAGCACAACGTCGCCAGAGGTTGGGGAAAGAATAATGGCGGCCGGTGATGCGCAAATGGCTGCCGCTGCACCGCGGCTGATGCCCACGTTCACCATCACCGGGAACAGCGTGGCCATTAACAGTACGCCAAGACCGGTGGCCGATGAAACGGCCAGCGACATCAGACAGGCGAGGAAATAGGCGGCAACCATTAACAGATACGGGGAGTTAATATACTGCAGGGGTTTCGAGGCAAGCTTAACCACCATGTCATTAGCGCCGATATGGGTCATGTAGGCGGCAAAACCGCACAGCATCATGATCATCATACCGAGATCGCCGCCACGGCTCATGAGCAGTATTTTAATATATTCAACAATATCCGTGGCAGTATAACCCGTGCTGGCTGCGCTGGCAGGTAATACCTGATGCCCCATTAATGCGCTGACAATCAGGAGAGTTAAGCCGCCAACAAATAAAACGCCCGTGGCTGAGTACCCTTTAATGATGTAGCGGGCTACACCGACAATGACGACGACCCCAATAAGGAGTTCGATAAACGTAAGCATGGTTTCCCCTGTATCCTGTGCCCTGAGGTAGAAAAAAATTAATAAAATAAGAAGGATGAAAATGTGCCGAATTAATGGCCTGTCCTTGCTGATTAAAATCAATAAATAGACGACTAAAGAACAGTATCACAGCGTTTTTGCCATGGCCCAGGCATTTATGTCATCAGGAAGTTGACCGCCAGAAACAGCGTAGCATGTCTCTTTAATGATAACAAAATGTTAAAATTATGTGTTTTTCGGCCTGTTAATCGGGATGGATGAAAATGTTATAGTCATACATATTGTAGGTTTATTTGGGCCAGCCTGAACGCTGCCTTAAGAATATTCCCGAAAAGAGGCCTGATATTTAGGAGTAGTGCTGATGCCGTTAAGACATGGTTCAACTATTGTGTGGTAAACTTTGCTTCGAATATTAAGAATGGTAATTGCATTGTGAGCTTACGTAATACTTTTTTCTCTCTTTTATTGTTTATTTTTGGTCAGTTAACGTTTTCATCTGTTGCACAGGCAGAAGACAACGCGACGAATAAAGGCTGGTTCTCTACTTTTACGGATAATGTTTCGCAGACCTGGTCAGCACCTGAACATTATGATCTCTATGTACCGGCAATAACGTGGCATGCGCGCTTTGCTTATGACAAAGAGAAAACAGATAAATACAACGAGCGCCCGTGGGGGGCTGGTTTTGGTCAGTCACGCTGGGATGAGAAAGGAAACTGGCACGGCATCTATCTGATGGCCTTTAAAGACTCGTTTAATAAATGGGAACCGATTGGGGGTTACGGCTGGGAGAAAACGTGGCGCCCGCTGGCGGACGAGAATTTCCACGTCGGGTTAGGCTATACCGCAGGAGTGACGGCGCGTGATAACTGGAACTACATTCCGATCCCCGTGCTGCTGCCTTTGGCCTCGATTGGCTATGGCCCGGCAACGTTCCAGATGACCTACATCCCCGGGACGTACAACAACGGTAACGTTTACTTCGCCTGGATGCGTTTTCAGTTTTGACTGAAAAAAGGTTACCAGCTGGTGAAAAAACGCGCAGGCATTGATTCCTAAGCGATAAAAATCTGCCAGTGAAAATTAACGCGACTTTAGTCACTTTTTGTCAAAGATCCGCTGGACAAAAGGTCCCACAATTGTTGTACTGGTAACCGACACAGCATTTGTGTCGTTTTTTAATGTAAAGGTAATTTTGATGTCTAAGATTAAAGGTAACGTTAAGTGGTTTAATGAGTCCAAAGGATTCGGTTTCATTACTCCTGAAGATGGCAGCAAAGATGTGTTCGTACACTTCTCTGCAATCCAGTCTAATGGTTTCAAAACTCTGGCTGAAGGTCAGCGCGTAGAGTTCGAAATCACTAACGGTGCCAAAGGCCCTTCTGCTGCTAACGTAATCGCTCTGTAATTCAGACGCGTCAGCAAGAATTTCAAAACCCGCTCATTGAGCGGGTTTTTTTCGTTATGAATCAGCCAAGCAGGTACATTTTCAGGAAGCTGGCAACGATCAGTACGCTCAACAACACCATTCCTGCGCTCATCAGATTCTGTTTCATTCTGTCACCCTCGTTCAGTATGGCCTCCAGAGTGACAGAGAAAAATTAAGCCAACATTAACGCCCCGGCGGTTAATGCGTGCTTACTGAGGAAAATAGCCAAAATGCGATCCCCGTCATCGCGAAGGATCCAAGCATGTTGATCGCGATATTCACCAGCGCCCAGCCGATACGGCCTTCCTGAAAGAGAAAAACCGTTTCCGCAGAAAAGGTTGAGAAAGTCGTTAAACCGCCACAGAACCCGGTGGTAATCAGGACCTTCCACATGGGATCGATGTGCGTCATCCGGTTAAACCAGGCCAGCCCCATACCAATGATAAATGCACCAATCAGGTTGGCAGCCAGTGTCCCCATGGGAATCGCCTGGTGCAGGGGGTTAAACCGCATACTCAGGAACCATCTCGCAACGCTCCCTGTGCCTCCACCAATAAAAACAGCCAAAAGGAGTTGTAACACGCTAAATACCTGCTATTTGATGTGTAAGAGTAGCGAGTTTAACGCTGTTTATGATGAGGGGACAAATATGTATGTGGCGGTAGGGCAGTTTGCAGTCACGCCTGACTGGCAGGTTAATGCACTACAATGCGTGAACCTGATGACACAGGCCCGGCAGAAGGGCGCGTCGCTGTTGGTTCTCCCGGAAGCGCTGCTGGCAAGGGATGATAATGACCCGGATCTGTCCGTGAAGTCCGCGCAGCCGCTTGATGGCGACTTTTTACAGCCGTTGCTCACCGAGAGCGTGGGTAACGCGATGACGACCATCTTAACAGTGCACGTTCCTTCAGCGCCGGGGCGCGCCGTAAATACGCTGGTGGCTATCCGTGATGGCGTGATTATCGCGCGCTATGCCAAGCTTCATCTTTATGATGCGTTCAGCATTCAGGAGTCACGGCGTGTTGACCCTGGAGACCGCGTTGCGCCGTTAATTGATATTGACGGGTTTAAGGTTGGGTTAATGACCTGCTACGACCTGCGTTTTCCTGAGCTGGCATTGCATCTGGCTCTGCAAGGGGCAGACGTGCTGGTATTGCCTGCTGCATGGGTTAAGGGACCGCTGAAAGAGCAGCATTGGGCAACGCTGCTTGCGGCGCGCGCGCTGGACACGACCTGCTATGTCGTTGCTTCCGGGGAGTGTGGCAATAAAAATATCGGGCAGAGCAGGGTGGTTGATCCACTGGGAGTCACGGTTGCCGCAGCAGCGGAAGCGCCGGTGCTGCTGATGACGGAGATATTTTTAGAAAGAATTGCGCTTGCGCGTCAGCAATTACCTGTTCTTCGTAACCGACGCTTTGCGCCACCGCAATTAATGTGATGTTTTTTTCAACAATGCTTGATTCACCTTGTTACAGATTGCTATTGTGTGCACGCGCCAAATGACCGTTAATACAGTCAGGTTTTGGCGCTGAATGCAGCCTGTTTTATGTAAAGAAGGTATCTATGGGTGAGATTAGTATTACCAAACTGCTGGTGGTTGCTGCACTGGTCGTCCTGCTGTTTGGTACCAAGAAGTTACGCACGCTGGGTGGTGACCTGGGGGCTGCCATCAAAGGCTTTAAGAAAGCGATGAACGACGATGATGCAGCCGCGAAGAAAAGCGCTGAGGACATCCCGGCAGAGAAGCTTTCTCACAAAGAGTAATAGCAATGCCTGAGGGCTTGCGAAAAAAAACCGGCTCATCAGGCCGGTTTTTTTGCATTACTGTAAATGGATATTACAGCACTATTTGACTTCTTCGCCTTTTGCCTGCATATCAGCATGGTAAGAAGAGCGAACAAACGGACCGCATGCTGCGTGGGTAAAGCCCATCGCCAGCGCTTCGGCTTTCATCTCATCAAACTCATCCGGGCTAACGTAGCGCTGTACCGGCAGATGGTGACGGCTTGGCTGCAGATACTGGCCCAGCGTCAGCATGGTCACACCGTGGCGGCGCAGATCGCGCATCACTTCGATGATTTCGTCATTAGTTTCACCCAGACCGACCATCAGACCTGACTTGGTAGGGATATGCGGATGGGCTTCTTTAAAGCGCTCCAGCAGCTTCAGAGACCAGTTGTAATCCGCACCCGGTCGTACCTGACGATAAAGACGCGGCACGTTCTCCAGGTTGTGGTTAAACACATCTGGCGGCGTCGCGGTCAGGATGTCCAGCGCACGGTCCATACGGCCGCGGAAGTCAGGAACCAGCGTCTCGATTTTAATGTTCGGGCTTTTCTCGCGAATAGCAGTAATGCAGTCAGCGAAGTGCTGAGCTCCACCATCGCGCAGATCGTCACGGTCAACGGATGTGATGACCACATAACGCAGCGCCATGTCAGCGATGGTTTGCGCCAGTTTTTGCGGCTCGTTAGCATCGGGCGCGACTGGGCGGCCATGAGCAACGTCACAGAATGGGCAGCGGCGGGTACAGATGGCACCCAGAATCATAAACGTCGCGGTGCCGTGATTGAAACATTCAGCAAGGTTAGGGCAAGACGCTTCTTCACAGACGGAGTGAAGGCCATTCTTGCGCATCGCCGCTTTGATCCCCTGGATACGCGAAGAGTCAGCCGGAAGTTTGATTTTCATCCATTCCGGTTTTCTTAACAGCGCCTCGCGCTCGGTAGCCACGTTTTTAACCGGGATAAGGGCCATTTTATCGGCATCGCGGTATTTAACACCGCGTTCCATCACAATGGGTTTACTCATAGCGTGCGTGTTCCAGTTGCGAATATCGAAGGAAAGCGTTTCAATTCAAGGGAATGTTGTATTTATCAACTATTTTTGAACGAACGACAGGCAGTATATCATTGAAACGGCCATGAAAGCAGCCTGCCACGTCGCCAATTTGTAAAATAGTTGTTGTTTTGTGCCTTTCGCCCTGCTTGTGGCAGGGGCTTGTGCTGACACTCGCTGTCAGAAGGCCTGACGGATAATGCGGATGACGTTTTCCAGTACCGGATCGCGCAAACTGAGTTTGTTGTAATGCAGTGAAATCTCGATAGATTCCGCATTGAGCTGGCTGAGCGGAATACTCTCCAGCGACCAGCATTTCCGCAGCAGGTGATACAGGCGTGAAGGCATGATGCACAGCATATCGCTGCTGCCAATCAGGGAGGCGGTGGTAAACATATTGTAACTGCTGAAACTGATCTGACGTTCCGGGAAAATTTCATCAATGCGCTGGCGCAGACCATGGTTGGACTGCCCTTCGGTCATGAAAGACGAGTGGTCGTAATTGCGCAGGTTCTCAATGGTTAACGGCTCGCTGAGCGCGGGATGCTGCTGGCGGCAAACCAAAACCAGATTATCGGCATAAAGCACGTTTTGCCCCAGCGCTCTGGCGCTGAAGCTGCCGCTCTCAATAACCAGATCCGTCTGGAACTGGGCAAGCTGAACGTCAGGTTCGTTGAGTGGCACATTGCGCAGCAGAAGCTGGGGAGCATGCTCTTTCACGGCCTGGTAGATGGCGGGCATGACCAGCACGCCCACTGAAGGAGAGCAGCCGATGGTGATCGTTCTTTGTTTGTCATAGCTCCCGGTTAAATCCAGCGCACCCAGAATCGACTCCAGCCCCTGGCTGATGTATTCGTGGAGGTGGGTCGCATAGGCCGTCGGCGTGACGCCCTGGCCTTTACGGATAAATAACGGGTCAGGAAATATAGCGCGTAGCTTTTGAATCGACTGACTTATTGCCGATGGCGTGAGATTAAGAATTTTCGCAGCGTTAACGATACCCTTATGGACATATACTGCCTCAAAAATAGTCAGTAAATTGAGATCAATATTACGTAAAGTCCGAAAAATTTGTGGCTTGTCTTCGCCACCGGGTTCATTCAGTCGTTTGGCTGGTAAATTAGTAGACTCCACGCTTTCACTCCGTATACATTCACAACATGAATGATAGTTGAATTTATTTATTATGCTTGTAGAGATTCGTAAAGTGTTGGTTTTGTTTCACTTGTTTATCAAAAACAAACAGTTGTGTGATTATCACTCACGTTACTTAGCCTGTGTATGCCGTGCTGTCCGGAGGCTAAATAATATGTAACGGCAATATTCGGGCGCTTCGAAAATATAGAATCTGCGGATTATTGTAAAGCGTAAAAGCGGTAAATAAATAGTTGCCCGTCAAATTAACGGGCTCCCCTGTATGATATATTAAGCAGGGATATATTCATGCGGTGGATTGTTAAGTAGCGCTAACACATTCTTCAGAAGAACAGGGCGTATATTATCTGGCGTGGCGGTATCTACCCACTGGCGCATCTGCGTCATTTCCATACCGGCGTAGCCGCAGGGATTTATGCGCTGGAAAGGCGTCAGATCCATATTAATATTCAACGCCAGACCATGGAAGGAACAGCCTTTACGAATACGTAGCCCCAGCGAGCAGATCTTCATTTCGCCAACGTAGACGCCTGGAGCATCGGCCCGCGGATGCGCGTCAATACCATATTCCGCCAGCGTGTTGACGACGGTTTGTTCCAGCAACGTCACCAGCTCACGCACGCCAAGCTTTCTGCGCTTCAGATTAAGCAGGACGTACATCACCTGCTGGCCCGGGCCGTGATAAGTCACTTGTCCACCCCGATCGCTCTGGATCACCGGGATATCGCCCGTCATTAATAAATGTTCCGCTTTACCGGCCTGACCCTGGGTAAATACCGGCAGGTGTTCAACCAGCCAAATTTCATCAGGGGTCGTGTCATCGCGTGAATCGGTGAAGTCATGCATAGCCTGGGAGACAGGCTCATAAGGTTGCAGCCCGAGATGACGGACCAGAATTTTATCCTGATACAAAACAGCGTCTCCGAAGACGAGGAACCAATGATGAGGGGGAGTATATCACAGCGGGGGAGAGGGGTTACCCGGTAAGCCGGGTAACCGCAAAGGGACTACAGCACCATACGCACAATTTCGATATTGCCGAGTTCTTCGTAGAGCGTCTCAACCTGTTCGATATGGGTCGCGGTGATAGTAATAGAAACCGAGTGGTAGTTGCCCTTGCTGCTTGGTTTTACTGACGGAGAGTAATCACCGGGCGCATGGCGCTGTACCACTTCAACCACCTGATCAACCAGCTCAGGTTTCGCCAGACCCATTACTTTGTAGGTAAATGGGGTAGGGAATTCAAGCAGTTCGTTAAGTTTGGTTTTCATGTCAGCTCCGGCGTAACGTCAAAAAGAATAACTCCCACGTCAGGTGGGAGTTATCAGGATACTTAGTATATGGGGATCAAAATCACACTTTCAAGTGTTCGATTTTTAGCCAAACCAGTGATGGAACATCAATTTAATGTAATCAATGATTTTGCCGAAGAAATTGCCTTCAGGAATTTCCTGCAGAACAACCAGCGGACGCTGATCGATAGTCTTGCCATCCAGCTGGAAGTTGATGGTACCCACGACCTGATTTTTCTGCAGCGGGGCATGCAGTTCGGTGCTGTTCAGGACGTAGCTGGCCTTCAGATCCTTCATACGACCGCGAGGAATGGTCAGGTACAGATCTTTATCAACGCCGAGGGAAGCACGGTCGTTGTCGCCGAACCACACTGGCTCAGACGCGAACTCTTTGCCTGCTTTCAGCGGATTCACGGTTTCGAAGAAACGGAAGCCCCAGGTCAGCAGTTTCTTGCTTTCGGTTTCACGACCTTTAAAGGTACGACCGCCCATCACGGCAGAGATCAGACGCATCTGACCTTCAGTGGCAGAGGCCACCAGGTTGTAACCGGCTTTATCGGTATGACCTGTTTTGATACCGTCAACGTTCAGGCTGTTATCCCACAGCAGGCCGTTACGGTTGGTCTGACGAATACCGTTGAAGGTAAACTCTTTCTCTTTATAGATGGAGTATTCGTTCGGTACGTCGCGGATCAGGGCTTGACCAATCAGTGCCATATCACGTGCGGAGCTGTACTGACCGTCTGCATCCAGGCCGTGTACGGTCTGGAAATGGCTGTTTTTCAGACCCAGCGCGGTGACGTAGCTGTTCATCAGACCGACGAAGGCATCCTGGCTACCGGCGGCGAAATCAGCCATTGCTACGCAGGCATCGTTACCTGACTGCAGGTTAATACCCCGGATTAACTGGGAAACTGGAACCTGCATACCGGGCTTCAGGAACATCAGAGAAGAACCTTTGAACACAGGGTTCCCGGTTGCCCACGCATCGTTACCAATGGTGACCAGATCCGTTTCTTTGAATTTACCGGCTTTCATGGCCTGGCCGATAACATAGCTGGTCATCATTTTGGTCAGGCTGGCCGGGTCACGGCGGGCATCGGCGTTCTGTTCTGCCAAAACTTTGCCAGAGTTGTAATCGATCAGGATGTAGGATTCCGCGTCGATTTGCGGAACGCCAGGGATCATGGTCTTGATATTCAGGTCATCGGCATGAGCAGCAGAGAGTGCTGCTGCGCAAAGGGCCGTGGTCAGCGCCATGCGCTGCACAAAACGAGCAGAAAAAGTGGTCTTCATGGTCAGAACTACGACATCCGTGATGGAATTAAAAAAAGTGCCTTACTATAGCAAATGCTATTCAGGCAGGCATCCGACTTTAAGCATGAGTTTGTGAATGCGTTTTACACAAACTGACATTTCGGATACCGCCGATTAATTATTTTGCAACAGTGACGAAGGACTGCAGTTGTGCTTCGCTCTGCAAACGCTGTTGCAGAGACGCTGCCTGCGATTTACTGGCAAAAGGTCCCATCTGAATACGCCAGACCGCGCCGTTCTGCTCAACGCGTCCAGGTACGCCAAACTGCTGGCTCAGACGCTGTTGATACTGCTGGGCTCGGGCCTGATCGCTCACTGCCCCCACCTGAACGACAAAGCCGCCGCTGGCTGCTGCTGGCGCAGCGGCTGCCGCGCTTTTCGTGGTCGCTGGCGCTGTTACCGGCGCTGGCTGCGTCACCGGAGCCGCAACCGGGGCTGGCGTCGGCTCACTGCCTTCCAGCACGCCCGTCGCTAAGGTCGTCGGTGCGCCTAAAAAGCCGCTACTTTTTACCGGTGCGCCAGTGGAATCATCGCTTTGCAGCGTATCATTGCTGATTGGACGTATTTCTCCCGCCGGCTGAGAAGGCTCAGCCGGAGAAGAGACGCTACCCATTCCGCCGTCAAGATTTGGGCGGTCTGGCAGGGCATAGGTCTGCTTCGCCACCGTCGTACAGGCGGTACCCGGCCCGGACATCGAGCCATCCTGCGCCACGATAATCGGGTCAATGCGAACTTTGGTGTTGTTCGACGTGTTCAGGCGATCGGCAGACGCGCGGGACAGAGAAATCACCCGGTCATTACCATACGGACCACGGTCATTAATACGCACGACGATCATGCGACCATTAGCCAGGTTAGTGATACGCGCGTAGCTTGGAATCGGCAGCGTTGGGTGCGCGGCAGTGAGCTGCATGGGGTCAAATGTTTCACCGGATGCCGTGAGGTTACTGCCCGGTTCTGCATCATAAATGGCAGCAAAGCCCGCCTGGCTGAAGCGGGAAGGGTCCTGCACGATTTTGTAGCTTTTGCCGTCGCGCTCGTAATCCTGATTCGCGCTGGCATTCAGCGGTTCATAAACGGGATCGGCCCCACTGATTTCAACGATCGGACCATTACACACCGCAGGCTGCGGCGGCGCGACGGTTGCCTGTTGCTGACCATCATCACTTGTGCAGGCCGCAAGTAAACTTGCCGCGATGCAGATCCCCAGCCACTGCTTACGCATTCCGATCCCCTTATTTTTAAACGCTTTTTGACAACATTTTTCTGTGGGTATGGATCGACATCACGATCCCAAACCCGGCCATCAACACGATCAGTGCCGAGCCTCCGTAACTGACCAGCGGCAGCGGTACGCCTACTACCGGCAGAATACCACTCACCATACCAATATTTACGAAGACATAAACGAATAAAATCAGCATCAATCCGCCTGCCATGACGCGGCCGAAGGTGGTTTGCGCCCGGGCGGCAATCCACAATCCTCGCATGATCAGCAGCACGTAGAGCGCGAGCAAAATCAGGATACCAACCAGCCCCAGCTCTTCAGCCAGTACCGCAAAGATAAAGTCGGTGTGACGTTCCGGTAAAAATTCCAGCTGCGACTGGGTACCGTGCAACCAGCCTTTACCGCGCAGGCCGCCGGAGCCAATCGCAATCTTGGACTGAATAATATGATAGCCCGCACCGAGCGGGTCAGTTTCCGGGTCGAGAAGCATCATAACGCGCTGGCGCTGGTAATCATGCATCAGGAAGAACCAGAGGATAGGGATAAACGCCGCAATCAGCACCACAGCGATACCAATCAGACGCCAGCTTAAGCCCGACAGGAAAAGGACAAACAGACCGGAGAGCGCGATAAGGATCGAGGTGCCGAGGTCAGGCTGCGCAGCAACCAGCAGCGTCGGCAGGAAGATCAGCACCAGCGCGATCGCGGTGTTTTTCAGCGACGGCGGACAGACATCACGGTTGATAAAGCGCGCCACCATCAGGGGGACGGCAATTTTGGCAATCTCCGAGGGCTGGAAACGAACAACGCCCAGATCCAGCCAGCGCTGCGCCCCTTTTGAGATGGCGCCGAACGCGTCTACTGCCACCAGCAAAATAATACAGAAGATATAGAGATAGGGCGCCCAGCCTTCATAGACGCGCGGTGGGATCTGCGCCATCACCACCATGATGACCAGACCCATCGCGATCTGGCCGATTTTGCGTTCCATCATACCGATGTCCTGACCACTGGCGCTCCAGATAACCAGGGCGCTGTAAACCAGCAGAGCCAACAGGATCAGCAGCATGGCTGGGTCGATGTGGATTTTATCCCACAACGATTTTTTGTTTGGATTATCCGTCATGATTATTGGTCCTCCGCCGCAGCGGCGGCCGGGTTTTCAGCCGGCAGTTCGGTGTTGTTATCACCCAGCATAATGTGGTCGAGGATTTGGCGCATGATGGTCCCTACCGCCGGGCCAGCGCCGCCGTTTTCCAGAATCATCGCCACCGCCACCTGCGGGTTATCGTAAGGGGCAAATGCCGTCATGAGCTTATGGTCACGCAGACGTTCAGCAATGCGGTGTGCGTTGTAGGTTTCGTTGGCTTTCAGGCCAAAGACCTGCGCCGTACCGGATTTTGCAGCCACTTTATACGGCGTTCCGGCGAAATATTTGTGCGCGGTACCGTTCGGACGGTTTGCTACGCCGTACATACCGTCTTTCGCGATTTCCCAGAAGCCGGAATGAATGTCACCCACGGGCGCTTCATGGGGCTGTACCCACGGCACCTTTTTGCCGTCTTCAACGGTGCTTTGCAGCAGATGCGGGACTTTGACCACGCCATCGTTAATGAGGATCATCATCGCTTTGTTCATCTGAATCGGCGTTGCGGTCCAGTAGCCCTGGCCGATACCCACCGGAATGGTATCACCCTGATACCACGGCTTCTTAAAGCGCTTCAGCTTCCACTCGCGCGTCGGCATGTTGCCGGATCGCTCCTCTGAAAGGTCGACGCCGGTGTAGTGCCCGTAGCCGAACTTGCTCATCCATTCTGACAGGCGGTCAATCCCCATGTCATAGGCGACCTGATAGAAGAAGGTATCCGCTGACTCTTCCAGAGATTTGGTCACGTTCAGATGGCCGTGGCCCCATTTTTTCCAGTCGCGATAGCGTTTTTCAGACCCGGGTAGCTGCCACCAGCCCGGGTCAAACAGGCTGGTATTACGGTTGATGACACCCGCACTCAGCGCCGAGACCGCCACATACGGTTTCACCGTAGATGCCGGCGGGTAAACGCCTTGCGTGGCGCGGTTTACCAGCGGCGTATTGGGATCATTCAGCAGGCCGGAATAGTCTTTACTGGAGATGCCGTCAACAAAAAGGTTCGGATCATAGCTAGGCATGGACACCATAGCCAGAATTCCCCCGGTACGCGGATCGGTGACCACGACGGCGGCGCGACTGCCCGCCAGCAGGGTTTCAATATACTGCTGCAGTTTGAGGTCGAGCGTCAGATAGACGTCATGCCCCGCCTGAGGCGGAACTTCTTTCAGCTGTCGAATGACGCGGCCACGATTGTTAACCTCAACCTCTTCATAGCCGGTCTGTCCATGCAGGACATCTTCGTAGTAGCGTTCGATCCCGAGCTTGCCGATATCGTGCGTCGCGGCATAGTTCGCCAGCTTGCCGTCTTTATCAAGGCGGTCAACGTCTTTGTCGTTAATCTTGGAAACGTAGCCAATAACGTGCGTCAGCGCGGAGCCGTAAGGATAGTAGCGACGTTTGTAACCCTTCACTTCCACGCCGGGGAAGCGGTACTGGTTCACCGCAAAACGGGCCACCTGAACTTCCGTCAGATTGGTTTTCACCGGAATGGAGGTAAAGCGGTGGGAACGGGCGCGCTCTTTTTTGAAGGCTGCGATATCGTCATCGTTGAGATCGACAACGCTTCTTAGCGCCTCCAGCGTGTCCTGAACATTATCGACCTTTTCTGGCATCATCTCGATTTGATAGATGGTGCGGTTTAGCGCCAGAGGGGTGCCGTTACGGTCGTAGATAATGCCGCGGCTGGGCGCGATAGGCACCAGCTTGATGCGGTTTTCGTTTGAACGCGTCTGGTAATCGGTAAAGCGGACGATTTGCAGATTATAAAGGTTGGCGATCAGCACGCCGGTAAGCAGCAAAATCCCCGTAAAGGCGACCAGTGCCCTGCGCACAAACAGCGCGGACTCAGCCGTATAGTCGCGAAAAGAATTCTGTAGTTTCATCCGCTGCTTAATCTACCCTGGTCAGTCATTACTCGCGGTGATAGGGGTGGTTGGTAGTAATGCTCCACGCGCGATACAGACTTTCTGCCACCAGGACCCGAACGAGCGGGTGGGGCAGCGTCAGCGCGGAGAGAGACCAACTTTGTTCTGCTGCCGCTTTGCAGGCAGGGGACAACCCTTCAGGTCCGCCAATCAGCAGACTAACGTCACGGCCATCCTGCTTCCAGCGCTCCAGTTCGTGCGCCAGCTGCGGCGTATCCCAGGGTTTACCCGGAATATCGAGGGTGACGATGCGGTTCTTGCCAGCGGCAGCCAGCATCAGTTCGCCCTCTTTATCGAGAATACGTTTAATATCCGCGTTCTTACCGCGCTTCCCGGCAGGTATCTCCACCAGTTCGAACGGCATGTCTTTTGGAAAACGACGCAGATATTCAGTAAAACCGGTTTGTACCCAGTCCGGCATTTTGGTGCCGACGGCGACCAGCTGCAACTTCACGCATTAACCCCAGAGTTTTTCCAGCTCATACAGGCGACGGCTCTCTTCCTGCATGACATGGACAATCACATCGCCGAGGTCAACCACCACCCAGTCAGCGGTCGCTTCACCTTCAACGCCAAGCGGTAACAGTCCTGCTGCACGCGATTCCTGAACCACATGGTCGGCAATCGAAACAACATGACGCGTAGACGTCCCGGTGCAGATAATCATGCAGTCGGTGATACTGGATTTACCCTTAACGTCGATAGCGATGATGTCCTGACCTTTCAGGTCATCAATTTTGTCGATAACAAAATCCTGGAGTGCTTTACCCTGCAAGTTTTCCCCCTGGGTGAATAAGATGGTGCAACTATGAATTTGTAGCCAGACAGTATACCTGAACTGGCGCCCTTGTCGGGACAAATGTCACCGGCCGGGATTTTGAAGGCGGGTATCATCCCACCCTCCGCCAGAGATTGCATCGCCATTTTTGTAAAACAATTTCTGTAAAGCAATGACTGGCGGGAAAGTCTGGCAGCGGAGGATAACAGTATGGCTTAACCTGTCAAGGCAGGAGAATCAATAAGCCGCTTTTTATGACGCCTGACTAAACATCTGCGCTTTTCTGATACAACCCGTGCGTATGAATATACGCCAGCACCGGGGCAGGCAGCAGATCGTCACACGTTAAACCGTGTTGTAAACGCTCACGAATAAGGGTGGCGGAGATATCGAACCACGGGGTTTCCGCCAGATAAATCTTCCCGGCGGGCTGGTTGTGAAGATCCTCTACGTTATCGGTAAGATGGTCTTCAAGCCACTGCTGATACTGCTCTTCACGCATGGTCAGCGGATAGCCTGGGCGGCGGCAAACGAGCAGGTGGCTGTTCTCCAGAATGGTTTCATACTTGTGCCACCCAGGAAAGTTGAGCAGAGAATCCTGACCAATGATAAACGCCAGCGGCTGGTCAGGCCCTTGCTCAGCTCGCCACTCCTGCAGCGTTTGCGACGTCCACGAGGGGGTGTCGCGACGCAATTCCCGCTCATCAAGCCTGAAAAGCGGTTTATCCGCAATGGCAAGCGTTAGCATCTCTTTTCGCTGCTCGCTGGTTGCCTCAGGCTGAGGGCGGTGCGGCGGAACGTTATTGGGCATAATGGTGACGCGCTGCAGGCCGATCAAATTCGCCAGAATTTCCACCGGCTTAAGATGCCCGTAGTGTACCGGGTCAAAGGTGCCGCCATACAGGGCCTGTAAAGAATGCATACTATCCATCAATAAATACGTCAGCCAGCGCCTTGTGGCAGAGCAGCAGGGAAAGGCTTTCCAGCTCCGCCCAGACCGACTGGCCGTAATCTTGTTTTAAGGTGAGCTCAGCGCGCATCAGAAGCTGCACGGCCTGACGAAGCTGTTCATGGCTCAGGCGGTTGACGGCCTCGGTGGTCATTGCGCGGCGATTTTGCCATACCCGGTGTTTATCAAACAGCGCGCGCAGCGGCGTATGGGCAGACTGTCGCTTGAGCGTAATCAGCAGCAACAGTTCACGCTGCAGCGTACGCAGCAGAATAACGGGCTCGCTGCCTTCCAGGCGCAGCTGCTGAAGGATATGCAGGGCGCGTTTACTTTTCGCGGCCAGCAATGCATCCACCCAGTGGAACGGCGTGAAGTGCGCGGCGTCATTAACGGCCTGCTCGACGCGGGGGAGTGTCAGTTTGCCATCCGGCCAGAGCAGAGAGAGTCTGTCCAGCGCCTGTGCCAGCGCCAGGAGGTTACCCTCATAGCAGTAGCAGAGCAGTTGATTTGCCGCATCATCCAGCTGAAGGTTGTTCTGCTTTGCTCTTGCGGCCACCCATTTTGGCAGATGCGCCTGCTCAGGTGTCTGACAGGTAACCAGCACCGCGTGGGTCGCCAGTTGAGTGAACCACGCGGCATTTTCCTGCGCTTTGGTGAGCTTATTGCCGCGGACAATTAACAGCAGATCGCTGTGTAGCAGGCTCACCAGAGTGGCAAGCTGCTCATTGATGGCCGCGTTAGGGCCGTTTTCCGGCAGCAGGATCTGAATTGTCTGACGCGACGCGAAAAGGCTCATCGCCTGACAGAGTGAGAAGAGGGCGTCCCAGTCGGTATTGTTATCCACCTGGACGGTATGGTGTTCATCAAAGCCCTGAGCACCTGCAGTATGTCGCACGGCATCCAGGCTTTCCTGCAGCAGTAAGGGATCGTTTCCAAGCAGCAGATACGCCGCGCGCAGCCCTTCATTGAGCTGCGCGCGGAGTTGTTCAGGATACAGCCTGATCATCAGTTACCCATAGAGGTAGAAACCGGGGGCGTACTGGCATCCGGTTTTTCAATAATGTCAGAGCCTTCTTTTGTCGACGCGGCAATACCTGGCAGTTTACGGATCAGCTGTTCCGCTGCCTTGTCGTACATTTCGTTGATGATAATCTGCTGTTCGGCATCTTTCGCCAGCGCCGTTTGCGGGTTATCAAAGAACGAACGGTACACTTTTGTGCTGATCGGATAGATGTCTTTACCCGGGATCAGCACGGCTGCGTTAACAGTCATTACCATCTGATACTCTGCGGTACGGCCATCCTGGAAGATAGACGCTGTATCTTTGCTCAGGGTCGTCCCCAGAACGCGGAGAGACGGTACATCCTGGCGCAGCGTGTCTTTCTCAATGAGTTCAACACCGTTCAGGCGCAGCTGGTTACGAACTGCCCGGCTGAATGGGCCATTCGGATCTGATGAGTCGAAAATCATCGTTTTCATCTCAGCAGGCACTGCCGTGGTATTGCGCAGGTGCCAGCCACAGCCAGCGGTGACAAGCACCGCCAGTGATAAGAGTATTGTTGCCAGTTGTCGCACGTTTCCTCCCGCGCTTAGCCAACGACCAGATTGAGCAGTTTACCGGGTACGTAGATCACTTTACGTACGGTAACGCCCTCAAGATATTTCGCGACCAGAGGTTCCTGGCCTGCACGCTCGCGAACCTGTTCTTCGGTTGCGTCGACCGCCACGGTAATTTTACCGCGCACTTTGCCGTTGACCTGGACTACCACCAGCGTGGTGTTTTCCACCATTGCTGCTTCGTCCGCAACCGGCCACGGCGCGTTGTCGATATCGCCTTCGCCTTTCAGTTCCTGCCACAGAGTAAAGCTGACGTGTGGCGTGAACGGGTTCAGCATGCGAACGACGGCCAGCAGCGCTTCACGCATTAAGGCACGATCCTGCTCGCCATCCTGCGGGGCTTTCGCCAGCTTGTTCATCAGTTCCATAATAGCCGCAATTGCGGTATTGAAGGTCTGACGACGACCAATATCATCGGTGACTTTTGCAATTGTTTTATGAACATCACGACGCAGCGCCTGCTGATCTTCCGTCAGGGCAGCAGCGTTCAGCGCCGGAGCATCACCCTGTGCGGTATGTTCGTAAACCAGTTTCCAGACGCGTTTCAGGAAGCGGTTCGCGCCTTCAACACCGGATTCCTGCCACTCCAGCGTCATGTCAGCCGGAGAGGCAAACATCATGAACAGACGCACGGTATCTGCACCGTAACGCTCAACCATCACCTGCGGGTCGATACCGTTGTTTTTCGACTTGGACATCTTGCTCATGCCGGTATAAACCAGCTCATGACCTTCAGCGTCTGTCGCCTTCACGATACGGCCTTTCTCGTCGCGCTCTACGATCGCGTCCACCGGAGACACCCAGTTACGCTCGCCGTTCGCGCCAACGTAGTAGAAGGCATCAGCCAGCACCATGCCCTGACACAGCAGCTGTTTGGCTGGTTCGTCAGAATTCACCATGCCAGCATCGCGCATCAGCTTATGGAAGAAGCGGAAGTAGAGCAGGTGCATGATGGCGTGTTCGATGCCACCGATGTAGATGTCTACCGGCAGCCAGTAGTTGGCCGCGTCAGAATCCAGCATGCCTTCCTGATACTGCGGACAGGTGTAGCGTGCGTAATACCAGGAAGACTCCATAAAGGTGTCAAAGGTGTCGGTTTCACGCAGCGCAGGCTGGCCGTTAACGGTGGTTTTCGCCCACTCAGGATCGGCTTTGATCGGGCTGGTGATGCCGTCCATGACCACATCTTCCGGCAGGATCACCGGCAGTTGATCTTCTGGCGTCGGCATCACGGTGCCGTCTTCAAGGGTCACCATTGGAATTGGCGCGCCCCAGTAACGCTGACGGGAAACGCCCCAGTCGCGCAGACGGAAGTTGACTTTACGCTCACCTACGCCCAGCGAGGCCAGCTTGTCAGCGATGGCATTGAAGCCCTCTTCGAAGCTCAGTCCGCTAAATTCGCCGGAGTTGAACAGGGTGCCTTTTTCGGTCAATGCCTGCTCAGACAGGTCGGGTTCAGAACCGTCTGCGGCCAGGATTACCGGCTTAATGGTCAGGCCATATTTGGTGGCAAACTCGTAGTCGCGCTGATCGTGTCCCGGAACGGCCATCACCGCACCGGTGCCGTATTCCATCAGCACAAAGTTCGCCGCCCAGACAGGAATAGCTTCACCCGTCAGCGGGTGAATCGCTTTAAAGCCGGTATCAACGCCTTTTTTCTCCATCGTCGCCATGTCGGCTTCAGCCACTTTGGTGTTGCGGCATTCGTCGATGAAAGTTGCCAGTTCCGGATTGTTCTCTGCCGCTTTCTGCGCCAGCGGGTGACCTGCGGCCACGGCCAGATAGGTCGCCCCCATAAAGGTGTCCGGACGGGTAGTGTAGACGGTCAGCGTTTGGTCGTAGTTCTCAACGTTGAAGGTAATTTCCACACCTTCAGAACGGCCGATCCAGTTGCGCTGCATGGTCTTAACGGTGTCAGGCCAGTGATCCAGTTTATCCAGATCGTTCAGCAGTTCGTCAGCGTAAGCGGTGATTTTGATAAACCACTGCGGGATCTCTTTACGCTCAACTTTGGTGTCACAGCGCCAGCAGCAGCCGTCGATAACCTGCTCGTTCGCCAGAACGGTCTGGTCATTTGGGCACCAGTTAACCGCAGACGTCTTCTTGTACACCAGGCCTTTTTTGTACAGCTCAGTGAAGAATTTCTGCTCCCAGCGGTAATATTCCGGGGTGCAGGTCGCCAGCTCGCGGCTCCAGTCATAGCCGAAGCCCAGCATTTTGAGCTGGTTTTTCATGTACGCGATGTTGTCGTACGTCCATGGTGCCGGTGCCGTATTGTTTTTTACTGCTGCACCTTCTGCCGGCAGGCCGAACGCATCCCAGCCGATAGGCTGCAGCACGTTTTTGCCCAGCATACGCTGGTAACGGGCGATCACATCACCAATGGTGTAGTTACGCACGTGGCCCATGTGTAGTCGACCAGAAGGATAGGGAAGCATCGACAGGCAGTAATACTTCTCTTTGCTCTCGTCTTCGGTTACTTCAAAGGTGCGCTTCTCGTCCCAGTGTTGCTGGACTTTTGATTCTATCTCTTCCGGGCGGTATTGCTCTTGCATGGCAGCCAGTGGTCCTGTTTTTAATACAGCTACAAATGTAGCCAATGGATGTGGTAATTCAGATCCGCATAGCATAGCCCAAACGTCCGCGTCAAAACAGCCTTTCGCACAAAAGCACTTTGCAGGAATTTACCGGGTCTGTGCTTCACCTGACAAAGCGGCGGTGAAATAAGGTCTATTATTAGAGTTAGTTACTTACCCGGGAGGCAAAATGATGAACAAGGTTGCTCAATTTTACCGCGAGCTGGTGGCGACACTGACGGAGCGGCTGCGTAACGGCGAGCGTGATATTGATGCGCTGGTCGAACAGGCGCGTGCCCGCGTGACGCAAACGGGTGAGTTAACGCGAACCGAAGTGGAAGAGGTGACGCGTGCGGTACGTCGTGACCTGGAAGAGTTTGCGCGCAGCTATCAGGAGAGCCAGGAAGAGGTCTCGGACAGCGTGTTTATGCGGGTGATCAAAGAGAGCCTGTGGCAGGAGCTGGCGGATATCACCGATAAAACGCAGCTTGAGTGGCGCGAGGTGTTTCAGGATTTGAACCATCACGGTGTGTACCACAGCGGCGAAGTGGTAGGGTTGGGAAATCTGGTGTGTGAGAAATGTCATCACCACATCGCGGTGTATACGCCGGAGGTGCTGCCCTTGTGCCCGAAATGCGGTCACGACCAGTTCCAGCGCCGGCCGTTTGAGCCCTAGGTAAAAGCAAAACGGCAACCCTGTTGCCGTTTTTAGTGTTTGCTCCCTCTCCCCGTGGGAGAGGGTTGGGGTGAGGGCATCAGGCCGCACTATAGTAAGCCAGTCTCTCCGCCAGCAAATCTACAAACGCTTCCCGGTCGATATCCACCATCACCGCAGTATTCGGCTCGTTCCCCGTCAGCGAGTAGTAATCCACCACCGTCATTCCCTGGGTATATTTCCCCTGCGTTTCCACACCAACCCAGCGGTCAACCGTGGTAAACATCTCAGGTTTCAACAGCCAGGCAATCGTGCACGGGTCATGCAGCGGTGCGCCATGGAAGCCCCATTTCTCGGCTTTGTGGTACTCCATAAAGAAGTCGAGCAGTTCTGCCACAGTCGTTGCCACCGGATTACCCACAGAGCGGAAGCGTTCAATATCGTCTGCCATAATTTGGGCCCGATGCGTCACATCCAGCCCCGCCATCACAATCGGCAGACCGGACTGGAAAACGATCTCTGCGGCTTCAGGGTCAACATAGATATTGAACTCCGCGGCTGGCGTCCAGTTTCCGAGCCCCATTGCGCCGCCCATGATGACGATCCGGGCGATTTTACCGTGCAGTTCTGGATGGCTGTTAAGCAGCAAGGCCACGTTCGTCTGCGGACCTGTAGCCACCAGCGTCACGGGCTCTGCACTTTCGCGCAGCACCTTCGCCATCAACTCAACGGCGGTGCAGCCTTGTGGCGCGAAGCCCGGTTCCGGCAGTTCAGGGCCGTCCAGTCCACTTTCGCCATGAACGTTATCCGCAATGATCAGCTCGCGCATCAGCGGTTTCACGGCGCCGCCGGCGACAGGAATATCGGTGCGTTTGAGCAGGGTCAGCATGCGCAGCACGTTGCGCAAGGTTTTATCCGGCGTCTGATTTCCGGCGGATGCGGTAACCGCTTTTACGTCCAGTTCAGGGGAGGCAAGAGCGAGGACGAGAGCAATGGCGTCATCATGACCCGGATCGCAATCGAGAATAATAGGCTGTGCCATAGCGTTCTCCATACGTAGCGTTATTTTGTGACAAGGTTAACGCTGCAATGTGACGCCGACGAGAACAAGAGCGCGAAAGCGTGAGGCAGTGCGCAATCCGCAGATTGCGCACTGAGAAGATTAATGCAGGATTTTGGCGAGGAAATCTTTTGCACGTTCGGATTTCGGGTTCGCGAAGAACTCTTCTTTCGGCGAGTCTTCCACGATCTTCCCTTCGTCCATAAAGATGACGCGGTTGGCCACTTTACGGGCGAAGCCCATTTCGTGCGTCACCACCATCATGGTCATCCCTTCGTGCGCCAGCTCGACCATAACGTCGAGCACTTCGTTGATCATCTCTGGATCGAGCGCCGACGTCGGTTCATCAAACAGCATTGCCACCGGATCCATACACAGCGCGCGTGCGATCGCGACACGCTGCTGCTGACCACCCGAAAGCTGCGCCGGGAACTTATCGGCATGTGCAGAAAGCCCAACGCGCTCCAGAAGCTTAAGGCCTTTCTCACGCGATGCTTTTTTATCGCGCTTAAGCACTTTCACCTGCGCCAGCGTCAGGTTCTCGATGATAGAGAGGTGAGGGAACAGCTCAAAGTGCTGGAACACCATGCCAACGTGAGAGCGAAGCTGGGCAAGGTTGGTTTTTTTGTCGTTCACTTTGGTGCCGTTAACAACAATTTCGCCCTGCTGCACAGGTTCCAGACCATTAACGGTTTTGATCAGCGTGGACTTACCGGAACCGGACGGGCCGCACACCACCACCACGTCGCCTTTTTTCACTTCCGTGGAGCAGTCGGTCAGCACCTGAAAGTGCCCATACCATTTAGAAACATTTTTCAGGGAAATCATTATACCGTCCTTTTCTTCAGCCAGCTGACCAACAGCGACGCGCTTAAACTAATCACAAAATAGACCGCGCCCGCGAAGAGCACCATCTCGACCTGCGTACCATCACGTTCACCGATGGTTGACGCGGTACGGAAGAAGTCTGCCAGACTCAGGACATACACCAGCGAGGTATCCTGGAACAGCACAATGCCCTGGGTCAACAGGAGCGGAACCATGGCGCGAAACGCCTGCGGCAGAATAATCAGCTGCATGGACTGCCAGTGCGTCATCCCCAGCGCCAGCGCGGCGCTGGATTGCCCGCGGGAGATGCTCTGAATGCCCGCGCGGATAATCTCTGAGTAGTAAGCGGCCTCAAACATTGAGAACGCCACCATCGCCGAGATCAGGCGGATATCGGTTTTCGGCGACAGTCCCAGCACGTTCTGTAAGAAGCCCGGAACAATCAGGTAAAACCACAGCAGCACCATCACCAGCGGGATGGAGCGGAAAACGTTAACGTAGGCGGTCGCAAACCAGGCGAGTGGCTTAAAGCTCGACAGGCGCATCACCGCCAGCAGGGTGCCCCAGACGATACCAATGATGATGGCAATAACGGTGATTTTTAAGGTAATCACCAGGCCATCCAGCAGGTAAGGTAAGGAAGGAACGATAGAACTCCAGTCAAATTCGTACATTATTTGCCCCCCAGATTGCCCGGCAGGCGTACTTTGCGTTCAACCAGGTTCATCACCAGCATGATGAAAGCGTTAATCAGAACATACGCGAGCGTGATCGCGGTGAAGGATTCCCACGCGTGAGCGGAGTAATCCAGCAGCTTGCCCGCCTGGGCCGCCATATCGACCAGGCCGATAGTGGAGGCGATGGCCGAGTTTTTCACCAGGTTCATCATCTCCGAGGTCATCGGTGGCACGATAACGCGGTAGGCATTAGGCAGCAGCACGTAGCGGTAGGTTTGCGGCAGGGTCAGACCCATCGCCAGACCCGCATTTTTTTGTCCGCGGGGTAATGACTGAATGGCGGCACGCACCTGCTCACAAACGCGCGCAGCGGTAAACAGCCCCAGACACATCATGGAGGAGACAAAGAACTGCACATTTGGATCCAGCTCCGACTTGAACCACATGCCAATATTTTCCGGCAGCAGTTCCGGGATAACCAGATACCAGGTAAAGAATTGCACGATGAGCGGAACGTTACGGAACAGTTCCACATAGAGCGTGCCCAGTGTTGAAAGAAAACGGTTAGGGACGGTGCGCAGAATACCGAACAGCGAACCGACAAGAAACGCGATAATCCACGCTGTTATCGATAGTGCCACGGTGACCTGGAAGCCGCTCCACAGCCAGCCAAGATAGGTGGTGTTGCCGAACGGGGCTTGTTGCAGGAATATGCCCCAGTTCCAGTCTATTGACATAATAAACTCCAGAAAAAAAAAGGGTAGCAGCGCTACCCTCGAAGATTGGTGAGAAGCTCATTTTTCGCGCTGAGTGGGGAACGACCACTCAACGTATAGTCTGTCCATGCTTCCCGACAATCGAGAGGGCAGGAGATCCCGCCCCTGTTGTTCTAATTAGTTAAGAGCCTTGTCATTTGGAGATTTGAACAGCGCTTTCATGTCATCAGACAGTTCAAAGTTCATGTTGAGATTTTTTGGTGGAATCGGGTTCTTGAACCATTTGTCGAACCATTTTTCCGCTTCGCCGGAAGTCTGTACCTGGGCGATAGTGTCATCGATCAGCTTCTTGAACTGCGGATCGTCTTTACGCAGCATGCAGCCGTAAGCTTCTTTTGACTGCGCGGTGCCGACGATATCCCAGTTGTCTGGTTTCTTCGCTTTCGCACGCTCACCCGCCAGCAGGGCGTCATCCATCATAAACGCGACGGCACGGCCACTTTCCAGGGTGCGGAAGGAGTCGCCATGGTCTTTCGCGCTGATGATGCGCATATCCATTTTCTTCTCGTCGTTCAGCTTGTGCAGCAGCACTTCTGAGGTGGTACCGGACGTTACGACGACCGCTTTGCCTTTCAGGTCAGCAAAATCTTTGATATCACCGCCTTTCTTCGTCAGCAGACGGGTGCCCACGACGAAGATGGTGTCAGAGAAAGCGGCCTGTTTCTGACGCTCGAGGTTATTGGTGGTAGAGCCACACTCAAAATCAAAGGTGCCGTTTTGCAGCAGTGGAATACGGTTCTGTGAAGTGATTGGGATCAGCTTCACCTGCAGGTCAGGTTTGTTCAGCTTTTTCTTCACAGCTTCAACGATGGCGTTGGAGTAATCCTGTGAATAGCCCACGACTTTTTGCGTGTTGTCGTAGTAAGAGAACGGGACGGAAGATTCACGGTGGCCGACCACGATGACGCCGTTTTTGGCAATCTTGTCGAGAGTACTGCCTGCTGCCGGAGCATCTTCAGCGTGAACCACGCCGGCAGACATTCCCATAACCAGCATTGCTGTGGCCAGTTTACGTAATTGCATACCCAACTCCTTTCTTATCAGCGCCAGTGACGCATTGATACCCATTGTGATGTTGTTATATCTCGCGCGATGCGAGTGCAGTGTTATGCAAGCTTGTTAACATTTAGTCTGGCTTAATGTAAAGATTTTGCTGCGTTATTGTTTATTTTTGCGAAGCGCGCCGCACCATTCAGAGGCAAATATCTCCCGTTGCACCGTTTCGGTGCTACCGATGATCTACGCTGGTGCGACAAGGTTGCACGTTAAGCCAAACTGCGTTTGCGTGAATATACAAAGCAACAGGCGTGCCAGATTTGGCACTGGAAGGAATTTGTCGGGTGGCGGCTACGCCTTACCCGAGCTACGGGAGTCAAAATGTAGGCCGGGTAAGCGTTAGCGCCACCCGGCAACAGAAGGTAAGATTAGCGACGACGCTGACGCAGGCTCATCAGCACGGCACCGAAACCGAACAGCGCGGTCAGGATCCACAGCGGCCAGTTGCCGGTGCGGGCATACGGCGTCAGGCCGGTGGTTGGTGTGACTTTTGTGGTCAACACCTCACGGGTAAACTGCGGGATCATGGCCTGGATTTCACCCTGTGGACCAATCACGGCGGTGATGCCGTTGTTGGTGCTGCGCAGCAATGGGCGAGCCAGCTCCAGAGAACGCATACGCGCCATCTGGAAATGCTGCCACGGGCCGATAGATTTACCGAACCACGCATCGTTGGAGATGGTCAGCAGGTAGTCGGTATCCGGGCGGAAGTTATCGCGAACCTGCTCGCCGAGAATGATTTCGTAGCAGATGGCCGCCGTCAGGGCAAGGCCGTGCGCATGCAGCTGGGGCTGTACGTACGGGCCACGGCTGAAGGAGGACATCGGCAGATCAAAGAACGGCGCCAGCGGGCGCAGAATTGACTCCAGCGGAACAAATTCACCAAACGGCACCAGGTGGTTCTTGTTGTACCGATCCGTGGAGTTGTAGCTGTATTCGCTGTCTTTGCCGAGCGTAATGATGGTGTTGTAGGTGTCATAACGGTTCTGCTGATTCAGACGCGCATCGACAATCCCGGTAATCAGCGTGCTGCCGCGAGCCAGCAGCAAGTCGTTCATCATGTTCAGGAACGGCTGCTGATTGATCTCCAGATCGGGAATGGCGGATTCCGGCCAGATGATCAGCTGCGATTTACCCATCACCTCTTCGGTGGCGTTGGCGTAGATCTTCAGCGTGTTCAGCAGCTCTTTTTCATCCCACTTCATAGATTGCGGGATATTTCCCTGCACCATAGAAACCTGCATGGTGCGCTCAGGCTCAGGCGTGAACCACTGGATATACCGCAGCGGGAAGGGCAGGGCAAACAGCACCAGCGCCACGGCCAGCGGTTTCCAGCAACGCGTGACCAGCGCCAGGATCAGCAGGCCGCTGACCACCATTAGCAGGAAGTTGATTGCCTCAACGCCCATGACCGGGGCCAGGCCTTTCAGCGGGCCATCAATCTGGCTGTAGCCGAACTGCAGCCACGGGAAGCCGGTCAGTATCCAACCGCGCAGGAATTCGGTGATTTGCCAGACCACCGGCGCGGCAATGGCGACGCGCAGCCAGGTGGTTTTAGGCCACAGGCGGGAAAGGATCCCTGCGAACAGACCAGTATACAGTGAGAGATATGCCGCGAGCAGGACGACCAGGAAGACGTTAACCGGGCCCGGCATACCGCCAAACTGGGCGATGCTGACGTAGACCCAGTTAATGCCGGAGCCAAAGAGCCCCAGTCCCCAGAAGTAACCGATGGCGGCAGCCTGTACCGGACGCCGGTTCAGGGTCAGACCCTGAAGCCCCATCAGGGAGAGAATAGCCGCAGGCCAGATATCGTAAGGAGAAAAAGCCAGCGTACCGCTGGCTCCGAGTAACAGCGCCAGCAGCAAACGGACGCGCTGGCGTTCAAGTAATGGGGCAAATGCCATTTACATTAATCTTCCAGTTTTGGCACCGGTGAGTCGTCCGGCGTTCTGACATGAACCTGTATAATACGGCGGCTGTCGGCCATTGCCACTTTGAACTGGTAACCGTCGATGTCAACGGTTTCACCGCGCGCCGGAAGGTGGCCAAAGGCCTGCATCACCAGCCCGCCAATGGTATCGACCTCTTCATCACTGAAGTGAGTGCCGAAAGCGTCGTTGAAGTCCTCAATCGAGGCCAGCGCGCGCACGGTCCAGGTATGGCGGCTGAGCTGACGGAAGTCGATATCTTCCTCTTCGTCATACTCATCTTCGATTTCTCCCACGATCAGCTCAAGAATATCCTCGATCGTGACCAGTCCGGAAACGCCGCCAAATTCATCAATAACAATCGCCATGTGGTAACGCTGAGAGCGAAACTCTTTCAGCATCCGGTCCACACGTTTACTTTCCGGCACAACCACGGCCTGGCGTAACACTTTTTCCATGCTGAAGGCTTCGGCATCGCTGCGCATAAACGGCAGCAGATCTTTCGCCATCAAAATCCCTTCGATGTGATCTTTATCTTCGCTGATGACCGGGAAACGCGAGTGGGCGGATTCGATGATCACATCGAGGCACTCGTCCAGGGTCTGGTTACGTTTCAGGGTGATCATCTGCGAGCGGGGGATCATGATATCGCGAACACGCTGGTCAGCAATGTCCATCACCCCTTCGAGCATTTCGCGCGTATCTTCGTCGATAAGGTCGTTTTGCCCGGAATCACGAATCAGCTCCAGCAGTTCATCACGGTTCTTGGGTTCGCCGTGGAAAAGCTGGTTCAGAATGAGGGAGAAAAATCCCTTTTTAGTGTTTGTCGTGTCGCTACTGTGTGAATTGTCGTCGCTCATGGCGTTTGTTAAGGGTTCTCTTGTTAGTTCAACATTTACCGCCACGCGAATTCCCTGCGCGGCGGCATAGTCGTCAGTAAGTTAACTGACTATTCTTTCTCGGCAATGTACGGATCCTCATAGCCCAGAGCAAGCATTATCTCTGTCTCGAGGGACTCCATCTCTTCCGCTTCGTCATCTTCAATATGATCGTAGCCAAGCAGATGCAGGCTGCCATGCACCACCATATGCGCCCAGTGGGCTTCCAGCGGCTTTTGCTGCTCTTTGGCTTCCTGTTCAACCACCTGACGGCAGATGATCAGATCCCCTAGCAGCGGCATCTCGATACCCGGCGGGGCTTCGAACGGGAAAGAGAGCACGTTGGTTGGCTTATCTTTCCCACGGTAAGTCAGGTTAAGCTCATGGCTTTCTGCCTCATCCACCAGGCGAATCGTCACTTCTGATTCTTCCTGAAACTGGGGGATAACGGCATCCAGCCATTTCTGAAACTGTGCCTCATCTGGCATACCGGAATTGTCTTCACAGGCCAGCTGTAAATCGAGGATCACCTGACTCATTTCTGTTCTTGCTCCTGCGCGTCGCGCTTACGTTCTGCGGCCAGTTCGGCCCTGCGTTTTTGATCCGCCTCTTCCCAGGCTTCATAGGCGTTAACGATGCGCGCAACCACCGGATGGCGTACCACGTCTTCACTGTGGAAGAAGTTAAAGCTGATTTCATCGACTTCGGCCAGCACTTCAATGGCGTGGCGCAGGCCCGATTTGGTGCTGCGCGGCAGGTCGATCTGGGTAACGTCACCGGTGATGACCGCTTTCGAGTTAAAGCCAATACGCGTCAGGAACATCTTCATCTGTTCGATGGTGGTGTTCTGGCTTTCATCAAGAATGATGAACGCGTCGTTTAACGTGCGACCACGCATGTAGGCGAGTGGGGCCACTTCAATCACGTTACGCTCAATCAGCTTTTCGACCTTCTCAAAGCCGAGCATCTCGAACAGCGCATCGTATAAAGGACGCAGATACGGGTCGACCTTCTGACTCAGGTCGCCCGGCAGGAAGCCCAGTTTTTCACCCGCTTCCACCGCCGGACGGGTCAGCAGGATACGGCGGATTTCCTGACGTTCCAGCGCATCCACCGCCGCGGCAACGGCCAGATAGGTTTTACCCGTACCCGCCGGCCCCACGCCGAAGGTGATGTCGTGGTCGAGAATATTGGCGATGTACTGCGCCTGGTTTGGCGTACGCGGCTTAATGACGCCACGCTTGGTCTTGATGTTGATGGCCTTACCGTAGTCCGGCACACTTTCCGCGCTCTGCTCAAGCACGCGCGCCTCTTTAATGGCGAGGTGAATTTGTTCCGGTTCGATATCCTGAATTTCGCCGCGCATCGGGGCGGTATCGACATACAGGCTGCGCAGGATATCTGCAGCCGCATTGACGCAGATAGGGCGTCCGGTAAGTTTGAAGTGATTATCGCGACGATTGATTTCGATACCCAGACGTCGCTCCAGTTGTTTGATGTTGTCATCAAACGGTCCGCACAGGCTCAGCAGGCGAGCGTTGTCTGCGGGCGTTAGGCTGATTTCACGCGTATCTATGTTCAAACTGTTCCTCTTTGATTGGTTAGCTGACCCGCTGCCACCCGGCGTAATAAAACGGTCATTACCGAAATTATTCACGCCATAGAATAAAGGCGCAAGCATTGCAGATGATATTGGGGACGATGAGAGGAAATACAAGGCCTGCCGAAGCGGCAGGCCCGAAGGATTAAGGCTGGTAAATCCCCACGCCAGAATCGTTTTCTTTGCGGGTACGCGAAATGACGGATTCCGGTGACTCGGCAATACGCAGGCCCATTTCGTCTTCAGTGCGGACCACTTTCGCACGCAGTGAGTTGGTGAGCACTTCGACAATCTCAACGTCCACAAATTTACCGATCATGTCCGGGGTACCTTCAAAATTCACCACGCGGTTGTTTTCTGTACGACCGGAGAGTTCCATAATGCTCTTGCGCGAGGTGCCTTCTACCAGTATGCGCTGGACGGTGCCGAGCATACGGCGGCTCCAGGCGTTGGCCTGCTGGTTGATGCGCTCCTGCAGAATATACAGACGCTGCTTTTTCTCTTCTTCCGGCACATCGTCAACCATATCGGCCGCAGGGGTTCCAGGACGCGCGGAGAAGATAAAGCTGTAGCTGACGTCAAAATTCACTTCACCAATGAGCTTCATGGTGCGCTCGAAGTCATCCGCGGTTTCACCAGGGAAGCCGACAATAAAGTCGGAGCTTATCTGGATATCCGGACGCGCTTCACGCAGCTTACGGATGGTGGATTTGTACTCCAGAACCGTATGCGGACGGCCCATCAGGTTCAGAACGCGGTCAGAGCCGCACTGAATCGGCAGATGCAGGAAGCTCACCAGCTCTGGCGTATCGCGATAGACATCAATGATGTCATCGGTGAATTCCATCGGATGGCTGGTGGTAAAGCGAATACGGTCGATACCGTCAATCGCGGCCACCAGGCGCAGCAGTTCAGCAAAGGTGCCGGTGGTGCCGTCGTAGTTCTCCCCACGCCAGGCGTTAACGTTCTGGCCCAGCAGGTTCACTTCGCGAACGCCCTGCGCGGCAAGCTGCGCGATTTCAAACAGAATATCGTCTGCCGGGCGGCTGACTTCTTCGCCACGGGTATAAGGCACCACACAGTAAGTGCAGTATTTGTTGCAGCCTTCCATGATGGAAACGAAAGCGGTCGGGCCATCTGCGCGCGGTTCTGGCAGACGGTCAAATTTCTCGATCTCCGGGAAGCTGACGTCAACGACCGGGCTACGATTACCGCGAACCTGGTTGATCATCTCCGGCAGGCGGTGCAGGGTCTGCGGGCCAAAGACGATATCCACATAGGGGGCTCTCTGGCGGATGAGCTTACCTTCCTGTGATGCGACGCAACCGCCCACGCCGATGATCAGGTCCGGATTTTTTCGTTTGAGAAGTTTCCAGCGGCCTAACACGTGGAAGACTTTTTCCTGCGCTTTTTCACGAATTGAACAGGTGTTCAGCAGCAACACGTCGGCTTCTTTCGGATTTTCAGTCAGCTGGTATCCGTGGGTGGTGTCCAGCAGATCGGCCATCTTGGATGAATCGTATTCGTTCATCTGACAGCCCCAGGTTTTTATATGGAGTTTTTTAGTCATCGACTTGCTCAGCTCAGGATTGCAAGCCGCGTATTGTAATGCTTTGGTGGGGTTGTGACCAGTATGAAGGTTATGTGTCTCAGGACCGCAAAAATCCGGTAAACTTAAGGGATTCTCCAATAAGGAAAAATGACCATGACACTCCAACACACCGAAGTTGCCGTTGTCGGCGGCGGTATGGTCGGCGGCGCACTGGCGCTGGGGCTGGCGCAGCAGGGATTTGAGGTAACGGTAATTGAACAGGCTGCACCGCCGGCATTCGATCCCGCCAGCAAGCCGGATGTGCGCATTTCTGCTATCAGCGCGGCGTCAGTCGATCTGCTGCGCGGTCTGGGCGTCTGGGAAACGGTGCAGGCGATGCGTGCGCATCCCTACAGCCGTCTTGAAACCTGGGAGTGGGAAAATGCCCACGTTGCGTTTGATGCTGCGGAGCTGAAGCTGCCGCGCCTGGGCTACATGGTGGAAAACAATGTGCTCCAGCTGGCGCTCTGGCAGGCCCTGGAGGCACACCCGAAGGTGACGCTGCGTATTCCTGCGTCACTTAAGGCACTTCATACTCACGAAAGCGGCTATTTGCTGACGCTCGACAGCGGTGATGAGCTGGCTGTGAAGCTGGTCGTCGGGGCGGATGGTGCCAATTCTCAGGTCAGACAGATGGCAGGTATTGGGGTACATGCCTGGCAGTATGAGCAGTCTTGTATGCTGATTACCGTCCAGTGTGAGAATTTGCCGGGTGAGAGCACCTGGCAGCACTTTACGCCGAATGGCCCGCATGCCTTTTTACCGCTATTTGATCATTGGGCGTCACTGGTGTGGTACGACAAACCGGCGCGCATTCGCCAGCTACAAGGGCTTTCAATGGAACAACTGCAGCGCGAGATCCTGCAGCACTTCCCGAGCCGTCTGGGGCATATCACACCAGTCGCCGCTGGCGCATTCCCGCTCACGCGACGTCACGCTTTGCAGTATGCCCGTGACGGGCTGGCGCTGGTGGGGGATGCGGCACACACCATACACCCGCTGGCCGGGCAGGGGGTAAATCTTGGGTATCGTGACGTTGACGCGTTACTGGACGTTTTAAGTCATGCGCGCGGGCATGCGGAAGCGTGGTCCAGCCATCAGGTACTGAAGCGTTACCAGACGCGACGTATGGCGGATAATTTTATTATGCAGTCGGGAATGGATCTGTTCTATGCCGGGTTCAGCAATGACTTAGCGCCAGTACGTATTCTGCGTAACATTGGCCTCATGGCGGCGGAACGTGCCGGCGGGTTGAAACGTCAGGCCCTGAAATACGCTCTCGGACTTTAATCGCTGCTTCGACTATTCCCTCGCCCCTTTGGGGAGAGGGGTAGGGTGAGGGGGCATCAGGCCGCACAAACAACAAAAACAAAAAAGCCCGCAGAGCGGGCTTATTTGTTTTTAAGTGGCTGGGGTGCAGGGATTCGAACCCCGGAATGCTGGTATCAGAAACCAGAGCCTTACCGCTTGGCGACACCCCAATTGCGTTAAACAAACTGCTTAACGACTTTTTAAATTGGCTGGGGTACGAGGATTCGAACCTCGGAATGCCGGAATCAGAATCCGGTGCCTTACCGCTTGGCGATACCCCAACAATTTGTCTTGATTACCGAAAAATCGACAATCTTAATTTGGTGGCTACGACGGGATTCGAACCTGTGACCCCATCATTATGAGTGATGTGCTCTAACCAACTGAGCTACGTAGCCAGTACTGCAATCTTCGATGGCTGGGGTACCTGGATTCGAACCAGGGAATGCCGGTATCAAAAACCGGTGCCTTACCGCTTGGCGATACCCCAATACCGCGGAGAACCGCAAAATCGAAGAAATATGGCTGGGGTACCTGGATTCGAACCAGGGAATGCCGGTATCAAAAACCGGTGCCTTACCGCTTGGCGATACCCCATCCGTGCAACGCTTACCTGGGAATGGTGCGGGAGGCGAGACTTGAACTCGCACACCTTGCGGCGCCAGAACCTAAATCTGGTGCGTCTACCAATTTCGCCACTCCCGCAAAAAAGATGGTGGCTACGACGGGATTCGAACCTGTGACCCCATCATTATGAGTGATGTGCTCTAACCAACTGAGCTACGTAGCCATCTTTTTTCGCGTTACCTTATCGGCGTTGCGGGGCGCATTATGCGTATAGACCCTTGCAGCGTCAACACCTTTTTCAACGAAAATAGCCGGAATGTGACTGTTTGGTTAGGTTGCGAACAGCGTGACCGAATATTCGGCAATTATTGGTTATTAATCGTTTTTCGAGAGTGAAATGCAAGGCAAAAAAAAGGCCCCAGAGGGGCCTGATTAGAATCGTCGCGATTATTTGTAGGCAGACTGGTGAACGCCTACCGCGCGGCCTGATGGATCGTTCATCGCTTTGAAAGATTCATCCCATTCAATCGCTTTGGCAGACGAGCAGGCGACGGATGGGCCACCCGGAACACACTCTGCCGCACTCGGCACCGGGAACAGCTCTTCAAAGATTTCGCGGTACAGGTACGCTTCCTTCGAGCCCGGCGTGTTGTACGGGAAGCGGAAGCTTGCCGTTTCCAGTTGCTGGTCGGAAATCTGTTTTGCTGCCACCTCTTTCAGGGTGTCGATCCAGCTGTAACCTACACCATCAGAGAACTGCTCTTTCTGACGCCACGCCACGCTCGCGGGCAGGTATGATTCAAAACATTCGCGCAGGATATGTTTTTCCATTTTACCGTTGCCGCACATTTTGTCCTGCGGGTTGATACGCATCGCCACGTCGAGGAATTTCTTATCCAGGAACGGGACACGCGCTTCCACTCCCCATGCCGACATTGCTTTGTTGGCACGTGCACAGTCAAACATATGCAGTGCCTGCAATTTACGCACGGTCTCTTCATGCAGCTCTTTGGCGTTTGGCGCTTTATGGAAGTACAGGTAGCCGCCAAACACTTCGTCAGAACCTTCACCGGACAGGACCATCTTGATGCCCATCGCTTTAATCTTACGCGACATCAGGTACATCGGTGTTGAGGCACGAATGGTAGTAACATCATAAGTTTCAATGTGATAGATCACATCGCGGATTGCATCCAGGCCTTCCTGCACGGTGAAGTGAATTTCATGGTGCACGGTGCCCAGATGGTTTGCCACTTCCTGCGCAGCTTTCAGGTCAGGTGCCCCTTCAAGACCCACGGCAAAGGAGTGCAGCTGCGGCCACCAGGCTTCGGAGCGCTCCTGATCTTCCACGCGGCGAGCGGCGAATTTCTTGGTGATCGCGGAGATCACGGAGGAGTCCAGACCGCCGGAGAGCAGCACGCCGTAAGGTACATCTGACATCAGGTGGCTTTTCACGGAATCTTCCAGCGCCTGACGCAGCTCGGCTTTATCCGTCACGTTGTCTTTAACCGCGTCATAATCGAACCAGTCGCGCTGGTAGTACGGACGGATCTCACCGTCTTTACTCCACAGATAGCTGCCTGCCGGGAACTCTTTAATGGTGCGGCAGACCGGTACCAGAGCTTTCATTTCAGAGGCAACATAGAAGTTGCCGTGTTCATCGTGGCCCATGTACAGCGGGATAATACCGATATGGTCGCGGCCAATCAGATACGCGTCTTTTTCGCTATCGTACAGGGCGAAGGCAAACATACCCTGCAGGTCGTCCAGGAATTCCGGACCTTTCTCCTGATAGAGCGCCAGAATCACTTCACAGTCAGACCCGGTCTGGAAGGCGTAGCGATCGCCGTACTCGGCGCGCAGCGCCTGATGGTTATAGATTTCACCGTTAACAGCCAGCGCGTGCGTTTTTTTCTCGTTATACAGCGGCTGTGCACCGGCGTTGACGTCTACGATAGACAGACGTTCGTGAGCCAGAATCGCTTTATCACTGGCGTAAACGCCTGACCAGTCCGGGCCGCGATGGCGCATCAGGCGGGACAGTTCGAGTGCTTTTTTACGCAGTTCGCCTGCGTCAGTTTTAATATCCAGTACGCCAAAAATTGAACACATAACCTTCTCCGTTAACCCTGTTGCTTTGTAATGTTGCTTGCTTATGAAAATGCCGCAAAGGGAGAAGGGGCGCAAGAGATTTACGGGCGAAAACGGAAATAGTGCAATGGTGATTGCGGAATAGTGAAAAAAGAGTACGCCATGAACACTTTTATTGATGATTATGCAATAAAAGGCGCTTTTTGTTAGATATGGTTTTATTTGTAAGGGCTAAAAATGAAAAACCACGCCCTGAGCGTGGTTTGGTATCAGATAATGTCAATTTCATCGACGGAGGGGTAAATCCAGCTTGGTCGGAACGGCATCGAATCAATGTCATCAAGCTGCGAGACGCCGGACAGCACCAGAATGGTTTCCAGACCCGCCTGGAAGCCGGCCAGAATATCCGTACGCAGGTTATCGCCGACAATAACCGTTTCTTCTGAGTGGGCCTGCATTTTATTGAGCGCGGCGCGGATGATCCACGGGCTTGGTTTGCCGACATAGAATGGCTTGCGCCCGGAGATTTTTTCAATACCGGCACACAGCGCGCCACAGGCCGGATAAAAACCTCGACCGTGGGTATCCGGGTTGGTGGCAATGAAGCGCGCGCCGTTGGCAACGAAGAACGAGGCTTTATGCATCATCTCCCAGTTATAGGAGCGCGTTTCACCCACAATCACGAAGTCCGGATTGACATCGGTAATCGTAAAGCCCGCTTTATACAGCTCGTGGATCAGCGCGCCTTCGCCGACCACGTACGCTTTTTTGCCTTCCTGACGTTTCAGAAAATCCGCCGTTGCCATCGCCGAGGTATAAAACACACTGTCCGGGACGTCGACGCCCGCCGTCGCAAAGCGGTTTGCCAGATCCTGACCGGTCTGAGAAGGGTAGTTCGTGAGAAGAACCAGAGGCATTCCTTTGTCGATGATGCGGTGAAGAAACTCCGCAGCACCTGGTACGGCAACGTTGTCGTGCATCAGCACGCCGTCGATATCACAAATTACATTCTTAATGGTCATGGACGTTCCGACATCAAAAAAAGAAGGCGTTACTATAAGGTCCGATCAACTTTCCAGCAAATGCTGCAGCAGAATACCGTTGAGCATGGCGCGTTTCACCAGCGCAAAAGCGCCAATTGCCGAGCGATGGTCAAGTTTTGAACGAACCACAGGGAGATTCTGGCGGAATGCTTTCAGCGCCTGGGTGTTAATACAGCCTTCAATCGCGGGGAGCAGCACCTTTTCTGCTTCAACAATTTCTCCGGCTATCACCACTTTTTGTGGGTTAAACAGGTTAATGGCGATGGCGATAGTTTTCCCCAGATGGCGCCCAACCTGCTCGATCACCTCACAGGCCAGCGCGTCGCCTTTATTGGCGGCTTTGCAGATGGTGCCTATCTTGCAATCAGCCAGCGTGACGCGACTCTGGTAACCTTGTTCAAGCAGATGGCGAACGCGCTGCTCAATGGCCGTGTTGGCGGCAATGGTTTCAAGGCAGCCGAAGTTACCGCAGTGGCAGCGTTCGCCCAGCGGCTCGACCTGAATGTGGCCGATCTCGCCGACGTTACCGTTGCGACCAATAAAAATCCGACCGTTAGAAATAATACCTGCGCCTGTCCCGCGGTGGACACGCACCAGAATAGAGTCTTCGCAGTCCTGACTCGCACCAAAGTAGTGCTCTGCCAGTGCCAGAGAACGAATATCGTGGCCGACAAAACAGGTCACTTTAAAGCGTTTTTCCAGCGCATCGACCAGCGCCCAGTTTTCCACCTGAATGTGCGGCATGTAGCGAATCACGCCGCTTTCCGGGTCGACCAGACCGGGTAAAATCACTGAAATTGCAATGAGCTCGCGGATCTTACGCTGACAGCTCTCAATAAAGTGCGCGATGGTATTCAGCAGCGCGTGCTCCAGCGTCTCCTGGGTGCGCTCGGGAAGGGGATAGTGCTCTTCCGCAATCGCTTTGCTGCTCAGATCGTAGAGCGTGAGCGTGGTGTCATGACGGCCGAGCCGAACGCCAATCGCCTGAAAATTGCGGGTTTCGGTAATAATGGAGATAGCGCGGCGGCCCCCGGTAGAGGCCTGCTGATCGACTTCTTTGATCAAACCGCGCTCAATAAGCTGGCGGGTAATTTTTGTCACGCTGGCGGGAGCAAGCTGGCTTTGTTCGGCTATCTGAATTCGAGAGATTGGCCCGTGTTGGTCAATCAGGCGATATACCGCCGCACTGTTAAGTTGTTTAACGAGATCGACATTACCGATTTGAGCTTGTCCGCCTGGTGTCATACTTTTACTTACTCAGTGACGACCTCGTTACCATTAACGATGGTCTTAATAATTTTATAATCGTGTGTGAATGCCGTCAGGTTTGCAACCATACCCGGTGCAATTCCGCCAAGCTGTTTATCCACGCCGATTGCGCGAGCCGGATAAAGGGTAGCCATACGCAGGACTTCATCAAGCGCAATCCCACAGTGCTCAACCAGGTTACGCACCCCTTCAATCATGGTTAAAGAGGAACCGCTCAGCGTACCGTTTTCATCCACACACAGTCCATTGCGGTAGTATATTGTTTTACCGGCAAAAATGAACTGCTCAATATTTGCACCTGCTGGTGCAGTGGCATCGGTAACCAGGCAAAGCTTGTCACCTTTCAGGCGCTTGGCATTACGAATGTTGGTGTAATCCACATGCATACCATCAGCAATAATGCCGCAGTAGACGTCTGGCTCGTCCAGAATCGCCCCGACCAGACCCGGTTCGCGACCGGTGATATAAGGCATGGCGTTGTAAAGGTGCGTGGCGAAGGTAATGCCCGCGCGGAAGCCCGCTTTGGCTTCTTTCAGCGTGGCGTTTGAGTGCCCTGCTGAAACCACAATCCCGGCGGCAGCCAGTTTGCTGATCACGTCAGTGCCGGTCATCTCTGGTGCCAGCGTCACTTTAGCGATCACATCGGCGTTCGCACACATGTAGTCGACCAGTTCAGCGTCAGGCTTGCGCACGTAATCCGGGTTATGAGTGCCTTTCTTCACGATATTCAGCCATGGCCCTTCCAGGTGCAGACCGAGCGCCTGATTAGGGTGTTTGGCGAGGTATTCGCGCATCACGCGGATACCCTGTTTCATCAGGTCATCACTGCTGGTGATGAGGGTTGGCAGATAGCTGGTGCAGCCCGATTTCTCGTTGGCTTTCTGCATGATTTCCAGCGTTTCAACCGTCACCGCCTCGGCAGTGTCATTGAATTGCACACCGCCGCAGCCGTTCAGCTGTACGTCGATGAAACCGGGGGAGATTACTGCTCCATTGAGTGAGCGCTGTTCAATCCCTGGCGGCAGCTCTGCCAGCGGACAAACACGTTCAATCAGGCCATTAGCGATAACAATCGCATGGTCATCCAGAATTTCGTGGCCGGTATAAATCCGACCGTGGGTTAAAGCGTACATAACGACCCCCGGTTAAAAAAAGCGGCCGCCTCTTTGAGAAGAGGCGGTTAATCAATTACAGACCTTTGATGTTCTCGGCTTCTAACTCGTTGAAGTATTTCAGCGTTTTCACTTTCAGCTCCATCGTGGACGGTTCGTCGCAGACGATGACTGATTTTGGATGCAGCTGCAGGCAGCTGATGGTCCACATGTGGTTAACGTTGCCTTCAACGGCAGCCTGGAGCGCCTGCGCTTTCACGCCACCCAGCACCAGAATCATCACTTCTTCGGCATCCAGCAGGGTGCCTACGCCAACGGTCAGGGCGTATTTTGGAACCTGGTTCACATCACCGTCAAAGAAGCGGGAGTTTGCCACGCGGGTGTCATGGGTCAGCGTTTTAATACGCGTGCGGGAAGCCAGGGACGATGCCGGCTCGTTAAACGCGATATGACCATCGTTACCCACGCCGCCCATAAACAGGTGGATTTTACCGTAAGAACGGATTTTTTCTTCGTACTGACGGCATTCTGCGTCAATATCAGGCGCATTTCCATTCAGCAGGTTAATATTTTCCGCTGGGATATCAACGTGATCAAAGAAATTCCGGTGCATAAAGCTATGGTAGCTTTCCGGGTGGTCTTTTGGCAGGCCGACATATTCATCCATATTGAAGGTCACAACATGTTTGAAGCTAACCTGGCCCGCTTTGTGCATTTCAACCAGGGCTTTATACGCCGTCAGCGGAGTACCGCCGGTTGGCAGGCCAAGAACGAAAGGACGATCGGCGGTAGGCTTGAAGGCATTAATGCGGTTAACGATATGGCGAGCGGCCCATTTACCGACTTGTTCAGCAGTTGCCAGGGGAATCAGTCTCATTGTTCACCTCAAGAGTTAAAGTAGAAGAGTGGGCGGATGGCTACCGGAACCTGATACTTAAGCGTAACCTGGAACCTTTCAGGCTGGATCAATCCGTCTTGATTTTTTGAATGATAAAATAAGTTTTCGCTGTTAGCCAGTGAAAGGGAGGGCTTAATACGATATTTGGTGACAAAAATCACAAAAAATGGGTGTTTAATTTGCGATACGAATTAATTTTTCACACACTCACACTGCCAATGAATTATCGACGGTACTTATCGTTAGCAACACAATAAAAACATAGTTAATGCGCGAGCCTGGAAAGGGTCTCGTAGGGGGAATAGGATGAATATTTTAGGTTTTTTCCAGCGCCTCGGTAGGGCTTTGCAGCTCCCTATCGCCGTGCTACCGGTTGCAGCGCTGCTGCTGCGATTCGGGCAACCCGATCTTCTCAACGTGCCGTTTATCGCCCAGGCTGGCGGCGCAATCTTTGACAACCTGGCGCTGATTTTCGCCATCGGCGTTGCTTCCAGCTGGTCTAAAGACAGTGCGGGGGCCGCAGCGCTGGCAGGGGCGGTCGGTTACTTCATCCTGACGAAAGCGATGGTAACGATTAACCCGGAAATCAACATGGGCGTACTGGCGGGTATCATTACCGGTCTGGTCGGCGGTGCGGTATATAACCGCTGGGCAAACATCAAGCTGCCAGACTTCCTCAGCTTCTTTGGTGGCAAACGCTTCGTGCCAATCGCGACCGGCTTCTTCTGTCTGGTTCTCGCCGCGATCTTTGGCTACGTCTGGCCGCCAGTGCAGCATGCTATCCATGCGGGCGGCGAGTGGATCGTCTCTGCGGGTGCGATGGGTGCGGGCATCTTCGGCTTCATTAACCGTCTGTTGATCCCAACCGGTCTGCATCAGGTTCTGAACACCATCGCCTGGTTCCAGATTGGTGAGTTTACCAATGCGGCGGGTACCGTTTTCCACGGCGACATTAACCGCTTCTACGCGGGTGATGGCACCGCGGGCATGTTTATGTCCGGCTTCTTCCCAATCATGATGTTTGGTCTGCCGGGCGCTGCGCTGGCCATGTACCTGGCTGCGCCGAAAGCGCGTCGTCCAATGGTCGGCGGTATGCTGCTGTCAGTCGCCATTACCGCATTCCTGACTGGTGTGACCGAGCCTCTGGAATTCCTGTTCATGTTCCTGGCTCCGCTGCTGTACCTGATGCACGCGGTGTTAACCGGTATCAGCCTGTTCGTGGCGACTCTGCTGGGCATCCATGCGGGCTTCTCCTTCTCTGCAGGCGCTATCGACTACGTGCTGATGTACAACCTGCCAGCGGCAAGCAAGAACGTCTGGATGCTGGTGGTGATGGGTGCGGCCTTCTTCGTTATCTACTTCGTTCTGTTCAGCGCGGTTATTCGTATGTTTAACCTCAAAACGCCGGGCCGCGAAGATACCACTGATGACGTCGTGACCAGTGAAGCCAACAGCAATACCGAAGAAGGTTTAACTCAGCTGGCAACCAGCTACATTGCCGCAGTCGGCGGTACCGACAACCTGAAAGCCATTGATGCCTGTATTACCCGTCTGCGTCTGACCGTGGGTGACTCCGCTCGCGTAAGCGATGCAATGTGTAAACGCCTTGGCGCATCTGGCGTCGTTAAACTAAACAAACAAACTATCCAGGTTATCGTGGGCGCCAAAGCGGAATCCATCGGTGACGAAATGAAGAAAGTGGTTGCGCGTGGCCCGGTCGCAGCGGCAGCAGCTGACAGCGCACCTGCGGCAACGGCGACTCCGGCCGCGAAGCCACAGGCCGTACCTAACGCCGTGACGGTGGCGGCTCTGGTCTCTCCGGTAACGGGTGAGGTCGTTGACCTTGAACAAGTGCCTGACGAAGCGTTCGCCAGTAAAGCGGTAGGCGACGGCGTGGCGGTGAAACCAACGGACAAAACCGTCGTCTCTCCTGCTGCGGGTACTATCGTGAAGATTTTCAACACCAACCACGCGTTCTGCCTCGAAACCGAAAATGGCGCGGAGATTGTTGTCCACATGGGCATCGATACCGTTGCGCTGGAGGGTAAAGGCTTTACTCGTCTGGTGGAAGAGGGCGCTGAAGTGGTGGCCGGGCAGCCGGTTCTGGAGATGGATCTGGACTTCCTGAACGCCAATGCACGCTCCATGATCAGTCCGGTTGTTTGCAGCAACATCGACGACTTCAGTGGCCTGGTTATTCAGGCAACAGGTCAGGTGGTTGCAGGTCAAACGCCACTGTATGAGATTAAAGGCAAGTAATCGCTCCTGAGTAGAGTCATGCCTTAAGCGGCGGGGGATATCCTCCGCCGCTTTTTTTTGCAGCAAATGCCCCCATTATTTTCATCTGATACGTATTTTCCGTAACTAAGGGTTGTCACTACGTCCGGCTTATAAGATCATATGCCGTTATACGTTGTTTACGCTTTGAGGAATCCACGATGAGTGAGGCTGAAGCCCGCCCGAGTAACTTTATTCGTCAGATCATCGATGAAGATCTGGCCAGTGGTAAGCACACCACGGTGCATACCCGCTTCCCGCCGGAGCCGAACGGCTACCTGCATATTGGTCATGCGAAATCCATCTGCCTGAACTTTGGCATTGCGCAAGACTATCAGGGGCAGTGCAACCTGCGTTTCGATGACACCAACCCAGTAAAAGAAGACATCGAATACGTTGAGTCCATCAAGAACGACGTGCAATGGCTGGGCTTCAACTGGTCTGGCGATATCTGCTACTCCTCTGACTATTTTGATCAGCTGTACGCTTACGCGGTTGAGCTGATCAACAAAGGTCTGGCGTACGTCGATGAACTGTCCGCGGATGAAATCCGTGAATACCGCGGTACGCTGACGCTGCCTGGCAAAAACAGTCCGTTCCGCGATCGCAGCGTGGAAGAGAACCTGGCGCTGTTTGAAAAAATGCGTGCGGGTGGTTTTGAAGAAGGCAAAGCCTGTCTGCGTGCCAAAATCGACATGGCTTCTCCGTTCATCGTGATGCGCGATCCGGTGCTGTACCGCATTAAGTTTGCTGAACACCACCAGACCGGTAACAAGTGGTGCATCTACCCGATGTACGACTTCACCCACTGCATCAGCGATGCGCTGGAAGGCATTACCCACTCGCTGTGTACGCTTGAGTTCCAGGACAACCGTCGCCTGTACGACTGGGTGCTGGATAACATCACCATCCCTGTGCATCCGCGTCAGTACGAGTTCTCTCGTCTGAATCTGGAATACACCGTGATGTCCAAGCGTAAGCTGAACCTGCTGGTGACTGACAAGCACGTTGAGGGCTGGGACGACCCGCGTATGCCGACCATTTCTGGTCTGCGTCGTCGTGGCTACACCGCTGCTTCTATTCGTGAGTTCTGCAAGCGCATCGGCGTGACCAAGCAGGACAACACCATTGAAATGGCGTCGCTGGAGTCCTGCATTCGTGAAGACCTCAACGAAAATGCCCCGCGCGCGATGGCAGTTATCGACCCGGTAAAACTGGTTATCGAAAACTATCCTCAGGGTGCGAGTGAACTGGTTGCCATGCCTAACCATCCGAACAAACCGGAAATGGGAAGCCGTGACGTACCGTTCAGCGGTGAAATCTGGATCGACCGCGCTGACTTCCGTGAAGAAGCCAACAAGCAGTACAAGCGTCTGGTGCTGGGTAAAGAAGTCCGTCTGCGTAACGCCTACGTGATCAAAGCCGAGCGCGTAGAGAAAGATGCAGAAGGGAATATCACCACCATCTTCTGTTCATACGATGCCGAAACGCTGAGCAAAGATCCTGCCGATGGTCGCAAGGTGAAAGGCGTTATCCACTGGGTAAGCGCTTCTCACGCGCTGCCGGTAGAAATCCGTCTGTACGATCGTCTTTTCAGCGTGCCTAACCCGGGTGCGGCGGAAGACTTCCTGGCGACGATCAACCCGGAATCTCTGGTGATCAAACAGGGTTATGCTGAGCCATCGCTGAAAACAGCTGAAGCAGGTAAAGCGTTCCAGTTCGAGCGTGAAGGTTACTTCTGCCTGGACAGCCGTTACAGCACTGCGGAAAAACCGGTATTTAACCGCACCGTCGGTCTGCGTGACACCTGGACCAAGATCGGCGAATAATAACGCCGCTCTGGTCAATGAGAAACAAACGCCGCTTATTGCGGCGTTTTTTTTATTAATGATCATATCGTTAAAGTGGCGTTGTAAAAATGTCCGCCGTTATTTTTGGTCAATGTGGTGCTACTTATTTTTTTTAAAAAAGTTTGTCTGTTTTTGAAAATGGCAAATTTCGTAAAATACGCGATTTCTAATGTTCTAATACCCTGAAATACGCTGCTATACCCCCGCCAAATCACGCTTCCGGCCAAATGTTACAAAGCACTACCAATTATGTGCACTTCGTCATAATCCTGACTTTTGCCTGATGAAAAGCATTGATAATTCGCGTCGCGAAAAATAACCTAAAGACGGTAGTTAATTCGAGGGTATTTATAACTACCCCTGACCGCCTGGTCTTTTTTATTTTCGCCGTTTTAGGCGCTTTAATTCGTCAAAGAGGAATAATCTATGCGTACGTTCAGTGGCAAACGTAGTGCGCTGGCGCTGGCTATTGCCGGTGTGACAGCAATGTCTGGCCTGGTTGTTACACCTGAGGCGAAAGCTGCGGGTTTCATCGACGATTCTACCCTCACGGGCGGCATCTATTACTGGCAGCGTGAACGTGACCGTAAAGACGTCGCCGAAGACAAATATAAAACCAACCTTTCTCACTCCACATGGAACGCCAACCTGGACTTCCAGTCAGGCTATGCCGCAGATATGTTCGGCCTGGATATCGCTGCATTCACCGCGATTGAAATGGCGGAAAACGGCGACAGCGGCCACCCTAACGAAATTGCCTTCTCCTCCAGCAACAAAGCTTACGATGAAGACTGGTCCGGTGATAAGAGTGGTATCAGCCTGTACAAGGCCGCAGCGAAATTTAAATACGGCCCGGTCTGGGCGCGTGGAGGGTATATTCAGCCAACCGGCCAGACGCTGTTAGCACCACACTGGAGCTTCATGCCAGGTACCTATCAGGGCGCAGAAGCCGGGGCGAACTTTGACTATGGTGATGCGGGTGCGTTGAGCTTCTCCTATATGTGGACCAACGAGTATAAGGCTCCATGGCACATTGAAATGGACAAGTTCTACCAGAACGATAAGAAAACCAAAGTCGATTATCTCCACTCGCTGGGCGCGAAATACGACTTTAAAAACGATCTGGTACTGGAAGCCGCATTTGGTCAGGCGGAAGGCTATATCGATCAGTATTTTGCTAAAGCCAGCTACAAATTTGATATCGCAGGAAGTCCGCTGAGCACCAGCTACCAGTTCTATGGTACGCGTGACAAGGTCAGCGATGGCGGCGTCAACGACATTTATGACGGCACCGCGTGGCTGCAGGCGCTGACTTTCGGCTATAAAGTGGGCCAGGTTGATTTACGCCTGGAAGGGACATGGGTGAAGGCGGAAGGGCAGCAGGGCTACTTCCTGCAACGTATGACGCCAACTTACGCGTCATCTAACGGTCGTCTGGATATCTGGTGGGATAACCGCTCAGACTTCAACGCCGATGGTGAAAAAGCGGTCTTCTTCGGCGCAATGTATGATCTGAAAAACTGGAACCTGCCGGGTTGGGCAGTGGGCGCTTCTTACGCTTACGCCTGGGACGCAAAACCTGGCGACATGGCCACGCCGGATGCGTACTACGATCCAAACTATCGCCTGAAAGAGTCCTCCTACAGCCTGGATGCTATCTATACCCTGCAGGATGGGCGCGCGAAGGGCACGATGTTCAAACTGCACTTCACTCAGTATGACAACCACTCCGATATCCCGAGCTATGCGGGCGGTTACGGCAACATCTTCCAGGATGAACGTGACGTGAAATTCATGGTTATTGCCCCATTCACCATCTTCTGATGAATCTTCCGGCGGGTTAAGGCCCGCCGGACCGGAGACTGCATATGATGAAAAAAATCGTAATTGTCGCGATGCTTGCATCGGGGCTGGTGGCCTGCGCTCAGCCTCAGGCACCGAAGGAAGATTCCAGGCTGAAGGAGGCTTACAGCGCCTGTATTAATACCGCACAAGGCTCGCCGGAGAAAATTGAAGCCTGTCAGAGCGTACTGAATGTGCTGAAGAAAGAGAAGGCGCATGAGCAATTCGCGACGCAGGAGAATATTCGTGTGATGGATTATCAGGCCTGTATCCAGGCGCGTAAAACGGGTAACGATCAGGAAGTCGCGAAGCGTTGCGATAAGATCTGGAACGAGATACGCAATAACAATAATTAAGTTGCTTTACGCCCGGTGGCGCTGCGCTTACCGGGCCTACAAAGGCGTCATAGTCCGTAGGCCCAGGCGCTGCGCCACCGGGTTTTTTAAGGCAAAAAAAAGCCAGCCTTACGGCTGGCTCAGAGTATGAACGTGACTTATTTTGCGTCGTGCGCGTGTTCATTTTCGCGGCAATCACCTTCAGCGCAGTGACCATACAGGTACAGGCTGTGGTTGGTCAGGCGGATGCCATGACGAGCGGCGATTTCACGCTGACGCGATTCGATGGAATCATCGCTGAATTCAATGACCTTGCCGCAATCGAGGCAGATCAGGTGATCGTGGTGATGCTGCTGGGTCAGTTCGAATACAGATTTACCGCCTTCGAAATTATGACGGGTAACAATGCCCGCGTCATCAAACTGGTTCAGCACGCGATAAACGGTGGCCAGACCAATCTCTTCACCCATGTCGATAAGACGTTTATAGAGGTCTTCCGCACTGACATGGTGGTTGTCTGGACCCTGAAGCACTTCGAGGATTTTTAACCGAGGAAGCGTTACTTTCAGGCCAGCCTTCTTTAATGCGGTATTGTTGTCAGTCATGCGGAATCTGTCCTGTTGCTAAACGATTCACTTCTGAAAGAAGTGACAGAAAATGCACCTTGGATATTGCGTCTCATTATAGAACTGCCACGGCTAAATGAAAACTGCAAGTCTCAGGCAAAGTATGCTTATAAAAATGGGGTATCACCGACAAACTTGTGAAATGAAAACCACATTTTACCAGGGAAACATTGTACAGGTCTGAGCGAAAAAGTTAAAAGTTTGTAGCAATTAATTTAATCGGTTTTACCTGGAAAACGGGCGCAACCGCCGTTGCGCCGCGAAAATCAGGCGTTGAGAATATCGTCCAGGTGCAGTTCTTCACGGATCTGCTTAACCCACTTCTCTACGCGCTCAGCGGTCAGCTCAGGCTGACGGTCTTCGTCGATGGCCAGACCCACGAAGTGATCGTCATCGGCAAGACCTTTGGAGGCTTCAAAGTGGTAACCGGCAGTGGGCCAGTGACCGACAATAACGGCACCGTTCGGCTCAATGATGTCGCGGATGGTGCCCAGTGCGTCGCAGAAGTACTCGGCATAGTCTTCCTGATCGCCACAGCCAAACAGGGCAACCAGCTTGCCGTTGAAGTCCACCTCTTCCAGCGTTGGGAAGAAATCATCCCAGTCGCACTGTGCTTCACCGTAGTACCAGGTTGGAATACCCAGCAGCAGAATGTCGTAGCCCTCGAGATCTTCTTTGCTGCTCTTGGCGATGTCATGCACATCAGCAACGTCTTTACCGAGCTGTTTCTGAATGTTTTTTGCGATATTTTCGGTATTGCCGGTATCACTGCCGAAGAAAATGCCGATGATTGCCATGAGTAAAATAACCTCTTGAAACTTAATGGTATGGTGGCGCAATTCGGCCACGGATAAGGGCAATAATAGCAGAACAGGCAACCCTGCGGAAACCGCTATCGCGCAGGACTGCACTCTGTGCTACATGAAAAGGGTAAAAAAGGGTTTTTTCAGACTTATGCCTGGCTGCGCAATGTCTCAAGCTGGGCGATCAGCATCTCTTCAATGAGCTCGCTGCGGCTGATATTACGCGCTTCCGCCAGCTCGTTAAGCGCATCGACAGCGTCAGCGTTGAGCTTCAATTCGACACGCTTAAGCCCACGATTTTTATCGCGTTTAAGCTGGTTGCGTTTATTAATACGCAGCTGTTCGTCGCGCGAAAGCGGATTCGTTTTCGGTCGTCCCGGTCGACGCTCATTCGCGAACAGATCTAGTGTCGTACGGTCCGTTTGTTCTTTGGCCATGATTCTGAGACTTCGGGGGAAACACGCCGCCCTGCTAATGCCCGGGCGATAAGCGCGCCATCATACATCAGCAAAAACGGCACGCCAACGACTGGAAGCCCGTCGTCTTCCAGTCGCTCTCTTTTTAATCAATTTGCCGTATCAGTGAGATAGCGACGAATGGCGCGCAGGACTGCTTCAGGTTTTTCCGCATGTACCCAATGCCCGGCACCGGCAATTACATGGGCGCGCGCCTGCCGGAATTGTGCCAGCAGCGTGTCGCGGTAAGCATCAGTAACGTAAGGCGAGTTACCGCCACGAATGAAGAGGGTAGGATGCGGCCAGGCGGGGACGGCCTCCCAGCCAACGATGTTATTATACTGGTCCCACAGCACCGGGACGTTAAAACGCCATTGCCCCTCAACAAACGACTTCAGCAGGAATTGCACCACGCCTTCTTCATCAAGATGCTCACGCATCACGGCTGCTGCCTGCTGACGGGTGGAAACGCCGGCCTCCGTCACCGCATTAATTGCCGCGAAGATCTCATCGTGACGGCGAACGTCGTAATCCACTGGGGCGACATCAATCACCACCAGCCCGGAAATTCGCTCAGGTGCCAGTGCTGTGAGCGCCATGACCGCTTTACCACCCATCGAATGCCCGATGAGGGTCACTTTCTGCAGGTTGTGGGCGTCGAGCGTATCCAGGAGATCCTGCGCCATTGCCGCGTAGGTCATCTCGTCTGCGCGCCCGGAAAGTCCGTGGTTGCGCATATCGACCTGTAAAATATCGTGATCGGTAACCAGATCGCGCGCCAGCACGCCCAGGTTATCCAGGCTGCCAAAAAGTCCGTGAACCAGTACGATGGGAGGATTATTGTTCGGCGATTGTGCAGTTTGCGCTCGGGTATTCAATTTCATGGCAAAGTTCTTTTTTTACGTTTGTCAGGTTAGGGTATCATGTTGACCATTCTGCCGCCCGGCCGCAAGGTTCCAGTTTAATCTGACTTTTGCCGCCAACCTGGTTTGACGCTATCCGCTGTTGGGATTTGACCTTATAATCCCAATGACTTGTATTCAGATAAGATATCGCACTGGATTAAGATGAAAACAATCGAAGTTGATGACGAACTCTATCAGTATATTGCCAGCCAAACGCGGCATATCGGGGAGAGCGCGTCCGACATTTTACGGCGCATGCTTAAAATTTCCGCCGCTTCACAGCCTGCTACCCCAGTCACCAAAGATGTCGCGTCTCAGCCGAGCGTTGTTGCACAAGCAAAGCCTGCCGTGACGCCGGTAAAAGATAAAGTACGCGCGATGCGCGAGCTGCTGCTGTCCGACGAGTATGCGGAGCAGAAAAAGGCGGTTAACCGCTTTATGCTGGTGCTGTCTACACTTTACTCCCTGGATAACAAAGCGTTTGCTGAAGCGACCGAGTCGCTGCACGGTCGTACTCGCGTCTATTTCGCGGGCGACGAGCAAACGCTGCTGCAAAATGGCAACCAAACCAAACCTAAACATGTCCCTGGCACCCCATACTGGGTGATCACCAATACCAATACGGGCCGCAAGTGCAGCATGATTGAACACATCATGCAGTCCATGCAGTTCCCGGCGGAATTGATTGAAAAGGTTTGCGGTACAATTTAACCCTTGCATCAGAAGGACCCGGTAATGGCAAATCACAGCCGTGCAGGCCAACCTGCACAACAAAGCGATTTGATTAACGTCGCTCAGCTGACCGCGCAGTATTACGTGCTGAAGCCGGTCGTGGGCAACGCAGAACACGCAGTGAAGTTTGGTACATCTGGTCACCGCGGCAGCGCGGCGCGCCACAGCTTTAACGAACCGCACATTCTGGCCATTGCTCAGGCCATTGCGGAAGAGCGCGCTAAAAACGGCGTTACCGGTCCGTGCTACGTGGGGAAAGATACCCATGCGCTGTCTGAACCGGCGTTCATCTCTGTGCTGGAAGTGCTGGCGGCAAACGGCGTCGACGTGATTGTGCAGGAGAATAACGGCTTCACGCCAACGCCGGCGGTGTCTAACGCTATCCTGGTGCACAACAAAAAAGGTGGTGCGCTGGCTGACGGGATTGTTATCACGCCATCCCACAACCCGCCGGAAGACGGGGGCATTAAATACAACCCGCCTAACGGTGGCCCGGCAGATACTAACGTCACCAAAGTGGTAGAAGACCGCGCAAACGCGCTGTTGGCTGACGGTCTGAAAGGCGTGAAACGCATCTCTCTGGATGCGGCAATGGCGTCCGGTCACGTAAAAGAGCAGGATCTGGTTCAGCCGTTCGTGGAGGGGCTGGCGGATATCGTCGATATGGCGGCGATTCAGAAAGCAGGCCTGAAGCTGGGCGTGGACCCGCTGGGCGGCTCCGGTATCGAGTACTGGAAACGCATTGCCGAGCATTACAAGCTGGATCTGACCATCGTGAACGATCACGTCGATCAGACCTTCCGCTTTATGCACCTGGATAAAGACGGCGCGATCCGTATGGACTGCTCCTCCGAGTGTGCGATGGCGGGCCTGCTGGCGCTGCGCGACAAATTCGATCTGGCATTTGCGAACGACCCGGATTATGACCGTCACGGTATCGTCACCCCTGCCGGGCTGATGAACCCGAACCACTATCTGGCTGTGGCGATCAACTACCTGTTCCAGCATCGTCCGCAGTGGGGCAAAGAGGTGGCTGTTGGTAAAACGCTGGTCTCTTCCGCGATGATCGACCGCGTGGTCGACGCGCTGGGCCGCAAGCTGGTGGAAGTGCCGGTGGGCTTCAAATGGTTTGTTGACGGTCTGCACGACGGCAGCTTCGGCTTCGGTGGTGAAGAGAGCGCCGGGGCATCCTTCCTGCGTTTCGACGGCACGCCATGGTCAACCGATAAAGACGGTATCATCATGTGCCTGCTGGCGGCGGAGATCACCGCGGTCACCGGTAAGAACCCGCAGGAACATTACAACGACCTGGCGGCACGTTTTGGTGCGCCAAGCTACAACCGTATTCAGGCGAGCGCGACCTCAGCCCAGAAAGCGGCGCTGTCTAAACTCTCTCCGGAGATGGTCAGTGCTAACACCCTGGCAGGTGATCCGATCACCGCGCGTCTGACGGCTGCACCGGGTAACGGCGCGTCTATCGGGGGTCTGAAAGTAATGACCGAAAACGGCTGGTTCGCTGCACGTCCGTCCGGTACGGAAGACGCGTATAAAATCTATTGCGAAAGCTTCCTCGGCGCTGAGCACCGTCAGCAGATTGAGAAAGAAGCCGTAGAGATTGTCAGCGAAGTGCTGAAGAACGCGTAAGTGCGTTATCGGTGCGGGCTGATGCCCTCACCCCGGCCCTCTCCCACGGGGAGAGGGAGAAAACAATAAAAACGGCAACCCTCGGGCTGCCGTTTTGTTTTTACCTAACTATGCTTATTCTTCAATTCAAACCGTGGTGACACCAGACCGTACAGCGTCCAGCCCATAAAGGTCACCATTGCCCCATAGAGCATCGCTTCCTGACCGGAAGAGTAGAGCGCATAGAAGCTGTAAATCGCCCCAATGAGCGCCACGATATTCGCTGCTCGTGCTTTACGCGGATCCACCTTCGCGACCTTCTGAATAATCACCAGCGCGGCCATCGACAGAATGTACGGAATGATGTTCGTCACCACCGCCAGGTTGACCAGCACGTTGAACTGGCTGTTCAGCGACGGGCTAATGGTCATCAGCGACAATCCACTCTGGAAAATCACGATGGCCAGCATGCCCTGCACCGGTGCGTCCGCTTTGGTGACGCGGGAGAAGATTTTGGGGAAATAACCTTCGTCAGCCGAGGATTTAAACACCTGCGCGATGGTGAACTGCCAGCCGAGAAGCGAACCGCAGCAGGACATCACCATCAGACCCATAATCACCTTCCCGACTTCCGGGGTGAACATCTGGGCGAAAGCCAGCCCGAACGGTGCCGTGGAGTTAGCCAGATCCATATTCGGCACAATCCCGGCAATCACGTTGGTTGAGACGATATAGATCACCGCCGCCCCCAGCGTTCCGCCAAGTACCGCAATTGGCACGTTCTTTTCCGGGTTCTCAACCACTTCCGCATTCGCGCAGGCCGATTCCAGTCCGAGGAAAGCCCACAGCGTCATGGCGATAGAAGAGCCCACGGCGGTAAAGAACGGCACATGATGCGGGTTCCAGGAGTTGGCGTAGAGCGTAGGACTAAACCAGAACCAGCCGATGATGCATAAACCGACGACCGGGATAATCACGCCCCAGACGGTGATGCTGCTCAGTTGTCCGGTGATACGCGCGCCGCCGAAGTTCGCCACGGTGCAGATCCACAGCACCCCGATGGTCGCCAGCCCAATTTGTACCGGGGTGAGCGTGGCGCCAAACAGTTCCGTCCCGTAACCCACGGCGGAAATGGCAATCGCCACGTTGGCGATCAGCAGCGATACACCATAGGTGTAGTTGGCCATAAAGTTGCCGGACTTACCAAAAGCGTATTCCGCATAGCCGCCCATCCCGCCGGACTTGCGGCTGAACATCCCGCATTTGGCGAATGCCCACGCCAGCGCCATTGACCCCACCGCCGTCACCAGCCAGGAGATAATCGAAATGGTGCCCACTTCGGCAAGCTTGGTGGGCAGCATGATGATCCCGGACCCCATCATGTTGACCATGGTGAGGATGGTCAGCTGCACCACGCCCATCTTATTGGATTTACTCATAATGTCTCTCCTTTCAGCAGCGCGGGCTGAGCAGCGGGTTGTTTGATGACGTTACAGCGAACCTGTTTGCGACCCTCACACTCTTCAACGTATACGCCCTGCAGCTCAGGCGCGAAGCCTGGTAGCAGGTTGATACCGTCTTCCAGCGCGGCAAAGTAGCGCAGCACGGAGCCGCCCCAGACTTCGCCCGGGACAACGCACAGCACCCCAGGCGGATAAGGCAGGGCGCCTTCAGCGGCAATGCGGCCTTCCGCGTCGCGCAGGGAGACCAGTTCGACTTCACCACGCAGATACGCATAGTTTGCCTCCTGAGGGTTCATCATCACGCGCGGGAAGTGAGACTTGCGGAACATCTCTTTTTGCAGTTGCTTCACGTTATGGCGGGCATAAAGATCGTGCATCTCCTGGCAAATCTGGCGCAGCGTGTAATCCGCGTAACGTTCCGGATGTTGTTTGTAGAGAGAAGGCAGGACCTCTTTCAGCGGAACATCGCTCTCGAGCAGTTTTTCGAAGCGCACCAGCTGCGCCACCAGCTGCTGCAGTTTGCCCATATCTTCCGCAGGGGTGAGCAGGAACAGGATCGAGTTGAGATCGCATTTCTCCGGCACGATGCCGTTTTCACGCAGGAAGTTGGCGAGGATGGTGGCGGGCACGCCGAAATCCTCATACTCGCCGGTGCGGGCGTTAATACCTGGCGTGGTCAGCAGGAGCTTGCACGGGTCGATAAAGTACTGGTGCTCGGCATAGCCCTCAAAAGCGTGCCAGTTTTCACCCGGTACGAAGTGGAAGAAGCGCAGATCGGTGGCAATTTCCGCTGTGTCGAAGCTTTCCCACGGACGGCCATCCACCGTCTCCGGCACAAACGGACGAAGGTACTGGCAGTTCTCCAGGATCAGTTTGCGCGCTTCAATACCGTTAACCACGCAGTCCATCCACATGTTGCGACCGCTCTGACCTTCATGCATACGGGCGTTAATATCCAGCGCAGCAAACAGAGGGTAGAACGGGCTGGTTGAGGCGTGCATCATAAAAGCATTATTCAGCCGCTTGTGGGGTACATAGCGCTGCTGGCCTTTGATATGGCTGTCCTTTTTGTGGATCTGTGAGGTTTGCGAGAAGCCTGCCTGCTGTTTATGTACCGACTGGGTGACCAGAATTCCCGGGTCGTTTTCGTTCAGCTCCAGCAGCAGCGGCGAGCAATCTGCCATCATCGGGATAAACTGCTCGTAACCTACCCAGGCCGAGTCGAACAGGATGTAATCACACAGATGCCCAATCTTATCCACCACCTGACGGGCGTTATAGATGGTGCCATCGTAGGTACCCAGCTGGATCACCGCCAGACGGAACGGGCGTGCATCGCGTGCACGACCTGGCGCCACCTCGGCTACCAACTCGCGCAGGTAGCTTTCCTCAAAGCAGTGCGCGTCAATACCACCAATAAAGCCGTACGGGTTGCGCGCGGTTTCCAGATAGACCGGTGTCGCGCCAGCCTGAAGAAGAGCGCCGTGATGGTTCGATTTGTGGTTATTACGGTCAAACAGCACCAGGTCGCCAGGGGTGAGCAGGGCGTTAAGGACCACTTTGTTGGATGAGGAGGTCCCATTCAGCACAAAGTAGGTCTTATCGGCATTAAAGACCTTTGCGGCATGTTGCTGCGCAATGCACGGCGCGCCTTCGTGGATCAGCAGATCGCCCATTGCCACGTCGGCGTTACACAGGTCGGAACGGAAAAGCGTTTCACCAAAGAAATCGACAAACTGATTGCCCGCAGGATGACGGCGGAAGAATTGCCCCCCCTGATGCCCCGGGCAGTCAAATGCGCTGTTACCCTGTTTCACGTAGTCTACAAGGGCACGGAAAAACGGCGGTCGCAGCTGGGTTTCGTACTTCTGGGCCGCCGCTTCCAGCTGGCGGCCATAAAAATCGTTGCTGGTGTCTGAATGCTCAAATACGCCGTGAATGCGCGATAAATAATCTGCCGGAATGATCTCTTCTTTATGCGTTGCGACAAAGACGGGAATGCCAAATCCGGTGGCTTCTATTTCTTCCAGTATGCCGCTGGAAATATCGCTAACGGCCAAAACAATGGCCGCGACGTCGATATAATCAGAAGCGCGGACATCCACAAGCTCACGCTGGGTGGTAAAGCAGTCCGGACATGCACGGCTGGCCGCGATTTTTAAACTTTTCATCTTTCTCTCTTTATTTTAGGTAATAAGCGTCCTTCGATTTCTTGTCAGAAAGAAATCGATAATTTTCCGGAAAAAAAGCAAGGTGTGGCCGCTGATTAAAATCAGTAAATTGCTTTTTGATGATTGAAATTCAGTCCGCCCGGTTGCAGATGAGTCTGAATTAAGTGGAATGAGCGCACGACTTCACAGGCAATGGCCTGTAAAATAAGGTGTTTCAGGATAACCTGTAAGCGAGTGCGCCAGAAGTCGAAGGACTACCGGGCATTAAAGAGGTGAAAGTCAAAGCAGTTTCGGTGGGCAAACATCATGATATGTGTTGTCCGCCTTATATGGGGCATTAAGCGATTGTTGTTTTCCATGTTTCATTTTCCTTTCAGTAATTGAAAGCATGGTCATTTTATCCAGGAAAAAGGGATTAACTGTGAATCAGATCACCCTTAACCGATCATTTCAGAAATAATTAGTCGTTTTTGATGAATAACTCAGATCAAAATGCTGATTTGTTGTTGAAGTGTTAATGATTGGTTTTGTTAATGTTTTAAACGAGCAAAAATAATCCATGGAATAATGTATTGATTATTTTTTTAATATTTATCGGGAGGGTTTTTGATTATTTAGAAAATAATATGAATAGTTATTCAAAGCATAAACCGATAACCGATACCGGTTTCAGTTAATAAATGGCGAGGGCGAGCGGGGTCGACTTCCAGTTTCTGACGAAGGTGACCCATATATATGCGCAAATAGTGACTATGTTCCACCGCGTTGGGTCCCCACACCTGACTCAACAGTTGGCGCTGTGTGAGAACCTTGCCGTGGTTATTAAGCAGCACGGCGAGCAGGCGGAATTCGATGGGGGTAAGATGGATTTCCTCTTCACCGCGCACAATGCGCCGTGCGGCGAGGTCAACCCGAATATCACCAAACGTGTAGGTTGGGTCGGCAGGCGTGGTGGCGCTATGACGACGCAGCGCCACACGCAGGCGAGCCTGCAATTCGCCAATGCCAAAGGGTTTAATCAGATAGTCATCGGCGCCGGCATCCAGCGCGGCGATTTTATCCGTCTCTTCAGTACGGGCAGAGAGCACGAGAATCGGCATCTGGCTCCACTGACGAACCTCACGAATAAAATCGATGCCGTCGCCATCCGGCAGCCCAAGATCGAGGATCACCAGGTCCGGCTTGCGGGTGGCGGCTTCAATTAAACCCCGTTGAAGCGTACCCGCATCGTGAACGCGCAGACCGTCTCCTTCCAGCGCAGCGCGCAGAAAACGGCTAATGGCGATCTCATCTTCGACAATCAGAACGTTAATCACAAATCCTCGGGTAATTCATTCAGTTCTGGCGGGGTTTCCAGAGGAAGTGTAACACAAAAACGCGCGCCGCCTTCCGGACGATTCTCTGCGGAAATGGTTCCGCCATGGACGTCAACGATCGCCTGACAAATCGCCAGCCCGAGCCCAACGCCCGGAATGGCCGACTCCTTGTTCCCGCGCGCGAATTTTTCGAAAATAGCCAGCTCCTGCCCGGCAGGAATGCCCGGTCCGGTATCCCAGACGTCAAGGTGAAGCGTGCCATCCTCTACCATTGCATCCACGCCAATCCTGGCACTTGAGCCGGCATATTTACCGGCATTTTCCAGCAGATTGATCAGCACCCGTTCAAACAAGGGGCCATCGACGTGAATTAAGGTCAGGGGTTCAGGCATGTTCAGCGCGATATGCCGCCCACCGAGGCCGGGCTCCAGCATTTTCAGCGCGCTGCCTACCACTTCTTCCAGCGTGAGCCACTCTTTTTTGAGGTTAAACCCGCCCGACTGAATGCGCGCCATATCGAGCAGGTTATTCACCAGACGGGTGGTATTCAGCACGTGCTGGCGGATTTCGCTGGCCTGAAGGGCGTGTTTAGACCCTTCCGCGGCCAGGTCCAGCGTCAGGATTTCTGACTGACCAAACAGAACGGTCAGCGGTGTCCGCAGGTCGTGCGACAGCGCCGCCAGCAGCGAGTTACGAATGCTTTCCCGCTCGCTCGCCAGCCGGGCCTGCTCTTCGCTGGCGGTGAGGGCCAGCCGCTCCAGGGCGCTGGCAACCAGCAGCGTAAAGGTCTCCAGCAGCCGCTGCTGCTCGGGGATCATCAGCTGGCGCAGGTTGGAGGGCTCGACAATCACCAGCCCCTGATTTTTATCGGCGCTGCGCAGCGGCAGAATTTGATAGGGCACGCCGGGCAGGGTGTCGGTCCCTGCGCCCGCAGGTAACCCTTTATCAAAGCTCCAGCGCGCGATGGCTTCGTCCCAGGGCGTCATGCCGGAGGCCGAGGTTAGCGGACGCAGCTTACCGTGTTCGTCCGGGAGTAAAATCAGGTTGCTGGCATGAAACGTCGAGCGAATAAACTGCTCGCTGGTCTGCACGATATCCAGCGGCGTGCGTCCCACCGCCAGCGATTTCGACATTTCATACAGATGCCGCGTGCGCTGTTCGCGGTAGCGGGCGATGCGCGCCTGGTAGCGCACGCCCGCCGTCAGATTGCCGATCACCAGCCCGACGGTGAGCATCACGGCAAAGGTCAGGATGTACTGTACGTCCGACACGGCGAGCGTCCCGCGAGGGGCAATAAAGAACAGATCAAAGCTGATGACGTTAATCACCGTTGCCAGCACCGACGGCCAGCGTCCGTAAAAGAGCGCCACCACCACCACGCCAAGGAGGTAGATCATAACCAGGTTGGCCGCGTCGAAGGCAATCAGCCATTTGCTGGCAATAATCGTGATCAGGGCGCAGAGCACGACGGCCACCAGGCATCCGCGCAACTGAATGCGCCATTTATCACTGAAAGTACGGCTGTCCGGGGCGCGGCTGGGAAGGGGCGTGGGTTTATCATCCAGCGCCACGATCACCAGGTCCAGATCCGGCGCGCGGCGGGCCAGTTTGTCGGCAAAGGATTCACGGCTGAACCAGCGACGATGCTGGCGACGGCCAATGACGATTTTCCCCAGGTTATGCTCCCGGGCGTAGCGCAGAATGGCTTTATCTTCCTGAGGATCGGAAAGGGTGGCGGTTTCGGCACCCAGCTCCTGCGCCAGGCGCAGCGAACTCAGAATCGCGCGGCGCTGGTTTTCGGGCAGGGCATGAAGCTGCGGCGTTTCGACATACACCGCATGCCAGACGCTGCCAAATTTGGCGGCCAGACGCGCGGCGGTGCGGACAAGTTTTTCGTTACCGCTGCCGTGCCCCACGCACAGCAGGATGGCATCCCGCGTATGCCAGACGCGTTCCTGGCCCTGCAAATCGCGCCAGGCACGCATCTGATCGTCAACGCGATCGGCAGTACGGCGCAGAGCCAGTTCGCGCAGGGCAATCAGGTTGCCTTTGCGGAAGAAATGTTCGATGGCACGCTCGGCCTGTCCGGCAATATAGACTTTGCCTTCGTGCAGGCGCTGGCGCAAATCATCCGGCGGCAGGTCGACCAGCACCACCTCGTCAGCGGAATCGAAGAAAGGGTCGGGCACCGTCTCGCGCACCTGAATGCCGGTCACGCCGCTGACCACGTCGTTCAGGCTTTCCAGATGCTGCACGTTAACCGTCGTGAAAACATCAATGCCAGCTTCAAGTAATTCTTCCACATCCTGCCAGCGCTTGGGGTGACGCGAGCCTGGCGCATTGCTGTGCGCCAGTTCGTCCATCAGGATAAGCGCTGGACGGCGGGCGAGGGCGGCATCAATATCAAACTCAGTGACTAAACGACCCCGATGGCTGATGCGGCGGGGCGGCTGGGTGGCAAGCCCCTTCAGCAGCGATGCCGTCTCTTTACGTCCGTGGGTTTCAACCACGCCGATGAGTATATCGAGCCCCTGCGCCCGAAGCCGCTGGGCTTCCGTCAGCATGGCGAAGGTTTTCCCGACACCCGCGCAGGCGCCAAAGAAAATTTTCAGTTTGCCGCGATGGGCTTCAGCCGTCTGTTCAAGCAGCCTGTCCGGATCCGGGCGCATGGGCTCGTCGGTCATTTAGTTTTTCCTTAGCGCGTCCAGCGCCAGATTCAGCTCAACAATATTCACTACCGGCATGCCGATATAGCTGACCAGCGGCTTTTGTGTGTGTTCTGCCACCAGCTTGCTCACCTGTTCAACACTCAATTGACGGGCGGCGGCAACGCGCGGGATCTGCCACGCCACCGCTGCTGGCGTCAAGCTATAGTCCAGCCCGCTGGCTGAGGCGGTGACCAGCTCCACGGGAACCTCGCGGCTGGCCTGTGGATTGGCGGCGCGCAGGGCGGCCACGCGCTCGGCGACGGCTTTGTCCAGCGCCGGGTTGCTGCCCGCCAGGTTACTGCCGCCGGATGCCATCGGATTATACGGGCTTTCGGCAGTGGCGGAAGGGCGTCCCTGGAAGTAGCGGGCATCCGTAAAACTCTGGCCAATCAGGCGCGAACCGCGGTTTTCACCGTTTTGCATAATCAGCGAGCCGTTAGCCTGATCCTTAAACCACCACTGGCCCAGGGCGGTGGTGACCAGCGGGTAGAGCCCCCCGGTAATCAGCGCCAGCAGAATAAACAGAAGTATAGCGGGGCGTAACATCGTCATTTGATTCACCTTTTAAACCAGCCCGAACAGGGTCAACAGCAGATCGATAGCCTTGATACCGATGAAGGGCACCACCAGCCCACCCAGGCCGTAAATCCACAGGTTGCGGCGCAGCATGGCGGCCGCCGTGAGCGGCTTGTAGCTCACGCCTTTTAGCGCCAGCGGGATCAGGAAGACAATAATCAGGGCGTTAAAGATTACCGCGCTCAGAATGGCCGATGCCGGGGAGTGCAGGTGCATTACGTTCAGGGCGTTTAATTGCGGATAGGTCGCAGCAAACGCGGCCGGAATGATGGCGAAATATTTCGCCACATCGTTAGCGATGCTGAACGTGGTCAGCGAGCCGCGCGTCATCAGCATCTGCTTACCAATGTGCACGACTTCAATCAGCTTGGTTGGGTTAGAGTCGAGATCGACCATGTTGCCCGCCTCTTTTGCCGCCTGGGTACCGGAGTTCATTGCCACCGCCACGTCGGCCTGCGCCAGGGCAGGGGCATCGTTGGTCCCGTCACCGGTCATCGCGACCAGACGCCCTTCCGCCTGATACTGACGAATCAAGGCCAGTTTGGCTTCCGGTGTGGCTTCGGAAAGAAAATCATCCACGCCCGCTTCGGCAGCAATCGCCGCGGCGGTCAGGCGGTTATCCCCGGTGATCATCACCGTTTTGATCCCCATTTTACGCAGCTGGGCAAAGCGTTCTTTGATGCCGCCTTTGACGATATCCTTCAGGGCAATCACCCCCAGCACATTTGCGCCTTCAGCCACCACCAGCGGCGTTGCCCCCTGACGGGCCACGCTTTCCACCAGGCTATCCACTTCGGATGGGAAGTGACCGTTATTAGCCTCAATGTGGCGACGGATGGCGTCAACCGAGCCTTTACGGATCATCCGGTCCTGAATATTAATGCCGCTCATCCGGGTCTGTGCCGTGAAGGGCACGAAAGTGGCATGCAGGCTCTGAACGTCGCGCTGGCGCAGGTTAAAGCGCTGTTTGGCAAGAATCACAATGCTGCGACCTTCCGGAGTTTCGTCGGCAAGCGATGAGAGCTGTGCGGCATCTGCCAGCGTTTTTTCATCCACGCCAGGTGCGGGTAAGAAGTCTGATGCCTGACGGTTACCGAGGGTGATGGTCCCGGTTTTATCAAGCAGCAGAACGTCTACATCGCCCGCCGCTTCAACGGCACGTCCGCTGGTGGCGATGACGTTGGCACCGAGCATACGGCTCATACCGGCCACGCCGATGGCCGACAGCAGGCCGCCGATAGTGGTGGGGATCAGACAGACCAGCAGCGCCACCAGCACCGTGATGGTGACCGCCGTACCGCCGTAGGCGGAGAACGGCCACAGGGTCGCGGTTGCCAGCAGGAAGACGAGGGTCAACGCGACCAGCAGGATGGTCAGGGCAATCTCGTTGGGGGTTTTACGACGCTGGGCGCCTTCCACCATGGCGATCATCCGGTCAAGGAAGGTTTCACCTGGGTTAACGCTACACTGGATCACCAGCCAGTCGGAGAGTATGCGCGTCCCCCCCGTTACGGAGGCGAAATCGCCGCCGGATTCACGGATAACCGGGGCGGATTCCCCGGTGATGGCGCTTTCGTCCACCGACGCGCCACCTTCAATCACTTCCCCGTCGCACGGGATAATATCGCCAGCTTCGACCAGCACCACATCGCCTTTACGCAGTTCATCCGCCGGAACGTGGTCCATCTGCGCACCGTATTTTGGTTCACGTAACTTGCGTGCGAAGGCGGTCTTTTTTACCCCTTTCAGGCTGTTGGCCTGGGCTTTACTCCGGCCTTCCGCCAGCGCTTCCGCAAAGTTGGCAAACAGCACGGTAAACCACAGCCACAGGCTAATGGCGCCGGTAAACATCGCATTTCCCGGCATGTGGCCCGTTCCCATGGCAATCGCCAGTGCGGTGGTCAGGACGCTTCCCGCCCAGACAATAAACATCACCGGGTTGTGCCACTGCACGCGCGGGCTCAGTTTTTTCACCGCATCCATGAGCGCCTGACGAACTAATGACGGTTCGAACAGGGCCAGTTGTTTACGACTCATGACAAATTCTCCGCAAAATCAGCGTAAAGAGAGGTATTCCGCGACCGGGCCTAACGCGAGGGCGGGGATAAAGGTCAGGGCACCAACCAGTAACACGGTGCCTGTGAGCAGGCCGATAAACAGCGCGCCGTGGGTCGGTAATGTTCCGGTGGTGGTCGGTTGAATTTTTTTATTCACCAGCGATCCGGCAATCGCCATGACCGGCACAATGATCCCGAAACGACCCACGAACATGCAGAACGCCAGCAGACAGTTCCAGAACGGTGAGTTGGCACTTAAGCCTGCAAAGGCACTTCCGTTGTTGTTGGCGGCAGAGGAGACGGCATACAGCACTTCGCTAAAGCCGTGAATACCCGGGTTAAAGATGCCGCTGCGTCCGGCCTCGGTCATCAGCGCTAGTGCGGAGCCGAGCAGTACGAGGGCAGGGGTTACCAGAATCGCCAGCGCGGTTAATTTCATCTCGCGAACGTCGATTTTTTTACCGAGGTATTCCGGGGTACGACCAATCATCAGACCGGCAATAAACACCGCCAGCATCACGAACAACAGCATGCCGTAAAGACCTGAACCCACGCCGCCAAATACCACCTCGCCAATCTGCATCAGCCACATTGGGATCATTCCGCCCAGTGCGGTGAAGGAGTCATGCATGGCATTCACCGCCCCGCACGAGGCCGCCGTGGTGACCACCGCATAGAGGCTGCTGGCGAGAATGCCAAAGCGGCTCTCTTTACCTTCCATATTGATATTGCTGTTAGCCCCAAGCTGCATGAAATGGCTATTGCCGTTCCATTCAGCCCACATCACCAGCGCAACGCAGACCACGAAGATTAACGACATGGTCCAGAGCAGGGTGCGCCCCTGACGGCGATCGTTGACGACATCACCAAAGGCAAAGCAGAGTGCGGTGGGGATCAGGAAAATCGCCAGCATCTGCACAAAATTGGTCAGGGCAGTCGGGTTTTCAAACGGATGCGATGAGTTGGCGTTGAAGAAGCCGCCGCCGTTGGTGCCGAGCATCTTTATGGCTTCCTGCGACGCCACGGGCCCCATCGGCAGGAGCTGTTTTGCCCCTTCCAGCGAGGTATAAGGGGTGTATGGCAGCAGGTTTTGCAGGCTACCTTGCTGAATAAAGAACAGCGCGATCAGCAGCGCAATTGGCAGCAATATCCACAGCGTGATGCGCGTCAGATCCACCCATGCGTTACCCAGGGTACTGATTTTCTGACGAGCAAACGCGCGCGTCAGCGCGAAGATCACAGCGATACCGCTGGCGGCTGAGAGGAAGTTCTGAACGGTTAACCCAACCATCTGGCTGAAATAGCTGAGCGTGGTTTCACCCGCATAGGACTGCCAGTTGGTGTTGGTGACAAAGCTGACTGCCGTATTCAGCGCAAGATGCCAGGACAGACCCGGTAATTGTTGCGGATTCAGCGGCAGACTCCCCTGCAGCATCAGCAGGGTAAAAAGTGCAATCAGCCCAACAATATTCAGCAGCAGAATGGCAAACAGATATTCACGCCAGCTCATCTCGCGATCGTCTATTCCCAGTACACGCCAGATCCCTTTTTCAACGCTTCCCGTACCAGGCAGGGGGACGTTGTTGATAAGCCTTGCCAGCCCCATTCCCAGTGGCCTTGCCAGAACGAACAACGCCAGTAAGAAGCTGGCAATAAGCAAAAACGCCTGAGCAGCCATCAGAATGCCTCCGCATTAATCAGGGCATAAACCAGATAACCCAATAACAGGAACACCAGCACGATGCCGGCAATAAGACCTGCACTCACAATCCACCTCCGGGTGACTTTTGTTGTTGGGTTAACGGTAGGATTTATGGCGCAAAGATTTCGCAAAAATGAGGAGAGAGGGTGTAAAAAAAGTATAAAAATGGCAAAGCCCACAATTTAACTATTGGTAAGTAAATTGTTAACTTTTTTGTAACTAAATTACGGCGCGAGTGTAAATATTCACTAAATGAATGAAAATAAGTGGTCGGATGAGTAGTAAAATTACACGCAAAGCGATATTATTTTATCCAGGTCACAGATTTTGAATTTTCCGGATGACGTTTCCGGCCAACTATAGGGGAGAAAATATGGATCTGTATAAAGCGTATCCAGCTCATATTGTGTTCATGCGTCGTACTTTCGCCGTAGTGGCTGGCGTGCTGGCCCTGCCGGTGATGCTGTTCTGGAAAGATCGCGCTCGTTTTTACAGCTATCTGCACCGCGTCTGGGCGAAAACCAGCGAGAAGCCGGTGTGGATGGATCAGGCCGAGAAAGCGACCTGCGACTTCTACTAAAAAAGAAAGACTACACATAGCAATATAGAAACCGCCGATAGCAATGGGTAATGCCAGTCAGTTACTTAACTGACTGGCATTACCACCCCCCGGCGGTCTTTTTTATTTCATCCCGTCTACACTTCATGGCAAAGTACAGTAAAAGCTCGCCACTTTTTCCTTTGGTGGCGTGCCCTTACGGACATAATGGATATTTGCCTGGAGTTTTATGCCCACCCATCTGGTTTGGTTTCGCGCAGATCTGCGCGTACATGACAACATCGCTCTCGCGGCAGCCTGTCGTTCTGAGGATGCCAGCGTGCTGGCACTGTTCATCGCTACGCCCGAACAGTGGCAGCAGCATGATATGGCACCGCGCCAGGCGGCTTACCTCAAATCACATCTGAACGTTCTGCAACACTCGCTTGCTGAAAAAGGTATTCCGCTGATCTACAAAGAGGTCAGTGATTTTGCCGCGCAGCTTCAGATGCTGCAGGCGATCTGTCAGCAAAACGGCGTCACACACCTTTTTTATAACTATCAGTACGAGCTGAACGAACAGCGGCGGGATCGCCAGCTGGAAAACATGCTGGACGGGGTAGTTTGTGAAGGATTTGATGACAGCGTCATGCTGGCGCCGGGCAGCGTCATGACCGGCAGTCACGAAATGTACAAAGTGTTTACGCCGTTTAAAAATGCGTTTGTTAAACGCCTGAAAGAGGCGCTGCCTGAGTGCGTGGCCGCGCCCGCTGTTCGGGGTGATGCCATAACCGATCTGCCTGAATTAACGTTTAACTATCCCCAACAGTCGTTCGACGATCTTCTGTTCCCTGCCAGTGAGAAATCAGCGATTGCGAAGCTGCGCCAGTTTTGCAAGCAGGGCGCGGGAGAGTACGACGCGCGCAGGGATTTCCCGGCGGTTGAAGGGACAAGCCGATTATCGGCCTGCCTGGCATTGGGCGTGCTCTCTCCTCGCCAGTGTCTGCATCGTCTCCTGGCCGAGCAGCCGCAGGCGCTGGACGGCGGGACGGGGTCGGTGTGGCTGAACGAACTGATCTGGCGTGAGTTCTATCGCCATCTGATGACTTATCATCCCGATCTCTGCAAGCATCGCCCGTTCATTCCCTGGACCGATAACGTAAAATGGCAGCACGACGAGGCGCGTTTACTGGCCTGGAAAAAGGGGGAGACGGGCTATCCGATTGTTGATGCCGCGATGCGCCAGTTGAATGAAACCGGGTGGATGCACAACCGTCTGCGAATGATTACCGCCAGCTTCCTGGTGAAAGATCTGCTTATCGACTGGCGTGTCGGGGAGCGTTATTTTATTTCTCAGCTGATCGATGGCGATCTGGCAGCGAATAATGGCGGATGGCAGTGGGCGGCCTCTACCGGTACCGATGCGGCTCCCTATTTCCGGATTTTCAATCCGACCACTCAGGGACAAAAATTTGATGCTAACGGCGACTTTATTCGTCGCTGGTTGCCCGCGCTCAGGCATGTTCCTGCGAAAGCGATCCACGACCCGTGGGCATGGGCGGATAAACAGGGCGTAAAGCTCGATTATCCCCGCCCGATTGTTGACCATAAACAGGCGCGCGTCGCCACGCTGGCGGCCTATGAAGCCGCCCGTAAAGCTTAAGAGAGTGATGATGAAAAACAGCGAACTGGAAAGCCTGATTAACGAAAAACTCAATACCGCCGCCTTCAGCGATTACGGCCCGAATGGGCTGCAGGTGGAAGGCCGAGAGACAGTGCAAAAAATCATCACCGGTGTGACGGCAAGCCAGGCATTGCTGGATGAAGCGGTGCGTCAGGAGGCCGATGCGATCATTGTTCACCACGGTTATTTCTGGAAAAACGAATCACCGATTATTCGCGGTATGAAGCGCAACCGCCTGAAAACGCTGTTGGCCAATGACATCAACCTGTACGGCTACCACCTGCCGCTGGATGCACACCCGGAGCTGGGGAATAACGTCCAGCTGGCGCAGCTGTTGGGGATCACTGTGATGGGCGAAATCGAGCCACTGGTCCCGTGGGGAGAGCTGTCGATGCCGGTTCCGGGTCTGGAGCTGGCCTCGTGGATCGAAGCACGTCTCGGGCGTCGTCCGCTGTGGTGTGGCGACACGGGGCCGGATACCGTTAAGCGCGTTGCCTGGTGTACCGGCGGCGGTCAGGGCTTTATCGACAGCGCCGCGCGTTTTGGTGTTGATGCGTTTATTACCGGTGAAGTCTCTGAGCAGACGGTTCACTCAGCCCGTGAACAGGGGCTGCATTTTTACGCGGCAGGCCACCATGCTACCGAGCGTGGCGGTATCCGCGCCCTCAGCGAATGGCTGACGGAAAATACCGATCTGGATGTGACCTTTATTGATATCCCTAATCCCGCCTGATGAGAGGTGCCCGAGTGCAGAGAGCGCGTTGTTATCTTCTGGGTGAAAGCGCAGTTGTACTGGAACTTGAACCGCCGGTCACGCTTGCCACGCAAAAGCGTATCTGGCGGCTGACACAGCGTCTGGTTGACATCCCGGAAGTGGTAGAAACCATTCCTGGTATGAATAACATTACCGTCGTGCTGCGCAACCCGCAGACAAAGGCGCTGGATGCTATTGAACGTCTTCAGCGCTGGTGGGAAGAGAGCGAAGCGCTGGAGCCGGAATCGAGAATGATTGAAATCCCGGTCGTCTATGGCGGCACGGGTGGGCCGGATCTTGGCGTGGTGGCGGATCACTGCGGATTAACGGAGAAGCAGGTTGTTGAACTGCACAGTTCGGTGGATTACGTGGTCTGGTTTCTCGGGTTTCAACCCGGCTTCCCGTATCTTGGCGGATTATCCCCCCAGCTGCATACGCCGCGCCGGGCCGAGCCACGCCTGAGCGTTCCCGCGGGAACGGTGGCAATTGGCGGCGAACAAACCGGAATTTATCCGCTCACCTCACCGGGCGGCTGGCAGCTTATTGGGCACACCGCCATGCCATTATTTGAACCGGGGCAGGAGGCACCCATTCTCCTTCGTCCTGGCGATACCCTTCGCTTTATCCCGCAGAAGGAGGGGGTATGCTAACGTTACTTCGCGCAGGGCTTTATACCTCGGTACAGGATGCCGGCCGCTTTGGCCTGCGCCAGTCTGGCGTGAGCTACTGCGGTGCGCTTGATCGTCCTTCGCTGGAGATTGCCAACCTGCTGGTGGGTAACGCAGGCAGCACGGCGGCGTTAGAAATTACGCTGGGTCAGTGCGTGATTGAGTTCGGTCAGGAAACCTGGTTTGCGTTGACCGGCGCAGGTTGTGACGCCACGCTGGACGGCAAAGCGGTGTGGACCGGCTGGCGGTTGCGGGCGAAAGCCGGGCAACGTCTGATGCTGAAACGGCCTCTGCACGGCGTGCGCAGTTACCTTGCGGTAGCGGGGGGCATTGACGTGCCGGAGGTGCTGGGGTCAGCCAGTACCGATCAGAAAGCGGGCATAGGCGGGCATGAGGGACGTTCGCTGCGCGATGGCGATCGTCTGGCGATTAAGCCGTCAACACGCGATTTCTCGACGACGCAGGGCGTAAAACAGTTGCTGTGGGGGAACGTGATCCGCGCCTTACCGGGGCCGGAATATCAGGAGTTCGATGACGCTTCTAAAGAGTCTTTCTGGCGTTCGCCGTGGAAGATTAGCCCGCAGAGTAACCGCATGGGCTACCGCCTGCAGGGGCAGCCGCTGACCCGCACAACCGACCGGGAGTTGCTCTCCCACGGCTTATTGCCTGGCGTCATTCAGGTTCCGGGCAATGGTCAACCCATTGTGCTGATGAACGATGCGCAGACGACGGGCGGTTATCCGCGCATTGCCTGCATTATTGACGCGGATCGCTACCATCTGGCGCAAATTCCCCTCGGTCAGCCGATCCATTTCGTGCAATGTTCGCTGGAGGAGGCGCTGAAAGCGCGGCAGGATCAGCAGCGTTATCTCGAACAGCTGGCGTGGAGGCTTGATGGTAAAGATTGATTTAAATGCCGATCTGGGGGAGGGGAGCCGCGCCGACGCAGAGCTGATGACGCTGGTCTCTTCGGTTAATATCGCCTGCGGCTTTCACGCGGGTGATGCGCAAACCATGCTGGAGAGCGTGCGCAATGCCATTAAAAACGGCGTGGCGATAGGCGCTCACCCGAGCTTTCCCGACCGGGAGAACTTTGGCCGTACGGCGATGGACCTGCCGCCGGAGACGGTCTACGCTCAGATGCTTTACCAGATTGGCGCGCTGGAGGCGATAGTGCGCGCTGAGAAGGGCGTACTGCGCCACGTGAAGCCGCACGGCATGCTTTACAATCAGGCGGCGAAAGATCCTGCTCTGGCGGACGCCATTGCCCGCGCGGTGCGGGATTGTGACTCTCAGCTGATTCTGGTGGGCCTGGCGGGCAGCGAGCTGATCCGCGCCGGGCAGCGCCTGGGGTTAACCACCCGCCAGGAAGTGTTTGCCGACCGGGGATATCAGCCTGATGGCAGCCTGGTGCCGCGAACGCAGGCCGGGGCGCTCATTACCGACGAAGGTAAAGCGCTGGCGCAGACGCTGGAGATGGTGCGCGCCGGGCGTGTCACCGCTGTGGATGGTACATCGGCAAACGTTCAGGCCGATACGGTATGCTTACATGGCGACGGCGAGCATGCGCTCCAGTTTGCGCGGCGCCTGCGGGCAGCGTTCTCTGATGAGGGTATTCTTGTCAGCGCAGAATAATCATTTAAGGACAATAACATGCCAGAAGGTCCGGAGATCCGCCGCGCGGCGGATAGCCTGGAAGCGGCGATAAAGGGCAAACCGCTGACGGATGTCTGGTTTGCCTTTCCGCAACTCAAACCGTTTGAATCACAGCTGCTGGGGCAGACGGTGACCCATATTGAAACGCGCGGGAAAGCCTTACTCACGCACTTTTCCCATAACCTGACGTTATATAGCCATAACCAGCTTTACGGCGTCTGGCGCGTGGTTAACGCGGGTGAACAGCCGCAAACCACCCGTGTGCTGCGGGTCAGGCTGCAAACGGCGGATAAAGCCATCCTGCTTTACAGCGCGTCGGATATCGAAATGTTAACGCCTGAGCAGTTGCTCGTTCATCCGTTCTTGCTGCGCGTTGGGCCGGATGTGCTGGATATGCGCCTGACGGCGGGCGATGTGAAAGCCCGTTTGCTGTCACCCAAATTTCGCAATCGGCAGTTTTCCGGTCTGTTTCTCGACCAGGCCTTTCTGGCCGGGCTCGGCAACTACCTGCGGGTGGAAATCCTTTGGGAAGCCGGGCTGGCGCCGCAGCATAAAGCTTCGCAGCTCAGCGATGAACAGCTGGAAGCGCTGTCCCATGCGCTGCTGGACATTCCGCGTTTATCCTACACGACGCGCGGCGTGGTAGATGAGAACAGGCATCACGGGGCGCTGTTCCGGTTTAAGGTGTTTCATCGGGCGGGGAAAAAGTGCGAGCGATGTGGCGGGATTATAGAGAGGACAATGCTTTCCTCAAGACCGTTTTACTGGTGTCCCGGGTGCCAGATGTAAAAAAGCCGGGTGGCGGCTACGCCTTACCCGGCCTACATTTCGCACTTGTAGGCCCGGTAAGCGTGAGCGCCACCGGGCTTGTTTTTAGCGCTTAATATCAGACTTAAAATCACGCTGCTCGTAGCCGGTATACAGCTGACGAGGACGGGCGATTTTCATGCCTTCGCTGTGCATTTCGTTCCAGTGCGCAATCCAGCCTACGGTACGGGCCATGGCGAAGATTACGGTGAACATGGAAGACGGAATACCCATCGCTTTCAGAATGATACCGGAGTAGAAGTCGACGTTCGGGTAGAGTTTCTTCTCGATGAAGTACGGGTCATTCAGCGCGATGTGTTCCAGCTCCATCGCCACTTCCAGCAGATCATCTTTGGTACCCAGTTCTTTCAGCACTTCGTGGCAGGTTTCACGCATCACGGTGGCGCGTGGGTCATAGTTTTTGTAAACACGGTGACCGAAGCCCATCAGGCGGAAGGAGTCATTCTTGTCTTTCGCGCGACGCACGAATTCAGGAATGTGCTCAACGGTGCTGATCTCTTCCAGCATCTTCAGTGCCGCTTCGTTCGCACCGCCGTGCGCCGGTCCCCACAGGGAGGCGATGCCCGCAGCGATACAGGCGAACGGGTTCGCGCCTGAAGAGCCCGCGGTACGGACGGTAGAGGTGGAAGCGTTCTGTTCGTGGTCAGCGTGCAGGATCAGGATACGGTCCATTGCGCGTTCCAGCACCGGGTTCACTTCGTACTCTTCGCACGGCGTGGAGAACATCATGCGCAGGAAGTTACCGGCGTAGGAGAGGTCGTTACGTGGATACACAAACGGCTGGCCGATGGAGTATTTGTAACACATCGCCGCCATAGTAGGCATTTTGGACAGCAGACGGAACGCCGCGATATCACGGTGACGCGGGTTATTCACGTCAAGGGAGTCGTGGTAGAACGCCGCCAGCGCACCGGTAATCCCGCACATCACCGCCATCGGGTGAGAGTCACGACGGAACGCATGGAACAGACGTGTAATCTGCTCATGGATCATGGTGTGACGGGTGACGGTGGTTTTGAATTCATCGTACTGCGCCTGCGTTGGCTTTTCGCCGTTCAGCAGGATGTAGCACACTTCCAGATAGTTGGATTCGGTGGCTAACTGATCGATGGGGAAGCCGCGATGGAGCAGGATACCTTCGTCACCGTCAATGTAGGTGATTTTGGATTCGCAAGATGCGGTAGAGGTAAATCCAGGGTCAAAGGTAAATACTCCTTTGGAACCCAGCGTACGGATATCAATAACATCCTGACCGAGCGTGCCTTTTAGCACATCCAGTTCAATAGCATCACCACCGTTGAGGGTGAGTTTTGCCTTTGTATCAGCCATTTACGGTCTCCTTAGCGCCTTATGCTTAAGACTGCGCTTTACCGGATTTGCTTTCAGCTGTTAATCACCGTTACCAGATTGTTATTTGGCTTACCGCTCAGCTCACGAGGACAAACCAGGGTACAGAGCTATGGCGCCTTGCAGGTAAACGAATGAAATATCAGTGAAACAACAGCAAATCAGCGTTTTTGCAGTCCGAATTATTCAAACCTGTATATCACTAATAACTGTCCTGATAACTTCGGTCAATACCATCACACTGTTACATAACTATTTGTCAGGTGAAAGAGAGACCTCATAACTTTTGCGCATTATATGCCTTTTCTGATGACGTTTGTAACAATATTGTTTAACATTTGTCAAATCAGATGATTAAAAATTAAAAAGATGTTGTTATCGTGACCCTGATCACTGTTCCAGAGAAAACCCGACAAACTGTATGTAGGTTAATTGTAATGATTTTGTGAACGGCCTATACTGCCGCCAGGTCTCCGGAACACCCTGCAATCCCGAGCCACCCAGCGTTGTAATGTGTCGTTGAAGCATCTGGAAGCATTGTTTTGCATGACGCGCAGTTATAGAAAAGGAACGCTGCTTGACCCGCATCGCAGTCCGGAGGAAGGAAACAATAAGAACAGCATGTGGGCGTTATTCATGATAAGAAATGTGAAAAAACAAAGACCTGTCAATCTGGATCTGAAAACGATCCGGTTCCCCGTAACAGCAATAGCGTCCATTCTGCACCGTGTTTCAGGTGTAATTACGTTTGTGGCGGTCGGCATTCTGCTGTGGTTACTGGGTACCAGCCTCTCCTCCCCTGAAGGATTCCTCCAGGCCTCTGCCATCATGAACAGCTTCTTCGTGAAATTCATCATGTGGGGCATTCTGACCGCGCTGGCGTACCACGTCGTCGTGGGTGTTCGTCATATGCTGATGGACTTTGGCTACCTGGAAGAGACGTTCGAAGCCGGGAAACGCTCCGCTAACATTTCATTTGTGATTACTGTCGTGCTTTCACTTCTCGCAGGAGTTCTCGTATGGTAAGCAACGCCTCCGCATTAGGACGCAACGGCGTACATGACTTCATTCTTGTCCGTGCTACCGCCATCGTTCTCACCCTTTACATCATCTATATGATTGGTTTCTTCGCGACCAGCGGTACGCTGACGTGGGAAATCTGGAGTGGGTTCTTCGGATCCGCCTTCACCAAAGTGTTCACCCTGCTGGCGCTGTTCTCCATCCTTATTCATGCGTGGATTGGTATGTGGCAGGTGTTGACCGATTACGTTAAACCGCTGGCGATTCGCCTTCCTCTGCAGCTGGCCATTGTCGTTGCACTGGTGGTTTACGTTATTTATGGATTCGTTGTGGTGTGGGGTGTGTAATGAAACTGCCAGTCAGAGAATTTGATGCTGTTGTGATTGGTGCCGGTGGCGCAGGTATGCGTGCCGCACTGCAAATTTCCCAGAGCGGCCAGACCTGTGCGCTGCTCTCTAAAGTGTTCCCGACCCGTTCCCACACAGTATCCGCGCAGGGCGGTATTACCGTTGCGCTGGGTAACTCCCATGAAGATAACTGGGAATGGCACATGTACGACACGGTAAAAGGTTCCGACTACATCGGCGACCAGGATGCCATCGAATATATGTGTAAGACCGGCCCGGAAGCGATTCTGGAGCTGGACCACATGGGGCTGCCGTTCTCCCGTCTGGAAAACGGCACCATCTATCAGCGTCCGTTTGGCGGCCAGTCGAAAAACTTCGGCGGCGAGCAGGCGGCACGTACCGCAGCGGCGGCTGACCGTACAGGCCACGCACTGCTGCACACCCTGTATCAGCAGAACCTGAAAAACCACACCACCATCTTCTCCGAGTGGTATGCGCTGGATCTGGTGAAAAATGCCGATGGCGCAGTGGTCGGTTGTACCGCGCTGTGTATCGAAACCGGTGAAGTCGTTTACTTCAAAGCCCGCGCAACCGTGCTGGCCACCGGCGGTGCAGGCCGTATTTACCAGTCCACCACCAACGCCCACATCAACACCGGTGACGGTGTTGGCATGGCAATCCGCGCAGGCGTGCCGGTTCAGGATATGGAAATGTGGCAGTTCCACCCAACCGGTATCGCCGGTGCCGGCGTTCTGGTAACAGAAGGCTGCCGTGGTGAAGGCGGCTACCTGCTGAACAAACACGGCGAACGCTTCATGGAGCGTTATGCCCCGAATGCGAAAGACCTGGCGGGTCGTGACGTGGTGGCGCGTTCCATCATGATCGAAATCCGTGAAGGCCGCGGCTGTGATGGCCCATGGGGTCCACACGCGAAGCTGAAACTCGACCATCTGGGTAAAGAGGTGCTGGAATCCCGTCTGCCGGGCATTCTGGAGCTGTCTCGTACCTTCGCACACGTCGACCCGGTGAAAGAGCCAATTCCTGTTATCCCAACCTGCCACTACATGATGGGCGGTATTCCGACCAAAGTGACCGGTCAGGCGTTGACCGTGAACGAGCAGGGTGAAGATGTGGTTATTCCTGGCCTGTTCGCCGTAGGTGAAATTGCCTGCGTATCCGTTCACGGCGCAAACCGTCTCGGCGGCAACTCGCTGCTGGACCTGGTGGTATTCGGCCGTGCAGTTGGTCTGCATCTGCAGGAATCCATTGCCGAGCAGGGCGCGCTGCGTGACGCGACCGACGACGAAATTGATGCCTCTCTTGAGCGCCTCAACCGCTGGAACGGCAACCGTAACGGCGAAGATCCGGTGGAAATCCGTAAAGCACTCCAGGAATGCATGCAGCATAACTTCTCGGTATTCCGCGAAGGTGACGCAATGGCCAAAGGTCTTGAGCAGTTGAAAGCGATCCGCGAGCGTCTGAAAAATGCCCGTCTGGATGACACCTCCAGCGAGTTCAACACCCAGCGCGTTGAATGCCTGGAGCTGGATAACCTGATGGAAACCGCATTCGCGACCGCGATGTCGGCAAACTTCCGTACCGAGAGCCGTGGCGCGCATAGCCGCTTCGACTTCCCGGATCGTGATGACGAAAACTGGCTGTGCCATTCCCTGTATCTGCCAGAGTCGGAATCCATGACGCGTCGTAGCGTCAACATGGAACCGAAACTGCGTCCGGCGTTCCCGCCGAAGATTCGTACTTACTAATGCGGAGACAGGATAATGAAACTCGAATTCTCAGTTTATCGTTATAACCCGGATGTTGATGATGCTCCGCGTATGCAGGACTACACCCTGGAAGCGGAAGAAGGTCGCGACATGATGCTGCTGGATGCGTTAATCCAGCTGAAAGAAAAAGATCCGACACTGTCGTTCCGTCGCTCCTGCCGTGAAGGGGTCTGCGGCTCTGATGGCGTGAACATGAACGGCAAAAATGGCCTGGCCTGCATCACGCCCATTTCCGCGTTGCAGCGTCCTGGTCAGAAAATTGTTATCCGTCCTCTGCCAGGCCTGCCGGTCGTGCGTGATTTGGTGGTAGACATGGGGCAATTCTATGCACAATATGAGAAGATTAAGCCTTACTTATTGAATAATGGGCAAAATCCACCCGCTCGCGAGCACTTACAGTCTCCTGAGCAGCGTGAAAAACTCGATGGGTTGTACGAGTGTATTCTCTGCGCATGTTGTTCAACGTCCTGTCCGTCGTTCTGGTGGAACCCGGACAAGTTTATCGGCCCGGCCGGTCTGCTGGCTGCCTATCGCTTCCTGATCGATAGCCGCGACACCGAAACCGAGAGTCGTCTGGAAGGACTGAGTGACGCTTTCAGCGTATTCCGCTGCCATAGCATCATGAACTGCGTCAGTGTATGTCCGAAGGGACTGAACCCGACGCGCGCCATCGGCCATATTAAGTCGATGCTGCTGCAGCGCAGTGCGTAAGTAAAAACGCCGGATGGCGCTGCGCTTATCCGGCCTACGTAACAGTAGGCCCGGTAAGCGTAGCGCCACCGGGAAAATTGCAGAAACCTTTAAAAACTGCCCTGAAGTTTAGACAGTTTCTAAAGGTTCCTTCGCGGGCCAAATGAAAAGAGCTCGCAGGTGAACCCCGGCACGTACACGTGGTGTGCGTGGTAGTTTCTACGGCGAAAGTAAGCATAAAAATGCTTAAGGGATCACGATGCAGAACGGCGCAATGAAAGCCTGGCTGGACTCTTCTTTCCTTTCTGGTGCGAACCAGAGCTGGATTGAACAGCTCTATGAAGACTTCTTAACCGATCCTGACTCAGTGGACGCAAACTGGCGTTCCATGTTCCAGCAGTTGCCTGGCACAGGGGTCAAACCGGATCAATTCCATTCCAAAACACGTGATTATTTCCGTCGTCTGGCGAAGGATGCCTCACGTTACTCTTCTGCGATTTCCGACCCTGACACCAATGCGAAGCAGGTTAAAGTCCTGCAGCTTATCAACGCTTATCGCTTCCGTGGTCACCAGCATGCGAATCTCGATCCGCTGGGACTGTGGCAGCAAGAACGTGTGGCCGATCTCGATCCGGCGTATCACGATCTGACCGAGGCCGATTTCCAGGAAAGCTTTAACGTAGGTTCTTTTGCCATCGGCAAAGACACGATGAAGCTGGGCGAACTTATTGATGCGCTCAAGCAAACCTACTGCGGCTCCATCGGCGCGGAATACATGCACATTACCTCTACCGAAGAGAAACGCTGGATCCAGCAGCGCATCGAATCCGTAGCGGGCCATGCGAATTTCTCAGCAGACGAGAAAAAACGTTTCCTTGGCGAACTGACTGCAGCAGAGGGCCTTGAGCGCTATCTGGGCGCGAAATTCCCGGGCGCAAAACGCTTCTCGCTGGAAGGCGGCGACGCGCTGGTGCCGATGCTGAAAGAGCTGATTCGTCATGCAGGCAAGAGCGGTACCCGTGAAGTGGTACTGGGCATGGCGCACCGTGGTCGTCTGAACGTCCTGGTCAACGTGCTGGGTAAAAAACCGCAGGACCTGTTCGACGAATTTGCGGGCAAACATAAAGAGCACCTCGGCACCGGCGACGTGAAGTACCACATGGGCTTCTCGTCTGATATCGAAACCGAAGGCGGTCTGGTTCACCTGGCGCTGGCGTTTAACCCGTCACACCTGGAGATCGTCAGCCCGGTGGTTATCGGTTCCGTGCGTGCGCGTCTGGATCGTCTGGACGAGCCAAGCAGCAACAAAGTGCTGCCAATCACCATTCACGGTGATGCGGCGGTAACCGGGCAGGGCGTGGTTCAGGAAACCCTGAACATGTCGAAAGCGCGTGGTTATGAAGTGGGCGGTACCGTTCGCATCGTGATCAACAACCAGGTGGGCTTCACCACCTCTAACCCGCTGGATGCCCGCTCTACACCATATTGCACCGACATCGGTAAAATGGTTCAGGCGCCGATCTTCCACGTGAACGCGGACGATCCGGAAGCTGTCGCTTTCGTTACCCGTCTGGCGCTGGACTTCCGTAATACCTTCAAACGCGATGTGTTCATTGACCTCTTCTGCTACCGCCGTCACGGCCACAACGAAGCGGATGAGCCAAGTGCAACCCAGCCGCTGATGTATCAGAAAATCAAAAAACATCCGACGCCACGCAAAATCTATGCTGACAAGCTGGAAAGCGAAAAAGTGGCGACGCTGGAAGATGCGACCGAACTGGTCAACCTCTACCGCGATGCGCTGGATGCGGGTGAATGCGTAGTGAAAGAGCTGCGTCCGATGAACATGCACTCCTTTACCTGGTCGCCGTACCTCAACCACGAGTGGGATGAGAGCTACCCGAACAAGGTTGAGATGAAGCGTCTGCAGGAGCTGGCTAAACGCATCAGCACCGTACCAGACGCTATCGAGATGCAGTCTCGCGTGGCGAAAATCTATGCTGACCGTCAGTCCATGGCAGCAGGTGAGAAGCTGTTTGACTGGGGTGGCGCGGAAACGCTGGCTTATGCAACGCTGGTTGACGAAGGCATTCCTGTGCGTCTGTCCGGCGAAGATGCGGGCCGTGGTACCTTCTTCCACCGTCACGCGGTGGTTCACAATCAGTCTAACGGTTCAACCTATACCCCACTGCAGCACGTCCACAACGGTCAGGGCCAGTTCAAAGTCTGGGACTCCGTACTGTCTGAAGAAGCGGTACTGGCCTTCGAATACGGCTACGCCACCGCTGAACCACGCACCCTGACCATCTGGGAAGCGCAGTTCGGTGACTTCGCCAACGGTGCGCAGGTCGTTATCGACCAGTTCATCTCCTCCGGCGAGCAGAAGTGGGGCCGCATGTGTGGTCTGGTCATGCTGCTGCCGCACGGTTATGAAGGCCAGGGTCCGGAGCACTCCTCCGCGCGTCTGGAACGCTATCTGCAACTTTGCGCTGAGCAGAACATGCAGGTTTGCGTGCCGTCCACTCCGGCTCAGGTCTACCACATGCTGCGTCGTCAGGCACTGCGCGGTATGCGCCGTCCGCTGGTGGTCATGTCTCCGAAATCCCTGCTGCGCCATCCGCTGGCGGTATCCAGCCTGGATGAGCTGGCAAACGGCACCTTCCTGCCAGCCATCGGTGAGATTGACGAGCTGGATCCGCAGGCCGTGAAGCGTGTGGTGATGTGTTCTGGTAAGGTTTATTACGACCTGCTGGAACAGCGCCGTAAGAACGATCAGAAAGATGTCGCCATCGTACGTATCGAACAGCTTTATCCGTTCCCGCATCAGGCGATGCAGGAAGTGCTGAAACCTTACGCTCACGTTCATGATTTTGTCTGGTGCCAGGAAGAGCCGCTTAACCAGGGCGCATGGTACTGCAGCCAGCATCATTTCCGTGAAGTGATTCCATTTGGGTCCGCTCTGCGTTACGCAGGTCGCCCGGCCTCCGCCTCTCCGGCGGTAGGGTATATGTCCGTTCACCAGAAGCAGCAACAAGATCTGGTCAATGACGCGCTGAACGTCGATTAATTAAAGGATACATAATGAGTAGCGTAGATATTCTTGTTCCCGACCTGCCTGAATCTGTAGCAGATGCGACCGTCGCTACCTGGCACAAAAAACCAGGCGATGCCGTTAAGCGCGATGAAGTGCTGGTAGAAATCGAAACTGACAAAGTGGTACTGGAAGTACCGGCTTCGGCGGATGGCGTACTGGACGCGGTGCTGGAAGATGAAGGTACGACCGTCACCTCTCGTCAGATCCTGGGTCGCTTGCGTGAAGGCAACAGCGCGGGTAAAGAGTCCAGCGCCAAGTCTGAAGAGAAAGCCTCTACGCCGGCTCAGCGCCAGCAGGCTTCTCTGGAAGAACAGTCTAACGACGCCCTCAGCCCGGCGATCCGTCGCCTGCTGGCTGAACATAGCCTTGACCCGGCTGCCATCAAAGGCACCGGTGTGGGTGGCCGTCTGACGCGTGAAGACATCGACAAGCACCTGGCGAAAGCACCTGCTCAGGCAGAAGCGAAAGCCCCTGCGGCAGCGCCAGCAGCAGCTCAGCCTGCTCTGGGTGCCCGCAGCGAAAAACGCGTCCCAATGACGCGCCTGCGTAAGCGCGTGGCCGAGCGTCTGCTGGAAGCGAAAAACTCCACCGCGATGCTGACCACTTTCAACGAAGTGAACATGAAGCCAATCATGGACCTGCGTAAGCAGTACGGTGACGCGTTTGAAAAACGTCACGGTATCCGTCTGGGCTTTATGTCCTTCTACGTGAAGGCTGTCGTTGAAGCGCTGAAACGCTACCCGGAAGTGAACGCGTCCATCGATGGCGATGACGTGGTTTACCACAACTATTTCGACGTCAGCATGGCGGTTTCTACTCCACGTGGTCTGGTCACCCCGGTTCTGCGTGATGTGGATACCCTGGGTATGGCTGACATCGAGAAAAATATCAAAGAGCTGGCTGTTAAAGGCCGCGACGGCAAGCTGACCGTAGACGACCTGACCGGCGGTAACTTCACCATTACCAACGGCGGCGTATTCGGCTCGCTGATGTCTACCCCGATCATTAACCCGCCGCAGAGCGCGATCCTGGGTATGCATGCCATTAAAGATCGTCCGATGGCGGTAGACGGTAAAGTTGAGATCCTGCCAATGATGTACCTGGCGCTCTCTTACGATCACCGCCTGATCGACGGCCGCGAGTCCGTGGGCTTCCTGGTTGCCATTAAAGAGCTGCTGGAAGATCCAACGCGTCTGCTGCTGGACGTCTAGTTTTGCAGTCTTGCCCGGCGGCGTATGGCTGCCGGGCCACTAAAAGCACTACCTAACGATTACCTGAAGGATGGATAGAACACATGAACTTACATGAATATCAGGCCAAACAGCTGTTTGCCCGGTATGGCTTACCGGCTCCGGTGGGTTATGCCTGTACTACCCCGCGTGAAGCAGAAGAAGCCGCATCTAAAATCGGTTCCGGCCCGTGGGTAGTTAAATGTCAGGTTCACGCTGGTGGCCGTGGTAAAGCGGGCGGTGTGAAGGTTGTTAAGAGCAAAGAAGAGATTCGTGCGTTTGCTGAACATTGGCTCGGCAAACGTCTGGTGACCTACCAGACAGATGCGAACGGCCAGCCGGTTAACCAGATCCTGGTTGAAGCAGCGACCGATATCGCTAAAGAGCTGTACCTGGGCGCGGTTGTTGACCGTAGCTCCCGTCGCGTGGTGTTCATGGCGTCTACCGAAGGCGGCGTGGAAATCGAAAAAGTGGCGGAAGAAACCCCACATCTGATCCACAAAGTGGCGATCGATCCGCTGGCAGGCCCAATGCCTTACCAGGGTCGCGAGCTGGCGTTCAAACTGGGTCTGGAAGGCAAGCTGGTTCAGCAGTTCACCAAGATCTTCATGGGTCTGGCGACTATCTTCCTGGAGCGCGACCTGGCGCTGATCGAGATTAACCCGCTGGTGATCACCACCCAGGGCGATCTGATCTGCCTCGACGGCAAACTGGGTGCTGACGGCAACGCGCTGTTCCGCCAGCCGGATCTGCGCGAAATGCGCGACCAGTCTCAGGAAGACCCGCGTGAAGCACAGGCTGCACAGTGGGAGCTGAACTACGTGGCGCTGGACGGCAACATCGGCTGTATGGTCAACGGTGCGGGCCTGGCAATGGGCACCATGGACATCGTTAAGCTGCACGGTGGTGAGCCAGCGAACTTCCTCGACGTGGGCGGTGGCGCAACCAAAGAGCGCGTGACCGAAGCGTTCAAAATCATCCTCTCTGACGACAATGTTAAAGCGGTTCTGGTTAACATCTTCGGCGGCATCGTTCGTTGCGACCTGATCGCCGACGGTATCATTGGTGCGGTAGAAGAAGTGGGTGTTAACGTTCCGGTGGTTGTACGTCTGGAAGGTAACAACGCTGAACTCGGCGCGAAAAAACTGGCTGACAGCGGCCTGAATATTATTGCAGCGAAAAGTCTGACGGATGCAGCTCAGCAGGTTGTTGCCGCAGTGGAGGGGAAATAATGTCAGTTTTAATTAATAAAGATACCAAGGTTATCTGCCAGGGCTTCACCGGTAGCCAGGGGACTTTCCACTCCGAACAGGCGATTGCCTACGGCACGCAGATGGTTGGCGGCGTCACGCCAGGTAAAGGTGGCACCACGCACCTGGGCCTGCCGGTGTTCAACACCGTGCGTGAAGCCGTAGAAGCGACGGGCGCAACCGCGACCGTTATCTACGTTCCGGCACCGTTCTGCAAAGACTCCATTCTGGAAGCGATCGACGCGGGCATCAAACTGATCATCACCATCACTGAAGGTATCCCGACGCTGGATATGCTGACCGTGAAAGTGAAGCTGGATGAAGCCGGCGTGCGCATGATCGGCCCGAACTGCCCAGGCGTCATCACGCCAGGCGAATGCAAAATCGGCATCATGCCGGGTCACATCCACAAGCCGGGCAAAGTGGGCATCGTGTCCCGTTCCGGTACCCTGACCTATGAAGCCGTTAAGCAGACCACCGATTACGGCTTCGGCCAGTCCACCTGTGTGGGCATCGGCGGTGACCCGATCCCGGGCTCTAACTTCATCGACATCCTGAAACTGTTCCAGGAAGATCCACAGACCGAAGCGATCGTGATGATTGGTGAGATCGGTGGTAGCGCGGAAGAAGAAGCGGCTGCTTACATCAAAGAACACGTGACCAAGCCGGTTGTCGGTTACATCGCGGGTGTGACCGCGCCGAAAGGCAAGCGTATGGGTCACGCAGGGGCGATCATCGCCGGTGGTAAAGGTACGGCTGACGAGAAATTCGCAGCGCTCGAAGCCGCAGGCGTGAAAACCGTTCGCAGCCTGGCGGATATCGGCGAAGCACTGAAATCCATCATTAAGTAAGTCCTCTCTGCTCCCCGACAGGGGAGCGTTGAAGTAAAAAAATGTCCGTTTCGACATGGTTGGCCGCTGAAAAGCGGCCTTTTTTATTGCCTGCGTTTGGCAACGAGCGTGAACTTGTAATCGTCGGTATTGAAGACGTTGCGACTGTATTCAAATACCCGTCCGTCCTTCAGGAAACCGCGGGAGGCTTTTTCCAGGATCGGTTTGGCCGGATCGAGCGCCAGCGCGGCGATCGCCTCCTCTGATGGCATGATCGGCACCAGCTCCTGCTCGCTGCGATCGATAACCATCTTTTTGATCTGCTCGACGTAGTGGTATTTCGAATTTTCCATCACGTCCCAGGTGAGGTCGGGGAACATTGCCAGCGGCATCCATGTCTCTTCCAGGTTAACCGGCTTCTGCTTGATGAAGCGTACGCGCTTCACGTGCCAGACTTTATCCTCCGGATTGATGGCCAGCGTTGCCGCAAGCCGCTCATCGGCTTTCACCACTTCAAAAATTTTAACATCACTGTGCGTATCGACGTTTCGGTCCGCCAGCTTTTCGTAAAAACCGGTGAGCTGGTAGATATCGTAATTTACGCGTTCCTCTTTTACATAAGAGCCGCTGCCCTGAATGCTTTCGATAATCTGCTCATCAGCCAGCAGTTTCAGGGCCTGCCGGACGGTGACACGGCTAACGCTGAACGTCTCCTGAAGGCTGGACTCCGTCGGGAGCGCGTCACCGGGTTTTAACTCCCCGGCGTTAATTTTCTCGCGAAACGCATCGGCTATCTGCCGGTACATCGGTTTATTACCCATTTGATTGCGCCTGCTTAATACCTTTTCAGGGAATTATGCATTCAACTGATGATTTGTAAATAATACAAATAAAATACAAATTGGCTTATTAGTGAAAGTGATCACATACATGTATTATAAGATCTGCCAGAATCCATCCCAGACAATAACGATCTAAATGTGAGGATCACTATGAACCTGACGACCCTGACCGATCCGCGTGCAGTTTGCGTTCAGGCGCGGTTTTCCTGCCGGGATGAGGCAATCCGTCAGCTTGCGACACGTCTGGTGGCGCTGGGCAAAATCGCTGATGCCGATGCTTTTCTTAAAGAAGTTTTCCATCGGGAATCGCTTGGCCCCACCGCCCTGGGCGAAGGGCTGGCGGTGCCCCACGGAAAATCAGCCGTCGTGAGAGAAGCGGCCTTCGCCGTGGCAACGCTGCGCGAACCGCTGGAGTGGGAAGGCGTGGACGGACCGGAAGAGGTTGAGCTGATTTTTCTTCTCGCCATTCCTCCTGCCGAAGCGGGGTCGACACATATTCAGGTACTGACGGAACTGACGTCTCGCCTGGCGGATGACGATCTCCGGGCGCGCGTGATGGCAGCCACCACGGCGGAAGATGTGCTTGCTGCCCTGGAAGCGACCCCTGAAGCGCAAGAGGCCGCCGTTGCGGTGAATGCCCCGACGATCGTTTGCGTTACCGCCTGTCCGGCTGGAATTGCGCATACCTATATGGCTGCGGAATACCTGGAAAAAGCGGGACGCAGGCTGGGCGTCAACGTGGTGGTCGAAAAGCAGGGGGCGAACGGCATTGAGGGGCGCATCACTGCGCAGCAGTTGAAGGAGGCGAAAGCATGCATTTTTGCCGCAGACGTGGCGATCAAAGAGCGTGAGCGTTTTCAGGGGATCCCCGCGATTTCCGTCCCCGTTGCGGAGCCCCTGCGCCATGCTGAAGCGCTAATTGAGCGCGCGCTGGCGCTACGGCCTTCATCCGATGCGGGTCATGAGTATGTCGATACCGAAACGAAAACGGGCGTAAAAAGTGAGCTCAAACAGGCGCTCCTCAGCGGGATCTCCTTTGCGGTGCCGCTGATCGTCGCTGGCGGTACGGTGCTGGCCGTGTCGGTACTGCTGGCGCAAATCCTGGGCTTGCAGCACTTGTTCGACCAGGAAAACTCGTGGCTGTGGATGTACCGCAAGCTTGGCGGCGGCATGCTCGGAATTTTGATGGTTCCCGTTCTGGCCGCGTATACCGCTTACTCGCTGGCGGATAAACCCGCGCTGACACCGGGATTTGCTGCCGGTCTTGCTGCCAATATGATCGGCTCCGGTTTTCTGGGGGCTATCGTGGGCGGCCTGATCGCGGGTTACCTGATGCGCTGGGTGAAAAATCACATCCGCCTGAGTAGCCGCTATAACGGCTTTTTAACCTTTTATCTCTATCCGGTCATTGGCGTGCTGGGGGCGGGTAGCCTGATGCTGTTTGTGATCGGCGAACCGGTGGCCTGGCTTAATAACACGCTCACCGTCTGGCTTAATGGTCTGTCCGGTGCGAATGCGCTGCTCCTGGGGGCGATCCTCGGCTTTATGTGTTCATTTGATTTGGGCGGGCCGGTCAACAAAGCCTCTTACGCGTTTTGCCTGGGCGCGATGGCGAACGGCGTATACGGTCCCTATGCCATCTTTGCCTCCGTCAAAATGGTCTCGGCCTTTACCGTGACGGCGTCAACGATGCTGGCTCCGGGACTGTTTAAACCGTTTGAAATTGAAACCGGTAAATCAACGTGGCTGCTCGGACTCGCGGGCATTACCGAAGGGGCGATTCCGATGGCGATAGAAGATCCCCTTCGCGTCATTGGCTCCTTTGTGCTCGGCTCCATGGTAACCGGCGCGATTGTTGGGGCGATGGGGATCGGGCTGTCTACCCCGGGGGCGGGTATTTTCTCTCTCTTTTTACTTCACGACGCAGGGCTGACCGGTGTGGTTGCCGCGGCGGGCTGGTTTGGCGCGGCGCTGCTGGGGGCCGCTATCTCCACGTTTATTCTGCTGCTCTGGCGACGCCAGGCGGTAAAAAAGGGCAACTACGTCACTGAAGACGCCATACGGTAAAAACTCACACACAGGAAACGAAGATGAAAGCTGTATCTCGCGTTCATATCACACCGCATATGCACTGGGACCGTGAGTGGTATTTCACCACCGAAGAGTCACGTATTCTTCTGGTCAATAATATGGAAGAGATCCTGACCCGCCTGGAGCAGGATGACGAGTATAAATATTACGTCCTTGATGGGCAGACGGCGGTGCTGGAGGATTATTTTGCCGTCGTGCCTGAAAACCGCGCGCGCGTGAAGGCCCTTGTCGAGCGCGGAAAACTGATTATTGGCCCCTGGTATACCCAGACTGATACCACCCTCGTCAGCGGCGAGTCGATCGTCCGCAACCTTATGTATGGCATTCGCGACTGTATGGCGTTCGGCGAGCCGATGAAAATCGGCTATCTGCCGGATTCATTTGGTATGTCCGGTCAGCTTCCGCATATTTATAACGGGTTTGGCATAACGCGGACCATGTTCTGGCGCGGCTGCTCGGAACGACACGGAACCGATAAAACGGAATTTCTCTGGCAGAGCCAGGACGGCAGCGAAGTGACGGCACAGGTACTGCCGCTGGGCTACGCGATTGGTAAGTACTTACCGGAGGACGAAGCGGGGCTGCGAAAGCGGCTCGACAGCTATCTCGAGGTGCTGGAAAGCGCCTCCGTCACCAAAGAGATTTTGCTGCCCAACGGTCACGATCAGATGCCGCTGCAGCAGAATATTTTTGCAGTAATGGACAAGCTGCGAGAAATCTATCCCCAGCGTCAGTTTGTGATGAGTCGGTTCGAAGAGGTATTTGACCACATCGATGCGCACCGCGATGAACTGGCGACGGTAAAAGGGGAGTTTATCGACGGGAAATACATGCGCGTTCACCGGACAATCGGCTCTACGCGCATGGACATCAAAATCGCCCATGCGCGTATTGAGAACAAAATTGTCAATATCCTCGAGCCGCTGGCGACCCTTGCCTGGACGCTGGGCTTCGATTACCACCACGGTCTGCTGGAGAAAATGTGGAAAGAGATCCTCAAAAACCACGCTCACGACAGCATCGGTTGCTGCTGCAGCGACAAAGTGCATCGTGAGATTGTCTCCCGCTTCGAACTGGCTGAAGACATGGCAGACAACCTGGTGCGTTTCTATATGCGCAAGATTGTCGACAACATGCCGCAAAGCGATGCCGATAAGCTGGTGATGTTCAACCTGATGCCCTGGCCGCGTGAAGAGGTGATGAACACCACCATCCGACTGCGTGCCAGCCAGTTCCGTCTGTGGGATGATAAAGGCAATGAGATTCCGTATTTCATTCGCAGCGCACGCGAACTCGACCCCGGTCTCATCGACCGACAGATTGTCCATTACGGCAATTACGAACCGTTTATGGAGTTTGATATTCAGCTCAGCCAGATACTGCCGTCGATGGGGTACCGTACGTTGTTTATCGAACCGAACGTGGCCGGGAAGCAGCGCGCAGCGGTGAAAAACACAGAATCCTTACTTGAAAATGCGTTCTGGCAGGTTGATTTCAATGAAGACGGCACGCTGCGCCTGCGTGACAAAGAAACCGGGCTGATTTATGACCGCGTACTGGAAATCGAAGAGAGTTCGGATGATGGCGATGAGTACGACTACTCGCCTGCCCGGGAAGAGTGGAGGCTCACTTCAGCACAGGGCGAGCATAAGGTTGAGGTGACGCATGAAGGCTGGCAGAGCAGGGCGGTGATCCGTCATCGGATCGCTGTTCCGGCTAATCTGGCCGAACGCACGGCGCGCCAGAGGAACGGTTCTCTCAGCGCTGAGTGTGAAATCACGCTTAGCCACAACAGCAGACGCATTGATGTGGCGGTTCGTCTGGACAATCAGGCTGACGACCACCGCGTTCGCGTGCTGATCCCAACGCCGTTTACAACTCAGGAGGTATTAGCGGATACGCAGTTTGGTACGGTCACGCGTGCTGCGCAGGATCCCGCCATGCAAAACTGGCAGGAGGAGGGCTGGAAAGAAGCGCCGGTTCCCGTCTGGAACTTACTCAATTACGCCGTCCTGCAGGAGAAACGAAACGGGCTGGCGCTGTTCACCGAGGGACTGCGCGAATTTGAAGTGGTGGGCGAGGATAAAAAAGCCTTTGCCGTAACCTTGTTGCGTGGCGTGGGGCTACTCGGCAAAGAAGATTTGCTGTTGCGTCCCGGCAGACCATCAGGGATCAAACTGCCCGTTCCTGACTCCCAGGTTCGGGGCGCGTTAAGCTGTCGCTTTAGTCTCTTCAGTTTCAGCGGTACGCCGGAAAATGCGGGTGTCGCGCAGCAGGCTAAATCGTGGTTAACGCCCGTACAGTGCTACAACAAAATTCCCTGGGATGCCATGAAACTGAACCCCGCACCGTTTACCACGCCGGAAAGTTACAGTTTGTTAGCGCTTTCGCCAACGGGATGTGTGCTCAGTGCTCTCAAAAAGGCGGAAGATCGTGATGAGCTTATTCTTCGTCTGTTTAACCCGTCAGCGTCCAGCGCATGTGACGCGACGTTATCTGTGAATCCGACGGTGAAACGGTGCTGCGAAACGGACATGAATGAACAGGTGTTAGCGCAGCATGAAGGCGAGGGCATTGCAGGGGTATTCAGGCCTGGACAGTCACGCACCTTTAGCGTGCTTGTCGGCTGAAAACAGTGATAAAAGGCTGCAGCGTTAGCGGCCTTTTTTATTAAATAGTCACACCGTGGTGTTAACTTATGGGGTGATAAAGGTAAATTAAATGTAATTTCTAAGAGTTGCAGAAAAGCAATGGAAAAATAATCTGGCTCGACTACGCTTTATTGTTGGTCGCGCTTGAAAAGGACAATTTCTCTCGCGTTAATAAAAATCACTTCTGTTTATATTTTTTCCTTCTTCGATAACCTATCACATCCTTGCATGTACATATCGTTAACATGGTTTTTACCATTCTCACCGCGATTAAACATGATTAACATTGCTGCTGGTTTTTGATTTAAATCAATGTTTAATCCTTGGAAAAAGGCGTTGAAAAGCGCTAAATTGTTCCCGATCAAAATGGCCGAAAAGTGGTAATTTTGCTATAAATTGATCGCCGTCGAAAAACGTAAATGTGATTCAATAAAAACCTGTTTATTGTAAGGGTTTTGCAGCGTATTATATTTGCGGGATCAATTTGAGTTTTTTATTAACCTATTTGTAACCTGACGTCATCGTTTTTATCCTTCTTCAGGGTAATAACGACGACCAGGATGCGAATAATTTGTATTGGGGCATGCGTGTGGATCTCTTCTGACGGGGTTCACTCTCGGAGTCTTCATGCGATGAGCAAGGAGTCATAATGTTAGACGTAGTCGAACTGTCGCGCTTACAGTTTGCCTTGACCGCGATGTACCACTTCCTGTTTGTGCCGCTGACGCTCGGTATGGCGTTCCTGCTGGCCATTATGGAAACGGTTTACGTCCTCTCCGGCAAACAGATTTATAAAGATATGACCAAGTTCTGGGGCAAGTTGTTTGGTATCAACTTCGCACTGGGCGTGGCCACCGGTCTGACCATGGAGTTCCAGTTCGGGACTAACTGGTCATACTATTCCCACTATGTAGGGGACATCTTCGGTGCGCCGCTGGCCATTGAAGGTCTGATGGCCTTCTTCCTCGAATCCACCTTTGTAGGTCTGTTCTTCTTCGGCTGGGACCGTCTGGGTAAAGTCCAGCATATGGCCGTCACCTGGCTGGTGGCATTAGGTTCGAACCTGTCCGCGCTGTGGATCCTGGTGGCGAACGGCTGGATGCAGAACCCCATCGCGTCTGATTTCAACTTCGAGACCATGCGTATGGAGATGGTCAGCTTTGCCGAGCTGGTCCTGAACCCGGTTGCACAGGTGAAATTCGTTCACACCGTGGCTTCTGGTTACGTGTGCGGCGCGATGTTCATTCTGGGCATCAGCTCTTACTACATGCTGCGCGGTCGCGACTTCGCTTTTGCTAAGCGCTCCTTTGCTATCGCTGCAAGCTTCGGTATGGCTGCCATCCTCTCTGTTATCGTTCTGGGTGATGAATCCGGTTACGAAATGGGTGACGTGCAGAAAACCAAACTGGCTGCAATCGAAGCTGAATGGGAAACTCAACCCGCGCCTGCTGCCTTTACGCTGTTCGGTATTCCCGATCAGGACGCGCAGGAAAACCGCTTCGCGATTCAGATCCCTTACGCGCTGGGTATCATCGCCACCCGTTCTGTTGATAAGCAGGTCACTGGTCTGAAAGAGCTGATGGTTCAGCACGAAGAGCGTATCCGTAACGGTATGAAAGCCTACTCGCTGCTGGAACAGCTGCGTGCCGGTTCTACCGATCAGGCGGTACGTGACCAGTTCAACGACGTGAAGAAAGATCTGGGTTACGGTCTGCTGCTGAAACGCTATACCCCGAACGTTTCTGATGCGACGGAAGCGCAGATCCAGATGGCGACCAAAGACTCCATTCCGCGTGTTGCGCCACTGTACTTCGCATTCCGTATCATGGTGGGCTGCGGCATCATCATGCTGCTGATCATTGCGGCTTCCTTCTGGTCCGTCATTCGTAACCGCATCGGCGAGAAAAAATGGCTGCTGCGCACGGCGCTGTACGGTATTCCACTGCCGTGGATCGCTATCGAATCCGGCTGGTTTGTTGCGGAGTATGGCCGTCAGCCATGGGCCATTGGTGAGGTACTGCCAACGGCGGTAGCGAACTCTTCCCTGACTGCAGGCGACCTGATCTTCTCCATGCTGCTGATTTGCGGTCTGTACACCCTGTTCCTGGTGGCTGAACTGTTCCTGATGTTCAAGTTCGCGCGCCTTGGCCCAAGCAGCCTGAAAACCGGTCGCTATCACTACGAGCAGTCCACTGCGACTACTCAGCCGGCACGCTAAGACAGGAGTCATCAAATGATCGATTATGAAGTATTGCGTTTTATCTGGTGGCTGCTGATTGGCGTTCTGCTGATCGGTTTCGCTGTCACCGATGGTTTCGACATGGGGGTGGGGATGCTCACTCGTTTCCTCGGTCGTAATGACACCGAGCGTCGAATCATGATCAACTCCATCGCCCCGCACTGGGACGGTAACCAGGTGTGGCTGATCACCGCAGGCGGCGCGCTGTTTGCTGCCTGGCCGATGGTCTACGCGGCTGCGTTCTCCGGCTTCTATGTGGCGATGATTCTGGTGCTGGCCTCTTTATTCTTCCGTCCGGTCGGTTTCGACTACCGTTCCAAGATTGAAGACACCCGCTGGCGCAACATGTGGGACTGGGGCATCTTCATTGGTAGCTTCGTTCCACCGCTGGTGATCGGCGTGGCGTTCGGTAACCTGTTGCAGGGTGTACCGTTCCACCTGGACGAATACATGCGTCTTTACTACACCGGTAACTTCTTCCAGTTGCTGAATCCGTTTGGTCTGCTGGCGGGTGTGGTGAGCGTGGCGATGATCATCACGCAGGGCGCAACATACCTGCAGATGCGTACTGTGGGTGAACTGCACCTGCGTTCCCGTGCGACGGCTCAGGTTGCTGCACTGGTGACGCTGGTTTGCTTCGCACTGGCAGGCGTATGGGTGGTGTACGGTATTGATGGTTATGTCGTGACGTCTGCGATCAACCATACGGCACCGTCTAACCCGCTGACCAAAGAAGTGACGCGTCAGGCTGGCGCATGGCTGGTGAACTTCAATAACATGCCTGCACTGTGGGCAATCCCGGCTCTGGGTGTACTGCTGCCGCTGCTGACCATGCTGACGTCTCGTCTGGAGAAAGGCGCGCTGGCGTTCCTGTTCTCCTCGCTGACCCTGGCGTGCATCATCCTGACGGCGGGTATTGCCATGTTCCCATTCGTCATGCCATCCAGCACCATGCTGAATGCTAGCCTGACCATGTGGGATGCAACCTCCAGCCATATGACGCTGAACTTAATGACTTACGTTGCTTGCGTGTTCGTTCCGATTGTTCTGGCTTACACCATCTGGTGTTACTGGAAAATGTTCGGTCGTATCACCAAAGAACATATCGAAAGCAACACCCACTCTATGTACTAAGTAAGGAGCTGAATATGTGGTATTTCGCATGGATTTTAGGGACGCTTCTTGCCTGTGCTTTTGGTGTCATCACCGCCCTGGCGCTTGAGCATGTTGAAGCGACGAAAGCGGGTGAAGAAAAACACTGATGAACATTATCGCGACGCTTTACGCGGTAATGGATAAGCGCCCGTTACGGGCGCTTTCTTTAGTGATGGCATTACTGCTGGCAGGCTGCATCTTCTGGGACCCGTCGCGTTTCGCGGCAAAAACCAGCGAACTGGAAATCTGGCATGGCTTCCTCATTATGTGGGCAGTGTGTGCTGGGGTGATCCACGGCGTGGGCTTTCGTCCGAAAGCGGTACACTGGCAGGGCATTTTCTGCCCGCTGATTGCCGATCTGGTTCTCCTCGCCGGTTTGATTTTCTTCTTCTTCTGAATAAGAAATGTCCTATAACGATATGGGCTTACCCGAGCCCATAAAAATTTACTCTCCGTTTACTTTCTCCCATTCCAAACCATCTTTCCCGCGCGTATAGTAGCGAAGTTTGAAAGCTCCAACTTTTCTTGTATTACTGGGATGTAAAGTGAATACAACGCTGTTTCGATGGCCGGTTCGTGTCTATTACGAAGATACCGATGCCGGTGGTGTGGTTTACCACGCCAGCTACGTTGCTTTTTATGAACGGGCACGCACAGAGATGCTGCGCCATCATCACTTTAGTCAACAGGTGCTGTTGGCTGAGCGAGTTGCCTTCGTGGTACGCAAGATGACGCTTGAGTATTTTGCGCCTGCCAGACTCGACGACATGCTCGAAGTCCAAACTGAAATTACATCAATGCGCGGGACCTCACTGGTTTTCACGCAGCGGATAGTCAACGCAGAGAACACCGTACTGAACTCAGCTGAAGTACTGATTGTTTGTGTTGATCCAACCATAATGAAGCCTCGTGCGCTTCCTAAGTCTATTGTCGCGGAGTTTAAGCAGTGACTGACATGAATATCCTTGATTTGTTCCTGAAGGCAAGCCTTCTGGTTAAACTTATCATGTTGATTTTGATTGGTTTTTCAATCGCATCCTGGGCCATCATCATCCAGAGAACGCGTATCCTCAATGCTGCTGGCCGTGAAGCGGAAGCGTTTGAAGATAAGTTCTGGTCGGGTATTGAGCTTTCTCGCCTGTATCAGGAGAGCCAGGGGCGCCGTGAAAACCTGACCGGCTCCGAACAAATTTTCTATAGCGGCTTCAAAGAGTTTGCTCGCCTGCATCGCGCAAATAACCATGCGCCGGAAGCGGTTGTGGAAGGCGCTTCTCGTGCGATGCGTATCTCCATGAACCGTGAGCTGGAAAATCTTGAAACGCACATTCCTTTCCTCGGTACTGTCGGCTCCATCAGCCCGTATATCGGCCTGTTTGGTACAGTATGGGGGATCATGCACGCCTTTATCGCGCTGGGTGCGGTGAAGCAGGCGACGTTGCAGATGGTTGCACCCGGTATCGCTGAAGCACTGATTGCGACCGCTATCGGTCTGTTTGCGGCAATCCCGGCGGTAATGGCTTACAACCGCCTGAACCAGCGCGTGAACAAACTGGAACTGAACTACGACAACTTTATGGAAGAGTTCACTGCGATTCTGCACCGTCAGGCGTTTACCAGCACCGAGAGCAACAAGGGGTAAACCATGGCCAGATCGCGTGGACGAGGTCGTCGCGAGCTCAAGTCCGAAATCAATATCGTTCCACTGCTGGACGTCCTGTTGGTACTGCTGCTGATCTTCATGGCAACAGCGCCAATCATAACCCAGAGCGTGGAGGTGGATCTGCCGGATGCGACAGAATCACAGGCGGTGAGCACCAATGACGATCCTCCGGTCATCATTGAAGTTTCCGGCGTAGGGCAGTACAGCGTGGTGGTAGAAAAAGATCGTATGGATCAGCTTCCACCGGAGCAGGTGATAGCTGAGGCGCAGCGTCGCCTGGAGTCAAATCCGAAAACGGTCTTCTTAATCGGTGGCGCGAAAGACGTACCCTACGATGAAATTATTAAAGCGCTGAACTTGCTACATAGTGCGGGTGTTAAGTCAGTTGGCTTAATGACTCAACCTATTTGATCATCCGCGTAGTTTTTGGGAACCGATAGTGTCAAAGGCAACCGAACAGAACGACAAGCTTAAGCGAGCGATAATCGTCTCCGCAGTGCTGCACGTGATTCTTTTTGCAGCGCTGATCTGGAGTTCGTTCGATGAGCATATTGATGCATCAGGCGGCGGTGGAGGGTCTTCCATCGATGCCGTTATGGTGGATCCCGGTGCGGTAGTGCAAAACTATAATCGCCAACAGCAGCAGAAGGCGAGTGCAAAACGGGCTGAAGAACAGCGTGAAAAACAGGCGCAACAGCAAGCGGAAGAGCTGCGTGAAAAGCAGGCCGCGGAGCAGGAACGTCTGAAGCAGCTTGAGAAAGAACGTTTGCAGGCGCAGGAAGCGGCGAAAGAGCAGGCGGAACAGCAAAAGCAAGCTGAAGAGGCCGCGAAAAAAGCGCAGGAGCAGCAAAAGCAGGCGGAAGAAGCGGCCGCTAAAGCCGCAGCGGATGCCAAAGCGAAGGCTGATGCCCAGGCAAAATTAGCGGCTGAAGCAGCGAAGAAAGCGGCTGCCGATGCCCAGAAAAAAGCTGAAGCCGAAGCCGCGAAGAAAGCCGCTGCTGATGCTCAGAAGAAAGCCGAAGCCGAAGCGGCGAAGAAAGCGGCTGCTGACGCTCAGAAGAAAGCTGAAGCCGAAGCGGCGAAGAAAGCCGCTCAGGAAGCAGAGAAGAAAGCAGCGGCTGACGCTGCGAAGAAAGCGGCAGCTGCCGAGAAGGCCGCGGCTGAAAAAGCGGCTGCGGCTGAAAAAGCTGCAGCAGATAAAAAAGCGGCTGCCGAGAAAGCTGCAGCAGATAAAAAAGCGGCTGCCGATAAGAAAGCTGCGGCTGAAAAAGCCGCTGCCAAAAAGGCCGCTGCAGATAAAGCGGCTGCGGCTGCCGGCGTCGACGATTTACTGGGCGACCTGAGTTCAGGTAAGAACGCACCAAAAGCGGGTGGCGGGGCGAAAGGGAACGGTCAGCCGTCTAAAGACAGCGGGACCTCCGGCGCCAACGGCGGGGCAACGGGTGCAGATATCAGCGCTTATGCGAAGCAGATTCAGGTGGCGATCCAAAGCCGTCTGTTTGATGCGGGCCTGTATCAGGGCAAACAGTGCGTGCTGCATATCAATCTTGCCCCAGATGGACGGTTGAAAAGCGTCACTTCTGAAGGGGGCGATCCTGCGCTTTGCCAGGCAGCGTTAGCCGCAGCAAGATCGGCGAACATTCCTAAACCGCCGAGTGAGGCTGTTTACGATAAGATAAAAGATGCCAAACTAGACTTTAAGCTGTGATCGTCTTTCCTTTGGGAAGTATAGAAAACCGACTATTGTCATAGCCAGGATCGTGTAGTTTTGTCTATTTGAGTTTGTTAACATTCTGCTAAATTATCGTGGGTAAGGTTACCCGGATAAGGGAGATATGATGAAGCAGGCATTACGTGTAGCATTTAGTTTTTTAATGCTGTGGGCAGCTGTGCTGCACGCAGAAGTACGTATCGAGATCACCCAGGGGGTGGACTCGGCACGCCCAATCGGTGTTGTTCCGTTCCAGTGGGCCGGTCCTGGCGCTGCACCTGAAGATGCTGGTGGCATCGTGGCGGCTGACCTGCGTAACAGCGGTAAATTCAACCCGTTAGATCGTTCTCGTCTGCCTCAGCAGCCGGGCAATGCACAGGAAGTACAGCCTGCTGCATGGTCTGCGCTGGGTATTGATGCGGTCGTTGTGGGTCAGGTTACCCCTAACCCGGACGGCTCTTACAACGTGGCCTGGCAGCTGGTAGATACCGGCGGTGCACCGGGTACCGTTCTGGCACAGAACTCCTACAAGGTCACTAAACAGTACCTGCGCTACGCGGCTCACGCGGCCAGCGATGCGGTATTCGAAAAACTGACCGGCATTAAAGGTGCGTTCCGTACCCGTATTGCTTATGTGGTGCAGACCAACGGCGGTCAGTTCCCGTATGAGCTGCGCGTCTCTGACTACGACGGCTACAACCAGTTCCTGGTGAAACGTTCTTCCCAGCCGCTAATGTCTCCAGCCTGGTCTCCGGACGGTTCTAAACTGGCATACGTGACTTTCGAGAGCGGTCGTTCTGCGCTGGTTATCCAGACGCTGGCTAACGGTGCTGTGCGTCAGGTAGCGTCGTTCCCACGTCACAACGGTGCGCCTTCCTTCTCTCCGGACGGCTCTAAACTGGCCTTTGCGCTGTCTAAAACCGGTAGCCTTAACCTGTATGTAATGGATATTGGCTCTGGCCAGATCCGCCAGGTGACCGATGGTCGCAGCAACAACACCGAACCTTCATGGTTCCCGGACAGTCAAAACCTGGCGTTTACCTCTGACCAGGCTGGCCGTCCACAAATCTATAAAGTAAACATCAACGGCGGTGCTCCGCAGCGTATTACCTGGGAAGGTTCGCAGAACCAGAACGCAGACGTGAGCAGCGACGGTAAATTCATGGTAATGGTCAGCTCCAACGGTGGGCAGCAGCACATTGCCAAACAAGATCTGGTAGCGGGTGGCGTTCAAGTTCTGTCGTCAACGTTCCTGGATGAAACGCCAAGTCTGGCACCTAACGGCACTATGGTAATCTACAGCTCTTCTCAGGGGATGGGATCTGTGCTGAATCTGGTTTCTACAGATGGGCGTTTCAAAGCGCGTATTCCGGCCACTGATGGACAGGTAAAATCACCTGCCTGGTCGCCGTATCTGTAAATAATAATTAATTGATTACTAAAGGAATCATAGAAATGCAACTGAACAAAGTGCTGAAGGGGCTGATGATCGCTCTGCCTGTAATGGCAATCGCAGCGTGTTCTTCTAACAAGAACGCAAGCAATGACCAGAGCGGCGAAGGCATGATGGGTGCCGGTACCGGTATGGACGCGAACGGCAATGGCAACATGTCTTCTGAAGAGCAGGCGCGTCTTCAGATGCAGCAGCTGCAGCAGAACAACATCGTTTACTTCGATCTGGATAAATACGACATCCGTTCTGACTTCGCTGCGATGCTGGATGCTCACGCTAACTTCCTGCGTAGCAACCCATCTTACAAAGTCACCGTAGAAGGTCACGCGGACGAACGTGGTACCCCAGAGTACAACATCTCCCTGGGTGAACGTCGTGCTAACGCTGTTAAAATGTACCTGCAGGGTAAAGGCGTTTCTGCTGATCAGATCTCCATCGTTTCTTACGGTAAAGAAAAACCTGCAGTACTGGGTCACGACGAAGCGGCTTACTCCAAAAACCGTCGTGCCGTACTGGTTTACTAAGAGAATGGCATGAGCAGTAACTTCAGACATCATCTGTTGAGTCTGTCGTTACTGGTTGGAATAGCGGCCCCCTGGGCCGCTTTTGCTCAGGCACCAATCAGTAGTGTCGGCTCAGGCTCGGTAGAAGACCGGGTCACTCAACTCGAGCGTATTTCTAACGCTCACAGTCAGCTTTTAACCCAACTCCAGCAACAACTTTCCGATAACCAAAACGATATTGACTCACTCCGCGGTCAGATTCAGGAAAGTCAGTATCAGCTTAACCAGGTTGTGGAACGTCAGAAGCAAATCTTGTTGCAGATAGATAGCCTGAGCAGCGGTGGTGGTGCAGCAGCACAACCCGCAGCAGGCGATCAGAGCGGAGCGGCGACATCCGCGCCCGCGCCGTCAGCAGATGCTTCCGCTTCCACAGGCGCGCCTGTACAGAGCGGTGACGCGAATACGGATTACAATGCGGCCATTGCCCTCGTGCAGGATCAATCTCGTCAGGACGACGCGATTGCTGCGTTTCAGAACTTTGTTAAGAAATACCCTGATTCAACCTACCAGCCAAATGCCAATTACTGGCTTGGTCAGTTGAATTACAACAAGGGTAAAAAGGACGATGCGGCGTTCTATTTTGCCTCCGTGGTGAAAAATTACCCGAAATCGCCGAAAGCGCCAGATGCGATGTATAAGGTTGGCGTGATCATGCAGGACAAAGGAGACACTGCGAAAGCCAAAGCGGTTTATCAGCAGGTGGTCGCCAAATTCCCTGGTACTGAAGGTGCCAAACAGGCGCAAAAACGTCTGAATTCGATGGGATGATTATCGCATGACCAGAAATCGCGTTATTTCTGGTCGTGCAGCATGATTCGTAAGCAGTTAAGCGATCTTCATCGAAATTTTTGTTGCGCAGAATTCTTAAATCAGTAATATATGCCGCCGTTGCCACGGGATATCAAACAACGTGAAAACAGCGTAAAAGTGGGTCGTTAGCTCAGTTGGTAGAGCAGTTGACTTTTAATCAATTGGTCGCAGGTTCGAATCCTGCACGACCCACCACTTAAGCAGTTCCGGTAGTACAGAGTGGGTGATTAGCTCAGTTGGTAGAGCATCTCCTTTACACGGAGGGGGTCGGCGGTTCGAGCCCGTCATCACCCACCACTCGGGTCGTTAGCTCAGTTGGTAGAGCAGTTGACTTTTAATCAATTGGTCGCAGGTTCGAATCCTGCACGACCCACCAATTTTAATGTCTTACTCAGATATTAAACGTGAAGGATAACGTTGCTTTAGCAACGGCCCGAAGGGCGAGGCGAAGCCGAGTCATCCTGCACGACCCACCACTTAAACGTGGTACCGAGTAAAAATCTTCGAAGTCAGCACCCGAATGGGTCGTTAGCTCAGTTGGTAGAGCAGTTGACTTTTAATCAATTGGTCGCAGGTTCGAATCCTGCACGACCCACCACTTCGAAGAAAAAATCCCGCAAGGGGTCGTTAGCTCAGTTGGTAGAGCAGTTGACTTTTAATCAATTGGTCGCAGGTTCGAATCCTGCACGACCCACCAATGTAGAAAGGCGCCCTAAAGGCGCCTTTTTGCTATCTGCAATTCTATAAATGCTCCACACCTCTATTCCCGGTGACTTTTCACTCCAGATTCGCTATCTTGTTTAGTATACAAAACACAATTGCCATGCGTTTTGCTATGTCAGGCAAAAGAAAGGCAATATTGTTAAGCCCGTAAAACGAGAAGCCATAATGAGTGTAATGTTTGATCCCGAAGTCGCCATCTATCCGTTTCCGCCAAAACCTGTTCCGCTAAGCCAGGACGAAAAACAGTTCTACCGCGAGAAGATCAAACGTCTTCTGAAAGAGCGAGACGCGGTGATGGTGGCGCATTACTACACCGACCCGGAAATCCAGCAACTGGCGGAAGAGACCGGGGGCTGCATCTCTGACTCTCTGGAGATGGCGCGCTTTGGCGCAAAACATCCTGCTTCCACGCTGCTTGTTGCTGGCGTGCGTTTTATGGGCGAAACGGCGAAAATTCTCAGCCCGGAAAAAACCATTTTGATGCCGACGCTGAATGCCGAGTGTTCGCTCGATCTTGGCTGCCCGATTGACGCGTTCACCGCCTTCTGCGACGCCCATCCTGACCGTACCGTGGTGGTTTATGCCAACACCTCCGCGGCGGTAAAAGCGCGGGCAGACTGGGTCGTGACCTCCAGCATCGCCGTTGAGCTGATTGAGCATCTGGACAGCCTGGGTGAGAAAATTATCTGGGCACCTGACCGACATCTCGGCAATTATGTTCAGAAGCAGACAGGCGCTGACGTCCTCTGCTGGCAGGGGGCCTGTATTGTGCACGACGAATTCAAAACCCAGGCGCTGGCACGCATGAAGGCGCTTTATCCTGACGCCGCCATTCTTGTTCACCCTGAATCCCCCCAGTCCATTGTCGACATGGCGGATGCCGTGGGTTCAACCAGCCAGCTTATCAACGCGGCCAGAACGCTGCCGCACAAGCAGCTCATCGTGGCGACCGATCGCGGTATCTTTTATAAGATGCAGCAGGCCGTGCCGGAGAAAGAGCTCCTTGAGGCCCCAACGGCAGGCGAGGGCGCGACGTGTCGCAGCTGCGCGCATTGCCCGTGGATGGCGATGAACGGTCTGAAAGCGATTGCCGAAGGGCTGGAGACGGGCGGCGCCGCGCATGAAATTCATGTCGATGCTGCGCTGCGCGAAGGTGCGTTAATTCCGCTTAACCGCATGCTGGATTTTGCGGCTACACTACGTACTTAATTCAAAACGTTCCGGGGAAAAGATGGATTTTTTTAGCACGCAGAACATTCTGGTTCATATACCGATTGGTGCAGGTGGCTATGACCTGTCATGGATTGAGGCCGTCGGCACGCTGGCGGGTTTACTCTGCATCTGGCTGGCAAGCCTGGAGAAAATCAGCAATTACGCGTTCGGGCTGATTAACGTTACGCTGTTTGCGATTATCTTCTTCCAGATCCAGCTGTACGCCAGCCTGCTTTTGCAGTTGTTCTTCTTCGCCGCCAATATTTACGGCTGGTACGCATGGTCGCGGCAGAACAGCCAGCAGGAGGCTGAGCTACAGATCCGCTGGCTACCCCTGCCGAAAGCCATTGCCTGGTTTGTCGCTTGCGTGGTTGCTATTGGTTTCATGACCGTTTATATCAACCCGGTGTTTGCCTTCCTGACCCGCGTGGCCGTTTCGGCTATGTCCGGTATCGGCCTGAGCGTAACGATGCCAGAACTTCAGCCGGATGCTTTCCCGTTCTGGGATTCCTGCATGATGGTGCTGTCAATTGCGGCGATGATCCTGATGACCCGTAAATACGTTGAGAACTGGCTGCTGTGGGTCATCATCAACGTTATCAGCGTGGTCATTTTCGCGCTGCAGGGCGTCTATGCGATGTCGCTGGAATATCTGCTGCTGACCTTCATTGCCCTGAATGGCAGCCGTATGTGGATTAAGAGCGCGCGTGAGCGAGGCTCTCACGCGCTTTCCCGCTAATGATGATGATGATGTGAATGGTCGGGCTGCGCCTCGTTAAGGCGACAGTCCGGCCCGTTACAGGCCTGATACTCCATCTGGACGGTGGCGTGGCCAATCTCGTAATGATGTTCCAGGAAGTGATGAATGCGTTCCAGTAATGCATCATGATCGTGAGGTGGGATCACCTGAACGTGTAGCGTCATCACCGGTTTTTCGCCTACCTGCCAGACATGCACATGATGAACATTGCGCACTTCCGGGACAGAACGGCGCAGGTTACGCTTCAGCTCGTCAATGTCCATGGATGCGGGTGCCCCTTCAAGCAGTTCATTGACGCTCTCCTTCAGCAGACTCCAGGCGCTACGTAAAACCAGACACGATACCAGCACGGAGAGAATCGGGTCGACTGGCGTCCAGCCGGTATAGAGGATCACCAGCGCGGCGACTATCGCCCCGACTGAGCCGAGCAAATCCCCCAGCACATGCAGGGCAGCAGCGCGCACGTTGAGGTTCTTTTCCCCGCTGCCGCGATGCAAAATCCAGAATGCCAGAATATTCGCCAGCAGCCCCGCGACGGCAATCACCATCATTGTCGTTCCGGCTATTGGCTGCGGGTGCCTGAAGCGTTGGATGGCTTCCCAGACGATAAGAATAGTAATGACCACCAGCGCGATGGCGTTAACAAACGCGGCAAGCGTAGTCAGCCTCAACCAGCCGAAGGTATGGCGTGCGTTCGGAGGACGACGAGCAAATTGCACGGCCAGCAGAGCGAAGAGTAGCGCTGCGGCATCGGTCAGCATGTGCCCGGCATCAGCCAGCAATGCCAGCGAGCCGGAGACCAGACCGCCAATGACCTCGATAACCATAAACGTGGCCGTAACGCCGAAGGCCAGCATGAGTCGTTTTACGTTGTCATTTCCGGGAGAAGATGCGTGTGAGTGGGTGTGCGCCATGTCTGCTTTCCTGTTTCGTTATTTTTTAGTGTAGCGTTTTTAACAGGTTACTCCAAAAAGAAAGGAGAGCCTGGGCTCTCCTTTCGCATTTAAAGCACTGACCACTTACTGGGTTGTGCCATCGGTTTTGGTATTGGCATCGTTACCCACTTTGTCGTTAGGGTCGGGACATTTGCCGTCCTTACACATTGAGTTCTTATGAACTTCATCTGAACTCATATTGTCGTGATTCATGGTGCCGGAATCACTGCCGTTCGGATGCAGCATGGTGCCGCCGGTATTGGTGTTGCCGGTATTGATCTGGCTGTTATCGACATTATTTGGGGCGATATTCTGTTTCGCATCAGGGGCGACCTGGCCTGCTTCTGCTGCCGCATTGGCATCACCGTTGCTGTCTGAGGTGCCCGTTTCAGCAGCCAGGACGCTGCCGCTTGCCAGGGTGAGAGTGGCGGTCAGGAAGAGGGTTGCCAGTTTTGTCATTTTCATCATGGTGCTCCTGTTCTTGTCGTTACGCTGGATAACTTTCTCCAACTGTGCATCTTTTTAGAGGCGAAAGATTCCGCCTTACGGACTTACGTCAGTAGGGAATCGCGTTTAGGCGTAGAAAATTGGTTGTTACAGTTAAAAAGCTTAGGTTAGATCTCATTTTTCGCTATTTTGTGGCGATTTTTAGGCGAATTCCAGGAATTATCTGCGTGAAGTGTAAAACCGTGTTTACACTTCCTGGTCGACAAGATAGATTGAAAGGATTGCTTTCATTACTAAAGATATGGCAGAGCTGGAAAGAAAATGAATTATCAGAACGACGATTTACGCATTAAAGAGATCAATGAGTTATTACCTCCTGTAGCGCTCCTTGAGAAATTCCCCGCCACTGAAAATGCCGCAAACACGGTTTCTCATGCTCGCAAAGCGATCCATAAGATCCTGAAAGGTAATGACGATCGTCTTCTGGTGGTGATTGGTCCATGCTCTATCCACGATCCTGCTGCGGCAAAAGAGTATGCGGCAAGGCTGCTTCAGCTGCGCGAAGAGCTGAAGGATGAGCTGGAAATCGTCATGCGCGTCTATTTTGAAAAACCGCGTACGACCGTTGGCTGGAAAGGGCTCATTAACGATCCGCACATGGATAACAGCTTCCAGATCAACGATGGTCTGCGTATTGCGCGCAAGCTGCTGCTGGAGATCAACGACAGTGGCCTGCCTGCTGCCGGTGAGTTCCTGGACATGATCACGCCACAATACCTGGCTGATTTGATGAGCTGGGGCGCAATTGGTGCCCGTACCACGGAATCTCAGGTTCACCGCGAACTGGCATCCGGTCTCTCTTGTCCGGTTGGTTTTAAAAACGGCACCGACGGCACCATTAAGGTGGCTATCGACGCCATTAACGCAGCGGGTGCACCGCACTGCTTCCTGTCTGTGACCAAATGGGGTCATTCCGCCATCGTGAACACCAGCGGTAACGGGGATTGCCATATTATTCTGCGTGGCGGCAAAGAGCCAAACTACAGTGCAAAACATGTGGCCGACGTGAAGGTCGGGCTGGAAAAAGCCGGGCTGCCACCGCAGGTGATGATCGATTTCAGCCATGCCAACTCCAGCAAGCAGTTTAAAAAGCAGATGGACGTCGGGGCTGATGTCTGTCAGCAGATTGCCGGCGGTGAGAAGGCGGTGATTGGCGTGATGATTGAAAGCCATCTGGTCGAAGGTAACCAGAACCTGGAAGGCAGCGAGCCGCTGGTGTACGGCAAGAGCGTCACGGATGCCTGCATCGGCTGGGACGATACCGACACCCTCCTGCGTCAGCTGGCGAACGCGGTGAAAGCACGTCGCGGTTAAGTCCTGAGGCAGAAATAAAAAAGCGCGGAAGGTTCCGCGCTTTTTTTATGTCTGGCGAAAATTACTTCGCTTTACCCTGGTTCGCGACAGCCGCGGCTTTCGCTGCGATTTCATCCGCGTTACCCAGATAGTAGTGTTTGATTGGTTTGAAGTTTTCGTCGAACTCATACACCAGCGGTACGCCAGTTGGGATGTTCAGTTCAAGAATTTCGTCTTCACCCATGTTGTCCAGGTATTTCACCAGCGCACGCAGGGAGTTACCGTGAGCGGCAATGATCACGCGCTCACCGCTTTTCAGGCGTGGCAGAATGGTTTCGTTCCAGTAAGGCACAACGCGGTCGATGGTCAGCGCCAGGCTTTCGGTGGTTGGCAGCTCAGCGTCAGTCAGTTTCGCGTAACGCGGGTCGTGGCCCGGGTAGCGCTCGTCATCTTTGGTCAGCTCTGGTGGGGTTACCGCGAAGCCGCGACGCCACTGTTTAACCTGCTCGTCACCGTATTTCTCAGCGGTTTCGGCCTTGTTGAGACCCTGCAGCGCACCGTAGTGGCGCTCGTTCAGCTTCCAGGATTTCTCAACCGGCAGCCAGGCCTGATCCAGTTCGTCGAGCACGTTCCACAGCGTGTGGATGGCACGTTTCAGCACAGAGGTGTAAGCAAAATCAAAGCTGAAGCCTTCTTCCTTCAGCAGTTTACCTGCTGCTTTTGCTTCGCTTACGCCTTTCTCAGACAGATCAACGTCGTACCAACCGGTAAAGCGGTTTTCGTTGTTCCACTGGCTTTCGCCGTGACGCACCAGGACTAGCTTAGTAATAGCCATCTCTTACTCCTCAAGCATTTTTAGAATGATAACAATTCTCATTATATTGCTGTGGCCAGGCCAGCAGCAACGCTTAACCCTAACCATAGCGAAAATAGTCTCCGAGTGTAAGATGCTTGTGAATCCAGGGTTATGATTTTGTCTGCGATCGGCGCTATTTTCAGCAAGGGGAGCAGAAAAAAGCCCTCGATGTGAGGGCCTGTCGTTAAGCGCGCGGAATGAAATGATACTCGGTGACGCTCACGTACTCTTCACCCGGGCGCAGAACGCAATCTGGCTGCGGCCATTCCGGATGATTCGGGCTGTCAGGCAGGAACTCGCTCTCCAGTGCCAGACCCTGCCAGTCGCTGTATTCATTGTGTTCGCGTGCCGTTGTGCCGCCAAGATAGTTACCTGAGTAGAACTGCAGGGCAGGGGCGGTGGTATAAACGGTCATCTGCAGCTTCTCGTCAGCAGACCAGACCTGCGCGGCGGGCTGGCTGAGATCGCCTTTGGCCTGCAACAGGAAAGCGTGGTCGTAGCCTTTCACCTTGCGCTGATCGTCATCACTCAGGAAATCCTGTGCGATAGCTTTCGCATTACGGAAGTCGAAGCTGGTGTCGTTCACCTGCTTCAGGCCCTGATACGGTATGCCCATTTCGTCAACCGGCAGGTACGCCTCCGCAAGGATTTGCAGCTTGTGGTTGCGCACGTCGCACTGGTTGCCGTCCAGATTAAAGTAGGCATGGTTAGTCAGGTTAACCGGACACGGCTTGTCGACCGTGGCACGGTATTCGATGGCGATTCGGTTGTCGTCGGTCAGCGTGAAGCGTGCGGAGGCGATAAGGTTGCCCGGGAAGCCCTGATCGCCATCAGGTGAATCCAGCGAGAACAGCACTTCGCTGTCATTTTGACGGACAATTTTCCAGCGGCGTTTATCAAACCCTTCCGGTCCGCCGTGAAGCTGGTTCTCACCCTGACTTGGAAGGAGAGGGTACGCCACGCCGTCGAGTTCGAAACGGCTTTTAGCGATGCGGTTGGCATAGCGGCCGACGGACGCTCCCAGAAAAGCCGATTGGTTAACATACTGCTCAGGCGATGCACAGCCGAGCAGCGTTTCACGCACGCTGCCGTCCGGCATCGGTACGCGGGCGGAGAGCAGGGTTGCACCCCAGTCCATCAGCGTAACCACCATTCCTGCGCGGTTGCGCAGGGTTAACAGGCGATACGGCAGACCATCCGGTGCGAGGGTAGGTGTTTCGTTTAGCACTGTCCGGCTCCTTGTGATGCTTTACATACATAGAAGGTTTCTTTAATACCTGTCTTTGCTTCGTACTGCTTCGTCACGGCATCCTGTACGGCAGGGACCAGCTCTTCCGGTACCAGCGCAACGATGCAGCCCCCGAAGCCGCCGCCGGTCATGCGCACGCCGCCTTTATCGCCGATGGTCGCTTTGACGATCTCAACCAGGGTATCAATTTGCGGGACGGTGATTTCAAAGTCATCGCGCATGGAGGCATGCGATTCAGCCATCAGTTCTCCCATGCGTTTCAGGTCGCCTTTCGCCAGCGCGGACGCGGCTTCAACGGTACGGGCGTTCTCCGTCAGCACGTGACGAACGCGTCTGGCGACAACCGGATCCAGCTCATGTGCAACCTTATTGAATTCATCAAGCGTCACGTCGCGCAGGGCGGGCTGCTGGAAGAAGCGTGCACCGGTTTCACACTGCTCGCGGCGGGTGTTGTACTCGCTGCCCACCAACGTGCGCTTAAAATTACTGTTGATAATCACAACAGCCGCGCCTTTGGGCAGCGGAACGGCTTTGGTGCCAAGCGAGCGGCAGTCGATCAGCAGCGCGTGCTCTTTTTTGCCCAGCGCGGAGATCAGCTGGTCCATAATGCCGCAGTTACAGCCCACGAACTGGTTTTCTGCTTCCTGACCGTTAAGGGCGATTTGCGCCCCGTCCAGCGGCAGATGATAAAGCTGCTGGAACACGGTCCCCACGGCGACTTCCAGAGAGGCAGAGGAGCTTAAGCCCGCACCTTGTGGCACGTTGCCGCTGATCACTAAATCCGCACCGCCAAAGTTCTTGTTACGCTTCTGCAGATGCTTCACCACGCCGCGCACATAGTTAGACCACTGCTGGCTGTCGTGCGTCACAATGGGGGCATCAAGGGAAAACTCGTCGGTTTCGTTACCGTAATCCGCCGCTATTACGCGGACGTTACGGTCGTCGCGCTTTGCGCAACTAATAACCGTCTGGTAATCAATGGCACACGGCAGCACAAAACCGTCGTTGTAGTCAGTATGTTCACCGATCAGATTGACGCGGCCAGGCGCCTGAATAACATGGGTGGCAGGGTAGCCAAATTTCTCAGCAAACAGGGATTGTGTTTTATCTTTCAGACTCATTTTTTAGACTCCTGATTCGCGATAGTGGACGTCACTCACGGCACGCAGACGTTCGGCTGCCTGTTCCGCCGTCAGGTCACGCTGGGTTTCCGCCAGCATTTCATAGCCCACCATGAACTTACGTACCGTCGCAGAGCGAAGCAGTGGCGGATAGAAATGGGCATGCAGCTGCCAGTGTTGGTTCTCTTCACCGTTAAACGGTGCGCCGTGCCAGCCCATGGAATACGGGAAAGAGCACTGGAACAGGTTGTCGTAACGGCTGGTCAGTTTCTTCAGCGCCAGCGCAAGGTCGTCGCGCTGTGCGTCGCTGAGATCGGTCATGCGCTGTATGTGCGCTTTCGGCAACAGCAGCGTTTCAAACGGCCAGGCGGCCCAGTAAGGTACGACGGCGAGCCAGTGTTCGGTTTCCACCACGGTACGGCTGCCATCGGCCAGCTCACGCTGGGTGTAATCAACCAGCATGGGTGAGCCGTTTTCCTCGAAATAGGCTTTTTGCAGGCGGTCTTCGCGTTCGGCTTCGTTAGGCAGGAAGCTGTTCGCCCAGATCTGGCCGTGCGGATGCGGGTTGGAGCAGCCCATCGCCGCACCTTTGTTTTCAAATACCTGCACCCACGGGTAAGTCTGCCCCAGCTCAGCGGTTTGTGCCTGCCAGGTGCCGATCACCTCTTTCAGTGCCTCAACGCTCAGCTCCGGCAGCGTTTTGCTGTGATCGGGCGAGAAGCAGATCACGCGGCTGGTACCCCGCGCGCTTTCACAGCGCATCAGCGGGTCATGGCTCGCGGGCGCGTCCGGCGTGTCGGTCATTAGCGCAGCAAAATCGTTGGTGAAGACGAAGGTGCCTTTGTAGTCCGGGTTTTTATCTCCGGTGACGCGCGTGTTGCCCGGACACAGGAAGCAATCTGGGTCATGCTGCGGTAGCGTTTGTTTCGCAGGCGTCTCTTGCGCCCCCTGCCAGGGGCGCTTGGCGCGATGCGGAGACACCAAAATCCATTGTCCGCTTAACGGGTTAAAACGACGATGCGGATGATCGACGGGATTAAACGAAGTCATGAAGGATCCTTAGTCCGGATAGCCTTGCGGGTGGCGTGACTGCCAGTGCCAGGTATCCTGTGCCATTTCATCAAGCGTGCGGGTAACACGCCAGTTAAGCTCTTTGTCGGCTTTAGTGGCATCCGCCCAGTAAGCGGGCAGGTCACCATCACGACGCGGTGCGAAGTGGTAGTTCACTGGCTTACCGCAGGCTTTGCTGAAGGCGTTAACCACGTCCAGCACGCTGCTGCCGACCCCGGCGCCGAGGTTGTAAATATGCACGCCCGGTTTATCTGCCAGCTGTTGCATGGCCGCAACGTGACCGTCGGCCAGATCCATCACGTGGATATAGTCGCGCACGCCGGTGCCGTCCTGGGTTGGGTAGTCGTTACCAAAAATCGCCAGCGACTCACGACGGCCTACCGCCACCTGAGCGATATACGGCATCAGGTTGTTCGGGATGCCCTGCGGATCTTCACCCATATCGCCAGACGGATGGGCGCCGACCGGGTTGAAGTAGCGCAGCAAGGCGATGCTCCATTCCGGCTGCGCTTTTTGCAGATCGGTCAGGATCTGTTCCACCATCAGCTTGCTTTTGCCGTACGGGCTTTGTGGCGTGCCTGTCGGGAAACTTTCAACGTAGGGGATTTTTGGCTGATCGCCATAGACGGTGGCGGAGGAGCTGAAGATAAAGTTTTTAACGTTCGCCGCACGCATGGCGGAGATGAGACGCAGGGTACCGTTGACGTTGTTGTCGTAATACTCAAGCGGCTTCGCAACGGATTCACCGACGGCTTTCAGACCGGCGAAGTGGATCACCGCTTCAATGGCGTGGTCGTGAAGGATTTCGGTCATCAGCGCTTCGTTGCGGATGTCGCCTTCCACGAAAGTGGGTTGTTTCCCGCCAAGACGTTCAATCACCGGCAGCACGCTGCGCTTACTATTGCACAGGTTGTCGAGGATGATCACATCGTGACCATTTTGCAGCAGTTGCACACAGGTATGACTTCCGATGTAACCGCTACCACCTGTTACCAGAACTCGCATGATTCGCTCCATTAGGCTTATGGTATGTAATAACCATAGCATAACAGAGACGCTAAAAGTGTGACATGGGATAAAATAGTGGAATCGTTTACACTCGTTTTCAAACTCGCTTTTTCAATCACTCAGACCATTCTAGATCAAAGAGATAGTGTTGTATTGATGCAAGTTATCTGAAAAGAGGAGGGCGGGGCCCTCCACGGTTAGTCGATGTGGCTGAGAAGATAGCGATAGCGCTCGCCGTCCGGAATGAACTCAAGACGATGGGTGATACAGGAAGGGGCATCCTCGGCATGGTGTGAAACAAACAGCAGTTGGGTTTCACCCTCGGCAATGAGAATATCCACAAAGCGACGAATCAGCTGGCGGTTTAGCGGATCCAGACCCTGCAGGGGCTCATCCAGAATTAACAGTGTCGGGTGTTTTACCAGCGCGCGAACGATCAATGCCAGGCGCTGCTGCCCCCATGACAAACTGTGAAACGGCGCGTCGGCCACCCGGCTATCCATCCCCAGAATATCCAGCCACTGCTGGGCCAGCTTGTGCTGCTTGTCCGACACCGCCTGATAAATTCCGATGGAGTCAAAATACCCGGAGAGGATCACGTTACGTACTGTGGTACTGACCCGGTAATCCAGATGCAGGCTGCTGCTGACGTAGCCGATATGTTTTTTAATATCCCAGATGGTTTCACCGCTGCCGCGACGACGGCCAAACAACGTGAGATCGTTGCTATAGCCCTGCGGATGGTCGCCGGTGATGAGGCTCAGCAGCGTGGATTTTCCCGCGCCATTCGGGCCGACAATCTGCCAGTGCTCGCCCGGATTCACCGTCCAGCTAAGATGGTTAAGGATCGGGCGGTCGTCATAAGAGACGATACCATCACGCAGCACGATGCGTGGCTGGTGAGGATCGAGCGCGTGGCGGGCTGACGGGGCATCGGGTTCCGGAAGGGTGATGCCGTCGAGCTGTTCACTGTGCGCGAGCTGGGCGATCAGCGCCTGCTTAAGCAGCGCCGACTTTTCGCCCGTCTCGGTCAGATGGCAGTCGGCCAGCACACCGGCATGCTGGACAAAATCCGGAATCTCATCAAAGCGGTTAAGTACCAGCACAAGGGTATATCCCTGCTGATTAAGCGAGCCCAGCAGATGCGCCAGCTGCGCCCGGGACTGGACGTCAAGGCCGTCGAACGGTTCGTCGAGGATCAGGAGCTCAGGCTCGCTCATCAGCGCCTGGCAAAGCAGGGTTTTCCGCGTTTCGCCGGTAGAAAGATATTTGAAGCGTCGGTTGAGCAGGGCGGTAATGCCGAACTGTTCAGCCAGGCGCTGACAGCGGGCAGGATCTTTCACCTCATCCTGGATAATTTCCGCCGTTGTACGGCCGGTATCTTCTTCTCCAGGACTGAGTAAATCGGTGTTGTTGCGCTGCCATTCGTCGCTCACCAGCTTTTGCAGTTGTTCAAAAGAGAGGCGCGTCAGGCGCGTAACGTCGCTCTGGTATTCCCCTTTGAGGAGGGTGAGCTCCCCCGCCAGCGCACGGGCCAGCGCGGATTTACCGCTGCCGTTAGTGCCAACAAACGCCCAGCTTTCACCCGCGCGTATTGTCAAATCAGCAATCGCCAGCGTCCGGGTATCGCTAAGACGAAACGTACCTTGCGAAATATGCAATAATGCCATGATTTATCCCATTTTTTGCAGCAACAGATGTCAGGGATACTCACTGTCAGCGCGGTTGTCAATGCGCTCAGCACAATGTGGCGATAATCACCCGGTCTGCGTTGAAATATGCGGTGACGACAGCACCTTCTTCTAAGCCGTCCGCCTCGCTGCAAGGTACCGTCGCGCAGAGTGATTGTCCGTCCGCCAGCGTCATAAGCACTTCGCATTGCGCCTTGCCGCGTTCAATATGGCTGATTGCGCCCGATAGCTGGTTATCCGCTGCCTGTGCCGTGTCGGGGTTACGCGTGATATTGACCCATGGCGCTTTCAGTAACACCAGCACCTCTTTACCTTCATCCAGGCCAAGGCGCTCTGCACTCTGCGCGGTGATTGCGGCTTTCAGACGCGTTGTTCCATCGGCAAGCAGGATCTCAACATGCTGTTGTATCTGAAGATTATCGCGCGCCGTCACCGTACCAAACCACTGGTTGCGGGCGCTGGTTTGTAACGAGAAGCGGGAAATGGCGGCCAGCAAACTGTCCAGTGGAACGCTATCGTCATCACTCAGAACATCAAACGCTTTTTGCTGGATCTGGCCCAGAAGATCGTAAAGCTGAATCAGGCGCTGGCCGTAGCGCGTCACCCTGGCGCCGCCACCGCCCTTACCGCCCGTGGCTCTGTCGACCAGCGAGTGTTCGCTCAGTGTGTTCATTTCATTGATGGCATCCCAGGCGCTTTTATAGCTGATCCCGGCATTCTTTGCCCCCTGGCTAATCGAGCCCGTTTGTTCTATTTGTTTAAGCAGGGCTATACGTCTGGGGTCGGCAAAAAGCTTTTGCTGTAGTCGGAGAGTAAGAAGAATTTCGGCCTGCATAACAGTGTCCTGGCAAAAAGGATATTGTGACCCAAATGGTGCGGGGCGCAAAGGCTACCGCACAAAAGGGGATGTTTTTCTTACTTTTCAGGGTAGAATAAGCCCTTCACAATATCTGGAGAAAACCATGTTAGAGTTGTTGAAAAGTCTGGTATTCGCCGTGATCATGGTGCCAGTAGTGATGGCCATCATCCTCGGTGCCATCTACGGCCTGGGTGAAGTGTTCAACCTCTTTTCGAACATTGGTCACAAAGACCAGGCTAAAAAGCAGCATTGATTCCCTTCAAAACGCCCGGCTAGCCCGGGCGTTTTGCTCTCAAGCTTTTCTCATTTTCTCCGATAGTATTAAGAATCAGTCCAGCTTACCCCTTGAGCGGTACGATATAGCGCTGGGATCTCCATGAAGATATCGTTATATTATCGTCTATATAACGCTATATACAGGAGCTACAAATGGCACGTTCATGGGGACGTCTTTTCGCTGGGGCAACGCTGACGCTTTCACTTGCCGGGCAGGCGCTGGCGGACGACGGAAAAATTACGGTTTTTGCGGCGGCGTCGCTGACCAACGCGCTGCAGGATATTGCGGCGGCGTATAAAAAAGAGAAAAACGTCGATGTTGTCTCCTCTTTCGCCTCTTCATCTACGCTTGCGCGCCAGATAGAAGCGGGGGCACCGGCGGATCTGTTCATTTCAGCCGATCAGAAATGGATGGATTACGCGGCGGAGAAGAAATCAATTGATCCGGCAACCCGCGAAACGCTGCTGGGGAATAGCCTGGTTGTGGTGGCACCAAAAGCCAGCGCGCAGGCGGATATTACCATTAACAAAGAGACCAACTGGATGAGCCTGCTTAACGGTGGCCGTCTGGCGGTGGGCGATCCGGAGCATGTTCCGGCGGGGATCTACGCCAAAGAAGCGCTGCAAAAACTGGGCGCGTGGGAGACATTGTCGCCGAAACTGGCGCCGGCGGAAGATGTACGCGGTGCGCTGGCGCTGGTGGAACGCAACGAAGCCCCGCTGGGGATTGTATATGGCTCTGATGCCGTTGCCAGCAAGGGTGTGAAAGTGGTTGCAACGTTCCCGGAAGACTCCCACAAGAAAGTGGAATATCCTGTCGCGATTGTTGATGGACATAAAAACGCGACCGTGACGGCCTTTCGCGATTACCTGAAGGGGCCAGAAGCGTCCGCAATCTTTAAACGTTATGGATTTACGACTCACTGATGATATTGACCGATCCTGAATGGCAGGCTGTTCTGCTGAGCCTTAAAGTCTCTTCCCTGGCGGTTGCGCTGAGTTTGCCCTTTGGGATCTTCTTTGCCTGGTTACTGGTGCGCTGCCGGTTTCCCGGCAAAGCGCTGCTCGACAGCGTTCTTCATCTCCCGCTTGTTTTACCGCCCGTGGTGGTCGGTTATCTGTTGCTGATTTCGATGGGGCGACGCGGTTTTATCGGCGAGAAGCTCTACGACTGGTTTGGTCTGACGTTCGCCTTTAGCTGGCGCGGTGCGGTACTGGCCGCGGCGGTGATGTCATTTCCGTTGATGGTGAGGGCGATCCGCCTCGCGCTGGAAGGGGTGGACATGAAGCTCGAACAGGCGGCCCGCACGCTGGGTGCCGGGCGCTGGCGCGTCTTTTTCACCATCACGCTCCCGCTTACGCTGCCGGGGATTATAGTTGGCACGGTACTGGCGTTTGCCCGTTCGCTGGGCGAGTTCGGCGCGACCATCACGTTTGTATCGAACATTCCCGGCGAGACGCGAACGATTCCGTCAGCCATGTACACCCTGATTCAAACACCCGGCGGAGAAGGCGCGGCGGCGCGACTGTGCATCATTTCAATCGTCCTGGCCCTGGCTTCGCTGCTGGTGTCTGAATGGCTGGCGCGGCTGAGTCGCGAACGGATGGGGAAATAAGGATGCTGGAACTGAATTTCACCCAGACGCTGGGGAACCACACACTGACGCTTAACGAGACGCTGCCTGCAAGCGGCATCACCGCCATTTTTGGCGTCTCCGGTGCGGGAAAAACCTCTCTGATTAATGCGATTAGCGGCCTGACACGCCCGCAGTCAGGGCGAATTGTTCTGAATGACCGCGTTCTGAATGACGTGGAGAACAAAATATACCTCTCGCCGGATAAACGTCGCATCGGCTATGTTTTCCAGGACGCGCGCTTGTTCCCGCACTACAGCGTGCGCGGCAACCTGCGCTACGGTATGGCCAAAAGTATGGCCGGGCAGTTTGATAAGCTGGTGACGCTGTTAGGTATTGAGCCTCTGCTCGACAGGCTGCCTTCCTCGCTTTCCGGTGGAGAAAAACAGCGTGTGGCGATTGGCCGTGCCTTGCTGACCGCGCCCGAGCTGCTGTTGCTCGACGAACCGCTGGCTTCGCTGGATATTCCGCGTAAACGTGAACTGCTGCCCTACCTGCAGCGCCTGACCCGCGAGATTAACATTCCCATGCTCTACGTCAGCCACTCGCTGGATGAGATCCTCCATCTGGCCGACAAAGTGCTGGTACTGGAAGAGGGCAGCGTAAAGGCCTTTGGCAACCTGGAAGAGGTGTGGGGAAGCAGCGTGATGCATCCCTGGCTTCCAAAGGAGCAGCAGAGCAGTATCCTGAAAGTGAGCGTGCTGGAACACCACCCGCATTATGCGATGACCGCGCTGGCGCTGGGCGACCAGCATCTGTGGGTGAACAAGGTCGACAAGCCGTTACAGTCCGCGCTGCGTATTCGCATTCAGGCATCGGACGTCTCGCTGGTGCTGCAACCGCCGCTGCAAACCAGCATTCGTAATATTCTGCGCGCCAAAGTGGCGGAGTGCTTTGATGATAACGGTCAGGTGGAAGTGAAGCTTGAGGTGGGAAGCAGGACGCTCTGGGCGCGCATCAGCCCGTGGGCCAGGGACGAGTTAGGTATCAAGCCCGGCCTGTGGCTTTACGCGCAAATCAAGAGCGTCTCGATCACTGCCTGATTACAGCAGGTGGGTATAAATGTACTGCGCGATGCTATCGGTGGTGTTATCGCCAATCACCACGTTAGCGCGCGCTTTCACCGCGTCATCGGCGTTGCCCATCGCCACGCCGGTACCGGCAGCCTCCAGCATACTGATATCGTTATAGTTATCGCCAAAGGCAATCACGTCACGCATCGACCCTCCCTGAGATTCCACGTACTGCGTCAGGCGCTTGCCCTTGCTGTTGCCTTTACGGGCAATATCTACCTGATCGTGCCAGGACCATTCACATTCCAGACCCAGGGTCTGTTCAACCTGTTTCGCGAAGGTATTCAGTTTGGTGGTGTCTTCATCCGTCAGGGCGAATTTCCAGATAGCGTCAACATCCTGAGCGGCCTGGCGCAGGGAGGGCACCTGGGTAAAGACCGGACGCTGCGCTTCCGGCAGCGAAAGTGCCCAGTTACTGGTGCGCACCACATGGCCTGTAGGGCGCTCGTACAGCATCGCGTTGTCCACATACATCAGGCCATGAATGGCATGCTCATCCAGCAGATCAATCAGTTGCAGCGCCTGAGGAACCGGTAGCGGGTCGGAGGCTAAAACCTTTTTTGCCTGATAATCATACAAATAAGTGCCATTACAACAAATTGCAGGTGTATCTAACGCCAGTGCCTGATAAAAAGGATGAATGGCAACGTGATGTCGACCCGTTACGATAAGGAGTTGATACCCGGCTTCCTGGGCTCGTTTAAGCGCTTCAAGGGAGGAGGGGAGCAGGGTTTTCTGAGGGGTCAGTAATGTTCCGTCTAAATCCAGGGCAATCACACGCGAGGTCATTTGTTCTTCCGGGTTAATGTTGAATTTTAGGTCTCAGGCGATGTTACACCGAGAGTAAATCGCTGCAAAATTCCTGGCTAAAATTCAGCATTCACCGTTAAAAATAATCACTTTCACGCGCAGTGAGGAAAGGAGTATTCATGAAACAAACCGTTTATACCGCCAGTCCTGAAAGTCAGCAGATCCACGTCTGGCGTTTGAATGCAGAAGGTTCGCTCACGCTGGTTCAGGTTGTTGATGTTCCGGGGCAAGTACAGCCAATGGTCGTCAGCCCGGATAAACGTTTTCTCTATGTTGGCGTACGTCCTGAGTTCCGGGTGCTGGCCTACCGCATCTCGCCGGACGACGGTGCGCTGACCTACACTGCCGAAGCGCCGCTGCCGGGCAGCCCGACCCACATCTCGACCGATCGTAAAGGGCGTTTCATCTTTAGCGGCTCTTACAATGCGGGCTGCGTCAGCGTGACCCGCCTTGACGACGGCATTCCGGTCGACACAGTCGACGTGGTGGAAGGACTGGAAGGGTGTCACTCGGCGAATATCTCTCCGGACAACCGCACGCTGTGGGTGCCTGCACTGAAGCAGGATCGCATCTGCCTGTTTACCCTGAGCGACGATGGTCACCTGGTGGCGCAAAACCCGGCTGAAGTGACTACCGTTGAGGGCGCAGGCCCACGCCATATGGTCTTCCACCCGAACCAGCAGTATGCCTATGTGGTAAACGAACTGAACAGTTCGGTAGACGTGTGGGAGCTGAAAGATCCAAACGGTCAGATCGAATGCGTGCAGACGCTGGATATGATGCCGTCTGACTTCTCTGACACCCGCTGGGCGGCGGATATCCACATTACGCCTGACGGCCGTCATCTGTATGCCTGCGACCGTACCTCCAGCCTGATTACCGTCTTCAGCGTCTCCGAAGATGGCAGCGTGCTGGCCATTGAAGGTTTCCAGCCAACGGAAACTCAGCCGCGCGGCTTTAATATCGATCACAGCGGTAAATACCTGATTGCGGCAGGGCAGAAATCCCACCATATCGCGCTGTATGAAATCAAAGGCGTACAGGGTCTGCTGGAAGAAAAAGGACGCTACGCCGTAGGCCAGGGTCCGATGTGGGTCCTGGTCAACGCTCACTAAGTGGCCTGAAACAAAAAACCTCGCGAATGCGAGGTTTTTTTATGCCCGGTGGTAGCCGGGTAGAGCACATCAAAACGTAACCAACCTGATTATCATAATGTTGACTTAAGACGATGTAAAATCATCACCAATGAAGAAAAGACGTTCTCAAGCGGTGGTGCGCAAAAATAATTAATATAATCAATGTGATATTTGGTTTTTCTTTATGGATTCCTAAACTCTTCATAACTGTTTTTATATACAGTAATGGTTTGATATCATTCTGTTCGTTGGTTTGATGTGCTGCAGTTCCGCAATTCAGGATCCTTTTTAAGTCCTGGCTGTCGGGTGGTGCCGACAGTGCCTAAACTGCGGAGCACATCAAAACATAGCCAACACACCTCTGGTGACAGGCAGCGGAAAGGTAAGGCAGAGGAGAAGTGCTCTATACCAAAGGAGTGGCGTATGAGCGGTGTGGAATGGGCAATTCTTTTCCTGCAACTCATGGTTGCGATTATGCAACTATTGGATGCGTATCTTAAGTTTGGTGCCTGACGCATTCAGTCGCAGTAAAAAGGGGGATTAAAATCCCCCTTTTACTCTCATCTTACTGCTTCGGCTCTGCAACCACCTTGCTACCCAGACCGCGGTTGTTGTATTCCCACATGCGGTTGAAGTTCGCGTCGTTCAGATTGCGCTGGACGTTCCCTTTATCATCCACCGCACCGGTATTGCCGGAGAACGGACGTTTGGAGATCGCGGCATCAGCCCACGGCTTCGCCATGTTAAAGCCTTCGTTGATCACGCTGTCGCGGATCACGACCTGACCGTTAGTGGCAGAGTCCACATCCAGGGAGCGACCCAGCTGTGCCACGCCGTCGCCGGCAGCGTTAAAGCGGCTGTTAACGGCCAGGAAGCCGTAGAACAGGTTAGACTGTGTTGCTGGCGCAAACACGTAACCTTCCTGCTGAGTGCGCGAGTTCACCACGCGGAAATCGGTGTTTTCAAATACCACCGCGCCGCGACCGGACACCAGATCCACGTCACCTTCAATGTAGCTGTTGGTCACCAGCGTACGGGTCAGGCGGTTGTTCTGCAGCGTGTTCTTAACATCGCTGTTGGTCACAAAGAAGGTATTCTGACGGCCCAGAATGTTGACGTTGTTAATCTGCACCTTATCGCCATCACTACGCAGCGCGACGGCCTGGTGAGTACCGGCATCGACGCTGTCGCCGAGGGTATTTTGAATGGTCAGGTTTTGCAGCTGCAGACCATTATTTTGGGACCAGAATACCGCCGAGCACATCAGGCCAACGGTAGCGGAACGCTTGCTCTGGCAGTTATCAAACATGTACCACGCCGGTTTACCTGGCATATATTTACCGGCCGGGTTCACCAGGCGACGCCAGCTGGTGCTGTCGATTTCGGAATCAATCGCCAGGCCAATTTTCACGTCGATTGCTTTTTCGCCCAGACCGTAAAGGGTGATGCTGCCTGGCGCGGCCGGAACATACACGGTGCCTTCGTATTCGCCCGGCAGGATCGCGATGTACTGGCGAGAGGCGCTGTGTTTGGTAATGGCCGCGTCAACCGCTGCCTGAATGGACGTGTGCGTTACGCCCTGGGCGCCAGCCGGGCCAACCACGAAGTCAGGCTGTTTCGGCAGGTTAATAGAAGACGGTGTCCACGGCGCAGCGTTAGGATCCATCGCTGAGAAGTAGTGGGCACGGTCGAAGTTCTTCGCTTCATCAGCGGACAAAATCGGGCGGGACGCGGTGCCCGGTGCTACCTGCTCAGAAGGCAGCTGATCCGGTGGTGTTGAACTGCATGCGGATAAGGTCACGCCAAAGGCGAGCGCTAACGCCAGACGGGAAATCCTGGAAATGTTCAAGGTGGAGCTCCTGGGTATGCAAGTCTTAAACGGGATAGACGAAATAGCCTGCTTTTTTATACTAAGTTGAGCGAAACGGGAAGATAAAAAGGGTAAAAGTTGCATTTTTTACCCCCGGGAGGCGGGAAAGTCATCACAAATAAATAACATTTTCTACCAGAACGGTTGACAGCAGACGACGGATGAAAATAAATGTCTATACAACCTATGACAAGTGGAATGCCCATGCAGCTTCATCCTGACGATGTAATATGGCGAAATGCGCGACTGGCAACGATGGTTCCCGATGCCTCCGCACCCTATGGTCTGAAAGCGCAACACGCCCTGGTCGTGCGCGGTCAAACCATCCTGGCCGTGATCCCTGAATCTGACATTCCTTCCGGACACCGTCACTGCATTGATCTACAGGGACGTCTGGTGACGCCGGGGCTGATTGATTGCCATACCCATCTGGTGTTTGGCGGCGACCGCGCGGCAGAGTGGGAGCAGCGCCTGAACGGTGTCTCTTATCAAACCATCAGCGCGCAGGGCGGCGGGATTAACGCCACCGTGACGGCGACACGCAACAGTTCGCCGGAAACCCTGTTGAAGCTGGCGCAGCAGCGGCTAGAGCGTCTGATGAATGAAGGCGTGACGACCATAGAAATTAAATCGGGATACGGACTTAACGCGGATGCCGAAGAGAAAATGTTGCTGGTTGCTCGCCAGCTTAGTCTGAGTAATCTGGTCGAGATTAGCCCGACGCTTCTGGCGGCACATGCCGTCCCTGCGGAATACCGACAGGATCCGGATGCCTATCTCACGCTGGTCTGCGAGCAGATCATGCCCGCACTGTGGCAAAAAGCGTTATTTGAAGCGGTAGACGTGTTTTGTGAAAACGTCGGCTTTACCCCGTCGCAAACCGAGCGTCTTTTCCAGGCCGCCACCGCGCTGGGTATTCCGGTGAAAGGGCATGTTGAGCAGCTGTCTAATCAGGGCGGTGCGGCGCTGGTCAGCCAGTATAAAGGGCTGTCAGCGGATCATATCGAATATCTCGACGACGCTGGCATTCAGGCGATGGCGCAAAGCGGTACGGTGGCGGTATTGCTCCCCGGCGCGTTCTATTTCCTTCAGGAGCGCCAGCGTCCGCCGGTTGAACAGCTCAGAAAACAGGGAGTGCCGATGGCGGTGGCCACCGACTATAACCCCGGCACCAGCCCGTTTGCGAGCCTGCACCTGGCGATGAATATGGCCTGCGTCCAGTTTGGCCTGACCCCTGAAGAGGCCTGGGCTGGCGTCACGCGACACGCCGCGCAGGCGCTGGGTCGCGGCGCAACCCACGGGCAATTGCAGGCGGGGTATGTGGCCGATTTTATCGTCTGGGATGCTGACCATCCGGTTGAGATGGTCTATGAACCGGGTCGCAATCCGTTGTATCAGCGTATTTTCCGTGGGGAGGCAGTATGAGGTTATGGCGGCCCGTAGCCGAAACGGTCTGGCAGGGGCGTGACGACAGCGCCGAGGCCAGCAATGCAAAGCGTATTTTTCAGACGATACAGCAGCAGGCGCAGTTTACGCCGCTTTCCTCTGGCATCGCGCTGATCGGGTTTGAATGCGATGCAGGGGTTAAACGCAATCAGGGCAGGCCTGGCGCCGTGCAGGCCCCTGATATCCTGCGCAACGCGCTGGCGAATATGGCCAGCCATCAGGGACACGAACGGCTTGCGGATATGGGGTCCGTGTATGTCGAAGGTGATGAACTTGAAGCGGCACAGCGGGTTTTAAGCGATGCGGTGACGGCCTGCCAGCAGTCCGGGATGCGCACGCTGATCTTTGGCGGCGGGCACGAGACCGCCTGGGCGCATGGTCGGGGCATTCTCGATGCCTTCCCGAACGAGCGCGTGGCGGTGATTAATCTTGATGCCCATCTCGATCTGCGCAAGGCCGAGCGTGCAACATCCGGTACCCCGTTTCGTCAACTGGCCCATTACTGCGAGGACCACGGTCGGGCGTTTCGCTACGCCTGCTTTGGCGTCAGCCGGGCAGCCAACACGCAGGCACTCTGGGATGAAGCGGAACGCCTGAACGTCACGCTGGTGGAGGACTGGCATTTCAGACGCGATGCGTTATCTGCGCTGGAAAAGGTGCTGGCGCAGGCCGATCGGGTCTACCTGACTATTGACCTCGACGTTCTGCCGGCGAGCGAAATGCCTGCCGTATCCGCCCCTGCGGCGTTAGGGGTATCGGCGCTGGATCTTCTGCCGGTTATCGAACAAATCTGTCGCAGCGGTAAGCTGCAGGCCGCCGATCTGGTAGAGTTTAACCCGCAGTACGACAGGGACGGACAGGGCGCGAAGCTTGCCGCTCGTCTGGCCTGGCAAATTGCTCACTGGTGGGCATAACCCGAGTTAAGGAGTCATGATGTTTTCACGCTCGCCCCTGGCGCAGTCGAGCCCTCCTGCGCCTTTCTACGAAAAGGTGAAGCAGGCTATCAGCGAAAAAATTGCTACCGGTGTCTGGCGCCCTCACGATCGTATTCCGTCCGAGGCCGAACTGGTGGCGCAATTTGGATTTAGCCGGATGACCATCAACCGGGCGCTGCGCGAACTGACCGATGAAGGTCTTCTGGTGCGCCTGCAGGGGGTCGGCACTTTCGTGGCGGAGCCCAAAGGTCAGTCGGCGCTGTTTGAAATCCGCAGTATTGCCGATGAGATACACTCGCGAAATCATCAGCACCGCTGCGAGGTGCTGGTGCTCGAAGAGACCGAGGCGAGCGCCGAGCAGGCCGCCGAGCTGAATGTTAAAGAAGGGAGCCGCATCTTCCACTCCGTGATGGTGCATTTTGAGAACGACATTCCGGTACAGATTGAAGATCGCTGCGTTAACGCAGATCGGATACCGGAGTATCTGAGCCAGGATTACACCCAAACCACGCCGCATGCGTACCTCTCGCTGGTCGCACCGCTGACGGAAGGGGAACACATTGTGGAGGCTGTGCGCGCCACGCCGCAGGAGTGTGAACGGTTGCGCATTAAAGAGCACGATCCGTGCCTGCTGATCCGCCGTCGAACCTGGTCATCATCGCAGATTGTCTCCCATGCCAGGCTGCTTTTCCCGGGTAACCGTTACCGGCTGCAGGGCCACTTTATGTCATAAGTTTTATAAGCGTGATCGCTAACGCAATATAACAAAATTGTATCTTTTTTGTTAAATCTGACCTTGTGTGTGCTTGTCTATACAAGTATATCTAAATGCATCATCTGTCCTTTATGAGGAGCACACAATGTCGTCAGGTAAATACCGCCAGCAGGATGTCCGCGCCGCTCGCGGCACCACGCTTACCGCCAAAAGCTGGCTCACCGAAGCCCCGCTGCGCATGTTGATGAATAACCTCGACCCTGAGGTGGCGGAGAACCCCCACGAGCTGGTGGTCTACGGCGGTATAGGCCGCGCCGCGCGTAACTGGGAATGCTATGACGCAATTGTAAAATCCCTGACGCATCTCGAACACGACGAAACCCTGCTGGTGCAGTCCGGCAAGCCGGTCGGCGTATTCAAAACCCATAAAAATGCGCCACGCGTGCTGATCGCCAACTCTAACCTGGTGCCGCACTGGGCGACGTGGGAACACTTCAACGAGCTGGATGCCAAAGGGCTGGCGATGTATGGTCAGATGACCGCCGGGAGCTGGATCTACATTGGCAGCCAGGGGATTGTGCAAGGCACTTACGAAACCTTCGTGGAAGCCGGCCGCCAGCACTATAACGGCTCGCTGAAAGGCCGCTGGGTATTGACTGCCGGTCTCGGCGGTATGGGCGGCGCGCAGCCACTGGCTGCCACGCTTGCTGGCGCCTGCTCGCTTAACATTGAGTGCCAGCAGAGCCGCATTGATTTCCGTCTGCGTACCCGCTACGTCGACGAGCAGGCTGATAACCTCGACGATGCGCTGGCGCGCATCAAAAAATACACCTCGGAAGGCAAAGCGGTGTCGATCGCCCTGTGCGGCAACGCGGCAGAGATTCTGCCTGAACTTGTCGCCCGCGGCGTTCGCCCGGATCTCGTCACCGACCAGACCAGCGCCCATGACCCGCTGCACGGTTACCTGCCAAACGGCTGGACGTGGGAAGAATATCAGCAAAAAGCGGAAACCGACCCGGAAGGCACGGTTCTCGCCGCGAAACGTTCGATGGCTGAACACGTCTCCGCGATGCTGGCCTTCAGCAAGATGGGCATTCCGACCTTCGATTACGGCAATAACATCCGCCAGATGGCGAAAGAGATGGGCGTGACGAACGCTTTCGACTTCCCGGGCTTCGTGCCTGCCTATATTCGCCCGCTGTTCTGTCGCGGCATTGGGCCGTTCCGCTGGGTTGCCCTGTCCGGTGACCCGGAGGATATCTACAAAACCGATGCCAAAGTGAAAGAGATCGTCGCGGATGACGAACATCTCCACCACTGGCTGGACATGGCGCGCGAGCGCATTAACTTCCAGGGCCTGCCGGCGCGTATCTGCTGGGTCGGTCTGGAGTGGCGGCAAAAACTGGGTCTGGCCTTCAATGAAATGGTGCGCAGTGGCGAAGTCTCCGCACCGATTGTCATTGGTCGCGACCACCTTGATTCCGGCTCCGTTGCCAGCCCTAACCGTGAAACGGAAGCCATGCGCGACGGCTCGGATGCCGTTTCAGACTGGCCGCTGCTGAATGCCCTGCTTAATACCGCCAGCGGCGCGACCTGGGTCTCGCTGCACCACGGCGGTGGCGTGGGAATGGGCTTCTCCCAGCACTCGGGGATGGTTATCGTTTGTGACGGTACCGATGAAGCCGCCGCGCGTATCGCTCGCGTGCTGCACAACGACCCGGCCACCGGCGTGATGCGTCACGCGGACGCGGGTTACGAGATTGCTATTGACTGTGCCAAAGAGCAGGGGCTAAACCTGCCGATGATCCCTGCCACACAAGGAAATCATGAATGAACGCCTTAACACTTACGCCCGGTTCCCTGACGCTTAAACAGCTGCGAAACGTCTGGCGTCAGCCGGTTACGCTCTCGCTTGATGAAAGTGCTCACGCCGCCATTAACGACAGCGTTGCCTGCGTGGAGGCCATTGTTGCCGAAGGGCGCACGGCTTACGGGATCAACACCGGCTTTGGTCTGCTGGCACAAACGCGCATTGCAACGCACGATCTGGAAAACTTACAGCGTTCACTGGTGCTGTCTCACGCGGCGGGGGTCGGCCAGCCGCTGGATGACGAGATTGTCCGTCTGATGATGGTGCTTAAAATCAACAGCCTGGCGCGCGGTTTCTCCGGCATTCGCCTGAGCGTGATCCAGGCGCTGATGGCGCTGGTTAATGCCGACGTCTATCCGTGGATCCCGGCGAAAGGTTCCGTCGGCGCCTCCGGCGATCTTGCGCCGCTGGCGCATATGTCGCTGCTTCTGTTGGGGGAAGGGCAGGCACGCTGGCAGGGCGAATGGCTTCCTGCCAAAGAGGCGCTGAAAAAAGCCGGTTTAGCCCCGATCACCCTGGCGGCGAAGGAGGGGCTGGCGCTGCTGAACGGCACGCAGGCGTCGACCGCCTTCGCGCTGCGCGGCCTGTTTGAAGCGGAGGATCTGTTTGCCTCGGCGGTGGTGTGCGGCGCGCTCACCACCGAAGCCGTGCTGGGTTCGCGTCGTCCGTTCGACGCCCGCATCCACGAGGTGCGCGGCCAGCGCGGCCAAATTGACGCCGCCGCCATGTATCGCCACGTGCTCACCGACACCAGCGAAATTGCGGATTCACACCACAACTGTGAAAAAGTGCAGGATCCGTACTCTCTGCGCTGCCAGCCGCAGGTGATGGGCGCGTGCCTGACGCAGCTGCGCCAGGCCGCAGAGGTACTGCTGATAGAGGCCAACGCGGTATCCGATAACCCGCTGGTCTTCGCCCAAGAAAACGAGGTGGTCTCCGGCGGTAACTTCCACGCCGAGCCGGTGGCGATGGCGGCGGATAATATCGCCCTGGCCATTGCCGAAATTGGCGCGTTGTCAGAACGCCGTATCGCGCTGATGATGGATAAACATATGTCGCAGCTGCCACCGTTCCTGGTGCGTAACGGCGGGGTCAACTCGGGCTTTATGATTGCCCAGGTGACGGCTGCCGCGCTGGCGAGTGAAAACAAAGCGCTGTCGCACCCGCACAGCGTCGACAGCCTGCCAACCTCGGCGAACCAGGAGGACCACGTCTCGATGGCCCCGGCTGCCGGACGTCGTCTCTGGGAGATGGCCGCCAACACCCGCGGCGTGCTGGCGGTGGAATGGCTGGCGGCAAGTCAGGGTATTGATTTGCGTGAAGGGCTGAAATCCAGCCCGCTGCTGGAGCAGGCGCGTCAGGCGCTGCGTGAGCACGTATCGCATTACGATGACGACCGTTTCTTTGCGCCGGACATTGATAAAGCGATGCAGCTTCTGGAAGAGGGACGGCTGGTAGGGCTGCTACCTTCCGTGCTGTGATTCGTGCCCGGTGGCGCTGCGCTTACCGGGCCTACGAGTGCAAAATGTAGGCCGGGTAAGGCGTAGCCGCCACCCGGCTTTTTTTACGAATACATCGCCGTAATCGACGCGCTACCAAGCGAATGGAAATGCACGTTAAAGCCTACCATCGCGCCACTCGCGCCTTCATCGACCTCAATCTTGTCCACATCCAGCGCATGCACCGTGAAGATATAGCGGTGGGTTTCCCCTTTTGGTGGCGCTGCGCCGCCGTAGCCCGCTTTACCAAAGTCAGTGCGCGTCTGAATAGCGCCTTCCGGCAGGGCGACCAGGCCGGAGCCGGAACCCTGCGGCAGCACGCGCGTGTCGGCAGGCAGGTTTGCTACGATCCAGTGCCACCAACCGGAGCCGGTTGGCGCATCCGGGTCGTAACAGGTCACGACAAAGCTTTTCGTGCCAGCCGGAACCTCATCCCACGCCAGGTGCGGGGAGATATTATCGCCCTGATACCCCATGCCGTTGAAAACGTGGCGTTCCGGCAGCTTTTCGCCGTCGCGCAGATCTTTGCTGATGATTTTCATACGGTTTACCCTCGTTAATCACTCGTTCTCGAAGTGTAACGCATAGGGCTAAATCGTGAAATGCGCGGGTATGTTGACCGCGTCGACTACCGCGGCGGTGAGCTTACGCAGCTGCTCAGCAGTGATGATATACGGCGGCATCAGGTAGATAAGCTTGCCGAAAGGCCGTACCCAGACGCCCTGCTCAACGAAGAAGCGCTGCAGCGCCGCCATATTCACCGGATGCGTGGTTTCAATTACCCCGATGGCGCCCAGCACGCGCACGTCCGCCACAAAATGGGCTCCCGAGGCGGCGCTCAGCTCGTCTTTCAGCTGCGCTGCAATCGCCGCGACCTGCGTCTGCCACTCGCCGCTCTCCAGTATGGCGAGGCTTTCACTTGCGACGGCGCAGGCCAGAGGGTTGCCCATAAACGTCGGACCGTGCATAAAGCAGCCCGCGTCGCCGTCGCTGATGGTGTCGGCAACATGACGGGTCGTGAGGGTGGCCGAGAGCGTCATGGTGCCGCCAGTCAGCGCTTTGCCCAGGCATAAAATATCCGGGGCGATACCCGCATGCTCACAGGCAAACAGCTTCCCGGTGCGGCCAAAGCCGGTGGCGATTTCATCGGCAATCAGCAGAATGCCCTCGCGGTCGCACATCTTGCGAATACGCTTCAGCCATTCCGGATGATACATCCTCATTCCGCCTGCGCCCTGCACAATCGGCTCCAGGATGACGGCGGCGATATCATGACGATGTGCCGCCATGAGTCGCGCGAAGCCAACCATGTCCATCTCGTTCCACTCGCCGTCGAAGCGGCTTTGCGGGGCAGGCGCGAACAGGTTTTCCGGCAGGTACCCTTTCCACAGGCTGTGCATGGAGTTATCCGGGTCGCAGACCGACATCGCCCCGAAGGTATCACCATGATAGCCGTTGCGGAACGTGAGGAAGCGCTGGCGCGTTTCGCCTCTGGCGTGCCAGTACTGCAGCGCCATTTTCATCGCCACTTCCACCGCCACGGAGCCGGAATCGGCCAGGAAGACACACTCCAGCGATTCAGGGGTCATTGCCACCAGGCGACGGCACAAATCCACCGCAGGTTGATGGCTGATCCCGCCAAACATGACGTGCGACATCTGGTCAATCTGGGCCTTCATCGCCGTATTCAGGCGCGGGTGGTTATACCCGTGAATGGCCGCCCACCAGGAGGACATCCCGTCGACGAGCTGTTCACCGCTGGCAAGGTGCAGCTCGCAGCCGTGGGCCGAGGCCACCGGATAGACGGGAAGAGGGCGGGTGGTGGAGGTGTAAGGGTGCCAGATATGCTGCTTGTCGAAGGCGAGATCGTCCTGGGTCATAATCGACTTGTAAACCATTTTGAAAAGTTTTAGGTTTACGAGTATAAACCGAACCGAAAATTAACAAAACCCTTTGGAGAAGCCCGATGGCTCACCACGCACGCTGGACGATGTCGCAAGTTACTGAATTATTCAATAAACCTTTCCTTGAGCTGATGTTTGAAGCCCAACAGGTGCATCGTCAGCACTTCGATCCGCGCCATGTTCAGGTCAGCACGCTGCTGTCGATCAAGACCGGCGCCTGTCCTGAAGACTGCAAATATTGCCCACAGAGCGCACGCTATAAAACCGGTCTTGAATCCGAACGCCTGATGGAAGTAGAGCAGGTGCTCGATTCCGCGCGTAAGGCGAAAAACGCCGGCTCGACCCGCTTCTGCATGGGGGCGGCGTGGAAGAACCCGCACGATCGCGATATGCCGTATCTGGAGCAGATGGTGAAAGGGGTGAAGGAGATGGGCCTCGAAGCCTGTATGACGCTCGGAACGCTGAACGAAGAACAGGCGCAGCGCCTCTCGGCGGCAGGACTGGATTACTACAACCATAACCTCGATACCTCGCCGGAGTTTTACGGCAACATCATCACCACGCGCACCTATCAGGAGCGTCTGGATACGCTGGACAAAGTGCGTGACGCGGGGATCAAAGTCTGTTCCGGCGGTATTGTGGGCTTAGGTGAAACGGTGAAAGATCGTGCGGGTCTGCTGCTGCAGCTGGCGAACCTGCCAACGCCGCCGGAAAGCGTCCCGATTAACATGCTGGTGAAGGTCAAAGGCACGCCGCTGGCGGATAACGAAGACGTGGACGCGTTTGATTTTATTCGCACTATCGCGGTGGCGCGCATCATGATGCCGACCTCTTATGTACGCCTTTCTGCGGGCCGTGAGCAGATGAACGAGCAGACCCAGGCAATGTGCTTTATGGCCGGGGCCAACTCCATCTTCTACGGCTGCAAGCTGCTGACCACGCCGAACCCGGAGGAAGACAAAGACGTTCAGCTGTTCCGCAAGCTGGGGCTGAACCCGCATCAGACCGAGGTGCTGACGGGCGATAACGAGCAACAGCAGCAGCTGGAGCAGCAGATTTTCAATGCCGACACCGACCAGTTCTACAACGCGGCAGCAGTATGACCTGGCAGGCACGTATCCAGTCGGCGCTCGACGAGCGTCGGGCGACTGATGCGTTTCGCGTACGCAAGGTGGTCGAAAACGGCGCAGGCCGTTTTCTGACCCGCGACAGTCTGCGTTACCGTAACTTCTCCAGTAACGATTATCTCGGTCTTAGCCAGCATCCGGCTATCGTTCGCGCCTGGCAGCAGGGGGCAGAGCGGTTTGGCGTGGGCAGCGGTGGATCGGGGCACGTTAGCGGCTACACCCCGGCACATCAGGCGCTGGAGGAGGCGCTTGCCGACTGGCTGGACTACCCGCGCGCGCTGTTGTTTATTTCGGGTTTTGCCGCCAATCAGGCGGTGATTACCGCCCTGATGGGGAAGGACGACCGCATTGTCGCCGACCGCTTAAGCCATGCCTCGCTGCTGGAAGCGGCAAGTTTGAGTCCGGCTCAGCTGCGCCGCTTTGCCCATAACGATGCGGGGCAACTCGCTGCGCTGCTGGATAAACCGTGCGAGGGGCAACAGCTGGTGGTCACGGAAGGGGTATTCAGCATGGACGGCGACAGCGCACCGCTTGCCGTACTGCACGAGGCTGCCAGACAGCAACATGCCTGGCTGCTGGTCGACGATGCCCACGGTATCGGCGTGACGGGTGATGAAGGGCGGGGAAGTGTTCACCAGCAAGGCGTCAGACCGGAGCTGCTGATAGTCACTTTCGGCAAAGGTTTTGGTGTGAGTGGCGCCGCCGTACTGTGCAGCGAGTCCGTTGCAGACTATCTGCTGCAGTTTGCCCGGCACCTGATCTACAGCACCAGCATGCCACCGGCGCAGGCCGTGGCGTTGTCTGCGTCCCTGGCCGTCATTCGTAGCGCAGAAGGGGAGGAACGTCGCCAGCGGCTGGCAGAGCATATCTGCCGCTTCCGTCAGGGACTGGCGGCGCTTCCTTTCCGCAGTACTGATTCACAAAGTGCCATCCAGCCGGTGATCGTAGGGGAAAACGCGCAGGCGCTCTCCCTGGCACAAACGCTGCGCGATCGGGAGATGTGGGTCACGGCTATTCGTCCACCCACCGTACCGCCGGGCACGGCGCGTCTGCGGCTCACGCTGACGGCGGCGCACGAGACCGAGGATATTGCTGCACTGCTGGAGGCGCTGCATGTTGCCAGTCAATAAGCAGGCCATTGCGGCGGCGTTCGGCCGGGCCGCGCGCAGCTATTCACAGCACGATGAACTGCAGCGCCAGAGCGCACAGGGGCTGATGACGTTGCTCGGCGAGAGGCGCTTTACCCAGGTGCTTGACGCCGGGTGCGGCCCCGGCGGGAATAGCCGACTCTGGCGCGAGGCGGGAAGTCACGTGACGGCCATCGACCTGTCTCCCGCTATGCTGGATGAGGCGCGCCAGCAGCAGGCTGCGCATCGTTATCTGGTGGCGGACATCGAGGCGATTCCGCTGGCGGACGCGCAATTCGATCTGGTCTGGAGCCATCTGGCGGTGCAGTGGTGCAGCAGCCTGGCGCAGGCGTTGAGCGAGCTTTATCGCGTCGCCTGCCCGGGCGGCAAGGTGGCGTTTACCACGCTACTGGAAAGCTCGTTACCGGAGCTCAATCAGGCCTGGCAGGCGGTGGATGAACAGCCGCACGCCAACCGCTTTTTGTCATATGAGCAGGTTACGCAGGCCCTGGCAGGCTGGCGCTATCGCAGTACGGTGCAGACCATCACTCTCGATTTTAGCGATGCTTTAAGCGCGATGCGCTCGCTGAAGGGCATTGGCGCCACGCATCTGCATGCCGGGCGCGAGAAAAAACCGCTGACCCGGGGCCAGCTGCAGCGCCTTGAGCTGGCCTGGCCGCAGCAGCGGGGCCAGTTCCCGCTCTCTTATCAACTTTTTCATGGGATTATTGAACGTGACTGAACGTTATTTTGTCACCGGGACGGATACGGAAGTGGGCAAGACGGTTGCCAGCGCTGCCCTTTTGCAGGCGGCGCGAAAGCTTTGGAAAAACACCGCCGGGTATAAGCCTGTGGCTTCCGGCAGCGAGATGACGGCGGAGGGGTTACGTAACACCGACGCGCTGGCGCTTCAGCGTAACAGCACGCTCGAACTCGCCTATTCAGCGGTGAACCCGTATACCTTTGCCGAGCCGACCTCGCCGCACATTATCAGCGCCGATGAAGGCCGTCCGATTGATTTTGCCGTGCTCTCTGCCGGGTTACGAACCCTGGAAAGCCAGGCCGACTGGGTGCTGGTGGAAGGTGCAGGCGGGTGGTTTACGCCGCTCTCTCAGGACCAGACGTTTGCTGACTGGGTGCAGGCCGAGCAACTGCCGGTCATACTCGTTGTCGGCGTCAAGCTCGGGTGTATTAACCACGCCATGTTGACGGCACAGGCCGTTCAGCAGGCAGGGCTGCGTCTCGCGGGCTGGATAGCCAACGACGTGGTCACGCCGGGCAAGCGACACCATGAGTATCTGATGACCCTCAAACGGGTGCTCCCCGCGCCATTCCTGGGGGAGATCCCCTGGCTTGCAGACGATGCCGAACAGGCCGAAACCGGTCAGTATCTTGACCTCAGCGTCTTGCTTCCAGCGACATCCAGTGGGCAATAAGCTCATCGTTGAGTTCGTTAACGTGGCCCTGTGCCACGTTACGTCCGCGGTAGAGCATGCAAAACCGATCCGCAACCCGGCGGATAAACGACAGCTGCTGTTCTGCTAGCAGCACCGTCATCCCAAGCTCCCGGTTTAGCCGTACCAGCAGTTGTGCAAGCTTATGGGCAAAGCCCTGGCCGGCACCGTGCATAGGTTCATCCAGAATCAACATACGCGGGCGATTGACCAGCGCATTTGCCAGAGCAAGCTGATACTGCGCCTCTGGCGAAAGGGCGTTGCCTCGCGTCTGACGCAGCGCGTAAAGTTCGGGAAAGAGCTCGTACACTTCACTTTTCGCTGCCGGGTCGGATTTATCCATCGCCCGCATGGCAATGTGCAAATTTTCCTCAATCGTCAGCTGAGAAAAAATCCGCCTGTCCTGCGGGACATAGCCAATCCCCGGTCCGGAACGTTGTTCGGCCGTCTGGCTGAGTAAATCACGCGGCGGCGCACCCGCTTCATGCCAGATGATGGTGCCGCTATCCACGGGCACTTTCCCGGCGATGCAATTCATTAGGGTGGTTTTTCCCATCCCTGGCAGGCCAACAACGCCGGTACACATCCCTTGCGGAAAATCTAAATCCACGTTCCATAGCGTATGTTGGCTTCCGTAAAACTGATTCACTGCACGCAGACTCAACATCTTTCTCTCCTTAAAAATGTGTCGGTGACGCTCGGTTTTTGATTGTGCAAAACCCCTGCCAGAAACCGTGAAGTGATTAAAAAAGCGGCTTTTTTAAGAATGTTCCACCACTAAGTGGGGTAAGGAAACCCGGAATTGCACATCGACGGTGCTGGCGGTGTTGAGTCGTGGTGCAGGGTAAAATGGCGGAAATGTGAGCAAGATCCCATCAGGTGGTTATGAATGACGCAACTGTTTATCGACAAAAAATAGCGATAAAAATTTTTTGTTGCCGTCTCGTGGGAAAATCCGGGAATTTGCCGAGCGGCAGTCTGCATGGGCTGGAAGCAGTTATCCACTATTCCTGTGGATAACCATGTGCATTAGAGTTAGAAAACACGCGATAAGCGAGAGAAGACGCGGCTTTCGCCCAAATTGACGCGAAACGCGGCTTTAGAAAATATCGTTTAAAATTTAATTGCTTAGATAAAAGCAATTACCGTAATGAAAGTGTCACGCGCTGCCATAAAACTCTCATTACCTGGCTTGACAAATGTTAAAAAAGAAAAAGTTCTGGGGATAACCCACGTTGACTGGTTTTTTATCTCGTCAGAGTCGAAATTTTATCCATTAACGCGCTAATCCTTAAGCCGCTATGCTAAATATCCTGACATGCTACTGGTTTTTCATCCAGTGTTTTTTACTGGCATTCCTGGCAACAACGAGTAAAATTACTCACCTGCCGCTTATAACGTCATCAGGTCGTCGCCCATGAGTAAACCGTTCAAACTGAATTCTGCTTTCCGTCCATCTGGCGATCAGCCTGAGGCGATCCGTCGTCTGGAAGAGGGGCTGGAAGATGGGCTTGCGCACCAGACGCTGCTGGGGGTAACCGGTTCCGGTAAAACGTTCACCATCGCCAACGTGATCGCGGATCTGCAGCGCCCTACGATGGTGCTTGCCCCCAACAAAACCCTCGCGGCACAGCTTTACGGCGAGATGAAAGAGTTCTTCCCGGAGAACGCCGTTGAGTATTTCGTCTCCTACTACGATTACTACCAGCCGGAAGCCTATGTGCCGAGCTCTGACACCTTCATCGAGAAAGATGCCTCAGTGAACGAACACATCGAGCAGATGCGACTGTCGGCGACCAAGGCGCTTCTAGAGCGTCGCGATGTGGTTGTGGTGGCGTCGGTTTCGGCGATTTACGGCCTGGGCGACCCGGACCTCTATCTGAAGATGATGCTCCACCTGACGCAGGGGATGATCATCGATCAGCGTGCGATTTTGCGCCGTCTGGCGGAGTTGCAGTACACCCGTAACGACCAGGCATTTCAGCGCGGAACGTTCCGCGTGCGCGGGGAGGTGATCGACATCTTCCCGGCGGAATCGGACGATATGGCGCTGCGCGTTGAGCTGTTTGATGAAGAGGTTGAACGTTTATCGTTGTTTGACCCGCTAACCGGTCACGTTGAGTCGGTGATCCAGCGTTTTACCATCTACCCTAAAACGCACTACGTGACGCCGCGCGAGCGTATCGTGCAGGCGATGGAAGAGATCAAAGTGGAGCTGGCTGAACGCCGTAAGGTGCTTCTGGCGAACAATAAGCTGCTGGAAGAGCAGCGCCTGAGCCAGCGAACCCAGTTCGATCTGGAGATGATGAACGAGCTCGGCTACTGCTCCGGTATTGAAAACTACTCCCGTTTCCTCTCCGGTCGTGGGCCGGGTGAGCCGCCGCCGACGCTGTTTGACTACCTTCCGGCCGACGGCTTGCTGGTGATAGACGAATCCCACGTCACCATTCCGCAGATTGGCGGGATGTACCGCGGTGACCGCGCGCGTAAAGAGACGCTGGTGGAGTACGGGTTCCGTCTGCCGTCGGCACTGGATAACCGGCCGATGAAGTTTGAAGAGTTTGAGGCGCTGGCGCCGCAGACTATCTACGTGTCGGCCACGCCGGGCAACTACGAGCTGGAGAAATCGGGCGATGAGGTGATTGATCAGGTGGTTCGTCCGACCGGGCTGCTGGATCCGATTATCGAAGTGCGTCCGGTGGCGACCCAGGTGGACGATCTGCTCTCTGAGATCCGCAAGCGTGCCGCCATCAACGAGCGTGTGCTGGTAACGACGCTCACCAAGCGTATGGCGGAAGATCTGACGGAGTATCTGGAAGAGCACGGCGAGAAGGTGCGTTATCTGCACTCGGATATCGATACCGTGGAGCGTATGGAGATCATCCGCGATCTGCGTCTGGGTGAGTTTGACGTGTTGGTAGGGATCAACCTGTTGCGAGAGGGGCTGGATATGCCGGAAGTCTCGCTGGTGGCGATTCTGGACGCGGATAAAGAGGGCTTCCTGCGTTCCGAGCGCTCGCTGATCCAGACCATTGGCCGCGCCGCGCGTAACGTCAATGGCAAAGCGATTCTCTACGGCGATAAAATTACCCCGTCGATGGCGAAAGCGATTGGCGAAACGGAACGCCGCCGTGAGAAACAGCAGCGCTATAACGAAGAGCACGGCATTACTCCGCAGGGGCTGAACAAGAAAGTGGTGGATATTCTGGCGCTCGGTCAGAACATTGCGAAGACCAAAGCGAAAGGCCGCGGCAAGGCGCGTTCCGTGGTGGAAGAAGATACCGTCGTACTGACGCCGAAAGCGCTGCAGCAGAAGATCCACGAGCTGGAGGCGCAGATGATGCAGCACGCCCAGAACCTGGAGTTCGAAGAGGCGGCACAGATCCGCGATCAGCTTCATCAGCTGCGGGATTTGTTTATCGCGGCATCGTGAGTCGGTGATGTGTTTTCTCCCTCTCCCTGTGGGAGAGGGCCGGGGTGAGGGCAAGAGGCCGCATAAAACGAACCTAACCCAGCGCCTGAATCGCCTTCTCCAGCGCTTCGCGCAGTAGATGGCGGTCGTGGCGGTATTTAATATCGCTGGCCTCCAGCGGCTCCTGAATCACCACCCGCTCGCCGATACCGGAGACATCCACCTTCGGCCCAACCACCACGCCGTCGATGATTTTCTTGCCGACGTACTGCTCCATCAGGCTCAGTTTGTCTGCCAGCGACAGGCTTGCCGCCGCCGGGCTCAGCTCACGCCCCAGATTACCGATGTAAACCATCGGAGCAGGGGTGCGACGCAGCGCCTGCGCCAGCTCTTTTACCAGCAGGATCGGCATCAGGCTGGTATAAAAACTGCCCGGGCCAATCAGGATTAAATCCGCTTCGCCAATCGCTTCGACGGCTTCACGCGTCGCCGGTACGCTCGGGTAGGTCATCAGCTCTTTGGGCGGCAGCAGAAGCTGGTCGATATTCACTTCGCCGTACACTTCGTGATCGTCAGCATCAATGGCCATTAAATCCACCGGCTGTTCTGACATCGGGATCAGGAACGCATCCACTTTCAGCAAATTTCGTATCAAATTGATGGCTTCAAGCGGGCGCACGCTCAGGTGATCCAGCGCCTTAAGCATTAAATTTCCAAGGTTATGCCCGGAAAGTTCCCCGTTGCCGCCAAAACGGTACTCAAACATCGCAGATGCGACGCTCGGTTCGGTAATCAGCTGGTTGAGACAGTTGCGCATATCCCCCCAGGCGATGCCGCCTTCGGCACGTCTTATCCGCCCGGTTGAGCCGCCATTATCGGTGGTTGTCACTATCCCTGTCAGCCTTGAGCCCAGTGACGACAAAGAGGACATCACCCGGCCCAGACCGTGGCCTCCGCCAAGAGCGACCACTCGGTCAAGATCCGCAAAAGTGCGATTACGCATACCCGTTCCTTATCACGTTTGATCTGCGTAACACTACCTGAACTACCCCTAAAAGACGATGCCTCATACGAAGCAAAATGACGTATATCAATGCGAAAAGCGGGTTTTTAGGTATTCTGTAGCGAAAATGCACGATTGAGTCGCTATATACATAATTATATAGCGAAAGGCGATGATGGCGAAGTGAGAATTTCCGCGCTACTATCGCCATAACCACGTTTTCGAATTTGAAAACATACACTCTAGCCTTTGTGCCTGTGTCGAAAGATATGGCGCTCTGGCCGTGGCGGATCTGCCACCAGGGTACAGAAAGAAATGACTGTGCCTCCCGTATCTGGAAAGGTGTACATGGCTTCACAACTGACTGATGCTTTCGCGCGTAAGTTTTATTACTTACGTCTGTCGATTACCGATGTGTGCAACTTCCGTTGCACCTACTGCCTGCCCGACGGTTACAAACCGGGCAGCGTCACCAATAACGGCTTTCTCTCCGTGGATGAGGTGCGCCGCGTTACGCGCGCGTTCTCCGGGCTTGGCACCGAAAAGGTCAGGCTGACCGGAGGCGAACCTTCTCTGCGCCGTGATTTCCCCGACATCATTGCCGCCGTGCGTGAAAACGAACATATCCGCCAGATTGCGGTGACCACCAACGGTTACCGGATGGCGCGTGATGTGGCGACCTGGCGCGACGCGGGCTTAACCGCCATCAACGTCAGCGTGGACAGCCTCGATGCCCGCCAGTTTCACGCCATTACCGGCCAGGACAAGTTCCGCCAGGTGATGGACGGCATCGACGCGGCATTTGCGGCCGGGTTCGAGAAAGTCAAAGTCAATACGGTGCTGATGCGTGATGTGAACCATCATCAGCTCGATACCTTCCTGGCGTGGATAAAATCTCGCCCAATCCAGCTGCGTTTTATCGAGCTGATGGAAACCGGTGAGGGCAGTGACCTGTTCCGCCGCCATCACATTTCCGGCATGGTGTTGCGCGACGAGCTGCTCAAACGCGGCTGGATCCACCAGATCCGCCAGCGCAGCGACGGCCCGGCGCAGGTCTTCTGCCACCCGGATTACAAGGGTGAGATTGGCCTTATCATGCCCTATGAGAAAGACTTCTGCGCCAGCTGTAACCGTCTGCGCGTCTCCTCCGTGGGCAAGCTCCATCTCTGCCTCTTCGGCGACGGCGGCGTAGATCTGCGCGATCTGCTGGAAGACGATGCTCAACAGGAAGCGCTTGAAGCGCGCATTTCTGAAGCGCTGACGCACAAAAAACAGACCCACTTCCTGCATCAGGGCAACACCGGCATTACTCAGAACCTGTCTTATATTGGCGGGTGATCAGGCTTAAGAAGGAATCAGAAGATGAGTCAGGTAAGCGCAGAATTTATCCCGACACGCATTGCTATTCTTACCGTTTCCAACCGCCGTGGCGAAGAGGATGATACGTCCGGCCACTGGCTGCGCGAGGCGGCCCATGATGCGGGGCATCACATCGTCGATAAAGCGATTGTGAAAGAGAACCGCTACGCCATTCGCGCGCAGGTTTCGCAGTGGATTGCCAGCGATGAAGTGCAGGTGGTATTGATCACCGGCGGCACCGGTTTTACCGCAGGCGATCAGGCGCCTGAAGCGCTGATCCCACTGTTTGACCGCGAAGTGGAAGGCTTCGGCGAAGTATTCCGCATGCTCTCCTTTGAGGAGATTGGTACCTCCACGCTGCAGTCGCGCGCCGTCGCCGGGGTGGCCAACAACACCCTGATTTTCGCCATGCCGGGCTCGACCAAAGCCTGCCGCACCGCGTGGGAAAACATCATCGCCCCGCAGCTGGATGCCCGTACCCGTCCGTGTAATTTCCATCCCCATTTAAAGAAATAAGCTATGTCACAACTGACCCACATTAACGCCGCCGGCGAAGCGCATATGGTGGATGTCTCCGCCAAAGCGGAAACGGTGCGCGAGGCGCGCGCGGAAGCGTTCGTTACCATGCTGCCGGAAACGCTGGCGATGATTATCGACGGCAGCCACCACAAGGGTGACGTCTTTGCCACCGCCCGCATCGCCGGTATTCAGGCCGCCAAGCGCACCTGGGACCTCATTCCCCTTTGCCATCCGCTGATGCTTAGCAAGGTGGAAGTGAACCTGCAGGCGCAGCCGGAGCATAATCGGGTGCGCATTGAGTCCCTGTGCCGCTTAACCGGGAAGACCGGCGTTGAGATGGAAGCCCTGACGGCAGCCTCCGTTGCCGCGCTGACCATCTACGACATGTGTAAAGCGGTGCAGAAAGATATGGTGATTGGCCCGGTTCGCCTGCTGGCAAAAAGCGGCGGCAAATCCGGTGATTTTAAGGTGGACAGCCATGATTAAGGTGCTCTTTTTTGCCCAGGTGCGCGAGCTGGTGAATACCGACAGCCTGACGCTGGAGGGCTCTTTTGAAAATGTCGCCGCCCTGCGTGCGCATCTGGCCGCACAGGGCGAACGCTGGGCGCTGGCGCTGGACCAAAGTAAGCTGCTGGCCGCCGTGAACCAGACGCTGGTTGAGTTCAGCCATCCACTAACCGCAGGGGATGAAGTGGCCTTTTTTCCGCCGGTCACAGGGGGTTAAGATGGCTGAGACCCGAATTCTGGTGAGCCCGGCGCGTTTTAACGTGGGGACAGAATATGACTGGCTGGCCGAGCGTGACGAAGACGGCGCGGTCGTGACGTTCACCGGCAAGGTACGCAATCACAACCTCGGTGACAGCGTGAAGGCGCTGACGCTGGAGCACTACCCGGGCATGACGGAGAAATCGCTGGCGGCCATTGTGGAAGAAGCGCGTGGCCGCTGGCCGCTCGGGCGCGTCACGGTGATCCACCGCATCGGCGAGATGTGGCCAGGCGAAGAGATTGTTTTCGTGGGCGTGACCAGCGTGCACCGCGGCAGCGCGTTTGCGGCAGGGGAGTTCATGATGGATTACCTCAAAACCAAAGCGCCGTTCTGGAAGCGGGAAGCGACGCCGGAAGGGGAGCGCTGGGTGGAATCCCGCGATAGCGATAAACAAGCCGCCAGCCGTTGGTAGTCGGTTGACGTGGATGTGTTAATCTTAACGTGTGTGTCTACTTAATCTTAATCAGGAGTGAATCATGGACCGATTTCCGCGTTCCGATTCAATAGTACAGCAGACCCGTAGCGGCCTGCAGACGTATATGGCTCAGGTGTACGGCTGGATGACAGTTGGCCTGCTGCTTACCGCGTTTATCGCGTGGTATGCGGCGAACACGCCTGAACTGATGATGTTTATCTTCTCCAGCAAAATCACCTTCTTTGGGCTGATCATCGCGCAGCTGGCGCTGGTGTTTGTCCTCTCCGGGCTGGTGCAAAAGCTCAGTGCGGGGATGGCGACCACGCTGTTTATGCTCTATTCGGCGCTGACGGGGCTGACGCTTTCCAGTATTTTCATCGTCTACACCTATTCCTCCATTGCCAGCACGTTTGTGGTGACCGGCGGGATGTTCGGCGCGATGAGCCTTTACGGCTACACCACCAAACGTGACCTGAGCGGTTTCGGCAGCATGCTGTTTATGGGGCTGATCGGGATTGTGCTGGCGTCGCTGGTGAACCTGTGGCTGAAGAGTGAAGCGCTGATGTGGGCCGTGACCTACATTGGTGTGGTGGTCTTCGTTGGGCTGACGGCGTATGACACCCAGAAGCTGAAAAACATCGGCGAGCAGATCGACGTGCGCGACAGTTCAAACCTGCGCAAATACTCGATTCTGGGCGCGCTGACGCTCTATCTGGACTTCATCAACCTGTTCCTGATGTTGCTGCGTATTTTCGGCAACCGTCGTTAAGGTTGTTTTGCCGGGTGGCGGCTTCGCCTTACCCGGCCTACGAAACGCGAACCGTAGGTCGGGTAAGGCGAAGCCGCCACCCGACTTATTCACTTCGCTAACATCCTCTCATTCTTCGCCCGTAGTTTCTTCGCCCGACTCTCCAGCACCAGATAACAGACCGTGGCCAGCGCCAGCGGCAGGAAGTAATAGAGCATGCGGTAGGCGAGCAGGGCGGCAATAATCGCTCCCTGAGAAACATGCTCTCCGGCCAGAAGCGCAATGAACACCGCCTCCAGCACCCCAATCCCCGCCGGGATATGCACAATAACCCCGGCGATACTGCTCACCAGCAGCACGCCCAGCACGAAGAAGTAATTCACGTCCTCGCCAATCAACAGCCAGATAATTGCTCCCATCGCCATCCAGTTAGCGCTGGATACCGCCATCTGCAGCATGGCAAACTTCCACGACGGCAATACCAGTTTCTGCCCTCTGAGGGTCATATGACGGCGTTTAGCAAACGCGCAGGCCCACAGATAAAAAGCGATAATCAGCAGCAGCACGATGCCGAGAATACGCAGCGTGGCTTCATCGATGTACCAGTGCGCGGGCAGCTGGACCACGCCGATGGTGAAAATCACCCCGCCGAGCAGAATATAGCCCAGCCAGTTAGTGGTGATGCTCAGGGAAAAAATGCGGGTTATAGTCCCGCCCGGCAGCCCGAGACGCGAGTAGAGGCGATAGCGCATGCCAATCCCCCCGACCCAGGTACTCAGCGTCAGGTTGAAGGCGTAGCAAATAAACGACACCAGCATCACCTGGCGTTTAGCCAGCTTGTGGCCGCAGTATGCCCGGCCCAGCAGGTCGTAGCAGCCGTACATCAGGTAGCTCACGATCACCAGCCCTGTCGCGCCCAGCAGCACCATCCGGTTGTAGTTGCGGATAACTTTCCACACCTCCTCCCAGTCAACTTTTTGGGCATACACTACCAGCAGCACGGCGACCGCAATAAAGAACACCCAGGTGAGAATTTTTTTCGCCAGCCGCCAGCGCGGATGTGATTTCGACATCAGGGTTTGCCTCCATCTTCCGCCTCAACGCGGTCCTGGGTTTCCATTTCGGGTTGTACCGGCGGGTCCACCTGCGCCAGCTTCGGCGTATGCGCTGGCAGCCAGCCGACCATCGCCGGGAAATGGCGAAGGAAGTGGAACACCACTACGCTGATGCCCAGGTTCCACCAGGTGCGTTTCGGCACCATAGACTCATCCACGCGCACACAGTCGTTAACAATCAGGGCCTGCAAATTATCCCGCAGGGTCTGATTAAACTGGCGATCGTGGATGATCAGGTTAGCTTCGAGATTCAGCGATAAGCTCAGCGGATCCAGGTTGCTGGAGCCGACGGTGGCCCAGTGATCGTCCATCAGCGCGACTTTGCCATGTAGCGGTCGACGGCGATATTCGTAGATCTGAACGCCGCCTTTGACCAGATAGTTATACAGCAGCCGCGCGCCAACTTTGACTATCGGCATATCCGGCTCGCCCTGGACAATCAGCTTCACCCGTACGCCGCGCCGGGCCGCATTACGCATGGCATGCAGCAGGCGATAGCCCGGGAAAAAGTAGGCGTTAGCAATGATCACTTCGCGCTTCGCGTTGGCGAGCATCTTCAGGTAATGGCGTTCAATATCGTCCCGGTGCTCGCCGTTGTCGCGCCAGACGAAAAGGGCCTGCGCTTCGCCGGGCTTGCGGTTCTCCTCCGGGCGATGGCGGCGTTTCCACCAGCGGCGAACGGCCTCTTTCCCCGGCAGGTTCTCCAGTTCGAATAATACGATGTCCTGTACTACCGGGCCCTCAATGCGAATGGCGTAATCCTGTTTTGCTTCCGGGCCGTAGTCGGACATATGTTCAGCGGAGTAGTTAATGCCGCCTACAAACGCCACCGCCTCATCCACCACCACAATTTTGCGGTGCATCCGCCGGAAAAGGTTGGTACGCATGCCAAACAGGCGCGGGCCGGGATCGTAGTAGCGGAACACCACGCCCGCAGCGGTCAGTTCATTCACGAACCCGTCGCTGAGGTCCGGTGAGCCATAGCCGTCCAGCAGCGCTTCAATTTTGACGCCGCGCCGGGCGGCACGCAGCAGTACGCTGTGTAACTGTTTGCCCACGTCGTCCTCGAACCAGATAAAGGTTTCGAGGATCACTCTCTGCTTAGCGTTATCAATCGCCTTAAAGACGGCCGGGTAATACTCGTCGCCGTTGACCAGCAGCGAGATCCGGTTGCCTTCCTGCCAGGAACATTTCATAAGTGGATCTCCGCGCTGAGCGGGGCATGGTCGGACAGATGTCGCCAGTTAAGTAAGGCCAGCGCCGTCGGGCTGCTGGCATGGGCATTTTTCACGTAGATACGGTCCAGGCGCAGCAGGGGAAAGCGCACCGGGAACGTCCGTGCCGGGCGACCATGGGCCCGGGTAAAAATCTCCTCCAGCCCTGCATTGACCTTCAAAGGATGGTTCGCGCGCTGCCGCCAGTCGTTAAAATCACCGGCCACGACCACGGGTTCACCGTCGGGAAGCGCATTGGTCCAGTCAGCCAGCATCTGTAGCTGCGCCTGACGGTGGACTTCGCGCAGGCCAAGATGCACGCAACCGACATGAATGGGCACCGTGAGTGCCGGTGGCGTGATGCGGCAGTAAAGCAGCCCGCGCTTTTCGCTCTCACCTACGGAAACGTCCCGGTTCTCATAATGTTCGATAGGAAAACGTGACAGCACCGCGTTCCCGTGATGGCCTTCCGGATAGACCGCGTTGCGCCCGTAGGCGTAATCACTCCACATCGTGTCGGCCAGAAATTCATAGTGCGGCGTATCGGGCCAGTTCTCGAAATGCATGGGATGCACCTCGTGCGCGCCCATCACCTCCTGCAGACAGACAATGTCCGCGCTGACGGTGCGAACCGCGTCGCGCAGCTCCGGTAAAATGAAGCGGCGATTAAATGCTGTGAAGCCTTTATGAATGTTTATCGTCAGCACTTTAAGCGAGAAATGCTGCATTTTTTGAGTCATAAGCCCCTTCCTGAGTGACTATCCCAATGAAAATAAAGTGTAGTCGGCGTCACAAAAAGATGCGGCGTTACGGAATTTTCCGTAAAGTGCGGTAGTCTGATTAAGCAGATAAAAATCCTTCAGGAGAGAAGCCATGAAGTGGCAACAACGTGTTCGTGTCGCAACGGGGTTAAGTTGCTGGCAGATAATGTTGCATTTACTGGTCGTGGCCGTACTGGTGATGGGCTGGATGAGCGGCACGCTGGTGCGTGTTGGCCTGGGGCTATGCGTCCTCTATGGCGTCACCGTGCTGTCGATGCTGTTCTTACAGCGCCACCATGAAGCGCGCTGGCGCGAGGTGGGTGATGTGCTCGAAGAGCTCACCACCACCTGGTACTTTGGTGCCGCGATGATTGTGCTTTGGCTGCTGTCACGCGTGCTGCAAAACAACCTGCTGCTGGCCCTGGCGGGTCTCGCAATCCTTGCAGGGCCTGCGGTGGTCTCATTGCTCACCAAAGAGAAAAAGCTACGCAATGTTGCGTCTAAACATCGCGTACGCCACTGATCCCGTCGTGGCCGCTATGACCAGTAGCGGCCACAAACTCCCCCAGACAATATCCAGACTCGCATCCTTCAGATAGATCTGCTTGGTAATGTCCGTAAAGTGGCGTATCGGGTTTATCCATGTGATGTCCTGCAGCCACACCGGCATGTTCTCGACAGGGGAAACGTACCCGGAGAGCAAAATTGCTGGCATCATAAAGACAAACACGCCGATAAACGCCTGCTGCTGCGTCGAGCACAGCGCCGAAATTAACAGCCCAAACCCCACCAGCGACAGCCCGTAAATCACCATCGTGAAGTAAAACAGCGCCAGCGAACCGGCAAACGGGATTTGATAGGCCCAAATTCCCACGCCCAGCACGATAGTGGCCTGAAATGTCGCGACAATCAGCGCCGGCACCGCTTTGCCAACAAAGATTTGCCAGGTTGCGAGTGGGGAAACCAGCAGCTGATCCAGCGTACCTTGCTCCCGCTCGCGGGCGACGGACAGGGAGGTGACGATCATCACCCCGATGGTGGTGATCATGGCGATCAGCGACGGCACCACAAACCATTTGTAGTCCAGATTCGGGTTGTACCAGTTACGCACCACCAGCTCGCTGTTGTTGGGCTTCGGTTTGCCGTCCATCAGCTCCTGCTGATAATTCTTCACCACCTGCTGCAGATAGTTGGCCGCAATCTGGGCGCTGTTAGAGTTGCGCCCGTCGAGGATAAGCTGCATCGGCGCGGTCTGGAAGGTATCCAGGTTACGGGAAAAATCTGCCGGGAAGCGCACCAGCAGCAGGGCTTTTTGCGTATCGATGGTCGGCTGGATTTCCTGCGGGCTTTTCAGCAGCAGGATATGGGTAAACGCTTTTGCACGGGCAAAGCGCTGCGTCAGCTCGACGGAATGTTTACCGTTGTCTTCGTTGTAAATGGCGATGGTGGCGTTGGTCACCTCAAGCGTCGCGGCAAAGGGGAACAGCAAAACCTGGATCAGCACCGGCAAAACCAGAATGGCGCGGGTTTGCGGCTCGCGCAGCAGGGATTGCAGCTCTTTTCGTATTAACGTCCATAGTCGGTGAAACATGTTCGCTCCTTAATCCAGACGCCGTTTGGTTTTCAACCACGTCAATCCGATAAACATCACCGCTGACGCCATTAAAAACAGCGTGTTGATAATCAGCACCACCGGAATATTCCCCGCCAGGAACAGGCTTTGCAGCGTGCTCACGAAATAACGCGCCGGAATGATGTAGGTCACGGCGCGGATCACCGCTGGCATACTGTCTATCTGGAAAATAAACCCGGACAGCATGATCGACGGTAAAAAGGCGGCGTTGAGCGCCACCTGCGCGGCGTTAAACTGGTTGCGGGTGATGGTGGAGATGAGCAGCCCCATCCCCAGCGTGCTAAGTAAAAACAGGCTGGTGATAAAGAACAGCACCACCAGCGAGCCGCGGTACGGCACGCCGAGGATAAAGACGGCGACAAGCATACAGAGCAGCATCGCCAGCATGCCGAGGAAATAGTAGGGGATGAGCTTACACAGCAGCAGCTCGACGCGCGTCACTTCTGTGGAGAGCAGCGCCTCCATGGTGCCACGCTCCCACTCGCGGGCGATCACCAGCGAGGTCAGGATCGCGCCAATCACCGTCATGATAATCGTCACCGCGCCCGGAATGATAAAGTGCTGGCTGATAGCGGCAGGGTTAAACCAGTAGCGTGTTTGCACGTCGATGAGCGGTTCAAACGTCTCCCCCCGGTCTTCGGCACGCTGCATCTGCCATAGCTGCCAGATCCCCTCCACGTAGCCCTGAACGAAGTTCGCAGTGTTCGGTTCGCTGCCGTCGGTAATCACCTGGATCGGCGCGTCGGCATTCGCCCGCGCCATATTGGCGGCGAAATCCACCGGGATGACCACCAGCCCGCGAATTTTCCCGGCCTGCATCTTCTGGATCAGCGCCTGCCGGTTATCGCTGATGGTGGCGTCAATGTACGGCGAGCCGGTCATGGCGTGGGTGAAGTCCAGCGCCTCTTCGCTCTGCTGTTCCAGCAAAATGCCGACCCGCAGCTTGCTGGAGTCGAGGTTGATGCCGTAGCCAAAGATAAACAGCAGCAGCAGGGGGATCACCACCGCAATCAGCCAGCTACTCGGGTCACGCACGATCTGCCGCGTCTCTTTTATGCATAACGCGCGCACCCGGCGCCAGGAAAGGGCGTTACTGCGCATGGGCATTCTCCTTATCCCAGTCGTGGATGAGGGTGATAAACGCCTGCTCCATGGTCGGGTCTGGCACGGCATCGTCGGCGGCCTGGTTTTTCAGGTCGTCCGGGGTGCCGTGGGCAATCAGCTTGCCGCGATAGACCAGCCCGATGCGGTCGCAGTATTCCGCCTCATCCATAAAGTGGGTGGTCACCATCACCGTCACCCCTTTCTCCACCATGCTGTTGATATGCAGCCAGAACTCGCGGCGGGTGAGGGGATCCACCCCGGAGGTCGGCTCATCGAGGAAAAGAATATCGGGCTCGTGCATCAGCGAGCAGGCCAGCGCGAGGCGTTGCTTAAAGCCGAGGGGCAGTTCGTCGGTGGCGTGGGAGGCAATATTCGTTAACCCGAAGGCATCGCTCATGCGGCGGATTTTCTCGTTCTGCGCGCGCCCGCGCAGGCCGTACACGCCGGAGAAAAAGCGCAGATTCTGCTCGACGGTCAGGTTGCCATACAACGAGAATTTCTGTGCCATATAGCCCAGATGCTGGCGCGCCTTGCCGGAGCTGACTTTGAGATCCATATCCAGCACCAGCGCCTTGCCGGACGTCGGCACCAGCAGGCCACACATCATTTTAAAGGTGGTGGATTTCCCCGCGCCGTTCGGCCCGAGCAGGCCAAAAATCTCGCCGCGTTTTACCGCAAAGTTGACGTTATCGGTGGCGGCGAAATCGCCGAACTTTTTGGTCAGGGATTTGGCTTCAATCACCGTCTCGCCCGGCGTACCTTCAACCGTGTGGAGGATCGCGCCGAGAGGCGATTCCGATGTCCCCGCGCCGCCCAGCAGGTCGATAAACGCATCTTCAAAGCGCGGCGCCGTCTCTGCCATTTCAATTTCAGGCATGCCAGGCGCGCGGCGAATATCCTCGACGGTGGCCTCCTTTTTGAGGATTACGCGCACGGACCGACCCTGAATCATCCCGTCGCTCACCTGCGGCAGTTTCAGCACTCTCTGCAGCAGCCTGCGGTTGGACTCCTGCGGGCTGTGGAGGAGGAAACTGCGTCCGGCCATGCTCTGCGTCAACGTCGTTGGCTCGCCCTGATAAAGCAGCTCGCCTTCGTTCATCAGCAGCACGTCCCGACACTGTTCCGCTTCGTCGAGGTAGGAGGTGCTCCAGAGGATCAGCATCCCGTCGCCTGCCAGCTCGTGCACCATCTGCCACAGCTCACGGCGGGAGATGGGGTCCACGCCGACGCCGGGCTCGTCCAGCAGCAGGACCTTTGGTTCGCCGACGAGCGTACAGGCCAGCCCCAGCTTTTGCTTCATCCCGCCGGAGAGCTTGCCCGCCAGCCGGTCGGTGAACGGGCCGAGGGAGGTGAACTCAAGCAGGCGGGCGAAGGTTTTCTGCCGGGTTTCGCCGGTCACGCTGCGCAGGTCGGCATACAGGTTCAGGTTTTCCATCACCGTCAGATCTTCATACAGACCAAACTTCTGCGGCATATAGCCGAGCATGGCGTGGAGCGCGCCGTCGTCTTTGATGGGGTCAAGGCCAAGCACGCTGGCTGTGCCTTCATCCGGCTTTAGCAAACCGGCCAGCATCCGCATCAGCGTGGTTTTGCCTGCGCCGTCCGGGCCGACCAGGCCGGTAACATAGCCTTTCTGAATGGTGCAGTTCAGCGGGGCGACCGCTGGTTTGTCCATCCCTGCGAAGCGTTTGACCAGATTGTTGAGCTGGATAACCGCGTCATTCATGTCGTTCCCCGTTGTTCACTTTTACGGTAACAGGCATGCCCTGACGCAGCGCGTCGTCCGCATCGGTGACGATGATGCGCAGACGGTACACCAGGTCGGTACGCAGGTCCGGCGTTTCAACGGTTTTCGGGGTGAATTCGGCGGTGGGGGAGACAAAGCCGACTTTGCCGTGATACGGCTTATCCGGACGACCATCGGTATAGAGCAGCAGCTCGCGGCCCGGCTGCATCTGGCCGAGATTTGGCTCGTCAATGTAGGCGCGCACCCAGACCGGGCGGGTCAGGGAGAGCGTTAATACGGTGCTGCCCGCGCTGAGCATGCTGCCCGGCTCCACGGCACGGGTCATCAGCGTACCGTCAGACGGGCCGATGAGGGTTGTATCATGCAGATCCAGCTCTGCCTGGGCCAGCTGCGCCTGCGCCTGTTCAAGGCTGGCTTTGGCCTGGGCAATGTCCTGCGGGCGGTTACCGGTGGTGTACTGGCTTAATTTATCCTGCGCGGATTTCAGCGTCGCCTGCGCCTGGTCGCGGGATGAACGCGCATTCTCCAGATCGTTGGCTGAAATGGTGCGGCTTTTCCACAGCCCCTGCTGACGGTTATAGAAATTCTGCGCGTAGTCGTAGGCAGCTTTCGCCTGCTTAACGGCAGCGGCGGCCTGGGCGATCTCTTCGTCACGATAACCCGCCAGCATCAGGTCATATTGCGCCTGGGCAACGGAAACGCCCGCTTTGGCCTGCATCAGGGCGTTCTCGTAGGGGGCTTTATCCAGCATGCCCAGCGTCTGCCCGCTTTTAATGGCATCGCCTTCGTCAACGTTCAGCGAGGCGAGACGGCCACCCACGCGGAAGCTCATATTCACGGTACGAATATCCACATTACCGTACAGCGTCAGGCCCCGGTCCTGATGGCTCTGATACCACAGCCAGCCACCGACGCCCGCGGCAAGCAAAACAACAACCACCAGAATGATGGCGACAGGTTTTTTCATGACTTCAGGCTCCTTTGCGTTAAGCCTTGCAGGATCAGATCGAGATGACAGGTGATAACCTGGCTAATCTGCGCGGCTTTATCCTCATCGAATTGTGTCCAGCCGGTGCGTAACAGGATGGTTTCCCGCCCCAGACGAAAGGCAAGGATTTCACCCAGCAGGGCATGGGTATGCAAAATGGTCACGGTATCGCTGGCGTCCCGCCCGGTATAGGCGGCGATCAGGTGGGTCAGGTGGGTATGCATCGGAGCAATGACCTGATCGTGTACCAGCTGATAGGCAGTTGTAGGGGAGAGCTGCTCGCGGGAGATAAACTTACTCAGGTTGAGCGTATCGTCGTGCGTCAGCAGGCGGATCATATTATGGCAGGCATTCAGGATAAGCCGCCGGATAGCGTCACGATCCGGCGTCGGCTGGCTCAACAGCTCGCTGGCTTCTTCAACGTGCGGACGAAAATGTGTGCCGATAAAATCGGCAATCCACTGGGCGCAGGCGAGGTACAAATCCTCTTTTGAGCCAAAATAGTAGGTGATCGCCGCAATGTTTTGCCCGGCCTGGGCGGCGATATCTCGCGTGGTCGCGTGCAGGCCATACTCGCCAAACTGCGCCAGCGCGGCAGCAATCAGCTGGCTTTTGGCCTGTTCACCTTTGGTTGTCGTTGGGGTCGTATTCATGGCGGTATTAAAAATTAATCAATCGATTGATTAAGATTATGCCTGATTCACGCTAACGTCGAGGGAACGCGGAGGGATATTTTATGCGCCACGTCACAAAAGCTGCTACACTCCGCCCCTTCGCGACATTGTGGTTTTTGTCCTTCCCCTTTTCGTTATATCTCCCTGAAAACTACACCTGTGATGGTCGGGGCGGTTCGGAGTTTTTATGTCTTTTGATTCCCTTGGCCTGAACCCGGAAATTCTGCGTGCCATCGCAGAGCAGGGCTACGTTGAGCCAACCCCCATCCAGCAGCAGGCGATCCCCGCCGTTCTTCAGGGGCGTGACCTGATGGCCAGCGCCCAGACCGGCACCGGTAAAACCGCGGGCTTTACGCTGCCGCTGTTAGAGCTGCTGGTAAAAAACCAGCCGCACGCCAAAGGCCGTCGTCCGGTTCGTGCGCTGATCCTGACCCCAACCCGTGAGCTGGCGGCGCAGATTGGTGAGAACGTGCGTGACTACAGCCGCTATCTCAACATTCGCTCGCTGGTCGTTTTCGGTGGCGTCAGCATCAACCCACAGATGATGAAGCTGCGCGGCGGCGTGGACGTGCTGGTGGCAACGCCGGGCCGTCTGCTGGATCTCGAACACCAGAACGCGGTGAAGCTCGATCAGATTGAAATTCTGGTGCTGGATGAAGCTGACCGCATGCTGGATATGGGCTTTATCCACGACATCCGTCGCGTGCTGGCCAAGCTGCCTGCGCGTCGTCAGAACCTGCTGTTCTCTGCCACCTTCTCCGACGAGATCAAGGCGCTGGCAGAAAAGCTGCTGCATAACCCGCTGGAAGTGGAAGTGGCGCGTCGCAACACCGCCTCTGAGCAGGTGACGCAGCACGTTCACTTTGTTGATAAAAAGCGTAAGCGGGAGCTGCTCTCCCAGATGATCGGCCAGGGTAACTGGCAGCAGGTGCTGGTCTTTACCCGCACCAAGCACGGTGCGAACCACCTGGCGGAACAGCTCAATAAAGACGGTATCCGCAGTGCCGCCATCCACGGTAACAAGAGCCAGGGTGCGCGTACCCGTGCGCTGGCGGACTTCAAATCTGGCGACATCCGCGTGCTGGTGGCAACCGACATCGCCGCGCGTGGTCTGGACATTGAAGAGCTGCCGCACGTAGTAAACTACGAGCTGCCAAACGTCCCGGAAGATTACGTTCACCGTATCGGTCGTACCGGCCGCGCGGCGGCAACCGGTGAAGCGCTCTCTCTGGTCTGTGTCGATGAACACAAGCTGCTGCGCGACATCGAACGTCTGCTGAAGAAAGAGATCCCACGCATCGAAACCCCGGGCTACGAAGTGGATCCGTCCATCAAGGCGGAGCCGATTCAGAACGGTCGCCAGGGCGGCGGTCGTGGTCAGGGCGGCGGTGGTCGCGGTCAGCAGCCGCGTCGTGCTGAAGGCGGCGCGCCGAAATCATCCGGCAAACCCCCGCGCCGCAACAACGACAGCAAACCGGCCGGCGAAAGTCCGTGGCGCAGCGGTGAAGGGAAACCGGCAGGGGAAGGGCAGCGTCGACGCCGCCCGCGTAAACCTGCTAACCCGCAGTAATCTGGAAGCCCGGTCGTAAAGCCGGGCTTTTCTTTTTGCGGCAGCGAAGAGAAAGTGCCACAATAGTGGCTGTTTATACAGTATTTCAGGTTTTTCGATGGCTTTAACCGCGGCGCTGAAAGCGCAAATTGGCGCATGGTACAAGGCGCTACAACAGCAGATCCCCGACTTTATCCCCCGAGCGCCGCAGCGGCAGATGATTGCTGACGTGGCAAAAACGCTTGCCGGGGACGACGGGCGACATCTGGCGATTGAAGCGCCGACCGGCGTCGGGAAAACCCTGTCATATCTCATTCCCGGTATTGCCATCGCGCGGGAAGAGGACAAAACGCTGGTGGTCAGCACCGCCAACGTGGCCCTGCAGGATCAGATTTTCAGCAAAGATTTGCCGCTGCTGCGCAAAATCATCCCCGACCTGCGCTTTACCGCCGCCTTTGGGCGCGGGCGCTACGTGTGCCCACGTAACCTGGCGGCGCTCGCCAGCAGCGAGCCGAATCAACAGGATCTGCTCGCGTTTCTTGATGACGAGCTGACGCCGAACAATAAGGCCGAGCAGGAGCAGTGTGCAAAACTCAAAGCCGAACTCGACGGCTATAAGTGGGACGGCCTTCGGGATCACACCAGCCAGGCCATCAGCGACGACTTATGGCGCAGGCTCAGCACCGACAAAGCAAGCTGTCTGAACCGCAACTGCCACTACTACCGCGAGTGTCCGTTCTTTGTCGCCCGGCGCGAAATTCAGGAGGCGGAGGTGGTTGTCGCCAACCACGCGCTGGTGATGGCCGCGCTGGAGAGTGAGGCGGTGCTACCGGAGCCCAAAAATCTGCTGCTGGTGCTCGACGAAGGCCACCATCTGCCCGACGTGGCTCGGGACGCGCTGGAGATGAGCGCCGAGATCACCGCGCCCTGGTTCCGCCTGCAGCTGGATCTGTTCTGCAAGCTGGTGGCAACCTGCATGGAGCAGTTCCGCCCGAAAACCACGCCGCCGCTGGCGGTGCCGGAACGGCTAAGCGAGCATTGTGAAGAGGTTTACGGCCTGATCTCCTCGCTCAATAACATCCTCAACCTTTATCTTCCCGCAGCCCAGGAGGCGGAACATCGCTTTGCGATGGGCGAACTGCCGGAAGAGGTGATGGAAATTTGTCAGCAGCTGGCAAAGCACCTTGAAAAGCTGCGCGGGCTGGCGGAGATGTTCTTAAACGATCTGAGCGAGAAAACCGGCACGCATGACGTGGTGCGTCTGCACCGTATTCTGCTACAGATGAACCGCGCGCTGGGCATGTTCGAAGCGCAGAGCAAACTCTGGCGGCTGGCCTCAATGGCGCAGGCATCAGGCGCGCCGGTCACCAAATGGGCCACCCGCGACGTGCGGGACGGGCAGGTGCATCTCTTCTTCCACTGCGTGGGCATCCGCGTGGCCGATCAGCTGGAAAAGCTGATCTGGCGCAGCGTGCCGCACGTGGTGGTGACCTCTGCCACGCTGCGTTCTCTGAACAGTTTTTCTCGTTTGCAGGAGATGAGCGGGCTTAAAGAAAAAGCGGGTGACCGCTTTGTGGCGCTGGACTCGCCGTTTAACCACTGCGAGCAGGGCAAGCTGGTCATTCCGCGCATGACGTTTGAGCCGCTGATCGACAACGAAGAACAGCACATTGCGGAAATGGCGGCCTATTTCCGCGAACAGGTCGAGAGTAAAAAATACCCTGGCATGCTGGTGTTATTCGCCAGTGGACGCGCCATGCAGCGTTTTCTGGAGCACGTCACCGATCTGCGTTTACTCCTGCTGGTGCAGGGTGACCAGCCACGTTACAGGCTGGTGGAAACCCACCGTAAACGCATTGATAACGGCGAGCGTAGCGTGCTGGTGGGATTGCAGTCTTTCGCGGAAGGTCTTGACCTGAAAGGCGACTACCTGACGCAGGTCCACATTCATAAAATTGCCTTCCCCCCCATCGACAGCCCGGTGGTGATCACCGAGGGCGAATGGCTGAAAAGCCTTAACCGCTATCCGTTTGAGGTGCAGAGTCTGCCTGCGGCATCGTTTAACCTGATTCAGCAGGTGGGGCGTTTGATTCGAAGCCACGGCTGCTGGGGCGAAGTGGTGATCTACGATAAACGTCTGCTGACCAAAAATTATGGACAGCGGCTGCTCAACGCGCTTCCGGTCTTCCCGATTGAACAGCCGTCGGTACCGGAGATAAAAAAACGCCCGGCAAAACAGGCTGCCGGGCGTCGAAAAAGCATCCGTGCTAAGGGGCGCGGTCCTACTGGTAAGTGAAGGTCACCTGAACGACGCTGCTGAACGTGCCTGCGGTAACAGGCATAGCGGTGGCGTAATAGCGTGCGGCAAGCGGGAAGGTGGCGGTATGGTCGTTCTGGTCAATCAGCGCGTTAAAGCTGGCCTGCGGTGCGATGAGGATATGGTCCTGGCTGTCCGCCAGCTCCAGCGCCAGCCCCTTCGCGCTGCCCGTGTTGGCAAACTTGGTTGGGTGGGTAGCATCCGCCTGACCGTAAAAGAAGGCGGTCGCCAGGGCGAGGGATTTAGGACAATGTGTCACCTTCAGGCTGAAGGTTTTCCACGCGCCGGTATCCCCCACGTCGTGGAATTCACTGGAAGCCGCCTGGCCTAAATCAACGGTTAAATCCTTACTGGCGCTGTCCACGAGGCAGGTGTTGGCATAAATGTTACCGACCATTTGCAGCTGAATATCGTCAGCCCGGGCCAGAAAGGTGAGCGTGCTGGCCAGCGCGGCCAGCACAAAGAGACGTTTCTTCATTTTCATCACTTATAGGCCAGAGTAATGGTGGCGACGGCGTTCGCCGGGCCAGGGGTGACTTCATCTGCCACCTGCAAATAGTTCAGCTTGACCGGGATATCCATCGTCTGGTTGGCATAGGCCAGGGTTTCAGTTGGGGTGTAGGTATCGAACGTTGCCAGCTCGTTGTCGATCACCATTTCAATCCCGACCCCCGTTGCCACGCCATCCTCCGGCGTGAGCTTAAGCACCCCCTGATAACCGGGTACGTAGCCGTCGCTGCTGGTGACCTTAAATTCCGGCTGAACGGTGGAGTTACAGTTCACCGTGATGTTGAACTCCTTCGCGGGCATCGCCAGCGTGCCGACCATGTTGAAATCGCTGACCGGGAAATCGCCCATGTTGACGGTCAGGCTTTTTGGCAGTACGGAGCAGGTGACGTTTTCAAGGTTTACGTTACCAGCATAGCTAACATTGTTAGGTGAACCGATGCCTTCGTGACCAAAAACGCCAATGCCAAAAACGGTCTGGCTTTGATTTAGCGTACCGGATTCTACCGCGGTATCCGTTTTTACCAGCTCCAGCGTGACGTTAAAATCGAACGTCTGGTTGCCGTCAGTTGAGACATAGCCAATAGGCGTGCCGCGGGAGTCGCAGGTGACCCCGCCCGCACCGCTGATGCGCTGACCTTTGTCATTCATCAGCGCAATGCCAACCCCCTTCACGCCGGATTCATAGACCCCGGTAAGGCCGGGGATTTCCGTGCCGTAGCCGTAGTAGCAGGAGACGATCTCCAGACCCTTATCTGCAGCATTATCACAGTGGCCCGCGACGTGTACCGTCTGTTCGGTGCCGGGGATGGTCGAGCCGACGGGAAGCGTGGTGGAAACGGAAACCGTGGCCAGGTTAATGGTTTTTGGCATATCCGGTGACGTACAGGTGGCCTTCGCATGCGGCATAAACAGCGATGCGGTCGCCAGTACGAGTAAGAAAAAGCATTGTTTTACAAGCTGCATAGGTGAACCTGCTCGGTTGATTACTGACACTGCGCGGCAGCGTTAATAATGTCTGTTTTCTCTTTTTCATCCGTGAGCGTGTATTCCGCAACGCAGTGGTCGCTGGCTTCCTGTCCCCATGAGACGGAGAGCTTGCCGCGATCGGGCATTCCGGAAAGATAGGTTTGGCCATCAGTGCCGACGATAAATTCGCTGTCCTTATCCTCGGTGGTAACCGTTGCGCCGAAGGGCAGCGGCTTCCCGTTGTGCGTCAGCGTCATCAGGACGCGATGACCCACGCGGGTATTGAAGCTTGCCCGCACCACCGCACCGCGGGTTGGCGTGACGATCTGCGAAGCGTGCGTCACGTCAGCCTCGTCAGGCAGCGTTTCGGTATCCAGCGAAATCGTGTTGTGGCGATAGGCGGTGACAAAGGGCACCACGGTATAGCCGCGGAAGTCAGTTTCCACGCCCGTCTGGTTGGCGATGTGCGTGCCGCTGGCTCCGGGCGCTTTCACCAGCGCGATGGTCTCGCCCAGCGGCTGGCTCAGCGTCAGGCCGTTAGCGTGGGCTATCATGCCCCCCTGCAGACCGACGTTGGTGGTCCGCTGGTATTTGTCCTGGCTGAAACCGCCACTCACTTCCCCGTAGGTGGCTTTATAATCGGCGTTCAGACTGGTAGAGGTACCGTTCTCTGATGAGTCATAGCCTTCCTGCACGTTCCAGTTAAGGTTGTTCTCCTCCAGCGCCGTCCCGTTCAGGCCCAGCGTGTGCGTGGTGCCGTCTTTATTGTTATTCATGTTGTAGGAGGCCCAGGTGTTGCTCATCCAGCGATCCAGCGGTACCGACACGCTCAGCGCGAACAGGTTATCGTTACTGACCGAATCGCCTTCGTCATCACGGCTGTTGGTGTTTTTGTTGAGGCTATAGCTCATGCTGTAGGTGATTCCCTTCCAGCTGTTGTTATAGCTGACGCTCATCGAGGTCATGTCCTGACCCTGGTTCCAGTAGGTCTCTTTGACCAGGCTCAGCGTAAACGATCCCCAGCCTTCGCCGAGGGTTTGATCGATGGTGGCCTCGGTACGCGCGCGGCGCTGCTGCGGTGCTGACCAGTCATCGGCGCGGGTATAGGACTCCATGGTGTCTTCGAGGGTGTAAAACCCTTTACTGTTGTAGCGATAGCCAGCCAGAGCGAAGTTTGTGCCCGTACCCGCGAAATCTTTGCTGTAGCGCAGACGCCAGGATTGCCCCTTGCTGGCCTGCTGTTTTTTGAGCAGCGCTTTGGCGCGCGTCACGTCGACAGAAAACGCGCCAAGATCGCCAAAGTTTTTACCGGTGCCCAGCGCCTGTGACTGATAATGGCTGCTTTGCTGCACGCCACCGTAGGCGGTGAATCCGTACGGCAGGCCATAAATGACACTCCCCTGAGCGAAGGGCGTTTTTTCCACGTCTTTGTCATAAGAGCGGTAGCGCCCGGCAGTGACGCTGTATTTCAGATGCTTTTCGCGCTGGAGGACCGGTACGGAGGCGTAGGGCACCACAAAGTGACGTTCGCTGCCGTCCGTCTCTTTCACGGTGACCTGGAGATCGCCGCTGCTGCCGGTGGGATACAGGTCATTGATTTCAAATGCACCCGGCGCAACGGTATTTTGATAAATCACGTAGCCGTTCTGACGTACCACCACCAGCGCATTACTGTGGGCCGTACCGCGGATGATCGGGGCATAGCCTTTTTCGCTGTCCGGCAGCATATCGTTGTCGGAGTTCAGCTGCGCGCCGGTATACGGAACGCTGTCAAATACGTCTGCCGGGGAGCTGCTTTGGCCTACGGTCAGATCGCTTTTTAACGCCACGATATCGCGCTGGGCATAGGTGTAGACCGAGTTAAAGGATTGCTCTTCTTCGTGACCGCTGGTGCTGCGACTCCAGGTGGAATAGTTGCGCAGGCGCCACGCGCCGACGTTCAGGCCCGGACGCAGGTTAACGTACTGGCTGCTGTTGTCCTGCATGCCCTGCTGACGGGCGTGGCTCTGGCTGGCGCTGGCGCTGTAGTTGAGGATGCCCGCCGTGATCCCCTCATCAAATTCTGTTGGGTCAATATAGCCACGGGGAACCTGACCGAGCGCGGACTGCGGAATGCTCAACAGAAGCTGCTGGTTGCTGACGCGAAATGTCGCCGTCGCCGCCGGTATGGCGTGCAAATCCGCGCATGAGCCTTTCACGGCAAGCTGAGGATAGTCGTCAGTTTTAATACCCAGGCTTTTTAAATCGGACAGAGTAAAGCAGGGCTGAAGGGAATTTTCTCCATTATCCTGCTTTTGCAATATAAAGGTCACGTCGCGGGTATCAATTTTATTATTATTGATAAAGATCGTGACCTGATATTTCCCTGGCGCCTGTCCCGGCCCTTTTTCATAAATGGAGAGATCGGTTTTTCCCTGCTGTGGATTATCCACATCCAACAACGCTGGATTAAAATAATCATCCGCCCGCGTTTGCTGCGAAAAACCCACGGCCGCTAACCCGCATAGCAGGGTCAGCAGCGTAAGCATCCGACAAACGGAAGGCAATTGCCTTCTTGGGGTTGAAGAATAGGTAATCATAAGGTGCGTTATTGGGTACGGTATTAATGCACGGATGCAGAGAGCGTTTTGCTGATGCTGCCGTAATCAGTAATAATTGACCAGGACACGGTTGAACCGCCGGTATGTGCAGGCAACGCAAAATGGGTTTCGGTTTTTGGTACGGCCCAGGTCGCTTTATCGACCTTATGACCGTTAAGGGTGACCGACTGGAAATTCATATAAAACGGCGTCGGGTTGTTAACCACTAAATCATTGCCCTCGCGGTGCCACTCAAGCTGATCCGCGACCGCTTCCGGTTTACCCTTGACGGAGGCCGGGCGGTACATCAGCTTAATGCGCGTGTTAACCGCAATTTGCAGGGTATTGACCCCTGCCACCTTTTTTGAGGAGGGGATGGCTTTTATATTCAGCCAGAACATCGACTCGCGATCTTCAGGCAAATTTCCGCCGGTACGTACGACGCGCAAAACGTTTTCCTGCTTCGCATCAAGACGAAACAGTGGCGGCGTAATCAGAAAGGGGGCTTTGGCCAGGTCTTTACCGCCAGAATCCGCCCAGGATTGCACCAGATAATCCGTTGCATCTGGGTTTGAAATACCGATAGAGGATTCCTTTTTGCCTCCCTGGTAGACCAGGCGCGTGCCGTTAATAATAACGCCTGCATGTGCCGTTGCAGCTACCAGTAAAAGGGTGCTGAGTAAATAACCGTGACGCATAGTTTTTTCTCAAAATAAGGCGGGACTATCTCTTTTTTGCAAAAGGAAATAGTCCCTGGTGAGCAATATCAGTTATAAATAACCGTGAATGTTGAAACAGAGTTTGCCGGGCCAGCGGTAATAGCCGCACCGGTTTGAATATAACGCGCGGCAAACTGCAGATCGTTTACTGCGGTGCCGGAGGCCAGCGGATACTCTTTTGACGGAGTATATAAACTGACGGGCTGCTCAGAAGAGTCGATCAGCTGAATGGCTACGCCGGTTGCGGCATCTGCATCGGGGGTTAACGCCAGGGTGCTGTTGTTATTGGCATCCGGGGTTCCACCGAAGTTGATTGCCGCCGCCGTAACGGTTTCCGGGCAGTTTTTTAACTCAATATCAAACTTCGTGGCGGTGCTGGTGGAGCCGGCACCGGTAAAGACCGTCTTGGAGACTTTGCCTAATGTCACGTTCAACGGGTTACTTAAACCATTCACAACCTGACAGGCGGAATCGATGATTTCGCCCGTAAAGTTGATCTGTCCTTCACCGTCTGTTGCTGCAAAAGCGGATGCCGAGCAGCCAATCACCGACGCGATAAAAAGACCTAACGCAATCTTGTTCATAATAGTTCCTGGTGTGTGGGTAAAAACGTGCCTAAGGTTTTTGCCCGTTGTCCTCAATGATTTCCGTTCGTTATTTAATCAAAGAATGGATGGATAAGAATCTTCTATAGGCATCACAAATAATTGAATCAGTGCTTGCATAATTTTTTTCTTCGGTAAAACAGATGGCTCTGGCGGTGGGGATAAAAAGCTACCGGGCAGGTTTCATCGGGGATATAGTGTTAACAAGGTGACGTTTTCAGGAGAGATACCGTGGATTATCGTAAAATTATCAAAGAGGTAGGGCGTGGAAAAAACCATGCCCGCGACCTGGATCATGAGACAGCGCGTGCGCTTTACACCCGTATGCTCAACGGTGAGGTTCCCGATCTCGAACTCGGCGGCATTCTTATCGCCCTGCGCATTAAGGGAGAAGGTGAAGCGGAGATGCGCGGCTTTTATGAGGCGATGCAGGCGCAAACGCTGCGTCTGACGCCACCGGTGGCAAAACCGATGCCGATCGTCATTCCCAGCTATAACGGCGCGCGCAAGCAGGCCAACCTGACGCCGCTGCTGGCTATTCTGTTACATAAGCTGGGTTTTCCGGTGGTGGTGCATGGGGTGAGTGAAGATCCGACCCGCGTGCTGACAGAAACGATTTTTGAACTGCTGGGGATCGAACCCACTCTCCACGCCGGGCAGGCGCAGGCGAAGCTCGATAGCCATCAGCCGGTCTATATTCCCGTTAAGGCGCTCTGCCCGCCGCTGGAAAAGCAGCTCGCAATGCGCTGGCGAATGGGCGTGCGTAACAGCGCGCATACGCTGGCGAAGCTGGCCACGCCGTTTGCCGAAAATGCCGCGCTGCGCCTTTCCAGCGTTTCGCACCCGGAATACGTGGGGCGCGTGGGGAAATTCTTTGAAGAGATTGGCGGCAACGCGTTGCTGATGCATGGGACGGAAGGCGAGGTGTACGCTAATCCGCAGCGCTGCCCGCAAATAATGCTGATCGACGCGGCTGGGACGCGTATCGCGCTTGAACGTGGGGAAGAGAACAGCGGCGTTATTCTGCCGGAGGCGAAAGATCCCTACATCACCGCGAAGTGGATTGAACAGTGCCTTGCCGGAAATGTGCCGGTGCCGCAGTCCATCAGGTTACAGATGGCCTGCTGCCTGCTGGCGACCGGGGAAGTTGACACGGTCGAGGCTGGCATGAAACGGGTTGAGGCGGCATTTTAGGCAAAAAAAAGCCCGTCCAGTGGCGGACGGGCAAGCAAGGGTAACAAACAACAGGGTCAATGAGGGTTGGAGCAGCTCACCAGAGGGTTTGGTGAGGGTACAGCATTCATTCAGGCGATTATTTGTAGATAACCGCAGTACCGCTCAGCTTGTTGTTGGTGTTAGCGGAGGTGATGGTGTATCCGCTTGCACCGGCAGCAGCCGCTTTCTCAGCCAGTTTGGCTTCCAGACCGTCCAGCGTGGTCGCGCCTTCTGCACTCACCACACCGATTTTATTCATGCTCTGCGCCTGAGTAGATGAAACAGGCTCTACAGCGAATGCGCCAAAAGACAGAGCGGACAGGGCAACAGCAGCAACAGCATATTTGATGGTTTTCATAATTAATCTCTCGCAGGTTATTCTGTTAAGGGGACGATGTTCCGTCGATGTGATAAGTATCACGTTTTTTCTGCAGAGATAAAATCGAAGAGAATTGACGTGGTTAATCAAAAAAATTGAATGACAAATAACTTATTGATTATTAATAAATTCAAATTACGGCTTTACACTTCTTGTTGATACGCTTTACAGAAGAAAGATGAATGGCACATTTTGCTACGCGGTTCGCTAAAAAGCGTGAGCGTAAAGGTAAGCATTCGGGCGGTTAACTTAGGTAAAGGAAAGTCAGCGTAACTGGCTGTCTTTCGATCCTCTGCGATTATATCCCGAATGTGAAGCGTTTTTTGAATCTTTATCCTGCTGACAGGTTATACATAACCTTACCCCGGGAATGGCTTTTTGCCGCGCCTCAGGAATGGGCTCTCCGCACTCTTCGCATTCCGTTAAACTTTCGCCGCGCGGAATTTCGCCGCGAGCGCGCGCAACCGCATCTTCAATCGTACTGTTGATCTGTTCGTTCACGGCATCATCATTTGCCCAACCGGAAGCCATCTTGCCCTCCTGATATCGGTTTAAGCCATAGCGTTAATATGGGGTTAAAAAATGCACAATCAAGGTGAGAGGGGAGACAAACTGCATCTGGCAGGCAGATGCAGTCGGGTGAAAGGAAACACGTTATTTATAGATAGTCGCTGTGCCGTACATATGGTTATCTCCACCTGCGGAGTTCACCACGAAGCCTTTAGCGCCTTCCTGGCGAGCTTTTTCAGCCAGTTTATCCTGAAGATCGTCAAGGTTGCTTGCGCGGCTTACCGAGACGGTACCGGCCGGGCGCAGCTGGCTGGTGTCCGTGCTTTGGGTCAGGGACTGAACGGCCATAGCGGAGAAAGAGGCGCTCGCCAGGGTACCGGCGAGAAGAGCAAGGGTCAGATACTTTTTCATAATCACATCCTCATGAGGAAACAACAGGTGATTCCCTTTAAGTTTAGAAGCCTGACGAGTGTGATTTAGCGCAAATATTTGATGATGATCTGCTTATTTTTTGAACGATAAAAGCTGACAATCCGCTGACAGATCATAGACATAAAGGTGTTTGATTTATGGCGGTTTTTTAAGGGTTGCAGAGAAAGATTTACCGTAGAGCCAGCACAAGGTATCTTACGCCGCTGTTTAAAGGAGAATGCCATGACTTCCCAAAAGCCGGGATTGCACCCACGAAATCGCCATCGCAGCCGCTACGACATGAACGCACTGTGCCAGAGTTGTCCGGCGCTGCAGGACTATATTGTCGAGACCCCCGCGGGTGAACCGTCGGTTAACTTTGCCGATCCGCTGGCGGTGAAAACCCTGAACAAGGCGCTGCTGGCGCATTTTTACGGTGTGGCGCACTGGGATATCCCGGAAGGCTTTCTCTGTCCTCCTGTTCCGGGCCGTGCTGATTACGTTCATCACCTTGCCGATCTTCTCGCCGACGATCGTGACGGCGCGATCCCCCAGCAGGCTTCCGTCCTGGATATTGGTACCGGGGCAAACCTGATTTACCCCCTGATTGGCGTGCATGAGTACCACTGGCGCTTTACCGGGAGCGAAATCGGTGCCGAGGCGTTTGCCAGCGCGCAGGCGATAATCAGCGCTAACGCTGGCCTGAGTCGTTCCATTCGTTTGCGTCGCCAGAAGGAGGCGACGTCAATCTTCAACGGCATCATTCACAAAAACGAAAGCTATGACGCCACGATGTGTAATCCGCCATTCCATGATTCGGCGGCAGCGGCCCGTGCAGGCAGCGAGCGCAAACGCCGCAACCTGGGGCAGGCCGAAGATGCCGTGCTGAACTTTGGTGGACAGCAGCAGGAGCTGTGGTGCGAGGGCGGTGAAGTCGCCTTCATCCTGCGGATGATTGCCGAAAGCAAACAGTTTGGTCGCCAGGTGAAATGGTTCACCACGCTGGTTTCCCGCGGAGATAACCTGCCGCCACTCTACCGGGCCCTCACCGAAGCAGGCGCGGTGAAAGTGGTGAAAAAAGAGATGGCGCAGGGCCAGAAGCAGAGCCGCTTTATTGCCTGGTCGTTTATGGATGACAACAAACGCCGCAAATAAGGTGTCCCGCAGGCCGGGTCAGGCGAAGCCGCCACCCGGCAACACGGCTACAATGTCGGCTCCTGCGGAGGTGGCATCGATGCCGGTGAAGGCAACACCTGATACGTCTGCACCGGCATCCGCACGTTTGCCAGATCAAAGTGTTTTTTCACCATGCTGTCGAGCGCAAAGCGCACCGTCCACTGCTTCAGCGGCTGGGTGGTGAACGACACGCGAAGCGTAAATGCCGTATTCGTCAGCCCGACGATCCCGGCAAATGACGGCTCGCCAATTACCAGGCCGCGAATATCCTCCATCTGCATTAACTCTTCAACGGCATCCCGCAGCGCCTGCTTCGCTTTGTCCGCATCCTCATGACGATCCACATCGTAGTTCGCCACAACGGAGCCAATGCCGCGCACAAAGTTGGCGAAGGTGGTGATCGATGACCACGGAATAATGTGGTATGCCCCGGTATCCTGACGCACGCCCACCGAACGAATCGACATCCGCTCGACCGTGCCGGTCAGCGGCCCGATGGTTACCAGATCGCCGGTGTTCATTCCGTTCTCAAACTGGATAAAAATGCCGGTAATAATATCCTTCACCAGCGTTTGTGACCCGAAGGAGATCGCCAGTCCCAGCGCACCGGCACCTGCCAGCAGCGGAGCGATGTTTACGCCGATTTCCGACAGCACAATCATGATGGTGATGGTACTGATGATCACCGCCAGCGCATTGCGGAACAGGGTCAACAGCGTGCGTGCACGGGCGCTGGGGAGCGGTCTGCCGTGAATATCGGACACCAGACGGTTCTCGATAAGGCTCGCCAGCAGCGTCCACCCAACGGCGGAGAAAAACAGAATCAGTGCGATACGAATTAAAATATCAACGGTCTTCTCGCCTGTGCCGTTATGCAGCCAGTTCCAGAAATCAAACAGGTTCCACGCATTCAGCAGCAGCATAATCGCCACGCAGACGGTCAGAATGCGCGCCACCTTGAGGGAGACTGACATCCAGCCGTTCACGCGTTTTTGCAGTTCCGGATAATTACGCTGTACGTGCGGGGACAGGGTGATGGTTTTCGAAATCCAGCGCGACAACAGCCCCGACACAAATGCCGCGATGCCGATAATCGCCAGGCTTTTGAACGTCGCCCCCATCATAAATTTCAGGCTATTACCCGGGTCGAACAGCGAGAAGAAGCACAGCACGATGAAATAAGCGCTTGCCAGCCAGTACCACACCAGCGCGAAGGCGCGAATGAAGAGGCTGAAGAACGACAAAGAACGATCGGCCAGATGCAGCAGACTCTCCGTGATCGCCTTTTTATTGTGGAAGATGAGGTACAGCGACCAGACGGTAATACAGAGCATGATCAACACGTTCGCCAGCGCGCCAAACTGCACGTTGACCTGGTTGGAGATGATCGGCACCGCGACCAGCAGGCCGTAGCCAATCAGGCCGCTGAGCACGCTGAGCCGCACGGCCCAGTATTTCGCGCTGTCATCACTGATATTAAACGGGCGGAGTTCAGGCACGCGCGGGCAAAAGATGACGCGCAGTACCGCTTTAAAAAATTCGATGAGCGCAAACGCGTTCAGAAAGAGCGCCTGCTGGAAGGCAATGGTTTTGTTGCCCGTATTGAGACGGTCCGCCAGCACCTGACCCACAAACAGCGTCAACGCCAGCAGCAGTAAATCAATAATAAAGGCTCCGGCGATCATGGCGGGGAGGTGCAGCCAGCTGTTTTTATGCTGGTTCTTTTTTCGGCCCCAGTAGCCCATCTTGCGGTAAAGCGGCCAGGCACAGAGGCGTATCAGCCAGTAAAAAAGAAATACCGCGCCCGCCAGCATCAAAAACTGGGTGGCGGCGGCGCTAAAGGTTTGCGGGTTAAATGCCTTATGCGGTGATCCCATCAGGTTGCGAAAGAGCTGGGCAAAGCGTGTGGAGAGCGCTTCACCAAAGCGTCGGCTCACGTCGGTGACGTTTTCCAGCACGGTTTTTTGTTCCTCTACCTGCGGCGGGGTGAGGGTAGGAACGGTCTCCTTTGGCGGCGTGGCGGCGGCTTTACGCAGCTGATCGATTAACTCTTTTCGGGAGGCATCGTTTTCAAGTACGTCGGCAAGTGCGCCGTAAGCCGCTTTTTTTTGTTCAACATCCGGTTCCGGGGGCGGCGTACTTTGCTGGGACGCGGTCGTTCCGGTGGTCACGCCGGGGATCGCCACGGCGAGGGATGGCGCACTAAACAGGCTTATCAACAGCAGCAGGAACCACGGCACGGCGTCCTCCGACAAAATATCGTGCAAAATGATAAGTATAGAGGGCGCGGGGAGGAGGGGAGTTTTTGGGAACAATCTGGCGTAAAAAAGCCGGGCAAGCCCGGCTCAGCGTGAAGCGTAAGATCATGAGACGTGCTGCAGGAACTCCTGCAAACGCTGGCTCGGCGGATTAGCAATCAGTTCCTGCGGGTTACCGTCTTCCGCGATACGACCTTTATCGATAAAGATCAAGCGGGACGCGACTTTCTCCGCAAAGCCGATTTCGTGGGTCACGATAACCATCGTCATCCCTTCCTCTGCCAGGTCCTGCATGACTTTCAGCACTTCGTGGCGCAGCTCCGGGTCGAGTGCGGACGTTGGCTCATCAAATAGCATCATCTTCGGCTTCACTGCCAGCGCGCGGGCAATCGCGACGCGCTGCTGTTGACCACCGGAGAGCTCGGAAGGGTAGTGGTGCGCACGTTCTGCCAGACCCACTTTTGCCAGCAGATCTTTTGCCAGCGCTTCCGCCGCCGCTTTGCTGGCACCGCGCACGCGCAGCGGGCCGAACATCACGTTTTCCAGCGCCGTCAGGTGCGGGAACAGGTAGAACTGCTGGAACACCATGCCCGCTTCCTGGCGAATCAGGCGCTCGTCCACTTTCGGGTCATTGACCTTCAGACCGTCGACAAACAGATCGCCGCTGGTGATCTCTTCCAGTTTGTTAATGCAGCGCAGCAGAGTGGATTTACCGGAACCGGACGGTCCGATAATGACCACCACTTCACCCTGCGTAATATTCAGATCAATATTGTGCAGCACCTGGGTTGGGCCAAAGTGCTTGGAAACGTTTTTAAATTCAATCACAGGATTTTCATCCTTCTTTCAAGACGACGCAGAACGAAGCTCAGAACCAGAGTAATGATCAGGTAGACAACGGCTACCGCACTCCAGATTTCCAGCGCGCGGAAGTTGCCAGCAATGATCTCCTGCCCCTGACGGGTCAGCTCAGCCACGCCGATAACGATGAACAGCGACGTATCTTTAATACTGATGATCCACTGGTTACCCAGCGGTGGCAGCATGCGACGCAGCGCCAGCGGAAGAATGACGTGGCGGATCGTTTCGCGACGCGAAAGGCCCAGCGCCAGACCCGCTTCACTGAAACCTTTATGAATCGACAGCACCGCACCGCGGGTGATTTCCGCAATGTAGGCGCCCGAGTTGATCATAATGGTCACGACGGCTGCGCTGAACGGATCGATACGCAGGTCGGTGAAGGCCATTGGCAGGGCGAAGTAGATGAACATGACCTGCACGACAATCGGGGTGCCGCGGATCACTTCGATGAAAACCAGTGCGATGTGGTTTGCAATCCAGCCGCCGTAGGTGCGGGCGAAACCGGCGACAAGACCGATAATCAACCCGCCCACCAGACCCAGGACCGAAATCCACAGGGTCATTTTAGCGCCTTCAAGCAAGAGTGGAATGGCAGGCCAGATGGCGCTCCAGTCAAACTGCATGATGTATTCCTGTATACCGTGGTGAAAAACGAAAAATGTAGGCCCGGTAAACGTCAGCGCCACCGGGCGTTACAAACCTGATTTCAGGTGAAATTATTTAGGCTCAGTACCGAACCATTTTTTGTAGATTTCGTTATACGTGCCGTTCTCTTTCAGCGTTTTCAGCGCGCCGTTCACTTTCGTGCGCAGATCGTCGCTGCCTTTCGGGAATGCGATACCGTACTGCTGTGCTTCCAGAGAGTCGCCTACCGCTTTGAACTTGCCGTTACCTGCGGTTTTGATGAAGTACAGGATGTTCGGTGTGTCGTGCAGAACAGCGTCAGCACGGTTGGTGCCGAGTTCCATGTACGCGTTGTCGATGTTCGGGAACTGACGCAGGTCTTTGGTTTTAATGTTCGCTTTTGCGTAATCCACGGAACCGGTACCGCCCTTCACTGCGACAACTTTACCGTCGAGGTCTTTCACGCTTTTGACGTCATTGTTATCGGCTTTGACCATGACCAGCAGACCACTTTTGTAGTAACCGTCAGAGAAGTCGATCGCTTTTTTACGCTCTTCGGTGATGGTGATACCCGCCAGGGCCAGATCAACGTTTTTGGTTTGCAGTGCCGGGATGATGCCGCTGAAGTCCATTGGCTTCAGGGTGTAATCCAGTTTGAGTTCTTTTGCGATAGCGGCCCACAAATCAACATCGAAGCCAACGTATTTATCACCCTGTTTGAATTCAAACGGAACGAACGCCGTGTCGGTCGCCACAACCAGTTTGTCGGCAGCCTGAGAGGACACCGCAAAAGCCAGGGTAAGTGCAGCCAGTGAAACTTTTAATACAGACTTCATAGCATTTCCTTTTATATCCACGGGGCGATCCCCTGAGAGAACGACAGGCACAATGAAAAAATCGTGCCAACTTTACAAGCTGTTGTTTTGCAAAGGGGATGGAGTCATGCATTGCACAAAAAACGGGGCAATGATGTTGTGTTGCACCATGATGGAGCACCATTTTGGTGCGCGTCGTTTGGCTCAACTAACGGGGAGATATTTAGCGTAAATTCTGACGAAAAAACAATCTTCCATTAACGGTTGTGTGAGGTGATTATTACAATTTCTTCACTTTTGCACCGTATCAGGCCAAAAGTGTGCACCATAGATGTGCAAAACCCTCACCGGAAGGCGAGGGTTCGATAGAAAAATCGTATGGATTACTCGATGTTAGATTCGATAAACCACAGGAACTGATCCAGATCGCGGGAGGCGGCGGTGAAGATATCTGCCGTATCCTCATCTTTGGCTTCGCTAATCGCTTTGCGCACGTCATTGGCCACAATCGCGTAACGGTCTGCCAGTTCTTTCAGGTGATCCTGAACGGTATGGATATCCAGCGGGTAGCTTTTCAGTGGCGTTTTACTGTTAATCACCTGCGTGGTACCCAGCGCAACACCACCCAACTGTACGGCACGTTCAGCCATCGTATCGAGGTGTGTCACCAGTGCTGTGCGGAAGCCATCCAGCATTTCATGAACGGCAATAAAGTTTGCACCGCGCATATTCCAGTGGGCCTGTTTGGTGATCAGCGAAAGATCGATGAACTGGATCACCTGGCGATTCAGCAACTCAATGGTCGCTTTTTTGTCGCTATCCGATACATCGTTACGGGTATAAAGCAGATTAGACGCTTTCGTTTTCACCAGTTTAGCGGTACTCATAATCTCATATCCTCTTGATGTTAATGTCCCAGGTAATTACGGAACTAAGTATAGCACCGGATTTTTTCTCTGCGGTCTGGCTGTGCCTATCGGTTTAATAGCAAGAAGGAGGTTGATAATATAATTTACTGATATAAATAGATTATTTTAGAGTTGATACAGATCAATCTTAATTGAGGACAGAGAAAACAGGCCCGGCAGGATATTTCGATAATATGACAAAGTATGTAAGAAATTATAACGCCTGACGATCTGGCCTTTATTCTGCATGGCCAGAAAGCCATACAGAATATATGGCATCAGTTGATGTCGATTTTCTCAACTTTGGGTTCCGGGCGCATGGTGAGCGTTGACCCCATTGAGGCTGCAATAATAGAGCAGAGTGCCAGCGTCTGGGTAAACGTCAGCGTTTCGCCAAGGAATACCATTCCGGAGATTGCCGCCAGGGCAGGCTCCATGCTCATCAGGGTGCCAAAAATGCGTGTCGGCAGACGCGTCAGGGCGATCATCTCCAGAGAATAGGGGAGCGCCGTTGAGAGCACTGCGACCGCCAGCCCAATGGGCATAACTGACCATTGCCAGATAGACGCCGTGGCCTGCGCCATACCGATCGGCACAAAAACGATAGCCGCAATCACGGAACCCAGGGCGACCGTTGCCGGGCCATGTTCTTCGCCTGCGCGCTGCCCGGTGAGGATATAAACGGCCCAGCAGGCACCGGCTCCGAGAGCCAGCGCGGCACCCGTAAGATCAATCTCAGTGACATTCTGGCCGAGCGGCAACAGGAACCATAAGCCCAGCACCGCTAATACGACCCAGATAAAATCCACCGGACGACGGGAAGAGAAAAGTGCCACCGCCAGCGGACCGGTAAACTCCAGCGCGACGGCGATCCCGAGGGGGATGGTCTGGATGGAGAGGTAGAACATATAGTTCATCGCCCCAAGGGACAGACCATAAAACAGCAGGGGGAGACGTTGCTCTTTTTTGAAGCGCAGACGCCAGGGTTTGAAAATGGCAACCAGTATCGCCGTGCCCAGCACGATACGCAGGGCCGTCACCCCGGGTGCCCCTACCAGTGGAAAGAGCGATTTTGCCAGCGAGGCACCGCTTTGAATGGACAACATGGCAATGAGTATGACTGCTACCGGCAACCAGACCGACGACGTGCGGGATAACCCAGGCATCCTTTCTCCTGTCAGCTTCTGTCAAATGAAGTAAAGGTTGCAGTGTAAAGGAAATATACAGCGACGGTTGAGACTCTGTTGAAAAAAAAGCCCCATCAAATCCGTAAAATGGTTAACTACTGCTGGATTAATCGCCTTAAAGATTAGGAATAATCTGGATGAATGTAACAGCACAGACGCGCAATATGGGCGTTTTGTAGGAAAAATCGCATGTGATTTGAAAGAGTTAGCTGAGGTTGGAAACGTTCTGTTACAGGAAAGACCTCGTTAGACATCACGAATCACAAAGAGTTTCGCAAAATTTTTTGATATATTTAAAACTTACGGACTTACTTGAAGCACATTTGAGGTGGTTATGAAAAAAATTGCATGTCTTTCAGCACTGGCCGCTGTACTGGCTGTTTCCGCAGGTACCGCTGTAGCGGCTACTTCTACTGTAACCGGTGGTTACGCTCAGAGCGATATGCAGGGCGTAATGAACAAAACTAACGGTTTCAACCTGAAGTATCGTTACGAGCAGGATAACAACCCGCTGGGCGTGATCGGTTCTTTCACCTACACCGAGAAAGATCGTACTGAAAACGGCGCGTACAACAAAGGCCAGTACTACGGTATCACTGCTGGTCCAGCTTACCGTCTGAATGACTGGGCAAGCATCTACGGTGTTGTAGGTGTTGGCTACGGTAAATTCCAGCAGACCGAAAACCAGGGTCTGAACCGCACTGCAAGCACCAGCGACTACGGCTTCTCCTATGGCGCAGGCCTGCAGTTCAACCCAATCCAGGACGTTGCTCTGGACTTCTCCTATGAGCAGAGCCGTATCCGCAACGTTGACGTTGGCACCTGGATCGCGGGCGTAGGTTACCGCTTCTAATCACTCCGGTGATCGAATAAAAAATCCGCCCAATGTGGCGGATTTTTTTTGTTTGTTCCCTCTCCACGTGGGAGAGGGTCAGGGTGAGGGCATCAGTCTGACGGCAGAAATCACTTACTCTTAATATCAAAAATATCCGTACCCAGATGGTTATAGTCAACTTTCTGTAACTTGAAGTTGGTAACGTACACTGGGGGCGCTTTCTTGTTGGAGATAAACGGATACGCATTTTTTATCTCTTCGGCTTTAATCCCCGTCCACTGAGAGAAGAACTGCAGGAAATCATTCGCCGAACGGCGCGCTTTAATCACGCGATGCGTTTTATCATCACTTGACAGCACCATAAACGGGACCTGGAAGTTCTGCTGGAACTTGTCGTCATGGGCCAGGTATTGCACTTCTTTGCCACGCTCTTTAAACGCCAGCCCGTGATCCGAGAAATAGACCACAGAGAAACTGTCGCCCGTATTGCGCAGCTGATCGTACAGCTTGCTGAGCAGATCGTCGGTTTGCGTCATGGTATAGAGATAACAAGAGGTCTCTTTGGACTGCACGAAATCCGCGTATTTCCCGTCAGTGCGATCGCAGGCCTGCGGGTGTGAGCCCATCAGGTGAAGGACAATCAGCTGAGGCTGGGTGCGTGGGGTGGCAAACACCTGCGCCGTCATCTTCAGCAGCGCCTCGTCTTTCGTATTTTTGTCGGCCTCAAAGTCACCGCTCTTCAGGAACTGCACTTCGTCAGCACGCTTCGCAATACTGGCGATGGCCGTATCGTATTCGCCAATTTGCCCCTGATTAGAGAACCACCATGTCTGGAAACCTGCGCGGTTTGCCAGGGTAACAAAGTTATCCTGGTACTGGGGTTTGCCCTCTACCACACGGTTTAGCGTCAGACCCAGCGATTTCTGCGTCGAGCCACTGGCCGCGACATAATCAGTAAACAGGGTGCCATTGACCGAGCTGGCAAACGGCGTGTTATTCCAGTGTCCGCCGAATGCGCCCATTGCGTCGCGACGGGCACTCTCGCCGATCACTACCACGTAGGTATGGTATTTCGGCTTCACCGCCAGCACGTTCCAGGCGTCTTTCTTATTGGAAAGTTCAGCCATGCGGGCCTGCTCGTCGAGCACTTCTCTGTTATTCACGACAACGTCTTTCACGAAGCGGAAAACCGGATAACCAACGTTAATGAGCCTTAACTTACCGTCCCAGGGAATATTCTGGATGGGGGCGACGAACGCCACGGCAATACTGAATACCAGACAAAGAATTTCGATCTTGCCCCAGGACTTTTTCTCAACTGACTGACGGCGGAGGGCAATAACCCCCAGTGCGAAGATAAAGAGCCCTACCACGTAGCTGTACCACGGGAAGATGGTCAGGATCTCCGTCGACTCTTCCATATTGGTCGAGTGCAGCGCGAGCAGGGTATTAAAGTTTGGCGAGCCATAAGCCTGGCCAAACGGGAAATAGAGGGCAGCGACCAGCGAACAGATTCCAATCAGCGTTTTTTGCACGCGCGGAGCGGCCCGCCACAGCACATGCAGAATGCAGGTGAACGCCACCGCATACAGCAGACTGAAGGGATAGCCTAGTGCAAAGTTAATCAGCAATGACTGCAAAAAGTAAAACGCCGTCCACGGGCTTAAGGCCCGGCTACGGGTAACGACAGAATCTATCAGGGTTAAATTCATAGGTCACTATCATGGATAAAAACGCCATGTGCTCACCCTGGCGTCAAGGGTCATAACCTGCCTGACAGTGCGTAGAAAGGGAATGAGGGTCCGCTTCAGCGAGCCGCAAATAGTGCAGGGCTGCAAGAAGATAGTGCGAGCGCAAAATAATAGCAACAGTTGCTCAACAGATGTTTTGCGAAGAGGATTGCAAATCCGTAAAAAAGATCGGGAATAGGGCGGCCGGGAGCCAGTTTACAGCGGGAATGTGACGCAGAGATGAAGCGGCGTACCGCAACGCCGCTTAGTGGGAAGGTTTGTCGTCCTGATGCGGTTTGTTGTTAAACATATCGCACAGCATGTTCAACAGCATCAAGCGCACTTTAAAGGGAGAGTGGGTAAACACGGTCATACACCTCTTGAATTCGTTCATAAGACCTCCTGATTTTTGATCCCTTCGATCCGTGAAGGGTGACTGCATTACATACAGATATAGCACAGGCTATATTGTATAGCTATGGCTATTTCGTTAATTTTTTGTGCTTGCAGAGGGATGGTTTACAATGTGCGCTCTCGATACCGGGCGCTGGAAGCGTCACCCCACTGAGGAAGTACAATGAACCGTCGTGCAGGTAAGCCAACAATCAGAAAAACGACGCAGCTGGTGAATGTTGAAGAACATGTCGAAGGGTTTCGCCAGGTCCGTGAAGCGCACCGTCGTGAACTGATTGATGACTATGTTGAGCTGATTTCCGATCTGATCCGTGAAGTCGGGGAAGCGCGGCAGGTCGATATGGCCGCCAGACTGGGGGTATCACAGCCGACAGTGGCTAAAATGTTAAAACGTCTGGCTTCGGTGGGCTTAATTGAAATGATCCCCTGGCGCGGTGTATTTCTGACGCCGGAAGGGGAGAAGCTTGCGCAGGAGAGCCGCGAGCGTCACCAGTTGGTCGAGAACTTTTTACTGGTACTGGGCGTTAGCCCGGAGATTGCCCGCCGGGATGCGGAAGGAATGGAGCACCACGTAAGTGAAGAGACGCTGGTGAAGTTTCGTGAATTTACCCTTAAATACGGTCCCTCCGCTGAATGAAAATCCCCGGACTGCATGCCCTGGCACGCGATCGTTTCTTCCATCTCTTATTAATCATTGGCGCAGGGTTAAGCCTCTTTGTGCCGTTTGCGCCCCGCGCCTGGGTTGCCGCCATTGACTGGCGCACCATCATTACCCTGAGTGGGTTAATGATGCTGACCAAAGGGGTTGAGCTGAGCGGCTATTTTGACGTGCTGGGCCGTAAAATGGTGCGCCGTTTTGCCACCGAGCGCAGGCTGGCGCTGTTTATGGTCTTCTCCGCTGCGGTGCTGTCGACGTTTCTGACCAACGATGTGGCACTGTTTATCATCGTGCCCCTCACGCTGACGCTACGCAGGCTTTGCGAGATCCCGGTCAGCCGGCTGATCATCTTTGAAGCGCTGGCCGTGAACGCCGGTTCTCTGTTGACCCCTATCGGCAACCCGCAAAATATCCTGCTCTGGGGGCGGTCCGGCCTGTCGTTTGCCGCCTTTACCTGGCAAATGGCCCCGCTGGCACTGGTGATGATGCTGTCGCTACTGGCGGTATGCTGGTTTGCTTTTCCGGATAAAAAACTGCAGTACCATAGCGGAACCGCGGGCCCGCAGTGGCAGCCGCGTCTGGTCTGGAGCTGCCTCGGGTTGTACATCGTCTTTCTCATCGCGCTGGAACTGAAGGTTGAGCTGGCGGGTGTGCTACTGGTCGCCGCAGGCTTTGTCGTGCTGGCACGCCGGGTGCTGGTGAGCGTGGACTGGACGCTGCTGCTGGTCTTTATGGCGATGTTTATTGATGTGCATCTTCTTATCCAGCTTCCGGTGCTGCAAAACGTGTTGCACAGCGTCAGCACGCTGTCTCAGCCGGGTCTGTGGCTGACGGCCATTGGCCTGTCGCAGTTTATCAGCAACGTGCCTTCCACCATTCTGCTGCTCAACTATGTTCCGCCTGACACCCTTCTGGCCTGGGCGGTGAACATTGGCGGGTTTGGGCTGCTGCCCGGCTCGCTGGCAAACCTCATCGCCCTGCGTATGGCCAGCGATCGTCGTATCTGGTGGCGCTTCCATCTCTGGTCCCTCCCCATGCTGGTGTGGGCTGCGGCGATCGGTTTCGGATTATTCCTTCTCATATAGTGCGCAATTTGTCAGTTTTTCCTGGCAAACGTATAGCAACGTCCTAGCTTTAGTGAACGGCATAGTGTGATGCCGCTCACTGACAGGACCGTTGCTGAACTATGGCTGAAGATCAAAAAACGCCTGCTGACGAGCAGGAAAACAACAATAATGAACGTAAGCGACCGGGCAAAAAACCGTTAATTATCCTCGGCATTGTCGTGGTAGTGATGGTTGTCGTGGCGCTGGTCTGGTGGTTTTTAACCCGTAACGAAGAGACAACTGACGACGCCTTTACCGATGGCGATGTGGTGACGATTGCCCCCAAAACTGCGGGCTATGTCACCGGGCTGCACGTGCGCGATAACCAGCGCGTGAAAAAAGGCGATCTGCTGGTGGTTATCGATCCACGCGATACCACCGCCCAGCGCGATCAGGCTCAGGCTCAGCTTGGACTGGCTATCGCGCAGCTCCATCAGGCCCAGGCGCAGCTGGCGCTCTCAAAAGTGCAGTATCCTGCCCAGCGCGACGAAGCGAAAGCGCAGGTACTGAAAGCGCAGGCCGATCTGGCGAACGCGCAGGCGGAGTACCGTCGTCAACGCGGCGTCGACCCGCGGGCGACCACGCAACAAAGTATTGATTCTGCGAACGCACAGCTGCGCAGCGCGCAGGCTGCACTGGCCAGCGCCCAGGCGCAGCTGGAAGTGGCGGAGCAGGTTCAACTGCAAATTCGCCAGCAGGAAACCAACGTTGAAGCACGTGAGCGTCAGGTCGAGCAGGCGAAAGCGCAGCTCGAAACGGCCAATCTGAATCTCTCCTACACCGAAGTCCGCGCCCCGTTCGACGGTTTTGTCACCAAACGCAACGTGCAGCCCGGGACGCTGGTGCAGGCGGGCACCGCGCTGTTCTCACTGGTTTCCCCTAACGTATGGGTGGTGGCGAACTTTAAAGAGTCCCAGCTTGAACGCATGAAGCCCGGCGATAAGGTCACCGTCTCCGTGGATGCGTGGCCGGATATGGAACTTGAGGGCCACGTCGACAGTATTCAGCAGGGCAGTGGCTCACGCTTCTCCGCTTTCCCGGCAGAAAATGCCACCGGCAACTTCGTCAAAATTGTGCAGCGCGTGCCGGTGAAAATCGTGATTGATAAGGGACTCGACCCGAATAAACCGCTGCCGCTGGGGCTGTCGGTGGCGCCGAAGGTGACAGTGGAATGACGGATCATAGCCACGACAGCTGGAAACCCGCCAGTAACCCGTGGGCGGTGGCGATTGTTGTCACCCTGGCGGTGTTTATGGAAATTCTGGACACCACCATCGTTAACGTGGCGCTGCCGCACGTCGCGGGTTCGCTCTCCTCCAGCTATGACGAATCGACCTGGGTTTTAACCAGCTATCTGGTGGCGAACGGCATCGTGCTGCCCATCTCGGCGTTTCTGAGCCGGGTATTTGGCCGCAAGCAGTTCTTCTTAATCTGCATTGTGATGTTCACCGTCTGCTCGTTCCTGTGCGGGATCGCCACCGAGCTGTGGCAGATCATCCTGTTCCGCGTGATGCAGGGCTTCTTTGGCGGTGGGTTGCAGCCTACCCAGCAGTCGGTGCTGCTCGACTACTTCAAGCCGGAGGACCGGGGCAAAGCGTTTGGTCTCTCCTCTATTGCGATTATCGTTGCGCCGGTGCTCGGCCCCACGCTCGGCGGCTGGATCACCGACAACTACTCCTGGCGCTGGGTGTTCTTTATCAACATCCCGGTGGGGATCGTCACGGTACTGGCGATCTATCAGCTGCTGGAAGATCCGCCGTGGGAGAGTAAATCGAAAGAGAAGCTAACCATCGACTGGACGGGGATCGGGCTGATCGCCTTAGGGCTCGGTTGTTTGCAGGTGATGCTGGACCGGGGAGAGGATGAAGACTGGTTCTACTCAAACTTTATCCGCACTTTCGCCGTGCTGACGCTGATCGGCATCATCGGCGCGATCTACTGGCTGGTGTATGCCAGAAAGCCGGTGGTGGATCTCTACTGCCTGAAAGACCGCAACTTCGCGATCTCCAGCCTGTTAATGGCTGGGATGGCGATGATTTTATACGGCAGCTCGGTGGTGATCCCGCAGCTGGCGCAGCAGGATCTGGGCTATACCGCCACCTGGTCCGGGCTGGTGCTGTCGCCCGGCGCGGTGCTGATTGTACTCACCATCCCGCTGGTGCTGAAGCTCATGCCGGTGGTGCAGACGCGCTGGATTATCGCCTTTGGCTTTACCTGCCTGGCGGCATCGTTCTTCTGGTCACGTACGCTGACGCCGGATATCGACTTCGAAACTCTGGTGCTGTTCCGCAGCGCTCAGTCGATTGGGCTGGGGTTCCTGTTTGTGCCGCTCACCACGATTGCCTTCATCTCGATACCGAGACGGCTCAACGCCGACGCGGCGGCGCTGTTTACCATGTTCCGCAACGTGGCGGGCTCGATTGGGATTTCGCTCTCGACGGCGGCCATTACCGAGCGCTCGCAGGCCCATAGCGCGCATCTGGCGTATCACGCTTCACCGTTTAACGAGCAGTTTCAGCAGGCGATACGCGAAAGCGCCCAGGCGATCCAGAACTTCACGACTCAGGTGGGTGACCCAACCGGCATTGCCACCGGGCGGATGTACCAGACCATGATCGAGCAGTCGCGCTTCCTGGCCTACATCGACGTCTTCACCCTGCTGAGCGTGGTGGCCTTGTTACTGATTCCGTTTTGTTTGTTGCTCTCGCCGGTTAAGAGCGAGGGGAGTGCAGGAGCACATTGATGATACACAGACGTTTACACCCCCTGATGATAATGCTGCTGCTGGCTGGCTGTGCCGTGGGACCGGATTACCAGCCACCCGCGCCGCCGGCCGTCACGCACTGGAACGATAAGGGCGACAGCGGCGTGAAATCGCAAACCATCTCCGCTGCGACCAACCCGCGCTGGTGGAAAACCTTCGGCTCGCCGCAGCTCGATAGCCTCGTTGAACGGGCTATTGCCGGAAACCTGACCCTGCAGCAAACGGTGCTACGCATTGCCGGGGCACGTGAACAGATTAATCAGGCAGGCGGAGCATTTTTCCCGTCGGTTAATGGCAATCTACAGGCGACGCGCCAACAGCTCGGGCTGGAAGGCGAGCTGAAATCCCACGGCGTGTATGACCAACTGGATAATGTCGATCCAGCCCTGCGGGGCGCGTTAGGCCCGCTGACGCAGCCGATCAACCTCTACCAGGGCAGTTTCGACGCCCAGTGGGAAATTGACCTGTGGGGCAAGGTGCGCCGTCAGGTGGAAGCCGCGGAAGCCCAGCAGAAGGCGGCTATCGAGCAGCGTAACGACGCGCTGGTGTCGCTGGAAGCGGAAGTGGCGCGGGCGTGGCTACAGCTGCGCGGCGCGCAGAGCATTATCGCCACCCTGAACACCCAGATTGAGAGCGCACAGCAGACGCTGGATCTCACCGAAAGCCGTCAGCGCGGCGGGCTCTCGCCACAGATGGACGTAGAAAATGCCCGGGCGCAGCTGGGAAATCTGGAAGCGCAACTGCCGCAATATCAGGCGCAGGCGCGGCAGGCGATGAACGGCCTGGCAATCCTCCTCGGCAAGCCGCCGGGCGCACTGGATGCCGAACTCCAGTCAGCGCAGCCAATGCCTGCGCTACCGGATATCGTGCAAACGGGCATTCCGTCCACGCTGGCGCGCCGTCGTCCGGACGTGCGTGAGGCGGAGGCGAATCTTCATGCCGCCACTGCGCAAATCGGCGTCTCGGTGGCCGAGCTGTTCCCGAGCTTTACCCTCTCCGGGCAGTTTGGCCTGCGTAACAGCGAAACCAACTGGCTGACCGACTGGAGCAGCCATTTCTACAGCTTCGGTCCGCAGGTTTCTATTCCGATCTTCCAGGGCGGACGACTGGTCTCCAGCGTGAAGGTGGCGCGCGCGCAGCAGGGGGCAGCGGTGCTGGACTATCGGCAGACGGTGCTCACCGCGCTCGGCGATGTTGAAAACGCGCTGGTCAGCTACCGCACCGACCAGCAGCGTGAAGCGGGCCTCGCAAAAACGATCGACGCCCTGCAAAACGCCTTTGACTTAGCCAGCGACAGCTACCGACAGGGCATCGCCAGCTTTATCGACGTACTGGATGCCCAGCGTCAGCTCGCCCAGGCTCAGCAGCAGCGCGCTCAGGCGCAGGTGCAAAGCGCGCTCGATCTGGTGGCGCTCTACAAGGCGCTTGGCGGCGGCTGGGAGCCGTATCAGCAGGTGCAGCTCCCGGATTACAGCGTCTTTGGCGACGCCCCGCGCGGATAAATTCAGAGGATTGGGCAAGAAACGGACAGGAACGCCACATTCGCGATGACAGAGGGGCGGGTATAACTAACTGGCACCCATTCGACATGTGAGGAATGACTTATGCGTTATCAAAAACTGGGCAACACCGGTCTGTTTGTTTCTGAACTCTGCCTCGGGACCATGACCTTCGGCGGAGAAGGCGGCATGTGGGGCAAGATTGGCCAGCTGCAGCAGAGCGAAGCCGAACAGCTGGTGGGCCGCGCGCTGGATGCCGGGATCAACTTTATCGACACCGCCGACGTTTACTCGGAAGGGCGCTCGGAGGAGATCACCGGCCAGGCGCTGAAGAACCTGAAAGTTCCGCGGGAGAACGTGGTGGTCGCGACCAAAGTGTTCGGTGAAACCGGCACCGCGGGCGTGAACTCGCGCGGCAGCTCGCGGTATCACATCATCGGCAGCGTGAAGGAGAGTCTGCGCCGCCTGCAGCTGGATCATATCGATCTCTACCAGCTGCACGGCTTTGACCCTGCCACCCCCATTGAAGAGACGCTCCGTGCGCTGGATACCCTGGTACAGCACGGCCACGTGCGCTATATCGGCGTCTCGAACTGGGCAGCGTGGCAGATTGCCAAAGCGCTTGGCATCTCCGAGCGTCTGGGGTTGGCACGCTTCGCGTCTTTGCAGGCGTATTACACCATCGCCGGGCGCGATCTTGAGCGCGAGCTGGTGCCGATGATGCAGAGCGAAGGCGTCGGGCTGATGGTCTGGAGCCCGCTGGCGGGCGGTCTGCTGAGCGGGAAATACGATCGCAACGGGCAGAGCGAATCGGGCGGGCGCCGTCTGGAGTTTGACTTCCCGCCGGTCAATAAAGATCGTGCCTTCGACTGCGTGGATGTAATGCGCACGATTGCCGAAAGCAAAGGCGTCTCCGTCGCGCAGATCGCGCTGGCGTGGCTGCTTCATCAGAAAGCGGTAACTAGCGTGATCGTGGGCGCGAAACGCGTCGATCAGTTGAATGACAATATCGCCGCAACCGGGATCCGCTTAAGCGAAGACGAGCTTAAAAAGCTTGATGCCGTCAGCGCGTTGCCGGGGGAATACCCGGGCTGGATGCTTGAGCGCCAGGGGGAATATCGTCGTAACCAGCTTGCACAGCAATAACCGTCCTCTCCCCGGTGGCGCTTCGCTTACCGGGGCTACTTTCCGTAGGCATTATTTCAATCCATCTCACAAAAAACGATCCTCCCCTTTGATCACCTTTTCATCTTCGCCTATATGACTAGTCATGAAATTTAAAATGACTAGTCATATAGGGAGAGAGCATGAATACATCGCTGCCAGCCAATTTTTTATGGGGTAACTCGGTCTCCAGCATGCAGACGGAAGGGGCATGGAACGAGGGCGGAAAGGGCATGTCGGTCTACGACATTCGTGAAGCCGGGGAAAATATCTCCGACTGGAAAGTGGCGACCGACTCCTACCACCGCTACAGGGAAGATTTCGACCTGATGCAGGATCTGGGCATGAACTGCTACCGCTTTCAGATCTCATGGAGCCGTGTCTGCCCGCAGGGCGATGGCGCGTTCAACGACGAGGGGATCGCGTTTTACGACCGCTTTATTGACGATCTTATCGCGCGCGGCATCGAGCCGATGATCTGCCTCTATCACTTCGATATGCCGTTGGCGCTGGCGCAGGAGTACAACGGGTTTAACGATCGCCGCGTGATGGAGGCCTTTATCCGCTACGGCAAGAAGATGATCGACTGCTTTGGCGACCGGGTGAAGTACTGGCTGACCTTCAACGAGCAGAACATTTTCCATATGCCGGAAGCCTTCCGCATTTCCGGTTACCTGAAAGGGGAGCAAACCCTTCGCGAGCTCTATGAGTTACAGCACCATGCGATGGTGGCGCATATGTCGCTGACCGAGTATCTGCACCAGACCAAACCGGGCCAGCTGATGGGCGGCATGCTGGCGCACCAGCTGATTTACCCGGCCACCTGCAAACCGCGCGATATCTTCTGCGCCCAGCAGTACGATGAATTCCTCAACCAGAACCTGCTGCGCGTTTTTGCGGGTCAGGGTTACAGCCCGGCGGTGATGGCGGTGGTGGAGCAGGAAGGCTTTGGCGATATCTACCGCGACGAAGATTTAGCGCTGCTGGCGCGCACCAAAAACGACTTTATGGCCTTCAGCTATTACGCCAGCAAAACGCTGGACAGCGATGCCATCCCGGAAGGCACGCCGGTCAACTATTACCTGCTACACGGTGAGAAAAATAACCCGTACCTGAAAGCCACCGAGTGGAACTGGCAGATCGACCCTATGGGCTTTCGCACCATCATCACCCGCTACGCCAACGACTGGCGGATGCCGGTCTTCCCGATTGAAAACGGTATTGGCGTGATTGAGTCCTGGGACGGCGTCAACCCGATTGAGGACACCTACCGCATCGACTACCACCGGGCGCATATCGACGCAATGAAAGCGGCGATGTTCGAAGATGGCGCAGAGGTCATCGGCTACCTCGGCTGGGGGTTAATCGACATTCTCAGCTCCCAGGGCGACATGCGTAAGCGCTACGGCGTGGTCTACGTCAACCGAGAAAACCACGACCTGAAAGACCTGAAGCGCGTGCCGAAGAAAAGCTACGCCTGGCTGAAACAGGTCATTCATACCAACGGACGCGAGATGTAAGCCGTACGCTGCCGGGCCGTTTTTGTGACTGATTGATGGGAACTATCCGCTATGTCTGAAACAAAAATCACACCGCATATGCAGTCCTTTGTCGATAAATTTGTTGAGTTCTCGGCGCGCCTGGCAAACCAGGTGCACCTGCGCTCCCTGCGCGATGCCTTCGCCACGGTGATGCCGATTTTCATCCTCGCCGGTCTGGCGGTGCTGGTGAACAACGTGGTGTTCCCGTGGATTTTTGACGGCGACACGCTCACGCAGTTTAAGGTCTGGGGGGAGGCGATAATCAACGGCACGCTGAATATCGCCGCGCTGCTGCTGGCCCCGATGATTGCCTGGTCGCTGGCGCGCAATAAAGATTTCGACAATCCGGTCTCGGCAGTGGTTATCGCCGTCAGCAGTTTTATCATCATGATGCCGATGCGCCTGCAGTTGACGCCCGTCGGCAGCGAGACCACGGTGAACGTCACTCAGGTACTGACGTTCGCCAATATCGGCTCTACCGGGATTTTTGCCGGAGTGCTGATCGGGCTACTCTCAACGGAGCTGTTTATTGCCATTTCGCGGCTCAAGGCGCTGCACATTTCGCTGGGGGAAAATGTGCCTCCGGCGGTGAGTAAATCCTTTACCGCGCTGATCCCAACCATTCTGACATTGTCAGTATTTGCCGTGCTGGCAGCACTGCTGGCAAATGTGCTGCACACGGACCTGATCCATCTCATCACGACCTTTATCCAGCAGCCGCTGCGGCTGATCAACACCAGCCTGCCGGGAACGATTTTTATCTACAGCTTCGGTAACTTCCTGTTCACGCTCGGGATTCATCAGTCGGTGGTCAACAGCGTGGTACTGGAACCGTTCCTGCTGATCAACACCAACGAGAACATGCTGGCCTTTGCCAATGGCCAGCCCATCCCGCATATCATCAACAACATCTTCGTGCCGACGTTTGGCATGGTGGGCGGGACGGGCAGCACCATTTCGCTGCTGATCGCCATCTTTATCTTCTCCCGGCAGAAGTCGGCGAAGCAGGTGGCGCGCCTGTCGCTGGCGCCCGGTTTATTCAACATCAACGAGCCGGTGATTTTTGGCCTGCCGATTGTCTTTAACCTGCCGCTGATGATCCCGTTTGTGCTGTTGCCCGCGATTGGCATTTACGTTGCCTGGCTCTGCACTACGCTGGGGTTAATGTCGCGCTGCGTGGTGATGATCCCGTGGACCACGCCGCCGATTCTGAGCGCCTGGCTGGCCACGGCAGGGGACTGGCGGGCGGTGGTGGTGCAGTTGGCAATCATTGTTTTTGGTGTATTCTTCTACCTGCCTTTCCTCAAGATTGCCGAGCGAGTGGCGTTGAAAAACAGCGGGATAGAAAACTAACTGAAAGGAAGGACGATGGCGGCGAAGTACATCACCATAGCGCGGGAAATTAAAAAACGCATTATCAGCCAGCAGTACGCCGCCAACGAACCCCTGCCGGACCAGTTTGCGCTGGCGGCGGAGTTCAGCACCAGCCGGATGACCATCCAGCAGGCGATGCGCCAGCTGATTGTCGAAGGTCTGGTTTATACCCGTCAGGGGCAGGGCACCTTTATCCGCAAAAACTTCCTTCAGCTTTCCCAGTGGGATCTCTCCGGCAGCGACTATTTTGGTGCCACCAAAACCTGGGAACATCTGGGTACGGTCACGAGCCAGGTGGTGCATTTTGAACTGCGCTTCCCGAACGAGAAAGAGCAGGCGTCGCTGATGATTAATGCCGATGCGCCGGTCTATGACTTTATTCGCCTGCGTTTATTAAATGGTGAACCGATGTCGCTGGATTCAACGGTCATGCCGATGACCCTGGTGCCCGGCCTGACGAAAAGCCATCTTGACGGTTCGGTGTTTCAGTATGTTCAGGAGGCGCTGGGGCTGAAAATTATGGGGTCATACAGGGTGGTGCGGGCGCTAAAACCCAATGCGCTGGACAGGCAACATCTGGTCTGCGAGGAAACCGATCCGGTGCTGGAGGTGGAGCAGGTCATTTATCTGGAAGATGGCACGCCGCTGGAATATGCCCACTGCCACTATCGGTACGACCACGGCGGGATAGTTATCGTGAATAACGGGTAAAAAAAAGCGGGCATCGAAGCCCGCTTTTTTAATGCTCGTTATTAGTTCAAACGCACCGGCATACCGGAGCGGTTCTGCACGGCCTGGTCAACGATGGTCGTTTCCACGTCAGGCTGAGAGGTCACCGCCTGCACCGCGCTGTTCAGCGTCACAGGGACGACTTCGTTGTTGTTGATCTGGTCTTCGCTGGTAGACAGCGGGTTGTGCACTTCAATGTAACGGCTACCGTCTGGCTCAGTGGTCGCTTTTACCGGTTCGTTAATGAACTGCACGCGCGTACCGACCGGCACGTTTTCGAACAGGAACTTGATGTCGTCGTTACGCAGACGCACGCAGCCGTGGCTTACGCGCAGGCCGATACCGAAGTTGGCGTTGGTGCCATGAATGGCGTACAGACGGCCAATGTACAGCGCGTACAGACCCATCGGGTTATCCGGGCCGGCTGGCACAACGGCTGGCAGCGGTTCGCCGGCAGCGATGTATTCTGCGTGCATTTTGGCGGTAGGGGTCCAGGTTGGGCCCGCTTTCTTACGCTCAACTTTGGTGGTCCAGTTCATTGGGGTGTCTTTACCCAGCTGGCCGATGCCGATTGGCAGCACGATAACGGTGTTGGTGCCTTTCGGGTAGTAATACAGACGCATTTCGGCGCTGTTAATGACGATACCTTCATGAACGGTATCCGGCAGGATCAGCTGCTGAGGAATATTCAGTACGGTACCCGCTTTTGGCAGATACGGGTCAACGCCCGGGTTTGCTTCCAGCATGTTAGACAGGCCCAGCTGGTACTGTGCGGCGAAATACTCCAGCGGCTGAGAGTTACCTTCTGGTACCGTCACCACCTGGTTTTCGCCCACCAGACGGCTTCCGTCTGTCGGCAGGGGATACGTCACCGCAGACGCGGTCTTACAAAAACCTACTACGGCTAACGCCGCCGCAAAAAGCGTTGTTAATTTCATGTTCATGTTGTGCGAGGTATCTAAGCCATTCAGGCGATGAGTTGATAAGTCTGAATCTATGATGGGAGCGCATTATATGTGCATTCCCGCTCGCAGGGAATTCAGATGTGTACGAAATCACATTTTTTTCGATTTTGTTAAAGTTTAGTGGATTGCCGCAACACGGGATCTCAATTCGGAATTGTGGCATAATGCCGTGTTTATCACACTTTTCGCAGGAATCTCCCCGTGTTAGTTACCAGCAACGTCACTATGCAGTTTGGCAGTAAGCCGCTGTTCGAAAACATTTCCGTCAAATTTGGCGGCGGCAACCGTTACGGCCTGATTGGTGCCAACGGTAGCGGAAAATCCACCTTTATGAAGATCCTCGGCGGCGACCTGGAGCCGACGCTTGGCAACGTGTCGCTCGATCCGAACGAGCGCATCGGTAAGCTGCGTCAGGATCAGTTCGCCTTCGAAGAGTTCACCGTGCTGGACACCGTGATCATGGGGCACGCGGAGCTGTGGGAAGTGAAGCAGGAGCGCGATCGCATTTACGCCCTGGCTGAAATGAGCGAAGAGGACGGCTACAAAGTGGCCGAACTGGAAACGCATTACGGCGAGATGGATGGCTATTCAGCTGAAGCGCGTGCGGGCGAGCTGCTGCTGGGCGTGGGCATTCCTGTTGAACAGCATTACGGCCCGATGAGTGAAGTCGCGCCAGGCTGGAAGCTGCGTGTCCTGCTGGCGCAGGCGCTGTTCTCTAACCCGGACATCCTGCTTCTCGACGAACCAACGAACAACCTGGACATCGACACCATCCGCTGGCTGGAGCAGACGCTGAACGACCGCGACAGCACCATGATCATCATTTCGCACGACCGTCACTTCCTGAACATGGTCTGTACGCACATGGCGGATCTGGACTACGGCGAGCTGCGCGTGTACCCGGGCAACTACGACGAATACATGACGGCTGCGACCCAGGCGCGTGAACGCCTGCTGGCCGACAACGCCAAGAAGAAAGCGCAGATTGCGGACCTGCAATCCTTCGTCAGCCGCTTCAGCGCGAACGCCTCTAAGTCTCGTCAGGCGACGTCCCGCGCCCGTCAGATCGACAAAATCAAGCTGGAAGAAGTCAAAGCTTCCAGCCGTCAGAACCCGTTCATCCGCTTCGAGCAGGACAAGAAACTGTTCCGTAACGCGCTGGAAGTGGAAGCCCTTACCAAAGGCTTCGATGAAGGTCCGCTGTTTAAAAACTTCAACCTGCTGCTGGAAGTGGGCGAGAAGATTGCCATTCTGGGTGCCAACGGCGTGGGTAAATCCACCATGCTGAAAACCCTGGTTGGTGAACTGCAGCCGGACAACGGCACCGTGAAGTGGTCAGAAAACGCGCAGATTGGTTACTACGCGCAGGACCATGAATACGAGTTCGAAAACGACCTGACCGTCTTTGACTGGATGAGCCAGTGGAAGCAGGAAGGCGACGACGAGCAGGCGGTGCGTAGCATTCTGGGTCGTCTGCTGTTCAGTCAGGACGACATCAAAAAGCCGGCGAAAGTGCTGTCCGGTGGTGAAAAGGGCCGCATGCTGTTCGGCAAGCTGATGATGGAAAAACCCAATATCCTGGTAATGGACGAACCGACTAACCACCTGGATATGGAATCTATCGAATCGCTGAACATGGCGCTGGAGATGTATCAGGGCACGCTGATCTTCGTTTCTCACGACCGTGAATTCGTCAGCTCGCTGGCGACCCGCGTGATCGAAATTACGCCAGAGCGCGTGGTTGACTTCACCGGTAACTACGAAGATTACCTGCGCAGCAAAGGTATCGAGAGTTAAAAAAAGCCGGGTGGCGGCTTCGCCTTACCCGGCCTACGTTCCATTCCCTCTCCCTGTGGGAGAGGGTCAGGGTGAGGGCATCAGGCCGCACTACACCACCCAATCACACCTTTCTTCACCATTCACCAGCAGCTTACGTTTTTCCCCCGCCGGTAACGACACCTTCAGCGCGTTCCACGCCGGACGATAATCACCTCGTGCACTGATGTTCAGGTTGACGGTTGCCCCGTCGCACACCATTTCCCATGCCACCCACAGCGCATTGCCGTTCTGGTAGCCCCAGGACTCGCCGTCATCTTCAAACAGCAGGCCGGACGTGGTGCCGACGCCTTTCACCGGGAACAGCTTCAGCTCGCGGGTATCGTCTTTTTCGGCGCTCACGTGACGGATGCGCTCGCTGAGCGGCAGACCGGCACCGGCGCGCACCAGCAGCGGCAGTTTCTCCAGCGGCGCGTCGAGGACGATCGCTTGCCCGCCAGCGAACCATTCGTGAGTGTAGAAATCGTACCAGCCGGTTTCGTTATCCGGCAGCCAGACGTGGCGTTTACGCTGCCCGGCCTCGACGACGCTGGCGACAAGGAGGTCGCGGCCCAGCAGGAAGTCATCGCACTCTTCGAAGGTCCGCGCGTCGTGCTCGTGGTCGAGGAAGGTCGGGCGCAGCATCGGTTCGTCGTCGGCGTGCGCCTGCCAGAGCAGGGTGTAGAGATAGGGCAGCAGACGGTAGCGCAGCTCAATCGCACCGCGAATAGCGGGGGTGACGCCCGGGTACATCCACGGCTCGTTGACCGTGTGGTCATCGTTCCACGAGTGAATGGTAAAGCGCGGATGCATCACGCCGTTTTGCACCCAGCGCACGAACAGCTCGGCGTCTGGCTTGTCGCCGGAGAAACCGCCGACGTCGTGGCCGACGTTGAACAGCCCGGAGAGGCTCATGCCCAGCCCCATGCGGATGTTATAGCGCAGGGTATCCCAGTGAGTGCGGTTATCGCCGCTCCAGGTCTGGACGTAGCGCTGCATCCCGGCGCAGCCGGAGCGGGAAATGAGATACGGACGTTTTTCCGGCGCGAAACGCTGCTGCGCTTCCAGCGAGGCGCGCATCATCAGCAGCGGCATCACCGGGCGAATGTGTTTGATGGCAATCTCTTTGCCGAAGCCAAAACAGCGTGCTTCCCCGTCCCATACTTCATATTCGTTGTTATCGTTCCAGGTCGAGTCTATCCCCATCTCCAGCAGCTGCGTGGTCACGCCGTTCTGCCACCACTGCACCGTTTGCGGGTTGGTGAAATCGAGATGTGATCCTTCGTCATCCCAGAAGCTGGAACGTTCAGGTGCATCAGTTTCTGAGTCGCGAATGAACAGGCCACGTTCCGCCACTTCGTTATAGCGGGGATGATCCTGCAGCAGACACGGCTTGATGTTGGCGGCCAGCTTTAACCCGGCATCGTGGAACGCCTGGCTCATCACCTTCGGCTGCGGCACTTTGTCATGGTTCCAGTTAAAGACGTAGCGCTTGCCGTTAATGGAGGTATAGCCGGAGGAGAGCTGGAACGAGTCGCATGGAATCGCGTGTTCTTCACACAGGCGGATAAAGTTCATCAGCTGGTTTTGCGCGTCCGGCGCGTCGGTATAGTGCATGGTCGAGCCGCTGTAGCCCAGGCTCCATTTCGGTCCGAACAGCGTTTTCCCGGTCAGGCGCACGAAGGCTTTGGTGACGTCCAGTACGCGCTTGCCGGTAAAGATGTAGTAATCGATATCGCCCGCTTCCGCCTGCCAGCGCCGATAGGCGGTGTGGTAGTTGTCGATCTCGTTGCCCAGATCCAGCCAGCAGCTGCTCAGGTTATCGTAGAACAGGCCGTAGCTCACGTCGTCGCGACGGGTGAGGGTGAACGGAATGTGCTTGTACAGCGGGTCGGTGCTGGCGGCGTTGTAGCCCATCGCATCCAGGTTGCGCATCTCGTAGCGTTTACCGTTGCGCTGTAGATCGCCCGCTTTCTCGCCCAGCCCGTAGAAACGTTCGTCCTTGCGACGGCTCAGATAGTGCGCCACGCCGTCACCGTGGGCGTTCAGCAGGTACGCACTGGTCGGACGGTCATTGACCAGCGGCTGCCATTCGCCCGCGTCATTGCGGTAGTGCCACTCCAGCCACAGGGGCTGGTGGATGGTCACCCGAAGCTGCTCCGTCGCCACCGTCACGGTATTTTCCTGCCGCGTCAGCGTCCAGGCCGGGCAGGTAAAGCCACTGACATCGTCACGACGGCGACCTTCCCACGGCACGTCTTGCGCCGGGGCGATGCTCCAGGTGCGGTCCAGCGCCAGTTCACCTTTGCGTTTGATCAGCACGCGGAACAGGTTCTCTTCCAGCACATACAGGCACAGGCGGTGCTGGTTATCCACCAGCAGTTCCAGATGGTTTGCCGACTGCGTATCAACGGTCCAGTTTTTCAGGGTTTTCATATGCAATACATCCACTATCAGGCGCGCTTGGCGCGACGTTCAGCAATAAATGCTACCAGGAAGACAGCGCCAATCAGGTCAAAGAAGCCCATGGCAATAAAGAGCGGGTTAAAGCCGATTTTGTCGGCGGTCACACCGATTAACAGCGAGAACAGGAAGCTGGCGATCCACGCCGCCGAGCCGCGCATGCCGTTGACGGTCGCCATCTGGCCCTTATCAAACGACTCCACGACCAGGGCGCTGAGCATGCAGGAGATAATCTGGTGCCCAAAGCCGCCGATGGAGATCAGCACGATGGTGATATACGGGTCGCGGGTAATGGCGACAATGCCCAGAGAAATCATCAGAAACGCGCCGGTGACGGAGCTGGCGACGACCGAGTTAACGCGGGAGCAGCCGAACAGGCGGGTGTACAATCGCGTCAGGTAGCCACTTGCCACGCTGCCGAGGTCAGCGGCGAGGAACGGCAGCCAGGCGAACATCGCAATCTGCTTCAGGTCCATGCCGTGTTCTTTGGCGAGATACAGCGGCACCCAGAAGCTCAACACCGCCCAGGCCGGTTCCGCCATAAAGGCCGGGATGGCGATACCGTAGAAACGTTTGTTTTTCGAGACGGTTTTCAGCGCGGTCAGGAACGGCAGTTTGACCGCAGGCGGTTCGTTATCCTGCTTGATAAATGCCAGCTCATCCTTGCTCAGGTTCGGGTGCTGCTCCGGGTTGTGGTAGAACGCCCACCAGAGGATCACCCACAGCAGCGCCAGCACGCCGGTAAACATAAACGCACCCTGCCAGCCAAACGACGCGTGAGCAAAGTAGATAATTGGCGGGGCCAGCATCGCACCGATGGAGAAGCCCACGCCCGCCCAACCGGCGGCAACAGGACGTTCCGATTTCGGGAACCATTCACCGATGGTTTTGGCGTTCGCCGGGGTTGCGGCGGCCTCAGAGGCCCCCATAAAGAAGCGCAGGATAGCCAGGTGCAGCCAGCTTCCGGCCCCCGCGTGGAAGATACACATCAGCGCCCAGATCCCGGCGCAGACCATAAAGCCAATCTTCAGGCCGATGACGTCAATCAGCCAGCCGCACAGGGGCTGGAAAATGGTGTAGGCGATCTGGAATGCGCCGACGATCCAGGAGTATTGCTCGGTGGTGATCCCGAGGCTCTCTTTCAGTTCCGGCGCGAGGATCCCCAATGAGTTTCGGGTGATGTAGTTAACGGTGACGCCCAGTAAAAACAGCACCAGCACGTACCAGCGCAGGTTCTTGATGACGCGACGGGTTTTGCTTGTCGCAACGGTGTTATTGATGTCCTGACTCATTTTACTCTCCACAAGACGGACGCTAAGGGGACGGAGGTTCAGGTGTCACACAGATTGTTATGCCTTTGATTTCTATCCGTTTAGAATGCTTAAGTTGCTATACAACTAGTATGGAAGTTGTGTGACAAGTTCACCTTAAGGGAGAAAATGAGTGGGCAATAGTGGATTTTGTGCAAAGTTTCTCATAACGGGCGCAAACCCTCTGGCATGATGGTCGTTATGCCCGCTATTACCTGACAGATACGCTATGAAAATTTTTTCATTTCGCAAATGGAGCCAGATCACAAAATGGACAAAAGGCTAAAAATCACCGAAATCGCCGCCCGTACGCAACTCTCTATCAGTACCGTTTCCCGCGTGCTGGCGGGCAAAGCGAACACCAGCGAAAAAGCGCGTGCAAAGGTGCTGGCGTGCGCACGGGAGCTGGGGGTGATGGATGGCATGGCGGCGGGGCGTCTGCTGCTTAACAGCCTGGTGGTTTTTGCTCCCCAGCGAGCCTTTGACGAGCGGTCCGACATCTTTTACTACCGCGTGATCCAGAGCGTCAGCAAAGGGCTGGCTTCGCACGAGGTTCGGCTACGCTACTGTGCGCTGGAGGAGAACGACAGCGACGCACAGCTTTTTCTGGCACGCATGAACGAGCCGGATACCCAGGCAGCCATTCTGCTCGGTATTGACGATCCGCATATCCACGATCTGGCGGTGGACGTGGGGAAACCCTGCATGCTGATTAACTGCCGTGACCGCCACATGCGTCTGCCTGCCGTAGCGCCGGACCATCGCGCCATTGGCGAGCGGGCGGCGGAATACCTGTTCGAAATGGGACACCGCGACGTGATGAACGTGCTGTGCCTGCGCCGTTACACCATGGAGCTGCGCCTGGCAGGGATCCGCGACGCGTGGCACGCCCATAACCTGACGTTCAGCGACAAGCGCGATCTGCTGGTGGTGCCGAGCTTTAGCGCGCGCGAAACGGAACAGCTGGTTAGCGAGTGGCTTAACCAGCAGAAGGGAAAAGATCTGCCCACCGCGTTTTTGGTCGGCGGCGACTTTATGGCGGCGGGCACCATCAGCGCTTTGCAGAAACAGGGATTGCGGGTACCGCAGGACGTTTCCGTCATGAGCATCGACGGCTTTAATCTGGCGGCGATTCAGGATGTGCCCCTGACGGCAGTGCATGTCCCGCGTGATGAACTGGGAACGGAAGCGGTGCATATGCTCCAGCAGCGGCTGATGCGCCCTGACGCGCCGGTGGGAACCTTGCTGCTGAACGGCACGCTGACCGTGCGGGAATCGGTACGGCGGATACGTCAGGGGAAACGACGCACCGCCGTTGAGCGGGAAGGGCTGTACGACAGTTAAACCATACCCAGCGCGCGCTTGCCGTGGATGTTGAGATCGTTCACGGTAAAGCGGTCCTGCCAGCTTTTTTCATAATCTTCACGCGGGAAATCTCCCGGTGACGCACCGGTTTCCAGCGCTTCCTTCACCTTTTTCGCGTAGGCGAGGTTCTTCTCGCACATCGGCGCGGCAGGGATGTACATCACGTTGCCCCAGCCCTGCTGATTTTCCACCGGAGCGACGGAGTGGATCACATCGCAGTGCCACCACACGGAATCCCCTGCGTCCAGCGCCGGTATGCTGGTTAATGCTTCGATGAGCAGCGGGTGCCATTTTTCCGAAATCGGCAGCACGCGGCCCGGCGCGACGCCGCAGAGTTCGTCTTCCGGCACGTCTTCCAGCAGCGGACGCAGCAGAATGTAAGCCATCGCTTCCGGGATGGGCACCACGTGCAGCAGTCCCTGGCCGGGGATCATGTCCGACAGCGCCGTCCAGCCCTGGAAAGTACGGAACACCGAACACTTGGTGGTGTTATCCACGGTGTACTCTTCCACTTCGGTGCGGTGCGCGGCGTTCCACGGATCGTACTTATCAATATTGCCGTCAAACACGCGGGCAAACACCTGCTGATAGGCAGGCAGCAGCCAGCGCTCCAGCGCGCCGGAATCGGTGTGCGCGCCCAGCCCTTTAGAGGTGGTGCCCGGTGGGCGGCGGCGAATACGATCCGGATAAATCACGCTGACATCCGGATCGAACCACTGCTTGCCGTTGCTCTCGAATGTCCATAAACGGTTCAGGAACGACTGCACCTGCGCCATCTCTTCGCTCTGACGCGCCTGCATTTGCGCCTGCGACCAGTAGATCGGGTAAATCTCCGGACGAGAGGCGGTTAAGGTGCCGAAGAAGTTATCGCCCGGCCCTTTATACACCTCGTCAAACTTATTGAGATCGAGATAGTCGAGCATCGACTGATCCCACGCCAGCGCCTGTTCGCGCGGAAAATGACCTTTGATCACCGCGCAGCCCCGACGCTTAACCGCCTCGCGCTGTTCAGCGGTGATTGTGCCGTTTTTCACATCCGCGAACGGGATCGTCGGCCAGACGGGTTGGCCTTTATTCTTGAGGGCGTTGATCTCTGCCACGCGGGTGGCAATGTTGTCGCTGAGCTTGTCGAACACCGCCTGAACATCACCGATCTGGGCGCGTAGCTCGCGCTTCATCTGACGAATTGCCGCTTTGTGGTCCGCTGGCAAAGTTTCACTGGTAAAGGTCATAACTGCCTCGCATCTTTCATTCGAAAGTAAAAATATCTACAAGTGATACTTTAAGTTAAAAATAAGTTAATGCAAGTTTAAAAACTTGACGCAAGCCACAGGTCGGAAAAAGAGTGATAGGCCGGAGCGGGGCTCCGGCGGGAGAGAGATTAGGCGTCGAACGGGGAATGGTTATCGAGCACGGCCTGAATGACGTTCTGCGCGCCCTGGTGGTTGTTGTCGTCGGTGCTGTAGCGGGCGATCTGTTTGATGCTTTCTGCCGCGTTGTTCATCGCAAATGAGTATTTCACCAGCTTCAGCATCTCCGCGTCATTGCCGCTGTCGCCAATTGCCACGCACTGCTGCGGGGAGAGCTCCCAGCGCTTCAGCAGGCGGCTGATGCCGTTGGCTTTATGCAGGCCAGGAATAATCAAGTCCACAAACCCAAAGCCGCTGGTGACCGGTTTCATAATGCCGTCGAGAGAAACATGCAGCGCGTCGATCAGGTTCGGGATATCGCTGTCGGGCAGGTTCAGTGAGAACTTGAACAGCACATCGTCAATCTCGTGATAATCGCTGACGCGCGTTAAGCGATGGTAGTGCTTAGACATCAGCGCCACAAATTCGTCCGGGGCTTTATCGCTGACGTAAGCGCTCTCCAGTCCGCAGGCCACGAAGTTCAGCGCGTTATCTTTCAGCAATTCGCCAATGACGATCTGCGACTCATGGCGAGTCAGTTCGCCGTGGAAAACGTGTTCCCCGTGATCGAACACCAGCGCGCCGTTTTCCGCCACGAAGGAGATTCGATCTTTAAGCTCAGGGAAGAAGGAGATGAGCTGATAATACTGATTGCCGCTGGCGACAACGAATTCAATACCGCGGGCGTTAAGCTGCTCAAACTGTGCCTGGAAGCGGTCACGATCGTACTGCTTGGCATCATCAAGGAAAGTTCCGTCCATATCGGTGACGATAACTTTTACGGTCATACTGTGCTCCTGGGTCACTGCGTTTTGAAACATTCTAATAACAAGGTGACGGGGAGCACAAATTTAATTTCGAATGAAAGTCAGAAAGCCGGGTGGCGGCTTCGCCTTACCCGGCCTACGGGGGAGACAATGTAGGCCCGGTAAGCGCAGCGCCACCGGGCGTTTTTTTACAGCGTATGCTCGGTACGCGCAATAATATCGTCCTGTGCATCCGGCGACAGGGCGGTGAAGAACGCCGAGTAGCCCGCCACGCGTACCACTAAATCGCGGTACTGGTCAGGGTGTTTCTTCGCTTCCAGCAGCGTTTCGCGCGAGACGATGTTGTACTGAATATGCCAGCCTTTATGCACCTCGAAGAAAGTGCGCAGCAGCACCATCAGCTTCTGGCGATCGCTGTCGTTTTCCAGCGTCGACGGGTTCAGCTTCTGGTTCAGCAGCACGCCGCCCAGAATCGCCTCGGTAGGGAGTTTACCCACGGAGCCGATGACCGCCGTCGGGCCGAGGTGGTCGGTACCGGACGCCGGGCTTGCCCCTTCCGCCAGCGGGGTATGCGCCTTACGTCCGTCCGGAGTCGCCATCGTTGCCGCACCAAACGGCACGTTTGCGGAGATGGAGGAGGTGCCCGCGTAGTAGTTACCGCCAATCGGACCACGACCATAGCGCGGGTTGTGGTACTGCTTCAGCTCTTCAATGTAGGTCTGGTAAGCACGCGTCAGCAGCATATCCACGCTGTCGTCGTCGTTACCGTACTTTGGCGCGCCGTTGATCAGACGCTGACGCAGCTGCTCGTGGGTCAGCCCGTCGAAATCATCCGCCAGCGCCGCCGCCAGCTGCTGTTGACCGATGACGCCCTGTTCAAACACCAGCTTCTTCACCGCCGCCAGACTGTTGCCGAGGTTGGCGATACCCACCTGCAGGCCGGAAACCCAGTCATACTTCGCGCCGCCCTGCTTGATGCTTTTCGCGCGTTCGATGCAGTCGTCCACCAGCGCCGAGCAGAGAATATCGTGCACGTTCTCTTCCAGCATGGTGTCCACCACGTACTCAATTTCGATGGATTTGCGGGTGTAGTAGCGAATCTGCGTATCCCACGCCGCCATCACCTCCTCGAAGTTATCGAAGTTACCGGCAGAGAGCGCTTTTTCCTGCGGCAGGAATACCTTACCGCTGGTGGCGTCGCGGCCGCCTTCCAGCGCGGCGAGCATCACGCGGGCAAAGTTGATAAAGCTCATGCCGGTGCAGCGATAGCCCCACTTGCCGCCCACGGCGGTTTCGATACAGCCGATGGCCGCGTAGTCATAGGCGTCATCACGTTCAACGCCGAGCTTGATAAATTCCGGGATAACGATTTCATCGTTGTTGAACGCCGGCATCCCGAAGCCGCAGCGGATCACCTGTACGCAGGCGTCGAGGAAGTCGTTGCTCATGCCTGCGTGGTAACGCACGCTCAGGTTCGGCTGAGTGGAGCGCAGGCGACCGCAGGATTCCAGAATCGCGTAGGAGAGCGGGTTGACCGCGTCCATTGGCTCACCGTTGACCAGCTTCTGGCCGCCGATGGTGACGTTCTGGTACAGCGGGCTACCGGCAGAGGCCTTAGAGTGCGAGCCGGAGCGGATCTTGTTCACTTCCAGCAGCTTCAGCCAGCAGCTGTGCAGCAGCTCAATCGCGTGTTCGCGGTCGAGACTCTGGTTCAGCTCCACGTCGCGGCGGTAGAACGGATAGAGATACTGATCCATACGGGCAAACGACACGGAGTGACCGTTAGACTCAATCTGCAGGATCAGCTGAATGAAATAGCACAGCTGCAGCGCCTGCCAGAAGGTTTTTGGCGGCTCGTGGGCAATCACGTCGCAGTTTTCCGCCATTGCCAGCAGCTCGTCGCGGCGGCTTTCGCGGGTTTCCGTGGCCGCCATTTCGCGTGCCAGAGCGGCAAAACGTTTGATGTGCAGGCTCACCGCGTCCAGCACGATATCGATCGCTTTCAGGAACTGGTCGCCGTGCAGATCGTCCAGCACCGTCAGGTTGATACGCGAGCGGCGCTCGGCGACTTTAGCGCGCAGGCCGTCGAGACCTTTCTCCAGCACCAGCGGGAAGTTCACCGCCAGGTGCGCGTCGCCGGAGGTCATGTTGCCTTCGGCTTTGATAATACCGGTTTCCAGCAGGCCTTTTTGCTCGTCGGTGAACATGCCGTAGCAGCGATCCTGCACCGTCTGGCCGCGCCACCACGGGCAGATCGCATGCAGGACGCGCTTGTTCTCTTCGCTCACCGCAAAGCCCGCGCCCGGACGGTCCGCCAGATCGTCGATCTCTTTTTCAATCCAGGAGACGGTGTATTCCGGGAAGATAGGTGCGGCGCGAACTTCGCTTGCCTGGTTACCGATAATCAGCTCGTCGTGTTTGATCCAGATGGTACGCTCAGCCAGATGATGTGCCAGCGCCAGGGCGCGACGCACCGGGATCGGCTTGTCCATGTGCTGCTGGTACATTTCGGTGTAATGCTGCGCGCGCTCGGTACAGACCGGCGGCTTAACGATATGGACCAGCGCGGTTTTGTGCGCCTTGATGCGCTCGCTGAGGGTGTTGAGATTTAACGTTGTCATAGGTTTATCCTCGTAAGGTCGCGGTTAACCCTTTCTGGCAGGCGTACTGCTGCGCGAAGTCCAGCAGGGCAGGGTTATCCAGCGGTTTGTCAGGGGCAGAGTAGGGTTGGCCAAGCAGGGTGTATTTGTTCATGCCCAGCGTGTGATACGGCAGAAAATGAATATCATCGACGCCAAGTTCATCGGCGGCGAAGTTGGTAATGGCGGTTACGGACGCTTCATCGGCATTGAAGCCCTGAATCAGCGGTACGCGAATGGTGATTTTTTTCCCGGCAGCGGCAAGGCGCTTCAGGTTATCGAGGATCCGTTTGGCCGAGCCGTCCGTCCACTGTTTGAACACCTCAGGATCGACGTGTTTCAGGTCGGCGAGGAACAGATCGACGTACGGTAATGAAGGCTCGATATAGTGCCACGGCACGTGAAGACAGGTTTCAACGGCGGTGTGGATCCCCTGTTCGTGGCTGGCTTTAAACAGCGCGTGCGCCAGCTCCGGGTTCATAAACGGCTCGCCGCCGGAAAGCGTAATACCGCCGCCGCTGCGGTCGTAAAAGGGCTTATCGCGCAGCACGGTTGCCATGATCTCGCCCACCTGCTGTTCTTCACCGCATACGGTCAGCGCCTGCGTCGGGCAGCAGTCGGTGAGGGCGTTGAGCGTCTCTTCACGCAATTTTTCACGGTGGATGACGAGACCATTCAGCGCGCGTTCGATACAGCCCGGCGCCGCCTGCTGACACAGGTCGCAGCCGTCAAGGCACAGGCGCGCATCAAACAGCACGTCCCGGCTACGGGAACGGCTTTCCGGGTTCTGGCACCAGCGACAGCCCAGCGAGCAGCCTTTCAGGAACACCACGGTACGAATACCGGGGCCATCGTGGGTGGAGTAACGCTGAATATTGAAGATCATGTTTTTACCCTCATGTTGCATATGAAGATTAAATGACTTTCGAATGAAAGTTATCTTGATGCAGGTCAACTCCTGAGCAGGTTTTCATGTGATAGGTTAAGTGCAGGCTAATTTTGAGGGTGACATCATGGAACTTTATCTCGACACATCAGACGTTGCGGCAGTCAAAAAGCTGGCGCGTATCTTCCCGCTGGCGGGCGTGACCACCAACCCAAGCATTGTGGCGGCAGGTAAAACGCCGCTGGATGAGCTTCTGCCCGCGCTGCACGACGCGATGGGCGGTAAAGGCCGTCTGTTCGCGCAGGTGATGGCGACGACCGCTGAAGGTATGGTGGAAGACGCGCGTAAGCTGCGCGCGATGATTAACGACCTGGTGGTGAAATTGCCGGTAACTGCCGAAGGGCTGGCAGCCATCAAGATGCTGAAAGCGGAAGGCATTCCGACGCTGGGCACGGCGGTGTACGGCGCGGCCCAGGGTATGCTCTGCGCGCTGGCAGGAGCAGAGTATGTCGCGCCATACGTGAACCGCGTGGACGCGCAGGGCGGGGACGGTATCCAGACCGTGGTTGAGCTGCAACAGCTGCTGACGCTGCACGCCCCGCAATCAAAAGTGCTGGCCGCGAGCTTTAAGACCCCACGTCAGGCGCTGGACTGCCTGCTGGCAGGATGCGAGTCCATCACGCTGCCGCTGGACGTGGCGCAGCAGTTTATTACCTCTCCTGCGGTAGACGCAGCGATTGTGAAGTTTGAGCAGGACTGGCAGGGGGCGTTTGGTCGGACGTCGATTTGACGGGTGCGGCCTGATGCCCTCACCCCAACCCTCTCCCACAGGGAGAGGGAGCAAACACTAAAACGGCAACCTGAAGGTTGCCGTTTGCTTTAACCTCCACAAACCTCACACCCCGGATTACGCATCAGCTTCATCTCGCGGAACTGGCAGGTCATCGCGTCAAACATCACGATTTTTCCTGCGGCAGGCGTACCGTAATGTGCCAGCACTTTAATCGCTTCCATCGCCTGCAGCGACCCAATCACGCCGACGAGCGGCGCCATCACGCCCGCCTCAACGCAGGTTAGCGCATTCTCACCAAACAGACGGCTCAGACAGCGGTAGCAGGGGGCCCCCTCCGCATAGGTGAAGACGCTGATCTGCCCCTCCATGCGGATCGCCGCACCGGAGACCAGCGGGGTTTTGTGGGCAAAACAGCCTGCATTAAGCTGGTTACGAACGGCGACGTTATCGGTGCAGTCGAGCACCAGATCGTGCTGCGCAATCTGCGCAAATAACGCCTCGTCATCCAGCATCGCGTCAAGCAGGGTGAACTGAACGTTGGGGTTGATGCGCGCCAGGGCAGCCCGGGCGGATTCCACTTTTGGCTCGCCAATGGTCGCGTCGCTGTGCAGCGTCTGGCGCTGGAGATTAGACACCGATACGGTATCAAAATCCAGCAGCGTCATCCTGCCCACGCCCGCCGCGGCCAGGTATTGCGCGGCGGCGCAGCCGAGCCCGCCGAGGCCAACAACCAGCACGCTGGCCGCCTTGAGTGCTTCCTGTCCCTCGAAATCAAATCCGCGCAGGACAATCTGGCGGTTGTAGCGCATCATCTCCTGGTCGCTCAGTTCCACCATCATGTCAGCCTCCGAACAGGTGGTTGAAGCGCTCTACCTCAACCCATTCACCCGCTTCCACGTTGCCGCGCTCGCGCTCCAGCACGATAAAGCAGTTGCCCAGGCTGAAGGAGCTGAAAATGTGCGAACCCTGGTGCCCGGTCGTGCTGACTTCCAGCTCACCGTGCGCGTTATGCGCCAGAATGCCGCGCTGGAAATCAAGCCGACCCGGCGATTTTTTCAGGCGCGTCGCGGCGCGCACGCGCAGGCGTTCCGGCAGCGGGCTGGCGGCGTTGCCGGAAAGCTTCGCCAGCAGCGGGATCACCAGCTGGTAAAAGGTGAGTGCCGCTGAGACCGGGTTACCCGGCAGACCGCAGAAGCAGCTGTGCGGAAGCTTGCCAAACGCGAACGGTTTGCCCGGTTTGATTGCCAGCTTCCAGAAGGCGATTTCGCCCAGCTCTTCAAGAAGGGTTTTGGTGTAATCCGCTTCTCCCACGGAGACGCCGCCGGAGCTGATGACCACATCGGCGGATTTATCCGCCTCAATAAATGCCGCGCGCAGTTTTTCCGGATCGTCAGGAATGATGCCGAGATTAATCACTTCGCAGCCCAGCTGCTCCAGCATCAGGTGGACTGCCAGCCGGTTGGTGTCGTAAATCTGACCGTCCTGCAGCGGCTGGCCCGGAAGCTGCAGCTCGTCACCGGTGGAGAACACCGCGACGCGCACTTTCCGGATAACGTCAATGTCCGCGATGCCGAGCGAGGCCAGCACCGGCAGCTCCGCCACCGTCAGTTTCTGCCCGGCGGCAAAGACCGTTGCGCCAAGGGTAATGTCCTCGCCGGTACGGCGGATGTTCTGGCCCGCTTTGACGCTGGCGGTAAAACGCACGCCGTCGTCCGTCTGTTCGGTTTCTTCCTGCATCACCACGGCATCGCAGCCTGGCGGAACCGGCGCGCCGGTCATGATCCGCACGCAGGTGCCCACAGGCCATTCACCGCTAAACGGCTGACCGGCAAAGGCTTTACCCGCCACCGGCAGGGCGTTGCCCGTCTGGAGGTCCGCCAGGCGTACCGCGTAACCGTCCATCGCGGAATTATCGAACCCCGGTACGTTAAGCGGAGAGACGATATCGCGCGCGGCGATTCGGCCAAAACAGCGCACGAGGGGCAGCGTTTCGACGTCTTGCAGCGGGGAAAGTCGGTCAAGCATCTGCGTGAGTGCCGTCTCAAGCGGCATCAGTCCGGCGGTAAAATCCATGGTGGGCTCCTGAGGAGTAACAACGAAAGCGTCCATTATGGCAGAAAAGTGCGGCTAACTGTATGACCCGATGGGTGTACGCTTTACATCACAGTTGCGTCTTTCTATATTCAAAAATCATCTGAAGTTTCATCGACGATAATGATATTTATAGAAAAAGCCGCGAATCAGGCTAACGGGTGATGCGAATGGTTAATGCGGTAATCGCAATTCATGGTGGCGCAGGGGCAATCACCCGTGCACAGCTCAGTCCTGAGCAGGAAAAGCGTTATATTGACGCGCTGTACGCCATTGTTGAAACAGGTCAAAAAATGCTGGAAGCGGGCGAGAGCGCGCTGGATGTGGTCACCGAGGCGGTGCGTCTGCTGGAGGAGTGTCCGCTCTTTAATGCAGGTATCGGTTCAGTCTTTACCCGGGATGAAACCCACGAGCTGGATGCCTGCGTGATGGACGGCGTCACCCTTAAGGCAGGCGCCGTGGCGGGAGTGAGTCATCTGCGTAATCCGGTGCTGGCGGCGCGTCTGGTGATGGAAGAGAGTCCGCACGTTCTGCTGACGGGCGCCGGGGCGGAGAAATTTGCCCGTGAGCACGGAATGGAACCGGTATCGTCCGATCTTTTTTCCACGGAGGAGCGCTATCAGCAACTGCTGGAAGCCCGTTCAGCGGGCATGACGCAGCTTGACCATACTGCGCCGCTGGATGAAACCACCAAAATGGGCACGGTCGGCGCGGTGGCGCTGGATAAGGCCGGCAACCTCGCGGCGGCGACCTCAACGGGCGGCATGACCAACAAGCTGCCCGGCCGCGTCGGCGACAGCCCGCTGCCGGGCGCCGGCTGCTATGCCAATAACGCCACGGCGGCGGTGTCGTGTACCGGCACCGGGGAAGTGTTTATTCGCGCCCTCGCGGCCTACGACATCACCGCGCTGATGGATTACGGCGGTTTAAGCCTGAGCGAGGCCTGCGAGCGCGTGGTGATGGAAAAATTACCTGCCCTGGGCGGCGTCGGCGGCCTAATTGCCGTGGACCGTGAGGGCAACGTGGCCCTGCCGTTTAACAGCGAAGGGATGTATCGCGCCTGGGGTTACGCCGGTGATGAACCGAGCACGGGCATCTATCGTGAATAAGGGGGCCGCGCGTGCCGCACAGTGAAGAGCTGGACAACGGCGAAGTACTGGCTGTCCATCAGCTGAATATTGCGTTTCAGGAAGAGCGGCAGTTCATCCCTGCAGTAGAAAATTTATCGTTCTCGCTCAGACGCGGCGAGACGCTGGCGATTGTTGGCGAATCCGGTTCCGGTAAATCGGTCACCGCGCTGGCGCTGATGCGTCTGCTGGAACAGACGGGCGGGCAAATCAGCAGCGAGAAGATGCTCCTGCGCCGCCGTAATCGTCAGGTCATTGATTTAAACGAGCTGAGCGGCGCGCAGATGCAGGGCGTGCGCGGGGCAGATATTGCGATGATCTTTCAGGAGCCGATGACTTCGCTTAACCCGGTTTTCCCGGTAGGGGAACAGATTGCCGAGTCCATCCGGCTGCACCAGGGGCTAAGCGGCGATGAGGCGCTCAACGAAGCCAGAAGGATGCTGGAGCTGGTGCGCATTCCCGAGGCGCAGGCCATTCTGGGACGTTACCCGCATCAGCTTTCCGGCGGTATGCGCCAGCGGGTGATGATTGCCATGGCGCTCTCCTGCCGTCCGGCGGTACTGATTGCGGATGAACCGACAACGGCGCTGGACGTGACGATTCAGGCGCAGATCCTGCAGCTTATCAAAGTGCTGCAGCAAGAGATGGAGATGGGGGTAATATTTATCACCCACGATATGGGCGTGGTGGCTGACATCGCCGACCGGGTGCTGGTGATGCACAAGGGCAATGCGGTGGAAACCGGCACGGTCGAACAGATTTTTCATGCCCCTGTGCATCCTTATACTAAAGCGCTGCTGGCGGCGGTGCCGCGTCTTGGCGCGATGAACGGCAGCGACCTGCCGCGTCGTTTTCCGCTGATTTCCCTTGAAGCGACAGGGCAGCAGGAGGATGAACGCGAGCAGGATACCGTGGTGCCGGGCAAACCCATTCTTGAAGTGCGCGACCTGGTGACCCGTTTTCCGCTGCGCAGCGGGATTTTCAATCGCCTGAAGCGCGAAGTCCACGCGGTCGAAAACGTCAGTTTCGATTTATGGCCGGGCGAAACGCTGGCGCTGGTGGGGGAGTCCGGCTGCGGGAAATCCACCACCGGACGCGCACTGCTTCGGCTGGTGGAGACGCAGGAAGGGACAATCACCTTTAACGGCGAACGAATCGACACCCTGCCAGACAACAAATTACAGGCGGTACGCCGGGATATTCAGTTTATTTTCCAGGATCCGTATGCCTCCCTCGACCCGCGCCATACGGTGGGATACTCCATTATGGAGCCGCTGCGGGTGCATAATCTGCTCGACGGCGAAGCAGCGCAGCGTCGCGTGGCCTGGCTGCTGGAGCGCGTCGGCCTCAAGCCGGAACATGCCTGGCGTTATCCGCATGAGTTTTCCGGCGGGCAGCGGCAGCGTATCTGCATTGCCCGTGCGCTGGCGCTGAACCCGAAAGTGGTGATTGCGGATGAATCCGTTTCAGCGCTGGATGTCTCAATCCGGGCGCAAATCATCAACTTATTGCTCGATTTACAGCGGGATATGGGCATCGCTTTCCTGTTTATCTCGCACGATATGGCGGTGGTCGAGCGCATCAGCCATCGCGTGGCGGTGATGTTCATGGGGCAAATCGTGGAGATAGGTCCGCGAAAGGCAGTGTTTGAGAACCCGCAACATCCTTACACTCGCAAGCTTATCGCGGCGGTACCGGTTGCTGACCCCGCGCATCGTCACGGCCAGCGCGTGCTGCTGCAGGATGAAATGCCGAGCAATATTCGCAAACGCGGCGAGGCCGTTGAGCGCGTGACGCTGCGCGAAGTCGGGCCGGGTCATTTCGTCGCTCCCCCGCGTCAGGACAATGCGTTTTCGCGGTTATAACTTACAACAGGCAGGAGAACACAATGGTTACTTTTGTAGCGCGTAGATGGTTGTTAGCCGCGAGCGTGACGGCAGCCCTGGCCGCTGCCCCCGCGTTCGCTGCCAAAGATGTGGTGGTTGCTGTCGGCTCCAACTTCACCACGCTGGATCCGTATGACGCCAACGATACGCTTTCCCAGGCGGTGGCGAAATCGTTCTATCAGGGGCTGTTCGGCCTGGATAACGAGATGAAGCTCAAAAATGTTCTGGCGCAGGGGTATACCGTCTCCGACGACGGTCTGGTCTATACCATCAAGCTTCGTTCCGGCGTGAAGTTCCAGGACGGTACCGATTTCAATGCGGAGGCGGTAAAGGTCAACCTTGACCGTGCCAGCAACCCGGAAAACAGCCTGAAGCGCTATAACCTTTATAAAAACATCGCCAGCACCGAGGCGGTGGATCCGACGACGGTCAAAATCACGCTGAAAGCGCCATTCTCGGCGTTTATCAATATACTGGCGCACCCGGCAACGGCGATGATCTCGCCTGCCGCGTTGAAAAAGTACGGCAAGGAGATTGGCTTCCACCCGGTCGGTACCGGCCCGTACGAGCTGCTCACCTGGAACCAGACCGATTTTGTGAAGGTGAAGAAATTCCCAGGGTACTGGCAGAAAGGGCTGCCGAAGCTGGACACCATCACCTGGCGTCCGGTGGTGGATAACAATACCCGCGCAGCGATGCTGCAAACGGGTGAGGCGCAGTTTGCTTTCCCCATCCCGTATGAGCAGGCCGCTATTCTGCAGAAAAACAGCAAGCTGGAGCTGGTGGCCAGTCCGTCAATCATGCAGCGCTATATCAGCATGAACGTCACGCAGAAGCCGTTTGATAACCCAAAGGTACGTGAAGCGATCAACTATGCGATTAACCGTCAGGCGCTGGTGAAGGTCGCTTTTGCGGGCTATGCCACCCCGGCGACCGGCGTGCTGCCTCCGGCCATTGCCTATGCGCAAAGCTATCAGCCGTGGCCGTACGATCCGGCTAAAGCGCGCGAGCTGCTCAAAGAGGCGGGCTTCCCGAACGGTTTCAGCACCACGCTGTGGTCGTCGCACAATCACAGTACCGCCCAGAAGGTACTGCAGTTCACCCAGCAGCAGCTGGCGCAGGTGGGCATCAAGGTGCAGGTCACCGCGATGGATGCCGGTCAGCGGGCCGCCGAGGTCGAGGGGAAAGGGCAGAAAGAGAGCGGCGTGCGGATGTTCTATACCGGCTGGTCGGCGTCGACCGGTGAAGCCGACTGGGCGCTTGCACCGCTGTTTGCTTCGCAAAACCGGCCGCCAACCCTGTTTAACACCGCGTTTTACAGCAATCCGCAGGTGGACAACGATCTGGCCGATGCCCTGAAAACCACTAAACCGGAAGAGAAAGCGCGCCTCTACAAAGACGCCCAGGACCTTATCTGGAAAGAGTCGCCGTGGGTACCGCTGGTGGTGGAGAAACTGGTTTCAGCCCATAACAGAGCGCTGACCGGATTCTACATCATGCCGGATACGGGCTTTAGCTTTGACGATGCGGATTTAAAATAACACTCATGCTGAATTATGTTTGTAAACGCTTGCTTGGGCTTATCCCGACGCTGCTGATTGTGGCGATACTGGTATTTTTGTTTGTGCATATGCTGCCGGGCGATCCGGCGCGTCTGGTTGCCGGGCCGGAAGCAGATGCCGCCGTCATTGAGCTGGTGCGCAAGCAGCTGGGCCTGGATCAGCCACTGTATATGCAGTTTCTTCATTACATTTGCAACGTTCTGCAGGGCGATTTTGGCATCTCGATGGTGTCGCGTCGTCCGGTAGCGGAGGAAATCGCCAGCCGCTTTATGCCCACGTTCTGGCTAACGATTGCCAGTATGAGCTGGGCAGTGGTGTTTGGGCTGGGCGCCGGGATTGTTGCGGCGGTCTGGCGCAACCGCTGGCCGGATAAGCTCGGTATGGCGCTGGCGGTCACCGGTATCTCTTTTCCGGCGTTCGCGCTGGGGATGCTGCTGATGCAAATCTTCTCCGTTGAGCTGGGCTGGCTGCCGACCGTTGGGGCCGATACCTGGAAGCATTACATTCTGCCCTCTATGACGCTGGGGGCTGCCGTCTCGGCGGTAATGGCCCGCTTTACCCGCGCCTCCTTCGTTGACGTGCTGAGTGAAGATTATATTCGCACCGCGCGGGCGAAAGGGGTCAGCGAGAAGTGGGTCATTCTTAAGCACGGGTTTCGTAATGCGATGATCCCGGTGGTGACGATGATGGGACTGCAGTTTGGCTTTCTGCTGGGCGGCTCTATCGTCGTGGAAAAGGTCTTCAACTGGCCGGGGCTGGGGCGTCTGCTGGTCGATTCGGTCGAGATGCGCGACTACCCGGTAATTCAGGCGGAAGTCCTGCTTTTCTCCCTGGAGTTTATTCTTATCAATTTAGTGGTGGATGTGCTCTACGCCGCCATTAACCCGGCCATCAGGTATAAGTAAAATGCGATTGTTGAACTGGCGACGTCAGGCCGTTTTAAACGCTATGCCGGGGCTGAAACCGGAGCATATCCGCACGCCATGGTCGGAATTCTGGCGGCGTTTTCGCCGTCAGCCGGTCGCCATGACGGCGGGGCTGTTTGTGCTGCTGCTGATTGCGGTGGCGATCGTTGCACCCTGGGTGGCGCCGTTTGATGCGGAAAACTATTTTGACTACGACCGCCTGAACGATGGGCCGTCCATGCTCCACTGGTTCGGCGTGGATTCCCTTGGGCGCGATATCTTCAGCCGCGTGCTGGTGGGGGCGCAAATCTCGCTTGCCGCCGGGGTGTTTGCGGTACTGATCGGCGCGGCAATCGGTACCGTGCTGGGTCTCGTCGCCGGATATTACGAAGGCTGGTGGGACCGCATCATCATGCGAATCTGCGACGTGCTGTTTGCCTTCCCCGGTATTCTGCTGGCCATTGCCGTGGTGGCCATTATGGGCAGCGGCATGGCGAACGTGATTATTGCCGTTGCGGTATTTTCGATTCCCGCCTTTGCCCGACTTGTGCGCGGCAACACGCTGGTGCTGAAACAGCAGACGTTTATCGAGTCCGCCCGCAGCATGGGGGCCAGCGATGCCACCATTCTGTTCAGCCATATTCTGCCGGGAACGGTGTCGTCTATTGTGGTCTATTTCACCATGCGCATCGGCGTGTCGATTATTTCTGCGGCCAGCCTGTCGTTTCTGGGGTTAGGCGCACAGCCACCGACGCCGGAGTGGGGCGCGATGCTGAACGAGGCGAGGGCAGATATGGTGATTGCGCCGCACGTGGCGATCTTCCCGAGTCTGGCGATTTTCCTGACCGTGCTGGCGTTTAACCTGCTGGGGGACGGGCTGCGCGACGCGCTGGATCCGAGGATTAAGGGGTAGGGCAGTGGAATGTGCCGGGTGGCGGCTACGCCTTACCCGGCCTGGAAATGAGGTGCAGTGCGATTAAACCCGGCTACCCCACAGGTCATATTCGTCCGCGTTTTCAACCTTCACGCGAATAATATCACCCGGCTTAACGCGAGTTTCGCCGTTCAGGTACACCGCGCCGTCGATTTCAGGGGCATCTGCCATGCTGCGGCCAATTGCGCCTTCTTCGTCCACTTCGTCAATGATAACCATGATCTCACGGCCCACTTTCTCCTGCAGACGTTCAGCAGAGATCTGCTGTTGCAGCTGCATAAAGCGGTTCCAGCGCTCTTCTTTCACCTCTTCCGGCACCTGATCCGCCAGTTCGTTGGCTGTTGCGCCTTCAACCGGGCTGTACTTGAAGCAGCCTACGCGGTCCAGACGCGCTTCTTTCAGGAAATCGAGCAGCATCTGGAAATCTTCTTCGGTTTCACCCGGGAAGCCGACGATGAAGGTTGAGCGCAGGGTCAGATCCGGGCAGATTTCGCGCCACTGTTTAATGCGTGCCAGCTGACGGTCAACGGAGCCAGGACGCTTCATCAGCTTCAGGATACGCGGACTGGCGTGCTGCAGCGGGATGTCCAGATACGGCAGGATTTTGCCTTCCGCCATCAACGGAATGACGTCGTCAACGTGCGGATATGGGTAGACGTAATGCAGACGCGTCCAGATCCCCAGCTTCGCGAGCTGCTCGCACAGGCCCACCATGCTGGTTTTCACCGGCTCGCCGTTGTGGAAACCGGAACGGTGCTTCACGTCTACGCCGTAAGCAGAGGTATCCTGGGAAATCACCAGCAGTTCTTTCACGCCAGCATCGGCCAGACGTTTAGCTTCCGCCAGCACGTCGCCAATCGGACGACTCACCAGATCGCCACGCATGGACGGGATGATGCAGAAGGTGCAGCGATGGTTGCAGCCTTCGGAAATTTTCAGGTAAGCGTAGTGACGCGGCGTCAGCTTCACGCCCTGTTCCGGCACCAGGCTCAGGAACGGATTGTGCTTTGGTTTTGGCACGTAGTGATGAACATGTTCCAGCACCTGCTCGTAACTGTGCGGGCCAGTGATCTCCAGCACCTTCGGATGCACTTCGCGGATCTGGTCCTCTTTCGCGCCCAGACAGCCGGTCACAATGACTTTGCCGTTTTCCGTCAGGGCTTCACCGATGGCTTCCAGGGACTCCTGAACCGCGCTGTCGATAAACCCGCAGGTGTTCACAATCACCATATCGGCGTTGTCGTAGCTTGGCACCACGTCATAGCCTTCGGTACGAAGTTCGGTCAGGATGCGTTCGGAATCCACCAGGTTTTTCGGGCAGCCGAGGGAGACGAAGCCGATTTTCGGCGGGTGCGTAACATTGCTCATAGGTTAAAAATTCATCAATTATGGAGTTATCAGGGCGGGATTTTACAGCGTATCGCGTGGGATTTATACACTCTTTGCAAGCGGGATGTGCCGGGCAGAGGTTGTAACATTGTAAATAATGTTAATCAGTTAAGAATAATTGATCTCAGGCATTAAACTGTACAAAAAATGAACTTATTCTGACTGTGCAACATGGCTGACAGAGGAGGAAATAGTATGTCCGTTGACAGACTGAAACGCGATCTGCTTAACAAGCTGATCAACGCCCGAATCGACCTGGCCGCTTATCTGCAGCTCAGGAAGGCCAAAGGCTATATGTCAGTCAGCGAAAGCGAACATCTGCGTGATAATCTGTTTGAACTTTGCAATTTCATGCGTGAAAAAGCACCGATCCTGAGGGCGGAATACGATGAATGCGAGTTAATGGCGCTGCGTCGTGCCGCTGAGGTGCTCTCCATTGCTGGGGTATGTTTGATGAACGGACGCCACGACTGCCCGAATTTTATCGCTGTGAACGCGGAGAAGCTTGAAAACTGCCTGACAACGCTCTCTCTATGCATCATGTGTCTGTCCGAGCACGAGAAGCTTGAGCAACACTGAGCCCGGGGGAGGCAACTCCCCCTTCTGATTAAGCTTTTGTAAAAGTGGTAACGCGCCCGGAGGTACTGGCTAATCTTTATGCCATATGCCGAAAAAGGAGCGCGTCATGCCACGGTCCTCGTTGATTTTCCTTCCTGCGTTGTGCTTTTCCTTTTCACTTCTTGCGGCGCCAGAGGCGGTGAAGGTCGAGGTGCTGCAAAACCGACTCGATCACCCCTGGTCGATGGCGTTCCTGCCGGACAATAAAGGGCTTCTGGTGACCCTCAAGGGCGGGCAGCTCAAACACTGGCAGGCTGGAAAAGGGCTTTCCGATCCCATTGTCGGCGTTCCGAAGGTCTGGGCGAACGGTCAGGGAGGATTGCTGGACGTGGTGCTGGCGCCTGATTTTGCAACGTCGCGCCGCGTCTGGCTGAGTTACGCCGAAGCAGGGCATGACGGCAAAGCCGGAACGACGGTGGGTTATGGCCGCTTAAGCGACGATCTTTCCCGCATCGAGGCATTCCAGGTCGTGTTTCGCCAGATGCCGAAACTCTCTACCGGTAACCATTTTGGCGGACGGCTGGTGTTTGACGGCAAAGGCTACCTCTTTATCGGACTCGGCGAGAACAACCAGCGCCCGACGGCGCAGGACCTGGACAAACTGCAGGGGAAAGTGGTGCGCCTGACCGAGGACGGTAAAGTGCCTGCGGATAACCCCTTTGTGAACACCGCCGGCGCACGGCCGGAAATCTGGTCTTATGGCATTCGCAACCCGCAGGGAATGGCGATGAATCCGTGGAGCGACACGCTCTGGCTGAACGAACATGGCCCGCGCGGCGGGGATGAAATCAATATCCCGGAGAAAGGCAAAAATTACGGCTGGCCGCTGGCAACACACGGCATTAATTACAGTGGCCTGAAAATCCCCGAAGCCAAAGGTGAACACGTCGAGGGAACCGAGAAGCCGCTGTTTGTCTGGAAAGTCTCGCCCGCGGTCAGCGGCATGGCGTTCTACAACAGTGACGTTTTTCCGCAGTGGAAAAACAAACTGTTTATTGGGGCGCTAAAGGAGAAAGACGTTATCGTCCTGAGCGTGGAGGGCAACAAGGTCACGGAGGACGGGCGCATCCTGGGCGATCGAGATCAACGTATTCGCGATGTGCGGGTGGGGCCGGACGGGTATCTGTATGTGCTCACCGATGAAACGGACGGGCAACTGCTAAAAGTCAGCCCGTCCGGTGCGTAATCAGGTGACCGGGGTCATCACGACGTTACGGTACGCCGGACGCTCGCTCAGTTGCTTGAGCCAGCGTTCAAGGTGAGGGCGCGGCGTCCAGTTCAGCCCCATATTGGTCAGGTTCCAGACAAACGGCGCCACGGCAATATCCCCCACGCCGAACGTCTCGCCGGAGAACCAGGCGCGCTTCGCCAGTTCGTCATCCATCATGGCAAACAGGTTTTCACAGGAATCCTGAGCGGCATGAATAGCAGGATAGTCGCGCTCGGCCTCGGGGGTTCTCACCAGTCCCATCAGGATAACCCGGTGAACAGGAGAGAACGTCTGGTTTGCCCAGTCCATCCACTTTTCACCCTGGGCGCGCTGCGCCGGGTTTTCAACCCACAGGCGGCCAAGACCGTACTGGGCGGCGAGGTAGCGCACAATGGTGTTAGATTCCCAAAGCGTTGCGTCTGTTTCGTCATCGCGCAGCAGCGGCACCAGGCCGTTCGGGTTCATCGCCAGATAGTCGGCCTCTCTGTTTACCCCGTATGCCATGCCAGCCATAATTTGATTAAACGGTAAATCCAGCTCTTCCAGCGTCCAGAGCACTTTCTTCACGTTGGTCGAATTGTTCCTGCCCCACAGCGTAATCATATTTACTCCTGATGAGTTGTGAATCCGGGTCACCTTTTTCGCCATGGTGAGATAAACCTAACAATTACGCAACAGAAGACAAAAAAATCGCCTGAATCAAAGCGTAAATGAATGTTATTGCATAAACTTTAATAACTTTACCCTCGCTGGGTTTCTTTCACCGTTTTAGTGCGCTATTACTCATCGCTTCTTGCGACACGGTGATGTGACGTAATTTTTGAATGGACACTCGGGTGGCATTTATGACGCGAAAAATGACTTCTCTGCGCAGCCTGGCGGCAGGCTCTGCGCTCCTTTTCCTGTTTGCACCAACTCTCTACGCAGCAGAACAGGCTGCGCCCGAAGCGCCACCGGTGGATGCGCGCGCCTGGATCCTGATGGACTATGCCAGCGGGAAAGTGCTGGCGGAAGGCAATGCCGATGAGAAACTCGATCCGGCCAGCCTGACCAAAATCATGACCAGCTATGTGGTCGGCCAGGCCTTGAAAGCCGGTAAGATCAAGCTGGACGATATGGTCACCATCGGAAAGGACGCCTGGGCGACCGGTAACCCCGCGCTGCGCGGGTCATCGGTGATGTTCCTGAAGCCAGGGGATCAGGTGTCCGTTTCCGATCTGAACAAAGGTGTAATTATTCAGTCGGGAAATGACGCGTGTATCGCGCTGGCCGATTATGTGGCCGGCAGTCAGGATTCTTTCATTGGTTTGATGAATGGCTATGCGCAGAAACTCGGCTTAACCAACACGACATTCAAAACAGTTCACGGCCTGGATGCGCCGGGACAGTTCAGTACCGCGCGCGACATGGCGCTGTTGGGGAAAGCGCTGATCCACGACGTACCGGATGAATACGCGATCCACAAAGAGAAAGAGTTTACCTTCAACAAAATTCGCCAGCCGAACCGTAACCGTCTCCTGTGGAGCAGCAACGTTAACGTGGACGGCATGAAGACCGGCACCACGGCGGGCGCGGGCTATAACCTGGTGGCCTCTGCGACGCAGGGCGACATGCGTTTGATCTCGGTTGTGCTGGGCACCAAAACCGACCGCATCCGGTTTAACGAATCAGAAAAACTGCTGACCTGGGGCTTCCGTTTCTATGAAACCGTGACGCCGATTAAACCGGATGCCACGTTCGTCAGCCAGCGCGTCTGGTTTGGGGACAAGAGTGAAGTGAATCTCGGGGCGGGGGAAGCCGGTTCCGTGAGCATTCCACGCGGTCAGCTGAAAAACCTGAAGGCCAGCTATACCCTGACCGACCCGCAGCTCACCGCGCCGTTGAAAAAAGGCCAGGTGGTCGGGACGATTGATTTCCAGTTAAACGGTAAGTCAATTGAACAGCGTCCGCTGATCGTGATGGAAGCGGTAGAAGAGGGTGGCTTCTTCAGCCGGATGTGGGATTTCGTATTGATGAAATTCCACAGCTGGTTTGGCAGCTGGTTCAGCTAATCCATCATGCTTTTCTCCCTCTCCCTGTGGGAGAGGGGCGGGGTGAGGGCATCAGACCGCACCCCTCTCAATATATCAACTTCACCTGCTGCGCCTTCGCATGGGCCACAATTTCCTCATCCGGGCGGCAATCGCTGACGATGGCGTCAAACTGCGCCAGCTCGCCCATTCTTGCCGACCGCACCTTACCAAACTTACTGTGATCGACCACCAGCACATGGTATTGCGCGGCGCTTAATGCCCAGTGCTTTACCGGCAGCTCCTCCAGGTTAAAGCAGGTCGCCCCCTGACGCACATTCACGCCCGCGGCGGAATAGAACGCGATGTCCGGACATAAGTTGCTGAGCGTGTCCTGCAGGTTGAGCGGCTTAAAGATAGCGTTGCTGGCGTGAAACTCACCGCCGCAGAGGATCACCCGGCACTCGGGTTTCTCCTGCAGCGCCAGAAAGGTGTTCAGGGAGTAACACACGGCGGTAAAGGGAATACTGCTGTCGATGGCTTCGATAATCCACGGAGTGGTGGTGCCGCAGTCAAAAAACAGCGTCTGGTGCGGCTGTACCAGCGTGGCGGCCAGGCGCGCGGCTTTGCGTTTCTCTTCCACCAGACGCGTTTTCTGATCGCTTATCAGATAATGGCTGGCGCTACGCGGCTCAAGCACAATGTACCCGCCCAGCAGTACCACGGGAGCGCTGTCGCTGTTCAGATCACGACGAATGGTCATCTCTGAGACGCCGAGGAGGTTGGCGGCTTCCTTAAGATGCAGCTTATCACTACGCTTCAGCGCCTGAAGCAGCTGAGCTATGCGGTCATCGCGTCGTGTTTCCATAGTTCCTCAGGATAAAAAAAATGAGCCCCCGCAGGGCGGGGGCTCAGTGTAACCTGTCCGGTTGGGGTTAGTCACGTATCCAGCCTTTGCGGATCGGGAGGGCAAAAATGGCGCGATAAAGGGAAGAGAGCCCCCGGTAGAGCGCTTCACCGAAGAGATTCCACAGGATTGCCGCGCTCACGCAGCCAATCAGTCCTACCAGGAAACCGCCGACCATATCCAGCGGCCAGTGGACGCCAAGATACACGCGGGACCAGGCGATCGCCGCGGCTGCCACCATCAGCACCGCACCAGACCACAGGCGATGCCAGAACAGGAAAGCCAGCGCGAAGGTGAAGATAACCGTACCGTGATCGCTCGGGAAGGAGTCATCCGGCGCGTGGTGCAGGAAGGTATAACCGACATGGTCGACAAAAGGACGATCGTGCGGGAACGCATGGCCGAGAATATAACTAACCAGTACGCTGACCCCGAGCGCCATCGCGACTTTGATCACCAGCTGGCGCTGTGCCTTCACCTGACTGCGAGGGCCCCAGAGCCAGAGGACAGCGGCCAGCACAGGCACGATACTAATCAGATCTTTTGCCAGGAAGGTGGCGAAATCAATCATCCACTCTGGCGAGGCCGGTGTGGCGTTGATCAGATAAAACAGCTGATAATTCAGATTCTCTAGCATAGCGTTATTACTCTTTTGCAAACCGGGTGGAAACCAGCCCGTAGACGGCCACCTGGGAAAACCAAACCCACCACCCGGCCCACAGGTTGTGAGAGAAAAAATGTGCCCCGCGCATCACCTGACCGAAGCCCATCGCCAGACCCAGCAGCACGCCGAGGGCAACAAAGCTCCAGGCGAGACGTGGACGCTCGCGCCAGAAGGCAAAAAACAGCCCCATCACCATAAAACCGCTGGAGGCATGGCCGCCGGGGAAACAGCGCCCCGGACCGCTGTCTGTCGGGACGGCGCTAAACAGGGGGTAAGACATCGCCTTCCCGCCATACTCCACCAGATCCCACGGGCAGCTGTGGTGGCTAATGCTTTTCAGTACGCCCACTACCAGCGCGCCAAGCCCCATCAGCAGCGCCGCCGTAACCAGCCTGGCGTTACGTTTGTAAGCGCCGTAAAGCAGCGCCACGGCACCTAAGGCGATGGCGATGTACTTCGCCAGACGATGGTTGAGCAAATCCAGCAGGTGGTCTTTCTGCAGCGGGAAGCTCTGCGTCGCCGCGTCATACCAAAAACCGGTGATCCATCTGTCGAGCGCTTCATCGCGCGAAAGCCACGTAAACACCACGGCAAGGACTAACAGCACGAAAAGCTGATAACCATAAAAGTGGGAGGGTAAGCGGTAAAGTCGTTTTGTCTTATTTGTCTGTAAGTTAGACAATTCTGAACGGCTGGAAGTGAGTGCCATAATTTGGGATCGTTGACGAGTAATCGGGCTATCATAAATCTGTCAACTTAAGGAAACCTTAAACGAAGACGATATGTGCTTTATTTCTGTTTATCCTCGATAAATCACTATCTCGGGCTGCGGCATTTCATTACACTCGTCGCGATTTTGTCATTTTAAAGAGATTGCATGTTAAACCGTTCTTCTTCTGGTTCACGTCTGGGTCGTCAGGCGTTGCTTTTCCCCCTGTGTCTGGTGCTCTACGAATTCTCCACCTATATCGGCAACGATATGATCCAGCCCGGCATGCTGGCCGTTGTGGAGCAGTACAACGCGGGAATTGAATGGGTGCCGACCTCCATGACCGCCTATCTGGCTGGCGGCATGTTTTTACAGTGGCTGTTAGGGCCGCTGTCGGATCGTATTGGCCGCCGTCCGGTGATGCTGACCGGCGTGGTGTGGTTTATCGTCACCTGTCTCGCTACGCTGCTGGCGCAAAATATCGAGCAATTTACCCTGCTGCGTTTCCTGCAGGGGGTGAGCCTGTGCTTTATCGGTGCCGTGGGGTATGCCGCCATTCAGGAGTCGTTTGAAGAGGCGGTGTGTATCAAAATTACCGCGCTCATGGCAAACGTGGCGCTGATTGCCCCTTTACTCGGGCCGCTGGTGGGCGCCGCGTGGGTACATGTTGCGCCCTGGGAAGGGATGTTTATCCTCTTTGCGGTTCTCGCCGCTATCGCGTTCTTTGGCCTGCACCGCGCAATGCCGGAAACGGCGACCCGTCTGGGTGAAAAACTCTCGCTCAAGGAGCTGGGCCGGGATTACAAAGAAGTGCTGAAGAATGGCCGCTTTCTGGCGGGGGCGCTGGCGACCGGGTTTGTGAGCCTGCCGCTGCTGGCATGGATTGCGCAGTCTCCGGTCATTATCATCAGCGGTGAAAAGCTCAGCAGCTACGAGTACGGTCTGCTGCAGGTGCCGATTTTTGGCGCGCTGATTATCGGTAACCTGGTGCTGGCACGTCTGACGTCACGCCGCACCGTGCGTTCACTGATTATTATGGGTGGCTGGCCGATTGCAGCAGGGCTGATTCTGGCCGCGGTGGCGACCGTTGCGTCATCCCACGCTTATCTGTGGATGACGGCGGGGCTCAGCCTTTATGCTTTCGGGATTGGCGTGGCGAACGCCGGGCTGGTGCGCCTGACGCTGTTTGCCAGCGAGATGAGTAAAGGCACGGTGTCCGCGGCGATGGGTATGCTGCAGATGCTGATTTTTACCGTCGGTATCGAGGTGAGCAAGCACGCTTACGCGATGGGCGGCAACGGTCTGTTCAGTCTGTTTAACCTCGCCAACGGCGTGCTGTGGGTTGGCCTGATGGTGGTGTTCCTGAAGGATAAACGCGTCGGCAACGCCCTGCAACCGTAATCTGTTTATTCCCTCTCCCACAGGGAGAGGGTTAGGGTGAAGGCACCAGACCGCACGATATCAATTAAACGGTGCCTCCCCGTTCAACACCTTCTCAATCACATCCAGCACACCTTCCTCGTTATTATGCGGCGCTTCAAACCGCGCCACCGCTTTAATATGCGGTCTGGCATTCGCCATCGCAAAGCTGAACCCGGACTGACGCAACATCTCCACGTCGTTGCCGCTGTCACCGAAGGCAACTACTTCACTGTCCTCTATGCCCCAGCGCTGTTGCAGGATCCGCAGGCCGTTGGCTTTGTGCACGCTGGGGATAATCAGGTCGATACTGCCGTGGCCGGTTGTCACGGGCACCATAATGTCGTTAAGCTTTTCATGCAGCATCGCCTGGATGCGCGGAATTTCATGGTCTGACACGTTCAGCCCAAACTTGAAGAAAATGTCGTTCAGGTTGTCGAAATCACTCACCATTTCGAGCCGGTGATAGTACTTCGCGGCGATATCCTTAAAGTTATCGTCATAGCATTTCAGCGTATAGGCGCTGTTTTTTCCGCAGGCGATAATCTCAATGCCCGGAACGTCGTTTAATACATTCGCGACGGTCTCGAAATGGGCTTTCGACAATTCACCGTTAAAGACATCCTCTCCGGCGCTCACGACCCAGCCGCCGTTCTCAGCGACGAACGCAATTTCATGCGCAATCTCCGGGAAAAAGGAGATCAGCTGATAGTACTGGTTGCCGCTGGCGACCACGAAGCGAATGCCTTGCGCCTTCATGCGGGCGTACTGCGCCAGAAAGCGCGGGCGGTTATAGGTCTTTGCATCACTCAGGAATGTGCCATCCATGTCGACGGCGATCAGTTTAACGCTCATATCCCTTCTCCAGTGTCGTTTGTTTCGTTTCCGGCTTTGCCACCGCGCGCGCCACCAGCGCGGCGATGATCACCAACCCTAACACCACCAGCATGGCGCTGCGCAGCCCGTAGTGTTCACCCAGGAAGCCGAGCAGCGGCGGCCCCACCAGGAAGGCGAGGTAGCCCGTTGTCGCCACCACGCTGACGCGCTTCGGGGCATCCGGCCCGGTGTCGCTGGCGGCGGAAATGGTCAGCGGGAAGCCGAGTGACGCCCCCAGTCCCCAGAGGATCACCGAGACGCCGGCAATCCAGTCCACGTCCACAAAGATAATCATCGCAATCCCCAGGCCGCCCAGCAGGGCGCTGGCGCGCACCACCGCCACGCGGCTGTAGCGGTCGATAAACCAGCCGCCGGTGAAGCGCCCGACGGTCATCCCCAGCGTAAACCCGGCGTAAATCAGCGAGCCGGAGGTCGGGCTAAAGCCGTGACCGTCCACCATCAGCAGCGGGAGCCAGTCGTTGGCGGAGCCTTCTGCAAACGCCATCGCCAGTACCACCACGCCGATCAGCATCAGCTGGAAATCGCGGTAGAAGGGGAGTCCTTTTTCGGCTGACGAGCGTTCGTCAGCAGAGTTTTTACCGGTGCCGTCCGGGATGGCCCGGATGCCGGTGAGGATCGGAATGATGCACACCAGCGCCGCCAGCAGGATATGCAGATTGGCGGTCACACCCGTGGCCGTCAGCGCCATTCCCACGCCCGCACCGGCCAGCGTACCGAGGCTATAGAAGCCATGCATCATGGGCAGCACGGTTTTGTTCATCTCACGCTCGACCGCCGCCCCTTCAACGTTGATGGCCACCTCCGCAGAACCGAAGCTGCCGCCAAATACCGTCAGCCCCAGCGCGAACAACACCGGCGAGGCAAACCACAGCGCGACGCTCAGCACCACCATCCCGAACACCGCGCAGCACATGGTGGTGCGGATCACTGCTCGCGTACCAAAGCGCTTCACCAGCCATGCGGAACAGAGAATGCCGCTCATGGAACCGATCGACAGGCCGAACAGCACGATGCCCATCTCAGCCGTAGAGACAGACAAAATATCGCGAATGGCGGGCGTGCGCGTGGCCCAGGAGGCCATCAGCAGACCGGGAATAAAGAAGAACATAAACAGCGCCCACATGCGGAGCTGCAGGGTTTTACGGGGAGAGGTCAGCGTCATTGGGGTAGCACCAGAAGTACAACAATAGCGACAACACTAGCAAGTTTGTGTACATTTGTACACAAACCACGTGAGGAATTTATGAGCAGACCACCGAACGATCCGCATCGCCGGGAGAAGATCCTGCAGGCAACACTCGATACCATTGCCGAGCACGGTATTCACGCCGTCACGCACCGTAAAATCGCCGCCTGCGCGGGCGTGCCGCTGGGGTCGATGACCTACTATTTCGACGGTATGGAGCCACTGCTGGAGGAAGCGTTCACATGGTTTACGCAACAGATGTCGCAGCAGTATCGGGATTTCTTTGCGGGCGTCACCGGGCCTGAAATGGCGTGCGAGTCCATCACCACCCTGATCCACAGTTCGCAGGTGACGACGCCGCACAACATGGCGCTGATGTACCAGCTTTACGCCTTTATGCACCGCAGCGCGGCGCTCAAAACGGTGATGCAGGACTGGATGAAGATGAGCCAGACTACGCTGGAGCAGTGGTTCGATCCGGTTACCACCCGCGCGCTGGATGCGTTTATCGAAGGGATGACGTTGCACTATGTGACCGACCGTGCGCCGTTAACCCGGGACGAGATTCGGGCGATGGTTGGGAGGATTGCGGGGGAGGGAAACGCTTAGACATCGCTCGTTAAGCCTGGCATTACGTATGCCCATGTTTAGAAAAGCTGGATAACGGGCTTTGGTTATTCTTTGTTGGGGTTTATTTAAGGCAACAAAAAACCCATCAACCTTGAACCAAAACGGCGGGGTTGATGGGCTCCACAAATTGGGGACATCAAAGAAAAGCAGTGGCACTAGTTATGACTGCCCCCTGATAAAAAAGTTCTGCGCGTAACAAAAATTTTTTCATTACGCGTAAACTTCAGAGTTATCCGAGTCCTGGCCAGATGATGATGATCAGCGTACCTGCCAGCGTCAGCAGTACGTTGGCGATAGCGTAGGTGCCTGCATAGCCCAGCGCCGGGATGTTGCTGCGCGCGGTGTCGCTGATAATTTCCATGGCCGGCGCACAGGTACGCGCCCCCATCATTGCTCCGAAGAGCAGGGCGCGGTTCATGCGCAGCACGTAGGCACCAAACAGGAAGCAGATCACCACCGGCACCAGGCTGACGATAAGGCCGGAAACCAGCATCTGCCAGCCGACGGCGCCAAGGCTGTGTCCAATGCCGCTGCCGGCGCTTAAGCCAACACCCGCCATAAACACCATCAGACCGAACTCTTTTACCATGTTCAATGCGCCCTGCGGAATGTAACCGAACGTCGGATGGTTCGCTCGCAGGAAGCCCAGCATGATCCCGGCGAACAGCAGACCGGCGGCGTTACCGATTCCGAAACTGAAGTTGCTGAACTGGAAGGTGATCATCCCGATCATCAGGCCCACAATAAAGAAGGCGCAGAAAGCCAGCAGGTCAGTGACCTGGCTGTGAATGGAGATAAAGCCGATGCGGTCGGCAACGGTTTTTACGCGTCGCGCGTCGCCGCTGACCTGCAAAACGTCGCCTTTGTTGAGCACGACGTTGTCGTCGATGGGCATCTCAATCTGGCTGCGGATTACGCGGTTAAGGAAGCAGCCGTGGTCGGTCAGCTTGAGTTGCGCCAGACGACGGCCAACGGCGTTATGGTTTTTCACCACGATCTCTTCGGTGACGATGCGCATGTCGAGCAGATCGCGGTCGAACACCTCTTTGCCGTTTCGGAAGCTTGGGTCGAGACGCGCGTGCGCGTCCGGGTAACCCACCAGCGCGATGTCGTCGCCCATCTGCAGCACCGCGTCACCGTCCGGGTTCGCCAGAATGCCGTTACGGCGGATACGTTCGATGTAGCACCCGGTCTGGCGGTAAATCCCCAGCTCGCGAAGATTTTTCCCGTCTGCCCATGCCACCAGCTCAGGTCCGACGCGGTAGGCGCGGATCACCGGGAGGTAGACTTTACGTTTGCTGTCGGTATCCAGCCCGCGCTCACGGGCGATTTGCTGGGCACTGGTCTGCAGATCCTGATGCTGCAGTTTTGGCAGATAGCGCGCGCCGACAATCAGGCTCACCAGACCAATCAGATAGGTCAGGGCATAGCCCAGGCTCAGGTGGTCGAGCGCTGTCGAAAGCTGTGCGCCAGCCATGCCCGAATGGCGCAGGGTATCCCCTGCACCCACCAGCACTGGCGTAGAGGTCATGGAGCCTGCCAGCATACCGGCCGTTAACCCGATATCCCAGCCAAACAGCTTACCCAGTCCTAAGGCGATCAGCAGTGCGCTGCCGACCATCACCAGCGCCAGCATCAGATAATTTTTGCCGTCGCGGAAGAAAATCGAAAAAAAGTTCGGTCCTGCTTCCACGCCAACACAAAAAATAAACAACATAAAACCTAAGTTGAGCGCGTCCGTGTTAATGCTGAAGTGCTGCTGGCCTAATAATAAGGAGACGACTAAAACGCCAATGGAATTACCAAGTTGAACCGATCCCAGGCGCAATTTACCCAGGCAAAGACCCAGCGCCAGTACCACAAATAATAACAGGATGTAATTCCCATTTAACAAGTCTGCGACGTTTATATTCACGGAGGCTAACTTCTTGTTTACCAGTAAGTTGTTGAATGAAAGGACTTTTTGGGCTACTGTTTTCTGGGTCAGGGAAAGGCGTTAACGCTCCCTGTTTCCTGCTTTATTCCCTAAAACATTAGCTGGCGTGTAGTTTAATCGCATTAGCTACTGACAGCTACTGATTATCGCATCACCCTGTGCGTACTTTGGCAAGGATTGCCGCATTGCTTTATCTGACTGGGCGTCTACCCGACGAAAGTGTATTTGATAGAGATAAGTCAGGAGGATTGTTTGAATATGAAACGAAACTGGGCGGGGGTGATCAGCTGCTTTTTGCTGTTCACGGTCGTATGCATGTCGCTCGCATTTAATGTGAAGGGCGCATTCAGGGCGTCCGGGCATCCGGAGCTGGGGTTGCTCTTCTTCACGCTACCGGGAGCCGCCGCCAGTTTTCTCTCCCGTAAAGGGGAAGTGGTGAAACCGTTACTGGGGGCGATACTTGCAGCGCCATTATGTCTGCTGCTAATGCGCCTGCTGTATGTTTCAACGCGGAGTTTCTGGCAGGAGCTGGCGTGGTTGCTAAGTGCCATATTCTGGTGCGCCCTTGGCGCGCTCTGCTACTTATTTGTGCGCAGCCTGATTCAGCACCGACGGCACCACAAATAAAAACGCCCTCAGGGTGAGGGCGTCCTTTCATTACTGCTCGGCAAACAGGCCAAGATGTTCTTTGGCGTAGGCTTCAAAGTCGGTGCAACCGCCGATGTGTTTCTGATCGAGGAAGATCTGTGGGACGGTTTCAACCGGCTTACCGACTGTTTTTTCCAGATCGGCTTTGGTGATGCCTTCCGCGTGGATGTCCACATAGCGGAAATTGAAGTCATCGCGTTCTGCGGTCAGTTTCTCTGCCAGCTCTTTTGCGCGCACACAGTAAGGGCACCCTGGACGACCAAAAATTACTGCAAACATTTCTCTCTCCTCAAAAAACAAGCCTGACGGCGAATGACACGTATAGTGCCCCATAACCTGTCGTCATTAAAGAAGGTTTCGCCTGTCGTTATAATACCTATGAGCTATGTTTCGCCAATTACACCGCGCAGATCATTGCCTATACTGGCTGCCATACGTTTTAAGCAAGCAAAGAGAGAGAAGATGACACCCACGATTGACCTGCTCCTTTCCCACCGTTCCATTCGCCACTTCACCGATGAGCCGATCACCGAGGCGCAGCGTACCGCCATTATTAACAGCGCAAGGGCGACCTCCAGCTCCAGTTTCCTGCAGTGCAGCTCCATTATTCGCATTACCGACCCGGCGATGCGTGAACAGCTGGTGACGCTGACCGGCGGGCAGAAGCATGTGGCCCAGGCCGCCGAGTTCTGGGTATTTTGTGCCGACTTTAACCGCCATCTGCAGATTTGCCCTGAAGCGCAACTGGGGCTCGCCGAACAGCTGCTGCTGGGCGTCGTGGATACCGCGCTGATGGCGCAAAACGCCTTTACGGCGGCGGAATCGTTGGGACTAGGCGGGGTCTATATCGGCGGGTTGCGTAACAACATTGAAAGCGTCACCGAACTGCTGAAGCTGCCAAAACATGTACTGCCGCTGTTTGGCCTCTGCCTCGGCTGGCCGGCGGATAATCCGGACCTGAAACCGCGTATTCCTGCGGCAATGCTGGTGCACGAGAACCACTACCAGCCGGTCGATCGTGATGTCCTGAATCACTATGATGAAGAGCTGGCGAATTACTATCTGACGCGTGACAGCAATAACCGCCGTGATACCTGGAGCGACCACATTCGCCGCACCATCATTAAAGAAAATCGCCCGTTTATTCTCGATTATCTGCATAAACAGGGCTGGGCGACGCGATAGTCCATTCTGTATGATATGAAGGCTTTTTCCATGTCTTCAGAGAGGTGCAGGGTGAAAATTGCCATATTGTCCCGGGATGGAACGCTCTATTCATGTAAACGCCTGCGAGAAGCGGCGGCAAAACGCGGACACCAGGTTGAGATCCTTGACCCGATGTCCTGCTATATGAACATCGACCCCGCCGCTTCATCTATACACTACAAAGGCCGCAAGCTGCCGCATTTTGATGCGGTGATCCCGCGTATCGGCTCCCAGATCACCTATTACGGCACCGCCGCGCTGCGCCAGTTTGAGATGCTGGGCAGCTATCCGCTCAATGAATCCGTGGCCATTTCCCGCGCCCGCGACAAGTTGCGCTCGTTGCAGCTGCTCGCCCGTCAGGGGATCGATCTCCCCGTTACCGGAATAGCCCATTCGCCGGACGACACCAGCGATCTGATCGACATGGTGGGCGGCGCGCCTTTAGTGATCAAGCTGGTAGAAGGCACGCAGGGTATCGGCGTGGTGCTGGCGGAGACGCGGCAGGCTGCTGAAAGTGTGGTCGACGCCTTTCGGGGACTGAATGCGCACATTCTGGTGCAGGAGTATATCGAAGAGGCGAAAGGGCGTGATATTCGCTGTTTCGTGGTCGGAAATGAAGTGGTGGCGGCCATTGAGCGTCAGGCCAAAGAGGGCGATTTCCGCTCTAACCTTCACCGCGGCGGCATAGCGAGAGTGGCTGATATTAGCGATCGCGAGCGGGACATTGCCGTAAAAGCCGCGCAAACGTTGGGGCTGGACGTGGCGGGCGTTGACCTCCTGCGGGCGACGCGCGGGCCGCTGGTCATGGAGGTGAATGCCTCACCGGGGCTGGAAGGCGTGGAAAAAACCACGGGGGTCGATATTGCAGGTAAAATGATCACATGGATCGAGCGTCATGCCACGCCGGGCTACTGTCTGAAAACGGGCGGTTAAATGGCATTGAACGCACTTTTTGCGTAATCTATGCGAAGTTTTTATTAGAGAGGCTGCACCGCGATGGATTTACAGGTCGTACCAACACTGGATACGTTACGTCAATGGCTCGATGATGCCGGTATTACGTTCTTTGAATGTGATTCCTGCCAGGCGCTGCATCTGCCTCATATGCAAAATTTCGACGGTATTTTTGATGCCAAAATCGATCTGATTAACGACGTGATCCTTTTCTCCGCGCTGGCCGAAGTGAAGCCGTCTGCGCTACTGGCGCTGGCCTCCGACCTGTCGGCCATCAATGCCAGTTCTTTGACGGTGAAAGCATTTCTCGATATACAGGATGATAATCTGCCAAAACTGGTCGTTTGCCAGTCTTTATTCTCCGGGGCAGGGCTCTCCTTCAAGCAGTTCGCCTGGTTTATGCGCTTGAGTGAAGAGCAAATTTCCATGGTCATGATGGAAGCCAATGCACACCATCTGCTGTATAGCGCGGAAGATGATGCAGAGAATAATGATGCATCTCCCAATTTTCTTCACTAAGGCTGCCTGACTTTTGCGCAGTCGCTGCCATGGCGGCTGCATTAGGCCATTTTTTCTGCTGCTTTTAACCTTTCTTTAAAGAATTTTTCACCTCCCCAAAGGCCGTTTCGGCTTATCACGTAGACTAAACCTGCATAAAAAATTGATAAAAGGCGTTTTTTCGTCTGGGCTATAGCCGGAGACACGGGCTACAGTTATTCTTGCGATGCTTCAAAAAGCGAGCGGATCCTGCCGGGTAAAGAGGTTTCTTTTTATTTTGAGCAGAGCGACAAACTATGCATGATTTTTGCATATATCCAGATTGCACAGTTTTAGTTCGTTTGTTAACGAGCTTTCAGAAGGAATAACACTATGATCGCCTTGAATAAAAAATGGTTATCGGGTCTGGTTGCGGGTGCTCTGATGGCCGTCTCTGCCGGCACGCTCGCTGCGGAACAAAAAACGCTGCACGTTTATAACTGGTCTGACTATATTGCGCCGGACACCGTGGCCAATTTTGAGAAAGAGACCGGCATTAAAGTAGTCTACGACGTTTTCGATTCCAACGAAGTGCTGGAAGGAAAACTGATGGCAGGCAGCACCGGGTTTGACCTGGTCGTGCCTTCCGCGAGCTTCCTGGAGCGTCAGCTGACGGCGGGTGTCTTCCAGCCACTGGACAAGAGCAAATTACCGAACTGGAAAAACCTCGATCCAGAAGTCCTGAAGCTGGTGGCTAAGCATGACCCGGATAACAAATACGCCATGCCTTACCTGTGGGCGACCACCGGTATCGGCTACAACGTGGATAAAGTTAAAGCGGCGCTGGGCCCGGACGTCAAGCTGGACAGCTGGGACGTGGTGCTGAAGCCGGAAAACCTTGAGAAGCTGAAAAGCTGTGGCGTCTCTTTCCTGGACGCGCCAGAAGAGATCTTTGCCACCGTGCTGAACTACCTGGGCAAAGATCCGAACAGCAACAAGGCGGATGACTACACCGGTCCGGCGACCGATCTGCTGCTGAAGCTGCGTCCAAACATTCGCTATTTCCACTCTTCCCAGTACATCAACGACCTGGCGAACGGTGACATCTGCGTTGCGATTGGCTGGGCAGGGGACGTGTGGCAGGCGGCGAACCGCGCGAAAGAGGCGAAAAACGGCGTGAATGTGTCCTACTTCATCCCGAAAGAGGGGGCGCTGGCCTTCTTCGACGTCTTCGCGATGCCAGCTGATGCGAAAAACAAAGACGAAGCGTATCAGTTCCTCAACTACCTGATGCGTCCGGAAGTAATCGCCCACATCAGCGACCACGTTTATTACGCCAACGGTAACAAGGCTTCCGTGCCGCTGGTGAGTGAATCGATCCGCAGTAATCCGGCAATTTATCCGCCAGCGGACGTGTTCGCCAAGCTCTTCACCCTGAAAGTACAGGATCCAAAAATTGACCGCGTACGTACCCGTGCGTGGACCAAGGTGAAAAGCGGTAAGTAACCCTTTGTCACAGGCCGGGCAAGCGAAGCGCCCCCGGCAACAGGCGCACCGTTCTGGTGCGCCTGCACCATGATTTGATTTCTGCCGGAGAGCACCCCGTGAATGACGCGATCCCCCGCCCGCAGGCGAAAGTCCGTAAAGCGCTGACCCCGCTTCTTGAAATTCGTAACCTCACCAAATCTTTCGATGGCCAGCATGCCGTGGACGACGTCAGCCTGACTATCTATAAAGGCGAAATATTCGCGCTACTGGGCGCATCGGGCTGTGGCAAATCAACCCTGCTGCGTATGTTAGCCGGTTTTGAACAACCCACGGCCGGGCAAATCATGCTTGATGGCGTGGATCTCTCCAGCGTGCCGCCGTACCAGCGCCCGATTAATATGATGTTCCAGTCCTACGCACTGTTCCCGCACATGACGGTGGAGCAGAACATCGCCTTTGGCCTGAAGCAGGATAAATTGCCAAAAGCCGAAATCACCGCGCGCGTGGCCGAGATGCTGAGTCTGGTCCACATGCAGGAGTTCGCGAAGCGTAAACCGCACCAGCTTTCAGGCGGCCAGCGCCAGCGCGTGGCGCTCGCCAGAAGCCTGGCAAAACGCCCGAAACTGCTGCTGCTCGACGAGCCTATGGGGGCCCTGGATAAAAAACTGCGTGATCGTATGCAGCTGGAAGTGGTGGATATTCTTGAGCGCGTCGGCGTGACCTGCGTAATGGTGACCCACGACCAGGAAGAAGCCATGACCATGGCCGGACGTATTGCGATCATGAACCGCGGGAAGTTTGTGCAAATTGGCGAGCCGGAGGAAATTTATGAGCATCCGACCACCCGCTACAGCGCCGAGTTCATTGGCTCGGTCAACGTCTTCGAAGGGCTACTGAAAGAGCGTCAGGAGGATGGCCTGGTCATTGAATCGCCGGGTCTGCAGCATCCGCTCAAGGTCGATCCTGACAGCGCCGTGGTGGACAACGTGCCGGTCTACGTCGCGCTGCGTCCGGAGAAGATCATGCTCTGTGACGATCCGCCAGCCGATGGCTATAACTTCGCCGTGGGTGAAGTGGTGCACATTGCTTACCTGGGCGATCTGTCTATCTATCATGTGCGTCTGAAAAGCGGTCAGATGCTGAGCGCCCAGCTGCAAAACGAACATCGCTACCGCAAAGGTCAGCCGACCTGGGGCGACGAAGTGCGTCTGTGCTGGGATGCTGACAGTTGTGTCGTGCTGACGGTATAAGGAGCGGCCAATGAGTACACTTGAACCTCCAGCCCGCGCAGCCAGCTGGCTGACGCGCCTTAAGATGAAGCACGGCCGCAAGCTGGTGATTGCCATGCCTTACGTGTGGCTGATCCTGCTGTTCCTGCTGCCATTCCTGATCGTTTTCAAGATCAGCCTGGCGGAGATGGCGCGGGCGATCCCGCCGTATACCGACCTGTGGGAGTGGGCAGACGGGCAGCTGACGCTGACCTTAAACCTCGGTAACTACCTGCAGCTCACCGAGGACCCGCTCTATATTGAAGCCTATCTGCAGTCGCTGCAGGTGGCGGCGATCTCGACGCTCTGCTGTCTGGTGATGGGCTATCCGCTGGCGTGGGCCGTGGCGCACAGTAAACCCTCGACGCGTAATATCCTGCTGCTGCTGGTGATTTTGCCGTCGTGGACCTCATTCCTGATCCGCGTTTACGCCTGGATGGGGATCCTGAAAAACAACGGCGTGCTGAATAACGTCCTGATGTGGCTTGGGGTTATCGATCAGCCGCTGACGATCCTGCACACCAACCTCGCGGTCTATATTGGCATTGTGTATGCCTATCTGCCGTTTATGGTTCTGCCGATCTATACGGCGCTGACGCGGATAGATTACTCGCTGGTGGAAGCCTCGCTTGACCTCGGTGCGCGTCCGCTGAAAACCTTCTTCAGCGTCATTGTCCCGTTGACCAAAGGCGGGATAATCGCCGGGTCGATGCTGGTCTTTATTCCGGCGGTAGGGGAGTTTGTGATCCCGGAGCTGCTCGGCGGGCCGGACAGCATCATGATTGGCCGCGTGCTGTGGCAGGAGTTCTTCAATAACCGCGACTGGCCGGTGGCGTCTGCGGTGGCGATTATCATGTTGCTGCTGTTGATCGTGCCGATCATGTGGTTCCACAAACATCAGCAGAAACAGATGGGAGACCACGGATGAATAACTTACCGGTAGTGCGCTCCCCGTGGCGAATTGCGATCCTGGCGATCGGCTTTACCTTCCTGTATGCGCCGATGCTGATGCTGGTGATCTACTCGTTCAACAGTTCCAAACTGGTGACGGTCTGGGCGGGCTGGTCGACGCGCTGGTACAGTGAGCTGTTCCACGACGATGCAATGATGAGCGCGGTAGGGCTGAGCCTGACCATCGCCGCACTGGCGGCAACGATGGCCTCTGTTCTGGGCACCATCGCCGCGCTGGTGATGGTGCGTTTCGGCCGTTTTCGCGGTTCGAACGGCTTCGCCTTTATGATCACCGCGCCGTTGGTCATGCCGGACGTGATTACCGGCCTTGCGCTGCTGCTGCTGTTCGTGGCGCTGGCGCATGCCATTGGCTGGCCGGCGGATCGCGGCATGCTCACCATCTGGCTGGCGCACGTCACGTTCTGTACCGCCTATGTCGCCGTGGTGATCTCCTCGCGTCTGCGCGAGCTGGATCGCTCGATAGAAGAGGCGGCGATGGATCTCGGCGCGACCCCGCTGAAGGTCTTTTTCATCATTACCCTGCCGATGATCATGCCGGCGGTGATCTCCGGCTGGCTGCTGGCATTTACCCTGTCGCTCGACGATCTGGTGATCGCCAGCTTTGTCTCCGGCCCGGGCGCGACAACGCTGCCGATGCTGGTCTTCTCCAGCGTGCGCATGGGGGTTAACCCGGAGATCAACGCCCTGGCCTCTATCATCCTCGGCGTGGTCGGAATTGTCGGATTTATCGCCTGGTATTTGATGGCGCGCGCGGAAAAACAGCGCGTGCGTGATATCCAGCGTGCAAGACGCGGCTGAAGCATTTAAAATTTCCAGTGATGTGCCGCGTATCACGCGGCGCTGTTTTTCAGGGAAGTAAAACATTGGGATTATTAAAAAAATCACGGCTTACGCACGCTCGTCCTAACGTTCCTGCGCTGGTACAGGTGGCGGCGCTCGCCATTATTATGATCCGCTGCCTGGACGTGCTGATGATTCTGAATACCCTGGGCATGCGCGGTATCGGTGAATTCATTCACCGCAGCGTGCAGACGTGGAATCTGACGCTGGTTTTTCTGAGCAGCCTGGTGCTGGTGTTCATTGAGATCTACTGTGCGTTTTCGCTGGTCAAAGGGCGCAACTGGGCGCGCTGGGTCTATCTGCTTACGCAGGTGACCGCCGCCAGCTACCTGTGGGCCGCCTCGCTGGGGTATGGCTATCCCGAACTGTTCAGCATTGCGGGCGGATCAAAACGCGAGATTTTGCACGCGCTGTTTTTGCAAAAACTGCCGGATATGCTGGTGCTGTTCTTCCTGTTCGTGCCTGCGTCCAGTCGACGGTTCTTCCAGTTGCAATAATGTGTATAATCGCAGCCCCCGTTATTCTTAAGGTTTTCATATGCAGTGCGCACTCTATGACGCCGGACGCTGCCGCTCCTGTCAGTGGATAGAACAGCCGGTCTCTCAACAACTCACCGCCAAAATGGCCGACCTGCAACAGCTGCTGGCTGAACACGCGGTGGAGGAGTGGTGCGCACCCGTCAGCGGACCGGAGCAGGGCTTTCGCAACAAAGCCAAAATGGTGGTCAGCGGCAGCGTCGAAAAACCGCTGCTGGGGATGCTGCACCGCGACGGCACGCCGGAAGATTTAACCGACTGCCCGCTGTATCCCGCGTCGTTTGAACCCGTCTTTGCCGCACTCAAACCGTTTATTGCGCGGGCAGGGTTAACGCCCTACCACGTCGCCCGCAAGCGCGGCGAGCTGAAATATCTCCTGCTGACGGAAAGCCAGCTAGACGGCGGCATGATGCTGCGTTTTGTGCTGCGCTCGGAAGCGAAGCTGGCGCAGCTTCGCGCGGCGCTGCCGTGGCTGCAGGCGCAACTGCCGCAGCTTAAGGTCATTACGGCAAACATACAGCCGGTGCACATGGCGATTATGGAAGGGGAGACAGAGATCTTCTTCACCGACCAGCCTGCGCTGGCCGAAAATTTTAACGGCGTACCGCTGTGGATCCGCCCGCAAAGCTTCTTCCAGACCAACCCGACCGTGGCGAGTGCGTTGTATGCCACCGCCCGTGACTGGGTTCGGGCGTTAAACATTCATCATATGTGGGATCTGTTCTGCGGCGTGGGCGGTTTCGGCCTGCACTGCGCCACGCCTGAAATGCAGCTGACAGGGATTGAGATCTCTGCCGAAGCGATTGCCTGCGCGAAACAGTCCGCCGCCGGGCTGGGGTTAACGAATCTCCACTTCCAGGCGCTTGACTCTACCCAGTTCGCCACCGGCCAGGGCAATGTGCCGGAACTGGTGCTGGTCAACCCGCCGCGACGGGGCATCGGAAACGCACTCTGCGATTACCTGAGCCAGATGGCACCGGATTACATCGTCTACTCCAGCTGCAATGCGCAGACCATGGCAAAAGATATCGCCAGCCTGCCGGGCTACCGCATTGAACGCGTTCAGCTTTTCGATATGTTCCCGCATACCGCGCATTACGAAGTGTTGACGTTGTTAACCCGTAGGCCGGGTAAGGCGTAGCCGCCACCCGGCATGAACCCCGCACAATGTTCAACAAAATGTGAACTCTTCCCCCGCTCGAAATCAGGTAAGCTTACGTCATAAGAAATGATTGAAGGCTGACCCATGAAGCACATCCTGCTGGTGGAAGACGACCACGATATCGCGGCGCTTCTGCGACTCAATTTAGAAGACGAAGGCTACGCCATCACCCACGAGCCCGACGGGGGCAACGCCCTGCAGCGCCTGGAAAAACAGCCTTGGGATGCGGTGATCCTCGACCTGATGCTCCCGAACGTTGACGGGCTGGAGATTTGCCGACGCATCCGTCAGATGACGCGCTACCTGCCGGTCATCATCATCAGCGCCCGCAGCAGCGAAACCGACCGCATTACCGGGCTGGAAACCGGTGCCGATGACTATCTGGCTAAGCCGTTTTCGGTGCAGGAGCTGATTGCCCGCATCAAAGCGCTGTTCCGCCGTCAGCAGGCGATGGGGCAGGCACAAACGGACGGGCAAATTCAGGCGCACGGTTTGACGATCGATCCGCTGGCGCGCAGCGTCCTGCTCCACGGACAGGTGGTGGATCTCACCCCGCGCGAATTCGAACTGCTTTACTTCTTTGCCCGCCACCCTGGCGAAGTGTTTTCCCGTCTGGCGCTGCTGGAGCAGGTCTGGGGTTATCAGCACGAAGGCTATGAGCATACCGTCAACACCCATATCAACCGCCTGCGCATCAAGATTGAGAAGGACGCTGCCGAGCCGGAAATCGTTCGCACCGTCTGGGGTAAGGGATACAAATTTGCGGAGCCAACGCCTGATGCGTCGCTTTAGCCTCAGCCAGCGCCTGACGCTGCTGTTCATTCTGCTGATGATGCTCTGCGCCACCGTCGCCTGCGCGGTACAGCTCTACACCAGTACGCAATACGGCAACGCGATGGTGCAACGGTTGTCGGGCGGACTGGCGCAGCAGATCGTCCAGCGGGAACCGATTCTCGACGCGCAGGGCAGGGTTGACCGCAGTTCGCTGAAACCGCTCTTTGACCGTCTGATGACCTTTAATCCGAGCGTGGAGCTCTATGTTGTCTCACCCGACGGCGACATCCTGGCCGATGCCGCCCCGCCGGGCCATATTCAGCGGCAAAAAATCGATCTGGCCCCGGTTCAGACCTTCCTGAGCGGTACCGCCATCCCGGTACTGGGCGACGATCCGCGCAGCCAGAACAAAAAAGTCTTCAGCGCCACGCCGCTGCGTCAGGACGGCGAGCTTAAGGGCTACCTGTACATTATTTTGCAGGGCGAGGAGTCGAATGCGCTGGCGGACATGGCCTGGCATAAGGCGCTGTGGAGCACGGTGCTCTGGTCATTGCTGTGGGTTGCACTGTTCGGCCTGCTGGCGGGATTACTGGTCTGGTACTGGGTGACGCGTCCGGTTAAACGCCTGACGGAAGAGGTCACCGGGCTTGAGCAGGACAGCATTAGCGCAATCAGGCTGCTGGCAGCAGAGCCGCCGGACGTCGCGGCCAATGACGAAGTGGCACGCCTGCGCAACAGTTTTATCGAGCTGGCGCGCAAAATCACCCGCCAGTGGGATCAGCTGGCCGACAGCGATCGCCAGCGCCGGGAGTTTATCGCCAATATTTCGCACGATCTCCGCACGCCGCTGACCTCCCTGCTGGGTTATCTGGAAACGCTGTCGCTGAAATCCACCACGCTGACGCCTCAGGAGCACCAGCAATATCTCGCCACCGCCCTGCGTCAGGGGCAAAAGGTACGCCATCTTTCCCAGCAGCTGTTTGAGCTGGCTCGCCTTGAGCACGGCGGCATTAAACCGCAGCGCGAGCGTTTCGCGATGGGGGAGCTGATTTCCGACGTGGCGCAGAAGTTTGAGCTCACTGCCCGCACGCGAGAGGTCAATCTGCATATTGACGTACCTGGGCCGTTGCCGCTGGTCAATGCTGATGTGTCGATGATCGAGCGCGTGGTGACCAATTTGCTGGATAACGCAATGCGTCATACGCCGACCGGCGGGGAAATTCGTCTGGCGGTCTGGCAGGAGAATGAACGGCTTCAGGTCGAAGTGGCTGACAGCGGTACGGGCGTGGATGCGTCGCTGCGCGACGATCTGTTCCAGCGGCCTTCGGCGTTGAACACTCAGGCCTCGCGGGAGAACCGCGGCGGGTTAGGGCTGTTAATCGTCAAACGGATGCTGGAGCTGCACGGCGGTGGAATACGGCTGATGGAGTCGGTGAGTGGGGCACGATTCAGGTTCTTTGTGCCGTTGTGAGAATTGCCGGGTGGCGCTTATCCGGCCTACAAAACCCCCCTCGTAGGCCGGGTAAGGCGAAGCCGTCACCCGGCAAAACACCTTACTGCGGGAACCACTGCTCGCTGATTTTCTGGTACGTACCGTCAGCTTTAATCGCTTTCAGCGCGCCGTTCAGTTTTGCAAGCAAGGCTTTGTTATCCGGACGTACCGCGATGCCGAGGCCGGTACCGAAGTACTGTGGATCGGTCACTTTCTCGGTCGCCGTGCCCAGCTGCGGGTTGGTTTTCAGCCATTCGTTGACCACGGCGGTATCGCCGAAGACGCCATCAATACGGCCATTTTTCAGGTCGATAATCGCATTCTGATAGCTGTCATAGGCCACGGTTTTCACTTCAGGATGTTTGTCCTGCAGGTATTTCTGGTGCGTGGTGCCGTTTTCCATGCCGATGCGTTTGCCTTTCAGCTCGTCGAAGGACTTATACGCCCCTTTCTTCGCAATCACTACCGCCGAGTTGGCGTAGTACGGGTCGGTGAACGCCACCTGCTTGCTGCGCTCTGGGGTGATGTCCATCCCGGAGATTACCGCATCGTATTTTTTGAACTTCAGCGACGGGATCAGGCTGTCAAAGGCGTGGTTGGTAAAGGTGCAGTCGGCCTGCATCTGTTTGCACAGCGCTTTCGCCAGGTCGATATCGAAACCGACGATCTGGTTGCTGGCATCCAGTGATTCAAACGGCGGATAGGTGGCGGACACGCCAAAATTGATTTTATCCGCTGCGGATGCGCCTGCGGCGAACGTTGCCAGTAATGCGGCCAGAACTAACTTTTTCATGGTAATGCTCCCGTCTGTCTTATTGATGCGCCGTGTCTGCGGCCTGGATGTACAATGCCAGTTAATGAATTTATATGCAATAAAAATGATTAAATATTATTTTTATGGCAAAAAAAAGCGGATAACCAGAAAGTTATCCGCATTGATTAATCACATTTATGCACTTCTTACCGGGTGGCGCTGCGCTTATCCGGCCTACGATCTGCGCTCAAACGCTAAAGCTTTACGCTCAATCAGGCGCATCATCAGCGTCAACAGGCCGTTCACGACCAGATACACAACGCCCGCCGCGCCGAAGACCATCACGTCATAGGTGCGTCCATACAGCAGCTGTCCGTGGCCCATCACTTCCATCAGGGTGATGGTATAGGCCAGAGAGGTACTCTTGAACACCAGCACCACTTCGTTGGAGTAAGAGGAGAGCGCACGCTTAAAGGCGTACGGCAGCAGGATCGCCAGCGTGTCTTTCTTGCTCATGCCGAGCGCCCCACAGGACTGCCATTGCCCTTCCGGGATGGCACGAATCGCGCCGTAGAACAGCTGGGTGGTATAGGCCGCGCTGTTCAGGGAAAGGGCGATCAGGGCGCACAGCCACGGCTCAGAGAGCAGATGCCAGATAACCGGATACTCCTGCAGCGACGGGAACTGTCCCGGGCCGTAGTAAATCAGGAAGATCTGCACCAGCAGCGGCGTACCGGTAAACAGGGTGATGTAGCCGCGCACAATCCATACCAGTACCGGCGTTTTCAGCGTAAGGACGATGGTGAAGATGAGCGCCAGGATCAGCGCCACGATAATGGACGCCACGGTCAGCGTCAGGCTGGTATGCAGCCCTTTCATGAGCTCCGGGAAATATTCAAGCATCAGCCTGGTCTCCGTTCAAAGCGCGTCGCCCGCAGGTCAATACGCTTGAGGATGTACTGACTGAGCAACGTGATCACCAGGTAGATCGCCGCCGCCACAATGTACCAGGTAAAGGGCTCCTGAGTACGGGTGGCGATGCTTTTGGTTTGCAGCATCAAATCGTTAACGCTGATCAGGCTCACCAGCGCGGTATCTTTCAGCAGCACCAGCCACTGGTTCCCAAGGCCCGGCAGGGCATGGCGCCACATCTGCGGCATGACCAGACGGAAGAAGATCGCGGATTTCGACATACCCAGCGCCTGACCCGACTCCCACTGCCCCTGCGGCACGGCTTTCAGCGCACCGCGCAGGGTTTGCGACGCATACGCCGAGTAGAGCAGGGAGAGGGCAATCACGCCGCACAGGAACGGGCTGACGTCGAAGTTTTCAATCTGCATCTGCACCGGGATCTGCGCAAAGCCAAGATTGACGGTGAAGCCGTCCGACAGCGTAAGCAGCAGCTGCGAGGAGCCGAAATAGATAAACAGGACCACCAGAATTTCCGGTAGTCCACGCAGCACGGTGACCAGCGCGGAGCCTGTCCAGGCGACGGGGAACCATTTCGCGGACTCCCACACCGCAAAGAACATCGCCAGCACCAGGCCGATAATCAGTGCGCAAACGGCAAGGCCGACGGTCATCCCGGCGGCGCTTGCTAAAGGAAAAATTTCATTCATCAGGAATTACTTCTGGAACCATTTTTTGTAGATGGTTTCGTAGGTGCCGTCTTTCTTCACTTTTTCCAGCGCAGCGTTGAACTTCTGCTGCAGCTCAGTGTTGCCCTGACGAACGGCAATCCCCAGACCGGTACCGAAGTAGTCCTTATCGGTCACTTTGTCGCCTACTGGCGCCAGTTTATCGTTCGCTTTCAGCCACTCGGTCACGACCGCGGTGTCGCCAAAGACGCCGTCAATACGACCATTTTGCAGGTCCAGCTTCGCGTTCTGATAGCTGTCATACGGAACGGTGGTGATTTCCGGATGCTTATCCATGATGAATTTCTGGTGCGTGGTGCCGTTCTGCACGCCCACTTTTTTGCCTTTCAGCTGATCAACAGAGGTGAATTTTCCTTTCTGACCAATGAACAGCGCCGAGTTGTCGTAGTAAGGCGTCGTAAACAGCACCTGCTTTTCACGCTCAGGGGTGATGTCCATACCGGCCATGACGGCGTCGATACGGCGGAACTTCAGGCTTGGGATCAGGCTGTCGAACGCCTGGTTGCTGAAGGTGCAGGTCGCATCGATCTCTTTACACAGGGCGTTTGCCAGGTCTACGTCGAAGCCAACAATTTTGTTGTTTGCATCAATGGACTCAAACGGAGGGTAAGACGCTTCCGTGGCAAAACGAATGGTCTGGGCTGCGGTAGCGGAAAGGGTAACGCCAGCAAGCAGCACGGCAAGTAATACTTTTTTCATTATATTTCCCCTGACACAATCAATGAGATAAATAGTTTTTGAAGGCATCGGTTTGCGGGTTAGCGAAGCAGCTCGCGTCACCTTGCTCAACGATATACCCATTTTCCATGTAGACCACACGGCTGGCGGTTTTACGCGCCACTTCCACTTCGTGGGTAACGATGACTTGCGTGATATTGGTTTCCGCCAGCTCGCGAATAATGCTGACGATCTGAGCGGTGATTTCCGGGTCCAGCGCTGCGGTCGGTTCATCAAACAGCAGAACCGCCGGTTCCATCATCAGCGCACGGGCAATCGCCACACGCTGCTGCTGACCACCCGAAAGATGCAGCGGATAACGGTCACTGTAAGGCTTAAGGCGGAGACGCTCCAGCAGCTTTTCGGCACGGCCGATGGCCTGACCCTTACTTAACCCCAGCACGCGGCACGGGGCTTCAATCAGGTTTTGCAGCACCGTCAGATGCGGCCAGAGATTGTATTGCTGGAAGACCATGCCGACGTTTTGACGCAGCTCGCGAATCGCTTTATCAGATGGCGTTTTCGCGAAATCAAAATGGTTACCGGCAATCGCCAGCGTACCTGAACGGGGCATTTCAAGCAGATTAAGGACACGCAGAAGGGAGCTTTTACCTGCACCGCTTGGGCCAAGCAAAACCAGCGTTTCGCCTTCCGGGCAGTTCAGCGTGATGTCAAACAGCGCCTGGTGTGCGCCGTAGAAGCAGTTAATGCCGTTTAGTTTAATACTCATCGGGGCAGTCTTTACTCATCCAGGCAATCTATAGCAATTGAGGCCGCAGATAGTACCGTTGACAGAATAGTTATGCAATATTTCTGCGTTAAAAGTTAAATATAACCCGTATTTCCTCTTAAACATAGCACAAAATAGCGAAGGGCAAAGGCGGCGAGTATAAATGTCGGCATTCCGTGAGAAATGCCGGACATTTTACGGGGGTAACATTTTTATAACTGATGATTTAGCGGTTCTCAATCGACTGGCGCAGCGTGCCTGCCGGGGCATGAACGCTGCCACCAATGTAGCGAACGTCGTCGACAGCCCAGCACTGACCTTCACGGATCATCAGTACCTCATCCTGCCAGGACTGGGTCCCCTGGGTCAGCTTGACGCGCAGCGGAATGTTTCGCGCATCGGTGTTGGGAATGGTAGAAGCGCTGGCCACTTCCGCACTGTCCGGCAGCGTGGTACGACTGGAGAACGGATCGGATTTAAGCAGGGTATTATGCTGCGGATCGCGGGTGGCGTCGTTGAGCAGTTTTGCCAGACCGTCGCTCAGGTAAGGGCGCAGGCCGGTGAGATCGTTGCTGCGGTGCTGAATGCGGTAATCATAGAACTGCTGCGCCACGGTGTCCGGGCCGCCGTCAATGCAGGGGCCGCTGCGGGTACCAATATCCTTAAAGGCTGGCGTGACCGTGGTGGTACAGGCGCTGAGCACCAGCGCGCAGGGCACCAAAAGTGTTAAAGCAGAGTAGCGCATGTTGATTTCCTTATTTATTAACTATCCTTTCAATCATAGCGTAACGAACCGATAATGCTGTGCCTAAGGCATTGAACGCTAAAGAAGGAGAGAAACTATGCAGTTTTCAACAACGCCAACCCTGGAAGGGCAAACAATAACCGAGTATTGCGGCGTGGTGACCGGGGAAGCAATTCTCGGTGCCAATATCTTCCGCGACTTTTTTGCTGGCATCCGTGACATCGTGGGTGGACGATCCGGTGCCTACGAAAAAGAGCTGCGTAAAGCGCGAGAAATTGCTTTTAAGGAGCTGGGTGAGCAGGCCAAGGCGCTGGGTGCGGATGCGGTAGTCGGCATTGATATCGACTACGAAACGGTCGGGAAAGATGCCAGTATGCTGATGGTGAGCGTCAGTGGAACGGCGGTGAAAACCCGTCGATGAAGCGTTCGCTCTCCACTCTCCTGCTGGCGCTGTTGCTGGCAGGATGTACCTCGGAAAAGGGCATTGTTGATAAAGGCGCGTTCGAGCTGGATACCCGCCATCAGGCGCAGGCGGCCTACCCGCGAATAAAGGTGCTGGTGATCCACTACACCGCCGATGATTTTGACACGTCGCTGGCGACCCTAACCGATAAAAACGTCAGCTCTCATTATTTGATCCCCGCAAAGCCGCCAGCACCGGACGGCAAGCCGCGTATCTGGCAACTGGTACCCGAGAGCGAACTGGCCTGGCATGCAGGTATCAGCTTCTGGCGCGGTACCAACCGAATTAATGATACGTCTGTGGGCATTGAACTTGAAAATCGTGGCTGGCAAAAGTCTGCTGGTGTAAAGCGTTTTACACCTTTCGAACCCGCGCAGATTGCGGCGCTGGTGCCACTCGCCAAAGACATCATTGCCCGCTACAACATCAGACCTGAGAACGTGGTGGCCCATTCGGACATTGCGCCGCAGCGCAAAGACGATCCTGGTCCGTTGTTCCCGTGGCGACAGCTGGCTCAGCAGGGGATAGGCGCATGGCCCGATCCCGCGCGCGTCGCATTTTATATCAACGGACGACCACGCTTTCAGGCGGTGGATACCGCAGCGTTACTCGATTTGCTTGCGCGCTACGGCTATGACGTGCCGGCCAACAGCACCCCAGCGCAGCAAAAACGTATCATCATGGTATTCCAGATGCACTTCAGGCCTGACCTGTGGAACGGCGTCGCAGATGTCGAAACGATGGCCATTGCTGAAGCGCTTTTAGAGAAATACGGGCAGGGGTAATCCTTCGGATACCCCCGAAAGCGCCAATTACTCCTGATTTACTTGAGATTAATCTTAGGTACAAACTCAATTCATTTTTAGTTAATTGACTTAAAATTATCCGCATTTAAGATAGACACATAGCTTGCTAATTAATGCAGCAGATAAATATATCGTATCCATTTTTTATTTTTCTCCTTGAGCGCATCATCAGGAAAAATATTCTAAGGCTAAGGTTTTTATGCTTTGGTCTGCATTCTAAAAATTAACATCTTAAATCGGGTATAACAATGTTAAGCATTTACGGTAAAAAGTTACGTCCACAGGACGAAATGAATAGTATTATTTCTGCAACCTCAGGTTTTGAAGAGAAAACCTTAAAGAAATGGCAGAAAATATCCACCTCTGATTCACAATATATTCATATTATCGTCAGCGGTGAAGTTGAATTCCGACGTGAATCCGACGAACTGTGTATGTTCACGGTTACCGGCCAGTGCATTTTTGGTCTCTCTTCGATGTACTACGACGCGACCCATATGTACGGCCTCGTTCGGGCCAATACCGTGGTGCGCTCAATTAAAAAAGAGACCTTCGCACAGCTTATGACGGATAACAATTTGTGGCCTCAACTGACCAAAGTTCTCTCCTGGTATATTTGTATGTTGAGCAAACGTGACGATGTTCTGGTTGCCCGCAGTGCGTATTCAGTCGTACGTGAGTTTTTATACGAGATCAATGACCTGATTGTTCATCAGCAACGCGATATTAACGTTTATGATTATATTCAGGAGTACACCAACCTGGCTCGTAGCACCATCATTAAAATTCTTTCCGATCTGAAAAAAGGTCAATATATTGTTGTGGAAAAGGGAAGACTCCTTAACCTGACAGCCTTGCCTGAAAAATATTAACTACTCCAGCCGGTCTCCTTTCTCACTCAAAGGGGACCGGGCATCCACTTTATGATTCACATCCCTCTGCGAATTATCCTGCGTTTCGTCAACCGGCGGCGCGGGAATTTTGCCTTGCGAATAATCTTGCTCTTGTTCTTTTAACGCCTGCTTAAGTAACTCGCTTATAGAAGCGTCATCATTGCCTGTGCTGGCGGAGGCGGCTTCGTGTGCTTCGGTTCCGGGTAACGTATCCCGGGAAGTATCATGGGGCACGTCACCATCAGGTGCCTGCTGCCAGTCGGCATCATCGCTGTTGATGGGCAGATCCTGCATGGCAGGAACATCCGCCTGCACCGGAGCCGGTTTTGGCTGCGGATGCGGATGGGGATGCGGGAACGGCTTGCTCACATACACATAGTGCATATCTGAAAGCTGCGTTTCCGGTTTCGCGGCGCTTGCTTTGACCGGTTCCGGCGCCGGATGGCGCAGGTTCCAGTAAACATGTGCGTACAGCCCTGCCATGATCATGGCGCACAGAGCCACCATCCCTAAAAAGGCATGGCTAACGATGTTTCTCAGACGGGGGAGGCGGTATGAAAACCAGACCGCCTCGCCGGTGGTGTAACTGCGCTGAGCCGCAAGACAGATGGTAGACATTAGGAATGCTTCTCCTGCGTGTTGGCGTCGGGTGTGGCATGCGTGGTCTGGAGCAGTACGCTCGGCGCGGTATGGGTTTCACGCATCAACTGCATCAAAGTATCTTCGCCAGGAATGCCATCCACATGCAGATGCATTTTTTGCTGGAATTCGCGGGTGCGTTTCATCATCTCCGCCGTCCAGGTCTGCGAATGGGTTTCTGGCTGGCCAAGCGCCAGGCTCAACTGCTGGTCAAGCCAGCCCATGTCTTTCGTGTCGCTGGCGGCACTGATAGCGTCTTTACCTTCCGGCGTCAGGCGGTGCAACTGGGTAAAGTTGCCGGTCGCATGCTGGTTAAACCAGCGGCGGCTTACCTGCCAGGTACGGTTATTCATCAGCAGGTCGAGTGACGTATCTCCGACGCGGGCGACCACGGCATAGTTAAGATGATCGCCGGTTTTCAGCTCGCTCACCCACGGATACCCCTCCTGTGCCAGCGCATCGGGTGAGGCATTCCCCTGTTTACACATCAGGTTCACCTTCGCGGCGTTCTGGCACAGGGCATCATCCGCCGAGGCGTCATACCCCCACATCAGGTAGAGCTGGTGCATGGCATCCGGCTGATTAACCATTTCGTTGTCGATGACCGGCACCACCGGTGCCTCAACTTTTGGCGCCTGCTGTTTCCAGCTGACGGGTACCGGGAGTTGAACCGGAAGTCTTCCGGCGATCGACGACGTTAAATACCAGCCGCAGGCGGCGAACAGCACTGAGGCAAAAAGCCCCACGGTTGCCAGGCGCTTACCGTGTTTTTTCGCCGGGAGGATCTCACCTGCCGCCAGCCGTAAATGACGCGGGCTGACCTGGGCTGCACGTTCGGTCCAGGCAGCCAGCATCGACAGATGCGACAGTTCATTCAGTTTGCTGATATTCCCTTTGGTCAGCGCATGCATTTTACGCACGCGTGCCGGGGATAACGGTGCGCTCTCGCACCCGTGTTCTTCACACTGCGCCTGTACATAGCTGAGATATTCCCGGCAGGTAAGGGGACGCAAAGTGTGGCGAGTATGCGCATATTCACGCAGTTCAGATTGCTGCATCAGAACAACGTCCCGATCCGCCGCGCCCGTCAGCACCACCGACAGGCGAAACGCCAGCTCCTGGGCACGGGTGAGTAGCATCGCCAGCACCTCGTGACAGCTCTCTTTCATCGCCTCGCAATGGCTAACGATCAGTACCTTCGCCCGGTTTTTATCCGCCTGCCACTGGTGCAGTACGGCATCCACCGCCTGAATCCGGTTCTTGTTCTCTTTGGTTCCCGGGCTGAGCTTGTACAGCAGGCTACTGGCACTCAGTTTTGGAAACGCATTAATAGCAAGCACGTCGGGGTGGGCAGATTTGAGGGCGTCACTGAACTGCCCCAGCAGAGGGGCATCGTCGGAAAAGAGCCCGATAATTCCCGCCTGTTGGGTTTTCTCCTTCAGCAGGTTGAAAACATCCTGATGATAAGGCACCAGAAAATCGCCGTTTGAGCGGACGATCTTCCGAAAGGGCGGATTTTTAAAATTAAAGTGCTTCTGATACATAACGACTTACCGTCTCTGATTGGGAATAGCAACAGGACGAGAAAGTAAAGCAACGCCAGGGTGTGGTCAATTTACACACAGGGTAAAAATATCCACTGGACGATGCCTAACATCTGGATTTTATACGGTCAATAGTTTTCTGTATGAAAGTTAGTGGCAAAGTCAGTGGTCGAATTTACAGCAGCTCATTACTATTTCCTCACATGTTAGCGCAGCACGACGCTGCTTATTTTCGCTTTGCTATAGGCCAGATGAAAAATGAGGTTCTCATTTCTGTCACGGTGGATAACCCCCTGTATTATGTTTGCGCTGTTGCTATTTTGCGGCCAACAAGGGTATCTGACGTTTAAAGATTATAAAAAAGTTACAAATAAGTTGGCTAATTCTGATGTGCAGCCGCTGAAAAAACGTCGCGAAGAAAAATCCTTCACGCTTTTCACGGCTGCTGTTCGCCAGGATAACGTCGAGATAGCGGCAAAAGCGCCGCTGGCAGCGGAGATCGAAGGTATCGTGCGCAGTGATGATGCCTGGCTCTCCTTCGCCGTCATTAAAACCCCCGGAGGGGCGAGAAACTACCGGGAGGGCGAGCCGTTGACCGGTTTTTCCGACGCGTTTGTTCAGGAAATTAATAAAGATAATGTGGTGGTTAATTATGAAGGTGCTACGCAGGTACTCGCATTAAATAAGCCGGATTATTTTAAGGGCGGCGTTGACAGCGGCCCGGTGACGAAATCGACGAAGGATGCAGGCGCGGAAAGCGTGCATCTGGATGATTATCTGGTGTTAAAGCCTCTGATCGAAAAAGGCCAGCTGGAAGGCTACAACATTAATCCAAGGAACGCCTCCGCCTTCTTCAGTCATTCAGGACTGGAAAAGGGGGATGTGGCGGTAAAAGTAAACTCTGTCGATATGACCGATGAAGCAAAGGCAAAAAATATTATTGCCAACTGGTCGAAAATGAAAGAAGCGGAGGTCGTCGTCAGACGTCACGCTCACCTTGAAAATATTCGGATTAATGTTCTAAACAATTAACAAGTGTACAGCCATGAAGAAATTTCCTTGGGCGTGCGTGGCGCTGACCGCATTGTCGTTATATTCAGGTTCGCTGTTCGCGGCGAACTTTAGCGCGAGCTTTAAAAATACCGATATTCGGGAGTTTATCGATACGGTAGGCCGCAATCTTAATAAAACCATTCTTGTCGATCCGTCCGTTCAGGGCACGGTATCCGTAAGAACCTATAACGTGCTGACGGAAGATGAGTATTACCAGTTCTTCCTGAGCGTGCTGGACCTGTACGGCCTGTCGGTGATCCCGATGGACAACGGCATGGTCAAAGTGGTGCGTTCAAGCGTCGCCCGCACCGCCGGGGCGCCGCTGGCGGACAGCAGCAACCCGGGCAAAGGGGATGAAATCATCACCCGCGTCGTGCGCATGGAAAATGTGCCAGTACGCGAGCTTGCACCGCTGTTGCGCCAGCTCAACGACGCAACCGGCATCGGTAACGTGGTTCACTTTGAGCCGTCCAACGTACTGCTGTTAACCGGTAAAGCCTCGGTGGTGAACCGCCTGGTGGATCTGGTGCAGCGCGTGGATAAAGACGGTGTTCAGCGCCGTGAAATTGTGCCGCTGCGCTTTGCCTCTGCCAAAGAGCTCTCAGACATGTTGAACAACCTCAACAACGAAGAGCAGAAAGGGCAGAACGCACCGCAGCTGGCCACGAAAGTGGTTGCGGATGACGAGACCAACAGCCTGGTGATCAGCGGCTCGGAAGCGGCGCGCACCCGCACCCGCTCTCTGATTCATGAGCTGGATCGCGAGCAGAACAACGAAGGGAATACCCGCGTGTTCTATCTCAAATACGCCAGCGCCACCAAGGTGGTGCCGGTGCTGACCGGGATTGGCGAACAGCTGAAAGACAAAGCGGGCGCGCCAAAAGCGAAAACCGCCGCCGCGTCCAGCGATCTGAATATTACCGCCGACGAGTCAACCAACTCTCTGGTGATCACCGCGCAGCCTAACGTGATGAACTCCCTGGAGAAGGTGATCGATAAGCTCGATATCCGCCGTCCGCAGGTGCTGGTGGAAGCCATCATTGCGGAAGTACAGGACGGTAACGGCATGGATCTGGGCGTGCAGTGGACCAGCAAGCACGGCGGCGTCCAGTTCGGATCCACCGGCCTGCCAATCGGGCAGGTCAAAAATGGCACGATGAAAGGGTTGTCGTATACCGGTCTGGCAACCGGCTTCTTTAACGGTGATTTTGGTGCGCTGATGACTGCGCTCTCCACCGGGTCCAAGAACGACATTCTTTCTACGCCAAGCGTGGTGACGCTGGATAACAAAGAAGCGTCGTTCAACGTCGGTCAGGATGTGCCGGTACTGTCCGGTTCGCAAACGACCAGTGGCGACAACGTCTTTAACTCCGTTGAGCGTAAGACGGTGGGGACCAAGCTGAAAATCGTGCCGCAGATTAACGACGGCGACATGATTCATCTGAAGATTGAACAGGAAGTCTCCAGCGTTGACGCTAACGCGACTGAAGACGCCAGCCTCGGCCCAACCTTCAACACCCGTACCATCAACAACGAAGTGATGGTACACAGCGGCCAGACCGTGGTGTTGGGCGGTCTGATGGAAAACGTCACCAAAGAGACCGTCTCCAAGGTGCCGCTGCTGGGCGATATTCCGCTGGTGGGCCAGCTGTTCCGCTACACCTCTGAGGATACCTCTAAACGTAACCTGATGGTGTTCATCCACACCACGGTGCTGCGCGACGACGACAACTACAGTGCGGCGTCGAAAGAGAAATATGACCAGATCCGTGCTCGCCAGCAGCAGCGCATGGAGGAGAAAAAGCTGGGCATCGTAACGAACAGCAATAACCCGGTGATGCCAGCATATCCGTCCGCGCCTTCTGCCGACGCGGTGCCGGTGAAAACCAGCGCAGCCGCAACGCGCAACCCGTTTAAACAGTAAGGCGGAGGGGCAACGTGGACGAACTGAGTAAAACCCTGTGTAGCAGCAGCTATGCAAAAGATAACGGCGTTTTATTTTACAACAATGACGTCTTTATCCGTGAAGACACCCCGGCATTTGCGCTGCTGGAAGTGCGCCGGGTGCTGGGACGCACGTTCGTCCCGGTGACTCTGACGCCAGAGGCCTTTGACGAGCTGCTGGCGAAAATCTGGCAGCAGAGCAGCGGCGTCTCTCAGCAGCTGGTGGACGATATGGACGCGGATATCGATCTGATGGCGTTAACTGAGGAGATCCCGGACAACGAGGATTTGCTCGACAACGACGAAAACTCGCCGGTGATCCGCCTGATCAACGCCATTCTTGGCGAGGCGGTCAAAGATGGCGCGTCGGATATTCATATCGAAACCTTTGAGCGCACGCTGAGCATTCGTTTTCGCGTCGACGGCGTGCTGCGCCCGGTGCTCCAGCCAGCGCGCAAGCTCGCGCCGCTGCTGGTGTCGCGCATCAAGGTGATGTCAAAACTCGACATCGCCGAGAAGCGTTTGCCGCAGGATGGACGTATCTCCCTGCGCATCGGCCGTAAGGCAATCGACGTGCGTGTATCGACCATTCCTTCGCAGTACGGCGAGCGTGTGGTGATGCGTCTGCTCGATAAAAGCAATCTGAAGCCCGACATCAACAAGCTTGGCCTGATTGATGAAGAGCTGGAAAAGTTGAAAGGGCTGATTGACCGCCCGCACGGCATCATCCTGGTCACCGGGCCGACTGGCTCCGGTAAAAGTACCACCCTGTACGCCATTCTTTCGGCGCTGAACGGTCACGAACGCAACATTCTGACCGTAGAAGACCCGATTGAATACGAACTGGAAGGGGTGGGGCAGACGCAGGTTAACCCGCGCGTGGACATGACCTTTGCCCGCGGACTGCGCGCCATTCTGCGTCAGGATCCGGATGTGGTGATGATCGGGGAAATTCGTGACGGTGAAACCGCGCAAATTGCGGTGCAGGCGTCGCTCACCGGTCACCTGGTCATGTCTACGCTGCACACCAACAGCGCCGCGGGGGCGATCACCCGTCTGCGGGATATGGGGCTGGAATCCTTTTTAATTGGTTCATCGTTGCTCGGTGTCATTGCCCAGCGTCTGGTGCGTCGGCTTTGTACGCATTGCCGGACCACCAGTCCGCTGGACGCCAATGAGAAAGCGCTTTTCAGCTTTATGGACACGCCGCCAAAAGCCATCTACCGCGCGGTGGGCTGTGAACACTGCCGCCAGAGCGGCTACCAGGGGCGCGCCGGTATTCATGAGTTTCTGGTGGTGGACAGCACCATGCGCCGCGCCATTCATGAAGATAAAGACGAAATGTCCATTGAAACGCAGCTCTTTAAGCAGGCCTACAGCCTGCGTGAGAACGGCCTGCTGAAGGTCATTAGCGGCGTGACCTCTCTCGAAGAGGTGATGCGCGTTACCGCCGAGCGTGGAGGAGATGCGTAATGGCCTTTTACGCCTGGACGGCAACGGATGCAGCGGGGAAAACCCAGCGCGGCACGCTGCAGGCTGAGGGGCAAAAGCAGGTTCGCCAGATGTTGCGCGAGCAAAAGCTGATGCCCGTCAGCATCAACGAAACCCGTGAGGCTGCGTCTGCCGGAAAAGCGAAAACCGGCGCAAAGCTCTCTACGCCGGTGCTGTCGATGTTTACCCGCCAGCTTTCCACGCTGGTCAACGCGGCGCTGCCGCTGGAGAGCGCGCTCAAAGCGATTTCCAAACAGACGGAAGACAAAAAGCTGGCGGCGATGGTGGTTGAAATTCGCGAGAAGGTGGTGGAAGGGCACACGCTGTTTGACGCCTTCAGCCAGTTTCCGCGCACCTTCGACAAACTCTACTGCACGCTGGTGATGGCCGGTGAAAAGACCGGTCACCTGGGCGACGTGCTGGAAAAGCTGGCCGAATACAACGAGCAGCGTCAGAAGATGAAAAGCAAGCTGACGCAGGCGATGGTCTACCCGATTACCCTGACGGTAGTGGCCATTGCGGTCATCAGCATTCTGCTGGTCGCGGTGGTGCCGCAGGTGATCGAACAGTTCACCCACATGAAGCAGCAACTGCCGATCACCACCCGCACGCTGATTGCAGTGAGTGATTTCCTGCAGGCTTACGGGATTTATATCGCGGGCGGCATCGGCGGGGGGATTGTCGGTTTCAAAGCCTGGGTCAGAAACGTCAAAAACCGCTTTCGCTGGCACAGCTGGCTGGTGAACGGTTCGCCGATAAAAAAACTGGTGTGCGCCATCAACAGCGCCCGATATATCCGCACCCTGAGTATTCTGCAGGCCAGTAGCGTGCCGCTGCTGGAGGGGATGTATATCGCGATGGACGGTATCGAAAACCTCTACGCCCGGCAGGTGCTGGAGCAGGCGGCGGATACCGTCCGCCAGGGGGCATCGCTGTATGCCGCACTGGAGCAGGCGAGACTCTTCCCGCCGACCATGCTGTATATGATTGCCTCCGGGGAGGAGAGCGGCGAATTAGGTAATTTAATGGACCGCGCGGCGGAAAACCAGGAATCGGGATTACAGCATCGCATTACGTTAACGCTGTCGGTATTTGAACCGGCGCTGGTGGTATCCATGGCAACGATTGTTTTATTCATCGTGCTGTCAATATTACAACCGCTTCTGCAACTTAATAATATGGTAGGTTAAATCATGGCTTTAAAACGTAAAAACCTGGCTCGCCAGGCGGGCTTCACATTGCTCGAGTTAATGGTGGTCATTGTTATTCTCGGCGTACTGGCGAGTATGGTGGTGCCCAATTTAATGGGTAATAAAGAAAAAGCGGATGCCCAAAAGGCGACCAGCGATATTGTCGCGCTCGAAGGTTCGCTGGATATGTATAAGCTGGATAACCACCGTTATCCGACAACCGAACAGGGCCTGCAGGCGCTGGTGACCAAGCCGGAAATCGCGCCAATCCCGAACGGCTACCGCGCGGATGGCTATATTCGCCGTCTGCCGCAGGACCCATGGGGTAATGATTATCTCCTCGTAAGCCCGGGTGAGCACGGTGCGGTTGACGTCTTCTCGTCCGGCCCGGACGGTGAAGCCAATACCGCCGATGATATTACGAACTGGTCTCTGGATAAGAAAGAGAAATAATGAAAAATCAACGCGGCTTTACGTTGCTGGAAATTATTCTGGCGCTGGTGATATTTGCCAGCTGCGCCATGATGGTGGTGTCAACAATACCTTCGCGCAGCGGTGCGGATATATTTGGCCAGCAATTAAAAGCCCTCGTTGATTATGGTTCAGACCGTGCGGTGATGGACGGAAATATCGTCGGGCTGGTGATCACCACGGATAACTATCAGCTGGTGACGCTCGAAGATAAAGAGGGCGAGCGTCGCTGGGTACCGTTATCCGCGGGCCGTATCACCACCAAAGGTGATTTCCCGGAGGAGATGCACGTATCGCTCTCGCCGCAGCGCCTGGCCGCAACGCTGACGTCCGATCCGCAGGTGCTTTTTTTGCCGGACGGCGAAATCAGCCGCTTCACGCTGACGCTGCAAAGCTATGACAAAGAGCACCATTTCCGCGTGGTGTCGCAAGGCGCGGCGCCCGTATCGGTAGAAAACGATGGCTAACGGTAAGAAAAAGCAAACGGGGATGACGCTGCTGGAGGTCATGGTGGCGCTGGTCATCTTCTCCACCGCCGCGCTGGCGCTGATGAACTCGGTGTCTCTGAACGTGCGTTTCACCCACGGCCTTGCCGATACGCTGCAGGCCAGCTGGGTGGCGGAAAACCAGCTGGCGGAAGTGCAACTGACTAAAAGCGACTTTCCCGATGCCGAAGAACGGGGAAGCGAAACCATGGGCGGGCGCGGCTGGACGTGGCGTAAACAGCGCATCAAAACGGCGGACAACCGCTGGGCAAACGCCATCAGCGTTTATGCGGAAGGCGACGACAGCCAGCCCGTGATATCGCTGCAGATTGTGCCGCCGGGAGAGATCAAGTGAACAAAGCCCGACGCCAGCGCGGATTTACCCTGCTGGAGATCATGATTGCGCTGACCATTTTTGCGGTGATCAGCACCCTGGCCTGGCAGATTCTGGACGGCGCGATGCGCACCAGTTCGGCAACCGACGCCAGCGCGGCGAAGCTCAATCAGCTTCAGCGCGCCTGGAGCCTGATGGAGCGCGATTTTTACCAGCTTCAGGCGCGCGCGCCGCGCAACGAGCCGGACCTGTTCCGTCAGGTCGATGATGCGCTGGAACTGACCACGCTCAACGGCGTGAGCGGTACGGTGCAACTCGAACGCGTGCGCTGGCGGCTGGAAGAGGGGCGTCTTTACCGCGATGTCTGGCCGGTCATTGACAGCCCGGCGGACGTTAAACCGGACGAAGTGCCGATCGTCAGCGAGGTGAAATCCCTGGCGTGGCGTTTTTACCGTCAGGGCTGGCAGAAAAGCTGGAGCGACCCGGCGCATCTGCCGGACGGGGTTGAGCTGACGCTGACGATGGAAAACGGTGATACCTGGCGCTGGGTCTTCACGACCCCGGGCGATCTGCCTGCGGTGGCTGCACCGGCACCGGCCACCGGGTCAGACGCCGCGCCTGCCGCCGCGCCAGAGGCAAGGACTGCGCCGCAACCCGCGCCACAACCTGCTCCGGAGGCGAAACCATGAGTGCCTTACGCAAACAGAAAGGGGTGGCGCTGCTGGTGGTGTTGATCCTGCTGGTGATGATGTCGGCCCTGGCCGCCAAAATCAGCCAGCAGTTCTGCCGCAACCTGCAGAAAACGCATTATCAGGTCAGCCAGCAGCAGCTGCGCTGGGCGATGCAGGCCCAGGAAAAAGTGGTCAAAGACCGTCTGCAGAGTGACGCCAGCGGCGAGAGCAACGCGCTGTCACCGGAAGGGGACTGGCAGCAGCCGCTGGAAACGCAGGGGGAAGATTACACGGTGGTAAGCCAGGTCGAAGATGCCCAGGACTGCTTCAACGTTAATAACCTGCTGGCAGCAGAAAAGCCTGCCCAGGGGCAAGCGCAGACTGCCGTGCCGGAAAAGCCGCGCAACGAGCGAATTGTTGAGCAGATCCTGACGCAGAGCGGGCTAAGCCAGTCCACGGCGGAAGAAGTTTACCTCCAGCTGGTGGACTACCTCGATGGCGACACGACGACGGCCAAAGAAGGCTCCGAGAGTGATGCCTGGGCAGGCGTCGTGCCTGCCCGTCAGCCGGCTAACCAGATGATGCGCACCATTGCGGAGATCAAACTGCTGCCTGCGTTCCCGGCGGCGGCATATCCGAAGGTAAGCAAACTGCTGTGCGCGTTACCGGACACCGCCAGCAAGGTGGATGTGAATACCCTGAAACCGGAGCAGGCCGCCTTACTGGCCGCCCTGTTCCCGGAGAAATTAACTGAAGATGACGCCCTTCGCCTGATTGAATCGCGTCCTGAAAGCGGCTGGGAAAACATGGAGACCTTCAGCAAAGCGCTGGAGCAAACCTTCCCGCAGCTGAAAGATGACCTTCCGCAGGTGGCAGAGCTTCTCTCAATAAATAGCCGGTATTTCCGCGTTAACTACACCGGCAATACCGATGAATTAACGCTTCGTGTGGTAAGCCAGCTTCAGGTTAATAACGAAGCCGGTGAGATCGTGACGTGGCAGCGTCGTTACCGAATGATTGAATAAGAAAAGTAGATCGCTATGAAACAGGTACTTTTTGTTCGTCCCGACAGCGTCGAGGGCGGGAAAATAATGTGGTGTGTCTCCGGCACTCAGCAGGTGGAAACCGTGGCTAGCCTGGAGGCACTGGCGGATCATCCGCTGGCGACGCGCGTATGTCTGCTGTTGCCGGCCAGCAGCATGATCTTCCGCCATTTTACGTTGCCGAAAAAGGTCGCTTCTCTGGCGACGGCGTTCTCGTGGATGGCCGAAGAGACGCTGATTGGTGACGTGGACTCGCTTCACTGGACCGTGCTTAGCAAAAAGGGCGCAGAGGTCGACGCGGTGGCGATCGATGCCGACAGTCTTCAGGCGTGGTTAACCCGCTGTCAGGAGGCGGGTCTGACGGTGGTGCAGGCGCTACCGGATGCCTGGCTGCTGCCCGTGACGGCGGGCGGCAGCACGCTGGTTGCCGAAGGTGAAACCTGGTGGCTGCGGTTATCCCCGCACGTCGCGGGTGAAATGGAGGCCAACCTGCTGCCGCTGCTGATGCAGAAAGCCGGAGAGGGTGAGGTCTGCTGCTACGGTGATGCACCTGCCGGTGTGGATGTCGATGTTGTGCTGCCCTGGCAGCATCCGCTGGTGCTGATTCAGCCCCAGTGGCAGGCCTGCCGCGTCACGCTTCTGCACGGGGCGTTCAGCGCCAAAGCCAGCAATGGCAAAGCCGCCAGACGGTTAAACGTGGCGATGGCCGCCGTAGGGCTGCTCTCCCTTAGCCTGCTACTGGGGCCGCGCATTGCGATGGCCTGGATGCTGGTACAGCAGGAAAATCAGATCCAGCAGGAGATCCAGCAGGTCTACGAACACCATTTCCCGAGCATGCGTCACAAGACCAATATTAAGTACCACTTTGGTCAAAACATGAAGAAGCAGGGCAAAGGGATCTTTCTTCAGTTTGACGATCTGGAGAAAGCCCGACAGGCCGTTCCGGCAATGGAAATCGACCTGCTGGAATACGATGCGCGGCAGAATATGTTGACGCTGAGCGTCAGCGCACAAAACCAGACCGCATTACAGACGTTTGTGAACCAGGCCAGTGAGAAATTTGATTTCACCCTGCAGCCCGTGTCCACGTCAGCACCTTATACCGCCATGATCGCAGGGAAATATAAATGAAACAGCGAATTGCGCAGCTTAAGTCTCGTTACCAGAATTACAGCGCCAGGGAAAAAGTCATTTTAAAAATATGTGCCGCCGCCCTGCTGGGGGCCGCGGTCTATTACGCCGGGGTTATGCCGCTGGATAATATGATTCAAAATAGTGCTTCGACCCTGGCCAGACAAAAAGAAACCCTGAACTGGATGCGCAGTGAAATAGATAAAAACCATTTGCAGGTTCAGGTAACCAAAACAAATAACCCGCGTGCGCTGGTGGAAAATAGCGCCCAGGAGATCCATCTTCCCCTGACGGATGTGCATCAGGATGGACAAACGTTATCGTTCGTGGTCAGCCGCGTGAACGTTTATGAATTAAAGAACTGGCTGCGGGAAATTAACCAGACCTCCGGCGTCAGGCTGCAGAAAATGAACCTTAAGCCGGTGGATCATCTCAGCGACGTGAAGGCTGAAGTGCAACTCACGTGGGGTAAAACCGCATGAACAGCGTTGCGCTGATGCGGGACGTCTACCCGGTGGGGTTCGCGATCGCGAGCGCGGTGTTAGGCGGCATGGTGGGCAGTTTTCTCGGCGTCGTCGCCGAACGCGTGCCGGCCATGGTAAGGGAAGAGGAGGGATGCGGAAACCTGCTCTTTCCGTCCTCGCACTGCCCGGTGTGCCAGCACGCGCTGGCGGCCTGGGAGAATATTCCGCTGGTGAGCTGGCTGCTTCTGCGCGGGCGATGCAGCCAGTGCAAAACCGCTATCCCGCTGCGAATCTTTCTGGTTGAGCTGGTTTCCGCCCTGTTTTTTGGCCTGACGGCGTGGTGTATGCCCGACGTTCAGGCGCTGTTTTCTCTGTGGCTGCTGGCCGGCTTTTTACTCCCGCTGACGATGATTGACTGGCGGCATCAATTGCTCCCGGATTGCCTGACCCAGCCGCTGCTCTGGGCGGGACTGTTGCTTCATGCGTTCGATCACCAACTGCCGCTACGCGACGCGCTGCTCGGCGCGGTGGCGGGCTATATGTCTCTTTGGTTGCTTTACTGGGCGTTTCGTCTGGCTACCGGGCGGGAAGGTCTGGGATACGGTGATTTCAAGCTGCTGGCGGCATTAGGTGCCTGGTGCGGCTGGCAGGCTCTGCCCACGATTGAACTCGCAGCCGCACTGAGCGGTATCGTTGGGTATTTTGCTTTAAATAATTCAAATAAAAATAACCTCACTATTTCTTTCGGACCTTACCTTTCTTTTGCTGGAATAGTTGTGTTTATTGGGCAGCAGTTTGCTTTCATATTTTAAATATACAGGTCAAGCTTTTTTATAAATTTTTTCAGCGGTGGAAGAGAAGGACGTCTCTTTGCGCTCAGTGTATCGTAAAGGATATAAGCTACACGGAATTTGGGCTTGTATCTTTTTATGGAGGAATACAAAGCAGCAAAACGTTTTTTGTCTCGGTTGTCAGGTTGGTTAAATACGCATTACGCGAAACACGCCATGTTCTCAAGGAAGGCATGGGTATTAACGTTACGAATAAATTTATCAGGAAATAAAAATGAATTTTATGAAGCCTAAATATCTGGCGCTCTTTATTGCGGCGGCAACCAGCTCCGCATTCGCAGCGGCACCAGGCGCACCGTCCATTGGTTCCGGCAATGACAAATTTGCCCTGGTTGAAGTGGATCAGGCCGCTCAGGATTATAACAGTCTGGTTAAAGTCCATAATGACGGCGTAGATGTCAAAGTCGAGTGGAACGTCTGGAGCGGCGATGCGCCAACTTCAGCCAAAGTGCTGTTGGACGGTAAAACCGTGTGGACCGGTGCCGGCGGCGCGGCGGGCTCTGCAACGTTCAAAGTGAAAAAAGGCGGACGTTATCAGGAGCAGGTTGAAGTCTGTAACAACAGCGGCTGTACGAAAAGCGCCAGCAAGCTGATCATCGTTGCGGATACCGACGGTAGCCACCTGCTGCCGCTGAACACGACAATGCACGAGAACAACAAATCCTTCGCGCAGCATACCGATAAAGTGGTTGCGGCCTACTTCCCTGAGTGGGGCGTTTACGACCGTAACTTCCCGGTTGACAAAATTCCTGCTGCGAACCTCAACCACATTCTGTATGGCTTCATTCCAATCTGTGGCGGTGACGGCATCAACGACGGCCTGAAAACCGTAGAAGGCGGCAACAGCTACGGCGTGCTGCAGCGCGACTGCCAGGGACGTCCTGACTTTACCGTGGCGATCCACGACCCGTGGGCTGCCCTGCAAAAACCGCAGGCTGGCGTGTCCAACTGGGACGACCCGTACAAAGGTAACTTTGGTCAGCTGATGGCGCTGAAAAAAGCGCATCCGGACCTGAAAGTACTGCCATCTATCGGTGGCTGGACCCTGTCCGATCCGTTCTTCCACATGGGCGATCCGGCTATCCGCGCACGCTTTGTCTCCTCTGTTAAAGATTTCCTGCAGACCTGGAAATTCTTCGACGGTGTGGATATCGACTGGGAATTCCCGGGCGGCGGCGGTGTGACCGAGACGAAAGGCAACCCGCAGCAGGATAAAGCGACCTATACGGCGCTGATGCACGATCTGCGCGCGATGCTGAACGAGCTGTCTGCCCAGACTGGCCGTACCTATGAGCTGACCAGCGCAATCGGTGCGGGTAAAGATAAGATTGAAGACGTGGACTACACCACTGCTCAGCAGTACCTCGACCACATCTTCCTGATGAGCTACGACTTCTACGGCGGCTGGAGCAACACCGAGCTGGGCCACCAGGCTGCGCTGCATGCGCCAGCATGGCGACCAGACACCAACTACACCACGGAAAACGGGGTTGATGCCCTGCTGCAGCAAGGCGTACAGCCTGGCAAGATCGTGGTCGGTGCGGGCATGTATGGCCGCGGCTGGACGGGTGTACACGGCTACACCGGTAACAATCCATTCACCGGTACCGCGACCGGTATGGTGAGAGGAACCTGGGAACCGGGCGTGGTTGACTATCGTCAGATCGTTAACGAGTACAAAGGCAAACCAGGCTGGGAATACGGCTACGACGCGGATGCAGAAGCGCCATACGTGTTCAACAAAACGACGGGTGACCTGATCACCTACGAAGACGCGCGTTCTACTGCTGCAAAAGGCAAATACGTGCTTCAGAAAAACCTGGGTGGTCTGTTCGCATGGTCTATTGACTCCGATACCGGCGACATCCTGAACGCCATGAACGAAAGCCTGCTGGGTGGCGGCTCTACGCCGGTTGATCCTGTTGTGACCAACCATGCGCCAATCGCCTCTTCTGCAGACCAGAACGTTTCTGGCCCGGCAACCGTTACGCTCGATGGTTCTGCGTCCAGCGATCCAGATGGCGATGCGATTACCTACAAATGGACTCAGGTTTCTGGCCCATCGGTCACCCTGACCAACAGCACCAAAGCGAAAGCGACCTTCAACGTCGCGGCTGCGACCAGCGATCAGACCATGGTGTTCCGCCTGACGGTTACCGACGCCAAAGGCCTGAGCAACGCGATTGACGTGCAAGTTGTTAACAAGGCGCCGAAGGCTAACCAGGCACCGGTTGTGAACCCAATGGAAGCGGTGACGCTGCAGGCGGGTGAAACCTATGTTGTGCATGCGCAGGCTGCGGATCCAGACGGTGATAACCTGACCTATACCTGGAGCGTTCCGGCAGATATGCACGCGACCGGTACTGACACCGCGAACGTGACCATCACTGCGCCAGAAGTGGCTTCTACCTCTTCCTACACCCTGAGTGTGGTGGTAGGCGATGGTAAAACCAGCGTGCAGTCTAACGTCCAGGTAACGGTTAATCCGAAACCAGCCGACGTGACGCCGCCAGCTGATGACGTGACTCCGCCGTCTGACGAAGTTACACCACCTGCTGATGACGTGACTCCGCCATCTGACGAAGGCACTGCAACCGGCAGCTGCGACGCACCGGTTGACGCCAACGCCGGCAACTACGCCGCGTGGGATTCCAGCAAAATCTACAACACTGGCGATACCGTAAGCTTCGACCATCTGGTGTGGAAAGCGAAGTACTGGACTCAGGGCAACCAGCCTGGCTTCGGCGTGGACGCATGGGAACTTGCGAGCAACGTGAAGATGAACTGGCGTTCTGATCTGGTGTACAACGGCGGCGAAACCACTACTTACCAGGGCAACGTTTACCGTGCCAAATGGTGGACCCGTGGTGACAACCCAGCGAACAGCGATGTATGGGTCAAAGAAGGCCCAGCGACAGATTGCCAATAATCTGAGCTGATAAAGACTCCCCCCGTATAAGGGGGGAGTAAATCAAAAATGATTTTACAGGATGTTGTTAAGGAGAAATAAACGAAACGGTCAGCAGGTAAAAATGAAAAAGTTAATTTTTTTATTATTGATTATCAGCCAAAGCGCGCTGGCAAACTGTTGGGATAAAGCGGCACATTATTATCACGTCGATCCTTATTTACTGTACGCCATTGCCAATGTGGAGTCGGGAATGAATCCGTATGCGGTCGGCAGAAACCATGACGGTACGCGTGACGTGGGGTTGATGCAAATTAACAGCTCACATTTTTCGGCACTGGAGAGCAGGGGGATAGATGAATATCGGCTAATAACCGAACCCTGTACCTCGATTATGGTTGGCGCATCGATTTTATCCAGCATGATTAAAGTGTATGGCTATAACTGGGAGGCGGTCGGCGCCTATAACGCCGGATTAAAGAAAGAAAATTATCCGCAACGCATGATATACGCCCACAAAGTGTGGAAAAAATATCAGGAACTGAAAGCGACAGCAAACGAATGAGTTTTTTATTTTTGAAGAATTCCTGAGGGTGTTCTTCGAAAAGAGAAAACAGCTGTCTGCGGTTTATTTATTAACGGATTAATACATAAGCCTGGATAGTTATTATTTAACTTAAATAAACAGGAATAGTGAAATGAACAAAAGGACGTTACTGAGTGTTCTCGTTGCCGGCGCATGCGTAGCACCGTTTATGGCGCAGGCTGCCTCGCTGCAAGCGACCACCAGTGAACCATACACCATGAACGCCAGCGATCTGGCGAAGAAAGAGAAAGAGCTGACCAGCTTCCCGCTGATGGATGCCGTAAAGGAAACCATTAAGACGCTGGACAACGCCCAGGTTGAACTGATTGAACCTGGTCGTGCGGCGAACCCGGAGAACGTGAAACGCGTGGAAGGGATCGTGAAAGCCAGCGACTGGGAATATCTCTTCCCGCTGCGCGCGCAGGCGTACACCTACAGCAACTTCCTGAAAGCGGTTGGTAAATTCCCGGCGCTGTGTAAGACCTACAATGACGGTCGCGACAGTGACGCTATCTGCCGTAAAGAGCTGGCAACCATGTTTGCGCACTTTGCTCAGGAAACGGGCGGTCACGAAAGCTGGCGTCCGGAAGCAGAATGGCGTCAGGCCCTGGTTCACGTGCGTGAGATGGGCTGGAGCGAAGGCCAGAAGGGCGGCTATAACGGCGAATGTAACCCGGACGTCTGGCAGGGTCAGACCTGGCCGTGCGGTAAAGATAAAGACGGCGACTTCCTGAGCTACTTCGGTCGCGGTGCGAAGCAGTTGTCCTACAACTACAACTACGGCCCGTTCTCTGAAGCGATGTACGGTGACGTGCGTACGCTGCTCGACAAACCTGAGCTGGTGGCGGATACCTGGCTGAACCTGGCGAGTGCGATCTTCTTCTTCGCCTATCCGCAGCCGCCTAAACCAAGCATGCTGCAGGTTATCGACGGTACATGGCAGCCGAACGATCACGATAAAGCCAACGGTCTGGTCCCTGGCTTCGGCGTGACCACCCAGATCATCAACGGTGGCGTTGAGTGCGGCGGTCCAACTGAAATTGCACAGTCTGAAAACCGTATCAAGTACTACAAAGAGTTCGCGAACTACCTGAAGGTCCCTGTTCCGGCGAACGAAGTGCTGGGCTGCGCGAACATGAAGCAGTTCGACGAAGGCGGTGCTGGCGCGCTGAAGATTTACTGGGAGCAGGACTGGGGATGGAGCGCGGATACGCCAAGCGGCGAAACCTACTCTTGCCAGCTCGTTGGTTACCAGACGCCGTTCAGCGCGTTCAAAGAGGGTGATTACAGCAAGTGCGTGCAGAAGTTCTTTAACGTGAACATCGTTAACGACGACGGTTCCGTTACGCCGGATGAAACCCCGGTAACGCCAACGCCTACGCCGTCAGAAGACGAAACGCCGGCGCCAGCGCCAGTTCCGGATGAAACCCCGGCTGAACCTGCTGTGGTGAATCACGCGCCGGTGGCGCATATCGCGGGTCCAATCGGCGCCGTTGAGGCGGGTGCACATGTCTCTCTGAGCGCGGAAGGTTCTACCGATGCAGACGGCAACGCGCTGACCTACACCTGGCGTTCCCAGGACGGTCAGACCGTAACCGGTCAGGATAAAGCGGTTGTCACCTTTACTGCTCCAGAGTCTGCAACGGCTCAGCAGATTGAAATCAGCCTGACCGTGAGCGACGGTGAGTTGAGCAGCACGACCTCTTATCTGCTGAACGTGAAAGCCAAAGCAGCACCGTCTCAGGACGAAGGCACGTCTGGCGATTACGCGGCGTGGAGCGCGAACAGCAAGTACAAGGCCGGTGATATCGTGAACAACCACGGTAAACTGTTCCAGTGCAAACCGTTCCCGTACAGCGGCTGGTGTAACAACGCCCCGGCATACTATGAACCGGGCGCTGGTCTGGCATGGTCTGATGCCTGGACAGCTCTGTAAAAGCAAACGGCAACCGAAAGGTTGCCGTTTTAGTTTTTGCACCCTTTCCAGCGGTACGGTGCAGTTGTAGGCCCGGTAAGGCGAAGCCGCCACCAGGCAACAGGCTAGCGGTGCAGTTTGCCGTGATCCCGTAACCACGCCGCCGTGCGCACAATCCCTTCATCCAGCGTCACCACCGGCCGATACCCCAGTTCGTTCTCTGCCCGCGAAATATCCAGCGTGAAATCAAAATTGAGTTTAGAGACACCGTAATGCGTCAGCGCAGGTTCTTTGGCCGCTTTACTGCCGAATCGCTCCATGCTGCGGGCAATCATGTCAAGCATGGGGTAGGGGACAGAACGGATGCGGCAGTCGATCTGCAGTTCATCAATCAGCCGCTGCACAATGCTGCGTAGCGTACAGGGTTCGCCGTTGGTGATGTTATAGGCGCGACCAGAGATCAGCTTATCGCAGTCCGACTGGCTGGCCAGCCACATGGCGTGGACGGCGTTTTCGTAATAGGTCATATCCACCAGCGCATCGCCACCGCGTGGCAGCAGCACGCTGCCGTAGTGATGCATCATCTGCGCCAGGCGCGGAATAAACACTTTGTCGTGCGGTCCGAACAGGCTCTGCGGACGCAGTACCGTAAAACGGGTGTGCGGGTTCGACTGCGCCAGCAGGTCGATCACCTCTTCACTGGCCGCCTTGCTGCGCGCAAATTCACAGGCAAAGCGTGCCGGACGGAAATCTTCCTGCACATCGCGATGGTGGTGATAGTCGAAATAGAGCGACGGGGAGGAGATATGAATAAAGTTACGTACCCCCCAGGCAACGGCCCATTCACCCAGACGGCGGGTGGCCCGCACGTTGGCGAGATCGAAGGCTTCCTGGGTCCCCCACGGAGAGGTAAAACTGGAGCAGTGCCACAGCGTATCGATTCCGGCGAGCATCACCTTCGCCTGCGAGGAGACCAGCTCCGTCAGGTCGGCATGGACGAACTCTGCGCCCATTTTTTGCAGCAGTTTTCCCATCGCCTCGTTGCGACCGGTAGCCCTGACGCTAATGCCCTTGTTGCGCAGAAATTCGACCGCATTTCGGCCTAAGCCGCTGGTCGCCCCGGTAACCAGTACCTTCATATCAATCCACTGTGTTGAAAAAGAATTTCGTGCGCATTCTTTCGTGAATTACGGCGCTATGCAATGGGAAAGGTGAAAGAAAAAGCGTTTTAATGAGTTATTTTCGTTTTTTGTTCTGCCAGTTGCGCAATTCGTTTCGCCATTCCCCGGAAGATAAAAAGATGGGCGGGGATCATGAACAGCCAGTAAAAAAGGCCCGGCATCCCGTGCGGGTGCCACCAGGCGCGGACGTCCAGTTCCCGGCGATCGCCTTTATCCTTGAGGGTGAAGCAGAGTCGCCCCAGCCCCGGCGCTTTCATACCGAACAACAACGCCAGCTGCTTTTCCGGCTCGACGATGATCACTTTCCAGCTGTCCACCGCGTCGCCCACCTCAAGATACGGGCGCGCCGGGCGACCTTTAGCCAGCCTGTGCCCCACCAGCAGATCCATTGTCCCCCGCGTTTGCCAGAGGAGATTGCCGAAGAAATAACGTTCTTTGCCGCCAATTTGGTTCACCACTTCCCACAGCGCCTCAAGGCTGGCAGAGGTTTTTACCGTGCAGCCCGCCTGTTTCGGGTAATAACCGTACTCCGGCCGCCAGCGGGCAAAGGCCTGCGCGTCATAACCCCAGTCGCTGGAGTTCACCAGCTGCTCTTCTTCTTTCAGCGTATTGCGTACCGCGTCGTCAAACCGGATCAGATCCTGAGGGATTAAGGCGCGCAGCTCGCGATCGTCCGCCAGCAGATCGTGTTTCAGCCCCTGAATCAGCGCTTTGGCGGTGGTCGGCGGCACGGAGGTGATCACATTTAAAAACCAGACTGAGATCCAGCGGGTCGGGAAGGGGATGGGGATCAGCCAGCGGCGGCGTCCGCTGACGCGCATGAAATGTTCGAACTGCTGCTGATAGCTCAGCACTTCAGGGCCTGCTGCTTCAAGCACCCGGTGTTGCTCCGCCGGGTGATCGAGCAATGCCACCAGATAGTGGAGCAAGTTCTCCAGCGCAATCGGCGTGGTGCGCGAGCGGACCCAGCGCGGCGGCGTCAGTACCGGCAGGTTGTAGACCATATCGCGCATCACTTCAAAAGCGGCTGAGCCCGCGCCGACGATGATCCCTGCGCGCAGTTCGGTGACGGGGATATTCGCCCCGCGGAGGGTGTCCGCCGTCAGCTGGCGCGCGCGCAGGTGATCGGACTGCTCGCTCTCAGGCGCCTGGAGCGAACTTAAAAAAATCACCTGCTTCACCGGCGTTTGCAGCAGGGCATCGCGAACGTTCAACGCCACCTGTCGCTCGTGGGCGATAAAATCGCCGCCTTCGCCCATGCTGTGGACCAGGTAGTAAAGCGTGTCGACCCCTTCCAGCAGCGCGGGAAGCGCCTTCGGCCAGTTGAGGTCAACGTTGTGGCAGGTGACGCCCGGCAACGCCAGCTTTTGCAGGCGCTCGGTGTTGCGTGCCGCTGCCAGCACCTGATGTCCCCGCTGGCTCAACGCCGTGGTGAGATGCTGACCGATATACCCGCTGGCGCCAAGCACCAGAATGCGTTGCGGCACGTGAGGCTCCTTAGCGCTGTAAAAACGCCTGCCAGTGTTTCACCACCTCTGCCAGCTGTTCGCGGTTCACGTCGAGGTGCATGACCAGACGCACCATCGGAGAGGCGTTGATCAGCACGCCGCGCGCTTTCATAAATTCGCCCAGCGCAGCGGCATGCTCATCGCCCACGCGAATGAACAGCATGTTGGTGTCGTGGCGCATCACGTCCGCACCGATCTCGCGCAGCTGTGTGGCCATCCATGCGGCGTTATCGTGATCGTCTTTCAGGCGCGCCACGTTATTTTTGAGAGCATACAGACCCGCTGCCGCCAGAATACCGGCCTGGCGCATGCCGCCGCCGGTCATCTTACGCCAGCGGTTGGCGCGCTTGATGTAATCCGCATTGCCGACCAGCAGGGAACCCACCGGCGTACCCAGCCCTTTGGAGAGGCAAATGGTGAACGAGTCGCAATATTGCGTAATCTCTTTCAGCTCGCAGCCGTACGCCACTACGGCGTTAAAAATGCGCGCACCGTCAACGTGCAGGCCGAGCTTGCGCTCGCGGGTGAAGTCCCATGCCGCTTTCAGGTACTCGCGCGGCAGCACTTTACCGTTGTGGGTATTTTCCAGACTGAGCAGTTTCGTGCGGGCGAAATGAATATCGTCGGCTTTGATTTTTGCCGCGACCTTATCGAGCGGGAGTGTACCGTCCGGCGCGGCGTCAATCGGCTGCGGCTGGATGCTGCCGAGCACCGCCGCACCGCCGGCTTCGTAGAGATAGTTATGCGCGCCCTGGCCGACAATATACTCTTCGCCGCGCTCGCAGTGGCTGAGCAGCGCCACGAGGTTCGCCTGCGTGCCGGTCGGCAGGAACAGCGCGGCCTCCTTGCCACTCAGCTCTGCCGCATAGCGCTGTAACGCGTTGACCGTCGGGTCATCGCCGTAGACGTCGTCCCCGACCGGGGCGGCCATCATCTCTTCGAGCATGGCACGGCTCGGGCGGGTAACGGTATCACTACGCAAATCAATCATTTCACATCCCTTTATTTTAAGAGGTCACGTGAAATGTTTTACCTGAGCCAGTTGGTTTTTGCCAGTTCGATCACTTCATCACCGCGGCCGCTGATGATGGCGCGCAGCATATAGAGGCTAAAACCTTTCGCCTGTTCCAGCTTGATTTGCGGTGGAATAGCCAGCTCTTCTTTGGCGACTACCACATCCACCAGCACCGGACCGTCGATAGAGAAGGCGCGCTGCAGGGCTTCATCCAAGTCAGACGCTTTTTCCACGCGAATACCGGTGATGCCGCACGCCTCGGCAATGCGCGCGAAGTTGGTGTCATGCAGTTCGGTACCGTCCGTCAGATAACCACCGGCCTTCATCTCCATCGCCACAAAGCCCAGTACGCTGTTGTTGAAGACCACGATTTTGAGCGGCAGCTTCATCTGTACCACGGAGAGAAAATCACCCATGAGCATGCTAAACCCGCCGTCGCCGCACATGGCCACCACCTGACGTTCCGGTGCCGTCGCTTTTGCGCCCAGCGCCTGCGGCATGGCGTTGGCCATCGAGCCGTGGTTGAACGAACCCAGCAGGCGGCGTTTGCCGTTCATCTTCAGGTAGCGTGCTGCCCAGACGGTTGGCGTGCCGACGTCGCAGGTAAAAATGGCGTCGTCGTCAGCGAAATGACTGATCTGCTGTGCCAGGTACTGCGGGTGGATGGCTTTGTCGCTCGGTTTGGCGAGATCGTCCAGCCCCTTACGGGCATCGCGGTAGTCACTGAGGGCTTTATCAAGAAACGCGCGATCCGTTTTCTCCTCGAGCAGCGGCAGCAGGGCGGCCAGGGTGGATTTGATATCGCCCACCAGCGCCATATATACCTTGCTGTGCGCGCCGATGCTGGCCGGATTGATATCGATCTGAATGATTTTGGCATCCGTCGGGTAAAACGCGCGGTAAGGGAACTGGGTACCGAGTAAAATCAGCGTGTCGGCGTTCATCATGGTGTGGAACCCGCTGGAGAAACCGATCAGCCCGGTCATTCCCACATCGTAGGGGTTGTCGTACTCGACGTGCTCTTTGCCGCGCAGGGCGTGAACAATGGGGGATTTTAGCTTACCCGCGAATTCAAGTAGCTCCTTGTGCGCGCCCGCGCAGCCGCTACCGCACATCAGGGCAATATTGCTGGAGTAACGCAGCAGCTGCGCCAGCTTTTTCAGCTCTTCTTCCGCAGGCGTCACCACAGGCTGCGGGGCGTGATACCAGTGGGTGCTGGCCCCTTCTGGTGCGGCCTTAAGGGCCACATCACCCGGGATAACGACCACCGACACGCCGCGGTTCAGCACCGCCTTGCGCATGGCGATTGCCAGAACCTGCGGGATCTGCTCGGGGGATGAAACCAGTTCGCAATAGTGGCTGCATTCACGGAACAGCTCCTGCGGATGCGTCTCCTGAAAATAGCCGCTACCGATTTCGGAAGAGGGGATATGGGCGGCAATCGCCAGCACCGGCACGTGGTTACGGTGGCAGTCAAACAGACCGTTGATCAGATGCAGGTTACCTGGCCCGCACGAGCCTGCACACACGGCCAGTTCACCGGTGAGCTGCGCTTCGGCTCCCGCGGCAAATGCAGCGACCTCTTCATGGCGGGTCGGCATCCATTCAATGGTTTTCATTTTGTTAAGGCTGTCGCTCAGTCCGTTCAGGGAATCGCCGGTTACGCCCCAGATACGTTTCACGCCAGCCTGTTCCAGGGTTTTCGCTATATATGCAGCCACAGTTTGTTTCATGGGTGTCCTTCTCCTTTTTGTGATATCGCTTACAAGCTTAGGAAGAAAGTCGCTGTATTGCCTGCTCAACACCCCTCAATTAACAGGGTTTCCTTGCGCGATAATTCGGCATAATCTGGTGCTGACTCAGGTGAAAACAGGAATCATTTCAAATGGTTAAATCATTGTTAATTGCTGTTAATGAAAAGCTATCGTGCGACGATCTTGGCAAACTCTTGTTACGACTTGCCGTCGGTGGGTTGATGCTCTTTCACGGTTTGCACAAGTTATTCGGCGGCGTGGGCTTTATCAGCGGCATGCTGGTGGAAAAAGGGTTGCCGGGGTTTATCGCCTATGGCGTGTTGATTGGCGAAGTGGTGGCACCGATGTTGATTATTGTCGGCCTCTTTACGCGACCGGCCGCGCTGATGCTGGCGTTTACGATGATTGTGGCATGGCTTATGGTAGGAATGGGTGAAACGTTCGCCCTCGATAAGGTTGGGGCATGGGCGATTGAAAGCCTGGTGTACTTCTTTATTGGCTCGCTGGCGGTGGCATTTTTAGGGGCTGGGCGGTTTGCGCTGGGGAAAGCACCGGCGTGGCGTTGAGGCTGTTGTCGATCGGGTAAACAATGTGCCGCCCGACAAAAAAGCCCGGTGGCGCTAGCGCTTACCGGGCCTACGACGTCCAGCCCCTACAAGGTAGGCCGGGTAAACGCAGTGCCACCCGGCAAAAACAGGGGCACCGCGTAAGATTATGCGAGGACCAGATCCCCCTGCGGATGGCATGAGCACGCCAGCACGTAACCTTCGGCAATTTCCGCGTCGGACAGCGTCATGGTGCTGGTGACAGTGTACTCACCTGAAACCACTTTCGTCTTACAGCAACCGCATACGCCCGCACGACAGGCGGCCACTACCGGCACCTTATTGCTTTCGAGTGCCTCCAGCAAAGTCGTTCCCACGCGGCCAAAGAAGGTCTGCGCAGGCTGTAGCTTAGTAAACTGAATCCCGCTGGTTGCCGCCTCCGCTACCGGCGTGAAGAATTGCTCCTTGAAGAAGCGGGTCACGCCAAGCGCCTTCACTTCTTTCTCGACGATATCCATGTAAGGCGCCGGGCCGCAGGTCATCACGGTACGGTGCGCAATATCCGGCACGCTTTGCAGCAGCTCGCGGCTCAGACGACCGGGCACAAAACCGTGGACCGCATTGTGTTCTGCCACCAGTGTTACCGGATAATTACGCCACTCCTCGGCAAAAATAACATCTTCCGGAGAGCGAACGCTAAAGATCACCTGCACGTCGGCCTGCGGACGGTTTTTCGCCAGCCAGCGGCGCATGGACATAATCGGCGTGACGCCACAGCCCGCCGCCAGCAGCAGGAATTTATCTTCCGCCTTGTCGTCACAGGTGAAATCGCCCTGGGCGTCTGACAGCCAGATATAGTCTCCGCGCTTAACGTCACGGGTCAGCCACTGCGAGCCGGCACCGTCATCAATACGGCGAATGGTAAGCGTGATGTATTCGCTCACGCCCGGCGTTGAGGAGATCGTGTAGGCACGCAGGGTGTCCGCCGAATGGCGGACACTGACCAGCGCATACTGACCGGCACGGTACGGATAGTAATCGTGGCAAATCAGTGAGAGCGTCCACACATCCGGCGTCTCCTGGTGGATGTGATGAACCTGCATCCGCCACGGACATTGTGAGGTTGGCATGGTCATGAATAACTCCTTACGCGCTCAGCAGCTGCTTCATATCATCTTCAACGTTGGTGACGGAGCGCAGGCCGAATTTTTCGTTCAGCACGGCCAGCAGGTCCGGCGTCAGGAAGCCTGGTGCGGTCGGGCCGGTCACGATGTTGGTCACGCCCAGAGAGAGCAGGGTCAGCAGGATGACGATCGCTTTCTGCTCAAACCACGAAAGCACCAGCGACAGCGGCAGGTCGTTCACGCCACAGCCCAGTTTCTCCGCCAGGGTAACCGCCAGAATAATGGCCGAGTAAGCATCGTTACACTGGCCCGCATCGATCAGGCGCGGCAGACCTTCGATATTGCCGAAGTCCAGCTTGTTGAAACGGTATTTACCGCAGGCCAGGGTCAGGATCAGGCAATCGTCCGGTACGCTGGTGGCGAAATCGGTGAAGTAGTTACGCTCACCGCGCGCGCCGTCGCAGCCGCCGACGAGGAAGATGTGGCGAAGCTTTTCACGGCTGACGAGATCGATCAGCGAATCTGCGGCGCCGAGCAGGGTTTCACGGCCAAAGCCGACGGTGATCAGATGCGGAATTTCGCTGTATGGGAAGCCCGCCATTTGCTGCGCCTGGGCAATAACCGGACCGAAATCGTCGCCTTCGAGGTGGCTCACGCCCGGCCAGCCGACGATGCTGCGGGTCCAGATGCGGTCGTCATACGCGCCCACGGTAGGGTCGATGATGCAGTTAGAGGTCATCACGATAGGGCCAGGGAAGCGGGCGAACTCCACCTGCTGGTTCTGCCAGCCGCTGCCGTAGTTACCGATCAGATGTTTGAATTTACGCAGCTCCGGGTAGCCGTGCGCAGGCAGCATTTCGCCGTGAGTATAAACGTTGACGCCAGTGCCTTCAGTCTGCTTCAGCAGGTTGTAGAGATCTTTCAGGTCATGACCGGAGATCAGGATACATTTGCCCTCGGTCGCCTTCACGTTGACCTGCGTTGGCGTCGGGTGGCCGTAGGTACTGGTTTCACCGGCATCCAGAATGCTCATCACGCGGAAGTTCATCTGGCCGATTTCCATTGAGCACTCAAGCAGGGCGTTCATATCGGCAGGCCAGGTACCCAGCCACGCCATGATTTTGTGGTACTGCGCGTAGATATCGTTGTCGTACTGACCGAGAACGTGCGCGTGCTCCATATACGCCGCTGCGCCTTTCAGACCGTACAGGCACAGCAGGCGCAGGCCGAGAATGTTCTCGCCAATCGCCGCTTTGTCTTTATTCGGGGTAAAGTCTGCCGCCTGACGCTGGAGGTCGCCCAGGTCATCACTCGCCAGCTGGAGTTCTGACATCGGGTTGTCCACGCGAGCGTTAGCATCAGCGTTCAGGCACTGCGCTTTCAGCGCTTCACGCAGGGCGATAGCTTCACGGGCATAGCCGACGATGCGAGGGGAATCAAAGTTAACGTTGGTCAGCGTAGAGAAGAATGCGCGCGGCGCGAAGCTGTCGACGTATTGGTCGACGATGCCGTATTCGCGGGCTTTGAATGCCCATGCGGAAAGGCCTTGCAGGGCAGCAATCAGCAGGTCCTGCAGGTCTGATGTTTCTGCGGTTTTGCCGCACATACCCTGCGCGTAAGAGCAGCCATTGCCTGCCGGGGTACGGATGGTTTGTTCACATTGCACACAAAACATAATCACACCTGTTAAAGTTATATTTGATATACATGTTTAAGATTATGCCTGTGCCAGAACGGTGAAAAGCGCTTTCTGCTACAAAATAGAGGGAGATTGATTTAGCGCAATTTTGGCGGCAGGCACCCTACCGCCAAAGAAGTATCAGGCAGAGAAGAACGCCATCAGAATGGGAACCAGTAAACTCAAAATAAAGCCGTGCACGATGGCCGCGGGCACCATTTCCAGCCCGCCTGAGCGCTGAAGTACCGGCAGGGTAAAGTCCATCGAGGTCGCGCCGCACAGACCCAGTGCGGTAGAGCGACTGCGGCGAACCAGCCCCGGGATCAGCATAATGGCAATCAGCTCACGCGCTAGATCGTTAAAGAAGGCGGCGCTGCCGATCACCGGACCGAATGATTCAGTCAGCAGAATACCGGAAAGGGAGTACCAGCCAAATCCGGAGGCCATTGCCAGGCCGGTTTTCAGCGGCAGATCGAGAATAAAAGCATTAATCACACCCGCCACCATTGAGCTGGCGACAACCATTACGGCAATAATCATTCCCCGACGGTTGAGGACAATCTGTTTCAGGGTCATGCCGTTATTTCGCAGCTGGATACCAATCAGGAACAGCAGGAAGATCAGGGTATATTCACTGGCTGCTGTCGCGTGCTGTAAAAATGCCCATCCGGTGAGACCCAGAAGAAAACCGAGCACCACGACGCCGCAGAGTTTTAATGACTCAAGTGCCATCGCAATACGGGAGGGCAGCTTTTCCTGGTGGTGATGGTTTTTCCAGGGAATGGTGCGTTCCAGCCACAGCAGTGCGGCAATATTGCACAGCAAAATAACCGTAACCGTGACGGCTGAATAATGCAAAATGGAGAGTAAATTCGCGGACAGGTTATCCAGGAAGGCCAGGCTGATCCCCATAAAGAAAAGAATGAGATAAACAATCCCGCTGAGAAAACGGTTGATAAGCCGTAATGCGGATTCCTGACGCAGCGTAATAAGGTAGCCCGCAATCAGGGGCAGCAGAATAATGAGGAGTCCTGAAAACATGAACAGCCGGTCCTTTTGAGTGTCTGTTGAGCGCCAGAGACACTACCCAATAAAGGCTATTCAGTAAAGCGGCAAAAGAAAGCCGGGTGGCGGCTACGCCTTACCCGGCTTGTATGTGCGGCCTGTTGCCCTCACCCCGGCCCTCTCCCACGGGGAGAGGGAGGGAAAGATTAATCGCGTTTTTCCAGCAGGGTGCGATACAGCACGCCGCCCAGAATACCGCCGATAATTGGCATCACCCAGAACAGCCACAGCTGCTCAAGCGCCCAGCCGCCCTGGAAGATGGCGACGGCGGTACTGCGTGCCGGGTTAACGGAGGTGTTGGTGACCGGAATTGAAATCAGGTGGATAAGCGTCAGCGCCAGACCAATAGCAATAGGGGCAAAGCCAGCAGGCGCGTGTTTGTCGGTGGCGCCGTGGATCACCAGCAGGAAGCCCGCGGTCAGCACAATTTCAATCACGATGGCAGACAGCATGGAGTAACCGCCCGGCGAGTGTTCGCCAAAGCCGTTTGAGGCGAAGCCGCTGGCGGCCGCGTCAAAGCCGGCCTTACCGCTGGCAATAACGTACAGAACGCCAGCCGCAATAATACCGCCCACCACCTGCGCCACGATGTAGCCAATGACGTCTTTAGCAGGAAAACGACCGCCCGCCCATAAACCTAACGTCACAGCCGGGTTAAAATGACCACCGGAAATATGCCCCACGGCGAAGGCCATGGTTAATACGGTTAAGCCAAACGCCAGCGCGACGCCGACAAAACCAATGCCTAATTCCGGGAACGCTGCTGCCAGAACGGCGCTACCGCAGCCACCAAATACCAGCCAGAATGTACCAAAACATTCTGCAGCCAATTTTCTAAACATAACCACCTCAAATAATTTCCGCGCGCTTTCCCGCGGGCGGGATATATCGCCATAAAGGGATGACGACTCAAAGAGCCCGTATTTTAGAAACCAACAACATCCCTTCGCCACTTAAATAAATTCGATAAATTTGATTTAAGGCAATGTGATGTCATTCCTTGTTCAAATGAGCGTTAAATAGAGCATAGACCAATTCTTGTCAGGGTGAATGTTATACTGTCGTGACAAGATTCCTCCCGCTATACTGCTGATAACTTAAAGGAAAAAGTGTTCATTTCGCGGGGGATTTATGCTTCTCGAACGTGTGGAAATTGTCGGGTTTCGCGGTATTAACCGCCTGTCGCTGCAGCTTGAGCAGAACAACGTCCTGATCGGCGAGAACGCGTGGGGTAAGTCCAGCCTGCTCGATGCGCTGACGTTACTGCTATCCCCCGAAGACGATCTGTATCACTTTGTCCACGACGATTTCTGGTTCCCACCCGGGGACGTGACTGGACGCGAGAAGCACCTGCATATTATCCTGACGTTCCGTGAATCCGAGCCAGGCCGTCACCGCGTGCGTCGCTTCCGACCGCTGTCACCCTGTTGGGTGCCCTGTGACGATGATTTCCACCGGATTTTCTATCGCCTGGAAGGCGAGATGGCGGAAAACGAAGGGGTCCTGACCCTGCGCGAGTTTCTTGATGAAAAAGCCAACCCGATCCCACTGGACAACATCGACGATTTGGCTCGCCACCTGACCCGCCTGACGCCGGTATTGCGGTTGCGTGATGCGCGCTTTATGCGGCGTATCCGTAACGGCACGGTACCGAATATGCCGGAGGTGGAAGTCACCGCCCGCGAGCTGGATTTTCTGGCGCGTGAGCTGGTGTCGCGTCCGCAAAACCTGACCGATGGTCAGATTCGCCAGGGGTTGTCCGCGATGGTACAACTGCTGGAGCACTATTTTTCCGAGCAGGGGACATCGGAGTCGCGCCACCGGCTGATGCGCCGTCGCTCTCATGATGAACAACGCAGCTGGCGCTATCTCGACATCATCAACCGGATGATCGACCGGCCCGGCGGTCGTACCCATCGGGTGATTCTGCTGGGGCTGTTTTCAACACTTTTGCAGGCTAAAGGCACCGTGCGTCTTGACCGGGATGCCCGCCCGTTGCTGCTGGTGGAAGATCCTGAAACGCGGCTTCACCCCATCATGCTCTCGGTGGCGTGGCATCTGCTGAATTTGCTGCCGCTCCAGCGGATTACGACCACCAATTCTGGTGAGCTATTATCCATGACGCCGGTTGAGCATATCTGCCGTCTGGTGCGCGAGTCTTCGCGGGTCTCCGCGTACCGTCTCGGGCCTGGCGGTTTAAATGCCGAAGACGGGCGGCGCATCGCGTTTCATATTCGTTTTAATCGTGCGTCGTCACTTTTTGCCCGCTGTTGGCTGCTGGTGGAAGGGGAAACGGAGACCTGGGTCATCAACGAACTGGCGCGTCAGTGTGGGCACCATTTTGATGCGGAAGGCATTAAGGTGATCGAATTTGCCCAGTCGGGATTAAAACCGCTGATAAAATTTGCCCGCCGGATGGGTATTGAATGGCATGTGCTGGTGGACGGTGACGAGGCGGGTAAAAAGTATGCCTCGACCGTGCGTAGCCTGCTGAATAATGAACGGGAAGAAGAGCGCGACCATTTAACCATGCTCCCCGCGATGGACATGGAGCACTTTATGTATCGTCAGGGGTTTGACGATGTGTTCCACCGCATTGCGATGGTGCCGGTCGATGTTCCGATGAACATGCGCCGCGTGATCGCCAAAGCGATACACCGTTCGTCAAAACCGGATCTGGCCATTGAAGTGGCGACAGAAGCGGGAAGGCGGGGCGTGGAGGCGGTGCCCACTCTGCTGAGGAAGATGTTCTCCCGCGTGCTGTGGCTGGCACGCGGGAGGGCGGATTAACCCCGGGTCGCCTGATTCACCTGCTGAATCAGGCTGTCCAGCAGTTCGTAGCGACGGCGATATTCGGAACGTTTTTTGCTCGCGATCTCTTCCATCGGTTTACGCGGCATGACAAGCGGCAGCATAAAGTTACCGCTTTCCTGCTTTTCACCGCCGAGGGAGAGCCAGAAGCTGTCATAATCAGCCAGCAGTTTTCCCTCTTTTTTCTTGCGGTAGCGCCAGCTGCGATAAATATGGGTGTCGTTACTGACGGCAACAATCTGTTCGACCGGGAAAGCGGCGCCGAGCGTCATGGCGGTTTCAACCAGCAGACGTTTCGGGAACAGCCCATGACAGGCCTTCGTCGCTTTCTGGATCCGCTCATGGGGAACATGCGCTTTTGCGCCTTGCAAACCGCCAATGAACAGCGTCGATTGTCCGGCAAACGGGCAGAGCGTGAAGGTCATCTCCGCCAGGACTGTATTTTGATCGTCACAGAAGACGAGGGTGGCTTCTCCCTCTTTATCCATAAACGCATCAGCACACAGGCGAACGGTAAAGTGCTGTTCATCTTTACCGGTTAAGGTCAGCAGCGTGGCACCCTGCTTCGAAAGATAGCCCTGCAGCAGCGTCGCCGGAAGCTGGCGGATCATGGTCTGATAGTGCCAGTTAAGAGACTCCAGCGCGTGCTGACGTTCCATATTCACCGTCAGCCACGGGCGATGCATCCGGCAGGGCAGCCCCGGCTGAGCTTGTAATAACTGCATCAGACACGGCTGCTTTGCCAGGCGCGTCAACAGGCGAGAGGTGGTGACGGGAGCCGCAAGCGACCGTAACACGAACTTGCGCCGATAAGCCGGATTCTGCCATGCCAGTCCTGGGGTAAGCTTACCCAAAGCTAGGTTTTTGAAAAGCTGCCAGCCGGAGGTAGGCTGTGTAAGGGTGGAATAAGGCGTATCGACGATGGAAGACATGATAAATCCTGAATCTTTTGGAATATCGCTATTTCAACAAGAGGAATATCAACATCTCGTCAACAAATCAGGACGATTTCGGAGAACAGGGGTTTCGTTAAGGAGTCGTTTAGATAGAATCAACATTTATTATTGCCAGAACATTTATTTGGAATATTTATGAACCTCAAGGGAAAACGCAGAACGCTATTTCTGCTGCTGGCGGTCGTGATTTTAGTCGGTGGATTCTGGTTATGGCAGGTGCTTAACGCACCGGTGCCGCAGTACCGGACACTGATCGTTCGCCCCGGCGAACTGCAGCAAAACGTCCTGGCGACGGGCAAGCTTGATGCATTGCGCAAGGTTGACGTCGGCGCTCAGGTCAGCGGCCAGCTGAAAACGCTGTCGGTAGAGATCGGTGATAAGGTAAAAAAAGGCCAGCTGCTGGGTGTTATCGATCCTGAACAGGCCGAGAACCAGATCCGCGAGGTGGAAGCCACGCTGATGGAGCTGCGCGCCCAGCGTGCTCAGGCGCTGGCTGAACGTAATCTGGCCCAGGTCACGCTGACCCGTCAGCAGGCGCTGGCAAAAACCCAGGCTATCTCGAAGCAGGATTTAGATACTGCCACGACGGAGCTGGCGGTCAAGCAGGCGCAGATTGGCACCATCGACGCACAAATCAAACGCAATCAGGCCTCGCTGGACACGGCGAAAACCAACCTCGACTACACGCAAATCGTTGCGCCGATGGCCGGTGAAGTCACCCAGATCACCACGCTGCAGGGGCAGACGGTAATTGCCGCCCAGCAGGCGCCTAATATTCTGACGCTGGCGGATATGAGCACTATGCTGGTCAAAGCGCAGGTTTCCGAGGCGGATGTGATCCATCTAAAACCTGGGCAGAATGCCTGGTTTACCGTGCTTGGCGACCCGCAGACGCGCTATGAAGGCGTGCTGAAAGACATTCTGCCGACGCCGGAAAAGGTTAACGACGCTATCTTTTACTACGCCCGTTTTGAGGTGCCAAACCCACAGGGCGTGCTGCGTCTGGATATGACTGCCCAGGTGCATATCCAGCTGACCGGCGTGAAGAACGTGCTGACCATTCCGCTCTCCGCGCTGGGCGAATCCGCCGGGGACAATCGCTATAAAGTGAAAGTGCTGCGCAACGGCGAGACGCGCGATCGCGAAGTGGTGATTGGCGCGCGTAATGATACCGATGTGGTGGTGGTGAAAGGGCTGGAAGAGGGTGAGGAGGTGGTTGTCAGTGAAAGCCTGCCCGGAGCCGCGAAATGACCGCGCTGCTTGAGCTGAAGGATATCCGTCGCAGCTATCCGTCGGGCGACGGTCCGGTGGAGGTGCTGAAAGGTATCTCCCTGCGCGTGGAAGCGGGCGAGATGGTGGCGATTGTCGGCGCGTCAGGCTCCGGTAAATCGACGCTGATGAACATTCTCGGCTGCCTGGATAAACCCACCAGCGGGACCTATCGCGTGGCCGGGACGGATGTCTCCACGCTCGACGGCGACGCGCTGGCGAAGCTGCGCCGGGAACATTTTGGTTTTATCTTCCAGCGTTACCACCTGCTCTCACACCTGAACGCGGCGCAAAACGTCGAAGTGCCCGCCGTCTATGCAGGCGTGGAGCGGAAGAAACGTCTTGAGCGTGCGAAGACGCTGTTAACGCGTCTCGGGCTGGCTGAACGCGTGGAGTACCAGCCGTCGCAGCTGTCCGGTGGCCAGCAGCAGCGCGTGAGTATTGCCCGCGCGCTGATGAATGGCGGGCAGGTGATCCTCGCGGATGAACCCACCGGGGCGCTCGACAGCCATTCCGGTGAAGAGGTGATGGCGATCCTCCACCAGCTTCGCGATCAGGGGCACACGGTGATCATCGTTACCCACGATCCGCAGGTGGCGGCGCAGGCGGAACGCATTATTGAGATCCACGACGGCGAGCTGGTCAGCAACCCGCCGCCGCGTGCGTCCAGAGCGGCAGCCCCGAAAGAAGCGCTGCCAGCCTCAACCGGCTGGGGACAATTTTCCAGCGGCTTTCGTGAAGCGCTGAACATGGCCTGGCTGGCGATGGCGGCCAACAAAATGCGCACCCTGCTGACCATGCTCGGGATTATCATCGGTATCGCCTCGGTGGTCTCGATTGTGGTGGTGGGCGACGCCGCCAAGCAGCTGGTGCTGGCCGATATTCGCGCCATCGGTACCAATACCATTGATGTCTATCCCGGCAAGGACTTTGGCGACGACGAACCGCAGTATCAGCAGGCGCTAAAGTATGACGATCTGGCAGCGATTCAGAAGCAGCCGTGGGTAAACTCCGCCACGCCAGCCGTTTCGCAAAACCTGCGTCTGCGGGTAGGGAATGTTGATGTTGCCGCCAGCGCCAACGGCGTCAGCGGGGACTACTTCAACGTCTACGGCATGACCTTCAGCGAAGGGGCGACCTTTAATGCCGAACAACTGGCGGGCAGGGCGCAGGTGGTGGTGCTGGACGCGAACTCGCGCAGGCAACTCTTCCCTAATAAAGCCAGTGTCGTCGGTGAAGTGATCCTGGTCGGCAACATGCCTGCCACGGTCATTGGTGTGGCGGAAGAGAAACAGTCGATGTTTGGCAGCAGCAAGATCCTGCGCGTCTGGTTGCCCTACACAACGATTTCCGGGCGGATCATGGGGCAGTCATGGCTCAACTCCATCACCGTGCGCGTGAAGGAGGGCTACGACAGCGCGCTGGCCGAACAGCAGCTTGAGCGGTTGCTCACGTTGCGCCACGGGAAGAAGGATTTCTTCACCTGGAACATGGACGGCCTCTTGAAAACGGCGGAAAAGACCACACGTACTCTTCAGCTGTTCCTCACGCTGGTGGCGGTGATCTCGCTGGTCGTCGGCGGCATCGGGGTGATGAATATCATGCTGGTGTCGGTCACGGAACGTACCCGGGAGATTGGCATCCGCATGGCGGTCGGGGCCAGAGCCAGTGATGTACTGCAACAGTTTCTGATTGAGGCTGTGCTGGTGTGCCTGGTCGGCGGGGCGATGGGGATTGCGCTCTCGATGATGATTGCGTTCGCGCTCCAGCTCTTTTTACCCGGGTGGGAGATTGGTTTCTCGCCGGTCGCCATTATTACCGCATTTTTATGTTCGACCTTTACCGGCATTTTGTTTGGCTGGCTCCCCGCCCGCAACGCGGCGCGGCTGGATCCGGTGGATGCGCTGGCTCGGGAATAACCCGAAAATAAAAATGCCAGCCGATCGGGCTGGCATTTTGACTGCGGGATGTACACAATAAAACAGAGCGCTATGCAACCGTCTCTGCTTCAATGGGTACAATAAGGCTTGCATGATTGCCTTTTGGTCCCTGGTGTACATCGAACCGGACGGACTGCCCGGCTTTGAGCGTTCTGTAACCATCCATCTGAATGGTGGAATAGTGAGCGAAGATATCCTCGCCGCCGCCTTCGGGGCAGATGAAGCCAAACCCTTTGGCGTTGTTGAACCACTTAACAGTACCCATTTCCATGCTTCGACATCCTTCGTAAATCTTATAAGTTAAGATGGAATGAACCGGTGGTGGAGTGGGGGCTGTTCAAAACCTCGCCATCTCACGCTTGTACAATTTAGAGAAACGAAAGACGTCGTCAAGCGTTTGGCGCTGGAGATGGGACAATAATCAACCAAAGTTTGAAGCAGTTAACGCTATTGCAACGGTTTGTGACAGACATCGCGGATGACAGTAATAGATGATTGTTATCTAACATCTGAGGTAGATTCAAAGTGGTTATGCAAAATGGGTAAGACCAACGACTGGCTGGATTTTGACCAGCTGGCGGAAGATAAAGTGCGTGACGCGCTAAAACCGCCATCTATGTATAAAGTTATGTTAATGAACGATGATTACACGCCGATGGAATTTGTTATTGACGTGCTACAAAAGTTCTTTTCTTATGATGTAGAACGTGCAACGCAACTGATGCTTACCGTTCATTATCGAGGCAAAGCCATCTGCGGCATCTTTACGGCAGAAGTGGCGGAAACCAAAGTGGCGATGGTGAACGACTATGCGAGGGAGAACGAGCATCCGTTGCTGTGTACGCTGGAAAAGGCCTGATAAGGCATAAAATTGGGGGAGGTGCCTATGCTCAATCAAGAACTGGAACTCAGTTTAAACATGGCTTTCGCCAGAGCGCGTGAGCACCGACATGAGTTTATGACCGTCGAGCATTTACTGCTCGCACTGCTTAGCAACCCATCTGCCCGCGAAGCGCTGGAAGCCTGCTCCGTGGATCTGGTGGCGCTACGTCAGGAACTCGAAGCCTTCATCGAACAAACCACACCGGTGCTGCCAGCCAGTGAAGAGGAGCGCGACACGCAGCCGACGCTCAGCTTCCAGCGCGTGCTGCAGCGCGCGGTATTCCACGTCCAGTCTTCCGGACGTAGCGAAGTGACTGGCGCAAACGTCCTGGTCGCCATCTTCAGCGAGCAGGAGTCACAGGCGGCCTACCTGCTGCGCAAACACGAAGTCAGCCGACTCGACGTGGTGAACTTTATTTCTCACGGAACGCGCAAAGACGAGCCTAACCAGCCATCGGATTCCAGCAATCAGGTCAATAACAATGAAGAGCAAGCAGGCGGGGAGGATCGTATGGAAAACTTCACCACCAATCTTAACCAGCTTGCTCGCGTTGGCGGTATCGACCCGCTGATTGGTCGCGATAAAGAGCTGGAGCGCGCGATCCAGGTGCTGTGCCGTCGCCGCAAAAACAACCCGCTGCTGGTGGGTGAGTCAGGCGTGGGGAAAACCGCGATTGCCGAAGGTCTGGCCTGGCGCATTGTGCAGGGCGATGTGCCGGAAGTGATTGCCGATTGCACCATCTACTCGCTGGATATTGGCTCGCTGCTGGCGGGCACCAAATACCGCGGCGATTTTGAAAAACGCTTCAAGGCGCTGTTAAAACAGCTGGAGCAGGACACCAACAGCATTCTGTTTATCGATGAGATCCATACCATCATCGGCGCAGGTGCGGCGTCCGGTGGCCAGGTAGATGCCGCTAACCTGATCAAACCGCTGCTCTCCAGCGGCAAGATCCGCGTGATTGGCTCCACTACCTACCAGGAGTTCAGCAACATTTTCGAAAAAGACCGTGCGCTGGCGCGCCGCTTCCAGAAAATTGACGTGACCGAACCGTCCGTTGAGGAAACGGTGCAGATCATCAACGGTCTGAAGCCGAAGTATGAAGCGCACCACGACGTGCGTTACACCGCGAAAGCGGTCCGTGCGGCGGTGGAGCTGGCGGTGAAATACATCAACGATCGTCATCTGCCGGATAAGGCAATTGACGTGATTGATGAGGCAGGGGCGCGAGCGCGCCTGATGCCGGCCAGCAAGCGTAAGAAAACCGTTAACGTGGCGGACATTGAGTCCGTGGTGGCCCGTATCGCGCGTATTCCTGAGAAGAGCGTCTCTCAGAGTGACCGCGACACGCTGCGCACCCTCGGCAATCGCCTGAAAATGCTGGTCTTTGGTCAGGATAAAGCCATTGAGGCCTTAACCGAAGCGATCAAGATGGCCCGCGCCGGGCTGGGGCATGAGCACAAGCCTGTCGGGTCCTTCCTGTTCGCTGGCCCAACCGGCGTCGGGAAAACCGAGGTGACGGTTCAGCTCTCCAAAGCGCTGGGCATTGAGCTGCTGCGTTTTGATATGTCCGAGTATATGGAGCGCCACACCGTCAGCCGCCTGATTGGTGCGCCTCCGGGCTACGTGGGCTTCGACCAGGGCGGCCTGCTCACCGACGCGGTGATCAAGCATCCGCACGCGGTACTGCTGCTCGATGAAATCGAGAAAGCGCACCCGGATGTGTTCAACATCCTGCTGCAGGTGATGGACAACGGGACGCTGACCGACAACAACGGGCGCAAGGCGGACTTCCGCAACGTGGTGCTGGTGATGACCACCAACGCCGGGGTGCGTGAAACCGAGCGCAAATCCATCGGCCTGATCCATCAGGACAACAGCACCGATGCGATGGAAGAGATCAAGAAGATCTTTACGCCGGAGTTCCGTAACCGTCTGGACAACATTATCTGGTTCGATCACCTGTCTACCGAGGTGATCCATCAGGTGGTGGATAAGTTCATCGTCGAGTTGCAGGTACAGCTTGACCAGAAAGGCGTATCGCTGGAAGTGAGCCAGGAGGCCCGCAACTGGCTGGCTGAAAAAGGCTACGACCGTGCGATGGGGGCCCGTCCGATGGCGCGTGTGATTCAGGACAACCTGAAGAAACCGCTGGCGAACGAGCTGCTGTTTGGCTCGCTGGTGGACGGCGGTCAGGTGACCGTGGCGCTGGATCAGGCGAAGAACGAGCTGACGTACGACTTCCAGAGTGCGGCGAAGCACAAGCCGGAAGCGGCTCACTGAGTTTTTTGAGTTTAAAAGCCGGGTTTTTTAACCCGGCTTTTTTATGCCCGCTTTTCTCCCTCTCCCTGTGGGAGAGGGCCGGGGTGAGGGCAACAGGCAGCAGAGGAATTTTGCGAGGCGCTTTCCAGTTTCTTTCGATGTCTGTTGCTGGATGAATCCACAGTAATAAAATGGCGGCGCACCTGCAAAATCAGGTGTCGGGATTGGCGTCCTGAAAGCGTGTGCACAGACAATCTTGCGTGCATAAAGGATCACATATGACTGATATTAATGGCTTCACCCAACTCTACACCGAACTCTCCCTCAATCCCGATCTTCCAACCCTTGCTGAGCGCTGCAAACTACTCACCGAAATCCTCCTCGACTGCAAATCACTCCCGCAGACGCAGCCCGTGTGCCGTTGCCTTGGTGCATACCTGGAAGAAATGAAAACCGGCCTCACAGAATCAATGCGTGACTTTCAGGTGGTGGAATTTGAGCACGAAGCGGAAGAACCGCGACAAAAAGAGTGGCTGCTGGAAGATACAGAAACGAAATGCGACTACTGCCGGGCATTAAACCATGTGCTGCTGGTATCGCATTTTGACCGCGATATGTTGCCGCACCTGACGGGATTACTGCATGATATGGTTCATTCTATGGCGGTGGATTTAATCACTACTGTACAGCCGTGGATGACAATACATCTTCCGGTACAGCTACACTAGAGCCATAAATAAAAAAGGCCGGGATGATCCCGACCTTTTAAATATTCATCTGCCATTACAGGCGAAAACAATTAGCGACTACGGAAGACAATGCGGCCTTTGCTCAGGTCGTACGGGGTCAGTTCAACAGTCACTTTGTCGCCCGTTAAAATGCGGATATAGTTTTTGCGCATTTTACCGGAGATGTGCGCAGTTACCACGTGACCGTTTTCCAGCTCTACGCGAAACATGGTGTTAGGCAACGTATCAAGTACGGTACCCTGCATTTCAATATTGTCTTCTTTGGCCATCTAATCCTCTGGGGTATCACTACCAAGTTTTGAACCGGCAAGATAATGCCGAAATTCATCAATTAAGTAAAGAATTGCGCGTTTAAAACGCAGCAAAACAGTTTCGGCGCATTGCCCAAGCGTCACGGTACAACCGAACGGAAAGCGCATTCGTAAAGGGGATACAACAGGATAAACGTCAGGACGTTATCTGAAGCGAAGGTCCCAAACGGCGGCGGGGCAACAGGCAGAAGCTACTCTGCGGCATAATTATAACACCCTCACAAAAAATATGCGGAAAACATTTAGGCATTGGGCATAAAGAGCGTTCTCGGTATCCAGAAGTCGCGCGGGAGCTTCTGCTGGCGGCTGGCATCCAGATGTTCGATGTACTGGCGTCGCGGGATCTCAACGGCGCCGAGGGAGGCCGTATGCTCATTGAGGACCTGACAATCGATCAGGTTTCCGCCGCGTTGCGCGAATTCCTGGCAGAAAATGAGCAGCGCGGTTTTCGAGGCGTTCACCGCGCAAGAGAACATCGACTCGCCGCAAAACAGCGTCCCTTGCGCCACGCCGTACATGCCGCCGACGAGTATGCCGTCTTCCCATACTTCGATGGAGTGAGCGTAGCCAAGCTCATGAAGCTGGTGGTAGGCGGTAATAATATCGCGGGTTATCCACGTCCCTTCATGGCGGTCTTGCGCACAGCCTTCAATGACCTGACCAAACGCGTGATTGAGGGTGACGCGGTATGGAGATTTGGCATGGAAACGCTTCATGCTGCGGCTGAGGTGAAACTGCGCTGGCCACAGCACGGCGCGCGGATCGGGCGACCACCATAAAATCGGGTCGCCGGGCGAAAACCACGGGAAGATGCCGCGCTGGTAAGCCATCAAGAGCCGTGCAGGGCTGAGATCCCCACCCAGGGCCAGCAGCCCATTGGGCTCACGTAGCGCTCCCTCCGGCGACGGGAACGCAATGTTATGACGAGAAAGCTGGACCAGGCGCATGACAGCAAAACTCCAGTACGCGAGTGAGGACGCTACAAATATAGTCTACAGACGCTGTTTAAACTGGTAGTAGCGACCCTGTTTCGTCAACAGCTCTGCGTGACTACCTTGCTCAATAATGTGTCCGTTGTCCATCACAATTATCCGATCAAAACTTGCCAGTCCACGCAGTCGGTGTGTGACCATCAGCACGGTTTTCCCTGCCATCACATTCGCCAGTAAATCAAGGATTTGACTCTCAGTCGTCGCATCCAGTCCTTCAGTCGGTTCGTCGAGCAGCATCAGCGGTGCATCATGCAGCAGCGCACGCGCAATCGCCAGACGACGCAGTTCTCCACCGGAGAGCTGACGACCGCCTTCACCCAGCCAGCTGTTCAGCCCGTCGTCCTCAAGCAGTTTTTGCAGCCCGACCTGTTCCAGCGTGGCGCGAAGCGCGTCGTCCGAAGCCTCCGGCGCGGCCAGTAACAGGTTATCGCGCAGGGTGGCGCTAAACAGATGCACACGCTGTGGAACGACGCTGACGGTCTTACGTAGCGCCTGCTCGCTGAAATCTGTCAGCAACGTATTATTGAAGCGAATCTGGCCGCGCTGCGGATCCCAGGCGCGGGTCAACAACTGTAGCAGCGTCGATTTACCGCAGCCGGTGCGGCCAAGGATCGCAATCCGCTGCCCCGCATCAACTGACAGAGTGATACCTTCCAGCGCATTCTGCGCCTGTTTGTCATAGGCGAAGGTCACGTCATCAAGCGTCAGCGTCACCTGCTCAGGCACCGCGGTCTGCGCTGCGCTGAACGTTACCTCAGGCTCCTGCTCGGCAATCTGGGTGATGCGCAGGGCAGAGGCGATCACCTGACCAAGATGCTGGAAAGCGCCCGTTACCGGTGCCAGCGCTTCAAAAGCGGCCAGTGCGCAGAAAACGAAGAGGGCAATAAGCGGACCTGGCTGAGGATTACCGCCAACTCCGCCGGAAGCCAGCCACAGCATGGCGATCACCGCCACGCCGCCGATCAACATCATTAGCGCCTGAGAGAAGGCCGTCAGTTCCGACTGACGGCGCTGGGCTTCGTGCCAGTTCAGCTCCGTACTTTCCATCCGGGCGCGATAGCGCTTGCTTGCGCCAAAAATGGTCAGCTCTGCCTGCCCCTGAAGCCAGGAGGTCAGCTGCTGGCGGTAATCGCCGCGCAGACGCGTCAGGTTTTCCCCCGTGGATTTTCCGGCGCGGTAAAACAGCGGCGGCAGAATAATGAGCGTTAGCAGCATGATCCCGCCGAGCGTTAGCGCAACGGGAACATCCAGAACAGCCAGCCCCAGCGTGACCACCACAATCACCACAAACGCGCCCACGATCGGGGAGATTACGCGCAGGTAAAGGTGATCCAGCGTATCGACATCCGCAACGACACGGTTCAGTAATTCACCCTGACGAAAACGCGCCAGCCCGGCAGGGGAGAGGGGCAGCAGTTTGCTGAAGGTGTAGATACGCAGATGCTGCAGGACGCGGAACGTGGCGTCGTGGCTGACTAAACGCTCGAAATAGCGTCCGGCCGTGCGGGTAATGGCGGTACCGCGAACACCTGCCGCCGGAAGCATATAGTTGAAGCTGTATAATCCGGCGAACCCCGCCACGGCCGAGGCCGACAGGAACCAACCGGAAAGCGTGAGCAGGCCGATACTGGCGAGCAGCGTCACAATGGCCAGCACAATCCCCAGCGTCAGCATCCATTTATGGCGTTTATAGAGCGCAAGATAAGGCAGCAGAGCACGCATCAGATGTCCTCCTGACGGTTTGCCAGCAGGGCGGCAAACGGCCCCTGCGCGGCAACGAGTGAGGCGTAATCGCCTTGTTCAACAATACGTCCGTTTTCCATCACCCAGATCTCGTCCCAGTCAGCAATCCCTTCCAGCTGATGGGTAACCATCAGCGTGGTTTGTTGCAAGGAGGCGGCGTTCAGCGCCGCCATGACGCGCTGCTCACTGTGTGCGTCCAGACTGGCTGCGGGTTCATCCAGCAGCATCAGCTGGCACGGGTTAAGCAGTGCGCGGGCGACGGCCACGCGCTGCGCCTGTCCAACCGACAGCCCGGCAGACTGGTCGCCGACCACGGTATCTATACCTTGCGGGAGCATCGGCAGAAACTCGCTGACCCAGGCGCGGTCGAGAACCGATTGCAGTTCATCTTCCCGCGCATCCGGGCGCGCCAGCAGAACGTTTTCACGCAGCGTAGAGGCAGGCAGTTGCGGGTTTTGCCCCACCCAACTGAGCTGTTGACGCCAGGCGTCAGGATCGAGATGACGCAGTTCGGTTTTGTTGATCCGCAGTGAACCGGTGTAGGCCATAAAACCGGATAACGCATTCAGTAGAGAACTTTTCCCGGAACCGCTGGTGCCAACCAGCACCACGCGCTTTCCCGCCGGCAGGGTGAAGTTCAGCGGGCCTGCCAGCACTTTCCCTTCCGGCGAGAGGATGCAGAAATCGCTCGCGTCGAGGGTTACCGGCTCTTTGCTGTTCAGCGTCACGTCACCCCGATCCGGATGCGCCAGCGGCGTCTCCAGGAATGTTTTCAGGCTATCGGCTGCGCCAACTGCCTGCGCTTTGGCGTGATAGAACGTCCCCAGGTCGCGAAGCGGCTGGAAAAATTCCGGGGCCAGGATCAGCGCCAGGAAACCGGCGGAAAGGGTCACTGCCGTGCCGTAATGACCGAAATCCAGCGCGCCCAGATAGGAGAAGCCAAAGTAGACCGCCACGAGGGCAATAGACAACGAGGTAAAGAACTCCAGTACACCGGACGACAGGAATGCCAGGCGTAACACCTCCATGGTGCGCTGACGGAAGTCCTGTGATGCCCGACGAATGTTTTCGGTTTCCGCTTCACCACGACCAAAAATGCGCAATGTTTCCATGCCGCGAAGACGGTCCAGGAAATGGCCGCTTAAGCGCCCCAGTGCCAGGAAGTTACGGCGGTTGGCATCTGCAGCACCCATTCCGACCAGCGCCATAAAGAGGGGAATCAGCGGCGCGGTGCCCATCAGGATCAGCGCAGCCATCCAGTTCACCGGGAAGATGGCGATCACAATCAGCAGCGGAACGAAGACGGCAAGCGCCATTTGTGGCAGATAGCGTGCGTAGTAGTCGTGCATATCGTCAATCTGTTCAAGGATCAACGTCGCCCAGCTTCCGGCCGGTTTACCCTGGATCCACGCGGGTCCGGCTTCCTGCAGACGATCGAGCACCTGACGGCGGATCTCGTAGCGGATATGCTGTCCGGCATGGAAACCGACGCGCTCGCGCAGCCACACCACCCATGCGCGCAGGATAAAAATCAGGACCAGGACGATAAAAGGCATCAGGAGCGCTTCGCGCGGAATGTTCTCCATGATCATGTGGTTAAGAATGCGGGCCAGCAGCCATGCCTGGGCAACAATCAACAGACCACTGACAAACCCCAGAACTCGGGAGATCGTAAGCCAGCGGCGGGAAATAACGCTTTGCTGTTTCAGCCAGCGTGTTAACTCTTGTTGACGGGTTTTTTCCATTGCGTATTTTGCAGGTGACGTTATAAGAAATTAGACATCTGCATGTTACACGCGAGCAAAAATAAAGGCGACCTGTGGCCGCCTTTATTTACGTTTGTTACTGACTTGTAAAGATTATTTACCTTGTTCAGCCAGTCCATCAAGATAGCGTTCTGCGTCCAGCGCGGCCATACAGCCGGTGCCCGCAGAGGTGATCGCCTGACGGTAAATATGGTCCATCACGTCACCAGCAGCGAACACGCCAGGGACGCTGGTTTGAGTTGCATTACCGTGAATACCAGACTGCACCTTGATGTAGCCGTTTTCCAGTTCCAGCTGACCTTCGAAGATAGCGGTATTCGGGCTGTGACCGATTGCCACAAACAGGCCAGCCACGTCCAGCGTTTCGACGTTATCGGTGTTCTGGGTGTCACGAATGCGCAGTCCGGCAACGCCCATCTGATCGCCCGTTACTTCTTCCAGGGTGCGATTGGTGTGCAGCACGATGTTGCCGCTCGCCACTTTATCCATCAGACGTTTGATCAGGATCTTCTCGGCGCGGAAAGTGTCACGACGGTGGATCAGATGCACTTCAGAGGCGATGTTTGCCAGGTAGAGCGCTTCTTCCACCGCGGTGTTGCCGCCGCCGATAACCGCGACTTTCTGGTTGCGATAGAAGAAACCGTCGCAGGTTGCGCAGGCAGAGACGCCGCGGCCTTTAAACGCTTCTTCAGACGGCAGGCCGAGGTAGCGGGCAGAGGCGCCGGTGGCGATAATCAGCGCGTCACAGGTGTACTCGCCGCTGTCACCCGTCAGACGGAACGGACGGTTCTGCAGATCGACCTTGTTGATATGGTCGAACAGGATTTCAGTTTCGAATTTCGCGGCATGCTCGTGCATGCGCTCCATCAGCAGCGGCCCGGTCAGGTCGTTCGGGTCGCCCGGCCAGTTTTCCACTTCTGTGGTGGTGGTCAGCTGACCGCCTTTTTCCATACCGGTGATCAGTACCGGTTGCAGGTTAGCGCGTGCAGCATAGACCGCCGCGGTATATCCCGCAGGTCCGGAACCAAGGATTAGCAACTTACTGTGTTTGGTCGTGCCCATGAGATCCCCATTGTTGTTGGCAGGCAATGGGCTGGATTGTAGGGAATTTGTTGCCGTAAAAAAAGAGCACTGGAGTTTTGCTTTCGATATATGCAATAGCTACGCCCGATGGATATGACGCAGTGTTATCACGTCTGCTTCTGAAAATCGCGCGTTTATAAGGCAGTAAAATGAGGATTAATACCCCTCCGTAATGAATATCCGGCATCTTGTACTAAAAATCGATGTTTTGCTTTGACAATCCCCTGCGCTTTTGCGAAAACATTCAAGGAAGAAAAAAAACCGCGTTAACCGTATGCCGCATAGGCATGCACGTAAATGCCATTTTTACCGTGTCAGTGAAATCTACGCATGGCGTGGACAGACGCCATACGTGATGTCGGTGACGGCCTTCGGGCAACGGTCTTCTTACCAATAGAACCCGAATCCGCATCGCGTCAAATACATAACCAGGCGATGTGATGACTAACGGGTACAGGCTCTGAACAGTGATGTGCACAGGGTCCAGGCAGGAGTAGGGAAGGAATACAGAGAGACAATAATAATGGTAGATAGCAAGAAGCGCCCTGGCAAAGATCTCGACCGTATCGATCGTAACATTCTTAATGAATTGCAAAAGGATGGGCGTATTTCCAACGTCGAGCTTTCAAAACGTGTGGGTCTTTCCCCGACGCCGTGCCTTGAGCGTGTGCGCCGACTGGAAAGACAGGGTTTTATTCAGGGCTATACGGCTCTGCTGAACCCGCATTATCTGGATGCCTCACTTCTGGTATTTGTTGAGATTACTCTGAATCGTGGTGCACCGGATGTGTTTGAGCAATTTAACGCCGCTGTACAAAAACTTGAAGAAATTCAAGAGTGTCACCTGGTGTCCGGTGATTTCGACTACCTGTTGAAAACCCGTGTGCCTGATATGTCCGCCTACCGTAAGCTGCTGGGGGAAACCCTGCTGCGTCTGCCAGGCGTGAACGACACCCGTACTTATGTGGTGATGGAAGAGGTCAAACAGAGCAATCGTCTGGTTATTAAGACGCGCTAACACGGAACAGGTGCAAAATCAGCGTAGTTTGATTACACTCCTGTTAATCCATACAGCAACAGTGCCGGGGAGTCCCGGCGCTGTTGTCCGTTTTAGCAAACAGGCAGGATATGCCTGATACCTGGAGAGCCTTTCTTGAGCCAGGAATACACTGAAGACAAAGAAGTCACACTATCGAAGCTAAGCAGCGGACGTCGTCTCCTCGAGGCTTTGCTGATTGTTATTGCCCTTTTTGCCGTCTGGCTGATGGCAGCCTTACTCAGTTTCAACCCTTCCGATCCCAGCTGGTCACAAACCGCATGGCATGAACCTATCCATAATTTAGGTGGTGTACCCGGTGCCTGGCTTGCGGACACGCTCTTTTTCATATTCGGTGTGATGGCCTACACCATTCCCGTCATTATCATCGGCGGATGCTGGTTTGCATGGCGTCATCGTCAGAACGATGATTACATCGACTATTTTGCGGTTTCCCTGCGCCTGATTGGCGCGCTGGCACTGATCCTCACCTCCTGCGGGCTGGCGGCGATTAACGCCGATGACATCTGGTACTTCGCCTCCGGCGGGGTCATTGGTAGCCTGCTCAGTTCTGCGTTACAGCCCATGCTGCACAGCAGCGGTGGCACGCTGGCGCTGCTGTGCATCTGGGCGGCAGGATTGACGCTGTTTACCGGCTGGTCATGGGTGAGCATTGCCGAAAAAATCGGCAGCTTTATTCTCACGATCCTGACGTTCGCCAGCAACCGGACCCGCCGCGACGATACGTGGGTCGATGATGACGACTATGAAGAGGAATACGAAGAGGAAGACGAGGCCCCGGTACAGCGTCGTGAATCTCGTCGTGCCCGTATTCTGCGCGGTGCCCTGGCGCGTCGCCAGCGCGTCGCGGAAAAATTTGCCAACCCGCTTGGACGCAAAACGGATGCTGCGCTCTTCTCCGGTAAACGTATGGATGAAGACGAGCAGGTTGAGTACCGTGCCGCGGGTGCCGCTGTCGATCCTGATGATGTGCTGTTCTCCGGCAGCCGTGCTACCCCGGGTGAATTTGACGAATACGATCCGCTGCTAAACGGCCATACGGTCACCGCACCGGTTGCGGCAGCCGCAGCCGCCACGACGGCCGCGCAGGCGTATGCCGCGCCTGTCGAAGCCGTGATGCCATCCGCGCCGGTTCCACCACCAGAATCCGTTATTCAGCAGCCAAACGTTGCGTGGCAGACCGCGCCCGGTGTTCATACGCCGGAGCCCGTTATCGCGCCTGAACCTGAAAGCTATATTCCTGTGCAGCAGGAACCGTGGCAGCAGCCTTACCAGCCGCCGCAACCTGAGTATGAACCGCAGCACTATGAGCAGCCTGTGGCCCAGCCGTATCAGGAATATGTGCCTGAACCGGTTGAACCTGCGCAGCCATATGCAGAGCCTCAGCCTGAACCTGAGGTGATGGAAGAGGTGAAGCCGTCTCGTCCGCCAATGTACTATTTTGAAGAAGTTGAAGAACGCCGCGCCCGTGAACGCGAGCAGCTGGCGGCCTGGTATCAGCCTGTGCCTGAACCCGCGCAGGAGCCCGTTACGAAGGCACCTTCAGTTTCGGTTCCGCCGGTCGACGCGACGCCTGCGGTTGCACCTGTCGCCGAAAGCGTGAAGCAGGCCACCGTGGCCGCTGCTGCTGCCGCACCTGTCTTCAGCCTGGCTACGGGTGGCGCACCGCGTCCTCAGGTGAAAGAGGGGATTGGTCCACAGTTGCCACGCCCTAACCGCGTTCGCGTTCCTACCCGTCGTGAACTTGCCTCTTACGGCATCAAACTGCCATCCCAGCGTATGGCCGAAGAAAAAGCACGTGAGTCGGACTACGAAGATGACGCAGATGACATGCAGCAGGACGAACTGGCTCGCCAGTTCGCGGCACAGCAGAATCAACGCTACGGTGAAGAATACCAGCACGATGAGCCCGCTCTGGACGATGAAGATGAAGCTGCAGAGGCAGAGTTAGCGCGTCAGTTCGCGGCAACGCAACAGCAGCGCTACTCCGGGGAACAGCCAACGGGTGCCAACCCGTTCTCATTGTCTGATTTCGAGTTCTCACCAATGAAAGACCTGGTGGATGATGGTCCGAGTGAGCCTTTATTTACCCCGAGCGTGATGCCTGAAGCTGAACCTGTGCGTCAGCAGCCTGCCCCGCAGGCCTATGCGCAGCCGCAACAACCGGTTCAGCAGCCGTATGCTCAACCGCAGCAGCCACAACACCAGCCGCCGCAGTTCCAGCAGCCAGCGCCACAGCCGCAGGAGAGCCTGATTCACCCGCTGCTGATGCGTAACGGTGACAGCCGTCCGCTGCAGCGTCCAAGCACGCCGCTGCCGTCACTGGATCTGCTGACACCACCTCCTGCTGAAGTCGAGCCGGTTGATACTTTTGCTCTGGAGCAGATGGCCCGTCTGGTGGAAGCCCGTCTGGCTGACTTCCGCATTAAGGCGGATGTGGTGAACTACTCCCCGGGTCCGGTCATCACCCGTTTCGAACTGAACCTGGCGCCGGGCGTAAAAGCCGCGCGTATTTCTAACCTGTCTCGTGACCTGGCGCGTTCTCTGTCGACCGTGGCGGTGCGTGTGGTGGAAGTGATTCCGGGTAAACCGTACGTGGGTCTTGAACTGCCGAACAAAAAACGTCAGACCGTCTACCTGCGTGAAGTGCTGGACAACACCAAGTTCCGTGATAACCCCTCTCCGCTGACCGTGGTGCTGGGTAAAGATATCGCTGGCGATCCGGTGGTGGCAGACCTCGCGAAAATGCCTCACCTGCTGGTGGCCGGTACGACCGGTTCCGGTAAGTCCGTCGGCGTGAACGCCATGATCCTCAGCATGCTCTACAAAGCGCAGCCGGAAGATGTGCGTTTCATCATGATCGACCCGAAAATGCTCGAACTGTCCGTCTACGAAGGTATCCCGCATCTGCTGACGGAAGTGGTCACCGACATGAAAGACGCTGCCAACGCCCTGCGCTGGAGCGTCAACGAGATGGAACGCCGCTACAAGTTGATGTCTGCATTGGGCGTGCGTAACCTGGCCGGTTATAACGAGAAAATCGCCCAGGCGATGCGCATGGGGCGTCCGATTCCGGATCCTTACTGGAAGCCGGGCGATAGCATGGATGCCCAGCATCCGGTGCTGGAAAAACTGCCTTATATCGTCGTGCTGGTGGATGAGTTTGCTGACCTGATGATGACCGTCGGTAAGAAGGTAGAAGAGTTGATTGCTCGTCTGGCGCAGAAAGCGCGTGCGGCCGGTATTCACCTCGTGCTGGCCACCCAGCGTCCTTCGGTGGACGTTATTACGGGTCTTATCAAAGCGAACATTCCGACGCGTATCGCCTTTACCGTATCAAGTAAAATCGACTCCCGTACCATTCTTGACCAGGGCGGCGCAGAGTCGCTGCTGGGTATGGGTGACATGCTTTATTCCGGCCCGAACTCCACCTCTCCGGTGCGTGTCCACGGTGCGTTCGTCCGCGATGAAGAAGTTCACGCCGTCGTGCAGGACTGGAAAGCACGCGGTCGCCCACAATATGTGGACGGTATTACCAGCGATACGGAAAGCGAAGGCGGCGGCGGTGGCTTTGACGGCGGCGAAGAGCTGGATCCGTTATTCGATCAGGCGGTTAATTTCGTCACCGAAAAACGTAAAGCCTCGATCTCTGGCGTCCAGCGTCAGTTCCGCATTGGCTATAACCGCGCGGCGCGTATCATCGAACAGATGGAAGCCCAGGGCATCGTGAGCGAGCAGGGGCATAACGGTAACCGCGAGGTGCTGGCGCCGCCGCCGTTTGATTAACCTTCAGCGATTGCAAAGAAGGGTAAATCAGCCAAAATTAAGCATTTTCTTCTGTCGCCTGCCTTCGGGCAGGTCCAGAATAGATGACGGAAACCCCATTTCGGGAAGACGTATTTTAAGGAATAACAATGAAAAAAATCGCCATTGCCTGTGCATTACTCACCAGTTTTGTAGCCAGCAGCGTCTGGGCTGATGCGGCCAGCGACCTTAAAAGCCGACTGGATAAAGTGAGCAGCTTCCACGCCAGCTTCACGCAGAAAGTGACTGACGGCAGCGGCAACGCGGTGCAGGAAGGTCAGGGAGATTTGTGGGTAAAACGCCCGAATCTGTTTAACTGGCACATGACTCAGCCGGATGAGAGCATCCTGGTCTCTGACGGTAAAACACTGTGGTTCTTCAACCCGTTCGTTGAGCAGGCCACGGCAACCTGGTTGAAAGATGCCACCAGCAATACGCCCTTTATGCTGATCGCCCGCAACCAGGCCAGCGACTGGCAGCAGTACAATATTAAGCAGAACGGTGATGAGTTTGTCCTGACGCCGAAAGGCAGCAACGGCAACCTGAAGCAGTTCACCATCAACGTCAGCACCAACGGGACCATCAATCAGTTCGGCGCGGTTGAGCAGGACGATCAGCGCAGCAGCTACCAGCTCAAGTCTCAGCAGAACGGCGCCGTGGATGCATCGAAATTCACCTTCACCCCGCCGCAGGGCGTAACGGTGGACGACCAACGCAATAAGTAAGAGGCATGAGTGAGCAATCTGTCGCTCGATTTTTCAGATAATGCGTTTCAACCTCTGGCCGCTCGTATGCGGCCAGAAAATTTAGCGCAGTACATCGGCCAGCAGCACCTGCTGGCTGCGGGGAAACCCTTGCCGCGGGCCATTGAGGCCGGGCATTTGCACTCCATGATCCTCTGGGGACCACCCGGGACCGGCAAAACGACCCTCGCTGAAGTGATTGCCCGCTATGCCAACGCTGACGTCGAACGTATCTCGGCGGTCACGTCCGGCGTAAAGGAGATCCGCGAGGCAATCGAGCGCGCGCGCCAGAACCGTAATGCCGGGCGCCGCACCATCCTCTTTGTCGACGAAGTTCACCGCTTCAACAAGAGCCAGCAGGATGCTTTTCTGCCGCATATCGAAGACGGCACAATTTTCTTCATCGGCGCGACCACCGAAAACCCCTCGTTTGAACTGAATTCGGCGCTGCTCTCTCGCGCCCGCGTTTATCTGCTCAAATCCCTGACCACCGAGGATATCGAAAAGGTTCTCACCCAGGCGATGGACGATAAAGCACGTGGCTACGGCGGGCAGGATATCGTTCTGCCTGACGAAACGCGCAGGGCGATTGCGGAGCTGGTTAATGGCGATGCGCGCCGCGCGCTGAACACCCTGGAAATGATGGCCGATATGGCCGAAGTGGATGATGCCGGAAAGCGGGTGCTGAAGCCGGAACTCCTGACCGAAATTGCCGGTGAGCGCAGCGCGCGTTTTGATAATAAAGGCGATCGTTTCTACGATCTGATCTCGGCGTTGCATAAGTCCGTCCGCGGCAGCGCCCCGGATGCGGCGCTTTACTGGTACGCGCGCATAATCACCGCGGGTGGCGATCCGCTGTACGTAGCGCGCCGCTGTCTGGCCATTGCCTCAGAAGATGTCGGCAATGCTGACCCGCGCGCCATGCAGGTTGCCCTTTCTGCCTGGGACTGCTTTACCCGCGTGGGCCCGGCAGAAGGCGAGCGTGCGATTGCGCAGGCGATTGTCTATCTGGCCTGCGCGCCGAAAAGCAATGCTGTCTATACCGCGTTTAAGGCCGCGATGTCGGACGCACGTGAACGCCCGGATTACGATGTGCCGGTTCATCTGCGCAACGCGCCAACCAAACTGATGAAGGAGATGGGCTACGGGCAGGAGTATCGCTATGCGCATGACGAGCCCAACGCCTATGCCGCCGGGGAGGAGTATTTCCCGCAGGAAATGGCACAAACCCGCTATTATCACCCTACAAACAGAGGTCTTGAGGGCAAGATTGGTGAAAAGCTCACCTGGCTCGCCGGACAGGATCAAAATAGCCCTATAAAACGCTACCGTTAGTTCGATCGTTGCGGTAATGTTGGCATAGTATCCTTGTGACCGCAGGCTGTGGTCACATTTTCCTATTTTAATTCGATAAGCACAGGATAAGCATGCTCGATCCCAATCTGCTGCGTAATGAGCCAGACGCAGTCGCTGAAAAACTGGCACGCCGGGGCTTTAAGCTGGATGTAGATAAGCTGCGCGCTCTTGAAGAGCGTCGTAAAGTTCTGCAGGTACAAACTGAAAATCTGCAGGCAGAGCGTAATTCTCGATCGAAATCCATTGGCCAGGCGAAAGCGCGCGGGGAAGATATTGAGCCATTACGCCTGGAAGTGAACAAACTGGGTGAAGAGCTGGATCAGGCGAAAGCCGAGCTGGACGTTCTTCAGGCCGAAATTCGCGATATTGCGCTGGCGATCCCGAACATTCCTGACGACAGCGTGCCTGTCGGCAAAGACGAGAACGACAACGTTGAAGTGAAACGCTGGGGTACGCCTCGCGAGTTCGACTTCGAGGTGCGCGATCACGTCACGCTGGGCGAAATGCACGCGGGTCTGGACTTTGCGGCCGCGGTTAAGCTGACCGGTTCTCGCTTCGTGGTGATGAAAGGCCAGATTGCCCATCTGCACCGTGCGCTGGCCCAGTTCATGTTGGATCTGCACACCGAGCAGCACGGTTACAGCGAAACCTACGTCCCGTATCTGGTCAACCACGATACGCTGTACGGTACGGGTCAGCTGCCGAAATTTGCCGGCGACCTGTTCCATACCCGTCCGCTGGATGAAGAAGCAGACAGCAGCAACTATGCGCTGATCCCTACCGCAGAAGTGCCGCTGACTAACCTCGTGCGTGATGAGATCATCGACGAAGACGAACTGCCGATCAAACTGACCGCACACTCTCCGTGCTTCCGTTCTGAAGCGGGATCTTATGGCCGCGACACGCGTGGTCTGATCCGTATGCACCAGTTCGATAAAGTCGAGATGGTGCAGATTGTTCGTCCGGAAGACTCCATGGACGCGCTGGAAGAGATGACGGGTCACGCCGAGAAAGTCCTCGAGCTGCTGGGCCTGCCGTATCGTCGTATGGCGCTGTGCACCGGTGATATGGGCTTTGGTGCCTGCAAAACCTTCGACCTGGAAGTGTGGGTACCTGCGCAGAACACCTACCGTGAAATCTCCTCCTGCTCTAACGTCTGGGATTTCCAGGCGCGCCGCATGCAGGCACGCTGCCGCAGTAAATCTGACAAGAAAACCCGTCTGGTGCATACCCTGAACGGTTCTGGTCTGGCTGTGGGTCGTACGCTGGTTGCCGTGCTGGAAAACTATCAGCAGGCAGATGGCCGTATTGAGATCCCTGAAGTGCTGCGCCCATACATGAAAGGTCAGCAGTACATCGGCTAAATATGTGCCTCAAAACAAAAAAAGCGCCTTCGGGCGCTTTTTTTATGCCTGTGAATTGATACGACGCAATACCCCCTGCCTCTAAAGTAGTAATACTCCTCCGAATGAAAGTCAGCAGAAAAAGCTGATAACGAATAATTTCGTTATATATAAAACTACATAGCGGTTTGTGCCGCCTCTCTTTTCTTTGTGAGCAACCAAAGTGAGTCTCTATGAAAATCAACGCGCCTGAAGAATTGCTGGCTGCCGAGGTCACTCGCCGTGGTTTGATGAAAACCACGGCAATAGGCGGCCTGGCTGTAGCCAGCAGCGCTTTCACGCTCCCTTTTACCCGACTGGCGTCAGCGGCGGATGCACTATCCCCGGTCTCAGTCCCGGAAAAAGTGGTGTGGAGTGCCTGTACGGTAAACTGCGGTAGCCGTTGCCCGCTGCGTATGCACGTAGTGGATGGCGAAATAAAATATGTCGAAACCGACAATACCGGGGACGATAACTACGAAGGGTTACACCAGGTTCGCGCCTGTCTGCGTGGCCGCTCCATGCGTCGTCGCGTCTATAATCCGGATCGTCTTAAGTACCCAATGAAGCGCGTGGGTAAACGTGGGGAAGGGAAGTTCGAGCGCATTAGCTGGGATGAAGCCTACGATATTATCGCCACCAATATGCAGCGGCTGATCAAAGAGTATGGCAACGAATCCATCTACCTGAACTACGGTACCGGCACGCTGGGCGGCACGCTAACCCGCTCCTGGCCACCAGGAAAAACGCTGGTGGCGCGTCTGATGAACTGCTGCGGCGGTTATCTTAACCACTATGGTGACTACTCCTCTGCACAAATCGCCGCAGGACTGAATTACACCTACGGTGGCTGGGCAGACGGCAACAGCCCGTCTGATATCGAAAACAGCAAGCTGGTCGTTCTGTTCGGGAACAATCCGGGTGAAACGCGTATGAGCGGCGGCGGGGTGACCTACTACCTCGAACAGGCGCGTGCTAAATCCAATGCCCGCATGATCATTATCGATCCGCGCTATACCGACACCGGTGCAGGACGCGAAGATGAGTGGATCCCAATCCGCCCAGGTACCGATGCCGCGCTGGTCTCCGCGCTGGCGTGGGTGATGATCACTGAAAATCTCGTCGATCAGCCGTTCCTGGATAAATACTGCGTCGGTTATGACGAGAAAACCCTGCCAGCCAGTGCCCCAGCTAATGGCCACTACAAGGCGTATATTCTCGGTCAGGGCAGCGACGGCGTGGCGAAAACGCCGGAGTGGGCGTCCACCATCACCGGTATTCCGGTCGAGCGTATTGTTCAACTGGCGCGTGAGATTGGCTCAGCCAAACCGGCCTATATCAGCCAGGGGTGGGGACCGCAGCGTCATGCGAACGGTGAAATTGCCACCCGCGCAATCTCCATGCTCTCCATTCTGACCGGCAACGTGGGTATTCATGGCGGTAACACTGGTGCGCGTGAAGGCTCATATGAAGTCCCGTTTGAACGTATGCCAACGCTGGACAACCCGGTGCAAACCAGCATTTCCATGTTTATGTGGACCGATGCGATTGAACGTGGCCCGGAAATGACCGCCTTGCGCGACGGCGTGCGCGGTAAGGACAAGCTGGACGTGCCGATCAAGATGATCTGGAACTACGCCGGTAACTGTCTTATCAACCAGCATTCGGAAATCAACCGCACTCATGAAATCCTGCAGGACGACAAGAAGTGCGAGATGATTGTGGTGATCGACTGCCACATGACCTCCTCGGCAAAATACGCCGACATTCTGCTGCCGGACTGCACCGCGTCTGAGCAGATGGACTTCGCGCTGGATGCCTCCTGCGGCAACATGTCTTACGTGATCTTCACCGATCAGGCGATCAAACCGCGCTTCGAGTGCAAAACCATCTATGAGATGACCTCCGAGCTGGCGAAGCGTCTGGGCGTTGAGCAGCAGTTTACCGAGGGACGTACTCAGGAAGGCTGGATGCGCCATCTGCATGAACTCTCCCGCAAAGCCATCCCAGACCTGCCGGATTTCGATACCTTCCGCAAGCAGGGCATGTACAAACAGCGCGATCCTGAAGGGCATCACGTTGCCTACAAAGCGTTCCGCGAAGATCCGCAGGCGAACCCGCTGACTACGCCGTCGGGCAAAATTGAAATCTACTCCGAAGAACTGGCAAAAATTGCGTCTACCTGGGAGCTGCCGGAGGGGGACGTTATCGATCCGCTGCCGATCTATACGCCAGGATTCGAAAACTATAACGATCCGCTCACGGCGAAATTCCCGCTGCAGTTGACCGGTTTCCACTATAAAGCGCGCGTTCACTCCACCTACGGTAACGTCGACGTACTGAAAGCCGCCTGCCGTCAGGAGATGTGGATTAACCCGATGGATGCGAAAGCGCGTGGTATTAACAATGGCGATCGCGTGCGCATCTTCAACGGCCGCGGGGAGGTGCACATTGAAGCCAAAGTCACGCCACGCATGATGCCAGGCGTCGTGGCGCTGGGAGAAGGGGCATGGTACAGCCCTGATGCCAACCGCATCGATCAGGCAGGCAGCATTAACGTACTGACCACGCAGCGTCCGTCGCCGCTGGCGAAAGGCAACCCGTCTCACACAAACCTTGTTCAGGTTGAAAAGGTTTAAGGAGTAACCGATGACAACCCAGTATGGATTTTTCATTGATTCCAGCCGTTGCACCGGGTGCAAAACCTGCGAGCTGGCCTGTAAAGATTACAAAGATCTCACCCCAGACGTGAGTTTCCGTCGCATCTACGAATACGCCGGAGGCGACTGGCAGGAAGATAACGGTGTCTGGCATCAAAACGTGTTTGCCTATTACCTGTCGATTGCCTGTAACCACTGCGAAGACCCTGCCTGTACGAAGGTCTGTCCGAGCGGGGCGATGCACAAGCGTGAAGACGGTTTCGTGGTCGTGGATGAAGATGTTTGTATCGGCTGCCGCTACTGCCATATGGCCTGCCCGTACGGCGCACCTCAGTACAATGCCGCCAAAGGGCATATGACCAAGTGCGACGGCTGCCACTCTCGCGTCGCGGATGGCAAAAAACCGATCTGCGTTGAGTCCTGTCCGCTGCGCGCGCTGGACTTTGGCCCTATAGAAGAACTGCGTCAAAAACATGGTCAGCTTGCTGCGGTAGCACCGCTGCCGTCCGCGCACTTCACGAAGCCGAGTATTGTGATTAAACCCAACGCCAACAGCCGTCCTACAGGTGATACCACCGGCTACCTGGCAAACCCGAAGGAGGTGTGAGATGGGAAGTGGATGGCATGAATGGCCGCTGATGATCTTCACGGTCTTTGGTCAGTGCGTGGCGGGTGGCTTCATCGTGCTCGCGCTGGCACTGCTGAAAGGTCAACTCACTGCTGAACAGCAGCAGCGTTTAGTGTTGAGCATGTTTGGCCTGTGGGTGTTGATGGGGATTGGTTTTATCGCCTCTACGCTGCACCTGGGCTCACCGATGCGCGCGTTTAACTCGCTTAACCGCGTGGGGGCATCGTCCCTCAGTAACGAGATTGCCAGCGGGGCGGTTTTCTTCGCCATCGGCGGGCTGGGCTGGTTGCTGGCAGCGCTTAAAAAATTGCCTGCAGGTCTGCGTAGCCTCTGGCTGATCGTGACCATGGTGCTGGGCGTGGTGTTTGTATGGATGATGGTGCGTGTCTATAACACCATTGATACCGTCCCTACCTGGTACAGCGTCTGGACGCCAATGAGCTTCTTCCTGACGATGTTTATCGGCGGGCCGCTGCTCGGCTATCTGCTTTTGCGCGTGGCGGGGGTAGACGGCTGGGCAATGCGTTTGCTGCCAGCCGTATCGCTGCTGGCGCTGGTAGTGAGTGCAATCGTTGCCCTGATGCAGGGCGCTGAGCTGGCCACCATTCATAGCTCCATTCAGCAGGCCTCTGCGCTGGTGCCGGATTACGGTTCTCTGATGGCCTGGCGTATCGTGCTGCTGGTAGCGGCGTTGGTATTCTGGATCGCGCCTCAGCTAAAAGGCTACCAGCCTGCTCTGCCGTTGTTATCACTGGCCTTTGTGCTGGTGCTGGCAGGGGAGTTGATTGGTCGTGGCGTCTTTTATGGTCTGCATATGACGGTCGATATGGCCATCGCCAGCTAATCTTATTTTTTGTTATAAAAAGCCGGGACATAGCGCCCGGCTTTTCTTTTTTCATTCATGAAATTTTTCGACTGTCGTTTTGTTTTAATTTCTACCATTAATAAATAAAAACAGAGACATAATTAATATCTATAGCAGGCACTGCATTAGCAGGATAAGTTTTTTAAATCGACAGGGAACATATCGTGCGAGCCGGCTAAATCAGTGGATTGACTTTGTTTTTGCCAGTGGCATGATGCGCACGAAATCTGAACTTCCTCACGGTTTTTAATCCATGACCACCTATACCCGGCCAGTGCTACTGTTGCTCTGTGGCCTGCTTCTGCTGACCCTGGCGATCGCAGTGTTGAATACGCTCGTCCCGCTGTGGCTCGCCCATGAAAACTTACCGACCTGGCAGGTGGGTATGGTTAGCTCGTCCTTTTTCACCGGGAACCTGCTGGGCACATTATTAACCGGTAGCCTGATTAAACGCTTTGGCTTTAATCGCAGCTATTATCTGGCTTCGCTGATTTTCGCCGCCGGGTGTGCCGGGTTGGGCCTGATGGTCGGCTTCTGGAGCTGGATGGCGTGGCGCTTTATCGCCGGTGTCGGTTGCGCGATGATTTGGGTGGTTGTTGAAAGTGCGCTGATGTGCAGCGGTACGTCACGTAACCGCGGACGCCTGCTGGCAGCCTATATGATGGTTTACTATGTGGGCACCGTGCTGGGACAACTGATGGTCAGCAAACTGCCAACGGACCTGATGAGCGTGCTGCCATGGGTAACCGGTATGGTGCTGGCGGCGATCCTGCCGCTGCTCTTTACGCGTATCGTGAACCAGAAAAGTGAGCATCAGGAAGCGACCCACATCTGGCCGATGCTGAGGCTGCGCCAGGCGCGTCTGGGAGTTAATGGCTGTATTATCTCGGGGATTGTTCTGGGCTCGCTCTATGGTCTTATGCCGCTCTACCTGAACCATCAGGGCGTCAGCGATGCCGGGATTGGTTTCTGGATGGCGGTCATGGTGAGCGCGGGGATTGTCGGACAGTGGCCGATTGGCCGCCTGGCCGATCGCTTCGGTCGCCTGCTGGTGCTGCGCGTTCAGGTCTTTGTGGTGATCATGGGCTGTCTTGCTATGCTCAGCAACGCCGCGATGGCCCCAGCGCTGTTTATCCTTGGGGCAGCGGGGTTCACGCTTTATCCGGTCGCGATGGCGTGGGCCTGTGAGAAAGTTGAACATCACCAGCTGGTGGCGATGAACCAGGCGCTGTTATTAAGCTATACCATCGGCAGCCTGCTGGGACCAACATTTACCGCGATGCTGATGCAGAGTTATTCTGACAATTTGCTGTTTATCATGATCGCCAGCGTGTCGTTTATTTATCTCTTAATGCTGCTGCGCAAAGCAGGCGAGCATCCAACGCCTGTGGCGCACGCCTGATTAAATAAAAGCCTGTCAATGACAGGCTTTTTTGTCCCTGTCATATATAAGACTTTTACGTATTGTTTGTTTTCCCCGCCCGGCGATAATTCAAATGAGTTCTACCACTAAAAGGCAACAATCATGTCTAAACGTCGTTTTTCCACTACCGCACTTGCCGTAGTGTTGTCTTTAACGTTTGCAGCGGCTCCGGTCATGGCTAATCCAGGAAACGGGAATGGCGGTGGTCACGGCAACGGTGGCGGACAAGGTAATGGCGGCAATCATGGTAACGGGAACTCTGGTAACCATGGTAATAAGCAAAATAGCGGTCAGGATAACCCAGGGAAATCTGATAAGAGCTTTAAAAGCAGCAAAGATGTCGGCAATGATGTTGACGCTCGCGTGAGCTTCGATCATGCCCGTCACCTGGCACTGAATTACGGCTTAACGGGCTATGAGTCTCTGCCTCCGGGTATTGCGAAAAACCTGGCCCGCGGTAAACCACTTCCTCCGGGTATTGCGAAGAAAACCGTGCCAGCCTCTATGCTTGGCCAGCTTCCATCCTACCCAGGTTATGAATGGCGCGTGGTGGGTGACGATCTGGTCTTAATTGCGCTGAGTACGGCGATTGTGACTTCCGTTATTAACGGCGTCTTTAAATAGAATTTAAAAAGGCCCGGTTCTCACCGGGCCTTTTCTTTAATACATGACCTTGTGGCCATACTGCTCAAGAATACCTTTCACGCGCTCCATCGTCTCTTTTTTCGGTGGCTTCACGCCATCAAGTTTGTACTCTTCACCCATCGCCACCCATTTATGTTTGCCGAGTTCGTGATAGGGCAGAAGCTCAATTTTCTCGACGTTGCCCATGTCGCGGGTAAATTCCCCCAGGCGGTGCGCAGAGTCGTCATCATCTGACCAGCCGGGAACAACAACATAGCGGATCCAGGTTTTGATGCCTTTGTCGGCAATGTATTTCGCAAATTCCAGCGTACGGTGGTTGGAAACGCCAACCAGATTCTGGTGGATCTCATCATTCATCTGTTTGAGATCGAGCATCACCAGATCGGTCACTTCGAGCAGTTCATCAATAACCGGATCGTAGCGGCGCACGAAGCCGTTGGTATCGAGACAGGTGTGAATGCCTTCCTTGCGGCAGGCGCGGAACCAGTCGCGGACAAATTCAGCCTGAAGAATGGCTTCGCCGCCGGATGCGGTCACGCCGCCGCCGGACGCGTTCATAAAGTGGCGATAGGTCACCACCTCTTTCATCAGATCTTCCACGGTGACTTCTTTCCCACCATGAGTGTCCCACGTGTCGCGGTTGTGGCAGTACAGGCAGCGCATCAGGCAGCCCTGGAAGAAGGTAATAAAGCGGATACCCGGGCCATCGACGGTGCCACAGGATTCAAAGGAGTGAATGCGACCAATAGTTGACATTGCGGTGAGATCTCCGAATTTGGCCCATCCGGGGGCCTATGTAGTTGCACAGCTCAAAGGCTATGTCGAGTCTGTTTTGGCTGTTATCCATTCAGTATAGATAGCGGACAAAAGAGACTGATGAAGCGAGGGTGTTAAAAAGGCCCCACTTGCGTGGAGCCTTTATTGTACGCCTTTTAACGCGTGATTTCAGTCAATTCCACTTACATGGACTGAGTGAAAGTACGGGTGATAACGTCCTGCTGCTGTTCTTTAGTCAGGGAGTTAAAACGTACTGCGTAGCCAGATACACGGATGGTCAGCTGAGGATATTTCTCAGGATGTTCCATCGCATCGAGCAGCATTTCACGGTTCATTACGTTCACGTTCAGGTGCTGACCACCTTCGATGGACGCTTCGTGGTGGAAGTAACCATCCATCAGACCCGCGAGGTTAGTTTTACGCACTTCGTCGTCTTTACCCAGCGCGTTTGGCACGATGGAGAAGGTATAAGAGATACCATCTTTCGCGTAGGCAAACGGCAGTTTAGCAACGGAGGTCAGAGAGGCTACCGCACCTTTCTGGTCACGACCGTGCATTGGGTTAGCACCTGGTCCGAATGGCGCGCCAGCACGACGACCGTCTGGGGTGTTACCGGTTTTCTTACCATACACAACGTTAGAAGTGATGGTCAGAACAGACTGAGTCGGGATAGCGTTACGGTAGGTAGTCAGTTTCTGAATTTTCTTCATGAAACGTTCTACCAGGTCAACCGCCATGTCATCAACGCGAGAGTCGTTGTTACCAAACTGCGGATACTCGCCTTCGATTTCGAAGTCTACAGCCAGGCCGTCTTCGTCACGAATTGGTTTAACTTTCGCGTATTTGATTGCAGACAGGGAGTCAGCAGCAACGGACAGACCTGCGATACCACACGCCATGGTGCGGATAACGTCACGGTCGTGCAGCGCCATCAGAGAGGCTTCGTAGCTGTACTTGTCGTGCATGTAGTGGATAACGTTCAGCGCAGTGACGTACTGTTTAGCCAGCCAGTCCATGAAGTGATCCATACGCTCCATCACTTCGTCGAAGTTCAGAACGTCGCCTTTGATTGGCTCAGACTTAGGACCCACCTGCATTTTCAGTTTTTCATCAACGCCGCCGTTGATGGCGTACAGCATGGTTTTCGCCAGGTTTGCACGCGCACCGAAGAACTGCATTTGTTTACCAACAACCATTGGGCTTACGCAGCAAGCGATAGCGTAATCGTCGTTGTTGAAGTCCGGACGCATCAGGTCATCGTTCTCGTACTGCAGAGAAGAGGTGTCGATGGACACTTTAGCGGCGAATTTCTTGAAGTTCAGAGGCAGTTTTTCAGACCACAGAACGGTGATGTTCGGCTCCGGAGAAGGACCCATGGTGTACAGGGTGTTCAGGAAGCGGAAGCTGTTTTTGGTGACCAGCGTACGGCCGTCAACGCCCATACCACCGATAGATTCGGTTGCCCAGATTGGGTCACCAGAGAACAGTTCATCGTATTCTGGGGTACGCAGGAAGCGAACCATACGCAGTTTCATGACCAGGTGGTCAATCATTTCCTGAGCGTCTTGCTCGGTGATTTTACCTGCTTTCAGGTCACGTTCGATGTACGCATCCAGGAAGGTGGATACGCGGCCGAAGGACATTGCTGCACCATTCTGAGACTTAACAGCGGCCAGGTAGCCGAAGTAGGTCCACTGGATAGCTTCCTGGGCGTTGGTTGCAGGACCAGAGATATCGCAGCCATATTTCGCTGCCATCTCTTTGATCTGACCCAGCGCACGGTGCTGTTCAGCAATTTCTTCACGCAGACGGATAGTCGCTTCCAGGTTTACGCCGTTTTCCAGGTCAGACTGCAGGGAAACAAACTGCGCGTATTTGTCTTTCATCAGGAAGTCGATACCGTACAGCGCAACGCGACGGTAGTCACCAATGATACGGCCACGGCCATACGCATCTGGCAGACCAGTCAGAACGCCAGATTTACGGCAGTTCAGAATGTCTTTGGTGTAAACATCGAATACACCCTGGTTGTGGGTTTTACGGTATTCGGTGAAGATTTTTTTCAGCATTGGGTCCAGCTCGCGGTTATACGCTTTGCAGGAACCTTCAACCATTTTGATACCACCGAACGGGATGATTGCGCGTTTCAGTGGTGCTTCAGTCTGCAGACCAACGATTTTCTCAAGGGCTTTGTTGATATAGCCAGCATCGTGAGAAGTGATGGTGGAAGCAACGGAGGTGTCAAAATCAACTGGCGCGTGAGTGCGGTTTTCCAGTTTAACGCCTTCCATTACGCTGTCCCACAGCTTGGTGGTCGCGTCAGTTGCGCCAGCCAGGAAGGATTCGTCACCTTCATACGGGGTATAGTTTTTCTGAATGAAGTCACGGACGTTGACTTCATTCTGCCAGTCACCTTTCGCAAAACCTTCCCAGGCTGTGGCTAACTTTTCATTAAGCTCGGACATGTAACACCTACCTTCTTAAGTGGATTTTTTATTTACTGCCTGAGATAACCATCAATGATGGTCGTCGCCACGCAGGTAAATGACCCAGTATGTCAACCCAACTAACAGACCCCCACCGATAATGTTCCCGATAGTGACGGGGATCAGGTTATCAGTAATGAAATTCATAATAGTCAGGTGAGAGAAACTTTCCGGGGATGAACCAATTGCGGTCCAGAACTCCGGGCTTGCAAAGTTGCGGATAACAATCCCCATCGGGATCATGAACATATTCGCAATACTGTGCTCAAAGCCGCTGGCAACAAACATCGCAACCGGCAGAACCATAATCATGGCTTTATCCATCAGGCTACGACCAGAATAGCTCATCCAGACCGCCAGGCAGACCATCAGGTTTGCAAGGATGCCGAGAGCAACGGCTTCGATAAATGTGTGGTGCATTTTGTGGTCGGCGGTTTGCAGGACGTTAAGTCCCCAGCCGCCGTTGGCGGTCATGTACTCGCCAGAAAGCCACATCAACAGAACAAAGAGCAGACAGCCAATCAGGTTGCCAACGTAGACGTTAAGCCAGTTGCGCGCCAGTTGACCCCAGGTAATTCTTCCGCTGGCTTTTGCCACGACAATCAGCACCGTTGAGGTGAAGAGGTCGGCACCGCAGATGACGCAAAGAATCAGACCCAGTGAGAAGCAAATGCCGCCAATCAGTTTGGCTATGCCGAAAGGCATGGCAGCAGTACCGGTAGTGGCAGTGATGTAGAAGACGAAAGCGATTGAGATGAACACACCAGCAGTAATCGCCAGATAGAACGTCTTCATCGGGTGTTTCGTTGCTTTATAGACACCCGCTTCTTCGGCAACTTTTGCCATCGCGGCGGGGAGTAAAAGATCAAAAGGGTTGTCAGCTTTCACACTAACTCTCTCTTTATTAAGTCGGCGACGAGATACTAACAAAGCATTATAGAAGAGAAATTGATATAGATCATATCTCGCCTGGCTTATAGGCCCGCAGTGTGTATGGTTTTACAGCAAATGCGGAGTAAGTAATTGATTATCCGTATAAAAATAAATTTTAAAAGTTATGAAAAGAGTTGAATTATTTCGTTCGGCCCCCTCCGAAACAGTTAATTAATATGGAGTATTTACCATAAAAAGTAACAATAAAGCCCGGGTAAAGATTATTATATTTACCCATGTTTAACTTTATTATTACAATCAGCAATCATTACCGAAAAAATAAAAAACGGGGCAATGAAATTGCCCCGTAATATAGCCCAGACGATTGAATACGCCTACTGCTGCTAATGTTATATGCGCTTATTTTGACCAGTAAGCGGCTTTTGCTTTCTGCAGCTTTTCATAGGCCTTGAGCAGCGACTGATGCGCCGGGAAGGCTTTCAGATCGCTGTCCACGGCCTGCAGACCGTAGAATGGCTCTTCACCGCTGAGCGCCGCGCTGGCGGCTTCAACCGCTTCAGCACCGTACATACGCACGAAAGCGTTCAGGTATTGCAGTGGCTCGCGATCCTCTTCCTGCGAAAGCAGCAGCAGGGTTTGCAGGCAACGGTAATAGTTGGTGCGCTCGGCAGAGAAGACCGACTGGTTGAATTCCATCGTCCATTCCGTCCAGGCCAGGGCCTGATCCAGATCGCCGCCAGCCAGCGCCAGCATCGCTTTCAGCTCCCCGATACGCAGGGTATACCAGCCGTTGTCTTTACCCGTCGCCAGGCCCAGCAGTTCACGCACGCGAGTGAAATCATCGTGACCTTCTTCGTCCAGTTGGGCGATCAGGTTCAGATAATCTTCTTTTTCCCACTCGCTGCCTGGCAGAGCAAGCAGGGTTTCGCGCAGGTGCGCGCCCATGCTGTTGTTCGCCAGCCACAGATCTTCAGCAGGGTAGATGTCGGACATGCCCGGCACAATGATGCGGCATGCGTAAACGCCCAGGTGTTCGTAGTCGGCAATGTAGACTTCCTGATCTTCGGCGTTAAAGATGGCCATCAGCGTGGCGAACTCTTCTTCCGTGGTGCCTGCAAAGCTCCAGTCTACGAACGGATAGTCTGCGTCCTGCTTAAACATATCCCAGGAGATCAGGCCGCTGGAATCGATGAAGTGGGTTTCGAGGTTGGTATGCTCCGCCACTTCTTCATCGTCAAAGGTTGGCGGGGTGAAGACGTCGAGATCTTTCAGGCTACGGCCCTGCAGCAGTTCGGTGACGGTACGCTCCAGCGCCACGCCGAAGTCAGGGTGCGCGCCGAAGGAGGCGAAGCAGGTGCCGTTTTCTGGGTTAAACAGCACCACGCAGATCACCGGATATTTTCCGCCCAGTGAGCCATCGTAGGCGAAGATTGGGAAACCTTCCGCTTCGAGTTTGGCGATGGACTCCACCACGCCCGGGTAGCGCGCCAGCACGTCGGCCGGAATTTCAGGCAGGCTGATAGATTCGGCAATAATGCGGTTTTTAATGTGACGCTCGAACACTTCTGACAAGCCCTGAACGCGCGCTTCGTTGCGGGTGTTACCGGCGGACATGCCGTTAGACACATACAGGTTGCCGACGATGTTCATCGGAATATACACGGTCTGCTCGTCAGACTGGCGGGTGAACGGCAGGGCGCAGATACCACGATCTTCGTTACCAGACTGCAGATCGATCAGCATGCTGGCGGTCAGTTCGTTTTCCGGATCGTAGAACGCACGCAGGCGGGCGTCGAGAATAACTTCCGGCAGTTCATCGTCTTCGGTCAGCGGGAACCATTTTTCGTTCGGATAGTGAACGAATGGGCCGTTAGCGATGGTTTCGCCCAACCAGAAGTCAGCGAAGAAATAGTTGGTGGACAGACGCTCAAAATACTCACCCAGCGCGGAGGCCAGTGCCGCTTTTTTAGTCGCGCCTTTCCCGTTGGTAAAGCACAGGGCACACTCTTTGTCGCGAATATGGACGGACCAGACATGGGGCACCGGATTGAGCCAGGAGGCTTCTTCGATGTTAAAACCCAGGTCGGTCAGTTTCTGCTGGAAGCGAGCGATGGAATCTTCCAGAGCGGCGTCTTTGCCGGGGATAAACGTTTGAGTCATGGCGTTCACTTTTATCGTACGTAAAGCGCGCAATGATACGGGTTTTGCGTGACGGGTGCTATCTTCGGCGAAAATAAAAGGCTGGGCTATGCTTAGTGGCAGTAACTGACTGTTAAGGCATAGAAAAATGAAAGCATTTGATCTCCAGCGGATGGCGTTTGATAAAGTTCCCCCCGAGTTTTTAGGCGAAGTGGCTTTGCGGAGCCTGTATACCTTCGTTCTTGTCTTTCTGTTTCTTAAGATTACTGGCCGTCGCGGTGTGCGGCAGATGTCGCTTTTTGAAGTGTTAATCATCCTCACGCTGGGGTCAGCGGCGGGGGATGTCGCCTTTTATGACGATGTGCCGATGGTGCCGGTCTTTATCGTCTTTGTCTCGCTGGCGCTGCTGTACCGCCTTGTGATGTGGCTGATGTCGAAGAGCGAAAAGCTGGAAGATCTGCTGGAAGGGAAGCCTGTGGTGATTGTCGAAGACGGACAGTTGGCCTGGGAAAATGTGCAAAGTGCCAATATGACCGAGTTCGAATTTTTTATGGAATTGCGTCTGAACAGCGTCGAACAACTCGGACAGGTGCGTCTGGCCATTATGGAAACGAACGGTCAAATCAGCGTGTATTACTATCATGATGACGAGGTGAAGCCGGGGTTATGCATCCTGCCGGATATGCTCATTGAGCGATACAAAACCGTCCCCGATGCGGGCGAATATGCCTGTATAAAATGTAGCCATGTGGTGGTTATGAAGGCAGGCGATCATCAATTATGCCCTCTCTGTACGAATCCAGAATGGACGAAGGTTAGCCGGGCTAAACGGATCACCTGACAGCCATTTTGTCGGTTTTGTCCTGGCGAGGCGGCAGATTGTTTTGTGTGATGTGAGCCACATTTCACGGGTCATAAGTTTTAGACATTGCGGCGCGTGTCACTGAATGATAAAACCGATATCCACAGTTATAACTTATGGCTTTTAGCGTGGTGAGGGGAAATGGCTCAAGTCTTTAATTTCAGTTCAGGTCCGGCGATGTTACCGGCAGACGTGCTTAAACAGGCTCAACAGGAACTTTGTGACTGGAACGGTCTCGGTACGTCGGTGATGGAAATCAGCCACCGTGGTAAAGAGTTTATTCAGGTGGCGGAAGAGGCAGAAAAGGATTTTCGCGATCTGCTGAATATTCCCTCGAACTACAAAGTATTGTTCTGTCACGGCGGCGGACGCGGCCAGTTTGCTGGCGTACCGCTGAATATCCTTGGCGATAAAACGACGGCTGACTACGTTGATGCGGGCTACTGGGCGGCAAGCGCCGTTAAAGAAGCGCACAAATACTGCACGCCGCACGTTATCGACGCCAAAGTGACCGTCGACGGTCTGCGCGCCGTGAAGCCTATGAGCGAATGGCAGCTTTCTGATAACGCCGCCTATCTCCACTACTGCCCGAACGAAACTATCGACGGGATTGCCATCGACGAGACGCCAAACTTCGCCAGCGATGTTGTGGTTGCCGCCGACTTCTCCTCCACCATTCTTTCTGCCCCGATTGATGTCAGCCGCTACGGCGTTATCTATGCAGGCGCACAGAAAAATATCGGTCCTGCGGGCCTGACAATCGTCATTGTACGTGAAGATCTGCTGGGTAAAGCGCATAAGTCTTGCCCGTCGATTCTCGACTACACCGTGCTGAACGATAACGACTCCATGTTCAACACGCCACCGACGTTTGCCTGGTACCTCTCGGGCCTGGTCTTCAAATGGCTGAAGCAAAACGGCGGTGTGGCGCAGATGGACAAGGTCAATCAACAGAAAGCTGAACTGCTGTACGGCGTGATCGACAAAAGCGATTTCTACCGTAACGATGTGGCGAAAGCTAACCGCTCCCGCATGAACGTGCCGTTCCAGCTGGCAGACAGCAACCTGGACAACGTGTTCCTGAAAGAGTCCTTCGCGGCAGGTCTGCACGCGCTGAAAGGCCACCGTGTGGTGGGGGGGATGCGCGCCTCTATTTATAACGCGATGCCGCTGGAAGGGGTTAAAGCTCTGACCGATTTCATGATCGACTTCGAACGTCGCCACGGTTAATCGCGCTGTTTCCACCCCCGTAGCCCTGCTGCGGGGTTTTTATTATGTTGAGTTGAGAGTTAAGTTTCATGGAATCCCTGACGTTACAACCTATCGCGCGGGTAGATGGCACCATCAATCTGCCTGGTTCAAAAAGTGTCTCGAACCGCGCTCTGCTGCTGGCAGCTCTGGCAAACGGCACCACCGTCCTTACAAACCTGCTGGACAGCGATGACGTACGCCACATGCTCAATGCGCTGAAAGCGTTGGGTGTTCATTACACTCTCTCTGACGATCGTACCCGCTGTGAAGTGACCGGCAACGGCGGTGCGCTGCGTTCGGGTGAAGAGCTCGAGCTGTTTCTGGGCAACGCGGGTACCGCGATGCGTCCATTGGCGGCGGCGCTGTGTCTGGGCACCAATAACATCGTGCTGACCGGCGAGCCGCGCATGAAAGAGCGTCCGATCGGCCATCTGGTCGATGCCCTGCGTCAGGGTGGCGCGCAGATTGAGTATCTTGAGCAGGAAAATTATCCGCCACTGCGTCTGCGCGGGGGCTTTAGCGGCGGTGACGTCGAGGTGGACGGTAGCGTTTCCAGCCAGTTCCTGACGGCCCTGCTGATGACCGCGCCGCTGGCACCGCAGGATACGGTTATCTCGATTAAAGGTGAGCTGGTCTCCAGACCGTACATTGATATCACGCTGCACCTGATGAAAACCTTCGGCGTCGAGGTGGAAAACCAGTCTTATCAGCGTTTTGTGGTGCGTGGGGCGCAGCAGTATCAGTCTCCGGGCAATTACCTGGTTGAAGGCGATGCATCATCGGCCTCTTACTTCCTGGCTGCGGGCGCGATCAAAGGCGGCACAGTGAAGGTGACCGGGATTGGCCGCAACAGCGTGCAGGGCGACATCCGTTTTGCCGACGTGCTGGAGAAAATGGGCGCCACTGTCACCTGGGGCGATGATTTCATCTCCTGTACCCGCGGCGAGCTGAATGCCATTGATATGGACATGAACCACATTCCGGATGCGGCGATGACCATCGCCACGGCTGCGCTGTTTGCCAAAGGCACCACCACGCTGCGCAACATCTACAACTGGCGCGTGAAAGAGACTGACCGTCTGTACGCGATGGCGACCGAGCTGCGTAAAGTGGGGGCTGAGGTGGAAGAGGGCGAAGACTACATTCGCGTCACCCCTCCGGCAAAACTGCAGTTCGCAGAAATTGGCACCTACAACGATCACCGTATGGCGATGTGCTTCTCGCTGGTGGCGCTGTCCGACACGCCAGTGACCATTCTTGACCCGAAATGTACGGCGAAAACCTTCCCGGACTACTTCGAGCAGCTGGCGCGCATCAGTACGCTGGCCTGATAGCGTTATGCCGCATCCTTCGATGCGGCATTTCCTTACGCTTCCTGACGAACACTTCCGCTCATTTCTTCTACACTCTGCTTCAATCATTCCGTAATTTGCACGCAAAGGTAACAGTTGCGCACGTTGGCGCGTATAATGCGCGGCGTTCATGTTAACGGTATGCCTTATTTAAGGAGAAAAAGATGACGGCAGTTGCCCCGGTAATCACCATTGATGGGCCGAGTGGCGCAGGGAAAGGTACCCTGTGCAAAGCGATGGCGGAAGCATTGCAATGGCATCTTTTAGATTCGGGCGCAATCTATCGCGTGCTGGCGCTGGCTGCGCTGCATCATCATGTCGATGTCGCCTCTGAAGAAGCGCTGGTACCGCTGGCTGCGCACCTGGATGTCCGTTTTGTGTCTACCGATGGCAACCTGGAAGTGATCCTTGAAGGGGAAGACGTGAGCGGTGAAATCCGTACGCAGGAAGTGGCGAATGCGGCCTCTCAGGTTGCGGCCTTCCCGCGTGTGCGCGAGGCGCTGTTACGTCGCCAGCGTGCGTTCCGCGAAGCCCCGGGGTTGATCGCCGACGGACGCGATATGGGCACCGTGGTATTCCCTGATGCGCCTGTAAAAATTTTCCTTGACGCCTCTTCAGAAGAACGTGCTCAACGCCGCATGCTTCAGTTGCAGGAGAAGGGGTTTAGTGTTAACTTTGATCGCCTTTTATCCGAGATAAAAGAGCGCGATGATCGCGATCGTAACCGCGCTGTCGCGCCACTTGTTCCTGCAGAAGATGCATTAGTTCTGGATTCAACCAGTTTAACTATTGAGCAAGTGATTGAAAAAGCGCTACAATATGCGCGCCAAAAACTGGCACTCGCGTAAACGCGACCGATTTAGCAGTACCCCCGCTGCAATGGATTGACGGCGGGTATGTGAAACAACCCCATCCGGCACGGAGCCAGGTGGACGTTAATATTAACCTGAAGATTAAACATGACTGAATCTTTTGCTCAACTGTTTGAAGAATCCTTAAAAGAAATCGAAACCCGTCCGGGTTCCATCGTTCGTGGTGTTGTTGTTGCTATCGACAAAGACGTAGTACTGGTTGACGCCGGTCTGAAATCTGAGTCCGCCATCCCGGCAGAGCAGTTCAAAAACGCCCAGGGCGAGCTGGAAATCCAGGTTGGTGACGAAGTTGACGTTGCGCTGGACGCAGTAGAAGACGGCTTCGGTGAAACCCTGCTTTCTCGTGAGAAAGCTAAACGTCACGAAGCATGGATCACCCTGGAAAAAGCTTACGAAGAAGCTGAAACTGTGGTCGGTGTTATCAACGGCAAAGTTAAAGGTGGCTTCACTGTTGAGCTGAATGGTATTCGTGCGTTCCTGCCAGGTTCTCTGGTAGACGTTCGTCCAGTCCGTGACACCCTGCACCTGGAAGGCAAAGAGCTTGAGTTCAAAGTCATCAAGCTGGACCAGAAGCGTAACAACGTTGTTGTATCCCGTCGTGCCGTTATCGAATCCGAAAACAGCGCAGAACGCGATCAGCTGCTGGAAAACCTGCAGGAAGGCATGGAAGTCAAAGGTATCGTTAAGAACCTCACTGACTACGGCGCATTCGTTGACCTGGGCGGCGTTGATGGCCTGCTGCACATCACCGACATGGCGTGGAAACGCGTTAAGCACCCAAGCGAAATCGTGAACGTGGGCGACGAAATCACTGTTAAAGTGCTGAAGTTCGACCGCGAGCGTACTCGTGTATCCCTCGGCCTGAAACAGCTGGGCGAAGATCCATGGGTAGCTATCGCTAAGCGTTACCCAGAAGGTACTAAACTGACTGGTCGCGTAACCAACCTGACCGACTACGGCTGCTTCGTTGAAATCGAAGAAGGCGTTGAAGGCCTGGTGCACGTTTCCGAAATGGACTGGACCAACAAAAACATCCACCCATCCAAAGTTGTTAACGTTGGTGATGTAGTGGAAGTGATGGTTCTGGATATCGACGAAGAACGTCGTCGTATCTCCCTGGGCCTGAAACAGTGCAAAAACAACCCATGGCAGCAGTTCGCGGAAACCCACAACAAGGGCGACCGTGTTGAAGGTAAAATCAAGTCTATCACTGACTTCGGTATCTTCATCGGCCTGGACGGCGGCATCGATGGCCTGGTTCACCTGTCTGACATCTCCTGGAACGTTGCAGGCGAAGAAGCAGTTCGTGAATACAAAAAAGGCGACGAAATCGCTGCAGTTGTTCTGCAGGTTGACGCAGAGCGTGAGCGTATCTCTCTGGGCGTTAAACAGCTCGCAGAAGATCCGTTCAACAACTGGGTTGCACTGAACAAGAAAGGCGCAATCGTAAACGGTAAAGTAACTGCAGTTGACGCTAAAGGCGCAACCGTAGAGCTGGCTGACGGCGTTGAAGGTTACCTGCGCGCTTCTGAAGCTTCCCGTGACCGCGTTGAAGATGCCACTCTGGTTCTGAACGTAGGCGACGACGTTGAAGCTAAGTTCACCGGTGTTGACCGTAAGAACCGTGCAATCAGCCTGTCTGTTCGTGCTAAAGACGAAGCTGATGAGAAAGATGCAATCGCAACTGTTAACAAACAGGAAGATGCAAACTTCTCTAACAACGCAATGGCTGAAGCTTTCAAAGCAGCTAAAGGCGAGTAATATCAGGTTCTCAGCATCATTTGAGCTGTAACGCATTTACAGCGTGAAGGATGAAGAGCAAACTTGACAGATTACAGGATCCGTCCTGTAATCAATAACAAAGGGCGGCTACGGCCGCCCTTGTTTAATGAGCTGTTCAGCTAATTGGTTTGAAAGGAACCGGAGGAATCATGACCAAGTCAGAATTGATTGAAAGACTTGCCAGTCAGCAACCGCATATCCCTGCCAAGGCAGTGGAAGATGCCGTAAAAGAGATGCTGGAGCATATGGCCTCCACTCTTGCCCAGGGCGAGCGCATTGAAATCCGCGGTTTCGGTAGTTTTTCTCTGCACTATCGTGCTCCACGCACCGGGCGTAACCCGAAAACGGGTGATAAAGTCGAGCTGGAAGGTAAGTACGTTCCACACTTTAAACCGGGTAAAGAACTGCGCGATCGCGCCAATATTTACGGCAACTGAGTTTAGCCAGCCGGTTAAACTGGGTTCGAAAGAAAGCACCTGCGGGTGCTTTTTTTGTTCCTGTCGTTTTCTTCTGGGAGGCATCCCGCATTTCCCTCTGCGTTTTCTGCAACCTGTTAAAAACCTTGCTGCGCTTGCTGTAAATCCTTTTCTTCACAACTGACGAGCCGCATCACCCACGAGCATACTGTCCCCCTGAAACAGGGAGGTAGCAATGGGAATTCCCGCTTTATGTATCTGCGCCATTCTGGCGATAGCCCCGTTACTCTGGTTACCTGAACTGCCATCACGCTATACCGTCTGGATAATGCTGGCGGGCGGGGTGGTTCTGGGCACATGTCAAAACGTGCGCCTGAAGTATGTGGGAATCGCGCTGTTATTTTGCGCGTGGGGCCTTCTGGCCGCGCAGGAGAGCGTCTGGCCGATGCAGCATTTAACCACGGGAGCCGTGCAGGCCGAGGTAGAGATCACCGCCACTGATGGCGCAACTCAGCATCAGGGAAAAATACGCACCGTAAACGGCGGGCGCTGGTGGGCGTCCACCGGCGTAACGCTGTATGGCAATTATTTGCCACAGAGAGCATGTGCTGGCCAGCGCTGGGCGATGATGCTCAGGCTAAAACCTGCACACGGCGAGCTGAACGACGGAGGCTATGATCCCCAACGCAGCACCATTGCCCGACATCAAACGCTGAGCGGGCGCTTCACCCATGCGGAACTTGTTGATGGACACTGCAGCCTGCGATCGCAATACCTGATGTCGCTGCAAAACCGACTTTCTGATTATCGCTGGGGAGCGGTTATCCTCGGGCTGGGGATGGGAGAGCGTCTGGATGTCCCCCGAGAAATAAAAGACCTGATGCGTGAAACCGGCACACTGCATCTGATGGCGATTTCGGGCCTGCATATCACGCTGGCGGCATCCCTCGTCTGGTTACTCGCGCGTGCGATCCAGTTTATATTCCCCAGCCACCGGGTCCACTGGCAAATGCCACTCCTGGCCGGGTTGTTCTTCGCCGCTTTCTACGCCTGGCTTACCGGTCTGCAACCTCCTGCACTACGAACGGTCATCGCACTTGCCGTGCTGGCGGCGCTGCGAATCGGTTCCCGCCAATGGTCGCCGTGGCAGGTATGGTGTTGCTGTGTCGCGGCGATCTTGATAAGCGATCCCTTAGCCATACTTTCTGAGAGTCTGCTCCTGTCCGCATTTGCCGTCGCGGCGCTGATTTTCTGGTTTCAGTGGCTGCCTCTTCCTCGCTGGCAGTGGGCCCGACGCATACGGCCACTACTTAATCTGATCTATCTGCAGGTCGGCATGCTGGTGTTGCTCATGCCGTTACAGGTGTTGATTTTCCACGGCTTCAGTATCTCCTCTCTGGTCGCCAATCTCTTTGCCGTTCCGATAGTGACGTTTGTCAGCGTACCGCTGATTTTACTTGGTATGTTGCTCCATCTGTTTCCGCTGGGGGGAATAGAAAGTGCCATCTGGTTTGCAGCCGATAAGTCCCTTGCCGGGCTGTTCTGGCTACTGATACGCTTGCCAGACGGCTGGCAGAGTGTGGATCAGCGCTGGCAGTACATGACGCTACTGCCCTGGCTTATCATCATCGGCTGGCGTTTGCGAGCCTGGAAAACCGTTCCAGCCGTGTGTCTGGCTGGGTGTCTGTTGCTGGCATTTCCCCTCTGGCGAACGGCTAAAAGTGATGCCTGGACGCTACATATGCTGGATGTGGGGCAGGGGCTGGCCATGGTCATCGAACGGCAGGGAAAAGCGATTCTCTATGATACCGGGCTCGCCTGGCCAGGGGGAGATAGCGCACAGCGGTTAATTATCCCCTGGCTGCGCTGGCACCATCTGCGGCCAGATGGCGTGATTCTCAGCCATGAACATCTTGACCATGCAGGAGGTCTCGCATCGCTGCAAAAAGCATGGCCGGAGATGTGGGTAAGAAGTCCATTACGTCTGGCGGGGCATCGGCCCTGCTTTCGTGGGCAGAGCTGGAGATGGCAGGGATTAACCTTCACCGTTCACTGGCCCCTGGAAAGTGACCCGGCTCGGGGAAACAACCGCTCCTGCGTGGTGAAAGTGGACGATGGTGAGCAGAGTATTCTGCTGACGGGAGACATTGAAGCGCCAGCAGAACAGGCTATGCTTAGCCATTACTGGCAACATCTGACGTCGACGTTAATCCAGGTTCCCCATCATGGCAGCAATACCTCATCGTCATTGGCGCTGGTACAACGGGTGGAGGGAAACATTGCGCTGGATTCAGCAGCCCGCTATAACGCCTGGCGGTTTCCGTCGGCGAATGTGGTCCGACGTTATCGAAAAGAGGGGTATATCTGGCAAGATACCCCCCATTCCGGGCAAATATCGGTGACATTCTCGCAACATCGCTGGCAAATCCGGCGCTTGCGGGATCAATTTTTACCACGTTGGTATCATCAGTGGTTTGGCGCGCCCGTAGATAACGGGTAGAATATGCGGCTATTTCAACAAATGCTGGTTTTTTGAATGCATAACGACAAAGATCTCTCCACGTGGCAAACCTTCCGCCGACTCTGGCCGATGATTGCACCTTTTAAAGCAGGCTTGATCGTGGCGGGTGTAGCGTTAATCCTCAACGCAGCCAGCGATACTTTTATGTTATCGCTCCTTAAACCGTTACTGGACGACGGTTTTGGTAAAACGGATCGCTCAGTGTTGCTATGGATGCCGCTGGTGGTTATCGGGCTGATGATCTTACGTGGTATCACCAGCTATATCTCCAGCTACTGCATCTCCTGGGTATCCGGGAAAGTGGTTATGACCATGCGCCGTCGTCTGTTCAGCCACATGATGGGCATGCCGGTCTCATTCTTTGACAAGCAGTCTACGGGGACACTGCTGTCCCGTATTACCTACGATTCAGAGCAGGTTGCGTCCTCCTCCTCAAGCGCGTTGATTACCGTCGTGCGTGAAGGGGCGTCGATCATCGGCCTGTTTATCATGATGTTCTATTACAGCTGGCAGCTGTCGCTCATCCTGATCGTTCTGGCTCCGGTTGTCTCCATTGCCATCCGCGTTGTGTCCAAGCGTTTCCGCAATATCAGTAAAAATATGCAGAATACGATGGGGCAGGTAACAACCAGCGCCGAACAGATGCTGAAAGGACACAAAGAGGTGTTAATTTTCGGTGGCCAGGACGTCGAAACCAAACGCTTTGACAAAGTCAGCAACAAAATGCGTCTTCAGGGGATGAAAATGGTCTCGGCTTCTTCCATCTCTGACCCGATCATTCAGCTGATTGCCTCACTGGCGCTGGCGTTTGTCCTTTATGCGGCAAGCTTCCCAAGCGTGATGGAGACGCTGACGGCGGGTACCATCACCGTGGTCTTCTCCTCGATGATCGCCCTGATGCGTCCCCTGAAATCTCTGACTAACGTGAATGCCCAGTTCCAGCGCGGGATGGCGGCTTGTCAGACATTGTTCAGCATTCTGGATTCCGAGCAGGAAAAAGACGAAGGTACACGCGAGATTGAGCGCGCCCGTGGCGATGTTGAATTCCACAACGTGACCTTCACCTATCCGGGCCGCGATACGCCCGCTCTGCGCAATATCAACCTGACGATTCCGGCGGGTAAAACGGTGGCGCTGGTAGGCCGTTCTGGCTCCGGTAAATCCACCATTGCCAGCCTCATCACCCGTTTCTACGATATCAACGAAGGTGAAATTCTCCTGGACGGTCACGACCTGCGGGAGTACACCCTGCAGTCGCTGCGTAACCAGGTTGCGCTGGTTTCTCAGAACGTGCATCTGTTTAACGATACGGTCGCCAACAACATCGCTTATGCGCGCACTGACGAGTACAGCCGCGAGCAGATCGAGAATGCCGCACGCATGGCCTATGCGATGGACTTTATCAACAAGATGGATAACGGTCTGGATACCATCATTGGTGAAAATGGCGTGCTCCTGTCCGGTGGTCAGCGTCAGCGTATTGCGATTGCGCGCGCGCTGCTGCGTGACAGCCCAATCCTGATTCTGGATGAAGCGACGTCCGCACTGGATACCGAATCTGAACGCGCTATTCAGTCGGCGCTGGACGAACTGCAAAAGAACCGTACCTCACTGGTGATTGCACACCGTCTGTCGACTATCGAGCAGGCGGATGAGATCGTGGTGGTTGAGGATGGCGTCATTGTTGAACGCGGAAGCCACGCAGCTTTGCTGGAACACCGCGGCGTATACGCCCAGCTTCATAAGATGCAGTTCGGCGAATGATTGCACGCATCTGGTCCGGTGAATCCCCGCTGTGGCTGCTGCTTTTGCCGCTCTCCTGGCTTTACGGCCTGGTGAGCGGCATCATTCGTCTGCTTTACCGTCTGGGGATCAAGCGGGCCTGGCGTGCGCCAGTGCCGGTTGTGGTTGTGGGCAATCTTACGGCGGGCGGCAACGGTAAAACGCCGGTGGTGATCTGGCTCGTGGAACAGCTGCAAAAACGCGGTATCCGCCCGGGTGTGGTCTCGCGTGGGTATGGCGGTAAAGCGGCGCAGTACCCACTGCTGCTGGCAGAGAAAACCACCACTGCCGAAGCGGGTGATGAACCGGTATTGATTTTCCAGCGTACTGGCGCGCCGGTGGCAGTCTCCCCGGTTCGCAGCGACGCCGTGCAGGCGCTGCTTGCCGAACACTCGGTACAAATTATCATCACTGACGATGGTCTGCAGCATTACGCGCTGGCGCGTGATAAAGAGATTGTGGTCATCGACGGGGTTCGCCGTTTCGGTAACGGATGGTGGCTGCCAGCCGGCCCTATGCGTGAACGCGCTTCACGTCTGAAGTCCGTTGATGCGGTGATTGTAAACGGTGGTGAGGCAAAAGCGGGTGAAATCCCTATGCACCTGTTGCCGGGACTGGCGGTAAACCTGGTGACGGGTGAACGCCGGGCGGTTGCTGAGCTGCCTTCGCTGGTGGCAATGGCAGGGATTGGTCATCCTCCGCGCTTCTTCGCAACGCTTGAGCAGTGTGGTGCCAGGCTTGAAAAACGCATTCCACTGGCTGACCATCAGGCGCTGTTGGCAGAGCAGGTTGATGCGCTCACGGCGTCCGGACAGACGCTCATTATGACCGAAAAAGATGCGGTGAAATGCCGTGCCTTTGCGAAAGAAAACTGGTGGTATCTGCCGGTTGACGCTGAACTCAGCGGCGAGCAGCCGGAACACTTGCTCAAGGAACTGATTGCGTTAGTGCAGTGAGGGCTTACGCGGTTCTGGTGGCGCTTTGACTGACAGGAAAACGCATGTCTTTACCGCAACTCTCGCTTACAGCTGCACGTCATTTACACCTCGCCGCGCAGGGGCTGCTCAAAAAGCCCCGTCGCCGCGCACAGCCTGCCGATATCCTCTCTGCCATCCAGCGCATGTCGCTGCTGCAAATCGACACCATTAATATTGTTGCCCGTAGCCCTTACCTGGTGCTGTTCAGCCGCCTGGGCCACTATCCCTCTCACTGGCTTGATGAGGCGCTCAGCAAAGGGGATCTCATGGAGTACTGGGCGCACGAAGCCTGTTTCCTGCCCCGCAGCGATTTTGCCCTGGTGCGTCACCGCATGCTTGCCCCAGAAAAGATGGGCTGGAAATACCGACAGGCGTGGATGCAGGAGCACGCGGCCGAAATAGAGCAACTGATCAGCCATATTCAGGAAAAGGGACCAGTGCGTTCCGCTGATTTTGAACATCCGCGAAAAGGCTCAAGCGGCTGGTGGGAGTGGAAACCGCACAAACGTCATCTTGAAGGGTTATTCACCTCCGGCCAGGTCATGGTGATTGAACGGCGTAATTTTCAGCGCGTCTATGACCTGACCCAGCGCGTGATGCCACACTGGGACGACGAACGTGACCTGCTTACCCAGGAGGCTGCCGAGGCCATCATGCTGGAAAACAGCGCCCGCAGTCTGGGCATTTTCCGGCCGCAATGGCTGGCAGATTATTACCGCCTGCGCCAGCCCGCGCTGAAGCCGCTTCTGGAGATGTGGCAACGCGAACAGCGCGTCATTCCCGTCACGGTAGAAACGCTGGGCGAGATGTGGCTGCATGCGGATCTCCTTCCTTTGCTGCCCCAGGCGCTGGACGGAAAGCTCCAGGCAACCCACAGTGCAGTGTTGTCGCCTTTCGACCCGGTGGTCTGGGACCGAAAACGCGCCGAACAGTTGTTTGATTTCAGCTACCGGCTGGAGTGTTATACCCCGGCACCAAAGCGTCAGTACGGCTATTTTGTTTTACCCCTGCTGCATAAGGGGCGGCTGGTCGGGCGCATGGATGCCAAAATGCACCGCAAAACCGGCACGCTTGAAGTCATTGCGCTCTATCTGGAAGAGGGGGTCAGGGTGACGGCGAGTCTGGAGAAGGGCTTAACGTCCGCCATTAGCGAGTTCGCCCTCTGGCAGGGGGCTCGCGACGTCACGCTGGGACGCGTTCCTGAAGGGTTATTTATATCCTGTCGAAGTGGCTGGGAAACAGACACGCCCTGAAAAAGGAATGTGTTAAGCTTTAGCGATTACCCATACGGAGGAACTATGGATCACCGTTTACTTGAAATTATTGCCTGCCCGGTGTGCAACGGCAAACTCTACTACAGCCAGGACAAACAGGAGCTGATTTGCAAGCTGGACAGTCTGGCTTTCCCGCTGCGTGACGGCATTCCGGTGTTGCTGGAAAACGAAGCCCGTTCCCTGGTGGCAGAAGAGAGCAAACCATGAGTTTTGTTGTCATTATTCCTGCTCGTTATGCCTCAACGCGTCTGCCGGGTAAACCGCTGGTGGATATCAACGGCAAGCCAATGATTGTGCACGTCCTTGATCGCGCCCGTGAATCCGGAGCCGATCGCGTGATTGTTGCCACCGATCATCCGGACGTCGCCCGTGCGGTTGAAGCCGCAGGTGGTGAAGTGTGCATGACCCGCGTCGATCACCAGTCCGGCACCGAGCGTCTCGCCGAAGTCGTTGAGAAATGTGGTTTCAGCGATGATACGATCATTGTGAACGTGCAGGGCGACGAGCCGATGATCCCGGCCGTTATTATCCGTCAGGTGGCAGAAAACCTGGCGCAGCGTCAGGTGGGTATGGCGACGCTTGCGGTGCCTGTTCACCACGCTGAAGAGGCATTTAACCCGAATGCGGTGAAAGTGGTGATGGATGCCGAAGGCTATGCGCTCTATTTCTCCCGCGCCACCATTCCATGGGATCGCGACCGTTTTGCGCTCTCGAAAGAGACCATCGGGGATTCCTTCCTGCGCCATCTGGGGATTTACGGCTATCGCGCCGGTTTCATTCGCCGCTATGTCACCTGGGCACCCAGCCCGCTGGAGCATATCGAAATGCTGGAGCAGCTTCGTGTGCTCTGGTATGGCGAGAAAATTCACGTTGCTGTTGCCAAAGAAGTACCAGGAACGGGCGTTGATACGCCGGAAGACCTTGAGCGCGTTCGCGCCGAATTACGTTAATACCGTCTGCATCCCTCCTTTCGGAGGGATGTCCTCTCGCCACAATTTTCGCTTTTCTTTTCCCTGATTGATCTCTACCGGGTGACATCTTCATTCTGCGCGCTCATTATAAAAGCAGTAGCATTAATGGGGGTAATCTCATATGGAACAGCTGCGTGCCGAACTTAGCCATCTGCTGGGTGAGAAATTAAGCCGGGTCGAGTGTGTGAGTGAAAAGGCCGATACCGCGCTCTGGTCGTTGTATGACAGTCAGGGAAACCCAATGCCGCTGATGGCGCGAAGTTTCACGTCGCCGGGTGTTGCCAGGCAGCTCGCCTGGAAAATGTCGATGCTGGCGCGGGAGGGTACCGTCCGAATGCCGACCGTGTACGGCGTCATGACGCACGAGGAACACCCCGGCCCCGATGTCCTGTTGATAGAGCGTTTACGCGGCGTGCCTGTTGAAGCACCCGCGCGCACGCCGGAACGCTGGGAGCAGCTGAAAGACCAGATTGTCGAGGCGCTGCTGGCCTGGCATCGCCAGGATAGCCGTGGGCTCGTGGGGCCGGTCGACAGCACCCAGGAGAACCTGTGGCCGCTGTGGTATCGCCAGCGGGTGGAAGTGCTGTGGGGAACGCTCAACCAGTTCAATAACACCGGTTTGACCATGCAGGACAAACGTATTCTTTTTCGCACTCGTGAATGCTTGCCAGCGCTGTTCGACGGTTTTAATGATAACTGCGTGCTGATCCACGGCAATTTTACCCTGCGGAGTATGCTGAAAGACTCCCGCAGCGATCAGCTGCTGGCGATGTTGGGGCCTGGAATAATGCTGTGGGCCCCACGTGAATATGAGTTGTTCAGGCTCAGCGACAGCGCGGCGGCAGAAGGGTTACTGTGGCACTACCTTCAGCGTGCGCCCGTTGCCGAAGCGTTTCTCTGGCGGCGCTGGTTGTACCTGCTCTGGGATGAAGTCGCGCAACTGGTCAATACCGGGCGTTTCAATCGCGCAAACTTCGATCTCGCGGCTAAGTCACTCTTGCCCTGGCTCGCCTGAGGAACCTTTCAGCCACTGCCAGAGACGGCCGAGCGTCTCATAGCCGACGCGATCGCTATGCATCAGCCACATCGGGGAGGGGATCACGCGTTCCCATGGGTTAAGTGGCGCGTTGATGGCCATCTGGTTTGCCGGTGCGGGAAGCGGGTGCAGGCCCTGCTTTTCAAAGAAAATCATCGCCCGTGGCAGGTGTGAGGCGGAGGTGACCAGCAAGAATGGAACATCGCCAATCGCCTGCTTCACCGCAGCGGCTTCTTCTTCGGTATCTTTTGGACTGTCCAGGGTGATGATAGCGGAACGCGGTACGCCGAGGGATTCCGCAACTCTGGCACCCGCTTCAGCCGTACTCACCGGGTTCGTTTTTGCTGCGGCGCCGGTGAAGATCATTTTTGATCCCGGATTCGCCAGCCACAGGCGAATCCCTTCGTTTAGCCGTGGCAGGCTGTTGTTGATCAGATTCGAGCTGGGGGCCCAGTCAGGATCCCAGGTATACCCACCGCCCAGCACCACGATGTATTCCACTTTCTGATTTCCCTGCCATGTCGGGTACTTATCTTCAATGGGGCGTAACAGGCCATCCGCGACCGGTTGCAGGCTCAGCAGCAGTAAGAGAAGCCAGCCGAACGTGATGAGCGTTTTGCCACTTTTCTGAAAGCGGCTGAACCACACCAGCGCCAGCCCCAGCGCGATGATGATGAGCAGCAGCGGAAGGGGAAGCATCATCCCTCCAATGTATTTCTTAAGGGTAAAAAGCATCCTTTTTGGTTCCTTTTTTGACCATACAGCAGGTGATTACCGGTGATATTACACCAGAGAGGTTCATTCTCCGCGCGGGTGTGACAAAATAGCGGTTTTGCAGTTAGCGAGTGGAACTCTCCCAATGCGGGATCGCAATTTTGATGACATCGCGGAAAAGTTTTCGCGCAACATTTATGGCACCACAAAGGGGCAGCTCCGTCAGACGATCCTCTGGCAGGATCTGGACACCATTCTGGCCACTTTTGGCGACCAGACGTTGCGCGTGCTGGACGCCGGTGGCGGCGAAGGACAGACGGCGATAAAAATGGCCGAGCGCGGTCATCACGTCACGCTTTGCGATCTTTCGGCTGAAATGGTCGCCCGCGCGACGCGTGCTGCAGATGAGAAAGGTGTGAGCGACAACATGCATTTTATACAATGCGCCGCTCAGGACATCGCACAGCATTTGGAAACCCAGGTTGATCTGATATTGTTTCATGCGGTGCTGGAGTGGGTGGCCGATCCGCAAAGCGTGTTACAAACCCTGTGGTCGATGTTGCGCCCGGGCGGCACGCTGTCGCTGATGTTCTACAATGCTAACGGCTTCCTGATGCACAACATGGTTGCAGGTAACTTTGACTATGTGCAGGTCGGGATGCCTAAAAAGAAAAAGCGCACGCTTTCCCCGGACTATCCGCGCGATCCGCAGCAGGTTTACGGCTGGCTGGAAGAGATTGGCTGGCAGATTGTCGGGAAAACGGGCGTCAGGGTGTTTCATGATTATCTGCGTGAAAAACACAAACAGCGTGACTGTTTTGACACCTTAACAGAATTAGAAACGCGGTATTGCCGTCAGGAGCCATTTGTCAGCCTTGGCCGCTATATTCACGTCACCGCGCACAAGCCGCAGATGCAAGGATAACCTATGAGTGAATTTTCCCAGACAGTCCCCGAACTGGTTGCCTGGGCCAGGAAAAACGATTTCTCCATCTCGCTGCCGGTAGACAGACTCTCTTTCCTGCTGGCGGTTGCCACGCTAAACGGCGAACGGCTGGATGGCGAAATGAGCGAGGGTGAACTGGTGGATGCGTTCCGCCATGTCAGTGATGCGTTTGAGCAAACCAGCGAAACCATTAGCGTGCGTGCCAACAACGCAATCAACGATATGGTACGTCAACGTCTGCTGAACCGCTTTACCAGCGAGCAGGCGGAAGGAAACGCCATCTATCGCCTGACGCCGTTGGGTATCGGCATCACCGATTACTACATTCGCCAGCGCGAATTTTCCACGCTGCGTCTTTCCATGCAGCTCTCGATCGTGGCGGGTGAGCTTAAGCGTGCCGCCGATGCTGCAGATGAAAACGGTGATGAATTCCACTGGCACCGCAACGTTTACGCGCCGCTGAAATATTCGGTGGCCGAGATTTTCGACAGCATCGATCTAACCCAGCGTTTGATGGACGAACAGCAGCAGCAGGTCAAAGACGACATTGCGCAACTGCTGAATAAAGACTGGCGTGCCGCCATCTCCAGCTGCGAACTTTTACTGTCAGAAACCTCCGGTACGCTGCGTGAACTGCAGGATACGCTGGAGGCGGCAGGGGATAAGCTGCAGGCCAACCTGCTGCGCATCCAGGACGCGACGCTGGCGCATGACGATCTGCATTTTATCGACCGTCTGGTGTTCGATCTGCAGAGCAAGCTCGACCGCATCATTAGCTGGGGACAGCAGTCGATCGACCTGTGGATCGGCTACGACCGACACGTGCATAAGTTTATCCGCACCGCGATTGATATGGATAAAAACCGCGTCTTTGCTCAGCGTCTGCGCCAGTCGGTTCAGACCTACTTCGATGCGCCATGGGCGCTGACTTACGCCAATGCCGATCGTCTGCTGGATATGCGCGACGAAGAGATGGCCCTGCGCGATGAAGAGGTGACCGGTGAACTGCCGCCGGATCTGGAGTTCGAAGAATTCAACGAAATTCGTGAGCAACTTGCGGCGATGATCGAAGAACAGCTCGCTGTCTACAAAACCAGACAAGCTCCGCTGGATCTTGGACTCGTGGTGCGCGACTATCTGGCGCAATATCCGCGAGCGCGCCACTTCGACGTTGCCCGCATTGTGGTAGACCAGGCGGTGCGCCTGGGTATCGCGCAAGCAGATTTCACCGGACTGCCGCCGAAGTGGCAGCCAATTAACGATTACGGAGCCAAGGTACAGGCGCATGTCATTGACAAATATTGAACAAGTGATGCCGGTTAAGCTGGCACAGGCGCTGGCGAATCCGTTATTTCCGGCGCTGGACAGCCAGCTGCGTGCCGGTCGTCACATTGGCTTAGACGAGCTGGATAATCACGCCTTTTTGATGGACTTCCAGGAGTACCTGGAAGAGTTTTACGCCCGCTACAACGTGGAGCTGATTCGCGCGCCGGAAGGTTTTTTCTACCTGCGCCCGCGCTCCACGACGCTGATCCCGCGCTCCGTGCTCTCCGAGCTGGATATGATGGTCGGCAAAATTCTTTGCTATCTCTATCTCAGCCCGGAACGTCTGGCGAATGAAGGCATCTTCACCCAGCAGGAACTCTACGATGAGCTACTGACGCTGGCGGATGAGAGCAAGCTGCTCAAGCTGGTGAACAACCGTTCGACCGGATCGGATCTTGACCGTCAGAAATTACAGGAAAAGGTGCGCTCTTCCCTGAACCGTCTGCGTCGTCTGGGGATGGTCTGGTTTATGGGCCACGACAGCAGCAAATTCCGCATTACGGAATCAGTCTTCCGCTTCGGCGCCGATGTGCGTGCGGGGGATGACGCGCGTGAAGCGCAGCTTCGCATGATCCGTGACGGTGAAGCGATGCCGGTGGAAAACCATTTGCAGCTCAATGACGAGCATGAAGAGAATCTGCCGGATAGCGGGGAGGAAGAGTAATGATTGAACGCGGTAAATTTCGCTCACTAACGCTGATTAACTGGAACGGCTTCTTTGCCCGAACCTTCGATCTGGACGAGCTGGTCACGACGCTCTCCGGCGGTAACGGGGCGGGGAAATCCACCACCATGGCGGCGTTTGTGACGGCGCTGATCCCCGACCTGACGTTGCTTCACTTCCGTAACACCACTGAAGCAGGCGCGACAAGCGGCTCCCGCGATAAAGGTCTGCACGGTAAGCTGAAAGCGGGCGTCTGTTATTCCGTTCTGGACGTCATTAACTCTCGTCACCAGCGCGTGGTGGTGGGGGTTCGTTTGCAGCAGGTTGCCGGTCGCGACCGTAAAGTGGATATCAAACCGTTTGCTATCCAGGGGCTGCCAACCTCCGTGCAGCCGACCGCGCTGCTGACGGAAACCCTGAATGAACGCCAGGCGCGCGTGCTGACGTTACAGGAACTGAAAGACAAGCTCGAAGCCATTGAGGGCGTGCAGTTCAAGCAGTTCAACTCCATCACCGACTACCACTCTCTGATGTTCGATCTGGGCGTAGTGGCGCGTCGTCTGCGTACCGCTTCAGACCGTAGCAAATACTACCGTCTGATCGAAGCGTCCCTGTACGGCGGTATCTCCAGCGCCATTACCCGCTCCCTGCGCGACTACCTGTTGCCGGAGAACAGCGGCGTGCGTAAGGCGTTCCAGGATATGGAAGCGGCGCTGCGTGAAAACCGCATGACGCTGGAAGCGATTCGCGTGACCCAGTCAGACCGTGACCTGTTTAAACACCTGATCAGCGAAGCCACCAACTACGTGGCGGCGGACTACATGCGTCACGCCAATGAGCGCCGCGTCCATCTCGATCAGGCATTAGAATACCGCCGCGAACTGTTTACCTCCCGTAAACAGCTGGTGGCAGAGCAGTATAAGCACGTCGAAATGGCGCGCGAGCTGGGCGAGCACAACGGTGCTGAAGGTGATCTGGAAGCCGACTACCAGGCCGCCAGCGATCACCTGAACCTGGTGCAGACCGCGCTGCGCCAGCAGGAGAAAATCGAGCGCTACGAAGCGGATCTCGATGAGCTGCAAATTCGTCTCGAAGAGCAAAATGAAGTGGTGGCCGAAGCCGCCGAGATGCAGGAAGAGAACGAAGCCCGCGCCGAAGCCGCCGAGCTGGAAGTGGATGAGCTGAAAAGCCAGCTTGCTGATTACCAGCAGGCATTGGACGTGCAGCAGACGCGTGCGATTCAGTACACCCAGGCACTGCAGGCGTTACAGCGCGCGAAAGAGCTGTGCCATCTGCCTGACCTGACGCCGGAAAGCGCCGACGAGTGGCTGGATACCTTCCAGGCCAAAGAGCAGGAAGCCACCGAGAAACTGCTCTCTCTTGAACAGAAAATGAGCGTCGCGCAAACGGCGCACAGCCAGTTTGAACAAGCGTATCAGCTGGTGGTCGCCATTAATGGCCCGCTGGCGCGTAACGAAGCCTGGAACGTTGCCCGTGAACTGCTGCGCGACGGCGTCAACCAGCGCCATCTGGCCGAGCAGGTGCAGCCGCTGCGTATGCGCCTGAACGAACTGGAACAGCGCCTGCGTGAGCAGCAGGAAGCCGAGCGTTTGCTGGCTGAGTTCTGTAAGCGTCAGGGTAAACATTACGATTTCGACGAGCTTGAGGCGCTGCATCAGGAGCTGGAAGCGCGTATCGCTGCGCTTTCCGATACGGTCTCCAGCGCCAGTGAGCAGCGCATGACCCTGCGCCAGGAGCTGGAACAGCTTCAGTCCCGTTCTAAAAGGCTCCTGGAGCGCGCGCCGGTCTGGCTGGCGGCGCAAAGCAGCCTTAACCAGCTCAGCGAACAGTGCGGCGAACAGTTCGAATCCAGCCAGCAGGTGACCGAATACCTGCAACAGCTGCTGGAGCGTGAGCGCGAAGCCATTGTTGAGCGTGATGAAGTCGGCGCACGTAAGCGTGACGTCGATGAAGAAATTGAGCGCTTAAGCCAGCCGGGCGGGTCAGAAGATCCGCGCCTCAATGCGCTAGCCGAGCGTTTTGGTGGCGTTCTGCTGTCTGAGATTTACGACGATGTCGGCCTGGACGATGCGCCATACTTCTCCGCATTGTACGGTCCATCCCGTAACGCGATTGTGGTGCCGGATCTGTCGCTGATTTCTGACCAGCTCGCCGGGCTGGAAGATTGCCCGGAAGATCTCTATCTGATCGAAGGGGATCCGCAGTCGTTCGATGACAGCGTGTTTAGCGTTGACGAGCTGGAAAAAGCGGTGGTGGTGAAAATCGCTGACCGCCAGTGGCGTTACTCCCGCTTCCCGGAACTGCCGCTGTTTGGCCGTGCCGCGCGTGAAAGCCGTATTGAGAGCCTCCATGCCGAGCGTGAAACGCTGTCGGAACGTTTTGCGACCCTGTCGTTTGATGTACAGAAAACCCAGCGTCTGCATCAGGCGTTCAGCCGCTTTATCGGTAGCCATCTGGGCGTGGCGTTTGAAGCCGACCCGGAAGCGGAAATCCGCAAACTCAATACCCGCCGCGGCGAGCTGGAACGCGCCATTGCCAGTCATGAAAGTGACAACCAGCAGAGTCGCGTCCAGTTTGAACAGGCGAAAGAGGGCGTCGCGGCCCTTAACCGCATCCTGCCGCGCCTCAACCTGCTGGCAGATGACACGCTGGCCGATCGCGTGGATGAGATCCAGGAACGTCTGGATGAAGCCCAGGAAGCCGCGCGTTTCGTGCAGCAGCACGGCAATCAGCTGGCGAAGCTGGAGCCCGTGGTGTCTGTCCTGCAGAGCGACCCGGAACAGTTCGAGCAGTTAAAAGAAGATTATGCCTGGTCGCAGCAGGTGCAGCGCGAAGCGCGTCAGCAGGCGTTTGCCCTGACGGAAGTCGTGCAGCGTCGCGCGCACTTCGGCTATTCCGATTCGGCTGAAATGCTGAGCGGTAACAGCGACCTGAATGAAAAGCTGCGTCAACGTCTTGAGCAGGCAGAAGCGGAACGTACCCGAGCACGCGAAGCGATGCGCAGCCACTCCGCTCAGCTTAATCAGTACAACCAGGTGCTGGCCTCGCTGAAAAGCTCCTTCGACACCAAGAAAGAGCTGTTAAACGACCTGCAGAAAGAGTTGCAGGACATTGGCGTGCGTGCCGACAGCGGGGCGGAAGAGCGCGCCCGTCTTCGTCGTGATGAACTGCATAGCCAGCTCAGCAACAACCGTGCGCGTCGTAATCAGCTGGAAAAAGCGCTGACCTTCTGCGAAGCCGAAATGGATAACCTGACCCGTCGCCTGCGCAAGCTGGAACGCGACTATCACGAGATGCGCGAGCAGGTGGTGACGGCGAAAGCGGGCTGGTGTGCGGTCATGCGGATGGTGAAAGACAACAACGTGGAACGTCGCCTGCACCGTCGCGAACTGGCGTACCTCTCAGCCGATGAGCTGCGTTCAATGTCGGATAAGGCGTTGGGTGCGCTGCGCCTGGCGGTGGCGGATAACGAGCACCTGCGCGATGTGCTGCGCATGTCAGAAGATCCGAAACGTCCGGAGCGTAAAATTCAGTTCTTCGTGGCGGTTTATCAGCATCTGCGCGAGCGTATTCGTCAGGATATCATCCGTACCGACGATCCGGTCGAAGCCATCGAACAGATGGAAATTGAGCTGGGGCGCCTGACGGAAGAGCTGACTTCCCGCGAGCAGAAGCTGGCTATCAGCTCCCGCAGCGTGGCGAATATTATTCGCAAAACCATTCAGCGTGAGCAGAACCGTATCCGCCAGTTGAACCAGGGTCTGCAGAGCGTGTCGTTTGGTCAGGTGAACAGCGTGCGTCTCAACGTCAACGTGCGTGAAGCCCACGCGACGCTGCTGGACGTGCTCTCTGAGCAGCACGAGCAGCACCAGGATCTGTTCAACAGCAACCGTCTGACCTTTTCTGAAGCGCTGGCGAAGCTGTACCAGCGTCTGAACCCGCAGATTGATATGGGTCAGCGCACGCCGCAAACCATCGGTGAAGAACTGCTGGATTACCGTAACTACCTGGAAATGGAAGTTGAGGTTAACCGTGGTTCAGACGGCTGGCTGCGTGCGGAATCCGGGGCGCTCTCTACCGGTGAAGCGATCGGTACCGGGATGTCCATTCTGGTGATGGTTGTACAGAGCTGGGAAGATGAAGCGCGCCGTCTGCGCGGTAAAGACATCTCTCCATGCCGCCTGCTGTTCCTGGATGAAGCGGCGCGTCTTGATGCCCGCTCTATTGCCACGCTGTTTGAGCTTTGCGAGCGTCTTGATATGCAGCTCATCATTGCGGCACCGGAAAACATCAGCCCTGAAAAAGGGACCACCTATAAACTGGTGCGTAAAGTGTTCCAGAACAGCGAACACGTTCATGTTGTCGGGTTGCGTGGTTTTGCGCCGCAGCCTCCGGAGTCATTGCCGGAAACCACGGCAGACGCTTCCTGAGGCGTTTTGTTACAAAGAGCGGCGCAAAAGCGCCGCTTTTTTTATTCACTTAACTTGTGCTTAGGGCTGCGTTATCTTTAAACTTCTTTACATAAGGTAAGGCAACAGGTTTGCCGTCTACCTATAATAAAAGAAAGCCCCACCGTGATGGGCATGTCGTGAAAACAGGGGGCAAGGGATGTTGCTAAAGAAAGAATGTGGTCGTCAGCTGTCTGCGCTGAGTTTATGCCTGGCAGTGATGTTTGCTCCACTGTTAACCGCCCAGGCCGACGAGCCTGAAATTGTGCCGACGGACAGCTCCGCAGCGACAGGCGCGCAGCCGACGTCATTGTCTCAGCCGCTGGAACAGTCTCCGGCGACCGCCGTCATGGCCGGCATTAAGCCGTTGCCGGAAGGCATCGATATCGAATCGCTTAGCCAGCAGCTCCTCTCAGGGTTGCCGTCAGGCTACACGCCCGCCTATATCAATCAGCTCACGCTGCTTTATGCTGCCCGGGACATGAAACCCATGTGGGAAGACCGTGATGCCGTGCGCGCGTTCCAGCAGCAGCTGGCAGAAGTGGCGATTGCGGGTTTTCAGCCGCAGTTTACGAAGTGGGTTGAGCTGTTAACCGATCCAGCCGTCACTGGCCAGGCGCGGGACGTGGTGCTTTCCGATGCCATGATGGGCTATCTGCAGTTTGTGGCGGGTATTCCGGTCAACGGCAACCGCTGGTTATATAGCGATAAGCCCTACAAGCTGGCGACGCCAGCGCTGTCGGTTATCAACCAGTGGCAGCTGGCGCTGGATAATGGCGATCTGCCGCGCTTTATTGCCAGTCTCGCCCCAGCGCACCCGCAGTATGCCACCCTGCATGAGTCGCTCCTCGCGCTGGTGGGCGACTCGCGTCCCTGGCCGCAAATGCGGGGTACCGCGACGCTGCGTCCAGGCCAGTGGAGCAGCGATGTTCCTGCTCTGCGCGAAATCCTGAAACGCTCCGGTATTCTTGAGGGCGGGCCGAAGATTGCCCTGCCGGGCGACGATCCGCAAAGCGCGGTTGTGAGCCCGTCAGCGCCGGTGAAAGAGAAGAAGGCCGCTCTCCTGAGCGATAAACCTGCGGCATACGATCGCGAACTGGTTGCTGCGGTTAAGCAATTCCAGGCTGCGCAGGGGCTGGGTGCCGACGGGGTAATAGGTCCGTCAACGCGCGACTGGCTTAACGTCTCTCCTGCGCAGCGGGCAGGGGTCCTGGCACTGAATATTCAGCGTTTGCGCCTGCTGCCGGGCACCTTGTCCACAGGCATTATGGTGAATATTCCGGCCTATTCCCTGGTCTATTATCAGGATGGCAGCGAAAAACTGGCCTCGCGCGTCATTGTCGGGCGTCCGGATCGTAAAACACCGATGATGAGCAGCGCGTTAAATAACGTGGTGGTTAACCCACCGTGGAACGTGCCGCCGACGCTGGCACGTAAAGACATTCTGCCAAAGGTCTGGAACGATCCGGGTTATCTGGAACGTCATGGCTATACGGTGATGCGCGGCTGGAACAGTAAAGAGGCGATTGATCCTTACATGGTCGACTGGTCGACGATTACGGCTTCCAACCTGCCGTTCCGCTTCCAGCAGGCTCCCGGGGCGCATAACTCCCTGGGGCGTTACAAATTCAATATGCCGAGTTCAGATGCTATCTATCTGCACGATACGCCGAACCACAACTTGTTCCAGAAAGATACCCGCGCCCTCAGTTCAGGCTGCGTGCGCGTAAACAAAGCCTCGGAGCTGGCCAATATGCTGTTGCAGGATGCGGGCTGGAACGATACGCGTATTTCTGACGCCCTGAAACAGGGGGATACGCGCTACGTGAATATTCGACACAACATTCCGGTCAATCTTTACTATCTGACGGCGTTTGTGGGTGAAGACGGGCGCACTCAGTATCGTACAGATATTTACAATTATGATCTCACTGCGCGATCCGGCGCACAAATTTTGCCAAAAGCGGAACAATTAATCAGGTAAATGAAGTAGTTCGGGAAAAATGATTGTCGTAAGTTATGGTGAATAGGGGGCGATATCGCTGTAAGCCGCGTATTCACTGGGGTTGGGCGCCTTGACGTACCCCGTTTTGCCAGTTAAGGTGCCCTTCGTGCGCTAAGCATACTTACGATTTCATTGACCTGTAGACCTGATTATCATGGACAAATTTGACGCTAATCGCCGCAAACTGCTGGCGTTAGGTGGTGTTGCGCTTGGCGCAGCGGCCATCTTGCCGACGCCAGCATTTGCCACCCTCTCGACACCTCGTCCGCGAGTTTTAACGCTCAACAATCTTCATACCGGTGAGTCGCTAAAAGCGGAGTTTTTCGATGGCAGAGGCTATATTCAGGATGAATTAGCAAGACTCAACCATTTTTTCCGTGATTTCCGCGCGAATAAAGTAAAAGCCATCGACCCAGGATTGTTTGATCAGTTGTTCCGCCTTCAGGGCCTGCTGGGCACCAGGAAGCCCGTGCAGCTCATTTCTGGTTATCGCTCACTGGATACCAATAATGAACTACGCGCCCATAGCCGTGGGGTAGCGAAAAAAAGCTATCACACGAAGGGACAGGCAATGGATTTCCATATTGAAGGCGTTTCGTTAGCCAATATTCGCAAAGCTGCGTTATCTATGCGCGCAGGTGGTGTAGGATATTATCCCAGCAGCAACTTTGTGCATATTGATACCGGTCCGGTCCGGCACTGGTAATAACGAAACACAGGAGCAGTATGAACTATCGTATTATTCCGGTTACCGCGTTCTCCCAGAACTGTTCATTGATCTGGTGCGAGCAAACCAAACTGGCCGCGCTTGTTGATCCCGGCGGTGACGCCGAGAAAATCAAGCAGGACGTCGCCGACAGCGGTGTGACGCTGATGCAGATTTTACTGACGCATGGTCATCTCGATCATGTTGGCGCAGCGGCAGAGCTGGCACAGCATTTTGGTGTGCCGATCATCGGTCCGGAAAAAGAAGATGAGTTCTGGCTGCAGGGGTTACCTGCCCAAAGCCGCATGTTTGGCCTTGATGAGTGTCAGCCTCTGACGCCCGATCGCTGGCTGAACGAAGGAGAGCGCGTTAACGTAGGGAATGTGACTTTACAGGTGTTGCATTGTCCTGGGCATACGCCAGGCCATATCGTCTTCTTTGATGACCAGTCTCGTCTGCTGATTTCTGGCGACGTGATTTTCAAAGGCGGCGTAGGACGCAGCGATTTTCCGCGCGGCGATCACGGGCAGCTGATTCAGTCGATCAAACAGAAGTTATTGCCGCTGGGTGATGACGTGACGTTTATCCCTGGACACGGTCCGATGTCGACGCTGGGCTATGAACGGCTCCATAATCCGTTCCTTCAGGATGAGATGCCTGTCTGGTAAACCTGGTTAAATAAAAAAGCCTGCTGAACGCAGGCTTTTTTGTGGGCGTAAATTACAGTACGGCGACAATCGCTTCGCACAGAGGCGCCATGTTGTCAGGCGTCATCCCTGCCACGTTCACGCGACCGGAAGCCACGGCGTATACGCCAAACTCTTCACGCAGACGCAGAACCTGCTCTTTGGTCAGGCCGCTGAAAGAGAACATGCCGTTCTGTTTGATGATGAAGCTGAAGTCACGGTCTGCGCCTTTCTCGGCCAGAGTATTAACAAACAGCAGACGCATACGCTGGATACGCTGGCGCATATCGTTCAGCTCTTGTTCCCAGATCGCGCGCAGCGCATCGTTGCTGAGAATGGTCGCAACAACGGACGCACCGTGTGCCGGTGGGTTAGAGTAGTTCGCGCGGATAACCGATTTCATCTGGCTGAAGGCACGATCGACGGTTTCGTCGTTAGCCGCAACCAGCGTACAGGCACCTACGCGCTCATTGTACAGACCGAAGTTCTTGGAGTAGGAGCTGGCAACGATCAATTCCTGGTGCACGGCTGCAAAAGCGCGCAGGCCTTCTGCATCTTCTTCCAGTCCACGGGCGAAGCCCTGATAGGCGAAGTCAAACAGCGGCAGCCAGCCTTTCTCTACGGAGAGTTTAGCCAGGTGTTCCCACTGCTCAAGCGTCGGGTCGATACCGGTTGGGTTATGGCAGCAGCCGTGGAACAGCACCACATCACCCGCCTGCGCTTCGTTCAGGCTTGCCAGCAGGCCATCAAAGTCGAGAGCATGGTTTGCCGCATCGTAGTATGCATATTCGCGCACTTCCAGACCTGCAGAGTTAAAGACGCTCTTGTGGTTCGGCCAGCTTGGGTTGCTCACCCAGACACGCTTAACAGAGGTGTTTTTCGCAAGGAAATCCGCCGCCACACGCAGTGCGCCGGTACCGCCAGGGGTCTGTGCTGTACGCGCACGTTTGTCACTCACAATTGCGCTACCTTTACCGAACAGCAGCTCCTGCGTGCAGCGACCAAATTCAGGAATACCATCAATACCGAGGTAGTTTTTGGTGGTTTCATTTTCCAGCAGATACTGCTCAGCTTTCTTTACGCTGGTCAGTACCGGAGTTTTGCCGGTTTCATCTTTATATACACCAATACCCAGGTTGATTTTGCCAGGGCGGTCGTCGGCACGAAACAGATCGGCCAGGCCCAGAATTGGGTCGGCAGGAGCGGCGGTAATGTTCTCAAACATGACGAAGTTCCATTGTGATTACAGAAGTGAAATCCGCTATCAGGTTAACGGTAGATTTACAAAATGCCAACCGTTTGCGACGAAAAGCGTGCGGCTTTTCAAAAGTCGCCATTATTTTCTGTCAGGCATAAAAAAACAGGGCCGAAGCCCTGTTCATTAAGCATATAACAAAGTGGTGTTCTGATTAGAACTGGTAGGTTACACCCACAGCAGCCATATCGTCGTTGCCGTTCAGACCGCCAACCGCTTTCGCGTAGTCGGTGTCTTTGTCCAGCAGGTTGATGTAGTAGTCAGCCCACACGTTGAAGTTTTTGTTGAAGTAGTAAGTGGTACCCACCTGGATGAATTTAGCCAGGTCTGCATCGCCACCGCTGAAGCCGCCGACGGCAGCCAGGTCTTTACCTTTGGTCTGCACGTAGGAGATGGCTGGACGCAGGCCGAAGTCGAACTGGTACTGAGCAACCACTTCGAAGTTCTGCGTTTTGTTAGCAAAACCAGCATCACCGCTAGAACCGGTACGGGTGGTGTTACGGGTTTCTGCATAGGTGGTTGCCAGGTACAGGTTGTTAGCGTCATATTTCAGACCAACACCCCATGCTTCAGCTTTGTCACCCTGACCATCAGCTTTCTGGTTCAGAGTACGGTTAGCGTTGCTGTAAGATGCGATTGCACCGAAGCCTTCGCCGAAGTCGTAACCCAGAGAGTAACCTACGCCGTCACCGTTAGAAGTTTTAACGTCAGCACGGTCGTTTTTACCCTGGTACTGTACGCCCAGGCTCAGACCGTCAACCAGACCGAAGAAATCGCTGTTACGGTAGGTCAGCAGGCCGGTGCTACGGCTGGTCATAAAGTTATCAACGTAGTTACCGCCCCAGGTCATACCTGAGAAGGACGGTGCCATATCGGTGTATGACTCAACGTCGTAAACGATACCGTAGTTACGACCATAGTCGATGCTGCCAGCGTCACCCGCTTTCAGGCCCGCGAAAGCCAGACGGTTTTTGTTAGCCTGAGCAGTGTTCTCAGCCTGGTTAGCCATGAAACGGTATTCCCACTGGCCATAGCCGGTCAGCTGGTCGTTGATCTGAGTTTCACCTTTGAAACCGATCTGCGCGTAGGTCGCGTCGTTGTTGTTGGTGTCATCACCAGAGGTCACGAAATCGTGCTCGGCGTTAACTTTCCCGTAGAAGTCCAGTTTGTTGCCGTTCTTGTTATAGATTTCTGCAGCGTTAGCTGCACCGGCTACCAGCAGGGCAGGGATTACCACTGCCAGAATATTGCGCTTCATCATTATTTATTACCCTCATTGGTTTTTTTATGACACTCGCCACTGCCGTCAATAAATTCTGTCAATAAATATTTCCGGAACTATTGATGAGAGTTAGGTGTCTTTATGTATCTGACAGGCATCTTTCCATTCACCGAAGCGTTTCGCTAGCCTGAAAGTGCTACAATTCTCAAGATTGAGTTACAAAAAGAAAATATGTGTAACTAAATGTGTATTTTTCGGAACTTTGTGAACCATCTCAAATTTCAGAACGCCCTGGCGAATTAAACAGCAGATTGTTTCCTATATATATGAATTCCTTATGATTAATTTGGATAAAGGCAATTCCTATAAACAGATGTTAAACGACTCGTTTTTTCTTATGACCGAAAAAAGACTTCTGGATGGCTGAAAAAGTGGTTGAAAATTGTGCTATTGCTTGAGGGTGTAATAATCGCAATAAGAATAGGGTTTATTTTTTGTGGCTAGATGTTTCTCGGAAACAAAACGTAACAGGTAGTGGTTGTGACGGGGTGGTGCTTTAAAAACACTGACTTTGCGCTGACGAAAACTGACAGTGCAGAATAAAATAATGGCCAGCAAATGCTGGCCATGGTCTGTTTTTTTGCTCTTAGAAGCTGGCGTTACGTGGCGTACGCGGGAACGGAATCACATCACGCACGTTCTGAACACCGGTAACGTAGGCGATCAGACGCTCGAAGCCCAGGCCGAAACCTGAATGCGGAACGGTGCCGTAACGACGAAGATCGCGATACCAGCTGTAGTCCGCAGGATTGAGACCCATCTCTTCCATGCGCGCGTCCAGCACATCCAGACGTTCTTCACGCTGAGAACCACCGATGATTTCACCGATGCCAGGCGCCAGGACGTCCATCGCTGCGACGGTTTTACCGTCTTCGTTAAGGCGCATATAGAAGGCCTTGATGTCTTTCGGGTAGTTTTTAACGACAACCGGCGCTTTGAAATGTTTCTCGGCCAGATAGCGTTCGTGCTCAGACGCCAGGTCAACGCCCCAGTAAACCGGGTTCTCGAACTTCTCACCGCATTTCTCGAGGATCGCAACCGCGTCGGTATAGTCCACCTGCGCAAAGTCGGCAGAGACAAAACGTTCCAGACGGGCGACCGCATCGCTGTCTACGCGCTCAGCGAAGAACTTCATATCGTCCGGACGCTCTTCCAGCACCGCTTTGAAGACGTACTTCAGCATCGCTTCTGCCAGACCGGCGACATCGTCGAGGTTAGCAAACGCCACTTCCGGCTCCAGCATCCAGAATTCCGCCAGGTGGCGGCTGGTGTTGGAGTTTTCAGCACGGAAGGTTGGGCCGAAGGTATAAATCTTAGACAGTGCACAGGCGTAGGTTTCGCCGTTGAGCTGACCGGATACCGTCAGGAAGGCCTCTTTACCAAAGAAGTCTTTGTCATAGTCCACTTTACCTTCTGGCGTGCGCGGCAGGTTTTCCATGTCCAGCGTCGAGACGCGGAACATTTCACCCGCACCTTCCGTATCGGAAGCGGTGATCAGTGGGGTAGACACCCAGAAGTAACCCTGCTCATCGAAGAAGCGATGCAGCGCCTGAGCCAGCGTATGGCGCACGCGTGCCACCGCGCCGATCAGGTTGGTACGTGGACGCAGGTGCGCCACTTCACGCAGGTACTCGATGCTGTGACGTTTTGCCGCCATCGGGTAGGTGTCCGGATCTTCAACCCAGCCGGTCACTTCAATTGCAGAGGCCTGAATTTCGAAACTCTGGCCCTGACCCGGAGACGCCACAACCACGCCGGTCACAATGACGGAACAGCCGGTTGTCAGGTGCAGAACGTCATCATTGTAATTGGGCAGAGAATTATTAATGACGGCCTGTACAGGATCAAAGCAGGAACCGTCATAGACGGCGAGGAAGGAGATGCCAGCTTTAGAATCTCGGCGGGTACGCACCCATCCGCGCACGGTGACTTCCTGGTCAACGGCGACACGGCCCTGGAGTACGTCGGCTACAGGCACAACGCTCATAATATTCTCTCTGTTAATAGTCGGAAAAAATAAACACTTGTCCACCCTTATGGGGGGATATCTATGTTACCTGCCATCCGCTATCAGACAAGTAAATTTCGCAGTCAAAAGAGAAGAATTGAGAAATAAATAAGGGAAGGGAGCCCTTCAGGCTCCCGTAAGCGCTTAACTGGCTTTTTTGATCTGCGGGAGATCGAAGGCTTTGCGCAATGCGCGGACAAACGCTTTGTCATGGCAGATGGTTTTACCCGGGCTGTCGGAGAGTTTCGCCACCGGCTTGCCGTTACATTCCACCAGCTTTATCACAATATTCAGAGGTTTTACCTGAGGAATGTCGCAGGTCAAACGGGTACCAATCCCGAAGCTCAGGTTCACTCGGGTGTTGAAATGGCGATAAAGTTCAACCGCTTTCGCCAGGTCAAGATTATCGGAGAAAACCAGCACCTTACTCATCGGGTCAATGCCGAGTTTTTGGTAATGGGCTATCGCCTTCTCGCCCCATTCAACCGGGTCCCCGGAATCGTGGCGTAACCCCTGATAACGTTCAGCAAACTCGGGTCCGAAGTCACGCAGGAAGGCATCCATCGTAATGCAGTCGGTGAGGGCGATCCCGAGTTGATTCGGGTACTCCTTAAGCCATGCGGCGAGGGCCGCGCGCTGGCTGTTAGCCAGATCCGGGCTGATTTGCTGATGCGCCTGGAACCACTCGTGCGCCTGGGTACCCATCGGCGTCAGGTTGAGGCGACGCGCCAGGTCGTAGTTACTGGTGCCCACGAACCACGGCTCCTGCTGCAGACGTTTAACGATGGCCTGCTGAACCTCGCGAGAGAAACGGCGACGGGTGCCGAAATCCATCAGGCGGAAGCGGGACATATCCAGCCCTTCGGTCAGCGTGGTGAAGGCTGCAAGTTTATTTTCCAGCGAGGCGACCGCCTGGGCGACGCCCATTTCCGGCGAACGGTAGCGGTGAGCCAACTCGCTGATCACTGCCAGCAGCGGCACTTCCCACATGATCACTTCCCGCCACGGACCTTCAAGGCGAATATCCAGCTTGCCGTTCTCGTTGGTCACGGTGACCTGCTCCGGCTTATAGCGGAAATCACGCAGCCAGTTCAGGTAATCGGTTTTAAAGAAAGGCAGGCCAGAAAGCCACTGGTATTCATCGTCCTGCAGCGTCAGATGCTGCATCGCATCGACCTGTTCACGAATGGAGTCTGCGTAGATACCGAGCAAATCGTCACCACGGCAGCGGAATTCCGCCGCGACGTGAACGTCATAGTAATGGTGGAAAACGGCTTGCTGCATATGCAGTTTATACGCGTCGGTATCCAGCAACGTATGCAGAACCGGAGAAGCGAATTGAGTCATAGGTGCGCTGTAGCATCCTCTCACGGGAGCGTTTAGTACAATAAACAACTCCGGAGTATACCTTGTTTAGTGATTTATTGAACCCCGATCACAACATAAGCACACTTTATGGTCGAGGGCATTTTGTGCCCCGTGTTATACAAATGTAGTGATATGGCTGCTAACCACTTGAATTTACAGATTACTACTGCGCTACTATCATGCTTTGGGGCAGCGATGGGGCAATGTGTGAAAGCGCCTTGTTGAGCAGAGTAACCTGTTCGCCGCTCTTCTCTGACATCCACTTTCCATACACCTTGTAAACCATCTGTGCATCGGTATGCCCCATTTGAGTTGCTATAAAGTTTGGGTTCGCACCAGCTGATAATGACCAGCACGCATAGGTATGCCGTGACTGATAAGCGTTGCGGTAACGAATACCGGCGCGCTTGATTATCGGAGCCCAAATTTTATTAATCGAATTAACCGCGTAGTGATATCCTGTGCGAGACCCATGTTTGACGCATTGAGGGCTGAAAACGAAAGTGCATGGATGTATGACTGACTGGCCATATTCCCGCAAATTCACTTCAACCTCATGCTGCCGGCCAAGGCGCGTCAGTTGGGCCTGATTCCTGAGGGCATCAATAGCTGGTTGTATGAGATAAATCACCCTGTCAGTGCCTGCCTCGGTTTTTGGCAGGGTGAACTCATACGTTTGGGTAAGGTTACGCTTAACCGTAATGGTTCCCGCGGTGAGATCGATGTCTTCCCATGCAAGACCACATAATTCCCCATGCCTCATTCCGGTATAAACGGCGACGGTCCAGAGATTTCGCATCTGCTGGTGGCCGCATGCCTGAATGAACCTGATGAACTCGTCTGTCGTGAGTGGATCTGGTTCGTCTTTTGCCTTCCTGAGACGGTTAATTCCGCTAAACGGGTTTTCCTTTGCGTAGCCGTTATCAGCTCCAAACTGGAAGATCTCGGCCATCAGCATCATGTAATTATTCACCGTGGAAGACTTCCGGCCTTTTACCTGTGTCCGGTGATCCTTCTTCATTACATGGAAGCCCGTCAGCAACTCCTTCCTGACATACAGCAAATCTTCAGTGGTAACCGCAGAAACCATTTTATTTTCGCCGATGCGCGGAAGCATGTTTTTTATGATGGACTCGTACCTACTCATGGTATTAGAGCTGATCTCCATTCTCTTCAGCTCTGACCATCTTTCGGTAAGCTCCAGCACAGTAATTTCCTTTCTATCCTGACCAAACCGGGCAAGGTTCGGTGAGTTTGGGAATTTTTCTGCATAGTTAAAATTCCCCATCCTTATCGCAAAACAAACCGAAGAACGCAGCTCACCAGCTATCTTGCGATTTTTTGCAGTGTCAGGGACACCGAGGTTTTCCCTGACACGTTTACCTTTATACAGAAACCAGATGCGGAGCGAACCGCCATGATTTTCGACGCCTGTCGGGTATGATGCATTAGCCATTGATCCCTCCTGACGTCCAGGAGCGTGGACGAGTGTACTGCTTTTCATGCTGTCTTCGCACCTGGTTGATTTTTTTTCTGCGCCTCGATCCACTGATCAACGGCTTTCCTGTTGTACATGCATTCGCTCGAAGGCTTGGGATTACCATCTGGTGAAATGTGCAGGTACTCGCGGCCCAGCATCCAGGATTCTTTTCTGGCGCGGGTGATGGTTCCGGGCTTGAGCCCGGTAACAGCAATCAGAACCTTTTCGCTAACCCAGTCATTCGGCACCAGAAGAACGATTTCAGCACTGGTTTGCATGGATCTCCTCCATTTTCTCTTTAGCCATACGCACGCAACGCGCAAAAGAGGAGGGCGTTACGATTTCGCGCAGAGCCTGAACCAGGAATTCGTTGTGCTGCTGGTGCAGCTCCAGGTTGCGCTCTTTTTCCTCATGACGCAGAACTGCCAAACGAGCTGTGATGATTCGACGCTTCCCTTTGATCAGCCGCAGCGCGTTCTCTGCCTTTTTGCGCCATGTGCTCCAGTCACTACTGCTGTTCGATCTCGCCAGTTGCTCTTCAATACTGAGCTGCGCTTCTTCTGCGTTAACAAGCTGCTGCAGGCAATCGCTGATAGTGTTCAGGTTGTTTGTCTCCACGAAGAATTTATGCATTCTTAACCCTCCCACCCAATCGCCTGGAACAGGCCCATTTTAGGGTGATACCAGCGGGTGCCGCGCGGTTCAGCTTCTGACATCATCTGGCGAAACGCGGCCATAAACGGCTCCAGTTCGACGATAGCCCTACGTGACAAAAGCCCGTCTGGAGTCATAAATTCGTGCGTGTCTGTAGGGATGCGGTAGGCATTGACCAAATTTCGGCACTTGGCGTCACTCATTCCGCTTTTGGCTACTACCTGGCGGTAACCGACATATCCGGCGCGCATGGTCCCGCGTTTGATGTTCTCCACAGCTTCTGTGACTGTTTCGATCTGCTCTTCAACATGATTCAGGCGCTTCTGCTGGCGAACGGCATCGGCGGCCATTGCGGCGATCATCTCGATTTCCGTCAGCGGTGCGCGAGTGCGAAAATAGCTGTTAACCAGCTCACGCTGAACCTGCCAGGCCAGATCGTCCGTGAGTGACTTCGCCACCATCAGATATCCAGATTCGAAAAGCACAATTCCAGAGGGCGCAAACTTAGAAAACACACCTTCCGGAAGGTCCCGGCGTATAGCGTCGGAACCTAATTCAACGTAATCTACCCCCTCGACAAAGTAGTTCCTGTTTTCACGAAAATTACGTCCTGCTGTTCCATCTGGTCGTTGGTGAGCTTCGTCAATCATTGCGAATGTCACAACGCGCTGACCGCGATATTCGACTGCCGGCAGCTGTTTGTTATTGATCGTTACTGTGTTCATTTTCGTCCTCCTCAGTGCATAACCGGCTTGTCAGGCATACCTTCTTTCTGAATCTGTTCAATGAAGCTGTCATGAAGGAGATTAAAACCTTCCCGGCCCATTTTTGAGAGTTGAAGCCCGTTCTCAGCGTCCGTATCTAACATGTCCCGGTACATGCGCAGCGCCATCTGCTGGCCGAGTTCCTGACCGTATTTCTCAATGGCTAACCCTTCCACATGGCTTGCGAGTGCGAACCGCTCTGGCGCAGGATAAACACTGATTGAACCGTGCTGTCCGGAGTAGATAACTGCGGTGTCAAACCCTCCAGAATCGTTGGCAACCTCAACTGTGCCGTTCTTTGCCTGCTCCTCGGTAATGAAGACCGCAACAAGCATCCAACGCCAAATGATGATTTCTTTCTCGATGCCAGGGGTAAACCAGCCGCTTTCAATCGCTTCCATGATGCAAGCCAGCAGATCTAATCCATCCGGAATTCGTTTGTCATAGTTGCCATTGTCGAGCTGGCGAACCGCGACGGAATAACCAATGACGCGGTTACCAAAGCGGATGCCTGTTGATGTAGGCTCCGGAGTAAAGGCTGAGGCAATCATCAATACACTCCTTTAGGCTTGATGGCTTGAAGTGCATCGACCTCTTTAATGAACCGGTCATGCATCGCGTCCCATTTCTCACACCATTTCTCCATTTCTCGCTTGCGCGCCAGGATGCGACGCAGACGGCGAACACAACGATGGTGGGCGGCCAGATACTCAACCTTTGTTTCCCCGTCACGCCATACCTCCCTGTCATCGCGATCAATACGCACCCTCGGGTGACGCTGCGGAAAACCTGAACGCTCAAAAGCCTCGGTGGTCATGAAGAAAGCCAGATAGCGGATCGCAGTATCTCGCGTGAAGCATTTTTTGATACGACCGTGACGTACTGCTACGAACAGTGGGCCAACTGGCGTATCGTGTTTCTGTAATGCCAGGTCAATCATGCTTACGGTGCGTTTATCTTTCATTTCCGGTCCTTAACTTTGCTGTATCGTTCGTGACTCATTACTTCCCAGTTCTTGCCGCCATCGCGGGAGAGTAGCCGCCAGCGATGGTTAACTTTGAGGCTCAAATTCCCGGAGCCGTGCATTCGGCAGGGGTGAATGCGCCTTGCCCTGAACTGGCTTAAAACGTGTGCTGCTTTGAGGTGAACCCACTCAGGAATTCGTATCGCTGTAAGTGCCATCAGATCCCCCCATTTCATGACCCTCCGTTTTCGGAGCCTCCACTTTTTGTTTTTTGACGAACTCAACCAGCTCAGAAATGAGCTCGTCGATTAACTCCTTCCCGCTATCCGTAAGGAATTCACCGCTGCCATTAACATCAACAGCGCTGCTGTAAATTCCCTTGATAGCTTTTAAGCCTTCGACATTCCCGTACTCACTGATCGCGAGCCTTTCGAATTTTCGTAATAATCCATCGAGAAGAATCTCGGTTAACTCGATCGTGTTAATACCGCCTTTATTGAGCTTAATAACAAGGCAGTAACTGCCTGTTTTACGCTGGTGGCGTAATAACGCTGCTTTTAAAATTCGGCGTCGATATGTCTCGATTAATTTATCCATTGCGCTTTTCCTCCTCCAAACCCATAACTATTTCTTCCTCCTTTTCGGTTCATCCGTGAATCTCAGCGGCCAGGTCATAAACCAGAGCACATAGAGTTTTAAGTTGAAATCGGTCGAGCTTGTCGTGATATTCATATAATGTTTGCGACAAACCAGATAACTGTTCTGAATCGCCACGGGTTTAACAGACACCTCAGAGTCATTTAAGATGGCTTAAAGAGAGGTGCCCATGAGCGGTAAGCGTTATCCCGAAGAGTTTAAAATTGAAGCAGTCAAACAGGTTGTTGATCGCGGTTATTCTGTTGCCAGCGTTGCAACACGTCTCGATATCACCACCCACAGCCTTTACGCCTGGATAAAGAAGTACGGTCCGGATTCTTCCGCTAATAAAGAACAGTCAGATGCTCAGGCCGAGATCCGCCGTCTCCAGAAAGAGCTGAAGCGGGTTACCGACGAACGGGACATATTAAAAAAAGCCGCGGCGTACTTCGCAAAGCTGTCCGACTGAGGTACGCCTTTATCCGTGACAACACCTGTTGCTGGCCTGTTCGCCTGCTCTGTCGGGTGCTGGATGTTCATCCCAGTGGTTTTTACGCCTGGCTTCAGCAGCCGCATTCACAACGCCATCAGGCAGACCTGAGACTGACAGGACAGATTAAACAGTTCTGGCTGGAATCGGGATGCGTCTATGGTTATCGCAAAATCCATCTGGATCTGCGTGACAGCGGGCAACAGTGCGGAGTGAACAGAGTCTGGCGACTGATGAAACGTGTCGGGATAAAGGCTCAGGTCGGATACCGGAGCCCGCGGGCACGTAAAGGCGAGGCCAGTATCGTGTCGCCCAACAGGCTCCAGCGACAGTTCAATCCGGATGCTCCGGATAAGCGTTGGGTAACGGACATAACCTACATCAGGACCCACGAAGGCTGGCTGTATCTTGCCGTGGTTGTTGATCTGTTCTCACGCAAAATTATCGGCTGGTCCATGCAATCCCGGATGACAAAGGACATTGTCCTGAACGCACTGCTGATGGCTGTATGGCGCCGTAATCCCCAAAAACAGGTGCTGGTTCATTCGGATCAGGGCAGTCAGTACACAAGCCATGAGTGGCAGTCGTTCCTGAAATCACACGGCCTGGAGGGCAGCATGAGCCGTCGCGGTAACTGCCATGATAATGCGGTTGCAGAAAGCTTTTTCCAGTTGTTGAAACGCGAACGGATAAAGAAAAAGATCTACGGAACGCGGGAAGAAGCCCGCAGCGATATTTTTGATTACATCGAAATGTTTTATAACAGTAAGCGTCGGCATGGTTCCAGCGATCAGATGTCACCGACAGAATATGAAAACCAGTATTATCAACGGCTAGGAAGTGTCTAGATTATCCGTGGCGATTCAGATCACAGAGAGCTCTACAGTCTGGGAAGATGGCAGCAAAAGCAGTCTTGTTACATATCACATGGGCAAGCCGAAGGCATTGCCGGTCTGATCAAGCCTTACCAAATCAAAAATTTCAATCATATATAGGCCACCTCACGGTGGCCTTTTTTGTTTCCCCTCATTCTGAGAGGACTCACGGCAATAAGAGGGGGGGATGTCCACCTCGATTGCCGTTACTGAATACAAAAAAGCGGGGGACGACATCGCATCCCCCGCCAAAACGTTTTCACATTTTTCTGTCTGTGGTTGTAAAAGCCGGCGGCTGGGATTTAGTTCCTTACGGTGGTAATAACAATCCTGTAAGTTAAAAAATTAATTAATAAATTTTAAAAAATATCAACCCCTACCGTTTGGTAGATTGACGATATTTATGAATCATAGGTAAATTGCAGTCGTGGTGAATCCCCGTATGCGGCGTGGCGTACAGTCAAAATTTCTCTGGTGAGAATCGTATACGAGATCGCGGACTTCGTGTCTGGAGAGTCCACCGGGAGGCCCCCGGCGCCACTTAACTATAATAATTCCTGTTGTGAATAAACTTCGGCCTGTTTACCCGGACAGGCGTCTTTTTGGGTTAGCCTCCTGTTAAATTGCCATTGACTCAGATTATGACTCAAACATAGATTATGAATGTGGTGAATTCTTTCTAAGCGAAAGGGCATTCCAGTCAACTGCTATTTGCAGGTATGCGCGCGTCTTTGCTAACTGGGGCAGAGACACCGGGAGGCACCCGGCACCAAAACACAAATAACAACGATGCTTTAATTCCTTGAGAGCCTGCCATAAAAAGCAGGCTTTTTTTTATAGTTTTACAAACTGCTGCTACGCTTTGAGTTGTGGGCAGTAACTGAATGCCCGGTGGTTCTCCTGGACCGATAGTGAATCAGCCGATACAGCTTCACTTCTGAGCATAGGTCTTACTCACACCTACCTTACAAATAGTCAACTCATTAGCCCGCCATCAAAAGCGGGCTTTTTTATTTCAGGCTCCGGGAACCATCCTCGACATGCCTTCTTGTTAAATCGTCCCGAGGGCCTGACCCATTACACACAGCTCCCGCCAATACGCGAGGAGAAAGAGATGATCCGATATATGCCTGACAAAATCGCATCCGCAGTCTCGTATTGCGTGTCTGGCAGTCTTATTTGTGGAGGCGGCATTTTGCAATGGTTGCACGACCTCGACTGGAACAAGGTTGCAGTGATTGGCGGTTTTCTTATCGGTATAGCCACTTACCTTACCAACCTCTACTTCAAAAGACGCCAGACCAAGGCATACGAGAAGGCCCTCAAGAAGGGCTACATCACCGCTCCACCACAGGATAATTAACATGGCATCGACAAGAGCAAAACTCAGCGCCGCCATGCTATCCCTGATCGCCGCTGGAGCATCAGCGCCTGTACTGTTCGACCAGTTCATCAGTGAGAAAGAAGGCAACGCTCTTGTGGCCGTCATGGATCCTGGTGGCGTCTGGTCGCTCTGCCATGGCGTGACAGTTATTGACGGCAAGCGTGTCGTGAAGGGCATGACCGCCACCGAGGCGCAATGCAAAAAAGTGAACGCCATTGAGCGCGACAAAGCACTTGCCTGGGTCGACAGGAACATCAAGGTTCCATTGACAGCGCCGCAAAAGGTAGGAATTGCATCGTTCTGCCCCTACAACATCGGCCCCGGAAAATGCTATCCATCCACCTTTTACCAGCGAATCAACGCCGGTGACCGTAAAGGGGCCTGTGAGGCTATCCGCTGGTGGATTAAAGACGGCGGGCGGGATTGTCGCCTGACCAAAGGCCAGAAAAATGGCTGTTACGGTCAGGTTGAGCGTCGTGATCAGGAAAGTGCGCTGGCGTGCTGGGGGATAGATCAGTGAAATTTAATCTTTTCCCAGTTGCGATTGTCATCATTGCTGTCCTGTCAGTAGCACTCGTTAAAAGTTGTTCAGATGCCAGCAGCCTGCAGAGTGATAACAACGTTCTGCGAAGTGACAACTCTTTGCAGGGACAGGTAATCGCCACCCAGGCATTCAACTTCAATCGATTCAATCAGGTTGCAGAACATGCCAATAAGCTTAACTCCCTTATCGACACCAGCACCGAAGAAACCGTAATCGAATACCGGGAGATTCTCCGTCGTGAAAAAACTTGTGATCTGCCTGTTCCTGCTGATGTCGCTGGTGGGCTGCTCGAATACGCGCACCGTTTACGTGCCAGCGCAGTGCACGCCGATACCGACGGACCTGACGCAGCCGATGATAGTGCCGCTGCCGCCGGCTCAATAACGTACTGCCAGGCTGTGCTCTGGATTAAGCCGCTGCTGGCCGTTATTGAGAAGGGCAACAATAACTTCGCAGGCATTAGGCAGATAGAGCTTGAAAGGAAAAACTAGGGATGGCTCGTCCTTGAGCACACGGGTATTCCTGAACGACGGCTTTACCTGACATAGCAAAGCACCTTTAAATTTTAGAAAAGACTCAATATTTAACAAGCGAAGCGCATCAATCCGAAAAAAAAAGCCCCCACAAGGGGGGGCTACCGGAGTCTCAGTTTCACATGCTCTTATTATCGATGTTTCCCTGGAGTTGGCATTCTCCGCATCAGAGTCTTGGTTATCCTGGCATGGATCCAGAGATCAACAAGCGTAAGCGTAAAGAATTAAGATTTTACTTAGGCAGGTAGATTGCTGTTAGGTACCAAGTTATCTATCTGTTCACGTTATCAATGTTCAGGAGCGCCAGACGAAGAAAGACATCCTGACGCATAACAGATCTTGGCAGGTCAATTGCAAGAAAAAGATTCTTAATTGAACATTTATTTGACAATCGCAATGATTAAGCCCGACTATAATCTTAAAAATAATCGGGCTCTGAAAGGTTAATTTATGTCAACAATTAATCCACCAGGTAGCATTGGGGTCAACGATGCTAGCCTCCTGAATACCTTCAATAAGGCCGAGAGTTGCTGCTCTCTCAGGATTAAGAATGGAAGAAGTTCTGATCAGCTCACGCCAGTCAGTGAATTGTCCAGCGGAAACAGTTTCCTCGTTAAAGATAGAAACGAGGCGGTCAAGGTCGTGATCTAAACTAGATACCCATTCGCGCATTCGTTCGTGATCGACACTTTGCATTCCGCCGAAGTTCCACTGAAAGGGATGCAACAAAAATCTTGCTCCATGATTAGCAAAGCGCTTTATACCAGCGAGGAAAATCGCATTAGCAATTGAATCTATATTGCTAATGTTGAAGCAATAAACTGGAATTGGAAGTGTTTTGATGAAATTGTAAGCGGTAAAGCCGGATGTTACGTCGCCGCCAGAGCTCGAAATGTGTAGGTTGATTCGGGTTGCCCCTTGAGCTATTGCTGACAAAATGTTGTTTTGAAGCAAGCTTACTGTGCTTGGATTGACTGGGCATAAAAAATGAACAGTATGAATCATAGAATTTTCCAGAGGTTATCCCGGATTGGGCAAATCTGTTATTGGTGCGAAAATTCCTAATTCAACATGAAATATTTTCAAGAAGCATAAGCCGCCTCAGGGCGGTTTTTTATTGCCGGGAGAAAGCCAATGAACCAATAAAGCGGATAGGCCGGAAAGGCAATGCAGCAGTCATGATGCTGCCCCGAGTCGCGTAATGGCGAGCAGGTATAGCAGACCGTTGTGAGGGTAAGTAAGGGAACATGCTCCGGTAAAGCAGCGCGAACGCCAGACGCGCACCGGTTATAAGCGGCGATGAAGCGACAGCGTCTCAAGGGCATGAGCGTGGCCACTCCGGGTAGTGGCAGCCATTACAAAGCTCACCTGCTGGTGGGCTTGATAATGGTTATAGACTTATTCAGATGAATAAATCAGCTGATTATCTTGCGCAACTGGATTTCTTCCAACTCGTTAAGCCTGGCATACTCGCTTATTTGTTTAATAAGTGACTCTTTGTTATTAGACATCATGGATGAAACATAGCAGCCAGTTCTCCATTCGAAAAAGCTCACCAAAAATAAGGTTGATGCTGTAGAATACCGATAATGTATTGAGAGGTGATTGCAAATTTTTTTCGTTATCATGGAGTTAGTTTTTACTTAATGCAAATTACCGGGATTTATAATGCTTTATTGATATGAGATATATGGGTACTTAACTGTTGCTAAGAGAGAATTTAGCGCTACTAAAAATAGTAGGAATAATCTTACGTTGTTGATGCTGTTGGCACAATATGGATAATAACTTTGCCTAAACAATACAATAGCAACCGATGAAAATTCACTCTCTTACAATCGCTTTGCTGGCGACGATTTCTTCTCCATCCTACGCAGCGTTTCAGGAAAGAGAATACAATACCTGGTATCAAAAAGATGCTGTACTCTACGACATTACCCAGACCTCAGAGGGGTTGCCTGTCATGATAAGTATCTCTCAACCGGGGAGGGAGTCAGCTAATATGCTCGTATCCTATATGTCCGATGGTGGTTGTGGCGATAGGAAGATGCGGCTTAATGCTAACGGGAAGGATGTGCCTGCGACTTACACCTGTGTATCAGTCGGAGCTAACAGGATTGAACACTTTGCAGTGAATGATGCAGGCAAGGTCAACGAGATGGTTAACTATCTCAAGTCAGATTTCACTTTGTTGCTTCAAAACGATATCAAAGTCTGGGCTGCGAATATAAAGACGCCGAAATATGGTATAGCACCAAAATTTTAAATCTCAAAATTTAACCGCCTGAGGGCGGTTTTTTATTGCCATTAAAATGGGGAGGCTCATCGAAATTGCAATATTCCCTACAGCGGATAACTTGCCTAAGATCCCTTGTAGGGGATGAAATAACAATCAAGCCACTGGCGTCCGCTGGTGGTTTTTTTATGCGCATCGCACGCGCAGATCAAAGAAAGTCTTTCAGCTGTGAGCCTGGGCAAACCGTTAACTTTCGGCGGCTTTGCCGTGCGACAGGCTCACGCCTAAAAGGAAATCACTCATGAAATATTTATCGTTGCAACAGGTTATAGAACGCTTTGTTCATTGGGTACGTTCGGAAAAGCCAAAAGGCTGGCGAATCGAAAAAGACGGACAATCCATATCGTCTTCTAACTTTAACGCGAAGATGAACATCGACGATAAGCAGAAGGCGCTTGCAGACCAATCACAATTTTCGGGTGAGAAAATCATTGCTGATGCCCTCGACGATGCTCTGGCTCGACATTATGGGCGGTTTAACGATACAGAACGTGAAAAAGTAGCGGTTGTTTTCATGGACGGTCGCTGGGTCGCTATTAATGGGGATTTTACTCCTGACGAAGTCCGTGATGCCGTTGAATACATTAAGCGCCTCAGGAAGCAGAAAGCCGACGAAAAGGCGATGGCTGAATCATCACCATATTTCGTGAAGGGCGGACAGGTATTTATCAAGGATGCAGTTATCCAGAAAGTTCAGTTGAGCCGTACTGAAACGGACCCGCGAAAAGGGTATGCCATCAATGTTGGCATTGGTCCCGAAATTAAGACCAGCGTGAAGCTATCCCCTGAAATGGAAAAAGCGATTTCAGATGTTGTATCTGCGGAACTGAAAAAGAATCTTCAGCCGGGCGGCACGATCTGGTCAGCGCTGTCGCGATGAATGGACGTTTAGACGTCCAAATGGATGCGAATCAAGTTGCAATCGCTCAAATGTTAATCATTATCATTCGTGGGTCCTCCCGGCAGGGTGGCCTGCCACGGGGCGGCTGGCGCGCGGAAAACGGCTAGTTTTTGCGATCTAGGGTCATCATCATCATTTATGCAGGTCTTTGATTTGTTTAAAGGCCGTTTTCGCAAGATGTCGAATCGTTTAAAAAGTGTTCACCATCATGGACCAGGAAATCGCCGCATTAAAACTGAATATCAACCAGCTTGCCGGGATAACCGGCGTACACCGTCAGACGGTTGCCGCGAGGTTGAAAAATGTCGAACCTGCGCCAGGCAGCAACAGCAAATTAAAGCTCTATCTGGTTACAGACATTCTGACCGAACTGATGATCCCCACCGTATCGACGAATATCGACGATATGGATCCATCCGACAGGCTCGCTCACTGGAAAGCAGAGAACGAGAGGCTGAAGTTTGAACAAGATACGGGGCAGTTAATACCCGCTGATGAAGTGGCGCGTGAATTCTCATTGATGGCGAAAGCCGTCGTCATGGTACTTGAAACTCTCCCTGACATACTCGAACGCGACTGCGCATTAACGCCGACTGCGGTTTCCCGCGTACAAAACGTTATCGATGACCTGCGCGACCAGATGGCGGAGAGGGTGAAGGACGCTGAAACAGAGGAGGAAGAGCCAGAGGAGGACTGATGGCAAAGCGGGCATCCGCCAGGGGCATCCGCCGCGATGTTTCCGGTATTTTACGTGCCCCGCGTCGTATGCCGGTGGCCGATGCGGTCGGTACATATATGCGCGTGCCAATGGGGGCAGGAAACTCCGTTCCATGGGACCCGGATCTTGCACCTTATGTGATTGAGCCGATGAATTGCCTGGCCTCGCGTGAATACGATGCGGTTGTGTTTGTTGGCCCGGCGCGAACGGGTAAAACCATCGGGCTGATTGACGGATGGATTGTCTATAACATCGTCTGCGATCCGGCAGATATGCTCGTCATTCAGATATCAGAGGAAAAGGCGCGCGAACATTCAAAAAAACGTCTGGACCGTACTTTTCGCTGCAGCCCTGAAGTTAAAAACCGGTTAAGTCCGAGGCGTAACGATAATAACGTCTACGATCGTACATTCCGCGCCGGTAACTATCTGAAGCTCGGCTGGCCATCCGTCAATATTATGTCGTCCTCTGACTATAAAAGTGTGGCGCTGACGGATTACGACCGCTTTCCTGAAGATATCGACGGGGAGGGCGACGCTTTTTCACTGGCGTCGAAACGTACCACGACATTTATGTCCTCCGGGATGACGCTGGTTGAGAGTTCACCCGGCAGGGATATCAGAGACACAAAATGGCGGCGAACCACGCCTCATGAAGCCCCTCCAACTACCGGAATTTTATCACTCTATAACCGTGGCGACCGCCGCCGCCTTTACTGGCCATGCCCGCATTGTGGGGAATATTTCCAGCCGGAAATGGACAATATGACCGGGTACCGCGACAGCAGCGATCCCGTGCTGGCCAGTGAAGCCGCGTTTCTACAGTGCCCGGCCTGTAAAGGCAGGATCACACCGGACATGAAGCGTGCGCTGAACATGAAATGTGTCTGGCTGAGGGATGGGCAGAGTATCGACCGTAAAGGTCAGGTAAGTGGTGATGGCCGTCGTTCCCGTATTGCCTCCTTCTGGATGGAAGGTCCGGCAGCTGCATACCAGACCTGGGCGCAGCTTATTTATAAGTACCTGACCGCCGAGCAGGAATACGAATCCACGCGCAGCGAAGAAACCCTGAAAACGGTGATCAACACCGATTTCGGCAGACCCTATCTGCCGCGGGCAAGCCTGGAGCAGCGTAAAAGTGAATTGCTCGAGCAGCGTGCCGAGGATGTTCCAAAACGTTCGGTACCGGACGGCGTGCAGTTTCTCACCGCGACCGTGGACGTGCAGGCCGGGCGCGACCGGCGATTTGTAGTGCAGGTTACGGGTTACGGAAGTATGGGTGAGCGCTGGATAGTTGACCGTTACAACATACGGTATTCGCTGCGCTGTGACGGCAACGGGGAAAGCATACAGGTTGATCCGGCAAGCTATCCGGAGGACTGGGATCTTTTGCTCACTGACGTCTTTGAGAAAACGTGGCCTCTGGCATCTGACCCGTCAAAGGGCATGCGGCTTATGTCGATGGCCGTGGACTCCGGGGGCGAGGACGGTGTGACGGATAATGCCTACAAGTTCTGGCGCAGATGCCGCCGGGAGGGGCTGGGTAAGCGTATCTATCTCTTCAAAGGTGACAGTGTTCGTCGCAGCAAACTTATCCAGCGAACGTTTCCCGACAACACCGGCAGATCAACACGCCGCGCACAGGCGACCGGGGATGTGCCTCTTTATCTTCTCCAGACCGATGCCCTTAAAGACCGGGTGAACAATGCGCTGTGGCGTGATTCACCCGGCCCTGGCTATGTGCATTTCCCCGCCTGGCTGGGCAGCTGGTTCTATGACGAACTGACATATGAGGAACGCTCGAATGAAGGGAAGTGGAGTAAGCCCGGCCGGGGCGCAAACGAAGCATTCGACCTGCTCGTTTATGCAGATGCGCTCGCCATCCTTAGTGGATACGAAAAAATTAAATGGCCGTCAGCTCCTGAGTGGGCACGGCGGGAAACGTGGATCGAGGACACGCAGACGGAAACTGGCGAAGTGCCATCCCCGTCGCTTGCGCCGAAATCTAAATCAAAACCAAAACGTGAGAAGCCCGTAACTGAACAGGCTAATCCGTGGTCTTCGTCAGGAGGTTGGGTGTGAGTCCAGCTGATATTCAAAACATGATCGACCGCTACGCTGCTGCAGAGCTGTCTGTTCTGGAAGGGAAATCAATCACTTTCAACGGGCAGCAGATGACGCTCGAAAACCTGTCGGAAATCAGAAAAGGCCGTCAGGAATGGGAGCGCCGACTGGCAACGCTCAATAACAAACGCCGCGGGCGACCCGGCTACAGGCTGGCGAGGTTTGGATGAGTCTTTTAGATGATGCGATTGGCCTGTTTTCTCCAGGCTGGAAAGCCTCACGCCTGCGTGCCCGTGCAGTCATTAAGGCGTATGAGGCAGTTAAGCAAACGCGTACCCACAAAGCCCAGAAGGAAAATCGCTCAGCTGATCAGCTCAGCCAGATGGGGGCAGTTTCACTGAGGCAGCAGGCGCGCTGGCTGGACAACAACCACGATCTGGTGATCGGCGTTTTCGACAAGCTGGAAGAAAGAGTGGTGGGTGCGAAGGGCATCATAGTTGAACCTCATCCGATGCTGAGTAACGGGAAGATAGCCAAAAAGCTTGCCACTGATATCCGCAGAAAGTGGGGCGAATGGTCCGTAAGGCCCGATGTCACAACCCAGTTTACCCGGCCCATGCTTGAGCGTCTTATGCTGCGAACGTGGCTCAGGGACGGCGAGGTTTTTGCTCAGCTGGTTCGCGGTACCGGAAATGGGCTTCAGCCGGTCGCTGGTGTGCCGTTCTGGCTGGAAGCGCTGGAGCCTGATTTCGTACCGATGAACAGCGATGAAGCCACCCAGCTTAATCAGGGCGTTTTTGTCGATAACTGGGGACGGCCTAAAAAATATCAGGTCTATAAAAGTCTGCCGGTATCCGGGCGACAGTTCGATACGAAAGAGATAGATGCTGAGAACATGCTCCATCTCAAATTCACCCGCCGCCTGCACCAGACCCGCGGAACGTCTCTTTTGTCTGGCGTCCTGATGCGCCTGAGCGCGCTGAAAGAATACGAGGACTCGGAGCTTACTGCAGCAAGAATTGCTGCGGCACTCGGCATGTACATCAAAAAAGGCGACGGACAGAGTTTCGATTCAGATTCCAGCAGCGATGACCGCGAGCTGATGATTCAGCCCGGTATGCTCTATGACGAACTGCAGGCCGGGGAAGAAATCGGGATGATTAAATCCGATCGCCCGAACCCTAACCTCGAATCGTTTCGTAACGGACAGCTGCGTGCCGTGTCCGCCGGCAGTCGCCTCAGCTTTTCCAGCACATCCAGAAACTACAACGGAACGTACAGTGCCCAGCGGCAGGAGCTTGTCGAGTCAACCGACGGATATCTGATTCTTCAGGACTGGTTCATCGGTTCAGTGACCCGGCCCATGTACCGGGCCTGGCTGAAGATGGCTATTGCTGCCGGAGAAATCAAGCTGCCGAGAGGCATCGATATGGACTCGCTTTATAACGCGGTTTATTCGGGGCCCGTTATGCCGTGGATTGATCCCGTTAAAGAAGCGAATGCCTGGAAAACGCAGATCCGCGGCGGTGCTGCTACTGAATCCGACTGGATACGTGCCAGCGGTCGCAACCCGGATGATGTTAAGTCACGCCGTAAAGCGGAGGTTGACGAGAACCGTGAACAGGGCCTGGTGTTTGACACCGACCCCGCCAATGATAAAGGAGGCACCAGTGCCGAAGCCAAAGAACCGGGCGCGCCACCGTCCGAAAGCCAGCGCAAAAAGTAATTCGTGGTTCCGCATGCAGGCCAGCAATAACAGCGAGGCCGTCATTTTTATCTATGACGAAATCGGGTACTGGGGCGTAACGGCGAAACAGTTCGTCAATGATCTCCGGGCACTTGGGGACGTCACCCACATCAACCTTTATATCAACTCGCCAGGTGGTGATGTCTTCGACGGTATTGCTATTTATAACGCGCTGAAGCACCACGGCGCGGCGATTACCGTGCATATCGACGGTCTCGCGGCCTCCATGGCCTCGGTGATTGCGATGGTAGGCAATCCGGTCATCATGCCTGAAAACACGATGATGATGATCCATAAGCCCTGGGGGTTTGCTGGTGGTGACGCGAGCGATATGCGCGACTATGCGGATCTTCTCGACAAGGTTGAATCCGTTCTTATCCCGGCTTACGCGCAGAAAACCGGAAAATCCACCGAAGAAATTGCGGCAATGCTGGAGGACGAAACCTGGATGAACGGCAGCGAGTGCCTTGAACTGGGTTTTGCCGACCAGGTGACACCATCCCTTCAGGCTATGGCCTGTATTCATTCAAAACGTATTGAGGAATTTGAAAAAATGCCAAAAAGCATTCGCAACATGATCACCCCGCCGCGCAACACTACCCAGCGTGACCCGGTTATTACCCAGCCTCAGGCACCGCAGGCAAAAACAGACCCGGCACCGGATGAAAATGTGATCCGCGCGCAGGTGTTGGCTGAGCAGAAAGCCCGTGTTAACGCTATCGGCGATCTCTTTGCCATGTTCGGCAATAAGCACATGGAACTGCAGAATCAGTGTGTGGCCGACCCTGATTGTTCCGTCGATAAGGCGAAAGATTTGCTGCTGGCAGAACTCGGTAAAACGGCCACGCCGTCCAATAAAACCACCCAGCCGCATATTCATGCAGGCAATGGTAACTTCGTCGCGGATGGTATTCGCCAGGCACTGATGGCGCGTGCCGGGTTCGAAGGTCAGGAGCGGGATAACGTTTATAACGGTATGACGCTGCGCGAGTATGCGCGCATGGCCCTGACAGAAAAAGGTATCGGTGTATCCAGCTACAATCCGATGCAGATGGTTGGCCTGGCGCTGACGCACAGCACCTCTGACTTTGGCAATATTCTGCTCGATGTGGCGAACAAAGCGCTGCTTCAGGGCTGGGAAGAATCCCAGGAAACTTTCGAACTGTGGACCAAAAAAGGCCAGCTGTCAGACTTCAAAACGGCGCATCGTGTCGGTATGGGTGGTTTCCCTTCTCTGCGACAGGTTCGCGAGGGGGCGGAGTACAAGTACGTCACTACCAGTGATAAAGGCGAAACCATCGCGCTTGCCACTTATGGTGAAATTTTCTCTGTAACCCGCCAGGCGATCATTAACGACGATCTGAACCAGCTCACCGACGTGCCGATGAAGATGGGGCGCGCGGCGAAAGCAACGATTGGCGATCTGGTTTACGCCATCCTGACCAAAAACCCGAAGCTCTCCGACGGCAAGGCGCTGTTCCATGCCGATCACAAGAACCTGAGCGCGGGCGCAATTTCTGTGGCCAGCTTGGACGAAGCGCGCAAGCTGATGCGCCTGCAGAAGGAAGGTGAGCGTACCCTGAATATCCGTCCGGCCTTCATGCTGGTACCTGTAGCTCTGGAAACCCTGGCGAATCAGACCATCAAGTCGGCCAGTGTTAAAGGTGCTGATATTAATGCCGGCATCGTTAACCCGATCCAGAACTTTGCAGAGGTCATCGCTGAACCGCGTCTGGATGAAGCGGATGCGAAAGCCTGGTATCTGGCCGCCGCGAAGGGCACCGATACCATCGAGGTCGCTTATCTCAACGGCGTCGATACGCCTTACATCGATCAGCAGGAAGGCTTCACCACTGATGGTATTGCCACGAAAGTGCGTATTGATGCCGGTGTGGCGCCGCTGGACTACCGCGGTATGACCAAATCCACTGGTCAGTAAAAACAGTCCTGACAAACAGATGCCCGTAAGGGCTTTTTTTATACCTGAAACCAGCCCCGCAAGGGGCTGAATGGAGAAGTTATGGCTAAGAACTATGCGCAGGACGGGAAAACGATCCCGCTGGTAAACAGTGGTGCAACCGATATTCTGAGCGGCGACCCGGTTGTTGTTGGAAAACTTATCGCAGTGGCGATTACCAATATTCCGGCAGGCGACACCGGGGACGGTTTTGCTGAAGGTGTATTCCTTCTGCCAAAAGTTTCCGCCGACGCGGTGACTGCCGGGGCGCAGGTGTATCTCAAGGACGGAAAAATCCAGACCGATGAAACGGATGCCGTTGCCGCAGGCATCGCCTGGGAAGATGCACCGGCAAACACCACCGTTGTTGAAGTGAAGATTAATGTCTAATCCCTTTGACCGGATGGCGGCTCGCATGGACGCGGCCACCATAAAAAAGATGGGGAAAACGGCTCTGATTAACGGAATCACATACGACGTAATCTCTGCTGAGTTGCTTGAAGAGATGGGGCCGTTATCAGGGAATTTAAGGTCTCTGGTGGTATTCAGTGGAGAATATACCCCGCGGCGAAACGATGAAGTGGTCTGGGAAGGCAAAAACTGGACAGTCACACGTCACGAACTGTTTAACGGGAAACCTCGTATCTTCATTGAGTAGGAGGGGCTATGTCGATCAAAGGGCTCGAGCAGGCTATCGCAAACCTCAACAGCATCAGCAAAACGGCCGTTCCACGTGCCTCTGCCCAGTCGGTTAACCGTATTGCCGGGCAGGCCATCAACCGAAGCGTTTCTGTCGTTTCGAAATCGACTCGAGTACCTCGAAAACTGGTTAAGCAACGTGCCCGGTTACGGCGGGCTACCGTCAGTAAACCACGCGCACTTATTCGGGTGAACCGGGGAAATCTCCCCGCCATAAAACTCGGTCCCGCCAGTGTTCGTCTGTCCCGCAGAAAACGGGATAAGTCGGGTGCAAACAGTGTGCTCAGAATAGGCCCGTTTCGTTTTCCAGGCGCTTTTATCCAGCAACTGGCAAACGGTCGATGGCATGTGCTGCGACGCACCACAAAGAACCGCTACCCCATTGAAGTGGTCAGCATTCCCCTGGCTGTTCCCCTTACAGAGGCCTTCCGTGGGGAGTTGCCCCGCCTGATGGACGAAAACATGCCAGCAGTTATGCGCCAGAATCTGCAAAACCAACTGAGGTTGATACTCAAACGATGAAACACCCGCAGATACGCGCCGCCGTTCTGACGGCCCTGAAACGCAGTATTACAGAGCAAATAACCTGGTTCGACGGCCGTCCGGGATTTCTGGAAGAAGAAGATCTGCCTGCTGTAGCCGTCTATCTGACAGACGCGAGAGCTTCAGAAGATAGCGTGGATGAAGATATGTGGACTGCACTGCTGCATATCGAGGTCTTTTTGAAGGCAAAAGAGACCGATTCCGCTCTGGATGCCTGGATGGAAGAAAAAGTGTACCCCGCTCTGGCTGATATCCCAGAATTGCTGCCCCTGATCGAACTGATGAATGCAAATGGCTATGACTATCAGCGAGATGAGGAAGTGATGATGTGGGGATCAGCCGATCTCAGTTATTCAATCAGCTATGTAATGTGAGGATCCTATGACCACACCAAACCCGCTGGCGCCAACAAAAGGTGCCGGTACCACTCTCTGGGTTTACACCGGAACCGGTGACCCCTATGCCAATCCGCTTTCAGACGTTGACTGGTTGCGCCTCGCAAAGATTAAAGACCTGCAGCCCGGTGAACTGACGGCTGAATCTGAAGATGACACCTACATCGATGATGAGAATGCCGACTGGACATCAACGATGCAGGGGCAGAAATCAGCCGGTGAAACCAACCTGACGCTCGCGTGGATGCCTGGAGATTCCGGTCAGCAGGACCTGGTGAACTGGTTCGATGAGGGCACCGTGAGGGGATATAAAATCAAATACCCTAATGGGGTTGTTGACGTCTTTAAGGGCTGGGTGAGCAGTCTCGGCAAGACTATCTCGTCAAAAGAGGTCATGACCCGCACGGCCAAAATCACCAACAACGGCAAACCATCGCTGGCAGAGGACAGCGGTACCGCGCCGATTGCTGTCACGGGGATCAGTCTGGATAAATCTACTGCAGCTGTCGCGGTCGCAGCCACAACGCAACTGGTGGTTTCTGTCCTGCCGGCCAGTGCGTCAGATAAATCCTTCCGCGTAGCCAGCTCTGATCCTTCAAAAGCAACGGTCACCGTTAACGGCAATACCCTGACTGTCACCGGCGTGGCGGCGGGCACCGTAGAAATCATCGTTATGAGCAATGACGGTAACTTTGTGGCGATCTGCAAAGTCACTGTTTCCTGATAACCGGGGCGTGAGCCCCGTTCCGACCCGGAGTAATTATGTTTCTCAAGAGCGAACTGCTGGAAAGTAACGGCAGCAGCGTCACATTGTTCCAGCTTTCGGCTCTTCAGCGTATTGAATACCTCGAATACCTGAAGCAGCTGGAGGCAGTTGAAGCCGGCGATTTCCAGGCGGCCATCACCCTCACCGTAAAAAGTGGGGCGTTCCTTGTGGCGATGTCACTCTGGCACGGCCACGAACTGAAAGGCTCCCAGGGAGAAAATGCGGCGGCAGAAGTGGCAAAGATTCAGGATGAGGTCATGCAGTCATGGCCGACCGAACTGGTTGCCGAAGCGGAATATAAGGTGAAACTCCTGTCCGGGATGATTGCGCCGGTAACTGATGACCAGGCAGCAACCGGCGAAGAAGGTAATGAACCCGCTGAACCCGTTACTGCGGAAAAGTCCTCGCCAGTGAGCTGAAATTTGCCATGAAACTGGCGCGTGAGTTCGGTCGCCCGGACTGGCGTGCCATGCTTGCTGGCATGTCCTCAACGGAGTACGGCGACTGGAAAATCTTCTATCAGGACAATTACTTTCATGATGCGCAGCTGGACGCTCACTTCTCCGGCTTGCTCTACACCATCTCAACCCTGTTTTTTGCCGATCCGGAGTTAACCCCGGACAGTTTCAGCATTCTTAATACTGCACCGGAACCCATCGACATTGATGAACCGGATGACAATACGCTGATGGCGAAGGCTGCAGGTATTTCAGGAGGCGTGCGCTATGGCCCAGACGGCAGTCGGTGATCTGGTCGTAAACCTTGACGTTAACTCAACGAAATTCAGCGAGCAGCTCAACTACGTCAAAAAAGAATTAAAACAGACCGGCAGTGCGGCAAACGACGAAGCGTTACGTATCCAGCAGTCCTTCAGCCGCCAGGAGAACGCCGCGCGTAAGGCCGGTATTTCAGTGGGTCAGTATAACGCAGCGATGCGTATGCTCCCGGCGCAGTTTACCGATGTGGCCACGCAGCTTGCGGGTGGGCAGAACCCCTGGCTGATTCTGCTTCAGCAGGGTGGTCAGGTTAAGGACTCCTTTGGCGGGATCATCCCGACATTCCGGGCGTTGATTGGGACGGTTTCCCCGTTGATGGTCGGCATTGGTGCATTGTCCGTTGCAACGGGCGCGTTGTTCTATGCCTGGTACCAGGGCTCTTCCACTCTGTCTGATTTCAACAAAACGCTGGTACTGTCGGGGAACACAGCCGGACTGACAGCTGACCGCATGCTGGCACTGGCGCGGAACGGGCAGGCTGCTGGACTGACCTTCAACCAGACCAGTGAAGCGCTGACCGAGCTTATCAACGCGGGTGTGCGTGCTGGCTCCCGCTTTGATGACATGAGCCAGGCGGTGGCGCGGTTTACCGATGCCTCCGGCGTGCCGGTGGAAAAGGTCGCAGCAGCCTATGGCAAGCTCGCAACTGACCCGACATCGGGCCTGATCGCGATGGCCCAGCAGTTCCATAACGTTACCGCTGAACAGATTGCCCATGTGGCGCAGCTGCAGCGTGCCGGTGATGAGGCTGGCGCACTGCAGGCGGCTAACGAGGCTGCTACAGCCGGATTCAACGATCAGACCAAAGCCATCCGCGACAATATGGGGACGATTGAATCTTCAGCGGACTCCCTGAAGCGTGCCTTCAAGTCGATGTGGGATGCAGCCCTCGATATTGGCCGACCTGACACCGCGCAGGAGATGGTGGCAAAAGCCGAAGCCGCGTTCAAAAAAGCCGATGAAATCTGGAACCTGCGTAAAGGTGACCGATATGTCAATGATGAGGCCCGCGCCCGATTCTGGAATGACCGCGAAACGGCCAGGCTGGCGCTGGACATGGCGCAGCAGCAGGCGGGAATTGCCAGGGCGAATGAAGAGAATGCTTCGCGCGAAGCGGCAGCGGAATCGGATCGCCAGAAGTATGCTGCGCAGGCTCAGGCAAACTATGCCAAAACGCAGACGGCACTGGAGAAATACACGGCCAGGCAGAGCGAGCTCAACAAGGCGCTGAAAGAGGGGCGGATCCTCCAGGCTGACTACAACATCAACCTGGCTGCCGCGAAAAAAGAGTACGAAGACACCCTTAAAAAGCCGAAGAAGACCCCGGCAATCAGAACCCCCGCAGGTGCCCGTGCCACCGATACGGCCAGCGCCCAGACGCTGGAGCTGCAGGCACAGCTGCGCACCCTGCAGGAGCATAAGAGCATCAATGACACCATCAGCCAGCAGCGTCAGGAGCTGTGGCATCAGCAGTCCCGCTTTACGGTTCTGGAAGAGGCCGCGAAGACCCGGACGCTTTCTGCTGAGGAAAAATCCCTGCTGGCCAGTAAAAGCGAGGTGCTTTCCCGGGCGGAGCTGAATGCGAAGCTTGGCGATCAGATAGTGGCGCAGGAGCGGCTTAATCGCCTGCAGGATACGTCCCAAAAATACGTCACGCAGATCGGCGAGAAAACCCGTGCCCTGGCGGAAAGTGCTGGTATGAGCAGTCGTGCAGCACAACGTCGCAATGAAGAGGCCCAGCTTCTTCAGGGCTGGAAAAATGGTGGCGGGTCTGAGAACGATGCCGGTTATCAGAATGAGCTGCAGGCGCTGCAGGCGTATTACGCCGAGCAGGATAAGCTTCGGGGTGACTGGCAGTCCGGGGCCAAATCCGCATGGGCAGATTATGTCGATTCTGCTTCAGATGCTTATGGCCAGATGAAGTCGTTTGCCACCAGTACGTTTGATGGCATCGGGCAGAATATGGCTGACATGCTGACGCGCGGAAAGGCTGACTGGGCTGACTTTACCCGATCCACGCTCTCCATGCTGACACAGATCCTGCTGAAACAGGCGATGGTAGGCCTGGCGGATTCAGCGACAACCGCGCTGGGATTTGCAGGTGGCGGTTATACCGGTTCAGGCGGGAAATATGAGCCTGCAGGTGTCGTTCACCGTGGTGAGTTTGTCTTCACCAAAGAGGCTACCAGCCGGATCGGCGTTGGCAACCTTTACCGGATGATGAAAGGGTACGCCACGGGTGGATACGTCGGGGGGGGCGGAACAGGTCCAGCTGCAGCACCTTTCGGTGTCAGTGTATATGCCCCGGTGACGGTCGAGAATGCCTCCGGTGGCGCACAGCAGCAAAATGACGGAGACAGGCTGGGTAAGGCGTATCAGCAGGTGATTAACAAATCTGTCAACGATGGTATCGCCAGGGCAATCCAGCCCGGTGGGCTTATCTGGAATGCGACCAATCGCAGGTAACAGTTATGACGATAGAAACATTCTCCTGGGGTATTAAGGTCTCCAGCCAGCCCACAGAGGGAAGCAAAGACACCGTCAGGAAGGTCCAGTTCGGCGACGGGTACGCACAGGTGAGCGGCTCAGGTCTGAATGATGAAATTCGCACCTATGAATTTTCCTTCTCAGGGGATCCGACTACAGCGAATGAAATTCATGCCTTCCTTCGGCGGCATAAAGTGAAGTCGTTTATTTTCACTCCGCCTTTCGGCGATACCGCACTGTGGCGTGTCGAGGCTGACACGCTCAAAAAGGTGGTTAAAAACGTAAAAGTGATAACCGTAACCGCAACGTTTGAACAGGCATTTGCACCATGAGTCTTAATGCTGATTATCAAAAACTTGAGCCGGGCAATGAAGTCCGGCTTTTTTCTGTCGATGGTACAGCGTTCGGTATGTCAGATGTGCTCCGCTTCCACGCACACAATATCGCGCACACCCCGGAAGAGATTGAAGCCGCAGGCGGCGACGAGAATAAACTTCCGGCAAAGTCCATCTGGTGGCAGGGAGAGGAGTATAAAGCCTGGCCGTGTCAGGTGGAGGGTATTGAGGCGACCACTGACGGTACCAGCCCACAGCCAAAATTGACGGTGGCGAACCTGGACAGTTCGATCTCAGCGCTCTGTCTTGCGTATGACGATCTGCTGCAGGCGAAAGTGAGTATCCACGACACGCTGGCACAGTATCTGGACGCCAGAAATTTTCCGCAGGGCAACCCCACCGCCGACCCGTCACAGGAAAAGCTGAAGGTCTTTTATATCGACGCCAGAAGTACCGAGACGGATGAAGCTGTTGAATTTACGCTTTCCAGCCCGATGGATTTACAGGGCCAGATGATACCGACGCGGCAGCTGCATTCGCTATGTACCTGGTGCATCCGGAACAAGTACCGGACCGGCGACGGCTGCGACTATGCCGGAACGCGCTATTTCGACAAAAACAATAATCCGGTTGACGATCCCTCGCTGGATGTCTGCAACGGCACGCTGACGGCCTGCAAGCTCCGGCATGGAGACAGCAACGAGCTGCCGTTCGGTGGTTTCCCCGGTACATCTCTTATCAGGAGCTGATATGCGCCAGAAAACCATTGATGCCATCATGGCACACGCTGCAGCGGAATATCCGCGCGAGTGCTGCGGCGTGGTGGCACAGAAAAGCCGGGTTGAGCGCTATTTTCCCTGTCGTAATCTCGCAGCAGAGCCGACTGAACATTTTCACCTGTCCCCCGAAGATTACGCAGCGGCAGAAGACTGGGGGACGGTGGTGGCCATTGTTCACAGCCATCCTGACGCGACGACACAGGCCAGCGAGCTGGATAAGGCGCAGTGTGATGCAACGCTGCTGCCCTGGCATATTGTGAGCTGGCCAGAGGGGGACTTACGCACCATTCATCCGCGCGGGGAACTGCCATTGCTGGAGCGTCCGTTCGTCCTTGGCCACTTCGATTGCTGGGGCCTGGTAATGAGCTATTTCCGGCAGGCCCACGGTATCGAGCTCCACGATTACCGGGTGGATTATCCCTGGTGGGAAAAGGACTACCCGGACAATTTCTATCAGGAGTGCTGGTACGAGTGCGGATTCAGGGAGTTTGACGGACCGCCGCAGGAAGGCGATCTGGTCATCATGCAGGTGCAGGCCGATAAGTGGAATCATGCCGGGATATTGCTGGAGGGTAACATGCTGCTGCACCATCTTTACGGGCATCTGAGTCAGCGTGTTCCTTATGGCGGATACTGGCAGGAGCGCACGATGAAGATCGTTCGCTATAAAGATGTAATGGCAGGTGAAACATGCAGGAAGTAATGACCCGCATTGAGCTTGGCGGCGTGCTCGGAAAAACATTCGGTAAAGTTCACCACCGCCTGATTTCCCGCGTGAACGAGGCGAGTGTTGCGCTGGCAAAGACTGTTCCTGGCTTTGAGCAGTTTATGATCTCCAGCCAGCGCCGTGGTCTCACTTATTCCGTATTCAAAGGGAAAAAGAATATTGGTGTTGATGACCTTGGTTTCCCGGTTACCGGCGATGTTATCCGCATTGTCCCGGTGATTATCGGGAGCAAAAAAGCCGGCTTTCTCCAGACTATACTCGGGGCGGTTCTGGTTGCCGTAGGGGCGGTGCTTAACTTCACGCCCTGGGCTGCGGCATCACCATTCCTCTACAAATTTGGTGCTGCGGTCATACTGGGCGGCGTTGTTCAGATGCTTTCCCCTCAACCTGCGGGGCTGGCCAGCAAACAGAGCTCAGATAACCGCGCCTCATACGCGTTCGGCGGAGTCACAAACACCGCAGCGCAGGGCTATCCGGTACCGCTTCTTTATGGTCGCCGACGCATAGGCGGCGCAATTATTTCAGCCGGGATTTACGTTGAGGATCAACAATGAAGAAATACTTAAGATTGACCATTTCAGGCCTGCATCGCGTTGATGACGGAATCCTAATCGGCGGAAATGCGACAGTAATAGTAAACCGTGGCGGAGAGGTTATTTGTCGCGAGACATTTTCTGGCAAAGTTTCCGATAAATATTCAAAGCTATATGAAGTTGAAGATACCGGTATTCCAGTATCAGTAACGTCGTCCAGTGATTGTCAGTTTTTCAAAGCAGAAGCTGATTTTGTAAACCCATTTAGCGAAACAAATATCTGATTAATTTTCTCTTGCAATAAGCCACCTCAGGGTGGCTTTTTTTATGGGCGCAATATGGCTACATCTACTCCGATTAGAGGCCGCAAGGGCGGCAGCTCAAGTTCCCGCACCCCGACTGAACAACCAGACGACCTCCAGTCCGTAGCAAAGGCCAAAATTCTTGTTGCGCTGGGAGAGGGGGAATTTGCCGGGCAACTGACGGCGAAAGATATCTATCTCGACGGCACACCACTGGAGAATGCAGACGGTTCGCAAAACTTCAGCGGCGTGGCGTGGGAATTCCGCCCGGGGACGCAGGCACAAAAATACATTCAGGGCATCCCCGGTACCGAAAACGAAATCAGCGTGGGCACCGAAGTTTCAAGCACCACCGCCTGGACGCACACCTTTACCAACACGCAGCTGTCAGCCGTTCGCCTGCGCCTGAAATGGCCATCGCTTTTTAAACAGGAGAACGATGGCGATCTGGTTGGCTATTCAATTAACTACGCCATTGATCTGCAGACTGATGGTGGTACCTGGCAGACGGTACTTAATACCAGCGTAACAGGCAAGACAACTTCCGGCTACGAACGCAGCCATCGCATCGACTTACCACAGGCAGGCAGCACATGGACGGTGCGCCTGCGTAAGCTCACGGCGGATGCCAACAGCGCGAAAATTGGCGACACAATGACGCTGCAGAGCTACACAGAGGTTATCGACGCCAAACTGCGTTATCCAAATACCGCGCTGCTCTACATCGAATTTGACTCAAGCCAGTTTAACGGCTCTATCCCGCAAATAGCCTGCGAACCGCGAGGACGTGTAATCCGCGTTCCGGATACGTATGACCCGGAGACCCGCACCTATAGCGGCACATGGACGGGGGTGTTTAAGTGGGCGTGGACGGATAATCCGGCCTGGATTTTTTACGATCTGGTGGTGAGCGACCGCTTTGGGCTGGGCAATCGCCTGACGGCGGCCAATATTGATAAATGGACGCTTTACCAGGTCGCACAATATTGCGATCAGCCGGTTCCCGATGGTAAAGGCGGTAGCGGCACCGAGCCTCGTTATACCTGCAACGTGTACGTGCAGGAGAGGAATGACGCCTATACCGTGTTACGTGATTTTGCGGCGATATTCCGGGGCATGACGTACTGGGGTGGCGATCAAATCGTTGCGCTTGCGGATATGCCCCGCGATGTGGATTACAGCTACACGCGTGCAAACGTGGTTGATGGCCGCTTTACCTATTCGGGCAGCACCACCAAAACCCGATATACCACGGCACTGGTTTCCTGGTCCGATCCGGGTAATGCCTACGCAGACGCGATGGAGCCGGTTTTTGAACAGGATCTCGTCGCTCGCTTTGGTACAAACCAGCTCGAAATGACAGCCATTGGCTGCACCCGGCAGTCAGAGGCAAACCGGAAGGGGCGCTGGGGTATCCTGACCAATAACAAGGATCGCCTCGTGTCGTTCGATGTGGGTCTGGACGGCAAGATCCCACAGCCTGGCTATATCATCGCGGTTGCCGATGAGCTGCTTTCCGGCAAGGTGATGGGAGGGCGTATCAGCGCGGTTAACGGTCGCGTTATCACGCTTGATCGTGAGTCTGAAGCCGCTCCCGGAAGCCGCCTTATGGTTAACCTTCCGTCCGGCGCATCGCAGAGCAGAACGATACAAAGCGTAAACGGCAGGGCCGTCACCGTGACAACGGCATACAGCGAAACACCTGCAGTGGAATCGGTGTGGATTGTCGAGTCCGAGGAGCTTTATGCGCAGCAATATCGCGTTATCAGCGTCACGGATAATAATGACGGAACGTATTCGATTTCTGGTGCTTTGCACGATCCGGATAAATATGCGCGTATCGATACCGGTGCCATTATCGACCAGCGGCCAATAAGTGTTATTCCGCCAGGTAATCAGTCCCCGCCAGCCAACATCGTCATCAATTCATTCTCTGTGGTTCAGCAGAATGTGAACGTTCAGACCATGCGCGTCAGCTGGGACCAGGCGAAGAACGCCATCTCCTATGAAGCGCAATGGCGGCGCAACGACGGGAATTGGGTTAACGTGCCTCGCAGCTCCACCACGTCATTCGACGTTCCGGGGATTTACGCGGGACGATACCTGGTGCGCGTTCGTGCCATCAATGCCGCTGAAATTTCGTCCGGATGGGGCTATTCAGAAGAGAAAACGCTGACGGGCAAGGACGGAAATCCTCCGAAGCCGGTGGGTTTCATCGCGTCTGAAAACGTGGTATTCGGTATCGAGCTGAACTGGGGGTTCCCGGCGAACACCGACGATACGCTGAAGACGGAAATTCAGTACAGTCTGACGGGTACTGATGGCGATGCGATGTTGCTGGCTGATGTGCCATACCCGCAGCGTAAATATCAGCAGATGGGCCTTAAAGCGGGGCAGGTATTCTGGTACCGGGCGCAGCTGGTTGACCGAACCGGTAACGAGTCCGGTTATACCGGCTGGGTTCGTGGGCAGGCCAGTATCGATGTTTCCGATATCACTGATGTGATCCTGGAGGACATCAAAGGGTCTGAGACGTTCAAGGATCTGATTGAGAATGCCGTTGATACCAACGAAAAAATTGCTGGTATGGCTGAAGATATCCTGCAGGCGAATAATGAGCTCGAACAGCAGGCGCTGAAGATAGCCAAAAACGCCCAGGACATCGGGCAGGTTCAGACCGATGTGAAGGAACTGACAAGTAACGTTGGAGATGTGTCGTCATCTCTGTCTCAACTTGAGCAGACCGTAGCAACGGCAGATACCGCCCTTGGCCAGCGTATCGATAACATCAGCGTGTCCATGGATGGTATGGCAGGAGGCGTAAAAAACTCGGCTATCGCCATTATTCAGAACGGGCTGGCGCAGGTGGCCGCGCGTAAAACGTTGTCTGCATCGGTCGCAGGTAACAGCGCTCAGCTGGACCGTCTCGACGAAGTGATCGTCAGTGAGAAGGAAGCCACAGCACGTTCATTGCTGAGCCTGCAGACGGACGTCAACGGCAACAAGGCATCCATCAACAGCCTCAACCAGACGTTCTCCGATTATCAGCAGGCCACGGCCACGCAGATAAACGGCATTACGGCGACGGTGAACGGGCATACCTCCGCCATCACAACTAACGCTCAGGCGATAGCGAACGTAAACGGCGGCCTCAGCGCGATGTACAACATCAAGGTGGCTGTAGATGCCAACGGACGTCAGTATGCAGCCGGGATGGGCATAGGCGTGGAAAATACCCCTGGAGGTATGCAGTCACAGGTACTTTTCCTGGCGGATCGTTTTGCTGTGATGATGCAGGCAGGGTCTACGCCTACCATCGTATTCACAACGCAAAATGGTCAGTTAATCATCCGTGATGCCGTTATCGGTGAAGGGACCATCACACGCGCGAAACTGGCTGAAACGCTCAGTTCAGTTAACTACGTTCAGGGGCAGTCTGGTTTGTCCATAAACTTTAAGACAGGCACGTTTGAGAACTACGGTTCGACAGCAGGTGAAGGAGCCATGAAGCAAACCAATCAGACCATCAGCGTTAAGGACGCGAACAATGTGCTGAGGGTTCAGATAGGGAGAATTACAGGTATATGGTGAACAGAGGCCTCTTGTGGGGCCTCTTTTTTTCAGGAGATACGATGGCGGACTTCGGTGTTCAAACATGGGACGCATCAGGCAAGGTTAACAACTATGGAATTAAGCCAGTCAGCGTTTGCGGCTATCTGCAACTGGCCGTTAACCAGAAAACAGGCTCTTATTCCGTTGCCCTTCCACCGGGTTGCAAACTGACCTACTTTCAGGTCATGAACGATGATAAGTGGGGAACGGGAAGAAGGAAGATCACCATCTCAGGTGGCACTGCAACGGTTTCCTCAGTGGGGGATGCCGACTACTCAGCAGGGACTGAACCCGCTGTTGCAGCTTTTCTCATTTTCCAGATCGAGAGGGCATAAATGGCGCAGTACGGCGGTTTACTGACGACGACGAGCGGTGAAGTGTGGGTTACCGCCAACAGCTCGCCAATTGCATTACAGGCGCGAAAGACAGCGGCACTGCAGGGAACATCGGGTTTCAATACCAAGGTGACGCACACCTTTCCCTCAGGTCAGCCCGTTGTGGCCTTCGTTCATTGCACGGTTGAGGTGGAAATCACTCAGACGGTAAGCGGAAACACCATCACGATTGATTTTCTCAGACCGAATGCAACCGGCACAGCGTACGTTTATTTTTTCACAATTTTCCCCCAGACAAAGCCAGATTACGGGATGGCCGTGTGGGATGCATCGGGGACCCTGATTTTGACCCACGAGACGCGCACGCTCGGCGATGTCGTTACCATAGGCACTGCCGGAGTGGATGCAAGCTCAGGCTACAACATCAACACAACCTTGGCGGGGAAATGGGCCTGCATGCCCGTCATGCTCGGCCTGATTACCGGGGTTATATCAGCCGGTGGCCAGCCGCAGCCCTACGCTGCAATTTACAAGAGCATGGCAAAACTCGAGGGAAGCAACACGCGGATATTTGCCAGACCTCAGACAACCCCCTCCGGAGGGCTGCAAAACGTCGCGTACTCAAACATGAGAAACGTCATCATGGCCATCAACTGCGCCAACTATGATTGATCGTTTTCAACGATCAATTTTGAATAATTGATCTACCAAATCAATTATATCCCGTTGATTCATATTGTTATTGTGTAACCTTGTGAATGCCCTGGGATATAACCACTATGAAAAACATGATTCTTTGCCTGGCGGTGGCGGTTTTGCTCTCCGGTTGCGCTGGCGTTATTGAGAAGCAGCAACCTGTGTGTTCTGGTACCGCCCTTATCGGCGGGCAGGAAAACAGTGTCCAGATTTACGGAGTGCGTAAACAAAACAATCAGACCCAGTACCGCGCCGGTTATCCCTTTAACTGGACCTGGGTGAGTGCCAACACGTTCACCAGCACCACCTGCCAATAACTCATTCTGTTTCAAAACAAACCTCGCCCCGGCGGGGTTTTTTATTGCCTGGAGAAAATATGCTTTATAACACTGGCACCATAGCCATTAACGGAAATACAGCAACCGGCACCGGAACGAACTGGACGGCACCCGCCAGCCAGGTTCGCGCTGGCCAGACAATTATCGTTATGTCCAACCCGGTGCAGATGTTTCAGATTTCATCCGTGAACAGCGCCACGTCAATGACGGTAACGCCTGCTGCATCACCGGCGCTGAGCGGCCAGAAGTACGGCATTCTGGTATCAGACAATATCTCGGTCGATGGGCTGGCGCAGGCCATGTCTCAGCTCATTAAAGAGTATGACGAGAATATTGGCGCATGGGAGACGTTCGCTACTACCTCAGCAAACCAGAGCATAACGGTAACCATTAACGGCACCCCCGTGACTATCCCCGGCATCGGTAAGCTGGCGCAGAAAGGGCCCAACGGTGCTCTCCCGATTGACCAGGGCGGGACCGGTGCAACGAACGCTGCAGACGTTCGCACAAACCTCGGTTTAGGAAGTAGTGCGACAAAGGACGTCGGAACTGCGGCAGGGAATGTTATGCAGGTGGGAGCTTTTGGGGTTGGTGCTGTTCTCCAAAATAAGCCCACAGATGCCAGTTCATCCTTCATCAGTGATGCTGATGGCAATACTCTGTGGGCTCCTGCGAATGGCTGTGGTTTCCAGAGTTCCTACACCGGCCAGCGAATTGCGCAGCTGTGGATTACTTCCGGCAGTGCGGTATTCAGCCGTTTTCTAACAACTACTGACCCTCAAACACCAAAATCGTCAGTGCCGTGGGCGCAGTTGCAGTCTGCTGGCACATCAGACATTAATTTTAAGCAAGTGACTGGCGAGCTGGATTTAAACGAATCGCTGTCAAACATCGAGGCAATGGATTTTAAGACCTTCTACTACCTTGCTGATGAAGATAAAGCCATTCGCCGCGGCGTTATTGCTCAGGAGCTGGAAAAGATAGATCCGCAATATGTTCACTCGGCTGAGGAGTCTGGGAAAATGACACTCGACCTCAATCCTCTGGTGCTCGATGCGCTGGCGGCAATCAAAGCCCTGGCTATCCGCGTCAGCGCATTAGAGGAAGAGATCAATGTCGCGGCTCCTGGCTCATCCGCTGGTTAAACAGGGAATCGTCAGGCATATCCAGGCGAACATCGATCCAGCTGTTCGCCGGCACGTCCATCGGTTCACCTTTGGTTTTAATGATCTCACCTTCACCGCTCAGGATGTATTTTTGCTTGAAAAGACGGATTGTCAGGCCTCCGCTTTCCGTCTGCTCAGCTTCAACCACGCCAAGTTCTCCCATGCCACCAGGGTCCATCGGTGGCAGTAGCTGCCATCCCTCTGAAGCCAGTCCTGCTGAACCTGTCAGCAGGTAAACGCCCGCCTCGAGGCGAGAAAGGGTTATGCCCTCCGCCTCTGCGTTTGCTGTCCCACAGCCGCACCAGGAGAAACCATCTTCGGCTACGTCAGCGCGCTGGCATGCATCCCGACTCGTCACTATGCGGGCAACTGGTGAGGCCGCTTTTAGCGTGCCGTCGCTCGCCTTAGTGGTGTTCCCCGTTGTGTAGGCTTCCTGATACAGCCACCCTGTAGGTGTTCGGTAACTGAAGAAAGTCCGCCCTAACGTGTAGATTTGATGAATGCGAGTTGGTCTACCTCCGCGAGCTATTACGATTGAGGTAATGCTCTGACTTCCTGAGACCCCCATGTAGCTGGCGTCCTCTACTGACCATATAAACGATGAGGGGTAGGACTCGCTCATAGTATTAAGTGGAACTGATTCAGTAATTTCACGCCCCAGACCAAAAGCCCCCACAGTTAGAACTTTCTTTTGACCGGAATCCCCCCAGGAACTTTGAGCATCCAATAAAGCGCTACTTCCTAAACCGACGTTTTATAGATTGCCCTAGACCAGCCTTGCCGATAACTTCATCTGATTTTTTTGCAGAATTTATTGGGTGAAAAACATGCAAATTGGCTATGTAAGGGTGTCAACAAATGACCAAAATACGGATCTTCAGCGACAGGCACTCGAACGCGCAGGATGTGAGCAAATTTTCGAAGAAAAAATGAGCGGAACAGTGGCTAACCGGCCAGCGCTGAAAAAGCTTCTTAAGACGCTGAAAGAGGGAGACACGCTGGTGGTGTGGAAGCTTGATCGCCTAGGGCGAAGCATGCGGAACCTGGTACTGCTGGTCGACGAACTACGGCAGCGCGGCATCCACTTCAAAAGTCTTACGGACAGCATCGACACTTCCAGCCCTATGGGGCGTTTCATTTTCCACATCATGTCTGCCCTGGCCGAGATGGAGAGGGAGTTGATAGTGGAGCGCACTCGCGCTGGCTTAGCAGCAGCTCGTGAGAAAGGGCGAATCGGCGGCAGGCGTCCGAAACTTACCCAGGAACAATGGGACCAGGCGGGTCGACTGATTGCTAACGGCGTAGACAGAAAGCAAGTAGCGATTATTTACGACGTTGCGGTGTGCACCTTGTATAAGAAATTTCCGGCGCGGTAGGGGCAGAGGAAAAAATATTGAACATTTAATACAGTTTTCGTAATAAAGTATTGAAAGAATGTAATAAAGTTGTTGAAATTTTGGTGAGCGGTTGGGGTGAGCATTGGGGGTATTCATGGCAAAAACAGATTCTATTACACCAGAAGAGTTCAGGGCTATTCACGTTGAATTGTCTAAAATCTCATCAACTTGGGCAGACTTATGGTTAACATTGTTTTCTCTCCGTGCTGAAGGCAGCAGGGTGATTACTATTAGATATTCCGATATCGAAGATGACATGCTGCACTTGGCTGGAACTCCAAAATTTGAGCCACGAACAATTAGATTAAATTTATTGCTTTCTAAGTTAATTGCGTGCAGAAAGGATTGCAATTCTTCTGATATTTATGTTTTCCAGAGTAGATCAAATCGAGTTAAAGGATTAGCTAGGCCTGTGACTGTAATAGCAATGAATAATGCCTTAAAACAAGCATCCAAATATGTAACAAGGAAAAACATCACCATGAAAAGTGCTTTAAGGGTAATCGTAAGGAACTAGTTGGACGGGGGTTCATACACAACATACCCACCTGTGTATGGAAGATTAGGACGATGGTCTATGATCACGTCCTTTATCAAGTCATTATTCTCCCTGATGATTGTCGATTTACTACTCGATTGGATATAAAATATGTACTTGCATAAATCTTGGGAGGGATTTTAAGTAAGTGAAATGAGAACCTGATCAGAATAAATCAAACCGAGCATTGAGTAGAGTAAATAATAAAGCAGCGCATGCAAGATTTAAGAGTATAACAAAACGGGCGGAAACATTCACTGAACAAATCTCCTGATCATGTATTAGACAAAGAATGACTGTAATGTAAAACCATCTTACACACACCTACTAAAAAAGACAGATGAACCAAGGTGGCATCCGATGAGATAGTGACCTGCTCCCCGTTGATTAGTACACCCCGATGTTAGTAATGTCTTCATAAGCCACATGAGGACATCCCCATGAAGAAGCGTTTTTCCGACGAACAGATCATCAATATTCTCCGCGAAGCCGAAGCTGGGGTACCCGCCCGTGAACTCTGCCGCAAGCATGCCATTTCCGATGCCACGTTTTACACCTGGCGTAAGAAGTATGGCGGTATGGAGGTGCCTGAAGTTAAGCGCCTGAAGTCGCTTGAGGAAGAGAACGCCAGACTCAAGAAGCTGCTTGCCGAAGCCATGCTGGATAAAGAGGCGCTTCAGGTGGCTCTTGGGCGAAAGTACTGACGAAAGACCAGAAGCGGGAAGCCGTGATGTTGATGTGTGATGCGACCGGTCTGTCGCAACGTCGTGCCTGCAGGCTTACAGGTTTATCCCTGTCGACCTGCCGCTATGAGGCTCACCGTCCGGCTGCTGATGCGCATTTATCAGGGCGCATCACTGAGCTGGCACTGGAGCGCAGGCGTTTTGGCTACCGTCGTATTTGGCAGTTGCTGCGCCGTGAAGGGCTTCATGTTAATCATAAGCGCGTGTACCGGCTTTATCACCTCAGTGGCCTGGGCGTAAAACGCAGAAGACGTCGTAAAGGGCTGGCAACAGAACGTCTGCCGCTGCTCCGTCCGGCGGCGCCCAATCTGACCTGGTCGATGGATTTCGTCATGGACGCACTTTCCACCGGTCGCAGGATCAAGTGTCTTACCTGCGTCGATGATTTCACAAAGGAATGCCTGACGGTCACTGTTGCCTTTGGGATTTCAGGCGTTCAGGTCACGCGTATTCTGGACAGCATTGCACTGTTTCGAGGCTATCCGGCGACGATAAGAACTGACCAGGGGCCGGAGTTCACTTGCCGTGCACTGGATCAATGGGCCTTTGAGCATGGTGTTGAGTTGCGCTTAATCCAGCCGGGCAAGCCAACGCAGAACGGATTTATTGAGAGCTTTAACGGACGATTTCGCGATGAATGTTTGAATGAGCACTGGTTCAGCGATATCGTTCATGCCAGGAAAATTATTAATGACTGGCGGCAGGATTATAACGAATGCCGCCCGCACTCCACGCTGAATTATCAGACACCGTCTGAATTTGCAGCGGGCTGGAGAAAGGGTCATTCTGAGAATGAAGATTCCGACGTTACTAACTGAGTGTTGTATCTAATCGTGGGGGCAGGTCATGTTATCTACGGAACGGTAGATAATCGGTTTGTTAATCTTTGACCAGCCACATATCGACCTCTTCAAACATCTCCTCAATTAACCGGTTCAACTTCTCTTTCTCTGTCTTTGTGCAGTTGCTATTTACTGCATTAGCCTGCATCGGCTTTACGCGGACAGAGGAGGCCGGGAAGACGGTATGAACACGTTTAGTCAACTCTGCAAGAATGATCTCCTGAGCGCCCTCCAACCCTTCAACGTTTCTTTTGTCATAAACGAGTTCAACGAACATAACGCACCTCATGAGTACTGGTTTTATGTACAGTATTTACACCGCAATGATAAAGTCTGTCAAGGAAGATGAAAGCCAGTGATTAGATTTTCGGTGGTTTTTGGTAGGTATTGCGAAGCGAAAATGGACTGTAGACCAGATGGCATAAGCGATCCGATGAAAAGGGTTGTGGGGCATGGATGGGGCAAAAGTGGTCTATGAAGTTCGTTAAAGTTCGTAAATCTTGATTTGTCTCGATCTCGCTCATCCCTTGTTTAAAGCGCTCCTGGACGATCTTTATCGATTTTAAAAACTATGAGTTCATATTATACAAATGTAGCGAAAAAGGTGTTTCTGCCTGAAAAGATGAACATTCTGCATAGCGCGTTTTGCGCAACAGGAATATATTGAAACGTTACTCGACAAACGATGCATAAGGTTTTCTATGACACAACAGCCACAAGCCAAATACCGCCACGACTACCGTGCGCCGGAATACCTGATTAGCGATATCGACCTGACGTTTGACCTGGATGCCACAAAAACCGTCGTGACGGCGGTGAGTCAGGTGACGCGCCACAGTGCGACTGCCGTGCCGCTGCGTCTCGATGGCGAAGACCTGACGCTGGTCTCCCTGCATATTAATGATGAACCCTGGTCAGACTATAAAGAAGAAGGCAACCAGCTGGTCATCGACAACCTGCCGGAACGCTTTACGCTGCGCATCGTGAATGAAATCAGCCCTTCAGCCAACACGGCGCTGGAAGGGCTTTACCAGTCAGGCGTGGCTCTGTGTACCCAGTGTGAAGCCGAAGGTTTCCGCCATATCACCTGGTATCTGGACCGCCCGGACGTCCTGGCGCGCTTCACGACGAAAATCATCGCCGATAAAACGCTTTATCCGTTCCTGCTCTCCAACGGTAACCGCGTCGGTGAGGGCGAACTGGAAAATGGTCGTCACTGGGTGCAGTGGCAGGATCCGTTCCCGAAACCGTGCTACCTCTTTGCGCTGGTGGCGGGTGATTTTGATGTGCTGCGCGATACGTTCAAAACTCGCTCCGGGCGTGAAGTGGCGCTGGAGCTGTTTGTTGACCGTGGCAACCTTGACCGCGCACCGTGGGCGATGACCTCGCTCATCAACTCCATGAAGTGGGACGAAGAACGTTTCGGCCTCGAATACGACCTTGACATCTATATGATCGTCGCCGTCGATTTCTTCAACATGGGCGCGATGGAGAATAAAGGTCTCAACATCTTTAACTCCAAATACGTACTGGCACGTACCGACACCGCTACCGATAAAGACTACCTTGATATCGAACGCGTCATCGGCCACGAGTATTTCCATAACTGGACCGGTAACCGCGTCACCTGCCGTGACTGGTTCCAACTGAGCCTGAAAGAGGGACTGACCGTCTTCCGCGATCAGGAGTTCAGCTCCGATCTGGGCTCTCGTGCGGTAAACCGTATCAACAACGTCCGCACTATGCGCGGCCTGCAGTTTGCGGAAGATGCCAGCCCAATGGCGCACCCAATCCGTCCGGATAAAGTCATTGAGATGAACAACTTCTACACCCTGACGGTGTATGAGAAGGGCGCTGAAATTATCCGTATGATCCACACCCTGCTGGGCGAAGAGAACTTCCAGAAAGGGATGCAACTCTATTTTGAGCGTCATGACGGCAGCGCGGCGACCTGTGACGATTTTGTGCAGGCGATGGAAGATGCCTCTAACGTGGATCTCTCTCACTTCCGCCGCTGGTACAGCCAGGCCGGGACGCCGATTGTCACCGTTAAAGACGACTACAACCCGGAAACCGAGCAATACACCCTGACCATCAGCCAGCGCACGCCGCCAACCGCCGAGCAGGAAGAAAAACATCCGCTGCACATCCCGTTCAGCATTGAGCTGTATGACAACGAAGGCAAAGTGATCCCGCTGCAGAAGGGCGGTCATCCGGTACACCACGTACTGAACGTAACCCAGGCAGAGCAGACCTTTATCTTCGATAACGTCTATTTCCAGCCGGTGCCTGCGCTGCTGTGCGAATTCTCCGCCCCGGTGAAGCTGGAGTACAAGTGGAGCGATCAGCAGCTGACGTTCCTGATGCGTCACGCCCGCAACGATTTCTCCCGCTGGGATGCCGCGCAGAGTCTGGTGGCGACCTACATCAAGCTGAACGTGAACCGTTACCAGCAGGGCCAGCCGCTGACGCTGCCGGTGCATGTAGCAGACGCGTTCCGTGCGATCCTGCTGGATGAATCTATTGATCCGGCGCTGGCGGCTGAAATTCTGACCCTGCCGTCGGCAACTGAAATTGCCGAGCTGTTTGACATCATTGATCCGATTGCCATCGTGGCCGTGCGTGAAGCGCTGACCCGCACGCTGGCTGCTGAACTGGCGGACGAATTCCTCGCCATCTATAACGCCAATAAGCTTGATGCTTATCGCGTTGAGCACGCGGACATTGGTAAACGTTCTCTGCGTAACACCTGCCTGCGTTATCTGGCGTTTGGTGAAACCGAGCTGGCGAACACGCTGGTGAGCATGCAGTATCATAAAGCGGACAATATGACCGACGCGCTGGCCGCGCTGGCGGCGAGCGTTGCCGCTGAACTGCCGTGCCGCGATGCGCTGATGCAGGAGTACGACGACAAGTGGCATCAGGATGGTCTGGTGATGGACAAATGGTTCATTCTGCAGGCGACCAGCCCGGCGGCCGATGCGCTCAGCAAAGTCCGCAGCCTGCTGAAGCACCGTTCGTTCACCATGAGTAACCCGAACCGCGTGCGTTCCCTGATTGGTGCGTTTGCCAGCAGCAACCCGGCCGCGTTCCACGCGGAGGACGGTAGCGGTTATCAGTTCATGGTGGAAATGCTGACTGAACTGAACAGCCGTAACCCGCAGGTGGCGTCGCGTCTGATTGAGCCGCTGATCCGTCTGAAACGCTACGATGCGAAGCGTCAGGCGAAAATGCGCGCCGCGCTTGAACAGCTGAAAGGGCTGGAAAACCTGTCCGGCGATTTGTACGAGAAGATCGCGAAAGCCTTAGCGTGATGTAAAAAAGCCCGGTGGGCAGGTAAAAGCAAAACGGCAACCCAGGTTGCCGTTTTTTGTGTTTTCTCCCTCTCCCTGTGGGAGAGGGCCGGGGTGAGGGCATCAGGCATTAGCCTTAACTCGCTGTAACTCCGTTCCCCCGCGCTTCATCACCCGATCCAGCACTTCTGCCTCCAGCTCCGCCAGTCTTGCCGAACCGACACGACGAGGACGTGGAAGATCCACCGTCAGATCCAGACCAATTTTTCCGTCTTCTATTAACAGCACCCGGTCGGCCATCGCCACGGCTTCGCTGACGTCATGCGTGACCAGCAGAACCGTGAATCCATGCGTCTGCCACAGGGATTCAATCAGATCCTGCATTTCGATCCGCGTTAAGGCGTCGAGCGCGCCGAGCGGCTCATCAAGCAACAGCAGGCCCGGACGATGAATCAACGCCCGTGCCAGCGCCACGCGCTGCTTCTGCCCACCCGACAGCGCAGCAGGCCATTCACCGGCGCGGTTTTCCAGTCCGACGGCGGCCAGCGCCTGACGGGCTTCATCCCGCCAGTGTCCTTTGAGCCCCAGCCCGACGTTATCAATCACCGTCTTCCAGGGCAGCAGTCGCGCATCCTGAAACATCATGCGGGTATCGTCCTGAATAGTGGCCAGCGGCGTTGTCCCTGCCAGAATGTCGCCGCCGTTGGGGGATTCCAGTCCGGCCAGAAGGCGCAGCAGCGTACTCTTGCCGCCGCCGCTGCGCCCGACAATGGCCACAAACTGCCCGGCGGGAATATGCAGATCCAGCGCGTTAAGAATGGTGTTTTCGCCGTAGCGTTTGGTCACGCCGTTTAGCAGTAACGGTGTCCCCTGATTCAGTCGTGCCGTATTCATGCTTTCGCCTCCTGAAGGGTATACGCCGGGTTCCAGCGTAGCCAGCTGCGTTCCAGCCACTGGGCGCTGACGTCGGCCAGTTTGCCGAGCAGGGCATAAAGGATAATGGCAACCACCACGACGTCCGTTTGCAGGAACTCGCGGGCGTTCATCGCCAGGTAGCCGATGCCAGAGTTAGCCGAAATGGTTTCCGCGACAATCAGCGTCAGCCACATCAGGCCGAGGGCAAAACGCACCCCGACCATGATGGAGGGCAGTGCGCCCGGCAGGATCACGTGTAGAAAGAGCGAAAAACCCGACAAGCCATAGCTTCGCGCCATCTCCACCAGGCCGCGATCGATATTGCGGATGCCGTGCCAGGTATTAATGTAAATCGGGAACAGCGTGCCCAGCGCCACGAGGAAGATCTTCGCGCTCTCATCAATCCCAAACCACAGAATGACCAGCGGGATCAGCGCCAGATGCGGCACGTTACGCAACATCTGAATGGAGGTATCCAGCAGCCGCTCACCCCAGCGGGAAAGACCGCTGATCAACCCCAGCACCAGCCCGATGCTGCCGCCAATAGAGAACCCAATCACCGCGCGCCAGGAACTGATCGCCAGATGCTGCCACAGCTCACCGCTGACGCTCAGCGACCAGAACGCTTCTACAACGCCTTCAGGAGAGGGCAGAATACGGCTCGACAGCCAGCCGGTGGATGATGCGAGCTGCCAGAGAGCCACAATGCCGACGGGTAAAAACCACGGCGCGGCGCGCAGCAGCCATTTTTGTGAGGTGGCAGACATGGTCACTCCTTAGCTTTGCGCGGCTTTTCGAGGGATAAATTCGTTTGCCACCGCTTCTCCCTGCAGCTGAAGCTGCTGTGGCTGCGGTATTTCCGGGATGGCCACATCCAGATGCGGGAATAACAGCTCGCCCACTTTGTAGGCCTCCTCCAGGTGCGGATAACCGGAGAGAATAAAGCTGTCGATACCGAGGTCGGCGTATTCATTAATCCGCGCTGCCACGGTCGGGCCGTCCCCGACCAGCGCCGTGCCCGCACCGCCGCGCACCAGGCCAACGCCTGCCCACAGGTTCGGGCTGATCTCCAGCTTCTCGCGCTTGCCGTTGTGCAGGGATGCCATTCGGTGCTGTCCGACAGAGTCGGTTTTGGCAAACGCGGCCTGCGCCTTTGCGATGGTCTCATCGTCCAGATGGGATATCAGACGGTCTGCCGCCCGCCAGGCCTCTTCAGTGGTTTCGCGAACAATCACGTGCAGACGAATACCGAAGCGCACCTTGCGGCCATGGGCGGCCGCTTTAGCGCGCACCTGGGCAATTTTCTCTTTCACCAGCTCAGGCGGTTCGCCCCAGGTCAGATACAGATCGACCTGCTCGGCTGCCAGATCCTGGGCTACATCCGACGACCCGCCGAAATAGAGCGGCGGGCGTGGCTGTTGTACCGGCGGAAAATAGAGTTTCGCGTCACGAACGTGGATATGCTTGCCTTCGAAGGTGACGGTTTCACCTTCAAGCAGGCGCCGCCAGACGCGGGTGAACTCGGCAGAAGCCTCATAGCGCTCGGTGTGGTCGAGGAACACGCCATCGCCTGCCAGTTCCTGCGGATCGCTGCCCGTCACCAGGTTAAACAGGGCGCGACCGTTGGAGAGTCTGTCCAGCGTTGCCGCCTGACGCGCCGCCACGGTGGGGGAGACCACGCCTGGACGTAACGCAACCAGGAACTTCAGACGCTGGGTGACCGGGATCATCGACGCGGCGACCAGCCAGGCATCTTCACATGAGCGCCCGGTTGGGATCAGCACGCCGGTGAAACCGATGCGGTCCGCCGCCTGTGCAATCTGCTGCAGGTAGCCATGGTCAACCGGGCGGGAACCCTCTTCAGTGCCAAGATAGTGGCCATCTCCGTGGGTGGGTAAAAACCAGAAAAGATTCAGACTCATGATTTAGCTCCTTCTTTGCCTGCGGGTTGCCAGATGCGTTCGCGAATATCGACCTGTTTTGGCACAAGGCGGTTTTGATAGAAGAGGTCAGCGGTTTGTTGCTGAAGCGCGGCGACGTGCGCATCCACGGGTGAAATGGTGGTCGGCGGACGGTGGCTGAGGTAGCTCGCAATCACCGGTTCAGGTAAGCCCATGGTTTTCGCCAGCAGCGCAATACTTTCCTGACGCTGGCTTTGGGTCAGCGTGTCGGCCTGCGTAAAGGTATCCAGTACGCTCTGAATAAATGCGCCATTCTTTTCCGCGTAAGGACGCGCGGCAAGGTAGAACGAGCCGGTCTGCTTCAGCGTCGTGCCATCCTTCAGCACACGCACGCCTCCTTGCAGTAATGCTGCGGAGTAGTACGGATCCCAGATAGCCCAGGCATCAACATTCTTCTGCTGGAACGCGGCACGCGCGTCGGCTGGAGTCAGGTAAACGGGCTGAATGTCCGTGAATTTCAGCCCGGCCTCCTGTAAAGCGCGCAGCAGCAGGTTGTGTGAACTGGAGCCTTTCTGAAAAGCGACCTTATGACCTTTTAGATCGGCAACGCTTTTAATCTCGCTATTTTCAGGCACCAGAATCACTTCGGCCTTCGGTTTCGGCGGTTCAACGCCGACATAAACGAGGTCCGCCCCCGCAGCCTGGGCGAATATCGGCGGAATATCGCCTGTGCTGCCAAGATCGATACTGCCTACGTTCAGGGCTTCCAGCATCTGAGGGCCCGCAGGAAACTCGATCCAGGAGAATTTGGTGTCCGGGAAGCGTTTTTCCAGAAGCTGGTGACTTTTTGCCAGCACCATACTGACGCTGCCTTTCTGATAGCCAATGCGTAAACTGTCCGGCGCTGTTTCTGCGGCCTGAGCCAGCCCGGTCAAGGCCATCAGGCCAGCCAGCCCGAGGCGGGTTAAGGTTTTAAACATGTGCGACTCCTTGAGGCTGGCCAAACGCAGGTGCCTGGATATCCCGGCGATGCAGCGCGTGCCAGAAGGTTTCCAGCGCAGCATCGAGGCGCGTTTGCAGATTCGGCGTAAAGTGCGGCTTGTGTTGATAATCAATGACCTGCGAATCGTCCGCGAAAACCCCATGAAGAATCTCTTGTGCTTTCAGGGCATTCAGGACCGGTTTCAAGGCATAATCCACCGCCAGTAGATGGGCAACCGTTCCGCCCGTTGCCAGCGGCAGCACCACTTTGCCGTCCAGCGCGCGCTCCGGCAGTAGATCGAGCAGGGTTTTCAGTGCGCCAGAAAAAGAGGCTTTATAGATCGGTGTCGCCACGATTAAACCGTCTGCCTCTTTCAGTTGCTCTGTGAGGGTTTTCAGCGCAGGGCTGTCGAAACGGGCGTACAGCAAATCTTCGGGTTCGAAGTTATGCAGATTCCAGTGGCACACTTCCACATCCAGCGCATTGAGCTTTTCACGGGCATATTCCAGCAGGGCGCTGGAACGCGAAGGGAATCGTGGACTTCCGGCCAGGGTAATGACGCGCATACTTCCTCCTTATAACCAATTGTTTGCTTTTATCTAACATTCATAACAATTTTCAGGAGTGTGACACCGCGCGGTTATTCCACTAAATGATTTATCTGCAATTAAAATGCGAAAAAGTGCATAAGAAAGAGACCGGGAGGTAAACGTTTGCGTTTTACGCTGATTTTTTTGCCGCAGGTCAATTCCTTTTCGCAGCGGGATCGCCCATAATCCCCTCCCGGTTTGCACACCGGGAATCCAGGAGAGTTCATGTACTACCCCTTCGTTCGTAAAGCCCTTTTCCAGCTCGACCCTGAGCGCGCTCATGAATTGACATTCCAGCAATTACGTCGCATTACCGGAACGCCTCTGGCGGCTCTGGTGCGCCAGAATGTGCCGGAAAAACCTGTGCAGTGCATGGGTCTGACCTTTAAAAACCCGCTGGGTCTGGCGGCCGGTCTGGACAAAAACGGCGAGTGCATTGATGCCCTGGGCGCAATGGGCTTTGGCTCCATTGAAATCGGTACCGTTACCCCGCGTCCACAGCCGGGAAATGATAAGCCGCGTTTGTTCCGCCTGGTGGAAGCCGAAGGGCTGATCAACCGCATGGGCTTTAATAATCTCGGCGTTGATCACCTGGTCGAGAACGTGAAAAAAGCCCATTTCGATGGGGTGCTGGGCATTAATATCGGTAAAAATAAAGACACGCCGGTTGAGCAAGGTAAAGATGACTATCTGATTTGTATGGAAAAAGTCTACGCCTATGCCGGTTACATCGCGGTGAATATTTCATCGCCGAATACCCCGGGCCTGCGTTCTTTACAATATGGCGAAGCGTTGGACGATCTTCTCAGCGCCATTAAAAATAAACAAAATGAACTGCAGGCGATCCACCATAAATATGTTCCGGTCGCGGTGAAGATCGCGCCGGATCTTTCGCCTGAAGAATTGATCCAGGTTGCCGACAGTTTAGTTCGCCATAATATTGATGGTGTTATTGCGACCAATACGACGCTCGATCGCTCCCTCGTTCAGGGAATGAAAAACTGTGACGAAGCGGGTGGGTTAAGTGGCCGTCCGGTACAATTAAAAAGCACCGAAATTATTCGTGCTCTGTCTGCAGAATTAAAAGGGCGTTTGCCGATTATTGGTGTCGGCGGTATCGATTCGGTCATTGCTGCGCGCGAGAAGATTGCGGCAGGGGCATCGCTGGTGCAAATCTATTCCGGCTTTATTTTTAAAGGACCGCCGCTGATTAAAGAAATCGTTACGCATATCTAATCTTTTCTCTTAATCAGACAACCAGGGCTTTATTTCCAGCCCTGGTTGTTTTATATTCCGTCACTGTTGCTTATTTAGACATTCTGGTCTTTTATTAATGTTGTTATAAACGAAGCGACAATCAGGACATTTTTAGTACAGGACGTTTGGGGACGGGAGAGAAAGATGCGAATTAAACCTGACGATAACTGGCGCTGGTATTTTTGCGACGAGCACGATCGTATGATGCTCGATTTAGCCAATGGCATGTTGTTTCGTTCTCGTTTTGCCCGCCGAATGTTAACCCCGGACGCGTTTTCACCCTCGGGCTTTTGCGTTGACGATGCTGCACTTTATTTCTCCTTTGAAGAAAAATGTCGCGATCTGGTGCTCTCTAAAGAGCAGCGTGCCGAGCTGGTATTAAATGCGCTGGTGGCGATTCGTTTCCTGAAACCGCAAATGCCGAAAAGCTGGCATTTCCTGCCGCACGACATGAACTGGACGCCAGCAACGGGTGATGCGGCCAGCGTCAATCTGAGCGATACCGCCGAAGAGGTGAGTTTGTTAGTGGTGGAGCCGGGCGAAAATGCTGCGCTTTGTCTGCTGGCGCAACCCGGCGTGACGATTGCCGGGCGCGTAATGCAGTTAGGGGATGCGATCAAAGTCATGAATGACAGGCTGAAGCCACAGCTGCGTGTCGATTCCTTCAGCCTCGAACAGGCGGTTTAAGCTTCCAGCTGTACGGATGTTTTCGGTACGCAGCTACAGCACAGAATTGTGCCGTCGTTTCCCACTGCCGATTTCTTCAGCGCAGTCACCTCTCCCTCTACCAGCTTGATACGACAGCATCCGCAGATTCCCGCACGACAAGAATACGGTACGCGAATACCGGCCTGTTCCAGTTGCTCCAGCAGCACCTGCTGATTGTTGCCACGAATAATTTTGCCCTGCCAGTGAATATCCACGGCAGAGGCGACGTTCGTCTCAACTTCAACGCTTTCTTCTTCCTGACCGGCGCCGTACACTCTCGCAGGCCCGCGGGCGAGGATTTCGACCTCATCGCCCACGCGGATCACACCGCTGGAGCGGGGGATCAGGTTCTGGCCGAAATCGACATCGCCGTTATCCTGGGCGGTGCGGAACGATTGCAGCGTTTTCAGCGGTTCGCCAGAGGGGTGCTTTTGGCCTTTTTCCGGACTCACGGTGGTAAAGATACAGCGGCTGCACGGCTTGACGACATCAAAGATGACGCTACCAATGCGGATCGTTTTCCAGGTGTCTTCTTCCCACGCATCGGCACCGGTTACCACCAGGTTCGGACGGAACTGCTCCATCTGCACGCTGGCCTTACAGCGGTTTTGTAAATCACGCAGCGACGCCTCGTTGGTCAGCAGGAACGGGAAGCCGTCGGCGAAGGAGAGCGGAACGGCATCGTGGCGCTTCACGCGGCGCGTCAGTTCAGGCCCCACCCAGCGCAGCTGCACGTCGCGGGAAAAGAAGCCGCTTAGCCAGCGGTTAATCTCTTCCGGGGCGATGCGCGCGGTAAAATGGTTACCCCAGACTTCCGTTGGCGCGTCGACGGGCGCAAAATCAGCAAAACGAATCACCGTGCTGGAACCGTCCGGCGCGGTCAAATGCAATCCGTCATGAAGCGGGGAAGGGGTAAAGCGAACCATCTGCGGGAACTGGCGCGCGGTGATGAACGTACCGTCAGGCTCGGTGACCATAAAAATACGATCGAAGGCAAATCCGCTCATGTCTGCCAGTGCGTGAGAAACGCCAATGCCGCGCATGGATTTCACCGGATGAATAAAAAGCCTGGATAACGTCGCCACTGCATACTCCCGCAAATGAAAATAAGCCTTCAACTTTATGACATACACGCCATATTAGCTATAATGCGCGACAATTTTCTAAGAGTAAAAGTGACGATATGAATTCTCTGTTTGCCAGTACGGCCCGTGGGCTGGAAGAGCTGTTAAAAACTGAACTGGAAGCCCTGGGTGCGCAAGAGTGCCAGGTAGTTCAGGGTGGTGTCCATTTTGAGGGCGACACGCGGCTTATTTACCAGAGCCTGATGTGGAGCCGTCTGGCGTCGCGCATCATGCTGCCGATGAAGGAGTGCAAGGTCTATAGCGACCTTGACCTCTATACCGGCGTACAGATGATCGACTGGACAGAGATCTTCACCCCAAATGCCACCTTTGCGGTGCATTTCAACGGCGTGAACGATGAGATCCGCAACAGTCAGTACGGTGCGCTGCGCGTGAAAGACGCCATTGTGGACTGCTTCACCCGTAAGAATAAGGAACGCCCTAATGTCGATCGCGAAAATCCGGACCTGCGTATCAACGTCTGGCTGAACGGCGACACGGCGAGCATTTCTCTCGATCTGAGCGGCGCGGGTTTGCATTTACGTGGCTATCGCGATCGCACCGGGATGGCGCCGATCAAAGAAACCCTTGCCGCAGCCATTGTGATGCGCTCCGGCTGGCAGCCGGGCACACCGCTGCTCGATCCGATGTGTGGTTCCGGTACGCTGCTGATTGAAGCCGCAATGCTGGCTACCGACCGTGCGCCAGGGCTGCACCGCGGTCACTGGGGCTTTAAAGGCTGGGCGCAGCATGATGAAGCCCTCTGGAAAGAGGTCAAAGATGACGCGCAGAGCCGTGCGCGTAAAGGCCTGGCAGAGTACACCTCGCATTTCTATGGTTCGGACAGCGACCCGCGCGTGATTGAACGTGCGCGAAGCAACGCCCGTCGAGCGGGTATCGGTGAGCTGGTCACCTTCGACGTGAAAGATGTCGCGAACCTGACCAACCCGCTGCCGAAAGGCCCGTACGGTACCGTCATCAGTAACCCGCCATACGGTGAGCGTCTGGACAGCGAACCGGCGCTGATCGCCCTGCACAGCCTGCTGGGCCGCAATATGAAAGACTATTTTGGCGGCTGGAATCTGTCTTTGTTCAGCGCGTCGCCGGAGCTGTTGAGCTGTCTGCAACTGCGCGCCGATCGCCAGTTTAAAGCAAAAAACGGTCCGCTGGACTGTGTGCAGAAAAACTACCATCTGGCAGAAAAAGCGGCGGACAGTAAGCCAACCGGCGTGGCGGAAGATTACGCCAACCGTCTGCGCAAGAACCTGAAGAAATTCGAGAAGTGGGCGAAGCAGGAAGGGATTGAATGTTACCGCCTGTACGATGCCGACCTGCCGGAGTACAACGTGGCGGTTGATCGCTACGCCGACTGGGTTGTCATTCAGGAATATGCTCCGCCAAAAACCATTGATGCACAAAAAGCGCGCCAGCGTATGCTGGACGTGATTGCGGCCACCATCGCCGTGCTGGGCATTACGCCGAACAAGCTGGTGCTGAAAACCCGCGAGCGTCAGAAGGGCAAAAACCAGTACCAGAAGATGGGCGAGAAGGGTGACTACATTGAAGTGGGCGAATATAACGCCCGCCTGTGGGTTAACCTGACCGACTATCTCGATACCGGTCTGTTCCTTGACCACCGTATCGCCCGCCGTATGCTCGGCCAGATGAGCAAGGGGAAAGATTTCCTCAACCTGTTCTCCTATACCGGTAGCGCGAGTGTGCATGCCGGCCTCGGCGGCGCGCGCAGCACCACTACCGTGGATATGTCGCGTACCTACCTGGAGTGGGCCGAGCGTAACCTGCGTCTGAATGGTTTAACCGGGCGCCAGCATCGCCTGATGCAGGCCGACGTGCTGGGCTGGCTGCGTGATACCGATGAACAGTTCGACCTGATCTTTATCGATCCGCCGACCTTCTCCAACTCTAAGCGCATGGAGGATAGCTTTGACGTTCAACGCGACCACCTGCGCCTGATGACCGACCTGAAGCGCCTGTTGCGTAAAGGCGGCACCATTATGTTCTCGAACAACAAACGCGGCTTCCGTATGGATCACGACGGTTTAGCAGCCCTGGGACTGAAAGCACAAGAAATTAGCCAAAAAACGCTGTCTCAGGACTTCGCCCGTAACCGTCAAATCCATAACTGCTGGTTGATTACCGCGGTCTGAAAGGAATAATAAATGTCTTTAATTAGTATGCACGGCGCGTGGCTCTCTTTCAGTGACTCACCGCTTCTCGATAATGCAGAGCTGCATATCGAAGATAACGAACGCGTCTGTCTGGTGGGCCGTAACGGCGCGGGTAAATCCACGCTGATGAAAATCCTCAACCGCGAGCAGGGGCTGGATGACGGCCGCATCGTGTACGAGCAGGATCTGATTGTCTCCCGCCTCCAGCAGGACCCGCCGCGCCATGTCACCGGCAGCGTGTACGACTTCGTGGCGGAGGGGATCTCTGAGCAGGCGGAATACCTGAAGCGCTATCACGAGATTTCGCATCTGGTCATGACCGACCCGAGCGACAAGAATCTCAATGAGCTCGCAAAAGTGCAGGAGATGCTCGATCACCACGGCCTGTGGCAGCTTGAAAACCGCATTAATGAAGTGCTGGCACAGCTTGGTCTGGAAGCGGATATGGAGCTGTCTGCGCTCTCCGGCGGCTGGCTGCGTAAAGCGGCCCTGGGCCGCGCGCTGGTCAGCGGGCCGAAAGTGCTGCTGCTGGACGAACCGACGAACCACCTGGATATCGAAGCCATTGACTGGCTGGAAGGGTTCCTGAAAACCTTCAGCGGCACCATCATCTTTATCTCGCACGACCGTTCGTTTATTCGCAATATGGCGACCCGTATTGTCGATCTCGACCGCGGTAAGCTGGTCACTTATCCTGGCGATTACGATACCTATCTGCTGGAGAAAGAAGAAAACCTGCGCGTGGAAGAGCTGCAGAATGCTGAGTTTGACCGCAAACTGGCGCAGGAAGAGGTCTGGATCCGCCAGGGCATCAAAGCCCGCCGTACCCGTAACGAAGGCCGTGTGCGTGCCCTGAAAGCGATGCGCCGCGAGCGCAGCGAACGCCGCGAAGTGATGGGCAGCGCCAAAATGCAGGTTGAAGAGGCATCCCGCTCCGGCAAGATTGTCTTCGAAATGGAAAACGTTAACTATCAGGTTGACGGCAAAGTGCTGGTAAAAGATTTCTCTGCTCAGGTCCAGCGCGGCGACAAAATTGCGCTGATTGGCCCCAACGGCTGCGGCAAAACCACATTACTGAAGCTGATGCTGAGTCAGTTGCAGGCTGACAGCGGCCGTATTCACTGCGGCACCAAACTTGAAGTGGCCTACTTCGACCAGCACCGCGCGGAGCTGGATCCGGACCGCACGGTAATGGATAACCTCGCTGAAGGTAAGCAGGAGGTCATGGTAAACGGTAAGCCGCGCCATGTGCTGGGTTACCTGCAGGACTTCCTGTTCCATCCGAAACGTGCGATGACGCCGGTTCGCGCCCTGTCCGGCGGGGAACGTAACCGCCTGTTGCTGGCACGTCTGTTCCTGAAGCCAAGCAACCTGCTGATCCTCGATGAACCGACGAACGATCTGGATGTCGAAACGCTGGAGTTGCTGGAAGAGCTGATCGACGGGTACCAGGGAACCGTGATGCTGGTCAGCCACGATCGTCAGTTCGTTGATAATACCGTGACCGAGTGCTGGATCTTCGAAGGGGAAGGGCGAATTGGACAGTATGTGGGCGGGTACCACGATGCAAAAGGGCAGCAGTCACAGTCTCTGGCGCAAAAACAGTCAAAGTCCAAAACAAGTGCTGAACCTGCTGTAACAAAAGCAGAAACAGTCAAGAAAAGCTCGGCTAAACTAAGCTATAACCTGCAGCGCGAACTGGAGGGGCTTCCTCAGCGTCTGGAAGAGCTGGAGGCGGCGCTTGAAGATCTTCAGGCACAGGTTGCTGATGCCTCATTCTTTACCCAGTCGCATGACTATACTCAGAAAGTATTGGCTGAACTGTCCGCGGCTGAAAAAGCCCTGGAAGAAGCATTTGAGCGCTGGGAGTACCTTGAGTCTCTGAAGAACGGCGCATAAACAGGGATAACATATGTGTGACCAGCACCATGCCGACAGGCATATATTATGCTCGCAATGCGATATGCTCGTGGCGTTGCCAGAGCTGGGTCACGGACATAAAGCCCTGTGTCCACGTTGCGGCGCAACGCTGACGACCGAGTGGGACGCGCCAAGGCAGCGTCCCACTGCTTACGCACTGGCGGCATTATTTATGCTGCTGCTCTCCAATCTCTTCCCCTTCATCTATATGAAGGTGGGGGGGATGACAAGCCAGGTGGATCTGCTTGAAATCCCGGGCGTGATGTTCTCGGAAGATTACGCCAGCCTCGGCACCTTTTTTCTGCTGTTTGTCCAGATAGTCCCGGCGTTTTGCCTGGTGGTCATTCTTCTGCTGGTCAACCGCGTCAGGATGCCGACATCACTGAAAATCCGGCTCGCGCGTGTCCTTTTCCAGCTCAAAAGCTGGGGGATGGCTGAGATCTTTCTGGCCGGGATACTGGTCAGTTTCGTGAAGCTGATGGCGTATGGCGATGTCGGGATTGGCAGTAGCTTTGTGCCCTGGTGCCTGTATTGCGTCCTGCAGCTGCGCGCCTTCCAGTGCGTGGACAGGCGCTGGGCGTGGGACGATATCGCTCCGGCACCGACGCTTGCACAGACGGTGAAGGTCGGTGTGCCGGGTATCCGCCAGGGGCTGCGTTCCTGTCCGTGCTGTACCGCCGTGCTGCCCGCCGATCTCGACGTGTGTCCGCGCTGCGAAACGAAAGGCCACGTCCGTCGCAAGAACAGCCTGCAGTGGACAATGGCGCTGCTGGTGACATCCGTCATGCTGTATCTGCCCGCCAATATTCTGCCGATTATGATCACCGACCTGCTCGGCGACAAAATGCCCTCGACGATCCTCGCGGGGGTGATCCTGCTCTGGGGCGAAGGATCCTATCCGGTCGCCGGCGTGATTTTCATCGCCAGTATTATGGTACCCACCTTAAAAATGATCGCCATTGCCTGGCTCTGTTGGGATGCAAAAGGTCACGGAAAGCGCGACAGCGAACGCATGCATCTGATTTATGAGGTGGTCGAGTTTGTTGGTCGCTGGTCAATGATCGACGTGTTTGTGATTGCCGTTCTCTCTGCGCTGGTGCGGATGGGCGGTTTGATGAGTATTTATCCCGCGATGGGGGCTTTAATGTTTGCGCTGGTCGTGATTATGACCATGTTTGCGGCCATGACCTTCGACCCTCGTTTATCGTGGGATCGTGAGCCTGAATCAAGCCATGAGGAAGAGTAAGAGCATGGAAAATAAGAGTGGAGAGGCGAAAGTGCAGAAGGTCAAAAACTGGTCACCGGTGTGGATTTTCCCCATCGTGACGGCGCTGATCGGTGCCTGGATCCTGTTTTATCATTACAGCCATCAGGGACCGGAAGTGACGCTGATTACCACCAATGCCGAGGGGATTGAGGGCGGTAAAACGACCATCAAAAGCCGCAGCGTGGATGTGGGCGTGGTGGAAAGCGCAACCCTGACCGACGATTTAACCCATGTGGAGATCAAGGCGCGCCTGAATGCCGGCATGGAAAAACTGCTGCATGGCGATTCTGTTTTCTGGGTGGTTAAACCGCAGGTGGGGCGTGAAGGGATCAGCGGCTTAGGAACGCTGCTTTCAGGTGCCTATATTGAACTCCAGCCGGGTACAAAAGGTAACCAGCCGGGGCAATATCAGCTTCTGGATTCACCGCCGCTAGCTCCGCCGGATGCAAAAGGTATCCGCGTGATTTTAGACAGTAAAAAAGCGGGTCAGCTCACGGCGGGCGATCCGGTGTTGTTCCGCGGTTATCGTGTGGGTTCGGTTGAGAAAAGCACGTTTGACCCACAGAAAAGGTCCATCAGCTATCAGCTGTTCATCAATGCACCTAACGATCGTCTGGTCACCAGCAATGTCCGTTTCTGGAAAGACAGCGGCATCGCGGTCGATCTGACCTCGGCAGGCATGCGTGTTGAAATGGGCTCCCTGACAACGCTGTTTGGCGGTGGCGTAAGTTTTGACGTGCCGGAAGGTCTGGATCTGGGGCAGCCGGTTGCGGAGAACACTGCTTTCCGCCTGTTTGACGATCAAAAAAGCATTCAGGATGCGCTCTACACCGATCACGTTGACTTCCTGATGTTCTTTAAAGACTCCGTTCGTGGCCTGCAGCCGGGGGCGCCGGTTGAGTTCCGCGGCATTCGTCTCGGTACGGTTGGGCAAGTACCGTTCTTTGTGCCTGGTCTGCAGCAGGTCCTGGATGATGATTACCGCATTCCGGTGCTGATTCGTATCGAACCAGAACGTCTGATCAACCAGATTGGCGAGAACCAGGATATTGCCACGCATATCTCTCAACTGATGGAACGTGGTCTGCGCGGGTCGTTGAAGACCGGCAACCTGGTGACCGGCGCGCTGTATGTGGATATGGATTTCTATCAGAAAGCACCGCCGATTACCGGCATTCGTGAATTCGGTGGCTATAAAATCATCCCAACCGTGAGCAGCGGACTGGCTCAGATCCAGCAGCGTCTGATGGAAACGCTGGATAAGATTAACAATCTGCCGCTGAACCCAATGATTGAAGCCGCGACAGGTTCGTTACATCAGAGCCAGGCGACGATGCAACGCCTGCAAACCACGCTGGATAACATCAATAAGCTCACTGCAAGCCAGAGCATGCAGCAGTTGCCGCAGGATATGCAGAAAACGCTGCGTGAGCTGAACCGCAGTATGCAGGGCTTCCAGCCAGGCTCGGCGGCGTACAACAAGATGGTGGCAGATATGCAGCGTCTTGATCAGGTCTTGCGCGAACTGCAGCCGGTTCTGAAAACGCTCAACGAGAAGAGCAACGCGCTGGTGTTTGAAGCGAAAGATAAAAAGGATCCTGAGCCGAAGAGGGCGAAACAATGAAAAAATGGCTAGCGATTGTAGGAGCGATGGTACTCACGGCCTGTAGCTCAGGCAGTGAAACGAAAAGCTACTATCAGCTACCGCTGATGGCGCAGGCAGGTACCCAGAGTACCGCTTCGCAAGGCAACCGTCTGCTGTGGGTTGAGCAAGTTGCCGTGCCGGACTACCTGGCCGGCAACGGGGTGGTCTACCAGACCAGCGATGTACAGTACACCATCGCCAACAATAACCTGTGGGCCAGCCCGCTGGATCAGCAGTTGCGCAATACGCTGGTGGCAAATCTGAGCAGCCAGCTTCCGGGCTGGGTTGTCGCTTCCCAGCCACTGGGTAGCGATCAGGATACGCTGAACGTCACGGTAACGGGCTTCCATGGTCGGTATGACGGTGCCGTTATCATCAGCGGAGAGTGGCTGCTGAATCATCAGGGACAGCTGATTAAACGTCCTTTCCATCTGGAACTGAAGCAGCAGAAAGATGGCTATGATGAAATGGTGAAAGTCCTGGCTCAGGGTTGGGCGCAGGAGTCAGCCAGTATCGCCAGGGAGATTTCCCGGCTGCCATAAGTAAAATTCATCATCAAAAACCGCAGTTAGCCTGTCGCTGATTGCGGTTTTTTTTTCGTTTTGGCTTCAGGTTGTTACTTGTGCCGGGTCACACTTTTTGTACAAATGATCTTCTGGCTAGCTCACAAATATGACACCCGTATGAATTTTGAACATTGACGCTGCAATGAATTCGGGGTATTCGTTATCTGTGCCTGTACATTTAGTGCAGACACTGTTTTCTTTCCACCAGACAAAAGAATGAGGGAAACGAGGCATGAAGAGACAGAAACGAGATCGCCTGGAACGGGCTCATCAACGTGGTTATCAGGCCGGCATCGCTGGACGTTCTAAAGAAATGTGTCCTTATCAGACGATAAATCAAAGGTCACAATGGCTTGGAGGCTGGCGAGAAGCCATCGGCGACAGGGCACTCATTGCCTGATAACGTCTCTTTAAAGAAAGAAACCTCCGCACTGCGGAGGTTTCGCCTTTCAGGGAGGGCTTAACGCAAAATCAGAATGCGGAAGTGTCCTGGAACAGGCCAACTTTCAGGTCGTTCGCGGTATAGATCAGACGACCATCTACCAGCACTTCGCCATCCGCCAGGCCCATAATCAGGCGACGGTTAACAATGCGCTTGAAGTGAATACGATAGGTCACTTTCTTCGCTGTAGGCAGAACCTGGCCGGTGAATTTCACTTCGCCCACGCCCAGTGCGCGGCCTTTACCTTCACCACCCAGCCAGCCCAGATAGAAGCCAACCAGCTGCCACATGGCATCCAGGCCCAGGCAGCCAGGCATTACCGGATCGCCAATGAAGTGGCAACCGAAGAACCACAGGTCCGGGTTGATATCGAGTTCTGCTTCTACGTAACCCTTATCGAAGTTGCCGCCGGTTTCGGTCATTTTCACGACACGGTCCATCATCAGCATGTTCGGGGCCGGTAACTGTGGGCCTTTCGCGCCAAACAGTTCACCGCGACCAGAGGCAAGAAGATCTTCTTTTGTATAGGATTCGCGTTTATCTACCATGTTCTCAGTAAGCCTTATTTTAGTGAAGGACGCAGGATAGCTAACACGTGTACGCTGAACAAGTCCGATCAGTTTGAATTAAACCAGCCCAGCCAGCGTAACGGCCATGGATAACGGTGGCGAGCATCTTGCTGTGTCGCCTGAGCAATTCGCTCCTGGATGGTCTGCATCAGGGTCGTCTGCCCCTCGCTATCCCATACCAGGTTTGTCAGTAAGGGTAGTGCATCCTCAATCCCTTCGATGGCCCAGATGGCAAATTGTTCCTGCTCAACCGCGTCCAGAATAGCCTGGCTAAGGCTTAAATGGCGTACATTGGGTGCTGGAATAATCACACCCTGTTTGCCGTTTAAACCACGCTGCTGACAGATAGAGAAGAAGCCTTCAATTTTTTCGTTCAGACCGCCAACAGGCTGAGCACGACCGAACTGATCGACCGAACCGGTGATCGCGAGGTTCTGGTTGATCGGCACGTCTGCCAGGGCGCTGATCAAGGCGCAGAGCTCCGCCATAGAGGCGCTATCGCCATCCACTTCGCTATAGGATTGTTCAAACGTCAGCGAGGCGGAGAAGGGGATTTGCTGCTCAAGCTGCAGCTCAGACATCAAAAACGCCTGCATGATCATCATGCCTTTGGCGTGAATGTTGCCACCCAGCTCGGCTTTGCGTTCAATATCGGTGAACTCGCCATCGCCAACATGCACAACACAACTGATGCGTGAGGGTTCCCCGAACGCGCGCGGGTGGCCAGGGAATTCAATCACGGACAGGGCGTTAATCTGGCCGACGCGTTCACCTTCGGTCTCGACCAGAATTTGTTCCAGCAGAATTTCATCCTGCATACGGTCAGCAAGATAGCCTTCGCGCCACTCACGCTGCGCCAGCATCTGCGTGAGCTGTTCGCCAGTAAACGCACCTTTACCGCTGATCACACCCACTTCACGCAGCTGCTTGCCTATCCAGAGTGGACTGAGCGGCAGGGTTTCCTGGTCACCGGTATAACGAACCGCTTCGCGGATCAAACCCGGCCACGCGTCAGCGGCAGGCATTGGCAATGCAAAGCGTTCCGCAACGGCCAGCACCCACTGACACCACTGTGCCATGTCATCAGCATCGGCTACCTGGATGTTGTCTTCGTATTCGCTGTAAACCGCCAGCTCAGCCAGTTCCGGCTCCATTTCCTGGAAGTCAGCCAGCGATTCACGATCGCCCGTCAGCACGACGGTCAGCGACAGCGGCATTGACGGCACGGAGACCGGCAGAGGGCGAGACTCATCGTAACCGACCCAGTCAAAGCGTTGCTGGGTCACAATCGTTTTCAGGCGCATCCACAGCAGCGGCTGCGAGAGCAGGGTGCGCAGAGAGATGATCAGCACGCCGCCGTTTGCGCGATGTACCAGACCTGGTTGCAGTGAAAGCTCACCATTGAACTGACGCAGACAGCCAAAGAGTTGTTCAGCCTCGACCCAGTTAGCGGTAATGACTTCACCTGTCGCTGCAAAACGGTCATCGGCCTGGTCCGCCGGTTCGAAGGCGATCTTATCTCCCGCGATACGATACTGGCCGCCAAAGACCGCGTTCGCTTCCGGGCGCAACTGGCGCATAGCGTCCCCGAGAAGCGTCAGATATTCCGCCTCTTCGGGGGCTTTCAGCAGCATGAAGGGCGATGTCGCCCATGGGCTTAACGCCTGCTCCAGCGCATAATGCAAACGGGGTTGCGTATCGCTAAGGATGAATGGATGTTCTGTTGCGAGTTCGGGCTGTGAAAACAGGTCCTGATAGCTCTCGGTATCCGGAACAAGGTCACGCCATGCAAGTTTCGTAATCGTCAAAGTTGATGTTTTTTAGTCAGATGTAAAAGCGTGGAGTATACCGTAAGCGGGGGGATCTACCCAAGCAGGATTGGGTATTTCGACAGCGGGAATGGCTGCATTGACTCACAGGATATGATTTCTTTTCAGCAGATTGCCAAAAAACTGATATTCTGAACAGAGTTACGTGGTAACACTGAGATCGCAATGAAATATCAACAACTGGAAAATCTCGAAAGCGGCTGGAAATGGAAGTACCTGGTCAAAAAGCACCGTGAAGGGGAGCTGATTACCTGCTACATCGAAGCCAGCGCTGCACAAGAAGCCGTGGATATTTTGCTGACCCTCGAGAATGAACCGGTACAGGTTAACGGCTGGATTGAGAAACACATCAATCCCGCGTTGTTAAACCGGATGAAGCAAACGATCCGCGCGCGACGCAAACGGCATTTTAATGCTGAGCATCAGCACACGCGTAAAAAATCAATCGATCTGGAGTTCGTGGTCTGGCAGCGTCTGGCTGGGCTGGCGCAACGGCGTGGTAAAACGCTGTCGGAAACCATCGTGCAGTTGATTGAGGATGCCGAACATAAAGAGAAGTATGCTAACCAAATGTCGTCGCTAAAAAACGACCTTCAGGCGTTGCTGGGCAAAAAGTAGATTTGTGTTTTTCTTCAGACAATAAAAAACCCCGCATTGCGGGGTTTTTTATCAGACGATAACTTATGCCGCTGGCTGAGTTACAACGTCTTTAACGCCTTTAACTTCGATCTCTACGCGACGATCTGGAGCCAGGCAGTCGATCAGTGCAGCGCGAGCTTTCACGTTGTCACAGGTGTTGCCAGTAACTGGGTTAGATTCGCCCATACCACGTGGGGAGATCTTGTTAGCTGGGATACCTTTAGAGATCAGGTAATCAACAACAGACTGAGCACGTTTCTCAGACAGTTTCTGGTTGTAAGCGTCAGAACCGATACGGTCGGTGAAGCCCAGAACCACTACGGAACCGTCTTTAGGATCCAGGTTGCTCAGCTGGGTGTACAGCTGATCCAGTGCCTGCTGGCCTTCTGGTTTCAGAGTCGCTTTGTTGAAGTTGAACAGAACGTCAGACTTCAGAGTGAAGTGCTTGGTCTGTACTTCTGGAGCTGGAGCCGGCGCTGGAGCAACAACTGGTGCTGCATCTTCCTGCTGGCCGAAACGGTAGGAAACACCTACGCTCAGCATGCCGTTGTCTGGACGAACGCCAACGGTAGCACCGTCGCCGATGTTGTTAACCCACTGGTATTCCAGACGGGTAGCGATGTCACGGGTCATAGCCCACTCAACGCCACCAGCGAATACTGGGGAAACACCGGTGTCATGGTCGTCGCCAGCGATGCTGTTGCTGGAGTCAGCGCGCCATACCATACCACCCAGACGGGTGTACACGTCCAGATCGTCAGTTACTGGGTAACCCAGTTTAGCGGTCAGCTGTACGCCTTGAGCTTTAAAAGCGCCATTAACGTTGTCGCCTTTGTATGGCATACGACCTAACCAGTCGTAACCCATTTCAAAACCAACATACGGGTTAACCTGATAGCCACCGAACGCACCTGCACCAAGCTGGCTCTCGTGAGTAGGGCCATCATTGTTCAGGCTGCTGTTGTACCAGCCGGTGTCGTGGAACTGAGACCAGCCCAGTTTACCACCTGCATACCAGGTATTATCTTTCGGAGCGGCCTGCGCTACGGTAGCGAAGCCAGCCAGTGCCACTGCAATCGCGATAGCTGTCTTTTTCATTTTTTGCGCCTCGTTATCATCCAAAATTCGCCATGAATGTCTCAAGTAGAGAATCACGGTTAAATCCTTCACCGGGGGGCGTGGTCAAATATAAATCTACCGATATCTTCGGCTTAGGCCGAGCACCCCTGGCGATGTAAAGTCTACAACGTAGCTGAAAACTTACAAGTGTGAAGTCTGTCAGGCATATGAAAAAAAAAGTTCCGTATACCTATTATTTAACATTTTTAGAACGAATTTTGTGCAGTAAAATTAAGGAGAACCGCTCCAGACGCGCCTTGCCGCAATTTTGACGCCGGGAACTAAATCCGTATCTTGCGGTCAAAAAAAATTCCAGGAAAAATCTTAATTTCGCTCAATGATACAAATTTGAGTGAATTTTTAGCCCAGAAAGTTGTCCTCTGCGATAAGAATCTGGACGAACCGGGCGCATGATGAACCCGATCGCATTCCCTTCTTCAGCCGCTTCAGTCAGACGAAAATGTTCCTCTTCCGTCAGTTCTTCGGGTAACCAGCCGATCACCACGCTGTAATTTCCGGTGCGCAACGCGCGAACCATAGACTCAACGGTATCGCAGGGAGAGAGTTGGTTAATCTGCATCACCTTAGCCAGCGGCAGGCCTGCGGACTGAACCCATTCACGGCTCAATTTTTGCTGTGGCGTCAGCCAGAGCTGCCAGCGCGATTGCTGACCAAGCTGCTGTAATAAAGGCAGTAGCAGGAGTTGGGTCAACAGAGGCTGGTCTTCACGATAAACCACTTCACTAATAAGCCCCGTCGAAACACCCCCAACGGTGTTGTGCGCGACAGTGCCCGCGGTAGAGGAGAGAGAAGTTGAGCGATTTGCATAGCCTGAAGTGTACATATTCATTCCAGCCCTGTAGTTACTGTATGGATATACAGTAACCCCTGTATGCATAAAGATCAACCTCATTTTCGGAAAGCGACTCGCAAAATTCGTTCAATGTTGATGCCCCTCGAAAAATCATCTTGCTCAACGGCGCTAAGTTGCCTATTTTCCTGCTAACGGATCCGCTAGTAAGAAATTTCGCTGTTACCTTATGATTTAGAAGGGAAATATCATGAAAAAGATATCTTATGAACGGATTTATCAATCCCAGGAATACCTCTCACCGCTAGGAGAAATTCATCATCGCGCCCTGTTCGGTGGCTATACCCTGGCGATAGATGACGCGGTTTTTGCCATGGTGTCAGATGGCGAGCTGTACCTTCGCGCCTGTGAAGAAAGCGCGAAATACTGTGTAAAAAATGCCGCCTCTTTTTTGACGCTGATGAAACGAGGCCGCCCGGTACTTCTCAACTATTACCGTGTCGATGATGGACTGTGGCAAGACAGGGAACGGCTGCTTCAGCTCTCCTCTTTCGCGCTCAATGCGGCGAGGAAAGAGCGCTGTCAGCGCCATCAACGAAACCGGCTTAAAGATCTGCCAAACCTGACCTTTCAGCTTGAGGTATTACTTTTTGAAGCTGGCATTACTAACGAAGAGACGCTGCGGGCACTGGGTGCCAGGGAGTGCTGGTTAAAGATGCGGGCTAAAAATAGGGCACTCGGTATTAAAGTGCTCTTCGCCCTTGAGGGGGCTATTGAGGGTTTGCATGAGGCGGCACTCCCGGCAGGCACTCGCCGGGAGTTGACGGAGTGGTTTAATGCGCTGCCTGAGCCACAGAAGAATCACTCCTCCAGGTAGCGATTTGCTGTTGTAACCGGCAAATTTCTGGCAGCAGAGCGATAAGCAGGCCAATCTGCTGTAGCACCAGCGGCGCTTTGCTGTCGTTTCCTGGCTCAAGACGCGCGATACGTTGAGTCAGTTCATCCAGCGACTGTCTCACTTTCGGTTCATCGGCTGGCCGGTGATGCAGTGCATCATCGACGTAGCAGACCGCGTCATCCAGCAGGTTGAGTATGCCCGGGTTGACCAGTTTCTCGCGGTGTGCACCCAGCGTGGAAATATAGCTGGTGAAGGTATGGTTGAGGCAGAGCAACCGGAAAGCCGTCTCACGCATCTCGGCCGTGGCACGAGGCTCCGTTGACATGTTAGAGACAACCGAAGCCAGTTCAGCATCACTGTTGTGCGCATCGCGGCGGGCTATCCGATAAGCCAGACGGTTATCGCGTCCCTGGTGGTACTGCTCAAGAATGGCATCCAGGTATCGGCAGTTGGCGTTCAATGCCCTGTCTAACACCCGCGGTAAATTACGGAAACGCCAGTCCGGCCAGATAAAGCTCACCGCTGCCCAGGCAATCGCACAGCCGATCAGGGTATCGAGCACGCGAGGCAGGGCGACCTCGAACCCTTCACCTAGCAGGTTAAAGCAGAGCAGCACCAGCAGCGTGATGAACATGGTGGCATGAGCGTACTGCACGTTGCGAAACGCGAAAAACAACACGCCGGTAATCACAATCAGCACCAGCTGCCCTTCAACAGAAGGCACGAAGTACAGCACGGGAAGTCCAATCGCGACACCGACCAGCGTACCGATAATACGCAGCGCAAGGCGGTGCCGGGTGGCGTTATAGTTTGGCTGGCAGACAAACAGGCTGGTCAGCAGGATCCAGTAGCCATGCTGCAAACCGGTTATCTGGATAAAGGCATAACCGACGCATAGCACCAGAGACATTCTCACCGCGTGGCGAAAGAGCGCCGACTCTGGCGTAAAGTTGCGGCTCAGCCGTAGCCACATATCGCTAAAGCTATGCACGCTGTCATCAGCCAGCTGATTTTCCACATCATTACCCGGTTGCGCCATCGCCTGTTCGGATTCGATGGTCGCCAGCTGAGCATCTATAGCCCGCAGGTTATTGAGCAGAAAACCCAGCGCTTTGATATGTTCCGGTGATGTTCCGCTGGCCTGAACGCGATCGAGCGCCGCATCAAGATGGCTAAACACGCGTTCGAAACGGGGGTCATGCTGATAGGGCGTGCGCAGCAGAATGGATCGCGAGAGCTGCTGGCAGGCCAGGGACTGCATTGACAGCAGGCGCTGGAAGCGGAACATCACGTCGCTGTAGCGAAACTTTTCACGTAGGGCGGCATACTGAACATGCGAGGAACTGGCGCGTTCATGAATGTCCTGGGCGGCAAAATAGTAGTGTAAGGTTCTTCGCGTTCCACGCTGACCGCGATCGCCGCGCAGACGGGTAAGCAGTGAGGCTTTCGTCTGGTTAAGGGTGGTGACCAGCTGACCGTTTGCCAGCGCCAGATCGTAAAGCGGCGCCTGGCTTTCTTCTTCAATATCCGGGTCAAACAGCCGGGATTTCAGTTCCAGATAATGGGCCAACTGCTCAAAGCTACGGGCAAGGTTATCCTGCAGCGGGCGAACCGGGAAGATAAGATGGCCGGTTAACGTCAGCAGGTTATACCAGATGGCGCCCAGCAACAGCAGTAGAGGTTGCTGGTACCACTGGTCGTAAAGTGACACGCCCAGCATGGTATAGATGGCGATCAGTAAGGCGCCGAAGGCGATGGTGGCATAGCGCTGCCCCAGTCCACCCAGCAAAATAAACCCGCTGGTCGAAAGCGTCAGGCCCAGCGCAAACAGCCACGGCCAGGGGAAGAGCAACTCAACGGACGCTGACGCAATAAAAAAGCAGACGAGCGTAATCACCAGATTACGCAAACGACCGGCCAGGCGATCGTCCAGATCCGCAAGCGCCCCGGCCACCACCCCCAGCGTGAGCGGGATGGTGAGTTTGACGTCATTCAACCACCACGGCAGGGCTACCGTGCCGCAAAGCGCGATAAAAATCCTGACGTTGTAAAGCCAGGAACTGTTCCAGGTATAACGGCGAAGCAGTGGGCTTAGCATAAACGCGGCCAGTCCTTATTTACTGAAAACGACGGCGTGCGTTCGCTTCACGCGCCGCCTGGGCCACTTCAACCGGAACAACTCTGCGCCCGACGGGCCAAAGGGCGATGGCGGCGATCTTAAAGTTCGCGAGCCCTACCGGAATCCCAATAATTGAGATGCACTGTGCAATACCGGCAAAAATATGCATGATGCATAGCCACCAGCCAAAGAAAATCAGCCACAGAATGTTCAGCAGGGTTCCCCCCGTGTTCATCAGGGCGTTCTTACTTTCCGGATTCAGTTCGTCAACGTGGATGGCTTCGTTACCGTAGGGGATCAACGAGAGTTTGGTGATTTCCCAGCAGGAGCGGGTCAGGGGGAGTGTGAAAATCAGGACGATGCTCACCAGTGTGGCAATAAGCCAGGAAAGGGTGGTGGCAAAACCGCCCAGCACAAAATTCAACACATTCAGAACGGTACGCATAAACCCTCACTTCCTTTCGATAAAATTAACGCCCAATGATTGTAACGTTTTTTTAGGCTGGAGCACCTTAAAACTGGCAGTTAAACTGTCAGGTAAATTATCTCTTCGTGGATTTGGCGGGACATGGAACTGAAAGCAACTTCATTAGGCAAACGCCTGGCGCAACACCCCTATGACAGCGTTGTTTTGCTCAACGCCGGGGTGAAAGTCTCCGGAGAACGCCACGAATACCTTATTCCGTTTAATCAGCTTCTGGCCATCCACTGTAAGCGTGGGCTGGTATGGGGTGAGCTGGAGTTTGTTCTGCCAGACGATAAAGTCGTGCGTCTTCACGGCACCGAGTGGGCGGAAACCCAGCGTTTTCATCACCACCTGAACGCCCGCTGGCAGCAGTGGAGTCACGACATGAGCGTGATTGCCGCCCAGGTTCTGCACCAGGTGCTGGACGAGATCGCCCAGAGCAACGCGCAACAAACGTGGTTGACCCGCCAGCAGACTGCCGGGCTGCAGCAAAAGATTCGCCAGGCTCTCTCGGCCCTGCCGATTGCCGTAACGCGTCTTGATGAGTTCGACAACTGTCGCGACGCCTGGCGTCAGTGTCAGGCCTGGCTGAACGATAGGGATAAGAGTCGGCTGGCGCATAACCAGGCCTGGACAGATGCCATGCTGACCCAGTACGCCGACTTTTTCAGTACGGTGGAATCTTCGCCGCTCAACCCTGCGCAGGCTCGCGCGGTGGTCAATGGCGAGCAGTCGCTGCTGGTGCTCGCGGGGGCGGGAAGCGGCAAAACGTCGGTACTGGTGGCGCGTGCAGGCTGGCTTCTGACGACCGGCGAAGCGGTTGCCGATCAGATTCTGCTGCTGGCTTTTGGCCGTAAGGCTGCCGAGGAGATGGACGAACGCATTCAGCAACGTCTGCATACCCGGGATATTACTGCCAGAACCTTCCATGCCCTTGCGCTGCATATCATTCAGCAGGGCAGTAAAAAAGTGCCTTCCGTCAGTAAACTGGAAAACGACACGCAGGCGCGCCAGGCGCTGTTTATCAAAACGTGGCGTCAGCAGTGCAGTGAGAAAAAAGCGCAGGCGAAAGGGTGGCGTCAGTGGCTGGAAGAGGAGCTCAACTGGGCAGTGCCGGAAGGCAGTTTCTGGCAGGATGATAAACTGGCGCGTCGGCTGGGATCGCGTCTTGACCGTTGGGTCAGCCTGATGCGGATGCACGGTGGCTCACAGCCTGAAATGATTGAAGGTGCGCCAGAGGGGATCCGCGATCTATTTTCGAAGCGGGTCAAACTGATGGCACCGCTCTTAAAAGCCTGGAAAGCCGCGTTGAAGGCGGAAAATGCCGTCGATTTTTCCGGTTTGATCCATCAGGCGATCGTCATTCTTGAGAAAGGACGTTTTGTCAGTCCGTGGAAACATATTCTGGTGGATGAGTTTCAGGATATCTCACCCCAGCGCGCAGCACTGCTCTGTGCGCTACGGGCGCAAAATAAACATACCTCGCTGTTTGCGGTGGGGGATGACTGGCAGGCTATCTATCGCTTCAGCGGCGCACAGCTTTCACTCACGACCGCGTTCCACCACTATTTTGGTGAAGGGGATCGCAGCGATCTGGACACCACGTATCGCTTCAACTCCCGGATTGGTGAAATCGCCAACCGTTTTATCCAGCAAAACCCGCATCAGCTGACCAAGCCGCTTAACAGCCTGCGGCCTGGGGATAAAAAAGCCGTCACCCTGCTGGCGGATGACCAGCTGGAACCGCTGCTGGACAAGCTCAGCGGCTATGCGAAGCCCGATGAGCGTATCCTGGTGCTGGCGCGTTATCATCACCTTAAACCTGCAGCGCTGGAAAAAGCAGCTACCCGCTGGCCGAAACTGCAGCTTGAATTTATGACCATTCACGCCAGCAAAGGGCAGCAGGCCGATTATGTGATTGTGATGGGGCTGAAAGAGGGCAGCGACGGTTTCCCGGCTCCGGCCCGTGAATCGGTGATGGAACAGGCCCTACTGCCGGTGCCGGAAGATTTCCCGGATGCCGAAGAGCGACGTTTGCTTTATGTGGCAATGACGCGCGCACGTCACCGCGTCTGGCTGCTGTTCAATAAAGCGGAGCCATCCGTGTTTGTCGATATTCTGAAGAGTATTGATGTGCCGGTAGCGAGAAAGCCGTAGCGACGACGGGCAAGGATGGGTAGGCCGGGTAAGGCGAAGCCGCCACCCGGCAAAAAAGCTACTTCAGTCTCTCAGAAAGATAACGCTGATAGTCCGGAATCAGGATATCAACCGGCGAATTGAACTGCGGTGATTCGATGATGAAATCCGCCGTCGAGAGGTTTGTCGCCACCGGAATATTCCACACCGTCGCCAGACGCAGCAGGGCTTTAACATCGGGATCGTGCGGAACCGCGTTCAGCGGATCCCAGAAGAAGATCAGCACGTCAATCTTCCCTTCGGAAATCTGCGCGCCGACCTGCTGATCGCCGCCCATCGGGCCGCTCAGCATCGCATTGACCTCCAGACCCGTTTCGCGCTGGATCAGGTTTCCGGTGGTGCCGGTCGCTGAAAGGGCATGCTTTTCCAGCAAAGACTGATGGCGGCGCACCCAGTTAAGCAGCATTTGTTTACAGTGATCGTGCGCCACCAGTGCAATGTGTTTGCGTTCAGGCAGCGTGCGTGTTGTCAGTTCCATAATCATATCCATCAGGTTAACTGACTACACGATGACGGGAAGCGCCTGACGCTGCAAGCCTCAGGCGAAAAAAATGTGGCTTAGGATGAAGGTTGTTGCTTTGCCCACTGTAAAAATCGGGCCCGCGTGTCGGGATCGGCCTGCTGGAACCAGAATTTCAGGCGCTGTTCCGTCAGCGTCTGGGACTGAGGCGGGATAACATCCAGTTCTGATACGCCGGAAAGCAGCGTACTGTCGTCGGCCATCAGGGTGGCAAACTGCGGAAGGGAGGCGCGTTTACCGGCTTTGTTATAAACCTGCGTAGCCGCCTCGTAATCCGGGCCTTTGGGGGACGTGGTTAATGCCAGAATATCCAGCTTCACCGGGATTGGCATCGCATCACCGTCCAGCAGTTCAATGCGCGGCGAGGCGTCAAAGGCCGCCGATTCCTTTTCTGTTTCAAGGCGAGGCAGGGTAATGTTCACCTGACTGATTTGCCGGGTATTAAAGCTGATAATCAGCGGCGGCGAGATGTACAGTCGTTGCTCATGGTTAGCCAGGCCGATCGATTTTTCTACTCGAAAGACCAGTTGATGGGGGCCGTTATCTAATTCGATGCTGTCAGCACCGCGTAATAATGAGCTGGACACTTTTTTTCCGTCCAGTACCAGAAGATCAATGTCGCCAGAGAGCCGAAGCGTGGTAGCAAATACGCAAACCGGCATCACTAACGCAATCAGAGCCGTGGCAATACCGGTTTTCATAGGAGGCTCCCGTCAGACATACTGTCGCCGCATTAATGTATCTAAATTTTTCGATAATCACGTTTACTAACATATAGACATATTTTGCCGTTTTGCCCTCATGCATCTGTATGGGATGGATGGTTGAGATGTGCGCTTTGGCGTACACTTTTAAAAAAGCCAGGAGAAAAACCATGAAAGAGAATGATGTTGCTGAGATTTTGACATCCACGCGGACCATTGCGCTGGTGGGCGCGAGTGATAAACCCGATCGTCCCAGCTATCGGGTGATGAAATACCTTCTCGATCAGGGTTATCACGTCATCCCGGTCTCGCCAAAAGTGGCGGGGAAAACGTTGCTGGGCCAGCAAGGGTATGCCACGCTCGCTGACGTACCCGAAAAAATTGATATGGTCGATGTCTTCCGTAATTCCGAGGCCGCATGGGGCGTAGCGCAGGATGCTATTGCCGTCGGGGCGAAAACCCTGTGGATGCAGTTGGGTGTGATTAACGAGCAGGCGGCCGTGCTGGCGCGTGAAGCGGGTCTGAAAGTGGTCATGGACCGATGCCCGGCGATTGAGATCCCCCGTCTGGGGCTGGCGAAATAATAAAAAAAGCCCGTTATCGGGCTTTTTTTGCACGCTTAGTTCCGCAGGCGCGGAGCCTGTAGCTGTTTACGGATGGTCTGAGCAAGTTCATCCATCGTAGGTTGCTCCGGATGCTCTTCCTGCAACTCACTACTCAGCTGCGCTTCGGCAAGGTAGGTATGAACGGGTTGTCCGTCGTCACCTTCCATCACCACATGGTACCAGGGCGCAGCGCGAAGCTCGGCGTTAACCGCCAGCTCGTCTGCTGACGGTTCATCAAGGGAATACTCCGGGTCGATATCGACGACCACACCCAAATACCCTAGCAAAGTGTGGCGGACCTGCTGGCCGATACCGAATTTGCTGGCAATCATAGTCACCTCCCGGGAAATACGACTTACACGTTATGTGTGGTCAATATTTCTCTTTTCAAGTTACATGACGCGACAGGCAAACCCTTTCAGATACAGCCCTTCCGGGTAGGTAGCAATCACGGGATGATCGGCTGCCTGACGGAACTGCTCTATAAATTGTACATCACGACCAGCATCTATTGCGGCATCGGCGATGATTTTCTGAAATAAATCTGTGGTCATCAGACCGGAGCAGGAGAACGTCAGCAGAACGCCACCCGGGTTCAGCAGCTGGATGGCCAGCATGTTGATATCTTTGTACCCGCGGCAGGCGCCCATCAGCTGGCTTTTATTCTCCACAAACTTAGGGGGATCCATCACGATAACGTCGAACTTCTCGCCCTGATCGCGATATTTACGCAGCAGCTTGAAAACGTCGTCGCGTACAAACTCCGCTTTGCTCAAATCCAGCTTGTTTAGCTCGACGTTTTGTTTTGCCACGTCAAGCGCTTCCTGTGACGTATCCACGCTGACGACCTGCGCACAGCCACCCATCAGCGCCGAAACGGCAAAACCGCCGGTATAGGAGAAGCAGTTAAGTACGCGCTTGTCGGCGACGTACTGGCGTGTCGCCAGACGGCTGTCGCGCTGGTCAAGGTAATAGCCCGTTTTGTGACCGCCCTGAATATCCACCAGCAGCTTCATGCCATGTTCTTCAATGGGCAGCAGGGCTGGCGGCAGTTCGCCCGTTACTGGCCCCTGAGTCAGCTCCATGCCCTCTTTTTTGCGCACTGCCACATCGCTGCGGTCGTAAATGGCACACTGCGGGAACAGCGTTTGCAGCGCGCTAATCAGCGCGGCACGCTGGTATTCCGCTCCGGCGCTCAGGAGTTGCAGCACCAGGAAGTTGCCGAAGCGATCGATGGTCACACCCGGCAGGCCGTCGGACTCACCGGCGATCAGACGATAGCTGTCCAGACCGTCACGCTTTGCCAGCCATTCACGCCACTGCTGCGCCTGCTGCAGGCGGCGAATGAAGAAGTCGATATCAATGGTTTCATCTTTGTCGAAGGTCCAGACGCGAGCGCGGATCTGGGACGCAGGCGAGTATGCGCCTCGCGCTAACCATTTCCCCTGATGGTCAACGATATCAATGGTTTCACCGAGGCTGGCTTTGCCTTCCATGCGGGCAACTGCGCCAGAAAAAACCCAGGGATGACGACGCAGTAAGGATTTCTCGCGCCCTTTGGCTAACACTAAACGTACACTCATAATTTGCTGTTCTGTCGATTTCAGGGAAATGGCGCGTAGATTATCACATTCAGCAAGTCGCAATCATCTGTGGATGCCTTTGAGCGTTTCGGCACAAAATCAAATCGCTTAAGCACATTACGGTATGGCCGCGTGCCTTACATTGGGGCTTCCCGTTCAGCAAAGGACTCCCCCATGAAAAAGCGCAGTGTAATAGCAACAACCGCTCTGGCGGCGATAAGTTTTCAGGTTTTAGCGGCAACGCCTTTCAGTATCACCAGTCAGGATATCTCCGGGGAGCACCGTTTAGCGCAACAGCAGGTGTTCAACGGTTTTGGCTGCCACGGTGATAATCAGTCTCCGCAGCTTGCATGGAAACATCCGCCAGCCGGTACGAAAAGTTTTGCCATCACGGTATATGACCCCGATGCCCCCACCGGCAGTGGCTGGTGGCACTGGACAGTCGCCAATATTCCTGCGAAAACAAGGGCACTGCCTGCGGGCGCGGGTAACCCAAAGAGTGAGAAATTACCCGCTGGCGCGGTGCAGGGGCGTAATGACTTCGGTTATTCTGGATTTGGCGGCGCATGTCCACCTGAGGGAGACAAACCGCACCGTTACCAGATTACCGTCTGGGCGCTGAACGTGGACACACTGCCCCTTGATAACAATGCCAGCGGCGCGCTGGTCGGTTATATGATAAACAGTCACGTTCTCGGAAAAACGCAGTTAACCGCAACGTACAGCAGATAAGGATGACCCGGTGCAGGAGTTTTACCTTCAACATAAACAGCTGACGGCGGGCGAAGTCAGTGCCAGCAAAATGCATCGCCTGCACCAGGTTAAACTTTTTTTTCCAGCCATTTGTCACATTACTCACGGCAGTAAGGTCATTGTTCAGGATGACAATCGCCTGGTGGCAACGAGGGATGCGCTGATTATTATCCCGGCCAATACGTCAATGGAGATTATTAATCAGCCTGCGAACGGCATGTTTCGATCGGACTTGCTGATGTTGTCGCCAGAGATCCTGGCCGAGTTTAAAGCGCATTACCTGAAATCCTGGCCGGGCACGACGTTACATTCCCTTTGTGTCCCGTTGAGCGAAGGGCTGGCGTTTATGTGGGATAACCTGCTGCACGCCGTGCGTCAGGATTTACCGGAGGCGTTACAAAAACATCAGGCCTTCGGTCTTTTGCTGGCATTGCTGCATGAAGGCGTGGCAGGTCCGCTGCTTATTGAGCGAAGCAGTAACCTGACTGAGCAGGTGCGACAGTTCATCATGCTATCGCCGGCCAGATCCTGGACTGCGCAGGATATCGCAAGCCGTCTGGCCTTAAGCGTGCCGACGCTGCGCAGAAAGTTGCGTGAAGAGTCGCAGAGTTTTCGCCAGATCGTGGAAGAGGTGAGAATGGCCGTTGCGCTGTCACAGCTGCAATCGACCCGATTACCCATTGGCGAAATCGCATTACAATGTGGGTATCTTTCCAGTTCTCGTTTCACCGCCCGCTTTCGGCAGCACTACGGCTGTTTGCCGAAAACGCTACGTTAAGGAGAAGAAAAATGTCAAAAGTTTGCACTATTGCCTGGGTTCACGGCATCGTTCAGGGCGTCGGGTTCCGCTACAGCACCCAGCGTGAGGCTCTTCAGCTCGGGATCACGGGCTATGCGCGAAACATGGATGACGGCAGCGTTGAGGTGGTCGCCTGTGGCGACGCGAAGCAGGTAGAAAAACTGATGGTGTGGCTGAAAGCGGGTGGCCCGCGCAGCGCGCGGGTTGACAGGGTGCTAACGGAACCGCATCAACCCGGCCGGGAATACGAGAACTTCAGTATTCGTTATTAAATGCACTTCACCGGCTTTGGCAGGCCAGCAATTTTGGTGGCCTGTTTTGCCGGGCCTTTCGGAAACAGACGATACAGATAGCGGCTGTTGCCTTTCTCTTCGCCAAACTTATTGGCCATCGCTTTCACCAGCATGCGGATCGCCGGAGAGGTATTAAATTCGAGATAAAATTCGCGCACAAAACGCACGACTTCCCAGTGTTCGGGGGAGAGGGTGATACCTTCGTTTTCGGCGATTTTTTCCGCCAGTGGCTCGCTCCATAGCGTGGTATCTTTCAGATAGCCTTCGCTATCGGTCTCAATTTCCTGGCCTGCAAAAATGAACATAGTGCTCTGTCGATAAAGTAAAAACCGCCCCTAGTCTAGCAAAGAAGGGGCGGCATGAGAAACTTCGGTCTATAGAAGAAGCTGTAGCAGATTGTTGGCATTCAGCTTTTTTAACGCGTTGCATTTGTACGTCGAGACCTGTTTTTCGCTCATCTGCGTCATTGTCGCAACATGTCTTACCGATTGCCCGTTAACCAGCCTGTCCAGAACATTGAACTCCATGCCCGTCAGGCAACAATTCAGGCTGCGGACCCGACGGGGCTCTTTTGCAAGCAGATACGCTGCATCCGCGACGGCAATTCTGTCATCAATAATATATGAGGTCAGCGTGGCAAAACGCTTTCGCAGATGCGTGGCCAGCGCCCAGCCTTTTTCATTGCACACCAGATAAAGCGTTCCTTCCCAGCGGCTGGCCTCCAGCTGAAGCAGAATCTCAACCAGCGCCTGATGCGTCCCGGCGACGGAAAAGCGGCAGCGCACAACGAGGGTGTCGCAGGCCAATAACGAATGGCGCCACGTTACCGCGCCGCTGTCAACCAGCATCTGAGCGTTACGGCGCAGAAGGGCGTAGCGTAAACCTTCGGCATAAAAGCGATTATTATCAAGAATAACGTAATTCACGGCGGCCTCTTTATAACGTACTGGGTGTGTAGATAATGCGTAGCGTGCCGGTGTAATCCCCGGCATTTTTGCTGCTGGCAGTAAATGAAGGGGTTTTCAGGATAATAGGGGCTGGCACGCACAGTACGCTCTCGCGTCCGCCGGGAAGGACGACCTGACGCAGATACTGCGGATCGTTAGTCCCTTGCCAGACCACGGTTTTACCGTTAGCGACGATGTCTGTTGCGCCTGTGATGGGATGGGTGACAAAGACCTGATAGTCGAGACGGTCCCGCGCATCGGTCTGGCTTCCTCCGCGTCGCCTGATTGAAAACGCACCTTCAGTACGGCCCGCTGAGGCGAGTCCGTCGTCCTCAAACCGAAGGTAGGTGCGGGTGCTGGTGCTGTTTTTACCATCGTACAGGCACATATCCAGCGTATTTTCTCCCTGGATCTCACTGCCACCCGGCCGCCCCGGGAAGTTAGTCAGGTTGAGGTTAACGATGGGCGTGGAGTGCGGAAATGCCGGCAGATAAATCTGCTGATTACCCGGATCGACCACCTCAATGCGAATGTTTGCCTGCCACCTGGCGATAGTGAGATAGCCAGGACAGCCGACATTCACGTCATTCCAGTTTCCTCCGCAGTCGGCGCTATCCCATTGACGCAGGTTCTGCTTCAGCGTTGCTGTCCAGATCCCCGGCAGGGCGAGCTTATCCAGTTCGCTTTTCACAATATAGAAATCAAAATACGGTTCTCTGTTCCAGTCAGCGATTGTGTCCGATCCCATTGCTACGTAGCTGGCATAGGTAAACACTTCGTTTCGGATAAATATGTAATGATCGCCATTTACCTTGATATCCACCGTCTTGCTGGAGAGGGCATGCGTAAAACGTAAATTGATGGCATAGGGTGCGGCCGAGTTACTCGTCCTCCAGACCGGAGAGGTCGCGCAGGCCCCGTACGCGGTATCAGTCCGGGACTCACAGGTCAGGGTGTTACGCCCCCATTTTTGCGGGTCGGCGGTGTCAAAGCCGCCCGATTCATGCAACCAGATATCGAAACGCGCAGGCGGTGCCGTGCGATCGAAGCTGATCCCAACGCTGGTGTTTCGTTCCGCAGGGGCGCCCGCCAGCGTCTGGCCTGTCCACAGGCTTAACAACAGTAAAATAAAGAGGTACTTCATCACATCATTTCCCTTTTTTGAGGTTGTCGGCGTTCATGGCAGTTGGCCCGGCAGGTACCGACCGTCCGGCGAGCATCAGCTGCGCCTGCTGCTGGACGGCATCCGGCAGGGCCGAGAAGGTTAATTCCCGACAAGGAATTGAGCCGACATAGCGCACCACGTCGCGCATACTTTTCACGTTGAGTTCGCACTGATAAAACTGCTGCTGACGCACCAGGTAGAGGTTATGCAGCAGGGCATCGCTCTGGGCGCTGAATCCGCCGTTGCCGAGATCGCTCCAGCCGTTAACGTTCAGCGGCACACCACCGATAAACGGCGAATGACGCTCGTCGGTTAACTGGCCGAGCCAGGTGTAGCTTGCGGTGGTTTGCACATCCCGACGCAGCAGCTTGCCTGGCACCATAAACAGCGTTCTGCTGCCTGAACCTTGCGTGATCTCACTGCTGGCTCCCCGGGATACATCCAGCGATTCGTTAATCGTCAACGTGGTCTGCTGGTAGCCCGGTACGGCGAAGAGGGCGCGGCTATTACCCGGAATGTCTGCGCTCCCGCTGTTATCCAGCGACACGGCAACGCTCGGAGCCTGGGTATCAGTCGGTGTGGCAACGTTAACCGCGACGGCGGAAGCAGGGCGTCCGTCGCTCCAGCGGCCCAGCCACAGGCCAGAACGCGACAGCGCAAGTGTCGAGCTGTAGTTGCCGCTGGTGCTCAGCGTATGGCGTCTGTCCTGACGATCCCAGGCGTCGCTGACGGTCAGACTGCCGTTGCCATATCGCCCGCCCTGGCGCGTATAAGCTGAGGTATTCAGCGAGTCGCTGTTAATGCCTGATGCGCTAAGGCCGTACTCGTTTTCACCGCGTGCATCGCTGTACCAGTTATGCGCCACGTTGTAGCTCAGCTGATTTTTTTCACGCTGCTGGTGCTGCCAGGTCGCCCCCAGAGAGGTATAGCTAGACGCATCACCCTGACGGTTATGCGCCATGGACAGGCTCACGCTCAGGTAGCCGCCTTTGTCCCTGCCGTCGCGGGCATCATCGTTGCGCATGAAGAGGTTAACGCTGCTGTTAATGTTCAGACCATGGGTGCTAAAGGCATTGCTCAGGCCTCCCTGCCAGGCCCGCGAGCGCGAGCGGGTCATATAGACCGATTCCCACGGCAAACCCGCATCGTGGCGATCGTCGTTATCCGGCAGCTCCCGGCGTGAAACGTACCGTCCTTCGTTGCGGTTATCCGAATAGCCGAGGCTCGCATACCAGGCGCCGACAGGGACGGAAAACATCACCGAGAGGGTGCGATAACAGCCGTTCACGGCGTCAAACCCGGCGCTTCGGGTGTTGCAGTTTTCCGCTGATAGCGCGTTGCGATAGAGGCTCAGTGAAAAACCGTCGTTGTAGCTGATTTGCTGAATATTGCCGCGCTGGCCTTCGCTGCCGTAAAGGTAGCTAAACCGGGTACTCAGCACGCCGTCGATCGGGCCCGCGTTGAAGCCCCGGCTCCAGTCGAGCGCATTTTCCAGGAAGCGCTGGTTTTGCTTTATCGTTGCTCCGCTGGTAAGCGCTAAGATCTCGGTGACGGGCAGGCGTACGCCCGCCTGCGCAACCGCGCTGGGTTCTTCGTTTTGATCGCTATTGTCGGTTTCACCCGCCTGCAGGAACCACTCGACGCGGTCGAATGGCGTAATGCCGGTTCGGGTAAACGGCACCTGCTCGGTACGCGTTAGCCGGTTATTTTCATAGACCGACAGCGTGACGGTGTAGCTCCCGTCCGGAAACGATCGCGTGTCGAGAGTTTGCGCCCCGGCATTCAGGTAAAAGCTGGCCAGCAGTTGACTGCCACGGCGGGCATCAATACGCGCGTCATGGGAAAGCAGCACGGTGATAGGGGTTCCCTTTGACTGCTGAACCGGATTTATCCACGCCCGTGTTGAGCCTGCGCGCACGCCGCGAATTTTCCCCAGCGGCAGCTGGCTGAGGTTGATATTTCCACCGGCATTACTGAACAGATCGCGGGTATCCATTTCGCCCAGCTGGACATAGTACTGGCGCAAGATATCCTGGCGGAACCAGGCATTGTTAACGGTGATTTCCTGTTGCTGCTGGTGCCTTGAACGCTGTCCCAGCCAGGTCCAGTCGAGGTTAACATAGCCGTCCTGCGTGAGCGCCAGCGCGCCATTGCCCTGCACGGTGGCTGACTGATAATCCCTGTCGGCAACAAAATTAACATTCTGCTGATGGATAAGCGCATTTTCGGTGTCCTGCGTGGGCTGATACCACTGATTTTCCGCGGTGGCTTTAGGCAGGAATTTCTTGTCTAAAAACAGGCTAATACGGGCGTTATTCTCGTCATAGATAATGGCCGCGCGGTCGGTATCAATGTAATCGCAGCCCGCTGCGGAGCTGTTGCTGCTGCAGGCCAGGTTGCCGTTACGGGCAAGCGGAACGGCCAGCGTGGCAGACACGGTGGCTACGAGAGCAGGGTCGTCGTTAAACCGTCGTTTGATGGCTGCTACAACGGTTTCAGGTGCGACAAAACTGACCGTTTCAAGCGTGATATCCGTTTCAAAAAGGCCAAGCGACTCGCCATAGAGGTTTACCTCTGTCCACAGGCGCTGGGTTTTCGCCAGATCTTCAAAACCTGCCGGGACGGTCATCCCGGCACAGGCGAGTTGGATGGAAGCGGGTAACAAAGCAACAAAGAGGAGAGTATTTCTGTGAAACGCCATGAACGAGCCTCGACATCATCCTGACGTCAGAGGGTGGGCACCCTCTGACGTTATTCCTTAGGTGCTGTGGTGTTACGCACCGCCTTCCGTGGTCGTCGCTTGCGTCAGCATCAGGCTGACAACGCCGCTGTACTGACCGGTTTTCAGAATGCCTTTGGTGGTCTGAGAAATGGTCAGCGGCAGTACCGCTGAACCGTTTTCAATGCTCCCCGGGAACAGTTCGGTACCGGTATATTCAACATCGGCGGTAGAGAGGGTTTTATCGCCCAGCTTCACCGTCATTGGGATGGACTCAGCACCGTCGGCATTTGCCAGCTTCGCGGCACTCACCAGACGGACTTTCACGTTGCTGGTGGCGGAGTTAGACCATACCTTGGTATTCAGGCGGTAGCTTTCCAGACCGCGGCCTGGCAGGTACTGCATATCGATGCTTGCCGGCAGCGGCGTATTATCGGCCTGGGTCATATCCAGCTGTGAATCAACGCTGGCGTTGACGGTAATATCTTTTTGGATCGCCAGCGCGCTAACGGACGTGGTCATCGCGGCAACAATCATCAGGGGTTTAAAATACTTACGCATTGATATCTCCATATTTACAAATGAGCACCCTGGCTCTTTAAACAAACCCTTTGGGGTCTTTACGGTAACGTCGTGTTATTGCACGACGGGTAAATCAGCTTCTTCAGCGGTTTTATTCACCCAGTTGAAGTAGCGGAATTTATATTTATGGCCTTGTGTCTTTGTGAGCGTTTTTAATTTCCGTTCGGTGTCTGGATAAATCGTCGCGTCTTCTTTAATCCATTTACACGACGAATTTGCGTCACAAATACCGACCTCTCTCAGCGGCACGCGCAGCGTACCGTTGTTTTTTAACGTCCCCCTGCGAGGGTCTATCGAGAGTGAAACCACACTTTTTTCCGGGGCGAGGTGGATCAGGGCGCCCCAGATGACATTGACGCCCAATGTCGCCTTCGCCGCAGCGCTTTCTGCCTGACCTGGAATAATGCTGTCAGGTTGCTTTACCCCTTCAAAATAGACGCGCCAGGTGGTCTCTTTTTCCGGTGGCGTGAGCGATACCAGACGAACGACGCGCATTGCGCCAGCCGCCAGGGCAAATTTTTCTGGCGTCACAACAACGCCACCTTCTTTCCACGAGGCCACATCAATCTCTTTTTCCTCGGCAGTACCGGGATTAAGAATTTTCTTTTGCCTCACCCGAATGAACTGAATATCATCCGTTTTTGAAGCCACTTTTATTTGCGCCGCCCCGGACTTATCCACGTTAAGTTCCATCGGGTACACGCTCATATTGGCCATTGCCATTTCTGAGAAAAATGGTAATGACAGCGCGGCGACATAAAAGGCGGTTGTCATGTTCACTCTTTTTTTCTGTTTCACATTCTGCCTGCCTGCTCTGAGTTCATCGGTGGCGCGTTAACACCAGGACACCGTCTGCTTTCGTATCGCTTCAGGGCAGGGAAACTTTAACCAGAACAGCGGTTTGTGAAAATTTGTATTAATTAACTCGTTAAATACAGTTTTTTATCCTGCTTTTCTGTCTTTAAGGTTGTATAGTTAAGCGAAAATACCGCGACCAGGGATGGGAAGAAAATTCCTTCTGATTACAAAATAAGCAGATCAGGAGGTGATTTTCATGTCGATGTACCAGGGATTAAAAAGCATGCGGTAACAGCCGAGAATAAAAGATGTTTTTTATATGCAATAATTCGTTGTTATTCGATCCTGAATCACATGCAATAAGTCTTGTTGGACAACCCGAGTCTGTATTAACGCTTTCGGCACCGGCCGTTCGTCTTTTACAGGAGTTTATTAAGCACAGAGGTCGTGACCTTAGCCGGGATGAATTGATCGCGCGCGTGTGGGAAGCGTTCGGCTTTACGCCATCAGGAAATAATCTCAATAAAGCGGTAAGCGAATTACGTAAAAGCTTCCAGTCGCTGGGAGAGGGGCATGAATTTATCGTGACCGTACCCCGCTATGGATTTCGTTTTGAGGCCGATGTGATTTTTCAGCCTCGGGAGAATATTCAACCCGTTGATTCTCAGTCTCCGGTTGAACAGCAAGACGTAAAGCCGCGGCGCACGTTCCTGAAAAGGGGGGCGATTACGGCGGTCGCGATCGTCGCTGCACTAGGGGGATGCCTGTACTTTAGCCGCCCGCAGGGGATAACCGTTCCGGCGAAACTCACGCCAGTTAAGGAAAAAATTGCGCGTTGCAGTATCTGGATAATTAACGATCATGGACGGCCGTTAGTGTTATCGAAATTAGCGAAACAGCTGGAGGCGAATAACGTGGCATGCGAGCGAGAAGAGTATAATATTTATTATTTCAGCGCCCGTTTTGCTATTTCCGCCGCGGATGAGGTTTTCATTGGTGCCTGCCCGGGAAGTAAAACCAGACTGTGCAAAACCATTCGTTATAAAAGCGGGGCTGAAAAATGAAAATAAAACTTATTTTTGGGCTGAGCGGTGTACTGGTTGGTGGTGCAATAGCGCTTTTTTACTGTTCTGGCGGCCTGGGTAAAAAGGATGTGCTTGCCTGCAGTACAGAATTTAATTTCACGCGCAATGAGGGAAAAGCAAGTGAGGTGAAGGTCAATACCTTTGCTCAGTTCTATTTTCATCAGGATGGAACCGGGTTGACGACTTACAAAGGCGCGGCAAGGGCTGGCGGGCAATGTTTGATCGTTGACAGGGATGTCGACTTTACCTGGGAGCAACGGAAAGATGATAACGTCATTGTATTGAGCTACACCAAAACCCGGCGTCGACACAATGACAATACCCCGGATGCTCAATGGGGAAGCTTCGCCTATCCGACCGCACGTTACTACCTGACGATCTCTGAACTGTCGCCCGCCGTGTGGCTGATTCAGGATCGGCGTTATCCTACCTATATCTGCCGGGGAGAATAAGACAAAAAAAAGAGAATGCCATGGGCATTCTCTTTTTTCGTATCAGTGATGCAGATTAATCCCGGCTGGCGAAGCCCAGAATGCTCAGCAGGCTGACGAAGATGTTGTACAGCGATACATACAGGCTCACGGTGGCGCGAATGTAGTTCGTCTCACCGCCGTGAATGATGTTGCTGGTTTCATACAGGATCGCGCCAGATGACAGCAGGATAAACACCGCGCTAATCGCCAGATGCAGGGCAGGCAGCTGCAGGAAGATGTTTGCCACCATACCAATCAGCACCACCACAATACCCGCCATCAGCATACCGCCGAGGAAGGACATGTCCTTACGGGTGGTCAGCACGTAGGCCGAGCAGCAGAAGAACACCAGCGCGGTACCGCCCAGCGCCATGCCAATCACGTCGCCCATACCGGCAGACAGATACGCGTTCAGAATCGGCCCCAGGATATAGCCCAGGAAGCCGGTGAAGGCGAACGCGGACAGAATACCGACCGGTTTATCCGCGGTTTTGTAGGTCAGGAACATCAGCCCATACATCCCCACCAGCGTCAGGATCAGCCCCGGAGACGGCAGCATCAGCACGGTGCTGGCGGTGGCAGTGATCGCCGAAAACGCCAGCGTCAGGCTGAGCATGAAATAGGTATTGCGCAGCACCTTGTGGGTACTGAGTAGCGATGTGCGGTCGCGTGAAGAAGTAATAATACGATCCATGAGTCACTCTCTTATGACAGATGTAATTAGCGGAAAGAATAGGAAACGGCGAGCCAGTCTCAAAGTGGTTTTACCCATCTTTACTCAGCACGTTAGCGAAGGAGATGGTTATTTCTTCTGCAGAAATGCATTTCACCAGAATGAACAGCGGTTTGAGAAAATTTACCAGATCAACCTCTTATAGGTTACTGAAAAATATTGCGTTATTACCCTTAGGGCGCTAAGAGTTATCTCCGGATCGTCATAAAACAGACAATAAGGCGAAGAACATGAAACCACAAACACGCACGCGCTTTACACTCTCTTTACTTACCGCCGGGATTCTGTGCGCCAGTACGGCATCCTGGGCGGCCAACGTCCCGGCAGGAACCGCGCTGGCAGAGAAACAGGAACTGGTCAGAAATAATGGCAGTGAACCGGCTTCGCTCGATCCGCATAAAGTCGAAAGCGATGTCGAATTCAATATTATCAGCGATTTATTCGAAGGTCTGGTGAGCGTCTCCCCGACGGGTGAAATTCAGCCCCGGCTGGCGGAAAAGTGGGAGAACAAAGACAATACCGTCTGGACGTTCCATTTGCGGCCGGGCATCACCTGGAGCGACGGGACAGCGATTACCGCAGAAGATGTGGTCTGGAGCTGGCAGCGCCTGATCGATCCTAAAACGGCGTCACCGTATGCCAGCTATCCGGGTAACATGCATATTGCCAACGCGGCCGATATCGCCCAGGGGAAAAAAGCCCCCGATACGCTGGGGGTAAAAGCGATTAACGACACCACCCTGGAAGTGACGCTCACGCAGCCAAACGCGGCTTTCCTTGCGATGCTTGCGCACCCGTCGCTGGTACCGGTGGACAAAGTGCTGATTGGGCGTTTTGGCGATAAGTGGACCAAGCCGGAGCATTTCGTCAGCAGCGGGGCGTATAAACTTTCTCAGTGGGTGGTCAACGAACGCATTGTGGCGGAGCGTAACGCGCGCTACTGGGATAATGCGCATACCGTTATCAACAAAGTGACGTATTTGCCCATCACCTCTGAAGCTTCAGATGTGAACCGCTATAAAGCGGGTGAAATTGATATTGTCTACACGGTCCCCATTAACCAGTTTGCCCAGCTGAAGAAAACCCTTGGCAGCGAGCTGGACGTTTCACCGCAGCTCGCGACCTATTACTACGAGTTCAACACCACGCGCCCGCCGTTTAACGACGCGCGCGTGCGTAAGGCGCTGAATATGGCGCTGGATAAAGACATCATTGCAGGGAAAGTGTTAGGGCAGGGGCAGCGTCCGGCGTGGCTGATTAGCCAGCCGGACATCGGTGGGGTCAAGCTGCAGAACCCGGATTACGCCAGCTGGCCGCTGGACAAGCGCATCGCGGAGGCGAAAAAACTGCTCAGCGAAGCGGGGTATAACGAAAGCCATCCCCTGCGCTTCAACCTGCTCTATAACACCTCTGAATCGCACCAGCGCATCGCGATTGCCGCCAGCTCCATGTGGAAGAAAAACCTCGGCGTGGACGCGAAGCTGCAAAATCAGGAGTGGAAAACCATGCTGGATACCATGCACACCCACAACTTTGACGCGGTGCGTTACGCATGGATTGCGGACTACGACGATGCAGCAACCTTCCTGAACAACTTCCGTACCGGCGACAGCGAAAATACCAGCCAGTACAGCAATCCGGAGTACGACCAGGCCCTGATCAACGCCGCGAAAGCGAAAACAGCGGGGGAACGGTGTAAGTTCTACCAGCAGGCGGAGGATCTGCTTGGCCGTGATGTGCCAGCCATTCCGGTTTATCACTACGTTCGTACCCACCTGGTCAAACCGTGGGTAGGGGGATTCACACCGGATAAGCTCGGGTACTATTTCACAAAAGACATGTACATCAAAAAGCACTAAGAGGGCGGGCTGAATGTTATGCTGTTAAAATCGCCGATATGTCGTCAGTTCAACCGATTAAACGCGTTTTGGCTATTTTTACAGCGAACGATTGCAGCCACTCTTTACAGCACGCGGTGAGGTGTTTATAGTTCGCCTCACTTAGGAAGTGTGGCCGAGCGGTTGAAGGCACCGGTCTTGAAAACCGGCGACCCGAAAGGGTTCCAGAGTTCGAATCTCTGCGCTTCCGCCAGATATAAACCCCAGCTTACTCGTTAAGCTGGGGTTTTTCTTTTGGCGTGAATTTAAAACCTGACGTTTATGAACGGATAAACGCAAGAATGTCCGCGTTGATGGTCTCCGCATGCGTGGTGTGCATCCCGTGCGGGAAGCCTGGATAAATTTTCAGCACGCTGTTCGCCAGCAGCTTGTCCTGCAGAAGGGCGGCATTCTTATACGGTACGACCTGATCGTCATCGCCCTGCATTACCAGAACGGGAACCGTGATGGCTTTTAAGTCCTCCGTCTGGTCAGTCTCTGAAAACGCCTTAATCCCCTCATAGTGCGCTTTGGCACTGCCAATCATTCCCTGACGCCACCAGTTCTGAATCGTACCCTGTGAAACCTCCGCGCCATCCCGGTTAAAACCGTAAAAAGGGCCGCTGGCTACGTCGAGGTAAAACTGCGCGCGATTGGCTGCCAGCGCACTACGGAAGCCGTCAAACACCTCGATGGGTGTCCCGCCGGGGTTATTCTCTGTTTTGACCATCAGCGGGGGAACGGCGCTGACAAGCACCGCTTTGGCGACGCGCCCCTGCGGCTGGCCGTATTTCGCTACATAGCGGGCGACCTGGCCGCCGCCGGTAGAGTGACCGACGTGCACGGCATTGTGCAGATCCAGGCTTTCAACCACGGCCGACGCGTCGGCCGCATAATGATCCATATCGTGACCTTCACTGACCTGATCCGAACGTCCATGACCACGACGATCGATAGCGATAACGCGATAGCCCTCTGCAAGGAAGAAGAGCATCTGGTTATCCCAGTCATCGGCACTCAATGGCCAGCCGTGATGGAAAACAATGGGTTGAGCTTCTTTCGGACCCCAGTCTTTGTAATAAATGTTGACGCCGTCTTTCGTTGTTACGAATGCCATACCGCAGACTCCTCTGTTAAAAACAACACGACCCCTAAAGTGTAGGAGAAATCATATCAGCGGTGGGTTTCATTCCCGTGAAAGGTATTCATTTTGCATTCAGGGCTCTGGCGCGGTGCGCCAGAGCCCCCAGGGCGGGGTCATACAGCGGGGCTTAGCGGTTCTCTTCAATATAGCGGGCGAGATCTGCCGGGGTCTTCAACACCGTCGCTACGTCAGTTGGCGGGATCATACAGCCGTAAACGTCCTGCACTTCCAGCACCATATCGACTGCCAGAATAGAGTCGAGAATATCAGATTCAATCAGTTCATCGTGAAAGCCCACTTTACGGGATAATACTTTTTCGAACAGGGCGAGAATTTCGTTTTCCATTATGTTTCCTGGATAATTAATGAGTGCGGGCGTAAGCGTCCAGCAATTTGCGGTCAATTTTGCCGTTAGGGTTCAGCGGCAACGCGTCTTTTACGATAATTTGTGAAGGCACCATATAGTGGGGAACCACTTTCGACAGCGAGGTTTTGATCGTATCCGGTGCCATTTCCGTCACGCAGAACGCGGCAATACGCAGCACGCTGCCGCAGGGTTTCATCAGCGGCATCACTACCGCTTCATTAATGCCTGACATGGCCAGCAGACGGTTTTCGATCTCGTTGATTTCAATACGGTAGCCATTCAGTTTGACCTGACTATCGTTGCGACCCTGGCAATAGATCATCCCCGCTTCATAACCCAGATCGCCGGTCCGGTAGCCGCGACACGCGTCATCTTCCCGATGCAGTAATTTTGCCGCGTTCTCCTGCGGCAGGCCGAGGTAGCCGCGCATGACGTTTTTACCCCAGATAATCAGCTCGCCCTCGGCGGAAATGTCCATTCTGCTCTCCGGCATCATGACCCCCACCGGCAGCACGGCGCTGTCCTGGTTAAGGATCTCATCCGTAATTTCAACCACCGTCGTCGCGATGGTCGCTTCCGTTGGGCCATAGGAGTTGATGATTTTGGCCTGCGGGAAACGGCGGCGCAGCTGTTTAACCAGCGCTTTATTGAGCACTTCACCAATGAAGATAAAGACGCCGAGTTCAGGCAAATACTCGCTGTTAAACTGCGGGGACAGCAGCTGCTGGTAGGCAAAAGAGGGCGTGGACACCCAGGCGGAGACCGCGTTGCTTTTGAGTCGCGCCAGCCAGTTCTCTTTCTGAATATCCTCTTTGGCGTTGAGCACGATGTGTCCGCCCATCGCCAGGTTCGCCAGCAAAGGGATCAGGGAGAGGTCAAAGCTGAACACCGCGTGGTTCATCAGCACCGGTTTTGCCGGCAGGGAAAAGTCCTGGCTGACCCATTTCATGAAGTGCCAGACGCTCTCACGTCCAATCTGCACGCCTTTCGGTTTGCCGGTGCTGCCTGAGGTAAACATGATATAGGCCAGATCCTGCTCTTCCAGGACCTTGCCCGCTTCACCGGTGGCAATAAACTGCCGGGTTGCAACGTCGTAATAGTAAGGGACACTGGCCAGGCTACAAATCTCCCGGAGCCGCTCCTGCGGGTAGATGCAATCCACCGGGATGTACGGAATGTTGTGCAACAGGCAGCTATAAATCGCCACGGCGAACTCGGCCTGCTGATGACCATATAATACGACCGGTGTGCCTTCGATAGGCTTGCAGCGTTGATAGCGTTCCGCCCAGTCCATCACGGCGGCGGAAAGCTGTAGCCAGCTGAGGGTTTCGTCGCTACCCGTGATGGCCAGCTGCTGCGGGGAGGCGGGATCGCGCAATGCCGCACGTAAGAAATCCTGCAGTTCCTGCAGATCGGTGTGATATTTCATAGAGGAGACATTCCACTAAAGATGTAAAGGGCTCCTGCGGCGCTGCCCAGCGTCAGAATTCGCCCCAAAAACGCCACTGCCGGATACTGCAAACCACGGTGTAATGCCGGGCTGCGTTTGGCTGACCACAGCAGCATGTTGTGTGCGACAGAAATGGCGCCAAACAGCGCGCCGCTGATGACATAATGGCGTTCCAGGCCATTCCATGCCCCCATGCAGAACAGGGTGCAAAAAATACCGATATTTTGCGCCAGCGTTTTGTTCTGACGGAAAAAGTTGAACTTCATCAGGTTCATATAGACGGGCATAAACACCACATCGCGCAGCCATTCAGACAGGCTGATGTGGAAGCGCCGCCAGAAGTCCTGAGGGTTCTTTGCAAGCAGCGGCATATTGAAGTTTGCCGGAATATTCAGCCCGAATAAGCGCCCGGCACCGATGGCCATATTGCTGTAACCTGCAAAATCAAAGTACAGATAGGCGCTGTAAGCAATCGACATCACCACGCCGACGGTCAGCGAAAACGGCTTATGGCTCCAGGGCTGCACCACAAGCGAATCGATCAGCATGGCAAACAGGAACTTCTGGATGATACCGGTGACGATCTGCTCTAACGCTGTTAAACATTGTTCACGGTTAAGGGTGAATGCGGGTTTATTCACATCGCTCATCCATGTCCGCCAGCGGTACATCGGCCCGGCCAGAATAATAAAGGGCATAAAGAGGTAGCAGAAATAGTGCAGAATATTCTGGCCCTCTTTTTTACTGCGATACAACAGCACATCCACCGCGCGAAAGGTCATAAAAGAGAGACCGATCATGCCGAGATGGTGATTAAAATGTAATTTCACCAAAAACAGGGGCAGCAGCGTTAACACGATCGCCTGCCAGGTTTTTAACCATCCTTTTTCTTTTAACGTGGCGAAAAGATAAAAACAGCCAAATACGATCGCCGGAATACGATAATCGCCCTGAAAAATATAGCTCCAGCCCAATGCTGTCAGGACGGCCAAGGACGATAACCAGGTCAGGCGATGGCGCAGCAGGCGATTAATCAGCGCAAATACCAGTGCCGATGAAAATAAACAGACAAAAAACAGTCCTGAGCTGTACATCATTCGGCCTCAGAATTTCTGATATTCAAAATGCAGTTGCATACTCATGCTGTCATCGACAGCGGTCCACGCGACGATGGTGATCCCAAGCAGGAGATAAAGGAAAAACAGACGGATCGCGATTTTCATTATTTAAAACTCTGTGCAATAAAGCGAAGCATAGGCACCCAGGCCAGTTCAGTCGGGTGCAGTCGGTCCCAGTTCCAGCCATTCTGATAAGGCATAGCGTACATATCTAAATAAGGGATCTGGTTCTCTTTCAGAATGGATTGAATTTGCTTATCGTACGGGCGGAAAGTGTCGGTATGGTAAAGCGCCCACGGGTTAACCGGGTCGACGATAGCAATGACCTGCACGTGATGTGCCTTCAGCAGCTGGACGGTTTTCCTGAACGCGGCGAATTGGCCGGGCACCACCGGCGTGTCATCCCACTGCTGCGGCTTACCGTCCTCTTCGTAAATCGTTTTGTCCATCCACAGGGTCGCCGCACTTTGCTGGCGAACTTTATTTAATTCACGGGCATTCGCCAGCTCTTTATTCCAGTCCGGAGTCATGTGGGTGGTTGGCTGTTGCGGCCAGGGTTGCGCCGTCTCAGGCCTGATATTGAGCAGCGACAGCCAGTCGTTTTTTATCAGGGTACAAAAATTAGCGAACTGGAAACCGATCTCATCCCAAATCAGATCGGGGTGCCAGCCGAAGACACGCATTTGCCCAAAGGTTAAATGGCTTATCTCTTTAGCATCAATATGTTTTAAATAATTCATGAGGATCGGACGTGCCTGCGGATCCTTCATCAGGGGATCAAAAACAGAGCCCGGAAAATTATCCGCATAGATAGCGGGTGGCAGACCTTTTGAGTAAAAGCTGTCAGGTGCCAACAATAAAACCACTTTACTGTTTGCGTTAAGGCTATTTTTAAAACGTGAAAACAGTAAAAATTGTGTTTCATCATCGACAAACGCATCGCCATACGCCACGACGGGTTGGTGTAATTGCTGATTAAAATAATGATAGACCGCGTAATGTTCATCTTCAGAGGTGGCAACTTCAGAGGCACCAATGAAGAAAATGGCATTCCCCTCCAGGGCATGGGAAATGGTGGCAATTTTTTCCGCTTGTTCTTTCGGTGTGCCCGCCATGGATTTGATCAGCGGCTGGAATTTAAGCGGCGGATCAAAGCTGGTCACCAGCGGGTGAATGCTGAGGAATAAAATGGCCAGGGCTGCCATCAGGATATGTAAGCAAAACGTATTTTTGATTTTCATCATTAACCAGTAAGACTACATGGCGGCAATTTTCTAAAATCCGTTAATAACCGGCTTTATAACAATTACACAACAAATGGCCGTCTATTTTGGGGCATTCTATACCAGAGCGATTTAGAAGGATGAGCGTTGCCGTGTAACGGTATGTACAAGTGGGAGAGAGCGACGCGGGGATCGTGGAATGAGCGATTTTTTGCGCAGTTAAACGCCAGGGCGTAGAAATAGAAAAATTCCTGCTTTACAAGGCGCTAATAGATGTTTATAGTGCGCCTCACTTTGGAAGCGTGGCCGAGCGGTTGAAGGCACCGGTCTTGAAAACCGGCGACCCGAAAGGGTTCTAGAGTTCGAATCTCTACGCTTCCGCCAAATTCGAAACCCAGGTCGTTATGCGACCTGGGTTTTTTGTTTGTTAAAACCGCCTTAACCGGGAATTCTGGTGCCGGAGTTACTCCGTCGATACTGCAGCGGCGTCTGACGCATCATCTTTTTAAAGCAGGTAATGAAATAGGTCACCTCGCTAAACCCCACTGCCAGTGCAATGGCGTCAACAGGCTCATCGCTGTACCGTAACAGATCGCAGCTGCTTTTAATCCGCCGGGTCAGCAAATATTCGTGGATGCTACCGCCGGTCTGCTGGCGGAAAATGCGTGAGGTATAGCTTCGCGAGAGCCCCAGGTCGTGCGCTAACCGATCGAGCGAAAACTTGCTGGCATAGTGGGCTTCGACCCAGCTCATTATCCGCGAGGCGACGGTCTGCTGGCGCGGCGGGTAGGGCTGCGGCTGCTCGGGCAGACATGTCATCAACTGCATCACCAGAAATGCCACCTCGCAGGCCTCGGTCTGCGCGTTGTCCTCCAGGTGCTGAAACTGTTCAAGTATTCTCTCAATAAACGCCGCGTGCGTGCTGAGATCGTAAATTTGTGCCGGGAGATTGCTGGCGGCCAGCGCGTCGAACCGGGCCTGATGGCGCGGAAAGGTGCTGAGCGCACTTTCGACGACCGATTGCGCAATGTGCATGGTGGTGCGGTGGTAGGGGTTCTTATCGCTATGATCGACCTGCACTTTGTGCAAACGGAAGGGCGGGAAGACAAATAAACGCCCCGGACGGGCGGTGTAGTGCTGATTGTCCACCACCACGATGCCATAACCGCTGGAAATATAGAGCAATTCAACGCACTGATGCCAGTGGTAGTAAACCGCGCTGGTGGTGTACATGCGGTTAAATGAAATGGCCTGCCGATCGAGCGTAATGCGTTCCAGCAGTTGCGTTTCACCCATTTTCCCTCCAGGACAACAGATTTAAATTTTTAGACCATCATTTGTAATTTATCCCTCTCTCGATCGACAAAATCCAGCAAAAATGAAATGCCGGTTTAATTTTGTGAGTCTGCTCACTCAGCACCGGGAATAAAAGCGGTTACTCTTCATTCAGACGTCGCACTCGTGGCTTTAATAAGCCAAATAACAATAACTTATCTCTACCCTCGTGTTATGCGGGAGGACCCTGTGCAACCTGAAAATATTCATGTGGATAACCCACTGACGAGCCGTGATGAGGTACTGCGGCTGGTTAACGATATGCTGAACGCGGTGACGCCTTATTTTAAAAAAGACGCCAGCCGCATTGATTTAGCGAACTTTACCGCTCACTACGGCCAGCAGGTCGCGAGCATGGAAACCTTTTCCCGTCTGCTGTGGGGCATCACGCCATTGTTGGCTGGCGGCAGCGAGCCGCAACACTTCTCTTTCTATTTACAGGCGATAAAAAACGGCACCAATCCGCAGCATGCTGATTACTGGGGCGATGTCGGTCCTTTCGATCAGCGAATCGTCGAAATGGCGGCTTACGGATTACTGCTGGCGCTGGCGGGCGAAACCGTACTGGCACATTTCACTGAGACGGAGAAAGAGAATCTATGGCGCTGGCTAAAGCAGTGCGAGACCCAGGATATCCCCGATAACAACTGGCACTTCTTCCCGATTCTGGTGCAGGTTGGCTTCCATTATTGTGGCATGCCGACCCATCCGCAGGCGCTGGAAAATCACTTCGCTGCCATGGAGCACTACTATCTTGGCGATGGCTGGTACTCCGATGGTCCGGGCCGGCCGCGCGACTATTACATCTCGATGGGCTTCCATTTCTATGGACTGATTTACGCGAAGCTAATGGCCGATGTCGATCCAACGCGGTGCGCAACCCTGCGCGATCGCGCCGCGCGTTTCTCCTCTGACTTCATTCATTTCTTTGCCGAAGACGGTGCGGCGATCCCGTTTGGCCGTAGCCTGACCTACCGCTTTGCCGAGGCGGCGTTCTGGAGTGCGGCGGCTTTCGCCGGGCTGGAGGTCTTTTCGCCTGGCGTGATTAAGGGCATCGTGCTGCGCCATCTGCGCTGGTGGCTGAAGCAGCCGATATTCGACCGCGACGGCATACTGAGCGTCGGCTACAGCTACCCGAATCTGGTGATGGCGGAAGACTACAACGCGCCGGGTTCACCGTACTGGGGCCTGAAGACCCTGCTGGTACTGGCATTAGATGAGGGCGGCGCTTTCTGGCAGGCGGCCGAGCTGCCGCTGCCGCCATTGCCCGCGCAGCACACGATAGCCCACGCGGATCAGGTGGTGGTGCATCAGGCCGATCACCTGTGGATGCTGACATCCGGCCAGCTGGAGCTGAACAACTTCGTGAATACCGAAGCGAAATACTGCAAATTTGCCTATTCCACCCGCTTTGGCTTCACCCTCGAACGCGGGCGCTACGGCCTGAACCATGCCGCACCCGATTCGATGCTGCTGCTGGCCGAAAAAGATAACTACTGGCGTGGCCGCCGTGAATGCCAGCACGTGGTCACCGCTGACGGCACCATTTACAGCCGCTGGCTGCCGTGGCGCGACGTGGTGGTTGAAAGCTGGCTGCTGGCGCTGGGCGACTGGCAACTGCGCGTCCATCGTATCAATACTCAACGCGCGCTGGATTGCGCGGAAGGGGGCTTTAGCCTCGCGAACCGCCCACAGCCGCAGGCGCAGGAGATGGAAAGCGCCTGCTGGTTACGCAATGCCCAGGATGCCTCAGCCATTTTCTGTTTACATCCGCACGCCCGCCGCGGCGAAACGGTGGTGACGCCGCCAAACAGTAATCTGTTGTTTGCCGAGCGCGCGGCAGTGCCGCTGCTGCGCGGTGAACTCGACCCCGGCACGCATTTGCTGATAAGCGCGGTGTGGGCGGGAAATGCCGCAGGCTTCGATCCGCAACACTGCCCGCAGGCCTTCATAAGCGATGACGCGGTACGCTTCGTGATGGCACGACAAGAAACGACGCTCGTTCTGGCCCCGGAGACATCGCTATGAGCACATCATCGTCCGTACGCGCCGCACAGTACAAAATGAGTACCTTTATTTTTCTCTACTTCTTCACCTGGTCATCCAGCTTTGGCCTGTACGCCTTGTGGCTGAGCCAGAAAGTGGGCCTCGATAGCATCACTATCGGCAGCGTGTTCGCCATCAATGGCGTCTTCGCGGTTGTCCTGAAGCCGGTGTATGGCTACATCATGGACAAAATCGGCATGAGCAAGTGGCTGCTCTATTTTGTCTGCGCCATTTCTGCGCTGATGGCACCGTTTTTTGCGCTGGTGTACCAGCCGCTGCTGGAAAGCCATGCGATGGCCGGGATTATCATCGGCGCGCTGTATCTGAGCCTGGGCTGGTACGCTGGCGTGGCGGCATCTGAATCTTACGCAGACCGCTTTAGCCGTCTGTACGGGCTGGAGTTTGGCCGCATCAGAATGTGGGGTTCGCTGGGCTGGGCGATGGCGGCTTCGGTCTCCGGGCTGTTGTTTAACGTCACGCCGCTGGCCAACTTTCTGCTCAGCAGCGGTACCTCGGTACTGATGCTGCTGGTGCTGATTAGCCTCAAAATCGGCGATGAGCAGCTGCGTAATAACAGCGTTATTTCCGCCAATAAGATTGTCTTCGCCGATGTGCTGATGCTCCTGAAAAACCGCAAATTCTGGATGTTCAGCCTCTACGTCGCCGGGGTGGCGTGGATGATGTTTATCGCCGAACAGCAATTCCCGCGCTACTTCGTATCATTCTTCGCCACCAAAGAGCAGGGAAATGCCTGGTACGGCTACCTGAGCACCGTCCAGTCGGGTATGGAATTCCTGATGATGATGTGTATCCCGTGGCTGGTGAATCACTACGGCGCCAAGCGCGGCCTGGTGTTCTGCGGCTGCGTGGTAGGGGCTCGGCTGATCGCCTCCGGACTCACCAGTGACCCGATAGTGATCTCTATCATCAAACCGTTTTATGGCGTCGAGATCGCGCTGCTGCTGATCTCGGTCTTCAAATACATCGCCGAACATTTCCATCGTCGGGTTAACGCCACGATGTACCTGCTGGGCTACCAGGCGATGATTTACGTGGGGTCGATTGTGGTCGCCCCACCTGCTGGCTATCTGTACGACAGGATAGGCTTTGAGCATACCTATCTGCTGATGGGCTGCTGCGCCCTGATATTTACGCTGATTTCCGCCTTTACGCTGTCGCGCTGCCAGTCTAAGTGCGATGTCTCACGCCCCTTTGCTCCGGCATTAGATTCCGCCCCGGTTGAACCGGCCAAACATTAATTCAGGAGTTGTTATGACCAAATCTGTTATCACCGAAGCGCTGCGGCCGATCGAACTGCATCAGGTCGATCGCCTGGCCCTGAGCCAGAAGCTGGAAGCGGCGTTAACCCGCGTAACGCGCAAGCTCGACAAAAATATTGTTGCCTTCGGCGATAAATTCCCCGGCGAAGCCTGTGAGAAGGGCGTCTGGCCGCGCACCGATAACGTGGAATGGACCACCAGTTTTTGGCCAGGCCAGCTGTGGCTGGCGTGGGAGATGACGGGCAAAGCGCATTATCGTGACGCCGCCGAGCGCTATTTACCGTCGTTCGCCCGGCGTATTGAGCAGCGTATCGACACGGCAACGCACGATCTTGGTTTTCTCTATTCGCTCTCCTGCATCAGCGCCTGGCGCCTAACCGGCAACGAAGCCGCTCGCCGGTCGGCGCTGCTGGCAGCCGAGCGCCTGATGGAGCGTTTTAACCCAACGGCCAGGATTATCCAGGCATGGGGTGATTTAAACGACCCGGAGCAGCAGGGGCGAATGATCATCGACTGCAACATGAACCTGCCGCTGCTGTACTGGGCCAGCGAACAGACCGGAGATCCGCGCTATGCGCAAGCGGCGACGGCTCACGCCGGACAGGCCGCGAACTATATCGTGCGGGAAGATGCCTCGACGTATCACACATACTATATGGATGTCCAGACGGGTGAGCCGCGCTTTGGTAATACCCATCAGGGCTACAGCGACACCTCGTGCTGGTCGCGCGGGCAGGCATGGGGCATTTACGGGTTTCTGCTCAGCTATCAGCACACCGGCGATAAGCAGATGGTTGAGCTGTCACGCAGCCTGGCACATTACTTCCTCAACCGTTTGCCGGAAGATGATGTGTGCCACTGGGATCTGGCGCTGCTCGGTACTGACGCCGTGCGCGACAGTTCAGCGGCGGCGATTGCCGCTTGCGGTCTGCTGGAGCTGGTCAAGGCGCTGCCGACGCTCGACGCAAACCGTGCGTATTACGAAGAGATGGCGCTGCGTATTGCGCTGTCGCTGACCGATAACTACCTTGCCCACGACGACGATCCGACCGAAGGGCTGCTGCAACACTCGGTTTATCATATGGGCAGCGGCAAGGGGGTCGATCAGTGCTGTAGCTGGGGAGACTATTTCTATCTCGAGCTGCTGGCGCGGCTGCGACAGATTTGGCACCCGTACTGGTAACCCTGAAGCCATGGAGAGCAAAATGAAAAGCGTAGCCGTGCTATTAGCCCCCGGTTTTGAAGAGGGGGAAGCGATCGTCACCATCGATATCCTGCGTCGCCTGAATATTACGGTGCAGACGATTGCCTGCGGCGAGAGCCGCGAAGTGGTGAGCTATCACGCCATCTCAATGGTGGCGGACAGCACCCTGAAAGCCAGTTTCGATTGCACCTTTGACGCCGTAGTGTTACCGGGCGGCCCGGAGGGCAGCGTTAACCTGGCGAAAAGCGCGGAGGTCATCGCCTTCGTCCGCCGCCACGATGAAATGGGCAAATATATCTGCCCGATTTGTTCCGCCGCCGCCCGTGTGCTGGGCGGTAACGGGCTGCTGAAGGGGCGCCGCTACGTCTGTTCCGGCGATCTGTGGAAAACAGTCAGCGAGGGCAGGTACGTCGATGCCGAGGTGGTGGAAGACGGCAATCTGCTGAGCGGTCGCGGCCTGGGTAACGTATTTGATTTCGCCTTTACCCTGGCGGCGCGATTACAGGGCGATGATGCCCTGGCGCGCGAGCAGGCCAGCCATATTGAGTACGCGTGGCAGGATAGCGATCCCGTTTACGAGCTGGCAAAAAGCGATGTGTGAGTTTCGCCCGGCGGCGCTACGCTTGCACGGGCCTACAATGAATAGTGCAATGTATTGATATTGTTACGGATTGTAGGCCGGGTAAGCACAGCGCCACCCGGCAAGAAGGCCCGCTAAAATGTTGATGTCGTTTTACAGCCCAATCACCAGCTCCCCCGAATGGCTCCGCGAGCAGCACAGCGCCACCTGCTGGTTTGTTGCGCCTTTTTCCGCCTCCGACTGCACGCCGTCCCGGTGATCCACCACGCCGTCAATCACTGGCGTCAGGCAGGCGCCGCAGATCCCCATTTCACAGGACAGCGGTACGTCTACGCCGTTTGCCTGTAAGACCTGGGCAATGGTTTTATCCGCAGGCACCGGCCAGCGCTCCCCGGTGGAGGCCAGTTTAACGGTAAAGATCTCGCCGGTTTCATGACCAGCGGCAGGCGCAGCAGGCTGAAACGCCTCGCTGTGAATGTGGGCGTTATCCCATCCCTTCGTCGTTGCCACATTGCGGACTTTCTCCATAAAACCCGCAGGTCCGCACACCCAGGCATGCAGTCCCGCTTCCGGTATGGGGAGATGTTCTGCCAGCGCTGAGCGGGGGCTGAGGGTATGAATGATGCACTCACCGTACTTTGAGAGTTCCCGAACAAACGCCGCGCTTTCGCGATTTTTAACGTAATAATGCAGCGTAAACGGCGTTCCGGCCGCCTTCAGCTGCAGGGCCATCGCAAACAGCGGCGTAATGCCAATGCCCGCAGCCAGGAGTAAAACCCGCTCTGCCTGAACGAGCGGGAACAGATTGCGTGGGGCGGAGATCGTGAGTTTCTGTCCAGGCCGCAGCGTCTCGTGAACGTAGCGCGACCCGCCGCGCGAGGCGGTTTCGCGCCCCACGCAGATAAGATACCCCTCGTCCTCACAGGCTCCGGTCAGGGAATACTGGCGCACCAGGCCGCAGGGCAGGTGCACATCAATATGCGCGCCGGGCTGCCACGCCGGTAGCGCGGCGCCGTTTTCCGCCACCAGCCTGACGGCGAGGCTTTTATCCCCCTCACGGCACAGCCCATCAACGATAACGCTCAACATATTGGCCTCCGTCATACCAGGAAAAATTCGCCGAATCCCATCTTTTTCAGTCCCCGACGGTAGGCAATCGAGCTTTTATCCGCCGGGATATGGGCTTCGAGCGTCAGATCCAGCGGCAGGCTTTCCGGGCGCTGGGTTTCGACCATCAGACGGTCTTCTTCAAAAATGCGCAGATTGAAGGCATGCACATCTTCCACCGGAATATGCAGATCGAAGTTGCGCGCGATAGGGGCGAACATCCGGGTCACCCGCGATGATACTGGCGACGCGGCGTTCATAATCACCAGTCGGGATTCCCCCGGGAAATGGATCGTCAGCGTGGCGGTAAACGGCAGATGCATTTCAAAATGACGCAGCCACTGGAAGCCCTCCGGAGCCTGGACGTCTGAACTGGCGGGATAGTTGCTCACGGAACTCCAGTAATCGGCCACGAAACCGAACGGCGTCTCCTGCGGCTGATAGGTGGGAACCAGCTGATTATTGGGATCGGCAAAGGTATCGGTGTGGATCCAGGCAAAGTGCGCCACGTCCAGAAATCCTTCCACCTGGCGACCGGCGAAGCCATTCACCTCGAACGCCGGGCAGTTAATCTGCTGGAATCCATCGTCATCCCAGTGCGGCATGGCGGGCAGCGGTACCGGATTATCCGGGTCAAAGGCCAGACAGGTCCAGATCAGGCCAAAGCGCTCCTCCACAGCGTAGTTAATCAGGTTCAGCTTCGCCGGAACGGGCTGGTCGGGGCTGGACGGGATACGGTTGCAGCGCCCGTCCTCTCCGAAGCGTAAGCCGTGGTACGGACAAATAATGCCGTGCTCATCGTGAAAGCCCAGCGTCAGCGGCACGCCACGGTGCGGACAGACATCCCGGGCGACCACGACCTGGTCGTTAATCCGGTAAATGACCAGTTGTTCATCCAGCAGGGTTGCTTTAACCGGTGCCGGGCCGATGTCGCAGGCGCGTGCAACCGGATGCCAGCATTTCGCCAGGCGCAGCCAGTCCTCTGGCTCAAAGGTACAGTGGGCGGGTGGAGTCGGTTCTCTTTTCATCGTTGTCCCTCTTGTTCAGCCTAACGGGCCGCCCTGAATGGTCTCGCACAGACCGTTGATGATGCGCTCCCCGGTCTCCTCTTTCAGCTCCTGATACCAGGCCTGCGTCAACGTCATGTCTTTGCCGTGGGTGACGTCGCAGCGTTTGCGCGCCTTCAGCACCAGGTCACGCACCCGGTCGCAGCGCAGCGCTTCGTACTGTCGCAGCGCGAGCGTAATGTGATGGTTCTCTCGCAGGCATTCGCCCAGCACCACGGCATCTTCCATCGCCGCACAGCCGCCCTGGCCGATATCCGGCGTGGTGCTGTGCCCGGCATCACCAAGCAGCGCGACGTTGCCGCGCACCAGGGTATCGAACGGTTCGATGTCGTGGATTTCAATCCGGTTAGTGGTGTCAGGATCGAGCGCGGCGATAAGCTTTTGCACCGGCGGCGCCCAGCCGCGGAAGTAGCCCGTAAGATCGGCACGCAGGGTGGTGCGATCTTCTGCCAGACCCGCAGGGAGCGGCACGTCAAAGAAGAAGTAGAAGCGTCCGCCGGAGACGGGCATCAGCGATACGCGTTTGCCCTCACCAACGAAGGTGGTCCACTGGTGCGCCGGGGCAATCTCTTCATCAATCTTCACCAGCCCGTTCCAGTTCACGTAACCGGCGTAGCGGCGCTCCGGCGTATACCCCAGCACATACGGACGAACCGCTGAGTGGCTGCCGTCGGCGGCAATCAGAAAATCTCCGGTTGCCGCGGTGCCATCGGTGAAGGTGACGCTCACGCCCGCGTCATCTTCCCGCACACGTTCGACGCGCTTGCCAAACTGCACGTTATCGCGCCCCCAGAAGTCCAGCATTTCGCGCTGAAGTTCCGCGCGCGAGACGGGGCAGGGACGCCCGCCGGTGCGCTCGACCAGCGGCGCGAGGCTAAAGCGGGTCAGGGTATCGCCGCGCCGGTAATCTTTGTAGGCCATAAAACGCATCGGCCCGCCGTACGTCTCGATGATGTCGCCCATGCCGAGGTGCTGCATGCATTTCACGCCGTTAGGCCAGATGGAGATGGCCGCCCCGACGGGCTTGATCGCTTTGACGGCTTCAAACACGGTACAGTCGATGCCCGCTTTCTTCAGCGAAACAGCGGCGCTCAGGCCGCCAATTCCCGCACCAATAACGATTGCTTTCATGCTTCTCTCCTTTTGCAGGGTGTAAAGCCATTCAGCAATTTGCGTACCAGGCTGCAACAGGGTGAAAACGGCGTTGTGAAGGGCAGGTTTGCACTGCTAAGGTGCACAGACGCGGTGAGCTTGCCTTTTTTTGAATCAAAAATTTCCAGTTGAGCTATACGGAATCAACTGTTTCACGCTCAGGCAAGGAGTGGCGTGGTTTGTGCAATGACCTGAAAGAGGATAATCAAGGAGATACTATGATCGCACTGCACGACTTTAATCGGCTTCCTGAGAAAGAGGCTCTCGCGCGGCTCCACCCCTGCGTGGCGATCCCCGGCTGGGCTGAAGCCCTGGTACGCGGGCGGCCCTACTCCCGCCGGGAAGACGTGTTCAGTACGGCACTGGCGCTGACGCAACGCTGGGATGAGACGGCGTTAACGCAAGCCCTGAGCGCCCATCCGCGTATCGGGGAAAAGCCAGCGGGTTCCCAGGCGGAGGCAGCACTGTCGCGCCAGGAACAGGGCGCGGTGAATGATCGCGATGCTGCCCTGACGCAGGCGTTACGGGAGGGAAACGCCCGCTATGAAGCCCGTTTCGGACGGGTCTTTCTTATCCGCGCGAAGGGCCGCAGCGGAGAAGAGATCTTAGAGGCGCTGAACGCGCGGCTGGAAAACAACGATACGCAGGAAGTATTGACCGCGCTGGAACAGCTGCGGGAAATTACGCTGCTGCGGCTGGAAGGAGTCATAAGCGAATGAGCACACTCAGCACCCATATTCTCGATATTTCAACGGGGAAACCCGCCGAGGGCGTGACGGTTCATCTTGAGCGGGACGGGGAGATCATGGCGACTGGCGTCACGAACGCCAGTGGGCGCATCACAGAATTCGTCCCGAACCTGGCAAAAGGCCGCTACCGGCTGGTGGCCGAAATCGGTAAGTGGTTTAGCGACACAGGCCGCGAGACGATCTATCCCTGCGCGCAGATTGAGTTTGTGACGGGAGAATCGGCAGACGAGCATTTCCATCTGCCGTTTGTGATTGCGCCCGGTGGCTGGTCAACCTACCGGGGCAGCTGACCACACCTGCACGCCGTTGACCCAGGTTTCGCTGATGTTGCGCTCATCGCCCAGGGTCATCAGCACAAAGAGCTGCTCGTAAATGTCCTGGCAGCGGCGATTGCGCAGGCGCTGCAGCGGCGTTATGTCCGGGTCGATGACGACGAAATCCGCCTCTTTGCCGGGCGTGAAGTTGCCAATCTTCTCGTCAAGCCGGAGGGCGTGCGCGCCGCCCAGCGTGGCGTGGTAAAACGCCTCGCTGGCGCGGAGACGGTAGCTCTGGAGCTGACCCACCTTGTACGCTTCCCCCAGGGTACGCAGCATGCTGAAGGTGGTGCCCGCGCCCACGTCAGTGCCGATGCCCATCCGCACTCTGTGCTGCCAGCAGGCGGGCAGGCGAAACAGCCCGCTACCGAGAAACAGGTTCGATGTGGGGCAAAACGCCACCGCCGAACCGGTGTCATGCAGGCATTGCCACTCGCTGTGGTGCAGGTGGATTGCGTGGGCAAACACGCTGCGCTCCCCGGTCAGGCCGTAGTGGTGATACACGTCCAGATAGCGTTCATGCTCCGGCCAGAGGTCGTTCACCCAGGCCACTTCGTTTGGGTTTTCGCTCAGATGGGTTTGCAGCCAGGTATCCGGAAACTCCTCTCTCAGCAGGCTGACCGCGGCGAGCAACTCGGGGGATGACGTCGGGGCAAAGCGTGGCGTAATGGCATAGCCCAGCCGCCCCCGGTGATGCCAGCGCTGGATCAGCTCACGCGTCTGCCGATAGCTCTGTTTCGCGTCCTCGCTCAGGTAGTCCGGCGCGTGTCTGTCCATCATCACCTTCCCGGCGATAAGGCGCATGTTGAGGCGCAGCGCCTCAGCAAACAGCGCCTCGACCGATTCCGGATGCAGCGTGCAGAACACCAGCGCGGTGGTGGTGCCATTACTCACCAGCTGGTTAATGAAAAATTCGGCGATCTCTTTCGCGTAGGCTTCATCGGCAAACTGGCTCTCCACCGGGAAGGTATAGGTGGTCAGCCACTCCAGCAGCTGCTCGCCAAAGGCGCCGATCATCTCCGTTTGCGGATAATGCACATGGGTATCGATAAAACCGGGCAGCAGCAGCTTGCCGCGCAGGTCAGTGTAGCCTTTGTGCGGGTCAAGATACTGCTCGCCCTCCTGCCACGCCATGTGCGCCAGAATGTGGCCATTCTGAATAAACAGCAGCCCGTCCTCAAGGTAGCGCGCGTGTTCGGCAATGGTGTCTGCGCTGTCGCAGACCTGGGCAATGTCAAAAAATGTACCGCGTATCGCAGTCTGGTATTCCATCATGGTTCCTGCCTTCGTGTTTGCGTAGCGGGGTGAGAAAGCGCAGCAAGAACAGTGCCAGAATGAACGGGCCGCAGTTACGCTGCGGCCAGAGGAGGAGGGAAGGGTTACTCTTTTTGCGTTGCCACGCGGGAGCTGAACGTCGTCGCGCCTGCTGTCTCGCGATCTTCCCGCGCCAGCCAGCGGTAGGTCACGCCGCCGAGGAAGACGCCGATGAACCAGCTGAAGTTCGCCACCTCATGCAGGGCCGGGATAAAGCTAATCACCAGGCCCACGGCAACGGACGGGATCAGCGCGCCGATGGCTTTCGGGTTAAAGCCGTTGCGATACCAGTATTTGCCCTTTGGCGTGTCATCGAACAGGTCGTCAACCGACACCTTGCCGCGTTTAATCAGATAGAAATCAGCAATCAGTATGCCGAACAGCGGGCCGATAAACGCCCCGAGCACGTCCAGGGTGTAGTGGATTAACTCCGGTGAGTTGAACAGGTTCCACGGGGTGAGCAGGATCGAGCCGACGGCAGCAATCATTCCCCCGGTGCGGAAGCTGATCTTCTGCGGCGAGCAGTTAGAGAAATCAAAGGCTGGCGAGACAAAGTTCGCCACAATGTTAATCCCGATGGTGGCGGTGATCATCGTCAGCAGACCAATCGCCACGGCCAGATCGTTACCCACACGGCTGACGGTTTCAATCGGGTCGGTGATCATGCGGCCAAACAGCGACTGGGTACCGGAGACAATCACCACGGTGACGATGGAGAACAGCAGGAAGTTAAACGGCAGACCCCAGCGGTTACCGCGGCGGATCTCCCCCATGCTTTTCCCGTAGCGGGAGAAGTCACCAAAGTTGAGCAGCGGGCCGGAGAAGTAGGAGACCACCAGCGCGGTCGCGGTGATCATCTGCCAGGTTTGCTCGCCCGTGGTCAGGGATTTGCTGGCGAGGGTAAAGGAGATCCCGTCAAAACCGGTCTTGTATACAATCCAGCCCGCAAGGGCCAGCATCACTACGTAGACCGCCGGACCGGCGATATCAATGAAGCGCTTGATGGCGCTCATCCCGTGCCAGAAAACCATCGCCTGCAATACCCACATGATGGCGAAGCAGATCCAGCCCAGATGTGACAGGCCGAGGAACGCGCCGGTGGTGAGTGAAGAGAGCGACGGCCAGAACTTCAGTGCCACCAGCATCAGGGCGTTGGCGGCCAGGTAGGTCTGGATGCCATACCACGCAAAGGCGATAAGCCCGCGGATCACCGCCGGAATGTTCGCCCCAAAGACGCCGAACGCCTGACGGCTGATCACGGCATAGGGCACGCCCGCCATCTGGCTCGGTTTTGCGACCAGGTTGGCGCACAGTTGCACAATACAAATCCCCACCAGCAGGCAGAGTAACACCTGCCAGCTTGCCAGCCCGAGCGTAAAGAAGCTCGCGGCGACCACATATCCCCCCATGCTGTGAACGTCCGACATCCAGAATGAAAAGATGTTGTACCAGCTCCAGTTCTGGTCACGCGTGGGTGCCAGATCCTCATTGCAAAGACGTGGGCTGTAAACCGCACCGGAATCAGCGGCCGTACCCTGCTGCGCGTTTTGACTGTTTGGCATGAAACCTGCTCCTGTGAATGAAAACCCGTTGAGTGGGAGTGCAAACGGTGTTGCAGGATCCAGGCCAAAATAATAAATCTTGTATGCAATATTTTATTTTTATGTATACGATTCGATAACGAAAGGTAAAGCACGGAGTGGTGAATGAACAACGTAAATGGCCTGCAGACCGCGCCAGACCTGCATGACAAAGACGAATCCATCTTTCAGGCGCTGATGACCGCAATTGTCGAACATCAGTTGCTGCCGGGGAGCAAATTGCCGGAAGAGGCGCTGGCCGAGGTGTTTGGCGTGAGCCGTACCGGCATCCGAAAGGTGCTGCAACGACTCGCCGCTGTGCAAATGGTCACCTTAACGCCCAAACGTGGTGCACACGTCGCCAGCCCGACGGTAGAAGAGGCGCGGCACATCTTCCGCACCCGCGCGCTGCTGGAGGTCGCTAATCTGCCGGACGTGCTGACCCACTGCCAGCCGCTGCATCTGGCAGCACTGGAGGCCATTATTCGTCAGGAGCAGCAGGCGCACGAGGCCTATGACGGCCCGGCGGCGATCCGCCACTCCGCCAATTTTCACATTCAGCTACAGGCCATCTCCGGCAACCAGGTGCTGACGGAGATGGTGACCGGCCTGAGCCAGCGTTCATCGCTGGTGATTGCCACCTGGGGTGCGCCGTGGCGGCAGGGCTGTCGCTGCAACGATCACGAACAGCTGGTGGATCTGCTGCGTCAGAAGGCGCTCCAGCCGCTTAGCGAGGCCTTAATGCACCATTTTGAACATATCGTCGCCAGCCTCAGCTTCGAGCGGGCGGGCGAGTGTCTGCCTGATTTTGCCCGGCTGTTTGCCGGCCACAAGGAGTCGTAATGTCGTCTGTCTGTATACAAGTGATCAACCCCAACACCAGCCTCGCCATGACGGAAACCATCGGTGCGGCAGCCCGTGCGGTGGCTGCACCGGGAACGGAAATCCTCGCGGTCTGCCCGACCGCAGGCGTGCCGTCCATCGAAGGCCACTTTGACGAGGCCATTGCTGCCGTGGGCGTTCTCGAACAGGTCAAACTCGGCAGACAGCAGGGCGTGGATGGTCACGTTATTGCCTGCTTTGGCGACCCGGGTCTGCTGGCGGCGCGCGAGCTGGCCCAGGGTCCGGTGGTAGGGATTGCTGAAGCCGCCATGCATATGGCGACGCTGGTGGCGACGCGCTTTTCGGTGGTCACCACGCTGCCGCGCACGTTGATTATCGCCCGCCATCTGCTGCATCAGTATGGCTTTCAGGACCACTGCGCGGCGCTGCATGCCATCGATCTCCCGGTGCTGGCGCTGGAAGACGGCAGCGGCCTGGCGCAGGAAAAGGTGCGCGCGCGCTGTATACAGGCGCTGAAAGAGGATGGCTGCGGGGCCATCGTGCTGGGCTGCGGCGGCATGGCGACGCTGGCGCAGGAGCTGACGCGCGAACTGCGCGTGCCGGTTATCGACGGCGTCAGCGCGGCGGTGAAGATGGTGGAGTCGCTGGTGGCGCTGGGGCTGTCGACCAGCAAGCACGGGGATCTGGCCTTCCCGGAAAATAAAGCGTTAAGCGGACAATTTCAGGCACTGAATCCATTTTAATTTTTGGGGGTGGCAATGGGGACTTTTGAACAGGATTACCCGCGCGATCTGCGCGGTTACGCAGGCAACCCACCGCACGCGCGGTGGCCGAATCAGGCGCGCATCGCCGTGCAGTTTGTACTCAATTACGAGGAAGGAGCGGAAAACCACGTTCTGCACGGCGATGCCGGATCCGAGCAGTTCCTGTCGGACATCATCGGTGCCGCAAGCTACCCGGACAGGCACATGTCGATGGACTCGCTCTACGAATACGGCAGCCGCGCCGGGTTCTGGCGCATCCACACTGAATTTCAAAAACGCGGTCTGCCGCTGACGGTCTTTGGCGTAGCGATGGCGCTGGCGCGTCATCCGGAAATCGTCGAAGCGATTAAAACGGCAGATTATGACGTGGTCAGCCACGGCTGGCGCTGGATCCACTATCAGCATATGGGCATCGCCCAGGAGCGTGAGCATCTGCATAAAGCGGTGCACGTGCTGACCGATCTGTTTGGCAAACCGCCCACAGGCTGGTACACCGGGCGCGATAGCCCCAACACGCGCCAGCTGGTCGTGGAGCATGGCGGCTTCGACTACGACAGCGACTACTATGGCGATGACTTACCCTTCTGGACGGAAGTGGCCTGTAGCGACGGGACCCGTAAACCGCACCTGATTGTGCCCTATACGCTGGATGCTAACGATATGCGCTTTGCCACCGCGCAGGGGTTTAACACCGCCGAGCAGTTTTATACGTATCTGAAGGACAGTTTTGACGTGCTGTACGAGGAGGGGGAACGCGCGCCGAAAATGATGTCTATCGGCATGCACTGCCGCCTGCTGGGGCGGCCGGGGCGTTTTCGCGCGCTACAGCGGTTCCTGGATTACGTGCAGCAGCATGAGCAGGTGTGGGTCTGTACCCGCCAGCAGATTGCCGACCACTGGCGGGAGGTGCATCCGTTTCTGAAATAATTGTGCGATGTTTTGCCGGGTGGCGGCTGCGCCTTACCCGGCCTACGACTACGACATCAAACTCACCTGCGCCGCCACGATCCGCCACCCACAGGCAAACCGCACCCATGTTTGCTGCTGGCGGCCGATGCGTTCGCTGCCTTCACGGGTAAACTCGGTGCTGCACACGGCATAATTCTCCCCGAAGGTGGTGATGACGGTGTGACGCAACGTTCGCGCCAGCCCGGCTGACGGGCGCGCCGCACGAAAGGCGCGGATTTCATCAATGCCGTACAGGTTTTCACCTGCCCCCAGACGCACCGTATTTTTGTCGTGCCAGAACAGTTCATCCAGCACGGCAATGTTGTTGCTCACCAGCGCATCTTCATAGCGGTAAAACGCCGCCGTCACTTCGGCTAGCACCCACGGCAGGTTAATGTCATCGTGATTCATCATGCGACCACCTCCGCCGGGCGGGCATCGGTGATGCCACTCTCTTCCAGCACGCGCGCGACGCGCAGGCAGGCCTGCTCGTTAAACGGCGCGGCAATCAGCTGCAGGCCAATCGGCATACCCCGGGCGGTGCGTAGCGGAACGGTGGTCACCGGCAAACCCAGGAACGAAATCGGTTGAGTGAGCATGCCCATGCTGGCGCGAATGGGCAGCGGCTGACCGTTAATCTCCATGGTTTGCTCACCGATCCGCGTGGCGCTACGCGGCGTGGCGGGGGCGATCAGGACATCGGCTTGTTCAAACAAGGCGTTGAACGCCTGACGCGCCTGAGCGCGAAACCGCTGGGCCTGAATATACCAGGCGGAAGGGATCATCGCGCCTGCCAGAAGCCGTTCGCGGGAATGGGGTTCAAAACGCTCAGGCTCGCGGCGAAGCGCGGGCAGGTACTGGTTACCCCCTTCCGAGGCGCTGGTGATAAACGCCGCGGAGCGCGCCAGCCCGGCGTCGGGGAACTGCAGCTCCTCCTGCACGTCGAGGGACTTCGCCACCCGCGCCACGGCGTCCCGGGCCTCCGTGTCGCACCAGGTGGTGAAGTAGCCGCCAAGCACCGCACAGCGCAGGCCGTCCAGACCTCGTTCGAGCAGGGGACGCGTCTCCTCGCGCGAGCGTTCTGCCTGAAAACCGTCGCGGGTATCGCGCCCCTGCAGCGCGTCGTACACCGACGCCAGATCGCACACGCGGCGCGCAAAGGGCCCGATATGATCCAGACTCGCGACAAACGGATGGCTACCGGATCGCGACAGGCGGCCAAAGGTGGGTTTCAGGCCATAAATCCCGCACAGGGATGCCGGAACGCGAATGGAGCCGTTGGTGTCGGTGCCGAGCGAAAAATGCACCAGCCCGGCGGCCACGGCGGCGGCTGAACCGCCGGACGAACCGCCCGCGATGCGCGTCAGGTCGTGCGGGTTATGCGTCGCGCCGTAGTGGCTGTTTTCGGTGGTAAAGCCGTAGGCGTAGGCATCCATATTCACCATCCCGGTCAGTAACCCGCCCGCGCTACGTAGCTGACGTACGGCAAAACTGTCAGTGGCCGCGGCAGGGCGCTGGCTGAACAGCTCGGCCCCGGCGAGGGTAGTATGCCCGGCAACGTCAAACAGGTTTTTCACCGCATAGGGCACGCCGGCCAGCGGTGGCAGGGGGCGCTTTTCGCGGCGCAGGGTGTCGATATTCGCGGCCTCGGCGAGCATGCGCGCTTCCGTCACGGCGGTCCAGGCGTTGATCTGCGGGTTCACGCGCGCTATCGCCTCCAGCGTCTGACGGGCAATCTCATGGGCGCTCAGCTCGCCCGCACTCAGCGCCTGCTGGATTGCGCTGATACTCATCTCGTGTAGCGTCATGCTTTATACACTCCTGCGATCTCCAGACGGTCATCGAGCGGCAGCGCCATCAATGGAGCGGCCATGCTGGCAATGCGGCTGAACTGTACCTGTAGCTCGGCGCGGCGGGCATCATCCAGCGTCACGCCAAGAACGGTCTCCATTTGCGCGAGATAGGCTTGCCAGTCGGGTTGTTGTGTCGTCATTATTCTCTCCTCAAAATCCGGCGGCCGCGCCGTTGCTGCGCGGATCAAACGCCCCTTCAAACAGCCCGTTGGGGTGGCGCACAATCGCCCCCGCGTGGCCCATGGCTTCACTGAAGTCCGGGAAGATCTCCACGTCGTGTCCACGCGCCCTGAGCTGTGACACGGTCTCACCCGAAAAGCGTCCTTCCAGTTTTAACGTGTCCGACGTTTGTCCCCAGGTACGCCCCAGCAGCCAGCGCGGGCGAGCGATGCTCTCCTGCAGGGGCGCACCCTGGACCACATAGCGGGTAAACAGCGTGGCCTGGGTTTGCGGCTGTCCGTCGCCGCCCATCGAGCCATAGACCATCACGCGCCCGTCCTTGAGGCGCGCCGCCGCCGGGTTCAGGGTGTGGAAAGGCTGTTTGCCCGGCGCGAGGGCCAGAAGATGACTGGGGTCGAGACTGAACGATGCGCCCCGGTTCTGCCAGACGATGCCGGTATCGGGCAGTACCACGCCGCTGCCAAATTCGTGATAAATACTCTGGATAAACGACACGGCAAGCCCGCTGTTATCCATCACGCCCATCCACACCGTATCGCCGGGACCTTTGCCGGTGCCCCACGATGCGGCACGGCTGTCGTCAACCCTGTCGGCAAGCGCCTGAAGGGCGGTGGGTGCCAGCAGTGCCTGAATATCCGTTTTCAGCTCGCGCGGATCGGTAATGTGCGCATCGCGCAGGCCAAAGGCCAGCTTGGTGGCTTCAACAATACGGTGAATCGTTCCCGCATCGTCAGCCTCCGCCATATTCAGGCGGTCTGTGATGCCGAGTATCGCCAGCGACACCAGCCCCTGCGTCGGCGGGGCGTGGTTATAAATTTCTCCCTGCTGATGCTGCAACTTCAGCGGCGTGGTGCGCCGGGCGACGTGGGCGTGTAGATCGGCCAGCGTGACCGGCAGGCCCAGCGTCTCCATACCCTGCGCCAGCACCTCCGCCAGCGGGCCGCGATAAAAACTGTCCAGACCGTCTTCCACCAGGCGCGAAAGGGTCGTGGCCATGGCGGGCTGGTAAAAACGGCTCCCGACCGGCGGTGGCTTGCCGTCCACCAGCCAGGTTTCGGCAAAGCCGGGAACGTCCTTTAGCTCGTCAAATTTACTGGCGGTGGCATGCGCCTGTGACGCCGTGACCGGGGTACCGTTTTGCGCGTACTCAATGGCGTCGGCCAGCAGGCGGGACAGCGGCAGCGCCTTGCCCGTCATCTCGCGCGAGACCTTCAGCGCCTCGTCCCAGCCGCTCACCGTGCCGGCAACGGTCAACGCCGCCTGAGGGCCGCGATGGGGGATATGCGGGAGCCCGTCGTAGGCCGCGAGCGTCGCGCGCGATCCCGCCGCACCGCTGGCATCAATGGCGATCGGATCCCCTTCCGGCGGCACGATAAGCCAGAAGCCATCGCCACCCAGCCCGTTCATGTGCGGGTAAACTACGGCAATGGTGGCCGCCGCCGCGACCATGGCTTCTATCGCGCTGCCGCCTTCGCGCAGGACGGCCAGCGCACTCTGGCTGGCAAGGTGGTGGGGGGCAACAGCCATCCCGTGTGTGGAGACATTACTTTGCATGAAGCGTCCTCATAACCCTGAAAGTCACAAGGTGCTGCAAAAGCTGTTCCAGTTCTGAATAAAAAGTTTCATGCCAGTTGCCGCAGAAGGTGGCATGCTTAATGAATAGTGAGTATGAGATGAAACAAACGTTACAGAGGCGTTATGGAACAGCTTGATGAACGACTGAAAGCGCAATACCCGTCACTGTCGCCGCAGGAGCAGCGGGTGGCGGATTTTATTTTCGATCATTTTGACGACCTTATTAGCTATAACAGTGCCGAGCTGGCGCAGCTGAGCGGGGTATCGAAAGCCACGGTGAGCCGTCTGTTCAAGCGTCTGGGCTATGAGAAGTATAAAGAGATGCGTGACGAGCTGCGCACCCTGCGTCAGAGCGGGATGCCGCTTACCGATAACCGCGACGCGGTGCAGGGCAACACGCTACTGGCGCGCCATTATAAGCAGGAGATGGCGAACCTGACCCAGTGGGTCAATGCTCTCGATGCTCAGCAGTTTGCCGACGCCATGGCCTGCATGGTGAAGGCGCGGCGCATTGTCATTATTGGCATGCGTAACGCCTATCCCGCGGCGCTCCACCTGCGCCAGCAGCTGCTGCAGGCGCGGGGTCAGGTGCTGGTGCTCCCTCAGCCAGGCCAGAGCCTGAGCGAAGAACTGGTGGATTTAACCCCTGACGATCTGGTGGTGATGATGGCCTTTCGCCGCCGTCCGCGCATTATCCGCCCGCTGATGCAGCAGCTTCAGAGTAGCGGTATTCCGGTGCTGCTGATGTGCGAGCCGCAGGCGCACAGCCTGTTTCCGCTGGCGAGCTGGCAGCTCTGCGCCCCGCTGGACAGCGTCTCGGCCTATGACAGCTATTCCTCTGTCAACAGCCTGATCAACCTGCTGGCGAATGCCTTCCTGCATGACAGTCTCGATAAAGGCCGTCCGCGCATTCACGAGATTGCTTCCCTTTATCAGCAACTGGACGAACTCGAACAACGATAATGGGGCGTCAGACTGGTGCTTTGCATTGAAATGGTGCAACGTGGCGGGGCGTGAACATCCTCAATTTTTCGCTCCGTCCGCGTTTTATCAGGCTTTATAAGAATATCCCCCGTTTCGCCTCACCTGGCACATTAGTTGCAAAATCACATTCAAAGAATCTTTTGTTTCATGTTAACGTTACGGGGAAGCACCATGAAAAAACTGTTGATTGCACTGGCCGGGGCCGCATGCCTCTTCACACAACTGCCTGCAAAGGCTGACCAGCTTCAGGATATCGAGAAGCGCGGCACCCTCCGCATTGCCGTGCCGCAGGACTTCCCGCCGTTTGGCTCGGTGGGGACCGACCTGCAGCCGCAGGGCTACGACATTGACATGGCACGCTATCTGGCGAAACAGATGAAGCTCAAGCTGCAGCTCGTGCCGGTGACCAGCGCCAACCGTGTGCCGTATCTGCAAACCGATAAGGTGGATCTGGTCATCTCCAGCCTCGGGAAAAACCCGGAGCGCGAGAAGGTGATTGATTTTAGCCGCGCCTACGCGCCGTTCTTCCTTGGCGTGTTTGGCCCGAAAGGGGCCGAGCTGAAAGATGCCGCCGGGCTGAGCGGAAAAACTATCGGCGTGACGCGCGGGGCGGTGGAGGACATGGTACTCACCAGCCTGGCGCCGAAAGATGCCAACGTGAAACGTTACGAAGACAATAACACCACGCTCTCTGCATACCTTTCCGGACAGGTGCAGTACGTGGCGACTGGCAACCTCGTGGTGGCGGCGATTTCCCGCCAGAATGCCGATAAGGCCCCGGTGCCGAGCTTTATGCTGAAAGATTCACCGTGCTTTATCGGCCTGAAGAAAAACGAACCGGCTCTGAAGGCAAAAGTGGATGCGCTGATTGAGCAGGGCATTAAGGACGGCACGCTGAACGGTCTGTCTGAGCAATGGCTGAAGGCCCCGCTGCCGGCAAACCTTGGCGCCTGAGCCGATGACTGAGCAACTTCATTTCTCTGAACTGTGGCCGCACTGGCCGGCGCTGCTGGCGGGATTGTGGGTCACCATCCAGCTGACGGTGATGGCGACCGTCGGCGGGCTGGCGATAGGGATTTTCGGGGCGGCGATCCGCAGCGGACGCCCAACGTGGTACAGCCGGATCTGGGGCGGTTACGTGGAGATTATCCGCAACACGCCGTTTGTGGTGCAGCTATTTTTCATCGTCTTCGGCCTGCCGAATCTGGGCCTGAAGATGACGGCGGGGGAAGCGGCGCTGCTGGCGATGGTGGTTAACCTTGGCGCCTACAGCACTGAGATTATCCGCGCGGGCATTCAGGTAACGCCGAGAGGGCAGTGGGAGGCCGGACGCGTGCTGGGGCTGACCCGCCTGCAGACCTTTATTCGCGTGGTGCTGCCGCCCGCGCTGCAACGTATTTATCCGGCACTGGTGAGCCAGTGCATCATCGTGATGCTCGGCTCGTCGGTGGTGTCGCAGGTCTCGTATGAAGAGCTGACCTTTGCCGCCAACCTGATCCAGTCCAGAACGTTTTTGAGCTTTGAGGTCTATCTGGTGACAACCGGTATTTACTTAGCGCTGTCGATTACCCTGCGCCAGCTGATGATGGCGGCTGGACGGAAATGGCTGGGGGTGCAGGCATGATGACCACCTTTACCGACTGGGACATTGTTCGCAACCTGCTGCTGGCCGGACGCTGGACGGTGCTGCTGTCGCTGGTGGCGTTTGTCGGCGGGGCGGTGGTAACGCTGCCGCTCCTGCTGCTGCGCCTGACGGGCGGGCGCACGGTGAAGCGCATTATCCGCGGCTATATCGAGCTGTTTCAGGGCACCCCGCTGCTGATGCAGCTGTTCCTGGCCTTCTTCGGCGTGGCGCTGTTCGGCATTGACGTCTCGCCGTGGACCGCCGCCTCGCTGGCGTTAACCTTTTACACCAGCGCATTTCTGCTCGATATCTGGTACGGCAGCATTCGCGCCCTGCCGAAGGGGCAGTGGGAAGCCTCGCGCTGCCTGGGCCTGACCTTCGGCCAGACCCTGTTTCGCGTGGTCGCTCCGCAGGCGCTGCGCATCGGCATCGCCCCGACGGTGGGCTTTGCGGTGCAGGTAATCAAAGGCACCGCGCTGGCGTCGATTATCGGCTTTATCGAGCTGACCAAGGCCGGGACCATGCTGACCAACGTGACCTATCAGCCGTTCAAAGTCTTTGCGCTGGTGGCGCTGGGCTACTTCATTCTGTGTTATCCGCTGTCGCGCTACAGCCGCTATCTGGAGACGAAATTCAATGCCTCTCATCACCATTAATCAGGTGCAGAAGTACTACGGTAATAACCACGTGCTCAAGGGCGTCGATCTGGATATCGACATGGGCCAGGTGATCTCTATTATCGGGCGCAGCGGATCGGGAAAAAGCACGCTGCTGCGCTGTATCAACGGCCTGGAGGGCTATCAGGACGGCAGCATTAAGCTGGGCGGCATGACCATTACCGACCGGGATTCCCAGGCGCGTGAAATCAGCCGCTCGGTGGGGATGGTGTTCCAGAGCTTCAACCTGTTCCCGCACATGACGGCGCTGGAAAACGTCATGCTCGCCCCGCGTCGGGTGCTGAAGAAAAGTGCTGCCGAATGCCGGGAGCTGGCGCAGCGCATGCTGGAGAAAGTGGGTTTAGGCGATCGTCTGGATTACTACCCGTCGAGCCTCTCCGGCGGCCAGCAGCAGCGCGTGGCGATTGCCCGCGCGCTGGCGATGTCGCCTAAAGTTTTACTCTGTGACGAGATCACCTCCGCGCTTGACCCGGAGCTGGTGGGCGAAGTGCTCAAGGTACTGGAGCAGCTGGCCGCCGAGGGGATGACCCTGATTCTCGTGACGCACGAAATGAATTTTGCCCGCGAAGTGGGCGACCGCGTGGTGTTTATGCACCAGGGGAAAGTCTGGGAGCAGGGCGACAGCAAAACGCTGTTCGCCAACCCACAGACCACGGAACTGAAGCAGTTCATCTCCTCCGTGCGCGGCCTCAACTGATAAGGACTGACTCATGGATATTGTACATTTTCCGCAAATTAACCCGCCGCAGCGTCTGCTGATGGGGCCGGGGCCGATCAACGCCGACCCGCGCGTGCTGCGCGCTATGTCGAGCCAGCTGATTGGCCAGTACGATCCGGCCATGACCCACTACATGAACGAGGTGATGGCGCTCTATCGCGGCGTATTCCGCACTGAAAATCGCTGGACGATGCTGGTCGACGGTACCTCCCGGGCGGGAATTGAAGCGATACTGGTTTCCGCCATTCGCCCGGGGGATAAAGTGCTGGTTCCGGTCTTTGGCCGCTTTGGTCACCTGCTGTGCGAAATTGCCCGCCGCTGTCGGGCGGAGGTACATACCATCGAGGTGCCGTGGGGCGAGGTGTTCACCCCGGACCAGGTGGAGGATGCGATTAAGCGTATTCGTCCTCGCCTGCTGCTCACCGTACAGGGCGACACCTCCACCACCATGCTGCAGCCACTCGCGGAGCTTGGCGCTATCTGCCGCCGCTACGACGTGCTGTTTTACACCGACGCCACCGCGTCCCTCGGCGGCAACGCGCTGGAGACCGACGCCTGGGGGCTGGATGCCGTTTCGGCCGGGATGCAGAAGTGTCTCGGTGGGCCATCGGGTACTTCGCCAGTCACCCTGAGTATGCGGATGGAGGAGGCGATCCGCCGCCGCAAGTGCGTTGAGGCGGGCATTCGCACCGACGCCCACCGCGACGGCGACGAGGAGATGATCTACTCCAACTACTTCGATCTTGGCATGGTGATGGACTACTGGGGGCCGGAACGGCTGAATCACCATACCGAAGCCACCACCGCGCTGTTTGGCGCCCGCGAATGCGCGCGGCTGATCCTGCAGGAAGGGCTTGATAACGGCATTGCCCGCCACAAGCTGCACGGCGATGCGCTCCTGAAGGGCATTCAGGCGATGGGGCTGGAGACCTTTGGCGACCTGAAGCACAAGATGAATAACGTGCTGGGCGTGGTGATTCCACAGGGCGTCAACGGCGACGAGGTGCGTAAGCTGATGCTGGAGGATTTCGGGATTGAAATCGGCACCTCGTTTGGCCCGCTGCACGGTAAAGTGTGGCGCATTGGCACCATGGGTTATAACGCACGTAAGGATTGCGTGATGACCACCCTGAGCGCGCTGGAGTCGGTGCTGAACTACCTGAAATTCACCACCACGCAGGGGGCCGCCATGCAGGCCGCGTGGGACCACTATCGCCGCGAGACGCCGCAATGAGCCCGGCGGCAGAACGGGTGATGGCGCGCGCCGATGCGCTGGCCGCCATCAGCGAAACGCCGGATGCGCTGACCCGGGTCTACCTCTCGGCGCAGCATCTGCAGGCCAACCAGCTGGTTGGACAGTGGATGAGCCAGGCGGGGATGACCGTCTGGCAGGACAGCGTGGGCAATATCTGTGGACGCTATGAAGGTGCTCAGGAAGGGGCGCAGGCGGTGCTGCTCGGTTCGCATCTGGATACCGTGCGCAATGCGGGGCGCTACGACGGTATGCTCGGGGTGCTCACCGCGATTGAAGTGGTGGACAGCCTGCACCAGCAGGGCCTGCACCTGGCGCAGGCCATTGAGATTGTCGGTTTTTGCGATGAAGAGGGCACCCGTTTCGGCATTACGCTGTTAGGCAGCCGGGGGCTGACGGGCACCTGGCCGCAGGACTGGCTGGAAAAAACCGACGCCAGCGGCATCAGCGTGGCGCAGGCAATGGTGCAGGTGGGGCTCGATCCCGGCCGCGTGTCGCATGCCGCACGCCGTCCCGAGGATTTCAGCGCCTACCTGGAGCTGCACATTGAACAGGGGCCGTGCCTTGAGCAGGACGGTCTCGCGCTCGGCGTGGTGGAAGCCATCAACGGCGCGCGTCGCCTGAATTGCCGTTTCACCGGCGAAGCCGGGCACGCGGGAACCGTGCCGATGAACCATCGTAAGGACGCGCTGGCCGCCGCTGCCGAATGGATGGTTCTCATCGAAAATACCACCCGGCAGCAGGGCGGTAATCGGGTGGCGACGGTCGGGGAGCTGCGCTGCCTGCCCGGTGCGGTAAACGTGATCCCCGGTGAGGTGCATCTCTCGCTGGATATCCGCGGTCCGCAGGATGCGCCGCTGGATCGGTTGCTGGCCGAATTGCTGGAAAATGCGCAGGCAATCGCGTCGCGACGCGGACTGCAGTTCAGCGCCGAGGAGTTTTACCGCATCGCCGCCACGCCGTGCGATATCCACCTGCAAAACGTGTTAGGGGAGGCCGTCGAATCGGTGCAGGGGCGTTCACTGTCGCTGCCCAGCGGCGCGGGCCATGATGCGATTGCCATCGCGGAACGCTGGCCGGTAGGGATGCTGTTTGTGCGCTGCAAGGGGGGCGTCAGCCACCACCCGGCAGAGTCGGTGATGGCTGAGGATGTCGCGCTGGCGATTGAGGCGTTTTCGCGAGCGGTGATCCAGCTGGCGGACCGTGTTACTCCAGCCCCAGCGTATATTGCGCGATCTTGAAGTAGATAATCAGCCCGGTACCGTCGATAAGCGTCGCGATAAACGGCGCGGAGACGACCGCCGGGTCAATGCCGCAGCGTTTGAGCACCATCGGAATCACGGACGATACAATCGCGCTCCACAGCGTTATGCACACCAGCGTCAGGCTGACGATAAGCGTGATTTCCAGCCCAATCCCCATCATCCACGCGCGGATACACCCGGCAATCCCGAGCGTCACGGCAATCATCAGCGAAGTGGTCATCTCTTTTCGCAGCACGCGCCCGACGTCGCGAAGATGCACCTCTCCCAGCGCCATGGCGCGCACCAGCGTGGAGGTGATCTGCGTTCCGCTGTTGCCGCCCGTGCCGATCAGCAGCGGAATAAAGAACGCCAGCGCAATGGCAGACTCCAGCGCCTCTTCAAAGTGCTGGATCACCGAACTGGTGTAGGCTTCCGCGACAAACAGCAGCAGGAGCCAGACGGAGCGTTTCTTCCACAAGCTGAAGGCGCTGGTTTCCAGATAGGGCTTCTCCAGCGGCAGCGTCGCCCCCTGAAGCTGAGCGTCTTCGGTGACGTCATCTTCCAGCAGATGGGCGATTTCGCGCTCGGTCAGGCAGCCGACGAGCTTGCCGTGGGTGACCACCGGCACCACGTCCGCGCCGCCGTGCGCCAGCTGGCCGGCAACATTGGCACGTTCATCCTCCGGTTTGACCTGTAAAAACTGCGAGATCATCAGCGATTTCACCGGCTGTAGCGTATCGGCGGTTTGCAGCAATTTACGCACCGCAATCATGCCCGCCAGGCGGCCATTGTCTTCAATAAAAATATGCGATGGAATATCGTCGGCTTTTAATTTTGCGAAGAATTGCTCGCGCGCCAGCGCCACGCATAATGCAATATCAAGGACGATAAAATCGGTATTCATATATTGCGCGATGGCGCTGTCATTGAATGCCGGGTTTTGATTGTGAATAGCGTAAGACATAGTGAATTCCCTTTGAATAAAAATATCTCTCAGGGGCGAGCAAGACAGGGCATGTCGAAGAGGAGATCCCCACGTCCTGGGTTCAGCACTGTACACCGTATCCCGCAAGGGAAGTTATACTGACAAAGCCTTGATTCGACAGTGCCTGTTTTACCCTGTGTTGGTTCTCTCGAACCCACCAGAGCGATAACGTGTATTTGTACAGGAGCCTCGCCATAACGAGATCGTTGTAAAACGTGAGGGATAATACGCATATTTAATTTTACCGCTCAGGATTTTAAATAATGTTTAAGAACGGTTTAGAAGAATTTTATTAATACGATGTTGAGGGTTTATTTAAGGTTATTCATTTTAAATAAAAGATTAAATCATCACGAGGATGGGGTAAATGGCGTGGTTTGATCATCTGCTTACTCATTTTGCGCTCTATCCGGCACATCTGTTTGCGTTGTTATTCGTGATGGCGCTGGGTAAATCGACGGTACTGATCTCCTCCGTGCTGCCACCCGCCTCGGTGATGCTGCTGGCGGGCATCGGCGTCAGCCAGGGGAGCATGCATCCTGGGCTCGCATGGCTTGCCGTGGTAATGGGGGCAACGGTGGGGTCGGTGCTAAATTACCATGTTGGCCAGCTGATGGGACACACCCGGCTGGTCACGCGTTTCACGTCTAAGCATGCCGACAGGTTTTTGAGAGTGCAGCATCAGCTGCAAAAGAACGGTGAAATTGCGCTGTTTACGTCGCGCTTTCTGGCGGTATTGCGTTATATCGTGCCGCTGGCAGCGGGGATGCTCAGGCTAAGCGCCGTGAAGGTCTATGCCGTCAGCCTGCTTTCTGCCTGCGCGTGGGCGGCGCTGTATGTTGGCATCGTCGCTGGCATCAGCGTCTGAATCGGCGAGTAAGGTATTCATCAGATTGAGAAATGCTTCCCGGAAAATTGTCACGAATCTGTCACACTGAATGCGACATTTTAAAACGAGTGAGGAATTAGGGATGAGAAAAGCACTACTCGCGCTGGCAGTCGCCGGTTCCATTTCAGCAACGTTTGGCGTGCAGGCACAAGAGACGCCGGAAGGGTATCAGCTGGAGCAAGTTTTAATCATGAGTCGCCATAACCTGCGCGCACCGCTCGCCAACAACGGCAGCGTGCTGGAGCAGTCCACGCCGAAACAGTGGCCAGAGTGGGAGGTACCGGGTGGTCAGCTCACCACCAAAGGCGGCGTGCTGGAGGTCTATATGGGTCATTACATGCGCGAGTGGCTGGCGCAGCAGGGGATGATAAAGACTGGAGAGTGCCCGCCAGCGGACACCGTTTATGCATATGCCAATAGCCTGCAGCGTACCGTTGCGACCGCGCAATTCTTCATTACCGGCGCGTTCCCGGGGTGCGATGTGCCTGTGCATCATCAGGAAAAAATGGGCACGATGGATCCCACCTTTAATCCGGTCATTACCGATAACTCGCCTGAGTTCCGCGAAAAAGCGCTGAAGGCGATGGAGACCGAGCGGCAGAAAATGCAGCTTTCAGAAAGCTATAAGCTGCTGGAGCAGATGACGAACTACGCCGATTCGCCGTCCTGCAAAGAGAAAAAAGTCTGCTCGCTGGCGGACGCGAAAGATACGTTCAGTGCCGACTATGAAAAAGAGCCAGGCGTGTCCGGTCCGCTGAAAGTGGGTAACTCGCTGGTGGATGCGTTCACGCTGCAATATTACGAAGGTTTCCCGGCTGACCAGGTGGCCTGGGGTGAGATCAAGACTGACCAGCAGTGGCGTGTGCTGTCGAAGCTCAAAAACGGCTATCAGGACTCGCTGTTTACCTCCACCGAGGTGGCGCAAAACGTCGCCAAACCGCTGGTGAAATATATTGATAACGCGCTGGTCACCGATCAGGCGAAAGCGCCTAAAATCACCCTGCTGGTAGGGCATGATTCGAACATTGCGTCGCTGCTAACCGCACTGGATTTCAAACCGTATCAACTCCACGATCAGCACGAGCGCACGCCAATTGGCGGCAAAATAGTCTTCCAGCGCTGGCATGACAAAAACGCTAACCAGGAACTGATGAAAATTGAGTATGTCTACCAGAGCTCAGAGCAGCTGCGAAACGCCAGCGTGCTGTCGCTGGAATCCCCCGCGCAGCGTGTGACGCTGGAGCTGAAAGGCTGCCCGGTGGATGCTAACGGCTTCTGCCCGGTTGATAAGTTTAATGCGGTGATGAACAGCGCGGCAAAATAGAGGATAACCCCCCGCAAAGGCGGGGGGAAACGTTCAGACGTTTTTACGCTCGATGGTCTGTTCGCCCCAGAAGAGCGAGTCTTTGTCCGTCTTTTCGAAGGCGCGAACCAGCACTTCGTCGCTACCTTCTTCCCAAATCTGCTCTGCCAGTTTCTCGTCATATTTCGCGACTTCAAAAATGGCTTCGGCAATCTCCGGAGAGGTATTGCGTAAACTTGCCCATTCACCCACGCGGTGGGCTTTTGATTCCTGAGTTGGCATGCTTGTCCTCCTGTTGAGTTAGCCGTTCAGTTTTTTGGCGAGGCCCGCGACATGCTCACCCTGATAACGGGCGATGGCGAGCTCTTCGTCGCTCGGCTGTCGGGAACCATCGCCGCCGGCAATGGTGGTTGCACCGTAGGGAGTACCGCCACGTACCTGAGAAACATCAAAGAGTTCCTGCGCGCCGTAGCCAATCGGCACAATCACCATCCCATGATGAGCAAGGGTAGTCCAGGTTGAGGTAATCGTCTGCTCCTGACCGCCACCGGTGCCGGTAGAGCTGAAGACGCTGGCGAGTTTGCCGTATAAAGCGCCTGAGGCCCATAGCCCGCCCGTCTGATCGAGAAAGGTGCGCATCTGGCCGGACATATTGCCGAAACGGGTTGGCGTCCCGAAAATAATCGCATCGTAATCTGCCAGCTCCTGAGGCGTGGCGACCGGGGCATTCTGTGTTTTTCCCCCGGCTTTGGCGAAGGCTTCCGCCTGCATGGTTTCCGGTACGCGCTTCACCACAACCTCAACGCCGTCCACCCTGTTTGCACCTTCTGCGACTGCGTGAGCCATGGTTTCAATGTGTCCATACATGGAATAATAGAGCACCAGAACTTTTGCCATTTTGCATCACTCCTCGTTTGTGTTTTCTGACAGCGGATCGCTGCGTTCATTTAAAGATATGCCATCACGGCCAGACTGCAAAAATGAACACCATTTCTTTGATTTATAACAATATGATTGGGGAAGCGTGCTGTAGCAAAATGAAACAACTTTCTCGCCTCCGTTTTTTGAAATGATAAGAAAGAGTTATGAATCTCCGTCGCGTTATCTCACCCGAAAGACTGAGATCCTGTTGCAGGATATTACCAGCGGCTTGCCGGACAGCCTTAGTCCACTAAGCTTAGTTTCACGCGGCACAGATAAAGGCACTGTCCTCATGCCGCGAGGTGAAAGAATCCTCTTTTACTGAATGCAATATGATGTCTAATGTTTCACACTCTGGAGGTTAGAGATGGCAAACCATCGTGGTGGTTCAGGTAATTTCGCTGAAGACCGTGAAAGAGCATCAGAAGCAGGTCGTAAAGGTGGCCAGCATAGCGGGGGCAACTTCAAAAATGACCCTCAGCGCGCATCAGAGGCTGGCAAGAAAGGGGGTAAAAACAGCCACGGCAGCAATAAGTAACGCGCCAGGCTGAACCCTGCCGCCGGGCGTTCCCGGCGGTTTTTTTATTTCTGCAACATTGAACTGTAACCAAAGGCGACGCACACTACAGAATTGTTCTCATTTGCTGGTGTCGCATGTCTGTCTCACGCTTTAAATTCTCCGTAAAACCGCAGGAAGCCATCCTTATTCTCATCACCATGTTCTGGGGCGGGACGTTTCTGGCCGTCCAGTACGCGGTAACGCTGAGCGATCCGTTCTTTTTTGTTGGTCTGCGCTTTGCGACGGCGGCGATAGCCGTGGCGCTCGTATCGCTAAAATCCCTGCGCGGATTAACCCTTAAAGAGCTGAAGGCCGGGGTGGCGATCGGGGTGGCGATTGCAATGGGCTACAGCCTGCAGACATGGGGATTACAGACTATCTCCAGCAGCAAATCGGCATTTATCACCGCCATGTATGTACCGCTGGTACCGCTCCTGCAGTGGCTTTGCCTGGGACGGCTGCCGGGGATGATGTCCTGCATCGGTATCGTGCTGGCATTTATCGGCCTGATTTTGCTGGCCGGGCCGGAAAATAACCTGCTGGCACTGGGACCGGGCGAGATCATTACCCTCGTCGGGGCGATTGCCATTGCGGCGGAAATTATTCTGATTAGCGCCTGGGCGGGCAAGGTGGACGTCAAGCGCGTGACGGTGGTCCAGCTCGCCACGGCCTCGCTGGTGGCGTTTGCGACGATGGTACCGGCCGGAGAGTCCGTGCCGCCGATGTCTACCGGTCTGATCGTGGTCGCGTTGGGGCTGGGCATCTTCAGCGCCATTATTCAGGTCACGATGAACTGGGCGCAGCGCAGCGTCTCCCCGACGCGGGCAACGGTGATCTACACCGGCGAACCGGTATGGGCGGGGATTTTTGGTCGCCTCGCCGGAGAGCGTTTGCCGCTGCTGGCCCTGGTCGGTGCGGCATTTATTGTCGCCGGGGTGCTGGTGAGCGAGTTAAAGCTAAAAAAACGACGCAAGGCGATTGCCGGGGCGGGGGGCTGAACAAGGGGCAGATAGCTAACAACGTGCACGCTGCCCGTTTTGCCCGGCGGCGCTACGCTTGCGCGGGCCTACATGCTCATTGTAGGCCGGGTAAGCGTAGCGTCACCCGGCAAGAAAGCAGCACTCATTTCAGGTTGAGGGGGTGATGGCTTCAGCCTGCGCTTCATCCCCTTTCCGGCGGCTCAGCAGGGCGTTAAGCAGAATTGCCCCGAACGTCGCCGTGCCGATCCCACCAATCGTAAATCCGCCCAGCGTTAGCGCGAAATCGCCCGCGCCCAGCACCAGCGTGACCGCCACCATAATCAGGTTGCTGTTCTGGCTCAGATCGACCCGATGCTGCACCCAGATTCGCGCGCCAGCCACGGCGATCAGCCCAAATACCACAATCGATGCCCCGCCGATGACCGGCGACGGAATGGTGTGGATCAGCGCGCCGAACTTCGGAGAGAAACCAAGCAGTATCGCCATCGTCGCTGCCGCGACGAAGACCAGCGTCGAGTAGACTTTGGTCACCGCCATCACGCCGATATTTTCGGCATAGGTGGTGACGCCGCTGCCGCCCACGGAGCCTGAGATCATGGTTGCCAGACCGTCACCGACAAATGCCCGGCCCATGTACGGGTCCATACTGCGGCCGGTCATTCCCGCGACCGCCTTCAGGTGACCTAAGTTCTCCGCCACCAGGATCACCGCCACCGGTGCGATAAGCATCATTGCCTGGGTGTTAAAGGTGGGGGAAGTGACCTGCGGCAGGCCAAACCAGGCAGCCTGATGGAGCAGGGTAAAATCGACCGGCTTGCCGAGACCGAAAACGTTCGCCAGCAGAGCGTAAACCAGACAGGCGACAATCAGCCCGACCAGAATCAGCAGACGCTGGATCATCCCGCGCGTAAACACCGCCACCAGGCCGATACACAGCACGGTGATCACCGCCATCCAGCTTTCAAACGGCGAGCCGGAGACGCTTTTCACCGCGATCGGCGCCAGGTTCAGGCCAATCGCCATGACGACGGCACCGGTCACCACGGGAGGCATCATGCGTTCGATCCAGCGCGTGCCGATCTTCATCACCACCAGACCAATCAGGGTATAGACCAGGCCGCAGGCGATGATGCCGCCGAGCGCCACGCTCAGGTTAGGGTTGATCCCCTGGCCGTTAAATCCGGTTGTGGCGATAACCACCCCGACAAACGCGGCGCTGGAGCCCAGATAGCTGGGCACGCGCCCACCGGTGACAAAAAAGAACAGCAGGGTGCCGATACCCGACATCAGAATCGACAGGTTGGGATCAAGCCCCATTAGCATCGGCATGAGTACGGTCGCACCAAACATCGCGACTGCATGCTGGACGCCCATCACCATCGTTTGTCCGAGCGGGAGTCGTTCATCCGGCGCGACCACGCCTGCTTCTGTGGAGGTCGATTTCAACTGCCAGTGGGGAAATCCGAACATGGTCTGTCTCCTTAAAGCGCCTTAGCAGGCGGGTCGCATAAGCGCGTGGTAGCCGCGGTCAAACCACACCAGCCCTTGCGGCGCGGGGTTGCGAACAATCGAAACAATGTCGCAAAACAGAATGTCGTGGGTACCGACGCTCACCACCTGGCTGATGCGGCAGTCAAACGAGGCCAGCGCATCCTCCAGACGCGGACACCCCGTATCGCCCGTTTGCCAGCGGGCGGCGGCAAAGCGCGTCTCCATTGGCGTTTTGCCGCCAAACAGGTTGGATAGCGGCTCTTGTCCGGCGCTCAGGGTGTTCACGCACAGCGTGCGGTTTTCGCTAAACGTCGGCCAGACGGACGCGCCGCGGTTCAGGCATACCAGCAGGGTGGGAGGCGAATCCGTGACGCTGCACACCGCGCTGGCAGTGAATCCCGCCATTCCCGCCGGGCCGTCGGTGGTGATGATGTTGACTGCCGCGCCGACGCAGGCCATGGCGTCGCGAAAGGTTTGTTTATCCGGTGTCGTCATGATTGCTCCTTACGCCAGCCCGCAGGCATCTTCGAACGCCAGACGCGGCAGGCGTCCGTAAAGTTTGTTCGTATCACCATAGCCAATGTTGATCAGCAGATTGCTTTTAAGCAGCGTGCCGGTGAAAAAGGCCTCGTCGACCTTTTGTCGGTCAAAGCCTGACATCGGGCCGGTGTCCAGCCCGAGGGCGCGACAGGCGAAAATCAGGTAAGCAGCCTGCATTGAGCTGTTGCGAAATGCCGTCTCTTCGGCGAGCGCCGGGCTGGTGGTAAACCAGCTTCTGGCATCGCCGTGCGGGAACAGTTCCGGCAGGCGCTCATAAAACTCGCTGTCCCAGGCAACAATCGCCGTGACCGGCGCGGTGAGCGTTTTTTCCAGATTGCCGCTGGAGAGCGCCAGGCGCAGCTTCTCTTTTCCCTCTGCGCTGCGCACAAACACGATTCGCGCCGGGGAGCAGTTGGCGGAGGTTGGGCCCCATTTCATCAGGTCGTAGATTTCGCGCAGCGTCTCGTCGCTGACGGGCAGATTCTGCCAGCCGTTGTGGGTACGGGCGCCGGTGAATAGCGTTTCGCGCGCCGCAGGATTAATGGCTTCGCTCATTAAAGCTCCTTATAAAGCGGGTTCAGGACTGTGCAGCAGGCTGGCAAGCCCGTTCAGCAGCAGGGTGTTAAAGGCGTTCGGTTCGGTGACGTTGCAGGCATGCCCGCCCTGGCGCATGACCACGCTGTGGCTGCGTGGGAGAGCCGCCTGTAGCTCAGTCGAGCAGACTGAGGGTACCAGCATGTCGTCGGCGGAACAGATGAGGTGTACCGGACAATGAATACGCGCGGCGTGGCGGCTGAAATCCGCTTTCTTCAGGGCGCTGAGCCTGTGCAGCAGGTTGCTTTTGCCCTGGAAATGGGCCAGCGCCAGCGCTTCTTCGGCCTCCAGGCGGGGCGCACGAGCAGCCATCCAGTCTGCCGGGTAGAGAAACAGCGGCTGCGCCTCTACCCACGCCTGCGCGCCGCCGGAATGCAGCAAACGCTCGCGGATCTGAAAACAGCGTCGGGTATGGGCGTTGAGGGTTAGCCAGCCGTTGACGCACACCAGCGCGGTGAGCGCATCAGGTCTGTCGAGGGCCAGCTGTAGCCCGATCAGCGCGCCCAGCGCATGACCGACCACGCAGTAGCGGGTGATTCCGGCTTCGGCCAGCGCTATGGCCAGTTCGTCCGCCATTTGCGCCAGGCTATAGCCTTCCGGCAGTGTGTCGCGGTTATTACCCGTCCCCCGCTGGTCATAGCACACCACCTGATACTCCGGCTCCAGCGCGGCCAGCTGGGGCAGCCAGTAGCTGCCGCTGCCGCCGAGACCGGCAATGAGGACTACCACGGGTGCCCCCTCATACGGGGGCGGTGAGACGGAGAGTTTCATGGCCGCCTCACTTCGCAATGTGCGCAACGGTGGCAATTTCAACCAGCGCGTCCGGCTTCACCAGCCCGCACTGTATACAGAACCGGGCCGGCTTATCGCCGGGGAAGAACTCGGCGTAGATCTCGTTAATCGCGGCGTAGTTTTTCCAGTCGGTGATAAAGATGCTGTTGAAGGTCACATCCTCCATCGTGCCACCCGCCGTTTCGATCACGCTTTTGATCGTCTCCAGCACGTGGCGGGTTTGTGCCTTTGGGTCGTTGATAAACACCACGTTGTTGTCTTTATCAAACGGCAGCGTACCAGAGACATACACCACGCCGTCGGCGAGCGTTCCGGGGACAAACGGGGCAATCGGTGTGCTGGTGCCCGGCGGAATAATCACGGATTTCGGCATCGTCGTTCTCCTCAGGCGATACGGGCGAGCGGCGGATTCAGGGCATCGCAGAACGCTGCGACGTTACTCACCCAGCCAAAAAAGGTTTCGATATTGAACAGGGCCGCTTTCTGCGCGAATTCCGGCCCGGCCTGATGGGTCGCGTCTTCCAGCACCACGCCAAAATACTCAAGGAAAAAGCCGTCGCGCAGGGTCGACTCCACACAAACGTTGGTGGCGATGCCGGTAAAGACCAGGTGACGAATGCCCCGGCTGCGCAGCAGGCTGTCGAGCGGGGTGTTGAAAAAGCCGCTGTAGCGCGGTTTGGGCAAGACAATATCACCTGCCTGCGGGACCAGCTCGTCCACCAGCTGATAATCCCAGCCGCCTTTTGCCAGCAGCTTGCCCTGCAGTTCAGGGTTTTTGCGCATCGTTTTCAGGGCGTTGGACTTGTGGAAGTTGGGCGAGCCGGGGCCACCGGCCTCCACGTACTGGTCGTCCCAGCCGTTCTGGAACCAGACGATGAGCATGCCGGCTTCCCGTGCGGCGCTGACGGCGGTGTTGATGTTCGCAATGACCGGCTGCGTGGCGGAGACGTCGAACCCCGCCAGATCCAGATAACCCCCTTTACTGGCGTAGGCGTTTTGCATGTCCACCACGATCAGCGCGCTCTGCTGCGGCGCAAAGGTAATGGCTTCCGGGCGAGCGTTTAAGGTCGTCATTACGCAACCTCCTTCGTGACGGCAGGAATGTGGGCGCGGCATTGCATCAGCGGCTGGATGCGCTCGCCGAAGGTTTCCACACCGGTGAGGAAATCATCGAAGGTCAGCAGAACGCCCTCTGCGCCGGGTACGGCGGCGACTTCGTCGAGCATTCTGGCAACGCTGGCATAGGATCCAACCAGCGTGCCCATATTGATATTGACGGCGGAGGTGGGGTCAGCCATCTGGCGGACGTTGGTGTCTGCGCCGGAACGGGTATCTTTCTGGCTCTGCTCGGTAAGCCAGCTCAGGGCCTCCTCGTCGGCACCGTCTTTGTAACATTCCCATTTCGCGCGTGCGGCCTCGTCGGTTTCGTCGGCAATCACCATAAACAGCACGTAGGAGCCCACGTCGCGCCCGGTTTTGTCGGCAGCCTCTTTCATGCGCGCCGCGGTGGGGGCGAAAGCGGCAGGGGTGTTAACGCCTTTCCCGAAGCAGAAGTTAAAGTCGGCGTATTTGGCGGAGAATTCCATCCCCGCGTCGCTCTGCCCGGCGCAGATCACCTTCATCGGCACCGACGGTTGCGGGCTGACGCGGCAGTCGTTCATGGTGAAGAAGTCACCTTTGAAATCGCTTTTGCCGGTGCCCCAGAGATCGCGCAGGACCTGCACGTATTCGGTCAGGTAGTCGTAGCGACGCGAGAAGTAATCGTCACCCGGCCAGAGCCCCATCTGCTCGTACTCCGGCTTTTGCCAGCCGGTCACCAGGTTCACGCCAAAGCGTCCTCCGGAGATCGAGTCGATGGTGGAGGCCATGCGCGCGACGATCGCCGGGGGCAGGGTGAGCGTGGCGGCGGTAGCGTAGATCTGAATCCGCGAGGTGACAGCGGCCAGTCCTGCCATCAGGGTGAAGGACTCCAGGTTGTGATCCCAGAATTCTGTTTTGCCGCCAAAGCCGCGCAGCTTGATCATCGAAAGTGCAAAGTCGAAATGGTAGTGCTCCGCTTTTTGCACGATGGCTTTATTCAGCTCAAAGGTCGGCATGTATTGCGGGGCAGTGGTCGAGATAAGCCAGCCGTTGTTGCCGATAGGTACAAATACGCCAATTTTCATCACGAACCTCTCTTCACTACGTTGCAGGTACTGGCGTTTTTGCAAAGGGAGTGCCAGTTTTGAAAATGACTTTGTTATTAATGTGTTAATCGAAGGTTGGCGTATTGATGTGGTCAAAAGTGGACTAACTGGTCAAAAACATTGCACAGAAAACAGGCATTCATGCGCGATGGGAGTGCAGAATGTCGTGGCGAGACGGGGGTTTTGCTATGCTGAGGGCAACGCAGAATAAGGAGAGCGGGAATGACACAAGGCGCAGTGAAAACACCAGGTAAACGGTCACAGGCAGTCAGCGCCAAGAAGCAGGCTATTCTCAGCGCGGCGCTGGAGACGTTTTCACAGTTTGGCATTCACGGCACGCGGCTGGAGCAGGTAGCGGAGCAGTCCGGGGTTTCCAAAACCAATCTGCTCTACTACTACCCGTCGAAAGAGGCGCTCTATGTGGCGGTGATGCAGCAGATCCTCGATATCTGGCTGGCGCCCCTGAAAGCGTTCCGCGCAGAGCTGGCCCCGCTGGTGGCGATCAAAGAGTACATCCGCCTGAAGCTGGAGGTGTCACGCGATTACCCGCAGGCGTCGCGCCTGTTTTGTCTTGAGATGCTGCAGGGCGCGCCGCTGTTGCAGGCTGAGCTGACGGGGGATTTAAAGCAGCTGGTGGACGATAAGTCGGCGATTATTGCCGGCTGGGTCGCCAGCGGCAAGCTGGCGCCGGTCGATCCGCAACATTTGATCTTTATGATTTGGGCCGCCACCCAGCATTACGCTGACTTTGCGGCCCAGGTCGAGGCGGTGACCGGGAAAACGCTCCAGGATGAAGCGTTTTTCCACAGCACCCTGGAAAACGTACAGCGGATGATTATCGAAGGGATCCGCGTGCGTTAGTTTCCCGGCGGGAGAGGGCAGCTTAAATCGCCCTCTTCACATTGCATCAGCGAGGCCAGAAACGCTTCTCGCTCCGCGGTTTTCTCTGCCAGACACTGATTGACAATCATTGGCTGAATGCTTCCACCTTCCGTACCCGAACCGATAAACGTGCAATCTGCATCCCGCAGGGTAATCCACGCCTGCTGCGCTTTTTTTAGCAGGTCACGCTGGGGGGCTGCCGCACGTTTGATAGCGGCCTGATACGTCGCGTTGAGCTTCTTATCCGCCGCCTGGTACTGCTGCGCGCTACAGGTGTTCAGTTCAAGCTGGGTGGTGGCGTTGTCGCACTCGTTGGCCAGCGCGCTGGTGCTCAACAGCAGTGCGGCACCTGCGAGAAATACTCTTTTCATCATCCCCTCCGTGTAAAAAAAAGCCGGATGCGCTATGCATATCCGGCCTACGATTCTTAGTAGCCCCGGTAAGCGTAGCGCCACCGGGGAGAGTTTACACGATTAACCGATGGTCATCAGGCTGGCGTTACCGCCCGCCGCCGCGGTGTTGACGCTGAGTGAACGCTCCACGTACAGACGCTCCAGCAGCAGGTTGGTTTCCCCGCGCGCAAAGCCCTGTACCGAAACAATCGCCCCGCTGCGGGCCGCCACCTGTTCGCACAGTTCGCGCAGCTGGTCGGAATCACCGTGATAAATCACGGCGTCAAACGGCTGCGTCAGCAGCGCATCGGCCTTCGCAAAGCGAATGCGGGCTGAAACGGCTTTTGGCAGCTGTTTTGCCAGGTCGCGATGCAGCGCATCTTCCGGCCACAGCACTTCACATCCGGTTGCCATCGCGGCAGCCAGCTGTACCAGCGCATCCTGCTCGTTATCCGCTACGCAGAGTACGTGCTCGCGCGGCATCAGCGTCCAGGTGTTGCGCTCGCCGGTTGGACCCGGAAGCAGACGCTGCGTGCCAGCCTGCGCCAGCTCGCCGTACTGCTGCGCAATGGCACGCAGTTCAGGTCGTTTTTCCGCCCAGGCGATCAGCGCTTCAAGCGGCTGCGTCAGCACGGTTTTCAGCTGCGCGTCGACCGGATAGTCTGCGTCCTGACGTGCCAGCGTCACGCCCAGCGCGTTCTCTGGACGGTTCGCCAGCAGACGGTACAGGTAAAGCGGACCGCCCGCTTTCGGACCGGTGCCGGACAAACCTTCACCGCCGAACGGCTGTACGCCCACGACCGCGCCGACCATGTTGCGGTTAACGTACAGGTTGCCCACTTTGGCACTGCCGGTCACCTGCGCGATGGTTTCGTCGATACGGGTGTGTACGCCTAGCGTCAGGCCATAGCCGGAGGCGTTGATCTGATCGATCAGTTCATTAAGGTTGTTACGGTTGTAACGCACCACGTGCAGCACCGGACCGAAGACCTCTTTTTTCAGCTCGTCGAAGCTTGCCAGCTCAATCAGCGTTGGCGGCACGAAGGTGCCGGTCTGCCACTCGCGGGCATCTTCGCTGTTCTCACGCACCGCCTGGAACACCGGACGGCCTTTGGCGCGCATGGTCTGGATGTGGTTTTCGATATTGGCTTTAGCTTCCGCGTCAATCACCGGGCCGATGTCGGTGGTGAGACGCCCCGGGTTGCCCATACGGCATTCGGCCATCGCGCCGCGCAGCATCTTCAGCGTGTGGTCGGCCACGTCATCCTGCAGGCACAGTACGCGCAGGGCGGAGCAGCGTTGACCGGCGCTGTCGAACGCGGAGGCCAGCACGTCGACCACCACCTGTTCGGTGAGGGCAGAGGAGTCAACGATCATGGCGTTCATGCCGCCGGTTTCCGCGATGAGCGGGGTAGGACGACCCTGCGCATCCAGACGGGTAGCAATGTTGCGCTGTAGCAGAGAGGCAACTTCGGTCGAGCCGGTAAACATCACGCCGCGTACGCGGTTATCGGAGGTCAGTTTAGCGCCGACCGTTTCGCCGCGGCCTGGCAGCAGCTGGACCACGCCCGCAGGTACGCCGGCTTCCAGAAGAATGTTGATGCCCTGCGCGGCAATCAGCGGGGTCTGCTCTGCCGGTTTGGCCAGCACGCTGTTACCTGCGGCAAGGGCGGCGGCAATCTGACCGGTAAAAATAGCCAGCGGGAAGTTCCACGGGCTGATACACACGACCGGTCCGAGCGGACGGTGGGTTTCGTTATCGAAATCATCGCGCACCTGACCCGCGTAGTAGTGCAGGAAGTCCACGGCCTCACGCACTTCGGCGATAGCGTTGCTGAAGGTTTTACCCGCTTCACGCACCAGAATGCCGATAAGCGACTGCATCTGATCTTCCATCAGCACGGCAGCACGCTCCAGAATGGCGGCACGCTCCTGCGGCGGGGTGGCAAACCAGATTGGCGCGTTGTTGACCGCACTGTCCAGCGCCTGATCCACTTCCGCTTCGGTGGCTTCGCGTACATAGCCGACGATATCTTTTGGCTCTGCCGGGTTGATAACCGGCTGCATCTCACCGTCCTCGACGGACTGCTCAAGGATCGGTTTCGCCTGCCATTTCTGCAGCGCGCTGTTGAGCAGGGCAGAGGAGAGGGACGCCAGACGATGTTCGTTCGCCAGGTCCAGACCCGCAGAGTTGACGCGGCCTGCGCCATACAGCTCGCGCGGCAGGGCAATCTTCGGATGCGGCAGACCAATCTGACCTTCCTGGGCCGCCATCTTCTCAACGGCCTGCACCGGATCGGCCACCAGCTCGTCGAGCGGCAGCGTGGTGTCGGCGATGCGGTTTACGAAGGAGGTATTCGCGCCGTTTTCCAGCAGACGACGCACCAGGTACGCCAGCAGCGTTTCGTGCGTACCTACCGGCGCATAAATGCGGCATGGGCGGTTCAGCTTGCCATCCGCTACCTTACCGGTCACCTGCTCGTACAGCGGTTCACCCATGCCGTGCAGGCACTGGAACTCGTACTGGCCAGGATAATAGTTTTGACCCGCCAGGCTGTAGATTGCCGCCAGGGTGTGGGCGTTATGAGTAGCAAACTGCGGGTAGATCAGGTTCGGCACGCCGAGCAGTTTTTTCGCACAGGCGAGGTAAGAGACGTCGGTGTAGACCTTACGGGTATAGACCGGATAGCCTTCCAGACCTTCCATCTGGGCGCGTTTGATTTCGCTGTCCCAGTAGGCGCCTTTCACCAGGCGGATCATCAGGCGGCGACGGCTGCGGCTTGCCAGGTCAATCAGATAATCAATGACGAACGGGCAGCGTTTCTGGTACGCCTGGATAACGAAGCCAATGCCGTTCCAGCCCGCCAGCTCTGGCTCGAAGCACAGTTTTTCCAGCAGATCGAGGGAGATCTCCAGACGGTCGGCCTCTTCGGCGTCGATATTGATGCCGATGTCATACTGGCGCGCCAGCAGGGTCAGGGATTTCAGGCGCGGGTAAAGCTCCTCCATCACGCGGTCGTACTGCGCGCGGCTGTAGCGCGGGTGCAGGGCGGACAGTTTGATAGAGATACCCGGACCTTCATAAATACCGCGGCCGTTAGAGGCTTTACCGATGGCGTGGATCGCCTGCTGATAAGAGACCATGTAGGCCTGCGCGTCGGCGGCAGTCAGGGCCGCTTCACCGAGCATGTCATACGAGTAGCGGAAACCTTTGTCTTCCAGCTTGCGGGCGTTCGCCAGCGCTTCGGCAATGGTTTCGCCGGTCACGAACTGCTCGCCCATCAGGCGCATCGCCATGTCCACGCCTTTGCGGATCAGCGGCTCGCCGCTCTTACCGATGATGCGGTTCAAAGAGCGTGACAGGTTGGCTTCGTTATGGGTTGATACCAGTTTGCCGGTAAACAGCAGGCCCCAGGTGGCGGCGTTAACGAACAGGGACGGGCTGCGGCCAATGTGCGAATGCCAGTTGCCGTTGCTGATCTTGTCGCGGATCAACGCGTCGCGGGTGGCTTTATCCGGAATACGCAGCAGCGCTTCCGCCAGACACATCAGCGCCACGCCTTCCTGTGAAGAGAGGGAAAACTCCTGCAGCAGACCCTGCACCATCCCGGCGCGGCCGGTGGCGGTTTTTTGGTTGCGCAGCTTGTCGGCCAGCTGATACGCCAGGCTGTGCGCCTGAGCGGCAATGGCTTCCGGCAGGCGGGCCTGCTCCAGCAGCATCGGCACGGCGTCGGTTTCGGCACGACGGTAAGCGCCGGTAATGGCGGCACGGCTGACGGACTGCGGCAGGATCTGCTCGGCGAATTCGAGGAACGGCTGGTGGCTTTCGTCACCAGCGGCGGGTGCATCCTCGCTTTCATTGGCGGCACCCGCCAGCAGGGCAGGCAGTTCTGGCAGGCCTTCGTCGCTCTCCAGTCTTTCCAGATAGTTAAAAATCGCCTGCTTGATTAACCAGTGCGGTGTGCGGTCAATGCGGGTCGCTGCGGTTTTAATCCGTTCGCGGGTAGCGTCATCCAGCTTAACCCCCATGGTGGTCATCCCCATGCCAAAACTCCTGTTGTTCTGTAATCGCGTTTTGTAGATGGCATGAAATATCCACCATGTTGCAACTTTGTGCAACCGTGTTAAATGTGACCTGGTTTGCAACCCAGAAAATGAATGGATTGTTAATGATTGGTTAGCTGGAAAAAAGCGCTGGCTTCTGCATGAGAAGCCTGTTTTTATGCGGTACTTAACACTTTTAAAAGGTGCAACCCGTATAAGTGTGAGCGAGTGCAACCTATAGGAAACTCGTATCAAACCGGGGATGAATTTGATGTAAATGCAGTGTTAAATCGTTTGTCAGCGGGATGCGCATACGGCAGGATAGCGCGCCCAATGGAAACACATACACACATCACTACGTTCCGGTGATGACATAACAAGGCAACCCGGACGGTTGTCGCTCGACATTTTGGAGAATTTGAATGGCTATTAGCACACCGATGCTGGTGACATTTCTCGTTTATATTTTTGGCATGATCCTGATAGGGTTTTTGGCATGGCGTTCAACAAAGAACTTTGACGACTACATTCTCGGCGGCCGCAGTTTAGGCCCGATGGTGACCGCGCTGTCTGCGGGCGCATCCGATATGAGCGGCTGGCTGCTGATGGGGTTACCGGGCGCGATTTTCATCTCCGGTATCTCTGAAAGCTGGATTGCCATCGGCCTGACCCTTGGGGCGTGGATCAACTGGAAGCTGGTAGCAGGCCGTCTGCGCGTGCATACCGAAGCGAACAACAATGCCCTGACGCTGCCGGATTACTTCACCGGACGTTTTGAAGATAACAGCCGCATTCTGCGCATTATCTCCGCGGTGGTGATTCTGCTGTTCTTCACCATCTACTGTGCTTCCGGCATCGTGGCGGGCGCGCGTCTGTTTGAGAGCACCTTCGGCATGAGCTATGAAACCGCGCTGTGGGCAGGTGCCGCGGCGACCATTCTCTATACCTTCGTGGGCGGATTCCTGGCGGTAAGCTGGACCGACACCGTGCAGGCGAGCCTGATGATCTTCGCCCTGATCCTGACCCCGGTGATTGTGATTTTCACCGTTGGCGGCTTCGGTGAATCGCTGGAAGTGATCAAGCAGAAGAGCATTGAAAACGTCGACATGCTGAAAGGGCTGAACTTCGTGGCCATCGTCTCTCTGATGGGCTGGGGTCTGGGCTACTTTGGTCAGCCGCACATTCTGGCGCGCTTTATGGCCGCTGACTCTCACCACACGATTGTTCATGCCCGTCGTATCAGTATGACGTGGATGATCCTCTGTCTGGCGGGTGCCTGTGCGGTTGGCTTCTTCGGCATCGCTTACTTCAACAATAACCCGGCGCAGGCAGGTGCAGTAAACCAGAATGCCGAGCGTGTGTTCATCGAACTGGCGGGCATTCTGTTCAACCCGTGGATTGCCGGTATTCTGCTCTCCGCAATTCTGGCGGCGGTGATGTCGACTCTGAGCTGCCAGCTGCTGGTCTGCTCCAGTGCGATTACCGAAGATCTCTACAAAGCTTTCCTGCGTAAAGGTGCGAGCCAGAAAGAGCTGGTATGGGTCGGGCGCTTTATGGTGCTATTAGTGGCGCTGATTGCCATCGCGCTGGCGGCCAATCCTGATAACCGCGTTCTGGGTCTTGTGAGCTATGCGTGGGCGGGCTTTGGTGCGGCGTTTGGTCCGGTGGTTCTGTTCTCCGTTCTGTGGTCACGTATGACCCGCAACGGCGCGCTGGCGGGGATGATCATCGGAGCGGTGACCGTTATCGTCTGGAAGCAGTTCGCGTGGCTGGGTCTGTACGAAATCATCCCGGGCTTCATCTTCGGCAGCATCGGTATTGTGGTGTTCAGCCTGCTGGGTAAAGCACCGTCTGCCTCCATGCAGAAACGCTTTGCGGAAGCGGACGCGCACTACCACACTGCACCACCGACGAAGCTTCAGGCTGAGTAAAAAAACCTATTCCCTCCTGTAAGCCGGGTAAGCGCTAGCGCGACCCGGCTTTTTTCTTGCCAAAATGCGTAAATTACGTTGATATCGCTGCACTTATAACAATGAGGATAGCGAACAATGACCATCAAAACAGGGCTTATGGCGGCGGCATTATTGATGCTCGCAGGCTGCAACGCACCCGCGCAACACGCGGCAATGGAGACCTGCAAAGCAGATAACCAGATGCAGCAAACCACGCTTTATTTCGGACTGAATCGTCCGGCCGGAGCGCAGATCACCGGCAACGAGTGGCAGCAGTTTGTTGACCAGGACGTGACGCCGCGCTTTCGGGACGGCTTAACGGTGTTTGATGCACGTGGCCAGTGGCTGGGGAATGACGGGAAAGTGGCGCGCGAGCCGAGCAAAGCGTTGATGCTGATCCACGGTAAAGACGCGCAGAGCGAGAAGAATATCGAAGCGTTGCGCGGGATTTATAAATCTCGCTTCGCGCAGGAGTCGGTGATGCGGGTCGATCAGCCGGTGTGCGTGCAGTTTTAAGCAAAATGGCGGGATAGTTTTGTAGGCCCGGTAAGGCGTAGCCGCCACCGGGCACAAACCGCACAAAACTTACAACACTAATCCCGCAAAGCTCGCCGACAGCAGGCTCACCAGCGTCGCGCCGTACACCAGGCGCAGACCAAACCGCGAAACCACGTTCCCCTGCCGCTCGTTCAGGCCCTTGATGGCGCCTGCGACGATACCAATAGACGCGAAGTTAGCGAACGACACCAGGAAGACGGATAAAATGCCCAACCCGCGCGGTGACATCTGATGGGCAATTTTTTTCAGCTCAATCATCGCCACAAATTCATTTGCCACCAGCTTGGTTGCCATAATACTGCCGGCGTTGAGCGCATCACTCAGCGGAATACCGATGAGCCACGCCAGCGGATAAAACACATAACCCAAAATCTGCTGGAAGCTCATGCCGAATACGCTGGAGAAGAGGGCGTTAACGGCGCTAATAAGCGCGATAAAGCCAATCAGCATCGCCAGAATAATCATCGCTACCTTAAAACCGGCCAGAATATACTCCCCGAGCATTTCGAAGAAGCTCTGGGATTCATGCAGTTTTTCCAGCTTGATATCCGGCTCCGCTTCCGGACGCACCGGATTAATGACGGAGAGAATAATGAAGGTGCTGAACATGTTCAGGATCAGCGCCGCAACGACAAATTTGGCGTCAAGCATGGTCATATATGCGCCGACAATCGACAGGGAAACGGTCGACATGGCGGTCGCAGCCATGGTGAACAGACGGCGCGAGGAGAGATCCCCCAGCACGCCTTTGTAGGCAATGAAGTTTTCCGACTGGCCGAGGATCAGCGAGCTCACCGCGTTAAACGATTCCAGCTTGCCCATACCGTTCAGTTTTGACAGCAGCGTCCCGATAACCCGAATAAAAATCGGCAGGATCCGCCAGTGCTGGAGAATACCAATCAATGCGGAAATAAAAATAATCGGGCAAAGCACGCCAAGGAAAATGAACGCCAGCCCTTTTTCACCCATTCCGCCAAAGACAAAATTGGTGCCTTCGCCAGCAAATTTGAGCAGGGATTCAAAGAAGCCGGAAACGTATTTAATCAGGAATAACCCACTTTCGGCGTGCAGGAAAAAGAACGCCAGGGCAATTTCAATAACAATCAGCTGTAAAACATAACGAATGCGAATTTTTCGGCGGTCGAAACTCACCAGCCAGGCGAGCGCAAGAATAATCACCAGCGCCAGCAGGAAATGGATAATCTTAAACATGGTTTATTTTCACTTGGTTTTCGAGGCAGATATTTAGCCACAGCGCTGATTAACCGTAAACGGGCATTTTCGTTATAACTTATAAACGTAATGATTACGTTGACAACTATTATCAGGCTTCGCGTTTACAACTCGTCATCAAAACATCCCACATTTCGCTTGTTTTTCTTCTCGACGTAATGATAATCACTATCACAAGAATTTACCTTTCTTTGCATCAGTTGACCGCGATAAACATTTAAGGTGTCGGCATGTTTGTTCCATTTCTCATTATGTTACGTGAAGGGCTCGAAGCGGCTCTGATTGTCAGCCTTATCGCCAGTTATCTGAAGCGAACCCAGCGCGGACGCTGGATTGGCGTCATGTGGATTGGCGTGTTCCTCGCCGCGGCGCTCTGTCTGGGCCTGGGTATCCTGATCAACGAAACCACCGGCGAGTTCCCGCAGAAAGAGCAAGAGCTGTTTGAGGGGATTGTCGCCGTCATTGCGGTGGTGATCCTGACCTGGATGGTGTTCTGGATGCGTAAGGTCTCCCGCAATGTGAAAGTCCAGCTGGAGCAGGCGGTGGATAACGCCCTGCAAAAAGGCAACCATCACGGCTGGGCGCTGATCATGATGGTCTTTTTTGCGGTGGCGCGTGAAGGGCTGGAATCGGTCTTCTTCCTGCTGGCCGCCTTCCAGCAGGACGTAGGCATCTGGCCGCCGCTGGGGGCAGTGCTGGGGCTGGCAACGGCCGTTGTGCTGGGTTTCCTGCTCTACTGGGGCGGTATTCGCCTTAACCTGGGGGCGTTCTTCAAATGGACCAGCCTGTTTATTCTGCTGGTCGCCGCGGGGCTGGCGGCTGGGGCGATCCGCGCCTTTCATGAAGCGGGCCTGTGGAACCACTTCCAGGACGTGGCGTTTGATCTCAGCAATGTCCTCTCCACACACTCTCTGACCGGCACTCTGCTCGAAGGTATCTTCGGTTACCAGGAGACACCGAGCGTGAGCGAAGTGGCGATGTACTTTATTTATCTGGTGCCGGCGCTGGTGTTGTTTGCGATGCCGCCGCGTACCGGCACACAGGCGACGCGCGTCGCGCCGTAATAGTTGATTTAGTTACAACATACTTTTAAAGGGAAGAGTCATGGCAATTCAGTTCCGTCGTAGTGCGTTATGCGCAGGCATTGCCGCGCTGTTCGCTTCCGCATTTTCCGCCTGGGGGGCCGATGTTCCTCAGGTCAAAGTGACCGTCAATGACAAGCAGTGCGAGCCGATGACCCTCACGGTGAACAGCGGTAAAACCCAGTTCATTATTCAGAACCACAGCCAGAAGGCGCTGGAGTGGGAAATTCTGAAAGGGGTACTGGTCGTCGAAGAGCGTGAAAATATCGCCCCTGGCTTTAGCCAGAAGATGACTGCCAACCTGCAGCCGGGCGAGTATGAAATGACCTGCGGTCTGCTGACCAATCCTAAGGGTAAGCTGATCGTTAAAGGTGAAGCGACGGCGGATGCGGCGAAAGGCGCTGCAGTGCTGAGCCTGGGTGACGCGATTACCGCTTATAAAGCATACGTTACCAAAGAGACGGCAGATCTGGTGGCGGGTACGAAAGCCTTTACCGATGCGGTGAAAGCCGGTGATATCGAAAAAGCCAAATCCCTTTATGCACCAGCTCGTCAGCACTACGAGCGCATCGAGCCGATTGCCGAGCTGTTCTCAGACCTTGATGGCAGCATTGACGCCCGCGAAGACGACTACGAGCAAAAGGCCGCCGATCCGAAATTCACCGGCTTCCACCGTCTGGAAAAAGCCGTGTTTGGCGATAACACCACCAAAGGGATGGAAAAATACGCCGCACAGCTGAACAGCGACGTGCTGGAACTGCAAAAGCGCATCAGCGAGCTGGCCTTCCCGCCTTCAAAAGTGGTGGGCGGCGCGGCGGGTCTGATTGAAGAAGTGGCCGCAAGCAAAATCAGCGGTGAAGAAGATCGCTACAGCCACACCGACCTCTGGGACTTCCAGGCCAACGTCGACGGTGCGCAGAAAATTGTCGATCTGCTGCGTCCTCAGCTGCAGAAAGAGAACAGCGAACTGCTGGCAAAAGTGGATGCCAACTTCAAAAAAGTCGACACCATTCTGGCGAAATACCGTACCAAAGACGGATTTGAAACATACGATAAGCTGACCGACGCCGACCGTAATGCGCTGAAAGGCCCGATTACCGCCCTGGCGGAAGATCTCTCTCTGCTGCGCGGCGTACTGGGTCTGGACTAAGCACGATGAACAAGAATGGCAAATTCGACGAGGTAGAACCTTCCCGTCGTCGGTTGTTAAAAGGGGTAGGGGCGCTGGGCGGCGCGCTTGCCCTTGCAGGCGGCTGCCCGGTGGCGCATGCGGCGAAACCGCAAAGCGCACCCGGCACGCTGTCCCCCAATGCCCGCATGGAGACTCAGCCTTTTTACGGCGATCATCAGTCGGGCATTCTGACGCCGCAGCAGGCCTCCATGATGCTGGTGGCGTTTGATTCGCTGGCCAGCGATAAAGCCGATCTGGAACGTCTGTTCCGCCTGCTGACGGCACGCATTGCGTTTCTGACCGCAGGTGGACCGGCGCCGGACACGCCTAATCCGCGCCTGCCGCCAATGGACTCCGGTATTCTCGGGGCGTTTATCGCGCCCGATAACCTGACCATTACCGTGTCGGTCGGAGAGTCGCTGTTTGATGGCCGCTACGGCCTCACAAAGCAGAAGCCGAAAGCGCTGCAAAAAATGACGCGTTTTCCAAACGATTCCCTCGACGCGGGGTTGTGTCATGGCGACCTGCTCCTGCAGATTTGCGCCAATACCCAGGACACGGTGATCCACGCCCTGCGCGATATCATCAAGCACACGCCGGATCTGCTCAGCGTGCGCTGGAAGCGGGAAGGGTTTATCTCTGACCACGCTGCGCGCAGTAAAGGGAAAGAGACGCCGGTTAACCTGCTGGGCTTTAAGGACGGCACGGCCAACCCGGACAGCAGCAATGCTGCGCTCATGAAAGAGGTGGTGTGGGTGACGGCGGATCAGGGCGAACCGGCGTGGGCCGTCGGCGGCAGCTACCAGGCGGTGCGCATTATCCAGTTCCATGTGGAGTTCTGGGACCGCACGCCGCTGAAAGAGCAGCAGACCATTTTCGGCCGCGACAAGCAGAGCGGGGCGCCGCTCGGTATGACGCATGAGCATGATGTGCCCGACTATGCCCGCGATCCCAATGGCGATGTGATTGCGCTGGACAGCCATATTCGCCTCGCCAATCCGCGCACAAAAGAGACGCAGTCCAGCCTGATGATGCGTCGTGGCTACAGCTACTCCCTCGGCGTGACCAACGCAGGCCAGCTCGATATGGGGCTGCTGTTCGTCTGCTATCAGCATGACCTTGAAAAGGGCTTCCTGACCGTGCAGAAGCGCTTAAACGGCGAAGCGCTGGAAGAGTATGTAAAACCCATCGGCGGCGGCTACTTCTTTGCCCTGCCTGGCGTGCGCGACCGGAACGCGTATCTCGCGCAAGATCTGATTGAAGCCTGATAATTGTCCCTGCGAGAGTTCGCGGGGACATTATTTTTTCCTATGACAAACATATTGTTATATTTCTGTAATATTTCTATATAAGACTGAATCCGCTGCAGGAGCAGTCTGAAAAGTTGCAATCAGGTAAAATAAATGTTGCATTTATGATAACTCCTGATGTACTTAAGATAAGACAGCGGTAGTTCCCGGCAGTGATGCTGAATCACTATGGAGATCGCGAATGGTTGCGTCCTGTACTGGACAAGGTAAACATAACAACCGCAGCACCCGGCGCGGAGGCTCAGACTCCGGCAGCGATTTCCTCACCACTAAATTCTCCCCCTCTCCTCAAGAATCTGATTCGACCGACGTGCAGACTGGTGCGCGTAGCCGTTCTGTATCGTCATCTGATAAAGCAAGCAATGGCTTACAAGGAAGCCAACCCTCTGATGTTCGTGCGCATAATCGTGCCGACGCTGGCACGTGTGATGAATACCAACAACTCAAGGTGCTATCCATGGGAAGACAAAAAGCAGTGATCAAAGCTCGTCGCGAGGCAAAACGTGTGCTGAGACGGGACTCACGTAGCCATAAACAGCGTGAAGAAGAATCGGTCACCTCGCTTGTGCAGATGAGTGGCGTAGAAGCAATTGGCATGGCCCGAGACAGCCGTGATCATTCTCCAATTGTGGCGCGCAATGAGGCTCAGGCGCACTACCTGAATGCTATCGAGAGTAAACAGCTCATCTTTGCAACCGGTGAAGCCGGATGCGGGAAAACCTGGATCAGTGCAGCCAAAGCGGCGGAAGCGCTGATCCATAAGGACGTGGAGCGTATTATTGTTACCCGTCCGGTACTGCAAGCGGATGAAGATCTCGGCTTCCTGCCCGGCGATATTTCGGAGAAGTTTGCCCCGTACTTCAGACCCGTCTATGACGTGCTGGTGAAGCGTTTGGGTGCATCCTTTATGCAGTACTGCCTGCGACCAGAGATTGGCAAGGTGGAAATCGCGCCGTTCGCCTATATGCGCGGACGTACATTTGAAAATGCGGTCGTCATTCTTGACGAGGCTCAGAACGTGACCGCTGCGCAAATGAAGATGTTCTTAACGCGCCTCGGGGAGAACGTGACGGTCATCGTTAACGGCGACATTACCCAGTGTGACCTGCCATCCGGCGTGAAATCCGGGCTGAGCGACGCGATGTCACGTTTTGAGGAAGATGAGATGATTGGGGTGGTACGCTTCACGAAAGAGGATTGCGTGCGTTCGGCACTGTGTCAGCGGACGTTGCAAGTCTATTCCGACTGAAGGTAAAACATTACCGTTTTATCCTTCTTCAGTAATCCCTTCCCGGCATCATGCCGGGAAGCTTCTTTTATTCCTGTGCTCTACTCGCGCCTGGTTATCTTTTAATAGATCGCCTGTCGTACGGAATTCATCATTTCGGTATTTATTTCAGCGGTGGGTTTTTATCACGCCTGGTGAAATGTGATGCGTATTTATAATATCCACAAAATACCCATGAATATCATGATCGCGCTAATTGTTCGTTCAAATTTAAACGTGAATGTTGTCACATAATATTACTAAGTTGTAAAAATTAAGTTGGTGTATTGAGGGTAATTATCTATGTTTCGTACTGATTCAAACAACATTCTAACAAGAAAATCCCATGGGGAACCGTTTCCCTGGAACATCACGTTGAGGGTCATACATGAACGAACTGGTTGGTGCAATTAACGGTGTTATCTGGAGCCCGGCGTTAATATTCTTATGTCTGGGTGTCGGTCTCTATTTCTCATTACGTAGTCGTTTTTTGCAGTTACGTCATATAAAACATATGATTACCTTGATGTTCCAGGGGCGTCCTACCGATGCAGGGGTATCGTCTTTCCAGGCACTGACGATGACGCTGGCAGGGCGAGTAGGGACCGGAAACATTGCTGGTGTCGCCACCGCAATCACCTTCGGTGGACCGGGCGCACTTTTCTGGATGTGGATGGTGGCGTTTTTGGGTGCCAGCTCAGCGTTTGTGGAATCTACGTTGGGCCAGGTTTATAAAGAAAAAATCAACGGTGAATATCGTGGCGGTCCTGCCTTTTATATCGAAAAAGGATTAGGGGTCAAATGGTATGCATGGTTATTTGCAGTCGTCACCATTTTCTCCTGCGGTTTATTAATGCCAGGGGTTCAAGCAAACTCGATTGGCGCCAGCCTGGAGATAGCTTTTGGGCTTGATCCCAATGTCACGGCGGCGTTACTTGCCGTACTGTTAAGCTTTATTATTTTCGGTGGTGTGAAAAGGATCGCCAGTTTTAGCAGTATGGTCGTTCCGTTTATGGCACTCGGCTATATTATTGTGGCTTGCGTTATTATCGCGATTAATATTACCGAGCTTCCTGGTGTTATTCTGCTGATCTGGAAAAGTGCTTTTGGCTTTGAAGCGGGCTTTGGCGCGATTCTGGGTCAGGCGATTATGTGGGGCGTTAAGCGCGGCGTCTATTCCAACGAAGCGGCACAGGGGACCGGACCGCATGCTTCATCTGCGGCAGCGGTGAGCCATCCGGTGAAACAGGGGCTGGTGCAGGCCTTCTCAGTTTATATCGATACGCTGTTTGTCTGCTCCGCGACCGGGTTTATGCTGCTGATCACCGGGCTGTATAATGTTCAGGGCGTCGATGGCGCTGCACTCTATACGGGGATTGCAGGCGTGGCCGCAGGTCCTGGCTATGTTCAGACGGCGATGGAAAGTATGATGCCGGGCTTTGGTAATTACTTTGTTGCCATTGCGCTGTTCTTCTTCGCCTTTACCACCATTATTGCGTACTACTATATTGCCGAAACCAACATCGCCTACATCAACCGTAAAATTCACCGTCCCTGGCTGACATTCCTGCTCAAATTATGTCTGATGGCTTCCACCGTGTACGGGACCGTCCGCACCGCGGATCTCGCGTGGGGACTGGGGGATATTGGGGTTGGGATGATGGCATGGCTTAACATTATTGCCATTGTGCTTTTACATAAAAAAGCCTTTGTCAGCCTTAAGGATTATGAAACCCAGAATGCACAGGGACTGGATCCACAGTTTGATCCGGTTCGACTGGGAATTAAAAATGCCGATTACTGGCTGGGAGAGCGAAAGGATGAACCGGCTGCGAATCCGGGGCAGACGACTTCTGTCGTGAGAGAGCAAAGCGCAGGGAAACTGAACAATTAATCGTGACAGCCCGTATCGCAATACGGGCCCAGACTGCTGACAACGTTTCGCCCGGCGGCGCTACGCTTGCACGGGCCTACGGGTTTTGTCGAACCCCGGTCGGGGATTCTCATCCCCCGCTGGAGAATATAAAAGAAAAAAGCCCGTACTTTCGTACGAGCTCTCATCTTGAATATGGCGGTGAGGGGGGGATTCGAACCCCCGATACGTTGCCGTATACACACTTTCCAGGCGTGCTCCTTCAGCCACTCGGACACCTCACCATATTGTTTTGCTGCCTGACCGCGTGGGGGGCAACGGGGCGCTACTATAGGGAGTTGCGCTTACACGGTCAAGCAGATTTTCTGTATTCGTGCTTGTTCGGTTAAGCCTTAATCAGCACATGCCGCTGAGGGCTGAATTAACGCTGTGAATCGAGCACTTCGCTGTTTTTAACCACTTCCTGAGCTTTGCTATAGCTTTCGATCAGCAGCTGGTACGCCGGGAAGATATGGGTGTACACCTCAGCCCACTCCGCAGCATCTTCGCGGTTCCAGGTTCGCTGGATCTCAGACGCCACCGCCGCGGTGTCCATCGGTACCACACCGGCCTGCATCACACGCGCGAGGGTGATCTCCTGCGCCATTTTGCTGTAGGTCCCGGAGGCGTCAATGACCGCAAAGACTTTATACCCATCCGCAACCGCGCTGATCGACGGGAAGGCCATGCAGACGCTGGTGATCGTGCCCGCAATGATCAACGTGTTGCGCCCGGTGGCTTTTACTGCCGCGACAAACTCCGGGTTATCCCAGGCGTTGATCTCACCTTTGCGGGCCACGTACTGAGCATGCGGCGCATTGGCGTGGATCTCCGGGATAAGCGGGCCGTTCGGTCCCTGCGGGACGGAAGCGGTGGTGATCACCGGGATCTTCGCCAGGGTGGCGATTTTTGCCAGCGCCGCCGCACGGGCGCGCAGTTCTGGCATCGGCATATCGCCGACGGTCTGGAACAGCCCGCTCTGGTGGTCGATAAGCAGCATGACTGCATCGTTTACGTCAATGACGGGACGTGTACCGTTGAAGTTTGCAGGGGTAGACATTTTGCGCTCCTTATTACGTTTAGATCTGGCCGAAGCGGCCGGAGTTGAAATCACGAATGGCTTCCGCGATTTCGGTTTTACTGTTCATCACAAATGGGCCATAGCCCACAATCGGTTCATTCAGCGGCTCGCCGGCCATCAGCAGTACTTTTGCGTCGCCGTTTGCTTCCAGATGAAGCTTGTCGCCTTGCTGACTGAATACGATCAGCTGTGCCTCACCCGCTGGCGTGGTGCCGTTCACCGTTACGCTGCCCTCAAGTACCACCAGCGCCGTGCTCCAGCCTTCAGGCTGATTGAGCGTCAGGTGGCTGCCCTGGCGTAGTGTCAGATCCCACACATTCAGCGGTGAGAAGGTATGAGCCGGGCCAGTCACCTCGTCAAAGCGGCCGGCGATGACGCGCAACGTTCCGCTGCTATCCGGCAGCGTGACGACAGGGATATCCGCCTTCGTGATGCTCTGGTAACCGGGCGCTGCCATCTTGTCTTTGGCGGGCAGGTTGACCCACAGCTGCATCATTTTCAGTTCGCCGCCTTTCTGCGAGAACGCGCTGGAGTGGAACTCCTCGTGCAAAATGCCTGCGCCCGCCGTCATCCACTGCACGTCGCCCGGTCCGATGACTCCGCCTTTGCCGCTGGAGTCACGATGTTCCACTTCGCCGGAGTAGACGATGGTGACCGTTTCAAAGCCACGGTGAGGGTGCTCGCCCACGCCACGCTTCGCGCCATCCGCCGGGAAGGTGTAGGGACCGGCATAGTCCAGCAGCAGGAACGGACTGAGTGATTCACCGTGTGTCTGATAGGAAAACATCGAACGAACCGGGAAACCGTCTCCGACCCAATGGGGACGAGGTGCGGTATAGACGCCTGTTACGTTTTTCATGATTAACTCCTGATGTGCTGTTGATGTAATTAGCTTATATTCAGAGCTAATATCCCGGTAGAGAGTGAAAATGACATTCACTGTTCTTAAAATGGAACAATGGGGGCATATGCAGGATCTCAATGATTTCGTGTGGTTTGTGAAAGTGGTGGACCACGGTGGGTTTGCAGCGGCAGGTCGGGCGCTCGATCAGCCTAAATCGAAACTGAGCCGCCGGATTGCGCAACTGGAAGAGCGACTGGGTGTGCGGTTGATACAGCGTACCACGCGGCAGTTTACGGTGACGGAGGTGGGGCAAACGTTCTATCAGCACTGTAAAGCCATGCTGGTCGAGGCTGAAGCGGCGGAGGAGGCGGTGGCTGCCTTACAGGCTGAACCGCGCGGTGTTGTCAGGATAACGTGTCCTGTCACGTTGCTGCACGTTCATGTGGGGCCCATGCTGGCGAGGTTTATGGCGCGCTACCCGGGGATCAATCTTCAGCTGGAGGCCACCAACCGGCGGGTTGACCTGGTAGGTGAAGGCATTGACGTGGCGATCCGCGTTCGTCCGCGTCCGTTTGATGACAGCGATCTGGTGTTAAGGGTGCTGGCTGACAGAGGACACTGCCTGGTGGCGAGCCCGGCGTTGATTGAGCGGATGGGCAACCCGGTGATGCCTGCTGAACTCAGTGACTGGCCGGGTTTAAGTATGGGGGCGGGCAAGCAACTGCATAAATGGGATCTGAGCGGTCCGGAGGGAGCGAAAGCCGAAATCCACTACACGCCGCGCTTTATAACTACCGATATGCTGGCGCTGCGGGAAGCGGCGATGGCGGGCGTAGGCGTGGTGCAGTTGCCGATTTTAATGGTTAAAGATCAGTTGGCGAAAGGGGAATTGGTGTGGGTTCTGGATGCCTGGGAGCCCAGACGGGAAGTGATCCACGCGGTGTATCCTTCGCGGCGCGGTCTACTGCCATCGGTCAGGGCGCTGGTCGATTTTCTAACCGAAGAGTATGCGCGGATGGTTGAGGAGTAAATTCTTTATAGGTCGGGTAAGCGAAGCGCCACCCGACACCATCACCGCAGAGGAAGCAAAGTTCTCATTCCCCCTATTGGAGAATATAAAAGAAAAAAGCCCGTACTTTCGTACGAGCTCTCATCTTGAATATGGCGGTGAGGGGGGGATTGACTCGCTTCGCTCGCCCTGCGGGCAGCCTGCTCGCTGCGCTCTCAGTCTGTCCAACTGGCTACGCCAGTTGTCGAACCCCGGACGGGGATTCTCATCCCCCCCGCTGGAGAATATAAAAGAAAAAAGCCCGTACTTTCGTACGAGCTCTCATCTTGAATATGGCGGTGAGGGGGGGATTCGAACCCCCGATACGTTGCCGTATACACACTTTCCAGGCGTGCTCCTTCAGCCACTCGGACACCTCACCATATTGTCATCCCGTTGTTGCCGGGACGGGCGCTAATGTAAGGAAAAGCCGAACTGCCGTCAACTCACTTTTTCAGTAATTTAGCGTGTTTAGACAAACTTCAGGCAACCTGATTCCGAAATGTGCGAAAAGCGTCTTTTTTATCAGCAATAACATAGCGCCATAAATTTGTTATGCTGACAATCCATTTGAAAATGAAAACAAAACAGCGCGAAAAAAGGCAGGAATGACTATGGATATACTCTTCTATCACCCCACTTTTGATACGGCTTATTGGATTAAAGCACTGTCGGCAGCACTGCCGGGCGCGCGCGTTCGTGAGTGGAAGCGGGGCGATAACGAACATGCTGACTATGCGCTGGTCTGGCATCCACCCGTTGAGATGCTTCAGGGCCGTAAACTGAAGGCCGTGTTTGCGCTTGGCGCTGGCGTGGATTCCATTCTGAGCAAACTGAAGGCACACCCGGAGATGCTGCCGGAAGATATCCCCCTGTTCCGCCTGGAAGATACCGGTATGGGCCAGCAAATGCAGGAATATGCCGTCAGCCAGGTCCTGCACTGGTTCCGTCGCTTTGATGATTATCAGGCCTTTAAGCAGCAATCCCACTGGGAGCCGCTGCCGGAATATCAACGTGAAGACTTTACCATCGGTATCCTCGGGGCGGGCGTGCTGGGCTCAAAGGTGGCTGAAGCCCTTGCCCCGTGGGGCTTCCCGTTACGCTGCTGGAGCCGTAGCCGTAAAGCGTATCCGGGCGTTGAGAGTTTTGCCGGAACGGATGAACTCCCGGCATTTCTGAAAGGCACACGCGTGCTGATCAACCTGCTGCCGAATACGGCGGAAACGGTGGGGATTATCAACGAAGCCTTGCTCAATCAGCTGGCCGATCAGAGCTACCTGATGAACCTTGCGCGCGGGGTGCATCTGGTGGAGCCCGATCTGCTGAAGGCGCTGGATAGCGGAAAGCTTAAAGGTGCCATGCTGGATGTTTACAGCCGTGAGCCGCTGCCTGAAGAAAGCCCTCTATGGCGACACCCTCGCGTGGCAATGACCCCGCATGTCGCCGCCGTGACGCGACCGGCTGAGGCGGTGGCTTATATCTCGCATACTATCGGTGAAATAGAGAAGGGGAACGCGGTTACCGGTCAGGTCGACCGACAGCGCGGCTACTGAGATAAACCCGGCGTTGGCCGGGTTTTTGCTAATATTCGCCGCTGATAACTGCTATCCTTTGGAAAAACCGCAGAGGAGAGAAAGATGTATCCCGTTGACCTGCATATGCACACCGTCGCCAGCACCCACGCGTATAGCAACCTCCATGATTATATCGCCCAGGCAAAGCTAAAAGGTATCAAGCTCTTTGCGATAACCGATCACGGCCCGGATATGGCGGATGCGCCGCACTACTGGCATTTTGTGAATATGCGGATCTGGCCACGTCTGGTGGATGGCATTGGGATACTGCGCGGCATTGAGGCGAACATCAAAAACACCGACGGTGAAATCGACTGCACCGGCCCGATGCTGACCTCCTTAGATCTGATCCTTGCCGGTTTCCATGAGCCGGTTTTCCCACCGCAGGATAAAGAGACCAATACCGCGGCGATGATTGCCACCATTGCCAGCGGCAATGTGCATATCATCAGCCATCCGGGTAATCCTAAATACCCTATTGATATTCAGGCCGTGGCGCAGGCCGCCGCGAAACACCGTGTGGCGCTGGAGATTAACAACTCCTCGTTCGTGCACTCGCGTAAAGGCAGTGAAGCCAACTGTCGCGAAGTGGCAGCCGCCGTGCGTGATGCCGGAGGGATGGTGGCGCTGGGCTCTGATTCGCACACGGCCTTCACGCTGGGGGATTTTGGCGAGTGCATGAAAGTGCTGCAGGACGTCAATTTCCCGGAAGCACAGATCCTGAACGTCACGCCGCGCCGTATGCTCGACTTCCTGGAGTCGCGCGGCATGACGCCCGTTGATGAATTTGCCGACCTTTAATTGAATAACGGAATAACACAATGAATGAATTCTCCATCCTTTGCCGCGTGCTGGGCTCCCTGTATTATCGCCAGCCGCAGGACCCGCTGTTGGTTCCGCTGTTTACGCTCATTCGCGAGGGTAAGCTGGCGCAGAACTGGCCGCTGGAACAGGATGAGTTACTGGAACGTCTGCAGAAAAGCTGTGATATGCAGCAGATCTCAACTGACTACAACGCATTGTTCGTGGGGGAAGAGTGCCGCGTTTCGCCTTACCGTTCTGCCTGGCAGGAAGGGGCGACCGAAGCGGAAGTGCGGGCATTCCTCTCTGAGCGCGGTATGCCGCTGAGCGATACGCCAGCCGATCATATTGGTACTCTGCTGCTGGCGGCCTCCTGGATCGAAGACAACGCGGGTGATGATGAAAATGAAGCCATCGAAATCCTCTTCGAGACGTATCTGCTGCCGTGGGTTGGAACCTTCCTGGGGAAAGTTGAAGCCCACGCCACCTCTCCGTTCTGGAGAACGCTGGCTCCGCTGACGCGCGACGCCATCGCAGCAATGTGGGATGAGCTGGAAGAAGAGAGTGAAGAGTGATTTAAATCACAAAAATTATGCAACGATACATTTCAAATTGCACGTAATGTGCTTCTGATCTCATTTCAATGGTGCGCATCTGCTAAGATGCGCACCATGAACATATTACTTTGTATTGCAATCACGACGGGCATTCTCTCCGGTATCTGGGGATGGGTGGCGGTGTCTCTCGGTTTATTAAGCTGGGCTGGCTTCCTTGGCTGCACGGCCTATTTCGCCTGCCCGCAGGGAGGGCTGAAAGGGCTCTTTATCTCTGGTTGCACGCTGATGAGCGGCGTTATATGGGCGCTGGTTATCATCAAAGGCAGCGCGCTGGCGCCGCATCTGGAGATCCTGGGCTACGTCATGACAGGGGTCGTTGCCTTCCTGATGTGTATTCAGGCGAAGCATCTGCTGCTGTCGTTTGTACCGGGCACCTTTATGGGGGCGTGCGCGACCTTTGCCGGACAGGGGGAGTGGAAGCTGGTAGTCCCTTCACTGGCGCTGGGGTTGCTGTTTGGCTATGCCATGAAGAACAGCGGTCTCTGGCTGGCGGCGCGACGGGAAAAAACGCAAAACATCACCGTGGTGAGTGAATAAAAAAAGGCGAGATAATCATCTCGCCTTTTTTATGCGCTTCCTGTCAGGATTCCGGAGGCACGGACATATCACGGTATTTCACCAGGATCGGGTTCTGCACGTCTGATTTGTTTTGCAGATCCCACAGCCCGCGATCGATACCATCGTTAATCAGGAAGATCACGCCGGTTTCAATGGCTGACATCAGACACATCATGACCGGTTCATTCGAGGTATAACCAATTTCACCTTCCAGTAAACGCTGGTAGTCGATGAAGCGGAATACCCCCGCCTGGACTTCATAAGACAATATCGTTTTGCTGGTGTTTACCGAGGAGAGCACTTCACCGGTACTGACGTTGACGACACGCAGGTTAACGGCAATTTGGTCGAGCTGATACTGGGTATCCGCGCCAATCCCAAAGTAACGTGCTCCCACACCACCCGATTTAACGTTGCTCTCATAACCGATAATCGAGCCTTCGATCATGACGTTTGCCGCAGCCAGAGACTGCAGAGGCATTCGGTTATTGTCCGCGACGGTGCCATTCTCCTGTGCAGCACGAATAATTTTTCGTTCATTTAACAGGTTCTGTAGCCCCTGGCGTTCCAGCGGTATAAACCAGTGCGAATCCTTGAGTGCGGTAACCAGCATGGCGGTGGCGCTTTGCGGCACTGCCGTGGAGAAGTTACTGGCCGGGTAGGGCTTAAATTGCCCTGTTTCATCCTGAATGTTGTATACCGAGACAAATATTTTGCCCGTTGGAGAAGGCAAATGGGTTAAATCACGATAACTCTGAGCCCGAGGCATTAATGTTGGTTTTGCAGCTTCTTTAGGCGGAGCAGTTAAACAACCGCTCAATAAGCACACTGCAACAAATATCAGGAAGCGCTGCATGATCATTGTCCTTATTTAGCTATTGTTTAAAAGTCAGTTGAATTGCTTTGTAGGCCAGAAACCTCAATGGTGGAGGTTTTTCCGGTTTTACGATCGGTTACGTTCAACTGAAGTTGTCCGTCTCTGTTGGCGATATCGACAATAAAATCGTTGGTCACCATTCGGCCGGGCTTGCCGGTGTTAATGTTTGTCAGCAATCCCCCTAAAATTTGCGACTGGATAGCCTGGGTGAAGTTATCCAGTGCGGAAGGGGTATCAACGGTAAAGTCCTTATAACTGGGATCTTTATAGGAGTTTTGCGCCTGAGCTTCATTCAGCAGGAACGCACCGTTGTTAGGGTTACCGCCAAAGTTAGGGTTACGGAACTGGAACGTCATATTTCCGCCCCAGCAAAGAGGGGTAATAAGCATTATCGAAACAACTGCATATGCAATACGCATGACAGCCTCCGCATATCGGTTCGCTAGAACTCATCTTTTGCTAAATCGCTGGTGCTTAATAGCGCTTTGTCTATTTGCAGGCGATTAATAGCGTCTTCAGTTTGAGCCAGTGCTAAGGCCACGTTTTTATCGAAGTCTGTTTTCGAGGGGAATAAAAACGTTTGATAAATAACGTCCTGATTAGCCGTGATGGTTATCCAGCTTCCCCAACGTGCACTGGGCCGCTCGTTGATTGTTAAATTACCCGTGTAGGTACTGTCCCATTTATCACTGAAGGCCCGGTAAAAACTGTGCCCGATCGATGAGACTGTGTGGTCAGTTAACAATCCGGGAACTTCGACCTCGACGGCCTGCAGGTTCCCTGCAGCGAGCAAGAAACTCGCTGCGGCGATCCAACTCAACGTGCGCTTCATGTGATTAACGCCTGAGGTTATCGTTTGCCCATGAAACAGCCTGAGTTCGATTTTTAACAGCTATCTTCTTGAAAAGATTATAAAGGTGCGTCTTTACCGTATTTTCGCTGATAAATAACGAACGGGCGATTTCAATATTTGAAGCACCAATGCGTAGTTTGTTCAGGATCTCTTTTTCACGGTGCGTGAGCAGCGCGGATTCCGAACTGTTATAGCGGTAGTTACCGGAGTGCGTGATGAGGTAGCTGGCCAGCTTTTGCGAGAAATAACACTCTCCGCGCAATATGCCCTGCAGACCCTCTACCACCCGGCCTTCTTCTTCAGTGACGTAGAACACGCCATTGATATGCGGCCAGCTTTCAATATCTCTGAAAGGGTATTCATCAGGAGTGTTCAATAATAACACGCGGATATTATTGTTTTTCCTGCTTAAGTTATCTTGCCAGTAATGGATAAGCTTCTTATCAGCTTCCATCATATCAAACAGAATGATGCTGCCAGGCGCAATATCATCAAAAGAACGTTGAATATTATGCAATTTCCCGTTCAATGATAAAGATTGCTTTAAATGTTGTAATAAAGCTGTCGCTTGCAGAGAAGGTTTTGTGATCAACAGTAATGTATGACCATGTAAACTATGGACTTCATTATACATGATGAAACCCCACTTATTTTTGGCACCTGACAGCTGCCCTCCTGAAAAGAGGAAGGCACCAGAAGTACTGACAGATGTTGCACTGCTGTGTGTAGAATCAGAACATAACCTCCACAGGGAGGTAAATATAAAACCAATTTCGTACAGCTAATTTCAATCTAGCTTTTACGAAGTTTAAAGCAAGTGTTAATCATGTAACAAGATGTAAAAATCAATATTAATTTGTGAATATTGGCTGTTTTGAATGTTGTTATTTGATATGAAAGTTGTACATATAAATAGGCGTGCACAGATTTTAAAAATCATACAAATTTTATTAACTGGTTGATTTTATGCCTTAATTTTTATTTTGGAGACGTTAAGCTTTGGTATGAGTAACTGATACTTTCTAAGCCATAATGTTCTCCTCTCTCTGGCTTAAGAAAACACGTCCTGTGTCACGTGATGAACAAAATGCCATCCTGCCGTTACGCTTAAACAACGCGGAGGGAAGCGTGGGCAGGCTTGTCGTCGTTGTACGACACAACGCGCATAAATATTCTATAAAAATTAAACCAGCCTGTGTAATGTGTATTTTTTCTGCAAATTACGACTTTGTGGTGACCTTATAAATAAAAATAAGCCACGCGGGTGAGATATTTAAAATGTTTCAGCGGACATACTCTTCACCGTAACGACGCGTTAACAAAAAAACGAGTCGTTTAACACGAAATACGAACAGGGTGTTTTCAGGTAGCCGGGTCCAGGGTGACAACATGAAAAACACATCGTTATTTTTGATGTTTACATTACTGGGTGTGCCTGAATTTGTAACCGCGGCTAATACTGATTTGGCGAATGCTGAATATAATTTTGCGGTTAATGAATTAAGTCGTTCATCATTAAATCAGGCAGCCATTATTGGTCAACAGGGCGTATTTAATGACGCTCAGATTCGCCAGGAAGGGTCGAAACTCTTGTCAGTCGTTTCCCAGGATGGTGCAGGCAACAGAGCGAGAGTTGATCAATCAGGGACTTACAATATTGCCTGGATCGATCAGAGCGGTAACGGGAACGATGCAGGTATTACGCAAGATGGATATGGTAACAGTGCAAAAATTATCCAGAAAGGGTCGGGTAATAGAGCAAATATTACGCAGTACGGTACGCAGAAAACCGCAGTTGTAGTGCAGAAACAGTCGCAGATGGCAATTCGCGTTATTCAACGCTAGTTATTTCGCGACGACTTTAATCAATCCGATGGGGGTTTACCATGAAATTTATCAAAGTGGCAGCACTTGCAGCAATCGTAGTTTCTGGTAGTGCTATGGCTGGTATGATTAACCAGGGCGGATGGGGTCATGGACATGGTCATGGCGGATACGGTGGCCCAAATTCAACCCTGAATATTTACCAGAATGGTGGCGGTAACTCCGCGCTGGCTCTGCAGACTGATGCCAGAAATTCAGTTCTGAATATTAGCCAGACCGGTGGCGGTAACGGCGCTGACGTTGGCCAGGGGTCTGACGACAGTAGCATTAACCTGACCCAGAACGGATTTGGCAACAGTGCGACACTTGATCAGTGGAACAGTAAAGATTCCGTGATGAATGTCAGCCAGTACGGTGGCCTTAACGGCGCACTGGTAGACCAGACGGCGTCTAACTCCACCGTCAACGTTACCCAGATTGGCTTTGGTAACCACGCGACAGCTCATCAGTACTGATACTGACATCTGTGCTACAAAAAACAGGGCTGATGCCCTGTTTTTTTTCGGGAGTTAATTATGAATACCTTAATTCTCCTCGCCGCGCTGTCGAGCCAGATAACCTTTCAAACCTCACAGCAGGGCAATATGACCACCATTATTCCGCAGGTCACGTTGACGGAATCGTGTGATTGTCAGGTCCAGATTGTCTCTTTGCGCGAAGGGCAGAGTGGACAAAGTTCATCCCGCCAGCAAAACACACTTTTTATCCCCGCTAATCAGGCGATTGATTTAATGCGCTTGAGTTTAAATATCTCTGCGGGAGACACGGTAACGATCGTGGTAACCGTCACTGATGGAAAAGCACTTCATTTATCACAACAGTGGTCGCCTGGAGGGCGCGCGCGCTAATCATTCATAATATCAATATGTTGCGAAGGTGGCGGGTCTGTGCCGTTGAGCTATGCTGTTATCAGGAACTGTGTCGTAATGTTCCGTAACGTGACACTTCGTTAACATAATGAAGCGCGTTTGCCCCTCATGGACGATTTTCATTGAGGAGTACCTATCGTGACCCACAATTTTGCACATCTTATTTCAGGTTTGGGCCTGCTCGTTTCTGCCTTTATCGTTCCTGCACATTCGGCCACTTTTGCGGAAGGGGGCGTCATTCACTTTCGCGGTGCAATCGTTGCTGACCCGTGTGAAGTTACGCAGCAACATCGGCAGCTGGCGGTATCGTGCCCGGATAAAAACCGTATGCAAACCCGTATGGTCAGTTACGACGATGCGCTGAACGGCATGACGACACCTTCCAGCCTGGCGACAGTGGATATGAAATACCTTAATCCTGAAAAAACGCTCGCAGTGGTTCAGATCCAGTACCGCTAATTCGTGTTTTACCGCCGATCGTTTTTCTCAATAACCCCTCTGCGATACACTTAAGAAAAAGGCGGGTAGCAGAGGGCTTTTATGAAACCGCAAATTGAAGTGATTCATGGCGATATTACGACCCAGCATGTCGATGTCATCGTCAATGCGGCCAATCCTTCCCTGATGGGGGGAGGCGGGGTTGACGGTGCTATTCACCGCGCTGCCGGACCGCAGCTGCTGGAAGCCTGTAAAATCGTGCGTCAGCAACAGGGCGAATGCCCGCCGGGCCATGCGGTGATTACGCTTGCGGGTAACCTTCCGGCCAAAGCGGTGATTCACGCCGTTGGCCCAGTATGGCAGGGCGGCGACTACCATGAAGCGAGTCTGCTGGAAGAGGCATACCGAAACTGCCTACGGCTTGCCGCCGACAACGGCTACAAAACGATGGCGTTTCCGGCAATTAGTACCGGCGTGTATGGTTATCCCAAGGCGGCAGCGGCGACCATCGCGGTAGAAACCGTTTACCGCTACCTGTCGCTGAAACCGCTGCCAGAGAAGGTGACCTTTGTCTGTTTTGATCAAGACACCCTGCATCTGTATCAGCGGTTGTTGGCGCAGCGCAGACAAGCGCTGGAGAGTTGAAACAAACGTGGCGCACCGTCAGTGCGCCACGCTGCTCAGGCAGTTTTCGTCTGGGGTTTGCCTGAAAACAGGAAACGCAGGAGAGGGATCCGCAGATGGATTTCGTAGAGCACGATCGCCACGCCCACCACAAACACCAGTCCGGTAAAGAAGCCCAGCGTGTTAGAGGCGATATGCGGCGTGATGTAAGCCCCGAAGAACAACGTCAACGGGTGATGCACCAGATAGATAAACAGTGAAGCATTGACGAAGTAGGTCACGCGGCTGGACTTAAAGTTCAGCAAGCGGTGGCCGAGTGCGAACACCACATTCACCATCCACAAGCCCAGCAGCATAGTGATCACGCTTTCCGTTTCATACATCCAGGCGTCGCCGCTACCGTAGCGCTGGTTCAGCAGATAGGCCGCAAACGCGAAGGCGGCACCCACTGCGCACCACGGTGACGGTGTGGTAAACAAGGCTTTAAGCTTCGGATAAATAAACGCCAGTGCGCCAATTAAAAAGAACGGAATGTAGAACAGCGACTGCATCACCACAAAATTAAACAACCCGTCGCTCAGTATCGGTGGGTAGACGATAAACAGAGTGCGTCTCACGGCGGCATAAGCAACGCCAAGCAGCAAAAAGAGCACCGACAGTTTGCCCAGCGTGACGTTGGCGAAGAAGGCGTCAGCGGTCGTGCTTAAATGACGGCGCAGACGGCTAAAGATCACCAGGCTGACCGTGGTCAGTACCACCAGTACCAGCAGGAACCAGAGGTGAGACACCAGTTCCCAGACCAGCGTATTGTACTTTTCATACAGCGTAAGATTCGGCCATTTCTCTGCTTTGCCTTTAACATACTGCAGCATAATGAACTGCGGCAGCGTCAGCAGCGGGATGGCGGTCAACATAGGAATACCCACGCGCTCTACGCGGACTTTCCACCAGCGCTTCAGCGGATAGCGTAAAAAAAGCATGTAGGAGAAATAGCCTGAAATGACAAAAAACACCTGCATACGGAAGGCGTGAATAAAGTCATTAAACAGCGTGAGCCACCAGGAGGGCATCTGGCTATTAACATGCCACGTGTGGCTGGAGTAAATCAGTGAAATGTGAAAGGGGATCCCCAATAGCATCAGCCATGCCCGGATCGAGTCGAGGAAATATTCACGTTCTGTTGGTGATGTGCTCATATAACTTTGTGCATTCTCAGACTTTTCGTCTTATCCCTAAGACTCATAATGGTTACATTCGACGCCAACCCTACACCAAGACCGACACACTGTCTCCAGGATAAGCACGCAAAGTGAATCGCGGGTTCTTTCATTTGCTTAATCCATGAGCCAGTAGCTGAACAAAGCAGTGATTATGTTGTCGGATTGCCTGAGTTTCCATTAAAATGGATCGGATCGATATAAGCACACAAAGGGGGAAGTGCTTACTTATTATGAAACATAAACCACAGATGATGAAAATGCGTTGGGTGGGTGCTGCAGTCGTGTTATCACTGTATACCTCATCGGCACTGGCCTTTAACATCGACGATGTCGCAAAACAGGCAAAATCGATGGCAGGCAAGAGCTACGAAGCGCCGAAAAGTAACTTGCCCTCCGTTTTCCGCGACATGAAGTATGCGGACTATCAGCAGATCCAGTTCAATCACGATAAAGCGTACTGGAACAACATTAAAACCCCGTTCAAGCTTGAATTTTATCATCAGGGTATGTACTTCGACACGCCTGTTGCCATCAATGAAGTGACGGCGACCGCGGTACGTAAGATCAAGTACAGCCCGGATTATTTCAATTTTGGCAATGTGCAACACGACAAAGATACGGTGAAAGACCTGGGCTTCGCAGGCTTCAAGGTGCTTTACCCGATTAACAGCAAAGATAAAAACGACGAAATCGTCAGCATGCTTGGCGCCAGCTACTTCCGCGTGATTGGCGCGGGGCAGGTGTACGGGCTTTCTGCGCGTGGTCTGGCCATTGATACCGCGCTGCCATCAGGTGAAGAGTTTCCGCGTTTCCGCGAGTTCTGGATTGAACGTCCAAAACCAACGGACAAACGTCTGACTATTTATGCGCTGCTGGACTCCCCGCGCGCAACCGGTGCCTATCGCTTTGTGATTATGCCGGGTCGTGACACGGTCGTTGACGTGCAGTCTAAAGTCTATCTGCGTGACAAAGTGGGCAAACTGGGCGTTGCGCCGCTGACCAGTATGTTCCTGTTTGGGCCAAACCAGCCGTCGCCGGCAACCAACTTCCGCCCGGAACTGCATGACTCCAATGGTCTGTCTATTCATGCCGGTAACGGTGAGTGGATCTGGCGTCCGCTGAATAATCCGAAACATCTGGCAGTAAGCAGCTTTGCGATGGAAAACCCGCAGGGCTTTGGCCTGCTGCAGCGTGGCCGTCAGTTCTCTCGCTTTGAAGATTTGGACGATCGTTATGACCTGCGTCCAAGCGCCTGGGTTACGCCGAAAGGCGACTGGGGTAAAGGCAAGGTAGAGCTGGTTGAAATTCCAACCAACGACGAAACCAACGATAACATCGTCGCTTACTGGACGCCGGATCAACTGCCGGAAGCCGGCAAAGAGATGAACTTTAAGTACACCATTACCTTCAGCCGCGACGAAGATAAGCTGCATGCGCCGGATAACGCGTATGTGATGCAGACTCGCCGCTCAACGGGTGATGTGAAGCAGTCTAACCTTATCCGTCAGCCTGACGGTACCGTGGCGTTTGTCGTGGACTTCACAGGCCAGGATATGAAGCAACTGTCTCCGGATACGGCGGTGTCGGCTCAGGCCAGCATTGGTGATAACGGTGAAATCGTTGAAAACACGGTGCGTTACAATCCGGTAACCAAAGGCTGGCGTCTGACCCTGCGCGTGAAAGTGAAAGATCCGAAACAGACCACTGAAATGCGTGCTGCGCTGGTCAGTGACGATCAGCCGCTGAGTGAAACCTGGAGCTATCAGCTACCTGCCAATGAATAATACATCTGAATATATTGATGCCATGCCGCTGACGGATATCGAAAAAGCGGCGCTGCCTAAGAGCGACATCCGCGCGGTTCACACCGCGCTGGATGGTGAACATCGTCAGTTTTCCCGTGATGATGATACGCCGCTGGGGTCAGTAAAAGCGCGTCTGGAGCAGGCATGGCCAGACTCGCTGGCAGAAGGGCAGTTGATTAAAGACGACGAAGGACGCGATCAGCTTCAGGCGATGCCGAAGGCGACGCGTTCCTCTATGTTCCCGGATCCATGGCGCACCAACCCGGTTGGCCGCTTCTGGGATCGCCTGCGTGGGCGTGATGTGACGCCGCGCTATCTGTCACGCCTGACGAAAGAAGAGCAGGCCTCTGAGCAGAAATGGCGTACCGTGGGGACTATTCGCCGTTACATCCTGCTGCTTCTGACGCTGGCACAAACGGTTGTCGCGACCTGGTACATGAAAACCATTCTGCCTTACCAGGGCTGGGCGTTTATTAACCCAACGGACATGATGGGTCAGGATCTCTGGGTCTCCTTCATGCAGCTACTGCCTTATATCCTGCAAAGCGGCATCCTCCTGCTGTTTGCGGTTCTGTTCTGCTGGGTTTCGGCCGGTTTCTGGACCGCGCTAATGGGCTTCCTGCAATTGCTGATGGGGCGGGACAAATACAGCATTTCAGCGTCAACGGTCGGGGATGAACCCCTCAATCCTGAGCACCGTACCGCGCTGATCATGCCTATTTGTAACGAAGACGTTGACCGCGTTTTTGCGGGCCTGCGTGCGACCTGGGAGTCCGTCAAGGCGACCGGCAACGCGGCGCATTTCGACGTCTATATCCTGAGCGACAGTTACAACCCGGATATCTGCGTTGCAGAACAAAAAGCGTGGATGGAGCTGATTGCAGAAGTACAGGGCGAAGGCCAGATCTTCTACCGTCGTCGTCGCCGTCGTGTGAAGCGTAAAAGCGGTAACATCGATGACTTCTGCCGTCGCTGGGGTAACCAGTACAGCTACATGGTGGTGCTGGATGCGGACTCCGTCATGAGCGGTGACTGCCTGAGCGGTCTGGTGCGTCTGATGGAAGCCAACCCGAACGCGGGGATCATTCAGTCTTCGCCAAAAGCGTCCGGTATGGACACGCTTTATGCGCGCTGCCAGCAGTTTGCCACCCGTGTTTACGGGCCGCTGTTTACTGCCGGTCTGCACTTCTGGCAGTTGGGTGAATCGCACTACTGGGGTCACAACGCCATTATTCGCGTGAAGCCGTTCATTGAACACTGTGCGCTTGCGCCGCTGCCAGGTGAGGGTTCGTTTGCCGGTTCTATTCTGTCGCATGACTTCGTGGAAGCTGCGCTGATGCGTCGTGCGGGCTGGGGCGTCTGGATTGCCTACGACCTCCCGGGATCGTACGAAGAGCTGCCGCCGAACCTGCTGGATGAGCTCAAGCGTGACCGCCGCTGGTGTCACGGCAACCTGATGAACTTCCGCCTGTTCCTTGTCAAAGGGATGCACCCGGTTCACCGCGCGGTGTTCCTGACGGGCGTGATGTCTTATCTCTCTGCACCGCTGTGGTTCATGTTCCTTGCGCTCTCTACTGCATTGCAGGTCGTCCATGCTTTGACGGAGCCGCAATACTTCCTGCAACCGCGCCAGCTGTTCCCGGTGTGGCCGCAGTGGCGTCCGGAGCTGGCAATTGCGCTGTTTGCGTCTACCATGGTGCTGCTGTTCCTGCCTAAGCTGCTCAGTATCATCCTGATCTGGTGCAAAGGTTCGAAAGAGTACGGCGGTTTCTTCCGCGTGACCCTTTCACTGCTGCTGGAAGTGCTGTTCTCCGTGCTGCTGGCACCGGTGCGTATGCTGTTCCACACCGTGTTTGTGGTCAGTGCGTTCCTGGGCTGGGAAGTGGTCTGGAACTCACCGCAGCGTGATGACGACTCCACGCCGTGGGGCGAAGCCTTCATGCGTCACGGTTCTCAGCTGCTGCTGGGGCTGGTGTGGGCGGCCGGCATGGCCTGGCTGGATCTGCGCTTCCTGTTCTGGCTGGCGCCGATTGTCTTCTCGCTGATCCTGTCGCCGTTCGTCTCTGTGATCTCCAGCCGTTCAACGGTGGGACTGCGGACTAAACGCTGGAAACTGTTCCTGATCCCGGAAGAGTACTCCCCGCCGAAGGTGCTGGTGGATACCGATACCTATCTGGAGCAGAACCGCAATCGCACGCTGGATGATGGCTTTATGCACGCTGTGTTTAACCCGTCATTTAACGCCCTGGCAACAGCCATGGCGACGGCGCGCCACCGTGCAAGTCATGTGCTGGAGATTGCCCGCGATCGTCACGTTGAGCAGGCGCTTAACGAGACGCCGGAAAAACTCAACCGCGACCGTCGTCTGGTGCTGCTGAGCGATCCGGTCACGATGGCAAGGCTTCACTATCGCGTATGGTCCGCTCCGGAAAAGTATTCTTCGTGGGTGAACTACTACAAAGACGTGAAGCTGAATCCGCTTGCACTGAAGGCGAAGTAAGTTGTTAACCAGGGCGGGTAAGCGTAGCGCCACCCGCCAGATAAAAATACCGGCTTAATCGCCGGTATTTTTTTAGAGGTAACTTATGAGAATAATCATTGTCGTCCTGATGGCGTGCCTGCTTAGCGGCTGCGGCAGCATCATCAGCCGCACTATTCCCGGGCAGGGCCATGGGAATCAGTATTACCCGGGTGTGAAATGGGATGTCCGTGATTCCGCGTGGCGCTACCTGACCGTGCTCGATCTGCCGTTTTCGCTGATTTTCGACACGCTGTTGCTGCCCATCGATGCCAGCCACGGCCCGTACGAGTAGCGTAAATCAACGCTCGTCCCACTCATCGGCTGCGGTTTGACCTTCTTCCGTATCCAGCGGGGGTTCGAGCTGAAATTCGCCCTCATCCCACTCGTGCAGGGTGTTCTCTTCCAGCCACTCCTGCCGTAACTCGATTTCGTCATAATCACCATCAAAGACGGCCTGCGCGCCTTCACCGCTCAGGACCGGCAAACATTCCCCTTCTTCACCTTCATCAGCAAAGAATTCGGCCTGCCACATAATATCCCCGTCCTGCAGAACGTATTTTTGGATATTAAGTTGTTGCACGTCAGCATCTTCTTCCTCAACACCGGGATTGTCGGCGAGGAACTCTTCGCGAGCGGCATCAATAGCTTCTTCCAGCGTGGCGTACATGGTCATTGGTGTCTCCCTGTTTTCCAGAAGGTTTCAGGGAAAGAATAGCTGAAGATCGGATTCTGCAAGTATGAATGCGAAAATAAGCCGTCAGGCTTTCGCCTTATTCTGTCGCGGGGCGTAACGCGCGGGATAAACTGAACCACGAATACATCGCGTTGAACAACACCACGCCCGCCGTCACGATAAAGACGGCGCGGAAACCAAAGCTGGCGGATATACCTGCACCGAGAAGCGGTCCGGTCACATTACCAATATCGCGAAATGACTGGTTATAGCTAAAAATACGCCCCGCAATCTGGTTCGTGGAGTTGTAAACCAGCAGGGTCTGCACGGCGGGCAGTAACGCCCCGTCGGCGGCGCCCAGTAAAAAGCGCAGAACCCCCAGTTGCCACGGAGAGTGCACCATCGACATGGGGACAAGCAGCAGGACGGAGAGCACCAGCGCGCAGATCAGAATTTTTTCCGGGCCCACCCGATCCCCCAGCTTGCCCAGCCTCGGGGCGCTAAGCAGCGCCGCCACGCCGGGCACGGAGGCAATGAGCCCGCTGATAAAGGCGATGTTACTGACATCACCCGCCAGGTCACGCACGTAGAGCGTCAGAATTGGCGCAATCGAGCCGGTAGCGACCTGAATAATCATTGTCGTGACGAACAGGCTCAGCACCAGTCTGGGATTCTTAAGCGAGGTCAGCACGTCTCTGGCATGGAGCATCTCTTTTTTGGCGACAGGCGTGAAGTTCTCACGGATACAGAGCAGAGTGACGATAAAGCACAGGAACAGCACGCTGGCGGTGATGAAAAAGACCGGGCGCAGGCCGTAATTATCCGCCAGCAGTCCTCCGGCCAGTGGCCCCAGCAAGGCGCCACTTACGCCACCGGTGGAGAGCGTCCCAAGCGCCCAGCCGCTCTTATGGCGCGGAATTTGCGTGGCAATCAGGGCATTCGCATTGGGAATAAATCCGCCCAGTAAACCCAGCAATGCCCGCAATACCAGGAACTGCCAGACGTTTTGCGCGACCCCCATCAGCGCCATGATGATGGCCATCCCCAGCGCAGAACGTAGGAGCATAATTTTTCGGCCCTTGCGATCGGCAAGGCCACCCCAGAAGGGTGAGGCAATCGCGGAGAAGAGAAACGTAATGCTGAAGACCAGTCCAGACCACATATTGAGCGCGCTGTGGCCCGTCACGCCCAGTTGTTCGACGTAGAGCGGCAGGAAAGGCATAACCAGGCTGAACGCCGCACCGGTAAGAAAACAGCCAAGCCACGCAACCGTGAGGTTACGTTTCCAGTTTATGGGGGCATCTGAGGGTGACATAACATTCCGCATAATGAGGTGCTGAGCACCTGAGGCATAAAGTAATAAGCCTGCTAATTATGCGCCTGGGTTATGATTGCCGCAATGCGGAAGCGCTTTTAAAGCTAAAACAGGAGGCGGCCCGAATGGGGCCGCATGAGGATCAATAGCGGGACGGTGTGCCCTGTGGTCGCGTTTTAAAGCGGCGATGCAGCCACATATACTGCTCAGGGGCCAGCATGATGCACTTCTCTACAACGCTGTTCATCCAGCGCGCGGTGGTTTCTGCATCGTCTAACGGCGGCGCGAGCTCCGGTTCGAGCATCATCAGCTCGTAGCCTGAGCCATCCGGCATACGGCGGGGCACAAATGGGACGATGGCGGCTTTGGACATCCGTGCCAGCATCCAGGTGCCGGTGGTGGTGGCCGCCTCTTCAACGGCGAAGAACGGCACAAATACGCTCGACTGCGGGCCGTAGTCGTGGTCGGGAGCATACCAGACCACTTCACCGGATTTAAGGGCGCGGATCATGCCCTTCAGATCCTTACGGTCGATCATGCTTTTATTGGAGCGCATGCGGCCGTTGGTCTGAATGAGATCGATAACCGGGTTGTCGTTTGGACGATAAACACCGATGCCGGGCGCCTGCATGCCAAACATCCGCGCCCCGATCTCCAGCGTCAGAAAATGAACCCCGATCAGCAGAACGCCGGTCTGGTTAGCCTGAAGCGTATGCACGGGCTCCATGCCAGTTCCCGTCACTTTGCTCCAGCGCGCCATGCGCTTATCTGACCAGAACCACGCCATACCGGTTTCCATGAGCCCCATACCGACGGATTCGAAATTCTTCGTGACCATATCGTGGCGCTCTGCCTCGCTCATCTGCGGGAAGCACAGCTCAAGATTTCGGTACGCGATGCGCGCCCGACGCTTCATGAACGTTAGCGCGATTCGGCCTAACGATTTACCTAACCGGAAGATAACAGGGTAGGGAAGCTGTACCAGTAGCCATAAAAAGCCAATGCCAAGCCAGGTCATCCAATAGCGAGGGTGCAAAAGGGCGACGGTAAATTTGGGTAACTGGGTCATGTCTTTCCTGTGTTCAAACGTCCTGTTTCGCTATTGTCGCATTTTTTGAGACGTTGCCAAAATATCTGCCAACGAAACCTGTACGACGAGAGCAATTGTTAAACCTGATTAATCAGGGTGTGTGAAATGTAGCGTAAATTGTGTGGATGTAAATTGGTTTTGTTTGCTATATGATGCCGACCGATTTTTCATTCTCTCTAACGATTCCAGGACTGTACACCATGCCAGTGTTACACAACCGCGTGTCGAATGAGATGTTAAGAGCGCGTATGTTGGCTGAAACCGAACCGCGCACAACCATCTCTTTCTATAAATACTTCACGATCGACGATCCGCAGGCGACCCGCGATGCGCTTTACCAGGCCTTCACGGCGCTGAACGTTTTCGGGCGCGTCTACCTTGCCCGCGAAGGCATCAACGCGCAGATTAGCGTACCGGAAAGCAAAGTCAGCGCTTTCCGCGAGTGTCTTTATCGCTTCGACCCCGCCCTCGACGGCTTACGTCTGAACATTGCCCTGGACGATGACGGGAAATCCTTCTGGGTGCTGCGCATGAAGGTGCGTGAACGCATTGTGGCGGACGGTATTGACGATCCTGAATTTAACCCGGCGAACGTCGGTGAATATCTGAAGGCCGCGGAAGTGAATGCGATGCTGGACGATCCGGATGCCGTGTTCATTGATATGCGTAACCACTATGAATACGAAGTGGGGCATTTCGAAAACGCGATGGAAATTCCGGCCGATACCTTCCGCGAGCAACTGCCTAAAGCGGTTGAGATGATGCAGGAGCATAAAGATAAAAAAATCGTTATGTACTGCACCGGCGGCATCCGCTGTGAGAAGGCCAGTGCCTGGATGAAGCATAACGGCTTTAATAAGGTCTGGCATATTGAAGGCGGCATTATCGAGTACGCCCGCCGCGCGCGCGAGCAGGGTTTACCGGTGCGTTTTATCGGGAAAAACTTTGTCTTTGACGAGCGTATGGGTGAGCGTATCTCGGAAGACGTTATTGCCCAGTGCCACCAGTGCGGTGCGCCGTGCGATACCCATACCAACTGTAAAAACGACGGTTGCCATCTGCTCTTCATCCAGTGCCCTGCCTGTGCCGAGAAGTTTAACGGCTGCTGCAGTGAACTGTGCAGTGAAGAGAGTATTCTGCCGGAAGAAGAGCAGCGTCGGCGTCGTGCGGGACGAGAAAACGGCAATAAGATTTTTAATAAATCACGCGGCCGTCTGAATACCAAACTGGGTATTCCCGACCCGGAATGATAATAACGCCCGGCAGGCGAGATCCTGCCGGGCGAATCTATTATGACTTCTGCTGCACACCTTCAACAGAAATAACCAGCTCAACATCCTGAGACGCCGGACCCAAATCCGTTGTGATATTAAAATCTTTCAGGTGAATTTTTCCTGCCGCTTCAAAACCTGCGCGTTTACCCCCCCACGGATCGTCACCCTGGCCGATCAATTTTGCATCCAGAGTCACGGGTTTCGTGACGCCATTCAGGGTCAGATTACCGGTAATATTCAACTTATCACCGTCTTTTTTCACGTCCGTAGAGGTGAAGGTCGCCTGCGGGAATTTAGTGACGTTCAGAAACTCTGCGCTGCGCAGGTGTTTATCGCGCTCAGCATGATTGGTGTCAACGCTGTTCGTATTAATGGTCACATTGACTTTATCCGCCGCAGGATTTTTCTCGTCAAAGGTGAATGTGCCGTCAAAATCTTTAAAGGTACCGTACAGCCAGCTGTATCCCAGATGCTGAATACGGAAATTGACGAACGCGTGCTGGCCCTCTTTATCAATTTTATAATCAGCCGCCACGGCGGAACCGGTGGTGAATAACAGAGAGCCCAGTGCGATACCCAGCAGGTGTTTTTTCATTTTATACTCCAGAGTCAATTGACGAGCGGCCAAGCATGCGCTTGAGCGTATCGTCTTTATCAATAAAGTGGTGTTTAAGGGCGGCAAGCCCGTGCAGCACGGACAGGATCACCACGCTCCAGGCAAGCCAGAGGTGGACCACCCCCGCCGTGTCGGCCTGAACCCCGGCATCACTGAGCGTTGCTGGCACCTCGAACAGACCAAAAACGCTGATCGGCTTGCCGTCTGCCGTCGAAATGAGATAGCCGCTGATCAGAATGGCGAAGAGCAGCGCATAAAGCGCAATATGCGCGGCGACAGCACTGAAACGGGTCAATTTACTGTGGGTCTTCGGTGCTGCAGGGGGCGGAGAGATATGTCGCCATATCACGCGGAAAATCAGCCCCAGCATCAGCAAAACGCCGATGCTTTTATGCAACTCCGGCGCCTGGTGATACCAGCCGTCGTAATAGCTGAGCGTGACCATCCAGAGTCCAAGTCCGAACATGCCATAGACGGCAATGGCAAATATCCAGTGCAAACTTATGGATATTATTCCGTAGCGCCGGGAGGAGTTACGCAATTGCATCAGAATGTCCATTTTCAAATTAACCGAAACGTAAAAATGAACGGGAAGGCAAGATATTGCAACTGAAATAAGAGTATATGGATTTTTATTTTATTTATTTCAGCAATTTTGAAAAGGAACCGCAAAGGTAATTCAAAGGCTTCGTGCAAGGCGCAATAAGCAGGGGGAAAGAGATTAAATAAACATAAAGTAACGTCAATAAATGTCAGTCAACGCTTTCAATAAAATACAATGTAAATAAAATCAACGATCGCAAGCAGTGCCCACAGTAAGATATAGAGCATAAAATGTTCGCGAATATTATCGACGAGAAAACTCACGATCCTGCGCATAATGCCCCATGATTCACCGTAAAGAAAACGGGCCCCGAACTGTCCGGAGCCCATAGCGATTATCCGTTAAAACGCGCGAGTGAGAAGGACGTCAGATCAAACTGAGGCGTGATACCCTGAGCAAATTGCGCGGCGATTTCACCCAGCACGGAAGCGAACTTAAATCCGTGTCCGCTCAGCCCGGTAATGAGCAGGGTGTTGTCATGTCCTGGCAGCGTATCAATGATAAAGTCTTCATCCGGCGTGTTGTCGTAGGTGCAGGCCGCGCCGTAGAGCAGGCCACCCACGCCCGGGAGAATATTGCGCAGGAACGAGAAGGCTTCTGAACCATCCTGCGGACAAGCACCAAACGGTTTACGCTCGTCAGGTGAGGAGATAACTTGCCCCCCGTTGTGTTTTCCAATCTTGAGCGCGTCTTTTTCGGAAGGGAAACCGTAGAACTGATCGCCATTGGGCAACTCGCCGGTGAACGCCGGGAATTTATTCTGGGCACTGTAGCGACCATCCGACTGGAACCACGAAAAGACCTTACGCACGGGCTGGATCGGCAGGTCTGGCAGCAGGCGGGTGACCCAGGTTCCAGCGCTGATAAGCAAACGAGACGCCGAATATTCACCGTCCAGAGTCGTTACCGTCACGCCATCTGCGTTATGCGTGATGGCCTCCACCGGACAGTTAAACAATTGCGCACAGCCCGCTTTGGCGGCAAGGTCGATCCAGGTTTTGATGGCGGTTTCACAGTGCAACACCCCGGAGTTGGCTTCAAAGAGGCCAATATAATCGTCCGGGACGGTAATTTCTGGCCAGCGCGCGGTGATAGCCGGCGCGTCCAGCTTCTCAACCTCCAGATTAAAGGCCTTTGCGCTGCGTTCCACATTAGCCAGAAATTCCGAACGGGCCGGGCCAAGATTGATGACGCCCGTACGTTCGAAAATGCGCTCTTCAGTCTCTTTAGCCAGCGCGTCCCACAGCGTCTGGGCACGAAGCACCAGCGGAACATAGCGTTCCCCCTCGCCATAGGCATGGCGAATGAGACGCGTGTCGCCGTGGTGGCTACCTTCGCTATGGGGCGGCAGGTGAGAGTCAATCATCAGGACATTGAGTCCTGCCTGTGTCGCGTAATACCCGGCGGCCGATCCTACGGAGCCACTGCCAATAATGATTAGGTCATATCTCATATGCATCTCGTCACGTACGTTTTTTTTAGCAGAGTAATTAACAAAGCGGGTGCAAACAAGCGGGAAATAAATAAGGCACCGCGTGGGTGCCTGTTGAAAGAAAAGTGAGCATTCGGTTAGTGCCGTTTATACTCATTTTCCTGATAGTCGCCAGATTCTATTTTTGCAATTCCTGCCTCTAAAATAGAAATAAACTGACGGGCGACGTCTGTCGTAAGCCACAGCGTCTGTCCAACTTCCGCTTCTTCACGGTTCAGCTGATTTGGGGTCTGGTAGTGCAAACGCAGCATCAGTGCATCGTAGCTGTCTACGGTACTGATATCCCAGCCAACGAGTGGGTGGGTCTGGATGACTTCGCTATTCTTTTCCATTATAACCCCCATAATGCGTGTTAGAAGACAACGACTTCGAGGTTCAATGCATGTTTTTCTGAAAGCAACTTCAGTATACAAGTAATAAGGGTTCCTAAGGGAAAAATAAACAGCTAGCAACACATTTTTCTGCTTTTTAGGATTGTTCGAGCAATAAAACACCATCTTGTTCACGATTTTTAAAGAAGTTGCCGAATTATTTTGAACTTTCTGGAATTTCAGGCAAAAAAAAGCCGGGGCGACCCGGCAAAAAACACAATGAGGGAGCAGTGTTAATCTGTGATGAACCAGTCGTCAGCGCTCTCCCACGTTTCCTGCAGGATTTCGCTGATGCGATCTTTATCTTCTTTTGCACCGCCAATGACGGAAAGGTTGTTCGCCGCGGCGTAACGAACAGTGACGGCGCCTGCATTGTCGGGGAAGGTGTTATGAATACGACGGGATAATTCGCCTGCCAGTGCGTCAAGCGCGCCAGCAGGCAGAACGGTAGTTTTGGCTATGGTGACTTCAATACGCATAAATGCCCCCTGTGTAATATACTGTTTATTTATACAGGTATATTGTTCGTTTGACAACAAGGGGCGTTGATTATTTAGCGTTTTACCGTCCAGTTGACGGTTTCGCCTGCCAGGAAGGGGATCAGCGTATCATCCGTCAGGGCAATGGATGCCTCCACCTGGCTCGCTTTGCGCTCCAGTTCAATGAACGTGTCATTGACCGGCAGGCCGTAAAAGCGCGGGCCGTTGAGGGAGCAGAACGCTTCGAAATGTTCCAGCGCGTCCATCTCTTCAAATACCGTTGCATAGCTGGCAAGGGCCGTAGGGGCGTTGAAACAGCCTGCGCAGCCGCAGCTCGCCTCTTTACGATGGCGGGCGTGAGGCGCGGAGTCTGTGCCGAGGAAAGCGCGTGAGAAACCGCTGGCAACCAGTTTGCGCAGCGCCTGCTGGTGAACGTTGCGCTTAAGGATCGGCAGGCAGTACAGGTGAGGGCGTACCCCGCCTACCAGCATGTGGTTACGGTTAAACATCAGATGCTGTGGGGTGATGGTGGCGGCAATCAACTCGTTGCCGTCACGCACATACTCTGCGGCGTCTTTGGTGGTGATATGTTCAAAGACCACTTTAAGCGCAGGCAGGCGCTGACGCAGCGGTTCCATCACGGTCTCGATAAAGCGGGCTTCACGGTCGAAGATATCAATCTCGGCATGCGTGACTTCGCCGTGTACCAGCAACGGCATGCCCAGTTTCTGCATACGTTCCAGCACCGGCATGATGGCATCAATGCTGGTGACGCCGTGGCTGGAGTTGGTGGTGGCGTTTGCAGGATAGAGTTTCGCCGCCGTAAAAACGCCTTCGTTAAACCCGCGCTCAACTTCGTCCGGATCGAGAGAATCGGTCAGATAGCAGGTCATCAGCGGGGTGAAATTATGTCCAGCCGGGACGGCATCCAGAATGCGCTGGCGGTAGGCAATCGCGGCATCGACGGTGGTGACTGGCGGAACCAGGTTTGGCATGACAATCGCGCGGCCATAAATTTCACTGGTATAAGGCACGACGGTTTTCAGCATATCGCCATCGCGCAAATGGATATGCCAGTCGTCAGGGCGGCGGATTTTAAGAACCTGGGGTTGTGCAGTCATGGAAGCTCCGGCTTGTCAGGAATCAGTCATAAGGATGGCTGTTTTTGCCGGACACAAATCATAAGCGGAAACGTTTTCGTTTGCACACTTTTCCGTAAAAAAAAGGGCGCCGCAGCGCCCTTCAGGTTAATCGGTGAAAGGAATGATGATTTCTCCCGGTTTCACCTCTATCCCTTTTGCGTATTTTTTCGCAAGGGCTTCACCCTTACTTTTGTCTTCGCTTAAGACATACGCCGGTTGCTGATTGAAATAGTTACGCAGCGACTGGTTCAGATAGGGCATCAGGGTTTGCAGAACCGGTGCCATCTTGTCCGGTGAAACCTGCGCATCGACCACTTCCATCTCCTGCAGGAAAATCGCGCCCTTCTCTTTGTTGAAAACCGGAAGTGCCTTCAGCTTGAGCTTGATGTTGGCTTTCTGGTTGCCAAAAAGGGAGGTCATATCAAGGCTGGCATCCCCGGCGAGGGTGACTTTATTGGGCTCTTCACGACCAATCTGACTGGTGAGATTGGTGAGAATGATATGCGCATCGGCAAGGCCTGGCACACCAATGTCTTTGGAGAAATTGTTATGTTTTTCCAGCGCCTGATTAATTTCCTGTTCACTGACGGTGTATTGCGTAAGCTGATTGCAGCCCACCAGCAGGCCGCTAACGATAAATGCGGCGGCAATGACAATTTTCTTCATGGTGTTCCTCAACGAAAAATCGGCGCTTCTGTCCTGTAGCGTCAGTATGTCAGTGTGAAATGGCAGAAACCAGCAGAAAATACTGAGAAGTGAGGCGGGAGAGTTCTCCCGCCAACGAGAAGGATTATGCGCCGGGCTCGAGCATACCGCTCGCGCTGCGCTTCTGGCTGAACTGCCACCAGAGGGCCAGTAACGTCATAAAGCCCACTGCGCCGAGCATCATCCACGGCAGTTCCGGTTGATTCAGCGCTTTACCGGCATCGAACAGCCAGCCGCCGCCGGTGTAGCCTAACGCGCCACCAAAGGCCAGACCGAGTCGGCTGAATCCCATATAGCTGCCGCGGGCACGCGCGTCCGCAAGCGAGGCGCTCAGCGTTTCCCGGGCGGGCTCGGCGATGATGGAGCCGATATAGAAGGTGCAAATCAGCGTAAACAGCTGCTGGAGCGAGCTCACCAGACCGATCGGCATCATGCTCAGCGTCATCAGAAACAGCCCGGCCATCAGGCGATGTTCCAGGCGAAAACGCCGTTCGCTCCAGCGGGCGATGGGGTAGAGCAGCGTCAGTGACAGGCAGGCTTCAATGGCGTACATCCATTTAACGGCAGCAGGCGTGCCCGCAATATCGTTTACCATGATCGGCAGCATCAGCATCACCTGCACGGCCAGCATGTAATACCCGGTCAGGGTCAATACGTAGGTGACAAAACGCTTGTCGCGAAGAACGCGACCTAGCCCCTCGCGCACCGGCGCTTTTACCGTCGACAGTTTCCAGGCGGGAAGATAGAGACCGTTAAACAGCGCGCACAGAATAAAGAGTACCGCCCCGGCCGCACAGACCAGACGGAAATCGTGCTGCAGCAGCCAGCTTCCCAGCAATGCGCCAACCACCGCGCCGGCACTGTCCTGCATCATCAGAATGGAGAAGAAACGCCCCCGGTGCTGCGGGCGAATCAGCTTCACCACCAGCGCGGTACGGGGCGGGTCAAACAGCGTGCCGCCGATACCGGAGAGGAAGCAGGAAAACCAGAGCAGCCAGGGCTCGTGGGCAACGGCCATCGTGGCAAAGCCTGCCGCGCGGAGCAGCATACCGGTCACGATCATCGGTTTAGCGCCAAAGCGGTCAGCGATCGCGCCGCCAAAGACGCCCAGACCCTGCTGGACAAACTGACGCAGTCCCAGGGCAATACCGACCATTACCGCCGCCCAGCCCATTTGATCGACAAAGCGGATCGAGATGAGAGGGAACACGACAAAAAAGCCGAGCACGACCAGCATGTTATCGACTAACAGGAAATATTTACCCAGGCTCCTCGCCTGTGATACGCGGGACATTTTCCCTCCAGGGAAAATAAGAAGGTGAGCACGCTAACATTCTGCGGTGTCGCCACGTTTTTTCCCACCCCTGGACGCGACAATATTTTTTTATCAAAAGGGTGCTTTGATAGAGAGTTTTCATTGAAAAAGGTGAAAAGAGGTGAAAATGGTATGTCACTGTTTTCACAGACGGCACGGGCGCAGGTATAGTAAAGCTAATGGGCAAGCTGAAGTGACGGGAAGGAGTGGTATTGATGTTTGGCTATCGCAGTAATGTGCCAAAAGTGCGTCTGACAACGGACCGGCTGGTCGTTCGTCTGGTGCATGAGCGTGATGCCTGGCGTCTGGCGGATTATTACGCCGAGAATCGCCAGTTTTTGAAACCCTGGGAACCCGTTCGGGATGAGAGCCATTGTTACCCCTCCGGCTGGCAGGCGCGCCTCAGCATGATTGCGGAATTTCATAAGCAGGGTAGCGCGTTTTATTTTGCGTTGCTGGATCCAGAAGAGAAAGAAATTATCGGGATCGCCAATTTCTCGAATGTGGTGCGCGGGTCGTTTCACGCCTGTTACCTTGGCTACTCCATCGGTCAGAAATGGCAGGGGCAGGGGCTGATGTACGAGGCGTTAACGGCGGCCATCCGCTATATGCAACGTACGCAACACATTCATCGCATTATGGCGAACTATATGCCGCATAATCAGCGCAGCGGAAATTTACTGGCGCGCTTAGGGTTCGAGAAAGAAGGTTACGCCAAAGACTATTTGTTGATAGACGGCGAGTGGCGTGACCACGTGCTGACGGCGTTAACCACCCGTGACTGGACTGCAGGTCGTTAAGGAGAAAAGATGAAGTATCAGCTAAACGGTACAGAAGCGCGCGTGATTGGGTGCTTACTCGAAAAACAGGTCACCACGCCGGAACAGTATCCGCTTTCTGTTAACGCCGTGACCATGGCCTGTAACCAAAAAACGAACCGTGAGCCGGTGATGAACCTCAGCGAGCATGACGTTCAGGAGGTGCTGGATGCGCTGGTAAAACGCCACTATCTGTGCACCGTCAGCGGCTTCGGTAACCGCGTGACCAAATACGAACAGCGTTTCTGTAACTCCGAATTTGGCGACCTGAAGCTGAGCAGCGCCGAAGTGGCGGTCGTTACTACGCTGCTGTTGCGCGGGGCGCAGACGCCAGGGGAGCTGCGCACGCGTGCTTCCCGTATGCATGAGTTTAGCGACATGCAGGAAGTTGAGCAGACGCTGGAGGGGCTGGCCGCACGTGAAGATGGCCCGTACGTTGTCCGTCTGGCCCGCGAGCCGGGTAAACGTGAAAGCCGCTATATGCATCTCTTCTGCGGTGACGTTGATATTTCAGTTAAGTCTCCTGTAACCGATATAACAACTGGCGATGACGATTTGGTTGCCCGTGTGGAGGCTCTGGAAGGTGAGATTGCCGGGTTGAAACAACGTCTGGATGCATTACTGGCACATTTGGGAGACTGACGGTGAAAAAATTACGCATTGGCGTCGTGGGGCTGGGCGGAATAGCGCAAAAAGCCTGGCTACCGGTTTTAGGGGCTGCGACCGACTGGACGCTGCAAGGCGCATGGTCTCCTGGCCGTGAAAAAGCAGAGCGTATCTGCGCAACCTGGCGTATTCCGTATGCCGCCTCGCTGCAGGATCTGGCCCGCGAGTGTGACGCCGTCTTTGTGCATACCTCTACGGCCACCCACTATCAGGTGGTAAGCGAGCTGCTCAATGCGGGCGTCCACGTCTGCGTGGATAAACCGCTGGCGGAAAACGTGCAGGACGCCGAACGCCTGATTGATCTGGCGGCGCGTAAAAACCTGACCCTGATGGTGGGGTTTAACCGCCGCTTTGCGCCGCTTTACCAGCAGCTGAAAGCGCAGTCCGGCAATATGGCTTCGCTGCGTATGGATAAGCATCGTACCGACAGCGTAGGGCCGAACGATCTGCGTTTTACCCTTCTTGATGATTATCTTCACGTGGTGGATACCGCGCTGTGGCTGAGCAACGGTAATGCACAGCTGAAAAGCGGCACCCTGGTCACTAACGAACGAGGGGAGATGGTGTACGCGGAACACCATTTTGCCGTTGAGCATCTTCAGATTACCACCAGTATGCACCGTCGTGCGGGCAGCCAGCGTGAGTTCGTTCAGGCCGTCACCGACGGTGCGCTGTATGACATTACCGATATGCGCGAGTGGCGCGAAGAGAAGGGCAATGGCGTTGTTACGCCTCCTGCACCCGGCTGGCAAAGTACGCTTGAGCAGCGTGGTTTCGCAGGATGTGCCCGTCACTTCATCACCTGTGTGCAAAATCAGACGGTTCCTGAAACGTCCGGCGAGCAGGCCATTCTGGCGCAGCGCATTGTGGAAAGGCTCTGGCGCGATGCCATGAGTGAATAATTCGCTGTAACATCTGCCGATAGTAATTCGATGAAATCCGGTTAGACTAAGCGCCGCTTGTTGGCTTTGCCGGGTAGCGCTTACGCTAACCCGGCCTACACATCCGTATGGTTCTGGAAATTCACGTTAATGAACTTATTAAAATCGCTGGCGGCAGTCAGCTCGATGACCATGTTTTCTCGCGTGCTGGGCTTTGCACGTGACGCGATTGTGGCAAGGGTTTTTGGTGCAGGAATGGCGACGGACGCCTTTTTCGTCGCGTTCAAATTGCCAAATCTGTTGCGTCGTATTTTTGCGGAAGGGGCATTTTCGCAGGCATTTGTGCCTATTCTCGCGGAATATAAAAGCAAGCAGGGCGAGGATGCGACCCGCGTCTTTGTCTCTTACGTCTCTGGGCTACTGACCCTGGCGCTAGCCGTGGTGACCGTTATCGGGATGCTGGCCGCGCCGTGGGTGATTCTGGTGACCGCCCCCGGTTTTGCCGATACGGCTGATAAATTTGCACTGACCTCGCAGCTGCTGCGCATTACCTTCCCCTATATTCTGCTGATCTCGCTGGCCTCGCTGGTGGGGGCGATACTGAACACCTGGAACCGTTTCTCCGTTCCGGCGTTTGCGCCGACGTTCCTTAACGTCAGCATGATCGGTTTTGCCCTGTTCGCCGCGCCGCATTTCAACCCACCGGTACTGGCGCTGGCCTGGGCGGTAACCGTGGGCGGCGTGCTGCAGCTGGCGTATCAGCTGCCGCACCTGAAGAAAATCGGTATGCTGGTGCTGCCGCGCATTAATCTCAAAGATGCCGGCGCGATGCGCGTGATTAAGCAGATGGGGCCCGCCATTCTTGGCGTCTCCGTCAGCCAGATCTCGCTTATCATCAACACCATCTTTGCCTCTTTCCTGGTGTCGGGCTCTGTGTCGTGGATGTACTACGCGGACCGTCTGATGGAGTTTCCATCCGGTGTGCTGGGCGTGGCGCTGGGGACCATCCTGCTGCCGTCGCTGTCAAAAAGCTTTGCCAGCGGCAACCATGATGAATACTGCCGCCTGATGGACTGGGGGTTACGTCTCTGCTTCCTGCTGGCATTGCCAAGTGCGGTGGCGCTGGGGATTCTGGCCAAGCCGCTGACTGTGTCCCTGTTCCAGTACGGTAAATTCACTGCCTTTGACGCCGCGATGACCCAGCGGGCGCTGATTGCCTACTCCGTCGGCTTGATGGGGCTGATTGTCGTCAAGGTGCTGGCTCCGGGGTTCTACTCGCGTCAGGACATTAAAACGCCGGTGAAAATTGCCATTGTGACGCTGATTATGACGCAGCTGATGAACCTGGCGTTTATCGGCCCGCTGAAGCATGCCGGTCTGTCGCTGTCTATTGGTCTGGCGGCCTGTCTGAATGCCGGGCTGTTGTACTGGCAACTGCGCAAGCAGGATATCTTTACGCCGCAGCCGGGCTGGGCGAGCTTCCTTGTGCGGTTGATTATTGCAGTACTGGTGATGTCTGCGGCATTACTCGGGATGATGCATGTTATGCCAGAGTGGTCCCAGGGCACGATGCCTTATCGTCTGATGCGGCTGATGGCCGTGGTGGGCGTCGGGGTGGTAGCTTACTTTGCCACGCTCGCCGTACTGGGCTTCAAAGTGAAAGAGTTTGCCCGCCGTACGGCATAAACGCCAAAAGGGGAGTTCACCTTAGGGTGCTCCCCACTGCATGATTTGCCGCATATGCGTCAAATCGAAATCTTTTTCACACCCGCAATGCGCGCCGTCGCTGTCTGACCATCCGCACCGTACAGTCCGGTTTCTTTATGCGGCTTCAACACTTCAAGCGCCTGCTGATTACGCTCTATCTGGCCTTCAAGCAGCCAGCCGTTATGCTGGTTGAGGTCGCGCAGGTGCTGGGTTTTTTCCGTTATGGTCTGCCAGCGCTCAACAATATCGTCATTGGCGCTGCGCTTAGGATCCTGCTCAGCGCGTCGTTGCTGCTCCAGATAATCCAGCGTCGCCAGAAGCGAACTCTTATCCTCAGTAATCCGCTGCAGCGCACTGCCGTTGATGTTACCGGAAGAGAGGTGCTGCTGTTCAGCGTCCATTACCGTTTTCAGGTCGTTCAGGACAACCGTCATGTGATCCAGTATTTCTGACAGTCGACTCATACGGTTAGTTACTCTGTAAGAAACTCTGTGCTTCCTGAATCAGGGCATCAGCGATTTTGCTGGTGTCCATTTTCAGCTCGCCGTTACGAATTGCCGTTTTCAGCGCTTCCACACGTTCCATATTGATATCGTTGCTGCCGGGCTGCATCAGTTTTGCCTGGGCATCGCTCAGCGTCACGCTGGTGCTGTTAGACGTTGACGGTTTTTCCAGACGCGTTTTCTGAGGGGTAGCGTCATTCGTTTCGCGAGGCTGTACAGCGCTTACCGGCTTCAGGGCTGATGTACGATCAATGCTCATAGTGTTGTCCTCATCGAGGGTTCGCGGCGTTTGCGCCTGACATCATCATTAGTTGAATATTTATCGGCACGCGCCGCGAAATCTTTAAAAAGATTATAGGTTAATCAGAATATTCCCATCAGAATCGACGGTTCCGCTCACCACCTGGCCTGAGGACATTCTGACGCGGGCGTTTTGCGCGACCGCGGCATTGTTTAACGCTTTCCCTTCACTGTTGATGCTAAAGCCGTCTCCGTTGGCCACAACCATCACCTGCTGTCCCGCTTTGACACGCCATGCCTGGCGCAGCATTGAAAGCTGAATCGGCTGGCCTGGCGCAACATCGCGCAGGCTGACGGCATCCTGTGCCTGGTTCATTTCCAGCATTGTCCGTGGCGGGAGCTGATCCAGGCGCCCGCGCTTCAACGTCACGCTGTTTGCCTGCAGCAGGCTGCCACGCGCAATAGGCACGGCGGCAACAACATAATTGCCCGTCGCCTGAACGGCAACCTGTAAATAGCGTTTTTCGTTGGCGCAGCGAGCCAGCACGTTCACATTGCCCCACAGCTTCGTGGTTCCCGTGACGCTGAATGACGGTTGCTCACAGGTGGGGTACAGATTCGGGGGCGTACGTACGGTAACGGTAACGTCATCGCTAAAGCCTGCCAGCTTTTGGGCAAAGAAAGCCGTTAACTGATCCTGTAAACCTTCAGCCTGCACCAGAGGGCTAAACAGCAAGAAAGCCGCCACCAGACCACGTTTTAACGTTTGCATCGCAAGTTCCACCGTTTCCAGAGTTGACTGAATTCTACCTGCAGTGGTTTTGCATCAACGGAATAAATAGCGACGCATTTTGCGCTTATTCCGTCGATAGGGGAGACCGGGTGAGATTTAAGCTGTGAACTGAAATTTTGCCATCAGCGGAGGAGACATGCTCGATAAACTCGACGCCGCGTTACGTTTTCAGCAGGAAGCGCTCAATTTACGCGCCCAGCGGCAGGAGATTTTAGCCGCCAACATCGCTAACGCCGATACGCCCGGGTATCAGGCGCGCGATATTGATTTTTCCAGTGAACTCAAAAAGGTGATGGAGCGTGGACGTGCCGAAGGAACGGGTGTTGCACTTGCCATGACATCCTCTCGCCATATTCCTGCTCAGGCGATGACCGCGCCAGCGACCGATTTACTTTATCGCATCCCCGACCAGCCATCACTCGACGGTAACACCGTGGATATGGACCGGGAGCGTACGCAGTTCGCCGATAACAGCCTGAAATACCAGACGGGCCTGACCCTACTCGGCGGACAAATCAAAGGCATGATGAACGTCCTGCAGGGGGGCAACTGATAAATGGCCTTGCTGAACATTTTTGATATCGCCGGTTCGGCGTTAACCGCTCAGTCCAAACGTCTGAACGTGGCGGCCAGTAACCTGGCGAACGCCGACAGCGTGACCGGACCTGACGGACAGCCTTACCGTGCCAAACAGGTCGTCTTTCAGGTCGATGCGGCGCCCGGTGCGGCCACGGGCGGCGTGAAGGTGTCTGACGTGGTAGAGAGCCAGGCGCCGGACAAGCTGGTGTATGAGCCCGGTAACCCGCTTGCGGACGCTAACGGATACGTGAAGATGCCAAACGTGGATGTGGTAGGTGAGATGGTGAACTCCATGTCGGCCTCTCGTAGCTACCAGGCGAACGTCGAAGTGCTTAATACCGTGAAGAGCATGATGCTCAAAACACTCACTCTCGGCCAGTAAAGGAGACACGCATGTCCATCGCCGTCAATGTGAATGATCCCACGAACACGGGTGTTAATAACACCCAAAGTTCGACAAGCTCCAGCTCCCTGACGGGAAGTAACGCCTCCGATTTGCAGAGCAGCTTTCTGACGCTGCTGGTGGCTCAGCTGAAGAACCAGGATCCCACGAACCCAATGCAGAACAACGAACTGACGACGCAGCTTGCGCAGATCAGTACCGTGAGCGGCATTGAGAAACTTAACACGACCCTGGGTTCCGTCTCCGGCCAGATTAACAGCAGCCAGTCTCTGCAGGCGGCCAGCCTGATTGGTCACGGGGTAATGATCCCGGGCACCACTATTCTTGCCGGCACCAGCACCACAGACGGTACCTCGACCACCACGACGACCCCGTTTGGCGTTGAATTGCAGCAGGCCGCTGACAAAGTGACTGCGACGATCACCGACTCGACCGGCGCGGTGGTTCGCACCATCGACATTGGTGAGCTGAAGGCGGGCGTTCATACCTTTACCTGGGATGGCAGCCTGGCGGACGGCACCAAAGCACCAAATGGCTCCTACAAAGTCGCGATTAGCGCCAGCAACGGGACAACCCAGCTGGTGGCGCAGCCGCTGCAGTTCGCGCTGGTTCAGGGCGTGATTAGAGGGGGCGACGGCAACAAACTGGATTTGGGTACCTCAGGTACCACCACACTCGACGAAGTTCGGCAGATTATCTAAGCCTTAACACTTATCAGGAGTAAGTCATGGCCTTTTCTCAAGCGGTCAGCGGCCTGAATGCTGCGGCCACCAACCTGGATGTCATTGGCAACAACATCGCCAACTCCGCGACCTATGGTTTTAAATCCGGTTCTGCTTCCTTTGCAGACATGTTTGCCGGTTCCAAAGTGGGGCTGGGCGTCAAAGTTGCGGGTATCACTCAGGACTTTACCGACGGCACCACCACCAATACCGGGCGCGGCCTGGACGTTGCCATCAGCCAGAACGGTTTCTTCCGTATGGTCGATGCAAACGGCTCGGTGTTCTACAGCCGTAACGGCCAGTTTAAGCTGGACGAGAACCGTAACCTGGTGAACATGCAGGGGATGCAATTAACCGGTTATCCGGTTGCCGGCACGCCATCAACGGTTCAGACCGGTGCGAATCCACAGGCGATTAATATCCCGACCACGCTGATGGCCGCGAAGTCCACCTCCACGGCTTCCCAGCAGATTAACCTCAATTCCACCGACACCGCACCGACCACCGCCTTTGATCCGGCTAACCCGGATACCTACAACAAAAAAGGCACGGTAACCGTCTTTGATAGCCAGGGTAATGCGCACAACATGAACCTGTTTTACGTCAAAGATGCGACTCCGGCCAACTCCTGGAAAGTGTATGCCCAGGACGGTAGCGTGGCAGGCAGCACGGCGGCACTGGCCACCACGCTGACCTTCGATAATAACGGGACGTTGACCGGTGGTGGAAACATCAACCTGACGACCGGGACCATCCCGGGTGCGACCCCTGCGACCTTCGCCATGAGTTTTGCTAACTCTATGCAGCAGAACACCGGCGCAAACAATATCGTGGCGACCAGCCAGAATGGCTTCAAGCCGGGCGATCTGGTGAGCTATCAGATCAACGATGACGGTACCGTGGTGGGGAACTATTCCAACGAACAGACTCAGGTGCTGGGTCAGATCGTGCTGGCAAACTTCGCCAACAACGAAGGCCTGAAGTCTGAAGGCGATAACGTCTGGTCGGCTACCCAGTCCTCCGGCGTGGCGCTGCTGGGTACAGCGGGAAGCGGTAACTTCGGCACGCTGACCAACGGTGCGCTGGAAGCCTCAAACGTCGATCTGAGTAAAGAGCTGGTGAACATGATTGTCGCGCAACGTAACTATCAGTCGAACGCGCAGACCATCAAGACCCAGGATCAGATCCTCAACACGCTGGTTAACCTGCGTTAAGCGGCTAACAGGAAAGCGCAATGGATCACGCAATATATACCGCGATGGGCGCGGCAAGTCAGACGCTCAATCAGCAGGCCGTTACTGCCAGCAACCTGGCAAACGCCTCGACGCCGGGCTTTCGCGCGCAGCTGAATGCGTTGCGCGCGGTGCCGGTAGAAGGTCTTTCCCTGCCGACCCGTACGCTGGTCGCCGCCTCTACCCCTGGCGCAGATATGACGCCAGGGCAGATGGATTACACCTCACGCCCGCTGGACGTTGCGCTGCAGCAGGACGGCTGGCTGGCGGTGCAGACCGCTGATGGCAGCGAAGGCTATACCCGTAACGGGAATATCCAGGTTAGTGCAACCGGCCAGTTGACGATTCAGGGTCATCCGGTGATGGGGGAAGCGGGTCCGCTGACGGTGCCTGAAGGCTCTGAGCTGACCATCGCGGCTGACGGTACCATCTCCGCGTTGAACCCGGGCGATCCGGCCAATACCGTTGCCCCTGTCGGACGACTGAAACTGGTAAAAGCGGAAGGCAAAGAGGTGCAGCGTGGTGACGACGGGATGTTCCGTCTGACCCAGGCTGCTCAGGCTACCCGTGGTGCTACGTTACAGGCCGATCCGAGCATCCGCGTGATGTCCGGCGTTCTGGAAGGCAGTAACGTCAAGCCGGTAGCCGCCATGAGCGACATGATCGCCAGCGCCCGTCGTTTCGAAATGCAGATGAAAATTATCAGCAGCGTGGATGAAAACGCGGGCAAGGCTAACCAACTTCTGTCTATGAGTTAACAGGACTCTTTATGATCAGTTCTTTATGGATCGCGAAAACTGGCCTGGACGCGCAGCAAACCAACATGGATGTGATTGCCAACAACCTGGCAAACGTCAGCACCAATGGTTTCAAGCGTCAGCGCGCCGTTTTCGAAGATTTGCTTTATCAAACCATCCGTCAGCCGGGCGCGCAGTCTTCTGAACAGACGACGTTGCCGTCAGGTCTGCAGATCGGTACCGGTGTTCGCCCGGTGGCCACCGAGCGTCTGCACAGCCAGGGCAACCTGTCTCAGACCAACAACAGTAAAGACGTGGCAATCAAAGGTCAGGGCTTCTTCCAGGTGCAGTTGCCTGACGGTACTTCTGCCTATACCCGTGACGGCTCGTTCCAGGTCGATCAGAACGGCCAGCTGGTGACGGCGGGCGGTTTCCAGGTTCAACCTGCGATCACCATTCCGGCGAACGCCCTGAGCATTACTATCGGCCGCGACGGTGTGGTCAGCGTGACCCAGCAGGGCCAGGCTGCGCCGGTCCAGGTCGGACAGCTCAACCTGACCACCTTCATGAACGATACCGGTCTGGAAAGCATTGGTGAGAACCTCTACACCGAAACGCAATCCTCCGGTACGCCAAATGAAAGCACGCCTGGCCTGAACGGTGCGGGTTTGCTGTATCAGGGGTATGTAGAAACCTCCAACGTGAACGTGGCGGAAGAGCTGGTGAATATGATCCAGGTTCAGCGCGCGTATGAAATTAACAGTAAAGCAGTCTCGACGACCGATCAGATGCTGCAAAAACTGACGCAACTCTAAGGTGTTGCCCGGTGCGGTAAACGCCGCACCGGCTCCCTGTTTTCGAAGATGAAGGCAATGCAAAAAAACGCGGCGTTTCGTTATCCGATACTGACTGTCCTGGCCGTCACCCTCAGCGGGTGTGCCTGGATCCCGTCTAAACCATTAGTCCAGGGTGCGACGACTGCCCAACCCGTTCCTGGCCCTGCGCCAGTGGTAAACGGCTCTATTTTCCAGACCGCGCAGCCGATTAATTACGGTTATCAGCCGCTGTTTGAAGATCGCCGCCCGCGTAACGTCGGCGATACATTGACCATTGTTCTGCAGGAAAACGTCAGCGCGAGCAAGAGCTCGTCGGCGAATGCCAGCCGCGATGGCAAAACCAATTTTGGCTTTGACACCGTACCGCGTTATCTGCAAGGACTCTTCGGCAATGCGCGAGCGGACGTTGAGGCTTCCGGCGGCAATACCTTTAACGGTAAAGGTGGCGCGAACGCCAGCAATACCTTTAGCGGTACGCTGACGGTCACGGTTGACCAGGTGCTGGTTAACGGCAACTTACACGTTGTGGGTGAAAAACAGATCGCCATTAACCAGGGCACTGAATTCATTCGCTTCTCGGGCGTGGTGAATCCACGCACCATCAGCGGCACCAACACCGTTCCGTCCACTCAGGTGGCGGATGCGCGCATTGAGTACGTCGGTAACGGCTACATTAATGAAGCGCAAAATATGGGTTGGCTGCAGCGCTTCTTCCTTAATTTATCGCCGATGTAAGCGAGGTGACCCATGTTTAAATCGATCTTCGCCGTGGCGCTGGTTCTGGTGGCTACCTTTGCCCAGGCTGACCGTATTCGCGATCTCACCAGCGTTCAGGGCGTACGCGAGAACTCGCTGATTGGCTATGGCCTGGTGGTGGGGCTGGACGGTACGGGTGACCAGACAACCCAGACGCCATTCACGACGCAGAGCCTGAACAACATGCTTTCCCAGCTCGGTATTACCGTTCCGGCGGGAACCAACATGCAGCTGAAAAACGTGGCTGCGGTCATGGTCACGGCCTCTTACCCGGCGTTTGCACGCCAGGGGCAGACCATTGATGTGGTGGTCTCCTCTATGGGGAACGCCAAAAGCCTGCGCGGCGGTACGCTGCTGATGACGCCGCTGAAAGGCGTCGACAGCCAGGTCTATGCCCTGGCGCAGGGTAACATTCTGGTCGGCGGTGCGGGGGCCTCAGCTGGCGGTAGCAGTGTGCAGGTGAACCAGCTGAACGGCGGACGCATTACCAACGGCGCGATCATTGAGCGTGAACTGCCGACCCAGTTCGGCGCCGGGAATACCATCAACCTGCAGCTGAACAACGAAGATTTCACCATGGCGCAGCAGATCGCCGACACCATCAACCGCAGCCGCGGCTATGGCAGTGCGACGGCGCTGGATGCCCGTACCGTGCAGATCCGTACCTCCACAGGCAGCAGCAACCAGGTGCGCATGCTGGCCGATATCCAGAATATGGAAGTGAACGTCCCTGTTCAGGATGCCAAAGTGATCATCAACTCCCGTACGGGCTCCGTGGTGATGAACCGGGAAGTCTCGCTGGATAGCTGCGCCGTGGCGCAGGGTAACCTCTCCGTGACGGTTAACCGTTCTGCCAACGTCAGCCAGCCGGATACCCCATTTGGTGGCGGCCAGACGGTGGTGACGCCACAAACGCAGATTGATTTACGTCAGAGCGGTGGTTCTCTGCAGAGCGTACGCTCCAGCGCCAACCTGAACAGCGTCGTGCGTGCTCTGAATGCGCTGGGTGCCACGCCGATGGATCTGATGTCCATTCTGCAGTCCATGCAAAGTGCAGGCTGTCTGCGCGCCAAACTGGAAATCATCTGATGCTGACCGATAGCAAACTGTTGACCAGTGCCGCCTGGGATGCGCAGTCGCTCAACGAACTGAAAACCAAAGCAGGTAAAGACCCGGCGGCGAATATCCGCCCGGTCGCCCGCCAGGTGGAAGGGATGTTTGTACAGATGATGCTGAAAAGCATGCGTGAAACCCTGCCGAAAGACGGGATGTTCAGCAGCGATTCAACGCGTCTTTACACCAGCATGTATGACCAGCAGATTGCGCAGCAGATGACCGCCGGTAAAGGCCTCGGTCTGGCTGACATGATAGTCAAACAGACCGAAGCCGCGCAGGGGATCCAGCCGAAAGATGAGCCGCAGCAGGTACCGATGAAGTTTGACCTGCAAACGGTGACCAGCTATCAGAACCAGGCCCTGACGCAAATGGTGCGTAAAGCGATACCGAAGGCGACGGTGAGCAGCGACGAGCCGCTCTCCGGTGACAGCAAAGACTTTCTGGCGCAGCTTTCGCTGCCGGCCCGCCTTGCCAGTGAGCAGAGCGGTGTGCCACACCATCTTATTCTGGCCCAGGCCGCGCTGGAATCCGGGTGGGGCCAGCGCCAGATCCGTAAGGAAAACGGCGACCCGAGCTTTAACATCTTCGGCGTGAAGGCCACCTCCAGCTGGAAGGGACCGACAACGGAGATCACCACCACCGAATACGAGAACGGTGCGGCGGTGAAGGTGAAAGCGAAATTCCGTGTTTACAGCTCCTATCTGGAAGCATTGTCCGACTATGTCGGTCTGCTGAGCCGAAATCCACGTTATACCGCCGTTACGCAGGCGGCGACGGCGGAGCAGGGCGCTCAGGCCCTGCAAAACGCAGGCTACGCGACCGACCCGAACTACGCTCGTAAGCTTACCAGCATGATCCAGCAGCTGAAATCCATGGGCGAGAAGGTCAGTAAAGCCTATAGCACAGATATTGAAAATCTGTTCTGAAAGTTCTCAAGTCCCGGTGGAGGTTGCCGATAACCTTCATCAGGACTCGTGTCTGAACGTATAAAAGGAACCCCCATGTCCAGTTTGATTAACAGCGCCATGAGTGGCCTCAGTGCCGCGCAGTCGGCACTCAATACCGTCAGTAATAATATTTCAAGCTATAACGTGGCAGGTTACACCCGCCAGACCACGGTACTGGGTGCCTCTAACAGCACGCTGACCGGCGGTGGCTGGGTGGGTAACGGGGTGTATGTCTCCGGTGTCCAGCGTGAGTATGACGCTTTCATTACCAACCAGCTGCGCGCCGCGCAGACCCAGAGCAGCGGCCTGACGACGCGCTATCAGCAGATGTCAAAAATTGACGATGTGCTCTCCGATACCACGAACTCGCTTTCAACCACCCTGCAGGATTTCTTCAAAAGTCTGCAAACGCTGGTGAGCAACGCCGAAGACCCGGCTGCACGTCAAACGGTGCTGGGTAAAGCGGACGGTCTGGTGAATCAGTTCAAAACGAACGATCAGTATCTCCGTGACCAGGATTCACAGGTTAATACGGCGATTTCTACCAGCGTCGATCAGATCAATAACTATGCGAAGCAGATTGCCAATCTGAACGATCAGATTTCCCGTCTTACCGGTGTTGGCGCGGGTGCATCGCCTAACGAACTGCTCGACCAGCGCGATCAGCTGGTGAGTGAACTGAATAAGATTGTCGGTGTTGATGTCACCATACAGGACAGTGGCACCTACAACATCTCTATCGCCAACGGCTACAGCCTGGTACAGGGCAGCAACGCAAGCCAGCTGGCGGCGGTGAAATCCAGCGCGGATCCTGCGCGTACAACCATTGCTTATGTGGATGCCGTAGCGGGTAGCGTGGAGATCAAGGAAAAACAGATCACCACGGGGTCGCTTGGGGGGCTGTTAACGTTTCGTTCTCAGGATCTGGATCAGGCACGAAATACGCTTAACCAGATGGCGCTGGCGTTTGCTGATGCCATGAATACCCAGCATCAGGCTGGCTTTGATGCAAACGGGGACCCAGGCGGTAAACTGTTCGACTTTGGATCTCCGGCGGTGCTGAGTAATGGCAAAAATACCGGAAGTGCGTCTGTTACGGCCACGATGACGGACAGTACTAAGGTCCAGGCGACAAACTATAAAGTTGAGTACAACGGTACTGACTGGACAATCACGCGTCTTTCAGACAACACCAGCTTCACGGCCCAGCCTGATACCAGTGGTAATCTGTCGTTTGATGGTCTCAACGTCAATATTAGTGGCTCAGCCAATACTAAAGACAGTTTCATCGTCAAACCGGTGAATGACGTTATCATCAATATGGACGTTACGATCAGCGACGAGTCCAAACTGGCGATGGCTTCAGCGAATGGAAGCGGAGCAAGCGACAATACCAATGGCCAAAAGCTCCTGGATTTGCAGAGCGCCAGGCTGGTGGGTGGGAATAAAACCTTTAACGATGCTTATGCCTCATTGGTCAGTACGGTGGGTAGCACCACGGCGTCGCTGAAAACCAGCAGTGAAACCAAAGTTAACGTGGTGACGCAGCTTACCAAACAACAGCAGTCAATCTCCGGGGTTAACCTGGATGAAGAGTATGGCAACCTCCAGCGCTATCAGCAGTACTATCTGGCGAATGCGCAGGTGCTTCAAACGGCGAGTACGCTGTTTGATGCATTGATCAATATCCGCTAAGGCTGAGGCATAAAAAATGCGTATTAGTACTCAAATGATGTATGAGCAAAGCATGCGCGGCGTGACGAACTCCCAAAGCCTCTGGCTAAGCTACGGCGAGCAGATGTCTACGGGTAAGCGCGTCAACCGTCCTTCTGACGACCCGATTGCCGCCTCGCAGGCCGTTGTGCTCTCTCAGGCTCAAACACAAAACAGCCAGTATGCGCTGGCGCGCTCCTTCGCTACGACAAAAGTTTCGCTGGAAGAGAACGTGTTATCGCAAGTGACAACCGCTATCCAGGCTGCTCAGGAAAAGATTGTCAATGCGGGCAACGGCACGTTAAGTGATGATGACCGCGCTTCGCTGGCAACGAACCTGCAAGGTATTCGCGATCAGCTAATGAACCTGGCTAACAGCACGGACGGTAACGGTCGCTATATCTTTTCAGGATACAAAACCGAAGCGGCGGCTTTTGACCAGACTACCGGTGACTATAAGGGCGGCGGGACGCCAATCAGCCAGCAGGTTGACTCCGCGCGCACGATGCAAATAAGCCATACGGGCGCAGAAGTTTTCGACAGCTTCACCAGCAATGCGAAACCAGAGCCGGCGGGGAGTACGCAGGAAACGAATTTGTTCAAGATCCTCGACACCGCTATCGGGGCGCTGAATACGCCGATTGGTGATGACGAAACGAAAGCCGAGGCGTTTACTGCGGCTATTGATAAAGCCAACCGTGGCCTGAGCAACTCTCTCAACAACGTTCTGACCGTGCGCGCCGATCTCGGCATTAAGCTGGATGAGCTAGGCAAGCTGGATTCTCTGGGTGAAGACCGTGCTCTGGGCCAGACCCAACAGATGAGTGACCTGGTTGACGTGGACTGGAACTCGGTAATTTCATCCTACACCATGCAGCAGGCGGCCTTGCAGGCCTCGTATAAAGCGTTTAGCGATATGCAGGGCATGTCTCTGTTCCAGCTGAACAAATAACATCTTGACCTCTTAGAACATGTCTTGAAACTGGGCATGTTTTGCTGCCCAATCCGTCTGGATTGGGCATTTTTTTATGCCATTTCCGCCGGCGCTGAGGCGAGGCGGGCGCTTTCAACCAGACGGATTGCCAGCGCAATGATGCCGCATACCGTTGCCAGAGCGACCACGCCCGTCCAGCCCGCCAGCGTATAAATATTGCTGCCTAATGCGGAGCCCAATGCCATGCCGATAAAGATCACGGTAAAGAGCAGGGCGTTAAGACGACCGCGCGCCTTCGGTTCAAGGCTATAGACCAGATTCTGGTGTGCAACCAGGCTGGACTGCAGACCCAGATCGAACCCGACGGCAGAGAGGGCAATCAGAACCAGCTGTCCGTGCATCCCCAGCGCGGGCATCAGGAACATCAGGGCAAACGAGATGGTCACGAGGATTGCACCAAGCTGCGTGACTTTCCCGGCACCCAATTTGTCTGCCAGACCACCCGCCAGCGGCGCGGCTAACGCACCGGCCGCACCGGCGATACCAAAACCACCCGCGACTGCACTCCCGAGGTGATAGCGTTCCAGCAGCATGACCGCCAGCGTAGACCAGAAGGCACTAAAGGCAATCGACAGAAAACCCTGAGCCAGCGCCGCACGGCGCAGAGCGGGGTAACGACGCCACAAATGCGCCATTGAGCGCATAAGCGCGGGATAGCTCAGCGTGGAGTGAATGGCAAAACGAGGAAGTACCGCCCACATCACCACGCCGATAAATGCGATACTTGCCGCAGCCAGCTGATACATCACGCGCCAGCCGAACGCTTCGCCCACGATACCGCTGACGGTTCGGGAGAGCAAAATCCCCAGCAGCAGACCGGTCATCACTGTACCCACGGTTTTCCCCTGTTTACCTTCCGGCGCAAGAATAGCCGCTGCCGGGACAATATCCTGCGCCATGGTGGCGGCCATGCCGATGAGCAGACTCGTCAGCAGCAGGGAGTGGATCTGTCCGGTCAGACTACAGCCAAGAAGAAACAGCGCCAGCGCCGCACTTTTTATCAGTATTAATGTCCTGCGGTCGTGGCGGTCGCCGAGCGGTAACAGGAACAGGATCCCTAAGGCATAACCGGCCTGGGTGAGCGTAGGGACCATGCCCATTCCTTCGATACTCAGGTGAAGGTCTGCGCCCATCAGGGGCAGCAGAGGCTGGGCATAATAGATAGATGCCACGCTAAAGCCAGCCCCGAGTGCCAGCATTAAAATGACCCAGCGGCTTACGGCATGGGCGGCAGTGGTTGTTTTCATAAGACATTCCTCATTCATGGTGTACGGCTATTTTTTACCAGGACGCCTTGCGACGGTAGCGGGCCCGGTGGTAAAACGCTTATACGTTGAACGTATAAGTGGAAAGATAATGAAAAGAGTTGAGCGTATAGACAGGGTGGAGTTAATGCGAACGTTTGTCCGTATTGTTGAGGCTGGTTCACTCTCTGCTGCGGCACGCCAGCTGGCAACAACCCAGGCCACGGTGAGTCGACGGCTGCAATCGCTTGAGACGATGTTTGGCGTACGCCTGATGTTGCGCACCACCCATACGACACGGCTGACGGATGACGGTGAACGCTGCTATCAGCACGCTCGTCGGGTGATTGACAGCTGGCTGGCACTGGAAGATGAGGTGGGGCAGACGGAAGATGAACCGGTAGGTGTGCTGAGGGTGCGGGCACCGCACGCGTTTGGTCAGGATCAACTCCTGCAACCGTTAACCGAGTTTTTGCAGCGTTATCCGCAGCTTTCCATTGAGTGGTTGCTCAACGATCGGTCGGCTGATTTTCTCGGTGACAACCTTGATTGTGCTATTCGGGTGGGGGCAGAAGTCGATCCGGCGACCGTATCCGTGCTGCTGGCGGAAGTGCCGCGCTCGGTGGTGGCATCTCCGGCATTACTGGCCCGTTTCCCGGCGGTTAACACGCCTGAGGATTTGCAACCGTTTCCGTGGATTGCCATTAACTCTTTCTACCAGCGTCATGTAGAGCTTTTTCATGATGCTTCGTCAGCCACCGCGCGAATTGACATTACTCCGCGCCTCAGCACTGACAGCCTGTATGTTGCACGTAAAACGGCACTCACCGGGCTGGGTGTGGCGGTAGTGTCAAGCTGGACGGTACATGACGATATTCGGGAAGGGCGGCTGGTGCATGTGCTGCCAGAGTGGCAACCGGCGGCATTACCGGTGCATCTGGTTTATCCCTGGTCTCGTTATTATCCTGCGCGTTTGCGGCGTTTTCTGGAGTTGATGCGGCAGGTCATGCCGGAGGTCACGGGAATGAGAAAGCCCGTGCAGCAGCCATAAAAAAGCCGACCCGAAGGTCGGCTTTCAGCGCCAGCGTCCGTTATTCAACAGACTGCGGACGGGTGGCTGGTGCAGTAGCCTTGTGCGTAGCACTGTGACCACCGGCTGCACCTTTACCTTCGAAGTTGAATTCCGGGCGAACCCAGTCGCTGTGACGCGGTGCTTCAGGCACATAATCCGGTGCCGGAGCACGTGTCATCGGCGCTGTTGCAACGTGAACTGGCGCAGGCGCGGCGACAATCTTAACCGGCTCTGGCTCCACTTCAGGCGCTTTCACGTCTTCGACAACCGGTTCAACCTGAATCTCAACGTCCTGAACAACGTCTTCAGTGGTGGTTTCGACGATGGCTTCAGCGGTCTCTTCCACTGCGGCTACAGGTTCAGCCTCTTCAGCGACGTCCTTAGCGACCACGACATCTTCTTCAGCAATCAGCTGTGGAGCGGCTTCAACCGGCGCGGCAATCACTTCAGGGTGCGTGGTTTCGACTTCTACAGCCTGAGGTTCTGCTGTTTCAACAGCCTGAGGCTCAACCACGGTTGCGGCTTCAGTCACGACCTCTTCAACCGCGGCGACAGGTGCAATCACCTCTTCGGTCACAGCCTGTTCTTCAACAGCCTGCTCCGGGCGAGCAACCGGGTAACGGATCCAGACTTTGCCGGATGCCATTTCAGGTGACGCGCACGCGACGGTCAACGGCATTGGAGACTGAGTCGGGTAACGCTCGTCACGGTAACGACGACGACGCTGGCCGCTGACGCGCAGATGACGCGGAGAACGACGTGAACGGCGCGGCATGCCTGCGTTGTCACGGTTTTCCCCATTCTCATCCTGCTCAACGTGATTTTCCACAACGGCTGGCAGATCAACTTTTGCAATCTGCGTACCCGTTGCGGCTTCCGGTACTTCAGCCGCTACAGCTGCGGTTTCTTCTGCCTGAGGAGCACCAATGCGCACTTTCTGCGTCAGCTGGCGCTGCTTACGACGTGGCATAACCTGAGTACGTTCTTCCTGCTCGCTGTCCTGCTGCTCTACAGGCTCTTCGCGGTTCAGATTTTTGACTTCCTGCTGCGCCTGACGTTTCTCGTCGTTACGACGACGGCTACGTTCGCGACGTGGCTGCTGGTCGTCACGCTGTTTGCCTTTCTCAGACTCATCGCCCGCCTGCTGGCGAATTTCACGATCTTCAACGTTCTGCTGTTGTTTCTCGCGACGGTTGCGACGGTTGTCTTCGCGTTGCTCACGGCCTTCGCTGTTGTCTGAACGGTTGTCACGACGGTCGTTACGATCGTTACGGTCGTTGCGGTCATTACGATCGCGGCGGTTGTTCTGACGTTTACGACGATCCTGCTGACGCTCAGGTTTAGCCGCTTTTGGTTCTTCTTTCGGCTGCTCTGGCTGGACTTCTTCACCCGCAAACATCTTTTTCAGCGCGCCGAAGAAGCGGCTCAGCAGACCCGGTTGCGCCGGCTGGGCTTTCGGTGCAGCGGCTTCTGGTTTCTGCACGACAGGTTTAGTGACTGGTTTTTCCAGGGCCGCTTCTGGCGGTGCTTCTGGCATGATAAAAGTGGCTAACGCAGGCTGCTCTGGCAGTTTGCGCTCGGCGGGTTCCTCATCGGAAGGCAGCGCCATCTCTTCTTCGTGCAGTTTCGGCAGCAGATAGCTGAGCGTGCTGGTCTCTTCACCTTTACGGACACGCAGCACGTGGTAGTGCGGGGTTTCCATCTGGTCGTTTGGCACGATGATGCAGCGAACGCCGCCCTGACGTGCTTCGATAGCACTCACCGCAGCACGTTTTTCGTTCAGCAGGTAGGAGGCAATTGGCACAGGGACAATGGCGTGAACCTCTTTGGTGTTCTCTTTCAGCGCTTCTTCTTCAATCAGACGCAGGATAGAGAGGGAGAGAGATTCGTTATCACGTACGGTACCGGTGCCGGAGCAACGCGGGCAGACGTGATGGCTGGATTCACCCAGCGACGGGCTCAGGCGCTGGCGGGACATCTCCAGCAGGCCGAAGCGCGAGATATGGCTAATCTGGATACGTGCACGATCCTGACGTACCGCTTCACGCAGGCGGTTCTCGACCGCACGCTGGTGGCGGACCGGCGTCATGTCGATGAAGTCGATAACAATCAGACCACCCAGGTCGCGCAGGCGGAGCTGGCGGGCGATTTCATCTGCGGCTTCAAGGTTGGTGTTGAAGGCGGTCTCTTCGATGTCACCGCCGCGTGTGGCACGTGCGGAGTTGATGTCGATTGCGGTCAGCGCTTCTGTTGTATCGATTACGATAGAACCGCCAGAGGGCAGGCGCACTTCACGCTGGAAGGCGGACTCAATCTGGGATTCAATCTGATAGTGGCTGAACAGCGGGATTTCGCCGGTGTACAGTTTGATTTTGCTGGTGAAATCCGGACGACCCAGTGCGGCGATGTGCTGGCGAGCCAGTTCAAGCACTTTTGGGTTGTCGATCAGGATTTCACCGATGTCCTGACGCAGGTAGTCACGGAAGGCACGCACGATAACGTTGCTTTCCTGGTGGATCAGGAACGGAGCAGGGCGGCTTTCTGCAGCTTTCTGGATAGCTTCCCAGTGCTTCAGACGGAAGCTTAAGTCCCACTGCAGCGCTTCGGCAGATTTGCCCACGCCTGCGGTACGCACGATAAGCCCCATGCCATCCGGCAGCTCAAGGCTTGCCAGCGCTTCTTTCAGCTCGGTACGGTCATCACCTTCGATACGGCGAGAGATGCCACCCGCACGCGGGTTGTTTGGCATCAGCACCAGATAGCTCCCTGCCAGGCTAATAAAGGTCGTCAGTGCGGCACCTTTGTTGCCACGCTCTTCTTTATCAATCTGGACGATAACTTCCTGACCTTCACGCAGAACATCTTTGATGTTTGGGCGGCCATGGGCGTTGTAGTTGGCAGGGAAATATTCGCGGGCGATTTCTTTCAGAGGGAGGAAACCATGACGCTCAGCACCGTAATCAACAAATGCAGCTTCAAGGCTGGGTTCAATGCGGGTGATTTTACCTTTGTAAATGTTCGCTTTTTTCTGTTCGTGTCCAGGACTTTCGATATCCAGGTCGTACAGGCGCTGCCCATCCACAAGGGCGACACGCAACTCTTCTTGCTGAGTTGCGTTGATTAACATTCTTTTCATCGTAACTTACTCGTTATTCTTACATTGACGACAAAGCTGCGGGCAAGGTGACGCTTTCCGGGGTATGAACCGATGGCCTCGTGTCTGTTCACGTCGCCAACCTCACGGTTGTCGCTCGCTTAAGAGGCGCAGAGTGTCGGTTGCCTGTATTTCATACGGAAACACAGCGCAATTATCAGGGGAATTGCCTGGGTAGAACTCTCCAGAGAACAATCCTTATACCGGGAAGTACTGCAACCCGCAGCCCGCTAACTGCCTGAAAGATCAATACGTCTTACGCCATTGCTGCGTGGATGATCGGTCAGGCAAAATTGGTCATTCCGTCAACATCCTTACGTAACCAGGATTTAACACGGAAAACGGCTTCATTATTCCACTGCTCGCCGGGTTATAGCAAGATGACTTTTACCAATTATCACCCGGTTACTCACAGTTTCTTCACTTCAAAACGGTGATTGGTTTAATAACCACCAAATCGATTGCGTGAAACGGGGTGCAGGCCGGACAAAAGTAAATATAAGCATAGAAAAATGAGTGGCGCTAATGGCTGACGATATTTAGAATCGCCAACCATGAAAACAGAGACTCCAGCCGTAAAAATGGTTGCTATCGCGGATGATGACGCGGGGCAACGTATCGACAACTTTTTGCGTACCCAACTGAAAGGGGTGCCAAAGAGCATGATTTACCGCATCCTGCGTAAGGGCGAGGTGCGGGTTAACAAAAAACGTGTGAAGCCCGAGTACAAACTCGAGGCGGGTGATGAAGTGCGCATTCCGCCGGTGCGCGTTGCCGAGCGTGAAGAAGAGACCGTTTCACCTAAACTACAGAAAGTGGCGGCTCTGAGTGATGTGATCCTGTATGAAGACGACCACATTCTGGTGCTGAACAAGCCGTCAGGGACCGCAGTCCACGGCGGTAGCGGCCTGAGCTTCGGCGTGATTGAAGGGTTACGCGCGCTGCGTCCGGAAGCCCGTTTCCTCGAGCTGGTTCACCGTCTTGACCGCGATACTTCCGGCGTGCTGCTGGTGGCGAAAAAGCGTTCCGCGCTGCGTTCCCTGCATGAGCAACTGCGTGAGAAAGGCATGCAGAAAGATTATCTCGCGCTGGTGCGCGGTCAGTGGCAGTCCCATGTGAAAGTGGTGCAGGCGCCGTTGCTGAAGAACATTCTGCAAAGCGGTGAGCGCATCGTCCGCGTAAACCAGGAAGGGAAACCGTCTGAGACGCGCTTTAAAGTTGAAGAGCGTTATGAGTTTGCCACGCTGGTACGCTGCAGCCCGGTGACGGGGCGTACCCATCAGATTCGCGTGCATACGCAGTTTGCGGGCCATCCGATTGCGTTTGATGACCGCTATGGCGATCGCGAATTTGATAAGCAGCTGGCGGGAACCGGCTTGTCTCGTCTGTTCCTGCATGCGGCTGCGCTGAAGTTTACCCATCCGAATACCGGGGAAGTCATTCGTATTGAAGCGCCGCTGGATGAGCAGTTGAAACGCTGCCTGAAGGTTTTGCGCGGCTGATTATGTGCCGGGTGGCGCTGCGCTTACCCGGCCTACGAAATCTGTAGGCCCATGCAAGCGAAGCGCCGCTGGGCAAACGTCACAGGGTCAGCGGATTACACGCTTCTCTGCGTAACATCTGGCACAGCGCTATCAACGGTAACCCCACCAGCGTATTCGGATCGCGTCCGTCCAGCTTGTCGAATAGCGCAATCCCCAATCCTTCACTTTTAAAACTTCCCGCACAGTTCAGCGGACGCTCCCGGCGTACATAATCCATGATCTCCTGCTCGCTGAGATGGCGGAAGTGCACGTCAAAAGGCTCACACTCCGTTTGCAGATGACCAGAGGCGGAGTTATAGAGCGCCAGACCCGTATAAAAGGTCACAATGTTGCCACGCGCCTGCATAAGCTGTTTGAACGCGTTCTCTTCAGTGTGCGGTTTACCTGTTATTTCTCCGTCCAGCACACAAACCTGATCGGAGCCTATAATCAAGTGTGAAGGATAGCGCGCGGCGAGCGACTGCGCCTTCTCCTTAGCGAGACGGCTCACCAGATGTCGTGGTGATTCACCAGGCTGTGGCGTTTCATCAACATCCGGTGCGGCACATTCAAACGGGATCCCAAGCTTTTCCAGCAACATTCGGCGGTAAGGAGAAGTGGAAGCAAGGACGAGATTTGGCATATTTTTATCACCAGATATAGCGTATCGATGCCAGCCATTTTAAACTACAGGCCGCAATGTGTGCGAATAATTGGCAAAAGGCAGCTCTGGTTGCCTTTTTCTTTGACTCTATGACGTTACAAAGTTAATATGCGCGCCCTATGCAAAAGGTAAAATTACCCCTGACTCTTGATCCGGTTCGTACGGCTCAAAAACGCCTCGATTACGAAGGTATTTATACTTCCGATCAGGCTGAGCGTATTGCCGAATCCGTAGTCAGTGTGGACAGTGATGTAGAATGCTCCATGTCGTTCGCTATCGACAACCAGCGTCTCGCCGTTTTAACCGGTGATGCAAAGGTGACGGTAACCCTCGAGTGTCAGCGTTGCGGGAAACCGTTTGTACAGCATGTTCACACAACGTATTGTTTTAGTCCGGTTCGTTCTGACGAACAGGCTGAAGCACTCCCGGAAGCGTATGAGCCGATTGAGGTAAACGAATTCGGTGAAATCGATCTTCTGGCTCTGGTTGAAGATGAAATCATCCTCACCTTGCCAGTGGTTCCGGTGCATGATTCTGAACACTGTGAAGTGTCCGAGGCGGACATGGTCTTTGGGGAATTGCCTGATGAAGCGCAAAAACCAAACCCATTTGCCGTATTAGCCAGCTTAAAGCGTAAGTAATTGAGGAGTAAGGTCCATGGCCGTACAACAGAATAAACCAACCCGTTCCAAACGTGGCATGCGTCGTTCCCATGACGCGCTGACTGCAGTTACCAGCCTGTCTGTAGACAAGACTTCTGGTGAGAAACACCTGCGTCACCACATCACCGCTGACGGTTTCTACCGCGGCCGCAAGGTTATCACTAAGTAATCACGCGTCAGCGTGATTAGGCTTAGTGAGGATTTCCCCGTGCAAACGGGGAAGTTACCGAACCAGGCTGCGACGATACCTTGACACGTCTAACCCTGGCGTTAGATGTCATGGGGGGAGATTTTGGCCCTTCCGTGACAGTGCCTGCAGCATTGCAGGCACTGAATTCTAATTCGCAACTCACACTTCTTTTAGTCGGCAATCCCGACACAATCACGCCATTACTTGCAAAAGCTGACTTTGAACAACGTTCACGTCTGCAGATTATTCCTGCGCAGTCAGTTATTGCCAGTGATGCCCGGCCTTCGCAGGCGATTCGCAACAGCCGTGGGAGCTCAATGCGGATCGCGCTGGAGCTGGTGAAAGAAGGGCGAGCGCAGGCTTGCGTCAGTGCGGGAAATACCGGCGCGCTGATGGGGCTGTCGAAATTATTGCTCAAGCCGATTGAGGGTATTGAGCGCCCGGCGCTGGTGACGGTATTACCGCATCAACAAAAGGGCAAAACGGTGGTGCTGGATCTCGGTGCTAACGTGGATTGTGATAGTACCATGCTGGCTCAGTTCGCCGTGATGGGATCGGTGCTGGCAGAAGACGTGGTCGGGATTAAGAATCCCCGCGTGGCGTTATTAAATATTGGTGAAGAAGAGACCAAAGGCCTGGACAGCATTCGCGAAGCTGCTGAAATGCTCAAACAGGTTCCCTCCATCAACTATATTGGTTATCTCGAAGCCAATGAGTTGCTGACGGGGAAAACGGACGTTCTGGTGTGCGATGGCTTCACCGGGAACGTCACGTTGAAGACCATGGAAGGGGTCGTGCGCATGTTCCTTTCTCTGCTGAAATCTCAGGGAGAGGGCAAAAAAAGTGCCTGGTGGCTAATTTTATTGAAACGTTGGTTACAAAAAAGCCTGACGCGGCGATTCAGTCACCTCAACCCCGACCAGTATAATGGCGCCTGTCTGTTAGGATTGCGCGGCATTGTGATTAAGAGTCACGGAGCCGCCAATCAGCGAGCATTTTCTGTCGCCATAGAACAGGCAGTGCAGGCGGTGCAGCGACAAGTCCCTCAGCGGATTGCCGCTCGCCTGGAATCTGTATTAGCTAAAAGTGACTGAGCGTACATGTATACGAAGATTTTAGGTACCGGCAGCTACCTGCCAAAACAAGTGCGTACCAACGCCGATCTGGAAAAAATGGTAGATACGTCTGACGAGTGGATTGTCACGCGCACAGGTATCCGTGAACGTCGTATCGCCGCGCCAGACGAAACCGTGTCCACCATGGGTTACGAAGCCGCACAGCGTGCTATCGAAATGGCGGGCATTGATAAAGAACAGATTGGCTTGATCGTGGTCGCTACGACGTCTGCCACGCATGCTTTCCCTAGCGCAGCGTGTCAGGTGCAGAACATGCTCGGTATTAAAGGCTGCCCGGCGTTTGACGTTGCCGCCGCGTGTGCAGGCTTTACCTATGCGCTGAGCATTGCCGATCAGTATGTTAAATCGGGTTCCGTCAAATATGCGCTGGTGATCGGTGCTGACGTACTGGCGCGTACCTGCGATCCAACCGATCGCGGGACGATCATTATTTTTGGTGATGGTGCAGGCGCGGTGCTGCTGGGGCAGTCCGAAGAGCCGGGTATCATCTCTACGCATTTGCATGCCGATGGTCGCTACGGTGAACTGTTAACGCTGCCTAACGCCGATCGCGTTAATCCGGATAACGCTATTTACCTGACCATGGCGGGTAATGAGGTGTTCAAGGTGGCGGTGACTGAGCTTGCGCACATTGTCGATGAGACGCTGGAAGCGAACAACCTTGAACGTACCGCACTCGACTGGCTGGTACCGCATCAGGCGAACCTGCGTATCATCAGCGCGACCGCTAAAAAGCTGGGCATGTCGATGGATAACGTTGTGGTGACGCTGGACCGTCACGGCAACACCTCTGCGGCGTCAGTACCGTGCGCATTTGATGAAGCGGTACGCGACGGACGAATCAAACGGGGCCAGTTGGTCTTGCTTGAAGCCTTCGGTGGCGGGTTCACCTGGGGTTCCGCGCTGGTTCGTTTCTAGGATAAGGAATAAAAAATGACGCAATTTGCTTTTGTGTTCCCGGGCCAGGGTTCTCAAACCGTTGGGATGTTGTCTGAAATGGCAGCAAACTACCCGGTCATTGAAGAGACTTTTCGTGAAGCTTCTGACGCGCTGGGTTATGATCTGTGGGCGCTGACTCAACAGGGTCCGGCCGAAGAGCTGAACAAAACCTGGCAGACCCAGCCAGCATTACTGACCGCTTCCGTTGCACTGTGGCGCGTCTGGCAGCAGCAGGGCGGTAAAGCCCCCGCTCTGCTCGCGGGTCATAGCCTGGGAGAATACTCTGCGCTGGTCTGCGCCGGTGTAATCGCGTTTGCTGACGCGGTGCGCCTGGTAGAACTGCGCGGTAAATTCATGCAGGAAGCGGTGCCGGAAGGCACGGGTGGCATGTCTGCCATTATCGGCCTGGATGATGCCGCGATTGCAAAAGCGTGTGAAGAGTCTGCTGAAGGTCAGGTGGTTTCTCCGGTTAACTTCAACTCGCCAGGCCAGGTTGTTATCGCCGGTCATAAAGAAGCGGTTGAACGTGCCGGTGCTGCCTGTAAAGCTGCAGGCGCGAAACGTGCACTGCCGCTGCCGGTGAGCGTGCCGTCTCACTGTGCACTGATGAAGCCCGCTGCCGAGAAACTGGCGGTTGAGCTGGAAAAAATCACTTTTAACGCACCGACGATTTCCGTTGTGAACAACGTCGATGTGAAATGCGAAACCGCGCCGGAAGCCATCCGCGACGCGCTGGTTCGCCAGCTCTACAGCCCGGTACAGTGGACCAAAACCGTTGAGTTTATGGCCGCTCAGGGCGTTGAGCAACTGTATGAAGTCGGCCCAGGTAAGGTCCTCACCGGTCTGACAAAACGTATTGTTGACACCCTGACAGCGTCCGCGATTAACGAGCCGGAAGCGATGTCAGCGGCACTCTCGCAATAAAAGAGGAATACCATGAGTTTTGAAGGAAAAATTGCCCTGGTCACTGGCGCAAGCCGTGGTATCGGGCGCGCAATTGCTGAAACACTGGTTGCGCGCGGCGCGAAAGTGATTGGTACAGCAACCAGCGAGAATGGCGCTCAGGCCATCAGCGAATATCTGGGGGCAAACGGTAAAGGTCTGGTACTGAATGTGACCGAACCTGCATCTATCGAATCTGTTCTGGAAAATATTCGTGCAGAGTTTGGCGAAGTGGATATTCTGGTAAACAATGCCGGGATCACTCGCGACAACCTTCTGATGCGAATGAAAGATGATGAGTGGAACGATATTATCGAAACCAACCTGTCATCTGTATTCCGTCTGTCAAAAGCGGTAATGCGCGCTATGATGAAAAAGCGTCATGGTCGTATTATCACTGTTGGTTCTGTGGTTGGTACCATGGGAAATGCTGGTCAGGCTAACTACGCTGCGGCGAAAGCGGGTCTGATTGGTTTCAGTAAGTCGCTGGCGCGTGAAGTCGCGTCCCGCGGGATTACTGTAAACGTTGTTGCTCCGGGCTTTATTGAAACGGACATGACGCGTGCGCTGACCGATGAGCAGCGTGCGGGTACACTGGCGGCAGTTCCGGCGGGTCGTCTTGGCGACCCTAAAGAAATCGCCAGTGCGGTTGCATTTTTAGCCTCTGACGAAGCGGGTTACATCACTGGTGAAACCCTCCACGTCAACGGCGGGATGTACATGGTTTAATCACGATCGAAAATATTTGCGTTATTAGGGCAAATGGCCTCAAAATAACGTAAAATCGTGGTAAGACCTGCCGGGATTTAGTTGCAAATTTTTCAACATTTTATACACTACGAAAACCATCGCGAAAGCGAGTTTTGATAGGAAATTTAAGAGTATGAGCACTATCGAAGAACGCGTTAAGAAAATTATCGGCGAACAGCTGGGCGTTAAGCAGGAAGAAGTTGTGAACTCCGCTTCCTTCGTTGAAGACCTGGGCGCAGATTCTCTTGACACCGTTGAGCTGGTAATGGCTCTGGAAGAAGAGTTTGATACTGAGATTCCGGACGAAGAAGCTGAGAAGATCACCACCGTTCAGGCTGCCATTGATTACATCAACGGCCACCAGGCGTAAGTGAACATCTCCAGGCGGTCATTCGACCGCCTGAGTTTTATCTTTTTTAGTCCCACGAATCTCTTTTTTTATCCCTCCCTGGAGGACAAACGTGTCTAAGCGTCGTGTAGTTGTGACCGGACTTGGCATGTTGTCTCCTGTCGGCAATACCGTAGAGTCCACCTGGAAAGCTCTCCTTGCCGGTCAGAGCGGCATCAGCCTAATCGACCATTTCGATACTAGCGCCTATGCAACGAAATTTGCTGGCTTAGTAAAGGATTTTAACTGTGAAGAGATCATCTCGCGCAAAGAACAGCGCAAGATGGATGCCTTCATTCAATATGGAATTGTCGCTGGCGTTCAGGCCATGCAGGATTCTGGCCTTGAAATTACGGAAGAGAACGCAACCCGTATCGGTGCCGCTATCGGCTCCGGGATTGGCGGTCTTGGCCTGATCGAGGAAAACCATACATCCCTGATGAATGGCGGCCCGCGTAAAATCAGCCCGTTCTTCGTTCCGTCCACGATTGTTAACATGGTGGCGGGTCACCTGACCATCATGTTTGGCCTGCGTGGTCCAAGCATTTCAATCGCGACTGCTTGTACGTCTGGCGTACATAACATCGGCCAGGCCGCGCGCATGATTGCGTACGGCGATGCAGATGCTATGGTTGCGGGTGGTGCAGAAAAAGCCAGTACCCCTCTGGGTGTCGGTGGTTTTGGTGCAGCGCGTGCGCTCTCTACCCGTAACGATAATCCTCAGGCGGCAAGCCGTCCGTGGGATAAAGACCGTGACGGTTTCGTACTGGGTGACGGTGCGGGCATGCTCGTGCTGGAAGAGTACGAACACGCGAAAAAACGCGGCGCGAAAATTTATGCTGAAGTCGTTGGCTTTGGTATGAGTAGCGACGCTTATCACATGACGTCTCCTCCGGAGAATGGCGCAGGTGCTGCGCTGGCAATGGAAAACGCGATCCGTGATGCGGGCATTACGCCAGCTCATATTGGCTACGTTAACGCGCACGGTACCTCTACACCTGCAGGCGACAAAGCGGAAGCTCAGGCTGTTAAGTCTATCTTCGGCGAGTCTGCCAGCCGCGTACTGGTCAGCTCCACAAAATCCATGACCGGTCACCTGTTGGGTGCGGCGGGTGCAGTAGAGTCAATCTACTCTATCCTTGCGCTGCGCGATCAGGCGGTTCCACCAACCATCAACCTGGATAACCCGGATGAAGGTTGCGATCTGGACTTCGTGCCTCACGAAGCGCGTCAGGTTAGCGGTATGGAGTACACCCTGTGTAACTCCTTCGGCTTCGGCGGTACCAATGGCTCGCTGATTTTCAAACGCGTGTAATGGTTTCTTGCCCATAAAAAACGGAGCGCATAGCGCTCCGTTTTTTTTAGTTCACATTTTCGTTACTGATAGGTAAAAGTGAACTGGACGGTGGTGTTAAATTCGCCTGCCGTGACGGTTCCCGTAGGGGTATAGAGGCGGGCCGCGAGAGGAAACTGCGCATTGTGCGTTGTTCTGTCTACATCGACGGTAATCGAGCCCGCGGGTGAGATCTCGGTGAGATGATCGCGGGTCATGATCTGCATCGCCATGCCTGTTGCATCCCCGCTGCTATTAGCAAATTTTGTCTGATCGTCACTGTCTGAATCGCCGGTCAAGGTAGCCTTAACACGTGTCGTTGAGCTGGGGCAGGATGAAAGCGTGAGTGAAAAATCCTGCCATTCTCCGGTTGCCCCAACGCGACTAAAGTTTACCGCTCGTGCTTGATCGAACCTTACTGTCTGATTTTTGGATCCCGCATCCACGGTACAGGCAGACGCCACGACCGTGCCGCTCAGATCGATAGTGGTTGCCTGCGCGGTGCTACAAAGCGCAAACACCAGGCATGCGAGAGTAGATTTTACCCGTTCTATCATCATCCCCATCCTGCATTACTGATAGGTAAAGGTGGCCTGTGCCTGGCCGATAATGGTGCCTGGCATCACGTTGCCGTTGGAAACGGCTCGGGCGCGCATTTTCAAATCATAGGCGTGCGTACTGCTGCTGATGGCGACATTTTGCAACGTGGCGCCACTCTTGTAAGCCGTGTTAGTCGTTTCGTCGGTCAACTCCAGCTTCAGGTTAGTGGCCGTTCCGGTATTTTTATAATAGTTAGTATCGGTATCCGCTGTACCGCCAAAAGTAACGCTAAAGCTGGACGTTGAAGCAGGGCAGTTTGTTAATGCAAGCGTAAAGTTAGTCCAGTTTGTTGCACTTCCGGCAGTGGCCAGACTATCAGCCTGTATATTGTCACCTAATTTTACCGCCAGCGAGGGGCTATCTCCATTGACCACACAGGGTGAGGCAACAACCGTGCCTGTAATGTCAATATTGACCGAGTTGGCTGAACACGCGCCAGAAAACAGACCTCCGCAGAGCGTTGCCAGAATCGCTATTTTTTTTCCATTCGCGATATTCATTTTCATTCCTTATGTATTAGTTGTAGGTTACTTTAAGTTCAATGGCCGATTTCACATTGCCAGCAGTAACGGTTGCAGCGTCATCAATATAATAAGCGACCTTAAAATCGGGCAGGGTGTAGTCGCCTGAGCCGTCATAAAGGCCCAGATTGATCTCACTGTTGATCTTATGTGCAGAACCATCGGCGTTCTTTACCTGAATATAGACATTGCTGGCGTAACCATCGCCAGTGACCGTATTTAATACCCCATTATTGGCATTGTGTGCGCCGTATACCGCGAATAAGTTATAGGTGATCCCATTAATCGCGCCAGGGCAGTTTTTCAACTCAACTTTGGGTACGTCGGTAATGTTTGATGCGCCACTTGCCAGGCTTGCGCCATACAGTGGGGATAATTTTATTTCCTTTGGTGCGTTAATAGTACAGGCAGTTATAATTGGCTGACTGACTACGCCGGACAGAATCAGGCCCGAATCTAACGCAACACCATCACCATCAGGGTTATGTACGTTCATGGTTACGTCGGGGACAGAAATAATAGTACCTGCTGGTATTTTTTCACTTAATCTGACCAGGCGATACCATACATGGTAGTAACCGTCACGCGCGCTACCATCGACAATTGGCAGATTGATGCGGTAATTGGGAGCTGTGGGATTATCTTGCGGTGAATATCCCGGTACAGATGAAACATGGACCTGATATTGAATACCAATACCTGGATTGCTTGTTGCCCAGGTCACATTGTCGGCAAGTAATTGTCCGTTAACAGACAAATCAATATAGGAGTTTTTTCCTTCGCCGGGGATAGTCTCGGTATAAATGGAATCATTATCATACCAGTCTGTCGTGCCGCCCACGACATTCGGTATAGATAATGTAGAAAATCCATGGTGCATGACATGGAAAGATTGAACTTCAATATAATTTGCGTAGGCGCAATTTATGCCTGACAGACCACATGGAATAAAAATAACAGGGGTTAGCCATTTTTTAAGCATTTTATTTAACGACATGATGCGTTGACCTCTACAATTGCGCTTGATGATGTGCTCTCTGGTAATTGCCAGCGGGTATGACACTGCTTATTTGCACCCCATTTAACGGTTGCACTTCCCTGAAGTGACATACCAGCCAGATAAACCTGTCCACCATCACCGACAATCGAGGTGGTTTTTGCGTTCTTGTCGTCAGTCACGATTGCACCAAACGGAACAGGGCGCCCGTCACGACGGGTTAACGTCATCAAAACGCGTTTACCCACACGTGTGTCAAAATGTGCCCGGACAATAGCCCCTCGGGTTGGCGTGACCGTTTTCGCAGAAAGCTCAACGTCGGCATCATCCGGCAGTTGTTCGGTATTCAGCGACAGCGTGTTTTCACGGTATGGGCTGATAAACGGCACAACGGTATAGCCGCGGAAATCGGTGCTGACGCCCGTCTGGTTAGTGATATCAACACCGCTTGCTCCCGGCGCTTCAACCAGAGCGACGGTCTCACCTAATTCCTGACTCAGCGTAATGCCATTTGCATGCGCAACCACACCGCCGCTGATACCATAATTTACCCGGCGCTGATCATGGTCGTAACTGTAGGCGCTGTTCATTCTGGCATAGGTACCCTGATAGTCCAGGCTGGCGCTACCACCGTTACCCCCATCGTGGTTCGTCTCGCTTTCCTGCACGCTCCAGTTGAGGTTCTGATCTTGCAGCGCGGTGCCATTCAGCCCGACCGTATGGCTGGTGCTGCCATGTTTACTGGTATTGAGGTTGTAGGTGGCGCGACTGCTGCTGAGCCAGCGATCCAGCGGCACGCTGATACTCATTGAGAACACCTGGTCCTCGCTGTAAACGGTGTCGCTGTCGCGGGCATCAGTGGTGTTACGGTTAAAGCTGTAGTTCAGGCTCCAGGTGATGCCGTTCCAGCTGTTGCTGTAACCCGCGCCGATTGAGCGCATTGTTCGGTCGCTGTTCCAGTAATCCTCGCTAATGGCGTTTAACGAGATGGACCCCGCGCCTTCCCAGAGATTCTGGTTAAGCAATATCTCGGCACGATTACGCCGGCGTTCGGTATTGTCCTGCCAGTTACTGTCCCGCCAGGTGTCGAGTACTTCCTGCAGGGTGTAATAGCCTGAAGTTGAGTAGCGATAACCCGAAATGGCGATATTGGTCCCCGTTTCGAGAATGTTTTTACTGTAACGAACCCGCATTGACTGGCCGATCGCTTTTTCCTGATCCTGTTGGGTTGACCAGGCCTGCGTGCCATCGACGGATACGGCTCCCAGCCCACCAAAGTTTTTACCGATCCCCACAAGTAGCGACTGATAATGTTGCGATAGCTGTCCGCCGCCGTAGGCGGTAAATCCTGCTGGCAGGCCGTAGATGGCCGAGCCCTGAGTAAAGAATGTTTTATCGACGGCGCTGTCGTAAGGACGGTACTGACCGCTGGTCAGGCTGTACTTTAAACGACCTTCACGCTGTAGAACCGGCAGTGAGGCGAAGGGGACCAACTGGTGCTGTTCGCTGCCGTCAGCTTCTTTAATCGTCACGTCCAGATCGCCGCTACTGCCCGTGGGATACATGTCAGTGATCTCAAATGCCCCCGGCGACACATAGCTTTGGTAAATGGTGTAGCCGTTTTGTTTAATGATGACCTGGGCGTTGGTCCGGGCAATTCCGCGAACCACCGGTGCGTAGCCGCGCAGGCTGTCAGGCAGCATGTCGTCATCGGAGGCCAGTTGCGCACCCCGGAAAGGTACGCTGTCAAACAGATCGGAAGGGGAGTTGCTTTCGCCAAGCGTCAGCTGACTTTTGAGCGCGATAATATTTCGCTGAGCGTAGGTATATGCCGAATCCCAGTTATTCTGGGTACTGTTGCCGCTGGTGTTGCGTGACCAGGTGCTGTAGTTACGTACGCGCCATGGGCCGATATTTAGCCCTGGGCGCAGGTTCAGGTAATAGCTGTCTGAATCGGTCATATCAGAGTGACGAGCCTGGGTGTTGCCGCCTGTAAAGCTGTAATTAAGCAGCAGCGCATTGATGCCTTCATCCAGGCGTTCTGGAGCAACATATCCACGCGCCTGGTTATTCATCGCCGCCTGAGGGATGCTCAACAAAAGTTGCTGTTTATTGAAGACGAACTGAGTAGCAGCGTTGGGAATAGCGGCCAGGTTTGCGCAATGGTTCTCTCCGGTCAGTTGCGGAAATTGCTCGGTTCGGACGCCAAAGTCACGTAGCATCTCCACGCTTATGCACGGTTGCAATGATGTCTGGCCGTGACTGTCCTTTTGCATGCTAAATTCAATGTCATGTGTGCCAGTCAATGTCTGATTGACCAGCACGTCAACGCGATAAGTACCCGGCATTTGGCCAACACCTTCTTCAAAGGCACTCAGGTCAGAAATGTCTTTACCTGGACCGTCAATACCCAGTAGCGCGGGGTTAAAATATTCCCGGGCACAGGCAGGGTGCGACAACGAGAATGTACACTGCAATGCGATGAAGCAGGCCAGCCTGGTTGGCGAGATCTTATTTTTTTTAGCTCTGATCATTCCGTGATCCTTTCGGAGTCCGAGTATCTAATGAGTGATTACTGCGTCTGGTGTTCCGCGCCAGCTGCGCCGAAGTCACTGATAATTTTCCAGCGAATATTGCCTTTGGCATTTGCCGGAAGACTGAAGGTCGCGCTGGACATGGGCGCAACGTATGTCGCATCCGTAACCGTACTGGCACCGACTTTGACTTCGCTGAAGTTCATGTAATAGGGGGTTGGGTTACTGACCGTAAGCTGTTGATCGCTGCGTTTCCAGCTAAGCTTGCTGGCAAACTTTTCCGGCATCTCAGTAAGCGATGCGGGGCGATAAATGAGTTTGATACGTGTCTTAATCGCAATCTGTAGGGTATTTACGTTGTCTAACTTTTCTGTTGCCGGAATGGTTTTAATGTTCATCCAGAACAGTGACTCACGATCCTGTGGCAGATTCCCGCCCGTATTAATAATACGCAGTTTGTTTTCTTCATTGCCAGCTAAGCGGAACAGGGGCGGCGTGACGATAAACGGTGTTTTACTGGTGTCGTTTTCATCTTTATCAACCCATGACTGAATTAAATAGGAGTATGGGTCTGGGTTTTTGACGTCCAGGGAAGATTCTTTTTTGTCTGCATGGTATATAATGCGAGTGCCTCCAATAATAACACCCGCTTGCGCTGTTGCCATTGAAAAAACAAATGCAGCGGCGATTAATGAATTCACTAATTTCATCTGGTTAACCTCAAAATAGCAATGCCGGGAAGCCCCGGCATTGCTTATAGCCAAAGGCGGAAATTTATCGCGCGATGATTAATTGTATGCCAGCGTAAAGTTAGCGGTACCGTTAGCGGAACCCGCCTCAACGGTAGCGGCAGTTGCGATATACTGTGCGCTGAAATTCATGGTAGCGGTGCCAGCAGTCGCATCGATGGTCGCTGCTTTAGATGCGGTTGCCAGCGGTAACGCGGTGCCGTCGCCGTTCAGCAACTGAATAGCAACGCCTTTGGCAACGCCAGTGGTGCCTGCGCCGGTGACTTCCAGATAGTCATTATTAGTGGCGTCTGGTTTGCCGGTGTATTTCACAACAACAGCTTTGCCTTTCAGGTCTGCCGGGCACTCAGACAGTTTCAGAGTAAAGCGAGTATTCGCGGCAACAGAACCAGCCTCTGGCAGAGCAGTTTTAGCGATATCACCTAACTTGACGGTCTGCGGCGCGGTCATGGTGGTGTCAATTTTACAACCTTGCTCGATGATATTACCGGTGAAATTTACCTGTCCATCATCGGCCTGCGCGGCAGAAACCATTCCGAGTGTAGTGATTAAGGCAACAGCCGCTACTTTTCCTTTCATTGATAATGTCCTTGAAGAGTGTGATTGATATAAAACACAGGTGAGTACTCATGGCACACGATGTGATGATGCTCGATAGTTTTCAGCAAGAAACATTGTCTTGTGTTTTTAAAACTATCTTGCGCACTTGGGTATTCACATGGGGGATTATATCTATGTGCTAAAATATGAACTATAAACTATATCTAATGAGTGTTTTTAATTTAACTTTAATAATCCTCTCCGTGAATAATATTTCATTTATTCATTAATAGATGAATAGCATTTCTCTCATGTATACAGGCGTAGGCGCGCCCAACCTTCCTGTGCTTTTTTACATTTATTCGAAGATAACAGACTTGCGATATCCTCTTTCACCTGCCACCCTAGTCAGGTATTTATATGGAGGGTGAATGTATCTAATTAATGGTGAGTTACAAAAAAAGTTAGATGTGAACGATCGTAGCGTTCAGTTTGGGGATGGTTGTTTTACCACTGCTCGAATTAGCGGCGGCGTTGTTTCACTTTTCAGCCACCATCTGACACGTTTGCAGACGGCCTGCACAAGGTTGGCTATCCCGTTTGATGCATGGGAAACCCTTGCTGCGGAAATGCGGGATATGGCGCAAAAAAAGGGTGACGGCGTGTTAAAGGTCGTTATCACGCGTGGAGCTGGCGGTCGCGGCTATAGCCCCGCAGGCTGTCAGCAACCGGTGCGCATCCTGAGCGTTTCTGAATATCCTACGCATTACGCACGCTGGAAAGAAACCGGCGTAACGCTTGCTCTCAGCCCGATCCCCTTGGGTCGCAACCCTTATCTTGCAGGAATGAAGCACCTCAACCGCCTTGAGCAGGTGCTGATTCGTTCTCATCTTGAGCAGACGGATGCCGATGAAGCCCTTGTCCTTGACAGCGATGGGTGGCTTACGGAATGCTGTGCCGCAAATCTGTTCTGGCGCTGTGGGCAGGATGTCTTTACCCCACGCCTCGATCAGGCGGGCGTAAACGGCATTATGCGGCAGTTTATTATCGCCCAACTGGCACTGACCGCGTATCGCGTTGTCGAAGTGAATGCGCCGCTAACGGCGCTCGCGCAGGCTGATGAAGTGCTTATCTGTAACGCGCTAATGCCGGTTGTCCCCGTACAGCGCTACGCAGAGCGAGAGTGGCCCGCGCGCGAACTTTACCACTATTTAGCCCCAATTTGTGAGTCGTCCGATTAGCATGATGAAACTGTTACGCCTTGTTCTGTTACTGTTGGTTGTCCTCGGCGCTGCCGCCGGCGTCGGTGTATGGAAAGTTTTCCAACTGGCGGACAGTAAGATCCTCATTAAAGACGAGACGATTTTTACCCTTAAAGCCGGTACCGGGCGGATGGCGCTGGGCGAACAGCTTTACAGCGATAAAATCATCAACCGCCCGCGCGTGTTCCAGTGGTTACTGCGTATCGAGCCGGAACTGTCTCACTTCAAGGCCGGTACCTATCGTTTTACGCCCGGCATGACCGTCAGGGAGATGCTGCAGCTGCTGGAAAGTGGCAAAGAAGCGCAGTTCCCGCTGCGTTTTGTCGAAGGGATGCGACTGAGCGATTACCTGAAACAGCTGCGTGATGCGCCCTATATCAAGCACACTCTGAAAGATGATCGTTACGAGACGGTCGCCGGGGTGCTGAAATTTGAGCATCCTGAGTGGGTGGAAGGCTGGTTCTGGCCGGACACCTGGATGTACACCGCGGGCACGACGGATGTCGCAATTCTTAAACGGGCGCACAAAAAGATGGTCGCGGCAGTCGATTCCGCCTGGGAAGGGCGTATGGAAGGGCTGCCCTATAAAGATCAAAACCAGTTCGTGACCATGGCTTCGATCATCGAGAAAGAGACTGCCGTTGCTGCCGAGCGCGATCGGGTCGCGTCGGTATTTATCAACCGTCTTCGCATTGGCATGCGTCTGCAAACCGACCCTACCGTTATTTACGGCATGGGCGAGCGCTACAGCGGAAAGATTTCGAGGAAAGATCTCGAGACGCCAACGGCGTATAATACCTACGTCATTAACGGCCTGCCGCCGGGCCCGATTGCAACGCCGAGCGAGGCGTCGCTTAAAGCCGCCGCGCATCCGGCCAAAACACCGTATCTCTATTTTGTGGCTGACGGAAAAGGGGGGCACACCTTTAACACCAACCTTGTCAGTCATAATCGCTCTGTTCAGGACTATCTGAAGGCACTTAAGGAAAAAAATGCGCAGTAAATACATTGTCATTGAGGGACTCGAAGGCGCGGGGAAAACCACCGCTCGCGACGTAGTGGTGGAAACGCTGAACGCGCTTGGCGTCACTGACATGGTCTTCACCCGAGAGCCAGGCGGCACTCAGCTGGCTGAGAAACTGCGCAGCCTGGTGCTGGATATCAAATCTGTTGGTGACGAAGTTATCACTGACAAAGCCGAAGTGCTGATGTTCTATGCGGCGCGCGTCCAGCTGGTTGAGACGGTGATTAAACCCGCTCTGGCCAATGGCAAGTGGGTGATCGGCGACCGTCACGATCTGTCCACTCAGGCGTATCAGGGCGGGGGACGCGGTATTGACCAGACAATGCTGGCAACGCTGCGTAATGCCGTACTGGGTGATTTTCGCCCGGACCTGACGCTCTATCTGGATGTCACTCCGGAAGTGGGCCTCAAACGCGCCCGCGCGCGCGGCGAGCTGGATCGCATTGAACAAGAGTCCTTTGATTTCTTTAACCGCACCCGCGCACGCTATCTTGAGCTGGCCGCGCAGGACAGCTCAATTCGTACCATCGATGCGACGCAATCGCTGGAAGACGTCACGCAAGACATCCAGCAGACCGTTACGCAGTGGCTACAGGAGCAGCAGGCATGAAATGGTATCCATGGTTGCGCCCGCACTTTGAACAGCTGATCAACAGCTATCAGGCCGGTCGGGGGCATCATGCGTTACTGATTCAGGCATTGCCGGGGATGGGGGATGATGCGTTAATTTACGCCATTACCCGTTTCCTGATGTGCCAGCAGCCTGAAGGGCACAAAAGCTGCGGGAAATGCCGTGGCTGCCAGCTGATGCAGGCGGGCACGCATCCTGACTATTACACGCTGGCGCCTGAGAAGGGTAAAAGCGCGCTCGGTATTGATGCCGTGCGTGAAGTCAGTGAAAAACTGTACGAACATGCGCGGCTGGGCGGGGCGAAAGTCGTCTGGCTCAACGACGCTGCGTTACTGACCGAGGCGGCGGCTAACGCGCTGCTCAAAACGCTGGAAGAGCCGCCGGAGAAAACATGGTTCTTCCTCTCATGCCGTGATCCGGGCCGATTGCTGGCAACGTTGCGCAGCCGCTGTCGTCTTCATCACCTTGCGGTGCCCCAGGAATCATGGTCCTTGAGCTGGCTAGAACGCGAGGTGACAACGTCACAGGAAAGTGCGCTCTCTGCGCTTCGCCTGAGCAGCGGCGCGCCCGCAGCGGCGCTGGCATTACTGCAACCCGACGTCTGGTCGCAGCGAGAAACGCTCTGTAAGGCCGTCGAGGCTTCGCTCAACAGCCAGGACTGGTTGAGCTTGCTGCCTGCACTGAATAGCGATCGGGCCGTTGAGCGTTTGCACTGGCTGGCGTCCTTACTTTTGGATGCGCTAAAGCTCCAGCAGCGGGCAACGCTACTGACAAACCCGGACGCGTGGCCACTGGTGAACCTGCTGGCGAGCCGCCTTTCAGGAACGTCCTTGCACGCTATCCTTCATGATATCTGCGAAAGCCGGGAACAGCTTTTAACCGTAACGGGTCTTAATCGCGAGCTGTTACTGACCGACCAGTTACTGCGTATTGAACATTACCTGCAACCAGGCGTTACGCCGCCTGTTTCCCATCTCTGAGAGAGACATTATGTTTTTAGTCGACTCACACTGCCATCTTGATGGCCTGGATTATCAATCCCTTCACAATGACGTGGATGACGTGCTGGCAAAAGCCGCTGCCCGCGATGTGAAATTTTGTCTTGCCGTGGCGACGACGTTGCCGGGGTACCGCGCCATGCGTGAGCTGGTGGGCGTTCGCGATAACGTGGTGTTCTCCTGCGGCGTGCATCCGCTGAACCAGGATGAAGCGTACGATGTTGATGAGTTACGCCGACTGGCTGCGGAAGAGGGCGTCGTGGCGATGGGTGAAACCGGGCTGGACTATTTTTACACGCCGGAAACGAAACCGCGCCAGCAGGAATCCTTCCGCAACCATATCCGCATTGGCCGCGAGCTGAATAAACCGGTCATCGTGCATACCCGTGATGCACGCGCCGATACGCTGGCGATCCTCCAGGAAGAAAAGGTGACGGATTGCGGTGGCGTACTACACTGTTTCACAGAAGACAGAGAAACGGCGGGTAAACTGCTTGATCTAGGGTTTTATATTTCGTTTTCCGGGATCGTGACGTTCCGTAATGCAGAGCAGCTGCGTGATGCTGCGCGTTATGTTCCGCTCGACCGCATTCTGGTAGAAACAGACTCTCCGTATCTGGCACCGGTACCGCATCGCGGGAAAGAGAACCAGCCAGCCATGACGCGAGACGTTGCGGAATACATGGCCGTGCTTAAAGGCGTCAGCATCGAAGAGCTGGCCCGCGTCACGACGGAAAACTTCTCTGCGCTGTTCCATATCGACCCCGCCCGCCTGCAATCTGTCTGATACACCTGTTTTTTTTAGGCTCGTAATTAATAAACAAAACGAGTAAAGTTCACCGCCTCATTTGGGGCGGTGAGGATGTATTTAGACACATCCAGACATGCTTTTTGTAAATAACTGCAAGTTTTTCGTCCGTCTTAAGCTGAAACGTGATAGCCGTCAAACAATCCCAGAGGGAATTATTTTACTCTGTGTAATAAATAAAGGGCGCTTAGATGTCCTGTCCACGGCACGGTACTCCCCCCGGGCCAATGCGTGAAAGCGTAAAAAAAGCACAAATACTCAGGAGCACTCTCAATTATGTTTAAGAATGCATTTGCTAACCTGCAAAAGGTCGGTAAATCGCTGATGCTGCCAGTATCCGTACTGCCTATCGCAGGTATCCTGCTGGGTGTCGGTTCTGCAAACTTCAGCTGGCTGCCAGCCGTAGTTTCCCATGTGATGGCCGAAGCAGGCGGTTCCGTCTTTGCTAACATGCCTCTGATCTTCGCGATCGGTGTGGCGCTGGGCTTCACCAATAACGACGGCGTTTCTGCGCTGGCTGCAGTGGTTGCCTACGGCATCATGGTGAAAACCATGGCTGTGGTTGCGCCTCTGGTTCTGCATTTACCGGCAGAAGAGATTGCCGCGAAACACCTGGCAGACACCGGTGTTCTGGGCGGTATCATCTCCGGTGCGATTGCAGCGTATATGTTTAACCGCTTCTATCGCATCAAGCTGCCTGAGTATCTGGGCTTCTTCGCGGGCAAGCGTTTCGTTCCGATCATCTCTGGTCTGGCAGCGATTTTCACTGGCGTGATCCTGTCCTTCATCTGGCCACCAATCGGTTCCGCGATCCAGACCTTCTCTCAGTGGGCTGCTTACCAGAACCCGGTTGTGGCGTTTGGTATCTACGGCTTCATCGAGCGTTGCCTGGTGCCATTCGGTCTGCACCACATCTGGAACGTTCCATTCCAGATGCAAATTGGTGAATTCACCAACGCAGCGGGCCAGGTATTCCACGGTGATATCCCACGTTACATGGCAGGTGATCCAACTGCAGGCAAACTGTCTGGTGGCTTCCTGTTCAAAATGTACGGCCTGCCGGCTGCTGCGATTGCAATCTGGCACTCTGCTAAACCAGAGAACCGTGCAAAAGTGGGCGGTATCATGATCTCCGCAGCGCTGACCTCGTTCCTGACCGGTATCACCGAGCCGATCGAGTTCTCCTTCATGTTCGTTGCGCCGATCCTGTACGTTATCCACGCGATTCTGGCGGGTCTGGCGTTCCCAATCTGTATCCTGCTGGGTATGCGTGACGGTACGTCCTTCTCTCACGGTCTGATCGACTTTATCGTTCTGTCCGGTAACAGCAGCAAACTGTGGCTGTTCCCAATCGTGGGTGCGTGCTATGCCGTTGTCTACTACACCATCTTCCGCGTGCTGATCAAAGCACTGGACCTGAAAACCCCAGGCCGTGAAGATGCAACTGAAGACAGCAAAGCAGGTGTGACCAGCGAAATGGCTCCGGCCCTGGTTGCAGCGTTCGGTGGCAAAGAGAACATCACTAACCTGGACGCGTGTATCACTCGTCTGCGTGTGAGCGTTGCCGATGTTGCGAAAGTAGACCAGCCGGGTCTGAAAAAACTGGGCGCAGCGGGCGTGGTTGTTGCAGGTTCTGGTGTTCAGGCAATCTTCGGTACGAAATCCGATAACCTGAAAACCGAAATGGATGAGTACATCCGCAACAGCTAAGCTGTGAGCAGGGGAGACTAAGGCAGCCGAATGGCTGCCTTTTTTATTGCTGCGGTTTGTTGTGCCGGGTAAGGCGCAGCCGCCACCCGGCTAAACACTCAGAAGTCGTAGCTCGCGCTCACCGAGACGTTCAACGGCGCGCCGTAAACCACATAAGAGCCGACGTAATCGTAATACTCTTTGTCAAACAGGTTGTTGACGTTAGCCTGGACGGCAAACTCTTTGGTGACCTGATAACGGCTGAACAGGTTAACCAGCCCGTAACTGCCTTGCTCTGCACGTGATTGTCCCGCCGGGCCGCCGTCCACATCCGTCCACACCTTATTCTGCCAGTTTACGCCACCGCCCACGGTCAGTTCTGGCAGCATTGGCAGTTGATAACGGGTAAACAGCTTCATGGTTGTGCGCGGCTGATCGGAGCTGACTGCGTTGCCGTTTTTATCTTCAGCAATGTAGCGGGTTGCGCCGAACGTTAGCTGCCAGTTATCCGTCAGCGCGCCGTTAAGCTCGAACTCAATCCCTTTGCTCACCACACCGTCCAGCGATTCATAAATGGATTCACCGCTCGGCATGTAGGTATAAGTGTTGCTCGCCACGTTATCCTGTTCAATGCGGAAAATTGCCAGCGAGGTGGTCAGGCGGGTATTGAACCAGTCCGCTTTCACACCGGCTTCATAGCTTTTACCCGTGGTTGGGTCGAGGTAACGACCACTGGCATTACGCTTGTCCTGAGGCTGGAAGATTGAGGTATAGCTGACGTAAGTCGACCAGTCTTCATTAATGTCGTAGACCAGGCCCGCGTAAGGCGTGACGTCATCTTTGGTACTTTCCAGACGGGTGTCCGGAGAGCCCGCCGGGTTATAGCGAATGTTATAGTTGGTATAGCGCGCCCCGAGGATCAGGTGCAGCGGATCGGCCAGCGAGAAGCGGGCGGAAGTATAGGCCGATGACTGACGGATGTCGTCCTGGCTGTAGAGCGTCCATGGCGTCCACTGAGGATCGGCAATATCCCCGTTCCAGTTTTTGAAATTACCCACGTCGACCATGCCGTATAACGTATCCGGCATCCTATTGTCATAATGGTTGCGCTGGCGGCTGAAGCTGCCGCCAAACATCATTTCGTGCTGACGGCCAAAGAGATCGAATCCGCCGCGCAGGAAGGCATCAACCGCATCCTGTTTGCGCTCGCCTTTGTTCCAGCCACCATAGCCCACCATGCCTGCACCGGTCGCTTGATCGGGATAGCCGGACATATACATCAGTTTGCTGTCGAAATTCGTATCAGCATGCATGCCGTTGATGTGGGCTTCCCAGCCGTTGTCAAAGCGCTGAGTCAGGTTGGCGTAAATGCGGGTGTTATCTTTATCCGAATATGCCCACTTTGGCGCTACGGTCTGGCTATGATCGTAATGGGTTTTACTCCCGTCGCTGTTCCAGGTTGGCAATCCGCCCCAGGTCGGATCCTCGGTGTTGCTTTCCTGGTATTCATAGCCGACAGAAAGGGTCGTGCTGTCGGTCACATCTGCATCCACCACGCCGTAGAGGAATTTTTTACGGTAGTGGTAGTTATCAACAAAGCTGTCGTTATCCTGATAGCCCGTAATCAGGCGGCCGCGTATCTTGCCGGACTCCACCAGCGGCGCCTGCAGATCCAGCACGTAGCGCTGTTTATCCCAGCTGCCGTAGCTGGCACTGACATTACCTTTGAATTCATTGCTGTCTGCATGTTTGCGCACCATATTGACATAGGCCGCCGGGTTTCCCGTCCCGGACATCAGGCCGGTTGCGCCGCGTACCACTTCGATACGGTCATAAATCGCGGTATCGGCGGCAGTATCGCCGAAGTTCCACACTTCGCTGATGGAGGTCGGCAGGTCATCGTACGCATAGTTACTCACGAAGAATCCGCGTGAGTAAAATACGGTACGGTCGCTGTCCTGAACCTGCGCCGTCACGCCAGTGGTATTGGTTAACACCTGACCGATAGACTGCAGGTTTTGATCCGCCATGCGCTGCTGGCTGATGACGCTGACGGACTGCGGAATATCGCGAGGCACGAGGAGCAGTTTGGTCCCGGTGGTGGTGGTCTTGACGCTGTAGTCCCGATCCTGCCCGTCGGACAAGGCTGGCGCGTTATCGAAACCGCCATCAACCACAACGGTATCTTCGTCTGTGGAGGCGGCAAAACTCACGGCTGGCATCAATGCCATAGCAATACAGGCTGCCAGCAACGAAGGCGTTGCGACAGGCTGACGTTGCCCATCCCTGGTATGATGATTGAAAGACATGATCAAACCCTTAAGAACGGTGAAGGTTGGTAGCATCAGTCCCGCGATCGCGGTCTGACGTCGTTTTCTATGTTAAAAATGCGCATGAAAATGCAAATGCGAAATATACGCATTGCCATTAATGCTGTAAACAGATGTGTCGAGCGGAACTGAAATAATGTTTCAGCCAGTGAATACGCCTGAGCGGTCACTCTTCATTCAGCTGATGAAGATTCAGGAAAGAATTCGGGGGAGAAGGTTGAAAGGACAGGAGAAACTCGCTCATACTCTTGGATTGTGTCACACAGTCTTCCCGAGAGTGTGTTATCAGCGGACGCACCACGCCAGATTTAACAAAAAAGGAAAAGGTCATGGCTGAAGAAACGATTTTCAGTAAAATTATCCGTCGCGAAATCCCCTCGGATATCGTCTATCAGGATGAACTGGTGACGGCTTTCCGGGACATTTCCCCCCAGGCACCGACACACGTCCTTATCATTCCCAATATTCTGATTCCGACCGTAAATGACGTAAAAACCGAGCACGAAGTGGCGTTAGGTCGTATGCTGACGGTGGCGGCGAAAATTGCCGAGCAGGAAGGCATAGCGGAAGACGGTTACCGTCTGATCATGAACTGTAATCGTCATGGCGGCCAGGAAGTTTATCATATTCACATGCATCTGCTGGGTGGACGTCCTCTGGGGCCGATGCTGGCACACAAAGGTCTTTGACATGTTTAAAGGGCGTATTGCAGCGCTGGTAATGACGATGATGATTGTGGGATGCAGCACGCGCCCGGCGATCCCCGTGAGCGATGAACAGACGCTGGTGATGGAGTCCTCCGTGCTGGCGGCGGGTATTACGGCGCAACAGCCCGCGTTAACGGTCAGTGAAATTAAGTCTTCAGCCTCCTCTGCGCTCTTTAACGAACGAAATGAACCCGTGACGGTCCACTACCGTTTTTTCTGGTATGACGTAAGAGGTCTTGAAATGCATCCGCTGGAGGCGCCGCGCAGCGTCACCCTTCCGGCGAGGTCGTCGGTAACGATCTATGACAGCGCCAGCTATTTGGGTGCACATAAGGTAAGACTTTATCTTTATCTGTAAGGGGTGAACTTTGATTAAAAATTTGAGCCGTTATGCGCTCGTGACCGCTTTCGCTCTGTTTCTGGCAGGGTGTGTGACCCGTACTGAACAGCCTGCACCTGTAGAAGAGGCTAAACCGGGTACTGAGCAGCCGACAACGCCAACGGAGCCACAGCCAACCGTGCCGTCTGTACCGTCTATTCCGTCCCAGCCCGGTCCAATTGAGCACCCGGACCAGACGTCACAGCCTACGCCGCGCGTGCGCCATTATGACTGGAACGGTGCAATGCAACCGATGGTCGGTAAAATGCTGCAGGCACAGGGCGTGACGGCAGGCGGCGTGCTGCTGGTCGACAGCGTTAACAACCGTACTAACGGTTCGCTGAACGCGGGCGAAGCGACGGAAACCCTGCGCAATGCCCTGGCGAACAACGGCAAGTTTACGCTGGTCTCTGCTCAGCAGCTCGCGGTGGCCAAACAGCAACTCGGCCTGTCGCCGCAGGATAGCCTCGGCACCCGCAGCAAGGCGATTGGGATTGCCCGCAACGTTGGCGCCCAGTATGTGCTGTACTCTAATGCGACCGGCAACGTGAATACCCCAGCCCTGCAGATGCAGCTGATGCTGGTTCAGACAGGCGAAATTATCTGGTCAGGTAAAGGTGCGGTTACGCAACAATGACAGCACGCGTGATGCGATCCTGACGCGCTATTTTCCGCAGTACCGCCTTATCGCGCCGCAGGCCCACTCCGGGCTTGGCGGCGCGAGTTGTATTCTGGAGCAGGGCGCGCACCGTCTGGTCTTACGACATAATCACGATCCCTTCGCGCCCGCTTTCCATTTTCGTCGTCAGTTTCGTGCCCTCAGACGTCTTCCGTCGGATCTCGTGCCGGAACCCCGTTTTTTCCGACAGGGCTGGATGGCCGTCGACTATCTTGAGGGCGAGGTGAAAAGCGCGCTGCCGGACACCCCGGAGCTCGCGGCGATGCTGTATCATCTGCACCAGCAACAGCGTCTGGGGTGGCGAATCGCGTTACTTCCGCTGCTTGAGCACTACTGGCAGCAAGCCTCCCCGAAAAGACGTACCCCAGTCTGGCTTGCGCATCTCAAACGGCTGCGTAAAGCGGGCGAGCCGCAACCGATTCGGCTCTCACCGTTACATATGGATGTACACGCCGGGAACATTGTGCATACGTCAGGAGGAGCCAGACTTATTGACTGGGAATATGCCGGAGACGGCGATGTGGCGCTGGAGCTGGCCGCGGTCTGGACGGAAAGTGACGCCGCGCGGCTGACGCTCATCAGAGAGTATGCCAGAGTAGCGCATATTGACGCCGACGCGCTGGCTCGGCAGGTGAGACGCTGGCGACCCTGGGTCATTATGCTGATGGCGGGCTGGTTTGAAATTCGCCTTCAGCAGTCCAGAGATAAACAATTTATTGCGCTGGCAAACGATGCCTGGCGTCAGTTACAAACGAAAGGATAAGAGAGGTGAGTGTGGGTCCAGTCATGTTGAATGTTGAAGGGTTTGAGCTGGATGCGGAGGAGCGTGACATTCTGGCGCATCCGCTGGTTGGCGGCCTGATCCTGTTTACCCGCAACTATCACGATCCGGCGCAGTTGCGTGAACTGGTGCGTCAGATCCGCGCGGCATCGCGCAATCATCTGGTGGTGGCCGTCGATCAGGAAGGTGGACGCGTGCAGCGTTTTCGCGACGGTTTTACCCGTTTGCCGGCTGCCCAGTCTTTTGCCGCGCTGCTCGGTACGGAAGAGGGGGGCAAACTGGCGCAGGAAGCGGGCTGGCTGATGGCCTGCGAGATGATAGCCATGGATATCGATATCAGTTTTGCCCCGGTACTTGATGTGGGCCATATCAGCGCCGCTATTGGCGAGCGCTCATACCATGAAGATCCGCGTATTGCGCTGGCAATGGCGACCCGATTTATCGACGGGATGCACGATGCAGGTATGAAAACCACCGGCAAACACTTCCCGGGCCACGGGGCCGTGACGGCGGATTCCCACAAAGAGACCCCGCGCGATCCGCGCCCGGAAGCGGAAATTCGTGCCAAAGATATGTCGGTGTTCCGTTCACTTATCACCGATAACAAACTTGACGCTATCATGCCTGCCCACGTGATTTACAGCGACGTCGACCCGCGGCCGGCCAGTGGCTCTCCGCACTGGCTGAAAACCGTATTGCGCCAGGAGCTGGGTTTCAATGGCGTGATTTTCTCCGACGATTTGTCGATGGAAGGGGCGGCAATTATGGGCAGCTATGCAGAACGCGGTCAGGCGTCGCTGGACGCAGGTTGCGATATGATCCTGGTCTGCAATAATCGTAAAGGGGCTGTTAGCGTGCTGGATAACCTGTCGCCGATCAATGCAGAGCGTGTTACACAATTGTATCATAAAGGTTCATTTAGCCGTCAGGATCTGATGGATTCGGCGCGCTGGAAGACGGTCAACGCCCGGCTTGAAGACCTGAATGAGCGCTGGCAGGCGCACAAAGCCAGCCTGTAATCCCTCCCGGAAGGCGTAGCATGGTGAGAAGACAATGATCATCTATTTACACGGTTTTGACTCAAACAGTCCAGGTAATCATGAGAAGGTGTTGCAGCTGCAGTTTATCGATCCCGATGTCCGGTTGATCAGCTACAGCACGCGCCATCCGAAGCATGATATGCAGCATCTGCTCAAAGAAGTGGACAAGATGCTGCAGCTTAATATCGACGATCGCCCGCTGATTTGCGGCGTGGGCCTGGGTGGCTACTGGGCAGAGCGGATTGGTTTTCTGTGCGACATTCGCCAGGTTGTATTTAATCCTAACCTTTTCCCGAATGAGAACATGGAAGGCAAAATTGACCGCCCGGAAGAGTACGTCGATATTGCCACCAAGTGCGTCAGTAATTTTCGCGATAAAAACCGCGACCGGTGTCTGGTGATCCTTTCGCGTAATGATGAGGCGCTCAACAGCCACCGGGCTGCGGAGCTTCTGCATCATTACTATGAGATTGTCTGGGATGAAGAACAGACCCATAAGTTCAAGAACATCTCCCCACATCTGCAGCGCATAAAAGCCTTTAAAACGCTGGGCTAAGTCACAGTCAGTCACCTCCGGAACCCGGTCGCTAATGCGTACCGGGTTTCTTTTTGTCCAGAATTGTCTACTTTTAAGCCATCAAAACTTGATGCATATCAATTTTGGTATGACCAATGCGCCTGACGTGGTATTCTCAATTCACCTGAATGGTTTCAGTGCTGTAACCTGTTGTTAATTAAGGGTTATTTTTATAACTTTTAATTAACAATTGGTTAATAATTTGAGGGGGTCACGTTGACTACGCCATTGAAAAAGATAGTGATTGTAGGCGGTGGTGCTGGCGGGCTGGAGCTGGCCACACAGTTGGGTAAGAAGCTGGGTCGTGGTAAAAAAGCCAAAATCACGCTGGTGGATCGTAACCACAGTCACCTGTGGAAACCGTTGCTGCACGAAGTGGCGACCGGATCGCTGGATGAGGGCGTGGATGCGCTGAGCTATCTGGCGCACGCACGCAATCACCATTTCCAGTTCCAGCTGGGTTCCGTGGTGGATATCAACCGTGAAAGCAAAACCATCACCCTGGCAGAACTGCGTGATGAAAAAGGCGAGCTGCTGGTTCCTGAACGCAAACTGGCGTATGACACGCTGGTAATGGCGCTGGGCAGTACCTCTAACGATTTCAACACGCCGGGCGTGAAAGAGCACTGTATCTTCCTTGATAACCCGCACCAGGCACGTCGTTTCCATCAGGAGATGCTGAACCTGTTCCTGAAGTACACCAATAACATGGGTGCGAATGGCAAGGTTAACATTGCAATTGTCGGCGGCGGGGCAACGGGGGTAGAGCTCTCTGCTGAGCTGCACAATGCGGTGAAACAGCTGCACAGCTACGGCTATAAAGGGTTAACAAACGACGCGCTGAACGTCACGCTGGTCGAAGCCGGTGAACGCATCCTCCCGGCGCTGCCTCCGCGTATCTCCGGTGCGGCGCACAATGAACTCACCAAACTGGGTGTGCGGGTGCTGACACAGACGATGGTGACAAGCGCCGACGAAGGCGGTCTGCACACCAAAGACGGTGAGTACATCAAAGCGGATCTGATGGTCTGGGCGGCAGGTATCAAAGCACCTGATTTTATGAAAGATATCGGTGGTCTGGAAACGAACCGCATTAACCAGCTGGTGACGGAGCCAACGCTGCAAACCACGCGCGACCCGGAAATCTTTGCAATTGGCGACTGTGCTTCCTGCGCGCGCCCTGAAGGTGGCTTCGTGCCGCCGCGTGCTCAGGCTGCGCACCAGATGGCAAGCCTGGTGCTGCATAATATTCTGGCGCAGTACAAAGGCAAACCGATGAAGACGTATGCCTATAAAGACCACGGCTCTCTGGTATCGCTGTCCAACTTCTCAACCGTCGGTAGCCTGATGGGTAACCTGATGCGTGGCTCAATGATGGTAGAAGGGCGCATAGCACGCTTTGTCTATATTTCACTGTACCGTATGCACCAGATCGCACTGCACGGCTACTTCAAAACGGGTCTGATGATGCTGGTGGGCAGAATCAACCGCGTCATCCGTCCGCGTCTTAAACTCCACTAATCTTTCACTCCCTCCGGGCCCTCCGGAGGGAGTTTTTAGCATATCATGCTGCCCGTCATGGATTAGGTGCTTAAGAGTTCTCCTAAACATGATATATCCCTCTCCAGTGTCCACTTTTTGATCCTTTGTCTTATTGGCGAAGCCGTGGCTTCATTGCAAAATTGTTACCAATAGCAACAAAGGAGGAAGTCCCGTGAATAAATCTATGTTGGCGGGTATAGGGATTGGTGTCGCAGCGGCGTTAGGTGTGGCTGCTGTTGCCAGTCTCAACGTATTAGATCGCGGCCCGCAGTATGCGCAGGTGGTTTCTGCTACTCCCATTAAAGAAACCGTAAAAACCCCTCGTCAGGAGTGCCGTAACGTCTCCGTGACCCACCGTCGTCCGGTACAGGATGAAAACCGTATTGCCGGCTCTGTTCTGGGTGCGGTAGCGGGTGGGGTAATTGGTCACCAGTTTGGCGGTGGCCGGGGTAAAGATGTCGCGACCGTCGTTGGTGCGCTGGGTGGCGGCTATGCCGGCAACCAGGTGCAGGGTGCGATGCAGGATAACGATACTTACACCACGACTCAGCAGCGTTGTAAAACCGTCTATGACAAGTCGGAAAAAATGCTGGGTTATGACGTCACCTACAAAATTGGCGATCAGCAGGGCAAAATCCGTATGGATAAAGACCCAGGAACGCAAATCCCACTGGATGGAAATGGCCAGCTGGTACTGAATAACAAAGTGTAAAAAAGATGTTCTCTGAACTTAGCTCCTCAAGCGCTCAGGCTGAGGAGCTTTTTTTTACCTCAAATTTTGAGGAGTTCAGGCCACAAGCGTAGTGTGGTTTCGGTTATATTCTGCAGTTTTTCCAGCGTCGCGCCTTCACGCGCGCTGATCGACATACCCTGCAAAATACAGCTCAGGTACTGCGCCAGCATCTGCGGCTGACAATGCGCGGGAATTTCACCGCGCTGCTGGCGTTGAGCCAGAAATGCGCTGAGCGTCTCTTCCTGCATGGCATGACGCGATTTCACCGTATTGGCGATCTCTTTCGACGCTGCCGCCAGGGTGGCGGAGGTGTTAATCATAAAGCAGCCCGCGGGCGTATCTTTGCTGGTGAAGCAGGTGGCAACGGCGGTGAAGTAATCCCGTAGCGCCTGTTCAACGCTTTTCTCTTCACAAAACAGCTGGGCTTCGTGTTTCGCTGCAAAGCGCGAAATGTATCGGTCCAGCACTGCCCTGAACAGCCCCTCTTTGTTGGTAAATTCAGCATAGAGCGTCGGTGCTTTGGCGCCGGTGGCTTCTACCAGATCGGAAAGCGAGGTCGCTTCATACCCATGTTGCCAGAAGAGAGTCATGGCCTTATCAAGCGCTGCATCCCTGTCAAACACTTTTGGTCGGCCACGGCTTTTCTTCGCACAACTCGTGACGTCGGTTGTCATTTGCCGTTGGTCCTCTGTTGATTTGTTGAATAACCATTATAAAAATAAACGCAACCCATCACCAGTGCAGAATGCTTAAAAATAAATTAATCATATATGTATGAAAATTAAAGACTTTAAAAATTAATTAATGCTCGTTATAAAATTATGTTGACGCGTGAGCTGGATCACATTTATGATTTACCTATCGATCGTTAACTAAATCGCTAACGACCTCCAAATTCATCTGCCAAAGGTAAACATCATGAAAAACGTAAAAACCCTCATCGCTGCAGCCGTACTGAGTTCACTTTCTTTCGCAAGCTTTGCTGCTGTACAAGTTCAGTCAACGCCAGCCGATCAGCATAAAGTCGGGACGATCTCTGCGTCTGCCGGGACTAACCTGGGTTCACTGGAAGATCAGCTGGCACAAAAAGCGGAAGCAATGGGTGCAAAATCCTACCGCATCACCTCTGTGACCGGTCCTAACACGCTGCACGGCACGGCTGTCATCTACAAATAAGCCGGGCATAAACCCTCATTTATGCCACTGCAATAAAAAACGCCCTGCTAAGCAGGGCGTTTTACGTTCTGTTTTACATCGACTGCTGAACGATATCGTGATGCCGGGTGACATCGGTCGGCATGCCTGACCGGGCCTCTATCGCACGTTCCATCACCTGGCTCTCGGTATTCGCATTCGTTTTAAAGCTCACCATCGCAGCATTCAGGTTAATGGGTAACGTCTGCGGATCGTCGCCGATATTTTTTGAAAGCGGCTGGTGAATTTCGACCAGCCGTACGCCGCCCGGCTCCTCAGAGACTTTAATCGGTGTGTTGATAATATTCACTTTAGTCCCCGGCGTAACGACGTTGAACAGCGTTTTGATATCGTCATCGCGCAGACGAATACAGCCGGAGCTGACGCGCATGCCGATGCCAAAGTCGGCATTCGTTCCGTGCAGCAGGTAAACCCCACCGTATGCCGCCAGGCGGATCGCGTGGTGCCCCATTGGGTTATCCGGGCCAGCCGGAACAACCGCGGGAAGATCGATGCCCTGGGCTTTATAACGGGCGCGAATGTTGGCCGTTGGCGTCCAGGTTGGATTCGCCCGTTTATCCGAGACGGTCGTCACCATCGTCGGTGTCAGGGTGTCGCCGCCCAGTTGACCGATACCGATAGGGTAGACGGTCACTTCATTTTTACCCGGCGGATAATAATAGAGACGTAACTCAGCCAGGTTTATGACGATCCCCTCGCGCGGGGCATCCGGCAGGAGAGTTTGTAACGGGATCGTCAGTACGCTGCCCGCGCGCGGGACATACGGATCGACGCCGGGGTTCGCCTGCAGCAGAGCCAGAAAACCGACGTTATATTTTTTGGCAATGGCTTCCAGTGAACCGCCATTATTTTCAACCACATGAAAGCGGTTTTCCCCGACCAGCTTGCTGCCAGGCGGTGGAAGAGGCCAGGTGTTTGCGCGAGCGGGAAGTGCAACCGCGACGGCGGCAGCCAGCGTAAACAGGGTTATCGAGCGGGTAAAACGCGAAGAGGTCATCATCACCATAATCCATATAAATGATAAGGTTATTGTTTTATAAGGTGTTAATGATAATTATGGCGAAAGGGTGTGTCGGGAAGATCGGGTGAAGTGCAAAGAGTTTGTAAATTGTCCCCCCGGCAGCACTGGCTAACGGGGGGAGGTCAGATTACGCGACCGCGTTCTCTTCGAGCTGCCGCATAAAGTTACGCACCCAGTCCATACGGGTTTTGCGATCCGCCAGCTCCTGGGTAAATTTCAGACGGGTTGGCCCATCCAGGCGGAAATACTGCGGCTGTTTTTGCAGCAGGCCAATCAGCCACATCGGGTTGACGTGGTTCTTCTCGGCGAATTCAATGACGCCGCCTTTTTCATTACCTTCAAGTTTGCGGATCCCCAGCTTCTGCGCCTGCTGGCGCAGCCGCGCGATATCCAGCAGATTTCTCGCCGCATCGGGCAGCAGGCCAAAGCGGTCAATCAGTTCCACTTTGATCTCTTCCAGCTCATTTTCATTCTTCGCGCTGGCAATGCGTTTGTAGAATGACAGGCGGGTATTCACATCAGGAATGAAATCATCCGGCAGCAGGGACGGCATACGCAACTCGACCTCGGTCTGCTGGCTGGTGAGATCTTCCAGCGACGGCTCGCGTCCGGCCTTCAGGGCATCAACCGCGTTTTCCAGCAGCTCCATATAGAGCGAGAAGCCGATGGTTTCCATGGAGCCGCTCTGATCCTCGCCCAGCAGTTCGCCGGCACCACGGATCTCAAGATCGTGCGTGGCCAGCGCAAAGCCTGCACCGAGGTCTTCCAGCGAGGCGATGGCTTCCAGACGCTTTTGCGCGTCGGTGGTCATCGCTTTCGGATGCGGGGTCAACAGCCAGGCGTAAGCCTGATGATGCGAACGCCCGACGCGACCGCGCAGCTGATGAAGCTGCGCCAGACCAAAGTGATCCGCACGCTCAATAATGATGGTATTCGCCGTCGGGATATCAATGCCGGTTTCAATGATGGTGGTACACACCAGTACGTTAAAGCGCTGGTGGTGGAAGTCGTTCATCACCCGCTCCAGCTCGCGCTCGCGCATCTGCCCGTGGCCGATGGCAATACGCGCTTCCGGTACCAGTTCGGCCAGCCTGTCCGCGGCTTTCTGGATATTTTCAACGTCGTTATAAAGATAATAAACCTGGCCCCCGCGCAGTACCTCACGCAGGATCGCCTCGCGTACCACCAGATTATCGTACTCGCGGACAAAGGTTTTCACCGCCAGACGACGCGCCGGTGGTGTGGCGATAATCGACAGATCGCGCATGCCGCTCATCGCCATGTTCAGCGTACGCGGAATTGGCGTTGCGGTCAGGGTCAGAATATCGACGTCGGCGCGCATCGCTTTGATCCGCTCTTTGTGACGCACCCCGAAGCGGTGCTCTTCGTCGACGATCAGCAGCCCCAGATCTTTCCACTTCACGTCGCTTTGCAACAGCTTGTGCGTACCGATCAGAATATCGATTTTGCCTTCGCTTGCCTGTTCGAGGATCTGCGTCTGCTCTTTGGTGCTGCGAAAACGTGACAGCATCTCAATGCGCACCGGCCAGTTGGCGAAACGGTCGCGGAAGTTGTCGAAGTGCTGCTGGGCGAGCAGGGTGGTCGGCACCAGCACCGCCACCTGCTTGTTGTTTTCAACCGCCAGGAAGGCGGCGCGCATCGCCACTTCGGTTTTGCCGAAGCCGACGTCGCCGCAGACTAAGCGGTCCATCGCCAGCGGCTGGCACATGTCGCTCAATACGGCGTTGATGGCCTGGGCCTGATCCGGCGTGGTTTCAAACGGGAAGCTGTCGCAGAACAGCTGGTACTGCTCTTTATCATGCTTAAAGGCGAAGCCCTCTTTGGCCGCGCGCTGGGCGTAGATATCCAGCAGCTCGGCCGCCACGTCGCGTACTTTCTCCGCCGCTTTCTGGCGCGCGCGAGCCCAGGCATCGCCGCCCAGTTTGTGCAGCGGGGCGTTATCCTCCGCGCCACCCGCGTATCGGCTGATCAGATGCAGGGATGACACCGGAACATACAGTTTGGCGTCGTTGGCGTAGGTCAGCATCAGGTATTCACCTTTGATGCCGCCGGCTTCCAGCGTGGTCATTCCCTGATAGCGCCCAACGCCATGCTCCAGGTGAACAATCGGCTGGCCCGGATGCAGTTCGGCCAGGTTACGGATCAGCGTGTCCGGGTTAATGGTTCGACGGCTGTCCTGACGGCGCCGCGCGACGCGCTCACCCAGCAGATCGCTTTCGCAAATCAGCGCCAGGTTGTTGAGCGTATCAATAAACCCGTGTTCGGCGGCACCAATCATCAGATAACGGCCGTTTCCGGCCGCGTCGCTCAGGCGCTGAATGCGTTTCGGCGCAACTTTTATTCGACCCAGCAGCTCGCCGAGTGCTTCGCGGCGGCCTTCACTCTCAACGGAGAACACCACCGGGCCGGTAAAGGACTCCAGGAACTTGCGCAGATTATCCAGCGGCGATTTCTGCTGCGCCTGAACGGCCAGGTCCGGCAGCGTCCGGAAGGCGAGGTTGGTGTTGGCGGCCTTATCGGCAAGCGAATCGGTTTTGAGCTGGATCCGCGGCCAGCGCTTCAGCTCCGCATTGAGTTCGTCGGTACGCAGCCACAGCGCTTCCGGCGGCAGCAGCGGACGCATCGGGTCAACGCCCCGATTTTCGAAGCGGGCGCGGGTTTCGCTTTCGAAACGGCTGGCGCTGGCGTCGATATCGCCGGTGTTCACAATCAGCGTATTTGCCGGGAAGTAGCTGAACAGGGCAGGCAGCGGCTCGTTAAAGAACAACGGCTGCCAGTATTCGATCCCGGCCGGGAGCGTGCCTTTGCTGACCTGCTGATAGATGTGCTCGGCATCACGCTTGACGTCGAACTTATCGCGCCACTGGCTGCGGAACAGTTCGATGGCAGTTTTGTCCGTCGGGAATTCATGCGCGGGCAGTAAGTTAATGGACTCTACTTCCTCTAGCGTGCGCTGGGTGTCGGCGTCGAACACGCGCAGGCTGTCGATTTCATCATCGAAGAAATCGAGACGATACGGCTGGTCGCTGCCCATGGGATAAAGGTCAAGCAACGCGCCACGGGTTGCGTATTCCCCGTGCTCCATCACCTGATCGACATGACGATAGCCGGCACCGTCAAGCTGCTCGCGCAGGGCATCACGGGACAGGCGCTGGCCTTTTTTCATCACCAGCGCATGACCATGCAGATAGCTGTGCGGACAGACGCGCTGCATCAGGGTATTTACCGGCACAATCAGCACACCGCGCTGCATGGTCGGCAACTGGTAGAGCGTCGACAGGCGCGAGGAGATGATCTCCTGATGCGGAGAGAAGCTGTCATACGGCAGCGTTTCCCAGTCGGCCAGGCTGAACACCAGGCTATCGGTGAACTGGCGGATTTCGTCGTGCAGGCGCAGGGCATTTTGCATATCCGGGGCAACAAGCACCACCGGGCCGGGGTGTCGCTCAGCAATTTCTGCCACCAGCGTGGCGCACGCCGCGCCCGTAAGTTCACCCAACTGGCGCTGGTCGCCCGCTTTGACAGGCAAGGAATAACGATAGTGTTCAGGCATGGCTATGTCAGAGTCTCTTATGGATATACCAACAGTATTGGGGCATATCACTGATACGCAATGTCTTTATTATCCTCGATCGTTTTACATAAGCAAATTGTAACCGCACGGGGTGACTTTCCGCCCCCAAAACGGGGGGCGGAGAAGGCATTAGCGGGGGGACGGTGACAGGGAGAGCGTTGACGGAGGAGAGAAGAAAAGATCGCCAAACAGCGCGGTGGAGAGTTTGCGCACCCCGAGCCCGGCAAGGGTGCAGATAAGCAGGCTGGCAAACGGATAGACCAGAATTAAGCCCAGCTCTGCCCAGACCGGCCAGTATGCGGCATTCATCTCGCCAATCAGGAACAGGCTGAAGGCCTCAATGAGGATGCGGTGGGTGGTATAGATCGCAATGGTGTTGGAGCCAATCACGTTCAGCAGATTGTTGGGATGCACGGCGTAACGCTGCTCAATACTGTAGAAAAGCTTCATGATCAACACAATCGACAGCAGGGAAAGCAGGAGAGGAACGTTAGCAAACCACAGCACCACGGAGACGGCGGCGAACGCGCCTGTCGCCAGCCACGTGCGGCGCAGGTTGAAACTTTTCATCCACGCCATCAGCTCTGCGCCATACCACGCTCCGAGGCTGTAGTAGATCATGTTGCGTACTACGCTGTTCATTCCCCACCACGGCAACGGCAGGAAGTTGATCGCGACGCTCGCCAGTGCCAGCAGCCCGAGCACCGGTAGCTTCCAGCGGCTCAGTAGTTTACACAGCGTGAAGTAGACGACCAGAGCATACAGATACCACAGGCTGGTGCTGGCGGTGAGCATACCGCGTACAAATCCTGAGAGGGAATCGGCGTAGGCCGCGTTCGAGGAGGTGGCAAGCTCACGATCGGGCGCCAGCCAGGCATTCAGGTGGGTCAATGCCTGCCATTGCAGAATCCCCCACAGGACCAGAACCCAGACAATGCTCCAGATCCGTTTGTCGAGACTGGTTCGCCAGTTCACCTCATCGATATAACGACGGATCAGATAGCCGGAGATAAAGAAGAATACCGGCATGCGGAATGGGGCGAGGTAGAGATTAAAATAGACCCAACATTTCGCGAGAAGGCCGGATAGCGGATGTTGCAGCCCGCTCAGGTGCGGATAAAAGGTGATGACCGAATGATAGATAACCACCAGGCAGATACACAGCCCTTTTATCTGGTTAATCCATAATGCTTTTTGCTTCATTGTTCGCGACTACCTTAAATTGCCATAAACGAACGAGCAATTGTTCTGAAATGAAACCGGGATGTAACGGGTAACAGTCTGTATCAGGAGGTTTTTCGGAAAAGGTGGAGGTTGCGAGGCGACAATTCAGACAATAGCACGCTGATTTATCTGAATTTTTCAGAAAAATGATTACCAAAGCTTACGGTTTCAGTCATTTACGCTTAACGGATTCGCTTATATACTCGTGGGTCTGCTATCAGCAAACAGACGGATTTCATGTATCAACCTGTCGCACTCTTCATAGGCTTACGTTACATGCGTGGGCGCGCCGCGGACCGCTTCGGTCGCTTTGTCTCCTGGCTTTCGACTATTGGCATTACGCTCGGCGTGATGGCACTGGTGACGGTCCTTTCCGTCATGAATGGCTTCGAGCGCGAGCTGCAAAACAACATCCTGGGGCTGATGCCGCAGGCCGTTCTCTCCTCCACCAACGGTTCGCTGAACCCGCAACAGCTGCCGGAAAGTGCGGCGAAGTTACAGGGGGTCACGCGCGTTGCGCCGTTAACAACCGGCGACGTGGTGCTGCAAAGCGCCCGCAGCGTGGCGGTCGGCGTCATGCTGGGTATTGACCCTGCACAAAACGATCCGCTGACGCCGTACCTGGTTAACGTGAAGCAGACCGATCTGGCCGCCGGAAAATACAACGTTATTCTGGGTGAGCAGCTTGCCGGCCAGCTTGGCGTCAACCGTGGCGACCAGCTGCGTGTGATGGTGCCCTCTGCCAGTCAGTTTACGCCGATGGGGCGCCTGCCAAGCCAGCGCCTGTTTAACGTAATTGGTACTTTTGCCGCCAACAGCGAAGTCGATGGTTATCAGATGCTGGTTAACATTCAGGATGCTTCGCGCCTGATGCGTTACCCGGCAGGGAACATCACGGGCTGGCGCCTGTGGCTCGACGCGCCGCTGAAGGTTGATACCCTCAGCCAGCAAAAACTGCCGGACGGCACCAAATGGCAGGACTGGCGCGAACGTAAAGGCGAACTGTTCCAGGCCGTGCGTATGGAAAAAAACATGATGGGGCTGCTGTTGAGCCTGATCGTGGCCGTGGCCGCTTTTAACATCATCACCTCGCTGGGTCTGATGGTGATGGAAAAGCAAGGCGAGGTCGCCATCCTGCAAACCCAGGGGCTCACGCCGCGCCAGATCATGGCGGTCTTTATGGTGCAGGGTGCCAGCGCCGGGATTATCGGCGCGCTGCTGGGGGCGGGGCTCGGCGCACTGCTTGCCAGCCAGCTTAATAATTTAATGCCGATCATCGGCGCGCTGCTTGATGGCGCGGCGCTGCCGGTGGCTATCGAGCCGCTGCAGGTTATCGGTATTGCGCTGGCCGCGATGGCCATTGCGCTGCTTTCGACGCTTTATCCTTCCTGGCGCGCTGCCGCCACTCAACCCGCTGAGGCTTTACGTTATGAATAAGATCCTGTTGCAATGCGACAACCTGTCCAAACGCTATCAGGAAGGCGCTGTGCAGACCGACGTGCTGCACAATGTGAGCTTTAGCGTGGGCGAAGGCGAGATGATGGCGATTGTCGGCAGCTCCGGCTCGGGCAAAAGTACGCTGCTGCACCTGCTGGGCGGGCTGGATACCCCAACCAACGGCGACGTGATTTTTTCCGGCCAGCCGATGAGCAAAATGTCCTCAGCGGCGAAGGCCGAGCTGCGTAATCGCGAGCTGGGCTTTATCTACCAGTTCCACCACCTGCTGCCGGATTTCACGGCGCTGGAAAACGTGGCGATGCCGTTGCTGATTGGCAAAAAGAAACCGGCAGAAATTAACGCCCGCGCCAGCGACATGCTGAACGCAGTAGGGCTGGGTCACCGTGGCAATCACCGTCCGTCGGAGCTTTCCGGCGGCGAACGTCAGCGCGTGGCCATTGCCCGTGCGTTGGTCAACAACCCGCGTCTGGTACTGGCGGATGAACCGACCGGTAACCTGGATGCGCGTAATGCGGACAGTATTTTCCAGCTTTTGGGTGAACTTAACGCCTCGCAGGGCACCGCGTTTCTGGTGGTCACCCACGATCTGCAGCTGGCAAAACGCATGGGGCGCCAGCTTGAAATGCGCGACGGTCATCTGAATGCAGAACTGACCCTGATGGGAGCGGAGTAATGGCTTCACCGTTATCGTTACTCATCGGGTTACGCTTTAGCCGCGGTCGCCGTCGCGGCGGCATGGTGTCGCTCATCTCCGTCATCTCGACCATCGGAATTGCGCTGGGCGTGGCGGTGTTGATTGTCGGCCTGAGCGCCATGAACGGCTTCGAGCGCGAACTGAATAACCGCATTCTGGCGGTGGTACCGCACGGGGAAATCGAGCCGGTTAACCAGCCCTGGACCCACTGGAGCGATGCGCTCAACAAAGTAGAGAAAGTCCCGGGCATCGCTGCTGCCGCGCCCTATATCAACTTTACCGGGCTGGTGGAGAGCGGGGTAAACCTGCGTGCCATCCAGGTGAAAGGGGTGAACCCCGCCCAGGAAGAACGCCTGAGCGCGTTGCCGAAATATGTGCAGAACGGCGCGTGGGCAAACTTTAAGGCCGGCGAGCAGCAGATCATCATGGGCAAAGGCGTTGCAGATGCCCTGAAGGTGAAGCAGGGCGACTGGGTGTCGATCATGATCCCGAACGCCAGCGCCGATCACAAATTGCAGCAGCCGAAACGCGTGCGCCTGCACGTCACCGGTATTCTTCAGCTGAGCGGTCAGCTTGACCATAGCTTTGCGATGGTGCCGATGGAAGATGCGCGGCAGTATCTCGACATGGGCGACAGCGTGACGGGCATTGCCATTAAGGTGAACGACGTCTTTAATGCCAACAAACTGGTACGCGACGCGGGCAGCGTGACCAATAACTATGTTTACATCAAAAGCTGGATCGGCACTTACGGGTATATGTACCGTGATATCCAGATGATCCGCGCGATTATGTATCTGGCGATGGTGCTGGTGATTGGCGTCGCGTGCTTTAATATCGTCTCGACGCTGGTGATGGCAGTCAAGGACAAGAGCGGTGACATTGCCGTGCTGAGAACGCTCGGGGCGAAAGACGGTCTTATTCGCGCCATCTTCGTCTGGTACGGTTTGCTGGCAGGATTGTTCGGTAGCCTGTGTGGCGTGGTGATTGGCGTGGTGGTTTCCCTGCAGTTGACGCCAATTATCAACGGCATTGAAAAGCTTATTGGTCACCAGTTCCTGTCGGGTGATATCTATTTTATTGACTTCCTGCCGTCTGAATTGCACTGGCTGGACGTTTTTTATGTGCTGGTTACAGCACTTTTACTGAGTCTGCTGGCAAGCTGGTATCCGGCGCGTCGCGCAAGCCGAATTGATCCGGCGAGGGTATTAAGTGGCCAGTAATTACGTCATGATCTAGCGGCTTTTGGGCCGCCAGGTCAAAAGAGGAATGCACTATGTATTATGGATTTGATATTGGCGGCACCAAGATTGCGCTCGGCGTATTTGATAAAGACCTCAGGCTGCAGTGGGAAACGCGCGTTCCCACGCCGCGCGAGAGCTACGACGAATTTTTAACCGCCATTGCCGCGCTGGTGGCGCAAGCAGATGAACGCTTTGGCGTCAAAGGCAGCGTCGGCATTGGTATTCCGGGCATGCCCGAAACCGACGACGGCACGCTGTATGCCGCCAACGTACCTGCTGCCAGCGGCAAACCGCTGCGCGCCGATCTCTCTGCCCGCCTTGAACGCGACGTGCGTTTAGATAACGATGCCAACTGTTTTGCGCTCTCTGAAGCCTGGGATGATGAATTCCGTCAGTATCCATTGGTCATGGGACTGATCCTCGGCACGGGCGTCGGCGGAGGGATCGTGATCAACGGTAAGCCCATCACCGGGCGTAGCTATATCACCGGTGAGTTCGGCCATATCCGCTTGCCGGTGGATGCCCTGGACGTTGTCGGGCGTGAGTTTCCGCTGACCCGCTGCGGCTGCGGCCAGCACGGCTGTATTGAGAACTACCTCTCCGGCCGCGGGTTTGCATGGCTTTACGAACACTTCTATCATCAGAAACTTGAGGCCCCTCAAATCATTACCTTGTGGGAGCAAGGGGATGCGCAGGCGCGTGAGCACGTTGAGCGCTATCTGGATCTGCTGGCGGTATGTCTGGGAAATATTCTCACTATCGTCGACCCGGATCTGCTGGTGATTGGGGGAGGGTTGTCAAACTTCACTGCGATTACGGAACAGTTGTCCGGGCGTTTGCCCCGACATTTATTGCCGGTTGCACGCGTGCCGCGTATTGAACGTGCGCGACACGGGGACGCAGGAGGCATGCGCGGAGCCGCATTCCTTCATCTCACCGATTAGTTTACGAGGTTTCTATGCTGTCGCGTCGCCAGGGTCGACTCAGCCGTTTTCGCAAAAACAAACGCCGCTTACGTGAGCGCTTGCGTCAGCGGATCTTTTTCAGAGACAGAATGATGCCAGAAGCGATGGATAAACCCAGAGTGGTGGTGCTGACCGGGGCGGGAATCTCCGCAGAGTCAGGAATTCGAACCTTCCGCGCGGCGGACGGACTGTGGGAAGAACACCGCGTGGAGGATGTCGCCACGCCGGAAGGTTTTGCCCGCGATCCGGATCTCGTGCAGGCGTTTTACAACGCCCGCCGTCGCCAGCTGCAGCAGCCTGAGATTGCGCCCAATCCGGCGCATCTGGCGCTGGCGAAGCTGGAAGAGGCGCTGGGGGATCGTTTCCTGCTGGTGACGCAGAATATCGACAACCTGCATGAGCGAGCCGGTAACAAAAACATCATCCACATGCACGGTGAGTTGCTCAAAGTTCGCTGTGCCTGGAGCGGCCAGGTGCTGGACTGGAAAGAGGACGTGCTGCCAGAAGACAAATGCCACTGCTGTCAGTTCCCCGCACGCCTGCGCCCGCACGTGGTGTGGTTCGGGGAGATGCCCCTGGGGATGGATGATATCTACAGCGCGCTGGCGATGGCGGACGTGTTCATCGCCATTGGTACATCCGGCCATGTTTACCCGGCGGCGGGGTTTGTTCACGAAGCGCGACTGCACGGCGCCCATACGGTTGAGCTCAATCTGGAGCCAAGCCAGGTGGGCAGCGAGTTTGAAGAGAAACACTACGGTCTGGCAAGCGCGGTCGTCCCGGAATTTGTCGACAAGCTGCTGAAAGGGCTGTAGCGGCAATGGTGTAAAAAGGCACCCGTCCTGCGGGTGCCTGACGATTTACGAATGAAAGAACGCCAGCGTCTTCTCCAGCGATTTAGCCTGCTCGTCCAGTGAGAGCGCCGCGGCTGAGATCTGCTGCACCAGAGCGGCGTTCTGCTGGGTTGTGCTGTCCATCTGATTCACGGCGGTGCTGACCTGGCTAACCCCCCGATTTTGCTCGTCCAGCGCCTGAACGATATCGTTGATCACCAGATGCACATGCGACACCGCCTCGATAACCTGTTTCATCATCACGCCGGTTTCATTGACCAGCTCAACGCCTTTGTTGACGCGGCCAGACGATTCGGCAATGAGCTGAGAAATCTCTTTTGCTGCGTTAGCGCTCCGCTGGGCCAGGTTACGGACTTCACCGGCCACCACCGCAAAACCGCGTCCCTGCTCACCCGCCCGTGCGGCTTCTACGGCAGCGTTTAGCGCCAGGATATTGGTCTGGAAGGCAATGCCATCGACAATGCTGTTGATCTCACCGATCTTACGCGCGCTGTCATCAATCTCGCCGATCACCGTGACGACGTCGTTCACCAGCGTTTCGCCATGTCCGGCGAGGCTGGCGGCGCGGTCGGTCAGCGTGGTCGCTTTGTGCGCATTGTCGGCATTATTCTTCACCGTGGCCGAAATCTCTTCCATGCTGGCCGCGGTTTCCACAATCGCTGCTGCCTGCTCCTCGGTTCGCGAGGCAAGGTCAAGGTTACCTGCCGAAATCTCGCTGGTGCCACCCCGCACGGAATGGCTGGCATCGCTGATGTTGTCGACGATGCGTTTGAGCTGCATCTGCATGGTGTGCAGGGCGTAAAAAATACTGCGAGTATCTCCCGCGCGCACCGGAATTGTATTGTTCAGCTCCCCGCGGGCGACGGCCAGGGCAATTCCGGCGGCGTCAGAAGGTTCGCCACCCACCGGTCGGTCAACTTTACGCGTAAAGATTTGCGCCATGACCAGGCTCACCACTACGATACTGAGCACCATAAGGACAATGGCTTTCAGCAAAAATGCACGCGCCTCGGCCATCACCTCACTGACAGGAGTGACGATGGCCAGCTTCCACGGCGTCTGGCTGTTACCAATTGCAATATCCTGCCAGGTAATAAATGCCTCCTCCTTCAGCAGTGGATCGTTTTCCCGGATGACATCATGGCCCGTTATCTTCCCCGCGTAAGGCTTTCCGGTGGCCTGTTTGTCCGGGCTGAATACCACTTTATTTTCCGCTGAGAGGAGCAGGGCATAGCCAGTCCCGTTCCACGGTTTTATTGCCCCAGTCATGGCTTGCAGTGTGGCGAGTGAAAAGTCAGAGGTGACCGATCCCAGAAACTTGCCGTCAGCCATAATGGGGGCGGCAATGGAGGTAAGCATGACGTCTACGCCATTGTACGGGTAGATATAGGGTTCGATGATCACCTCTTTTTGCCGTTGCTTCGGCAGCAGGTAATAATCGCCGCTGCCGGGTGTTTCCAGGTCCGTCAGCAGGTGCAGTGCGGGTTTGCCAGAGGCATCGCGGTCGACATAGCGGGCAAAGCGTCCGGCAGGATCCTCTCCGCTCTGTCCGGCAAAGGCGGCATCCTGATGGTCAAACGCGTTGGGCTCAAAAGCCATCGACATGGAGAGAAACTGCGGGTGGGCCGCAAGATAATGGATCAGCAGCTGGTTGAGACTTTGGCGATCGGAGATGCCCGCATCCCTCAGCGCCAGGGCACTGTTGCCCATATCCCTGGCGGCAGCCAGCGCGGAATCCATCTCCTTACTGACCTGCAAAGACTGCACCTCAGCAATCTGGCGGATATGTTTTTTGGCCAGACTGTCCTGCTGCGCCATCCACTGCCACATCATAAAACCAATCGTGGCGGTAAAGCCTACCGTCACGGTGAGAAAAATGGACAATAGCATTAACGTTTTGACGCTCATTTTTGATCTTCGGACCTTGGCGTTTTGCATTCTTATCTCCCGTAATCGTGTGCGTGTCGGTCAGGCACATATTACTTATCGGATATATCACTCTCTTTCTGTAGAGTACCGGGAGTATTTAATTTAAATTCTGAGAATATAAACCCTGTTAATTAGTGTGGATGCTTTTATTTTGTGCATTCAATCAAAATAGTGCTCGATAATGCTCGTTATCGTCGTGTAGAAAGAGGATGCTAATAAATATTAAGTGGTAGAGGAGGATGGGATATGTACGGATTTATCGCCAGACAACCCATTTTTAACCCGGAGATGAAGACGGTCGCCTATGAACTGCTCTTCAGAGAGGGAATGACAAACCGTTTTCCGGATGTCTCGGCGGAATATGCGACATCCAGAATGATATCAGATCAGTTTTTATGTGTACCCGCGCAACGGATCGCCGGGGAGCACACGTCGTTTATTAATTTTCCCTCCCGGATGGTCATCGACCGGAGCGGAGAAGCGCTCGATAAAGAGAGCGTGGTCATTGAGATACTGGAAGATGCGGTTCCGGGGGCTGAGCTGTTGCAGGCCGTCAGAGAGATGAATGCGCACGGCTACCACTTCGCACTCGATGATTTCACCCTCGCTCCGGAATGGGATGCGTTTTTACCTTATATTTCGGTTCTGAAATTCGATGTCAGAAATTATACCTTAGCGCAAATTAAAGAGTATCTGGCATCGCGTAAAAAAGAGACCGCACATATAAAATATCTCGCTGAAAAAATTGAGACTAAAGAGGAATTTATTCGATTCAGAGATGAAGGATTTTCTCTGTTTCAGGGTTATTTTTTCTGCCGTCCGGAGATGATTAAATATAAACGCTTATCGCAAAATCAGCTTGCGATTTTCCGCCTGCAAATGGAAATCGGACGTAATAAACCTGATTATCGCATTATCGAGTCGCTGATAAAAAGTGATCTCACCCTCTCCTGGAAAATTATGCGCTACATGAAGCACACGGCATTTAAACATGTTGGTGCCTGTAATTTCAGCAAGTTAACCCTGAGTGAGGTACTCCGCTATCTTGGGGAGAATCAGCTGAGACGGTTCGTTGCCGTCGTGGTCCTGGCGAGTGCGGACAATGACACCGTCAGCGAGCTTTATCCGTTGAGCATGATGCGTGGGAAATTCTGCGAATTGATCGCAGAGGCGATAAACGAACCGACGCTGGCTGAAAATGCCTTTCTGTGCGGCCTGTTCTCGCTGCTGGATACTCTCCTTGAACTGCCGATGACCGAGTTGATGAAGCAGATTGCGGTACCGCAGAGCGTGAGCAACGCACTGTGCCATCAGGAGGGGCAGCTAGCTGATATGATCGCACTCTGTCGTTACTACGAGCAGCAGCAGTGGGAGGAGGCGACAAGACTGAGTCACGCACTGGGGCTGTCGGATGATGATGTGGTCGAGGTGATGAGAAGGGCGACGATTTGGGCTGGCGAGAATGCGGCCAGTTAATGCTTCCTCACGCCGTTCGCACGGCGTGAGGAATCGCGCGATGCCGTTTATCGGCCCGCTTTTAGCTTCTGGTAATACTCTTCGTAGAGGCGGCTGGCGTCACCAACGTCATTCTGCCATTCCCCTTTGCTGATGGTGTCGGCATCCGGATAGAGTGACTTATCGTTAGCCACTTCAGGCTTCAGCAGCTTGCGTGCCGCGAGGTTCGGTGTCGGGTAGCCAATCGTTTCGGCAACCTGCTTCGCCACGTCCGGGTGCAGCAGGAAGTTAATCAGCTTCAGCGCACCCTCCACGTTTTTGGCATTGGCAGGGATCGCGAGGCTATCCATCCAGAAGATCCCGCCTTCTTTCGGCCACACTACCTCCAGCGGCGTACCGGCCTGACGGGCAACATACGCGGAGCCGTTCCACACCATGCCCAGATTCACTTCGCCTTCCATATACGGGTTTGCCGGGTTATCAGAGTTAAATGCCGCCACGTTAGGCATCAGCTTTTTCAGCTCGTTATAGGCCGCTTCAATCTCTTTTGGGTCCGTCGTATTGCCGGAGTAGCCGAGCTTACGCAGCGCTACCTGGAACACTTCGCGCGCGTCGTCGGTTAACAGCAGGCTGCCTTTGTATTCCGGTTTCCACAGATCGGCCCAGCTTGTAACGGTTTTCGGATCGATAGCCTCGCTGTTGACACCAATTGCGGTTGCGCCCCAGATGTAAGGAACGGAGTAGTCGTTATTCGGGTCAAACGGCTTGTTGAGCATCTCCGGATCGAGATTGTTGAAGTGAGTGAGCTTCGTTTTATCGATCTTCTGAATCATGCCCTCTTTGCGCATTTTGTCGACAAAGTAGGTAGACGGCACCACCAGATCATATGCGCCGTCTTTGTAGGTTTTGAGCTTGGCATACATGGTTTCATTCGACTCGTAGGTCGAGTAGATGACCTTGATGCCCGTCTCTTTCGTAAACTGTTCCAGCAGGCCCGGTGGCACATACTCGGTCCAGTTATAGAAGTAGAGCGTTTTACCGTCATCAGCGTGCGCGGCACCCATGCCAAGTACCAGTGCCGCAGCGGCGAGCATTTTTTTCATTTCATTGTCCCCTGAGATTTTGTTTTATCACGAGCAATAATCTGGCTGGCAATCACCAGAACCAGCGAAAACACCAACAGAATGGTCGCCAGCGCGTTCACTTCAGGTGAGACGCCGACTTTGACCATCGAATAGATCTTCAGTGGCAGGATTTCGTAACTCGGCCCGGTCACGAACGAAGAAACAACCACGTCATCCATCGACAGCGTAAAGCTGAGTAGCCATCCTGCGGCTACCGCGGGCATCGCCAGCGGCAGAATGATTTTGCGCAGGATGGTCATCTCGCTGGCCCCCAGATCTTTCGCCGCCTCAAGCATACGCACGTCAAACCCTTTCAGACGTGCAAAGACGGTGACCACCACAAACGGCAGGCAGAAGGTGATGTGGGAAAACAGCAGCGACCAGAAGCCAAGCTGAATGCCCAGCAGCATAAACAGCACCAGCAGCGAAATCGCCATCACGATATCCGGCGACATCATTACCACAAACAGCATGCCGCTGACGAACGGCTTACCGCGAAAGCGATAGCGATACAATGCCACCGCGGTGAGGGAACCGATCAGCGTGGCGAAGGTGGCGGAGAAAATCGCCATCGTCAGCGAGTGCTGAGCGGCCTGCAGCAGACTGTCATTATTCATCAGCAGGCTGTACCAGTTGGTGGTAAAGCCCTGCCAGTTGATGCCGAAGCGTGAACTGTTAAACGAATTCACGATCAAAATGATAATCGGAATATAAAGGTAAGCGTAAATGGCGGTCATAAAACCGCCGCGAAGCAGTCGACCGATCATTCGAGTTCCACCTTTTTATTCAGCAATCGTGAGGCCCGCCAGTAGACCAGCAGCATCAGCCCCATTACCACCGTCAGCGTAATGCTGGTCGCGGATCCGAACGGCCAGTCGCGGATGTTCAGGAACTGGCTCTTGATCACGTTACCAATCAGCAGGTTTTTTGCCCCGCCCATGAGATCTGACACGTAGAACAGCCCCATTGCCGGGAGCATCACCAGCAGACAACCGGCGATAATGCCGGGCATGGTCAGTGGAATGATAATGCGGATAAAGGTTTGCAGCTTGTTAGCACCCAGATCTTTTGCCGCTTCCAGCAGCGGTTTATCGAGCTTCTCGATGCTGGAGTAGAGCGGCATCACCATAAACGGCAGCAGAATATAGACAAGGCCAATAATCACCGCACCCGGAGTAAACATGATGCGTACAGGGGTATCAATTACCCCCAGCCACAGCAGAAACGCGTTGAGGTAGCCTTTGGTGCTCAGGAAGATTTTTAACCCGTAGATGCGAATCAGCGAGTTGGTCCAGAACGGCACGATCAACAGAAACAGCAAAAGCGGGCGCACCTTTTGTGGCAGCCCGGCCAGGAACCATGCGAAAGGATACCCCAGTAGCAGGCAGGCGACGGTAGCAATCAGCGCCATATTCAGCGAGTGCAGAAGCACGTCAAAATAGAGCGGGTCGAGCAGGCGCGCGTAGTTATCCAGCGTAAAGACCAGCTTAACGAAGTGGGCATCGTCGCGGGTCAGAAAGCTGGTGGCGATGATCATCAGGTTGGGTAAAAAGACAAATAACACAAGCCAACCGACGATAGTGGTAATCACCACCTTCTGGAATTTACTTGTGTTCTTCATCAGCCAGTACAACCTCCCAGCTTTCTACCCAGTTGATAACCATTTTCTGGTCGAGAGAGTGGTCGAAGTCAGGATCGTCCTCGTTAAAGAATTCGCTGACCATTACCATTTTGCCATTTTCCAGTTCGACGACGGACTCCAGCGTCATCCCTTTGTAATTGCGCTCGCGGATATAGCCGATAAGCCCTTCGGCTTCGGTATTACCGTGAATTTCATCGACACGCAGATCTTCAGGACGCAGCAGGACGTTGAGTTTTTGTCCCTTCTCGACGGCGAAGTTCACGGTGATATTGCATTCACGTCCTTCCACGTTCGCGCGCACGCGCCGATCGTCCAGACGTTCAATCACCGTGGCATTAAAGATATTGATTTCGCCAATGAAGCTGGCGACAAACAGGTTTTTCGGCTCTTCGTAAATTTCACGCGGCGTGCCGTCCTGCTCTATTTTGCCATCGCGCATCACCACAATACGGTCTGACATGGTCAGCGCCTCTTCCTGGTCGTGGGTGACGAAGACGAAGGTGATGCCAAGCTTGCGCTGTAGCGCCTTCAGCTCGTTCTGCATCTGCTTGCGCAGTTTGTAGTCCAGCGCGGAAAGCGACTCATCTAAAAGAAGCAGGCGCGGTTTATTGACCACGGCGCGGGCAATGGCCACGCGCTGCTGCTGACCGCCGGAGAGCTGGTGGGGTTTTCGCTGAGCAAACTCGTCCAGCTGCACCATCCGCAGGGCTTCCGTGACGCGCGGGGGGATCTCGCTGGCCGGCGTTTTTTGCATCCGCAGGCCAAACGCCACGTTCTCAAACACGGTCATGTGAGGGAACAGGGCATAGCTCTGAAAGACGGTATTGACGTGGCGATCTTCGGCAGGAACCTGGGTTATGTCCTGGTTCTCAAGATGGATGTGGCCATTATCGACGCTTTCCAGCCCGGCGATAAGGCGCAGTACGGTTGTCTTGCCGCAGCCGGAGGGGCCAAGCAGCGTAAGAAACTCGCCGTCATTGATGGTCAGATTGAGGTCGGAAATGACCTCTTTGCCATCAAAACTTTTACGAATTCGTTCAAGTTGCACCAGCGGTGAACGAGAACGGGGTTGTGTATTCAATTTTTGCACTGTCCCATATAGACGCCTCAGGCAGCAGGCCGAAGCGGGGTTTGTGTGTAACCACCTTGGTGACTCGTAATGAGGGCGGACATTCTACGGCAAACCTCGGGAATCGCCAATCCTTGTCACTGATTCATAAGCTACATTTACTAACGCAGAACGATATAAACGGAAAATATTCTCGTTTGCGGGATAAAAGTGACCTGACGCAATATTTGCGTTTTGATGCTTATTGATAATGTTGTCACAAAAAGTGAGGGTGACTGCATGGATAAATTACTTGAGCGTTTTTTACAGTATGTTTCGCTGGATACCCAATCTAAACCGGGTGTCCGCCAGGTGCCAAGCACCGAAGGCCAGTGGAAGTTATTAAACCTGCTTAAAGAGCAGCTCGACGCCATGGGGCTGGTTAACGTCACGTTAAGCGAAAAGGGCACTGTGATGGGGACGCTGCCGGCGAATGTCCCGGGTGATATCCCGGCGATTGGCTTTATATCCCATGTCGACACCTCTCCGGATTTTAGCGGTAAACATGTGAACCCGCAGATTGTTGAAAACTACCGCGGCGGTGATATTGCGCTGGGCATTGGCGATGAAGTGCTCTCTCCCGTGATGTTCCCGGTCCTGCACCAGCTGCTCGGTCAGACGCTCATCACCACCGACGGGAAAACGCTGCTGGGCGCAGATGATAAGGCGGGGATCGCGGAGATCATGACGGCGCTGGCGGTGCTGAAAGGCAAAAACATTCCGCACGGGGATATCCGGGTTGCTTTCACGCCGGACGAAGAGGTGGGGAAAGGCGCGAAACATTTCGATGTGGAGGCTTTTAACGCGCAGTGGGCCTACACCGTCGATGGCGGTGGCGTGGGCGAGCTGGAGTATGAAAACTTTAACGCCGCTTCGGTCACCATTAAAATTGTCGGGAACAACGTTCACCCCGGCTCAGCCAAAGGGGTGATGGTGAATGCGCTGTCGCTGGCGTCGCGTATTCATGCTGAAGTCCCGGCGCAAGAGAGCCCGGAGATGACAGACGGGTATGAAGGTTTCTATCACCTGACCAGCATTAAGGGCACCGTGGATAGCGCCCAGATGCACTACATCGTGCGCGATTTTGACCGTAAAGCCTTTGAAGCGCGCAAGCGTAAGATGATGGAGATCGCCAAAAAGGTAGGCAAAGGGCTGCATCCTGACTGCTACATTGAACTCATCATCGAAGACAGCTATTACAATATGCGTGAGAAGGTGATGGCGCATCCGCACATAATTGATATCGCCCGGCAGGCAATGCGCGACTGCGATATTGAACCGATCTTAAAACCGATTCGTGGCGGTACCGACGGTTCGCAGCTGTCATTTATGGGATTGCCGTGCCCGAACCTGTTTACCGGTGGCTACAACTACCACGGCAAGCATGAGTTTGTGACGCTGGAAGGAATGGAAAAAGCGGTGAAGGTGATTGTGCGCATAGCGGAGTTAACCGCGAAGCGGTGAGACATTGCCCGGTGGCGCTGCGCTTACCGGGCCTACGATCGAAATGTAGGCCGGGTAAGGCGAAGCCGCCACCCGGCATTCAGGCAAGGAGCCCCCATGTCAAACTATCGTCGCCACTATATTCCCGGCGGCACCTGGTTTTTCACCGTTAACCTTCAAAACCGCCAGAGCGATTTGCTTACCCGCCATATCGACAGCTTACGTGCTGCAACCTTAACGGTTAAACGTGCGAAACCCTTCACCATTAACGCCTGGGTTATTCTCCCTGAACATATGCACTGTATCTGGACCTTACCGGAAGGAGACAGTGACTTTTCGGCACGCTGGCGTGATATCAAAAAAACGTTCAGTCGTAACATCGACATGCGTCATATCTGGCAGCCGCGTTTCTGGGAGCACACCATTCGAAACGAAGAGGATTACCGGCGGCATTTGGATTACATCTACATCAATCCGATGAAGCATGGGTATGTCAGTAAGGTTATCGACTGGCCGTTTTCAACGTTTCATCGCGATGTTCACGAGGGATTATATCCTGCCGATTGGGCAGGTGAGATCGAGGAGTTTGCGGCGGGGGAGCGGAAGTGAAAAAGCCGGGTGGCGGCTACGCCTTACCCGGCCTACAAAAGCACGATCCCGTAGGCCCGGTAAGCGCAGCGCCACCGGGCATTAAGGTGACTCAATCCTCAAAAAACCAATACCCGCTGTTAACCAGCGCGGCCAGCATGGCGAGGAATGAGGGATCTTCCAGCGCATCGCCAAAGGTTTCAGCAGTCAGAACCATATGGCTGGCAATCGCTTCCAGGGCAGGACGGTGCGGGGAATCCAGCTTCTCGCCATTGACGAAGACCTCTTCACCGATGCGCAGCACGCGCAACCCGCCCAGACGAACCAGCTTGTCGCCCTGCTGAAGGGCATCATAAATCTCGTCAGCCTGATAAGGCGGCTCCGGAGGCGCCACGTCCAGCTCGTGGCGGGACTGGCTAATAAACTCGCCAAACCACTGTCTGAAATGTTCCGGCTCGTTGATCAGATCCAGCATCATACCGCGCAGCTTGTCCAGCTCTGCTGGCAGAATATCTGCCGGATGCTCGCGCGCAGGCACATCCGGATCGCTGTAGCGATAGCTGCCCAGCTCGCGTTGCAGAACATAGTCGGCAAAGCCGCTGATCATCTCGCGACCGCTTGGTGCGCGGAACCCAACCGAGTAGTTGAGCGAGTTTTCCAGGGAGTAACCCTCATGCGGGAACCCAGGCGGAATGTAGAGAATATCGCCTGGCTCCAGCTCTTCATCAATAATCCCTTCAAACGGATCCACCTGAAGCAGGTCCGGATGCGGACAGTGCTGTTTCATCGGCACTTTCTCGCCCACGCGCCAGCGGCGGCGACCCGTACCCTGAATAATAAACACGTCGTACTGGTCAAGGTGCGGACCCACGCCGCCACCCGGAACGGAGAAGGAGATCATCAGATCGTCCATCCGCCAGTCGGGCAGGGCGCGGAACGGGCGCATTAGCGCGGCAGTGGGTTCGTGCCAGTGGTTGACGGCCTGCACCAGCAGCGACCAGTTGTTTTCACCGAGATGATCATAGCTTTCGAAAGGACCGTGACTGACCTGCCATTTCCCGTCCTGGTGACTGACCAGGCGGCTGTCGACTTCGTTTTCCATGGCCAGACCGGCCAGTTCGTCAGGCGAGATAGGGTCGACAAAGTTGCTGAACCCACGTTTCAGAACCACCGGGCGTTTTTGCCAGTAACGTTCAATAAACTCGGGCCAGTTAAGCGTTAAGTGATAATCCATATTTTTTTATTCCGCAGGTTCTTACTGACACGGATTATAACGGAAGCTCAGCCCCCCGGCTGCGAGATCCTCGCATTTTTCACATAACGGGTTAACTATCGTTCGATGTGGGCTGCTGGCGACCAAAAATCACTTCCATTCTGGCGCCGCCCAGCAAACTTTCGCTGGTTTCAATTTTTCCATCGTACTGGTCGACAATTTCACGTGCGACGGCTAACCCCACCCCCTGGCCGGGGCGCAGCGTATCGGCGCGCTGGCCGCGATCGAACACCACATCACGTTTATTGCGCGGGATCCCCGGGCCATCATCTTCAACGATAATATGTAACTCGTTATCCGTCTGACGCGCAGACACTTCCACAAACTCCAGGCAGTATTTACAGGCGTTATCCAGCAGGTTGCCCATGACTTCCATGAAGTCATTCTTTTCGCCGACAAAGCTTATCTCAGGCGAGATATCGAGGCTGATGTTCACCCCTTTACGCTGGTACACCTTGTTGAGGGCGGACGTAAGATTATCCAGCAGCGGTGCCACCGGGTGCAGCTCGCGGCTCAGAAGCGCGCTGCCGGAACGCATACTGGCGCGGTGCAGGTAATAGCCAATTTGCTGTGAGATTCGACTGATCTGCTCCAGCATCACCGGCTCGGCATCATCAACGCTCAGCTTTGAACTGCGCATTGAACGCAGGGTACTTTGCATCACGGCCAGCGGTGTTTTCAGGCTGTGAGTGAGGTCAGTCAGAGTTGTACGGTACTTATCATAGCGTTCACGTTCACTTTTCAGCAGGCGATTGAGATTACGTACCAGACTTGTCAGCTCACGGGTGGTTTCCGGATTGAGTTTTTCGCGATGGTGTTCCTCAAGCTCGCGCACCTCTCGCGCCAGGGATTCAATGGGGCGCAAGCTCCACCACGCCGCCACCCAAAGCAGCGGGATTACCAGCAGCAGGTTAGCGGCCAGAACATAAACGAACCAGCTCCAGACCCTGTAGGAGCGCTTGAGCTCGACAGGAATGGTGTCGATCACCACAATGGTCAGCTGCGGCATGTTCATCGTCGCCGGGTAGATATTAATCGCCACGGAGTGCGTCATCTCCGTTTCGGCATCATCCTCGCGGATTTCATTGAGTTTCTGCTGCATAGAGCGATCTTCGCGAATCAGCGAGCTGGTGGTGTTAAGATCGGCTTCTATCTCATGAAAACCATTGGTTTTAAGCCACTCCGGACGAATGCTTTTAACCAGCCACGGGATATCTCTTTGCGCCCACAGCAACTTCCCTTTTTCGTTGTAAATCAGGGCTAAAGTAGGGCTCTGTTGATTCAGGTTCTCGGGCATTTCAACGCTGATACGGTTGTTTTCCCATTTCGCCAGAGTGTAAAACAGATTACTTTCGCCACGTAACAGTCGAAAAGTCGTTTTATCGAAGCTGACGCTGTAACCCACCAGGGCGACCATACCGTAGGAGAGCGACAGCACCAGCACCACTGCGGCCGTTGCCAGCAAAAAACGAACCCGCAGTGAGAGGGGCAGTATATGGCGCAAAATCTGTCTCATTTAGCGTAATTCAAACAGGTAGCCCTGGCCGCGGACGGTCGTGATCACATCCTGCGGGTACTGCGCCTGAATTTTCTTACGCAAACGCCCCATCAGCACATCAATAGTATGGCTCTCGCGCAGCTCCGCGTCCGGGTAGAGCTGGAGCATTAAGGAGTCTTTGCTCACAACCTTGCCACTGTTACGGATCAGCGTTTCCATGATGGTGTATTCGAATGCGGTCAGCTTGATCACTTCATTGTTAATCGAGAGCTCGCGTCGGGAGAGATCCACCTGGAAAGGCGGGATGGAGATAACCTGTGAAGCCAGCCCGCTGTTGCGGCGTAATAGCGCCTGCATTCGCGCAGCCACTTCTTCAATATGGAACGGCTTGGTGACGTAATCATCCGCACCGGCGCTGAGCACTTCAACTTTGTCCTGCCAGCCTTCGCGGGCGGTCAGAACCAGCACCGGGAGAGAAACATCATGGCTGCGCCAGCGACGAATTAACGACAGACCGTCTTCATCAGGCAAGCCTAAATCGACAATGGCGATATCCGGCAGATGTTCATTGAGATAATAATCGGCTTCTTTTGCATCTTCAGCATCGTCCACCTGATGTCCCATCTCCTGAAGCTGAACCTTCAGGTGGTGGCGTAGCAATGCGTTATCCTCAACAACCAGTACGCGCATCATCTTTTCTCCCAGAATATGTAGTACGAATAGTTTAACGCTGATTATGTTGCCGTGGGGATAAACATTCAGTAAACCGGGGAAAAGCAACCCCCTTTCCGGGCGGAAAGGGGGGAAGGGGTGTTACTTCAGCTCGTCGACCATGGTAATGGCGCGGCCAATGTAGTTCGCCGGCGTCATGGCTTTCAGGCGCGTTTTCTCTTCTTCTGGCAGTGCCAGACCGTCAATAAACTGTTTCATGCCTTCAGCATCTACACGCTTGCCGCGAGTCAGCTCTTTCAGTTTTTCATACGGCTTTTCGATGCCGTAGCGACGCATCACGGTCTGAATCGGCTCCGCCAGCACTTCCCAGTTGTGATCCAGTTCGTCCAGCAGACGATCGCGATTCACTTCCAGTTTGCTCACGCCTTTCAGGGTGGACTGGTAAGCGATCAGCGCGTAGCCAATGCCCACGCCCAGGTTACGCAGCACGGTGGAATCGGTCAGGTCACGCTGCCAGCGGGATACCGGCAGTTTGCTCGCCATATGCTGCAGCACCGCATTCGCCAGGCCCAGGTTGCCTTCGGAGTTTTCGAAGTCGATTGGGTTCACTTTATGCGGCATGGTGGAAGAACCAATTTCACCGGCGATGGTTTTCTGCTTGAAGTGGTTAAGCGCAATGTAGCCCCACACGTCACGATCGAAGTCGATCAGGATGGTGTTAAAGCGCGCGATGCAGTCAAACAGTTCGGCGATATAGTCGTGCGGCTCAATCTGGGTGGTGTACGGGTTCCACTGAATACCCAGAGAGGTCACGAACTCTTCGCTGAACTGGTGCCAGTCCACTTCCGGGTAAGCGGCGATGTGGGCATTGTAGTTACCGACCGCGCCGTTGATTTTGCCCAGAATTTCAACCTGCTCAAGCTGACGGTACTGGCGCTCCATGCGGTACGCCACGTTTGCCATCTCTTTACCCATGGTGGAAGGGGTGGCTGGCTGGCCGTGAGTACGGGAAAGCAGCGGAATGTCGCGGTATTCCACGGAGAGCGCTTTCACCGCGTCGATGATCTTACGCCAGTAAGGCAGCACAACCTCTTTACGCGCGGTAGAGAGCATCAGCGCGTGAGACAGGTTGTTGATATCTTCAGAGGTACAGGCGAAGTGAATGAACTCTGACACCGCGTGCAGGGCAGGGACGCTTTCCACTTTCTCTTTCAGGAAGTACTCAACCGCTTTCACGTCGTGGTTGGTGGTGCGTTCAATGGTCTTAATGCGCGCGGCATCTTCTTCGCTAAACTCAGCAACGATTTTATCAAGGTAATCGTTTGCCTTTTCGTCAAAAGCAGGAACTTCCTTGATTGCTGCCTGGGCGGCCAGCTTCTGCAGCCAGCGTACTTCAACCTGAACACGGAACTTCAGCAAACCATATTCGCTGAAGATCCCGCGCAGCGCGCTGACTTTATCGCCGTAGCGTCCATCGACAGGGGATACGGCGGTCAGTGAGGATAATTCCATAATTCGCAACTCCGGGAGGTTAACAATGAGCAAGAATTTGTTTTGCCTGAGTGGTCAGGCGATTACGAGAAAACATTAACTGCAGACGGCCACCGCCAACCTGATGCCACAGCACGGCGGCGCGGATCCCTGCCAGCAGGGACGCACGTACTTTTGCCTGCACCTGCGGGCTTTGCAGCACGGCAGGGGATCCGGTGACCTGAATACGTGGGCCCAGCGGGCTGATGACATCAACGTAAATACCGGCCATCGCGCTCAGCAGCGTTTCGGATTGCAGATCAAAATGGTCGAGTTGACGCTGGAGCCCGCCGATACGATCGCCCAGGGTATTGAGCGCGCCTTTCGCCGCGCTCAACTTACGCTCAAGTACCATCAGGCTTAAGGTGTAACGGGTCAGTTCTGCGTTTAACCCTTGACGACTACTGGCGTTAAGCACGCCAAGCAGGGTTTCAAGACCGAGACGAAGATTGGTTTCACTCCCACCAAATACACCCAGAGTTGAACCGGGGTTAAGGTCGATAACGCTGTTGAGTGAAACGTGCAGGGCATCGGCATCGCAATGACCCTGATGCGCCAGCTGTTGCACCAGACGGGCAGACTGGCAAATTCCTGCCAGCGCCAGGGTGATGTCGTAGTAGTTCTTCGCCACATGGTCTCCTTTATGTGTGCACTCTGTTAAACAGCGGGCAGCGGCAGGCGCTGTTCAATGATCCCGCCGCCCAGGCAGATTTCGCCGCTGTAGAAGACAGCAGACTGACCCGGGGTGACGGCGGCAACCGGCTCGTCAAAACGCACGTCAATGCGTTCGTCATCGAGCGCGGTAACGGTGCAAGGAATATCGGTCTGACGGTAGCGCGTTTTCACCGTGCAGCGCAGCGTGCCTTTCAGCGGCTCGCGATCGACCCAGTGCAGCTGTTGCGCGATAAGGCCAACGGACATCAGACGCGGATGGTCGTGCCCCTGGGCGACAACCAGAATATTGTTTTCGACATCTTTGTCGACCACATACCACGGATCTTCGCTGCCATCTTTGGTTCCACCGATACCCAGACCTTTGCGCTGGCCTAAAGTATGGTACATCAGCCCCTGGTGCTGGCCGATCTCATCGCCATCAACGGTGACAATTTTACCCGGCTGTGCAGGCAGGTAGCGGCCAAGGAAATCACGGAATTTGCGCTCACCGATGAAGCAGATGCCGGTAGAGTCCTTTTTCTTCGCGGTGATCAGGTCCAGCTCTTCCGCGATTTTACGTACCTGCGGCTTTTCCAGCTCGCCAACCGGGAACAGGCTCTGGGCGATCTGTTCGTGGCTCAGGGTATAAAGGAAGTAGCTCTGATCTTTGTTGCCGTCCAGGCCGCGCAGCAGCTGGCTTTTGCCATTCACATCTGCACGACGCACGTAGTGGCCGGTCGCAATGTAGTCTGCGCCCAGATCTTCCGCAGCGAATTCCAGGAAGGCTTTAAATTTGATCTCTTTGTTGCACAGAATATCCGGGTTCGGGGTGCGCCCCGCTTTGTACTCTTCCAGGAACAGTTCAAAGACGTTATCCCAGTATTCTGCAGCAAAGTTAACGGTGTGCAGTTCAATGCCGAGCTTATCGCACACGGCCTGCGCATCGGCGAGATCCGCAGCGGCAGTGCAGTATTCCTCGCCATCATCTTCCTCCCAGTTCTTCATGAACAGGCCCTCCACCTTATAGCCCTGTTGCTGTAACAGGTAGGCGGAAACGGAGGAATCGACACCGCCGGACATGCCGACGATCACTTTTTTCTGGCTGTTATCTGACATGGAATACTCACGACATTGAACTTCAAGGCGGCGTATTCTATCACGCCCCCCCACCATTGGCACCCTCTGTAAACGGCCAGTTAAATGCGCCGATGACTTCCAGCGGTAAGCGGCCAGCAGACTGCCAGCAGCGAATGCTTTCCGCAACCAGCGGCGAGCGCAGGTTTGGCGCGTTAAGGATCTCCTCGGCAGTCACCCAAAGGCAGCGGTCGATATCGTCATCCTGCGGCTCTGTGGCGCACATTTCGCTAAGCTCGACGGCAAACAAGAAGCGCAGGAACGGGGTGCTATCGGGCGCAATCCACTGATGCAGTCGGATAAAGTGCTGGGGTTCAGCGTGTATGCCGGTCTCTTCCCACAGCTCGCGTTTTGCTGCCTGCAGTAAGGTCTCATTGGCTTCAAGGTGCCCGGCTGGCTGGTTCCACAGCGCTTTACCGTTAATGCTCTCTTCGACCACAAGGAATTTACCCTGGGCGTGGACCACGCAGGCGACCGTAACATGAGGTTTAAACATAGTGACTCCTTAAGCGGTAACGTCTCGCCATTCACCGTTTGCCAGCGTTTCCAGGGTATAGCTGCCCATGGCGTAGCGAATCAGACGCAGAGTAGGGAAGCCGACGTGAGCGGTCATGCGCCGAACCTGACGGTTGCGGCCTTCATAAAGGGTGATTTTGAGCCAGCTTGTCGGAATGGATTTGCGTTCGCGGATGGGCGGATTGCGCGGCCATAGCCACTCCGGCTCATCCACGCGTTCAATACCTGCAGGCAGGGTTGGGCCATCGTTCAGCGTTACGCCACGGCGTAATTTCTCCAGCGTTTCTTCGTCCGGTTCGCCTTCGACCTGCACGAAGTAAATTTTGCCCGTGCGTTTTCCCGGCTGTGTGAGCTTTGCCTGCAGAGCGCCGTCGTTGGTTAAAACTAAAAGTCCTTCGCTGTCCCGGTCCAGACGCCCGGCGGCGTAAACGCCCTGAACGGGAATGTAATCCTTCAGCGTGCTGCGTCCGGCCTCATCGGTGAACTGCGGCAAAACATCGTAGGGTTTATTGAACAAAATAACCCGCTTCGGCTGGGTTTCTTGCGGTCTTCTGGCGGCTTGTCGCGAGCTGAATCGCTCAACCCGGTGTTTTGTAAAAGAAGTTTTCTTCATGGTATTTTCAGGCGTTATCAATTGCCGCATTATAGCCTAATAACGAAGACCTTTCATGGCGCAGGACATTCAGGTACTATCGAAGGGCTCATTACAATTTATTAACATAAGATCAGTAACAACCAGAAGCGCTCGAAGGAGAGGTTAATGGAAAGCAAAGTAGTTGTTCCGGCGGAAGGTAAAAAGATCACCCTGCAAAACGGCAAGATTAACGTTCCTCACAATCCGATTATCCCGTTCATTGAAGGTGACGGTATCGGTGTAGACGTTACCCCGGCAATGCTGAAAGTGGTTGATGCCGCTGTTGAGAAAGCCTACAAAGGCGAGCGTAAAATTTCCTGGATGGAAATTTACACCGGTGAGAAATCGACTCAAGTTTATGGCCAGGACGTCTGGCTGCCAGCAGAAACGCTGGACCTGATCCGCGACTACCGCGTTGCTATCAAAGGCCCATTGACCACCCCAGTCGGCGGCGGTATCCGCTCCCTGAACGTGGCACTGCGTCAGGAGCTGGACCTGTACGTCTGTCTGCGTCCGGTGCGTTACTATCAGGGCACCCCAAGCCCGGTTAAGCACCCTGAACTGACCGATATGGTTATCTTCCGCGAAAACTCAGAAGACATCTACGCGGGCATCGAGTGGAAAGCAGACTCTGCAGACGCAGAAAAAGTGATTAAATTCCTGCGCGAAGAGATGGGCGTGAAGAAAATTCGCTTCCCTGAACATTGCGGTATCGGCATCAAGCCATGCTCCGAAGAAGGGACTAAACGTCTGGTGCGCGCGGCTATCGAATACGCGATCACCAACGACCGTGACTCTGTGACTCTGGTTCACAAAGGCAACATCATGAAGTTCACCGAAGGTGCCTTCAAAGACTGGGGTTACCAGTTGGCGAAAGAAGAGTTCGGCGGTGAGCTGATCGACGGTGGCCCGTGGCAGAAGATCAAGAACCCGAACACCGGCAAAGAGATCATCGTTAAAGATGTGATCGCCGATGCGTTCCTGCAGCAGATCCTGCTGCGTCCTGCTGAATACGACGTGATTGCCTGTATGAACCTGAACGGTGACTACATCTCTGACGCCCTGGCAGCACAGGTTGGCGGTATCGGTATCGCCCCTGGTGCAAACATCGGTGACGAGTGCGCTCTGTTCGAAGCGACCCACGGTACTGCTCCTAAATATGCAGGTCAGGACAAAGTGAACCCAGGCTCTATCATCCTGTCCGCAGAGATGATGCTGCGTCATATGGAATGGTTCGAAGCCGCAGACCTGATCGTGAAAGGTATGGAAGGCGCGATCAACGCCAAAACCGTAACTTACGATTTCGAACGTCTGATGGAAGGCGCTAAACTGCTGAAATGTTCAGAGTTTGGCGACGCGATCATCGCGAACATGTAATCCAGACTCTGGGTTAAACAAGAGCGGGGGCCTGAGGGTTCCCGTTTTTTTTGCCTCTGCCTGCAGGAAATAACACGATGCTAGCCACTGTTCTTATCGCTGTCGTTGCATTTATCCATCTTTACATCCTTGTGCTGGAAATGTTCCTGTGGGACACCAGAACCGGGCATAAGGCGTTTAATCTCAGCCCGGAATTTGCGCGTGAAACCCGCGCGCTGGCCGCGAATCAGGGGCTATACAACGGTTTTCTTGCGGCGGGTTTGCTCTGGAGCCTCTGGCTCGGTGAAGAGGGTGTTCATGTGGCCATCTTCTTCCTGGCCTGCGTGCTGATTGCCGGTCTCTTTGGCGCAGTGACCGCCAGCCGGAAGATTCTGTATGTTCAGGCTTTACCTGCGCTTGCCGCCCTGCTTGCGCTGCTTATCTGAAGCAACGCGTTGGTCAACCGTGCGTCGTCCGATATACTTGTGACTTCATCCTGAGAGGTTTAGACAGTTATGAATAACGACATCCCATTGAAGTATTATGACATCGTCGAAGAATACGCGACGGAAGCCGCAAAGCCTGTCAGTGAGTCAGAGCAGGACCCACTGGCGCATTATTTCCAGCTGCTGCTCACGCGGTTATCAAATAATGAGGAGATTGATGAGGAAGCTCAGCAAGAGATGGCGCGTGAAGCCGGGGTTCATGCTGAACGTATTGATGATATTGCGAACTTCCTTAATCAGTGGGGAAATGAATAGCCTACCGCGCCAGACCCAGGAGCCGCTTCGCAAGCTCACGGCGGGAAACAGATTTTGAAAAATACCATCCCTGAACCAGAGCCTCAGGATATCGTTCAGCAATAAAGCGGAATTGTATTTCGTTCTCAACGCCTTCGAAAACCAGCGTTTTATTCAGTTTTGCGAGGGCGTCGCTAAAGATCACAAAAATGTTCTGCTTATAATGCTCACTGATGCCATCGACCAGCGACTTGTCGATTTTGATCTCATCATATTCAAGAAGCGAAAGCCTGGCCAGGTTGGAGTTTTGCACACCGAAGTCATCAATGGATATTCTGACACCAAGGGATTTTAACTTCTGACAGAAGCCCTCCAGAATATTCGCGGTGGAAACGGCTTTTTCAGAGAGCTCGACTTTTACCAGAGACAGCGGAATGTTGTTGGCTAAACATCCACGGCGCAAAATGCTGATAAATTGTCCATCTTCAATTTCCGTTCGACCAACATTGAGCGAAACGACCAGCTGATGCTTAAGCACCAGCGGTGCGATGTCCTTAAGGGATTTCTCAAGAATATGGGTATAATATTTTTTATACAAACCAATTTTCTGGATTAATGGAATAAACAATTCCGGCGAGACGTCACCGTGTTTTGCGTCGCGCCATCTCGATAAAACCTCCACGCCCACTATTTTGCTATCCTGAATGCGAATTATGGGCTGGTAGTGAACGCCAATAGTGTTGGTTAAGACGGCTTTAACCAACGTCCGTTCCAGTGAAAAGCGGTCTTCATTGAGTCGAAAGAAAAATAACGTTATTGCAATCCAGATAAAACATAAAATAGCCACGAGAAAGGCAAACACCGCGGGAGATAACGAGGCCAGTCCTGCATGGTGATGCTTCACAATGACGCACAAATCCCAGGAAGCGCTGCACTCTGTGAGGGTGAGGGTAAATAACGTGGAATGTACCCCATCCTGTTCTTTTACCTCATGGGTTGCTGAAAAAAATATTCTGGCAAAGTCTTTGGTGGTTGCGCTGAGTGAGTAATTGTTAGTAACCGGGGTGAATTTATCGTAAGCGTAGCGGGAGGAGAAGATAATAAGATTATTGTAGATGGCCGCATTGCCCGTGAAAAAATCTTTTCTGGAAAATTGCGCGAGCAGGAATCCTCTGGGTGTTTTATGGAGCTCTGCCGGCAGGGGGACAGGGTTAGCGAGTTTTCCCCAAAAAGCGGTACAGATTATTTTTCCCTGCTCTATAAAACCGATGTCTGCAAAATAAAGGCTGTCGAGCTTAATCTGTCTGTAGCGATCAAGGCTGGCTTTGTCGCATCCCTGAGTGGTCAGGCCTTTGAGTGTCTGCGCCACGCTCTGAGACAGGCCTTCTGAATACTGTAAAAGGGTCTGGGAAATCTCACGCAGTTTGCTTTTCTGCTGGCCCATGATAACCGCATTGACCGTATAGAGAGACAGAAAGACCAGAAACGCTGAAACGATAGTAACGGCAACGATCTTTTTCATTTTCCAGATACCTTGTCCGCTCCCTGATTTTTCAAATCTTATCACAGGCTGGGCTTGCTACAAGCCTGATAATATGGGTAGTCAGCCTAATCCAGGCGGATGAACTATGCTTAAGTGCAATTCATTTTCCTCTTAACCTGAGCTTTGTTACAGTGACAAGAGTTGTCAGCCAGGGATGTCAGGCGTGATAAGGTGGAAAAGCTCGTGCATGTCAAAAATACTTTTTACACAACAACCATTACCGTCATCATTGTCTCGTTGATCATTTCATTGTCGCTTGCCGTGCAGATTGCAACGTCCCGACAGCAGTCAATCCAGCAGATCAATACCAGCGTTGCCAACCTGAGCCATACCCTGAATGTCTATACAGAAGGGATCATACGCCAAAGTGAAATGTTGATTACCACCGTTTCCGACACCCTTGAAATTTATGGCATGACCCCGCAACAGGCGATCAATATTCAGCGAATGATAAGCAATCAGGATAACCTTCTTACCCAGATTAATAATGTGGTTGTCTATGATGCGCAGGGGGATATCTTCACCGCCTTGCACGAAACTTTTGCAGGTCCCCGTAAAGGCGCGGACCGGTCATTCTTTGTCTATCACAAGGAAAATAAAAGCCAGCAGATATTTATTGGCGAGCCAGTGATAAGCAGAACCAATGGTAAATGGGTTATTACCATAAGCCGACGCCTTGAGACTCACACGGGGGCATTTAACGGCGTCGTGGTGGTGACGCTGGGTATCGAAAACTTTCTGACCCTTTATGGACAGATCAATATCGGACACGCGGGCGTTATTGGCTTAACGACACAAAGAGGCGTTTTACTGATTCGCTACCCCTTTAAGAATACCTATATCGGTACGATTTTTTCAGATTCCCCTCTCTTCAGGAAATACCTAAAAGTACAAAATACAGGGATAGCCAGCTCCGTTTCCCGGTTTGATAAAATCGAACGCATTTATGCCTATGAGAAAAACAGCCGCTACGGACTGGTCACGACGGTGGCGGTCAGCGCGGATGAAGCCCTTTCCCCCTGGCGCAAGCAGGCGATTCAGCTTGCCTTACTTATTTTCGTTTTTACCGCGATACTCATCGTGGCGTCTTATTTCCTGTATTCCGACTTATCCAGAAAAACACGGGATAACAAAGCGCTAAAGATTATTGCCTCGGAGGATGCCCTGACTGGGCTTTATAACCGACGTATTTTCGATGAAAAAATTCTCTCCGATATCGCGACGTGTGCGGCAGAGGACGCGCCTATTTCGCTCCTCCTCGTGGATGTGGACTACTTCAAAAAGTACAACGATAACTATGGTCACCCGGAAGGGGACAGGTGTCTGGCATTACTGGGAAACTGCCTCAGGGAAAGCCTCACTCGCGACAACCAGCTTGTGGCGCGATATGGCGGGGAGGAGTTTGCATTGATATTGCCTGAATCGGATATCCAGGAGGCGCTCCGCCTTGCACAGGCGATTATTCGCAATGTCTTCTCACTCCACATTGAACACGCGTTCAGTCCTTTTGGGCGGGTCACGGTAAGTGTAGGCATCTCCACTGCGCGTGCTGTCGACATCGCGGGCAGTCAGCAGAATATTATTATTGCCGCGGACCAGGCGCTCTATCAGGCAAAACGCGGAGGCCGTAACCGGCACGCTTTTGTTGGGGTATAACCCAAAAAAAAGCCCACGAAAGCGTGGGCAAGAAATACTGGAAGCAATGTGAGCAATGTCGTACTGAATACCTGAGTATTTCTCTCAACTATTCAGCATTGAGAAAGATAATCTTTCTCAACAAAAGATGCAACCCCACATTTCCTGGGGAAGGGCATTTTGATGGCAAAATGCGCATCCGGTCAGTGTGAGGCTTATCACAAATTTCCTTTCTCAAATCCTGTGCTATCCTTTTTTGTGTCGTTGATTTAATGACAAAAACCATACAGAGAGGAAAGTTATGGGAATTTTATCCTGGATTATCTTTGGGCTTATTGCGGGTATTCTGGCGAAGTGGATCATGCCGGGCAAAGATGGCGGTGGGTTTATCGTCACCGTAATACTGGGTATTGTCGGCGCGGTAGTCGGCGGCTGGATCAGTACGCTGTTCGGCTTCGGGAAAGTAGATGGCTTTAACTTCGGCAGCTTTGCGGTTGCGGTGATCGGCGCGCTGGTTGTGCTGTTTATCTACAGAAAGATCAAAAGCTAAAACTGAAACGTTAAAAAAGGCTGCCGGATGGCGGCCTTTTTACATCACGGGTTCACCACCAGCCAAGCTGCGTGCCAGCAAAGGCCACAATGGCGATGATTAACATAATGAGCGTGGTTTTTCTCATTTATGCCCCCGGTGCAGCGTAACCACCGACAAAAAACCATGCCAGAAACACGACTGCCGTTATAAAAATAACGACAGGGAAGAGGATCCCTATTCTCATATCATCACCTTTTTCTTTTTATAACGCCGTAGAGTGTACGGGGTTAATCCATCGCGAGAAAGCGTGTTTTGCTTTTTCCTTTCTTATCCTGATACATCGCCACATCAGCAGCACGTAATGCGCTGTCCGGATCGGTTACGTCTGGGTCCACTTCGATGACGCCGAGGCTGGCTCCCGGATAAATAAGGTTAATGTTACCCAGCCAGTATTCCCCTGCAATGCGGGCGCTGAAGCGCGCTTTAAGCTGATTCATGTGCTCCTCATTGTCGACATGACTCAGAGAGGCCACCAGAAACTCATCGCCGCCCAGCCGACCAATGATATCGTCCTGCTGTTTTTCTGCGGTCAAACGCTTGCCCACTTCAATCAGGAACTGGTCGCCTGCTTCATGCCCATACCGATCGTTAATCAGTTTAAAATCGTCCAGGTCGATAAACGCAATGATGGCGTTACGTTTCAAGTGCCGAGCCAGGGAAAACAGAGTAGTCAGATCCTCAAAGATGGCGCGACGGTTGGGCAGGCCGGTAAGGGCATCGGTATAAGAGTGTGCGATGAGCGCCGCGTTGGCTTCCCGAAGCTGGTTCACCAGAGATTCTTTCTGAATGTACTGACCAATCAACCCGGCGAATAATTTTAACATCTGTTCACCGCGCTCGCTGAGCGGCTTTTTAGCCGTGCTGGTGGCGCAAAGCGTACCGTAAAGCGAGCCATCGGCGAGATGAACCGGAATGCTCATGTAAGTGGTAATACCGAGAGCTTTCGCCGCTTCGCACTCCGGCCAGCGCTCGGGGACATCGTTACTGAAGATGGTGTCGCTATCCAGCGCGCGCTTACACAGCGTTTCATCCCAGGGCACGCTCAGCCCCTCCGGGATCGTCATCTGCTTACTGTTTCGGGCATAAAGGATATGCTGCAGCCGCGCCTGGATATCCACCTTCGTCAGGTAAGTCGACTCCATATCGGTGACGATTTCCAGCATCTCCAGCAGCTGACGAACGAGACTTTCAAGGGATTGCTCAGTAACGAGGGTTTCTGAAACACGGGCAAGGATAATATCCGACATGACGTAGAAAGACTCCCAGGCAGAAGACGTCTGCATCTGCATGTTATGCTGAATTCTTAGGCTTCAGGCATAGTAAAACATGAATGCAGAAAATTTTATATATGGAGAAAGCGGCGCTGAGCCGTTACCCTTAGGCAAAGATGATGTCACAAGGATCGATGCGATGAGATTTCTGCTTCTGGCGCTGACGCTTCCCCTGGTCGCCTGTACCGCAAAAACAACCCCACCCGATGCGCCCAAACCGCCACAGGCCGTAGGTATGGCGAACCCGGCTTCCGTTTACTGTCTGGAAAAGGGCGGGGAACAGATCCCGATTCAAAGCCCGCAGGGTGTTCGTACCGAGTGCAAGCTGCCGGGTGGTGAAGTGATCGACGAATGGACGCTCTATCGTCGCGATCATCCGCAACCCACCAGGTGACAGAAGGGCAGGTGCTGCGATACACTTCTCTTTAGGATTATTCTTAGCCAGTATCTGGCTACTGTTACCGCGAGAGAAGTATGTTTCAGCTTAAACCGGGCAGCATGGCGATGATCATCGGTGCCCGCACGGCGTCTGGCCGTCGCAATATTGGTAAATCTGTTGAGTTGTTTGGTCTTTGCCAGCCTGGCCTGCGTTTTGTAAACCCGGTTAACGGCGTGATGACGCAATTACCCGCAAGTGCGGATCGTGCGCTTTGGCTGGTCACCGGAGACGTCTATGCCTTTGACAATCAGCACGGCTTTGCGTTTGTTCGCGCCGAACATCTGATGCCGCTCACCCCTGATCAAGCCCCGCAAATGCTGGATGAGCTGACAATCAGCTGATCACAAATGGCGTAGCCAGTCGGCTAAAACCAGGGCGTGATTCTGTTCCGTGTTTTTCGCGCCATAGAGGAGGGTGAGAGTCTGCTTGTGTGCCAGCGCCGCAAGACGCCTTCCCTCGTCCTTATGCTGCGCCAGTTCTTCCTGATAGGCTTTACTGAAAGTCGCAAAATCAATAGCTTCGCTATGATACTCCTGACGTAATGCGTTCGATGGCGTGAGTGTTTTACACCATTCGTCATGGGCGAGGTCCGTTTTTTTAACCCCGCGCGGCCAGAGTCTGTCCACCAGCACCCGATAGCCATCGTCCGGGCTTGCCTGCTCATAGACGCGTTTGCACTGAATCATAATTCCACCCTCCCAATTTAAGGTATTGTGATAATTGCAGAAGATCGGTAGTCTGAGGTTCCTTATGTTATCTGATAATACTCTGGCATAAGGAACCTTTCATGGAACACCTCCCGGTTAAAACGACGCTCCGCATTGCGCTGGTTGGCGATTACAATCCTGATGTTATTGCACACAAGGCGATCCCGCTGGCCATTGACGATGCTGCGGCCGTTCTTGACCTCACCGCCGATTACGACTGGCTTGCTACCCCGGAATTAACCAGTTCTGAGGATCTGGTGGGCTACGATGCCATCTGGCTGGTTCCTGCGAGCCCCTATAAAAACACAGAGGCCGCCTTTATCGCCGCACGCTACGCCCGTGAAAACAGTATTCCGTTCCTGGGGACCTGCGGTGGGTTCCAGCATGCGCTGATTGAGTATGCCCGTAACGTGCTGGGCTGGCACGATGCGGCACATGCTGAGACGGATACCGAAGGCACTATGGTGATCGCGCCGCTGACCTGCTCGCTGGTGGAAATATCCGATGCCATTGAACTGCGCAGCAATACGCTGATCGCCAAAGCCTACGGCAAACCCGAAATTGAAGAGGGATATCACTGCAACTATGGTGTGTCGCCGGAATTTGCTCAGGCGCTGGAGAGCGGTGATATGCGCGTGACGGGCTGGGACGAACAGGGGGAAATCCGTGCGGCGGAGCTGATAACCCACCCGTTCTTTGTGATCACTTTGTTCCAGCACGAGCGTGCTGCGCTGGAAGGACGTCCGGTGGTTCTTGTACAGGCATTGCTTCGCGCGGCGCGGGGCTAAAACAGGGCAGACCCGATGGTCTGCCTTCGTGTTTAGCGGGGCGCGATTTCCCGGTCGCGCCCGGCAAGTATCCCGCAGACGGCCATGACGATCGCGGCCAGCGCACAGGCGAGAAGGGGGATGCGCCAGTCTCCTACCGAATCGTGGATTTTACCCATCAGCGGCGGTCCGCAGGCAGCGAGCAGGTAGCCGATAGACTGTGCCATACCGGACAATGCCGCCGCCTGATGCGCAGAGCTCGCGCGCAGACCGATGAACGTCAGGCCGAGGATCATCGTTGCTCCGGAGCCAAAGCCAAACACCAGCGTCCACATCACCGCCATATCCGGCATAAACCACAATCCCGCAGCGCTTACTGCGCACATCAGCGCCACTGCACCGGCGATCGTCCGCTGATCTTTCAGCCGATGGAGGATCAGCGGAACGGCAAGTCCCGGCACGGCTGTCGCCAGCTGTAAAAGACCATGCACCGAACCTGCCTGCGCCTCGCTGTAGCCGTGGCTAAGCAGTATCGCCGGCAGCCAGCCGATGATGACGTAATAGATAAGAGAGTTAATCCCCAGAAAGAGCGTCACCTGCCAGGCGAGAGCAGAACGCCAGATTGCGCGGTTATGTAACGCGCCTGCGCCTGTTACCGTCGCAACATGTTTCTGACGCCACTGCGGCAGCCAGAGCAGCAAGGCGAGCAGCGGAAACACCATCAGCATCAGCAGCGCGCCCTGCCAGCCTGCATGACCCTGGGCCAGCGGCACGATTAGCGCCGAGCCTAACGCGGCGGCTGCCCCCATCGTCAGGGAATAGGCACCGGTGAGTTTCGCCACCTGGCCCGGAAAGTCACGTTTAATTAAACCTGGTAACAGCACGTTCCCAAGCGCGATCCCGCAGCCAATCACTGCCGTGCCGATGAAAAGCAGGGCAGCGGAAGGCAGGGAGCGAACGGCTATCCCGGCGCAAATCAGCAAGAGGGCGATAAACAGGCTACGCTCCATGCCAATACGTCGGGCCAGACCTGCGGCGAGCGGGGAGATCAGGGCAAAAGCCAACAGGGGCAGGGTGGTCAGCAGACCGGTTTGCGCCGTGCTTAAGCCATAATCAAGGCGAAGGGTATCCAGCAGCGGGGCTGCGCCGGTAAAGGTGACGCGAAGCGTGGTGGCGATCATCAGGATGCCTGCAATCAACAGCGCGCCGTGTTTTCCTGAGGTGCGAATAGCAGTAGTCATTATGTTCTCATACGTTCAAGCGAGCGCACACAATACCGATTTTCCCGGCGGTTGAAATCAGGCTAAAATGACAGTTTATCGCTAAAATCGGACAACATGATGATTGGACTGGGACTGGACGGCTACGATCCTGATAGCCAGCATGATGCGGCCGTCGCCTTTCGCATCCGTGTGGTGGCGGAGGAACAATATATTCCCCTGCATCATCACCGCAAGGGACAGCTGATTCTGGCGCTTGGCGGCGCGATTACCTGTGAAGTGGAAAATGCCATGTTGATGGTACCGCCCCAGTACGCGGTCTGGATCCCCGGGCAGATGCCGCACAGTAACAGGGCCACGCCGGGGGCGCAGCTCTGCTTTTTGTTCATTGAGCCCGGCGCCGCCAGTCTGCCCGACCGCTGTTGTACGCTGAAAATGTCCCCTCTGGTGCGGGAGCTCATTTTATCTCTGGCAGAAAAATCGCAGGCACAGCTTCAGCTTGCGGCCACATCCCGGCTGGTCGATGTCCTGTTTGATGAACTGCCGCTACAGCGTCAGGAGCATTTACAGTTACCCGTCTCGCCCCATCCAAAAATCCGGCTGATGAGCGAGAAGATGGCTGAAGAGCCCGCGGCCTGGCAGACGCTGGCACAATGGGCAAGCCACTTCGCCATGAGCGAACGCAACCTGGCGCGACTGGTGGTAAAAGAGACCGGTTTAAGCTTTCGTCGCTGGCGTCACCAGCTGCAGCTTATTGTGGCGTTACAGCATTTGATCGGCGGGAAATCGGTACAGCAGGTGGCGCAGTCACTGGGTTATGACTCGACCACCGCGTTTATTACCATGTTTAAGAAGGGGCTGGGTCAGACGCCGGCGCGTTACATGGCCAGCCTGACTACGACTTCCCGATAAACAGGGAGACCAGCCCGGCTGCAATCAGCGGGCCCACCGGCACGCCGCGAAAGAGCGCTACGCCCAGCACCGTGCCCACCAGCAGACCCGCAACCAGCGAAGGCTGGCTGCTCATCAGCGTAACGCCGCGCCCCCCGAGCCATGAGACAAAAACACCTACCGCGATAGCCACCAGCGATTTCCAGTTGACAAACGAGTGCAGCAGCGTTGAGGCGGGAAGCGTACCGCTGGCGATGGGCGCCATCACCCCGATGGTTAAAATGATTATCCCGATGGTGAGGCCTTGCTTTTCTATCCACGGGAAAAAGGTATTTAACGGCGTGACGCGTACGATAATCAGCACCAGAATCGAGATGGCGACGGTGGTGTTATGACTGATAAAACCCAGCGCGGCGAGTGCCAGGAGAATGAGCAGAGTAGGGTCAAACATAGGGAATCCTTGCCAAAATAATCGTCCTGCTTACTGTACGCGGAAAAAGGGCGGAGAACAGTTTTAAAAAGATTTTACCGCTGTCATAACCTTGTCATTTACGCGGTTTAAAACGAAGGCAGATATCGCAAAGGGGTCGCTATCATGAACGATCACATGTTTGTTGAAACGCTGATTATCTCCTCATCGTTTTTCGCCATTGCCGCGATTCTCGTCGCCTCCGTGCTGTTGCTGGAGAGAAAAGGCTGACAGTCAGCCTTCACGGTTAGACTTTATGGAAAGTCACCAGCTCAGGACGGGCGATGCGCAGGTAATCCTGGGTATCCATGATCACGGATTTTTCCAGCAGGCCGGCGTTAAACGCGATTTCGTCGAAACGCTCGAACAGCAGCGGGTCGGCGACCAGCGTCAGATCGGGGTGGAAACTAAAAGGCGGAATAGCGCCGAATACGCAGGCGGTAAGGGTACTTACCTCGGCCGGGCTGGCGAGGGAGGCTTTAAGCCCGCCGAAATGGCTGGCAAGCCGGCTCAGGTCTGCCTGCAGATCGGCGGCCAGGATCGCCAGAACATGTTTTTTAACACCGTTTCCCTTCACTTTGCAGACCAGGGCTTTTGCGCCCTGACGCAGATCGGTCCCGCGTATTTCACTTACCGCTTCACATTTCCCGACCGCCTCGTGCTCCATAACGCGAAAACGTGCGCCTTGCCCGGTGAGTAAGGTTATCAGTTGCTGGTGGGTTCCTGTCCCCATAACGTCGTCAGTCATCGTGATTTTCCCGGTGATAATCCAGTATGCAGATGGCTACATTAGCACGAGAAGAACGGCGTCGAAAGAAAACAGCCAGCGCGTTCGCTGGCTGTGAGATTATGCGTTGCTGTTAGCAGACTGCTTGTGGAAGAGCTCCCTGAACACCGGATAAATATCATCCTGGTCACGGATATGTTGCATGGCAAAATTATCAAACATCGATTGCAGATGTTCATATTCCCGCCACAGGGTCTGATGCGCGCGACGGGTAATTTCGATATAGCTGTAGTAACGCACCACCGGCAGAATTTTCTTCGCCAGGATGTCGTGACAAAGCGGTGAGTCGTCGGCCCAGTTATCACCATCGGACGCCTGCGCGGCATAGATATTCCATTGCGCCGGGTCGTAACGCTCTTTCACGACTTCATCCATCAGCTTCAGCGCGCTGGAGACGATGGTGCCGCCGGTCTCCTGCGAGTAGAAGAACTCATGCTCGTCGACCTCTTTAGCCTGCGTATGGTGGCGAATATAGACCACTTCCACGTTCTTATAGGTTCTGCTCAGGAACAGGTAGAGCAGGATATAAAAACGCTTCGCCATATCCTTGGTGGCCTGGTCCATGGAGCCGGAGACGTCCATCAGACAGAACATCACCGCCTGGCTGGAGGGCTCTGGGCGTTTTTCATAATTCTTGTAACGCAGGTCGAACGTGTCGATAAACGGAACACGATCGATCTTCGCTCTTAGCTCGGCAATCTCTTTGCGCAGGCGCTCCTCTTCCAGCAGTTGCGCCGGCTCCGTGTTTTCCACGACCTTCAGGCTACTCTCAAGTTCGCGCAGTTCACGACGTTTGCCTGCCGTCATGGCCGTGCGTCGCGCCAGCGAATTCTGCAACGAACGCACAACGCTGATGTTGGCGGGGACGCCGTTGGCGGTATAGCCCGCGCGATGGGTTTTGTACTCGTTAAGCTGACGATGCTGATTCTTTTTCAGATTCGGCAGCGCCAGGTCCTCAAACAGCAGGTCGAGGTATTCATCTTTTGAAATCTGGAAAACGAACTCATCCTGACCTTCACCGTCCTGGCTGGCCTGTCCCTGACCGCTTCCTGAACCACCGCCGCCGCCCTGAGGACGCTCAATTCTGTCGTTCTGAACGAAGTGGTCATTACCTGGGTGTACGCGATGGCGCAGACCGCCTCGCCCCTGATGAAACATCGGTTCGCTGATGTCATCGGTGGGGATGGAAACAGACTCGCCGCTGTCGACGTCGGTCACCGAGCGTTTGTTGATGGCCTCGGAGATCGACTGTTTAATTTGCGCTTTGTAACGGCGCAAGAAGCGCTGGCGGTTCACCGTGCTCTTGTTTTTGCCGTTAAGACGCCGGTCAATAAACCAGGTCATATACCCCCCGTACTGCATTTGCCAACTTGCGTTTTTGTTGGCCCGGCAGGCGCTAGCGCTGCCGGGCACTTGTTTTAGGACGATTTACGCACGCGCAGATACCATTCGCAGAGCAGGCGAACCTGTTTGCGGGTGTAGCCTTTTTCCATCATACGGTCGACAAAATCGTCGTGTTTCTTCTGCTCATCGGTTGAGGTTTTGGTGTTGAACGAGATAACCGGCAGCAGCTCTTCGGTATTGGAGAACATTTTCTTCTCAATCACGGTGCGCAGTTTCTCGTAGCTGGTCCAGTTCGGATTGCGTCCGTTGTTATGCGCTCTGGCGCGCAGGACGAAGTTCACAATCTCATTACGGAAGTCTTTCGGGTTGCTGATCCCGGCAGGCTTCTCGATTTTTTCCAGTTCCGCGTTCAGGGATTCACGGTCAAACAGCTGGCCGGTATCCGGGTCGCGGTACTCCTGATCCTGGATCCAGAAGTCAGCGTAGGTGACATAACGGTCGAAAATATTCTGTCCGTACTCTGAATAGGATTCCAGGTAGGCTGTCTGGATCTCTTTGCCAATGAACTCGGCGTATTTCGGAATCAGGTAGCCTTTCAGGAACTCAAGATAGCGTTCAGCCTGCTCCTGCGGGAACTGCTCGCGTTCAATCTGCTGCTCCAGCACGTAGAACAAGTGAACCGGGTTGGCCGCCACTTCCGCATGGTCGAAGTTAAAGACGCGGGAGAGGATCTTAAACGCGAAACGGGTGGACAGGCCGTTCATCCCTTCATCGACCCCGGCGTAATCACGATACTCCTGATAGGATTTCGCTTTCGGGTCGGTGTCTTTCAGGCTTTCGCCATCATAGACGCGCATTTTTGAGTAGATGCTGGAGTTTTCCGGCTCTTTCAAACGCGAAAGGATAGAGAAGCGCGACAACGTTTCCAGCGTGCCTGGCGCGCAGGGTGCGTGCACCAGCTCACTGTGGTTGAGCAGTTTCTCGTAAATCTTGATCTCTTCGGAGATCCGCAGGCAATAAGGCACCTTGACGATGTACACGCGGTCAAGGAAGGCCTCATTGTTTTTATTATTACGGAAGGTCACCCATTCGGATTCGTTCGAGTGGGCGAGGATTATCCCGTTAAACGGCAGGGCGGAGATACCTTCCGTCCCGTTATAGTTCCCTTCCTGGGTCGCCGTCAGCAGAGGATGCAGCACTTTGATTGGTGCTTTAAACATCTCCACGAATTCCATAATCCCCTGGTTGGCGCGGCACAGCGCACCGGAATAGCCGTAGGCATCCGGGTCATTTTGTGCGAAGTTTTCCAGCTTACGGATATCAACTTTACCCACCAGAGCCGAGATATCCTGGTTGTTCTCATCACCCGGTTCCGTTTTGGCAATGGCGATCTGCTCAAGGATAGACGGCCACACTTTCACCACGCGGAATTTGGTGATATCGCCCCCAAACTCATGCAGGCGTTTTGCCGCCCACGGCGACATGATGGTGCCGAGGTAGCGGCGCGGAATGCCAAACTCTTTATCCAGAATTTGCGCATCTTCCTGTGGATTAAACAGGCACAGCGGATGGTCGTTCACCGGGCTGCGTTCGCCATTAGCGCTCAACACATAAATCGGCACGCGCTGCATCAGCGACTTCAGGCGTTCAGCCAGCGAGGATTTACCGCCACCGACCGGGCCGAGTAAATAGAGGATCTGTTTCTTCTCTTCCAGACCCTGAGCGGCATGCTTCAGATAGGAGACAATCTGTTCAATGGCATCTTCCATGCCGTAGAACTCTTCGAACGCCGGATATCGGGCGACCACCCGATTCGAAAATAGACGGGAAAGCCGTGGCTCCAGGGCAGTATCAACCATGTTTGGCTCACCAATAGCCATCAATAGCCGTTCTGCCGCATTGGCATAGGCACTGCGATCTTGCCGACAAATGGTAAGAAACTCCTGCAGTGTGAACTCTTCGTCCTTGGCAGCTTCATAGCGCTGGCGATAGTGATCGAATATATTCATGGCATGCCGTCCTTTCGTTTTTTAGCACAGGATAAGAGCCGTTCGTATGAGTAGTGGAGGCTCCCGGAAGAGAATCTCTCGCACCTCACTGCCAGAGCAGCAACCTGTGTGCCAGGTCAGAGGCTAAGAACCGCAGGGCGTTCAGGAAAACTCTTCTTAAAATTAAGCGTAGATGGCATTTGCCAAACTTGCATGCTGAGAAAATCTAATTTCAATGACATATCAATAACTCATCCAAAAATTTCCACCTGGGTTCTAAGGCTTAAGCACGTTTTTCATTCAGTGGTCATATAAATGAAAGCGTGCTGTCATCTGAAAAGTGAAAAATAACGGGTTAATCAGACTGATTAGCAGGCAAAAAATTTTGGGTTGTACGGGAATGGCGGTTACACTTCTCCCGCTGATTATTTGACTACAGGAAAGAATGGATTGTGACCAAACTCAAACTTCTGGCATTGGGCATCCTTGCCGCGACCGCAGTTAGCACCGCTCAGGCGGAAAGTCAGTGGACGGTTGGCGCGGGTGTTGGCGTCATTAACAGCCCATACAAACAGTATGATCGTGACGTATATCCTGTTCCCGTTATCACCTATGAAGGCGAGAACGTCTGGTTCCGCGGTCTCGGCGGCGGCTACTATCTCTGGAACGACACGGCCGACAAGCTCTCTATCATGGCCTACTACGATCCAACGCACTTCAAGCCGGGAGACAGCGACAGCCACGCGCTTCGCCAGCTCGATAAGCGCAAAAGTAGCATGATGGCCGGGCTTTCATACGTGCATAACACCGAGTATGGCTTCCTGCGTACTGCTCTGGCAGGTGATACGCTGGACAACAGCAACGGCTTTATCTGGGATCTGGCATGGCTGTACCGTTATACCAACGGCGGGCTCACCCTGACGCCGGGCATCGGTGTGCAGTACAACAGTGAAAACTACAATGACTACTATTACGGCGTCTCTAAAAACGAGTCTCGCCGCAGTGGTCTGAAAAGCTACAGCGCAGATGATGGCTGGGATCCCTACCTGGAGCTGACCGCGAGCTATAACTTCCTTGGCGACTGGAGCGTCTACGGTACTGGCCGTTATGAGCGTCTGAGCGATGAAGTGAAAGATAGCCCGATGGTCGATAAGTCCTGGGCGGGTATCTTCTCTGTGGGTGTGACCTACAAGTTCTGATTGTGCATTAATTCAGTGCAATCATTGCATCAAAACGGGGCGCTTGCGCCCCGTTTGCTTTTTTGTGGTGCAGGGCGATTATCGCTTAACAATACGGATCGTCTGCCCTAAACGAGACGGTTTTTCTTCGCTCGCTTTCTGCGGCGTGGTCACGCAGGCTGTTTCTACACAAACGAATGTTTTGTAACCGTCATCAGGAATATCGGCCATGCTGACAGACAATGCCGGACCTGGGTTCCAGCCCACCACATTGCTGTGATGATGATGAACGACCTCAATGCCGCGGTTCAGGGCACCATCGTGGATCACGCTGCAGGCTTCCGGGTGGAGATAGACGCGGTCGGTACGATCGGGGAAAGCCTGAACGCCGTCGCTCAGCTTGCCCTCTTTCGCATTATCAACTTTGTCGATAAAGGTATCGCCGAGGCCGCTCACCTTCACTGCGTTGATGTCACCCACGTTGAAGTAGGTGTGCAGGGCAGACGTGGTTTCGAACTCGCCATGCGCTTCCAGCTCAATTTCGCAGGTTTTACCCAGCTTGAAACGGGCGTACAGGGTGAAATCATGCGGCCACAGGGCGCGGGTTTCATCATTCGCCTGCAGCTCAAAGGTCAGCACGGCACCGTTGTCATCTTCATTGTGCGCTTTCAGCGTCCACTGCTGGTTACGGGCAAAACCGTGAGACGGCAAACCCTGCTGTGTGGACGGGCCGAACAATGGCCAGCAGATGGGGACGCCGCCACGGATAGCAGCCCCTTTTTTGAACGAGGTGGCCTCGCTCAGCCACAGTCCTTCCTCTTCGCCCTCAGGCTTCCAGGAGAGCAGGTGGGCGCCATTCAGCGCCACGGAGGCTTTCACGCGCGGGTGGTCAACGACGATAACATCAGCGCCGTCAATCTGGCGGCGGGAGAGCACAGGGGTAAGTTGTTCGACTACCGGAAGTGCAAATATTTTATTAATCATTAAGCAATCCTCTGTCTAAAAAACAATAAAAAAGGCGACCGAAGTCGCCTTTTTGGATCAAACACTCATCTCAACTTATTTGGAGATGTGAGCGATCAGGTCCAGTACTTTGTTAGAGTAGCCAGTTTCGTTGTCGTACCAGGAAACCAGTTTCACGAAGTTGTCGTTCAGTGCGATACCAGCTTTAGCATCGAACACGGAAGTGCACACTTCGCCGTTGAAATCAGTAGATACAACGTCGTCTTCGGTGTAACCCAGAACGCCTTTCATTGCGCCTTCGGAAGCAGCTTTGATTGCTTTCTTAATTTCTTCATAAGAAGCAGCTTTTTCCAGACGAACGGTCAGGTCAACAACGGATACGTTAGGCGTTGGAACGCGGAACGCCATACCAGTCAGTTTGCCATTCAGTTCTGGCAGTACTTTACCTACAGCTTTAGCAGCACCGGTAGAGGATGGGATGATGTTCTGAGCCGCGCCACGGCCGCCGCGCCAGTCTTTGTGAGACGGGCCGTCAACGGTTTTCTGAGTAGCGGTGGTAGCGTGAACGGTAGTCATCAGACCTTCGATGATGCCGAAGTTGTCGTTGATAACTTTAGCCAGCGGTGCCAGGCAGTTGGTGGTGCAGGATGCGTTGGAAACGATGTCCTGGCCAGCGTAAGTTTCGAAGTTTGCACCACGAACGAACATTGGGGTGTTGTCTTTAGAAGGACCAGTCAGAACAACTTTCTTCGCGCCTGCAGTGATGTGTTTACGTGCAGTTTCGTCGGTCAGGAAGATACCGGTAGCTTCAGCTACAACATCAACACCGATTTCGTTCCATTTCAGGTTAGCTGGGTCTTTCTCAGCAGTAACGCGGATGGTTTTGCCGTTAACAACCAGGTGGCCGTCTTTCACTTCAACGGTGCCGTCGAAACGACCGTGAGTTGAGTCGTACTTCAGCATGTACGCCATGTATTCAGCGTCCAGGAGATCGTTGATACCAACGATTTCGATGTCAGAACGTTTCTGAGCAGCACGGAAAACAATACGGCCGATACGGCCAAAACCGTTGATACCTACTTTGATAGTCATATATTCCACCAGCTATTTGTTAGTGAATAAAAGGTTGCCTGTAAAATTACAAAAACCTTACGCAGCGTCAAGCGGAATCGTGTCAATCATTGCGACAAATCAATCCTGTGACTAACGTTTGTGCGACTGACTCGCCTCACTTTCCCTTTGAGCTTGCAACCACATGGGGGCTGCGCCCGGAATTTTAAAGTCCTCGCAGGATAAAAATGTGAACATGATCACAATTGCCTGACCGCCTTTTCGCGACACATAAGTTTAGAACAAAAGTGCACGCAAGGGTGTTAATGTTTTGTTAGAATCCGGGTTAAAAGATGTCTGTTTCTACAGCGAGATGTAAGCATATGTCGAACCAACGTAACCCTGACGATTTGAAAAAAAACCTCACAGAAATGCAGTTTTACGTGACGCAGAACCACGGCACGGAACCGCCATTCACCGGGCGTTTACTGCACAACAAGCGAGACGGCGTCTATCACTGTCTGGTCTGTGATGCCCCGCTGTTTAACTCACAAACGAAATTCGATTCCGGCTGCGGCTGGCCGAGCTTTTACGAGCCGGTGAGCGATGAGGCCATCCGCTATCTGACTGACACCTCGCACGGCATGGTGCGCACGGAAATCCGTTGCGGGACCTGCGACGCGCACCTGGGGCACGTCTTCCCGGATGGTCCACAGCCAACGGGGGAGCGTTTCTGCGTCAATTCGGCCTCCATGAGCTTTACGGATGATGAAAACGGCGACCAGATCAAGGGTTGAAAAAACGATTCAGCAAATTATTCCTTTGAAAGGGAGAGATCGTGAATATTGATGACATGATTAACGGGATGACCCAGGATGTTTATCAGCGTCTGGTCACCGCCGTTGAACTGGGAAAATGGCCGGATGGCGTGGCGCTTACCCCTGAGCAAAAAGAGAACAGTTTGCAGCTGGTGATGCTGTGGCAGGCGCGCAACAATACTGACGCGCAGCACATGACGATCGATACCAACGGCCAGATGGTGATGAAAAGCAAGCGAGAGCTGAAAGAAGATTTTGGCATCACGCCGAAGCCAATTGCGACGCTGAAAATGCAATAACCGTGCGGGCTGATGCCTTCATCCAACCCTCTCCCCGTGGGAGAGGGTTTGAATGCGTCGCTACTTTTGCGGGATCCCTAATGACTCTGCCAGCTGCTTCGCTAACTGGTTGTTATCGTCCGCGCCATACTCCCAGAACATCGCCCCGGCGAGACCTTTCTGTCTAATGTAGTCCGCTTTGATCGCCACGGAACGTGGGTTCTCATACGAAATCGCAAAGAGCGCCTTGCCGTCGGCTGCTTCCACGGAGAGCCACGGCACTTTCGCCTGGTCGTCCCAGTGCTCGGTAAAACGCTTCTGCGGATCGTTCAGCAGCTTTTTCACGATATCGTTGTACTTCACGTAGGTATCTTTGGTCAGGTCATAGCCGAGCGACCTGAACAAGCCGAGCTCCTGCGGTCCAAAGTAGGGCTGGGTGACCGGATTTTTTTGTGCGTCCGGCTTGCTCCAGTCGATACCCGGCTCAACGGCGCGTTTCGGTACGCGACCGTAAAACCCGATCCCGAGGTTCATCTGCTGTGGTTTCAGTCCCGCGGCCAGATAGTTATTTACCACAAAGTCCACGCTGTATTTATCGGCAGCAGCCACCGTCGGCCAGGCGCTGGAATCATAGAGGTTGGCGTTAAAATACTGGGTACCATACGCCATGTCGTAGGTCATCAGGTTGATGTAGTCGAGCAGGGGAGCGATGGCTTTGACATCCACCCAGCTTTTCGGACTTTCCGCATTGGCGCCTACCGCAATGGTCACCAGCTTTTTCTGCCCGAATGCGTCGCGCATCTCTTTCAGCAGCGCGGTGAAGTTGTCCCTGTCGGCTGGCGTGCTGGCAACCAGTCCCCACGCGCCGTTGACCGGGTACTCCCAGTCGAGATCAATCCCGTCCAGACCGTATTTGTCGACAACCTCCTGAGCGGACCGGATAAACACCGCACGACTCTCTTTGGTGGCCGCTGCGCCAGAGAAACCACGCGCACCCCAGCCGCCAACAGAGAGCAGCACTTTAAGGTGCGGGTTTTGTTTACGCAGAGTGGGGATTAAGGCCAGATCGGATGCCACTTTTGGCGAAAGCCAGATCTGATGCAGTTTCGTCGGATCTTTCAGCGCGGCGTTGGTTTCGTCTTTCTCGTCGTTGTAGACCAGACCAAACGAATAGTTCAGGTGGGTGATCTGGCGGACATCCAGTTTATTAATGTCGCCACCCGGTCCGGCGGTGACATCGCCACCCCCGTTGAAATAGCCGACGGACATCAGGGGCGCAGCGGAAGCCAGTGACGCGCAAAGCAAGGGTAATGCTGCCAGCAAGGGCAAACGTTTCATATAATTTCCTCTTTGACTTAATAAAAATAACCACGCCACAGAAAAGGCGTGGCGAAAAAACAACCTGACGAGAATAGCATTGCCGCTTCGCTGAGGATGCGAGGGAGTTCACTTTATGGGGATTGGAGAAGAAATGCCGGGTGGCGCTGCGCTCCAGAGAAAGTAGGCCGGGTAAGGCGAAGCCGCCACCCGGCTTAAAAAACTACGCCTGCGTTTCCAGCCAGTCTGCCAGGGTATACAGCGTCGCGCCTTCGGCAGCCATCTCCATAAACGCCTGAGCACTGTCCTGAGGGTGAATGTTGACCCCGCGGCAGCCGTCGGTGATCACGCTGACGGTGTAGCCTGACTGGAGCGCGTCCAGTACGGTAAACTTCACGCAGTAATCTGTCGCCAGCCCCAGCACAATCAGCTCCGTGATTTCATGGTGGCGTAACCACGCGTCCAGCGCGGTCTTCTGACGATGACCGTTATCAAAAAACGCGCTGTAGCTGTCTATTGTCGGGTTTTCACCCTTATGGAACACCGCGTCGATGGCTTTCTGATTCAGGAGCGGATGCAGCGCCGCGCCTTCCGTTTGCTGCACGCAATGATCCGGCCAGAAGGTTTGCGCCAGCCCGTCGAGTTCACCCTGAGTGAACGGTTCGACGTTGTGCTGGCTGGCGAAACTGCCGTGGTTAGCCGGGTGCCAGTCCTGGCTGGCGACCACCGCTTCACCGCGGGCTTTACACCAGTCAATCAGCGTATTCGCCACGTCAACGGTGCTGTCACCTTCGGCGACGGCCAGCGCGCCGCCTGAGCAGAAATCATTTTGCAAATCGACCAGTAGCAGGGCGCGTTGCGTCATGAGGCCTCCTTATTCGTCCGGGGTCAGTTCACCGCGCAGATTTTGCATCATGGCGTTGCGAATGGACTGAATGTCCAGATCCTGACTCAGTAAATAGTGAAGTTTAGTCAGCGTCGCCTCAACGGTCATATCGAAACCGCTGATGACACCCGCATGTGCCAGCGCGTTGCCGGTGGCATAGCCACCCATATTCACTTTGCCGGACATACACTGGGTCAGGTTCACCACCACAATTCCGCGTTCGCTGGCTTCCTGAAGCTCTTTCAGAAACTCACCGTTCTGCGGGGCGTTGCCCACGCCGTAGGAGCGCAGGATCAGCGCTTTCACTGGCTGGCGCAGGAAGTTGCGGACCACGTCGGCGGAAATACCCGGGTAAATGGTAACCACTCCGATGGGCTGCGGGGTAATCGGATGCACAATCAGCTCGCCAGCGGTATTCGGTGCAGGCGGCGTGCCCAGACGACGGATATGAATCCCCGCTTCCAGCAGCGGCTGCAGGTTCGGTGAGGCGAAGGCGTCAAAACCATCGGCATGGGCTTTCGTCGTGCGGTTGCCGCGATACAGACGGTTGTTGAAGAACAGCGAGACTTCGTTAATCGGGTAATTTGCCGCCACGTACAGGGAGTTCAGCAGGTTGATCTGCCCGTCGGAGCGTAACTCCGCCAGCGGAATTTGCGACCCGGTGACGATAACCGGCTTGCTCAGGTTCTCCAGCATGAAGGAGAGCGCCGAGGCCGTGAACGCCATGGTGTCGGTACCATGCAGGATCACGAAGCCGTCGTACTGGTCGTAATGCGCTTTAATGTCATCCGCGATGTGCTGCCAGTCTTCTGGCGTCATGTCGGAGGAGTCCATCAGCGGCTCGTATTCATGGATGGTAAAGTCAGGCATTTCCGGACGGTGGAACTCAGGCATCAACGCAAGCTGACGCTGAAGGTGGCCGGAGACAGGAATATAGCCATTTTCAGAGCGCTGCATACCGATGGTACCGCCAGTGTAGGCTACATAAATCGATTTCTTCTGCATGGTAGTGAGTTCTTGTTCTTCAAAAGAAAAAAATCCCCTCTTCGCGGGAAGAGGGGACGGTTTTTAACGGACGTTCGCGCAGGTCAGGCAAAACGCGTAACGACTTTGTGGATCGTTAAAGGCCGCGAGCTTATCGCTTTCCGTCTTCATCGCTTTCGCTGCAGTGGCAACCGGCGCAGGCAGGTAAGCCTGCAGCGCCTCCGGCAGCATGGCGCGAACGGAGACAGACATGCTGTCCATCACCATATCGAAGAATGACGGCTCATCCTGATAATACTCAATGTGCCATTGCTTGAGCTTCGCCAGGTCGGCCGCTTTCTTCACGGCGTCGTCAAAGTCACCCAGACTGTCCACCAGTCCGTTGTTCTTCGCGTCCTGACCGGTCCAGACGTGGCCCTGAGCAATCTGGTCAATCTGTTCTGGCGTCTTTTTACGCGAGTCAGCCACCAGCGTAATAAAGCGCTTATACCCGTTCTCAATGCTCAGCTGCATCATCTCCGACACTTCCGGCGGCAGGGATTTTGTTATCGACACATCTGCCAGCGGCGACGTAGAAACACCGTCGGTGTGCACGCCCAGATAATCCAGACTGTTTTCCACAGTGTTAATCACCCCGAAGATGCCGATAGAGCCGGTCAGCGTGCTTGGGTTAGCCACAATGTAGTTGGCTGGCGTGGAGATCCAGTACCCACCTGATGCCGCCATTCCGCCCATGGAGACGACGACCGGTTTGCCCGCAGCGCGGGCCGCGGCCAGCTCAGCGCGGATCACTTCGGAGGCGCTCACGCTGCCGCCCGGGCTGTTTACGCGCAGAACAATGGCTTTCACTTTCGGGTCAAGGCGCGCGTCACGGATTTGCGACGCGGTGGTGTCACCGCCGACATTACCCGGGGTTTCCTGACCGTCCATGATGGCGCCGTTGGCAAACACCACGGCTACGCTGTCACCGCTCTCGTCCGGTTTTTTCGCAGCGTAGTCATACATACTGATCGCGCTGTAGTTTTTGTCCTCTTTGCTCCAGCCAAACTGTTTGGTCAGGGCTTTTTCGATATCTGCACTGGTACCCAGCGCATCAACGAGTTTATTGTCGAGGGCATATTTCGCGGTATCGCCGTCAACCTTACGCAGACCCTCCAGCACGCCACGTGCGCCCGGGAAGACCTGCTCAGCGGTAATTTGACGGTTAGCGGCCACGGTGCCCAGATAGTTCTGCCACAGCTCGCCAATCCAGCGGCTGTCCGCTTCACGGGCAGCAGGGGACATATCGTCGCGAATAAACGGCTCCACGGCTGATTTATAGGTGCCGACGCGGAAGACGTGGGTCGTCACTTTCAGCTTGTCGAGCAGCGATTTGTAGTACAGGCCGTTGGTGGCAAAGCCGTGCAGATCGACCGTCCCCTGCGGAGAGAGCCAGATCTTGTTGGCGAAGCTTGCCAGATAATATTGCCCCTGGCTGTAGCTGTCGCCCACGGCGATCACTGGCTTACCGCTGTCGCGGAATTCACGCAGCGCTTTACCGATGTACTGCATTGAAGGCTGGTCGCCTCCGGCAAAATCTTTCAGATCCAGTACGATCCCGGTGATATTTCGGTCGTCTTTGGCCTGACGGATAGTATCGACAATATCGAACAGGGAGTTTTCCTGCAGGCGGTCGGACGTCGCGCCAAACAGCTGACGGCCAATGACCCCCAGACGGTTGCTGGTGGACGGTTTATCCACGATGACGCCGGTGATATCGAGTAACAGCGCCCCGCGAGTTGAATGCTGCGCCTGATTCGCATTGCTGATATGCATCCAGATGCCTGCGCAAACCAGAACCAGCAGGATGAAGAAGATGTTCATCACCAGGTTGCGGACGAAGTTGAGCAGTCGCCACGTCCATTTAAAGAAACCGGCAAAGATTCGCCAAAGGGTTCGCATGTATTCTCCCTAACCAGAAAATGACTGTTTCCGTCGCCACTGGACGGTAATGTTGGGTTATCGTAATGACCCAACCGCCACTTGTCAGCAGGAATCGCCTGCCAGGCTGTAACAAAATCTGCGGCCGTGTTAATTTTGTGAGTAAATTTCAATAAAGGAGTTAACCAATGGACGCACTTGAACTGCTTGTTAACCGCCGCAGCGCGTCACGTCTGGCCGAACCTGCCCCGGCGGGCGAGCAGCTGGAAAACATTCTGCGTGCCGGGATGCGTGCCCCCGATCACGGCACGCTGCAGCCGTGGCACTTCTTTGTGATTGAAGGTGAAGGCCGCGATCGTTTCAGCCAGCTGCTGGAGCAGGGCGCGGTTGCCGTCGGGCAGGATGAGAAGGGTATCGATAAAGCGCGCAATGCGCCGTTCCGTGCGCCGATGATCATCGCCGTCGTGGCGAAATGTCAGGCTGGCCACAAAGTCCCGGTCTGGGAGCAGGAAATGTCTGCTGGCTGCGCGGTAATGGCGATGCAAATGGCCGCTGTCGCACAGGGGTTTAACGGTATCTGGCGTACCGGTCCGCTGACCGGGAGCCCGGTAGTCCGTGACGGTTTTGGCTGCGGTGAGCACGATAAAATTGTCGGTTTCCTCTACCTCGGTACGCCGCAGCTTAAAGCCTCCAGCACCATCAGCGTGCCGGACACTTCGCCTTTCGTCAGCCGTTTCTGATAACCCACGCTAAACTGTCTGGATTCTGAGCATCTGCCGCAGAATTCAGACAGTCATACTTACCTCTTTATGGAATGAGCGCTACCATAGCGCGATTGAGATGACAGGAGACGTCCATGAGCGAGCAAACCATTCGTTTAACGCAGTACAGCCACGGAGCCGGTTGCGGTTGTAAAATTTCCCCGAAAGTGCTGGAGACCATTCTGCACAGTGAACAGGCGAAGTTTGTCGACCCGAACCTGCTTGTCGGCAATGAAACGCGTGACGATGCTGCAGTTTATGACTTAGGTAACGGCACCAGCATTATCAGCACCACTGACTTCTTTATGCCGATTGTCGATAACCCCTTCGATTTCGGGCGCATTGCGGCCACCAACGCCATCAGTGATATCTTCGCGATGGGCGGTAAGCCGATTATGGCCATCGCCATTCTGGGCTGGCCAATTAATACCCTCGCGCCGGAAATTGCCCGCGACGTCATTGATGGCGGCCGTTTCGCCTGTCAGCAGGCGGGAATTGCGCTGGCCGGTGGTCACTCGATTGACGCGCCTGAACCTATTTTTGGCCTGGCCGTCACGGGCGTGGTGCCGACCGAGCGCGTGAAGCGCAACAGCACCGCGCAGGCGGGCTGCAAGCTGTTCCTCACCAAGCCGCTCGGCATTGGCGTACTCACGACCGCCGAGAAAAAATCCCTGCTGAAGCCGGAACACAAAGGTCTGGCAACGGAAGTGATGTGCCAGATGAACCTTGCGGGCGCGGCATTCGCCAATATCGACGGCGTGAAGGCGATGACCGATGTGACCGGTTTTGGTCTGCTGGGACACCTCTCCGAAGTGTGTCAGGGCGCGGGCGTGCAGGCACAGGTGTGGTATCAGGACGTGCCGAAACTGCCGGGCGTGGAAGAGTACATTGCGCAGGGCGCGGTGCCGGGCGGTACTCAGCGCAACTTTGCCAGCTACGGTCACCTGATGGGCGAGATGCCTGAAGAGTGGCGCAACCTGCTGTGCGATCCACAAACTTCCGGCGGCCTGCTGCTGGCGGTCACACCGGAAGCCGAAGCTGACGTTCAGGCAACGGCCGCCGAGTTTGGCATTACCCTGACGGCGATCGGCGAGCTGGTGACCGCACGCGGTGGCCGACCGATGATTGAGATCCGTTAATTCGATGCGGTTGTTTATTGCCGAAAAGCCGAGCCTGGCGCGCGCCATCGCCGACGTGTTGCCGAAGCCGCACCGCAAGGGCGACGGCTTTATCGAATGCGGTAACGGGCAGGTGGTGACCTGGTGTATTGGTCACCTGCTTGAGCAGGCGCAGCCGGACGTCTACGACAGCCGCTACGCCCGCTGGAACCTCAACGATCTGCCCATCGTGCCGGAAAAATGGCGCCTGCAGCCCCGGCCTTCGGTGACCAAACAGCTGAACGTGATCAAGCGTTTCCTGCACGAAGCCTCTGAAGTGGTTCACGCAGGTGACCCGGACAGGGAAGGGCAACTGCTGGTAGATGAAGTGCTGGACTATCTCGAGCTGGCGCCGGAAAAACGCCAGCAGGTACAGCGCTGCCTGATAAACGACCTCAACCCGCAGGCGGTAGAGCGTGCGATCTCGCGTCTGCGTGCCAACAGCGAGTTTATCCCGCTGTGCGTCTCGGCGCTTGCGCGCGCGCGCGCTGACTGGCTGTACGGGATCAACATGACCCGCGCCTACACCATCCTCGGGCGTAATGCGGGCTATCAGGGGGTACTCTCCGTGGGCCGCGTGCAGACGCCGGTGCTGGGGCTGGTGGTGCGTCGTGATGAAGAGATTGAGAACTTCGTCGCCAAAGATTTCTTTGAAGTGAAAGCGCATATCGTTACGCCTAAGGACGAACGCTTTACCGCCGTCTGGCAGCCGAGCGATGCCTGTGAATCGTACCAGGATGAAGAGGGGCGCTTGCTGCACCGTCCGCTGGCGGAGCATGTGGTTAACCGTATTACCGGTCAGCCTGCCATCGTCACCAGCTATAACGATAAACGGGAATTAGAACCCGCACCGCTGCCGTTTTCGCTCTCGGCCTTGCAGATTGAGGCGGCGAAGCGCTTTGGCCTCAGCGCGCAAAACGTGCTGGATATCTGCCAGAAGCTCTATGAAACCCACAAGCTGATCACCTACCCGCGTTCGGATAGCCGTTATCTGCCGGAAGAACATTTTGCCGGTCGCCACGCGGTACTGAATGCGATAAGCGTACACGCCGCCGATCTCCTGCCGCAGCCGGTGGTGAATCCGGACACCCATAACCGCTGCTGGGATGATAAAAAGGTGGACGCCCACCATGCAATTATCCCGACGGCACGCGCCAGCCACGTTAACCTGACGGATAACGAAGCGAAGGTCTATAACCTCATCGCCCGTCAGTATCTGATGCAGTTCTGCCCGGACGCGGTGTTCCGCAAATGCGTCATTGAGCTTGAGATTGCCAAAGGTAAGTTTATCGCCAAAGCGCGTTTCCTCGCGGAAGCGGGCTGGCGCACGCTGCTCGGCAACAAAGAGCGTGACGAGGAGAACGACGGTACGCCGCTGCCGGTAGTCGCCAAAGATGACGAGTTATTGTGCGAGAAAGGTGAAGTGGTTGAACGTCAGACCCAGCCGCCACGCCATTTCACCGATGCGACGCTGCTGTCGGCCATGACCGGGATCGCCCGATTTGTGCAGGATAAAGATCTGAAGAAAATCCTGCGCGCCACCGACGGTCTGGGTACGGAAGCGACGCGAGCGGGGATCATCGAACTGTTGTTCAAGCGCGGCTTCCTGGAGAAAAAAGGACGCTATATCCACTCCACGGAGCCGGGGCGGGCTCTCATCCACTCCCTTCCGGAGCTGGCCGCGAGGCCGGACATGACCGCGCACTGGGAATCCGTGCTAACGCAAATCAGTGAAAAGCAGTGCCGCTACCAGGACTTTATGCAGCCGCTGGTGGGGACGCTGTATCAGTTGATCGATCAGGCACGCAGTACGCCGGTGAAGCGGTTCAGAGGGATGGTTGCGCCGGGTAGCGGCGCGAAGAAGCCCTTTAAAAAGAAAAAGAGCGCGGCAGCTTCTTAAACCGTAGGCCGGGTAAGGCGTAGCCGCCACCCGGCGAAAAGCAGCTCTGCGGCCTGAAAAAAAGCCCGGTGGCGGCTACGCCTTACCGCGCCTACAGGGCGAGAACACAGTGAAAGCTTAAATCACACCCTGCCCAATCATCGCATCCGCCACCTTCACGAATCCGGCGATATTCGCTCCGCGCACGTAGTTAGTTTGCGACGCTTCACCGCCGTACTCCACGCAGGCGTGGTGAATATCTAGCATGATATGGTGCAAACGGGCATCCACTTTCTCCGCCTTCCAGCCAAGACGCGCGGCGTTTTGCGCCATCTCAAGGCCGGAGGTTGCCACGCCGCCCGCATTGGCGGCCTTGCCTGGGGCAAACAGCACGCCCGCTTCGAGGAACAGATCCGTCGCATCGATGGTGGTCGGCATATTCGCCCCTTCGGCCACCGCCTTCACGCCGTTGCCGATCAGCGTGCGCGCGGCGTCCACGTCCAGTTCGTTTTGCGTGGCGCACGGCAGGGCAATATCCACCGGAACACCCCACGGCTGCTTGCCTTCCAGATACGTCAACCCAAATTCCTGGGCATAGTCTGCGAGCCGCCCGTCGCGGCTGGCTTTAATTTCGCACAGGCGCGCCAGTTTTTCTGCCGTAAAGCCCGCTTCATCCACCACCGTGCCACGGGAGTCCGAGGCCGTCACCACGCGGGCGCCAAACTGCATCGCTTTTTCGATAGCGTATTGCGCCACGTTACCGGAGCCGGACACCGCCACGCGCATCCCTTCAAACCCTAACCCGTGACGCTTGAGCATCGCCTCGGTGAAGTAGACCAGACCATATCCGGTCGCCTCCGGGCGAATCAAACTCCCGCCAAACGACAATCCTTTGCCGGTAAAGACGCAGGCGCTGTTGTTGGAAAGCTTTTTCATCATCCCGGCCATAAAGCCCACTTCGCGGGCCCCCACGCCGATATCCCCCGCCGGTACGTCGGTGTCCGGACCAAGGTGGCGCCAGAGCTCGGTCATCAGCGCCTGACAGAAACGCATCACTTCACCTTCGCTTTTCCCCTTAGGATCGAAGTCACTCCCGCCTTTCCCGCCGCCCATCGGCAGGGTGGTGAGCGCGTTTTTAAACGTCTGCTCAAAGCCGAGGAATTTCAGGATCGACAGGTTCACGGAAGGGTGGAAACGCATGCCGCCCTTAAACGGGCCGATGGCGGAGTTAAATTGTACGCGCCAGGCGCGGTTGACCTGGACCTGATTGCGGTCATCCACCCAGGTCACGCGGAACTGGATCACCCGTTCTGGCTCAACCAGACGTTCCAGCAGCGACAGTTGACGATAACGCGGGTTTTCTTCAAGGAAAGGCCACAGGGTGGTCATCACTTCACGAACGGCCTGAGCGAACTCGCTCTGATTCGGGTCGCGCTGCTGAACATGGGCAAGAAAGCTTTCCAGAGAGCGTGTCTGATCCATAGATATAAGAACCCCTTATAGTCATTTATGTATATTGCTTATGCGATTTGTGTTGTTTTTTTGACTATACCACCCGTACTGCTTTGTGAAGCAAGCAGAAATGTAGGGTGAAAGGGAAATTAATGACTCACGCTGCGTCATAACAAAAAGCGATGATGTGCGAAATTAAAGATTCCGCCCAATTAACCGTTATAGTCATTATCAGGACATAACAGGAAGACAAGTCTATGAATCGTTACGTGATGGCTGCATTTTCGTTGGTGTTGACCGCTGGCGCGCAGGCTGACCGCATTCGCCCGGACGTGGAGGTGAATGTCCCGCCGGAGGTCTTTAGCTCCGGCGGCCAGCGTGCGCAACCCTGTAACCAGTGCTGTATCTATCAGGATCAAAATTATTCTGAAGGAGCAGTGGTAAAAGCGGACGGGGTTTTGCTGCAATGCCAGCGTGATGAACGCGCGATCAGCACGAACCCGCTGGTCTGGCGGCGCGTAAAAGAATAAACGCCTCCAGCAGCGGAATATCCGCCGGGGCCAGGTCGTAGCTCAACGCCTCTTCCGGCGTGCACCACGCCAGCGCGCTGTGGTAGTGTGCGGTTAACGCTCCGCTAAAGGCAGGAACATACCAGGCGTGCAGGTGGATTAACCGCTGCGACACTTCGCGCTGGTGGCTTGCCACATACTGCACGGGCTGCGCCTCAATACCCAACTCTTCACGCAGCTCGCGGATTAGCGCCTGAGGCTGGGTTTCACCGGCCTCGACTTTTCCGCCAGCGAATTCCCACATTCCCGGTTGATCGGCGTGAGCAGGGCGCTGCGCCAGTAAAATTTTGTCGTCTTTTTCGATGATGGCCGCAACGACATCGACTGTTTTTAGCATGGTCGTCAATACTTGATAGCGAAAAACGACATATTATCGTGCCCTTTCAAAGAGTCCAGTCATCAGGAGAAACAGGTGAAAGAGTCGTCCACCTGGGTAGAACCCATCCCAACCCTTCCGGCGAGCGTAAAACCGATTGCCGCCATGCAGCGAAAACACTTTGGTGCAGTCCTGAATCCCACACGCTGGTGGGGGCGCATGCCGCGTCTGTTCTGGCTGGTCGCATTGTTTGTCGGTTTTCTGGAGCGAAGAAACGCGCGCCTGACGCCGCAACTCCGCTCGCTGCTGATGACGCGGGTATCGCAGCTGTGCCACTGTGCTTTTTGCATTGATGCTAACAGCCTGCGTCTGGCCGAGCGCAGCGGGGCGCTGGATAAAGTCCAGGCCGTGAGCGACTGGCCAGACTCTGACCTGTTCAGTGAACAAGAGCGCGCGGCGCTGGCCTATGTTGAGGCGGTCACCGCCACGCCGCCCAGGGTGGATGAAGCAATCAAAACGGCGCTGAAACGCCACTTTACCGATGAGGTTATTACTGAAATGACGGCGCTCATCGCCTTTCAGAATCTCTCCGCCCGCTTTAACGCCGCGCTGGATATCCCGGCGCAGGGGCTGTGCGCCACGTTTAAAGGGAAGCCTGATGCTTGACCGTCACCTGCACCCACGGATAAAACCCGGGCTGAATCGTCTGGTCTCTGTGCTGGATAAGCCGGGCATCACGCCCGACGGACTTACCCTGGCGGGGTTTGCCATCGGCCTGCTGACGTTGCCATTTCTGGCCCTCGGCTGGTACCCGGCAGCACTGGTCGCCATCGTCCTGAACCGCCTGCTGGATGGTCTGGACGGTGCGCTGGCGCGCCGGAGAGGGCTCACGGATGCGGGAGGGTTTCTGGATATCGCGCTCGATTTCCTGTTCTATGCGCTGGTGCCGTTTGGCTTTGCGCTGGCGGCACCTGAGCAGAATACGCTGGCTGCCGCCTGGCTGCTGTTCGCATTTATTGGCACCGGGAGCAGCTTTCTGGCCTTTGCGGCACTGGCGGCGAAGCACAATATCGACAACCCCGGCTATGCGCACAAGTCGTTTTACTACATCGGCGGGTTAACGGAGGGGACGGAGACCATCGTGCTGTTCGTGCTCTGCTGCCTGTTTCCGGCCCATTTTGCCGTGTTCGCGTGGATATTTGGCGCATTGTGCTGGCTGACCACCACAACGCGCATCTGGAGCGGTTATGTGACGCTAAAGTCACTCAAACCTTAACGCGTACTCTCGGGCCCGCGCTCTCCGCGGGAGACCGGGTTCTGCGGGTGACTGCTCCACTCATACCAGCCGCCGTCATAGACGGCGACGTTCTTCCAGCCCATCGCCCGGGCGTACATAAAGGTTTCAGCCGCTCGCCAGCCGGTGCCGCAGTAAAAGGCGACGTGCTGCTCCGGCAGGATATCCCACGTTTTCCACATGGCGGTGATGTCGTCGGCGCTGCGCATGGTGCCGTCCGGGTTGTGGAAATCTTCCATGTGGGTGGCATCGCTTCCCGCGTGGCCCCAGCGGGCGCCGGCAATGTCACCTTTTGGCTTGATGTAGCTGTAGCCGCTGGTTTCGCCGATAAATTCCGGCCACGAACGAATACTGACGAGAGAGGCATCCTGGCGGTGCAGCATACCGCGTGCCTGTTCCATATCCACCATCAGTTGCGGCTGACCAGGGATCGGTGCGCCAAAATCAGGGGCGGGTTTCACTTTCCCTGGCGTACCGCGTTCAACCGGCAGACCCGCATCTGACCACGCCTTCCAGCCGCCATCGAGTATGCGCACATCCTTCACGCCTGCATACAGCATAATCTGCGCCACGCGCGCGGCGGCGTAAACGTCACGACCATACAAAATGACGGTGGTATCGTGACGGATCCCGTGCTTCGCCAGCATCGCTTTCAGCTTGTCGTCGGAAACTTTATTCCACAGCGGCTCGCTTTCCACTTCGTTGGTGTCGATGTATCCCGCGCCGGGAATATGGTTCAGCAGATAAAACTTCGGCGCGCCCCAGGCCGCTTCTATGACTTTCCATTCACCCGCGGGCGCGGCTGTCACCGGTTTACCCTGCTGGAGCTGGTGGATCCACTGCGGATAGACCAGCTGTTCAAAGTGCGGCAGACGCTGCAGGCGGTCCGGGGTTTGCAGCGCATCGCTGAGCAGCGAGATAGCGTGATATCCGGCTTTCTCCAGGCGCGCTTTCACCGCCTGGTTGGCGCTATCGTCGCCGTACAGCGCGACAGGCGTCGCAGGCGAAAGCTGATGCTGTTTAGCCCAGCGCGCCAGCTGTTCGTCGCTCATTGCGTCAAGCCAGCTGGCCGCAAGGTTGAGCGCTGCGGGTTCATGCCCGGAAGGACCGCTGAGGGTCTGCGGCCAGCCGTTGTAGAACGCGCTGGCACGGGTGTCGACAGGCGTACCGTGCTGCGCCTGAAGCTGGGACAGCGTGAGTGAATTGGCCATTTCAGCCGCCTGAGAGGAAAACGAAGCGAGGCCGCAGAGCAGGGCCAGCGCGGTCAGTTGAGAAACACGTTTCATCGAATAACCTGACGTCAGTAAAAGAGGGGGGCATTGTCGTCTCTCCCGAAACAGAAAACATTGCGTTAGCACATTATTGCCAGCGAGAAATCTCAATCACCTCGCCGGCGGGCGGAATATCGTCCTCATCATGGGTGACCAGCACCACCGGAATATTGCGCGCCCGGACGGTGTCAAACACCCAGGCCCGAAACGTCGTGCGTAACGCTTTATCGAGGCGACTGAAGGGCTCATCCAGCAGCAGTGCCTGCGGTTCAGCGAGCAGGGCGCGCAGCAGACTCACCCGGGCGCGCTCACCGCCGGAAAGGGTTGCCGGGTCGCTGGCGTAACGGTCGCCAAGCCCGGCGGAATTCAGCGCCAGCTCTACGGTTTCCCGACGTGCGCGTCCGGCGATCCGCTCAGGCAACGCCAGCAGCAAATTTTGCCCGACGCTGAACGCGTCAAACAGCAGCGCGTCCTGAAAGAGAATGCCCAGCCCGCGAGATTCGACGGGAAGGCCGTCGCAGCGACGCTCATCGAGCCACAGCTCGCCCCGTGCCTGAAAATCATCTGACAGCGCGCCGACCATCCAGGAAAAAAGGGTCGATTTTCCGCTGCCGGAGGGGCCCATCAGGGTGACGATCTCCCCGCGGGGAACGCAAAAATTGACCTCGCGGAAAAGCGGTTCGATGGTGAGATCCTTTACCTTCAACATTAACGTAATCCCTGACGATAGCGGCCCGCAAGGCGGGAGAAGAGTGAGGCCAGACCGAACACCGTGCCCGTGACCAGCAGTAAACCCAGCGCCCGGTTAGCGAGAACCGGGATGCTGCCCCCGCTGCTGAGCGCGACGGTCTCGGTGGTCAGCGTGGCGAAACGACCTGCGCCCAGCCACAGCGTCGGCATATATTGCGCCATGCTGACTGAAAAACCGGTGGCAAAGGCCAGCAGCGCAGGGCGCACCAGCAGAGGGCATTTCAGCAGGCAGAAGATTTTTGCCCGCCGCCAGCCGAGCGTCCTGGCGGTAAGAATAAGCCGGGGATCGAGCCTTTGCCAGGCCGGTTGCAGCACCAGCAGCATCCAGGGGAGTACCCAGAGCAGATGGCTCCAGAGCACGGCGGCATAGTGGCCGTCGAGGCCCAGATGTAACGCAATGGCATATTGCCCTGTGACCAGCGGTAGCGCCGGGAGCGCGAGCGGTAACCACACCCACGGAGCGCCTCGCTGCGGCCCCCATTCCAGCCAGAGAAAAATGACGATCAGGGCGACAAGGCTCGAAAGCAGACCGAAAGAAAGGCTGGTACTCACCGGGCCAACATCGTCCCGTTGGGCCAGCATCAACAGCACCGCGGCGCAAAGTATCCCGCACGCGGGCAGAAAGCCGCTGAATACACGCTCTGGCAGGGCGAGATGAGACCTTTGGCGTGCGCCCGTCGGATGTGCAAACGTGCGACGCCACACCTTCCACAGCCCGTAGCCCAGCGCAGCAAGCGCGGCCAGCAGCAGAAGGAGAAGCAGGCACAGCAGCGTCCCTTTTGCCTGCTGCTGTATGTCGCCCTGGCTCAGCCACTGCCAGGCCAGCACGGCCAGCGTCGGCGGGTTACCGGGCCCGAGAACGATCGCCACGTCCACGACGGACAGCGACCACGCCAGCACCGCCAGCATCACCGCGCCGAGTACCGGCGCGATCGCCGGAAGGAGCAGCCAGTTAAGCGTCTGAAAACGCCCGTAGCCGAAGGTCTGCAGGACAATCTTCTGCGGTGCGAGCCGTTTTTCCGGCAGCACGGCGTAAATCGCCCACAGCACAAACGCGCTCTCTTTGACCGCGAGCGTCAGACCCAGCCCGATGCCGTAGCGGTCATACGGAGGTGAACAGACGGTGCAGACCTGATAAAACAGACCGCCTTCGGCAAACAGCAGCAACGCGCTGGAGGCGAAAGCCACATGGGGCACGGCCAGCAGCCACGGCAGGCGCGTACTGAGATGCCGCCAGCGTTTGCCGGGCCAGAAAAGGGCCACGAGAGAAAGGGCGATAAACAACGCCCCCAGCGTGGCGATAAGCGTTGAAACCAGGGTGGCGATGGCTGCCTGAGGCAATTGTGGGTCGTTCAGCAGCCGCTGCCAGTTAACGACAGAAAATGCCGGAGCAAGCAGCATGGCACCGGCGGGCAGGAGCGGCAGATAAATAATCGCCATCGCCAGCCAGACAAGCCAGCTTAACGGGTGCCGTAACGACGCAGCCATTCCTGCTCCAGCGCGTTAACCCAGGCGGACTGCGGCTCTGCCAGAACCTTCGGCAGCCCCTGCGGCGTATGAGCCAGCAGCTGTTTTGCTTCATCTTCGGGCAGCGTTTTCACATCCAGCACGCTCGGGTCACCCCAGATGGCCGGGTCGGCCTTGCGGATTTGCGCCCGCGGTGACAGCAGGAAGTTGGCGACGACTTTTGCGCCAGCGCTTGCGCTGGCATTGGCCGGAATCGCCACAAAATGGACGTTGCCGAGCATCCCGTTGCGAAAACCAAAGCTGTAGCTGTCGGCAGGCAGTTCGCCGCTCGCCACTTTCTGCTGCCCATGCGCCGGGTTAAAGGTCAGCGACAGATTCAGGCTCCCGCTGGCAAGCAGGGTATCCATCCGGGCGGGCGAGGGAGGGAAGTCTTTCCCTTCACGCCACAGCAGCGGGTGCAATTTATCGAGATACGCCCAGAGCGGGGCGGTCACCTGGGCAAAGGTGTCATCGGGTGCTTTTTGCAACGCATCCGGATGAGCCGTGAGCGTCATCAGCAGCTGCTCAAGGAACGCGGTACCGGTAAAATCGGGCGGGCGGGGATAGCTGAGCTTGCCGGGGTTCTGCCTTGCGTAATCCAGCAACGCCTGCGGATCTTCTGGCGGCGTCGGCATGCTGGTTTTGCGGGCGATAAAGGTCAGCTGCGCGCCGCCCCACGGCGATTCCGCGCCGTCTGTGGGAATGGCGAAATCTTCGGTGACAGGTTTGCGGGTATCGACATAGCGCCAGTTGGGCAACCTCTGCGCCCACCCGGTTTGCAGGAGATTAGCCTCTTTTAGCGTGCGGAAGTTTTCGCCGTTGACCCACAGCAGGTCGACCGAGCCATTCGTTTTGCGCCCCGCGGCGGCTTCGGTCTGGATCCGTTTTACCGCATCGGCAGCGTCGGCCAGCGGGACGATTTTAAGGGTAATGGCGTAGTGCGTTTGCATCTCGCCGCTCACCCACTCAAGGTAGCGGTTGACCGCCGGATCGCCTCCCCAGGCGTTAAACCAGACAGTCTGCCCGTTGGCTTGTTGCTGGATACTTTGCCAGCTGTCGGCGGCATACAGGGGGACGGCCAGCAGCAGGCCTGTCAGAAACGTGCAAAAACGCACACGGCGCATAATGCCTCACTTTTTGAACGAAGAGGTGTAACGGGAATACAGCCAGCGGGTAGCCAGCGGCAATAACCCCAATAGTGTAAAGGCGAAGACCATACCCGGCGATACAATATCGTGCAGCGATGTCACTTTTCCCAGCTCGCGCCCGGCGTTGAGGAAGACAACTGTGGCGGGCAGCATGGCGACCTGGCTAACCCACCAGTAGCGCCTCACCGTGATGCGGGTCACCCCCATCAGCAAATTCACCACAAAAAACGGGAACAGCGGCATCAGGCGCAGGGCAAAAAGATAGGCCGTACCCTCGCGTGCCATACCGGTATTCACCGTATTCATCTGTCGGGCAAAGCGCTGCTGAACCCAGTCGCGAAGGAGATAACGGCTGGCAAGCATGGCCAGCGTAGCCCCGAGCGTAGAGGCAAACGAGACCAGCACGGTGCCTTCCCACAGGGAAAACAGTGTCCCGCCCAGCAGGGTCAGGATCGTCGCGCCGGGAAGCGACAGGGCGGAGACCGCTACGTAGAGTGCAAAAAAGATCATTGCGCTCTGCAGCGGCGCGCGGTCGACATGGGAAAGTAACGTCTGCTGGTGAGTTTTAATCCCTTCCAGAGAGAGCGTGCCCGGTGGCAACATGACAAACGTCAGAATAAATGCGCCCAGAAGGGCGCACAGGAAGAGTAGTTTTCGACTGTTCACGCGCGATCAGAGCTTGAATTTAGCCCACACCGGCGCATGGTCCGATGGCTTTTCCATGCTGCGGATATCGTAGTCGATCCCGGTTTCGATGCAGCGCTCAGCCAGCGGCGAGCTGGCCAGCAGCAGGTCGATACGCAGGCCACGGTTGTCGTCAAAGCCTTTTGAGCGGTAGTCAAACCACGAGAAGCGATCCTGGGTTTCAGGGTTCGCATGGCGGAAGGTATCCACCAGGCCCCAGCCCAGCAGGCGTTCCATCCACTCGCGCTCTTCCGGCAGGAAGGAACATTTGCCGGTACGTAGCCAGCGCTTGCGGTTCTCTTCGCCTATGCCGATATCCCGATCCGTCGGGCTGATATTCATGTCGCCCATGATCAGCACCGGATTCTCTTTTTTCAGTTCGGTTGTCAGGTAGTTCTGCAGATCCTGATAAAACTTCGCTTTGGCGGGGAATTTTGTCTCGTGATCACGGCTCTCACCCTGTGGGAAATAGCCGTTAATGACCGTGATATTGCCAAGTGCAGAGGGCACTTCCGCCATGATGATACGGCGCTGCGCTTCTTCATTGTCCCCGGGGAAGCCGCGACGCACGGAAACCGGGGTTTCTTTGGTGAGCAGCGCGACGCCATAGTGACCTTTCTGACCGTGGTAGAAGACGTTGTAACCCAGTTTCGCGACCTCTTCGAGGGGGAACATGTCGTCGTGAACCTTGGTCTCCTGCAGGCCGATAACATCGGGCTGATGTTGCTCAACAATGGCTTCCAGTTGATGAGGACGGGCGCGCAGGCCGTTGATATTAAAAGAGACAAATTTCATAGTCGCTGCCAGTGCAAGGTGAATAGTGCATGGATGGTAGCAGAATTTGCATCAACTGTTACCGGGTTCGACCAATAACTGCGACAGATAATGCCGGTGGTGCAATATTTGCACCATCCTGACGCGTTTTGCCCCCGGACAGGGCGTAAATGGCCGGGAAATTTCGCGAGCGATCACAATTCCAGAATTATATTTTGCCTTTGCATACTCTTTCTTATTTTCATGCGGCAAAGCGCCGCTTATCGTAAAAATATTCACTTTTTATGCAGTAACAGTGAATAACTCCATGTCATAACTCATTGATATTCTGTTGCCTCAACCCGTTTATGCATTTTTATCGCTGGCTGGCACGAAGGCTGCAATCTACATTCACAGTGCAAACACTCAATTATTTAACATTCAAATAACCTTTTATTTACCGGATGAGGTCGCTATGTCTCTGTCAATTACGCGTGAAAATTTCGATGAATGGATGATGCCGGTATACGCGCCGGCGGCGTTTATTCCGGTTCGCGGGGAAGGCTCACGCCTGTGGGATCAGCAGGGGAAAGAGTACATCGACTTTGCCGGGGGGATTGCGGTGAATGCGCTGGGTCATGCGCATCCGGCGCTGCGTCAGGCGCTGAACGATCAGGCCGCGAAGTTCTGGCATACCGGTAACGGTTTTACCAACGAGCCTGCGCTTCGTCTGGCGAAAAAGCTGATTGACGCGACATTTGCCGAAAAAGTCTTTTTCTGTAACTCCGGGGCGGAAGCCAACGAAGCGGCGCTGAAGCTGGCACGTAAATATGCCCACGACAAGTTCGGTACCCACAAGAGCGGGATTGTGGCATTTAAAAATGCCTTCCACGGACGCACGCTGTTTACCGTGAGCGCGGGCGGTCAGCCCTCTTATTCGCAGGATTTCGCACCGCTGCCGCCGGATATTCGCCACGGCATCTATAACGATCTGCAGTCTGCCAGCGAGCTGATTAACGACACCACCTGCGCGGTGATCGTCGAACCGATGCAGGGCGAGGGCGGCGTGCTTCCGGCGCAAAAAGCATTCCTTCAGGGGCTGCGCGAATTGTGCGATCGCCATAATGCGCTGCTGATTTTCGACGAAGTACAGACCGGCGTCGGCCGCACCGGCGAGCTGTATGCGTATATGCACTACGGCGTGACGCCGGATATTCTCTCAACCGCCAAAGCGCTGGGCGGCGGCTTCCCGATTGGGGCCACGTTGACGACCGATAAATTCGCCAGCGTGATGACCGTGGGCACCCATGGCACCACCTACGGCGGTAACCCGCTGGCGACCGCTGTGGCCGGACAGGTTCTCGACATCATTAACACCCCTGAGGTGCTGAAGGGCGTTAAGCAGCGTCACGACTGGTTTGTTGAACGCCTGAACGCCATCAATGGCAAGACCGGACTGTTCAAAGAAATTCGCGGCCTGGGGCTGTTAATTGGCTGCGAGCTCACCCCTGAGTTTGCCGGAAAAGCTAAACTTATTTCACAGGAAGCGGCAAAAATGGGCGTGATGGTGCTGATTGCCGGTGCCAACGTGGTGCGTTTTGCTCCCGCGCTGATTGTCAGCGAGGAAGAGGTGCAAACCGGTCTGGATCGATTTGCACTGGCGTGTGAAAAAGTGAAGTCCGGGGTGTCATCATGATGGTCATCCGTCCCGTTGAGCGCGGCGATATCGCCGGGCTCATGCAGCTTGCCGGTAAGACGGGAGGCGGGCTGACCTCGCTTCCTGCCGATGAAAAAACGCTGTCGGCGCGCATTGAGCGCGCCCTGCAAACCTGGCAGGGGACGTTGCCAAAAAGCGAACAGGGCTACGTGTTCGTGCTGGAAGATACCGAGACGGGGACGGTGGCCGGGATCTGCGCCATTGAAGTGGCCGTCGGCCTTAACGACCCGTGGTATAACTACCGCGTCGGCACTATGGTTCACGCGTCGAAAGAGCTGAACGTCTATAACGCGCTGCCGACGCTGTTTCTCTGTAATGACCACACGGGTGCCAGCGAACTCTGCACGCTGTTCCTCGACCCGGCGTGGCGCAAAGAGGGCAACGGTTATCTGCTCTCCAAATCGCGCTTTATGTTTATGGCTGCCTTCCGCGATCGCTTTAACGAAAAGGTGGTCGCCGAGATGCGCGGCGTGATCGATGACACCGGCTACTCGCCGTTCTGGGAGAGTCTGGGCGAGCGCTTCTTCTCTATGGAGTTCAGCCGTGCAGACTATCTCTGCGGCACCGGCCAGAAAGCCTTTATTGCCGAGCTGATGCCGAAGCATCCTATCTATACCCATTTCCTTAGCCCGGAAGCGCAGGCGGTGATCGGCGAAGTGCATCCGCAAACCGCGCCAGCTCGCGCAGTGCTGGAGAAAGAGGGCTTCCGCTACCGTAACTATGTCGACATCTTTGACGGCGGACCGACGCTTGAGTGCGATATCGACCGCGTTCGCGCGATCCGTAAAAGCCGCCTGGTAGAGGTCTCTGAAGGTCAGCCCGCGCCAGGCGACTGGCCGGCATGTCTGGTGGCGAACGAAAATTACACCCACTTCCGCGCCATGCTGGTGCGGACTAACCCGAAATGTGAACGTCTGGTGCTGACGGCTGCAGAACTGGATGCCCTGAAATGTAACGCCGGCGATACGGTTCGTCTGGTGCGTCTCTGCCCTGAGGAGAAAACAGCATGACATTATGGATTAACGGTGACTGGGTAATGGGCGAAGGCGAGCTGCGCGTAAAGACCAATCCGGTAGGTAATGAGGTGCTCTGGAAGGGAAATGACGCCAGCCCCAGCCAGGTGGAACAAGCCTGTCATGCCGCGCGTCGTGCGTTTCCGGCGTGGGCCAAACAGCCTTTCGCCACGCGCCAGGCCATTATTGAAACGTTTGCCGGGCTGCTGGAGGCGAACAAAGCTGAGCTCACGCGCATTATTGCTTCCGAAACCAGTAAGCCACGATGGGAAGCGGCAACGGAAGTGACGGCGATGATCAACAAAATCGCCATTTCGGTGAAGGCATACCATACCCGCACCGGCGAGCAACACACCGAGATGCCGGACGGCGCGGCGACGCTGCGCCATCGTCCGCACGGCGTGCTGGCGGTATTTGGCCCGTACAACTTCCCGGGACATCTGCCGAACGGCCATATTGTTCCCGCACTGCTGGCGGGCAATGCCGTTATTTTCAAGCCGAGCGAGTTAACCCCCTTAACCGGCGAGGCGGTGGTGAAGCTGTGGGAACAGGCCGGGTTGCCGCCGGGCGTGCTGAACCTGGTGCAGGGCGGTCGTGAAACCGGTCAGGCGCTCAGTGCGCTGAGCGATATTGACGGTCTGCTGTTCACCGGCAGCGCCGGAACGGGCTATCAGCTGCATCGCCAGCTGGCGGGACAGCCGGAAAAAATTCTGGCGCTGGAGATGGGGGGCAACAACCCGCTGATTGTTGAAGACCCCGATGATATTGACGCCGCGGTGCACCTGACGATCCAGTCCGCCTTTATCACCGCCGGACAGCGTTGCACCTGTGCCCGCCGCCTGCTGGTGAAACGAGGCGCACAAGGGGATGCCTTCCTGAAACGCCTGGTCGACGTGAGCGCACGTCTGGTCCCCGCCGCGTGGGATGCCGATCCGCAGCCGTTTATGGGTGGACTGATTTCCGAACAGGCCGCGCTGAATGTGCTTAACGCCTGGCAAAACCACGTTGCGCGCGGCGCGAAAACCCTGCTGGAACCCAGGCAGGTACAGCCGGGAACCTCGCTGCTGACGCCGGGTATTGTTGAGATGAGCGGCGCGAGCAACGTGCCGGATGAAGAGGTCTTTGGCCCGCTGCTGTGCGTCTGGCGTTACGACGATTTTGATGCGGCGATTGCGATGGCAAACAACACCCGCTATGGCCTGTCGAGCGGACTCATTTCGCCGCATCGCGAGAAGTTTGATCAACTGCTGCTGGAAGCGCGCGCCGGGATTGTAAACTGGAATAAACCGCTGACCGGTGCGGCGAGCACCGCGCCATTCGGCGGCGTGGGTGCGTCGGGTAACCATCGCGCCAGCGCGTGGTATGCCGCGGATTACTGTGCATGGCCGATGGCGAGCCTGGAAACCCCGGCGCTGACGCTGCCGGAGACGCTCAGTCCGGGGCTGGATTTTAGCGAAGGGGATCGTCATGAAAGCGCGTGAAGTCAACTTTGACGGGCTGGTGGGGCTGACCCACCACTATGCCGGTCTCTCCTTTGGTAATGAAGCCTCGACGAAGCATCAGTTTCAGGTCTCCAACCCGAAACTGGCGGCGAAGCAGGGCCTGCAGAAAATGAAAGCGCTGGCAGATGCCGGGTTTCCACAGGCGGTGATCCCGCCGCAGGAACGGCCGAACGTGGCGGTGCTGCGCCAGCTCGGCTTTACCGGGAGTGATGAGCAGGTGGTCGAAAAAGCGGGCACGCAAACGCCACATCTGCTCTCGGCGGCGAGCTCCGCCTCCTCTATGTGGGTGGCGAACGCGGCGACCGTCGCACCGTCAGCCGATACGCTGGATGGCAAAGTCCATCTGACGGTGGCTAACCTGAACAACAAATTCCACCGCGCCACCGAAGCGGAAACCACCGAGCGCGTGCTGCGCGCTATTTTCAACCATGACGCCCATTTTGAGGTGCATCAGGCTCTGCCGCAGGTGGCGATGTTCGGCGACGAAGGCGCGGCCAACCATAACCGTCTCGGAGGCGACTATGGCGAGCCTGGCGTACAGGTGTTTATCTACGGGCGCGAGGAGGGCGGTCATTCTGCCCCCGTTCGCTATCCTGCCCGCCAGACGCTGGCCGCCAGCCAGGCGGTCGCTCGCCTGAACCAGGTCAATCCTTCACAGGTGATTTTTGCCCAGCAGAACCCGCAGGTGATTGACCAGGGCGTGTTCCATAACGACGTGATTGCCGTTTCCAACCGTCAGGTGCTGTTCTGCCATGAGCAGGCGTTTGCGCATCAGGAGAAACTGCTCGCGACACTGCGCGAACGCGTACCCGGCTTTATGCCCATTCAGGTGCCCACGCAGGCCGTCAGCGTGCAGGACGCGGTTGAAACGTATCTGTTCAACAGCCAGCTGCTGAGCCGCGATGACGGCAGCATGATGCTGGTGCTACCGCAGGAGTCACAGGATCATAAAGGCGTCTGGCAATACCTGACGCAACTGGTTAAGGCCGATAACCCCATTGACGAACTGCGCGTGTTTGATCTGCGTGAAAGCATGGCTAACGGCGGCGGTCCTGCCTGCCTGCGTCTGCGCGTGGTATTAACGCCGAATGAAATGCAGGCCGTTAACCCGGCAGTCATGATGAACGAAGCGCTGTTTACCACCCTTAATGGCTGGGTGGATCGCTACTATCGCGACCGGTTAACGCAGGCGGATCTGATTGACCCGCAGCTTCTGCGTGAAGGGCGCGAGGCGCTGGACGCGTTGACATCAATCCTGCAACTAGGATCGGTTTATCCGTTCCAGCGCTAAAGGAGTGGGTATGGAAAATTTACTGGCGCTGACCCTGGCCGATGAAACGCCGGAACAGAAAGAAGGGGACGGCCCCTCATTCCGCTGGCGGTGGCTGGGGCGCGGGGTGCTTGAGCTGACGCCGACTACCGACAGCGAGCTGTCGCTGCTGCTCTCAACGGGCATTCACGGCAATGAAACGGCGCCCGTTGAGATTGTCGATTTGCTACTGCGTGCGTTATATCGCGGAGATATCACCCTTACGTGTCGCGTACTGGTGGTGCTGGGCAATCCGCCTGCGCTGGCGCAAAACAAACGCTACCTGGTGAGTGACATTAACCGCATGTTTGGCGGTCGCTGGTCGCAGTTTCCGCAAAGTGAAGAAACGGCAAGGGCCGCGTGGCTTGAGAATGTCGTGACCGCGTTTTTCTCCACGGCGGGGCCAGTGCGCTGGCATCTTGATCTCCATACCGCGATCCGCGCGTCTTACCATGTGCGCTTTGGCGTGTTACCGCAGCGGAATCAGCCCTGGGATGAAGCGTTTCTACGCTGGCTGGGGGACGCCGGGCTGGAGGCGCTGGTCTTTCATCAGTCGCCGGGCGGAACGTTTACCCATTTTACCTGCGAACATTTTGCTGCCCTGGCCTGTACGCTGGAACTGGGAAAAGCGCTTCCTTTCGGTGAGAACGATCTGACGCGTTTTGCTCCCACGCATCTCGCGCTGCGGGCTCTGCTCGGGGGAGAGGCTCCCGACCATGAGCATCAGCCCGTTGAGCGGTATCGCGTCGTACAGCAGATCACCCGCCGCAGCGATGCTTTCCAGCTTCATATGGCCGCGCACACCCTGAACTTCACGCCGTTTCGCAAAGGAGCGCTGCTGGCGGAAGATGGTGAAGAACGTTACGAAGTGCAGAAAACAACGGAATATGTGTTGTTCCCTAACCCTACCGTCGCGTTTGGCCTGCGAGCCGGTCTGATGCTGGAAAAAATATCATGAACCTTTCCCCTCTCATCATCCGGGAGGGGAAAGTAAAAACGTTTCTTAACGTTTAAAGCGCTGGTCCTTGTTTTGCGGAATATTCCTGGTGAATTGCTTTATTATTCATCTTCACTTCGCTATACTTTTTAGAAATTGCTTTAAATTCATCGTTTTGAATATTTTTTGTTGCAACTCTCCACGCTTTATCCTTATTTCCTCCACATTTGGCGAAAAATTGTTTTTTACACTTTCATTGTTTTACTGTTGCTCTGACTAATTGACGATAAACCCCGTAAAGTTAATCTCGTCAACACGGCATAGCGCCGAAGAATAACTGAAAGAAAGGAAATAAATTATGCGTAAGTTTACTGCACTGTTTGTTGCTTCTACCCTGGCTCTGGGCGCTACCAGCATGGCGTTCGCCGCAGATACCGCAACCACGACTGCCGCACCGGCCGAAGGCAAAATGATGATGCATCATAAAGGCCCGGGTATGCACAACGAGATGATGATGTTTAAGGGGCTCAACCTGACGGATGCGCAGAAGCAGCAGATCCGCGACATCATGAAAAGCCAGCGCGACCAGATGAAGCGTCCTCCGCTGGAAGAGCGCCGCGCAATGCATGACATCATTGCCAGCGACACCTTCGATAAGGCGAAAGCCGAAGCGCAGATCGACAAAATGGCCGAGCAGCATAAAGCCCGCATGCTGGCCCACATGGAAACCCAGAACAAGATCTACAACATTCTGACCCCGGAACAGAAAAAACAGTTTAATGCCAATTTTGAGAAGCGTCTGACAGAACGTCCGGCGATGGAAGGTAAAATGCCAGCACCGACCGAATAATTGGTTCAACATCTTAAGACCGCCGGGATCCTGTCCACAAAAGCGCAACCGCTGTGGACAGGACCGGCGGTTTTTCTTTCCTGCCCTCTTGTCTGCCGCTGCCAGCGCGGTATTCTCCTGTAGTCGCTTCAGAGAATGTTTGTAGAGTCATGGCGTTAGCAATTTTATTGACGTTCCGCTAAGGCCTGCCCGCTTTGCTGCCGATACTGTGTCTGTGAATACCTAACGATAACAAACAAGACTGCAAGGGTAGCGATATCCTTGCCCTGGCACGGGTTGTGCCATTCAGGAGTGGTGATGGAGTTCTTTGATATCCGTAAAATGCCGGTCAGCCTCTGGCGTAATGGTGCTGGCGAAACGCGAGAAATTTGTTGTATCCCTCCCGCAACGCGCGATTTTTGCTGGCGAGCCAGTATTGCGACGATCGCCAGCAACGGCGAATTCTCCGCTTTTCCCGGAGTTGACCGGGTCATTACCTTGCTGGAGGGCGGGGAGGTGACGCTGGATGCCGGACAGGCGTTCCGCCATACTCTTAAACCGCATCAACCTTACCATTTTGCCGGCGATTTGCCGGTAAAGGCATTGCTTTCCGATGGCAGGATGGCGATGGACTTCAACATCATGACCCGGCGTGACTGCTGCAAGGCGAAAGTGCGCGTTGCCGACCGTACCTTTACTACGTTTGGCTCGCGTGGCGGCGTGGTGTTTGTGCTAAGCGGGGCGTGGCAGCTGGGTGATAAACTGCTGACGGCCGATCAGGGCGCCAGCTGGGAGGAGGGGACCCATACTCTGCGTTTGCTGGAGTCTCAGGGTACCCTGCTGTTCAGTGAAATTAACTGGCTGCCGGGTCACTGAGCATAATGACCTCAAACTTGCCGGTTAAAACGGGCTTGCAGAGGATTTTATAGCCATCCTGATCGAACCCGGCGGGGGTGCGTAACAGGGTTGCCGCGTCGCTTAAATCATCGACAGCCCCCAGCCAGAGCCAGTTATTGACGATGTGATACTGCGTCATCGTTTCACCCACTTCTTTTAGCGCCACGGCGCCCTCCCACGGCCAGCAGTTGATGCTGATGGCCGCAAGACCGCTCAGGAGGCGTGCGTGATGCGCCTCAACGCTCTCTTTGCCGCAGCAGGCGCCTGCGCAGCGCTTCAGCGCGGAGCGAAAACAGGCGCGGCCACGCGTGGTGCCTTCTAAACCTAAAAGGCTGTAGCAAAGCTGTAGCTCGTCGGCCAGTGTTTGCAGAGCCTGAAGGGCCGCGCGTTTGTTGGCAAATAATCCAAAAAGGTTTGGCGCATGAGAAAAATCGACGTCGCGGGCGTAAACCACCTGCGGCTTACCGTCGCTGATCTGCAGGGAACAAAGCTGACGGTTGCGGCGCAGGCGCTTATTAAAGAGCGGTTGTTGCTCTTTTATCAGCCGGGCCTCCAGCAACAGCGCACCCATTTCTCCCGCCGTCTGAAACCAGGTGATGCGCCGCGACTGGCGCAGCATGGCGGCCTCATCCGGGGTACGCAGGTGGGATAACACCCGGCTGCGAATATTGACGCTTTTGCCGATATAAAGCGGCAAGGTGTCGCTTTCACCGTGAAAAATGTACACGCCAGGCTGTTTTGGCAGCGCCTCAAGCCAGGGGCGAAGGTGCTCGGGATATTCGTAGATAGCCGCCGCTTCAAACTCAAGACGCGGGGCGGATTGACGCCTGCTCACATATTACTCCGTATACTGTTCAGGTATACAGTGTAGCAGGTGCGCTGTGGTTAAAAAAGAGCCGGGTGGCGGCTACGCCTTACCCGGCCACATCGTGCGGTCTGTTGCCCTCACCCCAACCCTCTCCCACGGGAGAGGGCGCAAACACTAAAAACGGCAACGGGGTTGCCGTTTTGCTTTTATTTCCAGAAGTCGTCAAACACCGTAATCGGCGTGTGGCGCTTGTGTTCGGTTTTCAGATACCAGCTTTCAATGATCTTCGCGGTACCTTCATCCAGCTGTTTGCCTTCCAGATAATCATCAATATTGTCATAGGTGACGCCAAGGGCCGCTTCATCCGGCAGGGAAGGGCGATCGTCTTCCAGATCCGCCGTCGGTGCCTTTTTATACAAGTGCTCAGGACAGCCCAGCGCGGCAAGCAGCTGTTTACCCTGACGCTTGTTCAGACGGAAAATCGGGTTAATGTCGGTGCCGCCATCGCCATATTTGGTGAAGAAACCGGTGATGGCTTCTGCCGCATGGTCGGTGCCGACAACCACGCCTTTGGTCATTCCGGCGATGCTGTACTGGGCTTTCATACGCTCGCGAGCTTTCTCGTTGCCGCGAACAAAATCGCTCAGCTCAATGCCCGCTTCGCGCAGTGCCTGCTCGCTTGCCAGCACCGCCCCTTTAATATTAACGGTGAGTACGCGATCGGGCTGGATGAACGCGATGGCATCCTGGCAATCCTGTTCATCGGCCTGCACGCCATAGGGAAGACGCACGGCGATAAACTGCAATTTCTCATCGCCCGTTTCTTCGCGAAGCTCTGAAATCGCCATCTGACAGAGTTTACCGGTCAGGGTGGAGTCCTGCCCGCCGCTGATGCCCAGCACCAGGGATTTCAGGAAAGCGTTCTTTCTTAAGTACGATTTTAAAAAATCCACGCTACGGCGGATCTCTTCATGTGCATCTACCGCGGGCTTCGCGCCCAGTGCCTGAATAATCTCGTGTTGCAGAGCCATCACGCCCTCCATATGCAGAACATAAACAGAATGTGTTAACTGTTAAAACTAACCCTTTGGGCGAGAAACGACAAGGATCACAGTTTCGAGTGCGCTAATTTGCGCCGATTTAGCAGGTTATCGTTGTTTTATTAGAATTTTCCGAAATTCGTCTGGCGTAATTCACAAAGTTGAACAATAGTACTTTTTATTCCATGCTTAGATAACACGCTGATAAACAAGAGGACGGAATATGAACAAGAACGTAGCAGGAATTCTTAGCGCAGCGGCAGTACTGACGATGCTGGCAGGGTGTACGGCTTACGATCGCACCAAGGATCAGTTTACACAGCCCGTGGTTAAAGACGTTAAAAAAGGGATGACCCGTTCGCAGGTCGCTGCGATCGCCGGTAAACCTTCTTCTGAAGTGACAATGATTCATGCGAAAGGGACCTGCCAGACCTATATCCTGGGTCAACGTGATGGTAAGGCAGAGACCTACTTTGTCGCCCTGGATGACACTGGTCATGTTATTAACTCCGGTTATCAGACCTGTGCTGAATACGACACCGATCCCCAGGCTCCAAAGGCTCAGTAACCCAGCTTGTGTGAAGATGTTAACGAACCGGCCCATGGGCCGGTTTTTTTGTGTATACGTAAATCTTATTTCTTTGCGCGAATTATTTGCCCGAAATGTGAAGGTAGTCAACAAGCCAGGTCAATGAGAGACAATTTCAACCTGTTCAGAATTATCCCCTGTCTGTACCATTGCGTATACTCACTCCAACGACAAACAACAGTATGCAAACTACCTGTCTGCCGGGACAGCAAGTCGAGTGATAGCGCGATGGCAGGTAGACCTACAAGAGGGAAATTACGATGGAAAAGAAACATATCTACCTGTTCTGCTCAGCGGGCATGTCAACCTCACTGCTGGTGTCAAAGATGCGTGCGCAGGCTGAAAAGTATGAAGTCCCTGTGGTGATTGAAGCGTTTCCAGAAACACTGGCGGGCGAGAAAGGCCAGAAAGCCGATGTTGTTTTACTGGGGCCGCAAATCGCCTATATGTTGCCCGAAATACAACGACTGCTACCCAACAAACCGGTCGAAGTGATCGACTCGGGGCTGTATGGCAAGATTGATGGTTTAGGTGTTCTGAAAGCTGCTGTGGCAGCCATTAAAAAAGCTGCTAATTAATTTTTATTTTTCCCGTCAAAGAGTTATTTCACACACAATACGCCGTAACACGAGTTACGGCATTTAAGGGTATTTACCTATGAGTAAAGTCATCGCTTCACTTGAAAAGGTACTCCTTCCTTTTGCTGTTAAAATAGGAAAGCAGCCTCACGTTAATGCCATTAAAAACGGCTTTATTAAATTAATGCCGTTGACGCTGGCCGGGGCCATGTTCGTTTTAATTAACAACGTTTTTCTGAGCTTTGGTGAAGGTTCCTTCTTTTATTCATTAGGCATTCGGTTAGACGCTTCCACAATTGAAACCCTTAATGGTTTTAAAGCCATCGGCGGCAACGTATATAACGGTACGTTAGGTATTATGTCGCTGATGGCGCCTTTCTTTATTGGCATGGCACTGGCAGAAGAGCGAAAAGTGGATCCGCTGGCTGCCGGGTTATTATCCGTTGCTGCATTTATGACCGTCACGCCTTACAGCGTAGGGGAGGCGTATGCCGTCGGCGCCAACTGGTTGGGTGGGGCGAACATCATCTCCGGTATTGTTATCGGTCTGGTGGTGGCGGAAATGTTCACCTTTATTATTCGTCGCAACTGGGTTATCCGCTTGCCGGATAGCGTACCGACGTCCGTTTCTCGTTCATTTTCCGCGTTGATTCCGGGCTTTATTATTCTCTCCATTATGGGGATTATTGCCTGGGCGCTCTCTCACTGGGGCACGAACTTCCACCAGATCATCATGGATTCTATCTCCACGCCGCTGGCGTCGATGGGTGGTGTGGTCGGTTGGGCGTATGTGATTTTCACCTCTCTGCTGTGGTTCTTCGGCGTACATGGTTCACTGGCACTGGCTGCGCTGGATAGCGGAATTATGACCCCGTGGGCACTGGAAAACGTGGCACTTTACCAGCAGTACGGCTCCGTTGACGCGGCGCTGGCGGCAGGTAAAACCTTCCATGTATGGGCGAAGCCGATGCTTGACTCCTATATCTTCCTGGGTGGTACCGGGGCGACCTTGGGTCTGATCATCGCGGTCTTTATTGTCTCTCGTCGTGCTGACTATCGTCAGGTAGCCAAACTGGCGCTGCCATCAGGTATCTTCCAGATTAACGAACCGATTCTGTTTGGCCTGCCAATCATCATGAACCCGGTCATGTTCATTCCGTTCATCCTGGTTCAACCACTGCTGGCAGCCATCACCCTGACGGCTTACTACATGGGCATTATTCCGCCGGTGACCAACATTGCACCGTGGACCATGCCAGCGGGGCTGGGCGCGTTCTTCAATACCAACGGTAGCGTCGCGGCCTTCCTGCTGGCGATATTCAACCTCGGGATTGCGACCCTGCTCTACATGCCATTCGTGGCGATTGCGAACAAAGCTGCCACCATCATTGATGAAGAAGAGAGCGAAGAGGACATTGCCCTCTCACTGAAATTCTAAGATTGACCGACGCGGGGAAACCCGCGTCAGCCACAAGGAGCTTAAACATGTTAGATTTGGATAGTATCGTCGCAGACGACGCCGCAGAGAACGATCTTGAAGAAGTGGTGATGGGGCTTATCATCAACTCCGGGCAGGCCCGCAGCCTGGCGTATGCCGCACTGAAGCAGGCCAAGCAGGGTGATTTTGCCGCCGCAAAAACCATGATGGAGCAGTCCCGTACCGCGCTGAACGAAGCGCACCTGGTGCAGACAAAGCTTATTGAAAGCGATCAGGGTGAAGGGAAGATGAAGGTCAGCCCGGTGCTGGTACACGCGCAGGATCACCTGATGACCTCCATGCTGGCGCGCGAGCTGGTGGCGGAGTTGATTGAGCTTCACGAGAAAATGCACTAAGTCGGATGTTGCAGAAGGAGGTCAGCACGATGGAAATTAAAACCGCACTTGAACAGCAGCTGTTTAATGGCAAAAATTTTCACGTGGTTATCTACAACAAGACGGAGAGCGCCAGTGGTCTGCACCAGCATGACTACTACGAGTTCACGATTGTTCTGACCGGCCGCTACTACCAGGAGATCAACGGTAAGCGCGTCCTGCTTGAGCGAGGGGATTTTGTCTTCCTGCCGATGGGGTCCTATCACCAGAGCTTTTACGAATTCGGTGCAACCCGCATTCTGAATGTCGGCGTCAGCAGGCGCTTCTTTGAAAAGCACTATCTGCCGCTGGTACCGTTCTGCTTTGTGGCGTCTCAGGTTTATCGCGTGAAAAACGAGTTCATGACCTGGATTGAAACGGTTATTGCCTCGCTTAACTTCCGTGAAAATGAATTTGACGAGTTTATTGAAACGGTGACTTTCTATGTGATGAACCGGCTGCGTCATCATCGTGAAGAGCAGCAGGTGACGGATGATATTCCACAGTGGCTGCGCAGCACTGTTGAACTGATGCACGATAAAGCCCAGTTCAGTGACAATGCACTGGAGAATATGGTTTCCCTGTCGGGAAAATCCCAGGAATATCTGACCCGCGCGACGCAGCGGTATTATCGTAAAACACCTGTGCAAATTATTAATGACATTCGCATTAACTTTGCCAAAAAACAGCTGGAAATTACTAACTACTCGGTCACCGATATTGCTTACGAATCGGGATACAGTAGCCCCAGCCTGTTTATTAAAACGTTTAAGAAATTAACGTCATTCACCCCGAACAGTTACCGCAAAAGTTTGACGGTAATGAATTAACTTTCGGCGGTTTTATCCGCCACGAATATTGCTTTAATGGCTTGCCCAAATAGCGGGAAGAGTACGCTATACCTTGCAGGCGATTAACCTGATACGCAAAGGGAGATATTATGCAAAAGAAATTAAAAGTCGTAACCATTGGTGGCGGCAGCAGCTATACCCCGGAATTACTTGAAGGTTTTCTGAAACGTTATCATGAATTACCGGTCAGCGAATTGTGGCTGGTGGACGTGGAGGAAGGTCAGGAGAAGCTGAATATTATTTTCGATCTGTGCCAACGCATGGTTGAGAAAGCGGGCGTACCTCTGACCGTGCATAAAACGCTGGATCGTCGACTGGCGCTGAAAGATGCAGATTTCGTGACCACCCAGCTGCGCGTTGGCCAGTTGAAAGCGCGTGAACTGGACGAGCGTATTCCCTTGAGCCACGGTTATCTCGGTCAGGAAACTAACGGTGCCGGTGGCCTGTTCAAAGGCCTGCGTACCATTCCGGTTATTTTCGACATCGTTAAAGACGTGGAGGAAATCTGTCCAGACGCGTGGGTAATTAACTTCACTAACCCGGCAGGGATGGTGACCGAAGCGGTCTATCGTCATACCGGTTTCAGGCGCTTTATTGGCGTCTGTAATATTCCAGTCGGCATGAAAATGTTTATCCGTGACGTGCTGGAACTGACCGATAATGACGATCTCTCTATCGATCTGTTCGGTTTGAACCATATGGTGTTCATTAAAGATGTCATCGTGAACGGAACACCGCGTTTTGCTGAACTGCTGGACGGGGTCGCCTCGGGTCGTCTGACCGCTGCGTCTGTGAAAAACATCTTTGACCTGCCGTTCAGCGAAGGGCTGATCCGCTCGTTGAATCTGCTGCCGTGCTCCTACCTGCTTTATTACTTCAAGCAGAAAGAGATGCTGGCCATCGAAATGGGCGAGTATTACAAGGGGGGCGCGCGGGCGCAAATCGTTCAGAAAGTTGAGAAGCAGTTGTTCGACTTGTATAAAGATCCGAACCTGAACGTCAAGCCGAAAGAGCTTGAGCAGCGCGGCGGGGCCTATTATTCCGATGCGGCGTGTGAAGTGATCAACGCCATCTACAACGACAAGCAAGCGGAACACTATGTTAACGTGCCGCACCACGGCCACATCGACAATATCCCGGCTGACTGGGCCGTTGAGATGACCTGCATTCTGGGACGCGATGGCGCTAAACCGCATCCGCGCATTACTCATTTTGATGACAAAGTTATGGGTCTGATCCACACCATTAAAGGCTTTGAAGTGGCGGCAAGTCAGGCGGCGCTGAGCGGCGAGCTGAATGACGTGCTTCTGGCACTGAACCTCAGCCCGCTGGTGCATTCCGACCGCGATGCGGAGCAGCTTGCAGCAGAGATGATCCTGGCGCATGAAAAATGGTTGCCGAACTTTGCCGCCACGATCGAGAAGCTGAAGTTCAAACACCACTGAGAGGACGCACAATGGAAAACCTGCTGATCGTTAATGCTGATGATTTTGGCCTCTCGAAAGGTCAGAACTACGGCATTATTGAAGCCTGTCGCCGGGGGGTTGTGACATCCACTACGGCACTGGTTAATGGTGAAGCGGTTGAACACGCGGCGCAGCTAAGCCGCGACGTGCCTGAGCTGGGCGTCGGGATGCATTTTGTGCTGACGCTCGGTATACCGCTTACGCCAATGCCGGGTCTGACCCGTGACGGACAGTTAGGTAAATGGATTTGGGAACAGGCGGAGCAGGACGCTCTGCCGCTGGAAGATATTGCCCGCGAGCTGGACTGTCAGTTCAACCGCTTTGCTGATCTGTTTGGTGATCTGCCAACACACATCGACAGCCATCACCACGTGCATATGATCCCGGCAATTTTCCCGATCGTTGCGGCGTTTGCTCAACGCAAAGGCGTAGCGATGCGCGTGGATCGTGAGGTGCAAGGGTTGCCGGACAGTGCGGTGACAACCACCGCAGGGTTCAGCAGCGCGTTTTACGGCGAGGCGATCGACGAAGCGCTGTTCCTGAAGGTGCTGGATGATTCTGCAGCCCGGGGAGAAAAGTCACTGGAGGTCATGGCGCACCCCGCATTTGTCGATAATATCGTGCGCAAGAGCGCGTACTGCTGGCCGCGCCTGGCGGAGCTGGATGTGCTGACGTCGCCGTCGCTGAAATACGCGATTGCCGAACGTGGGTATCGGTTGGGGACGTTCGGGGATCTGTGAGGAAAAAAGCCGGGTGGCGCTGCGCTTACCCGGCCTACATTTCCTGAGATTTTGTAGGCCCGGTAAGGCGAAGCCGCCACCGGGCTTTTTTTACGCCGGGATCTGGTCAATCTTGCTGCTGCGTGACCAGACGCGGTGCGCGGCGAGCAGGTCAAACAGCTTCGTCATAAAGGCGTCGTCCACGTTATCGCCCTCGACAATGCCGTCCTCACCTTGCTCGGCAACCTTCAGCTGGGATTTAAACTGACGCGCATCGCCGGACAACGCGATCGGTTTCAGGTGCTTATAAGCTTCCAGCAGGTAATAGACGGCGTCACCGTTGGTCAACAGGCTGGCAATATCCCCGCACGGCACAATCACCGCATCGACGGTCAGCGAGGGTGCCCCGGCAAAGGTCGCAGCCACCGGCAGCACGGAACCGTCATCAGCCGTCACTTCACCCATTCGGGAATAAAGCAGTTTGGCGTGTACGCCCTGGGTTTTCAGCGCCTGCATAATGCCCAGTACGTCACTGGCCCGGGTTTTATCGTTCAGCAGGATGGCGACCACGCGGCCTTTAATTGAGCCACCTGGCATCGCATACAGACTCAGCGACGGATCTTTCTTCACGCCGTTGACCTCTTTTGGCGGAGCAAGGTTGCGCTGCTCGTCGGTCAGGGTAATACCCAGGTTATCCGCCACGCTCTGGGCGAGCTGAATATCAATGTGCGCAAGCTGATCGACCACGCGCTCGCGGATGTAGGTGCGCACCACCTTACTTAACTCGAAGCTAAAGCCGCCGATGATGTGCTGCTGCTCGATCGGCGTCTGGCTGTTCCAGAACAGGCGAGGATGGGCGTAATACTCGCCGAAGGAAGGGCTGCGCTCGCGAATTTTGTTGCCATCGATACGCTCCTGGTACGACTCAAAACCTCCGCGTTTCGGGCCTGGCGGTGTTTCGCGCGGCCAGTTATCGTTGATCGAGTTAGGCTCGTAGTTAGCCGGATTGGTATCAATGTCCTGACGATGCATCCCGTCGCGCTGGAAATTGTGGTACGGGCAGGTCGGACGGTTAATTGGAATTTCGTGGAAGTTCGGCCCGCCAAGGCGGCTGATCTGCGTATCGGTGTACGAGAACAAACGTCCCTGTAAGAGCGGATCGTTGGTGAAATCCAGTCCCGGCACGATATGCCCCGGGTGGAACGCGGCCTGCTCGTTCTCGGCAAAGAAATTATCCGGGTTGCGGTTGAGCACCATTTTCCCCACCAGTTGAACCGGCACCAGCTCCTCGGGGATCAGTTTGGTCGGGTCAAGAAGGTCGAAATCAAACTTAAATTCGTCCTCTTCCGGAATGAGCTGCAGGCCCAGTTCATATTCAGGGAAATCGCCGGCTTCAATGGACTCCCACAGTTCACGACGATGGAAGTCTGGATCGCGCCCGGTCAGCTTCTGCGCCTCATCCCACACCAGCGAGGCTTTGCCCGCTACCGGCTTCCAGTGGAACCGGACGAACGTGGCTTTTCCTTCCGCGTTAATCATACGGAAGGTGTGAATACCAAACCCCTCCATCGTGCGATAGCTGCGCGGAATACCCCGGTCAGACATCGCCCACATCACGTTGTGTAACGTTTCAGGTTGCAGAGAGATATAGTCCCAGAAGGTGTCGTGCGCACTTTGTCCCTGCGGTATGGCCCAGTGGGGCTCCGGTTTTACCGCATGGACAAAGTCAGGAAATTTATGCGCATCCTGAATGAAAAACACCGGGGTGTTATTGCCCACCAGATCAAAAATACCCTCTTCGGTATAAAACTTGGTGGCGAAACCGCGAATATCACGCACCGTGTCTGCCGAACCCGCGCCCCCCTGTACGGTGGAGAATCGGACAAACACCGGGGTAATTTTATCCGGGTCGGAGAGGAAATCTGCTTTGGTGATCGCTTTCAGGCTCTTGTACGGCTGGAAGTAGCCATGCGCAGCCGAGCCGCGCGCGTGAACGATACGTTCCGGAATTCGCTCGTGGTCGAAATGGGTAATTTTTTCCCGCAGGATAAAGTCTTCCAGCAGGGTGGGGCCGCGCGAGCCGGCGCGAAGAGAGTTTTGATCGTCAGCAATGCGCACGCCCTGATTGGTCGTGAGTGCAAAACCTTCACCACCTTTACGGTGTGGCTCAAGCGATTTCAGCTTCTCGTTCCCGGTGTCCGGCGATTTCATGCTTCCCGGTGCGGTAGGCTGTTCGCCGGGGGCGGAAGGGCCTGGCGAGGGGCGGTGAGAGCCGTCAGCAGGGGCGAGAGAGTCCATACCCGGTTGAGATTCTTCAGTGCCATGAATCGGTGATTGATGTGTATTATCTTTGTTCGACATTGCACGCTTCTCCTTTATCCATTGCTAAAAACCCTATTAAGGATAGAACAATGTCGTGAGATAGCTCGCGAACTAAGAGTTTTCACATGCCGCCATTAACGAAAGGAGCCCTCTCAGCCATTCGGAGCGCGACGGAAGGGAGCAGAATCGGCTATCATAGAATTTTCCTGCTTCAAGAATTTGCTTTAGTGAACCCGTCGCTTATGAAACCTCTTCGTCAACAAAACCGCCAGGTTATTAGCTATGTGCCCCGCGTGGAACCCGCGCCGCCTGACCATGCCCTGAAAGTGGAGGGTTTTCGTGATGTCTGGCAGCTTCGTGGTAAATATGTGGCGTTTGTCCTGATGAGGGAGCATTTCCGTCGATCGCCGACGTTTTCCGTGCCGGAGTCTGCCCAGCGATGGGCGGTGCAAATCCGCCAGGATGAAGAGGTTGAAGAATAACAGCCATAAAAAAACCGCCATCAGGCGGTTTTTTTATTTCCCGGCAATTACCGGTGCGCCAGTTCGGCGTCGTCTTCACTTTCCAGAATGGCTTTGTCGGTCTGCTTCAGCCACTGGCTGGTCAGCGTACCGGCGGTCATGGAGCCGCTCACGTTCAGCGCGGTACGACCCATGTCGATCAGCGGTTCAACGGAGATCAGCAGCGCGACCAGCGTTACTGGCAGACCCAGTGCAGGCAGCACAATCAGCGCAGCGAAGGTCGCGCCGCCACCAACACCGGCAACACCGGCGGAACTGATGGTCACAATGCCGACCAGCGTGGCGATCCAGACCGGATCCAGCGGGTTGATACCCACGGTCGGGGCAACCATCACCGCCAGCATCGCCGGGTAGAGACCCGCACAGCCGTTCTGGCCGATGGTGGCACCAAAGGACGCAGAGAAGCTGGCGATAGATTCTGGCACGCCCAGGCGACGGGTCTGCGCTTCAACGTTCAGTGGAATAGACGCGGCGCTGGAGCGGCTGGTGAAGGCAAAGGTCAGTACCGGCCAGACTTTGCGGAAATATTTCAGCGGGCTGACGCCGTTCACGCCCAGCAGGATACCGTGTACGACGAACATGATGCCCAGGCCCAGATAAGAGGCGACGACAAAACTGCCCAGCTTAATGATGTCCTGCAGGTTAGAACCCGCAACCACTTTGGTCATCAGCGCCAGCACGCCGTATGGCGTCAGCTGCATGACCAGACGCACCAGCTTCATCACCCAGCTTTGCAGGGTATCAATCGCCGTCAGCACACGCTCGCCTTTCGGCGCATCGTCTTTCAGCAGTTTCAGTGCGGCCACACCGAGGAATGCCGCGAAGATCACCACGCTGATGATGGACGTTGGGCTGGCGCCGGTCAGGTCAGCAAACGGGTTCTTCGGAATGAAGGAGAGCACCATCTGCGGAACCGTCAGATCGGCCACTTTACCCACGTAGTTGGTTTGAATCGCGGTCAGGCGTGCTGTTTCAGCCGTGCCCTGCACCAGACCTTCGGCCGTCAGGCCAAACAGGTTGGTTACCAGCACACCCACCAGCGCGGCGATCAGCGTGGTAAACAGCAGGGTACCAATGGTCAGAAAACTGATTTTACCCAGTTGAGTGGCGTTATGCAGGCGGGCAACGGCACTCAGAATAGAGGCGAACACCAGCGGCATCACGATCATCTGCAGCAGCTGGACATAGCCGTTGCCGACAATGTTGAACCACTGAATAGAGTCTTTCAGAACTGGATTATCGGAGCCATAAATCGCCTGCAACGCCAGACCAAATACGACACCCATGGCCAGACCAACCAGCACTTTTTTCGCCAGGCTCCACTGTTTGTGGCGCGTCTGCGCGAGAAGCAATAGCAATACAACGAACACAACAACGTTCGCGATGAGTGGAAAATTCATCCCCGTTCTCCTGATTTATTATGGGATCGGTTTTTCCCGATCCTGTTGGCGGAAGGTTAGCAGAAGTGTGATGTCGCGCTTATATCCAAATGGAATGGTTTATGACAAACGGAATGATTTTGTTGGTTTACTGTTCAATCTGGTGATGAATAAAGCGATTGAACTGAAATTGCAGCGAATTGATCATCTGCGAAGACCAGCGCACTGCACTGTTTTCGGGCAATGTCTGTGGCATCCAGACGGCGTAAGCGAAGAGCGCCATGCACAATACGCGCTCAAGCTGGTTCCCTTTCTGTGGCGCAAGGATGGGAAAACGAAAGCGCCAGCGACACGGCCAGAGAAGTGGAACGCCAGCGGGCGTCAGCATATCGGCAAGAATATGGCTTAAGTAGCCGAGCACCATCCCCTGAATGGCATCAGCAGGGACGATCCAGCTTTCGGGCACTTTTAAATAAAAAAGGGTAAGCAGCCCAAAAACGGCCAGCAGGCTGTGCGTAAACCCCCGGTGGCCGAACGCGCGGGCGATGGGTTTCGATACCCACTTCAGGCGTTGTCCAAGAAATGATTTGGGATGATCAATATCGGGCAGCAGACAGGTCAATACGGCGGAAGGGACAATATGCCACCAGTCCCCCTGTGCGAGCACGGGAGTGAGTTCAGCGTTTTTGGCAAATACTGCGCACGCTATGGAAAAAAGGAGGTGGCCTTCCGCCGTCATGATAAAACCCACGAAACTGTCAATTCATACAGTATAGGGTTTTTATACAGTAGGCGGAAGAGGTGACGGTGTAACTGTTTGTCACAAATGGAGCATGTTGTTAGCCGCCCTTAAGGTGATGCGCCGTGAGTTCTGTCAGCGAATTAAGCTTCACATCGGCAAGGGCAAAACGGGGATCGTGGCGGCCTTCCTCTGCCGGAACCACAATGGAGCGCATACGTGCGGCTTTGGACGCGACCATGCCGTTAACGGAATCTTCCAGCGCGACACAGGTAAGCGGATCAAGACCCAGCTTAGCGGCACAGTCCATATAGACCTGCGGGTGCGGTTTGCTGTAGGGCAATTTTTCAGCTGACGCCAGGGCGTCAAAACTGTCGCGCAGCTCAAACATAATGAGCACTTTTTCCAGCATATGCAGCGGTGAAGCGGAGGCCAGGCCCACCTTCAGCCCCTGAGCCTTACACAACGCGACCGCTTCACGCACGCCAGGCAATAGCGGCTTGTTCTCCTCCACCAGCGCGATGGCGCGGCTGATAATGCGCGCGGTGACTTCGTCGCGATCTGGGCCACTCCACGGCTGGTGGGCGTACCAGAGGTCTACGACCATATCAATGCGCAGGCCCAGCGTGTCGGGAAGTTCATTACGGCGGCTGATATCAACGCCCAGGCTGGCCATCACGTCCAGCTCGGCGCGATCCCACAACGGCTCGGAATCAATCAGTAATCCATCCATGTCAAAAATAGCGGCAAGTATCTGGCGCGGTGTCGACATCACAACGTCTCCTTATCCAGGGTGTTCGACAGACGATAAGTGCTAAGCACACTTAGCAATTTAGCATATTGCTTTCAAAGATCGGGCGAAAATGCTGTCCAGCAGGTAGACTTAGCCACAAATAACGCGTCTTTATGAAGAGGAACTGATGACGTATCAACAAGCTGGACGCATTGCTGTCTTAAAACGTATTGCTGGCTGGGTGATTTTTATTCCCGCCGTCATCTCTACGCTGATTTCTGTGCTCAAATTTATGTACGATCACAGCGAAAAACAGCCAGGCATTAATGCCGTCATGCTTGATTTTGCGCATGTCATGATTGAGATGATGCGGTTCAACACCCCGTTCCTGAATGTCTTCTGGTTCAACTCGCCAACGCCGGATTTTCACCAGCAGCTTAATATTGGGTTCTGGGTCATCTATGCGTTGATTTTTATTGCCATGGCGTTACAGGCATCCGGTGCGCGAATGAGTCGCCAGACCCGTTTTCTGCGCGAAGGCGTTGAGGATCAGTTAATTCTGGAACAGGCGAAAGGCCCGGAAGGAATGAGCCGGGAGCAGATTGAATCCCGCATTGTGGTACCGCGTCACACCATTTTCCTGCAAATTTTCCCGCTCTATATTCTCCCCATTATCATCATTGTGGCGGGATACTTCTTCTTCTCTCTGCTGGGTTTTCTCTGACAGATGAGGGTGGCGGCACGGCCACCCGATTTGTCCCTATGCCGCAAGTACGCGTTCAAGCGCACGCTGGGCGTTGACCAGATGCTGCCCGCCAAAAAGGATAGCGCGGTTCATCAGCGTATAAAGCTGATACACCGGTTGGCGCTCGAGAAAATCGGACGGCAGAGGGGAGACTGACTGATAGCCATCATATATTTGCGGGGGCTGCTCTGGATGCAGGGGCAGCATGGCCAGATCGCACTCTCTGTCACCCCAGTAGCAGGCCGGGTCGAAGATATAGGGGCCGTTGGGACCCAGCGCGCAGTTGTCGGACCATAAATCGCCGTGCAGCAGAGATGCCTGCGGCTGATGGGAGGCCAGGCGCTGTTGTACATGCTCAACGATGGCATCAATATTGCCAAATTCCAGCCCTTTTTCGGCGGCCAGTTCAAGCTGCCATCCGATGCGCTGTTCGGCAAAAAACGTCGACCACCGACGCTGCCAGGCGTTGGGCTGTGGGGTAGTGGAAAGGTCGTTGTCAAAATCGAGCCCAAACTGGGGCTGGTCGCTCCACTGGTGCAGGCGCGCGAGCTGTTGTCCAAGAATGAAGGCGTTATGGGCATCCAGCGGGCGGGGAGGGAGATAGTCCATGACCAGGAAACTGTAGTCCCGGTCGCTGCCCAGAGCCAGCACCTGCGGTACTGTCACCGTTTTACTGCGAGACAACAGTTCCAGCTGGTCGGCTTCAGCGGTGAATATCGGGAGCAGTTCTCGCTCATCATACTTCACGAAAAGATCGCGTCCTGCGTAGCGTAAATGCCACGCGGCGTGGATCTCTCCGCCTGGCAGTTCGTTACGCAGTTCAATTTCACCTTCACCCAGTTGCTCACTTAAAAGATGACTGATAGCCTGCCACATGTTGACTCTCCCATGTTGTCTGCCAGATCATAAAGTTAGCGCATAATTGCGGTAAAAAAATACGAACTAACGCACACCTGAGCGGTTTAAATTCATGCAGCGCACTTATTGTTCTTTTTTGTGCCAGCTTTCCCACGTTTCCACGGTGATGTCGGCGGGCTTGTCGGTCACACTTTCCACCAGGCTGGCGGCCAGGGCGTGAACGTCTTCTTCACTCAGGGCAGCGATCAAACCAAATGTCAGCGTGCCTAAATCATGAATATGGCCGTCATCGTCCGTCAGCGTGAGCAGAAAATTCGCGCGAGTAAAGGCGTTATTGAGCTCGTTCAGCTCGGTCAGTGACGCTTCACGAAGATTGATGGTTGCGACATAGCGGGTGATATCACCACTGCTCATAATTCACCTCGTTGTTATTCTGAAAGTTTTTTTAGCATAGTTGATATGCCATATTTGGCGACTTTAAGGTAAATTCCCATTCGATTGGGAAGGGGAATAGAGGTCAGTCTTTTGAAAGGTAATCGACGATTTTCTGCGTATCGGCAAGCGAACACAGCCGCGTCCCCTGATTAATGGTGGCGGCACTCCCCGCCGCGACGCCATAACGCGTCATTTCCAAAAGAGAAGCACCCTGCGCCAGTTTTAGCGCCATCGCGCCGACCATGCTGTCGCCCGCACCCACGGTACTCTGGCTTTTCATGGGCGGCGGCACAACCTGCACAAAGCCCGTCTTGTCGACAGCCAGTGCCCCCTGAGGACCGAGAGAGACGACCACGCGGTGCGCTTTGCCGCTGCGAACCAGTTCTTCTGCGGCGGTGCGCACGTCATCAGGCTGGTTAAGTTCGCGATTCACAAGCGCGCTAAGCTCTTTCTGGTTAGGTTTAACGAGTTCAAGATGCCCGGGGACTAACGCTGCCTGCAGGGCTTCACCTGAGCTGTCGACGATGCAGCGGATACCACGCTGAAGCACTGCCTTAACCAGCGCCGTCAGCTTTTCCGTTTTGACGCCTGGCGGCAGACTACCGCTGATAACCAGCAGTGAGCCGCTTTCAATGGTCAGTACCTTCTCTTCCAGTTGACGAAACTCATCATCGCTCAGTCTGGCGCCCGGCATCACGAAACGATACTGCTCCCCGCTGGATTCGACGTGGACATGCAGATTCTGCCGGGTCCAGTCCTGGGCCGCTACGGTGTCTACGGCAACCTGTTCATCCGCCAGCAAAGAGACAAGATGTTCCCCCGTGGCACCCCCGGCAGGGAATATGGCGGTGGCTTTACCGCCAAGATGGGTAATGGCGCGCGCCACGTTAATGCCGCCGCCGCCCGGCTCAAACACAGGGGCGCTACAGCGTAGTTTACCTTCAGGGTAAATGTGCGGGGTGATAGTCGCGGAGTCGAGGGAAGGGGAGAGCGTCAGCGTATAAATAGAAGCCATCATAACCTCCTTTTAGTATGGGTTCTTTTAAGCCTGGCACCGATCGACAGGAAGGCAATGTAAATAACAGTATGATTTTAAAAATGAATGCTGAAACAAGCGTGATAAAAGATATATAAAATAAAACGCGCTTTGGGATCGTTCTTATTCAAAAAATGAAATAAGAAAATATTGCTATGTTATTTGCGCCTTTTTATAATTTGTTACCTTTCTCTGGACGCCTTGTCATTGATCCTCAAGAAAGTTTCCGAGACCGTGGTGGTCTCTTTTTTTGTTGTACGGACTCCTTAAATAAAATGAAGCTTTTGAAGACAGTACCCGCAGCACTGATGCTGGCGGGTGGCGTATTTGCATCACTGAATGCAACCGCCGATGACACCGTTTTTACTGTCATGGACGATCCCTCCACTGCCAAAAAACCCTTCGAAGGTAATCTGAATGCCGGGTATCTCGCGCAATCAGGTAACACAAAAAGCTCTTCTCTGACGGCGGACAGCACCCTGACCTGGTACGGTAATACCACAGCATGGTCGCTGTGGGGGAATGCCAGCAACACGTCCGCTAACGATGAACGCTCTTCCGAGAAATATGCGGCAGGTGGACGTAGCCGTTACAACATGACCGACTATGACTACATATTCGGTCAGGCAAGCTGGTTAACCGACCGTTATAATGGCTATCGCCAGCGTGATGTATTCACGACGGGTTATGGTCGTCAGTTCCTGAATGGGCCTGTACACAGCTTCCGTTTTGAATTCGGTCCTGGTGTTCGCTACGACGAGTACACCAACGGCGAAGATGAAACCCAGCCGCTGGGTTATGCGTCAGGTACCTACGCATGGCAGATGACCGATAACACCAAATTCACTCAGGGTGTGTCTGTGTTTGGTGCCGAGGATACAACGCTGAACTCTGAAAGTGCCCTGAACGTGGCTATCAATGAACACTTCGGTTTGAAAGTGGCCTACAACGTGACCTGGAACTCTTCACCACCAGCAAGCGCGCCTGAACATACCGATCGCAGAACCACCGTTTCACTGGGTTATAGAATGTAATCATGGCGGGCCGAAAATATCGGCCCGTTTCTCATTTCTGCCAGACGTCCCTTCTGATTCTCTAACCCCAAATCATTGCCGCCCAACGAAGTAGCAGCATCGCGCCGCAGATGGCAATCAGCACCAGCACCATTTTCCAGTGTTTTACGGCAAATCGTTTTGTTGGCATAACCTAATCCTTGTCCGTTGATACGCATAGTCTATCAAACGGGGCCGAAATATGCCCCTTCCCGGAAGCAATCGGGTTATGCCGGTATGGGGTTCAGCTCAGAACCAGTGGAATCGATCGGCGAGAATCAACAATAAACCGGTTGCTGCCAGGATATTTAATATCACTACCGTTCTACTGGATACGTTCATGGTAAGCACCTGTGGATTTTAAAGGCCTGTTCAAAGTTAGCTCAGCATCGGCGAAATGCGAGTGCCAGAGAGACGCAATCTGCAACTATCTGCAACATGCCAGTCCTTCATTGTGGCAGCAGAGGGTGCAATCCCCTTGCTGTTAGTGTTAACATTAAGTCCCTTGCCGTAAACCCGCATTTATCTGAATTCGGCAGGTGCAGGATAACGAACCAATTTGACGATTGTTGGTCAGATGTTTCGTAATCTACTGTTTAATCACGATTATTTTCTTTGTATATGCTCTTATGTGTGGGGCATCACTGCAAATAAGGATATAAAATGCCTGTAATTACTCTTCCTGATGGCAGCCAACGCCATTTCGACCGCGCTGTTAGCCCAATGGATGTTGCCCTGGATATCGGTCCTGGCCTCGCGAAAGCGACCATCGCCGGCCGTGTGAACGGTGAGCTGGTTGATGCGTCCGATCTGATTGAAAACGATGCGACGCTTGCAATCATCACCGCGAAAGACGAAGAAGGTCTGGAGATCATTCGTCACTCCTGTGCGCACCTGTTAGGTCATGCTATCAAGCAGCTGTGGCCAAACACCAAAATGGCGATTGGTCCGGTTATCGACAACGGTTTCTACTATGACGTTGACCTTGACCACACCCTGACCCAGGAAGATATCGACGCGCTCGAAAAACGTATGCACGAGCTCGCCGAAACGAACTATGACGTCATCAAGAAGAAAGTCAGCTGGCACGAAGCGCGTGAAACCTTCGTCAAGCGTGGCGAGAGCTATAAAGTCTCTATTCTTGACGAGAACATCTCTCATGATGACAAGCCAGGCTTGTACCATCACGAAGAATACATCGACATGTGCCGTGGACCGCACGTGCCGAATATGCGTTTCTGTCATCACTTTAAACTGATGAAGATCGCAGGCGCCTACTGGCGTGGCGACAGCAACAACAAAATGTTGCAGCGTATTTATGGTACCGCATGGGCCGATAAAAAAGCCCTGAACGCCTATCTGCAGCGCCTGGAAGAAGCGGCGAAGCGTGACCACCGTAAAATCGGTAAACAGCTTGACCTGTATCACATGCAGGAAGAAGCGCCGGGTATGGTATTCTGGCATAACGACGGCTGGACCATCTTCCGTGAACTGGAAACGTTCGTACGCTCCAAGCTGAAAGAGTACCAGTACCAGGAAGTAAAAGGCCCGTTCATGATGGACCGTGTGCTGTGGGAAAAAACCGGCCACTGGGACAACTACAAAGATGCGATGTTCACCACCTCATCCGAGAACCGTGAATACTGCATTAAGCCAATGAACTGCCCGGGCCACGTTCAGATCTTCAACCAGGGTCTGAAATCCTACCGTGACCTGCCGCTGCGTATGGCGGAGTTCGGTAGCTGCCACCGTAACGAGCCATCAGGTGCGCTGCACGGTCTGATGCGTGTTCGTGGCTTTACTCAGGATGATGCGCATATCTTCTGTACTGAAGATCAGGTTCGTGATGAAGTTAACGCCTGTATTCGTATGGTCTACGATATGTACAGCACCTTTGGCTTCGAGAAGATCGTGGTCAAACTCTCAACGCGTCCGGAAAAACGTATCGGTAGCGATGAGACATGGGATCGCGCAGAAGCGGATCTCGCCGTGGCGCTGGAAGAGAACGGTATTCCGTTCGAATACCAGCTGGGCGAGGGCGCATTCTACGGTCCGAAAATTGAATTTACCCTGTATGACTGCCTCGATCGCGCATGGCAGTGCGGTACTGTACAGCTGGACTTCTCCCTGCCGCAGCGTTTAAGCGCCTCTTATGTTGGCGAAGACAACGAACGTCAGGTACCGGTTATGATTCACCGTGCAATCCTCGGTTCACTGGAGCGCTTCATCGGCATCCTGACCGAAGAGTTCGCGGGCTTCTTCCCAACCTGGCTTGCGCCAGTGCAGGTAGTGGTGATGAACATTACCGATTCTCAGGCAGATTACGTTAAAGAATTGACGCAGAAACTACAAAATGCGGGCATTCGCGTAAAAGCAGACTTGAGAAATGAGAAGATTGGCTTTAAAATCCGCGAGCACACTTTACGTCGTGTCCCGTATATGTTGGTCTGTGGTGATAAAGAGGTGGAAGCAGGCAAAGTTGCCGTTCGCACCCGCCGTGGTAAAGACCTGGGCAGCCTGGACGTAAGTGAAGTGATTGAGAAGCTGCAACAAGAGATTCGCAGCCGCAGTCTTCAACAACTGGAGGAATAAGGTATTAAAGGCGGAAAACGAGTTCAAACGGCACGTCCGAATCGTATCAATGGCGAGATTCGCGCCCAGGAAGTTCGCTTAACAGGTCTGGAAGGCGAGCAGCTGGGGATTGTGAGTCTGAGAGAAGCAATCGAAAAGGCTGAAGAAGCTGGAGTAGATTTAGTTGAAATCAGCCCTAACGCCGAACCGCCAGTTTGTCGTATCATGGACTACGGCAAGTTCCTTTATGAAAAGAGTAAGTCTTCTAAGGAACAGAAGAAGAAGCAAAAAGTTATCCAGGTTAAGGAAATCAAATTCCGTCCTGGTACCGACGATGGCGATTATCAGGTAAAACTCCGCAGCCTGATTCGCTTTCTGGAAGATGGCGATAAGGCCAAGATCACACTGCGTTTCCGCGGTCGTGAAATGGCCCACCAACAGATCGGTATGGAAGTGCTTAACCGCGTCCGTGAAGATCTGAGTGAACTGGCAGTAGTCGAATCCTTCCCTACGAAGATCGAAGGCCGCCAGATGATCATGGTGCTCGCTCCTAAGAAGAAACAGTAAGGCCTTCAAGCAGCAAAATCTGTGGAGCCTTCGGGTTTCATAGGTTTTGTTCGCCTATGTTTCGTTTATTTAACAATGCGAAGTGGAAGTTATTAAAATGCCAAAAATTAAGACCGTACGCGGTGCTGCTAAGCGCTTCAAAAAAACCGGTAAAGGTGGTTTTAAGCACAAGCACGCTAACCTGCGTCACATTCTGACTAAGAAAGCTACCAAGCGTAAACGTCACCTGCGTCCAAAAGCCATGGTTTCTAAAGGCGATCTGGGCCTGGTAATCGCGTGCCTGCCGTACGCATAAGTCGTTAACGTTTAACTTTTTTAACTTAGAATAGATACAGGAGAGCACACATGGCTCGCGTAAAACGTGGTGTAATTGCACGTGCACGTCACAAGAAAATTTTGAAACAAGCTAAAGGCTACTACGGTGCGCGTTCACGCGTATACCGCGTTGCCTTCCAGGCTGTTATCAAAGCAGGTCAGTACGCTTACCGTGACCGTCGTCAGCGTAAGCGTCAGTTCCGTCAACTGTGGATTGCGCGTATCAACGCAGCAGCACGTCAGAACGGTATTTCTTACAGCAAATTCATCAACGGCCTGAAAAAAGCCTCTGTTGAAATCGACCGTAAGATCCTGGCTGACATCGCAGTATTCGACAAAGTAGCGTTCACCGCTCTGGTCGAAAAAGCGAAAGCAGCACTGGCATAAGCCAGTTGAGAGAGGGGGCTTTGCCTCCTCTTTTCATTTAACACCATCAGAAGATTGACATTTATCCGTGCAGGCTTTTCAATAAGTTCTCAACGGTTTTTACCCAACAAGGTAACGCAAGCATGAATGCTGCTATTTTCCGCTTCTTCTTTTACTTTAGCACCTGACTCCAGGAGGCTAGCGCGTGAAAGATGAAACGAAAAACAGCGCCAGATAAGCCTCCCGATGGAGGCTTTTTTTGTATCTGAATTTGAGAGAATAACTCCACCAAATCGGTGTCTGCACCGACATAATGAGGAAAATCATGTCACATCTCGCAGAGCTGGTTGCCAGTGCAACAGCCGCCATTAATCAGGCCTCAGATGTTGCCGCGTTAGACAATGTCCGCGTCGAATATCTTGGGAAGAAAGGGCACCTGACCCTTCAAATGACAACCCTGCGTGAACTGCCGCCAGAAGAACGCCCGGCAGCGGGTGCGGTGATTAACGAAGCTAAAGAGCAGGTGCAGCAGGCACTGAACGCACGTAAAGCCGAGCTGGAAAGCGCGGTGCTGAATGCGCGCCTGGCCGCAGAGACGATCGACGTTTCTCTGCCGGGTCGCCGTATCGAAAACGGGGGGCTGCATCCGGTTACCCGTACCATCGATCGCATTGAAAGTTTCTTCGGTGAGCTCGGCTTTACCGTGGCGACTGGCCCGGAAATTGAAGATGATTATCACAACTTCGATGCCCTGAATATTCCTGGCCATCATCCGGCACGCGCTGACCACGACACTTTCTGGTTTGACGCCACGCGTCTGCTGCGTACCCAGACCTCTGGCGTACAGATCCGTACCATGAAGGATCAGGAACCGCCAATCCGCATCATCGCGCCGGGTCGCGTTTATCGTAACGATTACGATCAGACCCATACCCCAATGTTCCACCAGATGGAAGGTCTGATTGTTGATAAAAACATCAGCTTCACCAACCTGAAGGGCACGCTGCACGATTTCCTGAACAACTTCTTTGAGGAAGACCTGCAGGTTCGTTTCCGTCCATCCTACTTCCCGTTCACTGAACCGTCTGCGGAAGTTGACGTGATGGGCAAAAACGGCAAATGGCTGGAAGTGCTGGGTTGCGGCATGGTGCATCCAAATGTACTGCGCAACGTCGGTATCGATCCGGAAGTGTACTCCGGCTTTGCCTTCGGTATGGGCATGGAGCGTCTGACCATGCTGCGTTACGGTGTGACCGATTTACGTGCATTCTTCGAAAACGATCTGCGTTTCCTCAAACAGTTTAAATAAGGGCAGGACAGAACAATGAAATTCAGTGAACTGTGGTTACGCGAATGGGTCAATACCACGCTGGACAGCGACGCGCTGTCTGACCAGATCACCATGGCGGGCCTGGAAGTTGACGGCGTTGAGCCGGTTTCCGGTGCCTTCACCGGCGTCGTGGTCGGTGAAGTGGTCGAGTGCGGCCAGCATCCGAACGCCGACAAACTGCGCGTGACAAAAGTGAATGTCGGCGGCGACCGCCTGCTGGACATCGTTTGCGGTGCGCCAAACTGCCGTCAGGGCCTGAAAGTCGCCGTGGCAACCGTGGGTGCGGTACTGCCGGGTGATTTCAAAATTAAAGCGGCTAAACTGCGCGGTGAGCCGTCTGAAGGCATGCTGTGCTCCTTCTCCGAGCTGGGTATTTCCGACGATCACAACGGCATCATTGAGCTTCCGCTGGATGCGCCAATTGGCACCGATATCCGCGAATACCTGAAGCTTGATGACAACACCATCGAGATCAGCGTTACGCCAAACCGCGCTGATTGCTTAGGTATCATCGGCGTGGCGCGCGACGTGGCCGTGCTGAACCAGACCGAACTGAAAGCGCCGGAGATCGTACCGGTAGAAGCGACCATCAGTGACGTACTGCCTATTCAGGTTGACGCCGCGGATGCTTGCCCACGCTACCTCGGCCGCGTGGTAAAAGGCATCAACGTGAAAGCGCCAACACCACTGTGGATGAAAGAGAAGCTGCGCCGCTGCGGCATTCGCTCTATCGACGCGGTGGTTGACGTCACCAACTACGTTCTGCTGGAACTGGGTCAGCCAATGCATGCGTTCGATAAAGATCGTATCGAAGGCGGTATTGTTGTCCGTATGGCAAAAGAGGGCGAAACCCTGGTTCTGCTTGACGGCACCGAAGCGAAGCTGAACGCGGATACGCTGGTGATTGCTGACCACAGCAAAGCGCTGGCGATGGGCGGTATCTTCGGTGGCGAACACTCTGGGGTAAATGACGAAACGCAAAACGTCCTGCTGGAATGCGCCTTCTTCAGCCCGCTCTCTATCACCGGTCGCGCACGCCGTCATGGCCTGCACACCGATGCGTCTCACCGCTACGAGCGTGGCGTTGACCCTGCGCTGCAGTACAAAGCGATGGAGCGAGCGACTCGCCTGCTGATCGACATCTGCGGCGGTGAAGCCGGTCCGGTTATCGATGTCACTCACGAAGCGACGCTGCCGAAACGCGCAACCATTACCCTGCGCCGCAGCAAGCTCGATCGCCTGATTGGTCATCATGTTGCCGATGCCCAGGTGACCGACATTCTGACGCGTCTGGGCTGTGAAGTGACCGAAGGTCAGGACGAGTGGAAAGCCGTTGCGCCATCCTGGCGTTTTGACATGGAAATCGAAGAAGATCTGGTGGAAGAAGTGGCCCGCGTATACGGCTACAACAACATCCCGGACGAGCCCGTTCAGGCCGGTCTGGTGATGGGTACCCATCGTGAAGCTGACCTGTCCCTGAAGCGTGTGAAAACCATGCTTAACGACAAAGGCTACCAGGAAGTGATCACCTACAGCTTTGTTGATCCTAAGCTGCAGCAACTGATCCACCCGGGCGAGGAGGCGTTGATCCTGCCAAGCCCAATCTCCAGCGAAATGTCCGCAATGCGTCTGTCCCTGTGGACCGGGCTGCTGGGCACTATCGTTTACAACCAGAATCGCCAGCAAAACCGCGTGCGAATTTTCGAAAGCGGTTTGCGCTTTGTACCGGATAATCAGGCAAATTTAGGCATCCGTCAGGATCTCATGCTGGCTGGTGCTATCAGCGGCAACCGTTATGAAGAGCACTGGGACCTGGCAAAAGGCACGGTTGATTTCTACGATATGAAAGGCGATCTGGAAGCCATTCTGGATCTGACCGGTAAATTATCTGAAATTGAATTCCGTGCAGAAGCGATTCCAGCCCTGCATCCGGGCCAGAGTGCGGCGATCTATTTAGACGGCAAACGCATTGGTTTCATTGGTGTTGTTCATCCTGAGCTGGAGCGTAAGCTGGACCTGAACGGCCGTACCATCGTGTTTGAGCTGGAGTGGAGCCCGGTTGCAGACCGCGTCATTCCTCAGGCGCAGGACGTCTCCCGCTTCCCGGCGAACCGCCGTGATATCGCGGTTGTGGTCGCGGAAAACGTTCCCGCAGCAGATATTTTGGCCGAATGTAAGAAAGTTGGCGTAAATCAGGTAGTTGGCGTAAACTTATTTGACGTGTACCGCGGCAAGGGCGTAGCAGAAGGTTTCAAGAGCCTCGCTATCAGCCTTATCCTTCAGGATACCAGCCGTACACTCGAAGAAGAGGAGATTGCCGCTACCGTCGCCAAATGTGTAGAGGCATTAAAAGAGCGATTCCAGGCATCATTGAGGGATTGAACCTATGGCGCTTACAAAAGCTGAAATGTCAGAATATCTGTTTGATAAGCTTGGGCTTAGCAAACGGGATGCCAAAGAGCTGGTAGAGCTGTTTTTCGAAGAGATCCGTCGTGCTCTGGAAAATGGTGAGCAGGTAAAACTCTCCGGTTTTGGCAATTTTGATTTGCGAGACAAAAACCAACGTCCGGGCCGTAACCCGAAGACGGGGGAAGATATTCCCATTACAGCCCGCCGCGTGGTGACCTTCAGACCCGGCCAGAAGTTAAAAAGCCGTGTCGAAAACGCAACGCCCAAAGCAGAGTAATATGAACTAACCAAAAAGGCCGCCCACGCGGCCTTTTTTCTTTGCGCTCTCTGGCAAACCGACCGTAAAATCAAAGACATCACACGCTAATAAAACCACGCTCATGCTTGATTATGCTCATCGCCAACACCGTTCCGACCGACGTCGCCTGCTATTGCTGGCGCTGTTGCTGATTGTCGCCGCGGGTATCAGCCTCTGCGCGGGCGACAGCTGGATTGGGCCCGAACGCTGGCTGGGGCCTGACGGGCAACTCTTCGTCTGGCAAATTCGTCTGCCGCGCACCGTAGCGGTGATGCTGGTCGGTGCTGCACTGGCGCTGTCAGGTACCGTTATGCAGGCGCTGTTTGAAAACCCGCTGGCGGAACCCGGGCTGCTCGGGGTGTCGAACGGTGCAGGCGTCGGACTGATTGCGGCGGTAATGCTGGGCGGGGGAGAACTCTCCGCATGGAGCATTAGCCTCAGTGCCATTCTCGGCGCATTACTGATCACCATCATCCTGCTTCGCTTTGCCAGACGGCACTTGTCGACCAGCCGCCTGCTGCTTGCCGGGGTTGCGCTGGGGATCATCTGCAGCGCGCTAATGACCTGGGCGGTTTACTTCTCGACCTCCTTTGACTTGCGTCAGCTGATGTACTGGATGATGGGCGGCTTTGGTGGCGTTGACTGGCATCAGGGCTGGCTGATGGCACTTCTGGTGCCTGGGGTTGTATGGGCAGCCCTGCAGGCGCAGCCGCTGAACATGCTCGCGCTGGGGGAGATCTCAGCCCGTCAGCTCGGCATGCCGATGGCGTTCTGGCGTAACGTGCTGGTCATTGCCATCGGTTGGCTGGTGGGCGTGAGCGTGGCGCTGGCGGGAGCGATTGGTTTTATCGGGCTGGTTATCCCGCATATGCTGCGTCTGTGTGGCTTCACGGACCATCGAACCTTGCTTCCGGCTTCGGCCGTGGCCGGAGCCGTCACGCTGCTGGTGGCTGATATCATCGCTCGTCTTGCCCTGACAGCCGCGGAGTTACCGATTGGTGTGGTAACCGCCACGCTGGGCGCGCCAGTCTTTATCTGGCTACTATTAAAATCCGGACGTTAAAAAACGACCCGTAAGACAACCTGAGGGAATGCTATGCAGACTGATATCCTGAATACCGAAGTGACGACCATTGATGGCGAGAAAACCACGCTGGAAAGCTACAAAGGCAACGTGTTGCTTATCGTCAACGTGGCGTCCAAATGCGGCCTGACGCCACAGTACGAACAGCTGGAGAACATTCAGAAAGCCTGGGAGAAAGACGGTTTCACCGTGCTGGGCTTCCCGTGCAACCAGTTCCTGGGCCAGGAGCCGGGCAGCGAAGAAGAGATCAAAACCTTCTGCAGCACCACCTATGGCGTAACATTCCCGATGTTCAGCAAAATTGATGTTAACGGTGAAGATCGCCATCCGCTGTACGCGAAGCTGATTGCTGCCGCGCCGAAGGCCGTTGCGCCTGAGGGCAGTGGTTTTTACGAGCGTATGGCCAGCAAAGGCCGCGCGCCGCTCTATCCGGACGATATTCTGTGGAACTTCGAAAAATTCCTGATCGGTCGCGACGGCCAGGTCGTTCAGCGCTTCTCGCCGGATATGACGCCTGAGGATCCGATTGTCATGGAATCGATCAAGCTGGCGCTGGCAAAATAATGTCACTGCTGATGCAGCTCACGGACGTCGCCGAGAAGGGGCGTCTGGAGCCGATGACCGGCGCTATCAATGCGGGGGAAATCCTGCATCTGGTTGGGCCAAACGGCGCGGGAAAAAGCACGCTGCTGGCGCGGATGGCAGGGCTGACCACCGGGCCCGGGCAGATCACACTGCTGGAACATCCTCTTGCTGACTGGTCTCCCGGCTCGCTGGCCCACCGGCGCAGCTATCTGGTGCAGCAGCAGGTACCGCCGTTTGCGATGCCGGTCTGGCATTATCTGATGCTGCATTTGCACGACAAACAGAATACGGCACTGCTTACGGAGGTGGCGGCGGCGTTAGGACTGGAAGATAAACTGCCCCGCCATGCCAGCCAGCTTTCCGGCGGTGAATGGCAGCGAGTGCGTCTGGCGGCGGTCATTCTGCAGATCCACCCCGCAGGCAACCCTCACGGGCGGATGTTGCTCCTGGACGAACCCATGAGTGGTCTGGATGTCGCCCAGCAGGCGGCGCTGGATTCGCTGTTAAGCGCGTTGAGCCGGAAAGGTATTGCCGTGGTGATGAGCAGCCACGACCTTAACCATACGTTGCGCCATGCCCATCGGGTGTGGCTACTGTCGCGCGGCAGGATGATTGCCAGCGGCGCGCGGGACCAGGTTCTTACGCCGCCACATCTGGCACGTGCCTATAACATGTCGTTCCGCAGGCTGGATATCGAGGGACATAAGATGCTGATTTCTACGGGGCAGGAGTAACCGTTTCTTGCCTGTTAACACAATTGCGCGCTAAATTACCGAAAGAACAATAAAAGCAGAGGATTCGTCTGAAAATGCGATTCTGGTTTATCCTGGTGGCGGCACTCTTTCTTGCGGGATGCAGCAGCCATCGTGCACCGCCGCCTAATCCGCGGCTTTCAGATTCTATCACCGTCATTGCCAGTCTGAACGACCAGCTGAGCAACTGGCGCGGGACGCCTTATCGCTACGGCGGTATGAGTCGCGGCGGGGTGGACTGCTCTGGTTTTGTGCTGATGACGTTTCGTGACAAGTTTGATTTACAGCTTCCGCGCGAAACGCGCAAGCAGGCTGAAATTGGGACTGAAATTGATAAAGACGACCTGCTGCCGGGAGACCTGGTCTTTTTCAAAACCGGTTCGGGAGAAAGTGGCCTGCATGTCGGCATTTATGACACGGACAACCAGTTTATTCATGCCTCAACAAGCCGTGGGGTGATGCGCTCTTCTCTGGATAATGTTTACTGGCGTAAAAATTTCTGGCAGGCACGACGTATTTAATCTGCCCGAACACGTCTCACTGCCGGCAGGGTAACTATTAAATCATGCCGGTTTTTCTTGAATAAGCTGATTAAAGTTAAATTTACCTAAAATTAGCGTCATCCTTATGTGTCTGTTTTATCTAAAACTGGCTATTACTCTGTAACCAGGATAAGATTATTTTAGATTCAGGGATAAATCTGAAAATTAATACGGAACTAATGAAATTAAACTTATTAAAATCAAGACAGTGGAATTGTGTCGGCAATTGCTCCAGGATGTCCTCTCTCATCTTTAATGCGGGGCGAGTGCAATGATGATTACGCTAGATAATGCATACCAGTCTGAACTGATGCTTTTGCCAGCACGTAATAGTGCTGGCGAGCTTAAAGGTTTAGAGGTTCTGGTTAACTTTACTGGCGTCGGCACCGATGTGAGGATCCCCACTGAGCTCGTTATCCCCCGGCTTTCCGCGGCAGAAGAGTTAGCGCTGTTTAACGAAAAACTGCAATTGCTTGATACATGTAAACTGTTTTTTATTCAGCATCAGTTAATTGCATGGATCAATATTACACCGGCTATTGTTGAATTTTTATTAAGTAATGGGAATGCTGTTTCAATTCTTGAGCGGTATCCTTTTCTTGAGTTTACTGTTAATGAGAATTATCCAGGTTTAAATAACGGAAAGGATGATCTGCAACTGGCGAGAATGGCGATCCATTTCCCGCTGGTCCTCGCAAACTTTGGTGCAGGCGCGGCATCGCTCAAAGCTGTCTATGATGGATTATTTAAACGGGTGATTCTCGATAAAGGTTTCATCCAGCAGCGGGCTTCGGAGCTCTCTTTCGAACCTTTTATGCGCGCTATCCTCTGGCAAATAACGCCGCACTGCCAGTCGGTGATCGTCTCAGGTATTGACGACCACGGTCTGCTGCAACGCGTCTTGTCCTTCAATTTTGGCGCCATGCAGGGCACGCTGTGGCCCGCTGTCCCGGCGGAGCATGTCACGACGCTGGTTCAGTAGCGATAACCCTGTCTTTCGCCCGTGTTTAAGTTCGGGCAAACCCTCTACACTAAAAGCAGGAGGACTTATGACCCTGTCTTTTACTGCACACTGGCATGACGAGTTGCCTGGCTTTTACACCGCACTCAAACCCACACCGTTACACAATTCACGTCTTATCTGGCACAACGACCGGCTGGCCGATGAACTGGCCGTTCCGCCTGAGATGTTTAAGCCTTCCGGGGGCGCGGGCGTCTGGGGAGGCGAAACGCTTCTGCCCGGTATGCAACCTCTTGCCCAGGTCTATAGCGGACACCAGTTTGGCGTCTGGGCGGGACAGCTGGGCGACGGCAGGGGGATCCTGCTGGGCGAACAACAGCTTTCCAACGGAGAGACGGTTGACTGGCATCTGAAAGGTGCAGGTCTTACCCCTTATTCTCGGATGGGCGATGGCCGCGCAGTATTACGTTCAACAATACGTGAATGCCTGGCATCTGAAGCCATGCATGCTCTGGGGATCCCCACCACGCGCGCGCTGTCGATTGTCACCAGCGACACGCCGGTTATGCGCGAAACGGTAGAAAAAGGGGCGATGCTGATGCGTATCGCACAAAGCCATCTGCGCTTTGGCCATTTTGAGCACTTTTACTATCGTCGTGAGACGGACAAGGTTCGTCAGCTCGCGGACTACGCTATTCGCCGCCATTGGGCGCATTTGCAGGATGAGGCTGATAAATACGTTCTCTGGTTCCGGGACGTGGTCGCCCGTACCGCCAGGATGATTGCTCGCTGGCAAACGGTGGGCTTTGCGCATGGGGTAATGAACACTGACAACATGTCGCTCCTCGGGCTGACCTTTGATTATGGGCCGTTTGGTTTTCTGGATGATTATCAGCCGGGGTATATCTGCAACCACTCTGACTATCAGGGACGTTACAGTTTTGACAACCAGCCAGCGGTTGGGCTATGGAACCTGCAGCGGTTTGCGCAAACATTGTCGCCGTTTATGGATGTCGATGCCCTGAATGATACTCTCGACAGCTATCAGGACGTTTTGCTGCGAGAATATGGCACGCTGATGCGCAACAAGCTGGGGCTGATGACCCAGGAGAAAGGGGATAACGAGATCCTGAACGATCTGTTTGCACTGATGGCGCGTGAGGGGAGTGATTATACCCGCACTTTCCGGATGCTGGGCCAGACGGAGCAGCACAGTGCTGCCTCGCCGCTGCGCGACGAGTTTATTGACAGGCAGGCCTTTGACGACTGGTTTGCACGTTACCGCTCCCGCTTGCAGCAGGAACAGGTCGATGACGCCGCCCGTCAGACGCAGATGAACGCGACGAATCCCGCGATGGTGTTGCGCAACTGGCTGGCGCAGCGGGCGATTGAACAGGCAGAGCAGGGAGAGTATGACGAGTTGCACCGTCTGCACCTGGCGTTGCGCACGCCGTTTGCCGACCGGGATGATGACTATATCAGCCGCCCGCCAGACTGGGGCAAACGGCTGGAAGTGAGTTGCTCAAGCTAAACATTTCTGGCCGTGTAGCGGCTTCGCCTTACCCGGCCAGAAACTCACTGTGCCACCCAGCCGCCATCCATATTCCACGCGGCGCCGCGAACGTTAACGGCGCTGTCGCTGCATAAAAACAGCGCCAGTTCGCCCAACTGCTCCGGGGTGACAAATTCACCTGAAGGCTGCTTTTCCCCGAGAAGCTGGTCTTGCGCCAGTTCCGGCGGGACGCCATCCGCGATGCGCTTATCGATTTGCTGTTGTACCAGCGGGGTCAGTACCCACCCCGGGCAGAGGGCATTGGCGGTCACGCCGGTGCGTGCGGTTTCCAGCGCCAGGGATTTGGTAAAGCCCACCACGCCATGCTTGGCGGCAACGTAGGCGGACTTCTCTTTCGACGCAACCAGCCCGTGAACGGAGGCGATATTAATGATGCGTCCCCAGTTTTGTTCACGCATGGCGGGCAACGCCAGCCGGCTGGTGTGAAACACCGCAGAAAGGTTAATGGCGATAATGTCGTTCCATTTCTCCACCGGGAAGGTCTCCACCGGAGCCACATGCTGTATCCCGGCATTGTTAACAAGAATATCCACGCCGCCAAACTGCGATTCGGCGTAGCGCATCATGGCTTCAATCTGCAACACGTCACGCAGGTCGGCATCGTGGTAGCCCGGCTTTTTGCCCAGTTGTGCAATTTCTTCTCGCGCTGAGCCGCTGTCACCGAAACCGTTGAGAATTAACTGCGCCCCTGATTTCGCCAGCACGCGAGCGATCCCCAGGCCAATGCCGCTTGTCGAGCCGGTCACCAGGGCGATTTTACCGTTCAGATTCATTTTTCTCTCCTTACACAATGCCGGTCAGATAGAACACGGCAATGACAAAAAGCACTGCCAGGCTTTTAATGATAGTGATAGCGAAAATGCCGCCGTAGGCCTGACGATGGCTCAGGCCGGTGATGGCCAGCAAGGTAATCACCGCCCCGTTATGGGGAAGCGTATCCATCCCGCCGCTTGCCATTGACGCCACGCGGTGCAACACCTCAAGCGGGATATTGGCCGCGTGGGCGGCAGCAACAAAGGTGTCCGCCATGGCCGCAAGGGCAATACTCATTCCGCCGGACGCTGAGCCGGTGATCCCGGCGAGAACGGTCACGCTGATGGCTTCGTTCAGCAACGGGTTCGGGATGGCAGACAGCGCTTTAGATAACACCAGAAAACCGGGCAGGGCGGCGATAACCGCGCCGAAACCGTATTCGGACGCGGTATTCATCGCCGCGAGGATGGCGCCGCTCACCGCCGTTCGGCTGCCTTCTGCCAGACGTCCCCGGATATTGCGAAAACCAAAAATCAACACCAGCACAATACCGGAGAGCAGCGCCGCCTCCACGGCCCAGATGGCGGTGATCTTGCTCACCTCGGTCACAATCGGTTTCGCCAGTCCTGGCAGGGTAAGCTCATGACTCGTACCGTACCAGCCGGGGATCCAGCGGGTAAACAGCAGGTTCAATATACCCACGACCAGCAGCGGGGAGAGAGCAATCAGCGGATGCGGGAGATGAATATTGTCCGGCGTTTCAGGTTCGTTTTTCAGGTCCGTGCCATAACCTTCATTGTTATTGATCGCCTTACGCCGCTGCCGCTCCAGCCAGAGCAGGCCAAAGAAGATAATAAACAGAGAGCCGATAAGACCCAGCCACGGGGCCGCCCAGGCGTTAGTGCCAAAGAAGCTGGTGGGAATAATGTTCTGGATTTGCGGCGTGCCGGGCAGGGCGTCCATGGTAAACGAGAACGCCCCCAGCGCCACGGTAGCGGGGATTAACCGTTTAGGAATGCCGCTCTGGCGGAACAGTTCGGCGGCAAACGGGTACACCGCAAATGCCACCACGAACAGCGACACGCCGCCGTAGGTTAACAGCGCACACACCAGGACTATCACGGGGATAGCGTGCCGACGACCGAGGATCTGGATCGCGGCGGCAACGATGGATCGTGAAAAACCGGAAAGCTCAATCAGCTTGCCAAACACCGCCCCCAGCAGGAACACCGGGAAATAGAGTTTAACGAAGCCGACCATCTTTTCCATAAACAGGCCAGTAAACGTCGGGCCGACGGCACCCGGATCGGTCAGCAGCACGGCACCAAGCGCCGCAATCGGCGCAAACAAAATCACGCTGTATCCGCGGTAGGCCGCCAGCATCAGTAATCCCAGCGCCGCCAGGGCTATTAACACACTCATTACGACTCCTCACTTTAATTATTATTCGGGTACCAACGAGAGGTTTAACGCTCAACGGTCAGGGCAATGCCTTGTCCGCCGCCAACGCACAGGGTGGCAAGTCCCTTTGTTACCCCCCGGCGCTGCATTTCATGGAGCAGGGTCACCAGGATGCGACAGCCGGATGCGCCAATCGGATGGCCCAGGGCGATGGCGCCACCGTTAACGTTGACGTTCTGTTCATCCCAGCCAAGCTCTTTGCCCACCGCCAGTGCCTGTGCGGCAAAGGCTTCGTTGGCTTCAATGAGATCGACGTCGTCGAGCGTCCAGCCCGCCCGCGCCAGCGCCGTCCGGCAGGCGCTGACCGGGCCGATGCCCATCACCGACGGATCAACGCCTGTCACGGCGTAACTCACAATGTGGCCAAGAACAGGTAACCCGCTTTCCCGCGCCTTTTCCTCGCTCATCAGCAGTACCGCGGCGGCACCATCGTTAAGGGTGGAGGCGTTCCCGGCCGTGATCGTGCCCTCGTCATGCAAAAATGCGGGGCGAAGCTGTGCAAGCTGCCCGGCGGTGGTTTCCGGGCGTGGCTGTTCATCATGGCGGACAATCTGTGGCGCACGTTTGCCCTGTTTCACCGTCACTGGCGCTATTTCGGCGTCAAACCGACCAGTCTCAATGGCGGACGCTGCCTTTTGCTGTGACCGGAAGGCGAAGGCATCCTGTTGCTCGCGGGAAATGCCGTACTCACGGGCGACGTTTTCCGCAGTGATGCCCATGTGGTAATCGTTGAAGGCGTCCCACAGGCCGTCGGTGATCATGCTGTCCTGCAGGCCCGTATGCCCAAAACGCAGCCCTGAACGTGCGCCATCCAGCAGATACGGGGCGTTACTCATGCTCTCCTGGCCGCCAGCGATAACCACGTCTGCGTCACCGCAGCGGATTGCCTGGGCGGCGAGCTGTACCGCTTTCAACCCCGCGCCGCACACCAGATTGACCGTTGTCGCCGGGGTGCTGACGGGTAATCCGGCAGTGATGGCCGTCTGGCGGGCGGGGTTTTGTCCACACCCGGCCGTCAGCACCTGACCGAAAACCAGTTCGTCTATTTGCTCTGGGTGAAGGCCGCTGCTCTCCAGCAGACGCTGTACCGTGACGGCACCCAGCTCAATGGCTGAAAGGGGCGAGAGCGAACCGCGAAAACTGCCAATGGGGGTTCGCGTTGCCCCGACAATCATGACCTTTTTCATGTTGAGTCCTCAGTTGAAGCGCATCTCGCGAACGTCGTCCGCCACAATGATTTTTCCGGCCGTTTTACGGACAATCTCGTCGATACCGACACCCGGGGCGTACTCCCGCAGGATGAACGCGCCGTCCGCTATCTCCAGCAACGCGAGATCGGTCAGGACCCGACGGATGCAGCCCACACCGGTGAGCGGCAGCGTGCAGCGCGGCAGCAGTTTGGAGTCACCGTTTTTTGCAGCGTGGGTCATCACCACAATGATGTTCTGCGCCCCGGCAACGAGATCCATCGCGCCACCCATCCCTTTCACCATCTTTCCGGGGATCATCCACGAGGCAATGTTGCCCTCGACATCGACTTCAAATGCGCCCAGCACGGTCAGATCCACATGGCCGCCGCGGATCATGGCAAACGACTGGGCCGAGTCGAAAATGGCCGCGCCGGTCCGCGCAGTGACCGTCTGTTTTCCGGCGTTGATCATGTCGGCATCAAGGCTCTGCTCATCGGGAAAAGCCCCCATTCCGAGCAGACCGTTTTCCGACTGCAGCATCACGTCCATTTCCGGGGGAATATAATTCGCCACCAGCGTAGGGATGCCGATCCCCAGGTTGACGTAATACCCGTCGCGCAGTTCGCGGGCGACGCGCATCGCCATCTGTTCTCGGGTTAACATCGTCAGACTCCTTGCGCGCGCAGCGTGCGCTGTTCAATGCGTTTTTCAAACTGGCCGACAATCAGCCTGTCGACGTAAATTCCCGGCGTATGAATAGCCGACGGAGGAAGTTCACCCGGCGGAACAATCTCTTCCACCTCCACAACCGTGATTCGGCCCGCCGTTGCCATCAGTGGATTAAAATTTTGCGCGGTATGGCGATAGATAACGTTGCCGTACCAGTCCGCTTTCCAGCCCTTAACCAGCGCGAAATCACCGGTAATGGCCTCTTCAAGAATGTAATTTTTACCGCCAAACTGGCGCACATCTTTGCCCGCTGCCACGGGGGTGCCATAACCGGTAGCCGTATAAAACGCCGGAATACCGGCCCCGCCCGCGCGGACCTTTTCTGCCAGCGTCCCCTGCGGAGTAAGTTCGATTGCCAGTTCCCCGCTCAGTACCTGCTGCTCAAACAGCGCGTTCTCGCCGACGTAAGACGCCACCACTTTGCGAACCTGGCGCGTTTCGAGCAGTATCCCCAGACCGAAACCATCCACGCCGCAGTTGTTTGACACGACCGTCAGATCTTTCACCTGACGGCGTCGAACCTCTGCAATCAGGTTCTCAGGAATACCGCACAGCCCGAAGCCGCCCGCCAGCAAGGTCATGCCGTCCGTCAGCCCATCCAGCGCCTGCGCATAGCTGCTGACGCGCTTATCCAGTCCTGCCATAGTCATCCCTCCCGTTAACCGTGCCGGTATCATTAGGGGTGGCGACTCATTTGTTAATTTTGAATTTGTGACCTACTCATTTGGATTTCTTATTAATTTCCTGTTAACTAAATTTTTTCAATTAGTTAACAGGATGAAAAATGAGAATGAGTGTCAAACAGTTACGCGCGTTTTTAGCGGTAGCTCACACTCTCAATTTCGCGCACGCCAGCGAACGCTTAAATCTTTCCCAGCCAGCGCTGAGCCTGACGATTAAAAGCCTGGAAGATGCGCTCGGTGGGCCGCTGTTGCAGCGGAGCACGCGCAAGGTTGCCCTCACGCAGGAGGGAGAAACATTTCTGCCGATGGCGCGGCAGCTGCTGGCCGACTGGGATAACGTGGAAGAGGCAATGCACCAGTGCTTTACGCTCCAGCGCGGCAAAATCTCGGTCGCGGCGATGCCGTCGTTTGCCGCCAACGTTTTACCGGAAGTGCTGAAAGCGTTTCGCGATCGCCATGCCGGGGTTAACGTCACCGTGCATGATGTCATCAACGAGCAGGTGATTGAGATGGTGCGGGAAGGGCGGGTTGAGATGGGAATAGCTTTTGAGCCGGCACCCACGCATAACCTGCTGTTTACGCCGCTGGGGCTGGACAGGTTTGTCGCCATTGTGCCGAAAGATTCCGCGCTTGCGGGAAAAAAACGCCTGGCATGGGAGGAGTTGCTGACGCTGGATTTCATCACCCTGCAGCGCCCTTCGGCGGTACGTCTGATGATGGAGGAGGAGCTGGCGCGGAGCGGCAGAAAGCTGGACGTGGCGCTGGAGAGTCATCAACTGGTGACGGTAGGGCGCATGGTCGCCAGCGGGCTGGGTGGCAGCGCCGTGCCGGCGCTCTGCGAGGCGCAGATGGCTTCCCTGGGGGCGGTCTGTATTCCGCTGGATAACCCGCCCATTGAAAAGTGCATCGGGGTGATCCATCCCGGGCACACGCAGCTCTCTAAAGCGGCGCATGCCCTGCTGGAAACGCTGAAGGATTTTTACCACCCCGCTCAGGGAGCGAGGAACACCTGCGGCACGGCATGAGCCGGATGGCTGCCGACCAGCACCTGCGCGCCATACCAGCGCGCCAGCGTCCCGGCCTGCAAAACGTCCTCCGGTGCCCCCCGGGAGACCAGCCTGCCGTTATGCAGCAGCAGGATACGATCCGCCCACAGTGCCGCCAGATTAAGATCGTGCAGAACCACGCAGACGTGGAGATGCCCCCGACGGGTCAGGGTTTTCATCAGGCGCAGCAGATGTTGCTGGTGGAAGAGATCCAGTGCGGAGGTCGGTTCATCAAGAAACAGCCAGCCGCGCGGGGCGCCGTCGCACCAGAGTTGGGCCAGCGCCCGAGCGAGCTGGATCCGTTGCTGCTCGCCTCCGGAGAGTGCCGAATAGCGTCTGCCCGCCAGGGGTAAACAGCCTGTGATCGCCATGACCTCCTCAACCACTGACGTCTCAGGGGAGCGCGTCCAGGGCGCGCGCCCCATACCGACCACGGCTTCCACCGGCCAGTCGAATCCGGGCTGCGTATTTTGACGCATCACTGCCCGGTAGCGGGCGAGGGTCTCCGTTGGCCAGTCCGCAAGCGGCGTGCCTGCCAGACTGCACCGCCCGCTTGCGGGTGTGAGATAGCCGGTCAGCAGCCGTAATAATGTCGATTTCCCGGCACCGTTAGGGCCAATCAACGCGACCAGCTCACCCTGAGATAAGGTCAGTGATACATCGTCGATCAGCGTCCGTTGCCCGGCGTGAAAGACCAGGTTTTCCGCACAATAGCGTTCAGCCATGCGCACCTCCACGACGAAAGATAAGCCACAGGAACCACGGCGCACCGAGAAGGCTGGTCAACAACCCGACGGGCATTTCCGCCGGGGGGACCAGAGTGCGCGCCAGCGTATCGGCAGCCAGCAGCAGTAACGCTCCGGCCAGCACCGAGCCGGGGATCGCGGCCCGGTGGTCGGCCCCCAGCCACATACGCATCAGGTGTGGGACTACAAGGCCAACAAAGCCAATCACGCCGCTGATGGCCACCGCCGCAGCGACCAGCAGGGCGCTGCACAGCAGCAGGATCCGCTGTACCCGGGCAACATCCACCCCGAGATAGTGCGCCTCTTCATCACCCAGCTGCAGCAAATTGAGTGGACCAGCCAGCCGCCAGATAATCAGAACCGCAGGCACCATCAGCGAGGTCACCGCAAGCAGGGTGGACCACTGCGCCTGCCCGAGGCTGCCCATTCCCCAGAGCGAAAGCTGGCGAAGCTGCGCATCGTTGCTAAGCCAGGAAAGGAGACCGACGGCCGCGCCGCACAGGGCGTTGATGGCGATCCCCACCAGCAGTAAACGGGACAGGGAACCGTGACGCTGCTGGCTGAGCAGGAAGATCACAACGGTTGCAGCCAGCGCGCCGAGGAATGCCGCAACCATCGGGGCGTAAAGCATCATCAGGGCCGGCAACGTGACAGGAATAACCACCCACATCGCGACCGCCAGCGCCGCGCCGCTGCTGATCCCAAGCAAACCCGGGTCTGCCAGCGGGTTGCGGAACAGTCCCTGCATCACGCACCCGGCCAGCGCCAGCGCGCCGCCAATCACCAGCGCCAGCAGTACGCGGGGCAGGCGAATGGTCAGCCAGATCTGACGCATCGCCTCATCGCTGCCGTTCCACAGCAGGCTGACCGGCAGAGGCAATGCCCCAAAGCCTGTTGCCGTAAGGGTCATGATGCTCAGAATTGCGGCCAGCATCCACAGCGACAGTGCGATCCGCCGGGACATCAGGGCAGTTGCTCCGCTTTAGCACGCAACTGCCGGATGGCTTCCGGCGTGCGCACGCTGAAACCCAGCAGCGCCATGTCATCAATCGCCAGCAGCTGTTTGTGCCGTCCCGCCGGGGTTTGCGCCAGTCCGGGCAGCTTCCACAGATTCGCCTCGCCACCCAGCGCGTTCACGCCGTCCTGCGAAATCACCACCATGTCGGGCTGGCTGGCAATAATCCCTTCCTGCGACAGCGGCTGATACCGCGTGAAACCCTGCATCGCGTTCTGTAACCCGGCGGCACGGATGGCGGCATCGGCGCCGGTTTGCTGTCCGGCGGCCATGGCGGTCATTCCCCCGTGGTTGAGGATAAACAGCACCCGTTTGTTGAGCGGTTCTGCGGGCAGAGCCGCCACCGCCTGACGTAGCGAGCGGCGCAGGCTCTCTCCCTGCGCTTCACGGTGGGTGGCCTCGGCAATAATGCGGATCTTTTCGTCAATGACGCTCAGATCGTTGCGGCCAGGAACGGTAATCACCCTGACGTGACTGCGTTCAACCTGCTTTAGCGCCAGAGACGGCTGCGCCTGGTCGCTGGCCAGCACCAGCGTGGGACGCATGGACAAAATCCCTTCGGCGTTAAGCTGGCGCAAATAGCCCACATCGGGGAGCGCGTTCGCTGCCTGCGGCCACTGGCTGGTACTGTCGCGTGCGACCAGCGAAGAGTCCGCGCCAAGCGCATAAACAATCTCCGTGACGTCGCCGCCAAGGGTGACAATTTTCTCCTGCGCGGCGGCAAACGCCACCAGCGGCAGGGCGGTCAGCAGGGCAAACCACGTTTTCATGCGGCCAGCCCTTTTGGCGTCAGGGCATCAATCTGGCTACGCCACTGGCTCTGCTCCGGCTCGCCTTCCGTACGCTGACCATAGAGTTGGGCAATTTGCGTGCCGTCTGCGGCAAACAGTTCCAGGCTGGTGACGTGACCGTCTGCAGTCGGTTTGCGCGTGACCCAGCTCTCCGCAATCGTCTCCTCCAGCAGATGCAGGGTAAAGGTGGGGTTAAAGATGTTCAGCCAGCCTTTCATCGGCACGACTTTTTCCACCGCGCCGGTGAAGATCTGCACGCAGCCGCGGTTACCCACGAAGATCATGATTTCGTTGCCGTGCTGGCGCGCGGTTTCCAGCAGCAGTGCCAGCGCATTGTTTTCAACCTGGCAGGCGAGGTCGTCGCCCACCAGGCGAAATGCCTGCTGGCGGCTGAGGTTGTGGCGTTTCAGCAGGCCGAAGAACTGGTGCACGTCAGTCATCGCACGCCACGCTTTGTCCACGAGGGCGGCATCTGCATTTTCGGCATGCAGCGGGGCCTCGGCAGCCTTCAGCTCAAGCGATGGGTTATCGGCAAAGATAAAGCGGGTCAACACGTCAGCCCAGGCGGCGAGGTCGGTGTTGTCCGTGGTGTAAACTTTCAGTACGGCATCACCCTGATGATCGAAAAACTGAATGCTCTGCCGCTCGCCGCGTGCGGTGGTTTCGCTGAGGTGAAACGCGCTTGCCCACTGGTTGAGGAACAGGCGCAGATCCAGTCCGCGCGGGTTCAACACCAGCCCGGCGTGGCCGTTCAGGTGCTGATGGGTGAAGCTGCCTGCCTGCTCGTGAACGGCATAGTCGTTGCGGCAGATGCATTTTGTTTCCCCTACGGCTTCAAGCGCGCCTAAGATCTCGCGAATTTCACCGCGCAGTCGCCAGGCATCATGGCCCACGCGCGCAAAGGTCAGTTCTGCTTCACTGAGGTTCATTAACCCTGCAATATCGCGCGCATACTTACCCGGGTTTTCTTCTTTTAGCGCCAGCCAGCGCGTGTAGTGATCCATTGTCTTTTCCTTCTGAATAGTTTCCCCGCGGGGAATTACCACTGATAACTCACAAAAATCTTGCCGTTACGACCGTCCTGCGGAATACCCTGAGGAGACCAGTATTCCTTGTCGAAGGCGTTACCCAGCACCAGCGTGGTGGTGATGCCCTTGAGCTGCTCCTGGCCCTTATAGCTGATGTAGATGTCGTTGACCGCATAGCCCGGCTGTTTGCTGTAACTGCTGCTGACATGGGTTGAACGATCGACAAAGGTGCCGATCCAGCCCACGGAGAAGCCGCTTTGCGCCACCGGAATATCCAGCCTGCTGGTGACGGTGTCCGGGTTGATGCTGGAGATGTACTCGCCGGTATCGGTATCTTTTCCGCGCGTGCGGTTATAGGCCAGATCGAGGTTAAACAGGTCAGCCGAGTATTTTGCCATCACGTCCCAGCCCCAGATTTTGGCGTTCGGAACGTTGTACGACATGGTGGTCGCCGCGGCAAAATTGACGGTGGTGGAGATGTAATCTTTGGCTTTGGTATCGAAATAGCTGGCCTTGAACTCCAGCCCGTCGTTGGCGAGCATCAGGTCGTCAAAGCGCAGGCCAAAACCAAACTCCTGCGTTTCGTTGGTTTCCGGGCGCAGGTTCGGGTTAGGCACCCAGTAGTTAGTGTAGAAACTGCCGATGGAGAAGTGTTTGGCGTCGTTATACATCTCGCCCATGGTCGGGGCGCGGAAGGCCTGAGCGTAAGAGCCAAACAGCATCAGCCAGTCGGTAGGGCTGACGGTTAACCCGGCGCGGGAGGACCACTTGTCGGCATCCACGTCGTCGTAGCCCTCGCTGCTACCCCGATAGTTGTCATAGCGCGTGCCGCCCAGCAGGGTAACGGGCAGATCGCGCAGGGTGATTTCATCCTGCAGCCAGCCGGAGCTAAAGTCGATTTTCGCCTCCGGGAAGCCGGTGGTGGTGCCACCCGGACGTTGTTCCTGACGATAATATTCCCCGCCGTAGGTCAAAAGGTGAGAGGCAAAGGTGTCGCCGAACAGGCGGGTACGGTTTTCTACTTTGCCGCCTTTGGTAGTCTGCTTGCGGAACTCACCGATGCTGTCGATGTTCTGGGCATTTATGCGCGCCTCTGACCAGTAAACTTTTGCATCGGCGTTCAGCCAGTCGTTCCCTTCGGGCGCCAGACGGTAACCCAGCTGTGCATCACGTTGGATGGTGGAGCGGTCGGTGATGGGGTTGCTGCTGGTGGCATCGGGGGTTTGCGGGTTTTTCGGCTCCTGCGCGGCGTTGTTGTAGTAGCGCAGGGAGCCGCTTAACGTCTGAGCCGGGTCGATTTTCCAGCTGCCTTTCGCCAGCATGTTATTAATGGATTCGTCGTTTGGGGCACGCTTGCCGTCGCTCTGGCGGATATCGCCGCGGTCACGGCTGGACCATGACACCAGACCGTCAAGCGTATCGGTGCGGCCATAGGCGCTGGCCCCCATCCCGAGGCTATGATCGCCTGTTGCACCGGTACCAAACACGCGGTAACCGCTGTTTTTGCCCGGTTCCAGGAGATCGCTGGCGTCAACGGTGTCATAGGAAATCACGCCACCCAGCGCACCGCTGCCGTAGAGCAGCGCCGACGGACCGCGCACAACTTCGATACGTTTGATCAGCGCCGGGTCGAGGAACGTGCTGTTGAGGTGTCCGGTGTCGGTACCCTGACGCACGCCGTCAACCAGCACCAGCACGCCGCGTCGGTCATAACCGCGCAGATTAACGTCCTGACCATTGGTGCGGCCGGTGCCGTCCAGCGTCAGGCCTGGCACGTTACGCAGCAGGTCGGCGGCAGAGCTGGCGGTCTGTTTTTCCGGGGCAGCGGCGTCAATCACGCTCACCATCATCGGGGCTTCGAAGGCGCTACGGGCGTTGCCGGTCGCGGTGACGGTTATTTCATCTGCGGCAGCAAACGCGACGCCCGGCAGGGTACTGACAATCGCCAGCGCCAGAAGTGACGGGCGTAAACATGCGGTATGCAGGTGTGGCATAGCAACTCTCCATAAAGAATCGAAAGCGCTGGCTGCCTGGGGGTCACCTGGGTGGCTGGCGAATGTTTTGGTTTATTTTGTGAGGATCAATTTTCCGGCATTCGTCTGGCGCAGCAGGTAGTGCTGGCCGTCATGCTCGATAATCACCCGGCCCTCATCACCCAGCAGGCTTTTGCTGTCGATGCGACGATCGGTGGAGGCAGGGGCAGGGGCGGGCGCTGTGTGTTTGTTTGCTGGCGTTGCCGCGCGGTTATCCGTAGGTGACATAATGTTTATAAATAACAATCAATGTAACAATGATAATCATTATCAATAAACTGCAATTTCACGGCAAGCGTTTTTGTGAAAATAATGTGACGGGATCAAATTTTGGGGGAAGGTGCGGTCTGATGCCCTCACCCCGACCCTCTCCCACAGGGAGAGGGAGAAGGGCACGAACCGTAGGCCGGGTAAGCGCAGCGCCACCCGGCGGGGGTCAGAAGCGCGTATCTATCGCAGACGCCAGCTTTTCCAGCAGCAGTTCGCTGTCTTCCCAGCTCAGGCACGGATCGGTGATTGACTGGCCGTACACCATCTGCTGTCCGGCAACGATTTTCTGCGTGCCTTCCTTGATAAAGCTTTCGGCCATAATACCCGCGATGGCGGTTGAACCGCTGCGGATCTGCTGGCAAATTTCATCGCAAACGTCCAGCTGGCGGCGGTGTTGCTTCTGGCAGTTACCGTGGCTAAAGTCCACCACCAGATGTTCCGGCAGATCGAATTCGGCCAGTGTTTCGCAGGCGGCGGCGATATCGTCGGCATGGTAATTGGGTTTCTTCCCGCCACGCATAATGATGTGCCCGTAAGGGTTACCGCTGGTCTGGTAGATAGTCATATGACCACTTTTATCCGGCGACAGGAACATGTGGCTGGCACGCGAGGCGCGGATTGCGTCAACGGCGATACGGGTGTTGCCATCGGTCCCGTTTTTAAAGCCGACCGGACAGGAGAGGGCGGAGGCCATCTCGCGGTGGATCTGGCTTTCAGTGGTGCGTGCGCCAATCGCGCCCCAGCTGATCAAATCGGCAATAAATTGCCCGGTCACCATATCGAGAAATTCAGTCGCCGTTGGGACGCCCAGCTCGTTGACCTGGAGCAGCAGCTTGCGCGCCAGTTCGATACCGTGATTTACACGATAGCTGCCGTTGAGATCGGGATCGGAAATCAGCCCTTTCCAGCCCACCACGGTACGCGGTTTTTCAAAGTAGGTACGCATCACAATTTCAAGGCGATGCTGATACTTATCCCGCAGCCCCTGAAGGCGTTTGGCATAATCCAGTGCTGCATCCAGATCGTGGATAGAGCAAGGGCCAATCACCACCAGAAGACGCTTATCTTCACCATTGAGGATTTTTTCAATACGTCGGCGGGAGGCCGTAACATGTTCCGCAACCGCGGCGGAAACGGGGTGCCGCTGAGCCAGTTCAGCCGGTGTGACCAGGCTGTCAATGCGCGCCGTGCGGAGTTCGTCGGTTTTATTCATGATTTGTCTCAGAAAATTTTTGCTTCATCGGCAGACTACCGGGAAGTGATGGGCATCACATTAAACCAATCCCTGCTGATTTCAAGTTCGGGGCGATACCGCCCCGTTGTTGCAGAGGATGATACCCGAATCTGAGTTAATGTACTAGCATATTAGTACATGCGACGATTAAGTCCCATGATGTCGAGAATTTTGGTGGCGATCTCTTCTACCGAATAGTTAGTGCTGTTCAGCCACGGGATCTGGTTTTTGCGGTACAGCGCTTCCACTTCGGAGACCTCCATGCGGCACTGGCGCATGGAGGCGTAGCGGCTGTTCTCGCGGCGCTCTTCGCGGATCGCGGCCAGACGCTCCGGGTTAATCGTTAGTCCGAACAGCTTGTGCTGCAGCGGTTTGAGCGCAGCGGGCAGCACCAGGTTATCCATGTCGTCGGCAATAAAGGGGTAGTTGGCGGCGCGAATGCCGAACTGCATCGCCAGATAGAGGCTGGTCGGCGTTTTACCGCAACGCGACACGCCAAGTAAAATCACCTGTGCCTGGTCGAGATTGCGCAGAGAAATACCATCGTCATGCGCCAGGGTGTAGTCGATGGCGGCAATACGCGCATCGTATTTGGTCAGGTTGCCAGGGTTCAGCCCATGGGTACGGTGGGCGATAGGCGTCGGGTCAAGCTTCAGCTCGCTCTGGAGCGGGGCCACCAGCGCCTGGACGATATCCTGGCAGAAGCCCTCGCTTTGCAAAATGATGTGGCGAATTTCGGGGATAACGATGGAGTAGAACACCAGCGGACGGACGCCGGTCTGCTGGTAGATGGCGTCGATCTGATCCTTCACCGCTTTGGCGCGGCTCTCATTTTCCACGAACGGCAGCGTGATGCTGTTAATCGATACGGGGAACTGCGACATGACCGCGTGGCCCAGCACCTCGGCGGTGATCGCCGTACCATCAGAAATATAAAAAACGTGACGATCGACAGCATTATCCATTTTACCCACCCTGAATATCATACGTAATTGTCTGAAAGCATAAATTAAAAAAGTAATTTACACAGCAAAGAACTTATCCTAATTATGAATGAAACACTGTTTTTGATTTTCCTGAAAAGTGGATTTCATTTTTCAAATGGCGACTTTATTTTTGTGGTTAACGGCTGAATATAGAGGAATCATCGGGTTAATCGTTGGTGGGAAACTATCCGAAAAGTTGAAAATTTAAATTGCTTACACGATTCACCGTTTTTTTAGCGCAAATAAATATGCCAGTATAAATACGTAGTCAGGTGTTACTTACTCCGATCAAATATCACAAAAGGATTGTTTCGATGTCCAACAATGGCTCGTCACCGCTGGTGCTTTGGTATAACCAACTCGGCATGAATGATGTAGACAGAGTTGGGGGCAAAAATGCCTCCCTGGGTGAAATGATTACAAATCTGTCCGGTATGGGTGTTTCCGTACCAAACGGGTTTGCCACAACCGCCGATGCGTTTAACCTGTTTTTAGACCAGAGCGGTGTAAACCAGCGCATTTACGACCTGCTGGATAAAACGGATATTGATGATGTGACCGAGCTTGCCAAAGCCGGGGCGCAGATCCGCCAGTGGATCATCGACACACCTTTCCAGCCGGAACTGGAAAAAGCCATTCACGATGCTTACAACCAGCTCTCCGCTGACGATGCGCAGGCCTCCTTTGCCGTGCGTTCTTCCGCAACCGCAGAAGACATGCCGGACGCGTCGTTCGCCGGGCAGCAGGAAACCTTCCTGAACGTTCAGGGCTATGATGCGGTGCTGGTGGCCGTGAAGCACGTATTTGCTTCCCTGTTCAACGACCGCGCCATCTCCTATCGCGTGCACCAGGGCTACGACCATCGCGGCGTCGCGCTCTCCGCTGGCGTCCAGCGCATGGTGCGTTCAGACGTAGGCTCATCCGGCGTGATGTTCTCCATCGATACCGAATCGGGTTTCGACCAGGTGGTGTTCATCACCTCTGCATGGGGTCTGGGTGAGATGGTGGTGCAGGGCGCGGTGAATCCTGACGAATTTTATGTACACAAGCCGACGCTGGCCGCGGGTCGCCCGGCGGTGGTGCGCCGCACCATGGGCTCGAAAAAAATCCGCATGATCTATGCCCCAACCCAGGAGCATGGCAAGCAGGTTAAGATTGAAGATGTGCCGCAGGAGCAGCGCGACCGCTTCTCCCTGACCGACGCCGAAGTGCAGGAACTGGCGAAGCAGGCGGTGCAGATTGAAAAACACTACGGCCGTCCGATGGATATCGAATGGGCGAAAGACGGGAACACCGGCAAGCTGTTTATCGTCCAGGCGCGTCCGGAGACCGTCCGTTCTCGCGGTCAGGTGATGGAGCGTTATACGCTGCACGCCCAGGGCAAAATTGTGGCGGAAGGTCGCGCGATTGGTCACCGCATCGGTGCCGGTCCGGTGAAAGTGATCCACGACATCAGCGAGATGAACCGTATTGAGCCAGGCGATGTACTGGTGACCGACATGACCGACCCGGACTGGGAACCGATCATGAAAAAAGCGGCGGCCATCGTCACCAACCGAGGCGGCCGTACCTGCCATGCGGCGATCATTGCCCGCGAACTGGGTATTCCTGCGGTTGTCGGCTGCGGTGACGCAACCGAACGCATGAAGGACGGACAGAACGTAACCGTCTCCTGTGCCGAAGGCGATACGGGCTACGTGTATGCCGATATCCTCGACTTCAGCGTGAAGAGCTCCAGCGTGGATACCATGCCGGATCTGCCGCTGAAAATTATGATGAACGTCGGTAACCCGGACCGTGCGTTTGACTTCGCCTGCCTGCCGAACGAAGGCGTTGGCCTGGCGCGTCTGGAATTTATCATCAACCGCATGATCGGCGTGCACCCGCGTGCGCTGCTGGAGTTTGACGACCAGGACGCGAAACTGCAGAACGAAATCCGCGAGATGATGAAAGGCTACGACTCGCCGAAAGAGTTCTACGTTGGCCGTCTGACCGAAGGGATCGCCACGCTGGGCGCGGCGTTCTACCCGAAACGCGTGATCGTGCGTCTGTCTGACTTTAAGTCAAACGAATACGCCAACCTGGTCGGCGGTGAGCGCTACGAGCCGGAAGAAGAGAACCCAATGCTGGGCTTCCGCGGCGCCGGACGCTACGTGTCCGACAGCTTCCGCGACTGCTTCGCGCTGGAGTGTGAAGCGGTGAAACGCGTGCGCAACGACATGGGGCTGACCAACGTCGAAATCATGATCCCGTTCGTGCGTACGGTGGATCAGGCGAAAGCGGTAGTGGACGAGCTGGCGCGTCAGGGGCTCAAGCGCGGTGAAAACGGACTGAAGATCATCATGATGTGTGAGATCCCGTCCAACGCCCTGCTGGCCGAGCAGTTCCTCGAACACTTTGACGGCTTCTCTATCGGCTCGAACGACATGACGCAGCTGACGCTGGGCCTGGACCGCGACTCCGGCGTGGTCTCTGAGCTGTTCGATGAGCGTAACGAGGCGGTGAAAGCGCTGCTCTCCATGTCCATCCGTGCGGCGAAGAAACAGGGTAAATACGTCGGGATTTGTGGTCAGGGTCCTTCTGACCATGAAGACTTTGCCGCCTGGCTGATGGAGGAGGGGATTGATAGCCTGTCCCTGAACCCGGACACCGTGGTGCAAACCTGGCTGAGCCTGGCGGAACTGAACAAGTAACGCCAGCATGACCCGAAAAGGCGAGGATATTATTCCTCGCCTTTTTTATTTCATTTCATATTTGCTCCCCATCACAAATAAAGTAAAAAACCAAATATCATAATTTGTCTGTTAATTTAGACAATTGTTAGCGCGCAAAGCGTTGCTAATACTTGAGCCTTACTGCGCATTTCTCTTCAGAAGATGCGCAACTGGTTGAAATACGTTTTAACCTGATAAAAAGGCAAATAACAATGACACTTTCCTCTGTATTGCGTACCAAAGATAAAATAGGTTATGGCTTAGGTGATATGGCCAGCGCGCTGGTCTGGCAAACGGCAACGTTATTTCTTGCTTACTTCTATACGGATGTTTTTGGTTTACCCGCGGCCATTATGGGGACCATGTTTTTAGTGGTGCGCGTGGTTGATGCGTTTGTAGACCCGTGCATTGGCGCACTGGTTGACCGCACCCAGACGCGTCATGGTCGTTTCCGTCCATGGCTGCTGTGGTTTGCCATTCCTTTTGGCGTGAGCTGCCTTATCACCTTCTATGTACCGGACGTCGGGCCGACGGCTAAAATCGTTTATGCCTGCCTGACCTACGCTATCCTGAGCCTGATTTACTCAGCGATTAACGTGCCTTACTGCGCCATGCCGGGCGCACTCACGCTGGACCCGCGCGAGCGTCACTCCCTGCAGTCATGGCGCTTTGGTCTGTCATTTATTGGCGGGTTGATTGTGACGGTTATCGCCTTGCCGCTGGTCTCACTGCTGGGCCAGGGCAACGTGCAGAAAGGCTATTTCTATGCCATGAGCCTGATGGGGCTGCTGGGCATTGTGCTGTTCTTCTGCTGCTTCCTGATGACCCGCGAGCGGTATTCTCCGCGCAATGATACCTCCGGCTCCATGCTCACCGATTTAAAACTGCTGGGCCGCAACAGCCAGTGGCGTATTGTGTTCCTGTTTAATATTTTGCTGCTGACCGCGGTGGTAACGCGCGGCTCCGCCACGATGTATTACGTGAACTATGTGCTGTTGCGCCCGGATCTGGTATTTGCCTTTATTGTTTCCGGAATGGTGGCCTCCTTAAGCGGCGCATTATTATCTGAACGGCTGCTGGGTAAATTTGACCGCGTTCGTGCTTACCAGTGGACGATTATTTCCTTCGTCATTTTCGGCGCGCTGATTTTCTTCCTGCCGCCTTCGCAGGTCTGGCTGATCTTCGGCCTTAACATTGTCTTTAGCTTTATTCAAAACCTCACCACGCCGCTCCAGTGGACCATGTTCTCCGATGTGGTCGACTACGAAGAGCATCGCAGCGGCCGTCGCCTGGACGGGCTGGTCTTCTCCACCGCGCTGTTTGCCATCAAATTTGGCCTGGCGCTCGGCGGGGCGGTGGTGGGCTGGGTACTGGGCATGGTGGATTATGCGCCGGGCCAGGCAGCCCAGACGCCGCACGTGCTGTCGACCATTAACGCGCTTTTCACCCTTATCCCATGCGCGCTCTTCCTCTGCATGGTGGCGCTACTTTCCATCTACAAGCTTAACAGCCGGCTGGTGGATTCCATCGCCCGTGAGCTGGCCAGCAAGCGTGAGGTCAGACCCGAAGCGGGGCAGCTCAGCCCGGCAACCCCTTCCGCACTACAGGAGTAAAACATGACAGCTATCTATAAGGACGCGGGACGTCCCGTGCACGAGCGCGTCGCCGATTTACTGGCGCGTATGACCCCGGAAGAGAAGTTCGCCCAGATGCATGCCTACTGGCTGATCCTCGACGAAAACGGTAACCACCGCGAGCGAAGCGATCTGAGCGACGAATTCGCCGGTGTGAGCGAGCAGGCGTCGCTCGGGGAACGGCTAAAACTGGGCGTCGGGCAGATCACCCGCCCGCTGGGCACCCATATTGTTGACGCAAAAACCGGCGTGCGCGCGGCGAACCGCCTGCAACGTATGATGATGGAAGAGACCCGTCTCGGCATTCCTGCGCTGTTCCACGAGGAGTGTCTGGTAGGACTGCTGTGCAAAGACGCAACGCTGTTCCCGTCCTCGCTGAATTACGGTTCCACCTGGAACCCTGAACTTGTGCAGCGTGCAGCAGAGCAGATTGGCAAAGAGGCGCGCTCTGTGGGCTGCCAGCAGGGGCTGGCCCCGGTACTGGACGTTTCCCGCGACGTGCGCTGGGGGCGCACCGAAGAGACCTTCGGGGAAGATCCGTGGCTGGTGGGGGTGATGGCGACAGCATACGTCAAAGGGTTGCAGAGCGACAAGCGCGATCTGCTGGCGACGCTTAAGCATTACGTGGGTCACTCGTTCAGCGAAGGGGCGCGCAACCATGCTCCGGTCCACCTGGGCTTTAGCGAGCTGAACGACACCTTCCTGCTGCCGTTTGAAATGGCGGTCAAGCTGGCCAATGCCGGTTCGGTGATGCCCGCCTATCATGACATTGATAATCAGCCGGGACACAGTGACAGCTTCCTGTTGACCACCGTGTTGCGTGAGCACTGGGGTTTCGACGGCATCATTGTCGCGGATTATGGCGGCGTCAGCCTGCTGCACCAGCACCATGGCATTTCCCACGATGCGGCGGAATCGGCCGCACTGGCATTTAACGCCGGGCTTGATGTTGAACTGCCGAAAGATGACTGCGCACGACACCTCGCAGAGGCCGTTGAGCGTGGGCTGATTTCCATGGCCAAAGTCGATGAAATCGTGGGGCGCGTGCTGACCGAAAAATTCCGGCTGGGGCTGTTTGAACACCCGTATGCCGACGAAAACGGGATCGATCTGCAAAACGAAGCAACCCGCCAGGTCGCGCGGGACGTGGCGACGCAATCTGTCACGCTTCTGGAAAACAACGGCATTTTGCCCCTCGGTGGAAAACCGCGCGTGGCGCTGGTGGGCCCGACCGCAGACGATCCGCTGGCCCTGCTCAGCGGCTACAGTTTCCCGGTTCACCTGATTATCAGCGATATGGTGGAGGAGACTTCGCAGGTGACGACTCCGCGCGCGGCGCTGGAACATTACCTGGGCGCAGCGAACGTGCGCTACGCCAAAGGGTGTCACATTATCGAAAAACGCATGGCGGGTGCACCTGTCTTCCCTGGCGACAGCGGCGGTAAACCGATGCAGCAGTCACCGGTGTCGCAGAGCACCGCCTTGATCCCCGAGGCGGTAAACGCTGCGCAGCAGAGTGATGTGGTGGTGGCCTGCGTCGGCGACCTCGCTGGGCTGTTCCAGAGCGGCACGGTAGGGGAAGGCTCCGATACCGACTCGCTAAACCTGCCCGGCGTGCAGCAACAGCTACTGGACGCGCTGGTGGCAACCGGAAAACCGGTCATCGTTGTCATGACCGGCGGGCGTCCCTACAACCTGCAGGGGCTGGAGGATAAGGTCGCGGCGTTGATGATGGCATGGGCGCCAGGGCAGGAAGGTGGCTGGGCGATTGCGGACGTGCTAACCGGTCGCGCCGAGCCGCAGGGGCGCCTGGTGGTGAGCGTGCCGAAAAGCGCCGGCGCGATGCCGTATTACTACAATCACAAGCTGAAAAGCGGCGGGACGCCGTTCGCGTTCCACTTCGGTGCACGTTATCCGTTTGGTTTCGGTCTCGGCTGGACGCAATTTAGCTGGGGAGCCGCGAAGGTAGCAGCAGCGAGCGTGCCAGTCGACGGCGAGGTGGTCATCAGTCTGGATGTCACCAATAACGGCGAACGCAGCGGCAGCGAAGTGGTGCAGGTTTACGTCAGGGATAAGGTCGCCACGCAGGTACGACCGCTCCAGGAGCTGAAGGCCTTCCAGCGCGTCACGCTCTCGCCGGGGGAGACCGCCACGCTGAACTTTACGTTGCCGGTGGAGATGTTTAATTTCACCCGTCGTGATGGCAAGCGCATTGTTGAGCCGGGTGAGTTTGAACTGCAGATTGGCGCATCGTCGGCGGACATCCGTGAGATCGTGTCGGTCAACGTCACCGGGGAGACGCGGGTTGTACCTGCTGAATGGCGGATGATCAGTACCTGTGAAGTGACACGCGCGTAGGCAGGATAAAAAAAAGCCCATCGTGGGAGATGGGCAAAGACTACACACAGCAATTCGTTGTTTCACTCAGGGGATTTCCATGCTTATAAATCAAGGTGTTGATCTATAACCGTGAGCTAATAGTAGGCATGTGCGCTTTTAGCGTCGATCAGATTCGTCTCAATAGTTAAAGAGAAGTAAAGATTTCTTGAGGTTTATAGCAGACTTACTGTTGAAAGGGCGGGTCTGACCAGTGTACAACGAATAAATACTTTAGCAGCGTTTAAGTATTATGGGGAAGAATGTAGGCCGGGTAAGCGTTAGCGCCACCCGGCAACAAAACTTAATGCGTGTTCTTCTCTTCCAGCTCTTCCAGTTCGCCCAGAATCACGTCCGGGTCAGTTTCCGGCGGTGGAATTTCATGCACCCAGGCGGAGAACAGACGCCAGGTCACGGCGAGCAGTACCGGGCCAATAAACAGGCCAATCATTCCGAAGGCAATCAACCCACCGATCACCCCGGAGAGGATCAGAATCAGCGGCAGGTCTGCGCCCATGCGGATGAGGATGGGACGAATCACGTTATCCATGGTGCCGACCACGCAACTCCACACCAGCAGAACCGTTCCCCACGTGGTGTCACCTGTCCAGTAAAGCCAGATAATGCTGGGAACCAGCACCAGTAAGGGGCCCAGTTGCGCAAGACAGGTCATCAGCATGACAACGGTAAAGACGGTCGCGTACGGGACGCCGGAAATCGCCAGGCCGATACCGCCCAGCACCGCCTGCACCAGGGCCGTTACCACCACGCCAAGCGCCACGGCGCGCACGGCCTGTGCCGCCAGCAGCACGGCGGCATCGCCGCGTTTGCCCGCCAGTCGGGTGGCAAAGTGACGTACGCCTAACGCCACCTGCTCACCGCGCCAGTAGAGCAGGGCGCTGAACAGCAGCATCAGAGTACAGTGCATCATAAAGCGACCAATATGGGCCGCCTGACCCACAAACCAGGTGGTGGTGGTGCCAATATACGGACGCACTTTCGCCATCAGCGCGCTGCCGCCCATCTCCAGCAGGCTGTGCCAGCCGCTATAGAGTTTGGCACCCACAACAGGGATGCTGTTCAGCCAGGCGAGATCCGGCAGCGTCAAATCGCCACTGGTAACGGCACGAATCACCGGACCACTGGAGTCCACCAGGCTATTAACCAGCAAGGCAATCGGAATAATAAACAGCAGGAACAACAGTAGCGTCATCACCAGTACGGCGAGACCGCGACGGCCGAACAGCAGTTTCTGCAAACGCAGCAGCAAAGGCCAGGTAGCCACCACAACGGTTCCGGCCCAGGCGAAGCCGAGAATAAAGGGTTGAACGATCCACAAGCAGGCAATAATCATGAGGGCCAGGAACAGCACCGACAGCAAAATTTGCGCAACATCCCTGGGCTGGCGAACATTGACCATAAATAAAACTTTCCTTAAAAGAACGCCAGTATGGCTGGCGGGAACGGAAAACCGCGTCTCTCTAATCATTAATGATCTCAGCGGTTTTTGACAGGCGGATTTTGCCCGTAATTCTACGAAGCACATAAGAAAAAAATGTGATAAAACTTTCCAGACACAACGCAAACGATTTCACATTACTCTAATTAGGGTCGACAGTAATGATCCCACAGATTTCTCAGGCACCTGGCGTCGTTCAACTGGTGCTTAATTTTTTGCAGGCACTGGAGCAACAGGGTTTTACAGGTGATACCGCCACGAACTATGCCGACAGGCTGACGATGGCCACCGATAACAGTATCTACCAGCTTCTTCCCGATGCCGTCGTTTTCCCTCGTTCAACCGCCGACGTAGCGCTGATTGCCCGGCTGGCCACGCAAGAGCGGTTCGCCTCTCTGGTCTTTACGCCGCGTGGCGGCGGCACCGGGACCAATGGTCAGGCGCTGAACCAGGGCATTATTATTGACATGTCGCGCTATATGAACCGCATCATTGAGATCAATCCTGAAGAGGGATGGGTGCGGGTTGAAGCGGGCGTCATCAAAGATCAGCTAAATCAGTATCTCAAGCCTTACGGTTACTTCTTCGCGCCGGAACTCTCCACCAGTAACCGTGCGACCCTTGGGGGCATGATCAATACCGATGCGTCCGGTCAGGGGTCGCTGGTCTACGGAAAAACCTCCGATCACGTGCTGGGCGTGCGTGCGGTTCTGCTGGGTGGCGATATTCTTGATACCCAGCCGATGCCGGTCGAACTGGCGGAAACGCTGGGTAAAGACAACACCACCATCGGGCGTGTTTATCGCACGGTGCTGGAGCGCTGTCGTGACAACCGCCAGCTGATCCTCGATAAATTCCCCAAACTGAACCGCTTCTTAACAGGCTACGACTTGCGTCACGTCTTTAACGACGATCTGACGCAGTTCGATTTAACCCGGGTGTTGACCGGCTCTGAAGGCACGCTGGCGTTTATCACTGAGGCACGGCTGGATATCACCCGTTTACCGAAGGTGCGTCGTCTGGTGAACGTCAAATATGACTCCTTCGACTCCGCGCTGCGTAATGCACCGTTTATGGTTGAGGCGCAGGCGCTGTCGGTAGAAACCGTCGACTCTAAAGTGCTGAATCTGGCGCGGGAGGACATTGTCTGGCACTCCGTGCGGGAGCTGATTACCGACGTGCCGGATAAAGAGATGCTGGGTCTCAATATCGTGGAGTTTGCTGGCGATGACGCGGAACTGATTGAAAGCCAGGTGACGACGCTCTGCCAGCGTCTGGATGATCTCATTGCGCAGGGTGAAGGCGGCGTGATTGGCTGGCAGCTCTGTAACGATCTGGCCGGTATTGAGCGTATCTATGCGATGCGCAAAAAAGCCGTGGGCCTGCTCGGTAATGCAAAAGGCGCAGCGAAGCCGATTCCGTTTGCCGAAGACACCTGCGTGCCGCCTGAGCATCTGGCGGATTATATCGTTGAGTTTCGCGCGTTGCTGGACAGCCACGGCCTGAGCTACGGCATGTTCGGCCACGTCGATGCCGGGGTGCTGCACGTGCGCCCGGCGCTGGACATGTGCGACCCGCAGCAGGAGATCCTGATGAAGCAGATCTCTGACGATGTGGTGGCCTTGACCGCCAAATATGGCGGTCTGCTGTGGGGGGAGCACGGGAAAGGGTTCCGCGCGGAATACAGCCCGGCCTTCTTCGGCGAACAGCTCTATGCGGAATTACGCAAAGTCAAAGCGGCCTTCGACCCGCATAACCGCCTCAATCCCGGAAAGATCTGCCCGCCTGAAGGCGTGGATGCGCCAATGTGCCAGGTTGATGCCGTCAAGCGCGGGACTTACGACAGGCAGATCCCAATTGCGGTACGAGCCTCCTGGCGCGGCGCGTTGGAGTGCAACGGCAATGGCCTGTGCTTTAACTTCGATGTGAAAAGCCCGATGTGTCCGTCGATGAAAATCACCAGCAACCGTATCCATTCTCCGAAAGGGCGGGCGACCCTGGTGCGCGAATGGCTGCGCCTGCTGGCCGATCGCGGCGTTGATCCGCTCAGGCTGGAGCAGCAGATACCGGAAAAACGGGCCAGCCTGCGCTCGCTGATTGAGCGCACCCGCAATAGCTGGCATGCCAGTAAGGGCGAGTATGATTTCTCCCATGAGGTGAAAGAGGCGATGTCCGGCTGTCTGGCCTGTAAAGCCTGCTCGACGCAATGCCCGATTAAGATCGATGTGCCCGAGTTCCGCTCGCGCTTCCTGCAACTCTACCACACGCGCTATCTGCGCCCGGTGAGAGACCATCTGGTGGCAACCGTGGAAAGTTACGCACCGCTGATGGCGCGCGCGCCTAAGACCTTTAACTTCTTTATCAACCAGCCGCTGGTGCGCAAGCTCTCCGAAAAGCATATCGGTATGGTCGATCTGCCGCTGCTGTCGGTGCCGTCTCTGCAGCGCCAGCTTGTCGGGCATCGCTCGGCAAACATGACCCTGGAACAGCTTGAGGCGCTCACCCCCGAGCAAAAAGCGAATGTCGTGCTGGTGGTGCAGGATCCGTTCACCAGCTACTACGACGCCCAAGTGGTCGCGGACTTCATCCGCCTGACCGAAAAACTGGGGTATCAGCCCGTGGTTCTGCCGTTCTCGCCCAACGGCAAGGCGCAGCACATTAAAGGCTTCCTGACGCGTTTTGCGAAGACCGCGCGGAAAACCGCTGACTTCTTAAACCGCGTGGCGCAACTGGGTATACCCATGGTCGGCGTCGATCCGGCGCTGGTGCTTTGCTATCGCGATGAATATAAACAGACGCTGGGTGATAAGCGCGGCGAATTCCACGTCATGCTGGTGCATGAGTGGCTGCCGTCAGCCCTGGAAGCGCGCGCGGTTCAGGATGTCAGCGGTGAACCGTGGTATCTGTTCGGTCACTGCACGGAAGTGACGGCGCTGCCCGGCGCCCCGGCGCAATGGGCATCCATTTTTGCCCGGTTCGGGGCGAAGCTGGAGAGCGTTAACGTGGGCTGCTGTGGGATGGCCGGTACTTACGGTCATGAAGTGAAAAACCACGCCAACTCGCTCGGCATCTATGAGCTGTCCTGGCACCAGGCCATGCAGCGTTTGCCGCGAAACCGCTGTCTGGCGACGGGCTACTCCTGCCGCAGCCAGGTGAAACGGGTAGAAGGTAACGGCGTACGCCACCCATTACAGGCTTTACTGGAGATAATTGGATGATCTGGAAACGTGCCGTCACGCTGCAGGCGCTGAATGCCATGGGCGAGGGGAATATGGTGGGGCTGCTGGATATCCAGTTTATCCGCATTGGCGACGATGATATTGAGGCCACAATGCCTGTCGATCATCGGACTCATCAGCCGTTTGGTTTATTGCACGGCGGTGCGTCCGTCGTGCTGGCCGAAACGCTGGGCTCGGTTGCAGGGTATCTCTGCACCGAAGGTGAGCAGAAGGTGGTCGGGCTTGAGGTGAATGCCAACCACATTCGCTCAGTGCGCAGCGGACGCGTACGGGGTATTTGCCGCGCGCTCCATGCCGGCAGCCGTCACCAGGTGTGGCAGATTGATATCCTCGATGAGCAGGATCGCCTCTGCTGCTCGTCGCGTCTGACGACGGCGGTCGTGTAAAGTTTTCAGATGAATTGCCTTTGGTCAAAAACTAGCCAGCAGGTTGTGATATACTGGTCAGGATTTGTACATAAGCGAGGACATCATGGATACTGAAATAACCCCAACACAGCTGGCAATTGAATATTTACGTCGCGATAAGAGCAACCTGTCTCCGGCGCAGTACCTGAAAAAGCTGAAACAGCTTGAGCTGGAATTTACAGATTTGCTGGCGCTCTCTTCGAATGAACTGAAAGAAGAGATCTACTTTGCCTGGCGGTTGGGCGTTCACGTCCATTGAGTGAGTGGTGTTGAAAAGGCCGCAATTGCGGCCTTTTTTGTGCCTGACATTCAGTATCTGGCAGGAAGTTTGTTGATTTTAAGGAGACGACCTTCTTCCATTTCGATAAACCCGCCGGTTTTTAAATCGGCCAGAATGCGCATGACCCCGCTTCGGGAGAGCTGGGTTTTCTCCCTGATATATCTTTCCGCCGTCACGCTGCCGCGATAGCTCTCATCTTCCTCCATCAGCTTTATGAGCTGCTGGCGAATCATCTCATACGCCGTCGGTGCCCCCTGAGGCATCACGTTGTTATAAAGACGGCTATAAACAAACATGAGCTGTTTTGAAAGCAGCCCCCACAAGGACTTTTCTTTGATGATGTCATTAACCCGCTCGGCGGTTAGCGTGCCTATCAGGCAAGGGCTTACGGTCTTGAGGTAGTCATTAAAATAAATGTCGGTCAGATTAGCGAGGCCGAAGAGGGCGGGGCTGCGGGCCGTGGAGAGCATCATATCGTCGCTTCTTCTGTAGATAGCGACCGTCCCCTCAAGAATTAAATAGCACATTCCCTGACCATCGATCTGAAGGTCAAGTAGCTCGCCGCGAGCGGTTTGTCGTGTCGTACAGTCAGGCAGTAAGTGAGAAATAAGCTCTTGCGCGTAGGGTGAGCCACGTTGAGGCGTTTCTGGAAGGGACATGGTCGCTGCTAACCTTTAAATAAACCTGGCTAAGTATAGCGTCTATCGTCTCTGGCGGCACGGCGGCGGTCAATATTTTCGTGGCAGATGATGAATGTCGAGCAACACGCCACGCTCCATGGTGATGTACTTCCCGGTGCGCAGTTCCGAGAGGATACGCATAATTCCGCTGCGCGAAAGATAGGTCCGGCTTTTGATGTAGGCTGCCGCCGTCGTATTTAACCGGATTGCGTCGGGTTCCTGCATCAGTTCTACAAGCTGGAAGCGGATAATATCGTAGGCCGACATTTGCGATATTTGCGCGCAATGTTCGTAGACCCGCGAGGCGGTATAAATAAGCAGCTTAGAAAAGTGCTCCCATAAATTATGTTGCGACACAATTTGATTGAAGCTCTCCAGCGGCACGCGGGCGATCTCTGCGGTCTCCAGCGCCCGGACATACAGGTGCTCAGAGGAAAACTGACTGCTGACACCGAGAATAAAAGGGGTAGATTCAGAGTTTAAAACAATGCCGTCGCCGCGCCGATGAAGCGCCACGCTCCCCTGGAGAAGCAAAAAGCATTGCCGAATATCATCTTTATAATAATGTACCGTTTCGCCACGGCCGATGATCATTCTGTTGGCCACAGGCAAAACATGTTTAATCAGCGTGTCTATATGGGCGAACGGTTTTAAATCCAGAACTGAGGACTGGTGATTATTCAGTTGGGTGGTTAAACGCGTATTCATAAGATACCTCACAGCGACGCTTTGTATGATCAATTTTTGATCTGCGAAGGGAATTATCTTAAAAATGAAGAACTCAGGGAATATTCCCCGGAGGTCTAAAAGTAGACCGGGGGATCTCAGGCGTCTAACGTTCTGAATCACAGGAGAAAGTGTGTCGGGTCTACAATTAGACTCGCTCACTATTCGATAATTTTCTGCTGTGATAAATGTTGTTTTTTCGTTAAATCACAGTCTACAGCTAGACCATCAAAAAGTTGTTTTCAGGAAAATGATTATATAAATTTTATCCAGTCAGTCAGAAAGACCTTATGCCATCGATTGGGAAATAAAAGAATGTTAACTGGTTCTTTTATCGGCTTTCTGCTACGTGAATTTCAATAATAAATAAAGTTATCCAGTAAACAGGAACATGATGATTATGAAAAAGAATATTATTTTAGCAATGGTAGCGGCAGGTTCCGCCTTAATGATGGGCAATGCCTTTGCGGCTGCGGGCACCGTAAACTTTAATGGCAACATCCTGGATTCAGCCTGCGATGTTGCGGTGGCCTCTCAAAACCAGGTGGTGGTATTAGGTGATTATTATAAAACAGAATTTCCAACCACCGGTTCAAGAACGGCGGCAACGAAATTCAATATTATTCTGAAGAATTGTCCGGTAACCGTGACCAGTGCCAAAGTCCGTTTTGACGGCACGCCCGATATGACCAATACGGATCTGCTGGCGATTGATACGTCCGTCGCCGGTGCCGCAACCGGGGTTGCCATCAATTTGATGACTGCTGATAAAGCTGACCTGCCGCTGCATAGCAGCAATAGCTACAACTATTCGTTAAGCAGCAGTGCTGACAATACGTTGGATTTCTATGCGCAGTATATTTCAACGGCGGCAGCGGTAACATCCGGTCCTGCAAACTCCGTCGCTAACTTCTCTGTTGTTTATAACTAATTACTCAGCAGCAAAAAGTCCGCTCCGCAAGGTGTTGTGTGGGGGCAGTCATTGCCCCCTTGTATCAAGAGGTTCAAAATGAATGTTATTAGCAAAGCCCTGCTGAGCGCGGCTGTTATTATGGCGTCGCTGTCACAGACTTCTGCCGGGGTTATTATTGGCGGTACCCGCGTTATTTTTGATGGTGGAAAAAAAGAAGCCTCCATCAGCATCAATAATGCGGATGAAGCCCCTTACTTAATCCAGTCCTGGATTGAGATGCCAGAAGGTAATGCTAATAAAGCGCCTTTTATCATCACCCCACCGCTCTACAGGCTTAACGGTGGTCAGCAGAATATTGAACGTATTTTGATCACCGGCTCGTTGCCGCAAGATAAGGAAAGTCTGTTCTGGCTGAACATTAAAGCGATACCGTCAGCCACGAAACAGGTTAATTCATTGCAGATTGCCGTGAAGACACGCATCAAGCTTATTTATCGTCCGGAAAAGCTGAAGGCGTCAACGCCGGAGGATCAGGTAAATAAATTAACCTGGTCCCGCAGCGGAAATAAAATCCAGGTCTCTAATCCTACACCCTATGTCATTAACTTTAATGACATAAACGTCGGGGGTAAAAAACTGGAGGAGGCCTCCTGGGTGGCACCGGGCGCAGTGGCTGCATTTAGCTTACCGCCCGGCATTTCTGGCAATCAGATCCAGTTCAGCGTGATTAACGATTATGGCAGCCCGGGAATAAGACACCAGGCCAGTTTTTAATAGTTGAAAAACGGGCGCTCTCATTAGTGGGTCAGGTTTATGATGATGGCAACGAAAAATATAAAAATGCAACCCGCGCGTCTGGCTGTTTATATCACCTTCGCGCTGACGCATGCTGTATCTGTGGCGCATGCCCGGGAAACCTTTAACGCCGAGCTGGTGGAGCTGGATAATCCCGGGATGGCAAAAGCCGATTTATCTGCGTTTGAATCCGGTTCGCAGGCACCAGGGAAATACCATGTTGATATCATTCTTGACGACCAGCTTATTGAGACGGGCGATATTGATTTTATTGCAGTAAACGATGAGAAGGGAAATGACAGCCTGCTGCCTTGTCTGAGTATTGCACAGCTAAAAAGCTGGGGCGTCAAAACCGCACTGTTCCCCGGCCTGACGAGCGAAACGACATCCTGTGTCAACCTGCAGGCAATCCCGCATGCCAGTACCGATTTTCAGTTCGGCGCGCAGCGGCTGGTCATCAGTATTCCTCAGGCCGCGATCGATCTGCCTGCACGAGGGTATGTTTCCCCGGAACAATGGGATGAAGGGATCACCGCCGCGATGCTCAACTACAGCCTGAGCGGGGCGAACAGCCGGGCAAAACAGGCCGGCATTAAGAACAGTAACAGTCAATATGCCAACTTACGCCCGGGCATTAACGTTGGGCCGTGGCGGCTGCGCAACTACACCACCTGGTCGCGGGATGAGACGGGCCAGGACACGTGGGATACCGTCTACACCTACGCACAGCGGGCCATTATCCCGCTCAACGCACAGCTCACCCTGGGCGATAGCGCCGCGCCCGCAGACGTGTTCGACAGTATGCCGTTTCGCGGCGGACAACTGGCTTCCGACGACGACATGCTGCCGGATTCGCTGAATGGCTATGCACCCGTAGTTCGCGGTATCGCGCGGACCAATGCCCAGGTGGTGGTGCGGCAAAATGGCTATCATATTTATCAGACCTATGTTGCGCCTGGTGCATTTGAAATTACGGATATGTACCCCACGGGCGGCGCGGGCGATCTGGATGTCACCATCAAGGAAGCTGACGGCAGTGAGCAACATTTCACTCTACCGTATGCCTCCTTGCCGGTATTGCAGCGCGAGGGGCGCCTGAAATATGCGGTGACCGGGGGCCAGTACCGCTCTTATAACCATAACGTTGATAAGACGCCGTTTGGGCAAATCACCGGGATCTATGGTCTTTCGCGAGGCGTCACGCTCTACGGTGGGTTGCAGGCGTCGAGCAAATACCAGTCTGTCGCAGCCGGGCTCGGGAAAAACATGGGCGATTTGGGTGCGATTTCTGCGGACGTGACCCAGGCCTGGTCCACCCCGCAGGACGGCAAAAAATCCAACGGGCAATCCTGGCGCGCGCGTTACAGCAAGAACTTTGTGGGGACCGGAACCCAGTTTTCGATTGCAGGCTACCGCTACTCGACCCGCGGTTACTACGGCATGCAGGAGATCCTCGATTCCTGGGGTGACAGCACTGCGCTTCAGGACCGGCGTCGCAACCGGGCCGAACTGACGATGAGCCAGACGTTAGGCAACAATCTGGGTTCGCTGACCCTGAGCGCGGCCCGTGAAGACTACTGGAATTCGGGTAAAACGATGGCGTCATACAGCCTGGGTTACAACAACTACTGGCACAACATCAGTTACGGACTGACCTGGACTTACAGTAAAAACGGCAGTGCGGGTTCTTATGATGGTAATAAACGATACGACAGTGATCGGCTCCTGGCTTTCAACGTCAGTATTCCCCTTGAGAAATTTTTGCCGCAAACCTGGGCTAACTATGGCGTGAGCGCCAGTCAGCATAACGGCATCACACACAACATCGGTCTGAACGGGGTGGCGCTGGAAAACCATGCGCTGAACTGGAACGTGCAGCAGGGGTACGGGTCGGATGGCGTGGGCTACACGGGCAACCTGAATGGTGATTATAAAGGAACCTACGCTGAACTGACGGCGGGCTACAGCTATGACAAAAACAGCGAGCGCCTTAACTATGGCCTGCAGGGAGGCGTTCTCGCTCACCGGGAAGGGATCACCTTCTCACAGCCTCTCGGTGAGACCAATGTGCTGGTTAGCGCCCCGGGTGCGCACGATGTTGATATCCGCAATCAGGCGGGAGTCAAAACGGATTACCGGGGCTATACGGTGGTCAGTAATCTCTCCGTTTACCGTAAAAATGAGATCGCCCTTGCTCCGGAAAGTATGCCGGATGATGTTGAGCTGGAGATTAATACCCGCACAGTGACCCCGACGCGTGGCGCGATCGTGGTGGCTGATTATCAGGCGAAGGTGGGGCGCCGTGTGTTGTTTAATTTAACGCATAACGGCCAATTTGTTCCCTTCGGGGCAATGGCGAGCCTGAACGGTGTGGATAACAGCAGCGTTATTGTTGGCGATAAAGGACAGGTCTATCTCACCGGTCTGGATGCACGGGGAACGGTCGTTGTTACCTGGGGGACGGAAAGCGACCGGCAATGCCGCGCACCGTTCGTCCTCCCTCCGCCATCATCGGCAGGCGGAATTACCGAACTCAACGTCAATTGTCTTTAGGGTTTTTTAAAATGCGCTTAATTACGATGATATGTCTGCTGTGTATCGCAGCAGGCTGGAGCAGTGCCCATGCAGGCACCTGCACGACGATTACGCCCCAGGAATCTACGTTGTCCATCGGCACCATTACGGTGCAGCGCGATGTGGCCGTTGGTACCGTTTTATTTTCGCGTAATGCGTCAATCACCAGCGCCTATTTAACGGGATGCACGAGTCCGGTAATGCTGGGATTTAGCATGCGATATCTGAATGCAACCCAGAGCGCTTTCGGAAATCACGTCTATGACACAAACGTGAGTGGAATTGGTATTCGTTTTTCATCTGGGGGATATTTTGAAAATCCGACCAATACCTTTTCCTATACCGCGCAGGCCAGCTATGTCGAATGGTGGGGCGGTAAAATAGAACTTATCGTGACCGGACCGGTCGCGTCAGGTTCACTCACGCCGGGAGTACTGGGCGTGGTGATGCTGCAGGGGAGCGATGGCATTTACCGTGATGCTCTGACGACCACGCTGCTGGGGGGAACGGTTAACGTGCTGGCCTGCAGCATCACCACCCCGCAGCTGACGTTCCCTATCGGCGATATTTCTGCGGCGACGTTTGGCTCGACGGTGGGCACCACACCGGCGGGCGCCCGGAATACGCAAAATCTTGGACTTAACTGCGATCCTGGCGCCAACGTGAATGTTTCGATCAGCGGTATTCAGAACCCGGACGTTGCGACGACGAGCGTGCTGGCACTTACGGGGCAAGGGAATACCGGCACGGCGAAAGGGGTTGGCGTTCAGTTGCTCTATAACGGCACGCCGCTGGCGTTAAATACGCGCCTGCCGTTAACCGTTGCCGCGGGCGGTCAGCAGACATTTCCGTTAACGGCGCGTTATTACCAGACAAAAACGACGGTTGAGCCCGGCACGGCCAATGCCTCTGCGACCTTAAATTTGACGTATCAGTGATGGATAAAGCGATGAATATTTTGCGCACGGCCGCGCTCGCCGCCACAGTAATAAGCAGCAATATCTTTGCGGCGGACAGCGTTAATGTCAGCGTTACCGGCAATATTATTGCCGCTCCGTGTATATTCAATGGAGGGAATGCCAGTCTGAATATTAATCTTGGCAATATACAGGCATCAAATATGGCTACGCCGGGATCTTCATCCGATCCTGTGCCCTTTAACCTGTTATTTACCCAGTGCCCGACGGGGACGCGCAGCGTGACGGTCTCCTTTACCGGCACTCCCGATCCGGATGCGGGAGCGGATTATTACATGAACAGCGGTTCGGCCACGCACGTTGCGATTGCGATGAGTGAGGCCGCGACAGGCGTGCTGAAAGGAACGGGTGCAAGCCTCACTCAACCTGTTTCAGCAGACAGAACGGCAACGATAGCCATGCTGGCATCGGTCAGATCCTTCACCGGCGGTGCGACGCCGGGGAGCATCAGTGCCGTCGTGGTCATGACGATGCAGTACAACTGATATGCTGAATATTGTGATTAAAGAGACCGACGCATTTTTCAGAGCGGGGTTGCAGTGTTTTCTTGTGGACTTCTTCTTTCATAATTTCAAACATCTGCTTCACTTTGACGGCGAACTTTCTCATGAAAATGTCAGTGCCGCCGATATTATTTTTCTCTCTTTATGTCAGGGGGAAACCCTGACCTGTTATCCTGAATTACAGGCGCGGAAAAAAGGAATTGTGGTTGGGCTGGTGGATGATGAACACCGTTTCTCGACATATCCGTCCTGTTTTCAGGATATGATTTTTATCTCCCGCCGCGCTTCGCTGGACAGGATCACCGAGGCGCTGTTTATCGCATGGTACCGCACACAGCTCTCAAGCTTTCACTGGAGGAAGAGAAGCTGCAGCGAATGCCAGCATAAAATATTATCGCCACAGCAAATTCGCGTTATGGTGAATTTTTACAGAGGATTATCGGTAGGGCAGATCGCGAATAAGCTTAAAACAAGTGATAAAACTATTTTTACCCATAAATATTTGCTGATGCAAAAATTCAACCTGCGCAGTGATTTTGAGCTGGTGGCCTTGATTCACAGGATGGTGGAGAAGAATACCCCTGGAAACCGGTTGCGAGACTATCTGACTCACCATCATGGTTAACCAGTATTCCCAATATCATACCAGGGGCGCAATAGTGTCATTCATGATCGCGCCCCTGTTTCTGCGAATTACAAAACCGTTAAGCCTCTTTTCCTTACACGTTCACGGCATTGATCAACCGCGTTTTCATCGTCTGGTAAGACGATGCCGCAAAATCCTCCGCCCAGCGCTGGTCCTCAATGGCTTCCAGCGTTACCGCGCAGTACTTGGTTTCCGGCGTTTTAGAGACAGGGTCAAGGTTGTCCTGCGTTAACTCGTTGCAGGCGCCAATCCACCACTGGTAGGTCATATAGACCGCACCGGCGTTGATACGCTCACTGATGCTGGCGCGGGTGATGACCTTGCCCCTGCGTGAACGAACCCACACCAGTTGGCCGTCACGGATGCCCAGCTTATCCGCATCGGCTGGATGCATCTGTACCCGGCCAGGTTCGTCGGCCAGGCTTTGCAGCGCGGCGCAGTTCCCGGTCATTGATCGGCAGGAATAATGTCCCACTTCACGCACCGTGCAGAGCACAAGAGGGTAGTCATCATCAGGGGTTTCTGCCGGTGCGCGCCACGGTGCAGCAAAGAGCTGCCCCTTGCCGGTTGGGGTGTCGAACTGATTGTCTTTGTACAGGTATGGCGTTCCCGGATGATCCAGCGTCGGGCACGGCCACTGCACGTGGCCCATTTCGCCCATTTTTTCATAGGTCACGCCATAGAAAAGAGGGCACAACGCGCGCATCTCGTCCCAGATCTGCTGGTTATCGTCGTAGTGCATCGGATAGCCCATTTCGGTGGCGAGCAGGCTGATGATCTCCCAGTCACGCTTAACGTTGCCGCTGGCCTGAATGGCCTGGCCAAAACGCTGGAACCCCCTGTCGGCACAGGTAAAGACGCCGCCGTGTTCCCCCCAGGAGGTGGCAGGGAGCAGCACGTCAGCCACTTCCGCCGTTTTGGTCATAAAGATGTCCTGAACCACGACAAAATCGAGAGCGTCAAAACCGCTGCGGACCAGGCCGAGATCGGCTTCCGTCTGGAGCGGATCTTCCCCCATGATGTAATAGGCTTTGACCTTGCCTTCCAGCGCCAGGTGAGGCACTTCGGTAATGCGCGTCCCGACGCGATCGTCCATCTTGTTGACGTCAATTCCCCAGGCATCGGCGAACTTCTGTCTGACGGCGGGATCGGTCACATCCTGATAGCCGGGGAACATATTCGGCAGCACGCCCATGTCACAGGCACCCTGAACATTGTTTTGTCCACGCACGGGACCGACGCCGACGGCAGGACGGCCGAGGTTGCCGGTCAGCAACGCCAGGCTGGAAAGTCCTTTAACCACATCCACAGCCTGACCAAACTGGGTCACGCCCATTCCCCACATCACGGTGGCGGAAGGGGCCGCCGCGAACGTACGCATTGCCTGACGAACGTCACTGGCGGGAATGCCGGTGAGGTGTTCAACCCGCTCTGGGGCATACTCTTTGACCGTCTGCCGATAGGCTTCAAGCCCTTCAGTAAAGCGTGCGACGTAGTTTTTGTCGTACAGCTCCTCTTCCAGCAGCACATAGCCAAAAGCGTTGACCAGCGCCATGTTACTGCCGTTTTTCAACTGCAGATGCTGGTCGGCAATGCGCGCCGTTTCGATGCGGCGCGGATCGCAGACGATGATTTTTGCACCGTTTTCCCGGGCTTTCAGCACGCGACGGGCGACGATAGGGTGGGAGTCTGCGCAGTTGTAGCCAAATACCAGCAGACATTTTGAGTTTTCAATATCGTTGATTGAATTACTCATTGCGCCGTTGCCAAGTGTCTCCTGTAAACCGGCCACGGAAGGGCCGTGACAAACGCGCGCGCAGCAGTCTACGTTGTTCGTGTTCAACACCGCACGGGCAAATTTTTGCATCACGTAGTTGGTTTCATTACCGGTGCCGCGTGATGAACCGGTGGTCATGATCGCGCGCGGACCGAATTGCGCTTTGATACTGCTGAGCTTGTGGGCGGTGTAGCGGATAGCCTCTTCCCAGGTCACGGGGGTGAATGCCTCTCCCTTACGATAACGGATCATCGGTTGGGTCAGGCGGGGAGTGAGCAGACGGGTGTCGTTGAGGAAGTCCCAGCCGTAAAATCCTTTCAGGCACAAGGTCCCCTGGTTTGTGACCCCCTCTGCCGCTTCGGCGCGGAGGATACGGTTATTTTCAACAACAAGGTTTAATTTGCAGCCTGCACCACAGTAAGGGCAGACGCTGGCGATTTTTTTCATCAATAACAGACCTGTTAAGAAATGAAGCAAAATGACTGGTAAGCCCAGTCCCGTAAAAGGGATTAAGCAGAAACCATGCCATATTTAAAGTGCTTGTTTTACAGGGTGTTATGAGGGCGGGGACGTGTCATCGCCAAATGTTCGTCAGTTTTGACGATGACACGAGAGCAGCGGCTGGGAATTAAAGGTCGTCCATGGTGTAACCCACGACGATTTCAAGCGTCTTACGAATAACATCCGCCTGAACAACATCATGGGTGGCTTCCAGCGTCTGGATGAGCCACAGAATGATGGCTTTATTTGACAGATGGCCTTCGGAAGCCAGAACACAGCGTACTGCAGTAGAAAAAACAGCGGACTCTTCAGCAAAACGATCGCCTGCGTGACGGAAATACTCCGACAGCGCGCTTTCTAAAAAAGCAGAATGGTATTCGGGTTGAAGCTGAATATTTTGTCTCATTTGTTCTCACCGTAGCTGTTAAATTGCAGTCAATGTATTTTTTTGGGATCGGACGGTTTTCCATTTCCAAATAACGGCACTACATTGTCTCGGTTATCATTGAGAGGTCCCTCTCTTGTTATTCGTCCTTGCGCGGTTCTGCGACGTTTTAATGGGAAGCTGTTTGAGCCGATTTCGGCAATCACCTTCGCCAGTGTCTCCCGCCGCCGGGGATCCTTTTCATGTACTTTCATATCCCGCAGACGCTGTACAAGAGCCTCAGTGGTGATCGGGCCGTGCTCTTTCAACAGAGAAAGAACGGCTTCCCCAATCAACTGGTCAGTCAGCTTATCTGCGTCACTGCTATTCATAACCTTACCGTTCGAAGAGCAGACCAAGCAGCATGTGATAGTGCTCTTCCTCTTCAGGGCCATCGGCTTTTTCGAGGCGGCTTAACAGCTTGGTACAGAGCGATTTGCGATTAAGGTTTCGCCCGTCGCTCAGGATTTCAACCACAACTTGTCCCAGCGTTTCCTGTTGAGTGGGAAGCGCGGCTTTTTCGAAGTACTGTGCGATCGCTGCTGCGGAATCTGCGACGTAACCTTTCTGCTGCATGTTTCGCTCCTGTAAAATTTTGTAATCAGTAACGTTACATTTAAGGTATACACAATTTCCAAATCTGTACATAAAAAATGTACAGATTTTTAATAAAATCAGGATATATTTTATAAATTCTTTATTTTTCAATTCGTTGTGTGTTGTTCATGAAACGGTAATGTTACAGAATATATTGTACAAATTGACGAGCCACTGTTAAGTTGTACAGCGCCCCATAAATGCACCATTAACGGCCGTAAATGATTGAGATGTAAATTATTTGTCAGGCAATTAATGTGCTATAAAAAGAAGTCTCCCCACATGTTTTTGTGGTCAAACCTTAACCCCCCAGGACTCGCATGCTTACAACCATCATTTACCGCAGTCACCTCTGCGAGGACGTGCCAGTGAAAGCGCTGGAAAATATGGTCGCTGCTGCAAATAGTAAAAACCGGCAATCCAGCGTCACGGGGATCTTGCTGTTCAACGGCACACATTTTTTTCAATTGCTTGAAGGGCCTGCGGAAAACGTAACGTCCATCTACGAACAGATCTGCTCTGATACGCGCCACCATAATGTGGTCGAGCTGATGCGCGATCACGGGCCTTCACGGCGTTTCGGTAAAGCGGGTATGGAACTCTTTGATTTGCGCCAGTACGACAGGGAAGAGGTGCTCCAGCAGGTGCTTGATAAAGGCACAACCCGCTACCAGCTGACCTACAACGACCGTGCGCTGCAGTTTTTCCGCACCTTTGTCGAGGCCACAGAGAAAGCCAACTATTTTGAGCTGCCGCCTGCGGATTCCTGGGATTTCGTCCCGGAAGAAACGCGCTTATCTGCGCAGCCTGAAGTCGTGGCAAAAGGGGCGGACTGTAGCTTTGCGTTTCAGCCTATCGTCGATCCTTTCATGCAGCAGGTTGTCTCCTGGGAAGCGCTTCTGCGCACTCCATCCGGTGACTCACCGGGAGCGTATTTCGCCAATCGCACGCGTGAAGAAGTGCATGCTTCTGATTTGCAAAGCAAACAGGTGGCTCTCTCCATGGCCAGCGCGCTGGGGTTACAGGATCAGACTTTATCCATCAACCTGCTGCCTATGACGCTGGTCAACGTGCCCAATGCCGTGGACTTTCTGCTCACCGCTATTGATGCAAATGGCTTTGTGCCGGAGCAAATTGTGGTGGAGTTTACCGAAAGTGAAGCCATTTCCCGTTTCGATGAGTTTACGCATTCGGTCAGACAGCTAAAAAGTGCGGGTATCAGCGTAACCATCGATCACTTCGGTGCCGGTTTTGCCGGGTTGCAGCTCCTGGCGCAATTCCAGCCGGACAGAATTAAGATTAATCGCGATCTGGTCGCGAACGTGCATAAAAGTGGCCCACGGCAGGCCATTATTCAGGCGATAATCAAATGCTGTGCCTCACTGGAAATACAATTTTGCGCGGTGGGCGTGGAGAAGGCGGAAGAGTGGATGTGGCTGGAGTCTGCGGGCATTTCTCAGTTCCAGGGGCATCTTTTTGCCAGCCCCCGACACGGCGGTATCCCGGCTATCGCATGGCCAGAGAAAAAATACGATTTCTGACGAAGCTGTACAAAAACCTGCAGACTTGACTGTACGGCAGGCAAGATTTGTACAACAATGTATTAACAGCTGGATGGCCTTGCAGGCCATTCACCCGTGCAAAATGAGGTCTGAATTCTACAAATGGGTTGTACAATCTGATAAGGTTGGTGTAGTTAGGTATGGAAGTTCTGAGCGTGAGGGAGTTAATGGCCTATTACAGTATCGGCGAAGTGGCCGAACGATGCGGTATCAACCCCGTTACGCTGCGTGCCTGGCAGCGCCGTTATGGATTGTTGAAGCCGCAGCGCAGCGAAGGGGGTCATCGTCAGTTTGACGACGAAGATATCCTGCGTATCGAAGAGATCAAGCGCCTGATGAAAAGCGGCGTTTCGGTCGGAAAAGTAAAATCCTTGCTGGAAAATAAGGAAGTGATGACTCAGGGTAACTGGGCTTCTTTCCAGGAAGAGATGATGACCGTTCTGCGTTACGCCAGCCCGGCAAAGCTGCGCGCCAAAATCGGTGAATTCCGCCGCGATCACGCGATGGATGCGCTGATCGATAACATCATTTCACCCGTCCGTCAGCGAATGAATCAGGATCAAAACACCGTACGCCATATGGCGAGTCTGTTTGACGGTGTCCTGATTGAATTTGCGATTGCAAGCCTCGCGGAATCGCGCAAGAAAGCGGGTAAAGACGCACTGCTGATTGGCTGGGAATGCGATGACCGTACACATCTTTGGCTTGAAGCCGCGCGTTTAGCCCAGAAAGGCTGGCATATTGACGTGCTGGCGGAACCCATTGATTCGCCGCGTCCTGAACTGTTCCCCGGGCAAAAAATCTTCGTCTGGACGGGAACATCGCCAACGCCCCGTCAACAGGAACAGCTCGATCACTGGCGTGAGCAGGGATTTAGCGTTTCATTTCACCACTGATTATCTGAGGCCTTGCGGCCTTTTTTTTTGTTTTTTCTCCTTTCCAGAGCAAAAGCTATCTTAAAAATAGGCATTTCCGATGCATATTTTACGTCCTCGTTTTGCGCTTTCTCGCTGATTAAATAAGCCATTATTTTTCAAAGTATTGAACAATTACATCCATCCCGCCCGCATCTTCAGACAGGGTCTATGCTTAATAAAAGTAGACAAAAAGGGCGGTTTAGCCGAATGCCCCTGCTGACAGAGGGTTGAAGTGATAATCGTTATCACTAACATGGTGTTATGCCCTGATGGCTAATCAGATGAGGTGGACCTATGGAACTGCATTCAGAAACCTTCAATCCTGCCGATTTTGCCTGGCGTGGTTTGACGCTCACGCCTGCGGCGGCAGCGCATATCCACGAACTGGTGGCGAAAAAGCCCGAGATCCTCGGCGTACGTTTAGGCGTTAAGCAGACCGGCTGCGCGGGCTTTGGCTACGTGCTGGATACTGTCACCGAACCCGAAAAAGATGATCTGGTCTTTGAAACCGACGGTGCGAAGCTGTACGTCGCGCTGCAGGCCATGCCGTTTATCGACGGCACGGAAGTGGATTATGTACGGGAAGGTTTAAACCAGTTATTCAAATTTCATAACCCGAAAGCCCAGAACGAATGCGGCTGCGGCGAAAGCTTTGGGGTATAGGCGGTACTATGTCTCGTAATACTGAAGCAACGAGTGATGTAAATACCTGGAGCGGCGGGCACCTTAATTATAAAGAAGGGTTCTTCACGCAGCTGCAGACCGATGAGCTGGCGAAAGGCATCAACGAAGATGTCGTGCGCGCCATCTCGGCCAAACGCAACGAACCCGAGTGGATGCTGGAATTCCGCCTGAGCGCTTACCGTGCCTGGCTGGAGATGGAAGAACCGCACTGGCTGAAAGCCCATTATGACAAGCTGAATTATCAGGATTACAGCTACTACTCTGCGCCATCCTGCGGCAGCTGCGATGATACGTGTGCTTCGCAGCCCGGTGCAGTACAGCAGACCGGTGCGGAGAACAGCTTCCTCAGTAAAGAGGTGGAAGAGGCGTTCAATCAGCTCGGCGTCCCCGTGCGCGAGGGGAAAGAGGTCGCCGTAGACGCTATTTTTGACTCCGTTTCGGTGGCGACCACCTATCGTGAAAAGCTGGCGGAGCAGGGGATTATTTTCTGCTCCTTTGGCGAAGCGATTCATGATCATCCCGAGCTGGTGAAAAAGTACATCGGCACCGTGGTACCGAGTAACGATAATTTCTTCGCCGCGCTCAACGCGGCGGTGGCGTCGGACGGGACCTTTATCTACGTGCCGAAAGGCGTGCGCTGTCCGATGGAGCTCTCCACCTATTTCCGCATTAACGCCGAAAAAACCGGCCAGTTCGAACGCACTATTCTGGTGGCGGATGAAGGCAGCTACGTCAGCTATATCGAAGGGTGCTCCGCCCCGGTGCGCGACAGCTATCAGCTGCACGCGGCGGTCGTTGAAGTCATTATTCACAAAGACGCTGAGGTCAAATACTCAACGGTGCAGAACTGGTTCCCCGGCGACGGCAATACCGGTGGGATCCTGAACTTCGTCACCAAGCGTGCGCTGTGTGAAGGTGAAAACAGCAAAATGTCCTGGACGCAGTCGGAAACCGGCTCAGCCATTACCTGGAAGTACCCGAGCTGTATTCTGCGCGGGGATAACTCCATCGGTGAGTTTTATTCTGTGGCGCTGACCAGCGGTCATCAGCAGGCCGATACCGGCACCAAGATGATCCACATCGGTAAAAACACCAAATCAACCATCATCTCGAAAGGGATCTCCGCCGGGCACAGCCAGAACAGCTATCGCGGGCTGGTGAAAATCATGCCAACGGCGACCAACGCCCGTAACTTCACCCAGTGTGACTCGATGCTTATCGGGGCCGACTGCGGAGCGCATACCTTCCCGTACGTCGAGTGCCGTAATAATTCAGCACAGCTGGAACATGAGGCGACGACGTCGCGTATTGGGGAAGATCAGCTCTTCTACTGCCTGCAGCGCGGAATCAGTGAAGAAGATGCCATTTCGATGATTGTGAACGGCTTCTGTAAGGACGTGTTCTCTGAACTGCCGCTGGAATTCGCCGTTGAAGCACAAAAACTCCTCGCCATCAGTCTTGAACACAGCGTCGGTTAAGGGAAAGCACATGTTACGTATTAAAGAGTTACAGGTTAGCGTGGAAGATAAAGCGATCCTGCGTGGCCTCAATTTTGACGTCAAGCCGGGTGAAGTTCACGCCATCATGGGGCCTAACGGCTCCGGGAAAAGTACGCTTTCAGCGACGCTGGCGGGACGTGAAGATTACGAAGTGACGCACGGCTCGGTCGAATTTAACGGCAAAGATCTGCTGGAGATGTCGCCGGAAGATCGCGCGGGTGAAGGTATCTTCATGGCCTTCCAGTATCCGGTCGAAATTCCGGGCGTCAGCAACCAGTTCTTCCTTCAGACGGCGCTGAATGCGGTGCGCAAGTACCGCGGACTGGAGGCCCTGGATCGCTTCGACTTCCAGGATCTGATGGAAGAGAAGATCAAACTGCTGAAAATGCCGGAAGACCTGCTGACCCGTTCGGTCAACGTTGGTTTTTCCGGTGGCGAGAAAAAGCGTAACGATATTCTGCAGATGGCGGTGCTGGAGCCACAGCTGTGCATTCTGGATGAGACCGACTCCGGTCTGGATATCGACGCCCTAAAGATTGTCGCTGACGGGGTGAACGCCCTGCGTGACGGCAAGCGTTCGTTCATCATCGTCACTCACTACCAGCGTATTCTCGACTACATCAAGCCGGATTACGTCCACGTGCTTTACCAGGGACGCATTGTGAAATCCGGTGATTTCACGCTGGTTAAACAACTGGAGGAGCAGGGTTATGGCTGGCTTACCGAACAGCATTAATGCTCTCCAGCAGTGGCACCGGCTGTTTGAGGCGCAGGGGAATCGCTCTGAGCTGGCGCAGCAGCACCTGCAGCAGATGCTGCGCCTCGGCCTGCCGACGCGTAAACATGAAAACTGGAAATATACCCCGCTCGATGGCCTGCTGAGCGGCGAGTTTGTGGCGCGTCCGGCGGCGATCGGTCCGGAGCGACGAGATGCCCTGGCGCTGACCGTGGATGCGGTACGGCTGGTCTTTGTCGACGGCGTTTATCACCCTGAACTGAGCGATGACACCCGGGAGAGCGGTTACAGGATTGTGATTAACGACGAACGCCAGAGTCTGGGCGCCCCGGTTCAGCCGGAGGTATTCCTGCATTTGACCGAGAGCCTCGCCCGCAGCGTGACGCATATCCAGGTTAAGCGTAACCAGCGTCCGGCCAGGCCGTTGCTTCTGATGCATATCACCCAGGGCGTAGAGGGCGATGAAATCAACACCGCCCACTATCGCCACCATCTTGAACTGGCCGAAGGGGCCGACGCGACGGTGATTGAGCATTACGTGAGTCTCAATGACGCCCGCCACTTTACCGGGTCGCGTCTGACGATGAACGTTGCCGCCAATGCGCAGCTCCACCACATTAAGCTGGCGTTTGAGAACCCCCATAGCCACCACTTCGCGCATAACGATATCCTGCTGGGACCGGATGCCGCGGCGTACAGCCATAGCTTCCTGCTCGGCGGTGCGGTGCTGCGCCATAACACCAGTACCCAGCTTAACGGTGAAAATACCACGCTGCGTATCAACAGCCTGGCGATGCCGGTCAAATCAGAAGTGTGCGATACGCGCACGTGGCTTGAGCACAACAAAGGTTACTGCAACAGCCGCCAGCTGCACAAAACCATCGTCAGCGATAAAGGACGCGCGGTATTTAATGGTCTGATTAACGTCGCGCAACACGCCATCAAGACTGACGGGCAGATGACCAACAACAATCTCCTGCTGGGACGCCTGGCGGAGGTCGACACGAAGCCGCAGCTGGAGATTTACGCCGACGACGTAAAATGCAGCCACGGCGCCACGGTCGGGCGGATCGACGACGAACAGATGTTCTACCTGCGTTCCCGCGGTATCGACCAGCAGGCGGCGCAGAAAATGATTATCTATGCCTTTGCGGCGGAGCTTACGGAAGCGCTGCATGATGGCGTACTGAAGCAGCAGGTGTTGGCCCGTATTGGTCAGCGTCTGCCCGGAGGCGAAGCATGAGTTTTCCCGTAGAGAAAGTACGGGCAGATTTCCCGGTTCTGACCCGTGAAGTGAACGGTCTGCCGCTGGCTTATCTCGACAGCGCGGCCAGCGCGCAGAAACCGAATCAGGTGGTGGATGCGGAAGCCGAGTTCTACCGCCACGGTTATGCAGCTGTACATCGGGGGATCCATACCCTGAGCGCGGAAGCCACCCAGCGCATGGAGAACGTGCGCACGCAGGTGGCTGCCTTCCTCAATGCGCGATCGCCGGAAGAGCTGGTGTTTGTGCGAGGCACCACCGAGGGGATTAACCTCGTCGCCAACAGTTGGGGTAACGCTCAGGTGCATGCCGGGGATAACATCATCATTACCCAGATGGAGCACCACGCCAATATCGTACCGTGGCAAATGCTGTGTGAGCGCGTTGGCGCGCAATTACGCGTCATCCCGTTGAACCTGGACGGAACGTTACAGCTTGAGCAGCTTGACGCCTTGCTGGACGATAAAACGCGGCTCGTGGCGGTCACCCAGGTCTCTAACGTTCTGGGTACTGAAAACCCGGTTGCGGAGATTGTCGATAAGGCCCATCAGGCTGGGGCGAAAGTGCTGATTGACGGTGCACAGGCGGTAATGCACCACGCGGTGGATGTCCAGGCGCTGGACTGCGACTTCTACGTGTTCTCTGGACACAAGCTTTATGGCCCAACCGGTATCGGCGTGCTATATGTGAAAGAGGACATCCTGCAGGCGATGCCGCCGTGGGAGGGGGGCGGGTCAATGATCGCTACCGTTAGCCTCTCGGAAGGGACCACCTACGCCCGTGCGCCGTGGCGTTTTGAGGCGGGCACGCCCAACACCGGTGGGATCATCGGGCTGGGGGCGGCGGTGTCTTACGTTTCCGGAATTGGTCTTGATGCCATTCACGAGTACGAACAGCTGCTGATGCATTACGCGCTGCAGGAGCTGGCCAGCGTGCCGGACCTGACCTTGTACGGGCCGGCTGACCGACAGGGTGTGATTGCCTTTAATCTGGGACAACACCACGCCTATGACGTGGGCAGCTTCCTCGACAATTACGGCGTGGCCGTGCGCACCGGGCACCACTGCGCCATGCCGCTCATGGCCTTTTACCAGGTTCCGGCAATGTGCCGCGCATCGCTGGTGATGTATAACACAATGGAAGAGGTCGACAGGCTGGTGGCGGGGCTAAAACGCATTCACCAGTTGCTGGGCTGACAAAGAGGCGAACGATGGCAGAACTGCCGGATAAAGAGAAATTGCTGCGCAACTTTGGGCGTTGCGCAAACTGGGAAGAGAAATACCTCTACATTATTGAGCTGGGGCAGCGTCTGCCGCCGCTTAGCGAAGAGGCGCATACCCCGGAGAACAGTATTCAGGGCTGTCAAAGCCAGGTGTGGATTGTGATGGCGCAGTCTGACGATGGCACGATAACCCTGCAGGGTGACAGCGATGCGGCAATCGTAAAAGGGCTGATTGCGGTGGTCTTTATTCTTTATCACCAGATGTCAGCGCAGGATATTGTCGCCTTCGACGTCCGCCCGTGGTTTGAAAAAATGGCCCTCACCCAACACCTCACCCCGTCTCGTTCCCAGGGACTGGAAGCGATGATTCGCGCCATTCGCGCCAAAGCGGCAATCCTTAGCTAGACTTACAGAACAGCATTCATTCTGTTTCGCGAGGTGGTTCCCGCCTCGCTGGTTTTTCAGCTTTCTGGCATTCTGCCAGTGAATAAGGAATCTCAGCATGAAGCGCGCGTCTCTCATAACTCTATTACTCCTCAGTTCGCTCGGTGCACTTAATTCGGCCCGCGCGATGGACTATCCGTTGCCGCCCGCAGGCAGTCGCCTGATTGGGCAAAATCAAACCTACACCATACAGGAAGGGGATAATAAGCTGCAGACCATCGCCCGCCGGTTTAATACCGCGGCACAGGTGATCCTCGAAACGAACAATACGATTGCGCCGGTAAACCCTGCACCGGGAACCGTTATCACAATCCCGTCGCAGATGCTGCTACCCGACACGCCGCGCGAGGGCATTGTTGTGAACCTCGCTGAGCTGCGGCTTTACTATTTCCCGCCGGGAGAGAACATTGTCCAGGTTTTCCCACTTGGCATCGGGCAACTGGGGCTGGAAACACCGGTGAGCACGACCCGCGTCAGTCAAAAAATCTCGAACCCAACCTGGACGCCGACGGCCGGTATCAGAGCCCGTTCACTTGCGCAGGGAATTAAACTGCCTCCTGTGGTTCCCGCAGGGCCAAATAACCCGCTGGGACGCTATGCCCTGCGTTTGGGTATTGGTAATGGGGAATATCTTATCCACGGAACCAGTGCGCCAGACAGCGTTGGCTTGCGCGTCAGTTCCGGCTGTATGCGAATGAACGCCCCGGATATTAAAGCCCTGTTCGAACAGGTACGGGTTGGTACCCGGGTACAAATCATCAATGAGCCAGTGAAATTCGCGGTCGAGCCGGATGGTAAACGCTATATTGAGGTCCATCGTCCGCTGGCGCAGGTGGAAGGTGAAAACCCACAGATTTCGCCCATTACGCACTCCGCCGACTTTGCGACCTTTGTTTCACAGTCCGGAAGCGATAAGGCGCTGATCGATAAAGCCCTGGCGCGCCGTGCGGGGATCCCGGTTGTGGTTTCTGCGGGAAGCGGCCCGTCGGCCAGTAACAGCGTATTGTCAGTGCAGAACAGTCGTGTGTCCGCGGCGGTAGCGGAAGAGGCAGGGGAGAAGATGACGCAGTAGAGCCGTTTGACGCAGGCAAAAAAAATGGCGCACAATGTGCGCCATTTTATTAACAGGTACTATTACTTACGGTATTTAGTAGCCTGGTTGTCCAGACGCTGGTTAGCGCGAGCTGCGTCGTCTTTAGCAGCCTGAACGTCGGAACGCATTGCGTTCACGTCGTTGCTCAGCTGGTCAACTTTAGCGTTCAGAGTCTGAACGTCAGAAGACAGCTGATCGATTTTAGCGTTGCTGGAGCAACCAGCCAGCAGAGTAGAACCCAGGATTACCGCGCCCAGTACCAGTTTAGTACGATTCATTATTAATACCCTCTAGATTGAGTTAATCTCCATGTAGCGTTACAAGTATTACACAAAGTTTTTTGGGTTGAGAATATTTTTTTGATGGGAATACGCCTATTTTTGATCGTTCGCTCAAAGAAGCATCGAATCGGCCCTTTTTGAGTAAAAAGCTATGTAAAAAAAGGCATTTTTCATCGGATTCATCTTAGATAATTCGCAATTAAATAGAAAAACCCGATTTGCTTTTTGAATGAGTTTGGCTAATGACTGGAATAAAAAAAGCGCCCATTGGGCGCTTTTTATCAAAATTAATTCGTTCGTGAATTATTACAGCACGTGAACGGATGCAGTATTGGTCGTTCCGCTTGGTACCAGCGCACCAGAAACCATAACCACAACGTCGCCTTTCTGTGCCAGACCGCTTTCCAGAGCCATGGCTTTACCCTGAATGTAGAAATCGTCAGTAGAGGCAATCTCTTTAACCAGATGTGCAACGACGCCTTTGCTCAGCACCAGCTGACGCGCGGTGGTTTCGTTGGTGGTCAGGGCCAGGATAGTGGCATCCGGGAAGTATTTACGCACTGCACGCGCAGATTTACCGCCCTGGGTCGCAACCACAATCAGTGGCGCTTCCAGTTTCTCAGCAGTTTCTACCGCACCGCGGCAAACGGCTTCGGTGATGCGCAGCTTGCGGCTGTCGTTATTGAAGTCCAGACGGCTGGTCATCACGCGGTCAGTACGTTCACAGATGGTCGCCATAATGCCAACCGCTTCCAGAGGATATTTCCCTTTTGCGGATTCGCCGGACAGCATAACAGCATCGGTACCGTCGAGGATGGCGTTAGCCACGTCGCCTGCTTCAGCGCGGGTTGGGCGTGGGTTTTTGATCATAGAGTCCAGCATCTGCGTCGCGGTAATAACCACTTTACGCGCGCGAACACATTTTTCGATCATCATCTTCTGCGCGAAGATCACTTCTTCAACCGGGATTTCAACGCCCAGGTCGCCACGTGCAACCATGATGCCGTCAGACGCTTCGAGGATTTCGTCGAAGTTGTTCAGGCCTTCCTGGTTTTCGATTTTGGAGATGATCTGGATCTTCTCGCCGCCGTGCGCTTTCAGGTGCTCGCGAATTTCGACCACGTCAGAACGCTTACGGATGAAGGACGCTGCAACGAAGTCAACGCCTTGTTCGCAGCCGAAGATCAGGTCTTGCTTGTCTTTTTCAGCCAGTGCTGGCAGCGCGATAGAAACGCCCGGCAGGTTAACGCCTTTGTTTTCGCCCAGGTCGCCGTTGTTCAGCACTTTACAGATAACCTTGTTACCTTCAATCGCGGTCACTTCCATACCGATCAGACCATCGTCGACCAGGACGGTGTTACCGACGGACAGATCGCTGGTGAAGCCTTCATAGGTGACCGCAACGATTTCGCTGTTACCCACAACGGATTTGTCCGTGGTGAAGGTGAACGTCTGGCCTGCTTTCAGAGAGACGTCGTTGCCGCCTTCCAGTTTGATGGTACGGATTTCCGGACCTTTGGTGTCGAGCAGGATAGCCGCTTTTTTACCGGTTTTGCTCATCACGTTGCGCAAGTTCTGGATACGCTGACCGTGTTCTGCATAGTCACCGTGAGAGAAGTTCAGACGCATCACGTTCATGCCGGCGTCCAGCATTTTGCTCAGCATCTCTTCGGATTCGGTTTTCGGGCCGATAGTACAAACAATTTTCGTCTTTTTCATGACAGTCTTAGTCTTTAAGTTGGGAAGGATATGGAAATCTCGCTCCGGGGGCGCACCGCCGCAGAGTCAAACCTGTGTTGCAAAAGAGTATATGACACGCACTAAGGATAGGAGACATCAAATGAGCGTGCAGAAGAAAGTGTGCCTGAGTGACAGCCCAACGAAGGAGAGGAGAAGTTGTACGTTGTTTTTTGTATTCCAAGCGCTGAAACCATTCACCAGGGATTTGGCGCGCATTATACGCTGATTTTAAGATAAAAGGAAAATGGAAACGGTGTTTCAGAAATAATCAATGCCGTTTTACATAATATTGTTATCAACGCGTTAAGCCATGATGACAACTTATCGCGGCAGGTGATTGACCTGCCGCATTTTGCTTATTTTTGCAGCGCCTCACTGAGGTCGGCGATGAGGTCTTTAGGATCTTCAATCCCCACCGACAGGCGAATCAGCTGTGGCACAATACCGTTTGCCAGCCGTTGCGCCAGCGGAATCGAGGCGTGCGTCATGCTGTAAGGCTGGCTCACCAGACTCTCCACGCCGCCCAGGCTTTCCGCAAGGGTGAACAACGTCAGGTTGCGAATCACCTCTGTGGCGCGTTGCGCATCACCTTTCACCACGACAGAAATCATCCCGCCGGGCAGCGCCATCTGCGTGCGTGCAAGCTGATATTGCGGGTGCGACTCCAGTCCGGGATAAAAGACCCGTTCAACCAGCGGATGCTGTTCCAGCCATTGCGCAATCGCCAGCGCGTTGCTGCTGTGTTTCTCTATGCGCAGCGAAAGGGTACGAATACCGCGCAGGGTCAGGAAGCTGCTAAACGGGTCCAGTACGCCGCCAACCGCGTTCTGCAGGTAGCCAAGCCCGTCCGCCAGCGCCGGATTATCACCCACCACCGCCAGCCCGGCCACCACGTCAGAGTGGCCGTTAAGGTATTTGGTTGCTGAGTGCACCACGATGTCGAAACCCGACGCCAGCGGACGGTGAATGACCGGCGATGCGAAGGTGTTATCCGCCACGCTGATAACGTTATGACGACGGGCGATGTCAGCGATAGCCGCTAAATCCGCCAGCTTCAGCAGCGGGTTGGTGGGTGTTTCAACCCAGATCATGCGGGTGTCCGGGCGAATAGCCGCCTCAAGCCCGGCTAAATCGTCCGGCTTAACCCAGCTGACCTGCAGACCGGTGCTGCGTTTGCGGACATTTTCAATCAGGCGATATGTGCCGCCGTAGACGTCATCAATGGCGACAATATGGCTGTCTTTATCCAGCAGTTCAAGCACGGTGGAGATGGCGGCGAGGCCGGATGCAAAGGCGTAGCCGCGCGTTCCGCCTTCCAGTTCGGCGATGGCGGTTTCGAGCGCATGGCGCGTCGGGTTGCCGCTGCGGGAATACTCATAGCCGGTATGCTCCCCGGGAGAGGGTTGCGCAAACGTCGAGGTGGCGTAAATCGGCGGCATAACGGCGCCATGCTGATCATTGAACGCGCCGCTGTGGACGCTCAGGGTTGCCAGGTTTTTCATCATCTGTTCCTTATGGCTGAAGACGGTTGCGCCACGCGGTCAGCACGTCGCTGCGCGTAATCAAACCGAGAAAACGGTCGTTGTCATTAATGACGGCCACCAGACCGCGGTCGAAGATGGCGTGCAGGGCGCTTTCCGGGGCGCGTTTATCGAGAAATTCCACCTGACGCGTCATGGCCTCTGTCACGGGAAGGGCGAAGCGGTCAGCTTCACCGCCGATATGCCGCAACAGATCCCACTCGTCGATAATGCCGACGACCTGACCGTTTTCCAGTACCGGCAGTTGGGAGATGTCGTACAGGCGCATGCGTGCCAGAACGGTGGAGAGCGTGTCATCCGGGGCGGCGGTGACGGTAGCGCCTTCATCGTGGCGCAGGGCAATGTAGTCAGAGAGATCGCCTGCCTGAGGGCGCGTGATGAGCCCCTGCTGGCGCATCCAGTCGTCGTTGAACATCTTCGAGAGATATTTATTGCCGCTGTCGCAGGCGAAGGTCACCACGCGTTTCGGCGTGGTTTGCGCCTGGCAATATTTCAGCGCCGCCGCCAGCAGAGTGCCGCTGGAGGAGCCCGCCAGAATGCCTTCCGTTTTCAGCAGTTCACGCGCGGTGGCAAACGCTTCGCGGTCGGTAATGCGCCAGGCGCGGTTTACGCCTTCAATGTGGGCCAGCGGCGGAATAAAGTCTTCGCCAATGCCCTCAACCAGCCAGGCGCCTGCATCGTGGTAGCGACCGGTCTCGACCTGATCGGCGAGCACAGACCCGGCCGGGTCGGCCAGCACAAACTCCGTATGTGGAGAATGCTCGGCAAACCACGCCTGCAGGCCGCCCAGCGTCCCGCCTGAGCCGACGCCGACCACGATGGCGTCAATTCTGCCGTCAAGCTGCTCATACAGTTCCGGTGCCGTGGTAGTGCGATGTGCCAGCGGGTTAGCGTCGTTATTGAACTGGTCGATATAAAACGCGCCGGGCAGCTCATCGGCCAGGCGCTGGGCGTAATCCTGGTAATAGGCCGGATGCCCCTTGTTGACGTCGGAACGGGTCAGTATCACCTGGGCACCCAGCGCGCGCAGGTGGAAAATCTTCTCGCGGCTCATTTTGTCCGGCACCACCAGGATAAGCGTATAGCCTTTCTGGGCGGCGATCAGCGCCAGCCCGAGGCCGGTATTCCCCGCCGTTGCTTCAATAATCGTGCCACCCGGCCGTAGCTGGCCGGTACGCTCCGCGTCGTTAATCATCGACAACGCCACGCGATCTTTAATGGAGCCGCCGGGGTTTTGGTTCTCCAGCTTCAGAAACAGCGAGCAGGGACCGGTATCAAGCTTATGCAGCTGGATCAGCGGTGTCCGGCCAATCAGTTCGGTGACGGAGTGGTAAATCGTCATGATGTTTTCCTTTCTGGGTGTCATGACGGGATGATAGGGCGGTGAAATTTTCGCAATAAAGAACACTTCACTGCTTTTTATAACAGACGGGAATATCAGTGCTGTTTTTGGATGTCAGGACAGCAAGACGTAAAGTTGTCTGGAAGTGAGGATGGCTATCTCGGCATAAAATGCTGCAATAATGACCGTTTTTTTAGCATATCAGTCAAGCGTTATGCGTCTGGCAGATAATCATTGCTGAAATCAATCTAAATACTTCCCGCCGTGTAGCGTCGTTATTTATTACTGAAAGTTATAACACATGCTTTTTTGTTCATTCAAAAACTGATAACGCCTGTTTACTATCGTTTGGACATCCATACTTCTAAACCGCCATTGGCGGATCGGATAATGAATTAGAATGATTGTACTCAGAAATATTTCGAAGGTTTTTGACAACGGTAAGGCGGCGCTCACAGCCGTTGATAACGTCAATTTGACGATTGAGCAGGGACAGGTTTACGGCATTATCGGCTACAGCGGCGCCGGGAAAAGCACGCTGATTCGTCTGCTGAACGGTCTGGAGAAACCCAGCGCTGGCAGCGTCACGATTAACGGGCAGGACATCTCCGCCGCAAAAGGTGAAGCCCTGCGTCAGGCCCGCCTGAAAATCAGTATGGTGTTCCAGCACTTCAACCTGCTGTGGTCGCGCACGGTAAGTGAGAATATCGCGTTCTCCATGCAGATCGCCGGTGTGCCAAAAGCCAGAATCAAGGCTCGCGTGGAGGAACTGGTGGCGCTGGTGGGGCTGAAAGGGCGTGAGAATGCCTACCCGTCACAGCTAAGCGGCGGACAAAAACAGCGCGTGGGGATTGCGCGCGCGCTGGCCAATAACCCGGACGTTTTGCTGTGTGATGAAGCCACGTCCGCACTCGACCCGCAGACCACCGATCAGATCCTCGATCTGCTGCTGGATATCAACCGTCGTTTCAAGCTGACCATCGTGCTGATCACCCACGAAATGCATGTGGTGCGCAAGATCTGCGACCGCGTGGCGGTGATGGAAAACGGTAAGGTGGTGGAAGAGGGGGATGTGCTGAGTGTATTCACCCATCCGCAGCAGCCGATTACGCAGCAGTTTGTCCGCCAGGTAAGTCAGTACGCCGAGGAAGAAACCTTCAATACCGAACTGGCAAACGATCTGGAGGGCACGGTCATCCGTCTGACCTTTACCGGCCACAGCACGCACAAGCCGGTCGTGGGTGAGCTGACCCTACGCTACGGTCTGCCGTTTAATATCCTGCACGGGAAAATGACGCAAACCGCCCACGGCGTTTTCGGCCAGCTTTGGGTCCACGTCGTGGCATCTGATGAACAACTGAACAATATCCTCGCCGACCTGAAGCAAAGCGATATTGAAGGCGAGGTCATTAAACATGGCTGAGAATCTCTTCCCGCACCTCAAATGGGATCAGCTCTGGGCGGCGACGCAGGAGACGCTGTACATGACCGCGCTTTCCGGGGTGGCGACCTTTGTGCTGGGGATCGTGCTGGGCCTGGCGCTGTTCTTAACCGCGCGCGGCGGGCTGTTTCAAAACCGCACGGTCTACAGCGTGATTTCGATTGTGGTGAACGTGTTTCGCTCAATACCGTTCATCATTCTGATCGTCCTGTTGATCCCGTTCACCAAGACCATCGTCGGTACCATTCTTGGTGCCAACGCGGCGCTGCCGGCCCTGATTGTGGGGGCCGCGCCGTTCTACGCACGCCTGGTGGAGATTGCCCTGCGCGAAGTGGACAAAGGGGTAATCGAAGCAACGCGCTCAATGGGCGCACGACTGAGCACGCTCGTGTTTCGGGTTTTACTGCCGGAATCATCACCTGCACTGGTATCAGGGATAACGGTAACGATGATTGCGCTGGTGAGTTACAGCGCCATGGCGGGGGTGATTGGCGCCGGCGGTTTGGGAAATCTGGCTTATCTGGAAGGATTCCAGCGCAACCATGGTGACGTCACGCTGGTGGCAACGGTGACCATTCTAATCATCGTTTTCATTATCCAGTTCTGCGGCGACGCTATGACTTCTCTGTTAGATAAACGCTAATAAATACACACAGGAACCACATCATGAAAAAAACACTGACACTGATCGCCGCAGCCACCCTGAGCGCCCTGAGCTTCGCCTCCTGGGCGGATACGCTGACTGTGGGCGCATCCAACACCCCGCACGCCGAAATTCTGGAGCAGGCAAAGCCGATTCTGGCTAAGCAGGGGATTGACCTGGAGATTAAACCGTTCCAGGACTACATTCTGCCCAACACCGCGCTGGCGGGTCATGACATTGACGCCAACTATTTCCAGCATATTCCTTACCTGAACAGCGTGCTGAAAGATCACGCGGGCGATAAGGATTACGATTTTGTCAGTGCGGGTGCTATCCACATTGAGCCAATCGGTATCTACTCCAAAAAGTACAAGTCGCTGAAGGACCTGCCGGAAGGCGGTAAGATCATTATGCGTGATGCCGTTTCCGAAGAAGGCCGTATTCTCTCCATCTTTGAAAAAGAGGGCGTGATCAAGCTGAAGCCCGGCATCGATAAAGTGACGGCGCGTATCAGCGACATCGTTGAGAACCCGAAGAAGCTGCAGTTCACGCCTAACGTCGAAGCCTCTCTGCTGCCGCAGATGTACAACAACGATGAAGGCGCTGCGGTAGTGATTAACGCCAACTATGCGATTGACGCTGGTCTGGACCCAGTGCACGACCCGATTGCGGTAGAGAGCGGTGAAAATAACCCGTACGCCAACATCATTACCGTGCATCGCGGTGACGAGAAGAAGAAGGACATCGTCGCACTGGTGAACGTGCTGCACTCCAAAGAGATTCAGGACTGGATCCGCACCAAATACAAAGGGGCTGTGATTCCGGTTAATAACTAATTAGCTGATTTTACAGATGAAGCCCGGCGAGATCCTCGCCGGGCTTCTTTTTTGTATCCGGCAGGAGAATCATTTAAGCTCAACGTTTAAAAGGCAACGGAGTGATGACGATGGGTAACGTGACCAAAGATGAAGCGCTGTACCAGGAGATGTGCCGGGTGGTCGGTAAGGTGGTGCTTGAGATGCGTGATTTAGGGCAGGAGCCGAAGCATATTGTCATTGCGGGTGTGCTGCGCACGGCGCTGGCGAACCAGCGCATCAAGCGCAGCGAATTGACAACCGAAGCGATGGAGACGGTGGTTAAAGCGCTGGCCGGGTGATGCGCCCGCGTTTCGCGCGTTTCTCAGATCCCGCATATCAACAGTCGTTATTGTTATTTCCCCTCCATTGTTAATGGGTGTTTTACTGAACGCAGGTGAAGCAAGAGGGGCAAGACGATGAAAAAATGGATCAGCACGTTACGGCGGTTTTTTGCCACCCGACCTGTGAATGCGGAGAACAGCGCGCAACGTGTTCTTGAGTCAATACTGCCTGCCGCCAGCCTGTACGGCGTGGACGTTGCTAACATAGACCCGGAGTGGTTCCATGATAAAACGTCACGCTGAACTGCGCCGCACGCGCGAAATGTACTGGAATGAGCTGTGCGTTACGGGTGTAAAGCCACAATGAGGAGAAAAGTACGCGGTGAATCATTCGGTTAATTAACCCGTTGTTTGTTACCTATAGGTCCTTTCATTAATGGAGATAATGATGAAACGGACCACGTTAACCACGGCTCTTTCAGCCCCTGCGCTACTTCTCGCCATGCATGCGGCACACGCTGCGCCACAGGCTCATGTTGTCTGCGGCTACTCCCATACCCTTGGCGATGATGCCATTATGATGTTTGGCAGGCCCAACGAGGCCATGCTGCATGACTTCTTCGGCAACACGCACACCGATGCCAGCTCGACCAGGGAAACCCTGCGCACGCTGGAAGAAACAACCTGCGATAACAAAGCGGATAGCTCGGCATACTGGGCACCTTCGCTGCGGCTGCCTGATGGCACTATCGTAAAACCCGCGTATCAAAAAACCTATTATCAGGCCTCGAATGTGGAGACCTGGCCGCTGCAGCCTTTCCCGGCGGGGCTGTCACTGCTGGCGGGGGATCACCATGGTTCAGAGCCTAATCCGCATATCACGTTCTTATGTGCTAACGGCAAAGGTTACACGACAAAAACAGGCGAAGTGTGCGGGCTACGCAAGGCGGGAGACGCCGTGCAGTTTAATATCGGTATTCAGTTTCCCAACTGCTGGGATGGCGTGAACCTCAAGCCCGCTCACGGCGTTGCTAATGCGACATACGATACGAAAGGGCAATGCCCTACCGCGTTTCCGGTGAAAATTCCCACCGTGAACATGAACATCGCGTATGTGCTTCCGACAATTTCATCCCTTGATACCAGCAAAGCACAGCTTTCTCTTGACCCCATTATGCATGGTAACGAACGCGAAGAACGCTGGGGAAGTCTCTACACTGCGCATGCTGATTTCATGAATGGCTGGACGGAAGAGGGGGCGCGCTTTATGACCGAACTGTGTATGAATCGCGGGCTGGACTGTGGCACGACCGTGCCATATGCCTATTCAAAAGCGCAGGCAAACGTCTGGCTAAGCAGCCTTGAGCCGGGGCTCTCCCAGCCTCAGCCGCAGGCTTTGCTGGTGCAGGATAACTGGCAGAACGGAGGCCGAACGCAAAACAGTGAAACCCTCTCACTGGTGAAGTTTACGATCCCGACGCTGCCAGCGGGACAGGATCCTTCTCTGTTTAAATATCGCGTTCGCATATACGGCGGTAAGGTAGAAACTGACGGCGCCGATCAGATCTTCTTCTATCCGGCCAGCAACGACTGGGATCCTGCGACGGTGAGCTGGGCTGACCGCCCGGCCTGCAGCTATCGATCCGATGCTGTGCTGTATCTCAACCACTCGCGCGAGTACAGAATGGTGGATGTCGACAAAGCCGTGCGCAAGGCGCTGGCGGAAGGGAAAACCGAAATCTCGTGGTATATCGGCGGCGACCGCCAGGGAAACCATTACCAGTTTGAACCGGCTTCGTCGGCGCAAAGCCTTGTACTGATGCTGACGGGGTTTAAAAAGACGCCTGAACTGTAGCTCTCCGTTGAGTGCCAAAAAAAGCACCGGCTGACCGGTGCTTTTTATCAGATCTTGCAGGCATCACCGCAGTCGTCGTCGGCGACAATCGCCTGGGCTTTTTTGTCCGCGTCATCCAGACGTTCCGCGTTGCGTTCTTCCGCTTCATCCAGTCCGTTAAAAACCAGGTTATCGAGATCAATTTCCATGTTGCACCTGCTATGTTCAGTTATTGATACGGGCACAGTATAGGGCAAAAAAAGCCAGCAATGTACCACGCAGCACATAAGGATAATCCCTGCCATACTCAGTGCTTTATCACTGAGGAGCGCTCATGATTACACTCTGTAAAACCTGCGGTACCTCCTACGATGCACAGCCGGAAAGATGCCCGATTTGCGAGGATGAACGTCAGTATGTCCCGGCCAGCGGCCAGGCGTGGATCGAGTATGAGACGGTAACGGCCACGCACGCGAATAAATGGCAGCAGCTGGAGCCGCAGTTGTACAGCATCAAAACGGTACCGTCTTTTGCGATTAACCAGCGCGCGTTGCTGCTGCGTACCCCACACGGCAATATTTTGTGGGACTGCATCGCCAACCTTGACCCGGCCACCCACGCTATCATCACCGCGCTCGGCGGCCTCCGCGCCATTGCGATTTCCCATCCGCACTATTACACCACCATGCAGGAGTGGGCCGCGGCGTTTGATGCGCCGGTCTATCTGCACGCCAGCGATCGCGAGTGGGTGATGCGCGCCAGTCCGGCGATTGTTTACTGGGAGGGCGATGCGCTGGAGATCGTGCCATCGGTTACTTTGCTGCGTCTCGGCGGCCATTTCGCAGGCGGCACTGTGCTGCACTGGCAGGAAGGCGAGGGCGTTTTGCTGGCGGGGGATATTCTGCAGGTCACCCCCGGGAAGGATGCGGTGTCGTTTATGTGGAGCTACCCGAATATGCTTCCGTTGCCTGCCCGCAAGGTTGAGGAGGTCACCCGGCGCCTGGTGGGCAAATCTTTCGCCCGTCTTTACGGCGCGTTCGAAGGGCAGAACATTCCGGCGAATGCCGACGCTATCGTACAGCGGTCGGGCCAGAAATATATTGCTTGTCTGAAGTGAAGCGCGATGGGTAAACTTTACGAGTGTGATCGCGATCATACCTAAACTAAAACAGATAAAAGAGAAATTGCTATGCAACATATCATTGAAGGTTTTCTCAGCTTTCAAAAAGAGATTTTCCCGCAACGTAAAGAGCTCTTTCGCAGTTTAGCGTCCAGCCAGAATCCCAAAGCGCTGTTCATCTCATGCTCCGACAGCCGTCTGGTCCCGGAACTGGTTACTCAGCAAGAGCCGGGACAACTCTTTGTCATTCGTAATGCTGGTAATATTGTGCCGCCGTTCGGGCCTGAGCCTGGCGGTGTCTCCGCCACTATCGAATACGCGGTTGTGGCGCTGGGCGTGACGGATATCGTCATCTGCGGCCACTCTAACTGTGGCGCGATGAAGGCGATTGCCGATAACGCGAACCTGGAGCCGATGCCTGCTGTTTCACATTGGCTGCGCTATTCCGATGCGGCCAAAGCCGTGGTTGAGAAGAAAACCTGGGATAAGCCGCTCGATAAAGTGAATGCGATGGTGCAGGAGAACGTGTTTGCGCAACTGAGCAACATTAAGACTCACCCGTCCGTCGCGGTGGGGCTGCGTAACAACTCCCTTCGCCTGCACGGCTGGGTCTATGACATTGAAAGCGGCGAAATTCGTGCCCTGGATAAAGCGACGAAAACCTTTGTCTCGCTGTCTGAAAACCCGGACGTCTTCTTCGAGTAATATCGCGTTGCAGGGCATGGAAGCCCTGTCAGTTCTCTACGTACGGTAATCGACGCCGTAAACCTGTGGCCGGTTTTTCAGCCGCCCTGGCCATCGCCTCTGCAATCTCTGCGCACTCCGCCAGCCCCTGAACAAAGGGATGATCGTGCATCAGCCACGGTATCGCGCCAAACGCGATGCGCCCGCGAACCGTTTCAGGTGCATTTAGCGTGTAATCTTCACCGACATCGGGTATCTCATCGCCGGTCGTTTCCAGCGCTCTGCGCAGTGAGGGGAAAGGCAGATCTTTGGTTTTGAGCGGCTTTTGCCCGCGTGCATCGATGAAAACGTCAAAGCGGTAAACGGTCTCTTTTGTGGACACCACCGTGCGGTCGCTGCCAACATCCAGCGTATAGTCGTCGCCCAGGGCCGCCACGCTGATGATGCCAGCCTCGCGAAGCGCAAGCAGTCTGCGGATAGACTGCGGAGGGATCGCCGCATAGTTGTCGATAAACACGCGGGCCAGCCCGTTTTTGAAGCGCTCTCTGTCCTGATCGCTAAGATGGGGAACAATCTCCTGAACGACCTCATGCAGCCGAAGGACGGTATAGCGCCAGGCGACGGTGCGCCGTTCGCGTTTGTTCCGTTCAACTTCATTGAGGTTCTCTTCCGCCCAGCTAAACGGACCGTGCTGTTGACGATCCTCAAACCAGGCGTCACGCAGGCTGTCGGCGTTGTGGCGTTGCAGAGAAATTTTCTCGCACCATGCCGGGTCGGCACGTTGAAGCTCTTTCACCATCAGGGCAAAAATGCGGTCAAGCAGGCCATCCGATCCTTTGGCTATCTCGCCTTCAACCACGGATGCGGTTAAAACGGACAGCGGTTCGTAAGGGATAGGGCAGTAAAAATCGGCTTCCGGCAGAATGCCTGTCCGCGACATCAGCGTAATGTTTAACGCTTCACTGCCTTTATCCAGGATGAATTTACCGTCACGAAACTCACCGTGCTGCATCACCACCGCCATCGCCGCATCCAGACCGCTTAACGATGTTCCCATAATGCCAACGCGGCAAGGGGGAATGCGGGCGTCCATCAGACCGGACCACGGGCTTGGGAAGAATGTGCGCGTGGCTTCGTCCTCGTCTGGCCAGACGTGACCGGTGGCGATAACCGCAAGGTCAAAGCGTTCAGGAAAGATGTTGCCATTGACGGAAAGCGTGACGCCGGTTGAGGAGGGAATGACGTCGGTAACGGCGGCGGATTCATGGATGTTAACCTCGAACCCCTGCTTTTTAGCTTCTTTGACGATGGTTCGAAAGCTGTCGCGAAAATATTCACCCAGCAGGATCCGGGGCAGGAACTGCCGATCGTGGAGCGTGGTTTTATCTACCTTAAAACGCGCCAGGTGCGCTTCGCTCTGTCCCTTCAGCCAGTCGAGGTAGGTCATAAAAATGGGCGGGATTTCAATGCTCGCAATGTTCGCCAGCATCAGGCGAGAATTATCGTCGTCGTTATAAGGCATGCCCACGCCAGCGTCATCGGCCTGTTCAAAGACAGAAACTGAGAGCGGGGTGCTGTTTTTAAGCAGATGATAAAAGGTGTAAATCCCTGTGGGGCCGGAGCCGATAATGGCGATACTCTTCATCAACGCGCTTCCTGTATTTTTTCCATAAGAAAAGCGTAGCAGGAGAATAATGATGAAAATAAGGGATTAAGAAAAATCAGGGTATCTGAAGAGAATTTGCACCATTTCAGGACTGAAATGGTGCGTCCGAGTGGACTCGAACCACCGACCCCCACCATGTCAAGGTGGTGCTCTAACCAACTGAGCTACGGACGCAGAATGGTGCGTTCAATTGGACTCGAACCAACGACCCCCACCATGTCAAGGTGGTGCTCTAACCAACTGAGCTATGAACGCAACGTGTTGTCGGTGACAACGGGGACGAATATTAGCGGCACAGCACCAAGGTGGCAAGAGGGAAAATGCATTTTTCTCTCTGATTTCACGCGATTGCTTCATTACCGCGCAAAGTGAAGAGAAAGTAGCCGCCAGCAGGCGGCTACTGCGTATTTAACGCGCAGCGCGTTGCAAAATTACGGTTGATGGCTGGCGCTGCAGGAAGCGCATGCGCATCATCATCATGATCGCGGCTGACGTCAGACCAATGATAAAGCCCATCCAGAACCCGGCGGGTCCCATGCGGTCAACCACCAGATCGGTCAGGGCCAGGATGTAGCCGCACGGCAGTCCCAGTACCCAGTAGGCGATGAAGGTGATAAAGAAGATGGAGCGCGTATCTTTGTATCCGCGAAGCACGCCGCTGCCAATCACCTGGATAGAGTCTGAAATCTGGTACACCGCGGCGAGCAGCATCAGATGCGAGGCAAGTGCCACCACTTCCGGGTTGTCGTTATAGAGCAGGGCAATTTGCTCGCGTAATGCAACGGTAAAGAGCGCCGTACAGACCGCCATGCAGACACCGACGCCTAGCCCGGTCCGTGCGGCCGTTTGCGCATCCAGCGTCGAGCCCTGGCCCAGACGGAAGCCGACGCGAATCGTCACCGCCGCCGCCAGCGACATCGGCAGAACGAACATCAGGGAGCTGAAGTTGAGCGCAATCTGGTGCCCGGCCACGTTAACGATCCCCAGGGGGGAGACCAGCAGGGCGACGACGGCAAAGAGCGTCACTTCAAAAAACAGGGCCAGCGCAATCGGCAAGCCTAACTGCATCAGGCGCGTCATGATGCTCCAGTCCGGCGTACTGAATCTTATCTCATTACGAATATCGCGCATAGAGCGGGCGTGTTTCACAAAGGTAAGCATACAGAAGAACATCACCCAATAAACCGCGGCGGTTGCCACGCCGCAGCCGACGCCGCCCAGCTCTGGCATCCCGAAATGACCGTAAATAAAGATATAGTTCACCGGAATATTCACCAGCAGGCCGATAAAGCCCATCACCATCCCGGGCTTGGTTTTCGCCAGGCCTTCGCACTGGTTACGCGCCACCTGGAAGAAGAGGTAGCCCGGTGCCCCCCAGAGCAGGGCACGCAGATAGCCCACGGCTTTGTCAGCCAGTGCCGGGTCAATGTTATCCATCGCGCGAATGATATGACCGGCGTTCCAGAGCACGACCATAATCAGCACGGAGACAAATCCGGCCAGCCAGAACCCCTGGCGGACCTGATGGGCAATGCGTTCGCGACGTCCCGAACCATTAAGTTGAGCAATAACCGGCGTCAGCGCGAGCAGCAGACCATGGCCGAACAGGATGGCCGGAAGCCAGATTGATGTACCGATGGCGACGGCCGCCATATCAGTGGCGCTATAGCCACCTGCCATGACGGTATCCACAAATCCCATTGCGGTCTGGGCCACTTGCGCGATGATCACTGGTATCGCCAGTGCCAATAACTGCCGCGCTTCATTCATGTACTTCTGCACGTGAACACCTTTATTTTGTAGTTATAAGAGAGACTAAAAAAGCCGCCGTAACGGGCAGCAAGAAGAAAATGCGGGGGGTGCCAGCTATTGTAGCGGGCTTTAGCTATTTATCTAGTGAAAAAATCGCCAGAAAATGCGCTCCGCTGGCAACCTCTTTTTCCAACTGTTATTGTGGTGGGATTAAACGGTGTAACCACCGTCCGGAGAAAACAGGAGTTGTAAGCATGTTTACTGGTATTGTGCAGGGCACTGCCAAAGTGGTGTCCATTGATGAAAAACCTAATTTTCGTACGCATGTTGTAGAGCTGCCGGAATATATGCTTGATGGCATCGAAACCGGCGCCTCGATTGCCCATAACGGCTGCTGTCTGACCGTCACCGAAATTAATGGCAACAAGATCAGCTTTGATTTAATGAAAGAGACCCTGCGTATTACTAATCTGGGCGAGCTGGCTGTAGGTGATACCGTCAACGTTGAGCGTGCGGCGAAGTTCAGTGATGAGATTGGCGGCCATCTGATGTCGGGGCACATCATGACCACGGCTGAAGTGGCGAAAATCGTGACATCGGAAAATAACCGTCAAATCTGGTTCAAAATGCAGGATCCGTCATTAATGAAATACATCCTCTATAAAGGATTTATTGGCATTGATGGGATTAGCCTGACGGTTGGAGAAGTGACGGCAACGCGTTTTTGCGTGCATTTAATTCCTGAAACGCTGCAACGCACCACGCTGGGTTCGAAAAAACTCGGGCATCGCGTGAATATCGAAATCGATCCGCAAACCCAGGCGGTAGTGGATACGGTTGAGCGCGTGCTGGCGGCAAAAGAAGCGGCAATAATAACGAGCACAGAAGACGAATAAAAAATAACCCCGGGTAACCGGGGTTATTTTTTTTAGCGGGCGACCCGCAAGCCGTGCTCAATCCCTCGGCTGAAAACAACCTGCCAGAGCTGAATATCCCGCGCGCGAAACGCCCCCGCGCAGGCATTCAGATAATAGCTAAACATCCGCTTGAATCGTTCAGAGTAGTTGTCCGCAATCTCCGGCCAGGCTTCCTGAAAACGTGCATGCCATGCCATCAATGTGGTGTCGTAATCCGCGCCAAAGTTATGCCAGTCTTCCATCACGAAATGGGACTCGCTGGCGTTGGCAATCTGGCGCACGGACGGTAAACAGCCATTCGGGAAGATGTATTTGTTGATCCACGGGTCGACGTTGTTGTCGGTGCGCTTAGACCCGATGGTGTGCAGCAGGAAAATGCCGTCTGGTTTCAAATTGCGATCCACAACCTCAAAATAGGTGTCGTAGTTTTTCGGGCCAACATGTTCGAACATACCCACGGAGACAATACGATCAAACTGTTCGTTCAGGTCACGGTAATCCTGCAGCCGGATGTCAACATCAAGACCCTGGCAGCGTTCTCGCGCCAGCTTTTGCTGTTCTGCTGAAATCGTGACGCCGACGACGCTGACGCCGTAGTGCTTCGCCATAAAATACGCCAGCCCACCCCAGCCGCAGCCGATATCCAGCACACGCATTCCGGGCTCAAGCTGCAGTTTCTCGCTAATCAGACGCAGCTTGGCCTGTTGCGCCTCTTCAAGCGTCGATGCCTCTTTCCAGTAGGCGCAGGAATATTGCATGAAGGGGTCCAGCATACGGCTGAACAGGTCGTTGCCAAGGTCGTAGTGCTCTTTGCCGACGATCCAGGCGCGTTTTTTACTTTGCAGGTTAAACAGGCGGGCTGAGGCGACGCGCAGGGTGTCTTTCAGATGGCGAGGGAGTTGATTTTCCAGACCAGCACGCAAAACGCGGGTGAAAAATATATCCAGCCGTTCGCATTCCCACCAGCCATCCATATAACTTTCTCCCAGGCCTAACGATCCCTCTCGTAACACGCGTTTAAAAAAGTCGGGATGTTTAACCTGAGGATCGGATGGCGATGATCCATTAATCGTGATGCCTGCTCGACCTAACAGTTCACTGACGATCCGGGACCAGTTATCGTCCGGAACGCTGACTTCTTCTATACACGATGAACTCATAGCTTCTCCATCACCCTACTGTGATCAGAACCTTCAAACAGCGTAGACGCTTTTTTTGGTTTGTGAGAAATCTCACGGTATATACCGCGAGGCTAGTATCCGACGTAGAACAGAGGAAGGGAGATAACCCTTGCCGAAATGCCTTCCATGGTAAAACGGGAGCACTCCGGCTCCCGTTAACACTTAATATTTATCGTATTTAATCGAACCAAATTTAGTATAGGCCGCAAAATTTGGTGATTCAATAGAAAATTGTTAGCAACCTAATCACCGAAAAGTTACATAATTTTTGCAGTAATTACGCATGTGACGTTTCTGCCTGCGCGCGGTTATCCTGCGCACGCTGCGCGGTTGCCTGCATACGATAGCCCATGCCGGCCAGCGCAACGGTAACCAGCATCACGCTGGTGGTGGTCAGGAGCGGCGTGGCAATCAGCGCCGAGACCACCAGACTGGCCAGGAAGCACAGCCCTAGTTGCAGCGTATTCTGAAGTGCGGCCGCACGGCCTGTCGCCTGCGGGAAGGGACGAAGCGCCTGCGCCACAACGATAGGGTATATCGCGCCGTTCGCGATGGCCATTACGCAGAATGGAATCAAAATTTCAGCCAGACCGACGCCGGGAATAAAGCCGACGGCCCAGGTCCCGATAACGCTCAACGCATACAGCACCAGCAACCACGGCAGCATCTGCTGGCCTTCCCATTTTTGCAGCGCCGCGCGACAGCCGTACCCGCCAACCAGGAACGCGATGGTCTGCGGAACATAGCTCAGACCGATGGCCGCCGGGCTATAGCCCATATCGTGCAGAATAAAGGGTGAACCGGTCAGCCATGCGAAGAAGCTCGCCGAGCAGGCAGCATAAATCAGCACATTACCGCGATACGCTTTGGCGCTCAGCAGGGAGGCAAAGGTAATTGGGCTGGCGTCGGCATGCGCCTCTTTTTTATGCGCGGGCTTGAGGGCGAACGCCGGCAGCATCAGGATCAGCGTGATGGCAAACAGCGTGGCAAAGATGGCCTGCCAGTCGAAATGCGCGAGGATCCAGCTACCCAGCAGCGGGGCGAGGGCAGGGGAAAGCCCCACCAGCGGCATAATGGTCGCGAAAATTCGGTTTGTACGGTTCGCCGGATAGTAGTCGGTGACCAGCGCCTGCCAGGTGACGGCTGCGGCGCAGACGCCGACTGCCTGAATAAACCGCAATACCAGCAGCCAGGTGGCGTCGCGAACCCATAGCATCCCCAGACAGCCCACGGCAAAAATGGCCAGACCGAGCAACAATACCGGCTTGCGGCCAAAGCGATCCGAGAGCGGTCCCCACAGCAGCTGCGCGAAGGCAAAACCGGCGAGGAACAAACTCAGGCTGGCGCTGATCGCGGCGGCAGGGGTTTGCAGATCTTCCTGCATGGCGGCGAAAGCCGGCAGGTACATATCGGTGGCTAAAAAGCCCAGCACGCTTAAGCCGCCGAGCCAGACTAAAAAACCTTTCCTGGGTTGCATTATTTTCTTCTCCTGAGGAGGCAGGTGTACATTGGCGCAGAGTGTAGGGAGTGCAAAGCGGCTTGTGAAACGCTAATATTTGGCGGGTGCATTCAAATTTTTTGCAGGCAGAAAATGTGGTCAGATTATTCTCTTGAAGTGGTCGATGCTGTCGCGCGTAACGGCAGCTTTAGCGGTGCAGCGCAGGAGCTGCACCGCGTCCCGTCGGCAATCAGCTATACGGTGCGTCAGCTAGAAGAGTGGCTGGCCGTTCAGCTGTTTGAACGGCGACATCGTGATGTGGAATTAACGCCTGCCGGGGCGTGGTTTTTGAAAGAAGGGCGTTCTGTTATCAAAAAAATGCAGATCACCCGCGAACAGTGTCAGCAGATCGCTAACGGCTGGCGGGGGCATCTTTCCATCGCGGTCGATAATATCGTGAAGCCGGAGCGCACCCGGCAAATGATCGTCGATTTCTATCGTCATTTTTCTGACGTTGAGTTGCGTGTTTCGCAGGAAGTGTTCAACGGCGTGTGGGACGCGCTGTCGGACGGCAGGGTAGAAATGGCGATTGGGGCGACGCAGGCGATTCCGGTTGGGGGACGCTACGCCTTTCGCGATATGGGGATGCTGAGCTGGAAATGCGTAGTGGCACGCGATCATCCCCTGGCGGCCATGGAGGGGCCGTTAAGCGACGATACCCTGCGTAACTGGCCGTCGCTGGTGCTGGAGGACACCTCCCGCTCGCTGCCCAAGCGTATCACCTGGCTGCTGGATAACCAGCGTCGCGTGGTCGCCCCGGACTGGGACTCGTCGGCGACCTGCCTCAGTGCAGGGCTGTGCGTCGCGATGGTGCCCGTTCATTTTGCGCGCCCGCGAATCGACACCGGCGAGTGGGTTGAACTGACGCTGGAGAATCCGTTCCCGGATGCGGCTTGCTGCCTGACCTGGCAACAAAATGATGTTTCACCTGCTATGGCCTGGCTGCTGGATTATCTGGGGGACAGCGAAACGCTTAACCGGGAATGGTTACGGGAGCCAGTGTGACTGGCTCCGTGAAGCGATTAACGACGGTAGTCGCGGAACGGACCATCCGCAACGGAACGGCGTTCGATGAGGCGCGGGTGGACTTCAATGGACTGCGACTCTTCACGTTTGTTGACGATCCTGTCGAGCAGCATGTTGAAGGCCGTTTCACCCAGCGAATCTTTCGGCTGGTGGATGGTGGTCAGCGCAGGGGTAAAGAAGCGCGCGTTGCGCACGTTGTCATAGCCGATCACGGAAATGTCCTGCGGGACGCGCAGACCCAGCTCATCGGCCGCACAGAGCGCGCCCATCGCCATGATGTCGCCCCCGCAGAAAACGGCGGTAGGACGATGTTGCTGGGAGACAATCTGCTGCATCGCGCGGTAGCCTGATTCCGGCTCAAAGTCACCCTGTACGATCCAGTTTTCTGGCACGGTGATCAGCGCTTCTTCCATCGCTTTCATAAAGCCAGCCAGACGACCTGCGCCGGTGTTACGCTCAAGCGGACCCGGGATCACGCCAATCTCACGATGACCGCGTTCGATCAAATAACGGCCCGCCATATAGCCGCCTTCAAAAGCGTTGTCGATAACGGAATCCGTGAAATCCGCACGGGCTTCACCCCAGTCCATCACCACCATCGGGATATGCCGATACTCTTCAAGCATCGACAGTACGGATTCCGGGTACTCGGAACACATCACCAGCAGGCCATCCACGCGCTTCTGCGCCATCATGGAGAGATAGGCTCGCTGTTTTTCAATGCTATTCCACGCGTTGCCCAGAATCAGGGTATAGCCTTTCTGGAAGCAGTTTTTCTCTACCGCTTCAATGATCTCAGCAAAATAGGCCGCTTCGCTGCTGGTCGCCAGCAGACCAATCGATTTGGTGTGATTCACCTTGAGGCTGCGCGCAACCGCACTTGGCGAGTAGTGCAGCTCTTTGATCGCTGCCCAGACGGCGTTGCGCGTCTCTTCCGCCACAAAGCGGGTTTTGTTAATTACATGTGATACGGTTGTAGTGGAAACGTTTGCGCGTTTTGCTACGTCTTTAATTGTTGCCATTAAATGTCACTCCAGACCATATCCTAAACTCCTGAAATACTTGAAGGTAAACGTTTGCCTTCTCTCACCCTTATCACGCAATTTTAGATTGCGGTACGCCAGGAAAACGACACGGGACGTCAGGAGGGGGTCAATGGCCGGTACGCTAATAAATTTAGCGTGGAATTTTGTCCTATCTTGATGAAAAGGGGAAGAGGTAAAGTGGTTATCAGCTTAAATCCGGGAAGATTTTTGACGTAAACTGTGCAAAAATGAGCAAGCTCACTTTTCGTGGGGGGATTAAAAGGAGAAAAATTGATGAGTTCCGATCTGAAGTTTTCGCTGTTCACCACCATCGTTGTGCTGGCGCTGATTGTGGCGGCTGGCCTGACGGCTGCGCTGCACTGATTTACGCGGAGGGAGAATCTTCTCCCTCCCGGTTTACCGGATTGTTACTTCTCAGGCAAAAATCTTTTGCCATTTTGTTAACTTCTCATTTTTTGTGATTGATGTCATGCTTTCCGCTTCTTTTTTCTGTGTCACGACATGACACGGCATCCGGAGTTGACGCATGAAAATCAATTTTCCCCTGCTGGCCCTGGCGATTGGCGCTTTTGGGATTGGCACCACCGAATTCTCCCCGATGGGGTTACTGCCTGTTATCGCCCGGGGCGTGGATGTCTCGATCCCTGCGGCCGGGATGTTAATCAGCGCTTATGCCATCGGCGTGATGGTGGGGGCGCCGCTGATGACGCTACTGCTTTCACACCGCGCGCGCCGTAATGCGCTGATTTTCCTGATGGCGATTTTCACCCTGGGCAACGTGCTCTCTGCCATTTCACCTGACTACACCACCCTGATGCTGTCGCGCATTTTGACCAGCCTGAACCATGGCGCGTTCTTTGGGCTGGGCTCGGTCGTGGCCGCAAGCGTGGTGCCGGTACATAAGCAGGCAAGCGCCGTGGCGACCATGTTTATGGGGCTGACGATTGCCAACATTGGCGGCGTACCGGCTGCGACCTGGCTGGGTGAAGCGATCGGCTGGCGTATGTCATTCCTGGCAACCGCCGGGCTGGGCGTGGTGGCGATGGTGGCCTTGTTCTTCTCCCTGCCGAAAGGCAGCGCGGGTGAACGTCCGGACGTGCGCAAAGAGCTGTCGGTACTGGTGCGCCCGCAGGTGCTTTCTGCACTGCTGACCACCGTGCTGGGGGCCGGGGCGATGTTTACGCTCTATACCTACATTTCACCGGTGCTGCACGATATCACCCATGCAACCCCGATCTTTATTACCGCGATGCTGGTATTGATTGGCGTAGGGTTCTCAATGGGTAACTACCTTGGCGGGAAATTTGCTGACCGTTCAGTGACCGGAACGTTGAAAGGCTTTTTAACCTTGCTGATTGCCATCATGATCGCGATTCCGTGGCTGGCGCGTAACGAGTTTGGCGCGGCCATCGCGATGGTTGTCTGGGGCGCGGCCACCTTCGCCGTGGTGCCGCCGCTGCAGATGCGCGTGATGCGTGTCGCCCACGAGGCGCCGGGACTCTCTTCTTCGGTGAATATCGGTGCGTTTAACCTGGGGAACGCCCTGGGTGCTGCGGCGGGCGGCGCCGTCATTTCTGGCGGTCTGGGATACAGCTTTGTGCCGGTGATGGGGGCGATTATTGCCGCTCTCGGCCTGCTGCTGGTGATGATGTCCGGCCGAAAACAGCCAGAAGCCGTTTGCACGGCGGAATAATAAAAATAACGCAGAAGGGGGACCCCTTCTGCGTCTCTCTTACGCGGCGAAGTTCTTCGCGACGAAGTCCCAGTTGACCAGTGCCCAGAAGTGCTCCAGGTAGTTCGGGCGCGCGTTACGGTAATCAATGTAGTAAGCGTGCTCCCACACGTCCACGGTCATCAGCGGCGTAGCGCTGGTGGTCAGCGGGGTGCCTGCATTAGAGGTGGACACGATTGCCAGTTTGCCATCCGCTTCTTTTACCAGCCACGTCCAGCCAGAGCCGAAGTTCTTGATGGCGGCATCCGTAAACTTCGCTTTGAAATCGGCGAAGCTGCCAAAGGCGGCGTTAATCGCGGAAGCCAGTTCACCGGCAGGTTCACCACCGGCATTGGGTGCCAGGCAGTGCCAGTAGAAGGTGTGGTTCCACACCTGAGCCGCGTTGTTAAATACGCCACCCTCTGAGCTACGGACGATCTCTTCCAGCGTTTTGCCTTCGAAATCGGTGCCTTTGATCAGATTGTTCAGGTTGGTGACATACGTCTGGTGATGTTTGCCGTAATGATATTCCAGGGTTTCCGCAGAAATGTGCGGTGCCAGGGCGTCTTTTGCATACGGTAGTGCAGGTAATTCGAACGACATTGCTTCTCTCCTTATTGTATTTAGCGTTGCCAATAACCACACAGACAACAAGGACAGGATAGCAAATTGAAAGGGTATGCAAAAGAGGAACTTACCCTACCACGGATGCGGCAGGGCAGGGGTTAGCGAATAGTTTTCGGCGTCATCACGCGACGTGCGCCGACGTAGTGACGTACCCAGTAGTCTTCACTCAGGGAGGTGATCTGAATATCCTGGCCGCTGCGCGGTGACTGGATAAATTTCCCGTTGCCGACATAGACACCCACATGGTCAGCCGTGCCGCGGCCTTGCGTGCGGAAGAAGACCAGATCGCCGTTTTCCAGCTCACCACGGCTCACCGGAGAGGCGTCGCGCAGGTGGTACATCTCATTAGCGGTACGCGGAATGCGGAACTTAACCAGATCTTTATAGGCGTAATAGACCAGGCCGCTACAGTCGAAGCCGGTTCGTGGCGAACTGCCACCCCAGCGATAAGGTTTGCCAATTTGCCCCATCAGTTTATTCATCGCGGTTTTTTGCGCTTTCTGTACACGGACTTTATGTACTTCCGCGATTTTCGTGACTTTGGTGCATTTCGCTTTGTGGCCTTTACGCGTAATGCATTTTTCAGTGACGAGGTTAGCAGCGGTCAGCGAAGTTTTACTTTTGGTGGTGTGGGCAGTGCGGGAAGATTTTGTTTTGGTCTTGCTGGAAGCGGTTTGTGTCGTCTTGGTGGTCGTCTTTTTCTTTTCGTTCTTTGTGGTGGTTTTTTTCTTACGTTCTGTGGCTTTCACCAGATGGCTTTTTTGTACAGCAGAATGCCGCGCCTGCTGAGAGGCGTTTGCCACTGGCGTGAGAGTGAGTGATGTAAACAGTAAAGCACAGAGCGTGATCGAGATTTTTGTTATCCGCGCCACTGGGCAGTCCCCTGATAAATGCAGGTCATCAATAATACCCGCGAGTGATTTACAAAGCCCGTCGATTCTAATCCATAAAAACCCGAGAAGTTAATAGCATTTTTCAATCTAAAAACCTGTTTCGTTAGCAAGTGCAAAAAAATTCATCGTTCTGTCGCACAATTGTTCACTCCCTAAGCAAAACCCTGACTGCCGCAGGGTTAAACACCATTTGCAATGCAACTTTTGTAGAGTCGCGGTAAAATGTATAAACGTGACGAAAATGTTATTTTCCGATGCCAGCCTGACCCGCTACAATGTCAGACTATTGCCGTAACAGAAGTTAAAGGAAGCAAGACATGAGCACCACTATTGAAAAAATCCAGCGCCAGATCGCTGAAAACCCGATTCTGCTGTATATGAAAGGTTCTCCGAAGCTGCCAAGCTGCGGCTTCTCCGCGCAAGCGGTTCAGGCGCTCTCAGCCTGTGGTGAGCGTTTTGCTTACGTTGATATCCTGCAGAACCCGGACATCCGTGCTGAGCTGCCAAAATACGCTAACTGGCCAACCTTCCCGCAGCTGTGGGTAGACGGTGAGCTGGTAGGCGGCTGCGATATCCTGATTGAAATGTATCAGCGCGGTGAACTGCAGCAGCTGATCAAAGAGACCGCGGCGAAGTACAAAACCGAAGAGCCGGACGCAGAGTAAGTTTGCTGCGCAAATAAAAAAGCGACCTGTTAAGGTCGCTTTTTTTATTCTTCGCTGTCACCTGTCGGCAGCGGCCAGCCGCCCAGACGCTTCCAGCGGTTGACGATCTCACAGAACAGCTCTGCGGTGCGCTCCGTGTCATACAGAGCCGAGTGCGCCTGTGTGCCGTCAAATTCAATACCCGCCGTAATACAGGCTTTTGATAATACCGTTTGCCCCAGCGCCAGACCGCTCAGTGCTGCCGTGTCGAAGGTCACAAACGGGTGGAAAGGGTTGCGTTTGAGCGAGGCGCGCTCCGCTGCGGCCATGGTAAAGGTGTGATCGAAGGTGGCGTTATGCGCCACCATGATGGCGCGGCTGCAGTTACTCTCTTTCATGCCTTTACGCACCATTTTAAAAATGGCGTGCAGCGCATCATATTCGCTTACCGCACCGCGCAGTGGGTTATGCGGATCGATACCGTTAAAGGCCAGCGCTTCTGGCTGTAAGTTTGCCCCTTCGAAAGGTTCAACGTGGAAATGCAGCGTGGTGTCTGGTGTAAGCCAGCCCTGTTCATCCATCTTCAGCGTGATGGCGGCAATTTCGAGCAGCGCATCGGTTTTAGCGTTAAATCCGGCTGTTTCTACATCAATGACAACGGGATAAAAACCACGAAAACGGTCGCACAGACCGCTAAATTGAGCGTTATCGGACATCAGGGTCTCTTACAAGGGGAAAAAGCAGAGCGCATTATGGCAAATTTTGCGGGGTGATGCAGTAAAACTACGGGCGCATATTGCGCCCTGAGGGATCAGTTGCCCAGACCACGACCGGCATCTTTGGCTTCAATCAGCTCGATTTTGTAACCGTCCGGATCTTCCACAAATGCAATCACAGTGGTGCCGCCTTTAACCGGACCCGCTTCACGGGTGACGTTACCGCCGTTGCTGCGGATGCGTTCGCACGCTTCGGCTGCGTTGTCCACTTCCAGCGCGATATGGCCGTAGGCGTTGCCCAGGTCATAGCTGTCCACGCCCCAGTTATAGGTCAGCTCAATCACCGCTTCATCCGTTTCCGGGCCGTAACCCACGAACGCCAGCGAGTATTTGTATTCCGGGTTTTCGCTGGTGCGCAGCAGTTTCATGCCCAGTACGTTAGTGTAGAAATCAATAGAACGTTGCAGATCGCCAACGCGCAGCATGGTGTGAAGTAGGCGCATAATTTCCTCATTAACCAATGGATTTGAATATTTTTTTGAACAGAAACGATGTTTTAGTATAGCGGCGAAGTGTCGCCGCTATCAATGAACAATGGCGAGATTAGAGAGAAGGGTAGTCGGTGTAACCTTCAGCGCCGCCGCCGTAGAAGCTTTCAGGACGCTGCGGGTTCAGAGCGGCTTTCTGTTGCAGGCGGGCGACCAGGTCCGGGTTGGCGATATAGTCGCGGCCAAACGCAACGGCATCGATCAGCCCTTTGCCGATCAGGTCTTCCGCTTTCTCAGGCGTATAGGCACCCGCACCGATGATCACCCCGTGGAAGCGCTCACGCACTTTCTGACGGAAGGCTTCCGTATAAGGTTTACCGCCGGCCCAGTCTGGCTCAGACATGTGCAGATAGGCGATACCGCGTTTTGCCAGCTCTTCAATCAGATAGAGCGCATCCGCTTCTTCGTTCGGGCCGTTGTCGACGTTCTGGAAAGAACCGATCGGGGAGACGCGAATGCCGATACGATCCGGGCTCCACTCCTGGCATACGGCATCAACCACTTCCAGCACCAGACGGGCGCGGTTCTCGACGCTGCCGCCATACTGGTCGGTACGCTGGTTAGATGACGGTGACAGGAACTGGTGCAGCAGGTAACCGTGCGCGGAGTGCAGCTCAATCAAATCAAAACCTGCTTCACGGGCGTTGGCCACGGCCTGACGGAAATCGTTCACGATACCCGGGATCTCATCCAGCTCCAGGGCGCGCGGCGTTGAGGTATCGACGCGGATCGCGTTACCGTTTTCATCACGCAGTGAGGTGCGGGTGTTAGCATTCAGGGCAGAGGCTGAAACCGGTGCCTGGCCGCCAGGCTGAATGCTGCTGTGGGAGATACGCCCGGTGTGCCACAGCTGGACGGCAATGCGTCCCTCTTCAGCATGCACGCCCGCGGTAATTTTCTGCCATGCGGCGATCTGTTCCGGGCTGTGCAGCCCCGGCGCACCCGCATAACCTTTGGCCTGAGCAGAAATCTGCGTAGCTTCGGTGATGATCAGGCCGGAACTGGCGCGCTGACGATAGTATTCACCCATCAGTGGGGTGGGGATGTCACCCGGCTCAATGCTGCGCAGACGGGTAAGCGGAGCCATGAACACGCGGTTTGGCGCGGTAACGGCACCCACTTTTAAGGGGGTAAATAATTTTTCAGCTGACATAAAGACTCCTGAGTAGACCAGTCGACTAGTAATAAGATAAATAAAAACGCCTGTTAAATGCCAGGCGCAGTAATTGTGTTTTTCACATGTGCCAGCGCGCTTTCCAGCGGCACGGCACTGCGCGAAATCTTGGCCTGCAGGTTAGCGCCTAACCATAGCGCGTATAACACCTGCGCCTGAGTCAGAGGCTCACCCGAAAAGGCCAGCGTTTTTTCATTGCGGCCTTTTTCCAGCGCCTGGGCCAGCAGGGCGATAACACCGCTGGCACCTTTATCCATCGCCGTGCGCATATCTTCGGAGAGATCGCACACTTCGGCAGACAGTTTTACCGTCAGGCATCCGCTGATAATGCCCTGCTGACAGAACTGATTCAGCGTTTCCTGATAGTAGTTAAGAACACGATCCCGATAGTTACCTTCACCCGTGGCGAAGTGGGTCGCGAGACGCTGATGGTAGCCCGCATAGTGCCGCTCCAGCATCGCCACGCCAAACGCCTCTTTGGACCGGAAGTAGTGATAAAACGACCCCTTCGGTACCTCAGCGGTTTTTAATAGCTCGCTTAACCCCATGCCGGTGAAACCGCGATGCATGCAAAGCCGCTCGCCAGTCGCCAGTAGATGTTCGCGGGTATCGTGTTCAGTATTTCTGCTCATGGCCTCACTCTAATAGACCGTTCGGTCTAATGCAAGCCTGTTTACTGCCGACACCCATTCAGAATATCCAGCTGCTGTTGATAAACCTTTGATTTAATGTCCATCATACCCAGCACCGTTGAGAATAAATTGTCCTGCGAAACCGCATTTTTTGCCGCATAGTCGCGTAAGCACTGCGCGTTGATGCCAAAGTTTTTTGCATAATCCGGCGATAGCCAGAACATAAACGGGATGTGCGTTTGTTGCTCGGGTGCCAGCATGTATGGCGTACCGTGCAGGTAAATACCGCTTTCACCCAGCGATTCACCGTGGTCTGACAAATAAATCAGGGCGGTGTTCATGTTCGCCTGACGGGCTTTCAGTGCGTCAATGGTTTTGCTGACCATGCTGTCGGTGTACAGGATGGTGTTGTCATAGGTGTTCATCAGCGCCTGATGATCGCAATCCTGAATTTCGTTCGTGTCGCAGGTTGGGGTGAATTTACGGAAATTGTCCGGGTAACGGCGATAGTACGCCGGACCGTGGCTGCCCATCAGGTGGATAACCAGCACCGTATCTTGCTTCACGCCATCCAGCACGTTGTCCAGACGGTAGAAGTTCACATCGTCAATACAGGATTTGTCTTTGCAGAACTGATCCAGATTCCACTGCGTCATGTCGGTATGAGGCACGCGATCGCAGGCGCCTTTACAGCCGCCGTCGTTATCGCGCCACAGCAGGTTGACGCCCGCGTGCCTGAGCACGTCAAGCAGCCCTTCCTGATGCCGAGCCAGGTCGGCATCGTATTTGCTGCGCGTCATGCCGGAGAACATGCAGGGAACGGAAACCGCGGTTTCGGTGCCACATGAAGAGGCCTGCGGGAAGTTAATCACGTCCTGCTTTTTCAGCTCGGGGTTGGTTTCGCGCCCGTAACCGTTCAGGGAGTAGTTTGCCGCGCGAGAGGCTTCGCCGACGACAAGCACCAGAACGGTTTTCTTTTGCTGACCCGCAATCAGCGAGCCTTTATGCGCATCTTCGCCAATGCGCACCAGCGTTTGATCGCCGGCAAACCAGCGCATTTTGCTGTACTTCACCACGGCGCTGACATAGTTCGCCGGGGTAACCATTTTGACGATGCTTTTGTTATTGCGGAACAGCGACGCGTAATCTTTATAAAACAGTGCGGCAATCAGGATGATCACCAGCAGAGCGCCCAGCATCGCGGCTACGCGCGTCAGCAGCGCGTACCACCATTTTCCGGTACGAATTCGGGTGAGAGCCAGCACCACGGAGGGCACGAGGCCAGCAACAACAATCCACAGAATCATCTGCGGGGTCACCAGGGCGGTGGCTTCCTGAGAGTTGGTTTCGAACACGTTGACGATCATGTTCTGATCGATGACCGCGCCGTAGGTATACATAAAATAGGTTGCCGCAGCGCAACCGACAGTTAAAACGATCAGCAGCGGCTTACGGATGTACGGGATATTGAGCAGGCTAAAAACAATTACCCAGCCACAAAACAGCACCACCGGCACGGACGCGGCAAAGAGAATGTCGTGCAGATGAGAAGGGGCAATAATGGCCCAGCTGCGCTGGATAAACAGCCCGTTCAGCAGGGTAAAAAAGAGTGCACAGCCCAGAGTAAATTTAATATCGTTACATTGTAACTTTTTGATTAACTGCATCGATCGAAAAACCTGTTCTTATGATGATGGGCTGAGTATAGAGAGGGAAGATTAGTGAAACCTTAATGCCACAAAACTGTGGTAAAGCCCTTGCACCTGACGCGTTTAGCGTCTTCACTGTAGATGAGAGTGGTCATGCGGAGGTCAGTGTGGCAGAGCAACTGGAGTTTTTCCCCATCCAGAGCCCGTGCCGGGGTATTTGTCAGGTAGATGAACGCGGATATTGCCGCGGGTGCATGCGCACCCGTGACGAGCGCTTTAACTGGCAAAACTTCAGCGACACGAAAAAACAGGAGGTGCTCCGGCTATGCCGGCAGCGACTTCTGCGCAAAATCCGCGCAAACAAAGCCGCTGAGACCGAAGAACCTCAGCAACCTTCACTGTTTTAACACGGTAATTGCGTATACTCATGACATCACGTCCTTGAGGAAAATGTTATGGTTCAGCGAATTACCCTTGCCCCCCAGGGGCCAGAATTCTCCCGTTTTGTGATGGGCTACTGGCGCCTGATGGACTGGAATATGTCCCCCCTCCAGCTGGCGAGCTTTATTGAAGAGCATATCGATTTAGGGGTCACGACCGTCGATCATGCGGATATTTACGGTGGCTACCTGTGTGAAGCTGCATTCGGCGAGGCGCTCAAGCTTGTTCCGGCACTCCGCGACCGTATGGAGATCGTCACGAAGTGTGGGATTGCCACCACCGCAAAACCTGAGCACGCCCTCGGCCATTACATCACCGACAGCGCGCATATCATTAAGAGCGCTGAGCAGTCGCTGGTCAATCTGGCGACGGATCGCATCGACCTGCTGCTGATTCACCGCCCAGACCCGCTGATGGACGCCGATGAGGTGGCGGAAGCGTTCCTACATCTGCATCAGAGTGGGAAAGTGCGTCACTTCGGCGTCTCAAACTTTACCCCGGCACAGTTTGCACTGCTTCAGTCTCGGCTGCCGTTTACCCTGGCCACTAACCAGGTGGAAATTTCCCCTGTCCATCAGCCGCTGCTGCTGGACGGTACGCTCGACCAGCTGCAACAGCTGCGTATTCGCCCGATGGCCTGGTCCTGCCTGGGAGGCGGACGCCTGTTTAATGATGAGGCGTTCCAGCCGTTGCGCAATGAACTGGAAACCATCGCCCGTGAGCTGAACGCGGAGAGCATTGAACAGGTGGTGTATGCGTGGATCCTGCGTCTGCCGTCAAAACCGCTGCCGATTATTGGCTCCGGAAAAATCGAACGCGTTCGTTCTGCACTGGCCGCGGAAGAGCTGGAGATGACACGTCAGCAGTGGTTCCGCATCCGCAAGGCCGCGCTGGGTTACGACGTGCCTTAAACCGCCATAATCTGACTTTCCGGTGAAATCTTTGCCTCTGGTATACACTTAAGGGGCAAAAAATAACCCGCGGAGGTCATATGAAGCGTTTTGCTCTGGCATTGGTCACGCTGGTTGTTTGCGCAGGAGCGCAGGCGGCCAGCGACGAAGTGGAAATGAATCTCGTCACCTCTCAGGGTGTGGGTCAGTCTATCGGGACGGTGAAAATCACTGAGACCGACAAGGGGCTGGAATTCGCGCCCAATCTCAAAGCACTCCCGCCCGGCGAACACGGCTTTCATGTTCATGCCAAAGGAAGCTGCCAGCCTGCCATGAAAGAGGGTAAACCGTCCGCGGCGGAAGCCGCCGGGGGGCATCTCGATCCGCAACATTCAGGCAAACATGAAGGGCCAGACGGTATGGGGCACCTTGGCGATCTGCCGGTGCTGGTGGTGAACAATGACGGTAAAGCCACCGATCCGGTCGTGGCCCCGCGCCTGAAAAAACTCGATGAAGTAAAAGGCAAAGCGCTGATGATCCATGTGGGCGGCGATAACATGTCCGATCAGCCTAAACCGCTTGGCGGCGGCGGGGCACGTTATGCCTGCGGCGTGATCTGATCTCCAATGGTGCCCGGTGGGGGAGCCTGTTCCAGCTGCGACAGCGAGCAGTGCAGGCGCCAGATGATTGAGGCTAAATCACGGGCTGCGGGAAGATGGTGATGCGCGAGGGTATCGCAGATCCGTTGCAGTTCAGCCAGCGTGACCTCCAGAGGCCGCTGCTGGACACCGCGTTCACTCATCACGTCGCGTAGCAGGGAAATGCAAACATCGCGCACCTGCGACAGCGGGTCGGACCGCGTTTCCCATGCGCGAAGCTGCCAGACCACATGCGAACAGTTCAACAGCACCACGCCCCAGCGCAGCAGCCAGCGGCGGGAAAGCGCGTCATGGCTGTTATTGAGCTGGCTGACATGGTGATACACCAGCGATTCATACTCGCTTTCACGCAGATGCGGTTTGCGGCTGAGCTGATCGACAAACCCTCTGCGTAATTCCCTGATATGTCGTCGGCTCTTACGTGCATCAGAGCCGGGACGTAATACCGCGAATGCGAGCCATGCCAGCCCCACGCCCAGGATCTTTGCCAGGTTATCATTGAGAAAATCGGCGTAATCATACACCGGCGGATTCGTCACGGAGATAAACGAGCCCATAAAGACAATCAACTGGCCCCACAGGCCCGCCAGTTTCGGCATTTGCAGCTTGAGGAGTTGCATCGTCGTTAACAGCGGAAACAGGAACAGCAGGAACTGCCAGAGATCGCTTATCTGCACCATCAGGCCAAACTTCACGGCGAAACTGAACAATGACAGGAGTACCAGCGTGCGCAGCAGTAGCGTAAGAGAGTTAAACGGCGAGGCCGCGACGGAGTAAAGCACGCAGCTGATGGCGGCAAGCGTCAGGGCCGCTGCACCAGATTCCCACTGCGTGGTGATGCTCCACGCCCCAACCAGCGTCAGCGCACAAAAGGTGCGAAAACCACTCCACAGCGCTTCCAGATAATCGGTATGTCGGGCGAGAGCCGGGCTGCCGGGGACATTAAATTCCGTTACCGGCGTGGCATTCTCGACGGCGTTAATCCAGCGGCTACTGCGCAGATATAACCGGCAAAAGTAATTCAGGCGCTGCCAGAATGCGCGATGGCGATAATCATACTCATCCGTCGGGGCGAGCGGGGCGATGATCTTCGCGACGGTGTAAATATCCGCGTCCGGACGCGCAAGCGTCGCGAGCAGCGTCTCAATGACGGCGCGGGTATTTTCAGGGGGCGTTGGCCAGTTGAGCAGCATCCGGCGCAGGCTGGAGATGGCGCTGGTCATACGCAGCTGCTGGTGCAGCAAATAGTTGAGCAGCGTGTTCTGACGACGAAAACGGTAATGACTCCAGAAAGCCTGTATGCGCAACAGGTTCATGGTCAGGATCTGCCCGATAACCTTTTCATGCGCGAGACGGATGTCATCACTGGTATCCGGTTGCCACAGCAGGCTTGCATGTTCCAGCAACCGGGTATGCATGGTCTTCAGCGCGGTAATCAGCGTCGTACCGTCGGAGGTGCTGGGCAGGATCATCATCATAAACCCGCCGCTGAGGATCCCGACAATCACCTCACAGACGCGCGCCTGTGCAATATCCCACAGTTCGGTGGTATCGAGCACATTGACGACCGGGAAGGCAATGATGGCCGCGGTATAGCCCGCTAACTGGAAAGCGTAGGCCACGTTATTGGTAAAATGGGCGCAGGCCCAGGTACAACATCCCAGCCACGCCGCCATGCTCAGCAGGAATAGCCACGGATCGTTCAGCGTATGCCCCGCGATAATTAACGCCGCGGTGGCGCCTAACAGACTCCCCGCGATGCGCCCAAGGCTTTTGCTGATCACTCCGCCAACTGTAGGGAAACTCACCACCGCGGCTGAGGTCATCGCCCAGTAGGGTTGGTCAAGATTCAGGTAATAGGCGACCGTCAGCGCCAGACACATGGCGATGCCATTACGCATCGCGTAGCGCCACTGAGGACGCGTCGCTTTCATCCACGGCGTGTTTTGCCAGGAGAGCGCCTGCAGCTTCATTAACGGCTTCCGATGGAGACGGTGCAGGTGGTGCCGGATACCAGCGTGATGCCCTCGGGTAAACGGTCAAACTCCACGCGCACAGGCACACGTTGAGCCAGGCGCACCCAGGGGACGTTCGGCTTTATGTCCGGTACGAGGCCGGAATCCGTTTCAACGCTTTGATCGTAAATGGCGCGACCGATGCTGGAGACGTGACCCTGTAACGTTTGCGAACCGCTGTAAAGGGTAATGGCCGCAGGTGAACCCTCGCGAATGTGGCGAAGCTTGGTCTCTTCAAAATAGCCCACCACGTAGAAGGAGTGGCTGTCGACAAGGGCAAAAACAGGCTGGCCGGTGGTGGCGTAGTTACCCACCCGGGCAGAGAGGTTAGTCACCCATCCATCTACAGGTGCGGTAATCACGGTTTGGGTCAGTTCCCACTGTGCCTGCTTAAGCGTCGCCTGGGCTACGTTGACGCTTGCCTGCATGGCCTTGACGTTAAGGTTGGCGGTATCCAAATCTTCCGCTGAGATGTAGTTTTGCGATAAGTGACGGCGGCGATTGGCTTCGTTATTGGCCTTCGCCAGGTCTGACTGGGCTTTCGCCAGCTGCGCCTGGGCATTCAGAACGGCAATATGGTAGGGGGTATCGTCGATACGGAACAGTTCCTCTCCCTTTTTAACATACTGGTTATCCTTCACCAGGAGCGTGGTAATACTTCCCGACACCTGCGGGGTGATGCTGACCTGCTCGGCGCGAACTTTGCCGTCACGCGTCCAGGGGGACTGCATATAAAAATTCCAGAGCCACCAGCCGGCGATCAGCGCGAGGACCAGGACAAACAGGGTGGAAAAGTACTTCAGCGTTTTCAGAGGCATATTCACCACACGGTCAAAACAGCAAGGCCCAGACTGACACAGAGGGCGAACAGGGAGAGATCCATCAACATGGGATGCCAGATTTCGCCGGAATACATCCAGTCGCGAAGCAGGCGGTGCGCAACGAGCCAGAGGATAAAGCCCACCAGCACGGCTTTAAACAGGGGAGGAAAGTAGACTGACGCACCGAAGATCAGGTCCTGGAGGGGTAAACCCTCTGAGCGATGAAAAAAGGTCACAAGCAGAGATCCTTTGCAGTGAACAGAATGCCACGTTGGCTTGTCTGAGTATAAAGAAGCATCAGAATTCAGTGTAAGTCATACTTTTGAGTTAGATGAATGCAGTATTGCATTTGTTTTGCCAAAACAAATGCTGCACACTATTCTAAAATCAGTATAATAACTTAGCAAGCTAATTATAAGGAGATGAAATTGGAATCGCCATTAGGTTCTGATCTGGCAAGGTTGGTACGCGTCTGGCGTGCTCTGATTGACCATCGCCTGAAACCTCTGGAATTGACACAGACGCATTGGGTCACGCTGCACAACATTCATCAGTTGCCGCCTGACCAGTCGCAAATTCAACTGGCAAAAGCGATAGGTATTGAGCAACCGTCGCTGGTGCGTACGCTTGATCAACTGGAAGAGAAGGGGCTGATCTCCCGGCAAACCTGCGCCAGCGATCGTCGCGCCAAGCGGATTAAACTCACCGAGAAAGCAGCGCCCATTATTACCGAAATGGAAGCTGTGATTACCAAAACGCGCGGTGAAATCCTTTCAGGCGTTTCACCGGCGGAGCTGGAAATGCTCATCAGCCTCATTGCTCGCCTTGAGCAGAACATCCACGAGCTGCAGTCTCGCGACTGATCAGACAACAAGGCCTTGCATCTGCAAGGCCTTTTTCCTATCTAAAGACAACGACGCGGTTTCGGCCAGTCTCTTTCGCTTCATACATCGCTTTATCGGCGCTTTCCACGCACTCTTCTGCGGCCACGGACGATGATGTTGCCGTAAACACACCCATGCTGATGGTAATGGGCTCCGGTAGCTGACCTTCGCTGGTGGTTTTATCAAAGCTGCTCAGCTTCAGCCGTATGCGTTCCGCCACCTGGCATGCTGCGTCTGAAGGGGTATTTGCCAGCATCAGGACAAACTCTTCACCACCGATACGCGCCGCGATGTCCTGCGGGCGCACGGAATCCACCAGCAGATTGGCGACAAACTGTAAGACTTTATCCCCCTGCAGGTGACCGTAGTTGTCGTTGATGCGCTTGAAGCGATCGAGATCGCTGACGATAACCGAAACAGGGCGGCTGGATTTTGCGACAGCCAGCGCCTGATTTAACGATTCATAAAAATAGCTGCGGTTATACAGGCGCGTAAGCGGATCGCGAATCGAATTCTGATACGACTGCTGATACTTTAAATGCGATTCACGGTACAAGCTGAAGACATCGCAGAGCAGAACAAAAATAATCAGCAGCGTGGCGACGGTTTCAAATAACCGGGCGCGATACCACGATATGTCTTCGGCATGCCCACCCAATAACAGCATTAAGAGCGTGACGATATAGCAGACACAAAGAAAATTACCGGTCACCCAGAACAGATTACGTACGCGCGTCATAAACATCAGCGTTGCTAATGTCACCACCCAGAAGACAATTAATGAAATATTAATGCTGTGGCTCCAGAGAACCATAAACTGCCGCGTTTCATTATCAACCAGGTCGAGGGATAAAAAATCAAAATGGCTGGAATACATCCACGCCACCATCACGCCACCGGCAGTAAAAAGAAATGTCGTGCTGACGATAGCGATATGCGTCAGCCTCGAAAGGGGCTGATTACGCAGGGGAAACAGCAGGGCCGAAGCGATGAACAGGACCGCCATGATGAGATGGCGGAACATATAGTAGATCATCGCATCGTTATAGTTCACGACGTTGAACTGGTAGAGATCCAGCCAGGCGGGAAAACTGGACAACGTTCCAATCATTAGCAATGCCGAACCGGCAAAGGCAAAAGCGATGGCAACCAGATACAGACGCCTCTTATCACACCAGTATTTCATTGCCATAAAACAGGCAATAAACAGGTGAAATACCAGTAGAAAAATGGTGAGCGTAGGGAACAACAGCGGCGAAAAGGAAGGAACCCATTCAACCAGTGTTGAAAATAAACCCTGTAATATTCCGATGACAACAACACAACCGAAACAGAACGAGAGATAACGACCTTTTACAGTAAGACGATTCGCAAGCATATAAATTTTTTTAAATAATTAAAAATGAATGAACAGGAGGTAATAGCGAAGAGTCTAATCAATTGAAACAATAATTACTTTGCGCAGAAACAATATACGGTGGGGTAAATAATGGGCGGGTGAATATGTTTTGTAAATATATTCATGAAAATGATATATATTGTAAAGGGATGTGGCCTGATAGCCACATCCCGTTTTAATTAACGTGGGGAAACGGTCACCTGGCTTCCGTTGCTTGCCAGCACGACACGCTGACCAGCAGAGAAACGGGTATTCCCCTGTTTCTGAACAACCATAATGGTGCTGCCGTCGTCTTTACGAATTTCCAGCTCAACACCCTGCGTTTTGTTCATTGCACCCTGAACGCCCTGGCCTGCAACACCACCCGCCACAGCGCCCGCAGCGGTAGCCAGAGAACGGCCTGTACCGCCGCCAACGGTATTCCCGAGGAAACCACCCAGAACAGCACCGCCGATTGCGCCCATAACGTTGTTGTCATCGCCACCCTGAATTTGTACAGGACGGGCGTTAACAACGGTACCGTAAGTCACGCTCTGAACCTGTTTTGCTTCAGAAGCGCTGTAAACGTCGCCAGACAGTGAGCTGTCATTCACACAGCCAGCCAGGGTTAAACCAATCAGCGAAACGCCCAGTACACGTACAATCATTTGAATCTCCTGTTCACCAAAAACGCCCAATTGGAGGCATCCGTTATGGCTAAATTATATGGCATAAGGGGCCATAGTTCATATCTTTGCACTAACAATAAGAAAATTGTACTTGAATTTGACTTAACGAGACATAAACAGGTTCTGCTCATGTCACCCGCATGACATTGTTAAAAAATATTATCGCTGGATGGCAAAGCCGTGCTGTTTATGGTTGAGTGGATAACCTTAGCCCACGCAACGTAAGGAAAGCGCATGAAATCGGGTCGCTACATTGGTGTGATGTCGGGCACCAGTCTGGATGGGGTAGATGTCGTTCTGGCCGCCATTGATGAACGTATGGTCGCTCAGCAGGCGAGCCTGACCTGGCCCATTCCCATTTCACTGAAAGAGGATATTCTGAGTATCTGTCAGGGGCAGCAATTGACGCTCTCTCAGCTAGGGCAACTTGACGTCCGCCTGGGAGCACTGTTTGCTGATGCGGTACAGGCGTTAATGCAAAAAGAAAATCTTCGACCGCAGGATGTGGTTGCCATCGGATGCCATGGACAGACCGTCTGGCATGAGCCGGTTGGTGATGCGCCGCATACGATGCAAATCGGTGATAACAACCAGATTGTGGCGAAGACGGGCGTCACGGTCGTCGGCGATTTCCGTCGTCGCGATATTGCGCTTGGCGGCCAGGGGGCACCGCTGGTGCCGGCGTTCCATCAGGCGCTACTGGCACACCCTTCAGAACGCCGGATGGTGCTGAATATCGGCGGAATTGCCAACCTGTCAATGCTCATTCCCGGGCAGCCTGTCCGCGGCTACGATACCGGTCCAGGTAATATGTTAATGGATGCCTGGATCTGGCGGCAGTGCGGGCAACCCTATGATAAAAACGCCGAGTGGGCGAGCGAGGGTAAAGTGATTCTCCCGCTGTTGCAGTCGATGCTCAGCGATCCCTACTTTGCTTTACCGGCGCCGAAAAGCACGGGGCGTGAATACTTCAACGTTGGCTGGCTTGAACGTCAGCTGGCGCCATTCCCGGCACTGGCTCCGCAGGATGTGCAGACGACGCTTGCCGAATTAACGGCGGTGTCGATCTCTGAGCAGGTACTTCTCAGCGGCGGATGCGAACGTCTGCTGGTGTGCGGCGGTGGAGGCCGAAATCCGCTGGTGATGGCGCGTCTGGCCGCGTTACTGCCGGGTACGGAAGTGACCACGACAGACGAGGCGGGTATCAGTGGGGATGATATGGAAGCGCTGGCTTTCGCCTGGCTTGCCTGGCGCACCATCGCCGGGCTTCCGGGTAATTTACCGTCGGTGACCGGCGCGCGCGAGGCCAGCGTCCTCGGGGCGATTTACCCGGCAAATCCTCGTCATAATCAGAGTTAACTGAAATTCAGCGCGGCGTCTCGTCGTTAGAATGGAATGAAACAGGAGGGCAGCCATGCCCTCCAGGACCAGGAAAGTCTTCGGAATACGCCCATGAAAAAAATTCTTCTTATTGTCGCGCCTTTATTGCTGTCAGGATGCAGCGTCTACAACCAGTTCCTTGAGCGTATGCAGACCGATACGCTGGAGTATCGCTGCGATGAAAAACCGCTGACCGTGAAGCTGAATAATCCACGTCAGGAAGCCAGTTTTGTTTATGACAATAAACTGCTGACCCTCAAGCAGGGCATGTCGGCCTCCGGGGCACGTTATTCCGACGGTATCTACGTCTTCTGGTCGAAAGGGGATAGCGCCACGGTCTACAAACGCGACCGCATCGTGCTGAACAATTGCCAGCTTGAAAATCCGAAGCGTTGAGATTTTTACAGGGGCGGCGCACAATAGCGCCACCCAATCTCAACGTCAGCTAACGCCATGTCAGATAACGACGAACTGCAGCAAATTGCGCATCTGCGCCGTGAATACACCAAAGGCGGCCTGCGTCGCCAGGATCTTCCCGCTGAACCCCTCGTGCTTTTTGAACGCTGGCTGAAACAGGCCTGTGAAGCGAAACTGGCCGACCCAACGGCCATGGTTGTCGCAACGGTAGATGAAAACGGTCAACCGTATCAGCGCATCGTCCTGCTCAAGCATTATGATGAGAAAGGGCTGGTGTTTTATACCAACCTCGGCAGCCGCAAAGCGCACCATTTAGAAAACAATCCGCGCATCAGCCTGCTGTTCCCCTGGCACATGCTGGAACGTCAGGTCATGGTCACCGGCAAAGCGGAACGTCTCTCGACCCTTGAGGTGGTGAAATATTTCCACAGCCGTCCGCGTGACAGCCAGATTGGTGCCTGGGTTTCAAAACAGTCCAGCCGAATCTCTGCACGCGGTGTCCTGGAGAGCAAGTTCCTGGAACTGAAACAGAAGTTCCAGCAGGGGGAAATCCCACTGCCAAGCTTCTGGGGCGGCTTCCGCATCCCGATTGAGCAGATTGAGTTCTGGCAGGGCGGTGAACATCGCCTGCACGACCGCTTTTTATACCAGCGCGAGAATGGCGGCTGGAAAATCGACAGACTGGCACCGTAATCCCCGAAATTTGTTGATTTAAGCGCTAGCGCACACCGCGCTTGCGCTTTATTCTATGGTCCTTTCGCATCAGGCGAAAAGTCGTGTACCGGCAAAGGTGCAGTCGTTTATACATGGAGAATTTGATGGCAAGCAGTAACTTGATTAAACAATTGCAAGAGCGGGGCCTCGTGGCCCAGGTGACGGACGAGGAAGCGTTAGCAGAGCGACTGGCGCAAGGCCCGATCGCGCTCTATTGCGGCTTCGATCCCACCGCTGACAGCTTGCATTTGGGGCATCTTGTTCCATTGTTATGCCTGAAACGCTTCCAGATGGCGGGCCATAAGCCTGTTGCTCTGGTGGGTGGTGCAACCGGTCTGATTGGTGACCCAAGCTTTAAAGCCGCTGAGCGTAAACTGAATACCGAAGATACCGTGCAGGAGTGGGTGGATAAGATCCGCAAACAGGTTGCACCGTTCCTTGACTTCAACTGCGGCGATAACGCTGCCATTGCTGCCAACAACTATGACTGGTTTGGCAGCATGAACGTGCTGACCTTCCTGCGTGATATTGGCAAGCACTTCTCTGTTAACCAGATGATTAACAAAGAAGCGGTGAAGCAGCGCCTGAACCGTGACGATCAGGGTATCTCCTTTACCGAGTTCTCCTATAACCTGCTGCAGGGCTATGACTTTGCTTGCCTGAACAAACTGCATGGCGTTTCCCTGCAGATTGGTGGTTCTGACCAGTGGGGTAACATCACGTCCGGTATCGATCTGACCCGTCGCCTGCACCAGAACCAGGTCTTCGGCCTGACGGTTCCACTGATCACCAAAGCAGATGGCACCAAATTCGGTAAAACGGAAGGCGGCGCGGTGTGGCTGGATCCGAAGAAAACCAGTCCGTACAAATTCTACCAGTTCTGGATCAACACGGCGGACGCCGATGTTTACCGCTTCCTGAAGTTCTTCACCTTCATGGATATTGCAGACATCAATGCGCTGGAAGAAGAAGACAAAAACAGCGGTAAAGCACCGCGTGCACAGTATGTGCTGGCCGATGAAGTGACCAAACTGGTTCACGGTGAAGAAGGTCTGGCGGCGGCGAAACGCATTACGGCAAGCCTGTTCAACGGTACGCTGAGCGATCTGAGCGAAGCGGACTTCGAACAGCTGGCGCAGGACGGCGTGCCGATGGTTGAGATGGAAAAAGGGGCTGACCTGATGCAGGCGCTGGTGGACTCCGAGCTGCAGCCGTCTCGCGGACAGGCGCGTAAAACCATCGCGTCTAACGCGATCACCATCAACGGTGAGAAACAGGCTGACCCGGAATACACCTTCGTTGACGGCGACCGTCTGTATGGACGCTACACGCTGCTGCGCCGCGGTAAGAAAAATTACTGCCTTGTTTGCTGGAAATAATTAACAGTCTCCAGGGGCGTGGGAAACCACGCCCTTTTTGTTTTTTCAGGGTTTGGTAAGAAAAAGATGAAGAACATCCTCGCCATTCAGTCCCACGTTGTTTTTGGCCATGCGGGCAACAGTGCAGCGGAATTCCCGATGCGCCGCCTCGGTGCTAACGTCTGGCCCCTCAACACCGTGCAGTTTTCCAACCACACGCAGTATGGTAAATGGGCCGGCTGCGTGATGCCGCCCTCGCACCTCACCGAGGTGGTTCAGGGCATTGCGGATATTGACCAGCTCAAACGCTGTGACGCCGTTCTGAGCGGTTATCTGGGCTCAGCCGAGCAGGGGGAGCACATCCTTGGCATTGTGCGTCAGGTGAAAGCAGCGAACCCGGCGGCAAAATACTTCTGCGACCCCGTCATGGGACACCCGGAGAAAGGCTGTATCGTAGCGCCCGGTGTTGCAGAGTTTCACGTTCGCCATGCGCTGCCTGCCAGCGATATCATTGCGCCAAACCTTATTGAGCTGGAGATCCTCTGCGAGCACCCGGTTAACAGCGTAGAAGAGGCGGTAAGCGCGTCTCGCGAGCTGATAGCCCAGGGGCCAGAGATTGTACTGGTAAAACATCTCGCCCGCGCCGGGCTGAGCCAGTCGCGTTTTGAGATGCTGCTGGTGACGAAAGATGACGCCTGGCATATTAGCCGTCCGCTGGTGGATTTTGGCCTGCGTCAGCCAGTGGGAGTGGGGGATGTGACCAGCGGTCTGCTGCTGGTGAAACTGCTGCAGGGTGCAACGGTCAGAGACGCGCTTGAGCATGTGACTGCGGCGGTGTACGAAATCATGATTGCGACGAAAGAGATGCAGGAATATGAACTTCAGGTCGTCGCGGCACAGGATCGTATTGCGAAGCCGGAGCACTATTTCAGCGCCACCCGGCTTTAAACGATGCCGGGTGGCGCTGCGCTTACCCGGCCTACAAAACTCGTAGGCCCGTGCAAGCGAAGCGCCGCCGGGCGATATTAGCTAAGACCTTCCGCTTTCAGCGCCGCAGCAACAGCAGGGCGCTCCGCCATACGGGTCATATACGATGTAATATGGTCTAACCCTTCCATATTGAGCTTAACCGCCCGCGCCCAGCGCAGCACGGTAAACAGATAGGCATCGGCAATCGTGAAACGGGAACCACAAATCCACTGATCGTCTTTCAGCGACGCGTTTACATACTGCAGCTTTTTCTCAAGAAGCGCGCGCAGGGTCGGTTTGTACTCTTCCGGCGTATCCGGGCGGAACAGGGGAGTAAAGCCTTTATGTAACTCGGTAGCGATATAGTTTAACCACTCCAGGGTCTTATAACGTGCAATGCTGCCGGTGGGGGCAAGAAGCTGGCGATCCGGTACGTTGTCCGCCAGGAATTGCATGATGGCAACGCCTTCTGTCAGCAGAGTTCCGTCATCCAGCAACAGCGCTGGAACTTGTCCCTTCGGGTTAATGGCAAGGAAATCATCGCCATTCTCCAGACGCTTTTTCATCAGATCAACGCCATCGAGCGTGAAATCTTTGCCGCTCTCGCGCAGGGTGATATGGGAAGCAAGAGAGCACGCGCCCGGTTTGTAGAACAGTTTCATCGGTAACTCCTTTTTGCTGAGGTTTCAGCTATGTTAGTGCGCGAACAGGCAAAAAAAAAGCCGCTAATGCATTAGCGGCTTCTCAACAGTCGTTTCTCAATAATCTTACGCAGTCGCGGTTTCGCTTGCCTTGGCCGTCTTGTCGTCGTCCTGAGTCATACGATTCAGTTTCGGCGCGGTCAGCAGCATCAGAACTGCAATCACCGCTGTCGCGATACCAATCTGCATGAACACGGTGCCGTAGACATTCAGGGAGACCAGTGGGTCAGTGACGTTTTCCGGCACGGCCATCAGGTTCGCAATCTTACCTGCGATAATTGCTGCACCGGCAGTGGTCAGGAACCAGCTACCCATAATGAAGCCCATCAGACGCTGTGGAACCAGCTGTGCCACCATCGCCAGGCCCAGACCGGAGATCATCAGTTCGCCGATAGACTGCAGCGCATAGCTCAGAATCAGCCAGTTTACGGAGACGATACCGGCGTCGGTCGCAAATTTCGTACCCAGCGGCAGCACCAGGAACGCACCGGAGCACAGCACCATACCAATCGCAAACTTGTGCGGCATTGGCAGACGGTCGCCCATCTTGTTATAGATAGCTGCCAGAATCGGGCTGCCAATCATAATCCAGAACGGGTTCAGTGCCTGATACTGCTCCGGCTCAAACGCGATACCCAGGATAGAGTGCTCAACGTTACGAATGGCGAAGAAGTTCAGAGAGGTTGGCATCTGGCTGTACAGTACGAAGAAGATAATCGCTTCCAGCATCAGAATGAAGGCCACAATCATCTTACGGCGCGCAGCACCCTGCATCGCGAACGCTTCTTTTGCGAAGATGACCACGATACCCAGCGCAACCACGCCCAGCACCGCACGTGCGATACCCTGGTTATGCAGCAGCCAGGTGGCGATTGCCGCCAGAATCACAACGCCCACGATGGTCGCCAGCAGTTTGCCCATATGGACGGGTTCGAAATCGGGTTTTGAACCGTAGTCTTTGACCCAGTTGCGGCAGAACAAGAAGTTCACTACGGTGATCAGCATACCCACGAAGCTCAGCGCAAAGGCCACGCTCCAGCCGAATTTAGCGGCCAGCCATGGTGTTGCCAGCATGGAGAAGAATGAACCGATGTTGATGGACATGTAGTACATGGTGAATGCACCGTCCAGACGTGGGTCATCTTTGCTGTAACAGGTAGAGAGCAGGGAAGACGGGTTCGCTTTAAACAATCCGTTACCGACCGCAATGGTCGCCATACCCATATACACCACTGCGGCGTCATGGCCAGACCATGCGACCAGACCATAGCCAATAGCCAGAACAATGGCGCCCAGCATGATGACACGTTTGGTGCCGAGAACTTTATCACCCAGCCAGCCGCCGATAGCAACCAGGCCGTACACGAGGGCACTGAAGGAGGAGAACAGCGTGATGGAATCGGCTTCGGACATACCCAGCTGTTTTACCAGGTAAACCGCCATGATCCCTTGCAGGCCGTAGTAACCAAAACGCTCCCATAACTCGATAGAGAAGATGAGATAAAACGCTTTCGGTTGTTTAAAAGCGTTAAGACTCACGCTTTCATCTGTTGGTTTATTGTTTGCAGTCGACACATATACCTCTTTTTTTACATCCCATATTAACGGGGGTGTTCATAGCGTGATGGCCGTAGTCCATCCGCCTTATAGTTATATTGGGAGGAGAAACGGCGGGTAATGTTCACTATCCTGACCCGTCTGGCAATACGTTTGTAATAATCTGTTACATTTATCTGGGGTGGTATAATCGTCGGTTCATGCAAATGTTATTCAGCGTTAAATTTCATACGGTGAGTAAAGGTAGTTTTTTCAACTGGTATTCCCCCTCCCCGATCGGCTTTTGGCGATATGTTCTGCTATTTGCCGTTTGTGGCAGTGATATAGCCCATATTCTGAAAAATAGCTGGTCTTATCTTCCGGTTCTGATCGGTTATATCTTGTCTGGCAAAGGCTTTGGGATGATTTTGACAACAAAAAATCAACATGAAGTTATCAGAGTGATCGCGATCACAGATGTATAGAAATTTTTGGCTATGAAAAAAGTATTAACCTGTTTGAGCGTTAACGCGCCGAACAAGTGACAAGTCAGCAGGGGCAAGAGGCGGATGATTTATGGTCAGGAGAGGGACGTTTGGAAGGCCTTCTCCTGATGTGGGATTGTGATTGTTCAGACCAGCAATTCAGGGATAAACTTTTTCTTTGTATTCACAGAGGTCTTCAATAATGCAGGAGCCGCAACGAGGTTTACGGGCGATGCAGGTATAACGGCCGTGCAAAATCAGCCAGTGATGGCAGTCAACCTTGAATTCGGCGGGCACCACTTTTAACAGCTTCTCTTCAACCTGCTCAACGTTTTTACCGGGGGCGAAGTTGGTGCGGTTAGAAACACGGAAGATATGCGTATCCACGGCGATCGTCGGCCAGCCGAACGCCGTATTAAGCACCACGTTCGCGGTTTTGCGTCCTACACCCGGCAACGCTTCCAGCGCTGCGCGGTCTTCCGGCACCTCACCGCCGTGCTGTTCCAGCAAGATCCGGCAGGTTTTAATCACATTCTCTGCTTTGCTGTTAAACAATCCGATGGTTTTGATATAAGACTTCACGCCTTCCACGCCGAGCTCAAGCATCGCTTTTGGCGTATTAGCGACCGGATAGAGCAGGGCGGTCGCTTTATTGACGCTCACATCGGTAGCCTGTGCAGAGAGCAACACGGCGATCAGCAGCTCAAACGGGGAGGTAAAATTCAGCTCCGTCGTCGGATGCGGGTTCTCGTCCCGCAGACGGGTCAGGATCGCAATGCGCTTTTCTTTATTCATGAGGCCTTCTCGGGTATCCCTTCCTGGACGCTACGCTCTGCTGCGCGGCGCTTACGTTTTTCATCAATCAGGTATTTTACTGCCAGCATCATGCCAAGGCCAATAAACGCGCCAGGTGGCAGCATCGCCAGCAGGAATGGCGTATCAGTATGGAACACCTCGATACGTAGCGATTTGGCCCAGCCGCCCAGCAGCGCATCGGCACCGTCAAACAGCGTCCCGTTGCCGAGGATCTCGCGCAGTGAGCCGAGCACGAACATCGCACCGGTCGCACCCATACCAATTGAAAAACCATCCAGCGCCGACATGGCCGGACTGTTTTTCACGGCGAAGGCTTCCGCACGCCCGACCACAATACAGTTGGTCACGATCAGAGGGATAAAAATTCCGAGCGACTGATACAGACCGAAGGCGTAGGCGTTAATCAGCATCTGGACGATACTGACCACCGACGCAATGATCATAACGTAAATCGGAATACGGATTTCCGACGGGGTCCAGCGGCGCAGGGCGGAGATGGAGAGGTTGGTCAGAGTCAGTACCAGCGTTGTTGCCAGACCGAGACCGAGCGCATTAGTGGCCGTTGACGTCACGGCCAGCAGTGGGCACATCCCCAGCAGCTGAACCAGCGCGGAGTTGTTCTTCCACAGTCCCTGGACAATAACCTCTTTAACCTGGCTCATGATCACTCTCCACAGGCCGCAAGATTGTTGATTTGCGCGGGCAGCGTTTCAGCATACAGCCCGGCCCGTTTTACGGCGTTCACCACCGCGCGCGGCGTGATGGTCGCGCCCGTGAACTGGTCAAACTCGCCGCCGTCTTTTTTCACCGCAAACGCGGTGTCACCTTCGCCATGAATCACTTTACCAGCGAAAGCTAAAATCCAGTTGCTCAGACGGGTTTCAATTTTATCGCCCAGGCCCGGCGTTTCATGATGTTGCGTCACGCGGGTGCCCAGTATGGTGCCGGAGAAATCGCTGCCGACGAGCAGCTGAATGGCGCCGGAATAGCCGTCGGGCGCCGTCGCCTCCATTACCGCGCCAACCGGTTTATCCCCTTTGCGGGCGATAAACAGGCGGTGTGGGCCTTTTCCAAGCTGCGGCGCGTCTACCACGAAGCAGCTCTTTTGCAGGTCATTATCGTAAAAATCCGACGGGATCACCTGATCGAACAGCGCTTTTTGCTGCTTCACCGCCTGTTCATCAATGGTCGATTTGGTCAGCTCATTCACCAGCGCCGTCATTCCGGTGAGTACGGCGGCGAAAACGGCCAGCGTGACGCCATGTTTTTGCATTGTTTTCAGCATCGCGACACCCTTAACGATGGCCGTACACGCGCGGGCGCGTGTAATAGTCGATGAGTGGAACGGTGATGTTGGCGAGCAGGACGGCAAACGCCACCCCGTCCGGATAACCGCCAAAGCTACGGATGAGCCAGACCAGCAGTCCTGCCAGCGCACCGAAGATCAAGCGACCACGGTTAGTCGTAGACGCCGTCACCGGATCGGTCAGGATAAAGAACGCGCCAAGCATCGTTGCACCGGAGAGCAAATGCATCTGCGGGCTGGCCAGCGACTCAGGGGAGAAGACCCAGCCAAGGGTGGCACAAACCGCCAGCGTCACGAGGAAGCTGACCGGAATATGCCAGCGGATGGCCTTCTGCTGCAGCAGGAACAGGCCACCCAGCAGATACGCCAGGTTAACCCACTGCCAGCCTGCGCCCGCGAGCATACCGCTGTAGATGGCGGATTTCATGATTTGCTCGACGCTGTGCCCGGCATGCAGGGACGTTTTGAACGTATCGAGCGGCGTCGCCTGGCTGATGCCGTCCACGCCCATACGCAGCGCGTTCATATCCGCGCCGAGCGCCGTATGGCCGGTAAAGATCACGTGCAGGGCATCCATAAAGCCTGGCACCGTGGCGGCAATGTCATGCGGTGGCAGCCAGCTGGTCATCTGTACCGGGAAGGAGATCAGCAGCACCACATAGCCGATCATCGCCGGGTTAAACGGGTTATGGCCGAGCCCGCCATACAGCTGTTTGGCAATAATCACGGCAAAAACGGTACCGAGGACGACCATCCACCACGGGGCAAACGGCGGAATACTGATGGCCAGCAGCAGGCCGGTCAGCAGCGCGGAGTTGTCGGCAAGAATGCGGGAGACCGTCATCTTGCGAAGCTTCAGCACCAGCGCCTCTGCCGCTACGGCGCTGATACAGCCCAGGGCTATCTGGAACAGGGTTCCCCAGCCGAAAAACCAGCACTGAACGGCAATACCCGGCAGCGCGGCCAGGCAAACCAGCATCATAATACGCGATGTCTGACGCTGATTATGGGTGTAAGGGGAACTTGCGATTCTGAAAACCATTTAATCCTCGTTAACGGCTTGCTGTGCGGCTTTCTTCGCCTGAACGCGCGCAATTGTGGCAGCGACGGCGGCCTTGCGCGGGTCATCATTAGCGGCCTGCGGCTGCTCTTCCTGCTGCGCTGCTTTACGCGCTTTGGCGCGGGCTATCGCCGCTTCAACGGCAGCTTTACGCGGCTCAACCGGTGCTTCTGGTTCTGCTGCAGGTGCCTGCTGCGCCGCTTTACGCGCTTTGGCGCGGGCAATCGCGGCTTCAACGGCGGCTTTACGCGGATCAACCGGTGCTTCTGGTTCTGCTGCAGGTGCCTGCTGCGCTGCTTTACGCGCTTTGGCGCGGGCAATTGCGGCTTCAACAGCGGCTTTACGCGGATCGACCGCGTCCTGTTCAACCATCACCTGCTGATCCCCGGCCTTACGGGCTTTGGCACGGGCAATCGCCGCCTCGACAGCGGCTTTGCGTGGATCGACCTCCCCATCCGGTTGCGCTGTTTGCGCTTTTTCTGCCTGACGTGCGCGAGCCGCAGCCTTGCGTGCTTCACGCGCGGCGATGGCTTCACTGTTGTCAGGCTTCTCACCTGCAGGGATCACCACCGTCTGGGCAGCATTGGCTTTTTTCTCGCGAACGCGTGCCAGGGCGGCGTTAATGGCATCCTGATCTTTTTCGCCAGGCTGGACGGCGGCCTGCTTATGACGCTCCTGACGGGCCGCTTTTTCACGTTCCAGCCGCGCCTGACGTGCTTCAAAGCGCGCTTTGGCTTCTGCTGCACGTTTTTCTTCCATGGAGATGGCATAAATTTCGGCCTTCTCCTGGCGGAAGTATTGCACCAGCGGAATATTGCTTGGGCAGACCCAGGCGCAGGCGCCGCATTCGATGCAGTCGGCCAGGTTATGTGCTTTGGCTTTATCGTGTAGCTGGCCTTTGCTGTACCAGTAAAGTTGCTGCGGGAGCAGATCCGCCGGACAGGCATCGGCACAGGCGCTACAGCGGATGCAGCCTTTCTCTTCCTGCACTTCGCCCATCTCGGTGGAAGAGGGAGCAAGCAGGCAGTTCGTGATTTTGACTACCGGGACATCCAGCCATGGCAGGGTAAAGCCCATCAGAGGGCCACCCATGATCACCATCTGATCGGTACCCGGGCAGAATTCAGCCTGCTCCAGCAAATGACGCACCGGCGTACCGAGGCGCGCCCAGACGTTACCCGGACGGGAGACCGATTCGCCAGTCAGCGTCACGACTCGTTCGGTTAACGGCTCGCCGTCAATTACCGCACGTTTCACGGCATAAGCTGTGCCGACGTTTTGCATCAGCACGCCGATATCCGAAGAACGTCCGCCGTGCGGCACTTGCTTCCCGGTGAGGATTTGCGTCAGCTGTTTTGCGCCGCCAGACGGGTACTTGGTTGGAATAACGCGCAGGGCGATATCATGGCTACCCGCCAGCACGGCGCGCAGCATGGAGATAGCCTGCGGTTTATTGTCTTCGATACCAATCAGCACTTCTCGCGGCTGCAAAATATGCGCGAGGATACGGATGCCTTCCACTACCTGAGCGGCGCAATCCTGCATCAGACGATCGTCGGCGGTGATATACGGCTCGCACTCTGCGGCATTGATAATCAGCGTCTGGATTTTATCGCTACCGCCGCGCAGCTTGACGCCGGTAGGGAAGCCGGCGCCGCCCAGCCCGGCAACGCCGAACTGGTGAATGCGCTCGATAAGCGCTTCGCGGCTCTGGCTGCGGTAGTCGCTCCAGCCGTCACGTTCGATCCAGCGATCTTCGCCGTCGGCTTCAATGATCACGCTCAGCTCTGAAAGTGCCGACGGATGCGCCACCGTATGAGGGGCAATCGCGATCACTTTACCGGACGTTGGGGCGTGTACAGGCAGCATACGTCCGCGACCAAAGGTCAGCGGCTGACCGCGAAGGACGGTATCACCTTCTTTTACGCACAGCTCACCTTCCGCGCCGATATGCTGCTTGAGCGGCATGACGTAACGCGTCGCCAGCGGAATCTGGCGCAGCGGCGTGCCGTTAGACTGGGTTTTCATCTCCGGCGGATGAATACCGCCGTCAAAGTCCCAGATCTTCTCTTTTCTGAAAGCAGAAAATAACTTAAGCATGTTGTTCCACAGGAATGTTGCGAACCGGAATGGTTTGAAGATCCCACTTCCAGCTTTCGGTAGTCGCTTCAACCGGGCGCAGCGTAATACATTGCGTCGGGCAGGGGGCTACGCAGAGGTTACAGCCGGTGCACAGATCCGCCACGACGGTGTGCATGGCGCGGGTGGCACCCACAATGGCGTCAACCGGGCAGGCCTGAATACATTTAGTGCAGCCGATGCAATTTGCCTCGTCGATCACGGCGAGGGCGCGGACCGGCTCCTGCACATCCGCATCGCCATCAACGGGCTGTGGGTCAACGTTAAGCAGGGCCGCAATTTTCAGCATCACCGCTTCGCCGCCGGGCGCACAGCGGTTAATTTTCTCACCCTGAATGCCCACCGCTTCAGCGTAAGGGCGACAGCCAGGGTAGCCGCACTGCCCACACTGGCTTTGCGGCAGAAGCTCATCAATTTTTTCTACGACGGGATCGTCCTCTACCGCGAAACGGCGGGAGGCGTAACCGAGGATAAGGCCAAACGCTAACCCCAGGACGCTAATAGAGGCGATGGCAATCCAGATAGCATTCATTACAACTTCACCAGACCACTGAAGCCCATAAAGGCCAGAGACATTAAACCCGCGGTGACCAGCGCAATCGCGTTACCGCGGAAAGGCGCAGGGATATCCGCAGCGGCCAGACGTTCGCGAATCGAGGCGAACAGGACCATTACGAACGAGAAACCGACGGCGGCGGAAAAACCGTACAGCGCCGACTGCATAAAGTTATGGCCAAGGTTGATGTTCAACAGCGCCACGCCGAGTACCGCGCAGTTGGTGGTGATCAGCGGCAGGAAGATACCGAGGAGGCGATAGAGCGCCGGACTGGTTTTACGCACCACCATTTCGGTAAATTGCACAACAACGGCAATGACCAGAATAAAGGCCAGCGTACGGAGGTAGATTAACCCCAGCGGGATGAGGATCCAGGTATCTATCAACCAGGCGCAAATCGATGCCATCGTCATGACGAAGGTGGTTGCCAGCCCCATGCCCATCGCCGTTTCCAGCTTTTTGGAAACGCCCATAAACGGGCACAGGCCAAGGAACTTCACCAGAACGAAGTTGTTAACCAGCACAGTGCCGACAAAGAGCAGTAAGTAATCGGTCATTATTTAGCCTGAAATAAAAAAGCCGCCTATTATCGGACAAACCGGGTCAGGCGACAACAGGTTATCTGTAAGGTTATTACGGGTTCACGAAGGTGTTTTTTACCCGCGTCGACCGTTTGAAATAGGGCACCAGCAGCGCCGCGGCCAGTAACGGGAAAAGTAGCTGGCGGACCGCAAGCACGTCAGACACCGGCGAGAACGCAAACGCCTTGACTGCCAGCAGGACTGAGATTAACAGCCAGATAATATAGTGCTTAGGCACCCCTTTGCGGCGTTTGAAGAAGGCGATGGTCAGCCACAGGGTGTAGTACCACATGCCGATCGCGAAAACGAAGGACACAAACCACATCGCAATATTAAGCACACTTTGCGACATCAGGGTCTGAATAGCGTGAGGGGTGATCAGTGCGGTAGTATAAAGCAGCAGCGCAAGCGATGCGCTTAACAAGGCAACCAGCAGCCATGCCAGTGGGGCGATTAACCAGCCTCCAATGCGTTCTCCAGGCGTTGCGGTCATGAACTCTCCCATAATCTGCGCGAAATGTTGTACAGCCAGTTTGCAGGGCGGAGAGTATATAACATTTCGCGCGGATGGCTACTTTCTTATAAAACGTAACGCCAGACAGACTTAGGCACTTCACCGACGTTGAACAAACGACCGCCGGAGACCAGCTCCGCACGGCGATGATCGGCGGCGCGATACATATTGATGATGTCCTGATTATCCGACAGGGTGTAGTTCAGGTGGTCAAACAGTTTTTCCAGGCTCTCAAGCGAATTGATCTTGCGAAATTTTAATAAATAGTCCTGAACTGTCATATTAATAAGTTTCCATATAAAAGTGAGTAATACCCGTTAAGGTAATTCGTTCGAATAATAAACGGATTAATAAAGACGTAAACAGCCCACTCAGGTAACGCGACGAAATTAGGAGTTTTCTTTGCTGAAATTCAGGCATCAGACGATGCCTGGAAGAGAAGGTTAACCGTGTTCACCTGGGCTGGCAATACGTAACTGACATAATATGTCACTCGGTATTGCAGTAACCGGTTACTTAGGTTGGGCGACTGTGACAGGCTCCGGCGGCTGGTAGTTATCGATGTGGCTGGCAACGCCGAGCAAAATGACCGATACCCCAAGAACAATCCATCCCGCTAATTCAATGATTCGATTAATAATTGATGTCATGACTCGTAATTGTACTTTATCCATAAATACAGGGCGCAAATGTTACAGCGAGGCCTCACCAACGGCAAGCGCTTTGGGAACGGTTCCCTTAAACAAAATCAGAAGGTTAATACTATGTAACGAAAACAACCGCCACAACCTGCTATTTTAAGTCATACGGCACATTATTAATCTGCGCTTATGCCAGGCTTGCCAGTGTGAAATAAGAACGTCATAAAAGAGGACGGCACTATGAGTGATAATATCCGCGTCGGTCTGATAGGTTATGGGTACGCGAGCAAAACGTTTCATGCACCTCTGATAGCCGGAACGCCCGGAATGATGCTGGCAGCAGTATCCAGTAGCGATGCTACCAAAGTCCATGCCGACTGGCCTTCCGTGCCGGTTGTCTCTGAGCCAAAACATCTCTTCAACGATCCGAATATTGATTTAATTGTCATCCCTACACCTAACGACACGCATTTCCCCCTGGCAAAAGCCGCGCTGGAAGCAGGAAAGCACGTCATTGTTGATAAACCTTTCACGGTGACGTTGTCACAGGCGCGTGAACTGGACGCGCTGGCAAAAGGCCTGGGCAGACTGCTTTCCGTTTTTCATAACCGCCGTTGGGACAGCGACTTCCTCACGGTAAAAACGCTACTCAGCGAAGGTACGTTAGGTGAGATCCTCTTTTTTGAATCGCACTTTGACCGTTTTCGCCCGCAGGTAAGACACCGTTGGCGGGAGCAGGCCGGTCCGGGGAGCGGCATCTGGTACGATTTAGCCCCTCATCTTTTGGACCAGGCTGTCAACCTGTTTGGTCTGCCGGTGAGCATGACGGTCGATCTGGCCCAGCTCAGACCCGGGGCGCAGACGACCGATTACTTCCACGCGGTGTTAAGTTATCCGCAGCGCCGCATCGTGCTGCATGGAACGATGGTCGCGGCCGCGGAATCTGCCCGTTATATCATTCACGGCACGCGGGGAAGCTATGTGAAGTTTGGCCTCGATCCACAGGAAGACCGTCTTAAAAACGGTGAGCGTTTGCCGCAGGAAGACTGGGGCTATGATATGCGCGACGGCGTGGTCACGCGGGTTGAAGGTGAGGAACTGGTTGAGGAAACGTTGCTGACGATGCCGGGCAACTATCCGGCCTATTATGCGGCTATTCGCGATGCGTTGAACGGAACAGGAGAAAATCCGGTTCCGGCCAGCCAGGCGATTCAGATTATGGAGCTGATTGAGCTGGGTATCGAATCTGCCAAACATCGCGCCACGCTCTGTCTGGCATAGGGTTCAGATACTGTAGGCCGGGTAAGGCGCAGCCGCCAACCGGCAAAAAGGTTTACGCGGTTGCCACTTTATTCCGCAGAGCCTGCTTCTCTTCCGGCGTCAGGAACGCAATTTCCAGACCGTTGATCTGCGCCTGACGGATCTGCTCGCGGCTCAGACCCGCCTGCGGTGCGGCGTTATTGTATTCGTGGATGATATCCACGCCCTGTACCGCCGGATCGTCAGTGTTCAGCGAGGCCAGCACGCCGTGTTCCAGGAAGGTTTTCAGCGGGTGCTGCGCGAGCGTTGCCACGGTGCTGGTCTGAATATTGGACGTCAGGCACGATTCAATCCCGATACGCTGTTCTGCGAGGAAATCCATCAGGGCGCGGTCTTCTACCGCCTTCACGCCGTGACCGATACGCTCGGCGCCGAGCTCACGAATGGCCTGCCAGATACTTTCCGGGCCTGCCGCTTCACCCGCATGAACGGTAATGTGCCAGCCGGCATCGCGTGCGCGGTTGAAGTGAGAGAGGAACAGACTGCCCGGGAAGCCCAGTTCATCACCGGCGAGATCGACGGCAGTGATGGCATCGCGATGGGCCAGCAGCGCCTCCAGCTCCTGCAGGCAGGCCGCTTCGCCAAACGTACGGCTCATAATACCAATCAGACGGGCCTGGACATCGAAGGTTTCACACCCCTGGCGGACGCCTTCAATCACGGCTTCCACCACGCCTGCAACGGGCAGGTTGTGGGTCATCGCCATATAGCCCGGCGAGAAGCGCAGCTCAACGTAGTGCAGACCGTTACGGGCCGCATCTTCAATGTTCTCAAACGCCACGCGGCGGCAGGCATCCAGCGAGGCCAGCATCTTCACGCCCCAGTCGAGTTTGCTCAGGAAGCTGACGAGGTCAGGTTCATTAGAGGTGACCTGAACGTGCGGGATCAATGACTCCAGCGTTTGAGCGGGAAGCGTTAAATTGTACTGGCGGCCAAGATCGAGGATGGTTTGGGCACGAATGTTACCGTCAAGATGACGATGAATATCAGTTAAAGGCAGGCGTGTATCAATCATGGTCGCACTCTTTTCTGGTTAAAGTGCGCCATATTATAAAAACAAAACGGGGTAAAAAGCTATTTGCGCAAGGGAATATTCCGTTGCGCAAACTGATTACAGGAGCGTGTTAATTCCGGCAATGAGGCGTTTCACCCCTAGTTCCAGCTTGCTGCGCGGGCAGCCTGCGTTCAGGCGCACGAAACCGTTACCTTCGTTTCCGTAGGTATATCCCGGCATGATGGCCACTTTTTGGTGCTCGATCAGTACTTTTTGTAGCGCGCGGTCATCAATATTTAGCGGGCGCAGATCAACCCAGGCCAGATAGGTGGCCTCCGGCGGCTGCCAGTTCAGTTTCGGAAAAGCACTGTTTAATTCCTGCGCGATATACAGCAGATTTTCTTCGAGATAGTGCCTTAGGGCATCCAGCCACGGCGCTCCCTGCTGGTAGGCGGCGATATGCGCCGTCAGTGCCAGTACGGAGGGGGAAGAGAGTCCGTCCCGGCCTTTTAAGGCGCTGAGATAGCCGTTACGGCTCTCTTCTTCACCTATCAGGCCGTAAGCGCCCGTCAGCGCCGGAATATTAAAGCTTTTCGAGCCGGAGGTTAGCAGCGCCCATTTGCCGCGCGCCACCTCATTCCACGGCGTGTGACGATGCGCACCCCACACCATATCCATATGAATTTCATCGCTGATGACCGCAACGTTATGGCGCGCGCACAACTCTGCCATGTGGGTCAATTCTTCGCGGGTCCAGACCTTACCGGTTGGGTTTTGCGGGCTGCACAGGAGCAGGATTCTATTTTCCGGTTTCGCCAGTGCCGCTTCCAGAGCGGCCATATTGCCCAGCCAGCCAGAAGCATGCTTTTCCATCTCAACCGGCACCACATGACGCCCATTGCCTTCAATGGCTTTGTAAAACGCATCGTATGCCGGGGTGTGCACCACCACGCCGTCGCCAGGAGCGGACCAGAGACGAATCAGCTCGGACACCATGTAGATGACGGAAGGGCCATACACGATGGTTTCGGTATCAATGTGGCTGTTAAAGCGCTGGCGGAACCAGTGCGCGACGGCGGCGAGAAATTCATCGTTTTTCCAGCGGCTGTAGCCAAACACGCCGTGGTTGATGCGCTGGTGCAGCGCGTCAGTAATGCAGGGGGCGGTGGCGAAATCCATATCTGAGATGGTGAAGGGCAGCAGGTCGGGCGCGCCAAAACGGTCGGCGACGTAGTCCCACTGTGTACACCAGGTGCCGTGACGATCCACGACGGTAGAGAAATCAAACATCACGTGAGTCCTTAAAGTAAAACCCCCTCAGAGCGAGGGGGCGGGGCATCAGGCTTCTACTGTTCGCATCAGGGTTGCCAGCTCATCTTTCACCGACTGTACCTGCGGGCCGATAACCACCTGCAAATTGTGCTGATTTAACTGTACCACGCCGATCGCCCGGTTGGCTTTCAGGGCGTTGGTGTCCACTTTTGACATATCCGCCACCGACAAACGCAGGCGGGTAATGCAGTTATCCAGCGAGGTAATGTTATCCGCACCGCCCAGCGCCGCCAGAATGGCAGGGGTGTTATAGCCGGATTTGCCCACGGTTCCTGCAACCGCCTGTTCGACGCTGGTGGCTGTTTCAACATCACGGCCTGGCGTTTTCAGGTTGAAGCGGGTAATGGCGAAGCGGAAGATGCCGTAGTACACCGCAAACCAGATGGCCGCCACGACCGGTACCAGATACCACTTGGTGGAAAGACCATGCAGGATACCGAACACCACGAAGTCAATCACGTTGCCGTCGGTATTACCGATAGTGACGCCCAGCACCGCCATGACGGTAAAGCCCAGACCGGTCAGCACGGCGTGGATGAGATACAGCACCGGCGCAACAAACAGGAACAGGAATTCGATAGGCTCAGTGGTCCCGCCGACGACGCAGGCGATCACGCCGGAGATCAGCAGCCCTTTAATTTTATGGCGGTTTTCCGGACGCGCGCAGTGGTACATCGCCAGTGCCGCACCCGGCAGGCCGCCAAGGAAGGCTGGCATTTTACCCTGAGACAGGAAGCGGGTGGCGCTTTCAGAGAAGCCATGAGTGGTCGGGCAGCTCAGCTGCGCCTGGAAGATGGTCAGCGCGCCGCTCACATCGTGACCGCACACCTCCATGGTTCCGCCCGCTTCGGTGAAGCGAATCAGGGCGACCAGGATATGCTGCAGGCCAAACGGCAGCAGCAGACGCTCACCGGTACCGAAGATCATCGGACCAAAATCGCCCGCGCCGTTAATGATGCGGCCAATACAGTTGATGCCCATCGCAAAGACTGGCCAGATCAGCGGAATGATCAAACCAAACAGACCCATCACCACCAGGGTAATAATTGGTACAAAGCGGGTACCGCCGAAGAAGGCCAGGGCATCCGGCAGGCGAATATTGTGGAAGCGCTCGTGCAGCATCCAGATAATCACCCCGGCGATCACCGCGCCGAGGATCCCGGTATCAATCGACTGGATACCAATCACGCTCTGAATGTTATTGGCTTTCAGCACGGCAGCGTCGGTAGTCGGCAGAATGCCTTTTGCGGTCAGCCAGAAGTTAACCGCCAGGTTCATCACTGCGTAACCCACAAAACCGGCAAACGCCGCCACACCTTTGTTCTCGCGCGCCAGACCCAGCGGGATGGCGATACAGAACATCACAGGCAGGAAGCTAAACGCGAAGGAGCCGACTTTACTCATCCAGATGAATCATGATTGAAGTGATATTAATATGTTAAATCAGATAGTTAAGGTTATGCGGTTTTTCTATGGGGCATCGGTGGGGCATTTTGAGTAAATGATGCGTTCAAAATGCCCACCTGGTCATGGTTATTCTCGGTCATCCATTTACCGTAAACCGTGAATAGCATTTGCGCTGACGAATGGCCCATCTGGTGCGCAACGAAATTTGGGTTCGCTCCGGCGACCAGTGCCCAGCACGCATATGTGTTCCTGGTTTCATAAGACCGTCTTTGTCGGACGCCTGCACGACGCAGGGCAGTGCGCCAGGCTGAATTAATGGATCCGGGGACGTAGCACATCGTCTTCTTACCGTTCATTGAAGTAATGGACGGCGAGAATATAAAGGTGCATTCATCGGTTCTCTTTTTTTTGTATTCCCGTAGGCTGACGCTTACCTTGTGGGATGCCATCATTCTGGTCAGTGGCATTTGCGCCTTGAGGGCATCAATTGCTGGCTGGGTCAGCTGTATTGTTCGAATCCCGGCGTTGGTTTTTGGCAGGGTGAAGTTTCCCTTCAGGGAATAGTTCCGTGACACTGTAACAGTCCAGTTGACAGTATCCACATCCTCCCAGGATAACGCGCTTAGTTCGCCATGCCTGACGCCTGTATTTACCGCAAAGATAACCATATTCTGAAACTGTAGCGTTGGGCAGGCCGCAACCACTCTCTGATACTCATCAGAAGTAAGAGGATCTGGAATGGGTCTTTCTTTTGCGAGAGGGGTAATACCTGCCATCAGATCGGTTTTCAGGTATCCACTTTTGAAAGCAAAGCCCAGCATCCCGCCAAGGCATGCCATATAGCTATTGACTGTAGGAACGCTTCTTCCCTTTTTGGGTGGATGATTTAGGCCATGTCTGGTCTTCTGCCAGCCGTTCAGTAGCTCCTTCCTGGCACTAAGGATATCTTCAGTGTTCAGGCTGCCGATATACCTGTGCTCACCAATTGTTTCGATAGTGGTTGTGAGGTGGCAATCGTAACGCCTCAACGTCCCGAGGCTAAGCTCCATCTCTTTAAGCCCAAGCCATTTCGATTTCAGTTCAAGTAGTGAGATTTGCTTTCTGACAGTGCTGAATTTCTCTGCGTTAGATGAATCAGGGAATTGCGAGGCATAATTGAATGTGCCTGTCTTTATCGCAAAGCAGACTGAAGCCCGAAGTTCGCCTGCCATTTTCCTGTTTTTTGGCGTGTCAGGAACGCCGAGATTTTCCCTGACACGCTTCCCCTGATATATGAACCATATGCGTAACGATTCGCCATGAACCTCTACGCCTGTTGGGTATGCTGCCATAATCATTCCTCGTTTGATGTGCCAAAGGACATTTAAGCAGATATTCTCCGGCGTTTCGCTGGGCTTTGGTGCTCGATCCAGTGGTTTATCTCATCGCGGTTATACATGATTGGGCTGTTTTGCTTAGGTGCCATATCAGGGGCAACATGGCGATAATGCTTTCCCTCCATCCAGGTAGACCGGCGAGCATGCTGAATCATGTGCTTTGACATGCCGGTTGTCGCAGTTAAAAGTTCCTCTGTGACCCATTTATTCGGTACCAACTGAATAATGTCGCTCATGGTTTTCTCCAGGCAAAAAGAAGCCGCCCGTAGGCGGCAATAACATCAAGGGATGTGAGGTGGCGCTTTCGCACCCAATAGCCAGCTCATAACTGGCTATCAGTTGCGTCAGTCGGTGAAATAGCAGAAGTCAGAACTGCGCGTTCGCACAGCAATCCATCCATGGGCTGGTTTTCCTGTTCTTGCTGCAACATGCCACGAAACGTATTGCATGTGCTGCGTATTGCTGCGCCAGTGGTTCATGCCAAGCAGACGGCGCGCTGCCGCGTTACTCTTCATAATCTCTCCTTATGCCGCACGCTAGACGCGCAGCGTAAAATTACTTGCGCCAGGCGAAGCTAATCGGCTCCGGCGTAATCCACAGGTGGCGCATGTTCGCCACGTTCACCACATCAGAATCCCGCGGGTAAACCTCCACGGCATCACGATCGCCATAACCAACGGCTGACTTTATCTCCTGCAATGCATCCCAGCTGATGCCATCCTTCCACCGGCCAGAGCTGCCAATGCTGGTGGTGTTCACCGTCAGGCGGATGACGCCCCCGTCTTCCTGAAACTCCTGAACCAGAAAATAAGAGTTAGCCCACACGTTGCTCCGCTTTGGGTCGTGGCATCGTGCCGGCCATTGCGATTCCGGTACCGGCTTGAGTATTCCGATCACGTCTCATGCTCCTTAATTTTTCGATGTGCTCTGCTGTTTCGATTTCTTCGGCGATCCGCTCGGCCTGTGCTTTGGTTAGCGGTTCGAATTCATGCTGAAAGCGGCCCATGCTGGCGATGCAGGTGAGACCGTTGCGGATGTAATGGATGACTTCGTGGGTAGCGCGTAGGATTTTGCAGGGCGCGCCGAAATCATCGGCGTACCAGGTATTAGGCTGGATTATCCTGAACATTGGGCACCACCTTAAATTCGATTACCCAGACCCAAGGGTTGTGCTTGAAGCTTTGGTCCGGATAGATGCTGTCCCATAACCCGCGGAACCACAGCCATTTATCCATGGTCCCGCCGTAAGGCGCAGGATTTGCTGGATAACCTTCTTTCCCCGCGTCTTCATCGCTGACGCTGGCTAAGCGCTCCACTCGCACGCCGGTAATCTCCAGAGTTAGACGACTGGCCCAGCACGGCATGTGAATCGAAGGCGTCCAGTGTATTTCATCAGCCGACGGCACATTTTCGTAATGAGTTGGAACGTGCTTAGGGTAATCCGCGCGATAAAGTTTCAAATCCGGTGCGCTGGCCCCAGCATCTGCCCAAGTTTCGCGGACCCAGATGCGATCGCCAACGGCACCGAACGGGCAGGTATATCCTTCATTCTCATCAGCAACGCCAAATACATCCTTCTTAGCAGGCTGCAGGTATCCGTTTTTATCGACCACGCCAGGCGTGTACCAGTGTGCGTTTAAATCCAGATCGTAACCGTTATGCGTTGGGCTGAAGCCATCAGACGGCTGAATTTTCATGATGCGCCGCGTCTGCGTCTTCCTGCCGTCGAGAATGGCCCGGACCATCTCGCCGTTAAAAATCATTCCGCGCTCTTTCACAGGATCCCCCTCTGCTTATTCCTCAATTCGATAACGCCTTGGCACTCCGCGCAGGTGTGGCAGCCTGGAACAGCAGCGCGCCGCGGCTCGGGAATTGGTTCGTCGCATTCCGCACAATGCTCAGCTGAAACGGCATTGCGGTTAATACGGTGAGCGGAAAGGGCAGCGTTACGCTGAAGCTCTTCAATCTCTGCTGCGGTATCGATGATGTCAGCCATGTTAAGCGTCCCAGTTGATGCCAGCAGACACAAGCTGTCGGCAATGCCTAATGATTTGAGCGCGGTTGACGGTGCCAAGGCGCCACGGAGAGCAATAAGGAGTGATGTCTATTTCTTCGTCCCAGCCAACTTTATTGCGGGCATCCATCTCGCCCTCATGGTCGTGCGTCAGCATAATTAAATGGTCGTGGAGTACGAAAAAGGCATCGTAACTATCGCACTCGCCAGTCCAGTAATCAGGGGGGGCCCCAAAGGTGCCATTCGTCGTGATACACCGCTCCATGACGGCCTTCGAAATCGCCATACTCAAGGGTAAAATCTTCGGCGTTAATGCTTCTTGGCCTTAGTTGAATAAGCAGCTCCATCGCCGATTTACTGAACTTCTTTTCAATGCGAGCCTTACGGTTTGTGAACTTGTAGCGAGCCATTTTCAATGCTCCCGGAACTGTCGGTTAATTCGGTTGAAGGTGAATGCCAGCAATAAAAAAGGCCGCTTTAGCGACCTGGTGATTAGTGCCTTCATGCGGCACCGCCTTCATTCTTCTCGGCTTCGACAGCCATATTTTCAAGCCGTCGCGATAGCTCGGCGGCCAGCGTCTGGAACTCTTCCTCGGTCGCCACCGGGATCGGCACAAATCGAATCCCGATGTGGGCCAGGTGATTGGCAATTTCGATGCTTTTTCTCAAATCAACTGGTGAGGCTCTGTTCATGCGGCGCGATCCTCTTCCTGGAAGATAATTTCCATTTCAAGCTTCTCGGCCAGCGCATTCTCCGCTCGGGCACCAGCGGAGTGCTCCCAGCCTTCAAGCATGTAGATAGCATCAGCACAGCGAAGCATAGACAGGCAGATGTCCATGTACTCGGCCTGGGTTAATCCATCTGGTAGACGGGCGGGATTCAGAACAATATGGCCTTTCGACCAGAGATGAAAATGCGCATGGTTAAAAGCGGCACGGTTAAAATTAGGTAGGCCGCTCATTGGCCCAGCGATGTATATTTTCACTATTCAACTCCGAAGCGGCGATTAAGCCGCCCTGTGTATACGACGAACTCCAAGAGGCTAACTCCCAGAGCTTCAATTTTCTTGTGATGCTTGTTGATGATGGGAGGCACCGTTTCGTTCCAGTTAGGCTTTGGCTTCTTGCGCATGGCCTGCTGGATTTCCTCGGTGCAGCGGCGGCAGGCGGCGCGGACGGCGTTGTCAGTTTATGGCGTCATGCAGCCTCCCGGCGGGCGAGAAGTTTCGACTTTCTTTTTCTGCTCTCGGCATGCCTCTTTTTCATTCGCTCAGAGGTGCGGCTTCTGTTCTTTTCTGAGATGTAATTCAATCCCATGCGGTGGGCGTGTTTGTTGTTGTCCGCCATGGAGCACCACTCAAGGTTTTCAACTCTGTTATCTTTTTTGTTGCCGTTGATATGGTTGGCTACAAATCCATCAGGTGGCTCGCCGATAAAAGTTGAAGCGACAATTCGATGAACGAGGTAATAAGTTTTGACACCATTTTTGCATAGGCCTATCGAGCTATACCCATGCGAATGGTCGTACAGCTTCAATTGCTTACCGGTGCGTACCCGGCCAAATCTATCAAGCCTGTCAACTGAACGAATTTCCCCGGATGAGCAAGCTTCGTAAAGACCCTCATAGCCATGAATTGGCTTCCAAATACGCTGATCCGCTGGCGTGTTACTGCCGGTGTAATCGGTCATGATGCACCGCCGGGTTTTGGTTTCCATGTGAATTCCGGCGCGATAATCACATCCATGCAGGTGCCGCGTTCGTTATGCTGCTCGAGCATTTCGAGAATGTCTGAGTCGGTCTGGGTATCTCCGTAGCTCCCTACAATGCAGAGTAATTCGACAGGAGCACCGAGGTTTTGCAGAGCAATCGTCAACTGCTTTGCTAATGCCATTTTCATCGCTTCGTCTGTCATGCCGCCTCCTGCCTTTCCCGATATTCCTCAGCGAGCCGCTGCGCCTTTAATGGATTGCTTACCACTTCACCCAATGGCATTAGCCAGCCGTTACCAATGAAGGGAAGGCACAGTGTGCCAACCCTGATGTCGTCGTGAGCGTGAGTCATTAGTCACTCCTTGAAGCGCCGCCGAGGCCTTTGCGATTGTCGTTTAGGTATGGGTCAGCTGGCGTGTAATTGGATGGGGCAGGGGGTGAATCGTCGTTAGCTCTTTCTTGCTGGATGATTTGGTAAAGCTCTTTGCGATCAGCTCGCTCAGAGGGTGAAAGCTTCCTGTCAGGGATTGGACGGAGAAGATATTTTCGATACTCGGGGGTAAATTTGTTCATTGGTTTCTCCTGGCCGGGAGATGCTTCAAAAGGGTATGTCGTCGTCGAAGTCCATTGGGGCATCTTGCTGTCCATGCGCTTGCTGTGGGGTTCCCCATCCTCCTTGTTCACCACCATGTTGCGGTCGCTGTTGTTGCTGACGCTGTCTACTACTATGTTGCGGCTGGTTACCATTCTGCTGGCCAGCACCTGCTGGTACGCCACCACCCTGACGACCACTGAGCATTTGCATGGTGCCGCCGACGTTTACAACAACCTCTGTGGTGTACTTCTCCGTGCCTGCCTGATCTGTCCATTTGCGGGTGCGAAGCTGACCCTCGATATAGACCTGAGAGCCTTTGCGCAGGTATTCTCCGGCCACCTCAGCCAACTTTCCGAACAGAACGACGCGGTGCCATTCCGTTTGCTCTTTAAGCTCGCCGGTGGCTTTATCTCGCCATGACTCCGAAGTTGCCAGCGTCACACTACATACTGCGCCGCCGGATGGCAGGTAACGGACCTCGGGGTCTTGCCCAAGGTTACCGACGAGGATCACTTTATTTACGCCTTTGCTAGCCATTTACGCCGCCTGTTTAAGTTCTTTGAGTCGAATGCCAGTAACGTCTTTGCATTTGCTCTGGTGCTCAGCAAATCCGTTCAGCAATTTCCATGTGTCTTCATAGCGATGCTTAAGCCGATCGCTATCATTTTCCGAGCTGGCGTAGTCAGAGAATTCGGCGAGGATTTTGTCCGCATCCACTGACTGAGGTGCCTGGTCTTCCTGCTGGTGACCATCATGAGGTTGCTGGTTCTGCTCAATCTGTGTTCCTGATGGCAATGCCCATCCTGGGAGCGCTGGTGCTTTCCAGTAGAACACGCCAACCTCTTTTGATTTGGCGTACTGGAACCCAGGCGCGCGCGTTGCTGAAACCTCTGCAAACCCTTCTTCCAGGTTGTAGAGGTAACGACCAATCCCCCATTGCACAGCGGCGCGTTTCATGGCGCCAGAGCGACCACCTTTCACAGCTTCAACCTGTGTGTTTTCTGCGGCGTCCCACTTGGTGATCCACTCGCCTTCAACTTTGATGGAAATACCGCACTCAACGCCGCCATTGTTCGGAATATCGCGGTATTCGTTACGCCAGCCAGCTTTGCCGCATACTTCATCCAGCCGCTTCATGATTGCGCGGTTAGTTACATAGGCCAGCACCTTTGCCCAGATTCCGTTATTGTTTTTACCCACCTGCTGAATGCGCCACTCAATATCCTCGCTGGCGAATGGCGCATCTAATTCATCAAGTTTCATGTGTAATTCCCCACAAACTCATCCCAGCTAATGACCGGGTTCTGCCGCTCGGCGGCCAGGTTAACTGGCTCGTCATCACCCTCCGGCTTTTCCGGCAGCACGTCGCGCATAAGGCGAAGGAATGACTCTTCATCCCACCGTTCTGCTGCCGTCATGCTGCACGCTCCTGATGGGTGATGACGTAACCCTGCTCAGCCAGCCACTCAATGACTTCTGCGCCGTCGAGCTGGGGTAGTACGTCACGGGTTTTAACGGTACCGGCCAGCACAACGCCTTCCATCTCAACTTTGATGGTGTTGTGGGGGCCGACAGATGTGCGCATGTCTACGCACTCGCATGTAATATTCATGATTCACCTCAGTAATGAATTTTCGCGCAGGGGATCAGGTCATCTTTCAGAGCGATGAGCACTTCGATAGCCTGTTCGCGGGTTAAGCTGGTGTTGCTGGTGAGCGCGTTAACGATGTTGGTGCCGACCGTCTTGCGGTGCTTCACGTCAGCTTCACGTTTTGCCTGTTCGTCGGCGATGCGCTTCTCTTCGGCCAGGCGTTTCTCTTCTGCCTGTTTTGCCTTCAGGCGCTCAGCCTCAACCGCCGCGGCTTTTTCGCGTTCCGCCCGCGCTTCGGTTTCCTTCTTCTCGTGTTCTGCACGCTTTTCCGTTTCAATGCGCTGGCGCTCCGCAGCTTCAGCACGCGCTCTCTCCTCAGCTTCACGGCGTGCCGCGGCTTCAATCTCCGCTTTGTGCTTCGCTTCGGCATCGCGGCGGGCCTGTTCCGCGGCTTCCCGCTTAATTCGCTCTTCATGCTCACGCTGAGCCTGTTCCGCCAGGCGGCGCTGCTCTTCGCGGTCACGGTCGAAATCCTTGTTCATCAACAGAGCCATTTCGTGGTCAGCTTCGAACTTGGCCGCCAACTCCTGATCGAACTTGATGTTCATTTCCAGCGCTTCGGCGTGCAGCGCGTTCATGGCTTCTTCAGCCTTAATGCGTTCCTGTTCGGCCTCCCACTCATCGCGGGGCTTAAGGATTGCGTCACGAATGGCATCGCACTCTCGGGTGAATACGCGCAACTCCTCTTCTGCCGGTTTAACCGCCTCTTTCAATCGCTTGAGGTATTCACGACCAGGCTTCTCAATAGCTGTTTTGCTGGAGCCAACCATGCGCGCCAAGCTGCCAATGCGGTCACGGCCTTTTTTAGTGGTAACATCTGGCACTTCTTTAGCCAGTTCGCGGATTTGCTCGAGAAAGCCATTAAGTCCACCCGCGCTGTAAAGTGCTGGCGCCTGCTCCGGCTTGATTTCGATGACAGTTAAGTCCGTTACTTCGCTCATGGTTTCTCCTGAAATTTGGATGTGCAGATCCCGCCCGCAGAAAGCCAGGCCGATCGGTTTAATAGGGGGTTAGTGCTGGATAGGGTTGCCGTGACCGTCCAGAAGGACGTCAATCACGCAGTCACTGAGACGGATGATTTCTGCATCGGTGTGCAGGTATACCCATTTGCGCTCCTGTATGACTGCTGATACGCGATAGGTGCGGCCTTCATGCATAGCCATCATGCCGGGCGTGACGCACTGGCGAATGAGCGGGGTGGTGCCGTAGTGGTTGATCATACCTTCACCTCAACCTGTTTCAGGAGGCCAGCGATATGCATCTGCCAGCGGTTAAGCGTCAGCTTTTCACGCGGTGCCGATACCTACGTCAGCTGCCACTCGTTATCGTTGAGCTTTTTAGCGGTGTACTGCTTGCCGTTGTGGGTGACTGTCATGACTCAGCCTCCAGATGACCTTTCCTGCGAAGCCACTCAATTACTTCATCAGCGTCAAGGCGATCCAGAATGTCATCGGTATGCCCAGCGGCCTCAGCCCAGTCTATGTAGTCATAAAGATCGATTTCCTGAAAGAGCGCTTTTTCTTCAATTTCAGAGACAAGATCGGAGAGTTCCACGCCGCGAACTTCTAAAATGACGTGGTCACGGTAACCACTTGTTGAAACATCAATACCTGTAGCTTTCACTTCAAAATCAATTGTCATAAATCCTCTTGGCCTTATCGCGGCGAACGGAACGGTTAATACAAGACTTCAACGCATTTATTCAGTGTTTCAATGGGCGGTGGATGGCCGCCGATTGTCATAACTAAGCCGCCTCGGTGAAGCGACTGAGGTATGCCCGATAAAAAACCCGCCGGAGCGGGTCAATCGTTTGTTACTGTGTAACCTTCGTTTTCAAGCCAGCGAACCACATCAGATTCATCCATTGCATCAAGAAGTGATGCCGCCGTGTACTCAGAAATAATTTCTTCCGGCTTAACACATTCAACTAACTCGATACTGTCGATATCGATTTCCATATGCCTATTCCATCCGTCGCCGTATGGGTTAATAGAGTTAATTTGTTTAACTTTTAACGTCGCATCTATTGCCATCGCCTTACCCTCTGTCGTTACCCGCGTAAAAAAGGCCGCGTTAAGCAGCCTGTTCTGTAGGAAGCCCGATCAGACGGTTGAGGTCTTCAACCTTCAGCGCCGGGAGTGTTTGCTTGGCGGTGTCTACGCCGTCAGGGATCAGCTCTTTGCTCTCAGGCCAGACTTCAATCAGCCGCTTGGTGGTGGTGACCGAGTTCAGTGCCGCCCATACCGTGCTTTCGATGTCTTTTTTGCGAGCTTCCAGTTTTGCCTCTGCCGCGAAAACTTCATCGAACCGTGTAGCAATCTCGTGGTCAGCCGCAAACATGCAGCGATCTCGAGCTGGAGTAAGAAGCTTGATGCCTGATCCCTCGCTGTCATCGCCATATGAGCACCACCCAAGCCGCCTTCCACCGATGGAGATAAAAATGTTCTGGCTCTTGCCATCGGAGCTGTACATTGAAACTCCTGAATCAGTTATTTCCTTTTCGAGCCGCTCGAACTTTTCGTAAAGCCGATCAAGCTTTTCAGCTTTCTCTTTCCCGCCAAACGCGAACACCCTGGCATCACGTGCAATCTCGTGCCGCTTAACCTGGAGAGCCTCAAGCTCTGCGATAACACCTGATTTGATCAGCGCGTTCTTTGCGATGCGCTCCCGGAAAGCATTTGTTAATCGTGTTGAAGACATACCCTCACCTCTCTCTTTATTTACCGTCAGCCCCTCGCAAAGAGCTGCTGGTAAAGCTTCCCCGATGTTCGGGAACTGAGCAGCAAACCATTCCGGTGCGGCAAGGTGGCGTTAACCACCCCAGCGATCGCCCCTCTGAATTCTGCCGATATGTGATTTGCTGACGTTGAACATATCGGCAATCTGTTTTTGCGTTTTCTTTCCCTTAAGCCGTTTTATTTCATCAACGTCAGAACTACTTAATTTCGCTCTTGGGTTTAACTCGCCGTGACGGTGACAACTTCTACCCTTAAGTGCCATATCACTCATATTGTCCTGATGGGTGCCAATTCGTAGGTGAGAAGGATTGATACACTTTGGGTTGTCACACTCGTGCATAACAATTAAGCCGCGAATGTCATCCAATGTGAGTCCGTTTGCCTCGCAATAAGCCTTCCTGTGAAGCTTTATTGATACCGTTTTACCGTTAACCTTAGTCGTGGTAATTCCGTATTTTCTGTTCTGTTTGTGTTCGACACATGCACTTAACATATCGACCTCTTTTGATAAAAATCATTAGGTTAAGTATTCGTGTGTAGTCAGCGCCAACTCCCTGCCAGTGTTGCCCGTTCTCACGCCGTTCTCGCTCTCGCGCGGGGATACTCTCTCACCGACCGGATCGCACCCGGTGATACAGCACGTTTACGTGTAGGGGTCATAACAGGTCATTGACGCTGTAAATCTGCATGTTGTTAAAAAGCAGGCGACTTGCTGTCCGCCGCTGGCTAACTTCGCTCAGCTGTCGATGTTTCGTTTCGATGGGGTAAAGATACAGATAAAACTGTATTATCGTCAACAGACAAAACTGTATTTTATGGCGCTAAATACATATGTTTCTGTATTTGAATGGAAAATATTTTTGTTCAGGCGAAAAAAAACCGGCCTGAGCCGGTGATTTTTTATAGGAGGAGGGATGCTATCGCTTTCTGCGGTAGATGCGATGCTCAATCATAACGCCAATGATAGTCAATGGCTGGTGATCGCTGTTAATGACAGGATAATCATCATTTAGGGGGACCAGCTCAAAGTGCTGGCAGCCCATAGGGTCAATGTATGTTGGGCGGTATTTCTTAAAGGTTGCCTGTGCTCCGCCGTTCCTGGCAACCACAAACTCACCTGGCGTTGGCTCAATCTCCGGGTCAACGATGATAATGTCCCCTGCCTTGAAGTCAGGCTCCATCGAATCGCCTTCAATGCGCAGCGCGAAGGTATATTCAGAAATATCAGAGTCCGTGAGGATGTATTCGAGGTTCCCGTCGAAAGCCTCAATGGGATTTTTTTCAGCTAAGGCACCTGCCTGTACATAGCTTATCAACGGAACTCTCCTGCTGTTAACCTCTGCCACCGGCATAAAGGCGCCGCCATTCATCAGCCAGTCAGCATCGGATTTAAGAGCCTTGGCTATACCAATTATATTCCGAGGTTTAAGTGTTTTCCCGTCTTCAATGCTCTGCCAGGATTGCTGCCGTATACCGGCCATTTCAGCTGCTTCTGCCTGGGTTAACCCCAGCTCAATTCTCTTCTGCTTTACGCGATCCGCAAGGCTCATAAATACCTCTCTCTGTCCTCCCTGATAATCACAGTTAAAACTGTAATTGACAAACAGAAATAACTGTCAGAGAATACAGATAAAACTGTGGAGGAGATATGGAAACAATTTCTCAACGACTCAAGCAAAAACGTGAAGAGATGAATCTGTCGCAGGATCAGCTGGCGAAGCTGGCTGGCATGAAACAGCAATCTCTCCAGGCCATTGAGGCTGGGACAACAAAGCGCCCGCGTTACTTGGTTGAGCTGGCTCGCGCTCTTAAGTGCGAGCCTGAATGGCTTCTCTTTGGCGACGAGCCAAATAAATCAACAGCCGCCTGACCGGCGGCCATAACCAATTAATTCAGAGGAAGTATCGCAAATGGAAACCTTAACGACACGCAACAAAGCGGAGGCACGACGAATTGAGAGCTGGGTGCAGCGGCAAATCGCAGATCTTGGGACAACCAGGATCGCCGAAGTAGCTGGCGTGAACAAATCAACCGTAAGCCGGTGGCGGGAAAACCTGGTACCGAACATGTCTCTGCTGCTGGCCATCCTGATTTCTAATCGGGATGGATTGAAAGGAGATTTTGAAGCATGAACGTAGAAAGGGGAAAAGCCGCGGTGCTGGAACACCAACGGCTTTCAGGTGCAAAAACGAGAGTAGTTGCAGGAGGAATAATGGCAAAAAATCCACGCTATTACCATACCGCTGTACATAAAAACATAACCCGCGACCGCTTCATCCGCTCGGTTAACCCGATTGTGGCAGAGAAGATGCGCGCCATCCTGGAAGAACTGAAACGTAAGGAGAGTGGTCGTGGATAACCTCGCAAAAGTAATACCTTTCAGACCGTCTGTAACGGTCGTGGAGCGTCAGGTGGCAGATATCGATGATGGGTATACCCGCATCGCTAACGAGCTGCTGGAAGCGGTTATGGCTGCTGATTTAACGGCTCGCCAGCTGAAGGTCGTTCTGGCGGTGATCCGCAAAACTTACGGGTTCGGGAAAAAGTTTGACCGTATTACCAATACCCAGATTGCAGCAATGACCGGCATTCACCATACGCACGTCTGCAAGGCCAAGAACGAGATGATTGCAATGAACATCATCGTTACCAACGGCCTGGCGATCGGGGTGAATAAGGTGATTTCTGACTGGAATTTCAGCATTAGCCAAAATGGCAAATCATTAGCCGAAACAGCTAATGAAACATTAGCCAAGTCAGCTAATACCAATAAGCCAACTCAGCTAAACACAAAAGAAACTATTCAAAAGAAAGAAAGAAATGATCCCCCTAAATCCCCCCAGGGGGAAAACTCACTCGCTCAGGAAGTGATGGATTACTTCAACGAGCTAACCGGTAGTCGTTGTGCTGCACTGGCGCCTTTCGAGAAAGCTCTCTCCACGGTGAAGAGCAAAGACCAGTGCTACACCGCTGAAGAGCTGAAACTCGTTATCCGCTGGGCCCATGTGAACTGGGGTCACAGCTTCAAGCCAGAGAACCTGTGCCGTATGACCCGCTTTGATGGATACCTGTCAGACGCCCTGATATGGGCTGATGGCCAGGGAAGCAATCCGGCAGCCTGTCCGCACGAAGAGATCATCAAGCTCTGGAATGAAAAATTCCCTTCAAAGGCCGTTTCACTGCATGAGTGGAACCGCCGCCGTCCGGCCTATCGAGACCTGGAAGCTGTGTGGAACGGCAAAACCACCCAGGGCAACTGGCGAGAACTGAAGCACATGGGAATGGCCTTCGAGCTGATTAGCAAGTCTTCCCTGTTCGGCACCAGAGGCGATCAGCCATGGCTGACTCTCGACTGGATACTGAATCCGAAGAACTGGGGATCTGTCTACGAGCAGGCCATCAACGAGCACCGTGAGCGCAAGGGAGTCAAAGCATGAGCCGTTTTATCGATTTGTACGTTGAGCAGGCCGTCATCGGCGGGATCATGCTCGCAGCGGGCCGCACAGACGGCGTTGACATGGCGACTGACGCGATTGAGGGGCTGACTGAGGACCACTTCACAGCAACACCTCACAAGGTGGCTCTGCGGTCCTATAAGCGACTCAACGAATCCGGTTCGAAGATAGACCTGCTTACGCTGACCAGCGACCTTGAGCAGCGTGGAGTGCTTGAGAGTGCGGGTGGTTTCGCTTACCTGGCTGAATGCAGCAAAAACACTCCGTCTTTCGCCAACCTGTCGGCCTACTGCGAAAAGCTTCGTGAAATGTACCTTGGCCGCCGCATGACCCAGGCGTTGCAGGTTGGGATCCAGAAGCTATCTGAACCAACTACCGAGGGTATTGCTGACATCATTGGCAACATTCAGGCCGACATCTCTGGAATTGAGCACAGCGCTGACTACGGAACTGAACACATCACCACCGGGATCGACATGTCGTTAGAGACTATCCAGTCGATTATCAGCGGTGATATCTGGAAGCACAAAACCGAGCTGGGCATGGCGACCATTGATAGCGCTTTTGGGGGATTCAATAACACCGATTTTATCGTCGTTGGCGGGCGCCCTGGCATGGGCAAAACCATGTTCAGCACCACCGTGACCGAGACAGTCGGCCTGAAAAACAAAAAGCCTGTGCTGTTCTTCAGCCTGGAAATGCCAGTTGATCAGATCTCCGAACGTGTCGCGTTCCACCGGGCACGGGTAAGCAAAGAGGATTTACTCAGCAAGCAGAGCGGCGTGATGGATGGTGCCTGGGGAAAGGTCGGCCACTGCATGAAGGATTTCATCGAAGCCCCGATCTATATCAACGACAAGCCATCCCTCAGCGTTCATCAGGTGCGAGCGGAAGCCAGGCGAATGAGCAAGAAACTGGGTGGACTTGGTGTGGTCATTGTCGATTACCTCCAGAAGATGCGCATGTCTGACCCTGAGAACATGAACCGCAGCGTAGGGGAGATCGCCACCGGCCTGAAGAACCTGGCGAAAGAATTGCGTTGCCCGGTCATCGCACTGGCTCAGCTTAACCGTAAGGTCGAAGAACGTGCTAATAAGCGCCCGGTCGCAGCTGACCTCCGCGAGTCCGGTGTTATCGAGCAGGAAGCCGATGTGATTTTCATGATCTACCGGGATGAGAAATACAACCCGAACACCGAACTGAAAGGCATCACCGAAATCATCTGCGTTAAATCCCGCCACGCCCCCGGCGCAGAGAAAACCTACCACTTCAGCAGCCGCTATTCCGGGCTGGATCCGGTGGCGTTCACGCATAGCGAGCAGCAGGAGATTGAAAATGACTACGAGTGCTAACGACTCAACGGCAATGCAAATCATCATGAACTCACAGTACCGTGAGTTCCCTGAAACGCTTCTGATACTTGAACTCTGCCGCGCAGCAGCCCGTGCTGACGGTCGCAAGATCGGCGAATCTCTCCGGGCCTGCGCAAAGGTTAAAGCCCGCCAAGCTAAGAACCGCAACCTGTTCAACACTCTCACTGAAATGAGCCGCAGCCAGTTCCCGGAAGTGCAGATGACCCGCATTCGTGGATGCGTAGAGCGGATGGAGAAGGCGCTGGGGCGCGAGATGCGCGAACTGGATATCACGGCAGAAGACGTTATCGAATTTAGCGAGGAGGCGGCATGAGTAAATTCACATGCACACCTAACCCTCTTAACAACCTATTCAATCAGTGCCTGGCTTCTGTCAGGGGCGGGAGAGCATCAGTATGAGCAGCAGAGAAGCGTTTGAAGCATGGGTTGATTCTAACTTCCCATTCAAAAAAGACCGTTTTGACTTGTTTAGAGGGGAATATAAAAGCCAGTTTACTAAACAGCTCTGGCAATCATGGCAGGCGAGCCGTGAAGGTCTGGATGCAAAACTCAAATCCGCAGAAAACAACGATGTTGATGCACGATGCCATGTCGCCGAACTCGAAGCCAAGTGCGCGGCGCTGGCTGCGGAGCTGAGTGCAGTTGAAACAATTCACAACGACGCCGTGTTCATCACAGACGAACACTATGAGCAATGCCCGCCGGAAGTGCAGAAAATGATTCGTTCACTGGCGGTGTTGCAGATTCCTGCGTACCAGGCTTTCCTGGCTGAAGTGCGGGCGCAGGGTGTGGAGATGTTTGCCGCAGTCTTGCGTCGCAAAGGTGACGATGCCTTCTTTGATGCTATTGCCGAAGCTCAAGCTAATGCAGCTGACCAGTTCGCCGCCCAGCTTCGCCAGGGAGGTGCAGCATGAGCAAATCAATCCAAGTGTTAAAAGCGTACCACGTCCAGGGTGACGAGTATGGCGTTATCCGCTTTGCTAAAACAAACGTCGCAGCTCGCCGTGAGGGCGCAAACGAACTGGAAGAGGAATTCAACTGCGTAACCTGCAAGCGCATCCCTGGCGCTGATAAATACGCAGAACAGGGCCATGTGCCTGCCCGCGATTTGGTTGAAGAGTTTGGTTTTTGGCAAGAATGTGCCTACTGCAGTTGTCACGTTGATGACGAGACAGAGCGGCGCGTGTGGGAAGGAAATGCCGCGTTTTGCGACATTGAGTGCGAGGCGCGCTGGGTTAATCATCGACTTGATTGTGAAGCAGAGCTCAAGCGCACCCATGAGGCAGAGCAAGCAGCCATTGCGAAAGCGAAGGAAAAGTTTCCAGGCATTACCGATGTCACGGCCTACATCGGGTACAAGAAAGACATCACGGTTTACTTTCGATTCCCTGGTGGATTAGCCAAGGCAACATGGACTGTTGGCGATAATCATGCGGGGACCAGTCGCGATGATGCCGACGCGTTCAAAGCATACATCAACTCGATCCGCAAGGAGGCCGCCCAATGAGCAACATCGACAAACATGCCGTCCAAGCAGTTGCCGATTTGAAAGCTGGTTACACCCTCGGTCACGCTGATGTGGCAATCCTGAATGAACTGGCGCGTATTGCGCTGGCATCGCTCGAAGCGGAGCCTGTGTGCGTAATCGACCAGTCCAATCTTGATTATCTGAAATCTGGCTCCGATGCAGACGTATGGCCGGCATCCAGAAAAGAAATGGGTGATGTGCTTCTGTATCGCACCGCGCCGCCAGCGCCGGTAGCTTTGCCATCTGGATACAGCGATTTTGAGGAAATCTGGTCATCGTCCACCCATCCTCTCACGCAGGATGACGAGATGAAAGACTTCGCGTGGGATATCTGGAACGCCTGCCGCGCCGCCATGCTTCAGGGTGCCGATGGTGCCCTCACTAATGAGGACACCAAAAAAATGGACGAATTGGTCATGTGGATTAAGCGTTTAGCCCACTCACTGAGAAAAGCCAGTCCTGACAGCAAGTTACAAAGCGATGCAATGGACTACTTGAGCCGGAAGGGGTTAATTGGCGTGAAGGATATACTGCGATGATGACAGATAAAGACCTGACTGATGATGTGCTTGACGAGATTATTGCCGGAGCCAAAACGTCGATGGAGCAGTATCTTGCTCTGTCGTTGAAGGCTGAGCGAGCTGCAAATCGACAACAAAACGCACAACAAAATATTCCGGAAAATATTCCGACGCTGCGCGATGGGCTGGCAGTCATTCGCAGCCTGGGTGAAATCGACGCCGCGAAGATTCAGGCAGAGCGAGATTCTCTCAACTCTCCGTTGATTCCGGATGGTTGGGTGGCTTGCAGTGAGCGGATGCCTGAGGAGGGAAGCAAGGTCATAGTTTTCCGGCCTCGTGCCAGTGAGTCAAATGACCCGCCAGTAAAAACGGCAACATACAAGGGTGGGCGTGAGTATTATCACGGATTCGACTGTTATTGCGAGCCAACCCACTGGATGCCTCTGCCAGCAGCACCGCAGCAGGAGGTGAAGTGATGTTGACGCATAGACAGCGGGATGTGTTTGATTTCATAGTTAACTATATAGCCGAGAATGGCGTATCACCTACTGTTGCAGAAATTGCCATTGGTGCAGGAGGCATAGTCCACGCAGGAGCAAATAACTTTGTTAATGTACTGATTAAAAAAGGATACCTTAAAACAACAAAAAACATGCACCGTAGCATTTGTGTGGTTCCAGAAGAACTTCGAATACTTTCAAATAAAACGGCGCCGAAAACAAAATGGGAGTTAACTCCGGACACAGCCAGGGAGATTTTTGAATACCGTAATGGAGAACTGTTCTGGAAGGTGTCCAGGGGTAATGTTCTGGAAGGGGAAAAAGCTGGTGTTATCAACAGCAGGGGATATTTGCAGGTAATGCTGCAGAAGAAGAATTATCTTGGCCATCGGATAATTTTCTTGATCCACCATGGATATATGCCAGCGGAAATTGATCACATTGACGGCAATACCAGAAATAACAGGATAGAAAATCTGAGGGAGGCAACGCATGAGCAGAACATCGCTAATATAGGCCTCAGGAAGACGAATACGTCTGGAGCTAAAAATGTCTCCTACCGCGAAAGCGAGAAAAAATGGGAAGTAGCGGTGACGTTTAATGGAGAGAGGTTCTATGGAGGTCGGTTCAGTGACTTTACCTCTGCGCAAGAAGCTGCGGTTAGGCTCAGGGATAAAGTGCACAAAGAATTCGCAAACCACGGAATCTGATTATACAATATCAATTGCCGCCGGTCTGAACACCCGGCGGTGACTTCTGCGCATTTAAGGGGACTTAAATGCGACCACAATCTGAACTCCTCACCTTGTCACAGATGCAGAAATGCACCTGCGATTTTCTGCATTCTGCGTTACCTCTCGGAGGTGGTGCATGAAACAGCACTACTGCATCGTTAACGACACCGTTAAAGACAATCTCATCGCGTACATTCGCACCTTGCCGGTAAACCCTCGCTCGCCGATGGTTGTCGAGGCCCGTGAAGAGACCCGCACCGACAAGCAAAACCGTCTGATGTGGCCGCTGCTGAAAGACCTGTCTGACCAGGTTGTCTGGCACGGAGAAAAGCTGACCCGCGAAGAATGGAAGGACCTCATCACCGTTCTGGTAAACCAGACTCAAGACCAGGAACAGAAATCTGCGCCGGGCATCAACGGCGGCCGCGTTTATTTCGGCGTCCGCACATCCAAATCCAGCAAGCGCTACATGGTCGACGTTATCGAGGCGATTTACTGGTTCGGTACCGAACGCGGCGTGAAGTTCTCCAAGGCATCCAGTAAGCGCATCGCCTGGGCGCAAGAGTGGAGGGCTTCCCGTGGCTAATACTCTCGCACGCGTCATCACAAATCACATCTTCAACGTTCCGGCGCGCCGCCAGCGTAAGCCCGCGATTAAGCCGTCCGACATCCCGACCCTGAAAGACAACACCGCCAGCCTGGTGGATCAGAAATGGCTGCGTCTCGCGGCGAGGAGAAAATCTGCATGAGCATGTATCAACGCATTAATGGCGCTGACTGGCGCAATATCTTCGTCGTGGGCGATCTGCATGGGTGCTACACGCTGCTGATGAGTGAGCTCGAAAAAGCTTCGTTCGACCCGGCGCGTGATTTGCTGATCTCGGTTGGTGACCTTGTTGACCGCGGCGCGGAAAACGTCGAGTGCCTGGAGTTGATTACTATGCCGTGGTTCCGGGCTGTGCGAGGAAACCATGAGCAGATGATGATTGATGGGCTATCGGAGTATGGGAACGTCAATCACTGGCTGGTAAATGGTGGCGGTTGGTTCTTCAATCTCGACTATGACAAAGAAGTGCTGGCTAAGGCTCTGGTTCACAAAGCAACTGAGCTGCCACTCGTCATCGAGCTGGTTACCGCTGAACGTAAAATCGTTATCTGCCACGCTGACTACCCGCACAACGAATACGAATTCAACAAGCCGGTTCCAGAGGAAATGGTCATCTGGAATCGCGATCGCATCAGTGACTCTCACGATGGCCTGGCGAAAGAAATCACTGGTGCCGACCTGTTTATCTTCGGCCACACTCCGGCGCGCGAACCCGTCAAATACGCCAACCAGATGTATATCGATACCGGTGCCGTGTTCTGCGGAAACCTCACAATGGTGCAGGTACAGGGTGGTGCCCATGCGTAAGCCAGCCCGCCGCAAGTGCAAGGTATGCGGAGAGAAGTTTACCCCGCAGTACGACAACGTCCGTTGGTGCTGCCCGGCTCACGGCGCTATCTACGCGCTGGAGCTGCGAGCTAAGCAGAAGGTGAAAGAGGCGGCCAAGCGCATCAAGGATGAGCGCCGGAAGGAACAGGAATCGCGCCGGAGTCACGCAGAACGACGCCGGGCAGTTAAGCCTCTCAGCCACTGGGTGCGAATGACTCAGCGCGTGGTTAACGATTACCGCCGTGATCTGCTTCTGGCCGCCGGTCATGGCTGCATTTCGTGTGGCACTAAATCGGCGCCTGTCTGGCATGCTGGGCATTACCGCACTACGGCCGCAGCCCCTCAGTTGCGCTTCACTGACGAAAATATATGGGTCCAGTGCCCCGCCTGTAACGTTCACAAATCAGGAAATATCGAGGCCTATCGCGCTGCTCTGGTTGAGTTGATCGGCGAAGAGAAAGTGCAGGCGCTGGAATCCAATAACGAAACCCACCGTTACACCCGCGAAGAACTGGACGGCATCCGCGCCGATGCCAGGGCGAAACTTCGCGCCCTCAAACAGCAGGAGGCAGCATGATTTACGACCTCAAACTTCCGCACTGGGCATCGCTGCTCAACTGCCCATTCTGCGGCGGTGAAGCGGAATTAGCATCTGATGGTGATGGTGTCTATGCGGGATGCGTGAACAAGCCATGCCTGATTAAGCCGATAACAGACACCTACCCAACTAAGCGAGATGCAATCCGCGCATGGAACCGGAGGCCAGCATGACCCGCGACCAGATAGCCAGATACCAGGCCGAAAGCGTTATGCGCGCCAACCTGCCGCCAGTAGCAAAGCACAGCCAGACCAAAACCACTCAGCCACAGAAGGAAGCCGCGTAATGAACCTCGAATCAATCGCTAAATACTTTGCGCCTAAATCACCGATGTTCAGTGACTCTCCCCGGGCAACCGCATCGGACAGCCTGACCGGAACTGACGTTATGGCTGCTCTTGGTCTTGCTGGCCATAAGTGCGGCTTTGGTTTCAATCTTTACCTGTCGAAAATCGGCATTAGCAGCCCAGATATAGCACTGGAGAGACTCTATGAGCAGGCACGTAAGTTATCAGGTAAATTCAGAGCACTGTCGGAACTCGATGAATCAGCTCGGTCAGGCGTGCTTAAGGTTCTCTGCGCTTTTGCATACCAGGATTATTCAAGAAGTGCTGCCAGCACTAGAAAATGTGATTGCTGTGATGGTGGCGGATTTACAGAGGCGCAAGTGTTTACCAACAAGGTCTCATACCCATGGGGGAAACCGCCTTACTGGTCGAAAATGTCGCGTGCCGTTCGCCCAAGCGACTGGGAGAGCTGGACGGAAGCGCGGGAAGTGGTGCGGGTTAAATGCAAGCCGTGTAACGGAAAAGGCGTTATCAGCAATTCGTGTCGCTGCCATGGCAAAGGTAAGGTGTTGGACAAGGCAGAAAGCGATCGCCAGGGCGTTCCGGTGATGAAAGCCTGTGACCGCTGCGGTGGAAGAGGTTACGCCAGACTGAAGTTCTCAACGGTGATAGAGGGAATTAATACTGTTGCGGAGATAAAGAAAACGGCGGCCTATGACCAACTTCAGCCGCTCTTTGAGGAACTTGTCGCCGAATGCCATAAGCAGGAGTCTATGGCTGATGCCATTCTCTCAAAAGTAACGAGATGAAAATAATTTTCCCTAATGTTGAAAATATATAGGAAATAGGTATTGCATTTCGCGGAAAAACTGGATAGATTCATCTCTAACGCTGGGAATCCGTTCAGTCGTTCCGAAGCCAAAAAAATTCAAGCCCGAGGTTAACGCCTTGGGCTTTTTTATTTGCGGTACGCCGCACACAGAACCCACTACCTGGGACCCTTCGGCCAGAGAGCCGACATTGCCTTACCCTCACATTGCCAGCCTGTCGCGGGCTTTTTTATTTCAGGCTCCGGGAACCATCATCGACACGCCTACTTGTTAAATCGTCCCGAGGGCCTTACCCCTTTCAAACACACAGCCCCCGCTTTTAAGCCGGAGGTTAGAGACTATGAAAATGCATAACGATCCCCACTCCTGGACGGAGTTTATCGAACTACTCCACAGTTGGTGGCGTGGCGAAACGCCGATGGGTGCCGTATTGCTATCGGTTGCCATGGCCGCATTGCGAATCGCTTACGGCGGTGGCGGCTGGAAGAAAATGCTCCTTGAGGGGGCAATCTGTGGAGCTCTGACCCTTACTGCTGTGTCAGCTCTTGATTACTTCAACCTTCCGCAGTCCCTGTCGATTGCTATAGGCGGCGCACTCGGTTTTGTTGGCGTAGAGCAAGTGAAGGTTATGGCTTCCCGGGTGTTTAATTCTCGGTTTGGAGGCGGTGATGCAAACCAGTGATAAAGGCATTGCCCTGATCAAGCAATTCGAAGGCTGCAGGCTTACCGCGTACCAGGACAGCGTTGGCGTCTGGACGATCGGCTATGGCTGGACTCTGCCTGTCGACGGGAAACCAATCCGCGCCGGGATGACGATTAAGCAGGAAACGGCAGAACGCCTGCTGAAGACAGGACTAGTCAGCTACGAAAGTGACGTGTCCCGCCTGGTTAAAGTCGATCTGACTCAGGGGCAATTCGATGCTCTGGTGTCTTTCACTTACAATCTCGGTGCCCGGTCTTTGTCAACATCTACGCTCCTGCGAAAACTCAACGCCAGTGATTACGCTGGCGCAGCTGATGAGTTCCTGCGCTGGAATAAAGCTGGTGGTAAAGTCCTGAATGGCCTGGCCCGTCGGCGCGAGGCGGAGCGCGCTCTGTTCCTGTCATGATTAGCGCGCTGGTTAAGCGTTACTGGATGCAATTGCTGGTAGTGGTCCTAATTGGTGTGTTGACGTTCTTCGTCAACCGATACCGAGACAATGCTATCACCTACAAAGACCAGCGCGATAAAGCCACTGAGAAACTCAGCATGGCTAACGCCACCATTAAAGACATGCAGACCCGCCAGCGTGATGTCGCTGCACTGGATGCCAAATACACGAAGGAATTAGCAGATGCGAATGCTGAGAATAACAGGCTTCGTGCTGATGTTGTCGCTGGTAAGCGTCGGCTGCAAATCGCCGCCACCTGCTCCAAAGACGAAACCACCGGATCCTCCGGCCTGGTTGATGGCTCAAGCCCTCGACTTACAGCAGATGCTGAACTCAATTATTGGCGTCTCAGAGACGGGATCGCCGCCGTCACAAAGCAACTGACCGGCCTGCAGGAATACGTTCGGACTCAGTGCCTGAAATAATACGGAGGTGAGCATGTATTCGTATGGCGAAAGACCGCCTACGCATTCCACACTGCAATGCCGGGGTCATGCATCCGTTACCACATGAATAACCAAGCCTCGCAATAGCGGGGCTTTTTCATGCGCATCTCACGCGCACATCAACGAGAGCCTTTCAGTAAGCGAGCCTGAGAAATGCCGTTATAGGTGGCGACCTCTCTCGGGCGGCTTTTCTGTGAGACAGGCTCACTTTCTAAAAGGTAAAGACGCTATGAATAATCCGTCAGTTATTCCGGCCTTCGACTTCCGCGAAATGGTCACGACCCTCGACAACAAGATAATCACCACATCACTCAAGGTGGCGGATTACTTTGGCAAGCGACACAAAGACGTTTTGCGTGCCATACGTAACCTGAAATGCTCCGATGACTTCACCCAGCGCAATTTTGCGCCCATTGATTTCATTGATAAAAATGGCGATGTTCAGCCTATGTATAACATCACCCGCGACGGATGCATGATGCTAGTGATGGGATTCACTGGCAAAACAGCTGCCGCAGTGAAGGAGTGTTACATCAATGCCTTCAACTGGATGGCCGAGCAGCTAAACCGGCGCATGGCGATGGGTGAAGAATTGCAGCATCGCTACGCCATCAAAGAAACGCGCTCAAAGCTGAAAGGCACGATAGGCAGCCGGTTGATGAACGAGCGGAAGAAAGAGAAGCGCGTTTTGGCATTGGAGCATGAACACATCATGCAGGTCACTCAGCCAGAACTCCTCATTGGTAGCTAACTACCTCTAATAATTTTCTCCCGCGTCGTCCTGTCGCTGTCTCACCATCTTAACGAAGACCACGCCGCCTAAGCGGTCTCCCTCCGTGCGAGTGGATGGTGTTAATCAATAACAGGTCATACCGCGATTTACCCGCTTAATCTATGGCGCCGGGTTTACGCACATGACAGCTAATCTGCGCTGCGGTAGACGAAGCAGAGTTATTACAGAAGCTCCTTACGAGGGGCTTCGATAATGACAATTTCTATTTTAGAAGGACATAGAAATGCCTACTAAGAAGCAACCAGGTAGGCCAGCAGGAACCCAAAAGACTGGTGGCCGCCAAAAAGGAACACCAAACAAGGTGACTGCAGACGTCAAACTAATTGCCCAGACCTACGGCGAGGAAGCGGTTAAGGCGTTAGTGAAAATACTACGTGACGACGAAGCACCTGCCGCAGCAAAGGTATCAGCAGCAAAAGAAATAATGGATCGCGCCTACGGTAAAGCCACTCAGCCAATGGAACATTCAGGTAGCGGTGGCGGGCCAATTGAGCACAACCATAACGTAGCCGTAGACGAAAAGGCGCTTAACAGCATATTGAGCAAACTATGAGCCAAATACTCGAATGGGAAGATTTGAGCGAAGCAGAACGCCAAGCCATCAAAGTCCTGTCCGAGCGCTCATTTCTGGCCTTTAACCGCATATTCTTTCAGTTGTTGCAGGGTGAGAAGTGGTCAGTTAACTGGCATCACCGATACATTGCGCAGGTGATTGAAGATATCGTTGCCGGCAAACGCCGTAATGTTGTCTTCAACGTTCCTCCAGGCAGTGGGAAAACCGAGATGTTAAGCATCCATGCGCCAGTGTGGACAATGCTGAACTGCCAGAAGGTAAGAAACCTCAACATCTCCTTCAGCGACACACTGACAAAGCGTAACAGCCGCAGAAGCCGAGAAATCATCACGTCAGCTGAGTTTCAGACGCTATGGCCTCACTCGCTGGGCGTTAATCAGGCTGACGAATGGCAGTTGCTGAACGATGACGGCAAGGTTAAAGCCGAAGTAGTAAGCCGCGCAGCAAGCGGTCAGATTACCGGATCGCGTGGCGGTTATCAGATGCCGGGATTTTCAGGGTGGATAAACCTTGATGACTTCGACAAGCCTCTTGATGTTTTCTCAGAGGTGAAGCGCAAAAAGGCACAGCAGACATTAACCAACACCATCCGCTCTCGTCGTGCCAATAAGTCAAAAGATAACCCGACACCAATCGTCGCCATTCAGCAGCGGCTGCACACAGACGACAGCAGTGCATTCATGCTGTCTGGAGCAATGGGTATCGACTTCGAGCACGTCATCATCCCTGCGCTCATTGATGAAGCCTATATCGATTCTTTACCAGAATGGATTCAGGAGCATTGCTGGAATGACGTCAAAGACAGCGAAAAGATGCGAGGCTACTGGTCATATTGGCCTGCCAACGAATATGTTGGTGATCTGTGTCGCCAATGGGATACGGATGAATACACGTTCATGTCTCAGGGCATGCAGAAGCCTATCAAGCTAGGCGGCAACGTATTTGATGGTTCCTGGTGGCAGACATACGGACCTGACGGTGATAAGCCAGAGCCTGAACGCTTCGAATACCGATTCACTACCGCAGATACAGCGCAGAAGACGGCTAACCATAACGACTGGTCGGTACTGTGCGAGTGGGGTGTGTACAAAGACGACCTCTATCTCATCCACATGGAGCGCGGCAAGTGGAAGGCACCAGAGCTGGAAACAAACTTCAAAGCGTTTATCTCTCAGGCGTGGCGTAAGAATCGGGAAGCCGGAACGCTGAGAAAAATCTACGTTGAAGATAAATCCAGTGGCACGGCTCTTATTCAGAACCTTGAGAAGAAACTTCCCATCAAGATAACCGCTCTACAGCGAAACAAAGACAAAGTTACCCGGGCAATGGACGTTTTGCCGGTAGTCAAAGCTCAGCGTGTCTACCTTCCAGCTGACGCTTCATTCTCCTCAGAGTTTATCGCTGAGCACAGTGCTTTCACCTACGACGACACTCACGACCACGACGACATCGTGGATAACCTTATCGACGCCGTGACTGAGGAATTACTCCTTGGCAGTGATGCCCTACGCAGACTAAAGGCGCTTGCAAGCTGAGAACTCACATGGCTAAACGCAATAACAGGCAGCAAAAGAAAATCGACAAGAAGATGAACATGGACAGCTATCAAAATGTGTTCATGAACCTCGGCACAGGTGGAGACAGGTCAGCATACAGCCGTATCCGTACAGCGCACCTGCTAACCAAAGCAACGCTCGACAGCATCTATCTCGGAGACGGTTTAGGTCGTCGCATCATCGACGTGGTAGCAGACGAAATGTTTCGTGCCGGCTTCACCGTAGACGGCGCAAACAATGAGCCGGAGATCAGGTCTCGCTGGGATGAGCTCAACCTCACTCAGCAGTTTACTGACGCAGTGGCATGGGCTCGCTTATATGGCGGCTCGTTGATGCTATTCGGCGTTAATGATGGCGGAGACCTTCAGTCACCAATAGGCGAGGGTGAACTTGAGTTTGTCCGTGTTTATGACCGATATCAGGTGCAGCCTTTCCTGCGCGATACTAACCCTGAAAGCGCAACGTACGGAGAGATAACTCAGTACCAGATCAACCCTATCTCAGGAACGCCTTACTACGTTCACGCCAGCAGATGCCATGTGTTCGACGGAGAGCGACTGCCTAACCAGATTCGTCATCAGAATCAGGGGTGGGGCGCTTCATGCTTGCAGGGTGTTTATCAGGCGCTGACTGATTACGGCATGAGCCACGCACACGCTACAAGCCTTCTTGAGCGCAAACAGCAGGGCGTCTGGTCTGCCGCTGACCTGGCTGACCTGTGCAAAGATGGTGAAGGACGCGATGCTGTTCAGGCTCGTCTCAATATGGTCGACATGACTCGCAGCAACGGCAATACCATCGGCGTGGACGCGAGCACTGAGAAGTACGAGCTGCTTAATGGCTCTCTGGAAGGGGTAGTCGATGTACAGGACCGCAAACAGTTACGCATATCAGCGCTGACCGGAATTGATGAGCAAATCCTGTTCACCAAAACGCCATCAGGTCAGGGCGCGGATAAAACCACCGTTCCTGAGTCATGGAAGCAGCTGATTGGCCGCAAGCAGAAGGATGAGGCGAGACCTGCAATAGAAAAGGTGGTCAACTTCCTCACCACTGATAAAACATGGACGATTAAATTCAATCCTCTCTCAGTACCAACAGAGAAAGAGCAGGCAGAGACGGCTAACCAGTGGTCACAGGCTGATGAGCGCTATTCGCAGCTTGGATGGGTGAGCAACGATGAAGGTGTCGCCACACTGAAAAAACGTGGAGGCTACGTCTATCCGGAGATGAGCAATGGCTAAAGTCTGGCTTCATCCCTATGGCATAGAACGTGACTACACCAACGCGCTTGTAAAAGCCACCAGGCAGTTCAACAGAGAAATAAACTCAGCATACGGCGATATCCGTTTCGATGGCTGGCAGGACGATATGTCGGCTGTGCTGGCCTATCTCCGCAATGCTGGCAACCGCATCTTTCAGCCAGTAATTGAACGGCTGCCGACATTCTTCGCGCTAACGAGTCAGTTTAACGACAAGCAATGGCGGCTGGTCGTGAAGGGTGGAACTGGCTATGACATCCCGCCATCGCAGGCTGTTATTGCCGGCCAGACAACTGCTCCAGTCTCATCAGGTGCGCTTGGTGTTGACGCTTATCGCGCAGAGCCATGGCTGAGAGAGATGCAGGAGTTATGGGTATCAGAGAACACCAGGCTGATTAAATCCATACCTGCTGACGAACTGGCGGACATGGAAGGCATCATCCAGCGCGGTGTAATGAACGGATCAAGTGCTGACACTATCAAAAAGCAGATTCAGGAGCGCTATGGCGTCACTGAGAGGCGCGCAAAGCTGATTGCAGTTGACCAGATAGGAAAGGCCAATTCAGCGCTCACAAAGCAGCGTCAGGCCGATGCCTGGATAACTGGATACAAATGGCGCGGTGTGCTTGATGAACGCGAAAGGCCTGAGCACAGAGCGCGAGAAGGTAATTCATACAAGTGGAGCAACCCACCGACTGATGGACATCCGGGGCAACCTGTCCGCTGTCGATGTTATGCAGAGCCCGACTGGTCTGGTTCAGTTTTCGATATCGGCGAATAAATAAGGCAAAACATGAAAACAGTATCTCGCTTCGATGTGGGAGAACTCCGTGCGTCCGTAAACGAGGATGGCTATCTGGAGGACGTACCGGTAGTAGGTCGCGTTGGTATCCAGTTATACCGAAATCCAGATGGCTCAGTGCGTCGTGAGCTACGCCCACCTGAAGAAGTATTCAACGCTGACTCACTGGCTAGCTTCAAAGGCAAGCCGATCACTATCGGTCACCCGGGGGCGGTTAATTCCCGCAACGCTAAAAAGCACATGGTCGGAACCATGCTTGAGCCAGGCAGACAGGATGGTGAAAACGTCAAAGTGCCAATCATGGTCTATGACGAGAACGCCATTAACTCAGCAACCAGCGGCAGGACAAAGCAACTATCCCTCGGCTACCGACTCGACCTCGATGAGACTCCAGGCCAATGGAACGGTCAGCCATATGACGCCGTGCAGCGAAACATCCGCATCAATCATCTCGCGCTCGTATCTAAAGCCCGGGCCGGTGATGTAGCAATACTGAATCTCGACGGTGATGAAGAAATCACCTTAGACGATGACGACAACCAACCAAAAGGTAAAACAATGCAGAAATTGCGACTCGACAACGGGCTTGAGTACGATGCTTCTCCTGAAGTCGTCGTGGCGTTCAACGCCCTTAAACAGGATGCAGAGGACGCTAATACCAAGCTGTCCGAAGCGCAAACAACCATCTCCACCATCACAGCAGAGCGCGACACTCTGAAAGCTGACGCAGCAGAGTTTGAAAACAAGCTGAAGCAGGCTCGCGAAGATGCAGAGAAAACCATTAAAGCTCGCACCGAACTCGAAGCAAAAGCAGAGAAGCACGGCATCAAATGTGATGGCCTGGATGATATTGCCGTCAAGAAAGCGGTTGTAGCCAAGCTGAAGCCATCCATCAAGCTCGACGGCAAAGATGACACCTATATCAACGTCGCTTTCGACATGGCGATTGAGTCAGCGCCTATGGAGCAGCAGCGCAAAATCGTCAATCAGGACAAAGCCCAAACCCGCGATGACTCCGCTGAACCTAAAGGCTCTGCCGCTGCTCGCAAAAAATACCTCGACCGCCTGCACGGCAAAAAGGAGACAGCATAATGCCTGTTCAGACTTCCTACGATAACGACATGCAGATCGCAATGCCCGGCATGCGTTCAGATTCAACCCATCAAATCACAGATGGTTGCAACGCAGCACAAGGCGCTATCAAGCCTGGCTATGTGGTGGCTCGCGTATCAGTGGCTAACGACAAGCGCGTAGTTAAGCAAGTATCTGCGGCTGGCGATGCAGCAAACCTGATGGGTATCTGCCGCTTCAGCCACTACGGCTGCGTAACCGGTCAGTATGAAGACGGTGATGCCGTCAACGTGATGACGTGGGGCCGAATCTGGGCTGTAACCACCTTATCAGCAGCACCAACCATGGGTACAGGTGTTAACGTTCTGACCTCTGGTGCAGACGCTGGCAAGGTAGCAGCGATCGGCGGATCTCTGGCTCTTGGCTGGGTGTTTACTGGTAAGTTTACCACTTTCAAAAACAGCGCTGGCGCAACAGTTAACCTGGCTGAAGTTCAAATCCGCAACCAGACCACACAGCCAACCGCATAAGGAACAATAATGGAACAGATGAATTACGACGAAGCGGACCTGTTCGCTATTGAACACGGCGCGGCGGCTAACGGCATCCGACTGGATGAAGGGGAGTCAATCTTCCTGGCTCGTGAACTGGACTACGTTAAGACCAAGGTTTACGAAGTCGAATACCCTGCACTGACTGCGACCACTCTCTTCCCAGTGACATCAGAAATTGAAGTGGTCAACAAAAACTGGCCACCGAGTTAGAGTTTTTCCAGTATCGATTTTCCGATTCGTTTGGGGGTAACCCACCGTTATATTCGTGCGGTCTTAGTGCGCTGTAATATCCAACGATATAATCCGTTATGGCGTGAGCTGCCTCGCTGAAGCTTACGTAACCCACCACCGGTATCCATTCGTTCTTCAGACTTCTGAAGAAGCGTTCCATTGGGCTGTTATCCCAGCAATTTCCGCGCCGGCTCATACTCTGCCTGATCTGGTATCGCCACAATAACTGCCGGAACTGCCTGCTCGTATAATGACTGCCCTGATCGCTGTGGAACATCACCCCGCCGGGCTTACCACGGGTTTCCCATGCCATTTCCAGCGCTTTCATGGTGAGCCTGCTGTCCGGCGAGAACGACATGGCCCAGCCCACTGGTTTTCTTGCGAACAGGTCGAGAACAACGGCGAGGTACGCCCAGCGCTTACCCGTCCAGATATAGGTCACATCACCGCACCACACCTGATTTGGCTCGGTCACGGCGAACTGCCGTTCAAGGTAGTTAGGGATAGCAACATGTTCATGACCACCACGTTTATACCGGTGAGTCGGCTGCTGACAGCTGACCAGCCCCAGCTCTTTCATGAGCCTGCCAGCAAGCCAGCGTCCCATCTGGTAGCCTCTCCGGGTTGCCATTGTGGCGATGCTTCTTGCTCCGGCCGAACCGTGGCTGATGCCATGTAGCTCAAGTACCTGACTGCGTAATACAGCCCGTCTGCCGTCTGGTTTTTCAGGACGGTTTTTCCAGTATCTGTAGCTGCTGCGATGAACCCCGAACACATGGCAGAGTGTGACCACAGGATAATGCGCTCTGAGTTTCCCGATTATCGAGAACTGTTCAGGGAGTCTGACATCAAGAGCGCGGTAGCCTTTTTTAATATTTCATTCTCCATTTCAATGCGTTGTAGCTTTTTCCTCAGCTCACGTATTTCGATTTGTTCTGGTGTTATCGGAGAGGCTTTTGGTGTTTTGCCCTGACGCTCATCACGCAGTTGTTTGACCCATCTTGTCATTGTGGAAAGGCCAACATCCATAGCTTTGGCGGCATCTGCCACCGTGTAGTTCTGGTCAACAACCAGTTGAGCGGATTCGCGTTTAAACTCTGCGCTGAAATTTCTTTTTTTCATTGGAGCACCTGTGTTGTTCTGAGGTGAGCATATCACCTCTGTTCAGGTGGCCAAATTCAGTGTGCCACTTCAAATCCCTTCATACGCCAAAACGTTCACTTACGGCGTATGGGATGCAGTAGGCATGGCGCGTATCATCGCTGACTACTCTGACGACCTGCCAAATGTCGGCGTTAACTATCGTGAAGAAACCGGGAAGGTGTTCAGCCTGGGTAACTTCTACGAATACAGCCTGATGGAAATCCGAGCATCACAGGCAACCGGTAAGAATCTGCCAACTCGTCTGGCTAACGCTGCCCGTCGAGCGCACGACGTGAAGGTTAATGACCTGGCGTTCTACGGCGATGATGATTATCAGATCGTCGGCGTTCTTGAGCATCCAAATATTCCAGTAACCACATCTGCTGGCTGGACTACTGGCGAGATCGCTTCTGGTGAACTGGAAGATGCAGTATCAGCAATCGAAACGGTAACTAAAGGCTTGCACTCTGCGAACGTGATCGCACTGCCGCCAAGCGCCTTTAAAATCCTGTCCAAGCCGATGCCAAACACCAATACGTCTTACATGACCTACTTCAACACCCAGTATCCGGGTATGCAGTGGATTCGTGTTAACGAGCTGGAAGACATCGATGGCGCAGGCACTAAGGCCGCTCTGGTAATGGAACGTAACGCTGATAACGCATCCATGGAAATCCCGCAGCCGTTCGAACAACTGCCACCTCAGGCTAACAACCTGGCGTTCAATATTCCATGCCACAGCCGCGCTACCGGCGTACAGGTTTACCTGCCGCTGACCCTGCATCTCATCAAAGGCATTTAAGAGGCTTCGGCCTCTTTTCTTAAGGACTACCAATGAAGATTACCAACGCATCAGCACGACTGTATTACATCGCCGGCCAGAAGCTGGCACCAGGCCAGACTGCCGAAGTGGAAGACTCCTGGAAGGACAATAAAACGGTGCAGGCATCCATTACCAAAGGTGAGCTGCGACTCGCTGATAAAGATGAAGCCGTAACCGCCAGTCAGGTAGAGAAAAAAGATAAGGACAAGAAGTAATGAACATTGCCGCATTTGAAGGACTTACGCCTCTGGAAATCTTCCGCAAGCTAGCGCCTGAATTTGCGGCTGTTCCTGATGAGGTTGTTCAAGGGTACATCGAACTTGCATCACTGTTTGTCTGCGAAGACGAGTACGGAGACGCCTATAACGTAGCTCTGGCTCTAATGGCGGCCCATATCATGGCATCGCCTGGCGGTTACTCTGATAACGGTTCCACATCATCTGGTCGCATCCTCTCACGCAAGGAAGGTGATCTGGCAATCACTTATGGCAACGTATCAGGTGATTCCAGTTACCTCAGTGGGACTACATACGGAAACCTGCTGCAACTGCTCCGCAAGAAGAGAGGGGCAGGATTCTCGATTATGACTCGCGGAGTCGTGGGGGGATGCTTGTGTCAGTAAAAATTACAGACAACAAGCGGCAATGGGAAAGGTTAAGGCGAGAGATCAAGGCTGCCGGAAGCAAAGAGGTGGTTGTCGGAATCCAGAAGGGTGAAGTCAATGATGGAGTGCTTGTCGCTGAATACGCAGCATGGAACGAATTCGGTACGAGGACAATCCCATCACGACCATTCATGCGCACATACTTCGACACATCAGTCTCTCGGCTGGAAAGGTTCGCTACAAATGGAGTAACGCAAATTCTCCTCGGTAGAGCTACCTTTTCTCAGTTTCTGAATGCGGCTGGCGTATTTATGGTGGATGGCGTCAAGAAGAGCATCTCTGGAGGTGCCTGGACTCCAAACTCTCCGGTTACGATAGCGTTGAAGGGTTCATCAAAGCCGCTTATAGACACTGGCGTAATGCTTAATTCAGTCACCTTCGCCATTCATGATTACGGAAGGTCACAATGAGCAATCCGTTTCGCAGGCCTTATCAGGTATATACTCCATCGCCGTCGACTTTGGTTAACGGCGTGATTTTAGATGGGGTAATGACGGAGTCAACCGCTTACTTCAGCGTGCAAAGCATAAAAGATACGCAGGAGATTGAAAGCCTGGAGGAAGGGAGGAGATTAACTGATTATCGCCGGCTGTACAGCGACACTAAGCTTCAGATTACTGATGATTTCCCCATGGCTCAGCCTGCACTTGTCGTTATTGATGGTTTTAACTACGAAGTTAAGCACCGTGAACCATGGCAAAACGGAATCATACCCCACTATAAATATTATGTGGTAAGGAAACGCGATGGCTGAAACCACAGTGTCGAATTTCGTTCCTGATGCTGTAGAGTCTGCCGCTTACCGTGTTTTGTCCCAGCTATTACCCGTACCTCTCGCTTACGCCAATCAGAATAACTCCCGGATTCCTCTGCCTTATGCCACGCTTCGTGTATCAACGCGTACGACCATTGGCAGGGATGAGCATGGCGAAGTAGACGACGAAGGTGTAATGCCGTCACACGGCGTTAGAGAAGGAACGGTGATGGTTAATGTGTACGGCGGAAGCGCACGAGAGTATTGCGACGATCTGATTAATAACATCCGTAAAACCACATCACGCTACCTGATGCGCAGAGAAAAATTCGTTATCGCAAACAGTGACCAGGTTAACGACCTTACAGCTCTGCGAGATGAAGCAAACTTCGAAGCGATGGCGAATGTAGACCTTACATTCCGCTACACCGGCAAGTACACGGATAACGTAGGGCTCATAGAAACCGTTGATGCGACAGGCGACATCGGCGGGATAGAAACACACCTCACTATCGCCGTCACATCCGACTAATCAACACGGAGTTTCATCAATGGCAAATCTAAGCCAGATTGCCAACGTGAATATTTCGCTGGACACAGCGAGTATCGCGAAGGCGTCATTCGGCATTCCACTTGCAGTTTCGCCGACAACGGCATTCAGTGAGCGAATCCGTAAATATTCAAGCTACAGCGCAGCGCAGCAAGACGGACTTGACCCGCAGACGCTCAAAGCGCTTTCAGCAGTATTCAGTCAGACGCCACGCCCAAATCAGGCATGGGTAGGTCGACGAAACGCCGTTTCTGTAGACCTGACAGTAACAAACGCGACGATCACAACGGGCAACATTTTCGCATTCAGCGTGAATGGCACTACCGTAACGTACACCGCAGCGAGTGGCGATGATGCTTCTGATGTATATACCGGTCTGAAAACAGCGCTTGCGGCACAATCTGTAGTTGATGCGTTGTTTACCAGCACCGCTGATGCTGAAGGACTGCACTTGGTAGTGAAAGTTCCTGAGACAGCAACCATCGTTAAGCCAGTGACCAACCTGTCAATCGCAACCGCAGGCTCAGCAGACGGATTAGAAGCGGATCTTAACGCCATTCAGCAGGAAGACCCGGGCTGGTACGGATTTGCTCTGGTAGAACGTGGTGACGCGCTAATTCAGGGTGCAGCGGCATGGGCTGAGACGCAAACGAAACTCTTCTTCGCATGCAGCGATACTGCTGATATCTGGACGTCTGCTGATGACGATATCGCATCGCAGTTGCAGGACCTTCAATATCTGCGTACAGCTCTGATTGCTCACAAGGCAGCCGCTACTGAGTACCCTGAAATGGCATGGATGGGTCGATGCTTCACCATAGCGCCCGGTGGCGAAACGTGGGCACTTAAAACACTGGCAGCTATCACGCCGAGCAAGTTCAGCGACACAGAGCAGAGCTACATCTTCCAGAAGAACGCCAACGCCTACGAACAGTACGCAGAAAGCACCTATCTGATTAACAAAGGCAAGGTTGCATCTGGCGAATGGATTGATGTTGTGCGATTCCGTGACTGGCTTGTAGACACAATTCAGAAGAACATGGCTTCTCTGATGATCCGCCAGAAGAAGGTGCCTTACACCAATGGAGGCATTGCCCTCATCGTCAACAACCTGAACGGTTCACTTATTCAGGGTCAACAGGCAGGCGGCATCGCTCCTGACGAGCGTGACAGCGAAGGCAACACAATCCCTGGCTTCCGTATCACTTACCCTAATGCAGCCGACGTATCTGCTGATATCAAAGCTACCCGCACTCTCTATATCGAGTTTGTGGCGCTTCTGGCTGGCGCAATCCAGGTGGTCGAAATCACCGGCTCACTCACCTATAGCTACGAGGGCTAATTATGGCTGCTGAATTAACTGGCTCTTATGACGGCTCAGAAGTATTTGTCACTATCGGCCCGCTGCTATTAACCGGCTTCAGTGATGGAGACTCCATTACGGCTCGTAAGAACGCCAACTTCTATGAATCACGCGCTGGCCTCGATGGCTCAGTAGGTCGCGCGCGAGTAACGGATAAGCGTGGGCAGATCGAGCTTCATCTTTTGCAGACATCCGCGGCAAACGACGAACTATCTGCACTGATGAACCTTGATTCATTAACGCAGGACGGCAAGGCGGTTTATCCGGTATCAGTAACTGATTTCTCTGGTCGTACTGTTATTGCAGCAGGCCAGGCTTGGCTTTATCAGCTCGGCGACGTGGCTTTCTCAACTAACGAGGTTGGTGAACGCATTTACACCTTTGAATGTGCTGACCTGAAATTCTCCCTCGGTGGTAACAACGTTTAACAATGCCGCCTTCGGGCGGTTTTTTTGAGGTCCATATGTCTCATGAATTCGCTACCTTCCATATCGGTGACAAAGAGTTTAAAGCCGCCAAAATGAACGCCTTCGCTGCGGCAAAGCACTTAGTAAAACTGAAAACGCTGCTTGATAAAGGCCTGGCTTCAGGCGGAGATGCAAATGCCATTCAGTTGCTTTCTGGTATTGATGAAAAGACGCTGGAGGAGGTCATAATCCCTATCCTGCGAGATTCATCAACATTCAGCGTTACTGATGAGAAGAAAATCGACAGCCCTAACGCAATGAACCTTGTGTTCACCGTAGACACGCTGTTCGACTTCTTCGAGCTGTGTTGGGAAGTGCTGAAGCTCAACTTCACCCCTTTTTTTACGAAAGTTCTCACCCTGTTTGGGTTAAGCCCAGAAGAGCTGGCAAATCGGGTTCAGTCACTGGCGAAAAGCGCGACCCAGGAAAGTTAAGGGAAGATGTTGAAACAGAGCTATGGGTATGGCGTCCGATAATGAGAAATATGTGTACGGTTGCAGAGGTGAAGTCAGGCCTTATCACATGCGAAGACCTGCTCAAGCTTAACGCCCTCATAGAGATGACCGACTATCTGAACACGCCAATGGAGAAGTAAATGGTTATTCGAGAATTTCTGATCCGTCTCGGTCTTACTGGCTCAGATAATGTAGGTCGAGGACTGGACAGAGTAGACGGAAAGGTCGATAAAACCATTCAGTCATTCAATGCGCTTGGCGGTGTGCTTGCTACGGTATTCGGTGCTGTAACCATCTCAAACATTGCCAAAACTGCTGACGAGATGCAGTCTCTGGAGGCTCGCATTGGCATGCTGCCGCAGACCATCACTACCGGCGCAGAAGCATTCGACGCTGTGGCTCAAAGGGCAATTGCAGCCAGGCAGGGCATTGAAGAGTACGCATCATTTTACATCAAAGCTGGTAACGCCACTCAGGACTTCTATAAAGATCAGGAACAGGTATTACAGCTTACCGATGCAGTATCCATAGCGCTTGCTGCTTCAGGCTCAACAGCTGTTGCGCAGGGACAGGCTTTCTTCCAGCTTGGTCAGGCAATTGGTTCTCCAACTGTCCAGATGGAAGAGATGAACACGCTTATCGATGTGGCTCCTGACCTGTTCAGAGCGCTTGGTAAAGCCATTCCAGGGGCGAACAATAACCTTAAGGCTTTCATATCTACCGGTAAGGTTACGGGGAAAATGCTTGCTGAGGGGTTGATTAAAGTCATTCCGCAATTTGTCGACCAGTTTAAACAAATGCCTATGACTATTGGCCAGGCGCTTGTTCTGGTAAATAACAGATGGTCGATGTTTATCAACAGGCTTAACCGCAGCAGCGGAGCTGTGACATGGGTGGCAAATAAGTTCCTGTGGATGGCTGATAAAATAGAGTATGCACTGGACTCAGTTATCGATGCTCTTGGTGGCGCAGAGAACGCCGTAAAACTGCTTGGCGTAGCCCTTGGTGCAGCAGGCCTTGTAGGTTCTGTTTATCTCCTATCAGCAGCATTTACCGCACTGACAAGCCCTGTATTTTTGGTGATAGCTGCACTTGCTGCTTTGTTCCTTGTTGGTGAGGACATTAATTCCTGGCTCAATGGCAATAAATCGCTTCTGGGAGACATGATAGGACCGGTTTCTGAGTACACCGATTCAATCAACTCTTTAAAAGTGGCCCTTACAGACATGAAGGACATGGCTGTGTGGGCGTTGAACGTTCTCAACAGTCTCGCCAACTTCTTCAACTCCAGTCAGGACAAAGTTCAGGAATGGGGAGATCAGTTAGGAACAACAAAATTTGCGCCATGGCTGAAGGAAAAGGCAGGGTGGCTTGTTGAGGATTTAGGTAAGTGGGCTTCGTGGGGAAATGCACAAACAAACGGTGCTTTTGATATCCCCAGGATGTGGTCAGATACGCTTGCAGGGGTCAGAGGTTTCAACCAGGATGCAAAAGGTGGAAATACTCTACTCCCGAGCTATCAATCTCTTTCACTGCCACCGCCATCAGCAGTGTCTGGTCCTAAGATAGACGTCAACATCGGCAATATCTCAGTGCCTGCCGGAACGTCTGACGAGCAGGTTAAATTTCTCCAGGATAGCGCCAAGTCAGCATTCAGTGACTACGGATGGAATGCGCTGGGTAACACATTAAACTTCAACACTGGAGGTTAGCATGGCAACTGATGTGCTTGGCTTCCTCTGGAACTCGGCAGGCGACAGCTCCTTCAGACTCAACGACCCGGGCGTCGGCAATCTTGAGTTCGACACGCTGGACCAGGAAACACATGAATGGTCGCGAGATGTAACAATGAATCCCGTAGAAAACGGGTCGCCAATATCGGATCACATTATCCGTCAGCCGAAAAAGATTACCGTTGCCGGCATGATAAGCAACGCGCCGGTGACGGGGGTATTAACTCAGGCAGCAAACGCTCTGGATAGCGGCTTCGACGGGGAAGACAGGGTTAACACAGCGATCAAGCTGCTTGACTCGCTCTATCTTTCAAACGAACTGGTAACCATCTACACCAAAAATTACACCTACGAAAATATGCTGATTCAGGGAATTAACATTCCCAGAAGGGTGGATGATGGTGATGCGGTAAACTTTACGATAGATGCTGTTCAGGCAAATATCGTCAGCACAGCTACGACAGAGGTTCCTCCTGGTATAGGCGTCAGGAAAACGGATGCGACCAGTAATGGCGCTACTGCTAAAGCAGGAACATCAAACTCATCAGACCCAGCTACGGCTAACCGGGCTACGCCAACAAAAAACGTTGGCAAGAATACGGGTTCAATTCTGAGTCAGGCTTTGGATGGGTTATCCGGCTCGGGCGGTAAACTTCAGGAATATCTCGGCAACATCATAGGTAATGTTACCCCATGACCCCACTAAATTTTCAGGCTGGATTTACTGACCAGACATTGCAAGCTGTTTTCGACGATACACCGGTTACGCTTCGCCTGCGATGGAATGAGCGCTTTGGCTTCTGGTCGCTTGGTATCTATGACCGTGAGTCATTGCCGATCATAACTGGAGTTAAGCTTGTACAGAATTACCCGCTTCTAAAGAACTTCAGTTTCGATAACTTCGCCGGCGATATCTATTTCATCCGTACGTATGGTGAAAAGGTTCGTCCTGATATCGATTCGATTGGAGGCGATCACCTGTTGGTGTATGCCACTAAGGAAGAAATAGATGAGTTTGTTTCTGCGAACGGGTGAAATAATTGTAGGTCAGCCTCAGGGTGAGGCAGTAAGCATTAAAGACCTGCGATTCGAGTTCGACATCACCAAAACAGCCAGCAAAACCGCCAACGAAGCATCACTCAAAATCTACAACGCCGCACCCACAACAATCACTCTGATGGAGACCGTAAATAACGTGGTCATCATCAAGGCCGGCTACCTCAATGATATCGGCGCTATCACCATCTTCACAGGCACCACATGCCGTAGTCTGACATATCAGGATGGTCCTGACATCATCACGGAAATGGAGTTAAGGGACAGTGTCATACCTTTACGCGACGCCAAGATTAGCGTTTCCTTCCCTCCAAATACGTCAGCAATGACAGTGCTGGATGGGGTGGCGAAGAACTTCGGACTGCCAATCAAGAAGAGCATCAGCAAGGTTCAGGATAAGCAGTACGTCGGCGGATATGCCTATAACGGAAGGGTTCGCGATGCCATGGACAGGGTCTGTAATTATCTCGGGCTGGAGTGGAGTGCTCAGGATAGCGAAATACAGATTATCAAAAAGGGTGGCGTTTATGCAGACACGGCTGTCGTGCTGTCGAAAGACACTGGCATGATCGGATATCCCCGTCGTGAAGCAAAAACCATGACCGAGAAGACGGCAGCCAAGCAGGGCATCAAATACGGTCAGAAAGGCATCGTCAGGACGGTTGTGGATGTCGAAGACCCTACAGCAAAGCTCAAAGACCGTGTAACTCTTGAAGTGCAGGGCTACCGGGTGAAGTCCCTCCTCAACCCTGCCATTTATCCAGGCGCTTATGTTCAGCTTAAATCTCGCGGAATTGATGGAGAGTTCTTCAGGGTTGAAGAAGCACATTACACCGGAGATACGCACGGGCAGGAATGGAGCGTGGAAGCGCTATTGAGGTTTATCTGATGGCTGATAACAGTGATGTAGTAGAAGCGCTCAGACGGCTTGTCAGTTCGGAAATGGACTCTGTAAACACGGCACTTCCATGTACCGTGGTGAGTTATTCAGGCGGGAAGGTAACGGTAAAGCCTGATGGAGAGAAAATATACGCAGATGGCGATACCAACGCCTATCCTGTGCTCAGCGATTTACGCATGGTGTGGCCGCAGTTTGCAAATGGTCAGGCTGGATTGAAAGGCCCCGTCCAGGCTGGTGATAAATGCCTTTTGGTGGTTTGCCAGCAGGCAACCGATGGTAGTGACGACACAAGGCGATTCGACATCATCGACTCATACGTTATTCCAGGGGCTGGTTACAGCGACGCTGTTCCTGGCAACGATGACGTGAGGATGTATTTTGGCGATGCCTTTATTGCTATTGATGCCAACGGGAAAATGACTATAAACGCGCCAGGTGGTGTTGAAGAGACAACCCCACTCCATACCGTTAAAGGAAGAATGACCGTTGAGCAGCTATTTACCTACCAGGGCGGCATGACTGGATCAGGTGGTGAAACATCGGTGGCTACCATTACAGGGACGATGCAGGTAATTGGTGACGTGGTTATAAATGGTATTAAAATAGGCACTCACAAACATCCTGGCGATAGTGGTGGAACCACTGGAGAGCCTATTAACTAACGGGGCAACATGGAAAACGCGCTGATTATTCTGGTAGTTCTTATAGTTCTTTTCATCGTATTCAGGAAATTCAACCTTTGGTACTGGAAAATCCAGGAGCACATTGACAATCAGAAGCAGATTATCTCCCTTCTGGAAAAGGTCTGCTCCCGTGTAGGCTCAATGGATGAGGAGATAACTGAATTATCACGGATATACAAAGGTAAAAACCAGCCTGCACCAAAGGCTGGACTCCTTGATGACTGAGAAATAATCTCGCAATTGAGCTAGGAATGAGCCCATAGATATGGGCTTTTTTATTATAAGGCCCAAGATGATAGATTTCAGACTTACAGATAACAAAGTCGTTTTCACTAACGGCCTTCTTCAGTACGTAGATGGCGCTGAGCGCGTCAGGCAACAGGTGGAGTTCAGGCTTAACCTGTGGCGAGGGGAGTGGTTCCTTGATAGCCAATTTGGAACGCCTTACCTACAGGATATTCTAGGTAAGCAGGTAACGCTTAATGGTGCGCTATCAGCCATCCGTACAGAAATCCTGGCTGTAGAGGGTGTTACCGGAATTGTGGAATTCACATACAACTTTGACCGTGCCGAGAGAAAGCTAAGCATCGAGTTTACAGCCAACACTGAGTACGGGTTGGTGCAGTACCCCTGATAAATACCCCTTCAATATGCCACGCCAATGTGCGGGGCTTTTTTATGCCAGAAATAAGGTGCATATGGCTGATTACATTACTGCGACAGGCTTTGATAAGCCGACATTACCGGAGATGGTTCAGGAAATCGGTGATGCAATGGAGACGGTCGTCGGACCGATTAACAGAGAGGCTGATTCGACCACGGGTCAGTGGATCGGAATTGAAGCTGAGCAAAACGCAATTCACTTTGAAACTGAAGAGGAATTGTGGGCTAGCCGGTTTCTTGCTTCTGCTGAGGGATTCGCCCTTGATGCTCTTGGCGACTGGATGGGTGGGATTACCCGGCATGGCAAAACCAAGACAAAAGTGAACGCCGTTATTTATGGCTCTGAATCACGACTTGTTCCTGCTGGTTCTCTCGCGTCGTTCGGTAACTACCAGTTTAGACAGACGGCAGATTACACCATCTCACGCTCTACGCTTCTGGACGGAGAGGTGAGGGTGTCTAACAACACTCAAACCTCCTACACAGTACGGATTGCTGGCGTTGACCATACCTATACAAAGGTCACAGGGGATACCGTAAACTCCATTGCTACAGGGCTTGCTGCGGTGGTTGATTCAACAAGCCAGTATTCAGCCACAGCAAACGGCTCAGTAATAAGGCTGACTTCCGAAAACCTCATTGAAGGCTACGCAGTTTCGCTTAGTGCTGGCCTGGCCTGGCAGCTGATTGGCTCACCGGCAATCTTTGAGGCTACTGAAGCAGGTCCGATAGTCGTTCCTGTTGGCGGACTAAACAATCCTGTAAGTGCGATAACCGGATGGACTGGAGTTAATAACCTTGTTCAGGGGGCTACCGGTTCCGATCGTGAATCAGACACAGATTACCGCCAACGTTTATATCAGAGCAGGTCGTCATCTGGCGGTGCGGCAACCATTCCAGCAATTGAGACTCGCCTGATTACGGAAGTCAGCGGCGTAACCTTAGCCAAAGTCATTGAAAACGACACCATGGCGACAGTGGACAGCATTCCACCAAAGGCCATACATACTATCGTTTCTGGCGGTCTTGAGCAGGATATTGCTGACGCTATCTGGAAGTACAAAGGAGCGGGAATAGCAACCTACGGTTCAATTGCGATCACTGTATATGACCGGTACGAGAGACCTCATATCGTGAACTTCTCAAGACCTACAGAAGTGGATATTTACGTCAAAGTTGACGTTGTTCTTCTGGATACAGAGGAGCCGTTACCAGCTGCTGTTGTGGACGCTATCAAGCAAGGTGTTGTTGCTTACGGTGCGACGCTTGGCCTTGGTGATGACGTTATTACCCAGCGCATCTATGGTTACATCTACGCCAATACAACCGGCATCGGGAAAATGACCATCACGGTCAGTACGGACGGAACTACGTTTGCCGAAAGTAACATTTCCGTTGCTGAAAACTCCTTTGCTTCGTTCTCCGCTGCCAATGTGGAGGTCACAGGTGTCTGATGAATGGATTGATATCGATTTCCTTGCGCTGATACGACAGAGGACTACTGACTGGCTTAAAAAAGGCGGTCAGGTTCCCGATCTCTTTGCTGCTGTTGGCATACTCCATCCTGAAATTGAAGCTCGCGCCAAATACATCTATCTGACGCAAAGCATCTACAACGCCCACGGCATAGAGCTGGACAGATTTGGTCAGTACGTTGATGTGGATCGCGATGGAATGTCTGACGATGATTATCGACGGGCAATCATGCAGGCGAAACTGGCGACTGCATTTAGCGGAACGCCAGATAACGTTATGGTCGTAACGGCAACTACTACATCAAGCACTGATGTTGAACTTGTTGAGTTGCACCCTGCTGCCTTTAGCGTACACGCCACCGGCCCTTATGTTCCTACAAACATCAACGCCATTGTTGATCGCGCATCTATAGCTGGCGTCAGAGCCTATTCAACGCACGATTACGGGCTAAACGGCTTTTCCCTTGCTGGGATATACACCAATTCAGGGCAGTCGTTACAGGTCGGCGTAAATACCGCAATGCAGGTAGATACCGACACCGCCCTTGGCCTTAACCGTGGCTCTGTATTTATTGCTGGCTCCTACCTTGATGCAGCAGGTTCCGTATCAGGTGTTCTGGAAGTAAACGGCTCATACCTCGGCGTCGCTGACGACGACTATCTACTTATCTTCTCCCGTGACTATGGCGTTACCGGGACGATGCTATGCGGCGCTATGCCTAAGTGAGAAATTAAATGGCTATCACATCATTTGCAGCAACTGACGTTACATATGCTGATGGGCAGAAGAACAAAGAACCAATTCCTGATGAAATTCTTGCAAGCGGCTTCGTTCCACCTGTACGCATGCCAGACGGCTCTATCTCAGCGGGGAGCAAACTTGCTGCTAATCATCTCAATACCCTACTTAACGATTTATACACGCAAATATCTGACCTTAAGGCTCGCGTGACTGAACTTGAGGGGGCGTAATGGCTGACATCCTTCTCAAATATCTGACTGATTTACCCTCTGCCGCTGACGCCGAGCCCTCAGACCTGATGCATATCAACCAGGCCGGAAATGACCGCTCAATAACATTAGAGGTGCTTGCATCCGCAATTTTCAACATCAGATATCCGGTAGGAAAAGTTGAATGGTTCGCTAACGATACTAACCCAAACGCAATTTGGTCTGGTTCTACGTGGGCCAGAATACCGGGAATGGGAAAAACTATACGCCTTGCAAATAGCACTGGAACTGATGTTTTACAACAGGGCGGTTCAGATACTGTCGAAATTACATCTTCAAATCTGCCACCACACAAACATCCAATAAATGTAAAAACAGAATCGTTTGATTATGGCTCAAAGTCGACAAGTAGCACAGGGTCGCATGTCCATGCGTTTGCATACCGAAGAAATGGCAATTCTTCTGATTCTGACCCTGGAGGGGATGTCATGAAGTCTGGTTCCGGCACAAAAAACGAAAGCAGAAATACTGAGTCGGCAGGAAATCACCAGCACAGTGTAAGCATCGGAGCTCACGAGCATGATATCAAAGGAGACACCGACAGCGTTGGTAGTGGCACTCCGTTGAGCTTAACTAATGCCTACGTAAAATTAGCGGCTTGGTACAGGACAGCATAAATGGCAGAACAAAAAGTAAAGTTAACTGAACTTCCGGCAGCTACAGATACAATCGACACAGCACAACTTCTGGTGAATCAAAACAGTACAGACCAGAAAATTCAAGTAACACACTTCCTACGATCTAAAAATAACCTTTCAGACCTTGTAGATTCAGATCAGGCCAGAGCAAATCTTAATGTTCCATCAGTAGATGAAGTAAACGACAAGTTATCTGGATATATAAACGGCTCACTTTCTTTTAGCGCGGGTGGGTCTTTAGCTTCTCGCACTGACTTTATCTGGGATGAGGAGAGCAAAGCCTGGTACTACTGGAGCGGAACACTTCCAAAGGATGTGCCAGCAGCATCCACACCGGATTCTACTGGCGGGATTGGTGCTGGTAAATGGGTGCAAGTTGGAGATTTAATCTTAACGGAAAAGATTGACCGCGCTTTATTCAATAATTTTATTTATAACTTTGGTGGCATTCCAGACTACACTGGTGCGCCACTATATGATGGAAATGATGCATCAAGAATTACAGCCACAGACAATACACCAATGCTGCTGAATGCATTGACAAACGGCATCATTAAAAATAATGTTTTGAGAATCCATATCCCTGCCGGCCACTACGGATTCAGTGGTGACAAAATCATTCTTGACCCAACAACGCTACCTTACAAGAAAATCATCATTTCTGGTGAGGGTGAAGGCGTTACGATCCTTGACTATATTAAAGAGGACAACACCGGGACCGGTAACACTGAACAGGGTGATAACGCAAAAGAACTTCTGCGTTTTGAAGTTGGTTTTGACCACGTAGAGTTTCAGAACATAACGCTGAAATGTACAACTAAAACAGGCTTTGTTAACGGCACTCCATCCAGTGACCCAAGTAACTGGGCGATTTACAACGGCACGATTTGGTTTGCTCACATCAAGCAGGCAAAAAAAGTTGTGTTGCGTTCAGTAACCACTGAACACGGTAACTATCGCTGCCTTAGCATCGATGGTATATCTGAGACTTCACCAGGCGTTACGGAACTTGAAATGTATGACTGCACCGGGCGTTACAATACCGGTAGTGGCTTCTGGCTACGTGGGATTAAAAAATCCAGAATTTTTAACTGCTATGGCTACCGTAATGGCAATAAGGGCGTAACCGCAACAGGTTATGGCATTACTTTTAGCCAGTATTGTTCTGATATTATTATTCAGGGCGGTGCATACTACGAGAACTACAGGAAAGGAGTTGATAAACATGGTGGCATTGGCAACATCACCATGAAAGACGTGCTGATTGCAGACAACATCATGTTTCAGACATCGTTTGACCATCAGTATCTTGGTCTTTACCCTGGTGATGTCATGACTGATATGCAACTTTCAAACGTTGATATTGAGTTTGGAAGAAATCCTGATTTCTGCAACGAAGCATTGAGCGCAATAGATCTAACTTTCAGAAATCACATATCAATTGTCCTGAATGATAAGCTAATCAACGGGTCAACTGCTGGACGCCTGCGCCAGGTTCGCGCGAAAGACTGTAATATAAAATACTTACAAGGTGTTACGGTACCATTTAACACGTATGTATGTATTTCAGAAATGGCGCAAGAAGCACTGCTAGATAACGTCAGCGTTGACGTCAGGGCGCTTCAACTTGACAGAACTGGAAATAAAGACGTTTACACGCTAACCACAATTGGTATTGGTGCAGATAATGCAACCTTAAACATCCACGGTGGCCAGTATCTTACTGCTGATGGACTGGTGAGGGATCTTAACGGCAATAACAGCAACAGTCTGTTTATTGGCGCAAAAGCAAACTCTAAAATCATTATTGGTGGCAGCGCAGAATTTGACCTGGTCAACCATGTTCTGCTTGGTTCAACTGGCTCGGGACGAGCGTTTGAATATACTGGACAGCGAAAAATCGACGACTGCTCGTTCAAAGTAAGAAACTTACAGAACGTGACTCACAAGTTTAGCACCGGCGCAGGACTTGCCTGGTTAGAAAATGGTTTCTTCTTTGGAAACGCCGCCAATCAGATAAACTATGGAGGTGCAGTGGCGCTTGGGTTTGGAGACTGTCACAACATGACACAACACAAATTTGGTGTTCATGATCGTGGAGTAACGTTCAAAATAGACAACTCAAAATTGCAAGCAGGCACACCTTGCAATATTTTAACTGCAAACCTGTATGGTAATATGAATTTACGGCTAGAAGGACGCTGCGCAAGATCTCCTGATATATATGAAGCTAGATGGCTAGGAAGTGCCAACACGTTTCAAGTTGTTGTTGGAAGTGATAGAATATCTAGCGGAATCACAACCGATCAAGCAATCCAATGGAATGGCAATAATACAAACCTAATAGCAAAGAAGATAACCCTCAACACAACAACCTCTCTTAGCGCCACGGAATATTACGTGGCAGAGATAAGTGCCAACAACAACTTTACAGTAAAGTATCTTGGCACACTGTAGCAATGTTGTGCCAGCCTATGAATGAGGCTGGCACAACAAGTCATTTAATTTGACCTGTAAACATCAAAGTAATAGCTATCTCTTGTATTTGGCTCTGCATGCAAGGTGTAGTTTCTTAGATTAATCCTTTCATCAGATAAAATTGTAGTATATTTTGATGTATCAAAACCAGACTCAAACTCCTTTAATGGTATCACGTTATATACCACATTACTGTCAAGGCAAGTAGCCAGTGTGTTGAATTTAAATGGTACCTTTACGATAATTAATGTTTTGTTGTTGTTGTGAACACTCTGGCAGTCATAATTATCTCTAAGGAATAAGTTTTCCACCTTATTTCTATCTGCATTAATTGAAGCAGAGAAAATGGACACAAATGTTAATATAGTGAATGATGCAGTGGCATTAATTTTTCCGGCAAAGCTATAGAATGACGCAAATATCAAAGCAAACATAGGAATTGATGGGTATGCATACCTGGCCAGTTTGTAAGGTGCAAAATAAATTGATAATATAACAAATAGCGATGTGGATAAAACAATCCAAATGGAAAACAGACTATGCCGACATCCGCTGTATGTTTTGTAAATTAAATACAACAACCCCAATATAGCTATTAAATATATAAATGGCAATGAAATTGAGATATCATGGAAAACCTTAAACGAAGAGGCTATGTTTTCCTTAAATGAAAACACCTTTCCAACTGCCTCGGTAGTTCTATAGTTTATATTGAAATATCTTGGGTAAATTATAAATGAAAATGAAATAACTAAAATAATAAATAATAAAATCTTTTTTAACGGGTTGTGGCCGCATATGGATCTATGATTAAGCAAAATAAGCAAAGATACTGGCAAAATATAAAATACAGAAAAATAGCCAGTTAAAAATGTAACGGAAGTTACTGCAGCATATTTAACAATCCCCTTACGTTGTATGTCAGTAGTATCAAATACCAATAACGTATAGTACGTAAAGATTACAAACATCATTTCTTGGAATTGATAAGGCCTAAGAAATGTGGTATTAGATATCGCAAAATACGAAGTGTATGCTATAAATGCGCAAATTATTGAAGGTGTAATATTTCCAGTTAACTTATGCACCAGTTTTACACAAAAGTAAAATGAAATGCACATGAAAATAATGTTCATCTGCGCAAGCCATACAACAATGTTGGATATGTTCGAGTCCTTAAGTGGTGTCATCCATAGTCGCAAAAGGCTATAGTATATATTGCTATGAGGCAGGTCTCTATTGTTAACCCATAATTTACCAACATCATTAATGGCATCTAAAATACCCCCATTAACAACATACATTTCCCTTCTTATAGCATCACCAGTAGCGCCAATAAAACCATCACCAATGGTAGAGAAACCTATTGACTTATATGAGGATAATATAATTGACAATGATTCATCAACGTGCAAACCTGATTTAATAGAAATATAGTACTCTCTCATAAAGATGAGTAACGCCATGCAAACTACAAACACAATAGTGTTATTAATTCTTATGCCTCTAAACATTTTTCCTACCCTTCAGTACATAACGCGGACGGTTTTTTACTTCCACGTAAATCCTTCCAATATACTCACCAAGCACGCCTATCCCGATAAGCTGCACACCACCCAGAAATAAAATCGATACCAATAGAGAAGGGTAGCCGCGCACTGGGTTACCAAATGCCAAGGTATCAAGAATCATCCACGCTCCGTACAGGAAAGAAGCACCGGCAACGAACAGACCAATATAAGTCCACATGCGAAGAGGGAAAGTTGAGAAACTTGTTATCCCCTCAAGTGCCAGATTCCACAACTTCCAGCCGTTGAACTTTGTGCTGCCAGCTACGCGTTCTGCGCGAGAATATTCAACCACATCGGTTATTCCGCCAACCCAGCTCAGCACACCCTTCATGAACAGGTTTCTCTCAGGCATGAGCTTGATGTTTTCGACCACCTCGCGAGACATCAGGCGGAAATCGCCAACGTTTTCCTCAATCTGTGGGTTGCTTATTTTGTTGTGCAGCTTATAGAACCACTCAGCGGTCTTGCGTTTCAGGCGGCCATCTGTGGAGCGATCCGATCGCTTGGCCAGGACCATGTCAGCGCCTGCCTGCCATTTCTCTATCAGGTGCGGAATGACTTCTATGGGGTCCTGAAGGTCAACGTCAATCGGGATAACCGCTTCACCAGTCGCATGGTCAAGGCCGGCAAAGAGTGCTGATTCCTTGCCAAAGTTGCGCGTGAAAGACAGAGGAACAATAAGCGGATCGGCAATAGCCAGCGTGTTTATGATTGATTCTGTCGCGTCTTTGCTTCCGTCATTTATGAAGACTATCTCAACTTCATGTTGCTGAAGTCCTTCAAATTCCCGAACAGTTTTATAAAAAATAGGTATCGCGTCTTCTTCGTTGAAGACAGGAACGACCAGAGAAATTTTCATTTCGCATCCCTAAAGACAATGAATTTTGAATAGATGAAACCGCAAACAAGGCTGATTGCGGAGAATACGATTAACGTGATAACAGGTGCCATGCCTGATTTATCTGCCGCCCATCCCACCGCAGCGCTCAGCGTACCCATAAACCCCACATACAGCATGTATCGCAGGGTCGTGGTAGAAGACTTAAACGTAAATCTGGCATTTGCGAAGAAGCTGAATGACACAGCGACAACGAACCCGGCGAAGTTACCAAGCGCCTGACCTGTGTGAAACGCATACATGCAGATAGCAAATACCACCCAATGAATGAGCGTGTTGATGACACCTATCGATGTGTACCTGGCGAATAACTTTAACATTATAGAAATCAGTGAATTCGGAAAGGTCTGAAGTGTAGCACCACAAACGCTATTGATCGACACCGCCGATCGGTAATACTGTATTAATATACAGTATCTATCGGAGGTGGTTTATGGGATTCCCGAGCCCGGCACAAGACTACGTTGAAGAGCGCATATCGCTCGACAAGCGCATCATAAGCAGGCCAGCAGCTACTTACTTCATGAGAGCGGGCGCAACGCATTACCGGGAAGGCATTCTCAACGGTGCGCTTCTGGTAGTTGATGCATCGCTATCACCATGTGACGGTTCGCTTCTGGTTTGCAGAATGGAGGGTGAACTGAGGATTAAGCGGTACCGAAATTCTCCAAGACCTCACCTGGAAGATTTGCAGACAGGAAGGCGCGAAGAGATTCCGGTGCACGATGACGGAACGAGCCCTGATGCAATTTTTGGCGTGATCACGTACATCATCAACGATGCGCGGTCTGGTGAGTTTGATGATTGTCCGGTGATGTGATGGGGCATGTATGGGGCATAAAGTTACCGCGAAACGACGTTAGTTCATTGCACATGACAAATCGTATCGCGGCAACATAGCAGAAGTTACCGCACATCAATCCAACATCAAGCCACTTCGTTAAAAGACTTAATAGTCTCCAGATGAAGATCGCCTGCAGCACGGGGGTACCGAGGAACGGGATCAGGGTAATGACGTCTTTACTGCTCAGTGAGCTACCGATCCCGAGCATGATCCCACAGAACGAGAGGAGTGCCACAGGCAGCATAAAGGTTTTACCCAATTGCTGGAAAAACTCCCACAGCGATATTTTTTGTGCTGCTTTCGCCGTCATAAAACGACTCCTTTATTGTTAAAATCAGTTTATCTGCTTCAATGCTGCGAGAAGATAAAACGTTTTATCAAAGTTTAGTGCGCGCTAAATCACATTCTCAGGCTTTGACTGGTAGTATAAAGATAACGTATTGATAAAACGTTTTACCGATCTCATTTCAGGGAGTCACGCCGACACATGGCTGTAGCGAAAAAAATCACCATCAACGATGTCGCGCTGGCGGCGGGGGTCTCCGTCAGTACCGTTTCTCTGGTGCTGAGCGGAAAAGGGCGCATCTCGCCTGCCACCGGGCAGCGAGTTAACGAGGCGGTTGAACAATTAGGCTTTGTGCGTAACCGCCAGGCGTCGGCGCTGCGCGGTGGGCAAAGCGGGGTGATTGGCCTGATTGTCCGGGATCTGACGTCTCCGTTTTATGCAGAATTGACCGCCGGGTTAACCGAGGCGCTTGAAGCGCAGGGGCGGATGGTTTTTCTGCTGCACGGCGGACGCGAAGCCGATCAGCTCCTTTCCCGGCTGGATATGCTGCTCAACCAGGGCGTGGACGGGGTGATCGTCGCCGGGGCGTCGGGCGTGGGTAGCGAACTGTGCGAGCGTGCCGCCGAAAAAGGCGTGCCGCTGGTCTTTGCTTCGCGCGCCAGCTACCTGGACGAAGCGGATACGCTGCGTCCGGATAACATGCAGGCCGCGCAAATGTTGACCGAGCATCTTATTCGTCGCGGTCATCAGCGCATTGCCTGGCTGGGGGGTAAAAGTTCGTCCCTGACCCGCGCCGAACGGGTCGGCGGCTACTGCGCGACGTTGATCAAATACGGTCTGCCGTTCCACAGTGAATGGGTTGTTGAATGTGAATCCAGCCAGAAGAAAGCGGCTGAAGCGATAAATGCGCTGTTGCGAAGCAACCCGACGATCAGCGCCGTGATTTGCTACAACGATGTGATTGCTATGGGGGCCTGGTTTGGCCTGATCCGCGCCGGGCGGCAGAGCGGTGAGGGCGGGGTGGAAACCTTCTTTGGCCACCAGGTCTCGCTGGGGGCGTTCGCCGACGTCGGTGAAAACGCGCTGGATGACCTGCCGATCGTCTGGGCCACCACCCCCGCGCGGGAGATGGGTTATACGCTGGCGGACAGAATCATGCAGCGCATCGAGAATACGGATGTCCAGGCCGGGCACCAGATTGTGGCGGCGCGCCTGGTCACCGTGAAATAAACGCCTCTGCACATCGCCCGGCGGCAACGGCCCCCGATCGTAGGCCGGGTAAGCGTCAGCGCCACCCGGCAATAAAAAACCCCTCATGAGAGGGGTTTTGACGTTTACTGCTGCGGTGCCGCCGGTTCGGCTGGTGCTGCGGGTTCAGCCGGTCCCGGCATCCCCAGCGTCGGCATACCAAACATGCCGACGAAGTCTTCCAGCGGCATTTTGTCGCCGTTGAGCGTAACCTGACCGTTGGTGTACTGCAGGCTGGTGGAGATAGTATTGTTTTCCACCTTCGTGATGCGGAACATCTGGCCCATCGCCGCCAGGCCTTTCACCTGCTGGTTCGCCAGTTTACCGGCGTCTTCGTCGCCGTAGCCTTCCAGCTTCGCAATCTGGGTCATAAACTCGGTTGCCATATCCATCGGGATAGTCAGCTTGCTGTCGAGGGACTTCACGCTGCGATCCACTTCCTGCGCCAGCGTCTGCGGTTCACCCGTTGCGGTTGCCGGATCTTTCAGGAACAGAGACAGGTTGAAGTTGGTTTCACCTTTGCTGTTTTTCCAGCTCAGAGGTGCAACGGTGATCACCGGCTCGCCTTTCAGCAGGATCGGCAGGTTGTTGAACAGCACCGCCATCGCCTGCTGCTGATACGCTTCCGGGTTCTGTTGCAGGGCGGTATTGGTCAGCAACGCCTGGCTCTCTTTGCTGTATTTCTGGCTAAATTCATGCCACGCCTGGCCGTCGATATTGCCGATCTTCAGCGAGAGTTTGCCGGTGCCCAGATCCTGGTTCTGTACCTTCAGGCTTTTCAGCGAGTAGTCCAGCTGGGTGTTGATGCTTTTCCCGTCTTTGGAAACGTCGGATTTGCCGTTAACGTCCATGCCTTCCAGCACGGCCATCTCTTTACCTTCAATCGCGATAGCAATCTTATCAACGGAGAGCGTCTGATCGCCGATACGCTCTTTAAAATCGGTCATACGGCTGTTGCCGTCGGCCTTCAGCTTATTGAAGGTGAGCTGAACTTTTTGGTTGTATTCGTTTACGGCGTTGACCAGGCCGCTTTCCGCTTCACCCGTCAGGGAGAAGACATTGCCATCCCGATCCGCGTCGACTTTGAAATTGCCGCCGCTGAAGGCGACTTTCTCATTCTCTTTCTCATAGTTCAGCGCTTTCAGAGCAATATCAGAACTCGTATCACCGGAGTAGTTGATGCGGGTGTTAATGTCGAAAGGGGATTCATTCTTTGCCAGGTCAAACAACGGTTTAGTGACGTCGTTATTCACCAGCACGGTGTGAACTGATGCCATGGACGGTATCAGATTAAACGATTTCAACTGTGCCAGCGGGAGCGGACCGTGGCTGACCACTTCATCCAGCACCACGCTCTGGCCTGGCTTCAGCCAGCCGTTTTCATTACCGGCCATTGGCTTCACCACCAGTTGCATATGGCTGGTGAACACGCCGCGCTGATAGTTCTGATAGCTCAGTTCCAGACCTGCTTCCGGCGCGCTGCGCTTAATCTCTCCATTAGCCTGTGCCACCATCTCAGCCAGACGGCCTTCCAGCTGTTTCCCGGTAAACCAGGATGCACCCGTCCAGACCACGCCTAACGCTACAATCACTCCAACCGCTACGACCGATTTTTTCATTGCGACTATCCCTAAAATGAAACCAGGCGGTAAAAACCGCCCGGAGATATTAAGCCTGCAACTAGCTTAGCAAGAGTTGTTAAAAAATTCAGTAAGTGCTTAAAGCTTATTGAAAACGCGCGCCAGACGACCGGTACCGCTTACGCTAACCGGAGACTCATTCGCTGCAACGAACGCTGACTCACCGGGCTTAAGTACCAGACGCTGTTCACCTTTGTGCAGCGTGGCTTCGCCTTCGACACAGAACAGGATTGCTGCACTCTCCTGCGCAATGGTGGTTTCGGTCGGGCTCAGGTCGTGCAGGGAGAAGGCAAAATCGTCCACCGGGATCGGGAAGTCCAGCTCTGCACCTGTTTTGACAGGCTGGGTGAGCAGCTCACCTGCCGGTTTTGCCACAAACTTCACGTTGGCAACCAGCTCAGGAATATCGATATATTTCGGCGTCAGGCCCGCGCGCAGCACGTTATCGGAGTTGGCCATCACCTCCAGCGCCACGCCCTGCAGGTAGGCGTGCGGGGTTTCCGCGAACAGGAACATCGCTTCGCCCGGGTTCAGTTTCACCACGTTCAGCAGCAGGGGAGAGAACAGGCCGCTGTCGTCCGGGTAGAACGCGGAAATCAGACGGATGGTTTCCCACGGTTCACCGTGCTGGCTGTCCAGCGTCGCTTTCAGCACCGCCAGCGCGTGAGATTTCTCTTCACCCTGCATATTCAGCAGGCTGGCAAACAGCTGGCTCAGCGCGTCGGCATTCGGGTTTTCAAGGAAGTGGGCGATAGCCTTGTTAGCACCCGCGACCGGTTGCAGCAGGGAAACGATCTCGGAAAATTCGCGGAATGCGTTCATCGCCAGGAACGGGGTCAGCGCAAAGACCAGTTCCGGCTTGTGATTCGGATCTTTGTAGTTACGCTCGGCAGCATCTAACGGGATACCCGCCGCGTTCTCTTTCGCAAAGCCGATTTCAGAGGCTTTTTTGTTCGGGTGAACCTGGATGGAGAGCGGCTGGTCGGCACACAGGACTTTAAACAGGAACGGCAGTTCACCGAAGCGCTGAGCAACGTTGTCGCCCAACAGCGCGGATTTATCGGCGTCGATCACGTCACGCAGGCTGCGTACCTGGCCGCTGGCGTCTGCAATTTTTGAGCTGCTCTTCGGGTGTGCCCCCATCCACAGCTCTGCCATCGGCAGATTGTTTGGGTTAGCGATACCGTAGAGATCCGTTAACGCAGTTTTACTTCCCCAGGCGTAGTTTTGCACTGAGTTAATGAGTTTTTGCATTATCAAGCCCTGATTCAATTGTGGAATTAACTCCGGGTATTAAAGCAATAAACCACATGGAAGTAACCTGTGGATGTAAAAAGTCGTACTAGTCTCAGTTTTTGTTAAAAAATTGTGTAGGATAAGCTGACTCGCTTTTAAGCCGGGCAGCGGAACATCTGCCCTGAATAAACAGACCGAAGCAGTAAGTGAGAGAACAATGTCGAATAAACCCTTCCATTATCAGGATCCTTTCCCCCTCAGTAAGGATCAGACCGAGTATTACCTGTTAACCCGCGATCACGTCTCCGTTTCTGAGTTTGAAGGACAAGAGATCCTTAAGGTGGATCCGCAGGCGCTGACGCTGCTGGCGCAGCACGCTTTCCACGACGCCTCGTTTATGCTCCGTCCTGCGCATCAGCAGCAGGTAGCCGATATTCTGAGCGACCCGGAAGCCAGCGAGAACGATAAATACGTTGCCCTGCAGTTCCTGCGTAACTCCGATATCGCGGCGAAAGGCATTCTGCCAACCTGTCAGGACACCGGCACGGCGATTATCGTTGGTAAAAAAGGCCAGCGCGTCTGGACCGGCGGCGGTGATGAAGCGGCGCTGGCCCACGGTGTTTACAACACGTATACCGAAGATAACCTGCGCTACTCGCAAAACGCGGCGCTGGATATGTACAAAGAGGTCAACACCGGCACCAACCTGCCCGCACAGATAGATCTCTACAGCGTCGACGGTGATGAGTACAAATTCCTCTGCATCGCCAAAGGCGGCGGTTCGGCCAACAAAACCTATCTCTACCAGGAAACCAAAGCGCTGCTCACCCCGGGCAAGCTGAAGAACTACCTGGTCGAGAAAATGCGTACTCTCGGTACGGCTGCATGCCCGCCGTACCACATCGCGTTTGTGATTGGCGGTACCTCGGCTGAGAGCACGCTGAAAACCGTCAAACTGGCCTCAACCAAATACTATGACGGTCTGCCAACGGAAGGTAATGAACACGGCCAGGCATTCCGCGACGTGCAGCTTGAGCAGGAGCTACTGGAAGAAGCGCGTAATCTGGGGCTCGGCGCACAGTTTGGCGGTAAATACTTTGCTCACGACGTCCGCGTGATCCGTCTGCCGCGTCACGGGGCATCCTGCCCGGTCGGCATGGGCGTTTCCTGCTCTGCGGATCGCAACATCAAGGCGAAGATCAACCGCGAAGGCATCTGGATCGAAAAACTGGAAAACAACCCAGGCAAATACATCCCTGAAGAACTGCGTAAAGCGGGTGAGGGGGAAGCGGTTCGCGTTGACCTTAACCGTCCGATGAAAGAGATCCTGGCCCAGCTTTCTCAGTACCCGGTGTCGACTCGCCTCTCTCTGAACGGCACGATTATCGTCGGTCGTGACATTGCGCACGCGAAGCTGAAAGAGCGTCTGGATAACGGTGAAGGGCTGCCGCAGTACATTAAAGATCACCCGATCTACTACGCAGGACCGGCCAAAACGCCTGAAGGCTATGCTTCCGGCTCGTTAGGTCCTACCACGGCGGGCCGTATGGACTCCTACGTTGACCAGCTGCAGGCCAACGGCGGCAGCATGATCATGCTGGCAAAAGGCAACCGTAGCCAGCAGGTAACGGACGCATGCCATAAGCATGGCGGTTTTTACCTGGGCAGCATCGGCGGCCCGGCGGCGGTCCTTGCGCAGGGCAGCATCAAGAGCCTGGAATGCGTGGAATACCCGGAACTGGGTATGGAAGCCATCTGGAAAATTGAAGTGGAAGATTTCCCGGCGTTTATCCTGGTGGATGACAAAGGTAACGACTTCTTCAAGCAAATCCAGTCGTCCCAGTGTTCAGCGTGTGTGAAGTAAGTTAAAACCTTGTCGGGTGGCGTTAGCGCCACCCGACTCCAAGAAGAGCGCACAAAGCGCCATATCGTTTCTCAGAAGTCATCAATACTTATCTCTTAAGCATGTGAGCAATCCCGACAGTGTTATCAAGGAGAAAGTAATGACAACGGTACGCCATGAGAAAGACTCTATGGGCGCAATCGAGGTTCCGGCTGACAAGCTATGGGGCGCGCAAACCCAGCGTTCGCTGGAGCACTTCCGTATTTCGACCGAAAAAATGCCCGTCTCGCTGATTCAGGCGCTGGCACTCACCAAACGTGCAGCGGCAAAAGTAAATCAGGATTTAGGCCTGCTGGGCGCAGATAAAGCCACCGCGATCATTAATGCCGCCGACGAAGTGCTGGCCGGTAAACATCCCGACGAATTTCCCCTCGCCATCTGGCAAACCGGTTCCGGTACCCAAAGCAACATGAACATGAACGAAGTGCTGGCGAATCGGGCAAGTGAACTGCTGGGCGGCGTGCGCGGCATGGAGCGTAAGATCCACCCGAACGATGACGTTAACAAAAGCCAGAGTTCCAACGACGTCTTCCCGACGGCGATGCACGTAGCGGCGGTGATCGCGATCCGCGAGCAGCTTATTCCGCAGCTCAACGTACTCAAAACCACGCTCAACGAGAAAGTGCAGGCCTTCCGCGACATCGTTAAAATTGGCCGTACTCACCTTCAGGACGCTACGCCACTGACGCTCGGTCAGGAGATTTCCGGCTGGGTGGCGATGCTGGAACATAACCTGAAGCATATCGAGAACAGTTTGCCCCATCTGGCGGAGCTGGCGCTCGGTGGCACGGCGGTCGGTACCGGGTTAAATACGCATCCTGAGTACGCGGTGCGCGTGGCGAAGGAGCTTGCGGCCATTACCGGACAGCCATTCGTCACGGCGCCCAATAAATTCGAAGCGCTGGCGACCTGCGATGCGCTGGTTCACACCCACGGCGCGCTGAAAGGTCTGGCGGCTTCGCTGATGAAAATTGCCAACGACGTCCGCTGGCTGGCCTCAGGGCCGCGCTGCGGTATCGGTGAAATCAGCATTCCGGAAAACGAGCCGGGCAGCTCTATCATGCCGGGTAAAGTCAACCCGACCCAGTGCGAAGCCATGACCATGCTCTGCTGTCAGGTGATGGGCAACGACGTGGCCGTTAACCTGGGCGGCGCGTCCGGCAACTTCGAGCTAAACGTCTATCGTCCGATGGTGATTCATAACGTGCTGCAATCTGTTCGTCTGCTGGCCGACGGGATGGAGAGCTTTAACGAGCATTGTGCGGTGGGCATAGAGCCAAACCGCGAGCGCATCAGCCAGCTGCTGAATGAGTCTCTGATGCTGGTCACCGCACTCAATACCCATATCGGCTACGACAAGGCCGCCGAGATCGCCAAAAAGGCGCACAAAGAGGGGCTAACGCTGAAAGCTGCCGCTCTGGCGCTGGGTTATCTAACGGAGGCGGAATTTGACGCCTGGGTTCGCCCGGAAGCGATGGTCGGCAGTCTGAAATAATCATCCCGCCACATACAGGTGCAGCCGCGGAATAATCAGCTGTAGCGGCTGCGCCTGAGGCCGATAACGGTGCTGAACATTTTCAGCGTCGTAATTCAGCAGCTCACCAATATCCGGCACGATGGCGCCCTGATCGGCATCATAAAGCGCAATCAGCGGCGTCGGGCAGGCATATTGTACCTGTTTTTGCTGACCGGAATACCAGACGCGAGCGATAGGCTGCACCTTTACCGGACGCTTAATTTTGAGGCGCGTATCCGCCGGTAACGAGGCGATGCTGTGATACTCCTGCTCCAGACGCTCAATCCACTGTTCACGCGACCACGGTGCAACGGTACGCGGTGCCTTAAGACTTTTTTCCAGCTGCGCCAGCACCTCATCCCGGGTGAAGTTTTTAATGATGTGCTTATTCGCCCAGCCGAAGCGCAGCGTGGCGGGGTGACGCAGTGCGGTCAGCGTGCGGTAGGCATTAAGGGTAATTAATCCCGGAAGCTGGCGGTGCACCCACTCAAACCGGGCGGCCGGAGCGAGGCCGGACTCTTCGGTCACTATCTTCTCAAACGTTGCTTTCAGGGCGTTGATATGCGCAATCTGGTTTTCCAGCGCCTCGCGCGTGGTGGCATCGGTTTGCAGGCAGATCACGCCCGGCAGGCGCACGGCCGCCTTGCTGCTGCGCTGTTCCGACTGCTGCTGAATAAAAAGGTGGCGGTAGTGCTTCAGGGCCAGCTCAAGCGCGGCGCTGCCGATATGCTGCTTCACCTCAATGGCGTCGAGCGGATCGTGCTCCGCGCCTTTGGCGATATCGGGCAGGGTAAAGACGCGCGCGGCCAGCAGGCGGCAGGTCTGTAAACGCGCGGTCAGCGTCAGCAATTCGTGTTCTATTTCGCGGAACGTGCTGTTCAGCCGTTCGATGAGATCGTAGGTTGCCATAAGCACTCTCATTAGTTACAACATACTTGTCATATAGCACAGCACGCCGGGTCAGGCCAGCGTGCGGTTAAGGTCAGACAGGGACGGGAAGGGCGATGTTATGGTACACCGGCCAGTTAAAGCAGAAGCGTGCGCCGCCGAGTTCGCTCTCCTCACAATGCACCGTGCCGCCCATGGCCTGCGCGATAGAGTAAACAATGGCCAGCCCCAGTCCGCACCCGCCGGTGGCGCGATCGCGGCTGGGATCGAGGCGGACAAACGGTTCAAATACGGTTTCTCGTGCTTCCGGGGCAATTCCCGGTCCATCGTCTTCAACTGTCAGGCTTGCCTGGTTACCCTGCAAATCCAGTCCAATCTGTAGCGTACTTTCGCTGTAGCGCATGGCGTTGTTCAGCAGGTTATCAAGCACGCGCTCCATCAGCCGCATATCGAGCGCGCCGTAATCGCCGGGTGTGACGCGCGTCAACAGCGTGCGTTGCGGGTTCACGCTCTGGACATCATCAATATGGGTTTGCAGCCAGGCGGGCAGATCTGGCGCACTGAGGTTCAGCTCGTTTTGTGGGCGGTCGAGGCGCGCGTAGGTGAGCAGCTCTTCAATCAGCGCTTCAAGCTGACCAATATCGCGGTTTAGCGCGAGTGACTCCGCTTCTGTCAGATTCTCGCTCATCTCCAGACGATAACGCAGGCGAACCAGTGGCGTGCGCAGCTCGTGGGCAATACCGTCGATTAGCTGTTTTTTACTGGCGATCAGGGCATTGATGTTATCGGCCATCTGGTTAAAGGCCACGCCCAGCCGCTCAAAGCTGGAACCGCTGTCGAAGTGAATGCGCTCGGTGAAATGTCCCTCGCCAAAACGCTGTGCGGCGGATTCCAGCTTCAGCATGTCCTGCCAGTGGGGACGCATCCAGATAAAGACCGGAAACGCGAGCGAAATGGCGATAAAGGCCATCAACGCCATGTCCAGCAGGCGCATCTGGTGAAGATAATAGAGATAAGGAACCGGCCCGACAGCCAGCACATAATGGCTGCGCGGAATACGCTGGATAAAGGTGTATTTCTCATCCAGCGCCACGATATCGCCATCGCGCAGGCGCTGCATTGCGGGCGGATCTAACTCGAAATCTTTTAATGGCTCGATGCGTAAATCAAATGACAGGTTCAGATCGAGTTCTTTGAGGGTGTTCGCCCAGTCGTGCGGCGGGATCTCTCTGAGTTCGCTCCGCATCAGATACAGCGAGCTTTTCATCAAATCGTCCAGCGACTGCCTGCCCGCACGTTCGGCGGTAAATTTATAGACCAGCCCGACCAGCATGGTCATGACCAGGAAGCAGACAAACAGTAAAAGATAAAACTGCACAAACAGCTTTTTCATTCCATCTCACCGGAAAAACGCGATAGGCAGAATATACATGAAAAACCTCACCTGTTTTCATGTCTGTGACGCTTCTTACATTGCATGCGCACTTCTTTTGACCTTGGCGATGAGTTTTTCCGTGACGGCCAGGCCTTCCGCAATGTGCGTATCAATCACGTCCGTTCCGAAGTCCCTGATTAAGTCCAGGAGCATTTCGTAAGACTGAATCAGTTCCAGCAGGTCAAAGAGCGCTTTTAGGTCGGTACCTGAGGGGGAGGATTGCTTAAAGGTTAGCTGATTAACAATCCATTCAAGATTGGTTTTGATGGCTTCTACTTCATGGTAGCTATACATATTTCATAGGCTTAAATCCTCATTTCAAGATTTCATGGGAGGGAATGTGCGGAACAGGTGTGAGCAGGTAGCGGGGCCGGTGCGGCCTGAAGAAGAGACAATTGAACTTTAATTATGGATTAGATAGCGTGCTTAGCAAGTATTTGTTGCGCAAACGGGTAATTAAACGCGAGAAAGAGAAGGCATCGCGGTGTAATGCCTTCATTTCGAGCATGTTTGGTTAGCCGGTGAGCGTAATCAGGTTTCCCAGGCGTGCGGGGCAAAGAGATAACCTTTGTTACGCACGGTTTTAATGCGGTAGGGCTCGGTGGCATTATCCTGCAACTTTTTGCGCAGGCGCGAAATCGCAACGTCGACGCTGCGGTCCATGCCGTCATAGCTCACGCCACGCAGGTTTTTCAGCAGCGCGTCACGGTCCATGATTTGCCCGGCATGCGTTGCCAGTTCCCACAGCAGGTCAAAGTCGGCGGTGGAGAGGGCGATAAGCTCGCCGGAAAGCAGCACCTGGCGGTTGATCGGATCGATAGACAGCGTACCAAAACGCATCGCTTTGTGCGGCGTCAGAGAGGGGGCGGGCGATTCGCGTTCGACACTCGCGTGCTGGCGCAAATGCAGGCGCAGACGGGCAAGCAAAACGGCAGGCGGTGTGGTTTTCAGAATGTAATCGTTGGCACCCATCTCCAGCGACAGGATATGGTTCATATCGCTGTCCAGAGAGGTGAGCAACACGATAGGACCTTCCCAGCGGGCGCGCAGGTCGCGGCAGAGGGTCATGCCGTCTTTGCCAGGCAACATGATATCCAGCAGCACCAGGTCCGGGTTTTCACGGACGACCACCTCTTCGGCCCGATCGCCGCGAGGCTCAACAATGACGTCCATATCATGTTTGCCCAGATAGGCGGCGATCAACTGCCCGACTTCGGGTTCGTCTTCAACATAAACAATCTTATTCATACAACGTCTGTTTTCGTGAAAAAAGCCAACATACACCGCGGAACCTTAACCTTCCATTAATCTTTCAAAATTAACGCCGCTTCCGTTATTCTGGCTCATATTGTTATTTGATTGTTATAGGAAAAAGTATGGGGCTGGTGATCAAAGCGGTGCTGGGAGCGCTGGTGGTGTTACTGATAGGCATTCTGGCAAAAACCAAAAACTACTATATTGCCGGGCTGATCCCGCTGTTCCCGACCTTTGCGCTTATTGCCCATTATATTGTGGCGTCTGAAAGGGGAACCGAGGCGCTACGCACCACCATTGTGTTTGGTATGTGGTCTATCATCCCCTATTTTCTCTACCTGCTTTCGTTATGGTATTTCACCGGTTTTCTACGGCTTCCCCTGTCGCTGGGCGGGGCAGTGGTTTGCTGGGGGCTCAGCGCCTGGGTGTTAATTTTCTTCTGGAGCCGCTTTCACTAGCGTAACGGGCGGCCGCCGTCCACGGCAAAGGTTCTGCCGGTGACATAGCAACTGGTGAGCAGGTAATCCACAAGGTCGATCACCTCTTTCTCGCCTGGGGCTATTTTCATGAGCGACTTATTGAGCGCCTGCTGGCGATACTCCGCATCATCGTTTTCATTAAATAAAATCATCGCCGGAGCGATGGCATTCACCTTCACCTCAGGCGCGAGCTTGCGGGCGAACGAACGCGTCATGTTATCCAGCGCGGCTTTACTGGCCGCATAGGCGATGTGCTTGTCGCTGCCGCGTTCCACTACATAGTCGGTGAAGTGAATAATGTCCCCCGCAGCATGACCATGGCCACGCAGCAGATCCTGCAGGGCGTGGTTAAGCAGATAAGGGGCATTGACGTGGATCTGCAGCATCGCGGAGAGCGTTTCGCTGAGTGACGTACCGGGTTTCTCGGCCCGCCAGGCGCTGGCGTTATGGATCACGGCGCGCAACCCCGTGGTGGTGGCTTTCACCTTCTCCGCAAAGGCCAGAATGCCCTCATCAGTGAAAAAATCGGCCTGAATACAGACGGCTCCGGCTTTGCGCAAACCCTCAATTGACGGGTATTCCGTACGGTAACTGACAATGACCGGATGGCGAAGGTTGAGAAAATGATGGGCGAGGGCGAGGCCGATACGGCGGCCTCCACCCGTGATCAGTATTGGGCGAAGCGGTGTATTTCCCATCGTATTCTCCTTTACAGTTCAACAATGGGAAAGACGAGGGCTATCCCATTAACATCCAGGTTGCCGGAACGGCAGCAACCAGTAACAGTCCGATTAAGGCCATCTCACGCCGTCTCAGCGCGTTCTCCAGCTGATGCGTGCGGCGGGCGTAGATAAACACCAGCAGACCCGGCGCATACAGCACTACCGACAGCAGCAGATGCATAGGCCCGGAAGCATACAACAACCACAGACCGTAAATACAGGCCCCGATACCCACGATATAATGCGCCGGACGCGTGGCGATTTTTAACAAATACGCGCCCACTAAGAAATAGGGTACCAGAATCATCTCTGAGGCGATGGTCAGCAGGGTGTTATAGTCTGAACCTGTGAGCCAGATCAGCACCAGACAGACCTGAACGCTAATATTGGTCAGCCAGAGAGACGCTGAAGGGGCATTATTTTGGTTTTGACGGGCAAACAGGCGTGGAAACGCTTTGTGCGTCGCGGCCAGGAACGGCACTTCAGCCGCCATGATGGTCCAGCTCAGGTACGCGCCACAGACGGAGACGATCAATCCCGCGGCAATCACAACGTCACCCCACGGGCCAAGCATTTTCACCATCAGCCCGGCCATTGACGGGTTACGCATTTCGGCCAGTTCAGGACGCGCCACCACGCCCAGCGACAGCAGCGTGACCAGCAGATACACGCCCAGCGCCGCCAGGACGGCCAGCAGCGTGGCACGGCCCACATCACGTTTGTTACGCGCGCGGGCAGAGACCACGACTGCCCCCTCAACGCCGATGAATACCCACAGGGTGATCAGCATCGTGTTTTTCACCTGCTCCCAGACCGGAACGCCCAGCGCAATGCCGCTGAAATCAAGCGTAAACACATCAAGACGAAACGCAATAAAGGCCAGTACGATAAACAGGCCGAGCGGCACCAGTTTCGCCAGCGTTGCCACCAGGTTGATGCTGGCGGCGGTCTGGACGCCGCGCAAAATCAGCCAGTGAACGACCCAGAGCAGCACCGAGGCACCGACAATTGATTGCCAGGTATTGCCGTCACCAAACAGACGCAGTTCAGGCGTATCGGTAAAGAAGCTGAGCGCTGAGAAAACGATCACCAGATAGGAGACGTTGGCGATCACCGCGCACAGCCAGTAGCCCCAGGCGGAGCAGAAGCCGATCAGCTCGCCAAATCCTTCACGCGCATAGGTGAAAATACCGCCGTCCAGATCGGGGCGAATGCGGGTGAGCAGCAGCATGGCGAACGCCAGCAGCAATATCCCGACGCCGGTAATCCCCCAGCCGATGAGTAACGCGGCGGGGCTTGCGACGGCAGCCATGTTCTGCGGTAAACTGAATACGCCCGCACCCAGCATTGAGCTTAAAACGAGTGCAGTCAGAGCACTCAGGCCAAGTTTCTTTTCCATTGGCTTCCTGTTATGAAAAGTCCCAATCCAGAATAATTATTTCGCTGCGGCGCATAAAAATGGTGGATTACACTAAGGCGCGGGATTTTACGGAGTGTCACGAAAGCATGCAATGATGTGTGGCAGAAATTCGAAAAAAGTAACAAAAAAAGGCGGCATTGCGCCGCCTTTGGTCAATGATTTTGTTACTTGTACAGATCGGCGCTGATGGTCACGTTGTTACCACGTTCCTGCCACTGGCGGGTGATATGGTAATACTTCGCCCCTTTCTTCGCCGCACGCTTCGCGACCTGGTAAGAGACTTCCGTCATGTTGCCGTAGTTGCCGGTAAACTTGATGCTGTCGAACGGCACCATCTGTGCAGCAGTGGCTTTGTTCAGCTCTTCAATTTTGGTGCCGTCTGGCAGCGTCACGGAATAGCGGCCACCTTTCGTGGATTGCGTTTCAAAGAAACGGCCCACTTCAGCGCTTGGTGCCGCAGTCGTCGCTACGCCTGGAATTTCAACTTTCTTCGCTTCTTCGCCGCCTTTCGCTATCGCCGCGCGACCCGCTTCGGAGTCAGCAGGGATGGCATCCGGGCTCTGCAGAACGCGTTTCTTCGCATCTTCTTTATAGATGAATGCGGTAATACGCTGGTTGCCGCCCTGGTTAGCATCCACCTGGCGCACGATATAGAACGAGTAGGCCCCTTTCTCTTTCGCGGCTTTGGTGATGGCATCGTTCACTTCAGGCTGGCTGCGATAGAAGCCCTGAACGGTAACGGTGTCGTACGGTTCCAGCTCAATCGCCTGATCTTTTGGCAGCTCAACGATACCGTTAATCACACGGTTTTTCGGTGCGTCTGCTTTTGGCGCATTGTCTTTATACAGCGCAATGGTTACGCGCTGGTTGCCGCTGTTGCCATAATCAGACTGGTCAACAACGTAAAACGAGGCCGCCCCGTTTTTATCAGCGGCTTTTGATGCGGCGGCGACGGCATCGCCAATAGAATTATAACGACCCACAATGACCGTATGGTCAAAAGGTTTTAACGCTGCCGCTTGCTCTGGCGTTAACTCTGTTGCGGCATTCGCAGACAGGGCGGTCGCACAGAGAAGTGCGGACGCCAGGAGTGTGTTCTTAAGCTTCATAAAAATAATCCTTCGCCTTGCGCAAACCATGTACTGGTATTGTTGTTAATTTGAGACGGCCCCGATTATGGCATTTAAAACCCGTCGCTGTCTGCGCCATTTTTCACTGCCTGTGCTCACTGAATTAACGAATTCGATAACATTTAGTGATATGTTGAAAAAATAGGCGTTTGACAAGTAAAACTGATAAAGCATATGACTTTTACAAGTTAATTTAATGTTAATAACTTGTTCTCTTATGGCGCTATATCATGTTTTTACCGCTTCGCTTGCGCTATTTATCGGTTCTGGCGATGAATTTAAGGTAAATATCACTGTCAGTGACGCCGATCGCTTATTTTTCACAGATAAAGTAAGAAATAGTGTTTTCTGGCGGTAGATCACGGGCGCTATTTTCAGTAGGTTATAGACAGTTTGTTACTGTTTTATTTTCCGGGGTTAATCATCTCTCATCGCTATGAGAATGGCGAAAATTGATACAAACCGCGGGCATTTATCGACAAACCATCATCAAAAACCGATGGAAGGGAAAACTATGCGTATTGGGGTACCAAAAGAACGGTTAGCCAATGAAACCCGCGTAGCGGCAACACCGAAAACGGTGGAGCAACTGCTTAAGCTGGGTTTTACCGTCGCGGTTGAAAGCGGCGCAGGCAAACTGGCGAGTTTCGATGACGAGGCCTTTATCCAGGCGGGTGCGGAAGTGGTGGACGGTGCTGAAGTCTGGCAGTCGCCGGTTATTCTGAAGGTTAACGCACCGGAAGAGAGTGAGATTGCGCTGCTGAATCCGGGCACCACGCTGGTGAGCTTCATCTGGCCTGCGCAAAATCCAGCGCTTATGGAGAAGCTGGCTGCACGTGGCGTGACCGTGATGGCGATGGACTCCGTGCCGCGTATTTCGCGCGCGCAGTCGCTGGATGCCTTAAGCTCCATGGCTAACATTGCGGGTTATCGCGCGATTGTGGAAGCGGCTCACGAATTTGGACGCTTCTTTACCGGTCAGATCACCGCGGCGGGGAAAGTCCCTCCGGCAAAAGTCATGGTGATTGGTGCGGGTGTGGCAGGGCTTGCCGCAATCGGTGCGGCAAACAGCCTCGGCGCTATCGTGCGCGCATTTGATACCCGTCCGGAGGTGAAGGAACAGGTCCAGAGTATGGGTGCCGAATTCCTTGAGCTGGACTTCAAGGAAGAAGCGGGCAGCGGTGACGGTTACGCGAAAGTCATGTCCGAAGCCTTTATCAAAGCCGAAATGGAACTCTTCGCCGCTCAGGCGAAAGATGTCGACATTATTGTGACCACCGCGCTGATTCCGGGTAAACCTGCGCCGAAGCTTATCACCCGTGAGATGGTGGATTCCATGAAGCCGGGCAGCGTGATTGTCGACCTGGCGGCGCAAAACGGCGGTAACTGTGAGTACACCGTTGCTAATCAGGTGACGACCACCGCCAACGGCGTGAAGGTGATCGGCTATACCGATCTGCCAGGCCGCCTGCCAACGCAGTCGTCTCAGCTGTACGGCACCAACCTGGTTAACCTGCTGAAGCTGCTGTGCAAAGAGAAAGACGGAAACGTCACCGTTGATTTCGACGATGTCGTGGTGCGCGGTGTTACCGTTGTCCGTGATGGTGAAATCACCTGGCCGGCACCGCCGATTCAGGTTTCTGCTCAGCCTCAGGCCGCGCCGAAAGCGGCACCAGAGCCAAAAGAACCCGCTAAACCGGCGTCTCCATGGCGTAAATACGCCATCATGGCGCTGGTCATTATCCTGTTCGGCTGGCTGGCTGACGTCGCGCCGAAAGAGTTCCTCGGCCACTTTACCGTCTTCGCGCTCTCCTGCGTGGTCGGTTACTACGTGGTGTGGAACGTCTCCCACGCGTTGCACACGCCGCTGATGTCGGTAACCAACGCCATCTCCGGGATTATCGTGGTCGGGGCGTTACTGCAGATTGGTCACGGCGGCTGGATCAGCTTCCTGAGCTTTATTGCGGTGCTGATCGCCAGTATCAATATTTTCGGTGGTTTCACCGTGACTCAGCGCATGCTGAAAATGTTTCGTAAAGGCTAAGGGGTAGCATATGTCTGGAGGATTAGTCACAGCCGCATACATTGTTGCTGCAATCCTGTTTATTTTCAGTCTGGCGGGGCTTTCCAAACACGAAACGTCTCAGCAGGGGAATAACTTTGGTATCGCCGGGATGGCGATTGCGCTGATCGCCACCATCTTCGGGCCGGACACCGGCAACGTGGCGTGGATCCTGGTGGCGATGATTATCGGCGGCGCGATCGGTATTCGCCTGGCGAAACGCGTTGAAATGACCGAGATGCCGGAGCTGGTTGCTATTCTGCACAGCTTTGTGGGTCTGGCGGCCGTGCTGGTGGGCTTCAACAGCTACCTGTATCACGAACCGGGTCTGGAACCGATTCTGGTCAACATTCACCTGACCGAAGTGTTCCTCGGCATCTTTATTGGTGCGGTGACCTTCACCGGCTCAATTGTGGCGTTCGGCAAACTGCGCGGTAAGATTTCGTCTAAACCGCTGATGCTGCCAAACCGTCACAAGCTGAACCTGGCGGCGCTGGTGGTATCGTTTGTACTGATGGTTATCTTCGTGCGTACCGAAAGCGTGGGCCTGCAGGTGCTGGCATTACTGGTGATGACCCTCATCGCGCTGGCATTTGGCTGGCACCTGGTGGCGTCTATCGGTGGTGCGGATATGCCGGTGGTGGTCTCCATGCTGAACTCCTACTCCGGTTGGGCGGCGGCGGCGGCAGGCTTTATGCTGAGCAACGACCTGCTGATCGTCACCGGTGCGCTGGTGGGTTCATCTGGTGCGATCCTGTCTTACATCATGTGTAAGGCGATGAACCGTTCGTTTATCAGCGTTATCGCCGGGGGATTTGGTTCTGACGGCTCCTCTACCGGTTCTGATGAAGAAGTGGGTGAGCACCGTGAGATTAGCGCGGAAGATACCGCAGAGATGCTGAAAAACTCGCACTCGGTCATTATCACCCCGGGCTATGGCATGGCGGTGGCGCAGGCACAGTATCCGGTCGCAGAAATTACTGAGAAGCTGCGCGCGCGTGGGATCAAGGTTCGCTTTGGTATTCACCCGGTGGCGGGACGTCTGCCAGGCCACATGAACGTGCTGCTGGCGGAAGCGAAAGTGCCTTACGACATCGTGCTGGAGATGGACGAGATCAACGATGATTTCGCCGATACCGACACCGTGCTGGTCATTGGCGCTAACGACACCGTTAACCCGGCGGCGCAGGACGATCCGCGCAGCCCAATCGCGGGTATGCCGGTTCTGGAAGTATGGAAGGCGCAGAACGTGATTGTCTTCAAACGCTCTATGAACACCGGCTATGCTGGCGTGCAGAACCCGCTGTTCTTCAAAGAGAACACCCACATGCTGTTTGGCGACGCCAAAGCCAGCGTGGATGCGATTCTGAAAGCACTGTAATTTCGCTTCACCCTGACAAACCGCTCTTCGGGGCGGTTTTCTTATTTCTGCGGTCAGCTTTTCTCCTCTGTCTATACTTTACCCTTTGTGTAAGACGAGGAGGTGTAATGCAATTTCTGTCCCGCTTCGACATCATCGCGTTGATGATGACGCCGACATTTTGGGTAGGCGTCGCCACGGTTGTCTTTGTCACGCTGCTGGTGTACTGGCTGCTGACGCGCCTGATCGCGTTCGTTAAGAAAGGGATCACCACCTGGGGCGACAAACACCCGACCACCAACCGGATGCGTTTTATCCTGAGCGATATGCTTAACAGGACGAGTCGGATCCTGCTTTTTGTCGTAGCGCTTCTGTTCAGCCTGCGTTTTGTTGACTTACCCGATCATCTTTTTGGCACGGTCAGCCATGCCTGGTTCCTGGTTTTCGCGATTCAGGTGGCACTGTGGATGGATCAGGGCGTTGTGTCGTGGCTACGTCACGTCATGCTGGCACCGGGAAGTCATAAAAACCCGGTTACGCTGGTGATCACGGGGCTTATTCTCCGTGCCATTGTCTGGTCAGTGATGCTGCTGTCTATTCTTGCTAATGCGGGCGTCAACATCACTGCTCTGGTTGCCAGCCTTGGGGTGGGGGGGATTGCCATCGCTCTCGCCGTACAAACGATCCTGAGCGACGTGTTTGCCTCCCTGTCCATTGGTTTTGATAAGCCGTTTGAAATTGGTGATTTTGTGGTGTTCAACGACGTGGCGGGGACGGTAGAGCACATTGGCCTTAAAACGACCCGCATACGCAGCCTGAGCGGGGAGCAGATCGTCTGTGGCAACGCCATTTTGCTCCAGCAAACGCTCCACAACTACAAACGTATGCAGACACGTCGTATCGTCTTTACCTTTGGCGTGGCCAGCGACACGCCGCCCGATAAGCTGCGCTACGTGGGGGATATGGTCAGGCAAATCATCACCGATGTGGGTGAAACAAAATTCGATCGTGCCCATTTCCTCGGATTTGACCGCGACCGTCTGACGTTTGAAGTCGTTCATATCGTCAATACTGCGGATTACAACAAATATATGGATATCCAGCAGGAGATCAATATCCGTATTCTTGAAGGGCTGAATGCTCAGGAGATTAAGCTGGCACTGCCGAGCATGGTATTGCACGCGCCGTGGATGCAGGATGAGGCGGGTGAACAGCCGAAGCCGGTTATGGAGAGCTGAAAAAAAAAGCCCGCCGGAGCGGCGGGCTGACAGGGTTATATTAATCGTCTTCCGGATCGTCCAGCTCAATCGGCGTCTGGAACTCATCTGGCTTAATGACCAGCAGGTCACAGCGCAGATGGTCGATCACCTGTTCGGCGGTATTGCCGAGGAACGCGGCAGAAATACCGGTCCGGCCAATGGTCCCCAGGACCACAATCCCGGCCTGCAAATGTTCTGCTAAATCCGGGATCACCTCTTCAGGCAGCCCTTTCTCTACGTGCGTCATGTTCTCGTCAATGCTGAACTTCTGGCGCAGCGCTTTCATGGCCAGCAAATGCTGGCCGCGAATGGCGTCGTTATAGACGCTGGGGTCAAATTCAGGCAACTCAATGGCGATATTGATTGGGGTGACTGGATAGGCGCCCACCAGATGCACTTCAGTGTGATTGACCTGGTCAGCGAGCTGGATGGTTTCCTTCACCAGCTTCTCGTTGAGTGAATTATGATAATCCTCTTCGCTGGCGAGGTTTACTGCCACCACGGCTTTCCCGCCCTCCGGCCACGGCTGGTCTTTCACCATCCAGACCGGGCAAGGGCATTTACGCAGCAAGTGCCAGTCGGTTGGGGTGAAGATCACGGATTCCAGCTTGTCGTGCTGGTGCGCCATCTTCAGCAGCAGGTCGTGTCCACCGGCAACGACTTCCTGGATAATGGCTTCAAAAGGTCGGTTATGCCAGACCACTTTGATATCAATAGGAACCCCCGCTTCAAGGTAATACTTCGCCTGTTCACGGATCCACGCGGTACGCTGACTGATGACGCCCTGACGCATAGCGGTGCGCTCGTCAGGCGACAGAAGGGTGGTCATCTCATACGAGAAGTCATAGATCGGCAAAAACGCTTTGATTTTGCCGCCAATCCGTTGATGTAGATACACAGCACGTCGTAATGCCGGCTGATCGTCCTGATTAGGATCGATAGCTACCAGCATGTTTTGATACTTGGCCATACAGGTCTCCTTACTACTGTCACCACAGTCTGTAAGTAAAAGAGTAACCTATATATCCTGAATGAAACAGAGGAGAGCTTTTGTCAGATCAATAATTCATGAAAATTTATCAGAGGAAAAGCACCGTGGTTGTCACCGCGATAAACGCAATAAACAGCAGCACCATCACCGCTATTGCAAACGTCGTGGAGTCCTGCACGTAGGTTTTTTCCTCCCCCTTCATTGGGCCGACAAGCATGATCCAGATGAAGATAAAGGTCACTGAGGCAATCACGACTGAAACGAAAAACAAACTTTCTCTCAATTCATAACCTCAACGACAACCTTTCAGGCGCTGTGTGGGGATGTGCTACGGTGAAGACGGCTTAAAGCGGAAGTGATTATACCAGACTAATAAATCATGTGAATTTATCAGTCTGGTGATCAACATGCGGAGAGTTATGCCACGTTGCGGGCATGACCGGCAAGCACGGCCAGTGCTTCACCGTTTTCGATAGTGATGTATTTACCCTTAACGGCCAGCATCCCGCTTTTCTGGAAACGACCCAGCAGACGGCTGATGGTTTCCACGGTCAGGCCCAGGTAGTTACCGATATCACCACGGGTCATGGTCAGACGGAATTCGCGCGGCGAGAAACCCCGTTCGGCGAAGCGGCGGGAGAGGTTGTAGATAAACGCGGCCAGGCGCTCTTCTGCATTCTTTTTAGAAAGCAGCAGAATCATGTCCTGATCGCCTTTGATCTCACCGCTCATCAGACGCATCATCTGCTGACGCAGGTTAGGCATCTTACCGGACAGGTCGTCCAGCGTTTCAAACGGGATTTCGCAAACCATAGAGGTTTCAAGCGCCTGAGCAAAGCTCGGGTGATGGCCTGTGCCGATGGCATCAAAGCCCACCAGGTCACCCGCCAGATGGAAGCCGGTGATCTGCTCATCACCCTGTTCGGTGATGGTATAGCTCTTGATGGTGCCAGAGCGGATAGCATAGAGCGATTTCAGTTCGTCTCCGGCTTTAAACAGCGTCTGCCCTTTCTGAATAGGCTTTTTGCGCTCGATGATATTATCAAGCTGATCGAGTTCATGCTCATTCAGGGTAAACGGGATACAGAGCTGGCTGATGCTGCAATCCTGGCAATGGATAGCACAACCGCCAGACTGAATGCGTCGTATAATTCGCTTTTCCGGGATCATAGGTTTGCTCAAGCCTTAATTGATATTGGTCAATTTTAACATCTTTTTGGTAAGTACGTAAGCCTGACAAACCATCAATAAGGACAAGAGACGGCAATGTGTCGCCATCTTCTTGAAATTCCACAGCTTGATTATGGATTTTTAGCCTAACCGGTAGAAAATTAAGCACAAAAAGCCTGGGATCTACAGCAGAAGATATCCTTCGTGACGAAGCAACCACTCCTTGCGCTGCACGCCACCGGCATAGCCGGTCAGGGTACCGTTGCGTCCGATGACGCGATGGCAGGGAACGACAATGCTAACGGGATTAGAGCCATTGGCGGCCCCCACCGCACGCGCGGCGCCTGCGCGGCCCAGCTGCTCCGCGAGCTGGCCGTAATGCATGACCTGCCCGCAGGGAATGGCCCGCAGCGCCTGCCACACTTCACGCTGGAAAGGGGTGCCAGCCGTGGCGGTGGGGAGTGTATCGATGATGCTGAGATCGCCCTCGAAGTACGCCGCAAGCTTATCGCTCAGCCCACCCGGATTGGTGGCGCGGATACGTTCAAAACCTTGCGCCCGATAATGAATGTTCAGCAGCTCTTCCATGCGGTCGCTGTGCTCTTCCCATTCAACGGCGCGCAGACAAGACTGCTCGTCCGCGATCACCCACAGCGGCCCAAGCGGCGTCGCAATTTTATCTTCGAGTAATCTCAGCATCCTCATTCCTTTAGTTCAGCCTCGGGTAGATCCCCGGCCCAATCGGCAGGCCGACAAGATACCATGCCACCAGCATCACCAGCCATACCCCTAAAAAGATAAGCGGGTAGGGCAAAACCAGCGAATAGTAGGTACCCAGTTTTGCCTCGGGTTTATAGCGCTGCAGAAAGCCTAAAAACAGCGGGACAAACGGCGAAACCGGTGCAAGCGGGATCACTGACGAATCGGCGATGCGGAACAGGATCTGCGCAAACGCCGGATGGAAGCCCAGCATCATAAACATCGGCACGAAGATCGGGGCCAGAATCGACCAGATGGCGGAGCCGCTGGCGATGAACATGCACAGCAGGGACGACAATAGCGCCAGGCCGACAAACGCCGGTACGCCGCTTAACCCGGCAGCTTCCAGCGCGTCGGTCAGGCCCACGGCCATAAACTTGCCCATGTTGCTCCAGTTAAACATCGCTACAAACTGCGCCAGCGGGAACACCATGACGATAAAACCCGCCATCTCTTTCATCGGTTCGATCATCAGCTGCGGCAGATCGCCCTGACGGCGAATTTTGCCGGTGGCGATACCATAAGCGAGCGAAACGACAAAGAAGAAGAGAATGATCAGCGGCACAATACCCTGTATAAACGGCGAGGGCAGGACGGTATGTTTAACCGGATCGCGCAGAATACCGTTTTCCGGCACCACCATCAGCGCGACCATGGCGATGAATACCAGCGAGACAATACCGGCCACGCGCAGGCCGAATTTCTGCTCTTTGCTCAGCGTCTCCAGCGTTTCATCGCTACGGCCTTCCCATTTGCCCAGACGCGGCTCGATGATCTTGTCGGTGATCAGCCCGCCGACAATCGTCAGAACAATCACTGAGCTGGCCATAAAGTACCAGTTGTCGATTACGCTGACGTGCATTGCTGCGTCAATGGTTTTCGCCGCCTCCGTGCTGATGCCCGAGAGCAATACGTCAGTGGTGACAATCAGCAGGTTGGCGGTAAATCCGCAGCCGACACCCGCAATTGCCGACAGCAGGCCCGCCACCGGGTGCCGCCCGACGGCGAGGAAGATCAACGCCCCCATTGGCGGCATGATCACCAGCGCGGCGTCGGAGGAGATATGGCTGAAGAAGGCGATAAACAGCACCATATAGCTGGCGTAACGTGCGCTGACGTGGGATGCCATTTTTACCATCAATGCAGGCAGCAAACCCACGCGCTCTGCCAGCCCGGCCCCTAATACCAGTGCCAGAATGGCGCCAAGCGGGGCGAAGCCGCTGAAGTTTTTGATGACGTTAGGTAAAAACCAGTGCAGCCCTTCAATGCTCAGCAGGTTTTTCACCGCCACCAGGCTGCCATCGGCCGGACTTCGCACGCTCACGTCAAAGGCGGAGAGCACGGCGGTGGCAACCATCAAAATGACAATCAGATAGATAAACAGCAGGAAAGGGTGTGGCACTTTATTGCCGATCCTTTCAACCCAGCCATAGAGCTTACCGGATGGGGAATGCGAAGGTATGGATGACATACTCATGGGCGTTCCTCGGGAGTGTTGTGTTGTTGTGTTGTGTTTTTTTATTTTAAAGGTGACGGTGTCACGCCCTGTGGGATCGGACACACGTACGGTTTTTCTTGTATTTGTTGTTCGAACTCTTCACGACATTTTTTTAGCAGGGCTGCATCCTGCAGCAGATTCAGTGCCGTGGCGCCCATGACTTTCCCGGCCAGCAGCATGCCTTTGTGAGCAATGGAGGTTCGCCCCTGAGCCACCAGTTGCCAGGTATGCAGCGGCGTTCCCACGGTAAAGCAGGGGCTGAAGCACTGGGCGACCGGCATTTTCCAGCTGACGTCACCCACATCCGTTGAACCCGCCAGCACGTTATCGGTAATGGCATAGGGCGCAATCTCATCCACCAGGAGTGTCTCCTGATGACGGCGGGCAAAGGCTTTACCGGCGTCTCCGCCCGTGGCGGCTATATTTTTGAGGCTGTTCTGCAGGTCGTTGGGCGTGAGCGTAGCGCGGATCTTACGGGCAAAATCGCACTCTTCAGCAGTCCACGCCGGCGTGCCGTAGTGTTGTAACGCCCGATACATTGCCGCCTCAAGCGTGCGGTTTGGCAGGTAGCTGGAGCAGGCTTTATCAAAGCGACACTCCACGGTGGTTTCGGTCATCATTGCCGCGCCCTGGGCGATTTTCTCAATGCGTTCGTAGATCTGCTGCGCATCGGCCATCTCCGGGGCGCGGATCAGGTACAGCACTTCGGCCTGGGCCTGCACCACGTTGGGCGAAATCCCGCCGGTATCGGTGATGGCGTAATGGACACGCGCTTTCTCAATGATGTGTTCATTAAGGAAGTTGGTGCCGGTCGTCATCAGCGTCACGGCATCCAGCGCGCTGCGCCCCAGATGAGGGGAGTTGGCCGCATGCGCCGCCACGCCGTGAAAACGCCAGGCGGCCTGAATATTGGCCAGGGTGCTGACGTTAAACATGCCGGCAAAGGCTTCCGGGTGCCAGGTGACGGCGGCATCGACGTCATCAAACAGTCCTTCCCGCACCATAAAGGTTTTGCCGGAGCCGCCTTCTTCCCCGGGGCAGCCGTAAAAACGCACCGTTCCGCTACCGCCATGCTGTTCAAGCCAGCTTTTTACCGCCACCGCACCGGCCAGCGCCGCGGTGCCCAGGAGGTTATGCCCGCAGCCGTGACCATTCGCTCCCGGCGTGGCGGATTGCGCGGTTGCACAATGCGCCTGCTGGCTTAGCCCGGCCAGCGCATCGTATTCACCGAGAAGGGCGATAACCGGTTTCCCACTGCCGTAGCTCGCAATAAAAGCGTTTGGAATACCGCCCGCCTCGCGAGTCAACGTAAAGCCTTCGGCTTCCAGCGCCCCAGCGAGTCGTTCGGCGGACCAAAATTCTTCAAAGCGGGTTTCAGGGTGATCCCAGATGGCATCGGCTATATCGGTTAGCGTCTGACATCGCGTATCGATGGCATCGGCAATAAAAGCGTAGTTCTCCTGCATTACACACCTCGCGTCCACGGAAAATTGAGCGCAGTCCGCGCCAGCGTTTCGATGGCGATAGCCATAACCTGTTCATCGAAGTCGAATTTTTCGTTGTGATGGCCGGCGCTCAAATCCGTGCCGAATACCATATACGACGCCATGCCGCCGTTTTGCTGCACGCGGGCCATCATCAGCGTGGCGTCTTCGGAGCCGGCGGGGGCTTTGACCTTATCGATAGCGCGATCAATGCCGGAAACCTGGCTCGCCTGTTCGCGCAGATAATCAACCCAGGCCGGTGTGGGCGCGCTGGAGGTGGCGGCCCCCATCAGACGCATCTCCGCCTTCACGCCGTAGAGTGCGGCCGCCCCGGTAATGACGGCCTGCGCGCGTTCAAAGACATACTGATTTATGGCTTCGCTTTCCCCGCGGGTTTCCACTTTGATGAGCGCATTCGCGGGCACCACGTTGCGGCCGCTTCCGGCCTGCATGACCCCGACGTTGACGCGGGAAGCCCCTTCACTGTGCGGTGCGATGCTGTGTAAGGCGAGAGCGGCCTGCGCGGCGGCGAGCAGGGCGTTTCGCCCGTCCTCCGGTTTTCCGCCTGCGTGTGCGGCAACGCCCGTAAAATTCACGTCGAACTTGGTGGTCGCCATAAAGTTATCGCTGCCGCAGATCGCCGTTCCGGCAGGCACGCCGGTACCGATATGGATGGCAGTAAAATAGTCCACGCCATCCAGCGCCCCGGCGGCAACCATAGCGCGTGCGCCGCGCGTCCCTTCTTCGGCAGGCTGAAAGATGAGCCTGATGGTGCCGTTGAGCTGCGCTTCATTCTGCTTAAGCACCTGCGCCAGTCCCAGACCAATGGTGGTATGGCCGTCATGCGCGCAGGCGTGCATCATTCCCGGGTTGCAGGAGGCAAAACCGTCGCGGAACGGGCGATGGCTGTTGTCCTGCGCTTCGCTTAAATCAAGGGCATCCATGTCTACGCGAAACGCCAGGGTTGGCCCCGGGCGGCCAGTCTTAAGGGTCGCCACAATGCCGGTAAATCCGCCTTCAAACGGTGCCAGCCATTTTTCGGGGGCGCCTTGCGCACGCGCTCGGGCAAATTCTCGCGCCAGCGTTGCGTCATCGGGCAATCCCATTCGGCTTTCGGCATCCACCACATCACGGCCCATCGCCAGTTCGTACCCCAGCGAATCAAGAATTTCAGCGACTTTCGCTGCAGTTCTAAACTCTACCCAGCCGGATTCCGCAAAATGGTGAAAATCGCGACGCCACGCGCTCAGCTGCGGCGTTAATGTCTGGATGTACTGCGCCAGTGTGTCCATATCTCTTCCCGTCATCATTAAAAAATGTGAACTGCTTCACGCTGTGATAGTTTTTACTTATCACTAACCGATTTTTCACAGTTTTAACCGTTCAGGAATTACCCTCGCACATCCCTTTCCATTAAAGTAGATGACAGTTTCTTTACTCTGATAAACAACGGTTATCGGTCGGGCTATGACATTTCATATTAAATTTCATCAAATCCGGGCGTTTGTTGAAGTCGCGCGTCAGGGCAGTATTCGTGGTGCCAGCAGGACGCTGAATCTTTCGCAGCCAGCGCTGACCAAATCGATCAAAGAGCTGGAAGAGGGTATGGCGGCACAGCTTTTTGTGCGCCGGAGTAAAGGTGTTGCCTTGACCGAGTGTGGCGAGGGCTTCTACCAGCGCGCCAGACTGATTCTGGAAGAGTTGCGTGCGGCGCAGGATGATATTCGCCAGCGGCAGGGGGAACTGGCCGGGCAGATCAATATCGGGATGGGCGCCAGCGTTTCACGCAGCCTGATGCCTGCCGTTATTACGCGCTTTCATGCACAACACCCCCAGGTCAAGGTACGGATTATGGAGGGGCAGCTGGTGTCGATGATCAATGAATTACGCCAGGGTGAGCTGGATTTCACCATTAACACCTATTATCAGGGGCCTTACGACCATGAATTTACGTTCGAAAAGTTGTTTGAAAAACCGTTTGCGGTATTTTGCCGGGAAGGGCATCCGGCGACAGGGGCAACATCCATTAATGAACTTTTGCATTATAACTGGACAATGCCGACGCCGCGGGGAAGCTATTATAAGCAATTAGAAGATCTATTTCGCCACCGCTCGCAAATACCGCGAATTGGGGTGGTGTGTGAAACATTTTCGTCCTGTATAAGCCTGGTTGCGCAAAGTGATTTTTTAAGTATCCTGCCGCAGGAGTTGGGCTCTGACCCGCTTCTGGCGCACCGTCTCGTCATTCTACCGGTTGTCGAATCGCTTCCAAAAGCCGCGTATTATTTAATTCAGCGACGTGATTCACGTCAGACACCTCTTGCTGAATCCTTAATTACGCAATTCAGAAGGGAAGCGAGAAAAATAGATGCAGCGGAAAATTCAAAATAAAAAAACAGAGTCTGCCCGACATCAGACAGACCCTACAGTACACACAGCAGTACGTCCTTTTGCCAGTCCTGAGTATTATTTCCATGGGGCAGGTTTATTTAGTTATAACACCTTTTCCGAAAAAAGACAGGTTGACGAGTGATTGATTTCACGAATTTTTAACGTAAATCACTTATTTTACCTTCACTGAAGTTTTAGTTAAGTCTGGTTTAAGTGCGTATCACCCTTATTATATATTCGCCGGGTAAATATATATGCCGTGAGTGGGCCGCTGACGGTTATTGAGACACATGTCTGGCACAGGTATAGTACCTCCCTCAGAAGTAGCCGGAGGATCCCCATGAACCCTGACGACAAATCACTTTTTCTTGACGCCATGGAGGATGTCCAGCCCATGAAGCGCTGCTCGGATATCCACTGGCAGCCGATGAGAAACGCACGGGCGCGGCAGGAGATGGATACTGAACAGCTGGACAACTTTCTGACGCTGGGGTTTCTGGAACTCCTGCCCCTTGAAGAACCGCTGACGTTCCAGCGCGAAGGGGTACAGCAGGGCGTTATAGAGAAGCTGCGTTCGGGGAAATACGACCGACAGGCCAGCTTAAACCTGTTGCGTCAGCCCGCCGAACGCTGCCGACAGATGCTGTATTCCTTTATCAGTCAGGCCCGTCGTGACGGATTACGTAACCTGATCATCATTCACGGGAAAGGGCGCGAACAGAATTCGCATCCCAATGTGGTGCGCAGCTATCTGGCACGCTGGTTAACTGAGTTCGAGGAAGTGCAGGCTTTCTGCGTGGCGCTGCCGCATCACGGCGGCAGCGGGGCTTGTTACGTTTCACTGCGGAAATCCGATGAAGCGAAACAGGAGAACTGGGAACGGCACGCCAAGCGCAGCCGTTAAGGCGGTTTTCGCGGGCGAGGCGATCGCCCGCCTGTGACTCAGAAGGTTTCCCAGTGACTGTCAGGCGTGGCGTTAGCCGTTGCCGGACGCAGTAGCTGCGGCGTTTTCACATTTGCCGGACGTGAGGCGACCGCGTGTTCTTTTCCGTTCAGACGAAACGCGGCCACAGCCTGACGCAGCTGTTCGGACTGATCTTCCAGTGCCGCCGCCGCCGTAGCGGACTGCTGCACCAGCGCGGCGTTTTGCTGCGTCACGCTGTCCATTTGCGAAACGGCCAGGCTCACCTGTTCAATACCGCGGCTCTGCTCATCGGAGGCCGACGAAATCTCACCCATGATATCGGTTACGCGGGTCACGGCGGCGACAATCTCCTTCATGGTCGCGCCCGCTTCGCTAACCTGCTCAGAACCGGTATTCACCCGGCTGACGGAGTTCTCGATAAGCCCTTTGATCTCTTTCGCCGCCTGTGCACTGCGGCTCGCCAGCGTACGGACTTCGCCTGCGACGACCGCAAAACCACGCCCCTGTTCCCCGGCGCGTGCGGCTTCTACCGCGGCGTTAAGCGCCAGAATATTGGTCTGGAACGCGATGCTGTCAATCACGCCAGTAATGTGGGCAATCTGCTGGGAACTGTCGGCAATTTCGGTCATGGTGCGAACCACGTTATCCACGACGTGGCCACCACGTGCTGCGGTTTCAGAGGCATTCTTCGCCAGTAACGTAGCCTGACGGGCGTTATCGGAGTTCTGTTTAACCGTCGCGGTCAGCTCTTCCATGCTGGCGGCCGTCTCTTCGAGCGAGGCGGCCTGCTCTTCGGTGCGAGCGGAAAGATCGTTGCTGCCTGCGGCAATTTCACCTGCGCCGGTGTAGATGGAGTCGGTACTGCCGCGCACGGCGCTGACGGTAGTCACCAGAGATTGTTGCATCTCATGCAGGCCTGCGGCCAGTTGACCCATTTCATTGCGGCCAGAGAGCGCGATATTCTGCGTCAGGTCGCCCCCCGCAATGGCGCGAATATGGTTCATAATGGTGTTGAGTGGTTTTAACAGCAGGTGTTGTAACCCCTGCCAGATGACCACCAGCACGGCGATAACGGCCAGGAAAATGACTGCCAGCGTCCACTGCATTTGCGTAAAGCTGCTTTGGTTCTCTTCGGTTGCCGCTTTCAGCAGCGTGTTGTTTTCGGCGCGCCAGCGGTTGTAGACCGCTTCCATATCATCCTGTGCCTGCTGAGCATCCAGATCGCCATAGGCCTGGTAGTTGTCGGCGCGAAGATACTGAATCGACAAACGCATGACCTCATGCATCTGATTCCAGGATTTTTGCATCTCGTCAGTTAACGCCGCATTCTGGCCGTTAACCTGCGGCAGTTTCTGCCACGCTTTGTTATAGGTTTCTGCTTTAGCCAGCGAGTTACTTGCGGTATCAAGCAGTTTGTTGATCGCGGCAAGGGAAGCCGGATCGCGCTGGTTTTTCAGGTAGCGGATCGCCACGCGGGTCACGGTGACGCGCGTTTTTACCAGCGTGTTTACGCTGTCGCTCAGATTTTCCTGCTGGGCATTGAGCACGCCGGAGTTCTGGAAGTTATGGCGATCGTTGCTGACGGCGGAGTAGAACAACCCTCCCGTGACAACTTGCAGCAGACAGAATATGGTGAGGGCAAAGATAATACCGGTAATCACGTGCAGATTTTTCAGCATAGCGGTCGTCCGTTAGAGAAGAGGCAGAGGTACACCAATACTATCGTCGTATAGAATTTAAACTTTAATTTAACTCGCGCTTAACGAAGGGCTCCGGTCAGGAACCTGTTGTAAATCCGGATCATTTTTATGAGGAAGGTCAACATGAGCAGCATTGATAAAAGCGGGACGTACGCGCTCGGTACGCGGACGGTTAAACGACTGGGGTACGGCGCGATGCAGCTTGCCGGACCGGGCGTATTTGGCCCTCCGAAAGATAAAAATGCCGCGCTGGAGGTGTTACGCGAAGCCGTGGCGGCGGGGGTGAATCATATCGATACCAGCGATTTTTATGGTCCCCATGTGACCAATCAGCTGATCCGCGAGGCGCTTCATCCGTACCGGGACGATCTCACTATCGTCACCAAGATCGGGGCCCGCCGCAACGATAAAGGTGCCTGGCTGCCGGCCTTTTCCGCGCAGGAGCTGACTCAGGCGGTGCATGATAACCTGCGTAATCTGCAGGTGGATGTACTGGATGTGGTGAATCTGCGGATCATGTTTAGCGCTCATGGCCCGGCAGAAGGATCGATTGCTGAACCGCTTTCCACCCTCGCAGAGTTACAGCAGCAAGGGCTGGTACGCCACATTGGTCTGAGCAATGTCACGGCCACTCAGGTTGCGGAAGCGCAGAAGATGGTGCCTGTTGTCTGCGTGCAGAACATGTACAACATAGTGAACCGCGGCGACGATGCGCTGGTGGATTTACTGGCGCAGCAGGGGATTGCCTATGTGCCGTTTTTCCCATTGGGCGGCTTTACGCCACTGCAATCCAGCGATCTGCAGGCCGTCGCGGATTCCCTTGGCGCAACCGCGATGCAGGTTGCGCTGGCATGGCTGCTGCAACGTTCCCCGAATATTCTGCTGATCCCCGGCACCTCTTCCGTGGCGCATTTGCGGCAAAATCTCGCAGCAGGAGAACTGCAACTGCCGCCTGACGCTCTGGAAACGCTGAATACGCTGGTAGGCCGATCGTTGAACTAAATCCGTTCAAACTTCAATACGTTCGGCTTCACCGCCGGAAAGCATCTTGATCCTGGCCCATAATCCGTAATACTGTATTTATATACAGTATTACGGCAGGAAAGCATTTATGGGCACTCTCTTTTCTTATCACTCTAATCAAGTCATTGAATTACCTCTCTTTCTGGAGCGCGTCGCCTGCGGCTTCCCCAGCCCGGCGCAGGATTATGTGGAGGATCGTCTCGATCTTAACCGGCTGGCGGTCAGGCACCCCAGTGCGACCTACTTTATAAAAGTGAGTGGTGACTCGATGATTGGGGCTGGGATCGGCGACGGCGATCTGCTGGTGGTCGATCGTTCGTTAAATGCCGAACATGGGGATATCGTCGTGGCGTCGGTTGCCGGTGAGTTTACGGTGAAAGAGCTACAGACCCGTCCGGTTTTGAGGTTGCTGCCGCATAATGCCCGCTATCAGCCGATTACCTTCCAGTCAGAAGAGGAGCTACAAATCTTCGGCGTTGTCACTCACACCCTCAAAACGTATAAACATGTTCGCACTGGTTGATGTGAATAGCTTTTATGCCTCCTGCGAGAGGGTGTTTCGCCCCGATCTGGAGGGCAAACCCATCGTGGTGGTCTCGAACAACGACGGCTGCATTATTTCGCTGTCGCGGGAGGCCAAACAGTTCGGCATAAAAATGGGTGAGCCCTACTTTAAATTCAAGGAGAAGGGTTATCCGGCGCGGGTGTATGTTTTTAGCTCGAACTATGCGCTGTATGCCGATCTCAGCAGCCGGGTGATGCAAACGCTGACCGATCTTGCTCCGGCAATTGAGATCTACTCGATTGATGAAGCCTTCGTGAACGTGTCGGGCGTCAGCCGCTGCATGTCGCTGGAGGTTTTTGGCCATCAGATGCGCAACCAGGTCGCTAAAAATACGGGGTTGACCGTTGGGGTCGGTATTGCCCCGACCAAAACGCTGGCGAAGCTGGCCAACTATGCGGCGAAGCGGTGGTCTGCCACCGGCGGCGTGGTCGATCTATCGGATCGCGAACGGCAGCGTAAGCTGCTGGCGAAGGTGCCGGTAGAGGAAGTGTGGGGTGTCGGGCGACGCATCACGAAAAAACTCAACGCCATGGGGATTACCACGGCGCTGGAGCTGGCGGAAGCGTCCTCCTGGGTCATTCGCAAACATTTTAACGTGGTAATGGAACGCACGGCGCGCGAGCTTCGCGGTGAACCTTGTCTTGATCTGGAAGAGTTTACCCCGACGAAGCAGCAAATTATCTGTAGTCGTTCGTTTGGACACCGTATTACGCAATACGAAGAGATGCACCAGGCCATTTGTGCCTACGCGGAGCGTGCCGCCGAAAAACTGCGCGGCGAGCATCAGTATTGCCGCTTTATCAGCGTGTTTGTGCGCACCAGCCCGCATGCCGACAACGAAATTTATTACGGCAACCAGGCCTCAGTCACCCTGATGACACCCACTAATGACACGCGCGATATCATCCGTGCTGCCACGGAGGCGCTGGGGCGTATATGGCTTGATGGGTATCGCTATATGAAAGCGGGGGTGATGCTGGCGGATTTTTTCAGCAGCGGCGTCGCCCAGCTGAATTTGTTTGATGATAACCGCCTGTGTGCCAATAGCGCAGCGCTGATGGAGATAATCGACAGCGTAAACCATTCCGGCAAAGGGAAGATATGGTTTGCCGGGCAGGGGATTGAGAAATCCTGGGCGATGAAGCGTGAGATGCTGTCACCGGCGTATACGACGCGGTACGCAGATTTGCCGGTGGCAAGGTAGGATATTGTCATAAACGATCGCCGCGTTATACTCACGGCGTTAATAAGAATGTATGACGGGGCAGGGATATGTACGAGAGCCTAAAAATGATATCAGTCGCGCTGCCCCTCATTGCGCTTTTCATCCTGTTAAGATTTGTTGTCAGACGTATTCGCCAGGCAAAGCGCCTTATTTCAGATCATAACGGGATGAAAAAGATATCTGCTAACCCCTCAATTTTTGGCGGGAATGCAGGTAAAACATGGTTTTATGATGACCAGTTTTTATATGAAGTTAAAAACAACGCCACCCGTAAGATTGCGCTGGCTACTATCATTAAAATCGGGCCGGGGAATATCGAGATAAATAGCCGACGGGTCTGGATTGTTATTTACCGTGACGGTGCTAATGAAAAGCAGGTGCAGTTTTATAACAATCTCACCCTCTGGAATCATAACTTCACGGCTTTTCTGACCGCGATAAAAAGAGCCAATCCTGACGCTGTCGTTAAAGAGCGCGCAATCCTCAATTTGTGAAAAAGGACCGCAGACCGTCACGGCCGCGCATCCGCCAGTTCATAACACAGCGCCCCAATCCGCTCCACGGCATTCAGCAGGCGGGGCGTCGGTTCGTTTGCGCAGTTTAGCCGCAAAAAGTGAGACAGCTCTGCGGCAGGGGAAAACAGCGGGCCGGGGCTGACGCCAATACCCAGCGCCAGCGCGCGACGATGTACCTCCAGCGCGTTGACCTGCAAAGGAAGTTCTACCCACAGCAAGTAACCCGCGGCGGGCGCGTTAACACGCGTGCCGGGAGGAAAACTTGCCTCGACCCGCGCCACGACGGCGTCTATTCCCTCCGCAACGCGACGCTTGAGCCGCCGCAGATGGCGATCATAATCGCCGCTCGCCAGGACTTCGCTGGTTGCGGCTTCCAGCAGCGGAGCGCCTGCCCAGTCTCCGGCCATGCGGGCCTGTAAAACCTGCGGAAAGTAGCGTCCGGCGGCAACCCAGCCGATTCGCCAGCCGGGCGCAAGCGTTTTAGACAGGGAGCTGCAATAAATGACATTTCCACTCTGGTCGAACGCTTTACAGGCTGGGGGACGTTGTCCCTCGCCGACAAGATCGCCGTAAACATCATCTTCAATGAGAGGAATATCTGCCGCGTCAAGCAGGGCAACGAGTTCCTGCTTACGCGTGACGGGCATACTGGCGCCCAAAGGGTTTTGCACTGTAGGGGAGGCCAGAACGGCGGCCGGGCGGTGGCACCGAATGGCGTCCGCCAGCGGTTCCAGCAGCAGGCCCTCAACAGGATCGGTGGGGATCGATAAGGCCTTCAGACCCAAATCCTCCAGCAGCAGGAGCGTACCAAAGTAGGCTGGCTGCTCAATCGCCACCACATCACCGGGCTGGCACACGGCTCGTAGCGCAAGGCGCAACGCCTGCGTCGCACCTGCGGTGATAATAAGGTCATCCGCGCTGAAACGGGCTCCCCACTGTGCAGAACGCGCGGCAATCTTGCTTCGCAAATCACGTCTTCCCGGCGGCAGGCTATAGCTCTGACCGTGCGCGTCCAGACGTCGGCCCGCGGAGTGCAACGCCCGCTGTAGCGTCTCGCCCGGCAGCCAAGCAGGATCGGGCAGGGCTGCACCCAGAGGCACCAGACGGGCTTCTGAACTGCTGAACAGCGACCGGGCCATGGCCGACAGGGTGACGGGAACCGGGCCTGGCGGAGAACGAGAAGGCTCCACAGGCTGCGGAAGGCTTGTCTGGTGGATGTAATAACCTGAACGCGGACGTGCAACAATCAGCCCCTCGGCCTCAAGGCAGCGCAGCGCTTCAAGCGCCGTCGGAAGACTGACATGCTCGCGTTCGGCCAGTTTACGCGCGGAGATGATCTTGTCACCGGCTCGCAACGCGCCAGACGTAATTGTAAGACGCAGCATATCCGCAATACGGCGATAGTGAGGAGAGGACGGGGATGGGGCAGACATGGTATCTGTTCAGGCTAATTTTCGATAAAACTGACTATACAGCCAATAATGCACGCCATCTATAGTGTCCGACATGTTCAGGACAAGGAGGCATTATGCACAGCGATAATTTTGATATTTCCACGTATTTCAAACGCATAAACTACACTGGCCCCGCGGCTGCCGATACGGGTACCCTGCATGCGCTTATGCGTCATCAGCTTTTTGCAATCCCGTTTGAAAATCTGGATGTACAGGCGGGGAAAATTGTCTCGCTGGCACCTGACGATATTGCCGATAAGCTGTTAACACAGGGGCGCGGCGGCTACTGCTATGAGGTGAACGGGCTGTTTGCCATGGCGCTGGAGGCGTTAGGTATTCCTTACCGTTTTGTGGCGGCACGCCCGATGTTCTATCCCGTACGGCGGCCAAAAACCCATATGGCGTTAATTGCTGAGTTGGAGAGCCGACAGTGGCTTTGCGACCTCGGGTTTGGCAGCTATGGCATTCGTGCACCAATGGCTCTGGACACGCTTGATGTTGATATCGCACAGGATTTTGACACGTTCCGGCTTAGCCGCAGCGCTGAGGGCGAATATCTGCTTCAGGCGAAGGTGGCGGGAGAATGGGCCCGTCAGTACGGCTTTGATCTCACGCCACAGGAGTGGATTGATTTCGTTCCGGCCAACTACCTTAACTCCACGCACCCGGATGCCATTTTTGTGCAGAAGCGTGTGGTGGTGCAGCATCGACCGGAGGGACGCGAGATTTTACTGGGGGATATGCTGAAAACCATTACGGCGAAGGGCACGGAAACCCGGCAGCTGGCGGGGGACGACATCCCCCGTATTCTGAAAGAGCGTTTTGCGTTGATCGCGGCGTAAAGCAGAAGGGGGCCTGTGCCCCCTGAGCCTCACGCACCGCGGTTGAAGCATTACTTCTTCTTGTTCATCATCGCTTTTAAATCGGCAAACGGGTTAAACGTGGCGACGCCCACGTCTTTTTGCGCGTCTTCCCCGGCGACCACGGTGGTACCGTACTGATCCGCTTCGGTGTATTTCGAATGTTCGTGATCGTGGCAAAACAGGCACAACAGCTCCCAGTTACTGCCATCTTCCGGGTTGTTGGTATGGTCGTGATCGATGTGGTGAACCGTCAGTTCGCGCAGATTGGAATAGACAAACTCACGCGAGCAGCGTCCGCATACCCAGGGATAGATTTTTAACGCTTTTTCGCGATAGCCACTTTCAAGTCTCGCGTAGTTTTTGGGGATCAGAGCCATTGCTGGTTTTACCTGTGATAAAAATAGTGTGCCAATATATCCCATCAGGCACGGTAAATGTACAGGACCTTCCTCCGCTAGAGCGAGAATGTGCCTTCAAGCGTCATCACGCAATTTCCGCCAACGCGAACCACCGCCTCTCCCGACGAGGCATCGTATCCCGCGAACAGCACGCTTGCTCGTCCCATATCAACGCCCTGACTGACGTTAAGATTAAGCGTCGTTTTATTACGGTGCAACGCCAGCAGCGCTGTCGCAGCGGCAGTCGCGCTGCCTGTGGCAGGATCTTCTGTCATGCGGGGAGTAAACATGCGGGCCTGCACATCATGAGGTTCATCAGCATTCGTATCCAGGGTGTAGGCGTAGAGGGAAACGGCGCCATCCAGCGGTAAAGTCGCGCGAAAACCCTGTAAATTCGGCACGCATCGACGAAGCGCCTCACGAGAAGCCAGCTCGGCTATCAGAAAGGGCAGACCTACCGACGCGACCACAGGCCTATGTACCTCGGTACGGATATCTTCCGTGTTCAGGGATAAGCAGGCAGCCACGCTTTCCGGGCTGACTTCAGAGCGGCACGAGAGTGCCTCAGGCACCAGGAGTTCTGCGCCAGTGACCGTATCGTTGTCGCGCAACAGGCGAACGGGCACCACACCGGCTATTTCCTCGAAGTGTAGCGTATCAGGCAGGCGCTGATGATTCATCGCGGCGTAATGGGCAAGCACGTAAGCCGTTCCAACATTAGGGTGCCCGGCGAAGGGGATCTCGCGCGAGGGCGTAAAGATTCGCACGCGTGCTGTATGGGAAGGGGTGTCTGGCGGCAAAACGAACGTGGTTTCGCTGTAGCCAAATTCAACGGCGACCTGCTGCATTTGTGCTTTGTTCATGCCTTGAGCATCGAGTACGACGGCAACAGGGTTACCCAGAAACGGAGTGTCAGTAAAAACATCCGCAACAACATAGCGTCTTTTCATTTTCTGTCCGATGTAAAAGTCCTGATATAGAGATGTAACGTTAAATCAAACCGATAACCAGCCGTTTTTCACCCGACGGACCTGAAAAAAATTCAATCAATTTATTTGAATCATTCCGTTAAAGAAACGCCATTTATTCTCCACAGGTAATGCGTACAGTAGGAAGAACGCAACGCATTATCAGGACACAGGATTATGAAAAAGATCGGCTTTTTATCGTTTGGTCACTGGACGCCTTCTCCGCAGTCCGGCACGCGCTCGGCAGCAGACACCCTGCTGCAGTCCATCGACCTGGCCGTAGCGGCCGAAGAGCTGGGGGCGGACGGCGCCTATTTTCGCGTGCACCACTTTGCTCGTCAGCTGAGCTCTCCGTTCCCTCTGCTGGCCGCAATTGGGGCCAAAACGAAAACCATCGAGATCGGTACTGGCGTGATTGATATGCGCTATGAAAACCCGATGTACATGGCCGAGGATGCCGGTGCGGCGGATCTGATTTCCGGCGGTCGTTTGCAGCTTGGCATCAGCCGGGGCTCCCCGGAGCAGGTCATTGATGGCTGGCGTCATTTCGGCTATGTCCCGCAGGAAGGTGAAAACGAATCAGATATGGCACGCCGTCATACCGAGGTGCTGCTTGAGGTTCTGCGCGGCGAAGGATTTGCAAAGCCGAATCCACAGCCGATGTTTCCGAATCCACCGGGGCTGCTGCGACTGGAACCCTATTCCGAAGGGCTGCGCGAGCGTATCTGGTGGGGCGCCGGTTCGAATGCGACCGCTGTATGGGCCGCTAAGCTCGGCATGAATCTGCAAAGTTCTACGCTGAAAGACGATGAAACCGGTGAGCCGTTCCATATTCAGCAGGCAAAACAGATCCGCGCGTACCGCCAGGCGTGGAAAGAGGCAGGGCATACGCGTGAGCCGCGCGTGTCGGTCAGCCGCAGTATTTTTGCCCTGATGGACGACCGTGACCGGATGTACTTCGGTGCCAGCCGCAACGACAGCGATAGCGTGGGGTATCTTGACGAGAAAACGCGCGCGATCTTCGGACGCAGCTATGCGGCGGAGCCGGACAAGCTTATCGAACAGCTGAAAAAAGACGAGGCGATTGCTGAAGCGGATACGTTATTGTTGACCGTACCGAACCAGCTCGGTGTGGATTACAATGCGCATGTGATTGAGTCCATTCTCAAACATGTCGCACCGGCAATGGGCTGGCGCGAGTAGTCGACGCGCTGGGATAAGCCCCGTCGCCGCACGTGGCGTGAATCTTCATTTGTAACTATTCGGGCGCTTATCGCGAAGACAGGAGGATCTATACATTCCTCCTGTCAGCGCTATTTCTGGCTCATATCGCTCAGCAGCACGGCGATGCTTTGTCCGCCCTCGGTCTGTTCCAGACCAATCTTCACAATGATGGTCAGCGGAACGGAGAGCAGCATACCGACGGGACCGAGCAGCCAACCCCAGAAAATCAAAGACAAAAAGACGACCAATGTGGATAGCCCCAGCCCGCGTCCCATCATCCGTGGCTCAAGAATATTGCCGAACAGCAGGTTAATGGCCAGATATCCGGCCAGCAGAACCAGCGCATCATACAGCCCGCTGAAAACCAGCACCTGAAGGATAGGGGGGATCGCTGCCAGCACGGAACCGATGTTGGGAATGTAGTTGAGCGCGAAGGCCAGTAATCCCCAGACGAACGCGAAGCGGACGTCCAGCGCCAGCAGCATCACCCAGACGACACCACCCGTAACCAGGCTAATGGCGGTTTTCAGCACCAGATAGCGTGAGACGCTGTCCAGCGCGCGTTGAATCGCCCCCATGCCCTCAACCGGACGGACCATTATCTGCTGCAGCTTTGCCGGCAGTTGAGGCACCTCCAGCAGCATAAACACCACCGTTAAAAACAGCAGAAAAATGGAGGTCATGGCATTCGAAAGCTGCGCCAGCAGGCTGGTGACGATCGTCATGGCCGCATTGGGGTCGATATATTTAAGGAGTTCCTCAACCGAGACTTCAATACCTGCGCGTTGCAGCCAGGGTTCAAGCTGCAGCAGCGGTATCGCCAGCGACGATCGGTACTTCGGTAACGTGCGCGCCAGTTCATTCAGCGAGGTGCCGAGATAGGCAACCAGTAATACCATGGCAACAATAATCACGCTGATGAGCAGGGTAATCGCCAGCACGCGCGGGATGCGTAGCCGCGTCATGCGCCGTACCAGCGGGTTAAGGATCACCGCAATAAACAGCGCCAGAATAAAGGGCACGATGATGTCGGCTGCAAATCGCACGCCCGTCAGTATGATCACCAGCATGCCCAGCATGATGACAATTTTTAACCCGTTCAGGGTAATAATGGGTTTAGCCATGGTGACTCCGAAATACGCTTTTTATTTATAATAAAGGTGAAACGCGTTGCAATAAACTAACCAAAATCAAACGGTGTGGGTAAAGAATTGCAAAGACTTTGAGTAAAATCCTGGCTTATGGTACAAATTTAGCGTGTTTAACTACCGAGGACAATTTTCATCCGCAAAGACGAGAAGCAACAACGCGGATAATTGTAATTTTATGGACAATGTGTTCAGGACGTATTCTTCAAACAACACCGCTGTATTTTCCACCTCCTTCTGCCTGGTTGCTGGTGAGCAACACTGGCGCACCGCCCTATAGTTATCTCTTCTGCCTGAGCTGGCGCTACGCGCTTAGCTGTCTGATTTAATTTCATATTTTTTTTGGTTTGCCGCATGCGGCGGGCCACGATGGATTATATTCTCAAGCAGGAGAAAAACATGTTTTACTGGATTTTACTCGCTCTGGCTATTATCGCTGAGATTACCGGCACGCTGTCGATGAAGTGGGCGAGCGTCAGCGATGGCAATACCGGTTTTATTTTAATGTTGGTGATGATTTCACTTTCCTATATTTTCCTCTCATTTGCGGTGAAAAAAATTGCGCTGGGTGTGGCGTATGCGCTGTGGGAAGGGATCGGTATTTTATTGATTACACTCTTCAGCGTCCTGATATTTGACGAAACATTAACAACAATGAAAGTCGCCGGGTTAACGACGCTGGTCGCGGGTATTGTGCTGATTAAATCAGGTACCCGTAAACCGACCAAACAGCAGAAGGAGCAGAACCATGCAACAGTTTGAATGGGTTCATGCGGCCTGGCTGGGTTTCGCCATCGTGCTGGAAATTTTCGCCAACGTTCTGCTGAAATTCTCCGACGGTTTCCGTCGTAAAGTCTATGGCCTGATGTCGATAGCCGCGGTTCTGGGGGCGTTCAGCGCCCTGTCGCAGGCGGTCAAAGGTATCGATCTTTCGGTGGCCTATGCGCTGTGGGGCGGTTTTGGTATCGCCGCCACCCTTGCCGCCGGTTGGGTACTGTTCGGCCAGCGGTTAAATAACAAAGGCTGGATAGGACTGATATTGCTGCTGGCGGGTATGGTCATGATAAAACTCGCCTGATAACCCGGTAACCCTTTTTACCCGCAGCCGCGCTGGCTTACTCCTGAGCCAGCGCTTCCAGCTTATCGCGAAAACCGGTGACGGATAACGCCCGGTTATCGGCTCGCCATCGGTCTTTCGCCGCCGGAGCGGAGCTTTGAACACCAATCAATTGCCAGCCGTTATCGGTTTTCAGCATCAACGGCGAACCGCTGTCACCCGGTAACGTATCGCACTGGTGCGACAGCACGCTGGTTTGTGCCCAGCCCGTTACAACACAGTCGGTATGGGTGTAAAGCGCATCCAGATGATCGACCGGGTAGCCTGACTGCGTGACTTTACGGTCGGCGGCTTTCAGCGCGGCGGTGAGCGCCGCTTTATCCCCGTCGAATAACGGCAGTGGCGTAATGCCCGAAGGCGGGTAGCGCAGAATGATCAGGCCAAAATCCCATGACGCTGCCGCGGGCGGCACTATCCAGCCATCACCATCCGGTTTCAGTCGTTTACCCAGAGAAGGATCAACCCGGCCTTCGATGCCGTGGATTTCATAGCGCCAGACACCTTTTTGCGACACAAACCGTAAGGCTACCGCTTTGTCTGGCTTTCCGTTAGGGGGCGTCAACAGGCAGTGGCCTGCCGTCAGGGCTAATTGCGGGGTGATCAACGTCGCGGTGCACAGGTTGCCGCTGGCGGTTTCCAGTTGTCCAATAGCATCCCAGGGGGCCTGTGTTGGGTCGGTGACGCGAGTACGATCGTCATGACCGAAAAAAAGCGTCTTAAGCTCTTTCGCGCTAATGGCGTCATCGCCGCCATCATCCGCCTGTGAAAATCCAGAAAAAAGACCAAACGTTCCCAGCAACAACACAACAGATTTACGCATATCACACTCTGGTGGGGGTAATTATGATTATTAAAAGTGAACCCTATGAAAATACTATAGACGGGACAGCACGAAAGTGGGAGTAAAATCAGCGTGCTACAATCAGGAAAGATAAAAATGGCTTGCGATGAGCGCGCATAAAATAAGCAGGAACAGAATGAGCTCAAACCGATAGCGTCGCAGCATACGCCCTCCGGATAAAAAAACGGCGCAGAACCTTTTCCGGTTCAGCGCCGGTTTACCAACGTGCCCCGAAGGGCACGGTTAAGCTTGTACCTTACGCAGCTGGCTGAGCAGCTGGTTTAGCAGCTTCGTGTTTTACTGCTTTTTTGTGATGCTTTTTAGCGGCCTGGGCTTTCTGCTCTACAGCAGGTTTAGCGGCTTTTTTATGGTGCTTTTTAGCGGCCTGGGCTTTCTGCTCTACAGCAGGTTTAGCGGCTTTTTTGTGGTGCTTTTTAGCGGCCTGCGCTTTCTGCTCTGCAGCAGGTTTAGCGGCTTTGTGGTGTTTTTTATGATGTACAGTTTTTGCTGGCGCAGCAGTGGTCGTTGCAGTTGGCGCAGCGGCCGCTGGTGCAGCAGTGGTTTCAGCAGCAAACGCAGCAGAAGACAGACCCATAGCAGCGGCAACAACCAGAGCTAATACTTTTTTCATGTTCATACCCTCGAATTTGGTTTTTCATTTAACCCCACTGCGGGGCCGTTGAAATAACTATATCCCTGTAAATTCGAGGTTTCCGTGAGTGATTGGTATCGGCGTGTAACCATATGTACAACGCCGGGGGAGCCTCCCCGGCGTTGTTATTACAAATAGCGCGAGGTGAGATGTTCGCGGAAGTAGCGGATATTCAGATCTTCGCCCGTCGCCTGGGTGATTAATTGCGACGTGCTGAAGCGGCTGCCGTGCTGCCAGATGTTCTGACGCAGCCACTCAAACAGGGCCGAAAAATCGCCCTCGGCGATAGAGGCCTGTAGCCCCGGCAGGGCGGTTTTTGCGGCATGGAACAACTGTGCAGCATACATAGCGCCCAGCGTGTATGACGGGAAATAACCAAACCCACCGTCGGTCCAGTGGATATCCTGCATACAGCCGTTGCGATAGTTGTCTTTGGTTGATAACCCGAGCCAGGCCTGCATTTTTTCATCCCACAGGGCGGGAATATCGTCCACCTCGATCTCGCCGTTAATCAGCGCACGCTCAATTTCATAGCGCAGCACCACGTGGGCCGGGTAGCTCACTTCGTCTGCATCAACGCGGATGTAACCTGGCTTCACGCGCTGGTTCCAGGCGATAAAGTTCTCTTCGCTGAAGGCGGCCTGGCTACCAAAGCGGGCGTGAACGGCAGGGAGCAGATGCTTCAGGAAAGCCTTGCTGCGTCCCAGCTGCATTTCAAAAAACAGGCTCTGAGATTCGTGGATGGCGGTTGAACGCGCCAGCGCCACGGGTTGTCCTGCCCAGGCTCGCGGCAGGTTTTGCTCGTAGCGCGCGTGTCCGGTTTCGTGGATCACGCCAAACAGCGCGCTGAGCAGCTCGTCCTCGTCATAGCGCGTGGTGATACGCACATCTTCCGGCACGCCGCCGCAGAACGGGTGGGCACTGACGTCCAGACGACCGCCGTTAAAATCGAAGCCGAGCATCTTCATGGCTTCCAGTCCGAGTTCACGCTGGGTAGCCGTCGGGAAAGGGCCTTGTGGCGGGACGAACGACCGCTGAGCCTGTTTTTCCACCACGTTCGCCAGCAGGTCCGGCAGCCAGGTTTTCATATCACCAAACAGCACGTCCAGGCGCGCGCTGGTCATGTCCGGTTCGAAAATATCCAGCAGGGCATCGTACGGGGTACAGCCTTTGGCCTCTGCGCGAAGGCGGGCTTCTTCACGGCTGAGTTTGACGACGTCTTTAAGATTGGCGGAAAAACCCTGCCAGTCGTTAGCGGGGCGCTGTGTACGCCAGGCGTGCTCACACTTGCTGCCCGCCAGCGATTTGGCTTCAACCAGCGATTCCGGCAGCAGGGTCGCCTGCTGGTAGTGGCGCGTCATTTCACGCAGGTTAGCCTGTTCGACGTCATTCAGCTCTTCCTCTGCCGCTGCGGTCAGCCATTCGCCCACTCTTTTATCGGTAAGGAGCTGGTGCTGCAGGACGCTCATTTCCGCCAGCGCTTCACCGCGCGCGGCACTGCCGCCGGGCGGCATCATGGTAAACATGTCCCAGCTGGCGATGGAGGAGAGATGCGAGAAGCGGGAGAGGCGCTGGAAGGTTTTCACAAGTGACTGATAGGCGGATGGATTTTGCAATTCTTATTTCCTCTTGCCAGGGATGTGTTTCAGGGAGCATACAATGAAACAGGCCAAATTCCCCAACATTTCCTCCGTGGAAACCGTCTTCCGGAAGTCCGGGAGACGGTTCTCAGTGGGCACTTATGCCTTTTCACGCATAACCTGTTGCAGGATCGCCAGCGCCTGGGTGAACTGGGCATCCGGAATGGTCAACGGATAAAGGAAGCGGATCACGTTTCCGTACTGGCCACAGATCAGTAACAGCAGGCCCCGGGAAAGTGCCTTTTGCTGAATCGCCTGCGCGATGGCGGCCGAGGGTTCACGGCTCTCGGGATCAAAAAACTCTGCCGCAATCATCGATCCTCTTCCTCTAATCGCCACGAGCGCAGGGAAGGTACCCTGAATCTCCTCCAGCGTGGCGCTCAGTCGATCGCCCAGGTGACAGGCGCGCGCGCACAGTGACTCGTTGTCGATAATATTCAGCACCGCGTGCGCGGCGGCCACCGCAAGCGGATTGCCTGCATAGGTTCCCCCGAGTCCACCGGGGGCTGGTGCATCCATGATCTCAGCGCGGCCCACCACGCCGGACAGCGGCATTCCGCCTGCCAGGCTTTTGGCCATCGTCATCAGGTCAGGCTTGTCAGCGTAGTGGTCCATGGCAAACAGCTTACCGGTACGGGCGAAACCGCTCTGCACTTCATCGGCAATCATCACGATCCCGTGCTCATCACAGATGCGGCGGATGACGGCCACCAGCTCTGGCGGCGCGACGTTGAATCCGCCTTCACCCTGAATGGGTTCAAAAATAATCGCCGCTACCTGTTTCGCCTCAATATCGGCTTTGAACAGGCGCTCTATCGCCGTGATGGCATCCTGCGTCGTGATGCCGTGCAGCTCGGAGGGATAGGGTACGTGATAAACCGACCCGGGGAAGGGGCCAAATCCCAGCTTATAAGGCGCGACCTTGCCGGTTAACGCCATGGTCATATAGGTTCGGCCGTGAAAGCCTCCCCCGAAGGCAATCACGCCAGGCCTGCCGGTGTGGGCCCGGGCGATTTTAATGGCATTTTCCACCGCTTCCGCGCCCGTCGTGAAGAACGCGGTTTTAGCCGGGCCCTGTACCGGGGCCAGCTCGTTAAGTTTTTCGGCCAGGGAAACGTAACTTTCATATGGCACAATCTGGTAGGCCGTGTGGGTGAACTGGTGCAGCTGTTTTTCCACGGCGGCCACCATTTCAGGATGACGATGGCCGGTATTCAGTACCGCGATCCCGGCGGCGAAATCAATATAGTCATTGCCTTCCACGTCGGTAAGCGTAGCATTCTCCGCCGTGCGGGCAAAGAAATTACACATTACGCCTACGCCGCGCGGGGTGGCCGAAAGTCTGCGCTGATGAAATTCCTGGTTACTCATGTCAGATACCCTTTTGTCGAAATGATCAAACGCCAAGACGATCGCGCAGGCTGTAATACGCCGCGCCCATCGCCGTAAATGGAATCCGCAGGCTGCGACCGCCCGGGAAGGGGTAGTGCGGGAGGTTGGCAAACGCATCAAAGCGCTCTGCGTCACCGCGCAGCAGTTCCGAAATCAGCCGTCCGGCCAGGTGCGTGCAGGTCACGCCGTGGCCGCTGTAGCCCTGCATGTAGTAGATGTTTTTATCCAGACGACCAAACTGCGGCATGCGCGACAGGGTTAGCAGGAAGTTGCCCGTCCAGCGGTAGTCGATTTTGACCCCTGCCAGCTGAGGGAAGGTTTTCAACAGCTTTGGCATCACCAGACGCTCGACATCGTCCGGATCGCGCGCGCCATAGACTACGCCACCGCCGTACAGCAGGCGGTTGTCGGCGGTGAGACGGTAGTAGTCCAGCAGGTAGTTGCAATCTTCAACACAGTAGTTATTGGGGATTAGCGTGCGGACGACCTCTTCCGGCAGTGGGGCGGTGGTCACCACCTGGGTGCCGCAGGGCATGCTGCGTTTTGCCAGTTCTGGTTCGACCTTATCGCCCAGATAGGCATTTCCGGCGACGATCACATAGCGGGCCGTCACCTGACCATGCTGCGTGCTTACCACGGCCGGGCTGGTGTGCTGAATGGCGGTCACCGGGGATTGTTCATACACCCGCCCGCCGTTAAGGCGAATGGCGTCCGCTTCGCCGATCGCCAGGTTGAGCGGATGAATATGTCCCCCGCTGCGGTCCAGCAGCGCGCCGGTATAGCGTTCGCTGTCGACTTCCCGGCGGATCGCGCTGGCATCCAGCAACTCCAGCTGCGTGTTGCCGTAGCGTTCCCAGTTGGCTTTTTGCTCTTCCAGCGTCTCCAGCTGCTTATGGTTCAGGGCAACAAACAGCCCGCCGGGACGATAGTCGCACTGGATCTGATAGCGCTGAATACGCTCCCGGATGATTTCCCCGCCTTCAAACATCATGCTCCCGAGGACTTTGGCAGCATCGGGGCCATAGTTTTTCTCAATCACGTCGATATCGCGGCTGTAGGAGTTAACCAGCTGGCCGCCGTTGCGTCCGCTGGCACCGAAGCCGATGCGCGCCCCTTCAAGGAGCACCACGTCGTAGCCCATTTCAGCGAGATGCAGTGCGGAGGATAGGCCGGTATAGCCGCCGCCTACCACGCACACGTCACAGCTGATTGATTCGCTAAGCGTCGGGAATGGTTCGTACGCGTTCGCGCTGGCCGCATAATAGCTGGTGGTATGTTCGGTCATGATTGAGGCTCCAGAGCAATCCAGATGGTTTTAAGTTCGGTAAATTTTTCCAGCGCGTGCAGAGACTTATCGCGGCCGTTGCCGCTCTGCTTATAGCCACCAAACGGTACGGTCATATCCCCGTCGTTATAGTTATTGACGAAGACCGAGCCTGCTTTCAGGCGACGGCTCATGCGGTGTGCGCGGGAGAGGTCGCGGGTCCATACCGCCGCGCCAAGCCCATATTCACTGTCGTTGGCCAGCGTTAAGGCTTCCTCTTCGGTTTTAAAACGGGTGACGACCAGAACAGGCCCGAAAATCTCTTCCCGGCACAGCGGGGAGGTAGGGTCGATGTCGACAAAAATGGTTGGACCTACCGCAGAAGGCCAGGATTGTGCCCGCCCGTCCAGCAGCAGCGTACCTTTCCGGGCGCCCTCGCGAATAAACGTGTGAACGGTATCGGCGTGCGCGGCGTCGATGAGCATTCCCATCGTGCTGTCGGGATCGAGCGGATCGCCCGGCTGCCAGTGGCGGGCCTGCGCTTTCAGCTTTGCCAGAAAGTCATCGGCGATGCTCTCCTCAAGCAGCAGGCGGGTCCCGGCGATACACACTTGCCCCTGGTTATAAAAAATCCCGGCGGCGGTCGCGCTCACGGCCTTGTCCAGGTCCGGACAGTCGGCAAAGACAATGTTGGCGCTCTTGCCGCCAGCCTCCAGCCAGACGCGCTTCATGTTGCTTTCGCCTGCGTCCTTCAACAGCTGTTTGCCGGTACGGGTAGAGCCGGTAAACGTCAGCACCTCAACGTCCGGATGCAGGGCCAGTGCCTGGCCCGCTTCGTGGCCGTAACCGCTTATCACATTCAGCACGCCGTCCGGCAGGCCCGCCTCTTTCGCCAGCCCGGCCAGCCGAAGGGCGGTGAGAGGCGATTTTTCGGACGGTTTCAATACCACGCTATTGCCCGCGATCAGCGCCGGGCCCAGCTTCCAGCAGGCCAGCAGCAGCGGGAAGTTCCATGGGACGATGGCGGCGACAACCCCGATCGGCTCGCGCACAATCATCGCCAGCGCGTCCGGCCCCGTAGGCGCCACTTCGCCGTAGACTTTATCCGCCGCTTCGGCGTACCAGCGAATGGCGCGCGCCGCGCCGGGAATATCGTCGCGCAGACTGTGGCGGATGGGTTTACCGGTGTCCAGGGTTTCCAGTAAGGCCAGCTCTTCGCCGTGGCGTTCCATCAAATCGGCGAACTTATTGAGAACGTATTTGCGCTGCGCCGGTGACGCCTGCGACCAGTCGCCACGGTCAAATACCTCACGCGCAGCCTGAACCGCGAGGTCTACGTCCGCCTGCTTGCCCCGGGCCACATTCGCCAGCGTCTGACGGGTTGCGGGGTTGACGGTGTCAAACGTGGCCTTATCGGCGGCGTCACAATAGGCACCGTTAATAAATAACCGGGTCTCAATGGCACTGTTTTTTGCTTTATCCTGCCAGTAAGTCAGGTGCTGAAAATGCATATTCACTCCTTTCTTTCGCAATCAGATAAATAAAGGCATGGCCGTTTCAGGCAATACGAAGCCGTGAGGCATCCCGGGGATTAACCCGTAAAATGCCGACATTGATCGTTTTTATTTGCCCCGGCGTAAGTCTTTACGCCGGGGCTGAGTGGTCATCAGAACGTGGTGGGGGTGTGGGCACTGATAATGCGGCAGATGCCTGCCGAGGTATTGCTGAAGCTGTGCGGTATGCCGGTATTAATGGCATAGCTTTGCCCCGCAACCAGGTGATAAGGCTGGCCATTAATGGTCAGCACAATTTCACCTTCCAGTATCGTACCGATCTCCTCACCCTGATGTTTTATCCTCTCTCCGGTCGTGGTTCCAGGCTGGTAAGTTTCAAAAATCATCGCCAGCGTACGGTTCGGATTTCCGTTGTGAACCAGCTTCATCGAAACCCCCTGACTGCCTATTTCGATAAGGTCTTCCTGATTAATAACCACCTGCGGTTCATCAGGTTTTTCCGGTTCCGAAAAGAATTCCGAGAGCGACAGCCCATAGACTTTCAGCAGCTTCTGAAGCGTACTGATGGCAGGACTGACTTTATCCTGCTCGATGGTGCTGATGGCACTGTGTGTTAACCCAGACAGTTCGGCGGCACGCCGCTGCGAGAGACCCAGTTGCTGGCGGATCTCAGACAGACGTTTCCCTGGCGCCAGTCCGTCATCGCTCATAGTTGCATTTCCTTTACGGTAGTGGTCAAAGTCGTTGCTTCTCGGCAATGTGGCTTTGACAGGCGGTGATAAAACCTTCAAACAACATACGTGACAGGGCGTACTCGCTGCTGTTCCATTCGGGGTGCCATTGCACGCCGAGGGCAAAAGGATGGTCATGCACGCTGACCGCTTCAACCAGCCCGTCCGTCGAGCGGGCCTCCACGCGAAGCCGTGGTCCTAACGTTCGTGCACCTTGCCCGTGTAACGAGTTTACCCAAAATGTGTTACAGCCTGGTATTAATTGAGACAGCAGTCCTCCCTCCTGAACCTGAACTTCATGAGACGGGGCGTATTGTAGCTCAACCGGCAGTTCAGGATCTTCCCGGTGCTCAAGCAGGTCATTCTGCTCGAACAGGCGACGATACAGCGTCCCTCCCGTCGCAACAACCAGTTCCTGCAGCCCCCGGCAGATGGCGAAAATGGGGATGCGCCTTTCGAGCGCGGCGGCAATCAGCGCCATACTCAGAAGATCACGCCCGGGATCGGCGTCAGGCTCATCGCCGTTTTCACCATAAAGGTGCGGCTGCACATTACTTGGGCTGCCCGGCAGGTAAATCCCGTCCAGGGTTGGCAGCAGAGTGGTAAGCAACTCTGGCTCTGCCAGCGCATGCGGTAAGGCAATGGGTAAGCCCCCCGCATTGATAATGGCATTCAGGTACTTTTCTTGCAGGGTCTGGGTCTCATGACCCTTAAGCCTGTTTCTGCACATCACCACGCCAATGACTGGCTTGTTCATTATATTTTCCATGATCGCCCTCACAAAGTGGACTAAATTTAGGCCAGTTTCACCTGTAAAACGGCCTTTTCGTTCAATATTTTCTCAATCTAGCAACGAGATCTGCCTTTTGCAAACTTAATTTAACATTTGACAAACAATTTATTTGCATACAGATTCGATAGGGTGGACATTATATTTGACAGTCCTGAGCAGCGAACGCAAATCCCAAAAACGGTGGTAAATCATGGAAACCAATATCGTAGAAGTTGAGAACTTTGTTCACTACACGGATGAGAGGCGGGGCAGCGCCTTTACGCAGGAGGTGAAGCGCTATTTAGAACAGTATCCGAACACCCAGTTTATTGATGTCCTCCTGACCGATTTGAACGGCTGTTTTCGCGGTAAACGTATTCCGGTTGCCGGACTGAACAAACTCGAAAAAGGCTGCTATTTCCCGGCGTCGGTGTTCGCCATGGATATTCTGGGTAACGTGGTGGAAGAAGCGGGCCTGGGGCAGGAGCTCGGCGAGCCTGACTGTGTTTGTGTGCCGGTGCCGGGCACACTGACACCGTCCGCCGCGGACCCGGAATACATTGGTCAGGTGCAGCTCACAATGGTCGATGAAGATGGCGCTCCCTTTGACGTTGAGCCGCGGAACGTACTCAACCGGCTCTGGCAGCAGTTGCGCCAGCGCGGTCTGTTCCCCGTGGTAGCGGTAGAGCTGGAGTTCTATTTACTTGATCGGAATCGCGATGCCGACGGTTATCTTCAGCCACCCTGCGCGCCGGGCACCGACGTGCGTAACACGCAAAGCCAGGTCTACTCGGTTGATAATCTCAACCACTTTGCTGACGTGCTGAACGATATTGATGAGCTGGCGCAGCTGCAGTTGATCCCCGCCGATGGCGCAGTGGCTGAGGCCTCGCCGGGTCAGTTTGAAATTAACCTGCACCATACGGAAAACGTGCTGGATGCCTGTGATGATGCGCTGGCGCTAAAACGTCTCGTCAGGCAGATGGCAGAAAAACATAAGATGCACGCCACGTTTATGGCGAAGCCGTATGAAGAGCATGCGGGCAGCGGGATGCATATCCACATCAGTATGCAAAACAACAGAGGCGAAAACGTGCTCGCGGACGCCAGCGGCGAGGATTCCGCGCTGCTGAAACGCGCGCTGGCCGGGATGATCGATCTGATGCCAGCGTCCATGGCGCTGCTGGCACCGAACGTCAACTCGTACCGCCGTTTCCAGCCGGGAATGTATGTGCCGACGCAGGCGTCATGGGGACACAACAACCGCACGGTAGCCCTGCGTATTCCCTGCGGCGATCGCCATAACCATCGAGTCGAATACCGGGTGGCAGGGGCAGACGCGAATCCGTATCTGGTGATGGCGGCGATTTTTGCCGGCATTCTGCACGGGCTGGATAACGATTTACCGCTGCAGGAAGAGGTTGAAGGCAATGGTCTGGAGCAGGACGGACTGCCGTTCCCGATTCGTCAGAGTGATGCGCTGTGGGAGTTTATGCAAAACGATCGCCTTCGCGAGCGGCTGGGCGAGCGTTTCTGCCACGTGTATCACGCCTGCAAAAATGATGAATTACTGCAGTTTGAACGCCTGATTACCGAAACAGAAATCGAGTGGATGCTGAAAAACGCCTGATAACGCGCCCCGGTAAGGGGCCGCTTTGTTTCATCTCATACGTATCACCATACGGCCTGCGCGGAGCCTGGCCGAACTGTTCGCTGGCACGCCAGCTATCTCCCGGGAGTCGCGTTATGGAGCGCAGGCGGCACAGGGACTTTCTTAACGACACTGTGTGACGAGGTAGGAAATGATGCAGATGTTCAACTATCCGCAGGGCGAAGGGGGCCAGTCAGGCTTCCATGGTGAATGCGAGCCAGAGACGGTGCGCTGGTACGGTCGCGTTTGTTCTTCACAACTTCCCCCTTTGCTAAGCAGGTTTGCGTTAAGGTCAACGCGATTGCAAACCACGGTAAGCATGGGGGGGACGGTGTATGGCGACTAACACGTCTCTTGACGCGCCGGGCATGGCCGGCAGAACCCGACTGCGCAGTTCTCTTAAGCTCTGGCAGGTGGTGATGATGGGGCTGGCTTACCTCACCCCCATGACCGTGTTTGATACCTTCGGTATTGTGTCCGGTATCAGCAACGGCCACGTGCCCGCCTCGTATCTCCTGGCGCTGGCTGGCGTCATGTTTACCGCCATCAGCTACGGTAAACTGGTACGGCAGTTCCCGGAAGCGGGCTCCGCGTATACCTACACGCAGAAATCGATTGGACCCCACGTGGGCTTTATGGTCGGCTGGTCATCGTTGCTGGACTATCTCTTCCTGCCGATGATCAACGTGCTGCTGGCGAAGATCTACCTTTCCGCGATGTTCCCTGAGGTCCCGCCGTGGGTCTGGGTGGTGGGGTTTGTGACGATCCTGACGCTGGCGAATCTGAAGAGTGTTAACCTGGTCGCCAACTTTAATACCCTGTTTGTGCTGGTGCAGGTCGCGATTATGGTGGTGTTTGTCATCCTCGTGGTGCATGGCTTGCACAAGGGAGAAGGGGTCGGCACCGTCTGGTCGCTGCAGCCGTTTATCAGCGAGAACGCACATCTGATCCCTATTATTACCGGCGCGACCATCGTCTGCTTCTCTTTCCTCGGCTTTGATGCGGTTACCACGCTTTCGGAAGAGACGCCAAACGCGGCACGGGTCATTCCCAAAGCCATTTTCCTGACCGCGCTGTACGGCGGGCTGATATTCATTATTGCCTCGTTCTTCATGCAGCTCTTTTTCCCAACCATCGCGCGCTTCAAGAACCCGGATGCCGCGCTGCCGGAAATCGCACTGTACGTGGGCGGTAAGCTCTTCCAGTCGGTGTTTTTATGTACCACCTTTGTCAATACGCTGGCTTCGGGTCTGGCCTCGCACGCCAGCGTCTCGCGGTTATTGTATGTGATGGGGCGTGACAACGTCTTTCCGGAGCGGGTGTTTGGTTATGTGCATCCGAAATGGCGTACTCCGGCCCTGAACGTCATTATGGTGGGGATAGTGGCCCTGTCGGCGCTGTACTTTGACCTCGTGACCGCAACGGCGCTGATCAACTTTGGCGCACTGGTGGCGTTTACGTTTGTTAACCTCTCGGTGTACAACCATTTCTGGCGGCGTAAGGGGCTGAACAAAACGTGGAAAGATCGTTTCCACTATCTCCTGCTGCCGCTTATTGGGGCGGTAACGGTCAGCGTGCTGTGGATAAACCTCGAAGCGACGTCCCTGACGCTTGGCCTCATCTGGGCGGCACTGGGGATCCTTTACCTGACATGGCTAACGCGCCGTTTCCGAAAACCGCCTCCGCAGTTTGAAGCTGGTAAGATAGAGCAGGCCTGGGATTCCTGAACGATAAACGGCACCAGTACGCTGGTGCCGTTTAGGTCGCTCGTGCGTCTTACCGGACATCAGCCCGCACGTTTATTATCTCAACCGTTGATGAAGACTTGCCCCCACCAGCAGCGCGGCACAAAGCATCAGGGCGATAAACCCGCCCACGCCGTTCCAGCCGTAGTGATGCCAGAACACGCCCCCCAGCGTCCCGGCGATGCTGGATCCCAGGTAATAGCTAAACAGGTACAGCGACGATGCCTGTCCTTTGGCTCGACGCGCGCGCGGGCCAATCCAGCTGCTGGCGACCGAGTGCGCGGCGAAGAACCCGGCGGAGAAGAGCAGCATCCCGGCAAAAATCAGCCACAGTGAGGAGAAGAGCGTCAACAGCAGGCCGAGCAGCATTACCGCTGTGAAGACCAGCATGACCGGCCCGCGGCCGAAGCGTGCGGTCATCGCCCCGGCTTTCGGCGAACTCCACGTGCCGGTGAGATAAGCCACAGAAAGCAAACCGACCATGGCCTGATTCAGATGCCACGGCGAAAGCATCAGGCGATAGCCAATATAGTTAAACAACGTGACGAATGACCCCATCAGCAAGAAGCCCATCAGGAACAGGCGCGGCAACCCTTTATCACGCCAGTGCAAACGGAAGTTAATAAACAGCGTTTTCGGGCGCAGAGAAATCGGGCGGAAATGGCGTGATTCCGGCAGGATTTTCCAGAACATCAGTGCAGATGCCAGCGCGAAACACCCGATAACCGCCAGCGCAATACGCCAGCTAAAGAAGTCCGTAAAGACCCCGCTCAGCAGACGCCCACTCATGCCGCCAATTGAATTCCCGCTGATGTACAACCCCATCGAAAAGGCAACGAAGCTCGGATGGATCTCTTCGCTGAGATAGGTCATCCCGACCGCGGCCACGCCGCTGAGCGACAGCCCGATCAGCGCGCGCATCACCAGAATGCCGTGCCAGCTGGTCATCATGGTCGAGAGCAACGTACAGACCGAGGCCAGCATCAGGGCAGTGACCATCACCGGTTTACGGCCAATGGCGTCGGACAAAGGGCCGGTAAAGAGCAGGCCAATTGCCAGCATCGCGGTTGAAATCGAGAGCGAAACGCTGCTGCTGGCGGGCGATACGCCAAACTCATGGGAGAGAACGGGGAGGATCGGCTGAACGCAGTAGAGCAGGGCAAACGTGGCCAGACCGGCCGAAAAGAGCGCCAGGGTAACGCGCATAAATTGGGGAGTACCACGTTTAATGAACTGAACCGGCTGCGATGCTACGGGTAAATCATAGATATCGCTTGCCGGAGAGATATCAATGGAGGTTGTACGACTCACACAGTTTCCTTGCTTAAACATCCCCGTGATTTCGGGTGACGGGTATGACCACACGATCAGGGTAGGAAAATGTAAATATTCTGTCTAATATATTAATTATCTCAAATGATACTTTAAAAATATGAATATCGAACTGCGTCATCTTCGCTACTTTGTCGCCGTTGCTGAGGAGCTGCATTTTGGCCGCGCGGCGGCACGGCTGAATATCTCTCAGCCCCCGTTAAGCCAGCAGATTCAAATCCTCGAACAGCAGGTGGGCGCGCGCCTTCTGGCCCGCACCAACCGCAGCGTGAGCCTGACGGCGGCGGGTAAGCAGTTTCTGACCGACAGCCGACAAATCCTGAGCATGGTTGATGACGCCGCCGCCCGTGCAGAGCGGCTTTACCTCGGAGAAGCCGGTGAGCTGCGAATCGGGTTTACGTCGTCCGCGCCCTTTATCAGCGCCGTCTCCCAGACGCTTTCCTCATTCCGCCGCCATTTCCCGGATGTGCATATTCAGACGTGCGAAATTAATACCCGCGAGCAAATTGCACCGCTGAATGAAGGCGCACTGGATTTGGGGTTGATGCGGAATACGCAGCTGCCGGACACGCTGGCGTGGCAGGTGATTCTGCATGAACCCCTGATGGCTATGATCCCCCTTGACCACCCGCTGGCCTCGCGTCCGGCGGTATCGCTGGCAGAGCTGGCAAAAGAACCCTTTGTCTTTTTTGATCCTCAGGTCGGAACGGGCCTGTATGACGACATTCTGGGACTGATGCGTCGCTACGATCTTGCTCCGGTTATCACCCAGGAGGTGGGCGAGGCGATGACCATTATTGGGCTGGTCGCCGCCGGACTGGGGGTCTCTATTCTTCCGGCCTCCTTTAAACGGGTACAACTGCGCGAAATGCGCTGGGTTCCCATCGCCGAAGAGGATGCCGTTTCCGAGATGTGGCTGGTCTGGTCAAAACATCGTGAACAGAGCCACGCCGCGCAGCGCTTCAAACAGCAGTTAATCAGCGCTTCAGGTGGGCAAAACCGGTAGGGAAAAGGGATAAAAATGTGCGGTAAATCACAGAGCTAAGTAAATATTTGACGACAGCTATGGAAGTGCTTCACCATAGCCCAAAGTTTATTTCGAAGCTCGAAAATAAGGGAGTACGAGGTGGTTGCTGATAGTCAGCCAGGGCACATTGATCAGATTAAGCAGACCAACGCTGGCGCGGTATACCGCCTGATTGATCAGCTTGGTCCGGTTTCGCGTATCGATCTTTCGCGCCTGGCACAGCTGGCACCTGCCAGTATCACCAAGATTGTCCGTGAAATGCTGGAAGCGCACCTGGTCCAGGAGACGGAAATTCAGGAGCCGGGCAGCCGTGGCCGTCCGGCGGTCGGGCTGGTGGTTGAGACGGAAGCATGGCATTACCTGTCACTGCGCATCAGTCGCGGGGAGATCTTCCTCGCGCTGCGCGATCTGAGCAGCAAACTGGTGGTGGAGGATCGGCTTGAGCTGCCGCTCAACGCGGAACAATCGCTCCTCGATGCCATTGTCTCCCATATCGATAACTTCTTTATCCGCCATCAGCAGCGGCTGGAACGCTTAACGGCAATCGCTATCACCATGCCGGGCATTATTGATACCGAAAACGGCATCGTGCACCGCATGCCGTTTTACGACGATGTCAAAGAGATGCCGCTGGGAGAGGTGCTGAAAAACCATACCGGCGTGCCGGTCTATATTCAGCATGACATCAGTGCCTGGACCATGGCGGAGGCCCTGTTTGGCGCGTCGCGCGGTGCGCGTGATGTGATTCAGGTGGTGATCGACCATAACGTTGGGGCGGGTGTCATCACCGACGGGCGTCTTCTTCACGCCGGGAGCAGCAGCCTGGTGGAAATCGGGCACACTCAGGTCGACCCGTACGGGAAGCGCTGCTACTGCGGGAACCATGGCTGCCTGGAGACCATTGCCAGTGTAGAAAGCGTGCTGGAGCTGGCGCAGGTCAGGCTCAGCCAGTCCATGAGCTCCTCGCTGCACGGACAACCCTTAACGGTCGATTCCCTCTGCGCCGCCGCGCGTCAGGGAGATTTGCTGGCGAAGGATATTATTACCGGGGTGGGGAACAACGTTGGCCGCATCCTGGCGATTATGGTGAACCTCTTTAACCCGCAAAAAATCCTGATTGGCTCCCCGCTCAGCCAGGCGGCGGAGATCCTCTTTCCGGCGATCTCGGCCTGTATCCATCAGCAGTCGCTTCCCGCCTACAGCAAGAATATTGTGGTGGAAAGCACCCAATTCTCTAACCAGGGCACCATGGCAGGTGCGGCGCTGGTCAAAGATGCCATGTATAACGGCTCGCTGCTTATCCGCCTGTTACAGGGTTAACTCTTTTCCGCAGATGTACGAAAAATTGCGCTATCTCAAGCCGGGTAGCGCACGCATCCCGTAGACTTCCTCCACTGAATTATTTACCTGGTTTATATTTTCGAAGCATACCCAAGAGGTGGAGTGAGTCATGCTTAAGCGTTTCTTTGTTACTGGTACAGATACCTCTGTCGGCAAGACCGTCGTATCCCGCGCATTGCTGCAGGCGCTTGCAGCAAGCGGTAAACGCGTGGCAGGGTACAAACCGGTCGCAAAAGGGAGTAAAGAGACGCCAGAGGGATTGCGTAATAAAGACGCCCTGGTGCTGCAAAGCGTCTCGTCGCTGGAACTGCCTTATCAGGCGGTCAATCCCATTGCCTTAAGCGAAGAGGAGAGCAGCGTGGCGCACAGCGGTCTGATTAATTATCCCCTGCTGTCCGACGGGCTGGCGAACCTGAGCGAGAAGGTTGATCACGTGGTGGTCGAAGGGACGGGCGGCTGGCGCAGCCTGATGAATGATTTGCGTCCGCTCTCTGAGTGGGTCGTCCAGGAACAGCTTCCGGTGGTGATGGTGGTGGGTATCCAGGAAGGGTGTATCAACCATGCGCTACTGACAGCGCAGGCGATTGCCAATGACGGCCTGCCGCTGGTGGGCTGGGTGGCAAACCGTATCAACCCGGGCCTGGCGCACTACGCGGAGATCATCGACGTGCTGAGCGCCAAACTGCCTGGGCCGCTGGTGGGTGAGCTGCCTTATCTGCCTCGTGCCGAGCAGCGCGAGTTAGCGCAGTACATCGATCTCTCTGCCCTCGGCGGCGTGTTGGCCGTAGATCGAGTCGTGGCGTAACGTCCGCGACAGCACGGACGCCACCACACAGGCGACCAGTAAACCGGGCAGTAAAACATACTGTCCGGTCATTTCACAGACCATCAGCGCCGACATAATGGGCGCATGCGTGGTCGCAGCAAGTAGCGTTGCCATTCCCGCCAGTCCCAGCAATATTGCCGTCTCAGAACCCGGTAACCACAGCGCGAAAAGCTGCGCAAACAGCATCCCCGTCGCCATGCCGACAAACAGCGTGGGCGTAAACACGCCGCCCGGTGCACCCGAACCGCTGCTGGCCAGTACCGCCAGCAATTTACAGATAAACACTCCGGCAATCACCGACAGCAGCGGCGGGGCGAGCAGAAAAGCCTGAACCACGCTGTAGCCATTCCCCCATACCTTCGGCGTGAGGAGGGACAGCAGCCCGACGATCAACCCCCCCAGCGCCAGCTGCCACGGCGGCGAAAGTTTGAGACGCAGAAACAGTCCGTGGCTAAACGTCATCAGCCACATCAACAGGGGCCCGCAAAGACCTGCCAGCAGACCCATGGCGACCAGCAGGGCATAATCTGTCGCGGTCAGTATCCCGCTCAGATGGACCTCATAGAGCGTGCTGGCGCCAGGTGCCAGCAGGCGTGTGGTCAGAAGCGCCACCACCGCCGCAATAACCACGGGGCCGAGTGAGGCCAGCATGAGCGTGCCAAACAGAATCTCTGCAATAAACAGGCTTCCGGCTAAGGGGGCATGATAAGCGCTGGACATCCCGGCCGCGGCACCACAGGCGATCCAGAGCTTCCATTCGGATTTGGGCGTAAAACGGCTAGCGAAAAAGGAGGCGGCGAGAGCGGCAAGCAGGATCATGGCCCCTTCGCGCCCGATGGCGCTTCCGCTGGCGACGACCAGCAGCGACGCCAGGGATTTTACAAGGCTGGCACCGTAATCAAACTGGCCGTCCCCGGTCTCCAGCGCCTCCATGTAATCGGTTGGCGCGTGAGGCCGCTGGGCGGTCAGTCGTTGCCATCCCCAGAGCAGTACCCCGGCGGCCAGCCCACCCAGCGCAGGCGTCAGCGCGCGCCGCCAGGACGAGAGCGATGCGGCGGCATTCACCAGGCTACCGCTGTCGTTGCTGAGAAGCAGCCACTCCAGCAGGTACATGCTGTGACGAAACACCGCAACGGCCAGCGCCGCCAGCACGCCGGTGACGGTGGCAATCAACAGTCGGCGAAACATCGCCCGGATGTCGGGGTAAGCATGAAGACGTTGCATGGGTCGCGATTACAGGGGAACGATACAATATTGTGGCGGGAAATCGCGGGGTTAGCAAAAGGTATGCGTGCGAAAGCGCCGGGCGAGGCCCGGCCAGAAGGGTTAACTGTCGCTATGAATATTCAGTGCCCGACGCGTACGCCCGGAACTCAGGTACTCGGCAATATAGTCCTGCGAAATCTCGCCGTTGTAACGCCCGTCCTCATCCACGATCGGCATCCAGCTGGTATTGCTTTCATACAGACGTGACAACACGACGCGCAGGTTGTCTTCCGCCTTGCCGGTCATGCGGAACGGATGCAGGATGTCGGCACAGGTACCGCTGGCGTTGCGCGCTTCGCGACGTTTCACAAAGCCGAGCGGTTTTCCGTGCTCGTCGACCACGGTAATTGCGCGAATATCATTGTCGTCCATCGTGGCAAAGGCTTCAGGAAGCGGCGTAGAGCTCCGCGCCGTAATGGTCGGCTGCTGGTCGGTGACGTCTCCTGCGGAGACCAACAGCAGCCGCTTCAGCGTCCTGTCCTGACCAACAAACGAGCCGACAAATTCGTTGGCCGGTTTTGCCAGCAGTTCATCCGGGCTGGCACACTGCACGATTTTCCCCTGACGGAAGACCGCGATTCGGTCGCCGAGCTTCAGGGCTTCATCAATATCGTGGCTGACCAGCATCACCGTTTTCTTCAGCTTGCGCTGCATCTCCAGGAACTGGTTCTGGATCACCTCGCGATTGATGGGGTCCACCGCGCCGAACGGTTCATCCATCAGCAGTACCGGAGGATCCGCCGCCAGGGCGCGGATGACGCCGATACGCTGCTGCTGGCCGCCGGACATCTCGCGCGGATAGCGGCTAAGAAACTTACGCGGATCCATTGCCACCATATCCATCAGCTCTTCGGCGCGGGTTTTGCAGCGCGCTTTATCCCAGCCCAGCATGCGCGGTACAACGGTGATGTTCTCTTCGATAGTCATGTTCGGGAACAGGCCAATCTGCTGGATCACGTAGCCAATATTGCGGCGCAGGGTCACCGTGTCCATCCCGCTGGTGTCTTCACCGTTAATGAGGATTGTTCCGCTGCTGGGTGTGATAAGGCGGTTAATCATCTTCAGGGTCGTGGTTTTCCCGCAGCCGGACGGGCCGAGCAGGACACACATTTCCCCTTCGGGGACGTTCAGGTTGACGTTATCGACGGCCTTAAAGGTCTGGCCATGCTTCTGTGAAAAGTGTTTGGTGAGGTTTTCCAGTTTTATCATTATCGAATCCCCTTTGGAGTCAGAACCACCTGCAAACGGTGCAGCAGCCAGTCGAGCACAATAGCTAAAAGACAAATCATCAGCGCGCCCGCAATCAACATGCGAATATCACTTCCGCCAATACCGTTGAGCAGCAGCAGGCCCAGGCCACCCGCGCCGATTACCGCGGCAATCGCCATCACGCCAATATTCATGACGACGGCGGTACGGATCCCACCGAAAATTACCGGCAGCGCCATCGGGATTTCCACCCAGCGCAGACGCTGCCAGAAGGTCATGCCGATGCCCCGTCCGGCTTCACGCAGCCCCGGCGGCAGGCTGTCGAGCGCCGTATGGGTGTTACGTACAATCGGCAGCAGCGAGTAGAGAAACACCGCCGTAATCGCGGGCAGGGCGCCGATACCCTGACCGATCAGCGAAAAGAGCGGGATCATCAGACCAAACAGGGCGATGGACGGAATGGTCAGCACGATGGTAGCGATGCCCAGTACCGGCGTTGCCAGCCATTTATGACGGACAATCAGAACGCCCAGCGGGACGCCGATGAGGATGGCTAAACCCACGGCCAGCGCCACCAGCCACAGGTGCTGCAGCGTCAGGGTTAACAGATAGTCCCAGTTATCCAGGATGTAGTGAACGGTATCCATAGCGCCTCCTACAGCAACTGTTTGCTACGCAGGAAATCACGGGCGACCTGCTGCGGTGACTGATGGTCGATATCCACCTTCTTGTTCAGCTCGGTGATAACGTCGTTGTTGAGCTGGGCGGAGAGGGCATTGAGTGCCTCTTCCAGACCCGGATTAGCCTCCAGCGTGTCTTTACGCACCACCGGAGTGACCGCATAGCTCGGGAAGAAGCCTTTATCATCTTCCAGCACCTTCAGGTCAAAGCCTTTCACGCGCCCGTCGGTGGTGTAAATCAGACCGGCGTCGACAAAGCCGTCACGCACCGCGTTATAGACCAGTCCCGGGTCCATCTGACGGATCTGCGGGCGGTCCAGCGTCATGTTATAGGCGGCCTGCAGCGGCTTCATGCCGTCGCTGCGCCCGGCAAATTCCAGGTCCAGGCCCAGCAGCCAGTTTTTGTCCGGGTTGGTTTTACGGATCTGCTCAATCTTCGCCACCATCTCTGACATGGTGTTGATATGTTCCGCCTCGGCGCGCTTGCGCTGCATGGCGAAAGCATAGGTATTGTTCATGTCAGCGGGCTTAAGCCATACCAGACCGTGCTTTGCGTCCAGGCGTTTCACCGTCTCGTAAGACTCCTGCGGCGACATGCGTTTGTTGATGTGGTTAAAGATGATTAATGACGTGCCGGTGTACTCCCAGGTCATATCGATCTGTTTGTTGATCATCGCGTTACGGGAAATCACCGTGGCGATATTGGTTTGCGGCTGTACATGGAATCCTTTCTTCTGTAAATACTGCACGGTCATTGCCGAGAGAATATGCTGCTCGGTAAAGCTTTTGGTTGCCAGGATCAGCGGGGCTGCCATTGCCTGGCTGGTGAAGAGCGCCGCGGCGCACAGCGCCGTCAGGCCGGAAAACAGTCTCATAAAAGCTCCTTGTTATTGTTATTGAGCGAGATGGGGGCTCATCACGCGACCCAGCGCCGCCAGCAGGGTGTCGAGGATCAGGGCGAACAGGGCGGTGGCCGCCGCGCCGAGGATCAGGGTCGGAAAATCGTTCAGGTAGATGCCGGGGAAAATCAGCTCACCGTAGCTGCTGGCACCAATCAGGAAGGCCAGCGGCGCGGTACCGACGTTGATGGCGGTGGCGATGCGGATCCCGGAGAGCATGACGGGCCAGGCGTTGGGCAATTCAACCTGACGCAGACGCTGCCATTTGGTCATCCCGATCCCGTTTGCGGCTTCCAGTAACGAGGCCGGAACGGAACACAGTCCCGCGTAGGTATTGCGCACAATGGGCAGCAGCGAGGCAAGAAACAGCGCGATGATGGCGGGCGTATCGCCGATGCCAATCACCACCATCGCCAGGGCCAGCACGGCCAGCGGTGGCAGCGTGTTACCCACGTTGAAAATTTGCATCACATATTCGGCGATACCCCGCGCGGCCGGGCGGCTCAGCAGGATACCGGCCGGAATACCGACCAGCAGGGCAAAAAACATCGACGAGAAAACCAGTATCATGTGCTGTTGCCCGAGATAAATCAGGTCAACCTGACGCGCCTTGATTGTCTCAAGTCCGATCCCCCAGATGAGAAGGGCAAGAACCATGATAATCGCGCCAACAAACAGCAGCGAACGTTTGAGTAATGGGTGCATTGCGGTGTGTCTCCCTGTGCGCATGCGTTATAGCAACCACCGGTTGCCTGTTGTTATGCCATGTTTCGGCAGGGGTAATTGACCTATAGCAAGCGTTTGGGAAGGGTTCCAGCGAAGGGGGAAAATCAGTAACCCTATGAAAAGCGTGACAACCTTAAGTCAGGCCTTATGGCGTAAGGCCTGAATATGGCGCAGGCAGAATAGTCCTAAAGCGCAGCCCATAAAGTGACAGGGTCACGTATCGCGATGTTCCTGTCACCCTGCCTGAGAGCTTTATCTGCTGAGTAGGGGGCGTACACGGCGAACACGCACTGAGATACTGATAATCGATACGGTCGCGACAACGGAGAGCATCAACCCGAGCGCCAGCATGGCGTTGAAGCCAACCCATCTGAAGAGCAGTAACCCGGCGATACCTCCGGTAATGAACGAGAAAAGGGTGGTTAAATGGGTTTTCAACTGACTTTTTTGTGCCGCGGTATCTTTGGAGTAATCTCTGCGAAGCATGGCAACCGTGACGGAGGCCAGGGAAATTCCCGCGTCCGTCAGCGTGCCGGTAATGTGCGTCGATCTCACCCGTCCGCCGGAAAGCTGTGTGGAGGTTGAATTATGAATGCCCATCAGACAGCACAGGAAAATAATAATCTCGCGGTTGCTGGTGAGCGCATGGAAATACATCTCGTAGAGAGATACGCCGGTTAATAATATCCCTTCGACAAAAAGGATTTGGCAAAAAACCAGCCTGACATTATGGATAATGCCCCATATCACGATAAGACGCGCAAGGATTGCACCCGCCACAAAGGAGAGAATAATCGAGCCAAAGAAAATGATATCGCTCAGATCGGTGGAGGAGACTTCGCTGGATAATTGTGAGGTGTTGCCGGTCATATGAGAGGGGAAAAAACCAAAGGCCCCAAGGGCGATGGCGTTGAGTAAACCTGCTGAGGTCGCCAGCCAGAGAGCAAGCCGGCGATCCTCCTGGTGCGTTCGTTCTTTCTTGAGTTTAATCAGCAAGAATACCTCCGGGGTGAGCTTTGCCTGAATAATCAGGCTAGCAAAGCGTGTCGACGGGCTGTCCAGGATATTGCTTAATTATTATTCCCTCTGGCGACGTTGAGGGTTTAGTAATTAAATAAAATATCCTTACGAAAAGTATTCCAAACTGAAACCTCACGCTACGCCGTTATTTTCATGAGGCGCTTTCGCGGAGGCGTGAAAGCATAAACGTCAACGCAGCCGCACAAAGCAGCACTATGCCGCTCAGGGCAAACGTGCTCTGCCAGCCGAGGCGATCAAACACCATACCGCCCGCCGTTGAACCCAGTGCAATGGCGAGCTGGATCACCGCGACCATTAACCCTCCGCCCGCTTCGGCATCCTCCGGTAGCGTTCGGGCGACCCACGCCCACCAGCCCGTCGGTGCTGCCGTCGCCAGCATTCCCCACAAGCCTGACAGCAGGGCAACAATCCACACGTTATGCCCGGTCAAAATCAACACGCCAGCGATGGCGGCCATCAGCAGTGGAATCGCTATTAACGTCAGGTAAAACGCCGCGTTCAGAACCAGAGTAACGAGAAGGGTGCCAACAAATCCGGCAATGCCGATGGCGAGCAAAATCAGCGATAGCCCGGAGGCGCTGACGTGCGTGACGGTCTCGAGAAATGGGCGCACATAGGTAAACAGCGCAAACTGTCCCATAAAGAACAGGCTGCAGGCTATCAGACCGACGGATACGACAGGCTGGCGAAATAGCCGAAAGACGCCTTCACCTGACGCACCGTTTTTACGCCCGCTCATATTTGGCAGGCTAACGTACTGCCACAGGAATGCGGCGATTGCCACGGGCACCAGACAAAGGAAGGCACCGCGCCAGCCAATGGTTGCACCCAGGTAGCTGCCTAGCGGGGCGGCCACGACCGTTGCCAGCGCGTTACCACCGTTGAAAATAGCCAGCGCGCGCGTGACCTGATGATGGGGAACCAGGCGAATAGCCGTTGCCGCCGACATGGACCAGAACCCGCCGATGGCGATACCGATCAGCGCGCGACCGGTCATATACGTCTGATAGTTCTGGGCGAAGGCAATAATGAGCCCCGAGAGCGCCATCAGTATCGTCATGCCCAGCAGAAGGTGTTTACGATTCATATTCCCGGCAAGCCAGGAGAGGAAGAGGCTGGTTAGTACCGCCAGCGCGCCGGAGATAGCAATGCCCTGGCCTGCAAGCCCCTCCGTCACGCCTAAATCTGCGGCAAGCGGGGTGAGCAGGCTCACGGGCATAAATTCCGAGGCAATCAGGACGAATACGCAAAGGGTCATGGCAAAAATGCCTCCCCAGTACGCATGTTCCTCATGCTGTGAAGTGGTGTGGTTTAATGTGGACATCGTCTGATTTCGCGAAGAGAGCCGCCCGTCGAAACGGGCAGCAGGGAGGTTTATTTCAGGCTGTTTTTAAAGAATTGTTCAAACTGAGCGAATGGGATCTTCCCGGCAGCATTGTCGTAGAGATCGACATGGTTGGCGCCCGGGACAATCACCAGTTCTTTCTGCTTGCTGCCGACCGCGTTAAACGCATCTTCGGCGAAATAACGGGAGTGCGCCTTTTCGCCGGTCACGATAAGCGTCGGGATAGCGATCTCTCCGGCATAGCTCAGCAGCGGCATGTTCATGAACGAGAGCGGCATAGTTGCCGTCCATGCGCCGGTTGAGTTGACGGAACGCGCGTGGAAGCCACGCGGCATGCGGTAGTAGTCATAAAACTCTTTCAGCACCGGATTCGGGTTGGCGGGCAAGGCTTCTGGCAAAATACGTTCTGATGCGGTCACTTTGCCGTTCTCGTCAACATAAATGTCATGGCCGCCCTGTGCAAAGGTGCCGTTCCCGGCATCCTTCCAGCGCTGTTCATTCAGGTACTGCAGCACAGCATGGCGATCTGCCGAAGAATAACGATCTTTGCCGTCGCCTACGCCGTGACCCATCGCCCGGCTCATGTCATACATTACGCTGGTGGCGACAGCTTTGATGCGCGTATCCATGGATGCCGCATTCAGCGCCATACCGCCCCAGCCGCAGATCCCAAGGATGCCAATGCTGTTACGGTCGACCTCTTTCTGCACGCCCAGGAAATCAACCGCGGCGCTAAAGTCTTCGGTGTTGACGTCCGGTGACGCGACGTTGCGCGGCTGACCGCCACTTTCGCCCGTCCAGGAAGGGTCGAACGCCAGGGTTACAAACCCTTTTTCCGCCAGGGTCTGCGCGTAGAGACCGCTGGACTGCTCTTTGACCGCGCCAAATGGCCCGCTGACGGCAATCGCTGCCAGCTTACGGTCGCCACGGTTTTTAGGAAGATAGAGATCGCCTACCAGGTTAATACCGTAACGGTTCTGGAAGGAGACCTTACGGTGGTCAACACGGTCACTTTTGGCAAAGGTTTTGTCCCAGGTTGTGACCATCGAGACGGGGGCGTTAGGATTGGTGGCTTCTGCATAACTCATGGTTGTCACTCCACTTAATGATGCGCATAGCAGCATCGCAACAGACAGTTTTTGGGTGAATGTTTTCATGTATCGATACCCTGCGGTGTTGTGTTGCGGCCATTATAGTTAGCAGAATGAGTGCTGATTAGAGGCCATAATCTGCTAGAATTAATATCAAATTGTTATGAATTGCGGGACGTAATGGCGAAGCGAGAAAACTACAATGAGCTGTATCTGTTTATGCAGGTGGTGCGGGAGGGGAGTTTCACCGCGGCTGCGCAGCGGCTTGGGCTGGCGCAATCCGGGGTGAGCCGCTCGGTTCGCGAGCTGGAGGAGCGGTTGGGCGTCCAGCTTCTCGTTCGCACCACGCGTAAGCTGTCGTTAACCCACGCCGGAGAGCAGCTCTATCAGACAGCCGAATCCGCGTTCGATGCACTTGATTCGGGTCTGGCGACCCTCGCACATTATCGTCAGACACCGTCCGGCACGGTGCGCATTAACGCCAGTCAGCACGCCATCGACAAATGCCTGCTGCCAAAGCTCGCCATTTTTAAACAGCGTTACCCGGATATCAGGCTGGAACTCATAAATGAAAGCCGCTTCGTCGACATCATCACCGAGCGGTTTGATGCGGGTGTCAGGCTGGGAGCTGAGGTCAGTCAGGGAATGATTGCGGTGCGCATCACGCCCGATATGGAAATGGCCGTAGTGGCTGCACCGGGGCACTTCAGGCGTTATGGTTTTCCCCAGACGCCAGCTGATTTAGTGGCGCATCCCTGTATTGCCTATCAGTTTGCTGATGGAAGTGATTATCAGTGGGAACTGGTCGAGGACGGGAAAAAAATCACCCATCGGCCAGAAGGGCAGTGGGCCTTGTCAGACAGCTATATGGAAGCCCAAGCCGCCCGTCTTGGGCTTGGGCTGGCTTATGTTCCGCTTGAGCTGGTGGCTGATGATCTTGAAAAAGGAACGCTTATCCGCGTATTGCAGCGCTATAGCCTGCGCATGGACGGGCTGTATCTTTATTATCCGCACCGCAACGTGTCGCCGGCTTTGAGGGCCGTTATTGATACGCTGAAAATGTAATTTCTGTGAACGTGTTTTTTCTTCGACATGTGAACTGCAGGCCCCTGCTTGCTTAAGTCAGGAAAAAAACTTAGGCTAACGTCAAGATCTGCTTGCTCAACAAAGGCTTAAAAATGGAAAAAATAATCCCGGAATATACGGCTGTTGATTTATCCCGTTGGGCAAGAAAGGAGCATTTTGAGGTATTTCAGGGGTTTGCTCAATCGACGTTTAACCAGACGGTGTTGGTCGATATTACCGTGCTGCTAAGCCATATTAAAAACGTTGGCTGGAAGTTTTATCCGACGATTATTTTTCTCGTTGCTAAAGTCGTTAACCGTCACCCAGAATTCCGTATGGCCATGAAGGACAATGAGCTTGTCATATGGAATGAAATTCATCCAAATTATACGATTTTCCATAATGAAACAGAGACCTTTTCATCATTATGGAGCCATTACGATGGCGATATACAGCACTTTCAGAAAACCTATTCTGAAGACATGGCTCGCTATGGCGATAATCTTGCGTATTGGCCAAAAGAAGAATCCAAGGAAAATATCTTTTTTATATCCGGCATTCCGTGGGTAAGTTTTACGAGCTTTAGCGTTAGCGTGGCTAATATGAAAAACTTTTTTGCCCCTATGTTTACGCTTGGAAAATATTACGAGCAAGAGGGCAGGGTATTATTACCTCTCGCCGTTCAGGTACATCATTCTGTCTGCGATGGTTTCCATGTGGCAAGGTTTTTTAATGAGTTACAAGAGGTCTGCGATGCGTTACCACAGCAGACCGGGCAACAGGAATGATGATGTGGCCATCAGGCCGCTTTAACCGCCCTGATTTTTTTACTGTCAGCTGCACCTGACTCGGTTTTGTCGTCAGCAGGGGTATCAAGAGCCGGGAGCTTACTGGTTCGCAAAATATGCTGCACGGCATCTTTCTGCTCGGCGAGATACAGGCCAAGATCTTCAGCCTGCGTTTCATCCATCTGCATTCCGCTTTGCAAAAGCCAGTCGGTAAACGCCTCTGCCATATCAAGCAGTTTGTCGTGAGCGTCAGCCTCTTTCTTACTGGCAAATGTCATTTTCTCTTCACCTTTTCTTACGACAACATATTTTGTTTCAACAGCCATCACGCACCTCTCATACTGTATTTATGTACAGTATAGCAGAGGCCGGAAAAAGTTGCAGCAAAATGTGCGTTACGTGTGCGCCTGCTGGGTTTCACGGCAGGCCACACTGCGCCGCCATGCGCCTGGAGCCTGGCCATATTGCCGTTTAAAACTGCGGTTGAAGGATTGCTGAGAGTCAAAACCCAACGCGATCGCCACGTTCAGAATCGGTTCGTCGCTGTGGGTTAAGCGCTCAACGGATTTTTGCAGCTTTTGCGCGCGAATGTACCCGGCGAGAGGGTAGCCCGTATGTTCTTTAAACAGTCGCTGAAGGTGCCATTTCGAATAGCCGGAGCGCCTGGCGACGGACTCAATATCCAGACGGCTATCAAGGTTGTTGTCGATCCAGTCGAGTAAATCATGCATAAATGCGCCCGTGTTCATCGGGTTACCTCCACGCAGCCTGTTAAATGGTATCTTTATCTGTTGCATTTAAAGGTGGCGCGTTTTTGCAGCAATTGCAAGTTTTATTGTTGCATTTAAATCCTTACCTGAAACGGGCCTTTTTAACATCCGACCGAATAGCACATAAAGTGCAACAATTATTCTTGCACTTAGTTAAGCGCCTTCCTACAATCGCCGCGAATAGTGTATTCGCAACTGTTACAGTTTTGTGGCGATGAACGACACAAATGGCCTTAAGCCAGCCCGGACAAAGGAAGTGGCGCGGTGCCTCCTGCCGCGTCTTGCCCGGCGGCTACAATTACCGGAATAAAAATAATGAGCCTGCAAAAAACCTGGGGAAACGACCCTCTGCATGCGCTGGGAGCGATATTGCTCTCCCTGTTGCTTGTCGGATGTGATAACAGCGTCGCGCAAAATGCTGCACCCCCTGCGCCCGCCGTCAATGCTGCTGATGTGGTTGTGAAATCCATTAGTCAGTGGGATAGCTTTAACGGCCGGATCGAAGCCGTGGAGAGCGTTCAGCTTCGCCCCCGCGTCTCTGGCTATATCGACAAAGTGAATTTCACCGACGGCCAGGAGGTGAAAAAGGGTGAGGTGCTGTTCACGATTGATGACAGAACCTATCGTGCCGCGCTGGAGCAGGCGCAGGCGACGCTGGAGAGAGCCAAAACGCAGGCCAGCCTGGCACGAAGCGAGGCTAACCGTACCGATAAACTCATCAATACCAACCTGGTATCCCGTGAAGAGTGGGAGCAGCGCCGTGCGGCCGCCATTCAGGCGCAGGCCGATATTCGCGCCGCGCAGGCTGCGGTAGACGCCGCTCAGCTTAACCTCGATTTCACGAAAGTAACGGCACCGATTGATGGCCGCGCCAGCCGCGCGTTGATCACCAGCGGTAATCTGGTCACGGCGGGCGACAGCGCCAGCGTGCTGACAACGCTGGTCTCGCAGAAGACGGTGTACGTCTACTTTGACGTGGATGAGTCAACCTACCTCCACTATCAAAACCTCGCCCGCAGCGGGCAGGGGGCGTCCAGCAATCACACTGCACTACCGGTTGAAATTGGCCTGGCGGGTGAGGAAGGGTATCCCCATCAGGGCAAAGTGGATTTCCTGGATAATCAGCTGGCGCCGAGTACCGGTACGATCCGTATGCGCGCGCTGCTGGATAACGCGCAGCGTCAGTTCACACCGGGCCTCTTCGCTCGCGTTCGCCTGCCGGGCAGCGCTGAATTCCAGGCCACGCTTATTGACGACAAAGCGGTGCTGACCGATCAGGATCGCAAATATGTTTATATCGTGGATAAAGAGGGCAAAGCACAGCGACGCGATATTACGCCAGGGCGCCTGGCGGACGGCTTACGCATCGTGCAGCAGGGGCTGAAACCCGGCGATAAAGTCATCGTCGATGGTTTACAAAAAGTGTTTATGCCGGGTATGCCGGTTAACGCGAAAACCGTCGCCATGACCGCCAGCACCGCCCTCAACTGATCATCTGACCTGAGAATCCTACCCATGGACTTTTCCCGCTTTTTTATCGACAGGCCGATTTTCGCTGCCGTCCTGTCGATTCTGATTTTTATCACAGGATTAATCGCCATCCCGCTGTTGCCGGTGAGCGAATACCCTGATGTCGTACCGCCAAGCGTGCAGGTGCGCGCGGAGTACCCGGGCGCCAACCCGAAAGTGATTGCTGAGACCGTGGCGACGCCGCTGGAAGAGGCGATCAACGGCGTTGAGAACATGATGTACATGAAATCCGTCGCGGGTTCTGATGGCGTGCTGGTGACGACCGTCACTTTCCGTCCGGGAACCGACCCGGATCAGGCGCAGGTTCAGGTACAAAACCGCGTGGCGCAGGCCGAGGCGCGTCTGCCGGAGGATGTGCGCCGTCTGGGCATCACGACGCAGAAACAGTCTCCTACGCTGACCCTGGTGGTGCATCTATTTTCGCCTGGCGGTAAATATGACTCTCTGTATATGCGCAACTACGCCACGCTGAAAGTGAAGGACGAACTGGCGCGTCTGCCCGGTGTCGGCCAGATCCAGATTTTTGGCTCAGGCGAATACGCGATGCGCGTCTGGCTGGATCCCAATAAAGTAGCGGCGCGCGGGCTGACCGCCTCGGATGTCGTCACGGCGATGCAGGAGCAAAACGTGCAGGTGTCGGCCGGGCAGCTGGGCGCCGAGCCGCTGCCGAAGGAGAGCGATTTCCTGATCTCCATTAACGCCCAGGGGCGTCTGCATACCGAAGAAGAGTTTGGCAATATCATTCTCAAAACGTCTCAGGACGGGTCGCTGGTACGCCTGCGCGACGTGGCGCGTATTGAAATGGGATCGGGCAGCTATGCGTTGCGTTCGCAGCTTAACAATAAAGACGCGGTCGGGATCGGTATCTTCCAGTCTCCTGGTGCAAACGCCATCGATCTGTCTAACGCGGTGCGCGCTAAAATGGCGGAACTGTCCACCCGTTTCCCGGAAGATATGAAGTGGGCGGCACCTTACGATCCGACGGTATTCGTGCGCGATTCCATCCGTGCGGTGGTGCAAACGCTGCTGGAAGCGGTAGTGCTGGTCGTGCTGGTAGTGATCCTCTTCCTGCAAACCTGGCGTGCGTCGATCATTCCGCTGATCGCGGTGCCGGTTTCGGTCGTGGGGACGTTCAGCGTTCTCTACCTGCTGGGCTTTTCGCTTAATACCCTGAGTTTGTTCGGGCTGGTATTGGCTATCGGTATCGTGGTGGATGATGCCATCGTGGTGGTGGAAAACGTCGAGCGAAATATCGAAGAGGGGCTTGCTCCGCTTGCGGCGGCGCATCAGGCGATGCGTGAAGTGTCCGGGCCGATTATCGCGATTGCGCTGGTATTGTGCGCGGTGTTTGTGCCGATGGCGTTCCTTTCCGGCGTCACCGGCCAGTTCTACAAACAGTTTGCGGTAACGATTGCCATTTCGACGGTGATCTCCGCTATCAACTCGCTGACGCTCTCGCCAGCGCTGGCTGCTCTGCTGTTAAAACCGCACGGCGCACCGAAAGATTTCCCGACCCGGCTTATCGATCGTCTGTTCGGCTGGATTTTCCGACCGTTTAACCGCTTTTTCCATCGTAGCTCGACTGGCTATCAGGGGCTGGTGGGTAAAACGCTCGGCCGACGTGGCGCGGTGTTTGTGGTGTATCTGCTGCTGCTGTGTGCCGCAGGCGTCATGTTTAAAGCGGTTCCCGGTGGCTTTATTCCGACACAGGATAAGCTGTACCTGATTGGTGGCGTGAAAATGCCCGAAGGCTCGTCGCTGGCGCGTACTGATGCGGTGATCCGCAAAATGAGCGAAATCGGGATGAATACCGAAGGCGTGGACTATGCGGTTGCTTTCCCGGGGCTGAATGCGCTGCAGTTCACCAATACGCCGAACACCGGAACGGTCTTCTTTGGCCTGAAGCCGTTCGACCAGCGTAAACACAGTGCTGCGGAAATTAACGCTGAAATCAACGCCAAAATTGCGCAAATCCAGCAGGGCTTTGGCTTCTCCATTCTGCCGCCGCCGATTTTGGGGCTGGGGCAGGGGTCGGGTTATTCCCTGTACATTCAGGATCGTGCCGGTCTTGGCTATGGCGCATTGCAGAACGCGGTGAATACCATGTCCGGTGCGATTATGCAGACGCCGGGGATGCATTTCCCGATCTCGACCTACCAGGCCAACGTTCCACAGCTGGACGTGCAGGTTGACCGTGACAAGGCGAAAGCGCAGGGCGTGTCGCTGACCGATCTGTTCGGTACGCTGCAAACCTATCTGGGCTCGTCTTATGTGAATGACTTCAACCAGTTCGGGCGTACCTGGCGTGTAATGGCGCAGGCCGACGGACCGTACCGCGAGAGCGTGGAGGATATTGCGAACTTACGTACCCGTAATAACCAGGGTGAAATGGTGCCGATTGGCAGTATGGTTAAGATCAGCACCACCTACGGGCCGGATCCGGTGATCCGCTACAATGGCTACCCGGCGGCTGACCTGATTGGCGATGCCGACCCGCGCGTACTCTCGTCCGCCCAGGCGATGACGCAGCTGGAAGGTATGTCTAAGCAGATATTGCCGAACGGAATGAATATTGAATGGACGGATCTGAGCTTCCAGCAGGCGACACAAGGTAATACGGCGCTGATCGTCTTCCCGGTCGCGGTGCTGCTGGCCTTCCTGGTGCTGGCGGCACTGTATGAAAGCTGGACGCTGCCGCTGGCGGTGATCCTTATCGTGCCGATGACAATGTTGTCCGCGCTGTTTGGCGTCTGGCTGACCGGTGGCGATAACAATGTGTTCGTGCAGGTAGGGCTGGTGGTACTGATGGGGCTGGCGTGTAAAAACGCGATTCTTATTGTGGAGTTTGCCCGCGAGCTGGAAATTCAGGGCAAAGGTATCATGGAAGCCGCGCTGGAGGCCTGCCGCCTGCGTTTACGCCCGATTGTGATGACCTCCATTGCCTTCATCGCCGGAACCATTCCGCTGATCCTTGGCCACGGCGCAGGCGCAGAAGTGCGCGGTGTCACCGGGATTACGGTCTTCTCCGGGATGCTGGGCGTCACGTTGTTTGGTCTGTTCCTGACGCCGGTGTTTTACGTGACGCTGCGTAAATTCGTTACGCGCGGTAAAGAGGAAAGGGAGGTTCTGCCTGCATAGGGATGTTGCAGAAAACAAAAAAGCGCCTTCACAGTAAGGCGCTTTTTTTTCACATCAGATCAACCGTTAAAACGTTTCTTTATACTGGGCCATAAGCTCAGGTACCGGATCGCAGCCGCTGCTATCGGCTTTTTTGACCTCTTCCAGCGCGCTTGCCACGGTGTGTCGGGCTAATACCGCCAGCGAAGCCTGCTCAGCTTCTTCGGATACCGATTTAAAGTACCAGCAGGCGTTAGCGCTGACCACACAGCGAGCCGGTACGTCAGGACGCGACGCCCACAGCTTTTTATCTTCAGTGACCGAAAGGTAGATGTCACGCAGGGTGATCTCTTCCGGCGGGCGCCCAAGATGAATGGAGCCGTTGCGGCCAAGCGTGGAGACGATAATTCCGTCACGCGTAAGGGGAACCATCAATTTGCGGATAAAGCTCGGGTTGGCTTCCAGGCCGTAGGCCAGAACGCCACTCGTCGAACGTTTACCTAATTGCTCCGCCATCGCTACGCTGAGGACCATCTGCAAAGCTGTCGGGAAGCGGTAATCTAACATTTCTCTGTCCTGGGTCGCGGTGAATCTTGTTCTTTTTGGCACCGCAGAGGTGAATAAGCAATAAACAACAATATAACAAATAGGGTAATTTTTTTGAAGCAATCTGCGGCATTTGCGATCAAACACCCTGTTCTGGTTTAGCTAAACGTGCGGTTCGGGAAGGCAACGCCATTTTTCCTCTCTAAATGTGTTTTATAAGGAACTGAGAGACATCCCTCAATGCGGAGCATTTGAAAACCAGAACCTCCCTGAAAAGTGTGCCAACATCTCCTGGGTAAGATCAATGTCCGGAGAATAACGTGTTCGGGAAACTGTTGTTAAACTACATGCCAGGGTTACAAAATTTGTTAGCCTACGATAAAAGCTGGCTAAAACAGGATGTTAAAGCCGGGTTATCCGTTGCGGCTGTCGCGCTACCCGTTGCGATTGCTTATGCAGAGCTGGCGGGCGTTGGGGCAATCGTAGGGCTCTATTCCTGCGTTTTACCAATGATCGCGTATGCACTGTTTGGTTCTTCACGTCAGCTTATTGTTGGCCCTGATGCCACAACCTGCGCGGTGATTGCGGCCGTCGTATTTCCGCTTTCTGCGGGAAATCCCGAACTGCACTGGCAGCTGACAATCGTCATGACATTGATGATGGGCGGGTGGTGCCTGCTTGCCAGTAAATTTCGCCTGGGCGCACTTGCCGATCTGCTTTCTCATCCTATTCTTACGGGTTTGCTTAATGGCGTCGCTGTGACGATCATTGTCGGGCAATTAGGCAAGGTTTTAGGGATAACGCTGGATGAGGCGCAGGTTATTGAGAAAATCATGGCCTTGCCAGGCCGACTTTCAGACAGCCATTTATTAACCGTCGGGGTATCACTTCTGACGTTAGGTATTTTAATGGCTATCAAGACGTATCGCAGCCAGTGGCCAGCGCCGTTGATTGCCATAGTGATGACCACGTTACTGGTGTGGGGGACATCCGCGCAGCAGTATGGCATTGCCACTATTGGGGGGGATGGCTTCCAGTCTGGGTTACCCGTCGTTAACTGGGGGGCGTTCCAGCCAGGTCCGATGCGTGATTTAGTGATCCCGGCGCTGAACCTGGCTTTGGTCAGTTTTGTCAGTCTGATGCTGACCGCCCGCAGTTTCGCCGCGAAAAATGGCTATGAAATTAATGCTGATGCCGAGTTTCGGGCTCTGGGTATTGCGAACATTATGTCTGGGTTATCTCAGGGATTTGCTATCAGTGGTGCCGATTCCCGGACCGCGGTGAATGATTCAGTGGGGGGGAAAAGCCAGCTGGTTTCTATCGTCGCCGCCTTACTCATCGGTATCGTCGTGGTCTTTTTCACTCAGCCATTACAATTTATTCCGGTTTCTGCATTAGGTATTGTTCTAATGTATGCGTCCTGGTCATTGATTGATTTACGTGGTTTATGGAATCTGAGGCGGAGAAATAAACAGGCATTCCGGCTGGCCTTTTTCACATTTGGCTGTGTGTTAATTATCGGCGTTATCCAGGGGATCGGCCTTGCGGTGTTGCTTGGCCTGCTACAGTTCCTGCGTACCGTGTTTCGCCCCTCGGAGCACCTGCTGGGAACTGACGAAAATGGAATGATTCACTCACTAGGAAATACAACCGATATCAAAATGGTTCCCGGCGTGCTGATGTATCGATTTAACTCACCGTTGACCTATTTTAATGTGGCCTATTTTAAACGTCGGGTATTAAATTTAGTTGATGGTGCAGCTTTACAACCTAAATGGGTGGTCATTGATGCCGTTGCTTGTTTCACCTACTCAGACATAAGCGTTCTGGCAACCATTAATGAGCTTAAGCGTGACCTGAGAGGTCGACAGATTACGTTAATTCTTGCGGGCAGGAAAACGGAGTTAACGCGCTGGTTTAAAGAGAGTCGGCCAACAATGAATGACGATGACATGATTCTGGCACCAGACCTGTATCTGGCACTTCGGTTCATACAAAGTAAAGAGAGCGTGAGTGAATCAGGTGGAGAGGTTTAAACCCAAACCTGGCTTGCCCGCCAACCGCGAGCAAGCCACATCCCTTAGCGATACAGCGTCTTTTCCGCAACAGGGATAACCAGCGCGGATCGCCAGTCCGCCAGCGTCAGCTGCGCAAGCCTGCCCAGCGCGGTGTAAAACGGATGACCCGCATTGTCGACAAATACCGACAGGAAGCGGGTACTCCACGGCAGCAGGTGCCACGCCAGGAGCTGGTCGCACTCCGAATCGCGGCCATTCTCAATCAGCCACGCCGCCAGCAGCAGCAGGGTACCGAAATGATCTTCCGGTTCGTTCTGCTGCATCTCAAAAGCGATGCCGTTTTCACGCATCCACTGGCGCAGCGCAAGGGTTGAGTCACCAAACAGCACGGATTCGCGATCCAGCCAGACGGAACCCCACGGCGGCGCGGGCAGGGCATAAGGGCCAATAAACAACCGTTGCCAGGCGTCCGTCAGCGGCTCATCGGAAGACGTGGCAAAGGTATCGGCAACGGGCTGCAGCGTTTCCGGAGACAGGGGCCAGTCCTGAACCCATTCGCCAGCGATAAGAGCCTGTACCAGGGGCGCAGTCTGCTCGCTGTCAGGAGCGAAATAAAACAGCGCGCCCAGCACCCGGGCGCTGAACGCGAACGATTCACGCTGTAAGACGTCTTTCATTAAACCTTCCTTGCTTGCGCGGGGCACGCCCGCGCGACTGTGTTAATCAGTAATACATACCATAGAATAAATCACGGCCATCCGTTTCACCCCTTATACCTTCTCAATCTGTACCAGGTTGGTGTGCTGCGGGTTGCCCTTGGCCAGCGGAGACGGGCGATGGGTCGTCAGGGTGTTGATGCAGGAGCCGTGGTCGATACGATCGCCATTCATATTGGCGTTATGCCAGGCGCCCTGGCCCATGGCACTCACGCCGGGCATGATGCGAGGAGTGACTTTCGCTTCAATTCTCACCTCACCGCGATCGTTAAACACGCGCACCGTATCGCCGTTCTTAATGCCGCGTTTTTCGGCATCGAGAGGATTAAGCCAGACCTCCTGGCGGCAGGCCGCTTTCAGCACGTCAACGTTACCGTAGCTAGAGTGGGTACGGGCTTTGAAATGGAAGCCAAACAGCTGCAGAGGATACTGCGCGCGCGCGGGGGCATCCCAACCGTCAAATGTTGAGGCATAGACGGGAAGAGGGCTGATAGTTTCGTCTTTTGCCAGTTCCCAGGTCGCTGCAATTTCAGCCAGCTTACTCGAGTAAATTTCAATCTTACCCGATGGCGTTTTCAGCGGATTGGCTTCCGGGTTTTCGCGGAACTTTTTATACGCCACAAAGTGTCCGTTCGGATCTTTGCGCTTATAAATGCCCATTTTCTTCAGCTCATCATAGGACGGCAGTTGAGGGTCTTTTTCGAGCATTTTGGCATACAGATACTGCAGCCATTGCGCTTGCGTCCGTCCTTCGGTGAATTTCTGATGGATATCCGGCCCAAGACGTTTCGCCACTTCACTCATGATCCAGTAGATGGGCTTGCGTTCAAACTTCGGTGCGGTGACGGGCTGGAGGAAAATCAGGTAGCCCATGTTCCCGGCGTAATCGTTAGGAATAATATCTTCCTGCTCGACGGTCATTAAATCCGGCAACACGATATCGGCATACTTCGCTGACGACGTCATGAAATTATCGATGACGACAATCATTTCGCACTTGCTCTCATCCTGCAGGATATCGTGGGTTTTATTGATATCGGAGTGCTGGTTGATGATGGTATTACCCGCGTAGTTCCAGATGAACTTAATCGGCACATCCAGCTTATCTTTACCGCGCACCCCGTCGCGCAGGGCAGTCATTTCCGGTCCGCGGGCGATGGCGTCCGTCCAGCTAAAACAGGAGATCTGCGTTTTGACCGGGTTTTCCGGCAGCGGCATCCGTTCGATGGTGATGGTATACGTCGACTCACGCGCGCCGCTGTTACCGCCGTTTATCCCTACGTTGCCGGTCAGGATCGGCAGCATCGCGATGGCGCGGGACGTCAATTCGCCGTTCGCCTGACGCTGTGGACCCCAGCCCTGGCAGATATAGGCTGGCTTCGCAGAACCGATTTCCCGGGCAAGCTTAACGATACGATCGGCCGGTATGCCCGTAATGCGCGAGGCCCACTCCGGGGTTTTCGCCGTTCCGTCATCGCCCTGGCCGAGAATATACGCTTTGCGCGAGGCCCACTCCGGGGTTTTCGCCGTTCCGTCATCGCCCTGGCCGAGAATATACGCTTTGTAGTGCGCGTTAGCCGGCGCGCCTTCCGGCAGCGTTTTTTCGTCGTAGCCGACGCAGTACTTGTCGAGGAAAGGCTGGTCGACCAGATTTTCGTTAATCATTACCCATGCCAGACCGGCCACCAGCGCGGCATCGGTCCCTGGACGAATCGGGATCCATTCATCTTCACGTCCGGCTGCCGTGTCGGTATAGCGCGGATCGATGACAATCATACGCGCGTTGGACCGCTCGCGAGCCTGCTCAAGATAATAGGTAATCCCGCCCCCGCTCATGCGCGTTTCCGCCGGGTTGTTGCCGAACATCACCACCAGTTTGGTGTTTTCGATATCCGAGGTGCTGTTACCGTCATTGCTGCCGTAGGTGTAAGGCATTGCGCAGGCGATTTGCGCCGTGCTGTAGGTGCCGTAGTGGCTCAGGAAACCGCCGTAGCAGTTCATCAGGCGCGCCACCAGCGACGCGTAAGGGGAGGAGCGGGTGATATTGCCGCCGACAATCCCGGAGGAGTAGTTGATGTACACCGCTTCATTGCCATATCTGGCGACCACGTCTTTCAGGCTGGCGGTGATGGTGTTGAGCGCTTCATCCCAGCTGATACGCTCGAACTTGCCTTCACCGCGTTTGCCCACGCGCTTCATCGGGTAGTTCAGACAGTCAGGGTGGTTGATGCGACGGCGAATAGAACGTCCGCGCAGGCAGGCGCGAACCTGGTGATTGCCGTAGATATCCTCGCCGGTGTTATCCGTTTCGACCCAGTACACCTCATCGTCGCGGACGTGCAGACGCAATGCGCAGCGGCTGCCACAGTTAACCGAGCAGGCGCCCCAGACGACTTTATCGTCAGCAGGTTTCGTGGCGCTTTGCACTGCGGCGGCAACGCGTTTCACGCCAAAAGGCAATGAGACGCTACCGGCGGCGAACGCCAGCGATCCTATCGCCGTAGATTTCACGAGTGTTCGACGGCTAATCCCGCCGTGATGTTCGATATCGGACATGGCTCACCCCACCAATGTAATTGCGTATTATTTTTCCCGAAATGATAACCGGGCTAATGGTGGGGTGAGTGTTACTGATTTAGGGGTAGTAAATATTAATCCTTATCAAATCAAAGGGGATTGAGGGGAAATTACTGCGGTTCAGTTGGCGCATTATCCTGACTGGCGGACGCCGCTCCGCTCCCGGTGCGGGTGTACAGAATTTTAAAGGTGTCGTTGGCACAATGGCCTACCACCTGTGCGTCCGGCTGATCGGCCTGATCGTTCGGCACAATGTTCAGCGTGAACCCTGACTCGGGCACGCCGTTGTTGATGATCTTCTGCTGAATATCGCTTTTCACGCGTTCGCAGGAATCGGGTGCCGCCAGGGCGGCTGTTGAAGCACTCATTAACAGCAGGGCGGTAATCCAGGGTAACCGTTTCATCTGTCGCTCCTTTTCTCTGTGTGTAGACATTAATTTTAGCAGGCTTCGTGTAAACAACTGTATTTGCTAATATGATTGGGAATAATCTCTCTGTACGGTAATCAATGTGAAGAAATATGCAGCGATAACGCTCCTGGCAGCCACTCTCGTGGGGTGTGACAACAACTCCGCACCACTGTCGTTTACGCCGGAGATGGCGAGTTTCTCGAACGAATTTGATTTTGACCCCCTGCGCGGCCCGGTTAAAGACTTTACCCAGACGCTGTTCAACGAGAAGGGCGAAGTGTCTAAACGGGTGACGGGCACCGTGTCGACAGAAGGGTGTTTCGATACGCTGGAACTGCACGACCTGGAGGCCAACACCGGCGTGGCGCTGGTGCTGGATGCGAATTACTACGTTGATGCCGAAACCCAGCAGCGCAAAGTGAAGCTGCAGGGGAAATGCCAGCTGGCCGAACTGCCGTCAGCCGGGGTGACGTGGGATACCGACGATAACGGTTTCGTGGTGGCGGCGCACGGCAAAGAGATGGAAGTGAAGTACCGCTACGATGCCGATGGTTACCCGTTGGGCAAAACTACCGTCTCCGGGGATCAGCATCTGTCTGTCCAGTCGACACCGTCTAAAGATGTACGCAAAAGGATGGATTACTCGGCAGTGAGTTTGTTAAACGACAAGCCGCTGGGTAACGTGAAGCAGAGCTGCGACTACGATCGACACAACAATCCGGTGAGCTGCGATCTGATCATCACCGATGACAGCGTCAAGCCCGCCGTTGAGCGCAAGTACACCATCAAAAACACGATTGAATACTACTGAGCAATGTATTGATATTATTCCACAATGTAGGCCGGGTAAGCGCAGCGCCACCCGGCAAGAAAGACGGCGCAATTGTTGATGACAGGGGTTGTCATCAAACTCACTGCGCGGTTGGTTTCAGCAGGCTGGCGCCTGAGGGTTTATGCCCGGCCAGGTGCTGATGCTGGAAGATGCACATGCGGATGGTATTGCGGTATTCACCGTTGATAAAGAACTCGTGAATCAGCTCGCCTTCCACCATAAAGCCCAGCTTGCGGTAGATATGAATCGCTTTCTCGTTCTCTTTGTCCACAATCAGGTACAGCTTGTAGAGATTCAGAACGTTGAATCCGTAATCCATCGCCAGCTTCGCCGCGCGTGAGGCCAGGCCTTTCCCCTGGTGCTCAGGCGAAATGATGATCTGGAACTCTGCCCGACGGTGAACGTGGTTGATTTCAACCAGCTCCACCAGCCCGGCTTTTTCGCCGCCACACTCCACCACAAAACGACGTTCGCTCTGATCGTGAATGTGTTTGTCGTACAGATCCGACAGCTCGACAAAGGCCTCGTAAGGCTCTTCGAACCAGTAGCGCATCACGCTGGCGTTGTTGTCGAGCTGATGGACAAAGCGCAGGTCTTCACGCTCCAGCGGACGGAGCTTAACGTCACACGAAGCCGACATTATGGGGCTACCGTACGGCCAGTGCGGCGGTCCAGGCAGCGCAGGGTGTTAGGCTCCCAGTAGGCATTGACGTTTGCACTTTGCTGACACTTATCGCGTGCGTCAAAAGCGACATCTTCTTTATCCCACTCTTTTTCAGCACGTTTGTTGACCTTCTGACGAAGGCTACGGGTGTCATTCCATTGTTCTTTGTCCATGGCGGCGTTCTGGCGGCTTTGCGCGCTGTCACCAGACTCAATAATGAGTTTGCTGGTTTCGGCTGTCGCAGAGGCGGCAAAAGCGAACGATGACAGCGCCAGCAGGGCTGTCAGACAAAGGCGTTTGCTTAATGTTGTCATAGCGTTTCCTTTTAAATGGGTGCAGATAATCAAGTAACCCCTTACAGATTCTACACCAAAGAGAAAAGACGGCATACCCGCAGCGCAGGTATGGAAAGTTAACGCCATCATCGGGTCTGATGTTTAAATAAATCCTCACCTGAAATGAAAAAGGTACAAAAAAGGGTTTATAAGGGCGGTGTCAGGTGTCCGGTTTTGTGATCGCCAGCTGATTTTATGATCATTATACTTGTATGGTAGTATTGCAATTGAGTAAATTTCCGACATCACAACGAACGATGTAAGGAAAGGAATTATGAAGATTGTCGCGGCTGACGTGTTTGTTACCTGCCCGGGGCGGAACTTTGTCACCCTTAAAATCACCACCGATGACGGGATTGTCGGCCTCGGTGACGCTACGCTGAACGGACGCGAGCTTTCCGTCGCTTCGTACCTGAAGGATCACCTCTGCCCGCAGTTAATTGGCCGCGATGCGCACCGTATCGAAGATATCTGGCAATTCTTCTATAAAGGCGCCTACTGGCGTCGCGGACCGGTCACTATGTCGGCCATCTCCGCCGTGGATATGGCGCTGTGGGACATCAAAGCCAAAGCGGCCAATATGCCGCTCTACCAGCTGCTGGGCGGCGCCTCCCGTGAAGGCGTCATGGTCTACTGCCACACGACCGGTCACACCATTGACGACGTGCTGGAAGATTACGCGCGTCATAAAGAGATGGGCTTCAAGGCGATCCGCGTGCAGTGCGGTGTGCCGGGTATGAAAACCACCTACGGCATGTCGAAAGGAAAAGGGCTGGCCTACGAGCCTGCCACCAAAGGCGACTGGCCGGAAGAGCAGCTCTGGTCGACCGAGAAATACCTCGATTTCACACCCAAACTGTTCGACGCGGTGCGCAGTAAATTTGGCTTCAATGAACACCTCCTGCACGATATGCACCACCGTCTGACGCCCATTGAGGCGGCGCGCTTCGGTAAGAGCATCGAAGACTTCCGCATGTTCTGGATGGAAGATCCCACGCCTGCCGAAAACCAGGCCTGCTTCCGTCTTATTCGCCAGCACACCGTCACGCCCATTGCGGTGGGCGAGGTGTTTAACAGCATCTGGGACTGCAAGCAGCTTATCGAAGAGCAGCTTATCGACTATATCCGCACCACAATCACGCATGCGGGCGGCATCACCGGCATGCGTCGCATCGCTGACTTTGCGTCGCTCTACCAGGTGCGTACCGGTTCGCACGGCCCGTCGGATCTGTCGCCGGTGTGTCATGCCGCCGCGCTGCATTTTGACCTGTGGGTACCGAACTTTGGCGTGCAGGAATATATGGGCTATTCCGAACAAATGCTCGACGTCTTCCCGCACAGCTGGCGCTTTGATAACGGCTATATGCACCCGGGTGACAAGCCAGGGCTGGGCATTGAGTTTGACGAGAAGCTGGCAGCGAAATACCCGTACGATCCGGCGTACCTGCCGGTGGCACGTCTTGAAGACGGTACGCTGTGGAACTGGTAAACGAGGAGCGAACGATGAAAAGCATAGTCATTCAACAGCCGAACCAGCTGGTCATTGAAGCGCGTCCACGCCCGCAGCCAGGCGCAGGCGAAGTGCGCGTCAAAATCACACTCGCCGGGATCTGCGGTTCGGACAGCCACATTTACCGCGGGCATAACCCGTTTGCGAAGTATCCGCGCGTGATTGGCCACGAGTTTTTTGGCGTGATCGATGCCGTTGGCGAGGGCGTGGATCCGTCCCGGTCAGGAGAACGCGTGTCGGTTGACCCGGTGATCAGCTGCGGACACTGCTACCCGTGCTCCGTCGGAAAACCAAACGTCTGCACCTCGCTGGTGGTGCTGGGCGTTCACCGCGACGGGGGTTTCAGCGAATATGCAACGGTACCCGCAAAAAATGCCTGGCGGATCCCGGATGCGATCCCGGATAAACACGCCGTCATGGTTGAGCCATTTACCATTGCCGCCAACGTGACGGGGCAGGCCAACCCTGGTGAACAGGACGTGGCGCTGATCTACGGCGCAGGTCCGATGGGGCTGGTCACCGTGCAGGCGCTGAAGGGCGTCTATAAGGTGAAACAGGTGATTGTGGTTGACCGCATAGACGAACGCCTGGCAATGGCCCAGCGCAGCGGCGCGGACTGGGTCTTTAATAACGGCGAGCAGTCGTTGCAGGCCGCGCTGGACGAGAAAGGCATCAAACCGACGTTAATCATTGATGCCGCCTGTCATCCGTCCATTTTACAGGAAGCGATAACCCTGGCCTCGCCGGCGGCGCGCATCGTGCTGATGGGCTTCTCCAGCGAACCGAGCCAGATTGTTCAGCAGGGCATCACCGGCAAAGAGCTGGCGATTTTCTCCTCGCGCCTGAACGCCAATAAATTCCCGGTCGTCATCGACTGGCTGACAAAAGGACTGATCGACCCGGAAAAACTGATCACCCATACCTTTGACTATCACCATGTAACAGACGCCATTGAACTGTTTGAGAAAGACCAGAGGCAGTGCTGCAAGGTCCTGCTCACGTTCAACCCAGAATAATTCACGCGGTGAAGAGCCCGCGAAGACGGGCTCTATGTGGTACGCATCTTACCTTTCAGAGATAGCCATTATGACGCAAGCACAACCTCAAAGAACCACCTCCGATCTGGTGAAAGCCGCCGTTTCAGGCTGGCTGGGCACCGCGCTGGAGTTCATGGATTTCAAGTTTTATTAGGATTAACATGCTGAAACAGAAGGGAATTACACGACTATTAAAGTTGCATGGGGCACTGATGGGGCAAACTCACTCAATTTTGAGTTCAACAGCGCTACCTGCGCATCGTTATTCTCTGACATCCATTTCCCGTAAACCTGGAAAACCATCTGCGCATCAGCATGACCCATTTGCGAAGCAATGAATGCAGGGTTGGCTCCAGCCGTCAATGACCAACAAGCATATGTGTGACGTGACTGATAAGATTTCCTGTGACGAATTCCTGCACGCTTTACTGCCGTATCCCATGTCTGCCTGACCGAATCGACCGTGAAGTGATCGCCACATGCACCCGTTCTTGAAGTTACGGATGGGAGAAAAACAAACGTGCATTTGTGCTTCTCTTTTTTACCGTACTCTCGAAGGTGAACATCAATCATGTGCTCATTGCCAAGCCTGGTGATTTCAAGTTGGCTCTTCAGAGCTTCAATTGCAGGTTCGATAAGGTGTATTACCCTGTTTGTGCCCGCCTGAGTCTTGGGAACGGTAAATTTATCCTGCGCCAGATTCCTCCTTATCATCATCGTGCCAGCCTTAAGGTCGATATCCTCCCATCCCAAAGCGCACAGCTCGCCCGGTCGGATTCCTGTGTATACAGAAAGAGACCTGAAGTGGCACACTGAATTTGGCCACCTGAACAGAGGTGATATGCTCACCTCAGAACAACACAGGTGCTCCAATGAAAAAAAGAAATTTCAGCGCAGAGTTTAAACGCGAATCCGCTCAACTGGTTGTTGACCAGAACTACACGGTGGCAGATGCCGCCAAAGCTATGGATGTTGGCCTTTCCACAATGACAAGATGGGTCAAACAACTGCGTGATGAGCGTCAGGGCAAAACACCAAAAGCCTCTCCGATAACACCAGAACAAATCGAAATACGTGAGCTGAGGAAAAAGCTACAACGCATTGAAATGGAGAATGAAATATTAAAAAAGGCTACCGCGCTCTTGATGTCAGACTCCCTGAACAGTTCTCGATAATCGGGAAACTCAGAGCGCATTATCCTGTGGTCACACTCTGCCATGTGTTCGGGGTTCATCGCAGCAGCTACAGATACTGGAAAAACCGTCCTGAAAAACCAGACGGCAGACGGGCTGTATTACGCAGTCAGGTACTTGAGCTACATGGCATCAGCCACGGTTCGGCCGGAGCAAGAAGCATCGCCACAATGGCAACCCGGAGAGGCTACCAGATGGGACGCTGGCTTGCTGGCAGGCTCATGAAAGAGCTGGGGCTGGTCAGCTGTCAGCAGCCGACTCACCGGTATAAACGTGGTGGTCATGAACATGTTGCTATCCCTAACTACCTTGAACGGCAGTTCGCCGTGACCGAGCCAAATCAGGTGTGGTGCGGTGATGTGACCTATATCTGGACGGGTAAGCGCTGGGCGTACCTCGCCGTTGTTCTCGACCTGTTCGCAAGAAAACCAGTGGGCTGGGCCATGTCGTTCTCGCCGGACAGCAGGCTCACCATGAAAGCGCTGGAAATGGCATGGGAAACCCGTGGTAAGCCCGGCGGGGTGATGTTCCACAGCGATCAGGGCAGTCATTATACGAGCAGGCAGTTCCGGCAGTTATTGTGGCGATACCAGATCAGGCAGAGTATGAGCCGGCGCGGAAATTGCTGGGATAACAGCCCAATGGAACGCTTCTTCAGAAGTCTGAAGAACGAATGGATACCGGTGGTGGGTTACGTAAGCTTCAGCGAGGCAGCTCACGCCATAACGGATTATATCGTTGGATATTACAGCGCACTAAGACCGCACGAATATAACGGTGGGTTACCCCCAAACGAATCGGAAAATCGATACTGGAAAAACTCTAACTCGGTGGCCAGTTTTTGTTGACCACTTCAACCACATGTTTTTTGCTTGCTGACTGCGACACGCCTCTATGAGCCTGACAAACTCTTCCCTTGATAGCGGATCCGGTACGACTCGTGACTCTCTTAGTGGCGATATTCCCTTGAATGGTGTGTCATCGAGATACCCGTTTTCAACGCCAAACTGAAAGATGGCGAAAAGGTTAGTCATGTAGTTATTGACCGTCACAGCAGAACGCCCTGGCTCAGTAACTACATACTGAGTTTTCGGAAGCTGATAACCGGTCAACAATTCCTTCCTTACCTCAAGAATCCTTTCTTTACTTATCGACGATGCGATTGTCTTCTCACCGAGAATGAGCAGAACGTTTTTGATTATCGTCCGGTATGTCTTAATCGACGTTGATGCGACATCAGTCTCTTTAAGTGATAAATACTTCTCTGCAAGTTCTCCTATGGTTAGCGCCTTACTCACCTCACCAAATCGCTGAAGGTTAGGGGAGTTTGGAAACTGTGATGCATAGTTGAAAGTTCCCGTCTTTACTGCGTAGACAATGCTTGTACGCAGCTCTCCGGCAATCTTTCTGTTCTTCGCCGTATCAGGTACACCAAGACTTTCCCTTACCCTGACACCGTTATAGATAAACCACAGGCGCAGCGTGCCCCCGTGGTTTTCAACCCCGGTTGGATACTTCATGCATCTTCCTCTTTGGTTAATCGAAGGGGTATTTAAGCAGATTTCTTGCGGGGAATCGCGGGTTGCTGACGCTCAACCCATTTGTCGACTTCGTGGCGGTTGTAGAGGATAGGGGAGTTGTCCTTCGGCTGGCAGTCGCATGAGTAATGGCGGTACTCTTTTCCCTCCATCCATGACGTTTCTCTGGCTAATCTGATCGCGTTTTTGGTCAGGCCGGTAATCGCCATCAGAACCTTCTCTGATACCCACTTATTGGGGACAAGCTGAATCATATCGCTCATGGGTTTCTCCAGGCAAAAAAGAACCCGGCGAGTGGCCGGGCAAAAGGGATCACGAGGCAGTGCTTTCGCACCCAATAGCCAGCTCATAACTGGCTATCAGTTGCGTCATAACCGGCTGAGGCTTTTTTCCAGCCATTCAGGGTCGGGCACCATCTCATCACATACTTCTGGCTCTTCGAGAGCATCACGAAAAGCTGCTGCAACAATCTTCCCACCCATAAACGACATGCCAGCGCTAACAGGCGGCTCTTTACCGTCCTCATACTCAAATACGAACGTCATCTTTACCATAATTTCTCCTCATGCCGCACGCTGGGCGCGCAGCGATTTGATATGCTCGCTCGTCTCCAGTTCGGCACGTATCTGTGCCGCCTCCCGGTGATCGAGGTGCTCAAAGTCATTGTTGAATCGGTCGATTGAAGCGGTGTTTATCCGGCCCTGTCGCCAGTAGCGGACTATCTGAGAAGTGCAGCTGTGGATGATTACAGGCCAACCTGAATGGTCAGCGTAAATCTGACCCCGTTGAATTAGCTGGAACATTGGCTGACTCCTGATTGCGCTTTAATTCCTCTCGGTATGCAGCAACCTCTTTGGCTTTTCTTTTTTGCCGCGGCGAAGGTTTTGCGTGCTCCCAAACAAAAGGCCAATTGCTGCCCCATACCAACCAGCGTCTATTGCTAATTCGATATGTATTATTGATGTGAGCGCCAAGCAGCCGACGGGCTTTTCTGTTATTCATGACAGCCCCCTCTGCTTATTCCTCAATTCGATGACGCTCTGGCACTCCGCGCACGTCTGGCAGCCGGGAACGGCAGCGCGCCGCGGCTCGGGAATCGGTTCGTCGCATTCTTCACAACGCTCAGCTGATACGTCGTTACGGTTCACTCGGTGAGCGGAAAGGGCAGCGTTACGCTGAAGCTCTTCAATCTCTGCTGCGGTATCGATGATATCGGCCATGGTCAATGCTCCCGGAACTGTCGGTTAATTCGGTTGAAGGTGAACGCCAGCAATAAAAAAGGAGCCTTAAGCTCCCGGGTGATTAGTGCCTTCATGCTGCACCGCCTTCACTCTTCACGGCTTCGACCGCCATCTGCTCAAGCCGTCGGGATAACTCGGCGGCCAGCGTCTGGAAATCTTCATCGGTCGCCACCGGGATCGGCACAAAGCGAATCCCGATGTGCGCCAGGTGGTTGGCTATTTCGAGGCTTTTCCTCAAATCAACTGGTGAGGCTCTGTTCATGCAGCGCGGTCCTCTTCCTGGAAGATAATTTCCATTTCCAACTTCTCGGCCAAGGCATTCTCCGCGCGGGCGCCTGCTGATTTTTCCCAACCACGCAGCATGAAAACAGCATCAGCACAGCGAAGCATTGATAGGCAGATGTCCATATACTCCGCCTGAGTTAATCCACCCGGGAGCAGTGCGGGATTAAGGACCACATGACCTTTCGACCCGAGGAAAACATGCGCATGGTTGAAAGCGGCGCGGTTAAAATTAGGTAGGCCGCTCATGGGTCCGGCAATATAAACTTTCACGATTCCACTCCGAAGCGGCGATTAAGCCTGCCTGTGTATACGACGAACTCCAGGAGGCTAACTCCCAGAGCTTCAATTTTCTTGTGATGCTTGTTGATGATGGGGGGAACCGTTTCGTTCCAGTTAGGCTTTGGCTTCTTGCACATGGCCTGCTGGATTTCCTCGGTGCAGCGGCGGCAGGCGGCGCGGATGGCGTTTTCATTTGCTGGTGTCATGCGGCCTCCCGGCGGGCGAGAAGTTTCGCCCCGAAAGCCATCAGCTCGTCCCGGTCCACAGTTGCGAAGTGGCAGTGTGTACGCGGGTACGGTCGCCAGATGATGAGCATCGACCCTTTGTTGTTGCCGCTTACCGGCTTACCGGTGACCGGGTTGATAAATGCCAGCCGCCCGGCGGTGATGAAGCGAACCTCGCTGGCTGTCTGGATAGCCTCTTTGAACCATCCAACCGAAGTGTCTGCCGGGACCAGTATGACCGTGCCGATCTGATTGGCGCTCTCGGCAGCGGCCTTTTTAACGAACGGCGTGATGTCGCTATATGGCGGATTAAGCCAGACGTATCCAGGCACATTCAGGTAATCAGCCCATGGCGTTTCCAGCGTGTTCTGCTCGGCAGTGATGAACTTGCGGCACAGAGCGTTATGCGGCGCTGCGGCGGCATCCAGTTGGAAGCAAAACTCAGCATCAAGGGAAACGAAGATGGCTGGTGGAGTGCGCCAGAGGTCGCGCTGATCCGCTGGCGTGTTGCTGCCTGTGTAATCAGTCATGCCGCCTCCTGCCTTTCCCGATATTCCTCAGCGAGCCGCTGCGCCTTTAATGGATTGCTGACCACTTCACCCCATGGCATTAGCCAGCCGTTACCAATGAAGGGAAGGCATAGTGTGCCAACCCTGATGTCGTCGTGAGCGTGAGTCATAGCGATGCCTTTCAGAAGGGGATGTCATCGTCGAACTGAGGATGCTGATTGCTCTGCGATACCTGACGGTTGGCCTGCTGCAGCCGCGATTCAGGGACCGCATTCGGATCCTGCTGATTACCACCCCATCCGCCGCCGCTATGTGATGGTGCGCCCCAGCCACCGCGAGACGAATCGTGAGGTTTGCGGTCGTCTTTGTCTTTCATGGTGCGCTCGAGTGTGGCGATCGCTTCCGCAGGTGTTTTGTCAGTGAATTCTTTATAGGTCAGACGACTTCCCGGCTGGAAAACATGTCGGACTTCGAATTTGTAGCTGTCACTGCCATCTGTCTTGGTGGTGAGGATTTTTTGCAGGAACAAGCCGACACGCTTACCTTCAAGAGCTGGCAGACACCATTCAGGACCGCTTTGCCCCTGTCGCTGTTGCGCCTGAGCGTCTTTAACCTGCGCAGCCCACATGATGGCGGCGATCAAACCCATACCAAAAGTCTGCGTGCCGTCGCGCCCGAGGAAGTTGATGCGCAGGAAGTTTGCTTTCTGGCCGTCAGCGTCGAGCGAAAGAACAAGTGTCTGCGACTGTGAGCCGTCCTTGCCGAACTCATACACAGCGGAGGTGATCACCCCTTCGTATGCGCCTGTTTCAGAAATGCCAGCGGAGGATCCTGCTTTGAGCGCTGCTTCTGCCGACTGCTGGTTCCAGGTAAAGCTGATTGGTTGGTTCATCGTTATCTCTCTTATAAGTCAGTGAATTCAGAAATTGCGTTGTCGAACGCCGCCAGGTCGTTATCCATGTCAGTCACTTCTGGCCCGAACAGGTCAGGAGGACATTTCACGGTGTCGTTGTCGTCGCCCTTCAACAGGAAAAGGTGTTTTCCGTCGCGCTTGATGATGCGCAAAACGATTGGGAAGTAGCCTTCGGGTGTGAGCTTTTCGTTAAGCATCTTGCCGACGGTCTTCATCCTGATTTTCCCTTCGCTCTCTTCGGTGTGAGCGAGGAAGTAAACGCGGAAGTCGTCAGGGAGCTGGGTTGCAGCTTCGATGATGCGCCAGGCGTGCTCCGCCATTTCGGTGAACTTGGTGTAGCCAGTCTCATAGGCCCGGTCCATGTTCTCGTGCTGCATGATGGCCTGGAAGTCATCAATGATGAGCATCCGGCGACCGCTACGCGCAGCGTTTTGGATTACTTCGAACAGATGCCGGGCATTTCTGATGTCGACCACGTTCCCTCGCTGAATAGAGTTATCCGGCAGGCGTTTACCGTGAAGCTTCCAGCCGTTATTGCGGAACGGAAGGGCCTTACGAATACATCGAGCGAGAATGGCATTTTCCGGGTTAACGTTGCGGATGCTGTACGTCTTGCCATACCCGGAGTCGGCAAGGATGAGAGTCATCACCGCCATAAATCACCCCTTAAGCCAGTGTTTGATGGTGAAGAGAATGTCTTCGTCGTCGCTGTTGCTGGACAACCAGCGGAGATAGCCAGGGTCGACCTTCGCAATTTCTTCAAAAGTCAGGCCCTTGTGCTTGCCGAACCGGATCGCCTTAATCAGTGACGGGCTGTTTGAAATGGCGCGCATTTCGCCAAATGTCCATTTCGCCAGGCGGCCCATGTAAAGAAGCAATTCAGCAGTCACGTAGCAGTCATACAGCGCGCGGTGTGCATACAGGCCTTCGGGTAGTTCAGGTTTCAGGCCCAGGCTGTAGCGCAGGTACTGGTTACTGTGGCTTGGGTGATCAGGGAGAAGGGCGCGGGCCAGCTTTGCAGTACAAATCCATGGCGCGTCGATTTGCGGCAGTTTCGACTTGTCGAACTTCGCGTTGTGCGCGACGTAAGCCTGCGCGCCAAGGTAACGCCCGATAACCTCGCCAATCAGCGGGGCGTCAGCGACCATATCTTCGGTGATGTGGTGTATAGCCATAGCCTCGAAACTGATCGCTTCAGTGGGCTTCACAAAGTCGCTCATGGGATTGCAAATAACACCGTCAACAATATCCACGCTGGCAATCTCCAGCACACTGCCTTCCAGGCTGGTAGTTTCGGTATCAATAACTCGCAACATGCTTAATCTCCGTAAGGTGGTCGTTAACTGCGTCAAATTCTGCGAGCTGGTGGGCCAGTGATTCGAGGTCTTCCGGCTGCAGGTCATACAGCAGGCAGAGCATGGCAACCATCAGCAATCCGGTCTGCTGAGTTACCATCGCGTTCTCCGTGATGTCTTGGCGCGGGAGGGGTTCTGTCGGAAGAACTTCTCAGCGCAGCCTTTGTCGGTGCAGAAATGCTTTTGAGACGTCGACATGTAGGTCGATACCGTCTGAACAGTGCAATCGCTCTTATGGCGCCGCGCGCCGCAGTAAGCACACATTACAGAGCTGAGGTACTCGGTAGCCGAGTCGAGAATGATGCTTTCGGCAAAACTGCCGGGCACGCCACGGGAATCGACATACTCAATCATGCTCTCGGTGCGCCCGGCGCTGTTGGTGAATGACCCGCGCCCGGTAAGTTTGATGATTTGCCCGCCGAGTTTCAGTCGGGATCCTTCTGGCAAACTTGCCAGACGTTCAGAGGTTAATCGCTCGTAAGGTTGCATAAAGACTCCTTAAAAAGTGCGTGCGAATGCCGCCCGCATAAAGCCAGGCCGATCGGTTGAATAGGGGGGTTAGGCTGTTTTTCTATGCCACGGATAACCGATGGCGACCTTCATTTCGTCGTAGGCTGCCATCCACATGGCGCCATCACCGATAAACAGGGCAATGGCTGCTTTACTCTGCGCGGCGCGCAGCAGGTGATGATTGATCATGCCTTCACCTCAACCTGTTTCAGGAGGCCAGCGATATGCATCTGCCAGCGGTTAAGCGTCAGCTTGTCACGCGGGCTTGATACCGACGTCAGCTGCCACTCGTTATCGTTGAGCTTTTTGGCGGTGTACTGCTTGCCGTTGTGGGTGACTGTCATGATGCCTCCCGGGCGCGGAGCATGGCGTCGGCAATGCTGTATGCATCGCTTGCTAAATCACTAAACGCTCCATAGTTGCATTCGCTGCTGATGATTCCCTGCATAGCCTTGGCCGCAAAGTAGTCACGGATCGTCATGTCATCTGTAGTGACTGAAACTTCTTCTGGATATGGCTTGTCATCAAACCGGTAAAGCAGGTCGTAATCGCCGGCATCGTCAAAACTGGTGACTTCGTACGCCCAGCGGTGACCCGCCCATTCAAATGACTGGCCATTTCTGGCGCTGCCGGATCGCGCTTTCAGATAAGCAGCATGGTCATCAGAGTTTTTATAAACCTTCATGGTGTATTTCATAATTATCTCCGCGCTTAAGGCCGCGCCGCCGAACGGTTAATACAAGACTTCAACGCATTTATTCAGTGTTTCAATGGGCGGTGGATGGCCGCCGGTTGTCATAAATGGGCAGACTCGAAAATCTGCCTATGTATGGCCGATAAAAAACCCGCCGGAGCGGGTTAGTCATCATCATCGTCATCAAGGTTTATGGTCTTAACCCAAACGCCTCTCGTGTTTCGCGCACACCAGTCATCGGCTTCATGCCATGAGCTAAACGTTAAGTTTTCGTCGAATTCATCCTTGGCTATCTCTACGCCTTCAGCGTCATCGACATTCAAAAGCACAATCAGTCTCGGCATCGCCTTACCCTCTGTCGTTACCCGCTGATGCGGGAGAAATGCTTTATCTATCAGCTGCTACAACTCATCACGAATCTGTGAGATTGTGCTGATCGCCTGGTAATGACCGCGACGCTGCTCTTCTGTTTTGAACGCACGCATATCGTCTTTTATCGATGCGATTGCCTTATTCAGAACTTCCACTTGCGCTTCTTTAATCGCCTGTTTGCGTGGCTTCTGACGCTTCTTAGGAAGGTCTCTTAAACACGCCGGAATGTATGTCTGAGTCATAAAAAATCCTCTTGTGATTCAGCACAGCCCACTCAGCTTCGAATGGACTGGAATAAATCTTTTTTCGCTTTGCCATAATTGCCGCTCTTCCTGAGCCCGCCTATGGTCCGACGCATGGTTTACTGTCGCGCCGTTCGACTGACCGAATCTCCACTTCGCCGCTGGCTAACTTCGCTCAGCTGTCGATGTTTCGTTTCGATGGGGTAACAATACTAGCGGTATTAATATATAGCAATACCGCCAGTATTAATAAATCTTTGATTAATACTAAGAGTATGAATTTGATGTGATTTTATTTTTGTAAATACCAGTGCTACGCTTAAAAAAACAGCAGGAGGGATGTGCATGGTTCTGGATGAAGAGCGTATAAGCATGAAAATTCAGGCGATGGGGCGGGCGGTCATGGAGTTGTCACTGGCAGATTTACCTATGACCCAGCAAAACATCATCGACAAGCTGAAGCAGTACCGGAAGGAAACAGGAAACGTGACAGGGAAGGGAGCTAACAGGGATGCTGCGGAGTTGGTGAGGAAGGGGCAATAAAAAAGCCCGCACGGGCGGGCAGGTAGTGTTGCGATAGTTGTTGTTATCAGCTTCAGGCTGGATAGTTATCGGCAGAATGGGGGATAGCTTTATGGGTGGGCAATAAAAAACCCGGCGCGGTGGCCGGGTTATGCTTGGATGCGATGCATTATTTTTCTTTGAATAGCATTTATATCAGACATGTCAGGAGCAATATCATTGGCCGCAAACATTAGTCGGCTTGAGTCCTTTTTGGGAAGTTCAGATAGGTTAGAGCATATTGCTATTGAATCGAACTGATCATTATTTGCTGATAAATGCTGCAAAGTAATTGTGGTAAGCCTGGCTTTATCTTTGTTGGCTATACCAAACAGATACAAAGGTCTTTTTGAGTTTGTTTCTATTTTGAAATCAATAACATAGTCTTGACTATTAGGAACATTGGCTTGATAATTTTCAATCAAATTATCAACTCCTACAATATTTATTACCGCTTCTTTAAGATCATCATAGAAGCTAGATTCCGTACGAGTCTTAGTCCACATTCCAATATCATATAGCCTTGTAATGCCTTGCCCAAACCTGAAAAGATTTCGCATCAAGCTTTGTGCATCTGACAACAAATAAATCTCACCATCATCATCATTTAGCCCAGATTCTGAAAGCAAAGCTTGGTACAAATTTCCTCTGCTACCAGTGAGGATTTTGTTGAGGTCCATTTCATAACTCAATCGCATCATAGTTGTTCCCATGTCAGTAATTTTCCATCCAGCTGACTCAGGTTTTAAATAGGCAACTATAACGTCCCCATCACGGGCGGTCATAGGTAACGTGACGGCAACCATACCATGACGCTGAGTAACGTACACCGAGCCACATAAGCTAGTGCAAATTTCTCTTTCAATAGCATCAAGGTCAATTGTCATCAAACATATCTCTGGTTGTATCTATGTCAGGTAATGTTAAGCCCATAATTTTGCAATCGCCTACTAAGCATTTTAGTGCGCCATTACAATTGTTGTATCTGTCTGTTGCAACTGCGAAGTGTTCAGGCTTTCGACCGAGATCTATATACCTTTCCGTTGCTCTATGCACATGACACTTGTAGCTTACGTCATCACCTTCAAGTGGGTTTTCATGGGGGTGATCACATCCGTTATATCTTACGAGTGTCACCGGTTCTTGACCAGGTATTTCTAGTCGTAATCCGCATGAAAAATTATCTGGCAATATCGTATTTTGTCTGATGTATAACGTGTACTTTCTTTTCCCATCAGATGACTCAACATCATAGTTTTTTCGTTTAGATTTGCGTTGTTCCACCCATCGCGCGCGCGGGTTGGTTACCACTTTAGCTTCACTTATAAACTCTTCAATCTGTGAATCTGTTAATGAGATATTGTCCATGTCTGATTAATTTTTCTTAAATTAAATCAATAAAATATAGCTTGCTAACGCTACGAGCTATACCCCACCCAACCCACCTTACCTACTCAAACATATCTCAGGCCACCTTTACCAACTATACGCCGACCAGAACACCTTGCCGATCAGACCAGCCGCATCTTCGTCTCTACAGCAACACCGATAATTCGACAGTTACCATTCACCGCTACCAATGGCCACTGTGGATTTAAACCCTTCAGGTACTTCTGCCCACCATCGATCACCAGCTTCTTAAAAGTCGCCTCGTTAGAATCGGATAGCTTTGCTATTACCAAGCTTCCGTTGATCGCCTCCCGACCAGTATCGAAGAGGACAAAGGTTCCTTCAGGAATGCTCAAGCCAGCTGGCGCCGTCATTGAGTCACCATCAACCTGCAGCCAGAACGCCTCCCCCTGAATGTGAGCATCTGATTCAAGCCAAAGGTCGATATCTTTAAGGGTGTACGGCTCAACAGCTTCGCACCATGCTCCTGCCTGGACTTTACTAATCACCGGATATTTTGAGCCAGGTGAATAATGCCCGGCGAACGAAGTATTTTCCGAAGCAACCGAACTCATATCAGAGATATCCTTCGCCAGGGAAGGGCTGAAGTCAGAGACACTAACCCCAAGAAGCCTCGCAAATACCGATGCTACCGCTGTATTTAAGGCATTCCTTCCATTCAGGTAATGGCCGACGGCACCCTGAGATATGTCCAGCGCGTCCGCAATGGATTGCTGAGTAATACCCAGTTCTTTTTTCTTCGCTTCGTAAAGGGCTTTTAAACGCTGTGAATCAGCCACTTGAGCGGGGGTGAGGATCTTTTTCTTTTCCATTATCAGATATTAATACCAAAGCTCATATTTTAAAAATACCGCAGGTATTGCTTTATGTAATACTTCTGGTATTGTTTGGTTATGCACTCAAAGGAGCAACCACATGAAGATTTCTTTAGCTGAGTTTGTTGGCGAGGTAGGTCAGGCCAAAGCAGCTGACGCTATCGGTGTACACCAGACGGCAATCAGCAAGGCAATTAGGGTTGGGCGTCAGATTTTTATCAACCGACTGCCCGACGGGAAAATAAAGGCTGAAGAAATCAAGCCTTTCCCGCACAGCAAAACCCCGTAAGTACTACCGCTCTTTAACAATCTGGAACCCAATTTAACTGGCTGAGTAATCAGCCAATCGAAACCTATTTAATTAAGGGAATGCAAATGCAATCACTTACGTATCAACACAATACCGGAACCGAAACGGCTCCGTTGATTTCGATTTATCAAGGCGTTCCGCGCAATAACAGTAAGCTAACCAGGATCCGCGAAGCTGTTCGCGCCTGGCAGAAGGCAACGCCCGGACAGGCTCAGGTACACATTTCGCAGCTGGTAGCAAAGGAGTGGTTGGCGCGCGGCGGTCGTGGATTGCTGCTGGCCGGTTCTGAGCACAACACCAAGCAGAACTTCTTCCGGATGATTAACGACCCTGGCCCTAAGAACGATAAAGGCCTGGTGCTGCTGATCCCAGTCATTGTTGATGTGATGGCTCGGGATAACGAGCAGGTGGCACGTCAGTTCGGTCTGGTGAAAGGCAAGACGAAAGAGGAGTTGATTGCGGAGGCCATGAAAGAGTGCACTGAAGCGCATCAGGCGAAGTTACTTGGTCAGCCGATACAACGCCTTGAGAAAGAGGTGAGAGAAGCTGCTGAAGCACTGCTGCGCTTCCTGCCAACTGAATCAATCGCTGCGGTGGTGACAAGTCTGGCCGCTATGGCGCCGGGAGTTATGTGATGGGTACTACCAAAAAAGCGAAAGCCCTTGAAGCGGTCACTTCAAAGGCCCTTATCACACTGTGTTACGCCAAGTAACTGGAGTAAGTATGTCAAAAACTCGCAAAAAGTACCAGGAAAAAGAGGAACGTCGCCACCCAGATTCACCAGATGGCCTGGTTGTCGCTGCCTCAAAAAACCGGGCGTTCGCTGAGCGCTTCGTTGGCATGGCAAGACTGGCACTGATTCAGGCAGGGGTGAAGCATGGGCGTCGTTAAGTTAGCAGACAGGAACGGAGGCGCGTATTCCTCCAGGAGCTCTCGCGTGGATAACAGGAAGCAAGGTCACTTTTCCTTGTTCAGAAGCGCTCTCATGGCACCGTGGTCAAAGGATACGGCTAAGTTAGCCCTGTGGGTGCGCCTGCTTGGTGAAGCTCGCTTTAAGCCTGGCAGCGTTGAATTTGCTGGCCGCGAATGGATGCTTGGGGCGGGGCAGTTGGTCACCACCACCGCCATCATGGCAAGAAAACTTCGCGATCAGGACGGCAACGAGAAGAGTTCAAAAGCTGTTGAGCGAATGCTGAATTTCTTCTGCCGGGAAGGGATGTTAAGCACCAAAGGAACACCCTTCGGAACCGTGATCACCATCACAAATTACTGTGAATATCAGGGTATTTCAGGCGTCGAAGGTAGTGACGAGCCTCCCGTCGAGCCCAAACCCAGTGCTGGCGCGGTCTTGAAGTTTGCACCCGTCGAAGGGGGTGACGAACCACCCGTCGAACAGAACAAGAATGGAGTTAACAAGAATAATAAAACCCCCCTTACCCCCCAGGGGGAAAAATCGCTCGCTCAGGATGTGATGGATTACTTCAACGAGCTTACAGGAAGCCGCTGCGCTGCCTTAGCGCCTTTCGAAAAAGCGCTTACCACGGTGAAGAGCAAAGACCAGTGCTACACCGCTGAAGAGCTGAAACTCGTTATCCGCTGGGCCCATGTGAACTGGGGTCACAGCTTCAAGCCAGAGAACCTGTGCCGTATGACCCGCTTTGATGGATACCTGTCAGACGCCCTGATATGGGCAGATGGTCATGGAAGCAACCCGAAAGCCTGTCCGCACGAAGAGATCATCAAGCTCTGGAATGAAAAATTCCCTTCGAAGGCCGTTTCACTGCATGAGTGGAACCGCCGCCGTCCGGCCTATCGAGACCTGGAAGCTGTGTGGAACGGCAAAACCACCCAGGGCAACTGGCGCGAACTGAAGCACATGGGCATGGCCTTTGAGCTGATTAGCAAGTCTTCCCTGTTCGGCACCAGAGGCGATCAGCCATGGCTGACTCTCGACTGGATACTGAATCCGAAGAACTGGGGATCTGTCTACGAGCAGGCCATCAACGAGCACCGTGAGCGCAAGGGAGTCAAAGCATGAGCCGTTTTATCGATTTGTACGTTGAGCAGGCCGTCATCGGCGGGATCATGCTTGCAGCGGGCCGCACAGACGGCGTTGACATGGCGACTGACGCGATTGAGGGGCTGACTGAGGACCACTTCACAGCAACGCCTCACAAGGTGGCTCTGCGGTCCTACAAACGCCTCAACGAGTCCGGGGAGAAGATAGACCTGCTGACGTTGACCAGCGACCTTGAACGGCTTGGCGCGCTGGAAAGTGCCGGGGGATTCGCTTACCTGGCTGAATGCAGCAAAAATACACCGTCGTTCGCTAACCTTTCCTCGTACTGCGAAAAGTTGCGGGAAATGCATCTCGGCCGCCGGATGACCCTGGCGCTACAGGTAGGGATCCAGAAGCTGTCCGAACCATCCAGTGAGGGTATCGCTGACATCATCGGCAACATACAGGCGGATATCTCTGGCATCGAGCACAACACCGACTACGGCACCGAGCACATCACCACCGGGATCGACATGTCCCTCGAGACTATCCAGTCGATTATCAGCGGCGATATCTGGAAGCACAAAACCGAGCTGGGCATGGCAACCATCGACAGCGCATTCGGCGGGTTCAACAACACCGATTTCATCGTTGTCGGCGGGCGCCCTGGCATGGGGAAAACTATGTTCAGCACCACCGTGACCGAGACAGTCGGCCTGAAAAACAAAAAGCCGGTGCTGTTCTTCAGTCTCGAGATGCCAGTGGAACAAATCTCTGAGCGAGTCGCGTTCCACCGGGCCCGGGTGAGCAAAGAGGATTTACTCAGCAAGCAGAGCGGCGTGATGGATGGTGCCTGGGGAAAGGTCGGCCACTGCATGAAGGATTTCATCGAAGCCCCGATCTATATCAACGACAAGCCATCCCTCAGCGTTCATCAGGTGCGAGCGGAAGCAAGGCGAATGAGCAAGAAACTGGGTGGACTTGGTGTGGTCATTGTCGATTACCTCCAGAAGATGCGCATGTCTGACCCTGAGAACATGAACCGCAGCGTAGGGGAGATCGCAACCGGCCTGAAAAACCTGGCGAAAGAGTTGCGTTGCCCGGTCATCGCACTGGCTCAGCTTAACCGTAAGGTCGAAGAACGCGCTAATAAGCGCCCGGTCGCAGCTGACCTCCGCGAGTCTGGTGTTATCGAGCAGGAAGCCGATGTGATTTTCATGATCTACCGGGATGAGAAATACAACCCGAACACAGAACTGAAAGGCATCACCGAAATCATCTGTGTGAAGTCCCGCCATGCGCCGGGGGCAGAAAAGACCTACCACTTCAGCAGCCGCTACTCAGGCCTGGACCCGGTAGATTTCACCTACAGCGGCCAGATGCAACAGGAGGCTGACTATGAGTGCTAAGACGATGAAAGGCAAACAGGCAATTCTGCGTTATCTCGAAACGCACCGGACCTTCACCGCGAAGGATGTGGCAACAGAGTGCGGCATGACCATCAACTGCATCACGAAGAACGCTATCGATCTGGAGCGGGCCCGCAAGATTGTCCGGGTGAGCAAGGTCTGGCGAACGGTGACTTATCGCCTGGCGACGCCGGAAGAGCAGGACGGCACCGCACGCAACTGCACCAACGGAATATTTCAGGAGTGCCGCAACAGCGCGGCTATGAAGCGAGTATTGATGGTTTGGGGGAGGGCAGGGGTATGAAAATTTACATCGCAGGACCAATGACGGGTTATGAAAATTACAACCGTCCGATGTTTAACGCAGTAGCACAGCAGATGTTATCAGGAGGTCATGTCGCATTAAATCCGGCCACGCTCCCGGATGGTTTATCTCAGCGTGAGTATATGGACATCTGTCTGGCAATGCTTCGCTGTGCTGATGCTATTCACATGCTCCATGGATGGCAAGAGTCGGAAGGTGCCGTCGCTGAGCATGCCATGGCTAAAAAGCTGGGAATTAAAATTTCTTACCAATTTGAAGGAGCTGCCGCATGAAACCAACATACGAAGAACTTGAAGCCAAGTGCGCGGCGCTGGCTGCTGAAAAAGAGAAATTCGCTGTCGAGTGCGCAGCCACAAAGATCGCCATTGCATACCTAAAATCAGGCCGACATGATTTTACGCTTAACACCCCGGCCACCGACGCTTTCCTGGCTGAAGTGCGGGCGCAGGGTGTGGAAGAGTTTCTGAGAGATAGCCAATTACCTTATCAAATTGCAACTGTGTTGGCTGATTACGACAGCGTCGATGATGCAACGCTCCAGACCGTTATTTGGTCTGGGCAGCCGCCAGAGCCTGATGGCGACGTTTGGCACCTCGAATATGTGTCTCGCGGTAACGCAATTGTGCGCGCTGTTTTGAAGGAGCTTCGCAAAGGAGTGCAGTCATGAGCAACATCGACAAACGCGCATTACGGGAAGCGGCCAATGCGGCAAACGCTGCATCATGGGGGAATTGGGAGCCTTACAAGCCACACAAAGGTGCGCGCGGATATGAGGTTAAGGTCGGGGTGAAAGCAATCGCCCAGCACTGCCTCAAGGTTGATTCAGCATTCATCGCCGCCGCCAGCCCCGCCACCGTGCTGGCGCTGCTGGATGAGTTGGAAGCCGCAGAGAAGCGCATCTCTGAACTGGAAGAGCGCAATGCTGAAATATTACGACAGGCACGATCTTTCAGAGAGGCTCATGAATCGGCCTCAGAAATAATCCGCAGGATGGAGAGAAGCAAGCCAGTGGTTATCCTTCCAACTACACGCTTGTGGGCTGGCAAGGTCCCATGCTTTGAGGAGGAGGAGATTATCTCATTACTGGAAGCCGCTGGAATCATCACTAATGTAGGGGGTAGGGATGTGGCTGAATTTACGAAAGAGCGCATTATCGAAGAGCTGAAAGCCTCGACGCAGAACGCCAATGGTATGTTTGAAATCAGCGAGGACACAATCTGCGACTTGATGTCCTTGCTCACCTGCGCAGCACCAAAGTTACCGCAGCCAGCGGTGCCTGATATGGCGACAGTAGAAACAACATACCCGGATGTGCAGACAAACTGGCAGGATGCAAAGATGTACGCAGAAGGCTGGAACGCCTGCCGAGCCGCCATGCTTCAGGCCGAACCTGTAAGTAATAGTGATGAGTTACCGCTGGACTATCTGCAAGGACACAAAGACGGACTGGAGTGGGCTGCACAACTGGCAGAGGCCAATCATCCACAAACAGGTGACTGGCTGTACGATGACCCAATCGATCTTGCACGGGCGATTAGCAAAGGTCCAGATATGCCTACCGCTCAGGCTGGCAACCATACCGAGCAACACCTCGACATGGTAGACCATTCTGGTGATGCCAACAAAATGGTGGCTGGCAACTCTCCGGTAATTCCGGATTGCTCATGCCGAACCTGCCGCCCCGTGACCTTTAGTGATAGTAGATTCGTCGTCTGCCCTGAATGCGGAAACAAACGCTGCCCGCACGCCAATGACCATCGGAATGCATGTAGCGGAAGCAATGAGCCAGGGCAGGAAGGTAGCGCGTACCCAGCGGCACCGCAGCAGGAGGTGAAGTGACGAACAAGATGACGAGATTTACCATAGATATAAATCAAGGCCCTTAGGGGCCTTTTATTCTATGATAAACGGACTTTGTTTGAGATTGACGCCATGAAGCCCAAGAAGCTAAATGCTGAGCAGCAATACAAATTAGACCTTGAATTGGTCAAGAAGAAGCCTGCGAACCGGACCGAGGCAAAAGCCCATTTGGCCGCACAGTTACGGATCAGCAAGTACAAGACGCAGACCTCTTCCAAAATCCGCGTAGGCAGTTTTAAGGGGCGGAAGAAGGTGCATTTCAGTAAGGCGGAACAAGCAGCCAGGGCAGCACTAAATAAAGCAAATGAATCGCCACGGGTTTAACAGACACCTCAGAGTCATTTAAGATGGCTTAAAGAGAGGTGCCCATGAGCGGTAAGCGTTATCCCGAAGAGTTTAAAATTGAAGCAGTCAAACAGGTTGTTGATCGCGGTTATTCTGTTGCCAGCGTTGCAACACGTCTCGATATCACCACCCACAGCCTTTACGCCTGGATAAAGAAGTACGGTCCGGATTCTTCCGCTAATAAAGAACAGTCAGATGCTCAGGCCGAGATCCGCCGTCTCCAGAAAGAGCTGAAGCGGGTTACCGACGAACGGGACATATTAAAAAAAGCCGCGGCGTACTTCGCAAAGCTGTCCGACTGAGGTACGCCTTTATCCGTGACAACACCTGTTGCTGGCCTGTTCGCCTGCTCTGTCGGGTGCTGGATGTTCATCCCAGTGGTTTTTACGCCTGGCTTCAGCAGCCGCATTCACAACGCCATCAGGCAGACCTGAGACTGACAGGACAGATTAAACAGTTCTGGCTGGAATCGGGATGCGTCTATGGTTATCGCAAAATCCATCTGGATCTGCGTGACAGCGGGCAACAGTGCGGAGTGAACAGAGTCTGGCGACTGATGAAACGTGTCGGGATAAAGGCTCAGGTCGGATACCGGAGCCCGCGGGCACGTAAAGGCGAGGCCAGTATCGTGTCGCCCAACAGGCTCCAGCGACAGTTCAATCCGGATGCTCCGGATAAGCGTTGGGTAACGGACATAACCTACATCAGGACCCACGAAGGCTGGCTGTATCTTGCCGTGGTTGTTGATCTGTTCTCACGCAAAATTATCGGCTGGTCCATGCAATCCCGGATGACAAAGGACATTGTCCTGAACGCACTGCTGATGGCTGTATGGCGCCGTAATCCCCAAAAACAGGTGCTGGTTCATTCGGATCAGGGCAGTCAGTACACAAGCCATGAGTGGCAGTCGTTCCTGAAATCACACGGCCTGGAGGGCAGCATGAGCCGTCGCGGTAACTGCCATGATAATGCGGTTGCAGAAAGCTTTTTCCAGTTGTTGAAACGCGAACGGATAAAGAAAAAGATCTACGGAACGCGGGAAGAAGCCCGCAGCGATATTTTTGATTACATCGAAATGTTTTATAACAGTAAGCGTCGGCATGGTTCCAGCGATCAGATGTCACCGACAGAATATGAAAACCAGTATTATCAACGGCTAGGAAGTGTCTAGATTATCCGTGGCGATTCAAAATGCCATTAGATTTTCCGAAGGGGAGGTCGAGTCCGTCGATACGGATAGAATCTCAGAAAGTAACAAACGCTGGCGCGGGAGAACTGCTGACTAATGTCTGACTGGAATATTGCTGCAAAGCCGCAGGAAGAGCGCGATAAGGTTAATGTTGACCTGGCTGCCTCCGGAGTGGCGTACAAAGAGCGCCTGAATATGCCGGTTATCGCCGAAGTGGTGATGCGTGAGCAGCCGGAGCATTTGCGTGATTACTTCCTTGAGCGCCTTAAGTTTTATCGTGAGAAGTCGATAACTTTGCCGAAAGGTAGCGATCCGGTTTACCTGAAACAGGATGACTAAAAATGAAAGTTGCATTACTAAAGAACCCAAAAATCGTTATGGACGCAGAGTTCACTGACGGATCGCCGGAAATGTTAGTTTTCCCTAAAGACTCAGTCACGGAAGTCATTTTTGACGGCGCCGCTGATGATGAGTTGTTCGAGTTCATTTTCGATGAGAGATCAGCCAAGGGGTTTTATTTCCATGATTTTGACGGAGAAAAATATACTTTCCTCGGAGAATAATCAGCCTTTGATTTTCTGAAATCAACCAGCCATAATCATGTCATCGGAGCCTGAACAACTCCGGTGACTTCTGCGCATTTAAGGGGACTTAAATGCGACAACAATCTGAACTCCTCACCTTGTCACAGATGCAGAAATGCACCTGCGATTTTCTGTATTCTGCGTTACCTCTCGGAGGTGGCGTATGATTCTCCCAAAAGATGGCATCAAGCTACATCGTGGCAACCTGAATGCTATCACCCAGCACCTCCACCCACTCCTGAACGATGGGCAATGCTTCCGCCTGCAGGTTAAGCCGTGGCGGGAGAAGCGCAGCCTGTCGCAGAACGCGCTCAGCCACATGTGGTACACGGAAATTAGCGAGTACCTCATCGCACGCGGCAAGACCTTTGCTACGCCTGAGTGGGTCAAGGACGCGATGAAGCACACCTATCTCGGCTACGAAAGAAAAGACCGGGTAGACGTAGTTTCCGGCGAGGTCACCACCGTCCAATCCTTACGTCATACGTCAGAGCTGGAAACCGGCGAGATGTACATCTTCCTTTGCAAAGTAGAAGCCTGGGCGATGAATATCGGCTGTCAACTGACCATCCCCCAAAGTTGCGAGTACCAGCAGCTGCGCGATAAGCAGGAGGCCTGATGTCTACTCCACTTTCCCGCGGTATCACAAACGAAATATTCCGCGTTCCGGCACGCCGCAAGCGCAAGCCCGCGGTTAAGCCGTCCGATATCCCGACATTGAAAGGCTACACCGCCAGCCTGGTGGATCAGAAATGGCTGCGTCTCGCGGCACGGAGAGCGCATGGCTAATTTATGCAAAGCGGCATGCGGCCGCGAATGTCAGGTGCGGATCCCCGGCGTATGCAACGGCAATCCTGAAACCTCAGTGCTGGCTCACATTCGTCTTGCTGGTCTCTGCGGGACCGGAATCAAGCCGCCTGACCTGATCGCCACCATCGCATGCAGCAGTTGCCACGACGAGATTGATCGCCGAACCCGTCTGGTCGATGCGGAATATGCAAAGGAGTGCGCGCTGGAAGGCATGGCTCGCACGCAGGTCATCTGGCTTAAAGAGGGGCTCGTGAAAATATGAATATTTTCGATATCACGCCAGTCAGCAAACCCCGCATGACTCAACGGGACCGGTGGGTAAAACGTCCGGCAACAGCGGCATATTGGGCTTTTAAAGCCGAAGTACGCCAGCTCGGGATCTGTCTGCCTGAGTCCGGTTATCACGTCACCTTCATCATTCCCATGCCAAAAAGCTGGAGCCAGAAGAAGCGCGCGCAACTTAACGGTCAGGCTCATCAGCAGAAACCGGATAAAGACAACCTGGAAAAGGCGCTACTCGATGCCATTTTCGACGACGACAGCCGCGTCTGGGATGGCCGGGTTACAAAACTTTGGGGAGAGAAGGGTCAGATCATTATTGGGGAGTGCGCGCCGTGACCAGAGACGAGATAACCAGATACCAGGCCGAAAGCGTTAAGCGCGCCAGCATGCCGGCAGTAGCAAAGCACAGCCAGACCAAAACCAACCAGCCACAGAAGGAAGCCGCGTAATGAACCTCGAATCAATCGCTAAATACTTTGCGCCTAAATCACCGATGTTCAGTGACTCTCCTCGCGCAACCGCATCAGACAGTCTCACCGGCACTGACGTTATGGCGGCGCTTGGTCTTGCCGGCCATAAGTGCGGCTTTGGTTTCGATCTTTACCTCTCGAAAATCGGCATTAGTAGTCCAGATATAGCACTGGAGAGACTCTATGAGCAGGCCCGTAAGTTATCAGGTAAATTCAGAGCACTGTCGGAACTCGATGAATCGGCTCGGTCAGGCGTGCTTAAGGTTCTCTGCGCTTTTGCATACCAGGATTATTCAAGAAGTGCTGCCAGCACTCGAAAATGTGATTGCTGTGATGGTAGCGGATTTACAGAGGCACAAGTTTTTACCAACAAGGTCTCATATCCATGGGGTAAACCGCCGTATTGGTCGAAAATGTCGCGGGCCGTTCGCCCAAGTGACTGGGAGAGTTGGACGCAGGCGCGTGAGATGGTGCGGGTCAAATGCAAGCCGTGTAACGGAAAGGGCGTTATCAGCAATTCGTGTCGCTGCCATGGCAAAGGCAAGGTGCTGGATAAAGCAGAAAGTGATCGCCAGGGCGTTCCGGTGATGAAAGCCTGTGACCGCTGCGGTGGAAGAGGTTACGCCAGACTGAAGTTCTCAACGGTGATTGAGGGAATTAATACTGTTGCGGAGATAAAGAAAACGGCGGCCTATGACCAACTTCAGCCGCTCTTTGAGGAACTTGTCGCCGAATGCCATAAGCAGGAGTCTATGGCTGATGCCATTCTCTCAAAAGTAACGAGATGAAAATAATTTTCCCTAATATTGAAAATATATAGGAAATAGGTATTGCATTTCGCGGAAAAACTGGATAGATTCATCTCTAACGCTGGGAATCCGTTCAGTCGTTCCGAAGCCAAAAAATTCAAGCCCGAGGTTAACGCCTTGGGCTTTTTCGTTTCTACACAGCAGGAAAGAGCATTGGCGTGAAGGGCTCATAACCCAACCCACGCAGCCGCATGGAGTTGGCGCGAAGTGCTCAGTGCTCTGTCCGTTGTGGTGAATGCGCAGGCTGATGCGCTAGAGACGGCACCCCCTTAATGAGGACTGCGCTATCTCTGGAGAAAAGTCTTGGGGCACACGATGCCAGAGAAAGCCGGAGATCAGCACCGGCCACCACAAACCAAACCCACTACCTGGGACCCTTCGGCCAGAGAGCCGACATTGCCTTACCCTCATCTTCCCGGCCTGTCGCCGGGTTTTTATTCAGGCCGCAGACAATCAATTCCAGATGCCCCGTAGCTATCGTGTCTGACGGCCTTTCCCACTACACGAACAGCACCCGCAAACAACGCGAGGTGAGAGCATGTATCGCATGGAAAAAATAACCACTGGTGCTGCCTATGGCGCTTCAGCCGGGAGCATCCTCAACGGCATGCTGAATGCCTACAGCCCCGAGCAGTGGAACGCTATCGGCGTGCTGGTGGGTATCATCATTGCCGTACTGACGTATCTGACAAATCTCTATTTCAAGATTCGCGAAGACAACCGCCGCAGCAGGAGCCGAGATGAACCCAACGTTGAGGAATAAGCTGGTGGGTGCCATTGTTGGCGGATCCGGAGCAATCACCATTGCTGCAGTAATGCTGGGTAATGCGGATGGGCTGGAAGGGCGGCGTTATTACGCCTATCAGGATGTGGTCGGCGTCTGGACCGTTTGCGATGGGCACACTGGTACCGACATTCGCCGCGGTCACCGATACACCGACAAAGAGTGTGACAACCTGCTTAAGGCAGATCTGCGAAAGGTGGCAAACGCCATCGACCCGCTGATCAAGGTTCGCATCCCTGAGCCAACCCGCGCCGCGCTTTACTCCTTCACCTATAACGTTGGCTCTGGTGCTTTTGCCAGCTCGACGCTGCTGAAGAAGCTGAACTCCGGTGATGTTCCGGGTGCGTGCAAAGAACTGCAGCGCTGGACGTATGCCGGTGGTAAGCAGTGGAAGGGGCTGATCACCCGACGCGAGATTGAGCGTGAAGTTTGCGAGTGGGGTCAGAAATGAGCCGATTAACCGCAATCATCTGCGCTGTCGTTATCTGCCTGCTGGTTTCCATGGCCTGGGCCATTAACCACTACCGCGGCAACGCCATCACCTACAAAGACCAGCGCGATAAGGCGACGGTCCGTGCAGACAAATCAGAGGCGATCACCAATAACGTGATCACCACGATGAACATCATCCGTGACATCTCACAGGCTACCCAGAATGCAAAGAACGAACTGGCCAAAAAAGGCGAGACGCGCATTGTCTACATCAGGCAGGCGCTTGAAGGCAATCCGTGCGCTAACCAGCTTGTTCCTTCTGCCGCTGCTGACAGCCTGCGGGAATACGCAGACAGTTTACGTTCCGGCCCCAGTGGTGCCGATAAGCGCTGACCTGACCGCAGACACGCCGATTCCCGGAATGACAGTACCATTCACTTGGCAGGCAAGTCTGGAGTTAAACGCTCAGCTCTATACGGCTCTGGGGCAGTGCAATCTGGATAAGGCAGGAATAAGGAAAATAGAAGTTTCAAGAGAGAAAATCTCCGGAACACTAAATGATGCGCCCCAGTGATATAATTCAGAGGCCATAAGTCACATTAAATTTGGGGTGTTTATGAAAGACGGAATTTATAAGCTCATTTTCAATACCAATGTGAACCGTAACGGTATGCTTAACGGAATTCTGACTGTTAGGGATGGCCGTATCAACGGTGGCGATTATGTTTGCTACTACAAGGGAAAGGTCAACGGTAGTACAGCGGAAGTGAAGTCAGTGCCTCACAATAAGCATGATACCAACGCATTTAATGGACACTCTCCAGTTGATCTTGAGTTGCGCATCGAAGAGCATGGCCCGGCGTACTTGTTTAAAGGCAATGTCGTTGGTGACAGAACCAATGAAATCCATGGCGAGTTGCACTTCCTTTCAGACCTCGCTTAAGTGAATTATAAAGCCGCCTTCGGGCGGTTTTTTGTTGCCATCCCCATGGGGATTCTCATCGTAATGGCAATAACCCCATAAGCGGATAAAGAGGCTCTCCATGTCCGACATCTACCAAATCACCCTAACCACCCAAACAGGCGAAACCTTCACGGGCAAGATGTCACGACGTCAGCCTGAGCTGGTAAACGGCTTTGTGCCGCTGGCGACGGAAACGGGCGAGTGGCTGTATTTCGCTCCTGCCGATGTGAAGCGCGTGCATTTCACGCCGGTACCGGAACAGCAGACCGAACAGCCAGCAGAACAAGTAACGGAGTAACTCATGAGCAAAACAGTAACATTCACCTCAAAAGTATCTCTTCTTCCATACATGAAGCCGGTCCTGATGCTGTCAGCCTTACTTCGCTGGGACTAGCTGACTAACAAGTGTTTCAAAATCGAAACCGTTACCAGCGATACGGTGCAACTTTAATGCGGAGTAACCCATGGTTAACGATGACGAGCGCAGGCCATATCCGCCAGTTAACTTCATCGACTCCGAGAGTTGGCAGCCATACACCCGGCTCATTCCCGCCAATGAAGTGCATGAGTGGATAAACCGCCAAATCCTCAGCGATACCGGCAGCATCCATAACCCTGACCATGAGCACCTGCTTGATGCTGATCTCTGCTTCATGTGGGCGTCTGACTCATTCGCGAAGAAAGGGCGCTACGTTCTCGGTCAGGCCGAACAGGTAATGCTCCGAGCTGGTGGTTGGCAGAAAGCCAGAATGGAACAGCAGATGTATGAATGGTTCGGACGAATCCCGAAGTTCATCATCACCCTGGCAGCCGATTACTGCTCACAATGCAGTGACCTCGAATTCTGCGCACTGGTAGAGCATGAGCTTTACCACATTGCCCAGGCGACCGATGATTTCGGCGCGCCAAAGTTCAACAAAGAGACCGGGCAGCCAGTTCTTACTCTGCGCGGCCACGACGTCGAAGAATTCACTGGTGTCGTACGTCGATACGGTGCCAGCAAAGAAGTACAGGAGCTCGTTGATGCGGCCAATGCGCCAGCAGAAGTGGCTCACATCGATATAGCCAGGTCATGCGGTACATGCATGCTAAAGCTGGCCTAACAATATGACTGATTATGACAGGCAGGTAATCTATGGCGACACTGAAAGGTGAGGTCAAAGCCTTCATCGTTCAGTCTCTTGCCTGCTTCGATACTCCATCCCAGGTGGTAGAGCTGGTCAAAAAAGAATTTGGCCTGAGCATCACTCGGCAGCAGGTCGAATCTCACGACCCGACGAAAGCAAACGGCAGGGGGCTGGCGCAGAAATGGGTTGAGCTCTTTCACGAAACCCGTAAGCGCTTCCAGACCGAATTAAGCGACATCCCAATCGCCAACAAGGCATATCGTCTCCGCGCGCTTGACCGGATGATGACGAAGGCTGAGGGCATGCGAAACATGGCTCTGGCTGCTTCTCTGATGGAGCAGGCCGCCAAAGAGGTTGGCGACGCGTACAGCAACAAACAGAAGGTCGAGCACACCAGCCCGGACGGCAGCATGTCACCGAGACCGACGACAATTCGCCTGGTAGGAGTTGACTCAGACAATGGAAAGCCAAGTTGACCTCCAGATACCGGCCAAGTTAGTACCCGTATTCGCGACAGAAGGCATCCGCTATCGTGGTGCTCACGGTGGGCGCGGTTCCGCAAAGACTCGCACGTTTGCACTAATGACTGCCGTAAAGGCTTACCAGGCGGCAGAGGCCAATATCAGCGGAGTAATCCTTTGCGCCCGCGAATATATGAACTCGCTGGAAGAATCCTCCATGGAGGAGGTGAAGCAGGCTATTCGCTCTGTACCGTGGCTTGATGAATACTTCGACATTGGCGAGAAATACATCCGAACAAAGAACCGCAGAGTCAGCTACGTATTCTGTGGTCTTCGCCATAATCTGGACAGCATCAAATCCAAAGCACGAATTCTTGTGGCCTGGGTTGATGAGGCCGAGTCGGTATCCTCTACTGCATGGAAAAAACTTCGCCCGACAGTTCGAGAGGAAGGCTCAGAGATTTGGGTCACTTGGAACCCGGAGAAGGACGGCAGCGCCACCGATAAGCTCTTCAGAAAGAACCCGCCAAAAAGCTCGATGATTGTCGAGATGAACTATGTTGACAATCCATGGTTCCCTACAGTGCTCGAGGAGGAGAGGCAGGAAGACCTGGCAAACCTCGATTACGCAGACTATGCGTGGATCTGGGAAGGCGCTTATCTCGAAAACTCCGACAAGCAGGTGCTGGCAAACAAATACGTCGTGCAGAGCTTCGAAGACGATCTCTGGCAGAAATCAGAGCGCTTGTTGTTCGGCGCCGACTTCGGATTCGCGAAGGACCCCAGCACGCTCATTCGCATGTTCATCCTGGATAACAACCTCTACATCGAATACGAGGCTTACGGGAACGGCGTTGAGCTCGACGACATGTGGAAGTTCTACGCCGGGAAAACAGATGCCACGCCTAAACAGCTTGAAGACTGGAAGGTTACCGATGAGGCCAAATTCCCAGGTATCCCTGAAGCGCGCAAATGGCCTATCAAAGCCGACAACTCTCGCCCTGAGACTATCAGCCACATCAAAGGGCAGGGGTTCAATATCTCCGCCGCTCAGAAGTGGCAGGGTAGCGTAGAGGACGGCATCACCTGCCTACGTGGGTTTAAGAAGATCATAATCCATCCTCGCTGCAAAGAAACAGCTAAAGAGGCACGGCTTTACTCGTACAAAACAGACCGTATCACTGGCGAAGTCTTGCCGGTTATTGAAGACAAAAATAACCACTGCTGGGATGGCGTCCGGTACGGTCTCGACGGGTACATCAAGCACAAAGCGCAAGTCGGCGCAGTATTCTTCTAAGGAGCATCGCCAGTGAGCGAACAAGATAACGGCCTTCAGATGGCTGTGAACAACCTCGCCACTGAAATGAGGCGAGCGAATTACCTGAACGCCATCGGCATCGGTGGCGGGAACACGAAGCGCCCTACTCTTTACCAGGAATTTGGCTACCCGCGCACGATCACCTTCAACGACTTCTATAACATGTACCGCCGCAACGCCGCTGGCTTCGCTGTGGTGCATCGGCTGCTGGAAGGTTGCTGGCAGGACTATCCGGTCATAGTTGACGGTGATGAAGCGCAGGAGGCGAAGAAAACAAACTCCTGGGAAAAGAACGTCACCAAGTTCATGAAGAAATGGTGGCCAAAGGTGAAGGATGCCGACCGCCGCAATATGGTCGGGCGTTACTCCGCACTGCTGCTGCAGGTCAAAGACAATCGGAGCTGGGATCAGGAAGTCGACACTGCTTTAGTAAAACGACTCGGCGAGTCAGCGCTGGTAAAACTTATCCCTGTGTGGGAGCCGCAGTTAACCGTCGCTGAATGGGATAACGACCGTCAGTCAGAAACGTTCGGTCAGCCGAAGATGTTCAACTTCAACGAGCAGCCGGTCGGTGATGAGCCTTTTGTCGGTCCGATGCGCGGAGAACCGGTACACCCGAGCCGCGTTATCTTGTTCTGCGAAGGCTCTGAAGACGACAACCTGCTGTCCGGTATCCCGTTGCTGGAGGCCGGTTTCAACAAAGGCCTGGATATCGAGAAGATTTCTGGCGGTGGTGCCGAGGGCTTCCTGAAGAACGCCAGCCGTCAGATCGCCGTCGAATTCAGCAAAGAAACCGACATGAACACGCTGGCAGACCAGGCTAAGAAGGCTGGCTATGCAGATCTCGGCGAAGCGATGGGCGACAAGGTCAACAAGCTTAACCGTGGCACCGATGCTGCCGCCGTGATGCAGGCCGGGCAGATGCGCGTTCTGAGTGTTACGCCGGGCGACCCGGGCCCGACCTGGGAAGTCACTGCTAACGAACTGGCAGCCTCCGTGCAAATCCCGTTCACCATCCTGTTCGGTCAGCAGACCGGTCGGCTGGCGAGCGATGAGGATAAAACGGACTGGGCTATCCGACGAAACACGCGCCGAAATGGCTTCCTGACAGATCGCATTACCGCGCTACTGGAACGCTTCTGGACTTTGGGGATTATCGACCCGCCGACCAAAGGCGAGGTCACCATCTCATGGAGCGACCTGCTGGCGCCAGGCGAGAAAGAGAAGATCGAGAACGCTTCGAAACTTGCCGACATTGTGCAGAAAACCACTGGCTTCTATGGCGGCGAGGCGCCGATTACAGCCAATGAGCTGCGAGAAGTTGTTGGGCTTGACCCGCTGCCGGAGCCAAAAGAACCACCAAAACCGGACGAGAAGGTGACTACCGATGATCCACTGGCCGATGACACCAGAACAGACGGCAAAGGTGGGGCTGCCGATAGTTCCGCGCAGCAAGGTTGACCCGACCCGATCGGCAAAGCAGGTAACCGCGATGTTCCGGGATATCGAGGAACGGTATCTCGGCATCAAGCGCGCGCTGAAAGCTCTGTTCGACCAGCGCCTGACAGGGCGAGAGCGCGAGGTAAACAGCCATAACTGGAACTTCCTCTGCCACGACAACGGCGAGGATATTCGGCTCTACCAGGTCAACGCAGGCAAGTTCATCTACGACATGTCGGCGCAGGAGCTGGCTGACCTGCTGGAAGTGGTGCAGTCGATTCTGGATGATTACCTGCTGGATGGTGGCGAGAAAAACCTGTGGGCCATGGATTTCGTCGTCGCAGAAGCTCAGCGCGGCACGCTGGAGGCATTCAATAACCTCTCGCAGCAGTCGCAGGTGTACGCCAGTCAGACGACGCTACAGCAGATTTTAAGCAGTCCGGGTTATCTGAACCAGATAGCGGCTGCCAGGCTGACAACGTTCAGTGACTGGAAGGTCATCAGCGACACCGCCCGTGGCGATTTAACAAACATCATCACTGACGCGGTTGCGCGCGGCGTGAATCCTCGCGAAACGGCCAGCGTCATCAGCAAGCGCCTCGATGTGTCGATGTCGAAGGCAAAGACCATCGCTCAGACTGAGCAGGTAGGCGCGCTGCGGCAGGCGCAATGGAATGAAACGGACTGGGCTGCTGATAGGATTGGGCTGAATACCGGGCTGCTGTGGCTGTCAGCGCTCAAGCCGACGACGCGCACCTGGCACGCCAGCCGTCATGGTAAGGTCTACACCACCGAAGAGGTGCGGGACTTCTACGCCGAGAACGGCAACCGGTACAACTGCTACTGCAGCCAGATTCCGGTGCTGCTCAACGACGACGGCAGCATCTTCAACGAGGGGCTGGCTGATAAGCTTGCAAAAGAGAGAAAAGACTGGGGTAAATAATCAATAAAGTTCATGTTATTTTTGCCGTTATTAATTAACGACTCCTTAATCAAATGGAAAATGACATGCAATCAAAATTTAAAGATATTCGCTTTGATAGAGTGCAGCCAGTCACTAAAGCTAAGTACCGAGCGCACATAGCTTTTCTGACGATTAACGGTGACACAGAATCAGCATTAATTGCTGAATTAAAGAAACGATACCCCAAAGAAGGGATTGAACTAGTAAGCTTTAAAAAATAATAACAAGGTCGCCACGGCGGCCTTTTTTATTGCCTGAAATCCACCAATGAGGACCCAGCATGAAACGCAACCGCGTTAACGTGCTGACCGTCGTCAACTCCGCTTCAAACATCACCACTGAAACCATCGACGGCAAGCCACATATCGTGGTTCGCGGCATCACGCCAGTCGTGGACGATATCGTGATGAACCGGAAGTTGTACCCGGCAGCAGAAATCGAAAAGGCCTACAACACGCTCGAGCGTAACCCGATGCCGCTGGGCCACCCGAAAGTGGACGGCAAGCATGTTTCTGCGCGCGATGTCCGGGCGGTGAATGAGTACCACGTCGGGGCCTGGCTGCAGAACGTCAGCCACGAAGGTGGGAAGGTGACTGGCGACATGTACGTTAACCGCCAGTACGCCGAATCCAGCGAGAAGGGCAAGCGCCTGATTAACCGCCTGGACGAGATGCTGGCCGGCACCAATTCCGATCCGATCCACATCTCCACCGGCCTGCTGTATTCCGGTATCGCCGCCAACGGCGAGTCGAAGGGAAAAAAGTACAACGAAATCGCCACCAACATGATGTTTGACCATGTGGCGGTACTGCTTGATGAGCCTGGAGCCGGAACGCCGGAAGAGGGCGTGGGCATCTTCGTTAACTCAGAAGGTGATGAGCAACAGATTGAGGTTGCCCGCCTGGCCGATGGTATCGACTGCACCCGCGACGGTCTGATCAACAAGACCAAATTCTTCTTCACCAATGCCTCTAACTTCTCCTTCGACGACATCTCCCGCGCTATCAGCGACAAGCTGCGCGAGGGTGACACCGAAGATAAGTGGCTTTGGCCTGAAACGGTGTGGCCGGACAACTTCATCTACCGCAATGACACCAAATACCTGAAGCAGAAGTACCTCATCGATGACGACGGCAAAGCCGTGTTCGTCGGCGAACCTGTAGAAGTCGTGCGCAAACCCATTGAGTACGAGATTAAAACCAACGGAGAGAACGATCCGATGAAAGAACTGATTATCAATGCGCTGCAAGCCGCTGGTAAGCCGACTGAAGGCAAGTCCGACGCCGAGCTGATGGATGCATACAACCAGATGAAGGCCGAAGAAGCCACCGCCAAGAAAAAAGGCGATGAAGAAATCGACCCGGAAACCGGCAAGCCCAAGAAGAAAGAGCAGGCCATCAATAACGAAGAGATGCCAGCGTGGGCGCAGAAGCTTGCCGATCGCGTGGACACCGTCGTTAACAGCCTGAACGCGAACGCCGACAAAGAGAAAGGCGAAAAGCGCGCGGCTGTGAAGCTGGCGATGAACATGAGCGATGAAGAAGTCGCAGATCTGGACGGCAAAGCGCTTGATGCTATGTACGCCAAGTGCCAGACCTCTTTCGGCCTGAACGGTGCATTCCGCCACCAGGCAACCAACACCCAATCAGTCAGCGAAATGCCGGAGTAAAAAATGGCTAAAGACGGAAAACACGTAATTCACGCGGGCGGTATCTTCGCAAACCCACAGCTTCACCGTGAAGGTGCTGCAGCCGCTGATACCCCTCCCGGGACGATTGGTTTCTTCGACAATACCACGAAGAAATTCACCGCCTCCGTGGATGGTAATGAAGCCGCGATCCTCTACGTAGCCAACTATGACTACCTGCGTTGCAAAACCGTAGACGACGTCATCAAGGCTGGCGACTGGGTTGTTGCTTTTCACCCAACCCCAGGCGTTTTCTTCAACGTTCCAGCTGCAGCAGGCACTTACACAAAGGGGCAGCCGCTCTCTGTGGCCAACGGTCGAGTTAAAGCTGTCGGTACTGATGAATCAGTCCGCTGCTACGTAGAAGAAGACCGCTCATACACCATTGCAACGGCAGGTGACCTCCTGCGCGTGGTCATTAAATAAGGAGCACCTGAATGTTTGTATTCTCCACTAAGCAGGCTACTGAAACCGGGAACCTCGAGGTTAACTCCTCTCAATTCAAAAAACTCTCCGCCGCGCGCAATGCCAGCGCTCAGGCTGCCGCTGATTTCATTGCACGCACTAAATGGCGGGGCGATGCAGAAGATACACCAGAGCTCAACGCCGTCAACGCAGTCGACGATATCCGTCGTCTTTACAAGGCCTATGACCAGACCGTGTTGAAGCAATTCGAACCGAACACCGAATTCACGCTGCTGAACGACCTGATGCCTCTGTCTCGTTCTGTTCGTCTTGAAGAGTCTGTGTACGAATACGCTCGCACCGGCGGCCGTGGCTGGGCGCACACCTCAATGTCCGGTCAGATTGGTGCTGCGCTGGATGCGAAGTCTTACACCTTCGATGGCACCATGGTGCCGATCCACGACAGCGGCTTTAAGTTCAACTGGCGTGACCCGGTATTCAACAAAGGCTCCGCGCTCTCATCCCTGGCGGATGCTCAGGCCGGATCTGTTGATGATGTGCGTCGCCAGTATGTGGACTACATCTGGGAAGGATTCCGTGATGCGGCTGGTAACTACATCAAATTCGATGACAAGACATGGAAGGGTTTACGTCACGATGAGCGCGTGGCGCAGGTGACACTGACCGTTAACTTTGCAACCAGCACAGACCCGAAAGCCATGCGTGCCGCGGCAATCGCCCTGCGTGATGTCCTCAAGCTGCAAAACATGCAGTACGGCCAGCAAACGTGGTACGTCTCCAGCGAAATCATGTCCAACTGGGAACAGTATTTCGATGTGAACTCGCTCCGCACTGTGTTGGAAGAGATCTCCAAACTGTCAGGCATCGCGGCAATCAAAGAAGATGCTGAGCTGACCGGAAACGAAATCGTAATCGTACCGCTGCAGGCTGGCGTGATTGCTCCTATCGTCGGTCAGGCGTTCGGCACCGTCGCCGATCCGCGTCAGTTCTACAACTCAGATTACGTTTGGCGTACCTGGGGAGCTGCTGGCCTGATGGTCAAGCAGGACATCAACGGCCACTACTCTGTTATTCACGCTTCGAGCTAAGGAAACAACATGGCACTCGTAAAGGTATTGGTAGCAAACCTCTTTGCCGGTGCCAGCCTTCAAAAGCTGGAGGCTGGACAGGTTTATGACGTCGATGACTCGATCGCTGAAAAGTGGATCGAGCAGGGTAAGGCGGAAAAATCAACTGATAAGAAGGGGGAGAAGCTCGTCTTTGAAGTGGCGACATCATCTGCGCCTGTGGCATCCGGTGCATCTGATTTGCAGTCAAAACTCAATGATGCCCTTGAGCAGCTGAAGCAGGCGCAGTCAGACGCTGATGCAAAAGACAAAGAGCATGCTGATGCCCTTGAGCAGCTGAAGCAGGCGCATGCGGCTGAGCTGGAATCGGCGAACAAACGCGCTGAAGAGGCAGAAGCCGCACTGGCGGAAGCAACCAAGAAGGCGAAATAACCATGGCTGACCCAATCACAGCGGCAGACGTGCAGGCGTTCCTCGGTGAATTGGGTTACACCATTCCCATGGCGTTGCTGGATCCGATTCTCTGCGCGGTAAACAAGATTATCCCGTGCCTCGATGGCGCTGGATACGATGACTGCACCGCGAAGCTGATCCTGATGTACGCCGCCGCGCTTATGGCTACGTCGTCAGGCGCGCGCCGCATCAAATCACAGGGTGCGCCGTCTGGCGCGTCCCGCTCGTTTGAATATGGCGACGACAGCATTACCTGGTTGCGCGATTCGCTGGCCAGGCTCGATACCAGCGGCTGCACCGGAGAGTTGCCGATCAGCGCTGGTAATAGTGTCGGCTTGTTCATGGTGGTTGGGGGCTGCTGATGACGTACAAATCAGTTAAGCACGGGCTACCGCGCTCATTCACCCGCGTCTGGGTGATGACCGACACCGGGCGGGAGACTACCGGCTACGTGAAATCGGACGGCGAGTGGTTCATCAACTGTGAGCGTATCCGGGCGACTGGCGCGAAGGTGCTGCGCTGGAAGGAGGGCTGATGTCGTCTACTGCTTCATGGTCATACAACAAGCCATGCACGATATGGCGTAAGGGTGCTGGCGGTAATGACGAGTGGGGCGATCCTGTCGACCCATACGAACCGCCTGAAACCATCATGTGCGACTACATCGGCGGCCTGTCTGCAAAGCTAGGCTCCATCGGTAAAGAGGTTGTAGTAAAAAACACCTTCTTCACGGCTTACGCTCTGGCAGATGAGGGCGATTACATCCTGATTGGTGTGAGCACTGAACCAGACCCGGTCGTGGCCGGTGCCGATGAGGTGCGTCACGTGACGCGCTGGAACGATACTCTCGACGGTCTCGAAGATGACTGGGCGATAATTACAGGAGTGTAGCCATGGGCATCAAAGTGAAGGGCATCAGCCAGGCGAAGGAGCACCTGAACGATGTCATCAACGACGTTAAGGGCCGCAAGGTAATTCGCGCGTTGCAGTCAGCGATGATGCTTATCGGTACCCGGGCGGCCTATTACACCCCGATCGACAGCTCAACGCTTATTAATAGCCAGTTCCGCGAAATCGACGCTGGCGGGGTTCTCATCACCGGGCGAGTCGGTTACTCAGCCAACTATGCTGCGTATGTGCACGAAGCGTCAGGAAAGCTGAAAGGCCAGCCGCGCGCGCACTTCGGCGTGACCAGCAACCGGTCTGAGTTCGGCCCGCAGAAACCGAAAGAGTTCGGCGGCGGGACCGGAAAGGGCAACTACTGGGACCCTCACGGCGAACCGCAATTCCTGGTTAAAGGCGCGAATGACGAGCGCGATAACGTTGACGCGGTGATGCGCAAGGAGCTTTCGTTATGACGCCAATGATGCACGAGCGGGTGCGCAATATGTTCGTCGACGCCGGGCTAACGACCGGATTCACGGTGCAGCAGTTGATGTACGACGACCCAAAGGACTTGGCTAAAGCCATAATTGTCTTCAGGCCAAACGGCGGGTCAAATATCCGCACCGATCTCGGTTCTGAGTATCACGTCCTGGTCGACGTCGTCGGTGCGAAGGACAAGCGCAAAGACGCGCTCAATGCCGTGCAGCGCATCGTCGATTACGTCCAGGCCAACCCCATGGCTGATGAGTGCGTCGGCTACATCCAGAACATGGGCGCAATTCCCGCGCCGGTGCTTACAGAAGAAGGGCGAATAGTCTTCCGACTCCAGTTCGCCTGCACTTACGGCGAATAGCCATTCCCAACCAAATAACCCGCTCCGGCGGGTTTTCTTTTATACGTCAAAGAGGAGTTTCACATGGCTAATTGCCAGAACTCGAACGAGCGCCTGTTCGGCGGTGCGGTCGTGCTGGAAGTCGCCGATGGCTGCCCGGACGTCAAGCCACTCGAAGGTGAGTGGATGGCGCTGGCCGCTGGTACGTCGAAGGGCTTCGACTTCAACCCTAACTCGGTTACCTCTGATGCGGATGACGGCGGCGGCTATGTCGAGACCATCATCACCAACAGTGACTTCACCCTGAGCTTTGAAGGTGAGGTGCGCAAGAAGGACAAGCTGGATCAGTACGGTGTCGGCAAATTCATCAAGTATTTCGCTGACGAGCTGAAGGCCAAGCGCCAGCCTGGTATGTGGGTTCGAATGGATTACGGTCCGGTCGAATTCGTCGGCTACATGAACATCACGGCGCTGAGCTCTGACGGCGGCACCAATGACATCGTCACGTTCTCCACCGAGTTCAAAGTCGGCGATGCAACCACCATCGAAGTGAACGAACTGACTGCGGTTGCGGTGACTGGCGTAACTGTAACCCCGGCAACCAGCACCGGCGCGGCTGGCGGTACCAGCACATTCACGGTGAATATCGCACCAACCGGCGCAACCAATAAAGACTTCACCGTTGCATCAACCGATCCAACCAAAGCCACTGCTACAGCATCCGGCACCACCGTCACGGTGAATCGCGTTGCCACCGGCAGCGCGCAGATCATCATCAACACCGAAGACGGCAACTTTGTGGCCGTGCATACGGTTACCGTTACCTAACGGACATTCCAAAGGGCGGCGTGCTGCCCTTGATAATGACCGTTTACTGGAAGGCCTATGACCGCTTTAACCGATATTGGCGAACTCTCTATCAGCGACAGCCGCGAAGGCGGGAAAGATTACCTGCTACGGCCTTCATTCGAGGCCATGACGAGGATCGGCACTCCCGAAGAGATTGTGCAGGCATACGCCACCATCCACGGCAATGATGTCGCTCAGTTGATTGAGGTGTGCGCTGGCACGTTGGGGCGCTTCCCTACCTGGCTACACCCATCCTTCAATCGCGCCGCTGAGAAGCTGTTATCAACGTGCATGCTGGTGCTGCAGGCATGCTGCGATGACGACCTGACGCCAATGATCGGTGAGTGGAAAGGGTGGCGGCACTGCGTCGTCTACCGCCCGGGCCAGATGCCAAAGAACGACATCATTGTGCTGGCACAACACCTGATGCAGCACGGTATCGTCGGAAAGGCAAAGGTTCGCCAGTTGCAGCGCCACGAAACAGGCGAGCGCACTACTGAGTTCAAAGCCTTCGACTACATCAGCGCAGCACGTAGCCACTTCGGCATAAACCGTGCAGAAGCCTCTCAGTTAACGATGACCGAATTTCAAATGCTGCTGGCGGCGAAATACCCGGACCAGAAAGGATTCACTCGCGAAGAGTACGACAGCATCGCCGACGAGTACCTGGCTAAACAGGCCGCACGCAGGGCAAAAGCTAAGCAATAACCGGAGAATGACATGGCAGGTGAGAAGAACGCCGGTAGCATCGTTTATGAAATCAGCGCCGACGTTGAGCCGCTGCTTCAGGGCGGGAAACAGGCCATTGATGCTCTGGATAAACTGGATGCTGCAGCCCAGCAGTCCGGAAAGGGAATGGATAACCTCGACCAGAGCACGGCTCAAACAGGGTCTGCGTTTACTGAATTGGCTGGCTACGCCAACTCCATGGATAACCAGCTGCGGAAGCTGAACACCAACGTGAGCGGCATTGCACGCGCTATGGAAGAGGCCCGCAGCGGTACTGGCGGCGCGAGTAGTGAATTCAGCCGTGCTGAATCCATCATCGAGGCGCTGGGGAACCAGCTTGCTGTACTAGATGAGGCGCAGGAGAATGGTGCTCGTAGTGCCGCTATCCTTGCCGCACAGCTCCGCGCCGGTTCAAAAGCAACAGATGAAGAAAAGCAGAAGATCGGAGAGCTGACCGGTCGTCTGTATGACATGAAGACTGGCGTTGAAAATGGCGCAAAAGGCACTGGCAGCTGGAAAACCAGCATGCAGCAGGCCGGGTACCAGGTTCAGGACTTCATTGTGCAGGTGCAGGGTGGGCAGTCTGCTCTGGTGGCGTTCGCTCAGCAGGGGTCTCAGCTTGCTGGTGCATTTGGCCCTGGCGGTGCCGTGGTTGGCGCCATAATAGCGCTTAGTTCAGTTCTTGCTGGCGTGCTGATTACTTCGCTGAATGGCGGTAAAAACGCCATGGACGCACTTAAAGACGCAGCTGAAGCGATGGGTAAGGTGATCACCATCTCTCAGAATGGCGTGGCCGCACTGTCAGATAAGTACGCCAACCTGGCAAGAACCAACGCAGAGGCAGCAACCATCCTGAGAAATCAGGCAATGATTGAGTACAACGCTGCCATAGCGAAGATCCCTAAATCAATCAACGACGCCTCCAGCTCCATCGTTGGCTTCACCGACAAGCTGAAAACCTCTTTCGTTGGCGGTATTGCGTCGATTGATGAATTCAACAAAAACCTTTCGACAGTCGGTGTAACAGCTGACACCTACTCTGTAGCCATGGAGCAGGCAAGGAACGCCGGGGCGAAATTCACCGTTAACGCTAACGCGATCCAGAACACTGTTACCACACTTGCAGATAAATTTGGCGTGTCGGAACAGCGGGCGTTCGAGCTAAGCAAGCAACTCTCCGATGTGGCGAATAATCCTACGCCTGAAGCGCTGCAAAGGCTGGTCCTTGAGCTCCAGAACACGGAGAGCTCAACAAAGTCAGGCGCTGATGCCATCAGAACGTTCCTTGGTCCGCTCACAGAACTCGTTCGAGTCGCTGGCGAGGCTCAAATCAATCTGTCCGGGATGAAAAAAGAGGTCGATAACCTTACTTCTGGCCAGAAGAACCTGATCAAACAGTCCGAGCGCAACCTGGCACTCTCGAAGTTGCAGGGCGAGGCCCGAGCACGGCTGCAGGCACAATACGCTGCAGAAGATGCCGGATTTGCGAAGGATGATCCGCACGCCAAGCAGATGGAAGATGATGCTGCCGCTACGTACAAAAATACGGAGGCGCAAAAGGCCCTTAAGTCAGAACAAAAGAAAGGTGCCTCCCAAGCTGAGTCTATAGCCCAGAAGTTGGCGAATCTGAAACAGCAATCAGAACTTGCAGCCGACTCAACTAATAAGTTGAGCCGCGAGCAGGCGATCCTGAATGCTCAGCAGTCTCTCGGAAAAGGAGCAACTAAAGAACAACTGGCGCTGGCTGCTCAGTACGCCGCTACAAAATGGGATACGGCCAATGCCATCAAGGCCGAGGCTGCCGCGCAAAAGCTTCTACCAGAAGCGCGCGAAAACGCCAGCTATAAGCAAGATGTTGATGACCTCAAAACCGCTTTGGCGGCCAAGAAGATTAGCCAGGAGCAGTACGACAAAACTGCTGAGAGGCTTGAGGCCAATCATCAGGCGAATTTGGCGAAGATACGAGCTCAACAGGTTGTAACCCCGCAGCAGGAGGCTGTTGCACAGGTTGATCCAGTGCAGCAATTAGCTAATCAGCACGCACAGCAACTGGCCCTTATCCAACAGTTCGAGCAGCAGGGTTTATTGGCTCACCAGAATGCATTAGCCCTCAAAAATGCTGCCGATACGCAGTATGAGCAGCAAAGAACTGCCGCACAGTGGGAGCTTCTCAGTCAGCAGAGCCTTGGCTACAACATGCTAACGAGTGCAGTTGATGCATTTGCTGGCAACGCTTCAAACGCCCTGACAGGCCTTCTCACTGGAACGATGAGCGCTCAGGAGGCGCTTCGATCTCTGGGTAATACCATTTTGAACAGCGTGATTAACAGCATGGTTCAAATGGGTGTAGAAGCCCTCAAGAACATGATTATAGGCCAGACAATTGGCGCAGCTTCATCTGCCGCTTCAATTGCCCAGGCCGCTCTTGTCTCTTCGGCATGGGCACCGGCTGCTGCAATGGCTTCTCTGGCAACTCTTGGCGGGAATGCTGCGCCTGCTGCTGCAGGGATTACTTCAACGGTAGGTCTTGCTTCTGGACTAGCTCTCACTGGCATGCGTTACAATGGCGGCCCGGTGAATGCAGGGGGTCTTTATCAGGTCGGTGAGCGAGGGAAGCCGGAGATATACCAGTCCAGCACCGGTAAGCAGTACATGATACCGGGCGACAACGGCAGGGTGATCAGCAATAAGGAGATGAATGCTGGCGGAGGTGTGAACGTCATAATCAACGTTCAGAATATGACGGGAGCCACATTTGATGCTCAGGCTACGAGTAGTGGAGATGGTACAGTAACCGTGGATGCCATCATTGCTGATCTAAATAATGGTGGTCCAATTTCTCAGGGCATAACAAGTAATTTCAATGCCAAAAGAACTCCACGTGGTCAAAATTGAGAGGGAACATGGATAGTATTTTGCCGGGCGAGTCAAAAAGCATGCCACTTGAAAGCGGGAAGGTTGTCAAATACTCAGCTAACCGGGCTGTTAATTTTGAGTTTTTGCTAACAGATGGCACTTACATTGCCGGTGTTATTCCTGCAGGTGAGACACTTGAGTTTAAGAGTAACGGCTCTATTCAAGAATTTAACATTAAAATTTTTGAAGCTCCGAGACGACCAACTGCCATAGATTAAACCCGCTTCGGCGGGTTTTTTAATGCCTGGAGTTTAGATGCCAATTATCGACTATCCCGACTGGCTGCCGCTGGCACAGAAGGCCAGCAAAAACATGACGCTCGATACCGGGTTCCAGACCGATCAGCCAGCGGTCGGCCCGGCTATTTTCCAGAGCCTTACTGACGACCTGAAAGTGACATGGTCCCTGACGTGGATCTTCACTCTCGACCAGGAGCGCGCTTTTCAGCAGTGGCTGCGCAGCCCTAACTATCTCAACCGCGGCCTTAACTGGTTTCGGATGAATATCAACCTTGGCGGCAGTGGTCTGCAGTTGCAGGAACTTCACTTCACGCAGATGCCGGTGCAAACCAGTATCGATGGTGGAGTAGTGACCTGGACAGGAACCGTTATCGCGAACCACCTCAACAACGCCGACGACGAATTCGACGACATCATTGTTGAGCTGCCTCCGCCTTGGGATTCGTGGCTGGATATCGTTGTAACGGGTTATCCGGACAACAGAGACCCAGAATCACTGCCGAGGGTGCCGTAATGCCGAGTTTCAGGGAGTATAAGCAGCAGCGCCCGACGCGCGGCCTGTACGACACCATCACGTTCTACCATCCGTCTTTTGGTTACGTCCGCCTTGTCGATAAGCAGTTCTTTCCGAAGACGCTCGGCGGCCAGACGTTCACGCCAGCGCGTTTTGAAATTGAAGAAAGCCAGCAGAGCGGCACTCCGGTGATCGACGCGACCGTGAAGTTAGGGCGGCTGTCGTCGGACATCAAAGCGCTAATGAAACAGTGGAAGGGGGCGGCCAGGCTGACTGCCATCACGGCCACGCGGCAGATCTTCGACAGCGGCGATGTGTCGGTGCCGATTAAGTCGTGGCAGCTTTACGTTAAGACGGTGGATATCGATGCTGATGCCGCATCGGTCACTCTGTCTGTGACCAACCCGCTCAATAATAATATTGGAAAATTATACGATCCCCGCGAATACACTGGACTCCAGTACCTATAAGGCATACTCATGACTAAAGATGAATTTATTCGGCTGGTCATCGGTGTGCCGTGGGCTAACCGGGCCTGCTCGTTCGAGAAAGTCGACTGCTGGGGGCTGGTGGTGCTGTATTACCGACACGTTATCGGAACTGAACTGCACCAGACACCGGACTACGAAGCCGGGGCTGACTTCTTCACCTGCTATCAGGGTGACGTCGTTTTCTGGCGCAAGGTCGACAAACCGGTCGATGGCGGGATATTTGTCGGGTACCGCGGCGCGCAGCCGGCACACGTTGGCCTGGTACTGAACCGGCAGGCGTTGCACTCGCGCGGCGAGAACGGAAGCGTTCGCATGGACTCGTTGCTGGTCATTCAGCGAGCATTCACCAAAGTGGAGTTTTTCGAATATGGCGTTGATTGAGCTTCAGCGTTTCCCGGGAACGCCAAAAGAACGCTACAGGGTGCCAAACGGCACCCTTTTTTATGACTGGCTGGCGGCGAATGACGCTACTTTTCACCGCGATCTGCTGATCGTCCGCAATGGCGTTAAGCTGGGCGACGATGACGAGCTGGCGTTTGAACTGAGCGAGCTGGACACCATTCAGATATTTGACCAGCCCAAGGGCATCGTTGAAGACATTCTGAGCCCGATCTTTAAAGTAGTTGGAACTGTGTTTGCCTTCCTGGCGCCGAAGCCAGCCATCGCAAACACCGGCGGCAATACCGTCGACTCCCCAAACAATAGCCTGACCGGTCAGACAAACACCGCGCGCGTCTACAAAGCCAAGCCGGATATCTACGGCCAGGTGCGTTCATTCCCGGATCTGATTCAGGAATCGGTGTTCGAATACGTTCGCCAGGATACCTTTGACGGCGGCCTGAAGTATGTCACTGAGTGGATGTGCATCGGGATAGGCAAGTACGATTATGAGTCCGTACGCTACTCTGAATCGAGCCTTGGCTCGCTTGCCGGTGCTGAATACCAGTTTTATCAGCCTGGCGAGGTCATCCCTCAGATCGTCGAGGGGTATGGCTTCGATGATGTAGACGGGCAGGAAGTCCCTGGGCAGAACGAAGCGGGTGATTTCCCGATCGAGACGGCGACAGCAAACACAGTCGTCAGCGGGACATATTCCGGCGGGAAGATCGCGATGAAAATCGTGAAGCAGGCCGAGTTCGATTACTTCATGGGTCTTGTGCTGCCGCATGCTGTGACGTTCACCATCAACGTGACGTACAACACTGCTTCCGGAAGCGTCACCACTGATGCGACATTCTCAGGGACGCTGATCTCCGCGGTAGAAACGAACGACGGCGCTGTGGTTAACCCGGTGCGCTGGTACACGTTTACGATGAGCGACCTGCAGGGACCGCAGGACATACCGGCGACGGCCACCATCAACACCACGAAGTTCATTCTGAACGACAACGAAGCCCTGGTCGTGGGTCCCTTCTTCTCACCAGTTGAGTCATCACAGCTCTGGCTGCACACGCAGTCGAGCCTGGGCGGGAAGAAACAGACGAACTGGAAGGTCGTTATCTGGAAAATCGACGACGATTACAACCAGATCCCCGGCACTACGCAGACGTTTACCTATTACCAGGGAACACCTCACGACCATACCAGCGAAGTGTTTTACCGCACCGATAAACTGACTCCTGCAGCCGGGTACGGAAAGTACGCGATCAGCTTCCAGCGCACGGATAACTCCAGCGACGCGTCAGTCCTGAAGGTGGAAGAGATCCACGCTATCAACATCAGGATCAATGTCGTTCATCCTACTGACACGCTGGTGCTGGTGAAGGTGAGGGCGACAGAGAACGCGCTGGGCAGTCGTGAGCGCAAATATAACGCTCTGGTGATGCGCCACACCATCACGTACAACCTTGACACGCAGACGGTGGATTACACGCTGCGGCCGTCTCGCTCGTTCGCTGATGCGGTGGCGCACACCTGGCTAATCATGGGTGAACAGCCTGTCAACAGCATTGACCTTTACGGGCTGTACTCGATCGCCGAAAGCCTGCCGGATGAGCGACTGGGTTACTTCGATTACACGTTTGACGACGAAAACGACTCGCTGGGCGACCGCGTGCAGGCGATCTGCAATGCGGCGTCTGTGGTGGCGTACTGGGACGACGGCGTACTGACGTTTACCCGGGATCAGAAAGTTGACTACCCGGCAGCCGTATTCAACCGGGCCAATATGAAGACGGACGAGTACAAAATGACGTACGAGGCCACTCTTCCTGGCGGCTACGACGGAGTGCAGGTCTCTTACGTTCACCCGACCACGAATAACAAGACGTACATCAACTACCGCGTGCTGAACGGCGCCATCGTCGAACAGGAAGCGGAAAACCCGAACAAGCTGGAGATCGTCGGCTTCCGTAACGAGTATCAGGCGCGGGAACGCGCGCTGCGCGAAACGAAACGCTTGATCTACTCCCGGGTGAAGATGAACGCCAAAGTCTTCGAAGACGGGATTATTCAGGTCGGCAGCGTCATTCAGATGCCTGACATCTACGACAGCAACCAGCAGCAGGGATACATCACCGGCCGCTCCGGGAATAACTTCGATACCAGCGAGCCGATCACGTTTGCAGGTTCGATGTATGTGCTGGTGACCGATAGTCTGGGTAACCCTACGCTGCGCTATCCGGCCACCGCCCGCGCTGACACGAAGTACGGATTCACCGCGGCCATCCCTAACATTCAGCTCAACATATGGAACGGAGACACTGTACAGCTTCCTTCGCGCTACCTCATTGCGACGGTGGAGGAACTGGACAGCCAACTATGGAAGGTCAGCAGCATCAAACCGAACACCGATAACACGGTATCTTTGACGGTCGCAGAGTACAGCGACGCCATTTACTAATAAAACCGTCCCCGACCATCCAGACCCGGCCACTGCGCCGGGTTTTTTTATGGAATAAATATGGCTACTACACCTACTCAAAACTCGGTTCCAAGTGAATCTCCAATCGACCTGAAGTTTAACGCCGGGAAAATTGACGAGTTTGTTACCTCTCTGGCGCTTCAGTATTTAGATCGCTTTGGAAGTGCGCATTACACCATTGAAGGGTTGCGCTGGTTAGCCCAGCAGGCAATTGCACAGTTTGGTTGGATCCCCGTGGAATCCTTTCAGGCTGGCGCGACAATTTCATTGCCTAATCAGATTCTAAAAGACACATCAACTGGCGAATATTACCGATGGGATGGTTCTCTTCCGAAAGTTGTACCAGCAGGGTCTACGCCATCATCAACAGGTGGAACCGGGGTAGGGGCTTGGATAAGTGTCGGTGATTCTGCTCTAAGGAGCATGCTTGCAGCGAACGATGGGGAAAAATTAATTGGTGAGTGTCCGACCATTGCCATCCTAAGAACGATTGAGCCTACTGTCGATAAACAAAGGATAACTCTAAAGGAACACACAGCCGGAACTAGAAAAGGTGGTGGTCAGTTCAGGGCTGTATTGAATGGTGCCGCTTATACAGATAACAACGGGACCGTGATTAAAACTGCTGGTGGTTCAGCATGGCTGCGAATCAATGCGGACATTCTGAACCCTCTGATGTTTGGTGCGATTGGTGATGGCGTTGCTAACGATGCTGCTGCTGTTAACAGTGCCTTGGCAACCGGCGTCAGCGTGAATCTGGTTGGCCTTACTTATCTGACGTCTGGCACACCTATACGTATGGATGTCATAACAGGAAGGCAGGAACTTTATGGCGGGATAATCAAGGATGGATCAGTTGGTAACAACAACATCCTCTCTGTTGGCGGTACAAATAAGACGGTTAGAAACCTTACTATTGATGGAACAAGTGGTCCCACAAGTCGAGGTATAATCGTCAAAGAAAACTCAGCCGATATTTTGATATCTCAATGTGTTATCAAAGAGTGTAAATACTATGCCATAGCTGCATCGTATGACTACGTCAACAAGACCCGCTGCCAGCGTATTAATGTCGACAGGTGCTGGATTGACCACTGCGGACAACTTGGTACAGGTGGAGGGTCTGGTGGCGCGTCCTCAATCCTCTTTGACCAGGTATTCACTTCCTCTGTTACTAACTGCGATCTTACCCGGTGTAACTGGGGGATATCATGGTTGCAACCATTCACACCGCCAGCGGCATCTGAGCCATTTGGTTACTACAACAGGGTGGCGAATTGTCGTATAACTGGTAGCGGTTTAAACGGTAACCCATATCCAGAAAGTCAGGGTATCAGTGCCCAGAGCCAGAAGCATTTACAGATTGTCAACAATACTGTTGAGCAGTTTAACGGTAATGCAATTGACAACCAGCGTTGTGAGTATTCCCAGATCCAAGGAAATATCATGCGTGACTGTAAAGACGGTATATTCGTTGGCGATATGGCTTTTATTGGGCATCAGATTACTGGAAACAATGGCTATAACTGTGAGCGGGGTATCCGGGTTCTTGCCGATGCATCTGGATCATTCACTGGACAGTCAATGAGAGCCTCTGTTATTTGTAACAATTCATTCGGCAACTCTGTTTTGTATGGTATTTACGTTCATCACAACGACCCTACCGGAGAACTAAGTAACATCCTAATCACGGGTAACGTGGTAGACAACTTCGGTAACCGTGGTGGTAGCACTGAAATTGCAGGTATCTACATAAACGGTCTCACAGCGGGACAGGTTAATAATAATTCTGTAAGAAGTCAGCGTCGTTTTGCAATACTGGTAGAAGCGTGCATCGGTTGCCAGGTTCATGACAACATGGTTAATGGTTATGACTATGCTAGCCTCACAGCACCTGCTATTTATCTCGATTCTGCGTGTGTCGGAGTGTCTGTGCGAAACAACACAGGCTTCGGCCCAACCACTGCTGGACCGATGGTCTATGTGAATGGCGACAAGAATGCAGTATTTGGTAACCGCCTGCGCGGATCAGCTCAGATTGTGCTGAACAGTGGTACTAATACAGCCACAGGGGATAATTTGCCGTTCTAAGTAACAACCCCCTCAATAGAGGGGGTTGTTTTTAATTTCTGAAGATGAACACAGAATACTCATTATCTTGCTGATAAATTTCCATAAGGTTATTTTTTAATATAGGAGATTTACCCTTTATCTTAGCGTTGAAAATATTTGTCTCTCCCTGTGTTGGCCTTGAGCTTCGAACCCCATACTGCCGTAAAAGGCTGTATTTGAAATTAGAGTTAGCGAATGCAGAGAACACATAACTTCTTAACAGAGGAGCATACTGCATGGCCCTAATAGCCTGCTCAGGAGTTGAACTAGGACCATTAACATGTACTGTATTGCCGTTAACAAAACCTGATTGATAAAGGTTTGAAACTATCTGCTGAGCTACGAAACGGTCGTATCTCTGCTGATCATTGATTGCGTTTGCTGCTACCGATCCGAATGAAAAGTTTAGTAAAACAATAATCACCCCTACCGCTGCACCAATCTTTTCTTTAAAGCAGGTGGCCGCAACAAAACACATGAAGATGCTAAATCCCATCATGACTCGCCCAGCAATAACCGGGAACTCGAGAAGGACAAGCACTCCCGCAGAAAGGAAAAGTGTCACTGGAACGCACGCAATGAGCATTAAAGAGCGAGCAGCGCCGAGAATTTTCCATCTTAAAACAGAAAATACGATTGATGACAGGCAAAGGATAAGGACGCATAGGCCATACAGGCCATTATTTAAATCAGAAAGCAAAGATATAAATCCCTTTGAGTTTGACAGTAAATTTGCAAAAGAATCTGATGATAGTGGAAGTATTCCAGAATGTGACTTTGTGTACTCGCTAAGATTTACAAAGTTGTTAATGACTACGCTGTAAATGGCATAAGCAACCACCATCGCTAGAATAGCAAAAATCACATGACTTAATATTACAGAAAACTTCTCTTTGTTGATGCAGAGCATCCCAGCTAGCAGAACAGTAACAGACATGTAAACGTTAAGGGCTGCCTGGTAGATCATCAGCATGATGGTCAGGCATATCACTGATGAAGTGAACGATACAGCATATCCCTTAAATATATCTCTCCTGCATATCACTGCTGAAATTACAGCAAGGAAGAAGGCAATCGACATTATCAATGAGTCATGACGGAATTCGATATTGCCTATCCAGTATGGATTTGTAAGGGGTAAAAGAATGATCACCCCAGCAAGCCACTGAGATTTAATCTCCAGAACATTCTTTAACATATAACCAGCCATGACCATAACCATTCCGCCAAGGAACATAGAGAATGGATAGGTATCCTGCAGAACGTTATCACCAAAAAAAGATAGTCCGTTTGGTAACAAGGACATTACGGCCATGATAATCGACGCTGCCGGTCTTCCGTTTCCCTCCCATCCGCTATTGCCTGTGTCACTGCGTAGCCAGTCATCAACAGAATAAGCGCCACCCAGCGCAAAAGGTATAAGGTACATTACCGAGAAAGTCAGGCAGGTTATCAGCAGCCACCTGTCTTTTCGTAGAGATTCTGTAGAAAACATATTATTATCTTTTCCCCTTAAGTACATAGCGCGGACGATTTTTAACTTCCACGTAGATCCTGCCAATATACTCACCAAGCACACCTATTCCGATTAGCTGCACGCCACCCAGGAATAAAATAGACACCAGCAGGGAAGGGTAACCTCGAACCGGGTTGCCAAATGCCATGGTATCGACAATCATCCATGCGCCATACAGAAATGCCAGACCAGCAACGAACAGGCCGATGTAAGTCCACATGCGCAGCGGGAAAGTTGAAAAGCTTGTGATCCCCTCAAGCGCCAGATTCCACAGTTTCCAGCCATTGAATTTTGTGCTGCCAGCAACGCGTTCGGCGCGGGCATATTCAACCACATCAGTTCTTCCACCTACCCAGCTCAGAACGCCTTTCATGAAGAGGTTGCGCTCTGGAAGAAGCTTAATGTTTTCCACCATTTCACGGGACATCAGGCGGAAATCACCGACATTCTCTTCAATCTGAGGATTGCTTATTTTGTTGTGCAGCTTGTAGAACCACTCGGCAGTTTTGCGCTTCAGGCGTCCATCGGTAGAGCGATCAGATCGCTTGGCCAGGACCATGTCAGCGCCTGCCTGCCACTTCTCAATCAGATGAGGAATGACTTCGATAGGGTCCTGCAGGTCGACATCTATAGGGATAATTGCGTCACCGGTAGCATGATCGAGTCCGGCAAAAAGCGCCGGCTCTTTGCCAAAATTGCGCGTGAAAGAAAGAGGAACCACGAGCGGATCAGCGATAGCAAGTGCGTTAATGATGGATTCTGTCGCATCTTTGCTGCCGTCATTGATGAAGACGATTTCTACTTCATGCTGCCTGAGCCCTTCAAATTCCCGAACAGTTTTATAAAAAATGGGTATCGCGTCTTCTTCGTTGAAGACGGGAACGACCAGAGAAATTTTCATTTCGCATCCCTAAACACAATGAATTTTGAATAGATGAAACCGCAAACAAGGCTGATTGCGGAGAATACGATTAACGTGATAACAGGTGCCATGCCTGATTTATCTGCCGCCCAGCCCACCGCAGCGCTCAGCGTGCCCATAAACCCGATATACAGCATGTAGCGCATGGTCGTAGTTGATGACTTAAATGTGAATCTGGCATTGGCGAAGAAGCTGAACGATACAGCGACAACGAACCCGGCAAAGTTGCCGAGCGCCTGACCTGTATGAAATGCGTAGATGCATATGGCGAACACCACCCAATGAATGAGCGTATTGATAACACCTATCGATGTATACCTTGCAAACAATCCAAAAATATTCATTTATAAAATATACGCTTAATGTATCTAAAATCCTGGATGAGCCATATTGCTAGCATCGCGAATTCCATACCCACTAACAAAGGGTAACGATGGCTAGCGCCAGTTATGAAAGAAATGAATGAAATCATCGCGGCAAATCTTACAGCAAAATCAATCATATGATCCCCTGCCTAAAGGTTTTTCAAATCGGACATATCGTATCACTTGCAAAGAACTTGATCGACACCGCCGATCAGTAATACTGTATTAATATACAGTATCTATCGGAGGTGAGTTATGGGATACCCGAGTCCGGCACAAGATTACGTTGAAGAACGCATATCGCTCGACAAGCGCCTTATCGCGCATCCGTCGGCAACGTACATGATGATAGCTGGCTCGACATACCTGCGAGCCGGCATCATAAAGGGCGCGATGCTTATCGTCGACTCGTCGCTGACACCGAAAGATGGCTCTCTTCTGGTGTGCACCATTGATGGGGAGTTCAGGATCATGCGCTACAGGACGCATCCGCAGCCTTATCTGGAAAACCCTGAAAATGGAAGAAGGGAACCGTTGCCATCGAAGGATGAAGTGTCGGATACATCGCGGCCGGTGTTCGGGGTGATCACCTACAGCATCAACGATGCTCGCTCAGGTGAGTTTGATGATTGTCCGGTGATGTAATGGGGCATATATGGGGCAAAAATTTAGCGCAAAACAACTCAAACACACAGAAGGTGATGATTCGTCTTGCGCTAACACTTTGCTTTTTACCTGCTTACTTTCTACATACTCATGCTTTCATTTTTTGCACCTTTAAATCATGGATTTCCAGCTCTACTCGCTGGGTGCCGCCCTGGTATTTCATGAAATCTTCTTCCCGGAACAGTCCGCTGCGATGGCACTGATCCTGGCGATGGGAACCTACGGCGCAGGCTATATCGCGCGTATCGTCGGCGCCTTTATTTTTGGTCGCATGGGCGACAGCATTGGCCGTAAAAAGGTACTGTTTATCACCATCACCATGATGGGGATCTGCACCACGCTGATTGGCGTGCTGCCCACCTATGCACAGATCGGGATTTTCGCGCCCGTACTGCTGGTGACGCTGCGCATCATTCAGGGACTCGGGGCAGGGGCAGAGATCTCCGGGGCCGGGACCATGCTGGCGGAGTATGCACCGAAAGGTAAACGCGGCATCATCTCCTCGCTGGTGGCGATGGGGACTAACTGCGGGACGCTGAGCGCGACCGCTATCTGGGCCGTTATGTTCTTTGCCCTCGACCGCGAACAGCTGCTCGCCTGGGGCTGGCGCGTGCCGTTCCTCGCCAGCGTCGTGGTGATGATCTTTGCCATCTGGCTGCGTATGAACCTCAAGGAAAGCCCGGTCTTTGAGAAAGTGAACGATGCGCAAACCGCGCAGCCGGACACATCGTTAGGTGCCATGGTGAAAAGTAAATCTTTCTGGCTGGCGACCGGTCTGCGTTTCGGTCAGGCGGGCAACTCGGGTCTGATTCAGACGTTTCTGGCCGGTTATCTGGTCCAGACTCTCCTGTTCGATAAAGCCATTCCCACCGACGCGCTGATGATAAGCTCCATTCTTGGGTTTATCTCTATCCCGCTGCTGGGCTGGCTGTCCGATAAAGTGGGACGCCGTCTGCCGTACATTATCCTTAATATTTCCGCCATTATTCTGGCCTACCCGATGCTGTCGATCATCGTCGATAAAAGCTATGCGCCGGGAACCATTATGCTCTCCATCATCGTTATCCATAATTTCGCGGTACTGGGGCTGTTTGCGCTGGAAAATATCACCATGGCGGAGATGTTTGGCTCGCGAAATCGCTTTACCCGGATGGCTATCTCCAAAGAGGCGGGCGGTCTGGTGGCGGTGGGGTTTGGTCCGGTGCTGGCGGGGATCTTCTGTAACATGACCGGTTCCTGGTGGCCGATTGTGGCCATGCTGGTGGCTTACTCAGTGATTGGTCTGGTCTCGGCCTGCCTGATGCCCGAAGTGCGGGATCGTGATTTGAGCGCAGCGGAAGATGCTGCGGAGGCCACGCCAAAAGAGCCTGTGGCCTACGGCACGGTATCGTCACGGCGGTAATGGTATACAACCTACGTGACTTGTCACACAACTTTGCCTTTGTGTCACACCACCTGAACAAAAGTTAATATAAATCAAAATCTCAAATGGCAGTATCAGTATGGTGGATGGCAGAGATTTTTTACCCCAACTGCCATTCTAGTTGGTGTAGTCAGCAGACGCTGCCGCTTTATAACAAGCGGCAGCGATCCACAGCTTTCTAATTAACGAGTCTTAATCATGGAAAACACGTTATTACAGGCCAAAGCGACGCTGCCTCAGTACAATCGCGACAGCCTTAAAGCACGCATTGTTCATTTAGGATTTGGCGCCTTTCACCGCGCGCATCAGGCGGTGTATGCCGACATCCTCGCGTCTGATTATGGCAGCGACTGGGGCTACTGTGAGGTCAACCTGATTGGCGGCGAGCAGCAAATTGCCGACCTGAAGGCGCAGGATAACCTCTATACCGTAGCGGAGATGTCCGCCGATGCGTGGACATCCCGCGTGGTGGGCGTGGTCAAAAAGGCCCTGCATGCGCAGGTTGACGGGCTGGAGACCGTACTGGCAGCGATGTGCGAACCGCAGGTGGCGATTGTTTCACTGACCATTACCGAGAAGGGCTACTGTCACTCTCCCGCAACCGGGCAACTGATGCTCGATCATCCATTCATCGCCGCCGACCTGCAAAACCCGCATCAGCCGACGTCCGCGCCGGGTGTGGTGGTGGAAGCGCTGGCACGTCGCAAAGCGGCGGGGTTACCGGCCTTTAGCGTAATGTCCTGCGACAACATGCCGGAAAACGGTCATGTGATGCGCAACGTAACCTGCTCCTATGCCCGGGCGGTAGACGGCGAGCTGGCGGACTGGATCGAGGCTAACGTCACGTTCCCGTCAACCATGGTGGATCGCATCGTACCTGCGGTCACGCCTGATACGCTGGATAAAATCGAACAGCTCACTGGCGTGCGTGATCCGGCGGGCGTGGCCTGTGAACCCTTCCGCCAGTGGGTGATAGAAGATAACTTTGTGGCGGGGCGTCCTGCGTGGGAAAAAGCCGGGGCCGAGCTGGTATCAGACGTCATTCCGTTTGAAGAGATGAAGCTGCGCATGCTTAACGGCAGCCACTCCTTCCTGGCTTACCTGGGGTATCTGGCCGGTTATCAGCATATCAACGACTGCATGGAAGATGAGAATTACCGCGTTGCGGCTCACGCGCTGATGCTCCACGAGCAGGCGCCGACCCTGAAGGTGAAAGGCGTCGATTTAGGACATTACGCCGATCTGCTGATTGCCCGCTACAGCAACCCGGCTCTGCGTCATCGCACCTGGCAAATCGCGATGGACGGCAGCCAGAAGCTCCCGCAACGCATGTTAGATTCCGTGCGCTGGCATCTGGTGCATCAGAAACCTTTCCCCCTGCTGGCGCTGGGCGTGGCGGGCTGGATGCGGTATGTCGGCGGAGTGGATGAGCAGGGTAATGCCATTGAGGTGAGCGATCCGCAGCTGGCGGTGATTCAGGCGGCAGTGAAGGGAAGTGCTGAAGGGGAAAGCCGCGTGCGTGCGCTGCTCGGCATTGAGTCTATCTTTGGCAAAGAATTACCGCGTGAGACGGTCTTTGTTGATGCGGTGATGACCGCGTACCGGTCTTTGGTGCAAAAGGGCGCGAAAGCTACCGTGGCGCAGTACGCGTCTCAACGGTAATTCAGTACATGCCGCCGTGCGCGGCGGCATGTCAGCGCACAACTTAGTGCATACCCAGACGAATCAGCTCAATCGGCTCGAACTTACCTTCGCATCCTTCCACTTCCACCGTTTTGCTGCGGCGCACCTGCGCGGCATCCAGCCCGTCGCTGTGGATCGCTTTAATCACGCCAGTTTTGCCTGTGCCGCTAATCATCACGCGGCTGCCAGTGGTAATTGCATTGCGGTTACGGTCGTATGTCATCATGGTATTTTCTCCTCTCTAACTTATCCGTTACGGCGGTATTTCAGGTTTCACCGTTCACGGGGCATATAAATACGCCTGTCTGCAAGTGATGTTTTTGTTTTTGATCAAAGTCACACTTTTTTCTTAATGACATGAGGTGCTGACGGTTCGCGACAGCAATTTACAAAGCAGACCGTTATTTTCATTTATTGATAGTTTCAACATGGAAGCGTTTAGGGTTGGTTTATATTCCTGCTGCCATTCTGGGTACAGGAAATAACCCTTTCATCGGAATAAGGAGTCAGGCTTATGTATAAGAACATTTTGATGCCTGTAGATGTGTTTGAAATGGATTTGAGCGACAAAGCGGTTCGCCACGCGGCAAGCCTTGCAAAGGCAGAGGGGGCATCAATTACCCTGGTCAACATTCTGCCTGCAAGCAGTCGGTCTCTCCTGCGCGGGTTCAATGCCGATATCAAAAAGTTTGAAGAGTATATGACCGCGGAATCCGCGAAGAAAATGAACGAATTAAAAAGACTGTTTGATATTGCCCCAGAGAATATTCACAGCATGGTTCGTTTTGGCAACGTTCGCGATGAAATTATCAAGCTGAGCAAGGAGGGGAAATACGATGCGATTGTCATCGGGTCGAAAAACCCGAGCATCACCACCCATCTGCTGGGATCGAATGCGGAATCCATTCTGCGCTACGCCACGATTCCGGTGTTAGTCGTTCGCTAAACCCAACGCCGTGCCCAACAGGGTGCGGCGAATATTATTCCTCGCTAAACCACTCGCTGTTTTCCTGACGAATAAGCTGCACGGATTCGCTGATTTCCTGCAAATGCAGCGTCATCGCTTTCTCCACGCCGTCCGGGTCGCGTTTTTCCAGCGCGCTAAAAATATCGTGATGCTGTCTGAGCAGCATTTCCGGCGGGGAGACGTGATCGAGGCTCATATAACGCACGCGGTCGATGGTGGCCTTGATGTTCTCAATGGTATCCCAGGCCAACTGACAATCCGCTATTTGTGCCAGTTTCTGGTGGAATTCATCATCGAGCTGGAAGAAATCGTTGAGCTGCTTACGGTCGATCGCTATACGCTGCTGATGCAGGTTCTGCTCCAGCAGGTAACACTGGTTGTCATTGATAAGCGTTGCCGCCCGGCGGGCGACCGCGCATTCAATGGCCTGGCGAACGAAACAGCCGTTACGCACCTGAGAAAGTGAAATTTTGTTTACGTAGCTGCCGCGCTGCGGGCGGATCTGAATCAGGCCGTTTTCAGCAAGCTTAATGAACGCTTCACGCACCGGCTGACGGGAGACGTCAAAACGCACCGAGACCTCTTTTTCAGAAAGCGGCGTTCCCGGCGGAATCAGGCAATGGACAATATCACGTCGCAAAATGCGATAGATTTGCTGGTTTACGGGCTGGGTGGGATTGAGTTGCGATTCAGCGGCCATGAGTTGTCATTTCTCAGAGAGTTAGCCTGAACATACTACCATTCTTTTCGAACCCGAAACAGACCCGGCCCGCAGGCCGGGTGGGGCTTATTTAGCCACGATGGACGTTAAGTCCGGCAAAACTCTGGGTGACTGGCATCATTTCTACGGTATTGATGTTGACGTGCTTAGGCAGCGTCGCCACCCACCAGACCGCTTCAGTGACATCTTCCGGCGTCAGCGCGTTAGCATTTTCGTAGGTTTTATCCGCTTTCGCATCGTCACCCTTGAAGCGCACGTTGGAGAATTCGGTGCCGCCCACCAGACCCGGCTCGATATCGGTAACGCGAATGGCGGTGCCGTGCAGATCGGTGCGCAGGTTCAGGCTGAACTGACGGACAAACGCTTTGGTCGCACCATAGACGTTGCCGCCCGCGTAAGGCCAGCTCCCGGCGGTAGAACCAATATTGATAATGTGACCGCGATTACGCTCAACCATGCCCGGCAACACCGCGCGAGTCATATAGACCAGCCCTTTGTTGTTGGTGTCGATCATGTTTTCCCAGTCTTCAACGCTGGCTTTGTGCGCGGGCTCCATGCCCAGCGCCAGTCCGGCGTTGTTGACCAGCAGATCAATCGCGCGCCACTCGGCAGGCAGGTTAGCAATCATCTCTTCAATGGCAGCGCGGTTGCGCACGTCCAGCTGTGCGGTCAGGATGCTGTCACCTAATTCGTCTTTCAGCTCCTGCAGGCGCTCCTGACGACGGCCCGTTGCAATCACCTTGTGCCCGTTGGCGACGAAGCGACGCGTGATGCATTCACCAAAACCCGCCGTTGCCCCGGTAACTAAAATAATCATCTCACTGTTCCTCAACGCTTTTTGTGTTGTACTAACATAGCACGGCCGCAGAGGGTGCGTTAAGGCAACATTTGTATGACAGCATTGCAGGTGATGGCGGCCTGGCCTACTCTGGGAAGATATCCGTTCTGAGGAGTGAAAGATGACGGCCACGAATCCTTTTTTTGAAATCAGTCTGTTGCCTTACCAGGCACCCCATTTTGATCAGATTAACGACAGTCACTATCGTCCGGCGTTCGATGAAGCGCTGCGTCAGAAGCGGGCGGACATTGATGCGATTGTCTCGCAAACCGCCGCGCCAGACTTCAATAATACCGTGCTGGCGCTGGAGAAAAGCGGCGTTATGCTCGCGCGCGTCAGCAGCGTCTTTTTCGCCATGACCTCTGCGCATACCAATCCGTACCTGCAAGAGTTAGAGGAGCAGTTTTCCACTGAACTTGCCGCGCTGGCGAATGACATCTGGCTGAATGACACACTTTTCGCCCGCGTTGAGAGCGTCTGGCAAGATCGCGGTGCGCTGGATGCCGAGTCCCGTCGGCTGGTCGAGGAGACGTACCAGCGGTTTATTCTGGCCGGTGCGCGTCTGAATGAGACAGAAAAAGCCGAGCTGAAGGCGCTGAACACCGAGGCAGCCTCCCTGACCAGCCAGTTTAACCAGCGTCTGCTTTCCGCCGATAAAGCGGGTGGGCTGGTGGTGGATTATGCGCATCAGCTTGAGGGGCTCAGTGCAGAAGAGATCGCCGCCGCCGCGCAGGCGGCCGCGGAAAAAGGGCTTAACGACCGCTGGCTGATCTCGCTGCTGAATACGACTCAACAACCTGCGCTCTCTGCGCTGCGGAATCGGCAGACGCGTGAAAACCTGTTCAACGCAGGCTGGACGCGTACCCAGAAAGGGGATGAAAACGATACCCGCGCGCTGATCCTGCGTCTGACGGCGCTCCGTGCGCGTCAGGCTCGCCTGCTCGGCTTTGAGGATTACGCCAGCTGGAGTATTGCCGACCAGATGGCGAAAACCCCCGACGCCGCGCTGGCCTTTATGCGCGGCATTGTGCCTGCCGCCCGTGCCCGAGCGGAGCGCGAACAGGCCGATATTCAGAAAGTGATTGATGACGAGCAGGGCGGTTTCACCGTGCAGGCCTGGGACTGGACCTTTTATGCCGAGCGCGTGCGCCAGGCGAAATATGCGCTTGATGAGTCGCAGATCCGGCCCTACTTTGCGCTCAATACCGTGTTGCATGACGGCGTGTTCTGGGCGGCCAGCCAGCTGTTCGGTATCCGCTTCGTGGAACGCTTCGATATTCCGGTTTATCATCCGGACGTTCGCGTATGGGAAATTTTCGACCATACCGGCGAAGGGATGGCGCTGTTTTACGGCGACTTCTTTGCCCGCGATTCCAAGCAGGGCGGAGCCTGGATGGGCAATTTCGTCGAACAATCTTTTGAGTTTTCTGCCCGCCCGGTTATCTACAATGTCTGTAACTACCCAAAACCGGGTAACGGGGGCACCGCGTTACTCTCCTGGGACGACGTAATTACCCTGTTCCACGAGTTTGGGCATACCCTGCACGGTCTGTTTGCCCGCCAGCGCTTCGCCACGCTGTCCGGTACCAATACGCCGCGTGATTTCGTTGAATTTCCGTCGCAGATCAATGAACACTGGGCCAGCCATCCTCAGGTATTTACCCGCTACGCCCGTCACTACGAAACCGGTGAACCGATGCCGGATGCGCTGCGGGAAAGCATGCTCAACGCGACCCATTTCAACAAGGGTTATGACATGACGGAGCTGCTGGGTGCGGCATTGCTGGACATGAACTGGCACGCCATCAGTGAAGCCGTATCTGACGTTGAAGCCTTTGAAACGGCAGCGTTGAAAAAAGAGGGGCTGGACCTGCCCGCGGTACCCCCGCGTTATCGCAGCAGCTATTTTTCCCATATCTTCGGCGGTGGCTATGCGGCGGGGTATTACGCCTACCTGTGGACGCAAATGCTGGCAGACGATGGCTATCAGTGGTTTGTCGAGCAGGGCGGGTTGACGCGTGAAAACGGACAGAAATTCCGCGAGGCGATTTTGTCGCGCGGGAACAGCACTGATTTAGGTGAACTTTACCGGAGCTGGCGCGGGCACGATCCGAGGATTGAACCGATGCTGGAGAATCGTGGGTTAAGTGAATAGTGTCCATTTGGGCTGAAAAAAAGAACCGGGCGTGAAGCCCGGTTTTTTATACCCTTTAATCAGCGATATTTTAGCATGCTTTTGAAAGATAACCGGTGAAATTGAACGCGCCGATAAAAGGATTTTTTATTAATAGAGACAAAGCTCTACATTCGAGAACTGTTAATAATTTGATCTGGCTTGTAAGAAATAAAATCTTCTTTCAAATGTCTTTTTTAATTCTAAATTTTTGCCCTTTTATGCCGATAAATGAGGATAACAAAAAAATCGACGTTATAGCAGTTAAGAAGGCGAAAGATGACCCTACCTCTGACCACTCCTGGCTTTACGGATGCTGAGCATTCTAAGAGGCTGATAAATAAAACCTTTACCTATGTTGTAACGTTGCTTATCGCTATTTTTGCGGCGGCAATAATTTCTTTGTTGATAATAAAAAATAATGTTAATGAAATCAGCGATTCGCATGATGATTTCTTACTAAGAAAAGCGTTAGATACCCGACAGGAGAGCATCCGTAGCCATTTGAAAGACTATGCGGAGTGGGGGGATGCCTACAAACATCTTCATCAGAATGTTGACATGCACTGGGCATGGGATAAGCAGAATCTTGGCAAGTCTCTGTATGATAACTTTGGCTATGAGGGGGTGTTTGTTCTCTCTCCGGAAGGCGCCACGCGCTACAGCGTGATTTCCGGGAAACGGATACCTGAAGATCTGGAGCGTTGGTTGGGTCAATCCACAAAAGACCGTTTACTCAGTGAACTGAGCAAAAAAAAGGGATTGCCGGTGTCCATGCTAACGCTTATCGACGGCATACCGGCCATTGTTTCTGCTGAATGGATAACAACGGGTGATGATTCGAGTGTGCAACCGTTACCGGGCAGACCTTCAGTCATGGTGTTTGTCGACAAATTAATGGCTAAAAAACTCCTTGCGATTGGGCATGATGCCGCCATCAAAAATGTTCGCATTTCACCCAATGAAGTGAATAATCAGACGTCATTGACCATAAGCACGCCAAATGGTGATGTGCATATTTTATGGGACAGTGAAAATCCTGGCCAGGCGCTGATCGTTTATTTCCTGCCATTACTCATTCTTTCCGTACTGCTGACAATATCGATGACGGTGATCCTTATGCGTCATATTATGCACAAGGCGAGAATTCATGACGAAAATGCCTTTCTCCTTGAGCAGGCACGGTTGAATCTTATCACCAGTGAAAAACGATTCAGGGATGTCAGTGAAACAACCAGCGACTGGTTCTGGGAAACTGACTTATCGTTAAAGATTACATGGCTATCAGGTCGTTTCTCCACGGTAACGGGATATGAACATAGTCAATGGATCGGCCGCAGGCTGGATGAGCTCTTTCCGTCGACAAGTCACTTACTTCATGATCGTGTCCGCCACCGGGAATTAACTGGACGCTTCGAATTTAAGAATTGCCCTTATATTAACTATCAGCAATCCACGTCCTACTGCACGCTTCTGGCTAAATTTTCTTCTCAGCCTGATGGTTCGGTGGTTTTACGGGGCGCGGCAACAGATGTCTCTCTGGAAGTGGAAGCAACTAAACGTGTGGAATTTCTGTCACGGCATGATGAATTAACGGGGCTTCCAAACCGGTATCATATTAAGGAGTTTCTGGCGGGCCGGTTAGCGAATGAAGGCGTCAATAATTATCCCTTTGCAATGATTTGCCTGGATCTGGACAAGTTCAAACCCGTCAATGACATTTTTGGGCATTCCACCGGCGACGCTCTGCTTGGCGAGGTCGCCTTACGTCTTAAAAGCTGTATTCGGAGCGGTGATTTTGTTGCACGGCAGGGCGGGGATGAATTTATGCTGCTCCTCGGTAACACCAGCCAGACAGACCAGATTGAAGAGGTGTGCCAGCGCATCGTGTCAGAACTCAACCGTCCTTTCACCATTGATGGCAATGATGTGACAATAGGGGTAAGCATGGGGATTGCACTGGCGCCACAAGACGGCAACAGCGCAAACGATCTTCTGCGCTATGCTGACATTGCGCTTTACCAGGCAAAACAATCCGGGAGAAACCGATGGGTCTATTATCGCCAGGATATGTCGGAAAAGCTGACCGAACGCAGAAAACTCGAACTGGAGCTGAAGACCGCCATTCGCGAAGACCAACTCTATCTGGTTTATCAACCGCGTTATAACCTCCGATATTCGAAAACAGATGCCGTCGAAGCGCTGGTCCGGTGGCAACACCCGGATCGAGGAACCATGATGCCCGATCAGTTTATCCCGTTGGCTGAAGAAACAGGGCTGATTATTAGCCTCAGCAACTGGGTCATTCGTAAAGCGTGTACGGAGGCCAAAGATCAATTGCCAGGGTTATCGGTATCAGTCAACATTTCGGCTATTGAATTCCAGGCGAGCGATCTGGCTGAAAGAGTAAAAGAAATTCTTCACGAAACGGGACTTGAACCCACCAGGCTGGAAATAGAAGTGACTGAAAATGTCACGCTTTCCGATCCAGAAAAAACGTTGCACACCATGAAAGCCCTCAAAAAAATGGGCGTACGGATTCTGATCGATGATTTCGGTACCGGCTATGCCTCTCTGAGCTATCTTCGAAAGTTCCAGTTTGATGGGCTAAAGCTCGATAAAAGCTTTATTTTTACCTTAGCGGATTCGCCACAGAACCAATCGGTAGTCGAGAAGATAATCGATTTGGGTAAAGCCTATTCCATGGAAGTGACCGCTGAAGGAGTGGAGACCAGCGAACAGCTGGCTTTTCTTAAAAAAAATAAGTGTGATGAAGTTCAGGGATATTTACTTGGAAAACCCGCTGCCATTGCCGATCTCAATTTAAACGCCAACCTGGTGAATACATAAACGCGTTTTTGCATCTTCCGCGCCCCCCTGGAACAGGGGGCGTCAGCGAAAAAAAAACCGGGCTTTTCGCCCGGTTTTTTATCTTACGACCAGCACAGGGCATTTTGCGTGGCGCACCACTGCCGCCGCATTTGAACCTAACAGATACGTTGATATGTCAGGCTTATGGGAGGCGATGATGATCAGGTCGGCGCCGATCGTGTCCGCGAGTTTAAGGATCTGATCTTTTGGCGATCCCGTAACGGCGTGCGTCTGCACCTTTTCTGGCGGAATTTTAAATTGCTTAACGATTTCATCCAGTTTTTCTAAAGCCGCATGCTGGAACTCTTTTAGCTTCGGCATCTCCACGGAGTAGGCCAGGCCTAAAGATGAATAATAAGGTAGCGAAGGAATGACCGTAAGAAAATGGACTTTAGCTGTGTTAAGTGCGGTATGAGCCTGAACGAAAGGAATCACCATATGCGTCAGGCTATCTTCGGAAATATCAATTGGAACCAAAATTGAATTGTACATTTGTCCCTCCTGAGTGTTTTTTACACAATTCAGGTTAGACCGTTAATTCCAGGAAAACAGAGAGCAGGTTGTCATAACGGAGACAAATTTCGGTTCTGTGATAGCTATACAGGCGAACGTTCCCGGCATGGGGTCAATGACGCGTTCAGCCTGTCGTGACGATGAACATCCTGGCCTGCTGGGCTAGCTGGCGTTCAGCCTTAATCGGCGCATACTTTTCTGAATGATAGAAAGCAAGCGCCTGATCTAAAGTCGGGAATTCAAAAATGCCAGCATAGGGTAACGGGGCTTCATCGCCTTCGAGTACTTCTGCAACCGAACCAAAATGCACAATTTTCCCTCCCGCTTCCTCTAACGCTAATGTGAAGCGGGGGGCAAGGCTGGCCTGTCGCGCAGGGTCAATAATACGTAAGTTGATGTGGACGAATGCGGGCATCACTGTTCCTCAAATCTGATTAATAGTGTATATACAGTATTTGAGATTGTATTGATTGTCGAGATGAAAAGATGAACAACATCGATGTGGCGCTGCTGAAGACCATTCCGGAAGTCTGTCCTGTGTTTCAGGCGCGAGCCACTGCCAGGGCTATTACACGCTATTACAACGCCTGCTTAAGACCGTTTGGTCTGACCGCAGAGCAGTTCAGTCTTTTGGTTGGGATCGGAGGTGCACCCAATGAAACCGTTGCAGAACTGGCCGCAAGGGCGGGGGTAGATGCCACCACGCTGAGTCGAAATATAGGTAGTATGGTGTCCCGCGGCATTATCGACGCGGTGGGAGGCCGGGGGCGTGCCGGTAAACGACTCACCCTCACAGCAGAGGGCTGGAGCCTGCTCGAACAGGTCATTCCGGTATGGAAGGCAGCGATGGAAGAACTGTCCCATCAGATGGGAAGCGAACAACTTAGCCTGACGACGAATATGATGAGAAGCCTGAGCAAAGCCACTGCTTCTTTATGACGCGATCCGCGACAATCCGTACCTGCGACGCGACGTACCAAACCGCGCAATGCCGGGTATACTACGTTTTAATTTTTTCAGGCGACCCTTTGTAAAGGCAGGCAGTATGTCTCTTCGTTCGCTGCGGGCGTTATGCCTGACCAGTTTTTTCATTGCGGATGTCCGCGATGGCCTCGGCCCTTTTCTCGGTATTTTTCTCACCGAACGTCACTGGACGCCTGATGATATTGGTATTCTGATGACGGCGGGCGGGCTGGCGGGTTTACTGGCCACGCTCCCGGCGGGATTCATCACCGACACCTCCCGAAACAAACGCGCTGTACTCGCGCTGCTTTGCCTGTTGATCACCCTGAGCACGCTTCTGCTCTGGTTTAGCCAGCAGAGCGGCGTTGTCGCCGTTTCACAAATTATCACCGGCATCTGTGCGGCGTTTGTGGGGCCATTGATCACCGGAATTACCTTAGGGCTGACCGGCCAGAGTGGGTTCAGCGTGCAGATGGGCAAAAATGAGGCGTTTAATCATGCGGGCAATTTTATGACCGCACTGATGGCTGGCGGCATTGCCTGGTACTGGGGCGTCGGCGGAATTTTCCTGCTGATGACCTGTACGACGTTGCTAACGTTGTGTGCGCTGCTTGCCATTCGCAATAAGGATATCGACAACAATGCCGCGCGCGGGTTGTCCTCTCCAGCGAACCTGCCTGTTCCGGGCTTTGCGGTGCTGATTAAAAACCGGGCGCTGTTTGTTACCGGACTGACGCTGCTCCTGTTTCATCTGGCGAACGCTGCGCTGTTACCGATGCTCAGCATGAGGGTTGCGGCGGCACCCGCCTCAATCAACCCCGGCTTGTATGCAGCGGGCACTGTCATTATTTCTCAGGCCGTGATGGTCCCCGTCGCCATTTGGGTCGCACGGAGAATAGAACACTACGGCTACTGGAGATTAATTATGCTGGCGCTGCTGGTGATGCCGGTGCGTGCGGCGCTGGCGGCGTCCACGGACGCGCCGTTGATGATGATCCCGGTGCAAATTCTCGACGGGCTGGCCGCAGGCATCCTCGGCGTCGTGGTACCGTCGTTTATTGTTGTGCTGTTGCGAGGGAGTGGGCACGTCAATGCCGGGCAGAGCGTGGTGATGTTGATGCAGGGCGTTGGGGCATCGATGAGCCCGGCGCTAACCGGCACGATAGCCGGGTATTACTCCTTTGCGACGGCATTCAGCGTGCTGAGCGCGATTGCGCTGGTGGCCGTCCTGCTCTGGTGGCGCGTTGCTCACCGAACCTGGGAAACAGACAGTACGCCGGGTGGGGCATAGCCGCCACCCGGCGTCATACTTATGCCAGCTCGTTAGGGCAGGTTTCGCCTTTTTCCAGCTGCTGCAGGTTACCCAGCGTGGTTTCTGAAATGCTGATCAGCGCTTCAGCCGTCAGAAACGCCTGGTGACCGGTAAACAGGACGTTATGACAGGCAGACAGGCGGCGGAACACGTCGTCCTGAATCACATCGTTAGACTTGTCTTCAAAGAACAGATCGCGTTCGTTCTCATACACGTCCATCCCGAGCGCGCCAATTTTCTGGGTTTTCAGCGCTTCGATAGCGGCCTGAGAGTCAACAAGGCCACCACGGCTGGTGTTGATGATCATCACGCCGTCCTTCATCTGGTCAAACGCCGCCTGGTTCAGCAGGTGATAGTTTTCCGGCGTCAGCGGGCAGTGCAGGGAGATCACATCAGACTGCGAGAACAGGGTCGGCAGGTCAACATATTCCACGCCCATCTCCAGCGCCGCGGCGCTTGGATACGGATCAAACGCCAGCAGACGCATGCCAAAGCCTTTGAGGATCCGCAGGGCAGCGACGCCAATTTTCCCGGTCCCGATCACCCCTGCGGTTTTACCGTACATGGTAAAGCCGGTCAGCCCCTCCAGCGAGAAGTTGGCATCACGGGTGCGCTGATAAGCGCGGTGAATACGACGGTTGAGCGACATCATCATGCCAATCGCATGTTCCGCGACGGCTTCCGGGGAGTAGGCCGGAACGCGCACCACCTTCAGCCCCAGCTCTTTCGCCGCATCGAGATCCACGTTGTTAAAGCCTGCACAGCGCAGGGCGATATACTTCACTCCCTGTTTTTTCAACTCTTCCAGCACCGGACGACTGCCGTCATCGTTAACAAAAATGCAGACGCCTTCACAGCCGTGCGCCGTTTTGGCGGTTTTTTCGGACAGCAGAAAGTCGAAAAATTCAAGCTCAAACCCGTAAGCTTCGTTAACATGTTGCAGATACTTTTTGTCGTACTGCTTTGTGCTATATACCGCGAGTTTCATAAGACTTTCTCCAGTGATTTTGCATTCACGTTAGCATGATTAAAATTATCTTACAATTTCTAAAATATTATTGAATTCAATAAGTTCTATGAATTATTCTAGAGCATCTTGTTACCCTAACTCCATGATATTCTTAATGCCAGAAACATCAGGAATCGGGTGGATTTTCAGGCAGAGATGGAGAGTAATGTATGCCGTTACAACTGGAGTTGTCTTTATCCCCGCCAATGTTGCCTGCCTTGTACTATTTCATTATATCTATTGCGTTTTTATTGTTGCTGTACAGAGGTAAACTCAAAGTTGAAAGAGCTAGAAAATATCCTCTTTTCATTGCTTACACCTTGTTTGTGTTAGCCAGTGCTGCCATACAACTCAACGTGTTCGCCAATGGCCAGGACTTTGTGAGCGGTTTTCTGCATATCAACTTTGACCCATGGCGGTATGACTCCGTGTATTGGGGGTCATTAATATTTGCCATGCTTTACCTCCTGGCGATACCTCGTAACAGGTACTAGCTTCGCAACTTAACGCTACAGCTTCTATCCTTAAACTTGCCTTTGGCTTCAATTGACCCGCTAAACATGCGACAATGTTCAGCATCGTCGGCTTAATTCTTTCGCTAAATCAGGATATTAACTGCCCATGAAGGGTAAATACAAAGCCGCACTTGCGCTTTTACTGCTGTTCATTTTATTGCCGCTGACGCTGCTGATGACGCTCGCTCAGTGGGTACCGACGCTTGCCGGAATCTGGCTTCCCGTCGGGACGCGTATCGCTTTCGAAGAGAGTCCTAAACTGACTCGTCATGCGCTGGTGATCCCCGATCTCCGCTATCTGGTTGAAGAGTGCGAAATTGCTCGCATTGAGAACGTGACGCTGTCACATCCTAGCCGCTGGCAGCTGGATATCGGCGCGCTGGATCTTAACTCCGTCTGCCTCAGCAAAATTCCCCAATCCGCGCCGTCGACCGTTGCCCCCAAAACGCTGGCGCAGTGGCAGGCGGTATTACCGAATACCTGGCTGACCATTCACCGTCTCACCCTCTCGCCCTGGCAGCAGTGGCAGGGTGAGCTGAAGGCCTCGCTGACCCCGTCCAGCCAGGAGATAGCCTATAAAGGCGAGCGGGTGAGCATTCAAGGAACGCTTCGCGGCCAGACGCTTTCGGTCAGCCAGTTCGATGTTCAGCTACCCGATCAGCCGCAGCCCATTAAACTGGTGGGGGAGTTCACTCTGCCGCTGGTGCCGGATGGCGTGCCGGTAAAAGGCCACGCGGTGGCGACCTTTAACGTGCCACAACTGACGTCTCTCGTCGATGCCGATCTGGACTGGGAAGACAACCGTGGACAACTGGTGGTGATGGCGCGAGACAACCCTGATCCACTGCTCGATCTGCCGTGGCAAGTTACGGCGGAACAGCTGAACATCAGCGACGGGCGCTGGAACTGGGATCTGTCCGGTATGCCGCTGAGCGGACGCGTTTCGCTTCGCGCCGATAACTGGCAGCAGGGGCTTGAGAAAGCCACCCTGACCGGGCGTTTGAACGTGCTTACCCATGGTGATGCGGGGAAAGGCAACGCGGTACTCAATATTGGGCCAGGCAGGCTCAGTATGGAAAACAGCGACATGCCGCTGCATCTCAGCGGTGAGGCGAAGCAAAACGACCTCATTCTTTATGCCAAATTGCCGGCAACACTGACCGGCAGCGTATATGAACCGCAACTCGCCTTTGAACCGGGCGCACTGCTTCGCTCGCGCGGGCGCATCATTGACTCGCTTGATATCGATGAAATCCGCTGGCCGCTGGCAGGTGTGAAGCTGACGCAGAAGGGCGTGGACGGGCGGTTACAGGCTATCCTGCGTGCCCATGAAAACGAGATGGGCGATTTTGAACTGCATCTGGACGGGCAGGCGAACGACTTTTTACCCGACAGCGGTCTCTGGCAGTGGCGCTACTGGGGAAAAGGGAGTTTTACGCCGATGCATGCCCGCTGGGATGTCGCCGGGAAAGGCGAGTGGCGTGACAAACTCATTGAGCTCACGGCGCTCTCCACCGGTTTTGACAAGCTCCAGTATGGAACCATGGAGGTCAGCACGCCGCGTCTGGTGCTGGATCAACCCGTGCGCTGGTTCCGTGACGCCGAAAAGCCGACGTTCAGCGGCGCGCTGGCGCTCAATGCCGGGCAAACCCGTTTCTCCGGTGGCAGCACGCTGCCACCGTCGGTGCTGACCTTTAGCGTCGACGGCACCGATCCGACGGTGTTCCAGTTTAAGGGCGACCTCCATGCAGAGAAAATTGGCCCGGTACAGGTGAATGGTCGCTGGGATGGTGAACGTCTTCGCGGGCAGGCCTGGTGGCCGAAACAGTCGCTCACCGTGTTCCAGCCTCTGATCCCTCCGGACTGGAAAATGACGCTGCGTGACGGGGAACTCTATGCGCAGGTGGCTTTCTCGGCGGCGGCCGATCAGGGCTTTGAGGCTGGGGGGCACGGCGTGCTGAAAGCCGGTAGCGCCTGGATGCCGGATAACCAGATCAACGGTGTCGATTTTGTGCTGCCGTTCCGCTTCAGCAAGGGGACCTGGTCCCTGGGCACGCGCGGCCCGGTTACGTTGCGTATTGGCGAAGTGGAAAACCTGGTGACCGCGCGCAATATTACCGCCGATCTACAGGGCGATTATCCCTGGACGGAGGACAATCCGCTGCTGCTTACCAACGTGAAAGTGGAAACCCTCGGCGGGAAGATTACGATGCAGCAGTTGCGGATGCCGCAGCACGATCCGGCGCTGCTTCGCGTGGACAATATCTCGTCAAGTGAACTGATCGGCGCCGTCAATCCTAAACAGTTTGCCATGTCAGGCCCGGTAAGCGGGGCGCTGCCATTCTGGCTGGACAATGAAAAATGGATCATTAAAGATGGCTGGCTGACCAACCCTGGCCCAATGACGCTGCGTATCGACAAAGATACGGCGGATGCCATCGTGAAAGATAATATGGTTGCGGGTGCCGCGATCAACTGGCTCCGCTATATGGAAATTTCTCGTTCGTGGACAAGAATCAATTTAGATAACCTGGGTGAATTAACCATGCAGGCGACCATCAAGGGAACCAGCCGTGTGGATGGCAAAAGCAGCTCCGTCAACCTGAACTATACCCATGACGAGAATGTCTTTACCCTCTGGCGCAGCCTGCGTTTTGGAGACAACCTGCAAACCTGGTTTGAGCAACACGCGGCGATACCCGGTCTCCGCAGTTCGACTGGCAAGGAAAGTGAGGAACAACAATGAAAAAGATGGCTGGTGTACTCACCGTTGCCGTTGCTGCGCTACTGACCGGCTGTACGCCGCGTATTGAAGTCGCTGCGCCGAAAGAGCCGATTACCATCAATATGAATGTCAAAATCGAACACGAGATCCACATTAAGGTCGATAAAGACGTTGAAACCCTGCTGAAATCGCGCAGCGATCTGTTCTGAGGATGCCATGAAACGTTTAGCTCTGATTCTACTGGCTCTGGGGATGAATGCGCAGGCGGCTGCGCTGACCTTAAATGATGCCCGGGCGCAGGGGCGCGTGGGGGAAACACTCAGCGGGTATATTGCCCCGATCCAACAAGATGCTGAAACGCTGGCGCTGGTAAACCGTATTAACGCGGCACGCACCGAGAGCTATCAGAAGCTGGCCGACAGCAATAATTTACCGGTCGATGAAGTGGCGAAAATGGCGGGGCAAAAACTGGTTGCCCGTGCGCAGCCGGGCGAATACGTGAAGGGAATTAACGGTAAATGGCTGAAAAAATAGCTAGCGGTGGCGCTTGCGGTATTCACCGGGCGAGACGCCAAAACGCTGCTTAAAGGCCGTTGAAAAATGGCTATGGTCGGTGAATCCCCAGCTGTAGCCAATTCCCGCCAGCTTTTCATCATCCCCGGCAGAGCGCAGCACCTGCGCACAGAGATCCAGCCGACGGTTTTTAATGTACTGCGCGACCACCAGCCCCTTCTCGGCAAACATGCGGTAGAGGCTGCGCACGGACATCCCGCTCTCGGCGGCAATCCACTCCGGGCGCAGAGAGTCAGACTGAATATGATCGTCAATCAGCGCCACGACATGCTGGAACTGGCGTTCCTTGCGCGGCTGAATCACGTCGCGTTGCTGAAACGCGGGGCGCAGCAGGCAGACCATGGCTTCGAGCGCGGCTTCGCTCTCCCGGTCACTCAGGTCGGCGTTGTTCATGCTTTCCATCAGCAGGCGATGGCTCAGCTGTACCGTTGGCAGCGAGCGAGAGAGGGCGAGCGCGCAGCTAATCTCATGGAAACGACACTGTTGCTCAATAATCTGGCGGGGTACCAGCAGCGAAATCTGGCGGGATTTTTCCTGCCAGTTGATTGAGCAGGGCCGGGAGGCGTCAAGCAGCGTGATATCGCCTGTTCGGAGCACAGTGCGACGGTCATCCTGTTCAATTTCCGCACTGCCCTCAAGCTGGAAGACGGTATAGAACCAGGCATCATTACTCTGTTTGATCTCCTGACGGGAGCGGAACAGATTTACGCCGCCGGCGGTGACGGTGCTGAGCTTCAGGCTGCGCGCATAGCTGGTCTCCAGTTCGCCGACGAATTTTCCCCCGGTGGGCTGTGCATTAAAACGCCCGCACACCTGGTTAATCTGCGCCAGCCACTGCTGATACTGTTCCTGCTCGCTTGCACACGCCATCGTTTCTCTCACTGCACCGTCAATGTTTTCGCATTGTTGCATTTATGTTGCGTTTTGTCAGAGCTCTGGGCTGACTATAGGAAAGAACACTCATCGGGAACAGCGATATAAGGTGGAATTATCACGATTTGCGGCACCTGTCACAGGTGGCAAAGCGAATGTCACAGAGACAAAAGCGAGAATGCGAAACCCCTCTTAGACTGGATGAACACCCTGCGAATAATAACGAAGGAGTATCCTATGTCTGAATCCCAGGTGGCTATTCAGCCTGCCGTGCAGCAGTTTTTAGACCGACATCATGGCCTGTGGATTGAAGGGCGTCAGGCCGCGTCGGACAGCGAAAAGCGGCTCAACGTCTATAACCCGGCCACGGGCGAGGTGATTGCCTCGACGGCCGATGCCAGCGTCGATGACGTTGACCGTGCCGTCATGTCCGGCTGGCGTGCTTTTGTTGCCCGCAGCTGGGCCGGAAAATTACCGGCGGAGCGCGAGCGGATCCTGCTCCGTTTCGCCGATCTGGTTGAACAGCACAGCGAGGAGTTGGCCCAGCTTGAAACGCTGGAGCAGGGGAAATCGATTAACATTTCCCGTCTCTTTGAAGTGGGTTGTACCCTGAACTGGATGCGCTATACCGCCGGGCTGACCACCAAAATCGCAGGCAAAACCCTCGACCTTTCTATTCCCCTGCCACAGGGGGCGCGTTATCAGGCATGGACACGTAAAGAGCCGGTTGGCGTGGTGGCCGGGATTGTGCCCTGGAACTTCCCGCTGATGATTGGGATGTGGAAAGTGATGCCTGCGCTGGCGGCGGGGTGCTCGATTGTCATCAAGCCATCAGAAACCACGCCGCTGACCATGCTGCGCGTGGCGGAACTGGCCAGTGAAGCGGGCATTCCGGACGGGGTATTCAACGTGGTGACCGGGAGCGGCGCGGTGTGCGGCGCAGCGCTGACCTCGCATCCGCATATTGCAAAGGTGAGCTTTACCGGCTCAACGGCGACGGGCAAGCAAATTGCCCGCGCGGCGGCAGATACCCTGACAGGCGTGACCCTGGAACTGGGGGGCAAAAACCCGGCTATCGTACTCAAAGATGCGGACCCGGCGTGGGTGATCGAAGGCCTGATGACCGGGAGCTTCCTGAACCAGGGGCAGGTGTGTGCGGCGAGTTCCCGTATCTACATTGAAGCGCCGCTGTTTGACACGCTGGTCAGCGGCTTCGAACAGGCGGTGAAATCCCTGAGCGTCGGGCCGGGTATGTCCCCGGAAGCATTTATCAACCCGCTGGTGTCGCGTGCGCATTGTGACAAGGTGCAGACTTTCCTCGATGAAGCGCAATCTCGCCACGCAGAGCTGATTGTCGGTAACCGTGGCCCGGAAGGGAAAGGCTATTACGTTTCGCCGACGCTGGTGGTCAACCCGGATGCCGCGCTGCGCTTAACCCGCGAAGAGGTGTTTGGCCCGGTGGTCAATCTGGTGCGCGTTGCCGATGGTGAAGAGGCGCTTCAGCTGGCAAACGACACCGAATATGGCCTGACCGCCAGCGTCTGGACGCAGAATATCAGCAAGGCGCTGGAGTACACCGACAGGCTGCAGGCGGGCACCGTCTGGGTAAACAGCCATACGCTGATCGACGCCAACCTGCCGTTCGGCGGCATGAAGCAGTCCGGCACCGGTCGCGACTTTGGCCCGGACTGGCTGGACGGATGGTGTGAGACGAAGTCGGTTTGCGTGCGGTATTAAGAAACAAGCCGGGTGGCGGCTACGCCTTACCCGGCCTACTTTCTCTGGTTTTGTAGGCCGGGTAAGCGCAGCGCCACCCGGCATTATTCAAAGCGACCACCGATCCCGCCCGGCCTCTTTCGCCCGATAAAGCGCCGCATCGGCGCGGGCGATTATTTCGGTGCCGGCTAACCCCTCCGTCATGCCGGCAATCCCCATGCTCACGGTCACATGGTCGCTGACCGTCGAGGCGCCATGCGGTATGGCCTCCGTGCGCAGCCCGTCCTGAATACGCATGGCAACCTTTTCTGCGATGTTTAGCGGGCAATTGAAAAGGATCACCACAAACTCCTCGCCGCCGTAACGTGATACGACGTCGTCCGGCGTTCGTACCGACTGCTTCAGCACCCGCGCCACGCGCGTCAGACAGTCATCACCCGCCTGATGGCCGTAGGTGTCGTTGTAGCGTTTGAAATAGTCGATATCCAGCATAATCAGCGAGAAAGGTTTCTTCTGCTCAACCGCATTTTCCAGCACCACCTCCATTCTCCGGCGGTTGGCGGTTTTGGTTAGCGGATCCTGATGCGCCAGCGCATCCAGCCGTGAGATCAGCAGTTGATTTTGCTGATTACGACGCCAGGCTTCATCAAACCAGCTCAACAGGATAAAACGCCCGCAGATCAGGATCAGGGTAAACACGCTCCAGATGATGACAAAGTGAAGGTTGAGGCCATCGTTGAGTATCCAGCTTGCGACCGGCAGGGTGATCCAGAGCGGAAGCACAAAGGCGAGTAATCCCTCAGGGTAAAAGTAGAGCGCCGTTAACCCTGCGAGTAACAAAATCACGCACAGCGGCCAGACATGGGGCAGCAGCAAATAGGTAATAAACAAAAAACAGGATACCGACCAGATGGCGCTACAGATAAAGAGCACCACGCTGATACCCGCAATACGCCGCCAGGCCATCAGGATCAACGCGGCAGAGAGGATAATAATGCCGAGCATTGAGGCATCGACCAGGGTCGTCAGTTGCGGTATATGAGGATAAAGCGGATCGCTGGCCTTAAGCAGGACGTGTCGCAGCAGGATCATCACGGCGAAGCTGACGTTGACGAACGCCAGCCAGGGCAGGTTCATCGCCAGCCCATGCATGACCATCGCGTGGCGCGTCGGCCAGGTAGCGCGTTCCAGTGTCGGTTTTTTTCTTTTTTCCATAAAGCCCTTTCCCGTCCGGGGGATAAATCATGCAGGTGAGATATCTGTAACTATAAGCAAGCATGGACGATCCTCAAACGGCAGGGCAAAAAAAACCGGGCGATTGCCCGGCGGTGGGTTATTTTTCGTCTTTTTTCTTTCCGAGCGTTGGCGTCTCGTCGAAGAAGTTCCACGGTTTAAGCAGGGCATGCACCCATTCCGTTGGCATGATCGGCCACTCTTCCGCACGGGCGACGTGGGTCGTGCCGGTGGTCATCCAGACTACGTCATCCTGATCGTTAAGCGACTCGTTATCTTTGCTGTACTGCCCCAGTCCCGTGTCGTGGATGGAGCGGTTAGGGAATTTACCTTCCGGATAGCGTTCATCCGGGTGGTAACGGGTCACCCACAGCTGTTTATCCATAAAGCTCAGGCGATGGTAGATCCACTCATCCGGGGCAAATTTCGCGCCGGTTGCCACCGGATGGGTGCCGCCCGCGTAGGGAATAATCTGATACGAGACCGGGTTGCCCATGCGGTTCTCTTTACGGGTGTTGCTCAGCAGGCGAATAGTGCCCGGGTCAAATTTCTGTGCCGCCTGCTGTTCGGTATCAATGTCGTACTGATTGACCTGCATGGTACTGGTGCGCGGGCCACCGGCGGTATTGGGTTTCACTTCCGGATCCATCGCCACCAGCTTGTTGTTAATACCATCGACATCCATATCAAGACGGAAGTTATAGATGTGCTGGTGCGTGGTGCCCACAATGTTGTGGTCAATCAACGTGCCGTATCGGGTATCGTCTTTGGCGGTGGCGTCATGCATGGTTTTGGCCTGAACGCCTTTCACGGCTTCGATACCCGTCGCGCCAGCATCAATGCCGAGGGTGCCGTTCTCATGGAATACCCAGTCGAAGATGTAATCGTAGTTACCGACGGTACTCACCCAGCGCACCACCAGTTCACGACGCTCGGCGCTGACGTTTGGCTGACCCATCTCCTGATGCTTGTATTCCGGCCCCGCATAGCGTTCGAAAATGGCGATTGCGCGCGGGATCTCCATCGGCGCGCCGGTATAGTCCGGGATGGTTTCATTGAGCATCACGGCGTTGGACGGCACGTCTTTACCCCGCACCAGCGGCGAGGTCAGGGTGCCCATGCCGTAGTCGCCGGAGTCGAGATAGGCTTTAAAGTACCAGCCCACGTCCGGATCGCCGTAAGGGACAATCATGCCGCCGAGCGACCCCTGATACATCACCTGACGTTTCTTGCCGTTGTCGTTATACGTGACGGTTGAGATCATCGGGCCCACGCGCGAGTCCAGGCTCAGGTGGAAATCCCAGTTCTGCCAGTGCACTCTGTCGCCGGTTATGGTGTAGTTCTTGCCTTCCGGTTCAATAATGTCGAGCGGTTTTTTCGGTGTCTCTATGCGGTCGCGGCCATCATAGGGACGTGGGGTCAGAGGAACCGGGATAACGGCGCCTTCTTCAATCTTCTGGATCTTCTTCTGCTCAAGGTCGACCACCGCCACCAGGTTTTCAATCGGATGTGCCCAGTAGTTGCCGTCGCCGACATCCAGATAGCTCACCACTTTCAGCAAACGGTCTTCCTGCTTAAGGCCATCTTTACCGTCGAAATAGCCGACGGTCAGCGGCGTGGTAATCACTTTTTTCGGGTCGGTTATGCCGTGCTTTTTAAGCACCTCAGCAAATTCGGTACTGTCGTTAATGATCTGCTGAACCGCGGTGAAATCATCCAACAGCACCATGCCGTGCGCGTCTTTGACCGGTTCCCAGCGCAGAATTTTTTTATCCTTCAGATCCACCAGACTCTCGATGACATGCTTTCCTTCGAGCATGACGATCTTCGCCTGGCGAGGGGCATCGACTGCCGTACCGTTGAGCACATAGTCCCACACTTTGGCTTTTTCTGGCTCCGCAAGGGCGATCTGGGTAAAGCGGGTATTCGGTTTAAAATCCGCAGAGGCTTTAACAATCTCTACGGCTTGCTTAATTTCGTCTGCCGTGAGCGCATTTAACGGGTGAGGACTTTTTTCAACCTGGAAGGTCTGATCGAGACCGGACTGGAAAACATCGTTGATGAACGTCTCTGAGATAAAGGCCTTGTTGCCTTTCATCACCACCGGCACCTCAAGCGTGAGGGTTTTACCGTTGACGATAGCGGTTTTTGCGCCCGGTTTGACCTTCACAAAGGCGCCGTCTTTCGCAATGGTGAACATCTGTGCGTAATCGTCCCACTGCACGTCTGCGCCGAAGTCCTGCAGCGTTTTGTCCATCGGGACCATATGCGCCTCGCTGCCGTGGGCGAAAACAGGGGATTGCCAGGCGCAACACAGCGCAACGGCCATGGCCAGTGCCGTTCTACGGGCAGAAAAAGAAGAATTGCTTCCCATCGTAGACCTCATCTTGTTGTGTTTATTGTGTTGTGTCAGCCTTATCCTGACAGACGCCTGAGAAAAGCGTTTGCCTGCATCTGCCAGGTTATTTGTTGCACTTGCCAGGTTAAAAAAAGAGCGGGACGGTGTCACACCCGGCAGGTCGTCGTAGGCCGGGTAAGCATCGCGCCACCCGGCAGGGAAGGCGGTGAAGGTAAGGTGTTAGAATTCACCCCGCTGGCGCGCCACCAGCGTCAGGATGGAGTAGAGCGCTACGGCCTGCTGGTGCTGGTTGAAAATCTCAACCGCCCACTCCACCACGCCCGTCGGTTTTTCTTCCGCGGTGCGCTGCTTCTTCAGCGTTTTGCGTTTGCAGGTGAGGCGCACCTGAATGGTGTCGCCCGGTTTGACCGGCTCGATAAAGCGCAGGTTTTCCATACCGTAATTGGCAATCACCGGTCCGACCCCCGCATCGACGAACAGTCCCGCTGCGGCGGAGATCAGGAAGTAACCGTGAACCACCCGTTCGCCAAAGATCGACTCTGCCGCACCAATCTTGTCCATATGGGCGTAGAAGTGATCCCCGCTCAGACAGGCAAAGTTCACAATATCCGCTTCCGTCAGGGTGCGACGCGGCGTCAGCAGGCTGTCGCCCGGCTGCAGCTCCTCAAAGTATTTTCGGAACGGATGCACGCGATCTTCCTGCACGGTTGCGCCGCGCACCCACTGCTTGCCAATGGCCGCCAGCATGGTCGGACTGCCCTGAATCGCCGTGCGCTGCAGGTAGTGCTTCACCGCGCGCAGGCCGCCCAGTTCCTCACCACCGCCCGCGCGACCGGGCCCGCCGTGCACCAGCTGCGGCAGCGGGGAGCCGTGGCCGGTGGACTCTTTGGATGATTCCTCGTTGAGGATCTGAATACGACCGTGGGCACGTGCCGCACCGGCAATGAACTGGCGGGCAAGGGCTAAATCAGCGGTAACCAGCGTTCCTGCGAGGCTGCCGCCGCCCGCGCGGGCAAGCGCCATCGCGTGCTCTGTATGGCGATACGGCATCAGCGTCGCGACCGGGCCGAAAGCTTCAGTTGAGTGCACCGCAGGGGTTTCGTCCGGCTGCGGACAGAACAACAGGGTCGGTGGGAAGAACGCGCCCGCGGCCTGTAAATCCGCTTTGCCACCCAGACGGATCTGGCATCCCGCCGTAACCAACTGGTCCACTTTCTCCTGCACGTCGGCGCGCTGTTCGGCATTCACCAGGGCGCCCATCTTCACCCCGTCCTGCGCCGGATCACCCACCACCACTTTTTCCAGCCGGGCAATCAGCGCCTGGCTGACGGCATCAATCTGATTCTGGGGGACGATGATACGGCGGATAGCGGTACATTTTTGTCCGGCTTTGGCGGTCATCTCGCGAACGACTTCCCGGATAAACAGGGCAAACTCCGGCTGCTCCGCCGTGACGTCTTCACCCAGCACGCAGCAGTTCAGGGAGTCGGCCTCCATGGTGAACGGTATCGCGTTCGCCACAATATTCGGGTGAACGCGCAGGCTTTGCCCGGTACTGGCGGAGCCAGTAAAAGTCACCACGTCCTGGCTGTCGAGATGGTCAAGCAGGTCTCCCGCGCTGCCGCAAATCAGGCTAATGGCGCCGTCCGGCACCAGTCCGCTGTCCACGATAGATTTCACCATCGCCTGTGTCACCTGCGCGGTGGCGGTGGCCGGTTTAATGATGGCGGGCATCCCGGCAAGCCAGGTCGGCGCCAGCTTTTCCAGCATCCCCCAGCAGGGGAAGTTAAAGGCGTTGATATGTACCGCCACGCCGGATTTCGAGGTCAGAACGTGGCGAGCGGCAAAACCGCCTTCTTTTGACAGCGGGATCAACTCATCTTCCGGCCACAGCGTGTCATCCGGCAGCTCCCGGCTGCCCAGGCTTGCGTAAGTAAAGAGGGTGCCGATCCCGCCCTCAATATCCACCCAGCTGTCCGCTTTCGTCGCCCCGGTCTGGGCGGAGAGGGCATAGAACGTCTCTTTTTCGCTAAGCAGGTGTTTCGCTACCGCTTTCAGCATGGCTGCACGTTCAATAAAGGTCATCTTTTGAAGCGCTTCGCCACCGCGCTCAATCGCATAGCGACGAGCGGCCGCCATATCCAGCCCTTCGCTGGTGACTTCCCACAATGCTTCGCCGCTGATGGCGTGATGAATGGCGCGTTCACGGCCCCGGCCAGACTGCCAGGTACCGGACAAGAAGCTGGCTAACTGCTGCATCGCTTATCTCCAAGTGTTACGTAATTTCACCATTAATAGTTTAATTATGAATCATAAAAAGCAAGCTGAGATTTTAATGAATTGTTAATGCTGTGATCTGGCCTGATGAATTGCAGCCCGTCAGACCGCTTTCTGCAAGGGAAAAAGCAAAAGCCTTGCGAGCACCATCACAAAACAAGGAAACAATTCTTGGGGTTATATTTAACCTTTGTGTAACTTTTAAAAAAAAGTGATTCATCATTTCGCTTTAATTTGCAAACTAACGAATCATAAAGGTGATGACGTGACGCAAGAACAACGGTTTGAGCAGCGCATAGCGCAGGAGACGGCGATTGAGCCTCAGGACTGGATGCCTGACGCCTACCGTAAAACGTTGATCCGCCAGATTGGTCAGCATGCGCATTCCGAAATCGTCGGCATGCTGCCGGAAGGTAACTGGATCACCCGCGCACCCACGCTGCGCCGAAAAGCGATTCTGCTGGCGAAAGTACAGGATGAAGCCGGACACGGACTTTACCTCTACAGCGCGGCAGAAACGCTGGGCTGCGCACGGGAAGACATCTACCAGAAGATGCTCGACGGCAAGATGAAGTACTCCTCCATTTTTAACTATCCCACCCTGAGCTGGGCCGACATCGGTGTCATCGGCTGGCTGGTGGACGGGGCTGCCATCGTCAATCAGGTGGCGCTGTGCCGCACCTCTTACGGTCCGTATGCCCGGGCGATGGTGAAAATCTGCAAAGAAGAGAGCTTCCACCAGCGTCAGGGCTTTGAAGCCTGCATGGCGCTGGCCCAGGGAAGTGAGGCGCAGCGCCAGATGCTGCAGGACGCCATCAATCGCTTCTGGTGGCCTGCGCTGATGATGTTCGGGCCGAACGACGATAACTCGCCAAACAGCGCCCGCAGCCTGGCCTGGAAAATCAAACGCTTCGGAAACGACGAGCTGCGTCAGCGTTTTGTCGACAACACGGTGCCGCAGGTGGCGATGCTGGGGATGACGGTGCCGGATCCCGACCTGCGTTTTGATGAAGAGAGCGGTCACTACCGCTTCGGCGAAATCGACTGGCAGGAATTTGAAGAGGTGATTAACGGGCGCGGCATCTGCAACCACGAACGGCTGGCCGCGAAACGTAAAGCCTGGGAAGACGGGGCGTGGGTGCGGGAAGCCGCCCTGGCCCACGCAGAAAAACAACGCGCCCGTCAGGCCGCATAAGAGGAAATAATCATGAGCAATGTCTACTGGCCGCTGTACGAAGTGTTCGTACGCAGCAAACAAGGGTTGTCCCACCGTCACGTGGGCAGCCTGCATGCCGCCGACGATCGCATGGCGCTGGAAAATGCGCGCGATGCTTACACCCGTCGCAGTGAAGGATGTTCTATCTGGGTGGTGAAGGCGAGCGAGATTATTGCCTCCCAGCCGGAAGAGAGCGGCGAATTTTTCGATCCGGCTGAAAGCAAGGTTTACCGCCATCCGACGTTCTACACCATCCCCGATGGCATCGAGCACATGTGAGGCGAAGGATGAAAACAGTCACAGCCTATGCCCTGCGTCTGGGCGACAACGGTCTGGTGCTCTCCCAGCGTCTGGGTGCCTGGTGCGGCCACGCGCCGGAGCTGGAGATCGATCTCGCGCTGGCCAATATCGGTCTTGATCTGCTGGGCCAGGCGCGCAATTTCCTGGCCTACGCCGCTGAATGTGAAGGTGAGGGCGACGAAGATACCCTGGCGTTTGGGCGCGACGAGCGCCAGTTCCGCAATGTCCTGCTGGTGGAGCAACCCAACGGCAATTTCGCCGACACGATTGCCCGTCAGTACCTGATGGATGCGTGGAACGTGGCGCTGTATGAGCGCCTGACCCGCAGCACTGACGGCCAGCTTGCCGCCGTCGCCGCCAAAGCGATCAAAGAGGCGCGCTACCACCTGCGCTTTAGCCGCGGCTGGCTGGTACGCCTGGGCGACGGGACCGAAACGTCCGCACAAAAAATGCAGCAGGCCATCGATAACCTGTGGCGCTTTACGGCAGAGCTGTTTGACGCCGATGACGTTGAGCTGGCGCTGATGGATTCCGGCGTGGCGGTGGACCCGCGCACCCTGCGCCAGCCGTGGGAAAGCGAAGTGTATGCCGGTCTTAAAGAAGCCAGCCTGAGCATACCCGACGAGGTGGCGTACCGCACCGGGGGTAAGAAGGGGCTGCATACCGAACATCTGGGGCCGATGCTGGCAGAAATGCAGTATCTCCAGCGCGCGTATCCCGGTCAGCAGTGGTAAAGGAGAACGCTATGCAACGTCTCGTCGACATCGCACCGGCGCAAATCCCGCAGATCTGGTCGCTGTTAAGCCAGATTCCGGACCCGGAAGTGCCGGTATTAACCATCACCGACTTAGGCATGGTGCGCAGCGTGAAGGCACAGGGGGAAGGCTGGGTGATTGGCTTCACGCCAACCTATTCGGGCTGCCCGGCAACGGAACACCTGCTGGGGGCGATCCGCGACGTGATGACCGCGCATGGCTTTACCCCGGTGCACATTGTGCTCCAGCTTGACCCTGCCTGGACCACCGACTGGATGACCGCCGACGCGCGCGAACGCCTGCGGGCTTACGGCATCAGCCCGCCCGTGGGGCATAGCTGCCACGCGCACGCCGCGACGGAGGTGAGCTGCCCGCGCTGCGCCAGCACCGACACCGCGCTAATCAGTGAATTTGGTTCGACGGCCTGCAAAGCGCTTTACCGCTGCAACACCTGCCGCGAACCCTTCGACTATTTCAAATGCATTTGAGGCTGCCATGACAACGTTTCATTCATTAACAGTGGCAAAAGTGGAACCCGAAACCCGCGACGCGGTGACCATCACGTTTGCGGTGCCGCAGGCGCTGCAGGAAGCCTACCGCTTTCGCCCCGGACAGCACCTGACGCTGAAAACGAAGCTGGGCGGGGACGAGCTGCGCCGCTGTTACTCCATCTGCCGGAGTACCGCGCCGGGTGAGATCAGCGTGGCGGTCAAAGCCATCGAAGGCGGGCGTTTTTCCCGCTATGCCCGGGATGAGATCAAAGCAGGCATGGCACTGGAGGTGATGGTTCCGCAGGGGCAATTTGGCTATCAGCCGCAGGCCGAACGTGAAGGCCACTACCTGGCGATAGCCGCAGGCTCCGGCATCACCCCGATGCTGGCGATCCTCTCCGCCACGCTGGCCACCGAACCGAACAGCCATTTCACTCTGATTTACGGCAACCGCAGCAGCCAGAGCATGATGTTCCGCCAGGCGCTGGCGGACCTGAAAGATAAATATCCGCAGCGGCTGCAGCTGGTCTCCATCTTCAGCCAGGAGCGGCTGGACAGCGATCTGCTGTATGGCCGCATCGACGGGGAAAAGCTGCAGGCGCTGGCGAAAACCCTGATCAACTTCCGTCAGTATGACGACGCGTTTATCTGCGGCCCGTCATCGATGATGGACGAGGCCGAAGCCGCGCTGCAGGCGCTGGGGATGTCGGAAAAATCCATTCACCTTGAACGCTTTAATACGCCGGGGACCGCCGTGAAACGCACGGTAAACGTGCAGGCGGAAGGGCAGAAAGTGACCGTGCGACAGGACGGGCGCGACCGCGAAATTACCCTGACGGCAGACGACGAAAGCATCCTCGATGCTGCCCTGCGTCAGGGGGCGGACCTGCCTTATGCCTGTAAAGGCGGCGTGTGCGCGACCTGTAAATGCAAAGTGCTGCGCGGGAAGGTGGACATGGCGACCAACTACAGTCTGGAGCCGGACGAGCTGGCCGCCGGGTATGTGCTGAGCTGTCAGTCACTGCCGCTCACCGCCGACGTGATCGTCGACTTTGACGCAAAGGGGATGGCATGAGCGAACTGACTGTTACCCGTCATGGCCGCGTGCTGCAGCTGACGCTGAACCGTCCGGCGGCGCGTAATGCCCTGAATAACGCCCTGTTGACGCAATTAGCCGACGCGCTGGAAAGCGCTGCGGTTGATGCCGACATCTCGGCCTGTGTGATCTACGGCAACGAACGCTGCTTTGCCGCCGGGGCCGATCTCAACGAAATGGCAGAGAAAGACCTGCCCGCCACCCTGAACGATATCCGCCCGCAACTGTGGGCGCGCATTAACGCGTTTAACAAACCGCTGATCGCCGCCGTCAACGGTTTCGCGCTGGGCGCCGGATGTGAACTTGCGCTGCTGTGCGACGTGGTGATTGCCGGGGATAACGCACGATTTGGCCTGCCGGAAATCACCCTCGGCATTATGCCGGGGGCGGGCGGTACCCAGCGACTGATCCGCAGCGTCGGTAAATCCCTTGCCAGCAAAATGGTGCTGACCGGAGAGAGCATTACTGCGCAGCAGGCGATGAGCGCCGGGCTGGTCAGCGATGTCTTCCCGGCATCCCTGACGCTGGAGTATGCCCTGAAGCAGGCGGCAGTGATGGCGCGCCATTCCCCGCTGGCGCTGCAGGCGGCGAAACAGGCGCTTCGTCAGTCTCAGGAGGTGCCACTGCAGGCTGGCCTGATGCAGGAGCGTCAGCTTTTTACGCTGCTCTCTGCCACCGAAGACCGCCGGGAAGGTATCGACGCTTTCTTGCAAAAACGCACCCCCGACTTTAAAGGACGCTAATTGTGGAATGTATTCTCAGTCAAGTAGAACAGGGCGTAATGACCATTACGCTGAACCGTCCGGAGCGTCTGAATAGCTTTAATGACGTGATGCATCAGCAGCTTGCAGAATGCCTGAAACAGGCCGAGCGCGATGACACCATCCGCTGCCTGCTGATCACCGGCGCAGGGCGCGGTTTTTGCGCCGGGCAGGATTTGAACGACCGCAACGTCGACCCCATCGGCCCGGCACCGGACCTGGGGATGTCGGTTGAAACCTTCTATAACCCCCTGGTACGCCGCCTGGCAAAACTGCCGAAGCCGGTCATTTGTGCAGTCAACGGCGTAGCGGCCGGCGCGGGCGCCACGCTGGCGCTCGGCTGCGACATGGTGATTGCCGCCCGTTCCGCCAACTTTGTGATGGCCTTCAGCAAGCTCGGCTTAGTGCCGGACTGCGGCGGCACCTGGCTGCTGCCACGCGTGGCCGGACGTGCCCGCGCCATGGGACTGGCGCTGCTCGGCGATAAACTCAGCGCCGAACAGGCGCAGGCGTGGGGAATGATCTGGCAGGTGGTGGATGACGACCAGCTCTCCACTACCGCGCAGCAGATGGCGCTGCACTTTGCGTCTCAGCCAACCTTTGGGCTGGGGCTGATCAAGCAGGCGATTAACGCCGCGGAAACTAACACCCTGGATGCCCAGCTTGACCTGGAGCGCGACTATCAACGTCTGGCCGGTCGCAGCGACGACTACCGCGAAGGCGTCAGCGCTTTCCTGGCGAAGCGCACGCCGAACTTTACGGGGAAATAAGATGCTGAACATACGCACGGTCGCCGTGATTGGCAGCGGCACGATGGGCGCGGGCATTGCCGAAGTTGCCGCCAGCCACGGCCATCAGGTTCTGCTATACGACATCGCCGGCGATGCGATTTCACGCGCCATCGACGGGATTCGCCAGCGTCTGGCCTCCCGGGTAACGCGCGGAAAGCTCTCCGCCGATGCCAGCGCCCAGATCCTGGCCCGACTGCTTCCGGTGACGGATATCACCGCGCTTTCTGGGGCCGAACTGGTGATTGAAGCGGCCTCCGAACGGCTGGAGGTGAAAAAGGCGTTGTTTGCGCAGCTGGCGGAGATCTGTCCGCCCCAGACGCTGCTGACCAGCAACACATCGTCCATTTCCGTCACGGCGATTGCGGCAGACGTGAATCATCCGGAGCGCGTGGCGGGGCTGCACTTCTTTAACCCCGCGCCGGTGATGAAGCTGGTGGAGGTGGTCAGCGGGCTGGCGACCTCTGCGGAAGTGGCAGACGCGCTGTGTGAACTGGCGCTGAACTGGGGTAAACAACCCGTTCGCTGCCAGTCAACGCCTGGGTTCATCGTCAACCGCGTCGCGCGCCCGTTTTATTCCGAAGCCTGGCGTGCGCTTGAAGAGCAGGTCGCCCCACCGGAGGTGATTGACGCTGCGCTGCGCGAGGGCGGCGGTTTTCCGATGGGGCCGCTGGAGCTGACCGACCTGATTGGTCAGGACGTGAACTTTGCGGTGACCTGCTCGGTGTTTAACGCCTTCTGGCAGGAGCGTCGTTTCCTGCCTTCGCTGGTGCAGCAGGAGCTGGTGCTGGCCGGAAGGCTGGGTAAAAAGAGCGGAAAAGGGGTTTACGAGTGGCAGGGGGAGAAACCCGTCGTGCAGTGGGTTGAGACCGTAAATGACAGCTACAGCCCGATGCGCGTGGAAAAAAGACGTGACGGTGTCACAGAAATTGATGATGTGTATCTGGTTGAAACGCAGGGGGAAACCGCTCAGGCACTGGCGCTGCGCCTCAACGGCCCGGTAGTGGTGGTGGACCGTATTGAGCGTGACGTGGCGGTGATTGCGGCGGCCGCCAGCAACCCGCACACCGCGACGCAAAAAGCCATCCGCTACCTGCAACAGCAGGGTCTCCGGGTGGTGCAAATTGCCGATTATCCCGGTCTGCTGGTCTGGCGCACGCTGGCAATGATTGCTAACGAAGCGCTGGATGCCCTGCAAAAGGGGGTCGCCAGCGAGAAGGACATCGACACCGCCATGCGTCTGGGCGTGAACTACCCGAGCGGCCCGATCGCGTGGGGCGAGCGTCTGGGCTGGCAGCGCCTGCTGACCCTGCTGGAGAACCTGCAACGACATTACGGCGAAGAACGTTATCGCCCCTGTTCACTGCTGCGCCAGCGGGCGCTTCTGGAGAGTAGCTATGAGTCATAACGCCTGGCATAACGCCCGCACGATGTACGAAAAGGACGCCTGCGCGCAGGCGATGGGGATGGACATTGTCGATATGGACGAGGGCTACGCGGTGGTGACGATGACCATCACCCCGCAGATGCTCAACGGCCACAAAACCTGTCACGGCGGCCAACTTTTTTCGCTGGCAGACACCGCCTTTGCCTACGCCTGCAACAGCCAGGGGCTGGCGGCGGTGGCCTCCGGCTGCTCGATCGATTTTCTGCGTCCGGGCTTTGCCGGAGATAAGCTCACCGCCACCGCGCGGGTGATGCATCAGGGCAAACTGACCGGCGTGTACGACATTGAAATTCAGAACCAGCAACAGAAAACCGTCGCCCTGTTCCGCGGAAAATCACACCGCATCGGCGGCACTGTCACAGGAGAGGCCTGATGCGTGACGCATTTATTTGTGATGGCGTTCGAACGCCAGTGGGGCGCTACGGCGGCGCGCTTTCTGCCGTGCGAACGGACGATCTCGGTGCCGTACCGCTGCGTGCGCTGCTGGACCGCTACCCGCAGCTCGACCTGGAACGGATTGATGATGTGATTTTCGGGTGCGCCAACCAGGCGGGGGAAGATAACCGCAACGTGGCGCGAATGTCGGCGCTGCTTGCCGGTCTGCCGCAGACGGTATCCGGAACCACCGTTAACCGCCTGTGCGGCTCGGGTCTGGACGCAATAGGCTTCGCTGCTCGCGCTATTAAAGCAGGTGATGGCGACCTGCTGATGGCGGGCGGCGTCGAGTCCATGTCGCGCGCACCGTTTGTGATGGGGAAAGCCACCGCCGCGTTTCAGCGCCAGGCGGAGATCTTTGATACCACCATCGGCTGGCGATTTGTGAATCCGCTCATGCATCAGCAATTCGGAACTGACAGTATGCCGGAAACGGCAGAGAATGTAGCTGAATTGTTAAATATCAGCCGTGCCGATCAGGACGCGTTCGCGCTGCGCAGCCAGCAACGAACCGCTCTGGCGCAACAGAACGGCATTCTGGCGCAGGAAATCGTGCCGGTACGGGTACCGGGTAAAAAAGGGACGGTCACCGAATTCAGCGTGGATGAACATCCGCGCGCAGAGACCACGCTCGAACAGCTTTCCGGGCTGAAAACGCCGTTCCGTAAGAACGGGGTGGTGACGGCGGGGAATGCGTCCGGCGTCAACGACGGTGCAGCGGCGTTAATCATCGCCAGCGAGAAAATGGCGCTGGCGCAGGGATTAATCCCCCGCACGCGGATCGTGGCGATGGCAACGGCAGGCGTGGAGCCACGTTTAATGGGGCTCGGACCGGTGCCTGCCACCCGCCGGGTGCTGGAGCGTGCCGGTCTCAGCATCAACGATATGGACGTCATCGAACTCAACGAAGCCTTCGCCGCGCAGGCGCTGGGCGTCCTGCGTCAGCTGGGTTTGCCGGATGATGCCGCGCACGTTAACCCGAACGGCGGCGCGATTGCGCTGGGCCATCCGCTGGGAATGAGCGGGGCCAGACTGGCGCTGGCCGCGAGTAATGAATTGCATCGACGCAACGGGCGCTACGCGCTCTGTACGATGTGCATCGGTGTGGGTCAGGGCATTGCCATGATCCTTGAGCGTGTTTGATCAAATTTCACTGTGAGCACCCTACAATGACAAATACAACAAAGCTTGATCCGATTGAAACAGCCTCCCTTGACGAGTTACAGGCGCTGCAGACTGAGCGTCTGAAATGGACGCTGCATCACGCCTACAACAACGTGCCGATGTACAAACGCAAGTTTGACGCCGCGGGCGTTCACCCTGACGATTTCAACGAGCTGGCGGATATCCGCAAATTCCCGTGCACCACCAAGCAGGACCTGCGGGATAACTATCCGTTTGATACGTTTGCCGTGCCGATGGAGCAGGTGGTGCGCATTCACGCATCGTCCGGTACCACCGGTAAACCGACCGTTGTCGGCTACACGCAGGGCGACATTGACAACTGGGCCAACCTGGTGGCCCGCTCCCTGCGCGCCGCGGGCGGTAGCGCGAAGGACAAAATTCACGTGGCGTATGGCTATGGTCTGTTTACCGGCGGGCTGGGCGCACATTACGGTGCCGAGCGCTTAGGGGCGACGGTGATCCCGATGTCCGGCGGCCAGACGGAGAAACAGGCGCAGCTGATCCGTGATTTCCAGCCGGACATGATCATGGTGACGCCATCCTATTGTCTCAACCTGATTGAGGAGCTGGAACGTCAGATGGGCGGCGATGCCAGCACCTGTTCCCTGCGCGTGGGGGTATTCGGCGCCGAGCCGTGGACACAGGCCATGCGCCGTGAAATCGAAAAACGCCTGGGGATTACGGCGCTGGACATTTACGGCCTCTCCGAAGTGATGGGGCCGGGCGTGGCGATGGAGTGCATTGAAACCGCCGACGGTCCGACCATCTGGGAAGATCATTTCTATCCGGAGATCGTCAACCCGAACGACGGCACGCCGCTGAACGACGGCGAGCAGGGCGAACTGCTGTTCACCACGCTCACTAAAGAGGCGCTGCCGGTGATCCGCTACCGCACCCGCGACCTAACGCGTCTGCTGCCCGGCACCGCCCGTACCATGCGCCGCATGGACCGGATCAGCGGTCGCAGCGACGATATGCTGATCATCCGCGGCGTCAACGTCTTCCCGTCACAGCTGGAAGAGGAGATTGTGAAGTTTGAACATCTCTCACCCCACTACCAGCTGGAGGTGAACCGTCGCGGACATCTTGATTCACTTTCCGTGAAGGTGGAGCTGAAAGAGAGCAGCTTAACGCTGACCCACGAGCAGCGTTGCCAGGTGTGCCACCAGCTGCGTCATCGCATTAAATCGATGGTGGGGATTTCCACCGATGTGATGATAGTCAACTGCGGCAGCATCCCGCGTTCAGAGGGCAAGGCCTGTCGGGTGTTTGATTTGCGTAAAGTTGCGGCCAACGGTTGAGTTTTTTCCCTTGCCCCTCATCCTAACCTTCTCCCCAGAGGGGAGAAGGGACTTTTTCTTCCTCTCCCTTTGGGCTGAGGGATCCCCAGTAATTTTTTAACTTGAAGCGATATATGTGCCATCAGGATTATGAATGACTTACAGCGATGTCCCGGTCCGGCTGTAAATCGCCGAAGCGTTTCCGTAAGGCCAGGGCGAGGCGCAGGGATGCGCCGAGAGGGCGTGGCCTGCAGGGATGCAGGCTCATGCCCGACCCGATAGCCTGAAGGAATAAGCTGAGGGCACCGCGAAGCGGCGATTTACCGCCGGGAGCCCGGGTCGCCAGGGTGGTGGCGATTGAGCCACCCTGGCACGTTCACCGGTCGTGCCGTCACAGAGTAGCAAGGAACATGAAGTGAACGGAATGACCACTATAGCCGTATGTTTCCCCTCACCCCAGGCCTCTTCCTCAAGGGAGAGGGGAATATGCTATGATTCATCCAGACCAAAAATAACAACAGAATGAATCACATGAATAAACTCGATGCCTTTATCCAGCACGCGGTTAGCTCGGTTCCCGTTAGCGGAACGTCGCTTATCTCCTCATTATACGGTGACGCGCTTTCACATCGCGGCGGCGAGATTTGGCTTGGCAGCCTTGCCGCCTTACTGGAAGGCATGGGGTTTGGCGAGCGCTTCGTGCGCACCGCGCTGTTTCGCCTCAACAAAGAGGGCTGGCTGGACGTCTCGCGCATCGGGCGTCGCAGCTTTTACCGCCTGAGCGATAAAGGGCTGCGCCTGACCCGTCGAGCGGAGAATAAGATTTACCGCGCCGAACTGCCCGCCTGGGACGGAAAATGGCTGTTGCTGCTCTCCGAAGGGCTGGACAAAACCACCCTTGCCGACGTCAAAAAGCAGCTGATTTGGCAGGGGTTTGGCACGCTGGCGCCGAGCCTGATGGCCTCGCCGTCGCAGCATCTGGCGGATGTACAATCTCTGCTTCACGATGCTGGCGTGGCGGAGAACGTCATTTTCTTTGAAGCCCACTCGCCGCTGGCGCTCTCCCGCGCGGCGCTGCGTTCACGTGTAGAAGAGTGCTGGCAGTTAACCGAGCAAAATGCGATGTATGAGTCGTTTATTACTTCGTTCCGGCCGCTTCTGCCGCTGTTAAAAGAGGCCGCACCGGAGGAGCTTACGCCGGAACGGTGCTTCCAGATCCAGCTGCTGCTGATTCACTTTTATCGTCGTGTGGTGCTGAAAGACCCGCTGCTGCCGGAGGAGTTACTGCCTGCGCACTGGGCGGGACAAAGCGCCCGACAGCTCTGCATCAATATCTATCAGCGTGTCGCACCGGGGGCGCTGGCGTTTGTCAGCGAGAAGGGGGAAACCTCCGTCGGCGAACTGCCCGTGCCCGGCACGCTCTACTATCAACGCTTTGGTGGTCTTTCAAGCGCATAAGGAGTGAAGATGCCTGTTTATCAAATTGACGGTCTGACGCCGGTGGTGCCTGACGAGAGCTACGTCCACCCAACGGCGGTGCTGATTGGGGACGTGATTCTGGGTAAAGGCGTTTATGTCGGCCCTAACGCCAGCCTGCGCGGTGATTTTGGCCGCATTGTGGTGAAAGATGGCGCCAACATTCAGGATAACTGCGTCATGCACGGCTTCCCGGAGCAGGACACGGTGGTGGAGGAGGACGGGCATATCGGCCACAGTGCCATTCTCCACGGCTGCGTGATCCGCCGTAACGCGCTGGTGGGCATGAACGCGGTGGTAATGGATGGGGCGGTCATCGGTGAAAACAGCATCGTCGGCGCGGCGGCGTTCGTGAAGGCGAAAGCGGAGATGCCCGCTAATCATTTGATTATCGGCAGTCCGGCCAAAGCGATCCGCGAGCTGAGCGAGCAGGAACTGGCCTGGAAGCAGCAGGGCACGCGGGAGTATCAGGTGCTGGTGGAGCGCTGCAAGCTGACGATGCACCAGGTCGAGCCGCTGCGCGAGGTTGAGTCTGACCGGAAGCGACTGACGTTTGATGAGAATTTAAGGCCGAAGTCGGCGGTGTAGGGGGGAGGTCCGCTTTGTGCCAGAAGCGGACGTTTGCAATTCGCCATTGTTCTCGATAAGCAAGTCCATGAACAAAGCCTTCAATGTCGTTATAGCGACAGGCTATGTCATTGTCTATTCGGCAGAAGCGACCACTTCGTCACCAGCGGGGATAAACTGATTGAAGCTGTCGTGCAAAATCACTTATTCTTTCTATTAATAAGATGCAGAGGATAAGTCATGACCGGTGAAATTCGCGGAAGGGGAAGACCACGAAAAACAGAAAGTACCTATGCAGATACTCGTAATGACCTGATCCGCAGTGGACTTGAACTGCTAACGCAGAATGGTTTTCTTTCGACGGGAGTCGATGCCATTGTCAAAAATGCCAGTGTTCCTAAAGGCTCATTTTATTACTATTTTAAGAGTAAAGAAGAATATGCTCAGACCGTTCTGAATGCCTATGACAGTTTCTTTGAACATAAACTCAAGAAACATCTTCATGAATCATCCTGTGCACCGATGGTACGTCTGGAAAATTTCATAGATGATGCCTGCGATGGGATTAAAAAGTACAACTTCACTCGTGGCTGCCTGGTTGGCAATATGATGCAGGAGAGTCCGGGGCTTCCGCCATCCTTTATTAATCAACTACAGAGTATTATTGAGAGCTGGCAAGCACTTGTTGCGGCCTGTTTGTCCGATGCGTTATCTTCAGGCGAAATATGTTCCGATATGAATGATAAGCAACTTGCGGCCATTTTCTGGAGTGGCTGGGAAGGAGCAGTCATGCGCGCCAAACTTTATTGTTCAACCCAACCTGTGTACGATTTCTGGAACTATTTCAAAACTTCTGTACGCTATCAACCGTCGCCGGAAGTGACGGCTGAAAAGTAAAAGAGGAGCCTAAACCGGCCCCTTAATAAATCAGCATCAATTCCAGGCAGGACCCGGCATCTATCCAATTAGCTACATTGAATCACTGCTCGACCACGAATTCCGCCATTTAGAAGTTTTTCGGCTACATAGATGGCCTCACTGAGTGGATAAACGGTCGTCAGGCTATCTAGTCTGGACTCAGGTAAATACTGTACCGCCTGCTGCCAGATCGCCGCTCTTTTTTCTTTCGCGAACATCACACTATCAATCCCTTTCAGCGTGACGCCACGCAGGATAAACGGAGCCACATTCCCCATCAGTTCCATACCCTGTGCCATGCCGCAGGCTGCAATAATACTGCCGTACCTCACGCCGGCGCAGGCGTTGCAGAGCGTGTGGCTGCCGACTGTATCAATGGCGGCAGCCCAGCGTTCTTTCTGTAAAGGTTTTCCGGGTGATGAAAGCTCGGAACGATTAATGATCTCGTCTACACCGACCGTTTTATAAAGCCAGGCAGCTTCTTCCGGGCGACCAGTAGACGCGGTAACGCGGTAACCCATCGACGCCAGGATCATGGCCGCAATACTCCCGACACCTCCGCTGGCACCGGTAACAAGTACCGGACCATCTTCAGGCTTAATACCATGATTCAGGAGTGCGTCGACACACAGCATCGCGGTAAAGCCAGCTGTACCGATTGCCATCACGTGTTTGCTGTTTGCGCCCGTAGGGAGCGGCGTCAGCCAGTCTCCATTTACCCGCGCTTTTTCGGACAGCCCGCCCCAGTGTTTTTCCCCAACACCCCAGCCGGTAAGAAGAACCTTATCCCCTGCCTGAAATTCCGGATGTGAACTGGCGGACACCGTACCGGCAAAATCAATGCCTGGCACCATTGGAAAGTGCCGGACTATTGGGCCGCGGCCCGTAATGGCCAGCGCGTCTTTGTAATTGATGGATGAATAGTCAATATTGACCTCCACATCCCCCTGCGGCAGCTCACTTTCAGCGATTTCAGCAAGTTGTGTACTGTAGCGATCATCTGTTTTGTTGATTAACAAAGATTTAAACACTTTCACCTCGTCTTCCTGGTCGTTTACAGGTCAGTTATTAAGTCGTTTATGAATATTATTGACCGATCGTCTAATAATCAATGCTACTATCCCATTGTTTTGTCAGCATTCAAGAATTATTATTTTTTTTCATTAGCTTAAAGCTGTTTTTTTTGATCAGTATCAATCTGAATTCGGGTTTATCTCGCGAAGAGAGGAAATGGCGGAAACCCATGGAGGATGCACAGTTAATGCTTCAGGACGCGGCTGCTAATGCTGCAGTAGGCTGCTTAGTGCCAGAAGCGGAAGTTTTAGAAGCCAGCTGTTTCCAATAACAGACGTATTATCGAACCGGAAACTCATGTTTTTTAATAACCCCTCTCCGGTTCGAAAGGCAACAAACCATTTTCACGGGGTTATTTCTGTTGTAGCCAGCGCTGAACGCCCGTTAATGCAGAGTCAATTGCGCCTGCCAGATAGCCCGAGAACTGCGGTGACCATTCACTGGCGACACCTGTTATCTCGCCGGACCATTCTACCCAGGCGGGAAGTTGCTCAGGCATTGCGTGCCCGACCTCCTGCAGGAGATCAAATTCCGTCGCAGTAAACGGATCGGCCGCCCAGTCTTTTATATACTCAGCTTCGGGTTCTGCCGCGTCCTGCCCAAATAAGCGTACGAGCTGCTCCCGGCAAAGGCTTTTGAGAACAGCTTCGCTGACTGTCCATCTCGATTTTGCCGGTACGCCAATAAAACCAAAAATCGCCGTTTTGCCCGAATCTGGCTCGGATACGTCATGGATCTCTACCATTGGCCCCACGCGGCTTCCTGCATTCCCTGAAAGCTGCCGCTCATGCAATATGTCTGTTTTATATACAGCGACATATTTTGCATGGGGAGCCATCCATGTCGGGATTTTCCGCCAGTTTGACAGTACCTGTTCCGGCATCGCCGGTCTGAAATCTATTTTAGCTGCCAGGGCAGGAGGCAAAGCGAGGAAGACATGCTCACCGGAAAATACGGCTTTTTTACTGCCTTCGGACCGGGTATGGACCTGCACTTCCTTGCCAGCCCGGGAAACCGCCACCACCTGATGGCCGGTTTTAATCTTCTCAGCCGGGATCTGACTTTTAAGTGCCGCCGTCAGCGCCTGCATTCCTCCCTTCAGCCTGAAAGACGCCGGGGAGCTCTCCCATGACGGATAGCGTTCGGGGGGCGAATCCAGTTGGCGCTCGTAGAGCATGTCGCCCGGGCGACCGTGCGCGATTACCGGAAGATTAAGCCGCTCGATCAGTTGCGCGAAGTCCGGTTGAATATCAGGCCAGAACCACGCTGCCCCCATATCGACATGAATGCCAGCGGAGGTGCCCGCCAGTTCCAGGCCAGACAGCACGCGCCCGCCCGTTCTGTCACGAGCCTCAAGGATCACATAATCAACACCCGCTTTTTCAAGCAGCGTGGCGGCATAAAGGCCGCTTATGCCCGCACCGATGATAACAGCGCTCTGCTTCATAATGTCGCTCCGGTCAGGGTTGTCGGGCTGAGATGTCCCGTTTTCAGATAAAAAAGTGCGCCAGAGGCGGTGGCTATCAGAGCTGGCATATCACCCGGCGGAAACCGCAGCCAGCTTCCTGACTCATAGCGACCTTCCGGCGCACGGATCTCCCCCTGTAAAAGAATGAGCTCTGCTCCGCCAACAAGCGGTGCACAGAAGATCCGCTCGCCCGGAGCAAGCTTCTGAAGCTGAACGGTTTCTGAAGCACCGGAGAATAAAGGGCAGACTTGTCTTTGCGGCTGACCGTGCCAGTTAGCTGCCTCCTGCGTATTTATCCTGACCGGCTGGCGCTCATCGGCAGACATCTGGCGCAGCTTGACGAAAATGGTTGTGCCGTCGCGACTTGAGGGCTGGTGAGAAGAACCGTCCGGGCTGCGCAGATACCTGCCGGCAGGATAGTCGACCCCGTTTTCGGTAAAAATACCGTCGAGCACCAGAATCTCTTCTCCGCCGGGATGGCTGTGTGCGGGAAATTTGGATCCGGGCGCATACCGGACAAGGCTGGTTGCGCGGGCCTGCTCGCGACCAATCCGGTCAAGCATCAAGCGCTCAACGCCGGGCTGGGGAGAAGGTATCCACTGATAATCATCCGGGGTGACGATCGCACGCTGCGAAAAATCAGAATTCAGTAACATCATAGTCAGTGATTAGACGGCCCACAGGGGGCCGTCTAAGGCCTATTTGTTCGGCAGATTATCGTAACATCCAGAGCTCGCGCGGTATACGTCAGCGCTGCGCCAGTGTTCAGGTTAATGGCAACGGCCAGCGCTTCGGCGATCTCTTCACGCGTGGCACCGTGCTTAACCGCAGCGTCCACATGAACAGCCAGGCAACCGTCACAGCGGGTGGTGACGGCCACGGCAAGTGCAATCAGTTCATGGGTTTTGGGATCGAGGTGCTTGTTTTCTGACGCCCCCTTATCCATTTGCTGAAAGCCTTTCATAAACTCTGGCTTCAGTTTGGCAAATTTGCCGATGGTGGCAAGCAGGTCACTGCGATATTCATTCCAGTTCAAGAACATTGAAAACTCCGGTTGTTGTTTGTTTCAGAAAAGTCATTTCATGACGTCGAAAATACGCACGTCAGGCGCGCTGTGTATTACCTTTCGTTGAGGGCGATTATCAGAAAGCCAGACAGCTTCAACAAATCAGATAATCTTGCGGAGCAGCGAAGAAATTCTATGTCGTGGTTTGGCAGGGAATAAGCATTACGCGCCCGGCGTGATTGCAGGAGCAGCGTAATGCCTGAGTGGGCAGTTTATGAACGATCCGAGACGACATCCTGAAGAAGCCAGTCGTGGAAAACTTTCACATCATCACGCATGACTTTTTGCTGCGGGGTCACCACATAATAAGACCACTTGAGCGGCCACCGATGGTCAGGATGCAGCTGGACCAGCTGTCCGGTTTCGATAAGCTTTTTCACCAGCGCGTATCGCACGATAGCCACGCCCCTGCCACTCAGCGCCGCCAGAATCACAGCTGAAGTGGAATTAATATGTAGCCCGCTTTCCAGCGCTTCGGGGGCACCGACCGTTCTCAGTACATCATCCCATGAAGGAAAATCCGCACCAGGATGCGGCGTGTCATCGTGAATGAGTTTTTGCGTGGCGAGCCATTCACTGCAGGCCATTTTCCCGGACGGCACCAGGTGGGGACTGCAGACCAGCACCGCTTCCTCATCCATCAGCCAGGTTTTATTCACGCCAGGCCAGTCGCCCTGTCCGCAGCGAATACCGATATCCGCCTCGCCGTGCGACACGTCCATCAACTTTTCCGTAACATTAAGCCGCAGATCGATATTTTCGTGCGTTTCCGAAAACCGGTTCAGACGATCCATCAGCCAGTTCATCATCAGTACCTGCGACGCCGTCACCACCACCACCGAGCGCGAGCGGCGACCACGAAGCTTGTTTAATCCGGTTTCAAGTTTGTCGAGCCCCTGCGTGATGTCCTGGAGTGCCTCCTGCGCTTCGTCAACCAGCGTCAGCCGCTCTTTTCCTGAACGGGTGCGGTGAAGAAGCGGGTGCCCGACCCAGTCTTCCAGCGAGCGCACCAGCTGGCCTACTGCGGCGGGCGTAACGCCCAGTTCCTGAGCCGCGCCGGTAAAGCTGCCATGCCTGGCGGTGGCTTCAAAAGCGTGCAGCCATTTAAGTCGGTTTAGCGATCGCATTGTGGTCATCCTGATTCATTATTTTCCTCAGTATACGCCAGCGAGAAAGATTTTCTTTCCTGAGTCGCAATTTCTTCTCAGTCGTCAATCAGGGGCCCGGGTGGCATTCTGGTTTCACACGATGAGGAGCGCGGCTTTTCATCAATGACAACCATATGAATTTAAAGAGGTTAGCGATGAACGCATCTTTTGCCGGTAAAAAACTGTTAGTGGTCGGTGGTACAAGCGGTATGGGCTTCGAAACGGCGAAGCTGGTTCTGAAAAACGGTGGCAGCGTTGTGCTGGTTGGCAATCGCCAGGACAAAGCCGAGCAGGCCCGCCAGGCGCTGGCTGCTGATGGTCAGGTTTCTATCATCGTTGCCGACCTGATGAAAGAAGAAGGTATGCAGCACGTGGTGAACACCATTAACGCCGAACACAAAGATATCAGCCTGCTGGTCAATGCGGCTGGCGTATTTTTCCCGAAACCGTTCACCGAGCATGAAGCGTCAGACTATGACATGTATATGAGCATTAACCGCGCGACATTCTTTATTACCCGTGACGTGGTGCGCAATATGATCGAGGCCGGCATTAAAGGCTCCATCGTTAATATCGGCTCCATGTGGGCACAGCAGGCCATCGGCGCCACGCCGTCTTCAGCTTACTCAATGGCGAAAGCGGGTCTGCACGCGCTGACCAAAAACCTGGCCATTGAGCTGGGTGAAAAAGGGATCCGCGTGAATGCGGTGTCTCCGGCCGTTGTTCACACGCCGATTTACGAAGGCTTCATTCCAAAAGACGACGTGAAGGACGTAATGAACAGCTTTGACAGCTTCCACCCGATCGGCCGCGTGGGTACCCCGGTCGATATCGCGGAAACCGTTGCTTTCCTGCTTTCTGACAAGACTGGCTGGGTCACCGGCGCTATCTGGGATATCGATGGCGGTGTGATGGCTGGCCGTAACGCCTGATAACCATGCCGCACGCGCTCACCCGCGTGCGGCACTGGAGTAATTATGCAAATCCAGACTGCGTATTATGACCTTGTCACCTCGTGGCAGGGGGGCATGGCCAGCCGGACGCTCTGCCAGTCCTTTTCCGCAGACAACGCTCCGCCTGCCCTGCAAAGTCATGTTATCGATTCCGATGAACCGGTTTCGCTGGGTGGAGAAGGGCTGGCTCCTGACCCCCAGGAGCTGATGCTCGCTGCGTTTAATGCCTGCATGATGGCCGCCTTTATTCTCGAAGCCAGGGCTGAAGGTCTCGCCCTTACGCATCTTGAAATTCACACTGACGGGCACCTTCCGAAGGGTATACCGGCCTCCGGTGACAGACCTGCAGAGGATACCTCCGGCAGGCTTGTGTATGTCATCCATGTAAGCGGTAGCGGCACGGTGCATCAGTTTGAAGGGGTCCATCAGCGGGTGATTGACTCCTCTCTGAACCGGTGGTTACTGGCGAAGAATATGCTGATCGAAGGTGACTTAACACTGAGCTGACGCGGCTGGATTGTTCTGTTCAACAGGAAAAATGATATGACCACACCAAGAGTAACCCCCTGGCAGGATGAAGAGCCCGTTGACGCCAATCTTCTCAACGCGATAAAGGCCCGTCGGCCCGGCGGAAAACTGATAGCTATTGACCGGGTATTACTGAAGAGTGCCCCCCTGGCCACGGGCTGGAACGAACTGATGGTACGGGTACGTCAGGAATTTTCGCTCAACCTTGAATACCGGGAACTGATCATGCTGCGCGTTGCCTGGCTGAATAAAGCAGAATTTGAATGGAACGTGCACTACCCGGCCTATCTGGATGCAGGCGGCACTGCTGAAAAAGCAGAAGCCCTGCGGTTATCATCCGCGCCACACATCTTTAATGACACCGAAACGTTGCTGATACATCTTACGGACCAGTCCACCCGGAACGTCGTGGTTGAGGAGAAAGTAATTGGTGCGCTGAAAAGCCTGTTAGGTGAAAAAGAGACCGTAGAAGCCGTTGCTACTGTCGCCGCCTATAACATGGTGTCCCGTTTTCTTGTCGCCCTTGCCATCTGACAACCCCAAATTTTCCGGTGCAATTTATGAATAAAAAATATCGCGCTATGCAGATCGTTGCCCCCGGTGTGCTGGAAATGACCGAGTGGCCGGTACCCGTTCCCGGCCCGGATGAAGTGCTCATCAGAATTGAAGCATGCGGCGTATGCGGTGCCGATCTCCGGGACGCGGAAAAAGCACCACAGGCGGGCCAGCCCGGCCGTATACCGGGACATGAAATTGTCTGGTTTATTGCCCGGAAGGGGAACAGGGTACCCGATATCTGGCAAACCGGTCAGCGGGTAGGCGTCGGACGTTTGGGGGGGTACTGTCAGCACTGCAAATCCTGCCGCAGCGGGCTTTTTCATCTTTGTGAAAACCAGCTTACGCCTGGACTCAGCTGTGATGGCGGCTACGCAGAGTACGTCGTCATGCGGCACACTGCGCTGATAGCCATCCCCTCCGCGCTTTCTTCCGTACATGCCGCGCCGATCCTTTGCGCCGGTACAGCAACCTTCAACGCGCTGCGTAATTCAGGCGCAAGGGCGGGCGACAGAGTCGCGGTTCTCGGAGTGGGTGGCCTTGGCCACATGGCCGTTCAGTACGCCCGTAAAATGGGCTTTGAGGTGACCGTAATTGCGCGGGGTAATGAAAAAGAACGGGCGGCCTTTGTGTTGGGTGCGCATCATTACATCGATACGCTTGAGGAAAACGCATCAGAACGCCTGAAAAATGACGGCGGTGTGGATTTTATTGTGGCAACGGCAACGGCACCGGCTTCAGAAACGATTTCAGCCCTCCTGTCCTCCCTGGCACCCCGGGGAAAAGCGATCCTGCTGGGTACCGGACAAACGCCGCTACAGGTGATGCCCGGTATGATGATCGGCGCTGAACGTACCCTGACAGGATCTTTCGTCAGCACACCAGCGCAAACCGAGCGAGCGCTGCAGTTCAGCCACCTCTTTCAGGCTTTGCCTGTTACAGAGCTACTGCCCTTTGAAAGGGCAAATGAGGCGCTCAGCAGACTGAAGCAGGGTCTGGCGCGATACCGGATAGTGCTCACCATGAATCAGGATAATTAATCACATGTCCGCAGAACATTTCCTGCCCGTTGCAGATCAGAAAAACAATATTATCCGCCTGTCGGCCGCACAGGCTCTCGCTGGTGCTAACTCCGTGGTTTTTTATGCCACAGGCGCAATTGTGGGTAACGCACTGGCTCCCAGCAGTTCGCTGGCCACTCTTCCCATCACCATGTTTGTTCTGGGGATGGCGGCCTGTATCCTGCCGTTAGGTTCACTGGCGCGGACAAATGGTCGTAAAGCCGCCTTTATGGTCGGCACCGGGGCGGGCGTCATTACCGGACTGACGGCTGCTCTGGCCGTCTTCATCGGCTCATTCCTGCTGTTCTGCATTGCTGCATTTATGGGCGGTGCGTATGCGGCGGTCGCGCTCAGCTTTCGTTTTGCCGCAACGGACGGCGTTACGCCTGAACGCCGGGCCCGGGCCCTGTCGCTGGTAATGGGAGGCGGAGTGATAGCTGGCGTGGTTGGTCCTATGCTGGTTTCCGGAACGATGCACCTCTGGCCGCCTCATACCTTCGCCGTCACGTTTCTCGCTCAGGCCTTTGTGGCCGTTATTTCGGCATTCATACTCAAAGGAGTGAAGACCACAGAACCTGCCAGCGCAGTAAAAACGGGTGGAAGACCTTTGCGCGAGATTGTCCGACAGCCAGGGTTTGCCAGAACAGTATTCAGCGGTGCGGTAACTTATATGGTGATGAACTTCCTGATGACGGCAGCACCACTCTCGATGCACATGCACGGCATTTCTCAGCAGGCGTCCAATCTCGGTATCCAGTGGCATGTTATCGCCATGTACGGTCCGGGCTTTTTCACCGGCAAATTAATTAACCGCTTTGGAGCCATGCGCATCGCCGCAGCGGGTCTGCTTATCACGGTGTGCTCTGTGCTGGCCGGCCTCGGTGGCACTGATATTATTCACTACTGGTTGTCGCTGGTTTTGCTGGGTCTTGGCTGGAATTTTGGCTTCACCGGCGCATCGGCGAAGATTATTGAATATCACCGTCCCGAAGAGAAAACCCAGGTTCAGTCCCTGAACGATTTTATTGTGTTTGGGGTGATGATTGTAGGATCGTTTTCTTCTGGTGCTCTGCTTAGTCTCTACGGCTGGAACGCCGTCCTGTGGGGATCCCTTGGTCCGTTGGGCTTGCATTTTTAGGTATTATTAACGAGTTGCGGGCAAAAAAGGACCATAAATTAAGCTCCTGACACGGTTTTATCTGCTGCTGTAAGTGGATTATGTTTATGTGAAAAGTATTTAAAGCCCAAAATTAATGAGCATCATTTTGGGCATACTTGCCGATGCTTACTGGTTCCATGTTCTCATTAACGTCCGCTCTTCGCTCACAGCGGATCTTTTCTGGTCAGTCCCCGGTACCGGCTTGACAACGTTGCTGATATGATAATTTTTTGTTGATTTGGAGGGGGGAATGAACACAAACACGATAGTCACGCTATTAAAGTTCAAGCGCTGGGCAGATGCAGAAACATTACAAGCGATAAAGAAGGTAGATACGTTAGCGAATGCTGATAAGCATCATCTGATGCTCAGGCTTATGAACCATGTTTATGTCGTTGATATGATTTTCAGAGCCAACATTACTGGCCAAAAGCACCAATACACCGCGTTAAATACGCCAGAAACCCCGACTGCAGACGAGCTTCTGACAAAGATGTTCGAATGCACTGAATGGTATATTCAACACGTCGGTACAATGAACACGCCTGATCTTTCTGAAATCGTTAAATTTCGTTTCGTCGATGGTGGGTATGGTGAAATGAAGGCAGAAGATATGCTCAATCATGTCCTTTTTCACGGTTCATATCATCGCGGCGCGGTGGGCTGGATGCTTTCAGAAACGGGAATAACCCCTCCTAAGGATGTGTTAACCGTATTCCTGAGGGATCATCATCACGAGTGATGCAACCTGAGGGTTAACCAGATTTCACGCCGAACCGTTTCTCTTTTAAGGATGCCAGCATGACCAATTTTCATCAATTTACCGCCACCAGCCTGGATGGCCGTCTTATCTCAATGGACGACTATGCGGGTGAGGTGGTTTTGGTCGTGAATACTGCCAGCCAGTGTGGCTTCACGCCGCAATACGCGGGCCTTGAAGCGCTCTACACGAAATACGCCGGTCAAGGGTTAGTGGTGCTTGGCTTTCCCTGTAACCAGTTTGGTAAGCAGGAGCCCGGCGGCGCCGATGAAATCTCGAACACTTGTTACATTAACTACGGCGTAAGTTTCCCCATGTTCGAGAAAGTAGAGGTAAACGGTGGCGCAGCGCACCCGGTGTTTCGTTTTCTGAAAAAGGAATTGCCTGGCGTGCTCGGAGGACGGATCAAATGGAATTTCACGAAGTTCCTGATCGGACGCGATGGGATACCCCTCAAACGTTTTGCACCGATGACGACGCCCGAGAAAATGGAGGATGCAATTCTTGAGGCACTGGGGAGGTGAGCGCTTTGGTAGTGATTTAGCGTGCATGATGAACGACGACATCGCAGGTTATTATCCTTGCGCCATAAAAAGGTTCATTGGAAGCATCGGGTTGTGTGAAAAATTGGTAGTTGAAACATGACCAGTCAATACAGAAAAATAGATCACTATTTCTGAGGCTTAAATGGACTGAGAGGCAAGAAGTGAGCGTGTCTGAAACAATAAAGAAAATTGTTATGGTGGCATTAGTGGTGAACATGGTCGCAGGATGTGCGCCGTTACATCCTTCTGGATGCCATAAGACCACGGCAACGGGCAGTTGCAGCTCAGGACGCTGGGACGATCAGGATGAGTGGGGCGCGCAAGCGCGGGCAATCAGGGCGGCAATAAATGACAAACTGGATGAGCCGCAAAACTGGAAAGGGAAAAAATGCAGGCTTCATATTGAATTTGCTCAGGATGGCACGCCTTTAAACATATCCACCAGCAACGGCAATAAAGCCTTTTGTGAAGCGATAAAATCAGCAGCCCAAAAAGCCAAATTCCCGGCATTCAACAATCCGGAAGTCTACAGAGATTTTCAAAAATCCGGTTTCGATATGCGCGGGTAACATGCTAACCGCCCTTTGTAAGGTAGCGTCACTCTGAGCTAACACTCACTATGTCAGCCCCGGTTGCACATTTACACACAGATACCGGTTCTTCTGATAGCTGTGTGCAACGTGTTCATTCCTGATGTTCAGGGATCCGGGCGATAACCTTTATTTCAAAATCAAATCCCGCCAGCCAGGTAACGCCCACGGCTGTCCAGTTCGGATACGGTGGCTTAGGGAAAAGCGTTTGTTTCACCTGCATAATGGCTGGAAATTGATTCTCCGGATCGGTATGAAAGGTTGTCACATCAACAAGATCGGCAAACGTACATCCTGCAGCGTCAAGCGTGGCCTTGAGATTATCGAAGGCACGCTCTACCTGCGTTGCAAAGTCGGGTTCGGGTGTACCGTCTTCCCGGCTACCCACCTGTCCGGAAACAAACAGTAAATCACCAGAGCGGATCGCTGCAGAATAACCGTGCTGCTCATACAGCGCGTGGCGATTTGCAGGGAAAACGGGTTTCGGTTGGTTCATAACGGATCCTTTATTTGGACAGGGACAATGGATGCGCGGCATAAATAAATGAATTAAGATACGCGGCGTATGTCAACTTAATCACACATACGCCGCGTATGTCAAACGTCTTGCGTGGTGTAGATTGCAAGGAGTTCGTATGGCTGCCAAACGCCGCGCCGAAACGATGGAAGAAACCCGCACTAAATTGATTGCGGCTGCACGTAAAGCCTTTGCCGAAAAAGGGTTTGCCGCAGCCTCGATGGATGATTTAACCGCCAGCGTGGGCCTGACGCGCGGGGCCCTGTATCATAATTTTGGCGATAAAAAGGGGTTACTTGCCGCTGTCGTTACCCAGATTGATTCTGAAATGGCGCAAAGCGCCAAAAGTGCAGCGGCGCATGTGAAGGATGACCAGCAAAAGCTTCTGGCAGAGGGGATAGCCTATATCGAGATGGCGCTGGATGAAGAAGTCCGTCGCATCGTTCTGCTTGATGGTCCGGCTTTTCTTGGGGACCCGGGCAAATGGCCGAGCCAGAATAACTGCCTCGACGCTACGCGTAAGAGCCTTTCCGACCTGATTGAACGCGGCTTAATCGAACCGGTAGATGTTGATGCCACCGCCTGGCTGTTAAACGGTGCCGCACTGAATGCCGCCCAGTGGGTGGCCGCCAGCGAAGATCCTCAGCAGGCATTACCAAAAGCGATTCAGGTTTTTACCCTGCTGGTAAATGGCCTGGTGAAGGGCGTCATACCTCCCGAAGCCACGGCGTAATCGTTAATCCCGTAAGCAAGCCCTCCGGGCTGAGCAGGCGGGTGACGGTTTGCCCCCATGGTTCTGTGCGGTTTGCCACCAGCAACCGATAGCCTTTTTCAGTCAAAATACGGGTAGCCGAGTCCAGGTCCTGAACCTCGTACTCAACCCATCCTTGCGGTATCGGGTGCTCAGCGGGCCATTGTTCTTCTCCAAAGCAGGACATTGCCGCCTGTGTAAGCGGCCAGACGGCGAAATGCTTCACGCCTTTCAACTGGCCCACTTCTGCGAGCAGATAATCACTGTTCCCCTCCATCGGCTTAAGCGGAAGGCCGAGTGTATGGATATAAAACGCGGCGCTGGACGCTGTGTCCCGTGAAATAGGCCCGAACCCAGCGACAAATAAAACATCAATTCCCGGTAAAGCTTGCGGCATATCCCCTCCTGTATGACGTAACACTTACGCTGAATTTATCTTACGACCAGTTGAAATACGACTCTCAATTCTGGCATCGCTTTCACCGTGTCCGCACGTTCTCGACGGGTTTAAACTTCAACGCGATGACGATCAGCAGCACCACTCCCGCACTCATCACCAGCCAGGCGCTGGTCAATGAAACCGCGCTGTCGCGAACAATCCCCGCGATTAACGGCATCAGCGCGGCAATCATATATCCGCCCCCCTGAACTCTGGAGAGTAACTTCCCGGCCTCAGCGGGCGTGCGGGCGTGATCGAACGTGACGATGAGCGACAGTGGGAAAAGGGCGCCGATCCCTGTGCCAAGCAGCAATGTGGATACTACCGGCGTTGTACCCGGTGCAAAGACCAGACACAGTAATCCTGCCAGCAGTAGCGAGAGCACGGCGATCAGCGGCACACGGCGGTCAGGGCATTTACCAATCAGCGCGGAGACGGCAAACCCGGCGACCACTTCGGTCAATGTCAGCCAGGCCAGCATATAGCCACTGCTGCGTGCGGACCATCCCGCCTGAATATAGAGTGGGGGCAGCCAGGCTAAAACCAGCGTGTAGGCGCCAGTTCCCACACCGAAAAAGAGCAGCAGTAGTCCTGTCCGGGAGGAGGAGAGCGTCACGGTTTCGTGTACCGTTTGTTCTTGCTGAGGGCGCTTAACGAGGGCCAGCCACAGTATCAAAGCAAGCAGCGCTAATACGCCTGCCATCGCCAGCGCGGGCTTCAGCGTGAGCCATGAAAACAACGGCTCGGCACTGGCGGCGGCTAATGCCGCGCCGGCCATAATGCCCGTGCTGAAGAGCGACATCACCGTGCTGGCCGTTTGCGTATAGTCCTTTTTTATCAGGGCAGGCATTAACGCCTGGATCACGCCTATGCTGGCCCCACCCAGTAACGCGGTACCCATAAGGCTCGCCAGTGAAGCGCTAAAACCCCGTAATAAACAGGCCGCAAGCAGGATGAAGAGTCCGAACGCGATCCCCCGGACGGCGCCGATCCTGGCTAAAAGCCAGGGGCCGCATAAGGCGGCCAGGCCCATCATCGCGACCGGCAGGGTGGTCAGCAGGCTGAATTCCGTGGCCGACAGCCCAACTTCATGCTGCAGCACGGAGAACAAGGGGCCGACAGAAGCCAGGACAGGGCGCAGGTTCAACCCGACGATAAAAGCAATAACGGCGAAGAGTAAAGGTGACGTGCGTTTCAACGTGGAATCCTTTTCGATTGTGTACGGCCAGCGCAAAATGCCACAAACATTTATCTTAACGTTAAGATAAAATCCTTTTTTGTGTAAGATGTAGCGCACAACACGATAAATACCCACTCAACACGGGGGGAAAATGAAAGACCATGTAGATTTTGTTGTCGACCAGTGGAGTCGTGCCATGCCCGAGCTGGACGCCTCGTCGATGAAAATTTTTGGCCGAATGCTCAGGCTGATAAAGCATCTGGCAAAAGCGCGCGCGCAGGCCATGGCGCAGTTTGGTTTTCGCGAGGGGGAATTTGACGTCCTCGCCACGCTGCGTCGCGCCGGTGAGCCGTACTGCCTTTCGCCCACGCAGCTGTACAAAGCGTTGCTGATTACGTCCGGGGCGATGACGAACCGGCTCAGCCATCTTGAACAGCAGGGGCTTATCAGGCGAATCGCCGACCCGGAGGATAAGCGCAGCACGCTCGTGAGCCTGACGTCCAGTGGGAAGGATCATATTGAACAGGCGTTGCTCGTTCACACGGAAACGCAAAATGCAGTATTAAGACACTTATCTGATGTGCAACATGCGCAGCTTGAATCCCTGCTCAGGGAATTACTGCTGACGTTTCCGACTGAGGAACGGGGTGAATAGTCCCCGGGTGCCGATAAAAAAGCTACATGATTCAACCTCATCGAAAGGGAAAATATGTCATTACCGCCACTGTACGCGCTACGCGCGTTTGAAGTCGCCGCGCGGCTGAACTCCTTCAGCAAAGCCGCTGAAACCCTGAATATCACGCCGGGAGCGGTCAGCAGGCATGTCAGGACGCTTGAACTGTGGTTTGACTGCGAGCTTTTCAAACGGCAGGGGCCGAGAGTGGAGGTCAATGAAGCCGGACGTATTCTGGCCGGACAGCTTGGCGAAAGCTTCTCGAATATGGAGTGGGCATGCCGGGCATTCAAAAGTGAAAATCACCTTCTGCGCCTTAAAGCTCCCAGCACCCTTACGATGAGATGGCTCCTGAATGTGCTTAAATCTTTCCGCGAAAACCATGCGAAGCCTAAAATCGAAATCGCCAGCGTCTGGATGGACTTCGACACCGTTGACTTCAGCCGTGAGCCATACGATTGCGCGATCCTCCTCGGTAATGGCTATTTCGGCGAGTCAACAGAAAGCCGGCTGCTCTTCAGTGAATGGCTCATTCCGGTTTGTCCCCCGTCTTTGCTTGAATCTGCCCGGCACCAGCTTGCTCAGTGCGATCTTATTCATCCCTCACCGGACAGACGGGACTGGAAACGCTGGTTGAAAAGGACAGGGTTATTCCCCGGGCTCGACATGAGCGGCGGGCTTGTGTTCGACACCCTGGAGCAGGGCAGCCTTGCGGCCATGCACGGTCACGGTGTGGCGATGGCTGACCTTCGACTCACGCTGGACGCACTAAAAAGTGGCCTGCTCGCACTGCCCTTCAGGGAAGCGATAGCAACCGGGGATGGCTACTATCTTGTCTGGCCGAAAAATTCGCTCAGAAGACAGAGTATTGAACGTTTGCTGGCGTGGCTTAACCTTAACGCGCCTGTGGTGCCTTCTTTGAATATCGTCTGTCTTGATTACGATGATAATCAGGTTTAATAAATAGCGGAATATTAATTGTGGGATATTCCGCATCCTGAACGTATTTATGCGTAGGGAATATTCGCCATCTTTTTATATCTTTCCGGCAGGGCGCTGTTCAGGCTAAGTAATTTATCCAGAATATAAAGCGCAGGCGTCCCCTTTGCGCGCTCTGCGTCGATCAGCGCCGTGCGTAACAGATTGGCAGCCGAGGTCATGTCACGGAAATACTCCTCCGATTCACGCGTTTGATCTTCGCCCGACGCGGCGTAACGCACCTTTGGCCACTCCGCAAAGTCAAGCAGCGGAAGGATCCCATCTTCTTTTGGTAAATGCGCTGAGAGCAACTCTTCGGCGTTACCCGGATTGCTTTGGGCGAAAGCCAAAAGATGCAGTCGATGGATGAAAGGCGATAGCGCTTCTGAGCTTTCCTTTTCTGCTGAAAGTAACGTTATCAACTCATGCACATTTGCATTGAGGCTATATTTATGAGGCGAGATAATATTCAATACAGGGAATAAAGCATCGAGTGTCATAGCTGCTCCATACAGGCTTAATATTATTTATTTTTTCTATCCCAGGGATGAATGGATGGTATTGCAGGGCTATCGCTTTTGAAAAACGATAAATAGTGGGAATAAATGTGAGTTTTACTCAACGTTGCGCTTTGGAGTGCGATCACGCACATCCTCACGCTGCAGCGTTTTGTTTCACAAACGCCATCGCTCATCGACCGTCCAGAATGGTATAACGTCGTGCGGCTAAAGGGTGGCCGCCCGCTGACTCCATTCACAAAGGTGTATATGAAACAAATTACGTTCAGTGACCTGCAGCAACAAAGTGAGCAGGCTGCCAATTCTCCTCGCTTACGCGCGCACCGAAATTTACATCCCGAACTGAGCGACCCGGTACAACGCCTGGCTATCGCGATGGAGCCAGGTACCTATGTTCGCCCTCATCGCCACCCGCACACGTTTGAACTGCTGACGGCTCTGAGCGGTCGCTTTCTGGTGTTGAATTTTGATGACAGCGGTAACGTGACCCAGCGCGTGGTGTTAGGTGAAGACTGCAAAGTGCTGGAGATGGATGCCGGTACCTGGCATGCCGTGCTGTCGCTGGATAAAGGCGGCGTCATTTTTGAGGTGAAACACGGCGGCTATCAGCCTGTTCCGGAGCACGATACCGCTCCATGGTCACCGGCTGAGAACGCGCCCGGTAGTGCGGAGCTGATGAAATGGTACGCTCAGGCACAGGTGGGTGATGGAGGTTTTACCCTGTAATTTTCTCTACTTTTCCCGACGCGCGGAAAGGCGCGCCGGGATAGAGAGAGACGCTCCCGCCAACTCAACTGACCGTATTAAAATGCCAGTCGCCGGCAGTCGACAGCATCACGAACGGGCCGGCCAGCGTGCTGTTGTGATGCGCAATGATGTCAGTGGCAGGTAAATGTGCGTTATCCATTGTGGTATGCGCATCTGAAATCAATATCGTCCTGAAGCCCAGCTCCGGCGCGGCCCGGCAGGTGGTGTCGACACAAAATTCTGTTTTCATCCCGGCAATGACCAGCTGTTTGATGCCTCTCTGATTAAGTTCACGCAGCAATTCGGTATCCCGAAAACAGCTGGGATGGCGCTTGGTGAAAACAACATCCTGCTCCTTCACGTCCAGCTCGGGTATCAGCTGCGTCAACGGCCCCTGCGCTGAAAGGGGCGAGTCGTCTGGTCCAACATGGCGGGCAAAAAAGACGGGTACCTGAGCGTGGCGCGCGTTGGCTATTAACAAACGGATATTTGCCAGAACGGCATCGGCGGAACAGGGTGAGACCGGGCCCCGGAAGAGGCCCTGCTGCATGTCGATAATTAAGAGAGCATTGTCAGAAATCATTTTCTTTCTCCATTCAGAGGGCGGTGAACGGAGAGGTATTTCCCCGTCCAGTTAGGCGGGGATTGAGGTTCTGTTTGTCAGTCGTTTGCTACAGATACGCTCATGCCGCCGAAGGTGCCGGTGGTGGTGAGGGTGGTTGTTGGCTGAACTGACTGATACATGGAATGACCTTTGTTTATTCATTCCGCTATATGCGGAATGAGCACGTTAGTTATAGCGTTGCTTAACGCATTGCTTCAAGACACCAACTTGAGTAGGGGTACGATGCAGCGGCAGGAAGCTGTCAGCAAAGGCTCGTAACCTGCTGTGCACGCCTTTGCTGACTGAATAGCCGGGATTATTTAAGGCCCTCTAGTCCCTTCAGGAACTCCTCCACCAGCTCAGGCGTCGCCGTGTCTGCCTGGTAAAGAATATCGAGTTTGACGTTCTTCAAACCGCAGAAGCCGAAAATGCCCTCGACTATTTGAGTCTGAATCGCCGTCGAATAACCATGTTTATCGAAACCGTAAAGATCGCTGCCAGCAGTCGCAATAAGGCGAACGGGAACGTCGCGCAAATTGCCCACAATCCGGCCGTCTTCTGCCACTTTATACGCCCAGTTCAGCGTCAGAACGCGATCAAACCAGCCTTTCAACAGGCCGGGAACGGACCACCAGTACACCGGGAAAACGAATACCAGCATATCCGCCCGCTCGACCCGCTGCTGCTCGCGCAGAATAGCGTCAGGAAGGGCGCTCGGATCGCCGTGGTACAAATCAAGATCGGCGCTGGACATGGCCGGGTTAAACCCTTCGGCATGCAGATCGGCCATCTCCACCTGCGTACCCTGTTCACGCAGTTTCCCGGCAATGCGGGCGGCCAGCGAATGGGATAACGAATTGTCGACAGGGTGAGCCGTCACGATCAGTGCATTATTAATGGCATGTGTAGCAGACATAGCGACCTCGAATGGGTGAGAAGTGACGTTTATATTACTATTGGTAACTTAGCTGTCAATCCGCACCCAACGATCATTTTGTGCTATTCACGTAGGTCTCCAGCACCCCGGTGATGGCACCGCTGAGGGTATCTTCCGCAACATTTCGGGCGAGCACGCCGTTACACGCGGCGGTGCTGAGCGCGTCCGCCGCACCAATGATGGCCGTCAGTACCGCTTCTCCCTGAACGCCTTTCAGGACGACAAAAGGGGAAAGCGCGGTACGCAGGCAGTCGGCGCATTCGGCAACGCACGCCTCACGAAACGACTGTAACGCGCGAGAGCCGGACAGCGCCGCGGCGATGGGCCCGGTTTCGGGCCCGGCGGTCATGGCGCAATCAATATAGGCGGCGCTGAAAAAGCGGATCGTCTTGTCCAGCGTTTTGCGGTCTACCACCAGCGTCTCACGGAATTTCGCCAACTGCCCATCGCTATAATCCTGATACAAGGCCATCAGCAACCCTTCACGATCGCCAAAATGGTCGTAGGGGATAGGCTTGGTCACGTTGGCCCGCTCCGCCAGGTAACCCAACGTCAGTGCCTCCGTGCCTTGCTGGCGGACAATTCCGCGCGCCACTTCCAGCAGCTGTACGCGGCGATCCTCTTTTCTTAAGCGCTTAACAACCATGCTTTCCTCGGAACAGTTATCTACTTAGGGTAGTTTACACGTTTTCTGCCGGGGACTGCACGCGCTGTTCCGCAGGGCGGATCCGGAACCAGATCGCATACATCGCAGGCAGGAACACCAGCGTAATGGCCGTACCGCCTAAGGTTCCGCCAATCAACGTGTAAGCCAGGGTTCCCCAGAATACCGAATGCGTCAGAGGAATAAACGCCAGCACGGCGGCAAGTGCCGTCAGCAGTACGGGTCTGGCTCGCTGAACCGTCGCCTCGACCGCCGCGTGGAACGGATCGAGACCGTCCTTCTGGTTATGATCGATTTGCCCAATCAGGATCAGCGTATTGCGCATAAGAATGCCTGAAAGGGCGATCAACCCCACCAGCGCGTTGATGCCAAACGGCTGATTGAAAATCAACAGGGTCGGCACCACGCCAATCAGCCCCAGCGGCGCGGTAAGGAACACCATCACCATCGCCGAGAGCGAACGCACCTGCAGAATGATGATCAGCAGCGTCAGCGCAATCATGATCGGGAACAGCGGAATCATTGCCTGCGTGGCTTTGCCCGATTCCTCAATCGAACCGGCCATCTCAATGCGGTATCCGGCCGGTAGCGTATCTATAATCGGCTGGAGCTGTTTCATGATGGCGACCGATACATCCGGTGGCTGAAGATTGTCGGCGATATCACCCCGCACGGTAATGGTCGGAGTGCGGTCGCGGCGGCGCAAAATCGGGTCTTCCATACCGATCTCAATCTTGCCAATTTGAGACAGCGGAACGCGCTGCCCCGCATTGCCGACGAGGGTAAAACCCTCAATTTTTGCCGGGTCGAGACGGATATCCCCCGCGGCGCGCCCCATGACCTCTACCGAGCGAATATCTTCCCTCACGGCGGTAATTGGCACGCCTGAGAGCAAGAACTGAAGCTGCTCAGCCACGGCACTGGACGTTAAGCCGGTGGCCTGCAGACGGTTTTGATCGAGGGTGAAATGCAATACCGGAACGCGTGATCCCCAGTCGGTATTGACGGTACGCATCATTGGGCTTGCCTGAAGCACGCCTTTCACCTTGTCTGCGATATCGCGTAAGGTACCGACATCCGGCCCCGAAACGCGCCAGGCAACCGGGAAGGGCGAGTACGGGCCAAAGACCAACTGCGTCACCCGCACGCGGGCGTCAGGCGCCAGGCCGCTGGCGACAGCCTCCCTGAGCCTGAACTTGAGCGCTTCGCGTGACGTCTCGCTGTCCGTCAGGATCACGATTTTTGCAAAAGACGGGTCAGGTAATTCGGGGGCCATCGCCAGGTAAAAGCGGGGCGATCCCTGGCCAATATAGGCCGTCACGATGTTGGCCTCAGGCTGCTGGCTCAACCATGCTTCTATTTTTGCGGTTGCGGCACGGGTCTGTTCGATTGAGGTGCCAAAGGGCATCTGCACTTCAACCAGTACTTCCGGGCGGTCGGATGTCGGGAAAAATTGTTTTTTTACCAGTCCCATGCCGAATATGGCGAGGATGAAAATAGCGATCACGGCACCGGCCACCCGCCATTTTCCGGCGATAACGCGGCTCAGCATCCGGCGAAAACGGTTATAACGCGGCGTGTCATAGATGGCGGCATGGCCTCCTTCCACTTTGGGAATGGCCGGGAGGATCTTCACCCCAAGATAGGGGGTAAACACCACGGCGACAAACCACGATGCAATCAGGGCGAGGCCGACAATCCAGAACATATTGCTGGTGTATTCCCCGGCGGTTGACTGGGCAAAACCGTTTGGCATAAAGCCAATTGCCGTCACCAGCGTACCCGCCAGCATTGGCGCGGCGGTATGGCTCCAGGCGTAGGCGGAGGCTTTGACCCGGTCGTAACCTTCCTCCATTTTGACCACCATCATTTCGATGGCGATAATGGCATCGTCAACCAGTAAGCCGAGGGCAAGGATCAGGGAGCCCAGCGTGACGCGGTCAAAGTTTATCCCCGCGGCTTCCATCACCACGAAGACCACCGCCAGCGTCAACGGTACCGCCGCTGCAACCACCACCCCCACGCGCCAGCCCATGCTGACAAAACAGACCACCATGACCACCAGCAGGGCGACGAAGAATTTGATCATAAACTCATCCACCGCCGAGCTGATGTTCACTGACTGGTCGGTGACTTTGCTCAGGGTCATGCCCAGCGGCAGACTCGCGTTTATTTTTGCCGTTTCGGCATCCAGCGCTTTACCCAGTGCCAGACCATTCCAGCCCTCACGCATGACGATACCCAGCAGAAGGGCGGGTTCATTCTGGTTACGTATCAGCATCGTAGGGGGATCTTCATAGCCCCGTTCGACCATCGCCACATCGGACAGCCTGAGCGTTTTGCCCTGAGCCACAACGGGTGTATCGCGGATCTTCTGCAACTCATCAAACGCGCCGTCGAGGCGGATAAACATCTGGGCGCCCCGGGTCTCAATAGAGCCCGCTGCTTTTAACGCGTTCTGATTGTTAAGGGCGTTGAAAATATCCTGCGGCGAAAGACCCAACGTAGCCAGTCGGTCATGAGAGAAAGCGATGTATATCCGCTCCGCCTGTTCGCCGATAATGTTCACTTTCTTCACGCCGGGTACGTGCAAAAGTTGCTGGCGCATGGCTTCGGCATCACGTACCAGCTGCCGCTGGGGTTCACCTTTCGCTTTCAGGGCAAAAAGGGCAAAGGTGACATCGGCGAATTCGTCATTGATCATCGGGCCGATCGTCCCGGCAGGGAGGTTCAGGGATTCGTCTCCCAGCTTTTTCCGCGCCTGATAGAACGCCTCCTGCACCTCTGCGGGGGGAGTTTTGTCTTGCAACGATAAGGTGATAAACGCCATGCCGGGGCGGGTATAGGTTTCCGTCCGGTCATACCATTTGAGCTCCTGCAGGCGTTTTTCCAGCGGTTCGGCGACCTGATCCTGCATCTCCTGCGCGGTTGCGCCGGGCCAGACGGATATCACCGTCATTTGCTTCACCGTAAAAGGGGGATCTTCCGCGCGGCCAAGCCCAAAAAAGGCGTAGATACCGGCAATCGTCACAAGGACGATCAGAAACAGGGTGATGGAGCGCTCGCGCACGGCAAGCGCTGACAGGTTGAAGCGACTTCCGCTCATGGCGTGTTCTCCGCCAGCGCGGCATTGCGTTGTTCTGCAAGCCTGACGATTTCACCCTCGTGCAAAAGGTGTGCGCCCAGCGCCACAATCTTCTCGCCTGGCTTCACGCTGCCCGTGACCTGCGCGGCATCTTCACCCACGCTCAGCACCTTCACCGGCGTCCAGGTAACCTTTGCCGGCCTGGCGGAAATGCGCCAGACACCGGGGCCTTTGCCAGCATCGTAGAGTGAGGCGAGCGGAACCTGCATGACCTGACGTTCCGCTTTTGGGTCCTGAACGTTCAGCGTGACGGTTGCCCCCAGCGGCGCGTTTGCCAGGTCACCATTCAGCACGTAGCGGGCTTCATAGGTGCGGGTTGTGGCATCGGCTGAATCAGACAGCAGGCGCAGCGTTGCGCTGACCGGGTGTTTTTCATTGCCATAAAGTGTGGCCAGTGCAGGGCTGCCAACGGCAGGGCGCAAGGTCTCCGGGAACTGCACGAGCGCTTCACGTTGTCCCGCCCTGGCGAGTCGGATCACCACTTGCCCGGCACTCACCACCTGACCTGGCTCGGCGAGGGTTTCCATCACTACCCCGTCTGAATCCGCCAGCAGTACGGCATAGCCCGTTGCGTTTTGCGCCACGTTGGCCTGCGCCCGGGCTGCGCTGAGTTCCGCTCTGGCGGAATCGGCGGCGGCTTTGATCTGATCATACTCCGAGGCGGACACGGCGCCGGACGCCACAAGACCGCGATAACGCGCCTCATCGCTGGACGCTTTTCTCGCACGCGCCTGGGCAGCATCCACCGTGCGCTGCTGTGCCTGGGCCTGTAATTTCAGGTCAGCCGGATCGAGGCGCAGTAACGGCTGACCCTGTCTGACGGTTTGCCCGGTATCGACGAGTCGCTCAAGGATTTTCCCCTGAACCCTGAAACCCAAATCACTTTGCGTTCTCGCCACCACCACGCCGGTAAAGGCGTGAGCAGTATTGTTCGCAAGCTCGATGGCGGCGGATCTGACAAGCGGTGGCTTAGTGCGCGGATCGTCACTCGCGGAATTATCGCCGCACGCCACGAGGACAAACGGCAGAAGGCTAACGGCAAGGCGGGCTGTATTGAGCCTGAGCATGGGAAACCCTTATAGAAGTAACAGGACAGTTTCCGCATTCTCAGACTAGTGACCAATAAAGTCAATGGTCACTAGTCAGGGGGCCAGGCTTCTTAATACCAGCGAAGAGAGAAGCACCGCCGCAGTGGGGGCCGTTTCGAGGTTGTATTGCAGCTGTATGGGATTGATATAAGGGCACATCACCATGTGGATAGCCTGCGTGACCTCATCCAGCGGCGTTTTTCTTTCGAATTCACCCGCCTGCCTTCCTTCAATAATGATGCTCTCAATCAGCTTCATCAGGCCGTCTGTATACCTTTCAGTAGACGGCCATTTGTCCCGTGCGGCGACGGCGGCAATGTCGTAAAGCTTCCGATCGTGGAAAAACAGCTCGCTTCCGGCCTCGGTAAGCGCTTTGAACAGACGGCGTAATTTTTCGCTGGCTGACGGCGCATCCTCGATGGCAGAAAGCACCGCCGCCATGATCAGCTCCAGGCGGTTAGCGCAGATCACCTCGCCAATAGCCTGTTTGGAATCGAAAAACTTATAAATGTAGGACTTAGAGAAACCGATGGATTTCGCGAGTTCGGCGACGGTGGTTTTTTCATAGCCGTAATGCCCGAAGTGCTCAAAAGCCGCTTCGACGATTTGCTCTCTGACAGAATGGTCAAGTGGACCACGTATTGATGGGGCGTTCATATTTTTAGTCATTATTTAAGCTTAGCGTGACAGGCCAGGATTGACAACGAGTGACCATATCGTAATTTGGTTACTGTTGTTTCCTCATGAGTTCAAACGGGAAGACCCACCCGGTGGGGTAAGTGTATCACTGTTTTTCGCGCATTAAGGCAGTCTTGTGTCGATGAATTTTAAGCGGGTTAAACCAACATTCACGCTACCGTTTTTTTAGCCAGTCGAGAAAAAACTGGCTAAACGCCGTGACCTGAAGCGGCTGCAGTTTACGCTGCGGGTAAACAAACTGTAGCCCGACATCTTTGCGGTCGTATCGGCTAAAACCGGTAAAACTGTCAGCAAACAGGACGGTGAGTCTTCCGGCCTCAACATCGTCCTTCACATCCCACCAGGATTTCCCCGCAATGCCAGCGCCGCTGAGCGCCCACTGACGAAGCAATGCCCCGTCGTCGCACACCATGGCTGGCTCTACGCGAACGACACTTTCTTCGCCATCTTTTTCAAAGCGCCATTCGTTCATCACCACGCCCTGAGACTCAAGTGCCAGGCACCGGTGATGGGCTAACTCCGCAAATGTGGCGGGGACGCCGCGGTTGCTAAGATACGCCGCAGAGGCCACCAGCACCCGATGATTTGGGCGGATGTTTCTGACGACCAGGCTGCTGTCCGGCAGGTTACCGAAACGCACGCTCATATCCAGCCGGTTAGCGACCAGATCTTCAACATGTTCTCTTAACGCGATGAAAAATTTCACGTCAGGATGGTGTCGGGAAAATTCCACCACGGCGGGGCTAAGATACTGTCTGCCAAAATCCGAGGGGGCAGAAAGGCGAATATTGCCGCTGAGGACGCCCTCTTTTTGCGTCAGGAGCGACTCGGCATGGCGCATCTCTTCCAGCACGCGCAGCGCGGCATGATAAAACTCTTCTCCGGCATGGGTCAGCGTGATGGATCGCGTTGAACGATGAAACAGGCGAGTCTGGTAACGTTCTTCAATCGCCTTCAGTCTGGCCGTCATGGTCGCAGGAGAGAGCGACAGCCGTCGTCCGGCGGCGGAAAGCCCCCCGGCCTCGGCCACTTCAACCAGCAATGCCATATCTTCAAGCTTGCCCATTATTCATATTTTCCGAAAAGTGCATCAGTTTTCAGTGTAATTATCAAAATGCAATACCGCCTGTAAAGTGATTTCATCCAAACCATAAGGGATGAAAATATGAACCGTTCCTCACTTTTTGACCGTTACCGGTTGGGTCAGCAGGACCTGAAAAACCGTATCGTTATGGCGCCAATGACCCGCGCGCGTTCCCTTCAGCCAGGCAATATTCCCTCGTCGCTGATGGCGGAATACTACCGGCAGCGGGCCAGCGCGGGATTAATCATCACCGAAGCCACCCAGATCTCCCCGCAGGGCCAGGGATACTCCTGGACTCCCGGCATCCATTCGCCGGAGCAGGTTTCAGGATGGCAACTCACGACGGGGGCCGTGCATCAGGCGGGCGGGGTGATTTTTTCTCAGCTCTGGCACGTCGGGCGAATGTCGCACGCCAGTTTTCATCAGGATGGTCTGCCCGTGGCCCCGTCAGCGCTGGCACCGGACGCGAAAGTGTGGGTGGTGAACGAAAAGGGCGAAGGCCAAATGGTTGACTGCCCGCAGCCAAGAACGCTGACGCGCAAAGACATTCACGGCATCATCGCGGACTATCGCCAGGCGGCACTGAATGCCGTCCAGGCCGGCTTTGATGGCGTGGAAGTTCACGGCGGAAATGGCTATTTGATCGACCAGTTCCTGCGTCAAACCTCCAATAAACGCACGGACGAGTATGGCGGCACGCTTGCTAACCGGATCCGCTTTGCCCAGGAGGTCTTGAACGCGATTGCGGAGGCCATTGGCCCCGAGCGAACGGGCATCCGCCTTTCGCCGTTTATTACCCAGCGGGGGATGAATGACCCGCAGGTGATCGACGCCATCCTCGCTCTGGCGGCCTGGTGCGAACAACACGGGATAGCATTCATCCACCTGGCGGAAGCCGACTGGGACGACGCGCCGCAGGTACCCGACACTTTCCGTCAATCCCTGCGCGAGACGTTTAGCGGAACCCTTATCGTCGCGGGCAACTATGACCTTAACAAAGCCGAACAAATACTTACGGCTGGCTATGCCGATTTGATTGCCTTCGGACGGCCATTTATTGCCAACCCGGATTTACCCAACCGGCTGGCGCACAAGTTGCCGCTGGCCCAGGTGCGCGATCCCGCCACGCTGTTTGGTGGCAGTGCGACGGGATATACCGATTATCCCACCTTGCCGTTATCCTGATAAATGATTGAGAGAAAATGATGAACTATTCAACCTGTTTTCGTTCTGTTTTATTGCCGCTTATTTTTATCGGTCTGTCGGGCGCCGCTTATTCGGCGCAGGAGGAGTGGGTGAAACCACAGCAGCTGATTGTCGATAAAAGCCTGCCGCAGGCGCAATTAGCCGCGAATGAGGCTGCAGCCAGAAAATATGCAACGTTCTGGAATACGGGGACGCCGTCTCTGGCGCGTGAAGCGCTTGCAGTTAACTTTATTGATAAAACGCCGCCGGAAGGGCGTAAACAGGGACCCGAGGGCGCTATTTTAGCCTCCCGGGCATTTCGTACTGCCGTACCTGATTTACGCTGTGACGTTGAGCAGATGATTATTTCCGGTAATCGTGTGGTCTCCCATTTACATTTTCACGGCACGTTTACCGGAACATTTGGCGAGCTGAAAGGAAAGGGGCAGAAAATAGATTTTATCGCCACGGATATCTATGAAATTAATGACGGTAAAATTGTGGCTAACTGGCATATTGAGGACAACCTGACGCTGATGAAACAGCTGGGCGCACTGTAAATTCATCACTCCGGGGGCGCCCCGGAGTGATGCGAAAATCCTATAACCCCAGATCGCTCAGCGAGGGGTGATCGTCCGGGCGTCTGCCCTGCGGCCAGTGGAACAGTCGCTCAGATTCTTTTATTGGCATATCGTTCACGCAGGCAAAACGACGCTTCATCAACCCGTCCGCTTCAAACTCCCAGTTTTCATTGCCGTAGGAACGGTACCAGTTGCCGGAATCATCATGCCATTCATAAGCATAGCGCACCGCGATCCGGTTATCCGTAAATGCCCAGAGCTCCTTAATCAGGCGGTAACCTAGCTCTTTTTTCCACTTCCGTTCCAGAAACGCCTGCGCTTCTTCACGGTTGGTGGCGAATTCTGCGCGGTTGCGCCATTGGGTATCCAGCGAATAGGCCAGCGCGACTTTTGCCGGGTCGCGACTGTTCCAGCCGTCTTCGGCGAGTCTGACTTTTTCGATGGCGCTTTCACGCGTGAAGGGCGGTAAAGGAGGGCGTGTATTCATGGCGATTACCTCAGTGTGATATTATGTAGACAGATCTGTCTACTTGCGTTAATCTATGCCTGAAAAATAACGTTGTCAACATCCCTTTTTGAGGCTGCCGAAAAATGAAAACAGAACCCGCAAGCAACGAGACAAAAATCAGCGTCAGGGATAAAATATTACATACCGCTCACGATCTCTTTTATTCCACGGGCTTCAAGGCAACGGGCGTGGATACGTTGATTAAAGAGGCGAAAGTGACCAAGGTAACTTTCTATCGCCACTTTCCGAGTAAAAGTTTATTGATTCTCGCCTATTTGCACTATCGACATGAAATATGGATGAACTGGTTTGAGGCCTCATTGCGGCGTAATCTCAACGCCGGTCAGGCATCGTCAGATGCATTATCTGCCACGCTTTACGAATGGTTCGTTTCACCCGAGTTTCACGGCTGCGCGTTTATTAACGCCAGTGCAGAGGCGAAGTCTGAAGATATTGAAAGTGAAATAAAGGCGATATGCCGTGACCATAAACTCGAAACAAAGAAAATGATTACGTCGCTGACGAAGGTCACTGATGAGCGCGTGATCAACGAAATCATGTTGCTTATTGACGGCGCCATTATTCATGCGCAAATGGGCGTGGAGACGGATGCTGTCCTCCACTCGTTATCACGCGGTCTGGAACAGTTAATGGAAAAATAAGCTTTTCCGGGGGGCTTAACGGCTGTAAACACCCGCACCCCAGTAACCGGTACGGGGGCGGGTCTGTTCTTTCCAGCCAGATGCGAGCAGTTCTTTCGCAATATACCGGTTGATAATTCCGTGTCCCATCAGCAGGACGGGTGCGTCGGCATCCTTCGCTGCCTTCATCAGGATCCCCGCCGCCTTAGCGGCACGGTTTTTTACGACGCTAACCGATCTATAAAATATTTTTATGCGCGCGTATTCTGTGGGAATGCGCTGGGCATAACCATTCAGGGTAAAGGAAACGGAAAATGAGAACACAGAAGCGATGTCTGGGGGGCGTGGCTATTGTGGTTGATGACTACGATCGCGCAATTGAATACTACACCGACAAGCTGGGGTTTACCCTTGTCGAGGACACGCCGCAGCAGGATAAACGCTGGGTCGTCGTCACGCCAAATCCGGAAAGCGACTGCAATATTCTGCTGGCACGGGCTTCTAATGAGAGGCAGGAAGCCTTTATCGGCAATCAATGCGGTGGCCGGGTTTTCCTGTTCCTTCAGACGGATGATTTTTGGCGCGATTACCATGCCATGAAAGAAAAAGGCGTTCATTTCTGTGAAGCACCTCGTGAGGAAGAGTACGGTACGGTGGTGGTGTTTGAAGATCTCTACGGCAACCGCTGGGACCTCTTTCAAAAGGCCCAGGGCTGAATCGCACCAGAATATTGGTCACTCCCGCTGCGCCAGAGACAGCGCGCTGGCGCTGGCGGGATCGAACAGTGAGAGGCTCTCTATCTGATTGAGTAAAATCACCTTTCGGAATGACATAGCGCTGCGGGGTTCGGAGTCGAGCGTAATGTCATGCTCCGCATACCACTTGCTGTAATTATTCTCGATGCGCAAATTCATTGTCTTCTCGTCTCTGTACCCGCTTAACATCGGTATCAGCACAATATTGGCCGTGTTTTCGTATTCCAGCGTCGCGGTGTGGATCATGCCGATATATATCCGCCGCGACCGAAGCGTCACCTGCGCCAGCTCGCCTTGCTCCATACACTGATAGAGCAGTTGTTCAATACCGCTCGACTGGGCAAGCCGTTTGTAGAGCTTTTTCCGGCTTTCACCGTCCAGCCTGGCGCTGCCTGCCCAGTTGGAGCGATAGAGGCAAAACAGGATGGCAAACGCCAGCATCACGACCACAGGCGCCTGAATGCCTAAAAAACTCCAGTTCATAAAGTCGATTTGCCAGTCGGTATATTTCGGTGAGGCAAAGTGAAAGGCGTTATTGGCGGCAGAAAGGGCGAGAAGCAAGAGCCAAAGCAGTCCCGTGGCAACCACGCCCTGCAGCACGAAAATACAGCCATAAAGCGCAACAAGGAAATAGACGTCCCAGCCGAAAGAGCGCTTGATTTTAAAGCGCGTCGACAGATCGCGACTGGTGTACCAGTACCCGCACACCATCAGCACCATAAATATCGCCGTTCCCATATCAGGCCCTCTTCAGCGCGTTGACCTGACGCAGAAAATCCTGCCGTACCTCATTGCTTTTGTAATTCACCGATGCATTCCCGTCCTGGTCGATGATGATGCGGTCACCATCCTCCACGGCTTCGATGATCTCCTGCTGACTCATCACCTGCAGCAAGGATTCAGGGCTTGAAAAAAGAGAAAGAAAGACGCGTTTCATGTCGGGCATCCTGATGAATTTAAAAGGATAAGCCTGGAAGAGGATGGGGGAATTTGCCTTAAGGTTAAACTGAAAAAACAAAGCCGGGTGGCGGCTACGCCTTACCCGGCCTACAAAAGACAGTTTTTGGTCTGACATTAACTTACTGATATATTTCAAATATTAAAAATAGATATGCACAAACTTGGACAAATAACGTTAATTGTGTAAGTTTTAATTATGCGATTACGCCACGTTGTTTACAGCCAGGATGTGACCCATGAGCACTTTGCCCTCTGTCGTGAGTCGGTTTGTTGAGTACTACAGCGCACTGGATAGCCAGCCGCCCTCCGCACTGGTCGGGCTTTATCATTCGGATGCCACGCTAATCGATCCGTTCGGCGAGCACGACGGTATCTTTGCGCTTCAGCGCTATTTCACCCATCTGCTGGCGAATGTCGAAAACTGCCGTTTTACCATCGATCCACCGCTGTGCAGTGAAAACCGCTTTGTTGTGACCTGGGTGATGCACTGGTCGCACCCGCGCATCGCCGGAGGGGACCCGCTCGAACTGCCGGGCTGTTCGGTGGTGGACACGGAAAAGGGTCTTATCACGCGTCAGCGCGACTACTACGATGCGGGAGAGATGATCTACGAACATCTTCCGCTGCTGGGCTGGGCGGTACGCGGCGTGAAGCGGAGGGTGAAATCATGAAAACGGTACTGATCACCGGCGCAAGCTCGGGTATTGGCGCCGGGCTGGCGACCTCCTTCGCTGCGGAGGGGTACCACGTGATTGCCTGTGGGCGGGATCCTGCGCGCCTTGAAGCCTTGCATCAGACCTGCCCCAATCTCACGGTTCGCCTGTTCGATATGACAGACAGGGACGCCTGTCGCCAGGCGCTGAGCGGCGTTTACGCCGATCTGGTTATTCTCTGCGCCGGTACCTGCGAGTACCTCGATCGGGGCGTAGTGGACGCGGCGCTGGTGGAGCGGGTTATGAACACCAATTTCCTCGGCCCGGTGAACTGTCTTGCCGCGTTGCAGCCGCAGCTGGTTGCCGGCAACCGCGTGGTGCTGGTGAGTTCGATGGCCCATTGGCTTCCGTTCCCGCGGGCAGAAGCCTACGGCGCGTCTAAAGCCGCGCTGAGCTGGTTTGCGGACAGTCTGCGCCTGGACTGGGAGCCCAAAGGGATTGCCGTCACGGTGATCTCCCCAGGCTTTGTCGATACCCCCCTGACGCGCAAAAACGATTTCGCCATGCCGGGCAGGGTGAGCGTTGACGAGGCGGTCAAGGCGATCCGTTCCGGACTGGCGAAAGGGAAAATGCACATCGCGTTTCCCACCCGGTTCGGCTTCATTTTGCGGCTGCTCTCCAGGCTACCCGCGTTTTTGCAGCGCACACTGCTGCGCAGGATGGTACGTTCATGAAGATTGCGATTATCGGCAGCGGAATTGCCGGGCTGACCTGCGCCTGGCGGCTGGCCGGTCACCATCAGGTGACCCTGTTTGAAGCGGGCGCCACGCCTGGCGGCCATACCGCAACGGTAGATGTCTCGACGCCACAGGGCAACTGGGCGATTGATACCGGCTTTATCGTCTACAACGACCGGACCTATCCGCGCTTTATGGGCCTGCTCAGCGAGCTCGGCATCAGCGGGCAAAAAACGCAGATGAGCTTTTCGGTGCACAACCCCCAGACGGGGCTGGAGTACAACGGACACACCCTGACATCGCTGTTTGCCCAGCGCCGAAATCTGGTGAATCCGGCATTCTGGCGTCTGCTCGGAGAGATCGTCCGCTTTAATCGGCTGGCAAAACAGGCGCTGGAAGGGGACGTGGATCCGCACGCCACGCTGGAGACGTTTCTGCAACAGCATGGCTTCACGCCGTTTTTTGCGCGCCACTACATTCTGCCGATGGGCGCCGCCATCTGGTCGTCGTCGTTGCAGGAGATGAAGCGTTTCCCGCTGCCGCTCTTCCTGCGCTTTTTTAATCATCATGGTCTGCTGGATATTACCCATCGTCCGCAGTGGTACGTGGTACCGGGCGGCTCGCGGGAGTACATCCGCGCCATGCTGGAAAAGCTGGGCGACCGCCTGACGTTACGCCTGAACGCGCCGGTGCAGCGTGTCAGCCGCCACAAAGACGGGGTCACGCTTCAGCTCGAAAACGCCAGCCATACCTTCGATCAGGTGATTTTTGCCTGCCACTCCGCCGAGGCGCTGGCCATGCTTGAGGCGCCGACGCCAGCAGAGCGCGAGGTGCTGGGGGATATCGGCTGGCAGCGCAACGAGGTAATTTTGCACAGCGATCCGCGCTGGCTGCCGGTACGCAAGCGCGCGTGGGCCAGCTGGAACTACCGCCTGAGCGAGCATGAGCAGGCCAGCGCCTGCGTCACCTACAACATGAACATTCTGCAAGGGCTGCCAGAGGGGAGCCCGCTGTTCTGCGTCACCCTGAACCCGGAAACGCCGGTGGATGAACGCTTCGTGTTACAGCGCTTTGTTTATGAACATCCGCTGTTTAACCCGCAAAGCTGGCGGGCGCAGGCGCGTCGCGGTGAGATCAACGGTCACCAGCGAAGCTGGTTCTGCGGGGCTTACTGGTACAACGGTTTTCACGAGGATGGCGTGCGCAGCGCGCTGGACGTGGTCAACGCGATCGCGGCCGGAGAGGGGAACTAAGATGAACAGCTGCCTCTATCACGGCGTATTACGCCACCGCCGCCTCCAGCCGAAAACCCACGAATTTCGCTACAGCGTCTTTATGGCCTGGCTGGATCTGGATGAACTGCCACTGCTGGCTGACGTCGGCGTACGGCGCAATCGCTTCGCCGCCGCCGCGTTTTATGACACGGACTATCCGCTGGGTACGCCGCTCAAAGAGAACGTCCTGAACACGCTGGAGGGGCTCACCGGAGAACGTCCCGGCGGACGAGTCATGCTCCTGACGCAGCTGCGCTATTTCGGGTTTCATTTCAATCCGGTCAACTTTTACTACTGCTATGACGAGAAGGGGACGTTGGGCTGGGTGCTGGCGGAGGTCCGCAACACGCCGTGGAACGAGCGGCATTACTATGCCGTCAACGGACAGGACGCGCAGCCGACGGAAAAAGCGTTTCACGTTTCCCCCTTCAACCCAATGGACATGATCTACCACTGGCGCTTCAACAACCCGGATAACACGTTGCATATGCACATTGAAAATCATCAGGACGCGAAGGTGTTTGACGCCACGCTGGCGCTACGCCGGGAGCCTCTGACGCGTCCGGCACTGCGTGCGCTACTGCTGCGCATTCCACTGATGACCCTGAAAACCGTTTTCGCTATTTACTGGCAGGCGCTGAGGCTGTGGCTCAAGCGCGTGCCGCTGCATAACCATCCCGTCAGCAGGAGTGAACGCTCATGACCGATCCCGTCTTTGCGCTAGAACCCGATATCCCGCGCAACGTCCGCATTGCGCGTTGGCTGCTTTTCCGTCTGTTAAGCGGTATTCGTGGCGGCTCGCTCACGCTGCGTGAAGGGGCACAGACATTCCATTTTGGCGAGACATCCTCCGCGCTGCACGCCGACATTCAGATCCTCGCGCCCGGCGTCTACTGGCGCGTCTTAACGGGCGGGAGCCTTGCCGCCGCAGAAGCCTGGATGGATGGCGAATGGGAAACCACGCAACTCACGCCGCTTCTGGAAATCCTGGCCCTTAATGGCGAGGTGCTTGGCCGTCTGGAGAAAGGGTTCCGGCTGCTCGGTAGACCGCTGGAGCGGCTGCGCCACTGGACGCGGCGCAATTCCCGGGCCCAGGCGCGTGAAAATATTGCCGCGCATTACGACCTGGGCAATACCTTTTATTCACATTTTCTGGATAAGGAGCTGCTTTACTCCAGCGCGCTGTTTACTGCGGATGAGCAGGATCTCACGGCGGCGCAGCAGGCCAAAATGGCGCGTCTGTGCGAACAGCTGGCGCTGTGTGAGTCCGATCACCTGCTGGAAATCGGTACCGGCTGGGGGGCGATGGCGGAATACGCGGCACGTCACTATGGTTGTCGGGTGACCACCACCACGCTGTCGCAGGAGCAGTATATCTGGGCAACCGAGCGGATCGCCCGCGCCGGGTTGCAGGACCGCGTTGAGGTTCTGCTTTGTGATTATCGCGACCTCACCGGGCAGTACGACAAGCTGGTCTCGATAGAGATGATTGAAGCCGTCGGGCAACGCTATCTCCCCGTGTTCTTCCGAACCTGTCAGGCGCGGCTGCGCCCGGGTGGCCGGATGGCGATTCAGGCCATTACCATTCAGGACCAGCGCTACCGCGACTACAGCAAAAGCGTCGATTTTATCCAGCGCTACATTTTCCCCGGCGGCTTCCTGCCGAGCATCACAGCGATGAATGAGCTGATGACGCGCCATACCGATTTTGTGGTCCGTAACCTCTTTGACATGGGTCCAGACTATGCCCGCACGCTGGCCCACTGGCGGCAGCGCTTTGTTCATGCCTGGCAGGAGATTGAAAAGCTCGGCTTCGACGAACGGTTCCGTCGTATGTGGCTGTACTACTTTGGCTACTGCGAAGCCGGGTTTAACGCCCGCACCATCAGCGTGGTGCAACTGACCGCCGAACGCGTATGAGACGTTATCTTCAGGTCTTTCTGCTGGCCGTCGGGTTCGATCTTTACTGGGCGCTGGTGGTGATCTTTCGTGAGCAGGGCCTGATTATCTGGCTTGCGCTGGCGGTGCTCGCCTGCCTGTTTTTGCCGCCGGTATACCGCCTTTACGCCATCGGTCTGGCTGCAGCGGGCAGCGTACTGGATGCGCTCTGGGCGTTGACGGGGCTGATTGCTTTCACCGGCGAGTCCCTGATGCCGCTATGGATGGTGGCATTGTGGCTGATGTTCGCCACCGTCTGGACACAGCTTGCGCGCACGACCACGTTACCCGGCTGGCTGCTGACGCTGCTGGCCGCCGTGGGAGGGCCGGTGGCGTACCTGATTGGCGAGCGGCTGGGTGCTATCACCTTTCAGGAGCCGACTTTTATCGTCGTTAGCTGGATGGTGCCGGGCTGGCTGGTATTAATGTTGTTTTTCCACCTGCTGATGGGGAGACAAAAATGAGAGCAGCGGTTTTCCTCCTTTGGCTGACGATGGTGATCCCTGCGGCCCATGCCGCCGACTGGCTGGCCTGGCGTAAGGTGGGTGACGCCACGCTCACCTGGGGCCCGTTTACGGTTTATACCTCCCAGCTGCGCACGCCGGACGGTCGCTACCGCGCGGCGGATCAGGATCAGGCGTTGATTATCACCTACGCGCGCGACATTGAACGTGATGAACTGGTGGAGGCCACGCGCGATCAGTGGCAGGCGCAGGGGATTTTGCAGCGGGAGCCGCAAAGCGAAGGCTGGTTACAGATGCTTCGTTCGCTGTGGCCGGATGTCCGGCCGGGCTCACAGCTGGCGTTTGTCCTCGATGATAAGCAGGGACAGTTCTGGTACCGCGCGTCAGCAACGCAGAAAAGCTTTATTCCACTTGGCCCGCGCCAGTCAGAAGCATTCAGCACGCGCTTTCTGGCCATCTGGCTCGATCCCCGCACGCAATATCCTGAACTGCGTCAGCAGTTACTTGGAGGACAAAAATGAAACGTTTCCTGATGATGGTGCTGGCATTGACCATGCTGCTGGCAGGCTGTAGCACAGAGGTGGCCGAGTATCGCCAGCAGCAGCCACGGCTTGATATCTTCGACTACTTCCAGGGGAAAACCGAAGCGTGGGGCATGGTGCAGGATCGCAGCGGTAAACAGATCCGCCGCTTTCACGTGGAGATTGCCGGGGATGTTATCGGCGATACGCTGACGCTCAATGAGCACTTCGTGTATGACGATGGCGAGAAGCAACAGCGGGTATGGCACATCCGCAGGCTGGGGAACGATCGCTACGAGGGAACGGCGGGGGATATCGAAGGGGTCGCTACGGGGCAGGCGGCAGGTAACGCCTTTAACTGGCATTACAGCATGAAAGTGAAAGCCAACGGCAGTAGCTGGCTACTGAAGTTTGACGACTGGATGTACCTGCAGGATGAGACCCATCTGTTTAATAAAACCGAGATGAAGAAATTTGGCGTCACCGTCGCCACGGTGACGCTGTTCTTTACCCGGAAGACGTGAGTCTAGTCGCGGGTGCTGTAGATTTTGCTGCTCGAGTAGATGAAATACAGTGCAATCCCCAGGCAGATAACCGCGCCCAGACGGCTCGGCGAAAAGGGAATAGCGGGATTACCCAACCAGCCAAAGTTATCTATCAACATGCTCATGGTGAGCTGGCCGAATATCACCGCCACCGTGGCGACGGCGGTGCCGATGCGCTGTACGGCAAGCACCATAATCACGATATAGGGCACGCCAAACATCGCGCCGAGGAGCTGCCATTTGGGTACGTCCAGCAGCGTGACCGCATGCTTAGGCTCAAAGAAAAATATGAGCAGGGCGGTCACCAGTGCGCCGACGGAAAAGGTCAGAAACGCGCTTTTGAATACCCCCACGCTGCTGCCGAGCTGTCCGTTAATCGCGGCCTGAATGCTCAGCGTAGCGCCGCCGCAAACGGCGAGAAGAATCATAATCAGTGTCATACGTTACCCCTGTGCGACCAGAACCAGTGCCGCAATGATGAACCCCAGTGCAATAATGCGCTTCGCATTTATCTTTCTGTGCGGCGAGCCCAGCAGACCGTAGTGGTCAATGATCAGGCTTTTAAAGACCTGACCGGCCAAAATCCCAATCATGGTCATTGCGATGCCGATGGCGGGTGTCGCAACGGTCAGGATGACCACGTAAACCGGGCCGAGCACGCCGCCGAGCAACTGCCAGCCGGGCTGGGCAAAAAACGAGGGGCTGTTACGCGGGCTAAAAAACAGCATCAGTAAAAACGTCAGTGCGGCACCGACCCCAAAAATGCTGAACGTGGCCCATAAGTCGCCCACTTCGCCCCCCAGTGGCCCCAGTAATCCCGCCTCAATGGAGAGACCCATCCCTCCGGCTATCACCAGTAAAATCAACACAAACTGCATAACGCTTCCTCCGTTTTAAGGCGAAGAAGATTACGTCGGTCGTCCAGTGAGAAAAATGCCATAATGCAGGAAACACCTTTGCAGGAAATGCATTAATGTTCGATGCCAGTAATATCAACGTCCGCGCGCTGCTGATCTTTATTGAGGTCTATGAAGCGCAGAATTTCTCCGTCGTCGCGCGGCGGCAGGGGATATCAGCCTCACAGATATCGCGCGTTATTCACCAGCTTGAGGATGCCCTCGGTCAGCAGCTGTTCTACCGCAATACGCGCGCGGTGATCCCCACAGAAAGTGGTCATCTGTTTATCCGCTATGCCCGGGCGATGGTCGAAAACGTCGAAGAGGCGCGGCGTGAGCTGGATGAACGTTCGTCGGAACCATCCGGCACAATCCGCATTAATGGGCCGGTATTTTTTGGGCAGAGGCATGTTGCGCCAGGCCTGGCGGAGCTGACCGAGCGTTATCCGCGGTTAAACATTGAGCTCACGCTGACCGATGACTTTATCGACCCGCACCGGGATGCGGCCGATCTTATCTTTCGCATTGGCATGTTGACGGACTCGACGTTCCACGCCCGCATTTTTGGTCAGCAGCGTTACCACCTTGCCGCGTCGCCCGCGTATCTGCGCAAACACGGTGTGCCGGACGATCCGGCCACGCTGAGCGATCATCAATGTCTGGTCTATCGCGGTTCGTCCGGGCCTAACCGCTGGCTGGTGCGTCGCGAGGGGGAGAACTGGATACACTATCCGGTGGTGGCGCGGATGACATCCAATAATGCGGAGTCGTTGCTCACTGCCGCGCTGGGCGGGATGGGGATCGTCCTGTTTCCGGACTGGCTGATTGGCGACAGGCTCCAGCGGGGAGAGCTTGTCGCACTTCTGCCGGAAATGGCGTGTGCGATCAACACGGAGCCGCTGAACATTGCGGCGATCTATCCACATGCACGTCATCCGCCCCTGAACGTCAGGGCGGTGATTGATTATTACGTCGAACGCTTTGGTACGCCGCCGTACTGGCAAACGTAAAGGATTACGCGCCGAGCTCTTTGCGGATAATCTCTGCGCCTGCGCTGAGGGCTCTCAGCTTACCGTTTGCGACGTGACGGGAAAGGGGGGCCATACCGCAGTTGGTCGAAGGGTAAAGCTTGTCGGCATCGACAAACTGCAGCGCTTTACGCAGGGTATCGGCGACTTCCTCCGGCGTTTCAACGGTGTTCGTTGCCACATCAATCGCGCCAACCATCACTTTTTTACCGCGGATCAGCGCCAGTAGATCCATCGGCACGCGGGAGTTGTGGCACTCCAGAGAGATAATGTCGATGTTCGAGGTCTGCAGCTTAGGGAAAGCCTCTTCGTACTGGCGCCACTCAGAGCCGAGCGTTTTTTTCCAGTCGGTATTGGCTTTGATGCCGTAGCCATAGCAGATATGGACCGCAGTTTCGCACTTCAGCCCTTCAATGGCGCGTTCCAGCGCGGCGATGCCCCAGTCGTTGACCTCGTCAAAAAAGACGTTAAATGCCGGTTCGTCGAACTGGATAATATCCACGCCTGCAGCCTCTAGCTCCCGCGCTTCCTGATTGAGGATTTTGGCGAATTCCCAGGCCAGCTTTTCGCGGCTTTTATAGTGCGCGTCGTAAAGGGTGTCGATCATGGTCATCGGTCCGGGGAGGGCCCATTTGATCGGCTTATCCGTGAGCTGGCGCAGGTACTTTGCATCGTCGACGAATACCGGTTTCTGACGTGCCACAGCAGAAACCACGGTCGGCACGCTGGCGTCATAACGGTTACGAATGCGTACCGTCTGGCGGTTTTCAAAATCCACGCCGCTCAGGTGTTCGATAAAGGTGGTGACGAAGTGCTGGCGGGTCTGTTCGCCGTCGCTGACAATGTCGATTCCCGCACGGATCTGCTCATCCAGTGACAAACGCAGCGCATCCTGTTTTCCTGCCAGTAATTCCTGATCCTCTAATTTCCACGGAGACCACAGCGTTTCAGGTTGTGCAAGCCAGGTCGGCTTAGGCAGGCTGCCAGCCGTAGACGTCGGGAGCAATGTTTTCATAATAAAAGACCTATTTTGATGAATTAAAGCGTGTAGTTATCAGACCACTGCTCAAGAATGTGTTTATAAGGCTTAATAAAGTATTCTTCGGTGAATCGACCCTGTTCAATCGCCAGACGGCTTCGTTCTTCACGGTCATAAACAATTTTGGTGAATGAGTGATCCTGCTGGTTCAGATCCGGTCGGAAGCACAGTCCCGCCGACGAGTTGGCGTTATAAATTTCCGGGCGATAGATTTTCTGAAACGTTTCCATCGTGCTGATGGTGGCGATCAGTTCAAGATTGCTGTAATCATTCAGCAAATCACCGGTATAAAAGAACGCAAAAGGCGCCACGCTGTTTTCTGGCATGAAATAGCGCACCTTCAGGCCCATTTTGGCAAAGTACAGTTCCGTTAATGACTCGCCATCCGGCTGATACTCAATGCCAAGTACAGGATGCTGGTTGCCGGTGCGGCGGTAGGTGTCTTTGCTGGAAACGCTGAGGCAGATCACCGGTCCTTTTCTGAAGTTCTCTTTGTATTCCGGCGAACTCACAAAATGGCGGAATATGTTGCCGTGCAATTCACCAAACTTTTCCGGAACGCTGAAGTGCTGTTGGTTCTTGTTATGTTCCAGCAGCAGAACGCTGAAATCATAATCCCGCACGTAAGACGAAAAGTTATTGCCGACAATCCCCGGGATACGCAGGTTGTTTTTCTTGTCGACGATGGTGGTTTGCAATATCTCAATGGCCGGGAACGGCTTATCCGCACCAATGTTCAGATCGACAGAGATAATTTCAAGCTCAACCGCGTAGCGATCGGCGTTGGGGTTATCCCAGCGCGCCAGTGCGTTGAAGCGGTTATTGATCATCACCAGGGTATTGCGCAGGTTTTCCTGACGCTTTTCTCCGCGCGCCAGGTTGGCAAAGTTGGTGGTGGTACGCGTATTTTCTGACGGGTTGTAATTCTCATCGAAGCAACTGCGCTTAAGGGTATAGGTGAAAGCTTTGCTCATTGTCGTTATGCATCCTAAGTTCATGTTGCTAAGAAGTTACCGATGCATAATTTATGCCTGACCCCGCGGCGCAGGGGAAGTGACTTAATTTCACTGCAACATGAGCGAAGTTCATGAAGCGTGATACTCGCCTGTCGCTGCCTTCTTGCCGGGTGGCGCTGCGCTTACCCGGCCTACGGTTCAGCGTCGTATATGTGCTTTGCCGTTGCCGTTAACCCGCTGTAGAGGATTGGCATTTTTTTATTTCTGTTCAATTCCCGCTATAATCCCCAAAATTTCCAACCGGTTTAGAAACGATCATGACAAAACTCACCTTACAAGAGCAGATCCTGAAAGCGGGCCTCGTTAGCAGCAAGAAAGCGGCGAAAGTGCAGCGTACGGCAAAGAAATCACGCGTTCAGGCTCGTGAGGCGCGCGAAGCAGTGGAAGAGAATAAAAAAGCGCAGATCGAGCGTGACAAGCAGCTCAGCGAACAGCAGAAGCAGGCCGTGCTGGCAAAAGAGTTTAAAGCACAGGTGAAGCAGCTGATTGAGATGAACCGCATCACCGTGGCGAAAGGCAATATCACCTTTAACTTCACTGACGGTAATCTGATCAAAAAACTCGACGTCGACAAGCAAACCCAGACTCAGCTGATCAACGGCCGTCTGGCGATTGCCCGTCTGGTGATTAACGCCAACGGCGACTGTGAATACGCGATTATCCCGGCAGTCGTGGCCGATAAAATTGCCCAGCGTGATGCCGACTGCATTGTGTTAAACAGCGCGCTCAGTCAGGAAGAGCAGGATGAAGACGATCCCTACGCGGACTTCAAAATCCCTGACGATTTGATGTGGTAAACCGCCGTCAGAACGGGGCGGTGTGACGGGCAGTAACCGGCTCGCCGCTCACCGGATGAATAAAATTCAGCTCGCAGGCATGCAGCATCAGCCGGGGCGTGATTTCCGCCCCCGGCGCGTCAAGACCGCCATAAAGATCGCAGCCCAGAATCGGGTGCCCCAGCTGCTGGCAGTGAATACGCAGCTGATGGGTTCGCCCGGTTTCCGGGGTAAGCGTCACCCGCGTTAACGGCACTCCCGTTCCCTGATAAAAACGTTCCACCACCCGATAGCGGGAGCGGGCGGGTTTACCGTTAATGGCGCAGATTGACATCAGCGGGAACAGCGCCGGATCTTTGGCAATCGGGGCATCTATCACGCCCTCATCGTTTTCCAGATGTCCGCAAAGCAGGGCGCTGTAAACTTTCTCCACGCTGCGCTGGCTGAACTGCTGGCAGAGCGCCGCATTGATCGCTTTATTACGCGCAATCACCATCAGCCCGGACGTGCCGAAATCGAGACGATGTACCAGCGTGCAGCCCGGGAACGTCTGAACCAGACGATAATGGACAGAATCAAGGTTTTGCGGATTTTTCCCCGAGAGGCTGAGCAGACCGGAAGGCTTATTGATCAGCAGCAGATGTTCATCCTGCCAGAGGATCTCGATGTCGTCATGACACGGTGGGGCAATAAAAGAATCAATAATCGCAGACATCAGGCCGCCCGGCTGGAGAGTGGGAGCGGATGATAACGAAATGTGGAGAAAAGAAAAACCCTCCCACCGGGCGGTGAGAGGGGGAAATCTTAGGCGGCAACCAGGCTGTCGATCGCGGCTTTCGCGTCGGTCTGCGCTTTCGTTGCCACTTCAGGACCGTAAGCGATGCCTTCCGCGAACACGAAGTTCACGTCAGTGATGCCGATGAAGCCCAGGAACAGGCTCAGGTACGGCGCAACCAGGTCGGTTGGGGTGTCTTTATGGATACCGCCGCGGCTGGTCAGTACGATCGCACGCTTGCCTTTCACCAGACCTTCAGGGCCGTTTTCAGTGTAACGGAAGGTTACGCCAGCACGCGCCACCAGGTCGAAGTAGTTCTTCAGCTGAGTAGGGATGTTGAAGTTGTACATTGGGGCGTTAATCACGATAACGTCGTGCGCCTGCAGCTCAGCAATCAGTTCGTCGGACAGGGCCAGGGCTTCCTGCTGACGCGGGCTCAGCGGAGCATCGCTCGGACGCAGCGCGCCAACCAGTTCACCGTCCAGCACAGGAATAGGGTTTGCAGCCAGGTCGCGCACGGTGATTTCGTCAGCGGAATGCTGTTCACGCCACTGTTCAACGAAATAATCAGACAACTGACCAGACTGAGAGTACCCTGCCAGAATACTGGATTTCAACACTAATACTTTGCTCATGGGTGATTCCTGTTTTTGCATTTGATTGAAGGGGGTTGCCCCGTTGCTTGTTGACACTCTATTCACAATCCTGCCACAGAGATAGCGCAATATATCGAAGCCTATGTTCGAATTTTTTGAATAAGGCGCAGAAAGCGTCAATGTGATACTCTATAGCAATCATTAAAAAGAGATTTTACCCGGCAGAGCACTGCCCATTAACGCTATGACAGAACACCAAAAAATCACCTTCCCGATGCTCCTGCAAAGGCTTGATGCCCTGATGCTGCGCGATAAACAGCGGTTTGCGCGTCGTCTGCACGGCGTGAAGAAGGTTAAAAATCCTGATGCACAACAGGCCATTTATCAGGAGATGGCGAAAGAGATTGAACAGGCGGCAGGGAAAGTTGTGCTGCGCGAAGCCGCACGTCCGGCGATTACCTACCCGGAAAACCTGCCCGTCAGCCAGAAAAAACAGGACATTCTGGAAGCCGTGCGCGACCACCAGGTAGTGATTGTCGCAGGGGAAACCGGCTCGGGGAAAACCACCCAGTTGCCGAAAATCTGCATGGAGCTGGGGCGCGGGGTGAAAGGTCTGATTGGCCACACCCAGCCGCGTCGTCTGGCGGCGCGTACCGTGGCGAACCGTATTGCCGAAGAGCTGCAAACCGAGCCGGGTGGCTGCATCGGTTACAAGGTGCGATTCAGCGACCACGTCAGCGATAACACCATGGTCAAGCTGATGACTGACGGTATCCTGCTGGCGGAAATCCAGCAGGATCGCCTGCTGATGCAGTACGACACCATCATCATCGACGAAGCGCACGAGCGCAGCCTGAACATTGACTTCCTGCTCGGTTACCTGAAAGAACTGCTGCCGCGTCGTCCGGATCTGAAAATCATCATCACCTCCGCGACCATCGATCCGGAGCGCTTCTCGAAGCATTTCAACAATGCGCCGATAATTGAAGTGTCGGGACGCACGTATCCGGTGGAAGTGCGCTATCGTCCGATTGTCGAAGAGGCGGATGATACCGAGCGCGACCAGCTCCAGGCCATCTTCGACGCTGTCGACGAACTGGGCAACGAAAGCGCGGGCGACATTCTGATCTTTATGAGCGGCGAGCGCGAAATTCGCGATACCGCCGATGCGCTCAGCAAGCGCGATCTGCGTCATACGGAGATCCTGCCGCTGTACGCGCGCCTGTCGAACAGCGAGCAGAACCGCGTGTTCCAGCCGCACGGCGGACGCCGCATTGTGCTGGCGACCAACGTGGCGGAAACCTCGCTGACCGTACCGGGGATCAAATACGTGATCGACCCGGGCACGGCGCGTATCAGCCGCTACAGCTACCGCACCAAGGTGCAACGCCTGCCAATAGAGCCGGTTTCTCAGGCGTCGGCCAACCAGCGTAAAGGCCGCTGCGGTCGTGTGTCGGAAGGGATCTGTATTCGTCTCTATTCCGAAGACGATTTCCTGTCGCGCCCGGAGTTTACCGACCCGGAAATTCTGCGTACCAACCTGGCGTCCGTTATCCTGCAGATGACCGCCCTGGGGCTGGGCGACATCGCGGCGTTCCCGTTCGTGGAAGCGCCGGACAAACGCAACATTCAGGACGGTGTCCGTCTGCTGGAAGAGTTGGGGGCCATTACCACCGACGAGCAGGCGACGGTCTATAAACTGACGCCGTTGGGTCGTCAGCTTAGCCAGTTGCCGGTCGACCCGCGTCTGGCGCGCATGGTGCTGGAAGCCCAGAAGCACGGCTGCGTGCGCGAGGCGATGATTATTACCTCTGCGCTCTCCATTCAGGATCCGCGCGAGCGTCCGATGGATAAACAGCAGGCGTCAGATGAAAAACACCGTCGCTTCCACGACAAAGAGTCCGATTTCCTCGCCTTCGTGAACCTGTGGAACTATCTCGGCGAGCAGCAGAAAGCGCTCTCCTCGAACCAGTTCCGCCGCCAGTGCCGCGTGGATTTCCTCAACTACCTGCGCGTGCGCGAGTGGCAGGATATCTACACCCAGCTGCGCCAGGTGGTGAAAGAGCTGGGCATTCCGGTGAACAGTGAGCCGGCGGAGTACCGTGAAATTCATATCGCGCTGCTGACCGGCCTGCTGTCCCACATTGGGATGAAGGACGCAGAGAAGCAGGAGTATACCGGCGCGCGCAATGCCCGTTTCTCCATCTTCCCCGGTTCCGGCTTATTCAAGAAGCCGCCGAAGTGGACCATGGTGGCCGAGCTGGTGGAAACCAGCCGCCTGTGGGGACGCATTGCCGCGCGGATCGACCCGGAATGGGTTGAGCCAGTCGCGCAGCATCTGCTGAAACGCTCATACAGTGAACCACACTGGGAGCGTGCGCAGGGGGCAGTGATGGCGACCGAGAAGGTGACCGTTTATGGCCTGCCGGTGGTGGCCGCGCGTAAGGTCAACTACAGCCAGATTGACCCGGCGCTCAGCCGCGAGCTGTTTATCCGCCACGCGCTGGTGGAGGGCGACTGGCAGACGCGCCATGCGTTCTTCCGCGAAAACCTGAAGCTGCGTGCCGAGGTGGAAGAGCTTGAGCATAAATCCCGCCGTCGCGACATCCTGGTAGACGACGAGGCGCTGTTCGAATTTTACGATCAGCGCATCAGTCACGATGTGATTTCCGCCCGCCACTTTGACAGCTGGTGGAAGAAGGCCAGTAAAGAGACGCCGGACCTGCTCAATTTTGAAAAGAGCATGTTGATTAAAGAGGGGGCGGAGTCGGTCAGCAAGCTCGACTACCCGAACTTCTGGCATCAGGGCAATCTCAAGCTGCGTCTGACCTATCAGTTTGAACCGGGGGCCGATGCGGACGGCGTGACCGTCCACATTCCGCTGCCGCTGTTAAACCAGGTCGACGAGAGCGGGTTTGAATGGCAGATCCCCGGCCTGCGCCGCGAGCTGGTCATTGCGCTGATTAAATCGCTGCCGAAACCGGTGCGGCGTAATTTTGTGCCTGCGCCGAACTACGCGGAAGCGTTTTTGGGCCGCGTCACGCCGCTGGAGCTGCCGCTGCTGGACGCGCTGGAGCGAGAATTCCGCCGCATGACAGGCACCACCATTGACCGCGAAGACTGGAACTGGGAACAGGTACCCGATCACCTGAAAATCAGCTTCCGCGTGGTGGATGATAAAAACAAAAAGCTGCTGGAAGGGCGTTCCCTGAGCGAGCTAAAAGAGGCGCTGAAAGGGAAAGTCCAGGAGACGCTCTCTGCGGTGGCGGACGACGGTATCGAGCAGAGCGGACTGCATATCTGGAGTTTTGGTCAGCTTCCGGAAAGCTACGAGCAAAAACGCGGTAACTATAAGGTGAAAGCCTGGCCAGCGCTGGTGGACGAGCGCGACAGCGTGGCGATCAAGCTGTTTGATAACCCGCAGGAACAGCAGCAGATGATGTGGCGCGGGCTGCGTCGCCTGCTGCTGCTGAACATTCCGTCGCCGATTAAATATCTGCACGAGAAGTTGCCGAACAAGGCCAAGCTGGGTCTGTACTTTAACCCGTACGGCAAAGTGCTGGATCTAATTGACGACTGCATATCCTGCGGCGTGGACAAACTGATCCACGAGGCGGGCGGTCCGGTCTGGACGGAAGAGGGCTTTGCTCAGCTTCATGAAAAGGTCCGCGCGGAGCTTAACGACACCGTGGTGGAGATTGCCAAACAGGTCGAGCAGATCCTCACCGCCGTGTTCAACATCAACAAGCGCCTGAAGGGGCGCGTGGATATGACCATGGCGCTGGGGCTGTCGGACGTGAAGGCGCAGATGGCGGGGCTGGTGTATCGTGGGTTTGTCACCGGCAACGGCTTCAACCGTCTCGGCGATACGCTGCGCTATCTGCAGGCCATTGAAAAACGTCTGGAGAAAATGGCCATCGACCCGCACCGCGATCGCGCGCAGATGTTGAAAGTGGAAAGCGTGCAGCAGGCGTGGCAGCAGTGGCTAAACAAGCTGCCGCCGGCGCGCCGCGACGATGAAGACGTGCAGGCGATCCGCTGGATGATCGAGGAGCTACGCGTCAGCTTCTTTGCCCAGCAGCTCGGTACGCCGTATCCGATTTCGGATAAGCGTATCCTGCAGGCGATGGAGCAGATCTCTGGCTAAAAGCCTTGCCCGATTTTCTCCCTCTCCCTGTGGGAGAGGGTCGGGGTGAGGGCATCAGCCCGCACAATTTTCACCCGTTCACAATCGCCAGCGTAAACCCATCCCATCCCTTAACCCCCACCGTTTGCAGCGCGGTGGCGGTTAAGCGCGGGTTATCTCCAGTCATCTCGATAAAACGCCGCACGCCCTGCACGCGCGCGTCGTCGCTTTGCCCGTTAACGACTTCACCCTCGCGCACCACGTTATCGCCGATAATTACCGTACCGGGACGGGAATAGTGCAACGCCCACTCCAGATAGCCGGGATTGTTCGGCTTATCGGCATCAATAAAGATCAGGTCGAACGGCGGGACGTCACCAAAATTTTCGAGCGAGCTCAGCGCCGGGCCTTCAACCAGTTCAATGCGATCGTTCAGCCCCGCGAGGTGAATATTCTGACGCGCAACGTCGGCATGACTCGGGTCGGCCTCCAGCGTGATCAGCTTTCCGTCCGGCGGCAGGGCGCGCGCCATCCAGATTGAGCTATAGGCACCCAGCGTCCCGATCTCGAGAATGCGTCTTGCCTGCGTCATGCGCACGAACAGCGCCAGCAGCTGCCCCTGATTGGCCGCCACGTCGTGTTCGGGCAGCCCGGCGCGCTTGTTGTTTTCCAGTACCTGACTCAGTACGTCATCGTCAGGGATCAGCAAAGAAATCATGAAATTATCTACTGCAGACCACTGTTGTTGCATAGATTGACTCCTTGGGAAGGATTGCCGGGTGGCGGCTACGCCTTACCCGGCCTACGGGTGCGAAATCCAGGACCGGTAAGCGACGCGCCACCGGGCAGGATTTCAGGCACTGCCCCAGCCGCCGCCCAGCGCCCTGTATAAATCAATCTGCGCCAGCAGCAGATTATTTTTCACCTGCACGACGCTGGTCTGGACCGAGAACAGCGTGCGCTGCGCGTCCAGCACGTCCAGATAGGAAGAATAGCCGTTGCGATAGCGATTCTGCGCAATGCGCAGCGTCTCCTGCGCCACAGCCTGCTGGGCGAGTAGCTCCGTCAGCTGTTCCTGATAGCGCGTAATGGCATCAAGGCTGTTGTTCACTTCCGCAAACGTGTTACGCACGGTTTTTTCATAGGCGTACAGCGCCTGGTTACGCTGAGACTGGGAAATATCCACCTGCGCATTCAGCGCCTGGCGGTTCAGCAGCGGGGCAAGAATACTGCCCCCGGCGCTCCAGAGCTGAAGCGGATTGTCCAGCAGACCAGAAAGGGTGCGATCCTGAATCGATCCGGTGGCGGTCAGGTTGATCGATGGCAGCAGGCTGGCGCGCGACGCGGCAAGGGAGGAATCCGCCGCCACCAGCTGGCGTTCAGCCTGAACGATATCCGGGCGACGGTTCAGAAGCGTGGAAGGCAGCTGCGACGGCAGCGCCAGCGGCGTCAGCGCCGCAAAGCTTTCGCTGCGCGCTACCGCGCCGGGATTGCTTCCCAGCAGCAGGCTAAGCGCATTTTCCTGTTGCGCAATCTGATGCTGTAACACGGGCACCTGCGCCCGCGTTGAACGTAATTCGGAGTCAGACTGCATCAGCTCCAGGCGCGAACTGTAGCCGGTTTCAAACTGACGTTTCGCGAGGTTAAACGCCTCTTCGCGGGACTTCAGCGTGGCTTCAGTCACGCGCAGCTGTTCGTCAAGTGAGAGCAGGGTGACGTACCCGGAAGCCACGGACGAGGCGACAGTCAAATCCGCGGCGGCAGCGGCGGCTTTTTGCGCCTCCAGCGACGCCTGAGCGGCATTCGCCGTGCTGCGGTTGACGCCCCAGATATCAACGTCGTAGCTCGCCGTCAGGCTGCCTCTGTACACCGTACCGTAGACGGGCAACCCGGTCGCAGCGGATTGCGAACGGGCGCGCGTCCCCGTGACGCCCGCGTCAAGCGAGGGAAACAGGCTGCCGTCGGCCGCAAAGACCCGCGCCTGATACTCGTTTATCCGTTCGCGGGCGATCAACACGTCACTGTTATTCTTAAGCGCCTGGTCCACATAGCGGTTCAGGTGGTTGTCATGAAAGTTACGCCACCAGAGCTGTTCCGTCGGGCTGGCTGGCCCCGAGGTGGCCCGCCATTGCGCAGGAATGTGCAGCGTGGGCTGCGCCGGTTTGACGTCGACGGACTGGCATCCGGCCAGCATCACCGCCACGACCAGTCCGGCTATCGGACGCAGGATCATGGTTTCGCCTCCCGCGTATCAATTGTTACCTGTACCGACATGCCCGGACGCAGCAGGGCGGATTCCTCTGGCTTACCGAGTACCTCAATGCGCACCGGAATTCGCTGGGCAATTTTGACAAAGTTCCCGGTCGCGTTATCCGGCGTGATCGCGCTGAATTCCACGCCGGTTGCGGGAGAGATGCTCTCCACGCGGCCCTGATACGCTTTGTCGTTCAGGGCATCGACGGTGAATTTCACCGGCTGACCGACGCGCAGCTCCGCGAGCTGGGTCTCTTTGATATTGGCAATAACCCAGTGCTGGGGGGGCACAAGGGTGGTGAGATGGGTCCCGGCGGTCACATACGCCCCGAGACGCACGGCAATCTGCCCCAGCTGGCCATCACGCGGGGCCACAATGCGGGTGTTTTGCAGATCGATCTGCGCCAGCTCCAGCGCCGCTTTGGCGTTCTCAACGTCCGCCTCCAGCGCCCCGCGATTGACAATCACCGTCTGCAGATCCTGCCGCGACATCTCAAGCGTTGCTTTCGCCTGGTCGATATCGGCGCTGCCCTGAGCCGCGCTTGCCAGGGCGGCATCGCGTTCGCGAACGGAAAGTGACCCATCCGCCGTCAGATCCTTCACGCGCTTCAAATCCGCCTGGGTTTTCAGGCTCTGGGCGCGGGCATTTTTCAGCGCGGCTTCATTTTTGGCAATCGTCGCTTCGGCGCTTTTACGCTGCTGCAGGTTATTATTCAGGGCGGCAATTTTCATCGCCAGCTGCGCCTCGGCCTGATGCACCCGCTGACGGTAGATGCGGTCATCAATCTGCAGCAGCAGATCGCCTTTTTTGACCTGCACAAAGTCCTGAACCTTCACCTCTGTGATATAGCCATTCACCTGCGGGCTGATAAACGTCGTTTGTCCCCGCACGTAGGCGTTGTCGGTAAACTGCACGTGTCGGGTAAAGGGCGGTAACTGCCAGGCGTAAAGGATCACCAGCACGCCGACAAGACCGATGGCAGCGGCGGTGAAAACGGAAACAATGCGCACATTTTTGCGGGTGTTGGCCTGCTCTTTGGCGGCATCCTGCTGACTCATAAATTCTCCAGAACTCTTTCAATTACTTGTTGCCGGTGGCGTTCTTCAGCGCCATACGGGCAGTGATGCGCAGACGCAGCAAGCGCCATAAAATCCAGACCAGCGTGGCGGCAGCGATACTTGCCGTCAGAAGATAAGTATCGTTGTAAGCCAGAATATTTGCCTCAAGGGCGGTGACGCTTTGTAGTTGGGTAATTGCCTGAGTCCCCAACAGCGAACTGTCACCGATCAGGCTTTTATACATCTGGGTATAAAGCTGAATGCGCTCGTTGACCAGCGGGTTGAGCGTGGTGAGCTGGTCTGCCAGCAGGCTGGAGTGGTACTTCTCACGCCAGGTCTGGAAAGTACCGAGGATCGCCGACCCGAGCAGACCGCCGAGGTTCTGGCTCATGCCAAACATGACCGAGAAGCTGACCAGATTACGCGGGTCGGCGATCACTCCGCCAATGGCGGCCAGCATGGCCGGGGCGAGGAAGAAGGCGCTGCCGAAGCCCAGCAGAAACTGGCTGACCATCAGCTGGTCCGGGCGGGTCAGGTTATTGGACTGGCTGTCCAGCAGCGAGGCAATGATCATCAGCGCCAGGGAGGTGATAATCGGCCACGCCAGTTTTGTGGGCTTGATGGTGAGACAGCTGGTGACGATCCCGCAGACGATCCCGGCGAAAATGGACCACGCCAGATGGGTCATCTGCTCATTCTGTAATCCCACATACTGTAACCAGCCAATCACCCCGGTATTTTGCTCCGCCAGCACGATGCGGATCAGCAGCATAATCAGTCCCAGACGGACGATGCTGCCGCTCGACAGCCAGCGGGTATTCAGCAGTGGGTTAGTGCGGTTATGTTCAAAGACGATGGCGGACACAATCAGCACCAGCGATAACGCCAGCGACCAGCCGATCCACGGCGCTTCAAACCACCAGTCCAGACGTCCGAGCGACAGCACCGCGCACAGCAAGGCCATGCCCGGCGCCAGCAGAAAAAAGGTGACAAAGTCTTTCTTCTCAAAGACCTTGCGTCGGTCGCCCGGCGGCAGCTTCAGCGCGATCACGCAGGCCAGGGAGATCAGCGCCAGCCCCAGTTCAAAGAAATACAATCCGCGCCACTCGTCCAGTTGGAGCAGTTCAGTCGAAAACAGCCGCGCCAGCGGAATGGCGAGTGACGAGCCGGTAATGCCGATGGTCAGCGCCTTCAGGCGATGTTTCGCCGGCCAGGCCTGGATCTGGTAGTAAATCCCCAGCGAGCTGAGCGCGGCGGCCACCATCCCGTGCGCGGCGCGCACCATCAGCGCTGAGCTGAGATCGTTAACAAACAGATGGAAAAAGGTGACCAGCACATACAGCACCAGAAACCCTTCGGTGAAGGCGCGCAGACCGTACTGCTGGCGGAATTTGACCAGCAGCAGGTTGATGGAGATGTTGGTCATCACATATACCGCGGGCAGCCAGGCGATTTCCGTTGACCAGGCGCCGAAGGTGCCCTGCAGGTTTTGCAGATTGGCGGTCACCACCGCATTACCCAGCGCCCCCGTCAGGCACACCAGCAGGCCCACGACGCCGTAGGCAATCCGTTTGGGCGTGCTGTGTTCAGGTGTGGAAGGCGACCCCAGCAGAGCGGGTTTCTCATGTGGCTGCCACTCGCGAGGAGCATAAGGATCGCGTTCGGGCAGGCGCATAACGTTGTTTACCTTAGAAATAATGGAAAAATGTGTCGACTGGCGATTCTACGTCTGCCGCAAATGATAATTCAAGTGAATATGATTTACGCATGTTAATCAAATGTTGAGAGGGCTTTTAAGGAAAAAGAGCGGCACAGCACCCCCGTTGTGTTGATAAGTCGAAGTCGCTACCCTGAGGTAACACTGAGGAGGAGTTCACCATGGTTCAGCCCCATTTCCCCGTCCTGCCGGACGCTACGCTTACGGCCATCAATACTGTCGGTGAATGGCTGGCGCAGGACGATCTCCGCGGCACGTCTCAAACCCCGGATGTTGATGGGGTGATTCTGGCAGGAAACGCGGTGATCCCGACCATTGAAGCCGCCTGCCGAATTGCCGCAGAAAAGCAGGTTCCGCTGCTGATTAGCGGCGGTATCGGCCACTCGACAACGTTTTTGTATGATGCGATCCGTCACCACCCCCGTTATCACCCACTGCCGGTGTCCGGGCGGGCGGAAGCAAGCATTCTTGCCGACATTGCGCGGGAGTTCTGGCAGATCCCCGAGTCGCGCCTGTGGGTTGAAGATCGCTCCACTAACTGCGGAGAAAACGCCCGATTTAGCTGGAACATGCTGAAACAGCACCAGCGAACAAGCGGACGAATGCTGGTGGTGCAGGATCCGACGATGCAGCGCCGTACGATGGCGACATTCGCCCGCGTTTGCCGCGATGAGCCCGTTTCTCCGCAGTGGATTAGCCACCCGGGAATGACGCCAATACTGCAAAACGGCAAAAACGGCGTGGTATTTAGCGAGGGTAACGCAGGGCTGTGGGCCGTTGAGCGTTACCTTTCGCTGGTGATGGGGGAACTGCCGCGTCTGCATGACGATGAGAACGGCTATGGCCCGGCCGGGCGGGATTTTATCGCGCACGTCGAATTCCCTGAGGCTGTCACCGAAGCCTGGAAACAGCTTCAGCAGGATCCGGTCCTGAAGGTGGCGCGTAAAATCATCTGAGCACGGGGCAATCCCCTCGCCCCTTTGGGGAGAGGGTCAGGGTGAGGGGGAATTTCACAGCGCGGCGAACTTATCCAGCGTACGCACCAGCTGCGTCACGAAACCATACTCGTTGTCATACCACGCGACGGCCTTCACCAGTTGCAGGTCTCCCGCTTCCGACACCTCCGTCTGTGTGGCGTCGAATACCGAACCGTAGTGCGAACCAATCACGTCTGACGACACAATTTCATCATCGGTATACCCGAACGATTTATTCCCCTGTGTCGCCTTTTTCAGCGCAGCGTTGATCTCCTCAACGGTAACTTTCTTGCCAAGAATGGCGACCAGCTCGGTGACGGAGCCGGTTTTTACCGGCACGCGCTGCGCGTGGCCTTTCAGCTTGCCGCTGAGCGCAGGGATCACCAGGCCGATGGCTTTTGCCGCACCGGTCGTGTGCGGAATAATGTTCTCAGCTGCTGCCCGCGAGGCGCGTAGATCTTTCCCGCGCGGTCCATCCACCAGCGCCTGGGTGCCGGTATAGGCATGGATGGTGGTCATGGTGCCCACTTTTATTTCAAACGCATCGTGCAGGGCTTTTGCCAGCGGGGCCAGGCAGTTGGTGGTGCAGGACGCGACGGAAATAATGGTGTCACTGGCGTTAATCGTGTCGTCATTCACGCTATAGACGATGGTTTTCATGTCACCTGCAGGTGCCGAAATCAGCACTTTTTTCGCACCTGCGTCCAGATGTGCCCGGGATTTCTCTTCAGAGGTGTAGAAGCCGGTGCACTCCACGACAATATCCACTCCCGCCGTTTTCCATGGAATATGCTTTGCCTCTTTCTCCGCGTATACCGCAATGGTCTTACCGTCGACGATCAGCGCATCTTCAGTGAAATCTACGCTCCACGGGAAGCCACCGTAGTTGGAATCATGTCTGAGCAGGTAAGCCAGCACTTTCGGGGAGGTGAGGTCGTTGATGGCGACGACAGTATTACTGTCCTGAGTTTCAAGAAGGCGGCGCAGAACAAGGCGTCCAATGCGTCCGAATCCGTTAATGCCAATTTTACTCATTGTGTTCTCCTGTGAACATGTCGATACGACAGTTTGAACTCATCCAGGCTTAGACCATCACGGACAGGGCGGCAATTGAAGATACTTCATCCGCAGGGAAGTGACTGAAAAGTCATACAGAAAAGTTAATGAATTTTTAAGGAAAGGAGATTATGTTGGCGCGGTGACTGTTTTTTTTTCAGGAAATCCCATGCGTACTAAATATTCAAGCCTGCAGATTGCGATTCACTGGCTGGTGTTTTTGTTAGTTGTCGTCGCCTACTGCGCGATGGAGTTTAGAGGCTTTTTCCCGCGTACCGATCGCCCGGTGATAAACATGATCCACGTCTCCTGCGGGATCTCGGTGCTGGTGCTGATGGTGGCGAGATTGCTCATCCGTCTTAAATATCCCGCACCGCCTATTCAGCCGAAACCCAAAGCGATGATCACCGGTATGTCGCACCTTGGGCATCTCATCGTTTATCTGCTGTTTATTGCGCTGCCGCTGATTGGCATTGTGATGATGTATAACCGCGGAAACGACTGGTTTGCCTTTGGCCTGCTGATGCCGCATGCGGCGGAAGGGAATTTTGATCTGGTGGATATGCTGAAGGAGTGGCACGAGACGCTCGCCAATCTCGGCTATTTCGTGATTGGTCTGCACGCGGCGGCGGCGCTAATGCATCACTATTTCTGGAAAGACAATACGCTGCTGCGCATGATGCCGAAAAAGCGTCAGTAGTCTTTTCGCCCGGCGGCGCTTCGCTTGCACGGGCCTACAAACGGCTCAAACTCGTAGGCCGGGTAAGCGCAGCGCCACCCGGCTTGTTTTTTAACCCAGCAGCGCACGCTCTTCAGCCGTTAACGCCAGCGTCTGCGTCGTCCCGGTCTCTGATGATTTCACCGCCGCTTCCAGCACAGCCATGACCGCTAACGCCTCGACAGGGTGAACGGGATGGGGGATTTCCCCGCGCAGCGCATCACGCACGTGGATGTAATACTGGCGCTGGTCGCCTTTCGGCGTGACAACCGTCTGCGTTGCACCGTCTGCCCCGAAGAACACCATGCTGTCGCTGTCTTCTCCCCAGGTTTCGCTGCCGGGGATCACACCCGCAAGCAGTTGTGCTTCCTGCTGATCGATTCTGGCCTTCACCACGCTGCCTTTATCCCCGTGAACGGTAAAGCGCGCCGTCCCGCCAGCGACCAGCATGCTGGCGTGCAGAATAACCTTGTGCGCCGGGTAATTTAAAACCACATGCGCCCAGTCGTCGATCTCCGCACCCTCGCGCAGCGTCGCGATATTCCCCTGAACCGACTCAGGCAGGCCAAACAGCTGTAGCGTCTGGTCGATCAGGTGCGGCCCCAGGTCAAACCACAGACCGCTACCGGGAACGTTCTGCTCGCGCCAGCGCACGCGGACTTCCGGACGGAAGCGATCAATATGCGACTCCAGGTGCTTGACCTTGCCGAGCGTGCCTTGCGCAATAATCTGTTTAATGCCGAGGAAATCGCTGTCCCAGCGGCGGTTATGAAAAACAGAGAGCAGGAGCTGTTTTTCATCCGCCAGCGCGATCAGGTCGCGGGCTTCCTTCATGTCGAGGGTAAAAGGCTTATCCACGACGACATGTTTCCCGGCGTTCAGGGCTAGCGTAGCCAGCGGGGCGTGAGTGGCGTTAGGCGAGGCAATCACCACCACGTCGATATCAGGATGCTGAATAGCCTCTTCCGGTGTCGCGACCACAAGCACATCCGGAAGATCGCGTTTTACCTTCTCTTCATCACGGGAAGAGACCACCGCCAGCCTAAGCCCGTCCACGGACTGGATCAGCGGAGCATGGAAGGTTTTACCCACAAATCCATACCCGATCAGCGCAATGTTGATTGTTTGAACTTTACTCATGACCTTCTCCACGTTATTGCGCGCATACGGTGACCTGTAATGCGCCAGGGTCCCCAAGCTCAGGCCAGGGACGATCTAAAAAGAGTTGATGAATGTCGGATAACCCTGAAACCAGATACGGTTCACAGCGGTTAACTTTCAGATGGTCGGCCACGATCCAGTGTTCATGGCTTGCGGCGAGCATCGCACGTTTCACCTCAGCATCGGCCTCTTTACCGGCACTCAGACCGAGTTCGGCATGAATGGCGCACGCCCCAAGAATGGCGATATCTGCCCGATAGCGGGAGAGCAACGACAACGTGGCGCTTCCGGCAAACAGGCGCTGTTTCGGGTCCCATTTCCCGCCGAGCAGGATCAGATCAATGTCTTCCCGGTCGCTAAAATGCTGGGCGATGTCCAGCGAAGTGGTGATCACGGTGTGAGGCCCCTGAAGAAAGGTCGCGACGGCCATCACCGTGCTGCCGGCATCCAGAAAGAGGGTGGAACCGGCTGGAACCGCCTGCGCGACCTGTTTCCCCAGGCGTTGCTTGGTTTCAGGCAGCAGCGTGTTGCGGCCCTGACGATTCATGGCGGAAAGATTAAGGGCGATAGCGCCACCGTGGTTCTTCTGGGCCAGCCCCTGATTTTCCAGGTCGGTGAGATCCCGACGGATGGTATCTGCTGAAACCTGCAGCTTTTCTGCCAGCTCAGTAATGCTGGCCTGACCTTGATCGCTCAAAATATCAAGGACATAACGTTGACGTGCGGTCTTGTGCATGGCTGCACTCCTGCAAAATGTCGCAATAATTCGCATAATACAGCATTTTTGCGCAGAGGGAAGCAGGGGAATGGGTAAGCGGTCGGGAGGTGCAGTCATTCCGGTAGGTGATTATTACATTTGTATTAAGCAGATATCATTAAGCCGTTTTGAATGTTAACCACAGTGTTATTGTTTTGTTTTATTTAATGATTTGGGTTATGTAACCATTATACCACCATTGAATGGAATAAAATTCTGTATATAAGATTTATAGTGGCGCTTAATCTCTTACTTTAGTTTTTTAATGGATTTTTATTTTGGTGCGAGGTCGGTAATAACTTAAATTGACACTTCTTTGAAAATCTTTGTGTCTGACGCTCCTGGAAATTAACGCAAAAATGTACAGAGAGTAGATTAGGAATTTTCCTTAAATAACAGAGGGTTTATATGTTTCATTTGAAATGCCCTTTTTATGGTTTTGTCCAGAAACCCCATCTTTTTTCTTATTTGTAACACCACATTAACATTGTGGGTGTAGTGGCTTATACCACATTTTGTTATGCTGCAAATCAGTTTAAGAAATAAGTAAATTCTTAATTGAAATAAGACGACGGACTTTCTCACTTCCAATGGAAATGGGTGTGGGGGAGTTTTACCTGAAATTCAGTGAGGACGCTAAAGAAGATATTTGTCTAATTATCTATACCTCTTTTTGGGTAATTGCCTGAGTTTGGCTCAGAGTCAGGGAGATAAAAATGACGATATTGCGAAAGCCTATGTTACGCCGATTTACAACAGCACTGGCATTAATTTCATTCGCCATAAATACGGCTTATGCCAATAGTCACCAGGCAGGGATTGCCGCAGTGGCAAAGACGACCTTAAAAGAAAGTATTCTTTTTGCTATCGATCGCGATCCCTCAATTAGTCAGCAGGCCGCACAATTAGGTATTGGTCAGGCGCAAATAGATGAAGCGCGTAGCGGCTGGATGCCACAAATCGCGTTGAACGGGAGCACGGGTCATAGCCAGACCACCGATTCCAGCGGATCGCTGAAGAATTCTGCGGCCTGGGGGATTAGCCTGACCCAGCTGCTGTACGATTTCGGGAAAACCAATAACAGCATCAGCCAGTCTTCCGCCCAGCGCGATAGTTACCGCTACCAGCTGATGAGTACGCTCTCTGATGTGGCGGAGAAAACGGCACTCAGCTACGTGGAAGTTAAACGCTATTCCGATCTGCTCCAGGCGGCAAAGGACAACGTTCAGGCGCTTAAAAATGTTGAGCAACTGGCAAAACTGCGTGCGGATGCAGGGGTGAGCTCCACTTCCGATGAACTGCAGACCCGCACGCGTATTGCAGGCATGCAGGCAACGGTCGCGCAGTATAACGCCGCCTTAAACAGCGCCCGCGCAAGGCTTGCGGTCTTAACCGGGATGCAGGCTGACGCTTATTCGCCCGTGCCTGCGAACCTCGCCGTTGAGCCTGATTCGCTTAACCGCATTGATTATTCCTTGATACCCACGGTGTTAGCGGCGCAGAACCGGGAGCGTTCGGCCCAGTACGGCGTGGAAACGGCGAAGTCCCAGCACTGGCCGACCTTAAGCCTGAAGGGGGGGCGTACCCGTTATGAGTCGGACAACCGTTCTTACTGGGACGACCAGATCCAGCTCAATATTGATGCACCGCTTTATCAGGGCGGCGCGGTCTCCGCACGTGTGCGTCAGGCAGAAGGCGCACGGGCTATGGCCTCTTCTATGGTTGATCAGGCGCGCTTCGATGTTCTGCAAAAAGCCTCCGTTGCGCAGGCTGACTGGACCGGTGCACGGGGAAGAATGGAAGCCGGTAAGCTGCAGCTGGAAAATGCACTGCGTGCCCGTGATGTTTATAAAAATGAATACACCCTGAGCAAGCGGAGCATTAATGATTTGCTCAGCGTTGAGCAGGATGTCTGGCAGGCCACGTCGGCAAAAATAATCGCTGAGTATGATGGGTGGAGTTCGGCAATTAATTATGCTTCCGCGGTTGATAATTTAATGTCGCTTATTGGAATAGAGAAAAACGCTGCCGCAAAATTACCCGATTTGAGTTAAAAAAAGACGCGCATAGCTGCGCAAAATAAGACTGAAAATAATGGGTGTTTTTTCCCAGGGATAGCTACATCCATCTGGTGGACATATCCACAGGAATCCGCACACCTGCAAGGAGAAGAATATGAGTAACGTAAAGGTTGTTGATGTCATCATTCGCAAAACGGCAGAAAAAACGAAATTAACCGGAGACGGAAATCTCTCGGTATCCATTTCATCGCCGAGTGTGATTGAAATCCAGGGCTCAGCTCAGGATGTGGTGCGTTATGTCCGCCAGGGTAAAGACCTTCTCATTTATATGAAAGATGGCAGCGTTATTCGCTGTAATAACTATTTTGTCGAAGATCCTGAAACCCATCATCAGTCAGAGCTGGTATTCAACGATCATCAGGAACTGACGCATATTTCTTTTGCCGATGCCGGGGAAGCGTCTGGCGCTGCTGTCACTGAGTTAACCGCCCAGGCCACACCCATTAGCAGCATTGAACCTTTCCTTGAGCAGGAAAGTGTCCTGAGCGATGCGCCGTGGGGCTGGATTGCGGGTGCTGCCCTGGGCGGTGGCGCCATCGGGGCGCTGCTGGCCAACGGCGGTGACGGCGAAACGAAAACGAAAGTCATTGATAACACCAAAGAAGTGGAAAGTGCCACGCCGACCTTTTTGCTGTCGGACAAGGTGGGTGACAAGCAGGGTGTGCTGAGCGCGAACGCGATCACGGACGATAACACCCCGACCTTTAGCGGTAGCGGCCAACCGGGCGCGACCATTCAGATCAAAGACAGCAGCGGAAGCACCATTGCCAGCGCGATGGTGGGTAAAGACGGCACCTGGACGGTAAAACTCCCGACCCAGTCTGACGGAGAGCATACGTGGTCGGTCGTGCAGATCGACGGCAGCAAAACCACCTCTGCAGGCAGCATCACGGTAACCGTCTCCACGGCCGAGGCCTCGATTACGCTGGCGACAACGGCGGGTGACAACGTGATAAACGCCAGCGAGCAGTCTGCCGGTTTTACGCTGTCCGGCAGCAGCCAGCATCTGGCGAAGGGAACCGACGTTTCCGTGACGCTGAACGGTAAAACCTACACGGCGGAAGTGGGGGCCAACGGCGCGTGGAGCGTAAAAGTGCCAGCGGCAGACGCGCAGGCGCTGGGCGATGGCACCTGGACGGTCAACGTGAGCGGCAAAGACGCGGCGGGGAATACCGTGAGCGGAAGCCAGACGATTGGCGTGGATACCGCTGCGCCAACGCTCTCTGTCGATACGCTCGCGCAGGACAATATCATCAATGCCGCCGAGCACAACCAGCCGCTGACGCTGACCGGTAAAACCAACGCGGAAGCCGGACAAATTGTGACGGTAACGCTGAACGGCAAAAACTATAACGCCACGGTGGGCAGCGATGGCACCTGGTCCGTCACACTTGCCGCCAGCGAGGTGCAGGCTCTCAGTGAGGGCAACCACACCCTGACGGTGAACGTCAGTGACAAAGCGGGTAACGGTACATCAGCGACGGCAGATTTCTCGGTTCATACTGCGGCGCCGGTCATTACCATTCACACCGTGGCGGGCGATGATATTCTCAATACCAGCGAGCAGGGCCAGGCACAGATTATCTCCGGCCAGGCGAGCGGTGCCGCCGCAGGCGATGTGGTGACCGTGACCGTGGGCGGTAAGACCTTCACCGGCGTGGTACTGGCAGACGGCAGCTGGAGCGTAGGCGTCCCGGCGTCCGTTGTGGGTGCGCTGGGAGAAGGCCACCACACCCTTTCGGTGTCCGTGACCAATGCGGCAGGCAACACCAGCAGCGCCACGCACGGCATCACGCTGAGCGGCAACCCGCCGGAATTCACGATTGACGCCATCAGCCAGGATAACGTGCTGAATGCCCAGGAGGCGATGCAGCCGCTGAGCCTGTCCGGCACCAGCAATCTGCCTGACGGCAGCGCCATCACCGTCACGCTGAATAACGTGAATTATCCGGCCACCGTCGAAAACGGTATCTGGTCCATCCAGGTGCCGGTTTCCGACGTGTTGAATCTGGCGAACACGCTTTACACCGTTACCGTTAGCGGCACCGACAGCGTGGGCAACAGCGGTTCTGCCGAAGCGAATCTGCTGGTGGATACCGTGCTGCCGCAGGTCATTATCAACACCTTTGCAGGCGACAACCTGGTCAATAACGCCGAAGCGGGCGTGGATCAAACCCTCAGCGGTCGCGTTACCGGCGCGGCGGCGGGCGATACGGTGTCTGTTACCGTGGGCGGTAAGAGCTACAGCGCCACGGTAGGCAGCGATCTCACCTGGAGCGTCACCATTCCGTCGGCGGATCTTCAGGCGTTCGGCGATGGTGATTTAACCTTCACCGCATCGGTAACCAACGGGCACGGTAATACCGGCACCGGCGAGCGTGATATCAACATCAACGCTCAGTTGCCGGGTCTGCGCGTGAACACCATTTCCGGCGATGACGTGATCAACGCCATCGAACAGCAGCACGATCTGACCGTCACCGGTGCCAGCACCCATCTGGCTGCGGGCACACAGATTGTCGTTACCATCAATAACGTCGAGTACGTCACCGCGGTTAACGCCAGCGGCAACTGGCAGATTGGCGTTCCGGCGGCGGATCTTCAGGCCTGGACGGCGGGCGAGGTGACGGTCAACGTCAGCGCGAAAGATGCCTGGAACAACACCGTTTCGGCAGAACACCCGATTGAACTCGACCTCAACGCCGTGGCGGTCACCATTGATACCGTCTCCAGCGATGACATGCTCAACGCGACAGAAAAAGGCAGCGATTTAACCCTGTCCGGCCAGACGCAGGGCGTGGAAGCGGGGCAGACCGTGGTGGTGAAATTCGCCGACCAGACCTTCACCGCCCAGGTGCAGCAGGATGGCTCCTGGAGCCTGACCGTACCGGCCAACGCGATGGACACGCTGATCGACGGTCGCGCACAGGTGAGCGTCAGCGTCACCAACATCAACGGTAACACTGCCGACGCGTCGCGCGTGGTCACGGTGGATACCCTGCCGCCAGCGATTACCCTCGATAACCTGACCGCGGATAACATCATTAATGCGGCCGAAGCGCAGCAGGATTTAGTCTTAAGCGGCAGCAGCACGGCAGAATCGGGCCAGACGGTCACCGTAACGCTGAACGGCAAAACGTACCAGACCACGGTCCAGACGGACGGTACCTGGCAGTTGAGCGTTCCGGCGGCTGACGTTGGCGCTCTGGCCGACGGTATCGTGACCGTGACGGCCAGCGTGAGCGACGTGGCGGGTAACACCAGCAGCGCCGATCGCGTCGGTCTGGTAGACGCAACCGTGCCCCAGGTGACTATCAACGACTTTGTCACCGCCACCAACACCATTAACCAGCTTGCCCATTCTCAGGCGCAGATCCTGAGCGGCTCCGTGACCGGCGCGGCAGCGGGCGACCGGGTGACCATCACCATCAACAATGTGGATTACACCACCGTGGTGGATGCGGCGGGCAACTGGAGCCTCGGTCTGCCAGCGTCCGTGGTACAGGGGCTGGCCGACGGTACCTGGACCATCGACGTCTCCGTGACCGACAGGTCCGGTAATACCGGAAGCAGTTCGCTGGATGTGGTGGTGAATACCGTGACGCCGGTCATCGGTATTAATACCCTGGCAGCAGATGACGTGATCAATGCGACCGAGAAAGGTCAGGATCTGCAACTCTCTGGTACCAGCAACCAGCCGGAAGGAACCCGTATCACCGTCACCCTGAACGGCATCGACTACACGGCTATTGCCGATGCCAGCGGTAACTGGAGCGTCATCGTACCGGCGACGGCGGTAGGTGCGCTGGGCGAAGCGCATTACACCGTGACGGCGAACGTGACCGACAGCGTGGGCAACAGCGCCTCTGCAAGTCACGATGTGCTGGTGGACAGTTCGCTGCCGGTTGTGACGATCAATACCCTGGCGGGCGATAATATCGTTAACGCAGCGGAGGTTGCGGCAGGGCAAACCCTGACCGGTAAAGTGACTCACGCGGCGCCAGGTGACACTGTCACGATTATCCTTGGCGGCCAGACATACACGGCCACCGTGCAGGACGATCTCACCTGGAGCCTGCCGTTAAGCGAGGGCCAGTTAACCGCGCTCGGCAATGGCGATTTGACGCTGTCAGCCAGCGTCACCAACGCCCACGGTAATACCGGCTCATCCTCTCTGGACTTCACCATCGACGCCCAGCTTCCTGGACTGCGTATTGACACCGTGGCGGGCGATGACGTGATTAACATCATCGAACACGGTCAAAACCTGATTGTGTCCGGCTCCAGCACCGATCTGGTCGCGGGCAGCACCGTCACGGTAACCATTAACGGCAGCAACTATTTCGCCACCGTGCTGGCGGACGGCACCTGGAAGGCGGCGATCCCGGCCGCGGATGTGTCGCAGTGGGCGGACGGTTCGCTCGATATCAAGGCAAGCGCACAGGATACCTCCGGCAACCCGGTGAATATTGGCACCGTTGTGGATGTCGATCTCGCGCCTGTCGCCATCACTATCAGCAGCGTGACCGACGATAATGTGCTCAACGCGGCGGAAAAAGGTCAGGATCTGCTGCTTTCCGGCACCACCTCCAATGTGGAAGCGGGTCAGACCGTGACCATTACCTTTGCGGGTAAAACCTGGACCACGACCGTGGATGCCAACGGCGACTGGACGTATACCGTACCGGCAGCCGATCTGAGCGGCCTGAAAGACGGCGACGCCAGCGTGCAGGTTAACGTCACCAACGCGAACGGCAACGCGGCATCGTCCGCGCAGGAATTCAGCGTCGATACCACTGCGCCAACGGTCAGCATCAACACCATCAGCAATGACAATATGCTCAACGCGGCTGAGGCGGGGCAGGATTTGACCCTGAGCGGCTCCACCACGGCCGAAGCCGGCCAGACGGTGACGGTCTCGTTCAACGGCAAGCAGTACACCGCGCAGGTGCAGGCGGACGGCAGCTGGACACTCAACGTGCCGGCGGCGGATCTGGCAGGCATCAGCGACGGTAACGCCACGGTCACGGCATCGGTTTCCGATAAAGCCGGTAACCCGACAAGCGCGGATGCCTCCGTTCTGGTGGATACCACCGTGCCACAGATTAGCTTCAACATCGTCGCGGGCGATGACATCGTGAACATTGCTGAGCACGGTCAGGCGCTGATCGTCTCCGGTAAGGTGACGGGCGCGCAGGCGGGGGATGTCATCACGGTGACCCTGAACGGGAAAGACTACACCGCAATGCTGGATGCGTCCGGGAGCTGGAGCGTGGGCGTTCCGGCAACGGACGTGGGCGCGCTGGTGAACGGCAATCAGACGATCGCGGCGACACTCACCGATAAAGCGGGTAACAGCACCACCGCAACGCATGACGTTGAGGTCTCCCTGACCGCGCCGGTGATTGCCATCAATACCCTGGCGGTTGACGACGTGATCAACGCGGCCGAAAAAGGCCAGGATCTGCTGGTTTCCGGCAGCAGTAACCAGCCGGACGGCACCACCATTACGGTGACCCTGAACGGCATCATTTACACCGCCATCACGGACGCCAGCGGCAACTGGAGCGTCACCGTACCGGCGGCAAACGTCTCGGCGCTGGGCGAAGCGAGCTACGCCGTGACGGCAAACGTGACCGACGCGGCAGGTAACAGCGCGAGTACCAGCCACAGCGTTGTGGTCGACAGCGCGCTCCCGGTGGTGACCATTAATCCTGTCGCCACGGATGATGTGATTAATGCGGCAGAGGTCGCCGCAGGCCAGACCCTGAGCGGGAAAGTGAGCGGGGCAGTGAGCGGTGACACTGTCACTATTTCCATCGGTGGCAACATCTACACCGCCACGGTACAGGACGACCTGAGCTGGTCGGTCAACGTACCGTCCACGGTCTTAACCGCCATCGGTAACGGCGATCTGACGGTGTCCGCCAGCGTCACCAACGGCCATGGCAATACCGGCACCGGCGAGCGCGACATCACCATCGATGCCAGCCTGCCCGGTCTGCGCGTCGATACCGTCGCGGGCGACGATGTGATTAACAGCATCGAACATGCGCAAAACCTGATTATCACCGGGTCAAGCGATGGCCTGGCAGCCGGTTCGGCACTCACGGTAACCGTCAACGGAAAAACCTACGCGGCAACCGTGCTGGCAGACGGCACCTGGGCGGCGGCGATCCCGGCGGCAGACGTTAGCGCGCTGGGCGCAGGCACGGTCACCGTAACGGTTGACGGCCAGAGCACGGCGGGCACGCCGGTCACCATCAGCCACGACGTGAAGGTAGATTTGGCCGCAGTTGCCATCAGCATTAACCCGATTGCCACCGACGACGTGATTAACGCGACGGAAAAAGGCGCGGACCTGGTCCTGTCCGGCTCCACCACCAATGTGGAAGCTAACCAGACCGTCACCATCACCTTCGGCGGCAAGTCGTACACCGCGACGGTCGATGCCAGCGGCAACTGGACGACCACCGTACCGTCTGCCGATTTGGGCAGCCTGAAAGACGGCGACGCCAGCGTACAGGTGAGCGTGACCAACGTGAACGGCAACAGCGCGTCGGCTGGCCGTGAGTACAGCGTGGACGCGACGGCGCCGGCGGTCTCGATTGACATCATCAGCGACAACAACATCATCAATGCGGCCGAAGCGCAGCAGGATCTGGTCATTAATGGCGTGACCAACGCCGAAGCGGGCCAGACGGTGACGGTCACGCTGAACGGTAAAGACTACACCACCACCGTAGCGGCAAACGGCAGCTGGAGCGTAACCGTGCCGTCTGCGGATCTGGGCGCGATTGCTGACGGTAACTACACCGTCAGCGCCGCCGTCGCGGATAAAGCGGGCAACCCGGCCTCTGCCGATCGCGACGTGCTGGTTGATACCACCGTTCCACAGCTGACCATCCACACCGTATCCGACGACGATGTGATCAACAGCGCCGAACATGCGCAGGCGCTGATTGTCACCGGTTCTGTGTCCGGCGCGGCGGCGGGTGATGTGGTCACCGTGACGATCAACAAAAAATCATACACAGCCACTCTGGATGCCTCCGGCAACTGGAGCGTGGGCGTACCGGCGGCGGATGTGACCGCGTTGACCGCGGGAGATTACACCATCACCGCGGCGCTGACCGATAAAGCGGGCAACAGTAACAGCACCACACACAGCGTGGAGGTAAACCTGAGCGCGCCGGTGCTGACCATTGACACCGTTTCCGGTGACGATGTGATCAACAGTTCAGAGAAAACCCAGGATCTGACGATCTCCGGTACGGCTTCCGGCCTGGCGGCAGGCGCGGCGGTGACCGTGATGCTCAACGGCAAAGCGTACGGCGCAACGGTGGACGCTAACGGTAAATGGACGACCACGGTTCCGGCGGATCAGGTCGGTCAACTGGGTGAAGCGCTTTACACCGTTACCGCGTCAGCAACGGACGGCGTTGGCAACAGCACCAGTACCTCTCATACCGTGAATGTCGAGTCCGTTCTGCCGGGTGTCATTATCAACACCGTGGCGGGCGATGACGTCATTAACGCGGCTGAACTGGCGGCAGGCCAGAGCATCAGCGGCTCGGTAGTCAATGCCGAAGCAGGCAACACGGTTACCGTGACACTCGGAGGCAAAACGTATACCGCGACGGTCCAGAGCGATCTCACCTGGTCCGTTAACGTGACGCAAGCCGAACTGACAGCGCTGGGCAACGGCGAGTTGACCGTATCTGCCAGCGTAACCAACGGCGTGGGTAACAGCGGCTCCGCTGAGCGCGATATCACTATCGACGCTAACCTGCCTGGGCTGCGCGTCGATACCGTCGCGGGCGACGATGTGATCAACAGCATCGAACATAATCAAAACCTGATTATTACGGGTACAAGCGACGGGCTGACGGCGGGCACGGCGCTGACCGTCACCGTGAACAATAAAACCTACCCGGCGACCGTCCTGGCTGACGGCACCTGGAGTGCGGCGATCCCCGCGGCGGACGTGGGTGCCCTGGCGGCAGGCACGGTGACCGTTACCGTGGCAGGCCAGAACGGTGCGGGTAATCCGGTTTCCATTAATCACGATGTGACGGTGGACCTGGCGACCGTTGCCATCAGCATTGATGCCATCGCCTCAGACGATGTGATTAACGCGGCCGAGAAGGGCGCGGATCTGGTGCTCTCCGGCACCACCTCGAACGTGGAAGCAAACCAGACTGTCACCATTACCTTTGGCGGCAAGAATTATACCGCCACGGTGGATGCTGAGGGTAAATGGACCGCCACGGTGCCAGCGGGCGATCTGGCAGGTCTGAAAGACGGCGACGCCAGCGTACAGGTGAGCGTCACTAACGTGAACGGCAACAGCGCGTCGGCGGGCCGAGAGTACAGCGTGGACGCCACCGCGCCGTCCGTGACCATCAACACGATCGCGGGTGACGACATTCTGAATGCGGCCGAAGCGAAGAGTGACCTGATCGTGTCCGGCACCAGCACCGCCGAAGCGGGCCAGACGGTCACCGTGTCGCTGAACGGTAAAGACTACACCGCAACCGTCAGCGCGGACGGCAGCTGGACGCTGAACGTTCCGGCGGCGGATGTTGCGGCGCTTGGCGACGGCAGCGTAACCGTGACCGCGTCCGTGAGCGACAAAGCGGGTAACCCTGCTTCCGTTGACCATAACCTGACGGTAGATATCACCGTGCCAGCGGTCACCATCAACACCGTGGCGGGCGACGACGTGATTAACATCGCGGAGCACGCTCAGGCGCAGATTATCAGCGGTTCCGCCACCGGGGCGGCAGCGGGCGATAAGGTCACCGTCACCCTCGGCGGCCAGACGTACACCACGGTGCTGGACGCGGCGGGCAACTGGAGCGTGGGCGTACCGGCGAGCGTGATTTCCGGCCTCAGCGACGGCACCGTAACCGTCACGGCGTCAGTCACCGATGCCGCAGGCAATACCGGCACCGGCAGCCATAACGTGACCGTCGATACCGGCCTGCCGTCGGTCGGCTTCAACACCCTCAGCGGCGACAACGTGCTGAACGCGGTGGAGAAAGGTCAGGATCTGAGCGTCAGCGGCACCAGCGCTAACCTCGCGGAAGGCACCGTGGTGACCGTGACCCTCAACGGTAAAAACTACACGGCCACCACGGCGGCGGACGGCAGCTGGAGCCTGACCGTTCCGGCAGCGGATCTGGCGGGTCTCGGTCAGGCCAACTACACCCTGAGCGCGACGGCGACCAACGGCGTGGGCAACAGCGTCAGCAACACCGCGAACCTGTTGGTGGATACTGCGCTGCCGACCGTCACCATCAACACCGTGGCGGGCGATAACGTTATTAACGCGGCGGAAGTGGCGGCCGGGCAAACCCTGAGCGGTACCGTGGCGAATGCCGAAGCGGGTAACACCGTGACCATCACCCTTGGCGGCAATACCTACACCGCGACGGTACAGAACGATCTGAGCTGGTCCGTAAACGTACCGTCTGACGTGCTGACCGCGCTGGGCAACGGCAGCCTGAGCGTGACGGCGACCGTGACCAACGGCCACGGCAACACCGGTTCCGGCGAACGCGAAATCGTTATAGACGCTAACCTGCCGGGCCTGCGCGTCGATACCGTCGCGGGCGACGACGTGGTCAACAGCATCGAACATGCGCAAAACCTGATCGTCACTGGATCCAGCGACGGACTGGCGGCGGGCACGGCGCTGACCGTCACCGTTAACGGCAAAGATTATGCGGCTACGGTGCTGGCGGACGGCACCTGGAGCGCGGCGATCCCGTCTGCCGACGTGAGCGCGTGGCCGGAAGGCAGCGTGAAAATCAGCGTCACCGGCGACAGCGCGGCGGGTAACACGATTAGCATCAGCCACGACGTGACGGTGGATCTGGCGACCGTTGCCATCAGCATCAACGCCATCGCCACCGACGACGTGATCAATGCGGCGGAGAAAGGGGCAGACCTGGTGCTGTCCGGTGCGACCACCAACGTGGAAGCCGGGCAGACCGTGACCCTGAGCCTGAACGGCAAGATCTACACCACTACCGTTGATGACAGCGGCAACTGGACGTATACCGTACCGTCCGCGGATCTGGCACACCTTAAGGACGGCGACGCCAGCGTGCAGGTGAGCGTCACAAACGTTAACGGCAACAGCGCCTCGGCGGGCCGCGAGTACAGCGTGGACGCCACCGCGCCGTCCGTGACCATCAACACGATCGCGGGTGACGACATTCTCAATGCGGCCGAAGCGAAGAGCGATCTGACCGTGTCCGGCACCAGCACCGCCGAAGCGGGCCAGACGGTCACCGTGTCGCTGAACGGTAAAGACTACACCGCAACCGTCAGCGCGGACGGGAGCTGGACGCTGAACGTTCCGGCGGCGGATGTTGCGGCGCTCGGCGACGGCAGCGTGACCGTGACCGCGTCCGTGAGCGACAAAGCGGGTAACCCTGCTTCCGTTGACCATAACCTGACGGTAGATATCACCGTGCCAGCGGTCACCATCAACACCGTGGCGGGCGACGACGTGATTAACATCGCGGAGCACGCTCAGGCGCAGATTATCAGCGGTTCCGCCACCGGGGCGGCAGCGGGCGATAAGGTCACCGTTACCCTCGGCGGCCAGACGTACATCACCGTGCTGGACGCGGCGGGCAACTGGAGCGTGGGCGTACCGGCGAGCGTGATTTCCGGCCTCAGCGACGGCACCGTAACCGTCACGGCGTCAGTCACCGATGCCGCAGGCAATACCGGCACCGGCAGCCATAACGTGGCCGTCGATACCGGCCTGCCGTCGGTCGGCTTCAACACCCTCAGCGGCGACAACGTGCTGAACGCGGTGGAGAAAGGCCAGGACCTGAGCGTCGGCGGCACCAGCGCCAACCTGGCAGAAGGTACCGTGGTCACCGTGACCCTGAACGGCAAGCAGTACACCGCCACCACGGCGGCGGACGGCAGCTGGAGCCTGACCGTTCCGGCGGCAGATCTGGCGGGTCTCGGTCAGGCCAATTACACCCTGAGCGCGACGGCGACCAACGGCGTGGGCAACAGCGTCAGCAACACCGCGAACCTGCTGGTGGATACCGCGCTGCCAACGGTCACTATCAACACCGTGGCGGGCGATAACATTATTAACGCGGCGGAAGTGGCTGCAGGCCAGACCATCAGCGGCAGCGTGACGAACGCGGAGGCGGGCAATATCGTTACCGTGACCCTTGGCGGCAACAGCTACACCGCGACGGTGCAGAACGATCTGACCTGGTCCGTGAACGTGCCGGAGTCTGTTCTGACGGCGCTGGGCAACGGCGATTTGACGGTGTCAGCGACCGTGACCAACGGCCACGGCAATACCGGGGCGGGCGAGCGCGAAATCGTTATAGACGCTAACCTGCCGGGCCTGCGCGTTGATACCGTCGCGGGTGACGACGTGATCAACAGCATCGAACACGGTCAGAACCTGATCGTTACCGGTTCCAGCGACGGGCTGGCGGTGGGGACCACGCTCACCGTGACCGTCAACGGCAAAACGTATGCCGCCTCCGTGCTGGCAGACGGTACCTGGAGCGCGGCAATCCCGGCGGCAGACGTGGGTGCGCTGGCAGCAGGCACGATCACCGTTACCGTGGCAGGCCAAAGCACCGCGGGTAACCCGGTCTCCATCAGCCACGATGTGAACGTGGATCTGGCCGCGGTCGCCATCAGCATTGATGCGATTGCTACCGACGACGTGATTAACGCGGCGGAGAAAGGCGCGGATCTGGTGCTTTCAGGCAGCACGTCGAACGTTGAGGAAAACCAGACCGTTACCATCACCTTCGCCGGGAAGACGTACAGCGCGAAAGTGGATGCCGACGGCAACTGGACGGCTACCGTGCCTTCCGCAGATCTGGCGGGCCTCAAAGACGGCGATGCCAGCGTGCAGGTGAGCGTGACTAACGTGAACGGCAACAGCGCCTCTGCGGGCCGCGAGTACAGCGTGGATGCCACCGCGCCAGCCGTCACCATTGATACGGTCGCGGGCGATAACGTGATCAACGCCAGCGAAGCGTCCGCAGGCGTGGCCATCTCCGGTACCACCACCGCGGAAGCCGGGCAGACGGTTACCGTGACGTTGGGCGGTAAGAGCTACACCGCGCAGGTGCAGCAGGGCGGTATCTGGAGCGTCAACGTGTCGGGCACCGATCTCTCCGCACTGGCGGATAATGGCTATACCGTGCAGGTCAGCGTGAGCGACGCGGCGGGTAACCCGGGCAGCGCGGGTAAAGCGATTACGCTTGATACCACGCCACCGACCGTCAGCGTTAACGTTGTGGCGGGCGATGACGTGATCAACAGCGTGGAACACGGACAGGCGCAGATCGTCAGCGGCACGGCAACCGGCGCGAACGTCGGGGATAAAGTGGTCATTACGCTGGGTTCGAACCAGTACACCACCACCGTTGACGCCAGCGGCAACTGGAGCGTGGGCGTGCCGGCCAGCGTGATTTCCGCGCTGAGCGACGGCACAGTGACGCTGAGCGCAACCATTACCGACAGCGCGGGTAACAGCAGCACCCAGACGCACGACGTGGTGGTCAACACCGCCTCCGTGGCGTTGACGGTAAATACCCTCAGCGGCGATGACGTTATCAACGCGGCAGAAGCGGGTAATGCGCTGGTGATTAATGGCTCCAGCGCCCAGTTTGCCAGCGGTACGCCGGTGACCGTGACCCTGAACGGCAAGACCTACACCGCCACGATTCAGAGCGACGGCACCTGGACGACTACCGTCCCGGCCGCCGACGTAGGCGCACTGGCCGATGGCGCGCGCTATCAGGTGTCTGTTTCGGCGCAGGACAGCGCGGGTAACAGCGCCTCGGCAACGCACGACATCAGCGTAGATACCACCGCGCCAGTGGTAAGCATTGCGACGCTGTCGGGTGACGATGTGCTGAACGCGGCAGAAGCGCAGCAGCCGCTGACGGTTCACGGTGCCTCCAGCGCCGAGGCCGGCCAGACCGTTACCGTGACGCTGGGTGGCAAAACCTATACCGCTACCGTGGCCAACGACGGCACCTGGACGCTGGACGTACCCGTGGCGGATCTGGCCGCGCTGAGCCAGGGGGCGCTGACGGTGACCGCCTCGGTCAACGACAAAGCCGGGAACAGCGGTCAGACGACGCACACCTTAACGGTGGATACCGTCGCGCCGACCGTGACCATCAGCACCGTGGCCGATGACGACATCGTTAACAATGCCGAGCAGCTGGCGGGCCAGACCATCAGCGGTACCACCACGGCGGAACAGGGCCAGACGGTGATCGTCTCCTTCAACGGGCACAGCTATCAGGCCACCGTCGGGGCAGACGGATCGTGGTCGGTCTTCGTGCCGGGCCGTGACTTCCTCGGCCTGAGTGACGGGCAGTACGCGATTACCGCCACGGTGAGTGATAAAGCGGGTAACCCGGGCAGCGCAACGCACGACGTAACGCTGAACGGTGACGTCCCAACTATCACCATCAACACCTTTGCGGATGATGACATTGTCAGCGCTGCCGAACACGGCACGCCGCTGGTCATCAGCGGCACCACCGACGCGCCTGCGGGCCAGACGGTGACCATCACGCTGAACGGTAAAACCTACACGGCGACCGTTCAGAATGACGGCACCTGGCGCTATACGGTCGGAAGCGCAGACGTGACCGCGCTGGCGGACGGCGGTTCGTACGTCATTAATGCGCAGGTCAGCAACACCATCGGCAACAGCGGCAGCGATAACCACAGCGTCACCGTGGATCTCACCGCGCCGTCGATGGGCATCAGCATTGATTCTCTGCAAAACGACACCGGCCTGAGCGCAAGTGATTTCATCACCAACGACGCTCAGGTCGTGGTCAACGGCTCGCTGACCGCGCAGCTCGGCAATAACGAGAAGGCGCAGATCAGCCTCGACGGTGGGGCAACCTGGATTGACCTGACCGTGACCGGCACCACATGGCGTTATACGGACGGCCGCACCCTGACCGACGGGACCTATCAGTATCAGGTGCGGGTGATTGATAACGCGGGCAACGTGGGGTCAACGGACAGCCAGGACGTGGTCATTGATCTGACGAAACCGGCGGCAACGACCATTACCGTGGATTCCGTTTCCCAGGATACCGGCCTGTCCGACAGTGACTTCATCACCAGCGACAACCAGATCAGCCTGAAAGGGACGCTCGGCGCGGCGCTGGGCAGCGGTGACCACGCGCAGATCAGCCTCGACGGCGGTCTGACCTGAACCGACGTCAGCGTCAGCGGGCTGAGCTGGACGTATGTCGATGGCCGCACGCTGGCCGACGGAGATTACAACTACCAGCTGCGCGTGATTGACGACGCGGGGAATATCAGCGCCACCACCAGCCAGGTAGTGACGATTGATACCGTCGCGCCGGACGCCAGCAAAACCATCGCCATCGACCGCATCAGCGACGATACCGGCCTGAGCAGCAGCGACTTTATCACCAACGATACGTCCCTGACGCTGCACGGCTCGCTCGGCGCGACGCTGGCTGACGGCGAGTACGCCCAGATCAGCATCGACGGCGGCGTCACCTGGCAGAACGTGATTGTGACCGGCAACAGCTGGTACTACGTCGACAGCCGCACGCTCGGGAACCAGACCTATGACTACTACGTTCGCGTGGTGGATGCGGCGGGCAACGTGGGGGCCAGCGCTCATCAGCAGGTGACCGTTGATACGGTCGCCCCGGATGCGGCGATTACGGTGACCGTGGATAACATTACCGTCGACACCGGGTTTGACAACAATGACTTCCTGACCAGTTCGACCTCGTACACGTTGCACGGCACGCTTGGCGCAGAGCTGGGGGCGGGTGAGTTCGTTCAGGTGAGCATGGATGGCGGCACCACCTGGGTGTATGCCACCGTGAGCGGGACCCAGTGGAGCTACAGCGATACGCGTACCCTGACCGACGGTAGCCATAACTACCAGGTGCGGGTGATTGACCAGGCGGGTAACGTCGGGGCAACCACCTCGCAGGCGGTGACGGTGGATACTCAGGCGCCGCAGTATGGCATCACCATCGACAGCATCAGCGAAGATACCGGTCAGTCCGGGAGTGATTTCATCACGATGGACACTACGCTGACCATTAACGGCTCGCTGGGCAACGCGCTGGCAAACGACGAGCGCGTGCAGATAAGCCTCGACGGCGGGAATACCTGGTCTGACGCCACGGTCACCAACCAGCGCTGGAGCTACACCGATACCCGCGATCTGGCGGACGGCGATTACACCTACCAGGTGCGGATCATCGACCAGGCGGGCAACGTGGGCTCTACCGCATCGCAGGTGGTGACGGTGGATACCACGCCGCCAGCCACGGTGGGAACGGTCGTGAGCTATACCGACGGTGAAGGGGAACGTACGGGCACCTTTGGCAGCTCGGTCGCCACTGACGATAACTCACCGGTGATCAACGGGACGCTCAACCGCGCCCCGGACGACGGCGAGATCGTCCAGCTTTACCGCGATGGCGTCTTGCTCGGCCAGGTGACCATGAACGGCAGCGCAAGCTGGTCCTTCCAGGATAACGGCCTGAGCGATGGCAATCACACCTACATTGTGCGTGTCACCGACAAGGCCGGTAACTATACGGAATCGGACGGCTTTGTGCTGAGCGTGGATACCAGCATACCGACCACCACGGCGGCGATTACCGCGCAGACCACGTCGGATACCACGCCGATCGTCAGCGGGACCGTCTCCGCCGATCTGGTGAACGGTGAGTATCTGGTGGTGACGGTGAACGGGAAAACCTACACCTCCCAGACGGGCGGTGCGGTGGTGGTCGATCCGGATCACAACACCTGGTATCTGCAGATCCCGGACAGCGATGCGCTGAACGTCGCGAGCTACAGCGTGACGGCGCAGGTGAAGAGCAGCGCGGGTAACGGCAATACCACCGGGACGACCACCGGCAGTCTGGTGATTGACACCACCACGGTGAATACCGACTGGGCAACCACGGCGGGGAACAGCAACAACTCCACCATGACCCTTGGCATGAACAGCAGCGGTCTGTGGAATATCATTGCGAACGGCCAGTCTTACTCCAGCAGCGATAGCTCGACCTATGCCGGAAATACGCTGACCAACACCCGTAATTACTACGTGGTGAGCCAGACCGCCGCTGACTTTGACCGTAACGGCACGCAGGACATTTTCGCCACGGAGAACACCTACGCGGGATCCACGCAGGTGATGTGGACCTACGATGGTAGCACCTATAACGCCAGCCAGCTGGGAATGGGCACTACCATCTGGTACGGCGGCGTGATTGCGTACGACAAAACCGGTGATGGTTATCTGGATCTGGCCTACGGCGATGCGGGTGCAGACTCCATTACGTACCTGATCAACAACAACGGGGTTCTGTCGCCGGACGGCACCAACGGCGGCGCAGGTTTCTGGGGACAATTCACCACCATGCGTGAAATCTCCGGCGTTGACCTGAACAACGACGGCACGGTGGATATTGTTCAGCACACCAACCGCAGCGGCGCGTACTCGTTAACCGTAATCAACAACAACGGCAACGGCACGCTCTCTATCGGCCAGAACCTGACCAACGTGTTTGTGGTCAACGCCGCGAACACCACCACGGCGGCGTCCATGACGTGGGCAGACTTCAACGGCGATGGCTACATGGATCTGTACCTGGGCAGCAGCTACAACAACAACGGCGGGGTGATCTACTACAACGACGGCACCGGGAAGCTCTCTACCACCAAGAGCGCGGTGGAAGCCTCTAACGCGTCGGCGGGGTATCTGTCGGTGGCGGTGGACTGGAACGGTGACGGGCAGATGGACATCATCAAGCTCAGCACCTACGGCGCGTCACAAACGGCGACCCTGTTCACCAACAACGGGTACGGTTCCACCTGGAACTCCAGCCAGCTGGCATCCGGTATCGCCTACGCTACCGGCGTGGCCGCGGTGGACTACAACTGGGACGGCGCGAAGGATCTGCTGGTGTCTCAGCAGAACGGCAAGGTGGTGCTGGTTCAGAACAGCAAAACCATTGCGGACGGCACCGCGATGCATCTGCACATTGTCGATAGCGAGGGTATCAACGCTTACTACGGCAACACGGTCAACCTGTATAACGCCGCAGGCGTGCTGGTGGCCTCGCAGATCATCAACGCCCAGTCCGGTATCGGGTCGAACGATACCTCTGCGCTGGTGAGCTTCTACGGTCTGGATCCGAATGAAACCTACTCGGCAGAGATTGTGAAGATCACCAACGGTGTGTCGGATAACGTCACCTGGAGCGGTCTGGACGCGGGCAACGGCAAAGAGGGCTACGTCCTGACGGCCGAAGCGGCGACCGGCGGCCACAGCGGGACAATCACCGGGACCGGGTATAACGACACCTTCATTGCAGAAGATGGCACCTATACCTATAACGGCTCCGGCGGCTGGAATACCCATTCCGACTACGACACCTGGAGCAACACCGGTGGGATGGACGTGGTGGATTACCGCAATGCGACCTCCGGCGTGACCGTTGACCTGCGCCTTTCAACCGCACAGGACACTGGCTTCGGTACCACACGGCTGTTGAATATTGAAGGCATTAACGGTTCGGACTTCGACGATGTTATCACCGGCAACAGCGCTGATAACCGGTTCGAAGGCCGCGGCGGGAATGACACCTTCAACATCGGCAGCGGCGGTCACGATACGTTGCTCTACAAGCTGATCAACGCGTCGGATGCCACGGGCGGTAACGGTCACGATGTGGTGAACGGCTTTACCGTCGGCACCTGGGAAGGGACGGCGGACACGGACCGTATTGACCTGCGCGATCTGCTCTCAGACAGCGGCTACACCGGCACGGGCTCAGCGAGCTATGTGAACGGCGTGGCGACGCTGGACAGTAGCGCGGGCAATATCACCGATTACATCCGCGTGGTGCAAAACGGTAGCAATACCGAGATCCAGGTTGACCTGGACGGTACCGGCGGCCAGTTCTCGCCAACCACTCTGGTGACGCTGAACGGCGTGCAGACTGATCTGGCGACGCTGCTGGCAAATCATCAGCTGTTAATTGCGTAAAACCCTGCCGCGGGGAGCGATCCCCGCGGCCTTTTGGCATTTCTATACACGAATAGCGTTAACCCGGAGATTATGAAGACACATCCACAGTACGAACCCTGGCTGCAGGGCATGCTGATCATCGCGAAGCACTATCGGCTGGACTTTTCCGCGGAACATGTTCGGGTCACGATTAACCATGAAAGTCAGTCTCCGCGCCAGCTGGTGCTGGAGGAGATGGCGCGCCAGCTAGGGCTGGGGATGCGTGTAGTGGCGGCGGAAGCGGTCTCTCTCGATCCGTGGCGTTTACCGCTGCTGGCGGAATTCACCGGCGGACAAATCGCAGTGATTACCCGCATGGACAACGAAGGCAACGTCAGCCTGCAGTTTAGCGGAGACGGTGGCCTGGAGACGACGCTGACGCTGGAAGCGCTCGGGACACGGTTAAAAACCCTGCTGGTGCTGCGCCCGCTGGAGTCCACACCGGATGCCCGCGTGGACGATTACATTAAACCGTATGAGAAAAACTGGTTCTGGCAGCTGGCGCTGAAAGACTGGCGACGCTATAGCGACATTATGCTGGTGGCGCTGGTGGCTAACGTACTGGCTCTCTCTGGCATGGTCTTTTCCATGCAGGTGTACGACAGGGTAGTACCGTCGCAATCAGAAGCCACGCTGTGGGTGCTGTTTGGCGGCGTCATGATTGCCATTGTCTTCGAATTCGTCATGCGCATGCTGCGCGTGCATATATCTGACGTGGTGGGGAAACGCGCCGACCTGCGCATTTCAGAGCGTGTGTTTGCCCACGCGCTGCGGATTAAAAATGGCGCACGCTCCAAATCAACCGGTTCGTTTATTGCGCAGATCCGCGAGCTGGAGTCGGTGCGTGAACTCATCACCTCCACCACCATTGCGGCGATCTCCGATCTGCCGTTCTTCCTGCTGTTCGTCTTTATTCTGTGGATGATCGGCGGCCCGCTGGTGCTGGTGGTGCTGCTCGCCGTGCCGCTGTTGCTGATTCCGGGCCTGCTGGTGCAGCGTCCGCTGGGCAAACTCTCCAGCGAGGGGATGCGCGAATCTGCTATCCGTAACGCCACGCTGGTGGAGGCGGTGCAGGGCATTGAGGACATCAAGCTGATGCGCGCCGAACAGCGTTTCCAGAACCAGTGGAATAACACCAACGATGTCGCCGCCAGCGTCGGCATGAAGCAGCGCTGGCTGACGGGCCTGCTGCTGACCTGGACCCAGGAAGTGCAGTCTATCGTCTATGCGGTAGTCCTGCTGGTGGGCTGTTATCTGGTGATCAGCGGGGATATGACCACCGGTGCGCTGGTAGGAACCTCGATTCTGGCGTCGCGCACCATCGCGCCGCTGTCGCAGATCTCAGGCGTGCTCTCCCGCTGGCAGTCGGCAAAAGTGGCCCGTAAGGGGCTGGACGACCTGATGCAGCGACCGATTGACGATCCGCAGCACGGGAAGAAGGTGCATAAAGCCCATCTGCGCGGCGACTACGTGCTGGAGGACGTCGGGTTTTACTACGATGAAGAAGAGAAACTCAGCGTGCTTAACATCAGCAAGCTACAGATCCGTGCCGGGGAGCGCGTGGCGGTGCTTGGCCGAAATGGCTCCGGCAAAAGCACGCTGCTGCAACTTCTGGCGGGCATGCAGGAGCCGCAGCAGGGCAGCATCCTGCTGGACGATATCGCGCTTAACCATCTGGACCCGGCCGATCTGCGTCGCGACATGCAGTTGCTCAGCCAGCAGGCGCGGCTGTTCTTTGGCTCCGTGCGGGACAATATCCTGATGGGTAACCCACTGGCGACTGACGAAGAAATTCATCAGGCGCTGGTGAACAGCGGCGCGCTGGAGTTTGTGCGCAAGCAGAAAATGGGGCTGAACACCCTTATCAATGAAGGCGGCACGGGGCTGTCCGGCGGGCAGCGTCAGGCGCTGCTGCTGGCGCGCGCGCTGATCACTTCTCCGACGATTTTGCTGCTGGATGAGCCTACCGCCTGGCTGGATGAAGTGAGCGAGAAGCAGTTTATTCAGCATCTTCACCAGTGGCTGGGCAAGCGCCGGACGCTGGTGGTGGCCACCCACCGCCTGCCAATTCTGGACCTGGTTGACCGCATCATTGTGCTGGAAAACGGCAAGGTGGTGATGGACGGCCCGCGCGACGCGATCCTGCATCAGCACGGTATGGCGACGCCAAAAGCCGCGCAGCGCACCGTGACCATGAAAGCGGCGGCGGTTGCTGAGGAGGGTGTGGCATGAATGATTTAACCCGTTTTAATAGCCGTCTGAAAGAGCCACGCCTGCCAAGGTCGTCGCTGGTGGCATGGGCGCTGTTCGCCCTGCTGGCGGTATTTATCGCCTGGGCGAGCCTGTTCGAGCTTGATGAAGTCACCACCGGCAGCGGCAAGGTGATTCCGTCTTCGCATGAGCAGGTGATTCAGTCCCTGGAAGGGGGCATTATTCACAGCCTGATGGTGCGCGAAGGCGACATTGTCGAACGCGGTCAGCAGCTTGCGCAGTTAGACCGGACAAAAACCGAGTCCAGCGTGCTGGAGAGTGAGTCCCGTCTGAATGCCGCGCTGGCAACGGCGGCGCGCCTGAAGGCCGAGGTCAACGACACGGCGCTGATTTTTCCCGAAGAACTGGATGACGACGTTGAACTGGTCAAACAAGAGACGGCGCTCTATCAGTCCCGTCGCGAAAGCCTGGAAAAAGGGCTGGCCGGCCTGCGTCAGGGGGCTGAACTGGTGCAGCGTGAACTGTCGTTAACCCGTCCGCTGGTGACCCAGGGGGCGGCCAGCAAGGTGGAGGTGTTACGTCTTGAGCGTCAAAAAAATGAGCTTGAGAATAAAATCACCGAGATGAAAAACCAGTATTACGTTCGCGCCCGTGAAGAACTGGCAAAAGCCAACGCGGAAATTGAAGCTCAGCGTTCGGTGATGAAAGGACGTGAGGATTCCCTGACCCGGCTGACCTTCAATGCGCCGGTGCGTGGCATCGTGAAGGATATTGACGTGACGACCGTGGGAGGCGTTATCCCGCCGAATGGCAAGCTGATGAGCCTGGTGCCGCTGGACGATCAGATGGTGGTTGAGGCAAAAATCTCCCCGCGCGACGTGGCATTTATCCATCCCGGCCAGAAAGCGCTGGTAAAAGTGACGGCCTATGACTACTCCATTTACGGTGGGCTGGAAGGGGAAGTGACCATGATTTCACCGGATACTTTGCAGGATGAGGTGAAAAGGGATGTCTACTACTACCGCGTTTATATCCGCACCGACAGTAACCATCTGACCAATAAGCAAGGTAAGGAATTTCCGGTCTTTCCGGGGATGATTGCGACGGTGGATATCAAAACCGGGAGTAAAACCATTCTTGATTATCTGTTGAAGCCGCTCAACAAAGCGAAAGAAGCGCTGCGGGAGAGATAAGGGCAGGGCGTTCGGGGAACCGAACGCCATTTTTATTATACCGTTAATGTGACGTTGTTGGGGTGGCGTCGTTCTTTCGGTACCACGTTAATGTAATGGGTGACATACGCGAAATAGAGTCCGGCATAGTTTTCGACTAGTTCGAGAAAAGCCGGATACACCGACAGGCGACCGTTACCGCGATCTTTCAGATATCCTGCCTCTTGCGCTGTTTTGATAATCCGGTTGACGTGGATCCGCGAAACAAAGAATTCTTTCGCGAGCGTGCTGGCTGAATAATCAATAACTGCACCATGAGCAGATTTGTTTTTTATGGCCTGCAGATAAAGATAAAGCATAATCATGCGTCCGCCATCTTTATCGATAAATAATCCTACCTCGGGTAACACTTTCCTGAAGGTTAATCCCCGGAAGAGATATTCCGCTGCGCGGCGGAAAAAATTATTTCTCAATGTGTCATTATCCAGCAGGTTTACATCAATATTAAACGTCGGATAAAGAATGCTGACGGGCAAAAATGCACCGGACATATAGCGTTTAAGTTCACTCAATCCTTTTTCGGTCGGGGCTATTCGTGTTTTTCGACGGTCATCCGTACAGCGCCAGGTCCTGATGCGCCCCGTGGTTCTGAGAAGAGTAATGATCGCAATCACACTATTAGGGCTGGCTATTTTATAGCGGGAGCATAGCTCTTTAATCTCAGATACTGACTCGGCCTGATTGCCAAATATAAAACAGCACATGGCGAGAATAATGTTGAACCGCGCTTCCTGAAGCATTGTCTTGTAGAACAAAGGTTGTTTTTTATAGATGGTGTCATTAATTGTGTAGTGCTCTAATATTGCCTCACCAAATCGTGGGTTGCTCTTTATAACATCCCGTCGATGTAGCAAGGCCCTGGATGAGATGTGATTATCCATAGCATTTTTCTCGTGTTTGATGAACCGATAGATGAAGTATCCAGTCTTCTTTTTCGGAATTTTCATTATACCTGAGAAACCGTGTTTTGCCGTCGTTATTTGAAAAGAAAGATATATTTACATTTGTCGACAGAAGAGAGTGTGATTAACGCAAAGATGTTCCGGTGCGGAACGTTGATAACAGTATCTTAACCTGATGGCGTACTGTAAAATTATTCTATACACCAGCTGTATTACATATTCCGTATTCATAATAAGAATGGCGATTTTGTGCCCAGGAGCAGGTTATGACCCACAAAATTTCTCACAGAAATGTTGCTCGCGACGATCGGCGGTTTGTCATCTCAACCTGCGGTTTTACCTTCCAGGGGTATGCTTTGCTCCTGAAAAAGTACGGCATAGACGCTTCGCATATCCACTTTGAGGGAGATGATGTCTGCCAACGGGATAGGGAAAATATCCTTAATAATCAACATGCTCATATTGTTGTGTTTCCGGGTAAAGGGATTGTCACTCTGCTGGAAAGTCTGACGCGGCTGGCATCCGTACTGAATGCATTGCCTGTTATCCGATGCGTGACCCTTTATAGTGATATACCTGACAGCTGGTTATATCGCACTCTGGGTAGCCTTTTACATAACAGCCATCAATTATCACTGATTCGGATCGCCAGCGTTTCTGATGTCATCAACTGCTTCCACACCCATAATAAGGGGTTTAAAGACCACTCGCGATTATTACGCGATCACTGTCTGGGGTATTCTCCGCAGGAAAACCTGAAATGGCTAACAAGAAGAGAAATTGACGTTTTATTGAATTTCTACCGCGGTATGTCCGTAAAAGATCTGTGCGAAAAGCTAGGACTTTCTAATAAAACGGTTTATACCCATCGTAAGGAAGGTGTGCAGAAGTTACATTATATTAAACGATGGTTAAACGATCCGCATAACTTCAAAGCGGAAAGAAGTCACAAAAACCATCGTCTTAAAGCGGAATTCACGGATAAAGAAGCAGATATATTTAATGCTCTGGTGAAAAGGGAAATCTTCCCGGCCTACCAGATCATTACCGATCGCGACAAAAAAGGGGTGGGCTTTGAGATACTGATCCGCTGGAATAAAAACGGCAAAATAGTCAAGCCTGCCTGTTTTCTTAATGACATTTCAAATCACGAGATATGGTTAAAAATAACGGCCCTGGTGATCCACGCTGCCGTGTCCGGGATTAATAAATATAATGGGAAATTCTATTTTTCAGTCAATATTCCGCCTCGTCTCGCTTCCGGAAAAGCGTTGCCGGAGATGGCCCGGAAAGCCATCGGCATGTTGCTCAAACCCCAGTGGGCGGAAAAGCTTGTCTTTGAATTTGCAGAAGATATCGATGTGACCAAAGACAAGAAGATCCCTGAAACCATGCGGCATCTGCGTAATACCGGGTGCAGACTGTTTCTGGATGACTGCTTCTCTAACCATCACACCATGTTTCCTGTCAGGCAGGTGCATTTTGACGGGTTGAAACTGGACCGCGACATCGTTGAGCATTTTGTGGCGAACGACAACGATTATAATCTGATTAAAGCGATTCAGATATACAGCGACATGACCGGAACGGACTGCATTGCTGAAGGGGTGGACAGTGAAGAGAAATTTGAAAAATTAGTCGAACTGGGCGTGAAAAACTTTCAGGGATATTATCTCTCACGGGCTGTGAAGGAGGAGGAATTAGATCGCATGGTAAGACAGTTTAGCTAAAAAATAAAGCCCCGAAGGGCCTTGATTATTTACGACCCAGTAGCAGGCCGAGAACAATACCGACGGCACCGGCGGCGATAAGGCCGGTTAGCGGGTTATTTCTGACCGCTTCTGTTACATCAGAAACCGCATCGCTGGCCTGCGCGGCATATTTTTTAGCCGCGCCTTTTACCTGGTGCTTTGGTGAATCGACGAATTCACCAAACTGCTGCTGTGCAGAACCTGCAATTTCATCGAGCTTATTTTTTGCTTTATCTTCAGCAAACTGGGTGTTTTTATCAGTACCGAAATCAGACATCTTTGCCTCCTTGTGTTGATAATTAAAGGATAGCCGCTCTTTGCAGATATGAGAGACGAAAGGTTAATTTCGGCACCTGGCAGGGCTGTTTTCGGATATATCTCTGTGCGAAAGGACTCGCACAGAGAGACGTTGTTATTCGGCAAAACTCAGCAGCGCGTCGCCATCAAGGCGATAGCGCACCCATTCAGACTGCGGCAGCGCGCCAATGCTCAGGTAAAAATCAATGGCGGGCTGGTTCCAGTCCAGAACGCTCCATTCCAGGCGACCACACTGCCGCTTTACCGCGAGTTGCGCGATATGTTTCAGTAACGCTCTTCCCGCGCCTTTACCGCGATACTCCGGGGAAACGTACAGGTCTTCCATATAGATCCCGTTGCGTCCGAGCCAGGTTGAATAGCTGGTAAAGAACACGGCATAGCCGATGATGTTGCCTTCATACTCAGCGATCAACGCTTCGGTGTGACTTCCCGCGCCAAAGAGCGTTTCACGGATCTCCTCTGGCGTGGTAACCACTTCTTCCGGCGCTTTTTCATAGACTGCCAGCTCGTAGATCATGGCGTAAATGGTCGCGGCATCTTCGGGACGAGCCTGACGAAGGATAATGCTCATTGTTATTCCTGCTTTTTGTCTGTTTCGCGATTGATGGCGTTAAGCATACGGAGTATTGTCCGAAGAATTAAGTGCAATGAAATCAACAAATGATGAATATTATGCATCCGGCTTTACGACGTCTTGATTTAAACCTGTTGCCCGTTTTCGACGCGATTTACCGCCATCGTTCTGTTCGTCTGGCAGCCGATGAGCTGGCGATGAGCACATCGGCACTGAGCCATGCGCTTTCGCGTCTGCGCGCGACGCTGAACGATCCGCTCTTTTTTCGGGAAGGGCATCGTATGTCCCCCAGCGTGTATGCTTCTCAGCTCGCACCTTCCATCGCTTCCGCACTGTCATTCCTGAATCATGAGCTGACCCCGCAGCCGGAGTTTGACGCCCCCAGCAGTACCGAGAGCTTACACATTGCGATTACGGATTTTACCGCGCTTTGCGTTTTTCCGACCCTGATGCACACCTTGCAGCATGCTGCCCCTGGTTTGCGTTTTGAATTGCGTTATTTGCCCCACAGCCCGGCGCTGACGGAGCTATTAGCCGGGGAAGTGGATCTGGCGCTCGGGTTCAGTACCTCGGAGGATATTCGTCATCCGGAACTGGAGGAGATAGGCTGGTTCGAAGATGAGTATGTGGTCATCAGTAACGCCAGCCGGACACGGCTGACGCTGGAGGATTATCTCGCGGCCCGACATCTGGTGGTCACGCCCTGGAATGAGAAACAAGGGGTTCTGGATTTGCGGCTTGAGCAGTTGGGCTATACCCGGCACATAGCGATCAAAACGCCGTCGATGCTCAGCGCCCCGTTTATCGTTGCACAAAGCGATCTGCTGATGGCGATCCCGCGGTTTGCGGCTGAGAAGCTGGTCGCGGCTGCGGATCTCAGGATATTTGCTTTACCGTTTTCAATCCGCGCGTTTGAAGCGAAAATTTACTCGCATAAACGCAGCGGCCAGCGGGGGGCGACCCGCTGGCTTAAGGAGGAGCTGCATAAACTGGCGCAGGCGGTAAGACGTTCAGCTGATGGCGGGGGAAGTCATCCGTCTTAATTTAACGGCAGATAGATATCCGTTTGCAGCGCGTGTTCCGGCACCTCGTGGACAAAATTGATGTTGGAGATCGTATCCAGCGAGCCAGTGTGACGCTCGACAGCGTATCGTCCTTGCCTGCGCGGTCGGGCAGGATCCTGACCGATCTTGCGATTTTTATTTGTAACAGGGTTTCGCAGGATTTGATTAGGAATGAGAGAGGCGTTCTTGATATTGACATGACCCTGTTTCGGAAAGAATGTTAGTCGCTGGTATGCCGTTCTGACGTCAATTATCGAACGGCATCCAGTAATTTTCTGCGAAAGTGTTTTATGGAATGCTTTGCAAATCCCTTTCAATATCACGACGGCGTCCGTTGTCAGCGATTTCGCGCCCTGGGCGAGCCGGTGCTTTCAGTGCTTTGGTTAGAAAACGCCTGGCTTCATCCGTTCTTTTCTCTTTTAGAAGGTAATCGCCGTAGAAATAGTTAGGGTCTATACCGTCAGGGTTGATGGCCAGCGCTTTTTTCAACATTTCATCAGCTTTGTCTTTATCACCAAAACCGATTGGCCAGCCGGGAACCTGATAATAAAGAGCCCCCAGGCTTGTCCAGGCCGATCCCTGAAGCGCGTTAGGTTCAATTTCAATCGCTTTCTCCAGGTTAGTGCGGGCTTGTTTAACAAGGCTCAATGCTCCCAGACCACCTTTTGCGCCAGCCCAGCTGCTATCAATGATTGCAGACCAAATTAACAGTGGTGCGCTTGAGTTGTTTTTCATCTGACTTGCCTGATGCGCTTTCTGACTAAGTGAACTAAAGCAGTTCTCTTTTTTGGCTTCCAGAGTTTGATACTGGCACACAGACCAATCGTGTTGTAATTCCTCGAGGGGGGTGTCCGCCAGTGCTACAGTCGGAACTGCTGCAACAAGAAATAGAGCATACAGTTTTCTCATTTGTGTTCTCCTTTTAACGATTTTCTGGCGAATTCCTGAATGACAGGTAATTTTTTTGCTAATGCTCCGTCGACGACGTGAGGAAACCAGGCATTAATTTTGACGAACAGACGCTCCATAATTCCAAAGCGATACCGTTTCTGCTCCGTTTCAAGAAGCCGTGCAAGCTGGGATGCGACATAAATCGGCGAATCGTTGTTATTACCGAGTTTCTGGTTAAGGGCGTAAACCTGTTCGCTGTTGAGCGTGGTTTTTGTTGCGCGTGGAGCGGCATACAAAACGGTAATACCGCTTCCCTGCAATTCCCGACCAAGTGCTTCGGAAAAACGGTGTGTCGCAGCCTTGGTTGCGCTGTATACACTCCACGCCGGATGCCCTATTTCCCCAAAAATTGAACCAATATTAAGCACGATGCCAGGTCTGTTCATTTTATCCAGCAAGGCCCGGGTCAGAAGGGCAGGAATCTCGATATTGGTTCGGATCTGTTCACGAATATCGTCGAATGATTGCTGTTCAAGCAATGCAAAGCGACTGCTTCCTGCGTTATTGATGAGAATGTCCAACCCACCATTCTGAGACAGACTGTTCGCCAGCCCTAATATCTCTTCGTCGGAATAGCTGCGCATTAGGGCGATATTGTGTCGCTCCGGGTGAGGAATGGCATTCTTTAAAAGCGACATTGCCTTTTCATTACGCCCTACGAGATAGAGTCTCGCGCCTTTATGCGCCAGCTCTCGCGCCAGCGCCTGACCGATTCCTCCGCTGGCACCGGTTAGCAGAACGGTTTTATTAAGCAGATTCATGGACGTTATCTCCCAGTTGGTCAAGCATCTGTCCGTAGAGATGATAAATACGACGAGCCGTGTGGATAATGGCCTCCTGATCGCACTTGTCAGTGATTGAATCCATGAGGGACGCAAAGAATTGCAGATGGCCCTGATCGAGTTCTCCGTGAGAACGCAGGTAGGTGGTTGCCTGCTCAGGCAGCGCCAGAGTATTTTCCAGCTGAGCCGCAACAGCTGTTGCAATTGACACACTAGTGCCTTCCAGCACGAGCACCATGCCAAATATGCTCATCGGGTTTACCCGCTCAATTCGGTAGTAGAGGTAAGCGATCATCATTTCGATGGGCAGGCCCGGCATACCATTTCTTACTGCCTCAGGATTCCCCCCACATGCACGAATATCATTGAGGATCCACTCCTGATGCCCATATTCCTCATCAATATATTCAGCGATTGCGCCACGTACGGCTTCGTGAGAGGCAGGAAGGCAGCTGCCAGCACACATTAGTAGCGGAACGGTATGACTGACGTGATAATAAGCCTGTGTCAAAAACGCGATATACATCTCCGCCGAGATATCGCCTGTCTGGCAACGCGCAATAACAGGTGAATCAAGTAAACGTTGACGTTCTACAGCGGTCTGATTCTGTAATTCCTGATAAAAGCTCATGCGTCTTCCTCCTGGCTGCAGGTGAGAATAATATGTTTCAGGGACTGCCAGATGGCGCTTCGTTTAGGGCGACCATTTGCGGTAATCATTTCGGGAGAAGATATTTCGGACGTAAACAGCAATCGGTGAAATTGCGCGTAGTCTGGAAGATGCGCGGAGATACGCATTAACTGTTGACGCGCCAGCTCCTTTTGTCCTTCAAAAGCATCAACAAGCGCAACGTTACGTGTTAAACCATCACCAAAAATGACTACACGGCGCACAGCAGGGCATGCCATCGCTTCTGCTTCAGGCCATTCTGGAGAAAAATTGCGACCGTATGCGTTTATCTGAACGTTTTTTAAACGGCCAATAATATGAATAAATCCATCATCATCAACGCTTGCAAGGTCGCCAGTAGGAACCGTTGTATTTTGTGATTCCTCCCCGAGATACCCCAGGGCATTGGCTGGACTCGTTACGTGTAGTTGCTGTAAGGGATCAACGGTAACGTTTATACCTGGCAGAGGTTTGCCAACGCTGCTCTTTTTGGAAGAACCAGGCAAATTAAGAGCGACAACAGAACCGCACTCTGATAACCCATAGCCTTCAAAAACGGGTAAGCCTGCATTTGCTGCCAGTTCCATTAACGGCGTCGGAATTTTCCCGCCACCCACGGCCACGAAGCGCAGAGAACGTGTACTTTCAGGCGCCACCTGATGCAGATGGACTAACACCCGTAATATTTCAGGTACAAGAACCAGGCTTTCAGGTTGCCATGTCATTAAGGCCTGTAAAAAACGTTTGGGGTTAAATTGACTTGAACCCTCAAAGCCTGTCTGAGCCGTGGGTAATATCACTGTTTCTGCACCCATTAATAATGGGATATAGATTCCGCACAAATTCTCGAGCAGAATGCTGAGCGGCAGGCTGACAAGATGTTTCTCCGGTGCGATTGGACGCAGAGCGGTAGCGAGTGTTTGCGCGGTCCATAACATTCCCTTCTGACTCAGGCACACGCCTTTAGGTTCACCGGTGGTTCCCGAGGTAAAGGTAATCTTGGATGTCCCCACAGGCAACGACGTTGGGGCAGTTGACTGTCTAACCTGCAGCTTACCGAATGGGAAATCATGTCTGTGCCATCCAGACATACTCTCACCACCAATTTGCGCATCAATCGACGCTGAAGCACGCACCCATTCTTTTTGCGTTTCCGAGAAAAAGGGAGGAATGGGTACAATGACGATCCCGACAGATATACAGGCAAGATCGATAATGGCCCACTCCGGACTATTATCAAGCTCAAGCGCCAGCCTTCTAATCCCCAGGGCGTGGAGCAACGATGCGGCGTTTACGACTGCCTCTAAATATTGCTTCCAGCTCCATAACGTTGTTTCACCCCTAAGAGCAGTTTGATCAGGGTATTGAAGAGCTTGCTGTTTCAGTGCGTTAAGAAACATGATGTTCTCCCGACAGATTAGTCCATGGAGCCTCGGGTAAAGTGTTTATTAACTTCATCAATAGACTGCCCTGAGTTAGCGCAGAATGACCGCCAGCCAGTTCACCGGCCATAATTTGTGGGTCATATTGATAGTATTTTCCCCATTCATGTGCATCATTCCCAAGGCGAGCGGGATTGGCCGGCATGATGAGGATGGGATTCAAATTAAGTCGATGAAAGGTATTGCGAATTTTTTTCGTACCGGTAAACACGATCCATGAAAATTGATACTCAGTAAGGACCTGGCAGAGCGCTGCAAACATGATTCGTGCACTTGCACCATCCCTCGCTGCAAAATTTCCAATTTCGACAATTGCGGCGCGAGAAACAGATTGCGACAGCCGTGACGAAAGCGTTACCTCAATGGGGCTATCGAGATATTTTTCCAGATAAAGAGATCCCTGAGAGGCGATATGTACGCCACTGGCAGCCTTAAGTTCACCATTTGCATCGTAAAGGCCAATAAGCCATGGCATGCAACGGGAAATCGAAGCCTGATAAACCTGCTGATAGTTTTCACGGATTAACGCTGAAATATCATTCTGTTCGTGTTCACCGTGAAGCCATTTAAGAGTGTAGGGGGGCATTATTCGCATCATGAGACCTCTCATATGAGTCTCTTCAATATGAGCGATTAATATTATGACAACCTTAAGAAAGTTTTTTTCTTATGTTGTAAGTCGTGAATGAAATTAAGGTATTCTTAAGAATAAACAACACATACTGGCGTATACTCGAAAAAAAGGATTGAGCAATGAACAGAAATTACGCCAGCAGTCAGATCGCATTGCACTGGCTTGTATTTGTAGCCATTATTATCGCCTATGCAGCTATGGAGTTAAAAGGGCTGGCGGTTAAGGGTAGCCCGATCCGTGTAACTATGGCGATAGTGCACTATACTGCGGGCTTTAGCGTTATGTTGCTAATGGTTATCCGGGTTGTCCTGAAAATGACACATCGCGACCCTGAAATTATACCACCACCACCACGCTGGCAAATTGTGGCGTCAAAAATAATACACGGATTGTTGTATTTAATGTTTCTCCTGTTACCGTTGCTGGGGATTGCATCGCTTTACTTTGGGCAGATTGAATGGTCCTTTTTTGGAATAAAAATGCCTATAGCCACCTATCTTAATACAGATGCACAGCATACCCTCAAAGAAGTGCATGAGTTTATTGCAAATGCCGGGTATTTTCTTGTCGGTTTCCATGCTCTGGCCGCATTATTTCATCATTACTTCGTTCGTGATAACACGCTGGTGAGAATGTTGCCGATAATACATCGACATAAATAAGTTTTAAGAGCGCCTTGTTGTGGTAGTTATTTCGCATACCGAGGAGCACTCATCCTGATTCGTCATTTGTCATAATATGGTCTTTTACCCATATCGCATAAACCCATGCAATAACCCTATAAAACTTCATGTTTACAAAAAGTTGATTTCATTGATACCATACCCCCCTATAGTATCAGGAGGGCGTATGCCGCATTCACCCGAAGATAAAAAACGTATTCTTACTCGCGTCCGTCGCATTCGGGGCCAAGTCGATGCCCTTGAACGCGCACTGGAGTCGGGCGATCCCTGTCTGGCTATCCTGCAGCAAATTGCGGCCGTGCGCGGTGCTGCCAATGGCCTGATGGGCGAAATGGTAGAAATTCATCTCAAAGATGAGCTGGTGACGGGAGAGACAACGCCGGATCAGCGAGCCGTGCGCATGGCAGAAGTCGGCCATTTGCTGCGCTCTTATCTAAAATAAACCCACACACCTGACAAAAAGGGAAGACCTATGAAATCTCGCGCTGCTGTTGCATTTGGCCCCGGCCAGCCGCTGAAAATCGTTGAAATCGACGTCGCACCACCGAAAAAAGGCGAAGTGCTGATCAAAATTACCCATACCGGCGTTTGCCATACCGATGCGTTCACGCTGTCCGGCGACGATCCGGAAGGTGTTTTCCCGGCGGTACTGGGACACGAAGGCGGCGGGATCGTTGTGGAGGTGGGCGAGGGCGTGACCAGCCTGAAGCCTGGCGATCACGTTATCCCGCTGTACACGGCGGAATGCGGCGAGTGTAAGTTCTGTAAATCCGGCAAGACCAACCTCTGCCAGGCCGTCCGCGCCACGCAGGGAAAAGGGCTGATGCCGGACGGGACGACCCGTTTCTCTTATAACGGCGAGCCGATTTACCACTACATGGGCACCAGCACCTTCAGCGAGTATACCGTTTGCGCGGAGATCTCTCTGGCGAAGGTGAACCCGCAGGCGCCGCTGGATAAAGTCTGCCTGCTGGGCTGCGGCGTGACGACCGGCATTGGCGCGGTCCATAACACGGCAAAAGTCAAAGAGGGGGATACCGTGGCGGTGTTCGGTCTCGGCGGCATTGGTCTGGCGGTGATTCAGGGCGCGGTGCAGGCGAAGGCCGGGCGTATTATTGCGGTCGATACTAACCCGGAGAAATTCAAACTGGCGGGTGAAATGGGCGCGACCGATTTCGTTAACCCGAAAGATCACGAAAAACCGATTCAGGATGTCATTGTTGAGATGACCGACGGCGGCGTGGACTTCAGCTTTGAGTGTATCGGCAACGTTAACGTCATGCGTTCCGCGCTGGAATGCTGCCACAAAGGCTGGGGCGAGAGCATCATTATTGGTGTGGCCGGCGCGGGTCAGGAGATTAAAACCCGTCCATTCCAGCTGGTCACCGGACGCGTGTGGCGCGGCTCCGCGTTTGGCGGCGTGAAGGGCCGTACCCAGCTTCCGGGGATGGTTGAAGATGCTATGGTCGGTAAGATTCAGCTCGATCCGTTCATTACTCACCGTTTGCCGCTAGAGCAGATCAACGAAGCGTTTGATCTGATGCACGACGGAAAATCTATCCGTACCGTTATTCATTTCGGCGACAAGTAACTCTTCTGCCAGCGGTTTTTAGCCGCTGGCATTTCTTTAATAATCTTCTCTAAAGTGTGACCAGTGCGGCGTTTTTAGCCGTAATCTAAATCTCTGCCGTGCCGATGACTATCTAACAGGCGTGTTTTTACGCATCTTACCTATAAGAGAGTCGACGGTCATGGACAACACTACTTCGATGCAGGCGCAGCGTAAGCTGGGCTTCTTGCATCACATCAGGCTGGTTCCGCTGTTTTCCTCCATTCTCGGTGGCATTATTTTGCTGTTTGCCTTGAGCTCGGGTCTGGCGGGATATTTCCTGCTGCAGGCCGATAACGATCTGCAGGATGTCACATCAGAGATTCAGGTGCGTATGGGGCTGTCGAACAGCTCAAACCATCTGCGCACCGCGCGTATCAATCTGATCCACGCCGGCGCGGCAAGCCGTATCGCAGAGATGGATGCGATGAAGCAGAATATCAGCGAGGCGGAAACGCGTATCAAGCAGTCCCAGGATAGCTTTAACGCGTATATGAATCGCTCCGTGCGTACCGCTGAAGACGAAGCGCTGGATGCTGACCTGAAAGCGCGCTACGACGCCTATATCGCGGGCATGCAGCCGATGGTCAAATTTGCCAAAAACGGCATGTTCGAAGCGATCATCAACCACGAAAATGAAACCGCGCGCCCGCTGGATGACGCTTACAATGCCGTGCTGCTGAAGGCGATTAAGATCCGCACCGACCGTGCCAATGCGCTAACGGCGCAGGCGCACAGCCGCACGCAGCTGGGGCTGATGTTTATGGTGGGCGCGTTTGTGCTGGCGCTGGTATTGACCGCGATGACCTTCGTTGTGCTGCGCCGCACGGTCATTCATCCGCTACAGCGTGCCGCGAAACGTATCGAGAATATTGCAAAAGGTGACCTGACGATGCCGGACGATGTGGCCGGACGCAGCGAAATTGGCCGTCTGACGCGCGATCTGCAAACCATGCAGCACTCCCTCGAAACAACGGTTGGCACCGTGCGTCAGGGCGCGGAGGAGATCTATCGCGGAACCAGCGAGATTTCTGCCGGTAATACTGACCTCTCTTCGCGCACCGAGCAGCAGGCCGCGGCCATTGAGCAGACCGCCGCGAGCATGGAACAGTTAACCGCCACGGTGAAACAGAACGCTGATAACGCGCATCATGCCAGCAAGCTGGCGGAAGATGCCTCCGGAAAAGCCAGCCGTGGCGGCCAGATGGTCTCCGGCGTGGTCAAAACGATGGGCAACATCTCCAGCAGTTCGAAGAAGATCTCTGAGATTACCGCCGTGATTAACAGCATTGCTTTCCAGACCAATATTCTGGCACTGAACGCGGCGGTAGAAGCGGCGCGCGCGGGTGAACAGGGGCGTGGATTTGCGGTGGTAGCCAGTGAAGTGCGTACGCTGGCAAGCCGTAGCGCCAACGCGGCAAAAGAGATCGAAAGCCTGATCAATGAGTCGGTTTCCCTTATCGATCAGGGGTCGGGTGAGGTGGTGGCTGCGGGTAACACCATGAATGAAATCGTCGACGCGGTTAAGCGCGTGACCGACATCATGCTGGAAATTGCCGCCGCATCGGATGAGCAGAGCCGCGGTATTGTGCAGGTCAGCCAGGCGATTTCGGAGATGGATAAAGTGACCCAGCAGAACGCCTCGCTGGTGGAAGAAGCATCTGCAGCCGCGGCATCCCTGGAAGAACAGGGCGCTCGTCTGACCGAGGCTGTGGGGGCATTTCGTTTAAGCGGCGCGAAGCCTGGCCGCGCGGTGACGTCTGTGCCAGTGGCGAAGAACACGCCGTTGCGCCCGGCGGCGACGGTTTCCGGAGATAACTGGGAGACGTTCTGAGTCGCCAGCAATGTCGGGTGGCGCTTCGCTTACCCGACCTACAAAATCGACCTACAAAAAAAAGGGACCCTTCGGTCCCTTTTTCACAGCTTATTTCTTATCAGGTAACGCGTATGCGATAACGTAATCACCGCGATCTGGTGACTGGCGAGCGCCCCCGGCGTTAATGATGATGTACTGTTTACCGGTTTTCGGTGAGACGTAAGTCATCGGGCCGGACTGGCTGCCAACCGGCAGTCGGTCTTTCCAGATCTCTTTCCCGGTGGCGGTATCAAACGCACGCAGGTAGAAATCCTGAGTACCGGCGAAGAACAGCAGGCCGGACTGGGTTGAGAGCGACGCGCCCAGCGTTGGCATCCCGATTGGGATAGGCATGTGCATGCGAATGCCCAGAGGGCCGGTGTCTTCCACCGTACCGACAGGCACCTGCCACACCAGTTTGCCGGATTTCAGATCGACCGCGGACATGGTGCCGAACGGCGGTTTCTGGCACGGAATGCCGAGCGGTGACAGGAAACGTTCACGCATTGCGCCGAACGGCGTGCCGTCCATCGGGACGATGCCCATCTCAATGCCGCTGGCGTCTTTCGCCACGTTAGCGCGCGGCACCATGTAGTTTGCCAGTCCGAGGCGCATATCGTTGACGAACATCAGGCTGTTGTTCGGGTCAACCGAGACGCTGCCCCAGTTCATTCCGCCCAGCGAGCCAGGGAACTGCAGGGAACGGTCAAGACCCGGCGGGGTGAAGACACCCTGATGACGCATCTCTTTAAACTGAATACGGCACAGCAGCAGGTCGACAGGCGTCGCGCCCCACATGTCGGATTCAGTCAGCGTCTGGTTGCCAATCATCGGCATGCCGACGGAATACGGCTGGGTGGGTGAGTAGCGTTCACCTTCAACGTTACCAGCCGGTACCGGACGCTCTTCTACCTTCGCGACCGGCTTACCGGTTTCGCGGTTGAGCATAAAGATCATGCCCTGCTTGCTGGTCTGCACCAGTACAGGCGTGGTGCCGCCTTTGCCGTCAGGCAGGTCATACAGCAGCGGCTGGGAAGGCAGGTCGAAGTCCCACAGATCGTGGTGGGTGGTCTGGAAATGCCAGCGCACCTGGCCGGTGGTGGCATCAACGGCGACGATAGAAGAGCTGTATTTATCGTCCAGCGCGGTACGCTCACCCGCCCAGAAATCCGGGGTGGCGTTGCCGGTTGGCAGATAAATCAGGTTCAGTTTGGCGTCGTAAGACATGGCCGACCAGACATTTGGCGTACCGCGGGTGTAGGTCTGTCCTTCCGGCGGCAGGCCGGTCAGGTTCGGATTACCCGGATCCCACGCCCAGGCCAGCTTACCGGTGTGAACGTCATACGCACGTACCACGCCCGGGGGTTCGCCGGTGGAGAAGTTATCCGCGACGCGACCGCCGACGACGACCACGTTCCCGGCGACCAGCGGCGTGGAGGTCTGCTGATAATATCCCGGCTTGATCTCACCCATACCGATGCTCAGATCCACGGTGCCGTGGTCGCCAAAATCTTCGCAGACCTTGCCATTATCCGCATTGATGGCAATCAGGCGGGCATCGGTGGTCGGCAGGAACAGACGGCGAGGGCATGCGGCAGGCTGCGCGGTTTCCTGTGACGTTGTCACGTTCTGGTGGTCTTCAAAATAGCCCAGACCGCGGCAGCGCTGCCAGTTAGGCGCGGTGGCTTTAGAATCGTAGCGCCATTTTTCTTTCCCGGAGTCCACGTCCAGCGCCAGCACTTTACTGTACGGGGTACAAACGTACAGCGTATCGCCAATCTGTAAAGGCGTGTTTTGGTCTTCCGCGCCAGAGCCGTTGCTCTGTGGAATATCGCCGGTATGGGCAACCCAGGCGACTTTCAGTTCGCTGACGTTTTGCTTGTTAATTTGATCCAGTGCGGCGAAGCGGTCACCGTGTGTGGTGTTGCCCCAGTGCGCCCAGTTCTTTTGCTGCTCACCGGGTGCGACGGGTTTAACCGGAACGGGTTCATTCGCCGCCACGAGAGTCTGGGGCTTAAACATCCAGCCAAGGCTAACCAGCATCGCCACGGCCAGGACCGCCGCAACGCCAAAAGCAGGCGCCTTGTTGGGGGAATTGTGGTTTGCTCCACGCAGGTAAGGCCAGACGATGGCACAAAGGAAAGCCAGTACGGCGAAGGTAAACAGGCGGGAGAAGAGCGGCCAGAAATCCCAGCCCGCATCGCTTACCGCCCAGACCAGCGAGGCAATAAACGCGATGCTGTAAAGGACAATCCCGCTGGTGCGATTGAGGAAAATCAGGATCGCGGCAATCACCATTACCACGCCCATTATCAGGAAGTAACAACTTCCGCCCACGGTGGCGAGCTTAAACCCCAGCCCGCCGACGGCCAGACCGATGAGCAACATCAGTCCGGCAAGAAGCCACTGCAGGATACGCGGTATCCCACGTGGCGCGCTGCCAAATGCCATTTCTGTCTCCTTAGATCCCGCCGCTATGCCGGGTGTACCAGTTGGGTAATAAAATCGGCGGGAATAATGATTAACACGGGTGAATTCATCTTTATCAAAAGATTTACGAACCATTTGGTGAATTCGTGGCTATGATAAAACTGTTAAATTGTTTTACGCAATTGTTAATGAATCATTCCGCATTATTTGATTAGCGCACAGGACAGATCCCTCGCCCCGTTGGGGAGAGGGTTAGGGTGAAGGGAAGAATTCACACCGGCATGGATTTACGGATGGCGCTCAGCAGCGTCTGCGCACCCGTTGAGAGCGGCGTGTCTACGCGGGTTAAAATGCCGATAGGTTCACCGGCACCCGGGGCGGTCACCGGCAGAGCGGTCAGGGTTCCCTGACGCAAATCATCTTTTACCGCACCGGAGGGAACGAACCAGACGTAGTCATAATCGAGGGTGAGCTGGCGTGACAGCGAGGCCGACAGCGTTTCGATACACCCTGAGGGTAGTGTACATCCCTGCATTTGCAGCAAGTTTTCGGCGGCCTGGCGCGGGACGGTGCCTTTCGGGCAGACCACCACGGGCCATTCCATGACGCGGCTTAACGTCACGGTATCCTGCAGTAAAGGATGGTCGGGACGCACCACCAGCTTCAGGGATTCCAGAAACAGCAGTTCGTAATTGAGACCGCCCATCAGTTCAGGGTCAGACATACGACCGATACCCAGATCCAGTTCCCCCGATTTGAGCCCCGCGAGCAGCATGGTGTTATTCATGGTGGCAACCTGAATCGTGGTATGCCGTTGCTGCTTGTGGAATTGACCAATCACGGGCGGCAAAATGCCCAGCGCCGCGGTAGGCAAGGCACCCACACGTACCACGTCACTGGTGTGCTCTTCTTTTCTGTGCAGGGACTGGCCTGCGGTGTTGAGCGCATCCAGCACCTTAACGGCGTGCGTCAGGAATTGTTCGCCCACAAGGGTAAGCTGTGCGCCCAACCGACCGCGATCGAAAAGACGGGCGCCGGTGAGCTGTTCCAGCTCGTTAAGGGTTTTTGAGAGCGCAGGCTGGCTCAGATTAAGGGTTTCAGCCGCTCGCCCCAGCGTTCCCTGTTGAGCGACGGCCACAAATGTATGCAAATGGCGCAAGCGTATGCGCTGACTGAACAGACCATTTTTTTCCATAGGCGATGTTAAAAACAGAGCGATGCGGGTGACAAGTTAAGTTGTTTAATTTTGATAACCTGATAGCAAAATATTTTTAACATTTGATCTGTTTGAGTTACAACATGTTTTTCAGGAGGGGCTGCAGGCGAACGTCCTTGTTCATTTATTGCTCATTGCTGAGGGGTTACATCAGTAACCCATTAGATCACGCCATCCCCGCCGTCAGAACACCACACCTGACCGGACGTATAGGAACACGCATCCGAGGCCAGCGTGACGTACAGCGGAGCAATTTCTACCGGCTGACCCGGACGCCCCAGTGGCGTATCGCCGCCAAACTCCTTCACTTTTTCCATTGGCTGACCGCCGCTTGACTGCAGTACCGTCCAGTACGGTCCAGGCGCCACCGCGTTGACGCGAATGCCTTTTGGGCCCAGCTGTTTGGCTAAGGATTTAGTAAATACGGCCAGACAGGCTTTCGTCTGGGCGTAGTCCAGCAGCACGGGGCTGGGCTTCACTGCCTGAACCGAGGAGGTGTTAATGATAACGGACGACGCCTTCAGATGGCGCAGCGCCGCCTTGGTGATCCAGAAGGGGGCATAAACGTTGGTTTTAAACGTCGCGTCAAAGTCTTCGGTGGTGAGCTCTTCCAGAGACTCCCGGTACTGCTGACGGCCCGCGTTATTGATCAGAATATCCAGGCCACCCAGCTTCGAGACGGCTTCCTCGACCAGATTCTGACAGAAGGTTTCATCCCGGATATCCCCCGGCAGCGCGATGGCTTTGCGTCCTTCCGCTTTGATCAGCGCGATCACCTCTGCGGCGTCTTTTTCCTCTTCAGGCAAATAGTTGATGGCAACGTCAGCCCCTTCACGGGCATAGGCGATAGCCACCGCGCGACCTATCCCGGAGTCACCCCCGGTGATCAGCGCTTTTTTGCCGGTAAGGCGGCCATGCCCTTTGTAGCTTTTTTCCCCATGATCGGGTACAGGTTGCATCTCTGATGCCAGTCCCGGCGGCGTTTGCGGCTGTTCCGGGAACGGGGGTTGCGGGTAAGCGTTCGTACGTTGTGTAGTATCACTCATAGCTGACTCCTTAAGCCAAGGGGTGAGATTTGATGGATAGTTGCAGCGTTAACGCTTCGCTGAATTATTTCTGCAAACGATCAACACGGACGACGGCAGGAGATGATTTTTTATCAAGCGAACCGTTGATACTGATCATCTGGTCGGGTTTTACCGTTCTGCCGTCGAAGACTGCCTGGGGAATAATAACGTCGATTTTTCCGGTTTTATCCTGGAATACAAACTTATCGCCGCTACCGTCAATAAGATTACCGCGTAATGAAATTGTCGCACCGTCATGCATTTGTTTTGCCTGATCGATGGTCATAATACGCGCATCATCGGTTCCACGATATCCGCTATCCAGCGCGTGAGGCGGGGGCGGCGCGTCACCTTTTTGTAACCCGCCGTTATTATCTGCCCATGCTGATGGAACCAAAAATATCAAAAAAGCGGAAATAAGTGATAATTTCATCTGATATCCTTCATTTTTGGGTGTCTTGACTTATTAAGTATTGTTGCTATTCCTTTATGTGGCAAATGTGATAAGTCTTAAAAACAATCTCTTTTGAAATCAAAACACTCATAAAATAAGCGAAACGGTGACGACAACCATGAAGCGTGAAAATGAAAAGTTACCCGGGATAGATGAGAGTTATCGCTTGCTCAGGTTTGAATATGCATTTCGCCAGGTGGGTTTTGCGCTGCTTTTAGGTATTATCATCGCAGCGATGGCCGGTCTGTTTTCCAGCGGCATGGTGAGCGACACGTCCAGGACCAATTCTGCTAAATCTCTGACCATTCACTATGAACGCTTTGGCCGTCGGGAGACCGAGTCAAGGATGCAATTTACGTTTCCGGTGAAAACGGCGGGTCACTTCACGCTCAGCATCACCAGCGAGCGCAGCGACGTTTACGAACCCGGCAGCGTCTGGCCGCAGCCGGACAGAATGTATAGCCGTGGGAAAACCCTTTATTTCGTCTATGACACGCTCCAGAAGTCAGACAGGTTCTCCGTGTTGTACTTCACGACCCCGACCCGGGCCGGTAAGTGGAATACTGTCATCCGCGCAAACAACGAGCCGGAGATCACCGTCTGGCAATTTATTTACCCGTAGGAGGCTGATATGGATATGGTCTTTCGTGCGCTGGCGATTTATCTGTTTCTCGTGGTGGTATTTAAAGTGGCGGGGCGACGCGCGCTGCTACAGATGACCAGCTTTGACCTTATTCTACTGTTAATTATTAGTGAAGCCACGCAGCAGGCGCTTCTGGGGCAGGACTTTTCTGTCACCGGGGCGATGATAACGATTACCACGCTGGTGGTAGTGGATATTCTCTTTGGGTTGATGAAGAAATATTTTTCCCCGGTGGAAAATATTCTGGATGGTAATCCCGTCATTCTGGTAGAGAATGGCGTGCCGTTAGCGGATAAACTCAAAAAAGTCGACGTATCCTGTGATGATATTCTGGTGTCAGCGCGTCAGAATAATGGCATTACAAAAATGAGTGAAATCAAATATGCCATATTCGAACGTAATGGGCATATTTCAATCATTCCTTTTGAGAAATAAGAGGCGGCAAAATGAGCAATCTTTTTCACGACGATCATTATACCGTAAGTGAATTAACGAAAAAGCTGGCGAGTAAATTAACCGATGCCGGGCTGCGCTTAACCACGGCGGAATCCTGTACGGGGGGAAAGCTCTCGGTCGCGTTGTGCGCAGAAGAGAACACCGCCGATTTTTATGATGTCGGGCTGGTGGTGTTCAGCGATGAAGCAAAAGCGCGGATCCTCGGCGTGCGTTCTGAAACGCTGGCGCGCTATACCGCCGTCAGCGAACCGACGGTGGGCGAGATGGCCGCCAGTATCCGCGATATGGCCCAGGCGGATATCAGCATTGCCATCAGCGGATACGCAGGCCCTGAAGGGGGCGACGATGGGACGGCGGCAGGGACGGTCTGCTTTGGCTGGAATATTTGCGGCGAGACGAAAACCCGCACCGTTCTTTTCTCCGGTGACTGTCAGGACGTGGTGGAAAAAGCGGTGCATTTTGCGCTGGCTGAACTGGTAACAACCTTGTCGGACGACAATATCGGGTAAATTCACGTGGAGGTTGTATGGCTGTCATAGTGATTACTGGCGGGACGGCGGGCGTGGGAAAAGCCACGGCACTGCACTTTGCAAAGGCGGGCTACGATGTGGGACTTATCGCCCGCGATGAAGCCAGCCTGCACTCCACTCAGGAGGAATTAAAGCGCTTTGGGGTCAATGCCCACGCGGTGCAGGCGGACGTCGCCGACAGTAAGGCGGTGGTGGATGCCGCTAACGAGATTGAGTATCGCCTTGGGGCGATTGACGTGTGGGTTAACAATGCCATGGGCGCCGTGCTGGCACCGTTTCGCACCCTTACGCCGGATGAGTTTCGTCGTGTGACTGACGTGACCTACCTCGGCTTTGTCAACGGCACTCGCGCCGCGCTGGAGCTGATGGTGCCCCGCGACAGAGGCGTGATTATCCAGGTGGGATCCGCGCTGGCCTACCGTTCCATTCCTTTACAGTCCGCTTACTGTGGCGCCAAAGCGGCGATCCGCGGCTTCACCGATGCGGTGCGTACCGAACTGATGCATGAAAACAGCCGGGTTCAGCTTTCGATGGTTCAGATGCCGGGGCTTAACACGCCGCAGTTCGAATGGGCGAGGAATAAGTTCGCCTGGGCGATGCGCCCGGTGCCACCGGTTTTTGAGCCCGAAGTCGCCGCCCGCGCCATCTTTAAGGTTGCACAAAAACCGGTACGGGAACTGTGGGTGGGAAGCAGCACGATTCAGTCGATCGTCGGGCAATTTCTTTTCCCGGGTTTACTTGACCGGCTAATGGTTAAAAAAGCCTGGGAAGGTCAGATGACCGACGATCTGAACGCACCGGATCGCCGGGACTATCTTGACCAGCCGGTTAATGATCTGCACAAAATTCATGGCCGTTTTACAGACGAGGCGAAGAACCGAGCCCCGTCCGTCACCTCCGGTATGCCTGGCAAGGTGGCGCTGGGCGCCCTCGCGGTGGCGGGGATTATGCTGACCCGCCTGATAATTCGAGGGAGAAGATAATCAGCGCAGCGCGCTACGGTGGGTCCAGAACCAGCGGTAACCGTAGCCGCCAAGAGTGAGCTCGACGGTTTTGCCGCACACCAGCGCGTCGTCGTAGCGTTTGTCCGCGAGACAGGCGGTCCAGGTGGCATTGCGGATCCCTTTTGCGGCGAACTTCACCGGATGGTCGCTGAAGTTGACGAAGGTCAGGATGCTGCGTTCATCGGTCTCGTAATACAGCCCCAGCACCGCGTCGTGATCGAGGGTAATGAGACGAAAGGGCGCAACGGCAATTTCGGGGAACTCTGAGCGGGTATTGGCAATATCCATGATTCGGTGCAGAAGCGAGTTGCGGTGAAGCAGCGAATCAGCGACGTTGATTTTCTGATAGCGATACGGGCCGCGATCGATGATGGGGGCAATAAATTTTTCCGGATTGGCCGCGGAAAAACCGCCCCCCGTCGATCCGGCCCACTGCATGGGCGTACGAACGGCGTAACGCTCTTCCAGTTCCAGGTCGTCGCCCATGCCGATCTCATCCCCGTAGCGCATCACCGGGACACCCGGCAGGGAAAAGAGCACGGCGTGACAGAACGCCAGCCGCTTGTGATCGCCATTCAGCATCGGCGCCAGGCGGCGGCGGATCCCGCGCTGATAGACGTTCATCTCTTCGTCAGGGGCGAAGGTATCAAGGACAAACTGCTTATCTTTCTGACTAATGCCCTCCAGATCCAGCTCGTCATGATTGCGCAGCCAGTTGGCAAAACAGCATGAGTCGGGCGGGACGATCATCTTTTTCACCGCATTACGCAGCGGACGGGCGCTTTTCCTCGCCAGGCTGACGTAAAAATACTTATTGAGCCAGAAATTGAGCACCAGATTCAGGCGTTCGTTATTGCCGAAGTAGTCTTTATACGTCTTGACGTCGACGTCGACTTCACCCAGCAGGATCGCGTCTGGATTACGTTGCTCAATAAGACGGCGCATATGCTCCAGGATCCACAGCCCCTTTTTTTCGTCACCGTTTCCTGCCTGTCTGGTGAGGTGGGTGGCGGCGTCCAGGCGAAAGCCCGACACACCCAGCTTAAGCCAGAACAGAATGATGTTCTCAATCTCTTTAAGTACCGCAGGCGAGGTCAGGTTCAGATCCGGCTCATGGCGGTAAAACATATGCCGGTAGTACTGTCCCGCCTCGTCGTCCCAGCTCCAGACGCTCTTTTCCACGCCGGGAAACATTGGGGGCGTGTCGTCATCGTCGTTGTCCGACCAGAGGTAGTAATCACGATAGGGGGATGCCGGGTTTCGGCGGGCCTGCTGGAACCACGGATGCGCGTCTGAGGTATGCTGGATCAGCAGCTCAATTATGACCTGCATGCCCAGCTCCCGGGCCTGTTCGATAAAGGCGATGATATCGGCCAGTTTACCGAAGCGCGGATCCACCTGCAGATGGTCGCTAACGTCGTAGCCTTCGTCCAGAAAGGGGGTGAGGTAAAATGGGGTGATCCAGATAACCGTCGCGCCCATGCGGCGGATATAACGCAGCTTGGCCGCAATTCCGGCGATGTCTCCACAACCATCGCCGTTCATATCATAAAACAGTGCGGTATCAATTTGATAAATAATGGCCCGTGTATGCCAGTCTGTCATAGCGTTCCTCAGTGATAGCCTTCAGTATCCGACACTTTGCCCCGGAAGACGTAGTAGCTCCAGGCGGTGTACACCAGAATCACCGGAATGATCAGCAGGGTGCCGACCAGCATAAATAGCTGGCTGGCGGGCGGTGCCGCGGCTTCCCACAGGGTGATATGGGGCGGAATAATGTTTGGCCACAGGCTGATACCCAGGCCGCTAAAACCGAGGAAGATCAGCCCCAGCGTGAGCAGGAACGGACGCGAGTGGCTGGCCGGGTTGCGGGTCAGCCGCCAGATCAGCACCGTAAACAGCCCTACCAGCAGGGGAACCGGCAGGAACCAGAAGAAGTTGGGCAAGGTAAACCAGCGGTCGGCCACGTACTGCCAGCCAAGCGGCGTCCAGACGCTGACCACCGCAATAACCACCACCAGTGCCAGCAGCACGTGGCGCGTCAGCTCGCGCATGCGGTTTTGCAGTGCGCCTTCACTTTTCATTATGAGCCAGGTGGTCCCCAGCAGCGTATAGGCAACGACCAGCCCGATGCCACAGAAAAGATTGAAGGGCGTCAGCCAGTCAAGCGCAGAGCCGACAAAGCGCCGGCCTTCCACGTCAAAGCCATTGATCACTGCCCCTACGACGATCCCCTGGCTGAAGGTGGCGAGCAAGGACCCGCCTGCGAAGGAGTAGTCCCAGAATTTGCGGTGTGAGGGCGTCGCTTTAAAACGGAACTCAAAGGCGACGCCGCGAAAGATGAGGCCGATGAGCATGGCGGTGAGGGGGATGGTCAACGCATCAATAATCACCGCGTAGGCCAGCGGAAACGCGCCGAACAATCCCGCGCCGCCGAGTACCAGCCAGGTTTCGTTACCGTCCCACACCGGGGCCACGCTATTAACCATCACATCGCGTTCCCTGGCATCGCCCACGAAGTTGAACAGCAGACCGATGCCCAAATCAAAGCCATCCATAATGATGTACATCAGCGTGGCAAAGACGATGATGGCAAACCAGATAACAGCGATATCAACGCCCATCAGATTCTCTCCTGTTCTGAAACGGACTCCGCGGCAGACAGCGGACGGGCGGGAGTGCCCGACGTGTTTGACGTCAGCGTATCGACGGGCTGCGGACCTTTCTTAATCAACCTGATGAGGTAAACATACCCCACGCCGAACACCGACGAGTAGACAACGAAGAAGGCCAGCAAGCTGATGCTCATTTGCAGAGTACTGTGCAGGGAGACCGCATCAATCGTGCGCAGATAACCGTAGACCACCCACGGTTGACGGCCCACTTCGGTGGTCACCCAGCCGGCGAGCAACGCCAGCAGACCCGCTGGCCCCATGCAGAGCGCAAACCAGTGGAACGGACGCGAGTGGAAAAGCCGGTGACGGTAGCGTAGCCAGAGGCTGAGCAGACCGAGGGTAATCATCAGCAGCCCCATCCCGACCATGATGCGGAACGACCAGAAAACGATGGTCGAGTTTGGGCGATCTTCTTTCGGGAAATCTTTCAGGGCCGGAACCTGTTTATCCAGGCTATGCGTCAGGATCAGGCTGCCGAGCGCGGGGATCTCGAGGCCGTATTTGGTGCGTTCCTCCTCCATATCCGGCAGGCCAAACAGCAGCAGTGGGGTGGCCTCGCCGGGCGGATTTTCCCAGTGTCCCTCAATGGCGGCGATTTTGGCGGGCTGATGCTCAAGCGTGTTCAGGCCGTGCATATCGCCCACCACCGCCTGGATGGGGGCGACCAGCAGTGCCATCCACATGGCCATCGAGAACATGGTTCGGATGGCGGGCGTATCGTTACCGCGCAGCAGGTGCCAGGCACCCGACGCGCCGACAAACAGCGCGCTGCTCAGAAACGCGGCAATAGCCATATGAATCAGGCGATAAGGGAAGGAGGGGTTAAAGACGATTGCCAGCCAGTCTTGCGGAATGACCTGTCCGTTCTCGATGGTGAACCCCTGCGGCGTATGCATCCAGCTGTTGGAGGCGAGGATCCAGAAGGTCGACATTAAGGTGCCGAGCGCGACCATGCAGGTGGAAAAGAAGTGCAGGCCCGGGCCAACCTTATTCCAGCCGAACATCATTACACCCAGGAAACCGGCTTCCAGGAAGAAAGCGGTTAAGACTTCATAGGTGAGGAGTGGACCGGTGATACTGCCCGCGAACTGTGAGAATCCGCTCCAGTTGGTGCCAAACTGGTACGCCATGACCAATCCGGAAACGACCCCCATACCGAAGTTAACGGCAAATATCTTTAGCCAGAAGTGATACAGCGATCGCCAGACGTCGTTTTTGGTGCGCAGCCACATCCCCTCCAGCACGACCAGATAGCTGGCGAGTCCGATGGTGATCGCGGGAAAAAGGATATGGAACGAGACGGTAAAAGCGAACTGAATTCTGGCCAGATGGAACGCGTCGAGTTCGAACATGGTCCGTACCTCTGAAACGATGGGGCACGAGAATTGCCGGGCAGTTTATGGCTGCCCGGCAAAACCGATTACGGTTTAGTCTTACCGGCACCCAGCTCGGCACCGGTCAGCGGGTCGGAATGTGGATCGGACTTCGTACGGGCAGACATCGCCTTGACCAGGGTTGCCTGTTCGGTTGTGAGCGTGACGCTTGCGCTGCCATCGCCGCCGTCAACCGCAGGCTGGGGGGACTCAACGTAATCGAAATGTTTATCGCTGTTCCAGCTTCCGCGAACCTCTCCACCTTCAGACATATTGTAGTACTTGTTGGTGAATTCCTCGATTGGCGGCAATTTTCCCGGCGGGAAATTATTACGGATAGACTGCAGCGCCTTCTCAAAGGAGAGCTGATGCGCCGCCTCGCGCGTCATCAGAAACGCCAGGGCATCCTTTACGCCGGGATCGTCGGTCACGTTGATCAGACGTTCATAGATGATTTTCGCTCTTGCCTCTGCTGCCACGTTTGAGCGCAGGTCCGCCGTTGGCTCGCCGATGGTGTCCACGTAGGCCGCCGTCCAGGGCACGCCCGCAGAGTTAGTGAGCGGGGTGCCACCACCGTAGAGCAGGGAGGTAATATGGCTGTCATTGCCGTTTTCGGTCATGGACCGATACAGCTCGGCCTCGTTTTCCACCCCTTCCGCCAGCGCGCCTTTCGCGCCTTTATTCAGCATGCCCACCAGGGTACCGATGATTTCGAGGTGGCTTAACTCCTCGGTCGCGATATCCATCAGCATATCTTTACGGCCCGGATCGTCATCGCTCAATCCTTGCGTAAAGTACCGGCAGGCGGCAGCCAGTTCGCCCTGCGGCCCACCGAACTGTTCCAGTAAAAGATTGGCGAGGCCTGGGTTCGGTTCAGCAACGCGAACCGTGTATTGCAGCTGTTTAACGTGTCGGAACATGGCGATTCTCCCTGATTATTTTTTTGCTTCGACGCCCGATGCGTCTGAACGCAGCAGGAACTGTTCCGTGGTCTGCGGAATATGACGAATCAACCAGTCGGCCATTTCGCGCTCTTCGGCGAGGATCGTTTCAATAGCGGGTATCGAGGCGGTATCGCCCGCTTTTTTCGCCGCCGCGAGCAGGGAGGTATAGCAGGCGATTTCAAACTGTTCGAAAACATAGCCGCTGATCGACCCCTTAACGATCTCATCAGACGGGAACATGCCGCCGATGGACTGCCCCAGCGCCGCCATTTTGCTCATCGAGTCTTTTAAAACTGAACGAGAAATATCATTCCGGTCGAGGATTTCTTCCAGCAAGGTAATTTGCCGTTTTGTCTCATTAATATGCTGCTCAATTCTGGCGCGAACATCAGGATAATTATCAATACGGCTGGCCATGGATTCCAGCATAGATTCGGCTTGCTTTTCCATCGCATGGGCATCGCGTAGCCAGTCATGGTAGTGTTCTACGTGATTCATCATTGTATCCTCATTAGGGTTCGCTTATTTGGTCTCACTTTCAGCAGCCTGATCGGCACGCGCGGCACTGTAACCAGACAAATGGCCGACAATATTAGCGTAGATGCTGATGATAATGACCCATAGTACGCTGCTCTTCCACCATATTACGGAAGGGATAGCGAGAATGAACCATATTATAGCTGCCGTTAAATGGCACCGTTTAATTGTCCTGGGACTGATGCTCATTTTATTTAACCTGTGTTATAGCGTCATTTTTGCGCTTTTTGGTTAATATTTCCTACGGCCAGATCGGTGAGTTTAAGGTCGGTCTCTTTTTCTTCTTCCAGTGTTTCTGCAAGAAGCTTAACGGCTTTTTTATAGCCAAGCTGCTCTGCCAGGGTGGCAAGGGTACCGTAGCTGGCTATTTCGTAATGCTCCACTTTTTGCGCAGCGGCAATTAACGCGGCATCACGCACTTCATTTTTTTCCGTGCTTTCGATGACTTCATTAGCTTCTTCAATTAAGCCTTCCATTGCGACGCATTTCATGCGCTTGAGCTTGATGCCGTCTTCCTGTTCTACGATCTGGTCGATACGTTCGATCTGACCTTGCGTCTCTTCAAGGTGTGCGGTAAAGGCGGCGCTCAGCTTCTCGCTGGAGGCGGCGCGGGCAAGTTTGCTTAACGCTCGGGTAAGCTGCTTTTCTGCGCTGTAGGTATCCGACAGAAGATGAATAAATACATCCTCTACACTTTTCATATTCATAATTATTACGCTCCGGTAAAATAAAGAAGGGTACTGCGAGCTTTTCAGCCCGCAGCATGCTCTCTGGTTTTATTAAAAGAGTACTAAATAAGATCAGGAGTTATCAGATTTACGGCCTCCGCCGTGACTGTTCTGTCCCCCTTTCTTACCCGCTTCAGATGCGCGTTGCGGATCGTTTTTAAAATTACCACCGCTGTGCTGGCCACCTTTACGACCAGCTTCTGATGCTTTTTCACGGTCTTGCGCGAAATTACCTGAACCACCACGATGCTCTGCCATATTAAACCTCATGTTCATATATTGGTTATGTCAGTACGATACGAATATATTTCGTATCACTCGTCGTTCGAGTAATAACTCTAGTCGCTGAGCGCCATTCGTCAAATGCGCTTTGCTATTTGCGGTATCGTTATTTTGAAATAATGAAGGCTTTACGCTTCGCTTACCTTGAAAATATGAAGAGGTGGGAAGGACTTGTAAGCGAAGGGTGGGATTAGTCCTAAGTTTGCACTAAAAATTTGAAAGCTGAGGGTAAAAACCACGGTATGCTCAATCCGATTATTTTACAGACGGTAAGACCTGAAAAACGTACTCCTTTATAGCTATAAAACAGCACCAAAAATAATTATAGGGAAATTCCAGAGAAAAATAACGAGGCGGCAGAACCGTCCTGATAAGGTCTGCTCAAGCTCCGGTAGCACACGGTTTGACCACTGTCGTCTTAAGATCACAAATCAGAAATTCTTCCCCCCGGAAGGAACGGGTTTCTCTACACTCCAGGTAATATTCACTGGAGGCATGACATCATGGCGAACACCATCACGGCTGATGATATTCGGGAACATTTTTCGCAGGCTATGTCGGCGATGTACCAGCAGGAAGTTCCGCAGTACGGCACGTTGCTCGAACTGGTCGCGGACGTAAACCTGGCGGTTCTGGAAAATAACCCGCTATTACATGAACAACTGGCGAACGCCGATGAACTTGCCCGTCTGAACGTGGAGCGCCACGGCGCGATCCGCGTCGGCACGGCGCAAGAGCTTTCCACCCTGCGTCGTATGTTTGCCATTATGGGCATGTATCCGGTCAGCTATTACGATCTCTCGCAGGCGGGGGTGCCGGTTCACTCAACGGCGTTTCGTCCGGTAGATGATGCGGCGCTGTGCCGGAATCCGTTTCGTATCTTTACCTCACTGCTGCGCCTTGAGCTGATAGAAAACGTCCCGCTACGCGAGCGCGCGGCGGAGATCCTTGCTCAGCGGAACATTTTTACCCCGCGCTGTCTGGCACTTCTCGATCTCTGGGAATCAGAAGGGCAGTTTACTGACGTCCAGGCGCGTGAGTTTGTGCAGGAAGCGCTGGAAACCTTCCGCTGGCACCGCCATGCGACGGTCGATCAGGAAACTTATCTGGCACTGCATAACGAACATCGCCTGATTGCGGATGTGGTCTGCTTCCCGGGGTGCCATATTAACCACCTCACGCCGCGCACGCTGGATATTGACCGGGTGCAGGAGCTGATGCCGAAGTATGGTATTGAGCCCAAAATTCTGATCGAAGGGCCGCCGCGTCGTGACGTGCCCGTGTTATTGCGTCAAACCAGCTTCAAGGCGCTCGAAGAGCCGGTGCTGTTTGCCGGTGAACATAAGGGCACCCACACCGCCCGCTTCGGTGAAATAGAACAGCGCGGCGTGGCGCTGACGCCGAAAGGCCGTGAACTGTACGATAGCCTGCTGGCTAAGGCCGGTACCGGCAAAGATAACCTGACGCACCAGCTTCATTTGCGTGAGATTTTCAGCGCCTTCCCGGACAGCGAGCTGTTAATGCGCCGCCAGGAACTGGCTTATTTCCGCTACCGTCTGACGCCCGCCGGGGAAGCCCATCGTCATGCGTTCCGTCCCGGCGACGATCCGCAGCCGCTGATTGAGCGCGGGTGGGTCGTTGCCCAGCCGATTACCTACGAAGATTTTCTTCCGGTCAGCGCCGCCGGGATTTTCCAGTCCAATCTCGGGAATGAAACTCAGGCGCGCAGTCACGGTAATGCCAGCCGCGACGCGTTTGAAGCCGCGCTCGGCTGCCCGGTGTATGACGAATTCTCCCTCTATGAGGAGGCTGAAACGCGCAGCAAACAGCGTTGCGGTTTGCTCTGAAACCGTTACTCTGCAGGGGTGTGATGGAAAAAATAAGGTCGTTATGCAAAATCCTTCCGCCCCTGTGGTTGAAACGCGCCAGGGCGCACTGACTGGTTTAACCGATGAAAATGTCCACCGCTGGTGCGGTATTCCCTATGCTGCACCGCCAGTGGGTGACTGGCGCTGGCGCTCACCGCGCCCACCAGAACGCTGGGATGGCGTTCGCGATGCCACTGCCTTTTCGGCCTCAAGCTGGCAAAGCAGTGAATATTGTCAGGAGCTGGGCGGGGGCGATCCCGGCCAGTTCTCTGAAGACTGTCTCTATCTGAATGTCTGGTCCCCCGTCGACCGCCCGGGATCGCTTCCGGTGATGGTCTGGCTGCACGGGGGCGGGTTTACGATTGGTGCCGGTGGCCTGCCACCGTATCACGGCAAATCGCTGGCCGCGCGCGGCGTGGTTGTGGTCACGATTAACTACCGTCTCGGCCATCTCGGCTTTTTCGCCCATCCCGCGCTGGAGGGGGAAGAAGAGCGGGTAGTGCATAATTTTGCTCTGCTTGATCAGATTGCCGCGCTTGAATGGGTGCGGGAGAATATCACCGCGTTTGGGGGCGATCCGCATAACGTGACCCTGTTTGGTGAGTCCGCTGGCGCCCGCAGCGTACTGTCGTTGCTGGCCTCGCCGCTGGCGGAAGGGCTGTTCCACAAGGCGATAGTCCAGAGTGGATATACCTTGCCCGACACGCCGCGCCAGCAGGCGCTGCAAAAAGGGGAAGCACTGGCCGCCCATTTTGGGCTGGAAAACGCGACGGCAGAGCAGCTGCGCGCGATCCCGCCTGAGTCATTCTGGCCGCTGACCGCGCCACTCAACATCGCCCCGGCGCCGATCGTCGGGGATTGCGTCCTGCCGGAGGCCATGCTGGATGTTTTTTTCGCTGCCCGCCAGCACCCTGTGCCGGTGATGATAGGTTCTAACAGCGATGAAGCCAGCGTCATGGCGGTGTTTGGCATCGATCTCGCCGGGCAAATCCAGAAACTTCGCCGGGAGCGCCGTTTTGGGCTGGGGCTCATCAAGCTGCTTTATCCGGGTGTGAAAGGCGACGAAGAGCTGGGCAGACAGGTGTGTCGCGATATGGCGTTTACCACCATGGGCTATGTCGTGATGCAGGCGCAGCAGCGTGTCGGCGGGCTTTGCTGGCGTTACTGGTTTGACTATGTCGCTGAAGCGGAGCATGCCACCTATATCAACGGCGCGTGGCATGGCAATGAAGTGCCCTACGTGTTCGATACCCTCGGCCAGGTGGAGCCTTCACGTCAGTATGTCAACGAACGGGATTTACAGTTTGCTGCCAGGGTAGCCGATTACTGGGTAAGCTTTGCGCGCGATGCCGGAACGCATGATAGCCTGTCTGGGCCGACGCACTGGCCCGCGTGCCGCAAAGGACGGGACGTGCTGCTACGTATCGGTGTGAATAAACATGCAGGTTTCAGGCTTGAAAACCGCTTTATGCGCGCGCGCATGAGCCTCTTTAAACGGGTGATGAAGCACCACGTCAGCCTCGATTAAGTAAACAGGCGCGAAACGCCGCCAGACCATTTTCTTCGTCAGGCGTTTCGCGCAGCACCAGCCGGTAGCTCGCGCCGGTTTTTACGCTTGTCTCATAGGGCCGCATCAGCCTTCCGGCACCCACATCTTCTGCCACCAGCGTTTCGTCGGCAATGGCGACGCCCAGCCCCTGAATGGCGGCGGTAATGGCGAGATCCATCGTATCGAAGTGTTGATTTTTGTGCATAACAAACCCGGGACCTTCCTGCTTCGCCAGCCACAGTGACCAGTCGGTCTTATCCCGCGTCGGGTGAAGGAACGTCAGTGAACCCAGCGTTGTACCTGCCCGCACCGGGCTGATGACCGGCGTGAGCGCCTCTTCGAACAGCAGATCGCCTGCGCTCATATGCGTGCCAAACACAATGGCCGCGTCGTAAGATTCGGTTTTGAAATTGACGTTATGATCGGTGGTGGTCGTCAGCGCGATCTGCAGATCCGGATGCGCGTGCTCCACCTCCAGCAGGCGCGGTACCAGCCAGCGCATGGCGCAGGTAGGGGCCTTAAGCCGGATCACGGTATGCTGGCTACGGGCCTGGTCGGCCACGGTCAGCAGCTGTTCGAAAGTGGATTGCAGCTCCGGAAGCAGGGCGCTGCCCTGCGGTGAGAGGCGCAGCCCGCGGGCGTGGCGCTCAAACAGCGGAAAGCCAAACCACGCCTCAAGGGAGGCGATCTTACGGCTCACGGCCCCCTGGGTCAGACACAGCTCTGCGGCGGCATGGGTAAGATTCAGATGACGCGCGGTGACTAAAAATGCGTCAATGGCGTTAAGGGGGAGCGAACGGCGAGACATTGAAACACCTCAGCTATGCATTTTTCTCATGGCTATTATGACAACAATTCGATTGTCCCGGCAACGCACTTGTTGTTTGAATAGTTATGCAATGTCCATGAGAAGGGAAAGAGGATGACTTTACGAACGCCGGTACAAACGCGCTCCAAACTGCCAGATGTGGGGACCACCATTTTTACCGTTATCGGCCAGCTTTCGGCACAGCATAACGCCATTAACCTTTCTCAGGGCGCACCGAATTTTTCCTGTGACCCGAAACTGATTGCAGGCGTCACCCGAGCGATGGCGTCAGGGCATAACCAGTACGCGGCGATGACCGGCCTGCAGCCGCTGAAAGAACGCATTGCCGATAAAATTGCCACGCTCTACGGCACGCAGTATGACCCTGCCAGCGAGGTGCTGGTGACCGCCAGCGCCAGCGAAGGGCTCTATTCAGCGATAAGCGGTCTCGTGCACCCCGGTGATGAGGTGATCTACTTTGAACCGTCCTTTGACAGCTACGCGCCGATTGTCCGTCTGCAGGGGGCAACCCCGATTGCTATCAAACTCACGGTGCCGGATTTTGCCGTCAACTGGGATGAGGTGCGTGCCGCGATCACCCCGCGCACGCGCATGATCATCATTAACACGCCGCACAACCCGAGCGGTCAGGTCTTCTGTGCCAATGACCTGCAACAGCTGGCGGCGCTGACGCGCCAGACCGACATCATTATTTTGTCTGACGAAGTGTACGAACACGTGGTTTTTGACGGTGAACCGCATCATGGAATGGCCACGCACCCGCAGCTGGCGGAGCGCAGCGTGATTATTTCATCTTTCGGAAAAACCTATCACGTCACCGGCTGGCGCGTAGGGTATTGTGTCGCCCCGGCGGTACTGATGGATGAGATTTGTAAAGTCCATCAATTTTTAATGTTCTCTGCCGATACGCCAATGCAGCACGCCTTTGCGGAGCATATGGTCGATCCGCAAACCTGGCTCTCGCTGTCGGCGTTTTACCAGCGTAAGCGCGATCTGCTGCACGGTCTGCTGGCCGATTCGCCGTTTACCCTGCTACCGAGCGCCGGGTCGTTCTTCATGCTGGCGGATTACAGCGCGTTCAGCGATGAGCGCGACAGCGAGCTGGTGAAACGGCTGATCGTGGAGTACGGCGTTGCCACTATTCCGCTGTCGGCGTTTTATGCGGACGGTACGGATAATAAATTGATTCGTCTCTCTTTTGCGAAAGATGAGGCGACGTTACGGGCAGGTGCCCAGGCCCTGTGTCGGGTTAAATCACGCTGAGGAGTATAAGATGAAATTACGCGCGTTAGTCGTCGGCATGGGATTGCTGTGTACCTTTTCGTCCTTCGCGGCGACCGAGCTGCGTTATGGTCTGGAAGCGGAATATCCGCCGTTTGAAAGCCGTAATGCCTCAGGCGAACTGGAAGGGTTTGACGTTGAGCTGGGGAATGCCATTTGCAAAGCGGCAGCGCTGAAGTGCAGCTGGGTGGAAACCTCGTTTGACGCGCTGATCCCGGGCCTGGTGGCGAAGAAATTCGACGCCATTAATTCGGCGATGAATATCACCGAGCAGCGCCGCAAGAGCATTGATTTTACCCAGCCGATTTACCGCATTCCGTCGCAGCTGGTCGGCAAGGCTGGTACGGCGGTAGAAGCGACCCCAGAAGGGCTGAAGGGGAAAACCATTGGCGTGCTGCAGGGCTCAATTCAGGAAACCTATGCGAAAGAGCACTGGGAAAAGCAGGGTGTCACCGTGGTGTCTTATAAAGATCAGAATATGGCCTGGGGCGACCTGCTTAATGGCCGTATCGACGCCTCGCTGGTGATGTCCGCGGCCGGGCAGGCAGGTTTCCTCAGCAAGCCGCAGGGGAAAGGGTTTGGCTTCATCGGCAAACCGGTGTCTGACGACACTATCCTCGGGAGTGGGATCGGTTTTGGGTTGCGTAAAGGTGACGAGGCCACCAAAAAGCAGCTTGATGCCGCGATTGATAAAGTGCGTGCCGACGGCACGATCGCTAAACTCGCTGATAAGTACTTTCCGGGTATCGATGTCAGCGTAAAATAACCGCCTCATTTGCCCCGGCGATCGATGTCGCGTCGGGGCATTTTTCTACACATTTTCCAGGCTTTCTTTACACCACTTTCGGGCCGTTCTGGTCGACAGAAAATATTTCTCACTTTGTTCATATAATCACCGGCCAACAATTGGATTCTTAACCATTTTTGTTTAGGCTGTGCGTTCTTTCTTGCCGTCATTTCGCCGAGCGCGAAACACATTCACACGACCATAAGGACGTTTTTCCAGGCATGAATCGCAGACGTTTTCTAAAAGGCTCGCTGGCAGTGGCAGCCCTGAGCGGCACCTCTGGCCTTGCTTCCCTGTTTTCCAAAGCGGCATACGCTGCTGACTCTGACATCGCTGACGGTCAGAGCCGTCGTTTTGACTTCTCCGTACTGCAATCCATGGCGCATGACCTGGCGAAAACCCCGTGGGGTGGTGCGCCACGTCCGCTGCCGGACACGCTGGCCACCATGACGCCGCAGGCGTACAACGCCATCCGCTACGATGAGAAGCAGTCTCTGTGGAACAACATTGAAGGGCGTCAGCTGGACGTGCAGTTCTTCCATATGGGAATGGGGTTCCGCCGCCGCGTGCGGATGTTCTCGCTGGACCAGTCGACCTCTATGGCGCGTGAAATCCACTTCCGACCGGAGTTGTTCAGCTACGGTGAAACCGGTGTGGATACCAAACAGCTGGAAGGGCAAAGCGATCTTGGCTTTGCAGGCTTCCGCGCCTTTAAGGCGCCGGAACTGGCGCGTCGCGATATCGTCTCTTTCCTCGGCGCAAGCTATTTCCGTGCGGTTGACGATACCTACCAGTACGGCCTTTCCGCGCGCGGTCTGGCAGTAGACACCTTTACTGACACGCCGGAAGAGTTCCCGGACTTCACCTCCTTCTGGTTTGAAACCGTTAAGCCAGGTGACACCACGTTTACCGTCTATACGCTGCTGGACAGCCCGAGCATTACCGGTGCCTATAAGTTCGTGATCCACTGCGAGAAGAGCCAGGTGATCATGGAGGTGGAAAACCACCTCTATGCGCGTAAAGACATTAAACAGCTCGGCATCGCGCCGATGACCAGTATGTTCAGCTGCGGCAATAACGAACGACGCATGTGCGACACCATTCACCCGCAAATCCATGACTCAGACCGTCTGGCGATGTGGCGCGGCAACGGAGAGTGGATCTGCCGTCCGCTGAACAACCCGCAGAAGCTGCAGTTCAACGCCTATATGGACAAAAACCCAAAAGGGTTTGGTCTGCTGCAGCTGGATCGTGATTTCTCGCACTATCAGGACGTGATGGGCTGGTATAACAAGCGTCCAAGCCTGTGGGTAGAACCGCGCAACGACTGGGGTAAAGGCTCGGTTGGTCTGATGGAGATCCCGACCACCGGTGAAACGCTGGATAACGTGGTCTGCTTCTGGCAGCCGGAGAAAACGGTGAAAGCGGGCGACGAGCTGGACTTTAAATATCGCCTGTACTGGAGCGCAATGCCGCCGGTGCGTTCCCCGCTGGCTAATGTTTTCGCCACCAGCACCGGCATGGGCGGTTTCCCGGAAGGCTGGGCGCCAGGTGAAAATTACCCGAAAGTGTGGGCGCGCCGCTTTGCTATCGACTTTGTCGGTGGCGACCTGAAGGCCGCTGCGCCAAAAGGCATCGAGCCGGTGATTACTCTCTCCAGCGGTGAGGCGAAGCAGGTTGAGATCCTGTACGTAGAACCGTTTGACGGTTATCGCATTCTGTTTGACTGGTACCCAACCTCGGATTCGACCGAGCCGGTAGATATGCGCCTGTTCCTGCGCTGTCAGGGGGATGCCATCAGTGAAACCTGGCTGTATCAGTATTTCCCGCCAGCGCCGGATAAACGTCACTACGTTGATGACCGGATAATGCGTTAATCCTTGTGGGATTGTGCCGGGTGGCGCTAACGCTTACCCGGCTTACAAATGCGTCCAGAGTAGGCCGGGTAAGGCGCAGCCGCCACCCGGCAATTGAGGGGCACCATGTCTGCAGAAATTATCCCAGTTACCCAGAATATCGAGCTTCGCGCCGTCGAAGAGCGCTATACCGCCGATCTCCATCTCCTCGTCGTCAAAAACAAAACCTGGCTGCAAACCGCCTTTGACTGGGCGCAGCACGTGGGCGCGGAAGAGGATACCCGCCGCAATGTGCTAAGTAACCAGATGCTGCACCAGCGCGGCTACGCCAAAATGTTTTTGATCTGGCGGGATGATGCGCTGGTCGGCGTGCTGTCGTTTAATTCGATAGAGCCTGCCAACAAAGCGGGTTATATCGGTTACTGGCTGGACGAGGCGCATCAGGGGAAGGGGATCCTCTCTCAGTCATTGCAGGCGTTTATGCGCTATTACGCTGAGCGCGGCGAGATCCGCCGTTTTGTGATTAAGTGCCGGGTGGCGAATCAGAGCAGCAACAACGTTGCCCGGCGCAACGGTTTTACGCTGGAAGGGTGCCTGCGGGAAGCGGAATACCTGAATGGCCGCTTTGAAGATGTGAACATCTACGGGAAGATTTTTACCCTATAGCGCCCCCAGCAGCGGTGTGCGGGTGATGCGCTGGTCGCCGTTAATCACCTTTTCGCCACGCAGGTGAATGCTCTCACCCGAAAAGGCTTCAATGACTGCATCGTCGGTGATTTCAACCCGATGCTCGATCAACACATCGCCGCTGATCCGGGCGCGTCCCTGAATCACCACTTTATCGTCAAGCATGATCGGCCCCCCGCGCAGCCATGCCTGACCGCCGATCAGAACGTGGTGCTTAATGACGCAGTTGCCTTCCACGACTGCATTTTCCGCCACCTGCGAACTGTAGCGCACGGTGGGGATGGCGTCGTCGTCGAAACCGGCAATCAGACGGGCGTTACCGTATACCTTTGCGCAGTCGCACACCCAGACGTTATTGAGATCGTTCCCTTCGAGGATCGCACTGTCGAATACCTCAGCGCGGTGTTCAATAAACGCATTGTTCACCATCGCTTCGCCGTAGATCTGTGCCTGATGCACAACGCGCGACCGGCTTACCGTCGCTTTGTCATAGATTTGCAGGATCTGGTCGTGGTCCGGCGTCAGTCCTTTGGCGGCGATGATGACGCTGTTATGCAGGATGCGCGCGTCGCCGAAGATGTGGCACTCGCCCCGCACGCAGGAGTGCTGAATTGTGACGTTGTCACTTATCCGCGCGCCGTGACTGACTTCGGCGCTGTCCAGCCAGCAGTGACCGCTGATGCGGGCGTCATGGCTGACGGTACAGGGCAGGGTCAGGCGCGCGTGATCCGACACGGTAGCACCGGCGAACACCACGCTGTTCTCGTCATAGATCCAGCAATCCCCATTCTGTGACAGGGCGCGCGCGTCATCAATCCAGCCACCTTTCGTACCGGCCGTGACATCGTTAAAATCTGCCGTGGCGATGATCTGCCGTAAGGTTGTCGTGTGGGTTGTTTCGCCGCTTTTCCATTGCCAGAGGCGGGTTTCATCGCTGAGCCGATACTTTTTCATCGTGTGATCCCTGATAAGCGTCTTCACTAAACGTAGCAAACTTTTGGTTTTTCGTTGTGCTGGCATCCGTTGCGGAAACCCCTTAAAATGGCATTTAAAATACATTTTAAAAATTAAAATTAATGGATAAACTCAATCCCCCACAGAAAGTGCTTAACTTGCCCGCTGGGTATTTTGGCATGGTGCTTGGCATCATTGGCATGGGTTTCGCCTGGCGATACGCCAGCACGCTCTGGCCGGTGACACGGTGGCCGGGTGATGCGCTGGTGGCCCTTGCCGTTACGTGCTGGTTTTTGCTGACGGTGGCCTTTATCATCCGCGCGATCCGTTTCCCGCGCAGCGTGCTGGCAGAGATGAGGCATCCGGTGATGAGTAGCTTTGTCAGTCTTTTTCCGGCGACGACGATGCTGGTCGCCATCGGTTTTGTGCCCTGGTGCCGCCCGATTTCAGTCGTGCTTTTTGGCGTGGGGGTGGTGACACAGCTGTCTTATTCCGCCTGGCAAAGCGCGGGACTCTGGCGCGGCAACCATCCGCAAGAAGCCACGACGCCGGGTTTATATCTGCCAACCGTGGCGAATAATTTTATTAGCGCCATGGCGTGCGGCGCCCTGGGGTTTAACGACGCCGGTTTAGTGTTCCTGGGGGCGGGTGTCTTCTCCTGGCTCAGCCTGGAGCCGGTTATTCTTCAGCGCCTTCGCAGTGCCGGAGAACTTCCGACCGCGCAGCGCACCTCTTTGGGGATTCAGCTTGCGCCCGCGCTGGTGGCCTGTAGCGCCTGGTTTAGCGTTAACGGTGGTGAAGCCGACACCTTTGCCAAAATGTTGTTCGGTTATGGCCTGTTGCAACTGCTGTTTATGCTGCGTCTGTTGCCCTGGTACGTATCCCAGCCGTTTAATGCTTCTTTCTGGAGTTTCTCCTTTGGTATATCCGCACTGGCAACCACCGGGCTGCATCTGGGGCACAGCAGCCCGTCGGGCTTTTTCCACGTGATTGCCGTACCGCTTTTTATCTTCACCAACGTCATCATTGGGATCCTGTTGGTCCGTACTTTTATTCTGCTGCTTCAGGGCAAACTTCTGCTGCGCACTGAAAAAGCACTGCTTATGCAATCTAAGGAAAAATAATGTCCGTCGATGAAAATTACTTCACAGAGAAATATGGTTTAACCCGTACACACTCAGAGGTGGTGTACAGCGCGGGGATCGTGAAACCGAGTAAAACCCTGGATCTGGGCTGTGGCAATGGCCGTAACAGCCTTTATCTGGCGGCCAACGGGTACGAGGTCACTGCCTGGGATAAAAATCCGATGAGCATCGATAATATCGAGCGCATCAAAGCGGCAGAAGGCATTGAGAATCTTCACTCGGCCATCAAGGATCTCAACAACCTGAGCATTGACGGCGAGTATGACTTTATTCTGTCTACCGTGGTGCTGATGTTCCTTGAGGCAAAAACCATCCCGGGTCTTATCGCCAATATGCAGCGTTGCACCAAACCTGGCGGTTATAACCTGATCGTTGCCGCGATGGACACGGCGGATTATCCGTGCACCGTCGGCTTCCCGTTTGCGTTTAAAAGCGGTGAACTGAGCAACTACTATGAAGGCTGGGAGTTGCTCAAATACAACGAAGAGGTTGGCGAACTGCACCGCACCGATGAACACGGCAACCGCATCAAGCTGCGCTTTGCTACGATGCTGGCGCGCAAGCCTGCTTAACGCGCGGCCAGCAGGCAGAGTTGCAGGGCAGTGTGGTAAGACGCCTCGAACGACGACAGCGGCAAGAATTCAAACTTCGAATGGAAGTTATGCGCGCCGGTGAAGAAGTTCGGGGTGAGCAACCCTTTTGCCGAGAGCGCTGCGCCGTCTGTACCGCCGCGCATCGGCGTCGGTTTTGGGGTGATACCCAGTGATTCCATCGCCGCAAACATCAGATCGATGGCACGCCTGTCTTCGCCAATCGCATTGCTGATATTGCTGTAAGTATCTTCAATGCGATAGTCCACTTTTGCCGTCGGATACCGGGCGGCGATCCGTGCGGTGACATCAGCAATCTGCTGCTTGCGGGAAGCAAAGTTGTCCTTGTCAAAGTCCCGAATATTGGCCTTCAGAACGGCCTCGTTCTGCCCGGCCTGAATGCCGTTAAACCAGATGTAGCCTTCACGGCCCTCCGTGCACTCTGGCGTTTGCTGGCGGTCAAACTGGCTGATAAAGTCGGTCGCCATTAATAACGGGTTTACCAGCACCCCTTTAGCAGACATCGGGTGCGCCGTTACGCCGGTAAAGCGGATCTCAGCGGCTGCCGCATTAAAATTCTCATAGACAATCTCCCCCAGCTCGCAGCAGTCAATGGTCCAGGCAAAGTCGACGTCGAAGCGTTTCAGATCTAACGCTTTTGCCCCCTTAAGGCCAGTCTCTTCGTCGGGTACAAACGCGACCACAATGTCGCCATGTTTATGCTCAGCGGTCAGGTTTTCCAGCACGGTCATGACCACGGTCACCGCTGCTTTATTATCTGCGCCTAATACGCTGGTACCGTCGCTGAAAATAATCTCTTCATTCGGGTAAGACAGAATTTCCGGATGCTCACTTACCCGTAGCCAGATCCCTTTCTCTTTATTCAGACAGAGATCTTCACCGGTAAACGTTAATATTTGTGGATGAATATCCGGCGATAATCCCACGTCCACGGTATCAATGTGAGTAATAAATCCAATGCGCGGTGCACCAGGTACATTACCTTTTTTAACCGCCGTTACCGTGGCGAACTCGTCGATCACAATGTCGTCTAAACCCAGCTGTGCCAGCTCCTGCGCCAGCTCTCGTGCCATCTCGTGCTGCCCCGGTGTTGAGGGTAAGGTTTTGACGCTGGGATCGCTCTGACTGGTAATGGCGAGATAGCGGAAAAAGCGATGTGTTAATTGTCTGGAAAGCGGCGTGCCCATAGCGTTTTCTTCCTTATTTATTTTTCGGGTGTTTGCCACATCACTTTAATGTTATTTATGAAATGGCAAAAGAATTAATTAGCCGTCGAATTAAAAAGACAGGAATAAATGATGACAAGCAAACGCACAACATTAATGCTGGCACTTGCTGCGCTTACGGTCAGTTCCTCCGTTGCCGCGAAAACGCTGGTGTATTGCTCCGAAGGGTCACCGGAAAACTTTAATCCTCAGTTATATACCTCAGGCACCAGCGTGGATGCCAGCGCCGTACCGGTCTATAACCGGCTGGTCGATTTCAAACCCGGCACCACAGAACTGGTGCCGAGCCTGGCAGAGCGCTGGGAGGTGAGCGATGACGGTAAGGTTTACACCTTCCATCTGCGCCAGGGCGTGAAATTTCAGAGCAATAAATCCTTCACGCCGACCCGGGACTTTAACGCCGATGACGTGATCTTCTCGTTTATGCGCCAGAAAGACGTCAATCATCCTTATCACAACGTCTCTAACGGCAGCTACTCCAACTTTGAAAGCCTGGAGTTTGGCAGCCTGATAACCGCCATTGATAAAGTCGATGACCACACCGTGCGCTTTACCCTGGCACACCCGGAAGCGCCGTTTGTCGCCGATCTGGCCTGGTATTTTGCCTCGATTCTCTCTGCCGAGTATGCCGATGCGATGCTGAAAGCAGGCACGCCGGAGAAGGTGGATATGGAGCCGATCGGCACCGGGCCGTTTAAGCTGGCGCAGTATCAAAAAGATTCCCGCATCCTGTTCACGGCGTTTGCCGACTACTGGCAGGGCAAATCAAAGCTGGACCGGCTGGTGTTTACCATCACGCCGGATGCCTCCGTACGTTCTGCCAAAATTGAAAAGAACGAGTGTCAGGTAATGCCGTTCCCGAACCCGGCGGACCTGCCGCGCATGAAAGCCAATAAAAATATTAACCTGATGAGCAAAGCCGGGTTGAATACCGGTTTCCTGGCGTTTAATACGCAAAAACCGCCGCTGGATAATGTGAACGTCCGCCGGGCGCTGGCGATGGCCATCAATAAGCCCGCCATTATCGACGCGGTGTTCCACGGCACCGGAACCGTCGCGAAAAATCTGTTGCCGCCCGGCGTCTGGAGCGCCAACAGCGAGCTAAAGGATTACGCGTACGATCCTGAAAAAGCAAAAGCGTTGCTGAAAGAGGCGGGTCTTGCTAACGGCGTGAGCATTGACCTGTGGGCGATGCCGGTGCAGCGGCCCTATAACCCGAATGCGAAACGTATGGCCGAGATGATTCAGGCTGACTGGGCGAAAATCGGCGTACAAACCCACATTGTCACTTACGAATGGGGAGAATACCTCAAGCGGGTGAAGGGCGGGGAGCATCAGGCTGCGCTGATGGGCTGGACGACCGCAACGGGCGATCCTGACAACTTCTTTGGTCCGCTGTTTACCTGTACGTCGGCAAATGGCGGCTCCAATTCGGCGAAATGGTGCTATAAACCGTTTGATAACCTCATCGCCGAAGCAAAATCGATAACCGATCACGATAAACGTGTGGCGCTGTATCAAGAGGCCCAGCAGATGATGCATGACCAGATGCCGGCGGTCATGATTGCCCACTCAACGATTTTCGAGCCGGTGCGCAAGGAGGTGAAAGGCTACGAAATCGATCCGTTTGGCAAACATATCTTCTGGCAGGTGGATATCAATCCGTAATTTTTCGCTGCCCGGTATGAAGCCGGGCCTTCTTTTTGCAATTTGTGCTACTTACATCATTTTTTGTCACAACAAACCCGCCTGACTTTTGCTATAACTTCAAATGCATACTTGCAGATAACATGGAAAACTATCATGCGTACTCAAACTTTTTTTAAAGTTGCAGTGCTTACTGGTTTATTGGCCCTGGCAGGCTGTTCTTCAAAAGTCGCCGCCCCCGAACAATATTCAGGCTTTTTAAAAGATTACTCCGGCTTGCAACAGACGACATCTGCGACGGGCAAACCGACGCTGCGCTGGGTCGATCCTAATTATAACGAAGCGAATTACGACAGTATTATCTGGACGCCGATTACCTATTACCCTACGCCTAAACCGACCACTCAGATTGGGCAGAAAACCCTTGATGAGCTGTTGAACTACACCAATACCAAAATGAAAACGGCTATTGGTACTCGTAAGCCTATAGTGGCGACACCAGGTAAACATAGCCTGATTTTCCGGGGTGCCATTACAGGGGTGAGTTCGCAGAAAGAAGGCCTGCAGTTCTACGAAGTGGTGCCTGTCGCGCTGGTGGTGGCGGGGACGCAGATGGCAACCGGCCATCGCACCATGGATACCCATCTCTTCTTTGAAGGTGAGCTGATCGACGCAGCCACCAACAAACCGGTGATGAAGGTGGTTCGTAAGGGCGAAGGTAAAGAGCTGAGCAACGAAAGTACGCCAATGACCTTTGCGACGCTGAAGCAGGTTGTGGATGATATGGCGACAGATGCCACCATGTTTGATGTGCATAAAACAGCAAAATAAATCATGCACGGCCTGCAGATTGCAGGCCGTTTTTTTACGCCGTCCGTAAACGCCTGAACCAGGTTTCGGGTTTAGTGAACATCACCATATTCCCACCCAGAATCAGCAGTAAACCGACGATCCCGTTGAGATGCCAGACGTAGCCTTCATACACCGTTGAGATGGAGAGCGCTACCAGCGGGAAGAGTAGCGTGCTGTACGCCGCTTTCCCGGGGCCAATACGCCCGACCAGCGTGAAGTAAGCGCCGAAAGCAATCACCGAACCAAACAGAGCCAGATAGAGCAGTGCGCCGATGTAGCTCACCGTCCATTCCGGGGTAAAGCTGTCCCCTCTGAAGAGGGCAATGCAGCCCATCACCAGCGTACCGTAAAGCATCGCCCAGGCGTTGGTGGTCATGGTTTCCAGGCCTCTGCGCTGATGGCGCATGCTGATCATGTTGCCCAGCGAGAAACCATAGGTTCCGAGCGCAGAAAGGCCAATGCCCGTCAGAAGCGATACGCTCCAGCCGCTGGCAAGTAGATCGTCCCAGAAAAGGGTAATAATCCCGACCAGACCCAATGCCGCCGCCGTCCAGAAACGCGCGGGCGGGCGCTGCCCAAAGAAAATAAAGCTATTAATGGCGTTATAGAGCACCGCCATGGAGAAGATGACGGATTCCAGCCCGGTATTGATGTGCGCGGCCGCGGTATAAAAGCACCAGAAGTTAAAGCAGAAAACGCAGCATCCCTGAAGCATGCAAAAAAGGTGATCCCGTAGCGCCAGCTTACGCAGTCGACGCAGGGCAAGTAACACCACCATCATCGTGGCGCTGGCCACGGCGAAACGCCAGAAAATCGACACCGGGGCCGCCACGGGACCTTGCTGCAGGAAAATGGCAATCCAGGTGGTTCCCCAGATGACCACGACCAGTCCGTATAATAATGCGTTCATATCATTTCTCTTCTCAAACCACGAAAGCCCGCAGTATGGCGCTGAAAAGCGCCGTGGGCTTTCACCGGCTTGCGGCAGACTTGCAAAATCTTGCGCTTTTTTCTCTCCGGGGGACTGGCAACGGGGAACAACAATTCTTAGACTGACAGTTCGATCACTCACGCGCTAACGGTTATGTCTCACGCTTACGATACCTTTGAAACGCTTAGTCAGCAGAATGCCGTCCTGCGGGAGACGGTCTCGCTGAACTCGGGTATTCAACTGGCGGCGTGGTACAACAAGCACGATACGATAACGGTTAAAAGCAATCATCACACCCTGAGCCTGTACGTGGCCGACGGTTATGAGAGCTATCAAAAAACGCCGGGCGGCTGGAAGAACGGCGGGGGACCGGACCGTTTCTGCCTGATGCCGAAAGAGAGTGAATCGACGTGGGATATCCGTGATGACCTGTCGTTTGTCCATCTCTACTGCACCGATGAACACCTGCGCGACGTGAGCGAAAAAATCTGGGATAAGCGGCCGCTGTCGCTGACGCTGGACGAACGCATTTTTGGCAGTGACCCGAAGATCACCGCGCTGTATCGCCAGTTTTTACTTGGCTGCGACTGGCAGCAGCAGGCCAATCAGCTCACCCTGAGTACAGCATCCACGTTGCTGATGACCCATCTGCTGCAAAACTACTCCAACGTTCAGTGGAAGCTGCCGATCGTCACCGGCGGGTTATCGCCTTTCGTTCTGCGCAACGTGCTGGCCTTCATAGAAGAGCATCTTGGCCAGCCGTTAACCCTGGCCGAGCTGGCGGCGCAGGCAGCCCTCAGCGAATACCATTTTGCCCGCATGTTCCGCCAGTCGACGGGACTGGCACCGCATCAGTACGTGATGCAGCGACGCATGGAAAAAGCAAAAAACCTGGTGCAGCATAGCGCAATGCCACTAACGGACATCGCGCTGGCCTGCGGATTTAACTCCGCCAGCCACTTCAGTAACCGTTTCCGCAGCGTGATGGGTATGACGCCGTCCCAGCTGCGCGCGGCGAGCGCGTGAAAACAGGGCATAGCATATCCCGCCCAGCACCAGCCCCCAGAATGCCGAACCGATGCCCAGAAGGGTGACGCCGCTCGCGGTCATCAGAAACGTGACGATGGCTGCGTCACGTTCGGCTTCATGATTCAGGGCCTGAAATAAACTCCCGCTGAGGGTTCCAAGCAACGCCAGCCCCGCCAGGGTCTGGATCCAGCTCAGCGGCAGTGCAGCCATGATCCCGGTAATAGACCCGCCGAAAACTCCAGCCAGCAGATAAAACCCACCGGCTGCAATGGCCGCCAGCCAGCGTTTAGTCGTATCCGGGTGGGCATCAGCGCTTTGACAGATGGCGGCGGTAATGGCCGCGATGCAGATGGAGAAGACGCCAAAGGGGGAAAGCAGCAGCGCCAGGCCACCGGTAACGATGATGAGCGGTGAGACCGCCAGCGAGTAGCCGGAGGCTTTCATCGTGGCGAAGCCCGGCGCATTCTGTGAGGCCATGGTCACCAGGAAGAAGGGCAAACCGATACTCACCAGGCTGGTAAAAGTAAAGTCGGGGGCAATAAACTCAGGCATCACAACGGAGAGGCTGACTTTATCGGTGGCAACGTCACCACTTATCCATGCCACGAGACCACCTGCCAGCAGCGTAACCACGATGGCATAGCGCGGCGCCAGCGCTTTTGCCAGCAGCCACGCGGCAATCATGCTGCCGCACAGCAGAAAGTGGCCGTCAAGATGCGCAAACGCGTGCAGGCCAAACTGCAGAAGCACGCCTGCCAGCATGGCGGCCGCGAGCGAATGGGGGATCAGCGTCATCAGACGAGCGAAAAGCCCCGTAATGCCGCAGAGTAAAATAAGCGCGTTAGCGAAGATAAATACACCGATAGTTTCAGACAGCGTCACCCCTTGCAGGCTGGTGGCGAGCAGGGCGGCCCCGGGGGTTGACCAGGCCGTCAGTACCGGCGCTTTAAACCACCAGGAGAGCGCCAGCGTGCTGACCCCCATCCCAATCCCCAGCGCGGTCATCCAGCCCGCGATTTGCTGCGCGCTGGCACCTGCCGCGGCGGCGGCTTGCCAGATAATGGCGGCCGAACTGGCATAACCCACCAGGACGGCGACAAATCCAGCCAGTGTGACTGGAATAAGATGAGAGGAAGGGCGCATGGCAACTCCGTTGTGCGTTATAACGTCCGTATTACGGTAGCACTGTGCGTTATAGCGTACAAGTGGTATGATCATCGGCACCAGGAGGGAACATGGACATCACACAACATCTTGCAGCAACACTGAAAACACTGCGTCAGGCACGTGGCTGGAGCCTGTCAAAGCTGGCGGACGAGGCCGGCGTGTCGAAAGCGATGCTCGGCCAAATTGAGCGCAATGAATCCAGCCCGACGGTATCGACCCTGTGGAAAATCGCCACCGGGCTGAACGTTCCGTTTTCCGCGTTCATCACGCCAGAGGCAGACAGGCAGGCTGTGTTTGATCCCCAGCAGCAGGCGATGGTCGTCAAACCGCTCTTTCCGTGGGATGAGACCCTGAGGTTCGATCATTTCTCTATTACGCTGGCGGCGGGTGCCCTGAGCGAATCCACGCCCCATGAGGCGGGCGTGATTGAACATGTGGTGGTCATTAGCGGAGAGCTGGAGATGAAAATCGACGGCGAATGGCAGACGGTTTATGCCGACTCGGGCGTCCGTTTTGCCGGTGATAAACCGCATGCCTACCGCAACAGCAGCGACCGGCCGGTGCATTTTCACTCTCTGATCCATTATCCCCGCTGAGGCTACGCAAAACTGTTTCGCTGTCGTAGACTTCTGACTACAATAGCCGCCATTTTGACCATAACGGATAACGACGAAGTATGCGCCTGCAATCCCATCATCTTGAACTTTTAAGCCCGGCCCGTGACGCCGCCATTGCCCGTGAAGCGATCCTTCACGGCGCGGACGCCGTCTATATTGGCGGCCCTGGCTTTGGTGCCCGCCATAACGCCAGCAACAGCCTGCGCGATATTGCCGACCTGGTGCCGTTCGCCCACCGTTTCGGGGCGAAAGTGTTCGTGACCCTGAACACCATTCTTCATGATGATGAGCTGGAGCCTGCGCAACGACTGATCGCCGATCTCTATCAGACCGGCGTCGATGCCCTGATTGTTCAGGATATGGGGGTTCTGGAGCTGGATATTCCGCCCATTGAACTGCACGCCAGTACCCAGTGTGATATCCGCACGGTGGAGAAGGCGAAGTTCCTCTCCGACGTCGGCTTTTCGCAGATCGTTCTGGCCCGTGAGCTGAACCTGAATCAGATCCGTGATATCCACCAGGCGACAGACGCGACGATCGAGTTCTTTATCCACGGCGCGCTGTGCGTGGCCTATTCCGGTCAGTGCAACATTTCCCACGCCCAGACGGGCCGTAGCGCCAACCGTGGCGACTGTTCGCAGGCCTGCCGTCTGCCATATACCCTGAAAGACGATCAGGGCCGCGTAGTGGCGTTCGAAAAACACCTCCTCTCCATGAAGGATAACGATCAGACCGCCAACCTGGGCGCGCTGATTGATGCGGGCGTCCGTTCCTTCAAGATTGAAGGGCGTTATAAAGACATGAGCTACGTGAAGAATATCACCGCGCACTACCGTCAGATGCTGGACGCCATCATCGAAGACCGCGGCGATCTGGCGCGCGCGTCGGCAGGTCGTACCGAGCATTTCTTTATTCCGTCGACGGACAAAACCTTCCACCGCGGCAGCACGGACTATTTCGTGAACGCCCGTAAAGGCGATATCGGCGCGTTCGACTCACCGAAGTTCATCGGTTTACCGGTCGGTGAAGTGCTGAAGGTGGCGAAAGATCATCTTGATGTTGAAGTGACGGAGCCGTTGGCGAATGGCGATGGCCTGAACGTGATGATTAAGCGTGAAGTGGTGGGCTTCAGGGCTAATACGGTGGAAAAAACCGGTGAAAATCGCTATCGCGTATGGCCGAATGAAATGCCTGCCGATCTCTACAAGGCGCGTCCGAACGCGCCACTTAACCGTAACCTCGATCATAACTGGCAGCAGGCGCTGCTGAAAACCTCCAGCGAGCGTCGTATCGCGGTGGATATCGAGCTTGGCGGCTGGGAAGAACAGCTGATTCTGACCATGACCTGTGAAGACGGTATCAGCGTGACGCATACGCTGGATGGCCTGTTCGAGGTGGCAAACAACGCGGAAAAAGCGCTTAACAGCCTGAAGGATGGCGTGGCGAAGCTGGGGCAGACGATTTACTACGCGCGCGCTATCGAGGTTAACCTGCCGGACGCGCTGTTTGTGCCGAACAGCCTGCTTAACCAGTTCCGCCGTGAAACGGCAGAGCTGCTGGATGAAGCGCGTCTGGCCCAGTATCCACGCGGTAGCCGTAAAGCGGAAGTTGTTCCGGCCCCGGTATACCCGGACACGCATTTATCTTTCCTGGCGAACGTCTACAACCATAAGGCGCGTGAATTCTATCATCGCCACGGTGTGCAGCTGATCGACGCGGCCTATGAAGCGCATGAAGAGAAGGGTGACGTGCCGGTGATGATCACCAAGCACTGTCTCCGCTTCGCCTTCAATCTGTGCCCGAAACAGGCAAAAGGCAATATTAAGAGCTGGAAAGCGACGCCCATGCAGCTGGTCAACGGTGATGAAGTCCTTACCCTGAAGTTTGACTGCCGTCCCTGCGAAATGCATGTTATTGGCAAGATGAAAAACCATATTTTCAAAATGCCGCAGCCGGGCAGCATTGTCGCTTCCGTCAGTCCTGACGATCTGATGAAAACCCTGCCAAAACGTAAGGGGAGCTAACTACCTTACGTGCGTCTCCGGTTTGCGCGATTTCTGCCACAGGTGGTGTTCGCGCAAACCCTCCGCTGACTCTTCCGCTGCGCTGCGTAATTCATCGCTGTCGGCCTCGTGCCGCAGCTGATGCCCCACATTCTTTACCCATACATATTCATGCCCTTTGTGCCCGGCCATAAGCTGCCCTGAAAACAGCGCACAAATAAGCATGACGAGAGATAACCCTTTTTTAATCATGGTTTCACCGCTGAGTGACGTTGCGGGGATAATCATGGCGATTATTTCTTAGTGTTATTATTCAATAATTCAAAGTACGGCAAAGAAAATGTCAAATAGTGTTGGCTCAGAATTGTTTTTAAGAAATATCCTAAATGCGCCTAAAGCACTGTCAACTACCACTTCTGGACCATAAACAGGCGTTTGAATTAGGGATAATCCTATATAATAGGGATTCTCTGGCTAAGGAATGAGTCTTAATAAATGAAAAAAATAATCGCGTTTGCGCTCCTCGTGGCTGCCGTGGGTGCTACGGCAGGGGTTCGCTATATCGGGAATGACGAACCAGAATATATTCAGTCCGCAGAAACCCGTGTTGGTTCATATTTAACCAGCGATTACGGGCGTGTAGCCTGCAATAGCAAAAAAGTAGACGATCAACGCTGGGAATTAGATTGCCTGCATCAGGCAAGAGGAAAAGTATTCCAGTTTGCGGTGTATCCTTCTGAAAAAGCCCCCTATGGTGTTTCGCGTTCGTTTTATCTCGAAGCGATTAATGATGAAGCAAAACAGAGCGCCGAACAGGGTCTGATGCGTTATTTGCAAATCAACACGAAGGCGAGTTAATAGAGCTGTTTAGCTTTCGTTAAGTTAATCAGTGTTAGTTTGTAAGGGATCCGCAGCCCGACCATGGAGCGTCGGGGACGTAGAGACCAAAATACAAATCTATCCATGCAAGCATTTACCGCCAGATAATGGCGGTTTTTTTTTGCCATTTCGCGTATGTGCCCCTCATCCCAGCCCTCTCCCTCAGGGAGAGGGGCGTCTGTGTCGGTATTATGTTGTGGGGATCCCTCAGCGGGCAGGACCTGGACGCGAAAATTGCTTGCGGTACTGGGCCGGCGAAAGGGCAAATTGCTGACGAAAGTGGTGGCGCAACGTCGCCGCCTGTCCAAAACCGGTCTGTTCAGCGATGCTGTCGATGCTCAACCGACTGCTTTCCAGGTAATCTTTTGCTCTCAACAGACGCTCATTGATCAGCCAGCGCGACGGTGTCGTTCCCGTTGCCGCCTCGAAGCGACGAAGGAAGGTACGCTGGCTCATGCCCACCCGACGCGCCAGCGAGTCGACGCTGTGCGGTTCAACGAGATGGTTGTGCAGGAAATCAAACAGCTGTCCCAGACGCTGGCTCTCCCGTAGCTGTGCCACCGGGCGGCTCAGCTGTTGCGGCTGCGAACCATCCCGGTGGGGAGGAATAACCAGCCGACGCGCCACGCTGTTGGCGGTTTCCATGCCATAATCCCGGCGGACGACGTGCAGACAGAGATCGATGCCCGCCGCGCTACCAGCAGAAGTCAGAATATCCCCCTCGTCCTGATAGAGTACGTCTTCAACCACGTCGATGTCAGGGTAGCGGGCTTTAAGCGCCTCAATGTAGCGCCAGTGGGTTGTGGCTTTGCGCCCGTTCAACAGTCCCGTTGCGGCCAGCACAAACACACCCGAGCAGATGGACAGCAGCTGGCATCCACGAGCGCTGGCCTGGCGCAATGCGTCGCACAGGGCCCTGGGAACCGGCGCGTCCAGTCCCCGCCAGCCGGGAACCACGATCAGATCCGCAGACTCAAGCAGGCTCAAATCACCATCAGTCACCATGCGGATCCCGCCCGTCGCCCGCAATTCTCCGCTATCCACACCTGCCACAGCAAAGCGATACCAGGCGTCGCCCAGCTCAGGACGTGGCAGGCCAAAAATCTCAACCGCCACGCCAAACTCAAAGGTACAGAGGCCGTCATACGCCAGCACCACCACCTGAGGGCGGGAAACCTGTCTTAAGTTTGTCATCTTTTTGCTGTTTTCTGGCATAAGCAAGCGCATTCATGGGCTGAATTTGTGGATAGAGTAGTGTTAACACAAACGCCAAAGATGAGGAAGGATCATGAGCTATGTTACTGAATTTCCGGCTGCCGAGCCGCAGGAAGCCGTTACCCATTTTCTGCGTCGCCTGAGTGTCGAAACCGACTGTGCCGATGTGCATCATGCCATCGCCAGTCATGAGCAGGACTTCGTGCTGCTGCATGTGGTAGGGAGTGCGGAACAATTTGCCCGACGTCATGTCCCCGGCGCACTGCACATGCCGTGGAGCCAGATTACTGCTGAACGCATGGCCCGGTGGCCGGACGGCACGCTGTTTGTCGTTTACTGCGCGGGGCCGCACTGTAACGGCGCGGACAGGGCTGCGCTGAAGCTGGCGCGACTCGGGTTGCCGGTCAAAATCATGCTGGGCGGTATCACCGGCTGGGAAGATGAACGCTACGCGTTTGCCAGTCAGGGATCCGTTTCCGCCCTGTGAAGATGAATTTTTTTCAACACCCGTGAAATTTTCTCGTTTGCCGGAGCCGGTGAGGTATGACATCTTTTTTGGACATTTAGACATCCAGAAGTCTAAAGATTCAAATAATGAATTATCACTGCCGGCAATTATTACCGTCAGACAGAGGAGATTTCCATGCAACGACAGCACGCCCCATACCGCGCCGATGTAGTAGGCAGTTTTTTACGTCCGGATGCCATTAAACAGGCCCGCCTGAAGTTCGCCAGCGGTGAGATAGATGCCGCACAGCTTCGCGCGGTGGAGGACGATGCCATTCGCCACGTCGTCGAGCAGCAGTGTGCGTGCGGTCTGCATGTGGTGACCGACGGTGAATTTCGCCGTGCCTGGTGGCACTTCGATTTCTTCGATGGCCTGCAGGGGGTTGAGCGTTACGATTCGCAGCAGGGTATTCAGTTCAACGGTGTACAGACCAAAGCCCACGGCGTGCGCGTCACCGGCAAGCTGGGCTTTGGCGATCATCCGATGCTGGACGATTTCCGCTATCTGAAAAGCATCAGCGGTAATGCGCAGCCGAAGATGACCATTCCCAGCCCAAGCGTGCTTCATTTCCGCGGCGGCCGCAAAGATATCGACGCGACGGTTTACCCGGACCTGAACGTCTATTTTGACGATCTGGCGACCACCTGGCGCGACGCTATCCGGGCCTTCTATGATGCAGGCTGCCGTTACCTGCAACTTGACGACACCGTCTGGGCCTACCTCTGTTCGGACGATCAGCGTCGTCAGATCCGCGAGCGCGGCGATGATGCCGATGAGCTGGCGCAGATCTACGCCCGCGTGCTGAACAAGGCGCTGGAAGGTAAACCGGACGATCTGACCATCGGGCTGCATGTCTGCCGCGGCAACTTCCGTTCAACCTGGATTTCGGAAGGGGGATACGAGCCGGTGGCGGAAGTGCTGTTCGGTACGGTGAACGTAGATGCCTTCTTCCTGGAATATGATAACGACCGCAGCGGTGATTTTGCGCCACTGCGCTTTATTCGCCCGGGCAAGCAGCAGGTGGTGCTGGGTCTGATAACCACCAAAAACGGAGAGCTGGAGAACCCGGAAGGGGTTAAAGCCCGTCTGGAAGAGGCGGCAAAATACGTGGCCAAAGAGCAGATCTGCCTCAGCCCGCAGTGCGGCTTTGCCTCGACCGAAGAGGGCAACAGCCTGAGTGAAACTCAGCAGTGGGACAAAGTCCGTCTGGTGACACAGATCGCCAGTGAAGTCTGGTAAAAACACCGCCCTAGCGCTGCATTATAAAAGTGCAGCGCTGTGCCATTCTGAGTCGTTCTCTTTACATCCCGCGTTCAATCTCCCGCCATAGCGCAATGTTCATTCTGGCATCCTTTTTGCTCCTGCTTCGCTGACACATTTTTTTCCGCGTCCATGCCGTAACGGACGTTTTTGCACAGCGTTCTTTTTCAGGAGTGAAAATATGCAGCGTCGTACCTTATTAAAAGCCTTTGCGTTATCCGCGTCCGTCGCGGCGATGGGAATGAGTTTTGGTGTGCAGGCGGCCGATACCATCAAAGTGGGGATCATGCATTCTTTGTCCGGCACGATGGCCATCTCCGAAACCCCGCTGAAAGATGTCGCGCTGATGACCATTGACGAGATCAACGCCAAAGGGGGCGTACTGGGGAAAAAACTGGAGCCGGTGGTGGTGGATCCCGCTTCAAACTGGCCGCTGTTTGCCGAGAAAGCGCGTCAGCTGCTGAGCCAGGATAAAGTCGCGGTGGTGTTTGGCTGCTGGACCTCCGTTTCGCGTAAATCGGTGCTGCCTGTCTTTGAGGAACTGAACGGCCTGCTGTTCTATCCGGTGCAGTATGAGGGTGAAGAAATGTCACCCAACGTCTTTTATACCGGTGCCGCACCGAACCAGCAGGCCATCCCGGCGGTGGAATACCTGATGAGCGAAGACGGCGGCGCGGCGAAACGCTTCTTCCTCTTGGGCACCGACTACGTCTACCCGCGCACCACCAACAAGATCCTGCGTGCGTTCCTGCATTCGAAAGGCGTTGAGGATAAGGACATCGAAGAGGTTTACACCCCATTTGGTCATAGCGACTACCAGACGATTGTCGCCAACATCAAGAAATTCTCCGCAGGCGGCAAAACTGCCGTGGTCTCGACCATCAATGGCGATTCCAACGTGCCGTTCTATAAAGAGCTGGCAAACCAGGGGCTGAAAGCAACCGACGTGCCGGTAGTGGCGTTCTCCGTCGGTGAAGAAGAGCTGCGCGGTATCGACACCAAACCGCTGGTGGGTAACCTGGCTGCGTGGAACTATTTTGAGTCCGTGGACAACCCCACTAACCAGGCCTTCGTGGCGGATTACAAAGCCTATGCGAAAGTGCACAAACTGCCGAATGCCGACACTGTCGTCACCAACGACCCAATGGAAGCCACTTACGTAGGGATCCATATGTGGGCGCAGGCGGTGGAAAAAGCGGGGACGACCGACGTAGATAAAGTGCGTGCCGCAATGGCCGGCCAATCGTTTAAAGCGCCTTCCGGCTTTACGCTCACCATGGATGCCACCAACCATCATCTTCATAAGCCAGTCATGATCGGTGAAATTGAAGGCAACGGCCAGTTCAACGTGGTGTGGCAGACGGAACAGCCGGTCCGCGCACAACCGTGGAGTCCGTTCATCGCCGGGAATGACAAAAAGCCCGACCAGCCGATGAAAACCGCCAGCAACTAAGCCATCACCTCAGGGAGACAAGCCATGAACGTCATGCGCACGATCGTCGCTCTTATATGGCTTACCGGACTGCTGCCAGGGATGGCGCAGGCATCGGATGCCGATCGTTTCGTTGCTGCCAGCCGCACCCAGCAGGCGGAATTACTGACGCAGTGGGCCGCCGCGCCGGATGCCGCCAGGCTGCCGCTGCTTCAGGCGTTGCAAAAGGAAAACCTGTATACCGACAGCCAAAAGCACGCTTTTGCGCAGCGTAATGGCGGAATGGTTCCCCTCGGTGAAGCAAAGGCGACTGAAGGGCAGACCAAAGCGGTACGGCTGACGAACCGACTGCGCGTACTTGCTGCCACGGCTATCGCTACGCATCAGCTGGTCAGTGACAGTGTCACGGAAAGGCGGGCGGCGGCCCGTCAACTGCAGCGAGATGCGCAACCTGCGATGCTCGCTTTTCTGGAAAATCGGGTAAACCGTGAAACGGATGCGGTAGCGCGTCAGACGCTGCTGCTGGCGGTGGCGAATCTCCAGCTGGCAAGCCCGCAGGCGGAGGTGCGTCGCCACGCTGCTGAACTGTTAGGCCAGTCCGACGATCCGGACGTGGTGTCCCGACTCACCCCGTATACCCAGGCGCAGACCGAGCCGGACGCCGGCGTTCGCGCCGCTGCCGAAGAGAGCCTTAACCAGATTACGCACCGCCTGATGTGGGGCGATCTGCTGGGTCAGGCGTTTATGGGGCTTTCCCTCGGTTCGGTGCTGCTGCTGGCTGCGCTGGGGCTGGCTATCACCTACGGCCTGCTGGGCGTCATCAATATGGCGCACGGTGAAATGCTGATGCTGGGCGCGTATGCCACCTGGATGGTGCAGCAGGCCATGACCAGCCTCGCGCCACAGTGGCTGGCGCTCTATCCGGTTATCGCCTTACCGGTCGCGTTCTGCCTGACGGCGGCAATCGGAATGGTGCTGGAGCGCACCGTGATCCGTCATCTGTACGGTCGTCCGCTGGAAACGCTGCTGGCAACGTGGGGCATCAGCCTGATGCTTATCCAGCTGGTGCGCATGACGTTCGGCGCCCAGAACCTGGAGGTGGCGAACCCGGCATGGCTTTCCGGCGGGGTACAGGTTTTCGCCAACCTGACGCTGCCGTGGAACCGTATTGTGGTGCTGGGTTTTGTGCTGCTGGTACTGTTCTTTACCTGGCTGATTCTGAATAAAACCCGTCTGGGGCTAAACGTGCGCGCGGTGACGCAAAACCGCAGCATGGCTGCCTGCTGTGGGGTGCCGACAGGGCGTGTCGATATGCTCGCATTCGGGCTGGGCTCCGGCATTGCCGGGTTAGGCGGCGTGGCATTATCCCAGCTGGGTAACGTCGGACCGGAGCTGGGCCAGGGATACATCATCGACTCGTTCCTGGTGGTGGTGCTCGGTGGCGTGGGCCAGCTGGCAGGGAGCGTGGCCGCGGCCTTTGGTCTGGGCATTTTCAATAAAATCCTTGAACCACAGATGGGCGCGGTGCTGGGCAAGATCGTGATTCTGGTGGCGATCGTGCTGTTTATTCAGAAGCGTCCTCAGGGGTTATTTGCGCTGAAAGGGAGGGTTATTGACTGATGAGCCAGCCGCTTACCTTAACGCTGGCGCGCAAAGCGCCACGCACAACGCAGATCGCAGGCAGCCTGCTGGTGGCGTGTCTGCTGATATTACCGTTTTTCGCCTTACTGCCTGCAACGCATCCGCTGGCGTTATCGACCTGGATGCTGACGCTGACGGGTAAGATCCTCTGCTATGCCATCGTTGCGGTGGCGCTCGATCTGGTGTGGGGCTATGCCGGTATGCTGTCTCTTGGGCACGGTATCTTTTTCGCACTCGGCGGTTATGCGATGGGCATGTATCTGATGCGCCAGGCGGCGGGTGACGGTCTGCCCGCGTTTATGTCATTTCTCTCCTGGAGTGAGCTGCCGTGGTTCTGGTGGGGCACCCAACACTTCGCCTGGGCGCTGGTGCTGATTGTCATGGTGCCGGGGCTGCTGGCGCTGGTGTTTGGCTGGTTTGCCTTCCGCTCGAAGATCAAAGGGGTCTATTTCTCGATTATGACCCAGGCGCTGACCTATGCAGGGATGTTGCTGTTCTTTCGCAACGAGACCGGTTTTGGCGGCAATAACGGCTTCACCGGCTTTACCACGCTGCTCGGATTTTCGGTGACGGAAACCTCCACGCGTATTGCACTGTTTCTGGCGACCGTACTGTTGCTGCTCCTGGCGTTGGGGACGGGATTTGCGCTGGCAAAAAGCAAATTTGGCCGAATCCTGACCGCCGTTCGTGACGCAGAAAACCGTCTGACGTTCTGTGGTTACGACCCGCGCGGGTTCAAACTGCTGGTCTGGACGCTGTCCGCGGTGCTGTGTGGCCTGGCGGGGGCGCTCTATGTCCCGCAGGTGGGCATTATCAACCCCGGTGAAATGTCACCGACGAACTCGATAGAAGCCGCCATTTGGGTGGCGCTGGGCGGGCGCGGCACGCTGGTGGGGCCGGTGATTGGCGCGGCGCTGGTGAACGGGGCGAAGAGCTTTTTCACCGTCGCCATGCCGGAGTACTGGCAGCTGTTCCTGGGGCTGATTTTTATCGCCGTCACGCTGTTCTTACCACGCGGTGTCTACGGTCTGTTTCGTAAGGGAGAGAAATAATGCAGCCAACGGAAGGATTATTTACCCGCCAGTTGCCCGGCGACCGCTACCGTGACCAGACGGATCCGGTGCTTCAGCTTGAGGCCATTAACGTCAATTTCGACGGTTTCCAGGCGCTGACCGATCTCTCGCTGAATATCGGCGTGGGCGAGTTGCGCTGCGTGATTGGCCCCAACGGAGCCGGTAAAACCACGTTGATGGATGTGATCACCGGCAAAACGAGACCAAAAAGCGGGAGGGCTATTTACGATCAATCGATCGACCTGACCGCGCTGGAGCCTGCGGCCATAGCCCGTCAGGGGATTGGGCGAAAGTTCCAGAAACCCACGGTCTTTGAGGCGCTGACGGTGTGGGAAAACCTTGAGATCGCCATGAAAACCGATAAATCCGTCTGGGCGAGCCTGCGGGCAAAACTCAATGGTGAACAACGCGATCGCATTGATGAGATGCTGGTTTTACTGCGTCTTGGCAACGAACGCGATCGCCGCGCCGGGCTGCTGTCGCACGGGCAAAAGCAGTTTCTGGAGATAGGTATGCTGCTGGTCCAGGATCCGCATCTGTTGCTGCTGGACGAACCCGCCGCCGGGATGACCGACGCAGAGACGGAATACACCGCCGAGTTGTTCAAAACCCTGGCGGGTAAGCACTCCCTGATGGTGGTGGAGCATGACATGGGCTTTGTCGAAACCATTGCCGACCACGTGACGGTATTACATCAGGGGCGCGTGCTGGCCGAAGGCTCGCTTCGCGAGGTGCAGGCCAACGAGCAGGTGATTGAGGTCTATCTGGGGCGCTAAGGAGACAAGATGTTACAGGTTAACGAATTGAATCAGTATTACGGTGGCAGCCATATCCTGCGCGGCGTCAGTTTTGAGGCCGCCACCGGAGAAGTCACCTGCCTGCTGGGGCGCAACGGCGTCGGGAAAACGACGTTGCTGAAGTGTCTGATGGGGCTGATCCCGGCGAAAACCGGGGAGGTCATCTGGCAGGGTAAGACGATCACCCACAGCAAACCGCACCAGCGGGTACAGTCTGGCGTGGCGTATGTCCCGCAGGGACGCGAGATTTTTCCGCGCCTGACCGTGGAAGAAAATCTTCTGCTGGGGCTGTCGCGCTTTTCCGCCCGCGAGGCGAAGCAGGTACCGGAGGAGATCTGGCAGCTTTTCCCGGTGCTCAAAGAGATGAAGCACCGCCGCGGAGGCGATCTCTCCGGCGGACAACAGCAGCAACTGGCGATTGGCCGTGCGCTGGCAAGCCGCCCGCAGCTGCTGATTCTGGATGAACCGACGGAAGGCATTCAGCCTTCGGTGATAAAAGAGATTGGCCAGGTGATCCGCACGCTGGCGAACAGAGGCGATATGGCGATCCTGCTGGTCGAGCAGTTTTACGACTTTGCCGCCGAGCTGGCCGACAGCTATCTCCTGATGTCACGCGGCACCATTATCCAGCGTGGACGGGGGGAAAACATGGCGCAGGAGGGCGTTCGCGGGTTGGTTGCGATTTGAAATGTTATAATATAACATTCTCATTCTTATAAAACGGAATGAGGGGGTTATTTTGGCTGCACATGCTGGTAAATGGATCATGACTCTGGGGGCGCTGCTGGTCAGCGGCCAGCTGTTAGCGCACTCGCACGGTCATCAGATGACCGAAGCGGAGCAGAAAGCGGCGAACGGCGTGTTTGAGGATAAAAACGTGAAGGACAGAGCGCTGTCTGACTGGGACGGTACCTGGCAGTCCGTTTATCCTTTCCTGCTGGAGGGATCGCTGGATCCGGTCTTCAAACAGAAAGCGCAGAAGGATAAAAGCAAAACCTTCGACGAGGTGAAAGCCTATTATCGTAAAGGCTATGCGACGGACGTGGATGCCATTGGCATTGAAAATAACGTGATGGAGTTCCACAAGGGCAAAGCGGTTAGCCGTTGCCATTATAATTACAGCGGCTACAAAATTCTGACCTATGCGTCAGGCAAAAAAGGCGTTCGCTATCTGTTTGAGTGTCAGGATGCCAGCAGCACGGCGCCGAAGTTTGTGCAGTTCAGCGACCATACCATCGGGCCGAAAGCGTCCTCGCACTTCCATATTTTTATGGGCAACACCTCCCACGAGGCGCTGCTGAAAGAGATGGATAACTGGCCGACCTATTATCCGAATGAGATGTACAAAGAGCAGGTGGTAGAAGAAATGTTGCACCACTGATGCTTTATTGCCGGGTGGCGGCTACGGCTTACCCGGCCTACAAATTGCTACGCTATCTTGGGTGACTCGCACCACGCCTTCACGCTCATCCCACGCAAAATCATCAGCCACGCAATCACGATGGCGACCATCATAATCACAAACAGCGACCAGTGCGGCAGGTTGGTCAGGATAATCCCGGTGATCATCGGGTTTGCGGCCGCGCCCAGCCAGCCCAGCGCCTGTGCGGAGAAATAGCTTGCCTTCATCCCCGGCGGGGCGATGTTGTCGATCAGCATGTATTCACCCGGCGCATAAATAATCTCACCCAGCGTAAAGATCGCGGCAGCGATACCCCAGTAAATCAGATTCTCCCCGGAGAGCATAAAGCCCCCCAGCCCCAGGATAAAAAACAGCGTCGCGGCGGTCATCAGGGGGCGAATATTGCTGGCGGAAATCTTGCGCCCAAGCGCGTATTGCAGCGTCACCACCACGGCGGCGTTAACGGGCAGCACCACGGCGACGACCTTCTGCGCGAAATCGCTGTCGGCGTGGGCGGCCAGAACATACTGCGAAATGCAGCTGGCGAACGATCCGCCCACGTACGACGCGAGCAGGCCGGAGAGGGTGAACCAGAACAGGGCGCGGTCTTTCAGCAACACCGACGGCTGCCAGGGCATTTTTTCCTCGGCGGTATCCAGCGCGACGCTTTTTTGCACAAAGAAATGGATAAACGCGAGCGGCAGCGCGGCGCAAAAAGCGGCCAGCCAGAAGGGCAGCTGTAAGCTGTACATCACCAGCAGGGTGCCGATGGGCGGGCCGACCGTCCAGCCAATGTTCAGGAAGCTATAGTTGAGCGAGAAAACACGCGCTTTTTGGCTTGAGGTGAGCACGTCGGAGAACCAGGCTTTCAGCACCGTCGAAAATACGGAGTAGGCGCAGTTGATCAGGGAAAAGAACAGCACCACCAGCGTGACGTTATCCACTAGCGGGATCGCGACAAATCCGGCAATAAACGCCACGATCGCAATCAGCATGTAGCGTTTTTTATCAAACTTATCCGCCAGAATGCCAAATCCCAGGCTGAACACCACGCCGATGGTCAGCGCAATCGTCAGGGCATAACCAATATTCTCGACGCTCATGTTGTAGACGCGCGTGAGATAAATGGTCATGAACGGCAGCGTCGCTCCCCGACCGATGGTTAACAACAATGACGATGCCAGCAGCGCTGCGGTTGAGCGCCTGAGAGATGGTTTCATATTTCTGCCCGACAGTTGCTTATGCTTTTATTAGAGGTGTGTTAACAGGATTACCATGACATAAGGGGCTTGTATAGCACCTGGTTTATCCGTAAGTGCTTCAGCTGCCTGCCAGAATTAATGATCTTCTCGCAGCGTCCTTTTTTCTGGTACCTTGAAGTGTTAACAAATTATTAATAATTCAGGGGCAGGGTATGACGCGTAAAGACGGACTGCTGGCGTTGCTGGTGGTCGTAGTATGGGGGCTCAATTTTGTCGTCATTAAGCTGGGATTGCACAATATGCCCCCGCTTATGCTGGCCGGTTTGCGTTTCATGTTAGTGGCGTTCCCGGCGATCTTTTTTGTTGCGCGTCCAAAAATCCCGTTCAAATTACTGCTGGGCTATGGCCTGACCATCAGCTTTGGCCAGTTCGCGTTTCTCTTCTGCGCCATCAAGTTTGGTATGCCTGCCGGTCTTGCCTCACTGGTTTTGCAGGCGCAGGCGTTCTTTACCATCATTCTCGGTGCGTTCGTATTTGGCGAACGTTTGCAGGGCAAACAGCTGGCGGGGATTACGCTGGCGGTGTTTGGCGTACTGGTGCTGATTGAAGCCAGCCTGAATGGTCAGGATGTGGCGCTGCTGGGCTTTATGCTTACGCTGGCGGCGGGGCTGAGCTGGGCGTGCGGGAATATCTTCAACAAACTGATTATGCAGCACGCGGCGCGGCCGCAGGTGATGTCGCTGGTGGTCTGGAGCGCGTTAATTCCGGTCATCCCGTTTCTGGCGGCGTCGTTTATTCTGGATGGTCCGGATGTGATGCTGAGAAGCCTGGTCGATATCGATTTGACCACGATCCTTTCTCTGATTTATCTGGCCTTTGTCGCCACGATTGTGGGCTATGGGATCTGGGGTTCGCTGCTGGGGCGTTATGAAACCTGGCGCGTGGCGCCCCTGTCTCTGCTGGTGCCGGTGGTTGGGCTCGCCAGTGCGGCGCTATTGCTGGATGAAACGCTGAGCGCGCTGCAGTTGCTGGGGGCAGTGCTGATTATGGCGGGGCTGTATATCAACGTGTTTGGCTTGCGGGTACGGCGGGCGGCGCGCGTCAGAGGCTAGAGCATAAAAAAGCCCCGCAGTGGCGGGGCAAAAACGAATCAGAAGCCGTGCTGATTATAATAAGGCACGCCTAATTCGTCGGATTTGTCGCTACCAGTCCCCATGTGGTTGAAATCATAGGGTGACTGGTCATGTGCTGACGGCAAAATCATCGTGCCACGATTATTTTGCTGCGTTGCACCTGGGGTTTGCTCCGCGAAGGTCTGGCTGGAAAACAGCACCAGCAAGGCGAGGGCGGCGGAGGCGATAACTTTCATGATTTCCTCGGTTACGTCTTTTACAGGCGATGATTAACTACAATGTTTTAACGGATACAGGTATCGGGATTCTCCGGGTACGCTGGTGATTCGGTACTTATGAGGCGGCACGTCAAAATAGTTCTTAAACGTACGCGTCAGGGTTTGCTGTGATTCAAATCCGTAACGCTCTGCCAGATAAAGGATCGGCTCATTGCTTTCTTTCAGTTTCTGGGCAATTTCCGTCAGCTTGCGACTGCGAATATATTGACCTAGTGAATGGCCGGTCTCTTTTTTGAACATCCGTTGCAGGTGCCATTTGGAGTAACCTGAACGCTCTGACACTTTTTCAAGGGAGAGCGGCGATTCCAGGTTATCTTCGATCCAGTCCAAAATGCTATGAATGGTGATAGCGTCAGTATTGCGTCTGGACATCGTCATACCTCTTTTCTGTTTACGGCAGTATTTTCTTCAGCAAAAGCTCAAGGGTTGCCACTTCATCTGCCGTTAAGTTTTTTGTTAGTTCCTGATGCAGTGTTTGTCCTACTAATTGATGACATTGCTCGCACATGGCCGCGCCATCGCAGGTGAGCTTGACCAGCACGCCGCGTTTGTCATTCGGGTTAGGGCTTCGTTCTACCCATCCTTTGCAGACGAGACGATCCAGCATGCGGGTTAACGCACCCAGATCGACAGAGAGCACCTTTTTCAGCTCAACCGGCGTGATACACACTTCGCAGCGAATGGAACACAGCACTTTGAACTGTGTTGCGGTGATATCCAGCGGTGACAGATAGTCATTGAGCAGGCGATCTTTTTTCTGGTTAACCATATGAATAAGACGACCCAGCGGAACAACGTCGTTAAAGATATCACTGGTGCTTTTCACAATGGTTGCCCTGGCAAGTAGTTTAGTCACGGCAGATATTATTGCTCAGGCAAGTATAAGTCAACTGAATGAATCAGCCGATGCCACGAATTGCTAAAACGTTTCATGAACTTTTTTTGAACGCTTTCAAATCATATAGATAACTCAGGGTTATCCTTACTTACGGAAAATAATCGTTACGTTGCGCAGATGGCTTAACGTCACACTTTCCCCCTATACTTGCGGGGATGAATATGGATAAGGACGACGATGCATTATGTTGGATTTAATTAAAGCAGTGAGTCTTGGGCTGGTGGTGCTGCTGCCGTTGGCAAACCCGTTAACGACGGTTGCGCTTTTCCTCGGGCTGGCAGGGAATATGAACAGCGCCGAGCGTAACCATCAGTCAATGATGGCTTCCGTCTATGTGTTTGCCATCATGATGGTGGCTTACTATGCGGGACAGGTGGTGATGAACACCTTCGGGATTTCCATCCCTGGCCTGCGCATCGCCGGGGGACTCATTGTCGCCTTTATCGGTTTCCGCATGCTGTTCCCGGCGCAGAAAGCGCATGAGTCGCCGGAAGCCAAAAGCAAATCCGAAGAGCTGGAAAGCGAACCGAGTGCAAATATTGCCTTTGTGCCGCTGGCTATGCCGAGCACGGCGGGGCCGGGTACCATCGCGATGATCATCAGTTCCGCCTCTACGGTCCGTGATAGCGCCACCTTCCCGGACTGGGTCCTGACGGTTGCGCCACCGCTGATATTTGCGATTATCGGGATCATTGTGTGGGGGTCACTGCGCAGTTCCGGTGCGATTATGCGCTGGGTAGGTAAGGGCGGTATCGAAGCTATTTCCCGTCTGATGGGCTTCTTACTGGTCTGTATGGGCGTACAGTTTATTATTAACGGCGTGCTGGAGATTATTAAAACTTACCACTGAGGTGATTGCCGGGTGGCGGTTTCGCCTTACCCGGCCTGGGTTATTACAGGCTTGTAGGCCGGGTAAGCGCAGCGCCACCCGGCACAAACAAACGTCACCCGTGCTGACCTTGTTCCTCCAGCGCCACCGGCCATTTGCGGAAGATGAGCACTGACCAGATAAGCGCGACCAGGGCCGGAATAGCGCCCAGATACCCAATCGCCGACATCGAGACATGAAGGCTAATCTGATTTCCCACCAGCGCGCCCGCGCCGATGCCCAGATTAAATATCCCCGAGAACAGTGACATGGCAACGTCCGTCGCGTCCGGTGCCAGCGCCAGCACTTTTACCTGCATGCCAAGGCCGATGATCATGATCGCCACGCCCCAGAACAGGCTCAGGATCGCCAGATGGTTTTCGCTGCCCGCAGCGGGCATCAGCAACAGCAGGCAGGCGAGCAGCAGGCCAATGGCGCCGCTCACAAGCAAGGAAGCATGCTGATTACCCAGCTTGCCAAACAGCACGCTGCCGATAATGCCCGCACCGCCGAGGATGAGCAGTAACAGGGTGGCAAAATTGGCGCTAAAGCCTGCCACCACCTGAACAAACGGTTCAATGTAGCTGTATGCCGTGTAATGGGCGGTCACCACGATTACGGTAAGCAGATAGATACTCAGCAGCGCAGGGCGACGCATCAACAGCGGCAGGCTTTTCAGCGAGCCAGAGTGTTCGCTCGGCAGCGCGGGCAGCAGCTTAATCAGACACACCAGCGTAACCAGTGCCCCCATGCCGATGGCGAAGAAGGTCGTACGCCAGCCGAAGTATTGCCCCACGATACGGCCAATCGGCAGACCCAGCACCATCGCCAGCGCGGTGCCGGTGGCAATCAGGCTCAGCGCCTGGGCGCGTTTACCCGCCGGGGCCAGGCGTATAGCCAGCGACGCGGTGATCGACCAGAACACCGCATGGGCGAATGCAATGCCAATCCTGCTCATGACCAGCACCGTAAAATTCCACGCCATAAACGACAGAACATGGCTGGCGATGAACAACACGAAGAGACCGATCAGCAGTTTGCGCCGCTCCATCTGGCTGGTCAGCAGCATAAACGGCAATGACATCAGCGCCACCACCCAGGCGTAGATGGTCAACATAATGCCCACCTGAGCCGTTTTCATCTGGAAACTGTCGGCAATGTCAGACAACAGCCCAACCGGAACAAACTCTGTGGTGTTGAAAATAAACGCGGCAATGGCCAGCGTGACCACGCGTAGCCACGCAACCCTGCGGGAAACTGTGTTCGTTGTCATAGGGATGTCGGAGATTCGTTGCTGGAAAGAAGAGGAGACGATCTTAAAACGTCATACGGCGAAAACTCAACCATTATGTGACGCAGATCTCAATATTTACCTTGTGAAAGCGGTAGCCGGGGAGGGTGTTTTCATTGAATATAAAAGAACAACACAACAAAAATAGGCGGTAAGACAATGCAGGAGATTGATTTTTATCTGGTGGATGCGTTCAGCGATACATCGTTTGGTGGCAATCCGGCGGCGGTTTGTCCGCTGAAAGAATGGTTACCCGATGAAATGCTACTGAAAATGGCGCAACAGCATAATCAATCGGAAACGGCCTTTTTCGTCTGCAGCAAAGGGGGCATTGAGCTACGCTGGTTTACAACGCTCACCGAAGTCAATCTCTGCGGGCATGCCACTTTGGCCGCCGCGTACGTCCTGTTTCATGAACTGGATTATCCCGACTCGCGGATCCACTTCGACACCGCATCTGGCCGCCTGACGGTCAGCCGGGAGGGAGAGTGGATGACGCTGGATTTCCCGGCGTGTCCGACACATAAAGAGACGCCACCGCCAGAGATGATCGCGGCGCTGGGTATCCGCCACTACGTTGACGCCCGTAAAGGGCGCGCGTGGGTGATCGTCCTGGAAAACCGCCAGCAGGTTGAAGCCCTTATGCCGAACCTGTCTGCGATGACACCGGGTGAGCACAAAGTTAGCGTGACGGCACCGGGCGAGGGGGAATATGACTTTGTCAGCCGCTTCTTCTCACCGGGCGTTTCCGTCCCGGAAGATCCGGTCACCGGGTCCGCGCACACGATGCTGATCCCCTACTGGAGTGAAACACTGGGCAAAACGACCCTGTTTGCCCGTCAGGTGTCGGCGCGGGGCGGTGACGTGCGTTGTGAGCTGAGAGGGGAACGGGTGCTGATGAGCGGTCAGGCGTCGTGCTACCTGAAAGGCACGGTCTATCTGCGTTAAAAACTGATAACAAGAGAGGGAGAGACAATGCAGGAAATTGATTTTTATCTGGTGGATGCCTTCAGCGACAGGGCGTTTGGCGGTAATGCGGCGGCGGTTTGCCCGCTGGAGGAGTGGCTGTCCGATGAGACGCTGCTTAAAATGGCGCAGCAGCATAATCAGTCTGAGACCGCCTTTTTTGTGCGAACCGACGACGGGTTTGAACTGCGCTGGTTTACCACGCTGCACGAAATTAACCTGTGCGGACACGCGACCCTCGCGGCGTCACACGTGATTTTTGAATATCTGGATTATCCGCATACCGAAATTCATTTTACCACGCGCTTCGTGGGCGAGCTGACGGTCAAGCGCAGCGGCGACTGGCTGACGCTGAATTTCCCTGCGTGGCCGACGGAGGCCGTCGATAATCCCCCGGCAGCGTTGTTCAGCGCGCTGGGCATTACAAAGGCGAAAGAGGTACGCGCCGGACGAGACTATATCGTGGTGCTGGAGAGCCAGCAGCAGGTGGAGGCACTCACGCCGGATATCGCGGCAATGGTTCCGCTGGGGAAAATGGTCTGCGTAACGGCGCCTGGAGAAGACTATGACTTCGTCAGCCGCTTTTTCTGCCCGGGCGAAGGGGTGCCGGAAGATCCGGTTACCGGATCCACGCACAGCATGCTGATCCCCTACTGGAGCGAAAAGCTGGGTAAAACGTCACTGAACGCACGTCAGGTGTCGTATCGTGGCGGCGATCTGCGCTGTGAACTGAAGGGCGATCGCGTGTTGATCGCCGGTCAGGCCACGTTGTATCTGAAAGGCCGTATCTTTTTGCGCTAGCCGGGCAGCGCGATAAGTTAATACTATGAAGCGCCATGGCAGAGCTGCGCTATTTTAAAATAAAAACAGCAAGGAGCCTGCCATGTATTCCATTACCTCTGAATCCGCTCGTCATCCGGACATCCTCACACTGATTGCAGCCCTTGACCGCTATCAGAGCGAACTTTATCCCGCAGAGAGCAATCATCTGCTCGATCTTTCAGCGCTGCCCGACGCATCGCTTATCCTGATGATCATTCGCGACCAGCAGCTTCAGGCCGTTGGCTGTGGAGCCATCGTGCTTAACGGGGATGGAACCGGTGAGATGAAACGGGTCTATATTGACCCGACCCACCGGGGACAGCATCTGGGAGAGAGGCTGCTGGCTGCTCTGGAAGATGAGGCCCTGAGCCGTCATTGCCACACGGTACGGCTGGAGACAGGGATAAAACAACACGCTGCGGTTCGTCTGTATGAACAGTGCGGGTACGAACTGCGCCCGGCATTTGCCCCCTATGTTGACGACCCGCTTAGCCTGTTTATGGAGAAGGCGCTGGTTGAAGACGTTCGTTTAGCAGCGCTATAAACGCTTCCAGCTGGCGGGTCATCGCCCCCCGTCGCCACACCAGCCAGGTGGTGAGCCAGCGCCAGTTTTCAGCCAGCGGCCAGGCCTCAATCTGATGATGTCCTGGCATACTTTCCAGCATGGAGCGCGGCATCAGCGCGATGCCCGCGCCCGCAATGACGCAGGCGAGCATGCCGTGATAGGACTCCATCTCGTGAATGCGGCCAGGCGTCGCACCGTCTGCATGAAACCAGCTCTCCAGATGTCGGCGATATGAGCAGTTGGCGCGAAAGGCATAAACGTCACTGCCGCTCACCTGCGTGGCGCGTGTGACCTCCGTATGCCCGGCAGACGTGACCAGCATCATCTCTTCCCTGTAGACCGGCATCCCCTCCAGTTCCGGGTGTGACAGTGGCCCGTCAACAAAGGCGGCGCTCAGCGTTCCCTCCAGTACACCCTCTATCATCGTTCCGGAAGGGCCGGTAGAGAGGGCAAACTGGATGCGCGGATAACGCTGGTTAAACTGCGCCAGCGATTCAGGGATGCGCACGGCGGCGGTGCTTTCCAGCGCGCCAAGAGCAAATAACCCCTGTGGTTCATCCCCCGCGACGACCATACGCGCTTCATCCACCAGCGCCAGAATCTGTCTGCTGTAGCGCAGGAAGTTATGCCCGGCGGGAGATAACCGCAAACGCTGGTTCTCACGAATAAACAGCTCAACGCCGAGATCGGCCTCCAGCTGGCGGATTCGTGTTGTCAGGTTCGAGGGAACGCGATGCACCTTCTGCGCCGCCTGGGTGATGCTCCCCGTCAGCGCGACGGCGTTAAACATTTCAAGCTGGGTTAAATCCATAGCATTCTCGTTTCGTGAATAAGGTGGTTAGTATTATTCATTTCTAAGAAATAGCAGAGTGAGCCACAATTAATCAACCGAAATGCGTGGAGAACATCATGACTTATTCATCTGCTACACATGCCCTGTCTGTTAACCCGGCTACGGGTGAAACGATCGCCGCGTATCCGTGGGCGACACAGGAAGAGGTTGAACAGGCTATCGCCCGGGCTGATGCCGGTTTTCGTCAGTGGCGGAGCGAAAGCGTCGCCTGGCGGGCGCAGAAGCTGCGCGATCTCGGTGCTGCGCTGCGTCATCGTGCGGAAGAGATGGCCCGGATGATGTCCCGGGAGATGGGCAAACCGGTTCTGCAGGCGCGGGCGGAAGTGGCAAAATCTGCGGGTCTGTGTGACTGGTATGCGGAACACGGCCCGGCCATGCTGAATGCAGAGCCAACCCAGGTGGAAAACCACAACGCGGTTATTGAATACCGCCCGCTGGGGCCGATTCTGGCGGTGATGCCGTGGAACTTTCCGCTCTGGCAGGTACTGCGCGGGGCGGTGCCGATCCTGCTGGCAGGTAACAGCTATCTGCTTAAGCACGCGCCAAACGTGCTTGGCTCGGCGGATCTTATCGCACAGATTTTTGCGGATGCCGGTTTCCCGGAAGGCGTTTTTGGCTGGGTTAATGCCACCAATGACGGCGTAAGCCAGGCGATTAACGACCGTCGCATTGCGGCGGTGACCGTGACCGGCAGCGTGCGTGCCGGGGCCGCAATTGGTGCCCAGGCAGGTGCTGCGCTGAAAAAATGCGTGCTTGAGCTGGGCGGCTCTGACCCGTTCATCGTGCTCAACGACGCTGACCTGGATCTCGCCGTGAAAGCGGCGGTGGCGGGTCGCTATCAGAATACCGGGCAGGTGTGCGCGGCCGCCAAACGCTTTATTGTTGAAGAGGGTATTGCGGATATCTTTACCCAACGCTTCGTCGCGGGCGTAGCCGCCCTGAAGATGGGCACACCCGATGAAGAAGAGAACTACATTGGCCCGATGGCGCGTTTTGACCTGCGCGATGAACTGCATCAGCAGGTTCAGGCCACCCTGGCTGAGGGGGCCACGCTGCTGCTGGGCGGAGAGAAAATCAGCGGCGAGGGGAATTATTACGCGCCTACCGTGCTGGCGAACGTCACGCCGTCGATGACGGCCTTCCGCCAGGAGCTGTTTGGTCCGGTAGCGGCTATTACCGTCGCGAAAGATGCTGAGCACGCCCTGACGCTGGCAAACGACAGCGACTTTGGCCTCTCTGCTACGGTCTTCACCGCCGACGCCGCGCTTGCGGATAAATTCTCTCGCGAGCTGGAGTGCGGTGGGGTGTTTATCAATGGTTACAGCGCCAGCGATGCGCGCGTGGCCTTTGGCGGTGTGAAGAAGAGTGGTTTTGGCCGCGAGCTCTCCCATTTCGGCCTGCATGAATTCTGTAACGTGCAGACGGTGTGGAAGAACAGAGTGTAATTCGTTTGTAGTGGCCCTCAATTTGAGGGCCACTGTCATTTCTCTGCAATGGTTCTGTCATTTTCGTTTCGTAGACTCGCACGCGTCTAACGTCTTGTTACTGAAGAAAATCATGAACCTAACGCAAATTTTTCGTCGTATTGCGCAGCGCTGTATCCCACGTCAATTTGGCCTGCTGACGGGTATCTTTTGTATTATTGGCCTTTTCTCCGCACTGCAACTCTCCTCATCTTTTCTGCTTAACGCCTCCCTGAAGGACGCTCAGCGCAACGAGCAGCAAAATCTGCTGGCGTATCAGCAACAGAGCAAGCTTGATCTGGCGCGTGTCTCCCTGCTGGCGGCAAGCGATCTGCTTAACCGCTCCGGCGTCTGGTTTATGCAGGATAAAGAGACCGGTTCAGAAGGAAGCTGGCACAGTCTGATGGATGAGGCGCAAGCGTCGCTGGCGGTTTCTCAGCAGGCGTGGCAAGCCTGGCGGGCACTCAATCCGCCGGAAGATGAGGCCCTGGTGAACAGCTATCAGCTTTTCTACGGTGCCATTAAAGAGCAATCGGAAGCGCTTGTCAGAACCCACACCATTGATGCCTTTTTTGCTGTCCCGGCCCAGGCGTTTCAGAGCGACTTCAACTATAACTACGCCCGTTATCAGCAGGCCAGCGAGAAGCAGGCCATGCAGGGGCGTCAGGGACTTATGACGCAGCTTTCAAGGCTGCAGACGTTGTTCCTGTTTGCGCCGGTTTTACTGCTCGCCATCGCCGTTGCCGTCTGGTTCGGCATGTCCAGGTGGGTGATCACGCCGTTACGTCGACTGATTGCGCATATTAACCAACTGGCAGCCGGAGATCTTTCCGGTACGCCGCCTGCCGTCAGGCGTTTTAATCGTGAGACGGGGCAGCTTAGCGACAGTATCGCCACCATGCAGCACGGTCTGCAGCAGCTGGTGACCCAGGTCAGCCATGCCACGACCGCAATGGTTGAAAATATCGGCTCCCTGGCGCAGGGGAATCAGAAGCTGTATCAGCAATCGGCGCGTCAGGCAAAAGAGCTGGAAGAGGTCACGACCCATATCGCGACGCTGGAAACGCATGTGGAAGGGAATACCGGCTACGCCAGACTCGCCAGCTCGCGCGCGGACGAAGCGCGTCAGGCCGCGGTAGGCGGTGACCAGATGATGTCGACCGTGAATGCGTCCATGCAGGCGATCGTCGAGCGATCTTCTGAAATGCGCGGGATCGTGGCGATGATCGACAGCGTGGCGTTTCAGACCAATATTCTGGCGTTAAACGCCGCCATTGAAGCCGCCCATGCCGGTAACCATGGACGCGGGTTTGCCGTTGTCGCCCGGGAAGTCGGCCTGCTTGCCAGAAAGAGTAGCCACTCAACGCAGACCATCCAGGAACTTATCAATCGCTCTTTGCAGGGCATTGAAGACGGATCCCGCGCGGTGAATTTGATGGAAGACAATTTGCAGCAGGTCACCGGTCTGGTCGGTAACTTAAGCAGTTTGCTGAATGAAATCTCAACCGCTACGCTCAGCCAGGGGGAGAGTATTCACCAGATGACGCGTCAGCTTCAGGCGCTGAATCAGGTTTCCCGCCAGACGGATCTGCTGGTTTCTGACGCTTCAGAGGCCTCTGAGCGGCTGCAAAAGCAATCCGATCTTTTATTGCAGGCCGTTTCGCGTTTTCGTCTTAGCGCCTGACGCAATACATAAGCCTCTGTTATACTCGCAGCCCGTTTTAGCCTGAGGGCAAGGAGCAAAGAGTGGCTGCGGTCATCCATAATGAGATGCTGGACGAGATTCTGGCGCAGGTTCGTCCGTTATTGGGAAAGGGTAAGGTTGCCGACTATATTCCGGCTCTTGCCTCGGTCAGCGGGAATAAGCTGGGGATTGCGATCTGTACCATCGACGGACAGCGATACCAGGCAGGGGATGCCACTGAACGTTTTTCGATTCAGTCAATTTCGAAAGTGCTGAGCCTGGTTGCGGCGATGCGCCAGTACGAGGAAGACGAGATCTGGCAGCGTGTCGGTAAAGATCCGTCCGGCCAGCCTTTCAACTCGCTGCTTCAGCTTGAAATCGAGCAGGGTAAACCGCGTAACCCTTTTATCAATGCCGGGGCGCTGGTGGTCTGCGATATGCTGCAAAGCCGTCTCAGCGCACCGCGTCAGCGAATGCTGGAGATTGTTCGTCAGCTCTCGGGCGTTGACGATCTTGCCTATGATTCGGTAGTGGCCCGCTCGGAGTTTGAGCACTCCGCCCGTAACGCGGCCATCGCCTGGCTGATGAAATCCTTCGGCAACTTTCATAACGACGTGGCGACCGTACTGCAAAACTACTTCCACTACTGTGCGTTGAAAATGAGCTGCGTTGAGCTGGCCCAGACGTTCCTGTTTCTGGCGCACCAGGGGCACGCGCCGCATCTCGATCAGGACGTCGTTTCCCCACTGCAGGCGCGGCAGGTCAACGCCCTGATGGCGACCAGCGGCATGTATCAAAACGCGGGCGAGTTTGCCTGGCGGGTTGGGCTTCCGGCCAAATCCGGCGTTGGCGGCGGGGTCGTGGCGATTGTGCCGCATGAAATGGCGATTGCCGTCTGGAGCCCGGAGCTGGATGAAACGGGAAATTCACTTGCCGGTGTGGCGGTGCTGGAGAAACTGACCCAACGTCTGGGACGTTCCGTATACTGATGTCCGACCTGGATCCGCTTTTTTCCCGCCTGGCGCGATCGACGTTTCGCTCGCGCTTTCGTTTAGGCAATAAAGAACGGCAGTACTGCTGGGACAAAGGACCCGACACCATTGACCAGCATGCTGCGGATTTCGTTAAAAAACGCCTTGCACCGGCGCAACCTGCCAACGACGGTAAACAGACGCCCATGCGCGGTCACCCGGTATTTATCGCCCAGCATGCCACGGCGACCTGCTGCCGGGGCTGTCTGGCAAAATGGCATAATATTCCCCAGGGCGTGCAACTGACTGCGCAGCAACAACATTATATCGTCAGCGTGATCCACCACTGGCTGGTGATACAGATGAACAGCCAAATTTGACGAGTTATGATCCTGTTGTAATTGTGTTATAGATGCAGGTTAAGTTAGTCCCGATCATGCTGACGACCGCAATATTTGCCATAAGCATTCATATGGAATGATATTTAATGCGTTCTGCTCTCACCGCCTTCAGGTTGTTCCAACCCGACACGCCGCTGCGTAATGCCTCGGCGATATTTATTCTCACCACTCTCTTTTATTTTGTGGGCGCGGAATTGCGGCTGGTCGAGGCCTTATCCCTGTTCTGGCCGCTGAATGGCGTTATGGCAGGGATCTTTGCCCGTTATGTGTTTCTGCATCGCCTGCATTACTACGCGGTATGTTATGTCGCGATGCTGATGTACGACGCGGTGACGACTAACTGGGGAATGGCCTCGGTGGTCATAAACCTGTCTAATATGATCTTTATCGTCGTTGTCGCCGTGCTGGTTCAGCGTGACAGACGGTTGATGAAGAAAACCCCCGATCCGCTCAACGCATTACGGCTGTTTAACTACTGCCTGATTGCTGCGCTGCTGTGTGCCTTGCTCGGTGCGTTCGGGTCCGTGGGGATAGACAGTCATACCTTCTGGCCGCTGTTTGCCGACTGGTTTAGCGAACAATTCTCCACTGGCGTACTCGTTGTGCCGTGCATACTTACCCTCGGTTTGCCGGTGCGGGAACTCAGGGTAAATCTGGAGAAACTGTTACCGATCGTCGCGCTGGTTGTTTCGGTGGCTGCCTCGGTGGTGATTGGCGGAGCGGGAAGCCTCGCATTTCCGCTGCCTGCGCTTATCTGGTGTGCGGTACGCTACTCGCTGCCTGCGACCTGCCTGCTGACGTTTATTACAGGGGCGATTGAAATCATTCTGGTCGCCAACTCCATCATAAATATCGCCGTGGCGACGCCGCTCTCGACCCCGATGATGTTTTCTGCGCGGCTGGGTATTGCCACGATGGCGATCTGCCCGGTGATGGTCTCCGTCAGCATGGCGGCGATTAATTCCCTGATCCGTCAGGTATCCCTGCGGGCGGATTATGACTTTCTGACCCACGTCTACTCTCGTTCCGGGCTTTACGAGGCGCTAAAACGCGAAGAAACGCACCGTCATCCACGTTTTCTGACCGTCATGCTGCTCGATATTGATTACTTCAAAAGCATCAATGATAACTACGGTCATGAGTGCGGCGACCGCGTGCTGGCAGCCTTTGCCCGCCAGGTTCAGCAGGTCGTTGGCGAAGACGGGATGGTGGCCCGCATGGGGGGAGAGGAGTTTGCTGTGGTCGTCAATTCGGGCGATGAACAACACGGCTATGCACTGGCGGAACGTATCAGGAGTACCGTCGCCAGCCATCCTTTCACCTGGCGTCAGCAGACGCTTTATCTGACGGTCAGTATTGGCCTCGGAAGCGGAAAGGCGGAGTCATGGCAGTTGACGGAGGTCTTCAACAAGCTGATGGCCGAGGCGGACGATCATCTTTATCGTTCAAAAAAGGCGGGTCGAAATCGTACCAGCGCCCGGCTGGCGGATGAGCAACTTGCCGCCAGTGCCGGGAGTGAAACTGAGTTGCGTTAATCGTTATAAGGCATTGACGTGAATTAGATAGCGGCTTAACAGGATATTCGCACACTGACAATGTCTCTGTTTAAGCTACGCTTTGAGTAACGCTTTACGTCAGGAGACATTATGAAAGCACCTGCAACACCTGAAAATGAAACAGACCGACTTCACTCGCTGCGCGAATCGGGTCTGCTTGAGATCGACAGTTCCCCGGCGTTTGACCGCTTAACGCGCCTGGCGAAACGCTTTTTCCAGGTGCCACTGGCGATGGTCAATCTTATTGATGAGCACTCGCTGATCGTGAAATCGGCGGATGGACAGGCACCCGGTTCCGTTCCGCGTAACATCTCTTTCTGTGGCCATACGATCCTCACTGAAGCTCCGCTGGTGGTAGGGGATATGCTTCAGGATGACCGGTTCGCGGATAACCCGCTGGTGGCCGGTGAGCCCGGCGTGCGTTTTTACGCGGGCTTCCCGCTGCGCTTACGAGACGGCGCAAGCGTTGGCTCGCTCTGCCTGATTGATTACGCTCCTCGCGAGTTTTCAGCGGCCGATCTCGCCGTACTGGGTGACCTGGGCGCGCTGGCTGAGGATGAATTTGCCGCCATCAGCGCGGCGACCACGGATGAGTTGACCGGGTTATTCAACCGACGCGGCTTTAATCAGCTTGTGCGGTTCACACTTTCCATTGCCCGACGCCGTGCTGAGCCGTTGACGCTCGGATGGCTGGATCTGGATCGGTTCAAGGAGATTAACGATCGTTACGGGCATGAGGAGGGGGATAAGGCGCTTAAAGTCATGGCGCAACTGATGCGTACCTCTTTCCGTGAAGCGGATCTGCTGGTTCGTTTCGGTGGCGATGAGTTTGCGGTGCTGTTTGCCGACACGGATGAGCAGGGGGCGTGGATTGCCATGCAGTATCTCGCCGAGCAGGTCGAAAACTACAATGCGCGCAAGTTACACCCATGGTCGCTGAAGTTCTCCTGGGGGCTGAGTGAATTTGATCACAACAGTAACGACCTGCAAAAGTGGCTCAACGATGCCGATGCAAAAATGTATGCCATGAAGCAGCAGCGGCAGCGCGGGCGGTGATATAACAAAAGCGTATGACTGACCCGATTGCGTTAAGAAAATGTTAAATGCAAAGTGTGGGTATTCAACGTAAGGACAAACAATGAATACCTCACTGCATATCCAAAACTTCACCCGTGACGACATTCTCACTCATCTTGATGCGCTGGCCGGGATCCTCGAAAACTGCGTGACCGGCGGCGCATCCGTCAGCTTCATGTTGCCGTTTAGCCTCGAGAAGGCCCGTTCATTCTGGCTCGGTATTGCTGAAAGCGTAGGGCGCCATGAGCGCGTTGTGCTTGCCAGCGTTGATCCCCAGCTGGGCGTTATCGGAACGGTGCAACTGATTACTGACCAGCCAGAGAATCAACCTCATCGTGCCGATGTGGCAAAACTTCTGGTACATGAAAAAGCGCGTCGCAAAGGGGCCGCGATGGCGCTGATGGAAGCGCTTGAGGCTGAAGCCCGCGCCAGAAATATTTCGGTTCTGGTACTCGATACCTCCACCGGCAGCGGCGCTGAGACGTTTTATCAGCGTGCCGGCTGGCAAAAGGTCGGTGAGATCCCGCGCTACGCCCTGATGCCGGACGGTGCCATGACGGCGACGTCCGTGTTCTACAAATTCTTATAATTTTCGTCACAACCACGCCGTGAATTGATCGAAACAGGGTTCCTGGTCGGAAAGTTTTGATAAGTTATCGTACCAATCTTATCAGGCTGTATGACTAATCATAAAAGGAACCCATTGTGAACACGCTTAACCGTCGTGATTTTCCCGGTGCTCAATACCCTGAACGCATCATCCAGTTTGGTGAAGGCAACTTCCTGCGTGCGTTTGTCGACTGGCAAATTGACCTGCTAAATGAACATACCGATCTCAATGCCGGTGTGGTTATCGTTCGCCCCATTCAGAGTGCTTTCCCGCCCTCGCTGAGCACCCAGGATGGCCTCTATACCACCATCATTCGCGGCCTGAATGAGCAGGGCGAAACGGTAAGTGAGAGCCGTCTTATCCGCTCGGTTAACCGGGAGATCGACGTCTACAGCCAGTATGATGCGTTCCTGAAACTGGCCCACAACCCCGATATGCGTTTTGTTTTCTCGAACACCACCGAGGCCGGGATCGGCTATCACGCGGGTGACAAATTCGACGATGCGCCTGCCGTGAGCTATCCGGCGAAACTGACGCGCCTGCTGTTTGAGCGCTTCAGCCACTTCAATGGTGCGACCGATAAGGGCTGGATCATCATTCCGTGTGAGCTGATAGACTACAACGGAGATGCCTTGCGTGAACTGGTCTTGCGTTATGCGCAGGAGTGGGCGCTGCCTGCCGCTTTCATCCAGTGGCTAAATGAAGCAAACCATTTCTGCTCAACGCTGGTTGACCGTATTGTGACCGGTTACCCGCGCGATGAGGCGGCCGCGCTGGAAGCTGAGCTGGGATATCACGATGCATTCCTGGATACGGCAGAACACTTCTACCTGTTTGTTATTCAGGGGCCTGCATTCCTTGCCCGAGAACTGCGTCTGGATAAGTATCCGCTTAATGTGCTGATTGTGGATGACATCAAACCCTACAAAGAGCGCAAAGTCGCCATCCTGAATGGTGCGCATACGGCACTGGTGCCGGTCGCGTTCCTGGCGGGGCTGGATACGGTCGGTGAGGCGATGAATGATGCCGATATCTGTGCCTTCGTCGAAAAAGCGATTTATCAGGAAATTATTCCGGTCCTCGATCTGCCACGTGATGAACTTGAATCGTTCGCCAGCGCGGTAACAGGGCGTTTTCGGAACCCTTACATCAGACACCAGTTGCTCTCGATTGCGCTCAACGGCATGACTAAATACCGCACCCGCATTCTGCCGCAGCTGTTGGCCGGGCAGAAGGTCAGGGGGCAGTTACCATCCCGTCTGACGTTTGCGTTAGCGGCCCTGATTGCGTTTTATCGCGCGGAGCGTAACGGGGAGGGCTATCCGGTACAGGATGATGCGAACTGGCTGGAATGTTATCAGCAGTTATGGGCGCGGCACCGCGATAATCAGATAAGTACCCGTGAACTGGTGCAGGCTGTGTTGAGCGAGAGAGAGCACTGGGAGCTGGACCTGACGCAGGTGAACGGCCTGGTGGACCAGGTGACGCTGGATCTTGATGACATTTTGCTGAAGGGAATGCGCGCAGCGGTGAAACCACTTTGCTAATCACGTCACCCGGCTGCGGCCGGGTTTAAATAGAATCTATTTTAGTTACAACATACTATTGACTCCGTTTTTAAAAAAGAGAATCAGCACCGTGCATGTTTCGCTTTGCAGATGGGAAAATGCAATGTCCCGTTAACATGCTTGCAACTGTGAGGGGGATCACGTTTAATAGCCACGCTCTTTTCTTGCCTGAAACTCACTATGATTGTTCGTCCTAAACAGCACTGGCTACAACTGATTTTTGTCTGGCACGGTTCGGTACTTCCCAAAATCTATACCCGACTGCTGCTCAACTTCCTGCTTTCTATCGCCGTGATCCTGATGCTGCCGTGGTACACCTCGCTGGGCATCAAATTTACCGTCGCGCCCTTCAGCATTCTCGGCGTGGCGATCGCTATCTTTCTGGGTTTCAGAAACAACGCCTGTTATTCACGTTACGTCGAGGCTCGACTGCTCTGGGGGCAGTTGATGATAGCGGCACGCTCGCTGTTTCGCGAGGTAAAAAACACCTTGCCTGACGATAAACATCTGGGTGAGTTTGTCCGCCTGCAGATTGCCTTTGCCAACTGCCTGCGAATGACCTTGCGCCGGGAACTGAACGCTGACGAACTCGCTCGTTATCTTGCTGCGGATGATTTACGGCACGTGATGGCTGCCAACTCGCCGGCCAACCGTATTCTACTGATCATGGGGGAGTGGCTTGCCGTGCGGCGGCGTAACGGACAGCTTTCGGACATCCTTTTCCACAGTCTGAACAACCGCTTGAACGATATGTCCATCGTCCTTTCCGGCTGCGAGCGTATCGCGACGACGCCAGTGCCGTTTGCCTATACGCTGATTTTGCACCGCACGGTATATCTGTTCTGCATCATGCTGCCGTTCGCGCTGGTTGTGGACCTGCATTACATGACACCGTTTGTCTCCGCGCTGATCTCTTACACCTTTATCTCGCTGGATACCCTGGCAGAAGAGCTGGAAGATCCGTTTGGTACGGAAGATAACGACCTGCCGCTGGACGCCATCTGCAACAATATGGAACGCGATCTGCTGCAGATGAACGATGAAGAGAACATTCCTGAAAGGCTGATGCCAGATAAGCATTATCAGCTGACCTGACGGGCGTTCCACTCGTCGCGGGTGATCTCCCACAGTTCGGAGTCCAGCATACCGCTGACGTAGGCTTTCTTTTCCGTTCTGACAAGCCGCATGCCGCTGCTGTCTGAAATACGACGTGAGCGGCTGTTGGCGGCGGCCTTCGGCGCACGCAACACCGCTTTGTTCAGCGTATTGAACCAGTAATCCGTCGCCGCAATGCTCGCCTCCCGCATATAGCCTTTACCCTGAAACTCCGGTGCAAGCCAGAATCCGCGGTTGTTATCTTCAATATCGTACAGGCAGATAATACCCATCAGTTCATCCGGTACTTCGCGACGTCGGATGCTCCAGAACCAGGCAATCCCTTTTGCCATATCGGGCAACGCCACGTTGTTAACATAATTTTCCGCACCGTTATCCGGGTAAGGCCAGGGCACCGAAGAGACCATATAACGCACGATCTCCCACCGCGGATATAGCTTCTGTATCTGGACAGCATCTTCGGCAACCAGCGGTTTTAACAGTAAGCGTTCAGTCGTGAGCGTAGGTATTGTCATCCGCGGATCTCCGTATTTAAGCGTTATGTTTTTGTTTGGGTTCTGGTATTTTTATCTCTATCACATTCCAGTGCGCTGCGCTGTGGTTATTGACCACCAAAATCGTTTCCTTTTATTTGATGGTGATATTTTTGATGAGATTGCTGCCACTTTTAAACGGACGCGTTTTCTGTGATCTCCTGCATCATGGCAGGGAGATTGAGAAGACTATCGCCCGAGGCGAGGCTCATCTATTGAACCATTCCACTCCCGAGCTTGAACGTTATTTTTCCCGGCCGCTCAATGAGCTTCCACGTCAAAACCCTTATCCGGTCGCGGTGCTGCTTCCTCTGTTTTTAGTGGCTTTTGCATTTAATCTTCTACCTTTTCTCCATGCGTTTCCGGGCTTATCACCTTTACACCATGCACTGAGCTTTTTCTTACCGTCATTGGTCATGATTGGCGCGCTCATCATCACAAGCGTATTTCTGGCTCGGGGATTAACGTCAGGGTTAGCGGGATTTCTGGCGCTGTTCTTTATTTTGCTGATAATAACCGTCGTTCAGGCGGTATATCTCTTGCTTGCCCATCACGGAAGTAGTTGGCCATTGGTCATTGCCTTCTTCGCGTTGGTACTTTGCAGACTGGTGATGAATGGAAAAGGGTTCGTGCTCTTTACGCTCTACTGCCGTACGCAGCGTCTTGCCCATCTGGCCCGCAAAATGCGATTAAAAAGGTGATACGACCCTACGCTGTTTCGATATGGCAATTAACAGGTATTGCGAGGAACACATGGCAGTTACGGTAAGACCGCTACGCGAAGATGATTATTCTCAATGGCGACCGCTGTGGGATGGCTATACCCATTTCTATGAGTGCTATCTAGAGGAATCCGTTACCGCATCAACCTGGGAAAGGGCGCTCTCAGCGCAATCGTCGATGTTCTGCCGCGTGGTAGAGAAGGACGAAAAAGTGATCGGTTTCGCAATGTGTATTCTGCACGAAGGCACCTGGTCAACAGCGCCCATTTGCTACCTGGAAGATCTGTTTGTTGATGCTGCCGAACGCGGCGCGGGGGCGGGCAAAGCGCTTATAGATGCCCTGATTGCAGAAGGTAAGCGTGAAGGGTGGTCAAAACTGTACTGGGTCACACGGGAGAATAACCCGGCGCGTAAACTCTACGATCAATACGGTGAGGCCGACGATTACGTTCGCTATCGCCTTTCCCTTTAAGGCTAAAACGCCTGTGTTTGTATCACACTGTATCTGTTTTCCTGATACATACACAGGCTTGCAATAAACCCGCTTTCGCACATATCCGCTATACATTGAGGTGTTGTTATATCCCCGTGAATTGAACTCAATCGGAGACACCAAATATGTTCAGCAAACTCGCTTACTCGACCCTTGCTCTGACCGTTTCTCTTGGCACCGTGATGTCCTGTCAGGCCGAAGTCACCGGCACCAGCTTCACGGCAGCCTTTGACCACCCGCAGCAAATTAACGCCGGCGACCTTAACGTCGGGTATGTCGACATCGGCCCGAAAGACGGTCAACCGGTCATTTTATTACACGGCTGGCCCTACGATATTCACAGCTATGCTGAAGTCGCTCCCGCACTCGCGGCAAAAGGTTACCGTGTCATTGTGCCTTCTCTGCGCGGCTACGGTACCACTCGCTTCCTGTCAGCTAAAACCCCGCGCAACGGCCAGCCGTCTGCGATGGCGAAAGATATTGTTAATCTGATGGACGCCCTGAATATTAAACAGGCCGTATTTGCAGGCTACGACTGGGGTGCCCGCACCGCGGATATCGTTGCGGCGCTGTGGCCAGAACGCGTTAAGTCGCTCGTTTCGGTGAGTGGGTATCTCATCAGCAGCCAGCAGATTGGCAAACAACCGTTGCCGCCAAAAGCAGAGCAGCAGTGGTGGTATCAGTTTTACTTCGCCACCGAGCGCGGTGCGGAAGGCTACGCTAAAAACACGCATGACTTCGCCCGTTTGATCTGGTCGCAGGCCTCACCGGACTGGAAATTTAGCGATGCAACCTTCAACGCCAGCGCCAAATCGCTCGATAATCCGGATCACGTCGCGGTGACGCTCAGCAATTACCGCTGGCGCTTAGGGCTGGAAAAAGGTGAGCGCAAATACGACAGCTACGAGCAAAAACTGGCCGTGCTGTCGAATATCACCGTACCAACGATCACCATCGAAGGCGGAAACAACGGGGCACCGCATCCGGCTCCACAGGCCTACGCGGGTAAATTTACCGGTAAGTATGAACACCGCACCTTTGGGGCGACTGTGGGTCACAATCCACCTCAGGAAGATCCGCAAGATTTCGTTAACGCTGTGGTCGACGCAGATAAACTCTGAAATGTGCTATTTTCAATACGTTACCCTTCAGTCTGGAGATTTCGGTGGAGCATATTGACCATATCCTTGTCGTCGATGACGACAGGGATATTCGTGAACTGATTGTCGACTATCTCGTTAAGTCCGGTTATCGCGCCTCCGGCGCGGCCAACGGCAAGGAGATGCGCGCCGTGCTGGATAAACAGCATATCGACCTGGTGGTGCTGGACGTCATGATGCCCGGCGATGACGGTCTTACGCTGTGTCGGCAACTGCGTGTCGGCAAACATAAAGATCTGCCTATCCTGATGCTGACGGCGCGTAATGAGGAGACGGACAGGATCCTGGGGCTGGAGATGGGGGCGGATGATTACGTTGTGAAGCCTTTTGTTGCGCGCGAATTACTGGCGCGAATCAAAGCGATTTTACGCCGTTTTCGTACAATGCCGCCCAATTTACAGGTAACAGAAGCAGGGCGACTGGTGACGTTTGGTGAATGGGAGCTCGATACCGTTGCCCGCCACCTAATAGACCCGGAAGGGGTGATTGTGGCGCTCAGCGGGGCGGAGTATCGCCTGCTGCGCGTTTTCCTCGATCATCCTCAGCGCGTGTTGACTCGCGATCAGCTGCTCAACCTGACGCAGGGGCGCGACGCCGAACTGTTTGAACGTTCTATCGATCTGCTGGTCAGCCGGGTACGTCAGCGCCTGAATGAAGATGCGCGTACACCCGCCTATATTAAAACCGTGCGCAGCGAGGGCTATGTGTTTACCATGCCGGTCACGATCAAAGAGGCGAACGAATGAGGTTCTGGCCACGCTCACTGTTGGCCCGTTTGCTGCTCATTGTGCTTCCCGGCCTGTTGCTGGCCAACGCCCTGAGCCTGACGCTGGTCATGATAGAACGAATGCACAGCGCCCGCACGGTGATGCTCGGTAACCTGGAATACGATGTCGCGACCAGCGTGGCCATTTTAGACCGCTTGCCGGCCACTGAACGGGCGGCGTGGCTGCCGCGCCTTGAGCGGGGTAACTATCGTTATATCCTCGGTCCGGGTGAGCCGGGCAACGCACCGACGGATAAGCGTTCCCAGGATGCCATCCGGACCTTAAAAGCGACACTGGCAGCACAATACCCGCTCAGCTTTACGGCTGTTCCTGGCACCATTTCACATATCCAGGCACATCTTACGTTACACGACGGTGCGCCGTTGACCATTGATCTGATCCCGCGCATGCCACCGGTCGCCAGCTGGCTGCCCGCTGTTCTCATCCTGCAACTGTTGCTGCTCGCGGCCTGCTCCTGGTTTGCCGTGCGGCAGGTTGTGCGGCCTTTTTCACAGTTTACCCGCGCGGTTGACGCCCTGGATCCGGCGGCCAATACGCCAATGACCGAGAAAGGGCCGCTTGAGGTACAACGGGCTGCCCATGCCTTCAACGCCATGCAGGCACGTATTCAGTCTTATCTCCGGGAACGTGCGCAGATTCTGGCCTCCATTTCGCACGATCTCCAGACGCCGATTACCCGCATGAAGCTGCGGGTCGAAATGGCGGAACAACCTGAACTGCGCGACAAGCTAATGGATGACCTTGATAATATGTCGCGTCTGGTGCGCGAGGGGATTGCCTATGCCCGGTCATCAGAATCACTGGAAGAGACATCGCTGAAGCTGGAACTTAATGCCTGGATAAACAGCATCGCCTGTGATTATCAGGACATCGGTAAAAACGTGCAATTTCAGGCGGGCGAATCCCGTTTGCCGATTGTCACGCGTCCGCAGGCGCTTCGCCGGGTGATGACCAACCTGCTGGATAACGCCCTGAAATTTGGCGAGCGCGCCAATATTGTCATTGATGATTCATCCGCCAGTGAGGTGGTGATCCACATTATTGATGGCGGCCCGGGAATACCCGATGCCGAACTGGAGGCCGTATTGCAGCCGTTTTATCGGGTTGAAACATCGCGCAACCGTGATACCGGTGGAACCGGACTGGGTCTGGCAATTGCTGCGCAACTGACCGCACAGCTGGACGGCAAGCTGAAGCTGGTGAACCGCGCCGAGGGCGGGCTGGATGTCTCCGTTACGCTCCCACGACGTTAATTGTATGGCTTTGTATCTGCCTTCCGGGAAGATACAGAGCCAGACAAAACCCGCGCTTTTACACATATCCTGAACACATCCGCACGATGAAATAGCCTCACTGCAGCGTCGCAGGACTTGTATCGTGAGGTCTCTATGTTTTTGATAATTGCTTTTCTGGGCGGGATGATAAGCCTGCTCAGTCCATGTACGCTCCCGGTTATTCCCCTCCTGTTTGCCGGTTTTCAGGGGCAAAGACGACATATTATGGCACTGCTCGCGGGGATGATCGTGATGTTCACCCTGGTTGCGATGGTTGTCACCGTCGCCAGTGAGTGGATAGCTGAAGCCACCGTCGTTGGACGCTGGATCGCGCTTATCATTCTGGCTACGGCCGCGCTGGCGTTAATTTTTCCCTCCTTTGCCCAGCGAATTGCCGGGCCAGCAGTCAGCGCGGGAAACGTCCTGAACACCCGAAGCGGACAAACACGCGGCATGGCATCTGCTTTTCTGGCCGGGCTGGCGGTCGGGTTGCTCTGGTCCCCCTGCGCAGGTCCCATTCTGGGGGCGATATTCAGCCTTAATATTGCGGGACATTCAGCCATCGCGACAGGGGCGTTACTTGCCGCCTACGGCAGTGGATGCGCGTTAATGCTGGGTTTACTCGTTCTCGGAGGCCGCACGCTGATGGCACCACTGAGAGCAAAATCGGCGCTGATGGCGAAGCTTCGCCAGGGGGCTGGCGTGGTGATGTTAGCGGCTGTCGTCTTTAACGCGACCGGAATGACGTCTGTTCTGAAAGGCGCAAATGGGGTGGCGGACCGTCTTGAAACCACGCTGCTGAATCTGGCAAAACCCGCTACACAAGCGGTGAAGCTCCAGCCGGTGGTGATGACCGAGCCGAGTAGCCAGCTGCCGTCGTTGAGCGGTGGAACAGGGTGGATAAACGGTGACCCTGTCACGTCTGAATCACTGCGCGGGAAGGTGGTCCTGATTGATTTCTGGACCTGGGACTGCATTAATTGCCAGCATACGCTTCCGCATGTGCGCGACTGGGCCACAAAGTATCAGTCGCAAGGTCTGGTCGTGATTGGGGTTCATACCCCGGAATATCCGTGGGAGAAACCGATTTCGTCGGTAAAAAATGCGGTGAATAAATGGCAGCTGCCGTATCGGGTTGTGACGGATAATAATTACCAAATCTGGAATGCTTTCGGCAACCAGTACTGGCCAGCGCATTATTACTTTGATGCTAAAGGGCAGCTGCGCTACACCTCCTTTGGGGAGGGAAATTACGATAAACAGGAACAGGTGATCCAACAACTGCTGAAAGAAGCCCGTTCCTGACTACCACCTCAGGGTTGACGCTGAGCAACCATAAACAACCGAGGAAAAGCCAGCAGTATCTGCCCGTTTTCCTGGAGCGGATACTGCTCTTCCAGTAGTTCATGGTAGCGTTTCAGGAAACGTTTCTGTTCGTGCTCGTTCAGTTCCTGGAGCCATGGGCGTAACCCGGTGGCGCTGACCCAGTCAATGATGGCCTGATGCGAGCGCATTTTATGGAAATAGGTCGTCCGCCAGATATCCACCTCACACCCGGCTTCGGACAAAATGTCATAGTAGGCATGGACCCCAGGCAGCGGTTCTCTACCGCGGTCAGGATAGTCTTGCTCCAGGGCCACTTCGCGCATGGCTACGTGAGTAGGCTCAAGCCAGTTGTCCGGCATCTGGATCGCCAGGACGCCATTAAGCGCGAGGAGAGAAACAAGGTGAGGCAGAAGATCGTAATGGTCTGGAACCCATTGCAATGAGGCATTGGCATAAATCAAATTCAGCGCCTGGTCCGGCTTATACTGGCGGATATCGGACTCAACAAAGCGGCAGCCCGGCAGCGCACTGCGCGCCTCTTCCAGCATGGCAGGCGAGTTATCGACCCCGGTAATCTGTGCGTTCGGCCAGCGATGGCGCAACAGCGCCGTGCTGTTTCCCGGACCACAGCCCAAATCGGCGAGGGTGGCGACGTCATCCAGTGGGATTCTGGCGAGTAGCTCAGCGGCAGGACGCGTGCGTTCAGCACCGTATTGCAGATAAAGAGAAGGGTTCCAGTCGGCCATCTTTAGATCTCCTTTTTGCGTGTACCAGCAAGGATAGCACAGGCCGGCACCTGCACCGGGACAGGTGCCGCAACAAGGTCAGATTACAGAATGCCTTTCAGTGCAACATGATAGAGCAGCATGATGGTTTTCCCGTCAACAATCATGCCCGTTTCAATGCCCCGCAAAGCGTCCTCAAAGGGGAGCTCCAGCACGTCGATATCCTCACCCTCCGCTTTGATACCGCCGCCTGCGCTGGTTTTATCCTTTGGCTGATATTCGGCAAGGTAGAAGTAGAGTTTCTCCGTAACGGAACCCGGGCTCATATAGGCTTCAAAGATTTTCTGCACGCTCGACACCTTAAACCCGGTCTCTTCTTCCGCTTCTGCCTTTATTCGGCTCTCTGGATCCATATTGTCGAGCAGGCCCGCAGCAGCCTCGATCAGATCACCCTGATGACCATTGATAAAGACCGGGAAACGGAACTGGCGAGTCAGAATCACCGTTTTTTTATCACGGTTGTAGAGCAGAATAGTCGCGCCATTCCCCCGGTCATAGACTTCACGCGTTTGTCGCTGCCATTCGCCATCGCGTCGTTGATGGTCAAAGGTATATTTTTTGAGTAAGTACCAGTTATCTGACAATATTTCATCGTTAATGATGCGCACATCTGCACGTTTCGATTGCACGTTTTGTCCTCCTTACGTAGAGTAACGATCAATAACAGCATTAACGTGCAGTTTCAAGATTTATCATGCAATATCAGGAATCCAGAATGCTCACCAGTCAGCGAAAACAATTGATACTTGAGAAGCTCGGCGCCGAAGGCCAGGTCCAGTCTAAAGCGCTCAGCATTCTCTTTGATGTCTCTGAGGACACCATCCGGCGTGATTTACGCGAGCTGGCGGCAGAAGGGCGTTTACAGCGTGTTCACGGCGGTGCGCTGCCGTCGTCTTCCGCTATTGTGCCTTTTGCAGAGCGTCAGTCCGTTAAAAAGGATGCCAAAAGAAAGGTAGCGCAGAAGGGCGCGCAGCTGATTTCTTCGGGCCAGGTAGTGATCATTGACGGTGGAACGACCACCTCTGAACTGATTACTTTCTTACCGCCTGATTTGCGTATTACCGTGGTGACGCACAGTCCGAGCATTGCTCTGGGGCTGGTTAATCATCCCGCTATTGAAGTGATTCTGATTGGCGGCCGTTTGTATAAACACTCGATTGTTGCAGTCGGCGCGGCGGCCATCGAAGGTATCGAAAACATTCATGCCGATCTGTTCTTTATGGGCGTGACCGGGATCCATCCGGAAGCAGGGTTGACCACGGGCGATTTCGAAGAGGCGTGCATCAAACGTGCATTTTCCGGCAGAGCGGCCGAGACGGTTGTTCTGGCTTCACCGGAAAAAATCAATACGGCGTCATCGTTTGTGATTGGGGACGTATCCTTAGCGAATACCCTTGTCGTCGAAGACGATACCGATCGTGGCTGGGTGCATACGCTATCCGAAAAAGGGGTATCGGTCGTACTGGCTTCTTCATAAGCCAGTCAGATGACTGACTGGCACGGTCATCGTTAAGCCTGAGGAATGCTCTCCAGCGTAGTATAAATCGTGAGACCAAGTTCCCTGGCCACATCAATGTCCATATCCGCCCCCTTAGACGCACCGGCAATCCGATAAATCGCATCGCATTTTGCGATGAGCCGGTGAGCTACGGGGTAAAGCATTGATTCTGCAATGTCATCTCCCAACGATGTCGAGCCCGCGGTCTTCGCCAGCGGCAGAGCCAGCCATTCACCAATGACCGGAACGTGACCACGCTGGTATACGGCTAATGCGGCGTTTTCGAGACGCGCAAGATTCTCATCAATGCGCGCCTGAAGGCCATCGGTGCCGCTTCGATAGGGGCCGGCAATTAAAATGAGCTGTTGTGTCATAGATACCTCTGTCAGTGTGATTGCATGAAGTTGCACGTTTGCAGACAATATCTTACGAGATTACCGCCGCGTTATGAAACGTTTTCGTGCATTTTCGTGCAAAAACATGCATGAAAAAGCATGTAATCACTTAGGCAGAAGGGCTATTGCTACGAAGCCGAACGCCTCCGTCCAACGAACATCCAACGCAGGTAATCGTATAGCCAGTTAAACAGCATTGTGTATGGCAGGAAAAACAGCACCAGTCCAATCTCAACGAAAAATGCCTCAGTGAGGGGTAAATCCAGCATAACCATCGCAACGGGGATTAAGGTGATGATCAGTCCTGTTTCAAAACCCACCGCATGGATAGCACGAACAAGGAAGGTTCGTTGAAAGCGGTATTTTTTCTGCAGCGAGTCAAAGAGTTTATTAAAAACAAAATTCCATGCCGTCGCGGTCAGTGCAGATATCACGGACAGCGAGCCAGACTGGAGTATCGAAACGTTCATCAACCAGGCAAGCGACAGCGCGATGATAACGTTAGCTATGACTTCAAAAATGACAGCATGGAAGATTCGTTCTTTAACGCTTTTATTTAATTCAATTTCCATTTGCTCAGGGCTGCGTTTTCCAAAAGCTGAAGTATATCAGGCATCGTTTAACTTTTTCTAAACATGCAGGATTGAAACTCTGAGCAAAAGCGGAAGGCACTGTGAGATGGTCAACGGAGACGCTTTCAGAGGGTATCAGCATTCAGGTCAACGTAGCCATGAAACGCCAGATTTCGCCTTACTTAATGCAAGTGCGCATAATGTATATTATGTTAAATTGAGTATGAGACCCGTAATGAAGCCAACAAAACCTTCATAGTTGCCTTCCCTTCTACTATCGCTTATCGAGATACTTATTAAAAAATGCCGTGATGCTCTTGAGCGGAATCTTTTCCATACGATCATATAAATCAACATGTGTGCCTAATCGCTGAGTATTCAAATGTTTAATGTTTTATCCCGTCGACTGCAACACTGTAACGAGGTGGCCGTCAACATAAACAATGCCGCCCCGACGCAGCTGCAACAGATCAAGATGCAGCTGGCCGAAGAAATGGGTAAGCCTGTAGGCCTACATACCATGGGTATTCCGGCGGCGGTCAGTACGCTCGGGGTGATTGTCAGTTTCGCCATTCCGCAGCTGTGGCTGGGTTACGGCATACTCACCGCACTCGACCAGCCAGCCGAGCGCGTATTCGTGTGGGTTGTGCTGGTCGCCCTGCTGTTCGCTGGCCTTAACGGTGTGACGATGTTTATGATTGGCAAAGGCAGCATGCGCGCTGTGCGGTTACATTTTACGCTGACGGTGATAAGCCTTTTGTTAACAGCAGCTTATCTGCTTGCCGCGCTGAGCGAGAGTACTTCTCCGGGCGTCAGTCTGACCGCGGCGCTAGTGAGTATCGTCATGTTACTGCTTAGCGGCAGCTGTATTCTTTCCACCGCCTTTTATAAGATGCTGCTGTTTACTCTGCATAACAGAGCCTGGCGCAAGCTTATCAGCCAGGCGCGTTAAGCATTCATCTCGTAAAAATCCCGCCATTACAGCGGGATTTTTTTATGGCTTTTTATGCCTGCGCAACCAAATCAACTTGTAAGCCGCTGGAATGATAAACAGCGATAACAGCGGCGCTGTGATCATCCCGCCGATCATAGGCGCCGCTATCCGGCTCATAACTTCCGAACCGGCACCAGTCCCCCAGAGTATTGGCAGCAGGCCCGCAATGATCACCGCGACGGTCATGGCCTTTGGCCGCACACGGAGCACGGCACCATGATAAAGTGCTTCATCAAGCCCTTGTTCTGTGAACGTTTCCCGATGGGACAGTTCCGGTTGCGCTTCAATGGCATGACGTAAATACATCAGCATAACGACCCCAAATTCCGCTGCGACCCCGGCCAGGGCGATAAATCCGGTTCCGGTTGCGACTGACATATGGAAACCCTGCCAGTAGAGAAACCATATTCCACCGACCAGGGCGAACGGCAGACTCATCAGGATCAGCATTGCTTCATCCACGCGACGGAACGCCAGGTACAGTAAAATGAAGATGATCATCACCGTCATCGGTACCATCAGTTTCAGCTTCTTATTGGCATGTTCGAGAAGCTCAAATTGTCCGGAGAAAGACACGCTGGTACCTGGCATCAGCTTCACGTTCTGACTGATGGCCGTCTTAATGTCGTTCACCACCGATACCATATCCCTGCCCCGTGCATCAATGTAAATCCAGCTGGCTGGCCGGGCATTCTCCGTTTTCAACATCGTGGGGCCGGAAACAACCTTAATATCAGCCACATCGCCCAGCGTGATCTGCTGTTTCATCGGCGTCAGGATAGGCATCTGTTTTAACGCATTCGGGCTGCTCCGGTAGTCCTGAGAATAACGAATATTGATCGGGTAGCGGGCGACGCCTTCCACCGTTTCACCTACCGTTGCGCCGCCAATGGCCGAAGAGACAAACAGCTGCACATCGCCCACCGTCATTCCGTAGCGGGCGGCTTTTTCCCGGTTAATATCCACATCAATGTAACGCCCGCCCTCCAGACGTTCCGCCAGAGCAGACACCACGCCGGGCACCGTTTTGGCGACCGCCTCGATGCGCTGCGCCGTGGCGTCGATATCAGACAGAACGGTACCGGACACTTTGATACCTATCGGGCTTTTGATCCCGGTGGAGAGCATATCAATGCGGTTACGAATAGGCGGAACCCACAGGTTAGCCAGGCCAGGCAAACGAACGGTGTTATCCAGTTCGTCAATAATCTTGTCAATCGTCATGCCGGGCCGCCACTGATCCTCTGGTTTGAGCTGAATCGTGGTTTCCACCATTTCAAGCGGTGCGGAATCCGTTGCCGTTTCTGCCTTACCTGTCTTGCCGAAAACAGACGCCACTTCAGGCACCGTTTTGATGAGTTTGTCCGTGGTTTGCAGGAGCGCAGCCGCTTCTGCCGGAGACACACCGGGCAAGGTCGAGGGCATATACAGCAGGTCGCCTTCGTTGATCTTCGGTAAAAACTCACCGCCAACCTGGCTCAGCGGCCAGATAACCGTGAAGATAGATAAGGCTGCAACCAACAGGGTGGCTTTTGGCCAGTGGAGAACCCTGATCAGCAGCGGATGATAGGCGTTAATCAGCAGTCGGTTCAGCGGGTTACTGTTCTCTGCGGGGATTTTTCCGCGGATCCAGAAGCCCATCAGGATGGGGATAACGATGATGGCGAGCATGGCCGCCCCCGCCATGGAGTACGTTTTCGTGAAGGCCAGTGGACCAAACAGTCGCCCTTCCTGTCCCTCAAGGGTAAAGATGGGAATAAACGATAAGGTGATGATCAGCAGGCTGATAAACAGTGCAGGCCCCACTTCCACAGAGGCATTGGTGATCACCTTCCAGCGGGTGGCGTTGTCGATCTGCTCTTCCGGATGCAGATGATCCCACTCTTCCAGCCGTTTGTGCGCGTTTTCAATCATCACAATGGCCGCATCCACCATCGCACCGACGGCAATGGCAATGCCCCCCAGCGACATGATGTTGGCGTTCAGTCCCTGAAAATGCATCACAATAAAGGCAATACACAGGCCGAGCGGCAGAGAGACAATCGCCACCAGTGCAGAGCGGACATGCCAGAGGAACAGCGCACAGACGATGGCCACCACGATAAATTCTTCAATCAGCTTGCCGCTCAGGTTATCGATAGCTCTGTCGATTAACTGGCTGCGATCGTAGGTCGTCACAATCTCGACGCCTTCCGGCAGGCTGGCCTTCAACGTTTCCAGCTTATCCTTCACCGCCGTAATGACTTCACGCGCATTTTTGCCCGAGCGCAGGATCACCACGCCACCCGCCACTTCCCCCTGCCCGTTCAGCTCAGCAATACCGCGGCGCATTTCCGGCCCCGTTTGTACGCGAGCAACATCGCGCAGGTAAATCGGGACACCGTTCTCACTGGTTTTCAGCACGATATTATTGAAATCGTCTATCGTCTGTAGGTAGCCGCTGGCCCGGACCATATACTCTGCTTCCGCCATTTCAACCGACGATCCCCCTGCTTCCTGGTTCGACGACGCAAGGGCCTGCTTAACCTCCGGCAGGCTTATGCCGTACTGGGCCAGTTTTAACGGATTGACCTGGATCTGATACTGCTTAACCACGCCGCCAACCGATGCCACTTCAGCCACGTTGGGGATGGTTTTTAACTCAAATTTCAGGAACCAGTCCTGCAATGAGCGCAATTCTGCGAGATCGTGCTTACCGGAACGATCGACCAGCGCATATTCAAATATCCAGCCCACCCCCGTGGCATCCGGGCCAATTTCTGAACTCACGCCAGCAGGCAGTTTGCCCTGAACCTGGTTCAGGTACTCCAGTACGCGCGACCGGGCCCAGTACAAATCAGTACCGTCTTCAAAAATGACATACACATACGAATCACCAAACTGAGAAAAACCGCGCACGGTTTTGGCACCGGGTACCGACAGCATGGTGGTAGTGAGCGGATAGGTCACCTGATTTTCAACTATCTGCGGGGCCTGGCCAGGATAGCTGGTTTTGATAATCACCTGAACGTCAGACAGGTCGGGCAAGGCATCGACCGGTGTGTTGATGATGGTCCATGCGCCCCAGATGCTAAGAAACAGCGCCCCCATCATCACCAGGAAACGGTTGGCGACGGACCGCCGGATAATCCATTCAATCATCATCATCCCCTTAATGACCTGAATGCGTGTTGTCTGCTGTTTCAGCGTGACGCATGCGCTCCAGCGCGCCGGTAATATTGGCCTCGGAGTCAATCAGGAACAGACCGCTAACCACCACCGTCTCCCCTTCGTTGAGGCCGGAACCAATACCGGACTGCTGCTGAGATTCATGCAGAACGTGGATCGGTTTCGGCACAAAACGCCCCTCTTCATCGACGGTAATCACGCGCTGTTCCTTTCCGGTATCAATAACGGCCTGGGACGGGATCAACAGCATCTCCGGACTTTGCGTATTCAGTTTGAGATACGCATTCATGCCCGGTTTCAGACGCTCGTCTTTGTTGGAGACCTGCAGGCGCACCTGCAGCGTACGGGTGCTGGGATCCACGCTCGGCAGAAGGTTCCATTTTTCAACCGGGAAGGATTTATCAGGGTAAGCGGGTACTGAAATCTCAAACTGCGACGTGTCTTTCAGCAGATAAGCAATAGACTCAGGAACCGCCGCGCCGATCCAGACCGGATCCATCCCCTGAATTTGAGCGACCACCTTATCTTTTGAAATATTCATGCCGGTGCGCAGGTCAAACGCCGTGATAACCCCGTCAATGGGAGCCTTGATGGTAAATCGGGTCTGGATAGTTCGGGTCGCCCGTAGCTTCTGAATATCTTCATCCGGCATCCCGGCCAGCCGAAGACGTTCAAGTACGCCTTTGATTTGCACAGGCGTTCCACCGGTACCGGATAACAGCAAAAACTCACTCTGCGCCTCTACCCAGTCCGGAATGGTGATATCAATCAGCGGCGTGCCTTTCCTGACATGGTCGCCGATCGTCAACGGGTATACTTTCTCAACGAAACCTTCCGCGCGCGCCTGCACAATAACAAACTGATAGTCGTTATAACTGACATTGGCTGGGATCGTCTGGCTATAATTCAGCGTTCCGCGAGTGACTTTTTGCGTTTTTAACCCCAGGCTCTGGACCTGGGTGGGGTCAATGCGTATTCCGGCACCGCTTTTATCATCATTTTCATCCGCATATTTTGGCACCAGATCCATATCCATAAACGGTGATTTGCCAAGTTTATCGAATTTAACGTCTGGCTTCATCGGGTCATACCAGAAAAGTACCTTTCTTTCAGAAACCTGATTTTCTGGTTTTGCAGAGGCGTGAATATGCTGCCATGCCGTGACGGATATCAGCCCTCCTGCAATAAGGCTGCTGACTATCATGGCAGCGTATTTTATTTTTAAAGATGCCATGCTACTTCTCGCTATTTAATGCTCTTCAGTAAAGAGATATTGCCCTGCTGGACAAACGAAAAATCAATGTGGCTACCGACTTTCAGGGCCGAAATACTCTCATCAGCCTGAAGAAAGGTGAAGCGCATCGTCATCGCGGGCCAGCCCACCGCTGGGATAGCATCATGGGCAATAGTGACTTTTTTACTCGTGAGATCAATATCCTTGATAATGCCGGTCCCCTTAATAATCTGCTCTGAGGTTCCTTCACTGGCAACATTCATTCCTGCGTGCTGATGAACCTCGGCCTGAAGGCTGGCAGAAAACATTACGGCGATCGCACCGAGGACAACGGTTTTAAGTGAATTACGCATTTTTACTTTCCTGTTTAATTAAATGAATTTATTCGACCCAACCGCCACCCAGTGCGGTGAAGAGCGTAATTTCATTCACCTGACGGGCATAAATAAGGTCGAGAAGAGTTTGCTGCGTGGAGAACAGAGTACGTTCTGCATCAAGCACTTCGATATAGCTCACCGCACCGCTGGAATATAACCCTCTGGCACGTTGCAGGGTAATATTTAGCGAATCAAGATACCGCTGCTGGGCATTAATTTGCTGGTTAATACTTTCCCGCAGCGCGAGCGCGTCAGCAACCTGTTTAAAGGCGGACTGAATTTTTTGTTCGTAATTCACAACCGACTGCTGCTGGCGAATTTCAGCCAGCTTCAGGTTGGCTTTATTTCTGCCTGCATTAAACAGGGGGATATCAATTTTAGGGATAAAATTCCACATCCCACTGCCCGTTGTGAAAAGGCTGGAGAGTTCCGTGCTGCCCGTTGAAAGTCCGCTGGTCAGTGAAATGGACGGGAAAAAGGCAGCACGTGCCGCACCGATATTCGCATCGGCCGCTTTAAGCTGATACTCCGCCTCCATAATATCCGGGCGCTGCAGCAGTATCGCTGATGAAAGATGAGGCGGCAGCCTGACCGGCGCAATATCGCTGGCGTTCATGCCGCTGTTGCCCGGCAGTGCGCGATACGTTCCGAGGACCAGCTGCAGGGCATTATTGGCCTGCGCCAGCTCACCCTCTCTTTTGGCTATCTCTGCCTGAGTGCTTTCAATCTGCCCCCGGGCCTGCTCCAGCGCCAGGACGTTTGTGCTGCCGGTCACCAGCTGTTGCTCAACGAACGCGTAAGACTGCTGGTAATTCTTCAGCGTCTCCTGCGCAATACGGCGTTGTTTATAGGCCAGCTGCTGGTTGAAATAGCTCTGCGACACGTTAGAGATGAGCAGAATATGCACCGCACGACGGGCTTCTTCGCTGGCAAAAAAGTTTTGTCTGTCAGCCTCGCTCATGTTCCTGAGCCTGCCGAAGAAATCGAGTTCATAGCTTACTGCAAGACCTGCGTCGTACTGCTGCGAGGCAGGTTTGTCACTTTTCAGACCGCCGCTATAGGTGATACTCGAGGAGGCATTCAGCTGAGGATAACGATCCGCATCCGTCACCGTGAACTGCGCCCGGGCTTCTTCAACCTTCAGGGCGGCCATTTTTAAATCGCGGTTGTTTTCCAGGGCTTCGCTGATCAGCCCAACGACCTGGGGGTCGACAAAAAAGTGACGCCAGCCGGTATCCTGATACCCCGCCACCGCAGGTGTCAGGCCATTTCGGGATAACGAAAACTGCTGGGGTACCGGTGACGCGGGTCGCTGGTACTCAGGCGCCAGCGAGACGCAGCCTGCCAGGAAAAATACCGTACTGATGCTAAGTCGTTTTAACAGGAACATAATGGTTCAAATGAAGTCCAGAGTATTTTTAGGGTCACTCTACTGAACGCATCCTGTTTGACGGGTGACAGGATAATGACAATGTTGTCATTTTTAACGTAAGTCATTGTTAACTGCCGCGAGCACAATAGAATGTCGTCAGCAGCCAGTCAGGGGAGCAAGATGAAAATACTGATCGTCGAAGACGAAATGAAAACCGGTGAATACCTCAGCAAAGGGCTGACTGAAGCGGGGTTTATCGTCGACCACGCTGACAATGGCCTCAACGGTTACCATCTCGCCATGACTGCGGAATACGATCTGCTGATTCTGGATATTATGCTTCCCGACGTGAACGGCTGGGATATTGTCCGCATGCTGCGTTCGGCCGGGAAAGGAATGCCCATACTGCTCCTCACGGCGCTCGGCACCATTGAACACCGGGTCAAAGGGCTTGAGCTGGGTGCGGATGATTATCTGATTAAGCCTTTTGCCTTTGCTGAACTTCTCGCCCGGGTAAGAACGCTGCTGAGGCGCGGAAATACGGTGATTGCGGAAAGCCAGCTTCAGGTGGCTGACCTGACGGTTGACCTCGTGTCGAGAAAAGTGAGCCGGGCGGGGAATCGCATCCTGTTAACCAGTAAGGAGTTCAGCCTGCTGGAGTTTTTCCTTCGTCATCAGGGAGAAGTGCTGCCCCGCTCCCTGATTGCCTCCCAGGTGTGGGACATGAACTTTGACAGCGATACGAACGCCATTGATGTGGCGGTAAAACGGCTTCGGGCAAAAATCGATAACGATTATGAACACAAGCTGATCCAGACGGTGCGCGGTGTGGGCTATATGCTGGAGGCGCCGGATGCGCATTAAGCCTTTCAGGCGCCCTTTTTCGCTGGCTCTTCGGCTGACCTTTTTTATCAGTCTCTCCACGATCCTGGCGTTTTTCGCCTTCACGTGGTTTATGGTGCATTCCGTTGAAAAGCATTTTGCTGAGCAGGACATCAGCGATCTGCAGCAAATCAGCACCGCGATGCACCGTATCCTACAGTCACCTGCCGAACCCGAGCGGAAGAAAATCAGTAAACTCAACGAGTCGATCGCCAGTTACCGCAACGTTGCCGTTCTGCTTGTGGATCCGCAGGGAAATACCCTGTTCAGCTCGGCACACGGGGCAGCATTACGCCCTGCGATGAATACACCGGATTTTAACGTGCACCGTCGCACCCAGGATGTCTTTCTGTGGACGGTGGAGGACTCTTCTGCTTCCATGCACGCGGGGCCCGACATGAAAATGGACACGTACCGGATTATTGCCTCGTCAGGCACGGCGACATTGCAGGGCAAATCGCAGGACTACGTGATGCTGATTGGCCTCTCCATTAATTTTCATCTGCACTACCTGGATGCCCTGAAGAAGAATCTCTTCGCGATTGCCGCGGCAATCAGTCTGCTGATTATTGTTGTCATTCGTATTGCGGTACGCCAGGGCCATCTGCCTCTGCGTAACGTCAGCACCGCCATTAAAAATATCACCTCAGAGAACCTCGACGCGCGACTTGAACCGTCCCGCGTGCCCGTTGAGCTGGAACAGCTGGTGATCTCTTTCAACCATATGATTGAAAAAATAGAAGATGTCTTTACCCGCCAGGCCAATTTTTCCGCCGATATCGCGCATGAGATCAGAACGCCTGTTACCAATCTGGTGACGCAAACGGAAATTGCGCTGAGCCAGAACCGTTCTCAGAAGGAGCTGGAAGATGTGCTGTATTCCAGCCTTGAAGAGTACAACCGAATGACCCGGATGGTCAGCGACATGCTGTTCCTGGCGCAGGCGGATAATAATCAGCTCATCCCGGACCGGGCGATCTTTGATTTGCGCGCTGAAGTCATGAAAGTGTTCGATTTCTTCGAAGCCTGGGCGGAAGAACGTAACGTCACGCTGAAATTTAACGGAATGCCCTGCCTGACAGAAGGCGATCCGCAGATGTTCAGAAGGGCGATTAACAATCTGTTATCCAATGCCCTGCGCTATACGCCGGAAGGAAAAGCTGTGACCGTCTCACTCAGAGAGCAGGAAAACAATGTTGAACTGGTGGTTGCCAACCCCGGCGCGCCGATCCCGGAAGAACATCTGCCAAGGCTGTTTGACCGCTTTTACCGGGTGGATCCATCAAGACAGCGTAAAGGCGAAGGCAGAGGCATCGGCCTTGCCATCGTGAAATCCATCGTCAGCGCCCATCACGGAAAAATCCGTGTGGAATCCGATGCGGTATCGACGCGCTTTATACTTTCCGTGCCGAAGAAAACCGTTTAAGCGGTCAGCGAACCGACCGACATACTTCAAGCACCTTCTCCCTGAGCCACCGGTGCGCGGGATCCTTTTCCATGCGCGGATGCCACATCTGTGAGACGGTAATGCTCCGGGTTTTAAACGGCAGTTCAAAGACGTGTACGCGTTCTGACATGGGCTGATTGAGCAAATACAGCGCCGGGACCATGGCAATCAGATCGGAGGCCAACGCCACGGATAACGCCGTCGGGAAACCGGGCACAACGCTGGCGACGTTACGTTTCATCCCGCGTTCCGCCAGCGCGTCATCGACAAACCCGTGCAACGATCCGTCGGGCGAGGCCACCACATGCCCCCAGGAGATATAATCCTGCAGGCTAACTGACGGTCGCGAAGCCAGTGGATGCCCCTGGCGCACTGCGCCAACAAACCTGTCCTGAAACAGCCGTTGCAGACGTATTTCAGGCCCCATATTGCTCTGCACGCCGATTTCCAGATCGACAAGCCCCTCTCGCAGATAGCGCGATGTTTTTTCAGGTTTCGGGGAGAAACGGATACAAACGTCGGGGGCAACACTCGCGACTGCGGCAATAAGCAGTGGCCCAAACGCCACCACAAAACCGTCGTTGGCTCTGATGGTGAACAGGCGCGCCAGATTCTCGACCTTCAGCGTATCGCTGGAGGGCTGGAGCACCGCCCTCGCCTCGTGTACGGCGTTGCGGGCGCGATCCCGTGTGGCTTCCGCCCAGGGGGTCAGCACCATCTGACGACCCGCCCGAACCAGAATAGGATCGCCGGTGACCTCCCGCAGCCTGCTCAGGGTTCGGCTCATGGCGGAGGTGCTCAGGTTTAAGCGTCGCGCCGCGCCCGCCACGCTGGCTTCGGCCAGCAGGACATCGAGCGCGACAAGCAGATTAAAGTCAGGATCGGTCACGAGGAATCCTCAGATAAGGCGTTATATGCAACGATTAAGTGCAAATGCTGCGTCTTCCGCCCTGTATACCTGATGATTATAGTTTCGTCATTACTATTCTTTTTCTGGAGTAACGACGATGACGCTATTTTCAAACCTGCCCGGCGATGAAGGTTTATCCGGGCATGAGCGCGCCCGGGTCCTGGCCGCCGTGATGACCACCACGCTGATGGGGGTCTTTGACGGAACGATGATCAACATCGCGCTCCCCTCCATGGCAAGCGCAATGCAGGTTCCTGCCAATGTTGCTGTCTGGTTCGCCAACGGTTATCAGCTGTCAGCGGCCATGACCCTCGCCATCTTTGCCGCGCTGGCGGCGCGCGTGGGCTATCGCCCGGTGTTTCTGGCCGGGCTTGCCACCTTTACGCTTACCTCTCTCGGCTGCGCGCTGGCGAAGACCCCGGATGTGCTGATCGGAATGCGTATTCTGCAGGGCATCGGCGGCGCGGCCACCCTGAGCATCGCCCCGGCAATCCTGCGATCCGTTTTCCCCGGCAGACTGCTTGGCCGCGTTCTGGGGCTGCACGCCCTACTTATCGCCTCCAGCACGGCCATAGCCCCGGTGCTGGGCGGAACGATTCTGAACGCGCTGAGCTGGCAGTGGCTGTTCGCCATTAACCTTATTCCAGGCTGCATCGCCCTGTTGCTGGCATGGCGCGCTTTACCGAAGGAATCAGCGGGTGATAAATCCTCCTTTGATGCGCCAGGCGCAGTGCTCTCCGCAACATTTCTGGGAGCCACGATCATGACGGCCAACAGTCTTCAGCGCGTCACGCAGCACATTCATCACGAAGCCATCGGCTGGGGACTTCTCGCGCTGATGAGCGCCCTCGCCTTTATCTGGCGGATTCGGCGGGCAAGTCACCCTTTATTGCCGCCCGTCATATTCAAAAACGGACGCTTTACCCTCGCTGCGCTAACCTCGCTGGCCTCGTTTGTGAGCCAGGGCATCACCTTTGTCGCGCTGCCGTTCCTGTTTCAGAGCGTGTATGGCTACAGTCCGGTGGTTTCTGCGCTGCTCTTTACCCCGTGGCCGATAGGTATTGTGCTGATTGCGCCGCACGCGGGGCGTTGGGCTGATACGATTTCCGCGCCGCTGATTTCGACCCTTGGGCTGATGATATTTGTCGGTGGGTTGGTTCTGCTGGCGACCCTGCCTGAAAGCCCATCCGTATGGAACATCTGCCTGCGCAGCCTGGTTTGCGGGATAGGGTTTGGCTGCTTCCAGAGCCCCAATAACCGGGAAATGCTCGCTAACGTGGCGCGAGACTATGCCAGCTATGCCTCCGGCGTGTTGTCTATCGTCAGGACATTCGGCCAGTGTCTCGGCGCCGCTACGGTGGGCGTGCTGCTGGCGGCAACACCCGGCCAAACCCTTGATGATCGGATCGTGCATGTTGCGCTGTGGATCGCCGTCATAGCCTCGACGGGCGCCGTGTTGTTTAGCGCGAGCAGGCTGCGCCCGGCGGCGCTACGCTTGCACGGGCCTACAAGATAATATGCAATATATTGATTTTAATGAACAATGTAGGCCGGGTAAGCGCAGCGCCACCCGGCAAGAAAGGCGTCTCGTTTATTTACTCCAGCGCCAGCAGCGCAAAGCTCGCCAGCCAGTGCCCGCCGCTGTAGTGGCTGCCGACAACATGCTCTACGCTTGCCATCAGGTGTTTCGCCACCGAATCACGCAGCGCCTGCTGCGCCGGATGGTTTGCGGGAAGCGCTTTTGCGATATGCTTCATACACCAGGCGCGGCTCAGGTTTAACCCGTCCAGATGGGCAATTTTCGGGTCGGTACGGTCACTCACTTGCGCCGGGTTAATCAGGGCTGCAACGGCGCCTACCTCCGGCAGAAACGCGTCGAACCAGGCCGGGAAGTCCTCTGCCACCTTGCTCATCAGCAACGCTTCTGTCAGCGCACCGGAAATATACTCATCACCGCCGGGCTCGTAGTGCGCCGGGTAGCGCGTGTCGGCGAGATAAAACCGTTCCGCTGATGCCAGAATAGCCTGCTCAAGCCCGCTGTCCCCCACTGTACGCGCATAGTCGAGCGCCAGCGCCAGAGCAAACGCCGTGTTGTAATGCGTCCCGACGCGGATCGGATAGGTGAGCTTGCCGAGGTAATCCACCAGACGATTGCGAATATCCTGCGTTAACGGTTCAAGCGTCTGATACCAGCCTGCGGCCTGCGGCAGTGAAGACTGTTTCAGTTCCTGGGCCAGCGCCAGCAGCCAGCCGTAGCCATACGGGCGCTCAAACGAGGCGCGGAACGGCGCAGTAAAATAGGCCAGTTCCTTAGCCACGTTCTCTTCGGTCAGATGCTCGTCGAATAGCGCGACGATTTCATCCCGGCACGGCAATTCGGGATAGAGACGCACGCAGCGCAGCAGCAACCAGTAGCCGTGCACGGCCGAGTGCCAGTCAAAACAGCCGTAGAAAATCGGGTGCAGTTCGCGAGGCGGCAGAACATCACCATCATCATTCAGCAGATGCATGATGTGGTTCGGGTATTCCTGGCGCAAATAGGTTAAAGGCATTCGGGCAAACGCGTCAGCCTGTTGTTGCGTTAATTCCATAACCACTCCTTAGCGAAAAACGAGGAAATACATTAAGAACACGTTCACCACCAGCAAGGTTAACGCGGTCGGGATCTGGATCTTGATCACCTGATATTTGTCTTTCAGCTCCAGCAGCGCGGCGGGCACGATATTGAAGTTCGCGGCCATCGGCGTCATCAGCGTGCCGCAATACCCTGCGTACATGCCAATCGCCAGCAGCGGCGCCGGGTTACCGTGATGCACGTTAATCAGGAACGGTAAGGCGATACCGGCACTCAATACCGGGAAAGCGGCAAAGGCGTTACCCATGATCATGGTAAACAGCGCCATCCCCACGCAGTAAATCACCACCAGCATGAAGCGGTTATCCGGGTTCACAAACAGGCTCACTACCTTTTGCACGGAGTCACCGGTATTGGCCGCCACGAATACCCCACCCAGCATGGCCAGCATCTGCGGCAGGATCACCGCCCAGCCGATGGTATCGACAAGACGGCGAGACTGGCGAATCGCGTGCAGCGGCGTGCCCTTCGTCAGCCACCAGCCGGTGAGGATCGCCGCGACGCAGGCCACGCACAGCGCCGCAAGGGTGAGCTGTTTCTGGTCGAGAAGATAAACGCCGCCAATCGACACGCCCTTCAGGAACAGCGTCCCGATAACCGTCACCACGGGGATCATCAGCGCGGGCAGGAACAGCCAGTTTTTGAGCCGGTTTGACGAGGCAACCCGTTCCTCGTCAGAGGCCATTTTGTAGTGCCCCTTTCCGACGAGACCAAAGCCCGCCAGCAGCGCGATAACAATAACGCTGCCGCCGATGATCCGGTACGCCAGCGATTTGCCGAGCTCCTGAACCATCAGATCACCGAACAGGAAAATCCCACCAAATAAAAACCAGAAAAGCGCGGTGGTGAAACGCTTCGGATTCGCACGATCGCGCAGGGTCATGACCACCAGCAACATTACGACGAAGCCAATCAGGTAGTACACGCGGTTAATGGTGATAAGCGTCATCATTGCGCGGCCCCCTGCGTTGCCTGCTCTGCACGCCAGGCCATCACGTCACGACGGATACTGGCATCCAGGCGCAGCAGGCGTGTCATATGAATAATCAATGCCGCAATGGCCGTCGGAATGGCCCACAGGCCGATATGCAGCGGTTCAATCCCCTGAATGCCGTTCTCTTTCAGGAACGCGTCAATCAGCAGCACTGCACCAAAGGCGATAAAAATGTCTTCCCCAAAGAAGACCGCGATATTGTCACACGCGGCGGCATGGGCTTTGATTTTGTCGCGGATATGCTGCGGCAGTTCACCATACTCGTTCAGAGCGGCCCCTTCCGCCATCGGCGCCAGCAGCGGGCGTACCGTCTGGGCATGCCCGCCCAGCGACATCAACCCTAACGCGGCCGTGCCTTCACGGGCGACAAAGTAGAGCATCAAAATGCGCGCCGAGGTAGCGCTGGCGATCTTCGCGACCCAGGCCTGGGCGCGCTCTTTTAGCCCGTAATATTCCAGCAGACCAATGACCGGCAGGATCAGAATGAAGGTCGCGAGCGATCGGCTATTGACGAACTTCTCGCCAAAGGTCTCAAGCAGCATGCCGAGATCCATACCGACCAGCAGACCCGTCGCCAGCCCCGCGACCACGACCACCAGTAGCGGGTTGAAGCGCAAAGCAAAACCAATAACCACGATCGGTATCCCGATCAGCGGCAACAGCGTAGAACCGTCCATAACGTTTACCCTATCGAAAGTGAGCGTTGCGCGCCGACGGCTATTTTTTTAATTTGCGGCGAGCGATGTTGTGTTTTCGTCAGGCTTTGCAAAACCTGCGCTAAAAAGCTATATCTGAACCTCAAAAACATGTAAACAATTTATCAATAAAATGTTCTTATTTTATCGATGAGTTTACATTTCTGACTAAGGAACGTTATGACCTCAGAAAAGCATGCTTCACCCCATCACGACGACATCAACGATGGCCGGATCGTCTCGTCCCGCCATCTGGTGTCCGAGCGCTGCGCGGAACTGTCAGAGCTGGAATACGCGCTGATCATGACCAGCAACGCGTTCAACAAATGGATGGTGCGCTGCATGACGGCTGCCGGCGAGCCCGATATGGGCGCCTTTGATGTCTCACTTCTGCACCATGTGAACCACCGCGATCGCAAGAAAAAGCTGGCTGATATCTGTTTTGTTCTCAACGTGGAAGATACGCATGTGGTGACTTATGCCCTGAAAAAGCTGGTTAAAGCAGGCTACGTGACAAGTGAGAAAGCGGGTAAAGAGCTCTTTTTCTCCACCACGGAGGAAGGGAAAGCGTTATGTATGAAATACCGCGACGTGCGGGAGGCGTGTCTGATCGCGATACATGCGGAGAGCGGCATTGCCGGAAAATCCATTGGCGAAACCGCGCAGCTGTTACGCACGATTTCCTCCCTGTACGACACCGCCGCCAGGGCGGCGGCATCACTGTAAACTCAGGGCCGTCGGAAAAGAGTAATGCTGCGTCCGGCCAGCTCGAATTCTACCGCTTCGGTGATCGCCTTCCCGGTCACGGCGTCATCGGCTGTAGACAGCTCCAGCACCCATCCTCCTTCACCAAACTGTGGGATCTGGAATGCCACGCTGCCTTCAAACGGGTTGAACAGCATGAGCACATCGTGCCAGATCCCCTCTTCCTGTTTGAGATCGGGCCTGCTGATGGACACCCCGAGCGTCGAGCCCTCATCCCACTGCTCTGCCTGCTGCGGACCGCCGCCGGCGTTAAACCAGCGGATCTCCAGCCCGTCGCGCCAGCTTTCACGACGCAATAACGGTTGCGCGGCACGAAGCGCAATCAAACGTCGGGTAAACTCGCGCAGCGCGGCGTCGTTCTCGGAGAGTCCTTTCCAGTCGATCCACGAGATCTCACTGTCCTGGCAGTAGCCGTTGTTGTTGCCCTTCTGCGTGCGGCCAAACTCATCGCCGGCCAGCAGCATTGGCGTACCATGGGAAAACAGCAGCGTGGTCAGGAAATTACGCTTCTGCCTTTCGCGGGTAGCAATAATATCCGGGTTCTCCGTCGGCCCTTCTTCGCCATAGTTGTATGAACGGTTATCGTTATGGCCATCATTATTGTCTTCCCCGTTGTCGGCGTTATGCTTCTCGTTGTACGACACCAGGTCATTCAGCGTAAAGCCGTCATGGGCGGTGATGAAATTAACGCTGGCCCAGGGGCGACGCCCGCGCAGATCGTACAAGTCACCGGATCCCAGCAGACGGGCGGCAAAGTCGTTAGAGACGTTATCCCCCTTCCAGTACTCGCGTACGGTGTCGCGGTATTTGTCGTTCCATTCACCCCAGCCTGGCGGAAAACCGCCCACCTGATAGCCGCCGGGGCCGATATCCCAGGGTTCACCAATCAGCTTCAGTCGGGATAAAACCGGATCCTGGGTCATGGCGTCGAAAAAGCCGCCGCGCGGATCAAACCCTTCCGGTTCGCGGCCCAGTATCGTTCCCAGGTCGAAACGGAAACCGTCAATATGCATCGACTCCGCCCAGTAGCGCAGCGAATCCATCACCATCTGCAGCACACGCGGGTGAGAGGTATTGACCGTGTTCCCCGTTCCGGTGTCGTTGATGTAATACCGGTGCTGGTCAGGCAGCGTGCGGTAATAACTGTAGTTATCAATGCCTTTAAACGAGAGCGTGGGGCCAAGCTCATTGCCTTCCGCCGTGTGGTTATACACCACGTCGAGAATCACTTCGATGCCCGCATCATGATAAGCGCGCACCATATCGCGAAAGCCCTGTATCCCCGCCGGGCCGAAGTAGCGCGACGCCGGCGCAAAAAAGCCCAGCGTGTTATAGCCCCAGAAGTTTTTCAGACCGCGGTCGAGAAGATGTTGATCGTCCGGGAACCAGTGAACCGGGAGCAGCTCAACCGAGGTGATGCCGAGACTTTTGATGTAGTCCACGGAGGCTTTATGCCCCATCCCCTCAAAGGTGCCGCGCAGTTCGGGAGGAATTGCCGGGTTCATCTGGGTAAACCCTTTTACGTGGCTTTCATACACCACGGTGTTCGGCCAGGGGATAGTGGGTCGGTTAGTGTCCTGCCAGTCACAGGCGTTCGGGTCGATAACCTTACATTTTGGCGTGAACGGGGCGCTGTCACGGGTATCAAAGCTCAAGTCTAATTCGTCATGCCCCAGCGCATAGCCGAAATGGGCCTCGTTCCAGTCGATATCACCCACCAGTTCGCGGGCATAGGGGTCGATAAGCAGTTTATGCGGGTTGAAGCGATGACCGTTTTCCGGGTCATAGGGGCCGTAGACGCGATAGCCGTAAAGCGCACCGGGCTTCAGATCCGGCACATAGCCGTGCCAGACTTCGTGGGTATATTCAGGAAGCTCGAGCCGGGCGATTTCCATTTTCCCGGAGGGGTCAAACAGACAGAGCTCCACCCGCTCAGCGTGAGCGGAGAACAGCGCGAAGTTGACCCCCTTCCCATCATAATTTGCACCCAACTGCTGGCCATGACCGGCCCGAATTTCAAACGTTGTATCCTTTGCCATTTTCGTTCTCCACGATTATTCGCAGGTAAGCAGAACCAGTACACATCCCTTTTCTGACGTTAAATCCAGCGTCTCTTGCAGCATGCGGCTTTCACCGCTGAACAGATCCCGATAGCGTTTTCCTGCCAGCGCCTCGGGTATCGCCACCGTGGTATTGCCCCACAGCGTGCGGTTATCGGTGACGCCAAAAACCAGTCGCGGCACGGCAACAATCAGCACCTCGCCGTCTTTCACTCGCGCATAGACAATCAGATGCTCCTCCCGCTCGCCGGACACTTTAAGCGGCAGCCAGTCGCCATAGCGAAACAGCCCGGGATAGTGTGGCCGCAGACGCAGGAGCGTAGCGGTGACAAACTGCTTCACCCTTCCGTCCTGCCAGCACGCCGGGTTTTCAAACATACCGGCATTCGCCACGCTGAGGTTTTGCACCAGCGTCGGAAAGTCCGGCTCGCGGCGGTTATCCGGATCGACAAGGCTAACGTTAAGCGCCTCGCTGCCCTGATAGATATCCGGCACGCCGGACGCCGTCAGCTTAATCACCGTCTGGCTGAGGCTGTTCATCAGTCCGGCGCGGATAAAGGGCCGCATGGACTCGCTGAAATCATGCAGAAACAGTGTGTTGTCCGGTGAAAGCAGGTGCCGGGCATAGCGCAGCACCACGCTCTCATAGCTCTCGTTGCTGTCGATCCAGTCGGTGCGCTGTTTCGCCTCGCGCAGCGCTTTTTCGAGGAAAGCGATAAAACGCGCCTCCAGCGAGGCAAGCCCGTCGGCGTCGTCCGGCGACAGCGTGGCGGGCCAGACGCCTGCCAGCGCCTGATAGATCATCCAGGTGTCGGCGGCGTTTGGCGCGGTACCGTCATTGAGAAACCGCACCTGGGTCTGGTTCATCTGGCGCCAGCGGGCCAGATTTTCGCCCCACTGTTCCGGGGCCTCCGTCAGGGTGTAAAGCCGGGCCCGGGCATCTTCCCCGCGCTTGGTATCGTGCGTGGAGGTGCCCAGCAGCGCATCGGGCTGACGGGCCAGACGAATGCGCATCTCCTGATGAAAGCGGGATAGCGAGAACGCGCGCGGCGTCGGGTCGGCGCCCACTTCATTAAGCGCCAGCTCCAGGTTATGACGAAAGAACAGCGTGTCTTCAACGGACTTCGCCATCAGCGGCCCGGTCAACTGCTGAAAGCGGGTTCTGAAAAGCGCGGCGGACTCGCGGCACTCTTCCGGCAAGTCGCCGGTAAGAATGCGGACTATCAGGCTCAGGGCGGCTTCGGATGTCTCTACGCTGGCGACCACGCGGTTAAGCAGCGCGACATCTGGCGGGGTTAACCCCTCCCGGGTGCCGTAGGTGCGGTACACCGGAAAGGCGATAAGCAGCTCGCGTAACGCGTGGCGAATATCATCGCGCTGCAGCGCAACGTCATTGCGGCGGGCCAGATCGTCTGCAAGATTAAGCAGCGTGGTGAACTCGCCCTCAAAATTACGGTCGGTCATCAGGCCTTTCGCATCGCGCAGTTCCGCGTGGCGATCGACCGTTACCCCCAGCGTCTCGTCGTGAATTTTTTCCAGACGCGACAGGTTATCGTCGTCGACCAGCACTTCCGCCAGCGAAGCGATAAATTCGTACCCGGTAGTACCGGAGACGGGCCACTCGGCGGGAAGCTGTTCTCCTTTAGCGAGAATTTTCTCGACCGTGATATAACAGTCCGGTCCGGTTGCCTGCCGCAGGCGCTGCAGATAGCCCAGCGGATCGGCCAGACCGTCGATATGGTCGATCCGCAGACCGTCCACCACACCCGCGTGAACCAGTTCAAGGATGAGGCGATGCGTATCGTCGAATACCGCGTCATCTTCAACCCGCACGCCCACCAGACCGGTAATCTCAAAGAAACGTCGCCACGAAAGCTGTTTCGGCGCTTCCCGCCAGGACATCAATCGCCAGCTTTGTGCTTCGTGCAGTTCTGCAAGGCTCTTATCCTCGCTGAACGTGCCCGGGTTGAGCGGATATGCGGTGTCATAATAGATCAGAGCGGCTTTGTTTGTGACCGGGTCACGTTTTAAAGTAATGGCCCCCTTCTCCAGCTCCGCCTCAAAGGTGTCCCCGAGAAACGGCAGCGTCAGCGGGCGAGACCCGTCGATATCGAAATAGCGGAAATAGCGGCTCTGCTGTCCGTACTCAATCACGTCCCGCCACCAGGTGTTTTCCAGAGAAGTCGACATATGGTTAGGGACAATATCCAGTATCAGCCCCATGCCGGCCTGCTTAAGCCCCGCGGACATGCGGTCGAAACCTTCGCGTCCGCCGATCGCAGGGTCTATTTCATTCGGGTTGGTGACGTCATAGCCGTGCGTGGAATCCGTTGTGGCAGTAAACACCGGGGAGGCATAAAGGTGGCTGATGCCGAGGTCTTTCAGATAGGGTACCAGCGCGACAACGCGATCGAAGGTCATGCCATTACGGAACTGTATACGGTACGTGGCGGAAGGGATCATAACGATGCTTCTCCATCAGCAAAGCGAACGACAATACTGTTCGGCGGCAAAATGTCGGTTACCTCCGGCCAGGCGAAGCGCGTCTCCCCCGGGAGAGCGGGCGGTTTGACAGATTTATTGCCGATATTGAGCGCCAGCGAAAGCGTTCCGGACGGGAAGCGCCAGCTTACGGCCACCATACCGGGTGCCGTCCCGATCACCTTGCCCTCGACGCGACTTCCCTCATGCAGAAGCGGAACGATATAACGATGACGCAGCGTAAGCAGATGGCGCGTGAAGCGGAGCCACGTTTTGCCGTCGTCGGTGGCAATTTTATTCCAGTCAAGCTTTGAGCGGACAAAGGTGTTCACGTCATTCGGGTCCGGGACAGCGTCATCGTGCCCGGCATGGCCAGTAAACTCTTTTGCGCGCCCTTCCCGCACCGCGTCGGCCAGATCGCCGTGAAAATCGGTGAAGAACAGGAACGGATGTGATTCACCAAACTCCTCGCCCATAAACAGCAGCGGGATATGGGGGGAAAGCAGTAGTGCAGCAAGCAGCACACGGGTTTTATTGGCACCTGCGAGGGTGATAAGCCGCTCACCATGGGCGCGATTCCCGGTCTGATCGTGGTTCTGAATAAAATCAACGAAGAACTGCGGTGGCTGCGTGTGACACTCCACCCCGCGGGACTGGCCGGTTTGCAGCGAAACCTCGCCCTGGTAGACAAACCCTTCTGCCAGCGCCCGGGCGAATTTTTTCTCTGGTTCAAACGCAAAATCCTGGTAGTACGCGTGCGTCTCACCGGTGGCAAACACGTGAGCCGCGTTGTGGAAATCATCATTCCACTCAGCGGTAAACAGCGGCGTATTGCCGTGCTCATCACGCGGATGCAGGAAAATGACGTTGCGGCTGTCTTCCGTGGTCAGGTGAACATGACGGTTCGGGATCGCCTCACGGATCTTCTCTGCAATTTCCTGGAGAATATGCGTCTTCGAGCTGTCTTTAATCTGGTCGATGGCATCAAAACGCAGGCCGTCCAGGCGGTACTCGGTCAGCCAGTAGAGCGGCGCATCGGTAATGTAATGTCTTACCGGCTCGCGCTCGTAGGCGATTCCGTTGCCCCAGGGCGTCATCCGCTCAGCATCGAAAAAGGCAGGCGACAGCAACGGGAGATAGTTGCCTTCCGGGCCGAAGTGGTTGAGTACGATATCCAGCACCACGGAAAGCCCAAGACCGTGCGCGGCATCGATTAACGCGTGGAAATCCTCTGGCGTACCGTATGCGGCGTGCGGAGCATAAAGCAACACACCGTCATACCCCCAGCCGCGGGATCCGCCAAACTGAGACACGGGCATAACTTCAAGCTGGGTTATACCCAGTTCTGCCAGATAAGGGAGTTTTTCAATCGCGGCTCGGAAGGTCCCCTCCGGGGTAAACGTGCCAATGTGAAGTTCATAGATAACCGTCTCTTCCCACGGCCGCCCTGACCAGTCCCGGTTAACCGGCTGATAACGTCGGGGATCAATAACGATGGAGGGGCCGTTAACGTCTCTCGCCTGTGCGCGAGACGCGGGATCGGGCACCGTCATGCCGTCCTGCAGGACAAACTGATACTCTGTGCCGTGCGTAACGCCCGGAACGTCTGCCTGAAACCAACCGTTACCCACTGCCGTCATCGGCACGTCGGTGACGGCCAGACGTAGCGTCAGCGCTTTCTGTCCTTCTGCCCAGACGCGAAAACGTACAACGTCATCGGAAATAAACTCAGCACCCCACTGCTTTTGAAATGTCCTGAATTCCATTCATTGTCCTCGAATGACCCACATTTTACGCGGAACGAAGTACAAGCTTAGTTCAGGATTAAAAGTGTGTTGGCCCAGCGGATTTAACCGCTTCGTCTATTCTTTATGAACTCACTCACTACCGGGAATATTATGCAGATTCGAAAAGGATTAAATACCGACCTCGTACGCCTCGAATGTTGTGACTTCTCTTTCACCGTTAACCACATTGCACGAGAGCCTTTTCTCCATTGTGATTTGCATATTGAAGCTATCGCCGAGCCCTGGATAAAAACCTACGAGCTCGATATCCAGACACTTGAAAATCATTGTGTTAACCCGGACGCCATATTTCTTGTCGCAGAAACGGACGAGGGTGAAATAGCCGGCTTTATTACTGCATCAATTGGCTGGAATAAGTTTATCTCGGTGGATTACATAGCCGTAGATCGTACGAAACGCAGAACCGGCGCAGCACAAAAATTGATGGCCGCCGCGCACGTGTGGGCGCGAAGCGTAAACGCGCCGGGACTGCGGCTTGAAACCCAAAATGTGAACGTCTCGGCCTGTCTGTTTTACCGAAACTACGGTTTCACCCTGGGCGGATACGACCGTTATCTGTACAACGCTTTACCGGAAAAAGACGAAGTTGCCCTGTTCTGGTATTACATGCTGGTGTAGCGGAAACTCGCTGCTCTACGGCCGCTATGAGTAAGATGAGCACTTTCAAAGGAGACGCGTATGCTTACCATGAAAAAACTTGCTCTTTCCACGCTGATGTCCAGTTCACTGCTTTTCTACCCTGTGCTGCAGGCTTCGGCAGAAACGCCCCAGCACGTCGTTAAACAACCGGCGGGCGGTTACCGCGTGCAGGTCGGCGATGTCATTGTCACGTCTTTTACCGACGGAACCGTCGCGCAGGATCTGCATAAGCTGCTGCGCCGGACAACGCCGCAAAAGATTGATGCGCTGCTCGCGAAAAATTTCCAGACCAACCCGGCCGAGGTCTCCATTAACGCGTTCCTGATTGCGATCCCCGGACATAAAATTCTGGTGGATACCGGCTCGGGCCAGCTCTTTGGTCCTGATGCGGGTGGACGCCTGGTTGAAAGCCTCGCCGCGCAGGGGGTTAAACCCGAGGACATTACTGAAGTCCTGCTGACCCACGCCCACTCCGATCACGCGGGCGGTCTGGTCAAAGACGGCAAGGTGGTATTCAGCAACGCACGCGTTTTCGTTGGCAAACCCGACGTCGACTTTTTCTTTAACGACGATAATCAAAAGAAAACCGGCTACGGCAAGAACTACTTTGACGTCGCGCAGAAGACCTTAAAGCCCTATCTTGACGCCGGTAAAGTGGTGCCTTTTAGCGGCACGGCTGAGATTCTTCCGGGGCTGACCGGCACGGTTCATCCCGGCCATACGCCGGGTTCAGCCTTCTACACGCTGACAAGCAAAGGCGAGAAGATCACCTTTGTCGGCGACATCATTCATGCCGGGGCGGTCCAGTTCCCGCAGCCTGGTGTGACCATCACCTACGATGAAGATCAGAACAAAGCGGCAAGCGTGCGCGAACAGGCGTTTGCGGACTTTGTGAAAAACAGAGACCTGATTGCCGCGCCCCATCTGCCGTTCCCGGGTATCGGCTATGTCACCAAAGGTGAAAACGGTGGCTATGCCTGGGTTCCCGTTACCTATACCAACCGGGACGCCAGCAGCGTGAAATAAGCGGATGACGCCGTCAGGTGTGCTCGAGGGTCACCAGAAATTTTTTAAGCACTTCTGAGCGAATAATTCGGTGGCACACCAGCGTCAGTTCGCTTTCCCTGAGACGGTCGAGAATGTCCACGTAAACGACATTCTCGACGCTCACTGCCTTTGCTGACGCAGGCAGCAACGCCAGACCAAATCCCGCGGAGACCAGGCTTATCACCGTGGGAACATCCGTCGCATTCTGCACTACGTCCGGCTGGAAACCCGCCCCGCTACAGACGTCATAAAAGTACTGCTCCAGCCCCATGCCCTCCGGATCGCGCAGCGAGATCCATTTTTCATCCTTCACTGACGCGAGCGTCAGAGCGGAAGAGTCGGCCAGAGGATGCTGGCGATACAGCGCCAGCACCGTTTTTTCTGAGGTGAACGGCCGGCTTTGCAGATCGTCAGGCAGCGATGGCAGCGGTGCCCGAATAATCGCCACATCCAGCTGGTTACTTTGCACGGCGGCATAGAGCGTCTGCACATTGCCCGTCATCAAAGACATGGTTATCGCCGGCCAGCGGCTGTGCATCTGGCGCAGTGCAGCGGGCAGCTTACCGTCGAACATCGCACTCGACACGCATCCCAGGTTTAACACCCCCTGCTCGCCTCTCGCCGTTTGCCTGGCGTCCAGTACCGCCTGCTCAGTCAGGGAGATGGCGAGCCTGGCCTTCACCAGAAACGCGTCGCCCGCGGGCGTCAGGGTTAAGCGACGGTTCGCCCGGCTAAAGAGCGTGACGCCTAAACGTTCTTCCAGCGCCTTTATCTGCTGGCTCAGCGCCGGTTGCGCCATGTTTAAACGCTCGGCGGCCCGGTGCATGTGGAGTTCTTCGGCAACGACAATGAAATGGCGCATCTGACGAAACTGCACGGGAGACTTCCTTTTTTGATAATAAATTTATTATCAATTTAGCAGTAATGATGCAATTGATGCTATGGGTCATTGTCGTAAAAATGGAGGTATTCAACCGAGGGAGGAAAATATGGAAAACCCAGTCAACGATCTCAGAAGTGCCATCGCCTTACTGAAGCGCCACGAAGGCCAGTATATTGAAACCGATCATCCCGTCGATCCTAACGCAGAGCTGGCAGGTGTGTATCGTCATATTGGCGCGGGCGGTACGGTAAAACGCCCGACCCGCACGGGGCCGGCCATGATGTTCAACAGCGTGAAGGGCTATCCGGGCTCGCGCATTCTGGTGGGCATGCACGCCAGCCGTGAACGCGCGGCACTTTTGTTAGGCTGTGCGCCTTCTGAACTGGCAAAACATGTCGGTCAGGCGGTGAAAAAACCGGTCGCACCCGTTGTCGTCCCGGCCTCGCAGGCCCCTTGTCAGGAGCAGGTCTTCTACGCTGAAGATCCGGACTTCGATCTGCGCAAACTGCTGCCAGCACCAACCAATACGCCGATTGATGCAGGCCCGTTCTTCTGCCTGGGACTGGTGCTGGCAAGCGATCCGGAGGACAGCTCGCTGACGGATGTCACCATCCACCGCCTTTGCGTGCAGGAGCGCGATGAGCTATCCATGTTCCTGGCCGCCGGTCGCCATATTGAAGTCTTTCGCAAAAAAGCGGAAGCGGCCGGAAAACCGCTGCCGGTGACGATCAACATGGGGCTCGATCCCGCTATCTATATCGGCGCGTGTTTTGAGGCCCCCACCACACCGTTTGGTTACAATGAGCTGGGCGTCGCCGGGGCGTTGCGCCAGCAGCCGGTCGAGCTGGTACAGGGCGTGGCGGTAAAAGAGAAAGCCATCGCGCGGGCGGAAATTATCATTGAAGGCGAACTGCTTCCCGGCGTGCGCGTAAGAGAAGATCAGCATACCAACACTGGCCACGCGATGCCGGAATTCCCGGGCTACTGCGGTGAGGCGAACCCGTCTCTGCCAGTGATCAAAGTGAAAGCGGTGACCATGCGCCACCAGGCTATCCTGCAAACGCTGGTGGGCCCCGGAGAAGAACATACCACCCTGGCCGGTTTGCCGACGGAGGCCAGCATCCGCAATGCGGTTGAGGAGGCGATTCCGGGCTTCCTGCAAAACGTCTATGCGCATACCGCGGGTGGCGGTAAATTCCTGGGTATTTTGCAGGTGAAAAAACGCCAGCCGTCAGATGAAGGACGCCAGGGCCAGGCAGCGCTTATCGCGTTAGCCACCTATTCGGAGCTGAAAAACATTATCCTTGTCGATGAAGACGTGGATATTTTCGACAGCGACGACATCCTGTGGGCGATGACCACCCGTATGCAGGGCGATGTCAGCATCACGAATATTCCGGGGATCCGCGGCCACCAGCTGGATCCGTCTCAGTCGCCGGATTACAGCACCTCAATTCGCGGAAACGGCATCTCCTGCAAGACCATCTTTGATTGCACGGTGCCGTGGGCGCTCAAGGATCGCTTCGAGCGCGCGCCGTTTATGGAGGTGGATCCGACACCGTGGGCACCTGAACTGTTTAAAGACAAAAAGTAAACGAACGTTCCTCTTTCTTCACCCCTCGGGGGTGAAGAATTTCACGCTTAAATTGCCGCTTCCCCTGCTTTCTTGTACCCTTTCACCGGTAACCCTGCCCACACAAAAATTGAGACATCCGGACACCTATGACTGCACACGTTTCCAAAGATCCTTTGCATGGCGTAACGCTGGAGATGATGGTCAACGCCCTGGTGGCGAAATATGGCTGGAGCGAGTTGGGTGACCGCATCAAAATTAACTGTTTCAGAAAAGATCCCAGCGTTAAATCGAGCCTGAAATTTCTGCGCCGTACCCCGTGGGCACGCGCGGAGGTCGAAGCCCTGTATCTGGATTCCCTCCACGACGAGGGACATAAAGAACAGGAGGCGCCCGTCTTTAATCCCTGGGCTAACAGTCGGATTATCAAGAGCTAATACGCAAATGACGCGACACGTAAAACGGATCGGTGCGCTGGCTGGCTGCGCACTTTTACTTGTAAGCTGCTCCTCAAAACCACCAAAATCATTAGTTACCCCGCTCCCCACCGTCAGCAAACCGACCCAACAGGCAAACGAGCCGATGCGCGGGATCTGGCTGGCGACCGTCTCTCGCCTCGACTGGCCGCCGGTGGCCTCGGTGAATGGCACCAGCGCTGACCAGCGCATCGCAATGCAAAAGCAGGCGCTTATCGCCAAGCTCGATAACCTTAAACACCTTGGGATTAACACGGTATTTTTCCAGGTAAAGCCGGACAGCACGGCACTCTGGTCATCAAAAATATTACCGTGGTCAGATATGCTGACGGGCAACATCGGCGAATATCCGGGATACGATCCGCTTCAGTTTATGCTGGATGAAGCGCACAAGCGCGGTATGAAAGTCCATGCCTGGTTCAACCCGTACCGCGTGTCGACCAACACGAAGCCGTCAACCATCGCTGCCCTGAACCGGACGGCGTATCAGACCCCGTCCAGCGTCTATGTCCAGCACCCGGAGTGGGTACGCGTCTCGGGCGATCGCTTCGTGCTCGATCCCGGCATTCCGGAAGTGCGCGACTGGATAACCCGTGTCGTCACGGAAGTCGTGGCGAACTACCCGATAGACGGCGTGCAGTTTGATGATTACTTTTATGCTGAATCACCGGGATCCGCGCTGAATGATTCTCAGACTTACCGGCAGTACGGACAGGGATTTGCCTCTAAGGCCGACTGGCGAAGACACAACACGCATCAGCTGATCGTCCAGGTTTCCCGCGCGATAAAACAAACCAAACCCGACGTTGAGTTTGGCGTCAGCCCGGCTGGCGTGTGGCGTAACCGCTCCTTTGACCCGGCAGGCTCGGACACCCGGGGTGCCGCCGCCTATGATGAATCCTACGCCGATACGCGTCAGTGGGTGCAGCAGGGCCTGCTGGACTACATCGCCCCGCAGATTTACTGGCCCTTCTCCCGGGATGCCGCGCGCTATGACGTACTGACCAAATGGTGGGCCGACGTCGTGAAGCCGACCCACACGCGTCTGTACATCGGCATCGCGTTCTACAAAGTGGGCGAACCGTCGAAAAATGAGCCGGACTGGACGGTTCAGGGCGGCGTGCCGGAACTGAAAAAACAGCTCGATCTCAATGATTCGCTGCCCAACGTCAACGGCACCATCCTGTTCCGGGAAGATTACCTGAACAAGCCGCAGACGCAGCAGGCGGTCAACTATCTCAAAGGACGCTGGGGTAGCTAACCGGACGACCAGGCAGAAACGTCGTGTTTCTGCCTGCGTTCTTTACGGCTTCGGCCCGAACATCGCTTCAAGCTGCTGCGCGTCCGGCATCCCGACAACCTGCTGCAGCTCATTTTCCGCGTTCATATAGTAAATGGCCGGGGTGGCGTTGGCCCCCAGACTGTCCATCAGCGCCTGGTGTTTCTGCAGGATCGCTACCGTTTCGCGAGACCCTTCCCCCTCAGGCTTCGGTAACTTTTTGCCACCGGAGAGCTCGTACTCGCGCCAGGCCGAGACCGGATCTTTCGCATTCAGGATCGCGGCAGCGTTACGTCCGCTGTTAGGGTTAAGAAACGCCACCAGCAGCGTATTCAGCTGGACCTTGCCCGCCTTGACCCACGGCTGCGCCTCTGACCAGAACTGCTTGCAGTACGGACAGAACGGATCGGCGAAGACGAAGACTTTGCGCGGCGCGTTATCCGCCCCTTCCTTCAGGGGATGCGCCGCGTTGAGCGTCTTCCACATTTCGCGTCCCATCGGGGCATAGATCTCTTTCTGGAAATACCCCTCGCTGAGGTTTTTCCCTTTGTCATCGTACAGATAGCCCGAAATCACGTGCTTGCCGTCCGGGGTTAAAAAGAGCGTCACCCCCATGTCCTGATATTGCCCCAGCCAGGCCGGCGCGCCGCCGGGAGCATCCAGCTTCTTGATGATTTTAATGTTCTGCTGCTCACTGAAGTGCTTAACCACATCCGGTATGGCGTCAGCCGCCTGGACCAGCCCTGAGGTCGCCAGTGCCGAAAGTAACAGTAATTTTTTCATATCCCTCTCCGGTTTATCGGGGGCATCACGCCCCCTTCAGGTTAGCGGTTTTTCAGCGCGTCGCTGACGATTTCATCGAACTGTTCAAAAGGCACCCAGCCGGGCAGCAATCCCTCACCAATCAGCGTGGCGGGCGTACCCTGAATGCCCATTTTTTCCGCGACAAGCAGGCTGCGCTTAATGGTCATCAGACTCTCCTCATCAGGCGTGGTAACGCTGACCCCAGCCCGTTTCTGCGCTTCCTTAATGCTGGCGTCATCGTGGTATCCCTTTTTAGCCATCAGGGTATTGTTCAGTTTCATAAACTGCCCGGGATCCTGACGCCAAAGCGTGAGCGCATCGCGCGCGGCGGTCAGCGAACTTTCCGAGCGGTAAGGTAAAAACTTAAACACCACGGCGACATCGGGATGTTTTTCTACGATCTTCTCCAGATAGGGGTCGAATTTCTTGCAGTACGGGCAGTTGTAGTCGGTAAACACCACCAGGGTGAGCTTTGGATTTTTCGCGCCGATACGCGGGGAATTCGGATCGTTAAACAGAAAATCCGCGATCATCTTCTGCGCACGTTGCTCCTGGTCTGGCGTCAGCGGCTGAGCGGCCATCGCCTGAGCCGAGGCCAGCAGGAGCATCAGCGTGATAAGGAATTTTTTCATAATACGTTTAGCCTTTTGCGTTGTTCAGGGTGGTGACCAGGGTGCGTTTATCCAGCAGCGGCGAGAGGATTTCGCCCTCCGGCAGACCAGGGCCATATACCGCATTAAACGGAATAGCGTAGCGGTTTCGCTTCGCCAGAAAATCCGCGATAAAGACGGACGGCTGGCTCCAGTCACCGCGCAGCGCCACTACGTCCGGCTGACTCAGCGCGGCAATGATGTCTGGCTGATTCAGGACCCGATGCTCGTTAACTTTGCAGGTCACACACCAGTCCGCCGAAATATCCACAAATACCCGTTTCCCCTGAGAAAGCGCCTGCTGGATGGCGTCTTCACTCAGTGGCTGCCACGGGATGGTCTCAGCGATATGTTGCGCCGGAGCGTCCGGCGGCGAGGTAAACACTCCGCGCAGCTGATACCCGCCAAACGCCGACAGCGCGATGACCACGATCCAGAACAACGGCGAGGAGGTTTGCCCCTTCAACGCGAACAGCACCAGCGCGACAACAATCAGCACCAGCACCACGATCTGACTCACCATTGCCCCCAGATGCAGGCTCAGCAGCGTCGCCAGCCAGAGGCTGGAGGCCAGCATCATCAGGCCCAGGATCGCTTTAAGCGTGTTCATCCAGCGGCCAGGCTTCGGCAGCAGCATGGCCGTTTTGGGCACCAGGGCGACAAACAGCCACGGCAGGCTCATGCCCACGCCGAGCATCAGGAAGATGAGCCACAGGGCGTGCAGCGGCGCGCCAAGGGCAAAGGCAACTGCGGTACCGAGGAACGGTGCGGAGCACGGCGTGGCCAGCAGCGTAGCAAACATCCCTTCGCAGAAACTGCCGCCAAGCCCCGCCCCGCCTGCCGTAGCCAGTCGCCCGGTAGCGGCAGAAGGCAGCAGCATCTCAAACGTTCCAAACAGGTTCAGCGCAAAGAGGAAGGTCACGGTAACCATCAGCCCGATAAACCACGGGTTCTGGAACTGAATGCCCCAGCCCAGGGACGCCCCGGCCAGCTTCAGCCCGGTGACCATGGCGGCCAGCAGCATAAAGGAGGTGAGGATCCCGGCGCTGGTTGCCAGGAAGCGCAGCCTGATGACGCGTCTGTCCGAACCCGCCTGCAGAATACTGTTAAGCTTCATTCCCATCACCGGCAGCACGCACGGCATCAGGTTGAGGATCAGCCCGCCCAGCAGGGCAAAGAGCACCATTTTGCCCGTCCCGCCTGGGGCGGAAGGCTCGGCGGGCGTAGCGCCAACGGTCATCGTGGTTTGCTGTTCGTCACTGCCATTGGTCAGCACAAACGACAGCCTCTTGCCTTCCAGCGACGTGGGCTTATCGCCCCATTCGTCGGTGACGGGCACCGTGACCCGAAGCGTATTGCCATCGTGCTTAATGGCCGGCTCGCCGGGCAGAATATCCCCCTCCAGCGGGTCAAAGTAGATCCCCGGATTATCCCATTTCCCGTCGGTCGTTCCCGTCACCACCAGGTTGCCGTCAGAGAGCCAGGCGGACAGATCGGCGGAAACGCCAGACGTGCCCGGCACGGCCTGCATCGCGCGGTCAAAGGCGTGATGGAAACCGTCATCCACCGGCTGCGTAAAATCGAGGTGCAGCGGGTAGTCCGTCAGCAGACAAACGTTACTGCACGTGGAAAGCGTGAGCGTGCCGTCGAGCGTGTCGCCCTTCACGCCGTCGAGCACGATGGGGATCGTGACCTTATCGTGATAGCCCTGCGTGGTCATACCGGAGATATCGAATCGCGACGGTACCGGCCAGGACCAGCTATCCGTAACGCCCTGCGGCCAGGTGATTTTTGGCGCGACGCCACCCTCGCCCGGCGACCGCCAGTAGGTTTTCCAGCCGGGCTTTAGCTCAACGGTGAGCAGGCCTTTAATGTGCGTTTGTTCCCTTTCCGCCTGAAAGCGGATGCGGGCGTGATCGTTTTGTGGGGAGACCAGCCAGCCTGTGTCCGCCGCATGGACAATTCCGATGCAGGACAGCCACAGGAAGACGAATCCCCTGAAGAGGTTAACCATGTTTTACTCCGTGAACAGTGAAAAATTATCGTGTGATGACGATGATTTTCATTCACGGAAAACGCAGTTTTTAAGGTGTATTCGGGGAGGCGGTGCCTGAACGGGCTGTTCCACGGGCGCAAATGCCCGCCCTTGCGTAAACAGCTGCAGCAGCGCGAAGAAGATAATAATGGCCGGCAGCGCGCCGTCGAAGAACAGTGGCTGCGCGCAAAGCAGGGAGTGCGCGCCTAGCTGACAGGGTGAAGGCCCAGACTCCCCGGCGTTGCTTTGCGACGGGGCGTCTGCACTCAGGGCGATCTGCGGCTCCAGTCCCTGTAAAAAATGGTTGAGCATGACCGCACGCTGCACGAGGCAAAGCGCCATCGCGAGACAGGTAACGATCAAAAGCCATTTTCCGAGGAGCTGACGGTTGCGCATAACATTCCAGAGTGACAAGACGCCCCGATCATAAACGATAGTGATGAATCTACAAGTACCGGAAGTGTAAGGTTTTGTCTGAGGCCGCTATTCGCCCGTCAGGGCATCATAGATATCCCGCAACCGCGTGCGCAGAAACAGCACCGCCTTGTGCTTGCGGGATAACAGCGCCTGTTCGCTGGCCCCCGTCTCCTCTGCCAGCATTTTAATGCTGTAGCCGTGAAGCTCGGTCTTTTCAAACACCTCGCGCTGCGGCGGCGGCAGTTCAGACAGGGCCTGCCCCAGCTCTTCCCACAGCAGCGTTTTGAGATACTCCTCTTCCGGCGTCTGCGGGACACCGAACAGGGTTTCGGCCAGCTCGTCCTCCGGGAAGCCCTCCTCCTCTTCATCCGTAAAATAGCCGGAGAGCGACACCTCGCGTTTCTTACGCGCCCGGTCGGTCATCTCGTTACGCGCCGCGCGGAACAGCCAGGCGGCGACGTTTTCGACCGGCTGCTCCACCTTCATCAGCTGATAGGTCACTTCCTGCAAAATGTCGTCGGCATCATCGCGAACGGACGTCCGCCCGCGAATGAAGGCTTTCAGCCGGGCGCGGCAGGCGTTGAGCGCCGACATCAACAGGGATCCGCCCGCCTCTCCGGCTTTCATCTCGCTCACTCTGCGTCCGGCGCTTTTGGCGTAGCGTCATCGCGCTTATCGTCACGATGACCGTGCCAGCCGCAGTGGCCGCGCCCGTGACGACCAAACCCTTCGCGGCGCTGCTGAATAAACGCCTCGCGCTGTTCGGGCGTCATGTTCATCCAGCGCTCGTGCATCCGGCGGTGTGCGCCAAACATGCCGGGACGGAAGCCCAGTCCGCCAAACAGAATGCGGCTCAGCACCAGAATGCCCAGCGCCTGCCAGAAACCAATGGCTTTCACGCCAAGGATTGCCGGGAGCAAGGCGTTCCACAGGGACATCACCAGCAGGCCGAGCAAGATGAAAATCACCGCGCCGATAACCAAACCCTTGCCCATACGGTGGCGACCAAATCCGCGTCCGTGACCTCTGCCGTGCAGTTCAAAATCTCTCATGGTGTTACCTCGTTTATCGTAACTGATTATGGCTTGTGATGAGGTAGACGGATGAGGGAGGGAAATATTTCTGGGGGGAATGAAATAATTTTTACGGATGCGCAATCGCAACGAGTGCCCGGCGGCGCTAACGCTTGCACGGGCCTACAGATTTCGTAGGCCGGGTAAGCGTCAGCGCCCCCCGGCAGATTCAAAGAATTACGCCTGCACCGGCAACCTAAAACTCGAAATACTCCGTGAAAGCTGCTGCGCCTGCTCTTCCAGCGAGGCAGCCGCCGCAGCGGACTGCTGCACCAGCGCGGCATTCTGCTGGGTCACGCCGTCCATTTCGGTCACCGCCTGCCCGACCTGGCTGATCCCACGGCTCTGCTCTTCCGAAGCCACGGAGATCTGCTCCATCAGCGTATTCACTTTGTTCACCGATGAAATAATCGAGTCAATCACCTCGCCCGAGCGGTTGACCAGCTCCGCACCGTTTTTCACGCTGGAAACCGACTGCGCAATCAGGCTTTCAATGTCTTTGGCCGCCACCGCGCTTTTCTGCGCGAGGGTGCGCACTTCACTGGCCACTACCGCAAAACCGCGGCCCTGCGTACCGGCGCGCGCCGCTTCCACCGCTGCGTTCAGCGCCAGAATGTTGGTCTGGAAGGCAATGCTGTTAATCACGCTGGTAATGTCTTCGATGCGCTTCGAATTCGCCGCGATGGTATTCATCGTGTCGATCACCTCGCGGGTCACCGCTTCGCCGGTATGGGCATTGTGCACCGCGTCCTGCACCAGTTTTCCGGCCTGATACACGTTATCGGTATTGTTCGCCACCGTCGCGCTCAGCTCTTCCATGCTTGCCGCCGTCTGGGTCAACGCGGAAGCCTGCTGCTCGGTACGTGATGCGAGGTCGATATTGCCGGAGGCAATCTCCTGCGCCGCGTGCGTCACGGTGTGGCTCGCATCGCGCACCTGAGCAATAGTGGCCAGCAGTGCCTGACGCATCTGCTCCATCGAGCCCATCAGGTGGTCGATTTCATTATGCGAACTCCCCTTCACCGGCACCGGAATGTCGAGCTTGCCCGCGGCGATCTGGCTGCAGTGCTCGCGCGCCAGGTTGACCGGCGCAAAGACGAAGCGCTTCATGAAGAGGCTGACGGCAACAATCACCAGCACAAACAGGCAGGCGATAACGGCAATCATCACCAGGCCGGAGACGAAATTACTGCTCGCGTCTTCGTTCAGGCTTTTGGCGTATTTCTGGTGGACGGAAAGGACCTGGTCGAGAACGATTTCGTACTGGCGGTCGAGGCGGGAAACTTCCGGGATCAGCGCGTTAAATTTAGCAACATCTTGTGCCTCAGCGGCATCGATCAGCGGCGCCAGCCCCTGGTTGCGGTAGTTTTGCCAGGCATCCTGATAGGCACTCACCAGCGGCGCTTCATCCGTGAGTCGCGGCGAAGCCATAAAGGCCGCAAAGGCGTGGTCCGCTTTGGTCAGCGCCTCTTTTACTGTAGCAAGCTTCGCCGCCCCGTCTGCCGAGTTGCCCGCTTCCACCATCTTCACATACTCCATCACGCGAACGCGCAGCGTACGGCTATGGTTGATGGGGTCAATAATCGACAGCACAACCTGGATCTCTTTGTTGACGTTATCCAGGGAATTATTACTTTTAATGATGAGGCCAACGCTGGTGACGGTGCTGACCACAAAGAACAAAAGCAGTGAGAACAGGACAATCAGGGATGACTTTTTCAACGACATAAACCAATACCTCAAGGAGAATTATTCCTTATGGTTATCGGCGCATCCAAAACTTAAATTAATTAAAGTTATTGATGTATCGAACGAGGCTATACCGCTGACTTATAGCGCCGCTGCAGGGTGGCATCTAGCTTCCGCTGCAACGGCTGCGGCGTCTCCCCTTCGATCAATTTGCCAATCAGATCAAAGCAATGCCACGCCAGCTGGCGATTGTCCTGGCGAATGGTATCCACGGGGATCGTCAGCGAATCGTAGAGATAGTGATCGTCAAAGCTGGCTAATCTGATATCACTTTGCATCAGGTTATGTTGACCCATATAGCGCAGTACCCCTTCCAGCAGCCCGCAGGCGGCGGTGAACAGGGCTTTCGGTGGGCGCCCCAGACGGGCGCAGAGTTCGGCGAACATTTCGTAGCCGGAGCTCGGGTGGTAGTTGCCGTGAATGATCCACTCGGGGCGCAGTTCCACACCGGCCGCTCGCAGACCTTGCTTAAACCCTTCCAGACGGTCGCGAGTCGGAGAAAGGCGCGGCTGTCCGCCCAGAAAATAGAATTCATCCGGATGCTGGCGGGCAATATCCGCCACCAGTTCCGTCGTTGGGGTGATGGAATCGGTGATCACCAGCGGCAACGTGCTGTCGTTTATATGGCGATCAAAAAGCACCACGGGCAGCTGCTCGCTGAGTTTCAGGTAGTCCGCATCATTAAGCATGCTGGAGGCGACAATCAGTCCGTCGACCTGACGCGCCACCATGTTATTGACGACCACCGTCTCCTGCCCCGGATTTTCATCGCTACAGGAGATCAGCAGCTGGACACCCGCCTCGCGGCACAGCGTTTCCAGCTCGTGAGAAAAGACGGCAAAGCCGTAGTTGGTGATCTCCGGCACCACCAGACCAATGGTGTGGCTACGGTTATCGCGCAGTGACCGGGCGTGAATGCTGGGCTGATAGTGGTGCTCTTTCGCAATCGCCAGCACGCGTTCACGCGTCTCTTCCGCCACGCGAAGCTCTTTGCTGCGCCCGTTCAGGACCAGGCTGGCGGTGGCTTTTGACACACCCGCCAGCTCCGCGATGTCTTTAATGGTGACGCGTTTTGTTTTTCTCACAACGACTTAGATCCGGCTGCCAAAACCCTCATTCTATCATGCAGGCGCGCAGCGACCAGTAGCGTAATGTGATATCGGACGCACCTTCGAAGCGCACCCAGGCCGGATGGTCAGGAAAATAGCGGCTGCTCATCACCCCTTCGCCATGATTGATGAAAATTTCAACGCTGGAGCGGTCGCACAGGACGCGTAAATGGTGGACGTCCCCCTGCCAGTAGCGGGTCAACGTCTCACCGGTTTTCAGGCTTGCGCGTTCCAGCCGCACGCCCTGCTCATCAACCGTGAGGCGCAGCGCGCCCGCAAAATCGACGTTCACCTGCGAGGCGCTTAACTCAAACTCCAGTCGCGCGGCATCCAGAACGGGCGCATCGCTGGCACGTCCCTGCCAGTGCTGCTCCTCTTCACGCAGCGCCGCCAGCTCACGCACCGGAGTCTGCCAGAGCTTGCCGTCGCGATACTGCAATTCGCGCGGGCAGGTCATCTGGTGCATCCAGCCGTGCGACCGCGTCGGCTGAAGCATCTCTTCCCCGTCCGGTACACCCATCCAGCCAATCAGAATGCGTCTTCCATCTTCCGCCAGCGTCGTTTGCGGGGCGTAAAACTCAAAGCCCGCGTCAAGCTCGTGCAGCTCGCCGTGCGCAAACGTGCCGCGTTCATAGCTAAACGCCCCACTCATCCAGGCGGCCGGATAGGTGTTGAGATAGCGATACGGCTCGCGCGCCAGCCCCTGCGGACAGCAAATCAACACGTGCGTACCGTCGAGCGCGAACAGGTCCGGGCACTCCCACATATAACCTGCGTCCTTCAGGCCGTTGACCCCGTGACCAGCGATTTCACCGCTGGAAGCCCAGGCATGTAAATCAGCGGATTTAAACAGCAGCACTTTGCCGCGCTTTTGCAGATCCTGCGCGCCCAGCACCATGTACCACAGCCCGTCGTGTTGCCACACTTTCGGGTCACGCACATGACCGGTGTAGCCCTCCGGCAGCGCCAGCACCGGCCCCTGCTTTTTAAAGGTGCCGTCCGGCTGTTCCTCGGCCAGGCACTGCCAGGCGGTACGGCTGCCGTCATCGAACTTCACGTTGCCGGTATAGCACAGCGTCAGCACGCCCTGGTTATCCACGGCGCTACCGGAGTAGCAGCCGTTGCGGTCATACTCTTCGTCGGGCATCAGCGCCAGCGGCTCATGCTGCCAGTGGACCAGGTCCGCAGAACTCCAGTGCCCCCAGCATTTAAAACGATGCTCACAGTCCAGCGGATTCCACTGATAGAACAGATGGTAGCGACCGGCAAACCAGATAAACCCGTTGGGATCGTTCATCAGCCCCGTCACCGGCGCGGCGTGCCATTGCGGATAATGGCTGTCAGCCTGCGCGCGCGGCTGCCCTTTCATAACGGCCTGCAGAATTGCAGGCCAGCGGGAAGGTAACGTCATTATTCAGAGTCCGTTTTATATTTCAGCAGCAGCGAGACGGTAAACGCCACGCCGAAGGCAATCACCATGCCGATAATATAGTTGAGCAGCGAGCTGGCCTGCACGATGGCCATACCCGGAATGGCGGTCAACCCGACGGCAGTCATGTAGACATGCACAGAGACCACCCAGGCGCCCCCCACCGCGCCACCAATCAACGCGGCAATAAACGGCTTAACGAAACGCAGGTTGATACCAAAAATGGCCGCCTCGGTGATGCCCAGCATCGCAGAGAACGCCGACGGTAACGTAATGGCTTTGATTTTGGCATCGTTGGTTTTGAACCACACCGCCAGACAGGCACCGCCCTGCGCCACGTTCGCCATGGCCCAGATCGGCAGCAGGAAGTTCACGCCAATCGACGGGTTGCCCAGCAGCCCCGCTTCAATCGCGTGGAAGCTGTGGTGAATACCGGTGATCACAATCACCGAATACAGTCCGCCAAAAAGCAGCCCGGCCAGCCAGCCCGCGTGGGCGATAAGCGTGCTCAGGATAAAGGAGATACCATCCCCTAAGGCGCGTCCCGTCGGACCAATAATCAGCAAGGCGATAAAGCCAGAGATCACAACGGTGAGGAACGGCGTCAGGATCAGGTCCAGCGCATCCGGAATCACGCGGCGCAGGTTTTTCTCCACGATGCTCATAAACCAGACGGCCAGCAGCACCGGAAATACCGTGCCCTGGTAGCCAATCATCGCGATCTCCAGGCCGAAGAAGTTCATGGTATGGAAACCGGACGCCACGCCCCAGGCGTTAGTCAGCGCCGGGTGCGTCAGGATGCCGCCCAGCGTCGCGCCCAGGTACGGGTTACCGCCAAACTCCCGCGCGGCGGTAAAGCCGATCAGGATCGGCAGAATGATAAACGCCGCCGAACTGCACATGTCCAGCATGATATAGATAGCGTTGTCCGCATTGACCCAGCCGTAGGTTTTCACCATGCCGAGCAGGCCCATCAGCAGGCCGGACGCCACAATAGCAGGAATAATCGGCACAAAGATATTGGAGAGCAGACGCGCAATGCGCTGGAACGGGTTCAGCTTGCGCGCCGCCAGGTCCGCCGCCTCAGACTTGCTGGACTCGCTAATCCCCGCCGCCTGAATAAACGCGGCGTAGACTTTATTCACCACGCCCGTACCGAAAATCACCTGCATCTGCCCGGCGTTACGGAAACAGCCTTTTACGCCGTCGACCTTGCCGATCGCCTGCTGATCGGCCAGCGCGTCATCAACCAGCACCAGACGAAGACGCGTTGCGCAGTGCGCCGCGCTGGCGATATTTTCCTTGCCACCCAGCAGCGGAATAAGCTCGCGGGCGATTTGATTAACATCCATAGATACCTCTGCCTGACTTCTTTTTTATGATGTGCGAAACGCCCCCGCCAGGCGGGAGCGTGATGGGTTAAAACCAGGTTTCCATCTGGACCCCAAAGTTCCATTCCCCGCCGGCGTTGAAACCGCTGCTGCCAAAGGCATCATCGCTGGCGTAATTATCCAGTTTGCTGCTCCAGTCCATCCAGGTGGCGAACAGGCGAAGCTCCGGGCGGCTGAAGAAATCGCCGATTTTGCTCGCTTTTAACGTCGGAGCAAAGGTCAGCTTGTAGAAACTGCCGTTGACGGCGTTTCGGTCTTTATAACCTTCCGGGTTTAAGTCCATGTACTGATAGCTTCCCTCAAACGCCAGCGCGAAATTCTGGGTTACCTCTTTAATCAGGCGGGTGTTGAGCGTGACCCACTCATAGCTGTCGCCTTTGACGTAGCGATCTTTACTGCTCTGCGCCAGGACGGCAGGCGCAATGCTCCAGCCACCGCCAATTGGCGTGACACCGTAACTTGCAAAGCGCCAGGTATCTGCCTCGGACAGCAGTGCGCCATCGGAGCCGATGCTTTTCACTTCCGCCCCCAGCCCGTGACCATACAGCAGCGCGGTTTTGGCCGTCCCCTCCCGCAGGCCGTAGAAGCTCTCATTGTGCAAGCCCACCAGGGCATGAACGCCCGTGTTGGCGGCATCCGTTTTGATGAGATCGCCGTTCGCGTCTTTACGATCGTCATTATCTTTTGCCCGCAGGCCGCTCACCATCAGCTGGAGCGGCCCGGCGAAGTGGTTCATGCTGAGGATATAGTTCTGAACGTTATTGTCGGTTTGCTCCACGCTGCCGAAGTTGCGGCCATAGAGGGAGAAGTTACTGCGCAGCGAATCGTTCCATTTCACGTCGTAGACGCCACCACCGGTACCGGCCAGGAACACCACGTCGGAATCCAGCCAGTGAATATCAAAGTTATCGCGGTCGAAGCGTTTACCTGCCCAGAAGGTACTGCCCTTCAGCGCGCCGGTGAAATCAGGGAGATTGCCCAGCTCCGCAAAGGCCTGACGAATATTGAGATCGCTGGTATCAGCTGACCAGTCGTTATAGGTTCTCTGGCCGTCGGCCAGCATCGCTTTAAAGCGCGTCGTCGCTCCGTTATCCAGGGTCTGTTTGTGCTCCAGGTTCAGCTCAACGTAGGTGTCGGCTTCATTACCCAGACGCCCTACCGCACCACCGGTTTCGCCGGCTGGGGTGAGATACGGACCGCTTTTGCTGCTGGAGGCCGCGTCATTCATCAGCAGGCCGGAACGAGCGTAGCCGTGGAACTCAAACCCGCTGCTTTGATCCGCCTTCTTCTCCAGGGCAGTGGTGCGCTGCGCCACCGCCTGGGTTGTCGACTGCGTCTGCTGCTGCGCGGCAACGAGCTGCTGCGTTTTTTGTTCTGCTTCCGTGGCGCGTTTCTCCGCCCTCTGCGCGCGCGTCTCTGCGTCCTGAAGGCGTTGTTCCATTGCGGCAAGCCGCGCTTCGATACTTGTCATATCCGTTTGGGCAAAAACAGAGGTACTTCCGGCCAGCATGCCTATCATCACGGCAAGTCTGCGTTTTTTATACATTTTGTCGCATCCCTCAAAGAAGTCATTAAACGTGCTAAATTGCTAAACCGGTTTAGGTTGCTGATACTAAACTGGTGAATTTTGGATCGGCAATCTTTTTTGCTAAACCGTTTTAGTAAGTGTGATCGGGGCGACAATTCAGGCCGTCAACCGACGGCCAGTAAAGGGAGAAATTACAGCTCGTGCTGCCAGGGCAAGGCGGTCATCGCCCCTTTCGCGGTGGTGGCTAGCGCGCCGCAGCGCTGGGCTAAGGTGATGGCGGGAACCAGTTCAAGACCGGCGGCCAGCCCGTAGAGCAGACCGGCGACGAAGGCATCCCCCGCGCCGGTGGTATCTACACACTTAACCGGGGTTGCCGGATAGTGGTTCACGGTGCCTTCATGCCAGGCAATAACGCCCTCTTTACCCTGCGTGACGAGCACCCGCCGCGCCGGACAGCGGCGCATGAGTGCAGCCAGACCGGCGTGCACCTGCTCCTCACCGGTTAAAAATGCCAGTTCCTCGACGGAGAGTTTCACCACATCAGCACGTTGCAGCGCCTCTTCAAGGCTGCGTCGAAGTGCGGTTTCATCCGGCCAGAGATCCGGGCGTATATTGGGGTCAAAACTGACGTAACCGCCCGCCTTCCTGATGGCATCCATCGCCTGAAAGGCCGCACTGCGGCTGGGTTCAGCGCTTAGCGCGATGGAGCAGACGTGCAGCCATTCACCCTGGCTGAAGGTAGGCAGATCGGCAGGTTCCAGAAACAGATCGGCGCTCGGGCGCACCATAAAGGTAAACGAACGTTCGCCCTGTTCGTCGAGATCGACCACCACCGTTGAGGTGCGGTGTGCCGGGTCAAGGCGCATCCACTGCACATCGACCCGCTCGTCAGCCAGTGTGTGAGCCATAAAGCGCCCGAAAGGATCGTCTCCAACTCTGCCGATAAACGCGCTACGCCCCCCCAGGCGGGCAATACCGACCGCAACGTTTGCCGGGGCGCCACCCGGACATTGCAGTAATCTCCCTTCTCCATCAGGCAGCAGATCCACCACCGCATCACCCAGTACCCAGATTTTTTCCATGTGAACCTCGAAGCTAAACTATGTTAAACCGTTTTAGCTATTTAAGCACAGGCAGGACGACGGGGAAATAACGCGAGTGGAAAATTGCCTTAACGCACCAGGTGCGGCCAGTGAATATCTCCGACGCCGTTAAGCAGCGGGCGGGCAAACAGGAAGCCCTGGAAGCGGCGGATCCCAGCAGATTCGAGCCAGCACCACTCCTCTATTTTCTCGATACCTTCCGCCACCAGGGTGATTTCGAGATCGGAGCAGCAGCTAATAATCGAGCGTACAATCGCCTGTTTCGGACCGCTCAGGTGAATATCGCTGATAATCTCCCGGTCAATCTTAATTTTATCCGGCTGGAAGCGCGTCAGCAGAGAGAGACCGGCATAGCCGGAACCAAAATCATCAATCGCCATGCCAACCCCCTCACCGCGAAGTTGTTTAATGGCGCTGTTGAACTGATTCAGTCCGGATATCATCTCGTTTTCAGTGATTTCCAGCACCACCTGCTCTGGCTGAAGCCCGTGTTTTTTAATCTCACCGACCAGAAATTCCACTGCGCCAGGGACATTCACCAGCGACATCGGCAACAGGTTGACCGCAATTTTGTGGCTGCCAATCCCCAGCTTTTCCGCCAGCGCAAAGGCATAGGCTTTCGTCTGGAGATCGACCTGATAGAGGGTGTCCGGGTCAAGGGCGCGGAAGAACTGGTCCGGACTGCCGCCGTCATTGCTGCGGATAAGAGCTTCAAGGGAGCTGATCTTGCCTTCCGAAGGCTCAACAATCGGTTGAAGCGCAAATTGACAGGTTTGCGCGGCAATCAGGCCCAGAGACTCGCCAAAGGGTAAGGTTTCGGGTTCGAGCGCCCACTTTGCCGGATCGTAACGTCCACCCGACGGGTTCGGACGCTTATCTGTAATAAACGTCTGAATAAATTTGAATACGCGGTCATCGGAGGCCAGGTAACTGTCGAGTTTGCTGTAACGCAGCACCGATTGCAGCACCTCTTTCGGCGACTGCGTCTGCAGATCGAACAGCAGCATCCCGACGTTTTCGAATCGTCTGCGCGGGCCATAATCCCGCATCAGTTCAACCACTCCGCTGTGCCGCTTGTCATCACGGATTTTATTGAACAGCCTGACCACGCCCTCTTCGGAACCTTCAAGAATTTGCAGAACGTCATCCCCTTTAGAGAGGAGCACACCGGTTATATTCAGCTTCGCGTTACGGCGTCTGGCGCGCTCCACCACCTCCCGGAGTTCGGTTGACGGGTGGGATAAATTCAACTGGCTTCGGTAAATGAGAGTCGTCAGCACAAAACGGGTTCCGATGAGAGAGGTGCCTTGAAGGTATTATTTAACATACTTAATCATTGCGACCTAACATATTCACACAACAGAAGAACGTTACTTTTTCTCATCCCCGATTCGGCTGTTGATCCTCTCCTCCATGTAGCCGTAGAACGGGTTTGAGGTGACCCGCATAAGCGCCTCTTTCCCGACGCTCAACACAGAGGTTTCCCCCCAGAGCGCTATCGTCCCCAGGCTAATGCCGTAGCGGTTTTTTACGTCAGGCTCCCGGCCATAGAGATCGTCATTCGGCGGGAACGGCACCGCAACGTGCGACAGGGAATAGACATCCTGCGGCCAGGACTGCCCAAGCGGCACGACCGTCTCGTGAGTGCTTCCTGCCGGGGTGATTTTCGCTACCGTTGAGAAACTGTGTTCATTCGCATTGGTAATAATCGTGACAGTGTAACGTCGATCGGCAGTAGGCAGCAGCGCTGAGGTGGCCGTCCAGGACGAGGGCTTGAACAGCGGACGGAAGCTCGCCGCCTGGTTGATATCAAATACCACCAGTTCACTGCCGTTTGCCGGAAGCTGGTCAAATAGCCCGCTTACCACCGCGCGGGTGCTGACGGTCGAGTCCATCACCGACTGGAATGCCAGAACCGGCGGCAGCGTTGCCAGCCTGTTTTCCCGCGCCTCCCGGCCAATCTGCTCCTGCAGCGCCTTCGTCAACAGCCACGACTGGCGGGCGGCGTTCACCGGGAACGAGTTGTATTTATACGGGTTATATTCCGGGGAAATATTCAGCCACGCCGCTTTGGCAAACGCCGGGAGCAGCGCCGGTAACCCGGCGAAACCGGCGAATCGTGCGAATGCCGTCACGCCGATCATCGGCGACAGCAGCACCAGCTGCTGCGGCTTACGCAGCGCTGGCGCGTCAAGTGCATCGAGGGCATATTTCATCGCCAGCGCCCCGCCGTTGGAATAGCCCACCAGATGCAGGGGCACATTTTCTCCCGCCAGACGCGTCGCTTCCCGAACGGCAAGGCGCGTCGCCGCCAGCCACATCTCCCAGTCAACGTCCGTCAGCGCGCCAGGCGCGGTGCCGTGTCCGGGCAGGCGCGGAACCACGGCCACAAAGCCGTGGGCCTGATAATTCTGAGCAAGATGTCTGACGCTATAGGGTGAATCCGTCAGTCCATGGAGCAACACCACCGCGCCGCGCGGCTTTCCGGCTGGCATGAGTACAAAAGAGCGGTTGGCATCCGGTGAAAACTGACCCGGCCAGACCAGGCTCTGGCGGTAATAGCGGTTTAGCGGCGTTTGTTCCTCATGCTCTGTTTTTGCCGTCACCGCGGTATTAAGATCGGCGAAAATGGCATTTTCGCGGGCAACATACCCGGCAAAGTCGGCGCCATCGAGCTCGCGTACGGACATCTCATCTGCCCGCCAGGTATGCCAGAGATGCAGTTCAGGCCCCTGCTGCGAGAGATAGACCCGCACTGCCAGCAGGACGACCAGTACGATCCCCACCACCATCGCTATTTTCTTAACAAGCACCATCAGATGCTCGCTGACTCGCCTGGGCCAATTCGCCATGCCGGGATCCCTTTCATGTCTACTGTGTTTCTATCTTATCAAAAATGTGAACGGGCTGACGTATTCACCAAATTCATACGTGCAGATTCTGTCACTGCACCAAAAGTGAACTACGCTGCACAAATGTTGATCATCCGTTAACTAAATATTGCATGAAGTTTACAGCAGAGCAGGCATTCCCTCGCCTGTGTTCCTGGCACGCGTCATGCATTGTTAACGAGGTAACACAAGATCGGCTTTTGACAGCGTGTTAACAGCGAGGCGGTATGACGACAAAACCTGAGATGTTGAGCCGTATCGAAACGATGTTTAGCCAGTTCACGCCCAGCGAAAAACGGGTCGGAAGCTGGTTGCTTGCCCACGCCGCGCAGATACCGTTTGAAACGGCTGAAAGCGTCGGTCAGGCGAGCGGGACGAGCGGGATCACCGTGGGACGCTTCCTGCGCAAGCTGGGCTACCGCAACCTGGAGGATGTCAAAAAGAGCCTGCGCGATCCGTATCAGCCCTGGGGTATGAACGAACGTCTGGACTCCTGGCAACAGCAGCGCCCCCTGCCCAACCGCCTTCAGCACGCCCTGTCGCTGGAAGTGGACGCCATCACGCAGGTGTATCAGCTCGCGCAAACGGACGTCTTCCGCCAGGTCGTACACAACCTGGCCCATGCGGATGCGGTGTTTGTGCTGGGGATCCAGTCCACCCGCGGGATTGCCAACGCCTTCTTCAGCCACCTTGAGTACCTGCGCCCGCGCGTGAGCTATTCGGAGGGGGCATCCGGAAGCTGGGTGGAATCCCTCAACTCGGGGTTTTCGCACCCTTATGTCGTGCTGACCGATACGCGCGCCTACTCCGCGATGGCCCGCCAGTACTGCCGCGTCGCGAGCGAAAAAGGCATTCCGCTGGCCTTAATCACCGACATCTGGTGCCCGTGGGCGCGGGATTATCCGATGGACTTACTGCAGGTGAAAACCGATACCGGTCATTTCTGGGATTCACTTGCCCCCGTGAGCTGTTTGTTCAACCTGCTGCTGTCAGGCGTGGTGGAAGCGTTGGGTGATGCGCTCCCGGCACGTCTGGCGGTAAACCGGCAATTACAACAAGAGTTTGGTCAATTCGAACGCTAAAGGAGCGGAGCTATGCCCGAAGAGAGTGAACTGATTGATGTGGCGAAGACATTTCCCACGCTGCATATCGATCTGAAGTACGCCACTGCCGACAACATCACCGGTCGCCCGATCTACCAGGAGGCGCTGTGCCTGCTGCATACCGACGCCGCCACCGCGCTGGCAAAAGCCATCAGCATTGCCACGCTGGCCGGGCTGAAGCTGGTGGTGTACGACGCCTACCGACCGCAGCAGGCGCAGGCCCAGCTGTGGGATGCCTGCCCGAACCCGGAATATGTGGTCGACGTGGCGATTGGCTCCAATCATAGTCGCGGCACGGCCATCGACGTCACGCTGATGGACGAACACAATACCGTGCTGGATATGGGCGCCGGTTTTGACGAAATGCACGACCGCTCGCATCCGTATCACCCTTCCGTACCGCCGCACGCCCAGCGCAACCGTCTGCTGCTGAATGCCATCATGTTCGGTGGCGGTTTTGTCGGTATCAGCAGCGAATGGTGGCACTTTGAACTGCCGAACGCCGCCAGCTACCCGCTGCTTGATGACCGTTTTGCCTGTTTTCCCCTGACGCACACCCCTCTTTAAACCTGGAGCACTGCCATGAAAACATCGCTTCTCACGACCCTGATCGCCGCCACGCTGGTAATGAACGCTCCGCTGGCGCTGGCTGCCGTCCCGAAAGACATGCTGGTGATTGGTAAAGCCGCCGACCCGCAAACGCTCGACCCTGCCATCACCATTGATAACAACGACTGGACCGTCACCTATCCGTCCTATCAGCGTCTGGTCAAGTACAAGCCAGGCTCTACCGAGGTGGAAGGCGATCTCTCGACAGGCTGGAAAGCGTCCGACGACCAGAAAGAGTGGACCTTTACCCTGGCGGATAACGCGAAATTCTCCGACGGCACGCCGGTCACCGCCGACGCGGTAAAACGCTCTTTTGAGCGCCTGCTGAAGCTCGGCCAGGGGCCGTCTGAAGCTTTCCCGAAAGATCTGAAAATTGATGCGGTAGATGACCATACGGTGAAATTCACCCTTAGCCAGCCGTTTGCTCCCTTCCTTTACACGCTGGCAAATGACGGGGCATCCATCATTAACCCGGCAGTGCTGAAGGAAAATGCCGCGGACGATGCGCGCGGTTTCCTGGCGCAAAACACCGCCGGTTCCGGGCCGTTTATGCTCAAAAGCTGGCAGAAAGGCCAGCAGCTGGTGCTGGTGCCTAACCCACACTGGCAGGGTGAAAAACCGCACTTTAAGCGTGTATCGGTAAAAATTATCGGAGAGAGCGCCTCCCGCCGATTGCAGCTTTCCCGCGGCGATCTGGACATTGCCGACTCCCTGCCGGTCGATCAGCTCTCGGCCCTGAAGCAGGAAGGAAGAGTCGCCGTCGCGGAATACCCGTCCCTGCGCGTGACCTATCTCTACCTCAACAACAGCAAAGCGCCGCTCAATCAGGTGGATTTACGTCGAGCCATTTCATGGGCGACGGACTACCAGGGCATGGTGAAGGGCATTCTGAGCGGCAACGGCAAGCAGATGCGCGGCCCGATCCCGGAAGGCATGTGGGGCTTTGACGCCACGGCAATGCAGTACAGCTATGATGAGGCCAAAGCGAAAGCGGCGCTGGAGAAGGTCAAAGACAAGCCCGCCAGCCTGACCTTCCTTTACTCGGATAACGATCCGAACTGGGAGCCTATCGCCCTCTCAACCCAGGCCAGCCTCGGCAAGATCGGCATTAACGTCAAGCTGGAGAAACTGGCGAACGCCACCATGCGCGACCGCGTCGGTAAAGGCGATTACGACATTGCGATCGGTAACTGGAGCCCGGACTTTGCCGACCCCTATATGTTCATGAACTACTGGTTCGAATCAGACAAAAAAGGGCTGCCGGGCAACCGTTCATTCTATGAAAACAAAGAGGTCGACTCGCTGCTGCAGGCCGCGCTGAAAACCACCGATCAGGCAGAACGCACCAAAGATTACCAGCAGGCGCAAAAAGTGGTGATTGACGAGGCGGCCTACGTTTATCTGTTCCAGAAGAACTATCAGCTGGCGATGAACAAAGAGGTTAAAGGCTTCACCTTTAATCCGATGCTTGAGCAGGTGTTCAACATCGCCACCATGAGTAAATAACGAATTCGCCGGGGGAAAGTGTATGACGTTCTGGAGCATCGTGCGCCAGCGCTGCTGGGGATTACTCCTGGTGGTGGCCGGTGTCTGTATCATTACCTTTATTATTTCACATATGATCCCCGGCGATCCGGCCCGTCTGCTGGCCGGAGACCGTGCCAGCGACGACATCGTGCAAAATATCCGCCAGCAACTGGGGCTGGATCAGCCGCTGTATATCCAGTTTGGTCGCTACGTCGATGCTCTCGCCCATGGCGATCTCGGCACGTCCATTCGTACCGGACGTCCGGTTGCACAAGACCTGAAGGCCTTTTTCCCTGCCACGCTGGAGCTGGCCTTTTGCTCCCTGCTACTGGCGCTGGTCATCGGCGTGCCGTTGGGGATTTTGTCGGCGGTCTATCGCAACCGCTGGCTGGATCATCTGGTGCGATTAATGGCGATGACCGGCATTTCCACACCAGCCTTCTGGCTCGGTCTGGGCGTTATTGTGCTTTTCTACGGGCACCTGCAGATCCTGCCGGGCGGCGGCAGACTGGACGACTGGCTCGATCCGCCGACGCACGTCACCGGGTTTTACCTGCTGGATGCCCTGCTGGAGGGCAACGTCGAGGTCTTTCTCAATGCGCTTCAGCATCTGATTTTACCCTCGCTGACGCTGGCGTTTGTTCACCTGGGCATCGTGGCGCGTCAGGTGCGTTCCGCGATGCTGGAGCAGCTTAGCGAGGACTACATCCGCACGGCGCGCGCCAGCGGCCTGCCTGGCTGGTATATCGTCCTGCGTTACGCTCTGCCCAATGCGATGATCCCGTCGATTACCGTGCTCGGGCTGGCGCTGGGCGATCTGCTGTACGGTGCAGTACTGACCGAAACCGTCTTTGCCTGGCCGGGGATGGGTGCCTGGGTGGTGACGTCCATTCAGGCGCTCGATTTCCCTGCCGTGATGGGCTTCGCTGTCGTCGTCTCTCTGGCCTACGTATTGGTGAATCTGGTGGTCGATCTGCTTTATCTGTGGATTGACCCACGAATTGGGCGCGGAGGTGCCGAATGATGTTAACGCAGGAAACGCCCGTCCCGGTTAAAACTGCCAGACAACGTATCAACTGGGCAAAACTGTTCTGGATGCTGCGTCAAAGCCCACTCACGATAGTTGGCGGCGTGATTATGATTGCGATGCTCCTGGTGATGGTGACCTCACCGTGGATTGTGCCGCATGACCCGAACGCGCTGGATCTGACCGCCCGTCTGCAGGCACCGTCCGCACAACACTGGTTTGGTACCGATGAAGTGGGACGCGATCTGTTCAGCCGCGTCCTGGCAGGCAGCCAGCAGTCGATCGCCGCCGGGCTGGCGGTGGTGGTGATTGCAGGCGGCATTGGCTCGCTGCTGGGCTGTTTGTCCGGCGTACTGGGTGGGCGCGGTGACGCCATCATCATGCGGGTGATGGACATCATGCTCTCTATACCCTCTCTGGTGCTGACCATGGCGCTGGCTGCCGCGCTCGGCCCGAGCCTGTTTAACGCCATGCTGGCGATCGCCATTGTCCGCATTCCGTTTTACGTCCGTCTGGCGCGCGGCCAGACGCTGGTGGTCCGCCAGTTTACCTACGTGCAGGCCGCCCGCACGTTTGGCGCATCGCGCTGGCATTTGATCCGCTGGCATATTCTGCGCAATGCCCTGCCGCCGCTGATTGTGCAGGCTTCGCTGGACATTGGTAGCGCTATTCTGATGGCCGCGACGCTGGGGTTTATTGGCCTGGGTGCACAGCAGCCGACCGCAGAATGGGGGGCGATGGTGGCCGTTGGCCGTAACTACGTTCTCGACCAGTGGTGGTATTGCGCCTTTCCCGGTGCGGCCATTTTGATTACCGCCGTGGGTTTTAACCTGTTCGGTGACGGTATCCGCGACCTGCTGGATCCGAAGTCAGGAGGGAAACAGTCATGACCGAATCGGTATTACGCATTGAAGACCTGCACCTGAGCTTCCCGATTTTTCGCGGTGAGGTCCACGCGCTGAATAACGTCTCGCTGGAGATCAAAAGGGGTGAGATCGTCGGCGTGGTGGGCGAATCGGGATCGGGGAAATCCGTGACCGCAATGCTCGCCATGCGGCTGCTGCCGGAAGGCAGCTACCGGATCCATCAGGGCCAGGTGATGCTACTGGGTGAAAATGTCCTCGCGGCATCTGAGAAACAGCTCCGCCAGTGGCGCGGCGCCAGAGTGGCGATGATTTTTCAGGAGCCGATGACCGCCCTCAATCCGACGCGACAGATTGGCAAACAGATGGTGGAGGTGATCCGCCAGCATCGACCACTTTCCCGGCGGGAGGCGCAACAAAAGGCGATTACCCTGCTGGAAGAGATGCAAATCCCGGACGCGCACCAGGTGATGGCGCGTTATCCGTTCGAACTCTCCGGCGGCATGCGCCAGCGGGTGATGATCGCCCTTGCCTTCTCCTGCGAGCCGGAGCTGATCATTGCCGACGAACCGACCACCGCACTGGACGTTACCGTCCAGCTGCAGGTGCTGCGCTTGCTGAAGCATAAGGCGCGGGCCAGCGGCACCTCTGTGCTGTTTATCAGCCATGATATGGCCGTGGTATCCCAGCTCTGCGACAGAATGTATGTGATGTATGCCGGTAGCGTGATAGAGAGCGGCGCCACGCAAACGCTGATCCATGCCCCAGTTCATCCCTACTCCATTGGCCTGCTGAAGTGTGCGCCGGAGAACGGTCAGCCGCGCGATCTGCTCCCGGCCATCCCCGGCACCGTCCCCAACCTCAGCCAGCTTCCGCAGGGATGCGCATTCCGCGATCGCTGCTTTGCCGCCGGGGCGAAATGCAGCGAAACCCCGCGCTTACACCCCCATGGCGCAGAAGGCCAACAGGCCGCCTGCTGGTATCCGCAACAGGAGAAACCCCATGTCTGATGTGCTGCTGGAACTTGATAGCGTGCACGTAAACTTTGCGGCACGTAAAAACTGGCTGGGCCGCGTCACCGAGCAGGTGCATGCGCTCAACGGACTCGATCTGCAGATCCGCCGGGGAGAAACGCTGGGCATTGTCGGGGAATCCGGCTGCGGTAAAAGCACGCTGGCCCAGCTGCTGATGGGCATGCTTAAGCCCAGCGCCGGGGCATACCAGCGGGTAAACCACGCGGGCGGCATGCAGATGGTGTTTCAGGACCCGCTCTCGTCGCTCGATCCGCGCTTGCCGGTCTGGCGCATCATCACCGAGCCGGTGTTGGTGCAAAAACGCAGCCCCGAACGGGAACGCCGACAGATGGCGGAAAACCTGGCGTTGCAGGTTGGCATTCGTCCGGAATATCTCGACCGGCTACCGCACGCCTTTTCCGGTGGCCAGCGCCAGCGCATCGCCATCGCCCGGGCTCTCTCGTCCGATCCGGACATTATCGTACTCGACGAACCGACCAGCGCGCTGGATATCTCCGTGCAGGCGCAAATCCTCAATCTGCTGGTGACCCTGCAACAGCAGCGTAATCTGACTTATGTGTTAATTTCGCATAACGTCTCGGTGGTCCGACACATGAGTGACCGCGTGGCGGTAATGTACCTCGGGCAGATTGTGGAGCTGGGCAGCGCCGCCCAGGTGCTGGGGGAACCGCGCCATCCTTATACCCGTCTGTTGCTCGATTCGGTTCCCCGCACCGGTGAACCGCTGGATGAAACGCTGGCGTTACGCAAAACGGAGCTTCCCGGAAACCGTCACCTGCCCAAAGGCTGCTTTTTCCGCGACCGTTGCCCGCTGGCCACGCAGGGGTGTGAAGATCCCCAGGCTTTACAGCCCTCTCACGAGGGCCGTCACGTTCGCTGCTGGCGCAACCTGGGTTAGATTTGCGCCATCCCGCCGTCCACAAACAGCTCGGTGGCGTTAATAAAGCTGGCCGCATCGGAGGCCAGGAACGCCACCGCTTTCCCTACTTCACCCGGCGCGCCTAAACGTCCGAGCGGGACCTGCGCGGCCAGCGCATCGTACAGCCCCTGACGGTGTTCTTCCGGCACCAAATCACCGAGACCCGGGGTTTTGATTGGGCCCGGACTCACCACGTTGACGCGGATCCCGCGGCCCTGCAAATCCAGCGCCCAGGAGCGGGCAAAGTTGCGAACGGCGGCCTTACTGGCGCTGTAGACGCTAAAGTTTGCCGTCCCCTTAATGGAGACCGTCGAGCCGGTCAGAATAATCGACGATCCGGCGGATAAGAGCGGCAGCGCCTTCTGCACCGTAAAGAGCACGCCGCGGACATTAGTACCGAAAATACGGTCAAACTGCTCTTCGGTGATCGCGCCCAGCGGCAGCATATCGCCGCCGCCCGCATTGGCGAACAGGATATCCAGACGGCCTTCCTCTTTTGCAATCCGGGCATAAACCTCATCCAGATCGCCTAGTTTAGAGACATCCGCACGAATGCCCACTGCCGTTGAAGCAATTTCAGCCACCGCCGCGTCCAGCTCGGCCTGACGACGTCCGGTGATGTACACCTTCGCCCCCTGAGCCGCCAGCTCCTGCGCCGTGGCAAGACCAATACCGGTGCTGCCGCCGGTTACCAGTGCAATTTTTCCTGAAAGAGTCGTGTTCATGTCATTTACCTTTTGTTGGGTTTGATTTGCGCGCTTTCGCTCGCGTTAAACAAACTTTAGCCCTTGCAGCATTAATGAAAAATGGGCAAAAATGAAAATGACTATTCACATACAGAAATAATCAGAGGGCCTGATGGACCAGTTAATGGCAATGCGTGCCTTTACGCGGGTGGTGGAATCCGGCAGTTTTACGCGCGCGGCGGATTCGCTGAATATGCCGATAGCCACCCTGAGCAAGCTGGTGAAATCTCTCGAAACGCATCTTGAGATCCGCCTCCTGCACCGCACCACCCGTCGGGTCGTCACCACGCCTGAGGGGGCGGAATACTATGAAAAAGCACTCAGGGTGCTGATTGATATCGAAGATATTGACACCTCTTTTCGCGTTTCTCGCGCGACGCCAAAGGGGCATCTGCGCGTCGACATCGGCGGCTCCACCGCCCGCGACGTGCTCATCCCCCTGCTACCAGATTTCATGCAGCGCTACCCGGATATCCGGATCGATCTTGGGGTGGCCGACCGGCCCGTAGACTTAATCAGCGGTAACGTAGACTGTGTTATTCGCGGCGGCCCGCTGAACGACTCAACACTTATTGCCCGACATCTCGGCAATGCCGAAATGGTTACCTGCGCGACGCCGGGTTATCTGAAGAATCATGGCGTCCCGGCCTATCCGCAGGAGCTGCGCAACGGCCACAAATTGATAAGCTATCTCTCTCCGGTCACCGGGCGGGCCTTTCCGTTTCGCTTCAGACAGGATGGCGAGGCGCTGGAAATCAGCATTCCACACTATCTCGGCGTCAATGAAAGCAATGCCCATCTCGCGGCTGCCGCGGCGGGACTTGGGATTGTTCAGACTTTTGAGTATTCGGCAAAGCACTATTTGCAGACGGGAACATTGACGGCAATCCTGAGCGACTGGCGCCCTGCTGCCTATCCGTTTCATGTGGTTTACCCCCAAAACCGGCATTTAACGCACCGCCTGAAGGTATTTATTGCCTGGCTGGCGGAGGTATTCCCCGCCGCGCTGAAGGGATAGCCGGGCGCGAGCCCGGCTGGGGCTTAATTGAGTTTGTAATCGAGCGTGATGTCGGCTTTCAGCAGCTGCGACACCGGGCAGCCTGCTTTCGCTTTCTGAATGATGCCGTCAAACTGCTGAGGCGCGATGCCGGGAACAGTCACCTTGCTTTTCAGCGCAACCTTTGTGATGGCAAAACCGCCGTCGGTTTTATCCAGCGAGACGTCTGCAGTGGTATCAATGGAATCGGCGGTATAGCCCGCCTCGCCCAGCATCAGCGAAAGCGCCATCGAGAAACAGGCGGCGTGTGCTGCGCCAATCAGCTCCTCAGGGTTGGTCCCCTTTTCACCCTCAAAGCGGGTGTTAAAGCCATAAGGCTGCTGATTGAGAACGCCGCTCTCGGTAGAAACCGTTCCTTTCCCGCGTTTAATGTCGCCAGACCAGTGTGCTGAACCGTGCTTATGAATAGTCATTCTTGCTCTCCTTTTGGCTTACAAAGGGTTAAGTATAGAAGGCTACTCAGATTCTGCGGCGAAGACAGAAGAGTCTTAGCCACTGAACACATGTTGCGCCAGTGCATCAAGGAATGCGCGCAGTGCGGCAGGTTGATATTCCCGGGACTGGTAAATGCCATGGATGGCAAGCGGTTTCGGCTCCAGCACGCTCAGAACCGGCACCAGTAATCCCTGCGCCAGCGCGTCAGATGCCTCACGCTCCGGCAACATGGCGATACCGCAGTGGTTAATCGCGGCGTCCATCAACAGCGATGAGATGCTGGCGCTCAGGTTGCCGCTGACGGCCACGCTCAGGCTTTCACCTTCCGGCGTAAGAAAATGCCAGGACTGCCCGGCGAAAAAGCTGTAGTGCAGGCAATTATGCTGCGCTAAATCTTCGGGACTGACAGGCGTTCCGTGCTGAGCAAGATAGTCCGGCGAGGCGCAAAGGACTGAACGACACTCCCCCAGTCGGCGGGCGATCATGCCCGGTTCGGGGGTGTCGGTAATGCGCACGGCGACATCAATACGCTCCCCTACCAGGCTCACCGGGTGGTTGTTCACATCCAGCTCGATGCGCAGCTGCGGGTAGCGCGCGAGCAGCCCGGGGAGCACCGGCGCAATCAGGTGCATGGCGGTAAAGTGTGCACAGGCGACCCGCAGCGTGCCTGACGGCAAATCTTTCTCCGACTGGCCCTCAATCTCCTGCGAGAGCTGCGAAAGCGTCCGCGTTTTCTGCAACACTTTTTCGCCGGCTGCGGTCAGCGTCAGCTTGCGCGTGGAGCGGTTAACCAGCCGTGTTCCCGCCCACTTTTCCATTTGTTCCAGGTAGCGGCTCACCATCGGTCGCGAGATCCCCAATGCGCGGGCCGCCGCGCTCAAACTTCCCAGCTCGCATATCCGGTTGTAGACCTGAGCGGCAATAACGCGATCCATATACGCTCCATTTGCTCGATTTATGAAACTAAGCATGTCTTGTTTCAGGAATTCTGGCAAATACAAATATCCGTACAATAGAGACTTTCCTGAACCACAGAGACATGATGATGAAGCTTACTCGCCTTGCACTGCTTTGCGCCCTTTTCACACCGGCTGTTTTTGCCGCGCCGTTGACCATTGACACGTATAACCCGCAGGAAAAAGGCATTTTCGCGGTCTCTTCCACACTGGTCTCTGGCCCGAAAGAAGCCGTTCTGTTTGACGCTCAGTTCAGCGTGAAAGATGGCGAAGCGCTGGTGGAGAAAATTCGCCGCAGCGGTAAAACGCTGAACAAGATTGTGATCACTTCCGGCGATCCGGATTTCTATTTTGGTCTGCAACCGCTGGTAAAAGCCTTCCCGAATGCCAAAGTGGTGGCCACGCAGCAGGTGGTTGACCATATTAAGGCCACCAAAGACGCCAAACTCGCCTTCTGGGGCCCGCAGATGAAAGACGGCGCGCCAACGACGCTGGTCGTTCCGCAGGTGCTCGCCTCAACCACGTTTATGGTTGACGGGGAAAAGATCGACATTGAACAACCAGACAGTTACGCGGCTTACGTGTGGATCCCGTCTGCGAAAACGATCCTCGGTGGCACCGGTGTCTCCTGGGGTATTCACGTCTGGACGGCAGATACCCAGACGCCTGTTCGCCGCCAGCAGTGGCAGCAAACCCTGGACAATATGGCTGCGCACAAACCTGAACGCGTGATCCCGGGTCACTATCTTGGGACTCCGCCTGCCGGAACGGGCGCGATTGATTTTACGCGTGGCTATCTGCAGCATTTTGAACAGGCTTTATCCGCAAACAAAGACTCCGCGGGCGTTATCGGCGCGATGAAAAAACAGTACCCGGATCTTGCCGAAGAGAGCTCCCTGGAATTAAGCGCCAAAGTAAATACCGGCGAAATGAAGTGGTAAGTTAAAAACGGCTCCTGCTATATTTCCCCCATAGCAGGAGCACCGCCAAAATATCCTCGTTGCCCAACGTCCATTTATCCCCACGTTTTAAAAGTGCATAAAAGCATGCACTTATGACATTTTCGTTTCTAAGATGAATCTTAGCCACAACGGGTAAAATATTTGCCATTCTGTTTATGAATTACATTTTTTGCGAGCCGTACCATTAAACAGACAACGACACGGAGGCAGCATGTTTACTTATTACCCGGCTAATACTGCAGCAGCACAACCTGAACTCGTTAACGCGATTGCGCAGGGTCTTCACGCCGAACACGGTGCTGTGACTGAAGATGACATTTTGATGGAACTGACCAGGTGGGTGGAATCCACGGATAATGACATCCTCAGTGACATCTACCAGCAGACCATTAACTACGTCGTCAGCGGGCGAAACGCACCTTTGTAAAAACCTGCTAAGCTGGATCTGCAACCTAAGGGGTTACATTTCGTTTGCGTAAGCAAACTGGTCCTTAAAACTATCAACAGGATTGAGGAGTTAACATGAAATCGAACCGTCAGGCACGCCACATTCTGGGACTGAACTACAAGCTTTCTAATCAGCGTAAAGTGGTGATTGAAGGCGACCACGAAACGCAAGTCACTCACGCCACCGGCAGAAAACGCCACGCGGGCAAGTAAGTTCCAGACTGAGACAGAGAACACCATCGGCAAAACCGATGGTGTTTTTGTTTATGTGTTGCGGTAATTAATATTCAGCTCCTTTATAATACCGCCCGACCGCACCCCATCGCACAGGCCAGAAAGATGACAAACAGCAGTGTCAGGGACGGATCTTCAAAAAAAGAGTGAGTGACATGGACAACAAACTGAAAAAACATCGTTCCTTATATATCCCTTATGCCGGACCGGTTTTACTCGAATTCCCCCTGCTCAACAAAGGTAGCGCCTTTAGCATGGAAGAGCGCAGCAGCTTCAACCTGCTGGGTTTACTGCCCGAAGTGGTTGAAACCATCGAAGAACAGGCAGAGCGCGCGTGGATCCAGTATCAGGGCTTCAAAACCGAAATCGACAAGCACATCTACCTGCGCAATATTCAGGACACCAATGAAACCCTCTTCTACCGCCTGGTACAGAACCATCTGGAAGAGATGATGCCGGTGATCTATACCCCGACCGTGGGTGCTGCCTGCGAGCGTTTCTCTGAGATCTACCGTCGCTCCCGCGGGGTATTCATTTCTTACCAGAACCGTCACAACATGGACGATATTCTGCAGAACGTGCCTAACCACAACATCAAAGTCATTGTGGTCACTGACGGCGAGCGCATTTTGGGTCTGGGTGACCAGGGCATCGGCGGGATGGGTATTCCGATCGGTAAGCTGTCACTGTACACCGCCTGTGGCGGCATCAGCCCGGCGTATACCCTGCCGGTAGTGCTGGATGTGGGCACCAATAACCAGCAGCTGTTGAACGATCCCCTGTATATGGGCTGGCGTCATCCGCGTATTACCGACGAAGAGTACTACCAGTTTGTCGACGATTTCATCCAGGCCGTGAAACACCGCTGGCCGGACGTGCTGCTGCAGTTCGAAGACTTTGCGCAGAAGAACGCGATGCCGCTGCTGAACCGCTATCGCGATGAGATCTGCTCCTTTAACGACGATATCCAGGGCACCGCAGCCGTGACCGTGGGTACGCTTATCGCCGCCAGCCGCGCAGCCGGCAGCCAGCTGAGCTACCAGAAAATCGTCTTCCTCGGGGCAGGCTCCGCAGGATGCGGTATCGCCGAACAGATTATTGCCCAGACGCAGCGTGAAGGCCTGAGTGAAGAGCTGGCCCGCTCCCGCGTGTTTATGGTTGACCGTTTCGGCCTGCTGACCGACGGTATGCCGAACCTGCTGCCGTTCCAGACCAAACTGGTGCAGAAACGCGAGAACCTGAAAAACTGGGATACTGACAACGAAGTCCTCTCCCTGCTGGACGTGGTGCGCAACGTGAAGCCGGATATTCTGATCGGCGTTTCCGGACAAACCGGCCTCTTCACGGAAGAGATTATTCGTGAGATGCACAAGCACTGCGAGCGCCCTATCGTGATGCCGCTTTCCAACCCGACCTCCCGCGTAGAAGCGACGCCGCAGGACATCATCGCCTGGACCGAAGGTAACGCGCTGGTTGCGACCGGCAGCCCGTTCGATCCGGTGGTATGGAAGGATAAAACCTATCCGATTGCCCAGTGCAACAACTCCTATATCTTCCCGGGTATTGGTCTGGGCGTGATCGCCTCCGGCGCGTCTCGCATTACCGATGAGATGCTGATGTCCGCGAGCGAAACCCTCGCGGGCCACTCGCCGCTGGTCAATGATGGTGAAGGGCTGGTACTGCCTGAGCTGAAGGACATCCACAAGGTGTCGCGCGCTATCGCGTTTGCGGTAGGTAAAATGGCGCAGCAGCAGGGCGTGGCGGTGAAAACCTCTGCCGACGCGCTGCAGCAGGCTATTGACGATAACTTCTGGAAGCCTGAATACCGCAGCTATCGCCGTACCTCGATTTAATTCGCTCCGACCGTTCCCTCTCCCCGTGGGAGAGGGTTAGGGTGAGGGCATCAGACCGCATCATCGAATCCCACTAGCCAAACCCCCTTTCCCCCGCTACACTCCTTTCATCCATTAACCTACTGAATATATAAGGAGGCCAATTATGCTGTACTGTGAAATTTTCAATGTTTCACATACATTTGGTGATCGCACCCGCTCAAGCGTTATCGGTATCGTGCTGCGATAACTTCTGCTTGAGCGAAGACACCAACCCCTGAAATCCCTTCTCTCGGGCTTACTGAGTTATCGTCAGCGATGTTTGACGAGGCATAAATATGCCTGTAACTCTTGGGTAAGCAACAATGAGCACTTTACTCACTGCACAATCTTTACGTGTTGATACGGCGTTTGGCACGCTCTTCGACTCCCTTTCTTTTACGCTGAAAAAAGGCGACCGCATTGGCCTGCTGGGCGATAACGGCTGCGGAAAAAGTACGCTTTTAAAGGTGCTGGACGGCACAGACTCCCCCGCCGCCGGTACGGTAGCGCTGGCCGGGCACTGCCTGATGGCGCGCATTGAGCAACATCTTCCGGACGCTATTTTCCCGCTGACCATGCTGGATGCCGTACTCGCACAGCTGCCTTTAGCTGAGCGCGATAGCCTGCGCTGGAAAGCCGAAACGCTGCTGGCTGGCATGGGCTTTACCCCGCAGGATATGACGCTGCGCTCCGCCACGCTGAGCGGCGGGCAACACACCCGGCTGCTGCTGGCGCGGGCGTTGATTCACGAGCCGGATCTGCTCCTGCTGGATGAACCCAGTAACCACCTCGATTTGCCGACCATGCTCTGGCTGGAACATTTTTTACAGAACTGGTCAGGCAGCTTCGTGCTGGTCTCGCACGACCGACAGTTGCTGGATGCCGTCACAAACGGCAGCTGGATCCTGCGCGATAAAACGCTGCACTACTTTGCCCTTCCCTGCACGGCCGCACGCAAGGCGCTTGAAGCAAAAGATGAAAGCGACGCGCAGCGCCACAAGGCGGAGCAAAAGGAGATCGACCGCGTGACCGCCAGCGCGAAGCGGCTGGCGACCTGGGGCAAGGTTTACGATAACGAAGACCTGGCCCGGAAAGCCAAACAGATGGAAAAACAGGTCGAACGGCTGAAGGAGAGCCAGACGGCGCTTACGGCTGGCAGCCAGTGGACGTTAACCCTGCGCGGCGATGCGCTTCGCGCCGACCGACTGCTGGAGATAGAAAACCTCGGCGTGCCGCCTGCGCCGGGGCTTTCTGAGCTGTTTAACATCGACATCGCGCGTCTGAAAAGCGGCGATCGCGTGGCGATTGTGGGTCGTAACGGCTGCGGAAAATCGTCTCTGATGAAGCTTATCTGGCGCTGTTTTAGTGATGAGCAGAGCGATACGGGGCTGAAACTTCATCCACGCGTGTCAGCTGGCTATTACGATCAGACGCTGAACCAGCTGCCGGATGACGCCACGCTGTTTGACGTGCTGGAGCCGTTCGCGCCCGACCCGCAACACAGAAAAATGGCGCTCATCAGCGCCGGATTTCCGTGGGCGCGTCACGGACAAAACGTCAGTACGCTCAGCGGTGGCGAACGCTCTCGACTGCTGTTTGTCGGCCTGACGCTTGCCCGCTATAGCCTGCTGATGCTCGATGAGCCGACCAACCATCTCGACATGGAGGGCAAAGAGGCGCTGGCGCAAACCCTGCAGCAGTTTGAGGGCGGCGTCCTGCTGGTCAGCCACGATCGTCAATTAATTAGCCAAAGCTGCAACCGTTTCTGGTTAATTGAAGAGGGAAAGCTGAGCGAATGGCATGATGCAGAATCGGTATTCGAGCGGCTGCGTGAAAGCGCGGGACTGGTAACATCCCCAGCTCCCGTCGATGCCACGACCATGCCTGTATCCCCCTCTGACGATCTGCTTGAACGGCTTGTCGCACTGGAAACATTGCTGGAAGACGATCTGGCGCGGAAGCCAAAGCATCAAAAACCGCAGCTACAGGCACAATGGCGTAAAGAAATTAAGGAGATAGAAGCACAGCTGTAACGCTGCGCCCGGCGAGCCTCTCGTCGGGCCAGTATTTTCCCCCTTAATTATTAGAGGAACATCCTTTTCTTAATCTGAAATCACCTTAAATGATGACATTATGTTGCGGGCACCTTGCATTACAGCGCTTAAGCATTAATCCTTGAGGAGTATTACACCTGCTATGCAGATACTCATCATGAACAAGGAGATACACATGAAGGCTGCTGTTGTTACTCAGGATCATCAGGTTAACGTTACCGAAAAAACCTTGCGCCCGCTCAAGCACGGGGAAGCCCTGCTGAAGATGGAATGCTGTGGCGTATGCCATACCGATCTTCACGTAAAGAACGGTGACTTTGGCGATAAAACCGGGGTGATCCTGGGCCATGAAGGGATTGGCATCGTGAAAGAAATCGGCCCTGGCGTGACGTCGCTGAAGGTCGGCGATCGCGCAAGCGTCGCCTGGTTCTTTGAGGGCTGTGGTCACTGTGAATACTGTAATACCGGCAACGAAACTCTGTGCCGCGATGTAAAAAACGCCGGTTACTCCGTTGATGGCGGCATGGCGGAAGAGTGCATCGTCACCGCCGATTACGCGGTAAAAGTACCGGACACGGCCTGGATTCTGCTGCCGCCAGCAGCATCACCTGCGCCGGTGTCACCACTTACAAAGCGGTGAAGATCTCAGGTATTAAACCGGGCCAGTGGATTGCCATTTATGGTCTGGGTGGGCTAGGCAACCTTGCGCTGCAGTATGCTAAAAACGTCTTTAACGCCAAAGTCATCGCGCTGGATGTTAATGACGAACAGCTGAAGCTTGCCGCCAGCATGGGTGCGGATTTGACCATCAACTCCCGCAGTGAAGATGCCGCTAAAATTGTGCAGGAAAAAACCGGCGGCGCACATGCTGCTGTCGTCACTGCCGTCGCAAAAGCGGCCTTCAACTCCGCGGTGGATGCCGTGCGCGCCGGTGGTCGTGTGGTCGCGGTTGGTCTGCCACCGGAAGCGATGAGCCTGGATATTCCGCGCCTGGTGCTGGACGGCATTCAGGTGGTGGGTTCACTGGTTGGTACCCGTCAGGATCTGCAGGAAGCGTTCCAGTTTGCGGCGGAAGGTAAAGTGGTACCGAAGGTGACAATGCGTCCAATCGAAGACATCAACGCCATCTTCAAAGAGATGGAACAGGGTCAGATCCGTGGCCGTATGGTGATTGATTTACGCTCATAAGCGCTCATCATTTATCACCGCTCCCGAAAGGGAGCGGTTTTCATACAGCCGTACGAGCCTTAACGTGTGACTGTCTTGGCCGCAGATATCCGTACAACAGCAATGCGCTCATGGCCGAGAACGAGAGTATTGCCGCTGGTAGCGTGACGTAACGCCAGCTAAAGCCAAGGGTAATCATCATCCCGCCAAAGTACGCGCCAATCGCACTGCCGAGATTAAATGCCATCTGTCCCCCTGCCGCCCCCAGCATCTCACCGCCCTTCGCATTTTGCAGAAGCAGGATTTGCAGCGGCGCAGAGAGCGCAAACAGCCCGGCACAGCAGATAAAGCCCATGACCAGCGAGGCCGTTTTCTGTTCGCCAGTGGCAAAAAGCAGCAGCAGTGAGGCGACAATCACCATATCGGTGGTGGCGGCAATGCGCAGCGGGCTAAAGCGACCAGAGAGTTTACCGCTTAACAGATTGCCCAACACCATCCCAAGACCCATCAGCATCATGATGGCGGTCATCACCCCTTCCGAAAAACCAGAGACGTTAACCATAAAGGGCTTAACGAAGCTGAACCACGCAAACACACCGGCGTTACCAAACATAGTGGCGGCAAAAATCAGCCACGGTTCTGGTCTTTTCAGAAAATGGAACTGCTCGGTCAATTTGATTTCTGATCTGTCATGGAGGTGTGGCACCCAAAGGATAACCGACAGGATCACCAGCGCATCGAACACGGCAATCAGGAAAAAGGTATAGCGCCAGCTAAATGCGTGCCCCAGCCAGGTACCCAGCGGGACACCGACCAGGTTAGCCACGGTCATACCGGCGATCATCCCGGCCACGGCAACCGTTACCTTCCCCGGTGGTGCTATTTTAGAGAGGATAATCGCCCCGACGCCAAAAATGGCCCCGTGCGGAAAACCAGAAATTAAACGCCCCAGCGCCAGCCAGAAATAGGACGTGGAGAAAGTAAACAGCGCATTGCCGACAGCGCACATTGCCACCAGGAACAACAGCGTGGTTTTTAACGAGAACTTGCCCGAAAAGAGCGCCACAATCGGGGCACCAATCACCACGCCGAAAGCATAAAACGAAATCATATTCCCGGCCGAGGGAATAGAAATGCCGGTGTCGTGCGCCAGTTCGGTGAGCACACCCATAATGCCAAATTCAGCCATCCCCAGGCCAAACGTGCCAAGCGCCAACGAAAAAATTGTCTTTTTCATACCACGACCACAGGTTAAAAACTCGCGACGGGCATTATTGAACAAACTTGTATGGTGAGCCAGTTCAAATCAGCTGGCTGACACGTTAATCCATTAATTCAGGTGGATTACACTTCATAGTGCGGCCTCGCTTTTTCCCGCGCCGGACAACCTGAGGATGACAATCATGGAAAGCAAGAAGAAAACCAGTGTCGCTGTTGATGTCGAAAAAAATGCACCGCTGAAAACCAAAGAGTACGAAAAAGAGCTTCGTCGCCTCCACGTTGAACTGGTGAAGCTCCAGCAATGGGTCGTCGCCAAAGGGTTAAAAGTGTGTATCGTTTTTGAAGGGCGCGATGGCGCCGGTAAAGGCGGCACCATAAAAGCGATCACCGAGCGCGTCAGCCCGCGCGTTTTCCGCGTTGTTGCCCTTCCCGCCCCCACCGAGAAAGAGAAAACCCAGCTCTATTTTCAGCGTTATGTTCCCCATCTGCCCGCTGCCGGGGAGATCGTGATATTCGACCGAAGCTGGTACAACCGCGCGGGCGTCGAGCGGGTCATGGGGTTCTGCACGCCGGAACAGGTGGAGAAGTTTCTCGACGGTACGCCGGTGATGGAAAAAGCGATGGTTGATGCCGGGATTATTCTGCTGAAGTACTGGCTTGAGGTGACACCCAAAGAGCAGGAACGCCGTTTACGTGACCGTATTAACGACGGTCGTAAAATATGGAAGCTCTCACCGATGGATATTAAATCGTTTAACCTGTGGGATGAATATACCGTAGCGCGCGATGCCATGTTTGCGGCAACCGATACCGCCTGGGCACCGTGGTATGTGGCCCGTTCGGAAGATAAGAAACGCGTGCGGCTGAATATTATTTCGCATCTCCTGACGCAGATCCCGTATAAAGAAATTCACGTTGAAAAGGTGGAATTACCGAAACGTAAAATTGGCAAAGTGAAACCGACGAAATACCCGTTCCGTTATGTGGAAGAGCGGTTCTGATATCATTCTTGTAGGCCCGCGCAAGCGCAGCGCCGCCGGGCAAAGCCGACGGCGCAGGTCTTACTTCATCCCTTCCGTACTTTCCTGTTTCGCTTCCAGTCGTTCCACATCGCGATACCAGCGCGGGTGATGTTTCTGCGCCCAGCGACGACTCACCTTCCCTTCAATCATCCCTTTAATCGACCCCTTCACCCAGAACGCCATATACATATGGATCAAAATGGCATGGATCAGAATAATGGCTGAGGTGGCGTGGATCAGCAGCGCGTAGCGCACCACCTGAATCGGGAAATACGAGGCAAAATACGGACGCCAGATAATGACGCCCGTCACCAGCAGCACAAAAATCATGCTCATGATGGTCCAGAACATCATCTTTTGTCCGGCATTATATTTGCCTACTTTCGCCACTTTATGCTCGTTGCCCTTCAGCACTTCGACAATTCCTTTTAGCCACGGAATGTCCTGCTTATCCGGGATATTGTGATGGACGAAGCGCACGAACATAAACATCAGCACCACGAAAATCAGCACGCCGAAGAACGGGTGCAGAATGCGTCCCATCTGCGGGGTGCCGAAAGTTTCCGTCAGCCACTGGAGCGTAGGGAAGAAGAACGAGATGCCGGAGACCGCCACCAGGAAGAAGCAAATGACCACCGTCCAGTGACAGGCGCGGTCGACAAACTTCGTGCGCACGATCATTTTCGACTTACTCATGATGCTCCTCCTCGTCGTCATCCACCTCTTTATTTGGCCCGATACCAATGTAGTGATAAATCAACCCGGCAAAGGTGGCGATAAAGCCCGCTGCAGAGAGCGGTTTGAGCGCCCCTTTCCACAGGTTGATTGAGGTGTCGATCGCCGGATCTTTCGGCAGATTGTGATACAGCTCCGGCTGGTCGTTATGGTGCAGCACGTACATAACGTGCGTACCGCCCACGCCCTGCGGGTTATAAATACCCGCCTTGTCGTAGCCGCGCGCTTTGAGTTTGTCCACCCGCGCCTGCGCCACATCAAGCATCTCTTTCTTAGTGCCGAAGTGAATCGCCCCGGTCGGACAGGTTTTCACACAGGCAGGCTCCTGCCCGACGCTCACGCGGTCCACGCACAGGGTGCATTTATAGACCCGGTTATCCTCTTTATTGAGGCGCGGAATATTAAACGGACAGCCCGCGATGCAGTACCCACAGCCGATGCAGTTGTCCTGCTGGAAGTCGACGATCCCATTGGCATACTGAATAATCGCCCCCGCGGACGGGCACGCCTTCAGACAGCCCGGATCCTCACAGTGCATGCAGCCGTCTTTACGGATTAACCACTCCAGCTTGCCGTTCTGCTCGGTCTCGCTAAAGCGCATCACCGTCCAGGATTTGGCGCTCAGATCCGCCGGATTATCGTAGACCCCGACGCAGTGCCCCACCTCGTCGCGGATATCATTCCACTCCGAACAGGCCACCTGGCAGGCTTTACAGCCCACGCAGGAAGAGACATCGATAAGCTTAGCGACTTCTGCCTTATAGTCCCGCGCACGAGGCGCGGGGGTAATCGGGTTGGTCGCGGAGCGTTTAATAATGTCTTGTGTTTCCATCGCCATTTAATCGCTCCTTACGCTTTCTCGATGTTGACCAGAAACGCTTTGTATTCCGGCGTTTGCGAGTTGGAATCGCCAACGTTTGGCGTCAGGGTATTGGCGATGTAGCCTTTCTGCGCCACCCCTTCAAAGCCCCAGTGCAACGGAATACCGACCGTCTCCACCTGCTGACCATGAACGTTCAGGCTCTGCAGACGACGGGTCACCACCGCCACCGCGCGGATAAAGCCACGCTTGCTGCTCACCTTCACGCGGTCACCGTTGGCAATCCCCTTCGCTTTCGCCAGCGTTTCGCTTATCTCCACAAACTGTTCCGGTTGGGCGATGGCGTTAAGCCGCGCGTGCTTGGTCCAGGTATGGAAATGCTCGGTCAGGCGATAGGTTGTACCCACATACGGGAATTTGTCCTTTTTGCCTAAGCGCAATTCGTCGTCTTCATAGATCCGCACCACCGGGCTGGAGACCACGTTCGGGTGCAGCGGGTTAGTGCCGAGCGGCGTTTCCATCGGCTCGTAGTGTTCCGGGAATGGCCCTTCTGCCAGCTTGTTGAGCGCAAACAGGCGACCCAGCCCTTCCGGCTGCATGATAAACGGCCCGGTGTTGCTGCCCGGCGCGGCGGTGTTGTAGTCCGGGATATCATTCCCTGCCCACTTCGAGCCGTTCCACTGGATCAGCATGCGTTTTGGATCCCACGGCTTGCCGTTCACGTCGGCGGAGGCGCGGTTATACAGCACGCGGCGGTTCAGCGGCCACGCCCAGGCCCAGCCCAGCGTATTGCCCAGCCCGGACGGGTCGGCGTTATCGCGGTTCGCCATCTGGTTACCCTGCTCCGTCCAGCTGCCGGTGTAGATCCAGCAGGAAGATGCCGTGGTACCGTCATCACGCAACAGCGCGAAGCTGTTCAGCAGCTGGCCTTTTTTCGCCACCAGGCTACCGTTGGCATCATAAATATCCGCCAGCGCAACGCCGTTGTTCTCTTTCGCCACTTCTTCTGACTCTGGACGATCCGGCTGCTTATAGTTCCAGCGCATTTTCAGCAGCGGCTCAGCGCCTTTACCGCCCTCGGAGCGATACATTTCGCGCAGACGATGGTAAATCCCGGCCAGGATCTCACCGTCATTCCGCGCTTCACCCGGTGCCTCCTGGCCTTTCCAGTGCCACTGCAGCCAGCGACCGGAGTTCGCAATGGAGCCATCCTCTTCCGCAAAGCAGGTGGACGGCAGGCGGAACACCTCGGTCTGAATCGACGCCGGATCGACATCGTTCGCTTCACCGTGGTTCTGCCAGAAGGTCGAGGTTTCGGTCACCAGCGGGTCGATTACGACCATGTACTTCAGCTTGCTCAAGCTGCGAACGACTTTGTTCTTGTCCGGGAAGGACGCTACCGGGTTAAAGCCCTGGCAGATATACCCCGTGACGTTACCCTTATCCATCATGTTGAAATACTTAATGACGTCGTACGCCTGATCCCACTTCGGCAGCCACTCGAAGCCCCAGTCGTTCTCTTTCTGCGCCGCGTCGCCGTAGAAGGATTTCATCAGGCTGACGTAGAACTTCGGATAGTTGCTCCAGTAGTTCACCTGATCCGGCAGCGTCGCTTTTGGCGTGTTGGCCTCAAGATACGTTTGCAGATTTGCCTGCTTTTCCGACGGCAGCATCAGGTAACCCGGCAGGCTGGTGGAGAGCAGGCCGAGGTCGGTGAGCCCCTGAATATTGGAGTGACCGCGCAGCGCATTCACGCCGCCCCCTGCCATTCCCATGTTGCCGAGCAGCAGCTGGATCATCGCCATGGTGCGGATGTTCTGCGCACCCACGGTGTGCTGCGTCCAGCCCAGCGCATACAGGAAGGTCGTTGTTCTGTCTGCCGCACTGGTGGAGGCCAGCACTTCGCACACTTTCAGGAAGTCCGCTTTCGGCGTACCGCAGATGTTCTCCACCACGTCCGGCGTATAGCGGGAAACATGCTGCTTCAGCAGGTTCCACACGCAGCGCGGGTGCGTCAGTGTTTCATCGCGCATTGCATAGCCGTTTTCGTCGAACTGATAGTTCCACGAGGACTTGTCATACTGGCGTTTTTCCGCGTCATAGCCGCTGAACAGCCCGTCGTCGAAGGCAAAGTCATCCCGCACCAGCAGGTTTGCGTTGGTGTAGTGCTTAACGTATTCCGCGTTAATTTTGTTGTTTTCGATCAGGTACAGCAGTACGCCGGACAGGAACGTAATGTCCGTGCCGGAGCGGATCGGCGCATAGATATCGGCCACCGAAGCCGTGCGCGTAAAGCGCGGATCGACGACGATCAGCGTCGCATCGTTGTTGTTTTTCGCTTCCATCGCCCAGCGGAATCCCACCGGATGGGCTTCAGCGGCGTTACCGCCCATTACCACCACGACGTTAGCGTTTTTGATATCAACCCAGTGGTTGGTCATCGCACCGCGACCAAATGTTGGAGCAAGACTTGCTACCGTTGGTCCGTGTCAGACGCGCGCCTGGTTATCAACCGCCAGCATGCCGAGAGAGCGCACAAATTTTTGCGTCAGCATGCCGGTTTCATTACTGGCCGCAGAGGCACATAACATACCGGTGGAAAGCCAGCGGTTGACCGTCACCCCCTCTGCATTCTTTTCAACAAAGTTGGCGTCGCGGTCGGCTTTCATCAATTTTGCAATACGGGAGAAGGCCTCATCCCAGGAAATACGCTGCCATTTGTCCGAGCCTGGCGCACGGTATTCCGGATAACGCAGGCGGTTTTCGCTGTGAACGTAGTCCAGCAGACCCGCGCCTTTCGGGCATAACGCCCCACGGCTCACCGGATGATCCGGGTCCCCTTCAATATGATAAATCGCTTCTCTGGCGTTCTTCGCGCCATCACCCAGGCTGTACATCAAAAGCCCACAACCCACGGAGCAGTATGTGCAGGTGTTACGGATCTCTTTCGCGCGCAGCAGTTTATAGTTGCGTGCCTGAGCCAGCGCCATTTTAGGAGCGAATCCCAGCATAGCGGCTGTTGTTCCGGCCATACCGCCCGCGCAGATTTTAAAAAATTGTCTGCGGCTGACGTCCATTGTTGTCCTCGTGTTCAAATAAGACTTCGCGCCGCAAACTAACAGCAAAACCCCTTTTTTTTTTGCGTCAAATCAAGGTCGCGTGACTTCGCCCTCTTAATGGTCACCGCTCGCGCCTTCAAATAATCCTTTAGGGTTAAACACATGCGAGAATAATTCGCAACAGCGTCAGGATTAATGCTATATCTTTTTCCTTTGATTTTTTTAGCGATGAAGACGTAATGGACAGAAAGAGAGCAACGCTTATCGGGCTGGCAGCGATTCTGTTGTGGAGCACAATGGTGGGCCTGATTCGTAGCGTGAGTGAGGGACTGGGGCCCGTCGGCGGTGCGGCGATGATATACACCCTCAGCGGATTATTGTGTCTGGTAACGGTGGGATTTCCTGATATTAAACGCTTTTCACCCAGGTATCTTATTGCCGGCAGCATACTGTTTGTCAGTTACGAAATTTGCCTTGCCCTGTCGTTAGGCTATGCCGCCACGCGAGCGCAGGCCATTGAAGTGGGAATGGTCAACTATCTCTGGCCGAGCCTGACGATCGTCTTTGCTATTTTGTTCAACGGACAAAAATCAACGCTGTGGGTTATCCCCGGCTTAATCCTTGCACTACTCGGTGTATGTTGGGTACTAGGGGGTGATCAAGGATTACACCCTGATGAAATAATGCGCAATATTGTATCGAATCCACTCAGCTATACGCTGGCTTTTGCCGGGGCATTTATCTGGGCGGCCTACTGCACGGTAACCCGTAAATTTGCTAACGGGCAAAACGGCATTACCCTGTTTGTTTTGCTGACGGCACTGAGCCTGTGGGTGAAATATGCGCTGAGCGATCAGCCGGAAATGGTCTTCACTGTTCCGGTTGTCGTGAAACTCGTTATGTGTGGTGTGGCGCTAGGGTTAGGTTATGCCGCCTGGAATGTTGGCATTTTGCACGGTAACGTCACGGTGCTGGCCGCCGTATCCTATTTTACTCCCGTACTCTCTGCCGCGCTTGCCGCCGTGCTGCTGAGTTCCCCCCTCTCTTTCTCGTTCTGGCAAGGCGCGCTGATGGTCTGCGTCGGGTCATTGCTTTGCTGGTACGCCACCAAAAAATAATTCCGAATCAGCTGTCGGGAAATATTCATCCCGACAGCAAAAAATTAACATAAATTTAATATTTGGGCGCACGTTACGCTATTCTTCAGTTCGGTAGAGCACGCGTTTAACTTCTGTATATATTACCCTCTTTTCGTAAATTTGCGTCTCTTAATATTGACACAAACTGACACCGCCATGTGATTAATTGCCGCCAAATACTCACAATATTAATAGCACAAAGTGCAATAGTGTGTTTCTGTGTGTTTCTGCCTAAGCAACGGAATTTCCGTGCAATTAAGGGCGCAAGGCCGCCTTTTTCGGTTAAATACACTCTACCACCTAACCAAAAGAACGGCATTACCGATAATTAACATATTTTATAACAACCCAATGAAACTATATTGACGGAAATAAACCCCACCCAAAATTGATTAAATACTCATCATTTCAGGCTATTTTTAGGCCATTAATCCGATCTCGATCACACTAAATGAAATTATTATTAATATTTTGAAACTTATTATTGAAAGAGGACTACAAGATTTTTAAAAATAACGTGCCATTGACGAGCGGCCTCGTTTAAAACTCGTTCAAAGTGGCTCAGGAAATACCTAAGAAAATTATAAGGAATATTTAAGATGAAACTTAAATTAGTTGCAGTGGCAGTGACTTCCATGTTGGCAGCAGGCGTTGTAAACGCGGCTGAAGTTTATAACAAAGACGGTAACAAGCTGGATCTGTACGGTAAAGTAACAGGTCTGCACTATTTCTCTGATGACGCTGGCAACGACGGCGACAAAACTTACGTTCGTCTGGGCTTCAAAGGTGAAACTCAGATCAACGATCAGCTGACCGGTTACGGCCAGTGGGAATATGAGTTCAAAGGCAACCGCTCTGAATCCCAGGGCACTGACGGCAGCAAAACGCGTCTGGCCTTCGCAGGTCTGAAATTCAACGAATTCGGTTCTTTCGACTACGGTCGTAACTACGGTGTTGCTTACGACATCGGCGCATGGACTGACGTTCTGCCAGAGTTCGGTGGTGATACCTGGACGCAGACTGATGGCTTTATGACTGGCCGTACGACTGGCGTTGCAACCTACCGTAACACCGACTTCTTCGGTCTGGTTGACGGTCTGAACTTCGCTGCTCAGTACCAGGGTAAAAACGATGACCGTAACATCACCGAAGCGAACGGTGACGGCTGGGGTCTGTCTTCTACCTATGAAATGGACGGCTTCGCTGTCGGTGCTACCTACGCGAAATCTGACCGTACTGACCGTCAGGTTGCTGCAGGTCGCGTAGCCAATACCGTTAACGCTGGCGGTGAAAACGCAGAAGTTTGGGCTGCTGGTCTGAAATACGATGCGAACAACATCTACCTGGCAACCACCTACTCTGAAACCCGCAACATGACCAACTTCGGTGACGGTTATATCGCGAACAGAGCTCAGAACTTCGAAGTTGTTGCTCAGTATCAGTTCGACTTCGGTCTGCGTCCATCCATCGCTTACCTGAAATCCAAAGGTAAAGATCTGGGTTCATACGGCGACCAGGATCTGGTTGAATACGTTGACGTTGGCGCGAGCTACTACTTCAACAAAAACATGTCTACCTATGTTGATTACAAAATCAACCTGGTTGACGACAACAGCTTCACCAAAGCAACTGGCGTTGCTACCGACAACATCGTTGCTGTCGGCCTGACCTACCAGTTCTAAGATTTGTCACGCTAAAAAGCCAGCCCATGTGGCTGGCTTTTTTTATACGGATTTCTGGCGTCAAAAAGGAGAACGCCATGCACCTGTTCAAAGGACGCTGCTTATGCGGAATGAGTCAGTTCAGCGTGAGCCTCAACCATTTTGATGTATATGCCTGTCACTGTACGCAATGCCAGAAGTGGTCAGGCGGCATTGCCATGTATCTTGAGACGCAGGGCGAGCCGCTTGTGGAGCAAGATTCCATTGCCCCGTCTCATTTCGCCTCATCCGCACGCGGAGAACGCTGGTTTTGTCCAGGCTGCGGCTGCCCGCTGTGGTTCAAACTGACCGCAACGGCGCGCTATTTTATTCCCTGGACGCTGCTTGAGATGAGCGAAGATGAACGACGTCGGCTGGTACTTGCAGCAGAAATCTATACTGAAACCCAACCCGCGTTTTTTGGCCTGACCGGGCAATACGCACGCTACAGCGGTTCGGAAATTGAAGCACGAGATGAACACTGCCTGCTAACGCCGTAAACTGCTGCCCGGCCAGCCTGCGCACCAGGCTTGTTTACTGCTTTGGCACCTTCGCCAGGCTAAACCACATTCCTGCCGCCAGCAGCAACAGCATGCCCCCCGCACTCCCCAGCGCCACGCTGTGGGAGGTAATAAACGCACTTTTCGCCGCCTCCGTCACCGAAACCGCCAGTGCTGGCGTGAGATCCTGCGCCACCTTCATCGCCTCGCCGATGGATGACGAGGCTTTGTCGACGAGAGACGCATTCAGCCCCTGCGGCAAATCAATCGACGCAGAGAAACTGCGGGTCAGCAGCAGACCAAAGATAGCGATCCCAAGCCCGGCCCCCAGTTCATAAGACATGGTTTCAATCGCCCCGGCAGCGGCGGCCTTTTCTTTCGGCGCGGCGGCCATGATTGCAGAGGTCGAGGCCAGCAGCGCGCTGGCGGCGCTGAAGCCCAACAGCACCATCAGGCTCCACGCCTGCCACTGCTGCGTGCTGAAATCGAGCATCGAGAGGCCAATGAAACTGACCGCGCTGAGCCCCATGCCACCCGCAGCGACAATGCGTAGCCCCAGACACCCCACCAGTACCCCGGCGATCGGCCCGCTAAACCCGCTCGCCACCATGACCGGAAGCATAAACATGCCCGCTTCAAATGGCGTAAAGCCGTGAACGAATTGCAATTCCTGCGCCATCAGCAGCTCAAAGCCCACCAGCGCGATCATCGCCGTCATCGCCATCACCACACCGCTGAGAATGATGCGGTGACAAAACAGGCGCATGTCGATCATTGGCACGCGGGCGCGCAGTTGAATACGCACGAAAATCAACAGCATCACAGCCCCGGTAAGCAACGTACAGGCTACCAGCCACGGCGACAGCACGCCTTTCAACGCGGTTTTGGCGCTGTAGACCAGCAGCAGGATAGCCACAATCAGCATGATGGCATGGCTGATATTCAGCGGCTGCTCAGGACGCCCCTGTTGACGGGGTACAAAACGCGCGGCCAGCGACACCACCACCAGCACGATCGGGACGTTGATTAAAAACACCGATCCCCAGTAGAAATGCTCAAGCAGGATACCGCCAATCAGCGGACCAAATGCCGCCCCACCTGAACCCACGGCCGCCCAGACGCCAAGCGCGATATTACGATCCCGCGCGTCGGTAAACAGCGTGCGGATCCCGGCCAGCGTGGCCGGAATGATCATCGCCGCACCGATTGCAAGCGAGGCGCGCGCCGCAATCAGCCACCCGGCTGACGGCGCAAAGGCTGCCGCCAGGGACGACACCCCGAACAGCATGCTGCCGATCATTAACAATCGTTTAAACCCCATGCGGTCACCGAGTGCGCCCATCGGCAGCACCATACCCGCCATCACCAGCGAGTAGATGTCGATAATCCACAGTAATTCGTTACCGCTGGCGCCCAGCGTCATGCTCAATGTCGGCGCCGCCACGTGCAGCACCGTCGCGTCGATCGCGACCGGGATATAAACCAGCACGATAATCACTAACGCTAACCACTGACGAAACATAAATTTCCTTTTCATTTTAAACATGGACACATGTCCAGGATGCGATCCTACGTAAAGTTGAACGAGTGTCCAGCTTTTTGTTACACTCGTTTCATTCCCATTGAGAGTGAGTAAACATGCGATATCTGAGCAAGGATGAACGGCGGGAAGCAATCTTACAGGCCGCCATGCGCGTGGCGCTCGCCGAGGGGCTGGCGGCGATGACGGTGCGGCGCATTGCGACTGAAGCGGGCGTCGCTACCGGGCAGGTTCATCACCACTTTGCCTCCGGCGGTGAGTTGAAATCGCTGGCATTCGTTCGCCTGATCCGCGAGCTATTAGATGCCGACGTAGCGGATGAACGTGCCACCTGGCGGGAACGGTTGCACAGCATGCTCGGCAGCGACGACGGTAAGTTTGAGCCTTATATCCGACTGTGGCGGGAAGCGCAAATTCTCGCCAGCCGGGATCCCGAGATCAAAGCGGCTTATGTCCTGACCATGGAGATGTGGCATCACGAGACGGTGGTTATTATCCGTGCCGGGGCGGAAGCAAGGGCATTCACACTCACCGATCGGGCGGAAAATATTGCCTGGCGTTTGATAGGGCTGGTTTGCGGCCTGGATGGGATCACCGTATTAAATATGCCGGAAATGGACGATGCGGCGCTAAATAAACATCTCGACAAACTTATCACGCTGGAATTGTTTTAATACTCCTTCTGGAGTATTAATTCCCGCAACACTTACAATTGGTAACATATTAAGCGCTCCGCAATTTCCATTCTCACCTCAGGGGCGCGCTTTTTTATCTATCCTTTCAGATGTATCCCAAAACATCCAATAAATCCAACAGCAAATTCTCACTCATCTTTTTGTTTTTACTTCTTTTTTCTTTCCATTAAGGTAAGCAAGAGGGCGCTATGTCGCAACAAAGTGAAAAGAATAATCCGCATCTGTTGAGTAACTGGAAACCTGAAAACGCGCAATTCTGGGAGAATAAAGGAAAACATATCGCACGAAGAAATCTATGGATTTCTGTGGCTTGCCTGCTATTAGCGTTTTGCGTCTGGATGTTATTTAGCGCCATCGCCGTCAACCTGAATAAAGTCGGATTTAATTTCACCACCGATCAGCTTTTTATGCTAACAGCATTACCTTCTCTCTCCGGTGCGATATTGCGCGTCCCCTACTCGTTTATGGTACCGATATTCGGTGGGCGTTACTGGACGGTATTGAGTACCGTCATCCTGATTATCCCCTGCGTGTGGCTGGGAATTGCCATTCAAAACCCCGCGACGCCGTACTGGATCTTTATCATCATCGCCCTGCTCTGCGGTTTTGCTGGCGCTAACTTCGCATCGAGCATGGGCAACATCAGCTTTTTCTTCCCGAAATCCAGACAGGGCAGCGCGCTGGGCATCAACGGCGGGCTGGGCAACCTGGGCGTCAGCGTGATGCAGCTGGTTGCGCCGCTGGTCATTTTCCTCCCGATGTTCACCTTCCTCGGCGTGCACGGCGTGCCACAGGAGGATGGCTCGACGATGTGGCTGGCAAACGCGGCCTGGATCTGGGCCCCCCTCCTGCTGCTGGCAACCATTGCGGCGTTTTTTGGCATGAACGATATTGCCAGCTCAAAGGCCTCCATCGCCAGCCAGCTTCCGGTCCTGAAACGCTTTCACCTCTGGCTGCTAAGCCTGCTCTATCTGGCGACCTTCGGCTCGTTTATCGGTTTCTCGGCGGGCTTTGCCATGCTGTCGAAAACCCAGTTTCCGGACGTGAACATCCTGCACCTCGCCTTCTTTGGTCCCCTGATCGGCGCGCTGGCCCGCTCGGCGGGCGGGATGATCTCCGACAAACTGGGCGGCGTGCGGGTGACGCTGATCAACTTCGTCTTTATGGCTATTTTTAGCGCCCTGATTTTCCTGACGCTTCCGGGCTCCGGTTCAGGCAGTTTCTTCGCCTTCTATCTGGTGTTTATGGGGCTGTTCCTCACTGCCGGACTGGGCAGCGGCTCCACCTTCCAGATGATCGCGATTATTTTCCGCCAAATTACCCTCGACCGCGTCAAAAAGCAGGGCGGCACGGACGAGCAGGCGCAGCATGAAGCGGTGACCGAAACAGCGGCCGCGCTGGGCTTTATCTCTGCCATCGGCGCCGTGGGTGGCTTCTTCATTCCCAAAGCGTTTGGCACCTCGCTGGCAATGACCGGATCGCCGGTCGGGGCCATGAAAGTGTTCCTCGTGTTTTACATCGTCTGTGTCCTTGTCACCTGGCTGGTGTACGGCCGCAAATCGTCACAAAAATAATAACGACCTCTTTGCCGGAGCGGGATGCAACCCCCTCCGGCCATGCTATCGAAGCAGGAGAAATGTCATGAGCAAACTGTTGGACCGCTTTCGTTACTTCAAAACAAAAGGCGACAGTTTCGCCGATGGGCACGGGCAGGTGTATCACACCAACCGCGACTGGGAGGACAGCTATCGTCAGCGCTGGCAGTTCGACAAAATTGTGCGCTCCACCCACGGCGTGAACTGTACCGGCTCCTGTAGCTGGAAGATTTATGTCAAAAATGGCCTCGTGACCTGGGAAACCCAGCAAACCGACTATCCACGCACCCGCCCTGACCTGCCCAACCACGAACCGCGCGGCTGCCCGCGTGGCGCAAGCTATTCCTGGTATCTCTACAGCGCCAACCGACTCAAATATCCGCTGGTGCGCCGCAGGTTAATTGAACTCTGGCGAGAAGCGCTGGCGCAGCATACCGATCCGGTGCTGGCCTGGGATGCCATTCAGAACGATCCGCAGAAAGCGCAGAGCTACAGGAAAGCGCGCGGAAAAGGCGGTTTTATCCGCTCAAACTGGAAAGAGCTGAACCAGCTGATTGCCGCCGCCAACGTCTGGACCATCAAAAATTATGGCCCCGATCGCGTCGCCGGTTTTTCCCCTATCCCGGCGATGTCGATGGTCTCTTACGCCGCCGGGACCCGCTATCTCTCGCTGCTGGGCGGCACCTGCCTGAGCTTTTACGACTGGTACTGCGATCTGCCTCCGGCCTCCCCAATGACCTGGGGTGAGCAGACCGATGTGCCGGAATCAGCAGACTGGTATAACTCCAGCTACATCATTGCCTGGGGCTCGAACGTGCCGCAGACGCGTACCCCGGACGCCCACTTTTTCACTGAGGTGCGCTACAAAGGCACCAAAACCGTCGCCATTACGCCGGACTTCTCGGAAGTAGCGAAGCTGAGCGACCAGTGGCTGGCGCCTAAACAGGGCACCGACAGCGCTCTCGCCATGGCAATGGGCCATGTGATCCTTAAAGAGTTCCACCTCGATAACCCGAGCGACTACTTCCTCAACTACTGCCGCCGCTACACCGACATGCCGATGCTGGTCCTGCTGGACGAACAGGCCGATGGTCGCGTCGTACCGGGGCGGATGCTGCGGGCCTCAGACCTTGTCGACGGGCTGGGTGAAGCCAATAATCCTGAATGGAAAACGGTCGCCTTTGATATTGCCGGGAACCTGGTAGTGCCAAACGGTTCCATCGGCTTCCGCTGGGGAGAAAAAGGCAAATGGAACCTGGAGCCCCGGGCGGCAGGCCATGAAAGCGAGCTGACCCTCTCCCTGCTGATTACGCACGATAGCGTCGCAGATGTCGCCTTCCCCTACTTTGGCGGTAATGAGAACCCGCATTTTCGCAGCGTGAAGCAGGAGCCGGTGCTGACGCGCCGCGTGCCGAGCAAAACCCTGACGCTCGCCGACGGTCGCGAGAAACGGGTGGTCAGCGTTTACGATCTGGTGCTGGCGAACTACGGCCTCGATCGTGGTCTGCAGGACAGTAACGCTGCAGACAGCTATGACCAGATCAAAGCCTACACTCCCGCCTGGGGAGAGCAGATCACCGGCGTACCCGCGTATCTGATTGAAAAAATCGCCCGCGAGTTTGCCGACACGGCGCACAAAACGCACGGGCGGTCGATGATTATCCTCGGTGCCGGGGTGAATCACTGGTACCACATGGACATGAACTACCGCGGGATGATCAACATGCTGGTCTTCTGCGGCTGCGTCGGGCAGAGCGGTGGCGGCTGGTCGCACTATGTGGGCCAGGAGAAACTGCGTCCGCAAACCGGCTGGCTGCCGCTGGCCTTTGCGCTGGACTGGAACCGCCCGCCACGTCAGATGAACAGCACGTCATTCTTTTACAACCACGCCAGCCAGTGGCGCTATGAGAAGCTGACTGCGCAGGAGCTCCTCTCCCCGCTGGCGGATGCCACCCAATTCACCGGGCACCTGATCGACTTCAACGTTCGCGCCGAGCGCATGGGCTGGTTGCCCTCGGCGCCGCAGCTCAACCTGAACCCGTTGCACATTAAGGCACGTGCCGATGCGGCGGGCATGACGCCGCAGGACTACACCGTTCAGGGGCTAAAATCGGGTGACGTTCGCTTCGCCTGCGAGCAACCCGATAACGGCAAGAACCACCCGCGTAACCTGTTTGTCTGGCGCTCTAACCTTCTTGGCTCGTCCGGGAAAGGTCACGAGTACATGCTGAAATACCTGCTCGGCACCGAGAGCGGCATTCAGGGTGAAGATTTGGGTTCCACAGACGACGTGAAGCCTGAAGAGGTCGAATGGCAAACCGCTGCCATCGAGGGCAAGCTCGATCTGCTGGTGACGCTCGACTTCCGCATGTCCAGCACCTGTCTGTTCTCCGATATCGTCCTGCCGACTGCCACCTGGTACGAAAAAGACGACATGAATACCTCGGACATGCACCCGTTTATTCACCCGCTCTCCGCCGCCGTCGATCCGGCGTGGGAATCGCGCAGCGACTGGGAGATCTACAAAGGCATCGCCAGGGTCTTCTCCGAGGTGTGCGTCGGTCACCTGGGCACCGAAACCGACGTGGTTCTGCAACCGTTGCAGCACGACTCTCCGGCGGAACTCTCTCAGCCGTTTGATATCCAGGACTGGCGCAAAGGTGAATGCGATTTGATCCCCGGCAAAACCGCGCCAAACATTGCGGTCGTTGAGCGAAACTACCCGGAAACTTACGAGCGCTTTACGTCTCTTGGCCCCCTGATGGACAAGCTCGGTAACGGCGGAAAAGGCATATCGTGGAATACCCAGAACGAGGTCGATTTCCTCGGCAAGCTCAATTACGTCAAGCCCGACGGCCCGGCAAAAGGTCGTCCGCGGATTGAAACCGCCATTGACGCTTCAGAGGTGATCCTCGCCCTCGCGCCGGAAACCAACGGTCAGGTGGCGGTTAAGGCCTGGCAAGCGCTTGGGGAGTTGACCGGACGTGACCACACGCATCTGGCGCTGAACAAAGAAGACGAGAAAATTCGCTTCCGTGATATCCAGGCGCAGCCGCGCAAAATCATCTCCAGCCCAACCTGGTCCGGTCTTGAGAGTGAGCACGTCTCCTATAACGCGGGTTATACCAACGTTCATGAGCTAATCCCCTGGCGCACCCTTTCCGGTCGTCAGCAGTTGTATCAGGATCACCCGTGGATGCGTGCTTTCGGGGAGAGTCTGGTGGCCTACCGTCCGCCGATTGATACCCGTAGCGTGAGCCATATGCGCGAGATCCCGCCGAACGGCTTCCCGGAAAAAGCGCTTAACTTCCTGACGCCGCATCAGAAATGGGGCATTCACTCCACCTACAGCGAAAACCTCCTGATGCAGACCCTGTCGCGCGGCGGGCCGATTGTCTGGATAAGCGAAACCGACGCGCGTGAGCTGGGCATTGAGGACAACGACTGGATCGAAGCCTTTAACGCTAACGGCGCCCTCACCGCCCGCGCGGTAGTCAGCCAGCGCGTGCCGCCGGGCATGACCATGATGTACCACGCTCAGGAGCGCATTCTGAACATTCCGGGCTCTGAAGTGACCGGCCGGCGCGGGGGGATCCACAACTCCGTCACCCGCGTCTGCCCGAAACCGACGCACATGATCGGCGGCTATGCGCAGCTGGCGTACAGCTTTAACTATTACGGCACCGTCGGCTCGAACCGCGACGAATTCATCATGATCCGCAAAATGAAAAACATTAACTGGCTGGATGGCGAAGGTCGGGATCAGGTACAGGAGACGAAAAAATGAAAATACGCTCACAGGTTGGCATGGTTCTGAATCTCGATAAATGCATCGGCTGCCACACCTGCTCGGTCACCTGTAAGAACGTCTGGACCGGGCGTGAAGGCATGGAATATGCGTGGTTCAACAACGTCGAAACCAAGCCGGGCATTGGCTATCCAAAAAACTGGGAAGACCAGGAGGAGTGGCAAGGCGGCTGGATCCGCGGGATCCACGGCAAACTGACCCCGCGTCTCGGCGGCAAAATGGGCGTTCTGTCGAAAATTTTCGCCAACCCTGTTCTGCCGCAAATTGACGATTACTATGAACCCTTCACCTTTGATTATCAGGACCTGCATCGCGCCCCGGAGGGCGATCATCTCCCTACAGCCCGCCCTCGCTCGCTGATTGACGGCAAGCGGATGGATAAAATCGTCTGGGGGCCTAACTGGGAGGAGCTGCTGGGCGGTGAGTTCGAAAAGCGCTCCCGCGACCGCAACTTTCAGAAGATCCAGAAGGAGATGTACGGCCAGTTTGAAAATACCTTCATGATGTACCTGCCGCGCCTGTGCGAGCATTGTCTGAACCCGAGCTGCGTCGCCACCTGCCCGAGCGGTGCCATCTACAAGCGCGAAGAGGACGGCATTGTGCTGATCGATCAGGACAAGTGCCGCGGCTGGCGTTTGTGCATCAGCGGTTGCCCGTACAAGAAAATCTACTTCAACTGGAAGAGCGGTAAATCCGAGAAATGCATCTTCTGCTACCCGCGCATTGAGTCCGGCCAGCCGACCGTTTGCTCAGAAACCTGCGTCGGGCGTATTCGCTATCTCGGCGTGCTGCTGTACGACGCGGACCGCATTGAAGAAGCGGCCAGCACCGAGCACGAAACCGATCTGTACGAACGTCAGTGCGACGTGTTCCTGAACCCGCACGATCCGGCGGTCATCGAAGAAGCGCTGAAACAGGGTATTCCGGCGAACGTCATTGAGGCAGCGCAAAAATCGCCTGTTTATAAAATGGCAATGGACTGGAAGCTGGCTCTGCCGCTGCACCCGGAATACCGCACCCTGCCGATGGTCTGGTACGTGCCACCGCTGTCACCGATTCAGTCCTACGCGGATGCCGGTGGCCTGCCGCAGAGTGATGGCGTACTGCCTGCTGTCGAAAGCCTGCGCATCCCGGTGCAGTATCTGGCAAATATGCTTAGCGCAGGTGACCCAGGCCCGGTGCTGCGAGCTCTGAAACGCATGATGGCGATGCGCCACTACAAACGCTCCCAGACCGTGGAAGGCGTGACCGATACTCGCGCCATCGAAGAAGTCGGGCTGACCGAAGCGCAGGTTGAGGAGATGTACCGCTATCTGGCTATTGCGAATTACGAAGATCGCTTCGTGATCCCCACCAGCCACCGTGAAATGGCGCGCGACGCGTTCCCGGAGAAAAACGGCTGCGGCTTCACCTTTGGTGACGGTTGCCACGGCTCCGACACCAAATTCAACCTCTTTAACAGCAGCCGCATCGATGCCATCAACATTACCGAGGTGCGCGAACATGGGGAGGGAGAATAATGCAGATCCTCAAGATCGTCGCGCTGCTGATTGAGTATCCCGATGACACGCTGTGGGAGAACCGTGATGAAGCGCTCTCGTTGATTGCGCAGGACGCGCCCATGCTGCTGCCGTTTGCCCGACAGCACCTGAGCGCCCCGCTGCTGGATAAACAGGCCGAGTGGTGTGAAGTGTTCGAACGCGGGCGCGCGACCTCGCTGCTGCTGTTCGAGCACGTTCACGCCGAATCCCGCGATCGCGGTCAGGCGATGGTCGACCTGATGAGTCAGTATGAAAAAGCGGGCCTGGTGCTGGACTGCCGTGAACTGCCGGATTACCTGCCGCTCTATCTGGAATATCTCAGCATCGTAACCGACGACGAAGCGCGTGAGGGATTGCAGAACGTCGCGCCAATCCTCGCCCTGGTTGGCGGTCGTCTGAAACAGCGCGGCGTGGCGCATTATCAGCTGTTTGACGCCCTGCTCGCCCTGGCCGGAAGCCGCCTTTCAAGTGACAGTGTCACTCAACAGGTGTCAGGCGAGAAACGCGACGACACCCGTCAGGCGCTGGATGCCGTGTGGGAAGAGGAACAGGTGAAGTTTATCGAAGACAACGCCACATCGTGCGACAGCTCGCCGATGCAGCACTATCAACGACGCTTTAGCCAGGACGTCGCGCCGCAGTACGTGGACGTCAGTGCCGGAGGCCCAAAATGACACATTACCTGAACGTGTTTTTCTATGACATTTACCCCTACATCTGCGCCACCGTTTTTTTCCTCGGCAGCTGGCTGCGTTACGACTACGGGCAGTACACCTGGCGCGCCTCGTCGAGCCAGATGCTCAGCAAACGCGGTATGAACTGGGCCTCTAACCTGTTTCACATCGGGATCCTGGGGATTTTCTTCGGCCACCTGTTCGGCATGTTAACCCCGCACTGGATGTATGCCTGGTTTTTGCCCGTCGCGGTTAAACAGCAGTTGGCCATGATTGCGGGCGGGATTTGCGGCGTGCTGACACTCATCGGTGGGTCAATGCTGCTGATCCGCCGCCTGTTCAACCAGCGCGTGCGTGCAACGTCCACCACGCCGGATATCATCATCATGAGTATCCTGCTGATTCAGTGCATTCTTGGGCTGTCGACCATTCCGTTCTCCGCTCAGTATCCGGACGGAAGCGAGATGATGAAGCTGGTCGGCTGGGCACAGGGGATCGTGACGTTTAAGGGCGGCTCGTCGGAGATGTTAAGCGGCGTGGCTCCGATCTTCCGCATCCATCTGGTGCTGGGGATGACGATCTTCCTTATCTTCCCGTTCACCCGCCTGGTCCACGTCTGGAGCGCGCCGTTTGAGTATTTTACCCGGCGGTATCAGGTGGTGAGATCGCGCCGCTGAATGTGTCGGGTGGCGGCTACGCCTTACCCGACCTACGTTCGAACCCTTCCAGGCCCGGTAAGGCGTAGCCGCCATCGGGCTATAAGGTCAGAACGGAGTGCTTCCGCTTATAATTGAAACAACTAACATCAGAACTAAAACCGCAATGATGAGACCAAAAGCCAGTAACGCCGCATGAAAAGCGATCGTGGCCCCGGAAAAAAAGAGTGCCCCACTCACGGTCCATTTGTTCTCTTTACGCAGGCCACTAATGAAAGCAAGTACAAGCGACACGACAGACAACACTATTCCGCTGGCGATCAGTAACCGGTCGATATCTACTGGTTTCTTTTTCGTCTCAACGATCGGCTGCTCTCCTTTTAAACCAGCCATTATTCCTTTTTTTACTGCCGAAACCTTTTCAGCCACAACAACTTCAAGTGCTGTCGACTTTGAAGAAAACGGACCGAGGGTGAACTGAGCTAAGGAGAGAAGCAGCGCAATAACACCGAGCAACATTCCCACAGAACTAAATTTATTCCGAATCAAGATTTCCATATCAGTATGCCTTTTATGTTGTCGGGTGGCGGCGCCTCACCCGACCTACATTCGAACCCAAGTAGGCCCGGTAAGGCGTAGCCGCCACCGGGCTATTTTCCTGCCTGCGGATGCGTATCAAACCCCGCCATCACCGCCGTCAATTCTGCTAGTGTAAAGCCGTGCTTCGGATCGTCAACCCCAAGACCAAACCGCGACTGCATCAGCTGATACAGCGCCTCTGCATCCGGCAAATGGATCTGCTCCTCCACATGGCCATTCTGCCAGTGGGTGAAGTTGAAGTTGGTCAGCGTCAGCTTACCGCCGTCCGGCAGATGGCGGCACATCAACAGATGATGGCGGAAATGCGATTGCGGCCAGTGCGCCGACCAGAAGTTCCCCATAACATAATCACTGAAATATTGCGTCGTCAGGTCAAAGTGATACATCGACTGCCAGTGTTCATGATGGCGGAACTGCAGCACCCAGTCGTTCCCCTCGCTCAGCAGACGATACTGCCCGTGCGGCGTTTCCTGTTCTTCGTTAGCCAGCAGACGAATCGGCGCCGTCAGCGTCTGGCCGCCAAACCCAACGTCAGCAATCCAGCGTTCACCGTTAAGCTCGACCAGCAGCAGGCGGTGCGTACGCGGCGGCATCTGCGACGGATTCGCCAGGACCACGCGCCCGAGCACGCTGCGCACCTTAAACCCGACGTCACGCAAGACTCGCTCAAAAAGGCCGTTTTGCTCAAAGCAATATCCCCCACGGCGCGCGGTCACCAGTTTGTCCTCCAGACATTGATCTTCGAGATGAATTTCGCGCGGCAGGACGACATCAATATTTTCGAATGGAATGGCGCAGTTGTGGTGTAAATGCAGCGCGCGCACGGTATCGATATCTACCCGTGTGGGTTGCGTCCAGCCGATACGCGCGAAATAGCCAGTCAGAAATGGGGACATGCATCAGTTTCCTTTGAGGGTGGTGTTCTGTTTATAAACTAATTTTGCGCATTCATTTTGATTTACGTGCTTTTTCGCCATACTCATCGTGTAGATGAGGAGATCCTATGAGCCACTTTCGCCCTGTTGAATTGCGTCATGCCAGCCGCCTGCTGAACCACGGTCCTACCGTACTGATTACCAGTCGGGACGAATCTCTCGACAGACGCAACGTGATGGCCGCCGCATGGTCAATGCCCGTGGAGTTTGAACCGCCGCGCATCGCTATCGTGGTGGACAAAAGTACCTGGTCGCGCGAGCTGATTGAGCGCAGCGGGAAGTTTGGGATTGTCATTCCCGGCGTAGCGGCGGCCAACTGGACTTACGCGGTCGGCAGCGTCAGCGGGCGCGACGAGGACAAATTCAACTGCTACGGCATTCCGGTCGTAAACGGCCCTGAACTCGGCCTGCCGGTTATCGAAGAAAAATGTCTGGCGTGGATGGAGTGCCGGTTATTACCCGTTACCTCCGCGGCGGAAAAATATGACACATTGTTTGGCGAAGTGGTTTCGGCGGCAGCAGATGAGCGCGCGTTCGTCGCCGGACGCTGGCAGTTTGACGGGGATAAACGGAATACGCTGCATCATCTTGGGGCCGGGACGTTTGTGACGAGCGGGAAGATGGTGAAGGCTCTGGATTGAATTCATCAATGTCATTGCATTAAATTATAATAATTTTCTATGACATTTTATGTTTATCATAATCCTGTAAATCGGAGGATATTTCTGGAGTTGCTGCGGATGCAAACTCTTATTGAGGAAATATCAATGTCATGGAATAAAGAAGGCGCAATCTCCTATGCGAAATCGCACGCACAACCGAAGAGCACGGGTTATTGTGCTCACTACGTCACCGAAGCAATCAGAATGGGTGGGAGATTAAAGATTCCCAATACGCGTCTGGCAAAAGATATGGGACGGACATTGGTCAATGCAGGTTTCCGCTTAGTGTATGATCAACCCCACGCCGGAGACGTAGCCGTTATTCAGAATATTGTTGGTCACGATAGCGGGCACGTTTGCATATACGATGGTCAGCAGTGGATTAGCGATTTCATACAACGCACCCTGTATCCAGGGCAAGCATACCGTACTATGCAACCCCATTATGAACTGTTCAGGCACGACTAATGAAAATACTCTTCTTTGTTCTTTTCGCCCTGTCTCCTTTCGCGGTCGCAGAGAGCATCTCTGCACCGGAACAGGCTGCGCTTAAATTCAATCAGTGGTATATCGCGCAGTTAAATCAGAATAAACCGCCAGTACTGAATCCCGACATCATGAATGATTACGTTACCTCAGGAACAATTGCAGCAATTAAAAAAATGTACTCAGGCGACAGCAACGAAAAAGATATGCCCGATGCGGATATGTTCATCAAGTCTCAGGATTGGGACGAAGACTGGAATCAGATCACCGTCTTGCATTCTGAGTTTGATGCGGTTTGCACAAACGTTTATATCGCGTTTGGTAAAAAACAAGATCACGTTGTGGCAGATTGTCTCGTTCAGGAGAAAGGTAAATGGAAAATCCGATCGGCAACGCTGATTAAGTAAAAGATGATACAAGGAAAAGACACATGGTAGCCCAGGGACTACCATGTGCACTTCATTAACTCTTCGCGCGCTTCGAAATAATCTCATCCGCAACATTCCGCGGTGCTTCCGCAAAATGATGGAACTCCATCGTATACGTCGCGCGTCCCTGGGACATCGAGCGTAATGTCGTGGCGTAGCCAAACATCTCGGCCAGCGGCACGTCAGCGCGGATAATCTGGCTGCCGTACTGCTCTTCCATGCCCTGCACCATGCCGCGTCGGGAGGAGAGATCGCCCATGATGTTACCGGCGTACTCTTCCGGTGTTTCCACCTCCACGTGCATGATCGGCTCAAGAATCACCGGATCCGCCCTGCGAGCGCCCTCTTTGAAACCAAGGATTGCCGCCATGCGGAACGCCATCTCCGAGGAGTCGACATCGTGGTACGAGCCAAACGTCAGCGTCGCTTTAACATCGACAACCGGATAGCCCGCCAGCACACCGCTGTTCATGGCCTCCCGCAGCCCTTTCTCAACGGACGGGATATACTCGCGTGGCACCACGCCGCCCTTGGTCGCATCCTCAAACGTAAAGCCACTGCCAGGTTCTGTCGGCTCCAGGCTCAGGACAACATGGCCATACTGCCCTTTACCACCGGACTGACGGACAAACTTACCTTCGATATCCTTCACCGCCTTACGCAGGGTTTCACGGTAGGTCACCTGTGGACGACCAATGTTCGCCTCGACGCCAAACTCACGCTTCATACGGTCGACGATAATCTCCAGGTGTAACTCACCCATTCCGGAAATAATGGTCTGACCGGACTCTTCGTCAGTATGCAGACGGAACGACGGATCTTCCGCTGCCAGACGCTGCAGCGCGATCCCCATTTTCTCCTGATCGCCTTTGGTTTTCGGCTCGATTGCCAGCGAGATAACCGGATCCGGGAACTCCATGCGTTCAAGCGTGATAACGGCGTTCGGGTCGGTGAGCGTATCACCTGTGGTCACGTCTTTCAGCCCAACGCAGGCCGCGATGTCCCCGGCGCGCAGTTCATCCACCTCGTGACGGTCGTTGGCGTGCATCAGCACAATACGCCCGATGCGCTCTTTTTTTCCTTTCACCGGGTTATAGACCGCATCACCTTTACGCAGCACGCCAGAGTAAACGCGGATAAAGGTCAGTTGCCCGACATACGGGTCGCTCATCAGCTTGAATGCCAGGGCGGAGAACGGCTCATCATCGCTCGGATGACGCTCCGCGTGCTGCCCTTTTTCATCCACGCCATCAATGGCCGGCACGTCCAGCGGGGACGGCATCAGCTCAATCACCGCATCAAGCATGCGCTGCACGCCTTTGTTTTTGAACGCGCTGCCGCACAGCATCGGCTGGATTTCGCCAGAAATGGTGCGGATACGCAGGCCTTTAATCATGTCCGCTTCCGTCAGATCCCCCGTTTCGAGGTACTTATCCATCAGCTCATCGCTGGCTTCTGCCGCGGCAGAGACCATTTTTTCCCGCCATTCCTGGGCAGTACTGACGAGATCGTCCGGCACGGGTGCATAGGTAAACACCATGCCCTGAGTGGCATCGTCCCACAAAATGGTGCGCATCTTGATGAGGTCCACCACGCCGGTGAAGTGCTCTTCCGCGCCAACCGGAATCACAATCGGCACCGGGTTGGCCTTCAGGCGTTCCTGCATCATCCGCACCACGCGGAAGAAATCGGCCCCCGGGCGGTCCATTTTGTTAACAAACGCAATGCGAGGAACTTTGTATTTGTTCGCCTGACGCCAGACGGTTTCCGACTGTGGCTGCACGCCACCCACGGAGTCATACACCATGACCGCGCCGTCGAGCACGCGCATGGAACGTTCGACCTCAATGGTGAAATCCACGTGCCCCGGGGTGTCGATGATGTTGATCCGGTGCGGTTCAAACCCTCTGTCCATGCCTGGCCAGAAGCAGCTGACCGCTGCGGAGGTAATCGTGATCCCGCGCTCTTGCTCCTGCGCCATCCAGTCAGTGGTTGCCGCGCCATCGTGTACTTCACCCAGCTTATGGCTCATCCCGGTATAAAACAGGATGCGCTCAGTGGTGGTTGTTTTACCGGCATCGATATGCGCGGAGATACCGATGTTGCGATAACGTTCGAGAGGGATGGGTCGGGGCATACTATTTCCTTAAGTCTTTCTGACTTGTCTGTGACGACCGGGATGGTCGTGTATTCGTTCGTTTGCTATAATAGTCCTATTGTACGAGTATTATCGAACTATTTTTTACGGGTTGACCTATTGTTGATATAGCTCAATCTGACGCCATACGCAGGAAAACGATGATCCCAAACCACCCTGAAACTGAACAAATACTGCTGGAAAATGTGCTGTTTGCCCTCGGCAACCCGCTCCGGCTGTCAATTATCCGCCGACTTGCCGACGGCGACGAACTCAGCTGTAACGCGCTGCGCCCGGAAGATGTGGTGAAATCCACCATGACCCACCACTGGCGCGTATTGCGGGACAGCGGCGTAATCTGGCAGCGTCCGCAGGGACGAGAAAACATGATTTCTTTGCGAAGAGACGATCTGGATACCCGTTTTCCAGGGCTGATGGAGATACTTTTGCAGGCTAAATGATAAGAGTACGTCTGGTTTAATGCCCCTTAAAAATTTAAGGGGCACACGGACAGCGAAGGGATTTATCTTACGTGCATACGATATTCAATCATCCCGCTTTTTTTCGCAATCCAGTCGTACAATCGTTGCGCGCGATAATTGGCTTCATGCGTATGCCAGTAAAGATGGCTGGCGTGATGTTTTCTTGCTTCTCTCTGCACATATTCTATTAACTGTTTGCCCGTGTGTTTGCCCCTTGCTGCATCGCTGACATATAAATCTTCGAGGTAGCAATAATCGCTCTCGGACCAGGTCGAACGGTGAAAAAGATAATGCGCAAACCCCACCACCTCTCCATTGCATCGTGCCACTACGCAGAATACTGGCTCAACGGGGCTGAAAAATCGTTGCCAGGTTCGTTCTGTCACTGCCCCGGATAGATCGACGTTGTAAAATTCCTGATATTTTCTCCATAGTGGCATCCAGCTTTCAAAATCACGTTCTTTAACTGCCTCAATGGTCACGCTCGTATTATTCATATTGCCTCTGTGCTTATCCCGTATTTGTTTCAGGAAGAGTGTATTCGCTGAATGGCCCGTTTTGCCCCGCCAATTCTCATCATAAAGGCAGACCAATTTTTCATCCTGCTACATGCACTATTGCTTTAGAATCAAGGGATACAGAGGGAAAAGTGGACAACATAATGTTTAAGCACGCGCAGCTTGAAACGGTTAAGGCATGGATTTCCGACCCTGCAAACGGTTCACTACCGCTTCATGAAAGGATCCAGAGAGCGATACGCACATTGATACTTGAAGGGACCTTGTCGCACGGTAAGGCGCTTCCTGCTTCACGTGCGCTGGCTACCTCATTGAATGTTTCGCGGGATACGGTTGAAGCAGCCTATTCCAGCCTGCATGCAGAAGGTTTTATTGAGCGGCAAACAGGCAGAGGGAGCTTCGTCTCTTCCAGCGCCCGGTTTTTAAAACCACGTATCCGACAGCATCCGCCAACCGCGGAAACACGAAAAGCAAAACTTAGCGCCCGTGGAAAGGTCATCTATGAAAGTGGCGGGATCCGCGAGTTTTCTTCGCCACGTCCGCTGGCGCCCGGTATCCCCGAAACCCGCCTGTTCCCCATTCCAACCTGGGAGCGTCTTCAGCGGCAGGTCCTGAAGGAATATCAGCACAAAATACTGGAGCAAAGTCCACCGCAGGGCATGGAGCGCTTACGGCGGGCCATCGCGGAATATGTCAATCTTGAGCGCGGGACACGTGCGAGTGCAGAACAGGTGATCGTTCTGACAAGTTCTCAACAGGCGCTAGCGCTCTGTTCACACGTGCTGCTGGACAACGGGGAGAGTATTGTCATTGAAGATCCCACCTATCAAGGGGCACACAAAGCGTTTAAGGCTGCCGGACTGCACCCTGTCCCGGTTCCTCTTGATGAAAAAGGCATATCCGTTGACGCACTTAATTCGCTAACCGAACCTGCCAGAGCTATCTACCTTACCCCTTCTCATCAGTATCCAACCGGGGTGACACTCTCTCTTGACCGACGACTGGCCGTCATTGACTGGGCAAACCGTCACGCCGCCTGGATCATTGAGGATGACTATGACAGTGAGTTTCACTATGAAGGAAAGCCTATGGCCTGCCTTCAGGGGCTGGATGCTTACAACCGGACAATTTATATCGGCACGTTCACCAAGTCGCTGTTCCCCGGGCTACGTATTGCGTACATGATCGTCCCCTCAGAACTGACCGAGCCCTTTACCATGGCCAGGACATTAATGGACGGCCATACCGCATTAATCACTCAACTGACGCTGGCTAAATTTTTGGAGGGTGGACATTTTGGTGCCTATATTCGCAAGATGAGGAACGTTTATGTTGCTCGTCGCGACAAACTGGCCAGTCTGATGGACGAGTATCTTTCTGATTATGTTGTGTACGCAACGCCAGCGGGTGGCATGCAGATGCCTTGCCACCTGAGGCACGGGCTATCCGAGAAGGACATTGCCACCGCGGCCCGTCGCGCTGATATTGATATGTTAGGACTTACCGGCTTATATGCAGGCAGCCCGGCATCCACCGGTTTTTTAATGGGATTTGCCGCTTACACCGAAAGGGAAATAGAAGACGCGGTAAAAAAGCTGGCCGCAATTTTCCGGTCATGTTGTTATCTCTCGCCACTGTAGATACTCGACAGCAGCCCTGGTGGCAGGCGGACTATGCGCCGTACCGCAGGCCCTCACCGCATGGTGAGGGCAGGATGCTCCCTTAGTGCTGGACGCCCGAGCGGTCAGTAAGCTCGTCGGCGGAGAGAATATCCACTCGCGATGCCACGCTCTTGCGGCGGGCATACCTGTCCGGCTGGCCTTCCGGGCGCGTTTTGAAGCGTCGGTGGAGCCACATATACTGCTCCGGTGCCATCAGCACGGCTCGCTCGATAGCCCTGTTCATCTGCGTTGCAACCGTCTCTTTGTCAGCACCCTGCAACGACGCGCTGATATCCTCAAGAATAATCAGTTCGTAACCGGTTCCGTCCGCCCTGCGACGGGGCACGAACGGAATCACGGCGGGCTGAGCACTTTTTACCAGCATATAGCTTCCTGCCGTAGTTGCGGCATCCGGGACAGCAAAGAAGGGTGCAAACACGCTGTTAGTCTTGCCATAGTCGTGATCCGGGGCGTACCACAGAATCTCATTCTGCTTCAGGGCGCGGATCATGCCTTTTAAATCATGACGGTCCAGCATGGTTTTATTAGAACGCAGACGCCCGCGCGTCTGAAGCCAGTCCAGCAACGCATTATTATTCGGACGATAAACCCCAATCCCCGGGTTGAGCATGCCAAAAATCCGCGCGCCCAGTTCAAGGGTGAGAAAATGCATGCCAACCAGCACCACGCCCTTTCCTTGCGCCCTGGCCTGCTCCATATGCTCATACCCGCGCACGGTAAAGCATTTACGCACCCGCCACTCGGGCCAGAACCACGCCATGCCGGTTTCAATTACCCCCATCCCCACGGATTCAAAGTTACGCTGCAGCAAGGCTTCACGCTCCTCTGCTTTCATCTGCGGGAAGCATAGCTCAAGGTTGCGGCGGGCAATCGCCACGCGGCGAGGGAGAAGGCGCATAGCCAGCCGCCCGAGGCGATGTCCAATTCTGAATAACAGCGGATAAGGCAGTAGCATAATGAGCCATAGCGCGGCGATGCCTGTCCAGCTTAGCCAGTATCGAGGATGGAAAAAGGCAGGTGAAAACCGGGGTAATTTTGTCATGAGAAAATTATCCTTTAACGTTGCTGTCCTTAATTGATTCTGTTGTCGATCTTTCCTAAGGATTTATAAAATGTCAGTCAGGAACGTAAAGTGTACCGGATAAGATTAAACTTATTTTTATCGTTTTTTGCGGAAAGAAGGCTGGAGAGGCAGACAAAGCCGGGTAAGACGAAGCGGCCACCCGGCATAAAACTTACATTGAATATCCCGGTTTCTTAATCAGGTCATCCATCTTCGGGGCGATCTCGGTATCCCAGACCTGGGCTTTCCAGTCTGCTTCCTGAACTTCATTCAGCGCTACCGAAATGGAACGGTCTTTACTGTTAAGATGGCGCGTAATCACTTCGGCAATATCGGCCGCCAGCGCGGTTTTTTGTTCGTCGTTGAGATCGCGGGGAAAGTATTTGATATCTACGTGTGGCATATGCAGGTTTCCTGTTGTGGTTGAGCGCTTCACGTTATCAGATAATAGTATTTGCCTTTAACACCTTGTGCAGTTCTGGCAGCTGACAGACGGTATCGGCGATCGCTGTAAATTTCGGGGTATTGGCAGCAAACCAGTCGTGACGAGGCCCCCAGGTGCGCGCCACGGCAATATACACATCCAGCAGCGTCAGTCGTTCTCCCAATGCAAACGGCGCGGCTTTAAGCTGACTTTCGAACCATAAATAGAGGGATTTCCGGTACGCAATGCAGTTTTTCTGCAACTGTTCCGGTGCGTCGGGCGCCCAGCGTTCGGGATAATCTGCAAACGTAAAAGTGGGATAGACGTTAGCCACAAACCAGATAAGCAAACGCTGAAACTGCTGGCGTTCGGCCTGCCCCACGGGCGGCGCAAGATCGGGACAACGGTCGAGTACCATCAGGGCAATCGCCGCCGTTTCGGTCATGATGGCGCCATTTTCCAGCGCCAGCGTGGGCACCTGACACAGCGGATTGAGCTTTTGCAGCAACTCACGCTGCGGACCAGGCTGGTCAAACCCGTCCACGTTCACAAACTGATAAGGGATATCGGCCAGGGTCAGCATCACTTCACTGATTGTCGAGCCCCAGCCGGGTACGCCATAAAGTTTCATCATGTTGCCCCCTCAGGGATGAAAACCCTAAGTGTAGAGCACCATTAGTAGGTTATCCCAGGCGGGTTGACCTCCGACTGCGTGACCGCTTCGCCCTGTTCACCCCAGCGCGCCAGCACCTTCTGGTACTCACCCCGCGCAATCGCCCCGTCCAGCGCGGCCTGCAGGGCGTACACCAGCCCATTCCCCTTTTTCGTGGTCGTGGCGACAAAGGCTTTCTTTGGGCCTAACCCCACGACACGCGTTTTTCCGGTGAGCGCCGCTTTCCAGGACGAAACCGACTGCGGACCAAATAACACATCCGCCCGGCCAGACTGAATATAGAGATTGCCCGAGGCATCGTCGTGGAGATAGACCGGCAGCGCAGGTTCGCGTCCCGCCTTTTTATTCTCCTCGTTCCAGCCCAGCAGGATGCGCTCCTGATTGGTCCCCGAGCCGACAATCACCTTTTTCCCGGCCAGATCTTCCGGGCTTTTGATCGACTGAATCTCGCTGGTGGATTTCACCGAGAACGCCAGCGAATCGACGCGGTAGGTCGCAAAATCAAACTTCTCTTTACGCTGTTCGGTCACCGCAATGTTCACCAGCGCCACGTCGTAGCGTCCGGAGGCGATCCCCAGCGGCCAGTCTTCCCACGCCGTCGGTATCAGCTTCAGCTTGAGCCCCAGGCTACCCGCCAGCAGGCGGGCGATATCCGGATCGCTGCCGATGCGCGTGCGATTGTCGCTGGCCAGCAGCGCCAGCGGTGGAGAGTTCAGCATGGAAACGGCAACCGTAAGCGTTCCCGGCTCAACGAACCTGTAGTTCGCGGGGATCTTCGCCACCGCCTGCCGATCCACCGTCACCGGCAGCGGCTGCTCGTTGGCCTGCACATCAATCCCGGCGTGGCTCACCGTCGTGAAGAACAACCCAACCAGACATCCATATTTCATCTGCGCTCCTTACAGCACTTTAGAGAGGAACTGGCGCGTTCGCGGGTGCGACGGACGGTTTAAAACGTCGTCGCTGTTGCCCTGCTCCACAATTTTCCCGTCGACCATAAATACCACCTGATCCGCCACTTCCCGGGCAAAGCCGATCTCATGCGTGACCACCACCAGCGTGGTGCCAGAGCGGGCCAGCTTTTTGATGACGTCCAGGACTTCCCCCACCAGCTCCGGATCCAGCGCCGAGGTAGGCTCGTCAAACAGCATTACGCGCGGACGCAGCGCCAGCGCACGGGCAATGGCAATGCGCTGCTGCTGGCCGCCGGAGAGATGGCGGGACCAGGCGTCCGCTTTATCCCTTAGCCCCACCACATCCAGCAGGCTATATGCCCTTTCCACCGCCTCTTTCCTGCTGAGCTTTTTATGCGCGATGGGCGCCTCAATCAGATTTTCCAGCACCGTGAGATGCGGAAAGAGATTGAAGTTCTGAAACACGTAACCCACGTTGACGCGCTGCCTGAGGATCTCGTTCTCTTTCAGTTCGTAAAGCCTGTCACCCTGACGACGGTAGCCAATGTAGTCCCCGTCGATCTGGATGAAGCCTTCGTCGACGCGCTCCAGGTGGTTAATGGTGCGTAGCAGCGTCGATTTACCCGAGCCGGACGGCCCGAGGATCACCGTTACGGAGCCCGGCGGGATCTCAAGCGTGACGTTGTCGAGCGCTTTATGGCGGCCAAAATATTTGCTGACGCCGGTAATTGAAATATGTCCTTCAGGAGAGGCTTGCATGGACGGGCTCCTGTGCTGGCGTGGTGGTGACAGCGCGGCTACGACGGGTGGCGCTGTTCTGGTTCACGGCGGAGCGGCGTTCGCTGCGGGCGAGCCCGCGCTCAACACCATACTGGATAGCGGACAGAACGGTGGTGATCGCCAGGTACCACGCGGCACCGACCATCAGCAGCGGGATCACCTCCTGCGTGCGGTTGTAGATCATCTGGATGGTATAGAACAGCTCCGGCATCGCCAGGACATACACCATCGCCGTACCCTTGGCGAGACTGATAATTTCATTGAACCCCGAGGGCAATATGGTACGCAGCGCCTGGGGCAGAATGATCCGCACCGTGCGACGCCATGCGGGCAGGCCGAGCGCGGCGGCAGCCTCATACTGGCCGTGATCGACCCCGAGGAATCCGCCACGAATGATCTCGGCGGTATAGGCACTCTGAACGAGGGTTAACCCCACCACCGCGGTAGAAAATTGCCCGAGCACGTTGATGGTTTCAAAGCTGCCCCAGGTGATGCCGGTGAACGGTACACCGAGCGAGAGCGTGTCGTAGAGATAGGAGAAGTTGTAGAGGATGATCAGCACGACTATGAGCGGCAGCGAGCGGAACAACCAGATGTAGCCCCACGCCAGGCTGCTTAACAGCCAGGAGGAAGAGAGTCTCGCCAGCGCCAGCAGGCCGCCAATCACCACGCTCAGCGCGGTGCCGATCAGGGTCAGCAGCAGGGTCTGCCCGACACCTGCGAGGATCACCGGGTCAAAGAACCAGCGGGCAAACACCGCCCACTCCCAGCGCGGGTTAAAGGCCACGGACTGGATCACAACGGCCAGGATAAACAGGGCCACCACGGCGCCGACGGTCCGCAGCGGATAACGCGCCGGGACCACCTTAATGGTTTCAACGTTGCTCATCGTCGTTCCTCATGCGGTTTTACTGAACGCTTCACGTACCAGCGTTTTGGTGAAACGCAGCCGACCGTCAAACGGCGGCTGGCTGTACTCTTCCGGGTCACGTGTGAGATCGAACTGCGGCTGGTATCCCTGGCTGAGATAGAGCCGCACCGCTTCCGGCTGACGAAAACCGGTCGTCAGGTAGATCTGGCTGTAACCCGCCTGCACCGCCCTGCGCTCCAGTTCCTGCACCACGCGGGCAGCAAGCCCCTGCTGACGCAGGGATTTGTCCGTCCAGATGCGTTTAATTTCGGCGGTCCGTTCATCAAAGGGTTTGTACGCACCGGTGGCGATAATCTTCTCGTCACGTTCCAGCACGATAAACAGCCCCTGTGGCGCTAAATACCACGCCGTGAGCTCCACTTCCGCGTCCTTAGAGAAGTAGTCGCCGTAGCGGGCGGCATATTCACCGAACAGCCCCTCGATAATCGGCTGCAGTTCGGCATCTTCCGGCGAAACATCACGAAATTGTTCACGCATAGCGCCTCCTTAATCTCCCAGACCTGCCGGGTTCACCTCGGAATGAGCAATGCGCTCAACCCCTTCTCCCCAGCGGTTTAGCACTTTGTCGTAATCGCCGTTTTTGATTACGCCATTAAGCGCGGTTTGCACCGGCTCGACCAGGCCGCTGCCTTTTCTCAGCGTGACCGCGATGTGCGCCGCTTTCGGCCAGCCGCCGTCCACGCTGCCGACGAGTTTGGTTTTGCCGTTGAGCGCCGCTTTCCACGCGCCTATCACGTTCGGGCCAAAGTAGGCATCCGCGCGCCCGGACTGCAGCGCCAGCGTTTGCGCCGCATCGTCTTTGGTGTAGATCGGAGTAAAGGGTTTCAGCCCTTTCCTGAGGTTCTCGGCATTCCATGCCAGCAGAATGGCTTCCTGATTGGTACCGGAACCCACAATAATCCTGAGCCCGGCGATGTCCTCTGCTTTTTTAAGCGAGGTAATCGGGCTGGTCGATTTCACGTAGAAACCGAGGGAGTCCTTACGGTAGGTGGCAAAATCAAACTTCTCTTTGCGCGCTTTGGTGACGGTAATATTGCTGATGGCGGCATCGTATTTCCCGGACGCCACGCCCAGCGGCCAGTCTTCCCACGAGGTCGGCACCACGTTCAGCTCCAGCCCGAGGCTGTCAGCCACCAGGCGAGCGACGTCAACCTCGCTTCCCAACAGCGTTTTGTTGTCATCGGAGAAAACCGTAAGCGGCGGTTGATTCAGCCCCGCCACCGCCACGGTAAATTTCCCGGGCACGGCAAAGCGATAATCCTTCGGTAGCTGCGCCACCGCATCACCGTTTTTGACGGTGTTGATCGGCGTTTTATTGGCCTCAATACTCACGCCAGTGCCGTTAATCGTGACATTCTCTGCCCGGACGACAGGGGTAAAGGCCAGCGCGAGCGCCAGAATAAGCGATGTTTTCTGCATAGCGGTGTTCTCTTTTATTGTTGTGTGAACGTGTTTTTCGGTTGATCCAGACCTAAGCTGTCGCGCAGCGTGGTGCCGGGATAGTCGGTACGGAACAGCCCGCGGGCCTGCAAAACGGGCACTACCTGGTCAACAAAGCGCGGGAAGGTATCCGGCGTGCCGCCCTGAATGATGAAGCCGTCTGCGGCATAGCCTTCAAACCAGGCCTGAAGGCCGTCTGCAACCTCTTCCGGCGTGCCGGAAAAACGCGGGCGCGGCGACGCGGCTTCCAGCGCCACCTGACGCAGGGTTAAGTTGCGTTCGCGGGCGTTACGCTTAATTTCATCGGTGGTGCTGCGGAAGCTGTTTTTGCCTAAATCGCCGATATCCGGGAACGGCTCGTCGAGCGGATACTGGCTGAAATCGTGATGCTCAAAATAACGTCCGAGGTAATTAAGGGCATCGTGAATCGACACCAGCGCCGCCGTAGTCTGGTACTGGTTTTCCACGTCTTCGGCATCGTTGCCAACGATGACGCTGACGCCCTGGAAAATATGCAAATCTGACGCGCGCCGACCGTTCGTTTCCAGCTGCTGCTTCACGTCGCGATAAAACGCTTTTGCTTCTTCGAAGGTGTCATGGTGGGTAAAAATGGCGTCGGCATGTTTTGCCGCCAGTTTTTTCCCGTCATCCGACGCACCGGCCTGAAAGACAACCGGACATCCTTGCGGCGTGCGACCAATATTGAGCGGCCCGGCGACCTGGAAGAAATCCCCGTGATGATTCAGAGGGTGCAGTTTAGCCGGGTCAAAAAACTGACCGCTCTCTTTATTACGGATAAAAGCATCCTCTTCCCAGGAGTCCCAAAGTCCTTTCACCACGTCCAGATACTCATCGGCAATGCGATAGCGCAGCGCATGTTCCGGGTGTTTTTCGCGGGAAAAGTTCTTCGCTGAACCTTCCAGCGGCGAAGTCACCACGTTCCAGCCCGCACGTCCGTTGCTCAGGTGGTCGAGGCTGGCGAACTGCCGCGCCGTGGTAAAGGGCTCGCTGTAGGAGGTGGATAAGGTTCCCACCAGCCCCAGGCGCGAGGTAATACTTGCCAGCGCAGATAACACCGTTAAGGGCTCAAACCGGTTTAAAAAATGCGGGATCGATTTTTCGTTAATATAAAGACCGTCGGCAACGAATAAGAAATCGAGTTTGCCCTCTTCCGCTTTTAATGCCGTCTCTTTAACGAAATCAAAATTGATACTGGCATCCGCGACGGCCGCCGGATGACGCCAGGCGGACATATTTCCGGATGCGCCATGCAAAATGGTCCCGAGCCGCAGTTGACGATGTGCAGACATATTTACCTCATGATTAATCAGACGTGTTGCAGGGCGTGTTCCGCAAGCTGGGCAAAATAGCGGGCAGCGGGTTCAATTAAGGCTTCATCCGGATTAAATGCCGGGTGGTGTAAACCAAACGGACTGTTGCTGCCGATGCTGACAAACGCGCCGGGCACAGACTGGAGATAGACTGCGAAATCTTCTCCGCCCATATGTAGCTCGGCGTGATGGGTTTCATACCCCGCTTCACGGGCGACCGAGGTGGCGAAATCGGCCCAGCGTTGGTCATTGACCAGCGCAGTGGGCCCGGCAAACCAGGTGATATCAATCTGCGCGCTAAAGGCACTGGCAAAACCGGCCGCAATTTCCCCCACGCGGGCTTTCACGTTTTGCTGCACTTCCGTGCGGTGAGTGCGTAGCGTACCTTCCAGCTCAACGTTTTCCGGCAGCACGTTCCAGGTGTTGCCCCCGGCGATGCGCGTCACGCTCAGCACTACCGAATCCAGCGTATTCACATTGCGGCTGGCGACGCTTTGCAGCGCGGTCACCAGCTGGCTGGCCAGGAGAATAGCGTCGTTGCCTTCATGCGGGCGCGCGGCGTGCGCGCCTTTACCGGTAATGCGGATCGCGAAGCGGTCGACGTTGGCATAGAACGGCCCGCCACGGGTCGCGAACTTCCCCACCGGCAGGCCGGGCTCGTTGTGCATCCCAAAAATCGCGCTGACATCCCGCAGGGCACCGGCCCGCACCATGCTCTTCGCCCCCCCAAAGTTCTCTTCGGCTGGCTGAAACAGGATCCGCACCCGCCCCTTAAGCGAGGCTTCCCGCGCTTTCAGTTTTAACGCTGCACCGAGGATCACGCTGGTATGGATATCGTGTCCGCAGGCATGCATCACGCCGGGCTGTTGCGAGCTAAACGGCACGCCGCTGCGCTCCTCAATGGGCAGGGCATCAATGTCTGCCCGCAGCGCGATCAGTTTGTTACCGGTCCCGATCTCCGCCACCACACCGGTCGGCAGGTCGTAAGGCAGCGGCGTGATGCCCGCGGCTGACAGCCACCGGCGCAGGCGCGCCGTCGTTTCCACTTCCTGGCCGGACAGCTCCGGGTTCTGATGCAGCTCGCGACGCCAGGCAATCAGTTGTTCACCAAAGCTCATACGGTAACCTCCGTGTTCAGACGCGCCTCGGCCAGCAAACGCAGGGACTGCACGCGCGTTGCCCCCTCCGCAACCGGCGTGTCGATGATAAATTCGTCGATCCCCCACTGCGCGTGTAGCGCGTTCAGCTGTTCCAGCACCGACTCCGCCGTCCCCGCCAGCAGCGACTGGGCGCGACGGGCGATGCGCACTGGCTCGCTCCCGGCCTGACGGGCAAAGGCATAGGCCTGATCCTCACTGGCGACGGTCACGCGCTGGCCGTTTGCCAGCTCAACACCCCACACTTCGACCTTCTGCGCCAGGGCTTCGGCCTCAACCTGGGTCGGCGCGATAATCGCCTGCACCGCCACTATCACCTCCCGCGCGCTGTTCTTACGCCAGGTCGAAACCACCTCGCGTAACAGTTCCGGGTCTCCGTTCAGATGCGCGGCAAAGACAAAGTGCCAGTCGAGTGATGCGGCGAGCAGCGCGCTTTCCGTGCTGGCGCCCAGCAGAAAACCCTGTGCAGGTACCGGCGGCAGCGGCGTGGCGCGAACCGCTTCCTCCGCTGAGTGGTTTTCAGGGCGGATCCAGCGATCGAGCTGGGCCAGCTGTTCGGCAAAGCTGCCCTTTTCCTGCTGATCCAGCCCCAGCTGCAGCGCGCGGGTCGAGAGCGGTAATCCCCCAGGCGCTTTTCCGACGCCAAGATCCACGCGGCCGGGCGCCAGCGCGGCCAGCACGTTGAAATTCTCGGCGACTTTATACGGGCTGTAGTGCTGGAGCATGACGCCCCCGGAACCGACCCGGATGCGCGTTGTTTGCCCGAGGATCCAGGCAATCAGCAGCTCCGGCGAGGGACTGGCAAGCTGAGGGGTATTGTGGTGTTCGGCAATCCAGAAGCGGTGATAGCCCAGATTTTCTGCCTGCTGCGCCAGCGCTAACGTACGCGCCAGTGCATCGGCAGCCGTTTCGTTTTCAGCGATGGGGCTTTTGTCCAGAATGCTGATTCGCCATGACATGTTGCGTTCTCGTTTGACTTAACATGTCGACATTATTAAGGGCGTATTTCACCACTGAGAAACAATTAATTTACATTTAGTTTTCTGGAAATCAGATATACAGCGCCCTGCTAGGGGTGAGTTTTCAGCGAAGCAATCAGCGCATCCGCCTCCTGGCGACGGGTGATGCGAACAAACTGAATGTGGGCGTATTGCGGGTTTTTCATATCAGCGTCGTAACGCTCGCGGTTAATGCGCCAGGTTTTAAGGGTCCAGATGATGATGGATTCCCGGCTGAAAAATGAGCGGCGGAAGCTTTCGCAGTTTCCGGTGCCAGGCCACAGTTCCTGTTGGTGCCATGCGCGTTTAAACGCGCGCGTCACCGCCTGCCAGAGCGTACGGACAAAACCGCAGTCCACCCACACGACCAGATCAACCTCACGCCATTTCACCGGGCGCGTGCGGTTGTAGTTGCCATCAAGCACCCAGCCGGGTGTGGCAGCGAGCGTATTTTCCAGCGTCTCCAGTAGCTCCTCATCGGGCGTTCCCTTCCACTCAGAACGCCAGTAGAGCCTGTCCATCTCAATATAAGGGAGCGACAGTTCCGTCGCGATGCGCCGGGCAAGCGTACTCTTTCCGCTCCCGCTGGTACCGATAATATTGATTTTCACCGTTCCGCCTGGCCATGCTGAAGAAAACATTTCGGATCATATCGTTTTATTTTTGTTAATGAAATGCCCGTGACGCGCTGCCTCATTGCGCGCTACCTCAACGTAATTATTAAGGATTTCTGATGATTAAAGCAGCACTTCACTATTAGTTCTGTCTAAAAACTCGCCACGATTCAGCGTGTTGTAATCCTCATCTGCTCTGACCACACGATTTCCTTCGACCTGCATCACTTTCGACACGGTTATATTTTGCGTCGCTTATGAATTGCAGGTAGGATGCCTCGCCATGTTTCGCCTTATCCATACGCAGAATGACTGGGAAGGCGACATGTGTTTGCGCAGAAGCAATCGTTTGTATCGCTCTCTGCCAGGCAGGACTATCACGATAATGGTTCAGACAGGCAAACAGGTAACTCAATGAAAACAAGCAATAAAAGCGCAGCCGATCATCACGCTGCTAAACGTCGCTGGTTGAACTCCCACGAAGAGGGCTACCACAAAGCGATGGGCAACCGTCAGGTGCAAATGATCGCCATCGGCGGCGCTATCGGAACAGGTCTGTTTTTAGGTGCTGGTGCGCGTCTGCAAATGGCTGGCCCGGCTCTCGCCCTGGTGTATCTGGTGTGCGGGATCTTCTCTTTCTTCATTCTTCGCGCACTGGGTGAACTGGTGCTGCATCGTCCGTCCAGTGGGAGTTTTGTTTCCTACGCCCGTGAATTCCTCGGTGAAAAAGCGGCCTACGTGGCAGGCTGGATGTACTTCGTCAACTGGGCGATGACCGGTATCGTCGATATCACCGCCGTTGCGCTCTACATGCACTACTGGGGCGCGTTCGGTGACGTGCCGCAGTGGGTCTTTGCCCTTGGTGCGCTGGCGATTGTCGGCACCATGAACATGATCGGCGTGAAGTGGTTCGCCGAAATGGAGTTCTGGTTTGCGCTGGTAAAAGTGCTGGCGATTGTGATTTTCCTGGTCGTCGGGACCGTGTTCCTCGGCAGCGGTAAGCCGCTGGATGGCAATGCCACCGGCTTCCACCTGATAACCGATAACGGCGGTTTCTTCCCGCACGGTCTGCTGCCTGCGCTGGTTCTGGTTCAGGGCGTCGTGTTTGCCTTTGCCTCTATCGAACTGGTCGGTACCGCAGCGGGTGAATGTAAAGACCCGCAGACCATGGTGCCGAAAGCCATTAACAGCGTGATCTGGCGTATCGGTCTGTTCTACGTTGGTTCCGTGGTGCTGCTGGTTCTGCTGCTGCCGTGGAATGCCTATCAGGCTGGTCAGAGCCCGTTTGTCACCTTCTTCTCCAAGCTCGGCGTGCCTTACGTTGGCAGTATCATGAACATCGTGGTACTGACGGCGGCACTCTCCAGCCTCAACTCCGGCCTTTATTCTACCGGTCGTATCCTGCGCTCTATGTCGATGGGCGGTTCTGCGCCGAAGTTCATGTCGAAGATGAGCAAGCAGCACGTACCGTATGCCGGTATTCTGGCGACCCTGGTGGTGTATGTCTTCGGTGTATTCCTGAACTATCTGGTGCCGTCTCAGGTCTTCGAGATCGTTCTTAACGTGGCCGCACTTGGGATTATCGCCTCCTGGGCCTTTATCGTGGTTTGCCAGATGCGCCTGCGTAAAGCCATTAAAGAAGGCAAAGCCGCTGACGTCAGCTTTAAGCTGCCGGGCGCACCGGTGACCTCATGGCTCACCCTGCTCTTCCTGTTTAGCGTGCTGGTACTGATGGCGTTCGACTACCCGAACGGTACCTATACCATCGCCACCATTCCGCTGCTGGCCGTATTGCTGATCGCAGGCTGGTTCGGCGTACGTAAACGCGTTCACGAAATTCACAGCACCGCGCCGGTTCATCCTGATGATGAAAAACACGACGCACCGCTGGTGGAAGAGACCTCGCGTTAATAAAAAAGCCGGGTGGCGGCTTCGCCTTACCCGGCCTACATCTTATCGTTTTTGCAGGCCCGGTAAGCGCAGCGCCACCGGGCAATTCCCACATTAGAGTGCAATACGAATCACATCGTCAGGCTGAGTGGCTTCCTGCTGGCGAGTTGATTTTTGTTTCACCGTCACGTACAGGATTTTGCCATCGGCAGACAGTGCCAGGCTGTTCGGGTAGACAGGCGTGTCGAAGGTTTTTGTCACCTTATAAGACTTCGCGTCAATCACGCTCACTTTACCGGCTTCACGGTGCGTCACGTAGGCTTCATTGCGAGCCGGGTTAAACAGAACCGCCAGTGATTCAGGCGCCGCAATTTTCTCCATCACGCTGCCGTCTTTCAGGCTCACCACCAGCACTTCCGGCTGTTTTGAGTCGGTCAGGAAGGCACGCTGACCGGCGGTGTCCAGGCTCAAATTCAGGTAGAAGTGTTCTTTGCCGTCGTCCTGCACTTTTTTGCGGCTGAGGATGGTGTTGGTGGCGGTATCAATGGTGACCAGCTCGCCGTCCGCATTCGTTGTATACAGGCGTTTTGCCCTGGCATCAAGTGCCAGCCCGGTGCTGTAGGTACCCGTATTTGCGATGGTTCCTTTCAGCTTCAGCGTGGCGCCATCCACCACCCAAATCACGCTCTCTTTGCCCACCCCGGTGATGTAAATCGTGTTGCTCGCGTCATCCGCCACCAGCTGTCGCGGCTGCAGCGGTTTCACCGTTTCGCTGCGCTGGCGACTATCGAGCACCAGACGCCCTTTCACGTCGCCCGTTTTCGCATCAATGGCCGTCACCGCGCCGTTGATCGTGTTACCCAACCACAGGGTTTGCGTCGCGCCGTCGAGGGTTGCACCAAAAGGTTTGAGATCGCTATGAATGGCCTGCGTGACCTCCAGCGTGGCAGGATCAAGGCGATAGATAATCCCACCCTTGTCAGTTTTACGGCTTTGCGACGTCGCAACCCACAGCGCATTCTCCTGCTGGCTGACCGCCATTTCATAGGCACCTTTACCCACTGCTTTACGCAGCATCTCTTCGGCGGCATGCACCTGGAAGGTTCCGGCAAACAGTAAAGCGGCAGACAGCAGAGAGGTGCTCAGTCGCGGTGAGCACAGATGGCGTAAAGACATAACAATTCCTTTTTTGAAAAATGGGAGTACGGCTGACATCGCTTCCGGCTGGCAACGTCATGGCGTCGCCGTTATGATAATGAGAATAGTAATCATTAATGAGTTAAAAGTGGAGTTTTTCTTTCCCTTCTCGCCTTTCATTAACGCAATGTGCGGTTATAGTTTTCAAAACATTTACAAAACCTTTAACATGTATGGACATGTTCCATTTGGTTCGTTTACACACCACAACCGGTTTTACTCATGAAAATCATTTCTGCCCGTAAGGCATCTCTCCCGCTGCTGCTGGTCCCCGTTGTTTTTGTGCCGCTTAGTGCGATCGGCGCAGAGGAACAAACCATGATCGTCAGCGCCACGCCGCAAACCGTATCAGAGCTTGATACCCCGGCGGCGGTCAGCGTCGTGAATGGCGATGATATGCGTCATGCCACGCCACGCATTAACCTCTCTGAATCGCTTGGCAGCGTTCCCGGGCTGCAAATCCAGAACCGGCAGAACTATGCCCAGGATCTCCAGCTTTCAGTGCGTGGGTTTGGTGCCCGATCAACGTTTGGCGTGCGCGGCATTCGCATGTATGTCGACGGTATCCCTGCCACCATGCCGGACGGACAGGGCCAGACGTCTAACATTGATCTCTCCAGCATTGACAGCGTTGAAGTGCTGCGTGGCCCCTTCTCTGCCCTGTACGGTAACGCCTCTGGCGGCGTGATTAACATGACTACCCAGACCGGGCAGCAGCCACCGACCCTTGAGGCGAGCAGCTATTACGGCAGTTACGGTACATGGCGCTATGGAATGAAAGCCACCGGCGCCATGGGGGACGGAACGCATGCGGGAGACGTGGATTACACGGTTTCGACTACCCGCTTCACCACCAAAGGCTTCCGCGACCACAGCGGCGCGCGGAAGAATCTGGCTAACGCCAAACTGGGTGTACGCATTGACGACGCCAGCAAGCTGACGCTGATTTTCAACAGCGTGGACATGAAAGCCAACGATCCGGGCGGTCTGAGCTATCAGGAATGGCAAAACAACCCACGTCAGTCTCCGCGCGGCGATCAGTACAACACGCGCAAGACCATCAAGCAGACCCAGGCCGGTCTGCGCTATGACCGCCAGCTTAGCGCTCAGGACGATCTGAGCGTGATGATGTATGCCGGTGAGCGTGAAATGACGCAGTATCAGTCGATTCCGTACACTGCACAGCGTAATAACCTAAACCACTCTGGAGGTGTCATTGATATGACACGCCATTATCAAGGGATAGATACTCGATGGACTCATCGTGGGGAACTTCTTGTTCCAGTTACATTCACTACTGGGTTGAACTATGAAAATCTTAACGAAGATCGTTTGGGTTATGAAAACTATGTAATGGTCAATAGCAAACCAGATTACGGTGTAAAAGGAACAAAACGTCGTGATGAACGTAATCTGATGTGGAATTTGGATCCTTACTTCCAGAGCAGTTGGCAACTCACAGATAAGTTATCTCTTGATGCAGGGGTTCGTTATAGCTCTGTCTGGTTTGATTCAAATGATCATTATCTGAAGAATGGCGATGATAGCGGCGACACCAGTTATCATAAGTGGCTGCCTGCAGGTTCAGTGAAGTATGCAATTACCAGTGCTTGGAACATTTATGCGGCTGCAGGTCGTGGTTTTGAAACACCAACTATCAATGAACGCGCATACACAGCAGGAGGTAACGGGGGATTAAATTATGACCTTAAACCTTCAACAAATAATACTTATGAAATAGGCAGTAAAACCCGAATCGGCAATGGTTTACTGACAGCAGCGCTTTTCCGCACCGATACCGATAATGAAATTGTGGTCGATACATCGACAGGAAGACGCGATACGTTTAAAAATGCCGGGAAAACCCGCCGTCAGGGGGTAGAAGTCTCTCTCGATCAACAGTTTGCTGAGAACTGGAAACTGAAAATGGCGTGGACGTACCTGGACGCCACCTACCGCACCAACGTCTGCGGCGATGCCGACTGTAATGGCAACCGTATGCCGGGCATTGCCCGCAATATGGGCTTCGCGTCGTTTGGCTGGCAGCCAGAAGAAGGCTGGTACGCGGGTTCTGACGTGCGCTATATGAGCGACATCATGGCTGATGACGAAAACACGGCGAAAGCGCCGTCGTACACGGTGGTTGGGCTCAATACCGGGTATAAATTTAACTATGGCAACTGGGGGATGGACGTCTTTGGCCGCGTAGATAACCTGTTCGACAAAGAGTATGTCGGCTCCGTTATTGTTAACGAATCGAACGGGCGTTATTACGAGCCCGCACCTGGCCGTAACTACGGTGTTGGTCTGTCGGTCTCTTATCGCTTCGAGTGAGAAAAAAAGTAAAGTTTATTTTATAAATGAAATAATGCTCCTGATGGCAATAAGCCATCAGGAGTTATTCACCAGATAAATAATTAGGTGCGGGATATAGTCGCTCTGCTAAATAATCTCTTAGTTAAAATATTGTCGCTGTAAAAGCGTATTCGCTTCATCAATCAACTTATCAATCGCCTTCTGGCTGGCATCAACATCTCTTCTCTCAAGGGCTGAAAGCAGCTCGTCATAGTGATAAGTCGACACTTTGATGTCATCAAGCTCACGGTGAAGATAGTTAATACACGGGCCGATGCGCACCCATAGCTGTTCAATCAACGCATTCAGCGTCGGCATTTCGGCATACTGATAAAGCGTAAACCGGAAAACGCGATTCGCATGCAGCGCCTGCTGGACGTTCCCGTTGCGCATGGCCTCATGAAATACGTCCGACAATTTGCGCAACGTCTCCAGCTTTTGCTCAGACATATTCTGACAGGCCGCGGCGACTGCCATGGGCTCAAGCTGTTTGCGAATGGCGTTAATTTCGTTATAACGATCCAGCGTGACCTCTGGCACCAGAAAGGCCTGCGCGGGCGTAGCGTGTAACGCCCCTGCCGACACCAGACGCAGCAGCGCTTCGCGGACCGGCGTAATACTGGTTCCCAATTTATCGGCAATCTCTTTCGTAATCAGCCGTGCGCCAGGTTTGAGGGAGCCTGTAATTAATGCTCCTTTCAAACTGAGTTCAACTTGCATGGTAAGACTGATCCTTTGGGCTTTTTCTAAGTGATCCAAATCAAGCATGTTCAATTCCTGTAGCTAAAACTTAATGCTATTTTTAAGCGTCGGTTTAATAAAACGACGCTGCTTCGATATATCCTGTATCGTCATGCCTGGTGGTGGGAAGTACGTAAAAACAGCAAAAAAAGCAAACTGTGATTTTTTATCGGCTTCGGGCGCATCCGGGAAGATGGCGCGAAAAACCATGTCCGTTAATTAAAGACAATATATCGTATCTTCACAAATAAATATGGCGGGAAACCCCGCCATCATGCTTTTTATTTATTGTCACCCGCGACGCGAATCACGACTTTGCCGAAATTTCGACCTTCCAGCAGGCCAATCAGCGCCTCGGGCGCGTTCTCCAGCCCATCCGTGACCTGTTCACGATAGTGAATTTTACCTTCCTGCACCCAGCGCCCCATCTCGTCCTGGAACGCCTTAATGTGGTGGCCATAGTCCTGAGCGATAATGAACCCCTGCATCCGAATACGTTTCTTCAGAATGGTGCCCATCAGCAGCGGCAAGCGATCCGGTCCTTCAGGCAAGCCCGTCGCATTGTAGCCACTCACCAGGCCGCAAACCGGCACGCGCGCAGAGGTATTCAGTAGCGGCAGTACGGCGTCAAAGACTTTCCCCCCGACGTTTTCATAATAGACATCAATCCCTTTCGGGCAGGCGTGCTTCAGCTGGTCGGCAAAATCCGCCGCGTGGTGATCGAGACACTGATCAAACCCAAGAACATCAACGGCATGACGGCACTTTTCTGCCCCACCGGCAACGCCCACTACCCGGCAACCTTTGATTTTGCCAATCTGCCCAACGGTGGCGCCAACCGGACCTGTCGCCGCAGCGACCACCAGCGTTTCACCCGCTTTCGGTTGTCCGATATCCAGTAACCCCATATAGGCGGTAAAACCAGGCATACCCAGAATACCCAGCGACCAGGAAGGATGAGACGGATTGTCTCCCAGCTTGACCAGGCCGCTGCCGTCCGAAAGTTCATATTCCTGCCAGCCGCTGTAGCCCAGCACCCATTCACCGGGTTTGAAATCGGGATGGTTTGACTGCTCAACGCGGCTGACCGTTCCCCCAACCATTACGGCACCCACCTCTACCGGAGGGGAATAGGATGGCGCATCGCTCATGCGACCCCGCATATACGGATCCAGCGACAGCCAGACGGTACGAAGCAACAGCTGCCCCTCAACGGGCGTGGGAACAGGTTGTGTTTCCAGACGAAAATTTTCCGCGACCGGCGCGCCCTGTGGACGAGAAGCCAGCACCCAGCGGCGATTTTGCGAAACAGCGTGATTCATCAGGATCTCCTTCTGCTACAAATGTCATTACAGCCTGGCTCATGAACGGCGTTATCGCTTCCTTTACGAGCCCGACTGGTTAAGCCGTACAACCAGATAGACACAGCTTTCATTCGTTTCGTTGATGAAACGGCAGTCATTTGGCGGCCCAAGTTCAAGACAGTCACCGGCCTGCATCTCGTGGCGTGTGTCGCCTTCCTGAAACACCAGCTCGCCGGACTGCAGCCAGATGAGCTGACGAGCCAGCGCGTAAGACGATGCGGGCATCGGCACATCGCTCCCGGCAGGCAGTTCTACCTGAACAAGGTCGATGGGCAGATCGGTACGGGGAGAAACATGACGGCGGAGATAGTGCGTTTGCGGGTCGCGCCAGACAGGCTGATTGGCAAGGCGCAGGAGTTTACCTTCCTGCATCTCCGCGCGTGCAATCAGCGTGGACATACTGATGCCAAACGCGCCGGACAGGCGGGCAAGAAGAGTCGCTGTCGGGCTGCTGTCTCCGCGCTCAATTTTGTGGATCATCGCGCGCGAGACCCCTGCCCGGTCAGCCAGCTCGCTCAGGGACCATCCGCGGGACTCGCGTTCAAGACGAATTCTTGCACTAATTCGTTGATTCATTGTGTCTGTTATTGTGTTCATGACGTCATACTATAGTGTATGAATGGCATTTCAATGGGGTTCTGATAACAAAAAAATAGGGCTTATGGCGTAGCGCCCGGACGATGCAGTTGTGTAATATCGTATCTACAACGTAATACTATAGTGAACAACACACAGAGGGAACATCATGATCGTTCGTCATGCCTGCAAAGAAGACTGCGCTGCGATAGGAGAGATCTATAACCACGCGGTGCTGCATACTGCCGCTATCTGGAACGATAAGACCGTCGATACCGATAACCGTATCGCGTGGTTTGAGGCTCGTACACTTGCAGGCTATCCGGTTCTGGTGAGCGAGGAAAACGGTGTTATTACCGGATACGCCTCTTTCGGTGACTGGCGAGCCTTTGATGGTTTCCGCCATACGGTAGAACATTCGGTCTATGTCCATCCGGATCATCAGGGCAAGGGGATTGGCCGCACGTTGATGAAAGCGCTGATTAACGAGGCCCGCACCCTCGGTAAACATGTGATGGTGGCCGGTATTGAAGCGCAAAATCAGGCCTCCATTCACCTTCATGAAACCCTCGGTTTCGTGACTACCGGACAAATGCCGCAGGTGGGAACCAAGTTTGGCCGGTGGCTGGACTTAATCTTTATGCAGCTGCAGCTTGACGAGCGCAGCGACCCGGACGCTATTCCATGAATCAATCACTGACGCTGGCATTTCTGGTGGCGGCGGGGATCGGTCTGGTGGTGCAGAATACCTTGATGGTGCGCATCACCCAATCCTCCTCCACCATTCTGATCGCGATGCTGCTCAACTCGCTGGTCGGCATCGTGCTGTTTGTCAGCATTCTGCTGCTGAAACAGGGCGTCGCCGGGTTTAGCGAGCTGGCCGCAACGGTGCGCTGGTGGACGCTTATTCCGGGACTGCTGGGTTCGTTTTTCGTATTTGCCAGTATCAGCGGATATCAGAACGTTGGCGCAGCGACCACCATCGCCGTACTGGTGGCCAGCCAGCTGATCGGTGGGCTGGTGATGGACGTTCTGAGAAGCCATGGCGTTCCACTCCGCGCCCTGGCAGGCCCGGTGTGCGGTGCGGTGATGCTGGTTGTCGGGGCCTGGCTGGTCGCACGACGCCAGTTTTGAGGCTACAGAATCGTGCCGCCTTTGGTCAGCTGTTCCTGCCGCGCGTCCATTTCTTCTTTATGATGCTTACCGTGATGCGAAATCGCGGTACGCAGACGCTGCTGCTGGGTATAGCGTTCTTCCCTGCTGAGCTCGGCATCATCGCTCAGTTCAATCAGCAGTTCGTTCATATGGGCAATCACGCTCTCGTCGATGGCGGCATCCACGCGGGCGATTACGTCGTTTAAATGTGACATTGTCACTCCTCCTCACGTGCCCGGTGGCGCTACGCTTACCGGGCCTACGGGTGCAAAATGTAGGCCGGGTAAGGCGTAGCCGCCACCCGGCAATAAAATGCTTAGTTCAGCTTCGCTTTTGAAAAATCACTGCCCATCAGGCTCACGCTGTACCCGGTCACGTTGCTGCGGGTCGCATAGAACGTTTTGCCGTTTGCCAGTGCGATCCACGGCGCCTGCTGGTAGAAAATCTCCTGCGCCTGGCCATAGAGCTTCGCACGCTCAGCCGGATTGCTGGTCAGCTTCGCTTTTTGTACCAGGGAATCATAATCTTTATCGCACCAGCGTGCGGCATTTGACCCGGTTTTAATGCTGTTGCAGCCCAGCAGCACATCGGCAAAGTTGTCCGGGTCGCCGTTATCGGACATCCAGCCAAACAGTGCGGAATCATGTTCGCCTTTACGCATTCCGGAGAGATATTCGCCCCACTCGTAAGAGACGATTTTTGCCTTTACGCCCACCTTCGCCCAGTCGCTCTGGATCATCTCCGCAATGCGACGCGAGTTTGGATTATACGGACGCTGAACCGGCATTGACCATAGCGTAACGTCTGCGCCCTTCTCCAGCCCGGCCTGCTTCAGCAGCGCTTTCGCTTTTTCCGGATCGTAGCTGTAATCCTTCAGATCGTTATTAAAGCCCATCATATTGGGTGGGATCGGCGATTTTGCCACCGTCCCCGACCCCATAAAGACCGCGTTAACGATAGCCTTTTTGTCGGTCGCGTAGTTCAGCGCCTGGCGCACCAGCACGTTATCAAACGGTTTTTTCTCGGTGTTAAACGCCAGATAGCCGACGTTCAGCGCATCAACCGAGTGCAGCGTCAGGTCTTTGTTCTTCTTAATCACCTCAAACTGCACCGGAGACGGCGCGGGTATAATCTGGCATTCGTTGGTCTGCAGTTTCGCCAGACGCGTCTCCACATTTGGCGTGATGGAGAAGATCAGATGTTTGGTCGGCACCTCGCCATCCCAGTAGTTCGGATTAGCGACGTAGCGGATCAGTGAATCCACTTTGTACTGCTGCAGCACATAAGGACCGGTACCGATCGGCCAGGTGTCCACGTTTTCAGGCGTACCTTTTTTCAGCATCGCATCGGCGTATTCTGCGGAGAGAATCGAGGCAAAATCCATCCCCCAGTCGGCCAGGAACGCGGCGTTGGGTTCACTCAGGGTGAACTGAACGTGGTAATCGTCGACTTTTTTGACGTCCTGAATCAGCTTATCAAGACCCACGTCGTTAAAGTATTCATAGTTACCCTGGGACACGTTGTGGTACGGATGCTTAGGGTCTTTCTGACGCATAACCGACAAAATAACGTCATCGGCGTTAAAGTCGCGGGTCGGCTTGAAGTATTTGTTGCTGTTAAACTTCACCCCTTTGCGCAGGGTAAAGGTATAGGTCTTACCGTCCGGTGAAATCGTCCAGGATTCCGCCAGCGACGGAAACGGCGTGTTTTTCACCGGGTCGAAATTGATCAGGCGGTTGTACAGTACCTGAGAACTGGCGACAAAAGAGGGGCCGGAACTGGCGATTTGCGGGTTGAACGACTCGGGTGACGCTTCAGAACAGTAAATTAAGGTGTCGTTGTTTGCCGCCCACGCGGCACCGGCTGGTAAAAGCGCGCTCAGCGCAAGGGCGAGCAGTGTTTTCCCTGTAGACATGGTTATAACCCTGACAGTTTTATTATATAGGACAGTAATAACAGCACAGCCGTTATGACCTGGCAAATAACGAAACACTATCAGGTTATTCTAAAGCCGCGTTTTTTGCTGGTTTTACGGTCAGCATCCGAAAAGATGATTTGCCTTAAGTGCCATTATCCGTCAAGCACAACCGTCACTTTCTATGCCGCAAGAAATCGGCCCTTTTAGCGTCTCTTCCTCCGTTTGTTTTCTTCCTCGTTTCGTTAAAGTAACGGCGTGAAGAAGTATATGGGATCAAATCGTGGCTAAAACTCTTTTACGCAGCGGTAACCTGGATGATTTTCAGGCCGTGGGCGGCGGCGGACAAGCCGTTTTTGAATCAGCGTTACAAATTCGGGAAGCGCTCCGGTTGCGCAAACAACAGGCTATCGTTGACTGTCTGGCGATTCCGCAGGTCAACGACAGCGGCGACCGCGTGGACTGGTACTCCCCGGTGGAGGGAAACGTCACCAGCTGGAAAGCGGCTGATGAGGACGACCGCTATCGCGCCCTGCGCTATCTGGAAAACACCCTTGCGAGCGTAGAGTCGTTAAGCAAGAAATGCCTTCAGTCGCCGAAAACAGCGCAACAGCTCTTCGGCTCGCTGCTGTCGAAAGCATTTCAGTTCCCTGGGGAAAATTTCGTTTTTCTCGTCGACGGAAAACCGATCCTGTGCTTCTGGGGTTTTGTAAACCTGAATGAAAATGCGCGTGACGATGTCCTCGACTGCCTGCGTGAATCGCTGATCCCTGAGCCCGCCCCTGTTGTGATTGAAGATCCTGAGCCCGAGCCCGAGCGGGTGCCCGAACCGGCCATCACCTTTGAAAAAGCTGACGAGCCGCTGATTGCCCCGGTCGCCGCGATACGGATTACGCCGGAAGACCTGTATGCGCCCGAGCCCGCACCGGTTGTTGCGCAACCTGCGCCTGAACCCGCACCTGTCGTCATCACGAAGAAGCGTCGCGTTCCCCTTTGGACGCTGCCGGTCGCGGCGGTGATCGTTGCCGCTATTGCCGCCCCGCTGATGTGGCCAAAACCGGCCCCTTCTGCAGAGCCCGCGCCTACGCCGGTCCCTGAGCCCGTGGCTATCGCCCCAAAACCGATCAAAGCCGTTGAGCCACTGGCGATGAATTTACCCCTGCATCAGGCTGAGGTGGTGGCGAGCAAAGAAAAAGAGCCTGAACCCGCTCCCGTGGTGATTGTCGCGATCCCGAAAGATGCCATGGTGATGGAGGCCGGTCAGGTGAAAGCCGGATCGACACGCTTCCTGAACGGTACCTGGCGCGCGATTCTCGACGTGAAAGACCCGGTCACCGGCAAGCCACCGTCAATGCGCTATCAAATCCAGAACAATAAAGGTTTCGCCCGCATAGTCCATGGCGACAATATTGTCTGCCGCGCGGAGATCTTCTCCGGGCTACACAGCAATGGTGAGCTGATGATCAAGAGTCGCGGCACGGCCCGCTGTACCGACGGTTCCCGCTACCCGATGCCGGAAGTCGCCTGTAAAGCCGGCACCAGCGATATCGCAGAATGTCGCGCCCGTTATGATGCCAACACCGTCGTCCCCCTGACGTTCAAGAAAGCAGGTGCCTGATCCTATGCTGGTAAATCTTTGCGACTATAAACAAAGCGTTACGCTTATTGCCAACAGCGGCGTGCAATTCCTCGATTTCGGGCTGACGCCGCAGGACACCGCCAGCCACGGGCGCTTCGTACGTAAGACCGCCAACGGCCCTCTTCTACGCCTCGATTTCGATCTGGTTAACGGGCGCTATACCGTGCCGGGAACGCACGGCGGCCAGCCTGAAGTGGTTAAACCGGAAACGACTATCCCGCTGCAGCAGTCCCTTGCGGTGCTGGACGGCGTCTGGCTTCCCGTCCCGTTCCTGCGTTTCAACCCGCCGCGCACCTTTGTGGAGGGGCCGGATAACTGGGCCCGCGTGCAGGTCCGCAAGCTCGACACCCCCGACACCGCAGGCAATACGCACCGCGTGACCCTCGCCCTCGACAGCCAGATTGCGGAACATGCCACCTCCGCGCTATCGCCGGTTGAAAACGATATTCTGAACGGCACCCGTTTCGCGCTGGCCTGGCGCGATAGCGAGGTTGAAAGCTTCCTCGACCAGACCTGGATTGACGGCTGGCTGCGTGAAGCATTTACCCAGTATGCTGACGGCGTTGAAAATCGTTCTGAACGTGACCTGAATCAGGCGATGCGCAGCTTTGAATATCAGGCCCACTGGCTTAACCTGCTGACCATGCTCGGTGAACAGCTCACCGTGCCGGAAGTGAAATTTGTTACCCATACCCTCAGTACGCCAGCGATTCCGGTCGACCTGATCCTCGACGTCGGTAACACTCACACCTGCGGCGTCATTATTGAAGACCACGGCGATGCGAACGATGGACTGCGGCAGACCGCCGAGTTACAGGTTCGTTCATTGAGCGAGCCGCAATTCCTCAATGAGCCTCTGTTTACCAGCCGTCTCGAGTTTTCCGAAGCACGCTTTGGCAAACAGCACTTCTCGGTTGAAAGTGGCCGCGAAGATGCGTTTGTCTGGCCGTCGATCGTTCGCGTGGGTGATGAAGCCCGCAAGCTGGCGATGCAGCGTCTGGGAACCGAAGGGAACAGCGGCATCTCCAGCCCGCGTCGCTATTTGTGGGATGAAACACCGGTGGTGCAGGACTGGCGCTTTAGTCAGATGAACGGCAAAACCCAGCGTGAGCCGCTTGCCACGGCGTTCCCGCTGATGAACCTGATGAACGATGACGGTGAACCGCTGTTTACATTACCGCAGGACGAGCGACTGCCTGTCTTCTCGCCGCAGTACAGCCGCAGCACCCTGATGACGCATATGCTGTGCGAGCTGCTGGCGCAGGCGCTGGGTCAGATCAACAGCGTCGCCACCCGCCTGCGTCTGGGCTTCCCTGCCTCGCCACGCCAGCTGCGCACCCTGATCCTGACCCTGCCCTCGGCAATGCCAAAGCAGGAGCGCGAGATTTTCCGTCGCCGCATGTTCGAAGCCATCGCCATCGTCTGGAAAGCGATGGGCTGGCACCCGCAGGATGAGGATTTTGCCACCCGCAAACAGCAGGAAAAAAGCGTGGTGCCGGTCCCTGAAATCCAGATGGAGTGGGATGAGGCCAGCTGTGGTCAACTGGTCTGGCTGTATAACGAAGCGATCTCCCATTTTGGTGGCCAGACGGAAGCCTTCTTTGCCTCGCTCGCCCGCACGGATCGTGAGCCTGAGCCGGGTGTGCAGCCCGGCCGCGCATTGCGCGTCGCGTCTATCGACATCGGTGGCGGCACCACGGATATGGCGATCACCCATTATCAACTGGATGACGGCTCCGGTAATAACGTCAAAATCACGCCGCAGCTGCTGTTCCGCGAAGGGTTTAAAGTGGCGGGCGATGATACCCTGCTGGACGTGATTCAGCGCTACGTGCTGCCCGCCCTGCAAACGCAGCTGCAGAAATCCGGGATTGCGGACGCCTCGCTGCTCATGGCGTCGCTGTTCGGCGACTCCGGGCGTATTGATACCCAGGCCGTGCTGCGCCAGCAAACGGCGCTGCAGCTCTTTATGCCGATTGGCCACGCCATTCTTGCCGCGTGGGAATCCAGTGACGTTGACGATCCGCTGGCTGGCCTGCATGCCACCTTTGGCGATCTTCTGCCGCAGAAACCAACCCGCAACGTCATGAATTTTCTGCAGCAGGCGATTGATCATGCCCTGCCTGCGGGCTCAGAAGCGTTCGACCTGTTCGCCGTACCGCTGCACGTCAATTTCCGCGAGATGCAGGATGCGATGCTGGCCGGTCAGTTTACGCTGACCTCTCCGCTTCACGCAGTCTGTGAAGCGATTTCCCACTACAGCTGCGATATTCTGCTGATTACCGGTCGCCCTGGCTGCCTGCCAGGCGTTCAGGCGCTGATCCGTCACCTGCAGCCGGTGCCGGTCAATCGCATCGTCTGGCTGGATAAATACCAGGTACATGAGTGGTATCCGTTCAGTCAGCAGGGGCGCATTGGTAACCCTAAATCAACCGCCGCCGTGGGTGCCATGCTGTGCAGCCTGGCGCTCGACCTGCGTCTGCCGCGCTTCAACTTTAAAGCCGCGGACATTGGCGCATATTCCACCGTGCGTTATCTCGGCGTGCTGGATAACACCGTCAATACCCTGCGTGAGGAAAACGTCTGGTATCAGGATATCGACCTCGATAAGCCGGGCGCAAAACTCGACGCACGCCTGCACTTCCCGCTACGCGGCAACGTCACCCTCGGCTTCCGCCAGCTGGCGAACGCACGCTGGCCTGCCACGCCGCTTTATACGCTCAGCATCAATTCGGCTGAACTGGCGAAAGCGATTGCCGGTGACGGCGTGCTGAACGTGCGGCTTAAGCTCTGCGGCGGCAGCAAGCAGGAAGGTCCTGAGTCCTTTGAACTGAGCGATGCCTGGCTACAGGACGGCACACCGGTAGCGCCTGACGCCTTAACCTTCAAACTGAATACTCTGGCCGATCGCCGACACAGCGGCAGCCACTACTGGATCGACAGCGGGAGCGTATACCTGAAATGACAGCGACGACCACCACCACTCAGGCGTTAATCGGGTGGATTAATGAGACGCGCATGAATGCCCCTGTGCTGGACAACGATGCTGACGCCCTGCTTGCCCGCATCAACGCGGCGCAGGCGCGAGAGCAGGCTATTGAACGTGCCCTGACCCGCCAGAGCAGCATTGGACTTTACGGTCATTCGCAGAGCGCAAAAGCACACCTGCTGCTGTCGCTGTGCGGCAGCGGTAATGGACGGCTAAACGTTACGCCAGGCCAGCGCACCTTTGACTATTTTTCGCATATCAATCCGGGTCATGCCCTGACCAACATGGCCATCCGCTTTACCCGGGAAAACCGGGAGGTGGTCGATGAGGCGTTTCCGCTACGTCTGAGTCTGATCACCGAGGCCGAGCTGGTACAGCTGTTTATTGCCCGCACGACGCTGCATCCGCAGATGCGCGCAGTGGATAAGGCGGTCATTGAGACCCGTCTTGAGAAATGGCGTGGCCTGCGTCAGCCGCAGGGCGTACCGGGTATCACGGCGCAGGAAGTGGGTGCCATCGCCCGCTTCTGGCAGTGCACAATACCCGCTGCGAAACAGCAAATTGATGATGCCCTGTGGTATGAGCTTGCCCAACTGGTGCCTTCACTTGATCTCAGCACCCGGGCAAGCGTCTGGTCGCTGCTGTGGGGTGAGCAACAGGAATTCACCCAACAGTGGCTGAAGCTCGCCCATGTTCTGCATCAGACCAGCCATGCCAGCGAGCTTGCTGCTCCGCTGAGTCTGCTGGTAGATAGCTTTGGCTTGCCGGGTGAAGGGTTCCTGACGCATGGCACCTTAACCCAGCAGGACGCACAGGAGACGCTGCTGCATCCGCTGAATAACGGCGACATGCTCAACGCCATCAGCCTCCCGGTTGACGTGCTGGCCTTCCTGACCCGCGAGCTGGTCCTGCCGGTTGAGAGTGGTGCGCTGGATAACGTTGATATCATTGATATTCCGGTCTTTGAAGACAGCAGTGCCGATCCGTTAGCGCAGGCAAAATGTCAGTGGTTGCTCGACCATTACCGCCAGCAGCTACAGCCTGACGTACTGGTTATCTGCAATGCGACAGCGCAGCACGAGCAGACGGCCAAAAAAGCAAAAGTGTTAATGAACTGGGTCAAAGAGACGCAGCCTGCTGAAGAGTCTGCCCTGCCGGGGCTGGTGTGGGCGATTACCCCGCATGACGCCCGCTTTACCACCCGCCAGAATCTTGATGAAGCCGTACAGCATCTGCTCGGTAAACCGGGTTTACGCTGGGGCACGCTGCAGGCGCTGGATAGCCACAGCATGCAGCGCGTCATTGAGTGGTTGTCTCAGGCCACGCTCCCTGCGCAGCGGCAGAAGCGCCTTGGAACGCTGAAAAGCTTGCTTCGCCAGGAGCTTTCGGCGCTGATGCGCAGCTATCTCGCCCCGCTGGTTGAGGAACCGGCTACCCGACGCGCCCAGACCGAAAACATGGTGCGCACCCTGCAAAGCAGTGCCGCCCGTCACGGCGAGCTGCTTGAAGGATTGATGCCGCCGATGAAAGCGTTTGAAACACTGCTCGCCGTCCAGCAACCGCGCGAGGAGCAGGTCAATGGGCTGTTTACGGATACCATTGATCTGTTTACCGATAACGCCCAGGAAAGTGCTGGTCAGTTCCAGACGAAGGACAAGGCGCGTCTGGCGCACAGAGTATGGATAAATCATCTGCGTCAGTGGAGCCGTAATGAGGCCACGGCCGCCCGTCTCGGTCTGGAACCCGCAGTATTACAGCAAATCGCGGATGTTCTGGTGGTCACCAGCTACCGGCTTAAACTGGCGCAACAGCTTCAGCGTATTGTCGAAGCGGATAAGAGCAGCGCCGCGCAACTGCACGCCGTGATGGGCAATTTCGTTGGCTGGCTGGGGTATGACCAAACGCCTTCAGCAGAGCGTCCGGCAAGCCGCATCCGCAAGGGACAGGCTATCTTCGTTACGCCCGTCGTCAGCAGCGCCGCGCCACGTCTGACGCGTCTGGCGGAACAGCCAGTCCATGCGGCCACCGCGTACGTTTACGACTGGCTGGTTGCCCTCTATAGCCGGGCGATAGAGAACATTGATTACCAGCATCCGCATGATATTCAACCTGACGCACGTCAGGCATTACGGGCTTTAATCATGTAGTTGCCATTCTTGCCGGGTGGCGCTGCGCTTACCCGGCCTACATTCCGCCATAATATCAATACCTTGCACAATTCATCGTAGGCCCGTGCAAGCGTCGCGCCGCCGGGCGAAACTTTTGCGCACATCACTCCGTCATACACCCGGCTAACGTCTGAGCCAGTGCTGACGGATTTTCCCACGACATAGAATGCCCCGCCGCAGGGATAATTTTTACCTCAACGCCTTTCTGCTTCAGATTATCAACATCGTCGTCAGGCAGAGAATGTTCGCCGAAGATCAGCGTCACCGGGCACGAGAGCGACAGGAATTGCGTTTCCCATACCGGCATTACACCCTCAACCAGGCTCTTTGCTCCGCGCCAGACTGCATACGGCGCATTGCTTTGCAGACACCCCGCCCACGCTGAGGTTTCTGCGCTGAGCATGGCGTCATAACCCTGTTCCAGAAACTGCTGTTCGGTTTGCGCCGCAATCGAGCGGCTGAACATCCCACCACCCGCGTGAAAATTAGGTTCCGACACCATCAGTCCTTTAACACGCGTTCCCAGCATTGCCGCCGTTTCAATCGCGATACTGCCGCCCATGCTGTGGCCGTATAACCAGAAGGCATCCAATTCAAGGTGGTCAATCAGCTCTGCCACCACGCGGGCCTGGTCAGTGGTGTGATAGCTGTAATGCTCGGGTTTATCGCTGTAACCGCTGCCGGGCAAATCAATGAGAATGGCCCGGCGTGCGCCAAACTGAAGGTCACGGACAACGCGGGGATATTCATAGGAAGAGGCACACCCCAGCCCGTGGATGAAGACCACGGGCTCGCCTGAGCCGGGCAAATCATGCCAGCGCACGGTGCAACCCGCCTGCTGCGAGTAAAAACTGTTCATAAGCACTCCTTTTACGATGCACTGTGTATTTATACAGTTATCGAATCAGGAATGCCATGTTCATCTGGAAAAAGTGGAAGCGTGCTTCAGAAAAGCGAGATCAGGAGCGCAACGGGGAAGCTCATCGGCCAGGTCGACCCCACCAGAAACGCGCTGAGCAGGCGGATGCGTTTGCGATCTTTTGAAAGGAACCAGGTAATTAATGCACAGATGGAAGCCATCACTGCGTAAAAAACCAACATCTTTTGATACAACGTCATTCTGTATACCAGAGCCGAAAAAATAACCGCACGCAATATGCGTCATATGTTGATACAGATCAAGTTTTTTCGTTACAGAATAACCACTTAAATATTATGGCTAATAACAATGGAGTAGCTTGCTTAACACGCAGGGCGAAGAAGGAGAATGCCCGGCCGCGCAAGCGGCCAGGCAGGATGGCTTAGTGTTTGATCATCACATGCCGGACGACCGTATAATCCTCAAGTCCGTACACCGACATATCTTTGCCGTAGCCGGATAACTTCATGCCGCCGTGCGGCATTTCGCTCACCAGCATAAAGTGGGTATTCACCCAGGTGCAGCCGTACTGCAACCGCGCGCTCAGACGATGAGCACGGCCCACGTCTTTGGTCCAGACCGATGACGCCAGGCCATACTGTGAATCGTTCGCCCAGGCCAGCACCTGCGCTTCATCGTCAAATTCAGTGACGCTCACCACCGGCCCAAACACTTCGCGCTGAACAATGGCATCGTCCTGTTTTGCCCCCGCCAGCAGGGTCGGCTGGAAGTAGTAGCCAGCCCCCTCCTTTTTGCTTCCGCCCGTCACAACGCTGATATGACCGAGCGCTTTCGCCTGATCGACAGCCTGACAGACGCGTGAAAGGTGAGCGGCCGAGCTGAGCGGCCCCAGTTCGGTAGCGGCATCTTCCGGCGCCCCCATTTTGAGGCTGGCGACCGCAGCACCCAGTTTTTCAACCAGCGCAGGATATATGCCTTTCTGGGCATAAATGCGGCAGGCCGCCGTACAGTCCTGCCCGGCATTGTAGAAACCAAACGTTCGCACCCCTTCGACAACCGCGTCCAGGTCAGCATCATCAAAAACGATTACCGGAGCCTTACCGCCCAGCTCCATGTGGGTGCGCTTAATGGAGGACGCCGTATGGCCGATGATATGCTCGCCGGTGGCAATTGAACCGGTCAGCGACACCATGCGGACTTTGTCATGCCCGGTGAGCGGATCGCCAACCGTCTTACCGCGACCAAATAACACGTTCACAACGCCTGCCGGGAAGATATCTTTCGCCAGTTCTCCCAGTTTTAACGCCGTCAGCGGCGTGATTTCAGAGGGTTTTATCACCACGCAGTTACCGGCAGCCAGCGCGGGTGCCAGCTTCCATGCTGCCATCATCAGCGGGTAGTTCCACGGCGCAATCGATGCAACTACCCCCACCGGATCACGGCGGATCATCGAGGTGTGCCCCTCAAGGTATTCACCTGCGGCCAGACCGTTCAGGCAGCGGGCCGCCCCGGCGAAGAAACGAAACACGTCGACCACCGCCGGAATTTCATCCCCCAGAGCACAGTGGAGCGGCTTCCCGCAGTTGAGGGATTCAAGCCTGGCAAATTCTTCACCCTGCGCCTCAATGGCGTCAGCCAGTTTCAGCAGACATTCCGCACGCGCTTTGGGCGTGGTCTGCCCCCAGTCGATAAAAGCCCGATCGGCGGCCTGAACAGCCGCGTCAACTTGCGCGACAGAGGCTTCAGCAATCTCCAGCAGTACTTCTCCGGTGGCCGGGTTATATACCGGCTGCTTTTCGCCTTGTCCGGCGACCAGTTCACCCTTTATCAGCAGATGTGTTTGCATAGCATTGTCCTGTTCAAATCAATGTTATTTCCCGCTGCCGGCGATGTTCTCGCCATCGCGGGTTAGCCACCAGGCACCCAGAATGGGGAAAGTTGTCACCAGCATGACCAACAGTGCAACAACGTTGGTGACCGGCACGTCGCGAGGACGGCCGAGCTGATTGAGCAACCACAGCGGTAACGTGCGCTCGTGTCCCGCCGTAAAGGTTGTGACGATGATTTCGTCAAACGACAGGGCAAAGGCCAGCATTCCGCCCGCCAGAAGTGCTGAACCCAGATTGGGCAACACCACATAGCGGAAGGTTTGCCACCCGTCGGCCCCGAGATCCATTGACGCCTCCACCAGACTCCAGGAGGTGCGTCTGAACCGGGCAATGACGTTGTTGAACACCACCACCACGCAGAATGTGGCGTGCCCGACAACGATGGTGAAAAAACCCGGTTCAAGGTTGATCGTTTTAAATGCGGTCAGCAGCGCCAGACCGGTAATGATTCCCGGTAAGGCAATGGGCAACAGCAGCAACAGTGAAATGGCGTTTTTGCCAAAAAAGTCGCTTCGCCACAGCGCCGCTGCAGCAAGCGTACCAAGCACCAGGGCAATGGCGGTGGAGAGCGCGGCAATCTGAAGTGACAACGTCACGGATTCAATGATATCGCCACGCCCCGCCGCCACGCTAAACCACTTGAGCGTCAGCCCCTGCGGCGGGAAGCTGAAGGCAGCATCTTCAGTATTAAAGGCGTAGATCGCGATAATCAGCAGCGGGAAGTGCAGAAAGATGACGCCTCCCCATGCCGCCACTTTCAGGAACAACGGTGCGCGTTCAGAGTGCATCGAATGCTCCCAGACGTTTCACGAACGCCAGATAAAGCGAAATCAGCACAATGGGAACCAGCGTAAACGCAGCCGCCATGGGCATATTGCCGATAGCGCCCTGCTGAGCGTAGACCATGTTACCGATGAAATAGCCCGGCGGCCCCACCAGCTGCGGGACGATGAAATCCCCCAGCGTCAGGGAAAAGGTAAATATCGAACCCGCGGCAATTCCCGGGATCGCCAGCGGCAATACAACATAGCGAAAGGTCTGGCGGGGGCGCGCGCCGAGGTCGGCTGAAGCCTGCAGTAACGACGCTGGCAGACGTTCCAGCGCGGCCTGCACGGGCAGGATCATAAACGGCAGCCAGATATAGACAAAGACCAGAAAGCGCCCCAGCCCGGAGGTGGATAACGTGTTACCGCCTATCGCCGGGAGCGTAAGAAGTGAGGTGAGGATCGGTTCCAGCCCCATATGACTGAGAAACCATTGCGCTACACCATCCTTCGCCAGCAACAACGTCCAGGCGTAGGCTTTGACAATGTAGCTCGCCCACATCGGCAGCATCACGGCGATATAGAAGAACGCTTTCCACTTGCCGCGGGTGTAACGCGCCATATACCAGGCCATCGGGAATGCCAGAATGGCGCTGGCCAAAGTGACCGCGATCGCCATCGTTAAGGTGCGCAGGATGATGTCGTAGTTTGCCGGATTGAAGAGCGCCTGAATATTCGCCAGCGTCAGGTCCGGCGTGACCGCCATGGTGAAGTCGTCAAAGGTGTAAAATCCCTGCCACAGCAGGGTCAGCAACGATCCGAAATAGACGATGCCAAACCACATCAGCGGGGCAAGCAGCAGCAGGAACAGGCCGAGCGACGGCTTACGCCAGAACAGTGCCGTCATGCGGCTCAAGCGGCCGTGCGGTGCGGGAGGATGAGCGACACTCATATCCATTTCACCTTTCCTCATGCAGGCGAATCATCGCCTCGCGTGACCACGAGGCCATCACCGCCTGCCCCGGCGCAATGCCGCTCAGCAGCGAGACATCGCTGAGGTTGGCCTGGCTGACCAGCAGTTTGGCCCCCTCGGCAAGCTTCAGTTCCAGGCGCGTGGCGGCTCCCTGATACTGAACGGCCTGCACGATACCCTGAACCTGAACCTCACCGCCCTCGTTCAGGCGAATATGTTCCGGGCGCAGGGAATAGATACCTTCCATGCCGCAAATTTTCTGCGCAAGCGCTGCATCAAAGACGTTGGACGTACCTACAAAACCGGCGACAAACGGCGTGCGCGGACGCATATAGAGATCGCGCGGGGTATCCACCTGCTCGATGCGTCCGTTATTGAATACCGCCACCCGGTCCGACATGGAGAGCGCTTCGCCCTGATCGTGGGTGACGAAAATAAAGGTAATGCCGAGTTCCTGCTGAAGTTTCTTCAGCTCGAATTGCATCTGTTCGCGCAGTTTGAGATCGAGCGCGCCCAGCGGTTCGTCCAGCAGCAGGACGCGCGGTTCATTGACCAGCGCCCGGGCGATGGCGACACGCTGGCGCTGGCCGCCGGAAAGTTGCGAAGGTTTGCGGGCGATGGCAAAGCTCAGCCCCACTTTTTCCAGAGCATCACGCGCCTGGGCATGGCGTTTCTTCTTGTCGACGCCTTTCACCATCAGCCCGTAGGCGACATTATCGAGGATCGACATATGCGGGAACAGCGCATAATCCTGAAAGACGGTATTTACATCCCGCTCCCATGGCGGTAGCGCGCTCGCCTCTTTGCCGAAAATAGAAATCGTGCCGCCTGACAGCTGTTCAAAACCCGCTATCAGGCGCAGGCAGGTAGTTTTGCCGGAGCCCGAAGGCCCCAGCATGGAGAAAAACTCCCCGTCGCGAATGGCAATGGTCACCCCGTCCACCGCCCGCACATCGCCATACAGCCGGGAAACATTGTTAAATTCTACTGCGTACGTCATGTTCTGCTCCCGGGCGATTATCGTCCACCCATGATGGCGATGTAATCCTGCGTCCAGCGGCTGTACGGCACGAATTTGCCACCTTGAGCGGTCGGGGTTTTCCAGAACAGGATTTTGTCGAATTCGTTATAACCGTTTGTTTCACAACCTTTATCACCCAGCAGCGTACTGGCTTTACACCCTTCAGGCACGACGGGCAGTGAGCCGAACCATGCCGCCAGATCGCCCTGCACTTTTGGCGTCAGCGACCAGTTCATCCATTTGTAGGCGCACATCGGGTGTTTTGCCTGGGCGTGGAGCATGGTGGTATCCGCCCAGCCGGTTACCCCTTCTTTCGGGAAGACGGTGGCGATGGGCTGGTTCTCAGCCTTAAGCGCATTTGCCTGATATGGCCAGGCGCTGGAAGCCACAACGCCTTCATTTTTGAAGTCGCTCATCTGGACGGTAGTGTCATGCCAGTAGCGGTGGATCAGGGCATGCTGGTCGCGAAGCACTTTCAGCACCGCGGCATATTGTTCTTCGGTGAGCTGGTAGGGATCGCTGATGCCCAGCTGTGGCTGGGTGGCTTTGACGAACAGCGCCGCATCGGCGATATAAATTGGCCCGTCATATGCCTGCACGCGACCCTGATTGGTTTTACCGTCCGGCAGATCCTGTTTGGTAAAGACCACACTCCAGCTGTCCGGTGGCGTCGGGAAGGTTTTGGTGTTGTACATCAGCAGGTTAGGCCCCCACTGATAGGGTGTACCGTAGACCTTGCCGCCCACGTTAAACCATTCCCCCTTCACAATGCGCGTGTCGAGGGTTTTCCAGTTTGGGATGAGTTCGGGATTTATCGGCTGAACGCGTTTGCCCATGATCAGGCGAAGCGATGCATCGCCTGACGCGGTGACCAGATCGTATCCCCCTTTCGCCATCAGGCTGACCATTTCATCTGACGTGGCCGCCGTTTTCACGTTAACGGCACAACCGGTCCCTTTTTCAAACTGGGTGACCCAGTCATAGTTTTTATCGGTCTGCCCACGCTCGATATAGCCCGGCCAGGCAATAATATCAAGACGACCTTCCCCGTCACCCATCGCCTTAGGTGGTTCTGCGGCGTGCGCTGTCATGATAGTCATGCCGAGCGCGCACAGGCTGCTGCGGGCAAATTTTTTGCTCATAAGAATTACTCCTGTCGCAATGAAATTTAGCGGCAGCCGTGCCGTAAAAATATCTCCCTTATTAAACGTAGACCGCGCAAATGCGCCGCACCGTTTGGCTTCAGGAAATTTCATCAAGGTGTGACCGAGGGCGCATTCCCCGTTAACTGGATTATAGACAAGGGGTTAGCGGCGCGAGGCAGTATGCAGATTTCCTATGACCGGGCACTGCGAAATATTCGTAGCGCCGTCATCAGGATAAGAAATGTTTATTTAAATAAGGGGAAAAAGATTATTTCAACATCGTGCTAATTAATTTTCCTAACTGAATCACCGCCTGCTCTTCTCGCTCTCCCCACGCCCAGGAGGTATTAAAACGGAAGAACGGTGTCCATGCGTCAGAGGTGGAAAACATTTTTCCTGGCGCAATGCTGATATGGTGCGTTAAGGCCTTTTCACTTAGCAGCCCGGCATCCAGCTGTGCCGGAAGCTCCAGCCATAAAAAGTAGCCGCTGTCGTTATGGTGAATTTTGACCCCGGCGGGCATATGGCGCAGCAGTGACTGCCAGGCTTGCTGTTTTCGCTCAGCGAGCGTTCGTCGCAGGCGGCGAAGATGGGCGTCGTAGCGTTTAGTCGCCAGGTAGTCCACCAGTGCCAGCTGCATAGGGGAGCTGGTCGATAACGTGCTCATCAGTTGCAACTGCTGAATGCGTCGCGCATGTTTTCCGGCCGCCACCCAGCCGATACGGAATCCTGCCACCAGACATTTTGAAAAAGAGGAGCAGTGAAGCGTCATGTCGTCCCGATCCCAGGCTTTTGCCGGAAGCGGTTTTTCGCGGCCGAAATAGAGCTCGCTGTATACATCGTCCTCAATCAGGGTGACGTTATGCTTTGTCAGGAGGGCGACCAGACGGGCTTTTTTCTCTGCACTTAGCGTAAAACCAAGCGGATTCTGGCCGTTGGTCATCAGCCAGCAGGCTTTTACCGGATAGTCATTCAGCGCCTGTTCAAGGGCGTTCAGGTCTATCCCCTCCCGGACGTCCGTGGCGACCGACAACGCTTTGAGCTTCAGGCGTTCCAGCGCCTGCAGCGCGCCATAAAAGCAGGGGTTTTCGACAATCACCCAGTCGCCAGGCTCCGTCACCGCCTGCAAACTCAGGTTCAGCGCTTCGAGCGCACCTGCGGTAATGACAATTTCGTCCGGCGAGATGTTCATCCCCTGCTGCGCATAGCGGCGCGCAATGGCGTGGCGGAGTTCAGCGTTACCCGGCGGCAGGTTTTCAATCACGCTCATCGCAGTCGCCGTTTTGCTGACGTTAGCCAGCGAGCGGTTGAGCTGCTGAAGCGGGAAAAGCCGGGGATCGGGAAAGGCGGATGCGAAAGGAACGACAGACGGATCGCGGCTGGCCTGAAGGACATCGAAGATATAGGTGTTGATATCCACCGCTTCGTCACGCATCACCTGGGCAGGCGGCACAGGCTGGTGCGTGGTCGGGCGGGAGGCAACGTAATAGCCCGATTGTGGCCTGGCGACAATGCGTCCCTGACTTTCCAGCATCTGATACGCGTGGCCAACGGTCATGAAACTCATGCCGCTGCTCGCCACCTGCTCTCGCAGGGAAGGCAGTTTATCGCCCGGCAGCCATACGCCAAGCTCAATTTGCGAGATAATTTGTTGCGCCAGACGCTGGTATTTTTTCATCAGATTCTCCTTATTGCCGACAGTGTATATCAGCAGGAGAAAAAGAGAAGATTTTGCTAACTGTTATGAAAAACCGGGTAGATTACTTACGGTACTCGGTGGTGTGATTCATCGCGGAACGCGCAGCAGCGAGGTGGTCGAGCGTGATCATCGACGATTTGCAAAAAATGCATTTTGCGCCGAATGGGTTTTTCTCAGACACATCAAAGACTGAAGTGCGGTACTGCGAGCCATGACAGCATGGGCAGCGGAAATGGATATAAGAAGTCATAGGATTCTCCTGTTAACGTAAAAACGTAAATTACTAATGGGCCGATTGGGCAATATTGGTTTTAAACAAAACGAATCGGAATGTAGATAAAGACCCAAGAGAGGCTGCGGAGAGGCACAACGTGATGAGAACTGCTTTATAAAACTACGTCAGATATTTTTTTGGACTCAAAACCAGAAATCCATTAACGCATGTTGCTGACGGCAAAGCAAGCGGATTGATGCGTAAAATTCATAAAAATAATTTTTTTATTCCGTAACGGTAATCTATATCAGTTTGTAAAAGCGGGAGTCTGAATCAAACTGTTATGGTTAAAATTCGCTGTTCTGCGTCTGATAGTCGGATCTCTGCGCCTATACCATAACAACACACCGTTTGACATTGAGGCTGTGCATGTTTGGTTTGGATGCTTTTCACCTTGCGCGGATACAGTTTGCCTTTACCGTATCCTTTCACATTATTTTCCCGGCAATCACCATCGGCCTGGCAAGCTATCTTGCCGTGCTCGAAGGATTATGGCTGAAAACAAAAAATCCGGTCTGGCGCTCGCTTTACCATTTCTGGTCGAAGATTTTTGCCGTTAACTTTGGCATGGGCGTAGTCTCCGGCCTGGTCATGGCCTACCAGTTTGGCACCAACTGGAGCGGCTTTTCACAGTTTGCGGGCAGTATTACCGGCCCACTCCTGACCTACGAAGTGCTTACCGCCTTCTTCCTTGAGGCCGGTTTCCTCGGCGTGATGCTGTTCGGCTGGAAGAAAGTCGGACCGGGACTGCACTTCTTCTCCACCTGCATGGTGGCGCTGGGGACTATTATCTCCACCTTCTGGATCCTCTCTTCGAATAGCTGGATGCAGACCCCGCAGGGCTATGAGATTGTCAACGGCCAGGTGGTGCCGGTGGACTGGTTCGCTGTGGTGTTCAACCCCTCCTTCCCTTACCGCCTGCTGCATATGTCGATCGCCGCGTTCCTCAGTAGCGCCCTGTTTGTTGGTGCATCCGCAGCATGGCATTTGCTGCGCGGGAATAATAATCCTGCCATCCGCGCAATGTTTTCAATGGCACTGTGGATGACGCTGATTGTCGCTCCCCTCCAGGCTATGGTTGGTGATATGCATGGGTTGAATACTTTAAAGCATCAGCCCGCCAAAATTGCCGCCATTGAGGGCCACTGGGAAAACCCACCGGGTGAGCCGACCCCGTTGCTGCTGTTTGGCTGGCCTGACATGGAGCAAGAGCGCACCCGCTTTGGTCTGGAGATCCCGGCGCTGGGAAGTCTTATCCTGACGCACAGCCTGGATAAACAGGTCCCAGCCCTTAAGGAGTTCCCGAAAGAAGATCGCCCTAACTCGACCATCGTCTTCTGGTCATTCCGCATCATGGCGGGCTTAGGCATGCTGATGTTGCTGCTTGGGGTGATGGCGCTCTGGTTGCGCTACAAAAAACGCGTTTATTCATCCCGCCCGTTCCTGTGGTTTGCCCTGTTAATGGGCCCTTCCGGGCTGATTGCGATTCTGGCAGGCTGGGTCACCACCGAAGTGGGCCGCCAGCCGTGGGTGGTCTATGGACTCCAGCGAACGAAGGATGCGGTATCAGCCCACGGCGATCTGCATATGAGCGTGAGTTTGCTGGCCTTCTTCGTCGTCTACACCTCGGTGTTTGGCGTCGGCTACAGCTATATGGTTCGCCTCATCAAAAAAGGCCCGCAGCCACACGAATCTTTCGCCACCGCGTCCGATGGACGTCCTGCACGCCCGCTTTCAGCAGTCACTACTGAACATAAGGAGCAGCCGTAATGGGTATCGATCTTTCCATTATCTGGTTTGTGATCATCGTCTTTGCCACGCTGATGTATATCGTCATGGACGGCTTTGATCTGGGGATCGGGATGTTGTTCCCCGCAACGCCAAACGCTGACGATCGTGATGTGATGGTCAACAGCGTCGCGCCGGTATGGGACGGCAATGAGACCTGGCTGGTGCTTGGCGGCGCCGCCCTGTTCGGCGCATTCCCGCTGGCGTATGCGGTGATCGTTGATGCCCTCACCATTCCGCTGACATTAATGCTGATCGGACTTATTTTCCGCGGGGTGGCATTCGAGTTTCGTTTTAAAGCCACGCCCGCCCACCGCCCCTTCTGGGATAAAGCGTTTATTGGCGGTTCCATTCTGGCAACGTTTACCCAGGGCGTGACGGTGGGCGCCGTCATTAACGGTTTTACCGTGACAGGCCGAACGTATACGGGTGGTCCGTTTGACTGGTTTACCGCATTTAACCTGTTCTGCGGTGCGGGTCTGATGGTGGCCTACGCGTTGCTGGGATCGACATGGCTGGTAATGAAAAGCGAAAATGCGCTGCAGCAAAGGATGCGGGCGTTATCCAAAACGTTACTGATTATCCTGCTGGCATTTATTGCGGCGATCAGCCTCTGGACGCCGCTTGCCCACCCGGCCATTGCCGCACGCTGGTTTACGCTGCCGAATCTGTTTTATCTGCTGCCGGTTCCTGCGCTGGTCGTGATTTTTAGCCTGTATCAGTGGCGCTGCCTGAATAATCCTGACAGCCATAACCGTCCGTTTATCCTGACGTTAGGGCTAATATTCCTTGGTTTTAGCGGGCTTGGGATCAGCATCTGGCCGCATATTATTCCGCCATCCATCACCTTGTGGCAGGCCGCTGCGCCAACGCAAAGCCAGGGCTTTATGCTGGTGGGTGCACTGTTGATCATCCCCGTCATTCTGGTCTACACCTTCTGGAGTTACTACGTATTTCGCGGCAAAGTTCAGCATGGGGAGGGTTATCACTGATGCAACAACCGGTCTGGAAAAGAGTGTTGTGGCTGGCCATTATCTGGGGCGGCAGCGTACTGGCGCTGGCTGCGGTCAGTATGCTCTTTCGCATATTGATGGCGGCAGCCGGGTTTAAATCTCATTAATCGTCATTCCGGGCAAACGCTGCGTTGCCCGGCTCTCCCCGCACTTTCAGATAAACCCCATTAACGCACGTCAGCGTATCGTTACACTGGTAAAAGATTCACAGTATTTATTATTTGAGAACAAAAATGAAAAAGCTCATTGCGTTAAGTGTTATCAGTCTTGTCCTGACCGGCTGCGTTAATCCGGGCAAAGCGTCCGTTCAGCCAGAGCAGCTGAAGAACCATCGTTTTGTACTGGAAAATGTGGATGGCAAAGCCGTGAAGGGCATGACATCACCACCTGAGATCAGTTTTAACGCGCTGCCCGCTCTGAACCTGGTAGATAACATCAGCGTGTCTGGCACGATGTGTAACCGCTTCAACGGACAGGGGAAATTGTCCGAAGGTGAGCTGACAGTGAAAACGCTGGCAATGACGCGCAAACTCTGTACTGAACCGCAGCTTAACGAACTGGATCACACCCTCGGCGACATGCTGCGCAAAGGGGCGCAGGTCGACCTGACGGAAGACCAGTTAACGCTGGCGACCGCCGACAAAACGCTGATGTTTAAACGTGTTGACTGATCAGTAATTACCGCAGCTGCCAACGGCAAGCGACTGTTCACTGCAGCGTTTGCCGTTTGGCAACGCGCACATCCCAATAGCTGAACCATCAAGCTGGCGGGCAACCGACAGCGAGCCGCCAATCATGGCACAGTTGGCTTGTCCTGAGCTGGACATTGACGCTCTCATTCCCGGCGCTACGTGAGCCGCCGTCGCCTGCTGAACAGGCTCACTGCTACATGCCGACAATAATAATGCGGCACACCCAATCAAAAATGCTGAACGCATGCTCTCTCCCCCTTAAATAATGCGAAACCTATGCATAATAGGCATCACCTCCCGTGTCGTCGAGAGCGGATGTGCGTATTTATGCGCTACTGAAACAATTTCTCGCAATTTTTTTACCCTTTAGTTGATCTACTCATTGATGACAAGAATATCGAGGACACAAAAGCGAAAATCGTAAAACCCCCTGTTTGCTAGACTAAAGAGATAATATTCAAGGCTTGTCGTCTTATGACAGGCCCTCTTTTTTGCGCAATGTAAGGGTGTCGTCCTATGCAAACTATTGACGGTAATGGTGCAGTTGCCTCAGTCGCGTTTCGCACCAGCGAAGTTATCGCCATCTACCCGATTACGCCAAGCTCGACCATGGCGGAACAGGCGGATGCCTGGGCGGGAAACGGGGTAAAAAACGTCTGGGGTGATGTCCCGAGAGTGGTTGAAATGCAGTCTGAAGCGGGAGCGATCGCTACGGTTCATGGTGCGCTGCAGACAGGCGCGCTCTCCACGTCGTTTACCTCCTCACAGGGATTGTTGTTGATGATCCCGACGCTGTACAAACTCGCCGGCCAGCTGACCCCCTTCGTCCTGCACGTCGCCGCACGTACCGTTGCGACCCATGCGCTCTCCATCTTTGGCGATCACTCCGACGTGATGGCCGTGCGTCAGACAGGCTGCGCCATGCTTTGCGCCAGCAGCGTTCAGGAAGCACAAGATTTTGCGTTGATTTCGCATATCGCCACGCTTAAAAGCCGCGTTCCGTTTATCCACTTCTTTGATGGTTTCCGCACGTCTCACGAAATCAACAAAATCGTCCCGCTGGCGGACGATACTATCCTGAATCTTTTGCCGCAGGCGGAAATCGACGCGCATCGCGCCCGTGCCCTTAACCCGGAACACCCGGTAATTCGCGGGACATCAGCCAATCCGGACACCTATTTCCAGTCCCGTGAAGCTACGAACCCGTGGTACAACGCGGTTTATGACCACGTCGAGCAGGCAATGAATGATTTTGCCGCCGCGACCGGGCGCACGTACAAGCCGTTCGAATACTACGGCCATCCGCAGGCAGAACGCGTGATTGTGCTAATGGGTTCCGCCATCGGCACCTGTGAAGAGGTGGTTGACGAGCTGCTGACCCGTGGAGAAAAGGTCGGCGTACTTAAAGTGCGTCTGTATCGCCCGTTCTCGGCCAAACATCTGCTCTCTGCCCTGCCGGAAAGCGCGCGTACGGTGGCGGTGCTCGACCGAACCAAAGAGCCTGGGGCGCACGCTGAACCGCTTTACCTGGACGTCATGACCGCCCTGGCAGAAGCCTTTAACCAGGGCGAGCGTGAAACACTTCCGCGGGTGATCGGCGGTCGCTATGGCTTATCCTCCAAAGAATTCGGGCCGGATTGCGTGCTGGCGGTATTTAATGAACTGCGGGAAGCAAAACCCAAACCGCGCTTCACGGTGGGTATCTATGATGATGTCACGAACCTGTCCCTGCCGTTGCCGGAAAATACGCTGCCTTCAACCGCCAAACTTGAGGCACTGTTTTACGGCCTGGGCAGCGATGGCAGCGTCTCGGCGACCAAAAATAACATCAAGATCATCGGTAACTCGACCCCGTGGTACGCACAAGGCTACTTCGTTTACGACTCCAAAAAAGCGGGTGGCCTGACCGTTTCCCACCTGCGCGTCAGCGAGCACCCTATCCGCTCGGCCTACCTGATTTCTCAGGCCGACTTTGTTGGCTGCCACCAGCTGCAGTTTATCGACAAATACCAGATGGCGGAGCGCCTGAAGCCAGGCGGTATTTTCCTCCTCAATACGCCGTATAGCGCGGATGAGGTCTGGGCGCGTCTGCCGCAGGAAGTGCAGACGGTCCTGAACCAGAAAAAAGCCCGATTCTATGTGGTCAACGCGGCAAAAATTGCCCGCGAATGTGGCCTGGCTGCACGTATCAATACCGTGATGCAGATGGCCTTCTTCCATCTGACCCAAATCCTGCCGGGCGACAGCGCACTGGTAGAGTTGCAGGGCGCGATCGCCAAAAGCTACAGCAGCAAGGGACAGGAGCTGGTAGAGCGTAACTGGCAGGCGCTGGCGCTGGCGCGCGAGTCGCTGTCCGAGGTGCCGCTGCAGCCGGTGAATGACGCCAGTCCGAACCGTCCTCCGGTGGTCTCTGATGCGGCGCCTGATTTCGTTAAGACCGTAACGGCAGCCATGCTGGCCGGGCTGGGTGACGCCCTGCCCGTCTCCGCGCTGCCGCCTGATGGAACCTGGCCGATGGGTACCACGCGCTGGGAAAAGCGCAATATCGCCGAAGAAATCCCGATCTGGAAAGAAGAGCTATGCACGCAATGCAACCACTGCGTCGCGGCCTGCCCGCACTCAGCCATTCGTGCCAAGGTCGTGTCACCGGAAGCGATGGAAGACGCACCGGCCAGCCTGCACTCGCTGGATGTAAAATCCCGCGATATGCGCGGACAGAAATACGTTCTGCAGGTCGCGCCGGAGGATTGCACCGGCTGTAACCTCTGCGTTGAGGTCTGCCCGGCGAAAGACAGGCAGAACCCGGACATTAAAGCAATCAACATGATGTCGCGCCTGGAGCACGTTGAAGAAGAGAAAGAGAACTATGACTTCTTCCTGAATCTGCCGGAAATCGATCGCAGCAAACTGGAACGGATTGATATTCGGACTTCGCAGCTCATCACGCCGCTGTTCGAATACTCTGGTGCCTGTTCCGGCTGCGGTGAAACGCCGTATATCAAGCTGCTTACTCAGTTGTATGGCGACCGGATGTTGATTGCTAACGCCACCGGCTGCTCGTCCATCTACGGCGGTAATTTGCCCTCTACGCCTTATACCACCGATGAAAAGGGTCGCGGTCCGGCCTGGGCAAACTCACTATTTGAGGATAACGCCGAGTTTGGCCTGGGCTTCCGCCTCACCGTTGATCAACACCGCGCGCGAGTGATGCGCTTGCTGGAGCAGTTCGCCGGGCAAATTCCTGCCGAACTGAATGCCGCGCTTCACGCCGAAGCGACACCCGACGTGCGTCGCGAGCAGGTGGCAGCGTTGCGTCACGCCCTTCAGGGGGTCGCGGGTGCAGAGCAGTTGCTGACCGACGCTGACGCGCTGGTCGAAAAATCCATCTGGTTGATTGGCGGCGACGGCTGGGCTTACGACATCGGCTTTGGCGGGCTGGATCACGTCCTGAGCCTCACCGAGAACGTCAACATCCTGGTGCTGGATACGCAGTGTTATTCCAATACGGGTGGGCAGGCGTCGAAAGCCACACCGCTGGGCGCCGTCACGAAATTTGGTGAACACGGTAAGCGCAAAGCACGCAAGGATCTCGGCGTGAGTATGATGATGTACGGCCACGTTTACGTCGCGCAAATCTCGCTCGGCGCGCAGCTTAACCAGACGGTGAAAGCGATTCAGGAAGCAGAAGCCTATCCCGGCCCATCGCTGATCATTGCCTACAGCCCGTGCGAAGAGCATGGCTACGATCTGGCGCTCAGCCACGATCAGATGCGTCAACTGACGGCGACCGGCTTCTGGCCGCTGTACCGGTTCGATCCGCGCCGTTCGGACGAGGGGAAATTACCGCTGGCGCTGGATTCGCGTCCGCCGTCAGATGCGCTGGCAGAGACGCTGATGCAGGAGCAGCGCTTCCGTCGCCTCAATGCGCAACAGCCTGAGGTGGCGGAACAACTCTGGAAAGACGCCGCTGCCGATCTGCAAAAACGGTATGACTTCCTGGCACAGCTGGCCGGGAAAGCCGAAAAATCAGCCAGCGACTAACGCCACTGCCCGGCTCGTCCGGGCATTTTTTTGTCATAAAAAAAGCCCGATGCTTTCACATCGGGCTAATCCAGATAATCAATGAATATCGTTTTAGTTACCTAAATAACATTCATGTGAATTATGGATAAATAATCTTAAAGGCATATAACGACGCAAAGACTACCTGAACTGGCGACTCATTAAAAATTTTTATTTGTTATGGTATAACCTTAATTATTCACCAAACAAATGATCATTACCGTGGTTTAATTCAGTTTAGATTTAACTCAATTCGTAACAATTATATTTTATTACTCTTCTGCGGAGTGTTTTAGCATGAGACCACTTTCTTATTTGGAAAGTTCAACAGGTAATTAAATAAAAACAACCGCAAAGGAATACCAAAATGCAAAGAAAAGTACTGGCTCTGATGATTCCGGCTCTGTTAATGGCTGGCGCAGCACATGCGGCAGAAATTTATAATAAAGATGGCAACAAATTAGACCTGTACGGAAAAGTAGACGGCCTGCACTACTTCTCTGATGACGCCTCTAAAGATGGCGACCAAACCTACATGCGTCTGGGTTTCAAGGGTGAGACGCAGATCAACGACATGATGACCGGCTACGCCCAGTGGGAGTACAACATTCAGGCTAATAACACTGAAGGGTCTGATAACCAGTCCTGGACGCGTCTGGCCTTCGCCGGTGTAAAAGTGGGTGACTACGGCTCGTTCGATTATGGCCGTAACTATGGCGTGCTGTACGACGTGGAAGGCTGGACAGATATGCTCCCTGAATTCGGCGGCGACTCTTACACCAATGCGGATAATTTTATGACTGGCCGTGCGAACGGCGTCGCAACCTATCGTAACACCGACTTCTACGGTCTGGTGCCGGGTCTGAACTTTGCGCTGCAGTATCAGGGCAAAAATGAAGATGCCAGCAACAACCAGGAAGGCACCAATAATGGCCGCGACACGCGTCATGAGAACGGTGACGGCTTCGGTATTTCGACCACCTACGACCTTGGCATGGGCATCAGCGCCGGTGCTGCGTACACCTCTTCTGACCGTACCAACGACCAGGTGACGAATACCACTGCGGGCGGTGATAAAGCAGATGCCTGGACGGCAGGCCTGAAATATGACGCCAATAATATCTATCTGGCGGCGATGTATTCTGAAACCCGCAACATGACCCCGTATGGTGATAATACCGACGCCGTGGCGAACAAAACCCAGAACTTTGAAGTGACCGCGCAGTACCAGTTCGATTTCGGTCTGCGTCCGGCCATTTCTTATTTGCAGTCTAAAGGTAAAGACCTGGCCAACGGTCAGGGCGATCAGGACCTGGTTAAATATGCGGATGTAGGCGCTACCTACTATTTCAACAAGAACATGTCCACCTACGTTGATTACAAAATCAACCTGCTGGATGAAGATGATAACTTCTACAAAGACAACGGCATCAGCACCGATGATGTCGTCGCGTTAGGTCTGGTTTACCAGTTCTGATGATCAGAGCCCGCGAAATGCGGGCTTTTTTTTGAATGCCATCACAAATGGTAGCTTCAGAAAGGTTTTGGTTGAGGCTAAGTTGAGAGAAAGCAGGTTAGACTGCGCAGATAGCCCTTTCTTCATTAAGGACAACTGCGTTGTTTGCTCGTCTATCCTTAACCGTACTGACTCTTTTAGCCTGTTTGTGGATGGCGTTGATTTTTGATTTCCGCGATATTGTCGGACATCTCGGTGCGTTGTTGACCCGACTGGAAGGCGGTTAATCCTGCCCATGCAGTAATTAGCTTTTATGGGTCTCTCTTTTGCGAAACGAGAGATAGCCAAACACCCCACTTTCGCCGTCCTTCGGATGGTTGACGCCGTCCATTACCGTCACTTCGGGGAAATCAAACGGCGAGACATTTTCAATACAGGACACATTCACGCCGTATTCATTAGGGTTAGAGCGACGCTGATGGAACGTATATATTCCGCAGACTGAGCAAAAGAAATGCCGCGCCGTCCCGGTGTGAAAACGGTACTCCGTCAGCTTGTCCTCGCCTTTAGTTACGGTAATTCCCGATAACGGAGCAGAAACCGCGACTGCGCCCCGCATACGACAAAAAGAGCAGCTGCAGCGCCGCGCGGTGTTAAAGCCATCAGAGAGTTCGACCGTAAAGGCTACCGCGCCACAATGGCACTGCGCATGACGTACTTCAGCCATCGTTATACCCCTTTTCTCACCAGCTGAGCGGCTTTAACGAAAACCTCATCTTCGACACCATCGCCTTTCTGCCTGCCCAGCCTGACCAGTTCATCCACTATGCTGTCGCGATCGATCGGTCTCTGTGCGGAAACCAGTCCAATAACAGCGGCGCCGATCGCCAGCCCCACTAATCCTGTTTGTTCGTCTTTGTTCTTCATCTTCATGCTCCTGATACAACAAACAAGCGTAGCAGGATTTTAAAAACGCGGCGTCAGACCGTATTTGGGCGTTTTGATATTTGCCGCCCAAATCTTGATATCATTTTGCAGGAGTAGCGTGAAATCGGATTTTAGATAGGTCACCAGGCTATTGACGCTGTTCGCATCCACCACGGAGAAATGGTCTATTCTGTTCTGTCCTACCTGAACACAGCGATATTTTGCGGCCAGCACTTTGCCATTCACATTAAGCTGCTGGTTATTATCATCGCAACGGCCTTCAGTGATGTACGACACCACCAGATTTGCGGATTTACGCTCAGGCTGGAATATGCTCACCATGACAGGAAAACCGTCCGAGGTCTGCGTCATGTCATAGAGAACGGCATTTTTTATATACCAGGTATTATATTCCCGCTCCTGAAACGCTGACCAGCCAGGCGCAGAGAAAAACACCAGTGCTGCCAGTGCAATAGATTTTCTATTCATGGGATGCTGTCGTCCGTGTTGTTGCACGTATTATTCAGATTGTGCAAAAAACAGCAACCCACCAGGAATTGGCCTACTACTTTTGGCAGTAGGCCCGTTTCACGTTATTCAGATGCGTTCTCACCCGTCGCTGTCAGCCCGACACGCTGACCATATGAGAGCTCTAAGGTATTTCCGTCAGGATCGGCAAAGAATACATAATACCCGACGGGATCACCCAGATCCTCCGGTGCTTTACGTAATACCCCTTCCTCAGTGGCCATCGCCGTTTTTCTGTCAATTTCTTCACGCGTAGCGCAGGCAATCCCAAGGTGGCCAAAATTCCCCAGCGGCGTATCGGTCACGTTGTCTGCCTGCACCAGAACCAGCGCAAAAGGACGGGTGTGGTCAGTCAACCATGCTACTTTTCGGGCATCAGGAAGACCGGGTTCACGCGAATGAATAACGTCCATCCCGGCGTATCGGCGATAGAACGTGATGCTTTTTTCCAGGTCCCTGACCATAAACGCAACATGCGTGAAGCCTACATCGATGTCTTTCATTTTAAGTTGTTACTCCTGTATCAACATGTCGAAGACATCTTAAAAGCTCAAGTTAACTTGAGGTCAACGGGAATGTGTGCGGTCCTGACAACGCTCAATAAGGGGTAAAAGGAGAGAAATAATACAGCGCCATCATGGCTGAAAGACTCACCACAACACTGATCCAAAACCAGGTTTTGAACGGCTGCTTTTGCGTTTTATGGCGAAAGAGTTGTTGACCCAAAATCGCGCCAGGCCACCCTCCCACAACACCGTACAGGAGTAACGTGGTTTCCGGCACCCTGCGCATCCCTTTCCGTGCTGCCGTTTTATCGGCGCCATAAATGACCACCGTCAGCACATTGATCAGCAGGAACCACACGGCAAAGGAAGACGAGGAGAAAAAGCTGCCGATCGCAGCGACAAGCAGGAGCAAAAAACAAAAACGATTGAGCGTCATAGGAACAGTCACTGGATTGGCGGGCGGATCTGGAAAGCCATTATACGCTATCTTAAGATAGTGTCAGGTTAAGGTGATTATTCCGTAAAACATGCTGGCATTCGTCGCAGCAATCCGTACCATACACGGCACACTTTCGCAGGCTGGTTTTCACTGCAGGCGCGAACCCGTCTTTTATTACCCGTCGGATGGGCACACAAATGCGCAGAGGGTGTTTGAAATCATGCTATCCCGCTGGTGCCCATTTGAGGTTTGAGTTAAGAATAAATGCAAGCTAATCAAGAAATTAACAAGAAAGAGCAATACAACCTGAACAAACTGCAAAAGCGTCTGCGCCGTAACGTGGGCGAAGCCATTGCAGACTTCAACATGATTGAAGAAGGCGACCGCATCATGGTTTGCCTGTCAGGCGGTAAAGACAGCTACACCATGCTGGAGATCCTGCGCAATCTTCAGCAAAGCGCGCCGGTTAATTTTTCGCTGGTAGCGGTCAACCTTGACCAGAAACAGCCGGGCTTTCCGGAACACATTCTGCCGGAATACCTGGAAAACCTGGGCGTTGAGTACAAGATCGTCGAAGAAAATACCTACGGCATTGTGAAAGAGAAGATCCCGGAAGGGAAAACGACCTGCTCGCTTTGCTCCCGTCTGCGCCGTGGCATTCTCTATCGTACCGCGACGGAACTGGGTGCGACCAAAATTGCGCTGGGCCATCACCGCGATGATATCCTGCAGACGCTGTTCCTGAATATGTTCTACGGTGGCAAGATGAAAGGCATGCCGCCTAAGCTGATGAGCGATGACGGCAAGCACATTGTGATCCGCCCTCTTGCCTACTGCCGCGAAAAAGACATTGAGCGTTTTTCACAGGCGAAAGGGTTCCCGATCATTCCATGTAACCTGTGCGGCTCTCAGCCAAACCTGCAGCGTCAGGTGATTGGCGACATGCTGCGCGACTGGGACAAACGTTACCCGGGTCGCATCGAAACCATGTTCAGCGCGATGCAAAACGTGGTCCCTTCACACCTCGCTGACGTTGAGCTCTTCGACTTCAAAGGCATCAACCATGATTCAGAAGTGGTGAATGGCGGTGACCTGGCATTTGACCGTGAAGAGATCCCCATGCAGCCTGCGGGCTGGCAGCCGGAAGACGATGATAACCAACTGGACGAACTGCGTCTGAACGTGCTGGAAGTGAAGTAATCGGTTAGCGTCTCAGAAAGAACTTCTGAGACGCTTTATGCCTTATTTCAGTAGACGAACGCGGCAGGTTTTACCTTTAATTTTGCCATTTTGCAGCTGCTTCCATGCCTTATGGGCAACTGCCTGACGCACGGCCACATAAACATGCGCCGGATGAACCGCAATCTTACCGATATCCGCCCCTTCCAGACCGATATCGCCGGTTAATGCCCCTAACACATCACCCGGACGCATCTTGGCTTTTTTGCCACCATCAATACACAGCGTCGCCATTTCGGCCTCCAGCGGCACGAGTTTAACGCTGCCCGGTGCATTCACCCAGTTCAGCGTTATCTGCAGCATTTCAGCGAGAATATTGGCGCGCTGCGCCTCTTCCGGCGCACAGAAGCTGATGGCAAGACCGCTGTTTCCTGCACGTGCGGTACGGCCAATACGGTGGACGTGGACTTCGGGATCCCATGCCAGCTCAAAGTTCACTACCAGCTCAAGGGATTTGATATCCAGACCGCGCGCCGCCACGTCGGTCGCCACCAGAACACGGGCGCTACCGTTGGCGAAACGCACCAGGGTCTGATCGCGATCGCGCTGTTCCAGATCGCCATGCAAAGATAAGGCGCTCTGCCCCGCCGCATTCAGCGCATCACACACCGCCTGACAGTCTTTTTTAGTATTACAAAACACCACGCACGACGCAGGCTGATGCTGACTCAGCAATTTCTGCAGGAGCGGGATTTTTCCCTGCTGTGAGGTTTCAAAGAACTGCTGTTCGATGGCCGGGAGCGCGTCGACGCTGTCTATCTCGATAGTGAGCGGATTTTTCTGCACGCGACCGCTGATTGCGGCGATGGCTTCAGGCCAGGTCGCAGAGAATAGCAACGTCTGGCGATCGTCCGGCGCGAAACGGATCACTTCATCAATGGCATCACTGAAGCCCATATCCAGCATTCTGTCCGCCTCATCCATCACCAGCGTGCTTAATGCATCCAGCGAAACGGTGCCTTTTTGCAGGTGATCAAGTAGGCGGCCAGGCGTCGCGACAATAATGTGTGGCGCATGCTGGAGCGAATCACGCTGTGCGCCGAACGGCTGTCCACCACAGAGCGTCAGGATCTTGGTATTGGGCATAAAGCGCGCCAGGCGACGCAGTTCACCCGCGACCTGGTCTGCCAGCTCGCGGGTCGGGCACAATATCAGCGACTGAGTCTGGAACAGCGACGCGTCAATATGCTGCAGCAGACCAAGACCGAAAGCGGCCGTTTTCCCACTGCCGGTTTTCGCCTGCACGCGTACGTCGCGGCCCTCAAGGATAGCGGGCAGCGCGGCCGCCTGAACAGGCGTCATCGTGAGATATCCCAACTCGTTGAGGTTGTCGAGTTGGGCGGCAGGCAGAACATTCAGGGTAGAAAAAGCGGTCACTGTAGTCTCTCGTGGTGATCTTTACGGTCAGATGGCGCGTATCCTCGCAGATCTCAGGGTTCGATGCGACAATTTAATCGGTTCTTCATCCGGCGGCGGATCGGGCATCGGCTGCGGACGCGGTATGGGATCGGGCATCGGCACGGGATCGGTGGGAACAGGGTCGGACTGACGCGATTGTTGCACGAGCAGAGCGAGTAAAATGCTCATCTTTCCCTCCAGGCTTGGTTGTCGTCCCTTTTAGGGTAGACGCTGAGAAACAGGAGGCAAAAAAAAGCCGACTATTAAAGTCGGCGTCGTACGAATCAATTGTGCTATGCAGTAATTCAAAAAAAGGAAGTAAGACAATATGGAGCGCAACGCCCATCGCTTGACGTTGCATTCACCTGCGGGAGTAATATTGCACCTTGCCGGGCTGATGTTTATTGACTTCGCTCAATTAAAAGAGCGTTTTAATCTCTGCAAAAGGGCAAAAAAACGTAAATTTACAGCCATTTACTACGATGCAACCACCATGCAACACCACCAATCAAAACAACTAACATGACGCAAAATGCGGTGAAGCCGTAATGGTAAGCACCGCCGGGGATCCCCCCCAGATTGACGCCAAACAGCCCTGTCAGGAAGGTACTGGGTAAGAAGACCATCGCCATCAGGGACATCGTATAGGTTCTTCTCGCCAGCGACTCCTGCATCACCTGAGCAATTTCATCCGCCATCACCGCCGTTCGCGCGATACAGGAGTCGATCTCATCGAGTCCCCTGCCGAGTCTGTCAGCTATGTCCTGCATTCTGCGGCGCTGATCGTCATTCATCCAGTTGAGTCTTTCGCTGGCCAGACGGGCATACACATCCCGCTGCGGTGTCATATAGCGACGCATCACGATCAATTGCTTACGCAATAACGCCAGAAAACCGCGCGGCGGGATCTGTTGATCGAGCAGGTTATCTTCCAGGTCGATGATTTTATCGTGCAGCTCTTCAATAAACTCGCTCGCATGATCGGTCAGGGCGTCACAGACGTCCACCAGCCAGCTACCGCAGTCAACCGGTCCGGTCCCCTCTTTGAGATCGTTCACAATGTCGTCCAGCGCCAGGACCTTCCGCTGGCGGGTGGACACAATCAGCCCGTCGTCCATATAGACGCGCATCGCCACCAGCTGATCGGGACGTTCATCCGTACTGCCATTTATGCAGCGCAGGGTGATAAGCGTCCCGTCCCCCATTCTGCTCACACGTGGGCGCAGGCTTTCTCCTGCCAGGGCGTCGCGCACGTTGTTGGGCAACAACGGAGTCGTGGCCAGCCAGTCAGCACTTTCCGGATGGGTATAGTTGAGATGTAGCCAGCAGGGATGCTCTTTATCAATGACATCATTATCTTCCAGCGGCCGGGCACCGCCGCGACCGTCCAGCACCCACGCAAAAACTGCGTCAGGAACGTTAAGTTCTGATCCTTTAATGCTCTCCACTGCGCCTCCCCCCTGTTTAGCTCTTTCGATGTCAGTCTAGCTTCCGTCGGAGGTTAAGCAACAACTATGTCTCGCATGGCGCTGAAATCGTTCAGGAATTGTACATACTGTGTTTCAGGAGAAGAAAAGCCTGGCATGCCAGGCTTTGAAGTGCTGTCAGAGCGAGTGCTCGGGCCGCTGGAGGAAAGGTGCAGGGCCGGTCAACGATGACGGCGAGTGTCCCTGCTCAAGCCTGAAATTGCGTGTCCGCGTTTGCAGTTCAATCACCTGATTACGCAGGACATCAGAGGAACCATTGAGTTCCTCCGCCATCGCGACGTTACTTTGCGTGACCCGCTCCAGTTCAGACAGCGCCAGGGTGATCTGGTAAATGCCTTTCTCCTGCTCAGCGGTCGAGGTAGAAATCTCATCCATCAACCGGCTGACATTGCCGGAACCGGTCACGATTTCATGCATATTCTTTTCCGCTTCCGACACGACGCTGGCACCCTGGGTAACATTACTGCTGGTGACGTCAATCAGCGTCTTGATGTTTTTCGCGGCCTCCGCACTGCGGTGCGCCAGGTTTCTCACCTCTTCCGCGACGACGGAGAACCCTTTGCCGTGATCGCCCGCCCGCGCCGCCTCAACCGCCGCGTTAAGCGCCAGGATATTTGTCTGGAATGCAATCCCGTCGATTAGGGAGATAATTTCCGTCATCTGCTGCGCGCACTCGGTTATGGATTGCATATTGCTGGCAACCTGCTCCATCAGCGCTCCTCCCTTACGCGCCTGCAATGTCGCGACGTTTGCCTGCTCGCTCGCCAGACGGGTGTTATCGGCATTGTTTCGGGTACTTGCCGCCATCTGCTCCATACTGGCAGCGGTTTGCACCAGAGAGGCAGACTGCTGCTCTGTTTTCACCGAGAGCTGAGCGCTACGGGCAGAGAGTTGATCCGACAAGGTCATGGCGTTTTGAGATGACGCCCTGATCTCACGCACCAGCGTCGCAATGTTGCTGGAAAGACTATTAATTCCGGGGATTAATCGTCCCGCGCAGTTATTGCCAAACTCAGGAATTGAGACACCAAGATTACCTGCGGTCACTTCTTCAATACTTTTTTTCACAGTATTGATCGGCGTCACAAGAAACTTCGTCATATAACTCCAGAGCAAAAACAGTGCAACGAAATTAACCAGATTAATCGAAATGAAGAGAGAGAAATTGCTGGAAAATAGAGCAACGATACCTGCATTTACCAAAAAAAGGCATAACAGGAACCAGGCAATGAAGGTCCTGACACTAATATTTCTTAGCATGATTTTACCCACAACTTATATTTTGGTCGGCATTAAGACTTATAGCATTCACTTTTACGTTTGTCCTCACCTAACGCGCTGGTTTCTCGCTTCGCCGTTACGCACCCGATATTTAGCTTAAGTCAGGTAAAAAAAGCGTATTAGTAAAAATGTGCTGCGCCGAATGCTGTGATACTGGTTCACAACCACGTTAAGCGATACCATCACCTGCGACGAGACGATTCGTTCGTCCACGTATTTAAGGCGCTTTGCTAGTGATAGTGGTCTATGTTTAGCAATGCTTAATAAGTTAAAAACGAGAATATATTTTATATTCCCGGTGAGTATAGAGTTGTTATATGACTGGTCATTTTTCACGATAAATAACTAATATGGTTTGAATGCGCATTTTCGTTGCCCGATAAAAATGTGCCGGCAGGCGAAATCGGTAACCCTCTCAGGCGTGGGATTGCATAATGCTCAATATATCGTGGGACCCTGTGTTGATTGCTGTCTCTTATCTGGTGGCGTTTATCGCCTCCTTTGTAGCTCTGGACAGCGCCGGGAAAATTCCCCTTTCCAGCCGAAAAGCGGCTTTGTTCTGGCGGATTGCCGGAGGCGTAACGCTGGGCATCGGGATCTGGTCAATGCATTTCATCGGCATGCTGTCGATGCAAATGCCCATGATGATGAGCTACGACCTCTGGATAACCCTGGCCTCACTTGGTGCGGCGGTTATAGCCTCCACAACGGCCATTAATATTGCCGTTACGGGCAAACACCTCTCCCTGTTTAGACTGACAGTCGCCACGATCATTCTCAGCGCTGGCGTGGTCTCGATGCACTATATCGGTATGGCCGCATTGATGCTGGAGGGAAGCATCCTCTGGGATCAGCGGATTGTCGGTTTGTCCGTGGTAATTGCGGTTGTCGCCTCCGGTGTGGCGTTGTGGCTGGCTTTTCGTCTCCGGGATAAGCACAAAGGGGTCTTTGTAAATCGCATTCTCGCGGCCTTAGTCATGGGTGCCGCCATCTGCGCAATGCATTATACGGGCATGAGTGCCGCGCATTTCCATGAGATGGCACGCACGCTTCCCGGCGGGATCGGCGAGCTGGGATTATCCATATGGGTTTCCGTCACCACACTCTCACTTCTTGGCGTGATGTTAATTATTTCGCTAATCGATTCGCACTGGCGCACCACCCGGCTGACGGACAATTTGCGACAACTCAATCGCCAGCTTGAGCTTCAGGCTCGCTTCGATGCCCTCACCGGGCTCGCAAACCATCATCAGATGGATATCCGAATGCAGGACTGTCTTCGCAGCGCCTTGCTGAGCAAGAGACAGTTTGCCGTGATCTTCCTGAATGTCGATCACTTCAAACGCGTGAATGATACCTGGGGCCACAGCGTGGGTGATGAGTTACTAATCACTATTGCCCAGCGCATTACGTCCCGGCTTACCCGTGAGATGACGCTGGCCAGACTGGGCGGGGATGCTTTTATCCTGCTGGTTCCCGAATGTGATGATGAAAAGCTTAATACCCTGCTCACCACCCTCCTCGCGGATATGCGCCGCCCGCTTTCACTCTGCGGTCACACGCTAAACACCACCATCAGCGCGGGGGTCAGCCTCTATCCGAAAGATGGCGAAACGCTACATGAACTGAAGTTTAAGGCTGATGCAGCCTTACAACATATTAAAGAGGATGGACGTAACGGCTGGGCAATTTACCGTCCGGAGATGTCAACAACAGTGCCGGCGCAACCGGGTTTTCTTCAGGCGCTTTCTCAGGCCCTGGAACGCGATCAGTTTGAGCTCTGGTATCAGCCAACCTGGCACGCGGAAGATAAGACGATCCACGGTTTTGAAGCACTTCTCCGCTGGCGTCATCCGGAGCAAGGCGTTTTGCTGCCGGGACTGTTTTTACCCACGCTGGAACAAACGGGTTTGATTATTCCGGTTGGCAACTGGGCGATTGAGGCCGCGTGTCGGCAGCTTCATTTCTGGACGGAACAGGGTTTCAGTCAGTGGACATTGTCGCTCAATTTATCCCCCGTTCAGTTCGAACAGCCGGATATCTTTCACATCGTCTCGTCGATGCTGGAAAAATATAATCTGTCTCCCTCCCGGCTGATTCTGGAGGTAACAGAGAGTACCGCGCTTAAAAATCTCGACCGCAGTATCGAGCTCCTGAACGCCTTTAACCATGCGGGTGTCACCGTCTCTATTGATGATTTTGGTACTGGCTATTCTAACCTGCTGATGTTAAGCGTTCTCCCGGCAAAAGAGCTAAAAATTGATAAGAGTTTTGTCACTTCTATGCTGGAAAACGAGAAAAGCCGTAAGCTGGTGGAAACCATTATTAATATCGCCCGGACCATGGAGATGAATGTCGTTGCTGAGGGCATTGAAACGGACGAACAGCAGGCGATACTGACCAGCCTTGGCTGTGACTATCTGCAGGGGTTCCTTTTCTCCCGCCCATTGCCTGCGGAACAGGTTCCGTGGCTGCTGCTACAGAAAAACTCAGATAAACAAATTATACCCATGAGTAAAATTCATACGGATCCCGCATTTATTTCACAAAAAAATCATGCCTGACAGGATTGAATAGCGTATGTTTCAGAGGAGTGGACGCGAGTTAATCTGACGTGATTGTCAGGCATAAGATGCCGATGAACAGGAAATGCCTATGTCGCAAAATGGTTTTGATGCGCTGAATGCAATTAAAACGCCCGTGTGGCTCATATCTCCTGTTTCAGAACAGATCATTTTTGCCAATGTGGCCGCAACACAGCTGATGGGTAATAAAACACTGGATGGCTTGCGTAAAGGCACCTGTTCCGCAAGTGCGCAAAGCGTGTTGTCGATGTATGTTCCTGAACTGAAAAACGATCACGATATTGTCGAGATCTGGACGATTAGCCGTGCCGGGCAAGATACACCGTTAAGCTGCCGCCTCTCTCTCTCCCACTTCACGCCTTATGGCGATGTTATCGTTTTTGAAGGGATTTCTTCTCAGGCCCCATCAGGCCTGAAAGCCAGCCGTTCCACAACCTATCAGCGTAAAAAACAGGGTTTTTACGCCCGTTTTTTCCTGACCAACAGTGCGCCAATGCTGTTAATCGACCCAGCTCGCGACGGGCAAATTGTCGATGCAAACCTGGCCGCGCTCAGCTTTTATGGCTATTCGCATGATGAAATGTGCAATAAACACACCTGGGAGATAAATACCCTGGGGAGAGGTGTCATGCCCATTATGACGGAGATTGCCGCACTGCCCGGCGGACATAAGCCGTTTAATTTTGTTCACCGTCTTGCCGATGGCACCACCCGCCATGTCCAGACCTACGCGGGGCCCATTGAGATTTACGGTGACAAACTGATGTTGTGCATCATCCATGATATCACCGAACAAAAAAGGCTCGAGCTGGAGCTGGAAAATGCTGCGTTACGTGACTCAATGACAGGCTTACTTAACCGACGCCAGTTCTACAATATTATCGATCAAACCAACCTGAGCCACCTTTCCGCGCAACAGCAATTTAGCCTGCTGCTGGTGGATACCGATCATTTTAAAAACATCAACGACCTCTTCGGCCATCTGAAAGGTGATGAGGTGCTTATCGCCCTTTCCCGCACGCTGGAAGCCTGCAGCAGGCAAGATGACCTCGTATTTCGCTGGGGAGGGGAAGAGTTTGTCATCCTCCTGCCGCGCACCTCTCTCGACACTGCCCTGAAGATTGCCGAATCCGTCCGCGCGGCGGTAACCCGTATCACCATACCCGGATTACCCCGTTTTACCGTCAGCATTGGTGTGGCAAGGCATGAACCGGAAGAGAGTATTGATGAGCTGTTTAAACGCGTAGACGACGCGCTCTATCGCGCCAAAAACGATGGACGTAATAAAGTCCTTGCGGCATGAGACTGGAGTATACGGGAAAGCGTCGTTACAATGCCCCACTTATGTAAATCACTGACAGGTGGGTAGTCGCTACAATGGGAAAGACTGAAATAATACTCACCTTAATCATTTTCATCCTTATTATATTTGGCTTGTGGTTTATTTTTAGCGGTGAGATCTGGTATTTCGTTGAATATCTGGAAAATACCTTGTACCCGACCTTCGATGCGCTGTAGTGCAATAATTCATTTGCTTATTTAGCCTGTGCTCTGACGGGCTTTTTTATTTCCGGCAATTGAGCCATACCAGGCTATATCTTAATCATCTCTATAAATAAAGGTGAGGAAAGATGAGCAAGAAAATCCTGATGTTGGTGGGCGATTACGCCGAAGATTATGAAACCATGGTCCCGTTTCAGGCATTACAGATGATTGGTCATCAGGTGGATGCCGTTTGCCCCGACAAACCGAAGGGGGACTACATCATGACGGCAATCCATGACTTCGACGGTGCCCAGACCTACAGCGAAAAGCCCGGCCACCGTTTTGTCCTCAATGCTGACTTTTCCGCCGCACGGGAGCAGGATTATGACGCACTGCTTATCCCGGGCGGCAGAGCGCCAGAATATTTGCGGTTAAATGACGATGTGCTCAAGCTGGTGCAGGCATTTGACGCGGCACGTAAGCCAATCGCCGCCGTGTGCCATGGTCCGCAACTGCTTGCTGCTGCCGGCATACTAAAAGGCCGAACCTGCAGCGCCTACCCGGCGTGTGCGCCTGAAGTGCGTCTTAGCGGTGGACACTACGCCAGTATCGGCATCGACCAGGCACATGTAGACGGTAATCTGGTCACCGCCCCCGCCTGGCCCGCTCATCCACAGTGGCTGGCGAAGTTTAGCGCTTTGCTGGAGTAACAGTGGTGCGGCCCATCAGCGGCACGCGCGGGCATAAGTAAAAACTGGCGCCAGAGTGCGCCAGTTTTCAGTGCGACAAGGTTATTCTCTCCCGTCAGTGCTTCTCAATATACATCGTCCGGCTATACGCCACGTCTTCCGGGTTATTAATAGGATAGCCTTTCACCCACGGCTTAATCAGGCGGCCATTGGTGTACTGATAAATCGGCGCGATAGGCGCTTTCTCCGTGAGGATTTTTTCCGCCATGTTGTAGTCCGTATTGCGCGCTTTCGCCGTGGTTTCCAGCGTCGCCTGGTGGATAATTTTATCGTAGGCCGGGTCGTTGAAACGCGAGATGTTACCGCTGTGGGTTGAGGTCAGCAGCGAAAGGAAGGTCGATGGCTCGTTGTAATCGCCCACCCAGGAGGCGCGGATCACGTCAAAGTTACCGGTATTACGGCTATCAATATACGTTTTCCACTCCTGGTTTTGCAGTTTGACATCCACACCGAGATTTTTCTTCCACATGGACGCCACCGCGATGGCAATCTTCTGATGATTTTCTGAAGTATTGTACAGCAGGGTCAGCTTCAGCGGACGCTGAGGGCCATACCCCGCGGCCTGCAGCAAGGTTTTCGCCTGGGCGTTCAGCTCCTGCTGCGACATCTGCTCAAATGGCGAGGCCTCCGGGGTGAACCCGGCCGTCACGTCAGGCGTGAAGTGCCATGCGGGCTTCTCTCCCGTGCCTAACACTTTTTCCGCCATAATGCGGCGATCGATGGTCATGCTCAGCGCCAGGCGAACGCGGGAGTCGGCCGTTGGGCCCTTTTGCGTATTGAACGCATAGTAATACGTGCCCAGCTGAGGCGGTGTGTAAACCTGTCCCGGAATATCCTTCAGGAGCTTCTGATACATGTTTTTTGGGAACGATTCGGTAATATCAATATCACCCGCCAGATAACGTTTGGTGGCCGATGATTCCTGGTTAATCGGTACGAAGGTGACCTTTTGCAGGACAGTTTTTGCATTGTCCCAGTAGTGGGTATTGGGGACGACAACCAGTTTTTCATTCACCACGCGGTCATTCAGGACATAGGCACCATTGCCGACCAGAGATCCCGGACGGGTCCACTCTTTACCCCTTTCTACGTTGGCTTTTTGCACGGGGTAGAAGGCAAAGTTAGCCGTCAGATTACTGAACCACGGCAGCGGTTTGTCCAACTGGACGCGTAATGTTCTGGCATCGACCGCCGTTACGCCAAGCGTATCGGGTGCAGCTTTACCATCAATAATGGCCTGCGCGTTGTTGATACCCGCCAGGGCAGCAAACCAGGCAAATGGAGAGGTCGTTTTCGGATCAACCAGACGCTGCCAGCTGTAGACAAAATCCTGGGCGGTGACAGGCGAACCGTCGGACCACTTCGCGTTATCGCGTAGGGTAAATGTCCAGATGCGGTTATCGTTGCTCTGCCAGCGCGTTGCCACTCCCGGCGTCAACTCCCCTTTCTCATTCTGATTCACCAGACCTTCGAAGAGATCGCGAATCACCTGAATCTCTGGCAGCCCCACCGCTTTTGCCGGATCGAGTGAAGCCGGTTCGTCTTTAATGTGTCTGACCAGCTCCTGTTTTTGCGCCAGTGCCGTACCCTGTGGCACATCCGCAGCGAAAGAGAGTGAAGAGAGTCCGCACAGGCACAGTGCGGCAAAAAGACGCGAAACAGGATGCTTCATAAGATCCCCTTTAATGAATTCAGGTAACAAGCAGATGCGTAATTATTTGTTTCGACAAAAAGAAATGCAAATAACTTACTCCCGAATAGTGATTTAAGGCAATTCTCAACCATTTCGGAAACTATTTGATTAACCGCGTGTTTTGCACAACACTGCGAGTAGTGATCTTTTTATCAGGATTTCGTATGACAACCACCCGACCGAGAGCGGAACGCGGCGCCTTTCCGCCGGGCGCTGAGCAATATGGCCGCTCATTTTTAGGCGCATCGTTGATCTGGTTCCCCGCCCCCGATGCCGACCGCGACAGCGGCTTGATTCTTGCCGGCACGCACGGTGACGAAAACTCCTCCATCGTGACGCTTTCATGCGCGCTGCGGACACTAACGCCCTCATTACGGCGTCATCACGTGATTCTGGCGGTTAACCCGGACGGCTGTCAGCTCGGTCTACGCGCCAATGCGAGAGGCGTGGACTTAAATCGTAATTTCCCGGCAGCAAACTGGCGAGCCGGAGAAACCGTTTATCGCTGGAACAGCTCCGCCGAGGAGCGTGATGTGGTTCTGCTGACGGGAGATAAACCGGGCTCGGAGCCTGAAACCCAGGCGCTGTGCCAGCTCATCCATAAGATCCACCCTGCATGGATTGTCTCTTTCCACGATCCGCTGGCGTGTATTGAAGATCCGCGTCACTCCGAGCTGGGCGCCTGGCTGGCGAAAGCATTTTCCCTGCCACTCGTCACCAGCGTCGGCTATGAAACGCCAGGATCATTCGGTAGCTGGTGCGCCGATTTGAGCCTGCCCTGCATTACCGCTGAATTCCCGGCGATCTCGTCCGACGAAGCCAGCGAAAAGTACTTAAAAGCCATGATGGAGCTTTTACGCTGGCAGCCTCAGAGATGAAGCACGCCGCTGGTAAAATCAAGCGCGGGTGACACATCAACCGCCAGCCACGTCGGGCCATCCAGATCGGCGAAACGGACCTGATTAACCAGCGGTAGCGCCGCGCCGATCGCCCGGGACGTGCAGAGCATGCAGCCCAGCATCAGCGCAAATCCCTGCGCCCGGGCCTCTTCCGCCAGGGCCAGCGCCTCTGTCAGGCCGCCGGTCTTGTCGAGCTTAATATTGACCATCTCATAGCGCCCCTGAAGGTCGCTCAAACGTTCCCGGGTATGGCAGCTTTCATCCGCGCAGACGGGCAATGGATGGATAAAATTATTCAGCGCCGCATCATCTTCTGCTGGCAGAGGCTGCTCCAGCATGGCGACCCCCAGGTCGGCCAGCAGCTGACATCGTGCGGCCAGCCCTTCCGGGTGCCAGGATTCGTTGGCGTCAACAATGAGCGTGGCGGCGGGAACCGCTGAGCGAATAGCGACCATTCGCTCGCTGATCAGGCGATCGTCGAGTTTCACTTTCAATAGCGTTGCCCCGGCGTCATAGAGCGCTTTTGCGCTGGCGGCCATCTGTTCCGGCTCACCGATTACCACCGTTTGCGCGGTAACCACCGATTCCGGCAGCACCACGCCCAGCAATGACGTCAGTGATGTTTGCTGTTTCGCCGCTTCCAGGTTCCAGAGCGCACAATCAATGGCGTTGCGCGCGGCCCCGGCGGGTAAACGGTGCTGGAGCGCCTCGCGAGAAAGTCCGGTTTGCAGGTCCGGAACCAGCGTCATGATATGCGCCATGACCGACGCGAGACTTTCCCCATAGCGCGGATAAGGCGTGCATTCACCAACGCCTTTAAAACCGTCCTCTTCGATTTCAACGACCACCACGCTGGCTTCGCTTCGGCTGCCGCGAGAGATCACAAACGGGGTATGCAATGGCCAGGCTTCTTCATAGACCTTAACGCTTCTCATCACTGACTCCTTGCGGCCCGGAAAGGCGAAAAAATTGGTTTGCCGTGTTATCTGCTGATGGCATACACTAGCCCCGACGTTAACTATATGTAAACAGGAAGATATCTATGTCACAACTCGTTCATTTCCAGGGCAACCCGGTTGCTGTTGCAGGTTCCATTCCGCAGGCTGGCAGCAAAGCGCAGGCTTTTACTCTGGTGGCTAAAGATCTGTCTGACGTCACACTGGCTCAGTTTGCGGGTAAACGCAAAGTGCTGAACATTTTCCCAAGCATTGATACCGGCGTTTGCGCTGCCTCCGTGCGTAAATTCAACCAGCTGGCCACCGAAATGGACAACACCGTTGTGCTGTGCATTTCCGCTGACCTGCCGTTCGCCCAATCCCGCTTCTGCGGCGCTGAAGGCCTGAGCAACGTTATCACCCTCTCCACCCTGCGTAGCCCGGATTTCCTCGAAAAATACGGTGTTAGCATCGCGGAAGGTCCACTGAAAGGTCTGGCAGCACGCGCTGTACTGGTTATTGATGAAAACGACACTGTCCTTTTCAGCGAACTGGTTAACGAAATTACGACCGAGCCGGATTACACCGCCGCACTGGATAAGCTTAAAGCATAACAGTGACTTAGCAATTTATACTTCGTTTTCAAAACCTCGCGATGGCGGGGTTTTTTATTACCCACGCGCTGAATCGTTAAAGCATAAATATGATAACTTCACAGTATTTATGCAATTCAATATCAGAAACTCAACAATAATGCGATCTTTCCCACATAATACTGGTTAATATTTATCATCTTCGCCCTCAGTGAAGCCCATCACATTTACCTTTACGGAAAAACATTAGATTTGCTTACGAAATCAAATAATCGTTTCAGCAAAAGGGATCAAAATGAAAATAAAACTGGCTTTAACGCTCCTTGCGGTACTGGTTTCGGGTCACGCCGCAGCAAAAACGTGGGTGCTGACCAGCGCTGAAAGCAGCGTAGAAAAAGGAAACTGGAAGATTTCCAGCGATGAGCTGAAAATTAACGACCAAACGTTCAGCATTGAGCAGAAAGTGTTGCACGGCGGAAAGCAGGAAGGCAGTAAAGTTATCATTATCAGCAGTAAAAACGGTCTGACAATTACCCTCAGCCCGACGCGCGGAATGAATCTTCTGCATGTTGAAGGTTTTGGTACCCGACTGGGGTGGAATTCTCCCGTTAAAGAGGTCGTTAACCCGGCGTATATAAATCTGGAAAGCAGAAACGGCCTCGGCTGGCTGGAAGGATTCAATGAGATGATGGTCCGCTGTGGTTATGAGTGGACGGGACACCCGGTCACGGCTGACGGCCAGATTTATACGCTTCACGGCAAGGCCGGTAATACCCCGGCTTCTCAGGTCGAAGTTGACGTTGCGGATACCGCCCCGTATGAAATTCGTATTCGCGGGTTAATCAAAGAGAGCACGTTTAAAAAAGCGGATCTGCAAACCATGACCGAACTGCGTTACGTTCCAGGAACTAACCAGTTCAGCCTGCATGATGTCCTGACAAACCATGCCGATTACCCTCATGACTATCAAATCATCTATCACAGTAACTTCGGGACACCGGTCCTCGAAGAAGGTGCACGCTTCCTTGCTCCGGCGATAAGCGTGAGCCCCTTCAACGATTACGCTAAAGCGGGCGTAGACAACTGGCAAACCTATGCCGGGCCGACAAAAGGCTTTGATGAGATGGTCTTTAACATCAAACCGCTTGCGGACAACAACCACGAAACCCTCGCGGCGGTGGTCAACAAAGCCGGCGATAAAGGCGCGTCAATTCAGTTTGATACACGCCAGCTACCCGTGCTGACCTTATGGAAAAATACCGATACGCCAAAACAGGGGTACGTTACGGGGATTGAGCCGGGTACGAGCTACGCCTACCCCGTGACCATAGAACGTGAGCAGAAACGGGTTAAGCAATTACAGCCAGGGGCTAGCGCGCAGTTTGATCTCACCTATACCCTGCTTCATAGCCCACAACAGGTGAAAGAGGTTGAAAACAGGATTGCGGCCATTCAGGGAGAGACAAAAACAGAAATCGTGACCACACCGCTGGCGAAGGAATAAACATTAAAAAAGCCTCTTTACAGAGGCTTTTTGCTATTCGTCACCTTTCTTATGATTCAAACCATACTCACGCAGCTTATTCGCAATCGCGGTATGCGATACGCCAAGCCGTTTTGCCAGTTTGCGAGTACTTGGATAGCTGCGATAAAGCTGCGTCAGGACGGAGCGTTCAAAGCGACTGGTAATATCATCCAGCGACCCTTCCATCGCCTCTTCACCTACCGATACCGTTCCGGCGTCGTAATCAGGCAGCAGAATATCCTGCGGACGCAGTTCATACCCTTCAAGCTGGGTGAGTGCACGATAAACGGCATTTTTAAGCTGACGGATGTTGCCAGGCCAACCGTAGCGCATTAACACCGTGCCGAGATCGGCAGAAAGCTTCGGACGCGGGACGCCCTGCTCGTCGGCAAAGCGGGCGACAAACAGTTCCGTTAACGGCATGATGTCCTGCGGACAATCGCGCAGCGGTGGAATGTTCAGCGTAAGGACGTTAAGGCGGTAATAGAGATCCTCGCGGAATATCCCCTTTTGCACCAGTTCCACCAGGTTTTTCTGGGTGGCACAGATGACACGCACGTCCACATGCACCTCATGATCTTCACCAACGCGGCGGAAGGTTCCGTCATTCAGGAAACGCAGCAGCTTGGCCTGCATGCGCGGCGACATTTCACCGATCTCATCCAGCAGCACGGAGCCGCCGTTAGCCTGCTCGAAGAACCCTTTCTTGCCTTCCGGCGCGTGTCCAAACAGTTCGCTTTCAACAGCATCTTCCGGGATAGAGGCGCAATTAAGTGCCAGATACGGTTTAGCCGCACGCGGGCTTGCCAGATGCACAGCGTGAGCCAGCAGATCTTTCCCGGTACCGGTATCACCAGTAATCAGCAGCGGCGCGGTCAGGCTGGCGAGCTTGCGCGCCTGGTCAACCACATGACGCATTTTCGGGCTGACGGCAATAATCTGGCTGAATGCGCCGACATCCTGGCTGGAGAGGTTTTGCAGCTGGCGGCCCATACGTAACGTCGAGCGCAGCATAATTACGGCACCGGTCAGTACGCGAGTGTCGCTTTCCCCTTTCAGATAAACCGGTGTGATCTCCATCAGGAAATTCTGCCCGTTTATCACTACATGCTCGCTGTGGGTATTCTGCGGGTTGCTGTCCAGCCAGCGCTGGAAGTTAAAACCCGGGACCAGCTGTGCGGCATGTTGATTGCTGAGCTTCTCCTGGCTCTGTGCAAATAGCTGACAGCTTGCGTGGTTAACGCGCTCGACTTTACTTTTCAGATCCAGAGAGAGGAACGGTTCAGGCATGGCTTCCAGCAGCGCGCTCAGTGCCAGGTGCTCTCGCTCGGAGGGCATCCAGGGGATAGTGCGCACATCCGTAACGCCAGCGATACGGCGGATTTCCGCCATCAGACTGCTAAAGGTATTGAATTCAATTTCGGCAAAATTGAGGTAAATTCGCCCGACAGGATCGATCTCAATGCCACGTAAATCAATGCTACGTAAAACAAGAAGATCGAGTAACTCGCGGGTCAGACCGAGACGGTCTTCACAGAAGACTTCAAGACGCATGGGAAATTCACCGTTTTAAGCCAGTAACGTTAAAATGATATGTCAGAACACGGTGAACCGGAAGATGGCTGTCAACAAATATTGACAGCCAGCACGATAAGTGAACAAAACCTCACGGAGCAGGTTTTTTATTGAGCGTCTCTTTAAGCTGGCCAATCAGTTCGCGCCGAAAATCCCCCAGCCGTGGCTTATCGCCATCGATCCACGGCAGCGGTCGGCACACTTCCATCGCCTTGATACCCAGACGCGCCGTCAGTAAGCCCGCGCCAATACCCTGCGCAGCGCGAGCCGAAAGACGCGCAGCCAGATCCTGCGACATCCAGTCCATGCCCACTTCACGCACCAGTTCACTCGCACCAGCAAAGGCGATATTGAGTAACACCAGCTTGAACAGTCTGAGTCGACTGTAGTAACCCAGCTCGATACCGTAGAGATGAGCGATACGGTTAATCAAACGCAGGTTACGCCAGGCGATAAACGCCATATCCACCAGCGCCAGCGGGCTGACGGCAATCATCAGCGTGGACTCTGCCGCAGAACGGCTAATCTCGCGTCGCGCCTGGGCATCCAGTACCGGCTGAACCATATGGGAATAGAGCGTTACCACTTCCCGGTCATTCTGCGTTTCATGGATGGCGGCATACCAGCGCTGAAGCGCCGGATGCGACTGATCGATACCGGCCTGGCTGGCCAGTTTCTCACAAAACGCGCGGCCTTTGCCGGTTCCGTGGCTGTGGAGGAGATCCCGGGCTTCATCACGCTCATGCGCGCGCTGTCGCAGACGCCAGAGACGTCGCCACTCCGTCGCAACAGACCCCACGCCCGCGCCAACAATCAGCGCACCTGCGGCACATCCGCCCAGTGCGACCCAGTCCTGCGTTTGCCAGGCGTTCATCGCCCACTGGACGCCCTGCCCGACCACGCTGACGCCGAACAGTGCCAGACCGGCGGTGACCATTCTGCGCCACACACTGCGTTTTGGACGCAAAGCGGCCTCCACGACCGCCTCCGCTGGCCCCTCCTCAACCGCGGGATCGTCCGGCAGTGCCGGGGCAAAGTTCTCTGCCTGCGTACCGCTGAACGTCTGCGCCGTTTTAAACGCTTCGCGATCCGCCTGCTCAAGCGTTCCGGTAAAATCTATGCGTGGTTTTAACGGTTCCGTCATCGCAATTTATCTCCAATCAAAAACTCCAGCGCCGCATCCAGACGGATGTGTGGTAACGGCCGATCGACGCTCATGGCCTGAGGGCGGAAGGCTTCAAACTGGAAACCCTGGCTCTGCCAGAAGGCCTGGCCCGGCAGCCTGGCAGGCACTTCGCCCGGGTAGACCGTAAGCGGCTCACCGTCGCTGAGGCGATTCCCGCGCAATGCCGGTATTTTCTCGCCGTTGAGATCAATGAGCCCGCTCTGCGTCGCCTGCACGGAGGCCAGCCCAAGACAATCCATGCTAATCCCTTCAAACGCGGCATTTTGCCACGCATCCTGCACCAGCTGCTGCAGCAGAGAAACCATGTTGGCATGCTGATCGACCGTCACGTGATCGGCTTTCGTGGCCGCGAACAGCAGCTTATCGATCACCGGCGAGAAAAGACGACGGAACAGCGTCCGCTGCCCGTAGTGAAAACTCTGCATCAGCTGGGTCAGCGCGAGGCGCATATCGTTAAATGCCTGCGGCCCGCTGTTAAGCGGCTGCAGGCAATCTACCAGCACAATCTGGCGGTCGAAACGCAAGAAGTAGTTTTTATAAAATCCTTTGACCACTTTTTCGCAGTAGTAATTGTACCGCTCGCGCAGCATCCCGGCGTTCGTGTGTTTACCGGCCTGAGCCAGCTTCGATTCACCGGCGCCGTCCACATCTGGCCAGGGGAAGAACTGCAGCGCGGGCGCTCCGGCTAAGTCCCCCGGCAAGACAAAACGCCCCGGCTGGATGAAGTGCAGCCCTTCCAGTTTGCACTGATGAAGATAGTCCGTCCAGGCCTCGGCAATCGCCGCCAGACGGTTTTCATCCGCTGGTGCCAGCGGATCCAGGCCTTCACACAGCGCTCGCCATTTCGTTGACCACGCAGCGCGTTGTCCCTGCAGCAACCCTGTCATCTGACGGGACCAGCTGAGGTAGTCCTGTGCCAGCATCGGCAAATCGAGCAGCCATTCGCCCGGGTAATCGACGATTTCCAGATACAGGGTGGAGGTATCCTTGAAGTGGCGCATCAGGGATTCATTTGAGCGGAAACGCAGCGCAAGGCGAATTTCACTCACACCTCGCGTCGGCGTCGGCCACGTGGGCGGATCCCCGTAGAGCTGTGCCAACCCTTCGTCATAGGTAAAACGAGGAATACCAAAATCGCGCTGAGGGACGCGCTTAACGCCCAGCAGACGCTCTTCTCTTACGGCGCTGAGCAACGGCAGGCGCGCTCCGGCGTGCAGGTTCAGGAGCTGGTTTACCATCGCCGTTATGAATGCCGTCTTGCCGCTGCGGCTTAGCCCGGTGACGGCCAGGCGCAGATGTCGGTCAACGCCGCGGTTCACCAGTGAATTGAGTTCGTTCTTAAGTCGCTTCATCGCCATCCTTCATTGCCCGGAAGCCTGGAATGCATGGCTTCAGAATACAATAAATGGGGGCAGATCGTTGATTATCAATTCTTATTTATTGCTATTGCCGTTTTCTCTCCAGTAAGATGAGCGGCATTGCTGTCAGTCCGGAGTGAGTAAGGTGTATGTCACCCACCATCTATGATATCGCACGGGTTGCGGGCGTATCGAAATCAACCGTATCCCGCGTTCTGAATAAACAAACGAATATATCCCCCGAAGCACGTGACAAAGTGCTGAAGGCGATAGACGAATTAAATTATCAGCCCAACAAACTGGCCCGCGCACTGACCTCTTCTGGCTTTGATGCCATTATGGTTATTTCGACCCGCTCGACCAAAACCACAGCCGGTAACCCTTTTTTCTCTGATGTTCTTCATGCGATTACAACAAAAGCGGAAGAAGAAGGTTTTGACGTTATTTTGCAAACATCCAAAAGCAGCGAAGACGATCTGCTAAAATGTGTGAGCAAAATAAAGCAGAAGATGATCAAAGGCGTCATCATGCTGAGTTCACCGGCAAATGAATCTTTTTTCAGCACGCTGGATGCGTATGGCGTACCCGTCGTCGTCATTGGCAAAGTGGAAGGTGATTATCAGAATATCTATTCCGTCGATACGGATAATTTTAATGACAGCGCCACGCTGACGGATAACTTCATTAAAAATGGGCGACGGAAAATTGCCTGTCTGCATGCACCGCTTGATTACCACGTTTCAATTGATCGTCTGGCGGGCTATAAAGCCAGTCTGGCAAAACATAATATTGCTATTCATTCCGACTGGATCATGGATGGTGGTTATACCCGCGAGAGTGCACTCGCTGCGGCGATTACATTATTATCCTCGCCAGTTCCTCCTGATGCGGTATTCGCCACTGACAGCATGAAGTTGCTAAGCCTCTATCGTGCTGCGGATGAGTTAAATCTGATGATCCCTGAGCAGGTCGTGATAGCCGGATACAGCGACCCGATGCTCTCTCTCATTCTCACGCCAGCGCCAGGTGGGTTTGATATCCCTACTCGCAAGCTGGGTGAAAAGAGTTGCGATCTGCTCTTCAGGCGCATTAGTGGTCAACCTGCCCCGCAAAAAGTGCTTGTCGACACCCACTTTGTATTAGCGGCTTCTCTGCGCTAAAACCAGGGGCGGATCGCCCCTGGTAAGTGATGTATCAGAACGCGTAATTCACACCTACGCCCGCATAGTGGAAGCGGTCGCTCTCGCCCTCATCGTGGTTTTCCCATTCATACGCATATTCCAGCGTCATGGATAAACCGTTGTTGAAGTCATAGGCATACAGCATACCCAGGCGGTTGAAATCATGCCCTTCACGCGACGGATCGTCCTGCCAGTCCCAGTTTGACCAGCGGTCAAGACCCAGGCGGGTGTAAGGCGTTAAGGTTGTCTGGCCCAACGAAACAGGCAGATAGGCACGAATTTCCTGCGTGGAAAACTCGCCGTTATTACGTGAGCTGTCCATATTGAAACCGCGCTCTAAATAGTAATTTACTTTGGCGGAGACGGTTTCATTGATTGTCCAGGTAAAGCCCGTTTCGGTCTCAACACGGCTGTCAGCATAACCGGTTTTTTCCAGATCGTTAGCAAACTGATACATAGCAAGCCAGCCACTAAAGCGCCAGTCATCGGTTAATTTAATATCCCAGTCTGGCTGTACTTTGTAGCGCTGCATATTTGCGCTGCCGTCTTTGGCACCGTGCTCATCTTTAAAGTGATAACCATAATTACGGAAGCCGCCGGTCAGACCAAAAGTAAAATCATCGGTTCCAATAAAGCGATAGCGTAATTCAAATTCCGGACGGTCAAAATAGGTTCCGCGCGTCATGCTGCTGTAATCAACGGGCCCTTCCTGATACATCGCCAGAGAAATTGTCCAGGCATCCCAGGTCGCATTAAACCACACGGAAGGTTCATATAATCCATCTTTATCGTCGCCCTGACCTTCGACGTTTTCAATTTCATACATGGCCCCGATATTAAATTCCCACTGTTTCGCAGTTTCTGCCGCTTGCGCACAGCTAACCCCTGCGCACAGAACGAGCGCAGCACTTTTTAGTAGAGTACTCATGAGATATTCCCTTTCTAATTAACCAACAAAAAAACCGGAAATTTGCATTTCCGGCAAACACCTTTCTTATCTAATAGCCGCTTCCGTATCAGCGTCGAAGAAATGGCACTTATTCATATCGAACTGGATGCCAATATTATCTCCGGCGACGTAGTCATTCGCTGCACCTGCACGGACAACCAGTTCATGCCCCCCTACGGTGGCATAAAGCATAAATTCAGCGCCGGTCAGTTCAGCCACGCTGACTTTCGCCGTGATGTCTTCTCCGCTGCTCTGCAGGGTAAGAATGTCTTCCGGACGGATACCGAAGACGACCGCTTTACGCTGGTAACCTTGCGCATTCAGTTCGGCCAGCTTGTCTTCAGGGATCTCCAGACGCAACGTTTCCGTGACGAAATAACGATCGTCGATAGCGCCCCGAATGAAGTTCATCGCCGGTGAGCCAATGAACCCTGCGACAAACATATTGGCCGGCTCGTTGTACACTTGCTTCGGCGCCCCGACCTGCTGAATGATGCCGTCTTTTAAGATCACGATGCGGGTGGCCATCGTCATGGCTTCCGTCTGGTCGTGCGTAACATAAATCATGGTGGTATTAAGCTTCTGGTGCAGCTTGCTGATTTCAGCACGCATCTGTACGCGAAGCTTGGCATCAAGGTTGGACAGCGGTTCATCCATCAGGAAGACACCGGCTTCACGCACGATCGCCCGGCCTAACGCCACGCGCTGGCGCTGACCACCGGACAGTGCGCCTGGCTTACGCTTGAGATAATCACGTAACCCCAAAATCTGCGCCGCCCAGTTAACACGCTCCTCAATCACCGCAGGCGCTATTTTTTGCATTTTCAGGCCAAACGCCATGTTGTCGTAGACCGTCATATGCGGGTAAAGCGCGTAGTTCTGGAAGACCATCGCGATATCGCGAGATTTAGCGGGGACATCATTCATGCAGACCCCGTCAATGATCAGCTCACCGGCGCTGATCTCCTCCAGCCCGGCAATCATGCGCAGGGTCGTGGATTTACCACATCCCGATGGACCAACGAACACAATGAATTCTTTGTCTTCTATTTCGAGGTTGAAATCTTTAACCACATGGACCTGGTTATCGTAGATTTTCTGGATATGTTTTAGAGACAGTTGAGCCATAATTTATTCCTTATCAATACGCCGGGTTGCCCAGAATTCAGTCAGGCATGTCCAGGTCAGTTCCTGCGTTGAATGAAGTTGTAATCCTGCATGGTTAAGGCCAGGCCCAATCCCTACCGACAACATCCCTGCGGCGTTGATTGCCTGAACGCCCGCAGCGGCATCTTCAATGCCGATAGCCTCTTCAGGACGTACATCCAGACCGGCACAGGCGGCGAGAAAGATCTCCGGGTCTGGCTTTGAGCGGTGAATGCGGGAAGCATCCGCGCAAAAATCGAATGCCTGATCTATGCCCAGCGCGTGCAAAATCCCCGGGGCATTGAGCGATACGGACGCGAGCCCAATTTTGACTTTCGCTGCACGGATCTCCGCCAGCACGTCTCGAATCCCCGGAAGCAGCGAATCCTGCGTCAGCGATGCCAGCGACTGGACATAACGCGCGTTTTTTTTCGTCGCAAGCGCAAGGCACTGCTCATCGCTAAACATCCCCTCTTTTCCGCCATGCTTCAGAATGCGCAGAAGAGAATCCATACGGCTTATTCCCTTCAGCTGTTCGTTAAAGACTTCGTCGAAGGTGATGCCAATTTCCTCCGCCACGGCTCGCCAGGCCAGAAAGTGGAGGTGTGCGGTATCGGTGATCACACCGTCCAGATCGAATACAACAGCCTTAAGCGCCATGGTGCCCCTCCGTGGTAGCGGTCCCATTTTCAGATGCAAGAAAGTCCTTACGGGTGATAACTTTTCGCGCCGACACATGTAGCGTTTTGCCCCACAGCGTTAGCGTGGCAGGTGCCGTCGTTTCAATGGTTAACACCTCGTTTTCATAGGTGAAATGCAGGGTTGCGTTGCGCCACCGCAGTGGGAATGCCAGTTTCTGCCAGTGAGCAGGCAGTTTCGGCGCAAGCTGCAGTTCCCCTTCGATAATTTGTAGGCCAGCAAACCCCTGAACCGCGCCAGACCAGATCGCACCGGTGGCGGCAGCATGTATCCCTTCATCACTGCTGTGCGGATCGTCACCCAAATCAATGCCGATGCCATCACGCCAGAAGGCATAGGCCCCCTGCGTGTCACCGCAGCGCGCGAGAACAATCCCGTGAATGGCTTTGCTCAATGACGAATCATGGATCGTGCGTGGCTCATAAAACGCCAGATTGGCGGCACACTGCTGCGGCGTAAACCGTTCCGGCAGCAGGTAGTTAAGCATCACCACATCGGCCTGTTTCAGGATCTGCATCTCGTTCACTTCCGCACGGGAATAATCGAGCAGAATCGTCTGCTTACCCGCTTTGGCTTTATAGCGGGTCAGATCAATGGCAGGTTTTGACATGAAGGAGTCATCCTGCGGGATAACACCCTCTGCATCGGCCTCTGGCAGCCATAAGCGCTCCAGGAACTGCGTGGCATTCTCCGTAAAACGCGCATCTTCACGCCCAAACATCGCCATAAACTGACGGGCACAGGCAACGTTGTGCCAGGCCAGATAGTTGGTGTAGGCATTGTTATTCACATGCTCGGTGTATTCATCCGGCCCTATTACGTCATGGATTTCGAGACGACCATTGATTTCCGTTGCGCGTCCCATCCAGAACGAGGCGGTTTCCATCAGCAGCGTCAGACCCTCATTACGCATAAAGGCATCATCATGTGTCGCCTGCCAGTAAGCGACGACGGCCCAGGCGATATCTGCCACGATGTGATGCTCAGCAAGCGCGGAGGCCACCTTCTGGCGTATCCCGGTACGGATGTTGATCGCCGCGAACTCTGGCGTTTCTTCCTCCCCACTCGCCGCGCTTTCCCATGGGAACAACGCGCCGGGCCAGCCGTTACGACGGGCTTTCTCCCGGGCGCCAGCGAGATTAAGCCAGCGATAACGCAGCAGGCTGCGGGCAATCTGCGGGCGAGTAAAGAGATGGAAAGGCAGCAGGAATATTTCGGTATCCCAGAATACATGACCTTTATACCCCTCTCCCGTCAGCCCTTTCGCGGCGATACTGCTTCGCTCGTCTTGGGCAGGCGTCATCGTGGTCAGGTGCCAGACCGCATAATCCAGCGCCATCTGATCCTGAGGTTCCGCAGACGTCACTTCCACACGAGCGTCACGCCAGACGGCTTTCCAGGCATACGCTGAACTTTCCAGCAAGGCGTCGTAGCCTCTTGCTGCGCAGACTTTGAGATCGGCCAGCGCGTTGCGAGCGAAAGACTCCTGCGAAAGCGCTTTGTCACTGCGGTGGGTTACCCAGACAATTTTTTCAAGCGTGACAGTGTCACCCTGCGCAATCGTCAGGGAATGGTGCACGTTGAGACGACGATTTTTGGCGGTAAAACAGCTGTCGCTCTTCGTTGAGAGCTGACAAAACGCCGAAACGACGACATCTGACGCCCGGTCCTGCGTTTCATACACGCCCTGCATGTAGTGCTGGTCAAAGACTCTGACCGAGATTTCATCCAGATGCTGTCTGCCGCTGTTCGTTTGCGTTGCATCAATACCGGTTTTCAGCACGGCCTGCGAAGCAGCATCAAGCGGTGTGATCGAAAGCTGCATGGCCACCAGAGGCAACTGGTCCAGCGACACAAAACGACGGCTTTCCAGCCGGTAACGGTTTCCGTCGGGCGAACGCCAGACAACGCGACGATGCAGCTCGCCGTTGGCAAAGGCCAGCTCGCGCTGCCACGCCAGAATCTCCCCTGCAAGGAGGGTGAAATTGACGCCATCCAGCTCAACATCAATGCCCGTGATATCGGGCAGATTGACGAGCTCGGTGGTTTCGTTGCGTCCCGCACGATGATACAGACCCGCAAGGTACATGCCTCTGGTTTGCAGGGTGTAATCTTCTTCATGCGCAGCACGAATGCCCATGTAGCCATTGCCGCAGGCCATAACAGAGGCGTATTTATTCAGGCTGTGAGGACAAAAGCCCGGATCGGTTAAGACAGACACGTTCAGCATAATGTCACGCATTCCCCTGTTTCTGCTGATTCATAAAGCGCGGCGACAAGCTGCTGAATAACCAGGCCCTGTTCTGCATCCGCGATCATGACGGGCTCTCCCTGCACATGGCGTACGAAGGCATCCATACTGCGTAAATGTCGCTGGTCATCAGCCTCTTCACGCTGCGCGAGGGTGACTAACGCCCCGGCTTCGTCGTTATAGATGTGCGCCGGGAACAGCGTTGCTCCCGCTTTTTCGCCGCAGAAAGCGACATTCATGATGGACTGCTCGCGGATGTTAAGCGCAAAGGAGGTGTCCAGACGCAGAATGCCGCCGTTACAGAATTCAATCGTGCCAAACAGGGCATCCTCAACGGTGTATTGCGTAGGATCCCACTCGCCAAACTGGCCGGTGCTTTTGCGGTTTCCCAGCCTCTGAAAGCTGTGCGCGGTCACACGCTTTACCGCAGGGAAACCCAGGACATACATGGCGGCATCAAGCATATGAATGCCGATATCAATCAGCGGTCCGCCACCCTGTAATGATTTGTTGGTAAACACGCCCCACCCCGGCACACCGCACCGCCGCACCGCCTGCGCCGATGTGAAGTAAACTTCACCGAGCGTGCCATTCATTACCGCCTCTCGCAGTTGCTGGGTATCCAGGGCAAAGCGGTGGTGAAAATCATAGGCCAGCACTTTGCCTGCTTTACGCGCCGCGATGCGCATCTGGTCGGCCTGTTGCGGCGTCATCGCCGGGGGTTTTTCACACATCACATGACACCCCGCTTCGAGGGCCGCCATCACATGTTCAAAATGGAACCGGTTAGGCGAACAGACGCTCACCACGTCCGGCTTCACCGTTTGCAACATCTCGTGAGCGTCCTGCCATGCCGATGGAATAGCATAACGTTCCGCGAACGCCTGTGCCTGCTCAAGGCGGCTGTCCATGACAGCCACCATGTGAACATCACTGCGCGTGGCGTAATACGAGGCATGCACTTTGTCCGCGACCTGCCCGGCGCCAATAATGGCGACGCGCAGAGGCGAAGGTGTAGTAGCACTCATCACGCTCGTCATCCTTAGCATTCACGCAAATAAGTGAGTGAGTCCTGATAAGCCTGAGCCGGATTGTCGGCGCGAACGCGGCACTCATACACCACATAACCCTGGTAGTTATCGGCACGCAGCTGATCGAACAGGCTGGCGAAATCGAGGCTGCCGCTGCCCGGCTGATAGCGGTGGTTATCAGCAATATGCACATGCCCCAGCAGATCGCGGTTCTGATGCAGCGCATCCGTCAGCGAGTCTTCTTCAATGTTCATATGATAGAAATCACCGATGATCTGCACGTGCTTGAGATCGTTCTCTTCGATATAACGACGCGCGTCTGCCAGGGTATTGATCATATGATCCTGGTAGCGGTTCAGCGGTTCCAGGTAGACGGTCGTACCGGTGCGTGCAGCAACCTCATCCAGCCAGCGCAGCGACGCTCTTACCGCTTTGCGGTCGCCGTCCAGGCTGCGTGGGGAGGTCATTGGCGGCAAACGGAAGGTAAACATTCCCCAGGCCGCAGGCACGATAATGCCCTTTCCACCCACTTCCGCCAGGGCTTGCAGAATGCGTTCAATCTGCTGTAGCCCGTTGAGACGACGTTCTTCGATAAAATCACCGATCCAGCCATCGTATCCGCCACATGCCGTCGTCACCGGCAGACCCGTGGCTTTAATAGCCGCTTTCACTTCCTCGAGGTTTTCGACCAGCAGTTTGCCGTCAATTTCGTAGCCATCAAACCCCATCGCTTTGATGTATTCGAATTTTTCCATGATGTTGGCTGGGAAAAAGGCCTGGTTTTGCGTTGCGATTTTCATGATTTGCTGTCCTTAGCTTAAAAAGTGACGCCCATTTTGATACTGAGTTCCGGATGCTGATCGACATACTTCATGTAGCTTTCCGGGCTGGAGGTGAAGGTCACGACCGGGTCAATCAGATCGTCACAGTTGAGATAACCGTTCATCAGCAATTCCCAGCAGGTCTCTTCGATACGCTTGCGGCTCCAGCGCGGGTAGTCCGGGTTGGGTTCGCTGCAGGCGCGGGAGAAAACAATCTTCGCGTTATTGAAGTGTGCTTCGCGGCCGAGGTTGAAACCCGCAGCAAATGGCTTAGCGAACGCAACGTATGAGATGGTGCCGCCGTAGGCAAGTCCACGCAGCGCAGACTGCAGCGCATCCGCAAAACCGCTGGTCTCGATGATCACGTCCGCGCCCTGCTTGCCGGTCAGCTTTTTAATTTCCAGACCCACATCGGTACCGATTGGGTTCAGACAGTGATCTGCGCCATGACGGCGAGCGATCTCACAGCGGTGCTCGATAGGATCGACACCGATGACCACTGACGCACCGGCTTTTTTTGCCAGCTGTATGGCAATCTGTCCGATGGCGCCCAGACCGACCACCACCACAAAGTCGCCTACACGGACATTGGCATCACGCACGCCGCTCATGGCGAACTGCGCCGGATCGTAGCAAACAGCGTTTTTCCAGGATGCGCCCTGCGGCATTTTGCGCAGCTTGTAGTTGTTAACCGCATTGACAATGACCGTCTCCTGCAGCGGACCATAGCAACAGACGCTGTCGCCTGGCTGGTATTCCGTTACGTCAGCACCGCATTCAATAATGTCGCCGACGATCATGTTCCCCAGCTGGAATTTACCGAATTCGATACCGCGCGCAGCGCCCTCTTCACGCGGCGTAAACATCTGCCACTCCGCGTTGAACTCTTCATCAATAAACGGGCTTGCCGCACGGAAATCCACAACTTCGGTACCGTGTTTTGGTGCACCAAAACGGGCACGAATTTTCACTTCATGTGCTTCCACAACACGATCTTCATATTCCACGAGCGCCGCCACGCGAGGCGCTGTCGCAACTAACTTTTTCATATCTTGCTCCTGATAAAAAATTGGCCGCCTCAGCCCTTAACGCCACCGGCGGTCAAACCACTTTTAATAAAACGTTCAGAAAGTGCGTACATGATGACCACCGGAAGCGCCGTCACCAGCGATGCCGCCATCATGCGACCCCAGATATAATCTGGTGTGCTGAAGAGCGTGTTCAGCCCGACCGGCAGCGTAAAGTTGCTGGCGCTGGACAGGAAAATGGAGGCAAACAGGTAGTCGTTCCATGCCACCATGAAGCAGTAAACAAACACCGACACGAGTCCGGAAATCGCCAGCGGTACGGTAATGCGGAAGATGATTTGCAGGCGGTTCAGACCATCCATCATCGCGGCCTCTTCTATTTCGTCCGGGATGGTGTCGAAATAGCTGCGCAGCATGAATACTGCCGTAGGTAATGTCTGGGTCACCATGGTGATGATCAGCGCCAGCTCCGTGTCATAAATGCCGAGCGCTGTGATGATCTTGAACAGCGGCACCACCAGCAAAATCCCGGAGAACATATAAACGGTGTAGAAGCTCGCATTGATCGTCGTGCGTCCTTTAAAACGCAGTTTGGACAAGGCGTAAGCCCCCAGCGTGCCAAGGAACACCGCAATCACCGACGAGGTCAGCGATACCACCATGCTGTTGCGGAAGTAATCCACAAACGGGAAGATCAGCGGGTTAAAGATGTCGACATAATGCTGAAGCGTCCACGCCTGCGGCAAAATGGTCGGGTGCAGCGATATAGCCTCTTTCGCGCTCTTAAACGACGTCATCAGCATCACGAAGAACGGGAACAGCGTGATGATCAGAAATACCGCCAGCCCCAGATAAAAACCAATACGGCTAAGTACGCGTTTATTTGTTGCCATTGAGGTTTACCCTTTTTCTGGTCAGCAGAATCACAGCGAAGATGATCACAAACAGCACTACAGAAATCGCTGCTGCTTTACCCAAGTCATTGAATGCGAATGCAGTTTTATAGAGATAGACGCCTAAAATATCGACCTTCGTGGTCAGCAGGTAGACATCCGCAAACATGTAGAACATCCAGATGGTTCGCAGCGTCACCACCGTAGCCAGCACTGGCATGATGGCGGGCAACGTCACGATACGAAAACGCTGCCAGGCGTTAGCCCCGTCCATCTCTGCGGCTTCGTACAACGATTTGTCGATGGTCTGCAAAATCGCCAGGAATGAAATGAAGGCGTACGGGAAGTAGCGCCAGATGGCGAACAGCACGACCAACACAAAGCTACTGCCGGGGTTGTCGAACCACAGCGGTGCCTGGTCATAAAGGTGCAGCAGATCAACGCCCAGGTAGTTCACAATGCCGTAGCCGTTGTTGAACATATATTTCCAGGCAAACACCAGGGAAATAGACGGCGTCACGTAGGATAAAATCACCAGTGAACGTGCCGTTTTGCGCATCCGAAATTCGCGATTAAAGAAGATCGCCACGGCCAGCCCCAGCCCGGTGCTGCCCATCACCACCAGCGCCGTGTACCAGAACGTCATCCACAGCGAGTGCCAGAATGCCGCATCACTGAGGATGCGAATGTAATTGTCCAGCCCAACAAACACAGCGCTAATGCGCGGGTTAAGCGGCAGTCGTAAGAAACTGATTTCAATATTGGAAATCATTGGCCAGGCCACCAGGCCCCCCAGCAAAATCAGGCTGGGGGCCAACAGCAGCATGGCGAAAGGCATATCTGATCGACCAGAAAACAACGTCTTCATAATTTCCTTCCGCAAAGCGCTCCTATCGTTGTGAAATCAGGTCAGCCAGTCGCTTCTGGCTATTGCTGAGCGTGGCGTTGAGATCTTGCTTACCCACCGTGACGTTATGCACCATGGAACTGATAATGCCGGATCCGGTGACATCGCCCATGCGGGTGAAGTTTTTGTCGCCCACTGCGCCAAACACCTGCACATTTGGGAACTGAGCAATCAGCTCATAAGGCAGTTGCCCAAACGCTTTAATGACCTCGTTGTTTTTCCAGGTATCCGTACCTACCACCAGCTTGTTCACCGGCAACGCCGCACCAGGCGACATCATGACCCAGTCGGTTGCGTTTTGAGCCTGCTCCATCCACGTCACAAACTTTTCAGCCGCCTGCGTTTCATCTTCAGATTGCCCCGTGGTGATCGTCAGCGATGTGATCATGCCGTAGACTGCAGAGGTCTTTTCGGTAGGGACCACGAAGCCAAGATTGGCAGGGTTTCCATCCTGGAATACCGCAGGCAGGATGTAGGTGGAATAAACCGCCATCGGTGCGGAACCGTTCATGAAGGCATCTTTGATCTCCATGACGTCGTTCGAGCCCGGCATGGTGGTCGCGGCCAGCGCTTTATAAAAAGAGAGCGCTTTCGCCATCTCAGGGGTATCGATTTCGACGTTCCCGTAGGCATCAAAAACGTTCGCGCCGCCGGAAAGTGCAAACTGGGAGAATGCCTGCTCGGTCATGACGCTTTCCGCGGTAGGCAGCGCAATGCCGTAATGTTTTTTGGCCGGGTCGTTAAGTTTCTCACTGGCCTTCAGCAGTTGTTCCCAGTTGTGGGGCTCCTCAATACTCGCAGAAGCCAGCACATCTTTGTGATACCAGACGCCGGACAGCCAGGCACTCATTGGCACGCCCGTCCAGGCGGTACCGTCTTCGGTACGGACTACGCGCAGGATCCCGTCATAGAAGGTGTTTTCGCCTACCGCTTTAATGGCTTCGCCTATCGCTTTGCGATCCAGCAGCTGTTCCTTATCCATGACTTTTGCGTAATCATGGCTGACTTCAATCACCTCAGGCAGCGCCCCGGTTCTCGCGAGCGTAATCACCTTGGTGTTGTAGGCGTCTTCTTCCACAGGCACCTGTTTCACCGTGATGCCAGGGTTCTCTTTTTCAAATTTCTCGATCAGTTTCGTAATAACCGCCTGACGCTCCTGCTCTACTGAAGAGTGCATAAAATCAATGGTCACAGCAGACGTTTTATCATCCTTACAGCCTGATAACAGGGCGCACGAAACCAGTGCTGATAACAGCACAATTTTGGGCATTTTCATTTAAGGGTCCTTTTTTAGTTTTCTTTAATCCACATAACCTGCCATGGATTGAGGGTCAGTTCCGTACCGTCAATAGCCTGTCCTGATAGCAATTCCACACCGGAAAGTACTTTCTCGTAAACGGTATGAACGTTATGACTAAAATTAAATAGCGCGGTAATTCTTTCACCATTATCAGCCACGCGAACAATTTTAAGAATCTGTTCATCAAGTGATTCAAACATTGCCTGAGCATCAGGATGAAATGCGCGTTCTCCACGACGAATAGCAATAAACTCGCTTAAACGGGAATAGATTTTATGGCGAATGCTTTGTTTATTATTGAGCTCAAGGTCAACCTGACCGGCGGTGTATTTCTTGCGGTTTATCGCGCGGTTATAGCCGAGGCGTTCAACGCCTTCATAATCGTTACGCGAGCCAAGAATGCTTTGAATATATACGGCAGGTACACCCGGGAAACTCAGCAGTACAGCATGCGCCAGAATAAACCGCGCAATACGTTCATCATCCGGGCTGTCTTGCGAGCTTAATGCGTCCAGATAGGTCACATTGATTTCGTAAGGACTGCGCGTTCCGTCAGGATTATTTTTCCAGTTAACCAGCGCCCCTTCCTGCTGAAGTTTTTCAACCAGTGACAGTATTTCTGACTCCGGAAGAATGCCGCGTAACGGGTTCAGGCCGATACCGTCATGAGACGCCAGGAAGTTGAACCAGGTCGTTTTTGTTGAAGGCAGCGCCAGCGAACCCGCCCACTGGCAAAGTGCTTTTACATCCTGACGATGAACAGCATGCAGCACCAGCGGTGGCAAGGAGAACTGATAGACCATCTGAGCTTCATTTTCACCATCACCGAAGTACGAGATATTGTCTTTATGCGGGACGTTTGTCTCGGTAATGATCACCGTGCCGGGTGCCACAGAATCGGTAATCGCACGGAAAAGCTGGATAAGGCAGTGTGTCTGCTCAAGATGGATGCAGCTGGTTCCTGGAATCTTCCACATAAACCCAACGGCGTCGAGGCGAATGTAACGCGCCCCTTCCGCCAGGTAATGGAGCAGTACGTCAACCATCGCAATCAGTACCTGAGGCGAGGCGAAGTTGAGATCGATCTGGTCATCACTGAACGTGGTCCAAAGATGACGCACGCTTCCATCATGCAGCTTAAATGGCGTCAGCAGCGGTAATGCACGAGGACGCGTCACGGCAGATAAATCAGTTTCAGGATCGACAGAAATAAAGAAATCGTCAAAGCCCGGCTTCTGCGCAAGATAATTAGCAAACCATTCACTTTTTGCTGACATATGGTTGCACACGAAGTCAAACATTAAGCTGGCAGACTGTTTTAATTCAGCAATATCCTGCCAGCTTCCGGTTTCAGGCGCGACGCTGTGGTAATCAATAACGGAAAATCCGTCATCAGAGGACCACGGATAAAAAGGTAAAAGATGGACATGGGAAAACGTGCGGGCAAGCCATTCATTATAAAAGCGGGTAAGCACCGGCAACGCTTTCTCCCCTTTCGCGGAGAACTGATCGGCGTAAGTAATCAGGACAACATCTTTTTCACCCCAGCCTGATTTGCGCTTTTCTGTAATATCAATAGCGGCTTGCTCAAGCTTTGATAATAACACGTCTAAATGTGCGTCAGAAAATGATTCACCGTAGATATGATTGATAAGTTTTTTAATTTTTGCGTTCACTTTATTTTCCATGGTAGCGGTCCCACGAAGGGCAATCTACTCCCATGAAAAATATCTGTCAACGAAGCGGGAGGCTGAAAAACGCAATTCCAAAGCGGGTCTGCTCAGTATTGTGAGCTGCCGCAAAGAAAGCACATTAAAGGGAGGGAAATGTTTGAGACGGCGCCAGCCCTTCTCTGGGAAAGTAGGGGCTGACGCGCGTGTGAATTAGCGGGATAAGTAACGGCGCGATAGCCGTTTTGCCACTTTTTGCAGCATTGGTTCGAGCGCTACGGCCAGCAACATTCTGACCGGCTTACGGGCAACAGATTTGATCGCCCAACCCGCCACACCTGCCGGGCCGTAACGTAATGCCGTCATCAGAACCAGCTTACCTGCGATTTTCAGGCCGGGTTTTACCTTCTGACCGGCCTGTTGCCAGTTTTGCTTCATATAAATTCTCTCTTAAAGCTGACGAAAACGACTTCTCAGCGTAAAGGTATCCGACGTGACATAACGTTCCATTTCACGCAACCGCTTCTCCCCTGCGGCCAGTTGCTCGTCAACCGCATTCAGAAGATCGTTACTGGTTGGTGCACTTTCTGCGACCAGTTCTCCGTCGGGCATGGGATCAAGGACAAACGACAGTACGATGTATGCCACGAACGTGATAAACGCCAGACCGAAGAAAATAGACAGTACCGTCACCACACGAACCAGTTTTACCGGAACGTCAAGATAGTGTGCCAGCCCGGCACAAACGCCACGCACCATCCCCTGCTGTGGGATTCGCCACAACTTTTTGTTCAGATTCAGTCCGGTCATTAACGATCCCTCCAGTTTGGATGTTCTGCATCCAGGATCGCTTCCAGCGCCTGAATGCGGTCACGCATCTTATTCGCCTGTTCGGTAAGCTGCGCAAGACGTTGCTGTTCACTCTGGGAAAGATCGCCTTGTGAAGAACGGTTGCTGTAGTGCAGCCATAGCCAAATCGGCAAAACAAACAGCACGAAAATCGTCAGGGGAATGGCCAGAAAAAGCGCGCTCATGTGTACTCCTTGTCTTAGGATGCATAGCGGCACGCTCAGGTGCCGCAACAGTATTATTGGTTATCTTGCTTCATTTTGGCTTTCAATGCCGCCAGCTGCTCGCTGATTTCATCGTCCGCTTTCAGGTCGGCAAACTGTTGATCCAGTGACTTTTGCTTCCCGATGCTGTGGCTTTCTGCTTCCGCTTCCATCTGATCGATGCGACGCTCAAAAGACTCAAATCGCGCCATGGCCTCATCCAGCTTGCCGCTGTCCAGCTGACGGCGTACGTCGCGGGAAGAGCTTGCCGCCTGATGACGCAGCGACAGCGCCTGCTGACGTGCGCGGGTTTCGCTCAGTTTGTTTTCGAGCTCACCAATCTCTTTTTTCATGCGGGTGAGGGTGTCATCCACCAGCGTCACTTCATGCTCAAGCGTCGCGACCATGTCCGTCAGCTTCTGTTTTTCAATCAGCGCCGCACGAGCCAGATCTTCTTTATCTTTACGCAGGGCGAGTTCCGCTTTTTCCTGCCATTCATTGAGCTGGGCGGTAGCCTGCTCAATCCGGCGCGTTAACTGTTTTTTCTCAGCAAGCGCGCGAGCAGAGGTAGAACGCACTTCAACCAGCGTGTCTTCCATCTCCTGAATCATCAGACGCACCAGCTTCTGCGGGTCTTCCGCCTTTTCCAGCAGTGAGTTGATGTTGGCGTTCACGATGTCGGCAAAACGAGAAAAAATACCCATAATAAAAATCCTCTTATTTCTGTGGTCGGGCAATGCCCTGCTGTTGAGATAATACAATTCCCGTGCCAGTTTTTTATCCTATTGATTTTGCTTGATGTGTTTGATTTATACGCAATGAAGAACTATGCTGACCTGGTGAATATCGCTAAGGAGTGGTTAATTTCATCATGGCTGGATACAAAGACAATTTACTCGGGGAAGCAAACAGCTTTCTGGAGGTGCTGGAACAAGTGTCTCGTCTTGCACCGCTCAACAAGCCGGTGCTGATTATCGGCGAGCGCGGCACGGGTAAGGAACTGATTGCCAACCGCCTGCACTATTTATCCGGACGCTGGGACGGCCCCTTTATCTCGTTAAACTGCGCGGCGCTAAATGAAAACCTGCTCGATACAGAGCTTTTCGGCCACGAAGCAGGCGCCTTTACCGGCGCCCAGAAGCGCCATCCGGGACGGTTTGAGCGCGCCGACGGCGGTACGCTGTTTCTTGATGAACTCGCCACCGCGCCCATGCTGGTGCAGGAAAAACTGCTGCGCGTCATTGAGTATGGCGAACTGGAGCGCGTCGGCGGTAGCCAGCCGCTGCAGGTTAACGTGCGTCTGGTGTGCGCCACCAACGCCAATCTGCCGGAGAGGGTCGCGGAGGAGAAATTCAGAGCCGATCTGCTCGACCGCCTGGCCTTTGACGTTGTTCAGCTTCCCCCCCTGCGCGAGCGAAGAAGTGACATTATGCTGCTCGCAGACCAGTTTGCGATTCAGATGTGCCGCGAGCTCGGCCTGCCTCTGTTCCCCGGCTTCAGCGATTATGCAAAGGAGACGCTACTGGCCTATCACTGGCCGGGAAATATTCGCGAACTGAAAAACGTCGTGGAGCGCTCTGTCTACCGCCACGGCAGCAGCGAGGCGGAACTGGATAACATCATTATCGATCCTTTTCAGCGTCATGCGCCGCCGGTCACCGCCCCCTCATCGTCTGACCACGCCCCCGCCCTCCCTCTTGATTTACGTCAGTTCCAGCACGACCAGGAACAACAATTGCTGGAGCAAAGCCTGAAGACGGCGAAATATAACCAGAAACGGGCGGCTGAACTCCTGGGTCTGACCTACCATCAGTTACGGGCATTGCTCAAAAAGCATCAAATGCGCTGACAATATCGGCACTTACCCGCAGACATTTTTACGAAGCAGGCGTAAGTGCGATACACTTTGCAGATCGAACCTAAAAACCTTAAAAATTATGCGTCTGGTTTTATCGTCCTTTTTTGCACTCGGTCTGTTCAGCAGCATGGCTTTTGCCGCGCCGGGGCAGACTTCGCAGCCTGACATCCGTGACAGTGGCTTCGTCTATTGCGTGAGCGGCCAGGTGGATACCTTCAACCCGCAAAAAGCGGGCAGCGGCCTGATTGTCGATACGCTTGCCGCGCAATTGTATGACCGTCTACTTGATGTCGACCCGTACACCTACCGTCTGGTCCCTGAGCTTGCGGAAAGCTGGGAAGTGCTGGACAACGGTGCAACCTACCGCTTCCACCTGCGCAATGATGTCGCGTTTCAGCGCACGCCGTGGTTTACCCCCACGCGCAAGCTGAATGCGGACGATGTGGTCTTTACCTTCCAGCGGATCTTTAATCGCAATCATCCGTGGCATAACGTCAATGGAGATCATTTCCCTTACTTCGACAGTCTGCAGTTTGCCGACACGGTTAAGAGCGTGCGTAAGCTGGATAACCGAACGGTTGAATTTACGCTAACGCGCCCGGATGCCTCCTTCCTCTGGCATCTGGCGACCCACTATGCGTCCGTCATGTCTGCTGAATATGCGTCGCAGCTTGCGAAAAAAGATCGCCAGGAGTTGCTCGATCGCCAGCCGGTGGGCACCGGTCCGTTCCAGCTGGCTGAATACCGCGCGGGGCAATATATACGCCTGCAGCGTCATGAACATTTCTGGCGCGGCACGCCGCTGATGCCGCAGGTGGTGGTTGACCTCGGCTCCGGCGGAACGGGACGTCTCTCAAAACTGCTCACCGGGGAATGTGACGTGCTCGCCTGGCCTGCCGCCAGCCAGCTCACTATTTTGCGTGACGATCCGCGTCTGCGTCTGACGCTACGCCCGGGAATGAACATCGCTTATCTGGCCTTTAACACGGATAAGCCGCCGTTGAATAACCCTGCCGTCCGTCATGCCCTGGCGCTGGCGATTAACAACCAGCGTCTGATGCAGTCGATCTACTACGGCACGGCGGAAACCGCGGCCTCTATTTTACCGCGCGCCTCGTGGGCCTACGACGGTGAAGCTAAAATTACGGAATACAATCCGGCAAAAGCACGCGAACAATTGAAAGCGCTGGGCGCGGAAAACCTCACCCTCCAGCTTTGGGTGCCGACCAGTTCCCAGGCGTGGAACCCGAGCCCGCTGAAAACGGCCGAACTGTTGCAGGCAGATATGGCACAGGTGGGCGTCAAGGTGATCATCGTGCCGGTTGAGGGCCGTTTCCAGGAGGCGCGCCTGATGGACATGAATCACGATCTTACCCTGACCGGTTGGGCCACCGACAGTAACGACCCGGACAGTTTCTTCCGGCCGCTGCTGAGTTGTGCGGCGATCAACTCGCAGACCAACTACGCTCACTGGTGTAACCGGGAGTTTGACGCCGTGCTGCAAAAAGCGCTCTCTTCCCAACAGTTGGCCTCACGCATCGATGCTTATGATGAAGCGCAGAAAATCCTCGCCGAGGAGTTGCCCGTGCTGCCGCTGGCCTCTTCCCTGCGTCTCCAGGCCTATCGCTATGATATTAAAGGTCTGGTGCTGAGTCCGTTCGGCAATGCCTCGTTCGCGGGCGTCTCGCGCGAAAAAGAACAAGAGGTGAAAAAACCATGATTATTTTTACCTTGCGCCGACTCCTGCTGCTGCTGGTGACGCTCTTTCTGCTGACCTTTGTCGGTTTCAGCCTGAGCTATTTTACGCCGCACGCCCCGCTTCAGGGCTCATCGTTGTGGGATGCCTGGCTGTTCTGGTTTAACGGTCTGCTGCACTGGGATTTCGGGGTGTCCAGCATCAACGGGCAGCTTATCTCCGACCAGTTGAAAGAGGTTTTTCCGGCCACGATGGAGCTGTGCATTCTGGCCTTCGGTTTTGCCCTGATGGTGGGGATCCCCGTGGGTATGCTGGCCGGGATCTATCGCAACAAATGGCAGGATAAGTTCATCAGCGCCCTCGCCCTGTTAGGCTTCTCCATCCCGGTATTCTGGCTGGCGCTGCTGTTAACGCTCTTCTTCTCGCTGACGATGGGCTGGCTACCGGTCTCGGGCCGCTTCGACCTGCTCTATACGGTGAAATCGGTGACGGGTTTTGCCATTATTGACGCCTGGCTGTCCGATTCAGTGTGGCGTCATGAGATGATCGTCAGCGCCGTGCGCCATATGGTGTTGCCGGTACTGACGCTGGCCGTCGCCCCGACCACGGAAGTGATTCGCCTGATGCGCCTGAGCACCATCGAGGTGTTTGACCAGAACTATGTCAAAGCCGCCGCCACGCGGGGTTTGTCACGCCTGACCATTCTGCGCCGCAACGTTCTCCATAACGCGCTACCGCCGGTGATTCCGCGTCTGGGGCTGCAGTTCTCCACCATGCTCACTCTGGCGATGATCACCGAGATGGTCTTTAGCTGGCCAGGGCTGGGACGGTGGATGATCAACGCGATTCGCCAGCAGGACTACGCCGCTATTTCAGCGGGTGTGATGGTGATTGGTTCGCTGGTGATTATTGTTAACGTGTTGTCCGATATTTTGGGTGCGATGGCTAACCCGTTGAAGCATAAGGAATGGTATGCCTTACGATAACGTATACAGTGAAAAGCGCACACCCGGTGCGCTGCGTACCGTGTGGCGTAAGTTCTATGGTGACACCACGGCGATGATCGGCCTTTATGGCTGCGCCGGGCTGGTATTACTCTGCCTCTTTGGCTCGTGGTTTGCCCCGTATGGCATTGACCAGCAGTTCCTCGGCTATCAGCTTCTGCCGCCTTCCTGGTCACGCTACGGCGAAGTCTCTTTCTTCCTCGGCACTGACGACCTCGGACGTGACGTATTGAGCCGCCTGTTAAGCGGCGCTGCCCCGACGGTGGGTGGCGCATTTGTGGTCACGCTTGCGGCAACAGTCTGTGGACTGGCGCTCGGTATTTTTGCGGGATCCACGCATGGCCTGCGTTCGGCGGTACTGAACCACATTCTGGACACCCTGCTGTCGATTCCGTCTCTGCTGCTGGCGATCATTGTGGTTGCTTTTGCCGGACCGCATCTGTCGCATGCGATGTTTGCCGTCTGGCTGGCAATCCTGCCCCGCATCGTGCGTTCGGTTTACAGCATGGTGCATGACGAGCTGGAAAAAGAGTATGTCGTCGCCGCCCGTCTGGACGGCGCGACCACCTTCAACATCCTGTGGTTTGCCGTTCTGCCGAATATCGCCGCCGGGCTGGTCACCGAGATCACCCGTGCGCTGTCGATGGCGATTCTCGATATTGCTGCGCTCGGCTTCCTCGACCTTGGCGCCCAGTTGCCGTCACCTGAATGGGGCGCAATGCTCGGTGACGCGCTGGAGTTAATCTACGTGGCACCGTGGACAGTGATGCTGCCGGGGGCGGCGATTATGGTGAGCGTGTTGCTGATCAACCTGCTGGGCGACGGTATTCGCCGTGCAATTAACGCGGGGGTGCAATAATGCCACTTCTTGATATCCGCAACCTCACCATCGAATTCAAAACCGGTGAAGGCTGGGTTAAGGCCGTCGATCGCATCAGTATCACGCTTGCTGAGGGTGAAATTCGCGGGCTGGTGGGGGAATCTGGCTCAGGAAAAAGCCTGATCGCCAAAGCTATCTGCGGCGTGGCGAAAGACAACTGGCGCGTAACCGCCGATCGTATGCGCTTCGACGACATTGACCTGCTGCGCCTCTCCCCGCGCGAGCGGCGTAAGCTGGTTGGTCACAACGTCTCGATGATCTTCCAGGAGCCGCAATCCTGTCTCGATCCGTCCGAGCGCGTGGGTAAACAGCTCATGCAGAACATCCCCGGCTGGACCTATAAAGGCCGCTGGTGGCAGCGTTTCGGCTGGCGTAAACGTCGCGCCATCGAACTGTTGCACCGCGTCGGTATCAAAGATCATAAAGACGCGATGCGCAGCTTCCCGTATGAGCTTACCGACGGTGAATGTCAGAAGGTGATGATTGCTATCGCGCTGGCTAATCAGCCGCGCTTGCTGATTGCAGATGAACCCACCAACGCGATGGAGCCGACCACGCAGGCGCAAATTTTCCGCCTGCTGTCACGTCTGAACCAGAATAACAACACCACCATTTTGCTGATCAGCCATGACCTGCAGATGTTAAGCAAATGGGCGGACAAAATTGATGTGATGTACTGCGGGCAAACGGTCGAAACCGCCCCCAGCGAAGACCTGATCAACGCTCCGCATCATCCGTATACGCAGGCGCTTATCCGGGCTATTCCTGATTTTGGCAGCGCCATGCCGCACAAGAGCCGCCTGAATACCTTGCCAGGGGCGATTCCGCTGCTGGAATCCTTACCGATAGGCTGCCGTCTTGGGCCTCGTTGCCCGTATGCTCAGCGTAAATGTATTGAGACACCACGCCTGACCGGCGCTAAAAATCATCTTTACGCCTGTCATTTCCCGCTGAACATGGAGAGAGAGTGAAATGGTCGAAACCTTACTGGAAGTCCGCAACCTGAGTAAGACCTTTCGCTATCGTACGGGGCTGTTTCATCGTCAGACTGTCGAGGCGGTAAAGCCGCTAAGTTTTACCCTGCGTGAAAAACAGACGCTGGCGATTATTGGCGAAAACGGTTCCGGGAAATCGACGCTGGCGAAGATGCTTGCCGGCATGGTAGAGCCTACCGCTGGAGAAGTGTTGATTGACGATCATCCTCTGGCGTTTGGAGATTACTCTTTCCGCAGCCAGCGTATCCGCATGATCTTCCAGGATCCGTCAACCTCGCTCAATCCCCGCCAGCGTATTTCGCAGATTCTGGATTTTCCTCTGCGTTTGAACACCGAGCTGGAGCCCGAGGCGCGACGAAAGCGCGTCTTTGAAACCCTGCGCATGGTGGGACTGTTACCGGATCACGAAAGCTACTATCCCCATATGCTGGCCCCCGGCCAGAAACAGCGCCTGGGTCTGGCGCGCGCGTTGATTTTGCGCCCGAAGGTAATCATTGCCGACGAAGCGCTTGCCTCGCTGGATATGTCGATGCGTTCGCAACTGATTAACCTGATGCTGGAGTTGCAGGAAAAACAGGGTATCTCCTATATCTACGTTACCCAACATCTCGGAATGATGAAGCACATCAGCGACCAGGTGATGGTGATGCACCAGGGGGAAGTTGTCGAACGTGGCAGCACAGCGGATGTCATGGCCTCTCCGCTTCATGAGCTGACGAAACGACTGATTGCCGGTCATTTCGGTGAAGCGCTGACCGCCGATGCGTGGAGAAAGGACCGCTAAGCACAACGGTACCCCCCCCCCCGCTAAATTAAGGATTAAATAACCTGCGTACGTTATTTAATCCTTTTAATTTTCGTCTCCATCCTTGCTCCATATTTTACGCAATATCCATCAACAGTTCTTCTCCAGAATATCAGGACATTACGGAGGAGAAAAAATGATCACCGCCACTTATGTTCTAAAATACACAGAGTATCTCATCAGAAAATGTCGTTCATTTTTAATGACGGACCTGCACTTCCATACTGTGAGGCTCAAGAGAACAACCGGGAAAACCCCTGACATTAAATCACCCTCGACGTTGAGTGAAAAAATATGCCATCGTCTGGTCTATGACCATAATAACGTCTATACAATGCTTGCCGATAAACTCGCCGTTCGGGAATACGTTTCTTCCAGAACTACGCGCGTGAAAACGGTGCCATTACTTGGTGTTTATACCAGGGCGTCGCAAATTGATTTTTCAGTACTTCCTGACAAATTCGTCCTTAAGTGCAACCATGACAGTGGTAGCACAATAATATGTACCGACAAAGCGCACTTTAATGACAGGGAAGCCTGTAAAAAACTGAGCCTCGCGTTAAAGAAAAATCTGTACTACACCACGCGCGAATGGCAGTACAAAAACATTACGCCGAGTATACTTTGCGAGCCATTTGTCGATCTCTTCGACGATGCTGACAGGAATACAACGCCCGAAATGTTGAGGATCCATTGCTTTCATGGCGTTGCCCACTATGTTGAAGCGGATTTTACGGATGATAACGGGAAAGGGTTTATCAACGTTTATGACAGGCACTGGAACTTACAACCTTTCCAGATGGAATATCCGAATACTTCAGCAGATCCTGGCGAACCGCTTTTATTCCGAGAAGCATTGTTGGCCTCCCAGGAGCTGGCGCAGGGAATTGATTACTGCCGCGTTGATCTTATGCTAAAAAAAGATGAAATCTATTTCAGTGAAATAACCCTAAGCCCGAGACGCGGTAAACTGACGATTACCCCACAGGAATGGGATGCTAAGCTAGGACAAATATGGCATTTATCGCCAGCAAGCACATTTAATCTGCCGCTGAAACTCACGGGTCGGGCCAGGTGAGTTTAAATATTGAGTGGTTTTGCTTTGATAAGGTATAAGTGACATCGCCACCATGGGCCAGCATGATGGCTTTTACCACCGATAAGCCTAAACCACACCCTTCGGGATTCAATGCCCTGGCGCCATTATCCCGCTGAAAAGGCTGAAATAAAAAATCGTGGAAGGCCTCAGGGATGCCCGGTCCGCCATCCTGAATAAGAATATAATTGCCTTTATCAGACACGCCATTTTTGACAATGAGCGTCCGCGAGGTTGAATAGTGTAATGCGTTGTCAAACAGAACGGCCAGACACTGGTTGATACGCAACGGATCGAACACACAATGCTGCTCCCTCAACGCTGTCTTTATCGTAAACTGATTACGTTTAAATTCGGGCATGAACGTATCAAGCGCGTCCTGTATTGTCCCTTTGAGATCCGTTCTGGATTTAGACAACGTATAACCCGCCCCACCGTCAGAGCTGACAACCCGTAGATCTTCAATCAGGCGGGTTAACCCCTCGGTCTGCCTGAGAAGATTATTAAAAAGCAACGGATCCGGTTCAAAAACGCCGTCTACCAGACCCTGAAGCCGCCCGCGTAAAATCGTGACCGGGGTTCTGAGTTCATGGGCAATGGCGGCATTCCAGGATTTACGCTGCATATCCAGCGTCTGCAGTTTTTCCGCCATTTCATTGAAATCCATGACCAGGTGATTGATCTCTCCCAGCCTGGAACTGGCACAATAAGCCCGGGCATCCAGTTGGCCCTGCGAAATTTTTTTCAGGCTGGACGCGACCGCGTTTAGCGGGGTGAGTATCCGCGAGGAAAGTTTGATCGTTAAAAAAACCGCGAATATCAGACTGATTGTTGTTGCTGTCCCGATCCACACCCAGTCCCACAGGGTCATCTGCTCGTCTTCCCCCGCCGCAGCGCCGCCGGGGAGGTGATCCAGAATAAAGGAGTAAAAAAACCAGGAGCCCAGTATTGAAATGGCAATGATCGTAAACGTCAGCAACATCATGTACGTTAAGATCTGACGACTCAGGACAGACTCTCTGTTCATTTTTTCTCCCCAAGCCGGTAACCCATGCCCCTGATGCTCTCAGGGACGCCGTAAAGCCCCGCGAGCTCAAGTTTTTTACGCAGCTTGCTCATATGGCTATCTACTGTTCTGTCGAGGGTATCACCTTCAGGAAGACATGCGTTGAGTAACTCTTCGCGGGAGCAGACCTTTCGCGGATATCTGACCAGATACGTAAGAAGCTTAAATTCCGTCGTCGTTAACACCGGGGAGATCACTTCAGGTCCCACGGTAACCTCAACGTAGAAATCATCCGGATAGACCGTAATAAAAGGCGTCCTGATAGGCGCGGCCCCCGCCTGCTGAATAGCGGGTTTGGTTCTGCGCAGCACCGCTTCAACCCGCGCGACAACTTCAGAAGGGTTAAAAGGCTTGATAACGTAATCATCTGCGCCAAGCCTCAGCCCCATGAGTTTATCTACGTCCTGATCGAGGGCAGAAACCATAATGACGGGCACGGAACTTTCCTGACGAAGCGTCGTGAGGACGCTCCAGCCGTCGCATACGGGCAGATGAATGTCCAGCAAGATGAGATCCGGTTTATGAAGGCGATTAAGCGCTATCGCCTGCTCGCCCTGTCTGGCCCTCAGCGTTTTCATCCCTGAACGCTCTAAGTAACTCATCAGTATTTCAGCAATGTCGTCTTCATCTTCAACAACAAGGATTAGAGTATTTTTGTTCATTTTATCTCCGCGGGTGAAATCCCTTTGAGCACGCTATCAGATATCTTTAGCACAATAAGACACAGCCTCCGGGAAAAAGTGCCGTAGCCATGAAAATTTCCAGCACTAATTTAAATGTCCGGCCATGCCTCCACACAGCCTACACATTCAGTCAATAAAGACTCGACAATGCCTGGCCAGAATAGCTATTCGGGCAGAACCCTTCTTTCATAGAACGGTGAGAATTAACCCTGTCGCTTTAAGGCTTTATGAATCTGGCTGAGATAATGAACATGGAATTTTCGAAATATTTCTCTACTAAGAAAATCGGTATATATACGCTGTTCCTGCTGCTGTCGTGGGGATTACTTTATACCTGGCTGGTGTTGATGCATAAAATGGATGAAAAAGTTGCCGCGACGCTGCCCTCCTCTCCCATTATTTATGGTTGCATCGCTTTGTCGGTTGTCTCTCTGATAATACAAAACAAAGCAGGTGCATTCACTGAATTACTTGTCATCGCCTTCTGGTTAATGGTGATTTTTATATATCTCATAATTACGTTCACTGTGCTGCTGAACGCTACGCCAGATTTCGACGATTTGGTGTTTTACTACGAGTGTTATTTAATTCTTTTTTTCTGCGGTTCGCCGTTGTACCTCATTATGAGAATGATTTGAACAACCGCACGGTTGCGCTCCACACTCTCTCCATAAAACTGCCATTTCCGCTAAACAGGCGAGTTGTAGACTTCCTGCCAACCCTTATTGCTCAAAATACACTCACTTAAAGAGTCTGAAACCTGTTACCCAGAATGAATAACCTTAATAACAATCGTCGTTCTCCAGATACAGCTGGCGTTATGTACTCACTTAAAAAACTCGCGGTACGTCACCGGAAAAAACTGGTTGTGACTTTTTTCCTTGTCGTGGCTGAAAACGTAATGTTTTTACTGTATCCCGTTCTGGCAGGCATCGCGATTAATGCCATTCTTGCGGGTAAGACACTTAACGCCGCACTGTACGGACTGATGGTGCTCTGTATGTGGATCATAGGTGCGACAAGACGGAGTGTTGATACGCGAACGTTTGCCCGTATTTATGCCGGGCTTGCGGTCTCCGTTGTGCTTTCACAGCGGAAATACCAGCTTAACCATTCGGCTATCGCCGCCAGGGTCACACTCTCGCGCGAGTATGTGGATTTCTTTGAAATGCACTTGCCCCTGCTTATTACCTCGCTGAGTTCTCTCTTTGGTGCGGCAATCATGCTGTTATTTATCGAATTCTGGGCCGGCATCATGTGCTGTGCAATCGTCATCATTCTGATGGGATTTGTCTCGGAATATGCCCGTAAAAATGAATGGTTATTCATGCGCCTGAATAATCGTCTTGAGAAAGAAGTTGATTATGTTCATAAGGCAGGCACCGCCACCCTTCACCGACATTACGTCACGCTTGCACGTTTACGCATTGCGTTATCGGACCGGGAGGCGTGGGGCTATTTATGGGTGGGTATACTCGTTGCCCTGCTTTTTACGCTGACCATTATCTGGATGACGCAATCGGCTGGCATCACCGCCGGACATATTTATTCCGTGATGACATACATGTGGATGTTCGCGACAAGTCTCGATGACGCCCCGCAGCTTCTTGAGAAATTTTCTCAGCTCAGGGATATCGGTAAACGCGTATCAGCCGATGACGAAATTCACGTATCTGGACGTTAATTTAATGCCTCATTTTTTTATTGAACGCCCCGTATTCGCCTGGGTAGTGGCGCTTTTTATTGTCCTGACGGGTGTCCTGTCTATACCCCGGTTGCCGGTTGCGCAGTATCCGGCGGTGGCACCGCCGGGGATCATTATTTCTGTCACTTATCCGGGGGCCAGCCCCGATATCATGAATACGTCCGTGGTGTCGCTCATCGAGCGTGAAATATCGGGCGTGGATAATTTGCTCTATTTCGAATCATCCAGCGACACAACCGGTTCTGCATCTATTACCGTGACCTTTAAGCCCGGCACAGACATTAAGCTGGCACAGATGGATCTTCAGAACCAGATCAAGATTGTAGAGCCACGTTTGCCGCAGGCGGTCAGGCAAAATGGCATCAACGTCGAGGCGGCCAATTCCGGATTTTTAATGATGGTGGGGTTGAAGTCCACAACCGGCAAATTTGAAGAGGCGGATTTAAGCGATTATTTTGCCCGCAACGTCAGCGACGAACTACGCCGTGTGCCGGGAGTCGGAAAAGTCCAGCTGTTTGGTGGCGAAAAAGCGCTGCGCATCTGGCTGGATCCCATGCAGCTGCACAGTTACGGGCTTTCGGTGAGCGATGTTCTTACCGCTGTAGGTCAGCAAAATGCGCTTGTTTCGCCGGGGAAAACGGGAGATGAACCGGCAACTGCAGGACAAGGCGTAACCTATCCCATCACAGTGAAAGGGCAACTCACTTCTGTAGAGGCTTTCAGAAACATTACCCTTAAAGCAGATGCGTCTGGCGCAAGGCTGAAACTGTCCGACGTTGCGCGGATTGAGTCTGGCCTGCAAAGTTACGCTTTCGGTATCCGTGAAAATGGGGTGCCGGCAACGGCTGCGGCAATCCAGTTGTCACCAGGCGCCAATGCGATGAGCACGGCGTCAGGCGTACGTGCACGTATCGACGAACTTTCTCAGGTGTTGCCGGAAGGAATGGCGTTTACGGTTCCCTTCGATACCGCACCGTTTGTAAAGCTGTCCATCATGAAGGTGGTGCAAACCTTTGTGGAAGCGATGGTCCTTGTCTTTCTCGTTATGCTGCTGTTTTTACATAAGATACGCTGTACGCTTATCCCCTCGATTGTGGCCCCCGTCGCGCTGCTGGGCACCTTCACAGTGATGCTATTGAGTGGATACTCGATCAATATTCTGACCATGTTCGGCATGGTGCTGGCGATAGGGATTATCGTGGATGACGCCATTGTGGTCGTGGAGAACGTTGAACGGCTGATGGAAGAAAAAAACCTTTCTCCGCGCGACGCTACCCGGGAGGCCATGGCCGAAATCACCCCGGCAATTATCGGGATCACGCTGGTACTTACCGCTGTCTTTATACCCATGGGTTTTGCTGAAGGGTCCGTAGGCATTATTTATCGACAATTTTGTATTTCCATGGCGGTATCCATACTGTTGTCGGCATTTCTTGCCCTCACGCTGACTCCCGCGCTTTGTGCGACGTTGCTTAAGCCCCACAGCGCGCAAAAACACGGTGGCGGCAGGTTCGCGGCAGGCTTTAACGCCCGTTTTCATACCCTGACGACATGGTACGAATCCGGCCTGGGCGCGGTTCTGAAACGAACCGGCCGAATGCTGCTTCTGTATGTTGCGCTTTGTGCTGCGCTATTTTTTGGATTGTCTTCGCTGCCCTCATCCTTTCTGCCGGACGAAGATCAGGGCTATTTTATGTCCTCTATTCAGCTTCCCTCTGATGCCACAATGCAGCGCACCCTGAAAGTAGTAAAAACATTTGAACAGGAAATTGCGACCCGACCGGATATTGAAAGCAACATTATGATCCTGGGTTTTGGGTTTTCAGGATCAGGACCGAATTCGGCCATGGCGTTCACCACGCTGAAGGACTGGAAAGAAAGGCACGGCTCTACAGCCGAGGATGAAGCCGACCATATGCAGGCCAGTATGGCAAACGTCTCTGATGCCGTAATGATGAGCCTGCTCCCGCCTGCCATTTCGGATATGGGCACCTCGTCGGGCTTCACCTGGTACGTGCAGGACAGAGCGGGACTGGGCTACGAGGCGTTAAAGCAGGCGGCCGATGCGCTGGTGCTGAAAGCGAATCAACGCCCTGAACTGAGTGGCGTGTATATCGACGGCCTGCCGGAAGGCACTAGCCTGGCGCTTCAGATTGACCGGGAAAAAGCGGAAGCTCTGGGCGTCTCATTTGATGAAATCAACCAGACGCTCTCCGTCACCATGGGTTCAAACTACGTTAATGACTACACGAACAATGGGCGTGTTCAGCAGGTGATTATCCAGGCCGATGCGCCTTACCGAATGCAACCTGAGCAGATCCTGAAATTATCCGTTAAAAACCGCCAGGGGCAGAGGGTGCCAGTGTCAACGTTTGCGACGCTCTCCTGGAACGTTGCACCGCAGCAACTAACGCGTTATCAGGGGTATTCTGCTATCCGCATTACCGGCAGTGCGGCCACAGGTGAATCCAGCGGTACCGCAATGAAAGTTATGGAGAATTTGTCCAGGGATTTACCTCAGGGCTTGGCGGGAGAATGGGCCGGGAGCTCATTGCAGGAAATAAAATCCCAGTCGCAGCTCCCGGGTCTGATCGTCCTGTCGATTCTGGTGGTGTTTATGGTGCTCGCTGCCCTGTATGAGAGCTGGTCAATACCTTTTGCCGTCATGCTGGTGGTGCCATTGGGACTGATCGGTGCAGTCATGGCCGTGTCTGTTGCCGGCATGACGAATGATGTTTTCTTCAAGGTCGGCCTTATCACCCTGATAGGCCTGTCTGCCAAGAACGCCATATTGATTGTGGAGTTTGCCAGACAGTTGCATCGTGAAGGGAACCCTCTGGTGGCGGCAACGATACAGGCCGCAAGCCAGCGCCTGCGCCCTATTCTGATGACATCGTTAGCCTTTACGTTGGGAGTGGTTCCCTTAATGCTGGCCAGTGGCGCAAGTGACAGCACACAACACGCCATCGGCACCGGTGTCTTTGGCGGCATGATTAGCGGTACGCTTCTCGCGATCTTCTTCGTCCCGGTTTTCTTTATTGTCATCGCGCGTTTCATAGAAAGCGCCAGGAAAGGGTCACTATCGTGAGGGATCGCGCATCCACGCTGGTTGGATGAGGCGAAGCTGCTGCCGGGTGATATACTGGACGAATGCTGAAATTTTGAACCCACGCCTCACCTTCTGGGGCATTCGTCTTTGGCGATCGGCGAGAAATATCGTGACACAAGGGGCTGTGAGTGGGCTATAATTTCGAGCTAATTTCGAATGATTTTGAAATACTGCCTGTAACGCTATGAATTACAAGGCAAAATAAGCAATGAATATAAGGATTAAAGCTATGGGTTTTCTTTCCGGTAAGCGCATTCTGGTGACTGGCGTTGCCAGCAAACTGTCCATCGCATACGGCATCGCACAGGCAATGCATCGTGAAGGCGCTGAGCTGGCGTTCACCTACCAGAACGACAAGCTGAAAGGCCGTGTTGAAGAGTTTGCCGCGCAGCTGGGTTCCAGCATCGTTCTGGAATGTGACGTTGCACAAGATGAAAGCATCGATGGCATGTTTGCTGAGCTGGCAAAAGCATGGCCGAAATTCGACGGTTTCGTTCACTCCATCGGCTTCGCGCCTGGCGACCAGCTGGACGGTGACTATGTGAACGCGGTTACCCGTGATGGCTTTAAAATCGCTCACGACATCAGCTCTTACAGTTTCGTTGCGATGGCTAAATCTTGCCGCGCGATGCTGAACCCAGGCGCAGCGCTGCTGACCCTGTCCTACCTGGGCGCGGAACGTGCTATCCCTAACTACAACGTGATGGGTCTGGCTAAAGCGTCTCTGGAAGCCAACGTACGCTATATGGCGAACGCAATGGGTCCTGAAGGTGTGCGTGTTAACGCCATCTCCGCGGGTCCTATCCGCACCCTTGCGGCATCCGGCATCAAAGATTTCCGTAAAATGCTGGCACACTGCGAAGCGGTTACCCCGATTCGTCGTACTGTTACCATTGAGGATGTGGGTAACTCTGCTGCATTCCTGTGCTCTGACCTGTCCGCAGGTATCTCCGGCGAAGTGGTTCACGTTGACGGCGGCTTCAACATCGCTGCAATGAACGAGCTGGAAATTAAATAAGCTCAGACTCTCTTCCCGCAGGGGAAGAGAGTTTTCCCCCGCACCATCCCCTCGTTATTCCGTTCTGATATTTGTTATCACCTAACAATATTTTTCCCTTTATCTGCGTTACGCCAGGATATTGATCGCCATTTTGAGATCAAGGAACGCCCATGGAACAACGCCGTTTTTCCGGCAAAGGCCACTGGTATCACGAAACCCAGTCAAACCACGCGCAGTCGGATGCGCTGCCCCTGGTGCCCGAAGCCGCTAACGTCGACGATCGTTTTTTGCTCGATTTAGCCCTGCCCGATGAGATTGTCGCCGCCTGTACCGGCTGGCTTGCCCCTGCCAGAGCCTTATGCCATCAGCTGTTTCCCCTCTCACTTCCCGTCAATCGTCTGCGAACGCTCAGCGCCTATGACCGGTTAAGTACCGCGTTGACGGTTGCGCAGGCCTGTGGCGTTCAGCGGCTATGCAACCATTATGCCGCCCTTCTTGCTCCGCTGCCGGGTCCTGACTCCTCCCGCGAAAGTAACCGGCGGCTGGCGCAAATCACGCAGTATGCCCGTCAGCTCGCCAGCTCACCGGATGTCATTGATGACAAGGCGCGAAACCAGCTTGATGAGGTGGGTCTCTCTACCTATGACATTGTGGTGATTAACCAGATCATCGGCTTTATCGGTTTTCAGGCGCGCGTGGTTGCGGTCTTTCAGGCTCTGCTTGGCCATCCCGTTCGCTGGTTGCCGGGCCATCATATTCAGCCGCACACCCTGCCAGCGTGCGCCGGTAGGTGGATAGCGCTTCTTCCCGTGGTCGAGCTTCGCTATGCGAGTGCGCAACAGCTTGAGTCCCTCTCCCGCTGGCAGGCAGAACCTGCGCTTGAGGCGCTGACACCCGTCCTGTGCCATGAACCGACCTTGCTCGACCTGACGGGAGAGATCCTGATAAACAGCCGGGAAGAGAGTGCGCTTTCCCCGCCGTCGCTTTTGGCAGCAGTCGACATGCTGACACGCTCGCCGGACCGCTTCAGTGCCGCGCAGTTTACCCCACTCATGGAAGAAGGACTGACTGTTGCCCAGGCGATCAACCGCCTGTCTCAAAGCGCGTTTGAGGGCTGGCTTAATCGACTAAAAGTCGCGGCTGGCAAAGCGGAATAACCACACGCAATCCCCAAAGACCGCTTGCTGTAGAAGTGAGAATCGCGTAAAACTGTCAGCCGCTCAATGGCTACGAAAATAGAACATTATGTTTCAGGACAACCCGCTGCTAGCGCAGCTTAAACAGCAACTGCATTCCCAGACGCCGCGTGCAGAAGGGGTCGTGAAAGCCACGGAAAAGGGCTTTGGCTTCCTTGAAGTTGACGCGCAGAAAAGCTACTTCATTCCGCCACCGCAGATGAAGAAAGTGATGCATGGCGATCGCGTCATGGCCGTCATTCATACAGAGAAGGAACGTGAATCCGCTGAGCCGGAAGAACTGATTGAACCGTTCCTGACCCGCTTTGTCGGTAAGGTACAGCGAAAAGACGATCGTCTTTCTATCGTGCCGGATCATCCCCTGTTGAAAGATGCCATTCCCTGCCGGGCCGCCCGCGGCGTTGAGCATGATTTTAAAGAAGGTGACTGGGCCGTAGCAGAAATGCGCCGTCATCCTCTGAAAGGCGACCGTGGTTTCTATGCAGAACTGACGCAGTTCATCACCTTTGGCGATGACCATTTCGTCCCGTGGTGGGTCACGCTGGCACGCCATAATCTTGAAAAAGAAGCGCCGAACGGCGTAGCGACTGAAATGCAGGACGAAGGTTTGACGCGCCGCGATCTCACTGCGCTGGAATTTGTCACCATCGACAGCGCCAGCACAGAAGATATGGACGATGCGCTCTACGCTGAAGAGAGCGCCGATGGCAAACTGCATCTGATCGTCGCCATTGCCGATCCTACCGCCTGGATTGCACAAGGCAGTAAACTGGACGAAACGGCCAAAATCCGTGCGTTTACCAACTACCTGCCAGGCTTTAACATCCCGATGCTGCCGCGCGAACTGTCAGACGATCTCTGCTCGCTGCGCCCAAATGAAGTGCGCCCGGCTCTCGCCTGCCGCATGACCATCGCCGCGGATGGGACGATTGAAGACGATATCGAATTCTTTGCCGCCACCATCGAATCCAAAGCCAAGCTGGCCTATGACAATGTCTCTGACTGGCTGGAAAACACCGGCAGCTGGAAACCTGAATCCGATGCCATTGCGGCGCAGATTCGTCTGCTGCACCGTATTTGCCTGAAGCGTGGCGAATGGCGTACAACCCACGCCCTGGTGTTCAAAGATCGTCCCGACTACCGTTTTGTTCTCGGTGAGAAAGGCGAAGTGCTGGATATCGTGGCCGAGCCGCGACGCATTGCTAACCGCATCGTCGAAGAAGCGATGATTTCCGCCAACATTTGCGCCGCACGCGTGCTGCGCGACAAGCTGGGCTTTGGTATTTACAACGTTCACACCGGATTCGATCCGGCCAATACCGAAGCGCTGGCGGCCCTGCTGAAGAATCACGATGTGCATGTTGATCCGGAAGAAGTCCTGACGCTGCCAGGATTCTGCAAGCTTCGCCGCGAGCTGGACGCACAGCCATCCGGTTTCCTTGATAGCCGTATTCGCCGCTTCCAGTCCTTCGCTGAAATCAGCACCGAACCAGGCCCGCACTTCGGCCTCGGTCTGGAAGCTTACGCCACCTGGACATCCCCAATTCGTAAATATGGCGACATGGTTAACCACCGTCTGCTGAAAGCGATTATCAAAGGCGAAACGATTGCACGCCCTCAGGACGACACGACCGTGCAGATGGCAGAGCGTCGCCGTCTGAACCGCATGGCGGAACGTGACGTTGGAGACTGGCTGTACGCGCGTTTCCTGCAGGATAAGGCCGGAACCGACACCCGCTTCGCTGCGGAGATTATTGATATCAGCCGTGGCGGGATGCGTGTCCGTCTGGTGGATAACGGTGCTGTCGCCTTTATCCCTGCCCCATTCCTGCATGCCGTTCGTGACGAACTGGTCTGTAGCCAGGAAAGTGGCACCGTGCAGATTAAAGGTGAAACAGTTTACAAAGTCACTGAGGTGATTGACGTAACTATCGCTGAAGTCCGCATGGAAACCCGCAGTATTATCGCGCGACCAGCTGTCTGATAACCCGCTAAATTGTCGGCCATTTCCGTTCGGAAAGGCCGACAATTTTTCTTTTTAACCCGCACCACAAATTCATCATTTTTTCTGACTATTTTCCGATTCCCCCCGCCCAAAATGGCCATAATTATCTACAGTAAAAGAGTGCCGTCATATTCGGTCACCTGAATAGCTGGATGCTCAGTATTCTTTTTTGGCAGACTCGTTTTATTATAAGAAAGTAGGGAAAAAACAATACGTTCACTTCGGTTTTACCGCTGTTTCACAACGGAAAAGTCGACTGCAAATGAATAATTTGTGCGCTAATGAGTAGCAGCGGGAGAAATCATGATCGACGATCTTGAGCAGAATTTGCTGTTTCGTTACATGGGTACTCACAGTCCGTGGTGGCGATTGTCGGCAGACAGCAACGCTCTGCACCTTGCCGCCAGCGAAAATGCCGATGCGACTCAGGTGGTGACGCTGGACGATGAACAAGCCACGTTGATCCGCCAGTTAACGGTAATTACCTCCAGCATTTCAATGAACCTCTCCCTGTATGGCGAAGAGGTTCCCGTGCATCTTGTCGGCCGCAAAATCACCCGAAACGAGTGGGCCGGCACGGCATCGGCCTGGAACGATACCCCCTCCGTAGCACGCGATCTCGCTCAAGGACTCTCCTTCGCGGAACAGGTGGTTTCGGAAGCGAATTCCGTCATTGTGATTCTCGATCAGCACGGCAATATTCAGCGTTTTAATCGCCTGAGCGAAGAGTATACCGGTCTGAAAGAGCAGGAAGTGATCGGTCAGAACGTGTTCAAATTGTTTATGAGTCGCAGCGAGGCGGCAGCCTCGAAGCGAAATATTACCGGTTTCTTCCGTAACGGCAGCTCCTACGAAGTCGAACGCTGGATCAAGACGCGGAAAGGACAACGCTTGTTTCTGTTCAGAAACAAATTCGTTCACAGCGGCAGCGGTAAAAACGAAATATTTCTTATTTGCTCCGGCACCGACATTACCGAGGAACGTCGGGCGCAGGAGCGCCTGCGCGTGCTGGCCAATACCGATACCATCACCGGTTTACCCAACCGCAATGCCATCCACGAACAGATCTCAGACGCCATCAACCATCGGGGCGAAACGCAGGTTGGCGTGGTGTATCTTGACCTGGATAACTTCAAAAAGGTCAACGATGCCTACGGGCATATGTTTGGCGATCAGCTCTTACAGGCGGTTGCACTCGCCATTCTGAGTTGCCTTGACGAGGGGCAGGTTCTGGCCCGGCTCGGCGGCGATGAGTTTATCGTGATGGCCACGAATACGTCTCAGGGCTCGCTGGAAGCGATGGCGTCGCGCATTCTGACCCGCCTGCGCCAGCCGTTCAGAATCGGGCTGATTGAGATATATACCGGCTGTTCTTTGGGGATCGCCCTCGCGCCGCAGCACGGGAACGATCGGGAAAGTGTGATTCGCAATGCCGATACGGCCATGTACACCGCCAAGGAAAATGGCAGGGGTAAGTTCTGCGTCTTCTCTCCTGAAATGAACCAGCGCGTATTTGAGTATCTTTGGCTGGACACCAATCTGCGTAAAGCGCTGGATAACGATCAGCTTCTGATTCACTACCAGCCTAAAATGACCTGGCGCGGTGAGGTTAGAAGTCTTGAGGCGCTGGTCCGCTGGCAGTCGCCGGAGCGCGGCTTGATCCCACCGCTGGAATTTATCTCTTATGCCGAAGAGTCCGGTTTGATTGTGCCGCTGGGGCGCTGGGTGATGCTCGACGTGGTTCGTCAGGTGGCGAAATGGCGTGACAAGGGGATTAACCTGCGCGTGGCCGTGAACGTCTCTGCACGTCAGCTTGCCGACCAGACGATTTTCAGCGATTTAAAGCAGGCGCTTAAGGATCTGCATTTTGAGTACTGCCCTATCGACGTCGAGTTAACAGAGAGCTGTCTCATCGAAAACGAAGAGCTGGCGCTTTCGGTGATCCAGCAATTCAGCCGACTCGGGGCACAAATACATCTGGATGACTTTGGTACGGGCTACTCTTCCCTTTCCCAGCTGGCGCGTTTTCCTATTGACGCCATTAAACTCGATCAATCTTTTGTCAGAGATATTCATAAGCAGTCCATCTCTCAGTCTCTGGTACGCGCCATTGTCGCAGTGGCACAGGCCCTGAATCTTCAGGTGATCGCCGAGGGTGTGGAGAATGCAAAAGAAGACGCCTTTCTGACTAAGAATGGCGTCAACGAACGGCAGGGTTTCCTTTTTGCTAAGCCGATGCCCGCTGCCGCATTCGAGCGATGGCTAAAACGCTATCAGGCGCGACAACAGCGCTAGCTGGCCTTGCGTAAGCCCGCCGCATGATGGCGGTTTTGCAGCATCACCAGACGCTCCATGTAGGCTATATCTTTCGGCTCAAGGCAGAATGCGGCATCGACCCAGTCTTCGGTAATATCCATCAGCTCACTGCGTGGCAACTGCAGAACGCGCGTACGAGCACGCAGCATGGCTCTTACGCCGTTCAGTTTTGGCCGCAATGTGTCGATGAAGGTCCTGACCGAGACGTAGCTTTGCCCGGGTTCATACAGCACATCCACCAGCCCGTGCTGCTCGTACCATTCTGCCGTATGGGATTCCCCTTTGTAGATGAGCTCCTCCGCCAGCTTCATGCCTGAACGTCGTGCGACCAGAGAATACCCCCCCATCCCCGGGAACAGATTAAAGGCAATTTCCGGGAAACCTAACCGGGCATCACGCTGAGCCAGGACAAAATGGTGCGCCAGCGCTGCCTCAAATCCGCCGCCTAATGCGCTGCCTTCGACCATTGCCAGCGTGATGGCCCCCGTATCAAACCCTCTTGACGCCGCATGGACGCAATCAACACAGGAGCGGGCATACGCCCGTAACGCTTCACGCCGCCCGTTCTGAATGCACTCGACGAAGAACTGCAAGTCCCCTCCCACGTTGTACATTTCAGGAACAAGCGAGCCGGTAACCCAAAAATCGACCGCAAAACCCGACTGACGGACCAGCCAGGAAAGGTTCATGATCTCCTCAATTAAGGCATGGTTGAAGCAAGGACGCGGCTGAGCCCGCAGCATCATCCAGACGGTGCGTCGTTCCGCCTCGTAATACCCTGAGAGCTGCGTGAAACGTTCAGTATCGGTAAACAGTGTACAGGTAGGCTGATTGATAACTGTCATAGTCCAATTCCTCATATAAAAAAGCGCCTTGCGCGCAGTTTTAGACTAATCCACCGATTAAGCCTGCTATATGAGGGGGAATAAATTTATCACTTTCATTTATGTAATTTCGTTATTGCATTTTTTCCCTTCTCTTTTGACCCCATTTTCTGCATCATTGAAATTATTCACTTTTCGCTCCCGGGGAGAGATTATGTCTACTATTGATCCACAAGCTGTAGCACAACGTATTGATACCGTGCTGGATATTCTGGTAGCGGGTGATTATCACTCTGCGATCCGCAATCTCGAGATCCTGAAGTCTGAACTTCTTGCTCAGAATGGCGCTGACAACGCCCCCGAAAACAAACAGCCAAAAGCGCCGTGGGAAGTGTAATCCCACCGTTTCCGACCTCGTTTCGCTTTATTAAATGGATGCTATGAATTCCCGACAACAACTCATTTTGCAGATGGTCATCGATCAGGGGCGTGTAAGCGTGGTCGATCTCGCTAAAACCACCGGCGTCTCCGAAGTCACCATTCGTCAGGATCTTAATCTGCTGGAAAAACAGAGTTACCTGCGCCGTGCGCATGGTTATGCCGTGCCGCTGGACAGCGACGACGTTGAGACGCGCATGATGAATAACTACGCGCTTAAACGTGAACTGGCAGAGTTTGCCGCATCACTGGTAAACCCTGGCGAGACGGTCTTTATTGAAAACGGCAGCAGCAACGCCCTTCTGGCACGGACGCTCGCGGAACAAAAAGACGTGACTATCATCACTGTCAGCAGCTATATCGCCCATTTACTCAAAGAGACGCGCTGTGAAGTCATTTTGCTGGGTGGCATTTACCAAAAGAAAAGTGAAAGCATGGTGGGCCCGCTGACCCGGCAATATGTTCAGCAGGTGCATTTCAGTAAGGCCTTTATCGGAATTGATGGCTGGCAGCCGGAAACAGGTTTCACCGGCCGGGATATGATGCGCACTGACGTGGTGAATGCCGTACTGGAAAAAGAGTGTGAAGCCATTGTGCTCACTGACAGTTCCAAATTTGGCGCCGTCCATCCTTACACAATGGGTCCCGTCTCACGCTTCAGTCGCGTCATTACCGACGAACGGTTAAGTGACGAGCATCGTAATAAGCTGGAAGAAGATGGTCTGATTGTCGATATTATTAAAACGTCCGCCTGAGTTCATTCCGCGCCCGTCATTCGGGCGCCTGCATATCCCTTCGTCTGAGACGATTCCTAACCCCCCTTTAAGAGTTTTTACCTGTTTAACCCGCATTAAAGTCGTAAAATTAATGTTAGCGATATAACAGGAAGTGACTATCACTTGCGTGATTACGTAACGCCTGCGCGACCAGCTTTCACGGAAAAAAGAATTAGGTATTCGTTTTGTCTATACTTAACGTGTACCTCTTTCCGTGAATCGATAATTCAGGAGAAAGTATTATGACCTTAACCAGCAAAAAATTAGCCGCCGCTGTTCTGGCAATCACTGTAGCAATGTCCCTGAGCGCATGCTCTAACTGGTCTAAACGTGACCGTAACACCGCCATTGGTGCCGGTGCAGGTGCACTAGGTGGTGCAGTCTTAACAGATGGTAGCACGCTGGGTACATTGGGTGGCGCTGCTGTCGGTGGTATTATCGGTCACCAGGTTGGCAAATAATTATTCTATAAGCCTTCCCGACATCGCGATTTAGCGTCGCATTTCAGGTCTGACTTACGCACGTATATATCACGAGCCACGGCATTTGCCGTGGCTCATTTATTTTAACCGCCTGCCAGTTTGACTTTCATGCCCTTTGCTTCAAGCAGCGATTTAATTAAATCGCGTTTATCACCCTGAATTTCAATAATGCCGTCTTTCACGGCACCACCGCAGCCACATTTCTTTTTCAACTCAGCCGCCAGTTTTGTTAGTTCAGCATCATCCTGGTCAATTCCTGAGATAAGGCAAACCCCTTTCCCTTTTCGTCCACTGGTTTGACGCTGGATACGCACAATACCGTCGCCCTTCGGACGTTCCACTTTGGTTTTCGGCTCATCTATGCGCCCACTCTCCGTTGAGTAGACCAGACGACTGTTGGAATCGGTCATTACGCCCCCTTTTTCAGTGATGCGTTGATTGCCTTAAGCGTCTCTGCCGGGTTAGCTGACTGCGTTACTGGCCGCCCGATAACCATATAATCCACACCAGCAGCCAGCGCCTGCTCAGGCGTCATAATACGGCGCTGATCGCCTACGTCGCTGCCTGCCGGACGAATACCTGGCGTGACCAGTTTAAAATCTTTGCCCAGTTCTGATTTGAAGCGGACCGCTTCCTGTGCGGAGCAGACGACGCCATCCAGCCCGCAGTTCTGCGTCAGACGCGCAAGACGCTCGGCATGTTCGGCAGGTGACAATGTCACGCCAAGATCGCGTAAATCACTTTCGTCCATACTGGTCAATACGGTCACCGCAATCAGCAATGGCGCATCTTTCCCGAACGGCAGGAGGGCTTCACGTGCGGCAGTCATCATTCTCGCTCCGCCCGACGCATGGACGTTGACCATCCATACACCCAGCTCTGCGGCGGCGGCAACGGCGTGCGCCGTGGTATTCGGGATGTCATGGAACTTGAGATCGAGGAAGACATCGAAACCACGCTGCTGCAGATCGCGGACGATTTGCGGTCCAAACAGCGTGAACATCTCTTTACCAACTTTCAGGCGGCAATCGCGAGGATCGATACCGTCGACAAAGGCCAGTGCAGCGTCACGCTTATTGTAATCAAGCGCGACAACAACAGGAGAATCCGTAATAACGCGGGAAGTGGAGGAAGTAACAGACGTCATGACCAGCCCTTTTCGTCTATGGGCGCGCAGCGGCGCGGAACAGATAAACGGCCAGCATTCTACCTGCCGCCGCCGCAAATTGACAGAATCCATTTGCGCCCCTGCCAGGCTGGCACACCGCACGGTGTTAAGGAAGGGGTAAAAATCAACAGTATGTTGTAACTAAAATGAGGTGTTTTAAAAAATTACTGTCCGTCAAGACCACGGATTGGCTTGATGGTGGACCAGGCCCGGCAGGAAGGACAATGCCAGTAAAGCGTATACGCGGTAAAACCACACTTCTGGCAACGGTAGCGCGGTTTACTCCGCACCTGCTCGCCGACCATGTCGCGCAGCACCATCAGGCTCTCTTTGGCTCGCCCTTCTTCTGCGTCGTTCAGGTGGTAATCCATCAGCTTATGGAATACCCGCATCGTCGGATGACGCTGTAGCTGACGGGTAATATACACCTGCGCGGTGTCGGTCCCTTCGTACTGCTCAACCACGTCTGAGAGCATCAGCTCTGCGGTTGCGCCGGTATTCTCTTCCACGCAACGGCGCAGGAATGCTACCCACTCTTCCTGCTTGCCCAGCTGTTGATAGCAGGTTTGCAGCATCTCCAGCGTTTCACTGACCAGCTCTTTGTCCTGGTCAATCACCCGAAGCAGGCTTTCAACGGCTTTGGCGTAATCGCCACTCGCCATAAAAACGCGTCCCATCATGATAGAGATACGCGCGCTATTGCGATCTGCTGCTGCACCTTTCTTCAGCAACGCCATGGCTTTGTCCATGTCGTCGTTGCCCATCTGCTGAAGGGCAAGTTCACAGTAGAAATGGGCTATCTCAACACGCTGCTTATCTTTACCCAGCTTCACCAGCCGCTCGGCAGTATCAATGGCTTTTTGCCATTCGCTGGTGGCCTGATAAATTTGCAGTAATTGCTGCAACGCACCGATACGGAAATCCGTTTCATCAATCAGCTGCGAGAACATATCTTCAGCGCGGTCGTACAGCCCGGCAGCCATGTAATCGCGCCCCAGTTGCTGGACCGCGAGGAGACGTTGATCGTAGGTCAGCGAGGCGCTTTCCATGAGGGTCTGGTGGATACGGATGGCACGGTCAACCTCGCCACGCGAGCGGAACAGGTTACCGAGCGTGAGATGGGCTTCGACGGTCCCCGTATCCTCTTTCAGCATATCGAGGAACAAGTCTACCGCTTTATCCTGCTGATTACTCAGGAGGAAGTTCACCCCCGCAACGTAGTCGCGAGAGAGACGGTTAGCCTCATCCTGCTTTGTTTGTTGCGCACTTCTGCGGCCCATATACCAGCCATAGGCAGCGGCTACAGGCAAAAGCAGAAACAACAACTCCAGCATCGTCGATTATTCCTTCACGACCGGCACACCAGAGCTTTCCGGAATGTCGGACGCAGGCGCAATGTTATGCTCAAGTCGTTTAATTTTACGTTCAGCGCGTGCAAGAGAAACACGGACTTTCAGCCAGAACAGACCGCAAACCAGCCAGCCAATGGCAAAGCCTGCGGCAAACAAGACCGCAAGCAGACTTGATACGCGATACTCGCCCTGCGCCAGCAGATAGTTAAACGTCACCTGTTGATCGTTTTGTGCACCCAATGTGACTGAAATGACAAAAATCGCCAATACCAGTAAGAAAATGAGTAAATATTTCACATTACTTCCCGTTATGTGGTTCAAGCGAATAAAGTGTGTTCAACTTACCGCAATCAGCCTTATAAACTACCATTTTAGCGACGGGCGCGAAACGGAAAAAGTGACGCACACGTCATGGATTTATGGGCGAAATGCGCAATATCAACCGTCAGGCGTCGCTTTGCTCCCTTTCGGCGATTTCTTCTTTCTCTTCAGGCGGTGGCGTAAGCGGGCCACAGAGTCGTTCCGCAAGCCAGGTTGCCAGCGTCACCAGCAGCCATGAGATCAGCGTAGCGACCACCAGGTCCCGTGGCCAGTGCATCCCCAGCAGCAAGCGGCTGCCCATCACTCCCGTTGCCCAGATCAGTAATATCCCGATGGTAACCGTTCGACGTCGTGGCCAAAGCAGCCCAACAGCCAACAGCGCCCAGCTGGCCGCAAACATCGTGTGGCCGGAAGGAAACGCGAAGCCCGTCTCTTTTTGCCAGTGTTTACGCAAGAACATCGGAATATCCTGCTGTTCCGTAAGCTGTTCTTTCACCAGCGCACCGCGATCTTTACGCTTTAAATTGTAGAACTCATCTACCGGAATATGGTGTGTTTTTTCCAGCCAGACGACAAACGGTCGTGGCTCCTGAACATGGTCTTTCACCCAGGACTTAACGCCCTGACCAATAACGATCGCGCCACCCAGGATAGCAAAGAGCATCAGCGCCGCGCGCAGACGAAAACGCAGGCACCACAGGAACCAGCCACAGAGAATGATATGGGTGATAATTCCCCACGGTTGCGTGACCGTCTCCGTTACCCAGTACAACGTTTTCAGCCACGTGGCATTCTGCCCGGGCTGCCACATCCAGCCGGAGACCCATACGGTCAAAGGCATAATCAGTAAAATGGCCGCGCCTGCTGCCGTACGTCTGGCGATTGAAAGCATGTCTTCTCCTTTTACGCTAAGCCTCACAATCATAACTGAAATTCATCCGATGGGTGGAGATGTCGGATCGTGCGTTTAACGTTCATATAGCATGGTGCCCATTAGGCGAACGTGCTGAGCTTGTGGCAAAATGAACAGATACAGAAAGTAAAACAGGCGCAAGACACGAAACGTGTCAGCCTACTCTGGAGAATCACATGCAGCTTAAACGTGTGGCAGAAGCCAAACTGCCAACCCCATGGGGCGATTTCCTGATGGTGGGGTTTGAAGAACTGGCAACCGGACAGGATCATGTTGCGCTGGTCTACGGCGATATTTCAGGGCAGACGCCGGTGCTGTCCCGCGTCCATTCGGAGTGTCTGACCGGCGATGCGTTGTTCAGCCTGCGCTGTGATTGCGGTTTCCAGCTGGAAGCTGCCCTTTCTCATATTGCCGAAGAAGGCCGCGGTGTGTTGCTCTATCACCGTCAGGAAGGTCGTAATATTGGCCTGCTGAATAAAATCCGCGCATACGCGCTGCAGGACCAGGGCTACGATACGGTAGAAGCCAACCATCAGCTCGGTTTTGCCGCCGATGAACGTGACTTCACTCTGTGTGCGGACATGTTCAAGCTGCTGGGCGTCGACGAGGTTCGTCTGCTGACGAACAACCCGAAAAAAGTGGAAATCCTCACCGAAGCGGGAATCAACATTGTCGAACGTGTGCCGCTGATTGTTGGCCGCAACCCGAAAAATGCCCACTATCTTGATACTAAAGCCGCCAAGATGGGCCATCTGCTGAAAGAGTGAAAGTAAAAAGCCCGGCATAAGCGCCGGGCTTTTTTATCAATCGAGCATGTTACGAATCACATAGTGTAAAATGCCGTCGTTCTGGTAGTAGGTCAATTCGGTTGCCGTATCAATACGGCACCGGCAGTCCAGTACCTCCGTCTTCCCGTCAGCTCGCGTCAGCTTCACCGGCACCGTTTTACCCGGCCGCAGGTTTTGCAGACCACTAATATCAATCTGCTCTTGTCCGGTCAGCCCCAGCGTTTTACGGGTTACGCCCTGCGGGAACTCAAGCGGCAGGATCCCCATGCCGATGAGGTTCGAGCGGTGAATACGTTCAAACGACTCGGCGATCACCACACGAACGCCCAGCAGGCGCGGTCCTTTCGCCGCCCAGTCACGGCTGGAACCGGAACCGTACTCTTTCCCGGCAATCACCGCCAGCGGTGTACCTTCCTGTTGATATTTCACGGCTGCATCGTAAATCGACACGACGTCCGTCCCCGGTAGATGGCGCGTCATCCCCCCTTCCACCCCCGGAACCATTTCATTACGAATGCGAATGTTGGCAAACGTGCCCCGCATCATGACTTCATGGTTACCGCGGCGCGAACCGTAGGAGTTAAAATCGCGGCGCTCCACTCCCCGGCTTTGCAAATAACGGCCCGCCGGGCTATCGGCTTTGATACTCCCCGCCGGAGAGATATGGTCAGTGGTGACAGAATCCCCCAGCATGGCCAGGATGCGCGCCCCATGAATATCTTTAAGCGGCGCAGGCTCGGCGAGCATCTCATCAAAGAACGGAGACAGACGAATATAGGTCGAGTCATCCTGCCAGTCATAGGTGTCCGACCCCACGACATTGATGGCTTTCCATTCCGGCGTGCCTTCGAAGACCTCCGCATACTCTTTGCGGAACATTTCTGTAGAGACCTTTTCAACGGCCATCGCAATTTCACGCGAGGACGGCCAGATATCTTTCAGGTAGACGGGATCGTTCTTGCGATCGTGACCAATCGGATCGGTCACCAGGTTAATGTTCATATTCCCGGCCAGCGCATAGGCCACCACCAGGGGCGGCGAAGCAAGCCAGTTGGTTTTGACCAGTGGATGAATACGCCCTTCAAAGTTACGGTTGCCGGAAAGTACGGCGCCTACCGTCAAATCGCCCTGCTTGATCGCCGTTTCAATGGGCTCAGGCAGCGGACCGGAGTTACCAATGCAGGTCGTACAGCCATACCCCACGAGGTTAAAGCCCAGCTCATCAAGATAAGGCGTCAGCTTAGCCTGCGCCAGGTAATCCGAAACCACTTTGGAGCCCGGCGCCAGCGAGGCTTTGACCCACGGTTGAGGTTTCAGACCCAGTTCAACCGCTTTTTTCGCCAGCAGACCGGCCGCCATTAAAACACTGGGGTTTGAGGTGTTGGTACAGGAGGTGATGGCGGCAATCACAACCGCCCCGTCCGGAAGTTGATATTGATGGCCGTTCAACACATAGTCGATGGGACGATGGTCTTTCTTCGCCACGTTGACTTCCAGCTCATTGCTGGCCGCAAAGGCTTTCGGCACGTCTGTCAACGCGACGCGATCCTGCGGACGTTTTGGCCCGGCGAGGCTTGCCTCAACGCTGCCCATATCAAGCTCAAGCGTACTGGTAAATACCGGTTCATCGCCCGGATTGCGCCACATACCCTGCGCTTTGGTATAGGCCTCTACCAGCGCCACCTGCTCTTCGCTGCGTCCGCTCAGACGCATGTACTCCAGCGTGACGTCATCAATTGGGAAAAAGCCACAGGTTGCGCCATATTCTGGTGCCATGTTGGCAATGGTCGCGCGGTCAGCAAGGGGCAGCGAATCCAGCCCGTCCCCGTAGAACTCAACAAATTTGCCCACCACCCCATGCTTGCGCAGCATTTGCGTAACGGTAAGTACCAAATCGGTCGCGGTAATGCCTTCTGACAGTTTTCCTGTCAGCTTAAAGCCCACGACATCCGGAATCAGCATGGAGACCGGCTGACCGAGCATGGCAGCTTCCGCTTCGATTCCGCCGACACCCCAGCCCAGCACGCCGAGGCCGTTAATCATGGTGGTGTGGGAATCTGTACCCACCAGCGTATCCGGATAAGCCACCCACTCTTTGTCCTGTAATTCGCTCCAGACGGCTTTACCAAGATACTCAAGGTTAACCTGGTGGCAAATACCCGTGCCCGGTGGAACCACGCTAAAGCGGCTGAATGCCTGCTGGCCCCACTTCAGGAAAACATAACGTTCGTGGTTACGCTCCATCTCCAGACGGACGTTCTCGCCAAAGGCATCGTCATCACCGAAATGGTCAACGGTCACGGAGTGGTCAATCACGAGGTCAACGGGGGAAAGCGGGTTCACTTTGGCCGTATCGCCGCCGAGGCGTTTAACCGCCTCGCGCATCGCGGCGAGATCCACCACGGCAGGTACACCGGTAAAGTCCTGCATCAGGACCCTTGCCGGGCGGTAGGCAATTTCTCTGTCGGCATGGGCATGCTTCAGCCACCCCGCCAGCGCCTGGATATCATCGAGCGTGACGGAATCACCGTCCTGCCAGCGCAAGAGGTTTTCCATCAGAACTTTCAAGGACTTGGGTAAACGCGAAATGTCCCCAAGCGTTCTGGCAGCCAGCGGCAGGCTATAGTAATGCCAGGTTTTATTTTCTGCCTGTAATGTGTCCTTACTGGCTTCGCGTAGGGTTAACGACATAAGCTCCTCCTTAATTACAGAGATGTCCTGACAATCATCAGGGCCGTAATTAAAGATAACACAAAGATGTCGTAACGTTTTGATAACAACCCGAATTGATAAATTTAGGAATGGTCCAGAGGACGTCAAAACAAAAAACCCCGCCGCAGCGAGGTTTTATCATTTAGCGGATGGCCAGCCAGATGAGCTGACTCCAGAACAGGATCGACAGGGTAAACACGCCAATCCATGACCAGTATTTGTGAGACGTCATGTTATTCATCATAGGGACACCAGGCATTATTTATTAAACATTCCGAGGCAGGTCCTCAGTGCGATATTGCTGATGTGTATTTATTAAAGAGTACAAAGGTGCATAGTCGTTATTCAGACCCAATGCATCATTACGCAAAAAACTAAATTATTGTTTTTTGGGTTCGTCTTCCGCGAACACATCAATAAAGGCTTGCTGCTGCGGCGTCAGTTTCCAGGATGCAGGCACAACTGTCGCAGGAGTCTTACGTCCTTTGTGGACAGTGTCATGACGCTGACACATCTGTTTTACCGTTTCTGTACGTACCGTCACTGCCATATTCAACCCCAATATTTCCAGGCCAGGAGAGCAACCATCAGCCAGAACAGGGCGGAGACGAGAAAGACCGCCAGCCAGGCTTTACGCTTGAGCGCAGGATCCCTTTGCGGTTCTTCACTTCCTGAAGGCATTGCTAACCTCATACAATCGATATCGCTTATCATTTAGGACCAAACAATTGGTACAATTAATCATCTGTTGAGATAAATCCTAAAGAAACTTTAGCCGAAAAGCCAGTGAATTTACGCATCTGGAGGTATGAAATATTCATTCTTTTGACCACAAATAAATATTTGAAAAGAAAAATTTGCGTAGCCGTTAATTAGTTTCTATTTTTGTCGCCAATTCACGACATTAAAACCATACAAAATAAAAGGATAATGACAATATATGGCAGGGAGAGCGCAGATGATGATAATTCTAATTTAGCTTTAAGGCGGTATTTCGGTATCTTTCCGTTAGGGAAGGTGCGAACAAGTTCCTGATATGAGATCATCATATTCATCCGGAGCGCATCCCAGAGGGACATCATGAGCCATCAACTCACCTTCGCCGATAGTGAATTCAGCACTAAGCGCCGTCAGACCCGAAAAGAGATTTTCCTCTCCCGCATGGAGCAGATTCTGCCATGGCAGAATATGACCGCTGTCATCGAGCCGTTTTATCCCAAGGCGGGCAATGGCCGACGGCCCTATCCGCTGGAGACCATGCTGCGTATTCACTGCATGCAGCATTGGTACAACCTGAGCGACGGTGCCATGGAAGATGCCCTGTACGAAATCGCCTCCATGCGCCTGTTTGCCCGATTATCCCTGGATAGCGCCCTGCCGGATCGCACCACCATCATGAATTTCCGCCACCTGCTCGAGCAGCATCAACTGGCCCGTCAATTGTTCAAGACCATCAATCGCTGGCTGGCCGAAGCAGGCGTCATGATGACCCAAGGCACTTTGGTGGATGCCACCATCATTGAGGCACCCAGCTCTACCAAGAACAAAGAGCAGCAACGCGATCCGGAGATGCATCAGACCAAGAAAGGCAATCAGTGGCACTTTGGCATGAAGGCCCACATTGGTGTCGATGCCAAGAGTGGCCTGACCCACAGCCTAGTCACCACCGCGGCCAACGAGCATGACCTCAATCAGCTGGGTAATCTGCTTCATGGAGAGGAGCAATTTGTCTCAGCCGATGCCGGCTACCAAGGAGCGCCACAGCGCGAGGAGCTGGCCGAGGTGGATGTGGACTGGCTGATCGCCGAGCGTCCCGGCAAGGTAAAAACCTTGAAGCAGCATCCGCGCAAGAACAAAACGGCCATCAACATCGAATACATGAAAGCCAGCATCCGTGCCAAGGTGGAGCACCCGTTTCGCATCATCAAGCGGCAGTTCGGCTTCGTGAAAGCCAGATACAAGGGGCTGCTGAAAAACGATAACCAACTGGCGATGTTATTCACCCTGGCCAACCTGTTTCGGGTGGACCAAATGATACGTCAGTGGGAGAGATCTCAGTAAAAACCTGAAATAACGCCAGAAATGGTGGAAAAAATAGCCTAAATAGGCTGATTCGATGTGTTTGCGGGAAAAAAATCGGCCCAGATCCGCGAAATTTTAATCAGCGAGTCAGCTTGGGAAGAAATGACCTGCTTATTCGCACCTTCCTTAGGGAAAGATACCGGGTGTGATTATTTTGCGGGGAGTTTGATGTCTTTAAACATCTCTTCAATATCTTCATTTGAGCGTAATGCAACGGCGGTATCCACCACGTCACGCGTTAAATGCGGGGCAAAGCGCTGAATAAAATCATACATATAGCTACGCAGGAAGGTACTGCGACGGAAGCCAATTTTTGTGGTGCTGTGGCTAAAAATATCGTGTGCATCAAGACGTACCAGATCAGGGTCTGACACCGGGTCGACCGCCATGCTGGCAATAACGCCCACGCCCAGACCAAGCCGTACGTAAGTCTTGATGACGTCGGCATCGGTAGCGGTAAAGACAATGCGTGGAGTTAACCCGGCACGGTTAAAGGCGGTATCAAGCTCGGAACGTCCGGTAAAGCCAAACGTATAGGTGACTAACGGATATTGCGCCAGCTCTTCAATCGTAACCGACCCTTTCCCCGCCAGCGGGTGATCGGGAGTCACTACGATCGATCGGTTCCAGTGATAGCACGGAAGCATTACCAGATCGTCATACAGGTGGAGCGCTTCCGTCGCGATGGCAAAATCGGCATTCCCCTTCGACACCGCTTCAGCGATTTGCGTCGGTGACCCCTGATGCATATGCAAAGAGACGCGCGGATAACGCTCGATAAAGCCCTTAATAACGCCAGGTAATGCATAGCGCGCCTGGGTGTGCGTGGTGGCAATATACAGCGAGCCTTTATCTGGCCAGGTATGTTCTCCCGCAACAGATTTAATCGCATCGACTTTGGAGAGGACTTCACGCGCAATGCGAATAATTTCCTGCCCCGCTGGCGTCACCTGCGTAAGGTGCTTACCGCTACGGGCGAAAATCTGAATACCTAATTCATCCTCCAGCATGCGAACCTGCTTGCTGATGCCCGGTTGCGAGGTATATAGCCCCTCGGCAGTAGAAGAGACATTAAGGTTGTGATTCACCACCTCAACGATATAACGAAGCTGCTGTAATTTCATGCCAGACCATCCGATTTAGCGCACGCGGTCAATCGCTTAAGACGATTTGATAATAAGAAATGGGTTAACTATAACCACTATATCATTTATAGCCTGACTGTATAGTACGGAACAAAAAATAATAATAAGGTAATAAAAAAGGGCCGGAAGTCCGGCCCTTTCACTGGTAAGTGACGGTCAGGCAAGCTTATTTCTTGCCTTCAACCCATTTGCCATCGACAAAGAAGGCGGACCAGCCGGTCGCTTTGCCCTCTTTCTCTGCCGCCACGTACTGCTGCTTCGTTTTACGGCTAAAGCGAACCACCGTCTTATTGCCTTCAGGATCCTGCTGTGGCGCATCGGCCAGGTAACGCAGTTTTTCTGGCAGACGGTCACGGAAGCGGTGCAGTTCTTCTACCAGCGGCGCACGTGTTTCACGCGATTTCGGGAAGGTATTGGCCGCCAGGAAGACACCCGCAGCACCATCACGCAGCACGAAGTACGCGTCGGATTTTTCACACGGCAGCTCTGGCAACGGAACCGGATCTTCCTTCGGCGGAGCCACTTCACCGTTACGCAGAATTTTGCGCGTGTTTTTACACTCGTCGTTGGTGCACGCCATGTACTTCCCGAAACGCCCCATTTTCAGGTGCATTTCAGAGCCACACTTCTCGCACTCCACAATCGGGCCGTCATAGCCTTTAATGCGGAATTCACCTTCCTCAATCTCATACCCGTCACACGTTGGGTTATTACCGCAGACGTGCAGCTTACGTTTAGGATCGATCAGGTAGCTGTCCATCGCCGTGCCGCATTTTTTGCAGCGGCGTTTAGCACGCAGAGCGTTGGTTTCCGCATCCTCACCTTCCAGCACGTTGAGAACTTCGTTCTCCGGCACCAGGTTGATGGTGGTTTTGCAGCGCTCTTTTGGCGACAGCGCATAGCCGGAACAGCCAAGGAAGACGCCCGTGGTTGCCGTACGAATACCCATCTTGCGGCCGCAGGTTGGGCAGTCGATGCTAGTCAGAACCATCTGGTTAGGCAGCATGCCGCCCTCTTCAGGATCTTTCTCCGCTTTTTCAAGCTGGTTGGTAAAATCGCTGAAGAAGCTGTCGAGAACCTTCTTCCACTCCGCCTTATGGCTGGCAACCTCGTCGAGGCTGTCTTCCATTTGCGCGGTAAAATCGTAGTTCATCAACTCGCGGAAATTAGCTTCCAGACGGTCGGTGACGATCTCACCCATTTTTTCCGCATAGAAACGACGGTTTTCAACTCGAACGTAGCCGCGATCCTGGATCGTCGAGATGATTGACGCGTAGGTCGATGGACGACCAATACCGCGTTTTTCCAGCTCTTTCACCAGCGACGCTTCACTAAAGCGCGCAGGCGGCTTGGTGAAGTGCTGAGCAGGAACGAGATCAACCAGAGAGAGCTCATCTCCCTTGTTCACCGCTGGCAGCGTACGGTCTTCATCACCTTTACGCAGCGCAGGCATGACTTTTGTCCAGCCGTCGAAACGCAGGATACGACCGCGCGCTTTGAGACGGAAGTCGCCCGCACCGACGGTCAGCGTCGTGGAGTCATACTTCGCAGGCGTCATCTGACAGGCGACAAACTGACGCCAGATCAGCTGATACAGCTTCTGGGCATCGGCTTCCATATCTTTCAGCGACTCGGCTAACACAGAGACATCAGAAGGACGAATCGCTTCGTGCGCTTCCTGAGAGTTCTCTTTGCTGGCGAATTGATTGGCGCTTTCCGGCAGGTATTTTTTACCGAAATTATCACTGATATAACCGCGTACCATGTTTACCGCATCCTGGCTCAGATTCGTTGAGTCAGTACGCATGTAGGTGATGTAACCCGCTTCATACAAGCGCTGGGCCATCATCATGGTTTTCTTCACGCCATAGCCAAGGCGCGTACTCGCCGCCTGTTGCAGGGTAGACGTGATAAACGGCGCGCCAGGTTTACTGCTGGTCGGTTTATCTTCACGTTCCAGCACCTGATAGCGTGCTTTTTCCAGCAACGCGACGGCAGCCATGGTCTGGTCACGGTTTTCAGGACGGAAAGGCTTATCTTTCTGATGGCTCACCTGCAGTGGCAGAGCGTCACCGCCCGGCGTGGTCACATTGGCGTCAATTTCCCAGAATTCTTCCGGCACGAAGGCTTTAATTTCGCGTTCACGCTCAACGACAAGACGCACGGCGACGGATTGCACACGTCCTGCGGACAGGCCACGGGCAATCTTTTTCCACAGCAGTGGAGAGACCATATAGCCTACAACGCGGTCCATAAAGCGACGCGCCTGCTGGGCGTTGACACGGTCGATGTTCAGCTCGCCAGGCTTCTCAAACGCCTGACGAATCGCATTTTTTGTAATTTCGTTAAACACTACGCGACTGTAGCGTTTGTCATCGCCCCCGATCACTTCCCGCAGGTGCCATGCAATGGCTTCCCCTTCGCGGTCAAGGTCGGTTGCGAGATAAATGTGGTCTGCTTTTTCAGCCAGCTGCTTCAGCTCGTTAACGACTTTCTCTTTTCCGGGCAGCACTTCGTATTGTGCATCCCAGTTGTGCCATGGGTTAACACCCATGCGGTTGACAAGCGCGCTACGTTCATCCTTTTTAGGCTTTTTAGCCCCTTTGGTGGAGGTAGAGTCTGCGCTCTTTTTGCTGGCTGAGCCACTGGTCGGCAAATCGCGGATATGACCCACGCTGGACTTAACCACGTAGTCATTACCCAGATACTTATTGATCGTTTTGGCTTTTGCCGGGGACTCAACGATGACGAGAGCTTTACCCATATTCACCTTTACCTAATTTAATTCTTCCAGGAATACGCCGCACGTTGATTTCCCTTCCGCTGACGACGAGCCAATGATATTGCGGCTACGTCAGGAGATATCAACCCCTTTGTCCTACCGGGTGTCTGAGGAAAGACGCCCAGGTGATTGAGTTATCGGGTATTTTTCTCACACCTCGTATAATTCGTGACGAGTTCCCGGTCGAATGTCAAGCAATTCTGTTGCCAGAATGACGAAAGCGCACACTCTACCTGATAAAATTCGTTACGCAACTTTATTAGCATGCAAAAGCAAATCCCGCCAACCTGCCCCCTGTATCTTATCCCCTCACAAAACAGGGAAAATTTGCCCCCAAAGCGGCCCCGGCGTAGACTATTGTCACTGTTTAAGGAGTGGATTATGCAGAATACGACCCAACCTATTGACCGAGCCTCTCTGCTTATCGAAGCAAATAAGCTTATCCGTGACCATGAAGATACCCTGGCGGGCATTGAAGCCACCGGTGTAGAGCAGCGTAATGGCGTGCTGGTTTTCAGCGGCGAATACTTCCTTGACGAACAGGGATTACCCACCCCAAAAAGCACCGCTGTGTTTAATATGTTTAAATACCTGGCGCATACGCTTTCTGAAAAATATCACCTGGTCGATTAATGCAAAACGCGAAGCATATGCCTCGCGTTTTTGCTTACAGCAGCGGTTTTTGTCCGCGCTGTAGCCAGCGAAGCAGCAGGCGATCTGCGCTTTCCGCTGCACTGTTGGTAAAGCGGTCCATCAGGCGCTTACGCTGGGTGAACCGCACGCCTATCAGCTCCCTTCCGTCCATCAGGTTGAGCAGCAGATCGTCGCTGGTCCCCACTTCATCAACCAGCCCTTTTTCCTGCGCCTGAATACCGTACCAGTGTTCGCCTGTCGCGACCTGCTCAATATCCAGCGTTGGGCGCATACGGTGTACGAAATCTTTAAACAGGTGGTGCGTTTCGTTGAGATCCTCACGGAATTTTTGGCGCCCTTCTTCCGTATTTTCCCCCAGCAGCGTCAGGGTACGTTTGTACTGACCCGCCGTGTGCAGTTCGATATCAATCTCTTTATTCTTCAGAAAACGGTTAAAGTTTGGGATCTGTGCGACCACGCCGATAGAGCCAATGATGGAGAACGGTGCCGCAACAATTTTGTCCGCCACGCAGGCCATCATATAGCCACCACTTGCCGCGACTTTATCTACCGCCACGGTAAGCGGGATCTGCTTTTCTCGCAGACGCTGTAGCTGAGAAGCGGCCAGTCCGTAGCCGTGCACAACCCCGCCTGGGCTTTCAAGACGCACCACCACTTGATCCTGCGGAGTGGCCACGGCCAGAACGGCAGTCACCTCTTCCCGTAGCGAAGCGACTTCATGCGCATCCATACTGCCTTTAAAATCGAGTACATAGACGCGAGGCTTCGCGTCAGACTGTGGCGTTGCAAGCTTAGCTTTCGCCTTTGCGGCTTTGGCTTCCTGCTTGTGCTTTTTCTTCTGGGCCTTCAGCCATGCCTTCTGTTGATGGCTATCAAGCAGTGAGAGGGACATGTCTTCCTGCATCTCTTTGTACTGCTCGCTCAGACGGGTAATGCGTAACTCCCCACGCTGACGTTTGCGCTGCGTGAGATTGACAATCAGAACGGCAACGACCGCAATGGCAATCACCACCGTCGCGATTTTAGCCAAAAACAACCCATATTGAGAAAGTAATTCCACGCGTTCCACCTTGATTTAACCACGAATCTTTCACGGCAGTGTACAACAGCCCTGCCTTTGCGTCTCGCCCGTGACATTACCTGTGCGAGCCATCTTCAGGAATCCCCGCCCGGCGGTTTAAATATTTGCAAATTGTTAATTTTACAGTAATACGTCCTGTAGACTGATTGAATTCTCACGCTAATTCGGGCATAAAGCCGAAAAGTCATTATGAAGGCGCCATTGAGTCACCGTGCGCCTGAGGAGTCACCGTGCACTATCAACCGCAAAAAAACCTGCTGCAGAACCGGATCATTCTTGTCACCGGTGCCAGCGCGGGTATTGGTCGCGAAGCGGCCCTGACCTATGCTGAATATGGCGCGAGCGTTATTCTGATCGGTCGCAACGAAGAAAAACTCAAAGGTGTCGCTCAGGAAATTGAAGCGGCAGGTGGCATACCGGCCCCCTGGTATACTCTTGATTTACTGACCTGTACGCCAGCGGTATGTCAGGAATTAGCCCAACGTATCAGCACCCATTATCCACGTCTGGACGGTGTGCTGCATAACGCCGGGTTGTTAGGCGAAGTTCGTCCAATGGATGAGCAGGATCCTGATATCTGGCAGCAGGTCATGCAGGTTAACGTCAACGGCACCTTTTTCCTCACCCAGGCCTTGCTTCCTTTATTACTCAAATCTGAGTCAGGCTCTCTGGTCTTTACCTCTTCCAGCGTAGGCCGTGAGGGGCGCGCAAACTGGGGGGCATATGCTGTATCTAAATTTGCGACCGAAGGTATGATGCAGGTGCTGGCGGAGGAATATCAGAGCCGCCATCTGCGCGTAAACTGCATTAATCCGGGCGGAACACGCACCAAAATGCGCGCCAGCGCGTTCCCGACAGAAGATCCGCAGAAGCTGAAAACCCCGGCCGATATTATGCCACTCTATCTCTGGCTAATGGGCGACGACAGCCGTCGCAAAACCGGAATGACTTTTGATGCCCAACCGGGCCGTAAACCGGGGATTTCGCAATGAGTGAAGAACGTCACCAGCAGCGCCAGCAGCGTCTGAAAGAACAGGTTGATGCGCGCATTGCGTCAGCCCAGGACGAGCGAGGGATCGTCATCGTATTTACCGGCAACGGCAAAGGCAAAACCACCGCCGCGTTCGGCACCGCCACCCGCGCCGTCGGGCACGGGCAAAAAGTGGGCGTAATCCAGTTTATCAAAGGCGAATGGCCCAATGGGGAGCGCAATTTGCTGGAACCTCACGGCGTTGAGTTTCAGGTGATGGCAACCGGTTTTACGTGGGACACGCAGAACCGGGAAACCGACACCGCAGCCTGCCTTGCTGTCTGGGAGCACGCCAAAAGAATGCTGGCCGATCCGACGCTCAATATGGTGCTACTGGACGAGATCACCTATATGGTCGCCTACGACTACCTGCCGCTGAATGCCGTGCTGGATGCACTGAAAAACCGCCCTGCACATCAGACGGTAATCGTCACGGGTCGTGGGTGTCATCGGGATATACTGGAACTGGCAGATACCGTCAGCGAGCTGCGTCCGGTCAAGCATGCATTTGATGCAGGTATCAAAGCGCAGCCTGGGATTGATTACTAAAGAAAAAAGCCCGGTGCATTCACCGGGCTTTAAGATTAACCGTTGTTATTCCGGCTGCCAGAGCGACGGTTGCTGCTGTTCACCTGGCTATGGCGTTTCACCGCACGACGGATCTGGTTCGCCTTCATACGACGACGATCTTTCTCCACCGCCACTTTTGAGGTGGTTTCCGGCGTTAGCCCCACCAGCTCGCGCAGGTAGTTGGTCTGGGTCAGATCCAGTTCGGTATAGCCGCCACGCGGCAGACCTTTTGGCAGCAGAATGTCACCGTAACGAACGCGAATCAGGCGGCTAACCTGAACCCCTACCGCTTCCCACAGACGACGCACCTCGCGGTTACGCCCCTCTGTCAGGGTGACGTTGTACCACTGGTTAATCCCTTCACCACCGGTAAATTTGATGGTTTTGAATGCTGCAGGACCGTCTTCCAGCTGAACGCCACGCGACAGGTCGCGCAGTTTATTTTCATCAACCTGGCCGAAGACACGCACGGCATATTCACGTTCCACTTCACGGCTTGGGTGCATCAGACGGTTTGCCAGCTCACCGTCGGTGGTAAATAGCAGCAGGCCGCAGGTGTTAACGTCCAGACGACCCACGGCAATCCAGCGCGCACCTCGCAGTTTAGGCAGACGGTCAAACACCGTCGGGCGACCTTCCGGGTCGTTGCGGGTACACAGCTCGCCTTCCGGCTTATAGTAAGCCAGCACGCGGCAAATCTGTTCAGCAGACTCTTTCACGGAGATAAGATGACCGTCGATGCGGATCTTAAGCCCCGGTACGATTTCTACGCGGTCACCCAGCGTGGCGATTTTACCGTCCACACTCACGCGGCCCGCTTCAATAATGGCTTCGATTTCACGGCGCGAACCGTGGCCGGCGCGCGCCAGCACTTTCTGTAACTTCTCGCTCATTGAGCTTCCTCAGGTGTCGCCTTCACAGGCGTCGAATCAGGTCAAAAGAGGGCCTGGCCCTGCTTTGATGGCCGCGTAGTATATCTGCTTACACCTCTACAAGAAAGGCTTAACATCGCCCACGCCTTCACGAATCACTTCTGGCGCATCTTCGGTTAAGTCGACCACGGTGGTCGGTTGCTGACCAAGATAGCCGCCGTGAATAATCAGCTCAACCACCTTCTCCAGACGATCTTTGATCTCTTCCGGGTCGGACTCGGTAAACTCACTTCCCGGCAGCATCAGCGAAGTCGAGAGCATCGGTTCGCCGAGGGTTTCCAGCAGTGCCTGCGCAATCGGGTTGGAGGGCACGCGCATCCCGATGGTTTTCCGTTTTTCCTGCAACAGGCGGCGCGGAACCTCTTTCGTCCCTTTCAGGATGAAGGTGTAGTTACCCGGCGTGTTGTTTTTAATCAGGCGAAACGCCACGTTATCAACATACGCATAGGTCGACAGCTCAGAGAGATCGCGACACATCAGCGTAAAGTTATGGCCGTCCGGAAGCTGGCGAATACGGCAGATACGCTCCATCGCCCCTTTGTCTTCAATTTTGCAGCCCAGCGCGTAGCCAGAATCGGTCGGGTAAACAATCACGCCGCCTTTGCGGACGATCTCCACGGCCTGATTGATCAGACGTGGCTGCGGGTTATCCGGATGAATATAGAAAAACTGACTCATACTTCCCTCTCTTCAATTTGCTGCGGCTGTTCCCAGAGCTGCCAGACCGGCTCAACGCCTGCCGGTAACCAAAGCTTGCGCCCCAGTTCAATCCACGCGCAGGGCTGATGGAAATCAGAGCCCTGCGACCCTGACAGGCCGAACTGGCGAGCATAAGTCGCAAGCTGCGCACGCTCATTGGGTGCCTGCTGACACTGGGCGACTTCAATCGCCTCGCCACCGCATTCAGCAAAGTGTGCCAGCAGTCTTTTCAGCCATTTAGCAGAAAGATTATACCGCCCCGGATGGGCCAGCACGGCCTTACCGCCAGAATGATGAATCACATCAATAGCTTGTTTTATTGTACACCACTGTGGCGGAACGTATCCGGTTTTCCCGCGCGCCAGATACTTTTTAAAAACATCCGCCATGGTCGTTGCCTTGCCCGCTTCAACCAGAAAACGGGCGAAATGACCGCGCGTGACTGCCCCACCGTTCGCGAGCGCTTGTGCCCCTTCCAGCGCGCCCGGAATATGCGCCTTTTCCAGACGCTCGCCGATCATCTCCGCTCGCTGGTTGCGGCGCGTTTTTTGTTCTTGCAAAAACGTTACAAGTGCCGGATGTTCTATATCGATGTTCAGACCAACGATATGAATTTCATGGTTTTCCCAGACGGTTGAGATCTCAACCCCGGCGACCAGATTCAGCGCCAGCCCGCTGCGGGCAATCTCAGCGCGCGCTGCCGGAATGGCATCAGTGGTATCGTGATCGGTTATCGCCAGCGTGCCGACGCGCATCTCAACCGCGCGATGAACCAGGGCTTCGGGTGTCAGCAGACCATCAGAAGCCTGCGTATGGCTGTGTAAATCATAAATAATGGCGTAGGTGGTATCGCTCAAAGCACTTCCCATAACAGGTTGGAGACATCCGAAACCGCCATGATACCGACTTAACGCGAAATTCTGAAATCAAGGGTTGACAACTCGCCATCGAACTAGTTAACTAGTACGCAAGTTCACACGAGAAAGGTATCTGAAAATGACAGCACATTTCACTCTGCACGGTTGGTGGCGCACTTCCTGATTTTCGGGCAGTGTCACGCGTCTGCGAAATGCAAACAGATACCCAGCCCGCTACCCAGCGGGCTTTTTTTTGAACAGAATAAATGAGAACAACAACATGCAAACAGCCAAACCCCATCTCGACCTGCTGACCTGCGAGGCGGCCTATCGCCACAACCCGACCGCGCTGTTTCATCAGGTGTGCGGCGCACGTCCGGCAACGCTGCTGCTGGAGTCTGCAGATATCGACAGCAAAGACGATCTTAAAAGCCTGTTGCTGGTCGACAGCGCGCTGCGCATTACCGCGTTAGGTGACACTGTCACCATCAAGGCACTTTCTGACAATGGCGCATCGCTGCTGCCGCTGCTCGATGCTGCCCTGCCTGCGGGCATCGAGAATAAACGTCACCCGGACCAGCGAATTCTGCATTTTCCTCCGGTAAGCCAGCTGCTGGACGAAGATGCCCGCCTCTGCTCGCTGTCCGTTTTCGACGCTTTCCGCCTGCTGCAAAATCTGGTCACCGTGCCGGAAGATGAGCGTGAAGCGATGTTCTTCGGCGGGCTGTTTGCATATGACCTGGTCGCCGGGTTTGAAGATTTGCCGGAAACCGAGCAGGGTAACCGCTGCCCGGATTACTGCTTCTATCTGGCCGAGACCCTGCTGGTGATCGACCATCAGAAAAAATACACCCGCATCCAGGCCAGCCTGTTCACGCCGTCCGCGGCTGAGAAAGAGCGCCTCGAAAATCGCATCGCTCAACTCCAGCAGCAAATGACGGAGGCGCCCCCTGCGCTGCCGGTACAGCGCGTCGAGCAGATGACGTGTGAGGTTAACCAGACCGACGATCAGTACGGGGCCGTGGTTCGCCAGATGCAAAAAGCGATTCGCGCCGGGGAAATTTTCCAGGTAGTGCCTTCCCGTCGTTTCTCTCTCCCCTGCCCGTCGCCGCTGGCAGCGTACGATGTGCTGAAAAAGAGTAACCCGAGCCCTTACATGTTCTTTATGCAGGACAATGATTTCACTCTGTTTGGTGCGTCACCGGAAAGCTCCCTGAAATACGACGCTACCAGCCGCCAGATTGAGATCTACCCAATTGCGGGCACCCGCCCCCGCGGCCGTCGTGCCGACGGTTCACTGGATCGCGATCTCGACAGCCGCATAGAACTGGAAATGCGTACTGACCACAAAGAGCTCTCCGAGCATCTGATGCTGGTTGACCTGGCGCGTAACGACCTTGCGCGTATTTGCACGCCGGGTAGCCGTTACGTGGCTGATCTGACCAAAGTCGACCGTTATTCCTTCGTCATGCATCTGGTCTCCCGCGTGGTGGGTGAACTGCGCAGCGACCTCGATGTGCTGCACGCCTACCGGGCCTGCATGAACATGGGCACCCTGAGCGGCGCGCCGAAAGTGCGTGCGATGCAGTTGATTGCCGCTGCCGAAGGTCGTCGTCGCGGCAGCTACGGCGGCGCGGTGGGTTACTTCACCGCCCACGGCGATCTCGATACCTGCATCGTGATCCGCTCTGCCTACGTTGAAGACGGAATTGCCACCGTCCAGGCCGGCGCCGGGATTGTTCTCGACTCTGTTCCGCAGTCTGAAGCTGACGAAACCCGCAGTAAGGCTCGCGCGGTATTGCGCGCCATTGCTACCGCACATCATGCACAGGAGATTTTCTGATGGCTGACATTCTGCTGCTCGATAATATCGACTCCTTTACCTATAACCTGGCAGATCAGCTGCGTGCGAATGGCCATAACGTCGTTATTTACCGCAACCACGTACCGGCGCAGACCCTGATTGACCGTCTGGCGACCATGCAAAACCCGGTGCTGATGCTCTCCCCGGGTCCGGGCGCGCCAAGCGAAGCAGGCTGTATGCCGGAGCTGCTGACCCGCATGCGCGGCAAGCTACCGATTATCGGCATCTGCCTCGGTCACCAGGCGATCGTTGAAGCCTACGGCGGCTATGTCGGCCAGGCGGGCGAGATCCTGCACGGTAAAGCCTCCAGCATTGAACATGACGGCCAGGCGATGTTTGCCGGGTTACCGAATCCACTTCCGGTTGCGCGCTATCACTCGCTGGTCGGGAGTAATATTCCCGCCGGGCTGACGATTAATGCCTCGTTTGAAGGGATGGTGATGGCGGTACGTCACGACGCGGATCGCGTCTGCGGCATGCAGTTCCACCCGGAATCGATCCTGACATCACACGGTGCTCGTCTGCTGGAGCAGACCCTCGACTGGGCGCTACAGAAGCTGGAGCAGACCAATACCCTGCAACCGATTCTGGAGAAACTGTACCAGGCGCAGACCCTTAGCCAGCAGGAGAGCCACCAGCTCTTCTCCGCTGTAGTGCGTGGCGAGCTGAAGCCTGAACAGCTGGCCGCGGCGCTGGTGAGCATGAAAGTGCGCGGCGAAAGCCCGCAGGAGATCGCCGGTGCCGCCACGGCCCTGCTGGAAAATGCCGCCCCGTTCCCGCGCCCGGACTATCCGTTTGCCGATATCGTCGGCACCGGCGGCGACGGCAGCAACAGTATCAATATTTCGACTGCCAGCGCCTTTGTGGCGGCGGCATGCGGGATGAAGGTGGCGAAACACGGTAATCGCAGCGTTTCCAGTCGGTCTGGCTCCTCCGATCTGCTGGCCGCGTTCGGTATTAACCTCGACATGAATGCCGAACGTTCCCGCGAAGCGCTGGATGACCTGGGCGTCTGCTTCCTGTTCGCGCCGAAGTACCACACCGGGTTCCGCCATGCGATGCCGGTGCGCCAGCAGCTTAAAACCCGCACGCTCTTTAACGTGCTCGGTCCGCTGATTAACCCGGCCCATCCGCCGCTGGCATTGATTGGCGTATACAGCCCTGAGCTGGTCCTGCCGATTGCCGAGACGCTGCGCGTCCTGGGTTACCAGCGTGCCGCCGTGGTACACAGCGGCGGTATGGATGAAGTTTCTCTCCATGCACCGACGCTTGTAGCCGAGCTGAACAACGGCGAAGTGCTTAGCTATCAGCTCGAGGCGTCTGATTTCGGCTTAACACCCTATCATCAGGACGCGCTGGCGGGCGGCACGCCAGAAGAAAACCGTGACATTCTGACGCGCTTACTACAAGGTAAAGGTGAGGCCGCGCATGAGGCCGCCGTGGCAGCCAACGTCGCCATGCTGATGCGTTTGCACGGTGAGGAAGACCTGAAGGCTAACGCCCAAAAAGTTCTGGATGTACTGCGCTCCGGTGCAGCTTACGATCGCGTTACCGCACTTGCGGCAAGAGGGTAAAGAATGCAGACCGTTTTAGCGAAAATCGTTGCCGATAAGGCCATCTGGGTGGAAGCCCGCAAAGCAGAGCAGCCGCTTGCCAGTTTCCAGAATGATGTTGTTCCCAGCAGCCGTCGTTTCTATGACGCCCTGCAGGGCGCACGCACCGCCTTTATTCTGGAGTGCAAAAAGGCCTCTCCGTCAAAAGGCGTTATTCGCGACGATTTCGACCCGGCGCGTATCGCCGGTATTTATAAGCATCATGCGTCAGCCATCTCCGTGCTGACGGATGAGAAATATTTCCAGGGCAGCTTCGATTTTCTGCCCATCGTCAGCGGCATCGCGCCGCAGCCGATCCTGTGCAAAGACTTTATTATCGACCCGTATCAGATCTGGCTTGCGCGTTTTTACCAGGCTGACGCCTGCCTGCTGATGCTCTCGGTACTTGACGACGAGCAGTATCGCCAGCTGTCTGCCGTAGCGCACAGTCTGAACATGGGCGTGCTGACCGAAGTAAGTAATGAAGAAGAACTGGAGCGCGCCATCGCGCTGGAAGCTAAAGTGGTCGGCATTAACAACCGCGATCTTCGCGACCTGTCGATTGACCTGAACCGTACGCGCCAGCTTGCGCCGCGTCTGGGTTCTGGCGTCACGGTAATCAGCGAATCCGGCATTAACAGCTACGCTCAGGTGCGCGAGCTGAGCCACTTCGCCAACGGTTTCCTGATTGGTTCCGCCATGATGGAACATGACGACCTTAACGCCGCGGTGCGTCGCGTCCTGCTCGGTGAAAACAAAGTGTGTGGCTTAACTCGCGAACAGGATGCCCTGGCGGCGTATGACGCGGGGGCCATTTACGGCGGCCTGATCTTTGTTGACGCCTCGCCTCGTGCCGTCAGTGAGGAACAGGCGCGCAATGTGATCGCAGCAGCGCCACTTAGCTATGTGGGCGTGTTCCGTAATGCGGATATCGCAGACGTCGTGGCAAAAGCCGAAACGTTATCCCTGAGTGCGGTGCAAGTGCATGGCGATGAGGATCAAGCCTACATCGATAAGCTGCGTGCAGACCTCGCCCCTCAGGTGCAGATCTGGAAAGCGCAAAGCGTGGGTACCACCCTGCCCGCACGTAACCTGAATCATGTTGATAAATATGTGCTCGACAACGGCCAGGGCGGTACGGGTCAGCGTTTTGACTGGTCACTGCTAAATGGCGAAAAGCTGGACAACGTCCTGCTGGCGGGTGGATTAAGCCCGGATAACTGCGTGGAAGCTGCCAAAGCGGGCTGCGCAGGCCTCGATTTCAATTCAGGCGTAGAGTCACAACCGGGTATTAAAGATGCCAGCAAACTGGCCTCGGTTTTTAACACTCTGCGTGCATATTAAGGAAGAGAAGATGACGACATTACTTAACCCGTATTTTGGTGAGTTCGGCGGGATGTACGTCCCGCAAATCCTGATGCCCGCCCTGCGCCAGCTGGAAGAGGCGTTCGTCAGTGCGCAGAAAGATCCGGCATTTCAGGCGGAATTTACCGACCTGCTGAAAAACTATGCGGGCCGTCCGACAGCGCTGACGAAATGTCGCAACCTGACCGAAGGCACAAACACGACGTTGTATCTCAAGCGTGAGGATCTGCTGCACGGTGGCGCACATAAAACTAACCAGGTTCTCGGCCAGGCGCTGCTCGCGAAGCGTATGGGGAAAACCGAAATTATTGCTGAAACCGGTGCAGGCCAGCACGGCGTAGCCTCTGCGCTCGCCAGCGCCCTGCTGGGCCTGAAATGTCGCATTTACATGGGTGCGAAAGACGTTGAGCGTCAGTCTCCGAACGTGTTCCGTATGCGCCTGATGGGGGCGGAAGTGATCCCAGTGCACAGCGGCTCCGCGACGCTGAAAGATGCCTGTAACGAAGCGCTGCGCGACTGGTCTGGCAGCTACGAAACCGCGCACTACATGCTCGGTACCGCGGCGGGTCCGCACCCGTTCCCGACCATCGTGCGCGAATTCCAGCGCATGATCGGTGAAGAGACCAAAGCGCAGATCCTTGAAAAAGAAGGTCGTCTGCCGGATGCGGTGATCGCCTGCGTCGGCGGCGGGTCTAACGCCATCGGCATGTTTGCTGATTTCATCGACGACACCCGCGTGGGTTTGATTGGCGTCGAGCCTGCCGGTCACGGTATTGAATCGGGTGAACATGGCGCACCGTTGAAGCATGGCCGCGTGGGGATCTACTTCGGTATGAAATCGCCAATGATGCAAACCGAGGAAGGCCAGATTGAAGAGTCCTACTCTATCTCTGCGGGCCTGGATTTTCCGTCAGTTGGACCCCAGCATGCGTATCTGAACAGCACGGGTCGCGCGGATTATGTTTCTATTACCGATGACGAAGCGCTGGAAGCCTTCAAAACGCTGTGCCGCAGCGAAGGGATTATCCCGGCGCTGGAGTCTTCCCACGCCCTGGCGCACGCGCTGAAAATGATGAAAGAGAACCCGGAAAAAGAGCAACTGCTGGTCGTTAACCTGTCCGGTCGCGGTGACAAAGACATCTTCACCGTTCACGATATTCTGAAAGCACGAGGGGAAATCTGATGGAACGCTACGATAATGCATTTGCCGAACTGAAATCCCGCCAGGAAGGCGCGTTCGTTCCCTTCGTTACGCTGGGCGACCCTGGTCCGGAGCAGTCGCTGAAGATTATCGACGCCCTGATTGAAGCGGGTGCCGACGCGCTGGAGTTGGGTATTCCGTTCTCTGACCCGCTGGCGGATGGCCCGACCATCCAGAACGCCACCCTGCGCGCGTTTGCCGCAGGCGTGACGCCCACTCAGTGCTTCGAGATGCTGGCGGCGATCCGCCAGAAGCATCCGACGATCCCGATTGGCCTGCTGATGTACGCCAACCTGGTGTTTAACCGTGGTATTGATGAGTTTTACGCCGAGTGCGCGCGCGTGGGTGTCGACTCCGTTCTGGTGGCAGACGTACCGGTAGAAGAGTCTGCGCCGTTCCGTCAGGCGGCGATGCGCCATAACGTGGCACCTATCTTCATCTGCCCGCCAAACGCCGATGATGAACTGCTGCGCCAGATTGCCTCCTATGGTCGCGGGTATACCTACCTGCTCTCCCGTGCGGGTGTAACCGGCGCGGAGAACAAAGCGGCGCTGCCTCTGCATCATCTGGTCGAAAAGCTGGCTGAGTACCATGCTGCGCCTCCACTGCAGGGCTTTGGGATTTCATCTCCCGACCAGGTCACCGCGGCGATTGACGCTAACGCAGCCGGTGCAATCTCAGGCTCCGCTATCGTTAAAATCATTGAGAAGAACGTGGACAAGCCAGAGCAAATGCTGGCTGAGCTGAAAACCTTTGTCAGCGCAATGAAAGCGGCAACGCGCAAAGCGTAACCTCTCCACCGTCTGGCTTCGCCGCCAGACGGTGTTTCTTTAGCGCCGCCATTCTGGGCACTGCCACGCACATTCGCCTGCTTTTATCGACTGGAACGAATTTGAAAATAAAGTTTCTGACCGCAACAAAATAGCTCGGTGCGGCTTAGGATTCAGGTCGTGGACTTGCCTGTACCGGATATGCCATTATATGATTTGGTTAAATATTTGTATTTATCTCCTGAATGAGGTTAATACAAAATGGCATACGATTCAGGCGATAAGCGGTGATGTACTTGGATTATTTATTAACATTCATAGAAAGCAATCCGGCTCTGGCCATTGGATTTAATCTTATTCTGCTGGTCATCTCTGGTTTCTTTGCGCACCTGATGTGCAAATTCCTGCTCATAAAAATCGTTCGTAAGGTCTTCTTTTCCAGCCATAAACAGGATGTCCCGCTGGAAAAAGATCGTCGTATTGCCGAGAAGCTGTCGAATTTCATTCCGGTTATTATCGTTTATTACGTCCTGCAGTTTATGCCCAATATGCCGGCATCGCTGGTGACGGCAATAAATACCATCTGTGGGATTTTATTCTTTATTTTTCTGTCGGTTTTCTTCAATGAGATGCTGGATATTGTCAACAGCTCTTATTTACGCAAGACGAAGCGTAAAAATCACTCTATCAAAGGCTATATTCAGATAGGGAAAATATTTATCCACATCATCGCTGCGATCATGATCCTTGCCGTCATGTCGAATAAATCCCCCGCGATCATTATTTCCAGCCTCGGGGCCGTAGCAGCCGTACTGATGTTAGTCTTTCAGCACACCCTGCTTTCGCTCGTGGCCAATATCCAGCTTTCGTCAAATGATGTCCTGCAGTTGGGGGACTGGATTGAAATGCCCGATAAGAACCTGAGTGGCGAAGTGACCGACATAGCGCTGCACACCATTACCATCCGTAACTGGGATAACACAATCTCGCGTATCCCGACCAAAAACTTCCTGACCGAAACGTATACCAACTGGCAGGCCATGTTTTCGTCAGGGGCGCGCCGGATTATGCGCAGCACCACTATCGATCAGCACTCAGTTAAATTCCTCACTCAGGAAACGCTGGCCCCGATGCTGGCCCTGCGCGGCACGAATGAACCGCTGGCAAAGCTCATCGACGGGCGTGATCCCATGGGCGTTCCGGACAGTTGGTTTATGGATAATGGCCTGACAAATTTAACGCTTTTTCGGCACTACCTGATGGCATGGCTCGCCGATCGGCCTGATATTATCAAAGAAATGTATATTGTCGTGCGAACGCTAAAGCCTACGCCGTCGGGTATTCCCCTGGAAATTTATTGTTTTACCTCATCCGTACTGTGGATGGAGTATGAAAATACCCAGTCAGCGATATTTGAATACATCACCGCTGTCGCCAGTCAATTCTCGCTCCGCTTATATCAGCATCCGGCTGGTCATGATTTCTGGCGTTTATCACAGGAATACAGCCTTCGGGACCGCATCCCGCCTCCGGGTGAAGGATAATTGTCTCTGAAAACAGGTCGGCAAAACAGAATAACAATTTTCCTGGAGCCATAAAAAAACCCGCACTCGGCGGGTTTTTTTGTTATCAGTGAAGCTTAACTGCTCAGACTCGCGTCTTCATCGATATCGTAAGGGTCATTGATAACAAGCGCGACTTACAGCGGAGAAACATTACCCGCTGCCGGGCCTTTAGCGCCATTTTCAATGGTGAAGGACACTTTCTGGCCTTCATCAAGCGATTTGAAGCTGTCGCTCTGAATAGCAGAGAAATGTACGAATACATCTTTGCTGCCGTCGTCAGGCGTGATAAAGCCAAAACCTTTATCAGCGTTAAACCATTTTACTAAACCAGTCATTTTATTAGACATAGATAATTCCTTATTTTTTGAGCCACTAAGCGCGGCGATGATGGCCTGTATTTAGAGAGTAACTTATTTGGCACTTAGGAGGAGGCTCACGAAGAAGAGTATCTATTGATAACACCTGAACTGAGGACTGCTTTACTAAACTGCTTTTATAAGGTCTGTATTCCAAACCGATGACGCTATTTAGGCACAGAAAATTTTTTTAAGCAAAGTTTTTATTTTTTATTATAACCGCTTAAACACCCGGACGGCTGAATGGCTATGAAAATTAAGGCGCTGGAGCAGCGTATTCACGCCCTGTTTAGCCAGAGCATACTGCCCCTTGTCCAGCCAGGATGCCCTTGACCTACCCGTACTGCTGTTAACTTAATGCATACTCGAGCAGGACGGATTACGTGCATGTCATCCCTGACAATGCTACACAATGAAGATTAATCGCTCACTAAATAAATATCGCATATTCTGTTGATGCCCCATTCGATTCAGGAGAGTCAGCAGCTCAAAATCACAGTCAAGATCATACTTTTGCATGATCTGTCGCTTGTGGGCACTGACTGTTTTGGCATTGATACTTAACACCTTCGCAATCTGTTTCGTATCTTGTCCATGGAAAAACCCAACAGCAATTTTCATTTGTTGTGGCGACAACACTCTACACGCGCAGTCTAAACAGCTAAAGGCATACTCCCCTTCTCGCGACACGGTAAGACTCTTAGCAGCAAAATGAATTTTGTCTGTGATCGCTTTGATAGAATCGTCACGAGCAATAAAAACACTGTTCTTGACACACAACGGTAGTCTTGCGAACCGAGGATTTTTTTTCTCCGGATAGATGCCTATCAATAAACTTTTTTTCTTCCTTTTTTTGAGAACCTGATGACAAATAACCGTTTCGCCTACCGAAAAATTCATAACAATAACGTCAACGTCATGAACTGTCGTTGCATCCAGTTTATCACTAACAATGTAATCCGTTTCTGCAAGGGAGAAAATTTGCTGAAGAAGTTTAAGCAGCCCAAACCGAAAGAATAAGTCCTTATCGTTAATCACAACATTCATCATAAAATCATCCCACTACCAATGGTAAGGTATAGTGATGCTCTGGCCACAAATAACCCTGTAAATGCGTTGCGCCACACTCAATGGCTATATTGTAGTGCTCGATAGTTTCTATTCCTTCAATAAGGATATTGTTAGTTAACAGACTAGAACAGTAAACAAAGGAACGCAATAAGCTCGGATTTTCTAACTGCTGCCAGAAAAAATTCTTATCCACTTTAACCCCATCAAATGCAAAAATAAAAGATGATAGCACCCGTAATAGTGCTGGTGTGAGATCGTCAATCCATACTTCAAATCCATTCGAATGAATAAGATGAAGATTGCTCATCAACGCCATGCGTTCGAAACCATTAAGCTTATCAAGATTAGCAGGATCCTGAAGTTCAATGATGATATTTTTATTTAAATAACTTAATATAAAATGAATTGCCGTTACGTTGCACAGCATTGAAACAGGCAGGTTTATATAATATTTTTCATTATCATCAAGTTGATTCAAAATGGTAAGTTGTTTGTCCAAAAGAGTAATGTGCGCTGGAATATCCAGCGCACTGAAATAAATCTCGTTGTCCACTGAGCTTTTGAGCTGGCTTAAGACCTCATAGCCTAAAATGTTTAGCTGCCTAACGGAAAAAATTGGCTGAAAGCGAAGAGCACTAATCATAAAAAACCTTACATCAGCATGCCACGTCTTATTCAGGAATAAAACACCAGATCACACTTGTGATTAAAACAAGCACAATCATTAATTTTAGGAAAATCGTCCCGTAATAATAGGAATAAAAAATAGATCACCCATTGTATTTAAACCCCATATCGCATAAGAAGCGCTAAAAGATCGTGACGCGCCCCTTTACAAGCTTCTCATGCGGTTATGAAGTGTTGATATGGTGCGACTAAACTTGGCTACCAGACAGGAAGAACTGATAACTATTGATAGACAAACGTTGCCGTCACGACTGAACTAATAGTGCCAGGTGTAGCCCCGCCGCTCACGGAATAAGCGCGTGCCTGCATATTATAAGAATATGCATTGCTGGAAATATTCCCCGCATAGGACTTGCCGTCACCCATTGGTTCCCCACTTTGCATTTGCAGTTGGACTGAAACGTTGGTTGCTGTGCCAGTACTAAGATACAGATCTGCCGGCCGTGCAGGATCCGCCGCTCCGTGCATGGTCATTATTGCTTTGGTGGTCCCTGCCGGGCAGGAGGTAAGGTTAATCGTAAAGGGTACCCATGTACTGGACGCGCCCGCAGCCTGTAGCGATGACGCCTGGATATTTTGCCCTAAATCTATCGCCTTTGTGACGCTATCGCTGCTGATTTGGCAAGGGGAGGCAATAATATTTCCCGTAATATTCAGTGTGACGGGATCAGCGGCATGCGCCAGCATGCTTAAAGAGAAACAACCAATCGCCAGGGTTTTTAAATAATGTTTATTCATGAGTCTCTCTTCTTTCTTATTGATACGTTAAATTCAGGGTTGCTGATGCATTAGCCGTACCTGTTGATACTGTTGTTCTTGTCTGGTAATAACGCGCCGTCAGCGGGAACGTTTCCTGTCCACCCGAGGATGTCTTGAGAACAATTCGGTTATTCAGCATCAGTGGCGCACCGTTATAGACAATTTGCACACCCACACCTTTTGCCACCCCTGCCCCCCCCTGTCCGGTTAGAGCCAAAACGCTGCTATCGCTTATATCGGGATTCTGGGTACCTGAAAGGCTGACGTTAATATTTGCACCTACATCACAATTTAATCCCAGATTCTGTGTGTTCTGAGCAACCGCTGGGGTAGTTCCGACTGTGCTTCCAAAAGAAGAAACAGGTACATCTCCAATAGGAAACGTTAAATTTGGCGTGCTTATAGAACATGCCACTACCGTTACAGTGCCTGATATATATAGGGGTATAACTCCAGAATTGACACCCGCCATAAAATTAGTAGAGCCATATTCAGGGCGATAGTAAGCTATTTGTTGATTAATATAACCTGAGGTCGCTAATGCGGCCGTTTTTACAAATTGTATATAGGGCTGATAGGTCCAGGTACGGGTTGGAGGTCCCGATGACCACCCTGCGCTTCTGTAAGTGGTGCCCGCAAGCATAGGCTGATCATACTGACCGGCGTAAAATCCACCGTAGACCCCCATGGAAATACCAATACCGTTTAGTGAAGTATTAAAAACTGCATTACCATTATAGGACCCTGCAGTACTTAAAACAGAAACAATTCCATTCGCTACACCTGTTCCGCTAGGGTCAACACATGTCGCAACATCCTGTTGCACTCCATAAATTAGCCCACTGATCGCCGAGTTAGAAGGCGCATCCCGCTGAACAATCACATTGCCAAAGTTAAGGGTTGCAGAAGAAATTAAATTGCTACAACCCGCATAGCTATAACCCGACGCGAGCGTCAGAAATATAAATAATATTCTGAATGATAATTTCATATTCCTACCATTACTGAGATGTAAATTCATACTGATAATTAATCCAGTATAAAATTTTATTGTGCGTTAAATTTATCTACAGATCGCATTAAGGGACGCAATCCCATTTTTTGGTGCAGTCTCAGGAATATTGACTCTCGCCCGGCATTGCTGTGATGTTTCATCGCCCCATTTCACGCTCAGGTCTGCGCTACCTTGTAAACCCGTTAAATAAACCTGTCCCTGATCCCCGACTATTGCACCCTGTTCACTGTTTCCTGCAGAGCTCACGATGGCACCGAAAGGTACGGGTTCCCCGTTTGTCTGTTTCAGAGTTAATAATGCGCGCATTCCCACACTCGCCACATAGTCGGCCCGAACAATTGCGCCTCGGGTTGGAATAACGGTTTTGGTTGTCAGGTCCAGTTCGACGTCATCCGGCATAGAATCAGGAGATAGCGTCACGTCATTTTTGCGGAAAGGAGTGACGTTACTGACAACGGTATAACCTCGCCAGTCCGTTTTCGCCCCGCTTTGGTTCTGAACGCCTACGCCTTTGGCGCCCGGTGCTTTAATCAGTACGTTAGTTTCTCCCAGCGGCTGGGAGAGCGTCACCCCATCAGCATGAGCCAGAATACCGCCCTGTAAGCCGTAGTTCAGGCGATCGCTATTACGGTCATAACCGTAACCCGCGGTGACTTCACCATATGTCCCTTTATAATCGGCATTCATTGTGCCGCTATAGCCGACATTATCCGTGCCATAACCTTGCTGAACGCTCCAGTTAAGCGCGTTGTTCTCCAGCGCCACACCGTTGAGACCCACGGTGTGCGTTGTGCCACTCATCTTACTGGCGTTCATGCCGTAGTTTGCCCATGTCCCCGGGAGGAACTTCTCTAACGGAATACTGATGTTTAGTGCAATCTGCTGATCTTTATCGTAGCGAGTCTGTTCACTGTAGCCATCCGCTGCGCCATTTTTGCTGTAGGTGTAAGTGATACCGTAGTTAACACCATTCCAGGAGTTGTTATAGCCTGCACTGATGGATTGCATCGTTTTGCCTGACGTCCAGTAATCCTCACGCACCGCCCCCAGCGTCAGTGAGCCGAAGTCAGCACCGAGTGTCTGGTTCATCGTCAACTCCATACGGTTACGGCGGCGGTCAATCAGTGCGTAATTGTTGCTATACGAATCCAGCACTTCCTGCATCCCATAATAACCGCTGGTCGAATAGCGATAGCCGGCAATAGCAAAGTTAGTCCCGGTCTCAGCGAAGTTCTTACTGAAGCGCCCTCGCCAGGACTGACCGCTGGTTTTTGCTTCATCCTGCGGTTTTGACCAGGCCTGGGTCACGTCTACAGACACCGCGCCCAGGTCGCCCATATTTTTGCCAAGTCCAGTTGCGAGAGACTGATACTTGCTCGATTCCTGGAGACCGCCATACAGGGTGAAGCCTTTTGGCAAACCATAGATGGCTGTCATCTGTGAAAAGGGTGTCTTTTCTACGCTGTTGTCATAGGAACGGTACTGACCACCGGTAATAGCATATTTCAAACGGCCTTCACGCTGGAGCACTGGCAGTGACGCAAAAGGTACGGTGAAATGCTGCTCGCTACCATCAGCTTCTTTAACGGTGACATAAAGATCACCCGCTCCGCCAGTTGAGTACATATCCGTAATCTCGAAGGCACCGGGTGCGACATAACTCTGATAAATAACATAACCATTCTGTCGAATGACCACCTGCGCATTAGTACGGGCTATGCCACGTACCACCGGTGCATATCCTTTTAAGGAATCGGGCAACATATCGTCATCTGAGGCAAGTTGAGCCCCCCGGAACGGGATGCTGTCAAAAACATCAGCAGGCGCGGAGCTATCACCCGCAGTGAGCTGCGCTTTTAACGAAATAATATCGCGTTGAGCATAGGTATAAACGGTATCCCATTTATCCTGACCGTTGCTGTCACGGTTCCAGGTTGTATAGTTGCGCAGGCGCCATGGTCCAATATTAATACCCGGACGTAGGTTGGCATATTGAGTATTGTCATTGGAACTGTTACTGCCACGTCCCCGATTACTGGCACCGCTCAGACTGTAGTTAAGCAACATGGCCGTTATCCCTTCGTCCCATTTATCGGGAGAAACATAGCCTCTCGCCTGCGGTATCAAAGCCGCCTGCGGAATACTGACAAGTAGTCTCTGAGTACTGAATTGAAAATCAGTGGAAGCCTGTGGGATGGCTGCCAAATTGGCGCATTTTGAATCTGGTGAAAGATCGGGGAAGAGTTCCGTCTTCACACCCCAACTTTTCAATAACTCCGCGCTGATACAGGGCTGTAACGTAGCATCCCCATCTTTATCTTTTACGGCTATAAATTCTATATCACGGGTATCAACGAGCTGTTCATCGAGCACGATATCAACGTGATAGGTCCCCGGTGCCTGCGCACCAGATTCATAAGCGGTAAGATCGATTTTACCGCCCGTGGGGTTATCAAGCTCCAGCAATTCAGGGTTAAAATAGTCGCGGGCGCTGGCAAACGGAATGAAACCATTTAAAGCGACCGCGATCAAGATTGCCAGCCTGGCAGGTTTTAAACAAACATTACTACTTATCATCACCGGTTACCTGTGAATCCATTAATTTTGCGGCCGTTATTTTTAAATGTTTGCGTTATGTTTTTTACCCGGGCCGCCATAATCATTAATAATGGTAAAGGTCATAGCACCGCCGTGAACACCCTGAGGTAAATTAAAGCGAGCGCTTGAACCAGGCATAACAAAAGTCACATCATCAAGTTTCTTACCGTTGACGGTAACTTCGTTAAAGTTCATCACATAATTTGTTGGATTGGTGACCTGAAGTTGATTACCCGCAACGGACCAGGTTAATTTATCCGCTACTTCTTCGGGGGCAGTACCTTTTAATGCAGCGGGTCGATAAATTAACTTAATACGAGTTTTAATGGCAATTTGTAGCGTATTGTCTTTACGCGGCGCGGATGGAATAGATTTAATGTTTAGCCAGTACAGGCTCTCTTTATCCTGAGGCAATGCACCGGCCATGATAATGCGTTCAACGTTTTGTTGGCCGTGATCGAGACGATATAGCGGAGGTGTAATAACAAAAGGAGCTTTCTCAGCGCCACCGTTCAATGTCTCAATCCAGGACTGAATAAGATAAGGCGTATTGTCAGGATTATTTACGCTGAGGGTTGCTTCTTTTTTAGTGCCATCATAAATTACACGCGTGCCTCCAATAACAACGCCTGCATTTGCTGCAGGGAAACCAGCACTCATTATAGTCAGGGCAATTAAAGATTTACTAAGGAAATTCATTTTATACCTCTAAAAACAGGGACCGGGTTGCCCCGGACCCTTAGTTAATTCCCGGCAGGAAATTAGTTGTAGATTACAGAGAAGTTAGCTACAGAGTTTGCCGGACCAGCGGTTACTGATGCTGCTGTTGATTTATACTGAGCGTAGAAATCCAGGTTGTTGTCGGCAGTGCTTACCAGTGGGTAACGGTAAGCGGTATCACCATGCAGTGGCAGCTGAGCTTTATCTGCAGTCATCAGATTGATTGCAACGTTTGTTGCAGCACCTGCGACAGAACTGTCGATTGCCAGCAGTGTTGAGTCGGTCGTTTCTGGTGTACCATCAAAACGCACATGTGCAGAAGTAACAGCTACAGGGCAGTTTTGCAGTACGATGGTGAATTTCTTCGCAGCAGTCACATCACCAGCAGCGGTGAATTCAGACTTGTTGTAAGAACCCAGAGCAACAGTCTGGTTCTGAGAAGCAACAGAAACATCACAAGCTGCATCCAGAATTTCACCAGTGAAGTTAACAGTGCCGGCGGCAGCAAAAGCATTTGCAGCAGAGAGTGTTGCAACAGTGGCAAAAGCAACTGCGATAATAGACTTTTTCATTTACTAATTCCTTGAGAATAAAATTATTTACCTGCAAGCCACTACGAGAAATAAATCATTATTCTCGTGAGCACCCCGACAGTTTTTCCTTACTTCAAATTGAAGTGCAGGCAGCTGAAATCATTTAATCGCCAATACTAACTTGGTGCAGAAAAATGATAACCACATAGTTCATAACACTGTGAGAAAATGGGGCCGCCTTGCTGGGGCTAAATTTAGATAATTCTTAAACCCTTTTCAAATTTTATCGAGACCAACTATAGACTCAAACATTAACAACATTTAAACATTTATTTTGATTAAAGGAAAAACCATGATTAACAACCATTTGCATTAGTTTTAATTTCAATTCAACTTAAAAATCATCGCTACAATAAAGTCCATGCGTTTAAATATGAAATGTATGTTAAAAAACCAGTCTACTTATGGATTACATACCAGTGTAATTCTTAGATCATTAGCCTGATAATTATCTCTTACACGTATTTCTTTATTTATATGTATGGAGTTTACCATGAAGGCTAAGTTTACAATTGAGCCCCCCGCGCCGGTTACATCAACGACCGAGTTGAAGCCAGTTACTCGTATCCAACGTATAATCGATATCGTGGCCCCCTACGCAGAAGATTTTTCAGTATCAAAAGGCGAGGTTTTACGTTACAGCTATAATAACAAGCGTGTTTGCTATCTACTTCATGAAGGTCATACCACTCTTTATCGCCGTGGAGATGGGATGGTCCTTAATTCCGAACAAGCGCCGTTCATTATGGGCGTAAGTAACATGAAAGCCCGCCAGGAACATCTTTACGGAAGGGCAACCAGCGATGTTAAATTGAGCCGTATCCCCTCAGAACGTTTCATTCTCCTGATAGAAAGAGAAAACTTGTGGGAAGATTTGTGCTACTTCATCCTCTACACGGCAGGCAGGGTTTATCAGCATTGCACCATGATTTCGCAGCTATCTGCGTACGAAATCATAAGGTTTCATCTGGTTGAATTAATGCAGGAGCCAGAAAGGTTGCGGCTAAATACGACAGCTGCAACTTATATTCTTAATCGAAGCTATCTTTCCCGTAGCGGAACCATGCGTATTCTCTCGAAACTGAAGGAAGCAGGTTGTATCACCTTAAACCGAGGAATTCTTATTAAAATAAATAATTTACCGCAAAAATACTAGACTTCGATCTGTTGTGCTATCCTTAAAAAAATAGTGTTGCGTTGTTCCCCTTCGACTTTGTAATCTACGACTCAGCATTTTATATTCAGGATCAAGAAATGAGCACTCGCGACAATGCTTCTACGCCACTTTCAATACCCTCCCTTTACGCAGGTGAGTTGGTTGAAAAACTTTTACCCCATACACCTGTTAAAAGTTACCCTGCGCGGCGAACATTATACATTTCGAGTAATAACGCAAATTTTTGCTATATCATTGCAGAGGGAAAAGTTGAATTATGTCGGGAAGATAGCATTGTCATTGCCATTGGTAAGGCCCCGTTAGTTTTAGGGTTAGGCAGCATTACCAATATGTATGAAGGTATGTTTATCAGAACACTGACAACATGCAAAATCGGTATGCTTTCTGCACAAGAAGCGCTCGGTCTGATTGAAAAGGAAGATCTATGGCGCCCACTGGCAAATCATATGCTTATTATTGCTGCAAAGTTATATACAGTGGGCATGCAACTCTCGGCCCCTACAACGTATGAAATAATCTGTTCTCAACTGCACGAACTAATGAGTGAAGATGAGTCTGTACGTGGATCCATAACCGCTGAAAGATATATTCGTAACAAAACACCGCTGTCACGCAGTGGTGTAATGAAAATCCTTTCCTCATTAAAGTCAGGTGGTTACATAAATATTGAGCAGGGCAAGCTTATTAGTATAGGTGTTTTACCCAAAAAGTATTAATAAAAACGTAATAAATAATGCTTTCTTTATATAATCCCCTATCTCGCAAGCCTCCCTGGTGCTCAGGTTGTCAGTAACACTTGTGATAACATCCCCCTGGCGAGTTCCCACCTGGATTTCTGGTGCAAGGCTGAAGTCTGATGTGGAAAGGTAACGCACCCTCACTAAATAGCTCAATATGCTTAAAATTCATGCCTATAGCGCACAAAGTGAAATAGATTTTCGTTCGAAGCCACTTATCATAGTGGTTTTGAATGAAAGTGGTGGTGTTAATGTCTGTGCTCAAAAGCTTTTTCTTCTTTCTTTTCGCGTCAGCAGCCTGCTCATTGCCCGTACTTTGTCTGTGGGCGGATATCTCTTTATTTAATCTGGATATACCGGAGATATCGCTGACCGAAATTGTGCAGGAATCGGTTTTAGTGAGCATCGTATTTATTCACTTCCTCCTGGCGAAGAAATGGGAATTCATGCGCTATTGCAACATCCTGATCGGCGGCTTTTTCCTCTCCATGCTGATTCGCGAACTGGATGCATTTTTTGATCTTCTGGCTCATGGAAGTTGGGTGTGGTTTGCACTACTTTCCGCCATTTGCGCTTTGCTTTATCCCGTTATCCATTTCCGACTTACTCTTACGCAACTGACCCACTATACCCGTACCCCGTGGTACGGCATGATGCTCAGTGGTCTGCTAGCAGTCCTGGTTTTCTCCCGGCTGTTTGGAATGCACGAATTATGGTACGCGATACTCGATCAAAGCTACGTCAGGGTGGTCAAGAATGTCGTGGAGGAAGGCAGCGAATCATTCGGGTATATGCTCTGCCTTATCGCATCTGCAGGGTACTACTGCTCTTTCCGTTCCCTCTCCCGCCAGAAATGATTCGGGCATTCGAACAGGTGATAAACGAAGCTCCGGTGTGTAAAACCGGAAGCCTCGTTTTGGCTACGCAAGCTTTGCCAGCGCCTCGCCGATGCTTTTTGCTCCACCATAGAGATCGTGGCCGCTGATAATGTGCTCAGTGCTGTCAACCGTAACCAACAGCAGCGGAACCCCGCTGAAACCTTTTTGATTCATAAGACGCTTTACGTCAGCGATCCTGTCGTCCGTCAGGCAGCGAAGCGCGTTATCGGCATCAAGCCGGCCGGCAAAGTCATTAGGGTTGAGGTCAACGTTATTTTCCCGAGCCCAGGCGATACCGATCTCTTCCACCACATCACTTTGCGCGGTATCACGCCCCAGTACATAGCGGGCATGTTGCAGTGCACGAAGCAGCCCTGCCTCTGCCGCCGGGCTGATTTCATGAAAAGCCGTAAGTGCCCGGTTCATAAACGTCGAATCAAAGCGCGCACCTGAGCTCAGGAGCTGGTGATAGCTCTCACTGAATGGCTGACCGGTCAGCGAAGCGATACGCCGATCGTTTGTCCACGCATATTCTGCCCATTGGGCGGTGATGTGCCGGGCACCCTCATCACAAAAAAGACCGCTGGGCATTAACGTGAGCTTTTCGATGTAATGTTGTGCCAGATAATTCAGGGCGGGCGAGCTGGCATAACACCAGCCGCAAAGTGGGTCAAAAAAATACTGTAGATTGTCAATGCGCATGTGGTATCCCCTGGGAATCATTAGCCCTCATCATAATGAGATTCCTCAATGCGAAAAACAGCCCTCCAGTAAATTCAGTGTTTCATAGAGCGTACGAATGGACAGTATGTCTCTGCCCGAATGACCCCATCAGGCCAGGTCATTGGCGTCCGGTTTCTGCGCACGGTGGATCTTGTCACGGATCTTATCGACTGATGCTTTGATGTCAGCAATGATGTCGGCGTCCATCCCCAGGGTATCCACAATACAGCGCGTGATAGTGCTGGTCTCGCTTTTCAGCGCCTCCCCCTTCTCCGTCAGGTGGATAAGCACTTCGCGCTCATCCTTCGGATTACGTGTCCGGGTGATCAACCCCGCAGTCTCCAGCCGCTTCAGTAAAGGGGTCAACGTGCTGGACTCAAGAAAAAGAATTCCACTCAGTTCCTTCACTGTTCGCCCATCCTGATTCCACAAGGTAACCATCACCAGATACTGGGGATAGGTCAGGCCAAGCTTATCAAGCATGGGACGATAGAGCTGAGTAAAAGCATGTCCCGCAGAGTAAAGAGAGAAACAGAGCATACCGTGCACATCTGGCAGGGAATCCTCGGAATTAGTGTGTTTAGTCATATGTCCTCCAGTTCCCTTAAAATAATTTGCATACGATTTAATTGCAAGCGATTGACAAAGGCAAAAAGGGCTGCCATATTCATTTGCACACAAACAAATCGCACACAAACAAATCGCACACAAACAAATAACGCAACACATAACAGGAGTACAAAATGACAACTTTCATCACCAAAGACGGAACAGGCATTTTTTACAAAGACTGGGGTTCAGGTCAGCCTATCCTCTTCGCTCACGGATGGCCGTTATCGTCTGATGCCTGGGATCAGCAAATGCTGTTTTTCAGCCAGAATGGTTTCCGGGTCATCGCGCATGACCGTCGCAGCCATGGGCGTTCAGACCAGACTTTCCACGGCAACAATATGGATCAGTATGCGGACGATCTCGCTGAGCTGATTGAGTCGCTGGATCTGAAGGATCTGATTTTAGTGGGTCACTCCACAGGGGGCGGCGAAGTTGCACATTATATCGGCCGTCATGGTACCTCACGCGTGGCTAAAGTCGTTCTGGTCGGCGCAGTCCCTCCTCTTATGCTCCGGACGGATGCCAATCCAGACGGTACTTCGATTGAGGTGTTTGATGCTATCCGCGAAGGCACGGCCAAAAACCGCTCACAGTTTTACTTTGACCTGACAATTCCGTTCTATGGCTTTAACCGTGACCATGTCCCCACCAATGACGGGTTACGGGAAAACTTCCGCAGAATTGGCCTGCAGGGCGGCATTAAAGGGCAATATGACTGCATCCATGAGTTCTCTGAAGTCGATTACACACGCGACCTGCAGCAGATTGATCGCCCTACGCTGATTATTCATGGCGACGATGACCAGATTGTCCCCATTAAGGCATCCGCACACCGCGCCGCTGAGATCGTTGCGAATGCGACGCTGACGATATATGCCGGCGGTTCACATGGACTGGCGGAGACAGAGGCCGATCGCTTTAACGCTGACGTACTGGCCTTTATTCGCGGCTAACCAGGTGGCCTGTTTCAGACAGGCCACAATCCCCCCTACGCATACCCTTTAAACTGTATTGAAAAGAGGAATGATCATGTCCAAATTTGCTGCCTCCCTTGCCGTTGCCGCCGTTCTGCTGTCTGCCAGCGCAATCGCCGAAACCGCTAAGCCGACCGTTGTCCTGGTTCATGGTGCCTTTGCCGACTCTTCTAGCTGGAATGGCGTTACCCGGATCCTGCAAAAGGATGGATACAATGTCGTTGCTGCCGCGAATCCGCTGCGCAGTGTTTCGGGTGATGCGGCTTACGTCTCTTCTGTGGTGAACAACATTAAGGGGCCGGTCGTCCTTGTCGGGCATTCCTATGGTGGCCAGGTTATTACGAACGCGGCCCGTGATACAAATAATGTCAAATCGCTGGTTTATGTCGCCGCATTTGCTCCGGACGCGGGTGAAGCCGCGGCCGACCTGGCAGGGAAATTCCCTGGCGGCACGCTTGGCCAGGCGCTTGCCACACCGGTGAAGCTGGCTGATGGTAGCGTCGATCTCTCCATCGATCGGGCGAAGTTCCACCAGCAATTCGCGCATGACGTTTCAGCTGAAGAGGCGGCGCTGATGGCCGCAGGGCAAAGACCGATTACCGAAGCGGCTTTAACTGAAAAATCGGGTGTGCCAGCCTGGAAAAAACTGCCCTCTTACTTCATTTACGGTGACGGCGACAAGAATATCCCCGCCCAGGGTTTGCGATTCATGGCTGAACGCGCGGGATCAAAACACACCGTTGTGATTAAAGGCGCATCCCATGTCGTGATGGTTTCACATCCACAGGATGTCGCCACACTTATCGAGGAAGCGGCGAAGTAAACATCACTCTCCTGCCCCGAAAGCCCCCCCTCGCCTGAGGGGTGGCCATATCCGTAATGCGCAGGTTTTAATCCCGCGCAGAGTACAACGTATATTGGGTTCATCCTTCCCCCGACTCACCAAAACGTAGCGAAATATCCACGCCTTCAGTGACAAGGTCCGGCAGCATAGGGGGCGGCAATGCGCAGGGTTCCACTCAGCGCATCACCATTATCTGTGGTCCGCCGCTGCAACGGCGCTCAAGCCTTCGTAGCTATCACCCATGAACTTTAACGACGACTTTCCCCTTTGCATGCCCGCGAGCCAGATAGGTGAAGGCGTCGCTCGTTTGGGCAAAGGGGTAAACCTTGTCGATTACGGGCTTGATGAGTTCAGCGTCCATGAGTTCACCGATTTGGCTGAGCTGGCTGCCATCAGGGCGAACAAAGAGAAACGAATAGGTCAAACCTCGCTTTTTTGACAGCCGCATGATTTTGCGGCTCATCAGCCCTAATACGAAACGCAGGAAAACATTAAGGTGTCGTTCCCGCGCGAAAGCAGCATCTAACGGCCCGATCAGGGAAATAATTTTCCCTCCCGGCTTAAGGATTTGCGTGGATTTCTCAATCGCGTCACCTCTGACAGTACCGAGGACAATATCGTAGCCGCTCAGCACTTTTTCGAATTCCTGCTTTCTATAGTCAACGACGTCATCTGCACCAAGGCGGCTCACCCAGTCAATGTTGGCTGCGCTGGTGGTCGTCCCAACCGTTGCACCAAAGTGTTTCGCCAGCTGGATAGCAAAACTGCCGATTCCACCGGATCCGGCAGGGATAAATACTTTCTGCCCCGCTCGCAGCATCGCGCGTTCTGTCAGCGCTTGCCAGGAGGTGAGACTGACCATAGGAAGTGACGCGGCCTGTACGAAATCCAGACTGGCGGGTTTTAACGCCGCAAGGCTTTCTGGCACCCGGACAAATTCGGCCAGCGCCCCCGTTCCCCTGTCAAAAATACTGGCGAAAATCTCGTCGCCTGCCTTGAATCGCGTCACGCGACGTCCTGTGGCAACGACAACGCCGGACACATCACTGCCCAAGGTCGCGGGGAGACTGAAATGCAGAACGCGTTTGAACATGCCGGTCGGGATCATGTTATCGATTGGGTTCAGACCTACTGCATACACTTTGACCAGAATTTCATCATCACCGGGGGACGGAAAATCGACGTCATCGATCCCCAGTCCCGGGGATTTACCATAGCGTTTAAACGTAAACGCTTTCATCGTCTTCTTATTCATTTGTCTTTTACTCTGCCGGGTTTGCCTGTGGCATGTTTCTTAACAACGCTGTTGCTGAGTGAAAAAACGATACTCAGTCCTATGCCGAATCCCCCGTGACTAGACTTTGTAGCGCTCTGCCACGTTAGCCTGGTTGATGTCCGCCAGCAGAGCCTGACGCGTCCTCTCCATGTCATCCCAGTGGGCAGCGTGTTGTAAAGGAGGGATGGTGACGAGTTCGCGACGGTCAAAGCCCGCCAGGGCTGCGTCAACTAACTGATCCACTTCCATCATCTCGGGCGCCTTACTGATATCAATGCCGGCACGTTCCCAGATTTCGGTGTAAGTGCCGGCCGGAAGTACCGCCTGGACGTAAACGCCTGCGGAGGACAGCTCAAGATGCAATCCCTGCGACAAGAAAAGCACAAAGGCTTTGGTTGCACCGTAAATCGACATGCCAAATTCCGGGGCAAGCCCAACGACTGAACTGATATTGACGATCGCACCTTCTCCGGCGTTGACAAACCTTGGTGCCGCGGCACTGGCAAGTCTCGTCAGCGCGGTGACATTCAGGGCGATAAGACGCTCAATTGCCTCGGACGTCTGGCCGATAAAATGGCCCGACTGTGCGATGCCGGCGTTATTGATCAGCACCCCTATTTTTTCGTCTTCACGAAGACGCGTTTCCACCGTCGCTAACTCCGCTGCCTGAGTGAGATCGGCAGGCAGGACATCTACAGAAACGCCCTTCTCCTGTCTCAGACGTTCGGCAAGTGCGTCTAATTTTGTTTTATCCCGGGCAACCAGAATCAGGTCATGTCCACGGCTTGCAAACCTTTCCGCATAAACAGCACCAATACCCGTCGATGCGCCTGTAATGAGAACTGAAGTTTTCGTCATGTGTGATCTTCTTTATCAAATGTTAAACACAATCTGCACCGTTCGATGCAGGTAAATCCGGGAGATATCCGGCTCTCTTTGCTGATCTCAGCCAGACTGACAGAGCGTGCCTTTCTCTGCGAAGCGCTGTCGGAGATACGGATTTAATGATGATGATCATAATCTATAAAGTCAACTGGTTTGATTATGGTCATCATCAATGTATAATTGAGCCTTGTTTTATAGGGGGTGGGCAGCATGAAAGTGTCAAAAGAGCAGGTCCGGGAGAACCGGATGCGCATAGTTGAAACGGCATCCGAACTTTTTCGTGAACGCGGCTATGACGGCGTGGGCGTGGCGGAGCTGATGTCTGCTGCGGGTTTAACCCACGGCGGGTTTTATAAGCACTTTGGTTCGAAGGCCGACCTGATGTCAGAGGCCATGAATTGCGGGTTTGTGCATGCCGCGGAAAACCTGGCGGGTGTAGATCGAGACAAATTCATTGAATATTACCTCTCCCGGCAGCATCGCGATGATATGGCCGGAGGTTGCGTGATGTCTGCCCTGGGCACGGACACCGCACGCCAGTCTGAGTCAATCAAAGAGACATTTGCAGCCGGGGTTGAACGTCAGCTGGCAATGTTAAGCGACGAAAATGTCTCACGTGCTGACCTGATAAACACCTTTGCACATCTTGTCGGGGCTCTGGTGTTGTCCCGTGCCTGCCCGGATAATTCCGCGCTGGCTGACGAAATTCTGGATGTCTGCCGCTCTCGCATTCTGAGTAAGGCTCCGCGAAAGGAATGAATATTTTGCAGCCGGGGGTGTGATTGCCGGGAAATAACCGGAAGATTTAATGACGGAGGTCATAAAAAATGACGCTATCCCGGAGAGTAGGTTTGGAGAGGTTTTAGAGTAAGCCAAAAAGTTATATATTCCGGCCCGTTAAATCCAAATACACCTTCTGAGTTCAGAGGCTTACTCATGTCATGGCAATACTTCAAACAGACTTATTTAGTTAAGTTCTGGTCACCTGTTCCGGCCGTTATCGCGGCAGGCATTCTCTCTACTTATTATTTCGGCATTACCGGTACCTTCTGGGCCGTGACCGGCGAGTTTACCCGCTGGGGTGGTCAACTTCTGCAACTCGCTGGCGTGCATGCCGAAGAGTGGGGCTACTTTAAACTCATTCACCTGGACGGTACTCCGCTTACCCGCATCGACGGAATGATGATCATCGGAATGTTCGGCGGCTGTTTCGCGGCGGCGCTGTGGGCAAATAACGTCAAGTTGCGCATGCCCAAAAGCCGCATCCGCATTATGCAGGCGGTCGGCGGCGGGATTATTGCCGGGTTTGGTGCTCGCCTGGCGATGGGCTGTAACCTTGCCGCGTTCTTCACGGGTATTCCGCAATTTTCACTGCATGCCTGGTTCTTTGCCGTCGCCACCGCGATTGGCTCTTACTTCGGTGCAAAATTCACCCTGCTGCCGCTGTTCCGTATTCCGGTAAAAATGACCAAAGTTAGCGCGGCGTCGCCGCTGACCCAGAAGCCGGACCAGGCGAAACGCCGTTTTCGCCTCGGTATGCTGGTCTTTTTTGCCATGATCGCGTGGGCAATCTGCACAGCGCTGAATCAACCGAAACTCGGCCTGGCGATGTTGTTCGGCGTAGGGTTCGGTCTGCTGATCGAACGCGCGCAGATCTGCTTTACCTCTGCGTTTCGCGATATGTGGATCACCGGACGAACCATGATGGCAAAAGCGATCATTGCCGGTATGGCGGTGAGCGCCATCGGCATTTTCAGCTATGTACAACTCGGTGTTGAACCGAAAATCATGTGGGCCGGTCCTAACGCGGTGATTGGTGGCCTGCTGTTTGGCTTCGGAATTGTGCTGGCAGGCGGGTGTGAAACCGGCTGGATGTATCGCGCCGTCGAAGGCCAGGTGCATTACTGGTGGGTCGGCCTTGGTAATGTCATTGGTTCAACCATTCTGGCGTACTACTGGGATGATGTCTCACCTGTACTCGCAACAAACTGGGATAAGGTCAATCTGTTGAGCACCTTCGGTCCGCTCGGCGGCCTGCTGGTAACCTATGCCTTGCTGCTGGTCGCTTTTTTACTGGTTGTCGCGCAGGAGAAACGTTTCTTCCGTCGCACCACCGCTAAACCTGAAACGCAGGAGAACGCCGCATGAAAGAGATCGTGCCTGATTATCGACTGGATATGATCGGCGAACCTTGCCCTTATCCGGCAGTGGCTACCCTTGAAGCGCTACCGCAGCTCAAAAAAGGGGAAATTCTGGAGGTGGTGAGCGACTGCCCGCAATCCATTAACAACATTCCGCTGGATGCTAAAAACCATGGCTACACGGTGCTGGATATTCAGCAGGACGGGCCAACAATCCGCTATTTGATTCAAAAATGAACGTTCAGGCCTCGTCAGAGGCCTTTATCGCATTGAATTATAAGACCTCTTGATCGAGGGCAAAGCCGCCGCATCTGACTTAAGTAAAATCTCATATCCATTTTGAAGGAGGTTTTCGCAGTTTGATGTATTTACGAGCTTTAGTGGTTTTCGCCTTATTGATTCCCTTTCACGTGCTGTCCCTGAATTACTCTTCCACCTTCCTGCGCCTTAACTGTCCGGAAAGAGGACTTGTCGAGGTTATTCTGCACGTTTACGACCATACGCAGGAGCGGTGGCGTGGCCAGTTTGAAACCGGCGCAGGGCACAAGCGCGCGGGTGACACCGAAATGATCCCCTTTGCTAACGGCGATATTCTTTTCCATTCGGTGTCCAGCGACGCATTTAGCTATTTATATGATGGGGAAACGAAACTCAGGCACTGCGTAAAACTTGACGAGCGGCCGGTTTATCCGTCGTTTTGAAGGCTGCAAAAGCAAACTGGCCACGTGGTGGCCAGTTTGAGGGGGATTAGAAGCGATAACCTGCAGAGAACATAAACACCCACGGATCGAGGCGAGTATTGATACTTTGCTGCTCACCGCCCGCTTTAAAGCGTACGTCTGTATCAATGTCCATGTACCAGACTGAGGCGTTGATCAGCCAGTCACGGTTAATCAGGTAATCCAGACCCACCTGTCCCGCCATACCCCATGAATCTTTCAGGCTGAGGTCAGTCAGACCGGCCTCTTTACCGGTATCGTTAAATTTCTCATCGAAGAAGGTGGTGTAGTTTACACCGGCGCCAATATACGGACGCACCTTGCTGCTGGCATCGCCAAAGTACCATTGCGCCATCAGCGTTGGCGGTAAATGGTGAACGGTGGCGATATCACCGGTTGCCCCCAGACCGACGCGATGACGGAACGGCGTTGCCGCCAGAAGCTCGACACCAATGTTATCCGTCGCCATATAAGTGAACGTTAAGCCTAACTGGGTGTTATTACTGACGTTAAAACCGCCCATACCCAGCACGTTATCAGAGCCCTCAGTTGGGCGAACCGTGGCCGAACCGGCACGAATAAAGAATTCACCTGCTTCGTGCGCGTACGCGCCGCCAGAGAGACTGCTTAATACAAGGGCTGCCACCGCTAATTTTTTCATATCCGCTCCATCGTTGTGGTTTTAATCGCGGGTGAGAATATACTCACAAATGAGTAATAAGTGATCTGCCACAGATCACATTAAAACCAGTAAGTTAACATTCATTGATCTGGGTTAATTTTTTGTGGCGCTTTGAAAGGCAGCAAGTTGTTTCCATGTCAATTTTTGGCATTTCACAGTTACAAAATTTTCTCTTTTCCCCCTCTTGCTCTTCCTCAGGCGGCTGGCTAATTTATCGCTCTCACAAATTGATTTGATGCGTTCTTTTTTGCAGGTGTGCCATGAGTGAAGTTAACCCGTGCATGACGTGCGGAGCCTGTTGTGCGTATTTTCGAGTCTCTTTCTACTGGGCCGAGGCCAGCGATGGCGGCGGTACCGTTCCGGTTCATCTCACTGAGCCGTTAACCCCTTTTCTGCGCTGTATGCGCGGCACGAACCAAAAACAAGCCCGCTGCGTCGCGCTACAGGGTGAACCCGGGGTCTCAACCCGGTGTTCCATCTATGAGGATCGCCCCAGCCCCTGCCGGGAATTTGCTATGTCGGGGGAAGACGGGCAGGTCAACGACGCCTGTAATCGCGCCCGCGCACGGGTCGGATTACCGCCGCTTTACAAAGATATGCTTTTCCATACAAGCCTTGATGCTGCCACAGCAGGTGCATCCGGTGTACAATTGCCGGCTAATTAACACCTGCAATACTCAAGGAGAGTGCATGTCTATCACGGCGAAGTCTGTCTACCGTGACACGGGAAACTTTTTCCGCAATCAGTTCATAACTTTTTTACTGATCGCGTTGCTTTGCGCCTTTATCACTGTGGTGCTGGGCCATGCCTTCTCACCGAGTGATGAACAGATTGCCAGCCTGAGCCAGGGTGACAATCTGGCAGGAAGCGTCGGGTTGTTTGAACTGGTGCAAAACATGACGCCAGAGCAGCAGCAAATCCTGCTGCGGGCTTCAGCCGCATCGACGTTCTCTGGTCTCATTGGTAATGCGATTCTGGCGGGCGGCGTTCTCCTGATGATTCAGCTGGTGTCAGCGGGCCATCGGGTCAGTGCCTTACGCGCGATTGGTGCCAGTGCCCCCGTTTTACCGAAGCTGTTTATCCTGATCTTCTTAACCACCCTGCTGGTGCAGATGGGGATTATGCTGGTCGTGGTGCCGGGCGTGTTGCTGGCTATCGTGCTCTCTTTTGCCCCGATCATGATCGTGCAGGACAAAATGGGGATTTTTACCGCAATGCGCAGCAGCATCAGGCTCGCATGGGCGAATATGCGTCTGGTGGCCCCTGCCGTGATCGGCTGGCTGCTTGCGAAAACGCTTCTGCTCCTGTTTGCGCCAAATTTTGCGGTTTTAACGCCTAATGTTGGCGCGGTAGTCGCGAATACGCTGAGCAACCTGATTTCAGCGGTACTGCTGGTCTATCTGTTCCGCCTGTATATGTTAATTCGTCAGTAATCCTGATGCCGGGAGCATGACCCGCTTCCCGGCTCAACAGAGAGATGGAATCACAGAATGAAGCAGTTTCTTGATTTTTTACCGCTCGTGGTCTTTTTCGCGTTTTATAAGCTGTATGACATCTATGCTGCGACCACTGCGCTGATTATCGCGACCGCGGTTGTGCTGATCTACAGCTGGGTACGTTATCGTAAAGTTGAAAAAATGGCGCTGGTCACGTTCGTGCTGGTCGCTGTTTTCGGCGGGCTGACCCTGTTCTTCCACAATGATGAATTCATCAAGTGGAAGGTCACGGTGATATACGCGCTGTTTGCAGGCGCATTGTTAATCAGCCAGTGGATTATGAAAAAACCGCTTATTCAGCGCATGCTGGGTAAAGAGCTGACGCTGCCGCAGCAGGTCTGGTCCCGACTGAATATCGCCTGGGCGGTGTTCTTTATTCTTTGCGGTCTTGCCAATATCTACATTGCCTTCTGGTTGCCGCAAAACATTTGGGTCAACTTTAAGGTCTTCGGCCTGACCGCCCTGACGCTGATTTTCACCCTGCTCAGCGGCGTTTACATCTATCGACATATGCCGCAGGACGATAAGCACTAACTGCTGGTTGACCAGAACGTGTTCGACAGGCGTTCTGGTCTATTCTCTCCGCTGTGAAATCATAGTAGCATCCCGCCTGAAGTCTTCCGTTACGAGTTAAAACAATGACAACAACTAACGCCCCTCAGGGCGAACTGGTTTTACGCACACTGGCAATGCCCGCTGACACCAATGCCAATGGCGATATTTTTGGCGGCTGGCTGATGTCGCAAATGGATATGGGCGGCGCAATTCTGGCAAAAGAGATAGCTCACGGACGCGTGGTAACCGTGAGGGTCGATGGAATGACCTTCCTGCGCCCGGTAGCGGTAGGTGACGTGGTGTGCTGTTACGCGCGCTGCGTCAAGCGCGGCAATACCTCCATCTCTATCAACATTGAAGTCTGGGTGAAGAAGGTCTCTTCAGAACCGATTGGACAGCGCTATAAAGCTACTGAAGCACTGTTTATTTATGTGGCAGTGGATAGCGAGGGTAAACCTCGTCAGCTTCCGCAGGCCTGATTATCTGACAAAAAAGCCTCCATCCGGAGGCTTTTTTTATTCCATCTGCGCCCCGCCGTTCAGGCGGAAGACAATGTTCACGATCAGTCCGCTACCCGGTTTACCGGCTTCGTAGCGCCATCTGCGCATCGCCGATTTCACTTCGCGTTCAAACATATTAGAAGGCTGAGCGGACAAGATTTGCACGTTATCAACGCGGCCATCTGCGGTAACGTCAAATTTCACCCGCACGCGGCCTTCAATACGTAAAGCCTGCGCTCGCGCCGGATACTGAGGCTGGTTTCGGCTCAGTGCTCGCGGGCCCGCTGGCGCGGCAACCGTTGGTTTTGGTGCCGGTGCGGAGTTGTTCATTACCGGACGTGAAGGTGCGGCATTCTCAACCGTCTGGGTCGCACGTGGCTCAACCGGACGTTCTTCGCGTTTCGGACGCTCCTCGACCTTCTTCACCGGCTTTGGCTTCGGCTTAGGTTTGGGCTTCGGTTCAGGTTTATGGATCACCACCGGTGCTTCCTTCGGTGGCGCCGGAACAGGCTCGGGTTCTGGCTCCGGTTCAGCAACCGGCTGTGGCGGTGGCGGCGCGACCTGCGGCGGCTCGAGATCCGCTGGCGATACCATGGTCACCGAAATCGGCTGCGCGGGTGCGGGCATTTCAATAACCTGATGAACCGAGGTATAGAGCAAACCCGCCACGACAGCACCGTGAATCACGACGGAGAGCAGCGTCGGCCAGGGAAAGCGGCGAGGTAAATCAAGGGTCATCGAAGTCATAGTCATCAACGTTAAAAAATCGAACCCTGATTTTAAATGCAAATAGCAATCATATTCAATAAGACACTTTGTTCTGGCGCAATTTAAGCGTCAATGTGGCCAAAAAAGGGGCATTCAGATCAGGGTATTAACATTGTTTTTATCTTTACATTGCAGTCAGTTGCCCTTTCACATAACGTAACTGACACTTTAAAACGCTTAAGGAGCTTCACCGTGCTTTACGTGATTTACTCTGAAGATGTCGCTGATTCACTTGAGAAACGCCAGTCTGTCCGCCCTGCTCACCTGGCACGCTTACAGCTGCTACAGGATGAAGGCCGTTTGCTGACCGCTGGCCCAATGCCTGCTGTCGACAGCAACGATCCGGGTGCAGCCGGTTTTTCGGGCTCCACGGTTATTGCAGAGTTTGAATCTCTGGAAGCGGCACAGGCCTGGGCTGACGCAGACCCTTACGTTGCGGCGGGCGTGTATGCGAAGGTGACGGTGCGACCGTATAAGAAAGTGTTCTGATGTAATAAAGGCTCCCTCAGGAGCCTTTCTTCACATCAATGCAGGGACGCTAACCGCGCCGCAAATCCGACAAACAGCAGCCCTATCAGCCCGTTCCCCAGCTTTGCCAGTTTCTTTTTGGTTTTCAGATAACGCGTGACAAACGCACCGGAGAAGATCAGGAAGCTCATGTACATAAAGCTAATCAACTCAAGCGTGGTGGCGAGGATCAGGAAAGAGGTCCCGGTATTTTGTGCATTCACGTCAATAAACTGCACAAAGAACGAAACGTAGAACAGAATAGCTTTTGGATTCGTCAGGCTCAGTACCAGGGCACGTTTCATGATCATACTGGCAGGTTCAGTTCCGCTCTCATGAGCATGATTCTGACGGTTAATCACCGACCAGAGCATTTTGCCGCCCAGCCAGAGTAAATAGAAAGCACCCAGATAGCGTACGATATTAAACAGTACAGGCGTGGTCTGGATTAAAGCCGCGACACCGGCCCAGGCGAGAAACATCAGAACCGCATCGCCGATAAACACACCTGTGGCGGCAAGATAGCCTTTTTTAACGCCGTGACCGATCCCGGTCTTCAGCACAAACAGGGTATTCGGGCCCGGCACCAGCACAATAAAAAATGCGCCAACAACATACGTCCAGAAATTCAGTACGCCAAACTCCGCAAACACCTCTCCCTCCTTTTGCTAAACATCACCGGAATATCGCAGCAATAACGATATTCTCTAAATAAGACACTATAAAATCAGCGGGCACCTTGCGGTGCCCTCAGGGTTTTCAGATATCCTGGACGGCGAACAGCAACGCGTTGCGGTGCCTGTTCAATCCACATTTTCTGATGGCGTGGATACGCATATTGCGGCGGGATTGTGCTTCCAGCCAACGAGCCTTACGACGACTCACCTGTCGCAACATGCGCCAGCGCCCTACTTCTGTTCTACTGCGCTTCATGTCTACAACTCTTTCTCAAACAGATCCGCCATTATAAACCCAACCCGGCAGCAAACCAGCGCTTTTACCTGGCGTTTTTATTTGCCAGATGAATCCTGATGCGTACACTCATAACAATACGCTTTCAAAAGGATTTTTTTAACCATGACAACCTTCTACACCGTGGTGAGTTGGCTGGTCATTTTGGGATACTGGCTGTTAATCGCGGGTGTGACATTACGCATCCTGATGAAGCGCAGAGCCGTACCCTCTGCCATGGCCTGGCTTCTGATCATTTACATCCTCCCGCTGGTGGGAATTATTGCCTATCTCTCTTTCGGTGAGCTTCATCTGGGTAAACGCCGGGCCGAGCGGGCGCGTGCCATGTGGCCTTCCACCGCGAAGTGGCTTAACGATCTTAAAGCCTGCAAACATATCTTTGCCGAGGAGAACAGCAGCGTCGCCTCCTCGCTGTTTAAACTCTGCGAACGGCGTCAGGGGATTGGCGGCGTTAAGGGTAACCAGCTCCAGCTTCTGACCTCCTCCGATGATGTGATGCAGGCGTTGATCCGCGATATCCAGCTTGCTCGCCATAACATTGAGATGGTGTTTTATATCTGGCAGCCCGGCGGCATGGCCGACCAGGTCGCTGAATCTCTGATGGCGGCTGCGCGTCGGGGGATCCACTGCCGTCTGATGCTGGACTCCGCAGGCAGCGTGGCGTTTTTCCGCAGCCCCTGGGCTGGCATGATGCGTAATGCCGGTATCGAAGTGGTTGAGGCGCTAAAAGTAAATCTCCTGCGCGTCTTCCTGCGCCGGATGGATCTTCGCCAGCACCGTAAAATGATCATGATTGATAATTATATTGCCTACACCGGCAGTATGAACATGGTTGACCCGCGCTTCTTTAAACAGGACTCTGGCGTCGGGCAATGGGTGGATCTGATGGCACGAATGGAGGGGCCGATTGCCACCTCGATGGGAATCGTGTACTCCTGCGACTGGGAGATAGAGACCGGCAAGCGTATTCTGCCGCCGCCGCCAGATGGCAACATCATGCCGTTTGAAGAGGCCAGCGGTCATACTATTCATACCATTGCCTCCGGGCCGGGCTTCCCGGAAGACCTAATTCATCAGGCGCTGCTGACGGCTACCTACTCCGCGCGTGAATATTTGATCATGACGACGCCCTACTTCGTCCCCAGCGATGACCTGCTGCACGCGATCTGTACCGCAGCGCAGCGCGGTGTCGATGTGAGTATCATTTTGCCCCGCAAAAATGACTCGCTTCTGGTGGGCTGGGCCAGCCGCGCTTTCTTTAGCGAACTGCTGGCCGCCGGGGTGAAAATCTACCAGTTTGAAGGCGGGCTGCTGCACACCAAGAGCGTGCTTGTCGACGGTGAATTAAGCCTGGTGGGCACGGTAAACCTCGATATGCGCAGCCTGTGGCTGAACTTTGAAATCACCCTGGTGATTGATGACGCCGGATTTGGCGGTGACCTGGCGGCGGTGCAGGATGATTATATCTCCCGCTCGCGGCTGCTGGATGCCAGACTCTGGGTAAAACGCCCGCTGTGGCAGAGAATAGCTGAACGACTGTTTTACTTCTTTAGTCCGTTGCTGTAAAACGTGCCCATCGATGTTAAACAGGTAGTCATCATGGAAATGGATCTGAACAATCGCCTGACCGAAGACGAAACGCTCGAGCAGGCTTATGACATTTTTCTCGAACTGGCGGTTGATAACCTCGATCCCGCGGACGTGATCCTCTTTAATCTGCAGTTCGAAGAGCGCGGCGGTGCCGAATTGTTCGACCCTGCAGAAGACTGGGCTGAACATGTGGATTTCGACCTGAATCCTGACTTCTTTGCCGAAGTGGTGATTGGGCTGGCTGACGAAGATGGTGGGGAAATTAACGACATTTTCGCTCGCGTCCTGCTCTGCCGGGAGAAAGACCACAAGCTGTGCCATATTCTCTGGCGCGAATAATAAAAAAGGCTGCGATGGCAGCCTTTTTTATTTACTACGGTAACTCGCTCCCACAGCGGTTGCAAAACCGCGCGCTCTGCTCATGTTCGCCCTGATGACAGCGCGGACATTTACGCTGCGCTTTGTGGCTTTGAAATGCACTGCTCATGTGCGTGGTAATTAACCCCGTCGGGATAGCAATCACCGAATACCCAATCAGAATGAGCACAGATGCCACTATGCGCCCCAGCGGCGTATGGGGTGTGATATCACCGTACCCCACGGTCGTCACGGTCACGATGGCCCAGTAGACGGAGGCGTTGAGCGTTGTGAAGCCGTATTTGGGCCCTTCTATCAAATACATCAGCGCGCCGAAAACAATCATCACAATGGCAATAAACGAGTAAAACAGAATAAGCTGATGTCGTGCGCTAACGATGGCACTCCAGAATACGCGCAGCGACGGCATAAAACGCAGCAATTTAAGAATTCGCAATACGCGAATCACGCGCATGGCGCGCCAGGCGAAAACATAGTTGAGACTGATTTCTGGCCATAGCCACATGACATAGAGCGGCAGGATCGTCGCTAAATCGATAAAACCCCAGAAGCTGAATACGTACTTTGCCGGATTGGGCCAGCAAACGACCCGCAGAATATACTCAGCGGTAAAGACCAGGGTGATCGCCAGTTCAAGCCAGACAAAGGCATGCCATTCATCAAAAGTCAGGTGATATTGTGTCCCGACACCGGATTCAATAAAGATGACAATGACGCTAAGTAACGCAAACAGCGCGCAGAGTCCCTCAAAACGGCGTCCCGATACCGTTTCTGGATCGAATAAAAGATGATAGAGCCGTCGACGGGCTGAAGTGAATAAACGCGACACGGTAACCTCGCAATAAATAAGGGCTGACATCATGTCAGCCCTTGCGATTATAACGGGTCTACTTTCAGGCAGGAAACCGCATGTCGGAAACTGCCTTCCAGAACCGGTCGTGTTTTCGCACATTCCGGCCCGGCCATCGGGCAGCGCGTACGGAAAACGCAACCTGACGGAGGGTTAATTGGTGAAGGCAATTCTCCTTCCAGAAGCTGGATCGTTTTATTTTTCTCCAGATCGGGATCGGGGATGGGTACTGCAGACATCAGTGCTTTGGTGTAAGGGTGCAGCGGATTGTGGTACACCTCATCATACGTGCCCAGCTCCACGGCATGACCCAGATACATCACCAGTACACGGTCAGAAATGTGTTTTACGACGGCCAGATCGTGCGCAATGAAGATCAGCGACAGCCCCATCTCGCGCTGCAGCTTCTGCAGCAGGTTAACCACCTGCGCCTGAATGGAAACGTCCAGCGCGGAAACCGGTTCATCACAGATAATCAGCTTCGGCTCAAGGATCAGCGCACGCGCAATACCAATACGCTGACACTGACCGCCGGAGAATTCGTGCGGATAACGGTTAATAAGGTTAGGCAACAGCCCCACTTTCAGCATCATCGCCTTTACGCGGTCACGGACTTCCTGACGCGGCATCTTAGGATGATAGGTGCGCAGCGGCTCGGCAATAATCTCTCCGATGGTCATACGCGGGTTAAGTGATGCCAGCGGATCCTGGAAAATCATCTGGATGTCGCTTCGCACATCGCGCCACTCGTCGGGCTTCATCCCCAGCAGGTCTTTACCCAGCCACGCTACTTTTCCGTCGGTAGCTTTGACCAGGCCGATAATGGCACGTGCGAAAGTGGATTTCCCACAGCCGGACTCGCCCACGACCCCCAGGGTCTCCCCCTCGTACAGACGCAGGGTGACGCCATCGACCGCTTTTAGGGTTTTCGGCGGCTGCCAGAACCACTGTTTACCGTCCTTAATGTCGAAATGCACTTTAAGGTCAGCGATTTCGAGCAGCACATTGCGTTTTTCATCTAATGCGTTCATACCAGCTCCTCCTGCGGCTTAAAGCAGGCGCGCAGACGGCCTGGTGCAAATGCTTCCAGCGGCGGTGCGCTGTTGCAGATTTCCATCGCATGCGGACAGCGCGGCTGGAACGGACAGCCTTTTGGCAGACGCAGCAGGTTTGGCGGGTTGCCCGGAATGGTGAGCAGGGATTCCCCTTCCGCATCAAGCCGCGGCACCGCGTTCAGCAGGCCAATGGAGTATGGATGGGCAGGCTGATAGAACACGTCACGCGCTTTGCCGTATTCCATCGTACGACCGGCATACATCACCAGTACTTTGTCACAGATACCGGCAACAACACCCAGATCGTGGGTAATCATGATAATCGCCGTGTTGAACTCACGCTTAAGCTCGTTCAGCAGGGTCATGATTTGCGCCTGAACGGTAACGTCCAGTGCGGTAGTCGGTTCATCGGCAATCAGCAGTTTTGGCCGGCACAGCAACGCCATAGCAATCATCACGCGCTGACGCATACCGCCGGAGAATTCATGCGGAAACATGCGCATGCGCTTACGCGCTTCCGGCATTTTTACCGCATCCAGCATTTTGACGGATTCCTCAAACGCTTCCGCTTTCCCCAGACCTTTATGCAGCATCAGGACTTCCATCAGCTGCTCACCGACGCGCATATAAGGGTTCAGCGAGGTCATTGGGTCCTGGAAAATCATCGAGATCTGCTCGGCACGCAGCTTGTTCAGCTCGTGCTCCGGCAGGTTGAGGATTTCGCGACCATTGAATTTTGCGGAACCACCAATCACACCGTTAGATGCCAGCAGGCCCATCAACGCAAAGGCGGTCTGGGATTTTCCGGAGCCGGATTCACCGACAATCCCCAGCGTTTCACCCGCGCTCAGGTTGAAGTTGAGATCGTTGACGGCGGTAACATCCCCGTCAGGGGTTTTAAAGGTCACACGGAGGTCTGTTACGTCCAGCAGAAGATTGCTCTGCTGTTGCGCCTGTGGCGCAGTGGCCGTTTCAATAATTGTCATGACGGCGCTCCTTAACGGTCTTTCGGGTCGAGGGCATCACGCAGGCCATCGCCGATAAAGTTGAAACAAAACAGTGTGACCACCAGGAAACCCGCCGGGTAGAGCAACAGCCACGGTGACACTTCCATCGAGTTTGCACCATCGCTCAACAGCGCGCCCCAGCTGCTCAGTGGTTCCTGCGTACCCAGCCCCAGGAAGCTGAGGAAGGATTCAAACAGGATCATGCTTGGCACCAGCAGTGAGGCATAGACCACAACCACCCCCAGCACGTTAGGAACAATATGGCGAACCACGATATTTCGGGTAGATACGCCACCAACCTGCGCGGCTTCGATAAACTCTTTACGTTTCAGGCTCAGCGTCTGGCCGCGTACGATACGCGCCATATCCAGCCAGGAAACCATCCCGATGGCCACGAAAATCAACAGAATGTTCTGGCCGAAGAAGGTCACCAGCAGAATGACGAAGAACATAAACGGGAAGGAGTTCAGGATTTCCAGCAAACGCATCATCACTGAGTCCACTTTGCCGCCAAGGTAGCCGGAAAGTGAGCCGTAGAGCGTCCCCAGAATTACCGCCACCAGCGCGGCGGCGATACCGACCATCAACGAGATACGCCCACCAATCGCGACGCGCACCAGCAGATCACGGCCGGATGAGTCGGTCCCGAAATAGTGACCGGATTCCATATCCGGCGCGCTGGACATCATGCCCCAGTCCGTATCGAAATAGGTAAATTGCGACAGCATCGGTGCCAGGGTCACAAACAGCGCGATGATCACCAGAACCACCAGACTGGCGACGGCGGCACGGTTGTGCATAAAGCGACGGCGTGCATCCTGCCAGAGACTACGACCTTCCACTTCCAGTTTTTCACTGAAGTTTTCCAGCGCCTCGCTGTTTTTCTTACTCAACATCATGGCGTGCTCCAGTTAGTAACGGATTTTCGGGTCGATGACGGCATACAGCACATCAACGATCGCGTTAAAGAGAATGGTGAGCGCACCAACGAGGATCGTCAGGCTCAGTACCAGCGAATAGTCGCGGTTGAGCGCGCCGTTAACGAACAGCTGACCAATGCCCGGCAGACCGTAGATAGTTTCGATAACCATCGAGCCCGTGATGATCCCAACGAATGCAGGCCCCATATAGGAGAGCACCGGCAGCAGCGCCGGTTTGAGCGCGTGGCGGAAGATAATCCGGCGCATCGGCAGCCCTTTCGCGCGCGCGGTGCGGATGAAGTTCGAATGCAGCACTTCGATCATAGAACCACGGGTAATACGCGCGATACTGGCGATATAGGCCAGAGATAATGCCACCATTGGCAAAATCATGAACTTCAGCGCCCCGCCGTTCCAGCCGCCGCCAGGCAGCCACTTCAGCGTAATGGCAAATATCATCACCAGTAATGGCGCGACAACGAAGCTGGGTATCACTACCCCGGTCATTGCCACCCCCATTACGGCATAATCCCATTTGGTATTTTGTCTGAGCGCGGCGATAACGCCTGCGGTGACCCCGAGAACGACGGCCAGAATGAATGCCGCAGCACCCAGTTTTGCCGAAACCGGAAAGCTGGAGGCCACCAGGTCGTTTACGGAATAGTCTTTATATTTAAATGACGGTCCAAAATCACCGTGCGCCAGCTGCTTCAAATAATTGAAGTATTGGGTAGTGATGGGATCGTTTAAGTGATACTTCGCCTCGATATTCGCCATAACTTCCGGCGGCAGCGTACGTTCACCGGTAAATGGACTTCCCGGTGCGAGACGCATCATAAAGAAGGAAATCGTAATTAGAATAAATAACGTTGGTATCGCTTCTAGACAGCGACGCAGGATAAATTTCAACATTGCCCGTACCTTCTGGCGTGTGCCTGATGAATGTTACAAAGTAGACACAGTGGGGCAAGCCAGGCTCACCCCACGTATTGCCATTAATGCTTGATAATATAAAGATTCTTAACGGAAATATTATCCAACGGGTCTTTACCGGTATAACCCCCTACCCACGGTTTCACCAGACGGGCGTTAACGTAGTAGTAAACCGGTACGATTGCAGAGTCTTTATCGAGCTGCTCTTCAGATTTCGCGTACAATTCTGCGCGTTGCGCATCGTCAGACACTTTCAGCGTATCAGCGATGATCTTGTCGAACGCCGGGCTCTTATAGTGCGCAGTGTTGTTTGAACTGTCGCTGAGCATCGTGTTCAGGAAGGAGGTCGGTTCGTTATAGTCCGCACACCAGCCTGCACGCGCCACGTCGAAGGTCCCCTGATGACGCGTATCGAGGAAGGTTTTCCACTCCTGGTTTTCCAGCTTAACGTTGACGCCCAGGTTTTTCTTCCAGATAGACGCGACGGCGATAGCCAGTTTTTTATGCAGATCTGACGTGTTGTAAAGCAGGTTAAACGTTAATGGCTTATCGGCAGTGTAGCCCGCTTCAGCCAGCAGCTTTTTCGCTTCTTCGTTACGTTTTTCCTGTGACCACTTGAACCATTCAGGCTCAACCAGTTTCATTCCATCGGTATAAGGAGGGGTGTAGCTGTACGCCGGGAGATCGCCCTGGTTTTTCACTTTATTCACGATAATATCGCGATCCAGTGCCAGCTTCAGCGCAGTACGAACGCGTACGTCGGTGAACGGTGCTTTCTGGTTGTTGATTTCGTAGTAATAGGTGCACAGGTATGGGTCGACGTGAACTTCTTTCGGGATCTCTTTTTTCAGCTTCTGGAACAGTTCAATCGGCATGTTGTTATAGGTCATATCGATTTCACCGCTACGGTAGCGGTTAACATCCGTTACTTCAGAAGAGATTGGCAGGTAGGTGACCTGATTAATCACGGTCTTCGCGTTATCCCAGTATTGCGGGTTACGCTCCAGGACCATACGTTCGTTGACCACCCAGTCTTTCAGCTTATAGGCACCGTTGGTCACGATATTGGCAGGTTGCGTCCATTTTTCACCAAATTTTTCCACAGCGGATTTTGGTACCGGGGAAACGGATGGGTGAACCAGCAACTTATAGAAGTACGGAACAGGTTCGCTCAACGTCACTTCAAATGTATTGGCATCGATCGCTTTCACGCCCAGGTCGGTGACCGGCTTTTTACCGGCGATGATGTCATCGATATTGGCGATGTGGCCATATTGCAGATAGCTCGCATACGGAGAGGCGGTATTTGGATTCGCCAGGCGCTGCCAGCTATACACGAAATCTTCGGCGGTAACCGGCGTACCGTCGGACCATTTGGCATCTTTACGCAGATGGAAGGTCCAGACTTTAAAATCTTTATTTTCCCACTTTTCTGCCACACCCGGTGCCGGGTGGCCGTCAACGTCAGTCACCAGCAGACCTTCGAACAGGTCACGGTTAACGTTTGACTCAGGAACACCTTCAATTTTGTGCGGGTCAAGAGACTGAACTTCCGCACCGTTGTTACGCACCAGCGTCTGTTTTTCCGCCAGTTGTACTCCTGCAGGAACGTCCGCAGCCATTGCAGCATTGCCCGCGATTAGCGCAGTTAAAATCCCCGCCGCTACCAGATTTTTTTTTGTGATGATGGACATTGTGTTGGTACTCCACTCATTATAATTACTGGCTTTCGCCAGCTGTCTATTCCCCTGTTGGGGCCTGTACAGCGCAGGAGTTTTTTTTGCTGCTGTCAGGTTCTTCTTTTACTACTTGCTATCACCGACTTTTTTTATTACTGACTGCTCGTATGGCCGTCTTGCGTCGATTCTTCACAGGCCTCCCCTGTTTGAGACCTGAGCTGGATATCTGAGAAGAGAGCTATATGAAAATAATTCTCATCTGATTGTTTTATGCTGCAAAATAATAGGCCGGAAAGTATCAAATGGCGTAAACGCGCGCCAATACATTTTGCAAATTTGTTAAGCAATTCTCTTTTACGAAGTACGTCGTATCGTTGGGGGCAGCCCTGCCAGACATCGAAAGCCGGTAAAAACACCGGGTATTCAATAAGGTAGAGAAAACTTCCTCTACTCGCGCGTCACTGCGCTACTTTTGAGTGATTTTGTACAAAAATTTAACAACTGATCATTATTTAGCACATTCCTCTAAGGGAAAGTTGAAATTACTAATAACATTTCGGTTATCTCTCAGCAAGCCCCAGAGTATCGTGTGAGTAAAATAACAGAGCGTTCGAAGATTTTCTGTGCAGGCGGGATTGTGCGAAATTCATAACCCTTTGAAATAAAAGAGATGAACATTATTAGTAGAATTTATTATGATATGTAAGCATTTCAACTTTAGTTATATGATTTGCTGATATTCACGTAAAAAAAACGGAGCCGTAGCTCCGTTCTTTCATTCGAAATATTAGTGTAGCAAGCCGGGGAAAATGCTTTTAATACCGGTGACAATGAATTCGATCCCTAACGCCATCAACAACAACCCCATAATACGGGTGATGACGTTAATCCCCGTCTGTCCCAGCAAGCGAACCAGCCAGGGCGCCATACGAAATACCCCCCAGCAGCAGAGCGCAAAAACAGCAATGGCGACAGAAAAGCCAATCAGGTGCATGAGGCTATGGTAACGCGTACCCCAGACAATGGTTGAACTGATGGCACCGGGCCCTGCCATCAAGGGTAGCGCCAGCGGAACCACGCCGATACTTTCGCGTATCGCGGTTTCTGACTTCTCCTGCTTGTTCTGTTTGTCCTCGCCCAGCTTACCGCTGATCATCGACATGGCGATGGTCACCACCAGGATCCCACCCGCAATGCGGAAGGAGTCGATGGAGATACCGAAGACCTGGAGAATGGCATCCCCCAGGAAAAGCGAGGTGAGCAAGATGATCGCCACAGACAGGTTAGCGGTGAGATTGGTTTTGTTCCGGGCCGCCGCCGTCTGGTAACTCGTCATACTAATAAAGACAGGAATGATACCCACCGGGTTAACCAGGGCAAACAAACCGATAAAAAATTTGAAATACGTTGGAAAATCAAAGAGCGTTTGGATCACGTTTTGCTCCGCCTTTGCACATGCCCGGGACTGACAATGTTGTCATGAAAAATCGCGCTGAAGATACGCTTTTTATTAGCATACTTCACCAGAAATCTGTGCCAAAACGTTAGCATTTCAGAATGTTAAACATATGTTGAATCATTGATGCCGCCACTTCAAATAGTTACTTAATTAATTAACAGTGGAAAAATATCCATGAAATAACCCTGCTGAAAGGTATCAGCTTGGGGAGAAATTGACGCAGATCATGTTTCCCGTACTCAGAAGTGAGTAATCTTGATTACGCCCCCAGGAAGGTCACCTGTCAAAAAGGGATGATGCTAAGGTAAGGCTCTTTTAGTAAATTAGTGCGCTGGAGCATAAAGTAACCCTTTGTTTTACTTTATGTAACGCAAGTCGTATTGGCACTGTCTATACTGTCTGACGTATCGAGCGCTGGTTTACTAAAAGAGTTTAAACATTATCAGGAGAGCATTATGGCTGTTACTAATATCGCTGAACTGAACGCCCTCGTCGAGCGCGTTAAAAAAGCCCAGCGTGAATATGCCAATTTCACCCAAGAACAGGTTGATAAAATCTTCCGCGCTGCCGCTCTGGCTGCTGCAGATGCTCGAATCCCTCTCGCTAAAATGGCCGTTGCCGAATCTGGCATGGGTATCGTTGAAGATAAAGTGATCAAAAACCACTTTGCTTCAGAGTATATCTACAACGCCTATAAAGATGAGAAAACCTGTGGCGTGCTGTCTGAAGACGACACCTTCGGCACGATCACCATCGCTGAACCTATCGGTATTATCTGCGGTATTGTTCCAACGACTAACCCAACTTCAACGGCTATCTTCAAATCTCTGATCAGCCTGAAGACGCGTAACGCAATTATCTTCTCTCCACATCCACGTGCAAAAGATGCGACCAACAAGGCAGCAGATATCGTTCTGCAGGCTGCGATTGCCGCAGGCGCACCAAAAGATCTGATTGGCTGGATCGACCAACCTTCCGTTGAGCTGTCCAACGCACTGATGCACCATCCTGACATTAACCTGATCCTGGCGACCGGTGGTCCTGGCATGGTTAAAGCTGCATACAGCTCCGGTAAACCTGCCATCGGTGTTGGCGCGGGTAACACCCCTGTTGTTATAGACGAAACTGCTGATATCAAACGTGCCGTTGCTTCTGTACTGATGTCTAAAACCTTCGATAACGGCGTTATCTGTGCATCTGAACAGTCTGTTGTTGTGGTTGATTCCGTATACGACGCTGTACGCGAGCGTTTCGCCAGCCACGGCGGCTACATGCTGCAGGGTAAAGAGCTGAAAGCGGTTCAGGACATCATTCTGAAAAATGGCGCACTGAACGCCGCTATCGTAGGTCAACCCGCCTATAAAATTGCTGAACTCGCAGGCTTTACTGTTCCGGCAACCACCAAGATCCTGATCGGTGAAGTAAAAGTTGTCGACGAAAGCGAGCCGTTTGCTCACGAAAAACTGTCTCCTACGCTTGCCATGTACCGTGCGAAAGATTTTGAAGACGCGGTAGAGAAAGCCGAGAAACTGGTTGCCATGGGCGGTATCGGTCACACCTCTTGCCTGTACACCGACCAGGATAACCAGCCTGAACGTGTTGCTCACTTCGGTCAGATGATGAAAACTGCCCGTATCCTGATTAACACCCCTGCTTCTCAGGGTGGTATCGGTGACCTGTACAACTTCAAACTCGCACCTTCCCTGACTCTGGGTTGTGGTTCCTGGGGTGGTAACTCCATCTCTGAAAACGTTGGTCCAAAACACCTGATCAACAAGAAAACCGTTGCTAAGCGAGCTGAAAACATGTTGTGGCACAAACTTCCGAAATCTATCTACTTCCGCCGTGGCTCTCTGCCAATCGCGCTGGATGAAGTGATTACTGATGGCCACAAACGTGCGCTCATCGTGACTGACCGTTTCCTGTTCAACAACGGCTACGCTGACCAGATCACCTCTGTTCTGAAAGCGTCTGGCGTTGAAACTGAAGTGTTCTTTGAAGTTGAAGCTGACCCAACACTGAGCGTGGTGCGTAAAGGTGCTGAACTGGCGAACTCCTTCAAACCAGATGTGATTATCGCTCTGGGTGGTGGTTCCCCAATGGACGCCGCGAAAATTATGTGGGTTATGTACGAACATCCAGAAACCCACTTCGAAGAACTGGCGCTGCGCTTTATGGACATCCGTAAACGTATCTACAAGTTCCCGAAAATGGGCGTGAAAGCGAAAATGATCGCCGTCACCACCACTTCCGGTACGGGTTCAGAAGTCACGCCATTTGCAGTAGTAACTGACGATGCAACCGGTCAGAAATACCCACTGGCTGACTACGCACTGACCCCAGATATGGCTATCGTTGATGCCAACCTGGTTATGGAAATGCCGAAATCACTGTGTGCCTTCGGTGGTCTGGATGCTGTGACTCACGCTCTGGAAGCTTACGTTTCTGTTCTGGCATCTGAGTTCTCTGACGGTCAGGCTCTGCAGGCACTGAAACTGCTGAAAGAAAACCTGCCAGCGTCTTACAACGAAGGTTCTAAGAACCCTGTAGCGCGCGAACGTGTCCACAGTGCAGCCACTATCGCCGGTATCGCGTTTGCGAACGCCTTCCTGGGTGTTTGCCACTCTATGGCGCACAAACTGGGTTCACAGTTCCACATTCCTCACGGTCTGGCGAACGCCCTGTTGATCAGCAACGTTATCCGTTATAACGCCAACGACAACCCTACCAAGCAGACGGCTTTCAGCCAGTACGACCGTCCGCAAGCGCGCCGTCGTTATGCTGAAATCGCTGACCACCTTGGTCTGAGCGCACCGGGCGACCGCACTGCTGCGAAGATTGAGAAACTGCTGGCATGGCTGGAAAGCCTGAAAGCTGAACTGGGTATTCCTAAATCTATCCGTGAAGCAGGCGTTCAGGAAGCTGACTTCCTCGCTCACGTAGACAAGCTGTCTGAAGATGCATTCGATGACCAGTGTACTGGTGCTAACCCGCGCTACCCACTGATCTCCGAGCTGAAACAGATTCTGCTGGATACCTACTACGGTCGTGAGTTCAAAGAAGGTGACGTTGCTGCTGTGAAAACAGAAGTACCTGTCATTAAAGCTGACAAGAAAGCGAAGAAAAGCGCTTAACTGACAGCCTGATGAAAAAACCCGCCTGGAAGGCGGGTTTTTTTATGTCTGAATACCAAAGAGGTTATTTTCTGTTGTCGTGCTGAATCGCCGTCAGAGAGCCGACTGACAGCGCTTCTTTATAATGCTTACGACAGACCGAGACATAACGTTCATTGCCGCCTATCACCACCTGCTCCCCATCTGCATAAGGTTTTCCGGCCTGATCGAGTCGAAGCACCATGCTGGCTTTACGTCCGCAGAAGCAGATAGTTTTCAGTTCCACGAGCTTATCTGACCAGGCGAGCAGATACTGGCTCCCGGCAAACAGCTCCCCGCGAAAGTCCGTACGCAGTCCGTAGCACAGAACGGGAATATCCAGCTCATCCACCACTTCGGAGAGCGCATGAACCTGTTCACGCGTCAGGAACTGGCTCTCATCAACCAGAACGCAATGAATAGGCTCTGACGCATGCGCAGCGCGGATGTCATTCAGTAGGTCAGATTGCGGGTTAAACAATCTGGCTGGCGAAGACAGGCCTATTCTTGAACTCACCTTTCCGGCACCGAAGCGGTCGTCGATTTCAGCGGTATAAACAACGGTACGCATCCCTCGTTCCTGGTAATTGTATGAGGATTGCAGCAGTGCGGTAGATTTGCCGGCATTCATTGCCGAATAGTAGAAATAAAGCTGTGCCATTGGCCGTAAAACCCTAATCAATGTGTAATATTACCGATGATTCATTGTACCATATTTTGTCTGGTCTTCCGCGACAGGCCGCACAGAAGATGCCTTGCTGAAAGGTGTAAAACAGCTACTTCTGACGAAAATAATCCGTTAAAACAGAGAGTAAAGATAAGCTCATTTGTGAATATGTTATAGGGTGAGCCAAACATAACACTTCTTTTTATAGTGGCATCAGCGTTCATTAAAATTCACTATTTATTAACTATTCCTGCCTTAACACCCCAGCCTGGAACTAATACAAAAGGCTGATATTTATCCGCCGAAACTATAATTCCTGCGGTAAATGTCACAAAAAAAAGATGCAATCGGCGGGGTTAAGCAGGTTAACGTGATAACAAGCGACACACAGTCGAAGAGGAAATTTAAGTTAGCGTAATTAATAATAGCGGCTTTATTTAGTATTTTTTGAATTCCTTACATTCCTGGCTATTGCACAACTGAATTTATGGCTCTATTATTAGGACAACAAACCACCCCCCATTATAAGTTTGAGATTACTACAATGAGCGAAGCACTTAAAATTCTGAACAACATCCGTACTCTTCGTGCGCAGGCAAGAGAATGTACCCTTGAAACGCTCGAAGAAATGCTGGAAAAATTAGAAGTTGTAGTTAATGAACGTCGCGAAGAAGAAAGCGCTGCTGCTGCTGAAATCGAAGAGCGTACTCGTAAACTGCAGCAATATCGTGAAATGCTGATTGCTGATGGTATCGATCCAAATGAATTGCTGAACAGCATGGCTGCAGCTAAAACCGGTACCAAAGCAAAACGCGCTGCGCGTCCTGCTAAATATAGCTACGTTGATGAGAACGGCGAAACTAAAACCTGGACTGGCCAGGGCCGCACTCCTGCTGTAATCAAGAAAGCTATGGATGAGCAAGGTAAACAGCTGGATGACTTCCTGATCAAGGATTAATCACGCCGAATTCAGAAAAATCCCGCTTCTGGCGGGATTTTTTTTGGCCGCAATTTATTACAAACATCCTCTTACACAACGTCATAAAGCGTTATTCATCGATATAGCTATGCTTACAATCAGGCACCCCGGGGCGTTTTATGGGCATAAAAAAACCGGTGGGCAACGCCACACCGGTTTCAGACATTTACACCGGGGGGTTAATTCTTAATACCCATACTCTCATTGAGCCAGGCTTTAAATTCTTCACCCAGTGAATTGTGGCGAATGCCATATTCAACGAAAGCCTGCATATAACCGAGCTTATTACCGCAGTCATGGCTCTTACCTTTCATATGGTAAGCCTCAACGGTCTCTTTCTCGATCAGCATATCGATAGCATCGGTCAGCTGGATTTCATCCCCTGCGCCTGGAGGCGTTTTCGCCAGCAGAGGCCAGATTTCAGCACTCAGGACATAGCGACCCACAACCGCCAGATTAGAAGGCGCTACGTCGGCTTTAGGCTTCTCTACAACGCCAACCATGGGTACGCTTTCGCCGGGTTCAAGGTTAACGCCTTTGCAGTCAACCACGCCGTAAGCCGTCACGTCATCAACAGGCTCAACCATGATCTGGCTGCTACCCGTTTCATCGAAACGCTTGATCATCTCTGCCAGGTTGTCCTGGGAAAGATCGGATTCGTATTCATCCAGAATAACGTCAGGCAGAATAACCGCTACCGGCTCATCACCGACAACCGGGTGTGCACACATCACCGCGTGACCCAGGCCTTTAGCCAGCCCCTGACGCACCTGCATAATGGTGACGTGCGGAGGGCAAATAGACTGAACTTCTTCTAACAGCTGACGCTTAACACGTTTTTCCAGCATGGCTTCGAGTTCAAAACTTGTATCGAAGTGGTTTTCGATAGAGTTTTTTGATGAATGCGTAACCAGCACAATTTCAGTGATGCCGGCTGCAATACACTCATTGACGACATACTGAATTAATGGCTTATCAACCAGAGGCAACATCTCTTTAGGAATCGCCTTAGTTGCTGGTAACATCCTGGTCCCCAATCCCGCTACCGGGATGACGGCCTTTCTGACTTTCGAATTTAGGGCAGCCATTCAAATTCTCCTGATTTGTTCAAGTTTTGAACTTTTATGCAATAAATAACGCGTTGAGTATATCAGCCTCGCCCTGCAGTCCGGGTCTGAAAAGAACGCGTTGCCGATCAATTAGGACAAATACGCATGATTCTGGGCTGCGATAGTAGCACTCCCGAGAAAACAGAGGTAAAGCAATCTTAAAATTACGCTCCAGTTGCTTATTCCGTGGACAACATTAAGCGTAGCCTTCCCCCAGCCCCCCAAATTTGGCACTGCCATGAGGAACAACGGTGGCTAATTTGATTAAGATACGCCGTACCCAGTGTTCCAAGCGGTACACCGTTACTCACCTGAATATGGTGTTCGCCCGTATTCAGTGACGCATTCAGACCTGCTGAAACGAGGATAAGATTTTTTAAACCGCTATGGTAATAACCCACCAGCAGCGGGAACTGTCCCGGTAAATTGGCCTGACGAAAAAGCTGGTTTACTTGTTTGAGTAAACTGCCTAACTCAGGAAGCCGTTGTCCCTGATGCGATAACTGTTCCTGCAATAAACCGTTAAATAGCGCACGAAGTAACAACGCGGCTAATACGCCATTATCCCCTGCACGGGTTACGTCCAGAGAATAAAACGCGAGATCAGAGTCAGACAGTGGCGCAATATCCAGCACCAGCCCAGGCTGGTCAGCCGCCACCAGCTGGCGATAATTTACGCGGCAGTGTGAAATAGTCTGCTGAACGGGTGGCTGAAGTTCTTGCAACAGTTTGGCTGCTGCAGGCGGATCACTTACCAGCGCGTCCCAGTCCTGGAAAAGACGTTCCTCTTCCTCAACGCGGGAATTAAACATATTCGGATAGAGGCACGCTAATACCGTTTCACGTAACCGGTTCAGATCTTTAACGGGTTTAAGCAGGATATCCTGGACGCCAAGGCGCAATGCTTTGGCGATATCCGCCATATTTTCTGTCGCAGAGATCACCAGAATGGGCATCTGGTCACCCTCGTTACGCAGATGTTCAACCAGTTTCAGTCCGTTCATGCGCGGCATCGCGATATCGCAAATCATCAGATCGGGCGCAATGCTGGTCATTTTTTCCAGCGCGTCGATGCCATCTTCAGCCAGTAACGTGTTTGCGCCCAGTGAGGATAACCATGAATCCAGTAGCGATCGGAAAACGGGCTCGTCTTCAACAATCAAAATGTGTTTTCCGGCCAATGGCTGCGTCATGGTTCCTCCCCTGGCTGATAGTTACTAAATAGTGGCATGCTATCGGTACTATCGCCTGTCAGATTTTGCTGAAGTAGTCAAAAAAAGGTGCTTAACGTGCTGTTCGCACAAAAGGCAGCAACTCGTCTATTTTCTTTTCGACGGCTAATGAGCCCGCTGCGATGGCGGCCTCAGCCCGATGGAAATCAAGGGTAGAGATTTGTGGACAGTATGGCTGAATAAGAATATCCGGAGGATCGCCAGCCATACGGTTACGTTTAAGGCGATTCTCAAGAACCTGAATAGAGGTGGTCATGATTTCCATCGCCGTCGGTGCGGCGACCGAGCGTCGTGCGGCCAGACGCCCAATCCTTCCACGCAAACGCGCGTGCCAGGCAAGCTTCTCGCCTTCGGCATCTTCGCTCTGGAGATTGACCGGCATAAGGTCTTGCTGCATCAGGTGAGCATCGTGCTGCAAATCCACGGCAATCACGATATCGGCCCCCATGGCACGCGTCAGAGAGATGGGAACAGGATTAACGACGCCACCATCGACAAGCCAATAACCGTTACGGGGGACAGGTGCCATAAGCCCGGGAATGCTGCATGAGGCACGCACCGCAAGGTGAATATCTCCTTCGGTCAGCCAGAGTTCGCGTCCGGTGCTGAGATTCGTCGCGACGGCACCGAAAGGCATCTGACAATCCGTGAAGTCCTGAAGAGGCATAACCTGGCGGAACTGGTTAAAGACGCGTTCGCCGCGCAACAGTCCACCGCGCTGCCAGGAGAGATCCATCAGGCGAAGCACGTCCCAGTAGCTGAAGGAACGTACCCAGGTTTCGAGTTCCGGGAGTTTGCCGCACGCATACGCGGAGCCGACAAGCGATCCTATGGAACATCCCGCAACGATATCGACGTCAATGCCCATCTTGTTTAAGGCATTAATCACGCCGATGTGGGACCATCCCCGGGCTGCACCTGAGCCCAGCGCCAGTCCAATTTTAACCTTTCTCATTAGCCCTGTTTTACTTCCCCTGGATTCCTGACATAGCGTCAACGCAACAGCTCAGTTAACATAGTGCTACCCGAGGCGTTTAACGCCCTTATTTTTTATTCCAGGAAGAGAATCGTGTCTCAACTCTGCCCCTGTGGTAGCGCTCTGGAGTATAGCCTATGTTGCCAGCGATATCTTTCTGGCAATCAGGTTGCACCGGACCCGTCACACCTCATGCGTTCACGGTATACTGCTTTTGTGATCAAAGACGCAGACTACCTGATAAAAACCTGGCACCCATCCTGCCACGCCGCCGACTTCAGACAAGAGATCGAAGCCGGGTTTACTCATACCCAATGGCTAGGACTTACCGTCTTTGAATCGTCACCCGGCAGTCACGACGACGAAGGCTTTGTCAGCTTTGTCGCCCGCTTTACCGAGAACAATAAACCTGGCGCCATTATCGAGCGTTCCCGGTTCTTAAAGGAAAGCGGGCAATGGTATTATATTGACGGTACGCGCCCACAGTTTGGTCGTAACGATCCCTGCCCTTGTGGTTCAGGTAAAAAATTTAAAAAGTGTTGCGGGCAGTAACGCCTGACAACCCAGACTTCGCAAATACAAACAGGATTTCCCGGCGATGCAATCATTACAACGTAAAGTTCTGCGCACTATCTGTCCCGATCAAAAAGGGCTGATCGCACGAATTACCAACATTTGCTACAAACATGAACTGAATATCGTGCAGAACAACGAGTTCGTTGACCACCGTACCGGTCGTTTCTTCATGCGAACCGAACTGGAAGGTATTTTCAACGACACCACCCTGCTTGCCGATCTGGACAGCGCGCTGCCGGAAGGTTCAGTGCGTGAGCTGAATCCAGCGGGCCGTCGCCGCGTTGTGATTCTGGTGACGAAAGAAGCTCACTGCCTGGGCGATCTGTTAATGAAAGCCAATTACGGCGGTCTGGATGTTGAAATCGCCGCGGTTATCGGCAACCACGAGACCCTGCGTACGCTGGTTGAACGGTTTGATATTCCGTTTGAACTGGTGAGCCATGAAGGCCATACCCGTGAAGAGCATGACAACCTGATGGCTGAAGCCATTGAAGCGCATAATCCGGACTACGTGGTGCTGGCGAAATATATGCGCGTGCTGACGCCCTCTTTCGTGGCGCGTTTCCCGAACAAGATCATCAATATTCACCACTCATTCCTGCCAGCCTTCATTGGTGCCCGCCCTTACCATCAGGCGTACGAGCGCGGCGTGAAGATCATCGGCGCGACCGCGCACTACGTGAATGACAATCTGGACGAAGGCCCAATCATCATGCAGGACGTCATTCACGTGGATCACACCTACACGGCTGAAGACATGATGCGCGCAGGCCGCGACGTTGAGAAAAATGTGTTAAGCCGTGCGCTGTATCAGGTGCTGGCACAGCGTGTCTTTGTCTACGGTAACAGAACGATTATTCTTTAATCGACAATGAAATGAACTGGTTAGCTTTCCAGCTTTGCGCGTAAAAATCAGGCAACCAGTTTATTTTTATTGTGGTAACGCTTTACAGGGGCGTGTCATTTGATATGATGCGCCCCGCTTCCAGCAGGAAGCGGGCCAGTAAATAGCATTACCCCGTGGTGGGGTTCCCGAGCGGCCAAAGGGAGCAGACTGTAAATCTGCCGTCATCGACTTCGAAGGTTCGAATCCTTCCCCCACCACCATCTCTCAGCATTACCTCAAAATGTGAATTACCCCTGGTGGGGTTCCCGAGCGGCCAAAGGGAGCAGACTGTAAATCTGCCGTCATCGACTTCGAAGGTTCGAATCCTTCCCCCACCACCATCATTCCCCAACATAAAAAACCGAATCCGCCGTTGTAGGCCGGGTAAGGCGCAGCCGCCACCCGGCGACAGGCAGCTACATCGGTGGCAATCGTCGCTTCACCGGCGAACTCTTCACAATCGACGTATTACACTGCGCATGTTCCGCCAGCCCGTCCAGCAACACATCCAGTTGCTCTATCGAGCGCACCACCAGCCTGATCACGAAGCAATCTTCCCCGGTCACTTTGTCGCTCTCAATACACTCCGGCATCGCCTGAATGTACTTATCGACTTTATGCAGCAACCCAGGCAGCGGCCGCACGCGCACCAGCGCCTGCAGCGTATATCCCAACGCCGCCAGATTCACCCGCGCACGATATCCTTGAATCACACCGCGTTCTTCCAGCCTTTTCAGCCGTTCCGCCGTGCTGGGTGAGGTCAAACCGATACGGCCACTGAGCACCTTCAGCGACATGCGCGCATCTTCAACCAGGCAGGTTAATATGTGTCTGTCGATCTCATCGAGAAGGTTTTCCATCGATTTTGCCTCATTTTAAAAAGTCATCACTCTCTTTCACCTTATATCACCCCTGTAAAACCCGACAGCGATTTTCGACAATAAGGTCATTAAATCAGGAGGTGGATAATGCGTGATTTCCATAAAGGCGTCTGGCAAATGAGCCTGGCGATGTTAATTTCCGGCTCTATCGGTGCGTTTGTTTTACTCTCCGGTCTGCCCGTCACGGAAGTGGTCTTCTGGCGCTGTCTTATTGGGGCCATAACACTTTTTATTTTTATCCGGGTCAGTCAAAAGCCCTTTAGTCCCCTCAGCCGCACCACGCTGATGCTGGCGATTCTCGGGGGTGTGGCATTAGTTGTGAACTGGCTACTGCTTTTCGCCGCTTACGAACGTATCTCTATTGGCCTGTCTACCGTGGTATATAACACCCAGCCGTTTATGCTGGTATTGATGGGGATGTTTTTAGGTGAGCGCGTCAGCCTGGTAAAATGGGGCTGGCTGTTCCTCGCCTTTGGCGGAGTGGTGATATTGCTCTCCAGCGAGCTGACCGGAGCCCATAACAGTAAATGGCTCGCAGGGGTTGGTCTGGCCATGGCCGCGGCCTTCTTCTATGCGCTGACGGCAATCATTGCGCGCAAACTCAAAACAATCGCCCCACAGCATATCGCTTTTATCCAGGTGCTGACCGGCGTGGTGATGCTGCTGCCTTTTGCCAGCCAGCCGTCGCTCTCCGGCGATTTTCCCTGGCCGATCTTGCTGACGCTGGGCATCGTCCATACCGGTATTATGTATCAACTGCTGTATAGCGCGATCCAGAAACTGCCAACGCCGGTGACCGGCTCCCTGTCGTTTATCTATCCGGTGGTGGCAATTATTGTAGATAATCTGGTGTTCGGACACGCATTGAACCTGACGCAGCTGGCGGGTGGCGCGTTAATCCTGTTTGCCGCGGCGGGCAACAACCTGGGCTGGGGCGAAAAAAAACCCCGCGAGTGCGGGGTTGGTATTAAAACGGTGAATTAGCGACGGGCACGCACAATCTGATACTTGCGCGTCAGGTACTCCACCGGCGCGCTCCAGATGTGTACCAGACGGGAGAACGGGAACAGCACAAACAGCGTCATCCCCAGCACCAGGTGAACGCGGAAGATAAACGCCACGCCGTCCAGGTGTTCGGACGCGCCACCGTGGAAAGTCACCACGGACTGCGCCCAGCCGACCAGCTTCATCATTTCACTGCCGTCCATATGCTGCGCCGAGAACGGAATGGTCAGCAGACCCAGCGCGCATTGCACCACCAGCAGGGAAAGGATCAGGATGTCCGCCGCGGTGGTCGTTGCCCGCACACGCGGGCTGAACAGACGACGTTTCAACAACAGCAGGCCCCCGACGAGGGTCATCACGCCGCAGGCACCGCCCGCGATCATCGCCATCTTCTGTTTCACCTCAATCGGCAGCCACGCTTCGTACATCCAGTGCGGGGTCAGCATCCCGAGGAAGTGCCCGGCAAAAATCCCGAGGATCCCGATATGAAACAGGTTAGACGCGACGTGCATCCCCTTACGATCCAGCATCTGGCTGGAGGCAGCACGCCAGGTGTACTGGCCGTAGTCATAACGCAGCCAGCTTCCCACCAGGAACACGGTGCCCGCGATATACGGGTAAATGTCAAAGAAGAACATATTCAGGAAGTGCATTAGTGCCGTCCTCCGTTAGAGATATCCAAATATTGCGGAGCGACCGCCCCGGCAAAACGACGCTGGTGAGCGGAGATTTCAGACTCGCCGCAGCTCTGCTCAGCAAAGAATTTCACCTGCTCTTCCTCCCAGACCGCATCCAGCGCTTGCGGGGTATCATCGCGGGCTTCATCCGCGATTTTCTCCGCCACTTTTTCACTGTCGACAGCGGCGTTTGCCAGCTTCATCAGCAGGTCGAACAGCACCGCATAGCGGCTCTCACGCTGCTGAAGACGCGCGCTGAGCAACGCCAGGATCGGCGCGATGTCCTGCAGACCGCCCAGCGCCTCGTCTTTCGGCAGTTGAGCCAGATACTCCAGGTACAGCGGCAGATGGTCCGGCAGCTCGCGGCTGTCGAGCATCAGGCCGTGCTGCTCGTACTGTGCCATCAGGTCCACCATCGCCTGACCCCGGTCGCGGGATTCACCATGAACGTGTTCGAACAGCAGTAACGACGTTGCACGGCCACGGTCAAACAGCTGGCTGTAGTCCGCCTGCGCGTCGAGCAGATCGCGCGCTAACAGGTCGCGGAGGAAAACGCCCAGCGTCTGGGCATCCTCTTTATCCAGGTTTTCAGATGAAGCGAGTGCATCAAAAAGCTCCTGCTGATGCTGCGCAAGCGCAGCATCCGGATACTCGAGCAGACGCGAAACAATGACGAGTTCAATCATTGGTGCGGCTCCGTTTTGCTGGTCACATCCATGGCGTCGATGCGGCGGCTGTTAAACAGGTTGAATTTGCTGTCTGACCCATGGCAACCGTCGCCAAAACTAAAGCCACAGCCATTTTTCTCCGGGAAGGCCTCGCGAGCCAGTTCACGGTGGCTGCTCGGCACCACGAAACGGTCTTCATAGTTGGCAATTGCCAGGTAGCGGTACATCTCCTGGGCCTGCGCTTCAGTCAGACCGACCTCGTCCAGCGCGCGGGTATCGTTAACGCCATCAACGGTTTCCGCACGCTTAAAGTGACGCATCGCCAGCATACGTTTCAGCGCCAGCAGTACCGGCTGGGTATCCCCTGCGGTCAGCAGGTTTGCCAGATACTGAACCGGGATACGCAGGCTCTCGACGTCCGGCAGAATGCCGTTGCTGCCCAGCTCGCCTGCATCGGCAGCAGACTGGATTGGCGACAGCGGCGGCACGTACCAGACCATCGGCAGCGTGCGGTATTCCGGATGAAGCGGCAGAGCCAGCTTCCAGTCCATCGCCATTTTATACACCGGCGACTGCTGCGCCGCGTCGATAACGCTCTGTGGAATACCGTCCTTCAGCGCCTGCTCAATGACTTTCGGATCGTTCGGGTCAAGGAACACGTCAAGCTGACGCTGATACAGATCTTTCTCGTTCTCGGTACTCGCGGCATTTTCAATCGCGTCTGCGTCATACAGCAGCACGCCGAGGTAGCGGATACGGCCTACGCAGCTTTCGGAGCAGACGGTTGGCATACCTGCTTCGATACGCGGGTAGCAGAAGATGCACTTCTCTGATTTCCCGCTCTTCCAGTTGAAGTAGATTTTTTTGTACGGGCAGCCGGTGATGCACATACGCCAGCCGCGGCATTTGTCCTGGTCGATCAGGACGATGCCGTCCTCTTCACGCTTGTAGATGGCGCCGCTTGGGCAGGTCGCCACGCACGCCGGGTTCAGGCAGTGCTCGCAAAGGCGCGGCAGATACATCATGAAGGTGTTTTCGAACTGGCCGTACATCGCCTTCTGCATGTTCTCGAAGTTCTGGTCTTTGGCGCGTTTTTCGAACTCGCCGCCCAGAATCTCCTCCCAGTTTGGACCGCTGGTAATTTTGTCCATGCGCTTGCCGGTGATCAGCGAGCGAGGACGCGCGATCGGCTGGTGTTTACTTTCCGGCGCGTTGTGCAGGTTCTGGTAGTCATAGTCAAACGGCTCGTAGTAATCCTCAATGCCCGGCAGATGCGGGTTAGCGAAGATTTTCCCCAGAAGCATCGCGCGGTTACCCATGCGCGGCTGCAGCTTGCCGTTGATTTTACGGATCCAACCGCCCTTCCACTTCTCCTGGTTTTCCCAGTCGGTCGGGAAGCCGGTACCCGGCTTGCTTTCCACGTTGTTGAACCAGGCGTACTCCATACCTTCACGGCTGGTCCAGACGTTTTTACAGGTGACCGAGCAGGTGTGACAGCCGATGCATTTATCCAGATTCAGCACCATGCCGACTTGTGAACGAATTTTCATTTTACGCTCTCCTGTACCTGGTCATTACCTTCGCCGTCTAACCAGTTAATGTTCTTCATCTTACGTACCACCACGAACTCATCGCGGTTCGATCCTACTGTGCCGTAGTAGTTAAAGCCGTAGGCCAGCTGCGCATAGCCCCCGATCATATGGGTCGGCTTCGGCGTAATACGGGTCACGGAGTTGTGGATCCCGCCGCGCTGTTCGGTGATTTCTGACCCCGGCAGGTTAACGATACGTTCCTGCGCGTGGTACATCATGGTCATCCCGGCCGGTACGCGCTGGCTCACCACCGCACGCGCCGTCAGGGCACCGTTGCTGTTAAACACCTCGATCCAGTCGTTATCTTCAATACCCAGATCTTTGGCATCCGTCTCGCTCATCCAGACAATCGGACCGCCGCGCGAAAGCGTCAGCATCAGCAGGTTGTCGCTATAGGTCGAGTGGATCCCCCACTTCTGGTGCGGCGTCAGGAAGTTCAGCGCCTTTTCAGGGTTACCGTTGGATTTCGCGCCCATAACAGCGGTTACGGAGCGGGTGTCGATTGGCGGACGGTACACCAGCAGGCTTTCACCGAAGTCACGCATCCACTGGTGATCCTGATACAGGGACTGACGACCGGACAGCGTGCGCCATGGGATCAACTCGTGAACGTTGGTGTAACCGGCGTTATAGGAGACATGCTCATCTTCAAGTCCTGACCAGGTCGGGCTGGAGATAATCTTGCGCGGCTGGGCCTGAATATCGCGGAAGCGGATTTTCTCTTCCTCTTTATTCGTTGCCAGATGCGTGTGGTCACGACCGGTAAACTCGCTCAGCGCTGCCCACGCCTTCACCGCCACATGGCCGTTTGTTTCCGGCGCCAGGGTCAGGATCATCTCTGCGGCATCAATCGCCGTGTTCAGCATTGGCTGGCCTTTCGCCGGGCCGTCCGCTTTGGTGTAATTGAGCTTACGCAGCAGATCCATTTCGCTCTGGGTATTCCAGGCAATCCCTTTCCCGCCGTTACCGATTTTCTCCATCAGCGGACCGATAGAGGTAAATCGCTCGTACGTCGCCGGGTAATCACGCTCCACCGGAATGATGTGCGGCGCGGTCACGCCCGGGATCAGGTCACATTCGCCTTTTTTCCAGTCTTTGACGTCCAGCGGCTGCGCCAGCTCTGCCGCGGAGTCGTGCTGGATTGGCAGCGTCACCACGTCGGTCTCTTTGCCCAGATGCCCGACGCACACTTCAGAGAATTTCTTCGCGATATCTTTGTAGATATCCCAGTCGCTTTTCGACTCCCACGCCGGGTCAACCGCGGCAGACAGCGGATGAATAAACGGATGCATATCCGAGGTATTCATGTCGTCTTTTTCGTACCAGGTCGCGGTTGGCAGCACGATATCGGAATACAGGCAGGTACTGGACAGACGGAAGTCGAGGGTCACCACCAGATCCAGCTTGCCGTCCAGACCGTTGTCTTTCCATTCCACCTCTTCCGGCTTCACGCCACCCTGCTTGCCGAGATCTTTCCCCTGGATACCGTTCTCGGTACCGAGCAGGTATTTCAGCATGTACTCGTGACCTTTACCGGACGAGCCCAGCAGGTTGGAGCGCCAGATGAACAGGTTACGCGGATGGTTTTTGCCGTTCTCTGGCTGTTCAGCCGCGAAACGGATTGAGCCGTCTTTCAGGGACTTAACGGTGTAATCCACCGGTGACATTCCTGCTTTTTTCGCCTCTTTCGCGATGCGCAGCGGGTTAGTCCCCAGCTGCGGCGCAGACGGCAGCCAGCCCATGCGCTCAGCGCGGACGTTGAAGTCAATCAGGTGGCCGCTGTAGCGGGATTTATCCGCCATTGGCGACAGCAATTCCTGCGCGGTAACCGTCTCGTAGCGCCACTGGCTGGAGTGGTTATAGAAGTACGAGGTACTGTTCATGTGACGTGCAGGACGCTGCCAGTCAAGAGCAAACGCCAGCGGCTGCCAGCCGGTCTGCGGACGCAGTTTTTCCTGGCCTACGTAGTGGGCCCAACCGCCGCCGCTCTGACCGACACAGCCGCAGAAGATCAGCATGTTGATCAGGCCACGATAGTTCATATCGAGGTGATACCAGTGGTTCAGACCCGCGCCGACGATGATCATTGAGCGACCGTGCGTCTTATCCGCGTTTTCTGCAAATTCACGGGCGATACGGGTAATCTGTGCGCGAGGAACGCCGGTGATCTGCTCCGCCCATGCCGGGGTGTAGGCTTTTACGTCGTCATAGCTGGTTGCGCAGTTTTCATCATTCAGACCCCGTTCCAGACCGTAGTTCGCCATGGTCAAATCGTAAACGGTAGTGACGAGCGCCGTTGAGCCATCAGCCAGCTGCAGGCGTTTAACCGGCAGTTTATGCATCAGAACATTTTTCAGTTCAACCTTGTTGAAGTGCTCTGATCCTTCGCCTCCAAAGTACGGGAAGCCGACCTCGGCGATCTCGTCCTGGCTGCCCAGCATGCTGAGACGCAGTTCCGTCTCTTCACCGGTGGTACCGTTACGCTGTTCGAGGTTCCACTTGCCCTTCTCACCCCAGCGGAAGCCGATAGAGCCGTTAGGTGCCACCAGCTCGCCGTTGCTGTTATACGCAACGGTTTTCCATTCAGGGTTATTTTCCTGGCCCAGCGCGTCCACCAGATCGGCGGCGCGCAGCGTACGGCCAGCGGCGTAGTAACCGTCACGCTCTTCCAGCATCACCAGCATCGGCATGTCGGTGTAGCGACGTACATAGTCTGAGAAATACTGGCTTGGTTTATCGAGGTGGAATTCGCGCAGCATAACGTGGCCCATCGCCATCGCCATCGCGGCGTCGGTACCCTGTTTCGGTGCCAGCCACAGATCACACAGTTTGGCAATTTCCGCGTAGTCCGGGGTGATCGCAACGGTTTTGGTCCCTTTGTAGCGGACTTCGGTAAAGAAGTGCGCGTCCGGGGTACGGGTCTGCGGAACGTTAGAGCCCCAGGCGATGAGGTAGCTTGAGTTGTACCAGTCAGCAGATTCCGGCACGTCGGTTTGCTCGCCCCATGTCTGCGGAGACGCAGGCGGCAGGTCGCAGTACCAGTCGTAGAAGCTCAGACAGGTGCCGCCGATCAGTGACAGATAGCGCGCGCCGGAGGCGTAAGAGACCATCGACATCGCCGGGATCGGCGAGAAGCCTGCCACGCGGTCAGGGCCGTAGGTTTTGACAGTGTAGACGTTAGAGGCGGCAATCAGCTCGTTCACCTCTTTCCAGGAGGAACGAACAAAGCCACCGCGGCCGCGAGCCTGCTTAAAGCTTTTCGCTTTATCCGCATCTTCGATGATGGACGCCCAGGCATCAACCGGATCGCTGTGCTGCACTTTCGCTTCACGCCACATTTTCATCAGACGCTTACGCATCAGCGGGTATTTCAGACGGTTAGCGCTATAGAGATACCAGGAGTAGCTGGCGCCACGCGGGCAGCCGCGCGGTTCGTGGTTCGGCATATCCGGGCGGGTGCGCGGATAGTCGGTCTGCTGCATTTCCCATGTCACCAGACCGTTTTTAACGAAAATCTTCCAGCTACATGAGCCAGTGCAGTTTACGCCGTGGGTAGAACGGACAACTTTGTCATGCTGCCAGCGTTGACGGTAACCGTCTTCCCAGTCCCGGTTGGTATCCAGAACCTGGCCGTGCCCATCGGCAAAAGTTTCACCCTTCTGTTTGAAGTAGCGAAACCGGTCCAAAAATTTGCTCATCGGGTATCTCCTGTGTGGAGCCTGTGGCTCTCTAAATCGACATTGCTGATTTGCAGCGAAGGTAACGCTCTGAAAGAGGAGGAGAATTGATAACGATCAAGACGACGAGGGACTTTCAGGGGTGGGGTTAGGCCAAATACCACCAAAGCGGTAGATTTTAAAAATTCATAATAATATGATTTTTAATGATATTTTCATTTCATCGTACAATAACCACGGCAAAATTTAACATCTCAGGTATTAAGGGGTAGACCTCCCTGCAAGGCGACGGCGATCACAGTGTTACCGGCGCGCTTCTGTGCAAACCCATCAGTATGTTGTAACTACTTCCAGAACAAAAAAACGCGGCCCCAAGGCCGCGCAAACGGATAATCACACTTACTTATTTTTCTTGGTATTACGGCCATATACCAGCCACGTAATCACAACGCAGGCGATATAGAACACAAGGAACACTTTCATCGCACCCGCCGGGGAACCGGTCAGGTCAAGCGAAATACCGAACGCTTTCGGGATAAAGAAGCCGCCAATGGCACCGATGGCAGAGATAAAGCCCAGCGCAGCAGCGGTATCCGTCGCCGCTTCACGCATCGCCTGCTCTTCGCTTCCACCCTGCGCTTTCACGCGATCCATCGTCAGCTTACGGAAGATCACGGAGATCATCTGGAAGGTGGACGCACTCCCCAAACCGGCCGTCAGGAACAGCACCATAAACACGCCGAAGAAGGCGATGAAGTTACCGCCCTGTCCGTCCGCTGGCAGCGTCAGGAACAGCAGCGCACAGAAGACCGCCATCACGACAAAGTTCACCAGCGTCACGCGGGTACCGCCCAGACGATCAGAAACCATGCCGCCCAGTGAGCGAGCCAGCGCGCCAATAAATGGACCAAAGAAGGCGAATTGCAGGATCTGCACGTCCGGGAACTGGGTTTTCGACAGCATGGCGAAACCGGCAGAGAAACCGATAAACGACCCGAAGGTGGCCAGATACAGCAGTGCCATCACCCAAAGGTGTCCACGTTTCAGCACCGGCAGCTGTTCACTCAGTGACGCCTTCGACGCAGACAGATCGTTCATAAAGAACCACGCTGCCAGGGTGAAGACCACCAGGAACGGCACCCAAATCCAGGCGGCGTTCTGCAGGTAGAGGGAAGAACCATCCGCCTGTTCAACGCCACCGCCACCAAAGGCAGCAAAAATGGAGACCGAGATCGCCAGCGGCGCGATCAGCTGCATCACGCTCACGCCCATGTTGCCCAGACCACCGTTAATGCCCAGCGCGCCACCCTGTTTCGCTTTCGGGAAGAAGAAGCTGATGTTCGCCATACTGGAGGCGAAGTTCGCACCCGCAAAACCGCACAGCAGGGAGATGATCACGAACACGCTAAACGGCGTGGACGTATCCTGCACCGCGAAGCCGAGCCACACGCAAGGCACGATCATGATCCCGGTACTGAATGCCGTCCAGCGACGGCCACCAAAGACCGGCACCATAAAGGCGTAAGGAACGCGCAGCAGCGCGCCAGACAGTGACGGCAACGCGGTCAGCATAAACAGCTGATCGGTTGTGAACGTAAACCCAACTTTTGGCAGATTTACCGCCACTGCACTAAACAACATCCATACGCAAAACGCTAATAACAGACACGGAACGGAAATCCACAGATTCCGGCTTGCTACACGATGGCCGCGCTGTTGCCAGAACGCCGGATCCTCTGGACGCCAGTCTGTAATAACGGCACCATTTTCCCTTTCGGGAGCGGATGAGTGACTCATAGACACCTCTGATTCTCGAATGATGCTGCAAACATTAGGGTTTTAGGGCGGCGGTAAGTTGATATAAATCAAAGGAAAAGTTCGAGGATTTGCGGCACGAAAAAAGGTCTTATCCTTAGTGAGTAGTCAAATCAGATCAAAAAGGCGTTGTTTTTCACGGCGCTGACGCGTCCCTGCTCCCCCTACCCTCAGATGCATACTCCACTGGCAATTTAGGAGTAATCATTTATAGGTATGGGTATACTCCAGGGTATGCACCAGAATAGCGCCATTCCTGCAAGCAGGCCACGTCAGGAGCCCGGCAACTCTATGTTAAAAAGATGTTTATCACCGCTGACACTCGTCAATCAGTTAGCCCTGATCGTTTTGCTGTCCACCGCACTCGGCGTGACCGGCATGGCGATTTCTGGGTGGCTGGTACAAGGGGTACAGGGTAATGCGCATGCCATCAATGAGGCAGGCTCGCTACGCATGCAGAGTTACCGTCTGCTGGCGTCGGTGCCTCTGACGCAGGACGACCAGCCTCTCATTGATGAAATGGAGCGCACGGCTTTCAGCCCTGAACTGGAAAATGCAGCCATCCGCGCCGGTCAGCAATCCCAGCTTAAAGCCCTTCAGGGCTACTGGCACACCCAACTGGAACCCGGACTGAAACAGGCGCAAAGCCCGGAGACGGTCGCGCAGGACGTGGCGGGTTTTGTCTCACGCATTGATGCCCTGGTCTCCTCTTTTGACCAAACCACTGAATTACGCATCGACCGGGTGGTGATGGTACACCGTGCCATGGCGCTGTTTATGGGCCTGCTGCTGATCTTCACCATTATCTGGCTTCGCGCGCGGCTGCTGAATCCGTGGAAACAGCTGCTGGCCATGGCCCGGGCGGTTACCGCCCGGGATTTTACCCAGCGCACGCACATCAGCGGACGCAACGAAATGGCGATGCTCGGCCAGGCGCTCAACACCATGTCGGCAGAGCTGTCCGAAAGCTACGCGGTGCTTGAGCAGCGCGTACAGGAAAAAACGGCCGGGCTGGAGCAGAAAAACGAAATCCTCTCTTTCCTGTGGCAGGCCAACCGCCGGCTGCACATGCAGGTGCCGCTCTGTGAACGCCTCTCCCCGGTGCTGAATGGCCTGCAAAATCTGACCCTGCTGCATGACCTGGAACTGCGAGTTTACGACGTGGAAGATGAAGATAATCATCAGGAGTTTACCTGTCAGTCCGACATGTCCTGTGATGATAAAGGCTGTCATTTATGCCCTCGCGGCCTGCCGCCGTCGACCACTGGCGGCACGACGCTGAAATGGCGACTAACGGACAGCCATACCCAGTACGGTATTCTGCTGGCGACCCTGCCCGCCGGGCGTCATCTGAGCCACGATCAGCAACAGCTGGTTGATACGCTGGTTGAACAGCTAACGGCCACGCTGGCGCTCGACAGGCATCAGGAAAAACAGCAGCAGCTGATCGTTATGGAAGAACGCGCCACCATCGCCCGCGAGCTGCATGACTCAATCGCCCAATCGCTCTCCTGTATGAAAATGCAGGTAAGCTGCCTGCAGATGCAGGATGCGCAGATGCCGGACAGTAATAAACAGCTGCTCAGCCAGATACGCAACGAGCTGAATACCTCCTGGGTACAGCTGCGTGAGCTGCTGACCACCTTCCGCCTGCAGCTGACCGAGCCGGGCCTGCGTCCGGCGCTGGAAGCCAGCTGTCATGAGTTTAGCGCCCGGCTGGGGTTCCCGGTGAAGCTGGATTACCAGCTGCCGCCGCGGTTTGTCCCGTCACATCAGGCTATTCATCTACTGCAGATCGCCCGTGAAGCGCTCAGCAACGTGCTTAAACACGCGGAAGCGACGGCGGTCACGGTCACCGTCAGCCAGCACGCTAACCAGGTCAGACTCACGGTTCACGACAACGGCCGTGGCGTGCCGGAAAATGCCGAGCGCACGAACCACTATGGTTTAATCATTATGCGAGACCGCGCCCAAAGCCTGCGCGGTGATTGTCAGGTTCGCCGGAGAGAGACGGGTGGCACGGAAGTCGTGGTCACCTTTATTCCCGAAAAACCGCTTACAACTTCTCAAGGAGAAACCCATGACTAATCAGGAACCGGCATCCATCCTGTTGATCGACGACCATCCGATGCTGCGTACTGGCGTAAAACAGCTGGTCAGCATGGCACCCGATATTACCGTGGTTGGCGAAGCCAGCAACGGGGAACAGGGCATTGAGCTCGCCGAGTCCCTCGATCCCGATCTGATCCTGCTCGATCTGAACATGCCCGGCATGAACGGCCTGGAGACCCTCGACAAGCTGCGGGAAAAATCGCTTTCCGGACGCATCGTCGTCTTTAGCGTCTCGAACCATGAAGAAGATGTAGTCACGGCGCTGAAGCGCGGCGCGGATGGTTATCTGCTGAAAGATATGGAGCCGGAAGATCTGCTTAAAGCACTGCAGCAGGCTGCGGCCGGCGAGATGGTGCTGAGTGAAGCCCTGACGCCGGTGCTGGCCGCCAGCCTGCGGGCCAACCGCGCCACGTCTGACCGTGACGTCAGCCAGTTAACACCGCGCGAACGCGATATTCTCAAACTAATCGCCCAGGGGCTGCCGAATAAAATGATCGCCCGCCGTCTGGATATCACCGAAAGCACGGTCAAAGTGCATGTGAAGCATATGCTGAAGAAAATGAAGTTAAAATCCCGCGTTGAGGCCGCCGTGTGGGTACATCAGGAACGCATTTTTTAAGGATTACTCATCCGGCAGCAGCTTCCAGCGCGGGTCGTCGTCAGGTATAGCGATCAGCGGCTGCACCACCGCAAGCGTGATCTCATTGGACGAGACGCGCTGGCCCTTCTCATCTTCCACTACCGCCGAAAGATGCCAGCGGTTTGTCGCGCCTTCTGCCTCATTCCAGGCAGGCATAATCACGCTCCAGCCGTCGCTGCTGTTACCCTTCCCGGGCGACGTCAGGCTCAGTGCCTGGGTATCGCCCTGCCAGTGGATCTGACGGATGCCGTGCGTGCTACGAATCTGTAGCTTCAGCATGACGGTTTCCCCCCCTTTCAGATCCCACGGCGGCGTTGCCAGCCAGACGGACAGCGTTTTACGCTGGCGGAACTCCATAATCGGAAGGCTGTTGCGCTCGGGGGAATCATAGCGGCTGCCACGCAGAGAACGCGTGGCCGCAACTTCACTGGCGGAGAGTTGCTTTACCAGCGGCACGCCAAAGCGGTAGTTAAGCTTCAGGCCGAGGTTATTCTGGCTTTCGCCGCTTTCACCCTGCTTATGCGCGGCGGTCAGCGTGACCAGCGGAACCGGGGTATAGTTAAGCCCAAGATTGACCGCCACCGGGTTGTGATAGCCGGTTCCGCTGTTGAAGAGATCAACGTTGTCGCCAAAATACTGCTCGACGCTGACGCTGGTGTTCAGGTGATGAAACCACGGCAGCCAGGCTTTGGCGGTGACATCATATCCCCGCGCCATTCGCTGTTCCTGAACATCAGATCTATCGCGCCATCCGGCAAACGGCTGGTAATAGTTCGCTGACAGGCGCAGATTCTCCCCCCACACCTCGGCGCCCAGTCCGGCACGCTGCAGGTTTTCGTCCAGCAGATTATCGTAGAAGGTGTTATAGCCCAGCAGCCATTTTCCGGCGACCCAGCGCTGGCCGATTCCGGCGTTACTGACCAGGCCATCCGTCTGCTGCGTCAGGCCAAGCTGGCTCCAGCTCAGGTAACGGTTGTTATCGTTCCAGGGGATAAACCAGCTCCCGCTGCTGCCGTTAAATTTGCCCTCGTTATCCACCAGTAAATTGACGCTGGCGTTCCCCCAGGGCGACAGCCAGGACTCAATCTGCTGGTTCACTTCGCCGCTCACCGCGTCGCGCACCTGACCAAAGGCAAACTGACGCGCCTGCTCGCCCGTTGTCAGGCCGTTGTCGGTCATACTGGCTTCACCAAAGGCTTTCGCCATTTCGGCCAGGTGCTTTTCCCCTTCCCCTGAGGGAGCAGCCATACCCAGGTCGGGCAGATTATCCCCGTTATTATCAAAAGGATTTTGTGCCTGCTGGATAAAGGAACGCGGCGCACCGTGAACGGCTCCGGCCGTAAGAAGGGGGAGTAAGAGCAGAAAACGAATGCGGGACGATACAACCATCAACGTCGTAAAAAAGAACCTGTGTTTATGGATAAACTCTTATTATGTTAACGCGATAAGCCTGGAAATGCAGTTCTGGCGGAAATTTCAGGATTATCCTGAAACTGATTGTCGGGTGGCGGCTACGCCACCCGACGCGCTTACACCATCATCCAAACAGTCCTTTCAACTCCGAAACGCAGGAGCCACAGTTCGTGCCGCACCGTAACGTTGCCCCCAGCGCGGCGACGCTTTCACACCCTCCGGCTATCGCCTCCCGAATCGCATTTTCTCCGACGCTGAAGCAGCTACAGATAATGCGTCCCGGATCCACCGTCTCCTCCACACCCTGCCCGTTCAGCAGCGCATGACGCTCTGCAGGCGTCGTGGGGGGCGAGCGAAAAGCAGCGTCAATGATCGGGTGTACCAGCTCCGGTAACGTGGTGCCTTCCCAGAAGCCGAGCATCAGCTGACCTTCATGCCAGGCCAGCACGCTACTGCGTTCGCCGGTTTGAGCAACCTGTAACTGCCAGCCCCGGCTGCTGGCGTAGTTCATGACCCACGACAGCAACGGTTTATCTCCTGATACCGCCAGATGTGAGGCTTTACGCCACCAGTGAACCCAGGATGGTAACTCCGGCTGTTCGTGGGTATAGAGCACTCCTTGCCAGACGGGCAGCCAGGGCATGATCCGAACGGCGGTTTGTTTGCTCTCCGGCTGGCCCGACGCCGGATCGCAGCGCCCTTCCACCAGCGCATTCACCTTTCCCTGACGGGCAAACACCGCGTTCCAGTGCATCGGGGCAAACGCCTCGCCTTGCCGGATGCCGCGGTTGACTCGCACTCTGGCGACCATCACGCCGCGCGGCGAACTGATCCGCGCCAGCTGGCCATCACACAACGAGAACCGCATGGCATCGCTGGCGCAGACCTCAACAAACGGCTCCGCGATATGCTGCATCAGCCGGGACACATACCCCGTCCGGGTCATGGAGTGCCATTGATCGCGGATGCGTCCGGTATTGAGGAGCACCGGGTACAGCGTGCTGACCGCCGCACCGTGCTGGACCGGATCGACCGGCACCAGGTTTCGGCGCGGGAAATCCCCCGTTGACCACTGATACGGCTCCAGCCGCTCCCACGCTTCGCGGGTAAGTTCAGCCAGGTCATGCAGGTTCAATGCCCGCGTGCCGTCATTTTCAAAGGCCGTCAGCGCCGCGTGCTCGCAAAAAATCTCGTGCGGATGTTGCCAGGCAAAGGCGTCGCCGTGCCCCAGCCGTTTTGCAATCTGCGCGACGATCCACCAGTCCGGTTTTGCCTCTCCCGGGGCAGGCAGAAAGGCGCGCTGGCGCGAAATACGCCGCTCGGAATTGGTCACAGTGCCGTCCTTCTCCCCCCAGGCCAGCGCCGGAAAACGGATATGGGCGAACCGGCTGGTGTCGGTATCGTTCATGACCTCAGAAACAATCACCAGCGGGCAGCCTGCCAGCGCCTGACATACGGCGTGACTGTCCGGCAGCGAGACCGCTGGGTTGGTGCCCATGATCCACACCGCCTTCACTTCGCCACGGGCAATGGCATCGAACAGTTCAACCGCCATCAGGCCTGGCGTCTGCGCCAGCCTTTCCGTTCCCCAGAAACGCGCCACCCGCGAAAGGTCGTCCGGCTCAAAGCTCATGTGCGCCGCCAGCTGATTTGCCAGCCCGCCCACTTCCCGTCCGCCCATGGCGTTTGGCTGTCCGGTCAGCGAAAACGGACCGCAGCCCGGGCGGTTGAATTTTCCGCTGGCAAGATGGACGTTGATGATGGCGTTACACTTGTCGCTACCGCTCGATGACTGGTTGATCCCCATGGTGTAGAGCGTGAGCGCGCGTGGCGCGGTGACAAACCAGTCATAAAACACACCAATATCCTGCACAGGAAGGTCGCAAAACGCCGCCACGCGGGCCATCGGCCACGCGTCGGTTCCCTGGATCACATTGAGCAACCCCACAAACAGCCCCGCATCGCTGCCGGGTTTTAGCGCCAGATGCAGGTCAGCGATATCACAGGTAACCGTTTCACGCGGGTCAATCACCACCACCTTCATCTGAGGATTGGTTTGCTTTGCCTGCACCAGCCGCTGGTACAGAACAGGGTGCGTCCAGGCGGCATTCGAGCCCACCAGTACCACCAGATCGCTGTTCTCCACGTCCTCGTAACTGCACGGCACCACGTCCTCACCGAAGGCACGTTTATAACCCACCACCGCTGACGACATGCAGAGCCGGGAGTTGGTATCAATGTTCGCCGCCCCGATGAACCCCTTCATCAGCTTGTTAGCGGCGTAGTAATCCTCGGTTAACAGCTGGCCGGACGCGTAGAATGCCACCGCCTGCGGCCCCCATGTGTCGATAATGTGCTGGAGCCGTTCACCTGCCGCTTCCAGTGCCTGCGTCCAGTCCACCTCATGACCGTCGAGGACCGGGCGCAAAAGCCGCCCCTGTAAATCGGTTGTCTCCCCCAGGGCGGCCCCTTTCACGCACAGGCGACCAAAATTCGCCGGATGGGTTTCATCTCCCCGAACGCTGACCACGCCGCCTTCCACGCGGGCGACCACGCCGCAGCCCACCCCGCAGTAGGGGCATGTTGTCCGGGTTTCTGTCATGAAGCCTCCGCACGCATGACCAGGGCATCGTTACCGACCCACACTTTGCCGTTTTCGATTTTCACCGGCCAGGCGCGTACCGCAGGCTCACCATTTTCAACCTGACAGCCATCGCGCAGACGAATGCGCTGTTTATAAAGCGGAGAGATCACCACTGGCTCCCCCGCCGCATCGCCAAGAATGCCGCGAGAAAGCACGTTCGCACGGCTTCCTGGCTCCAGGTCGTCGAGGGCATAAACGGTTTTGCCAAAGCGGAACAGCGCAATCGCGTTGTGACCGAGACGCGCGCCAATGCCCGCCTGTTCGGGGATATCCTCGATACCGCAGATTTCCTGCCAGCGTTTGCCTTGCTCTGCGGCAGTGTCGTTCACTGCGGTGCGGAACAGCGCCAGACGGTTGGGATCGTTGAGCGTGGTCTGCCATTCGCACTGGTAGGTTTCCACTACCCGGGCCATCTCCTGCTCCAGTTCGTCGGCAATACCCAGACTGTCCTCGAGGATCACCTCGCGCAGATAGTCGAGGCCGCCTTCCAGGTTGTCCATCCAGGTGCTGGTGCGCTGCAGGCGATCCGCCGTGCGGATGTAGAACATCAGGAACCGGTCAACGGTACGGATCAACGTTTCATCGTCCAGATCGCTGGCGAAAAGATCCGCATGGCGCGGCTTCATGCCGCCGTTGCCGCACAGGTAGAGGTTCCAGCCTTTATCGGTGGCAATGACGCCCACGTCTTTGCTCTGCGCCTCGGCACACTCGCGGGTACAGCCGGAAACCGCCATTTTGATTTTGTGCGGCGCGCGCAGGCCTTTGTAACGGTGCTCCAGTTTGACCGCGAGGCCGGTGGAGTCCTGCACGCCATAGCGGCACCAGGTCGACCCAACGCAGGATTTCACCGTGCGCAGAGATTTCCCGTAAGCGTGGCCGGTCTCAAATCCGGCTTCCACCAGCGCCTGCCAGATCTCCGGTAGCTGTTCCAGAGTGGCGCCAAAGAGGTCAATACGCTGCCCGCCAGTGATTTTGCTGTAAAGGCTATAGCGCTTTGCAATCTGGCCGATGGCGATCAGCCCGTCGGCGGTCACTTCCCCGGCGGGCATACGCGGCACGATGGAATAGGTTCCGTCCTTCTGAATATTGGCAAAGTAACGGTCGTTGGTGTCCTGCAGCGGCAGATGCGTCGGTTTAAGCAGATACTCGTTCCAGCAGGAAGCCAGCACGGACCCGACCAGCGGCTTACAGATTTCGCACCCGTGTCCCTGACCGTAGCGGCTGATGAGCTGGTCAAAGGTGCGGATATGGTTGACGCGCACCAGGTGGTAAATTTCCTGGCGTGACCAGGGGAAGTGTTCACAGATATCCTTTTTCACCTCCACGCCCTGTTCAGCAAGCTGAAACTCCATCACCTGCTTCACCAGCGCACTACAGCCCCCGCAACCGGTCGCCGCTTTAGTGCACTGTTTGATGGCACCGATATCCGTTGCGCCCGCGCTCACGGCCTGGCAAATATCGCCCTTGCTGACGTTATGACACGAACAGATCTGCGCACTTTCCGGCAGCGCCGCCACGCCCAGCGCTTTTGGCGCGCTGCCTGAGGATGCGGGTAATATCAGGGTTTCCGGCGCTTTCGGCAGGCTGATTCCATTGAGCATCATCTGCACCAGCGTGGCGTATTCGCTGGCATCACCCACCAGCACGCCGCCGAGCAGCGTTTTGCTGTCGTGGCTGACCACGATTTTCTTGTAGATTTGCTGCGGCCCGTGCGTCCACTGGTAGCTCAGCGCCCCCGGCGTGCGCCCGTGAGCGTCGCCAAACGACGCCACATCCACGCCCAGCAGCTTGAGTTTGGTGCTCATATCCGCGCCGGTGAAGGTTTTATCCTCCCCTGCCAGCGCGGCGGCGGCTACGCGTGCCATCTGGTAGCCCGGGGCAACCAGTCCAAAGATTTTCCCTTCCCACAACGCGCATTCGCCAATGGCAAACACGTCACGGTCGGAAGTCTGGCAGCCATCGTCAATGCAGATCCCGCCGCGCTCGCCGATAGCCAGCCCGCTGCTGCGCGCCAGCGCGTCCTGCGGACGGATACCGGCAGAAAAGACCACCAGGTCCGTTTCCAGCGCTTCGCCATCGGCAAAGCGCAGCACCAGCCCGTCATCCGTCGACGCAATTTCCGTGGTGGCTTTAGCGGTGTGAACGCCCACGCCCAGCGCCTCGATTTTCTTGCGCAGCATCGACGCGCCGTCGTTATCGAGCTGAACCGCCATCAGATTGGGCGCAAACTCCACCACGTGAGTGTCGAGCCCGAGTTGTTTCAGGGCGTTTGCTGCCTCCAGCCCCAGCAGCCCGCCGCCGATGACGACCCCGCGACGCGCACCCGCCGCATGGGCCGCAATGTTGTCGAGATCGTCGAGCGTGCGGTAGACAAAACAGCCCGGCAGATCGTTACCCGGTACCGGCGGGACAAACGGGTATGAGCCGGTCGCCAGCACCAGTTTATCCCAGTGCGTTTCATGCCCACTGGCGGTACGCACCACGCGCGCGTCGCGGTCAATGGCGACAATCTGCTGCGACAGGCGCAGCTCAATGCCGTTATCAGCAAAAAAATCCCCTGCCACCAGCGAGAGCGAATCCGCACTGCGGCCGCCAAAATACTCGGACAGATGCACCCGGTCATAGGCGGCATAGCGCTCTTCACCAAAGACCACGATCTGATACTGCTGATGTAAGTTGCGGTTAACGCAATCTTCGAGAAAATGATGGCCGACCATACCGTGCCCAACCACCACCAGAGTAGGTTTTGTCATAGCGTTCTGTCCTGCAACCTGCGGTTGCGTAGTGAATCGATCGAACAGCCAGTCCGCGTGTGCGGGCGCAGCCGTTGCCAGTAAATCGGTAAATGTCGCCGCGTTGCGGCAATCTCCCATCAGCAGCACGCCAGCCAGCGTCCCCTGATGGATCAGTAAGCGACGATAGTGACGCGTCAGCGGATCCCATGAACGCCAGACCACGTCGCCCTCCTGCTCCGCCGCGCGACCCAGGCTGAACAGCTCCACGCCGGTCACCTTGAGGCGCACACCGTTGTCGGTGAGGGTAAACGGCGCAGTGGTGTCGCCCGCCAGCCGTGCGGCGAGGATATCGGCCTGCGCCAGACAGGGGGCGACCAGGCCAAACGTCTGGCCATCAATTTCGCAGCACTCGCCAATGGCATAGATGTCCGGCGCGGAGGTCTGCATCTGGTGATTCACCACAATCCCGCGCGCGCAATGAAGGCCGCTGGCCTTTGCCAGGCCAATGTTGGGCTGCACGCCGGTCGCCAGCACCACGCGCGCCGCAGCAATACTGCGTCCATTGAGCAACGTCACGGTGTTGTCGTTAATCGCCGAGATGCCGGAGGCAAGCTCACAGCGTACGCCCCGTTCCGCCAGCGCCTCCTCCAGCAGCGCGCCAGCCTGTTGATCCAGCTGTTGTTCCATCAGCCACGGACCGCGATGAACGAGCGTGACGTTGTCACCTGAGCGTGCCAGTGCTGCCGCAGTCTCAACCCCAAGCACGCCGCCCCCCAGCACCACCGCCGGACCGGAAACTGCCTGAATGGCGCAGGTATCCTCCAGGGTGCGGAACGTGAACACCTGCGGCGCATCACCGCCGGGGATCGGCGGAACAAAAGGCGTTGAACCGGTGGCAAATACCAGGGCATCCCAGCCCAGCGTGCGGGTGGCGGTTCGCACTTCCCGTGAGACCACGTCCACGGCAAGCGCCCTTTCGCCCCGCAGCACCGTAACGCCACGTACCCGGTACCAGTCCTCATCCTGAAGACAGATATCCGCTGCCGCTTTCTCGCCCCCCAGCACCGGCGAAAGCTGAATGCGGTTATAGGCATGCTCAGGCTCATCACCGACGACGGTGATAGCAAAACGACCCGAGGCCCGCCCGGTTAGCCCGTCAATCAGCCGGGTGGCCGCCATTCCATTCCCGATAATGACCAGTCGCATCAAAGCCCCCTCGTTACGCCGCTTTCGGCTGTTTTTCGTAGAGGAAATGGAGGATCTGCTGACGCATGTGGTGGTAGCGGCTGTCGTCCGCCAGCTGAACCCGGTTGCGCGGACGCGGCAGATCAACGCGCAGGATCTCTCCGACGGTCGCCGCCGGGCCGTTGGTCATCATCAGCACGCGATCGGAAAGCAGCACTGCCTCATCCACGTCGTGGGTAATCAGCACGATAGTGGTGTTCAATGCCTGCTGGATCTGCATCACCGAGTCCTGCAGATGGGCTCGCGTCAGCGCATCCAGCGCGCCGAACGGTTCATCCATCAGCAGCACTTTTGGCTTCATCGCCAGCGCGCGGGCGATGCCCACGCGCTGCTTCATGCCGCCGGAGATCTCCCCCGGGCGCTTATGCAAGGCATGCCCCATCTGCACGCGGTCGAGGTTGTGCTCGATCCACGCTTTACGCTCAGACTTGCTCATGGTGTGACGGAACACCTGATCCACCGCCAGGGCGACGTTGTCAAAGCAGGTGAGCCATGGCAGCAGGGAATGGTTCTGAAACACCACCGCGCGCTCGGGGCCCGGCCCGGCAATTTCGCGGTTGTCGCAGATAAGCCCACCTTCCGTCGGCAGCGTAATGCCGGCAATAAGGTTCAGCAGCGTCGATTTGCCGCAGCCGGAGTGGCCGATCAAACTGACGGTTTCGCCCTCGTGAATATCAAACGAAACGTTTTGCAGCGCCAGAAACTCGCCGCTGGCAGTAGAAAAGCGCTGGCTCACGCCCTGGACCTGAATTAATGGTTTCATCTTCGCTCCTTATTTTTCCTGCCAGCTAAAGCGACGGGCAATCAGCATCAGCCCCTGCTCCAGCAGCAACCCGACCACGCCAATAATGACGATGGCGATGAGAATGTTTTCGACGTTGAGGTTGTTCCACTCGTTCCAGATCCAGAAGCCGATGCCTAAGCCTCCGGTGAGCATCTCGGCGGCGACAATCACCAGCCAGGCAATACCGATGGAGAGGCGTACCCCGGTCAGCACCGCAGGCAGCACGGCAGGAAAGAGAATGCGGCGCATGATGGTCCACTCAGAGAGTTGCAGTACCCGGGCGACGTTGAGGTAGTCCTGTGGAATACGGCGCACCCCTTCCGCGGTGTTGATGACCATCGGCCAGATGGAGCAGATAAATATGGTCCAGCTTGATGCTGGCTCCGCTTTCTGGAACAGCAGCAGGCCGATGGGCAGCCAGGCCAGCGGGCTAACCGGCCGCAGGAGGGCAATTAGCGGGTTGAACATGCGCGAGAAAAAGGTGAAGCGGCCAATCAGAAAGCCCAGCGGAATCCCCGCCAGCGCTGCCAGACCAAAGCCGATGGCGACGCGCTGCAGTGACGCAAGCACATTCCAGCCTATGCCCATATCGTTTGGCCCGTCGCGATAAAACGGATCGGCGAACAGGGTTATGGCCGAGTCGAGCGTGCTGAGCGGCGTCGGGAAGCCTTTGCTGTTTATCGCCGCCAGTTGCCAGAGCACCACCAGCAGCCCCAGCCCCAGAAACGCCGGAATGACGCGCTGTAAAACATCATTCATTCGACGCGCCAACGCAGGCGTACGACGACGAACCTGTAACGGTGGCAGGACAATCACCTCCCCGCTCTCAGGCTTCTCTTGTGGTTTTGTGTTTTGCAGATGCGGCATAATCAGGCCCCTTTACGGTGAATGGCAAAACGGTTGGCGTACCCTTCCGGATCGGTTCCGCTCCAGACGGTACCGTCCATCAGCGTGCTGCTGCGATACGGTGATGAGGGAGTGGAGAGTCCGCCGACGGCGGTGGCAGCATCCTGCCAGACCGCGGTCTGGTTAATGCGCTGCGCAATACCCACGTAATCCGGCGCGGTTTTAAGCAAGCCCCAGCGGCGGAACTGGGTTAAGAACCACATGCCGTCAGAGAGATACGGATAACTGACGGCACCCTCGTTGAAGAAACGGATCGGGTGTGCGTCCTGCCAGCGCTGCCCCAGGCCGTTGTCGTATTCCCCGAGCATTCGCCCGGTGAGATACTGTTCTTTGCAGTTGAGCCACGCCCGGCGCGAGAGGATCTGCGCGGTTTCACGTTTGTTTTCCGGGGACGCCTCAATCCAGCGCGCGGCTTCCATCACGGCACTCACCAGCGCCCGGGCGGTGTGCGGATTTTTCTCCACCCAGTCGCGACGCGTGCCGAGAATTTTTTCAGGATGATCCGCCCAGATGGACTGCGACGTGGCAGCGGTGAAGCCAATGCGGTCGTTAATCGCCCTCGCGTTCCACGGCTCACCGACGCAAAAGCCCACCATGTTGCCAATGCGCATGTTCATCACCATCTGCGGCGGCGGCACCACCACTGTGCGCACGTCATCGAAGGGGTTAATGCCTGCGCTCGCCAGCCAGTAGTAAAGCCACATGGCGTGCGTTCCGGTCGGGAAGGTGTGCGCGAAAGTGTAAGTGCCAGGCGCCTGCTGCCCGACCAGCGTTTTCAGCCCGTCAAGATCGCGAACCCCCTTCTCCGCCAGATCGCTGGAGAGCGTAATGGCCTGACCGTTCTGGTTAAGCGTCATCAGGTTTGCCATCTGCTGCGGCTTGCCTGCAATACCCAGTTCAAGCCCGTACAGCAGACCGTAAAGAATGTGCGCGGCGTCCAGCTCCCCCGCCACCAGCTTGTCGCGTACCGCTGCCCAGCTCGCCTCTTTGGTGGGGACGATGGTGATACCGTATTTTTTATCAAAGCCTTTCAGGGCTGCGATAACCACCGGCGCACAGTCGGTCAGCGGGATAAACCCGATACGTACCGTCTCCTGCTCCGGTTTATCCGAGCCTGCCGCCCAGGCAGCCTGCATGACACCCGGTAATAACACTGCGCCACTCGCCAGCATGCTGGCCTGCAAAAACCGCCGTCTCGACAAATCCGCCATGACCACTCCTGAAAAAAAGCCAAAAAAAAGCGCCCACAGTGCCGAAGCACCGCTGGACGCCTTTATCCCGAAGACTGATGCACCGCCGTTGGCGCACCGTCAAAAATGGTTAATTCAATAATGCAAAGTCAATGCCAGGTTTGAACACCCTGTTTCAGGGCCGAAAGCCGGGTTTTGCTCGCCATTACGCACCCCAATCAGGCACAACATGCCCACTGATTGTGCAGCTACTCCTTTGGGGTTATCTGCCACACGCTTTTCACCGTAAGTAGCGCCCGGGCGATATCCACCATGCGCTGATTCTTGTCCATCGCCATTTTGCGCAGCGTTGTCCAGGCCTGCTCCTCACTCATATTCTGGTGGGTCATCAGCACGCTTTTTGCTTTATCAATGGTTTTTCGCTCCTCAAGCGTATCGCGCAGCGACGCAAGCTGACGGGAGAGCTGCTCAATCTCGCGCGCCTGCTGGCGAACCAGAGGCAGCAGGGGTTTATCCGGGTAATGCGCCAGCGGGTCCTCCAGTTCATCTGCAGGATGCAGATAGACCTCGTCACGCTGAATCCGCTCATCCACCGCGACCATCAGATCGGCGATGATTGTCTCCTCCAGCGCGCGCAGATGCTCCAGCCGCGCCGTCTGCAGCGCAAACCACGCCAGCGCGGTATGGCCATTATCCGCGGCAGGCTGGCGGGTACAGGCCACGCGCCGGAGTTGCTCCGTCTCACGGTCGGGCTGGCAGTTGAGGGAGAAAGTGGCCTGAACGTCAGCCTGACTGTGGGAGAGGAAGATCTCAAAGCAGGCTTGCTGCCCGTCAATGCGATCTACCAGTCTCTGGCGGGTAACGTCATCAAAAAAACCCTGCGTGAAGCCTATCGCCCCCAGGGCCCGCTCTTGTCCCGCCAGCTCTTTCCCCTGCATCAGGCTGTAAAGGGCGACAAACCGGCCCGCGATTTGCGGATCGTCAATGCTGTCATTGAGTTGCGGCACGATACTGAGCAGATGGCGAAGCATGCGAGAGTAATGTTCCATGGCCTGCGGGGCCGTCAGGGTTTGTTGACTCACCCCGTCACGCAGCGCGGGAAGTGTGTCCAGCGTATGCAGTGCATTACCGATACGTTCGCAGACGGCGCTCCCCGGGAGGAGGGACTGCTTGCCAAGTATCGTATTCAGCGCAGCAAGATTTTCGTCTACCAGTGCCCGGCTGGCTTTGCATTCAGGCGCGTAGAGCTTACCCTGTGAACAGAGCCAGACGTTGGATGCCCCGCGCTCGCACTGTAGCATATGGACCAGTTGGCTAATGCCGTGCACCAGCACGTTCAGCTCTGCCAGCTTGCTGAGCTGCTCCCGGCGCATCAGCCTCGCGCGCTGAAGCCATTCGGTTGCACCTGGCGAAATGCCAGCCATTAATGTCATGCTTACTCTCCCGGACAGCGAAACTCCGGAGAACTAAGCAATATTCGTGCCTTTATAAGAACAGGAGTCAACATGCAGAAGATTGTGATCGTCGCCAACGGGGCGGCCTACGGCAGCGAATCTCTTTTTAACAGCCTGCGTCTGGCCATTGCGCTACGTGAAAAAGAGAGCGAGCTGGCATTACAGATTTTTTTAATGTCGGATGCCGTCACCGCCGGGCTGAAGGGCCAAAAGCCGGCAGAAGGCTATAACATTCAGCAGATGCTGGAGATCCTGACCGCGCAAAATGTGCCGGTGAAACTGTGCAAGACCTGTACCGACGGACGCGGGATTACCACTCTGCCGCTGATAGAGGGCGTAGAAATCGGGACGCTGGTTGAGCTGGCCGAATGGACGCTGACCGCAGATAAAGTATTAACTTTTTAATAATAATCCCGTAAAAATATTATTTTCTTATGGACGCGGTTTCAGCATCAAGTTTACCTGCGGGGTTGCCGATAGGCATGGAAACAACACAGCAGGTATTTCACTTATGTTCAGATCGATTCGCGCACGTATTATCGCCACGACGACAGGTTGCCTTGTCGTCGCCCTTCTTCTCAATACCGTTATTAACTTCCAGGTCACGCGCCAGGATAACCAGCAGTCACAGCGCGATATATTGACCAGTACCAGCGCCAGCCACAACATGGCGATTGCCGACTGGGCCAAAAGCAAAATGACGGTGATTACCTCCGCACAAAGCGTCGCGCTGGCTGACGACCCGGTTCCGGTGTTTAAACAACTGGCGCAGGCGGGGGGATTCACTAACGTCTATGTGGGTTATGCGAGCAAGACGGCGAAGTTTTCTGAACCTGCGGGTGTCCCGGCGGATTATGATCCGACCATTCGTCCCTGGTATCAGCAGGTGGTGAGCACGGACGGCCCGGTAGTGACAGCACCCTATGTTGATGCCGGTACCGGAAAGCTGGTGGTGACGTTTGCTGTACCGGTGAAAGAAAATGGCGTCCTGAAAGCGGTGGTGGCGGGCGATGTCGCCATGGATAGCGTCGTGGCAAACGTGCGCGGCATCCACCCAACACCCGCCAGCAGCGGGCTGCTCCTGAACAGTGACGGTACCGTGATTGCCGCCAACGATCCGGCTTTGACCCTGAAGCCGTTTGCCGAGACGATCAAAGGGATCGACTTTGCGGCGCTGAAACGCGGTAATCCGGTCGACGGAACCCTGAATGATGTAGACAAGACCTTCATTGCCTCAGCCGTGCCGGGCACAAACTGGCTGCTGGTCGTCGCGCTCGACAACAGCGATGCCACCTCCGGCATGCGTTCCCTGCTGAAAGCGTCGGCGATTTCGCTGGTGATCCTGGCACTCCTGAGCGGCGCCATTGTTCACGTCCTGATTGCCCGTCTGCTGAAACGCTTGTCTGACATTCGTGATGCGATGCATAACATTGCCAACGGGACCAACGATCTGTCCCAGCGTTTGCCGGACAGCGGCAATGATGAAGTGGCGCAAATTGCGCAGGCCTTTAATGCCTTCAGCGATAAGCTTTCCGTCGTGATGGTACAACTCCGTGACGCCAGCGCGTCGGTGAAAAATGCCGCGCAGGAAATTGCGGCTGGCAACCAGGATCTTTCCGGGCGTACCGAGCAGGCGGCGTCCAGCCTTCGCGAGACCGCCAGCGCGGTGGAGCAGATCACCGCCTCCGTCACGCAATCGAATGAATCGGCAGCGGAAGCGAACGATCAGGCAAGCAAAGCGTCTGCGGCTGCCGCGCGCGGTGGTGAAGTGGTTTCTCAGGCCATCAGCACGATGCAGTCCATCGAAGTGGCGTCCGCAAAAATTGGTGATATCACCAGCGTCATCGACGGTATCGCCTTCCAGACCAACATTCTGGCGCTGAACGCCTCCGTCGAGGCGGCGCGTGCCGGTGAGCAGGGCCGCGGATTTGCCGTGGTAGCCGGGGAAGTGCGTAACCTCGCCAGTCGTAGCGCCCAGGCGGCGAAAGAGATCAAATCCCTGATTGATTCCACCACCGATAGCGTGGCGACTGGTTCGCGCTATGTGCATCTGGCCGGTGAAAGCATGGATGAGATCCGCTCCAGCATCGGCAGCGTCTCCGGCATCATGCGCGAAATCTCCATCGCCACCAGCGAACAGATGAAAGGCATCCATGAGATTAATCACGCTGTGACGCATCTCGACAGAATGGTGCAGCAGAACGCCGAGCTGGTGGTGCAGTCCGCCGCCGCCGCGGGAGCCCTGCAGAGCCAGGCGGGCGACCTTGCTGAAACGGCCGGCCATTTCCGCATTTAATGTTCCTCCGGCGCGCGTTTCGCGGGTAAAACGCGCGCCAGCCTAACTTTTGAGGAATTTTGTCATTTTTGTTTAATCGTTATGCCATTTTTTGATCAAAATCAGCATCCCGACTCTCCCCCTTTGGTGTTATGCAACGAGTGAATTGTGAACAACATCACGCTCGGATATGGCTGCAGGGAGAGCGTTGTTTAAGACTACGGGGTAAAAAATGGCACTGGTAAAAACAAGTTTGAAACTGTTCGGCGGGGATACGGTAGTGGTGCGTTGCTCAGAACGCTGCCGCATACATCTCATGAGTTCAAAAGCGCAAAAGCAATCCCAGGCGGATATTCTGACCGTGCAGGATGATAAAGCGTGGCTTACCGTGCCGTATACCGGCACATGGGATGTGCTGATCGACAGCCACAGTCAGTCGCTGGAGCATTCCGTCAGCTACGTGGCAGCATAAGAGTAAACGCCCGGCCAGCCGGGCGTATTATCAGGCAAAACCCGGTCGCAGCGTGCTGTTGACAGGGTTCCCTTCCAGCAGCGCCCTCACCTTTACCACCAGCTCATTCAGACAATCGTCCTTCATGCCGAGGCGGGTCAGCTCCTGATCGAGGGAGAAGAGATACTGCGCGTTGGTGCCCAGCGGCCCGCTGGCGGCGGCAATCAACGGGGCGATGACCTGCGTGCGGGTATCCGCTTCATACAGCGGATGGCGTGGATCCATAATAAACACCAGCGCATTGACGGTACGTCCATCGTCAAGCTCCAGCTTGCACCAGCTCGGCATATAGCAGCCGGTGATCATCTCGCGCTTCCAGAGCAGCGTCAGCTCCTCTTCGAGCGTGGCATCCGGGAGGCGATACGCCACGCCCGTGGTGCGTCCGCCCTCTTTCAGTGCAAGCATGCGACCAGGCTGACACGCACTGCCGCGTCCGGCCGTCAGGCGCAGACAAAATGCGCGGTGCCAGCCAGGCAGCGTTCCCGTTGCCGATTCGACAAATTCCAGAGCCGGGTTCCACATCAGCGAACCGTAGCCAAAAATCCATACCGGGCCATCATCCGGGCGGCAGGCAAGCGTGGCAGCAAGCGACGCCGCACGTTGTTCAGCTGACCAGAGAAGCGATTCCTCAATAGCACCAAATGCCGTCTTACAATCTGCCTTCATTAAGAAATCACGCGTTAACACTTTACACCTCCGCCACTGCATGCTTCCTTGCGACATCTGTAATGCGCCTTCCCGGCATTTTTTTCTGGTCATTTTGCCAGCAGTGAAATAACGATAAGCAATTAGCGGACCAGTTGCAATACAACGGAAGTTCAACCGCCTGAAAAGTCAAAATGAAGGCAGCGAATTATTTCACGGCTATTTCTTTTTATGCCATTTATCATCGTCTCCTTTCTCGTAGTCATGTTTAACTGCGGCCCAGGCGACCTTATGCGCCGTCTCTTCCCGGCTGGCATCATCCCGGCGATCGTCTTTATCTTTGTACTGATCCCAGGCGCTGTTAAACGCTTCCTTGTAGATATCCTGCGCGTGTTCAGGCAGGACATTTTTCACGTTATCAGGTAATTCGCGTTTCGTTTTGTAGGGCATCACTAACCTCTATTTTCGGTAAAGAGATAAGTGTGGACGACGATATGCCATGGTGCCACCCAACAATAATTAATGAGTAAATTAAAATTATAATTCGTTGTTATTTAATATTTATTTATGAGAGATATGGCATTATAGACTTCAAAGAATAAAAACATCACAAACGGTAAAATTAAGTAAAAATTAGAAGGTATTTAACAGATTTCTGTTAATTTAATCTCCTTAAAATCTATCTATAATTACAAGCACCTGCATTGATGGAGAAGCACATGACAGCAACACACGAGGCGGTAAAGACCCGCCACAAGGAGACGTCACTCATTTTCCCGGTTCTGGCACTGGCTGTGCTGCTCTTCTGGGGAAGCAGTCAGTCACTGCCAGTGGTGGTTGGTATCAATATTCTTGCCCTGGTCGGTATTTTAACCAGCGCATTTAGCGTCGTTCGCCATGCGGACGTATTAGCCCACCGTCTGGGCGAGCCGTACGGTTCGTTAATTCTGAGTCTTTCCGTTGTTATTCTCGAAGTCAGCCTGATTTCCGCGCTTATGGCGACCGGCGATGCTGCCCCGACGCTGATGCGCGATACCCTCTACTCCATCATTATGATTGTGACAGGCGGCCTGGTGGGCTTCTCGCTGTTGCTGGGCGGACGTAAATTTGCGACCCAGTACATGAACCTGTTTGGCATTAAACAGTACCTGATTGCCCTCTTCCCGCTGGCAATTATCGTGCTGGTCTTCCCGATGGCGCTGCCAGGCGCAAACTTCTCCACCGGTCAGGCGCTGCTGGTCGCGCTGATTTCCGCAGCCATGTACGGCGTGTTCCTGCTGATTCAGACCAAAACGCACCAGAGCCTGTTTGTATACGAACATGAAGATGACGGCGACGACGATGACCCGCACCACGGTAAGCCGTCAGCACACAGCAGTGTGTGGCACACGGTTTGGCTGATCGTGCATCTGATTGCGGTCATTGCGGTCACCAAAATGAATGCCAACCCGCTGGAGACGCTGTTGACCGAGCTGAACGCCCCGGTGGCCTTTACCGGTTTCCTGGTGGCGCTGCTGATCCTGTCCCCTGAAGGGCTGGGGGCGCTGAAAGCGGTGTTGAACAATCAGGTGCAGCGTGCAATGAACCTGTTCTTCGGCTCCGTGCTGGCGACCATATCACTCACCGTACCGGTGGTGACGCTGATTGCCTTTATGACGGGGAACGAACTGCAGTTTGCGCTGGGCGCGCCGGAGATGATTGTGATGGTGGCCTCGCTGCTGCTGTGCCAGATCTCCTTCTCCACCGGACGCACCAACGTGCTGAACGGCGCGGCACATATGGCGCTGTTTGTGGCGTACCTGATGACGATATTTGCCTAGCCTCTTTGCCCAGCGGCGCTTCGCTTGCAGTGCCTACAGGTTTTGTAGGCCGGGTAAGCGCAGCGCCACCCGGCAATATGTCCTATAAAAAAACCCGCCGAAGCGGGTTTTTTTATTAGTTGCTGGTATCCAGCTCGTCGAAGTTCTTCACCAGATCGTCAATCGCTTTGATCTGCTTCAGGAACGGCTCCAGCTTATCCAGCGGCAGTGCGGACGGACCATCGCATTTCGCGTTAGCCGGATCCGGGTGCGCTTCAATGAACAGACCCGCCAGACCCGTTGCCATACCGGCGCGCGCCAGCTCGGTTACCTGCGCACGACGACCGCCAGACGCGGCACCAAACGGGTCACGGCACTGCAGGGCGTGAGTCACGTCGAAGATCACCGGAGACTGGTTAGAGACGTTCTTCATCACGCTGAAGCCCAGCATATCCACGACCAGGTTGTCATAACCGAAGTTTGCACCACGGTCGCACAGGATAACCTTGTCATTGCCGCCTTCGATAAACTTGTCGACAATGTTCCCCATCTGGCCAGGGCTCACGAACTGTGGTTTTTTCACGTTGATGACCGCGCCGGTTTTCGCCATCGCTTCCACCAGGTCCGTCTGACGGGCCAGGAATGCCGGAAGCTGGATCACGTCTACAACGTCCGCTACAGGCTGTGCCTGCCAGGACTCATGCACGTCGGTGATCACTTTCACGCCAAACGTCTGTTTCAGCTCCTGGAAAATCTTCATGCCCTCTTCCAGGCCCGGGCCGCGGTAAGAGTGAATGGAGGAGCGGTTGGCTTTGTCAAAAGAGGCCTTAAACACGTACGGGATGCCCAGCTTCTGGGTCACGGTCACGTAGTGCTCGCAGATACGCATGGCGAGATCGCGGGATTCCAGCACGTTCATACCGCCAAACAGCACGAACGGCAGGTCGTTTGCTACCTTGATATCACCAATGCTAACCACTTTTTGTTTCATAGGATCGCCTTATTCAGGTGTGAATCGGAATTAAGATTAATGCAGTGTAATTTGTTTGTGCGAGATCGCGTTGATCTGCGCGCGAATCATTTCGCTAATCGGATCTTCCGGGCACTGCTCAACGAAATAGCTCAGATCGTTCAGCGCAACGTGTTCGCAGTCGAGCTGGGCATAGATAAGCCCGCGGTCGCGAATTTCGTAGGGATCTTCCGGATTAAACTGCAGCAGCACTTCGCTGGCACGCAAGGCCAGCTCCATCTGACGCTCTTCCATCAGCGCTGATTTCAGCGTATCCAGCAGCTTGCGGATCACTTCGGCGTTATCGGCCTCGTCGAGATCTTCGTTAAAGAGCTCGGCGACCGGGCTGATGTTGCCTTTCAGCCAGACGTCCAGCGTATGCTCATCCAGTGTATCGCCGTTAAACGGATTAATGAGCCACATCTCGCCGTCCAGCCACTCCGCCCGCAGGATCATCTGCGTCGGGAAAATGACCGGCACCAGTGGAATATCAAGACGGTGCGCGACCCACAGCAAAATAGAGCCCAGCGCAACGGCGCTGCCCTGACGGTTTTTTAAGACCTGGTCCAGCCATAATGCGTCAGACAGGCGATACACGCCACGCGTGTCGCAGAAACCCCATTCGCCGTAGAAAAGCTCAAGCAGCTTCTCTAATTGCCAGTCCTGCGGGCGCGCCTGATTGATCTCTTCACGCGCCAGGCTGACCAGATTCTCCAGTTCATCGTAAACGTACTGCGACGTAAAATCGTCGCGTATCATCTCCGAAATCAGGATCATGCCATCGCAAAGCGGCACTTTATTAAATTCGAAATCGGCTAAGGACTTCATGACTTACCCCAGTAACGCCCGAACGTACAGCTACCCCCGGGCGCGATAAAACTCAAAACAATGTAGATGATAACGCCAAACCGCCTTTCAGTCAGCCTTACGCCTTTATCAGTAAATGGCAGATAGCCTTGTTTCACGCCCACTGGCCTAGCGTCAACCGTTCATTACCGCCGTAGTCACGGCAGGTTTCCACTGCGGTATAACCCGCTTGCGTAAACAGCGCACGTACGGCTTCCCCCTGCGTCCAGCCATGTTCCACCAGCAGCCAGCCGCCGGGAAGTAAATGTTGCCGTGACGTTGTCACTATGTGATCAAGATCGGCTAACCCTGCGTTAGCCGCAACCAGCGCCGTCAATGGCTCGAAACGAACATCGCCCTGCGCAAGGTGCGGGTCGTGCTCGTCAATATACGGCGGGTTACTGACGATCATCTCGAACGAGCGAGTCTCCAGCGCGCTAAACCAGCTGCTTTGCAGCACGGTCACGTTAGTCAGCCCAAGACGCGCCACGTTACGCTGCGCCAGGGTCACCGCGTCAGGCATCACATCCACTGCCGTCACATCACAATCCGGACGCTCGCTGGCAAGCGCCAGCGCGATAGCACCCGTTCCTGTTCCGAGATCGAGAATGCGGCTGGCCGCAGCCGGCAAACGCGCCAGCGCCTGCTCCACCAGACATTCGGTATCCGGGCGTGGAATCAGCGTTGCCGCTGAGACATAAAGCGGGAGCGACCAGAACTCACGTTCACCGACAAGATGCGCCACCGGCTCACCGTTTTTACGGCGGGCAAGCAGCGTAGCGAGCTGCGCTTGCTGCTCAGCGGTCAAGGGCGTCTCACCGAATGCCAGCAGATACGTACGGGCTTTACCCGTTACATGCTCCAGCAAAATTTCGGCGTCGCGTTTTGGGCTTTCGCTTGCGGAAAGCTCGCCGGCGGCCTCACGTAACCAGCGCTGAAAATCCATTATTCCTGCTCGGACAGCGCCGCCAGCTGGTCGGCCTGGTATTCCTGCACGATAGGCTCAATCAGCATATCCAGCTTCCCTTCCATCACCTCGTCCAGACGGTAAAGCGTCAGGTTAATGCGGTGGTCGGTCACGCGGCCCTGCGGAAAGTTGTAGGTACGGTTACGGTCGCTGCGATCGCCGCTGCCGAGCAGGTTACGACGCGTCGATGCTTCCGCCTGCTGGCGTTTCGCCATTTCGGCCGCGTGGATACGCGCACCCAGCACGGACAAGGCTTTGGCTTTGTTTTTATGCTGCGAACGCTCGTCCTGACACTCCACCACAATACCGGTTGGCAGGTGAGTAATACGGATAGCGGAATCGGTGGTGTTAACGTGCTGGCCGCCCGCACCAGAGGAGCGGAAGGTGTCGATGCGCAGGTCCGCCGGGTTGATGTCCGGCAATTCCGCTTCCGGCAGCTCTGGCATCACCGCCACTGTACAGGCAGAGGTATGAATACGCCCCTGAGATTCCGTAGCAGGCACGCGCTGCACGCGATGACCGCCAGATTCAAACTTCAGACGACCATACACGCCGTCGCCGCTGATCTTGGCGATAACCTCTTTATAGCCACCATGCTCGCCGTCGTTAGCGCTCATGATTTCCACGCGCCAGCGACGCGATTCAGCGTAGCGGCTGTACATGCGGAACAGATCCCCGGCAAACAGCGCCGCTTCATCACCGCCGGTACCGGCGCGGACTTCCACAAACGCGTTACGCTCGTCGTCCGGATCTTTTGGCAGCAGCAGCACCTGAAGCTGTTGCTCCATCTCTTCAGAACGCGCTTTCGCATCCTGTAACTCTTCCTGCGCCATCTCGCGCATTTCAGGATCGTCGAGCATCATCTGCGCGGTTTCGATGTCTTCCTGAACCTGTCGCCAGTCGGTAAAGCATTTAGAAACATCACTTAACTGCGCGTACTCACGCGAGAGTGCGCGAAAACGTTCCTGGTCCGCAATGGTTCCGGCATCCCCGAGCAGCGCCTGGACTTCTTCATGGCGCTCGTGCAGAGCTTCCAGTTTAGCGACGATAGAAGGCTTCATAGGCGTAAGTGCACCTTGTCTTAGAAAATGGGTATAGGGCGCTATTCCAGCCCGAGGCTGTTGCGCAGAATAGTCAGGCGTTCATCATCCCCGTCACGGGCAGCCTGTTGAAGAGATTTGGTTGGTGCATGGATCAGGCGGTTGGTCAGTTTCCACGCCAGATCCTGCATAATAGCTTGTGCGTCGCCGCCCTGTTCAAGGGCCGCTAACGCTTTGGCAGTCAGGTCATCACGCACCTGCTCCGCCTGCCCGCGATACTCGCGGATGGTCTCGCTGACGCTTTGCGCGCGCAGCCAGGCCATAAACTCGCTGGTTTCCTGCTCAACAATGGTTTCCGCCTGTACCGCCGCCGCTTTACGCTGAGCGAGGTTGTGCGAAATGATGCTTTGCAGGTCGTCAACGCTGTAAAGATAGGCGTTCGCCAGTTTACCGACTTCCGGTTCAACATCACGCGGGACGGCGATATCCACCAGCAGCATCGGCTGATTTCGACGCGACTTCAGCGCGCGTTCCACCATCCCTTTACCGATGATTGGCAGGGGGCTGGCGGTAGAACTGATAATAATGTCCGCCTCTTTCAGACGTTCATCGATGTCGCTCAGCGCAACCACTTCTGCGCCCACCTCATCCGCCAGAACCTGCGCACGTTCGCGGGTGCGGTTCGCGATAATCATCTTTTTCACTTTATGCTCGCGCAGATGGCGCGCCACAAGTTCGATGGTTTCGCCCGCGCCCACCAGCATCACGGTGACGGTGGAAAGGGACTCAAAGATTTGACGTGCAAGGGTGCAGGCTGCGAAAGCAACAGAAACCGCACTGGCACCAATGTCGGTTTCGGTTCGCACACGCTTCGCCACGGAGAACGACTTCTGGAACATACGCTCCAGTTCACTGGCCTTCAAATGCCCTTTTTGCGAATCCGCAAAGGCTTTTTTCACCTGACCGAGAATCTGCGGCTCGCCCAGAACCAGTGAATCCAGACCGCTGGCGACGCGCATCAGATGGCTGACCGCATCATTGTCCTGATGCCAGTACAGGCTGTTACGCAGCTCGTCTTCGTTGAGATTGTGGTAGTCACATAACCAGCGGATCAGCGCTTCATGCAGGTTATCCTGTTCTTCCACGCTTAAATACAGCTCGGTACGGTTGCACGTCGAGAGCACCACGCCCCCTTGCACCATGGGTTGGGCAAGCAGGCTGTCCAGCGCCAGGTCAAGCGTATCCGGCGAAAACGTAACGCGTTCTCGCAGCGAAACCGGGGCCGTTTTGTGGTTAATACCGAGTGCTAATAGGGTCATGTTGAGCGGGAGTAGTACCAGCGTTAATAAGGTTAGCAGGACGCATCATACAGGATGCGCGAGATCAATAAAAGAGACCGCCTCCTTTCGGAGTAATAGCTTACGCATTGCTTTGAGATAATTTGAACGTAGACGGTGGGACTGCGGGACGCTAGCATTAACAGTTATAACTGCAACGTATCTCAAGGATTTGTCCTCATTATGACCCGACTGATTCGCCTGCTGCCTCTGGCGGCACTGGTTCTGACCGCATGTACTGTCACCCAACCAAAAGGCCCGGGCAAAAGCCCTGATTCACCGCAGTGGCGTCAGCACCAGCAGGACGTCCGCAATTTGAGCCAGTATCAGACCCGCGGCGCCTTCGCCTATCTCTCTGATGAACAAAAAGTGTATGCGCGTTTCTTCTGGCAGCAAACCGGGCAGGACAACTATCGCCTGCTGCTGCTGAACCCGCTCGGCAGCACCGAACTGGAGCTTATCGCCAAACCGGGCGAAGCGCAGATCACCGACAATAAAGGCCAGCACTACACCGCGACCGATGCCGAAGAGATGATTGGCAAGCTGACCGGGATGCCGATCCCGCTGAACAGCCTGCGCCAGTGGATCCTCGGCCTGCCGGGTGACGCCACCGACTACACCCTGGACGATCAATACCGTCTGAGCCAGGCCAACTACACCCAGAATGGCAAAACCTGGAAAGTGGTATACAACGACTATGACAGCAAGAGTAAACCATCGCTGCCATCAAATATGGAGCTGACACAGGGCAGCCAGCGCATCAAGCTCAAAATGGATAACTGGATCGTTAAATGATGACCCACTGGCCTTCTCCGGCAAAACTGAACCTGTTTTTATATATCACCGGTCAGCGTGCTGACGGCTACCATACTCTGCAAACGCTGTTTCAGTTTATTGACTATGGCGACACGATCGCCATTGAGCCGCGTCAGGACGGGCAGATTTGCCTCCTGACACCGGTCGAAGGCGTGGCGCAAGAAGACAACCTGATCGTGCGTGCCGCGCGCCTGCTGATGAAAGCGGCAGCGGAGTCGGGGCGGCTGCCCGCGGGAAGCGGTGCGGACATCAGTATAGAGAAGCGCCTGCCGATGGGCGGCGGTCTGGGCGGCGGCTCATCTAACGCCGCCACGGTGCTGGTTGCCCTGAATCACCTCTGGGGCAGCGGGCTGTCGCAGGACGAACTGGCCGCCCTGGGCTTGACACTGGGCGCGGATGTTCCGGTGTTTGTTCGCGGTCATGCGGCCTTTGCCGAGGGCGTGGGGGAAATCCTCTCCCCGGTCAACCCGCCGGAAAAATGGTATCTGGTTGCTCACCCCGGCGTGAGCATTCCGACCCCGGTCATCTTTAAAGATCCTGACCTGAAAAGAAATACCCCGATTCGGTCAATAGAAACGTTATTAAATTGTGAATTCAGCAACGATTGCGAGGATATCGCAAGAAAACGTTTTCGCGAGGTTGATGCGGTGCTTTCCTGGCTGTTAGAATACGCGCCGTCGCGCCTGACTGGTACAGGGGCCTGTGTCTTTGCTGAATTTGACACCGAATCCGCCGCTCGTCAGGTGCTTGAGCAAGCGCCGGATTGGCTGCATGGTTTTGTAGCGCGTGGGATGAACATCTCCCCCCTACAGCAGGCCATTCTGGCGCAGACTGAGTTTCGGTGACAACGTCACCCTGTTCCAGACGTTGCATCGCGCTCTTTAATACACCGCCTGGATAGCCTTCGCCTGGCCCGCACAGTTTGCGGCGAACGCTATCCACCACTGGACGCATGCCTGAGGTTCTTCTCGTGCCTGATATGAAGCTTTTTGCTGGTAACGCCACCCCGGAACTAGCACAACGTATTGCCAACCGCCTGTACACTTCCCTCGGCGACGCCGCTGTAGGTCGCTTTAGCGACGGCGAAGTCAGCGTACAAATTAACGAAAATGTACGCGGTGGTGATATTTTCATCATCCAGTCCACCTGTGCTCCAACGAATGACAACCTGATGGAACTGGTTGTTATGGTCGACGCCCTGCGTCGCGCTTCCGCAGGCCGTATCACTGCTGTAATCCCTTACTTCGGCTATGCCCGTCAGGACCGTCGCGTCCGTTCCGCGCGTGTGCCAATTACCGCTAAAGTCGTTGCTGATTTCCTCTCCAGCGTCGGCGTTGACCGCGTACTGACCGTTGACCTGCACGCAGAGCAGATCCAGGGCTTCTTCGACGTCCCGGTTGATAACGTATTCGGCAGCCCAATCCTGCTGGAAGACATGCTGCAGCTGAACCTGGACAACCCGATCGTGGTTTCTCCGGACATCGGCGGCGTGGTACGTGCCCGTGCTATCGCTAAGCTGCTGAACGATACCGACATGGCGATCATCGACAAACGTCGTCCACGCGCTAACGTTTCTCAGGTGATGCACATCATCGGTGACGTTGCTGGCCGCGACTGCGTGCTGGTTGACGATATGATCGATACCGGTGGCACGCTGTGTAAAGCCGCTGAAGCGCTGAAAGAACGTGGTGCGAAACGCGTATTTGCTTACGCAACTCACCCAATCTTCTCCGGTAATGCGGTAAACAACCTGCGTAACTCCGTCATTGACGAAGTTGTGGTATGCGATACCATCCCACTTAGCGACGAGATCAAGGCACTGCCAAACGTGCGTACCTTGACCCTGTCCGGGATGCTGGCCGAAGCGATTCGTCGTATCAGCAACGAAGAATCCATCTCTGCAATGTTCGAACACTAATCGAACACGGCCGAAAAACCCGCTGCGGCGGGTTTTTTTGTCTTTAAGTTTTATTTGTATGATTAATGCCTCCTTCACCTGCCATTCATATGACAGATGATGCGCACTCGGATGATAGATAATTGTGAAAAACGTAGCCTCCTCACATGTTCTGCCCTTTCGCGCCCTCATCGACGCTTGCTGGAAAGAGAAGTACACCTCGTCACGTTTTGTCCGTGACCTGATTGCCGGGATCACCGTCGGCATTATCGCCATACCGCTGGCGATGGCGCTGGCGATTGGTAGCGGCGTTGCACCACAGTACGGCCTCTACACCTCGGCCGTTGCCGGGATTGTCATCGCCCTGACCGGTGGTTCACGCTTCAGCGTCTCTGGCCCGACCGCCGCTTTTGTGGTGATCCTCTACCCGGTTTCGCAACAGTTTGGTCTTGCAGGCCTGCTGGTTGCCACCCTGATGTCAGGCCTGTTTTTGATTCTCTTTGGCCTGGCCCGCTTTGGCCGCCTGATTGAGTACATTCCCCTTTCCGTCACGCTCGGGTTCACCTCAGGGATCGGGATCACCATCGGAACCATGCAGATCAAAGATTTTCTCGGTCTGCAGATGCCTCATGTACCGGAACATTATCTGCAAAAAGTAGGCGCGCTGTTTATGGCACTGCCTACGGCCAACCTGGGCGACGCCGCCATCGGGATTGTGACGCTGGGTACGCTGATCGTCTGGCCTCGTTTAGGGATTCGTCTGCCGGGTCACCTTCCCGCGCTGCTGCTGGGTTGCGCAGTAATGGCTATCGTCAATATGTTCGGTGGTCATGTCGCGACAATCGGCTCGCAGTTCCACTATGTGCTGGCGGACGGTTCTCAGGGTAGCGGCATTCCGCAACTGTTACCGCAACTGGTACTGCCGTGGGACATGCCTGGCTCCAGCTTTACCTTAAGCTGGGATTCCCTGCGCGCCTTGCTTCCCGCCGCATTCTCTATGGCAATGCTGGGGGCCATTGAATCGCTGCTCTGCGCCGTCGTGCTCGACGGCATGACCGGCACCAAACATAAAGCCAACAGCGAACTGGTCGGTCAGGGGTTAGGCAATCTCATCGCCCCGTTCTTTGGCGGTATTACCGCAACGGCAGCCATCGCCCGTTCAGCGGCGAACGTGCGCGCGGGAGCAACCTCCCCCGTTTCGGCGGTTATCCACTCCGTGCTGGTGATCCTCGCTCTGCTGATCCTTGCCCCGCTGCTCTCCTGGCTGCCGCTTTCCGCTATGGCCGCGCTGCTGCTGATGGTGGCCTGGAACATGAGTGAGGCGCATAAGGTGGTCAACCTGCTGCGTCGTGCACCAAAAGACGACATCATCGTAATGTTGATCTGTATGTCGCTGACGGTGCTGTTCGATATGGTTATCGCCATCAGCGTCGGGATCGTGCTGGCTTCCCTGCTGTTTATGCGCCGCATTGCACAGATGACGCGCCTTTCGCCGGTCAACGTAGAGGTGCCTGATGATGTGCTGGTGCTGCGCGTAATTGGCCCGCTGTTCTTCGCCGCGGCGGAAGGCCTGTTCAGCGAACTGGAAACTCGTATCGCGGGCAAACGGATTGTGGTATTGAAATGGGATGCCGTACCGGTGCTGGATGCCGGGGGCATGGACGCCTTCCAGCGCTTCGTACAACGTCTGCCGGAAGGCTGCGAGCTGCGGGTGAGTAACCTGGAATTCCAGCCGCTGCGCACCATGGCGCGCGCGGGCGTACAGCCGATCCCTGGCCGACTCTCTTTCTACCCTAACCGGGAAGCGGCGTTAGCGGATCTGTGATTCACCTGATGCGGAGAAACGTCTCTGCATCATTATCCCGATGGCCTGCTGGAGCCATGCAAGCACAGCAGGCGACATCCATGTTCCTTTCATCAGCTGCGGCTCCTGCTGCATGGCCGCGCGAAACTTTTGCTGGGTTTCCGGGTTTGTTCCCGCATACGACTGGAATAACGCCAGCCAGTTTTCAGCCAGCTTTTGCGCCTCCTCACAGGCAGGATCGATACTTTTCCGCTGCGCCTGATGCAGTTTCGCCACCAGCGGCGGCCACTCCATCATGCGGTCAAAGTAGTGTGCCCTGGTAAAGGCCATCTCTTCGGCGGTGAGATACTTCTCCCATATGTTGAGCTTAGATTCAGCAAACGCCCGGGTAATGTACTCCGTCATCTCCGGCGTGATGCCAGTCTGCGCCTGCATTTGCGGCTCAACGCTGTGCATTTCGTTCAGCCGGGTAAGAAACTCCGGCTTGCCCGCAGTGTCCTGCTCCAGGCGTTCCATCCAGCGCGTCGCCAGCTCCATGGCTCGCGCATCCGTAACGGGGATATGTTGCTCCAGAAGTATGTTGGCCTCTGTAACCAGCCCTGACCAGATAGCCGCCAGTGCCTCCTTCTGCACCGCAAACGGCAGCTGCTGTAACTCTTCTTTGCTAAACCAGCGATCGTACATATTCATTAACTCCAGCGTCTGTAGCCAGGATTCCAGATCCGGCGTCGCATCGTCGCGAAGCCCGGTGCGCAGTTCCACCAGCCGGTCGCGCAGCGTATGTATGCTGCAAAGCTGTTTATCCAACAGTGTGATTTGCGCATCGAGTAACTCGGTTAACGACAGCGACGCCTGTTCCAGAAAATCCCTGATTTCAGCAAGTTCCAGCCCCGCTTTTGCCAGCGTCTGGATCATGTGCAGACGCTGGACATCTGCCAGGTTGTAAAGCCGGTAACCTGCCGCACTTCTGGCAGAAGGCAGCAACAACCCTGTTTGCTCATAGTGATGCAATGTCCGCACGGTGATCCCGGCCCGTTTCGCAAGGTCACCCACTTGAATCAACATAATTGCTCCTTTTTACTTTGCCAGTGCACACACTCTGGAGCCTTACGTTACGTGAGGGTCAATACTACATGCAAAAAAAAACGACTCCCTCGGGAGTCGTTCGGTGTTCTTTATCAGGTACTAGCTGTGCTTGTGCTGATCCCTGCGACAACGTTTATCATAATGGCGCACCCACCAGTATTTATCGCAGACTTCCTCATGTCCGCTCACGCGCGCCCCGGCAAGCCACAATACTGCACCGAGGAAAATGCTCAGTACCGCGCCATGCGCGAAGTATTGCGGGAGATCAAGCTGCGGCAATTGGTTTAAAATTGAATAACCCACGCCGACAACCATCACAAACAGCCCCAACCCCATCAGCACGTTACCGAGTAACGAAGCGTTTTTGCGTTTCATGTGTCACCTCCGGAACTTTGGGTTGTCAGGGGAAAAGCCCCTAATCCTTTTGTGTAAAGTATAGACAACGCCTCTTTTATGAGTTGCGTGAATGATCACATTTACGGATAACTCCCAAACAAAAGTTTACAAATAAGGCGTTGAACAGCTTGAAATTCTAATTGTTCAGATGAGAAATTACTCGACTTTCGCCGTGACGATTGCAGAATTTTGTCAAGCGGCGCGCCAGACAGTAAACTACGCGCCAGATCTGGAACCCATTAGGAATTGAATCGTGACGATTAAACTGATTGTCGGCCTCGCCAACCCGGGCGCAGAATATGCGGCCACTCGCCACAATGCCGGGGCATGGTATGTTGATCTTCTGGCCGAGCGGTTGCGTGCTCCCCTGCGCGAAGAACCTAAATTCTTCGGCTATACCTCACGTATCAACCTTGCTGGCGCAGATGTGCGCCTGCTGGTACCCACCACCTTTATGAACCTGAGCGGTAAAGCCGTGGCGGCAATGGCAACGTTTTATCGCATCAATCCGGATGAAATTCTGGTGGCTCACGATGAGCTGGACCTCCCACCCGGCGTGGCAAAATTCAAACTGGGCGGCGGGCACGGGGGCCATAACGGTCTGAAAGATATTATCAGCAAGCTGGGCAATAACCCGAATTTCCACCGTTTGCGCGTAGGAATCGGCCATCCGGGCGATAAAAACAAAGTTGTTGGTTTTGTGTTAGGTAAGCCCCCGGTTTCTGAGCAGAAGCTGATTGACGAGGCGGTAGACGAAGCGGTGCGCTGCACTGAAATTTGGCTGAAGGATGGCTTAACCAAAGCGACAAACCGCCTGCACGCTTTCAAAGCGCAATAATCCGCCCGATACGGCTTTTTTACCGCGCGTGATGCGGGTTACGTGTATAATAGGCAGAGTTATTTACTTTTCATCAATCGGTTATCGTTAACGGATTGATTATCAAGATATTAAGGTGATTTAGAAATGGGATTCAAATGCGGTATCGTCGGTCTGCCAAACGTGGGCAAATCCACCCTGTTTAACGCGCTTACCAAAGCGGGTATCGAAGCGGCGAACTTCCCGTTCTGTACCATCGAACCGAACACCGGGGTTGTGCCAATGCCCGACCCGCGTCTGGACCAGCTCGCGGAGATCGTGAAGCCACAGCGCATTCTGCCGACCACCATGGAGTTCGTTGACATCGCGGGCCTGGTAAAAGGCGCCTCCAAAGGTGAAGGTCTGGGTAACCAGTTCCTGACCAACATTCGTGAAACCGAAGCGATCGGCCACGTTGTGCGCTGCTTTGAGAACGACAACATCATCCACGTCAACAACAAAGTGGATCCGGCTGACGACATCGAGGTCATCAACACCGAGCTGGCGCTCTCTGACCTCGACACCTGCGAACGCGCGATTCACCGCGTGCAGAAGAAAGCCAAAGGCGGCGATAAAGACGCGAAAGCGGAACTGGCTGCGCTGGAAAAATGTCTGCCACAGCTGGAAAACGCGGGCATGCTGCGCGCGCTGAAAAACCTGACGGAAGAAGACAAGGCGGCGATCAAATACCTGAGCTTCCTGACCCTGAAGCCAACCATGTACATCGCCAACGTTAATGAAGACGGTTTCGAGAACAACCCGTATCTGGACAAAGTGCGTGAAATCGCCGCGGCGGAAGGTTCTGTCGTTGTGGCTGTATGCGCTGCCGTTGAATCTGATATCGCCGAGCTGGACGACGCTGACCGTGAAGAGTTCATGGCCGAGCTGGGTCTGGAAGAGCCGGGTCTGAACCGCGTAATTCGCGCAGGCTATGAGCTGCTGAACCTGCAGACCTACTTCACCGCTGGCGTGAAAGAAGTGCGCGCGTGGACGATTCCTGTGGGTGCAACTGCGCCTCAGGCGGCCGGTAAGATCCACACCGACTTCGAGAAAGGCTTTATTCGTGCGCAGACTATCGCGTTTGAAGACTTCATCACCTACAAGGGTGAGCAAGGCGCGAAAGAAGCAGGCAAGATGCGTGCGGAAGGGAAAGATTACATCGTTAAAGATGGCGATGTGATGAACTTCCTGTTTAACGTTTAATTTGTTTTGAATGAAAAAAATCCACGCCCTGGCGTGGTTTTTTTTATTGTGGGGTTAAAACACATTATCTAATAGTTCTGTTTTCATGCTGGGTTCAAAGGGAATGATTTCAACAGTCGCTAGCTTTAACGCCTGAAAAGGATCCTCGCGCAAGCGCTCTTCAAGAGAGGCAAGACTTTCACACTTAGCGAGAATGACCCCACCGTTTCTTGGGATCCGTCTACCGGATGCCAGGAAAATCCCCTCTGAATACCCCTTTTTTAGCCACTCAACATGAGCATGTATCGCTGCGTCAATCTCTTCGAGTGGTTTGATATAGGTTAAAATGACAATGTAAACCGTGCTCATCCTTTGCCTCTTAGCTCTGTTTTAAACCGCTTGTTGGAACTGCTTATGCAGCCCTCTTTTGCCACCGGTTATTGTTATCATTTTTTGGTGCTTTTGATGTTAATACGCAGGGCCCGATATAGACAGCGCGTTACGCTTCATATCCCAGGAATAAAACCAATCATGCCAGCCGTTTTGCTTTTCCGCATAGCTACAGACCACAACCACTTGCTTTGACAGGTTGAAAGTTAAGTAATAGAAAGCTGCGCCTTCAGGAGGTGCTGACCAAAATACTTTTTCACCCTGCGCATTGAAGATGGTCAAAACGGTTGGTAGGGGCTTTGAGTCGCTTAACGCAAAGACTAACTGGCGTGTCGAGTCGACCATTGCATAGTCTATAAATGGCATACTAATCAGTATGTTACTTTCGCCACATATCCATTGAAGCAGGTCATTTTCTTTAATACAAATGAGATTTTCAATCATTAGTAAATCTCTACTTTTAAAGTTTGAACTGTTTCAAATCACCGTCAAAAAGCCCCACAAGATATACCCGGTATCGGGCTGGCTGCACTTCTTTATACGTTAATACAGTGGAAAACTCTTTTAAACACTTTGAACATGAGTTTTTCGAAACATCTAATTGGCTTTCATCATAGCTATATTTCTTATTTTCACTAACAAGCTTTACACCTCTCATTTTCTTAACCAAAAAGCATTTTACCTCTTCAGAGAGCGTGTCAAACTCATATGAGTTTACGACAGAGTAGACTATTACGCCCTCGCATTCAGGGCATGCTATTTTTGCGCCGTAATCTATAAAGTCATTATCAATACCATCCAGCACTAATATCTTCTTCTTCAGTCGATTAGTTAATTTCATTTTTATTGAGCCTTTAAGTTATTAATAGAAAAAGTAAGGCAAGAAGAAAATGCGGGATTTTATTAATTAATAACATTATTTATGTCAAACATTCCATTTGATATAAAAACCACAATCGAAGCTTTTTTCATTAGACTGTACAACAATACTTCCCCATTCATGCGCCCATTGAAATCCATATGGGGGATTGGTAATTTTAAGCTTAGGCTTTGAGGTTATTTCACTCTCAACCCATGATGTCAAACGCTGCTGCTCATCCGATAAATTACTCTGACTTGCCCTTTTACCCCAATCATTTAGCGTTTTATAAAAACTTCCATCCTTACTAGTAAGGAATAATGATGGGGTAAAAGAAAATGCTGAAGGCCTTAGTTCCAAAATGAAAATTTGACCTTTCCATTTAACATTATCGATAGCGAAATAAAAAGAACCTATTTTAGTCAATGGCGAGAAGAACTTGTAAAATGCGGAATTTTTAAAAGTATCAACATCTTTTAATTCGATTGGGTAGTTGTTAATTGCTACAAATCCAGTATGAACATCAAGTTCCATTTCTAACATATCTAAACAACCTTGCCTGGAAGTGACTACGTTATATTCCAAACTATATATATCCCATGATTAAATGACTTTGTCTCATATGAGACTGAAACCCGCCCCCACTCAAAGTTCCACCTAATGATGTCTGTTTCCGTGGTATCAGGCGTGTCCAGGTTTAGTGATTCTTTCAGCCAATCAGACAAACTTTTCACTGATTCATTTAGCATGCGAATATTAGTTCGAGCGTTCCAATCATTTAATGCGTTATAGTATTGACTGTTTTTATCAACAAGATGAAGCATAAAAGGAAAACCATAGCACACTGTGCGTATAGTAACTTGAAATTCTTTGTCGAAAAACGCTACTGAGTCAACAAGGTAGTGATTAGGCATGGTTTTCTTTATAGCTTTGTACTTAACTAATTCGTAGTATAAATCACATTTACAAAAGCCTTCTTTAGTATCAATTTCCAAAGGCAAACCATCAAAATTTAGTTCACCTGTAATCGGTTTAAATTTTAATTCAATCATGTTGCCCTGTTCTACTTTTGAATGCCTAACACGAGATTGTAACTAAATCAACTACAACATGATGGCATCCATATAAAGAAGCATTTCCGCGTACAGATTACACGTGTTATATGCAAGGCTCACACTGCATTTTCCACTACGCAACTAAAATACACCTGCATCAATTATTGCATTACGCCACACCGTTATAACCATTTCAATCTAATCTACATGACAATAAATCCTTATTGCCAATGGTGTAATAAATCAATCCACATTTCTTTTTCTCCAGAGATAACTTTAATGTTATCCCTATTTTCTTTTACATACTGCATGTACGTTTCATAAATGGCTCTTATAGTCACGGTTTTTTCAGAGCGAGAACCTTCAATCAGAGTCATTAGTTTTTCTAAATAAATTAATGAATCCACTCTTTCGTTGAAAAAAACCTTGAGGTAATCGAGCACTTCATTATATGAATCGTAATTCATTATTCCTCCGGAAGAATATCAATTTTATCGAAAATAATTGTCCGTTTTTCTGCATGCATTTGTTCTACGCCCCCCTTTCCGTATTGCGGATAAGCATGCGTAAATTGTTGTAATGGTGCACCAATTTCATCTCCAAACATTCTTGGATGCCTCACTTGTGGAGTACCATTTTCGTAAAGTTGCAATGTATCAAACGTTCCTCTAATCCTTGCATCACTCCAAGAGACATCCGCTGGTAACGTCGGATCAACTTTATCGGGACCTTTTATCTGAAACGCATCACGAGCCGCTTTACCCGTTTCAAATTTTTCGAATCCAAAATACGTTACGGGCGCTTTTTTTGTTTCGAGAAGACCAGGAGCCCATTTATCTAAACTGCCATCGTCATTCAAGTATCGAACATAACGATAAGCAGTTGAAGGCATTGTAGCGCTTGGTCCCGCTGGACCGACATAGAAATCAGGTTTTGTTTTACCGCTACACTCACGGCTCAACCCCCACGGATCCACCCACCCCAGCGCATTCGGCGCATACTGGTAAAGGTTTATCCCCCCGCCAGCCCTATCGGGTCCTGCTGCGTAAACTTTCCGCAGTCCGGGTCATAATACCGGAACAGATTGTAGTGCAGCCCTGACGGGATGTAGTGGTAGCGGGTCAGCCCTCCCACCGTAGTGCAGACGACCGACTGTCATCTCCCGCTCCGGGCGAAGGTATGAGTATTGATATCCAGCTCTGCTGCGACAAACTTGTGGCTATTCTTCTCCAGCATGCATTGTTGTAATACTATTTGGCAAGACGATCATAAAAACTTGTGAATTTATTAAAGGTGTTAATGAGCTGCTGTTGTATGTAAACTAGCAGGGGAAGCACTCTTCCCCTGATGATCAAATATTTATCAGAACATTGTCGACAAGCTCAAAGCCTGAAACCCCCATAGTTGTGTAATTAGGATATTCAGCAACAGACAAACGCCTGATTTCCTCTTCCCCATCATATAAGCCACCAGCATAATTAAATATTTTTAATTGTTTTTTTTCTTCTGTGAGATTAGCATGCCCTATAATTTTCCAAATGCCTTTGCTAATATTTTGGTTACCAGTGAAAATAACCTTCATCTCTTTGCCAAATTTTTCAAAAGATAGAGGTGTTAGTGAACTGTTCTCTTCAAACTCCTCTGTTTCCTGTATTGATAAAATGCAGAAACCTATTGCTTGCTTAAACTTTTGCTTTGGAGCAAAAACAACCTGGCAAAGCGCATACTTCCCATTACTCATCGGAATGACAAAGATGTCACCCTCTTTATATTTTACTTTCATAAGCCATTCCCTTTCAGAATTGATAACGCATCTTTCAATACTTCCCCACCCCAATCCCTACTATGACCTGCAATATCATATTTGCTAGCGTTTGGGTTATTAGGGCTATAGGATCTAATTTTATTGAGGAGATTTGTGAAAGAATTTGTTGACTTAGCTCCACCATTAAGATCCATAATCCTTTGTTCCAAAAACTTAGCTTCCGCTTTGGTCAAATTATTATCAAATATGGTCAACTGTTCCAAATGTGATTTACCCGGTGTATTCGCATGGCTATTCAAACGTGCTGGAGCATCCCCACGTCCTACATAGATAATGTTCTTTCCATCGTGTAGCACATACAACCCTTGACCATTTACTGGATCATAATGTTTGCCCGTACCTCCAGCCCTTCGAGTGGATGGTAACCCCTTACAAGGTGTAAGACCTAAAGGATCTGTCCAAACTATAGGATTAGGAGCATAGCTGTAAAGATTTAACCCGCCATTTAACCCTATTGGGTCCTGCTGCGTAAACCTTCCGCAGTCCGGGTCGTAATACCGGAACAGATTGTAGTGCAGCCCTGTCTCACGATCCAGGTATTGCCCCTGCATGCGCAGGTTCTGAGAATATCCTGATACCTGCGTTTCGCTTTCCCGCAGCAGCTTGCCCCAGGCGCTGTTCACCGCGTCCCAGCGCACCTGCCCTTCGATATCCGTCATCCGCTCCGGCGTGCCGTTGGGCTGACAGTGGAACCAGAAGATTTCCGGGGCATCCACGCCGTCGATACGCGCCAGCGGATCGTAGCTGTCCTGATCGCTGTAGACGTAGGTCAGCGGCACATCCCCGTGCACTTCCTGCAGCAGGCGGAACCCCTCCCAGACAAAACGGGTAGTGACCGGCTTGCCGGTTGGCTGCCCGCCCAGCATCTGGCGACGCGTTTTGCTGATCCGTCGTCCGAGCGGATCGTAGCGGAAGTTGACCTGCGTCTGCGGTTTGTTGCGATCCCGCGGCTGGCTGATGACCTCCGTCAGGCGGTGCTCGCCGTCGTAGCGGTAGTGCCACCGGGTCTGGCCGTTATCCTTCTCCACGGTGCGGCCGTGAATGTCATAACGCCAGCGAATGCCGTTCAGCTGCGTCAGGCGGTTATGCGTGACCTTCTCAGCAGAGCCTTCCAGCGGGTTGCCAGCGGCATCCCAGCGCCACTGCTCCTGTCCGGGCAGCGAGCCGTCCTGAACCAGCAGGCGCCCGGCGCTGTCATACTGCCAGCGGTACCAGCTGAACGGATTATCGTCCCGCTCTTCCCGCACCAGGTTATTGCGGTAATCGTAATCCCAGCGGCGAGACCAGCGGCGCGGCGACGGGCGTTGGGCATTGCCAGTGAAGACATCCCGGCGATGCAGTCGACCGAGACGGTCGTACTCGCTGCGGGTGGTCAGCAGCCCCTGAGTGCGGCTGGTCTCCCGGTGGAGTTCGTCGCGGGTGAAATCAGAGACCGACAGCTTATCGAGGGCAATACCGAGCAGATGCCCGCTGCCGTAGTAGAACTGTTTCAGCTCGCGGCCATCGGGCAGCGTGACGGAGGTGCGGTTGCCCAGCGCGTCATACTCCCACGCCAGCTCGCCGTGTTCGCCCGCCTCGCGCGTCATGCGACCGAGCGCGTCATAGTCAAAGGCAAGCTCCTGCTCGGCCTCGGTGGTCCATGCGTCGGCTGAAAGCGCAGGATGCAGCCCGATCCGGCTTAATAGTCCGGACGGTGTGTAATGATAGCGGGTCTGTCCTTCCGGCGTGGTGCGGGCGACCAGCTGGCCGCTTGCGCTCCAGGTGAAGGCGTGGGTGATTGCCTCCGGGTGACCGGCGGCAAAGGTGCGCGCTATCGTGCGCCCGCAGGCGTCGTAGCGATACTGCGAGGCCACGCCATCAAGCCCTGTCTCTTCCAGAAGCAGCGAGTCCGCGCCCCAGCGGAACCGGTACGCTTCGCCGTTTTCGTTTTCCAGGACAATCAGGCGCCCGCGGCTGTCCCAGCGGCGGCGCACCTCTTCCCCCTGAGTATTGCGGGTGGCGGTTAAGCGCCCTGCGTCATCGTATCTGAACTCGCTTTCTTTCCCGTCAGCGCCCGCATGCTTCACCGGCAGGCCGCGCTCGTTCCATGCAAGTGACTCCGTCCAGCCTTCCGGACGATCGAGCTGTACCGGACGTCCTGCCGCGTCGTAGCGATAGCGCGTCTCTTCGCCGTCGGCGCCAGTCTCGGCCACCAGCCAGCCGAGCGGATGATAACGGTAGCGGGTAATGCGCCCGGAACAGTCCGTCGCACGTACCATCTGCCCGGCGTCGTTATACTCCTGGTAGCGGCTGTTTCCGGTGGCATCGACCTCCTCAACCACCTGACCAAACTCATCCCGGTGCAGCAGCGTGGTCTGCCCCATCGGGTCGACCACGCGCTTCAGGCCGTGATGTTCGTCGTACCAGAAACGGGTCGCGCTGCCGTCGGCTTCGATAATGGCCGCCGGAAGCGCGCGGTGCTCCAGCCAGGTGGTGGTACGGGTATTGCCATCGGCGTCGATCTCCTGCACCCGGTTGCCCATTTCGTCGTAGACAAAGGTAACGGCATTGCCGAGGGGATCGACGCGACGGGTCAGAAGTTCGTTGTCATCCCACTCGTAGCGCCAGTTTTCACCGCGCTCGTCAACGTAACGGACAATCAGATTTTGCGCGTTCCAGTAGTGCTTACGCGTCTGGCCGTCGTAGTGCTCGACGGTCGTCAGCCCGGCGGCTAAATCATAGCTAAAGCGGCACCCGTCGCCGGTGCTGGTGCGGTTTTCCACCACGCGCCAGTGGTCGAATTTTTGCCAGCGGTATTCACTCTCCAGCCCACCAGGCAGGCGGTGCCAGACCATCAGGCCGCGGTCATTATAGCGATATTCACGCGTTACCACGCCGGAGGCATCTGTCGCGCTCGCCAGTTGGCCGCCCGCATCGTAGCGCCACTGCATCAGCGGCCAGGAACGGTTGCCGTCGAAATGGCTCGCCGACGTCACGCGCTGCGGGAAACGTTCATCTTCATAGCGCAAAGTAACATCTATTGCCCGTGGCTCGTCGTGAAGACCAACCAGCCTGCCGTGCTCATCCCACGTAGTCAGCAGCGCGTTGCCGTATTCGTCGCTGAGAGATGCCAGACACAGAACAGCAGGGTTTGCCCGGGTTGGTTTGTACAGACGCCACACCGCACCGTCGTCATCAGCTATCGCCACGTCGCCATTTTCATTACGGCGGATAATGATGCCTTCGCTGATGCTGTAAAACGCGCGGTCGACAGGCGGCAGCTCGAAGCTCAGCTCACGCCCGGTTTCGTCGAACCAGGTGGCGTTGTTTTCTTCCAGCGTCAGATAGCTGTCAAAGGGGGTTGCCCAGCCCAGCCCGAACAGCCCTTCGCGGGTGGTCAGGCTGTTATAGCTGCGCTGCCAGCGAAGCGGGAAGCGCCCCGGCAGCGAGAAATCGAGTTCATCGTCGTCATTCAGTACCTTTACGCCGGTGGCGGCGTGAACCGGATGCGAGGAGCCAAACACGGCATTCACGGCCATATCGGCCAGCATCCCGCCGCCGGCCGCCGCCAGCGCGCAGGGCATGTTTTTCAGAATCTTGCCCGGACGTCCGCGCAGCAGGGAGAGCGCAATCATCCCCAGCGCCAGTCCCGGTGTTTTACCGCTTTTGATATCGCGAACCGTAAGCGTGTCGCCGCCAATGATCACGTTCGGGGAGACATCGTCGGAAATGGTGCCTTCGCAGGTGGTGCGATCTTTCGCGCGCACCGCAGGCTGTCCGTTGATAAAGACGCTTTTGGAGCCTTCCGCCAGATACTGCGGCCCGGAGTGTTTTTCGCACGCCACCTTGTCTTCTTCCAGTGGCGAGGTCCACGCCGCGGCAGAGGCCACGCTCGGCTGCCACATTTCGCTGCCAAATTGTCCGGCGGCGGAAAGCAGCATCCCTGCGTAATCGGCAAAACTGCCCGGAGACTGCGGTTCAGGGGAAGGGGTATCCGCAGGCGTCAGCGTTCCGGCCGCGCGCGCGGCGGGGATCGCATTCGTCAGAACGTTATTCGAACCAGTGGTAATTTTGCCCGCAGGCGACGGAGGGAAAAGCGCATTACCCAACCCTTCCGCGGCATTGCTGATATCGTCAGTGATCCCTGCCACGTTCGCCAGCACACCGCCGACAATGCCGCTCAACAGACAGCTGGATCCTATCGCCGCCACGCCAGCGGCAGCAGCCCCCGCACCGAGGAGTGGCGCGGCAGCCGTTGCCGCCAGCCCAACCGCCGCACCGATCACCGCATAGGCGGCACCTTCCGCCACAATGCTGGTGATGTCAGCAAAAATGCTGGAGTGAATAATCTCGTCGCCCTTACGGGCCGCGTTGTTATCGCTCATGCCTTACACATTCCGGTTGTCGTTTAGCGTCAGACTTTGCTTAAGCGCGCTCCAGCGCACCTCGTCCTCTTCGGTGAATGCTCTGAGTGCCGAGAGGGTAAAAATCATCAATACCGGTTTGCCCGGCGTCTGTACGGCCAGCTGTTTTTGCCACAGGCGTTGCCCGTTACGGTCGAAGGTGGTCTCAACTTCCAGCCCGTTAATTTTTCCGTCAGGGCCGGCTTTTACATTCCGGAATTCGCTCTGAGCAATTTCGCCCATCTGAGGACGCAGCACATCCCACTGGCGGTGAAACTCTTGTTCGTAGTCACTGCCGTCCGGAATGACGCCGCGGCTGACCACCACGGATAATCCGCTTTCGTCATCGCGAATAATATTCATACTGTTATCCTGCCAGGCAGCAGGAAAAAGGGAAAACGAACCTTCCTGGAGGGTGTATTTCATAAGTGAACTCGGGATGGTTAATATTGTGAGAAACAAGAAGGCCAATCCATGCTGGCCCTTTGGGCTGGCTGTTTTATTATTTACGCCATTGACCTGACTGTTCGACTAAAACCTGGCTGCCTTTGCTGACAACCAGTTTCGCGGGTGCATACGTCACGGTATAAACGATTTCGCCATTCTTGTACGTTGAGCCGATTATTTTACCTGCGGAGTCGCGCAACGTTTTTCCCCTTAAGGAGATCGTGCTGTTATCGCTTTTGCGCACGCCGAGATAAACCATCTGGGCACATTCGCTCTCGAAATGGCCGCACTTGTTTATCAAAGAAATAGCGAATTTTTCGGTTTCCAGTTTTCTGGATTCAGCGTGATGATCCGAATCGGCTTTATGTAATGTATAACGCAGTGGAGCATAATCATTGCCATGTTGAGGAGACGTTACTAAACGCCATTCCATTTCATTCCCCTTTACTTCCAGAGCAGCCCGCCCACCTACACCGCCAAACGATGAATTGAACTCAACAGTGGCACGATTGCCAGCAATCGTACCGCTAAGATTACGCTCATCATCCTCGGGGCAATCAATGCGGTTTCTTTTCCGGGAGATATAGCAATAAGAGCCGGTGATACGGTTGCCTGACCGAGCTAACTGCAGGGTTAACGTCGAGTCGCTCCCGAACTCGCCTGCCCATACCCCGTCAAAGGCGAGTCCTGATTGGCTGTTCGATGCAAACTGCAGCGTATTGAATCTGGCAGCCCATTGCTGAATATCGGCATGAATAACCGGACTATTATCTGAAGACTGGTAATGAATAACGTCCGACTCCGGAACCACCCAGGCCGCAAAGATTTTGCCGTCAGGATTGATGACCAGCGCTGACGCATTCTCCAGGTAGAGATCCTTTAGCCAGCCTTCAACAAACAATCCGCCACCTGTGGTGGTATGCGGTTCACCAAAGACATCAAAGTTATCAATAAAGGTCTGGTAATGCTTTCCTAGCGTCTTCCTGAGACTGTCTGTCACTTCGCTGTCGTTAACGATGCGGCTCACCGTATCAAGCTTATTGTATTGCGATAATTCAAGCGCCGATGACGTTTCAACGACGCCTGTCAATAAAGCGGTGAACAATGCGACTGCCAAATATTTTTTGGTCATAAATCACTCTGAAGTACCATTTTCGTAATTCATGGTTATTTTCACAACCTGACTGTCTATAACCTTAAAAGAGAGCAATTTCTTACCCAATTCATAGGAAATCCACTTCTCCCCGGAATCATTTTCGAACTGACCATCGCCGTACGCATTGTTCAGCTCTCTGATTGTTGAACCCACATGAACGCCACGCGGCGTTAAAATATCTGAGGCAGTCAGCGTAATCTGGGACACGATATAATCGTCAACGCTTCTTTCTGCTTTATCCCACCAGAGATTGGAACTGAATATTTCTAACCCAGCCTTTTGATGCTGGTAGAATTTATAGTTTGTTCCGTCAAAAGGAACTTCACCGACAAAATGGCCTTCCAACGGCACGTCAATTTTACGGGCAATATCAGGAGTCCATCTGTCGCCCAATGCGACAGGCTGGTCTTTAATCTGCACAGAAAAATCCCGTTTTGTCAGAACGGAAGGCATCACCTGAGCCAAAACCACATTGCTGCTCAGACAGGTAAACATCAGGGCAGAAAAAAGAAATACCGGAGTGTTTTTTTTCACGTTAATTGTCATTCAATGAATATTTATTGCGCTTCTCACCACTGGAAACCCCGTCAGGACATGGGAACTGTGTTTCTTATTCGGCGCTTATGACGACAGAATCCAGACAGTCAGGTTTTTTCACGGTGAAACTGAAGCTCACCTTTTGTCCATTACTGTCTTTTGGTGCGGTATAACTGGTCACTTCATTCTCAGAGCGGCCTTGCGGATAGTCAGTGAGCACCAGTTGCGGAAAGTGCATTTTAACGGTATCAAGCGTTATGCATTGACCTGACGGTGAAAAATTCAGTAAAGGCGCCATGTCGCCGTTATCTTTGCTTAAACGTAAACCAATTTCGGTAATGCTCGCTCCATCATCCAGTTTGAAATCGTCAGCATTGTAGAAATTGATATATTCATTTTGTCTGGTGATCTTAAATGACAACGGCGCAATGCGATAAGCACCGCACCGGCCTTACTCATCTTTTGGCGTAAACTTCGCCTGCACAGCCGCATCAATATCCCCTTTATGCCCCGATCCCGGTGCCGTGGTGCCCGGCTTGGTTCCCGAGGTATTCAGGTGCAGCTTACCGCCCGTGGTGATATAACCATCCCCTTCCACGAAGAAGTTAAACTCTTTACCGATCAGGTTAATCTTGCCGTTAGCATTCAGCTCAATGGCGCTTTCCCCTGAGACCAGCCGCAGCTTCGTCCCGGAAGCAATGACGTACTGCTCCACCGCCGCATCCAGCTTGCCTTTGCCGGTCAGGATCTCAGTCCCACCTTTCACCGCCTGGGTCTGATTCGCTTCCACGCGATGCAGTTCATTTTTCTTCACGTAATGGCTGCGCTCACCACCGACGCTGTGCGTTTCATCATTTTTAACGCTGGTGTCCATGTTGCGCTCGGCCTGGATCCACACCTGCTCTGCACCTGCTTTATCCTCAAAGCGCAGGGCGTTGGCATTGTCCACGGAGCCGTCTTTCGTCCGGCTCATAAAGCCCATCTGCGTCGCCGCCGCCGGCAGCGCCCACGGCGGCATGCTCGCGTCGTTGTACACGCGCCCGGTAATAATCGGACGGTCCGGGTCACCATTGATAAAGTCCACCACCACCTCGTCGCCGACGCGCGGGATTTGCACCCCGCCGTAGCCCTGGCCCGCCCACGCGCTCGACACGCGCACCCAGCAGGAGCTGGTGTCATCCCCCTTCGCCAGACGGTCCCAGTGGAACTTCACCTTCACGCGACCGTATTTGTCGGTCCAGATACTCTCGCCGTTCGGGCCCACCACCTTCGCCGTCTGCGGGCCGTAGGTGCGCGGCCACGCCGTGCTCTGCGCCGGGCGATAAGAGACCGACGCCGGGATGACCGTGAAATCGGTCCTGTGAACAGTTTCACCTTCGCCGCTGGCGTAGCGGTTCTCTTCGAAGTGGTAGCCCGCCGCCGTCACCAGATACTCGCCGTTATCGCTGAAGAACGGCGCGTTGGTCAGGGTGAAGGTGTGGCCCGGCGCAATCCCCGCCGCCGTGGCGGTGGCCTGAATCTGCTGGTGCTCAACCTGCCAGCGCTCCTGGCGAATGCGGGCGTAAAACTCCGCATGCCCGGTCTCCACAAAGCGTCCCGGCCAGTCGTAGACGTCAATGCTGCCCGGCTTCGGCGACGCCGGGTTCTGCTGGGCCTGGAACAGCCACGCGTTCGGCTTGCGGAAGTCATAGTCGTCGAGGCTGTAAATCCCCGGCGTCACGCTGTCCTCCAGCGCCCACTGGCTGATGCCCTCTTCATCCGTACTGCCGCCGGACGGCGTCTGGTGGTAAGGAATGACCTCATAGCCGCTGAACGGCTGATGCTGGGTGGCGGCGTCGGTGAGTACCAGGGTGTGCTTGTCGGCCTCGTGGCTGAAGTGATAGGCAATCCCTTCCAGCTCCATCAGGCGGCTGATGAAGTCCAGGCTCGACTCCTGATACTGCACGCAGTAGTCCCACACCCGGTAGCTGCCGGTAAGTTTATCCTCCACGTTGACCTGATGTTCAGCCAGCAGGGTTTTCACAATCTGCGGCACCGTCTGGCCCTGGAAAATACGCAGGTTACGGTCGCGCTTCATCGGCCACAGGTCCGGCTCCACCGTCAGCTGGTACACCGCATAGCGGGTGCCCGTCAGCTCAACGGCGCTGACTGCCACGCGCGTGACTTTGCCGTTGATGTAGCGGGAGGAGAGCAGGTTCTGCGTCGGGATGGTCACCGTGACCGGCTGGCCGAGCAATTTGCTGCGGTCAATGCGCGCATCCGTGCCGAGCAGGGTCAGCGTCAGGGCGAACGACTCGGACATCGCCTCGCGGCCGGAAAGTTTCCAGAAGAGCAGCCCCTCGACCGGGAGCTGGACTGTAATTCGGTTGAGCATAATCTGTATTCCGTAATGGTTTATGCTAAATAAAAAGTGTTAACAAAGAGGAGATTTATGACCAGATGTTTTAGGAGATGCGCAAATCACCGTCAGCTTAATTTCGATACCGCTTTTACCTTTTCAGATATTCATTATCTTGTTCATGTGGAAGGATCACCTTTAACCCATCAGCCATCTGCGAAGCGATGTAGTTTACATTTGACAGATGCCGGGCAAGCTCTTCATCAGTCGTTTCAAACTCTTTTGCAGCCATAGCGCCTAAATTTAAAGTATGAAGCTTACTTTTATCTGCCGCTTTTTAAGACTCATTATTGCTCAGGAAACGCACTGTTTAACGTCATCACTTATTCACCGGCGCAGGAGGCCATTTACCGCCATGCTGAATAAGCGCGTCTTTAATTTCAGTGAGTTTTTGATATTCGTCGCTGCCCTCTTTCGCCCGGTTCAGATACCGCTGCAACTGATTAGCCATTGTCCAGCCATTATCCGCCTTGATCTCTGCGTTGGCACCACGCTCCAGCAGAAGCATGACATGATCGTAAGAGTGGAAATCGAGCGCAGCGATCAGCAACGTATTACCCAGTGAATTGGTAATATTGATATCCGCGCCATCATCAAGCATCGCCTGCAGGGTATCGGTGTTTTTTGCTTCGAGGGTTTCGAAGAGAATGGGCTCTCCAAACGTTTTATCCCTGGCATCCGGCGATAATCCGCCCTCCAGCATCGCCTTTATCCAGACTCCACTGTCCGCTTTCAGCACATATTCGGCCGGACTGCTCTCTCCCTTAGGCCTTGGCTGCAGCGGATCTGCCCCCGCTTTGACCAGCGCTGTAATAATTTTTAACTGCTCGGGTGTTTTCTTATCGTTAATTGAGTTCATCACCGCCCAAAACAGCAGCGTCATGTCCTCTTTACCGGGTGTATTAAGATCCGTTTGCGAAGCTAACTGAGTCACCTCATTCACTTCACCGGCTTCAATGGCACGCGCTAAGGTGAGCTGCTGTCCGCTGAAGTAGTTGTCTGGTTTTAAATCCATATTTTGCTTGCACCCCTGAACCATAAACATTAAACAAAGCGCTATCCAGCCTGTAATCAATGATTTCACGCGCGACTCCCGATGATTGCGATGTCTTCATCCTTCTGTTGCTCAATACACTTAATCGCCTGATCGATACCATGGCGATCCAGAGCACCTCCCGTTCCACCCGGGAGGTCGTGTGCAATTCCAGCTGCGTTCGGCATGACGGCAGAAAGTTCTTCTTTGGCTATCAGTGCCGGTATGTGTCCTTTTACCGTTTTGAAATCTTCCCAAAGGTTAACTTCCTGAATTTTTGTCAGCAGTTCACCTTCAACACGGTAGGCCTGAATATTTTCCGTACTGCCCAGCAGGCTGCCGCCGTATTTCTCCACGGTACCCGGATGCAGACCGGCCGCGTTGAAGGTCCATCCCGGCATACCGCTGGCCATCGCGGTAGCAGAGGCTAATCCGCCCCCCAGAGAGTGACCCGCAATGTCCACTTGTTGACCGGATTTAGAGAGCTGTTCGCCGAGCCCCACCGCTCTTTTGTAATAATCTGACGCCATGCCCAGCCCCTGGGCACCGTTATTTTTCCAGTCAGCCATGTTTTTCATGGGGAAGAACTCGGGCTGCCGCGATCCTCTGAACACGAGCGTTGGATTCATATCGCGACCAAACACCTCGGGATCGGGTTGATATACGCGGGCCAGAAAATCAGGCGAGGCGGTATTGTCGAATAGTACTTTGCGGTTTAGCCCAAGCTTCTTCAGCGCGGCGGCATCATTACTAATATCCGTCCACCCCTCCGGCACGCCCGGCGTCGTTTCCAGCGGGTTTACGGTCTTATAAACATTTTCCGCAAGCTTCGCTTTCTCCACGGCAATGTTATTCGCCGCTAACCGCTTAGCCGCGATCTGCGCATCCGGGTAGAGACTGTTGCTGCCCTTCGCAATCAGGTCCTTACGAGCCTGCCAGCGTTCGGCTTTGGTCATATTCTGCAGCTGCGCCGCATAGGTTTTACCGTCTTTGCCAGGCGTTGGCTGGTCAGGCACCTGCGCCGCTTTGGATTTCACCACCTGAGTTGGCAGCTCCGTTGGCGCAGGGCGGGAACCATATGTGCGCACCATCGTTTCGTAACGATCGACGATAGTGCTTACCGGGTACCAGCCCAGCCCGGTGAGCGAGGCGGCCTGAAGCCGCCCTTTGGCATTGATGTAAAAAATTTCCGTTACCGATGACCAGCTGCGAAAACTTTCGTCAATTGCAACGATTCTGCCCATATCAAGATCCTGCGCGATCAGCTTGCGCGTATCGCGCCCGGACTGATAGGGATTCGCACCGGTGATGGTTCGCAGCAAATCGTAGCGCGTGAACAGCGAGCGCAGCGAATTGTCGGGCACCGACATAATCCACTGCCCGGCGACGGACGGGCGGATAATTTTCGCAAAAAGCGCCGGCGAGACATTCTCGCTGAAAAGATAGACAAACTTAATGTTATACATTCGCTCCGTCCTGTTCCTTGTTCCTGACTGACTGACTTACGGATTCACCAGCCAGGTGCCCGGCTTGGCAATATCCAGCGTCTGGCTGCGCGTTCTCCCGTTGCCCTGCAGTTCAATCTTCGCCTCACCGGCGGGCAGCTTGAGCGATGCATAGCCGTTGGTCGCCGGACGCAGCGCTTTTGGCTCGCCGTTCACTTTCAGCGTTTCGCCGTCCTGGATGCGGATATAGACCAGCGCAACAGGGCTCTCGACAGGCGGTGGCGTTTGTTGCGCCGTCGCCTGCTCGCTCACCTTCGCCGTTTCCGGCTTCACGTCTGGCGCGTTCGCGGCGGTTTCCGTCGGACGCGTCTCTGCGGGTGCCTGCGCAGCCTGCTCTGGCGCATCCTTGCCACCGCTGAACAGCATCGCTCCGGCGACCACACCCACCAGCACGCCTGCGGCAACCATGCCCGGGATTTTGTAACGACGCCAGTCGAGTGCTGAAGCCGGCTTTTCCTCTTCCACCGGTACCAGCATGGTGCCCGGTTTTTTCGCCGTCAGCACATCGTTTATGCCCGCAACCGGCATCTCGATCAGCGCGGCGAATTCGTCGATAGACTGCGGACGGTCTTCCATGTGCAGCGCCAGCGCGCGGTCGATGGCCTGCAGCAGCGGGATGGAATAGCCCTGCGGCATAATTTCCACCAGCGGCTTGCAGGTATCCTGAATAGAACGCACCACGCTCACCGGCGGCGGAGAACCCACGATCAGGGTACGCAGCACGGCGCCAAGGGCGTAAATATCCGTCCACGGTCCCTGCTCGCTTTCGTTGTCGTCGGTGTACTGCTCGATCGGTGCAAAACCCGGTCGCAGCATGGTTTCCGTTTCGTCAGAAAGGTTACCGATGGTGCGGCGCGCGGAGCCGAAATCAAGCAGTACCGGCAGGCCGTTATCCTGGATCTGGATGTTATCCAGCGAGATATCACGGTGCAGATAGCCTTCGTCGTGGATGGTCTTGATGGCGCCAAACAGCATCGGCAGCGTGCGGCGGATCCAGGCCTCGTTGATCAGCTCCGGTTTTTCTTCGCGCAGGCGCGAAAGCGTGGTGCCGCTGTAAAACAGCGTACCCATGTATGCCGTGTCGTTTTGCACCCAGAAACGCAGGACATGCAGCAGGTTCGGGTGGTTAAAGCGCGCCAGCAGACGGGCTTCCTGAATGAAGCTGTTCAAGCCTGCGGAAAACGCTTTGCCAAAGCGCTCGCTGCGCAGCACCAGGGTCATGTCGTCGCCGCGCACGGCGAGCGAGGAAGGCATAAATTCTTTGATAGCGATAGTGCGTTCGAGCTGGTGATCCCACGCGCGATAAACGATGCCAAAACCGCCGCCGCCGATCACCTCTTTGATTTCAAACTCGTTGAAGCGGTACCCGACCGGGAGCGCGTTTGGGACAGTCCGATTGTTATCATTATCCGTCATCTTTTACAGTTCTCTTGATGATTATTACGCGGCAAACTGACAGTGAAACTCGCCCTGCTCGCAGGTGACATGCAGACGTCGGTACTGCTCGTCGCTGCGGCTGGCGGTAAGTAAGATCTGGCTCATCTGAGGCAGCAGGGTGTTGGTCAAAATAGCATCTACCATGCGGCCACCAGACTCCACCTCGGTACAGCGCTGAACAATCTGTTCCACCACGCTGTCGTCAAACTCAGAAATGATATTGTGATTCTCTTCCAGACGACGCTGAATGCGCTTGAGCTGCAGGCGAACAATCTGCCCCAGCATCGCGTCGCTGAGCGGGTAATACGGCACCACCAGCAGGCGGCCCAGCAGCGCAGGCGGAAACACCTCCAGCAGCGGCTGGCGCAGCGCGCCGCTTAAGGCGTCCGGTTCCGGCATCAGTTCCGGATCGGCACACATAGCGCTGATCAGGTCAGTGCCAACGTTGGACGTCAGAATAATAATGGTGTTGCGGAAATCGATGTGGCGTCCCTCACCGTCCTCCATCCAGCCTTTGTCAAAGACCTGGAAGAAGATTTCGTGGACGTCCGGGTGCGCTTTTTCAATTTCATCCAGCAGCACTACGCTATACGGACGGCGGCGCACGGCCTCGGTTAACACACCGCCTTCACCATACCCGACGTAGCCCGGCGGCGCACCTTTTAAGGTGGAAACGGTGTGCGCTTCCTGGAACTCACTCATGTTGATGGTGATAACGTTCTGCTCGCCGCCGTACAGCGATTCCGCCAGCGCCAGCGCGGTTTCCGTTTTACCGACGCCGGACGGGCCGCAAAGCATAAAGACGCCCACCGGTTTGTTGGGATCGTCGAGTTTTGCCCGCGAGGTTTTCACGCGACGGGCAATGAGATCCAGACCGTGACGCTGGCCGATAACGCGCTGGTTCAGCGTGTCGGCGAGATTCAGCACCGCGTCGATCTCGTTTTTCACCATCCGCCCCAGCGGGATCCCGGTCCAATCGGAAACCACTGCGGCAACCACGTTTTCATCTACCGCCGCAAACAGCAGCGGCTCATCGCCCTGCAACGTTTTCAGCGCCTGCTGCTGTTCCGCCAGCTGGCTGTGCAGCCCGGCGGACTCCTCCTCGCCCGAGGCAAACAGCGCGGCGCGCAGGCGGATAATTTCCTGCACCAGACTGCGCTCCTCTTCCCAGCGCTGGGTCAGGGCTTCACGTTTGCTTTCATACGCATCACGTTCTGTGATTAACGCCGTTACGCGCTCATAAACGCCTGCACCAACGCGCGCTTCGCGTTCGGCTATCTCAATCTCCACGTCCAGCGCGGCAAGATGGCGCAGGCAATCTTCCAGTTGCGCCGGTGGCGCGCTCTGGCTGACCGCCACGCGGGCACAGGCGGTGTCGAGCAGCGCAACGGCTTTATCCGGCAGCTGACGCGCCGGGATATAGCGATGCGACAGCTTCACCGCCGCGCTGACCGCTTCGTCGAGCAGCAGCACCTGGTGGTGGGTCTCCAGCGGCGATACGGTACTGCGCAGCATCAGAATGGCTTTCGTTTCGTCCGGCTCGTGAACCTGCACCGTCTGGAAACGACGGGTCAACGCCGGATCTTTCTCGATGTATTTTTTGTATTCCGCCCAGGTGGTGGCGCCGATGGTACGCAACTGTCCGCGCGCCAGAGCGGGCTTCAGCAGGTTCGCCGCATCGCCGGTCCCCTGCTGGCCGCCTGCGCCAATCAGGGTGTGGATCTCATCGATAAACAGAATAATCGGCGTGGCGCTGGACTGAACCTCGTTGATCAACGCCTGCAGACGGGCTTCAAACTCGCCCTTCATGCCTGCGCCAGCCTGCAGCATGCCGATATCCAGCAGCCACAGCTGAATATTTTGCAGCGGCTCCGGCACGTCGCCATCGGCGATACGCAGCGCCAGCCCTTCCACCACCGCCGTTTTCCCGACCCCGGCCTCACCGGTCAGCAGCGGGTTGTTCTGGCGGCGACGCATCAGGATATCGACCATCTGGCGGATCTCTTCATCACGCCCGACTACCGGGTCAATCTTCCCTTCGCGGGCGCGGGCGGTGAGATCCTGGCCGTACTGAGCCAGCGTACCCTGCGCTGCCGGTACCGCACCCGCTGGCGCCTCGACGGTGGCCGCAGCCTGCTGCGTCTCTTTGCTGTTGGCGCAAACCGTATCGAACTGCTCGATCAGCACCTCGACGTTAAGACGGGTGAACTGCGCCGAAATGCTTTTCAGCACGTTTGCCAGGTTCCAGGTTTTGAGCAGGCCGATCAGCAAATGGCCGCCACGTATGCGGCTGACGCCAAACTTCAGCGAGCCATAGACCCAGGCGCGCTCTACGGCGCTGTCGATATGTTCGGAGAGATCGGAAACGGAACTCGCGCCGCGCGGCAGCGCATCCAGCGCGGCCACGATATCGCGCGTCAGTTGCTGCTCGTCGAGGGCAAAGTGGCGGATGACCTGCTGCAAATCGCCATCCTGCTGTTGCATCAGTTGATGCAGCCAGTGCACCAGCTCAACATAGGGGTTACCGCGCAGCTTGCAGAAGGCAGTCGCGCTTTCCAGCGAGGTAAATAACAGCGTATCCAGTTTGCCGAAGAGCACGGCACGGCTAATTTCTGACATGTTAGTTTCCATTAACAATGATTCGGTATACGGAAGGATTACCGCTCTGCGCGATAGACCAGATCGCCACGCGGGACAGGCTGCGGCTGAAGGCCCAGCCAGGTGTTGTAGCCTAATTGCCCATTGCTGCCGAGGGAGGTACCCTGCACCGCGTCTTCATGCAGGATCACCCGCGTTTCCCATTCAAACTCCACCCCAATGTACTGGCGCACCCAGTCGCGCAGTTCGGTGACCCACGCTTCGCCAGGTAAAAACCGGTTGTACTCTTCAGCGCTCAGCGGGCCGATTTCAATACGAAACTTATGCTGTACGTCGCGGACAGCGACGCCAAGAAAGGCGGATTCCCCCATGCGCGGCATACGGCGACCTTCCCCCAGCTGTGCCTGCTCACGCGTGGAGAGCGGCATCCACTGCGGCACGTTGCTTACCAGCCTGACCGGGGCGTTAAAATAGTTGCGCAGGATCTTCTCCAGCCCCTCCGGATCCCGACTGTGGCGGGTCAGATGCCCGGCGTGGGTAAAGCGGGCATGGGCGCTCAGGCTGCCTTTATTCATCTGGCCCGGCTGTCCCATGCCAATCAGCGAGGCCAGGTAGCCCTCAAAGCGTTTGTTGTCAGCGCGATCAAGGGAGACGGCAGGCTGCGCATCCGCCCAGGCGCGGTAAAACAGCAGCGTCAGACGATGATGAAACAGATCGACAAACGCGCTCAGGCTGGTGTCCTGATGATGATGAATACGCTCGCGGGCATATTCGGTCATGTGAACCGGCAGCGGGCCGTTCGGACCAAACAGCCCGAAGCTGAGGATAGACACCTCATGTAGCCCGCTCTCTTCCCGCAGGCTAACCTCGGCCAGCGTCGACGGCGCAAAGCTCATCGACGGCTGCTGGCCGATGCGCAGCGGCTCAAATTTCGGCAGCGGCGCGCGTCCCAGCGGGTAGCGCTCGCCGCCCTGGGCATCAATACGCCTTAACAGCTGAAACAGATCGTAGCGCCAGGGCGTTTGACGGACCCCGTGCCAGAACGTCTCCGGCAGCTTCGTCAGGCGATGCACGCGCAGCGGTGCAGTGGCAGCGTCACTCATACCAGCGCCCTTTTACCCATTCTCGGTGCCCAGTAGCCGATCTCGCCGCGCTGCTGACTCTTCAGGGTGAACTCAGTAAAACTGTTGATGGATACCAGTCGGGCAAACAGGCGTTCCAGCACGCTGCCGAAAAGCCACGGGCTGGCACCGGAAAACGCCCGCTCGTCTACGGTCAGGGTAATGCCGATTCCGCGGGCGAAAACGACCGGACCGGGTTCAGGCACGCGGCGGTGAACCGGCTCCAGCACGCAGTGGCGAACCCCCTCCACCTGACGCGCCACGGCCGTTTCGGCCAGGTTGGCATACAGCCCTAACAGCTGACGAAGCGCGGCAGCCCCCTCTTCATTCTCGCTGTCCATCAGGCTGAGGTAGTTCATCTGCAACTGGCTGATGAGCCGCCAGGTGCTGAACCCTTCTGCCAGCGCCGGACGCGGTGGCGTCGGGCCTTTACGCAGGGTCAACGATTTCACCGGCATGGAGTCGGCCATGATGAACTGCCCAAGCTCCTGCTGTAGCATCAGCGGCAGGTCGCGGCTGGTGCAGAGCACCTCGGCAGAGATGTAGCGCAGGTTTTCCTGCCACGGGGCGTGCTGTTCATCCACCAGCGAAACAAACACCTCTGAACCGATATAGCCGGTACGGGTGCCGTAGCGCTGGGCATGCTCAGAGAGCACGCGCTGTTCCCGGCGCAGGGAAAAATAGGCCCCGTAGTTGCCCGCGTCCCCGCTCCAGGTGCTCCAGAAAGGACGAAACGTCTGGTCGTCACGCTGGCCGTCCGCGCTGCCGAAGATTTTATTCACCGCGTAAATTTCATAATCCAGCGGACGGATGTTATCGACCACCAGATGGTATTCGTGCTGGCCTTCATTCAGCTTTTGACGTGCCGCCACCTTCGGGAACAGGTTGATGACCGGCGTGCAGTGCAGCGCCAGATGGCTGGCATCCACCACGCGCTCCAGCTGTTCATCAGATTTATCCAGCAGGATGAAGATATCGAAGGCTTTTTCGCCTTCACAGCGCTGGATCAGCGTGCTCAGGCCGCTCAGGCTGATAAAGCGGAAACGGGCTGGAAACGCGAAATACTCCTGCAGCAGACGATAACCGTCAAAGTTGCGCAGATCGTCCGGGAGCAGTGCCTGATCCGCGGCAAAGCCCTCCTGACACAGGGCATCCGACGCCAGCAGCTGTCGCTGAGGTTGCGGGCTGACCGTCTGGCAGACGATCCCGGCGTGATGTTCCATCACCAGCTCCAGCAGCTTCAGCGCTTCAATGTCCGGGCCGCTGAGGAAAAACGTCAGCTGGTCGAAATTCAGATGGCCGAGGTTTTGCGGGCCGTCGCAGGCAATGCGGATCCGCAACGCGCTGTTGATCCCCCGCTGGCTTAACCCCAGCTGTGCCAGCGGCAGGTCAGCAGGCACGCCGCCCAGCTCCACGTTGTCAATTTTCAGCGGCAGCAGATTAACCTCGTGCGCCGTAGTATAGCTGCAGGTTACGCCGGTCTTTTTCAGCGCCAGGCTGTCCATCATGGTGCCGCGCGGCACAATAAAGCCATTGCTCAGGTCGCCCCGGCTGCTGTCGGGCTCGATTTGCGCAATCGCCATTGATGGGGTTGGCGCGAGGTAATTCGGCGCGATCATCTCCAGCAGACGCTGGGAGAAACGCGGAAACTCGGCATCCATTTTCATCTGCACGCGGGAGGTCAGAAAAGCGAAACCTTCCATCAGGCGTTCCGTGTACGGGTCCGCCACTTCGATGCCGCGCATGCCCAGTCGTCCGGCGACCTTTGGGTAGCGTTCGGCAAACTCGGCCCCCATTTCACGCAGGTAGGCCAGCTCACGGTTGTAGTATTCGAGCAGTTTACTTTCCATGATTACCCCGCATCTTTCAGTTCAAAATGGCCGTTTTCCAGATCGACATCGGTGCGAAACAGAAACTCCAGCGGGTACGGCACACACCATAAACGCCCTTTTATCTCAATCGAGAGCACGTTGTGCAGATCCAGCGAGGAGGTATCCGACACGCAGCGCACCTGCAATCCCTGCGGCAAAATGCGCGGTTCAAAATTGATGATGGCCTCGGTGAGCTTGCGCTGAATATCGTGCCATTCGATATCTGACATTCGCTTACCTGCGAGCGGCGCGACGCCGAAGTTGATCACCGAGCGGCTCACCTGCGGCAAGGCGCTCAGATCGCCGGAGGCATCATGGTTGATGGTATTAAACAGCCACTGCAAATCCCGCAGGACATTGCGACGCAGCGCAGCGTGGGTGATCAGATTACTGTTGGCTGGCTCACGCTTTTTTTCCGGGTCGTTATCCGTAAGGCGATCCAGCAGCGAGGGCTGCATTTTGTCGCGCGCCCCCACCTTATCCTGCTTGCTGCGGGCCTGCCAGCCGCTGCGCAGCAGATCGCCTTCGCCAGCGGGATTACTCATCGGCTCCGTCCGTCGCAAACGTCACGAGGCTTAACGACAGCAGCGGGCTTTCGCTTTGCTCGCTCAGCCAGGCTTTTTGACCCAGCCCTTCATACAGCGTGCCGCTCTCATCAAGCGGATGCCACTCCGTAGTGCGCCCCAGTTTGACCGCATCCGGGGCATCAGCCGCAAAAGGATAGCGCGCCGGGATCTGGCACACCTGCTCGGTACCGTCGGTAAGACGGACCAGCGCATGACGCCAGACCAGATCGGTCACGCTGGCGGGCGCCTGGAAACGGATCTCCGCAATAGCGTTAAACGGCAGCCAGAAATAGCGTCCGTTAACAAGGGTTTCGCACACCGGACCAAGACGGGCATCACCGTCCATCAGCCAGTCAAACGCCTGCGTCTCCTCGTTTTCAAGGATGATGTGTCCCGCCGTTGCCTGCGCCTGTTCAAGGGCTTCCAGACGCAACGCCTGGGCGCGCTCGCCCTCTTCGTTAAGCGCGGCGGCAAGCGTGGTCAGCCACGGCCACTGAGTTTCAGGCATGGCCGGACGGGCCTGGCCCGCCATCACCTGCGCACGCTGCAGCTCACCCTGAATGGCCTGCTCCAGCAGTGTGACGGTCGGCTTCGCATGAGGCTTCAGCGCCAGCCAGCTTTTCAGCTGGGTCAGCGCCCGGGTCCAGTTGCCGCTGAGGGTTAAAAACTGCACGAACGCGGCGCGAAGGTCGGCATCTGCCGGACGGGCTTTGATCCCGGCTTCCAGACGCGCCAGCGCGTCATTGAGCGTTTCACCCGCCAGCTGTTGATAGAGCGTATTCATAACCATTCCTTAATTCGCCGCGCGCCATGCGCCCACGGCCGGATCGCGCAGCTGAGGGCGCAGGGTGTCAATCAGAACGATATTCAGTGAGGTGCCGGGTGCGACCCAGGCGCTCCAGGTTTTCTTCACCGCCGCAATACGCGCCTGCAGCTTTGCATCATCGCTGGCGGTTTCACGGGAAATCTCTACTGCCACCGTGCCGTTACTTTTCCAGCCGTTGAGCGCGTTATCGTAAGGCAGGATCATCCAGCTCTGGTCGCTGTTTGGGGTGCTGAACACCATGCGCTCTTTGTTGACGGAGGTGATCAGCGCGTTTTCCGGGTCAGCGTTTTGATTCAGCCCCATGACCGGGAAGCCATGAATGTACGTCACAGCCATCTCTTTTTGCCCGCCGTTGCGGGACTGGGAGATCACGGTGTGACCGCTGAGCCAGCTGCCATTGCCGCAGCGGGTGGTATCAGAATCCGGAATAAAGAGCGCCGGTGCGGACGCGCCGCCTTCCCAGAAGGTGCGCAGGTGACAGCCGTCCTGGAGGGTAAATTCCTGCCACGGCGTGCGGTCAGCAGCAACCGTATGGGTTGCAACGTTTTGATCCGGCGGCATTAACGCCCCGCTGGCAGTGGTCGTCGTCACGGCTGGCGTCGCCTGCTGCTGTTTCACCACCAGCGCCCACTCCTGCGCTTTGGCGGCGGTTCCTTGCGCCAGCGTCGTTCCCGCCGGATCGTTGAGCGTCCAGCTGAGCGTGTTCACTTTGCTGCACTGGTGTTCCAGCAGTGACCCAAGACGTGGCACGAAGTTTTCCAGCACAGAGACATCCTTCTTGCCGTTCGCCACGATGCGCAGTGCCACCTCCGGCTTACACCAGCTTTGCGGGGTGTTGTCTTTGATGTTGTCGATCCAGATATCCAGCTTCTGCGCAGGAGACTGCACGATGCGGAAATTCTCAGCCTGCGCGGTGGAGGTCACCGCCAGAAGTGCCAAACCCGATAGCCAAAGTTTCATATCGTTCCTTGTGTGTCTAATCAGTTCCGCAGGGAAGAAATTGTGCTGCATCAGAGAGGGTATGCAGCAAAGTGGTGTCCTGAGGGTTGCCCATCCATACCGCCAGGGCGGTGTAGTTATCCTGCGCATTCCCCTCCTGCTCGCCATTCTTTTGAATGATTTGGTTCATTAAGGTCAGCCATTCCTGAGGCGTATTGACCATATGCAGCGATTGCTTCATTTGCTCTTCGCTGACGCCGTGCCAGAACCCGTCGGTGCAGAGCAGGAATGCATCGCCGTCTTCGACCTGCACGACATCGCTGTAGCTCGCTTCCGGCCCACCGTTTTCAATCCCCAGCGCCAGATAGAGCAGATTACTGTTCAGGTTGTCGGTCTGGTGCCCGGCATCTTTCATCTGCTGCACCAGGCTGTGGTCGGTGGTGACATGCCACAGCCATCCCCGGCGAAACAGATACAGACGGCTGTCTCCGGCATGCGCCCAGTAGGCCAGGCCATAATCACGGTCAATAAACAGGCTGACCAGCGTCGTGCCCATCCGGCGATAATCCTGAACGGCCTGCTGTTCGCTGAGAATGGTGCGATTCGCGGTCTGCACATAATCACGGATATGCTGCGCGTTAAGGTGTTTGTCGCCATCGAAGCGGGAAATAATACTGTTGCGGGCCAGTTCAGCGGCCACCTCACCGCCCGGCAGGCCAGCGATGCCGTCACAGACGACAAAGCAGGCTGAACGTTCCCCTATGGTTTCTCCCGTCTGATCCTGGTTGCTGGCGCGCGTCCCCTGGCGGGAGAGAGAAGCCGTTGCGATATTCATTTGTCTTCCGATCCGCTCTGTGAGTCTTTGTACTGATTCACCTCCATGTCATACGCATGAAGGAAGGCTTCGCCGAACAGGGTGTGGAAGTCATCCTCAATCTCGCCCGCCGTCTCGCCATAGCTGCGAACAAAATAGTCCCACAGGGCGGCTTTACGGCTGCCCGGCAGCGCCAGACGCGAGGTCATGCCGTTTTGCTTCGCCTGCTCTTCCAGCTGTTCCGGATTAAAGGATTGCAGCATCGCAGCAATAATGGCGCGGATGCCGGAGATCATGCCCAGCTGGTGCGCCTGCAGATCGATCAGCGCATCGCGCACGGATTTCGTTGGCGGCATAAAGCCCGGCATCGGGGTGCCAAACATCTGGATCAGAACCGTTTTCCCGGTCGGCAACAGCTTGAACGGGTTGTTGGCATCGTCCAGCACCATGGTCATATCGGCTTTTACGCCGCGTTTAAGAATAGAGCGTGAGGAGAGCAGCGCCACGGTGCCCTGAGAGAACATGCCAAGGATCTGCCCCAGCTGACGCATATTTTCCCGATCAAACTGCGGGACAGGCTGCATTTCGCTCAGCCCCATCCCTTCCAGCAGTGCCTGCAGCAGTTCCCCCTGCAACACATCGCCCTTCTCTCCAGTGTTCGCGGTAGCAGATGGGGAGGCAGCGTTATTTACCGGATCGATACGCAGTCGGCCCTTAGGGGTCTGAGCGCTGCTGCGCGCAACGGCCTGCGGCGTAGGCATCGTGAAACCTGCGTAATCTGGTCTCACCGGCTCCTCTTCTGCACGCGGCGTTTCCTGCGGCTCAGGGGCAAAAAGCGGGGAACCGGCAAGGACGTCTTCCTCATGCTCAGGCTCAGGCGCTGGCTTTTCGTCAGTGATGTCATCCGGATGGGTTAACGGCGCCCCGCCCATCAGCCCGAGCGGGTCATCATTGCGTGCAGCCGGCGCGCTGGCCTTGCCACCAAATAGCGCCAGCGGATCGAGTTCATCTACCGCCTCTTCTTTAGGGGCGGGTTGAGTCTCAACAGGTGGCACCAGCGTGGAAGGCGTCACGTCGTCGAAAATGCTCTCTTTTTTGAACAGCGTTTCTTCGCCGAATAGCGTGTCCGGGTCGACATTCTTACGCTCAAGCGTGGGATCGCTGTCGTTGAACATCGCCAGCGGATCTTCAGCATTACGCTCCGGCGCCGCAGGCTGAGAGAACGGATCCTGCGAAGCCGCTGACTGCGGTTTTGCACGGTTGCTGGAGATGCTGTCGGAGATGGAAAACTCCTGCATCAGGCTATCCCAGATTTCCGACGGCACGGCAGTTGGTTCCGCTTTACCGCGTGGCGCAGGGTTAGCAGGCTTCGGTTGCGATGCTGGCGCTGGCGCGGCTGTCGGATGCGCCTGCTGCTGCATGCTGGCGGCCATGCGGCTCACCGGCTGCGTGTCGTGGATAAGTTCGGCCACTTCGATACGGTAGTCATCAATACCGAGAATGTCGCCATCCTGCAGTTCAACCTGACGCCCCCGCTCCAGCGGAATATCATTTAATACCACGCGGGTGACGCTGCCACGGTTAGTGACGCGACATTCACCATTGGCGTCAACGTGAACAATGGCCTGCAGGCGCGAGATGGTGCGGTCATTGTCCGGCAACACCAGATTGTTATCCGTACCGCGCCCAATGGTGCCGCCCGGGGCATAAAAATCACAGCTGCTCTGCGGCGGCTGATGACCGGGTTTCGTAGAAATAATCGTGAATCGCATGGCGTATTCCTGCTGGTATGATTAGCGCTCAAACGCTGCCGCTCTCGGGGGTGAGAACGGCGGCGTTTGGGGGTAAGTCAAAATTATCATTTGAATTTTCAGAATAGAATTAAATATCTTTAACACTTGCAAGAATTAAAAGCAGTAAAAACAAAATCGTGGCAATTTTAACCTTTCTGTTATATGCATTAATCCATGACACGTCGAACTTTGACAGAATATCTTTGCATGATTGTGGTTCAAGCCAGCGCGACCCTGTAATTTTTATACGTTTACCCCGCAAAAGCTTTGATAAAATCATGGCACGAAAACCAAATCCCCAAAACCCAAGATTTTGCCAGGCCTGATAATCCTCGATCTTAAGCAATTTACTCTTAATTAACAGATTATATATTTGTTCAACCTGGTCGGAATGTTTTCGATAGTCAATATAGAAAGTTACCACAATGATAAGAAAAACAACAAAAATACAGATAATAAAAGCAGGGTAAATATTATTGGTAACCACATTACTCTCCGCTAAATATTAGATTATTCACTTGTTCTCCCACAAACCCACCTACTTTAGTTCCACCTGCTGCCCCAGCGGCACCAACGATTAAACCACAAACAAGAGTTCCTGTGCCCGCAGTTGGTACACCTAATGCAATACAAATGGGTGCCGCAAGGGAGGAGCCTAACGCAGCGCCAGCGACACCGCCTCCAAATTTGCTATATTCACTCACTGCAACCTTGCCACATTCATGTTCTCTTCCAACAGTGCAAGCATGGTAAACTTCGTTAGAGGTATTCGCAAAAGAAAAGCCTAGCGCAACCCATCCACCCGCTTTCATGTAAGACGTGATTCTCGACGCCCTGTCGATATATGTTGAGTAGCCGGGAATCGCTCCAATGCCAACGGTACTCCATTCATGAACAATTGATTTTGTGGATAACCCTAATGCTCTTTTCAGATCCGCATAATCTCTAAATTTAAGCTGATTTTTCGTTATTTTATTTAACAGTGGTTTAAGTTGCGCAAGAAGAGCATTACGTTCCGAATAAAACTGCTGTCCAATAAGAGCGCCTTGTGTTCGATACTGATTTTGGTATGTCTTTTCAATCTTAATCAAAATGTTTTCAATTTGTTTAAAATAAGACTCTCCCGCACCACTTAGATTCCCTATTAATGTATCGCCCCAGGCAGTTATGGCAGCAATATTATCAAAGTTATTTTTCAAAAACTCTGCAGCGGAACCATCAATAGTAGCAAGCGCATTATTAACTTTCTTTTTGGCGATAGTTAACCCATTAACCTGTTGCGATTGGTTATGATTATTCGGATCCGCCACAATTAATATCTGGCCAGGTTTAACCCAAGCTGTATCTTTATTCAATTGCATAAAATACTCGGATTTTTCATTTCTTGTACTACCAAACAGTTGTCTGGCCTGGAAATCCAGAGTACCAGGTTGCTGCACCACACAGTAACCTGGAGCAATGTTTGATTGGTTTGCCATGAAAAACTCCCTGTATCTTATCTAGAACGCATAATTGAATGGGGAAACACTATTTTTGGCTTTTGAGCGAACGAATTGCGTCGCTATTGGCGATTAAGCTGCACTTCAATACCTGATAATGACCCTGCTCAGTACCACCTACTTTCTCTTTCAGTAGGGTATCAATCACCTTGTCAGCTTTTTCAAAATTTTCAGCAGCAAGATCGCTTGCTTCAAGCCATGCGGCGGCACTGGCTTCAGCATCATCTTTCAGGCTTTTGCTGTCCGCAATCTTACTGATGCAACGATTTTGCACCCAGTTTTCAAAGATTTGTTGCTGAGAAAAAGCACTGACATCAGGCAGTTTTTGGGCATATACAACGGAGGCATTTAAAGCCAATATAAGCAGCAATAAACGTTTCATTTCAGGCTCCAGAATGTTGCATTGGTAGGGATAAACGAACCATTACCAGGAGAGCCAAGGAAATGGCAATCATCAGAGCAAATATTTCCATTCCAGAGGGTTACATGCCCGGTGGCGTCACTCCAGCCGTGTCCGGTAAAGATGATAATGCCTTGCTTTCCTGCAAATTGGGCAGGCGTTGGGGATGATACTGACATATCTGCATTGCCCAGTACTGTAGGTAAAAATGCAATCATGTCTTTTACCCGAAACATATAGCGCTTTTTGTCATTTCCGGTCACTGTTGCATATTTGCTATTAGATGGAATCGGAATGCCGCAATAATTTAAAACGTAGCTCATACGAATCGGGCAGGCGTTTTTAAAAATTCCGGCGTCAATATTATGCTGAACCTTTCCACCTAATAACTTACCAACCTGTTCTACGTTTACGTTCACTTCTCTGAATCGGTTCCAGGCGGCACCGAAAGCAGGACGCATATGAGACATGTTGTTTCTCCTTGATAAAACGCTCAGGATAAAATGAACCATTCCACAACGATATCAATACATTGCACAATCCATTGTAGGCCCGTGCAAGCGAAGCGCCGCCGGGCGGCACGAACAAAATGCACGTTATCATCAGTCTTAAGTGAGCCCTTTCGGGCCCACTATTATTACGCTTCTTTGTTCTCTTTGATGTTCCAGCCAGCGCTGCTTTCAGCACCTTTACCACCGGCAGTGGTCTGCTCCCAGTACTGCTGTTTCACTTTCGCAGCCTGGAACGCGTAGGTCACACCAACGGTATCGCCGTTGTCTGCACCGGTGTACTGAACAGAAGTCACCAGCACATCTTCCAGCGTGATGCGGGTATATTCCACCTGCTGACCACCGGCTTTACAGACGGACAGTTCAACTTTGGTCAGGTGTTTACCGCTGGCGCAGTGTTTCAGGATTGCAGTGGTGGATTTGTCGATCAGAGCATTAACGTGCAGATCGTTAAAGTTTACTTTACCGGCACCGCCGCCACCGCCAACGCTCATATTACCCGGCTGGGAAGCGCCCCAGGAGAAGGAGGTAATATCAGTCCAGCCGGTGTGGTTAGAATCTTTAGATTCGCCCGTAACACCCTCGACCTTCAGAAACATATCAATAGCCATAATATCTACTCTTCGTGGATGAACAATATTGCTTTTGAAAAAGCACTTATATGGCAAACAGGAAAGCATGGGGCTGAATAAAACCGTCCATATTTTACCTCTGCCTCATATCAAATGACCCGTGTCATTTGACAGTCTTACATTCCCCCGAAATAACGGAATGAATGTGAAGTCTTTCTTGCCGGGTGGCGCTGCGCTTACCCGGCCTACATCGGGCAACGACATCTCTAGATTGCACGTTTTATGGTAGGCCCGTGCAAGCGTAGCGCCGCCGGGTGAAATTCACTTACGCGTCTTTCGTCTTCAGCGACGGCAGTTTAGAAACCAGACGCAGGGAAACGGTCAGCCCTTCCAGCTGGTAGTGTGGACGCAGGAAGAACTTCGCGGCGTAGTAACCCGGGTTGTCTTCAATCTCCTGCACCTGCACTTCTGCAGCCGCCAGCGGTTTACGGGACTTGGTTTCCTGAGAGGAGTTCGCCGGGTCACCGTCCACGTAGTTCATTACCCAGTCGTTCAGCCAGCGTTCCATCTCTTCGCGCTCGCGGAAGGAGCCGATTTTGTCGCGCACGATGCACTTCAGATAGTGGGCAAAGCGGCAGCAGGCGAACAGGTACGGCAGACGAGAGGCCAGACGCGCATTCGCGGTGGCATCCGGATCGTGGTACTCGGCCGGTTTTTGCAGAGATTGCGCGCCAATGAAGGCGGCAAAGTCGGAGTTTTTCCGGTGAACCAGCGGCATGAAGCCGTTTTTCGCCAGCTCGGCTTCGCGGCGGTCGCTGATGGCGATCTCGGTCGGGCATTTCATGTCCACGCCGCCGTCATCGCTTGGGAAAGTGTGGCACGGCAGGTTTTCGACTGCACCACCGGACTCCACGCCGCGAATCGAGGTGCACCAGCCGTACTCTTTGAAGGAGCGGTTGATGTTGGCCGCCATCGCATAGGCGGCGTTCGCCCACGAATAGCTGTTGTGGTTTGCGCCGTCGGTCTGCTCTTCAAAATCAAAGCTGTCGACCGGGTTAGTGCGGATGCCATACGGCAGGCGCGACAGGAAGCGCGGCATCACCAGCCCCAGGTAGCGGGCATCTTCAGATTCACGCAGTGAACGCCAGGCCGCGTATTCGGTATTCTGGAAGATTTTGGTCAGGTCGCGCGGGTTAGCCAGCTCCTGCCAGGACTCCATCTGCATCACGCCCGGTGCAGTACCGGTGATGAACGGACAGTGTGCCGCAGAGCCGATGCGCGCCATTTCGCCCAGCAGCTCAACGTCCTGCGGGCTGTGGTCGAAGTAGTAGTCGCCCACGATGCAGCCAAACGGCTCGCCGCCAAACTGACCATACTCCTGCTCGTAGATTTTCTTGAAGATCGGGCTCTGGTCCCAGCCCACGCCCTTGAAGCGCTTCAGGGTACGGCCCAGCTCCTGCTTGGAGATGCTCATAAAGCGGATCTTCAGCATCTCGTCAGTTTCGGTGTTGTTCACCAGGTAGCTCAGACCGCGCCAGGCGCTCTCCAGCTTCTGAAACTCTTCGTGGTGAATGATCTGGTTCACCTGCTGAGAGAGCTGTTCGTCGATACCGGCAATCAGGTTCTGAATGGTGCGATAGGTATCGTTAGAGAAGGTAACGGTATTCTCCAGCGCCTGCTGTGCCAGGGTCTTGACCGCGCTTTCCACGGCAGAACGCGCCTGATCGGTTTTCGGGCGGAACTCTTTGTTCAGCAGCGCGCTGAATTCATCCTGGCTGAAGGCCTGACCCGCCTGCTGCTCATGTTGTTGAGTCTGGTTGCTCATCGATTATTCCTCGCTACCTTTCGCACTGTCGTCATTTTTCGGCAACTGGCTCAGAGATTTGAGCAGCGTCGGATCCTGCAGAATTTTTGCGATCAGCTCTTCCGCGCCGTTTTTGCCGTCCATGTAGGTCAGCAGGTTGGAGAGCTGAGTACGTGCTTCCAGCAGCTTGTTCAGCGGCTCCACCTTGCGGGCCACCGCGTCCGGCAGGAAGTCGTCCATGCTGTCGAAGGTCAGATCGACGTTGAGCTTACCTTCGCCGGTAAGGGTATTATCTACCTGGAACGCCACGCGCGGCTTCAGCGCCTTCATGCGTTCGTCAAAGTTGTCGATGTCGATTTCAAGGAATTTGCGATCGTCGACCGCCGGCAGGTTTTCCACCGGTTTACCGACCAGATCGGCCATGACGCCCATCACAAACGGCAGCTGAATCTTACGTTCTGCACCGTAGATCTCTACGTCGTACTCGATCTGCACGCGGGGGGCACGGTTACGTGCGATGAATTTCTGCCCACTGTTACTCATTGCCATGATGTTCTCCATCAAAGATGCGCGGTGAAGGTGAAACGGCAGGCTCCATGCCTGTCGTCATAATGCCTGGACGCGTTATTCGCGGCGTCCAAAGATATTTTCCAGTTGGTTAACGCCGTCTGGCGCCAGGTCGCGAATAATGTCCATAAAGTTAAGTTCTGACAGCCGCTGCACCCGTTCAATCATCAGCGGTGCGGGGTGGCTCGGTTCGTACTGCGCAAAATACTGTTTTGCTTTTTCCAGCATCAGCTGCGCATCGGCACGGCTGGTGACCTGCACGCTGCGCCAGTCGGTAACCGGCTGAGCGGGTTGCGTTGCCGCAGGTTGATGATCGGCTTGCGGTTCAGCCTGCGCCTCACGGCCCGGCAACAGCTTGCTGATGTCGGTCACCTGACAGGCACTGGCGACCAGTCCTGTGGTCTTCAGCAGTTGCTCCATCTCGGGTACACCGCTTTCACCGAGATACCCGGTGAGCAGCGCGCGGATGGCCAGCAACCGCTCGTTAATCACGATTACCGCGGCAGTCCCTGGCTGGTCACCGCGGGCCAGTTCGTCAATCAATCTTGGACGGCCCCCCGGATAGTCCGGGCATTCAGTTTTACTGCCGTCCAGCAGTGCCTGGGCGTCCCGCAGCGAAATTTCATCGCCGTTTGAACGCAGCAGCGAGGCGTTGCGTACCGCAATGGTGAGTTCAGATTTATCGCTCAGCCCCGCCAGGGCATTAATCCGATAGAACGGGTCGGTTTCGCCATACTCCTCCAGAAGCGGATAGAGCGGCTCCCAGTAGCGCGCGAGCGCCTCCTGCACCAGCAGCAGCCCGTCTGCGTAGCCTGCCAGCCCGCGGCGGCGTGTCCACGCATGGGTTAGCGCCAGCATCACGCGCAAATCTTTCGTGCGCGCCAGCAGGCTGGTGGCGTATTTTTCTACCGTGTTCCAGTCAGCAGGCTCTGCCGGGATAATGGTGTCGCCAAACTGCTGTTCCGCTTTCCCCTGGCTTGCCTGGTTCATCACCTGGAAGTCAGCGTCGTATTCCAGATTGTCGCCACAGGGTTTATCCGGGCTTATGGGCGCGAGAAATTCTTCGATATTCATGAGATCCCTGCTTATTCAAACATGGGCGGATAAAGACCGTGACGTCCCGGGCGGGCGCCCCCTGCCGGGTCGAACAGCAGGGTGAAAAGCTGCCCGGTAAAGTTGCCGCTGTGGACATGGGTGTACAGCGGGTAACCGTCGCAGCGGTTGGTCCACCAGTAGCTGGTCTGACGCAGCGGGTCAAAACACTCTGCCGCCTGCGGCCAGCCCAGCGTGCTCTGACCGTCCTCGTCATAGCCAATCACGTCAAGGATGTCGGAACGCTTTTGCGGCTCGACGGGCTGCGGAGCCGGAATGGACATCAGCATCTCATCCAGCTGCGAGGCGGAAAAACTGTTGCGCACCGCGTGCAGTCCCAGACGACCTATCTGCTGATACCAGCTTTCCGCCTGGCTGAGCAGGCTGGTCGACCACTCTGACGGGGCGAAGCTCAGCTGGATGCACACCGGGTATTGTCGGCCAACGCTGTCCCGACCGGGCAGCAGGCAGCCCATCTGGATCATCTGGCTGCCCAGCATTGGGGGGACAACAAAATTCCACACCGGCGCTTTGGTGAACGGGCGTTCTCCGCTACGCTGCTCTTCCTGCTGCCAGGCAAGCAGGCCAACCTGGAACCAGTGCGACCACTGGCGCTGTAAGGTGTCAGGAAAGCGGCGCTGCAGGAAATCTCCGGCGCTGGGTAATTTGCCATACCAGCTGTAACGGTTCATCGCAGGGGTATTCGTCATACGGCTGTCCTTGCGGTTATGGGCATGAGAAACGGGGTAGCTGGAACGGATTGCGAATGCTGTTTGGCGCAAACTCCAGCGTGACCTGATGTCCGTCGACGTTGAAGGTGGCCTGACGGCTCAGGCTACCGGCGCCCGGGCTGGTGCTCGCTTTGTCGAAAAAGCGGTTGAGTGCCCAGGCACCGTTGGTCACCAGCGTCGCCGTGCTGCCGTTAGCTAGCCCCAACTGCATGCGGACCTGGTTGGTGCCGCCCGGCCCCGGCCAGTTCATGATTTGAACGGCTTGCGGACCGTGGCTGTAGCGCAGCAGCTGGCCGTCAACGTCCAGCGTCAGGTTCAGGATGGTGTTATCCATTCGCACGGTGCGTACCGTGACCTTGAAAGACGGCGTGGTGGCACCATTCGCAAAAAAAGCGTCGCGAATCGACTGGGCCTGCTGGAACGGCCTCAGCAGCCCTTCACTTCCCGGCAGCGTTTTACCGTCGATGCCCGGCATAAAGCGCCAGTTTGGCTGGGTGGTATCGACTTTATTGGTCAGGTTGTCGCGAAAGAAGGTGTCCATCAGCCCGGTACCTGGCGCAAACATGCGGGCGAGGTCGTCTGGGGTAACTTCCGTGCTGGCGCTACGCACCAGCGGATAACGCCCGGCAATGGCCTGGCGGCAGAACCCGCCCACTTCGACGTTAATCCGCTTACGTACGTTCTCCAGATCGCGGCGCTGGGTATCGCTGCTGGCACCTACCGCCATATTGCTGAACATGGTCTGCAGCCCACCCGGCAGACGACCGGCGCTGGCCTGCAGACGGCTGATCGCCTCGCCGCCCGGCGCTGGCATGCCGCTGTTGGCGGCATCCTGTACGGCGGTCAGGTAACGATAAAGCTCATCCACCTGCTTAAGAAAATCATCAAAGACGATGGTCTTGCCCCCCTTCTCCAGCGGCTGGGCCAGCTCAATCATCGGGGCGTAGTGGTCCGTCACCAGCTGTTCCGGGGCCTGGGTAACGGCTGCGGCCTGCGTCGGGGCAGTGTCATTATTGCTGAACAGCGCTTCCAGCGTGCGGGTGGCACGGTTGCTCTGCGCCTGCGCTTTACCGGCGTTTTCCGGGGCTGGCGTATCGCGCGACAGCGTCAGCACCTGGCTCAGGTTCTGCACCAGACGGCGCAGGGGTGAGTTTGCGCCTGAGAGCAGACGCGCTGTGTTGATGCGCTGGGAAAGATCGGCGCTGTTGTTAAGCTGAATGTCGGCGAGAAAGCGATCCCAGGTAGCGATAAAGTCGCGCATGTAGAGCTGACGCACGGCGTTGTCGATCTGCTGTTTATCCTCCTGCGCCGTCGCGGCGCCCAACACCCAGGCGTCGTCTTCATGCAGTGCGGTGGTCACGCTGTCGATCTGGCTGTTAAAGCTTTTCCAGTAACCGTCTGGCGTATAAAGACCCGGCACGCCGTCGCTTACCGACTTGCCGCTTTTGCGTGAAAACACCAGCTCGCTCTGCGGTCCGCCCAGGTCGGAAAGGGAGACCGGCTTAAGGTTTTCATCATGCTCCAGCAGACGCTTAAGACGACCATACACGCGAGTGGATAACGGCTGCTGATTGATCAGCGCGCGTTCACGCGCCACCAGGGACGCGTCCTGCGCGTACGGCGAAGCCTGAATTTTCGGCTCCAGCAGCTGCGTCAGGTGCCATTCAAGCTGCTGCAGCTGCGCTTTCGTCACGTTCTGCGGCAGGTTGCGCTGCAGATTGAGCATCACCCATGAATGCAGGAATTTGCCGTCGTAGTGCTTCGGCTGGTAAAGCATCTGATAGGCTTTCAGCGCTTCATAGCTGTACTCCACGTCGCTGCCATTATCGTTGCGAAGCCAGGTGGTGATGTGCATGGCGACCGCTGGCAACAGCAGCTGATCCAGCGCTTTCTGGTACAGAGACTGAGAGGCATCGCTGACGTCATCTCCGCGGTAGAGCCCCATGCGACGCGAAACCGGCGGATCGTTTACATCAAACGCATCGCTTTTTGGCAGATCAACCAGACCATTCATCAGCGGCAGCAGATCGAACAGATCGCGCTGCGGCTGGTTCTGCAAGGCTTTGCTCTGCTGATCCAGCAGCGGCACCTTCGCATCCACCTCTTCCAGATAGGCCTTATTTTTGGCATAGCTGGTCAGCCACAGTCCGCCGAGTATCACCAGCAGGGCCAGCAGCGCCGCATAGCCGGACCAGATCACCGCCCGGTTACGCAGTTCCCACCAGCGGTTTTCTCCGGCAATGCCGGCTTCCTGGAAAATGACGTTTTGCAGCAGGTTTTTAATAAAGAAGCTTTGGCCTTTCGCCCCAGGGATCGGCGCGTCTTTACTTACCGAATCCCAGTTATCACTCTCTCCCCCTTCCGGCAGAGAGAGCGCACGGTTCAGTTCGCCCATGACGCGGTCAAACGGCATCCCTTCCTGGGTGCCGCTGGCAAAGTAGATCCCACGCGGAGAGAACTCGGTTTCAAAGTTGGAGCGGGCGAAGACCGTGCTCAGGTAATCCGCCAGCAGGGGACGCAATGCGGCGAACTCCTGCGGGAAGAGATACGCTTCGGCACGGGTTTTCGCGTCATGCTCTTTCAGCATGGTTTCCGGCAGCCCGGCATCGAGGCGCTGCTGCAAGAGCGAGAACTCTTGCTGGAAGTTGCCCATCAGGTCGTAATCGGCGTGTTTAGTCTGCTCCCACGGCAGCGTAAAGCCCCAAATCTGGTCCCGCTGCGCTTTGTCGTAGTCGGCAAACCACGCACGGAAACCTTTGAGCAGGTCAGCTTTGGTGACCATCACGTAAACCGGGAAGCGGATACCCAGCTGCTCGTGCAGCTCAGAAAGACGCTGGCGCAGATTCACCGCCTGCTGGCGTGACGCCTCCGCAGACTGGGTGAGCAGATCAGAGATGCTGATGGTGACAATGACGCCGTTGATCGGCTGACGACGACGGTACTTACGCAGTAACCCCATGAACTGCAGCCATTCACCGGCGTCCTGCACCTGCTCGCTTTCTTGTGTGGTATAGCGGCCCGCCGTGTCGAGCAGCACAGCCTCGTTGGTGAACCACCAGTCGCAGTTGCGCGTACCGCCGATACCGCGCAGCGCGGTCTTACCGAAACGGTCAGCCAGCGGGAATTGCAGTCCGGAGTTAACCAGCGCCGTGGTTTTACCGGAGCCCGGTGCGCCAATAATGACGTACCACGGCAGTTGATACAGGTATTGCGTGCTGAAGCGTTGCGTCCACTGGGCGCCCTGTCCTGCTTTGCTGAAGTGCGCTTTTTTGAGCATCTGCGCAGCTTCATCGAAACGGCTGGCAAGGATTTGCTCCTCGCTGTTCAGGCGTTTCTGCGGATCCGCCACTTCCGGGCTGGTGGTGTTCTCGTTGAGCTTATCCATCAGCTTGCGGTTCAGCCAGGCGTTATAGAGACGCGGCAGAATGTGTCCCTGCGCCCAGAGCAGATAGACCACAGCAATACTGATAATGCGGTTCTGTTCAGATTCCAGGGGCCGGGTATCCACAATGGACAACAGCGGACCAATCATCCAGATCACCGCCGCAAGCGCGGTTACGCCCAGGAAGCTCCACAGAATGCGGTTGGTCAGAATGGAAAGAAGTGTAGTCAGCATCCTTAGTTTCCTTGCGGCAATCCGTTCAGCTCAGCCTGAGTGTTTTCAGGCGACACCAGCAGAGTAATTTCCACACGGCGGTTACGGGCGCGGTTTTCCGGCGTCGTGTTCGGTGCTACCGGGTTAATCTCACCCCGCCCTTCCGCTTTCACGCGGTCTGGCTGAGAGAGGCTTCCTTGCAGCATTTTCTGTACCGAGCGGGCGCGTTCCAGAGAAAGCTCATAGTTGGAAGCGAAGCGCGCGCTGCGGATTGGAACGTTGTCGCTGTATCCCACCACCAGAATTTTGCCGCTGACGTTGTTCATCGCCTGCGCTATGCGGTTAATAACCGGTTCATAACGGTCACGCACCACCGTCGAGGCGGAGGCAAACAGCCCGTCTCCTTTCAGGATAACGACGCTGCGATCCGCTTCATCTTTTACCGCGACCAGACCTGCCTCGATTTCAGGCTTCAGGAAGCCGCGCAGGTTTAGCACTGCGGGCAACTGACGGGCCGGTTGCTGAATGGTGGTTTCCGGCAACTGGGACTGATAAATCTTCGCCAGGACCGGACTGGTGTTATCGCCAAGACGCCAGTTAAGGACGATATAAAACAGGCAGGCGATAAACCCGGCCAGCGCCACGCAGGCCCACAGGGGAACCATCGGCCGCCACAGCTTACGCAGCACCGGGCGATCTTCCGGGTGGGGAGACAGCGGTGGCGGATAGCTGCCCCGCACGCCGCGAATCATCTGCCACAGCCGCTGCTTGATGGTCTCAAGCTGGGTGCGACCATTGTCCAGCACACGGTAACGCCCTTCGAAACCGAGCAGCAGGCAGTAGTTGATCATCTCCAGCAGGAGGATATGTTCGCGCGGGTTCTGCGACAGACGCGCCAGCAGCTGGAAAAACTTCTCGCCGCCCCAGGTTTCGTTATGGAACGTCACCAGCAGGCCATTGCTTGACCAGACGCCGCTGCTGCCCCAGGGGGTAAGCGCAGCGGCCTCATCCAGCGCCGTGCAAAGGCAGTAACGCGCCCCGACGATCACTTCGTAGGGTAGCCCCGCCTGCTGACAGCGGACTTCAAAACGGCGAATCTCATCGATCAGGCGCTGGCGTAACGCCACCTGATCGTCATGTGAAACCGAATGACGGATCTGCGGAATCGCATTGAGCAGCGGATTAGCGGCCGCCACCAGCTGATTGTTGCTACTGGCTCCGGTAAACGCGGCATCACTGCCGGTATCCTGTCGTTCCTGCATATTAAGCGCTCGCTTTATTATTCTGTCGGGCTACGGATGGCCCAAAACTCCATATCCAGCCCCGGGAACTCCCCTGCCAGGTGCAGGGCGAAGGCGCCGGACTTATCCATCTCGTGCCACAGCTCGCTGCCCTTCTCCAGCTCGAAATAGCTGTAGCCTGCATGCCACGGGATCTGCGGCGGCGCGACCGGCATGGCGCGCAGCATAATGCCCGGCAGCTGAAGCTGGACCAGATCGCGGATTTTCGAAACCGGCGCGATTTTCATCTGCGCAGGGAAATGGGTTTGCAGGTGTTCGCCGGGCACATTCGCTTTGACGGCCAGCACGAAGCCAAACTCGCGTACCATGCTGGTTTCAGGAACGGTGGCAATGTTAAGACCATGCGAGCGCTCGTTAAGCGGCAGCTGAATAGCGTGGTCTTCCATCACCAGCGACAGCCCCTGACGCAGCATCAGCATCAGCTTACTGAAGCAGTTCGCCAGATCGTCGTGATCGTAGACCGGCAGCACGCTCTCCGTGGTCCGTTGCGGGGTCCAAGTGGCAAGCTCGGACGCAAACGGCAGCCAGCTGCGCCAGAGGGTTTCCGGGTGCAGCAGCGGCAGCGTTTTTAAATGCGAAACCTCGCCAAGATGACGGTTCACCAGCGACAGTAACGTAAATTCAATCAGTTCCGAGGTGTTAAAACGGCCAGGCTGGCGCAGACGGCCGCCGATCTGCTGGCTGCGCTGCACCAGTAAGCCGTGCAGATCGTTAATCATGCTGTAGATCTGCGGACTGTTATTGGCGTTCAGCATCGGCGGGATGTAGCTGTTATCGAGCCGGACGTGGTTGTCGTGGCGTTTTTCAGTGACAAACGCCACGCCGATGGCGGTCCATTCTGCCGTGAGATCCTTTTCCAGCATCAGCGTCAGGCGCAGGCGGCCAAACTGTACGGTGGCATCCCCCACCGACATGGCGTTGTCGTCTTCGACCTCTTGCTCGAACGCGATGAAGCGCGCCAGCGAGGCCGGCTCTTCGCTGAAGATCACCTCTTCCCGCTCGCCACGACGTACCGGCAGCGCGAGCACCACCTTTTCGTTGGTGAGATTGTCAGGGATTTTAAGCGGCACAGGACCATTGCGTCCGTTGCGCACCTGGAAGAAGGTCCCGTCTGGCAGAAGCCCACTGCAGTAGCTCAGGGCAATGCATCCCTGACGAAGCATCGCTTCGTCGAGTTCAACATCAAGAAAGCCCCAAAGATAGGAACGCTGCAACGCACCCCATTCACGAACGTGGTTGAGCAGATAACTTTCAGTCCGCTGAAAATGGTGTGGACGCAGGAACATGCCTTCGGTCCAGACGACCTTTTCTGCTTTCGTCATGATGATGTGTTTCCTGTTGTGAAGCGCGTTACTGGCTGATGACCCGAATGCCATTTACGTCGAGAAAAACGTTGGCCTGGAGTTCATCCGCGGACCATTTCCAGAACTGGTAGATATGATTTTCGCCTGGCACAGGCAGAGGGAGAGACACGCGCCATTTTTTACCATCCAGCTTCTGATATTCCGCCATCACGCCGATGTAGCGAGCCTCGGGATCGCTCTGACCGCTGAGGGTTTTCGACAGCTGTCCCGGCATCAGGAAGAACACATCGCTGTTCAGCAGATTCGCGCCAAGGGTTGCTGACGCGTTGTTCTGCAGGGAATAGAAGTCGCTGGACATGAAATCCGCATCGGATTTCAACAACAGCACACGGACTTTAAGCGGCGCAGAATCATTGATTTGTGGATGAGCCTGAAACTGCAGATTGTAGCGGGAGGGGTCGCTGTGTGAAGACGACGTACAACCACTCACAAGGGCGAAAACCGCCGCGTAAAAGACCAACCACAGCTTATGAAAATTTTTATTATTCATAAAAATACGCCCACGAAAGCCGTTTAGTTCAGGATCCAGGTACCGTTAGCGCTGTCTTTGCAGGCTTTGCTGTTGCCATCGACATCAACGCAGGTCGCTTTTTTACGCGCCTTAGGACGAATGGCCTGTTTACGGACGGTCGCTTCATACTGGTCGGCTTTGATAACTGCACGCATCGGGACGTAACCAATCAGCTGGTCATTACCCTCATCGGCAAGCGCCATCCAGTAGTGTTCAACCTGACCCAGCACCACGTAGGTTTTTCCGGTTTCCAGCGTACGGATAACCTTTCCGCCAAAGTCAGGACGGCTCATCAGGGAAGCCGGATACATGGCACGATAAGGCTCGTTGAGCGGAGTGAATTCCGTCGGCGGCAACACGGCGTGACGGTGCGTTAAGGTGACACCGTTGACCTGACTGGTCACGATCGTGTCGTCGTTGATTGCAGGTTTCTGTGGCGCTTTACAGCCCGCCACCGCCATGACAAACAGAAGTGAAAACAGTACGCGCATTTTCATATGCTTTTCCGTAGCGATATTTCGATAATGGAGATAAGGGGATGAAATTTGACTTAGGTGCTATTGTTAAAATAGTCAGGATAATTTCGGGGTGTTACTATTTTGAGGGCATAGCTACCGCACGAACCTTTCAGAATAAGGCCCAGCGTCTTCCTGACATATTTTGACAAACGGTAAACAAGTTTACATGAGCTTCGCATCAATTCAATATTTACCGCTACGTAAGTGGCGGTTAATGAAGCAGTCGAAACATTATAGGATTTATCTGATAAAAAAACCCGATATGGCCTACTTTCACTTATTTTCACTCCACACACAGACGTAAGTTATTGTTGTAAAAATAAAAAACACAAAAGAGAACGACTTTCATTAACGCAATAAAGCTATTATCGCCACTACCATAATTAGTAGAATTCTCCTATTGGTGATGTCAAAACAATATATCGCCGATGAATTATTTGTTGCACTAACAGGGTATCTTTAATATTAACCGTACTGCCCGCTCGCAGGACGCCTATTTCACTTATGACGCGGGCGTTAATTTTACTACTCAAAATAACTTTATATTTCACGCTGTGATAATTACCGCATAAGACTTCAAAACAGTCATTAATCATTAAGCCAGAATAAACATTCAGGTCCCTATTTTAATCCTGAAGGTGCTATACCCCCTGCCAGCCGTGGCATTTCTGTTTCTGATCGACCTGAGCCTTCATTCGAAATTTTATCGGTGCTACATCCTTCCTCGCCCACCGCTATCTACCCCACCTACTGGATGATAGATATAATTTATTATTAAAATGATAAAAAAACGTTATAATTTCATTAAATATTTAAGCCGCCTGTCAAGTAAGCCGCTGTAATAAATAGCATTTAAGATAAGCAATTATGTTGCGTCGCGTGCACTTCCCCACCCAACCCTCATTGCTTTAACTTATTGCCCTTTGCAGTGGATTGACGGGCGCAGGCGCGGTATGACCGAACAAGTCAGGAGTAGGTATGAACAAGAAAAGACGCTCAGTTCCCGGTATCAGACACTATGATGGCCCTGCCGGCGGCTGGGGTGCGCTAAAAGCGACAGCCATTGCGGTACGAACCCAGATGGATACCTTTGATGCCCCCGCCACGCTGCTGCGCACCAACCAGCCTGATGGTTTTGACTGCCCGGGCTGCGCGTGGCCCGATAAAGAACACAAATCGACCTTCCAGTTTTGTGAGAACGGCGCCAAAGCGGTAACCTGGGAAGCCACCAGCAAACGCGTTACCCCCGCGTTCCTGGCGGAAAACACCGTCTCTTCTCTGCTGGCTAAATCTGACTTTGAGCTTGAAGGGTATGGTCGTCTGACGCATCCTCTGCGCTATGACCGGGCAAGCGACACGTTCAAGCCGGTTGAGTGGGACGAGGCGTTTCAACGTATCGGCGAGGTGTTGCGCGAGCTTGAACCGGACCAGGTCGAGTTCTATACCTCCGGGCGAGCCTCTAATGAAGCGGCGTATCTTTTCCAGCTGTTTGCACGCGAATACGGCACCAATAACTTCCCCGACTGCTCGAATATGTGTCACGAGGCCACCAGCGTCGGTCTACCCCGCTCCATCGGGATCGGGAAAGGCACCGTCTCACTGGACGACTTCGATAACACCGAGCTGGTGATCTCCATCGGCCATAACCCCGGCACGAACCATCCGCGGATGATGGGTACGCTTCATGAGCTGGCGCGACGCAACGTGCCGATTATCGTCTTTAACCCGTTACGCGAGCGCGCCCTGGAACGTTTTGCTGACCCGCAGAGCGTCATTGAAATGGCAACCTATAGCTCAACGGACATCGCCTCGACCTACTTCCAGGTGAAGGCCGGAGGCGATGCCGCCGCGCTGAAAGGTATGGCCAAACACCTGCTGGAAATGGAGGCCGAACGCGGTAACGTGCTCGACCACACGTTTATCGCAGAACACACCCAGGGCTTTGATGACTTTGCCGCCGATATCGCGCAGACGCGCTGGGATGACATTGAGCGCGAGTCCGGGCTCAGCCAGGCTGCGCTCAAAAAGGTGGCCGAGGCCTATGCGAAATCCAACGCCACCATCATTACCTACGGGATGGGGATTACCCAGCACAATAAAGGCACGGCAAACGTCCGGCTGATCGCTGATGTGCTGCTTCTGCGCGGAAATATCGGCAAGCCCGGTGCGGGAATATGCCCTCTTCGCGGCCACTCTAACGTTCAGGGGAACCGTACCGTCGGGATTAGCGAGAAGCCCACCCCGGCCTTCCTGAACCGTCTGAAAGAGGTGTTTGGCTTTGAGCCCCCTTCTCACCATGGGCATGATGCGGTGCAGGCGACCCAGGCCATGATCGACGGTCGGGCGAAAGCGCTTATCTGCCTCGGCGGTAACTTTGCCGTCGCGATGCCCGATCACGAGAACGGCTTCCCGGCAATGGGTAACCTTGATTTGAGTGTTCACGTTGGCACTAAGCTAAACCGTACCCATCTTCTGGTGGGTAAAGAGACGTTTATTTTCCCGTGCCTTGGCCGTACCGAGCTGGATGTTCAGGCCACCGGTCGTCAGTCCATCACCGTCGAAGACTCCATGTCGATGGTGCACGCCTCCTCCGGCAAGCTGAAACCCGCCTCACCGTTACTCCGTTCAGAACCCGCCATCGTCGCCGGCATGGCGAAAGCCACCCTGCAGGAGACTCGCGTGGACTGGATGACGCTGGTTGAAGATTACGACCGTATCCGCGATCTGATCGAGCAGACCATCCCGGGCTTTGAGGACTACAATGCGCGGATCCGTATTCCGGGCGGCTTCCGTATGCCGCTTCCCCCAACGAAACGCGTCTGGCCAACGGCGACGGGAAAAGCGATGTTCTCCGTATTCGACGGCGTACACGAGAACGCCAGCGGTGAAGGCGAGCATGTTCTGCGTCTGATTACGCTGCGCAGCCACGATCAGTACAACACCACCATTTATGCTCTGGACGACCGCTACCGTGGCGTGTTTGGCCGCCGCGACGTGCTGTTTATGAACGAAGAGGATATGGCCCTGTCAGGGCTGGAACACGGCGACCGCGTGGATATCGAAACCGCCCTGCCCGGCAGCGTTCAGCGTCTGGAAGACATTACCGTAGTGGCATACCACATCGCGCGGGGTTCAGTCGGGGCTTATTACCCGGAGGCCAACGTGCTGGTGCCGCTCGATTATCTGGATAAGGACAGCGGTACACCGTCTTACAAATCCGTTCCGGTTCGCATCATCCTGCGCTCGAAAGAGATCCGAATGCTGTAAGGCTGTTCGCGAAGAGTCATCCATGGATATTAAACAGTTAAAATACTTAATTGCGCTCGACGAGACCCGTCATTTTGGTAAAGCGGCCTCGCAGTGCAACATCACCCAGCCGACCCTCTCCATGCGCATCCGCAACCTGGAAGAGGAGCTCGGTCTGGTGCTGATTGCGCGCGGACAGCGCTTTGAGGGTTTTACGCCAGAGGGCGAACGGATCCTGGCGTGGGCGCGTGCTCTGCTTGCCGCTCACGACGGACTACAGGCGGAAGCCGCGCTGTGCAAAGGCCAGGTGGTGGGTGAATTACGCCTGGGGATGGTTCCGCTGGCGAGCGTCGATCCGATGATCTTTATCCGCCAGCTGACGCAAAAATACCCGGAGCTGACCTACAGCCTCTATTCCATGTCCTCTGCACACATTGCCGATGGCGTCAGCCGCAACCAGCTGGAGCTGGGTATTTGCTATCTCAACAGCATCGATACCAGCCTGTTTGACATTATTCAGTTGCCTGAGACGAAGATGGGCCTGCTGCATGATATTCGTCATTTCCAGCTGGACCCGACGCCGCTGACCTGGCAGGACCTGACGGATTTTCCGCTGGGGTTCCTGACAAAAGGGATGCATTACCGGGCGCATATGGAGGCCAGCTTTGCCGCCGCCGGAATCGAACCCAGATCCGTTTTCGAGAGCGACTCTACGTTCCAGATCATTCAGGCGGTTCAGAGCGGCGTTTGCTGCGCCGTGATGCCGCTGAACAACGGGCTTGAGGCGCTAAACAACCATTTCAGGATAGTCCCCATCGCCGACGCGAACATTGAGGCGCCCATCGGCCTGATAATGCGCAGGCAAAAACCCCTCTCCTCCCTGGCGCTGCGCTGTTTTACCGACGCGCAGGAGATTTATCACGCGGACAATAACGCATAAGCCTGGCGCGTGACCACGCTAAACCCGCCGATCAGCACCGCATCACAGACCGCCCGGTGCTCCGGGACGGTTACCAGCGCGTGAAGCGCATCGCGGATGGCGTTAAGCGCGTCAGGAGGTGTATGAGGCGACGTGATTAAGGGCAGGCCCGGCGTTAGCGGAGTTTGGTCAATCACCGTCAGACCCGCCAACGCTTCCGGCTCATGACGCTGCAGGAGTGCCCAGGTGACACAGTCGATAGCGGCGATATCACCCTTGCCGCGTTTGACGTCAATCAGCGACTGACGGTGGCTGCCGCTGAATGACGTTTGCGAAAAGAAAGGGTCGCGGGTCACCCACGGTGCCACTTTTTTTCGCAGCGCGTGATAGCCGGACTGCGAGTCAGGAGAATTACAGACCACCCGGCGTCCGCGAAAATCCGCCAGCGTAAGAGGCCGATCCTCCGAGCGCGTCACCAGAAAGCTGCGGTAGTGGCTCCCTTCGCATCCCGCTGCCGTGTAGTGAAAACAGCCCACCACCTGCACCTCCGGGAGCTGCGTGACCAGCGGGTAGCCGCAGGTCTGGCTGAGAATCAGCGCCGGCTGCTGCCAGTGGTTCAGCAGGTCCGATTCGGGCCAGCGGGGGACACGCTCAACGTACACGCCCCGGTCGGCCAGACGTTGTTGTACCGCCAGCCAGAGCGCGCGAGTGTCGGCGCGATCAACGGCATACATGGGAAACGCCAGCAGGTTACTCATATCTTTCCTCTTGTGTTCCGGGGTGAACGGTGACCGCCACTGGCCGGGTCAAGAACTGGCGTAGCCATTCGCCATAGCCCCTGACCACAAAACCGTGGTTACGCTGCCGGTACGCCTCGCGGTTTTGGTGGTAGATCGTCTGTAACCCATACCAGGGAACGCCCGGTAAATCGTGGTGAATGGAATGGTAGTTGAGATTTAAAAACAGTACCCGCCAGAATAGCCCAGCCTCGTTAATGACGGAACGCGCCAGCGGATCGTCCGCCGCGCGATGTTCGTAAAAGGAACGGACCTTGGTCAGCGCCAGCGCCGGATAGCTTACCGCCAGCACAAACCAGACGGGTGAAAAGCCGTTATGCGCCATCCAGGTGAAAAGCGCCGCCAGAAGCACAGCGTGAACCAGCCACATCGCCATCGCCCGCCGTTGACGCTGACGAAAGGCCGCCACGGCGATCCCCAGCGTCTGCAAAATATCAAGCAGCGGTGCCAGCACTATCCGCCCGCAGAAGGTATTGCGGGCCTGGATCATGCGCTTCTGCCAGGGAGAAAAGCGCGCCCAGCTCGCCTCTGTAAAATAGTACGACTCCGGGTCATCCACCGGGATGGTCAGACTGTCGTGACGATGATGCGCCAGATGGGAATCCCGGTACAGGCCATAGGGATACCAGACCGCCAGCGGGAGCGTGCCAAACAGCTGGTTAAGCCAAGCAAAACGCGTGGGATGCCCGTGGATCAACTCATGCTGCAGGGACATGTACCAGGCGGTAAACCAGATAAGCAGCAGCGTGGCGGGCAGCAGGCCGAGCGTTTGCCAGAACGTCAGCGTGGTAAACCAGCCAGCGTAAATCGTCAGGATCAGCAGCCATGTGGGCAATTCGCTTCGCCACAGAAATCCTGATGCAAGATGGTGGATGCGATCGCGCTGTTGCGGATGCAAATAGAGAGATCTTCGTTTACCCATTCCTTCAGACGCCGTTTCGCCAGAGACACTACCCTGACGATCGGGGATAACGTCTGAAATGACAAAGAACTTAAATCGCTTTGCTTTGCCAGAAACAGAGGCCCACGCGCGGCTTGACTTATTCTGTGATAAAGGTACTTTTCAGGACATGAAGAAGATCTTAATTATCGTCCCTGACGGCGGCATGCTGTTTGAAGCCGCCGGTATCGCCGACATTCTGATGCAGGCTAACCGGCTGCACCCGGAAGGGCTTGCGCACCCCCGCTACCGCATTATTATCGCCACCACGCAGCCGCACCAGGTGATCCACGGTCAGTCCGGCCTGAATCTGCTGGCGGATTATCGTCTGCCTGAACTGGATCCGCGTGAACCGCTGGACACCATTATCATCACCGGACGCGGGATGAACGAGCAGGAGAGCACGGCGGTAGTGGACTGGCTGCACCTTGCTGCGCCGCATGCCCGGCGGATAGCCTCCATTTGCGGCGGCGCGATGCTGCTGGCCCAGAGCGGCCTGCTGGATGGTCGTCGCGCAACCACCCACTGGCGGTTGCTGGAGACCATGCAAACCCAGTATCCGGCTATCCGCGTCGAAGGCGGTCCACTGTATATTCAGGATGGTCCCGTCTGGACCTCCGGCGGCGTGAGCTCGGGGTTTGATCTCACTCTGGCGCTGGTGGAGGATGACTATGGTTTCACCCTCGCCCGCGACGTGGCGCAGGATATGGTGATGTACCTGCGCCGCCCCGGCGGTCAGCTGCAGTTTAGCCGCTATAGCCTGCAGCCGTCCGGCGCATCTGGGCCAATAAGCGACCTGCAGGCCTGGATACTACAGAACCTCACTGCCGACCTGTGCGTAGAAAATCTGGCCGAGAAAGTGGCGATGAGCCCGCGCAATTTCACCCGGGTCTTTACCCGGGACGCAGGCGTTCCACCTGCCCGCTACGTAACCGAAGCGCGCCTGGCCGCCGCCAGACAGCTGCTTGAGCAAACCCGTGATTCCCTTGAGCGCATTGCTGAGCAAAGCGGGTTTGGTACCAGCATTAACCTGCGCCGCGTGTTTGAGAAACAGCTCCACCTTACCCCGGGCGAGTACCGCCAGCGCTTCCACTGTCGCAGGATGGCGTAATCTGATCCTTTTTTGTCGTTTACGCCAATCGGCCTGACGCCTACAGTGACTCCAGACAACAGAGATAAGGAGTGCACCATGGTTAAGGTCGGTATTAACGGTTTCGGCCGTATCGGACGTAATTTCCTGCGCGCAGCGCTGGGTAACCCGGATCTTCAGATTGTGGCCATTAACGATCTGACGGACAGCAAAACCCTCGCCCACCTGCTGAAACACGATTCCCTTCTGGGTAAATTGCCCGCACCGGTTGAAGCTGCTGACGGCGCATTGCAGGTTGATGGCCAGCGGATCGTGGTGTTTAGCGAACGCGATCCGGCAAATATTCCGTGGCGTGAAGCTGGCGTGGATGTGGTAATTGAAGCCACCGGCTTCTTTACCGAGCGGGAAAAAGCTGCGGTGCACGTCACGCACGGTGGTGCAAAGCGCGTCATCATCTCCGCGCCCGGCAAGAACGACGATCTGACCGTCGTCATGGGCGTGAACCACGATCGCTATGACCCGGCTCAGCACGTTGTCGTGAGTAACGGGAGTTGTACCACGAACGGTCTGGCTCCGGCCGCGCAGGTACTGCATCAGCAGTTCGGGATTGAGCATGGCCTGATGAATACAACGCATGCCTATACCAACAGCCAGGCGCTGCACGATCAGCCTGAAAAAGATCTGCGCGGTGCACGCGCGGCGGCGCTGTCGATTGTGCCCTACTCCAGCGGCGCGGCAAAAGCGCTCGGCAAAGTCATCCCCTCTCTGGACGGTAAGCTGACCGGGTATTCCCTGCGCGTGCCGGTTCCGGTGGTATCGATCGTCGATTTGACGGTCACCCTGAGCCGTAACGTGACTGCCGAAGAGGTGAATGACGCATTCCGCAGTGCGGCAGCCAGTGGGCCACTGAAAGGCATTCTGGGGTATAGCGATGAACCGCTGGTTTCCAGCGATTATCAGGGCGATCCGCGCTCCTCCATTATCGACGGGCTTTCCACGCTGGTGATTGGCGGGAACATGGTGAAGATCCTGGCGTGGTATGACAACGAGTGGGGATTCTCCAACCGCCTGGTGGACCTGGCGGTGCTGATGGATAAAAAAGGGCTGTAAGCCTCAAGCCGGGTGGGATAAGCACCCACCCGGCATAAAATCACGCCGCTTTGACCTTCACGCCCATAAATACAATGACCATCGCCGTCACCAGCAGGAAACCACTTCCGGCAAACACGCCGCTGGCCCCGTTGAGGTCAAACACCACCCCGCCCCCGGCCGCGCCAGCGCTAATCGCCAGCTGAATGGACGCCACCAGCAGCCCTCCGGCACTTTCCGCTTCATCCGGAACGGTGGTGGCAAGCCAGGTTGACCAGCCCACCGGCACCAGACCGAACGCAAAGCCCCACAGCGCCACCAGTAATCCGTCCAGCATCGCCAGATGACCAAACGCCACCATCATCAGCGCGAGTATGCCCATGCCGAACGGCACGAGGGCCAGCGTCAGGCGCAGATTACGGGCCAGCAGATGCCCGGCAATGGAGGTGCCGACAAAGTTGGCAAGCCCGAAGCCCAGCAGGATCAGCGAAATGGTTTCAACATTTGCCTGTCCGACGGTTTCAAGGAACGGGCGCAGGTAGGTAAAGAAGGCGAAATGGCCGCTAAAGATCAGAATGGTCGCCAGCATGCCGCCAATCATGCCAGGACGGCGCAGCACGCGGAACAATGTGCCAAGGCTACCGCTACTCTCTGGCTTCATGGACGGCAGCACCCAGATCTGCCACAGCAGCGCCAGCATGCTCGGCAGAATGCAGAGAATAAAGACGTTGCGCCAGCCTATCAGGCTTCCCAGATAGCTCCCCAGCGGGGCCGCGACCACGGTGGCGATCGACACGCTGGAGAAGATCACCGCCAGCGCTTTCGGCACTTTGTCCGCCGGAACCAGACGCATTGTTGTGGCCGTCGACATCGCCCAGAACCCACCGATGGCAACCCCTAACAGCAGACGCCCCATCAGCAGAACGTGCAGAGTGGGCGCAAAGGCTACCAGCAGGCTGGAGATAATTTGCAGCACGGAGAAAAACATCAATACCCAGCGACGATCGATTTTCCGGGTCGCCGGGGTGATCAGCAGTCCGGTGACTAACGCCACCAGCGCAGTGGCGGTCACGGCCTGCCCGGCCATCCCCTCACTGACGCCCAGGCTCGCGGCCATCGGCGTCAGCAAACTGGCGGGCAGGAACTCCGCCGTTATCAAACCAAAAACCCCCAGCCCCAGTGAATAGACGGCTCGCCAGGCGGGTTTGGCAGGCGCGACGGCCTCTCTCGCCTCGACACATGCATTCATCTGTTGATCTCCCGTTATAAAAGTGTGACAACTGTCGCAAAAGCATAGAGGGTTCACCCTGGACGATCTATGACATATAATCTCCACTTATTGATTATTCGTCCGGAGTTACGCCATGACCGCACAGTCACCCGATTTGATCAGCGAACTTTTACGCGGCATGCGTCTGTCGGGGGTGAAATACCGCCGGATTGAAGCCAGTGCACCGTTTGGCGTCGCGTTCCACCAGGCACCGGGCAAGGCGCAGTTCCATTTTGTGAGCCACGGCAACGCCCTGCTGCGAATGGACAGCGGTGCAACCTTCGAACTGAGCAGCGGCGATGCGCTGTTTATTCCTGGCGGTAATGCCCATGCCCTGCTCTCTGACGAAAAGGCAACCATCACTCCAGTCAACGCTTTCCCCAGCGAGCCCATCTGTAGTTCGGTCTGTGCCATTACCTGTGAGCCCTGCCCGGAGAGCGAAAACACCATCATCTTTAGCGGGTGTATGGATTTTGAGCTGGGCGGCATGCAGCCGCTGATCAAAGCGATGCCGGAAGTGATGATGGTCAGCCGGTTGATGTCCACCTGGCCGGAAATTCATCCGCTACTGGCCGCGATGGAGCGCGAGTCCATGACGCGTCAGGTCGGGTTTGCCGGGATCCTCGCCCGTCTGGCTGACGTGGTGGCGGCATTGATTGTTCGGGGCTGGGTTGAAGCAGGCTGTGGTAAAGCGACGGGCTGGGTGCAGGTCTTACGCGATCCGCGTCTGAGCCGGGCCATCTACGCCATGCACCAGCAGCCGGGCCTGAACTGGAGCGTGGCGGATCTGGCGAAAGAAGCGGGCACCTCCCGCTCCGTGTTCGCTGAACGGTTTCTGGCGGCGACGGGGACGACGCCGGCAAAATATCTCAGCGAGCTCAGAATGCGACTGGCTATTCAGTATATTCGCCATGAAAATCAACCGATTGAAACCGTCGCGCTGCGGCTCGGTTACGGGTCTCAGGCGGCGTTTAGCCGGGCATTTAAGCGCATCATCGGCCATGCGCCGGGCACGCTTCGGGAAGTCAGCCAGACCCCGGAAGAGGTCTGACCGACTGACAGGACATCAGAAATAGTATTTAAAGCGCACGCGACCACCGTAGCGATCGTCATTTTTATTGTCACCCTCTTTCGGGGATGCATTGACCCATGACGCATACGCGCCCAGATAGATGTTGAAGTTTTTCATCTTCATGACGTTCGGGATCAGGTACGAGGTATGGATGGTATGGATGTCATACTCGCCCGGGTCGGTTATCCAGCAGTCGTTTTCACACTCTGCGTCAAACGTTGAGGTATTAAACTCGTCGATTTCGTTATGGGCATAGATGTAACCCAACTCAAAATTACGCCAGAGGGCATTAATAGCTGAGGTAAAGTCGGTTTCGCCCGTCGCGTCCAGATAAGCCGTGTTGAGATTCATGACCACTCCGTTTTCCGGATCGGTTTTGAGCCCGTCCCAGGTCATCGTGAACCCGTAGCCCGTTCTCTCTGACTGGTCTACCCAGCGCCCGGCATCGTTGCGATAGCCATAAGCGTTGTTGACCAGGTTGGTCTCCATGGCAACCGCGCTGGAAAACGGCCCATTCTGCCACGAGATGACCGGGCGCACGTAGGCCACATTTTTGTCGTTCTCAAGTTCTGCACCGTGATAACGCTGGTCGACATACAAATCGCTGCCGTCTTTAAACAGGGTATTCAGCTCAAAATACCAGTTATCCAGCGTCTTGTTCATCAGGAAGTTGCCCCCGCTGTCGGTTCGCCCACGCCCCTCCTTCAGCATATAGATATAGCCGTAGCCGTCGCTGTAGAGATCGTCTGCGGTATTCCCGGAGTATTCCACAAACGTATCCTGATTGAGCGGGAACATGTCATAGGCCTCAAAGCGTCCGACTTTTATTTCCCAGTCATTCTCAGTGCCAAAGAAGAATACCGCATCATCCAGGTACATTTTCCCGGCGAGGTCGCCGAGCGGCTGGACGGAGAACCCGGCGAAATTGCCGTTATCCATTTTACGATAACCATCAAAGCCTAATAAAATACGCCCGTTAATATCCCAGCGTTCTTTATCGCCCGGCGCCCAGTCACTATTAGCACTTTGCTTAACAGACGTGAGGCTACCCGTTTTACTGGCGGCATCCATATTAAATTCCACATCACCGTAAAATTTAATATCACCAAACCCTGAGAGCGTCAGTTTTGGCGGAGCGGTTTTGCTCACCGGCTCTTCCGACTGCACCACAACGGCTGGCGCAGCCTGCGTCGCGGCGGCCTGCTGCTGTTTAAGCTCCTGAATTTGCGCTTCCAGTTGCGCCAGCTTTTCTTCCACGTTCATTGAGGGTTGTGCCGCCAAAAGTGCGCCGGAATAGAATGCGCTTATCAGAATTACCGTTTTCTTTAATTGCATAGAATCCATCCTGATTATAAAAGTGAATACCCAAATATCGAGCACAGCCATTTCCACCAAATACCCTCAACGGTGCTATTATGTTTTTTCACAACGCAATTATGTTTTTTAACTTGTGTGATCGCCGCAGAGAAAACTTGCGGTAATGAAGAGAAGAAAGACCACCCGCTTCACACTCTTATTTCATTAGGTTTATGTATATTTTAACGTGCAATACATATGATTATTTAAAGGCATAATTCTTTTAATTTCATTTGCACAACAAATTTCTCCCGGCCGGACCGGACGGGCGAAGCGGTAAATTGTCTGGTTCTGCGCAAAATGGGATATTGAACACGCGAAGCGGGCGATATTCGTCTAAGGTTTTCAGGTGATTGATAACAGCGGTCACGCTGCTGAGCGAATACAGGAGACGAACAGATGATAAGACCTCGTACTTTACGCCCTGCTCTTTTGCACCTCGCGCTGGGAGGCGCGCTGCTCGGTGCGACGACATTGAGTTATGCTGATGAACAGCCTGCGTTCCAGAAAAACTCCCCCGATATTTTACTTGGCCCTCTCTTTAATGATGTGCAAAGTGCCAAACTGTTTCCCGATCAGAAAACCTTCGCTGATGCCGTCCCCAAAAGCGATCCGCTGATGATCCTGGCGGATTACCGGATGCAGCACACCCAGTCCAGCTTTGATCTGCGCCACTTTGTAGAGATGAACTTCACGCTGCCTGCGGAAGGCGAAAAGTATGTTCCGCCCGCAGGACAAAGTTTACGCGAGCATATTGACGACCTCTGGCCCGTACTGACGCGTACCACCGATAAAGCCAGTAATAAATGGGATTCCCTGCTGCCGTTACCGAAGCCTTACGTTGTGCCCGGCGGACGCTTCCGCGAGGTCTACTACTGGGACAGCTATTTCACCATGCTGGGTCTCGCGGAAAGCGGCCACTGGGACAAAATCAGCGATATGGTGGATAACTTCGCCTGGGAGATTGATACCTTTGGACATATCCCCAACGGCAACCGCAGCTACTACCTGAGCCGCTCCCAGCCGCCGTTCTTCTCCATGATGGTGGAACTGCTGGCGACGCACGACAGCGATGCGCTAAAGAAATATCGCCCGCAGATGGAAAAAGAGTATGCCTACTGGATGGAGGGGGTGGATTCTCTTCGGCCAGGGCAAGCTAACCAGCGCGTGGTGAAGCTGGATGACGGTTCGGTGCTCAACCGCTACTGGGATGACCGCGATACTCCGCGCCCCGAGTCCTGGCTTGACGACGTCAATACCGCCAAAAACAATCCTAACCGACCCGCGACTGAGATCTACCGTGATTTGCGCTCCGCAGCGGCTTCGGGCTGGGACTTTAGCTCCCGCTGGATGGACGATCCGCAAAAACTCGGCACGATCCGCACCACCAGCATCGTGCCCGTCGATCTGAACGCACTGATGTTTAAAATGGAAAAACTGCTCGCGCGGGCAAGCCAGGATTCAGGCGACAGCGCCGCGGCGAGTCAATACGAGGCGCTGGCAACCGCGCGTCAGAAAGCCATTGAGAATCACCTGTGGAATGATAAACAGGGCTGGTATGCCGATTACGACCTCAAGAGTAAGAAGGTGCGTAATCAGCTTACCGCGGCCGCTCTCTTCCCGCTCTACGTGAAGGCGGCGTCGCAGGAGCGTGCCGATAAAGTTGCCGCGGCGACCTCCGCGCGCCTGTTGAAACCGGGCGGCATTACCACCACCACTATCAACAGCGGACAGCAGTGGGATGCGCCAAACGGCTGGGCTCCGCTGCAGTGGGTGGCGACGGAAGGATTGCAGAATTACGGGCAGAATAAGGTGGCGATGGATGTCACCTGGCGCTTCCTGAAGAACGTGCAGCACACTTACGACCGCGAGAAGAAACTGGTGGAGAAATATGACGTATCAACAACCGGTACGGGCGGCGGCGGTGGCGAGTATCCGCTGCAGGATGGGTTCGGCTGGAGTAATGGCGTGACGCTGAAAATGCTGGATCGGGTTTGTCCGAAAGAGAAACCGTGTGACAGCGTGCCGGAGAATCAGCCTGCGGCGAATGACGAGGCTGCGCCGGTAAAATCTGCGGCGCAGTAAGGGAGAATTGCCGGGTGGCGGCTACGCCTTACCGGGCCTGCGTTGGGTTTGCAGGCCCGGTAAGCGCAGCGCCACCGGGCAGTCAGAAGCTGTAGCTCGCTCCTAGCTGATACGTCCTGTCACGCCCAATCCAGCAGTTGGTTGCGTCGTAGCAGGTCAGCGTCTCTTTATTGGTGATGTTCTGCATACTCGCCTTAAGCGTCAGTCCCGCCAGCGAAGGCATGATTTCGCCCATCCGGTACGAGGCCGCCAGATCGTACTGCGTGGTGCCGCCCAGTTTACCCGCATCGTTAGCCGGTGAAATTTCCATCGGACCGGTGTAGCGTGCCCCAGCCCCCAGCATCAGCCCTTTCAGCGGCGTACTCTCGAAAGTGTAGTCCCCCCACAGATTGAAAGCGTTCTCCGGCACCTGAGTTGGACGTTTACCCTGGTATTTATCATCTTCGGTATTGATCGCATGGGTGTAGGCATAGTTGGCAATCAGCGTCAGGTTGTCCGTCGGACGGCTAATGGCGGAGAGCTCTGCCCCTTTGGATTCCACTTCCCCGGTCTGACGATAATTCAGGAAGCCCGGATCGGAGGTGACAACGTTTTTCTGCCGGATGTTAAACACCGAGGCGGTAAAGGTGGTGGCGTATTCAGCCAGCAGATATTTTACCCCGCCTTCCACCTGCTTGCTGGTGGTCGGTTTGACGTCTTTTGCCGTGAGCGTTCCCTGCGGTGACACCGGCGCAAAACCTTCGGAATAACTGATAAACGGTGAAATACCGTTATCGAAGGCGTAAAGCGCGCCCAGACGTTTGGTGACGCGGTCCTGCGATACCCAGGCTTTATCCCCGTTTTTCAGGTAATCGGTGGTGACGGAGCGGTAATCGTCGTAGCGCAGGCTACCCAACAGATTTAAGCCACCGAATTCCACCTGATCCTGCAGGTAGTAACCGTTCTGCTGATAGCTGAGGCGATTCTTCTGGGCGGTGTAGAGCCCCAGTGCGCCTTCGCTGATTTGCTTATAGTCAGGATCGCGCATGTCCATGCCTGGCGTGGCCGACGCGTAACGGTAGTGGAAATGCGAGTTCATCTTCTGATAGTCAAACCCGGCCAGCAGATGGTGCTGCCATTCACCCAGCGCAACGGTTTTCGTCACCTGGTTGTCGATGTTGAAGCTCTTAAGATCTTCATCGGTGGTGTAAGCAAAGCGGTTGAGCTGATAAACCTCACTCCCCGTTCCTGTCGCATAGACGCTGCGCTGGTGGGTATCGACGTCAAAATAGCGCGCTTTCTGGTTAAAGCCCCAGCCGCTGTCAAACTCGTGTTCAAAGCTATAGCCCAGCATCCACTGGCGCTGCTTAAACCCACTCCATTCATCTCCGGCGTAATCACGGCGATCGGCATATTTCGAGCGCAGATAAGACAGCGGGAGCGGATTTGACGGCGTCAGGCTCGGGGAGTTTTGCGCCAGCGCATCCAGCGTGAGACGGGTTTTGCTGTCGGGCTGCCAGGTGACGGACGGGGCGACCAGGTAATTTTCATACCGGGTGGTGTGCGGCTGATCGTCATTCTCCGTCGCCTTGCCCAGCAGACGGTAATTCCAGTCGCTGTCGGCTATCTGCCCCGTTGAGTCGAGATAACCCTCTTTCAGGTTGCGGTTACCGGTATTAAAACCGACCTCCGTTCGCGCTTCCCGCTGCGGTTTTTTACTTTGAATATTCACCAGCCCGCCCGGCGAACCACCGCCGTAAAGCACCGATGAAGGCCCTTTCAGGATATCGACGCTGTCAATCAACAGCGGATCGATACGAGCCTTAGTATTGCCGGTGACGTTATAGGGCAACTGCAATCCGTTATAGAACTCCTGATCGACGGTAAAGCCACGAATTTTGTATTCGCTCATGTAGGAGGTATTACCGCGCACTTCGGTTGAGACGCCCGGGGCATAGCGCAGGATTTCATTCACGGAGTTCGCATGACGCTTTTCAATTTCCGGGGCAGAAAGCGTGTTGATAACCTGGGGCGTTTTACTTTCGGCAACGGCCGATTTCGTGGCGCTGTTCGTCCAGGCCGGCAGCGCACTGCCCTGCTCTGAGCCCGTGACGACGATGGTAGATTCTTCGGCGAAAGCCTGGACCTGCAATGCCAGCGTGACGGCACCGGCCAGAGCGCATAACGTAAAACGTGAGGAGTTCATAATGTCGTCTTATTATTAGATGCAATACGGAACGACAATTATTATCATTTCGATTAACAAATCAAGATTCAGGCAAAAAAAACGGCCCTCCGCAGAGAGCCGCTATGTCATTTTAGGCTCGTCGCAGTAACCTGAATATGCCCAGCACAACAATGGCACCGACGACAGCAACGAGGAAACTGTGCATGTCAAAACCACTGATGTTGCCTCCAAAGCCAAACATCGTCGCCAGCCAGCCGCCCACAACCGCACCAACAACCCCGAGAACACAGGTCAAAATGAAGCCGCCGCCATCGTTTCCCGGCATGATGAGTTTAGCGATAGCGCCAGCGATAAGACCAAAGATAATCCAGGCGATGATACCCATAGCGATGCCCTCTTTCAGGTTTAACGCATGTGCAGAAAACCTTCTGCACAGCTAACGTAAGTATAGGTCATCAGCATAAAATCATTTTCCTCTCACCGACTTATCTTGCGTCCAGCAATAAAAAAAACTCACCGGTTTGTATTAAGTTTGAGTGTGGATTGCCGATAACGCTCAGACAGTCTGTCATTAATCAAGGAGCCATCCGGCGTGAGTCATTACAGTGAGCAGTTCCTCAAGCAAAATCCGCTGGCTGTATTAGGGGTATTACGCGACCTGCAAAAAGGCGAAGTGCCGTTGCGCATCAGCTGGTCAAATAATCAGTTTATCAGCAAGATCCTTGACGTTTCGCAGGAGCGACTGATTGTTGACCTGGGCAGCCAGGAGTATGAAAACCGCGCTGCGCTAAGAGCGGAACATATTGCGGTAATGGCCGAAACCCATGGAGCTAAAGTGGAGTTTGTCCTGCCGCGACTGGAACTGAGCGAATATCAGGGACTTCCCGCTTTTGTGACCCCTCTTCCGGGCAACCTCTGGTTTGTCCAGCGTCGTGAATACTTCCGCATCAGCGCCCCGCTTCACCCTGCCTATTTTTGTAAGGCCAAAATGCCGGACAAAAAAGAGCTTCGTTTCCGTCTCTTTGACCTGTCGCTGGGCGGAATGGGGGCGTTGCTGGATTCAGCGAAACCGGACGGACTGGTAGAAGGCATGCGTTTTACCCAAATTGAGCTCGATATGGGCGGCTGGGGTCGCTTTTATTTCGATGCACAGCTGATTGCCATCAGCGAGCGCACGGTGGTGGACAGCAAAAACGAAACGATTACCACGCCGCGTCTGAGCTTCCGCTTCCTGAACGTCGGGCCAGGCGCTGAGCGCGAGCTGCAGCGTATTATCTACTCGCTGGAGCGTGAAGCACGGGAACGTGCAAATAAAGTCCTGTGAAAAAATCGGGCAGCGCAACCGCCGCCCGTTTGCGGCATTACATGGCATCCATCGCTTTCTGTACTTTCCAGATATAACGAGGCGCCTGTGGTGCCGGATGATTCTTCGCGACATGCTCGACGAACTCATCTTTGTCCATGCCGTTAATCTCGTCTATTGCCTCTTTGCGGTCAGAGGAGAAAGTTCTGAGCAGCGCCCCTGCACCGTTCACGTATGAGACCACCAGCGCGTATTGCATCACTTCCGGATCCTCGATGCCCTTCAGCACGCCATGTTCCAGAATGCTCAGATACGCGGTACCCATGGAAATGTTGCGTTCCGGGTTCTTCAGCTCGCTGGTCGACGGCTGTCCGCTCCAGCCCATATAGCGGTAGACCTCTCTTCCCGCCGTTGAAGCCTTAAGCTGCATCAATCCCACCGCGTTGGATTTGCTGACGAGCGTAGGATTACCGCCGGACTCCACCGCAATAATCGCGGTGATCAGACGCGGGCTCACGCCCCAGGCCTTCCCGGCTTGTTCACTGATTGGCATCCACTGCATAGCCCGTTTCACCGGCACTTCCGGGTTCCAGGGCGGGTTTTGATAATCATGTTTTGAACTACAGCCAGCCAGCAGCACAATCAAAAAAGCAAACCATCTCAATTTCACGTCATCTATCCTTATAGCCGGTCATCGCGGTGCGCCGCCCTTGAAGCAGGCAGCGTATACGCGGCATGATATAGACAATTAGTTTCTCATTCAGCAAGGAATTGCCATGTCTCAGTTTCATCTCATCGCGCCGTCGGGCTACTGCATTAACCAGGACGCGGCACAGCGGGGCGTTCAGCGCTTACTGGAATCTGGCCATCAGGTAGAAAATCAGACAATTATCCCCCGCCGCCAGCAGCGTTTTGCCGGAACGGAAGCGCAGAGGCTGAATGATATCAATAGCCTGGTGAGTCTGAAGGGTAAGGATCGCATCGTCCTTGCCGTGCGCGGCGGCTACGGGGCGAGCAGGCTGCTGGAGAGCATTGACTGGCAGGGTCTGGCGCAGCGCCAGCAGCAGGATCCGCTGCTGATTTGCGGCCATAGCGATTTCACCGTCATCCAGCTAGGTCTTCTGGCCCTGCACAATGTCATCACGTTTAGCGGCCCCATGCTGGCCGGTAACTTCGGCGCGCCAGAGCTGGATGCGTTTACCATGGAACACTTCTGGCGCGCGCTGCGTAATCCTGCCTACAGCGTGGAGTGGCAAGGCAACGGACCGCACTGGGAGTGTGAAGGTCAGCTCTGGGGCGGAAACCTGGCGATGCTGGTCTCGCTCATCGGCACGCCGTGGATGCCGGACATCGAAGACGGCATTCTGGTGCTGGAAGATATCAACGAACATCCGTTCCGCGTCGAGCGCATGCTATTGCAGCTTTATCATGCCGGTATTCTTGCGCGTCAGTCCGCGATTGTGCTGGGCAGCTTTAGCGGCGCTGCCCCCAATGACTATGACGCGGGCTACTCGCTGGAAACCATGGTCGATTTCATCCGCTCCCGGCTGGACATTCCCGTCATCACCGGGCTGGATTTCGGCCATGAGCAGCAAACCGTCACTCTTGCGCTGGGGGCGCACGCCAGGCTGAAGCATGATGATGGCGGAAGCCAGCTCACCATCAGCGGCCATCCGGTCATAAAGGGGTAAAAAATCCGTTAAACCGCCTTAATAAAACGCTGTTACCGACGTTAATATGTTAGGGTTTTAGTAACAGCGTTAACATTGAGGTGGGAGTAAGAGAACATTGGATGCCGCAGCGATAATCAGCCTTTTCATTTTGGGTTCTGTCCTTGTAACCAGCAGTATTTTATTAAGTTCATTTTCATCGCGTCTCGGCATACCTATTCTTGTTATTTTCCTTGCTATCGGCATGCTGGCTGGCATTGATGGCATCGGCGGTATCCCATTCGATAACTACCCTTTCGCCTACATGGTGAGTAACCTCGCCCTGGCGGTGATCCTGCTTGACGGCGGCATGCGCACGCAGGCGAGCTCCTTCCGCGTGGCCCTGGGGCCTGCGCTTTCACTTGCCACGGTCGGCGTGTTAATTACCTCTGGCCTCACCGGGATGATGGCTGCGTGGCTTTTCCATCTGAATATCATGGAAGGTTTGCTGATTGGCGCGATTGTCGGCTCAACCGACGCGGCAGCCGTGTTTTCCCTGCTCGGTGGAAAAGGGCTTAACGAACGTGTCGGCTCAACGCTTGAGATTGAATCCGGCAGTAACGACCCGATGGCGGTGTTCCTGACCATCACGCTGATCGAGATGATCCAGCAGCACGAGACCGGGCTGAGCTGGATGTTCGCGTGGCATATCCTGCAGCAGTTCGGCCTGGGGATACTGATTGGTCTGGCGGGGGGGTACCTGTTACAGCAGATGATTAACCGCATCTCGCTGCCCTCGGGGCTGTATCCTCTGCTGGCGCTGAGCGGCGGGATCCTGATTTTTGCCGTCACCACCGCGCTGGACGGCAGCGGTATTCTCGCGGTCTACCTCTGCGGATTCCTGATGGGTAACCGCCCTATCCGCAACCGTCACGCTATTTTGCAAAACTTCGACGGTCTTGCCTGGCTGGCGCAAATCGGCATGTTCCTGGTGCTGGGCCTGCTGGTCACGCCCTCGGATCTGCTGCCGATTGCCATTCCGGCGCTGCTGCTGTCTGCGTGGATGATCTTCTTCGCCCGTCCGCTGTCGGTGTTTGCCGGTCTGCTGCCGTTTCGCGGCTTCAACCTGCGCGAGCGTGTCTTTATCAGCTGGGTGGGCCTGCGTGGCGCGGTGCCGATCATCCTTGCCGTCTTCCCGATGATGGCCGGTCTGGATAACGCCCGACTGTTCTTTAACGTGGCGTTCTTCGTGGTGCTGATTTCACTGCTGTTCCAGGGGACGTCCCTCGGATGGGCGGCGAAAAAAGCCAAAGTGGTGGTCCCGCCCGTGGGCTGGCCGGTGTCCCGCGTGGGGCTCGATATTCATCCGGAGAACCCGTGGGAACAGTTCGTCTATCAGTTGAGCGCCGACAAGTGGTGCGTAGGGGCATCGCTGCGCGATTTGCACATGCCGGCCGAAACGCGGATTGCCGCGCTGTTTCGCGATAATGTCCTGCAACACCCTACCGGCAGCACCCGGCTTCGCGAAGGGGATATTTTGTGCGTGATTGGCCGCGAGCGCGATCTGCCCGCGCTGGGCAAGTTGTTCAGCCAGTCGCCGCCGGTGGCGCTGGACCAGCGTTTCTTCGGCGATTTTATTCTGGAAGCCAGCGCCAAATTTGCGGATGTGGCGCTGATTTACGGTCTGGATGAAGGTGCTGAAGACGGTGATAACCAGCAAACGCTGGGCGAAATCATCCAGCAACGACTTGGCGCTGCGCCGGTCGTCGGCGATCAGGTGGAATTTGCCGGGATGATCTGGACCGTTGCCGAAAAAGAAGATAACGCGGTGCGGAAAGTCGGTTTGCGGCCGATGGAAGAGGACGCAGAGTAGCGGGTTTATGCCGGGTGGCGGCTGCGCCTTACCCGGCATAAGAACACGTTACACCGTCACAACTGGCACTCTTGGCGCCAGGGCGCACATCAATTCATACCCCACCGTTCCCGCCGCCGCGGCCACGTCATCAATTTTGACTTCATTGCCCCACAGCTCAACCGGTGAACCGATGCCCGCCTGCGGACACGGCGTGAGGTCAACCGCCAGCATATCCATTGACACGGTCCCCACCGTGCCCGTACGGACGCCGTCCACCCAGACAGGCGTACCGGTTGGCGCGATGCGCGGATAGCCGTCGGCATACCCGCCTGCCACAATACCAATTCGCTGTTCGCCCTGCGCCCGGTAGCGGCTGCCATAGCCCACCGTGTCGCCCGCCTTCAGCGTCTGCACGCCGATTATCTCACTGCGCAGGGACATCACCGGCTTCAGGCCGCTGTTGGCGATATCCTGCCATTGACCGGACGGGGATGCACCATACAGAACGATCCCCGGACGCACCCAGTTATAATGCGCTTCGGGATGCCAAAGCGTCGCCGCAGAATTCGACAGCGAGCGCGGACAGTCCAGCCCTTCTGCCGCCTGCTCAATGCGGACCATGGCATCGGCAATGCCATCCGGTTTTTCCGCATCGGCAAAGTGCGCCATCAGCGTCATTTCGCCCACATTTTTCAGGGCGCGCAGCTGTTGCCAGACCGTATGTACCCGCTCAGGCTGAAAGCCCAGACGGTTCATGCCGCTGTTTACCTTGAGATAGATATCCAGCGGCGCGTGGAGTTTTGCATCCTGAATCGCTTTAATCTGCCAGTTGCTGTGAACGCTGGTGGTCAGACGATACTTATCCAGCAACGGCAGATCCTCGGGGTGGAAGAACCCTTCCAGCAGCAAAATCGGCCCTTTCCAGCCGCGTTCGCGCAGCAGGATAGCCTCTTCCAGATTGAGCAACGCAAAACCGTCGGTGGCGCTGAGCGCGCTCCAGATACGGTCAATACCGTGGCCGTAGGCATTCGCTTTGACTACCGACCAGACGCGCGAACCAGGTGCTGCCCGGCGAACAATTTGCAGGTTTTCCTTCAGGGCCTGCAGATCCAGCTGAGCCAGAACAGGACGGGACATGACAACTCCTTAGTTATGCGCGCCGTGCAGATGCTGTGGACGCGATGGCGTGAACCCTGATTGATAGCGCGCCGCACTTAAATCGTCAAATGGAATGGCTGGCGTGCGCCCGGAAATCAGGTCGCTCAGCAGCTGACCGGATCCGCAGGCCATCGTCCAGCCCAGCGTGCCGTGTCCGGTATTGGTCCACAAATTTTTAAACGGCGTACGGCCAACAATCGGCGTACCGTCCGGGGTCATCGGACGCAGACCGGTCCAGAATGTCGCCTGCTCAACAAAGCCCCCGCGCGGGAACAGGTCCCCCACCACCATCTCCAGCGTTTCACGACGCGGCTGCAGGAGGTCGGTGTTGAAGCCGACAATTTCCGCCATGCCGCCCACGCGGATGCGGTTATCGAAGCGGGTAATGGCGATTTTGTAGGTTTCATCCAGGATGGTTGATACCGGGGCGCCGCTCTCTTCTTTCACCGGAATGGTCAGCGAGTAGCCCTTCAGCGGATAAACAGGAATATCGAGAATGCCTTTCAGCATGGCGGTGGAGTACGAGCCAAATGCCATCACGTAGGCATCCGCTTTGATCACCTCGTCGCCACACTTCACGCCGTAAATTTTTTCCCCTTCCGACAGCAGCTTGTCGACAGCGGTGTTAAAGCGGAATTTCACCCCCGCCTGCTCGCACATGTGCGCCAGACGCTGGGTAAAGAGCTGACAGTCGCCGGTTTCGTCATTAGGAAGACGCAGGCCGCCCGTCAGTTTATGCGCCACTTCCGCCAGGGCAGGCTCCACCTGCCCCAGCTGGCTGGCCTCCAGCAGCTGGTAAGGTACGCCGGCACCTTCCAGCACGGCGATATCGCGGGTGGCGTTTTCATACTGTTGCGCGGTGCGGAACAGCTGCAGCGTGCCGCCCTGACGGCCTTCGTACTCAATGCCGGTCGACGCGCGCAGGGTCTTAAGACAGTCACGGCTGTATTCCGCCAGGCGCACCATGCGCCCTTTGTTTTCCATGTAGTGGCGGGTATCGCAGTTGCGCAGCATCTGCCACATCCACTTCAGCTGGAACGGCGTGCCGTCAAGGCTGATGGCCAGCGGCGCATGGCGCTGGAACATCCATTTGATCGCCTTCAGCGGTACGCCAGGGGCTGCCCACGGCGCCGCATACCCCGGAGAGATTTGCCCGGCATTCGCCGCACTGGTTTCAAGCGCCGGGCCGGATTCACGATCGATAACGGTAACCTCATGTCCTGCCTGACTTAAATACCAGGCGCTGGTTACGCCAACGACACCACTTCCCAGTATGACAACACGCATAGCCACTCCATAATGTGCAAAAGAACAATCTTCTAATTACAGATTGATAACCTAGTTGAAAATATTATTCAACATACGACTTTTTTATGGTGACTTGCCTCACACATCCCCCAGTATCAGGGGATGGTGCTAATTTGGGATCTCATGCTGAGCTTTATTTTTAACCAGCATAAAATGCTGAAGGAGTCGCTTATTTTGCCGTATCAAAAACGGGAAATCGCAAAGAAAAAATTTCTTGTCGGGCACGCTTTTTAACACGTTGATCTATGCTTGAAAGGAGGCTCTCCAGACAGAGAGAGCACCCACAACGAGGGCGCGCTAATGGCTACTATTGATTCCCTGAACAAGGACAACACACGTCTGAGCGATGGACCCGACTGGACCTTCGAGCTGCTGGATGTCTACCTCGCCGAAATCGACCGGGTGGCAAAACTGTATCGCCTGGATACCTATCCCCATCAAATTGAGGTGATTACCTCTGAACAGATGATGGACGCTTACTCCAGCGTCGGGATGCCGATCAACTATCCGCACTGGTCGTTTGGTAAAAAATTCATTGAAACGGAGCGCCTGTATAAACACGGTCAGCAGGGGCTGGCGTATGAGATTGTGATTAACTCCAATCCGTGTATTGCGTATTTAATGGAAGAGAACACCATTACCATGCAGGCGCTGGTGATGGCCCACGCCTGTTACGGCCATAACTCGTTTTTCAAAAATAACTATCTCTTCCGCAGCTGGACGGATGCCAGCTCCATCGTTGATTACCTGATCTTCGCGCGTAAATACATCACCGACTGCGAAGAGCGTTATGGCGTGGATGAGGTGGAGAAACTGCTCGACTCCTGCCACGCCCTGATGAACTACGGCGTGGACCGCTACAAACGCCCGCAGAAAATCTCCCTGCAGGAGGAGAAAGCCCGACAGAAAAGCCGCGAAGAGTATCTGCAAAGCCAGGTGAACATGCTGTGGCGCACCCTGCCGAAGCGTGAGGAAGAGAAAGCCGTCGCCGAGACGCGTCGTTATCCCTCCGAGCCGCAGGAAAACCTGCTCTACTTTATGGAGAAAAACGCCCCGCTGCTGGAGCCGTGGCAGCGTGAGATCCTGCGCATCGTGCGCAAGGTCAGCCAGTATTTCTATCCGCAGAAACAGACGCAGGTGATGAACGAAGGCTGGGCGACATTCTGGCACTACACCATCCTCAACCATCTGTATGACGAGGGGAAAGTGACCGAGCGGTTCATGATGGAGTTTCTCCACAGCCATACCAACGTCGTGTTTCAGCCGCCTTATAACAGCCCGTGGTACAGCGGGATTAACCCGTATGCGCTTGGCTTTGCGATGTTTCAAGATATTAAGCGTATCTGTCAGTCGCCAACGGAAGAAGACAAGTACTGGTTCCCGGATATCGCCGGTTCAGACTGGCTTGAAACGCTGCATTTTGCGATGCGCGATTTTAAGGACGAGAGCTTTATCAGCCAGTTTATGTCGCCGAAGATCATGCGTGATTTCCGCTTCTTCACCGTGCTGGACGATGATCGTAACAACTACCTGGAGATTTCTGCGATTCATAACGAAGAGGGGTACCGCGAGATCCGCTCACGGCTCTCTTCTCAGTACAACCTGAGCAATCTTGAGCCCAATATTCAGGTCTGGAACGTCGATTTACGCGGTGACCGTTCTCTGACGCTGCGTTATATCCCGCACAACCGCGCGCCGCTGGATAAAGGACGTAAAGAGGTGCTGAAGCATGTTCACCGCCTGTGGGGCTTTGACGTGCAGCTGGAACAGCAGAATGAGGACGGCAGCGTAGAACTGCTGGAACGTTGCCCGGCGCGGTTGAATACGTTGTAATGTTTTTTGCCGGGTGGCGGCTACGCCTTACCCGGCCTACGGGTTTTGTAAGCCCGGTAAGCGAAGCGCCACCGGGCGAAAAAAAACCTCTCACTTGAGAGGTTTTTCTTTCAGCGACTCTGAATCGCTAAATCGCCCGGCAGCGTTTTTTGCATGCGATGCCAGATTTCACCGGAATCATGACCGTAGCGACGCACGGTTTCATAAACCTGATCGTGCAGCCCTTCAGTGCAGAGCTTGCTGAGCTTATGGTAGAAACCCAGTGCCAGACTGCGCGCTTCGGGATTGGCAAAGTAGTGACGACCAATGCGGGTATAGAGCCCTTTCATCCCGTTGAGGATAAGACCGTAAATCGGGTTGCCGGAGGCAAACGCCAGACCGCGGAAGACGTTGTAATCGAGGGTGGCAAAGGCATCGGCATGGTCTTCGACCTCGTTTGCGCTGGCCAGCACTGCAAGCGCATCTTCCGGGTGCTGACGGAAAGCGGTACGAATAAAGATCGTCGCGATGTTGGTACGCACGGAGAGCAGATTATCAATGAGCTGCGGTACGCTTTCGTGGTCGAGGCGCGCCAGCGTTTCAAGAATGTTCAGCCCCGAGGTTTCCCAGAAGTTGTTTACTTTTGTCGGCTTGCCGTGCTGGATCGTCAACCATCCATCACGCGCCAGTCGCTGAAGCACTTCACGCAGCGTGGTGCGAGTGACGCCAATCAGTTCAGAGAGTTCGCGTTCAGCCGGAAGAATGGACCCTGCAGGGAAGCGATTATTCCAGATGCTTTCAATGATGTACTCTTCCGCGAAACCCGCCGGGCTCTGCGCCTTAATGACCATAGTGAGATTTCCATTACACAGCTTTAGCAAATTGCACTCATCATACCAGAGGCATGCAGCGGCAGGTAGCGCGGTAAAGAGAGAAAAGAGGGATCGCCGTTTCATTTTTATGAAATTTACAATGCTCGCTTATCCGCCGCCGGGCCGCAATTTTGCGTATACTGATGTTTTGTTTTACGTGACGGGGAAGGACGTCTGTTGTGGAAATTTCTTTTGGGCGCGCGCTGTGGCGCAATTTTTTAGGTCAGTCTCCTGACTGGTACAAACTGATACTGCTGGTTTTCCTGGTCGTTAACCCCCTTATTTTTAGCGTGAACCCGTTTATCGCCGGATGGCTGCTGGTGGCGGAGTTTATCTTCACCCTGGCAATGGCGCTGAAATGTTACCCTCTGCTGCCTGGCGGTCTGCTGGCTTTTGAAGCAGTGGTCATCGGGATGACGTCTGCTGAGCATGTAAAAGCAGAGCTGGCGTCAAATCTGGAAGTGCTCCTGCTGCTGATATTTATGGTGGCCGGGATCTACTTTATGAAACAGCTGCTGCTGTTTATCTTCACTCGCCTGTTGCTCAGCATTCCGTCTAAAACGGTATTGTCGCTGGCGTTTTGCCTTGCTGCTGCCTTTCTTTCGGCCTTCCTGGATGCCTTGACCGTTGTTGCGGTGGTGATCAGCGTCGCCGTCGGGTTTTACGGGATTTATCACCGCGTGGCCTCGTCCCGCCCGGGCGAAGACTTGCAGGATGACAGCCACGTTGAGGCGCATAACCGTGAGGTGCTGGAGCAGTTCCGCGCGTTTCTGCGCAGTCTGATGATGCATGCTGGCGTAGGGACTGCGTTGGGCGGCGTGATGACCATGGTGGGTGAGCCGCAAAACCTGATCATCGCCAAAGCGGCTGAATGGCATTTTGGCGAGTTTTTCCTGCGCATGGCCCCCGTGAGCGTGCCTGTCCTTATCTGCGGGTTAGCAACCTGCATTCTGGTCGAAAAGTTCAGGGTATTCGGCTACGGCGCGCAACTGCCTGAGCCGGTCCGCAGTGAGCTGCATAAATTTGACGAGCAGAGCCGCAAACAGCGCACGCGGCAAGAGACGCTGCGTCTGATTGCGCAGGGTATCATTGGCGTCTGGCTTATCGTCGCGCTGGCATTCCATCTTGCAGAGGTGGGGTTGATTGGCCTCTCCGTCATTATTCTTGCGACCACCTTTAGCGGCGTAACGGATGAGCATGCTATTGGCAAAGCGTTTACGGAAGCCCTGCCATTTACCGCGCTGCTGGCCGTCTTCTTCGCGGTTGTGGCGGTGATTATCGATCAGCATCTGTTTGCCCCCATAATTACCTTTGTGCTGCAGGCTGCACCAGACGCGCAGCTTACGCTCTTCTATCTGTTTAACGGCCTCCTGTCGTCCATCTCCGATAACGTCTTTGTCGGGACGGTCTACATCAACGAAGCCAAATCCGCGATGGAAGAAGGCATTATTAACGCAGGACAGTTTGAGCTGCTGGCCGTGGCCATCAATACCGGCACTAACCTGCCGTCGGTAGCGACGCCAAATGGACAAGCCGCCTTCCTGTTCCTGCTGACCTCTGCCCTTGCGCCACTCATACGTCTTTCTTATGGAAGAATGGTCTGGATGGCGCTGCCCTATACGCTGGTACTCACAATTGTGGGATTGCTTTGCGTCAAAATTACCCTCATTCCCTGTACGCAATGGCTGATACAAGCGGGTATACTTGCGGCGCACTAAATGAGGCCTCTCGGGCAGTTCGCTGCCCGTTTGCCTTTTCGCACGATAAACATCCGATTACGTTTTATTTCGTCAGGTACAGGTGGCGCGAAAAACGAATTCGTTTACACTGCGCTTTCTAAGCATGTTCCAGGGAAATGATTATGTTGAGATTTTTAAACCAGTGCTCTCGCGGTCGCGGAGCGTGGTTGTTGATGGCCCTGACCGCCTTTGCGCTGGAAATGGTCGCGCTGTGGTTCCAGCACGTGATGGGGCTGAAACCCTGCGTGCTCTGTATCTACGAGCGCTGCGCCCTGTTTGGCATTATGGGTGCGGGCCTGGTAGGCGCCATCGCCCCGAAATCGCCGTTGCGCTACGCGGGTATTGCAATCTGGCTGTACAGCGCCTGGAAAGGAATTGAACTCTCCTGGCAGCACACCATGATGCAGCTGCATCCGTCACCGTTTATGACCTGTGATTTTGCCGCCCGCTTCCCGAGCTGGCTGCCGCTGGATAAATGGCTGCCGCAGGTGTTTGTCGCATCCGGTGACTGCTCTGTCCGTCAGTGGGAATTCCTGACGCTGGAGATGCCACAGTGGCTGGTGGGGATTTTTGTCGCCTACTTCATCGTGGCGTTGCTGGTGCTGATTGCCCAGCCGTTCAAGCCGAAGAAACGTGATTTGTTCGGAAGGTAAAAGCAAAACGGCAACGTCAGTTTTGTAGGTCGGGTAAGCGCAGCGCCACCCGACACAACAGCGCATAATAAAAAACCCGCCTCGGCGGGTTTTTTATTATCACCGATTAGGGTGATTCATAATATGGTCTTCCCAGTCCCGCACCTCGGACTCTTTCACCGCGATGTGGCGCACCGAAATGCGCTCGCCGTGCATCGCCGCTTTCGAACCGGTGAGCAACGGATGCCAGTCTGGTAACCCTTTCCCTTCCGCCAGCAGGCGATACGCGCAGGTATGGGGCAGCCATTCAAAGGTGGGCAGATTATCACGGGTTAACTTGATGCAGTCCGGCTCAAATTCGAACCGACGCTCATAGTTGCGGCACTGGCAGGTTTTAATGTTCAACTGCTTGCAGGCCACGTTGGTGAAGTAGATTTCGTCCGTATCTTCATCCATCAGCTTGTGCAGGCAGCACTGCCCGCAGCCGTCGCACAATGATTCCCATTCCGCGTCAGTCATGTCGTCAAGAGTTTTGCTTTGCCAGAAAGGGATGTCGTTCATCAGGATGTCCACACGTCAAAAGAAAGCGCACCTTATAACGAGTCTGGCACGTTGTTGCAAGTTTTGCCGCCCTCTTCAGGCGGCAAGATGTGGTTACAGCACACGGGTTTTCAGCGACAGGCCGTTAAAACCGACCTCCAGTTCATCGCCGCTGAGGAGCGGGCCAACCCCTTCAGGCGTACCGGTCAGGATCACATCGCCTGGTTTAAGGGTGAAGAAGCGGCTCATGTAGGCAATCAGCGGCACAATCTTATGGATCATGTCTGCCGTGCTGCCCTGCTGGCGGATGTCACCGTTCACCTTCAGGCTGAGCGGCGTGTTCTGTGGATCGGTGGTAAATTCACTGACCGGAATGAATCCCGAAATCGGACACGCGTTGTCAAAGCCTTTGGCTTTTTCCCACGGCTGCCCGGCCTTCTTCATTTTTCCCTGCACATCACGCAGCGTCAGATCCAGCGCGACGCCGTAGCCAGCAATCGCTTTCTGGACATGCTCTTCGGAGGCCTGGCGCAGCGTGGCGCCGATCAGCACCGCGAGCTCAACTTCGTGATGCACTGACCCCAGCCCCTGCGGCAACGCCAGCGGCTGGCGGATATCGCAAAGCGCCGTCTCTGGCTTAATAAACAGAACCGGCTCTTCTGGTGTTGCGCTGCCCATCTCCTGAATATGCTTTGCGTAGTTACTGCCCACGCAGACCACTTTGCTGACGGGATAATCCAGTAACGCACCTTGCCAGTTATGATGTTGATACATGCTCGACCCCTAATCGGTTGATGTGATGCGCCCGAAACAGCTGAGACTATTTTTTCCCGTTCGCCTCAAGGTGCTGTTTTAATAAATTCTCAGGCGGTGGTGGAAGCTGTAAATAATAGCCTTGCTCGGCTAATGCCGTTTTCACTTTATCCAGATCGGCATTGACCAGTTTCTTACGACCATCCAGCGGCAGCAGCATCGCCAGCTGTGGTCGGCCAAAGCTCTTCATTAATTCTTCAGGCACGCGTGAAAAATCGTCTTTCTTTTCGACATAAAGATAGGTCTGGTCACGGCTTGTACTTCTGTAGATCACACAAAACATGTTTTTACTCTGAATTAATGGGTGGTTGCTTGCCTCAATATACTCCTGACTATAACATGCCTGATACTCTTCGGAATATCGCAGCGAATGGTTGCGGTTAATAGCAAATTGAGTAAGGCCAGGATGTCAAACACGCCCATCGAGCTTAAAGGCAGTAGCTTCACCTTATCAGTGGTACATTTGCATGATGCAAAACCCGAGGTTATTCGTCAGGCGTTAGAAGACAAAATCGCGCAGGCTCCCGCTTTTCTGAAACACGCCCCTGTTGTTATCAACGTGAGTGGTCTTGAGGCTCCGGTTAACTGGAAACTTCTCCAGCAGGCCGTCTCCTCTACTGGCCTGCGAATTGTCGGCATCAGTGGCTGTAAAGATAGCGAGCTGAAAGCGGAAATCGACCGTGCCGGGCTGCCCCTTCTTAATGAAGGTAAAGAAAAAGCCCCGCGTGCAGCGCCTGCTGCCGTGCAGGCGCCCCCTCCTGTGGTGCAAAACGTTACTCCCGTCACAAAAACGCGAATGATTGACGTACCGGTTCGTTCCGGTCAGCGCATTTATGCACCAAACTGTGATCTGATTGTTACAAGCCACGTCAGTGCTGGCGCAGAGCTTATTGCAGATGGCAATATTCACGTTTACGGTATGATGCGTGGACGTGCGCTCGCAGGCGCAAGTGGCGATCGGGACGCGCAAATATTTTGTACTCACCTGACGGCGGAACTGGTGTCCATCGCAGGTGAATATTGGCTGAGCGACAAGATCCCAGCCGAATTTTATGGCAAAGCGGCTCGTCTGCGACTGGCAGACGACGCGTTGACCGTTCAACCGTTGAATTGATCCCTTTTTAACAAGGAATTTCTATGGCACGCATTATTGTTGTTACTTCGGGTAAAGGAGGCGTTGGCAAGACCACCTCCAGCGCGGCCATCGCTACTGGTTTGGCCCAGAAGGGAAAGAAAACCGTCGTTATCGACTTCGATATCGGTCTGCGTAACCTCGACCTGATCATGGGGTGTGAGCGTCGCGTCGTGTATGACTTCGTCAACGTCATTCAGGGCGATGCCACGCTGAACCAGGCGCTGATTAAAGACAAGCGCACCGAGAACCTCTACATCCTCCCGGCCTCTCAGACGCGTGACAAAGACGCCCTGACCCGTGAAGGTGTCGAAAAGGTACTCGAGGAGCTGAGAAAAATGGAGTTCGACTTCGTTGTCTGTGACTCCCCTGCCGGCATCGAAACCGGTGCCCTGATGGCACTCTACTTTGCTGATGAAGCGATCATCACCACCAACCCTGAAGTCTCATCCGTGCGTGACTCCGACCGTATTCTCGGCATCCTCGCCTCCAAATCCCGTCGTGCGGAAAATGGCGAAGAGCCGATCAAAGAGCACCTGCTGCTGACCCGTTATAACCCGGGTCGCGTCAACAAAGGTGACATGCTGAGCATGGAAGACGTACTGGAGATCCTGCGCATTAAACTGGTGGGCGTCATCCCGGAAGACCAGTCCGTGCTGCGCGCCTCTAACCAGGGCGAGCCCGTGATCCTTGATACGACGGCAGATGCAGGTAAAGCTTATGCTGATACTGTTGACCGTCTGCTGGGAGAAGAACGTCCTTTCCGCTTCATTGAAGAAGAGAAGAAAGGTTTCCTCAAACGCCTGTTCGGAGGATAAGTTATGGCATTACTGGACTTTTTTCTCTCGCGGAAAAAGAACACCGCCAACATCGCAAAAGAACGTCTGCAAATCATCGTTGCGGAGCGTCGTCGTAGCGACGCCGAGCCTCATTACCTGCCGCAGCTGCGTAAGGACATCCTGGAAGTGATCTGTAAGTACGTACAGATTGACCCGGAGATGGTCACGGTGCAGCTGGAGCAAAAAGACGGGGATATTTCGATTCTGGAGCTGAACGTGACGCTTCCGGAAGCGGAAGAGTCGCGCCCGTAGGGTTCTGATTTTGTAGCCCCGGTAAGCGCAGCGCCACCGGGGGAATATGCCGGGTATATCGCCCGGCATATTTTTTACCGCGGATACCCTTCCAGCAGAGTATTCATACGATCGGCCATCAATTCTCCACGCCAGCCCGCCATCAGTTCCGGCAGGCCATTCTGCGGTTTCAGCTTCCAGTGCCAGTTCAGCAGCTGGTTAATCTGACGACGCGATGCCAGCAGCTCAGCACTCAGCTTACTTTCAGTGGCGACGTTCTGCACCAGCGCTTTGATATCCTTAAACGCTTTGCGGTAACCCGGCATATCCATCAGATTCAACAGCGGTTCCGGCAGCGCATCTTCCGGCAACGCCTGCGCTTTTGCGACCAGCGCCAGCAGGGTTTTACCGTGGAAACGGATCTCACTGCCCGAAAGCCCAATGCTGTCCAGCTCCCCCAGGCTGCCCGGCATATAGCGCGCAACTGCCCAGAGATGTTCCTCGCGCACCACAAAGTTAACCGCCAGATCGCGCTCGCGCGCTTTGCGTAAACGCCAGTCCGCTAACAGCTGCAGGCACGCCAGCTGACGCGTACGCAGCTGCCAGGCGTTGCTGATCTCACGCCATGCCTCTTTCGGATCAACCACTTCCTGGCGACGCAGCTGCGTCATACGACACTCGTCCAGCGCGGCAGAGAGCCATCCGGAGGCCTCCGCCTCTTTCATCAGTTGTCCGGCAATCGGCAGAAGGTAAAACACGTCTGCCGCCGCATATTCCAGCTGACGTTCGGTAAGCGGGCGCGCCAGCCAGTCAGTACGGGATTCACTTTTGTCCAGCGTCAGGCCCGTATACTCCTCCACCATGGCGGCAAAGCCCCAGGAGAGCGGACGACCGCTAAAAGCCGCAAGGATCTGCGTATCGATCAGCGGCTGAGGCATGATGCCAAAGGTATTCAGAAAAACTTCCAGATCTTCACTGCCTGCGTGCAGGTATTTCGTTACTGCCGTATCCAGCAGCAGGTCACGCATCGGCGTCCAGTCGGTGATGCCGAGCGGGTCGATCAGCGAGACGTGCTTGCCGTCATACATCTGAATCAAACCCAGCTGCGGATAGTACGTCCGGGTACGGACAAACTCGGTATCCAGAGCGATGGCAGGAAAGTCGCGCGTCACTTCGCACAGCGAAGCCAGCTCGTCGTTGGTCGTGATCATCTGGTAATTCAAATCGGATTCTCTTTTGTTTGCGCCCATAAAAAACGCCGGCTTAACCGGCGTCAGGGCGATTAACGTGAAGCTCAGGCCTTATTGTCTACTTTGGCACGGGCTTCGTCACGTAATTCTCGTCGTAATATCTTCCCGACGTTGGATTTCGGCAGCTCATCGCGGAATTCCACCAGCTTCGGCACTTTATAGCCCGTCAGCTGACGACGACAGAACGTTATCAGCGCTTCCTCGGTGAGTGAAGGATCTTTTTTGACCACAAATATCTTCACCGCTTCCCCGCTGCTGCCGGAAGGCACGCCCACCGCCGCAACTTCCAGCACGCCGCTGTGCTGCATGACCACGTCTTCGATTTCGTTCGGATAGACGTTGAAACCGGAGACCAGAATCATATCTTTTTTGCGATCGACGATGCGCAGGAAGCCTTCGTCATCCATCACCGCAATATCGCCGGTATGCAGCCAGCCGTCTTTAATGATTTCGTCTGTTGCATCCGGGCGTTGCCAGTAGCCCAGCATCACCTGCGGCCCTTTCACGCATAGCTCGCCCGGTTCGCCCGGCGCGACGTCGTTATCGTTGTCATCGACCAGTTTGGCCTCCGTGGAGGGAACCGGCAGGCCAATGCTTCCGCTGTGGTAGTCAATGTCATGCGGGTTGACGCTGACCAGCGGTGCGCATTCCGTCAGGCCATAACCTTCCAGCAGATACTGCCCGGTGAGTTTCACCCAGCGCTCGGCGACCGCCTGCTGAACCGGCATACCGCCTCCCGCAGAGAGGTGCAAAGTTGAGAAATCCAGCTGCTGGAATTCTTTATTGTTGAGCAGCGCGTTGAACAAGGTATTTACCCCGGTCATGGCGGTGAAGGGGTATTTTGCCAGCTCTTTCACCAGCCCCGGAATGTCTCGCGGGTTAGTGATCAGGACGTTTTGACCGCCCAGCTCAATAAACAGCAGGCAGTTCATGGTCAGCGCGAAAATGTGATACAGCGGTAGCGCCGTGATCACCAGTTCTTTGCCCGGATGCAGCAGCGGCCCGTAGGTGGCATTGACCTGTTCAAGGTTTGCCAGCATGTTGCGGTGGGTTAGCATCGCCCCTTTGGCCACGCCGGTTGTGCCGCCGGTGTATTGCAGAAAAGCGAGGTCCTCAGAGACCACTTCCGGTTTGACGTATTGCATGCGATAGCCCGCATGCAGCGCGCGGCGGAAGGAGATGGCATCCGGCAGATGGTATTTTGGCACCAGGCGCTTGACGTATTTAACCACAAAGTTAACCAGCGTCCCTTTGGCGGTGGACAGCTGATCCCCCATGCGCGTCAGGATGACATGTTTAACCTGGGTTTTGTCGACCACTTTTTCCAGGGTATGGGCAAAGTTAGAAACAATAACTATCGCCACCGCACCGCTGTCATTGAGCTGGTGTTCCAGCTCGCGCGGGGTGTAAAGCGGGTTGACGTTGACGACAATCATCCCGGCACGCAGGATACCGAACAGCGCCACCGGGTATTGCAGCAGGTTCGGCATCATCAGCGCGACGCGGTCCCCTTTTTGCAGCCCAAGCCCTTCCTGCAGATAGGCCGCAAACGCCCGGCTACGCTCCTCAAGCTTACGGAACGTCATTACCTCGCCCATATTCACAAATGCGGGCTGGTCTGCGTAACGCCTTACCGAGTGTTCAAATAATTCAACCAGGGATTGATAACGGTCAGGATTGATCTCGGCAGGAACATCTGCGGGATAACGGTTAAGCCAAACCTTTTTCAATGCATCACCTCTGAAATGAGTGTTCGTCGTCATCACAACCCCGATAATAAACAGTTTGTTAACATTATATTAACTCAGCGTACCAGTTTATTAATTGTTCAGATTTAAGGTTGCGAAGCGCGTCACTCTTTTTTTTCGTATTATCCGTAAAAAAACAGAGACAGCGGCTAAGCCGCTGTCTCTTTCCTAGCAATAACAGTAAGTTACTCAGTTACGATCGTCTGGACCTGCGCAGGACCGGGGTTATACCAGCCCCAACCCGGGTAACCATAACGATAAGGATGCGGACCCCACATCCACGGGTCAATCGGCTGAGGCGGCATGATCACCTGCTGTGCCAGACGCCAGCGTTTATACCCATTGACCTGCATGGTCATGAATTTATAAGGCGTGTTGCCGATTTTACCCTGCACGGCGCCGGTTATCGGTCCGACGACGGTCACCAGTTGCCCACGGAAATCAACGGGATCGAGGAAACCACTGACATCCGCATAGATGCGTCCCCGGGAGGCCTCACCCAGTACGGGTCGCGCACCGCTGTCCAGCGGCACGGTAGCAATCTCCAGCCGGGTTTTCCCCTGCTGGTTCTGCACCTCGATCACTTTCCCGCCGAAGCGCGCTTCCTGGCCGACGTAAAGCTCAGGCGCATTCATCACCCGAACCAGATCCTGCTGGGGCGTCGGGCTACTGCCCTTGATCGCATCAGGGACGGATACGCATCCGCTCAGTGCTATGGCAACCGCGCCTGCCATAAAAAGGCGTACTACTTTAGTCTGAACCGCCATGATGCGACTCCTTTTTCTCAGTTCCTGTTACTGAGATTCACTCGCGGCCCGGAAGTTTCTTCCACGCGACGGTGTTTCGCAAATAAACCGGCTCCGCGTGTTCAACGGCAACGGTTTTTCCTGCTGCGAGCAGCTGAGTGGCAATCGGAAGCATGTCTTCCGCCGCTGGCAGCAGCATGTTGCCGTCCACCAGCGTCACGCCAGTGTCGTTCGCCATGTCTGGCCATGCCGGCCAGCCCGTCCCCACGGTCGCCCACTCGCCGGACAGTTGCTTAAGACGTTCAGTGACCGCGTCAGGTTTAAGTACCGCTTCCGTCTCTTCGCCGTGCCAGACGCCGTTTTCATCACGAGTATATTCCGCCCAGTAAACTTCCCCCATGCGGGCATCAATGGCGGCCAGCACGCGGGTGGCGCCCGTCATACGCCAGGCCCCCTGCGCCATCGTCGCAAGCGTAGAGACGCCGATCATCGGCAGGTCAGCGCCCAGCGCCAGTCCCTGAGCAATGCCAATGCCAATACGGACGCCCGTAAAGCTGCCGGGCCCGCGGCCAAAGGCCAGGGCATCAAGGTCGGTTAAGGCGGTGTTGCCCTGAGTTAAAATGTCTTTTACCAGGGGCAGAATACGTTGGGTGTGTTCCCGTGGGCACTCTTCGAAATGAGCAGAAACAGCACCATCACTCAGCAGAGCAACAGAGCAAGCCTCTGTTGCGGTATCAATAGCCAGAATTCGCATCAGTCGTCGCGCTCTCGCAAGGGTCAGTCACAAAATGGCGCGCATCTTAGCACACTCCGGGGCAAATTACTCCGCCGTTGGGTTTGCCAGAAAACGCACCGCGCGTTTTATATCCCGCGTCCGTGGCGCTGGAGGGAGGCTCGCAAGGAAGGTTGCGCCGTAAGGGCGCATGACCAGCCGGTTATCGCAGATAACCAGCACGCCGCGATCGGTCACGTCGCGGATTAAGCGCCCTACCCCTTGCTTGAGCGTGATGACCGCCTCAGGCAGCTGAACCTCGTCGAACGGATCGCCTCCGCGCAGGCGGCAGTCTTCCATCCGCGCTTTCAACAGCGGGTCATCCGGGGAGGTAAACGGCAGTTTGTCAATAATGACCAGCGAGAGCGTATCGCCACGCACGTCCACCCCTTCCCAGAAGCTGCTGGTGGCAACCAGCAGGGCATTACCGGCGCTGACAAACTGCTGGAGCAGTTGTCCTTTGCTGGTTTCCCCCTGCAACAGCACCGGCAGAGTCATGGTGGCACGGAACTGCTCGGCGAGGTCACGCATCATGGCGTGCGACGTGCAAAGCATAAAGCAGCGCCCGTTGTTGGCCTCAATCATGGGCTTTAGCATCGCCGCCAGATGACGCGCGGCGCCCGGCTGGTTTGGCAGCGGTAAATTGCGCGGGACGCAGAGCAGCGCCTGCTTTTCATAATCAAACGGGCTTGGCAGCAGCAGCGACTCCGCCTGCTCAATGCCGAGGCGCTCGGTAAAGTGGTGCAGATCGTCATTCACCGACAGGGTTGCCGAGGTAAAGATCCAGCTTCCCGGTTTCTGCGCCATCACCTCTTTAAATTTATCGGCCACGGTCAGCGGCGTAAGCGCCAGGGTGAAGTGGCGCGAGGTGCATTCATACCAGTAGCTGTACCCTGGCTGGTTGATTTCTTTCAGCCGTTTCAACCGTCCGCGGTACAACGTGGCGCGTTCGAAGGCGGCATCCAGCAGTGCGGAGCGACCAAGCGACAGCTTCGCGACGTCATAACAGAGTTCAAGGGCATCGTCGAGCAGCAGCAGCGCGCGCTGGATGTTTTTGTCCGCCAGCAGCTCGCGCAGGTTACCGCGATAGCCGGGTTCACCAAGCTGTAAACGGAAATCCTGCGCGCTTTGCGCCAGGCGGTCGGCACACTTCTGCAGCTGCTGGGTATCTTTGAGTTCGGTCCGGTAGGCGATGGTGAAATCTTTTGCCAGGTCCTGCAGCTGGCGGCTGGAGAGCGACTGGCCAAAATACTGGCTGGCGATATCCGGAAGCTGGTGGGCTTCATCGAAGATCATGACATCCGCTTCAGGGATCAGCTCACCGAAGCCGCTGTCCTTAACCACCATATCTGCGAGGAACAGATGGTGGTTGACCACCACCACATCGGCATCCATCGCCGTTTTACGCGCTTTCACCACAAAGCAGTCTTTATACAGCGGACAGTCGCTGCCGAGGCAGTTGTCGTTGGTGCTGGTCACCAGCGGCCAGGCAGGAGAGTCTTCCGGCACGCTCGCACAGGTGCTGATATCCCCCTCTTCCGTCTGGTTGGCCCAGGCGCGAAGGATAATCACGTCGCTCAGGGTCTGAACCGGCAGATCGCCGCCCGCCAGCGCCTGCTGTTCAAGGCGTTCCAGGCAAAGGTAGTTAGAACGGCCTTTCAGCAGCGCCAGTCGGCCCTTGTATTTCAGCGCTTTCGCCACGGTGGGCAAATCACGGCTGTAGAGCTGATCCTGCAGCGCTTTTGAACCGGTGGAGATAATGACCTTCTTTTTTGCCCGCAGCGCCGGAGCGAGGTACGCGTAGGTTTTCCCCGTGCCGGTACCGGCCTCGACCACCAGCGGCTGCGCCTTGTCGATAGCGTGCGCTACGGCATGCGCCATCTGCCGCTGAGGTTCACGCGGTTTGAAGCCGGGAATCGCTTGTGCTAACTGACCTTCAGGGGAAAAATCGTCTGCCACGGTGCTCTCTCACTGTATTTTTGCACAGGGATTATGTCAGTCCCGCCTCTCCAGTGCCACCCCAAATAGTGACGACGCCGGCACAATATGGCAGTCTTGCCGCCTGATGACGAAAAATAACGAGGAAACGTTTATGACGATTAAGCGCATTGATGCCGAAGCCCGCTGGTCTGATGTGGTGATCCACAACCAGACGCTCTACTACACTGGCGTACCGGCTAACCTGGACGCGGATGCCTTCGAGCAAACGGCCAACACGCTGGCGCAAATTGATGCCGTGCTGGAAAAACAGGGCAGCGATAAATCCCGCATTCTGGATGCGACCATTTTTCTGGCCAATAAAGATGATTTTGCGGCGATGAACAAAGCCTGGGATGCATGGGTGGTGGCGGGTCACGCGCCTGTACGCTGCACTGTACAGGCCACGCTGATGAAACCGGAGTATAAGGTCGAAATTAAGATTATCGCGGCGGTTTAAGCCCGATCACTCCTCTTGATCTTCTGGATCATCATCTTCGAATCGCGCCACAATCCGCTCGCCGGAATGACTGGCGCGAATCTCCTGAGCGACGACGGTAATCGCCTGTCCGCTGCTCATTCCCTGGGACATCAGTTCCTGAATTCGCTCAACCGCTTTCTGCTGCTGTTCATGGCTCAGAGAAGGTAAACCTGCAAACATCGTCAACTCCTGCTAAATTATTCGCGCTAATTATTTCACGCTGCCCGGTAGTATGCCACACATGAACATGCGCTTCCCCACTGTATTGACGTTGCCCTGGCGTGCTGACGCCGCGGAGTTCTGGTTTGCCCGCATAAGCCACCTTCCCTTTGCCATGCTGCTGCATTCTGGCCATGCGGATCACCCCTACAGCCGCTTTGATATTCTGGTTGCCGACCCGCTTAAAACGCTGACAACCGATGACCTGGCGCCGACGGACGATCCCCTGATGCAGCTTCAGCAAGCGCTCAACGCGTTAGGCTTATCCGCCACACCAGACCCGGATCTCCCTTTTCAGGGTGGCGCGCTTGGTCTGTTTGGCTACGATTTGGGTCGCCGTTTCGAAACGCTGCCCGAGCATGCGCAGGCTGATATTTCCCTGCCAGACATGGCCGTGGGGCTGTATGACTGGGCGTTAATTGTCGATCACCAGAAAAAAACGGTTTCTCTGCTGAGCCATAGTGACGTGCAGGCGCGACTGGCCTGGCTTGAAGCGCAACAGCCCGCCCCGGCCCAGACGTTCAGGCTGACCTCTGGCTGGCGCTCGAATATGAGCGGGACGGAATACGCTGAAAAATTCGCGCGCGTTCAGGCGTATCTGCAAAGCGGCGACTGTTATCAGGTGAACCTTGCCCAGCGTTTCCAGGCGACTTATCACGGAGATGAGTGGCAGGCGTTTTCCCGTCTTAATGCCAGCAACAAGGCGCCGTTCAGCGCATTCGTACGTCTGCCTCAGGGCGCTATCCTCAGCCTGTCGCCAGAGCGCTTTATTCATCTGGCCGAAGGGGTCATTCAAACCCGCCCGATTAAAGGCACACTACCGCGTCTGGCGGACCCCAACGCCGATCGCCAGCAGGCGGAGAAACTCGCCGCATCGCCGAAAGATCGCGCCGAGAACCTGATGATCGTCGACCTGATGCGTAACGATATTGGCCGCGTCGCCGAACCCGGCAGCGTGCGCGTGCCGGAGCTGTTCGTCGTCGAGCCTTTCCCGGCGGTACATCATCTGGTCAGCACCATTACCGCGCGCCTGCCCGCCACGCGCACCGCCTGCGATCTGCTTCGCGCCGCGTTTCCGGGCGGCTCCATCACCGGAGCCCCCAAAATTCGCGCGATGGCGATCATCGACGAACTGGAACCGCACCGCCGCAACGCCTGGTGCGGCAGTATCGGCTATATCAGCCTGTGCGGCACCATGGATACCAGCATCACCATTCGTACCCTGACGGCCTGCGACGGCAATCTGTACTGCTCTGCAGGCGGTGGCATTGTGGCGGATAGCCAGGTCGAGGCGGAATATCAGGAAACCTTTGATAAAGTTAACCGTATTCTGAAACAACTGGAGAACTAACGGTGGAGAAAGAGAACCTGACGCTGGATGATTTTCTGTCGCGCTTTCAGCTTTTGCGACCGCAGGTCAACCGCGCCACGCTGAATCAACGTCAGGCGGCGGTGCTGATCCCGGTGGTGCGCCGGGAGCAGCCGGGGCTGTTGCTGACGCAGCGCTCGCCGCATATGCGTAAACACGCCGGTCAGGTTGCCTTTCCCGGAGGCGCGGTGGACAGCACCGATGCGTCGCTGATCGCCGCCGCGCTGCGGGAAGCCCAGGAAGAAGTGGCCATCCCACCTGAGGCGGTCGAGGTGATAGGCGTGCTGCCGCCGGTCGACAGCGTGACCGGTTTTCAGGTCACGCCCGTGGTGGGGATTATCCCGCCGGGCCTGCAGTATCACGCCAGCGTCGATGAAGTGTCAGCCGTGTTTGAGATGCCGCTTGAAGAGGCGCTCCGGCTTAGCCGTTATCATCCGCTGGATATTCAGCGTCGAGGGCATGATCATCGGGTCTGGTTGTCCTGGTATCAGCATTATTTTGTCTGGGGCATGACGGCGGGGATCATTCGTGAACTGGCGCTGCAAATCGGCCTGAAACCTTGACTATACTTTACATTCCATCCTTTTTTGCAGGTTTGCGATCCGCGTCGCGCTATTAGCAAAACCCATCGTTAACCATTAGTTTAATTCATGTGAATAGTTAAGCCGAGGTCGGTGTTCCCTCTTACACTATGCGCAGTTATAACATCGTTACTGGAACCCCGGTAACCCTGTCAGGAGTGTGAAAGTGATTAGTATATTCGACATGTTTAAAGTGGGAATTGGCCCTTCGTCTTCCCATACTGTTGGGCCTATGAAGGCCGGTAAACAGTTCGTCGATGATCTGGTCGAAAAAGGATTACTGGAAAGCGTTACCCGTGTCGCCGTAGACGTTTACGGATCACTGTCATTAACGGGTAAAGGCCACCACACCGATATCGCCATTATTATGGGTCTGGCAGGCAATATGCCGGACACTGTTGATATTGATGCCATCCCGGCATTTATCCGCGACGTGGAAACGCGCGGACGCCTGCTGCTGGCTAACGGCCAGCATGAAGTGGATTTCCCGCAGGATGACGGCATGCGTTTTCGCAGCGACAACCTGCCGCTGCATGAAAACGGCATGACCATTCATGCCTGGAGCGGTGAAAAAGAGATTTACAGCAAAACGTACTACTCCATCGGCGGTGGCTTCATCGTCGATGAAGAGCATTTTGGCAAAGACAGCGTTGGCGACGTCAGCGTCCCGTATCCGTTTAAGTCGGCTACCGAGATGTTGGGGTACTGCAAAGAGACCGGTCTTTCCCTGTCCGGTATGGTTATGCAGAACGAACTGGCGCTGCACAGCAAAAAAGAAATTGAAGACTATTTTGCTAACGTGTGGCAAACCATGCGCGCCTGTATTGACCGCGGGATGAACACCGAAGGCGTATTGCCTGGGCCACTGCGCGTGCCGCGTCGTGCCTCTGCCCTGCGCCGTATGCTGGTGACCACGGATAAATTCTCGAATGACCCGATGAACGTGGTCGACTGGGTAAACATGTTTGCCCTGGCGGTTAACGAAGAGAACGCCGCCGGTGGCCGTGTCGTGACGGCGCCAACCAACGGTGCCTGCGGCATCGTTCCAGCGGTACTGGCCTACTACGATCACTTTATTGAGCCTGTCACGCCCGATATCTACATCCGCTATTTCCTCGCGGCAGGGGCCATCGGCGCGCTGTACAAGATGAACGCGTCCATCTCCGGTGCGGAAGTGGGCTGTCAGGGTGAAGTGGGCGTTGCCTGCTCGATGGCTGCCGCCGGTCTGGCTGAACTGTTGGGTGCAAGCCCTGAACAGGTTTGCGTGGCGGCAGAGATTGGTATGGAGCATAACCTCGGTCTGACCTGTGACCCTGTCGCGGGCCAGGTACAGGTACCGTGCATTGAGCGTAACGCGATTGCCTCTGTCAAAGCGATCAACGCCTCACGCATGGCGATGCGCCGTACCAGCGAACCGCGCGTGTCGCTGGATAAGGTCATCGAAACCATGTACGAAACCGGCAAAGACATGAACGCGAAGTACCGTGAGACGTCGCGTGGTGGTCTGGCTATTAAGGTGCAGTGCGACTAATACTCGCTTTCGCCCATCTGCAACGGATGGGCGAATTTCCCCCCTCTTTCTCGTCTCCTTTCGCTTTCCCCACTACACTTTTACTGTTGCGTCCGGCTTTTGGGGCTGGTGGCTTATCAGGCGACCGTTCATGCAAACTGCACAAACGATCATTAAACATTACCGCCGAAAACGCGTTATCGTCTGTGTGACGGTTGCGATCCTTACGCTCATTCTGACCCTGGGCGCTCGCTTTATTTCTCAGCGCAACGTTAACCAGCAGCGGGTACTCGACTTCAGCAGCCATACCGTTCGCTCTCTGGATAATCTTCTCCTTTCGCTGGAAAAACGCCGCAGCGTGTTCCAGCAGCTGGTGGGTCAGCCCTGCCCTCAGGCACATTTGGCCCTGCGAAAACAGGCGGCCATTTTGCAAACGGTACGCTCCATTGCCCTGATTAAAGACGGTATCCTGTATTGCTCCAGCGTTTTCGGCAGCCGTAATATTCCCATCCGCGACTTTCTCCCGGAATTACCCGCCAGCTCGCCGAAGCTGATTTTATCGACCGATCGGTGGCTGATGAAGGGCAGTCCGATCTTGATCCAGTGGAACCCGGTGTCCCAGGACGGGGAAGATGGCGTCATTGAGATCATTAATATTGATTTGATCACCAGAATGATACTGGAGCCCGAGCGTCCACTTATTGATGATGTGGCGTTATCCGTGGGCGATCGTTTTTTGCGCTATGGTCAACGGGTCACCGATAGCCTGACTTTCGGAAAGGCTGGCGGGCTTGTTCAGCTGTCATCCACCCACAACCCCTTCTCCATCATCGTCAGCGGGCCAGGTCCAGGAGAGCTGGCCCTGAAGACCCTGCCCGCGCAGCTTCCGTTGGGTCTTATGCTGAGCCTGCTGCTGGGCTATCTCGCCTGGCTGGCGACGGCGAACAGGATGAGTTTCACGTGGGAGATTGATATGGGCATTGCGGCCCGGGAATTCGAGCTTTTCTGCCAGCCGCTGGTGAATGCCCGTACTCAGGCGTGCGTCGGCGTTGAAATTCTGCTGCGCTGGAATAACCCGCGACAGGGGTGGATCTCCCCGGAAGTGTTTATTCCTCTGGCTGAAGAACATAATCTGATTGTCCCTCTGACACGCTATGTCCTCGCCGAAACCGTACGTCAGATAGACTACTTTCCTTCCAGCGCCGGTTTTCACATCGGCATTAACGTCGCAGCCAGCCATTTCCGTCACGCGGTGTTGTTACAGGACCTGAACCGCCTCTGGTTCAGCGCTAACCCGCGTCAGCAGCTGGTGATTGAATTAACGGAACGGGATGCCCTTCCGGATGCGGAATATCGTATTGTGCGCGAACTGCATCGCAAAGGGGTGAAGCTTGCCATCGACGATTTTGGTACCGGAAACAGCTCCCTCTCCTGGCTTGAAAAGCTGCACCCGGACGTACTAAAAATCGACCAGTCGTTTATCACTGCCATTGGCACCGACGCCGTGAATTCAACGGTGACGGATATCATCATTGCACTGGGTCAGCGACTCAATATCGAACTGGTGGCTGAAGGGGTCGAAACAGAGGAGCAGGCGCGATATCTGCGCCGCCATGGTGTATCGGTCCTGCAGGGATTTTACTATGCGCGGCCGATGCCGCTGAGAGACTTTCCACAATGGCTGGCGGGAAGTGCTCCCCCGCCAGCACAGCATAACGGACACATTGTGCCCTTAATGCCCCTGCGTTAAGCAGAGCTATTCTTCTTCATCGTGGACAGATTGTTCTTTAACAATACGGACCATATCAACGCGATAGTCGTTGGCTTCAACAATGGTAATGTGCAGCGGCGGCAACTCAATCACATCCCCGATACGCGGGATTTGCCCGTTCACGGCGATAACCAGACCGGCAACGGTCGCGATGTCTTCTTCATCGTTGACCACGTTTTCCACCCCGAGCGTGTGCGAGAGCGCGTGCAGGTCGGTCGTGCCTTTAACCAGCCAGCCTTCGCCGTCGGCGACGATCTCAGGCGTTTCGTCGGCATCCGGGAACTCACCGGCAATCGCTTCCAGCACGTCCAGCGGCGTGACCAGCCCCTGCACCACACCGAACTCGTTGGTGACGATAACGAAGCTGCCGCGTGCGCGTCGCAACACGCCCAGCAGGTTGATCGGATCCAGCGTTTCCGGCACGACAATCGCAGGCGATGCAGCCGCAATGGCTTCGACGTTGACGCCCTCTTCCAGGGCCACCAGCATCTCTTTCGCTCGCACGACGCCGATGATCTCATCCAGCTCACCGCGACACACCGGGAACAGGCTGTGCGGTGAAGAGAGCAACTGCTGACGAATTTCATCCACGCTCAGGTTCGCATCGACCCAGCTGATTTCCCCGCGCGGGGTCATGATTCCGCGCAGCGAACGGGAAGCAAGGGAGAGCACGCCGTTGATCATGTAGCGCTCTTCTTCTACAAACGCCCCTTCCGGAACCGGCACCGGATTACGGTTTTCAGTATCAGACTGAACGTTCACCTGGCGACGACCGCCCATCAGACGCAGAATGGCATCTGCGGTACGGGCGCGCAGCGGCTGATTCGACTGCTGCTTAATAAAGTTCCGGCGCGCAATCTGGTTGAACAGTTCAATCAGGATCGAGAAGCCAATTGCGGCGTACAGATAACCTTTCGGAATATGGAAGCCAAAACCTTCCGCTACCAGGCTCAGACCAATCATCAGCAGGAAGCTCAGACAGAGCACAACCACCGTCGGATGTTGGTTGACGAAACGCGTCAGCGGTTTCGACGCCAGCAGCATGACCGCCATAGCAATGACCACAGCCGCCATCATCACAGGGAGATGGTTCACCATGCCGACCGCCGTGATGACCGCATCCAGCGAGAAGACCGCATCCAGCACGACGATCTGCAGCACCACCACCCAGAAACTGGCGTAGCCCTTACCGTGTCCATCGTCGTGCTGACGGTTTTCCAGCCGCTCGTGGAGTTCCGTGGTCGCTTTAAAGAGCAGGAATATCCCCCCGATCAGCATGATTAAATCACGCCCGGAGAAGGTGTAATCCATGACGGAGAACAGCGGTTTTGTCAGCGTGACCATCCAGGAGATGACGGAAAGCAGTCCCAGTCGCATGACCAGCGCCAGCGAGAGGCCAATCAGACGCGCTTTATCACGCTGTTTTGGCGGCAGCTTATCCGCAAGGATGGCGATAAACACCAGGTTATCGATGCCGAGAACGATCTCCAGCACCACCAGCGTGAGCAATCCCACCCAGATTGACGGGTCCATTAAGAATTCCATGACAAGCTCCTGCTAAAGGAATGACGAAACGGTGCCCCACTCAACGTGGGCAAAACAGAGGAAGACAGAGTCGGTACATGGCGAGGATCGCCGGTGAAAAAGGCGCAAATTGGCCTGAAAGATGACTGACGTCGGTGACGGTCCATATAGTAGGCTGTAGCCCTATACTCCTGAACAGGTAAACGGAGGCTAAACATATCAGAGACACCAGGTTTTAAGCAAAGATTTACGTTCTTTTGCAAAAACGCAATAAGACTAAATTTGTGTTGAGAATTTTCTCGATCGGGAAAGCTAAATTACGGATCTTCATCACATAAATTATTTTTTCACTGTCTAAAATAATTCGCGGAAGTCTTAGTTTTTTGAACTCTAACCCTTATCTGAATCGATTCGGTTCGCCAATACGATTCTCAGTACGTCTGCCCGGCAGGCGTATTAATGATAATAAAAGGAGGTAGCAAGTGACCATTGCTATTGTCATAGGCACACATGGTTGGGCTGCTGAGCAGCTACTCAAAACGGCAGAGATGCTGTTGGGCGAGCAGGAAAACGTCGGCTGGATCGATTTCGTTCCCGGTGAAAACGCCGAGACGCTGATTGAGAAGTACAACGCTCAACTCTCGAAGCTGGATACCAGCAAAGGCGTGCTGTTTCTCGTTGATACATGGGGCGGCAGCCCGTTCAATGCTGCCAGCCGTATTGTCGTCGATAAAGAGCATTATGAAGTCGTCGCCGGCGTTAATATTCCCATGCTGGTGGAAACCTTTATGGCGCGCGACGACAACCCGACGTTTGATGAGCTTGTCGCCCTGGCGGTTGAAACGGGCCGTGAAGGCGTGAAAGCCCTGAAAGCACAGCCGGTTGAGAAACCCGCTCCCGCGGCAGCAGCACCGAAAGTGGCTACACCGGCAAAACCCATGGGTCCGAATGATTATATGGTCATCGGCCTTGCACGTATTGATGACCGCTTAATCCACGGCCAGGTGGCAACGCGCTGGACTAAAGAGACCAACGTTCGCCGCATTATCGTCGTCAGCGACGAAGTTGCCGCCGACACCGTACGTAAAACCCTTCTGACTCAGGTTGCTCCTCCTGGCGTCACCGCGCACGTGGTGGATGTCGCCAAGATGATCCGCGTTTACAACAACCCGAAATACGCGGGTGAACGCGTAATGCTGCTGTTTACTAACCCGACAGACGTTGAGCGCATTGTTGAAGGCGGCGTGAAAATCACCTCCGTGAACATTGGGGGTATGGCGTTCCGTCAGGGCAAAACGCAGGTCAACAACGCCATTTCAGTCGATGCGAAAGATATCGAGGCATTCAACAAGCTGAATGCGCGCGGTATTGAGCTGGAAGCCCGTAAAGTTTCCACTGACCAGAAACTGAAAATGATGGATTTGATCGGTAAAGTTGGGAAATAAGCCCGCGCCGGTTTTTCACATAAAGCTTATGTAATAGGAGAAGTACAATGGAGATTACCACTCTTCAGATTGTGCTGGTGTTCGTCGTCGCATGTATTGCGGGTATGGAATCCGTACTTGATGAATTTCAGTTCCACCGTCCTCTGGTGGCCTGTACGTTGATTGGTGCCGTTCTGGGTGATATGAAAACCGGTATCATCATCGGGGGTACGCTGGAAATGATCGCCCTCGGCTGGATGAACATCGGTGCTGCCGTTGCGCCAGATGCCGCGCTGGCCTCCATCATTTCGACCGTTCTGGTTATTGCCGGTCATCAGAGTATCGGTGCAGGTATCGCTCTGGCCATCCCTCTGGCCGCAGCAGGCCAGGTTCTGACCATTATCGTACGTACCATCACCGTTGCTTTCCAGCACGCGGCGGATAAGGCGGCCGAAAACGGCAACCTCACGGCACTCTCCTGGATCCACGTTTCATCCCTGTTCCTGCAGGCGATGCGTATCGCCATTCCGGCGGTTATCGTTGCGATCTCAGTCGGTACCAGTGAAGTCCAGAGCATGCTGAACGCCATTCCAGAAGTGGTCACCGGCGGTCTGAACATCGCGGGCGGTATGATCGTGGTCGTTGGTTATGCGATGGTCATTAACATGATGCGCGCAGGCTACCTGATGCCGTTCTTCTACCTCGGCTTCGTGACCGCAGCATTCACCAACTTCAACCTGGTTGCACTGGGTGTCATTGGTGCCGTCATGGCAATTCTCTACATCCAGCTCAGCCCGAAATATAACCGCGTTGCGGGTGCCCCAGCGCAGGCTGCTGGTAACAACGATCTCGATAACGAACTGGACTAACAGGTGAGCGAAATGGTTGATATGACAAAAACTACCACCGAGAAAAAACTCACTCCGGGTGATATTCGTGGCGTGTTCATCCGTTCTAACCTGTTTCAGGGTTCATGGAACTTCGAACGTATGCAGGCGCTGGGCTTCTGCTTCTCCATGGTACCGGCGATCAAGCGCCTGTACCCGGAAAATAACGAAGCACGACGTCAGGCGATTAAGCGTCACCTGGAATTCTTCAACACCCATCCATATGTAGCCGCGCCGGTTCTGGGCGTAACGCTGGCGATGGAAGAGCAGCGTGCCAACGGCGCAGAGATTGACGATGGTGCGATCAACGGTATCAAAGTCGGTCTGATGGGTCCTCTGGCCGGTGTAGGTGACCCTATCTTCTGGGGTACGGTTCGTCCGGTCTTTGCCGCGCTGGGGGCGGGGATCGCCATGAGCGGCAGCCTGCTCGGTCCTCTGCTGTTCTTTATCCTGTTCAACGCGGTGCGACTGCTGACACGTTACTACGGCGTGGCCTACGGCTACCGCAAGGGCGTGGATATTGTTAAGGATATGGGCGGCGGCTTCCTGCAGAAACTGACCGAGGGGGCGTCAATCCTGGGCCTGTTTGTGATGGGGGCACTGGTGAACAAGTGGACGCACGTGAACATCCCGCTGGTGGTATCGACCATCACCGGCCAGGATGGTCAGACCCGCGTCACCACCGTGCAGACTATCCTGGATCAGCTGATGCCGGGCCTGGTACCGCTGCTGTTGACCTTCGCCTGTATGTGGCTGCTGCGTAAGAAGGTGAACCCGCTGTGGATCATCGTTGGCTTCTTCGTCATCGGTATCGCGGGCTACGCTGTCGGCCTGCTGGGTCTGTAAAGCAGTAACGTGAGACGCCGGGGGCTTGCCCCCGGTTTTTTATCGGTTATCCGGAGGATGAATGACTGTCACGGACATCGTACTGGTTTTATTTATTGTTGCCCTTCTGGCTTACGCTATCTATGACGAGTTCATTATGCCTCGCCGCCACGGCGAGACGCTACTGACCCTTCCCCTCTTACGCCGCGGACGCATTGATGCGTTTATCTTTGCGGGTCTGGTGGTCATTCTGATCTACAATAACGTCACCAGCCACGGTGCAATATTAACCACATGGTTATTATGTGCGCTGGCATTAATGGCGATTTACCTTTTCTGGATCCGTTCGCCAAAACTCATTTTTAAAAAACACGGATTCTTCTTCGCCAACGTATGGATAGAATATAACCGCATTAAAGAGATGAATTTATCCGAAGACGGTGTGTTAGTGATGCAATTAGAACAACGCCGCCTGCTCATCCGGGTCAAGAATATTGATGACCTTGAGAAAATCTACACATTACTCCTTAAAACTCAATAAGTTAAATTTATAGCATCGGCTATATATTACGCTATTTTCTCACCCTGAATATAGCCGTTGCTATATCTGCTATCCTCTTTTGACTTATATTCATTAACGATATTTTCACGCATAAACCTAAATGAAAATCGTTATCAAGAAAGCGAGTAAATTAAGCCTTCCTCGATGTTGTTTTATATTCTCAAAATATGTTAAGGTTGCGCCCGTCGTTGGGGAGTAGCCGATTTCCTGCACGCAGGAAATGTACGTGTCAACATACTCGTTGAAAAACGTGGCACGTACGGATCGCTTTCAGCACGCTTACGGTGCAAAAGAGATCAGGCGAGACCATAGATACATCAACTGCTGTTTACTGGGGGCAGTGATGTGTCATATGGATATCCCCGGTCTGGACGCTGTTATGAATATCTCCGCTACGATCCTTCTCGCTTTTGGCATGTCCATGGACGCTTTTGCTGCCTCCATTGGCAAGGGTGCCACGCTCCACAAACCTAAATTCTCAGAAGCACTGCGTACCGGGCTGATTTTTGGCGCCATCGAAACGCTGACACCGCTCATCGGTTGGGGTCTGGGTATGCTCGCCAGCCAGTTCGTGCTCGAGTGGAATCACTGGATCGCGTTCGTTCTGCTGGTGTTTCTCGGTGGCCGAATGGTCATCGAGGGTTTTCGCGGCGGGGATGATGAAGGTGCGGAACCGCAATACCGCCATGGATTCTGGCTGCTGGTGACAACCGCTATCGCCACAAGCCTTGACGCCATGGCCGTCGGGGTGGGTCTGGCTTTCCTGCAGGTTAACATTATCGCCACTGCGCTGGCCATTGGCTGTGCAACACTGATTATGTCCACGCTGGGCATAATGGTCGGACGCTTTATCGGCCCGCTACTGGGTAAACGCGCCGAGATCTTAGGCGGTATCGTTTTGATCGGCATTGGTGCCCAGATCCTCTGGGCACACTTCGCGGGTTAAGCGTCGCGCTGCCAGACATGGATACTGAAATCTGTCTGGCAGCTAAACGTCGTCCGGGCCGCTAGCGCCGCCCAAACTTCCGGTTTTGCCCGCCACGCGAACGGCGTCATCTGCAACAGTGCTACCGCCTCCTGCCCCTCCAGGTCCATTTGATACGCCACTGACTGCTCCTGCTTCAGCGTAAAACCGGCCAGCTGTTCAGAATGGGGGGCATGCAGACGCACGTCATCATAGATGAGCCCTTTCAGTTCCATCAGGTGACGCGGGCCGGGTGTGACGGTGATGACCCATCCGCCGGGTTTCACCACCCGTGCAAGCTCTTGCGCTTTACAGGGAGCATAGATGCGGATGATAGCGTCCATACTGGCATCTTCGAACGGCAACCGGTGGCTTGAAGCCACGCAGTACGTCACGCCAGCGTAGCGTTTAGCCGCCGCGCGAATGGCCACTTTCGACACGTCGAGACCGAATGTTACGGCCCCCTTCTCACGCACCACTTCCGCAAACCGCGCGGTGTAGTATCCTTCTCCACAACCGATATCCAGCATGGCGGACGCCGAATCAGGCAACATATCATCCAGCATCTGCGCAACTGTCTCCCGCAGCGGCAGATAGTGTCCGGCATCGAGAAATGCACGGCGTGCCTGCATCATCTCCGCACTATCGCCCGGATCGCGGGAGCGCTTATGCTGCACCGGCAGAAGATTCACATATCCTTCTTTCGCCATATCAAACTGATGTCCCTGCGGACAACGATAACTTTTATCTGAGCGCATCAGCGACGCATGACAAAGGGGGCAACTGAAGGACATGGCAACTCCGGGGCATAAACCAAAGGGCGAAGTGTACCGCTATTCGCCCCGCTATAAAACGGCTGGATTACCGCATGACGATAAGGTGGTCAGAACCGGCCGGGAGGCCATCAGGTTTTATATTCTCCAGGCGCAGCACGTTGCCCATGATTTCGCTGAAAACCGGCGCTGAAACCGCCCCACCGTAGTACGCCCCGTTTTGAGGCTCGTTAATCACCACGACCAGCGCAAAACGCGGATCGCTCGCAGGCGCGACGCCCGCGGTATAGGCGACATATTTATCGACATATTTGCCGCTGTCATCAATCTTCTTCGCCGTACCGGTTTTTACCGCCACGCGGTAATCACGCACCGCGGCCTTAACGCCACCGCCACCGGGTAGCGCAACGCTCTCCATCATATGCTCCACCTCATGCGCGATCTCCTCCGGCATAACGCGGTGCCCGATAACGGGGGGATCGATGCGGGTGATCGACAGGGGACGCTCCAGTCCAAATCCGCCAATCGTCGCATAGACGTGGGCAAGCTGGAGCGGCGTCACCATCAGGCCATAGCCGAAGGCAAAGGTCGCGCGGTCGAGCTGGCTCCAGTACTTACGCTGTGGCAACAGGCCCGCGCTCTCCCCCGTTAAGCCAAGACCCGTGTTCGTGCCAAAACCAAAGTTCCGGTAGGTATCAAGAAGGTGCTGTATGGGCATCGCCAGCGAGAGCCGGGAGACTCCGGTATCGCTCGATTTCTGCAGGATCCCGGTCATCGTCAGCTCCGGGTAGTAGCCCACGTCGCGAATACGGTGTCCATCAAGTGTATAAGGATGGGTGTCAATCACGCTGTCCGGCTGGACCAGCCCCTGCTGCAGCGCCGTCATCAGCACCAGCGGTTTAACGGTCGAACCGGGTTCGAACGTATCGCTAATAGCCCGGTTACGAAAATCGTTAATTGTCGCGCCTTCCCGGTTATTGGGGTTGAAGTCCGGGTAACTCGCCATGGCGAGTATTTCGCCGGTTGGGATATTGATCAATACCGATGCCCCTGACTCGGCCTTATTCCAGGCCACGGCATTATCCAGCGCGTCTTCGGTAATGGTCTGTAGCCGCTCGTCGATGCTGAGCTGAATGTTATGCGCTGGCGTGGGCGCAACTTCCGTCAGGTTTTCAACCACCCGGCCGTAGCGATCCTCCCTTACCTGTCGGACACCCGCTTTACCCGTCAGCTGAGTATTAAAGCTTTTTTCCACCCCTTCAATGCCCTGCCCGTCAATATTGGTGAAGCCAATCAGATTGGCCGCCACGTGGCCTGCCGGGTAAAAACGGCGCGATTCATCACGCAGGTTAATTCCCGGCAAATTCAGTTTATCAATCCATTTGGCCTGCGCAGGATCAACCTGACGAGCCAGGTAAATGAACCGGCCCCTGGGATTGGCGTTAATGCGCGAAGAGAGGGTATTCAGGGAGAGATGAAGCGCGCTCGCCAGCGCCTGCCAGCGATCGTCAAAACCAACGCCCCCTTTTGCGAGTAACGTTTTAGGGTCGGCCCATACGGCTCTGACGGGCACGCTGACCGCCAGAGGTCGGCCTTCACGATCCGTGATCATCCCTCGTGGAGCATCAATCGTCAGCTGACGCAGCGATCGCATATCTTCCTGCTTCACCAGGTTGTCTGGTTTGATGATTTGTAGCCAGGCAACACGACCCAGCAAAAAAGCCAGACTGCAGAAAATAGCAAAACAGAGCAGCGCAAAACGCGCTGGTGTGAAATTGCCAGCGCTCATAATTAATTTCTTTTTCACCTGAACCCCAGAGCTGTTAAACAACGCTCTGATTTAACGGGAAAAGATGCGCTGAGGGAGGCGAAACTGTGCTTCTAACCTCGCAGCTTTGCAACAAGTTGCTAACGAGACAGAGGATAGTCATATTTTGAAAGATAAGGGCATAAAAAAGCCCCGCATTGTGCGAGGCTTTATGTCTGAGATTGAAGTGCTACGCGCTTCAGTCAGCAGCGGTTCGATCAGATAGCAGTTACGTTAACTGCAGCTGGGCCTTTCTGGCCGTCCTGAATTTCGAACTCAACGTTCTGGCCTTCAGCCAGAGTTTTGAAGCCGTTACCCTGGATTGCAGAGAAGTGTACGAACACGTCTTTGCTGCCGTCAGCAGGAGTAATGAAACCAAAACCTTTAGACTCGTTGAACCACTTAACTTGACCTTTAATCTTTGCCATTTGCAAAATTCCTTAGAGTGTTTTCTTAGCCCGCAGGCATTGACTGAGATAAAACTGAGACATTACTGCATGAGGCACTAATATAAGGTTCGGCAGAGAAGCGGTATTCAACGACAACGTGTTTACTCAGGACTTCTTTACTGAAAATGCCACACATAAACAGAACTGTACCTCGTTTGACCCAAAACGTGTTATCACACACTATGTTTAATATGGCAAGCCATTTTTAAACATGTCTCGATCCGCCGCACAAATTCGAACACTGTCTGTAAGGATTTGCACAATTATGCGCGATACACACAGACAGCTTAACGCTTTTACACAGGCTCTACGGTGCTTTCGCAAGCACTGTAATCTAAGACTTTTTTAACATAGCTCAATCATTACAATGCGTCCAGCAACCGTGAAAAGAAATCTTCGGAATTGATTGAGTTAGAACAAATTGTGAAAACTTATGCTTAAATCATTGCAACGGGGGCGTATTGTTTCAGGAAAAACTCAATGTTAATAATCCGCACCGAACTGTATTAAAATGCAGCAGGTAATAAGGAGGGTTATGCACCAAAATAATGAAATTTTTATGACGCTGCATCAAAACAAGGCAAGCAAAACGTTTCGATAAAAATAAAACATTTTTGAGCGTAGATACATACAGAATATATGCAACAATTCATCGCTTCGTTTATAAGGATAAATAATCGCCAGTTTTCAGTATCCTGAAAGTACTATTAACTGGTGCTAAATTATCTGCCTTACCACTTAACGCGTTTTCAGGGAGGGATTACACCTGGACTGAACCAGACCACAGTCCCTCCCGGGACACGGCAATCAGCGCTCAGCCACCAGACGGATAAAATCGTCCTGATCCTGGTTGTTTTCAGCGACAGCCTCTTTTGACTCGTCTTTCCCTTCCGGTTCGTTAGCCTCGCACAGACGACGCAGCAGCGCATTCTGACGCTTTTGCTGATCGAGCAGCGCTTCCAGCAGTTCAATCTGCTCGTTTGTACGGGAACTGGCACGGTTCACGAAAAACCAAATGACCAGACCCACCAGCAGAACAACCAAAGAGATCATCAGGGATGCTACATTCAGCAACCCTGAGTTCAGTAACTCACCCATTTCACCACCTCAATAAAAACGCCTATTTTACCACTGGTGCGAAGGAAGGAAATCACCTTAAGAAAAAATGCGTGCTACCACGGGATAAACTTATTGATTGCGCAAACGCCGCTAAAAAACTGTACATCCTGATCGCACATCACATTGATCGTCTGCGTCCATAACACCACGCACGCTATCAGTACGACAATCAGAATCACCCAGCGTATTTTTTTCACTCCACACTCCGTCTAAAGACCTGATACAACCAGGTTATCACGGTGACCTTAAACAAGGACTAACTGTACCAACATCAGGTCTTTTTCAGAATCCTGCACTTGTTTCATTACGTAAACCGTTTAGGCTAGCCTCATGATAACAACGATAAAAGAGGTAACAATGCGCGTAATCATTCGAACGATTATAGTACTGGCGATACTCTGGATTGGACTTTTGTTAACCGGCTACGGTGTGCTTGTGGGAAGCACCGAAAATGCAGCAGGCTTAGGTATTCAGTGTAAGTACGTAACAGCACAAGGCGTAAGCACGGCGCAGTATCTCCATTCTGACAGCGGCATCATTGGTTTAACCAACTGCCCGGTACTGAGGAAGATGTCCGTCGTGGTTGATAATGGCTAACTGGCCTGGTTAACCACTGACGAAAAACGCCGCAAAAGATGCGGCGTTTTTTTATGCTAAAACGCGTTAAAAGGGATAGTCGTGATAGCCCATCTGCTCGGAAATCTTACGCGCGGCAGTGTGCAGAATAGCCACATACTCGTGCAGACGCTCTTCTGAGAAGCGCAGGGTTGGGAAAGAGATACTTAAACCCGCGATCACCACGCCAAACCGGTCAAACACCGGAACGCCGATGCAGCGCAGCCCTTCTTCCTGCTCTTCGTTATCTTCGCCGTATCCTTGTTCACGCACCTTGTCGAGTACCGTTAACAGTTCATCAGTATTGGTAATGGTTCGTTCCGTACTGCGTTTATATTCCACACCATCAAGGATCTGCTTCACCTCTTCGCGATCGCGCCACGCCAGCAGAACCTTGCCAATTGCCGTGCTATAAAGCGGGTTGCGGCGGCCAATGCGCGAATACATACGCAGGTTGTACATGGAGTCGATTTTATGGATGTAAACAATGCTGTCTTCATCCAGTGCACCCAGGTGGATGGTCTCTTTGGTCAGACGGGAGATCTCACGCATCTGAATGTCCGCGCTGCGGATCAAATCAACGTTTTGCAGCGCCCGGGCACCCAGTTCGAACAGCTTTAGCGTCAGAGAGTATTTTTCAGACTCTCCTTCCTGCGCTACATAACCCAGTGACTTCATGGTTTGCAAAAAGCGGTAAACGGTGCTTTTCGACATCATCACACGCTGCGACAACTCTGTAATACCAATTTCACGCTCTTCTCCGAGCGCCTGTAAGATGCCAAACACCTTCAGCACGGAAGAAACAGAATCTGGCTGTTTATCCAAATCCGCAATTGCCATTTACCACCTCATAGAGAGTGTTTTATAAAAATCAGAACCGGTTTTTATTATAAATTCCTGTGATGTTACCTGCAATCAATGCGCGTTTGTTTCGTTACAAATCTGCGACATATAACGGCGTTAACAGTGCTAAAATCGTTACCCTGAGAATAATTTCACCCTGAGCTTTTTATCCCCGATGGAAAAGAACCTTTCCGATGGTCTGCCTTTGCCCCTGCGGTATGGCGCCATTGCTACGATTATTATTGGGATCTCAATGGCCGTCCTCGATGGCGCGATTGCGAACGTTGCCCTGCCCACTATCGCCAGCGACCTCCAGGCATCCCCGGCCAGCTCGATATGGATTGTTAACGCCTATCAGATTGCGATTGTGATTTCCCTGCTCTCCTTCTCTTTCCTCGGCGACATGTTCGGCCACCGTCGGGTCTATCAGTGCGGCCTAGTGGTGTTCACCTTTACCTCGCTGTTATGCGCCCTGTCTGACTCATTGCACACGCTGACGCTGGCGCGCATAGCGCAGGGCTTTGGCGGTGCGGCGCTGATGAGTGTAAATACGGCATTGATCCGCTTGATCTATCCGCAACGCCACCTTGGACGCGGGATGGGGATAAACTCGTTTATTGTCGCGGTTTCCTCCGCCGCCGGACCAACAATTGCAGCAGCCATACTTTCTGTCGCCTCATGGCAATGGCTCTTTGCCATAAACGTGCCGCTGGGTATCGTGGCTATCTTCTTTGCCCTGCGTTTTCTTCCTGCTAACGGCCCCAAAAGTACCATGCCGCGTTTTGACGTCCCCAGCGCAGTGATGAATGCACTGACCTTTGGTCTGCTGATTACAGCCCTGAGCGGCTTTGCTCAGGGGCAATCCATGGCGCTTACCGGCATCGAGCTTATCGCCCTGCTGGTAACAGGATTCTTCTTTGTTCGCCGTCAGCCCGCCCTGCCCGTTCCTTTGCTACCGGTAGATCTGCTGCGTATCCCCCTCTTTTCGCTCTCCATCTGTACGTCCATTTGCTCGTTCTGCGCTCAGATGCTGGCGCTGGTTTCTCTGCCCTTCTTTCTGCAAAGCGTGGTAGGACGTTCGGAGGTGGAGACCGGGCTGCTGCTAACGCCCTGGCCACTGGCGACGATGGTGATGGCGCCGCTGGCGGGTTACTTAATTGAACGTATCCATGCCGGTTTGTTGGGTGCGGCGGGACTGGCCGTCATGGCAACCGGCCTTTTCGCGCTGGCACTGTTACCGTCATCACCCAGCGATCTGGACATCGTCTGGCGCATGATCCTCTGTGGTGCGGGGTTCGGCCTGTTTCAGTCCCCCAATAATCACACCATCATCACCTCTGCGCCCCGTCACCGCAGTGGCGGCGCCAGCGGGATGTTGGGAACTGCGCGCCTTCTGGGGCAAAGCAGCGGCGCGGCGCTGGTTGCCCTGATGTTTAACCTTGCCGGGCAAAACGGTAACCACGTTGCGCTGCTCACCGCCGGCGCGCTTGCCACCCTCGCGGCCATCGTCAGCGGTCTGCGCGTTACCCAGCCCAGGGTTCAGGCATAAAAAAAGCCGGGCGGAGAATACGCCTGCCCGGCTTATTGTGACGCATCGCGTTACTTCAGGTATTCCCCACTGCGCAGCGCTTCAATACGTTTATCCAGCGGCGGGTGAGACATAAACAGCTCACTGAGCGACTTTGATTTACCGTTGATGCAGAAGGCCATCATGCTGTTCGCTTCCTGTGGCTCGTAGCTGGTTTTCAGGCGCTGCAGGGCAGCAATCATCTTCTCGCGTCCCACCAGTTTCGCAGAGCCGGCATCCGCGTGGAATTCACGGTGGCGTGAGAACCACATGGTGATAATACTCGCCAGAATACCGAACACCAGTTCCAGCACCATCGACACGGCGAAGTAGATCAGCGGGTTACCGTTGCTCTCTTCACCTTCATCACGGTTGCCGCCCATAAAGCCCGCCGCAATCTGCGCCAGGATACGGGAGATAAAGATAACGAAGGTGTTCACCACGCCCTGAATCAGCGTCATGGTCACCATGTCGCCGTTGGCAATATGGCTGATTTCGTGAGCGATGACCGCTTCGGCTTCGTCACGGCTCATGTTTTGCAGCAACCCGGTGCTGACAGCAACCAGCGATGCATCACGACGGGCACCCGTGGCAAACGCGTTAATATCGGGCGCATGATAAATGGCCACCTGCGGCATGGCGATCCCGGCCTGACGGGATTGCTGAGCCACCGTACTCATCAGCCACTGTTCCATATCGTTACGCGGCTGCTCAATCACCTCACCGCCGACGGATTTCAGCGCCATCCACTTTGACATCAGCAGGGAAATGAACGAGCCACCAAAACCAAACAGCAGCGCCATAATCAACAGACCCTGAACGCTGCTCGACTGAATTCCTGTCAGGCTTAGCACGAGCCCGAAAACCACCATCACCGCCAGGTTGGTGAGCAGGAAGAGCGCGATTCGCATCATAATTTTCTTTTAACCTCAGTTTAACAAAGCGCACTATGCGATTACCCACATCGTATGGGTATTGCGGCTATTTTCAAGCATCCGGAGGGCGTAAGTCACCAGAAAGACACAACTTTACACAATTGGAAATCTGCCTGACGGAAGGATGCGGAACAAAAAGAAACAGGCACAATTTCTTGTGCCTGTTGGGGGATTATTTCGCCGGAGCGGGTTGCTCAGCAGGCTTATCTTTTTCCAGATTCGCCAGGTCGAGGGCGATATGCACCGTCTCGTCCAGGTAAGGATCCGGCTCCTGGTAATCTTTTGGCAGATCGTCCAGTTTCTTGAGCAGAGGCTTACCTTCACGCTTGAAGCGGTCGTTGATACGGGCCAGACGCGTGGCATCGTCTTCGTTGTTCTCTTTCTCACGCTGGGCGTAGTTCAGAGAAACAATATTCCGTTTATCCTTCAGGGCATTGAAACGCGCAATGTCCTTCATGATGTACTGGAATTCCGGATCTTTCGCGATGCGGTCGTTATGCGCTTTCAGCAGTTCAGGGCCAAATTGCGTCATATCACCCGCTTTCACGTAGGTCGCAGCATTGATGCTGTCCCACGGTAACGCGTTATCTTCAAACTTCTCGCCAGTTTCGGTCTCTTCCGTTCCTGTCGGCATCATAATATCCGGCGTGACGCCTTTACGCTGCGTACTGCCGCCGTTGACGCGGTAGAACTTCTGAATGGTGTACTGCACTGAACCCAGCGCAGGCCATTCCGGACGCAGCATCTGATCGTAGATACGGTTCAGCGATCGATACTGCTGAACGGTGCCTTTACCAAAGGTTGGCTCACCCACGATCAGCGCACGGCCGTAGTCCTGCATTGCCGCGGCAAAGATCTCAGACGCAGACGCACTGAAGCGGTCGACCAGCACGACCAGCGGGCCTTTGTAGTAGACCACACCATCGTTGTCGGCATCTTCACGGACTTTACCGTTGTTATCACGCACCTGAACCACAGGGCCAGACGGGATGAAGAGGCCAGAGAGCGATACCGCTTCTGTCAGCGCACCACCGCCGTTGCTGCGCAGGTCAATGATGACGCTGCTGACGTTCTGTTTCTCAAGTTTCTGCAGCTGAACCTTCACATCGTCGGTCAGCCCTACGTAGAAACCTGGGATATCCAGGACACCCACCTTCTCTTTACCCACGGTTTTCACCGACATTTTCACCGCGCGGTCTTCCAGACGGATACGCTCACGGGTCAGGGTAACGATACGGGTTTTAGTGCCTTTACCCGCTGGTAGAATTTCCAGACGAACTTTGCTGCCTTTCGGACCTTTAATCAGCGCAACCACGTCGTCAAGACGCCAGCCAATGACATCGACCATGCCTTTACCGGTTTGTCCGACCCCGACAATGCGGTCACCTACGCTGATCGCTTTGCTTTTGGAGGCCGGGCCACCCGCCACCATGGAATTGATCACGGTGTAATCATCGTCCATCTGCAGTACCGCACCGATACCTTCCAGAGACAGGCTCATTTCGGTATTGAACTGTTCGGTGTTGCGCGGGGAGAGATAGTTGGTGTGCGGATCGATTTCGTGCGCGAAGGCCGTCATTGCCAGAGAGAAGACATCCTCACTGTTGGTCTGCGCCAGACGACGAATGGCAAATTTGTAACGACGCGTCAGCGTGTCACGGATCTCTTTTTCATCTTTGCCGGTCAGCTTGAGACTCAGTTCGTCGTATTTGACCTTTCCGTCCCACAGCGCATTCAACTCGGCTTCATCTTTCGGCCACGGCGCTTTGCTGCGATCAAGATTAAAATTGTCGTTGCCGGTGAAGTCCATCGGACGTTCGAGCACTTTCAGGGCGTACTGATAGCGTTCAAAGCGGCGCTTTTGCGACAGGTTGTAGAGGTCGTAGAAAAGATCCAGCTTGCCTGACCGCAACTCATCACCCACCTCGGATTTGCGCTTAGCGAACTGCTCGACATCACTGGCGAGCAAAACGTTATGGCTGTAATCCAGCAAGTTCAGATAGCGGTCAAAGATTTTGGCCGAAAAGGCCTGATCGAGATCGAACTGACGATAGTGCGAGCGGGTGAAACGAGACGTCACGCGCTCGCTCACCGTCGCGTGCTGCGTCTCTTCCTTGAGTACCGGAATTTGATCAACACGCGTGATATCGTCCACTGCGAAAGCATGGCCTGTTATAGCAAACAGACCCGCCAGCGCGGTGAGCTTAAAAAAAGTGTTCATGCCAGGCTTGGCCTCCGTTTCAGAACAACAAGTGTTCTGCGCGTACAATCATTGACATACCAGAAGTCAGCTGTACACGAACGCCATCTTTGGTGATTTCCAGTACGGTGGCGTCCATAGCATTGTTGCCCGCTTTGACCTTCAGCGCCTGACCCACGCTCAGCGCGTTGATGTCAGAAACCGGGGTATGGCGCGGCTCTTCACGAGGCGCACGTGGGGCTTTGGCTGCTGGTTTGTCTGCACGCGGTTTGCGATCGTTATTATCGTGACGACGCGGCGCAGGGCGCGGTTTACGCTCACGACGAGGCGCTTCTTCCTGGCCGTTTGCCGCTGCGGCTTCGCGTTTTTTCGCTTGCTGTTCTGCACGTTGTGCCTGAACGCGTGCTTTGGCTTCTTCAAGCTGCTTGCGTGCGTGTTCAACGTGCTGCTCGTCCAGCTCACCACAAGGGTTGCCGTCGAGATCCACGCGAGTCGCGCCCGGTTTGATACCGTACAGGTAACGCCAGCTCGAAGTATAAAGACGTAAGGCAGAACGCAACTGAGTTTTGCTGAGGTTCATTTCCCCCTCAACGCGCGCTACCAGATCCTGAAAAATACCGACTTTCAGGGGACGAGCTTCACCTTCCGCGCTGAAGCACTGCGGGAAACGCTCGGCCAGAAATGCGATAACTTCTTTACTGCTATTCAACTTAGGTTGATTTTCCATGAAATTTCCTGATTACAACGGACGTTGCCAACAAGCGCAGGCATGAACAGGCGTCATTATAATGACGCTATCAGTAAATGCTACGTTATCCGTTGATTATCCTGCGACGCTCGCAAAGAATTTTTGATAATCGGTGCCGGCAAGGACGTTTTCCAGATTCGCCACCAGCTCGCGCAGCCCTTGCTCGTCCTCGGTTGTGAAGCGACTGAAGACGGTGCTGTCGATATCCAAAACGCCAATAATCTGATTTCTTACCACCAGCGGCAGTACGATCTCAGAATTACTGGCGGCATCACAGGCGATATGCCCGTCAAACGCATGAACATCTTCCACACGCTGTACCTGATTCTCGGCCACCGCAGTACCGCATACACCGCGCCCGACCGGAATACGCACGCAAGCCAGTTTGCCCTGGAACGGGCCAAGTACCAGCGTGTCACCTTCCAGGAGGTAAAAGCCAGCCCAGTTCACGTCAGAGAGACGTTCGAACAACAATGCGCTAGTATTTGCCAGAGTGGCTAAGAAGCTGGTCTCACCCGCCATCAATGCCTTAAAATCGCGGTTCAGATCCGCGTAGAATTCTGTTTTGTTCATTATTCAATCACTTAGTTGTCTTACAAAATTACCGCATAGCCTATTAAAATAAGCATTAAATGCGCTCATGCTCAAGATGAATCCGTTCATGAGTTAATATAACGTTCAACAATACTTATTTGTGCGCAGCTGATGGCCTTAAAAACAACCAAAATTACGCCGACAAAAAAGATAACGGTCCATACGGTAAGAGACGCTTTGCCTCGTGCACATTATCAGCGTTGCCCCCAGTGCGATACGCTTTTTATGTTGCCGAAGATGAAATCGCACCAAAGTGCCTTTTGCCCCCGATGTGACGCGAAAATTCGTGACGGCCGAGACTGGTCGTTAACCCGTCTGGCCGCCATGGCCGTCACCATGCTGCTGCTGATGCCCTTCGCCTGGACCGAGCCCCTGCTGAAGCTCTACCTGCTTGGCGTACGCATTGATGCCAACGTGCTGCAGGGGATCTGGCAGATGACCCGCCAGGGCGATCCGATTACCGCTGCCATGGTGCTGTTTTGCACCGTTGGCGCGCCACTGGTGCTGGTTGCAGCCATTGCCTATCTGTGGTTTGGCAACATCCTGGGGATGAACCTTCGCCCGGTGCTGCTGATGCTGGATAAACTCAAAGAGTGGGTGATGCTGGATATCTATCTTGTCGGTGTGGGTGTGGCATCAATTAAAGTGCAGGATTATGCTTTTCTGCAGCCGGGCGTCGGGCTTTTTGCCTTTATCTGCCTGGTGCTGCTCAGCATCCTGACGCTGATCCACCTGAACGTTGAGCAACTCTGGGAGCGTTTTTACCCTCAGCGCCCTGCCACCCGTCCGGATGAGAATCTCCGCGTCTGTCTGGGATGCCATTACACCGGGTTGCCCGATCCCCGAGGGCGCTGTCCGCGCTGCCACATACCCTTGCTGCATCGACGCAATAACAGTCTGCAAAAATGCTGGGCGGCGCTGATTGCCTCCCTGGTGTTCTTGATCCCCGCCAATATGCTGCCGATTTCCATCATTTACGTGAATGGTGCCCGTCAGGAGGATACAATCCTCTCCGGCATTATCTCCCTGGCACACAGCAACGTTGGGGTGGCGGCCATCGTCTTTATCGCCAGTATCCTGGTTCCTTTTACCAAAGTCGTGGTGATGTTCACCCTGCTCATCAGCATTCACTTTAAGTGTGAACAAGGATTACGAACCCGAATACTGCTTCTGCGATTTGTCACCTGGATTGGCCGCTGGTCCATGTTGGATCTGTTTGTGATTTCGCTGATGATGTCGCTAATAAATCGCGACCAGTTACTTGCTTTTACTATGGGACCCGCAGCTTTTTATTTCGGCTCTGCGGTGATATTGACTATTCTTGCTGTGGAATGGCTGGATAGCCGCTTACTTTGGGATGCACATGAGTCAGGAAACCCCCGCTTCGCCGACTGAAGCGAGAATTAAAACTAAACGCCGCATTTCGCCATTCTGGTTGCTGCCTGTCATCGCCCTGATGATTGCAGGCTGGCTTATCTGGACGAGCTATGAAGATCGCGGAAGTACCGTCACCATTGATTTCCAGACCGCCGACGGCATCGTCGCCGGACGAACCCCCGTTCGTTTTCAGGGGGTTGAAGTCGGTACGGTTCAGGACATCTCACTCGGAAAAGGGCTGAACAAAATTCAGGTGCGGGTCAGCATTAAATCGGACATGCAGGACGCGCTGCGCAGCGAAACGCAGTTCTGGCTGGTTACGCCGAAGGCGTCTCTGGCGGGTGTCTCGGGGCTGGATGCGCTGGTTGGCGGTAACTACATCGGTATGATGCCAGGCAAAGGCGAACCGCAGGATCACTTTGTCGCGCTGGATACGCAGCCAAAATACCGTCTCAATAACGGCGATCTGATGATCCATCTGCAGGCGCCGGATCTCGGCTCACTGAACAGTGGCTCGCTGGTCTATTTCCGAAAAATTCCGGTGGGTCGCGTTTACGATTACGCCATCAATCCGAACAAACAGGGCGTGACCATCGATGTGCTGATCGAACGCCGATTCACCAACCTGGTGAAAAAAGGCAGCCGCTTCTGGAACGTGTCTGGCGTAGATGCCGACCTCAGCCTGAGCGGTGCTAAAGTGAAGCTGGAGAGCCTGGCCGCACTGGTAAACGGGGCGATTGCCTTTGACTCCCCGGAGAACTCCAGCCCTGCTGCTGCCGATGATACGTTCGGGTTGTATGCTGATCTGGCGCACAGCCAGCGAGGGGTGATCGTCAAACTTGTTCTGCCCGATGCGAAAGGTCTGAAAGCCGGATCAACACCGCTGATGTATCAGGGTCTGCAGGTAGGTCAGCTCACCAAAATGACGCTCAACCCTGGCGGCTCGGTGACGGGCGAAATGACCGTCGACCCCAGCGTGGTCGATCTCCTGCGCGAGAAAACGCGTATCGAGATGCGCAGTCCGAAGCTCTCTCTGAACGATGCCAGTCTCAGCACTTTGCTGACCGGCAACACGTTTGAACTGATCCCCGGAGAAGGAAAGCCAAGCAACAACTTCGTGATCGCCCCGGCGGATAAAGCCCTGCTGCAAAAACCGGGCGTTGTGACGGTTACGCTAAATGCACCCGAAAGTTATGGTATTGAAGCCGGTCAGCCGCTAATCCTCCACGGTGTCCAGGTGGGTCAGGTTCTGGAGCGAACGCTTTCCGAAAACGGCGTGAGCTTCTCGGTAGCGATCGATCCGCAATACAGCAACCTCGTCCATGGCGACAGTAAATTCGTGGTAAACAGCCGCGTCGATGTGAAGGTAGGCCTGGACGGCGTAGAGTTCCTTGGTGCCAGTGCCAGCGAATGGGTTAACGGCGGCATTCGCATTTTGCCGGGCGATAAAGGCCCCATCCGCGAAAATTACCCGCTGTATGCCAACCTGGACAAAGCGATTGAAAACAGCCTGAGCGATCTGCCGACGACCACGCTGACCTTGAGCGCCGAGACGCTACCGGACGTCCAGGCGGGTTCTGTGGTGCTGTATCGCAAGTTTGAAGTCGGGGAAGTGATCGCCGTTCGTCCGCGTGCGGACGCGTTTGATATCGAACTGCATATCAAGCCGGAGTATCGCAAGCTGCTGACGCCAAACAGCGTCTTCTGGGCCGAAGGCGGCGCGAAAGTTCAGCTTAACGGTAACGGGCTGACCGTGCAGGCCTCCCCGCTCTCACGCGCGCTGCGCGGCGCCATTAGCTTCGATAACCTCAGCGGTGCAGGCGCAAACCTGCGTAAGGGCGATAAGCGTATTCTCTTCCCGTCCGAAACCGCCGCGCGTGCCGTGGGTGGGCAGATTACCCTGCACGCGTTTGATGCCGGTAAGCTGGCGGAAGGCATGCCGATTCGCTACCTGGGAATTGATATCGGCCAGATCCAGAAGCTGACGCTGATCACCTCCCGCAACGAGGTACAGGCCACCGCGGTGCTCTACCCGGAATATGTGCAGACCTTCGCCCGCACCGGTTCCCGCTTCTCGGTGGTGACGCCGCAGATTTCGGCCGCAGGCGTTGAACATCTCGACACTATTCTGCAGCCCTATATCAACGTCGAACCCGGCCAGGGCAATGCACGGCGTGATTTCGAACTGCAGGAAGCCACCATCACCGATTCGCGCTACCTCGGTGGCCTGAGCATTGTGGTGGAAGTCCCGGAAGCAGGCTCACTTGGCATCGGCACGCCGGTTCTGTTCCGCGGTATTGAGGTAGGTACGGTAACGGGTCTGACGCTTGGTACGCTCTCCGATCGTGTGATGGTGGCGTTACGTATCAGCGACCGTTACCAGCACCTGGTACGAAATAACTCGGTATTCTGGCTGGCATCTGGCTACTCGCTGGACTTCGGCCTGACGGGGGGCGTGGTGAAAACCGGTACCTTCAACCAGTTCATCCGTGGTGGTATTGCGTTTGCCACCCCGCCGGGCACGCCACTGGCGCCAAAAGCGCAGTCAGGGAAACACTTCCTGCTGCTCGAAAGCGAACCGAAAGAGTGGCGTGAATGGGGAACGGCCCTGCCGCGTTAATCTGAAAGGCTCCGGTGTCAACGCGCCGGAGCCTTTATGTTACACTGCGCACCTGAACTTTTCCCTGTGGTGTGCACGTGGCTCAAAACTCCGTATTTCTTCCTGAACAATTCCTTGCGCAAATGCGCGAGGCGCTCCCCTCTCACCTGTCGTTAGATGATTTTATCGCCGCCTGCCAGCGTCCGTTACGCCGGAGCATTCGCGTCAACACGCTGAAAATCAGCATTGATGATTTTCTGACGCTGGTTTCCCCCTACAACTGGCAGCTTACGCCGGTGCCCTGGTGTGCAGAGGGGTTTTGGATCGAGCGCGATGACGAAGATGCCGTGCCGCTGGGAAGTACCGCAGAACATCTGAGCGGTCTGTTTTATATTCAGGAAGCCAGTTCGATGCTGCCGGTTGCCGCCCTGTTCGCAGAAGGCAACACACCTGAACGCGTGATGGACGTTGCCGCCGCGCCCGGCTCGAAAACCACACAAATTGCCGCCCGGATGGGTAATCACGGGGCGATTCTTGCCAACGAATTTTCCGCCAGCCGCGTGAAAGTCTTGCATGCCAACATCAGCCGCTGCGGTATCCAGAATGTCGCCCTGACGCATTTTGACGGACGCGTGTTTGGCGCCGCCTTGCCGGAAGCGTTCGATGCCATTCTGCTCGACGCCCCCTGCTCCGGTGAGGGGGTGGTGCGTAAAGATCCCGATGCGTTAAAGAACTGGTCTGTGGAAAGCAATCTTGAGATCGCTGCCACGCAGCGCGAACTGATCGACAGCGCCTTTCACGCCCTGCGACCCGGCGGCACGCTGGTGTACTCCACCTGTACCCTCAACCGCGATGAAAACGAAGACGTCTGTCTGTGGTTGAAAGCGCAATACCCGGATGCCGTTGAGTTCCTGCCACTTAACGATCTGTTTGCCACGGCAGATGAGGCCGCCACGCCGGAAGGTTTCCTGCACGTGTTCCCACAGATTTACGACTGCGAAGGGTTCTTTGTGGCTCGTCTGCGCAAAACTCAGGCGGTGGCTCCCCTGCCAGCCCCGAAATTTAAGGTCGGCAATTTCCCGTTCGCCCCGCTGAAAGGCCGCGATGCTGTGCAACTTAAAGCCGCCGCCAATAAGGTTGGGCTGATCTGGGATGAGAATCTGCACCTCTGGATGCGTGATAAAGAGATATGGCTGTTCCCGGCACCCATTGAGCCGCTTATTGGTAAAGTCCGTTTTTCACGTATCGGGATCCGCCTGGCGGAAGTGCATAATAAAGGGTACCGCTGGCAGCACGAAGCGGTCATCGCCCTGGCGGACAGCGATAACACGTTTGAACTGACGCATCAGGAAGCCGAAGAGTGGTATCGTGGTCGCGACGTTTACCCGGAAACCACCCCGTCTCAGGATGAGGTTATTGTGACGTATCAGGGCTTCCCGTTGGGTCTGGCGAAAAAGGTCGGCTCGCGGCTGAAAAATAGTTATCCGCGGGAGTTGGTCCGCGATGGCCGGTTGTTTACGGGTAACAGTCCCACCGACTAAAAAAAGCGCATTTTTTTACTGGCGATTTTGCTCTCCTTGTCTACGATCAAAAATGGATGCCCATACTGGTCATACCAGATTCTGAAAACCGACCCGGAGAGCACTATGACGAAAACCAGCGTGCGTATTGGCGCTTTTGAGATCGACGACGCAGAGCTGCGCGGCGAAGCACAAGGCGATCGAACGTTAAGTATTCCCTGCAAATCCGACCCGGATTTGTGCATGCAACTCGACGCATGGGATGCGGATACCAGCGTCCCGGCGATACTTGATGGCGAACACTCTGTTCTTTACCGTGAGCATTACGATAGCAAAACCGATGCCTGGGTCATGCGCCTTGCCTGACCTAAGAGAACCCGCCCGAAGGCGGGTTATTTATTACTGTAGCTGTGCCAGCGTGAAGTAACCGTCGAACACCGCTCCGGTATCAATATAGTGCAGGTTATCAAAATCATACCGCCTGTCGACGGGCGTATGCCCGAACCAGAAATGATCCGCACCGCTAATCCCCTGCCCTTTGCCCACCATAAAGCCCATCAACCTGTCGCGATCCCACAGCACGCGCTGGGCGCTCACCGGTTTTTGCCAGCGGTATTCCGCGGCGGGGTAATCTGCGTGCGCAATAACATTGAGACCGTTTGCGCAGGTTATCTCGATAATATGCGGCAATTCGCGGCAGGCGTTTAGTAACGTGCGCGCCAGCGCCTGCTGCTCGCGATCAAGGCGCGTAAACCACACTCCACCATTCATCGCCCACAGCGCTGAATCGTTATTGTCCAGACTATCCATTGCCATTTGCTCATGGTTACCCCGCACGGCTCTGAACCATTTCTCATTGATGAGCTGCAGTGTTTTTACGCTGTCAGGACCGCGATCGATCAAATCGCCAACGGAAATAAGCAAATCCTCATACGGATTAAAATGGCGGCGTTTCAGTTCGTCCATAAGCCACTGATAACAGCCATGTATATCGCTGACAACCCAGACGTGACGCCACATCCCACCCTCTATTCGCTGATACATAAGGCCTCCTTTAAACAGTATAGCCGCCGTATAAAATACAAAAGACGGGAGCGGTCCTTACAAAGTCAAACAAACGGTAAACCAACCAGAAATAAAGATCCTCACGCTATTAATCCCTTATTCCTGGCTCCTTAGAATAGAGGCAGAAAAAAACGAGGGATCTTCACGTGTCTAATACACACCTGCATAACGATGTGTTCTACCCACATCGCACAAATATTATTTCCGAGCTGGTGAACGGCGAACGTGTCCCGGGACCCATCTGGCGAAAACGCGATTATCGGCTGAAGTTCCTTTTACGTTCGCTTCTGTTCTGGTCTTCCACCCGTCGCATGCTGGAAGCCCTTTCAGGGCGTGACGATTTCGACAAACTTCTCGCCGCTCAAATTACATTGCCCAGCAAGACCCATCGGCAGTATCTGATGCGTGGCCTGACCGCGAACGATCGCGCCGACGCTATCGTTAACCATTATTACTGGATCGATAGCCTGAAAGAGCGCGCCCTCGCCCAGGCGCTGACCAGCCCGCAGGAACAAACCGTTGTTCAGTTCCATGCAAAAGAGGGCGTGATCTATACGGTTAATGCATCCTCTGCCGGGAAAGCCGAGCGCGAAGGTGAGAGCACGCTGTGGCTGCGCGATAACGAGGATACGCTGCTTGCCAGCCTGACCTTTAGCGTAGCCCGCAGCAACGGACAACGCGTAATAGTGATTGGCGGGCTTCAGGGCCCCCGCCGCTGCGTGTCGCGGGACGTCATTAAACAATCCACCCGTGCCTGTCACGGCCTGTTCCCTAAACGCGTGCTGATGGAAGTTCTTTTCCAGCTGGCCTTACAGTCATCTGTTAAGGCGATTTTTGCCGTCAGCGACGAGGGACACGTTTTCCGTGCATTGCGCTATCGCCTCAGCAAAGGCCGCCATTTCCACGCCAGCTATGACGAATTCTGGGATTCTCTGGGCGGTAAAAAGGTCTCCGGCTTCTGCTGGCAACTCCCGCTGCAGATGGAACGCAAATCTCTCGACGAGATCGCGAGCAAGAAGCGTGCGGAATACCGCCGTCGTTTTGAATTGCTTGATGAAATTGAGGCGTCGGTAAAATCCCGCTTTTAAGCACGGCGCTGACTTTCCTTAATTACTCACAAAAATTTAACAAAACAGGCAAAAAGGGCTGGACTTCCGCCTGCGGTGTTGTGATATGTTTTACGAAGTCGCACAGGATGCATCCGCTGCATAAAGATGATAAAAGGCGTAACGTATTGTCTTTCATACAGATAAAAAGAGACCGAATACGATTCCTGTATTCGGTCCAGGGAAATGGCTCTTGGGAGAGAGCCGTGCGCTAAAAGTTGGCATTAATGCAGGCTAAGTCGCCTTGCCTTTTAAGAATAGATGACGACGCCAGGTTTTCCAGTCCACAGTTAAAGCGGCCAGAAAAAAAGCGTTAAATCATCATCAAAAACAAAAAACCGCAGTGCTTTCGCGAGCATCTGCGGTTTTTTATTGGAAACCTGAACGCTAGCAGAGCTTGTCAGCGCGTTCGATAAACGGTGTCAGGCTCATCTTCTGCCCTGGGTGAGCCGGGTCATCAATCTGGATCACGCTGATGGGCTGGCCGCTGCTCTTGCCGCTGGCCACCTGCTGCTCTGCAACCTCATTCAACGGGTATTGCACCAGCGTACTCGGGTTGATCGCGTATAACGCATGTCCCGGACGACAGGTCAGCATCACCTCTTCGCGATTAAACGCCCACTTGTCTTTACCCACTTCAAAACGGCTGACGGTGATCACCTGCGGCGCGGCCAGAGCGCTCCCCGTGCAGGCCAGCAATAAGAGCGAAAGTACTGTTTTTTTCATATATTAGTTAACCTTGTCAGAAGGGTTCCCAGGTGGCGAACAGGCTGACCGCTGCCAGAACCAGCGCTCCCAGAACCACTTCTGCCTGTGTCATCCTGATAAAAAGCTGTTGTGCCCACCCGGAATCCGGACGAAACCGTGGCACCAGAAAATACCGATTTGCCAGCGCAATTGCCACCATCAACGCCACCAGCGCACATTTGAACAATAAAAGCTGCACGTAGCCAGCATGCCAGGGAATATGGACGCCCAGAATCAAGAGCGAATTGATCGTCCCTGTGAGCAGCACGCCCGCGACGGCATAGTGGCCTACGCGTGAGAAACGCATCATGGTGTAGATGGCCGCGTTCTGCCAGCGCCCTTTTGCCAGATGCATGCAGAACAGCAGCGGCAGTAATCCGCCGAGCCAGGTTGCGGCACATAACAGATGAACGGCATGATTGAGACGCTGCACAGCCCCCAACGGACCTTCGTTCATCGTCGCGTGGCCTACCCCTGCCAGCAGGACAAACTGCCCCATTGCGAGCAGTAGTAGCCGGGAGCCTTTCAGCGGCGCAAGCCACGCGGCAGCAACCGTAATGGAAGCCAGGATAATTTGCCACAGCCAGACGCTGCCAAACTGCGTCCCCAGTACGCCGTGCCAGACTTGCGGGTTAAACACATCTCCCCAGCCGTCGCCCATTAATCCGCCCTGAAGCATGAACATCAGAAGCGCAGCGGCCAGGCTGATTAAAGATGCCACCCGCTGCTGCAGCGCGAAACGCAGAGCCATCAGACGGTGGAGAGAGGAAGGCGCCAACCAAACGCTGTATAGCGCATTACCAAAAACGAGCATCAGCGCCGCGAAATGGATAAAGCGCAACCCAACATAGACCAGTGCCAGCATGCTATTTCACGCTAAAGTGATAGCTGCCTTTGGTTTTGTGGCCGTCGACGGAAACCACATGCCAGTCCACCCGGTAGGTTCCGGTCGCCAGCGTTTGCGCCAGCGGAACGATCAGTTGAGCCTTGTTCTTTTCGTCTCGCGTTACGGCTCCCGTTTTGACGACCTGCTTGTGCGCATCCGTCACCACCACATCGCTAAACCCCGGTTCAATACCTTCCGAAAAATTCAGCGTCAGTGACTGCGGAGCGCTCACCACGCTGTCTGCTGCGGGGCTCTGCTGTTTAAGATGCGCATGCGCCAGCACAGCGGGCGAGATAATGACTGATGCCAGAAAAACCAGCGCGCATACCGTGCGTGAAGTGGATAATCCCATCGCGATCATTCCTTTTTGTTATGTCTGTATGCTAAAGAATAACGCTGTATAATAGACGAGTCGAGGATCATCCCACCTCCGCTTGTCATCGTCGCGCAATCGCGGTAACGTTGCCGCCGCATAAACAGGAGAAGGAAATGAAAATCAATCTGGCCGCCCTTCCTCAGGACGAGATGGATAAAGTGAATGTCGATCTCGCAGCCGCTGGCGTTGCGTTCAAAGAGCGTTACAACATGCCCATCGTGGCTGAAGTTGTGGAACGGGAACAACCCGCCCATTTGCGCGACTGGTTCCGGGAAAGATTAATTGCTCACCGTCTCGCTTCGGTCAACCTCTCTCGTCTGCCGTACGAGCCTAAAGTTAAATAAGCTTAACGAGTCGTTACACTTCCTTACGCGAAATCTGGCAGGATAAGAAAACCCTGATTAAATTAGGTGTATTCTTAAATCCCTGCGACTCAGTGTATAAGGAAGTCACGATGTCACAATGGAATATAGCGGCAGCCCAGTATGGCGGGCAGTATCACAGTGTTGATGAGCACGTTACCCATCACCTACGCTTCATTTCCGAAGCGGCACAGCAGCAGTGCGATCTGCTGGTCTTCCCGGAACTCTCCTTAACCGGCTCAGGCACAACGACGTTACCTCCCCCACCGTGCGACGCGCAGCTGGAACCCTTGCTTGATGCGGCACATTTGTACCAGATTAGCGTTATTGCCGGGCTTCCCCTTGAGCGGAATGGCCAGCGTCAGAAAGGTCTCGTGCTCTTTACGCCCTCTCGGCCGAGCATCGTGCGCTATCCGCAAGGCGGCGGTGCGAGCCTGGTTCCGGGGGATAAACAGCTCACCATCATTGATGCGCAGGGCGATTCCCCCAATCTCGATCCGCAGGCAACGCTGTTCACCAGCAGCCAGTCGGTAAGGGACAACCGCTGGCGGCAGTCCATCAGCACCCTGCAACGCTTTGCACACAAATATGCCATTGCGGTATTAATGGCGAACGCCAGCACCGGCAGCGCATTATGGGATGAAAAAGGCCAGTTGATCGTGCGGGCGGATAAAGGCGAGCTGCTGTTGACCGGCACGCTTAACCGACAGGGTTGGCAAGGCGATATCATTCCTTTAGGCTAAGCGTTTTAAGCTCAGGAGATTTTCATGCTGCGCGTCATTGATACCGAAACTTGCGATCTTCAGGGCGGAATTGTGGAGGTGGCCTCGGTCGACGTCGTTGACGGAAAAATAGTCAACCCGATGAGCCATCTGGTGCGGCCCGATCGCCCTATTAGCCCGCAGGCCATGGCTATCCATCGCATCACTGAATCAATGGTGGCGGATAAACCCTGGATAGAAGACGTTATCCCGCACTACTATGGCAGCCCGTGGTATGTCGCCCACAATGCCAGCTTCGACCGTCGGGTTCTCCCCGACATGCCCGGGGAGTGGATTTGCACCATGAAGCTGGCGCGTCGCCTGTGGCCGGGGATCAAATACAGCAATATGGCGCTGTATAAATCCCGCAAGCTCAGCGTCAGAACGCCTGAAGGGCTGCACCATCACCGCGCCCTGTATGACTGCTATATCACCGCTGCGCTGCTGATCGATATTATGAATACTTCCGGCTGGACACCGGATGATATGGCGACGATTACCGGCCGTCCTGCGCTGCTGACGACGTTCATCTTCGGAAAATACCGCGGGAGAGCAGTATCGGATATTGCGGATAAAGATCCGGGCTATCTGCGCTGGCTGTATAACAACCTCGACAAGATGAGCCCGGAGCTACGCTTAACCCTGAAGCATTATCTGGGTGAAGCTTAACGTTCAGCCTGGCCTGGAAGCGTATCCTGCGCCAGGCCGATCAAAAAGGCGTATTCCAGCACCACCCCTTCATAAGATTTAAACCGCCCCGACTTCCCTCCGTGCCCGGAGTCCATATCGGTACAGAGCAACAGCAGGTTGTCGTCGGTTTTCAGTTCCCGCAGCTTCGCCACCCATTTCGCCGGTTCCCAGTACTGCACCTGTGAATCGTGCAAACCGGTGGTCACCAGCATGTGCGGGTAGGCTTTCGCTTCCACGTTATCGTACGGGCTGTACGCTTTCATATAGCGATAATAGGTTTCATCCTGTGGATTCCCCCACTCTTCAAACTCCCCGGTCGTGAGCGGGATAGATTCGTCGAGCATGGTGGTGACCACATCGACAAACGGTACCTGCGCAACGATGCCCTTAAAACGCTCGGGACGCTGATTGATCACAGCGCCCATCAGCATGCCGCCCGCGCTGCCGCCCATGCCAAAGCAGAGCTGCGGATCGCCATAGCCTTGTTCAATTAAGGCGTCGCAAACGTCGAGATAATCATTGAACGTGTTTTGCTTTTTCAGGAATTTCCCGTCTTCATACCAGTGCTGGCCCAGCTCACCGCCGCCGCGAATATGAGCGATGGCAAAAACAAAGCCGCGATCGAGCAGACTTAATCTGCTGCTGCTGAAGTCGGCATCCATGCTGGAACCATAGGAGCCGTAGCCGTAAACCAGGATAGGGTTTTTACCTTTCTGAAAATGCGCCTTGTGATACACGAGCGAAACCGGCACCTCGACACCATCGCGCGCGGTAACCCACAGGTGTTCGCTACGATAATTGTCGGATTCAAATCCATTCACTTCTGTTTGCTTCAATACCTGGCGCTGGCCGGTATCCATATCCAGTTCGAACAGCGTATCCGGCGTGGTCATCGACGAGTAGCCATAGCGCAGCCGGGACGATTCAGGCTCAGGATTAAAACCAATCCAAGTGACGTAGGCCGGGTCGTCAAACGCGATCCCTATCACCTCGCGCGTTTTGCGGTTGATTTGCCGGATACTGGTCAACCCCCGCTGACGCTCTTCCACCACCAGCCAGTCGGTAAACAGCGTGAACCCTTCGAGCATCACCTGTTCCCGCGCGGGAATAAGCACCTCCCACTTGCGCTCGTCGCGCACCTTGGTCTTATACAGGCCAAAGTTTTTTCCCTCGCGGTTTGAGCGCAGATAAAAGCTGTGCTGGAAGTGATCCAGACTGTACTCATGGTCTTTTCGGCGCGGCAGAAAGCAGAGCGGCTGGGCATCAGGCAGCTCGGCATCCAGCAGCAGCACCTCTGAGGTGGTAGCGCTGGCAAGGAAAATAATCACATAGTGGCGCGAGGACGTTTTATGCAGGCTGACATAAAACGTTTCGTCTTTCTCTTCATAGACCAGTTCGTCATCGGCGGAGTCCGTGCCTACACTGTGGCGCCACACCTGATAAGGCAGCAGCGTGGCGGCGTGCTTTTTAACGTAGTAGACCGTCTCGGAATCGTTCGCCCAGACAAAATCCGGGGAGACGTTTTCCAGCATTTCCGGATACCAGTTACCGGTTTCCAGATTGCGGAATCGCAGGCCATACTGACGACGGGAGAGATAATCCTCCGCCAGCGCCATAATGGTGTTATCCGGGGAGATGGACATACCGCCCAGCGTATAAAACTCGCTGTGGGCGGCACGCTGGTTGGCATCCAGCAGAATATCCCATTCATCCCACTCGGCGCTTAATACCGACTGTCGCTGATAGATGGGATATTCACTGCCGGGCTCGTAGATATGCCGATAACGATAGCCGTTTTTGGTCCAGGGCGCGGAGATATCGCGCTGAGGAATGCGCTGCACCATTTCGTTCAGCAGTTGGTCCTGAAGCGCCTGCTGGCTGGACATGACCTTGCGACCGTAATCGTTTTCTTCATGCAGGTAGTCGAGTACCTCAGGGCGGGAACGTGAATCGTCCCGTAGCCAGTAATAGTTATCTATACGCGTATCGCCATGGGTGGTAATCGCATACGGAGTACGTCGGGCTTTCGGTGGCATGACATCATTCTTTTAAGTTTTACACCCTATAAGGTTGGCAAAACCCGCGCATGATGCAAGCGAAACATGGCTACATCAGCGATAGCTAGCCCTGTAGCGTCTGTTTTTGCTCCCGGATATCCTGCTCGATCCCCTCGCGAACATCCTGAGGAATTTTCAACGCATCGCCCAGGGCGTTGAGATAGCTGCGTTCCATAAAGTGGTCAATATCAATGGCGGCACAGCTCAGGAAATAGAGTTCCAGCGCCTCTTCCTCATTCTGTACGCTTTGCGCCAGACGCTGCGGATCGAGCGGCTGCTCAATGGCCTGCGCCACCAGCGTTCTGCCCTGCTCCTCCACGCCGGCTTCTCGCATCTGCTGCTCGATAGCCGCTCGTTCTTTATCATCAATATGCCCGTCGCTTTTTGCGGCAAACACCAGCGCAAGAATGAGCCGCTCCGTACGCAGATCCAGCGGCGAAGTCTCCTCCCCAAAGTGGGGTTCATCCTGGTGCGCCGCGCGTACCCTGTCCTTGTACTTGTTCCACAGCACGGTACCGGCGATAGCGCCGCCACCGGCCAGCAACGCGCCGGTACCGTACTTTGCCAGCAGCTTACGTGAGGATTTATTGGCGACCAGCAGCCCTGCCAGCCCTCCGAGCGCCCCCGGTACCAGCAGTTTGCTGAGCCCCTGGTCGCCGGAACCTGATGTTTTCTGCCCTAACATGGATTGCAGTTGATTTAACCAGCCTGACATGGTTTCCCTCACTTAACGGTTAACATTTCCACAGCGTAAGCGAGCAGGCGTCAGGAAATGTCCGTCGAGGCTAAAGAAGCGCAAATTTCTCGTCGGCCCTTTTGCCCTGCGCAAGACAGACGCAAACGTTTTCGTTTATACTGCGCGCATCTTTTTCAGGGGAAATGTTATGACTCGTTTAGGAACCGCGCTGCGACCTGCGGCGACGCGTGTGATGCTGTTAGGATCGGGCGAGCTGGGGAAAGAAGTCGCCATTGAGTGCCAGCGTTTAGGGGTAGAAGTGATTGCCGTAGACCGCTACGCCGACGCGCCCGCCATGCATGTTGCCCATCGTTCTTATGTGATTAACATGCTGGACGGAGAAGCTCTGCGGACACTCATCACGCAGGAGAAACCGGATTTTGTGGTGCCGGAGATTGAAGCTATCGCGACCGATATGCTGATCGCGCTTGAGCAGGAAGGTCAGCGCGTGGTGCCTTGCGCCAACGCAGCGAAACTGACCATGAACCGCGAAGGCATTCGCCGCCTGGCGGCAGAGGAGCTGGGGCTGCCCACTTCAAGCTACCGTTTTGCGGGCGATAAAACCGCATTCCTGCAGGCCGTCGACGAGATGGGTTACCCGTGCATCATTAAGCCGGTGATGAGCTCCTCTGGAAAAGGACAGAGTTTTATCCGCGACAGCAGCACGCTGGACAAAGCCTGGGATTATGCGCAACAGGGTGGCCGTGCCGGAGCAGGCCGCGTGATCGTCGAGGGGGTGGTGAAGTTTGATTTCGAAATCACCCTGCTTACCGTCAGCGCCGTGGATGGCGTGCATTTCTGCGATCCGATCGGTCACCGCCAGGAGGATGGCGATTACCGCGAATCCTGGCAGCCACAGCAGATGAGCGCCCTGGCGCTGGAACGTGCCCAGGATATCGCCCGTAAAACCGTTCTGGCGTTAGGTGGTTACGGTCTGTTCGGCGTGGAGCTGTTTGTCTGCGGCGACGAGGTGATTTTCAGCGAAGTCTCCCCTCGCCCGCATGACACCGGTATGGTGACGTTGATATCGCAGGATCTCTCCGAGTTCGCCCTGCATGTTCGCGCCTTCCTTGGCCTGCCGGTTGGCGGTATTCGTCAGTACGGCCCGGCGGCCTCGGCGGTGATCCTGCCGCAGCTGACCAGTCAGAACGTGACGTTTGATAACGTCGAGGGCGCAACGGGCGCCGGGTTACAGGTACGTTTGTTCGGTAAGCCGGAGATCGACGGCACCCGTCGTCTGGGCGTAGCGTTAGCAACCGGGAATAACGTCGACGAGGCCATCGCACGCGCTAAAGCGGCGGCAGCGAACGTTAAGGTAGCAGGATAAAAAAAAACGGGCCGAAAGGCCCGTTTTTCATACGATAAAAAACTTATTGCTTCGCGCCTTCAACCGCTTCGCGAGCCAGTTTCGTGATGCGATCCCAGTCGCCCGCTTCCAGCGCATCCGCTGGCACCAGCCATGAACCCCCAATGCACAGTACGCTTTTCAGCGCCAGGTAGTCACGGTAGTTCGCCGGAGAGATACCGCCCGTCGGGCAGAAACGCACCTGAGAGAATGGACCTGCAATCGCCTGCAGCGCTTTGGTGCCGCCGTTGGCTTCTGCCGGGAAGAATTTGAACTCTTTCAGGCCGTAGTCCATACCCAGCATCAGTTCAGACACGGTGCTGATACCCGGGATCAACGGAATAGTGCCTTCGGTCGCTGCTTTCAGCAGCGGCTCGGTCAGGCCAGGGCTGATAGCGAACTGAGCTCCGGCCTCCGTGACTTCTGCCAGCTGTTGCGCGTTGAGAACAGTGCCCGCACCGATGATGGCGTCCGGCACTTCTTTGGCGATAGCGCGAATCGCATCCATCGCGCAGGCGGTACGCAGGGTCACTTCCAGAACACGAACGCCACCCGCAACCAGCGCTTTCGCCATTGGCACAGCGTGCTCCAGCTTGTTTACCACGATAACCGGCACGACAGGGCCAGTGGTCAGGATTGCTTCTGCACTTGTTTTCCAGTTTTTCATCAGAGTTTTCTCTCGCCAGATCGTTAAAATCAAGTCGTCTTAAAACGTAATACAGGTCGCGCCCTGCTCTGCACCGGAGAGTTTCTCACGCAGCGCGCTGAACATTTCGCGTCCGGTCCCCACGCGCGATGCGCTCAGGTCAGGAATATGTGGCTGACGTGCCGCCAGCTCTGCCTCATCCACCAGCAGGGTTAACTCACCTGTCTGACCGTTCACGCGGATCATGTCACCGTCGCGCACTTTCGCCAGCAAACCGCCGTCATAAGCTTCCGGCGTGACGTGGATAGCTGAAGGCACTTTGCCGGATGCACCGGAGAGGCGTCCATCGGTCACTAACGCAATTTTGAAACGGCGGTCCAATAATACACCAAGTGGTGGCATAAGTTTATGTAATTCTGGCATGCCGTTCGCTTTTGGCCCCTGATGACGCACTACCACCACACAGTCTTTATCAAGCAGACCCGCGTCAAAAGCGGGTAATACGTCGTGCTGGCTTTCAAACACCACAGCCGGCGCTTCAATAACCTGGTTCTCTTCCGGTACAGCAGACGTTTTCATCACCGCACGACCGAGGTTGCCGCTCAGCACTTTGGTGCCACCATGAGGAGAGAACGGTTTGTCGATGGTGGCAATCACCTGCGCATCGAGAGATGCGGTCGCCCCGTCGCGCCAGTCCAGCTCGCCATTGTTCAGCCACGGCTCCTGGGTATAGCGCTGCAGGCCAAAGCCTGCCACGGTGTTGACGTCTTCATGCAGCAAACCGCCTTTCAGCAGCTCGCGCATCAGCAGCGGTACGCCACCCGCAGCCTGGAAGTGGTTGATGTCCGCCGGACCGTTCGGGTAAAGACGTGCCATCAGCGGCACCACGGAAGAGATCTCAGAGAAATCATCCCAGTTGATCAGAATGCCCGCCGCGCGCGCCATGGCCACCAGGTGCATGGTGTGGTTGGTCGAACCGCCGGTGGCCAGCAGAGCCACGATACCGTTGACGATCACTTTTTCGTCGACCATTTTGCCCATCGGCATCCATTCATTGCCGTTTCCGGTCAGACGCGTCACCTGACGTGCTGCGGCCTCAGTCAAGGCCTGACGCAGTGGTGCATCCGGCTGGATAAAGGACGAGCCCGGCAGCTGCATGCCCATAAATTCCACCACCATCTGGTTGGTGTTGGCCGTGCCGTAGAATGTACATGTACCCGGCGCATGGTAGGACGCGGCTTCCGCCTCCAGCAGCGCCTGACGGTCTGCTTTTCCTTCCGCATACAGCTGGCGAATACGCACTTTTTCTTTGTTCGGCAGGCCGCTTGCCATCGGGCCAGACGGCACAAAGATCGCGGGCAGATGTCCAAACGACAGCGCTGCCATCACCAGTCCCGGAACGATCTTGTCGCACACGCCCAGGTACAGTGCGCCATCAAACATGTTGTGTGACAGGCCTACTGCAGCAGACATCGCAATCACTTCGCGGCTGAGCAGCGACAGCTCCATACCATCCTGCCCCTGGGTCACACCGTCGCACATTGCCGGCACGCCACCCGCGACCTGACCTACCGCATTCACGCTGTGCAGCGCGTTACGAATGATATTGGGATAGACCTCATACGGTTGGTGGGCGGAGAGCATGTCGTTATAGGAGGTAATAATGGCGATATTGTTACGCAACATGCTTTTCAGGGAGGCTTTATCATCGGGCTGGCAGGCCGCGAAGCCGTGCGCCAGGTTACCACAGGCCAGCTGGGAGCGATGGACGGTATTGCTCTTTGCCTGTTCAATCCGGGCGAGGTAGGCCGAACGGGTCTCCTTCGAGCGCTCAATAATGCGTTGTGTTACGCGTAACAATGTCGGATTCATAAAAGCTCCTCTAATTTATCTGTCCGGGCTCAGGAGTTTACAACGTCGCTGGCAGTTGTTAACACCGCTGAAACGCTTGCCGTCCGGAGCTCTGGGGCAAAATCACTTCCGGCAGTGTAATAAAAAAAGCGCCGCGGGGAAATCCACGCGGCGCTTAAAAGAATAAAAATTGTGCCACTAGCTGTGTTAGATCATGTTACCGGTAAAATAACACTTTCGGGCTAGTGGATTATCCTACTCAAACTCGTTCCAGGAGCGGCCATCACGGGTGATCATGGCCACCGATGCAACCGGCCCCCAGGTGCCCGCCTGATACGGTTTTGGCGCATCCTGATCGGCTGCCCAGGCTTCGGTAATGGAATCAACCCATTTCCACGCCTCTTCCACTTCATCGCGACGCACGAACAGCGCCTGGATACCACGCATGGTTTCCAGCAGCAGACGCTCATAAGCATCCGCGAGGTGCGTCTGGTTGAAGGTTTCGGAGTAGCTCAGATCCAGTTTGGTGGTCTGCAGGTTATGCTTGTGATCCAGGCCCGGCACTTTGTTGAGGATCTGGATATCAACCCCTTCGTCCGGCTGCAAACGAATGGTCAGTTTGTTCTGCGGCAGCTCCTGCCAGGACTCTTTGAACAGGTTCAGTTCCGGGTTTTTGAAGTAGACGACGACTTCGGAACATTTGGTTGGCAGACGTTTACCGGTACGCAGGTAGAACGGCACGCCCGCCCAGCGCCAGTCATCGATATCCACGCGGATCGCCACAAAAGTCTCGGTGTTGCTGGATTTGTTCGCGCCCTCTTCTTCCAGGTAGCCCGGCACTTTTTTGCCTTGCGCAAACCCGGCGGTGTACTGGCCGCGAACGGTCTTCTCGCGCACGTTGGAGCGGTCGATGCGGCGCAGCGACTTGAGCACTTTGACTTTGGCGTCGCGAATGCTGTCTGCCGTCAGGTCAGACGGCGGTGACATGGCGATCATGCACAGAATTTGCAGGAGGTGGTTCTGGATCATGTCGCGCATCTGGCCTGCCTGGTCAAAGTAACCCCAGCGGCCTTCGATACCTACCTCTTCCGCCACGGTGATTTCCACGTGGTCGATAGTGCGGTTGTCCCAGTTATTCACAAACAGGGAGTTAGCAAAACGCAGCGCCAGCAGGTTCAGTACCGTCTCTTTACCGAGATAGTGGTCGATACGGTAAACCTGGCACTCTTCGAAGAACTCGCCCACCTGGTCGTTGATTTCACGCGAGGTTGCCAGAGAGGTACCCAGCGGCTTCTCCATCACCACGCGCGCCGGTTTGGCGTTCAGTTTGGCTTCGCCGAGACCTTTGCAGATGGCGCCGAAAGTGCTTGGCGGCATGGCGAAATAGTTAATGGTGACACGGTTTTTCTGATCCAGCATGGCGCCCAGGCGGTTAAACGCGCTGACGTCATTGACGTCCAGGTTGCAGAAATCAAGACGACCGCTCAGGGTATCCCACAAACTTTCATCAATTTTTTCCTTCATGAAAGTTTCGAGCGCCTCGCGGACGACTTTGGTATAAGCGTCCTTATCCCAGTCGGCGCGCCCTACCCCCAGGATACGGGTATCCGGATGAATTTGGCCCGCTTTCTCCAGTTGATACAGGGAAGGCAGCAATTTTCGGCGTGCAAGATCGCCTTTCGCGCCGAAAATGACCAGGTCACATGCCTGGGCTGTTTGCGTTACCGCCATGTCATTCTCCTCAGTTGGATCACCTGGTACTTCTGCCAGGTATCGTTGTAATTTTATTACAATGCACTGTACTGCTTTTACGTCATTCCCGAAACCATTAGCACTTATCGTCTCGTGCGATACGGCAATTTTTCGCCTTGCAGCCGATTAAGGGGGCATTATGACGCAACAAGCGTCGATAATTTGCGCAACAGGGTCATAGCAAAACCCGACATCGATCAAGTAATGAAAAAAAACAACAACATTATCTTGTCGACTGTTACCCTTTATGGAAGCCACAGGGGTAATATCGGCTAATCGAATGAAGATTTCATCCATTTATGAAATCGTTTCCACCCCCACGAGCGCCCTGTTAACAATGAATATGCTTGAAAAAATCCAGTATCAACTGGAACACCTTAGCAAATCCGAGCGAAAAGTGGCTGAAGTCATTCTTGCCTCTCCCGCTCAGGCGATTCATTCAAGCATCGCCGCGCTGGCTCAGGAAGCAGGCGTCAGCGAACCGACCGTTAACCGCTTCTGCCGTAGCCTGGAAACGCGCGGCTTTCCTGATTTTAAACTGCATCTGGCACAAAGTCTGGCAAACGGCACCCCTTATGTTAATCGTAATGTGGATGAAGACGACAGCGTAGATGCCTACACGGCGAAAATTTTTGAGTCAGCTATGGCCACGCTTGACCACGTTCGTCAGTCTCTGGATATGAGTTCGGTGAACCGTGCGGTGGATTTACTTACCCAGGCCAAGCGGATCGCGTTCTTCGGACTTGGGTCGTCGGCCGCCGTGGCGCACGATGCCATGAATAAATTCTTCCGCTTCAACGTGCCGGTGATTTATTCCGATGACATTGTGCTGCAACGCATGAGCTGTATGAATTGCAGTGAAGATGACGTCGTGGTACTCATTTCGCATACTGGCCGCACCAAAAGTCAGGTGGAACTGGCGCAGCTGGCCCGTGAAAACGATGCCATGGTGATCGCCCTTACCACCGCCGGTACGCCGCTGGCACGAGAGGCGACGCTCGCCATTACGCTGGACGTCCCGGAGGATACCGATATGTATATGCCTATGGTTTCCCGTCTGGCACAGCTCACGGTTATAGACGTGCTGGCGACCGGTTTTACCTTGCGCCGGGGCGCAAAATTCAGAGATAACTTGAAGCGAGTCAAGGAAGCGCTGAAGGAATCGCGTTTTGATAAAGAATTGCTCATAAAGAGCGATGTTTCCTTAAAGTAGATAACGAAGACGTAACCAATAATTACGATGTAATGATTTACGGCATTCGGTCCTCTCTTTGCTGCCTTGCGGCAGATGAAGGCCGATTCAATGTTCACGCAACACCAAAGTTGTTTCAGTCAACGGAGTATTACATGTCCAGAAGGCTTCGCAGAACCAAGATCGTTACCACCTTAGGCCCGGCCACCGACCGCGATAATAACCTTGAAAAGATTATCGCCGCGGGTGCCAACGTGGTGCGCATGAACTTCTCTCACGGTACGCCAGAAGACCATAAATTACGTGCCGACAAAGTGCGTGAGATCGCCGCTAAACTGGGCCGCCATGTCGCTATCCTCGGCGATCTGCAGGGTCCTAAAATTCGTGTCTCCACCTTCAAAGAAGGTAAAGTTTTCCTCAATATCGGCGATAAATTCCTGCTGGATGCCAACCTGGGCAAAGGCGAAGGCGATAAAGAAAAAGTCGGGATTGACTATAAAGGCCTGCCAGCTGACGTGGTGCCTGGCGATATCCTGCTGCTCGACGACGGACGCGTACAGCTGAAGGTGCTCGAAGTTCAGGGAATGAAAGTGTTCACCGAAGTCACCGTCGGCGGCCCGCTCTCCAACAATAAAGGTATCAACAAACTGGGCGGCGGCCTCTCTGCGGAAGCGCTGACCGATAAAGACAAAGCGGACATCGTTACTGCGGCTCTGATCGGCGTTGACTACCTGGCAGTCTCCTTCCCACGCTGTGGCGAAGATCTGAACTATGCACGCCGTCTGGCCCGTGATGCAGGCTGTGATGCCAAAATCGTTGCCAAGGTTGAACGCGCGGAAGCCGTTTGCGATCAGGACGCCATGGACGATGTGATCCTGGCTTCTGACGTGGTGATGGTGGCCCGCGGCGATTTGGGTGTGGAAATCGGCGATCCTGAGCTGGTGGGTATCCAGAAAGCGCTGATTCGTCGCGCACGTCAGCTGAACCGCGCGGTGATCACCGCGACCCAGATGATGGAATCCATGATCACCAATCCAATGCCAACCCGTGCGGAAGTGATGGACGTCGCTAACGCCGTGCTGGATGGTACCGATGCGGTAATGCTGTCTGCGGAAACCGCTGCGGGTCAGTATCCTGCTGAAACCGTGGCCGCGATGGCGCGTGTCTGCCTGGGCGCAGAGAAGATCCCAAGCATCAACGTCTCTAAACACCGTCTGGACGTGCAGTTCGACAACGTGGAAGAAGCGATTGCGATGTCTGCCATGTATGCGGCAAACCATCTGAAAGGGGTAACCGCGATCATCACCATGACCGAATCAGGCCGTACCGCGCTGATGACTTCCCGTATCAGCTCCGGTCTGCCGATCTTCGCCATGTCCCGTCATGAACGTACGCTGAACCTGACGGCGCTGTACCGCGGTGTGACGCCGGTGCACTTCGACAGCACCAATGACGGCGTGGCAGCCGCGCACGATGCCGTCAATCTGCTGCGCGACAAAGGTTACCTGGTGTCCGGTGATATCGTTATCGTGACGCAGGGTGATGTGATGAGCACCATTGGCTCAACCAACACCACCCGCGTTATGACCGTCGAGTAACAACGTCTGTGTTAAAAAGCCCTCTCCAGATGGAGAGGGCTTTTTTTATTTCCTCGGATAAAGCTCTTTACGCTTATAGGGCTCCGTTTCACCCGGCTTTCGCGTTTTAAGCAGCTTCAATATCCACGTGTACTGTTCGGTATGCGGCCCCACCAGGATTTCAACCTCTTCGTTCATGCGACGCGCAATGGTGTGATCGTCTGCGGTCAGCAAGTCATCCATCGGCGGGCGGACTTCAATGCTCAGACGGTGCGTTTTACCATTATAAACCGGGAAGAGTGGGATCACGCGGGCGCGACACACCTTCATCAGGCGGCCAATCGCGGGAAGTGTGGCTTTGTAGGTCGCAAAGAAGTCGACAAACTCACTGTGCTCTGGTCCGTGGTCCTGATCCGGCAGATAGTAGCCCCAGTATCCCTGACGTACGGACTGAATAAACGGCTTGATACCATCGTTACGCGCATGCAAACGACCGCCAAAACGACGACGTACGGTATTCCAGACAAAGTCGTAGATTTTGTTGCCCTGGTTATGGAACATGGCCGCCATCTTCTGACCCTGAGAAGCCATCAGCATCGCCGGAATGTCGACACCCCAACCGTGAGGAACGAGGAAAATCACCTTCTCGTCATTGCGACGCATTTCGTCAATGATTTCCAGCCCTTTCCAGTCAACACGGTCAACGATTTTTTCCGGCCCTTTCAGCGCCAGCTCTGCCATCATTGCCATTGCCTGCGGCGCGGTGGTATACATCGCATCGATGATAGCCTCGCGCTCGGCATCGCTTTTTTCGGGAAAACAGTAATAGAGGTTGATCTGCGCACGGCGACGCGCGCTTTTGCCTAAACGCCCGGCCAGACGGCCAATTTTCCCCAGCAGGGGATCGCGCAGCGCAGCAGGCAGCATAGCGATGCCTGCAAAAGTGTAGACCCCGAGCCAGGCGCCCCAGTTGCGCGGATGGCGAAAGGATTTTTCAAACTCAGGAATGTATTCAATATTGTTTTTTTTTGTTTCCATGCTGGTTCCAGGGTCTGGTGACGCAAAATTTTATTGATAGTGTAGCGAGGCAGTCGTCCACGCACAAAAGAAAAAGCCGGCGCATACTGACACCGGCTTTTTTCACAAAAACAGAAGGCTTAGTTTAAGCTCAGTTGCGGTATCACCTCTTTCACCTGCGCCAGGTAATCAGAACGATCTTTACCCGTCAGGCCTTCGGTGCGTGGCAGTTTCGCCGTCAGCGGGTTTACGGCCTGTTGGTTAATCCACACTTCATAGTGCAGGTGCGGGCCGGTCGAGCGTCCGGTGTTGCCGGAGAGCGCGATACGGTCGCCACGTTTCACTTTCTGTCCAGGCTTAACCAGCAGTTTACGCAGGTGCATATAGCGGGTGGTGTAGGTACGACCGTGACGCACCGCGACATAGTAGCCTGCGGCACCGCTACGTTTAGCCACGACCACTTCACCATCACCCACAGCCAGCACCGGCGTGCCCTGCGGCATGGCAAAGTCAACGCCACGGTGTGGTGCGACGCGCCCGGTAACCGGGTTCAGACGACGCGGGTTAAAGTTAGAGGAAACGCGGAACTGTTTAGCCGTCGGGAAGCGCATAAAGCCTTTCGCCAGTCCCGTACCGCTGCGGTCGTAGAACTTACCGTCTTCGGCACGGATGGCGTAGTAATCTTTGCCATCAGAGCGCAGACGTACGCCCACCAGTTGGCTCTGCTCACGCTTGCCGTCGAGCATTTCGCGAGACATCAGCACGGAAAACTCATCGCCCTTCTTCAGCTTGCGGAAATCCATCTGCCACTGCATGGCTTTGATCACCGCACTGATTTCAGAGCTGGTGAGGCCGGCATCACGGGCGCTGGAAACGAAGCTTCCGCCTACGGTGCCTTTCATCACGCTGTTCACCCAGTCGCCCTTCTGCATTTCACTGGTCATTTTGAAACCGTTTGCAGTGCGATCATAGGTGCGGGTTTCACGGCGGGACATCTCCCAGGTTAACCGCTGGAGATCGCCATTCGCCGTTAAGGTCCAGGAGAGCTGTTGCCCTATTTTCAGGTTACGCAGGTCTTTATCTGCAGCAGCGAGCTGACTGATATTCCCCATGTCGATACCGTACTGATTGAGCACGCTGCTCAGCGTGTCACCGGTAGAGACAACATACTCGTGGATCCCGGCCTCGTTCTCGATTTTATCGTCCAGCTCATCCTGGGGAATCGCTTCATCTTCCTGAGCAGCCTGGTCGATAGGCTCACTGGCTTCAGGCAGTAAAGAACGGATCTCGCTCTTTTCAAGCTCGATGGTTTTGATGATAGGGGCAGAACTCGGGTGGTAAACATAGGGCCGCCAGACGGCGACCGCTAAGGTGAGTACTGTAAGCGACCCCAGCATAACGCGGTGGGGTCGAGGCAGATTGTTAAATGCCAGGGCGACAGAGCGGGCTATCTGTTGCACGTATTCACTTCCTCGTTAATCTCCTTTCAGGCAGCTCGCATACTGGTCCGCCAGTTGGCTGAGGAACTGCGAATAGCTCGCTTTGCTCAACTGGATATTCGTTCCTAGCGGGTCAAGGGTCCCCATGCGCACGGATGTCCCCCTGGCCACGGCTTCTACGACCGCTGGCCTGAACTGTGGCTCAGCAAAAACGCATGTCGCTTTTTGCTCAACCAACTGTGTTCTGATTTCATGTAAACGCTGCGCACCAGGTTGAATTTCAGGGTTGACGGTGAAGTGCCCAAGCGGGGTCAAACCATAGTGTTTTTCATAGTAGCCATAGGCGTCATGAAAAACGAAATACCCTTTTCCTTTCAACGGTGCGAGCTCATTACCTACCTGCTTATCGGTTGCGGCTAATTGCGCCTCAAAATCCTTCAGGTTGGCGTCTAGTTTGGCTCGACTTTGCGGCATAAGTTCCACTAATTTGTCGTGGATTGCAACCGCTGAAAGCCGCGCTATCTCTGGGGAAAGCCAGAGATGCATGTTGTACTCACCATGATGGTGATCTCCATCACCTTTTTCACCCTCTGCTGCGTGATGGTCATGTTCATCACCGTCGTCATCCGTGCCTTTCATGAGCAACGGTTTCACGCCGGAAAGCCCGGCAATCGCAACCTGTTTATCGCCTGGAATCTGTTTGGCCGACTTCTGCATAAACGCTTCCATCTCTGGTCCAATCCAGACGACTAAGTCCGCGTTTTGTAAGCGTTTTACATCTGAAGGGCGAAGAGAATAGTCATGCTCAGAGGCCCCGTCAGGCAGCAAAACCTGGGTTTCCGTCACCCCATCGGCAATGGCCGACGCGATGAATCCAAGCGGTTTAAGCGAAGCGACAACCGCCGCGTTAACATCTTGTGCGGTTGTACCCCAAAGGGCAGCGGATAATGCTGCGAAAAGAAGCGTATTTTTATGTAACATAATGCGACTAATCATCGTAGTGAATACGTGGAATGTGATATTATAACATTCGTTGACTTCTTCAAGCTTAAATTGACATGACGACACTGGTTTCTCTCGATAATATTTCGGTCTCTTTCGGCCAGCGCCGCGTCCTCTCTGACGTGTCGCTGGATCTGAAGCCCGGCAAAATTCTGACGCTGCTTGGTCCTAATGGCGCAGGTAAATCCACGCTGGTACGGGTTGTACTGGGTCTGGTGACGCCCGATGAAGGTGTTATCACCCGCGAGGAAAAATTGCGTATCGGCTATGTGCCTCAGAAATTACATCTGGATGCCACGCTGCCTTTAACGGTGAGTCGCTTTCTGCGCCTGCGCCCCGGCACGCGGAAAGCCGATATTCTCCCGGCGCTGAAACGCGTACAGGCGGGCCACCTGATTGACGCGCCGCTGCAAAAACTTTCCGGGGGTGAGACGCAGCGCGTTTTGCTGGCGCGCGCGCTGTTGAGCAGCCCGCAACTGCTGGTGCTTGATGAGCCTACCCAGGGGGTGGACGTTAATGGTCAGGTCGCGCTTTATGATTTGATCGATCAGCTTCGCCGTGAACTGAATTGCGCCGTGCTGATGGTCTCCCACGATCTCCATCTTGTCATGGCGAAAACGGACGAAGTGCTGTGCCTTAACCATCATATTTGCTGTTCCGGCACGCCTGAAGTGGTCTCGATGCACCCGGAGTTTATCTCCATGTTTGGCCCTCGTGGCGCTGAACAGCTGGGTATTTACCGTCATCATCATAATCACCGCCATGATTTACAGGGACGAATTGTCCTGCGCCGGGGAAATGGACACTCATGATTGAACTGTTACTGCCCGGCTGGCTGGCCGGGATTATGCTTGCCTGCGCCGCGGGTCCACTCGGCTCGTTTGTGGTCTGGCGCAGAATGTCCTATTTCGGTGATACCCTCGCGCACGCCTCTTTGCTGGGCGTGGCTTTTGGTTTACTGCTGGATGTAAATCCCTTCTACGCGGTGATTGTCGTCACCCTGCTGCTTGCAGCCGGGCTGGTCTGGCTGGAGAAACGTCCGCACCTCGCCATTGATACGCTGCTTGGCATTATGGCCCACAGCGCGCTCTCGCTGGGTCTGGTGGTGGTGAGTCTGATGTCGAATATCCGCGTCGACCTGATGGCCTATCTGTTTGGCGATCTGCTTGCCGTGACGCCGGAAGATTTAATTTCCATCGCCTTCGGTGTGGTGGTGGTACTCGGTATTCTGCTCTGGCAGTGGCGTAACCTGCTGGCGATGACCGTCAGCCCTGACCTGGCCTTCGTCGACGGCGTGAAGCTGCAGCGGGTTAAGCTACTGCTGATGCTGGTGACGGCATTAACCATCGGCGTGGCGATGAAGTTCGTCGGGGCGCTGATTATTACCTCGCTGCTGATCATCCCTGCCGCCACGGCGCGCCGTTTTGCCCGCACGCCGGAGCAGATGGCCGGTGTGGCCGTGATTATCGGAATGATTGCGGTAACGGGTGGGTTAACCTTCTCGGCGTTCTATGACACGCCTGCTGGGCCGTCAGTAGTGCTGAGTGCGGCGGTGCTGTTTATTTTCAGCATGATGAAAAAACAACCTAATGCCTGAATGAACGATTAGCGCTTCCACAGAGGGTGGCGCTTCGCTTCATGTGCTGTGATCAACGCATGGCGGGACTTAAACCGCTGGAGTGCGCCCATGTTGGGTGCACACGTAAATAAGCCCCGATAAAATTATCGGTGCTTATTTTATTACCTGGTACACGTTGCTAAATGCAATTTGGCACCTGGGACGTTTATACCGCCTTCCATATCAAGACACTTGACAATACCATCGGTATCAACTTTTTTCAGCTGTCCGTTAATATAGTCCCAATGACTCGCAATAGGTTCATATTCGCGTATATAAACTTTGCCGCTTGCTGGTGCGAAGGCATATTCTGGATATGTTTCCAGCATCAGCATCCCATTAATAGCGAAATTGACCTCACGAATATTCTGCAATTCTGGATTAGAACCACATGGCTCCATCACCGCCTGCTGGTAAGCAATGCCAGTCATACATAATTTTCGTCCGTTACTGGTATTTTCAAGTTTATTATCCACCATTTTCCATGTTTGGGTTCCGGAAATAGCGGCATTCGCGGCGCCAGACAAAGCCGCCATAGTCAGAGCGGCAATAGTCAGAGCCGTCATTGTTTTCATTTTGTTATTCCTGATGTGATGATGAAATTTATTCATAGCATGGATATCGCTATAAATTCATCATAGAGGGAATAAGCGAATTATCTAAAATGATAGGTAGGATAAATTTATCCAAAATAATATGGATGATAATTCAGATGAGGTAACTAATCGGTCAGCGTCGCAGGCGAAATTTAACATCCCGCCTGCTCATCATTACGGCATTGACGGTGGCGTAATGCCGAAATGATTCCACGCCCGCACCGTCGCCATACGACCACGCGGCGTACGCTGTAAGAATCCCTGCTGGATCAGATACGGCTCCAGAACATCCTCGATAGTTTCACGCTCTTCACCGATCGCCGCCGCCAGGTTATCCAGCCCGACCGGTCCGCCAAAGAATTTATCCAGCACCGCCAGCAGCAGTTTGCGGTCCATATAGTCAAAGCCTTCGGCATCGACGTTAAGCATATCCAGCGCCTGGGCGGCAATCTCTGCCGAAATGGTGCCATCGTGCTTCACTTCGGCAAAGTCGCGCACGCGACGCAGCAGGCGGTTGGCAATACGCGGCGTACCACGCGAACGCTTCGCCACTTCAAAAGCGCCCTCTTCGCTCATCTCCAGCCCCATATAGCGCGCGCTACGACCGACAATATGCTGCAGGTCCGGCACCTGATAAAACTCCAGACGCTGCACGATACCGAAGCGGTCGCGCAATGGAGAGGTCAACGATCCGGCACGGGTCGTTGCGCCAATCAGGGTAAACGGCGGCAGATCGATCTTGATGGAGCGCGCAGCCGGGCCTTCACCAATCATGATATCCAGCTGGTAATCTTCCATTGCCGGATAGAGCACTTCCTCTACCACCGGAGACAGACGGTGGATTTCATCGATAAACAGTACGTCATGCGGTTCAAGGTTGGTCAGCATTGCCGCCAGATCGCCGGCTTTCTCCAGCACCGGGCCGGAGGTCGTGCGCAGGTTGACGCCCATTTCATTGGCAACGATATTCGCCAGCGTGGTTTTCCCCAACCCTGGCGGGCCAAAAATCAGCAGGTGATCGAGCGCATCGCCGCGCAGCTTTGCCGCCTGGATGAAAATCTCCATCTGGGAACGTACCTGCGGCTGGCCGATATACTCATCAAGCAGTTTCGGGCGGATCGCACGATCCACCACGTCTTCTGCCTGAAGGGTGCCTGCCGATACCAGGCGGTCTGCTTCAATCATCCTTTACCTCACAATGCAGCGCGCAGCGCTTCACGAATCAGGGTTTCACTGCTGGCATCCGGTTTGGCAATTTTGCTTACCATCCGACTGGCCTCCTGAGGTTTATAGCCCAGCGCCACCAGCGCGGCAACCGCTTCCTGCTCAGCGTCATCATCTGTTGTCGGCGCCCCAGGTGACGTCAGAACCAGATCGGTGGCCGGGGTGAACAGATCGCCATGCAGACCTTTAAAGCGGTCTTTCATCTCAACAATCAGACGCTCGGCGGTTTTCTTACCAATCCCCGGGAGTTTAATCAGCGCCGCAGGATCTTCGCGCTCAACGGCATTCACGAACTGCGGAGCAGACATACCGGACAAAATCGCCAGCGCCAGCTTCGGTCCCACGCCGTTGGTTTTAATCAGCTCGCGGAACAGGGTACGTTCCTGCTTGTTGTTGAAGCCGTAAAGCAACTGAGCATCTTCACGCACCACGAACTGAGTAAAGACAATCGCCTCTTTACCCGCGTCCGGCAGCTCGTAGAAGCAGGTCATTGGCATGTGGACTTCATAGCCCACGCCACCCACTTCCAGCAGCACTAACGGGGGTTGTTTTTCAATGATGATGCCTCTGAGTCTGCCTATCACGTGACGCTCCTGCGTTCTGGAAAATGTTTGACTGGCGACATAATAAAAAAAGGCTGGATGTTTATCCAGCCTGATTTCTCTTTATCGTAACCTGCCTCGCGCCAGATTGAGCCGCGATTCACTCATTTGCATCGCGTTCTGGCTGACGTGACAGTGGGTAATCGCAATGGCCAGTGCATCGGCGGCATCGGCCTGCGGGTTCGCGGGAAGCTTCAGCAAGGTACGCACCATGTGCTGCACCTGGCTTTTCTCCGCGCTACCTATCCCCACCACCGTCTGCTTTACCTGACGTGCGGCATATTCGAACACCGGAAGATCCTGGTTCACGGCGGCAACAATCGCCACGCCGCGCGCCTGCCCCAGCTTTAGCGCCGAATCGGCGTTTTTTGCCATAAAGACCTGCTCAATGGCAAAAAAATCAGGCTGAAACTGGGTGATGATTTCCGACACGCCCGCATAAATCAGCTTCAGGCGCGACGGCAGATCGTCCACTTTGGTGCGAATACAGCCGCTGCCGAGGTAGGTTAGCTGGCGTCCCACCTGGCGGATAACGCCATAACCGGTGACGCGCGAGCCGGGGTCAATCCCAAGGATAATCGACATCACGCGTCTCCCGTAAACGGCTTATACGCTCTCATCAGAGAGTCGCTGCAACCTCATCAGAGATTTCACCGTTGTGATACACTTCCTGCACGTCGTCGCAGTCTTCGAGCATGTCGATCAGACGCAGCAGTTTTGGCGCAGTTTCCGCATCCATGTCCGCTTTGGTGGACGGGATCATGGAAACTTCCGCGTTGTCCGCTTTCAGACCCGCGGCTTCGAGTGCATCGCGCACGGCGCCCATCTCTTCCCACGCGGTGTAAACGTCAATTGCGCCATCATCGTAGGTCACCACGTCTTCCGCACCGGCTTCCAGGGCGGCTTCCATGATCACATCTTCGTCGCCTTTCTCGAAGGAGATGACGCCTTTTTTGCTGAACAGGTAAGAAACGGAACCGTCGGTACCCAGGTTGCCGCCGGTTTTAGTGAATGCATGGCGCACTTCCGCAACGGTACGGTTACGGTTGTCGGACAGACACTCAACCATTACGGCAGTACCGCCAGGGCCGTAACCTTCATAAATGATGGTTTCCATGTTCGCGTCTTCATCACCGCCTACACCACGTGCGATGGCACGGTTCAGGGTGTCACGCGTCATGTTGTTAGACAGCGCTTTATCCACCGCCGCGCGCAGACGCGGGTTAGAGGCCGGATCGCCGCCGCCCAGACGTGCCGCTGTCACCAGCTCACGAATGATTTTGGTAAAGATCTTACCGCGTTTGGCATCCTGTGCCGCTTTACGGTGTTTGGTGTTGGCCCACTTACTATGACCTGCCATAAAAAGTTCTCCAAAAATCGCGCCTTCTCAGGCAGCGTTAATTACAAATTCTTCAATCGCCTGCCGGTTGCTCCACGACTTGGTCAGTGCGGCGGCATCCGTCGCATCCACCCAGCGGTAGTTCAGGTGTTCGGTAAACACGATCTCCCGCTCATGGGGGAGCGCGAGACAGAACCACGATTCCGTATTGCGCTCAATGCCCGGCGCGTAGCGATGACGTAAATGGCTAAAAATTTCAAACTCCACCGTGCGCTGACAGTCCTTCAGGGTCAGTTGCTCGCGAGCAACATCAATGGTGACCTCTTCCTTTACTTCACGCGCGGCGGCCTGCGGCGCGGTTTCCCCCTCTTCCAGGCTGCCGGTAACCGACTGCCAGAAATCAGGATCGTCGCGCCGCTGCAACATTAGCACCCGCTTCGTGTCCTGGGCATAAATGACAACTAAGACAGAAACGGGAAGCTTGTATGTCATATCAGTTTTTCTCTTCCTTCTTCACCACCTCAATGCCCAGCTCAGCCAGTGCAGTCGGGTTAGCAAAGCTTGGCGCTTCGGTCATCAGACACGCTGCGGCAGTGGTTTTCGGGAAGGCAATAACATCACGAATGTTATCGGTACCGGTCAGCAGCATTGTCAGACGGTCAAGACCGAAAGCCAGGCCTGCGTGTGGCGGTGTACCGTATTTCAGGGCGTCCAGCAGGAAGCCAAATTTCTCGCGCTGCTCCTGTTCGTTAATGCCCAGGATGCCGAACACGGTCTGCTGCATTTCGCCGCTGTGAATACGCACGGAACCCCCGCCCACTTCGTAGCCGTTGATCACCATGTCGTAGGCGTTTGCCACCGCATCTTCCGGAGACGCTTTCAGCTCTGCCGCCGTCATGTCTTTTGGCGAGGTGAACGGGTGGTGCATCGCGGTCAAGCCGCCTTCACCGTCGTCTTCAAACATCGGGAAGTCAATAACCCACAGCGGTGCCCATTTGGTTTCGTCGGTCAGGCTGAGGTCTTTGCCCAGCTTCAGACGCAACGCGCCCATCGCATCGGCAACCACTTTCTTGTTGTCAGCGCCGAAGAAGATCATGTCGCCATCCTGCGCGCCGGTGCGCTCAAGAATCGCTTCCACGATGTCCGCATTCAGGAACTTCGCAACCGGGCTGGTGATCCCTTCCAGACCTTTCGCACGCTCGGTTACTTTAATATAGGCCAGACCTTTCGCGCCGTAGATCTTAATGAAGTTGCCGTAGTCGTCGATCTGCTTACGGCTCAGTGCCGCACCGCCCGGTACGCGCAGGGCTGCAACACGGCCTTTCGGATCGTTAGCCGGGCCGGCGAATACCGCGAACTCAACGGATTTCACCAGGTCTGCAACATCCACCAGCTCCATCGGGTTACGCAGGTCTGGTTTGTCGGAACCGTAACGACGCTCGGCTTCGGCGAAGGTCATGATCGGGAAATCGCCTAGCTCGACGCCTTTCACGTCATTCCACAGGCTACGCACCAGCGCTTCCATCACTTCACGCACCTGCTCGGCGGTCATGAAGGAGGTTTCCACATCGATCTGGGTGAATTCTGGCTGACGGTCAGCACGCAGGTCTTCGTCGCGGAAACATTTGACGATCTGATAGTAGCGATCGAAACCGGACATCATCAGCAGCTGTTTGAACAGCTGTGGAGACTGTGGCAGCGCGTAGAATTTGCCTTTATGTACGCGGGATGGGACCAGATAATCGCGCGCACCTTCCGGTGTGGCTTTGGTCAGCATCGGGGTTTCGATATCGAGGAAACCGTGGTCATCCATAAAACGGCGCACCAGGCTGGTGATTTTCGCACGGGTTTTCAGGCGCTGGGCCATCTCCGGACGACGCAGATCCAGGTAGCGGTATTTCAGACGCGCTTCTTCCGTGTTGACGTGGTTGGAGTCCAGCGGCAGCGCTTCAGCACGGTTAATGATAACCAGATCGGACGCCAGCACTTCAATGGCACCCGTCGCCATGTCTGCGTTGACGTTTTTCTCGTCACGCGCACGCACGGTACCGGTGACCTGAATGCAGAACTCATTACGCAGCTCAGAAGCCAGCTTCAACGCATCCGCACGATCCGGGTCGAAGAACACCTGAACGATACCTTCACGGTCGCGCATATCGATGAAAATAAGGCTACCAAGATCACGACGACGGTTGACCCAACCACACAGGGTGACCTGCTGTCCGACGTGGGACTGACGCAGCTGCCCGCAATATTCTGTACGCATGAGATATCCCTTAATTAGCCGCAGGCTAAATGTCGCCTGGAATGCAGGCTACTATGTCGCAGCTTTCTGTATGTCACAACTGGATGAAAAAAGGCGGCTATTATACTGGAAATTCCGCCGGACGATAAGAGCGAACCACGGCCTGACGGTCGTTTGCTGCACTCTTATTGCGCATTCTCACAAAAATTAACAAAATTATCCGACCCATTACAGGTCATCACGTCGTATGGTGTTACGGAAGTGATTCATTTAACGGGAGTAACGATGTTAACACTGGATGCCAGCAAAACCGCGCTTGTGGTGATTGATTTACAGGAAGGGATCCTGCCTTTTGCCGGTGGCCCGCACGCTGCGGATGATGTGGTTAGCCGCGCCGCTCGTCTGGCGGAAAAATGCCGTGCCAGCGGTGCCCCTGTAGTCATGGTGCGCGTCGGCTGGTCCGCTGATTTCGCCGAGGCGTTAAAACAGCCCGTTGATGCACAGGCGCCCGCCCATGCCCTGCCGGAAAACTGGTGGACGTATCCGGTGTCGCTGGGCAAACGCGACAGCGATATCGAAGTGACCAAACGTCAATGGGGCGCATTCTACGGAACCGATCTGGAACTGCAGCTCCGCCGTCGAGGTATCGACACCCTTATTCTGTGCGGCATTTCCACCAACATCGGCGTGGAGTCTACCGCCCGTAACGCCTGGGAGCTGGGCTTTAACCTGGTCATTGCGGAAGATGCCTGCAGCGCGGCTTCCGCGGAACAGCATCAGGGTAGCATGACCCATATCTTCCCGCGTATCGGACGCGTGCGCAGCACGGACGAGATCCTCAGCGCACTATGATGTATGTGGGGTTACCCCAGTGGTCGCACCCGAAATGGGTGCGCCTGGGCATCACCGGCCTGGAAGAATATGCCCGACACTTCAACTGTGTCGAGGGCAACACGACCCTCTACGCGCTGCCTAAAGCGGAGATTGTTGAACGCTGGCGGGAGCAAACGACCGACGATTTCCGGTTCTGTTTTAAGTTTCCGGCGACCATCTCCCACAACGCCGCGCTGCGCAACTGCGGGGATTTAACCGAAGAGTTCTTTACGCGCATGTCACCACTGGCGAACCGGATTGGGCAATACTGGCTCCAGCTTCCCGCTACGTTCGGCCCGCGCGATCTGCCTGCCCTGTGGCAGTTTCTGGATAGCCTGCCCCGCGAGTTTACCTACGGCGTGGAGGTCAGGCATGCTGAATTTTTTGCCAAAGGTGAAGCAGAAATAGCGCTCAACCGCGGCCTGCTGGAACGTGCGGTCAACCGTGTCATTCTTGACAGTCGCCCCGTCCACAGTGCAATCCCGCACAGTGAAGCGATTGTGGATGCGCAACGCAAAAAACCGAAAGTGCCGGTCCACGCCATCGTCACCGCGCAAAACCCGATGGTCAGGTTCATCGGTAGCGACAACATGCTGCAAAATCAGGCGATGTTCGCCGTCTGGCTGCAAAAATTAGCAAAGTGGGAGCAAACCACTACGCCCTATCTCTTTTTGCACACACCGGATATTGCGCAGGCACCCGAACTGGTCGATGCTCTCTGGCAGGCCTTGCAGGCTGCGGTTCCCACCGTGGGCAACGCCCCCTCCATTCCACAACAATCTTCTCTTTTCTGATATCACCCCCTATCATAGTGAAGTGCCATCTGCCAAAAACAGGGAGTTTGTATGGTCAGCGCGCTGTATGCGGTGTTAGGTGCATTACTGCTGATTAAGTTTTCATTTGATGTTGTGCGTCTGAGAATGCAGTACCGTGTTTCTTATGGTGACGGCGGTTTTTCGGAACTGCAAAGTGCTATCCGCATTCACGGCAATGCAGTCGAATACATCCCCGTCGCCTTGATTTTACTGCTGTTTATGGAGATGAATGGCGCAGAAACCTGGATGGTTCACGTCTGTGGCCTGCTTCTGATTGCTGGCCGGCTTATGCATTATTATGGCTTTCACCACCGCTTATTCCGCTGGCGTCGTTCCGGCATGAGCGCGACCTGGTGTTCGCTTTTGCTGATGGTGCTGGCTAACCTTTGGTATATGCCGTGGGAGTTGGTTTTCTCCCTCCATTAGCGCACAATACGCCACTTTATTTTTCCCGGATTTTTACGTTATGTCAGATCGCGACACGCTTTTTTCCGCGCCTATCGCCAGCCTGGGCGACTGGACCTTCGATGAACGGGTAGCCGAAGTCTTCCCGGATATGATCCAGCGCTCTGTTCCCGGTTATTCCAATATTATCTCTATGATCGGTATGCTGGCTGAGCGCTTCGTTCAACCCGGCACGCAGGTCTATGACCTGGGCTGCTCGCTCGGCGCGGCAACGCTGTCGGTACGTCGTAACGTTCATCATGAAGATTGCCGAATCATTGCCGTCGACAACTCCCCGGCGATGGTAGAACGCTGCCGTCGCCATATTGATGCGTATAAAGCCCCTGTACCGGTGGACGTCGTCGAAGGCGATATTCGTGAGATTGAAATTCACAACGCGTCGATGGTCATCCTGAATTTTACCCTGCAGTTCCTGGTGCCTGAAGACCGTCAGCTGCTGCTGGACAAAATTTACCAGGGGCTAAATCCCGGCGGCGCGCTGGTGCTTTCCGAGAAATTCAGCTTTGAGGATGCCGACGTTGGCGAACTGCTGTTCAATATGCACCACGATTTTAAACGTGCGAACGGTTACAGCGAGCTGGAGATCAGCCAGAAGCGCAGCATGCTGGAAAACGTGATGCTGACAGACTCCGTAGAAACCCACAAAGCGCGCCTGCGCAAAGCCGGATTTGAGCATAGCGAACTGTGGTTCCAGTGCTTTAACTTTGGCTCACTGGTGGCGCTAAAAGCCGGAGATGCAGCATGATTGAGTTCAGTAATTTCTATCAGCTGATAGCTAAAAACCATCTGTCTCACTGGCTGGAAACTCTGCCCGCGCAGATTGCCGCCTGGCAGCGCGATCAGCAGCACGGCCTGTTAAAGCAGTGGTCAAATGCGGTGGAGTATCTGCCGGAGCTGACCCCGCATCGTCTGGACCTGCTTCACAGCGTCACCGCAGAAAGCGAAGCACCGCTCCCGGCCGGGCAGATCAACCGCATCGAAACGCTGATGCGTAACCTGATGCCGTGGCGCAAAGGGCCTTTCTCGCTCTACGGGGTGAACATCAACACCGAATGGCGCTCCGACTGGAAATGGGATCGCGTTCTGCCTCATCTGTCTGACCTGACCGGGCGCACTATTCTGGACGTGGGCTGCGGCAGCGGTTACCACATGTGGCGCATGATTGGCGCAGGCGCGCATCTGGCGGTCGGTATCGACCCAATGCAGCTTTTCCTGTGCCAGTTTGAAGCAGTGCGTAAACTGCTGGGCAACGACCAGCGCGCCCACCTGCTGCCGCTGGGAATTGAGCAACTTCCTGCCCTGAAAGCGTTTGATACCGTATTTTCCATGGGCGTGCTCTATCATCGTCGCTCCCCGCTTGAACATCTGTGGCAGCTTAAAGATCAGCTGGTCAGCGGCGGCGAACTGGTACTGGAAACGCTGGTGATCGAAGGTGACGAACATGCTGTTCTGGTGCCGGGCGATCGCTACGCCCAGATGCGTAACGTCTACTTTATCCCGTCCGCGCTGGCATTGAAGAACTGGCTGGAAAAGTGCGGTTTTGTGGATGTGCGGATTGCCGATGTCAGCGTGACGTCACTCGAGGAGCAGCGCCGCACCGACTGGATGATCACCGAGTCGCTGGAGCAGTTCCTTGACCCGGCCGACCACAGCAAAACCATCGAAGGCTATCCGGCGCCGATGCGTGCGGTGTTGATCGCGACGAAGCCGTAACCTTTTAGCCGGGTGACGGCTACGCCTTACCCGGCCTACGCGTCGCACGTTTTCTCCAAAATAGTTCAAGTTGCAGCAAGGCGGCAACGCAGCGAATCCCCGGGAGCTTACATCAGTAAGTGACCGGGGTGAGCGAGGCGGCCAACGCGGCTGCGGCTTGAAATATGAAGGAGAAAAAAAGGCCCCTGTTGAAATTGCAGGGGCCTGGTACAAGCAAGCATCATATTGGGCGACATGATGCGCGGTAAAAATCGGTACGTTGCTACACGTGATAGCGCTCAATCAGCGACTTCATTTCCGCAACCGACTCTCCATCTACACCGTAGCGTGAATACTCATCCGCTTCAGCATCCGTCGACATTGACAGCCCTGTATTGCGATAACGCATGGGTGAAGGTATCCATTTCCCCGCAGAGCTGTGAAGCTCTTCCACCCCGGCGTTTAAAAACCGTTCCAGATTGCCGGCACGGACTCCCGCACCCGCCATTATTATTGGAACACCGGAATGGGCTTTTAGTTCCGTAATTAATTGCAGACCTTTTTCAGCAGAAGACTGTTGCCCTGATGTCAGAACGCGCGCCACACCCAGTTCGGCAAGGGTATCAAACGCTTGCAGTGGGTTTTTGCACATATCAAACGCACGATGAAACGTCACGGCCATTCCTTTTGCGGCGTCCATCACCTGACGCATACGCGGCATATCGACCTCACCGTCTTCATCCAGCAGGCCGGTCACCAGCCCGGGGAACCCGAGGTCACGAACAAGGGCGATATCTTCAAGCATGGCACTGAACTCACCCGACGTATAACAAAAATCACCGCCGCGAGGACGAATAATGGGGTGTACCGGAAGGGTGACGGCCTTACGGGCCGACGTCAGCACGCCGTATGAGGGCGTTAACCCTCCTTCTTTCGGGGCGGCGCACAGTTCAATGCGATCGGCCCCTTTCCGTTGCGCGGTGACGGCACACTCCACGCTATAACAACAAATCTCCAGCAGCGCCATCGACTCCTCCTCAAAATCGGCTTAACGCGCCATCATGGCACGCCTCTTGTTTTGGGTCTCAGCGACGAGTCACAACTCTCAGGCTTCGCTGGCAACGATCTGCTCAATGGTCCACGGATGAAATTTCACCGTCACCTGCCCGTCAGTCACGGCCAGCGTCGGATTAGGCAGACGCTCACGCTCGCCTTTGGGCGAACTTGTCTTCACAAAAATGCCCGTCTGGCTTAAGCCCTCGTCTGAGAGCAGGGCCAGCGCGCGCGCGTTCAACGTTTCCGGCTCACCCGGCAGGACGATTTCGATATGCTCCCAGCCTTCGTGCGGGTAACGTTTTTCACCCGGCCACGGCAGTTCTACAACGGTGAATTGCCAGTGCGCCACGCAGACCGGTTCATGCAGTTTGAACAGACAAATGGGACGACCATTAATCATGTTCTCAGAAAGCAACTCACCACACTGTTCAAACCCGCGACGCCAGCGCTCGGCAGTCGCGTTTTGATGGCAGCGCAAAGAGATGTGATCGGCCTCAAGCGGCGCGATATCCAGACCAAGACGGGTGGCAAGTTCTGTGAACGCCTGGGTGAAGCGCGGTAAATCTGCGGAAATATCATGCAGTTCGTCAATGGATTGCCAGTTCGCCATACGTCAGTCTCTTTTCATGTCACAAAGCCGCTAATTTACTCTGTTGCCCTGTTTCGACCAACCTCTGAATCGCGGTTTTTACGACTGCATGTTTATGCACCTCTTCTCAGGCTGGATTCTGAGCAATCTTCGGGCCCCGCAATGCTGACGGCAGAAGGCATTTGCAGTATACTCCCGCCCTAAATTCTTTAACTGGCGCGGGCGGTTGTAGGCCCGCATCAAAAATGTAAGGTATCCAGGTGAATATTCAGGCTCTTCTCTCCGAAAAAGTCAGTCAGGCACTGATTGCCGCAGGTGCGCCTGCGGATTGCGAACCACAGGTTCGTCAGTCAGCAAAAGTACAGTTTGGCGACTATCAGGCTAATGGCGTGATGGCAGTGGCTAAAAAACTGGGCATGCCGCCGCGACAGCTCGCTGAGCAGGTATTGACGCATCTGGATCTCACCGGTATCGCCAGCAAAACCGAAATCGCTGGCCCGGGCTTTATCAACATTTTCCTGGAGCCTGCATTCCTGGCAAGCCACGTTGACGCGGCGCTGAAATCAGACCGTCTGGGTGTTTCCCGACCACAAGCGCAGACGGTGGTGATCGACTACTCTGCCCCGAACGTGGCGAAAGAGATGCACGTTGGCCACCTGCGTTCCACCATCATTGGTGATGCCGCGGTGCGCACGCTTGAGTTTCTCGGTCACAAGGTAATCCGCGCAAACCACGTTGGCGACTGGGGTACCCAGTTCGGCATGCTGATTGCTTACCTGGAAAAACAGCAGCAGGAAAACGCGGGCGAAATGGCGCTGGCGGACCTGGAAGGGTTCTACCGCGAAGCGAAAAAGCATTACGACGAAGACGAAGCCTTTGCCGAGCGCGCGCGCAGCTACGTCGTCAAGCTGCAGGGCGGGGATCAATACTTCCTCGAGATGTGGCGCAAGCTGGTGGACATCACCATGTCCCAGAACCAGCTCACCTATAACCGTCTGAACGTGACCCTGACCCGTGATGATGTGATGGGTGAGAGCCTCTATAACCCAATGCTGCCGGGCATTGTGGCGGACCTGAAAGCGAAAAACCTGGCGGTTGAGAGCGAAGGTGCAACGGTCGTGTTCCTTGATGAGTACAAAAACAAGGAAGGTGAACCGATGGGCGTGATCATCCAGAAAAAGGATGGCGGCTATCTCTACACCACCACCGATATCGCCTGCGCGAAGTACCGTTACGAAACCCTGCATGCTGACCGTGTGCTGTACTACATCGACTCCCGTCAGCACCAGCACCTGATGCAGGCCTGGACTATCGTGCGTAAAGCCGGTTACGTACCGGATTGCGTTCCGCTGGAACACCACATGTTCGGCATGATGCTCGGTAAAGACGGCAAGCCGTTCAAAACCCGTGCGGGTGGTACCGTGAAGCTGTCTGACCTGCTGGATGAAGCGCTGGAGCGCGCCCGTCGTCTGGTGGCAGAGAAGAACCCGGACATGCCTGCCGACGAGCTGGAAAAACTGGCTAACGCCGTCGGTATCGGCGCGGTGAAATACGCGGATCTCTCTAAAAACCGTACCACCGACTATATCTTCGACTGGGATAACATGCTGGCGTTTGAGGGCAACACGGCGCCTTACATGCAATATGCTTACACCCGCGTGCTCTCGGTGTTCCGTAAAGCGAACATTGATGAAAACGTGCTGGCGAATGCGACCGTCACCATCACGGAAGATCGTGAAGCCCAGCTGGCGGCGCGTCTGCTGCAGTTTGAAGAGACGCTGACGGTTGTCGCCCGTGACGGTACGCCGCACGTTATGTGCGCTTACCTGTACGATCTGGCGGGTCTGTTCTCCGGCTTCTACGAGCACTGCCCTATTCTGTCTGCGGAAAATGAATCGGTCCGCAACAGCCGCCTGAAGCTGGCGCAGCTGACGGCGAAGACCCTGAAGCTGGGTCTGGATACCCTGGGTATCGAAACCGTAGAGCGTATGTAATACAAAAAACCCGGCAGCCGCCGGGTTTTTTATTATCAGAAATACTTCCGCAAATACTCCGTCAGACACAGAATCGCCATGGCCTGTCCATAGGGCATCGACGTCAGCGGGATTTGGCGATAAAACGCCAGGTCGCTGCCCATCCCCGTGCCGAACGACGTTTGCAATAACTCCCCTTCCGGCGAGATATTTTTCACGATGCCGCGAATCGCTTTTTCAGCAACATCAGCATACGCAGGCGCAACATAGCGCTTACGCACCGCTTTCAGGATCCCGTAGGCAAACCCGGCCGTCGCGGACGCCTCCAGGTACGAGCCCGAATCGTCCAGCAGGGTATGCCACAAGCCGCTCTCGTCCTGACACTTTGCCAGCGCGGCAATTTGCGCATTCAATACCTGCACCAGATAACGGCGCACGGCGTTGTTTTCCGGCAAATCAATCAGTTCGAGGAAATCCGGAATCACGATGGTGAGCCAGCTGTTGCCCCTCGCCCAGCGGGCACGAGCAAAGTTATGGTTGCCGTCGTAACTCCAGCCGTGGAACCACAGGCCCGTCTCCCGGTCCATCAGGTTCTGCACGTGCAGCAGGAACTGATACACCGCCTCTTCAACGTACTCCGGTTTGTTTAGCAGTTTGCCGATTTTCGCCAGCGGCAACACCGTCATCATCAGCGTGTCATCCCACATCTGCTGATGATTCTCTTCCGCCAGGGTGATGTGCTGCATGCCACCGTGATCGGTGCGCGGCATCTCGGTCATCGCCCATTCCGCCCAGCTTTCCAGCCACGGCAGCCAGGCCGGGTTTTTGGTCTCTTCATAACGACAGGCCAGCGTCAGGAACGGCGACATCGTATTGACGTTTTTGGTAGTGGCACCTTCAGCAAAACGGTCAGCAAACCAGCTGTCGATAATGTCGCGCATGCCTGTGTCACCGGTCTGGCAGTAATACTGCCAGATACCGTACAAACCGACGCCGTGCGTCCATTCCCATCCGACCCAGCCTTTGGTGTCGATCACGCGCCCGTCGTCCAGCCGCAGCAAAAACTCACCCGTCTTGTCGTGGATATTGACCAGGTTATGCGTCACCTTTTGAATCAGTGCTTTCAGCTCATCTCTGGCAATAAAGCGTTCAGGTTGACGCAATAACGGGCTATGTTTGACAGGCCAAACTTTCATCATCTTAACCTCTGTTGTATGTCGAATTCAGTACTGCACGATCCTTCAGCGAAGGTGCGGCTGGCTTATTGCGATTCAGATAACCGATGTTGTTATTACCCCACAGTGACGCATACGGCATACCGGCCAGCATCTCGACAGTGGCGCGGGCGTGCGGCGTCGCTGATTCCGGTATCGCATGACCCCACGCACGCATTTTCGCGGTCTCCTCGCGCAGCGTGCTGTGGGTCTGTAAATTCAGTCTGAAGCGCAGGGAAACGAGGAATCCGCAGAACAGCACCAGGAGGGTGCCCACACTCAGGATCATCAAAATGGTATGGCTCACTTCCGCAGGCTGCACTTTCTGACCGCTGACAAAGCCGGACATCTGCATCACGATGCCCACCAGCATCACCGCACCGGCCTGAGAGGCTTTACGGGTGAGGGTCATGATGCCGGCGAAGATCCCTTCGCGGCGCTGACCGGTGATCACTTCGTCCACATCAGCGATGTAGGTATAGGTATTCCACGGCACGTAGTTGATACCGCCGCGGCCAAGACCGGCAATGGCAGAAACCAGCAGCAGCAGAGAATAGATGTCGCTCAGCCCGGCATAATAGAGGACGGCGTAAGAAAGAGAGGCCAGGCCAAACAGTACCACCACCATGCGGTAGGACGGCGCAGGACCAAAGCGAATGCACAGCGGGATCATCCCGAGCACGGCGAGAAACTGGAAGATGGCCATCGTACCGAGCAGGTTAGAGGCCATTGAGGCTTCCTGCATCAGCACAAACACCACATAGTAGGTGAAGACCGCGTTAAATACATCCTGCGCAATGTAGCCGCCGAGATACATGCCCAGATGCTGGCGGAAAATTTTAATTCGCAGCGTAGAACTCAATTCCACGAACAGACGATTAAGGCTCTGGCCCAGCGTCAGCTTCTTCTTCTCTTCTTCAGCCCGCAGCGCCGCTTCGGACCATTCCTCACGCGGACGTTCCCAGGTAAAGCACCAGACGAAAATGAGCATCAGGGCGCACAGAACGGAGAAAACCAGGCTTGCATAGAAGAAGGAGACCGCATTGTCTTTACCGAAATGCGTGAGCAATATCCCGGGCAGAAAGGAGGCCAGAATGGCGGACATCTGCGCCATGGAAATACGCGCCCCGGAGAACTTGGTTTTCTGTTTGAAGTCATCGGTCATTTCCGGCACCAGCGTCTCGTACGGCACCAGAGTCATGGTGTAGACGATATCAAACACCAGATAAGTCAGCAGGTAATACCAGAAATTCATGTCCCCCACCCACATCAGCGAGTAGCTGAACACGCACGGGATCCCCAGCAGAATAAAGAATTTACGTCGACCAAAGCGCTTTCCGAGCCAGGTCGTACCGAAATTGTCCGTCAAAAACCCCATTAACGGACTGACAACGGCATCCAGCACCCGTGCCGCGGCAAAAATGAACGTTGCTTCAATCGGTGTGAGTCCACAGAAGGTGGTGTAAAAATACAAAAGCCAGGCCGCCGTCAGGGCGGTGGTACCCGCCCCGAGGAAATCACCTGACCCGTATGCAAGATAATTTGCGAGTCCAATTTTACGTGTTTTCATTGCCGTCAACCCTAATCAATGTTGGGAGACTCCCTGTAAGCAAACCTCGTCCGGGAGTTTTTACACGGCTACAGTAAAGGCATCGACTTCCTGATACCTTTCTGTTTCTGCCATCACGCAGGGGGTGAATGGCAAAAATGCAAAGAGTATCGTCACGCGTGTCACTGATTTATAAAACAGCGTTTCTTTTTCATCAAAAGGTGAGGTCAGTTTTGCGAGCCAGCCATCAGTATTCCCTGATGGCTGGTGAAAAAGCGGGCAGTTAGCGGTAGTTTACAATGACAGAATTGCTCTGCACTTTTAGCGCCGGGATCAAACGTCCCCCGCCCGGCACTTCCCAGATAAAACGCAAAGGTTCAATGGCGGGCACGCCGTTGAACGCCTGCGTCGTGCCATTCTCTCCGTCGATTTCCGTACAGCGACTCTGGGAGCAGAGCCGCACCCGCAGTCCGGCTGGCGTTGGGCCAATCAGTCTGTAATTCCAGACCACCATCCCCATCAGACCGGAAACCGCTTCAGAGGGCGACAGCGGAGTAGAAGACATGGCGACACCCCGGTTGCTCAGGGTCACGCCCATGCTGCTTGCCTGCCAGGCGCCTTCCCCGGCCGCCTGTGCCGCCAGCGGGAAGAGCATAATCCAAAGCCATTTAGCCATTATTTTCCTCCAATCGTCGCCGTCATGCGGATATGACGGTTATCCGACAACTCCATATTCGACAGCACCACCAGCTGGTTCAGGCTGCGACGCAGGAAGCGCGACAGCAGCGGACGCAGCGCATGGTTGACCAGCAGCACCGGTGGCGCCCCCAGCATCTCCTGACGTGCCAGCGCCTCCTGGGTCTGCTCCAGCAGGCGATCCGCCAGACCTGGCTCCAGGCCGCCCCCGCCCTGCAGAGCCTGCAGCAGCAGACGTTCAAGCGGCGTGTCGAGGCCAATCACCTGCACTTCTCCGGTTCCCGGGAACCACTGCTGCGTGATTGCGCGCCCCAGCGCCACGCGCACCACCGCCGTCAGCTCGTGCGGATCGCTTTGCAGCGGCGCATGCTCGGCAAGGGTTTCCAGAATGGTTCGCATATCGCGAATCGGCACTTTTTCCTCGAGCAGGTTTTGCAGCACCTTGTGCAGCGTGGTTAACGTCAGCACGCCCGGGACCAGATCTTCCGTCAGCTTCGGCATCTCCTGCGTCACGCGGTCGAGAAGCTGCTGCGCTTCCTGACGACCAAACAGCTCTGCCGAGAATTGCCCAATCAGATGATTAAGATGGGTTGCCACCACGGTACTGGCTTCGACTACCGTATACCCCTGGATTTGCGCCTGCTCTTTCAGCGCACTTTCAATCCAGATGGCCGCCAGACCAAAGGCCGGATCGACGGTTTGCTCGCCCGGCAGCGTGCCTGCCGCGGTGCCAGGGTTAATGGCCAGCCAGCGACCCGGGTAGGCATCACCGCTGCCAATTTCGACCCCTTTCATCAGAATACGGTAGCGTGCAGGCGGCAGATCCATATTGTCACGGATGTGAACCACCGGCGGCAGGAAGCCCATATCCTGAGCGAATTTTTTACGGATACTGCGGATACGGCCAAGCAGCTCGCCATCCTGCTGAAAATCCACCATCGGGATCAGGCGATACCCCACTTCCATTCCCAGGGAATCTTCCAGCTGCACGTCGTTCCACGTCGCCTCGACGGCCTGAGTATTCTCCGGCATTTTCACCGGAACCGGATCCGCCGCAGGTTGGGTTTCACGGCCACGCATCCACCAGGCCAGCCCCAGCAGACCCGCCGTAAACAGCAGGAAGACGAGGTTTGGCATGCCCGGTACCAGACCAAGCAAACCCAGTACGGCAGCGGCCAGCAGCATTACGCGCGGGTTACTGAAGAGCTGGCCAACCATCTGCTCGCCAACGTCCTGATCGGTACTCACGCGGGTGACAATCACGCCCGCCGCCGTTGAGATGACCAGCGCCGGGATCTGCGCGACCAGACCATCACCAATAGTCAGCAGCGTGTAGCTTTCCGCCGCGTGGCCCATGTCCATGCCGTGCTGCAATACCCCCACCAGCAGGCCGCCCACCACGTTAATCACCATGATCAGAATGCCCGCGATGGCATCACCGCGCACAAACTTACTCGCACCGTCCATGGATCCGTAGAAGTCCGCTTCCTGAGTGACTTCCGCACGGCGTTTTTTGGCTTCATCTTCCGCGATTAACCCGGCATTCAGATCGGCGTCGATCGCCATCTGCTTGCCCGGCATCCCGTCCAGCACAAAACGGGCGCCCACTTCCGCAATACGCCCGGCACCTTTGGTGATAACCATAAAGTTGATGATCACGAGGATAACGAACACCACGATACCGATAGCGAAATTACCGCCGACCAGGAAGTGGCCGAAGGCCTCCACCACTTTACCTGCTGCTGCCGCGCCGGTGTGTCCTTCCATCAGAATGATACGCGTGGACGCCACGTTCAGCGCCAGTCGCAGCAGAGTGGTAAACAGCAGAATGGTCGGGAACGCGGCAAACTCCAGGGTCCGCTGAGTGAACATCGCCACCAGCAACACCATAATGGAGAGCGCAATATTAAACGTGAACAGCAGATCGAGGATGAATGCCGGGAGCGGCAGAACCATCATCGACAAAATTAACAGGATGAGAATCGGCCCGGCGAGGATCTGCCATTGGGTCGATTTCAGGTTGCCGGGCAGGCGCAACATTGCCACCAGATTAGCCATCAGTGTCCTTCTCGTTCATAAAATCCAGCGCGGCAGGCACCGGAAGGTTCTCAGGTTTCACAGGCCGTTGACCCCCGGCCAGACGCCAGCGTTTCAACTGCCATACCCAGGCCAGCACTTCCGCCACCGCGGCGTAGAGTTGTCCCGGGATCTGTTGTCCGATTTCCGCATGGCGGTATAAGGCACGCGCCAGCGGTGGAGCTTCCAGGATCGGCACGCGGTTTTCGGTGCCAATTTCCCGGATACGAAGTGCGATCAGCCCCGCCCCTTTCGCCACCACTTTCGGCGCGCTCATGTTGTTTTCGTCGTAGCGCAAGGCAACGGAATAGTGTGTCGGGTTGGTGACGATGACATCCGCCTTCGGCACATCCTCCATCATGCGCCGACGAGCGGCAGCACGCTGCATCTGACGGATACGCCCTTTAACGTGCGGGTCACCTTCCATCTGCTTATATTCGTCACGGATATCCTGACGTGACATCCGCAGTTTCTTGAAATGGCTATAAAGCTGGAAGATAACGTCAAAACCGACCATCGGGATAATGCTGAGCACCACCAGCAGCGCGCAGAGTCCAACCAGATTCAGGGCGTTACTCATGGCAGTAAGGGGCGACTCGCTGATGAGGCGCATCATTTCGGGCCAGTGATACCAGAGGAAGAACCCGGCAGAACTGCCCATCAGCACCGATTTGAGAATAGCCTTGAGCAGCTCGGCCCCGGTCTGCGCCGAAAACATTTTCGCAATGCCCGGCAGTGGGTTCAGCTTCGAAAATTTGGGCTGCAGTGATTTTCCGCTAAACACCAGACCGCCCAGCATGACTGGAGAGACCAGCGCCACCAGCACCACGCCGGTAATTAAGGGCAGCAGCGCAACCATGGCCCCTTTTATTAACTGAATAATCTGGCTGAGGATCAGATTCGGATCATTGACCATACTGTGGTCAAAACGTAAGCCAGTTGAGAGCATTCCCGCCAGCTTGCGGGCGAGCGACTCCCCACCCCACCAGATAATGCACACCCCTACGACAAGGATCAGCAGGGAGGTCAATTCTCGGGATCGGGGGATCTGCCCTTCCTCACGCGCTTTTTCAAGTCGGTGGGGTGTGGGGGCTTCCGTTTTGTCGTCGTTCTCTTCTGCCACAGTGCATGCTCAGCCCATTACGTCACCGTTATCTTGCCACGGGAGGTTATCGCCAATGGGTAGATAAACCCCTATAATCATGCCCTGTTAACCACTTTAACGATTAAACGCTGTAGCGAGGCTGTTTGCCGTTCAAAAAACGCACAACTCAGGTTTGGTAATCACTTTTTAATACTGATTATTTTTTAAAAGTGTTTTTAATAAAAATAAATATAAAATTTTTAAAAACTGAGTTGGCCTGTTTCACCATCAAAATACGTCTATTTTTTGATCAAAATATACTTATGGATAATATTAAATCGAAAAAATTATAATTGATTTATATCAATGATGGTTTTTCTCCAGCATTAAAATATTTTTCATGGCGGTTATAATAATTAATATTAATCTTGACCCGCAATTACTTGAAGGAAATTACCCGCTATACTTCTGCACGGTGTCAATTGAGCCAAAATATTAAATTGAATACCTAACGTGTTTTTAAACTCAGGAGTTTTTGCAGATGGATTTCAAAAATAACTTTATGGCTGGCGCAGTACTTGCGGCCATTTCGATGGGCAGTTTTGCTGACGAAATGAATGCGGGGACGGTCCACTTTACGGGAGAAATTATTGAACCGAGCTGCACCATTCAGGGTGATAGCGGCACGGACAGTACGGTCCCTCTGGGGACGTACCCTAAATCTCTTTTTAAGGCGGTCGGAACTGAATCTTCCCTGACCCCGTTCTCGATTACGCTCGCAAACTGCCCGGTAAAGAGCGATGGGCTGCCGGCAGTACAGCTCACCTTTAACGGCACGACGACCCTGACCAATACCTCTACGCTGCTGGATGTCAGCAAAATCACCACCACCGGTGAGACCGCCGCCACCGGTATCGGCGTCGCCGTTAGCCCGGCGGGCAAAGACACTCAACTTATCACCATGGATGGGGCAGAAGGACAGGTTTATATTCAACTGGCCACCCGTACTACCGATACCATTAAAGCCGACTTTAACGCCCGCTATAAGTCATTTGCCGCAACGGTGACCGCTGGCCCTGCCGATGCGGATATGACGGTGAATATTTTATACCGTTAATACCTGTTTATCTAATATTCAGCATGCCACTGATTAGATAATGACACGTAATGCGTCATGCTCCGATAATAGTCCGAAAGCGGACTATTATCATTATTTCAACCTGCTCCAATAAGGGTTTCCCGTGCGCACATCCCTGCTGTTTTTATTATGCCTTCCCGTTATAACAAGTTCGTTTTGTCACGCCGCGGGAATACAAATCGGCCGCACCCGCATAATTTACGATGCTGCAAAAAAGGAAGTTGCCCTGCCGCTTACGAACAGTGAAAAAGAATTGCCCTGGCTGATCCAGACCTGGACAGACACTGGCGATGGCAAAACGCGTGGGCCCTTTATTGTCACTCCCCCCCTCTTTCGACTCGATCCTCAAAAAGAGCAAAGCCTGCGAATCACCTGGAACGGCAGCCCGTTACCGAAAGACAAAGAGACGCTGTTTTATTTGAATGTCCGCACGGTGCCCGCAACCGCCGCAGAGGATGCCGATAAAAACGTGCTACGACTCATCTACAAAACGCGACTGAAGCTGTTCTGGCGTCCCGTGGGGCTCAACGGGACGCCAGGCGAGTCCTGCAAGAATCTGCGCTTCGTTCGCCAGGGCCAGCAGCTGACGGTGATAAACGACAGTGCGTTTTACACCGTTTTTGACTCTCTCTCGCTAGGCTCGCAGAAGCTCGAAAGCGCCGATATGGTGGGGCCAGCATCACGCGTTGATATCCCTCTTCCCGACGCTGCACCGGCGAATGACGTCAGTTGGCGGTGCATTACCGATTACGGCAATGCCTCCGAAAAATACACGTTCCATCTGACCAGGGGATAAACGACAGAATGATTGCAGGACGTAATTTCTTGCCTGTTGGGGGAACCTTTCGGCTGAATTCGGTTACCCGCTGTCTGGCGAGTACCCTGATGTTAATGATTTTTTCCGCAGATGCCCGGGAGTATCTCTTTTCCCCTTCCTCACTCGAAGGGGACATGCTGACGCAGCAGGATATCGACCTCTCGCTTTTTACAAAATCGAACGCCCAGTTGCCCGGCACCTACTCTTCCGTCATCACAATCAACGATCGCAGGCTGAAGGATGCCAACATTCGCTACGTCAGCAGATCTGACGGGCGCCTGATCCCCCAATTGAGCCCCGCGATGCTGCGCGCCTGGGGCATTAATATCGACCGTTATCCTCCGTTGCTGAAGCGTCCGGCGGAGGAAACGCTCCCAAACTCGCTGGATAACTATATTCCACAGGCATCTGCGGAGCTTGATTTCTCAACAATGACGCTTAGGTTGAGCATCCCCCAGGCCGCGCTGGCTGATAACGGTCGCGATTTTATCGATCCCTCGCGCTGGGACGATGGTGTTCCCGTCCTGTTCAGCGATTATTCGCTGTCGGGCTCGCAAAGCAAAGAAGATCGCGAGGACAGCACAGAAAGCCGCTATCTGAATTTGCGTACCGGGGCGAACCTGGGCGGCTGGCGTCTTCGAAACTACTCAACGTGGAGCAAATCGGACGGCGATTCACAGTGGGATAACATCAACACGTTCCTGCAGCACGACATCGACGCGCTGAGAGCGCAGTTCACCGCGGGCGAGAGCAGCACGCGCGGCGAAGTGTTCGACAGCCTGCAGTATCGGGGCGTCAATCTCGCCACGGACGAAGAAATGTTGCCCTATAGCCAACGCGGCTATGCACCGGTCATTCGCGGCGTCGCCAGTTCGAATGCGGTCGTCTCGGTGCGCCAGAACGGATATCTCATCTACCAGCAGAACGTAGCCCCCGGAGCGTTTGAGATCAACGACCTTTACTCCACCACCAACAGCGGCGACCTGGAAGTGACGGTGAAAGAGGCCGACGGCACCGAACATCACTTTACTCAACCCTACTCAAGCATCGCCATTATGCAGCGCCCGGGACACATGAAGTATGAATTGACGGCGGGCCGTTATCGCACAGACAGCGGGAGTGACCAAAAGGAGCCCGACTTCCTTCAGGGGAGCGTCATCTACGGCGTCAACAATCTGCTGACCTGGTTTGGTGGGCTAACCCTTTCGCAAGACTATAATGCCCTCAATACGGGCGCTGGCATCGCGCTGGGGCCGCTGGGTTCGCTCTCTACAGACGTCACCGCCGCCGATACCACGCTTGACGACGGCAGCAAGCATGTCGGCCAGTCCTGGCGCGTACTCTATTCGGGGAAAATTGACGCCACCGATACCAATTTCACGCTTGGCAGTTATCGCTACTCGAGTCGCGGGTATTACAGCTTTGCTGACGCTAATCAGAAGCAGGACGGACACGATAACGATTTGCTCTTCCGCTATAACAAACGCAACCGCGTTCAGGCCAGTATCAGCCAGAACCTTGCTGGCGTCAGTCTCTATCTTAACGGCTACCAGCAGGACTACTGGGGGACGTCGAAAAAAGAACGCAGCCTGTCGTTAGGCTTTAACACCGTTCTGTCTGGGGTGAGTTATCACCTGGCATATACCTACAGTAAAACGAACGACGAGGAGGCCGACCGGATGGTCTCCTTCGGCTTTAGCGTGCCGCTAACTCGCTGGCTCCCCCGCGCGTGGAGTAGCTATAACATCAGCAACACCAAAAATGGCTACACCCGACACAATATCGGCGTCAACGGAACGCTGCTGGACGACGAACGTTTAAGCTATTCGCTGCAGCAAAGCCATTCTAATCACGATGGGGAGGATACCAGCAGCGTATATGGTACCTATCGTTCTCAATACGCCAACCTGAATGCCGGTTATTACGCCTCTTCCGGCAGCGCGGAGCAGATGAACTACGGGATCAGCGGGGCCATTGTTGCACACCCGCGCGGCGTTACGCTGGCGCAGCCGTTAGGGAGCCAGTTTGCCATTGTCAATGCCAACGGCGCCTCCGGTGTACGCTTCCAGAACCAGCAGGGTATTCAGACAGACTGGCTGGGTAACGCCGTTATCCCGTCCCTGACGCCGTATCAGGAAAATGCGATTCGTATCGACACCGCAAGCCTGCCCGAAAACGTGGAGAGCAGCGATACGTCAATCCGGGTGATCCCTTCACGTAATGCCGCCGTTGAAAGCCGATTCGATGCGCACGTGGGTTATCGAATGCTGATCGCGTTAACCCGCCCCGGCAATCAACGCGTCCCCTTTGGCGCAATCGTCACCAGCGCGAACGCGGACCTGAGCGGCATCGTGGACGATACCAGCACGGTATACCTGGCCGGCGTCGGCGAGCCCACACAGCTCACGGTGAAATGGGGAAAAGCGCCAGACCAACAGTGCGTCGCCCATATTTTACAGCAGGCAGAGGGATACACGGAGAGCCCTAACGGTATCCGTTCAACCCGCGCGCTTTGTCAGCAGGAAACAGCTTATGCTCACTAAAATGAAAAGACGAACCCTTACGGTTTCTCTGACCAGCACGCTGATGCTGGTATCAACGGGGGCTTTCGGCGCCGTCACGGTACTCAAAAATTGTTTCGGAGCCCCACAGACGTATTCCATTGATTACCATCATGAATTTACGTCGACGGAAAACGTTGCAAACAACGATTATGATATTCCGGGTCACCTGGTCGGCGCAGGTGCCGACCTGGAAGCAAACTGCACGTGCCCGGGAAACATGTTTTCGTCAAGCACCGTCTACGAAAAAACCCTGGCTGGCAGCCCCCTTAACCCCGGCACCAGCGGTACTGGCTATCTTACGGATAAAATTGATGCCCACATTACTGGCTATGCGGATGCGATTAACTCCCCGGACGGCAGCTCGCTCACCCCAATCCCGATCAATGAGTACCCGACCCCGCGGGGAAATATGCTTACCGTGCTCGAATCGAGCCTGTCTAAAACAGAAGAAGAAAGCGACGTATGCAGCAATGACTCCCGGCCTGACGGTGGTGCCGCATCGAAACGCAAGTTTCGCTGGAACGTCGTGGCCGTGCTGCTGCACATAAAAAAACCGATACTGGGTGAAGAGGTGATCCCGGCGACGCTCATCGCCCAAAACTACGCCTGCCTTTATATTGGCACCGGTGGAAGCTGCGACGCCACTCAGGCAGAACACGTCTCTGATATCTGGTTTGGCGGCACCCTTTCTGCACCGCTGAGCTGCACCATCAACGCAGGCAGCACGATTGAAGTCCAGTTTGGCAGCATCGTCAGTAAACAGTTTACCCGCAAAGGGCAACCGCCTCAGGGCTATGCCCTAAAAAGCGTCGATATTAACTACCACTGTGACGATAACGCCGTTGGTAATAATGACCGGATAAAGCTCACCCTGACGGCCGACCAGGGCATAGTGGATAGCAGTACGCCCTACATTGCTAAGCTGCTTGAAAGGGACGATCTGGGCGTGCGGGTGTACGACGAAAATAGCCAGAACGTGGCGCTGGATGGGACTTATGCATTTCCAGTAAATCTGGACGAGCAGGGAAACGGCAGCGTTAAAATACAGGCGGTTCCCGTCAGCACCACGGATGCCACGCCCGCACCGGGGAGCTTCGAAGGAAACGTCACGGTGAAGATGGATCTGCGCTAGAACAGACCCTCAGGTTACGCAGGCAACCTGAGGGTAACGGCACCAATCAGAAGCCGAGGCTGTCCAGCAGATCGTCAACCTGATCCTGGCTTGCCACCACGCCCGCTTTGCTGGCGTCGAGCTGTGGGCCATTGAGCAGGCTTTCGTTCTCGCGTTTTGGACGGGCTGCCGGTTCCGGGATGTTCTCCAGCAGAACCATCAGCAGCTGGCGTTCAATCTCCTGAATCACATCCATCATGCGCTTGATCACCTGACCCGTCAGGTCCTGGAAATCTTGCGCCATCATGATATCCAGCAGTTGGGCGTTGGTGAAGCTGGTGTGGCCCGGCACATCCCCCAGGAACTGACGGGTATCGGTCACCAGCTCACGGGCATTCGCCAGCTCGATCGGGTTCTCGAACCACTCGTCCCAGCGTTGGGTCAGCGCTTTCGCGCCTTTTTCCATCGCATCCTGATGGGGCTGCGACGCTTCAACGCTGTTCAGCGCACGTTCTGCCGCCTGGGCGGTCATCTGCACAACGTAGTCCAGACGATCTCGCGCGTCAGGAATCGCTTCCGCCGCTTCCGCAATCGCCTGATCCAGACCCAGCTCACGCAGGCTGTCACGCAGCATGCGCGTCAGACTGCCAATACGGACGATGATATCGCTCGGCGAGTGTTCTTCAACGGGTTTCATAGCAGGTTGCAACATTTCCATCACCTCACATGCCGAGTTTCTCGAAGATCTTACCGAGCTTCTCTTCCAGGGTTGCCGCGGTGAATGGCTTCACCACATAGCCGCTTGCGCCCGCCTGTGCAGCAGCAATGATGTTCTCTTTTTTCGCTTCTGCGGTGACCATCAGAACCGGCAAGGACGCCATTCCCGCATCGGCACGAATGGTTTTCAGCAGCTCCAGACCGTCCATGTTTGGCATGTTCCAGTCGGAGATAACAAAACCAAACCCACCCGCCTGCAGTTTGTTCAGCGCATCAACGCCGTCTTCTGCTTCTTCAACGTTGTTGAAGCCCAGCTCTTTCAGCAGGTTGCGCACAATGCGACGCATGGTGGAAAAGTCATCCACAACCAAAAACTTAAGCTCTTTATCCGCCATAAAATAATACTCCTGAGTCAAATACGTATTGCCTGTCCGGCACTGATTTTCGCCAGCATCTGCTGGCTTACCTGGCTAAGATCGACCACTTCGCTCACGCCACCCATATTGATGGCCTCGCGCGGCATGCCGAACACCACACAACTTGCTTCATTCTGCGCAATCGTCCAGGCGCCAGCCTGGTGCATTGCAAGCATTCCGGCGGCACCATCGTTGCCCATCCCCGTCAGGATCACCCCAACGGCGTTGCGCCCCGCATGTTTCGCCACCGAATGAAACAGCACATCCACCGACGGACGGTGCCGGTTGACCGGCGGTCCGTCATGAATTTTGATTTGATAGTTTGCACCGCTGCGCGCCAGCTCCATATGCTTATCACCCGGGGCGATATAGGCATGTCCCGGAAGCACGCGCTCGCCGTCTTCCGCCTCTTTCACGCTGATCTGACACAGCTTATTCAGGCGTTCGGCGAACGAGCGGGTAAAGCCTGGCGGCATATGCTGGGTAATCAGAATACCCGGACTTGAAAGCGGCAATGGCTGGAGTACATGACGAATTGCCTCTGTTCCTCCGGTTGACGCCCCAATCACCAGCAGTTTTTCCGAGCTGAGTAACGGGCCGGCCTTCAGGGTTGCCGGGGCGGCCATTGGCTTATGGGCCGCCAGTTTTGCCCGCGATGCGGTACGAATTTTCTCCGCGATCATCTCGCTATACGCCAGCATCCCCTCGCGAATACCGAGCTGCGGTTTGGTGACAAAATCTACCGCCCCCAGCTCCAGCGCGCGCAGGGTGATTTCCGATCCTTTCCCGGTCAGGGAGGAGACCATCACCACCGGCATCGGCCGCAGCCGCATCAATTTCTCCAGGAAATCGATGCCATCCATGCGCGGCATCTCGACATCCAGCGTGAGCACGTCGGGGTTATATTTTTTAATTAAATCCCGCGCGACCAGCGGATCGGGCGCCGTTGCTACCATCTCCATGTCGCTGTGGCTATTGATGATTTCAGTCATGATCTGACGCATCAGCGCTGAATCGTCGACAGACAATACCCTGATTTTACTCATGCTTTTTCCTTACTCAGCGCATATACCGTTTGCCCACGCAGGCTAAACTCTCGCGCGAGGTTGCTGAAGTTTTCCGAGTGCCCGGCAAACAGTAAACCGTCAGGCTTGAGCAACGGAACAAACCGACGCAGAATGTCCTGTTGCGTCGTTTTATCAAAATAAATCATGACGTTACGGCAAAAAATGGCGTCGAATGGCCCCGGCACGTTGTACTGCTTGTCCAGCAGGTTAACGGGCGCGAATTCGACGCAATTCGCCAGCTCCTGGCGTACGCGTACCAGGCCTTCATGCGGGCCTGTCCCACGCATGAAATATCGCTGCAACTGCTGCGGCGACAGCGTTTTCAGTTCGTCCTGGCGATACACGCCGTTGCGCGCCTTCTCCAGCACCTCGGTGTCAATATCGCTGGCGTAAACCTTCCAGCGCCCGGGCGCCATCCCAAGCGTGTCGGCAAGTGTGATTGCCAGCGAGTAGGGCTCTTCACCGGTCGAGGCGGCCGCACTCCAGACGCGATACTCCCCGGTACGACGCCGCGCGTGCTCGGCCAGTACCGGGAAGTGGTGGGCTTCGCGGAAAAAGGCCGTCAGGTTAGTGGTTAACGAGTTGATAAAAGCCTGCCACTCTGCGCTGTTCTGGTTGGCTTCGAGCATGCTCAGATAGCGACCAAAATCATCCAGCCCCAGCGTACGCAAGCGCCGCACCAGACGGTTGTAGACCATGTCCCGCTTATGATCCGCAAGCACGATCCCTGCACGCTGGTAGATTAACTGACATATCCGACGAAAATGCGCGTCGGACAGCGCGAGGCGCTGTGTCATCTGCAACAATAATGACGTTTGCCCAGGGGGCATTGGTGATGTCATAGCGCCTTCTTAATTACATTCAGGATACAACTGGCACGGCCTGCGACCGCCCGACTTCTGTTACTGCTTCAACGTGCTCTTTCACATTAAATACCGCGACCAGCCCGGTGAGACGATCCGCCTGGCTGGCCAGCTGATCGGTTGCCGCTGCCGCTTCCTCAACTAACGAGGCATTCTGTTGCGTCACCTGATCCATCTGGCTGACGGCCTGAGCAACCTGCTCAATGCCGCGACGCTGTTCGTCCGACGCAGACGCAATCTCGCCCATGATGTCGTTAACCCGCGTGACGGAGGTGACGATTTCATGCATGGTATGCGCCGCCGTATCCACCAGGGCTGAGCCTTGCTGGACGCGTGATACCGACTCTTCAATCAGGACCTTAATCTCTTTCGCCGCGTTGGCGCTGCGGCTGGCCAGGTTACGCACTTCCCCCGCCACGACCGCAAACCCACGCCCCTGTTCACCGGCGCGCGCCGCTTCAACCGCGGCATTCAGCGCCAGAATGTTGGTCTGGAACGCGATACCGTCGATCACGCTGATGATGTCACCAATCTTTTGCGAGCTGGTGGCAATCTCCTGCATGGTGCTGGCAACGTGAGAGGCCTGATCGCCCCCTTTTTTCGCCGTCATTGCCGCCTGTTTTGACAGGTCAGACGCCTGACGCGCGTTATCGGCGTTCTGGCTGACCGTTGCGGTCAGCTGCTCCATGCTGGCCGCCGTCTGCGCCAGCGAGGCCGCCTGCTGCTCGGTGCGGGAAGAGAGATCGTTGTTGCCTGCCGCAATCTCTGAGATCCCGGTGTGCATGGCATAACTGCCCTGACGCACATCGGAGACGGTTTCCCGCAGGGCACCCTGCATCGCCTTCAGGCTGGCAAAGATCGCCGAAATTTCGTTCTTACCGAACACCGCCACCGGACGCGCCAGATCGCCCTTCGCAATACTGTCGAAGTGGCTGCTGATAATCGCCAGCGGCTGCACAATCATTTTGCGTGACCAGAGCAGTGCCCCACCGGTCAGTAGCCCCGCCAGAATCACGACGACGCCAAAGATCACACCCGACATGTGATAGCTGATACGGCTGTCTTCCTCTGCACGTTGAACAGACTGGTTAATATCCTGCTGCCACGCGTTAAAGCTGCCGTCGAACGCATCCTGTGAGGCCTGCACCGGCGCGGTCATAAAGTCCGAGAGCTGGTTGTTCTCAAGCCAGGTCGCCTGGTGGTCCAGATCGCTGTACCACTGTTCAAAGTTCTTCTTCATGGCGGCTTTCAGCGCGTGCTCTTTCTCGCTGCCCGCCGCCTGCGCCGTGAAAGCGTTAAACTGTGCGCCAGCCTGTTTCAGGCTGCTTCGCGCGGTGGCCATAAGCGCTTTAATGTCATCCGGCGGATAGCTCAGCGCGGTTAAGGTGCCCGCCTTGTTCAGCGCAGTGCTTGCCTGCAACAGCACGGCACGCGTTTGTGCCAGTGCGGAGCGCTGCTGATTACTCGCCTCAACATCCTGCAAATTCTGATAGCCATCGCGAAACGCCCAAAAAGACAACCCGTTACTGCCAACCTGCAACACACCGCAAAGGATCAGAATCAAAAACAGTGTGGTCGAGATACGAATACGATTTAACATCCACGCTCCCATCAAGCGGCAAGCAGCCGCGGTTTAATTGTCAGTCAAAATGTTTCCCAGTTTTCATCTTGTCCGGCCGGTGCAGCACGCAGGCGAGTTGCCGTCGATTCGGCGGCAGGCGCTTTATACGTGGCTTGCGCAGTGACCGTATTTCCAGCGAGTGAAGCGAGACGAAACGCCGAGACGGCCATCTTCAGACGGCTCGCCTGGTCTTCAAGTGCAGCGGCCGCGGCCGCGGACTCCTGCACCAGCGCGGCGTTTTGTTGTGTCACGCGATCCATTTCCGATACCGCCAGGGCAACCTGGTCGATACCACGACTCTGCTCATCAGATGCAGAGGCGATTTCACCCATGATGTCCGTTACGCGGGTAACAGCATTCACGATGTCATTCATGGTCTCCCCGGCGCTTTCCACCAGTACCGAGCCGGTATCCACGCGGGAGACGGAGTCTTCAATCAGGGCCTTAATCTCTTTCGCCGCGTTGGCGCTGCGGCTGGCCAGGTTGCGCACTTCCCCGGCAACCACCGCAAACCCGCGACCCTGCTCACCCGCCCTCGCCGCTTCCACGGCGGCGTTCAGCGCCAGGATATTGGTCTGGAAGGCGATGCCGTCGATGACGCTGATGATGTCGGCAATTTTCTTCGAGCTGTCGGCAATTTCGTGCATGGTTTTCACCACGCCATCCACCACGCGGCCGCCGCGCTGCGCCGTCTCGGAGGCGCTTTCAGCCAGCTGAGAGGCCTGACGGGCGTTATCGGCGTTCTGCTTCACGGTTGCGGTGAGCTGCTCCATGCTGGCAGCGGTCTCTTCCAGCGCGGACGCCTGCTGCTCGGTACGGGATGAGAGATCGTTATTCCCCATCGCAATTTCGCTGGTGCCGGTATAGATGGCATCCGTGCCGCTACGCACGTTGGCGACGGTATCGATGAGCGAACGCTGCATATGGTCAACGCTGTTAGCCAGTTCGGTAATCTCATTGCGCCCGGAAATGGCCAGCGTTTTGGTTAGATCGCCACTGGCAATTTCACGAATGTGGGCAATGACGCGACCGAGAGGATTCAGCAGGATGTGGCGAATGCCGTACCACACCGCGACCAGGACAATAACCAGCGCCAGCGCCATCGCCGCCATCTGCCATTTCGCAAAGCGGTAGTCATTCTGGCTTTCCGTAAAGGCCGAGTGATACAGATCGCCACTGGCCTTCGCATATTCCCCGAGCGCGGCGCCGAGTGCGTTTTGCATCCCCTGCGTGGGCTGTGCGAAATAGGCGTCCATGTTGCCGCTCTCCAGGAACTGGATCAGCTCCGTCAGGCCAGCAAAGTAGGCAGTGTATTTTTCATCAATATTCTGGCTAACCTGCGCCATAGCAGGCTGCGGCGCGATCTGTTTGAAGGCGGCGTAGTGTTTTGCGGCGTCAGCCAGGGTGGCGCGGGCATTTTTCAACAGATCGGTCTTCGCGCTGCTCTGCTGATTGTTAGGGTCCATCATCATGCGCGCGGACGAGCGGCTCAGGTTGATACGCGTTTGCAGCATCAGATCCCACGTCGAGGTGAGTTCACTCTGCTGCAGGCGAAGATCGTTCGAGGCGGCGAAACTGTCCTGGTTCTGTTTTAATGACGAGAAAAAAAGCCCGCCGGAGATAAGCTGAAGTAGTGCGAAAATGACCAGCACCATCATAAGCATTGTGACAACGCGGATACGGTTCAACATACAACACCTTCTCATAGATTTATTAACGGTGTTATCGGCACAGGCCACAGGAACTTTACATTTGCGAAAGGGAAAAGCGTGGACTAAAACGCGACGTCAACAATCAGCGTATCGGTGTAGGTACCTGCGGGGGGTGTGGCCTGACTGGTCAGGACCTTCGCGGTGTAGTTGTAGGTGCGCAGTAAACCGTCGGTGCTGACCTGGGACGAGGTCGCGCTGGTCCAGCGTTCGGCGCCGCTGCCGCCCCAGCGGTTGGTGGTGGCTTCTTTATAGATGTCGTAGCTCATATAGTTACTGCCGCTCACCATCCGCCGCACGTTGTTCAGGGCGTTGGCACCATTATTAATGCCAATGGTGTAGGTGCTGCCTTTAGTACAGGTCACGGCAATGGCCTGCGAAACGGTAGGGAAACTTTGTACCAGCGGCGCGCTGTTAAAGTTTACGTCCGGCGTGGTCATGGCACTGCAGTCGTTGGTGACGGTCATGTTCAGCAGAATAGTGGTTGTTGCTGTTCCCGACTGGGGAGATGTACAAAGGCTTCCAAGACCGACGGCGCAGACGTTGTAATTGATGCTGAAGGTCAACAGCACCTGGTAAGGCCCCGCCGTCACGTTTTGTCCGGCGACGGTGCGAAAATAGAGCGGTATGTTGTACCGCTTTGAGCCAAGCAACCCCAGCAGGGTGCTACTGCCCCAGGTATACGATTTACTTATCTGCACTTCACTACTGCTCGCACAACCCGATAATCCACACAGCCGGGTGGGGATCACATCCGCGATAGTTGTGTCGTCGGTGCGTTTCAGGGTGGCGCGGCTGTTGCCCGAAACCGACGCCGCGGTGTAATTCAACGTCACCGAGTCGTTGGTCAGAACATTCAGTACCGCATCGCACGCCACCACCAGCGTGCCGGTGGTTTCCACCTCCCCGGTTCCGCTAAGCGCAAACGACGTGACGCTACCAAACGAGGCATTGACCGTACTGACGGTACACGCCGCCCAGCCCCCGCCGGAGAACAGCAGCAGCATCAACAGCAGCCAGCGTTTCACGGGCCCTCCCGACACACCAGCGGACCGTAGGTTTGCAGCTTATGCTGCGGATTAGGCCCCACGTTCAGGGTCGCCGTGCAGCGCTTCCCGGCAGGCGTGATCACCTCAAGCGGATTGACGTCGCTGAGATTCTCCAGCCAGGCGATCCCGTCATAGCCCACCACCGCATTACTGCGCGAGGCTCGCCGCACCTGGCTTCCAACCGGAATCGCTTGCCCGCGCGCATCATGCAGAATGACGCTTGCCACTCTCTCCTGCTCCATCGGGAAATCCACCAGATAACCGCTGTGACGACGGATGGCAATCCGCCGCTCTGTCTCTTTCAGCCGGGTATCCGCAGGCAGATTCAGCGTATCAATCCGGTAGCTTGCCGGGTAATACGCCGACACCCCGCTGACCAGCAGGTAACCGTTGTTATTCGTTTTACCCACGGGCTGGTTCTCATAGCTGACGGGCACGTCCGGATGACCGTCGGTGCTGATCACCACAAACGCATCGTTGATTTTGTTCGCCGCAAACAGCTCTCCGTCCATCAGGACAATCGCGCCCATTGCCTCGCCCCACCAGGTCATGGTGTCTCTTTCGCCGTAGCCGCCGCCCTGCAGTTCGATGTTGTTATTGCGCCAGCCCAGCGTACCCTGCTGATAATCACTGGATTTTGACTGATTTGCCCAGGCCATGTTCCAGCTAAAACCACCGTCAGAAGGCATGGAGTGGTTATAGTTAATCCGCTGCGTGCTGCCCGCATCCGGGGTGTTCTCAACGGTGACGGCAGCGCTGTCGCGTGCGCCCAGCGGCACCTGCAGCGAGAGCGCAACCGTCCAGTCCCCCCGCTGCTGGTCCCGGCTGCCGGCCAGGTAAATACTGCTTGCGCCCCACAGATTTCGGCTCCATGAGAGATTCAGCAGCTCCGTTTTTTGGCCGTCAAAGCTCTCTACGCCGATCCAGGCCGCGCCAATATTGCCATACTGCCCCATGTTAAACGTCAGGGAATACTGGTCCGTATTGCGGCTAAAGCTGGCGATGGGTTTGTCGTTTTCGTCATACACCGTCGGCTGGTCATAAAGGGCAAGATTGCCAAAACCGCGATCGCGACGCGTGTGCTGGGTGGCCACGCTGAACTCGCTGGTATTGTACTGGTAACCCCAGTTGATTTGTCCGCCGTTGTCTCCGCGCATGCGGCTTTGTGAGTAAGAGGTGTTCACTACGCCAAACTGGCCGAGTTTGATCACCGTACCTGCCCCGCCCAGCGCCAGCTCCTGCGCCCCTTCCGCATGGCCCTCCAGCGTCAGCCAGTCGGTCACCCCGTAGCGATACGAGCCGCTACCGGCAGCAGGACCGTAGTCAAAGTTCCTGATGCCATAGTTACGGCGCAGGCTGCCGAGCGTCACGGCGCCGTCACTCAGCCCTTGTTTGAGCAAATCGCTGGTGACATAAAACGGTAGCGTGGTACTCACCTGACGGCCCAGCGCATCGGTGGTGACCAGCACCGCATCCCCGGCACCGTTGATATAGGGCAGATTGGTCAGGGTGAAGGGGCCAGGCTGAAGCTGGGTTGAGCCAGAGCGATAGCCGTTGATAAACAGATCCACCGAGGTAGGCACCGCGGCTTCACCCGAAAACTCCGGCAGCGGCCATGTCACCAGGTCCGGGCGCAGGGAGAAATCACGTCCGTAGCTAATACCGCCCATCCGCACGCTGGAGGTCCAACTCAGGGCATCGCTGATCACGTCCCCCGCGCTCAAGGTGGTCGCGTCATCCTCACGGGTTATCAGCAGCGTCGTGTCATAGCGAACATACCCTTCCTGTTGACCGTCGTTTCCGGTGAAATTTTTCCGGGCGTAGCCGGTGGAGGAGAACGAGCCGTTCTCGTTGAAGTAGCGGAATTCATGCCAGAGCGACGCCTGACCGCCGATATGTTCCGTGTGGTTGGTATACAGATCGTAATTCAGCAGCGCCCCGCGCCCATAGTGCGGTTTGGTCTGCGCCGTTTGGGCACTGAAAGGCGTCACCCGGGCACTGATCCAGTCGCGGGGAACGGTCAGCAACAGGCGCTGGCCGGCACTGTCATACGCGACACGAACCTGGCTTAGTGAGGCGAGATTCACCTCGCCGGCGGGCACATGCTCCGGGGGGAGCCCCGCGCGCAGCAAATCGGCGCTGGAGATAAAGAAAGCGCCGTTACGTTGCGTCACGGGTACCACCAGACCGGTGTCGTAGTGGTTGAGCACGAGGGCAAGCTGGAAAACCGCCTCATCATTTACCGCCTGCGCCTGAGGAGGCGGCGGTAAACTGTCGTCACCGGGATCGGCCCAGGTTGTGGTGCTGACGCAAAGCAGTAGCATCATTGCCGGCTTCAGTTGACGGGCGTCGACTGCCATTGTTCATCCCTGGCATTAATCTGCGCGCTCATCCGGTCCGGCTGACGAACGCCAGCGGGTATTGGCCAGCTGCGGGTGCTGCCCGGGAGGACGTAACCCAGTAATCCCTCCGCTACGGTGCGTTTCTGTCCGCCCTGCTCCAGTGACACCTGGCTTAATCTGACGTGCACATCCCCCTGATTACGTACCTGTAATGCAGGCTGTCCTCCCTCGTGGGTCACGCGCCAGCTCAGGTTTCGGGTCTCGGCCAGGGCATGATGCGCCCCCTCTTTAAGGGTTGGGATACCCTGTCCGTAGACAAACAGCGGAATGGAATAGCGCATCTGTAATTTAAGGCCGATGGAGGGTTCGGCTTTCGCGTCGGGCTGGGGAATTTCATCAACAATAATGCGGTAGGCTTGTTCGACCCCGACAGGAACTGCGCTCTGTTTGATAAGGCGAATCAGCTGTTTATTGCCTTTCTGAATGGTGACAATGGGCGGGCTGGCGACCACGTCCTGCTGCGCGCTGTAGCGTTCGTATCCCCCTTCCTGCTTCCAGCGCACAATACGCACCTGCATCGTCGTTGCGCTGTTTCCCTGGTTCTGGATCCACAGCTCCGTGGCGTTGGCATCTGCGGCAAGCCAGGGATCGATGGGCCAGAGCAGAATGGTGGCCGCCGCCTGCGCCTCGCCTGTGGCCGCGACGCCTGATAAAACACCCGCCAGACACAACTGCCGGAACAATGGCTTCATCGACTCTCTCCCTTTATTACCATGACAAGGTCACGGTGAGCTGATCGGAATAGGTTCCTGCCGGGCTAAAGCCGGTCAGTAGCGCCACGCCAAAAAGCGGCAGCGCGATGTTATTACTGTTGGTATAGGTCACCGGTATTGCCTGGTTAACGCCAATTTCGCTGTTGGCGGCCAGCGAGCTACTGCTGTAGAGCCGGTACGGCACCAGTTCTGTTCCTCCGGACCGCTTCATCCGACGGACGGATGAATAATTTTGACCGCCATTAATGCTCATGCTCAGCGCCACGCCAGGCGTACAGGCGATAGACAACGCCCCGTTTGGCACAAAGCTGGTACTGACTGGCGCGCTTTCCACCCCGTTATGGGTGCCAAAATCCAGCGTACCGAGAAGCCCCCCGCTACCGGTGGCCACCGCGCAACCCGGTACAATGGTCGCGCTGACCTTAAAGGACTGCGATGTCACCGCCCCCGCAGCAGGTATCAGCAACAGCCCGACGATCAGCGCGAAAAAAGGCTGCACGCTTCCCTCTGCGCGTTTGCGCAGACCTGTAAAAGGGGCCTTCATGGCAGTGCAGATCTAATAGGTCACGCTGACGTTAATCGTGTCGGTATAGGTGCCGGGTACCACCGTTACGCTGTTCCCGCCTCCGGTAATGCGGCCGTACAGGGTATAACTGTCGACCCCACCTGCCGTAGACGCGATCGGCAACGCGGTGTTATTGGCAATCACAGAGTTGAACCCGCTGTCGCTGTACAGGCTATAAGCCACGCCCTGTGCCGCGTTGGCCGTATTGACCAGGTAGCGCTCAGGCGTCCCTGGCGACCCCACCACGGAGCCAGGGGCGGTGGAATGGGTATTGCCGGTTATCGCGACCGTATAGCTGGCGGTCGTACACTGGACTGTAAAGGTGTTTCCGCCGCTGGCGCCGCTCAACTGCGTCGTAAGGGTGGAAAACGTTGCGGGATGGGTACCAAAATCGAGCGTCCCGAAGTTAATACCACTTTGCGTGGGCGATCCGTTTATCAGGCAGCCGTTTGTCAGCGTCAGCGTCGCCCCGATGGTGCCGCTGCTGGTAACGGCCAGTGCCTGATGAACTACGGTCGTCGTCAGTAATGTGCCTGCACAGATCAAAAGGAGTTTTCTTTTCATTTACCACCCTCCAGAAGACGTCTCCGTTCCCTTGCAACATTTTATTTTTAACGTTCAAGATGTTAGCCCCGCTTAACGTTCCTCTGAGGGGGTTATTGAGAATTTAGTTTACGGATATCGCTTCGACCACCCGACGCAGGGTAGTCACAACCTATGTCTTATTGACAGCATTTATTTTTTAAAAACAGAAAGTTAAACCGAAATAAAAGAATATTCGGGCGCGAAGCCTGAGGATATATCCGCAAAAGTGTGATAAGCGTCACAATATATCGTCTGCACATTAACAACAAAATTAATAAAACTTAAAAACTTGTTGTATCCCCCTACACTTTGCGTCAATTTATGTGCCGAATAATTTCCCGCGCAGTAATAAAAAATCTATATGTATCGGCGCGGGCGACATCTAAAGCGCATAGAGGGTCTTTTTTCGTGGCAAGTGCAAACAAACTCACACTCTTCATCGTGATATTCATGCTGGCGGGTATTCTTTCAGGGGCAGCAATTCATGAATACGCATCTGCGGATGCCATTAAAGCCTGGTCGGATAATATTACCCTGCTGACCGACATCTTCCTTCGTCTGATCAAAATGGTTATTGCGCCATTGGTCTTCAGTACGCTGACCGTCGGCATTATGAAACTGGGCGAAACCTCCACCATTGGCCGCGTTGGCGGTAAAGCGATGGTGTGGTTTATCAGCTCATCGGTGCTCTCCATTCTGGTCGGACTGTTTATCGTCACGCTCGAGCATCCGGGAAGTGGCCTGAACCTGACGATCCCAACCGAGGCGGTAGATACCGGTCTGGCCGTTGGGGGCATGACGCTGAAAGCGTTTCTGTCTCACACTATTCCAACCAGTATCGCAGGCGCGATGTCGAACAATGAGATCCTGCAGATTGTGGTGTTCTCAATGTTCTTCGGTATCGGCGGTGCGTCGCTGGGGCAGAAATTCAACGCGCCGCTGGTTGCCGCGCTGGATGTGGTTTCCCATATCATGCTGAAGGTAACCGGTTACGTGATGTACGTTGCGCCGCTGGCCATCTTTGCGGCGATCTCCTCCGTCATTGCCACTCAGGGCTTAGGCATTCTGTTGAACTATGCCTCCTTTATTGGCGGTTACTATGTTGCCATCCTTCTCACCTGCCTGGTATTGCTCGCCGTGGGCTATATGGTTTTGAAAAAAGAGGTGTTTCGCCTGGTCAGCATGTTGAAAGACCCGGTACTGGTGGCGTTCACCACCAGCAGTTCTGAAGCCGCCTACCCTAAAACGCTGGAGCAACTGGAGCGTTTTGGCTGCTCACGCAATATCGCCTCTTTTGTTCTGCCAATTGGCTACTCCTTCAACCTGGTGGGGTCGATGGTGTACTGCTCGTTCGCGTCGATGTTTATCGCCCAGGCGTATAACATTCACCTGAGTTTCTCAGAGGTAACGGTACTGATGTTAACCCTGATGCTGGCGTCAAAGGGGATTGCGGGGGTACCGCGTTCGTCCCTGGTGGTGCTGGCTGCGACCATTCCAAGTTTTAATATCCCGGTAGCGGGCATTCTGCTGCTGATGGGGATCGACCACTTCCTGGATATGGGGCGTTCAGCCATTAACGTGCTGGGGAATGGGATTGCGACCGCGATGCTGTCGCAGAATGAAGGGGCGCGGGAAGCGGAAGCTGAGCTGGTAAAGCAGGAAGCGTAAGGATATGAAAGGGGTGAGGCCTGATGCCCTCACCCCGACCCTCTCCCACAGGGAGAGGGAGCAAACATAAAAAACGGCAACCGGGTTGCCGTTTTGCTTTTACCTACGCTACGTGATTCGCCGCGATATCCAGCAGCGCCATCTCTTCGCTGTTCAGCAGCTTCTCAATGTTCACCAGAATCAGCATACGCTCGCCGAGCGCACCCAAACCGGTCAGGTATTCGGTCGACAGGGTGACCGCAAACTCCGGCGCAGGGCGAATTTGGTCAGAGGTCAGAGAGAGCACGTCAGATACGCCATCCACCACGATACCCACCACGCGCTGCCCCAGGTTCAGGACGATCACCACGGTGTTGTCATTGTAGTCAACGTCGCCCTGGCTGAACTTCACGCGCAGATCGACGATGGGGACAATGACGCCGCGCAGGTTGGTGACACCTTTAATAAAAGCAGGCGTGTTAGCGATGCGGGTAACCTGATCGTAACCACGAATTTCCTGCACTTTGAGGATATCGATGCCGTACTCCTCATCGCCTAAAGTGAATACCAGGAATTCCTGCCCTGATGGCTCGCCCGCCAGTTTCGTTACATTACTCATACCGGTCATGTTTTTACCTTCTACTTAATCAGGCGGCTGTGTACGCCACACGTTGTTCACGATTTAATCCCTGAAGCGCCGACACATCGACGATCAGCGCCACGCTACCATCACCCAGAATGGTCGCAGCAGAAATACCAGGCACTTTGCGGTAGTTGCTTTCGAGGTTCTTCACCACCACCTGATGCTGACCAATCAGCTGATCAACCAGCAGCGCATAGCGACGGCCCGCACTTTGCAGGATCACAACGATGCCCTGCGTGGCCTCGGTCTTCGCGCCGTCCACTTCGAACACTTTCCACAGTTCCACCAGCGGCAGATATTCCCCGCGCACTTCGAGCACGCGCTCACCGCCCGCCAGCGGATGCAGATCTTCTTCACGTGGCTGCAGGGATTCCATCACCGCGTTCAGCGGAAGAATGAACACTTCGTCTGCCACTTTCACGGACATCCCGTCGAGGATCGCCAGCGTCAGCGGAAGCAGGATGCGAATGGTGGTGCCGGAACCCTGCTTAGACTGGATCTCAACGTGGCCGCCCATCTCCTGGATGTTACGTTTCACCACGTCCATGCCGACGCCGCGCCCGGAAACGTCAGTCACCTGCTCTGCGGTAGAGAAGCCGGGCGCGAAGATCAGCATCCCCACTTCTTCATCGGTCATGTTTTCGTTGACCGCCATGCCCTGCGAAATCGCCTTCGCCAGAATACGCTCGCGGTTAAGACCCGCGCCGTCATCGGTCACTTCGATGCAAATATTCCCGCCCTGATGTTCCGCAGAGAGAATCAAATTGCCCACCGGCGATTTTCCGGCAGCAATGCGGTTTTCCGGCAGTTCAATACCGTGGTCGAGGCTGTTACGCACGAGGTGCGTTAACGGGTCGATGATGCGCTCGATCAGGCTCTTATCCAGCTCGGTGGAGCTACCCATCAGCGTCAGTTCAATCTGTTTATTCAGTTTGCTCGCGAGATCGCGTACCAGGCGCGGGAAGCGGCTGAAGACATATTCCATCGGCATCATACGGATGGACATGACCGATTCCTGCAGATCGCGGGCGTTACGTTGTAACTGACCCATGCTGGTGATCAGATCGCCATGGGTAACCGGGTCCAGTTCATTAGAACGTTGTGCCAGCATCGACTGGGTGATCACCAGTTCGCCCACCAGGTTGATCAGCTGGTCAACCTTCTCAACGGCAACGCGAATGCTGGTGGATTCGCTGGAGCGCGCGGCCGGTTTTTCACCACGTGCAGGTGCAGCAGCGTCTTTTGGCACCGCTTTCAGCGCCGGGGCCGCAGGCGCGACAGCCGGGGTCGGAGCCTGAGCGATGACGGCCACCTCTTCCTGCGCTACCGGAGCTTCCGCTTCGGCGGTTTCGGTTTCGGTTTCGGTTTCGGTTTCGGTTTCGAAGGCAATCTGGTCGGCTTCAATCACAAAGCACAGCACCGCCACGATATCGTCCTGACCAATCCCGTCATCAAGCGTAGCTGCGAGGCTGTCTTTGCCTTTCACGACATTGCTTAACGTCGCCAGGTTACCCAGCTCTTCTTCCAGCAGGTTAACCTCATTCTCTTTCAGGCGTGAAAGCACAACACGCAATTTGCCCGCTTGCGCAGCGGCTGGCGCGGTTTCACCGGCACCAACCGCATCGACAACGCTCAGTTTTGCAGCAGGGACAACGGCTGCTGCGACCTCACCTTTTGCTTCCAGGGCGAGCTGGCGAAGCGCATTGCAGATATATTCAAAGCTGGCGGCATCAGGCTCTGCCGAACTTTTATAGGCGTCGAGCTGTTCCTGCATAATATCTTTGGTTTCCAAAAACAGGTTGATAATGTCGGTATTGAGCTGCATCTCACCGCGTCGTGCTTCATCCAGCAGGTTTTCCATTAAATGGGTTGTTTCCTGCAGGATGGTAAATCCAAACGTTCCGGCTCCGCCCTTAATGGAATGCGCCGCACGGAAGATGGCATTGAGCTGCTCGGAGTCCGGTGCTTCGGGCACCAGGTCGAGCAAATGTTGCTCCATATCGGCCAACAATTCGTCGGCTTCATCAAAAAATGTCTGGTAAAAATCGCTAATATCCATGCTCACGCTATCACCTCGGATTGGCTGGTGGCGATGTTGGAACGGCAGCCGAAGGAACGGCCCCAGGCTGTTTTAAATCGTCCAGTGACTCATTCTGACTTTCGGCGTTTTCATGCAGGATGGCCTGCTCCGCCTGCTGGTTCAGCACTAAAAGACTGATACGACGGTTGATGGCGTCATCCGGCCCGCGGTCGGAGACGCGCATGGTTGCTGCCATGCCGACCACGCGCAGTACCTTGCCATCATCAAGCCCACCGGCCACCAGCTCGCGACGCGAGGCGTTGGCACGATCGGCAGAAAGCTCCCAGTTGCTGTATCCCTTCTCCCCACTGGCGTACGGGAAATCATCCGTGTGGCCTGACAGGCTGATTCGGTTAGGAATGCCGTTCAGCACCGGTGCAATAGCGCGCAGAATATCGCGCATGTACGGCTCAACCTCGGCGCTGCCGGTTTTAAACATCGGACGGTTCTGGCTATCAATGATCTGAATACGTAACCCTTCCTGCACCAGATCGATTTTCAGGTGCGGTCGCAACGCACGCAGTTTGGGGTCAGCCTCAATCAGCTGATCGAGATCGCCACGCAGTTTTTTCAGACGCGCCTGTTCCATCTTCCTCTTCAGCTCGTCGATGTTCGGCTCTTTTTTCACCTCACCCTTCTGCTGGGTGTAATCATCACCGCCGCCAGGAATGGGGCTGTCGCTGTTAGAGATACGCGGCCCACCGGTCACTGCCGTCGCCAGCGGCGTACGGAAATATTCGGCAATCTGGATCAGTTCTTTCGGGCTGGAGATGGAGATCAGCCACATCACCAGAAAGAACGCCATCATTGCAGTCATAAAGTCGGCGTACGCGATTTTCCACGAGCCGTGTGCGCCATGCCCACCGCCCTTGTGCTTGCGTTTTTTTACGATGACGATCGGATGGGACTGGTTTTTCATGCGTCCTCAGTTGTCGTCTGTTGGTTTGGGTTTTTCACCGCGCGCACGTGTTCTTCAAGTTCGATAAACGACGGACGCTCGCTGGAGTAAAGCGTTTTACGGCCAAATTCAACCGCGATCGGCGGCGCATAACCGTTGAGGTTTGAGAGCAGCGTGATCTTCACGCACTGCATCATTTTTGTGGTTTCCGCGCTCTTCTGGCGCAGGACGCTGGCCAGCGGAGAGATAAAACCATAAGCCAGCAAAATACCGAGGAAGGTCCCTACCATCGCATGGGCAATCAGCGCGCCCAGTTCGGCCGCCGGACGATCCGCCGACGCCAGGGCATGTACCACCCCCATCACCGCCGCAACGATACCGAAAGCCGGAAGCGAGTCACCCACCAGCGCCAGGCTGTTGGCCGGCACTTCAGATTCGCTTTCGTGGGTTTCGATCTCTTCATCCATCAGCGCTTCGATTTCGAAGGTATTCATATTGCCGCTAATGATGAGTCGCAGATAATCGACGATGAAATCCAGCATCATGGCATCAGCCAGAATGCGCGGATAGCTGGCAAAAATTTCGCTCTCTTTCGGGTTTTCAATATCCCGCTCAAGAGAGAACATCCCCTGCTGACGTGACTTCGCCATCAGGCGATAGAGCAGCGCCAGCAGATCCATATACATGCTTTTGGTATATTTCGAGCGACGGAACAGCAATGGAATGGCCTTCAACGTGCCCTTGATGGATTTGCCGTTGTTACCAACGATAAAAGCCCCTACCCCTGCGCCGCCGATGATAATAAGTTCAGCCGGTTGATAGAGTGCTCCAAGGTGCCCGCCGGTCATCATGTAACCGCCGAAAACTGTACCGAGAACTACCAGGTAACCTAATAAGATAAGCACGACATCATCCTTCCGCTAGTGACTATGGCAAGGACGTTCAGTTCGTAGCGTTTACCGTTTGAGGGGTAAAAAAAAGCAGCGGTAATGACTTACCGCTGCTGGAATCTTGCCCACACGTTCGGGTTAAACAGCTTGTTCGATCTGTTCATCCAGCAGTTGTGGAATAATATCGGCAGCATCCCGGGAAAGTTTACGTCTTTTTACTGCGCGGGATGGAGGCTGGCATAAACTACAGGCGAAGCTGCCAACAGGCTGATGAGCATGGGTAATAAAATTGCCATCGCAGCAATTGCAGCGCGACAATTCAAGCATTCCGCTCTCAACAAAACGTACCAGCGTCCATGCGCGGGTCAGTGCCAGCAGGGGGCCTTCGTCCTGCTGCGGGCATTGTTCAAGGTAAAGTTTATACGCTTTGATCACGGCGTCGACGCCGCTACACAAACCGGTTTTCAGAAGGTATTGCCAGGCGTTACAGAACATCGATGCGTGGATATTTTGCTCCCACGTCATAAACCAGTCTGTCGAAAACGGCAACATGCCTTTCGGCGGGGGACTACCACGTAACTCTTTATACAGTTTAATGAGGCGACCACGGCTCAGCTGAGTCTCGCTTTCCAGCATTTGTAAACGAGCACCCAGCGTAATCAGCTCCATGGCAAGCTGTATGTCACGCGCTTCCTGAACAATGCTTTTCTCGCTCATTGCTAGGCCCTTTTCTTACGGGCTGCGTCATCAGGCTGGCTGATTTCGTTAAGCAAGCGAGTGGAGAGAAGAATACCGGTATGGATCTGTTGCAGATCGTCAACACGGGATTCCTGCGTCAGACGCGTGATCGTCTGCGGATTGTCAAAACGGAACTGGCAAACCAGTTGATTCGTTTCGGCCAGTTTTACCATCTGCGGGAGGGTTAAACCACCCAGCATGGTTGCCATTTCTTCGTTAATACCCAGACGAAACATCGCGGACGCTTTGTCCTGACTAATTAAACGCTGCGCGAGCAGTAAATATGACAAATTGATGTCATAGATATGTTTTAGCAACTCGGATGTATGCATTGTTCCCATCCCGAATAACCAACTATTATTTTTATGCGGAAAGACCGCACCCCGTGATGTCGCCGGGAAATCACCCGGTATAAAAAGAAAAGGCTAAATGCATAGTTGAATCTAGGTTTGTATTCATCGAAACGCGCAAGAGTCGAAACGCAGTAACGTCTCTTACGTGGTTTATCATTTCTTACAAATAACTAAGATTTTTCCTAATTCGACGCAAACTCTACTCGTCAGATTTGCCACATACAATGCAGCCACCCTCAAATTTAAAAAAAATGTGATCCACGTCACACAATTTAAGTGAATATCCTCCATAAATCCATCAGTATGACTTGTAGTTTGTTCATTTTTTGCCCAATTGGCACAGTTTTGTATTCTTAATTGACGAATAGTCATGCAGAAGGGTGAAGCGAACTGGCATGTATCGTGCTTTTCCTGCCGTGAGCGCGCCCCGGAAACCTTCACAAGATGCTCATCTTAAGGAAACATTTTTCTTACCGTGAAAAAACATAGAGTTATGCAAGCCGCCCACAAAAATTGTTTCAGAGCGTGATCATTCGAAATATGTTTATAACGGGTTAAAACGATTTAACGGCAAAAGAGGGAAATTGTGTGATTTACGTTAAGTTGTTAATTTTTTTCATTTAGACGCGTTTTTCAGTTATTCTTCTTATAAGAATAATTAATGAATAATTATGATAAGCTTCACACTAATGTCGTAATCCCCTCTTGCAGATCCTGGTCATTCGAGGTAATGGTGATCACACGCTGTCTTTCAGACATCTAAGGAGTGCGCCATGAGTTACTCCCATCTGCTTGTATCTGTTGCTGTTTCCCCCGAAAGCCATCTGCTTGTTTCCCGGGCCGTGTCCATCGCCAGGCCCAGCAATGCGCGCATTAGCCTCATCACGCTCGCAGCCGAACCCGAGATGTATAATCAGCTGGCAGCCCCCATGCTGGAAGATATTCGTGAGGTATTGCAGGAAGAAACACAGCAATTTCTGCGAGAGTTGGTAGAAAAGGCACAATATCCTGTTTACGAGACCGTAATTGCGACCGGTGAACTTAATGCTCATATTCTCGACATGTGTCGCAAACAGAATATTGATTTAGTGATTTGCGGGAACCATAACCACAGCTTTTTATCTCGCGCAGCTTGCGCGGCAAAATCGATTGTCGCGTCAAGCCAGGTTGATGTGCTGTTAGTGCCGCTTGGGGGGTCGTAAACCCCCCGGAGGAATATCAGGCGAGTTTAGGGAATGTTGCGATCTTTTTTTGCAGATCACCTTCATGGCTTTGCGGCGATATTTCGCGGAGATCCTGAATAAAACGCGCCTGCCAGTGATTAATATCGTTCTTACGGATCGTCTCCATCATCTCAGCATGGCGTGAAATGCGCTCCGTCAGCGGCATGGTCAACGCGCGGTTGAGGGCATTAGCCACGTCATCCCGATCGTAAGGGTTCACGATAAGCGCTGACGTGAGCTCATTCGCCGCCCCGGCAAACTGGGAAAGCACCAGTACCCCAGGGTCCGCCGGGTCCTGAGCCGCCACATACTCTTTTGCCACCAGGTTCATCCCGTCACGTAACGGGGTGACCAGCCCCACGTCTGCATAGCGGAAGACTTTCATCAGGATTTTGCGGTCAAAATGCTGATTCAGGTAAAAGAGCGGCGTCCAGCCAAGCTGACCATAACGACCATTGATGCGCCCCGCTTCCGTTTCCAGCTGGTGACGAATATCCTGGTAGGCCTGAACTTCACCGCGCGACGTTGGCGCTATCTGGGTATAACGAATTTTACCGTGGTGCTGAGGGTATTTATCCAGCAGCGTTTCATAGGCCAGGAAGCGTTCCGGTAGCCCTTTGGAATAATCCAGACGCTCTACCGAGAAGATATTCTTCACATGCTTAAGTTCATTCTTCAGCTGCGCCAGCTTCGGCGGCAGCGGGCCGGAAGCCTGATCCGCAATCTCGTCGGGTTCAATCCCAATCGGATACACTTCGGTGTGGAAGGTTTTCCCCCACGCCGTATGGGTCTTGCCGCCTTTTGTCATCAGTCGCGTTTTACCTGACACCGAATCCAGGAACGCGAGGCGGTCATTTTCGGTCTGGAAGCCCAATAAATCGTAATCACACAGCCCCTCCAGCAGCGCTTCATGCGGCGGCAGTGCGGTAAAGATCTCCGGCGTCGGGAACGGTATGTGCAGGAAGAAGCCAATCCGGTTGTTTACTCCCCTTTTACGCAGCTCTCGGGCGAAGGGCAGCAGGTGGTAATCGTGGATCCATAAAATATCGTCTTCCTCTATAAGAGGCAGCAGTTTATCCGCCAGCAGCGCGTTGACGCGCGAGTAGCCTTCGAAGGATTCACGCTGGAATTTGACCAGGTCAAGACGATAATGAAACGCAGGCCACAGCACGGCGTTGGAGAATTGCGAGTAATACTCGTCATAGTCTTTCTCTTTCAGCGCAAAGGATGCCCACGTGATATTCCCACGCGTCACTTTGTTAAGCGGTTTCTCTTCTTCACTGATTTCACCACTCCAGCCAAACCACAGCCCACCAGCAGCTTTCAAGGCACCTAACACCCCTACCGCCAGGCCACCTGCACTGGATTTTTTATCATCAGGCGGTGCAATTCGGTTAGAGACGACGACTAAGCGACCCATAATGGTTTCCCCCTTTGTTTTGCGCTATTTGTTGTTGTTGCTGGTTAGCGATATCAGATATCCACTGCCAGACGGCGTCGACATTTGCCAGACGCCATTCTGCAACAGTGTTACCAGGCCCCACCTTAACGGCGATCCCTCCGGCCTGATTCACCACGCGAAATCCGGCCTCGTCGGTCAGATCATCGCCTAAAAATACCGGTATACGTCCCTTAAATGGCGGTTCCGCCATAAACGCCGCAATAGCAGCACCTTTATTAATGCCCTCAGGTTTTATCTCAACGACACACTTCCCCGGCTGCAGCGCGAGCTGCGGGTGTGCATCGGCCACGCTACGGGCAATCGAAAATATCGCTGCTTCGTGATGCGGTGCCTGCCGATAGTGCAAGGCGAATGCCATGCCTTTCGCTTCCAGTTCCGTACCCGGGAGTGACGCCAGCGCCGAGGAGAGTTCAGTGTGTAACGCCTGAATTAAGGTATCGGGGAGTGATACAACATGCAGTTGATCATGGATATCGCGGCGCTCCGCTCCGTGTACACCGGCTAGCGGAAAGTGGTAAGGACTGGCGAGCACATCCAGCTCGGCCATTGAGCGCCCTGAAATCAATGCCAATGCGCCCTCGTTCAGTCGAGAGAGCTGCTGCAAATTCTCTAGCACCGTATCCGGTACGACCACGTCGTCAGGATGCGGCTGGATCCCGGCGAGCGTCCCGTCGAGGTCAAAAAAGAAAGCATATTTTCCGGGCAGTACAGGCGGTGCGGTTAACGAGTCAGCCACCCTTTTCCTCCTTACAGTTGATGAGAGGTAAACGCCTTTACCTCTTTCATAGCCATGTAAGTATAGACAGTGTGATGGGGCTCGCCATTTGACAACCGCCCCGCCAGCAAAACTGGCGAGGCGGTTCAGGGGTCAACTATGGTTATAAGTTGAGCAATAAAAAGTCAGCGTCGGGGTTACACGGTACGCTTTGCTTTTTGCTTGTAACGGTCGAATATCACCGCCGCCAGCAGGATCAGACCACGCACCACGTACTGAGAGAACGGCGAAATATTCAGCAGGTTCATGGCGTTCTCTACCGTCCCTAAAATCAGGATACCGGCCACCACATATGAGATTTTTCCGATGCCACCCTTGAGGGAAACACCCCCTAAAACGCAGGCAGAAATGACGATCAGCTCATAACCAATCGAGGTCATTGGCTGGCCGCTGGTCATACGCGAGGCCAGAATAATCCCGGCGGCGGCAGAAACCAGTCCCGAGAGGACAAAGATAATAATCTTGGTGCGCACCACCGGCACACCGGCAAGACGTGCGGCTTCTTCATTGCCCCCGATCGCCAGAGTATTGCGGCCAAACGTGGTCCGGTTGAGCAGGAAGCCGAACAGGATCAGGCAGGCCACGGTGAGCCAGATTGGCGCAGGCAGGCCCAGCCAGTTGGCGTAACCTAGCGTAAAGAAGCGCTCGTCTTCAATCCCGACCGCTTTACCGTCGGAGATGATATAGGCCAGACCTCGCACAATTTGCATCGTCGCAAGCGTGGTTATCAGGGCGTTAATCTTCAGACGAGCAATGACAAAACCGTTCACCAGGCCGCTAAGCACGCCGAGTAACAGACCCGCCAGCACGCCAATCCACAGGCTTTCTGTCATGTTGATCACCACGGCGGTGGTCACGCCCGCACAGGCGATAACAGAGGCCACCGACAGGTCGAAATCACCGGAGGCCAGACAGAACAGCATACCGCAGGCCACCATGCCGGACATGGAAATGGCCAGGCCCAATCCTTTCATATTAATGAAAGTGGCAAAGTTAGGGACGAAGATCGCACAGGCGACGAAAAGTGCGGCAAAGACCACCAGCATGCCGTACTGATCCCAGATACGACCAAAACTAAAAGCCGACTTCGGCGCTCCGGATGTAGTAACAGAGGACATCATTAACTCCTTACTCAGGCGACTGCCTGGCTGACTTTAGGCATGGCGAGGTTCAACGCCTGTTGTTCATTCGCCTGTTCATGAAGTAATTCACCGGCGATTTCGCCTTCACGCATCACCACAATGCGGTCGGCAACGCCAAGCACCTCCGGCAGATCGCTGGAGGCGAAAAGTACCGCCACGCCGCGTTTTGCCAGTTCATAGATCACGTTATAAATCTCGTGTTTTGCGCCCACATCGATACCGCGCGTCGGCTCATCCAGCAAAATGACCTTCATGTCTTCCGACAACCAGCGGCCTAAAATGGCCTTCTGCTGGTTCCCCCCTGACAAATTCATAATCAGCTGTTCCGGGCCGGGCGTTTTAATATTCAGCGAGCGAATATGGTGGTCGGCATTGCTCGACTCCCAGCTGTCGTTTATCAGGCAACCCGCGCGAATAAACTTACGGCGGGCGGAAATATTGATGTTGTCACGCACCGAATGCACCGGAATGATCCCTTCCGCTTTGCGGTCTTCCGGACAGAGCATCATTCCTGCCCTGATCGCGTGGGCGGGTTTCTGGATATCAACCTGCTCACCGTCGATGGAGACCCGCCCTGCGGAAATGCGGGTACCCCCGAACAAGCCTTTCATTAATTCGCTGCGCCCCGCCCCTACCAGGCCAAACAGCCCGACGATCTCGCCGCTGCGAACGGATAATGAAACCGGTGTTCTCACGCCTGGCGCTTTCACGTTTTCCAGCCGCAGGCGTTCAGGGCCATACTCGCGCGGCTTCCAGTGATAGATATCGCCCAGATCGCGCCCGACCATCGCCTGAACAAGCTGGTCATGGTTAACCTGCTGCATATCGCTAAAGGTGCGCACATAGCGCCCATCTTTAAAAACGGTAATGGCATCGCTCAGGGCAAATATCTCTTCCATGCGGTGCGAGACGTACAAAATGGTGCGTCCTTCCTGTCGCAACTCGCGGATCACGCGGAACAGGTTTTCGATTTCACGCTTGGAGAGCGAGCTGGTGGGTTCATCGAAAGCAATAATTTTGGCGTTGCGCGCCAGCGCCTTGGCAATTTCAACCATCTGCCACTGGCCGATGGAGAGATATTTCAGCGGCGTCTGGGGATCAACATCCAGACCAAGATGTTTAAGCTGCAGCCCCGCTTCATAATTAAGTAGCGAACGGTTCACCACGCCGCCTTTGTGCGGAAGCTGGCCTAAATAGATATTTTCCGCCACGGTCATCTCGGGAATAAGGTGCAATTCCTGATAGATAATGGCCACCCCGGCATTAAGCGCCGCCGTGGTATCGGCAAAGGCCATCTCTTCGCCGCGAATAGCCAGCGTGCCGGTTGTTGGCGCGTAGTTGCCGCTGAGGATTTTTAACAGCGTGGATTTCCCCGCTCCGTTTTCCCCCATCAGGGCGTGAACCTGTCCGGCATAGCAGTCAAAGCTGATATCGGTCAGCGCATTAACACCGGGGAACGTTTTCCCGATGCCGCGAAAAGAGAGATAGGGATGAGACTGTTGCATAACGACTCCGTGATTCCTGTAGTCTGTACGTCTGGCCCCTTACGGCGAGTAAGGGGCACAATCACAGCGTATTACTTACCGCCCAGTCCTTTTTTCGCCAGTTCCTCTTTGAAGTTGTCGCGGGTGATCAGCACCACGTCGGTCACTTCGGTGAATTTCGGCGGTTCAGCGCCTTTGGTTACCCAGTTGTAGAGCATTTCGCTGGATTTGTAGCCGTGGACATCCGGGCTTGGCAGCAGAGAACCGTAGAAGCCGGTGGCCTGCGCTTTGGAAAGCTCACTGACGGCGTCAACGCCGTTGATGCCAATTCCGATCACATCGGGCGCTTTAAAGCCCTGGCCTTCTGTCGCACGGACCCCACCCAGCACGGTGTTATCGTTCATACCGACCACCAGCCAGTGCTTCACTTCCGGGTGCTGAACCAGCATGGAGTTCGCGGCGTCAAATGCCCCCGGGATATCGTTGGATTTGGTCGGGACTTTATAGATCTGTTTCTCCGGGAAACCGGCCGCTTTCAGCGCGTCCATTGAGCCCGTCGTGCGACGACGTGCTGTGTCCAGCTCATCAGCGGTGATGGCCATGACGGCGGTCTCTTTCACATCCCAGCCGCGTTTCTGCATTTCTTTATAGAGTTCCTGCCCCTGACGTTCGCCGATTTTGGTCGCCGCCATCATGACCAGCGGCACGCTGTCCATCGGTTTGCCTTTGGCATTCACGAACTGATCGTCAACGGCAATGACTTTCATGTCGTAACCGCGGGCTTTCGCCGCAATGGCGGACCCCAGTTTCGGATCCGGTGTACAGATAACAAAACCTTTTGCACCGCTGGCCGCCAGGCTGTCGATGGCGTTCAGCGTTTTCTCACCGTCGGGCACGGCGATTTTAATCACTTCAAAACCTAAATCTTTCCCGGCTTTATCTGCGAATTTCCACTCGGTCTGGAACCAGGGTTCTTCGGGCTGTTTTACCAGAAAACCGAGTTTTAAATTCTCAGCGATAGCGGATTGTGACATAACGGCAGCCAGACCGATGGCCGCCAGCGCTTTAGTAAATTTGTGCATGGTAAACTCCAGCTTTAGCATTCTTTTCTGTAGGGAATATTTGCGTGCTTCTTATTTAATCGGACTTAAAACAAGGCATTAGCGCTTACCTCGTCATAAGCGTTATTGCTGGTGATAGTTTTAGCGGGAAATTAATCATCCATAAGAGAGCCCCATCACACCGCAGAATTACAGTAATTGCGTACATAAATTCAGCGAAAAATGACATAAAAAAGGCAGGATTTGTCAGACAAATAAAAGAGGGGTGAGCAGAATTATCCATAAGATTAGCTAAGAAGTCCCTGATGCCATTAGACCGGTCACGCCGGGGCTAAGGGTTGAAAGGAACATCCTGCTTTCCATCAAAAAAACACACTCGCGCTGAAAATATATTTCCCGGCAAAAATTGATTTAGCGCAATTTTAATGAAACATCATATATGCGAAATGAATTATCTGTATTTATTGCTTTCCCAGACAAATATTCCGGCGCAATACTCCCGAAACACAAACTGCAGCACTAAGAACAGACTATCTCTTTATTATCAGTAAGATAGTGAGATTTCATTTCATGGGAATCTATTTGCATATTTGTACTATATTAAATTTTGTAATGTATGGTAAAAACAGCGGGATTAAGACTTTTCTTAAATTAAAGACAACGGTATGCTTATTTATATCGAACACAGGAAGTGAATTTCGGTCAGCTTTGGCACTGCAGAATCTCTTTTTCTGCTCTATTTCTTCGTATTTGCCTGGCGCTCAGGTTAAGCAACGGACATCACGTCCCACAGTCTATAAGGATATGAGTATGGCTACCCAAACGATGATGCAAAAACTTAACGCGCAGATGAACCTTGAGTTTTACGCCTCAAATCTGCACCTTTACCTCAGTGCGTGGTGTTCCGAGAAAAGCCTTACGGGCTCTGCCACGTTCTTTCGTTCACAGGCCCAAAGCAACGTCACCCACATGATGCGCGTCTTTAATTTCCTGAAAGCGGCGGGGGCAAACCCGGTTGTTAAAGCCCTGGAGGGGATCAACGATAATTACTCTTCTCTGGAAGAATTGTTTGAAAAGACGCTGGAAGAGTATGAACAGCGTTGCACGACGCTCAACAAGCTGGCCGATGAAGCCAGAGCGCAGCATGACATGACCACGCTGAAATTCCTGCGCGATATGGATAAAGAGCAGCAGCAGGACGGAATGCTGCTGAAAACCCTTGCGGACGAGATCCATAATGCGCAACAGGCAGGTTTGTGCCCGGAACAAACCGATCGCCACCTGCTCGACATTGTCACAGTGCAGCATCACTGACGCTTTTGACCTGCTCCCGTTCGGAGCAGGTTACCTTCCCTGCGCCAACCTTCTGCTTTTGCTGAGATTTAACAAATCAGATCTCGCTCCCAATGATTAACCACACAAAATGTAATGATTTATTTAATTACATAATCATTGACGAGGGAGCAGCATGATCACCATTGAGTTTACTGTCATTCTCCTCTGCCTGCTGACGGGTACACGTTTCGGCGGCATGGGGCTTGGGTTAATCAGCGGGATTGGCCTTTTTATTTTGTGTTTTGTCTTTGGTCTCCAGCCCGGCAAGCCGCCGGTTGACGTGATGTTGACCATTCTCGCCGTGATTGGTTGTGCAGCCACCCTGCAAACTGCCGGCGGGCTCAATGTCATGATGCAATTTGCCGAACGCCTCCTGCGCAAACATCCGCAGCACATCACGCTTCTCGCCCCGTTTACCACCTGGATGCTGACCTTTCTCTGCGGTACCGGCCATGTGGTCTACACTATGTTCCCCATCATTGCGGATATCGCCCTGAAAAAAGGGATCCGACCCGAGCGCCCAATGGCCGTGGCATCGGTAGCATCGCAGATGGCAATCACGGCATCACCGGTTTCCGTCGCCGTCGTGTCGCTGGTCTCCATCCTGGCCGCCCAGCATGGGATCGGTCACGCGTGGGGGATCCTGGAAATACTCGCCGTGTCGGTTCCCGCTTCACTTTTTGGTGTCGCCATTGCTGCCCTGTGGAGTTTACGCCGCGGGAAAGATTTGTCTGACGACAGGGAGTTTCAGGAAAAACTAAAAGATCCAAAGCAGCGTGAGTTTATCTATGGCGGTACGGAGACGTTAATGAATCAACGTTTTCCGAAGCAGGCTTACTGGTCGACCTGGATTTTCTTTGCCGGTATTGCCGTGGTTGTCCTGCTCGGGGCCTTCCCCGAACTGCGCCCCGCCTTCGAGCTGAAAGGCAAAATGACGGCGCTGTCGATGAACCTGGTCATTCAGATGATGATGCTCATTGCCGGTGCCGTGATGCTGATGGCCTGCAAGGTCAATGCCTCAGCCATTTCTAACGGCGCGGTATTTAAGGCCGGTATGGTGGCGATTTTCTCGGTGTTCGGGGTGGCGTGGATGAGCGATACCTTTTTCCAGGCGCATCTCGACGAGTTAAAACTGGCGCTGGAAGGCGTGGTGAAAAGCCATCCGTGGACGTATGCCATCGTGCTTTTCCTGGTGTCGAAGCTGGTGAACAGCCAGGCGGCTGCCCTGACGGCCGTGGCGCCAATGGGGCTGATGCTGGGGATCGATCCAAAAATGCTGATCGCCTTTTTCCCGGCGTCATACGGCTATTTTGTTCTGCCGACCTATCCCAGTGATTTAGCCTGCATCGGCTTCGATCGCTCAGGAACCACCCGCATCGGCAAATTCATCATTAACCACAGCTTCATTCTGCCCGGATTAATCGGTGTGAGCTGCGCGTGTGCGGCGAGCTACCTGCTGGTACAGACTTTCTTTTAAAGGCATCAACGGGCGACTTACGCGGTCGCCCGTTTGCAGATATTAATGCGACTCGCCCTGCGGGGTGAAGCGCAGCTCAATCAGCGCGATCGCTTTCTGGATCGCACGAAGCGTCACCGGGTCAGCGGCGGCAGGATGGCTGGTGAAATCAATGTTTCTCAGCTGCGTGGACATCTTCTCGCGGACTTCAACCGGGGCAATAACATCCAGAACATCAAGGATTTGCTTAATAACCAGCTGACAGGCAACAACGTCAGAGACCAGTTCCTGATCGGCGCTCAGGTTTTGTGACATGGGGCTTCTCCTTATTTAAAGGCCGTCATAGTATCAAAACGCAGCCCCTGACATCTCCCCTTCGTCACCAGCAGGGACAAAAAAACCCGCCGAAGCAGGTTTTTTTTATCAGAACATGGCGCCCGGCGGCACGTCTTTAAAGGTGCGGCAGTAATTGGCCCACATACTTTTGAGGATTTTGCGCAGTTTCATTGTGATGCTCCATTAACTTGTCATACAGCTTTATCGTCAATGCGCCTATAATATGACCACCATCACAAAAATCAATGTTTTTGTGATGTACATCACAATTCAATTTACTGCAACACCTGTTAGCCAGCAAAACCGCGAACAAAATCAAAGAGAGAAGGCAGATCGTCCGGCTATTCCTGGCATTGGGCTACGTCTCTGCGGGTACGATAACGTATCTCCATCCACTCAGAGCGAACCATGAAAAGAGTCATCGTAGCCGGTACGATCCTGCTGCTCGCGGGATGCAGCGTTAACCGTCAGGCGGAAATCAGTAGCCTCGACGCACCAAACGGCATTGTCCGCCTCGATTACGGTCAGGCCGTGCTGCAAAATGCCTGGTCTGACGAATATGTAAATAACGGCACCGCAGTGAAAGCCTGCCAGGGTATGGGGTATGCCACCGCGTCTGCCTACGGGCAACCCGTCAAAACCTGTACGCTGATAAGCGGCTCTTTGTGCCTTAACGAAAGCGTGACCATTCAGTATAAATGCATGGGTTATGCCGTTAACCCTAAGTCAAATAATCCCTGGTATTAATCCAAGCTGCCAGCGTTTGCTGGCACTTTATTTAACTAAGAACAAAAACAATTCGCATTAATATAAAACCGACAATGCGTTTTATTCCCATTCGTATTTTGAAGTAATGAATATTTATTTTACGTTTTGCAAATAATTAAATAACAAATTATAGTGTCGCTCATTGTGAACCAGTAATAATAACCCGGAGCGTCACCATGCTGAAAACTGAAATGATCGACAAGCTCAATGCGCAAATGAACCTTGAGCTCTTTTCATCCCTTCTCTACCAGCAGATGAGCGCCTGGTGCAGCTACCACAGCTTTGAAGGTGCGGCCGCGTTTCTGCGTCGCCATGCGCAGGAAGAGATGACCCACATGCAGCGCCTGTTTGACTATCTGACCGACACCGGCAGCCTGCCGCGCATTGAGACCGTGGCCTCGCCTTTTGCCGAGTATAATTCTCTCGATGAACTGTTCCGCGCCACCTACGAGCACGAACAGCTGATCACGCAGAAAATTAACGAACTGGTTCATGCGGCAATGACCAGCCAGGATTATCCAACCTTTAATTTCCTGCAATGGTATGTGGCAGAACAGCATGAAGAAGAGAAGCTGTTTAAATCCGTGCTGGATAAATTATCCCTGGTGGGTAAATCAGGTGAAGGTCTTTACTTTATTGATAAAGAACTTTCCACTCTCGATACACAGAATTAATTTCAACGCGGTGCGGGTTTCCTGCACCGCGTTAATTTACATACATCCTGCGCAGCTGGTACAGCGCCAGTCATGGGGATTGACGGCCTGATAAAAATAGCGGTAGCTGGCCGTCTCAAGCGGAATACCCACCTCGAAAAACAGGTCTGTCAGCCAGTCAACGTTTTCGATAATCCACTCATCTTCCTGTAAGCCTTGTGCAAAGGTTTCATCTTCAGGATCAATAACCGAATAGATTGCCCAGGTGCCCATATCCTTTTCGCGGCGGGACTCAGGCAGCGTCAGAGGCTGGTTCTGCCAGCTCATTATCCAGTGTCCATGGCACAACAGATTGCCTCCCCGGCTCCATGCCGCCGTAAATGGATTCTCCCCCGCCATAAAAAACCCTCACATTATTTTATTATTTGCACGAGTTGTTTACGTTACGCCTGAAATTTGCGCCGTGACATTGCTCTTATGAAGTAGGTATCGCCCCATTAAGGATCACAGTACGCCTAACCTGTAAATATTTAATTACACACCTTGTAACGGTGATTTGACGAATTACGGCTTTTCCCTTACTCTGCGCCGCAGAAATTGTCGCGATTCACCATCGTTGTAGAGGAAAGCGTGAAAAACAGAACCCTGGGAAGTATTTTTATCGTCGCCGGAACGACGATTGGCGCAGGAATGCTGGCAATGCCCCTGGCTGCTGCAGGTGTGGGATTCGGGATGACGCTGCTGCTTCTTGGCACACTCTGGGCGCTGATGTGTTACACCGCGCTGCTATTGCTTGAGGTTTACCAGCACGTGCCCGCCGACACCGGTCTGGGTTCACTGGCGGCGCGCTACCTGGGACGCTACGGTCAGTGGATAACCGGCTTTAGCATGATGTTCCTGATGTACGCCCTGACTGCCGCGTATATTAGCGGGGCCGGGGAGCTCATTGCCTCCAGCGTCAATGACTGGTTTGGCTCTGACATTACCCCGGCGATGGGAGCAATCTTCTTTGCGCTCATCGGCGGCGGCGTGGTCTGCGTGGGGACCTCGCTGGTCGATCTGTTCAACCGTTTTCTCTTCAGCGCCAAAATTCTGTTTCTGATTGTCATGCTGGTCCTGCTGGCACCGCATGTGCACAAGGTTAATCTGCTGACGCTGCCGCTGGAAAAAGGGCTCGCGCTTTCCGCTATCCCGGTGATTTTCACCTCGTTTGGCTTCCACGGCAGCGTACCGAGTATTGTCAGCTATATGAACGGCGATATTCGCAAGCTGCGCCGCGTGTTTGTTATCGGCAGCGCGATCCCCCTCATCGCCTATATTTTCTGGCAACTGGTGACGCTGGGCAGCATTGACTCTTCAACCTTTATTGGACTCATGGCGCAGCACGCTGGCCTGAATGGTTTTCTGCTGGCACTGCGCGAGGTCGTCACGTCTCCTCACGTGGAGCTGGCGGTCCACCTGTTTGCCGACCTGGCGCTGGCGACCTCGTTCCTGGGCGTGGCGCTCGGCCTGTTTGATTACCTGGCCGACCTGTTCCAGCGTCGCAATACGGTTAGCGGGCGGTTACAGACGGGGGTAATTACTTTCCTGCCGCCGCTCGCGTTTGCGCTGTTTTACCCACGCGGGTTTGTGATGGCGCTGGGTTACGCCGGCGTGGCGCTGTCGATCCTGGCACTGTTACTCCCTTCCCTGCTGGCATGGAAGAGCCGCCAGCAGCATCCTCAGCAGGGGTACCGCGTGGCGGGAGGAAAACCGCTGCTAGGCATTGTGTTTAGCTGTGGGGTGGTGGTTATTCTGGTGCAGGTATTGATTGCCGCCGGCATGTTGCCGGAAGTGGGTTAAATAAAAAAAAGGGGCTATCTTTAGCCCCTTTTTTATCAATGCAAACAGCAGCTCTTAAACTTCTTCCCGCTGCCGCAAGGACACGGATCGTTACGCCCGACCTTCGTGCCGTTCACAATCGGCTTCTTTGCTTCCGGCTGCTGCGGGTTATCTACCCAGTATTGATATAAACGCAGTGCCGCTGGCTGGATGCGCTCAATGCTGGCGATATAGTCTTCTTCGCTCAGTTCATCCAGCTTCTCGCTGTTCTCTTCCGTACCGTGCAGGGCAATCACCTCGAGATCGGCCTTCAGAGACTCCGGCAAGGCTGACCAGTCCGTCAACGCCACGCCGCGCATATAGCCATAGCACCACTCTTCCACCACGGTGTAGCTCTCACCGTCGACGTCGTTATATCCAAACATCGGCTCAAACTGGTCCGGGTATTCGCTCAGCCGCTCAGCAATGTCGTTCATATGCTTAAAGCAGAGATCGATAAAACGGTTCATTTCACGATCGTTTTTCCAGCGCGGAATGTATTTCTCCCCGCCCCACACGGCCACCAGCCAGGTATCTGGCTCAACGACAACAGGGCCGGAAAGCACTGCGGTAAGCATGCCGTCCAGTTCGGATACATCAATCACGGACGCATCGTCATGGCCGTAAGACATGAGAGTCTCTTCCAGCCATGCCATTTCGCTTTCATTTAATGGACCTTCCGTCATCGCGGACACTCCTGATAAAAAGGAAAAGATCCTAACACAGTTCTCACGCCGTTCCCGGCTGAAGTTTAGGTCTTTATTGCTGCAAAAGTGTGCAAATCGTGACCCTTGCACAACTTATGGGCTTTAATGTTAACGATATGTGATCTCCGCTGTAATTTCTTCTCCTGCCGCAGGGCGGCAGAACGCGGCGCTCTATACTCAAAGATGTCATAACCCCGTCAAGGGGTTAACCATTCTGGCAACGTTTTTGCTTGCTGTTCTTCGCGCGACGCTGCGCATGGAAACCTCGCCGTATCATGCAGGATGCCGTTCGTTTAGTGCATTTTGTTCTTGCCCGTGTTTTGGATTGGCTGCGCCCTGGGCGTTCAGGTTTACGCCGTGGTGCAAAAACCTCTTTGCTAAGGAACATAATAATGTCGCTGAAATTAATCAGAACTCCCCTGTCTCTTGTGTTAGCTGGTTGTCTGGTGACGGCGTTTTCCGCCCGCGCAGATATCGTGATTGGTGTCGCCGGGCCGTTTACGGGACCCAATGCCACCTATGGCGATCAGTACTGGCACGGCGCAACGCAGGCCGCTGAAGATATTAACGCTGCCGGCGGGATTAACGGTGAGAAAATCAAGCTGGTTCAGGGTGATGATGCGTGCGAGCCTAAACAGGCCGTGGCTGTCGCCAACCGCTTAGTCGACCAGGATAAAGTCAACGCCGTTGTCGGCCATTTCTGCTCCTCATCGACCATGCCCGCCTCTGAGGTGTATAGCGATGCGGGGATCATTTCCATTACCCCCGGCTCGACGAACCCGCTGATCACCGAACGCGGTATGAGCGATATGTTCCGCATGTGCGGCCGCGATGACCAGCAGGGCCAGGTTGCCAGCGACTTCATCATCGATAAGCTGAAAGCCAAACGCGTGGCGATCATTCACGATAAAGACACCTATGGGCAAGGGCTGGCAGACGCCACCAAAGCGGCACTGGCGAAACGCGGGGTCAAGGATGTGATGTACGAGGGGTTATCGCGCGGTGAAAAAGACTTTAACGCGCTGGTGACGAAGATTGGCGCGCAAAAACCGGACGTGGTGTTCTTCGGTGGCTGTCACCCGGAAGCCGGTCCGCTGGTTCGCCAGATGCGTGAACAGGGCGTGCAGGCGAAATTCTTCTCCGGCGACTGCATTGTTAATGAAGAGATGGTGACGGCGGCGGGCGGTCCACAGTATACCAACGGCATTTATATGACTTTCGGTAAAGATCCGCGCCTGATCCCGGACGGTAAAGCAGTGATTGAGAAATTCCGCGCCGCTAAATTCGAACCGGAAGGTTACACCCTCTACTCCTATGCTTCCGTGCAGGCCATTGCTGCTGCGTTTAAAGCCACGGGCGGCAAGGACTCCGCCAAAGCCAGCGAGTGGCTGAAGGCTAATACGGTCGACACGGTGATGGGTAAAAAAGCCTGGGACAGCAAGGGCGATCTGAAAGTCTCCGACTACGTGGTTTACCAGTGGGACGACAAAGGAAAATATAAGGAAGTGCAGTAACGGGACGGAATCACGCTCAACGTCGGCGGGCCTGCCTGCCGGCGCGTAATAAACATCAGGCTGCGCACCACCTGCAGCCTATAAAACGAGCGCGCTAAGATGAATACATTCTTCCTGCAGCAGTTAATCAATGGCTTAACGCTGGGCTCCGTCTACGGCCTCATCGCCATCGGCTACACCATGGTGTATGGCATTATCGGGATGATCAATTTCGCCCACGGCGAAGTGTATATGATTTCCGCCTACCTCTGCGCCATTGGCCTGGCGCTACTCTCTTTCTTCGGCCTGCAGTCATTCCCCCTGCTGATACTGGGAACGCTGGTATTCACCATTGTCGTTACGGGGGTGTACGGCTGGACCATCGAGCGTATTGCTTATAAGCCGTTGCGGAACTCTACGCGCCTGGCACCGCTTATCTCTGCCATCGGGATGTCGCTTATCCTGCAAAACTACGCGCAGCTGAGCCAGGGTCCGCGCCAGCAAGGAGTGCCAACCATGCTCGACGGCGTACTTCGTCTGCATCTGGGCGAGGGTTTTGTGCAAATAACTTATACCAAAGTATTTATCCTGGTCGCCTCGTTTGCCGGCATGCTGGTGCTGACCTGGATAATCAACCATACCCGGCTGGGGCGGATGTGCCGCGCGGTACAGCAGGACCGTAAAATGGCCTCCATTCTGGGGATCAACACCGACCGGATTATCTCCCTGGTCTTTGTCATTGGTGCGGCCATGGCGGGCCTGGCAGGTGTGCTCATCACCATGAATTACGGCACCTTTGATTTCTACGTCGGGTTTGTGATTGGCATTAAGGCGTTTACCGCAGCGGTGCTCGGCGGGATTGGCTCCCTGCCGGGCGCGATGCTCGGCGGGTTGATTCTGGGCATCGCCGAGGCGCAATTTTCCGGCATGGTGAACTCCGATTATAAAGATGTGTTCTCGTTTGGCTTACTGGTCTTGATCCTTATTTTTCGCCCTCAGGGTCTGCTTGGCCGCCCGATTGTCGCCAAAGTGTGAAGGAGAATACGATGACCTCTCACGGCTTTTCGCTTAAGCGCTGTATTCTGGACGCCATTTTTTCCGGCCTGATTGCGTTAATCATTTTTGGCCCGATTGCCGGCGTGGTGCTGGACGGATACAGCTTTAACTTCGCAGGACAGCGACTCGCATGGATAGTCGGCATCGTTATGCTGGGTCGTTTTCTGCTGAGCACTTTTTTGGGTACCGCCCCAGGCGCACGTTTCCAGGCACGTTTTGAAGCCGATAGCGCAGGTGTTTATGTCCGGCCACCGCAATACAAAAGCCGCATGCGCTGGATTATTCCTCTGGTGATTGCCGTTGCCATTTGCTTCCCGTTTGTCGCCACTAAATATGTGCTGACCGTCGCCATTCTCGGGCTGATCTACGTGCTTCTTGGGCTGGGGCTGAACATCGTCGTGGGTCTGGCGGGTTTGCTGGATCTGGGGTATGTCGCTTTCTATGCGATTGGTGCGTACGGACTGGCGCTGGGGTATCAGTATCTCGGCTTAGGCTTCTGGAGCATGCTGCCGCTGGCGGCCATTATGGCCGCTGCCGCGGGCGCCCTGCTCGGTTTTCCGGTACTGCGCATGCACGGTGACTATCTGGCCATTGTCACCCTCGGGTTCGGGGAGATCATTCGCCTGATCCTGAACAACTGGCTGACGTTCACCGGCGGGCCTAATGGCGTGTCAGCCCCTCCTCCTACCTTTTTCGGCCTTGAGTTTGGACGACGCGCAAAAGAAGGCGGCGTGCCTTTTCACGAGTTTTTCCACCTCACCTATAACCCGAACATGAAGTTTATCTTTATCTATACGGTGCTGTTTCTGGTGGTAATGCTGGTGCTCTATATCAAGCACCGCCTGACGCGGATGCCGATCGGCCGGGCGTGGGAAGCCCTGCGGGAAGACGAAATTGCCTGTCGCTCCATGGGGCTCAATCATGTGCTGGTCAAGCTTTCGGCCTTTACGCTGGGCGCATCAACTGCGGGCATCGCCGGGGTATTCTTCGCCACCTATCAGGGGTTCGTGAACCCGACATCGTTTACCTTCTTTGAATCCGCGCTGATCCTCGCCATTGTGGTACTGGGCGGCATGGGGTCTACGCTTGGCGTGGTGCTGGCCGCCTTTGTGCTGACGGTCACGCCGGAACTGCTGCGCAGTTTTGCCGAGTACCGGGTCCTGCTGTTTGGCATGCTGATGGTGGTGATGATGATCTGGCGTCCACGCGGTTTGATCCGCATTAACCGCAGCGGATTTGCCGTGCGTAAGGGCGTCGCGCCATGAACGAAACGATATTGCGCGTTGAACATCTGATGATGCACTTCGGCGGGATTAAGGCGCTAAACGACGTCAACCTGGACGTGCAGCGTGGTTCCATTACTGCCCTGATTGGGCCAAACGGGGCGGGAAAAACCACCGTATTTAACTGCCTGACAGGCTTCTACAGAGCCTCCGGCGGCAATATTTTATTTACCAGCCGCAATAAGACGACCAACGTCATTCAGGTACTCGGGCAAAAATTTCAGCCGGGTGACTGGATTAACCCCGCGCAGTTCGGGCAGCGTCTGTTCTATAAAATGTTTGGCGGAACCCACCTGGTCAACCGCGCCGGGCTGGCGCGCACCTTCCAGAATATCCGTCTGTTTCGCGAGATGTCGGTCGTGGAAAATCTGCTGGTCGCACAGCATATGCGCGTTAACCGTAATCTGCTCGCCGGGATCGTTAATTCCCCGGCCTACCGTCGGGCTGAAAGCGACGCCCTCGACAGAGCGTTCTACTGGCTGGAAGTGGTCGATCTGGTGGACTGTGCCAATCGCCTGGCGGGGGAGATGTCGTACGGTCAGCAGCGGCGCCTGGAGATTGCCCGGGCAATGTGTACCGGACCGGAGATGATCTGTCTCGACGAACCTGCCGCCGGGCTAAACCCGGTTGAAACGCATAAGCTGAGCAGCATCATTCGTTTTCTGCGGGATCATCATGACATCACGGTATTACTGATTGAGCATGACATGGGGATGGTGATGGAGATTTCGGACGATATTATCGTGCTCGACCACGGTGACGTGATTGCCAGGGGGAAACCCGCGCAGATCCAGCATGATGAAAAGGTCATTGCCGCCTATCTTGGCACGGATGAAAGCGAGGTCACCCTATGAGCGAACCGCTGCTGGCCTTCCGCGAGGTGGATGTGTTTTACGGCGTGATTCAGGCGCTGAAAGAGGTCTCACTTGAGGTGAATACAGGAGAAACCGTGGCGCTGATTGGCGCAAACGGCGCGGGTAAATCGACATTACTGATGTCCATCTTTGGCCAGCCGCGTATCCGCAACGGACAGATCCTTTATCGCGGCGAAGACATCAGCCATAAATCCACCCACTACGTCGCCTCCGGCGGCATTGCGCAGGCACCTGAAGGCAGACGTATCTTTCCGGATATGACCGTCGAAGAGAACCTGCTGATGGGGACCATCCCGATTGGCAACCAGTTTGCGGCCGAAGATATGCAAACGATGTTCGATCTGTTCCCTCGCCTGAAAGAACGGCGTAAACAGCGCGCGATGACCCTGTCCGGCGGAGAACAGCAAATGCTGGCTATCGCCCGGGCGCTGATGAGCCGTCCGACGCTGCTGTTGCTGGATGAGCCCAGCCTGGGCTTAGCCCCGATTGTGGTGAAACAGATTTTCCAGACGCTGCGCGAGCTGGCCCGCAACGGGATGACGATCTTCCTGGTGGAGCAGAATGCGCACCACGCGCTGAAGCTTTCCGATCGCGGGTATGTGATGGTTAACGGGCAGATCCGCCTGAGCGGCAGCGGCGAGGAGCTGCTGGGCAATCAGGAGGTGAGGAAGGCGTATTTGGGTGGGGTGTGACGTCGGCTTAAGCGGGTCCCAAAGGGCAAAAATAAAATTTGCTTATTAGCCCATCCCATGCCTTAATGATCGCGTTGGTTCGATACAATATTTTATATGCGGTATTTTTCCAGTCAGTCCTCTTAACCAGGCGCTATCTCTGATATCCCCTCCTTTTGAGTTCATACGTATACGTTTATACGTTCCCTATCATAACGTTGTTATTCTAAACGTCTTCAAATGGAGTATTTTATGTCATCCAGGATCTTAGGTCTGGTCAAGTGGTATAACGAAGATAAGCGCTTTGGATTTATCTCCCCTCTCGATGGAAGTAAAGATGTATTTGTTCACTTTTCTGCCTTACAGGAAGAAAGTGTCAATACGCTTTTCGAAGGCCAAAAGGTCGAATTCGCTATTATTGCCGGTAATAAAGGCCCAGCGGCAGCCAACGTAATGCTCTGCGATAAGTAATATTATCATTGCGCTACGACGACGATGAGACCTTTAGCAAGCAAACGGCCCTTTGTGGAAAAATATAAATAGAACCCCATTGGAAATTTGCGGCTTGAAAAACAACGACAAAATACAAGGTGATATATGAAAAAAGTGATCGTTTTTTTTAATGGAAAACCTTGCAAAACTATCTCGGTACTTAAAGGGGTTACATCAATACGTGAAGCGTATCCCAACGGAGAAGAAGTCAATCTACAGATCATGTCGGCAGGTTTCCCGTCCTTAACAGGTGACCATGAGGTTATCTATGTTGCATCTGATCGGGAACTGGCCTCACAGGAAATCTTTGATGCAGCCTCTAAATATTTGTAACTATCGGATTTTACGGTTCTAATTTTAGAAAACTGTTACGCTTTACCATCATTATAATAACTATGCATCATTCTTATCGCCTGCTTTATGTAGGCTTTTTTTTATGAAGCCTACCGATACACCAGTGTTGCCTCGACTCCTGCCGTTTTTCATCATTTCACCAGCAGTAACATAATCACATTTACGTAATGGCATAAGTAAAAAGACATTGTCCAGAAAGCACTTCATGATTGAAGAGTAAAAATGGTGCGGTAGGCAGGCGGGGAAAAATGACAATTACTAATAAGTAACATAGATTTCAAACACAAAAAAACCACCTTTCGGTGGTTTCACGACACTGCTTATTGCTTTGATTATTCTTTGTTTCCCATGGTAGCCGGAGTGGGACTTGAACCCACACAGCGCGAACGCCGAGGGATTTTAAATCCCTTGTGTCTACCGATTCCACCATCCGGCCAGGGAAGAAAGTGGAGGCGCGTTCCGGAGTCGAACCGGACTAGACGGATTTGCAATCCGCTACATAACCGCTTTGCTAACGCGCCGTAAAACTTTTCTAACTGACACCCGCTATTGCGCATGTCTTTAATCTGGAGCGGGAAACGAGACTCGAACTCGCGACCCCGACCTTGGCAAGGTCGTGCTCTACCAACTGAGCTATTCCCGCATGTCATCAAGTCAACTTCTAAACACTTGATTTCATTATCGTCCGGCTTGCTGTGCCGCCGTTCGATGCGTTGCATTCTACTGATATGACGTTATGAGTCAACGTTATTTTTTGCTTCCCTGGATCGTTTGCTGAAAATTACGGCGAAACGATCACTGATCAAGCAAATCCCCGCGCGCAGCGTTCAAATATTGCAGCATTGACCACAGCGTCAGCACTGCCGCTACCCACAGCAGACCAATTCCCGCCCACTCAACCCAGACGTTTGGACGCCAGAGCATCCAGACCAGCGCCGCCATCTGTGCGGTCGTTTTCACTTTCCCGATCCAGGAGACCGCCACGCTGCTGCGTTTACCCAACTCCGCCATCCACTCACGCAGCGCAGAAATGATGATTTCACGGCCGATCATGGTTGCCGCAGGCAGCGTCACCCACCAGGTATGATAGTGTTCAGCCACCAGCACCATCGCGATAGCAACCATGACCTTATCCGCTACGGGATCGAGAAACGCGCCGAAGCGGGTGCTTTGATTCCAGCGACGCGCCAGATAGCCATCAAACCAGTCCGTTACCGCTGCGATAAGGAAGATCAATGCGCAGGCAAAAGGTGCCCACACAACCGGCAGATAAAACGCCAGCACGAAGAACGGAATGAGTACAACACGAAAGAGAGTGAGCAACGTAGGGATATTATATTGCATAGTGACGGTAACTATTTGTTGTCAGTAAAATTTAGCTCTATGTTGCTACAGAGCCCTCAATGTTTCAACGAGTAGTAGATCTTTTCTGCCAGCCCTTGCGAAATACCCGGCACTTTTGCAATTTCCTCCATGCTGGCGTTGAGTAATCCTTGCAATCCGCCCATATACTTCAGCAGCATCTGGCGACGTTTTGGCCCGACGCCCTCAATGGTTTCCAGAGTACTGGTATTTTTCACCTTCGCCCGTTTTTTACGGTGCCCGCTGATAGCATGGTCGTGCGATTCATCGCGAATATGCTGGATAACATGCAGCGCCGGAGAGTCTGGCGGCAGACTGAAGCCCTCACCTTCCGGTTCGAAGAACAACGTCTCCAGACCCGCCTTACGATCGGCCCCTTTCGCCACACCTAACAGCAGCGGATGGTTTTTGTCCCACTCAACGTCGAGCGATTCAAATACCGCTTTCGCCTGGCCAAGCTGGCCTTTACCACCGTCAATCAGGATCACATCCGGGATCTTGCTCTCTTCAATCGCTTTACCGTAACGACGACGCAGCACCTGATTCATGGCGGCATAGTCGTCCCCCGGCGTAATGCCGGTGATGTTATAGCGTCGATACTCGGCGCGCAGCGGGCCATTAGCATCAAACACGACGCAGGATGCTACCGTCTGCTCACCCATCGTATGGCTGATATCGAAACACTCCATACGTTTCACTTCCGGCAACTTCAGGAGCGTTGCCAGCGCGGTTAACCGCTGGCTGACCGTCGATTGCTGAGACAATTTTGTGGTCAGGGCCGTCGCCGCGTTGGTCCGCGCGAGCTTCAGATAACGCGCCCTGTCGCCGCGGGGTTTGGTTTGTACGTTGACCCGACGGCCCGCCAGCTCGGAAAGCGAATCGGCCAGCAGGGTTTTATCGTCAAGGTTGAAATCGAGCAGGATCTCCGAGGGGAGCGTGCGCATCTGGCTTCCCTGTAGATAGAACTGGCCGACAAAGGTTTCCACCACTTCCCCCAGCTCGGTACCACCAGGCACTTTGGGGAAATAGCTGCGGCTGCCGAGTACTTTGCCCTGGCGGATAAACAGCACGTGAACACAGGCCATTCCTGCGTCAAAGGAGACGCCGATAACGTCGAGATCGTCACCGGTATTCGAGACAAACTGTTTCTCGGTGACCCGGCGCACCGCCTGAATTTGGTCACGGATCCGTGCGGCCTCTTCAAACTCAAGTGCGGCGCTGGCTTTTTCCATCCGCGCGATCAGCTGGGTTAACACCTGATCGTCCTTTCCGGCTAAGAACAGGCGTACATAGTCCACCTGCTGGGCATACTCATCTTCACTGACCAGCCCGGCAACACAGGGGCCCAGGCAGCGACCAATCTGGTACTGCAGACACGGACGCGAGCGGTTACGGTAGACACTGTTTTCGCACTGACGAATCGGGAAGATTTTTTGCAGCAGTGCCAGCGTCTCCCGCACGGCATAGCCATTCGGGAAAGGACCAAAATATTCCCCCTTCGCGTGTTTTGCACCACGGTGCATCGCCAGACGCGGATGGGTATCGCCACTGAGAAAGATAAACGGATAGGATTTATCGTCCCGCAACAGCACGTTATAGCGCGGCTGATAGAGCTTTATATAATTGTGCTCAAGCAGCAGGGCTTCGGTTTCGGTATGCGTGACGGTGACATCAATATTATGAATGAGAGAGACCAGCGCTTCAGTCTTACGGGAGGCAAGGTTGCTGCGAAAATAGCTGGAAAGGCGTTTTTTAAGGTCTTTCGCCTTCCCCACATAGATAACCGTACCGCCAGCGTCATACATCCGATAGACGCCAGGCTGGCTGGTTACCGTTTTCAGAAATGCTTTTGAATCGAACACATCACTCACTGACTTAACAACGTCTCCGCATTACATAAACCATGTCGGATGGCCAGATGAGTCAGTTCAACATCACCATGAATGTTCAGTTTACTGAACATTCGATAACGATAGCTGTTCACCGTTTTCGGGCTGAGGTTCAGCTGTTCCGAGATCTCATTTACCTTCTGACCTTTCGTGATCATCAGCATAATCTGCAATTCGCGCTCAGACAAACTGGCAAACGGGGACTCGTTTTTCTCGGGTTCGATCTGGCTCAAAGCCATCTGTTGCGCAATGTCAGAGGCGATGTAACGCTGCCCGGCAAACACGGAGCGGATGGCATTGACGACCTCCTGCGGAGCGGCACCTTTGCTCAGGTAACCGGCCGCACCCGCCTGCATCACTTTCGCAGGCAGTGGATTTTCAGTATGCACGGTCAGCATGATGACTTTGGTATCTACGAAGGTACGCGCAATTTTGCGCGTTGCCTCAAGGCCACCGATGCCGGGCATGTTCATATCCATCAGCACCACATCGGCGGAGTTTGTGCGGCACCATTTTACGGCATCTTCCCCACAGCACACCTCTCCGGCAACTTTAATCCCTTTTATATCTTCAAGAATGCGTCGTATCCCTGCGCGCACCAGTTCGTGGTCATCAACAAGAAGGACGTTGATCAAAGGAAATGTCTCCAGAATAGGGATAACGCTACTGAGTGATAATTTGGTTTATATTAACGGTTTTCCTCACAAGATTAAAACGTTAAAAAATCGGCTATTCGATTTTGCTCTCGTTTTTGGAAATTAGCCTGTACAGTCCGTGGAAAGAGAGTCCTTGCCATCAGGGCTTTTGCGCTTTTTTTTAAGCATCCGTATTCAAAAAGTTACAAAAACCTTGCTCCTTTTCCTCGGGGAAAACAGTTTTCAGATTTTTGTAACAATAATTAACGGTAAGCAAACCACTCATAAACAATTAATAGTCATACCAGGGCATCAGTCTACCGCCTGGCGGAGTTTACGCAAATAAACAGCACAGTAAAAGTACGAAAAACAACCGCTGCATTTTTTGCTACAGCTTGTGGTATACTCCGCCGCCTTGACTTTCGTCGTCGCGCTTTAGCGCCGTTTAATAATGAGGAAAATAAATGAGCACACCTGAATTTGCCACTGCGGAGAATAACCAGGAACTGGCACAGGAAGTAAACTGCCTGAAAGCACTGCTGACGCTGATGCTGCAGGCGATGGGCCAGGCTGATGCTGGTCGTGTGATCATTAAAATGGAAAAGCAAATCGCGCAGATGGAAGACCAGGCGGAATCAGCTGTATTTGCAAACACCGTTAAGCAAATTAAACAAGCGTACCGCCAGTAACAAAAAACGGCTGGATGCACTGCATTCAGCCGTCCGCTCGTCTGTCACGCAGAACGTACTCGCTAATCAGATCAGTCCCGTTGCCGCCGCGTAACAAGCAATCTGGGTTTTGTTGGGTGCATTGAATTTTTTCTGCATATTCTTCTGATGGAAGTTAACCGTATTCTCTGAAATGGAGAGAATGATCGCTATTTCCGCTGACGTCTTCCCTTCTGCAGTCCATTTCAGAATTTCCCGCTCACGCTTGCTGAATTTCATCTCTGGCGGCATCACCATCCCATCTTCAAAACGCAACAGCGTGGTTAATGCCATTTGCACCAGCATTTGCAACCGTAGTTCTATTTCTTCCTGCCTGTACGGCACATCCTGCACACTCGTACGGGAAACCGAGAGGAAACCGAGCGCGTGATTAGGCAGCATCAGACACTGCGTTATTCCCGTGCGTAAACCGTGATCCTGTGCGTTATGCCATAACTCCTGCGCATCCGCGAATAATGCATCCGTCCAGGGAAGATGACCCTGAATGAAATTCTCCGGCTTTAAAACCGGATCAATCGCAAAATAGTTCGCGGATTGATATTGCGCCATCCACTGCTTTGGATAAGTGGTTTGCAACGAGACCTTGGGCCGCGTAAATGGTACGGGATGGCGCACGCAGAGCGCGTAATAATCGAATTCGAGCGCCTGCGTTTGTCGCTGAAGTTCCTGATATACCTCGTCGGCACAGGTCAATTCCTGAAACCGGAGGAAGCAATCCCGTCGCCAGGTGAAAAAGTCTGAATCCTTCATACTTACTAAAAGAAGCCTCTGAAAAGATAATCATTATTATGGTGAATATAACCTAACACATAAAACTTATTTCTAACCACAAAATATCGGCAATAGCACAATTAACTTTACTATTGATAAGGCTTATCTGCGTAGGGTGGAATAAAAAAGCAGACGCCCGGGGCTACAGGGAGAATAATTTGCTCCAGAAAAGATTTCCGGAGCAAATAAGGACAAAAATGCTACTGCATGAGGAATTTTTCAAGGAACTGGCGGGTTCGCGGCTGTTGAGGATCCGCAAATAAACTTTTCGCCGGCCCCTGCTCCACAATCCGCCCCTGATCCATGAAAATGGCCCTGTCCGCCACGTCACGAGCAAAGCTCATTTCATGGGTCACGATGACCATCGTGCGCTTTTCCTGTGCCAGCTGGCGAATGGTATTCAGCACTTCGCCCACCAGCTCGGGGTCGAGCGCGGAGGTCGGTTCATCAAACAGGATCACGTCAGGGCGCATCGCCAGCGCACGCGCTATCGCCACGCGCTGCTGCTGGCCTCCTGACAGGCGGCGCGGATAGCTGGTCTCTTTACCTGCCAGCCCAACTTTAGCGAGCAACTCGCGGGCACGCGCCGTCGCGTCCTCTTTTGGCTCACCTTTTACGATGACCGGCCCTTCAATAATGTTTTCCAGTACCGTGCGGTGCGGAAAAAGATTGAAGTTCTGGAACACAAAGCCAACATGCTGACGCAGACGGCGAATTAATCCTTTCTGCTGGCTGATGGATTTACCGGTATCAATCGTAATCTCCCCGACCCGGATGGTGCCCCCTTCCGGCTGTTCAAGCAGGTTAATACTGCGCAGCAGCGTCGTTTTTCCCGACCCGCTCGGCCCGATAATCGCCACCACTTCGCCCTGCTCCACTTCCAGATCGATCCCGTGGAGCACCGTTTGACCATGGAATTTTTTCACCAGGTTTTTAACGTCGATAGCACTCATTTTGGATCACGCTCCTGGCGGTTAAGCTGGTTTTCAAAATAGTTTTGCAGAGCAGACAACACCGTTGCCATCACCCAGTAAATCAGCGAGGCAGCCAGATACATGGTGAAGACTTCAAGGGTGCGCGAGGTAATAAGCTGCGCCTGACGGAACAATTCAGGCACCTGAATCGTTGCGGCCAGAGAGGTATCTTTGACCAGGCTGATGAAGCTGTTGCTCAGCGGCGGAAGCGCCACACGCGCAGCCTGCGGCAAAATAGCGCGACGCAATGTTTGCCACGGCGTCATCCCGATACTGGCCGCCGCTTCCCACTGACCTTTATCAATGGACGAGATTGCCGCGCGCAGGGTTTCAGAGGTATAGGCCGCCGTATTGAGCGACAGGCCAATCATCGCCGCCGGGATCGGATCCAGCTCGATACCGAATTGCGGTAAACCGTAGTAGATCATAAAGAGCTGAGCAATGAGTGGCGTACCGCGAAACACGGAGATATAGAAGCGCGCCAGCCAGCGTACCGGCAGAATGGGCGACATACGCATTAAGGCCAGCACGAAGCCCAGCACGAGGCCGAAGAACATCCCGCCAATACTCAGCTGGAGCGTAAATACCGCACCTTTCAGCAGATACGGCAGGGAATCAATAACCAGTTGTATACTTTCTTGCATTATTATTTTTCGACCTGATTTTTAGACATGAGGATGATAAGCAAACAGCGCGGGCGCCCCGCCGGTGTGCACAAATAAAATCGGCCCTTCATCCTTAAAGCGTTTCTGCGTAATACCGTCTATAAGCCCGGCCATCGCTTTACCCGTATAGACCGGATCAAGCAGTATACCCTCAAGGCGCGCCAGCAGTTTAACCGCCTCCATCCCCTCTTCATTAGGCGTGCCGTAGCCCGGCGCAAAATAGTCATCCCAGAGCAGAATATCGGCTTTTGCCTTAAGCGCCAGCTGCTCTGCCACCGCCTGCTGTAACGTGACCACTTTCGGCTTCTGATCCGCAACGCTGCGGGACACCGTCACGCCTATCAGTTCCACCTCGGGCATCAGCTGCTCCAGCCCCACCGCCAGCCCGGCGTGCGTGCCCGCACTGCCAGACGCGACAACCACGGAGGAGAGGCTCACCGCCCCCTCACACTGCTGCGCGATCTCCAGCGCACTTTCCACATAACCCAGCGCGCCCAGCGCATTCGAACCGCCGACAGGGATAACATAAGGACGAAAACCCTGCGCTTCGAGGCGCGTAGCCAGTTCGTCGAGCTGGGCAGTCGGGTCGGTCAACGCATCGACCATCTCCACCTGCACATTAAACAGATCCAGCAGCAGACGATTACCGTTGGTGAGATAATTTTCTGCCCGCGTGCCAATCGGGTTTTCCAGCCGTGCCACGCAATGGAGACCAAGCTTCGCCGCCACTGCCGCCGTCTGACGAACGTGGTTGGACTGGATAGCCCCGGCGGTGATGAGCGTGTCCGCCCCTTCACGCAGAGCATCCGCGGCCAGAAACTCCAGCTTACGCAGCTTGTTGCCCCCCATCGCCATCGGCGTCACGTCATCGCGCTTAATGAAAATATCGCGTCCTACGTAATCAGAAAATCGCGGCAGATACTCCAGCGGAGTCGGCGCGCCGATAAACTCCAGGCGGGGAAAGCGCGTTAAATTCTGTAGTGACATGGGTTCTCCGGTAACTCAGACAAAATGTGATATTTTTCATTATGCACGCAGACGCGTAAGAAATAAAAAAGGCGCTTTTAAAAGCGCCTTTTTTCACGTCAAAGACTTATTTGGTGACGTCTGCGCCGAACCACTTCTCGGAGAGCGCCTTCAGGCTGCCGTCTTTTTGCATATCAGCAATCGCAGCGTCGATCGCTTTCACCAGGTCTTCGTTACCTTTACGGACCGCAACACCGGATTCCTGACGAGAGAACGCATCACCGGCAACCGCCAGAGTGTTGTTGGTTTTCTTCACCAGATCCAGCGCGGCCAGGCGGTCAACCAGAATGGCGTCAATACGGCCTACGCGCAGATCCTGGTATTTCGTCGGGTCATCATCATAGGTACGGATGTCCACGCCCTGAACGTTCTGGCGCAGCCACTCTTCGTAGTTAGTGCCCAGACCGACACCCACTTTTTTGCCTTTCAGGTCGGCCGCGGTTTTGATGGTGCCTTCGTTACCTTTCTTCACCAGCGCCTGAATACCGGACACGGTGTACGGCGTGGAGAAGTCATACTTCTTCTTACGCTCGTCAGAAATGGTCACCTGGTTAATCACCACGTCAATGCGTTTGGAATCCAGCGATGCCAGCATACCGTCCCATTTGGTCGGTTTCAGGGAGGCTTTCACGCCGAGGTGTTTTGCCAGTTCTTCGGCAAATTCCACTTCAAAACCGGTCAGTTTGCCGTCGTCGCCCTGGAAGCTGAACGGAGGATAGGTTCCTTCCAGCCCAACCAGCAGCGTTCCGCGCTCTTTTACTTTGTTCAGCAGATTTTCTGCAGCGAACGTTTTCACGCTCATACCCGCAACCAGCGCCACGGCCATAACGCCCATCAACGCCTGACGACCCAGAAGTGCTAATTTCATAAATACCCCGATAGCGTAGAATTTTTACGTAGTGTAGAGAAATCGCCTGCGACGTCAAAGGCGACTGCGCTACATCTTATTCTTTTTTAATATATATCAGAAGTTGTTCCGGCGTGGCCTTTCTGCTTCATCGCACCCGGCATTTGTACCTTATATTGCGCATACTTGCGCAGCGCAATACGGTAGTTGTTGGTGCTGGTGGCAGGCAGCCACGGCTCCAGATTCTCATCCAGATAACCGGTTTTTAGCAGATCGCGAGAGATGTTGTTAACGGTCAGATGCTGTCCAAGGCGGCGCAGGCGAACCACATATTCGCGCACGGTGCCGTGGCTCATCTCCGTTTGTTCAAACAGGAATTGTTTGAAGCCGATAATGTCGAAGAAGTCGCTTTGCTCTTTGCAGTGGAGATCGCCACAGAAACGGCAAAGCGCCACCCACTCTTTCTGCTCTTCGAGCCACGCCGCTTCGTCCATCAACGTGTCGAGGCGAGAGATCGCGATTTTATTCACGATCTCGCCACGGCGAACCAGCGTGATACGATCGAGTAGTTTCTTACAGTGGGCGCAATGCGTCTGGCTGTGTTTAAAGTCTTTCAGGTAGCGGCTTAAAGGCCGTCTTTTAGATTGCTGCACCGTCATGATAACTCCTGGTTGTCAATACGTTGTGCGGCATTTTTCGGGTGAAAAAATCACCTATAACTTACCCAGCTTGGTTCGTAAGCGTTTAATGGCCTGGCTGTGCAACTGGCTCACCCGCGACTCCCCCACCTCCAGAACAGCGCCAATCTCTTTGAGATTAAGCTCTTCCTGGTAATAAAGGGTCAACACCAGCTGTTCGCGTTCAGGCAGCGCTTCAATCGCTTCCATTACGCGCTGGCGTAAATTCCCTTCCATTAAATGGTGTAACGGGTTTTCCTGCTGGTGCTCATCCGTCACCAGCTCGATGCTATCGCCATGCTCTTCGCGCCACTCGTCATAAGAGAAGAGTTGGCTATTATTGGTATCGAGCAACATCTGACGATACTCTTCAACAGCAATGCCAAGACGTTCCGCCACTTCGGTTTCCGTTGCGTTGCGTCCCAGTTCCTGTTCCAGCTGCCCCATCGCATGCGCCACTTCGCGGGCGTTGCGGCGAACACTTCGCGGCACCCAGTCACGGCTGCGCAGTTCGTCCAGCATCGCACCACGAATACGCTGAACTGCGTAAGTCGTAAATGCCGTTCCTTGCAGAGCGTCGTATCGGTCAACTGCATTCAATAACCCGATACCGCCCGCCTGTAGCAGATCGTCAAGTTCCACGCTCGCCGGCAAGCGCACCTGGAGGCGCAATGCTTCGTGACGCACCAGCGGGACATAACGCTGCCACAGCGAGTGTTTATCCATTACACCTTCAGCGGTATAGAGTGAATTCACGATAAACAGCCCTGCGTTAATTGAGTTATCGGCATGATTATCCGATTCTGCAGGGGTTTCAATTGGGTGAATAGTGGGTGAAATGAGGGGTTATTTGGGGGGTTATGCGAATAGCGCTAAATAAAAAACCCCGCCGAAGCGGGGTTTGAGCATTATCAGGCGATTAGCCCTGCAGCAGAGACAGAACCTGCTGAGGAACCTGGTTAGCTTTGGACAGCACGGAGTTACCGGCCTGCTGGATGATCTGCGCTTTAGACATATTGGACACTTCGGTCGCATAGTCGGCGTCCTGAATACGGGACTGCGCTTCAGACAGGTTGGTGGTGGTGTTGTTCAGGTTGGTTACGGCAGAGCTCAGACGGTTCTGTACCGCACCCAGAGAAGAACGGAACTGGTCAACAGAAGCGATCGCTTCGTCCAGTTTAGCCAGCGGGTTAGATGAAGAACCTGTAGTCAGGTTTTTCAGGCTCAGGCTTGAAGTATCGATAGTGAAGGCTGCAGTATCACCACCAGCGGTGGTTACAGCAGCTTGTGGATCAAGAGCAATGAAATAATCTTTACCTTTTCCTGCTTCGCTTTCAAAACCATTTGCTTTCAGGTTGTTGACTTCAGCTGCATCAGTTGGAGTAATGGTTACTTTCGCAAACAGATTACCATTATCATCTTTGTAAACTTCATCACCTTTTAAAACGACACTTGTATCTGCAACACCAAGACGAGTCGCTAAATCTTTTGGAGTTTTTTCAACTACGGTTGCTTTGTCAACGCTAGTGGTAGCGCCATAATACGCTGTGAAATCGGCGTTAGCTACTGTACCTAAAGTTCCTTTTTCATCTTTAGGACCGTTAACGTTGAAGCTGTCCAGACCCAGAGTTTTGGAGTCAATTTTCTTCAGATCAATGGTGATGGTTTCGCCATCGTTAGCACCAACCTGGATAGCCATTTTGCCGTCTTTTGCCAGGACGTTCACGCCGTTGAACTGAGTCTGGCCAGATACACGATCAATTTCAGACAGACGGGATTTGATTTCGTCCTGGATTGAAGACAGGTCAGAATCAGAGTTGGTACCAGTCTGAGACTGAACGGTCAGTTCACGGATACGCTGCAAGTTGTTGTTGATTTCAGACAGTGCGCCTTCAGTGGTCTGAGCAACAGAGATACCGTCGTTAGCGTTACGTGCAGCCTGAGTCAGACCTTTGATGTTAGAGGTGAAGCGGTTAGCAATCGCCTGGCCCGCAGCGTCATCTTTCGCGCTGTTGATACGCAGACCAGAAGACAGACGCTCGATAGAAGAAGACAGAGCGGACTGGTTCTTGTTGATGTTGTTCTGAGTGATCAGCGAGAGGCTGTTGGTATTAATGTACTGTGCCATGATTTCGATTCCTGTTGTTCATCAAATCTGTTTGGTTAGATTTGGGTTTCCACCCTTCGGCTTCATCGCCGTCAAAGGTGTTATCGTCTGGTCCAAAACAACCTTTAGATTTTTTTTCAGGATCTCGATAATTTTTTTAGCCACGGAAATACTCTTCTCTATTACCGTTATTCCCGCCATTAAAAAAAAGAAATTAACCGTAAACTTTCCCCCATTAAGGCCGATAACCCCACTATTCGTTCTACGTGTCGATAGATTAAGGAATAAATATGGCAAGTATTTCATCATTGGGGATTGGTTCGGGTCTTCAGTTAGCAGACATTCTGGATAGTCTGACCAAGGCCGAAAAAGCACAGCTAACACCGATTTCCAAACAACAGTCATCTTATACCGCCAAGCTGAGCGCTTACGGCACGTTGAAGAGTTCACTGGAAGCGTTTCAGACCGCAAACACTGCGCTGAATAAAGCCGACCTGTTTTCGGCCACCAGCACGGCGAGCAGCACCACGGCATTCAGCGCCACCACCAGCGGCAGCGCGATTGCCGGTAAATATACCATCAGCGTGTCACAGCTGGCGCAGGCACAGACGCTGACCACAAAAAACACGCAGGCAGACGCCAAAACCGCGATTGCTACCTCTGACAGCAAGATCACATTTACCGCCGGTAACGGAAAAGATCCGGTGACCGTCGATATCAGCGCGGCCAACTCCTCGCTGACCGGCATTCGTGATGCCATTAACAAAGCGGATGCCGGTGTCACCGCCAGTATTATTAACGTCGGTAATGGTCAGTATCGTCTGTCCATCACCTCTACCGAAACCGGGGCGGACAACGCGGTCAGCATCAGCGTGAGCGGCGACAGCGCTCTGCAATCCTTTATGGGTTATAACGGCACCAGCACCGACGCCAGCAACGGGATGACGGAAAGCGTCACCGCGCAGAACGCGAAGCTGAAGGTGAACAACGTAGATATCGAAAACAGCAGCAACACCATCAGCGATGCGCTGGAAGATATCACCCTGAACCTGAACGATGTCACCACCGGCAACCAGACGCTGACGATCACCAAAGATACGTCTAAAGCGGAAACGGCAATGAAAGCCTGGGTGGATGCCTACAACACCCTTCAGGACAGCTTTGCAACATTAACCAAATATACGGCGGTGGATGCAGGTACAGATGCACAGGATGCCAGCAACGGTGCCCTGCTCGGTGACAGCACGCTGCGTACGATCCAGACCCAGTTGAAAACCATGCTGAGCAACACCGTAGGCGGCACCACCTATAAGACGCTGTCGTCACTGGGCATTACCTCAGACCCAAGCTCAGGCAAACTGGAGCTGGACAGCACGAAGCTGAAAAAAGCGCTAACTGATAACCCGATCGCCGTAAAAGATCTGGTTGTGGGCGACGGTAAAGCCACCGGTATCACCACCACCATGGCCACCAATCTGACTGACTGGCTCTCCAGCAAAGGGATTATCCAGGCGGCAAAAGATGGGGTCAGCAAAACGCTGAACAAGCTGACGGATCAATACAACTCAGTCAGCGATCGTATTGATGCTCGTGTGGCACAGTATAAAGCTCAGTTTACCCAGCTGGACGTACTGATGACCTCATTGAACAACACCAGTAGCTACCTGACGCAGCAGTTTGAAAATACGTCCAGCAACAAGTAGTAAACGCTAATCAGACCCGAGGGGGATAACATGTACGGCGCAAAAGGTACACAAGCCTACGCAAAAATAGAGGTTGAAAGCGCGGTGATGAGCGCCAGCCAGCAACAGCTGGTTATCATGCTATTTGATGGAGCCCTCAGCGCGCTGGTTCGCGCGCGTCTGTTCCTGCAAGACGGCAATATCCCGGCAAAGGGACTCGCGATTTCGAAAGCGATCAACATTATCGAGAACGGTCTGAAGGTCGGCCTGGTGGAAAGTAATGGTGATGAGCTCACACAAAACCTGATCGCCCTTTATGCCTATATGGTTCGTCGCCTCCTGCACGCCAATGTGAATAACGACGCCAGCGCCATCGAAGAGGTGGAAACATTGCTGCGCAATATCGCTGACGGGTGGAAGGAGGTTGCCGGTACCCCACAACTGATGCAGGACGCCGTCTAATGAGTAATGCACCGCAGCTCTATACCCTTTATCAGCAACTCCTTGAGCAGAGCCAGTTGATGTTGCGACTGGCCCGGCAGGGGCTATGGGATGATCTGATCATCTGTGAAACCGACTATGTTAATGCGGTGCACTCACTGGCTCGTCTCACTCAGGAAAGTGAACCTTCGATGCAGATTCAGGAGCAGCTTCGCCCGACGCTGCGGGTGATCCTGGACAACGAAGGCCAGGTAAAAACATTGCTGCAAGCCAGAATGGATGAGCTGGCGAAGCTGGTTGGGCAATCCTCCATCCAGAAAACCGTTCTCTCCACCTACGGTAATCAAGGCGGCCATGTCCTGGTTCCGCAAAGTAATAGCGATATCAGTTAGCCATTTTACTGGCGTACGAGCATTAACCGTTTCGTACGCCAGCATTTCTGCCAAACCTGCGCCATACTTGAGTCTCGCGACCTCATGGAGATGGTGCATGCGCAACCCAACACTTTTACAATGTTTTCACTGGTATTACCCTGCTGGCGGTGAATTGTGGCGCGAAGTCACGGCGTTAGCCCCTAATCTTAATGAAATCGGCATCAATATGATCTGGCTTCCCCCCGCGTATAAAGGTGCGTCCGGCGGGTATTCGGTTGGCTATGACTCATACGATCTGTTCGATCTCGGCGAATTTGACCAGAAAGGCAGTATCGCCACGAAATACGGTGACAAAGCGCAGCTGCTGGAGGCCATAGAGGCGCTGAAAAGCAATGATATCGCCGTGCTGCTGGACGTCGTGGTGAACCACAAGATGGGGGCAGACGAGAAAGAACCTGTCCGCGTTCAGCGCGTGAACGAGCAAGACCGCACGCAAATTGATGATGAAATCATTGAGTGTGAAGCCTGGACCCGCTACACCTTCCCTGCCCGTGCCGGGCAATATTCCCAATTCGTCTGGGATTACAAATGCTTCAGCGGCGTGGACCATATTGAAAACCCGGATCAAGACGGCATTTTTAAAATCGTCAACGACTACACCGGCGAAGGCTGGAACGATCAGGTTGATGATGAGATGGGTAACTTCGATTATCTGATGGGCGAGAATATTGATTTTCGCAATCACGCGGTCACCGAAGAGATCAAATACTGGGCCCGCTGGGTCATGGAACAGACGGGCTGCAACGGTTTTCGTCTGGATGCCGTCAAGCATATTCCCGCCTGGTTTTATAAAGAGTGGATTGAGCACGTCCAGGACGTCGCTGACCAGCCGCTGTTTATTGTGGCAGAATACTGGTCCCACGAGGTGGATAAACTGCAGGCCTATATTGACCAGGTCGACGGTAAAACCATGCTCTTTGATGCTCCCCTGCAGATGAAATTCCACGAAGCGTCTCGTCAGGGACGGGATTATGACATGAGCCAGATCTTCACCGGTACGCTGGTGGAGGCGGATCCGTTCCATGCGGTCACTCTCGTCGCTAACCACGACACCCAACCTTTGCAGGCGCTGGAAGCACCGGTCGAAGCCTGGTTTAAACCGCTGGCGTATGCGTTGATCCTGCTGCGGGAAAACGGCGTGCCGAGCGTGTTTTATCCGGATCTCTTCGGGGCGAGCTATGACGATACGGGTGGAGATGGCGAGACCTACCACATCGACATGCCGGTCATTGAGCAGCTTCATGAACTGATCCTCGCCCGGCAGCGTTTTGCCCACGGCGTGCAGACCCTGTTTTTTGACCATCCTAACTGCATCGCCTTCAGCCGCAGCGGTACGGAAGACGATCCCGGCTGTGTGGTAGTGATGTCGAACGGCGACGACGGCGAGAAAGTGATTTGTCTTGGGGAAAATTACGGCGACAAAACGTGGCGTGATTTCCTCGGCAATCGCGAAGAAACGGTCACCACCGCGGCAGATGGCGAAGGCACCTTTACCTGTAATGGAGGGAGTGTCAGCGTTTGGGTAATAGAAGATGCGCTGTAGAAACAATGCCGGGTGGCGCTGACGCTTACCCTGCTTACGGGACGGTACTTTTGTAGGCCGGGCCAGGCGAAGCCGCCACCCGGCAACAAACGGCTACGGTAGTTTACTCTCCAGCGGGTTTTTGCTCAGGTAATCAGTACATTCCACCGTTGGGCGGTCAACCTTCTGCAGCTCCATCCCGTCATACTCAAGCGTCGCGCCATCGCGCTCCAGCGGATAGATATCCAGCTTGCGGGTAACGTTGTAGTAGCTGTCTGAACGCAGCATGATTTTACCCGGCACGGCAATCACGCGCTGCCACTGGCGGCAGTCCAGCGTATCGCCCTCTTCGGTCACCACCAGCGTGGCAATCGCTTCAGGACTGACCAGGCTACTCTGCGGTCCTTTTGACTGCCAGTATCCCGCCAGATGCGCCGGGACAGGATGCTTGATCACATCCTGATAGTTATCGACCTGTACGCACCCGGTCAGTGCCAGCAGCGCGCCAGCAATTGCTATTTTTTTCATCATCTTTCCTGCTTTCGAAGAAAAAAATATTGTGGCATTAAAGCGCTGCGGCTGCCAGCGAAGATAAAGGGCTTAAACCTGCATGCCCATCACTTCCTGATACGCCGACACCAGTTTATTCCGCACCTGAATCCCCATCTGGAGGGAAACCGTGGCTTTCTGCAAATCGGCCATCACATCATTCAGCGCCACGCCCGGCTCACCGAGGGTGAATTTCTCCGCCTGGGTACGCGCCGCGGTCTGGGTATCGCTGATACGGTCAAGAGCGGCATGCAGTTGCCCCGCAAAGCTGATGGTCGGCTGTTGTTCTGCCACATTCTGATTACGGGCCGTCATCGCCGTTGCCTGCAACTGACTGATTACCCCTTCAATGCCCTGTATAGCCATGACTCTCCCCTGGATGGTTTTTTACGCGGTCAAGACTAACAGCTTGTCAATAAGATAATGGCGGTAAATAGCGTGAAAAAACCAGGTTATTTGACGCATAGAAAATCCGGAATCATCAAATAATGGCAGGGCCATCAATATGGAACTTTTGTCGTGTTTGCCGACCCGGGAGTCAGTTTTGTTTCTCTACACGAATAACGTAAACCACCAGGATTTAAGAGGTGCGCAATGAGTGCAACAGCATCGACAGCGCCGCAAAATAAATCACTCGAGTGGATGAACCGCCTTCGCGCGAATCCTAAAATCCCGTTGATCGTGGCAGGCGCTGCCGCTATTGCCATCCTTGTAGCGATGGTTTTATGGGCAAAAAGCCCTGATTACCGCACGCTCTATAGCAACCTTTCCGATCAGGATGGCGGTGCCATCGTCACCCAGCTTACCCAGATGAACATCCCTTATCGCTTTGCCGATAACGGCGGTGCCCTTGAGGTGCCTGCTGATAAGGTCCACGAGCTGCGTCTGCGTCTGGCTCAGCAGGGCCTGCCGAAGGGCGGTGCGGTCGGTTTTGAACTGCTGGATCAGGAAAAGTTCGGTATCAGCCAGTTCAGCGAGCAGGTGAACTACCAGCGTGCGCTGGAAGGTGAGCTGGCTCGCACCATTGAAACGTTAGGCCCGGTGAAGAGTGCCCGTGTGCATCTGGCGATGCCTAAGCCTTCTTTATTTGTTCGTGAACAGAAATCCCCTTCAGCTTCCGTGACCGTGAACCTCGAACCTGGCCGCGCGCTGGACGAAGGGCAAATCAGCGCGGTGACGCATCTCGTCTCCAGCGCCGTCGCCGGTCTGCCACCGGGTAACGTGACGGTGGTCGATCAAAGCGGACACCTGCTGACCCAATCCAATACCGCCGGGCGTGACCTGAACGACGCGCAGCTGAAATATGCCGCAGACGTAGAAAACCGTCTCCAGCGTCGCATTGAAGCGATCCTCGGCCCGGTTGTCGGTAACAGCAACGTGCATGCGCAGGTGACCGCGCAGATTGACTTCTCTAATAAAGAACAAACCGAAGAGCAATACAGCCCGAACGGCGATCCGGCTCAGGCGGTGATGCGCTCGCGTCAGATCAACTCCAGCGAACAGGTGGGCGGCGCCTACCCTGGCGGCGTGCCGGGTGCGCTCTCTAACCAGCCAGCTCCGGCAAACGCGGCACCGATTTCCACGCCGCCGGCCAATCAGCAGAACGGTCAGCAAAATAATCAGCAGACCACCTCAACGACCAGTAACGCCGGTCCACGCACCACTAGCCGTAACGAAACCACGAACTACGAAGTGGATCGGACGATCCGCCACACTAAACTCAACGTGGGCGATATTCAGCGTCTCTCTGTTGCGGTGGTGGTGAACTACAAAACGCTGGCGGATGGCAAACCGTTGCCGTTAACCGCCGAGCAGATGAAGCAGATTGAAAACCTGACCCGCGAAGCGATGGGCTACTCCGAGAAGCGTGGCGACACCCTTAACGTGGTGAACTCGCCGTTCAACGCGGTTGAAGAGACCGGCGGTGAACTGCCGTTCTGGCAACAGCAGGCGTTTATCGACCAGCTGATGTCCGCAGGACGCTGGCTGCTGGTGCTGATTGTCGCGTGGCTGCTGTGGCGTAAGGGCGTTCGTCCACAGCTCCAGCGTCGTGCTGAAGCAGAAAAAGCCGCTCGCGAACAGATGTCTACGCGTCAGGAAACGGAAGAAGCGGTTGAAGTTCGCCTCAGCAAAGATGAGCAGATGCAGCAGCGTCGGGCTAACCAGCGCATGGGCGCCGAAGTGATGAGCCAGCGCATTCGCGAAATGTCAGATAACGATCCGCGCGTCGTGGCGCTGGTCATCCGCCAGTGGATGGGTAACGAACATGAGTAATACGCTTACAGGCACCGATAAAAGCGTCATCCTGCTGATGACCATTGGCGAAGACCGCGCGGCAGAGGTGTTTAAGCACCTCTCCCAGCGGGAAGTGCAAATCCTCAGTGCGGCCATGGCCAACGTGCGTCAGATCTCCAATAAACAGCTGACCGAAGTGCTGTCGGAATTTGAGCAGGAAGCCGAACAGTTTGCCGCGCTCAACGTCAACGCCAACGACTACCTGCGCTCCGTCCTGGTCAAGGCGCTGGGCGAAGAGCGTGCCGCCAGCCTGCTGGAAGACATTCTGGAAACGCGCGATACCGCCAGCGGGATCGAAACGCTTAACTTTATGGAGCCGCAGAGTGCCGCCGACCTTATTCGCGACGAGCACCCGCAGATTATCGCCACCATCCTTGTCCACCTCAAACGGGGTCAGGCAGCCGATATTCTGGCCCTGTTCGAAGAGCGTCTGCGTCACGATGTGATGCTGCGTATCGCAACCTTCGGTGGCGTCCAGCCGGCCGCGCTGGCGGAGCTGACCGAAGTACTGAACAACCTGCTCGACGGTCAGAACCTCAAGCGCAGCAAAATGGGCGGCGTGAGAACGGCGGCGGAAATCATCAACCTGATGAAAACGCAGCAGGAAGAAGCGGTTATTACCGCGGTTCGCGAATTCGACGGCGAGCTGGCACAGAAAATTATCGACGAGATGTTCCTGTTCGAAAACCTGGTCGAAGTGGACGATCGCAGCATCCAGCGCCTGCTCCAGGAAGTGGACTCCGAATCGCTGCTTATCGCCCTCAAAGGTGCCGAACAGCCGCTGCGCGAGAAGTTCCTGCGCAACATGTCTCAGCGTGCGGCGGATATCCTGCGCGACGACCTTGCCAACCGCGGTCCGGTTCGTCTGTCTCAGGTGGAGAACGAACAGAAAGCCATCCTGCTTATCGTTCGTCGTCTGGCGGAAACCGGCGAGATGGTGATTGGCAGCGGAGACGACACCTATGTCTAATGAGCTGTCGTGGAAGCGCTGGACGCCAGACGATCTGGCCCCTCCCCTTTCTGAATTCACGCCCGCGAAGGTCTCACCCGCTGAGCCTGACGTCGACGTCGGGCAGCCCGAGCTGAGCGAGGAGGAGAAGCAAGCGCAGATGCTGGCGCAGCTGCAAATGCAGGCGCATGAGCAGGGCTACACTGCCGGTCTGAATGAAGGCCGCCAGAAAGGTCACGATCTGGGCTATCAGGAAGGTCTGGCGAAAGGATTAGAGCACGGTATCGACCAGGCGCGTCAGCAGCAGGCGCCGATCCACGCCCGCATGCAGCAGCTGGTCAGCGAGTTCCAGCACACGCTGGACGCGCTGGACAGCGTGATTGCGTCCCGTCTGATGCAGATGGCGCTGGAAGCTGCGCGTCAGGTCATTGGCCAGACGCCTGTGGTGGATAACACGGCGCTGATCAAACAGATTCAGGGGCTTTTGCAGCAGGAGCCGCTGTTCAGCGGCAAACCGCAGCTGCGCGTTCACCCGGACGATCTGCAGCGCGTTGAAGAGAGCCTGGGGGCAACCCTCAGCCTGCACGGCTGGCGTCTGCGCGGCGATCCGTCGTTACACCACGGCGGCTGCAAAGTCTCTGCCGACGAAGGTGACCTGGATGCCAGCGTCGCCACTCGCTGGCAGGAACTGTGCCGCCTCGCGGCACCGGGAGTCGTCTGATGACCGCACGCCTCACCCGCTGGCTCAACACGCTCGACAACTTTGAGACGAAGATGGCGCAACTGCCATCCGTTCGTCGTTATGGACGACTGACGCGCGCGACCGGTCTGGTACTGGAAGCCACCGGCCTGCAGCTTCCGCTGGGCGCAACCTGTGTGATTGAGCGTCAGGATGGTCAGGAAACGCGTGAAGTCGAAAGCGAAGTGGTTGGGTTTAACGGTCAGCGACTGTTCCTGATGCCGCTTGAAGAGGTGGAAGGTATTCTCCCCGGCGCCCGCGTCTACGCGAAAAACATCAGCGGCGACGGCCTGCAAAGCGGGAAACAGCTGCCGCTTGGTCCGGCCCTGCTCGGCCGCGTGCTCGACGGCAGCGGGAAACCGCTGGATGGCCTGCCCGCGCCGGACACCACCGAAACCGGGGCGTTGATCACCCAGCCGTTTAACCCCCTGCAGCGTACCCCTATCGAGCATGTGCTGGATACCGGCGTACGGCCGATTAACGCCCTGCTCACGGTAGGACGCGGACAACGTATGGGTCTGTTCGCCGGCTCCGGCGTGGGTAAATCGGTCCTGCTCGGCATGATGGCGCGTTATACCCAGGCCGACGTGATCGTCGTTGGGCTGATTGGTGAGCGTGGCCGTGAAGTCAAAGATTTCATCGAAAACATTCTGGGTGCGGAAGGCCGGGCCCGTTCGGTGGTAATCGCCGCCCCGGCGGATGTGTCACCCCTGCTGCGTATGCAGGGTGCCGCCTACGCCACCCGTATTGCCGAAGATTTCCGCGACCGCGGCAAGCACGTGCTGCTGATCATGGACTCCCTCACCCGCTACGCGATGGCACAGCGTGAAATTGCGCTGGCTATCGGTGAGCCACCGGCCACCAAAGGCTACCCGCCTTCGGTCTTTGCCAAACTTCCTGCGCTGGTTGAACGCGCAGGGAACGGCATCAGCGGCGGCGGATCCATCACTGCATTTTATACGGTACTGACCGAAGGCGATGACCAGCAGGACCCGATTGCCGACTCCGCGCGCGCCATTCTCGACGGTCATATTGTGTTATCGCGTCGTCTGGCTGAAGCCGGACACTACCCGGCGATTGATATTGAAGCATCCATCAGCCGCGCAATGACGGCGCTGATCACCGAGAAGCATTACGCCCGCGTGCGTAACTTTAAACAACTCCTCTCCAGCTTCCAGCGCAACCGCGATCTGGTCAGCGTGGGGGCGTATGCCAAAGGCAGCGATCCTATGCTCGACAAAGCGATTAGCCTGTGGCCGCAGCTGGAGGCGTTTTTACAACAGGGCATTTTTGAACGTGCCGACTGGGAAGATTCAATCCAGGCTCTGGAGCTGATTTTCCCGCAGGTGTAACACAGGTGGAGGGCGAAGGTCATGGCGCAAAACAGCGCGTTATCAACGCTGAAAGATCTGGCTGAAAAAGAAGTTGATGATGCCGCATTGCAGCTTGGCGCAATGCGACGCGGGTGCCAGCAGGCTGAAGAACAGTTGAAGATGTTAATCGACTATCAGCATGAGTATCGCACCAACCTCAATACCGATATGACCCAGGGCATTGGAAGCCAGCGGTGGATTAACTATCAGCAGTTTATCCAGACGCTGGAGAAGGCGATAGAGCAGCACCGCCAGCAGCTTAACCAGTGGACCCAAAAAGTCGATACCGCGCTGAATTTCTGGCGTGAGAAAAAACAGCGGCTGCAGGCCTGGCAAACCTTACAGGACCGGCAGATCGCAGCCGCGACCCTGGCGGAAAACCGTCTGGATCAGAAAAAAATGGATGAGTTTGCCCAGCGCGCATCAATGAGGAAACCGGAATGATCACACTGCAACAACTGCTGATGAGCGACAGCGACCTGTCGGGCGGGATGCAAACAGGGAAAGGCACCGACGGTGCGCAAGACTTTCTCTCCCTGCTGACGGGTGCCCTGACGGACGCGACGGGCAAGGGCAAAGATGCGCCGCTGACCCTGGCTGACCTGAAAGCCGCTGGCAGTAAGCTGTCAAAAGTCGCTCAGGACGCCAAAGGCGATACCGCGCTGCAGGCCAAAATTGCCGACCTGCTCGCGCGTCAGCCAGCCCTGAGTGGCGATGAAACGGCGCAGCTTACCACGCCTGAAACCCTGATTTCCGGGCTGGTGCCGCTGTCAAAGGGCGATGCCCTGAAAACGCTCAATGCGGCCAACAGCAAGGATGACAGCAAAAGCGAACTGAGCGAAGAAGAGCTGGCCGGATTAAGCGCGCTGATGGCAATGCTGCCGCACCAGCAGACCAGCACGCCTCACGCGGCGGGCAGTAACGGCGTTTCCGCAACCTCAACGTTGAGTTCAGCGACGCTTTCGCCAAACGCAGCGGGCCACTCCCCCCTGAACGCGGCAGCGGGAGACCACGATAAAGCGCAGCTTTCCGCACCTTATCAGAGTCAGGCGAAAAACAACGGCCCGGATCTCTCCGCCAATGCGCCAGTCACTCCGGTCGTGGCCGCTGCGGCAGAGAAGCAGGAATTCGCCAGTTCTTCTTCATCATCCTCACCCACGGCTACCCTGGCGCCGATCATGTCCAGTCATGCCACCAGCCAGCCTGCCGCCACCGTTGCCACCGCGCCAGTGTTAAGCCAGCCGCTGGGTACTCACGAATGGCAGCAGTCCCTGAGCCAGCACATCACGCTGTTCACTAAGCAGGGGCAACAGACTGCGGAGCTGCGCCTGCACCCGGAAGATCTGGGCCAGGTGCAAATCTCGCTTAAACTGGATGATAACCAGGCGCAGCTGCAGATGGTCTCGGCACACAGCCACGTGCGCGCGGCGCTGGAAGCGGCACTGCCTGTCCTGCGGACGTCACTGGCAGAGAACGGTATTCAGCTCTCTCAGAGCAGCGTCAGCAGCGAAAGCTTTGCCGGGCAACAGCAATCCTCATCGCAGCAGCATCAGGCTTCACGTTCCGGTCACAACGGCGGATTTAATGAAGAGAGCGAGGAGCTACTGCCCACCCCTGCCGCCCTGCAATCCGCGGCGCGCGGTAACAGCGCCGTAGACATCTTCGCCTAAACGCCAGAGGTAGCGTGATTATCCCCGTCTTTTCCACGCTTTGACGACGGCAGGACACGGGATAATCACCTTATTAAGCTGTACCGAAACAGGAAGCTCGTATCAGATGACAGACTCCGCTATCACCAAAAAAAGTAAGCGTTCCATCTGGATCCCGCTGCTGGTGTTGATCACGCTCGCCGCCTGCGCTACCGCGGGCTATAGTTACTGGCGTATGCAGCAGGAACCTTCAACCGCTGCCGCCAAAGCCGAACCCGCACCGCCGCCGGCGCCGGTCTTTTTCCCTCTGGACACCTTCACCGTTAACCTCGGTGATGCGGATCGTGTGCTGTATGTCGGTATTACGCTGCGCCTGAAGGATGAAGCCACCCGCGCGCGCCTGAATGATTATCTTCCGGAAGTGCGTAGCCGTCTTCTTCTGCTGTTCTCTCGTCAGGACGCCTCCGCGCTGGCCACCGACGTGGGTAAGCAAAAGCTGGTCGACGCCATCAAAGAGACGCTGGCCACCCCGCTGGTAAACGGCCAACCTAAGCAGGAAGTCACTGACGTTCTGTATACAGCCTTCATTCTGCGGTAACGACATGGGCGACAGTATTCTTTCTCAGGCAGAAATCGATGCGCTGCTCAACGGCGACAGCGATAAAAACGATGATCCGCAACCGGGCCTAACGGGTGACGACAATATTCGTCCCTATGATCCGAATACCCAGCGCCGCGTAGTTCGTGAACGTCTGCAGGCGCTGGAGATCATTAACGAACGTTTTGCACGTCAGTTCCGTATGGGGCTGTTCAACCTGTTGCGTCGTAGCCCGGATATCACGGTCGGTGCGATCCGCATTCAGCCGTATCACGAGTTTGCCCGCAACCTGCCGGTGCCAACCAACCTTAACCTGATTCATCTGAAGCCGCTGCGCGGCACCGGTCTGGTCGTGTTTTCGCCAAGCCTGGTGTTCATTGCGGTGGATAACCTGTTCGGCGGCGACGGGCGTTTCCCGACCAAAGTAGAAGGTCGTGAATTCACCCACACCGAACAGCGCGTCATCAACCGCATGCTGAAGCTGGCGCTGGAGTCCTACAGCGACGCGTGGAAAGCGATTAACCCGCTGGAAGTGGAATACGTTCGTTCCGAGATGCAGGTGAAGTTTACCAATATCACCACCTCCCCGAACGATATCGTCGTCAACACGCCGTTCCACGTTGAGATCGGTAACCTGACCGGCGAGTTCAATATCTGTCTGCCGTTCAGCATGATTGAACCGCTGCGCGAGCTGCTGGTTAACCCGCCGCTGGAAAACTCACGCAACGAAGATCAGAACTGGCGTGAAAACCTGGTTCGCCAGGTCCAGCACTCACAGCTTGAGCTGGTGGCTAACTTTGCCGACATCTCAATGCGGTTATCCCAGATCCTGAAATTACAACCCGGCGACGTTTTGCCGATAGACAAACCCGACCGCATTATTGCCCATGTGGATGGTGTCCCCGTGCTGACAAGCCAGTACGGCACGATTAACGGTCAGTATGCGTTACGCGTTGAGCACTTGATCAACCCGATTTTGAATTCGCTGAATGAGGAACAGCCCAAATGAGTGACATGAACAATCCGTCCGATGAAAACAGCGGAGCACTGGACGATCTGTGGGCTGACGCGTTAAACGAACAAAAAGCGACCCCAACGAAAAGCGCAGCGGATGCGGTATTCCAGCAGCTCGGCGGCGGTGACGTCAGCGGCACGCTGCAGGATATCGACCTGATTATGGACATCCCGGTCAAGCTGACCGTTGAACTGGGACGCACCCGGATGACCATTAAAGAGCTGCTGCGCCTGACGCAGGGTTCCGTCGTGGCCCTTGACGGTCTGGCGGGTGAGCCGCTGGATATTCTGATCAACGGTTATCTGATTGCCCAGGGTGAAGTAGTGGTGGTTGCCGATAAATACGGCGTGCGTATCACGGACATCATCACCCCATCTGAACGTATGCGTCGTCTGAGCCGATAAGTATGAAAACCCAGGCAACACTATCGCAACCGTCTGCCGTTCCCGGTTCCCCGCTGCTCCAGGTGAGCGGGGCGTTGTTCGGTATTATTGCCTTTATTCTTATCGCCGCCTGGCTGGCGAAGCGTTTTGGTCTGGCGGGTAAAACCGCCGGCACCCGCGGCCTGAAGGTGAGCGCCAGCACCACGCTGGGGCCGCGTGAACGCGTGGTTATCGTCGAGGTGGACGATGCGCGTCTGGTTTTGGGTGTCACCGCCTCGAACATCAACGTATTACATAAACTGCCGCCCGCCCCTGTCACGGTGGAGGAGCGCGCACAAGCCCCTGCGGATTTTCAGTCCGTCATGAAGAGTTTGCTTAAGCGTTCCGGGAGATCCTGATGCGCCGTTTGTTATCCCTTACGCTTGCGGGCATTGGCCTGTTTGCTCCCGCGGTTTATGCGCAACTGCCCGGTCTGGTCTCAACGCCCATTGCCGGTGGCGGTCAGAGCTGGTCGCTCCCGGTGCAGACGCTGGTATTCATCACCTCGCTGACCTTTATCCCGGCCATCCTGCTGATGATGACCAGCTTCACCCGCATCATTATCGTCTTTGGTCTGCTGCGAAACGCGCTCGGTACCCCTTCCGCGCCGCCAAACCAGGTGCTGCTGGGGCTGGCGCTGTTTTTGACCTTTTTCATTATGTCGCCGGTCATCGATAAGATTTATACCGACGCGTACCAGCCGTTCAGCGAAGATAAAATCTCCATGCAGGAGGCGCTGGATAAAGGCGCACAGCCGCTGCGGGAATTTATGCTGCGCCAGACGCGCGAGGCGGATCTGGCACTCTTTGTTCGCTTGTCCAATACCGGCGAATTGCAGGGGCCGGAAGCGGTACCCATGCGCGTTCTGCTGCCAGCCTACGTCACCAGCGAGCTGAAAACGGCGTTTCAGATTGGCTTTACCATCTTTATTCCGTTCCTGATTATCGACCTGGTGATCGCCAGCGTCCTGATGGCGCTCGGGATGATGATGGTGCCGCCCGCAACCATTGCCCTGCCCTTTAAGATCATGCTCTTTGTACTGGTCGATGGCTGGCAGCTGCTGGTCAGTTCGCTGGCGCAGAGTTTCTACAGTTAAGGAACGGCAATGACACCCGAATCGGTCATGATGATGGGCACGGAAGCGATGAAAATCGCCATTGCCGTTGCCGCTCCCCTGCTGCTTGTCGCGCTGGTTACCGGTCTGATTATCAGTATTCTGCAGGCCGCCACGCAGATTAACGAAATGACGCTGTCCTTCATTCCGAAAATCATCGCCGTATTCGTGGCGATTATCGTGGCCGGACCGTGGATGCTGAACCTGTTGCTGGACTATATGCGCAACCTGTTTACCAATCTGCCGTACATCATCGGCTGACCTGACGATGCTGCACTTCACCAGCGACCAGTGGGTTCAGTGGCTCGGCGTCTATTTCTGGCCGATGCTACGCATTCTGGCGCTGATCACCACCGCCCCGATTCTCAGCGAGAAATCGATCCCCAAGCGTGTCAAAGTGGGGCTGGGCATTATCATCACCATCATCGTCGCCCCTTCCCTTCCCCCGGTGGATATTCCGATCTTCTCGGCGAATGCGGTGTGGGTGGCATTACAGCAGGTGATGATTGGCGTTGCCGTAGGCTTTACCATGCAGCTCGCCTTTGCCGCCGTTCGCACGGCCGGGGAGCTGATTGGCCTGCAGATGGGCTTATCGTTCGCCACGTTTGTTGACCCCGGCAGCCACCTCAACATGCCGGTGCTGGCACGCATTATCGATCTGCTCGCCATGCTGCTGTTCCTGTCGTTTAACGGTCATCTGTGGCTTATCTCCATGCTGGTGGATACTTTTCATACGCTGCCGATTGGTGAAAACCCGGTCAACAGCAATGCCTTTCTCGCGCTCACCCGCGCGGCGGGGCTGATCTTCCTCAATGGCCTGATGCTGGCGTTGCCGATTATCACCCTGCTCCTGACCGTCAACCTGGCATTAGGTCTGTTGAACCGCATGGCACCGCAGCTCTCCATCTTTGTGATCGGTTTTCCGCTGACGTTGACGGTCGGAATTTTATTAATGTCATTACTGATGCCCCTTATCGCCCCCTTCTGTGAACACTTATTCGGCGAGATATTCAATCTGTTAGCAGATATTGTCAGCGAGCTGCCACGTAAATAATAGTCCTCACGATTGATATTGTCTTTCTGAGGATATTCCTAAAATAAAACATGAAAAACATCTTCCAGGATATATCTGACGGGGTTTAATTGTTTCTAACCACCTCACAATACTTAATATTTACTTTACTTTAAGAAGATTCCTGGCAAATTATACGTAACTTTACGGGATAGTGAGTCCGCCTGAAAGTCTTTGTCATGCTCACAGGTTTATTATTTTTTTCCATCCCGTATGGCTGTTTTGAGCTCTCAGGCAGATGGTGAATTATCGTTACGCATTGAGTGAGGGTATGCCATGTCAACGATCATTATGGATTTATGCAGCTACACCCGGCTAGGGTTAACCGGGTACCTGGCAAGCAGAGGGGTAAGAAAGAGAGACATCAACGATGCACACACCGTTGACGAACTCGCAGCCGCTTGTGACGAACTAAAACCAGGCGTGGTGTTTATTAATGAGGACTGTTTCATTCACGATCCAGCCAACAGTCAGCACATTAAGCAAATCATTAATCAGCATCCAAAAACTCTGTTTATTGTTTTTATGGCGATCGCGAATATCCATTTCGATGAGTATTTGTTGGTCCGTAAAAATTTATTGATCAGTTCTAAGTCGATTAAGCCCGAGTCGCTGGATGACATTCTGGGTGATTATTTGAATAAAGAAGTTAAAAATGTAGGAGCGGTTAACTTACCCACCCTATCATTAAGCAGGACTGAATCAAGTATGCTGCGAATGTGGATGGCAGGACAAGGAACTATTCAGATCTCTGACCAGATGAATATTAAAGCAAAAACCGTTTCATCACATAAAGGAAATATTAAAAGGAAAATTAAAACGCATAATAAGCAAGTGATCTATCACGTGGTACGTTTGACCGATAATGTGACGAACGGGATTTTCGTCAACATGCGTTAGTGGCTTAAACCCCTTTGCACCCTACCTTTGATCTCTGGCCAGGCCAGAGATTTTTGCTTATGTGGGCGTTGTCGGGCAACCGCAATGCCACCCGACGCTGTGTTACTCCGCTTTTTCGACAAAAATGCCGTCCGGATGCCCCAGTTCATTAAAAAACCAGATGCCGAGCGGGTAGTCTTCCAGTGATACCAGGTACATTGTCCCCTCACTGAACTCTTCAATTGCCAATACCACCCCCGGGCGGCGCGGCCCACCGTCCGTTTTAACGGTAACCCGATCGTTGACCTTCATACATTCCTCCTCTGGTTTTGAGCCAGTGTAGAACAAAACGCATGCGCTGACATCGCTGACGGATGCGAATGCCGTTTTTGTGTGCGGTCTATACTTAACCGTGGACACGTTTATATGAGGTACCCCGTAATGAAGACCAACAAAGCGTATAGCGACACCATCAAGCGCGAAGTCGAAGTGGATGTCGATGCCCTGCTGGCCGCCATCAATGAGATCAGTGAATCCGAAGTACGTCGTGCAGAGGATGATTCCGAGAGGGTGATGGTGAACGGGAGGGATTACCATACCTACCGCGAACTGGCGGAGGCCTTCGAGCTTGATATACACGACTTTAGCGTGTCTGAAGCCAATCGTTAGCGCGAAAAAAATCCCGGTCATGGGGATGGCCGGGATCAAAACTTGCTTATGCAAGAAGCACTTGAAAATTCGTTACACCAGGAAATCTGATGTACAAACCACACTATCCCCAACGATTTTGTCTGACAAGCATATATTCTTACGGCGAATATAATATTTTTAACATAATCATTTTTGTTATGAGCAATAACGCACGGTGAATGCGGCTTTGGCTGAATCGCGTCTTATAAAGACGGTTTTCCCTTCAGTATTTTTTTAAGAATATTCTTAGGTAGAGGCGCGTGCGCTTTCAGGAGTCATCATGCTTTCACTTCAGGGTCCCCTGCTGGTTTTTTCCGATCTGGATGGATCGCTTCTGGACATTCATACCTACGAGTGGCAACCCGCGATGCCATGGCTGGACAAACTGCAGGATTATCAGGTGCCGGTGATTCTGTGCAGCAGCAAGAGTGCCGCAGAGATGCTGGATATCCAACAGGATCTGGGCCTGGAGGGGTTACCTTTTATTGCTGAGAACGGCGCGGTCATTCAGCCTGATGTGCGCTGGGAGAGGGGGCAGCGCCAGATCACAGGGATGACGCATCGGGAAATTCATCCGCTTATTGAGCAAATCCGCCAGCAGGCAGGCTTTAAATTCGTCACGTTTGATGACGTGAACGAACGCGTCATCAGCGAATGGACCGGGCTGACGCGCTACCGTGCGGCGCTCGCACGCAAACACGACGCCTCTGTCACGCTCATCTGGCGTGATACCGACGACGCAATGGTCCGCTTTGAAGAGGCGCTGGCGCAAAGGGGTCTGAAATGTTTACAGGGGGCCCGTTTCTGGCACATTCTGGATGCACGCTGCGGTAAAGACGTGGCGGTTAACTGGCTGATTGCGCAGTACCGCGAGCAGGAAGATTGTGTCCCCACCACCCTGGGGCTGGGGGATGGCCCAAACGATGCGCCGCTGCTGGACAGCGTCGACTTCGCCGTGGTGATTAAAAGCATAAACCGCCAGGGCATTACGCTACAAAATGATAGCCCTGAACGGGCTTATCACACGCAGCTGAGCGGTCCCTTAGGCTGGCGGGAAGGGATGGATCACTTTTTCTCCTGATCGCTCCAGCACACCCGGTTACGCCCGCTCTGCTTGGCCTGATACAGCCTGTCGTCCGCGGCAGATTGCAGTTGTTCAAAAATATAGTTCTCTTTTTCCTGCGCGCTGGCGACGCCCAGGGAGGCGCTAATGCGAACGGTCGTGCTCTTTTTCACCAGGATCTCCCTGCTGTTGATGCGTGACCGGATGCGCTCCGCGACCCTTCTCCCCTCTTCCAGGCTGCTCCCCGGCAGGACCACGCAAAACTCTTCCCCGCCCACGCGCCCGGCAACGTCATTTTTGCGCAGCACGCTGGTAATCAACCCTGCGGCATGGGACAGCACTTTGTCACCCGCCTGATGCCCATACTGGTCATTAATGCATTTGAAATGGTCAAGATCGATCTGTATCACCGTAAACGGCTGACCCTGTTGTCGACAGTTCTCCGCAATCACTTTTGCGCGCTCAAACAGCGCGCCGCGGTTATTCAGACGCGTGAGGGGATCGTGCCAGGCCTGCCACTGCAGGGAGTGCTGGAGGGTGTACATATTGCTGACCATCCTGCGGATGACCAGCCATGAAACAAGCAGCATGGCGGTAAAGAGCGCCCACAGCAGGGCCAGCACAATACTGATACTGCCAAAGTCACCCTGTACGCCTTCGTGCAACGTATGAACGCGTAAGATCACCCCGTCAAAATGATCGAGTCGCTCCCAGCTAATAAAACGGCTTCCAAGGCGTATACCGCCTCGGGTGTCGTGCTCAATCGCGTGAGCAATTTGCGCCGTTTCAACCTCGTCAAAGCGGTTCACCTGACTGCCGTCCGCTTCTGACGTGGCAATCATGTTCAGACGCGTGTCATACAGTTGATACTCGCCCTCCGTCCGGTCCTGCGTCGCTTCAGTCAGCAGGCGTTTCATGGTGTGTATGGAGAAATCCATCGCTACCACGCCATACCAGTAATGCTCAAAATAGATGGGCACGCTCGCCGTTATCGTGCGCTCCCCATTGCTCCAGGGCGACGGCGCCGAAATAAACCAGCGCACCGCGCGCGCGCGATTGTGGCGTTCTGAGTGCAAGGTAAACCAGGGTTGAGTGACCAGAAAGTAATAGCGGGCGCTGATATCGTCAGCCATATCAGGCGTGTCTGTCGAAAGATAAAACCCCGCGCGGGAAACGTAGATTATCCGCTCTTCACTTTGCACACCCGACGAGGCCAGGCGCAGTAAATACCCCACTTCCAGCGCGGCAGAGATCTCATTACTGATACGCTCACTATCACGGTTAAGGAGCGTGGATTTTGCAACGAAGGCATCTGACACGCCGTTCAGGGGAAGGGTGCGTTTTTTATCAACGGCCAGCTGCCAGGTTTCATCCGTCCGCACGGCGCTAAAACGAGACACCGCATCGCGCAGGACATCAAACCCCAGGGGGGTCTGTAAGGCATCATGCATGCTGGTGCGAAAAAACAGCATTTTGTCCACGCTGTACTGCAGCTGACGGTCCAGCGACGTGGCGACCGTTTCGAGATGGTTACGCTGGCTGGAGATATACGCCTCCTCCAGGACCACCACCTCACGCCATGTCAGGAGGGTGGAAAAGACAAGGACGACAAGAAAACAGAGATTAACGATTAACCCCGGATTGCTACGCTTATGCAGCCATTGCAGAAAATATTGTTTTACAACAAAGGTATCGCGCTGCACACACACTCCCTGATTACTGCCTTACACCCGGTACATGAGATAAAAACGCCCGGCAAAGCCGGGCGTTATGTGATTAAGCCTTGTCCCGCTTGTGCTGCCCGTCGCCCGGCTGAAGCTCATCTTCACGAAATGCTTCCCGCTTGATGCTATAGCCATCGTGCCACCGACACTCCACCATTCCGCTGGAATAGCCTGTGACAATCATACGTGGGCCACCTTTCTTAGGCTTAACTTCATCACTGACCAAAAAGACCATACCTGCCTCCTGTATCAGGGTGAAACTGTTTCAATTTAGACGAGGAATAGTCTTTTTGCATACCACAACAGGTAACAATTAGTGCGCCGAACCGCGCATTTTCTCGACCAGTTTCACCGCCGCCACCACGATAGCGCCAACGATAAAGCCCAGCACAAGATTAAGCAGCGTCGGCAGAATAGCGGCCACCACGCTCCCCTGCGCCGAGGAGAACTGTTCGATCGCATGGTGCAGCGGAGCAATGCCGTGGACCACAATACCGCCCCCCACCAGGAACATCGCCAGGGTGCCAACCACCGACAAGCTCTTCATCAACCACGGTGCCAGCGTCAGTAAGCTTTTACCGATGCCTTTTGCCACCGCGCTTGATTTCTCCTCCAGCCAGTAGCCGATATCATCCAGCTTCACGATCAATCCGACCAGACCGTACACGCCGACGGTGACCAGAATGGCGATGCCGGAGAGGATCAACACCTGATTGAGCAGCGGCGCATCGGAGACAATGCCCAACGTAATGGCGACGATCTCTGCCGAGAGAATAAAGTCGGTCCGAATGGCGCCTTTGACTTTATCGCGCTCGAAGGTTTTCGGATCCTGCGCGGCCAGCGCGTCCAGACGCTGCTGGCGCATCTCCGGCGTGTCGTTATGCTTGCGTGCGCTGAAGGAGTGCAGGACTTTCTCCACGCCTTCAAAGCATAAAAATGCCCCGCCAATCATCAGCAACGGCGTGATAGCCCAGGGAATAAATGCACTGATCAGCAGCGCCAGCGGCACCAGGATCACTTTATTCAGAAACGAGCCTTTTGCCACGCCCCACACCACCGGCAGTTCGCGGTTAGCCCGTACACCGCTCACCTGTTGAGCGTTAAGCGATAAATCATCCCCCAGCACACCCGCGGTTTTCTTCGCCGCTAGTTTCCCCATCACGGAAATATCATCCAGTAAGGTGGCAATATCATCCAGCAATGTTAATAAGCTACTTCCTGCCAAAATCGTGATCCTTCTTTTTTGGTAATTAAGTGAATAGTATGGAGCAAAAGCGCAAACGCGGAAACAGGCACCTCACGTCAACAAAAAATTCACATCAACTACACAATTAAAGGGCTCGCCAGCACGATAGTTTTCGCGTTTACTATCAGCGACCTTTTTATTTCGTCGTGAGGGATTATGCGTTTCCGGCAACTGCTACCGCTCATCGGGGCACTTTTTTCGCTTTATATCATCTGGGGTTCGACCTACTTTGTCATTCGCATCGGCGTGGAAAGCTGGCCGCCGCTGATGATGGCGGGCATTCGTTTCCTCTCGGCGGGCGTGTTGCTGCTGGCCTTTCTGCTGCTGCGCGGTCATAAGCTACCGCCGCTGCGCCCGATGCTCAACGCTGCCCTGATTGGCCTGCTGCTATTGGCGGTAGGGAATGGGTTTGTGACCATTGCCGAGCACCAGAACGTACCTTCGGGGATCGCCGCCGTGGTCGTTGCCACCGTACCGCTGTTTACCCTCTGCTTCAGCCGTCTTTTTGGTATCCGTACCCGCAAGCTGGAATGGCTGGGGATTGGCATCGGCCTGGCGGGCATTATTCTGCTCAACAGCGGCGGTAACCTGAGCGGGAATCCGTGGGGGGCGATCATTATTCTTATCGGCTCAATGAGCTGGGCGTTTGGTTCGGTATACGGTTCGCGTATCGAACTGCCAACCGGCATGATGGCGGGGGCGATTGAGATGCTTGCCGCGGGGATCGTGCTTCTGATGGCTTCCATGCTGACGGGGGAAAGGCTGACGACCCTGCCGGATCTGTCGGGCTTCCTGGCGGTCGGGTATCTGGCGCTGTTTGGTTCGCTCATTGCAATCAATGCCTACATGTTCCTGATCCGCAATGTGTCTCCGGCGGTTGCCACCAGCTATGCCTACGTCAACCCGGTCGTGGCCGTGCTGCTCGGTACCGGGCTCGGCGGGGAAACACTCTCTCCGGTTGAGTGGTTAGCATTAGGGGTGATTGTTTTTGCCGTCGTGCTGGTCACGCTGGGCAAATATTTACTGCCGGCGAAGCCCGTGATTACGCCTTGCGGGGTGGAGAAACCGTAAGCGCGTGGATCCCCTGTGTGTCGATCTGCGCGGTGTGTCCGCCGCCGCAGATCCACTCTTCCAGCCGTTCGCGCAGATCGGCATCGTTCAGTTTTCGCCGCCCTCTCAGCGCACACTCCCAGACGATCAGCACGCGCCAGCCCTGCGCGATAAGCGTGGTGAGATCACGCGCGTCGCGCGCAACGTTCTTGCCAATCTTCTCCAGCCAGAAATCGGTGCGCGTTGCCGGAACTTTAAACAGGTAACAGTCGTGATGATGCCAGAAACAGCCGTGGGTAAAGATAATGCACTGATACGCGTCGATGACGAAATCCGGTCGCCCCGCCAGCGCGGCATCCTGCACGCGGAAATCAAACCCCGCCTGCGTCAACAACCCGGCCAGACGCTTTTCAATGGCGGTATCACGCGTGCCGATAGCACGCATGTTTTTGCTGCGCGTTGCCTTATCGTGAACGTCCGTCATTGACGGCCTCACTCTGGCGGAGCGCCACCGCCTGCCGGATACGTGAGGCCAGCAGTTTTGCCACCGCCGCAAATGCGGGCACCACCACCGAGTTACCAAACTGACGGTATGCCTGAGTGTCCGACACCGGAATACGGAAACTGTAGCCCTGCGGCGTTTCAAAGCCCATCAGCCGGGCACATTCCCGTGGCGTGAGGCGTCGTGGACGGTGGAGCTGGTTTTGCGGATCGTCGAAATCCCTCTCGCCCAGCGCTTTATCCCAGCCTCTGTCGATCAGGATTTCCGCGCCGTCTTTATAATAACGGGCGGACAAGGTGCGGGTCACGCTGTGCGGATCGTGAGGATTAACCATGCCAAATCCGAAGCCGTTGCCTTTTGCCTGATGCTTTTTGGCATAGCGGTAGAGGTATTTCCACAGAACGGGCGTAAGGATAAATTTCGCGTCGACCACAGGCTCCAGCAGGTCGGCGACGGTTGGACGACGCTCGGGATACAGAGACGGGATATCCCGCAGGGTAAAATCTCCCTTCAGATTGAGATCGCGGCGGAAGCCGACCAGCACAATGCGCTCGCGATGCTGGGGCAGGAAATGTTTCCCGTCAATGATTTTTGGGTCATCCGCGCCCATATCCTCAGAATCGGCCACGTCGTAACCCAGCTCATCCAGGGTTTGCATAATAATGCGGAAGGTTTTTCCGCCGTCATGGCTCTTTAAGTTTTTGACGTTTTCCAGCACAAAGATGGCCGGGCGGCGGGCGTCAATGATGCGGGCCACATCAAAAAACAGCGTTCCCTGCGTATCGCAGGCGAAACCGTGGGCGCGACCGAGGGCATTCTTTTTCGATACGCCGGCCAGCGAGAAAGGCTGGCAGGGGAAGCCAGCCAGCAGCACGTCGTGCGCCGGGATCGTCTGACGAATATGCCCGGCGGCCTGCTCATCCGTGACGCCGCTTTTATGGCTCAGGGTGACATCACGTATATCGGCGTTGAAGTGATGCTCGTGCGGATCGCAGTACCAGTTCGCTTTATAGGTGCGTACCGCATGTTTGTTCCACTCGCTGGTAAACACACACTGACCGCCGATGGCTTCAAAACCGTGCCGGATCCCACCGATACCGGCGAACAGATCGATAAAGCGGAATGCATAGTCCGGGTGCGCGGCAGACGGACGCGGAAGCAGGTTTTGCAGATAACGAAACTCACCGTCGCTCAGGCGGCGCCCTGCCCGCTCGCTGGTCAGCAGTCGCTTAAGGATGGCCGGGCTCCAGTGGCTCTCACCGTGCGCTATAAGCTGGTTCGCCAGCGTTTTGACATCATAAATATCCAGCAGCTGGCGCAGTAATGCCTGCACCGTTGCCGTTGATTTCTCAGCCTGCTCTGGCGCGGGCCCTGTCACTGATCGATTTTCCTGCATTCTTTTAACCGGAGAATAAAGACTGGGAACAGATTACCACAGTTCAGTTGGGCAAACTGCGACAGAAGCGGTGCTGAATCTGGCTATCCAGCCCGATGCAGTCGCCCTGTAATTCGGCACTGAGTTTCGCCATAAAGTGAACGAGAAAATCGGCGTTATGTTGCGCGAGCTCGCGCCCGACGTCGGTTTGCATTGTATCAGGCAAGCGCAGCAGCTTAGTCTGAAAATGATCGAGGGCAAATGCCCGGTCATCCAGCGAGCGCGCATCGGCAAAGGGATCTTCCGCGTCAAACAGTGCCACGCCCAGCCCACCCGAGACGGCAAACACGCGCGCCAGGCCAATCGCGCCCAGCGCTTCGAGACGATCGGCATCCTGGACAATTTTGGCCTCGATACTTTGCGGCGCAATACCCGCGCTGAAACTGTGCGCCTCGATGGCGTGCTCCACGGCGGCAAAGCGATCCGGCGGAAAGTCCGGGAAATCGCGGTGCAGAATGTCCCGCGTTTTGCGCGCCGCCAGACGCGATGACTGACTGCGTTCAGGATGATTTTTCGGCAGGCTAACGATGTCGTGAAAATAGCAGGCGGTCAGGACCACCAGCGGATCGGCCTGATGATGAATCATTATTTTTCGGGCCGTCATCCAGACGCGGCGGAAGTGCGAAATATCATGCGCACTGTCATCGCTGGCGTGATGTTCATCAAGCCAGGATTCAAAACGCTGCTGCCACTGTACGAGTTCCATCATTCTTTCCTGTGACGAAAACAGGCTGTGGATTATAACACAGCCGAATTAAATGATTTAAAAAATAGAAATGAGAAATACTTAATAATAATTATGCGCAATGTATTCAGTTCATTAATTCACATGAAAAATAATGAGAGCCTTAGAAATATTTTGCAATATTTTTACCGATTTAATTACATTTATTTTTGAACCAAAATAACAATCCATAGAATAGTATCAAAATCGTAATTACGGAGGGTGATTACATATATTCATATAAATTATCTTTAAAGGGAATATATAATGAAAAGAAAAGTTCTGGCAATCCTGGTACCCGCATTATTAATGGCTGGCGCAGCAAATGCGGCTGAAATCTATAATAAAAACGGCAACAAAGTTGACCTGTATGGCAAAGTTGATGCGCGTCATACCTTCTCTGACAACCCTGGTGACGACGGCGATGAAACCTATGTACAGGTGGGTTTCAAAGGCGAAACTCAGATTACTAATGAGCTGACGGGTTACGGCCAATGGGAATATAAAACCTACGCCAACGATACTGAAAACGCAGGTGGTAACTCTTTCAACCGTCTGGCGTACGCTGGCCTGAAATATGGCGAATACGGTTCATTTGACTATGGCCGTAATTATGGCGTGGTGTATGACGTTGAAGCCTGGACCGATATGCTGCCAGTATTCGGCGGTGATTCTTACACCTGGACCGATAACTTCATGAACGGCCGTGCTAACGGTCTGGCAACCTACCGTAATAGTGATTTCTTCGGTCTCGTTGAAGGTCTGAATTTCGCGCTGCAGTATCAGGGTGCGAATGAAGGTGCTAACGCGAATGAAGATCAGGAAGGCACCAAAAACGGTCATAGCAAAGTACGTTTCCAGAACGGTGACGGCTTCGGTATGTCTACCTCCTATGATTTCTCTGGCGACCTGTCCGGCCTGAGCCTGGGTGCGGCGTACTCGTCTTCTGACCGTACCAATGAGCAGGTTGCAAACGGCAAACGCTTTGAAGGTGTCGGGTTTGCGGATGGCGAAAAAGCCGAAGCCTGGACTGTTGGCGCGAAATACGATGCAAACAGCATCTACCTGGCGATGATGTATGCGGAAACCCGCAACATGACGCCATTCGGTGACGTTGGTGTCGCAAACCAGACTCAAAACTTTGAAGCGGTTGCACAGTACCAGTTCGACTTTGGTCTGCGTCCTTCCCTGGCATGGGTTTACTCAAAAGGTAAAGACCTGGATGGTCAGGGCTTCAACCAGGATCTGGTTAACTACATTGACCTGGGCATGACTTACAGCTTCAACAAAAACTTCTCCACCTATGTTGATTACAAAATCAACATGCTGGATCAGGATGAAGCGCTGTATGATGAGTACGGTATCTCTACCGACGACATCGTTGGCGTAGGCATGACCTACCAGTTCTAATTCCCCAAAAATACTAAAGCCCGCACTCGCGGGCTTTTTTTCATTTATAAGAGCCGAATTTACGGCGCTTCCTGCAACGCCACGCGAACAAACCCGTTATTCTGCGCCAGCAGTTCGTGGGCTTTCCATGCATCCAGCCCGGTCAGTACCATCAGGACTGCCGTTTTACAGTTATGGTTACAGCTCTCCAGCGCGGCTTTTGCCTGCGCCCGGGTGCAGCCCCCCGCCTCCATCACAATGGCAATTTGTCGTTCGGCCCATTTGGTATTGCGTGCCTCCAGATCCACCCGCAGGTTGCTGTAAACGCGCCCGGTCCGCACGGCCAGCCCGGTGGTGACCATCGAGAGGATCATTTTTTGCGCAATACCCGCTTTGGTATTGCTAAAGCCTGCCACCACATCAGCTCCCAGCGCCGGGGCAATTACCATGCTTGCCAGCTGCGCCGCTTCACTTTGTGCATCACCGGTAATGATGGCGACCATAGAGCCCAGCGACCATGCATGGCGCATTGCACCCCAGACCCACGGCGTTTTTCCGCTAACGGTGACCGCCAGCATCATATCGTGTTCACCAAACTTAATGGCCTGCAGATCGGCAACGCCACGCTCGTAGCTCCCTTCCCCTTCCTGTGCCGTCACGGCAATCACAGGGGTTTTGCCCGGCGCATATTCATCGGCAGCCTGTTGTGCGACACGGCCAGACGGCCCCGCCCCGACAATGACCAGACGGCCCCCGTGACTAAGCGTCGCCGCGGCGTTATCCACCACGCGGGCGATCGTCGTTAAACAGGGGGATATTGCAGCGGAAATGAGTGCATCTTCCTGGTGAATGACCTTCAGCATGTCCAGCGTGGACAATCTATCAATATTCATCGTGCTGGCGTGCCGTCTTTCCTTGACCGAACCGGTAAGCATAATGCTCATAAACAGCCTCCTTATTATGAGTACCCACACACTATAAAGTGTTTTATATGGATGACCTGCGAGGAGGGTCACGAAAAGAGGACCAAATCCACGCCTTTACATGGCTTTAAGAAACGCGCGTCATCAGCGATAATTACCCCTTTGTTAATCATCGCGGAGTATTGATGAGCGATTTGCAGCCTTTCCTTCTGACGCGCAAGCGCCCCATGAAACTGAACACGCTGGTCACGTTGATGGTATGCGCGATTATTGCCTCTGTGCTGCTTCTGGTCTTTGCGCTCTACTCCGTTCAGATCACCCGGGCCACACGCGATGATGTCAAAGACACCGCACTGGGTATCGCCCGCACGCTGGCCGACAGCCCGGAGATCCAGCGAGGTCTGATGCAGTCCCCGCAGGCCGACATCATTCAGCCCATCGCCAAAGCGGTCACCCAACGCAACGATCTGCTGCTCACCGTGGTGACCGACATGCGCGGTATTCGTTACTCGCACCCGAACGAAGCACTGATTGGCCTGCATTTTATTGGCAACGATCTGGAACCCGCCCTGGAAGGTAAAGAGAACGTCTCGGTTAACCGGGGCGCCCTCGCCGAAGCGCTTCGCGTCTTTACCCCGGTTTATGACAGCCAGCACGATCAGATCGGGGTGGTGGTGGTCGGTATCTCCCTCAAAAAGGTGGAAGACCAGATTGCCCGCGGGCGGCTGAATGCGCTCTGGACGATATTATTCAGTATCTTTATGAGTTCGATGGCGATTTGGGGCCTGGTGCGGGTGCTGAAGCGCATTCTGTTCGGCCTCGAACCCTACGAGATATCCGCCCTTTTCGAACAACGTCAGGCAATGCTGCAGTCGCTTCGCGAAGGCGTACTGGCCGTCGATATTCACGGGCGCGTGACGATGATCAACCACACCGCCAGAGAAATTTTACTCCTGCCCTCCGGCAAGCAAACGGAAAACGCCAGCGCACCACTTTTAGCCAGCCTGCGTGAGATTTCAAAAACCGGCGTCGCGCGCCAGGATCAGGAGATCAGCTGTAACGGTCGGCTGTTGCTGTGCAACATGGTGCCGGTCAAAAGCCAGGAGCAGGTCATCGGGGCGATCGCCACCTTCCGCGATAAAACGGAAATCAGCCAGCTGATGCAGCGCATTGATGGCATGGTCAACTACGTCGATGCCCTGCGCAGCCACACGCACGAGTTTATGAATAAACTGCATGTGATCCTTGGCCTGCTGCATATGAAGCGCTACGACAAGCTGGAGGAGTACATCATCCAGACGGCGCATAATTACCAGACGGATATCGGTACGATCCAGAGCAAGGTAAAATCGCCGGTCATTGCCGGGTTCCTGCTGGGTAAAATCAACCGGGCAAAAGAGGCGGGCGTCACCCTGACGCTGGCAGACGAAAGCCAGATACCGGATACCGCCAGCGAAGAGCAGGTCGCGGTGTTGATCACCGCGCTGGGTAACCTGATTGAAAACGCGCTCGACGCGATGGAAGGACAGCAGGAAGGCGAGATCGGCCTGCTGCTGCATTATCAGAATGGCTGGCTCAGTTGCGAAGTCAGCGACGATGGCCCCGGCATTGATCCCACTCAGCTGGAGGCTATTTTTACTAAGGGCTTCTCAACGAAAGGTGAAAACCGCGGCGTTGGGCTGTTCCTTGCTCGCCAGCAGATTCAGAATCTGGGCGGAGAGATCTCCGTGGAGTCTGAGCCTGGCGTCTTTACCCAATTTTTTGTTCACATCCCCTGGGATAGCGAGAGGAATATCGCGTGATAAATGTATTAATTGTCGATGATGACGCCATGGTGGCCGACCTCAACCGTCTGTATGTCAACCGTGTTGAAGGCTTTAGCTGCTGCGGTGTCGCCTCCACGCTCAACCAGGCGAAGGCCATGATTAACGACCCCGGTCAGCCGGTCGATCTGGTGCTACTGGATGTCTATATGCAGCAGGATAACGGGCTGGATCTGCTGCCCGTGATTCGCGCGTCCGGCCGCCCGATCGATGTCATTATGATCTCCTCGGCCGCCGATGCCGCCACGATCCAGACCTCTATCCACTACGGCGTGGTGGATTACCTGATCAAACCCTTCCAGTTCCCGCGCTTTGAAGAGGCGCTCAACGGCTGGAAAGCGAAGCATAACCTGATGGAATCGCACCCGTATTATGAACAGGCCGACGTTGACCGCCTGATCCACGGCGGAGCGCCGGAGCTGGCGGACAGCAAAAAACTGCCGAAAGGGTTAACGCCGCAGACGCTGCGCACGATCTGCCAGTGGATTGACGCCCACCCGGAGATGGAGTTCTCTACCGATGACCTGGCGAGCGCGGTGAATATCTCCCGCGTCTCGTGCCGCAAATATCTGATCTGGCTGGCGCAAATCAACATTCTGTTCACCAGCATTCACTACGGTGCCACCGGGCGGCCAGTGTATCGTTACCGTCTCCAGCCGGAACAGACGGGGCTGCTTAAGCAGTACTGTCAGTAACGCGGTAGGTATTATCCAGCAACGTAAAGCGGAAGTGGTGCATCGATGAGATCACCACTTCTTTTGTTTTGGTCACAAAAATGGCTTCAATATCCGGGCGAGAGCGCAGCACCGCGCAGCCCTTCTCTATGCCCATGCCGTACATCAGCGTGGTCCAGATATCGCCGTCGATAGACTCTTTTGACACGATGGTGACGCTGTCCAGCGCGTTGTCCAGCGGGTATCCGGTGCGCGGATCGAGAATATGGTGATAGCGCTTGCCGTTTTGCTCAAAGAAGCGCTCGTAGGTTCCTGACGTCACCACGGAGCGGTTTTCCACCGTCATCGCGCCAATCAGCGCGTCGCTGACGAACGGTTTTTTCAGCCCGACGCTCCAGCCCCCTTCCGGTGAGCCTAACGTCTGGATATTTCCCCCCAGGTTGATGAGTCCCCGCTCGGTCCCCTCTTTGTGCAGGTAATCCCGCACCCGGTCAGCGATATAGCCTTTGGCGATGGCGCCCAGGTCGATCTCCATGCCTGCTCTCGCCAGAAACACGCTGCTCTGCGCCTCATCAAGGATGACATCCTCAGGACGGGTAATCGCCAGCAGCGCCGCAATATCATCAGCAGGCGGAACGCTGTCACCCCGGAAACCAATTTTCCAGCGCTTCACCAGCGGGCCAATCGCCAGGTTAAAAGCGCTGTTCTTGAGCAGGCTTGCCGCTTTTGCACAGCGGATCAGTTCGAACACCGGTCGGCTGACGATGACCGGATGCTGCCCAGCCGCGTGGTTGATGTCCATCACCTGCGAGTGGGCACGGTTGACGGTAAGCAGATCTTCATATTGTTTGATGAGTCGAAACACGCGGGAGGCGAGGGCTTCGTCATGGGAGAAGAGTTTCAGGAGGATGGGGGAACCCATCAGGACGGCGGAGTAACTGTAAACACGGTTATCTGACATGCATGTTTCCTCAGATGTAGCCCCGGCAAGCACCGCGCCGCCGGGGAAATCGCCGGATAACGTTGCGTTTATCCGGCCTACAACACAGGTGCTTTATGCCATTTTTGCGCGCATCGCCGCCTGATGTCCGGCAAGGGTACCAAAAATAATGATGTCTGCCACCGCGTTACCGCCGATACGGTTACCGCCGTGGATCCCGCCGACCACTTCACCCGCAGCAAATGCCCCTGGCAGCACGTTGTGGTTGCTGTCCAGCACGCAGGTTTCAGTGTTGATGGTCACACCGCCCATGGTGTGGTGCACGCCCGGCGCAATCTGAATGGCGTAGAACGGCCCTTCATTGATTGGCGCACGCAGCGCGGTGGTACGGCCAAAATCATCGTCGTGCTGTTTCTCGACAAAGCCGTTGTAGCGTTCCAGCGTTGCCAGGAAGGCGTGATGATCCATGCCCAGCGCTTCGGCCAGGGCTTTTGGTGAGCTGGCGCTGGTCACGAACCCTTTGGCGATGTACTCATCCGCAGCTTTGTTTTTGGCGCGTACGTGTTCATCAAAGACGATGTAAGCGTATTTCTCTGGCAGCGCGATGATCTGCGCGGAGACTTTGTCGCGGGTCGACATTTCGTTGTAGAAGCGCTCCCCTTTCTGATTGACCAGAATCGCCCCGCCGCCGCGGATGGATTCGGAAATCAGGTACGAGGTTTTCTGCTCCACGGTGGGGTGAATCTGAATTTCGCCCATATCCACGGTGCCCGCCCCAATGCGCTCCAGCAGTGCGATACCGCCGCCGGTGGCCCCTTTATGGTTGGTGGTGACGAATCCTTCCAGGTCCGGACGGTATTTCACCACCATCTGGCTGTTGGCGCTGAAGCCGCCGGTCGCCACAATCACGCTTTTGGTTGCCACGATGACGGTTTCATTCTCTTCGGTCGTCAGGCGCACGCCGGTCACTTCGCCGTTTTCGAAAATAATGTCACTGACGGAGGTATCCAGCATCACCTCGATGTTGCGTTTGTTGACGTTACGCACCAGACCGCTGATCAGATAGCCGCCTACTGCAGAACCGTCTTTTGGACGGTGAGTACGGTCGATGCTCATCCCGCCGGTGGTGGTGATGTCGTTGAGCATAATGCCGCGGGTTGCCAGCCACTCAATTGCTTCCGGTGCGTTCTCGACAAAGCGACGCAGCAGTTCCGGGTTGTTCTTGTTACCGCCGCCTTTCAGGCTTTCCTGGTAGAACAGTTCTTTGCTGTCCTGAATACCCTTCACGCGCTGGAAGCGAGTTTCAGCGGCGTTCATCCCGGCAGAAGCTTTGATGGTGTTACCGCCGATGGTTGGCATTTTCTCGACAATCAGCACGCTTGCGCCTTCGTCGTGCGCCTGAATCGCCGCCGCCAGACCGGCACCGCCGCTGCCCACGACAACCACGTCAACGCTGCGGGTTTCGTTCGGGTCAACGCCCTCCTCTGCCGCCAGCGCTTTACTGGATTTCAGCATCGCTTTAGAAACCGCTTTTTTCACCGCTTCACTCTGGCTGGTTGCGCCGGTGATGGCATCCACGTGCGGGGTGTTGGCATCCAGAATGCGGGTACGGATCTCTTCGAAGCTGGTCACAAACTCAACGTCTTCGCTTGGGCCGGAGGCCAGCGCGATGTCCGCAATGCGGTCGGTTTCCAGGCTGACGTTAATCACCAGCTCGTTAGCGTCGTCCTGCACTTTCTCGACGAAGGTGCCCGGTTTGAATTTAGACTCGCCCATGCTCATGTCGCGGATCATCGCTTCCACCAGCGAGAAACGCCACAGCGGTTCCGGAATGCTCAGCTCCTCGCGTTTGGTGCTGTCCATAAACAGTTCAAGGCTTTCGCCAGCCGCAATGCGGTCTGTCCAGTCCGGATAAGCGATGGTGGCGCGGCCAACGGCAATCAGGTCGTAACCGTGGTCCAGCGCGTCATTCACGTCTGAAGCATTCACCACGCCGCCCACGCCCATGACCGGAACCTGCGCCAGCGTTTCTGAACGCATCGCGCAGTATTTTTCGATGAGCGGGGTCGGGTCTTGGGTGTCAACAATCGAAGGACGCAGAGTTGCACCGACGGAGAAGTGCAGGTAATCCACGCCGCACGCGGCCAGTTTCTCCAGCAGGTACATGGTGTCTTCAAAACGGATGCCCGGGACTTCCAGCTCTTCAGGGGAGAAGCGGTAACCAATGATGAAGGCATCATCCGCGTACTGGCGCACCATTTTGTGCGTAATGTCCAGCACGGCCAGCGGGAACTTCGCGCGGTTGTCGCGGCTGCCGCCCCACTCGTCATCGCGCTGGTTAGAGTTCGGTGAGTAGAACTGCTGAATCAGGTAGGTATTGGCCCCGTGGATTTCCACGCCGTCGAAACCGGCCTGAATGGCGCGACGCACAGCTTCCCCAAACTTGCCGATCATTCCTTCTACTTCTTCGGCGGTCAGTGCAACCGGCGTTGCGGCACCGTCACGCGGTGCGGCCACCGCGCTTGGGCCAACCGGGGTACGGCCACCAATCAGTTTTGGGTCAACCATACGGCCGCCGTGGTAGATCTGCAGCAGCGCTTTCGAACCTTTGGATTTAATCGCCTCTGCGATTTTCGCCAGCCCGGCAATTTTCTCGTCGTTATCAATACCGATGGCGCCCGGGAAGGCGAGACCGAGATCGTCAACGAAGCAGCACTCCACGATGATGGTACCGATGCTGCCGGAGCGAGCCCGGTAGTACTCCACCAGCTCACTGGTGACAGTACCGTCATAGTAGCCGGTACAGGTGGTCATCGGGGCCATTAACAAACGGTTTTTCAGTTCAGTGCCATTCGGTAATGTGAAGGGGCTAAGAATGCGTTCGTTAGTGCTCATAATAGAAACTCCAAACTTTTAAAATTAAGAATTCGTTATCGGGTTTAATTTTTAAATTGGTTGTTATTTGCCGATGTCATGATACTAATATAATGATTTTTTTAGTTTCCAAAGCCATTACGTTAGTTAAAAAACTATTTAATCCCTGAGATAACAGAAATAACACAATGGTGTTAGTGATAATAATTCACCCGTTTACAATAATTTAAAATACGTTAAATAAATATTGGTCATACCAATTTCATTTAACCATAAAAAACTCAATAAAATCAAACAATAAAAATAATACCAGATTTTGGATTGTTACAAGAATGATAAAGAAAACGATAAAAATAAATAATAACCCATACGCCAGAGTGGTTATTAATAAAAGCACAAAAATAACGCTGCACTTCTGCTTTTTTGATCCTGATCAATAGTTGCAGCATCCAAAAGCGCAATATAAAAACATCATCAATTTTTAATTTAACGCACACAGAAAGGCGTTAAATCGTTATTAATGAAAAAACCAAACCGCACCTTTAACAACTAAAAAAAGCAAAGAAACTTAAAAAACACATTTGGTTTTTTCTGCACTACCGAATTTTTGACAACTTAAGACGTGAAACTATGAATACAAAAACTGCTGTAACGCCCCCAGTGGCGAACCAGGCATCAAATGGAAAAGCGAAACGACTGCTGATGATGGCGTTGCCCGTCATCGTCGCCGTACTGCTGCTGTTTGTTCCGGTACCGGAAGGTTTACCGCCTTACGCGTGGCACTACTTCGCTATCTTCGTTGGCGTGATCGTCGGGCTGATCTTCGAACCACTGCCTGGCGCGGTGATTGGCCTGACCGGCGTGGTCGCCATTGCGCTGTGTAGCCAGTGGGTGCTCTTCAGCCCGGACCAGCTGGCAGATCCAAAATTCAAGCTGGCAGGCGCCTCCTTCAAATGGGCGGTGAGCGGGTTCGGTAACTCAACGGTCTGGTTGATTTTCGGTGCCTTTATGTTTGCCGCAGGCTATGACAAAACCCGCTTCGGCCGCCGTCTGGCGCTGATTCTGGTAAAATATCTCGGCCGTCGCAGCCTGACGCTCGGGTATGCTATTACCTTTGCAGACCTGCTGCTGGCACCGTTTACCCCGTCCAACACGGCGCGCAGCGGCGGGACCATCTACCCGATTATCGCTAACCTGCCGCCGCTGTACGGCTCAAAACCCAACGACCCAAGCGCGCGCAAAATTGGTTCTTATCTGATGTGGGTGGCTATCACCGCAGCCTGTATCACCAGTTCTATGTTCCTCTCCGCTCTGGCGCCGAACCTGCTGGCGCTGGCGCTGGTGAAAAGCACCGTTGGGATTGATATCTCCTGGGGCACCTGGTTCCTCGCGTTCCTGCCGCTGGGCATCCTGTTGATTCTGACCATGCCGCTGCTGGCCTACTGGTTCTACCCGCCTGAAGTGAAAGTGAATAACGAAGTACCGCTGTGGGCGACCCGCGAGCTGGAAAAACTTGGCAAACTGTCGCGCAATGAGATCCTGCTGCTGGTCTTCGTGTGCTGTGCGTTGCTGATGTGGATCTTCGCCGCCGCGTGGATTGAACCGGCCATGGCTGCCCTGTTAATTGTCGGTCTGATGCTGTGGACCGGTGTGCTGGAGTGGAACGATATCACCGGTAACAAAGCCGCATGGAACACCTTCGTCTGGTTCGCCACCCTGGTGGCGCTGGCGGATGGCCTCTCCTCTACCGGCTTTATCAGCTGGTTAGGTAAAGAAGGCGGTCTGCTGATGAGCGGTATCTCTCCGGGCGTGGCGACTATCGTCCTGCTGCTGGCGTTCTACCTGCTGCACTACCTGTTTGCCAGCACCACCGCACACACCACCGCGCTGCTGCCCGCGATGCTGACCATCGCCTCCACCATTCCGGGCATGAATATGGAAGTGTTCGTCCTGCTGATGGTGACCTCGCTGGGTGTAATGGGGATCATTACCCCATACGGTACCGGCCCAAGCCCGATTTACTACGGTAGCGGCTACCTGCCAACCAAAGACTACTGGCGCCTGGGCACTATCTTCGGTGCCATCTTCCTGGCGGCCCTGCTGCTGATTGGTTATCCGTGGATGTCGATGATGTTCTGATTTCTGACCGCCGGGGTCTTCCTCCGGCGGTTTTATTTTTGTGGAGCAAGCTATGTCAAACAAACCGTTTATCTACCAGAACCCCTTCCCTCTTTCCCATGACGACACAGAATATTATCTGCTCACCAAAGAGCACGTTTCCGTTGCCGAGTTCGAGGGGCAGGAAATCCTGAAAGTCGAGCCGCAAGCCCTGACGCTGCTGGCGCAGCAGGCCTTCCACGATGCCGCCTTTATGCTGCGTCCTTCTCATCAGAAACAGGTTGCCGCCATTCTTAACGACCCGGAAGCCAGCCAGAACGATAAGTACGTCGCCCTGCAGTTCCTGCGCAACTCTGAAATTGCCGCAAAAGGCGTCCTGCCGACCTGTCAGGATACCGGCACCGCGATCATCATGGGCAAGAAAGGCCAGCGCGTCTGGACAGGTGGCGGTGACGAAGCCGCCCTGAGCCAGGGCGTGTATAACACCTACATTGAAGACAACCTGCGTTATTCCCAGAACGCCGCGCTGGATATGTATAAAGAGGTGAATACCGGCACCAACCTGCCCGCGCAGATTGACCTCTACAGCGTGGACGGAGACGAGTACAAATTCCTGTGCATGGCAAAAGGCGGCGGTTCCGCGAATAAAACCTATCTCTATCAGGAAACCAAAGCGCTGATTACCCCTGCGAAGCTGAAAAACTACCTGGTGGAGAAAATGCGTACCCTGGGTACCGCGGCCTGCCCGCCTTACCATATCGCGTTTGTGATCGGGGGAACGTCGGCTGAAGCCACGCTGAAAACCGTGAAGCTGGCCTCTACCCGCTACTATGACGCGCTGCCAACCGAAGGTAACGAACATGGCCAGGCGTTCCGCGACGTTAAGCTGGAAAAGGAACTGCTCGAGGAAGCGCAGAACCTCGGCCTGGGCGCACAGTTTGGCGGTAAATATTTTGCCCACGACATCCGCGTTATTCGCCTGCCGCGCCACGGCGCGTCCTGCCCGATCGGCATGGGGGTTTCCTGCTCCGCAGACCGCAACATCAAAGCGAAAATCAACCGCGACGGGATCTGGATTGAAAAACTGGAACACAACCCGGGCCAGTATATTCCTGAATCACTGCGTCAGCAGGGTGAAGGCGACGTGGTGAGCATCAACCTGAACAAGCCGATGAATGAAATCCTGGCCCAGCTCTCCGCGCACCCGGTCTCTACCCGTCTGTCGCTGAACGGGACCATCATCGTGGCGCGCGATATTGCCCATGCGAAGCTGAAAGAGCTGCTGGATAACGGCGAGGAACTGCCGCAGTACGTTAAAGATCATCCGATTTACTACGCAGGTCCGGCAAAAACGCCGGAAGGTTACGCCTCTGGCTCACTCGGCCCGACCACCGCGGGACGTATGGACTCGTACGTAGACTTACTGCAATCCCACGGTGCGAGCATGATCATGCTGGCGAAGGGCAACCGCAGCCAGCAGGTGACCGACGCCTGCCATAAGCACGGCGGCTTCTACCTCGGCAGCATTGGCGGTCCGGCGGCGGTACTGGCGCAAAACAGCATTAAGAGCCTAGAGTGCGTGGCGTATCCGGAGCTGGGTATGGAAGCCATCTGGAAAATTGAAGTGGAAAATTTCCCGGCGTTTATCCTGGTGGATGACAAAGGCAACGATTTCTTCCAGCAGATCCAGAATCAACAGTGCAAAGGCTGCTCACAGCGCTGAGGCCTTCCACAACGCCGGTAATCTCGACAGCGTTTCATTGATAAGCCCGCGCTTGTCGCTGCCCGGTTTCCAGATGGTCACCATCGTCTGAGCTATCCCCTGGCTGCCCACCTCGGTGGGCAGCCTTTCTACATTTTTCCACTGCGCCGCATGAAGATGCGTCGGCAAAAATCCCCAGCCGCACCCCTTTTCCAGCAGACCGCGCAGCATCTCAAGTTCATTGGTAAAAAGGGTATGTCCGGAGATTTGCAGACGGCGAGCGACCGGCTCGTCAGACGCCGCATGCATAATGACCTGCGGCACCAGAGAGAGATCGAGTAGCGAAACCGGAGAGGCGTTATCCCGGAACAGCGCTTTCGAGGCGTAAAAATCCATCTCAATGGACCCTAACGCCCGCCATTCCATCTCATTGCCTACGCTGCGATTACGTGCCTGACAGATCCCAATATCGGCCTCACCGCTGGCGAGCATCGCTTCCGCTTCATCACGCGAGGTGCTGGTCAGGCTCAGCCGAATATTCTGGCTCGCCATTTTTGCTATCAGCGCCTGCAAAAAAGCGCGCGGGGTGAACGGATCGTAGACGAGCGCAATATCCTGCGTCGCGCTTTGCGGAACGGCTCTGGCGAACGCCTCAAAGGCTTTTACCTGACGCATCAACAGATGCGCCTGCCGCTGTAACTGCTCCCCCTCCAGCGTTAAACGCAGGGTTCGCCCCTCGCGCAGGAACAACGCGTAACCCAGACCATCTTCCAGAAAATCAATCAGATCGCGCAGGGTCGTGCGGTCTTTACCCAGTTTAGTGGCCGCCTTCACCAGGCTGCCATGTTCAGCCACGGCGGTGAACGCCTCAAGCTGGGCAAACGAATAGATCAATGACGCCACGCGATCCTCCACAGTTCCTTTTCGGGGGATTTTCCCCCATAACGCGTTTTTTATTATAGGCCGCGGGTTCGTAAACTGAAGTCCTTCCTGAGCCATACGAGAAAAACATGAAAAACAAAACAAACCGCACTCTGCTCGCGGCGCTGATTGTCAGCAGCCTGCTCTCTCCTGCCGCCATGGCTGCCTGCAACGGTACCGTTCTCGACACCTGTCCTGCCCCTTTTGATACAAAACTGCCGGACGCACATACGATGCTCACCTGGAGCCAGGCCGACCGCGTCGTGGGTTTCCGCAACGACTACCGCAACTATGCGGGCGACGTGTTCCATCACGGCAACGCCTCGCCGTTGCTGGCCGCAGAAAAACCGCTGACCGATGCCCGCTATCAGGTGAATGGCAAGACCTACGATCTCCATGATTACCTGAAACGCCAGAACGTCAGCGGCATGCTGGTATTAAAAAACGGCCACGTTGCCTATAAGTATCTGGGTGAAGGGAATACCGACAGCACGCTCTGGACCTCACGCTCTGTCGGTAAATCGGTGGTCTCTGCGCTGGTTGGGGTAGCGATTAAAGAGGGAAAAATCCACTCCCTCGACGATCTTATTACCCAATATGAACCTGATTTGAAAGGCACCGCCTGGGACGGTGTGACGCTGAGACAGCTTATTACCCACACCCCCGGCGTGGCGTGGAATGAGGACTACACGAATCCGGGATCTGATTTCGCAAAGCTGACAGAGTGCGAAGCCAAACCGGGCACCTATGACTGCGTGCGGACATTAGTAAAAGGGTTACACCGCGCGCACCCTGCGGGCGAAAACTGGTCCTATTCCTCGGGTGGCGCGTGGCTGCTGGGTGACGTGCTTGAACGCGCAACCGGCATGACGCTCGCGGCGTATCTGGAGAAAAGCATCTGGCAACCCTACGGCATGGCCAGCGACGGCGTATGGCATGCCTACAGCAAAGGCCAGCATGATGTCGGCGCCCACGGCTTTAACGCCACGCTGGAAGACTGGGGCCGCTTCGGTCAGTTCATCCTTCATAACGGCACATTGCCCGGCGGGAAGCAGATCCTGCCCGAAGGCTGGGTAAAACAGTCCTCAGACTGGACGCAGGCAAAAGGTTCGGTGTCCGCCGCGCATCCGAACGGGTTGTATGGCTATCAGTGGTGGAACAACGAAGTGCCGGTTAATGCCACCCACGTCGCGCCAAAGGTCGACAATTCACTTAAAGGGTCGCTCTGGGCGCTGGGGATCTTTGGACAGATGATTATGGTGAATCAGAAAGAGAACCTGGTTATCGTCCAGTGGTCCACCTGGCCGCAGGCGGAACCGTCCTTCAGCGCTCAGCCGCTGGAAGCATCGTTAATGTTTAGCGCAATCGCGAACGCGCTGCGCTGATTTTTAGAGCCAGGCGCTGCCTGGCGTCTCCTCTGCGCGATGTCACAAAACAGCGATATCAGCAACTTAGCGAATTAGCGTGAATAAAAAATCACACGATTGTTAAGTTATTGTTAGGTATGTAAATCCTGGTCAACATCCTGTCATTGATGCACAACGCGCATCAGTTCATTCACTCTTTGCGCTTATTAATTTCCGTTTCCTGATCCAGTTTTCAAAAACAGACGAGCATAACGTCACGATAAAAACTGGAGATAATCATGGTTTCCTCAACCTCACCTGCAACGGTCCGTGCGAAAGCGGGCGCGATTTTTCGCGTCACCTCGGGCAACTTTCTTGAGCAATTCGACTTCTTTCTGTTCGGCTTTTATGCCACCTACATCGCGCATACGTTCTTCCCGGCGAGCAGTGAATTTGCCTCGCTGATGATGACCTTTGCCGTCTTTGGCGCGGGCTTTTTGATGCGTCCGATCGGCGCTATTGTGCTCGGCGCTTACATCGATAAAGTGGGTCGTCGTAAAGGGCTGATTGTCACCTTGTCGATCATGGCTGCCGGAACATTCCTGATTGTGCTTATTCCGTCGTATCAGAGCATTGGGCTGTGGGCACCGCTGCTGGTGCTGACGGGCCGTTTGCTGCAGGGCTTTTCCGCCGGTGCGGAGCTTGGCGGCGTCTCGGTCTATCTGGCAGAAATCGCCGCGCCGGGCCGCAAAGGTTTTTACACCAGCTGGCAGTCCGGCAGCCAGCAGGTTGCCATTATGGTCGCCGCGGCGATGGGCTTTGCCCTGAATGCCCTGATGGAGGAGAGCGCCATTCGCGAGTGGGGCTGGCGCATCCCGTTCCTGTTTGGCTGTTTAATCGTGCCGTTCATCTTTTTCCTGCGTCGTAAGCTGGAGGAGACCGAAGCGTTCAACGCACGGCGCCATCATCTGGCGATGCACCAGGTTTTCAAAACGCTGCTGACAAACTGGCAGGTGGTGGTCGCAGGTATGTTGATGGTAGCGATGACCACCACCGCGTTCTACCTGATCACCGTTTACGCGCCAACCTTCGGCAAAAAAGTGCTGATGCTGAGCGCGTCGGACAGCCTGCTGGTCACGCTGCTGGTGGCCGTCTCTAACTTCATCTGGCTGCCGATAGGTGGAGCCCTCTCGGACCGCTTCGGTCGTAAACCGGTGCTGGTTGTCATGACGCTGCTGGCGCTCGCCACTAGCTACCCGGCACTGACGATGCTGGCGGCGGCCCCCAGCTTCTCCATGATGCTGAGCGTCCTGCTGTGGCTCTCTTTCCTCTACGGCCTGTATAACGGCGCGATGATCCCGGCGCTGACGGAAATCATGCCTGCTGAAGTCCGCGTGGCGGGGTTCTCGCTGGCTTATAGCCTGGCTACCGCCGTCTTTGGCGGTTTCACCCCCGTGATGTCCACCGCGCTGATTGAATACACGGGTGACAAAGCCTCGCCGGGATACTGGATGAGCTTTGCGGCGGTCTGCGCGTTGCTCGCAACGCTCTTCCTCTACCGTCGCCGCGCGGCATCACTGCAAAACACCGTTAAGTCACAGGGGGCCGCATGAAACGTACGTCTCGCTCTACCGCCATCGCGCTAATGGCGATGTTTCTGAGCGTCAATGCCTGCGCAGAGGACGTGAAGGTGATGATTTCGGGCGGATTCAAGGCCGCCCTGGAAAAGCTGGCCCCGGAGTATGAACGCCGGACCGGGGATAACATTGTGATCATCCCCGGTCCCTCAATGGGCACTACGCCGCAGGCAATCCCAAACCGGCTCGCGCGCGGAGAGAAAGCCGACGTGGTGATTATGGTGGGCAATGCACTGGCAAAGCTTGAACAGGCCCGTCTGACCCGGCCGGGTACGCGGACTGAACTCGCGGACTCTCCCATCGGCATGGTCGTGAAAAAAGGTGCGGATATCCCTGATATCAGCAGCGAGACGACGCTGCGTAATACCCTGCTGCAGGCTCGCTCCATCGCCTATTCAGACAGCGCCAGCGGCAGGTATGTCAGTGAAGAATTGTTCAAAAAGCTGGGGATTGAAAAGGAGGTGACGGGCAAAGCGACAAAAGTCGAGCGCATTCCGGTCGCATCAGAAGTGGCGAAAGGAAAATACGCCGTCGGGTTCCAGCAGGTCAGCGAGCTGCTGCCGATTCAGGGCGTCACCTTTATCGGTAAAATCCCGGATAATTTGCAATACATCACGCGCTTCGCTGGCGCGGTCACCCGTGACGCGGAACATCCCGCGGAGGGAAAAGCGCTGCTGAACTATCTCGCCTCACCGCCCTCAAGGGGAGTCATCCGCGAGACGGGGATGATCCCCGTTACGTCCGGCGATACTGCTCGGTGATCTGTTTTTCAAGCTCAGCCGCAATATAGGACTGGATGCGCCCCCGGCGTCGGATAAGCCCCACGGTACGCTTCACCTCCGGCGCCACCAGCGGCAAAGGGGTCAGCAGCGTGTGCTCTGACGTCGGCATCGACATGGCGGGAACGGCAGCAATGCCGATCCCCGCCTCTACCATACCGAGCATCGTGGTGACATGACGCGTTTCGCAGACGCTGGGACGCTCGGGAATGATATCCCCCAGCAGACGATCGAGCAGGTTGCGATTGCCGGACGTTTTATCGAGAGAGATGTAATCCTGCTGAAAAAATGCCTGCCACGTCAGCTGGCTCTTCTGCGCCAGCGGGTGATCCCTTCTGCATGCTGCAACATACACATCCTCCACCAGCGGGAAGAATTCGATTTCAGACGACAAGTTTCCTGCGAAGCAAATACCAAAATCCGCCTGGCTTCGGGCCACAGCGTCCATCACGTTGCCCGCGCTACTGTCGATGAGCTTAATGCGAACGCGCGGATAGCGCGACTGAAAGCGACGGATCACATCGGGCATAAAGTAACAGGCTGCGGAAGGTACCGTAGCCACCGTGATCAGCCCCGTCCGCTCTTCGCTGGCTTTATCGACATCCGCCAGCATTGACTCTACGTTATCGAGCAGCTGCGTGGAGCGTTCAGCAAAGTTTTGCCCGTATAACGTCAGGGAGACGCGGCGGGTGGTTCGGTCAAAGAGTCGGTTCCCCAGCGCGGCTTCCAGCTTTTCAATCCTGCGGCTCAGCGCCGACTGGGACAGACAGATAGATTCAGCGGCGACACGGAAGTTACCGTATTCCACTAACGCTCTGAAGGCATAGAGATCGTTGAGGTCGAAATTCACGGGCATAGTGTCTGGATGTCCTGTCAGGGGTCAGAGTTCGTTGAGATTAAGGCGGATGTACTCAGCGCGTTCGGCAATGGCCTGCCGCTCCTCGTCCTTCATGTCCGCAAGCTGTTTAAAAACAATGCCCAGCCGGGGATTGTGACCCAGACGCGCCTGGTTACGCAAAAAGAAATCCCAGTAAAGCGCATTGAAGGGACACGCCACCTCGCCGGTGCGTTGATTGTGTTGATACCGACATCCCTGACAGTAGTTACTCATCTTATGGATGTAAGACGCGCTTGAAACATAAGGCTTACTGGCCAGTAAACCGCCATCGCCAAACTGGCTCATGCCGAGAGTATTGGGCAATTCTACCCACTCAAACGCATCAATATAAACGCCCAGATACCATTCATGTACCGCCTGCGGCGAGAGACCGCCGAGCAGGCTAAAATTCCCGATAATCATCAGGCGCTGGATATGGTGGGCGTAAGCCTCAGTGAGCGACTGTCCAATGGCGTGCGCCAGGCAGCGCATTTGCGTCTTGCCCGTCCAGAACCACTCCGGCAGCGGGGTGTGCTGCTCTAACGCATTCAGCTCCCGATAGCCCGGCATTTGCGACCAGTAGATCCCGCGCACATACTCCCGCCAGCCAAGAATTTGCCGGATGAACCCTTCGACAGCAGGCAACGGCGCATCACCCGAGCGCCATGCCTGCTCGGCGGCGGCAACCACTTCACGGGGATTGAGCATTTTGGTGTTCAGCGCAAATGAAATTAAGGAGTGGAAAAGAAAAGGTTCTTCCGTGTGCATTGCATCCTGCCAGTTACCAAACTGGGGCAGGACGTGCGAAATAAACGCATCCAGCCGGGCTTTAGCTTCAACACGGTCGACTGGCCAGCGAAAAGTGTTGGCCTGCGGTTCGCCAAAGGTGCGTACGCCGCAGCGTTGGATCTCTTCCCATAATGCTGAGCGATCGTGGCAGATGCGAGAGTCATCCGGAGCAGGCGGTTCACCGGACCAGCGCTTGCGGTTTTCAGCATCGAAATTCCATTTCCCCCCTTCGGGCTCGCCTTCCGGGGTCAACAGCACGCCATGCTGACGACGCATTTCCCGATAAAAATATTCCATTCGCCAGCTTCTACGCGACGCAAAGAACGCGCTCACCTGCTCCCGGGAGATGAAAAAATGCTCGCTGCTGACGCAGGTCGTCTCGACGGTCGCCGTTTTCGCCCACGCCTGCAACTGCGCATCAAGGCGCCATTCATCGGGCTCCTGCCACATCACCCTGCCAGCATGGTAATGCGCGATAAGCGCGTTGAGATTATCTTCCAGCGCGCCGCGATTTGAACCCTCAGAGAGCCGGACATACCTTACCCGATGCCCCTTCTCTTTTAACTCAGCGGCAAACGCGCGCATGGCCGCGAAGATAGCGATGATTTTCTGAGCATGATGAAGGACATACGCGGTTTCTGCCCGCAGTTCCAGCATCACGTAAATGACATTCGGGCTGCAGGTATCAAACCAGCTGTGATGTGGATTGAGCTGATCGCCCAGAATCAGGCGTAGTTCGGTCAACGGTGGCTCCTGCGACAGCGCTCAGAACAGTATTTGACCTCATCCCAGCATTTCGCCCACTTCTTGCGCCACGTCATGGGCCGCTGGCAGTGCACACACGCCCGACTGGGCAGGTTCTGCTTGTTACCTTTGAAATCACTCATCTTTTCAATACCGGACTGATTTATTCACTCGGGCTGCGGATAAAGGCTACGACAGACATCACAAAATGAAGGTGATGCCTGCAAAGCGCTACCCACTGCTCTGTACGAAATGATAGTTTATTCAGGCTGGAAGTGTAGAAATAAGCCATTTTCTGGCATCTTAACTGAACCTGACTTTCCCATTTTTGTTCAAGTGACGAGTTTGCGAGCAAAGCGATGATTAAGTGGCCCTGGAAAACGAATGAGGCTGGCCGGGATATGGCGCTGCCGTGGGATGACGCGCTGGCGATCCCTGTTCTGGCGAATCTCCAGCCGGACGAACAGTCAAAACTGGTTCAGCTGGCGGATCGTTTTTTGCAGCAAAAACGCCTGGTTCCTCTGCAGGGATTCGAGCTGGATCCCCTGAAAAACGCGCGTATCGCCCTGCTTTTCTGCCTGCCGGTGCTTGAACTGGGTATCGAGTGGCTGGACGGCTTCCATGAAGTGCTGATCTACCCGGCGCCCTTCATCGTCGACGATGAGTGGGAGGATGACATCGGCCTGGTACACAACCAGCGGGTGGTACAGTCCGGACAAAGCTGGCAGCAAGGGCCGATTATCCTGAACTGGCTCGACATTCAGGACTCGTTCGACGCGTCAGGCTTTAATCTGATTATTCATGAAGTGGCGCATAAGCTGGATACCCGCAACGGCGACCGCGCCAGCGGTGTTCCGCTGATCCCGCTGCGTGAAGTCGCAGGATGGGAGCACGATCTGCATGCGGCGATGGATAACATCCAGGACGAGATCGATCTCGTGGGCGAAAGTGCCGCCAGCATTGATGCCTACGCGGCGACCGACCCCGCAGAGTGCTTCGCGGTGCTTTCAGAGTACTTCTTCAGCGCCCCCGAACTCTTTGCCCCGCGTTTCCCGGCGCTATGGCAGCGTTTTACCCAGTTTTATCAGCAGGATCCGCTTAAGCGTCTGCGTCAAAATGAGGCGGTCGGCCCTTCCCCTCACCAGGTACATTAATTTTTTTCGACAGGGGTGCGCCCGGTTAACCGTACCCCGATGCTCAGTACGAGAAACAGCACCGCCATTCCCCCTGCCGCCATCGTTAAATACTGCTCACCGAAAAAGCGCGTGACTACGGGCACCAGCAGCGCGCTGATGCCGTAGCCTAACGTATGGCTGGTGGCGATCGCGCCCGCGCCTTTCCCCGTGGTCAGCCGATCGTTCAACAGTAGCTGATAGCCCGGTGTTGCCATCGCCGCGCCGAGCGAGGTGACTGCAATTCCCACGTAGAACAGCGCCAGCCCGGCAATACACATCAACCCAAGTCCTGCCACCATCAATACCGCCGCCATACAGAGCAACGTCAGCGGGCTGAAGTGCTGCGGGCGAACAATCAAAAATTGCGCCGAGAGCGTGGCCAGCGCGGCCAGGCTCAGCAGGAGCGCAACATGGTGGCTGATCTCACGGGCGTTGCCCTCCAGCAAGGGGCTGAGATGCGGCGTGAGGCCAAGCTGCATCAGGCTCACCAGCGCCGCCAGCAGCATCGCCAGCAGCAGGAACGGCAGCATAGAGACCTGCAGACGGGTCGCCTGATGCGCCACCGGCGGCAGTGGAGGGTCGGCCACTTCTCGCAGCACCAGCAGCAGAGCCATAAACGGCGCAATCGCCATGAGCCAGAGCGGTGCCACCGGGTTAATGCTGAGCATCATTGCTGCCAGCGGTGGCCCCAGCAGACGGCCGCAGCTCAGGCCGGAGCTGATGGTGGCCAGCGCCGCCATGCGTTTGTCCAGCCCCGCACGCTGAATAGCCCAGGTCTGGGCGGCAGGCACCATCCCCGACACGGTTAAACCGTAGAGCAGGCGCGAAAAGATCAGCCCCGCCAGCCCCCAGGTGCTCTGGAGCAACCCGGCCGCCATTGCCCAGACCACCACGGCCATCACGGCGAAGCTGGCAAGATAGCCGCTGAGCGAGGCCACCATCACGACCTTACAGCCGCGTCGCTCGCTCTGACGCCCCCACCAGGGCGATGCCGGTAAAAAAAGCATGGAGCCGAACATTAACAGCCCGGCCCAGACCGAGAGCGACAGCCCGGTCAGGTTCACCAGCTGCGGGAGCATGACCAGCAAACCGTTCTGCCCGATGCCCAATAAACCTGCACAGAGTGCCAGCGGCCAGTTGGCTTTAGAGGTGACGTTTTCAGTCAGCGTTTCTGAATTAGCGCGCATGAGAATGTGAACATAGTGTCAATAAATGTGTGGAAATTATGAAGTTTATGAAAACAAATATTGCAAAAATGGTTGCGAGTGTAAATAGAATGAATATCATAACGAGAATTATTATCAATCATGGAATGAGGTACATCTATGCGTACTCTGCCCCGCTCCGCCGGTACAGACGTTGCGGCCCAGTGTTTTTTAAACGCCCTGCTGCGCGAAACGACGGACTGGCGCTATCTCCCCGCAGCCGCTGCGGATGAGCTGGCGCATATTCATATCCCGCTTTCTCCCGCTCAGGCCCTGCGGGTTCCGGTACGCTATTTCTCCCCCACCCAGCACCATCAGTACTGTTTCCCGGCAACGCTTATCCAGAGCGATAGCGACTGCGGTGACGCCGTCACATATACCCAACTGGTTGATTTACTTCTTGAAAAACCATCAGTAAAAGGCGTTCTTGATGCCGATACGCTGGCGCGTTTTAAGCAACGCGTGCTGGAAAGTCATGCGCATACCTGGCAGGCGATCGACCTGCGCCACAGCTGGTCCACGCTGCGTGATAAACCGCTGACGTTTGCTGAAGCAGAACAGGCGCTGCTGGTCGGCCACGCATTTCACCCGGCACCGAAGTCGCACGAGCCATTCAACGAAACCGAAGCGCGACGCTATCTGCCTGATTTTGCCTCCCGTTTCCCGCTGCGCTGGTTTGCCGTTGAGAGCACGCGCATTGCCGGTGACAGCCTGAACGTCTCCCTGCGCGAACGTCTGCTGCGCTTCGCCGCCCAGAGCGCGCCTGAGCTGCTCGGCCACTTCACCGACACGTGCTGGCTGTTGCCTATGCACCCATGGCAGGCAGAGCATCTGCTGGGTCAGGCCTGGTGCCAGCGTCTGGTGGAAAACGGTTCATTGCAGGATCTGGGCGAAGCGGGCGCGCAGTGGCTGCCCACCAGCTCCTCCCGCTCGCTGTACAGTGAAACCAACAGCGACATGATTAAATTCTCCCTCAGCGTGCGCCTGACCAATTCCGTGCGCACGCTGTCGGTGAAAGAAGTTAAGCGCGGGATGCGCCTGGCGCGCCTGGCGAAAACGGAACGCTGGCAAACGCTTCAGGCACGCTACCCGACGATGCGCGTGATGCAGGAAGACGGCTGGGCGGGGCTGCGTGACGAAAACGGCGTGGTGCAGGAAGAGAGCCTGATGGCCCTGCGCGTCAATCTGCTGTTTGACACGCCGGACACGCAGACCAACGTGCTGGTCAGCCTGACCCAGGCCGCCCCGGATGGCGGTGACAGCCTGCTGGCTGCGGCAGTGCGTCGTCTGAGCCAGCGTCTGGATTTACCCCTCGCTCAGGCCGCACGCTGCTGGCTGGACGCCTATTGCGACCGCGTGTTACTTCCCCTGTTCAGCGCCGAGGCGGACTACGGCCTGGTGCTGCTCGCCCACCAGCAAAATATCCTGGTTGAGATGCAGCAGGATTTCCCCGTCGGGCTTATCTACCGTGACTGCCAGGGCAGCGCCTGGACCGAAGGAGCCGACGGGTGGCTGAAAGAGGCGGGTGAAACTGACGTGGAAAACCGCTTCGGTGAGAGCCAGCTGCTGCGCTACTTCCCTTACTACCTGCTGCTGAACTCCACCCTTGCGGTGACTGCCGCCCTTGCCGCCGCCGGTTTCGACAGTGAAGAGCGCCTGATGGCGCGCGTACGTGACGCGCTGGTCGCGCTGCGCCGTACGGCGAAGCAGACCCGCTGCCTTGACTACGTGCTGGACAGCCCGACCTGGAACTGCAAAGGCAACTTCTTCTGTTATCTGCACGATCGCAACGAAAACACCATCGCCGATCCGGCGGTGATCTATTTCGACTTTAGCAACCCGTTCTACAAGGAGAAGGCGTAATGGCCATCGCGAATATCGTCCATTCTGGCTTCGGCTTTCGCTGCACCGCAACGGATACCGCGCTGCAGCTGACGTTAGGTCTCGACGGCAGCGCGGTGCTGGAGCGTCTCGGGGCTATCCCGGCGGGCTGGCTGGTGGAAGCGCTGGATCAGCTGTTTGTCGCCGCCCCCACGCTGACCGGCATTACGCTGCCGTGGGCAACCTGGCAGGATGAACCTCAGGCAAAGGCGCTGTTTAGCCTGGCCCACGGGGATTACCTGGCGCGTGAAACCTTCTGGCAATTGCCGCTCTGGCTGAAAGGCGAACGACCGCAGACGAGCAACGGTATGCAGTTTGATGAGAGCCGTCAGCTGTACTTCCCGCAGCGCCCTCGCCGCCCGCAGGGTGAGGTGTATCGCCGTTACGATCCGCAAATTAAACGCACGCTGAGCTTCCGCGTGGCCGACGTGGCGCTGGATGGCGAACGATTCACTCAATGGATGAACAACCCGCGCGTGAACGCCTTCTGGGAGATGGCCGGCCCGCAGGCCGAACAGGAAAACTACCTGCGCCGTCAGCTTGACTCGACGTACTGCTACCCGGTTATCGGCTGCTTCGACGACCAGCCGTTCGGCTACTTTGAACTCTACTGGGCGCCAGAAGACCGCATTGGCCGCCACTACCGCTGGCAGCCGTTCGACCGCGGGCTGCATATGCTGGTGGGCGAAGAGCGCTGGCGCGGCGCGCAGTACATCCGCAGCTGGCTGCGCGGTCTGAGCCACTACCTGTATCTGGATGAACCGCGCACGACGCGCATTGTGGCCGAGCCGCGCTTCGACAACCAACGCCTGTTCCGCCACCTGGCGTCCGCCGGTTTCGACACCGCAAAAGAGTTCGACTTCCCGCACAAGCGCTCGCGCCTGATCGTGAGCGAGCGTCACCGCTTCTTCCATGAGGTGGAACTGTGAACGCGCTCTGGCAGAAAGTAAACCGCGAGATGGTGGCGAAGATCCTCGCCGAACTGGAATACGAACGTACCCTGCGCGCTGAGCCGGTTTCGTCTGACGGCTGGCGCATTACCATGGGCTCGGAGTCCTGGCAGTTTCGCGCCACGCGCGGGATATGGGGCTGGCTGCATATCGATCCTGATTCCCTGACCACCGCCAGCGGCGCCGCCGTGGAAGCGGAAAGCGCGCTGCTGCAGCTGGCGACCGTGCTGGAGATGAGCGACGCGCAAACGGCAGAGCATATGGAAGATCTTTACGCCACGCTGCGCGGTGATATTCAGCTGCTCCAGGCGCGTGAAGCGCTGGATGCCGACGCGCTGATCCACCTCGACCCGGATGAATTACAGTGTCTGATGAGCGGTCATCCTAAGTTTATTTTCAACAAAGGCCGCCGCGGATGGGGGCTGGATGCCCTGCATCAGTACGCACCTGAGTATCGCGGACGTTTTCGTCTGCACTGGGTTGCCGTTCAGCGTGAACACCTGGTCTGGAGCAGCGACGCCGATTGCGACATTCAGAATCTGCTTGCCAGTACCATGGACAACGCCGAGCGCGTCCGGTTTGAGCATCGCTGGCAGGCGCTGGGGCTCGACGAAAGCTGGCTGCCCGTGCCGCTACACCCGTGGCAGTGGCAGCAGAAAATTGCCATTCACTTCCTGGCGCAGCTGGCGCGCGGTGAGATGGTGGAGCTGGGCGAATTTGGCGATGAGTATCTGGCGCAGCAGTCTCTGCGCACGCTCACCAACGCCAGCCGTCGCGCGCCGTTTGACATCAAGCTGCCGCTGACCATCTATAACACCTCCTGCTATCGCGGCATTCCGGGCAAATACATTGCCGCCGGGCCGCTGGCCTCACGCTGGCTGCAGCAGCAGTTCGCCTCTGACGCCACGCTGATTCGCTGCGGCGCGCAGGTACTGGGTGAACCCGCCGCCGGATATCTGTCGCATCCGGGCTATGCCGCATTACCGAAAGCGCCCTACCGCTATCAGGAGATGCTGGGGGTGATCTGGCGCGAGAATCCGTCCTGTTATTTAGAGGACGGTGAACAGGCGGTGCTGATGGCGGCGCTGATGGAAACCGATAACGCCGGGCGTCCGCTGATCGACGCGTGGATTAAACGCTCGGGGCTAAGCGCCGACGCGTGGCTGGAAAAGCTGTTTGAGGCAACGGTGATCCCGTTCTATCACCTGCTCTGCCGCTATGGCGTGGCGCTGATCGCCCACGGCCAGAACGTGACGCTGGTGATGAAAAACTACGTGCCGCAGCGCATCCTGCTGAAGGATTTCCAGGGTGATATGCGTCTGGTGGACGAAGATTTCCCGCAGGCGCAGAGCCTGCCGGCGCAGGTGAAGGACGTTACGGCACGTCTGAGCGCGGATTACATCATCCACGACCTGCAAACCGGCAACTTTGTAACGGTGCTGCGCTTTATCTCGCGTCTCACCCTGCAATGCGGCGTGAGCGAAATCCGTTTCTATCAAGTCCTGGCGGGGGTATTGCGCCGGTATATGGCTGCGCACCCCGAGCTTGCGGAACGTTTCGCGATGTTCGACCTGTTTAAGCCGCAAATTATTCGCGTGATCCTTAACCCGGTCAAACTGACCTTCTCCGAGCATGACGGCGGCAGCCGCATGCTGCCGAACTACGTTACCGACCTTGATAACCCTCTTTTTCTGGCCTCCCGGGAGTCAGCGCAATGAAAACCTTTGATTTCATCGGCATTGGTATTGGCCCGTTTAACCTCAGCATCGCCGCCCTGGCCGAAGGGCTGGACGGTTTTAGCTCGCTGTTCCTTGAGCGCAAGCCGCACTTCTCCTGGCACCCGGGGATGATGGTGCCGGACTGCCACATGCAGACCAGCTTCCTGAAGGATCTGGTCAGCGCCGTGGAGCCCACCAACCGCCACAGCTTTCTGAACTACCTGGTGCAGCGTAAAAAGTTCTACCGCTTCCTGACTACCGAACAGCGCACGGTGTCTCGCGAAGAGTTTGCCGATTACCTGTGCTGGGCGGCAGAAAACCTCACCAACCTCGCCTTCAGCCAGCAGGTGCAGCAGGTGAGCTTTGATGAGACAAGCGGTCTGTTTGAGGTGGTGACCCAGCGGGATCGGTTCCTTGCCCGCCACGTCTGCGTGGGGATTGGCAAACAGATTAACCTCCCGGATTGCGTGACGGTGCAGGACGACACCTGTTTCCACGCCAGCGAGATGATGCTGCGCACGCCGAATTTAGCGGGCAAGCGCGTGACCGTCGTCGGTGGCGGCCAGAGCGGTGCCGACCTGTTCTTAAATATCTTCCGCGGGGAATGGGGCCAGCCGCTAAGCCTGAACTGGGTGTCGCGCCGTAACAATTATAACGCGCTGGATGAAGCCGCCTTCGCCAACGAGTACTTCACGCCGGAGTATGTGGACAGCTTCTCCACGCTCGGCGAAGAGGCCCGTCGTCAGATGCTGCACGAGCAGAAGATGACCTCTGACGGCATTACCACCGAGTCCCTGCTGGCAATTTACCGCGCCATGTATCACCGCTTTGAGGTGCTGCGCGAAAAACCGTGGGCGCACCTTCTGCCGTCCCGCTCGGTGACGTCACTGGCGCGTCAGGAAAACGGTCAGCGTCTGAGCATACAGCATCATCTCGACGGCGGTCGCGAACAGCTGGATACCGACGTGGTGATCTTTGCCACCGGTTACCGCGCCGTGCAGCCTGCGTTCCTTGCCCCGCTGTCTCACCGCCTGCATCTGGATGCGGATGAAGCCTTCTGCATCAACAACGATTTCACCCTCGAATGGGACGGCCCGCAGAGCAACCGCCTGTTTGCCGTCAATGCCGGGATGCACCGTCTCGGCATTGCTGAACCCCAGCTCAGCCTGATGGCCTGGCGTGCCGCACGCATTCTTAACCGCGCGCATCCTGACGAGCCATTTGAGCTGGCTACCACACCCGGCGTTATCCACTGGCGCACCACCGCCAGCCAGGACAGCAGCCCGGTTTTTAACGCGTTAGAGAAAACGACCGAGTACTGACACACACAATCAGGATCAACATAACAATGAAACGTTCTCATCTTTGGGTTTTAAATCCTTGCTTGCTTGCAATGCTTTCTACCTCTGCGTGGGCGGAAGAACAAAAGGAAGAAAATATCGTGGTCTCCGCCAGCCGTGCACACCGCAGCGTGGCCGAGATGGCGCAGACCACGTGGGTTATTGAACGGTCTGAAATTGAGCAGCAGGTTCAGGGCGGAAAGGAGATTAAAGAAGTCCTGGCGCAGCTGATCCCGGGCATGGACGTCAGCAGCCAGGGGCGTACCAACTACGGTATGAACCTGCGCGGCCGCTCGATGATGGTGATGGTGGACGGCGTGCGCCTGAACTCCTCCCGCAGCGACAGCCGCCAGCTCGACTCCATCGATCCGTTCAACATTGACCGTATCGAAGTGATCTCCGGCGCCACGTCCCTCTACGGCGGCGGCAGCACCGGCGGCCTGGTGAACATCGTCACCAAAAAAGGCCAGCCTGAGACCGAAGTTGAGTTCCAGACCGGAGCAAAAAGCGGCTTTAACAGCCACAACGACCACGATGAGAACGTGTCGGCGGCGGTCAGCGGCGGCAACGACAACGCCTCGGGTCGTCTGTCGGTGTCGTATCAGCGTTACGGCGGCTGGTATGACGGCAACGGCGACGAGGTGATCATTGATAACACCCAGACCGGCTTACAGTATTCCGACCGTATTGATGTGATGGGGACCGGCACCCTCAACATTGACGAACACCAGCAGCTTCAGCTCACGACGCAGTACTATAAGAGCGAGTCCGACGGCAAGCATGGCCTGTATCTCGGGAAAAACTTCTCGGCGGTCACGGGCGATGCGACTGCCTATAACAAAGGTAATCTCGATTCTGACCGTATACCGGGTACCGAGCGTCATCTGATTAACCTGCAATACTCCAATACCGACTTCTGGGGCCAGGATCTGGTTGCGCAGATTTACTATCGTGACGAAAGCCTGACCTACTACCCCTTCCCGACCCTGACCAAAGGCGTCGTGAGCAGCATCGGTGCGTCGCAGCAGAAAACCGATTTTTACGGCGGCAAGCTGACGCTGAACAGCAAACCGGTGGATGATTTAACCCTGACCTGGGGTGTGGATGCCGACCATGAAACCTTCGATGCCAATCAGCAGTTCTTTGATCTGAGCAAAGCAGCGGCGAGCGGCGGCATGGAGCTTGATAACGCCTATAACGTGGGCCGCTACCCGGGTTACAGCATTACCAACCTCGCCCCGTTCCTGCAGGCCAGCTACGACATTGACGCCATCACCCTGAGCGGCGGCGTGCGCTACCAGTACACCGAAAACAAGGTGGACGATTTTGTGGGTTACGCCCAGCAGCAGGCCATTGCAACCGGGAAAGCCACCTCCGCAGACGCGGTGCCGGGCGGGAAAACCGATTACAACAACTTCCTGTTTAACGCCGGGATCCTCGGTCGTCTGACCGAACAGCAGCAGCTGTGGTTTAACTTCTCCCAGGGCTTTGAAATCCCGGATCTGGCGAAGTACTACGGTTCCGGGACTTATCAGCTCAGCAACGGTCACTATCGCCTGCTGAACAGCGTGAACGTGAACGACTCGACGCTTGACGGTATCAAGGTCAACGCTTACGAGCTGGGCTGGCGCTACACCGGCGATAACCTGCGTACCCAGGTCGCGGCGTACTACTCGCTCTCGGACAAAACGATCACCATCAACAAGACGGACATGACCATCAACCTCGAAGACGACAAGCGTCGTATCTACGGGATTGAAGGCCAGGTGGACTATTTCTTCACCGACAGCGACTGGAGCACGGGCGCGAACTTTAACGCCATTAAGTCTGAAACCCGCGAAAACGGCAAATGGGAGAAGCTGACGGTAGACAGCGCCAGCCCGTCAAAAGCCAGCGCATGGGTCAACTGGGCACCGGGCGACTGGACCCTGCGCGTGCAGAGCACGCAGACCTTTGACGTGTCAGATGCGGACGGCAAGAAGATCGATGGCTATAACACGGTCGACTTCCTGGGCAGCTACGCCCTGCCGGTGGGTAAAGTGAGCTTCAGCGTGGAAAACGTGCTGGACAAAGACTACACCACCGCCTGGGGTCAGCGTGCGCCGGGGCTGTATAGCCCAACCTACGGTGCACCAGGTCTGTATACTTATAAAGGCCGTGGCCGTACGTTTGGTCTGAACTACTCCGTACTGTTCTAATCCTGTGCGCCGCCTGCGGGCGGCGCAATTTGCTGTGTAATTTCAGCGCGAATTTGCTATAAAATCAGCGATTTGCTGAAATTGTCGGCAAACGAACGAAAAGTGCGTTTTCCCCCTTTGACAAGACGAACTGAGGTCGCTACTATGCGCCTCGTTCACACGATTCCTCTGTAGTTCAGTCGGTAGAACGGCGGACTGTTAATCCGTATGTCACTGGTTCGAGTCCAGTCAGAGGAGCCAAATTTAAAAAGCCTGCTTTTAGAGCAGGCTTTTTGCTTTTCTGCGTCTCAGATGTTAATTCAGAATCGCATCCAGCCTGGCAAGCACCTCATTCACCACAGCGTCTGGTATGCGTTCCAGCCGCTTGCCGCTCCGGGCAGCCATATCAATGGTTCTGGGCTGGTCGCAGCGAATAGCGCCCATCGTTTTTGTTCCCGCACCGTCCAGGGAGACGGTAAAACCGGCTGTACGTGCAAAGTTTCCACCGCTGGTGATGGGAACAACAACGGGTAACCGGGTCAGCTTGTTAAAAGATGCCTTCGATACGATAAGCACCGGACGTTTTCCGCTTTGTTCATGTCCGGCTGTAGGATCCAGTGAGACGAGCCAAATTTCCCCTCTGTCCATTTACAGGATCTCCTTGCCCACCGCAGGCGCATCAATCCATTCCCGATCCTCGTCGCTCATTTCGGCGTGCGGATCGCACTGTGCCAGCAGTTCCTCAAGCGAATAACGGGGCCGTTTCTGGGGTTCAATAATCAGGCAGCCATTATTTATGGTCATGCCGACTTCGCTGTCCGTCGACAGCTCCAGTGTTTTGAGCACGGCGGGAGGAACCGCCAACATGATGGATCCGCCGACCTTTTTCAGGCGAGTGGTATACATAGAGCACCTCCGAATATTATATTTTAATATAACATCCATAGCTGGTGGAGCGCAATTTTTAGTCAGATTCATTATGGTTTCCTTAGTGTAACTAAGCGTGAAGGAGGCCTTAATCCGTCCTAAGACAGATCCGGCAGCTTTCAAAGGCTGCATTACAGGTAAAACGCCGACCATCCTGATACATCGGGCGCTTCTTTCACGTCATGAAGCATTTTGTGCAGGCGGTGGCTTAGTTCGTGGTAAGAAGACCGATAATAGAAAACTGTTTTTGCGGTTCAAAGGATTATGACGGATGAGATAAACGAAATGCGGCGCAGCTTCCGTAAATGGGCTGCGCCGTAAGGACATCAGAGATAGCGTGAAGGCAAAATTAGTTCAGATGTGACACCAGGCAATTAGGCAAGAGGAAAAAGGACGAACACGCGTTTACAAAAAACATATAACCTAAAGTAGCAATATGACATCAAGACGAATCATAACGTTACGAAATATATCATGCTCATTGATTTATCAAAAAAATTAACCACAACTATTGCAATGTCATTCAAGCGGCGTAACATAAATTGCTGAAATATTAGTCGTCAAAAAGTCGAGATAGATGAGGTGATATGTGAATCCCCCTTTACTTCGTTCCTATAATGCCGTTATCGAACATACGTTATCCCAAGCAAAAAAATCCAGGACAACGAAACACATTGCCGGTTTTTGTCAGTTACAGGGGCCCACGGGCAGTGGAAAAACTAGTGCTCTCTACCGTTCTGGTTTCGCCGATAATGTATCTCCGGCGTTGGAGACAATAAAAAAAATAGGCTTTCAGGCCATTCTGGTTACCCATCGTTGGAATATACTCCACGACATTTACGAAAAAACAGCTTCGCACAAAGACAGCAATGGAAAACCATTTAACGTTAGTGTTCTTTATGCGCAGGATGAACAAATTATTTCTGCAATCGAGGCTACGCCGCTACCTCATGAGAAAGATATTTCTACAGGTTCACTCCCGGATCCCTTTAATTCCATTAACGAACTTGAGGAAAAAAACTTGTTTGTCGGCCCAGATGTTGCAGACAAACTGCGTAAGAATTGCAGGAATATACTATATATCAATAAATCATTAAAAGGATACCCGGCACATTTACGTGCAGCTATCGCCAGTGAAAAAGAGGCGTTAATAAAATTATGTGCGGCAGTTGAGATATCGTTAATTCAAAATATCAAATTGCTGGAAAAAGAAGCCAGGAAGCAAAAAGAAAAATATGGTGAAGAACATGAACTCTTACAGGCCGCCAGGCAACGAGTTGATGACTTCCGTCGTCATGCCTGGGTCAGACGCATTCTGCCCGCCATCGCCTGGCGCGACGAAAAACAACACCTGCTGATTATGACAACCCAAAAGCTTATTTCATCATTTTACGATGGGCGGCGCAAAGTACGAATGTCAAGCAAAGAGCTGCGCAATTATGTCATTTTTATTGATGAATTTGATTATCAGGCTGAGGTACTACAGGAATATCTGGCTCAAGCTCAATGGGTTCAGGAACCGCCTGAATGCTTGGGGCAGTTACTCGAGGGGGGACGCAGATTACTGCAACGTATGCAGTATGTTGAAACAGCACCTGCACCGATGATCCGTGAACGTCTTGGGACATTTATTAACGAACTAGATGTTGCCTTAAAAGGAAAAAAATTGATTTAACACATGCCAGATCGCTAGTAATTCCTCTGCAACGATATCTGGATAATAAACCCTTCGGTGAACATTATTTATTTCGCTCCGATCAACTGGTAACCAGTGAGCGCCTTATAATGCGACAGGCCGAACATGGCTACGAAGTTATCAGACCAAATTCCTCATTTCAGAATAACCATCAGCCTATCGACATCAGTGATTTTTTACGCCTGATGGAAAAGTTTATTCGAAAGTTCAGTCTGATGTTAACGGACCTGACAGCCAGCGAAGATGAAACGTATGAATACATCAAAAAGTTAACCCGACTTCTATTCGACCCGGTTAATGACTACAGACCGTCATATTATGGTTCAACCCTGCCAAATATGTCTCGGTTTTTGTTACCACGTACTGATCTGCCTGAACTGCGGGAACTAAGAAAAAGTAATATTTTGCCCAATACACATGCCAGTATTTTTGGGTTAACTAACTGGTTGCTGAAACAAAATGTTGTGGATACCGATATCGATCCATTACGAATACAGATCAAGCGTGCGTTCTTGCCAACAACAGCAGAAGGTTTACTACTATCACTAGCCAGCCGTAATCTCGTTTTTGCACTGTCGGCCACATCATATATTGAAAGAGCCTGCAACCACTTTGATGTCCGGTGGATAAACTCAGCCTTACGCTATATTGCAGAAGCACGTAACCCTATAGTTACGGAAAGCTTTCTCGGAACTACTTTTGAAAACCGACCTGATTCCTGGTTTAAAGAACCGGTGCCCTATGTTCAAACCGATGATGACCTTCAGTTACAAAATACCGCGATTGAAGAAATCAATAGCAACAAGGAAAGCATCAGAAAGACACAACTGAATACTGAGATCCATGATTTTAATAGAACAAAGAACAGCCCGCATTCAGCTGATCTTCTCGCTTCTCTGCCCCCCGATTTTTTCCAGAATGATGATGAACCTTCAACAGATTTCGAATCAGAGTATCGCCAGAATATTCTACTTAAACTGCTTGATGTGCTGGATCTAGCAGGAAAAAGGCCTCAGCACCGAGGGCATCTGGCTTTTGTTAATTCCATATCTTATTTAAGAAAATGGCTAACCGCTGCAATAGCGACACAAAGCAGAGATTGCCTCACATGGTTAAAGCTGGATCCACCTTTATCCGACAATCTTCTGCTAAAGAATTTTACTGATGTATTTATCCCGTTGACTATACATAACGAGCCCGCACTAATCTGTCTGTTAACCGCAGAATGTCAGAAAAAAAAGGGCTTCAGTGATGCCTATCAGGCTGCATTTGCTTCCCGACGTATTGTTATTGTGCTGACACAAATTGCCTCTGCCACCAACGGTATAAATCTGGATTTCAGCCTGCCCGAATCCGGCAAAAATATGGATTTGACCTGTTTATATTTACTGGAATCACGGCATTTTTACTTTTCCGCTTTCCAGACCAGTGCAGATAGCAATGATGATATGGCACATGCAGGGTTCCAGTTACGCAATCTGGAAAAACTACTACGAGCAGGGGAAATTTCACGTAAACAGCATCAGCGCTTCATTCTGCCACTGATGTTGAACAGGAAGAACGAAATCTCCCGGTTAAACGGAGAGTATAAGAGAACCAGCGATTATATAAAAAATACGGCAGCCAATGTTCAACAGCAGGTTGGTCGTATTGAGAGAGCCTGGTGTGAAGTACCCAACGCTGAGATTCACCTTGATGCTGAACTAGCAAAAGACCTGTCCCGCTTTGCTTCATTACCTATCTATACATCAAATCGTCGACAGCTTTCGGCACTCAATCGTCAATTACTGGATACACTTCGGGAGCGAGATGAACTGACACAGAATAATTTCTTCAGCCAGCTCATGACGCCGACACAGCCTGGAAAACTAGCAGTGGATTATATCGATCAGCGACTAGTTCCGGCTATTCGGTTGTTACGGGAACAGTCAACCCCAAGAGATGACATCCCATTACTCTGGCGACAACTCGGTAAAGCAGTACTTCAACATGATTTAGCCTGGAAACCGGGAAAAAACGCTTTCGATATTGATCTTGAATTATATAAATGGGCTTGCTTTGAAAAACCGAAATTAGCTAATACTGACGGCAAAATCTGGTACTCCCCACAGACATGGCAGTTTTTTGACAAAACAGCAGAAGGGCTGCGCCAATACAACCCTCAGAAACTGTATCAGTATATCCAACGTCATCCTGTCATTACTGACTGGTTCAACCGTAAGGGTTACAGAACGTCTATTATGCCCTTCGCGAACGATTTGGAAGAGCATTACGCATTCCATCCACTAGTTATACAACGCCTGCTGATGGGACGTCTGGGAGAAGAAGCTATCCGGGCACTTCTTTATTCAGAGAGCATCATTACCACCAGCCAAGTGAGCAATCACCGGCTTTTTGAGCAGTATGATTTCATCATAAAAAATTCTGATTATCGTGTGGATGCTAAGTTTTGGAGACAAGATACTCTCGATAAGGCAGATGAAGAATATCAACAATGGTTGGCATCTGGCGCAAATCAAGAGCATACCCCTCTGGGTCTGAGTAAAAAACTGGCACAAATTCGCGCTATCGAGGGTAATAAAACCAAATTGGTTATCGCCAACTTTGTTGCTCCACATGCTGATAGTCAATTACTGGGTTTCTCTCACCAATTAACCCCTGTTCAAAATCCTTATGAGGCGGACATTCTGATTCTCGGCGGATGCGTGACCCCAGACACCATTTCAGTGGAAACCCCCGGATTCGGGCAACTCAAAAAAATCATCAATCAAAACATTATGGAAAGAGCATAACATCATGGCGAAATGTAATGACGAAATAATCCGTTCTCTCCCTCTTTCACACATGATTTACCGGGACAACGAGATCGATCGGGAGAAAGCTGAAAAACTAGTTGTCTATCATTATCCGTTAAGTAAAAACTATCGCTGGAATGAATGGCAAAGCCGAATTGATGATGAGTTAGGCAGTCGTTATTATCCTTATTTGATGAAATCTCATAAGGATCAATTTGGACTATACGTTGCTTTGGACTCAGAGCAAGACAAGCCACCAATAATAAAAAATGGTGATGGGATTATTGTTGAGCCAACGCGTGTCCATTACGAGGCTATGCTGAATCCAGTATGGATCCGACTTATCATGCGTAAAGTCTCCGCCTTTGGTTCACATTGCAAAGGTAGCCATACACTGGGATGCCCATTACTACAGACTGACGTCTGGAAAAGTAAGAATAGTTGCGGTATCAATGCAATTAGTCTGGACTGTCGCACTCAACAAAGAAGCGATAAAAATATCACTGAGGTTATATTATTTCATAAAAATGTTCCACTACGTCCAGTCGATATAAAAGACGAATTATTTAATACTCATCAACCATTATGGATTTATGATAAAAATAATGTTCTTGCCCGCTGGAAAGCGGAAAAAACGACAAAACCTAAATCTCAAATTTACCGTGAAGTAGCCAAAAATAAAGATAAACGCAAGCTACGCCCTTTTCTCGACCTTTCGTCTTCAACCTCACTCAAAAATAGCTGGCCTTGGATCCTTCAACCCGTTCAAAATGAATTTATTGAGCAAGCAAGAAAATTTGGCTTCGGATTATCTCCAGTAGTACTTAAGTTACGCCCTTTACCGCTTAAAACAAAATTCAAAACAGCTGACAAGGCTAAATTCCCAAGTGTGCAGCTTGACAAAGAGATAAAGGTTCTTGATCTACGTTTTTCGAAAAATGTATCCCCACAATACATTGTTAATAACATTCAGTCCCTGCTGAATGAAAAATATCCTGATGCACGCATGTCATTACTACCTAATATAGAACCGGATCAGATTGTGAACATAGATATTGATGGATCACAGTGTCTACTTGTTTTGCTGGATCAGACTCCGGGTATCATTGACGATCGCTATCCGTTGACAAAAATATTAAGAACAAAAGCTGCCTGCCAGCATATTAATGTTAATCCTTTTGATCTCACAGCCGACCCAATTGCGGATAACTTACTAATAGAACAGTTTACCCCTGACGGTGACACGAGGCTTATTCCTGCCACAGATTCTCGTTACTATGATTATAGTATCAGTGATTTTGAGAAAAAAGCGGCTCAAGAATCTTTGGCACGTAATGTTGAAATTGTATATAAAGAATTAGCCCTGAAGCATTTGCTGCTATGTAATGAGACCAAAATTAGTGTGACGCTTCCGCAGCAGAAGGATCTACTCACTAGCAGTCTCGCTGTAATCACTAATGGCTGTTTGTTTACTGTTAAACAAGACCGCCCAATAATATTACCTTTCCACCCAGCTATGCCAGATGCTGTTTCAGCCTGTGATAATATACTCTGTTCATTTGATACCTCTGTAACAGCACTACTCGCTTTGCTTAACGAAAAGTGGCCTTACCATTATCGCCCCCAAGATATTACACAAGGGATTTGGAATGAAGCAGAGAAGTTGACTCGATTTATTAATCGGTTGACGGTGATAATTCACAAAACGGAAGAAGTGACTATCCTCCTTCAGGATCCACAATATGGAGCACCTCACATGCTTCCGGAGAAATTAAACGATTTAATGACTATTCTGGATTCTCAACGGCAACAACTCCCTCTTAATAAATGGTTATTACCTGAAATGGATGAACTAATGTTTCATATAGACCACCTTACTGAAGAAGGTGAATTATCCGATACAAATAAAAATACGTTACTTCGTGAACTAGAGTTGTTGTGTGACCTATGGAAATGTGCTTTAAAAAAATATTATTCCGACAATGAATTCAATGTCACTTATGATGTTTTAAAAAATTATGTTTTTTCCCAATGGCCTGAAAAGAAAAATGCGCTTATGGTGGAAGTCGCTAAAAAATCAGTAAAAAGAGCCAGTACATCATTAATAGCATCATGGAATAAATTATTATCTCGTGTCTTCGATTTACCTTTAGGCGATCCTCGCAACTGGCTCAAGAACGTACCAGGTATTACACGACTCTGGCATGATCCAGAGCAAAATTACGTCATTGTTGGCAGTCTTTCCTCCCCTCAACCTATTATTCAACGTCAACCCAGTATTCGCCAATGGCATGCATTGCAGGGTGAACTTAATTCCGAACTTCTTGCCGGACTAGTTGATGTTGATTGGGTCAGAATGAATCAACTAGCGGGCAATCCCTGTGTGGCTACGCTTGTGCGTCGATGGAAGGAATGTCAGGTTCAGCTGGATGATGTGCATAATGTCTCACTGACAGAGTAAAGTTTCAATGCCTCAGGTAATAATATAGGACCTGAGGCATTGTGAACAACTAAGCTATTAGAAGAATGAAGTTCACATGCAATGTAATAACTGAATCGCCACGGATAATCTAGACACTTCTGAGCCGTTGATAATACTGGTTTTCATATTCTGTCGGTGACATCTGATTGCTCGAACCATGCCGACGCTTACTGTTATAAAACATTTCGATGTAATCAAAAATATCGCTGCGGGCTTCTTCCCGTGTTCCGTAGATCTTTTTCTTTATCCGTTCGCGTTTCAGCAACTGGAAAAAGCTTTCTGCAACCGCATTATCGTGACAGTTACCGCGACGGCTCATGCTGCCCTCCAGGCCGTGTGATGTCAGGAATGACTGCCACTCATGGCTTGTGTACTGACTGCCCTGATCTGAATGAACCAGCACCTGTTTTAGAGGATTACGTCGCCATATGGCCATCAGAAGCGCATTCAGGACAATGTCCTTTGTCATCCGGGATTGCATTGACCAGCCGATAATTTTGCGTGAGAACAGATCAACAACCACGGCAAGATACAGCCAGCCTTCGTGGGTCCTGATGTAAGTTATATCCGTTACCCAACGCTCATCCGGAGCATACGGATTGAACTGTCGCTGGAGCCTGTTGGGCGATATGATACTGACCTCGCCTTTGTGTGCCCGCGGGCTCCGGTACCCGACCTGAGCCTTTATCCCGGCACGATTCATCACTCGCCAGACTCTGTTCACTCCGCACTGTTGCCCGCTATCCCGTAAGTCCAGATGGATCTTGCGATAACCATAAACGCAACCGGACTCCAGCCAGAACTGTTTGATCTGTCCCGTCAGTCTCAGATCTACCTGGTGGCGCTGAGAATACGGTTGCTTAAACCAGGCGTAAAAGCCACTGGGATAAACATCCAGCACCCTGCAGAGCAGACGAACAGGTCAGCAACGGGAGTTGTCACGAATAAAGGCGTACCTCAGTCGGACAGCTTTGCGAAGTACGCCGCGGCTTTTTTTAATATGTCCCGTTCGTCAGTAACCCGCTTCAACTCCTTCTGGAGTCGGCGGATCTCGGCCTGAGCATCTGACTGTTCTTTATTAGTGGATGAGTCCGGACCGTCCTTCTTTATCCAGGCGTAAAGGCTGTGGGTGGTGATATCGAGACGTGTTGCAACGCTGGAAACAGAATGACCGCGATCAATAACCTGTTTGACTGCTTCAATTTTAAACTCTTCGGGATAACGTTTACCGCTCATGGGCACCTCTCTTTAAGTCATCTTAAATGACTCTGAGGTGTCTGTTAAACCCGTGGCGATTCATAGCGCCTTGCAATCTTGTTTACACAAGCTTTGTCTCCTGAGGCACTTGCAACACTTGGGAATTGGTTCGGAGCGGATACTATTGTGCCTGCACCATAATTGGCGTGGTTTGCTGGTGATCAATTGGCTAAAGCCAGTGCCTAAATATGTCATTAGTTCCGTAGTGAAATGGTGGTCATTCTGGTGGTCTTGACAACCCAACCGTTTAGGATTGACTTACCAATCAGCCAGTTAATGGCAAAGGCAATTCCAATCAGAGGAGCCAAATTTGAAAAGCCTGCTTTTAGAGCAGGCTTTTTGCTTTTCTGTTAGCCGTTACTTTCCACAGTCCCTGTCAACTGACGCCAGGCCGCCACTTCCTCATCCAGCCACTCACTAAAGAGAGCCACCTCCGGTTTCGCTTCCGTTAACTGCGATGTCACCAGCCAGTAAGGCCAGGGATAAGGTGCAGTGAAAGGGGTAAGCTGGACCAGTTCGCCCCGGGTGATGGCATCCTGTACCAGAGAGCGACGTTCCAGCGCGATACCTTTACCGAGTCTGACAGCCTCAAGGACTAAATTTGAGTCGTTAATGCATAACCCGCCGGGCACAATATCTTTTTCCAGTCCCGCATTGAAACACCAGGTTTTCCACGACTCCATGGAGAATATGATTTTACTCTTTGCCACCTCTGCTGGCGTTGCCGGGAGGATGCCGCCGTTATAACCGGGTGCTGCAACCACAATCAGTTCATCTGAAAACAGATAATGGCAGTCGCTTCCTTCCCAGTTACCTTTCCCCATGCGTATCGCCACATCTATCCCTTCCTGCTGCATGCTGGTGATCGTCAGACTGGCCTGGATCCGCAGCGTGATGTGTGGATATTTTTCCCGAAACCGCTCCAGACGCGGCAACAACCAGTGACAACCAAAAGACGGCACCATCGCCAGCGTCAGTTCCAGTATTCTCGGTTTCACCTGCACTAACCGGGTAGCATCTGCGATATGATTCAGCGCTTCGCGCACCTGTAACGCGTAGAGACGCCCCTCTTCGTTGATCTGCACCCCTCGCCCATGACGGATAAACAGCTTCACCCCCACCATTTCCTCCAGCACTTTAATCTGCTGGCTGATGGCGGAATGGGTAACGTGAAGCTCTTTCGCCGCAAGCGTTACGCTGCCAAGGCGAGCCACAGCTTCAAAACTACGCAAACTTGCGATAGGTGGAAAATCCGACATGAAACCACTCCCTCATAGACTGAATCTGATAAACGCTAACCGGCCAATCTGTCAGTAATACTAACTCAGGCCGTAAGATACTGATGATATTCGCCATAACGAATTTATTGTAATGTCTGTTTATCATCTTCAATGAAGCGTTTTTTCACACAGACAGGAAAACTGGAATCATGATAAAGCTGATTGGCATGATGGATTCTCCTTATGTACGCCGCGTGGCGGTCTCCCTGGAACTTTATGGCGTTGCGTTTGAAAGCCAGCCGTTGTCCGTATTCAGCACATTTGAGGAATTTTCCCGGATTAACCCTGCGGTAAAAGCGCCAACGCTGGTTCTGGAGAATGGAACACGTCTGATGGACTCGTCTCTCATACTGAATTATTTTGAGGCTCAGGCCGCGCCTGAACGGAGACTCCTTCCCGTGACACCGGATGCACTGGCGAACGATCTCCAGACGCTGGGCTTTATCCTCGCCGCCGCGGAGAAAGCTGTGCAAAATGTGTACGAACACAACCTGCGCCCGGCGGAGAAACAACATAATCCGTGGATAGAACGTATTACCGTCCAGCTGCTGGCTGCCTGTCGGGAATGGAACGCGCTGCTGGAAGCCCGTCCGGAAAATGCGGTGGCCGATCAGGTTGCTGTCACCAGTACGGTTATCTGGACATTTATTCAGTCAATGATCCCTCACGTCGTTAACGCCGGGGATTTTAAAAAGATTCAGGCGGTTGCCGACGTTTTCGAAAACCAGGCGGCATTTAAAAAATACCCTTTTAGTTAACGCTTCGCTCGGCGTGTTATGGGGCTTTTCAGCCCCTTTTTTTTAGGCAGGAATCGACAGACCCGCGGTGGTGGCATAGCGACCGTTGAAAAAGATGAGCGGTTCACCTTCAGTATGTAACGAATCCACCACCTCACCGATGAATATCCAGTGATCGCCACCGTCTACCTGACGCCACATTTTGCATTCAAGATGCGCGAGTGCCCCGTCAATCAAAGGCAGTTTAAAGCCGCTGACCCGGTGATCGACGCGATGAAATTTGTCGCTCCCCGCGCTGGCAAAAATATCGCTAACCTGATGCTGATGGCCCGACAGGACATTTATCGCAAAGGCGTCCGCCTCCAGAAAATGCTGAGCGTACCAGGATTGCTTGCGCAGGCTCCAGAGCACCAGCGGGGGTTCCAGGGAGACGGTGTTAAAGCTGCTGATGGTTAGCCCATGGAAATTGTTATCTTTATCCATCATGGTCACGACACACACGCCAGTTGCGAATTGACCAAATACGTTCCGTAATGTTCGGCTATCAAACTGCGCCATATTATTTCACCTCTGCTAAGCCTGAAGACGCGACCTGCTGCTGCAGCGCGCCGGCAAAAATTGTCAGCCCTTCATCCAGAACGCTGTCTTCAATCGTTAGCGGCATTAAAAAGCGGATAGCATTTGCCTGTTTGCCGCATTTAAGAAGAATAAGCCCCTCACGGGCACAGCTTTTGACTAACCGATCGATAAGCCCGGTCGCCGGCGTTCGCTCTCCATGCTCCAGAGAAAAAAGCTCCAGCGCAATCATGGCGCCAGTCCCGCGTATCTCATAGCCAATCGACAGAGGGCTGACAATGGATACTAAGGCGGAGCGCAGACGTTGACCCAGACGCCGGGCTGCGCCCAGCAGGTCCGTCTCTTCAAAGAGCTTAAGTACCGCCAGCGCCGCCGCGCAGGAAAGCGGGTTGCCTGCCCAGGTTCCACCAAGACCGCCCGGTGCCACCTGGTTGATAAGCGACTCACGGCCCACCACGCCAGACAGCGGAAGCCCGCCGGCAACGGATTTACCGAACACAATTAAATCGGCGTCAACACCGGTTTGTTCCATAGCAAAGAACGTCCCCGTGCGCCCCGCGCCAGACTGAACTTCATCCGCGATTAACACGATGCCTTCCCGGTCACAGAGTTCACGCAGAGCACGCATAAACGCAGGCGGCACGACGTAAAACCCGCCCTCTCCCTGAACGGGCTCAATGACGATGGCGGCCACATCCTGGGGGGCAATGTCGCTCGTTAATATCGTCTTGAGGCCCGCCAGCGCCTGAGCAATATCACGCTCCGTCTCTCCCTGCGGGAAGGGTGCCCGGAAGACCGGGCCGGGCATAATCCCCATCCCCTGGCTGTAGGGCGCAATTTTGCCGTTCATCGCGAGGGTCATAAACGTACGCCCGTGATAGGCACCGCTGAAAACAATCACACCGCTTCGCCGCGTGGCCACGCGGGCAACCTTAAGCGCGCTTTCCACCGCTTCGGACCCCGTCGTCAGGAGAAAACTCCGTCGGTCAAAATCTCCAGGCATTAAGGCGTTAATACGTTCACACACCGCGATATACGATTCATAAGGGGTGGCGGCAAAACAGCTGTGGGTAAACTGGTGCAGTTGGCGCTCAACGGCCGCGATGACGTTGGGATGAAGATGGCCGGTATTGAGCGCGGCAATGCCGCCGGAAAAATCAATGTAGCGACGGTTGTTGACGTCATACATCACCGCATTTTCCGCTCGTTGAATATAAACCGGATGCATCTGGTTAATACCACGGGCGACGGCACCCTCCCGTCGCTGCAAAAGCTGCTCGACTACAGTATCCATAACGCTCTCCTCAGGGGGCGGTCGGAACAACCGCCCGTCAGGTTATTGATGACGCGCCTGTTGCAACATGGCATCTGCATGCTGGTTTAACTGCTGACGATCGCCATAGCGGTAAGGATCGAGGAAATCGAAACGGACCGGTTTATCTCCGCGGTCGAACAAGTGCCCGATTCCGCCAGGCGCGTTATGAGCCCAGTAGAACAGAGAATCGGCAAATTCCTCCGTTGCCCGGGACAGGTAACGATTGGTGAAATCAGAGAAATCGATGGGGAAATGCTCGCGGTTGTCAGCAAAAAGCGAATGAAGCGTAGCGATTACCTCTTTTTCTGGAAGGTTACCGGCGCGATAGGCTTCCATTGTTTCGCAGGCCTTATCGAAAATAGCCTCATAGTAAGGGCTCTCAATGGAAAGATGTCCCGGATAGGTTGCGCTTTCAAATTCCTTCTCAAGCCGCTCGTCATCACCGTGCTGCTGATAGTCGCTGAGGATTTTACGCAGACGCAACACGCCGATGTAACTGCCGCTAATCCAGATACGGAACCACGCATTCCACAGTGGGAAGCTATCAAATGCGGTGAATGAATTTGCCACCAGCCTGTCGTTTACCTTCACCACTTCCAGGCTGTAATCCTGATAGCTGGCGAAATTCGCTGCTAACCAGTCATCCTGTCTGACGGCACGAACAATTTTAGGCGCGACGCGCAGAATCGATTCGAACGTATTCACCAACCCGCGCGAGAACAGCGGATCGACAAAGCCCACTGCATGGCCTAAAAGGCAATAACGCTCCCCTACGCTTTCGCGGCTGGTGTAATTCAGACGAGGTGCAACGGTCCATTCGCGTACCCGTGCCGCGCTCTCAAAGTGACGGGCAACGGAGGGGTGCTCATCGAGAAAACGGGTAAACTCTTCTTCCGGATCGCCTGCGGGACCATGTTTATCAATATCGAACTGCAGGCCGACGCTGCATAAGGTATTGGTCGAATAGGGGTGGTTGTTGAACGGAATAATCCACAGCCATCCGCCTTCAAACATGTGGTGCAGCGTGCTCTGTGAGAGCGGGGTCGGCGAACCGGTCACGTCCGTTGAGGCGATGACGTCTTCATACAGTTTGACCCCTGTCATATGGGTGAACAACGAACGCGTACGGCTCTGCATCTCACGTGCACCCTCGCGCAGACCAAACTTATCGGCAACCGGTGAACGATAGCCTGCTGCATCCACGACGTACCTGGCTTTTATCTGCTCTTTTCCCAGATCCAGCAGCATCCCGTCGCCGGTTTCTTCAATCGACTGGATGCGGGTTTGCTGGCGAATATCGGCCCCCAGACGTGCGGCCAGCGCCAGATAATAGGCATCAATATCCTGACGGAACAGATGCGCTTCCGGCGACAATACCGGTGTCGACACAACGTCCTGGGGATTATGCGCTTTATTCTTACCGTTCCATGCAAAGCTGAACGCCAGTTTAATACCGGCGCTCGACGTACCAATATTTTCCATCAGCGCGTGAATTTCCCCCGGCCACGCCAGCTCAGGAATATTGTACTGACGCGCCAGAATTTTCAACAATACAGCACTTTCCGGCACCATCGATTCCCCGACGGCAAAGCGAGGATGGGTACCGGCATCAATAATTACCACGTTTAATTTCTGTTTTGCCAGAATAGCGCCGAGCATGGTTCCTGCAATACCGCTCCCGATGATGGCCACATCATAATGACTTTGTTTCATTGCTTTACCCTTAATAATATTACTGAGTGACTAACTGAGTTGTTATTTCGATTTCATGTTCACGCGTGTGATCTGCCTGAATCAGAAAAAGATATGTTGCCTGTTGTGTTAACCATTCTCTCGCCAGAGACAGGGCAATTTCTTTGCCAGTGCGCTGCGGCATTGTCAGTACCATGGTGGGTCCCTGAAAGCGATAGCGCGTACAGCAAATGGAAATAGGTGCCCCAACATTGGCATTAATAAAATCGACCGGAGAGACGCGCGATTTTATTGCCATGTCATGAATAATTTTCTCGCTGGTATTCACCGGGAATGCCGTGCCAAACTGAATAACCCCGACGCTTTCAAGATGATTATTCAGCAATCCCTTGTGCTGTTGATAAAGTTCATCGACAGTAAACAGCACATTTAAAGACAATGGGTCGGCTGTTTTTAGCCCCCGGCGCAAGGTCTCATCTAAATCTGACCAGATTAATGAGCGTGCTGTACTCGTAGAAACGATCTTCATTAGCTGCCCCACCTTTTACATTACGGTAAATATCAGGCAGGTGTTAAAACCACCAAACCCAATCGTCATGCTTAACCCGGTCTTTCCCGTTAAGGGCTGAGGCTGCGCGGCAGGTAAATTAAAACGCAGGCCATCAATCGGCTTTTTCAGTTCATACACCGGGGGGATCGTGCCCGCATTGAGGCTATGAATGAGCGCGATGGCTTCCAGCGCCCCTGTCGCCCCCAGCGTATGGCCAAAATTGCCCTTCGTCGCGAAGACCCAGGGACGATGTGTGAAAAACTGGTTATAGGCATTGCTTTCAACCCGATCGTTGGTCAGGGTACCCGAACCGTGCGCATTAATAAGCGCAATATCGCCAGGTTCAAGTCCCGCCTGCGTCAGGGCACGCTGCAATGCCAGGCGGATGCCATTGCCTTGCTCATCCGGCGCAGTCAAGCCTGCCGCATCGTTAGACGCCCCAGCACCGACAAGCCTTGCCAGCACGCGTGGTGCAGAGCCGCCTTCTCGTTGCAGCACCAGAAAACCGGCCCCTTCTCCGAGAATGGTTCCTTCGTGTGTAGCATCGAACGATTTCAGGGTAGAAAGTGAGAGCGTGCCTAATGCGCTATGGGCCAGACGTTTTGAATCAGTAAGAATATCGGCGCCGCCGCACAGGCACAGATCGGCTTGCCCCGTTGCAATTAAATGCGCCCCCAAAAGAAGAGCATCCGAGCCCGAGGAGCAGGCGGTAGAAAGGGCTATCCCTTCCATTCCCAGCGACTCCGCCACCTCGTTGACCCAGCCGTCGAGCGGCTCCCGGCAAAACGCCTCGCTGTCGAGGCGGAATCCCAGACTGGTTCCGACAATCAAAAAGCGTCGCTCCTCCGGCACAGGTTCTGCTGCACCCGAATCCTCTAGCGCCTGGCGGGCCGTGCGTTTCGTCAGAGCGATCAATTTTTCGCGCATTTCGGCAGGCCATTCACCCGGCAGCATGGCGGCCAGATCGGTACGCAAGCTTCGATCCGATGGCGCAGGCGCAATACCGGTTTGTTTTTCCAGTAAAGTCTGGAAAACATCCTCGATACGATCGCCAGACGCAGTTGTCCATCCCATGCCGACAACATTGGCGACATACGTTGTAGTAGTCATCATTTTTTCCTTTACCGCAAAATAGTACGGTAAGCTGGTTAAAGTGAATTAACGATATATCAGTGGAACGCGCGAAAAAATTCGTTTGAAGGTTTATCTTCAAGCGGAGAAGGAGAAAAATTATCTTTAATCTCGCCTGCCGTTAATTCTATCTTTCGTTGATAAGGTTCTTTTTGTAGCCAGCGTGGACTTTCAATAAAATCAAATGCGATGTCTGTCGCATCAAATCCTTCGAGCTCGGCAGGCTTAACCACTTTCCTTCTTTTACGGTCCAGAACCTGTGCATAAGCAGAAATATCAAAATATCGAATGCGATTATCTTCCACCACTGCATTAATACAATGCCAGGGGCGGGGCAAATAAAGATAATTCACAAAAATATTCCGAAGAGAATACACTGGCTTGTTGATTATCTGGCTATACAGTATTGCCGAGACATCGGCCATTTCCGAACAGAAGCAGGGCAAGCGCTGTGTTTGACCCAGCATTTCACGAAGATAATCCTGAGGTGTCAGGTTACGTATGACCTCGTCGCGAAAATGCTCGTAACGTGAAATATAATAATCCCAATGCTCCTCAGGAAATTTGAGGCGAACGATGTCTGCCGGCCATGTTTCAAACACATCTGATTCCTGAAGGACATGGCACATTGTTTTTGGAACTTCACGTAGAATATCATCAAGGCTCGCCAGGTGATATTTTTCAATGACTGCCCGTGCCAGTTCCCGAAGTTCATCATTCATAACATCACCTTACTTATATTGTGTTAAAGAGGCCGCGCCACAATAAACAAAGTTTATATTACGTGGCCGTTCATGGCGTTTGAGCTTTTTCAGCAGGCTGGCACTGTGCTGCTGGCAATTGGTTTCATTGATCACTGATTCATCGCAGGTCAAAACAATATCGAATCCCGCAATTTGATCCCCTTCATTGACAATTTGGGTCTTGCAGGTCATCACCCCTTTAATTTCCCGGCACAGCTGCTTAACGGCGCCGATATTGACTTTCTCATCCCTGATAACAATAAAATCACTGATTCTGCCTTTGAAAAACAGGAACCCATCAGCGTCCTGGAAGAAGATGTCTCCGGTGCGAAGCCAGCGTTTGCCATCAAGCTCAATGAACGTTTGTCGGTTACCGCGCCCAATGCGCTTGACGAGCAACGTATCAGAACTAATTAGCAACTCCCCCTGCCCGTCCTGGCCGTCTGCACCGGGCAGGATACGAACGTCCGTCTGGTCAATAGGACGTCCGGCTGACGCATAATATCCTCTCCCCAGCAGATGAGCCGGGCATGTCGACACCCGCGGTCCGGCCTCACTGATGCCATAAGTCAGATATAACTCAAGCCATGGCTGTCGGAGTAAAAAGGCTTCCACCTCATTCGGCGCAGCCAAATCGCCCCCAATCGTCAGTTTGTTTAACCCCGGCGGAAGCGTTGTTTCCCAGGCGTTCAACTGGCGCAGCAATACGGGCGTGAGCGAACTGAGGGTCACGCCGTATCGCTGTAAATCATCCAGATAATGGGGTACAGAAAACGGAGGTCCACTGATAACAATTTCGCAGCCCGTCTCCAGGGCAGCAATCATCTGGGCAACCAGCGCGGTGGAATAGCACATCGGCAAACTGATCAATACCCTGTCGCTGGCGCTCATGCCGATACTTTTGGCATGACGCAGCGCGTTACGCCGCAGCGAATCAAAATGATGGACACAGCCGCTGCTGAACGACGACGACGTGCCGGACGTGGCTATCACGACCTGCCCCGGCTGTGTCAGTACGGGTCCGCCATCACGGCATTTTCCCACCTGCCAGCGCCCGAGGGGTTCAGCTGCGCTTACGCCCAGCTCCTGCCATCGTCCTGGCTGAACCGGCGTTCGCACCAGCGCCCCCGCCGCAAAGTCCTCAAGCATCTGCAGGATGCGTTCTGCTGGCGTGAGCGGCGGGATCAGCGCAGGCACAAAGCCACTGTTGAGGACAGCAAAGAACATATACATCAAGTCCGGGCAGTTCGGCATCGCTATCAGCACCACCCGACCGGGTTCCAGACTCTGCCGCTGCCAGTAATCGACATAGTATTGATAACTCTCTCCTTCAGTGCCGCTGGTCCCCACCGCAGACGTTGCCTGCACCGGAGAAAATAAACCGGCAGGCTCATAGGGAAAAAATGCGGCACATTCTTCTGCTCGCGTTAACATTCTCAGGCTCCAAGCTTATTCATAATGAAACGCGAAAGGGTTTGGCACGAATAAAAATTCGCGGGCGAAAACTCTTTATCTTCAACTTTAATATTAAACTCTTCCTCACACTGGAAGCGTAATTCTACAAATCCAATAGAATCCATTCCTACCATTGAGGCGAGACCGGTCTCGTCAGCAATATCTTCGCGTTCGACATCCAGACCAATACGTTCAGCGATGATTTCTTTAATACGATCGACAATTACAGGCATATCCAGTTTCATAATTTTACCCTTTAATGTTTTCAAGTGTTTTATTTACTACAGCGGAAGATGATTCTTTATTTAACCAACGTAATATTGGCGGTGTGGTTGCCGTTACCACGAGCGCCACGATGACCATAATGGAGTAGACGCGTTGTGAAATAAGATGCAATTCGAGCCCGATAGACAGCACAACCAGCTCCATCAGACCACGCGTATTCATGAGCGCGCCAATCATGGAGGCTTCACGAAGGGAATATCCTGAAATACGCGCCCCGAGCAGAGCACCACTGAATTTGGTTATAAATGCCAGTAAGGTGAACCCAATTATCCAGGCAATGTCCTGCGTTGCCATACTGAAGTCGAAATGCGTTTTCAGACCGGCGCTGACAAACAACACGGGAAGTAAAAGATAGTGCATGAAACCGTTCATACTCGCATGCCATTGCTTCGCTAACCCGGGGATCCGCGCGAACATGCTGCCCGCCAGCAAGGCACCGAAACCACTGTGCAGGTGAAGATACTCCGCTCCCCACGCGCTGACCAAAATCCAAAAAATGATCGCCGGAAATCTCATCTCAGGCCTGTGCGCATAGCGTATAAGCAGGGGGACCACGACTTTGCCGGTCACCAACCCATAAAGTACCAGGGCTGCCGTCACGACCGCCAAATACGACCACAGCGAATCAGATTTTCCTTCAACCGCGGCAAATACGCTGTCCAAAGCCAAAATCCCCCAGCCTGCCACATCGGTAAGAATGGCAGCGGTAATGACGGGAGGAATGATGGCCAGGTGAAGCATTTTTAAATCTTCAATGATTCGCACAATGACCGGCAGAGCGGATACCGCCAGCGCCGTTCCCATAAAGATATTAAATAAAAGACGATCGGTTTGTGGCGCCAGTTCGGCATGTACCGAATTTCCCGCTAACATGCCACCGATAAACGGCAGCAGCATGCCCAGGAACGCTATTTTCAATGCAGCGATAGTCTGCTTACGACGGCCATGATTATGACCATGAAAATGCGACAACCCAATATCGAACATGAGCAGAATCATGCCCAGATTCGCCAGCTTATCTATGGTGGTCAGCGACTCCTGGCTAAATAAAGACGTTTGAAATGAGAACAGAGACATTATTCCGGGAAAGAAAGTCGGTCCCAATAAAACGCCTGCAGCAATATGGCCAATAACCTGTGTTTGACCTATTTGCTCCATAAGTTTGCCGACGACATAGCAGGCAAAAACAATTACCGAAAGCTGAATAATAAACATGGGTATCCCCGCCAATGCTAGCGTTGAGTTTATTGATATTAAAAGTGTTTAGTTCGAAACGTGGGCGACGCTGTTCTCGTTAAAATACCCCATCGCGGTGGTTATCATCGCTATCATCACCATAACGAGGCTCAGCAAACAGATGCCCTGCCAGTCCCACCTTTCATAAACCCACGGACCGGTAACGGATCCGGCTGCGCCCAATGCATAATAAAAGAACATATAAAGCGCATAGAGGCTGCTTCTTTTATCCGGATGTAATCCGAGAACCCGCGTCTGGTTAGCCACCTGCGCGGCAAAACACCCTAAATCGAATAATATAATGCCCAGCGTAATTCCCGGTAAGGACGCAGGAAAAAGAAATAGTATGGCTATTCCCGCAACCACAAATACCATTCCGCCAAAAATCACGCTGCGACACCCGAAGCGGTCAGCCAGTTTCCCCGCATAGTTCGCCAGTACAAGACCGACGATACCCGCCAGGCCAAATAATCCGGCTGTTCCCGCTGGCAGATGGAGTGGCGGTCTTTGCAGATGAAGCATGATGGTCACCCATAACAGGCTAAAGACGAAAAACCATGCCCCTCCGGTGACGGCAGATTCAATAAGCCGCACGTTACGCAGCAAGCCCGGCAATTGCACCATGACGCTCAGATACCCCGTCTCCCTTGCGGGTTTAACATCAGGCAGGCATCTGATGGCCAGTAGCGCCATGGAGGCCATAACGGCTGCGACGATGGCCAGCATCCCTCGCCAGCCAAGCGCATCGGCCAGACTGCCGCCCACGAGCCTCGCGAGCAATATTCCTGCCGAAATGCCCATGGTGATCAGTCCGACCGTAGCGCCTTTTGGCGTAATGTGAAATCCAAGCGCATTCAGTTGCACTGCGCTTGTCGCCATGGCGCCTGTCACTATTCCCGCGCTAAAAAGGAGCAACGGCTGACGGGTCAGGGAAGCGGCGAAGAGCGCAAGTGAGAGGAGAATAAACTGAGAAATAATCAGTTTCTTACGGTTAACGCTGTCTCCAAGCGGAACAAGAAACAGTATTCCCAACATATAACCTATTTGCATGCTCGCCGCAATGAAGCCGGTATAAAACAGAGGCAACTGCAAAGATGCCGCGATAGCGGGCAATACGGGCTGAAGAATATAGTTATTTGCCATAGCCGTACCCGCCGCGATGCTGGCGAACCAGATAAATAACGGCGAAACCGGATTTTCTTGCGCGATATCACTCATTAATCGCCCCCTGTCTTTTTTTTGCCACAATATCAATTGCTACTTTCATTTTTTTCTCGGGAAACGGTAAGACATGCAATAACGTAAATGCAGGTCGGGAATCACGGAAATAGTGCCCATGGATACGCGCTACCTGCTGCCATTCTTCAATTTCAGTCAGATACAGCCTGCTTTGTATTACATCGTCTATTGCATAACCACTGGATTCAAGTATCCCCTTGATCTTATTCAGAACGCATTCAGTTTGCAGTGAGATATCATCAGATTCAATCTCACCACAAGAATTAAGAGGTCCCGTTTTCGAAATATATAGCCAACCGTCTGCTTCTACCGCTCGCGAGAAACCGAAAGCCTCCTCCCAGCTGCTGCCAGAAGTAATAAGTCTTTTTGATTCCACAATATCATGCCTTTCATCACAGGGTGAAACAAACATATTACAACCCAATCAAATTTGTCCAGAAAAAATAACAAAAAATTGACCTGAAATTTAGCAGGTAATTAAGTAAGCATTTCCTGGATAAGCTGTAAGCACAGCTAACCAATCAATATCTAAATTAATAAATTTAAATGATAAATAAGGCAGAAAATTTCCCGCAGATAACGGCAATTAAATGAGTTGAGTTTTAAAATAATGACTCTTTTATTTAACCGCGAGTTTTACCGCACGCAAATATTACCCTCACCTAAAAGAATCATATTTCGTTATTTATTTTTATATGTAACTCAATGGAAAATATGAGAAATATTTAAATATAAGACAACCTTATGACGTTACAAAGTATCGTTGTTAATCAGGGTATTCTTAAGAATAAGCGGTCAGGAAATTAAACGGTTTCAATAAAAAAGCCTGCTTTAATTGCAGGCCTTTGCTTCTTGTCGACGGAGACGGGTGCTATAAAGGGCTTAAATCTGATAATCAATCGCCACTTCTTCTGGCTCCATCACCTGACGTTTAATCTCATCAACGGACAGCCCGGAGTTGCAAAGTTCGATAAAACGCCACACATAGTTGCGCTGCAGCTGTCCACGCTTCAGGCCGAGCCATACGGTATTAGCATCAAACAGATGACGTGTATCAAGACGCACCAGATCTCCCCCCTCGCGTTCGCCACTGGACTGTTCTGCCACCAGACCTATGCCCAGCCCGAGCTCGACGTAGGTTTTGATTACATCAGAGTCCTGTGCGCTCAGCACCACGTCCGGCGTGAGCCCTTTGCGGTTGAAGGCTTCATCAATGCGCGAGCGTCCGGTAATGCCCTGGCGATAGGTAATCAGCGGCCATTTGGCAATGTCTTCCAGCGTCAGGGGCGAAACCTGATTCAACGGATGATCGGCGGGGAGCAACAAACTGTGATACCAGCGGAACCAGGGAAAAGCCACCAGCAGCGGGTCGTTGCTCAGGCGTTCACTGGCAATGCCGATATCTGCCCCACCGTTTTGCAGCAGCACTTCAATTTCCTGCGGCGTCCCCTGGATAAGCTCCAGGCGGACGTCAGGAAAAAGTTCACGGAAGGCTTTAATCACCGGCGGCAGGCTGTAACGCGCCTGGGTGTGGGTGGTGGCGATGGTGAGGACGCCCGAGGCGTCATTCGTGAAGAGATCCGCCAGGCGGCGCACATTGCTGGCTTCGTTGAGGATCCGCTCCGCAATGGTCAGCAAGGCTTTGCCCGGCTCCGTCATGCCAAGCAGACGTTTGCCGCGACGGATAAAAATCTCTATCCCCAGTTCTTCTTCCAGCTCGCGGATATGGCGACTGACGCCGGACTGAGAGGTATAAAGCATATTGGCGACCTCGGTCAGGTTGTAATCCCGCCTGGCCGCCTCACGGATAATTTTAAGTTGCTGGAAATTCACGATTCACTCCGGCGCATCTGACATAACGCTATTGTTAGAGTCAGCCGCACTGCAGAACAAATAATAAAAACCCGCAACTTATGCTTTTATGGAATATCAGCTCACGAGCTGGAGTTCACGGTTCTCAAGCGATGGCTTGCTGACCAGCGACATCAAAATCTCTTTTACCGCCTGCGCCTGTGGCGTCAGCGAGCCGCGTGCGGACATGTTGAGCGACAGCGGCAGGCTCATCGAAGGCGTGGTGATCCGTGCCATCCAGCCATTTGCCGCACTGCAGAGCGAGCGCGCTGCGGATTCTGGCAACACGGTTACGCCCATTCCGCTGGCAATGGCCGCGGTCAGCGTGGAGAGTGAGTCGATCTCGCCGATGATTTTGGCCGTCAGGCGACGCAGGGAGAATGCTTCATCCACGCGCACACGCACGGCGCTGTAATCACGCGGCAGATAGAGGTTCATTTCTGCCACGGCGGTAAGATCGACGCTCTGCCCCGGACAGTCGCGGGTGCCCACGAGGTAGAGATCTTCTTTCAGCAGCGGCTGGCTGGTGATCCCGGCGACCGGAGAACGATCGTAAAGGACCGCCATATCCAGCTGTCCATTGAGCAGTTTGTCATTGAGTACCGAACCGCTGTTCTCGTGCAGATAGACCAGCACTTCCGGTAGCTCAGCACGAACGGCCTGCAGCAGCGGCATGGTGATAGAAGACGCCGCAGTGCCCGGCGCAAGACCAATGGAAACGTGCCCGCTGAGGGTCTGGCCGACGTTGTTGACCGCCAGTTGCGCCTGTTCGCACTGGCGCAGAATAGTGCGGGCATGGGTATAAAGAATTTTTCCGGCTTCCGTTGGCGTGACGCCGCGTTTGGTACGAATCAATAATTGCTGATCCATCTCGCCTTCCAGAGTAGCCACCTGCTGGCTCAGCGCAGGCTGCGCGATATGCAGCACTTCTGCCGCTTGAGTCAGGCTGCCGATATCGACGATTTTTACGAAGTATTTCAGTCGTCTTAAGTTCATTTTGCCCCCTGTTCGAAATGCTTTGCCGGTACTGGCTATCGTTGTTGAACAGGTTTTGCAATATGAATGCCACTTTTACCGGGCGGTCTGAATTCCTCGCTAAGCGCCTGAAAATAAGGAAACCTAATCATGGAGGGGGGTTTTATTACTGAAACAGCAGTTTATGATCTGCCCCATTAGAGGTATATACGCACCAAAGCGGTGCATTACGCTGTCAAAAACATCACATTGCCGATTTTGTCAGCAAACGATCAAAAGGCGTTGATCCACCCTTTGACAAGCGCGGCTGACGTCGATAATATGCGCCCCGTTCACACGATTCCTCTGTAGTTCAGTCGGTAGAACGGCGGACTGTTAATCCGTATGTCACTGGTTCGAGTCCAGTCAGAGGAGCCAAATTTGAAAAGCCTGCTTTTAAGCAGGCTTTTTGCTTTTCTGCATCTGGTAAAATTGTCGGGTGGCGGCTGCGCCTTACCCGACCTACAAAAACCTCGAATCATAGGTCGGGTAAGGCGCAGCCGCCACCCGACGAAAAGGGCTTCACATCCCTACCTTAACCGGCATCCCCGACCGACGTTCCAGCTCCGCTCCCGCACCCTCGTTAATCAACTGTGTCCGCTGCGCGGCCGAAATGGGCAGAGGCACTTTTCGGGTTGACTCGAATTCCGCCCGATTGCGTGATAGCGGTTCGTGAACCTCCACCCATCGGCTACCGTCCGGCTCTGTCGTCACTTTAACGGGGCGATCGATAATCTGCACACGGGTGCCCACGGGAACATTATCGAAAAGATATTTGATATCGGCGTTACGCAGACGAATACATCCCTGGCTAACCCGTAGCCCGATACCGAAATTCGAGTTGGTGCCGTGAATCGCATACAGCCTGCCGATATATATCGCATACAGGCCCATCGGGTTATCCGGCCCGGCGGGCACGAAGGCCGGAAGCGTTTTCCCCTCTGCCGCATAGGCGCGCCGCGTATTCGGCGTCGGAGACCAGGTGGGGCCTTCCTGCTTACGCTCAACGGCCGTTACCCAGTTTCGCGGAGTTTCACGCCCGGCCTGACCTATGCCGATGGGCAATACGTCAACGGTATTACTGCCCGGTGGATAATAGTAGAGACGCATTTCCGCCACGTTAACGACAATCCCCTCGCGGACGGTGTCGGGCAAAATCAGTTGCTGGGGGATCACCAGCCGGGTGCCGGACTTAGGCAGAAAAGGATCCACGCCCGGGTTTGCTTCCAGCATATTGCTTAGGCCCTGTCCGTAGCGCGCGGCAAACGCCTCAAGCGGTAGCGTATTGCGATCCGGCACGGTGATGACCTGCGAGCTGCCCACCAGACGACTGCCCGTCGGTGGTAAGGGATAACTCACCGCCTGCACGCTGTGGCCGATCAGTAATGCAGCAAGACAACCCAACACCTCTGTACGACGCATCTTCCCTTCCTCAGTCGCTTCGCTATTTGTTAAGCATAGCGTAGCCGTTTTGCATTACCCATCAGGAGATAAAATCAGTTTGCACGGGCTGCCTGTCGCGGTAGTCTCATAGGTTCCGTTTATATGACGGCTGCTATGTGAGTGACCTTTTCTTATACCAATAATTAAAATCAGTATGGACAGGACAACTATGGACTCCACCCTCATCTCCGAACGACCCGGCGAGGAGACCCCTTCGCTCAATCGTGCCCGTCGCGCCGCCCTCGGCAGCTTCGCGGGCGCCGTCGTCGACTGGTATGATTTTCTGCTCTACGGTATCACCGCCGCGCTGGTGTTTAACCGTGAATTCTTCCCCCAGGTCAGCCCCGCGATGGGCACCCTCGCCGCATTTGCCACCTTCGGCGTCGGGTTCCTGTTTCGTCCGCTTGGTGGGGTGATCTTCGGCCACTTCGGCGACCGGCTGGGCCGCAAACGTATGCTAATGCTTACCGTCTGGATGATGGGGATTGCCACCGCGCTGATTGGCATTCTCCCTTCGTTTTCCGCCATTGGCTGGTGGGCACCGATATTGCTGGTGATACTGCGCGCCATCCAGGGCTTCGCCGTAGGCGGCGAATGGGGCGGTGCGGCGCTGTTGTCCGTTGAGAGCGCACCGAAAAACCGGAAAGCGTTCTACAGCAGCGGCGTACAGGTGGGATATGGCGTGGGGCTGCTGCTGTCGACCGGGCTGGTGTCACTCATCAGCCATTACACCACCGACGAGCAGTTCCTGAGCTGGGGCTGGCGCATTCCGTTTATCTTCAGCATCGTGCTGGTCATTGCCGCGCTGTGGATCCGTAATGGGATGGAGGAGTCGGCAGAATTCGAAAAGCAGCAGGAAAAGCCTTCCGTCAAAAAACGCCTTCCGGTTATGGAAGCCCTCGTCCGGCACCCTGGCGCTTTTCTGAAAATTATCGCCCTGCGCCTGTGTGAGCTGCTGACGATGTACATCGTCACCGCGTTTGCCCTGAACTACTCGACGCAAAATCTCGGTCTGCCGCGTGAGCTATTCCTGAATATTGGTCTGGTGGTCGGCGGGATCAGCTGCCTGACTATCCCCTGTTTCGCCTGGCTGGCGGACAGATTTGGCCGCCGTCGCGTCTATATCACCGGCGCGCTGATTGGTACCCTCAGCGCCTGGCCGTTCTTTATGGCGCTGGAGGCGCAGTCTGTGTTCTGGATTGTCTTCTTCGCCATTATGCTCGCGAACATCGCTCACGATATGGTGGTCTGCGTACAGCAGCCGATGTTTACCGAACTGTTTGGTGCGAGCTATCGCTACAGCGGCGCGGGCGTGGGCTACCAGGTTGCCAGCGTGGTCGGCGGCGGTTTCACGCCGTTTATTGCCGCCGCGCTGGTGACCTTCTCCGGGGGAAACTGGCACAGCGTGGCGATTTATCTGCTGGCTGGATGCCTGCTGTCAGCGGCGACGGCGCTACTGATGAAAGAGACGCGCCACAGCTGATCTCCCTTTTGTTTCACAGGCGTGTGACATACTATCGGGTAGAGTCGCACACCTGTGGAACAAGGAGACAGAGATGAATAATAAGGGCTCCAGCCTGACCCCGGCTCAGGCGCTGGAAAAACTCGACGCACTGTATGAACAGTCCGTCAACGCGCTGCGCAGCGCCATCAGCGAATATATCGAAACAGGGAAACTTCCCGACGAAAAGGCCAGAAGTGAGGGCCTTTTTGTTTATCCATCGCTCTCTGTGACCTGGGACGGTAGCGCCAGCACGACGCCAAAAACCCGCGCCTATGCCCGTTTTACCCACTCCGGCTGCTACAGCACCACCGTCACCCGCCCTGCACTATTCCGCCCTTATCTTGAAGAGCAGCTCACGCTGTTATACCAGGATTACGGCGCACACATTGCCGTAGAACCTTCACAGCATGAGATCCCGTATCCTTACGTGATTGACGGTTCGGCGCTAACCCTTGATCGTTCCATGAGCGCGGGACTGACCCGCCATTTCCCAACCACCGAGCTTTCACAGATTGGCGATGAAACGGCAGACGGGATTTATCACCCGGCAGAATTTTCTCCCCTCTCGCACTTTGATGCCCGCCGGGTGGATTTCTCGCTGGCACGCCTGCGCCACTACACCGGCACGCCCGCCGAGCATTTCCAGCCGTTCGTGCTGTTTACCAACTACACCCGTTACGTCGATGAGTTTGTCCGCTGGGGCTGCAGCCAGATCCTTGACCCGGAAAGCCCGTACATCGCGCTCTCCTGTGCGGGCGGGATCTGGATCACCGCAGAGACTGAAGCGCCCGAGCAGGCCATTTCCGACCTGGCATGGAAAAAGCACCAGATGCCTGCCTGGCACCTGATCACCGCCGACGGCCAGGGCATCACGCTGATCAACATCGGCGTGGGGCCGTCGAACGCCAAAACCATCTGCGACCATCTGGCGGTACTGCGCCCGGACGTCTGGCTGATGATCGGCCATTGCGGCGGCCTGCGCGAAAGCCAGCTGATTGGTGATTACGTGCTGGCCCACGCCTACTTACGCGACGACCACGTTCTCGACGCCGTGCTGCCGCCAGATATTCCGATTCCGAGCATCGCTGAGGTGCAGCGCGCGCTGTATGACGCCACCAAAGAGGTGAGCGGCATGCCCGGTGAAGAGGTTAAGCAGCGCCTGCGCACCGGTACGGTGGTCACTACCGATGACCGTAACTGGGAGCTGCGTTACTCCGCCTCCGCGCTGCGGTTCAACCTGAGCCGTGCGGTGGCGATTGATATGGAAAGCGCCACCATTGCCGCGCAGGGGTATCGCTTCCGCGTGCCTTACGGCACCTTGCTCTGCGTGTCCGATAAGCCGCTGCATGGCGAAATCAAGCTGCCGGGTCAGGCCAACCGCTTCTACGAAGGGGCGATATCCGAACACCTGCAAATTGGCATTCGTGCCATTGATTTGCTGCGCGCGGAAGGTGACAAACTGCATTCCCGCAAGTTGCGTACCTTCAACGAGCCACCGTTCCGCTGATAACTATTAAGGAAAATGCATGTCCACCTCATCACCCTTAGCGGCCCTGCGCCGGTGGCTTCAGGAAAACCATCTCGACGGGATGATCGTCCCGCGCGCGGATGCCTGGCAGAGTGAATACTGCGCGCCGTATGATGAAAAACTGGCCTGGCTGACGGGCTTTGACGGCTCGGCTGGCCTGGCGCTGGTTCTGAAAGACAAGGCGTTGCTGTTCGTCGACGGGCGCTATCAGGTGCAGGCCCGCGTTCAGGTCAACCTGGATGAGATTGAAATTCATCATCTGCACAATGAACCGCTGGCAGCATGGCTGGCGGCAAACGTTGAGCCCGCCACGCGCATCGGTTTTGATCCACTGCTGATGACAAATACCGAGTTTACGCAACTTTCTGCCACGCCGTGTGAGCTCGTCCCGCTGAATGCCTCACCGTTTGACACGCTCTGGATCGATCGTCCTGACGCACCGGCGGGGCCGATCCGTGAAATGCCGGTTGCGGTAAGCGGTGAAAGCAGCGAAGACAAACGTCAGCGCGTTGCCGCCGTGCTGGCCGCGAACAATGCTGATTATCTGGCGGTTACGCTGCCGGATAACATTGCCTGGCTGCTCAACGTACGCGGGTCAGATATCCCCACCAGCCCGGTACCGCTCTCTTTTGCCCTGTTGCGTCGCGACGGTCACGTCGAGTGGTTTGTTGACGACACTAAGCTCAGCGCCCTGCCCGAAGCCGTGCGTAACACGCTCGCCACTGCGCCACAGGACGCCTTTATCGAACGCTGCCGAGAAATTGCGGAAGGTAAACGAGTGATGATCGATACCGATTCCGCACCGGTAGCCCTGCGCTTCGCCATTGAACCTCAGAGGGAGATCGTCTGGCAGACCGATCCGATCACCCTGCTGAAAGCCACCAAAAACCCGGTCGAGCTGGCAGGGTATCGTGAATGTCATCACCAGGACGGCGCCGCGTGGGTCAACTTCCTGGCCTGGCTGAGCCGTGAAGTGCCGCGACGTGAAGCGGCTGGGAATCCGTTAACCGAGCTCGAAGTACAGGCGCAACAGCTCGCGTTCCGTAAACAGCAGCCCGGCTTTATCGAGCAGAGCTTTGCGACCATTTCCGCCTCTTCGAGCAACGCGGCGATGTGCCACTATCACTCCAGCGAGGCCAGCAACAAACCCATCGGCCACGATCATTTTTACCTGAATGATTCTGGCGGTCAGTACACTAACGGCACCACTGACGCCACGCGCACGCTTGCCTGGGGTCATGTTCCCCCGCAGCAGCGTATGCATTATACCGCCGTACTGAGAGGCTTCCTGTCGCTGATAACCCTGCAGTTCCCATCCGGCATACACGGGCATCAGCTGGACGCTTTCGCGCGACGTCCGCTGTGGGAAATGGGGCTGGATTACGATCACGGCACGGGACATGGCGTGGGGCATCAGCTTCTTATCCATGAAAACCCACACCGCATCGCCAAAAAGGTTAACCCCTGGCCACTGGTGGCGGGCAATATCATGACCATTGAACCGGGGTATTATCTGGGCGGCAGCCACGGTATCCGCATTGAAAACCAGGTGGAAATTGTTGAAAGCCGCCCGGGGTTCTGCACGTTTTCTTCGCTAACGCTGATCCCGATTGATTTAAGCCAGGTGGAATTGCAGCTGTTGACCGGGCAGGAAAAGCAGTGGCTGGATGAATATCATCAGCAGGTTCGCGAGGCGCTGTCACCGCTGGTGAATAGCGAAGCGCGTCCGTGGCTGGTTGAGGCGACGGCGCCGATTAGTTTGGCTCGATAGTGCGGCTTTTGCCGGGTGGCGGCTTTGCCTTACCCGGCCTACGGAACAAGTAGGCCCGGTAAGCGCAGCGCCACCGGGCAATACTTCCAGAGATTAAAAAGCAAAAAGCCTGCTTTAAAAGCAGGCTTTTTAAATTTGGCTCCTCTGACTGGACTCGAACCAGTGACATACGGATTAACAGTCCGCCGTTCTACCGACTGAACTACAGAGGAATCGTGTGAACGGGGCGCATATTATCGATGCTCCCCCGGGATGTCAAAGGCAGAATGCAGATTTCCGATCGTTTGCCGATTTATTCTCCATTTCGCGCATTTGTCAGGCATTTTGTCGCGGATATTTCCATAGCCAGCGCCCGCTGACCATACGCCAGTAGAACAGCGCGCCGCGCACGGCCCAGTCAAGGAACATTCCCAGCCAGACACCCACCACGCCCCAGCCAAGCACCACACCTAACGTATAACCCGCCACAACCCGACACCCCCACATGCCGAGCATCGACACCCACATCGCAAAACGAGCATCACGCGCCCCTTTCAGACCCGCGGGTAGCACCCATGAGGCCGCCCAGATGGGCATAAACGCGGCATTGAGCCAGATAAGGATCTTAACAACCTCTTTCACATCCTGTTCATGGGTATAAAACGCGGCCATCAGCCCGGCAAAGGGGGCGGTTCCCCAGGCGATCGCCGTCAGGCCAATCGTTGACAGCCAGAACACGTGGCGCAGCTGACGTTCCGCCTGGCCTATCTGCCCTTTCCCGAGCCGTTTGCCCGTGATGATGGTCGAGGCTGAACCCAGCGCGTTACCCGGCAGGTTAATCAGCGAGGCGATGGAGAAGGCGATAAAGTTACCGGCGATAACGTCGGTCCCCATACCGGCGACAAACATCTGCGTCAGCAGCTTACCGCCGTTAAACAGCACTGATTCAATACTGGCGGGAATACCAATCCCCATCACTTCCCAGATAATGGCGAAGTTAAAGGGTCGGAAGTAGCTTTTCAGCGTAAGGCGCAGCGAAGGCGTGATGCCCGTCATCAGCACCCCGATAATCGCCGCCGCACCAATGTAGCGAGAAATGGTTAGCCCCAGACCGGCACCGACGAACCCCAACCCATCCCATGAAAACACGCCGTAGATCAGCACGCTGCTGATGATGATATTCAGAATATTCATCCCGCCGTTGATCAGCAGCGGGATTTTGGTGTTACCTGCCCCGCGCAGCGCGCCACTGCCAATCAGCGCGATGGCTGCGGCCGGATAGCTTATGACGGTCATTTCGAGGTAGGTTAGCGCCAGGTCCTTCACCTCGTTCGTGGCTTCCCCGGCGACAACATCGATAATCTCTTTACCGAAATAGTGGATCACCGCCGCCAGAACGATCGAAAAAATGGTCATGATCATCAGCGACTGGCGAGCCGCCTCGCGGGCCCGTTTGGGGTCAAGCTTGCCGAGGCTGAAGGCCACCACGACCGTTGTCCCAAGGTCGATAGCCGCGAAGAAAGACATCACCACCATGTTGAAGCTGTCCGCCAGCCCAACCCCCGCCATCGCCTCTTTCCCCAGCCAGCTGACAAGGAAGGTGCTCAACACCCCCATCAGCAGTACGCAGGTATTCTCCAGAAAGATAGGCACCGCAAGGGGGGTGATTTCACGCCAGAAGAGGACACGATAGCTTTTACGTTTTGCGTACCAGGGCGTGCGCATGATCGCCTGGCGCAGAGGAGCAGTGACGTTCAAAATGGACCTTAGCGAGAAAAGTTGAAACTCCATTTCAAATGATGGGGGAGAAATGCTCATCCTGCAAAGTATTTTCCTGAAAAAGATGTGTGGATTTACAACAAACTGACGACAGATTCAGCAGTCAGTCGATTTTCTCTAAGATCAGGTTTGACAAAAGTTTTTTCGCCGCTAAGATAAGCCTCCACAACGATTCCTCTGTAGTTCAGTCGGTAGAACGGCGGACTGTTAATCCGTATGTCACTGGTTCGAGTCCAGTCAGAGGAGCCAAATTTAAAAAGCCTGCTTTTAAAGCAGGTTTTTTGCTTTTCTGTGCCTGATAAAATTGTCGGGTGGCGGCTGCGCCTTACCCGACCTACTAAAATAAAAAAGGCTCTCTGTCACCAGAGAGCCTTTTTCACCATTCACTGCGATTACTCGCTTTTTGCTTCGCCGTTTTTGATTTCGCCCATCACTTTCAGCTTTTTAGAGATATCGCGACGCTCTTTGGACAGCTCAGCATTTTTGATGATGTAGTCATCCACGCGGTCTTCATAGTCGCTCTTCATGCTGGCGATGATGCCCTGAATAGCTTCAACGCTCATGCCTGGCTTGATGTAGTCGCTCAGGTTGTCGAGCAGCAGGACACGTTTCTGGTTGTCACGGATCTTCTTCTCAACGTCCTGGATTTCACGCTGCAGTTTGTTTTTGCGGCGGAACAGGCGGACGAATTCCAGAACATCCTGGAACGAAGGCTTGGTAGTTTCCATTTTTACACCCCTGATAATGTGAGATTCGGATTCGTTAAAGCAACCGTTGTATCAATAACCTTACTGACAGCGGCTGCGAATGACAATGACTATATCGTTTAACGCTATCATAACCCCAATTGCTGCTGAATCGAAGCAGCAGGCGTCACATCCGCGTTTTATTTGCGCAGCGCCCGGCAAATGAGGTGCGATAACAGTTCAAGCTGCCGAGCCAGTTCCAGGCTCAACCAGACATAGCCATGAATGGGCGTTTCCGCCACGTTATCACCCTGCCGCTCGCTGATAAGCGTTTTCAGCTCCGCCACAATGTCATTCAGACGCTCGCTGTTCGCCAGTATCGGCTGCGGGTTGCCTTCATAGAGCGCATGAGCGATGGTCAACAGGGTTTGCTGCGTCATCTGCTGTGTCTCTTTCAGCGTATGTGCGTTGAGCATCAGCAGATGGCTTGGGCGAGAAGCCCAGTGCGCGTTAATCTGCAGCTCAAGCATGCAGACCAGATTGCGGCTTACGGTCTGAATAGCCTCGAAAATCGCTTTCTGAATATGGGTCTCTTTGCTCGCGGGGGTAATCAGGCCGCGCATTTTGACCACGTCATTAAGGATGGTTTGCAGATGCTTTTCCAGCCGTGGGCGCTCAACCAGATTGGGGGAGAAACCGGCCTGGTAAACGCGGTTAAACGCGGTGACATAGCTGGCCATCTGGATACGCCAGTGCAAAAAAGCACGCTGCGGCCAGATGCCGGTAAACAGCATGGCAAGCAGCGAGCCCAGGATGACATCCCCGCTTCGCCAGAGCGCCGTAGTCATATCCCCGGCCGGTGCGCCAACCACCACCGCAAGGGTGATACCAATCAGCAGCGCCTGATAGGGGCGTTTGCCCAACGCCAGCCAGCCGCAGAGGAACATGGCCGCACCGCACCATGCCAGCATGACCGGAAATGAGATAAGCTCCAGCTTCAGGGCAATAAGCCCCAGCGCAGAGCCAAGAACGGTACCGCCGATCCGCTCGAAGGCGCGAGGAACAACGTTCCCCCAAAATGAGATAGGCCCCATCACCACCACCAGCGTGATCAGCGGCCACGTCCCCTCCGGAACATCCAGCAGTCGGACCAGTATAAAGGTCAATACGAACGCCAGCGCAATGCGGCACCCATGCACCACGCGGTAATGTTTGTATAGACGAATTTCAAACGGCGTTAATGATTTGTCGGGACGCACACCCGCTCTCCAGCTACACGGCAAATCACAATTGTACTGTGTTTTCAGCCGGGCGGATCACACCCGGCTGAAAAACCCTTCATTTAGCAGGCTTAAGCCGTTTTGTGCTCTACCGCGATAAACATTTCGATATCCCAGTAACCGTCCGCGTTGCCATCATTGAGATAGCGTTCGAAGCAGGGTTTGAGCGCCATCTGGTATTTATTGTCCTGCAACAGGGAATTGAAGAACTGATACCACGGTGTTGCAAAGTCGTAGTTTTCCACACGCGCCGTGGCCACGGCATAATCACCCGCCGCGATTTCCGTCATCATGACGCCTTCGCTGTTATCCGGGATAACAAAATCCTCCGGTACCGTAACGGCCGTATCACAGCGCAGTTTTTCCGCCGGGACCTCATCAGGATTATCGTAGTAGACCGCCACCCACTCCAGCGGCTCAATGTGACGTCCATCCACCCACATGACCAGCTGTTCAAATCCCTGCTTAACCGTTTTTTCCCACGGCCCAACAAGATGAAAACCCGCAATCTTACGCTTCTGTTGCTGCTTGATGCTGTAGTCCATACTGCCTCCGCTTATTACTGTATATTTATACACTATAAAACAGGAACAATATTATCGGCAAACGAGGAGTGTTTATTATGTGAGCAGACTCGCAACCCTGCCAGTCTGCTCAGAAAGGTTAGATTTTTTGGTGCAGGTAATCACTGAGGCGAGAGAAAATCCCACCCTTATCAACACGTTCCAGGGTGACCAGCGGCCAGTGTGCCACCACTTTGTCGCGGTCATAGAGCTGGATCTCCCCAACCCGCTGATGTGCGGCAATCGGCGCTTCCAGCTCTTTTTTATCCAGAACGTATTTCGCCTTAATGTTCGCCACTTCCGCTTTCGGTAAAGCCAGCCAGAAGTCCTGATCCGTACCCAGATTTACCTGTTCTTTATCACCGTACCAGATACGTTCTGTCCCTACTTTTTTACCGCTGTGCAGAATCTGCACCGTATCGAAATTCTGCTGACCCCAGTGCAGCAGTTTCCGGGCCTGGTCTTCGCGCCCTTTCGGGCTGTCCGCCCCCATCACCACCGCGATTAAACGGCGCTGACCGTCAACGGCGGAAGCAATCAGGTTAAAGCCCGCGCCAGAAGTGTGCCCCGTTTTGAGGCCATCCACGTTCATGGTTTTATCCCACAGCAGGCCGTTACGGTTTTGCTGGGTGATCCCGTTCCAGGTGAGACTCTTTTCACTGTACATATGGTAAAACTCAGGCTCACCGTGAATGATAGCCCGGGAGAGAACGGCCAGGTCATAGGCCGAGCTGTGTTGACCCGGCGCATCAAGCCCATGGACGGTTTCAAAGTGCGTATCGCGCAGGTTCAGCTTCTGCACATAGTCGTTCATCATCTTCACAAACTGCGGCTGCCCACCCGCTACGTGATCGGCCAGCGCCACGCAGGCGTCGTTGCCGGAATCCACAATCAGCCCGCGGCTTAAGTCCCGCACGGAGACGCGATCGCCCTCTTTCAGGAACATCAGGGATGATCCGTCAAAAACCGGGTTCCCTTTGGCCCATGCGTCACGGCCTACGGTGACAATGTCATCCGGCGTAATGCGATGGCTATCAATGGCCCGATCAACCACATAACCCGTCATCAGCTTAGTAAGGCTCGCCGGATTACGTTGTTGATGTTCGTTGCCCGCCGTTAAGATCTGACCAGTCGTGTAATCCATCAGCACCCACGAGCCCGCCTGAATGGCCGGAGGCTGCGGGGAAAAATCCAGCGGTTCGGCCGCAAAAGCAGATGAGATACTCGAAGCGAGTAAAGAAACAGCAATAAACAGACGGCGTTTCAACGGTATATCCTCAGGTCATTAAAAATCGATGACCTTTTTACGGGAGTTCTGATGTCGTTACCTGGCTTAATTGCAAAAAAATGTGACAGAACGCAGGTTTCACGCTGAATCTGTCTCGCAAATTTGCACCACGGCGGCGCTTTTTATTCGGTCTGACCCGCACGATCGTTTACCATAGTGGCGTCATTTTTTAACAGGATGGTATTACTGGTGTCTGACTCTGCCGCACGCCCCACTTTTTTATTCCACGACTATGAAACCTTTGGCACGCACCCGGCGCTGGACCGACCGGCGCAGTTTGCCGCCATCCGTACCGACGACGAATTCAACATCATTGGCGAGCCTGAGGTCTTTTACTGCAAACCTGCTGATGATTACCTGCCGCAGCCAGGCGCGGTCATGGTCACCGGGATCACCCCTCAGGAAGCGCGGGAGAAAGGGGTGAACGAGGCGGAATTCGCCCGCCGCATCCACGAACTGTTTACCGTCCCCAATACCTGCGTGGTCGGTTACAACAACATCCGTTTCGATGACGAAGTGACCCGCAACGTTTTCTATCGCAACTTCTACGATCCGTACGCCTGGAGCTGGCAGAACCGCAACTCGCGCTGGGATCTGCTGGATATCATGCGCGCCTGTTATGCCCTGCGTCCTGAAGGCATCAACTGGCCGGAAAATGAGGAAGGTCTGACGAGCTTCCGCCTGGAACACCTGACGCGCGCTAATGGCATTGAGCACAGCAATGCCCACGACGCAATGGCGGACGTCTATGCCACTATTGCCATGGCGAAGCTGGTGAAAGCCGCGCAGCCCCGGCTGTTTGAGTATTTGCTAAGCCATCGCAGCAAGCAGAAGCTCATGACCCTTATCGACGTGCCGCAGATGAAACCCCTGGTGCATATCTCCGGTATGTTCGGTGCCTGGCGCGGCAATACAAGCTGGGTGGCACCGCTGGCGTGGCATCCGGACAACCGTAACGCCGTAATCATGGTGGATTTAGCGGGCGATATTTCGCCGCTGCTGGAACTTGACAGCGATACCCTGCGCGAACGGCTCTACACCCCGAAAAATGAGCTTGGTGACCTGCCCGCGGTGCCGGTCAAACTGGTGCATATCAATAAATGTCCGGTACTGGCGCAGGCGAATACGCTGCGCCCGGAGGATGCTGACAGGCTGGGCATTAACCGTCAGCACTGCCTGGATAACCTGAAAGTGCTGCGCGAAAATCCGCAGGTACGCGAGAAAGTGGTCGCGATCTTCGCCGAAGCGGAGCCGTTTGTGCCGTCGGAAAACGTCGATGCACAGCTCTACAACGGCTTCTTCAGCGATGCCGACCGTGCAGCGATGAATATTGTCCTGCAAACCGAGCCGCGGAACCTGCCGGCGCTGGACATCACTTTCGCCGATAAACGCATCGAAAAGCTGATGTTTAATTACCGCGCACGTAACTACCCCGGCACGCTGGATGAAACGGAGCAGGAGCGCTGGCTGCAGCATCGTCGTAACGTGTTTACGCCAGAGTATCTGCACCACTACGCCCAGGAGCTGGAGATGCTTTACGGTCAGTACGAAGGGAATGCAGAGAAACAGGCGCTGCTGAAAGCGCTGTTCCAGTACGCACAAGAGATAGTCTGAAAATCAGACATAAAAAAAGCGGAGACGATGGTCTCCGCTTTTTTTGCCCGGTGGCGCTTCGCTTACACGGGCCTACAGGAGTGATGTTTTGTAGGCCGGGTAAGCGCTAGCGCCACCCGGCGAGTCATCACGCAACGTCTTCGTACTGAGGAACCGGGTTACGGAAGCTCTTCGTTACGCAGGCCAGGTAAACCAGGCCGATACCGCCCCAGATCAGCCCCAGAATCATAGAGCTCTCTTCAAGGTTGATCCACAGCGCACCCACCGTCAGCGCACCACACACTGGCAGCACCAGATAGTTGAAGTGGTCTTTCAGCGTTTTGTTGCGCTTCTCACGGATCCAGAACTGCGAAATCACGGAGAGGTTAACGAAGGTGAACGCCACCAGCGCACCGAAGTTAATCAGCGCAGTTGCCGTCACCAGGTCGAATTTAATCGCCATCAGCGCAATCGCGCCAACCAACAGCACGTTCCACGCCGGAGTACGCCATTTTGGATGCACATAACCGAAGAAGCGAGTCGGGAACACGCCGTCACGGCCCATAACATACATCAGACGAGAAACGCCTGCGTGTGCTGCCATACCGGATGCCAGTACGGTCACGCTGGAGAAAATCAGCACGCCCCACTGGAACGTTTTACCCGCAACATAAAGCATGATTTCAGGCTGCGACGCATCCGGATCTTTAAAGCGAGAGATATCCGGGAAGTACAGCTGCAGGAAGTAGGAGGCACCGATGAAGATCAGGCCGCCAATCAGCGCCGTCAGGAAAATCGCTTTCGGGATCACGCGCTCAGCATCTTTGGTCTCTTCTGACAGCGAAGAGATACCGTCAAAGCCCAGGAACGAGAAGCACAGAATCGTCGCACCGGTAATCATCGGCACAACATGTGCGCCTTCAGACCAGAATGGACGCGTGCTGGTCAGCGTGCCCGCACCTTCACCGTGAGAAACACCGTAGATGATCAGGCCGACGATAACTGCCACGATGCCCATCTGCAGAATAACAATCAGGGTGTTGAAGTTTGCCACGGTCTTGATGCTGCGCAGGTTAGAAATGGTCATAAAGGCCACCAGCGCGACAACAAAGATCCACGACGGCACGGAAGGCACCAGCGCTTCAAAGTAAATTTTTGCCAGCAGAATGTTGATCATCGGCATGAACAGGTAGTCCAGCAGAGATGACCAGCCCACCATAAAGCCAACTGCCGGGCTAATGGATTTCTGAGCATAGGTGTACGCAGAGCCTGCTGACGGGAAACGGCGGACCAGTTTTCCGTAGCTCAGCGCGGTAAAGAGGATCGCGACCAGTGCGAAGGCGTACGCCGTCGCAACGTGACCGTTGGTGAGGCCCGATACGATACCGAATGTATCGAACAGCGTCATCGGTTGCATATAGGCAAGGCCCATCATAACAACCGGAATCAACGTAAGCGTTTTACGTAATTCCACGCGAGAGGTGTTTGGAGTTGCGTTATGCGACATAGTTATTCTCCTTTACGGTGATAACCGCCACGTAAGCGAAAAATTGCCCCATTTCTTTCTTCCTCAGCGACAACAACTGTCGGATTTTAGTAAATATCTATCCGGTACGAAGCCCGGCCTCTTGGTTTTTAGTTTCGTTTCGTACATGCAAAAAAAAATAACCGACGCCTTTTATATCGTCGATTATTCATTTGGTTGCAGCGGCGGCATTTTGCCCCACATCGGATACAAAAGGCAATACTTTGCAACGCACCGGGCCGTTTTCTTTCTGCTAACTGGCTGATTTCTGGACGCCGGGCTGAGAGTAAATTGCCGCGATAGCACTATTTGCTAAAATTTCATCCCGCCACCAGGCGCTCGCAAGCCCGGCGGTTTGTTCATTCCAGCCCATCCATACCGATTCGTTACTGCTTTGAGCAAGTACCTGTTTTTCAACAAGCGCACCGCTATCAATAAACCGCTGCGCCAGATAGCGCGGTAAGTAGCCGCAGCCGAGTCCACTAATTTGCAGTTCCAGCTTAGTTTTAAAGTCAAAAACCGTGATGGCTTCCTGCTCATCAAGCAGTTGCGAGGAAACCGAACATTCCGGGCGAGCGTTATCCCCCACCACGATGGCGCGATAGCCTTTAATCACGCGGCGGTTAAGGGGCTCTGGCTCCTGAGCCAGCGGATGATGAGGCGCCACGGCGAACACCTGCTCCAGCACGCCAAGTCGGGCAAAGCCAAATTCACTCAGCTGGGGGGGCTCATGCAATGCCCCGACAAAAATATCTGCCCTGCCCTGCGTTAAGGCATCCCAGGAGCCGCCAAGCACACCGTTGATGAAGATAAGCCGGGTGACGCTGTGATGTTGATAAAACGCTTCGATCAGCGGGGTCAAAAGAGAGAACGGGAAGGTATCATCCACGCCAATGACCAGCTCGTTCTCCCATCCCTGGTGGAGCTTGACGGCCTGTTTTTCCAGTTCACGAACGGTGTGCAGGACTTCGCGGCCTTTTTCCAGCAGCATCTGTCCGGTACGGGTAAAACGCGCGCGATGTCCGGTGCGATCGAGGATTTGGATATTAAGATCGCTTTCCAGTTTTTGAACGGTGTAACTCAATGCCGAAGGGGTTTTATAGAGCTTTGCTGAAGCAGCCGCAAAGCTCCCCTCTTTTTCCAGTGCATCCAGAATAATAAGAACATCCAGCAGCGGTTTCATGCTCGCCCCCTTCCGGTGTGCGATCGTTTCCGCTGCGGGACTTATTCCATGGGCATCACCAGCGGATCGGGATATTGATACTCAAACCCCAGCTCATGACAAATGCGATTGCCATCAACAATTTTGCCTTTGCTTTCGTCCTTTGCCTCAGCAAAAACCGGCGGAGCCAGGCCAAGCTGACGCGCCATCAGCGGGTAAAACGTGCTGCGCGCAGGATGAGAAGGTGCACATATATTATAGATGTGTCCACCTTTTGGAGCTTTTAAGAGTAGCTCAATCGCGCCAATAACATCCTCAAGATGAACAAGATTGACGACATGTTGCCCGTCCGGCGCCGATTTCCCGGCAAAAAAGCGTCCCGGATGCCGCCCGGGGCCGACCAGCCCCGCCAGACGGACGATATCCACCTGTGTGCCGGGCAAATTATGCAGCCAGTCTTCCAGCTCTTTAAGGACCTTGCCACTCGCGGTCACAGGACGACGCTCAGTTCCTTCTTTCATTACGCCCGGAGCATCGCCATAGACCGACGTCGAACTGGTAAAAATGATACGCGGAACATGGTGCGCAAGGGCGCTGTCGACAATCTCCTGCATCGCCTGCAGATAGAATGATTCACCCGGGCCGCTGCGCCGCGCAGGTAGCGTAATCACTAGCGCATCGACGTTCATCAGCGTGTCCAGATCGTCCGCATCACACACCAGCTCCGGTTCCAGACGCAGTTCGACGCCATCAATACCGCACATGCGTGCCGCTTCGACCCCATCCCTCGTCGTTTTGCTCCCGGTCACCTGCCAGCCTTTCGCGGCTAATGACATCGCCAGCGGCATTCCCAGCCAGCCCAAACCGACAATCGCGACCTTTTTCATGCGAATTCTCCTGACTCTCACTCGTCTTTCATAAGGCTACGCCAGCCTGGCAGAACACACAATTCATAGCATCAATATGAAATGAATTAATGATCAAAAAAAGCCCTTGCAATCTGTCACACAACTGGTTTAGGTTAAAAGACATCAAATGAATAAGCATTCATCGAGAATTTATATGACACGCGTTCAATTTAAACACCACCATCATCACCATCATCCTGACTAGTCTTTCAGGCGATGTGTGCTGGAAGACGTTTGGATCTTCCAGTGGTGCATGAACGCATGATAAAGCCCCCGGAAGATCTTCTTCCGGGGGCTTTTTTTTGGACCAAATTCAGACAGGTTAAAACAGGTTAACGAGGAATAAAGAATGTTAGATAACTCACGCTTACGCATAGCTATTCAAAAATCAGGTCGTTTGAGTGATGATTCACGCGAACTGCTGGCCCGCTGCGGGATTAAAATCAACCTGCACACCCAGCGCCTGATTGCTCTGGCTGAAAACATGCCGATCGACATTTTGCGCGTGCGTGATGACGATATTCCAGGCCTGGTCATGGATGGCGTCGTTGATCTCGGGATTATCGGTGAAAACGTGCTGGAAGAAGAATTGCTGACCCGCCGTGCACAGGGCGAAGACCCGCGTTACTTCACCCTGCGTCGTCTGGACTTTGGCGGCTGCCGCCTGTCGCTGGCAACGCCGGTTGATGAACCCTGGGACGGTCCGGCCGCGCTGAATGGCAAACGTATCGCCACCTCCTACCCTCACCTGTTAAAGCGTTATCTGGATCAGAAAGGCGTGCAGTTTAAATCCTGCCTGCTGAACGGCTCGGTTGAAGTGGCACCGCGTGCGGGTCTGGCGGACGCTATCTGTGACCTCGTCTCTACCGGCGCGACGCTGGAAGCGAACGGCCTGCGCGAGGTCGAAGTGATTTACCGCTCCAAAGCGTGTCTGATCCAGCGTGATGGCGATATGGCCGATGCCAAGCAGCAGCTCATCGACAAACTGCTGACCCGTATTCAGGGCGTGATTCAGGCACGTGAATCCAAATACATCATGATGCATGCGCCGACCGAGCGTCTGGATGAAGTGATTGCCCTGCTGCCGGGCGCAGAACGTCCAACCATTCTGCCGCTGGCGGGCGATCAGCAGCGCGTGGCAATGCACATGGTCAGTAGCGAAACCCTCTTCTGGGAAACCATGGAAAAACTGAAGGCACTGGGCGCAAGCTCCATTCTGGTGCTGCCAATTGAGAAGATGATGGAGTAACGGCCATGCGTTTTAACACAATCATCGACTGGAATACCTGTAGCGACGCACAGCAGCGCGAGCTGCTGATGCGCCCGGCGATTTCCGCCTCCGAAAGCATCTCCCGCACCGTGGCGGAGATCCTTGATAGCGTCAAAACGCGTGGCGATGACGCGCTGCGTGAATACAGTGCAAAGTTTGATAAAACCGAAGTTGACGCGCTACAGGTCACCGGGCAGGAAATCGCGGAGGCGGAAAGCCGCCTCGGTGACGACATCAAACAGGCGATGGCCGTCGCGGTGAAAAACATTGAGACCTTTCACGTCGCGCAGAAACTGCCGACCGTGGACGTGGAAACCCTGCCCGGCGTGCGTTGTCAGCAGGTGACTCGCCCGGTGGCGTCAGTCGGGCTTTATATCCCTGGCGGTTCAGCGCCGCTGTTTTCAACCGTATTAATGCTCGCAACCCCGGCGCGTATCGCCGGATGCCAGAAAGTGGTGCTGTGCTCTCCGCCACCGATTGCCGATGAGATCCTTTATGCGGCAAAGCTGTGCGGCGTACAGGCAGTCTATAAAGTGGGCGGTGCTCAGGCCATTTCGGCCCTGGCGTTCGGGACTGAGTCCATTCCGAAGGTCGACAAAATCTTTGGACCGGGCAACGCGTATGTAACCGAAGCCAAGCGCCAGGTCAGCCAGCGTCTGGACGGTGCGGCAATTGATATGCCAGCCGGCCCTTCTGAGGTACTGGTGATTGCCGACAGCGGCGCAACGCCGGATTTCGTGGCGTCCGACCTGCTTTCACAGGCTGAACACGGCCCGGACTCCCAGGTCATTTTGCTGACACCGGACGCCGATATGGCTAAACGTGTGGGTGAGGCCGTTGAGCGTCAGCTTGCCGACCTGCCCCGTGCCGACACGGCACGCCAGGCGTTATCCGCCAGCCGCCTGATTGTGGCGCGTGACCTGGAGCAGTGCATTGCAATTTCCAACCAGTACGGCCCGGAGCATCTGATTATTCAGACCCGCAACGCCCGCGATCTGGTCGACAGCATTACCAGCGCTGGCTCGGTGTTCCTCGGCGACTGGTCTCCGGAATCCGCGGGCGACTACGCTTCTGGTACCAACCACGTTCTGCCGACGTATGGCTATACCTCAACCTGTTCCAGCCTGGGTCTGGCGGATTTCCAGAAACGGATGACCGTGCAGGAACTTTCCCGCGAAGGGTTTGCCTCGCTGGCTTCAACTATTGAGACGCTGGCCGCCGCCGAACGTCTGACTGCCCATAAAAATGCCGTTACGCTGCGCGTTGCTGCGCTGAAGGAGCAAGCATGAACATTGAAGAATTAGCCCGCGAAAATGTCCGTCGCCTGACGCCTTATCAGTCCGCGCGCCGCCTGGGTGGCAAAGGCGATGTCTGGCTGAACGCCAACGAATTCCCGACGGCGGTGCAGTTTGAGCTGTCGCAGCAAACGTTGAACCGTTATCCGGAGTGTCAGCCGAAAGCGGTAATCGAAAACTACGCCCAGTACGCAGGCGTGAAACCGGAGCAGGTGCTGGTCAGCCGTGGGGCAGACGAAGGCATTGAACTGCTGATCCGCGCGTTCTGCGAGCCGGGAAAAGACGCAGTAATGTACTGCCAGCCGACCTACGGCATGTACAGCGTCAGCGCCGAAACCTTCGGCGTGGCGTGCCGCAACGTGCAGGCGCTGGAGAACTGGCAGCTGGATCTGCAGGGGATTGCCGACAATCTTGACGGCGTAAAAGTCGTGTTTGTCTGCAGCCCGAACAATCCAACCGGGCAGATTATCACGCCACAGGATATCCGTACCCTGCTGGAAATGACGCGCGGTAAAGCGCTGGTGGTCGCGGACGAAGCCTATATTGAGTTCTGCCCACAGGCGACGCTGACAGGCTGGCTTGAGGAGTATCCGCATCTTGTTGTCCTGCGCACACTGTCGAAGGCTTTCGCCCTCGCGGGCTTGCGCTGCGGATTCACCCTGGCGAATAAAGCAGTCATCGACCTGCTTTTGAAAGTCATCGCCCCGTATCCACTCTCCACGCCGGTTGCGGATATTGCGGCACAGGCGTTGACGCCTCAGGGCATTAATGCGATGCGCGAACGCGTGGCGCAGATCCTGGAAGAACGCCAGTACCTGGTCACCGCCCTGAAGGATATTGCGTGCGTGGAGCAGGTGTTTGACTCGGAAACCAATTACATCCTGGTGCGTTTTACCGCCTCGAGTGCCGTATTTAAATCTTTGTGGGATCAGGGCATTATCTTACGAGACCAGAATAAACAACCTTCCCTGAGCGGCTGCCTGCGCATTACCGTAGGCACCCGCGCAGAGAGCCAGCGCGTGATTGACGCCCTGAAAGCGGAGAAAGTATGACCCAGAAGATCCTTTTCATCGATCGTGACGGCACCCTTATTTCGGAGCCACCAGCCGATTTTCAGGTCGATCGTTTCGACAAACTGGCTTTTGAACCGGACGTGATACCGGTGCTGCTTACGCTGCAAAAAGCCGGTTATAAGCTGGTGATGATCACCAACCAGGACGGTCTGGGTACCGACAGCTTCCCTCAGGCAGACTTTGACGGCCCCCATAATTTAATGATGCAGGTGTTGACCTCTCAGGGCGTAGTGTTCGATGAGGTACTGATTTGCCCGCACATGCCAGCCGATGAGTGCGACTGCCGTAAGCCAAAAGTGAAGCTGGTTGAGCGCTATCTGGCTGAGGATATGCTGGATAAAACCAATAGCTATGTCATCGGGGATCGCATTACTGATATTACGCTGGCGGAAAATATGGGCATTGCGGGGCTTCGCTACGACCGCAACAATCTTGGCTGGGCAAAGATTGGCGAACAGCTGACAAAACGTGACCGCTACTCGCACGTTGAACGCAACACCAAAGAGACACAGATTGATGTGAAGGTCTGGCTGGACCGTGAAGGCGGCAGCAAGATCCACACCGGTGTCGGTTTCTTTGACCATATGCTGGACCAGATTGCCACCCACGGCGGTTTCCGCATGGAAATCTCGGTGAAGGGTGACCTTTACATTGACGATCACCACACCGTAGAAGATACCGGTCTGGCGCTGGGTGAAGCCCTGAAGCTGGCGCTCGGCGACAAACGCGGCATCAACCGTTTTGGCTTTGTTCTTCCGATGGACGAATGTCTGGCGCGCTGCGCGATGGACATCTCCGGTCGTCCGCACCTGGAATACAAAGCTGACTTCACCTATCAGCGCGTGGGCGATCTCAGCACCGAAATGGTGGAGCATTTCTTCCGTTCCTTGTCCTACACCATGGGCCTGACGTTGCATCTGAAAACGAAAGGCAAAAACGATCACCACCGCGTGGAAAGTCTGTTTAAAGCCTTTGGCCGTACGCTGCGTCAGGCGATCCGCGTGGAAGGTGACGCCCTTCCCTCGTCGAAAGGAGTGCTGTGATGAACGTGGTGATTCTGGACACCGGATGCGCCAACCTGAACTCCGTCAAATCGGCCATTGCGCGCCACGGCTACGAGCCGGTGGTGAGCCGTGATCCGGACGTGGTATTGCGCGCCGACAAGCTTTTCCTGCCCGGCGTAGGCACCGCCCAGGCGGCGATGGATCAGATCCACGAGCGCGAGCTGGTCGATTTGATCAAAGCCTGTACCCAACCGGTACTGGGGATTTGCTTAGGCATGCAGCTTCTGGGTCGCCGCAGCGAAGAGAGCAACGGCGTTGACCTGCTGGGTATTATTGACGAAGACGTACCGAAAATGACCGACCACGGCCTGCCGCTACCGCATATGGGGTGGAACCGCGTTTACGCGAAAGCAGGTGACCGTCTGTTTCGCGGCATCGAAGACGGTGCGTATTTTTACTTCGTGCACAGCTACGCCATGCCGGTGAACGCCCATACCATCGCCCAGTGCAACTACGGCGAGGCATTTACTGCCGCGGTGCAGAAAGACAATTTCTTCGGCGTGCAGTTTCACCCGGAACGTTCGGGCGCCGCGGGCGCGCAGTTGCTGAAAAACTTCCTGGAGATGTGATGATCATTCCCGCTTTAGATTTAATTGACGGCACGGTTGTCCGTCTGCATCAGGGCGATTACGGCCAGCAGCGTGACTACGGGAACGACCCGCTGCCGCGTCTGCAGGATTATGCGGCTCAGGGCGCGCAGGTATTGCATCTGGTGGATTTGACGGGCGCGAAAGATCCGGCGAAACGCCAGATCCCGCTGCTGAAAAACCTGGTTGCTGGCGTTAATGTGCCCGTACAGGTCGGCGGCGGCGTGCGTACGGAAGAGGACGTTGCGGCACTGCTGGATGCAGGCGTGGCGCGCGTGGTGGTAGGCTCAACCGCGGTCAACGATCCTGAGACCGTGAAAGGCTGGTTCCGCCGCTTCGGCGCCGATGCGCTGGTGCTGGCGCTGGACGTTCGCATTGACGAACAAGGTCATAAGCAGGTGGCGATCAGCGGCTGGCAGGAAAACTCCGGGGTAACGCTGGAAGAACTGGTCGAGATGTATCTGCCCGTTGGCCTGAAGCACGTGCTGTGCACCGATATCTCTCGCGACGGTACGCTGGCAGGCTCTAATGTCTCGCTGTATGAAGAGGTTTGTGCACGTTATCCGCAGGTGGCGTTCCAGTCTTCAGGCGGCATCGGCGATATAGACGACGTGGCTGCGCTGCGCGGTACCGGTGTAAAGGGTGTGATTGTAGGCCGTGCCCTGCTGGAAGGTAAATTTACTGTAACGGAGGCGATTCAATGCTGGCAAAACGGATAATCCCTTGTCTTGACGTACGCGACGGTCAGGTTGTGAAAGGCGTGCAGTTCCGCAACCACGAGATTATTGGCGACATCGTTCCGCTGGCAAAACGTTATGCCGATGAAGGCGCAGACGAACTGGTCTTTTACGATATCACCGCCTCAAGCGATGGTCGCGTGGTCGACAAAAGCTGGGTCGCGCGCGTGGCGGAAGTGATTGATATTCCGTTTTGTGTCGCGGGCGGCATTAAGTCCGCTGACGACGCGGCCAAAATTCTCTCTTTTGGTGCCGACAAGATTTCCATCAACTCCCCTGCCCTGGCCGACCCGGAGCTGATTACCCGTCTGGCCGATCGCTTTGGCGTGCAGTGCATTGTGGTTGGGGTCGACACCTGGTATGACGCTGCAACCGGTAAATATCACGTCAACCAGTATACCGGTGATGAGAGCCGGACGCGTGTCACCCAATGGGAAACGCTGGACTGGGTGCAGGAAGTGCAGAAGCGCGGCGCGGGTGAGATTGTGCTGAACATGATGAACCAGGACGGCGTGCGTAACGGGTATGACCTCGAGCAGCTGAAAAAAGTCCGCGCGGTCTGCCACGTGCCGCTGATTGCCTCCGGCGGTGCGGGCAACATGGAGCACTTCCTGGAAGCTTTCCGTGATGCGAACGTAGACGGTGCGCTGGCGGCGTCCGTGTTCCACAAACAGATTATTAATATTGGTGAGTTAAAGACGTACCTGGCCGACCAGGGCGTGGAGATCAGGGTATGTTAACAGAGCAACAACAGGCGCAGCTGGACTGGGAAAAAACTGACGGATTACTGCCGGTGGTTGTACAGCATGCCGTCTCAGGCGAAGTGCTGATGCTGGGGTACATGAACCAGGACGCGCTGGCGAAAACGATCGACAGCGGCAAGGTGACGTTTTTCTCACGCACGAAACAGCGTCTGTGGACCAAAGGTGAAACCTCAGGTCATTTCCTGAATGTGGTCAGCATGGCGCCAGACTGCGATAACGACACCCTGCTGGTGCTGGCCAATCCGATCGGGCCGACCTGCCACAAGGGCACCAGCAGCTGCTTCGGTGAGACGAGCCACCAGTGGCTGTTCCTGTATCAACTGGAACAGCTGCTGGCAGAGCGTAAAACGGCGGATCCTGAAAGCTCTTACACTGCGAAGTTGTACGCCAGCGGAACCAAGCGTATTGCGCAAAAGGTAGGGGAAGAAGGCGTTGAGACTGCGCTGGCTGCGACGGTGCATGACCGCGAGGAGCTGACCAATGAGGCGTCGGATTTGATGTATCACCTTCTGGTACTGCTGCAGGATCAGGAGCTGGATTTGACGGCGGTGATCGAGAATCTTCGTAAGCGCCACAAATAAAAAAACCGGGGAATTTCCCCGGTTTTTTTATATCCAATGTGGTTCAGGATTTGGGTTTGTAGTTACGCAGTGCATTGCGGCCCAGTACCACACCAGAACCAATTATCCCGCCCAGCAGAACCGCCAGAATTAAGGTGATCGCCTTTTTCGGGCTATCACGTCGGACAGGGAGATCCGGCTTCATGACGTAACGATAGACGTGAATCGTGTCTGGATTCACATTCAACTTCTCGATATCCAGTAAGTTTTGTTTCGTCTGATAGTAAGCAGGAGAGAACACTAACGGGCGAGACGCTTCGTTATCAATCATCGATTTCAGCGCTTCACTACCCAGCAGGAACATAGTTTCCTGGGTCACATCCTGAGTTTGCTGGATCTGTGGGGTCGCGATTTTTGCAGCTTCCGCATTTTTAAGCGCCTCAGTGATCTGTTTGATTCGCAGATCTTTCTGCTCCTGAGCAACCTTTTCCTGGTTTTCCAGAGAGTCATTTAGCGTGGTAATTTGCTGCTTGATATTATCTTTGAGGTCGAGAGAAAGTTCTTTCGCTGTTTGCTGATCAACCTGCTGTATGTATTGCGCCAGCTGTTTTTGAGCCGCTTCTGCAGACTCCCCCTGATAGGAGACGCTTAACGGCAGCGGTTGCCCCTTAACGGTGGTGTCGATAGTCAGCTTTTCTGGAATGTCCTGGTTTTCGAGAGCCTGAGCTAAAGCAGAAAACGAGGAATTGAAACGATTAATAGCACGGTTCTGGATATCCAGCATTGAAGGTGCAGCGCTACCGTAAAGGATATTCAGTGCATTGGCGTAAGTGGCGATCTGCGCCGCATCTGGCTGAGCAATAATGGCGGAGGAGGTCCATTTCTCTTTCGCGACTGTAATGTATACGCCCGCTAATACGATAAAAACCGCAATAAATGCCCCAATTACCCACTTTCCGCGCCAAAGTTGCAGCACTAAATCAAGTAAATCAATTTGCTCCGGGTCAGTACTGCGCGTGACCAGGCTATTGTTGTTTTGCGTCATACAATCCCTAACAGATGAAAAAGGGCAAAAAAAAATTATGTTTACGTAGTTTATCTGTTGCTGAGGATTTTTCTATAGGAATTCGATGAGTTATATCGGAAAGATGGGTTATGTATCGGGTGTGCTACGCGCTATCATAGACAAATTCGGATGCCTTATGCATCACAAGAACGAAGCGTTAACGAGGAAAGATATGAAATTTTTGGTAACGGGCGCAGCAGGTTTTATCGGTTCACATGTCAGCAAACGACTGCTGGACGCAGGCCATCAGGTTGTCGGTATTGATAATCTGAATGACTACTATGACGTCAATCTTAAGCTGGCACGTCTGGACTTGCTCAAATCTGACAATTTCTCTTTCCATAAACTTGATTTAGCCGACCGTGAAGGGATGTCTGCGCTCTTCGCCGATGAGAAGTTTGATCGGGTGATTCATCTGGCCGCGCAGGCTGGGGTTCGCTACTCGCTGGATAATCCACATGCTTATGCAGAAGCCAACCTGGTGGGTCATCTCAACGTGCTGGAAGGCTGTCGCCATAATAAGGTTCAACACCTGCTTTACGCCTCATCCAGCTCCGTTTATGGGCTCAACCGTAAGATGCCTTTCTCTACGGACGATTCAGTGGATCACCCTGTTTCGCTGTATGCGGCAACTAAAAAGGCCAATGAGCTGATGTCGCATACCTATTCTCATTTGTACAACCTGCCAACGACCGGCCTGCGCTTCTTTACCGTGTACGGCCCGTGGGGGCGACCGGACATGGCCTTGTTCAAATTTACCAAAGCAATGATCGAAGATAAGCCGATTGATGTTTACAACTACGGCAAGATGAAACGCGACTTCACCTACATCGACGACATCGCCGAAGCTATTATTCGTCTGCAGGATGTCATTCCTCAGGCCGATGCAGACTGGACCGTCGAGACCGGTTCCCCGGCGACCAGCTCCGCGCCTTATCGCGTTTACAACATTGGTAATAGCTCTCCGGTCGAGCTTATGGATTACATCACGGCGCTGGAAGAAGCTCTCGGCAAAGAAGCAGAGAAAAACATGATGCCGATTCAACCGGGTGACGTGCTGGAGACCAGCGCGGATACGAAAGCGTTGTATGACGTTATTGGCTTTAAACCGCAGACGTCGGTCAAAGACGGAGTGAAGAACTTTGTCGACTGGTATCGCGCTTTCTACAAGGTCTGAAAATAAAAAACCCGGCTACATGGCCGGGTTTTTTACGTGCGTTAAGAGTAATCAATCGCTTCCGAACAGATCGCGGGTATAGACTTTATCCGCCACGTCCGCCAGCTCTTCCGCCATGCGGTTAGAGATGATCACGTCCGCTTCCTGCTTGAACGCATCCAGATCGCGAATCACGCGGGAGTGGAAGAACTCATCTTCCTGCATCGCGGGTTCATAAATAATAACCTGCACTCCTTTAGCCTTAATGCGCTTCATGATGCCCTGAATGGAAGAGGCACGGAAGTTATCTGAACCGCTCTTCATGATCAGACGATACACGCCCACAACTTTAGGCTGACGCGCAAGGATAGAGTCAGAGATGAAATCTTTACGCGTGCGGTTGGCATCTACAATGGCTGAAATCAGGTTATTCGGTACAGCCTGATAGTTGGCCAGCAACTGTTTGGTATCTTTTGGCAGGCAGTAGCCGCCGTAACCGAATGACGGGTTGTTATAGTGGTTGCCGATTCGAGGGTCGAGGCACACGCCTTCTATGATCTGACGGGTATTCAGGCCCAAACTCTCTGCGTAGCTGTCCAGCTCGTTGAAGTACGCTACACGCATCGCCAGATAAGTATTGGCGAACAGCTTGATGGCTTCGGCTTCCGTGGAGTCGGTAAACAGAACCGGAATGTCTTTCTTGATTGCGCCTTCCTGGAGCAGCGCGGCAAAACGCTCCGCCCGCTCAGAGCGCTCACCGATCACGATACGCGAGGGGTGCAGGTTATCGTATAGCGCCCTGCCCTCGCGCAGAAACTCTGGCGAGAAGAAGACATTATCAATACCCAACTCTTCTTTAATCGATTTGGTGAAGCCTACCGGAATGGTCGACTTAATGATCATCACTGCTTGAGGGTTAATTGCGATAACGTCTTTGATCACGGCTTCAACAGTAGAGGTGTTGAAGTAGTTGGTTTTGGGATCGTAATCTGTTGGTGTCGCGATGATGACGAAATCTGCACCGCGATAGGCATCTTCTTTGTCCGTCGTCGCACGAAAATTCAGAGGTTTGTTGGCAAGATAGTCCTGGATCTCTTTATCGACAATCGGAGACTGCTTCTGATTGAGCATATCTACTTTGGACTGAACGATATCCAGCGCCACCACTTCATGGTTTTGTGCAATCAGGATGCCGTTTGAAAGCCCAACATAGCCCGTTCCGGAGATAGTTATTTTCATTCGTTCAACTTCTTCAAGTTTTGAGTTTCAGGAGGCATAAACACCCCACCGCAATAAACAACTGTTGAGGTTTTTACCTCTTATGTTGAGCGGCTGTCAAGGCGAATGCCTGGCTACAGAAATGAGAAAATGCAGTGGTTTATATGGTGTTAAACGATGCTCGTTGAGCAAAGCAAGTCCACATGGGCGTAAGCGCGATAAAAAAAGCCCGATGAGGTTCATCAGGCTTTGTTATCAGACGGAGTTAAATCAGATTAATCCAGCCATTCGGTATGGAACACACCTTCTTTATCGGTGCGTTTGTAGGTATGCGCACCGAAGTAGTCACGCTGTGCCTGAATCAGGTTCGCTGGCAGTACGGCAGCACGGTAGCTGTCATAATATGCCACGGCAGCGGAGAAGGTCGGAACCGGAATACCGTTTTGAACAGCGTAAGCAACCACATCACGCAGCGCCTGCTGATATTCATCCGCAATTTTCTTGAAATACGGTGCCAGCAGCAGGTTCGCGATACCCGCGTTTTCTGCATAGGCATCGGTGATTTTCTGCAGGAATTGCGCACGAATGATGCAGCCCGCACGGAAGATCTTCGCGATTTCGCCGTAGTTCAGATCCCAGTTGTTCTCGTCAGACGCTGCACGCAGCTGTGAGAAGCCCTGCGCGTAGGAAACGATTTTACCCAGGTACAGAGCGCGACGAACTTTCTCAACGAATTCCGCTTTGTCACCCGCTGGCTTAGCCTGCGGACCAGAGAGCACTTTAGATGCCGCAACGCGCTGCTCTTTCAGAGAGGAAATGTAACGTGCAAACACAGATTCGGTGATCAGGGACAGAGGTTCGCCCAGATCCAGAGAGCTCTGGCTGGTCCATTTACCGGTACCCTTGTTCGCTGCTTCATCCAGAATCACATCAACCAGGTATTTACCCTCTTCATCTTTTTTAGTGAAGATATCTTTGGTGATGTCGATCAGGTAGCTGTTCAGCTCACCTTTGTTCCACTCGGTGAAGGTTTCAGCCAGCTCTTCGTTAGAAAGGTTCAGACCGCCTTTCAACAGGGAGTAGGCTTCTGCAATCAGCTGCATATCACCGTATTCGATACCGTTGTGAACCATCTTAACGTAGTGGCCCGCACCGTCCGGACCGATATAGGTCACGCACGGTTCGCCATCTTCGGCAACCGCTGCGATTTTGGTCAGGATAGGTGCAACCAGTTCGTAGGCTTCTTTCTGACCGCCAGGCATGATTGATGGGCCTTTCAGGGCGCCCTCTTCACCACCGGATACACCGGTACCGATGAAGTTAAAGCCTTCAGCAGACAGTTCACGGTTACGACGGATGGTGTCGTGGAAGAAGGTGTTGCCGCCATCAATGATGATGTCGCCTTTATCCAGATACGGTTTCAGGGAATCGATAGCAGCATCGGTACCTGCGCCCGCTTTCACCATTAACAGGATACGACGAGGCGTTTCCAGAGACTCAACGAACTCTTTAACCGTATAGAAAGGAACCAGTTTCTTGCCTGGATTCTCAGCGATGACTTCTTCAGTCTTATCACGGGAGCGGTTGAAAACGGAGACGGTATAACCACGGCTTTCGATGTTGAGCGCCAGGTTGCGCCCCATCACTGCCATACCGACAACGCCGATCTGTTGCTTGGACATTACATACTCCTGTCAGGTGTGGTCACCGCGACTTATGCGCGGCTTGAATGTAGCTCTGATGTTAACCCAATTTTATCATGTGTGTGTAGGGACAATTGTGCCTAAAAGAGTAATAATCACTGAATATTACTGCATATAAAAATCACGGTCTATATTTATCATTATTTTTCAAAGAGAAGGAATCTCTGTATGCTTTTAAAGTAGTTAAAGCAAGTGACGTTTTTCCACGCAATATGGATAAGCCAAAATATCCAACCGTCAAAAATAATGGTCTCATTTTTACAAGGATAGAATTACCATGAACCCTTAATATATAAAAATGATTACGTAACATGAAATATCCCTTCCATGAATTTAAATCATTACCCTGGTTATTAACTAATAAGCGCGTTGCTGTAGCGCTTGGATGACAAAATATCTTATACCCATTATTTCTAGCACGAATTGAATAATCCAAATCATCGTTGAATATGAAAAACCTGGCATCAGGTTTGCCAATTTTATCTACAAGCTCTTTGGATATCAATGGACCTTCAAACGGAACACCATCAATTTCTACTGGCTCATGAAAAGGCTGCTTTTCGTATAATTCTTGAATTGTTAATTTTTTTGGGTTAATAATGAATGGCTCTGATAGATCATATTTCACAGGTGAAATTTCTGCACATGATCCATCTAGATTGAATCTCATTGGTTGCGTTATACCATTATTACAAAATTTAACAAGATGAGAAAGGCAATTAGGTGAAGGAAGCAGATCATCATCCATCAACCATACATAATCATATTCTTTGTTTTTAATAATGTCGAAACCATATGAAAAGCCGCCTGCACCACCAAGGTTTGCCCCAGTATTAAAATAGGTTAAAGCGACATTAGCACATTCTTTCTGCATTTCTTGGACTAATAAATGAGTACCATCCTGACTATTATTGTCGACAATAATGATCTCATTTATTGGATAGGACTGATTATATAAACCTTTTATTACTTTACTTAAAAACTCCTTGCGTTTATAAGTAACAACTAAAGCTATAACCTTCTTCATTTAGCTTCTAACTCCTTTTCGACAGCATTCAATGCAGAAGCTATAACTTGATGCATATCGTAATATTTATATTCAGCCAAACGGCCACCAAATAGAATATTGCTTAATGTTTTTGACTTTTGTTTATATTGAGAAAAAATCCTATTATTTTTGCTGTCGTTAACAGGATAATAAGGTTCATCGCCATGCTTGAATTCTTTCGGATATTCTTTAGTGATTACTGTTTTGGCTTGATTTCCAAACTCGAAATGTTTATGCTCAATAATACGAGTATAAGGGAAACAAGCATCAATGTAGTTTATCACCGCATTACCTTGGAAATTATCTGTTTCCAAAACCTCATTCTGGAATTCAAGCGTGCGATATTCAAGCTCACCAAACTCAAAATCAAAATATTTATCGATAGGTCCAGTATAAACAATTTTTGAAGCAGATTCGATCCATCTGTTTTTATCGTCAAAAAAGTCTACTTCTGTTTCAACTTCTATGCCATTAAGCAAGGATTCAATTATGCTATTATAGCCGCCAATTGGTATACCTTGATATTTATCATTAAAGTAATTATTATCAAAAGTAAAGCGTACAGGAAGTCGCTTAATAATAAATGGAGGAAGTGTTTTACAATCTCGACCCCATTGCTTTTCAGTATATTCTTTTATTAGTGTATTGAAGATATCTCTACCGACTAACGATATCGCCTGTTCTTCAAGATTTTGGGGGTCCTTCCCATCCATTTCCGCACTCTGGGAAGCGATTTTGCTTTTAGCCTCTTCAGGCTTAGTTACCCCCCATAATTGATAAAATGTATTCATATTAAAAGGTAAGTTATACATTTTACCTTTTGATATTGCTACCGGGGAATTTGTGAATCGATTAAATTCAGTAAGAGCGTTAACGTAGTCCCAAATTTTTTTATCATTTGTGTGAAAAATATGCGCACCATAAGCATGGACGTTTATACCCTCGATTTCCTTACAGTATATATTTCCACCAATATGATTTCTTTTTTCAATCACTTTAATTTTAAAACCACGTTTGTGCATCTCATGAGCAAAGACACAACCAAACAGCCCAGACCCGACAATAAGGTAATCATATTTCATTTCATTTACTCATCAATAAGAATTTAAAATAATCCAGACTAAACAATAAAGCATACTTGATATTTTTATTTATGACGGCTTTCTTAATATTTTGAATGAAAATCGTATAAGCAAGTTGTTTTTTAAAACAGCCTTCTGTTTTCCCGATTATCATATGAAATGCATACCGAGCTTTATTCAATTGATTCGTAATTTTTATACCCGTATCATCTCTATATATCAATGTATATGCTTTGCTTGTTGCAATTTTACCTTTCTTGACTAATCTTAGATAAAAATCATAGTCCTGAATGGCAGGCAGTTTTTCATCGAATCCTGAAGTTTCAAGGAAATATTTTTTCCTTACAAGAATTGAAGAAGTTGAACCTGGATAGTTACATTTAAGAAGCGCTTTATATTGTTCTTTATTAGGGATAACATTTAAGCTTTTTCTGACGCTATCTTTGGCAAAGTTTGTTATTTTTTTTCCAGAGTAGGCTAATGCAACTTTATCATCTTTAAAGCAGTTTATAAGCTTTTCTATATGCTCTGGCTCCCACATATCATCATCATCAAGAAAAGCAATAAATTCAGCTTCACTAAGGCTTGCACCCTGGTTCCTGGATTGGCATGCTCCACCATTACTTTTTTTTCTATGAAATTCTATATTTGATGAATCAGATATATTATTATTAAGCTCCATCCAAAACTGCTCATTAGTAAAGGAAGAGCAGTCATCCACAACAATTATTTTATTAATAGGATATGTTTGCGACTTGACACTGCGTATTGAGCTCATTATGAGTTCTAATCGGTTAAAGCAAGGGATAATTACATCCACTTTATTCCTAAGAGTCATTACCATCTCAACCTTTTTTAACAACCGTTTATAATATCTTCATATATTATTTCAAGAGATCTCGTGCATTTCTTTATATCAAAGTTTTTCTCGACAAACTCTCTGCCATTTTGACCCATTGATTTCATTAAATGCGGATCACTCAATAATTTATCTAAATATAAAGCCAACTCATCGCTATTATTTTCACCAAATCTAAAACCTGTTTCCCCATGAACAATACCCTCAGTAGCCCCACCCAATGCAGAAGTCACAACAGGTACACCACATGCTGCAGCCTCAAGGATTACCAACCCAAACCCTTCGGAATCACCATTCTTTGCGCGAATACTAGGTAAACAAAATACTGCTGTATTATGCAACTCCTCTATAATTTTTTCTTTTGAGCATGCACCTAAAAATTTCACATTTACTCCTAAAGTATGTGCTTGGTCATAAAGTTGAGGCTTCAATGGTCCATCACCAATAAATGTAATGATATGATCAGGGAATTTATCTTTTATTTTTGAGAATGCATCAAGCAGTACATGAGCGCCTTTTTTCTCTACCAAACGTCCTATAAATAAGATTTGTTTACGGTTATCAAACTTGTTAGTTGATACTGAGAAATTTAGAAGATCTATACCAATGTATGATATTTTTATTTTATCTGAAGGTATCCCAAACTCTATTGCTTTTTCTTTAACTGCTTGTGAAACAGCAATAAAATTTACGTTTTCATATTTAGCAATTTCATTTAATTTTTCAGGATATTTTTTTAGATGTATACCTTCTTTACCAGCCTTCCACCAATTTTTATCTATTGTTATATCATATCCATGAAGAGTAATAATGAGGGGCACTTGAATTTTTTTTAACAGAGGCCAATTTACAACAGCATCAACACCGAAATGTACATGGATCAGATCAGGTTTTATATTGTTCAACATAGCAAAGTCACAATAAGGTGAAAACCCAATAAGTTTATAAAAGTTCCTTTTAAAATTAGAGAATGTATTATATTTTTTCTCAAAGGTGACGTAATTTACATCTTTTAAATCAATACCATCAGACAACATAAAGTGTCCAACCAAAATCGGAGACCATTCCTGGTATGATAATACTTGCTCTTTAATAAAAGTCTCAGAGTATGGCAATAACTTAGTCCTAAAAACAACTATATTTTTTTGCGAAGCATTCATGACTTATATACCTTATGCTTCATTTTAAAAGCATTCAAGGTTAATACTAAACCTAGAAAAATTAATAATGTCTGAGCATAGTTATAAAATGGAATAAACCACCCATGGCATATCAAAAGTAATGACATGAACCATGTTAAGTTTGTTATAGCATTATTTTTATTTAACAACTTACTCATCCGGATACAAAAAAACAATGCAATCATCATTGAAAAAAATATGATGGATGAATATAGACCATGAAAGTAAACATATCCAAACACACCGATTTGTGAAGACCAAGTTGAAACTCCGTTAATACTTACGGCGGTAAAATCTTGTGCTGAAGTTATATTAGACAAATCAATTCCAAACATGCGTAAAAAAGCTGACACAATCCAATATAAGGAAAAGAAAGAGTATGTTGATCCTGTTAAATCAAAAAGCGTTGATAACCTCTCTCCGTTCTGAAGAAGATAATGTATGTTGCTTACACTTTGAAAGCGTTCAAGTGTTATGAATAAATAGCTAAAATAAATATCCATATCAATGTTGGACATTGCGGTGATAACTGTTTCAATTAAATTCGAGCCAGCATTGACACTTTGAACAATTGCATCCTTGATAATCCTTACAAATGGATATAATCCTATACCAAGTAAAGTAAATATACAAAGCTGGAAGAAGTTTAACGGATTTTTTTTTCTTAAAAGATAGAGACAAAACAATAATAATAATTGACCCGTTTGCCCACTCACTAAAATCAATATAATATATAGGATAAAATTAATATAATATAAAAAACGAGTACTGTCATATCTATAAAACAAATAGACAAGAACAAATAATGAAGGCTGGAAGAAAGAATTAAAGTAAAATATCAGTTTTGGCGCATCCTCTGCAACATCCTTACTTGCACCAAGTACACCGACACTAAAAAATATTGATGAGAACAATCCAATAATGACTATAGCAAAAACAAGCCAATCCAAAACAATTGAATTATTTAAATTAATTGTTTTTTTGACGGGTATGTTCTCAAAAATCCTAAATATAACTCTTTGCACAATAAAAAAAGTTAATAATACAATCAAAAGAGATAATAACAGCAATTCTGAATCTGCAGGGTATTCATACTTGAAATCCCCACCCAACATACCTAACACTCCAAAATATAATGTACATGATATATTCAGGAATATATATAGCGCAAATAAATATTTTCTCGTCATTGTTCTCTCAATTATTTCTTATAAGACTACCAAAATTATTTATTATGGGAGAATTTATTTTTCATTTTGATAAACAAACGAATGGCTAACGGAAATTTATGCATATAATTGAAGAATTTATGTCTAAAATCTAATTGCTCATTGTGCCCATTGGCTGCTTTAAGATATTCATAAAAATCTCGATAATTTCCAACTTTTACCGCACGAGTTGCTAATGATAAATAAATATATGCTTTTTTACGTGAAAAAGCTTTGTCGTATCCAGGAAAATCGTTTTGTGCAAAAGATAGAAATTCAATCAGTTTAAGATGTCTATTTTTATGCGTTGTGGTTTCTTTTTGTGTTTCTGTAGACCATGAGCCTAATGATGCTAATCGGTATACTGAATTTATATCTGGAATATATAACCCTCCGCTAGATTTCATCCCATAAAGTTCTAAAAATAGATCGCCCACAGGTGCGTTTATAAACCAATCAGGAATATTATCAATTAAGCTTCTATGAAACATATAAGATGCTGTCGGAGCGAATTGATTTAAACTATTTAAGACATCCTTAATGTGAAAAACTGTAGGGTTAGGCCCTTTATAAAAGGATCTTGATTCATTCAATATATTATTATTGAGCAAATAACAGGGGTGGAATGAAAATTTAATATGTGGATTTGATTCCATAGCCTCAAGCTGCACCTGCAACTTGTTATCATCAACCCAATAATCATCCCCTTCACAAAAGGCTATATAATTCCCTTTAGCATGAGAGAACACATTCAAAATATTTCCATTAGCGCCTAGATTTTCATCGACACCAACTGACTTTATTATACTTGGGAATTTTCGCACATATTGCTCTATAATCTCTTTAGTTGCATCAGAACTGCAATCATCAGAAACAAGAATTTCAAAAGGAAAGTTTGTTTTTTGTTTTAAGAAGCTATCAATCGTTTCAGAAATATAAAGCTCTTGATTATAAGTAATGCAACAAATGCTCACTTTAATTTCATGGATCGACGTAATCCAATTTTTTTTTATTTGCTCATCATTTATTTCTATCATTACTGACCCGGCTTTATGTTCAATTTTTTTTCAAGATCGATCATGCCCATACTTCTTTTTTTAGCTTTGTGCGCGGGATTACCTACATATATTGAAAAGGGTTCACAATCCGATTTTACAAGAGAAAGAGCACCTATTGCAGCCCCCTCGCCTATAACTACGCCTGGTAATATAACGCAACCAGAACCAATGATAACATGTTTATTAATGGTAACGGATGCATGGCAAACATTTGTTAGTTTAGTTGGAACCATTGGGTTTGTCATAAATTCACCAGAGTAATCATCGTTACTAGAATAAATCGAAACCCGTGACGAAATATTTGAAAAATCCCTTAACGTGATTTTCCCCGCACCGATCAAAGAGGAATACACCCCAATATGTATATAATTCCCGATAAATACCCCACCCACTCCTGCGGAAATAACACAATAATCGTCTATTCGAACATTGTTCCCGATATGAATTTTAGATATACCGTAGAATGATGCTTTCGTTGATATATGAACATTTTCTCCAATGGAAGCAAATCCCATTTTTTCAATTTCTTCACGGGTTAAGATAGCCATTTCTACCCTCGAATAACATTTATAATACGCGAGAAATCTTCTTTACTTAATTCGTTGAAAATCGGTAAACACAATACCTTATCAGAGATAGCATTTGATAAAGGAAGATTCTCAACGGCAGCTGATTCAATGCCTCTGTACATTGGCATATTACTGATCAATGGATAGAAATAGCGACGAGAAAGAATGTCATTCCGTTTTAGCTCTAGGTAAAGCTCATCTCTTGAAACACGAAATTCAGGTTCAATCAACACAGGGAAATAAGAATAGTTACTGTTTGAATATTCTGATGGTGCAGGAACAGTAATACCCTTGATACTCGTAAGCGCTTCACGGTAGGCCAGATCAATTTTTTTACGCTGCTCAATTGCGCTGTTGATATGCTTAAGCTGAACCAGCCCAAAGGCAGCGTTGATTTCACTCATTTTTCCGTTGATTCCTGGCGCCGTTACGGTGAGTTCATCAGCAATACCAAAATTCTTTAATCTGTCAATTCGTTGTTTAGTCTTGGCATCCTGACAAATAATCGCCCCACCTTCAAATGTATTGAATACTTTTGTAGCATGGAAACTGAGGATAGACATATCGCCAAATCGTAAAATGCTTTGGCCTTTGTAATTAACCCCAAAAGCATGAGCGGCATCATAAATCACGCGCAGGCCGTAATTGTCAGCAATTTCCTGAATAGCTTCAACATCACAAGGACTGGAATAACAGTGCACAGGCATGATAGCTGTTGTATTTGGCGTGATGGCAGCTTCGATTTTCTTTGGATCGATATTGAACGTCTTAGGATCAATATCGACGAATACCGGCTTCAACCCATTCCATAAAATAGAATGGCTGGTCGCAATGAAGGAGTATGGGGTAGTGATCACTTCACCTGAAATACGCAGGGCCTGAAGAGCTGTAATGAGTGCAATGGTAGCATTATTAAAAAGAGATATGTGCTCAACACCCAAATACTCACACAGTTCTTTTTCGAGTTGCTGATGGAAAGGTCCATTATTAGTCAACCATTTATTATCCCAAATTTGTTCCAGGTAAGGAATAAACTCGCTGAGCTCAGGAAGAAACGGTTGAGTCACTGGTATATTTTTCATTTAGTTTTCTCTATTCTTTGATAGACAACACAATCTTAAATAATTTTCTTTGCGTGAGGTAAATTAAGACTACATATATACCAGGCGCTAAAGTTAACATTGTAACGATCTGCCAAATATAATGTGCCGTAAGATAGACAGCAGTCATTTTAGCAATTAAACATGAGGTCATGGTAATCAACCAGATAGGCGAAATTTCTTTGAATTGGCGCCATACCGTTAACCCGGTTAATTTCCCTGTATAATAAGTATTTAACAAAAGAGCAAAATAAGAATGAATTAATAATCCAACACACATAAGATATATGCTGTAATTCATCGTTACTGCTATAATACAAATACCTATGATTTTTTTTATAATTTCTAACTTCAGAAAAAGATCGCTACGGCCTTTGACTTGAAGCACGTTCAGATTAATTGCATGTATGGGATAAAGCATATACGCTAAAGCAAGAACGGCAACAAGTTCAGCAGCCTCTTTCCATTGCACACCTAATACTAGTTGCAATAACGGTTGTGCAAGTATGGCAACCCCAGCCATTAGTGGAAAAATAAATAATGCAGCCACTTTCATGGTTAGCAAATAATACCCATCCATCTTATGCTGATCACTTTGCATATGGCTAAACATAGGATAGGTAACACGTTGAATAATGTTGGTCATTGTCATAGCAGGTATGCTAGATATCTGGTTGGCTTGAGTGAATTGCCCAACATTTTCCGCATTAAATCTTTTACCGATAATGATTTGATAGAGATTATTGTAAGCTGTATCAAGTAGACCAGAAATTAGTAATTTACCTCCAAAACCAAAGAGATAATCAAACGATTTTTTTGAAAAGCAAAAGACCGGAACCCAGCGTGTTATAAAATTAAGAAAAACAGCGCTGAGCACGGCTGTGGTTAGCGTTTGTGCTACCAGAGCCCAAACGCCATAACCATTCAACGCCATAATCAAAGCAACGCCGCCTCCCAGAACAACCGAGCAGATCGAGGCTTTTGCTTGCGCTTTAAAATTCATCGAGACTGTCAAAATTGTTCTAGGCACCACTGAAAAGCTGTTAGCCATCAGCGTTAAACCTGTTACTTTTGTCAATAAGACTAATTCTGGCTGTTGATAGAAATCAGCTATGTAACCTGAGCTTATATAAAGTAGAATATAGAAACAAAAGGCTACAATGATATTAAAATAAAATGCCGTTGAATAATCTACATCGCTACGGTCGGTCTTTCTTATCAGTGCTGAGCTAAATCCGCTATCAATAAAGACCTGGCCTATCGCAATAAAGATAGCTAACATCCCGATTAGACCGAAGGCTTTGGGACCTAAGAGACGCGCTAAAATCAGCATCAAAATGAGCTGAACACCCTGTGAGAGTATTCTCTCAAGAGCGCTCCATTTTAGACCATTGACGGTCTTGCTTTTAAGTTCAGACACTGTGCATTACTTAACAAGTTGAGAAAGATACTGACCATAACCATTTTTTGACATCATGGCAGCCTGCTTCAACACGTCTTCCTTTGCCAACCAACCGTTGTTATACGCAATCTCTTCCAGACAAGCGACTTTAAAGCCCTGTCGAACTTCGATAGTTTCAACAAACTGTGCTGCCTGTAAAAGGCTTTCATGAGTGCCTGTATCCAGCCAGGCAAAACCACGACCTAGCATCTCAACAACAAGATTACCCTTCTCGAGGTACATTTGGTTTATTGATGTTATTTCAAGTTCACCTCGCTCAGAGGGCTTAACTTTCTTTGCAAATTCAACAACTTCGTTTGTATAAAAATACAAACCTGTCACTGCATAATTACTTTTCGGCTTAACAGGTTTTTCCTCTATAGAGAGCACGTTGCGGTTTTCATCAAATTCTACAACACCAAATCGCTCTGGATCTTTAACCTGGTAACCGAAAACAGTTGCTTTTGTTGTTGCCCGAACAGCAGCCTCTTTTAATTTCGGCGAGAACCCCTGTCCATAAAAAATATTGTCTCCTAACACAAGACAGACAGGATCATTTCCAATGAACTCTTCACCAATAATGAAAGCTTGGGCAAGTCCATCCGGTGATGGTTGAATTGCATATTGCAGTTTCAAACCGAGGGCGGAGCCATCGCCAAGGAGACGTGTAAATCCTTCCTGGTCTTCCGGGGTGGTAATTATTAAAATATCTCGTATACCAGCAAGCATTAAAACCGATAATGGATAATAGATCATCGGTTTATCATAAATAGGTAATAACTGCTTCGAAACACCCATAGTTATAGGATAAAGTCGAGTTCCGGAACCACCAGCTAAAATAATGCCTTTCATTTATACTAACCCCAGACGCTCACGTTGATAACTTCCATCCTGCACTCGAATGCACCATTTTTTATTATTCAGATACCATTCCACTGTCTTACGAATTCCACTTTCAAACGTCTCTTCCGGCTTCCAGCCCAGCTCAACGCCAATTTTATGTGCGTCAATTGCGTAGCGCCGATCATGCCCTGGACGGTCAGCGACGTAAGTAATCTGATCGCGATAGGAGCCTTCTTTCGGCACGATTTCATCCAGCAGATCGCAGATGGTGTGTACCACATCCAGATTCTGCTTTTCGTTATGCCCACCAATGTTATATGTTTCACCCGGCTTACCTTGGGTTACAACGGTATACAGCGCACGCGCATGGTCTTCAACATACAGCCAGTCACGTATCTGGTCACCTTTGCCGTAAATTGGCAGCGCTTTACCGTCCAGAGCATTCAAAATCACCAACGGGATCAGCTTTTCAGGGAAATGATACGGGCCGTAGTTATTTGAGCAGTTAGTCACAATCGTAGGGAAACCGTAGGTACGCAGCCACGCGCGTACAAGATGATCGCTGGAGGCTTTAGAGGCGGAATACGGGCTGCTTGGCGCATAGGCTGTGGTTTCGGTAAACAGCGGCAACTCAGCAGACGCAGGATGTTCATCAGGGTGAGGCAAATCACCGTACACTTCATCAGTTGAGATGTGGTGGAAACGAAACGCCGCTTTAGCCGCATCATCTAACTTCAACCAGTAGGCACGGGCGGCCTCCAGAAGGACATAGGTACCCACAATGTTAGTTTCAATAAACGCAGCAGGGCCGGTAATAGAACGGTCAACGTGACTCTCTGCCGCAAGGTGCATCACCGCATCCGGTTTGTGCTCGGCAAAAATGCGATCCATAGCGACTTTATCGCAAATGTCTGCATGTTCAAAGACATAACGATCGCTATCATTGACGTCGGTCAGTGACTCCAGGTTACCGGCATACGTCAGTTTATCCACATTGACGACCGCATCCTGGGTATTCTTAATAATATGCCGCACAACCGCTGAGCCGATAAATCCGGCACCGCCCGTAACAAGGATTTTCACGTTAGCTATTCCATCTATTGGGTTTATCGAGATATTGATGCTCTGGAACCCGATTAATAATAATGATTTCAGAAATTTTGCACGCTACCGCCCCTGGCTTAACAGCTACCAGTGCACTGAGCGATAGTTAGATAAAGGATTTTGGGTCTGATTACAGACGAAAAACTGCCGTTAATTGTCGTCCTAAATGGCCCTGGAAACAAGCACAAATCGTTACAAATCAGCCCACAATTGAATCAGATAACTGCATGTTATTGCTAGAATTAATAATAAAAAACGGCAGTTACCATTTTGGTTATGTTCGACATAGCCAAATGATAACTGCCGCTTATTCAAAAAGACAAAAAGGAATATCAGTCGTTAGCCAGCAGCTTCTCAATCCGGCTTCTGAACTTCGCCCCTTCCTTCAGGTTACGCAGCCCATAGTTCACAAACGCCTGCATATACCCCATTTTCTTACCGCAGTCATAGCTGTCACCCGTCATCAGCATGGCATCCACAGACTGCTTCTTCGCCAGCTCAGCAATCGCGTCAGTCAGCTGAATACGGTCCCAGGCGCCTGGCTCGGTTTTTTCCAGCTCCGCCCAGATATCGGCATTCAGAACATAACGACCCACCGCCATCAGGTCGGAGTCCAGCGTCTGCGGCTGATCCGGCTTTTCGATAAACTCAACGATGCGGCTCACCTGCCCTTCCGTCTCCAGCGCTTCTTTCGTCTGAATCACAGAGTATTCAGAGAGATCGCCCTTCATGCGTTTTGCCAGTACCTGGCTGCGACCGGTTTCGTTGAAACGCGCCACCATGGCCGCCAGGTTGTAGCGCAGCGGATCGGCAGACGCGGTATCAATGATGATGTCCGGAAGAACAACGATGAACGGGTTATCACCGACAACCGGACGGGCACACAGGATGGAGTGGCCCAGCCCCAGCGGCTGCGCCTGGCGCACGTTCATGATGGTCACGCCAGGTGGACAAATAGATTGCACTTCCGCCAGCAGCTGGCGTTTGACGCGCTGCTCAAGCAACGCTTCGAGTTCGTAAGAGGTGTCGAAGTGGTTTTCAACCGCATTCTTGGACGAGTGCGTAACCAGGACGATTTCTTTGATCCCTGCAGCAACAATCTCGTCGACGATGTATTGAATCATCGGTTTGTCGACGATCGGCAGCATTTCTTTAGGAATGGCTTTTGTGGCTGGCAGCATATGCATGCCCAGGCCTGCTACCGGAATGACTGCTTTCAAATTAATCATTATTTCTTCCACCTTAAAATGGTTGACGAATTATAGCTCTTAAACCTGTTTTCGCCAGCATGATTTGCCGTAATCCTGAGGTAATGTTACGCCTCAGCATCACAAATTTCTGTAGTTGTAATCTGATTCGATCGCGCTTTTGTGCCAGGAATAGTCTCAAAACAGACGATCGTCGATTATTTGCGCGGAAGTGCAAAGTTAAGCCTTTCCACATTCACCACCTGCTGGTCCACCCGGTCAATATCCACCGAGCTCTGCCCCTTCTCATTCACCGCTTTTATGTTCGCCAGTGACAGCAGGGTCTCATCTTTGGCCATAAATTTGCCCCGCACATCCTTACGTAAGTCAAAGTTTATCTTCAGCGCAGGACCGATAGCAGCCTCCTGCATCACATTGATATTACGTAAGAACAGATGCTGCGGCTTATTGTGCAGCTCAAGCGTCGCGCGCTTCATCTCGACGTTGGTGATCGCCACAAAGGAGGTGGCATTGCCGGATGATATTTGGATTCCGCGCAGCTTATACGCAAGCTGGCGATTATCCAGATGAATATTGTTTAGCTTGAAGTTCTGGGGAATGGACAAATAATCGCCTTTAATGACCCCATAGCCAATTAGCATTCCGGCACTATTGACCATATCGACATTATCAATAATGAAATTATCACAGCCATAAATAGCTACCGTGGCGTTATCTATTCCCGCTTTTTTACTGAAGTCGGGGGTAATATTTTCGGCCTTTATATTGCGGATAACAAAGTGTTTACCGTTTTCAACATGTACCAGCTGGCGACAGTTGCTGCCGGTGATGTTGGCCACCACGAAGTTCTTAACGGTCTGTTTTTCAGGATAGTCGTTGTCGTAGGTGCTCCCGGCGAGGCCAATACCGATACCCCAGTTGATCTTGCCGTTGGTGCAGTTGATGTTGTCGATGACGTGATCGGAGATCAGGATATTGCGGTCATTGATCGCCACATTCCACTCAATCGCATCGCCCTGCAGGTGGCTGAATTTGCTGTTGGTAATACGGGCCCCATCGATCTGGTTATGAAAACCCTGACGCAGGATAGCGTAGTTAGCCTGGCTCACGCTGATATTATCAATCAGCAAATTGCGCATCACTTTGGGTTTCTTACCGCCAATGTAGATCTGCGTTACCGGGCCAAATCCACTCATTGCCAGCCCTTTAATCACACAATCTGAGCCACGAACGTCGAGCGTAATGTTCTCCGTGCGCCCTGCCCCTTCGCCAATGACCTTGCAGCCTTCCTGCAGAACAAAGCGGCCGCGCCCGTTGCCGGTTAACGCCCCGCGGATCAGCAGCGTTTTACCGTCAGGAATGAAAATGCCCGTATTGATGTTCTCGCAGGTGAGTCCCGCCGGGACAACGACGATGTCACCTTCTTTAAACGCCTGCTTAAAGGCAGCGATCCAGTCGTTGTTATTGTACTGATTAACAGAGACCGTCTTTCCGCCTGCCGCCCGCGCGAGGCGGGACGACAGCAGCGGCGTGGCCGCCAGAACGGACAGAGAAGAGACAAAAGTGCGTCGGGTAATCTTTTTCAGCATACAACCTCGGCGTTACAGCGTTTGCAGCAGGCTCGCTAACTGGCGATTAATCACCTGCTGGTTAAAATCGGTTTCTACTTTTTGTCTGGCATTGTGAAGCACGGGCTCCAGCGCCTGCTGGTCGATGTCGCTGAAGGCCGCTAACCGGTCAGCAAGGGCCATCGCGTTATTCTCCGGCACCAGCCAGCCGGAATGGTCAGATTTAATCAGCTCCGGGATCCCGCTGTGCAGGGTCGATACCACCGGAATACCCACGGCCATCGCCTCCATCAGCGCCACCGGAATGCCTTCCATGTCACCATCGGCGCCCGTCACGGAGGGCAGCAGGAACACGTCCGCCTCATCGAGCATGGCCTTAACTTCATGGCTCGGCTTAAAGCCCGGCATCTCCACGACATCGTCCAGCTGATATTGTTCGATAAGCGTGCGCAGACGACGTTCCCACGGCCCAATGCCGAGAATGCGATAGTGGAACGCCACCCCGCGCGCTTTTAGCTGACGGCAGGCCTCAATGGCCACATGCAGACCTTTCTTTTCGGTCAGACGTGCCACAGAGATGATCTGTAGCGGTTTTCCCGGCACCTTCACCGGACGACGCGTAAAGCGCGTTAAATCGACGCCCATGCGCGAAACGGCAATCTTCTCACCCGGGCAGCCCATACTTTTCAGGCGTCCGGCCCACAGGTCGCTGATGGGCAGCATCATGTCACCGCGGCGGAAAAGCTGCTGATACTCTGGCGTATAGTGGTTCAACACTTCACGGCTTGAGATGTCGATTCCGTGGAAAATAGTCGCAATCTTGCCGTCTATTACCCCCAGTTCGCGCAGCTTCGCGGCAGTGACACCCGCCGGGCCGAAGTGGGCGATAAACACATCGGCACGATACGGCTGCGCCGTTTGCCCGCAGATGGCCGACAGGATCAGATTGCGAGATTCGGACCCATAGCGGGAAACATTCAGCGCCCGCCAGGTCTGCGGCCGATGGATCCCGCGTAAGGTCTGGCTGGCCCGGTGGCGCAGCTTGCTCAACTTCCCGGAAGGCTCATCCTGCAGCCAGCGGGTTTTCGCCTCCAGCCCATACTGGGTATAGGCCGCATGGGTGTTTTGGGTATCGCCCTTTTGCAGGGCGATAATCTCCACGTCATATCCCATATCGATAAACGCGGTAATTTGGTTCAGCACAAAGGTCTCGGACGACAGCGGAAATTTCAGTAAGAAGAAACCAACCTTCATTTCCCCTCCCGTACGCGGTCGAGTACCGATTTCACCATGCCAATGCCCTTCTCGCGTTCGGCTTTCACCGCCACGGCCAGCCGTTCGTTGATGGCGGGCAGTTGACCCAGCGTGTCCCCCACCATCGCACCAAGCGAACCATCCAGCAGGTGACGAATATCCACTGCCATTTCCGGCATGCCAAGCTGCTGCATAATCCCGGCGGATTTGTGTTCGTAGTTAATGGCGATGGCCGGCGTACCGAAGTTCATGGAGATAATGGCCGAATGCAGGCGGGTGCCGACGGTCAGGTCACAGGCGCCGAGCAGCTTGCCCATTTCAAGGTCGTTCAGCTCATCCATCACAACGTGATAACGGGACGGATCGTTAACCAGGTTGCGCAGATTCAGCGCCACCATGCGGTCATCTTTGTTGTAGCTGTCGATGCCGGTACAGGTGGAAAGCGCCAGTACCTGATAACCGCTGTCCAGCACGCGGTTCACCACGTCGGCAAAGGCTTTCTCATACGCCGCCTGGGTGGTGCCTAGCCGTTTATCAAAGGGAGCCAGTTCACGCAGCGTGATGGCGACCGTTTTTTGTTTTGCCGCCACGTCCAGCCAGTGCTGTACCGCGTAGCTTGCCTGGAAGCTGTCATCCTGATGATCCACCAGCCAAGCGGTGTCCACGCCGTGTTCTACTTTAGACGTGTCAATTTCGCTGCGCTTCATCATATCCAGACTCACCGACTCACGCAGGATCAGCGCGTCGCAGTGCCCAAAGACATAGTTCGCCAGCTGGTTAAACTGCGGATCCTGGAAAGGTCCGACGCTGTGGCCAATCATAAACAACGGCTTTTTGGCCATAAACGTGCAGAGCGCATGTTCAAACTGAGGTACGCCGTAGAGATCGACGAAGAACGAACCGCCAACCTGAATAATCGCGTCGTAGCCGGACAGCAGCCGCACGAAATCGGTAAAGCCCTGCGCAATCGCAATGTTGCGCAGCTTGCCGGTATCCGTCACGCGGGAAAGCAGCACCTGGTGCTGGTAGCGACGACGCAGGACTTTCTTCACTCGCCCCATCACGCCTGCGGCGTTGTTATGCTGTTTCATCTGGCTGTAGAGCGGGTCGCCCATTACCGGGCGGTTCAGTAACCAGGATGAGCTGACCGGATAACGGCTCATCACGTCCACTTCGGTCTCAGGCTTAAGGGTGTTAATTGCATCCAGTAAACCGCGCAGGATGGCGCTGTCGCCACGGTTGCCGCAGGTATGGTTGCCAAGAATTAATAATTTCATAATGGCCTCTTAAATAACTAGCCTGCGCGAAGCAGCGTTTTCATTTTTTCGTTACGGCAAAACTGGCGCTTCATTTCGACCACCAGCGCATTGCGTGACAGCACAATCATCACGCCAAATGCCAGCGCGCCGGCGGCCACCTGCACCGCCAGCAGTGCGGCCAGCGGCAGATGGCCGCGAAGGATAATGCCCAGACCGTAGCTCACAGCCAGGGTTGGCAGTGAGAGGTAAAAAGGCAGCCACAGACTCAAAATGTACTGACGGTAGCTGGAGCCCAGCACCGGCTTAATCATGATGAAGTAGCTCAGAACGGTATTGACTACCTGCACCAGCAGGAAGCCCAGCGTGACGCCGATGGCGCCCGCCATATGGCCACCGACGATAATTGCCGGAATAAACAGGAAGGTTTTGAACACGTTGAACTTGAAGCTGATATCCACCCGTGCCTTCGCCATCAGCAGCGAACCAATCGGATTCCCCACAGAGCGCAGCAGTCCCACCACGCAGAGCAATTGCAGGATCGGGATAATGCCGTTCCACTTCTCGCCAAACACCAGCGGTACGAAGTTGCTCGAGACCACCATCAACCCCAGCAGCACCGGGAAGTTGATGATCCCTACCACGGACAGCAGCTTGTAAAAATTAACGCGCAGCTTTTCGGTATCGTCCTGAATCTTGGCAAACGCCGGGAACAGGACGCGGGTGATAATCGGGTTCAGCTTCATCGGCGGTACAACCGCAACGTTATAGGCCAGGTTGTAGCCCCCCGCGACGCTCGCCCCAAGAATACGTGCCAGCACCAGCGTTGAGAGGTTGGTATTCACGTAGTTAATGATGCTGTCCGCCGTCAGCCACGCGCCAAAGCGCAGGTTAGACGAGACGGACGTGAGAGAGAAATGCAGCCCCGGGCGATAAATTTTGCGGCCAAAATAGCCAAACAGCAGCGTACGCACGGTGGAGTTGACCAGGTAACCGAGGATGGCCGTCATCGCCAGCGGCCAGAAATGGGCGCTGACCACGGTGAAGGTAAAGCCCGCCAGCACGGCGCTGGTTTCGATCATGCCGATTTTGTTGAACTCCAGCTCTTTCTGCATCAGCGCGCGGAACTGCTGCCCGTGTGGGATCACCACGAAGGCAAAGGACAATGTGCGCATCAGCGGGGCGAGATCCGGGTTGTGCAGCACGCTGGCGATAGTACCGCTCAGCAGAAAGACCAGCACAAACACGAAAATTCCCAGCCCCACATTCAGCCAGTAGAGCGTGGTCAGCTCCAGATGGCTGATCTCTTTACGCTGGATAATCGAGTTGGCGATACCAAAGTCCGACAGCGTGTCGGCCAGCGCAATAATCACCAGCGAGACGGTCAGCAGGCCGAACTGGTGATTATCAATAATGCGCGCCAGCACCGTCATCTGCACCAGGCCGAGGCCAATGATGACGATGGTCGCCATCGCTGACCACTTGGCGCCGCTGATGGTTTTTTCACGTAAGCTCATCTTAGTACGCCGCTTTGTTCACGAAGCCTTTGAAAATGGTCAGAAAAACAATCTTGATATCGAACCAGAGACTCCACTCGCGGATGTACTCCAGATCGAACTCGATGCGTTTTTCCATTTTTTCCAGCGTGTCGGTTTCACCGCGCCAGCCGTTGATCTGCGCCCAGCCGGTGATGCCCGGCTTCACCTTATGGCGCAGCATGTAGCCTTCAATCAGCGAGCGGTACTGCTCGTTGTGCGCCACGGCGTGCGGACGGGGGCCAACAATCGACATGCCGCCGGTAAAGACGTTGATAAACTGCGGCAGCTCGTCCAGCGAGGTGCGTCGCAGGAAGTTCCCCACGCGGGTGACGCGCGGATCGTTCTGCGTCGCCTGGGTCACCACCTTGTCGTTCTCCATCACCTTCATAGAGCGGAATTTCCAGACCATGATCGGCTTGCCGTCCATGCCGTAGCGGGTCTGACGGAAAATGACCGGGCCGGGGGAGCTAAGCTTCACCGCCAGAGCGATGCAGCACAGTACCGGGGAGATGAGGAGTAAAATCAGCGAAGAGAGCACGATATCCTCCACGCGCTTGAGCACGCGGTTAATGCCCGACAACGGCGTATCGTACAGCGGTACCACCGGCACGCCGTTCACCTCTTCAATACGGGAATGCAGAATGTTGAAGGTAAACACATCCGGGATGAGGATCACCGAGCAGGTGGTATCCGCCAGCTCGCGCATCAGCTGCTTAATGCGGGATTCGTCTTTCATCTGCATGGCGATATAAACGTTGTGAATTTTTCCGGCTTTCGCGTCTTCAATCAGCTGGGCGTAATTCCCCGCCCAGTCCGACGGCACGCCGCCCGGTTTCGCGTCGTGATAAATGCCCACCACTTCAAACCCTAACCACGGCTCTTTGCGGAAGCTGTCGAGCAGAACCTTACCAACCGGCAGATCGCCCGCTACGGCAACGAAGCGACGGTTATAGCCGCGGTTACGCAGCCAGCCCGCGCCAAAGCGGATCAGGGAGCGGCACACCACCATGCCGACGCTGGTCAGCAGATACCAGCTGAGATAGGTCACGAGGCGATTATCGAAATCATGGCTGAACGCCACCAGGCCCGCGCTGAAGATCAGACTCAGGGTCCAGTTCTGCAGCAACAGCATCAGTTCGGTAGTCATTTTCACGCCGCGCCACGAGCGGTAGAAATCGGTCATCCCGCCGATCATCTGAAACACGACCAACGCAATCAGCGCCATCAGCAGATGCATATATAAAAACGGCAGCCCGCCGATCCGACACACCGCCCACAGTCCGCCGACCATGATGGTGATATCAGAAAAACGCTGCACCATAGAGATTAACGATGCATTCGTTCTCGCTCGTTCGCGTTTTTTTAGATTCGTCATCGTTGTTCCTGTATTCGGTTTCCCCTCCCGCCGGGAGGGGCAATTGTTACTGATTCAACAGCGCCAGAATGTCCTTCGTTCGGGCTTCCATCAGCGCCGTATCCGCGCGGGATTCCACGTTCAGGCGCACCACCGGCTCGGTATTGGAGGAGCGCAGGTTAAAGCGCCACTGTGGAAACGCCATGCTGATGCCGTCGGTGCGGTCAACTTCCAGCGCGTGAATGGCAAAGTGTTGCTCCACGCGGGCAATCGCCTCGGCGGGCTGCGCCAGCTTGCTGTTGATCTCCCCGCTCGCCGGGAACGCCGCCATGCGGTCGCGCACCAGCTCACCCAGCGTTTTCCCTTTCAGACACAGGAGTTCAGTCACCAGCAGCCACGGGATCATCCCGCTGTCGCAGTAGGCAAAATCACGGAAGTAGTGGTGGGCGCTCATCTCGCCGCCGTAGATAGCGTCTTCTTCACGCATGCGCTCTTTGATAAAGGCGTGACCGGTTTTGGACATCACCGGCGTGCCGCCTGCCGCTGACACCACATCGACGGTGTTCCAGGAAAGACGCGGGTCATGAATGATTTTCGCACCCGGGTTTTTCTCAAGGAACGCTTCCGCCAGCAGGCCGACAATGTAGTAGCCCTCGATGAACTGCCCTTTCTCGTCGAACAGGAAGCAGCGGTCGAAATCGCCGTCAAAGGCAATGCCCATATCCGCGCCGTGCTCAATCACCGCGTTACGGGTGTCGTCGCGGCACTCCGGCAGCAGTGGGTTAGGAATACCGTTCGGGAAGTTGCCGTCCGGGGTGTTGTGCACTTTGACGAAGGTCACCGGCACGTTCAGCGCTTTAAAGCGGGCTTCCAGGGTATCCACCACCGGGCCGGCCGCGCCGTTACCGGAGTTGATGACCAGCTTCAGCGGCTTGAGGTTCGCCACGTTGATGTAGCCCAGCAGGTGATCGATATACTCTTTTTGCAGGTTGATTTGCTTATAGCTGCCGCGTTTCGCGTCGTTCACTGGCGGGAAATCGTTGGCTTCCGCCAGACGCTGCACGTCGCGCAGGCCGGTGTCGCCGCTGATAGGACGCGCACCTTTGCGCACCAGCTTCATGCCGTTGTAGTCCATCGGGTTGTGGCTGGCGGTCACTTCAATACCACCGTCCACGCCCAGGTGGAAGGTGGCAAAGTAAATCTCTTCGGTCCCGGAAAGTCCGATATCCAGCACGTCCACGCCCGCGTCCTGCAACCCTTTCGCCAGCGCCAGCTTCAGGGATTCACTGGTCAGACGCACGTCGCCGCCCAGCACGATGGTCTGCGGCTTCAGGTATTCGCCATAGGCGCGGCCAATGCGCCACGCGATATCTTCATTCAGCTCTTCGCCCAGCTTGCCGCGAATATCGTAGGCTTTAAAACAGGTTAATTTTTCCATGATGACCCCTTTTTCAGGCAACAGTCGGCCCTGACCACTAAATGGCCAAATTGATTTTTTTGTCATTCGTAGGCCCGGCAAGCGCAGCGCCACCGGGCATATTGCAGAGTGCTACACCCGGCCGTAGCGATCCTGGAAGCGCACGATATCGTCCTCTTCCAGATACGAGCCGGAGCGTACCTCAATTAAATCGAGAGGAATTTTCCCCGGGTTCTCCAGACAGTGCGTGGCCCCCAGCGGAATATAGATGGACTCGTTTTCACCCAGCAGTTTGACTTCGCCGTCGATGGTGACTTTAGCCGTGCCCGCCACCACGACCCAGTGCTCGGCGCGGTGATGGTGCATCTGCACAGACAGCCCTTCGCCCGGCTTCACGGTAATGCGTTTCACCTGATAACGCTCACCTGCATCGATGGAGTCATATTTGCCCCACGGACGGTACACTTCGCGGTGAATGTGGTGTTCGTGTCGGCCATCGGCCTTGATTTGCTCGACCACTTTTTTAACGTCCTGCACGGCGTTACGGTCGGCAATCAGCACGGCATCTTTGGTCTGGACAACCACCAGATCTTTCACCCCGACCGTGGTCACCAGGCCGGACTCGGCGTAGACATAGCTGTTTTCCGTTTTGTGGCTAATGACATCGCCGTGATGGACGTTACCCTCCGGGGTATGGGCGCTGATCTCCCACAGTGAGGACCAGGAGCCCACATCACTCCAGCCCGCATCCATCGGAACCACAACGGCGTCGGCCGTGCGTTCCATCACCGCATAGTCAATGGACTCTTCCGGGCAGGCGAGGAACGCCTCCTCATCCACGCGGATGAAGTCGAGATCCGGGTCCACCACTGCCATCGCCTTCTCACAGGCATTCAGAATATCCGGACGGTATTTGCGCAGCTCTTCCAGATAGCGCCCGGCACGGAACAGGAACATCCCACTGTTCCAGTAGTACTCACCGCTGGCGACGTAGGCCTGAGCGGTTTCCAGATTCGGTTTTTCGACAAACTGCGCCACATCAAACGCCACGCTGTCGCCTTCGCCTGGCGTCACATTACCGCGGCGAATATAGCCATAGCCGGTTTCTGGCAGATCCGGCACGATGCCGAAGGTCACCAGTTTGCCGCTTTCGGCGTAAGGGATCGCTGCACGCACCGCCTCGCGGAACGCCTCTTCCTGCTGGATAACGTGGTCTGCCGCCAGCACCAGCATCAGCGGGTCACAGTCAGGACTGCTGCGTTTTGCCGCCAGCGCCGCGAGGGCGATAGCAGGCGCGGTATTACGTCCGGCAGGCTCCAGAATGATGTTTTCTGTGAGTTTATTCAGCTGGCGCAGCTGCTCGGCAACAATAAAGCGGTGCTGTTCGTTACAAATCACCACCGGGCTTTCACACTCCACACCGTGCAGACGGTTTACCGTCGTCTGCAGCATGGTGAGGTCACCCTTCAGGCACAGAAATTGTTTTGGATAAAGCACGCGGGACAGTGGCCACAACCGGCTCCCGGATCCACCCGCCATTACGACCGGATACAAAGTGGTTTGACTCATGATTTATCCCCGTATATCTGCAATAAATTGACTCAGCACGTTCTCTTTCTCGAGCGTGCGTTCGGCATATTCACGTGCCACCGTGTTCACTTTCGGCATGGCAAGTGCCTGTTCAATGCCGGTGACCAGTGCCGGGACCGATTCCGGTTCGACGCACACGGCAATCCCCGGATAGCTGTCACACAGCTGGCCTAATTCAGTTTCGGCTTCTGCCGTGATCACCGCGTTGCCGCCCACCGCCAGAATATTTGTCAGCTTGGAAGGCAACACCGCATCCGCCGCGCCACGTTTTTGTACCACCAGATGGCAGTCGCCCATCTTCAGCAGCGCAGGTAACGCCTCGTAAGACTGAAGCGGGAAGAATTTCACGTTGCTCAGGCCGCGTTCGCTGACCATCTTTTCCAGCCGCGCTTTCCCGCCGCCCTGCCCGACAATCACAAACATCCACGGATGCTCGTTAAGCTGCTGAGCCGCTTCAATCACGCTTTCCAGCCCTTGCTTTTCGCCGATGTTGCCTGAGTAAAGAATGATTTTTTGGTCTTCAGGCAAACCGAGTTGGGCGCGTAGCGTCTGAGCGTCCTGCTCCGTCACGTCGCGAAAACGCGCCACTTCGGACCAGTTCGGGAAGAAGATCACCTTCCGGGCAGGTACGCCCTTCTCCTGCGCCTTGTTCATCATCGAGCGTGAGATGGTCGAAACGTAATCCACGTTATGCAGACCGCTACGCTCAAAGGCGCTGGCGAGCTTCGCCACTTTTCCACCCTTGCCTTTGCCTGCCATCCCCAGGCCCAGCATGGCGTCCACTTCATAATCCTGTATGTGCAGCAGGGTGCGTGCGCCGGAGAGTTTGCCCAGCAGGCGCATACCCGGCGTGCAAAACAGCGTCGGCACCACACCAATGATGCGATCCGGCTTCCAGCGACGCTGCGCCATCAGCGGGAAAAAACTGCTCAGGGCAAAGCTGCCGAGATGCAGTAGCCGTTTCAGCGTCGAGGGCTGCTTAGGTACATAAAGCGGGCAGCGCCAGACGGTTGCCGCCCCCTCTTCACGACGGTAGCGCCAGCTTGAGTAGCGCTCACCGACTTTCCATTCCGGGTAGTACGGCGGCGCGGTAATGACCCGCACGTCATGTCCCTGGCTCGCCATCCACTCGACCATCTCGCCGGTATATTTTCCGATACCGGTTAATTCCGGCGAGTAGTTAATTCCGTATACGAGGATTTTCATATGCCTGGCACCTCGGCCTGACGATCCGCCAGGAAATACGCCCGACTGTTGTCATGGACGTTCTCGCTTGCCAGAAGCGGCTCCGGTGCCAGCCAGCGGTAGTCGTCATGCTGAGCATCAGGCAGACGCAGGTCTGCCTGAGTCACCTTCAGGCGGAACCCCAGCACGATGTAGTGCGTGGTGAACCCGGTGCCTGAAAAGTTATCGTCATAGAAGTGCTGCCAGACCCCGTAAAACTGGCCCGCCGCCATCGGCAGCTGGAGGCCCAGTTCCGCCAGAGTGAGACGCTCAAACGCATCATGAAGCGTCTCATCCTTCTGCACGCGCCCGCCGGGCACGAACCAGAAGCCCTGTGCAGGACGGTTGGTTCGTTTCCCCAGCAAGAACTCGCCGCGTTCGTTCTCCACGATCAAATCAATCGAGATGAGCGGAGTGGAACGCACCACCGTGGCAAAATCTTCCTGACTTAAAAACATCGTTACCCCCGGAAGCGGTGCTGGTTTTCCAGGAACCACTGATAGGTGCTGGCCAGCCCCTGCTCCAGTGATACCTCGTGATACCAGCCCAGCTGATGCAGACGGGTCACGTCCAGCAGTTTGCGCGGCGTGCCGTCCGGTTTCGTCGCGTCAAACACCACGCGGCCTTTGTAGCCCACCACCTGCGCGATGGTTTGCGCCAGCTCGCGAATGGTGCAGTCCACGCCGGTTCCCACGTTGATGTGCGACAGCATCGGCTCGGTGTTCTCCTGCCACACTTCGCGATCCAGCTCCATCACGTGAATGCTGGCGGCAGCCATGTCGTCCACGTGCAGGAATTCGCGCATCGGCGTGCCGCTGCCCCACACCACCACATCCGGTGCGTTCTCGGCGGTCGCCTCGTGGAAGCGACGCAGCAGCGCCGGGATCACGTGCGAGTTGCTCGGGTGGAAGTTGTCGTGCGGTCCGTACAGGTTGGTCGGCATCACCGAGCGATAGTCGCGGTTGTACTGACGGTTGTAAGATTCGCAGAGCTTAATCCCGGCAATCTTGGCAATCGCGTAAGGCTCGTTGGTTGCCTCCAGCGTGCCCTGCAGCAGTTCGCTTTCCGCGATCGGCTGTTTTGCCATTTTCGGGTAGATGCAGGATGAACCGAGGAACAGCAGCTTATTCACGTTGTGCAGGTGCGCCGCGTGAATGATGTTGCTCTCAATCATCATGTTCTCGTAGATGAAATCCGCCGGGTAAGTGTTGTTGGCGACAATGCCGCCCACTTTCGCCGCCGCCAGATACACCTGGTCAATGTGTTCGTTAGCAAAGAAGTCCTGCACCGCACGGCTATCGAGCAGGTTCAGCTCGTCGCGCGTGCGGACAACCACTTCTACGTCACCGCGCTGTTCCAGCTGGCGAACAATCGCGGAACCCACCATTCCGCGATGACCGGCGACAAAAATACGTTGTTTTGTCATTCTCAGGACTCCAGCGCGATGGCAACCTCGTAGCCATGAGACTTGAGCAGGGAGTGTTTTTTCGCTGCTTCAAGATCTTTGGCGACCATCTCGGAAACCATCTCCTGCAGAGTGATTTCTGGTTTCCAGCCCAGTTTCTCGTGCGCTTTGGTTGGGTCACCCAGCAGGGTTTCCACTTCAGCAGGACGGAAGTAACGTGGGTCAACCTGAACAATGACGTCGCCTGGTTTCACGCCTGGCGCGTCATGGCCGGTTACGGAAACAACGATACCTTTCTCTTCTACGCCGGTACCTTCGAAACGCAGCTTGATGCCCAACTGTGCAGCGGCCATCTCAACGAACTGACGCACGGAGTATTGAACGCCGGTCGCGATCACGAAGTCTTCTGGCTGTTCCTGCTGCAGCATCATCCACTGCATTTTCACGTAGTCTTTCGCATGGCCCCAGTCACGCAGGGAGTCCATGTTGCCGAGGTGCAGGCACGATTCCAGACCCTGGGCGATGTTCGCGATAGCGCGGGTGATTTTACGGGTAACGAACGTTTCACCGCGACGTGGGGATTCGTGGTTGAACAGAATGCCGTTACAGGCATACATGCCGTAGGATTCACGGTAGTTCACGGTGATCCAGTAGGCGTACAGTTTTGCGACCGCATACGGAGAACGTGGGTAGAACGGCGTGGTCTCTTTCTGTGGGATTTCTTGCACCAGACCGTACAGCTCAGAGGTAGAGGCCTGATAGAAACGGGTTTTCTTCTCCAGACCCAGGAAGCGAATCGCTTCCAGCAGACGCAGAGTACCCATGGCGTCAACGTCAGCGGTGTATTCCGGGGATTCGAAGGAGACCGCCACGTGGCTCATCGCGCCCAGGTTGTACACTTCATCCGGCTGCACTTCCTGCAGGATACGGGTCAGGTTGGAGGTATCGGTCAGGTCGCCGTAGTGCAGGTGGAATTTCGGGTTTGCCGCGTGAGGATCCTGATAAATATGATCGACACGTTCGGTGTTGAACGAAGAGGCACGACGTTTAATACCGTGTACTTCATACCCTTTTTCCAGCAGGAACTCTGCCAGATAAGAACCATCCTGCCCGGTAACGCCGGTGATGAGAGCGACTTTAGACATGTTTATATTCCTCTACTTATGAATTTAATCAGTTTCAACGCGTTCGCGTATCACCACTGCGGGGTTGCCACGGCAAACTTTATTTGCCGGTAGCGATTTAAAAACGCTGCTGCGGGCACCCACTACCGTGCCATCGCCAACAGAAACACCTGGTGCAACAAAAACATCCGTTGCCAGCCAGCATTTTTCACCAATCACAATAGGCGAAGCGGTAATATCAAAATGCTGACTCATAAAATCGTGGCTGCCGGTGCACAAATAACACTTCTGTGACACCACCGAATTTGCGCCAATCGTAATTTCGCCAAGGGTATATAACACCGCGTCATCCCCTACCCAGGCGTAATCCCCAAGCGTTAATTTCCAGGGGTAGGTAATTTTTACCGAAGGTCGAATGACTACGTTTTTTCCGATTTTTGCGCCAAACAGACGCAATAAGAATGCTCGCCAGCGGTACAATATTTGTGGTGACCAGGCAAATAACGTTGCCTGAACGGCCCACCACAGCTGCACTTTAATACCGTTGCCGCCCCGAAAGCCTTTCGGCACGGAAAAACCCTTCAAATCCTGCATTGCGTTTCCTTATATTCAGGCTTTGTTATATAAGGTTTTCGTTTTACCTGTCGTCCGCAGGCGTAATAAATAAGACAATTCCGCCCAGAACCCCGGCACGCGTAATATTTTGCGCTGCACGTTTTTGGCATCCTGGCACAATTCCAGATTATTCGATGTTGACACGCCACCCATTGAGAATTCAGAGACCAGCCCTTTAATTCGGCGGAACGGGTAGCCCGATTTATACAGGCTGGCGGCCAGGGCATAATCCGATGACACTTTATACTGCAAATCGTATGGCTGTTTTTTCAGACCGTTTACCGGGAAGAAAATGGCCTGATGGCTGGCGGGCAAACTGTGGTAGATATACCAGCCTGGCTTTGCGCTGCGGCACACTTTATGCCCATCACCAAAATCAAGCAGTGCATCGCCAATATACATGGCCTCCTCTTTCTGACGCGCCAGCTGACGGGCAAACAGCGCCACGTCATCATGGAAAACATCGCCAGAATTGAGGAAGATGGCATAACGACCCTGGGCCATGTTAATGCCCTTGTTCATCGCATCGTAAATGCCTTTATCTTTCTCGCTGATGTAACGTAAGTTGAACTCACCGTTGAGTTTTTCCAGAAACTCCGCCGTGCCATCGTTCGAGCCGCCGTCGACCACAATCCACTCAAAAGTGAGGCTTGGATCGCGCGCCAGGTTGCGCAGCGAGCGCCAGGTTTTTACCACCCCTTCGTAATTACGAAAAGCGACAGTAATGACGCTAAGAAACATAAATCACCTCATTTCGTCATACGTTCGTAATATTAAGCGCTTTGCGCAAAATAAACGGACAGACAATCAAGAAAGCATATTCCGGGCTAAATATTGACCCGGTAAAAAACAGCGACACCGGTGTAAACAGATAAAGTTGCACGCGAAAGTTCTGGTTATCACCAAACGCGTTAATCATCATTTTGAAAACTTTAAACAGATACCACAGCGTCAACAGTACGGCGAACCACGAAAAATAAATAATTAACAGATACAGACCATTGTCTATGGTTTTACCGACATCCGCACCGTTAAAGATTCCGAATGATGCAACATATTCGTAAAGTGAGCCGAATCTTACTACACCATCAATATGGGTTAAGGAATAACCCACCATCACCAGCGGACCAATGATGCGATAATAGGACGATGAGCCTTCTGTTCCCAAATCTCCCAGACGTTCTGAGATGTACGGGAACGCAAATATCACGCCGACCAAAAATACCGTCAGGGAGATAATCGCCAGCGGCAGTTTTTTCTTAATCGCATCTTTGTTCAGGTACTGGAACGCCCACTCCAGCAGGTAAAACAGGATAAATGTCATTACCCCTGAGAACGATCCAGACAGAACAATTCCTGCAAGAATCATAGCATCGGTCTTAGGTGTTTTGATACCAAACTGTTTGATGCTGAGCCAAATTGAGATTAACGCCAGAGCGAAGAACGCCGGTTCAAAATAGAGCGCCGTGGTACGCTTTCCGCCAAACTTAATGAAGTTCAATACATAGCTGTTGCTGTAAATGAGATATTTCGAAATTATCTCCATCAGGCTGCTGCCACCGGTGAGAATAATTTGCGCCATTTCCAGTGCAGCAAGCATAACAATTAACGCAACGGCAATATAAAAGAACCTGAGGATTTTCCGATAATTGTGCGGAGAAATCGTTTTAAACCGAATACTCCAGACCATGCCGATAATAATGACAATATAGACAAACAGCATGGTGGAGGTGACGTATTTACTGGCATCCAGTGACTGGCCAAAGATGTAGTTAAACAGCGTCAGGCCCGTGCCCAACCCCAGGGCAATCATCAGCTTCTTCAGGTTGATTTTATCGACATACAGCAGAAGCAGAACGGGCAAGAAGGTGACGATGGTTATCGGGAAGCTTTCGCCAAGCTGGGCAATTTTGACGTTGACCAGCAGGTAGATCAGCGGCAGCAGCAGATAACTACAGATTCTGATAGAACGAGACATACTCCTCCAGCATCTGTTGCCCACTGTAGGCCTTGCGGCTGCGGTTGCGGAACGATTCCAGGTCAGTGCCAAAAACAGTCTCAGCGATCTGCGCTTTCGGCATCTGCACCAGCGGCAGCACTTCCCCTTCCGAGAACGTTTTACCGCCCGACTTTTCCAGCACTTCACGCGCGGCATCGCTGTGGGTGGCAATCACCGGCACGCCGATGGAAAGCGCTTCGCAGAGGATCAGCGGGTAGTTATCCACGCGGGAGCTGAACACCAGCGCATCCATGCCGTTCAGCGCGCTCATCAGTTTGCGCTTGTCGGTTTCAAACCCGTGGTTCACGACGTTCGCCCCTTCGAACGGGGAAAACTTGCCGAAGGTATGCAGTTCAATCTTGTCACCGAGCGCCATCATGTCGCGCACCAGCTGCTGGTTGGTTTTGCCGTCGTAACGCAGGTCATGCGCAACGATGGCGATTTTCGGTTTACCCGCGGTGTCCGCCACCGGCGTCAGCTCCGCCAGAATGGCTTCCGTCGCCACGTCGATACCGTTGTTGATAATCTGGCAGCGCCCTGCCCCGTAAAGGCTGTTGAAGGCATCGGCCACGTGCTGGCTCGGGGAGATAAACGTGCAGCCGAGCGAGAGCATGTCGCGGAACAGTTTGCGCTTGCCGGTTACCAGCTGGTGAGCACGATCCACTTTCACCGGCGGGTAGTTGCTTAACGTCGGGCATTTCTGGCAGTTATCCTTCCAGCCTTCGCAGCCGTCGGTAAATGCGCAGCGTCCGGTCACGCTCCAGTGATCGTGCAGCGTCCAGACGAAGCGTGTATCAGGCTTGTGCGCCTGCACCTTCTGACAAAACGCCACCACCTCTTCCAGATTCAGCCAGTAGCTGTGCAGGACGTGGAAATGCAGCACAACCGGGCCCGTGGTTCGGGTCACAGTGCGATAAAGATTATTCAGGTTGCCAAACAAATCGCGGTTAAACAGGCGGAACAAGGCAATGTTGGCCATCGAGGTCAGACGCGGCGTGTGCTTTTGCACCTGCGGGAAGTTATCGTGACTGACGCTTTTCTTGCCGCCTTTGCCGTAGCCATAAATAAAACGAGACTGAAGTCCTTTTTGCAGTGCGCGCTGGTGCAGATCCAGGGCCACGCCTGCCGCTCCGCCTTCAGCGAGGCGGACGTTAAATTGCAGAATGTTCATTTAATCACCTTCACGCGGGCCTTTTCTCCCACCACCAGCGCGTTGTCCGGAATGCTGTCCAGCACCACGCTGCCCGCACCAATCGTCACGTTGTTACCGATGGTAATGTCACCAATGATCACCACGTTCGCGCCCAGCTCGACGTTATTGCCGATAACCGGGCAGGCCAGGCTGTCTGGCCCTCGGTTGCCAATGGTGACCGCATGACGAATGGTGAAATCATCCCCGGCGACCACGAACTTATTGATCACCACCGCATAGCCGTGGTGAATGGTAAAGCGGCGGCCAATGGTGGCAGCGGCCTGAATTTCATAACCAAAAAAGCATTCAGTAATAATGCGGTACAGCACCAGAACCGGCGCTGCCCAGAGGTTGTTCAGCACGTTTTTCTTGCGCCACACCGAACAAAAATGCGCGATACGGTACGCCAGGACCATGCAGCATGGGCGCAGGCTCCAGCTGTTTGCGCGGCAATCTTCAAGAAACATTATTTCCCCCGAAGTCCATCAGCCAGACGTTTGCCGTTACGGACGGACAGCAGCGTCAGCAGCGTGCGCCAGTTCATGCGCTTATTGCGGATCTGATAGAGGGTAAAGAGCTGATACTTCCGGCTGGCACGGTCGAACTTGTCCTTGTGCTTGCGGTAAAAATGGAAGTAGCCCGAGAACTTCTTCGGCGAGGAGGTAATTTGCATCTCCCCATGATTGATGTGCAGGATCTGCGTGGCCTCTTCCACTTTCCACGGTTCGCCATACTCAACCACCATCCGCAAGAAGATGTCGTAATCCTGCGCGGCTTTCAGTTCGGTATCGAACAGGCACTCCTTAAAGCGCCATGCCCAGGTGAAAACCTGATTGCCGATAATGTTGCGCTTGTAGAACAGGCGGCGAGAATAGGGTGATTTCGGGTACAGCGGCAGGCTGGCAGGCTGCGAATAGACTTCACCCTGACAGACATAGTCGTTGGCATACAGGAACGCATGCGTCACCAGCTGTGCTTTATGTGAAAGGAAGACCGACAGTCGGTTCGGGGTCCATTCGTCATCGTCGTCGATGCCGGTCAAATACTGCCCTTTGGCCTGCATAATCGCCTGGTTACGCACCGCGCATGCCCCGGAGTTAATCGGGTTATGGGTGTACATCACGCGCGGGTCGTTGAGATCGGTGACAAATTTTTGCAGCTGTTCATACGAAGAAGAACAGTCATCCACGATGATCAGTTCCCAGTTGTCATAATCCTGACGTAACACCGACTTGATTGCGCGGATCGCCAGCTGCTGACGATTCCATGTCGGCATATAGATAGAAATCAAAGGGCGTTGTGTGGTCATTTCTTTCTCCTACCCCTCACCCCGGCCCTCTCCCCTGAGGGGATAGGGTGAAAGCGGCACCGAACAATCCCCTCTCCCCTCAGGGGAGAGGGTTAGGGTGAGGGGTGTAAGGGTATGTTTTGGCTGTTATTTACTGTCAGACTTATATTCGTACTCGTAATAACCGTAATCCTGATACCCGGTCGCGCGGCGGAAGATGGAGTTCAGGATCACCCCTTTCACCTCAATCCCGTTCTGCTCGAAGCGGCTCAGGCTGGTTTCCACTTCTTTCAGGGTGTTCACCGCGTAACGTGCCACCATCAGGGTGGTACCCGCATGGCGACCTACCACGGCGGCATCGGTCACGGCCAGAATCGGCGGCGTATCGATCAGCACCAGGTCATAGTGTTTGCTCGCCCACTCAATCAGCTGGGTGAAGCGTTCGCTCATCAGCAGTTCCGACGGGTTAGGCGGTATCTGACCACGTGGGATCAGATCGAATCTCGGAATCGAGGTCGGCTTGGCGCTCTGGCTAATCTCCCCCTGCCCCAGCAGGATTTCCGACAGACCGTTAACGTTATTGGTGCCCAGCAGCTCGTGGGTATAACCCTTGCGCATATCGCAGTCGATTAGCAGCACGCGTTTGTTGGTCTGGCTGACGACGGCCGCCAGGTTGGCGCAGACAAAGGTCTTACCGATTGACGGACTGACACCGGTTAACATCAGGACGTTGTTTTTGGCCTGCATCATGGCGAAGTGCAGGCTGGTACGCAGGCTACGTATCGCTTCAATCGCCAGGTCCGTCGGGTTACCCACGGCCAGCAACTGGCTCTGTTTGTATCGCTTAACGCCTTTAATGGTTTTGACGCTGTCACGGGATTTTTGCCACTCGGAAAGCGGGATGCTGGCATAGACGTTGATACCACTCTCTTCCAGCGCCTGCGGGCTTTCGATTCCGCGGTTGAACAGCGAGCGCAGCAGCACACCGACAATGGAGAGCATCAGGCCGAGAATAATGCTGCCGAGAACGATCAGCGCTTTCTTCGGCTTCAGCACGCCCGGCTGGGTAATCGCCGGGTCGACGATGCGCACATCACCCACGGTACTGGCTTCGGTGATTTTCAGCTCCTGCTGTTTGTTCAGCAGCTGCATGTACACCTGCTGACCAGATTCCACGTCGCGGGTCAGACGTACAATTTCCTGCTGCGTTTTCGGCATCGCGGTTACGCGGTCGTTCAGCTTCGCCTTCTCTTCTTCAAGCGTGCGACGTTTTTCCAGCAGCGTCCGGTAGGCCGGGTGGCGTTTGGTGTACAGCTTGGAAATCTCCGCCTCTTTGAAGGTCAGCTCGTTGAGCTGGGCGTCGATGTTAACCATTGAATCAAGAACAGACTTCGCCTCCAGCGGCACGTCAACAGAGTCTTTATCCTGACGGTAAGCGTTCAGTTTATTCTCGGCATCATCCAGACGGGCCCGCACTTCCGGGAGCTGTTTAGCAAGGAAAGCCAGGCTTTTCGCCGCTTCCGCCGACTTACGCTCAACGTTCTGCTCAAGATAGTTGCGGGTGATGCTGTTCAGGATGTCGCGGATTTGATCTTTATCTTCACCGGTAAAGGTCATGCTCAGCACGCCGGTGTCCTTACCGTTTTCAGTCACGGTGAGGTTGTTTTGCAGATTGTTGATCATTCCCAGCGTGGAGAATTTGGTCACGGTGAACTCGCCGCCCTCCTGGGCATGAATGGCGCTCACCATCATGCTGACGCCATCTTTCGTCAGCATCTGGCCCACTTCGCCGCGCGCGCTGAATCCCGCATCGCTGGTCAACTGGTACTGTGTCGGACCCAGCACCGTCAGGGTAACGGTTTGATCGCCCGCCCCTTTCGGCAGCACAAAGTCAGTCACCTTTACCGTATCGTTGCTTCGTCCCATCAGGCGATCCCAGCCGGCACCAAAGATCGGGAAGGTATTTTTGGTGACGGAGATATCGAGACCGAGGTCGTGAACCGTTTTCCCCAGTACCAGACGTGACTGAATCAGCTGAATTTCAGCGTCGGATGCCGGTGGTTTGTTCGCCAGCGCAGAGCCAATATCCTGCACCAGCGAGTTGCCGGTATTTTGCTCAATCTGCACCAGCGCGTCGGCGCTGTAGATAGGCGTGGCGAACAGCGTGTAGACGACGGCTGCCGCGGCAAACACAGCGGTAATGCCAAGCACCCACCACTTTGCCTCGATAACCGTGCCGACCAGGCGACCAATATCAATTTCATCACTGCCCGAAGTCGGGGCGGCAGAAGGTCTTGTTTTTTCTGTCATTGTTATCCCTGCTGAGCTTTCAGTGCCTGCGCCCACTGTTGGGCAGACTGGTCAAGTAAGGTGTAAACCGCCTCGAAGGCCTCATGGCTTTTGCGATACGGATCGGGGATTTCGCGTTCATTGTCCCAGTGACCAAACAGCATCACCTTGCCGCGCATCTCCGGTGCGATATCGCATAGCGCATGAATATGGCGTTTTTCCATTGCCAGGATCAGGTCATATTCCCGGCACATGCGGCCGGTGACCTGGCGGGCAATATGCCCGTCAAGGGAGAGGTTATGATCGCGGGCCACGCTCGTTGCGCGCTCATCGGCCGCTTTACCGACCAGCGCGCCAAGGCCTGCGGACTCGACGGTCAGTTCAGGCTGGTAGTGTTTCAACAACCGCTCTGCCGTCGGGGAACGGCAAATGTTCCCCACGCATACCACCAGAATTTTGTTAAACATCGCGGATTACCAGGTATGAATGTCGCGCGCCGTATCCGTCATGTAGCGAACGCCACTGATGGTTGGCAGCAACTGGTTGATCAGACGGTTCCAGCGGGCAACCGGCGCGGTAGTGACATACACCACATCGTATGGCTGGAGGCGGAACGACGTTGCCATCACCAGCGAGGTGGCGTCGGACATATCGAGCTGGTAAATGTTGGCAATCTTGCCTTTGTTGCTGGCGTCGTCCTTAAGTGGGCGAATCACGAAGATGCCGCTGGCGTTGGAGGAGGTCAGATCGATGCCTTCCGCATTGCCCAGCGCTTCGGTCAGCGTCATGCCGCTGAAGTCCATTTTGAGGGTGCTCTGTTTCTTCACTTCACCCATCACGAAGACTTTCAGATCGTCATTACGCGGTACGTAGAGAATATCGCCCGGATAGAGCAGGCGGTTCTGGGTCAGATCGCCGTTTTGCATCAGCGCCTGCAGTGAGATGCGCTGCTCTTTGCCGTTGTGGGTCAGGACCACGTTGCGCCAGTCGGCACCGTCGGTTAACCCGCCTGCGGCGTTAATGGCATCCAGAACGGTTAACGGTACGTTGGTGATGGCCTGCTGGCCGGATTTATTGACCTGGCCGGAAATGTAGGCTTTTTGCGAGCGGAATGCGGCAATATTAACGTCCACCTGCGGATCGGCGATGTACTGCGCTAAGCGGCCGGTAATATCACTCCGGATCTCGGCAAGGGTTTTCCCGGCAACATGGACTTTACCAATGTAGGGGTAGAACATCGTGCCATCTGACTGTACCCAGTTCCCGGTGTCGCTTGAGCTACGATACTGGCCCGCTGGCGTGGTCAGTTCGGGGTGATCCCAGACGGTCACGTTGATCACGTCACCCGGCCCCACGCGATACTGATAAGCGGCGATTTCCTGGTCCAGAGACATATTCGGCTGAGCAACATTCGGACGTGGGCGTAATTGTTCGACCAGACGTGGCGTAAGTGGATAAACATTCACCATTTTGTCGAGATCAAAATCGGCATCCTGTTGCTTGATCACATCCTTACCCATTGTTGACATATTGCTGCCGGGAAAGACCGTGCAACCACTCATCAAGGTCACAGACACCAATAATGGCATCAATTTCATTTTGGATTTCATCATTGATTATTTATCACTTTGGCAGAGTAATTATCCTGTGCAATTTAAATAAGCTTGGGTCGTATTGGGTTTCAGCATGCAGTTAATCAAATAGAAATATAACTGGCATCAGTCCTAAAAAAAGCTTATTCATCCATTGGCTATTGACAGAATAACCGAGGCTGATTCACACGCTTTCAGGCACGCTACCGCCCTTGGCTTTCAGTTACCAATCCACTGACTAAACAATGTGTTATGGATAGACACCCTCTTGAGCAAGGCCTTCTGGAAATATATCAGCCGGGTGAGACACCCAACGGATAATGAATAACCATCCCGGAAGACCAAAACAAAAATAGCAACAACAAGATTTAACATTTGATGCTGGGAGAATTGTTGCAGCTAACCTAATAGCAGGCAAGGAGACAACTGTCCTAATATCTGTTTTTAAGATTAATATTAAGAGCAAAGTTTTGACCTTTTAGGATTTTCTTTATATTGACAAGGCGGGAGTAAAAACCATTATCTGCGATATATCCTAAAATGTTCTCTTTATAATTAAATATACGTATTTTGCTTATTTACACCCCGATGAGTTTGCTCTCTTTTAAGCGTTTCGTATTAAGAGAAATCTCAGCCCGGCATTGCAATTTTCCCCGGCTTTATCCATGATCGAAGTGTGACAATCGTCATATAACAGAAGGTATTGCTATTACTATGGAATGGATTGCCGATCCATCAATCTGGGCCGGGCTGGTGACGCTGGTCGTCATCGAATTAGTGCTCGGGATTGATAATCTGGTCTTTATTGCCATCCTCGCTGAAAAACTGCCCCCTTCCCAGCGCGATCGCGCGCGCGTAACGGGCCTGCTGCTGGCGATGGTGATGCGTTTACTGTTGCTGGCCTCTATCTCCTGGATGGTCACACTCACGCAACCGCTGTTTTCCGTTCACGGCCTCAGCTTTAGCGCCCGCGATCTGATCATGCTCTTCGGCGGGTTGTTCCTGCTGTTCAAAGCCACGGTAGAGCTCAATGAACGGCTCGAAGGTAAAGACAGCGAGAACCCGACCCAGCGACGTGGCGCGAGATTCTGGCCGGTGGTAGCGCAAATCGTGGTGCTGGATGCCGTCTTCTCCCTGGATTCGGTGATCACCGCCGTCGGGATGGTGGACCATCTGGCCGTTATGATGGCAGCGGTGATTATCGCCATCACGCTGATGGTGATGGCGAGCAAGGCACTCACCCGCTTTGTGAACAGCCACCCGACCATCGTGATCCTCTGCCTGAGCTTCCTGCTGATGATTGGCTTTAGTCTGGTGGCCGACGGTTTTGGCTTCCACATTCCGAAAGGCTATTTGTACGCCGCCATTGGTTTCTCCGTCATGATTGAAGCGCTTAATCAGCTGGCGATATTTAACCGCCGCCGCTTCCTTTCCGCTAATCAGACCCTGCGTCAGCGCACGGCCGACACCGTTATGCGCCTGCTGAGCGGTAAAAAAGAGGATGCAGAGCTGGACGCCGAATCTGCTGCCATGCTGGCCGATCACAGCGACGGGCAGATCTTTAACCCGCAGGAGCGCCTGATGATTGAGCGAGTGCTTAACCTTAATGAGCGCACGGTCAGCAGCATCATGACTTCCCGGCATGACATTGAGCATATCGATCTCACCGCCCCCGAAGAGCACATCCGCGCCCTGCTGGATAAAAACCAACACACGCGCGTGGTGGTGACCGGCGGTGAAGAGGAAGAAGAATTACTGGGCGTCGTGCACGTTATCGACCTGCTCCAGCAGCAGCTGCACGGGGAGGCGCTCAATCTGCGCGCCCTGGTACGCCAGCCCCTGGTCTTCCCGGAAGGATTGCAATTGCTCTCTGCCCTTGAGCAATTCCGAAATGCGCGAACGCACTTTGCCTTTGTGGTGGATGAGTTTGGTTCGGTTGAAGGGCTGGTCACGCTCAGCGACGTGATGGAAACCATTGCCGGCAATTTGCCAAACGAAGTGGATGAGATTGATGCCCGCCATGATATTCAGAAAAACGCCGACGGCTCGTGGACGGCCAACGGCCATATGCCGCTGGAAGACCTGGTGCAGTATGTGCCGCTGCCGCTGGATGAAAAGCGGGAGTACCACACCATTGCGGGCCTGCTGATGGAATACTTACAGCGTATCCCGCAGCCAGGTGAAGAGGTTCAGGTGGGTGACTATCGGCTTAAAACGCTGCAGATTGAAAACCATCGCGTGCAGAAAGTGCAGCTCATTCCACTGCGGGATGAGGAAGAACTGGATTTTGAGGTGTAAAAAAGCCGGGTGGCGCTGCGCTTACCCGGCCTACGACGTCAGGCTTTTGTAGGCCGGGTAAGGCGAAGCCGCCACCCGGCACAACTGTCATCAAAGCTTATCCAGCAGTTTCTTCACATCCTTGCCGTTCTGGGAATCTTTATTACGATCTGCCCAGCTATTAAGCCGACGTTTCGCTTCATCCTGCAGATGCTTACGCAGGATCTGATCCACCTGAAGGCTGTAATTCAGCGCCTGCCATTTACCATAGACGCTAAGCGGCACTGGCGTCTCTTTCAGGAAATCAATCAGCTTACTTTCGCCCTGCCAGCCGGAAAGTACCCGGACGTTAAAGCGCGTGTCCGCCGTCTCTTTGACCAGATCCAGCGAGCCTTCTCCGGTCAACGACAGCATAGAAGAGGTTCCCTGCATCGCTGCCAGCGTCAGTTGCCCGTTATCCAGCGTCAGATCCGTGGAGAAACTGTCGAGGCGCGTGACGCTATCGTAGTTGTCCTGCGCTTTGACGTCACTGCTGCGCTCCACTGCCTGCTGTACCAGCTGCTGGAAGTTAAGACCTTCCATACGGGAGTCTTTCAGGTCCACGTGCGCCTCGCCCTGCCATTCACGGCGGAAAGCTTCGGCATCAATTTTTGTGCCTGAGAAATCCCCCGCCAGCGTCAACTGCCCTGTCAGGGATATCGGATAGTTAAAGGCTTTAAGGATGGTACCAATCTCAACGTTGTCGAGACGCGGCTGGAATTGCGCGCGGGTTTCGTCCTTACGCACGTCCAGCGTGCCAGGCAGTGAAAGATGCCCTGCCCCCATTTTGCCGCTCAGCTCGGAGATCACCAGCAACCCGTTGTGGTTAAACATCTGGCCACTCACGTCGGTGAAGTCCATACCGCGCCAGCGCAGGCTGTTGGCTTTCAACAGGATATCGGCCGTGAATCCGCGCAGGGCGTTATAGTCAGGTTGATCAAGATTCGACGAGATAACCGGACGCGACACCGGCGGCTGGCTTTGTCCTGTCTGCACAGCATCGCTGTCCGTTGTGCCAGCCGGTAGCGGCGGTAGGATGTTTTCCAGGTTGAGCTTGTCAAACTGCAGGTTCAGCACCCACTTCGGCTTCTCTTCGAGCGTGACGCTCGCCTGCCCCTTCAGGCTGCTGTCATTGGCCTGCAGGTTGAGGTTATCCAGCTCCAGCTGTTTTTGTTCTTCGCGCCAGACGGCCTGCATCGTCCCCTGTCCGGTGATCCCCTGGGTCGGAAGATCTGCGCCCGTGAGCTGCCAGTTGAGCTGCTGAATATCGGCCGTCAGCTGATGGGGATAGTCTGACGCATTTACCCTGGCATTTAGCGAGAGGGTCAGATCGCGCTGGTCGCGATTCATTCGCCCGCTGAATTCCAGCGACGCAAGATGGTGCGCATCCTGTTCCATCTGCAGATTAATATTGCGAACCGTAACCTGCTCTTGATCCTCATGCTGGAATACCAGCACGCTATCGGCAACTTTCAGTTTGGCAATATCAAAGGACCAGCCCGTATCGGACGGCTCATCCGGTAAGGTATTCTCACGCGGTGCAACCGGCGCATTCGCGTTGCGCACGGCTTCAGTCTGCTGGGTAAGCTGAATGACCGCCCCTTTGAGCATCACCTGGTTAACCTGCAACTGGTGAGAAATGAGGGGGATGAGCGCCACATCGAGACGCATATTGTCCGCAGACACGATCGGCTGGGCAGCGCCCGGTGCCGTTAACGACATGCGGCCAGAGAGAATGCTGAGCTGTGGCCAGACGTGCCAGCGTAGCGGCCCGTCGAGCTTCAGTTGGTAACCACTGCGCGCCTCGACCTGCCGCACCATGTAAGCGCGGAAATCGTTAGGGTTAACCAGCAGAACCAACGCCGAAAGGCCAGCAACCAGCACGACCAGCAAAATCATCAGCGTTGTCAGAACTCTTCTCATGGCATCCTCAATGGACTAACGATCAGTCTTTATCAATACGGCTGGCAACCGCACCCTGCTGGTCGCGGTATTTTGCGTCCTGCCGGCGGTTATAAGGCCTGTCTGCCGGGCCGGTTAGCGGTTCAAAGCTTAACGCACCAATCATCATGCCGGGGCGCAGCGCCAGCGGCAGTTTGCCGGCGTTGAAGAACTCCAGCACGATACGGCCCGACCAGCCGGGATCGATACGGTGCGCGGTCACGTGCACCATCAGCCCCAGACGGGCCAGAGAAGAACGGCCGTCCAGCCAGCCGACGAGATCAGCAGGCAGGGTCACGGATTCGAACGTCACCGCCAGCGCCAGTTCACCTGGATGCAAATAAAAAGCGTCACCTTCGTCAATGACGATTTCGTCACTCATCACGCGATCGAGCGCGGCGCTGACTTCATCCTTCGGCCCGCTGAGGTCGATGAACGGTGCAGTATGGCCACTAAAGGTGCGGAATTTATTCCCCAACCGTACATCAACGGTCACCCCATTGATACGCTCTACAGGAGGACGTGGGGTAATAGACAAACGGCCTTCATCCAGCCAGGCTTCAATATCGCGATCACAAAGACGCATGGCACTTTCTCCTTTCATGCATCGACCCCTGAGACCTTAACATCTCAGGGTAAAACCAGGTTATCTCTGAACGGTACACAATTCGCGCGGCTTATTCAAAAAACTGGCTGATTTTCGCTTTTAAGATATCAATGGCAATGCGGTTTTTGCCTCCGCGCGGCACGATGATATCGGCGTATTGTTTGGAGGGCTCAATAAACTGCAGGAACATCGGACGGACCGTTTTCTGGTATTGCGCCATGACGGAATCCATCGAACGGCCGCGCTCGTTAACGTCTCGCTTGATGCGGCGCATCAGGCAAATATCCAGCGGGGTATCGACGAAAATCGAGAAGTTCATCGATTCACGCAGGCGAGCATCGGTCAGGAGCAGGATACCTTCAAGGATAATCACCTTTTTCGGCTCGATGCGGATCGTCTCCTGGGTGCGGGTGTGTTCTACGTAACTGTAAACGGGCAGCTCAATCGCTTGGCCGCTTTTGAGGGCTTCTAAATGCTGGAACAGTAAACTGTGATCCATTGCATTCGGGTGGTCATAGTTGGTTTTTACGCGCTCTTCCATCGACAGATGGGATTGATCTTTGTAATAGCTGTCTTCGGGAATGACGCCGATGTGCTCATCACCTACTTGTTCACGCAGTTCGCGATAAAGCGTACTGGCAATTAGACTTTTACCTGAAGCCGATGCGCCGGCGATGCCTATAATGACGCACTGATGAGACTTATCAGTCATAAATTTAGCGACCTGATTAACCTGGATGTTAAGGAAGGACGACGCCGGAGCGTCAAACGCGGCAATTATAGGGATTTCGCGGGCGTGATACCAGTCGAAAGCGCAGGTAATGCGAGACAGCCTGTAAAGTTGTGAATTGTTCCCTGAGTGAAATTTTAATGCGCGTTTTTTCAGCGTTTCACAGCGATTTTTTAACCTGTAACTATTTAATAAGTCTATGATGTCAAATTATGAGCAGTCGCCATATGAATTGTAAATTGTTTGTACTAGCATAAACCAAATTATCAAATTCACTCGTACGGACTTCTCTCCTGACGGCACGGCGTCTCTGGATAAAGCGGTAATGAATAAACAATACCAGCGGGTTTTGGTTACCACCCCACATCCTTTATTACGACTTGTCTGTCTGGGCCTGGTCACCTTTATCTTTACCTTATTTTCGCTGGAGCTTACCCGCTTCGGCACCCTGCTGGCGCCGCTCTGGTTCCCCACCGCCATCATGATGGTGGCGTTTTACCGCCACGCGGGAAAAATGTGGCCGGGCATTGCCCTGGCCTGTTCGTTCGGCAATATTCTGGCCTCGTGGATGTTGTTCTCGTGGGGGGCGATTAACCTCACCTACACCGCCATAAATGTGATTGAGGCCGTCGTCGGTGCATTACTACTGCGCAAACTGCTCCCGTGGTATAACCCGCTGCAAAATTTAAGTGACTGGATCCGTCTGGCGATGGGCAGCGCGCTGGTGCCGCCGCTGGTAGGCGGTATTCTGGTGATTTTTCTGGTTCCCGGTCCTGAGCCACTGCGCGATTTCATTGTGTGGGTGTTATCTGAATCCATTGGCGCGCTGGCACTGGTGCCGCTGGGATTACTGTTTAAACCCCACTACCTGCTGCGCCACCGTGATCCGCGACTGCTGCTGGAAACGCTGCTCACAATGGCCGTGACGTTGGCCCTGAGTTGGGCAGCCATCACCTGGCTTCCATGGCCATTTACCTGCGTGATCGTCCTGCTTATGTGGAGCGCCGTGCGCTTACCGCGAATGGAAGCGTTCCTGGTGTTTCTGGTCACCGTGATGGTCGTGTCCCTGATGATTGCCCATAACCCTGAGGCGCTGACCACCCAACACGAAGGGCCGATGATCAACGCGCCCTGGCTGCCGTTCCTGATGCTGCTTCTCCCGGCGAACGTGATGACCATGGTGATGTATGCCTTCCGTGCCGAACGCAAACACATCACTGAAAGCGAAGCGCGTTTTCGTAATGCGATGGAGTATTCCGCCATCGGGATGGCGTTAGTCAGCATTGAGGGGCAGTGGCTACAGGCCAACAAAGCGCTGTGCAATTTCCTCGGTTACAGCCAGTCCGAACTACAGTCACTCACCTTCCAGCAGCTCACCTGGCCGGAAGATTTGCACACCGACCTCGAACAGCTGGAGCAGCTGGTCAACGGCGACATCAACACCTATACCCTTGAAAAGCGCTATTACACGCGCAACGGTGAAGTGGTCTGGGCGCTGCTTGCCGTCTCCGTTGTGCGCCATACCGACGGCTCGCCGCTCTATTTTATCGCCCAGATTGAAGACATTAACGACCTGAAGCAGACCGAGTGGGTCAACAAACGCCTGATGGAGCGCATTACGCTGGCCAACGAAGCGGGCGGCATCGGCATCTGGGAGTGGGATCTGGAGCCTGACATCATCAGCTGGGATAAGCGGATGTTCGAACTGTATGAAATCCCGCCGCACATCAAGCCCACCTGGCAGCTCTGGCACGACACGATGCTGCCGGAAGACCGCGCCCATGCAGAACAGGTGCTGCGGGATTCACTGATCTCACGTCTGCCGTTTAAGCTGGAATTCCGTATCCGCGTGAAGGAAGGCGTGCGCCATATTCGCTCCCTGGCAAACCGGGTGTTGAATAAAGAGGGTGAAGTCGAGCGTTTGCTTGGCATCAACATGGACATGACTGAGGTTAAGCAGCTTAACGAGGCGCTGTTCCAGGAAAAAGAGCGTCTGCATATCACGCTCGACTCCATCGGCGAAGCCGTGCTCTGTACCGATATCGACATGAACGTCACCTTTATGAACCCGGTCGCCGAGAAGATGAGCGGCTGGCTACAAACCGAGGCTATCGGCCAGCCGGTTCTCAAGGTATTACACATCACGTTTGGGGAGCGAGGGCCGCTGATGGAGAACATCCACAGCGGGGATATGTCACGCTCAGATATCGACCAGGACGTGGTGCTGAACTGCCGCACGGGTGGAGCGTTTGACATCCATTACTGCATTACGCCACTCAGCACGCTGGATGGACAAAGTATCGGCTCGGTTATCGTTATTCAGGATGTCACCGAGTCGCGCAAAATGCTGCGTCAGCTGAGTTACAGCGCGTCGCACGATGCCCTGACCCACCTGGCAAACCGGGTCAGCTTTGAAAACCACCTCAAACGACTCCTGCAAACGGTTCGTGAGACGCGGCAGCGTCATGCGCTGGTCTTTATCGATCTGGACCGCTTCAAAGCCGTCAATGATACCGCAGGCCATGCGGCGGGCGATGCCCTGCTGCGGGAACTCTCTTCCATGATGTTAACCATGCTGCGCTCCAGCGATGTGCTGGCGCGTCTGGGGGGTGATGAGTTTGGGCTGTTGCTGCCGGACTGCAATATTGAGAGCGCACGCTATATCACCGGTCGTCTGGTCCATAGCATCAACGACTATCACTTTATGTGGGAAGGCCGCCTGCATCGAATTGGCGCCAGCGCCGGGATCACGCTGATCGATGAACATAACCACCTGGCGTCAGAAGTGATGTCACAGGCAGATATTGCCTGTTATGCCTCGAAAAACAGCGGGCGCGGCATCGTGACGGTTTACGAACCGCAGCAGGAGCGGGATCACAGCACGCGCAGCATGATGTCGCTGGACGAACAATGGCACATGATCAAAGACAATCACCTGATGATGATAGCCCGTAGCGTCGCCTCCCCTCGCATACCGGAGAGCTGTAATTTCTGGCTGATTTCGCTGCGCCTGTGGACCAGCCAGGGCGAAGTCCTGGAGGAACACGCCTTCCGTTCTGGCCTGGCAGAGCCGGAACTGCTGCACGCCCTCGACAGACGCATCTTTAGCGACTTCTTCCGGACATCTGCCGCCAGGATCGCCAGTAAAGGCATGGGGATCGCATTGCCGCTTTCGGCAGCCGGTTTAGCCAGCGTGACGCTGGTCGACGAACTTCTCGATCTTCTTGATAAAAGCCCAATGCCGGGCCGTCTGCTGCATCTGGTGATCCCTGCCGGCGTGGTGTGTGATTCGGATGAGAATCTGCAGCGGGGTTTACAAAAGCTTCGCCAGGCGGGCTGCCGCGTGATCCTCAGCCAGATAGGCCGCGACATGGACATTTTCACCCACCTGAGTCCGAACATGGCCGATTACCTGATGCTGGATGCCGAAGTCGTGAGCAACGTCTATGGCAACCTGATGGATGAGATGATGGTGACCATCGTTCAGGGCCATGCCCAGCGTCTGGGGATGAGAACCATCGCAGGCCCCTGCAACCAGCCCATCATGATGGATACGCTTTCCGGCATTGGCATTGATTTTATCTATGGTGACACCATCGCCGAGCCGCAGCCGCTGGATCTACTGCTCAACACCAGTTATTTCGCCATCAACTGACGGCGCCCAGCCGTCGGTATACCAGATGTGCAGCAGCGCGTAGGAACGCCACGGCTGCCAGCGCTCGGCATAGCGACGAATTTGCGCAGGCGTCATTCCGGCGAAACGTTGCTTAATCAGATAATCATCCGGAAGAAACACATCTTTCGCCTGCCAGCCGCGAAGGGCGAGGTAATTTGCCGTCCAGCGGCCAATACCCGGCCGTTGTTGTAACGCCTTCATGCCTGCCTCAACGTCCTCAGGCGGCGTGAGCGGAAACGTCCCGTCGACGACCGACTGTGCCAGATGAATCAGCGATTCCGCGCGTTTGACCGGCATCCCGAGCGCTTTGAGCGCCAGCGGGTCAGCAGCCGCCAGGGCTTGTGGGAAGGGAAAGCAGACATAGCCCGGCGCATCCTTGACCGGCTCACCGCACAGGGCGACAACGCGTGAAGCCAGTTTAGCCGCCATCGCCACGCTGACCAGTTGACCCAGAATGGCCCGCACGCCCTGTTCGTAGGCATCCATCGCCCCGGGCAAACGCAGGCCTGGCCGCGCGGCGCCGAGATCGCCCAAAGTCCGGTGGACGTCCTGCGGATCGCAGGCAAGATCGAACAGACGCCCGATACGCTCAAGGCAAAGTCCGGCCACCGGCGTTAACCCCGGGCTCAGCGTGACCTGTAGCGTATGGGTTTGCGTGTCCGGCGTAACGCGGAAGATCCCCTGACGCCCTTCACAGGCAAAACTGCGCTCGTAATAGCTTTCCGTGACCGTCTCAACCCCCGCCACCGCACGGGCGCCAAGAAAGCTAAACATCCATTGCCAGTCGTAAGGGGGGTGCCAGGTCAGGGTATACATTGTCGCTCCTTTTTTGTTCCCCTCAGGATAAACTGAAAAAGCGTGTTACGCCTTGCTTTCATATTCCTGTTGTCGCCGGACAGGCATTCCGCTAAAGTCTCGCCCCTTCTCACTGGCATGGGGATTTATTGTGTTTATCGGATTCGACTACGGTACGGCAAACTGCTCGGTTGCAATTATGCAAAACGGGCAACCACAGCTCCTGAAAATGGAAAAAGAGAGCACGCTGCTGCCGTCAATGCTCTGCGCGCCGACGCGTGAAGCGGTGAGCGAGTGGCTGTTCCGCCACCATCAGGTTCCGGCGACTGCGGCAGAAACTCAGGCGCTGCTGCGCCGGGCAGTGAGCTTTAACCGCGAGGAAGATATCGACGTTACGCCTTCCAGCGTGCAGTTCGGCCTCTCTTCACTCGGGCATTACATTGAAGACCCGGAAGAGGTCTACTTTGTTAAATCGCCAAAATCTTTCCTCGGGGCCAGCGGCCTCAAACCGCAGCAGGTGGCGGTGTTTGAAGACCTGGTATGCGCCATGATGCTGCATATCCGTCATCAGGCGCAGACGCAGGTCCCCGAGACGATTACCCAGGCCGTGATTGGCCGCCCGATCAACTTCCAGGGGCTGGGCGGCGATGAGGCCAACCAGCAGGCGCAGGGGATCCTTGAGCGCGCGGCGCACCGGGCAGGCTTTCGCGACGTGGTGTTCCAGTATGAGCCGGTTGCGGCGGGGCTGGACTTTGAGGCCACGTTGACGGAAGAAAAACGGGTGCTGGTCGTGGATATCGGCGGGGGTACAACGGACTGCTCGCTGCTGCTGATGGGGCCGCAGTGGCATCACCGCCGCGACCGTGAAAATAGCCTGCTGGGGCACAGCGGCTGCCGCGTGGGCGGTAACGATCTGGATATCGCCCTGGCATTCAAGAGCCTGATGCCGCTGCTCGGCATGGGCGGGCAAACGGAAAAAGGCATCGCCCTGCCGATCCTGCCGTGGTGGAACGCGATTGCCATCAACGACGTCCCGGCGCAGAGTGATTTTTACAGTACCGCCAACGGCCGCTTCCTGAATGACCTGATGCGTGACGCGCAGGACGCCGATAAAGTCGCCCTGCTGTATAAAGTGTGGCGTCAGCGCCTGAGCTACCGCGTGGTACGCACCGCCGAAGAGAGCAAAATTGCCCTTTCAAACCGCGCTGAACATGCGGTGTCCTTGCCATTTATCAGCGACGATCTGGCCACGGCGATTTCACAGGAGGGGCTGGAGACCGCGCTCGCGCAGCCGCTACAGCGCATACTGGAACAGGTGCAACTCGCGCTGGAGAACGGCAAAGAGAAGCCGGACGTCATCTACCTGACCGGAGGAAGCGCCCGTTCACCGCTGATCAAAAAAGCGCTGGCGGAACAGTTGCCGGGTATTCCAATTGCTGGTGGCGATGACTTTGGCTCCGTTACCGCGGGGCTGGCGCGCTGGGCGCAGGTGATGTTTAGCTAGTGCCGCGGTGCCGGGTGGCGGCTTCGCCTTCCCCGGCCTACAAAACCCTCGAACCGTAGGCCGGGTAAGCGAAGCGCCACCCGGCAAAAAAAAGCACCACACTCAGACAATTCCAGACAGTCTTCCATATTTCCTCCATTTTTCCGCTGTGTTGCCTGACTAAACTAGTATCATTCCCCGAAGTATTCAGGATGAGAACGTATAACGATGAAAGGCCGTAATAAATCCCGCTGGGCAATCGCCGCTGGCATCATTGTGGTGGCACTTGCCGCCGCCTGGTACTGGCACAGCCAATCCGCAAACTCTGGCGTACCCGCCGGTGCCAACAGCGCATCACAGCGCCCGGCAGGTGGCGGCCGTCACGGTATGCGAGGCGGTGCGCTGGCGCCGGTTCAGGCAGCTACGGCGGTGAGTAAAGCCGTTCCGCGTTATCTGACGGGGCTCGGAACCATTACCGCCGCTAACACCGCCACGGTGCGTAGCCGCGTCGATGGTCAGCTCATTGCGATCCACTTCCAGGAAGGTCAGCAGGTTAAGGCCGGTGACTTACTGGCGGAGATCGACCCAAGCCAGTTTAAGGTGGCCCTCGCCCAGGCGCAGGGACAGCTCGCGAAAGACAAAGCCACCCTTGCCAACGCCCGGCGTGATTTAGCGCGCTATCAGCAGCTGGTAAAAACCAATCTGGTCTCCCGCCAGGAGCTGGACACACAGCAGTCGCTGGTCAGCGAAACGCAGGGCACCATCAAAGCCGACGAAGCCGCCGTGGCCAGCGCCCAGTTACAGCTCGACTGGAGCCGCATCACCGCACCGATTGACGGGCGGGTTGGTCTGAAGCAGGTCGATATCGGCAACCAAATCTCCAGCGGAGATACCACGGGCATCGTGGTGATCACCCAGACTCACCCGATTGATTTAGTCTTTACCCTGCCGGAAAGCGACATTGCGACGGTCATTCAGGCGCAAAAAGCCGGGAAAGGCCTGGTGGTGGAAGCCTGGGACCGCACCAATAAACAGAAGCTCAGCGAAGGTAGCCTGCTCAGCCTGGATAACCAGATCGACACCACGACCGGTACCATTAAGCTGAAGGCCCGCTTTAACAACCAGGACGATGCCCTCTTCCCGAACCAGTTCGTCAACGCGCGAATGCTGGTCGCGACCGAAGAGAACGCGGTGGTGATCCCCACCGCCGCGCTGCAGATGGGTAACGAAGGCAACTTTGTCTGGGTACTGAACAGTGAAAACAAAGTCAGTAAGCATCTGGTGAAAACCGGGATTCAGGACAGTCAGACGGTGGTAATCAGCGCCGGGCTTTCCGCTGGCGACCGCGTGGTCACCGACGGTATCGACCGTCTGACTGAAGGGGCGAAAGTGGAAGTGGTTGAACCTGCGAAACAGGGAGCGGCCTCCTGATGCAGGTTATGCCTCCCGTCGCTACAGGTGGGCCGTCACGCCTGTTTATCCTCCGTCCTGTCGCCACCACGCTGCTGATGGTGGCGATCCTGCTGGCGGGGATTATCGGCTACCGCTTCCTGCCCGTCTCGGCGCTGCCGGAAGTGGATTACCCCACCATTCAGGTGGTGACGCTTTATCCCGGCGCCAGCCCGGACGTGGTGACGTCCGCCATCACCGCCCCGCTGGAGCGCCAGTTTGGGCAGATGTCGGGCCTGAAGCAGATGTCCTCCCAAAGCTCCGGCGGGGCCTCTGTCGTGACGCTACAGTTCCAGCTGACGCTGTCACTGGATGTAGCCGAGCAGGAAGTTCAGGCCGCCATCAATGCGGCCACCAACCTGCTGCCGTCGGACCTGCCTAACCCGCCGGTCTACAGCAAAGTAAACCCGGCGGATCCGCCGATCATGACGCTTGCCGTCACCTCCTCCGCCATGCCAATGACGCAGGTGGAAGACATGGTCGAGACCCGCGTGGCGCAAAAGATTTCTCAGGTCTCCGGCGTCGGTCTCGTCACGCTGGCGGGCGGGCAGCGCCCGGCGGTGCGCGTTAAGCTTAATGCGCAGGCGATTGCCGCACTGGGGCTGACCAGTGAAACCATCCGCACCGCCATCAGCAGCGCCAACGTTAATTCGGCAAAAGGCTCGCTGGACGGCCCAACCCGCGCCGTCACGCTCTCTGCCAACGATCAGATGCAGTCCGCGGATGAATACCGTCAGCTGATTATTGCTTACCAGAACGGCGCCCCGGTGCGTCTGGGCGATGTGGCGACGGTGGAGCAAGGGGCGGAGAATAGCTGGCTTGGCGCATGGGCGAACAAGCAGCAGGCGATCGTAATGAACGTCCAGCGCCAGCCGGGCGCCAACATCATCGAAACCGCCGACAGCATTCGCACCATGCTGCCGCAGCTGATCGAAAGCCTGCCGAAGTCGGTCAGCGTGAAGGTGCTTTCCGACCGCACCACGAACATTCGCGCGTCGGTCACCGACACTCAGTTCGAACTGATGCTGGCGATTGCCCTGGTCGTGATGATTATCTACCTGTTCCTGCGCAACGTCCCGGCAACCATTATTCCCGCCGTCGCCGTGCCGCTCTCGCTGGTTGGCACGTTTGCGGTGATGGTGTTCCTCGATTTTTCAATCAACAACCTGACGCTAATGGCGCTCACCATCGCCACCGGCTTCGTGGTGGACGACGCCATCGTGGTTATCGAGAACATCTCGCGCTATATCGAGAAAGGCGAAAAACCGCTGGCGGCGGCGCTGAAAGGGGCGGGTGAGATCGGCTTTACCATTATCTCGCTGACCTTCTCGCTGATTGCCGTGCTGATCCCGCTGCTGTTTATGGGCGATATCGTCGGGCGACTGTTCCGCGAATTTGCCGTCACGCTGGCGGTGGCCATTTTGATCTCCGCCGTGGTGTCATTGACCCTGACGCCGATGATGTGCGCCCGGATGCTGAGCCACGCGTCCCTGCGCAAGCAAAACCGCTTCTCGCTCGCCTCCGAGCGGATGTTCGAACGGATCATTGCGGCGTATGGTCGCGTGCTGGCCAAAGTGCTGAACCATCCATGGGCCACGCTCGGCGTGGCGCTTGGCACGCTGGCGCTCAGCGTGATGCTGTGGATTTTTATCCCGAAAGGCTTCTTCCCGATTCAGGACAACGGCATTATTCAGGGAACCCTGCAGGCGCCGCAGTCGGTCTCCTTCGCCAATATGGCGCAGCGTCAGCAGCAGGTGTCTGAGATCGTCATGAAAGACCCGGCGGTAGAGAGCCTGACGTCCTACGTTGGCGTCGACGGCACCAACCCGTCGCTGAACAGCGCCCGTCTGCAGATCAACCTCAAACCGCTGGATGAGCGTGACGATCGCGTCAATGCCGTTATTGAACGGCTGCAAAGCGCCGTCGCTCGCGTCCCGGGCGTGGAGCTTTATCTGCAACCGATACAGGATTTGACCATTGATACCCAGGTCAGCCGCACGCAGTACCAGTTTACGCTGCAGGCCACCACGCTGGATGCCCTCAGCACCTGGGTGCCGCAGCTGGTCGATAAGCTAAAAACCCTGCCGCAACTTAACGATGTAAGCAGCGACTGGCAGGACAAAGGGCTGGCCGCGTATGTGAACGTCAACCGCGACACGGCAAGCCGTCTCGGCATTACCATGGCGGACGTGGATAACGCCCTGTATAACGCGTTTGGGCAGCGACTGATCTCCACCATCTACACCCAGGCGAATCAATACCGCGTGGTACTGGAGCACAACACGGAAAATACACCCGGTCTGGCCGGGCTGGATTCGGTGCGCCTGACCAGCAAAGACGGTGGGATTGTGCCGTTAAGCGCTATCGCCACGGTGGAAGAGCGCTATACCCCGCTGTCGATTAACCACCTGGATCAGTTCCCGTCCACCACGATTTCCTTCAACGTGTCGGACAATTATTCGCTCGGCGAAGCGGTGGAGGCGATCCAGGCGGCTGAAAAAGCGCTCAGCTTCCCGTCCGATATTCAGACCCAGTTCCAGGGCAGCACGCTAGCGTTCCAGGCCGCACTGGGCAACACCATCTGGCTGATTGTCGCCGCCGTCGTGGCAATGTACATCGTGCTCGGCGTGCTGTATGAAAGCTTTATCCACCCGATCACCATCCTCTCTACCCTGCCGACGGCAGGCGTGGGGGCGCTGCTGGCATTAATGCTGGCGGGAAGCGAGCTGGACGTGATTGCCATTATCGGCATCATCCTGTTAATTGGGATCGTGAAGAAAAACGCCATCATGATGATCGACTTTGCGCTGGCCGCCGAACGTGAGCAGGGCATGTCGCCGCGTGAGGCTATCTTCCAGGCTTGTCTGCTGCGTTTTCGTCCGATCCTGATGACCACGCTGGCGGCCCTGCTTGGCGCACTGCCGCTGATGCTCAGCACCGGTGTCGGCGCGGAGCTGCGCCGCCCGCTGGGAATAGGCATGGTCGGCGGTCTGCTGGTGAGCCAGGTATTGACCCTGTTCACCACACCGGTGATTTATCTGCTGTTTGACCGTCTGGCGCTGTGGACGAAAAGCCGCTTCCCGAAACGTGAAGAGGAGGCGTAAGTGAAGTTTTTCGCCCTCTTCATTTATCGCCCGGTGGCGACAATATTAATCTCGCTCGCCATCACCCTCTGCGGCGTGCTCGGTTTCCGACTACTGCCGGTGGCTCCCCTGCCGCAGGTGGATTTCCCGGTGATCATGGTCAGCGCCTCGCTGCCGGGCGCCTCACCGGAAACCATGGCGTCATCCGTCGCCACGCCGCTGGAGCGCTCTCTCGGGCGGATTGCCGGGGTCAACGAGATGACCTCCAGCAGTTCGCTCGGCAGTACGCGCATCATTCTGGAGTTCAGCTTCGACCGGGATATTAACGGCGCAGCGCGCGACGTGCAGGCCGCCATCAACGCCGCGCAAAGCCTGCTGCCGAGCGGCATGCCGAGCCGGCCGACCTACCGCAAGGCCAACCCGTCGGATGCGCCGATCATGATCCTGACGCTGACGTCGGATACCTACTCTCAGGGGCAGCTGTACGACTTTGCGTCCACCCAGCTGGCGCAGACGATCTCGCAGATTAACGGCGTCGGTGACGTGAGCGTCGGCGGGAGCTCCCTGCCCGCCGTGCGCGTGGGATTAAACCCGCAGGCGCTGTTCAATCAGGGCGTGTCGCTGGACGATGTGCGATCCGCCATCAGCAACGCCAACGTGCGCAAACCGCAAGGGGCGGTTGAGGACAGCAGCCACCGCTGGCAGATCCACACCAACGACGAGCTGAAAACTGCAGCTGAATATCAGCCGTTGATTATTCACTACAACAACGGCGCGGCGGTACGCTTAAGCGATGTCGCCAGCGTGACGGACTCCGTGCAGGACGTACGCAACGCCGGGATGACCAACGCCAAACCGGCTATCCTGCTGATGATTCGTAAGCTGCCGGAAGCGAACATTATTGAGACGGTGAACAGCATTCGCGCCCGCCTCCCGGAGCTGCAGGAGACTATCCCGGCCGCGATCGATCTGCAAATTGCCCAGGATCGTTCCCCGACCATTCGCGCCTCGCTTGAGGAGGTGGAGCAGACGCTGGTGATCTCCGTCGCACTGGTGATCCTGGTGGTATTCCTGTTCCTGCGCTCCGGTCGGGCGACGCTGATCCCGGCGGTGGCCGTGCCGGTGTCGCTTATTGGCACCTTTGCCGCCATGTACCTGTGCGGGTTTAGCCTCAATAACCTGTCGCTGATGGCCCTGACCATTGCGACGGGTTTTGTGGTGGATGACGCTATCGTGGTGCTGGAGAACATTTCCCGCCATCTGGAAGCGGGCGTGAAGCCACTTCAGGCCGCGCTGCAGGGGACGCGCGAGGTGGGCTTTACGGTGCTCTCCATGAGCCTGTCCCTGGTGGCGGTGTTCCTGCCGCTGCTGCTGATGGGCGGCCTGCCGGGTCGGCTGTTGCGGGAGTTTGCCGTCACGCTTTCGGTCGCCATCGGCATCTCGCTGCTGATTTCGCTGACGCTCACGCCGATGATGTGCGGGTGGATGCTCAAGCGCAGCAAGCCGCACTCCCAGCCGCGTCGCAAAGGCTTTGGCCGTTTCCTGATGGCGATGCAGGAAGGCTATGGCAAATCGCTGAAGTGGGTGCTCAACCATACCCGGCTTGTCGGCCTGGTGCTCATCGGCACCATTGTGCTCAACGTCTGGATGTATATCACCATCCCGAAAACCTTCTTCCCGGAGCAAGATACCGGCGTGCTGATGGGCGGCATTCAGGCGGACCAGAGCATTTCGTTCCAGGCGATGCGCGGCAAGCTGCAGGACTTTATGAAGATCATTCGTGAAGACAACGCCGTGGATAACGTCACCGGCTTTACCGGCGGATCGCGCGTCAACAGCGGGATGATGTTTATCACCCTCAAACCGCGCAGCGAGCGCAATGAAACCGCCCAGCAGGTGATCGATCGCCTGCGGGTCAAGCTCGCCAAAGAGCCGGGGGCCAACCTGTTTTTGATGGCCGTTCAGGATATCCGCGTCGGCGGGCGTCAGGCTAACGCCAGCTATCAGTACACGCTGCTCTCGGATGATTTGGCCGCCCTGCGCGAGTGGGAACCGAAGATCCGCAAGGCGCTGGCCGCCCTGCCGGATCTGGCGGACGTGAACTCCGACCAGCAGGACAACGGCGCAGAGATGGCCCTGACCTACGACCGCGAAACCATGTCGCGGCTGGGCATCAACGTTGAGGCCGCCAACAGCCTGCTGAACAACGCCTTCGGCCAGCGTGAGATCTCGACCATCTACCAGCCAATGAACCAGTACAAGGTGGTGATGGAGGTGGACCCGCGCTACACCCAGGACATCAGCGCCCTGGACAAAATGTTTGTGATTAACAACGACGGCAAGGCGATACCGCTCTCCTACTTTGCCAGCTGGCAGCCAGCCAACGCGCCGCTGTCGGTGAACCACCAGGGGCTGTCAGCGGCGTCGACCATCTCCTTTAACCTGCCCGCCGGATCGTCGCTTTCTGAGGCCAGCGATGCGATCAATCGCGCCATGACGCAGCTCGGCGTGCCGTCCACCGTGCGCGGCAGTTTTGCCGGCACCGCGCAGGTGTTCCAGGAGACGATGAACTCGCAGGTGATTTTGATTCTGGCCGCCATCGCCACGGTCTACATTGTGCTGGGTATCCTGTATGAGAGCTACGTTCACCCGCTGACTATTCTCTCGACGCTACCCTCCGCAGGCGTGGGGGCACTGCTGGCGCTTGAGCTGTTTGGTGCGCCATTCAGCCTTATCGCGCTCATCGGGATCATGCTATTGATCGGTATCGTGAAGAAAAACGCGATTATGATGGTCGACTTCGCGCTGGACGCCCAGCGTAATGGCAATCTCTCCCCGGAAGAGGCGATCTTCCAGGCGTGCCTGCTGCGTTTTCGTCCGATCATGATGACCACCCTGGCGGCACTGTTTGGTGCGTTGCCGCTGGTTGTCTCGGGCGGCGACGGGTCTGAACTGCGCCAGCCGCTGGGGATCACCATTGTCGGCGGCCTGGTGATGAGCCAGCTGCTGACGCTGTACACCACGCCGGTGGTCTATCTGTTCTTCGACCGCCTGCGGCTGCGTTTTTCGCGTAAAAACAGATCCACGGTGACCGAGTAAATGACCGACCTCCCCGCTAACGTTCGCTGGCAGTTATGGATAGTCGCCTTCGGCTTCTTTATGCAGTCGCTGGACACGACCATCGTCAATACTGCCCTCCCCTCCATGGCGAAAAGCCTGGGGGAGAGCCCGCTGCATATGCATATGGTGATTGTCGCCTACGTGCTGACGGTTGCCGTCATGCTGCCTGCCAGCGGCTGGCTGGCGGACAAAGTGGGCGTGCGAAATATCTTCTTTACCGCCATCGTGCTGTTCACCACCGGCTCGCTGTTTTGCGCTCAGGCCAGCACCCTCGACCAGCTGGTCATGGCGCGCGTGCTGCAGGGCGTTGGCGGGGCGATGATGGTGCCCGTCGGGCGGTTAACGGTGATGAAGATTGTCCCACGCGAGCAGTACATGGCGGCGATGACCTTTGTCACCCTGCCCGGCCAGGTGGGGCCGCTGCTGGGCCCGGCGCTGGGCGGGATGCTGGTGGAATACGCCTCGTGGCACTGGATTTTCTTAATCAACCTGCCGGTGGGCATCATCGGCGCGATTGCCACCCTCGCGCTGATGCCGAACTACACAATGCAGACGCGTCGCTTCGATTTCTTCGGTTTCATTCTGCTGGCAGCGGGCATGGCCACGCTCACCCTGGCGCTCGACGGACAAAAGGGGCTGGGGATCTCTTCCCTCATGCTCGGTGTTCTGGTCACCGTCGGCATCACCGCGATTCTGTGGTACCTGTGGCATGCCAGAGGAAACGATCGGGCCTTGTTCAGCCTGAATTTATTTAAAAACCCGACCTACCGTCTGGGACTAGTGGGAAGTTTTGCCGGACGTATTGGCAGCGGCATGTTGCCGTTTATGACCCCCGTTTTCCTGCAAATCGGGATGGGATTTTCACCGTTTCACGCGGGCCTGATGATGATCCCGATGGTGCTCGGCAGCATGGGCATGAAGCGCATCGTGGTGCAGGTGGTAAACCGCTTTGGCTATCGTCACGTGCTGGTGGCCGCCACGCTGGGGCTGGCGCTGGTCAGCCTGCTGTTCATGGCCGTGGCGTTAATGGGCTGGTTCTACGTTCTGCCGCTGGTCCTGTTCTGCCAGGGAATCATCAACTCCATGCGTTTCTCGTCGATGAATACCCTGACGCTGAAGGACCTGCCGGACGAACTGGCGAGCAGCGGCAACAGCCTGCTGTCGATGATCATGCAGCTCTCGATGAGCGTGGGGGTGACGATCGCCGGACTGCTGCTCGGCATGTACGGCCAGCACCATCTCAGCGTCGATACGCCGGTGGCGCATCAGATCTTTTTATATACGTATCTCAGCATGGCGGTCATCATCGCCCTGCCCGCATTCATCTTCGCCAGAGTGCCAGATGATACCAGCAAGAACGTCGTGATTAGGCGCGGCAAAAGGAGTGGCTCATGAAATTCTGGCGACCGGGGATCACCGGCAAGCTCTTTGTGGCGATCTTCGCCACCTGTATCGTCCTGCTGATCACCATGCACTGGGCCGTGCGGGTCAGCTTTGAGCGGGGTTTTATTGATTACATTAAGCACGGCAACGAGCAGCGTCTGCAGGGCTTAAGCGATGCGCTGGGCGAGCAGTACGCCCAGCACGGCAACTGGCGTTTTCTGCGCAACAATGACCGCTTTATTTTCCAGATCCTGCGCTCGCTGGAGCACGATACCGGGGACGATCGTCCCGGCCCGGGCATGCCGCCGCACGGCTGGCGCACCCAGTTTTGGGTCATTGACCAGGAGATGCGCACGCTGGTTGGCCCGCGCGCACCGATTCCGCCGGACGGTACCCGGCGGGCGATTAAGGTCAATAACGCCACCGTCGGCTGGGTTATCGCCTCCCCGGTGGAGCGCCTGACGCGCAATACCGACATCAACTTTGACCGCCAGCAGCGCCGGACCAGTTGGCTGATTGTAGCCCTCTCCACCCTGCTCGCCGCGCTCGCCACCTTCCCGCTGGCGCGCGGTCTGCTCGCCCCGGTAAAGCGGCTGGTGGAAGGGACGCACAAGCTGGCCGCCGGGGATTTCACCACCCGCGTCGATACCCGTAGCCAGGACGAACTCGGCCGGCTGGCGCAGGACTTTAACCAGCTCGCCAGCACGCTGGAGAAAAACCAGCAGATGCGACGCGACTTTATGGCCGATATTTCTCACGAACTGCGCACGCCGCTGGCGGTCCTGCGCGGCGAGCTGGAAGCCATTCAGGACGGCGTACGTCAGTTTACGCCTGAATCGGTGGCCTCTTTGCAGGCGGAAGTGGGCACACTCACCAAGCTGGTGGATGACCTCCACCAGCTCTCTATGTCCGACGAAGGTGCACTGGCCTACCAGAAGGCGCCGGTTGATGTGATTAACGTGCTTGAAGTTGCCAGCGGCGCCTTCCGGGAACGGTTTGCCAGCCGCAACCTGAAGATCGATCTCTCCCTGCCGGACAGCGCGGTGGTGTTTGGCGACAAAGACCGTCTGATGCAGCTCTTCAATAATCTGCTGGAAAACAGCCTGCGCTATACCGACAGCGGCGGCGGGCTGCATATTTCCGGCAGACAGGAAAACGGGCGCTTCGCCCTCACCTTCGCCGATTCCGCCCCAGGGGTGCAGGATGCGCAGCTGGACAAGCTGTTCGAACGTTTTTACCGGACCGAAGGCTCCCGCAACCGCGCCAGCGGCGGATCCGGCCTGGGGCTGGCGATTTGCGTTAACATCGTCGAGGCGCATAATGGGACGATCCGCGCCGCCCATTCGCCTTTTGGCGGGGTTAGCATTACTGTAGAGTTACCTCTGGAACGGGATTTATCGAGAGAAGCATGACCGAGTTACCGATTGACGAAAACACGCCACGTATTTTGATTGTCGAAGACGAACCCAAGCTGGGGCAACTGCTGATCGACTATTTACGCGCGGCCAGCTATGCCCCGTCACTGATAAGCCACGGCGACCAGGTATTGGCGTACGTGCGCCAGACGCCGCCGGACCTGATCCTGCTGGACCTGATGCTACCGGGTACCGATGGCCTGACCCTGTGCCGGGAAATTCGTCGCTTCTCCGACGTGCCGATCGTCATGGTCACCGCCAAAATTGAAGAGATTGACCGCCTGCTGGGCCTCGAAATCGGCGCGGACGATTACATCTGTAAACCCTACAGCCCGCGTGAAGTGGTCGCCCGGGTGAAAACCATTCTGCGCCGCTGCAAACCGCAGCGCGAACTGCAGGTGCTGGATGCACAAAGCCCGCTGATTGTCGACGAAAGCCGTTTCCAGGCAAGCTGGCGCAGTAAGCTGCTGGACCTGACGCCTGCCGAATTCCGCCTGCTGAAAACCCTCTCTCATGAGCCCGGGAAGGTATTTTCCCGAGAACAGCTGCTGAACCATCTGTACGATGATTACCGCGTGGTGACTGACCGCACCATCGACAGCCACATCAAAAACCTGCGCCGCAAGCTGGAGGCGCTGGACGCCGAGCAGTCGTTTATCCGCGCGGTGTACGGCGTGGGGTATCGCTGGGAAGCGGATGCGTGCAGGATAGCCTAGTCCGCCGCTGGTCAACGTAAGCCGGGTAAGGTGAAGCCACCACCCGGCACAATCACTTTACCTCCCTGCCCCTCAGCGCTACAATGCCCGCCCTTAAAGTGGGGGATCTCCCCTTACCGCTGCACCTGGTGCATGCGGATCTGACCTGTCATCAGAACGAGAACAAACATGTTTAAACCGGAACTCCTTTCCCCGGCGGGAACGCTGCAAAATATGCGTTACGCTTTCGCCTATGGTGCCGACGCCGTTTACGCGGGCCAGCCTCGCTACTCGCTGCGCGTGCGTAACAACGAATTCAACCACGAGAACCTGCAGCTCGGCATCAACGAAGCGCATGCCCTTGGCAAAAAATTCTACGTGGTGGTCAACATCGCGCCGCACAACGCCAAGCTGAAGACGTTCATCCGTGACCTGAAGCCGGTGGTGGATATGGGGCCGGACGCGCTGATCATGTCGGACCCGGGTTTAATCATGCTGGTTCGGGAGAACTTCCCGGAGATGGATATTCACCTCTCGGTACAGGCTAACGCCGTCAACTGGGCGACGGTGAAGTTCTGGAAGCAGATGGGGCTGACCCGCGTTATCCTGTCTCGCGAATTGTCCCTTGAAGAGATCGAAGAGATCCGCACTCAGGTGCCGGATATGGAGATCGAAATCTTCGTTCACGGCGCGCTGTGCATGGCCTACTCCGGCCGCTGCCTGCTTTCCGGCTATATCAACAAGCGCGACCCGAACCAGGGTACCTGCACCAACGCCTGCCGCTGGGAATACAACGTCCAGGAAGGCAAAGAGGACGACATCGGCAACATTGTCCACAAACATGAGCCAATCCCGGTGACCAACGTTGAGCCGACGCTGGGCATCGGCGCACCGACCGACAGCGTGTTTATGATTGAAGAAGCCAAACGTCCGGGCGAGTACATGACCGCCTTTGAAGACGAACACGGCACCTACATCATGAACTCGAAAGATCTGCGCGCTATCGCCCACGTTGAACGCCTGACCCAGATGGGTGTGCACTCCCTCAAGATCGAAGGCCGCACCAAATCCTACTACTACTGCGCGCGTACCGCACAGGTCTACCGCAAGGCCATCGACGATGCGGCAGCCGGTAAACCGTTCGATACCAGCCTGCTGGAAACCCTGGAGGGTCTGGCGCACCGCGGCTATACCGAAGGCTTCCTGCGTCGTCACACTCACGATGACTACCAGAACTATGAGCACGGCTACTCCGTTTCCGAGCGTCAGCAGTTTGTCGGTGACTTCACCGGCGAGCGTAAGGGTGCACTGGCGGCCGTGGCGGTGAAAAATAAGTTCACCAAAGGCGACAGCCTGGAGCTGATGACCCCGCAGGGCAATATGAACTTCACGCTGGAGCATCTGGAAAACGGTAAAGGCGAAGCGATTGAGGTTGCCCCGGGTGACGGTCATACCGTCTGGCTGCCGGTTCCGGAAGAGGTGGAGCTGAAATTCGCGCTGCTGATGCGTAATTTCAACGGTGAAAGCACCCGAAACCCACACGGTAAATAGTTAATCAGGGGAATTTTTTCACGGTGGGATAATTCTTAGAATCGGATCACATACCGCTTCGTTCAATACGGGTATTATCCCCCCGCTGAAAAACATAACCCATAAATGCTAGCTGTACCAGGAACCACCTCCTTAGCCTGCGTAATCTCCCTTACGCGGGCTTATTTTTTGCCTTTCATCCTGTTCTTACCCGCTTTTTGCCGCTCTGCTATACACTCTTACTAACGCTAAAAAAGGGAGCAGCGCGGATGGCAACCTATCCAGACAGTTTATTGATTCTCAATGGCAAAAGTGCAGGCAACGATCTGTTGCGTCAGGCAATTCAGGGGTTGCGTGACGATGGCGCACGTATCCACGTGCGGGTAACCTGGGAAAAGGGCGACGCGGCACGCTATATCCATGAAGGCTTAACGTTAGGCGTCAGCACTATTATTTCCGGCGGCGGCGACGGCACCATCAATGAGATCGCCTCTGCGCTTATCGACCTTCCCCCGGCTGACCGCCCGGTGATGGGCATCTTACCGCTCGGCACCGCCAATGATTTCGCCACCAGCGCCGGGATCCCGGAAGATTTAGAGAAAGCTCTCCAGCTGGCCATCCTTGGCAAAGCCACCGCGGTGGATATTGCCCAGGTGAATGACAAAACCTGCTTTATTAATATGGCGACGGGCGGATTTGGCACGCGCATCACCAGCGAAACGCCGGAAAAGCTGAAGGCGGCGCTGGGCGGCGTGTCTTATCTGATACACGGTCTGATACGCATGGATACCCTTAAGCCAGACCGCTGCGAAATTCATGGCGAGGATTTTCACTGGCAGGGAGATGCGCTGGTGATTGGGATTGGCAATGGCCGTCAGGCAGGCGGCGGACAGCAGCTCTGCCCGGAGGCGCTGATCAATGACGGTCAGCTCCAGCTACGTATTTTCACAGGTGACGGCCTGCTGCCCGCGCTGTTTACCACGCTGACGCAGCCCGAAGAGAGCCCGAATATTATTGCCGGGAAATCGGCATGGTTTGAGGTGAATGCCCCGCACGGGATGACCTTTAATCTCGACGGCGAACCGCTGAGCGGGACGCAGTTCCGCATTGAGGTATTGCCCGGCGCGCTGCAGTGCAGATTGCCGCCGGACTGTGTGCTTTTGCGCTGATTGTATTGCCGGGTGGCGGCTACGCCTTACCCGGCCTACGTTTCGTCCTCAGGTCAGGCAATCGTTATTTTGCTGTCCAGATAGACGTCCTGAACCGCATTGATCAGCTTCACGCCGTCGGCCATCGATTTCTTAAACGCCTTACGGCCCAGGATCAGCCCCATGCCGCCCGCGCGTTTGTTAATAACCGCTGTACGCACCGCATCTGACAGGTCAGTGTCGCCCCCTGCAGCCCCGCCGGAGTTGATCAGCCCCGCGCGGCCCATATAGCAGTTCGCCAGCTGGTAGCGCACGAGGTCGATTGGGTTTTCGCTGGTCAGCTTGCTGTAGACGCGATCGTCGGTATAGCCGAAGTTGACCGCTTTATAGCCACCGTTATTCTCGGCCATTTTCTGCTTCACAATATCCGCGCCGATGGTCGCGGCCAGATGGTTCGCCTGCCCGGTCAGGTCAGCGGAGACGTGGTAATCTACCCCGTCTTTTTTGAACGCTGAGTTACGCAGGTACGCCCACAGCACGGTGACCATACCCAGCTCGTGCGCACGCTCAAACGCCGCAGAGATCTCTTCAATCTGACGGCGGGACTGTTCAGAGCCAAAGTAAATCGTCGCGCCAACGGCCACCGCCCCCATATTGAACGCCTGCTCGACGCTGGCGTAGAGGGTCTGGTCATATTCGGTTGGGTAGCTGAGGGTTTCGTTGTGGTTCAACTTCACGAGGAACGGAATGCGGTGGGCATAGCGACGCGAGACGGAGGCCAGCACGCCGTAGGTGGACGCCACGCAGTTACAGCCCGCTTCTATCGCCAGTTCAACGATGTTCTTCGGATCGAAATAGAGCGGATTCGCGGCAAAGGAGGCACCCGCCGAGTGTTCAACGCCCTGGTCTACCGGCAGAATAGAGAGATAGCCGGTGCCACCCAGTCGTCCGGTGTTATAGAGCGTTTGCATATTTCGCAGAACCGCTGGCGGACGGTTGTTATCCACCATCACCCGGTCAACATAGTCATGACCAGGCAGGTAAAGCTGGTCGGCTGGAATGGTCATACAACGATGCTGTAAAAGGCTGTCGGCGTCTTTGCCAAGCAACTGCGCAATATCAGTCATGTGATACTCCCGTAAATCCGACATCGTGTCGGTGTGTGTTTATCCCGTCCCATTTTTTATGGGCAGACTAAGCCTGGTACCGACTTAACCGATTTTCCACCCTTTGCATTTTTTTTCAGCACAATCTGCTGGCTCGATTCGTGTACAACAAAACTGTTACATTGATCAAACAATCGCCACAAAGGTATTTAAAAGGTATTATTGAGTGGTATGTTAAAGGCGTACCCTCACTGACATGCAGGATTAAAAAATGAAAACGAAAGTCCAACTGTCATTCATGATGTTCGTTGAATGGTTTATCTGGGGCGCCTGGTTTGTGCCATTGTGGCTGTGGCTGAGTAAAAGCGGGTTTACCGCCGGGGAAATCGGCTGGTCTTATGCCTGTACCGCCATTGCCGCTATTCTCTCGCCTATTTTGGTCGGCTCGCTGACGGACCGCTTCTTCGCCGCCCAGAAAGTGCTGGCGGTACTGATGTTTGCCGGTGCCATTCTGATGTACTTCGCCGCGCAGCAAACCCAGTTCAGCACCTTCTTCCCGCTGCTGCTGGCTTACTCCCTGACCTATATGCCCACCATCGCACTGACCAACAGTATCGCCTTCGCCAACGTGGGCGATGTCGAGGCCGATTTCCCGCGCATCCGCGTGATGGGAACGATCGGCTGGATCGCCTCCGGGCTGGCGTGCGGATTCCTGCCGCAAATGCTGGGCTATAGCGACATCTCGGATACCAATATTCCGCTGCTGATGACGGCAGCCAGCTCCGCCCTGCTCGGTGTCTTTGCCCTGTTCCTGCCAGACACGCCGCCGAAGAGTACCGGCAAGCTGGATTTCAAAGTGATGCTGGGTCTGGATGCCCTTATCCTGCTGCGTGATAAAAACTTTCTGGTGTTCTTCTTCTGCTCATTTTTATTCGCCATGCCGCTGGCCTTCTATTACATCTTCGCCAACGGCTATCTCACCGAAGTGGGAATGAAAAACGCCACCGGCTGGATGACGCTCGGTCAGTTCTCCGAAATCTTCTTTATGCTGGCCCTGCCGTTCTTCACCAAACGCTTTGGTATTAAGAAGGTCTTACTGCTGGGTCTGATTACGGCCGCCATTCGCTATGGATTCTTCGTTTACGGCGGCGCGGAACAGTACTTCACCTATGCCCTGCTGTTCCTCGGTATTCTGCTGCATGGCGTGAGCTACGACTTCTACTACGTCACCGCCTATATCTACGTGGATAAAAAAGCGCCGGCGCATATGCGCACCGCCGCGCAAGGCCTGATTACGCTGTGCTGTCAGGGTTTTGGTAGCCTGCTGGGTTACCGCCTGGGCGGCGTGATGATGGAAAAAATGTTCGCCTACAAAGAGCCGGTGAATGGGCTGACCTTCAACTGGGCCGGAATGTGGACATTTGGTGGGATCATGATTGCCGTGATCGCCGTGCTGTTTATGCTGTTTTTCCGCGAATCGGACAAAGAGATCACTGCAATTGAGGTGGTTGATGGCGATGCCGCGCTGACACAAGGGGAAGTTAAATGAAGCAAAACCGTATTCTCGGTGCCCTTTACGGGCAGGCATTAGGCGATGCGATGGGCATGCCGTCAGAGCTGTGGCCGAGAAAGCGCGTTAAGGCGCACTTCGGCTGGATCGACCGCTTTTTACCCGGCCCGGCAGAGAATAATGCAGCCTGTTATTTCAGGCAGGCCGAGTTCACCGATGATACCTCGATGGCGCTGTGTCTGGCGGATGCGATTATCGAATGCGACGGACAGATTGATGCGGATGTTATCGGCAAACATATCCTGAACTGGGCGCTCGATTTCGACGCGTTTAATAAGAACGTACTCGGCCCGACATCGAAAATCGCGCTAAACGCGATCCGTGACGGTAAACCGGTCAGTGAACTGGAAAACAACGGCGTGACCAACGGGGCGGCGATGCGAGCCTCCCCGCTGGGCTGCCTGCTCCCGGCCACGCGTCTGGAACATTTTGTGGAGCAGGTGGCACTGGCCTCCAGCCCGACCCATAAATCGGATCTTGCCATCGCCGGTGCGGTGGTGATTGCCTGGGCGGTTTCCCGCGCCATCGACGGGGAACGCTGGCAGAACATCGTCGATGCCCTGCCGGGTATCGCCCGCTATGCGCAGGAGGCGAAAACAACCACCTTCAGTGCATCGCTGGCAGCGCGTATTGAGCTGGCGCTTAAGACAGTGCGGGAAGCTAACGGCATCGACTCCGCCAGCGAGCAGATTTATCAGCTCACGGGCGCGGGAACCAGCACCATTGAGTCCGTTCCGGCGGCCATTGCGATGGTCGAACTGGCGGGAACCGACCCGAACCGCTGCGCGGTCCTGTGCGCCAACCTGGGCGGCGACACCGACACCATTGGCGCGATGGCAACAGCCATCTGCGGGGCGTTGCATGGTGTGCAGGCGATTGATCCGGCGCTCAAGGCCGAGCTCGACGCCGTCAACCAGCTCGATTTCGGCCACTATTGCGAAAAACTGCTGCACTACCGGGAGCAAAGGGAGGGCGTATGAACTCGTTTGCCCGACGTCTCGAAACCTTGTATGCCACACGCCCGGTGACGGTGCTGGGCGCGGCGGTGATTGACGTCATCGCCGACGCCTACGCCCTGCCCTGGCGCGGGTGCGATATCGAGCTTAAACAGCAGGGTGTGAATATCGGCGGCTGCGCGCTGAACATTGCCATCGCCCTGAAACGACTCGGCATTGTGGCACAAAACGCCCTTCCCGTCGGCCACGGCGTGTGGGCGGATATTATCCGCAACGCGATGGCAAAACAGGATCTGCACAGCGCCGTGGAGGCCGAAACCGGCGACAACGGCTGGTGCCTGGCGCTGGTAGAGCCTGACGGCGAGCGCACCTTTATGTCGTTTAGCGGGGTGGAGAACCAGTGGCAGCCGGGCTGGCTTGATACGCTGTCTGTACCATCACACAGCCTGGTTTATTTGTCCGGATATCAGCTGGCCTCACCGTGCGGTGAGCTGCTGACGAGCTGGCTGGAAGGGTTACATGAGGTGACGGCATTGATCGATTTCGGCCCGCGCATCGGGGATATTCCAGACCCCCTTATGGCGCGGATTATGGCCTGCAGGCCGATCGTGTCGCTTAATCGTCAGGAGGCAGAAATTGCGGCAGAAAGACTGGGGGTGAAGCCTGAAAACCTCGGCGTAGAATGGCAGCGGCGTTTCGGCGCCGCTCTGATTGTCCGTCATGATAAAGACGGCGCGGCCTGGTATGACGGCGATGCTTCAGGCGTTGTTCCGGCGTTTCCGGCCACGGTCGTGGATACCATTGGCGCAGGCGACAGCCATGCGGGCGGCACGCTCGCCGGGCTGGCGGCAGGATGGTCACTGGCAGATGCCATTCTGTTGGGGAATGCCGTGGCGTCCTGGGTGGTCAGCCACCGCGGCGGTGATTGCGCCCCCACTCGCGAGGAACTACTCCTCGCACACAAAGACGTATAGATCGCTACGACAGTAGCTGATGCTGTACTCAATCGGCCGGTGTTGCTGGTCAAGCGCAACCTGCTTGATCACCAGCACCGGTATTTTTTCGTCCATCTTGATGTGCGCCTGAAACTCGCTGTCCGGCATACGGGCGCTCACCCGTGAACGGGTACGCTGCGGGAAAATATTCTGACTGCGGAAGTAATCGTACAGCGAAATACCAATCGCATCCGGATCGGGAATTAATCCGACCGGCACCCAGGACTCTTCAATCGACACCGCGTCGTCGTCAACATAGCGAATGCGTTTCAGCATGAACACCTCGCTTTCAGGCTCGAGCGACAGCTGGCTGGCCACCTCTTCCGGGCATTTTACCACCCGTTTATTGACCCACAGCGTGTTGGGCGTTTTACCGCGCAGCACCACCTGCTGAGAAAAACCGCGCGCCTCTTTCAGCGAATATTCGAAGATGTTGTGGATTTGCGTTCCGTAACCCCGGGCACGCGTTACAACGCCCTCGGCTTCCAGCGCCTGCATCGCTTTGCGCACGGTGATGCGCGACACGCCGGTTAACTGGCTGAGATCGCGTTCGCCGGGCAGAATATTCCCGTGCTCCAGCACCCCGCTGCGCACCGCGTTTTTTACCGTTTCGGCAAATTTCAGGTACAGCGGTGTGTTATCGGCCGCGGCGATCCGTTCATTCAGTTGAGCGATTAATCGGGTATGCGCTTGTTCCATCTCTGTTTTCTCAGACGTGGTGTTTCCTGCCAGTATACTGGCTTACCACCATGCATGAAAATGATGAACCGGCCCAATACCGTGACCGACTTCCAGAGTATCGGCTTTTGCCAGCGCCGCCGAGAGCCAGGTCTTCGCTTCGCGTACCGTATCGGCCCAGTTGTCATGCCGTGGACGCAGCGCCGCCAGCGCGGCAGAGAGCGTACAGCCCGTGCCGTGGGTATTTTTTGTCTGTACGCGCGGGGCGGTAAAACGCACTTCCCCGTCGCGGGTAAAGAGCCAGTCAGGGCTTTCAGCATCATCCAGGTGCCCACCTTTCATCAGCACCGCGCCACACCCCATCGCCAGCAGCGCGTTTCCCTGAGCTTTCATTTCACGTTCAGTTTGCGCATGCGATGTGCCTAACAGCGCGGCGGCCTCCGGCAGATTAGGGGTAATGAGCGCCACCTGCGGCAGCAATTTCCGGCGCAACGTCTCAACCGCGGAAGCGGAAAGCAGCGGATCGCCACTTTTTGCCAGCATCACGGTGTCCAGCACCACGTTTTGCACCTGATAACGCTTCAGTCGTTCTGCCACCGCTTCAACAATGTCCGTTTCGGCCAGCATGCCGATTTTTGTGGTATCAATGCGCACGTCGCTGAACACCGAATCAAGCTGCGCGGCAACAAAATCCGGTTCGATTCGGTAAACCGACTGCACGCCGCGCGTATTTTGCGCCACCAGCGCGGTAATCACTGAACAGCCGTACGCGCCGAGTGCCGAGAAGGTTTTCAGGTCAGCCTGGATACCCGCGCCGCCGCTGGGGTCGGTACCGGCAATGGTCAGGGCGTTAATCCGTTTCATGCCTGCTCCTCCAGCGTATAGAGCGCATCAAGGAACGCGCTCGCAAAACTGCCTGGCCCGCGAGCGTGCGTAACGGCAACCGTTCCGGCACGCTTCATCCATCCGCAGGCGGCGGCAACGTTATCCAGCCTGTCGCCCGGCAGCGAACAGCAGGCCGCGACGACGGCGGAGAGCGCACAGCCCGTACCCACCACGCGGGTCATCAGCGGGTCGCCGCCCGCAACCGTTCGGGTGCGCTGTCCGTCAGTGATGTAATCTATTTCCCCCGTCACCGCCACAATGGCATTGGTCTGACGGGCCAGCGCCTGTGCAGCTGGCACCGCGCTGACCGCGGTATCGGTGGTATCAACGCCGCGCCCACCGGCGCTCATTCCGGCAAGGGCAAGGATTTCGGAGGCATTGCCGCGAATGGCGGCCGGTTTAAGGGCAAGAATTTGGTGGCAAAAGCGGGTGCGGAACGTCAGCGCGCCCACGGCCACCGGGTCCAGCGTCCAGGGCTTTCCTGCCGCCACCGCGCTTTCAATCGCCCGACGCATCGACTGGGCGCGCGGCGAGGTCAACGTGCCGACGTTAATCAGCAGGGCATCGGCAATCCCGGCAAACTGCTCAGCTTCTTCGGCCTCAATCACCATCGCAGGGGATGCGCCAAGCGCCAGCAACACGTTAGCCGTGAAGGTCTGTACGACATCGTTGGTCATGCAATGGGTAAGCGGAGAACGGGTACGGAAATGATGTAAAACGTGTAAATCGAGCAGGTCAGGCTGCATGGGTTCGCTCCTGCCTTGCGTGAAGAAGCGATGACCGGGGAGGCATCTGACTTCCCTACGCTGGCATTATCCAGATCAGGTAATACGGGTATTTCTCAGCCTTCACAATGAAGGGCACCCCGAGTCAAAATACTTTTAAAACAATTAGTTAATTAACGCTTATTGCTGTTGTTTAGTGTAACCGCGGCGGCGTGCCAGGCGCAAGGGGTTTCGATTTATCGCGGTACTCATCACAGCAGAGACCGGGAAAGGAATCACCTGTTCATCTTCGTTTATTACTCTGTCAGAGCAGATCGGCGGTGAGTAAAGAAGCAACGTAAAACAAAGGCGTCGCCTGTCGCCTTTTTATTTGCAGACCATACGGATTATGACGTCAGGAAATTCAGGACGTTATTCCTGACGTCATTCGTTTACCCTAATTGCCATGCTCCGGCATCGATAAGCGAAGCGGCCCCGGTCCACGCGAACAACGCAAGTTCGCGACACTCTGCATCAGGGTAAATACGGCTGCTCAGGCACGCCTCCCCTTCATTGACAAACACTTCCACTGACGAGCTGTCAACGAACAGGCGCAGGCTTAGCGTGTCGTTCAGGTTCAGCGCGACGCTTCGGGTACCGCACAGGCCATACTGCGGATAATAACGCTCCAGCACCAGGCGCTGCATCTGCGCATCAACATAGACGCGTAAGCCATCTCCAAAACGAATGCCGTATTGCTCTGCACCGCTGTTGGCGCAATCCCACTTCAGCATGACCTCCATCGCGTCGCAGTGTTCCACCAGAGTAATCTGCTGGTTTTTAAGAGTACTTACTGGCCAGGGGAACCACTCTCCCCGGATGCCTTCGACCTCTCTGGCCGGTCGCATTTGCAGGCGGTTATCCGCACTCAGCGTCAGTTCACGCGGTAAAGAGAGCATGCCAGCCCATCCATCTTCCTGCTCCGGCAGTGGGGATTCCCACATGTCCAGCCAGCCGATAACGATACGGCGGCCATCAGGGGTCAGGAAACTTTGTGGCGCATAGAAATCATGTCCGCGATCCATCTCCACAAACTCACCTTCTCGCACAAAAGGCTGACCAGGCTGCCACTCGCCCAACAGATAGCCACTCTGAAATAGATTACGATTTTTGTATCCTTCAGCCACCACTCCCTGAGGTGAAAACATCAGTACGCGCTTGCCATTGAGAGTGAAAAAGTCAGGGCATTCCCACATATACCCCATCTCTTTTTCTGCCACCGCAAGCACGCCCATATCCTGCCACGCGTGCAGATCTTCAGAGCGATACACGCGCACCTGACCCGTTTCGCCGTCCCGCGCACCGACGACCATGTACCAGCTCTCCCCCTCACGCCACACTTTCGGGTCACGGAAGTGATGCAGGCCAGGCGGCGTGTCAACAACCATGCCTTCCCGGCTAAAATGAATACCATCACGGCTGGTCGCCAGACACTGCACCTGGTAGAGATTTGCCTCATCATCAGGATCGCCGTGGAATTTATGTCCGGTGTAAATCAGCGCAAGCGTATCGCCATCCACCACTGCCGATCCGGAAAAACAGCCATCCTTGTCTTCTGCTCCTTCTGGCGCCAGTGCAACCGGGAGATGTTCCCAGTGAACTAAATCCTTGCTGCGCGCATGGCCCCAGTGCATCGGGCCCCACTGGGTCGAATACGGATGATGTTGATAAAAGGCGTGATACCAGCCATCAAACCAGACCAGGCCATTAGGGTCGTTCATCCAGCCAGCGCGTGCAGCGAGGTGGTAACGCGGATACCAGCGCAGGTTAAGCCCCTCGCGTCTGGACTGAAGTTCCTGCTCTGCTTTCGTAATGGAATACGTCATTGCTCTACTCTTTCGATCAGATAGTGGAAGGTTGCGGCATGAGCGGGTCAGAAGAGGACTTACCCGAGCGCAAAAGGAAGATGGAGATAAACGTGGTGCTGAACACTAACAGCCCCATAATCAGATAAGACTGGGCAAAACCGTATTTCTCATAGCTGTAACCTGCCAGCGGCGACAGGACTGAGGCAATTACCGAGCTTGTACAGGCGAAGCCCACCAGATAAAGGGTGGAAGAGAGCCGCTTATCAAAATGTAAACTGTTGTATTTAAAGATTGAGACCAGCAAAACAGGCAGTTCTACTGCGTGCAATAGTTTGGTTATGGAGATCAATACCGGCCCCTCAACCAGTCCCGATGCCACCATACGCATCGCCATCACCATTCCCGCGAAAATCAGGCCATTCTTCGCGCCGAGGCGATTCACCAGCCAGGGAGCGCAGAACATCCCCGCCGCTTCAAGGAAAACCTGGAAGGAGTTGAGGTAGCCGTACATGGCGTTCCCTTCCTGCAACGTCGGGAACTGGGAGGAGAAATAGACCGGAAACTGCTGGTCGTAAACGCCGTAAATACAGGTCCCGATTACGAAAAACACCAGCGCCCAGAAGCGTGGCAGCGTCAGCAGGCGCAGCGCGTCTTCCAGCGTGACCTTGCCGCCGGAGACCGCTTCCTGCATGGCGTGCGGTGCCGAAGAGACCCTGAGACGCGCCAGCAAAATAAAAAACACCAGTCCTGCGCAGCTCGCGACAGCGAAATTCAGCTTCGGATCGATGTTAAACAAGAGTCCCGCAAAAAAGGTCGCCACTGCCCAGCCAAGCGATCCCCACATCCTCGCTTTGCCGAATTCAAACTGGCTTTGGCGTGCCACGCGCTCGGTATAGGATTCCAGTACCCCTATCCCGCCGTTAAACGTCAAACCGATAAAAACCCCGCCGAAAATACTGCCGAGTAAAACGTTAATCTGCAGCAGATAACCAAACAGCAAAAACGCCGGACCCGATAGAATGAGCAGACTGGTCAGAAACCAGAGCAGGTTTTTTCTCAGACCGAGCTTGTCCTGAATGAATCCATAGCAGATTTGAGCAAAGAGCGCAGAGACTGAAAGCACGGCATAGATAATGCCGGTATCCCCTGCCTTTAAGCCCACTTCCTGGTGGAGCCAGATAGAAAGCAACGAGCCGGAAGACGACCAGGTCACAAAAAAGAAAAACAGTAATGCGCTCAATAAAGGGTAGCTGTGAGAGTGATGCGTTTTCATCATGACATTCTCATGTTGGAGTAATGACACGATGGTAACGTTAACATAATTTTATTCTCATGCTGTTTGACTAAGATTTATGATGTTAATCACGAAAGTTAACGTTAACATTGAAGGAGTGCGATCGCGATCAAATATTCATCTGTGATCGCTGCACGACACAACCCTTGAACAGGCTTTCCTTTTACATCAGTTACTTAGTTGTATATTCTCTCTTACAGATCATTGACGGAGTAAGAAAATGGCTTCCCTGAAGGACGTCGCAAAGCTGGCGAACGTGTCTCTGATGACCGTATCACGTGCGCTTAACAGCCCGGAGCGCCTAAAACCGGAAACGCTGGCGCGCGTACATCGGGCCATCGAGCAGACCAACTATGTGCCCGATCTGTCCGCCAAGAAGATACGTGGTGCACATGCCTCACCTAAAACCATCGGCGTGCTGGCCCTTGATACGGTGACGACACCTTTCTCGGTGGAGATTACGCTGTCCATTGAAGAGACCGCCAGGATGCACGGCTGGAACAGCTTCGTGATGAATATGTTTAGCGATGATAATCCGGACGCCATTGTCGACCTTCTCCTGTCTCATCGGCCTGACGGGATTATTTACACCACCATGGGGCTACGTCAGGTTCCTCTCCCGGCTAAGTTGCTCACCCTACCCTGTGTGTTGGCCAACTGCGAAAGTGACGGTGAACGGGTAGCCAGCTATATTCCAGATGACGAACTGGGGCAGTACACCGCCGTGCGCGCGTTGCTTGCGGAGGGCTATCAACAACCACTCTGCCTGCATTTGCCTGCGGGCCACCTGGCCACAACCCGACGCCGTCAGGGGCTGGAACGCGCATGCCTTGAAGCGGGAATCGACCCGGATAGCCTGGAGCACAACTATATGGCGCCCGGCGATGAGCACTATCGTGACATTCCCTCAGTGTTGCTGGCGCGCATCCAGAATGGTGTCCCACGGTTCGACGCCGTGATCTGCGGCAACGACCGCATCGCGTTGATGGTCTATCAGACGCTACTGGCGCAAGGGCTTCGCATTCCCGAGGATGTCGCGGTTATCGGCTACGACAATATGGTCGGCATTGGGGAACTCTTCCTCCCTCCGCTCTCTACGGTTCAGTTGCCGCATTATGAAATTGGTCGCCTGAGCGCCCTGCATATTATTAACGGTGAGCAACACCTGGAAACCACACGTGTTGAAAGTCCATATTTAAAGCGTGATTCCGTTGCGCATGCATCCTGACCGCAGCTTTTTGCACAGGTCGCAGAAATAAGCGTGCAAAGGAGGCGGCTTACCTCCTTTTCATCAAGCGAATCGCACAATTTGCCACACTCTTTTTTATGATTTTACAATCAGGGCGTAAAGTACGTAACAGGCTGTTTTTATTTACCATAAAGTGTAATTTCCTCTCCTTAAACGGGGATAAACCCGCCCCTGTAACCCATGTCACAAAACAGTAAACAAATTAACCATTGAGCCCCGTGGCAAAAGGCTCTATATTGGCGGCGTTTTTTTCAGGCCCCATCTGTTTTTTAACTTTTTATTCAATCGTGGCTCATAACGAAGCGGCGGTTGTAGGAGTGATATGATGACGGATAAAGTCCGTATTGACACTGTAGATGCCCACAAAAGCAACGAAACCTATCTGGCCCGTCAGGCCGAGTTTGAATCTAACGTCAGGAGTTATCCGCGCAAACTGCCTTTAGCGATCACTAAAGCAGAAGGCGTGTGGATCACCGATGCAGATAATAAAGAATACCTTGACTGTTTAGCAGGTGCAGGAACCCTTGCGCTTGGACATAACCATCCTGATGTGCTGAAAAGCATCCAAAATGTCATTACCAGCGGCTTGCCGTTACATACACTGGATCTGACGACGCCTCTGAAAGACGCGTTTTCTGAATACCTTCTCTCTCTGCTGCCGGGTCAGGGCAAAGAGTACTGCCTGCAGTTCACCGGTCCATCCGGTGCTGACGCCGTTGAAGCGGCGCTGAAGCTGGCGAAAAAAGTGACCGGCCGTAGCGGTATCATCAGCTTCTCAGGTGGTTACCACGGGATGACCCACGGCGCACTGTCCGTGACGGGTAACCTGTCTCCGAAAGAAGCGGTTGACGGTATGATGCCAGAAGTGCAGTTCATGCCTTATCCGCACGAATACCGCTGCCCACTGGGTATCGGTGGTGAAGCGGGTGTTAAAGCGCTGACCTACTACTTCGACAACCTGATTAACGACGTTGAAAGCGGCGTGCGTAAACCTGCAGCGGTGATCCTCGAAGCCGTTCAGGGTGAAGGCGGCGTGAACCCGGCTCCGGCTGAGTGGCTGCAGCGCATCCGTAAAGTGACGCAGGAACATGGCATTCTGCTGATCCTCGACGAAGTTCAGGCAGGCTTTGCCCGTACCGGTAAATTCTTCGCCTTCGAACATGCGGGCATTGAGCCAGACATTATCGTGATGTCTAAAGCCGTTGGCGGCGGTCTGCCGCTGGCCGTGCTCGGTATCAAAAAGCAGTTCGACGCATGGGCACCGGGTCACCACACCGGCACCTTCCGCGGCAACCAGCTGGCGATGGCAACCGGTCTGACGACGCTGAAAATCCTGAAAGACCAGAACATCGCAGGCAAAGTGGCTGCACAGGGCGAATGGCTGAAAGGCCAGCTGAAAGAGATGGCGAAACGTTATCCGGTCATCGGCCACGTTCGCGGTCTGGGCATGATGATCGGTATTGAGATCGTTAAGCCACACGAAGCGGCTGACCACATGGGTTGCTTCCCGGGCGACGGCGAGCTGTCTGCACTGATTCAGAAGAAATGCTTCGAAGCGGGTCTGATTCTGGAACGTGGTGGTCGCAATGGTATCGTTCTGCGTCTGCTGCCTTCTCTGCTGATCAGCGATGAAGAGCTGAAAATCTTCCTGGATAAATTCGAGCAGGCACTGCTTGCTGCGGGCGTTCGCCCGGCGTAACCGGAGTAGTTGATTACGATGTCAGATTCAAACCCAATTTTGTTCTCCTCTGCGCAGAGCATTGACGCTTATCAGCAGGCGATTGAACAAAGCACTCAGGCTGTGATGCAGTGGCTGAAACAGCCTGAGATGTACCAGGGCAAAACGGTCGCGGAACTGCGCGACCGTATTAAGCTGGATTTCAACCCGAAAGGGCTGGGCAACGAAGCGGCGATTGAACGCGCCGTTGAGTTCTTCCTGAAAGACAGCTTGTCCGTTCATCACCCACAGTGTGTGGCGCACCTGCACTGCCCAAGTCTGGTCGTAAGCCAGGCGGCAGAAGTGCTGATTAACGCCACTAACCAGAGTATGGACTCCTGGGATCAAAGCCCGTCCGCAACCATCATTGAGATCAAACTGATCGAATGGCTGCGTACCCGCGTGGGTTATCAGGCTGGCGACGCAGGTGTTTTCACCAGCGGCGGCACTCAGAGCAACCTGATGGGTCTGATGCTGGCCCGTGATGCATTCTTCGCGCGTCAGGGTCACTCCGTTCAGCAGGACGGTCTAGTGGGCGATCTACGTAAGATCCGCGTACTGTGCTCCGAAAACGCGCACTTCTCCGTGCAGAAAAACATGGCGCTGATGGGTCTGGGCTACCAGTCCGTGGTGCAGGTGAAAACGGATGAATTCTCCCGTATGGATCTGTCCGATCTGGCGGCGAAAATTGCGAAGTGCAACGCGAACGGCGAGCAGATTCTGGCGATCGTCGCGACAGCCGGTACCACCGATGCCGGTGCTATCGACCCGCTGCGTGCGATTGCTGAACTGGCGGCGAAGCAGAACATCTGGGTACACGTTGATGCAGCCTGGGGCGGCGCGCTGCTGATGTCTGAGCAGTATCGTCATTACCTGGACGGTATTGAGCTGGTGGATTCCGTCACGCTGGACTTCCACAAGCAGTTCTTCCAGACCATCAGCTGCGGCGCGTTCCTGCTGAAAGAAGCACGTCACTATGAACTGATGCGCTATCAGGCAGCCTATCTGAACTCTGAGTTCGATGAAGAGGCGGGCGTGCCAAACCTGGTGTCCAAATCTCTGCAGACGACCCGTCGTTTCGACGCGCTGAAGCTGTGGATGAGCCTGGAAGCACTGGGTCAGGAGCAATACGCCGCGATCATCGATCACGGCGTGACGCTGGCGCAGCAGGTTGCCGCCTACGTGAAAGAGCAGCCTGCTCTGGAACTGGTTATGCAGCCACAGCTGGCAAGCGTGCTGTTCCGCTTCCGTGGCCAGGTGCAGATGGACGATGCGGGTATCGCCCTGCTGAACCAGAAAATTGGTGATGCGCTGCTGGAGTCTGGTCGCGCGAACGTCGGTGTGACCGAGCATAACGGCGTTACCTGCCTGAAGCTTACGCTGCTGAACCCAACCGTGACGCTGGAGGATATTAAAACCCTGCTGTCTTTGGTTGAGCACACCGCGCAGGAAGTTCTGGCTAAGTAATACAAAACCCCTCTTCCACCGGGAGAGGGGTTATTTTTACAGACCTGCCCACCACATCCTGATTTTTAATCCCCAGTAGCTCGTCCAGCCCGTTGTGGTACTGACCACATTCCCCTTCGATACAATCACCAGCGTCGGCGTTACGCTCACCTGCCACTGTTGTGACATCGCACCGTTTGCATCGTTAATCACCGGCATACTCAGGCTTTTCTTCTCGACCCAGCGAGCCAGCTTCGCATCATCACCAGAACGCATGGCAATACTGATGACGTTACCGCCCTCTTCTGCCAGCTTATCCACCGCCGGTGTCGTATAACGGCAGATGCTACACCAGGTGGCCCAGACGTAGATCAGCAGTGGCCGCTCCTGGCTGAGCGCTTCGATATCGTGGCGCTTTCCGTCAATGCTTTGCATTGGGGTGGCGCTAAAACTGGCGGGGAGTGTGGGCTTGCGGTATTGATCCACGCCCCACATCACGGCCAGCGCGAGCAAAAAGAAAATGATCCCTTCCCGCGCCCAACGGCGCAGTCGACTCAATTTACGGTTATCCATTATGACCTCTCGTTGTAACGGAGGTCATCTTAACGGGCTGTTCGGCGCGGTGCTGTAAAGAAGTGTCGCGCCACGCTTATTCCTGAGTGTAACCGTAGTCGTAGTGGCTATACCCCGAGTTGTAATAGAGCGCAGCGGATTTCACGATATCGTTGAGGATGGCGCCATTCACCTGCACGCCCGTTTGCCGCAGACGCTTCAGTGAGTGCTCGACCTCTTTACCGCTGGTTTTTCCAAAACGGGCAACCAGTAGCGTGGTGGCCGCGGCTCTGGTGATCAGCAATGCATCCGTCACGGCAAGTACGGGTGGGGTGTCGATAATGACGATGTCATAAAGTGTGTCGATCCGTGACATTACCGCCTGGAAGCGTTCACTCATGAGCAAATCAACGGGATGTGAAGGCCGGGGTCCGCAGGTCAGGACATCAAAACCGCCTTTCTCAAAGCGTTGAACCGCGTCCTGCCATTCTACGTTTCCTCCGAGCACGCTGGACAATCCAAGATGATTGTTCAGTTTGAAAATATTGTGGACATACCCCTTGCGCATATCCGCATCAATAAACAAGACTCGCTGTCCCGCCTGAGCCGCAATCGACGCCAGTGAGGTACTGACCAGGGTCTTTCCGCAGTCCTGCGTAGGGCCCGACACCACTACGATCCGGTTTGTTGCATCCATCATTGTAAAATGCAGACTGGTACGGAGCCCGCGCACCGCTTCGATAAACATATCGGTCGGCCGGTCAACTGGCAGGAAAGGTACGTTTGATGTTCTGTGTTTCCAGTGGGAAGCAAACAGGTTCCGCCTGCGCAGATGCGTCTTTTTCCAGAGCCAGACTGAACGCGGGAGCGTCGCCAGAAGCGGTATTCCCTGCATTTCAAGTTGCTCAGATGACGTAATGCCCCGCTTAAAGGCCGAACGCACGAAAACCGTTCCGGTCGAGAGCATTAACCCCATCAGCATGCCCAGCACAATAATAAGCGCTTTACGCGGTTTAATCGGAATGGGCTGCGTCACGGCCGGGTCAATGATCCGCACGTTTCCAATCGCGCTGGAGCGGGAGATATTCAGCTCCTGCTGCCGCGTCAGAAGTTGCAGGTAGATGGTACGCCCGGATTCCACGTCACGACTCAGGCGTAATATTTCCTGCTGCGTGGAGGGCATGGCTGAAACGCGTTTGTTGAGGCGCGTACGTTCCTGCTCAAGCGTTTGTTTCTTTTCCCGTAACGCGCGGTAAGTGGGGTGATCCTTCTTGAAAAGCTGAGAAACCTCTGCTTCACGGAATGTCAGCTCGTTAAGCTGGTTTTCCACATTAACAACCTGATCAAGAACCGACTTTGCCTCCAGAGACAAGTCGACAGAATCACGTTTCTCTCTGTAGGCATTGAGGCGAGCTTCAGCTTCATCCAGCTCCCGACTGATCTTCGGTAATTGAGTCTGTAAAAACGTCAGGCTCCGGGTATCTTGAGCTTCCTGACGCGCGATATTCTGACTGAGATAATTTTCAGCGATTGTATTAAGCACTCTGGCGATCTTACTGGGGTCTTCACCCGCTATGGTTAACGCGATCATACCGCTCTGTTTCGCCGATTCAGCAACCGTAAGCCTCTTTTGAATGGCGTTGATCGCTTCAAGTTTCGTGACGGTTTTGAGGATAAATTGGGTACCCGGAACCGCATCGAGGGATGTCACCAGCAGAGATACCCCATCTTTAACCAGCGCTTTTCCCACAACGCCGTCTACAGCCAGCGTCTTACCCTCAAGATGAAATCGCCCCTGGTCCTGTGCGGTGAGTAAAAGCGTTTGTGGCTCACCTTCCAGAAGCGGAATAGTCAGTGCGCCAATCGTTATTTCATCAGATTTTCGTCCCCGAATCTGTTCCCACACAGGACCGATAACAGGGAGTACGCGCCGCTTAACGTGGTATGTTAGCCCGAGTTGATCAACGGTCTCTCCCAGAATCATCCTTGATTTAAGGAGCAGAAGTTCTGGGGCGACATCGGGGGAGAGATCGGACCCGAACTGGCTTAAGCTTTTAAGTAGCGAGTTATCCTGCTTCGCCTCGACCTGCACCAGGGCATCAGCCTGATAAACTGGCGTGGCGCTAAATGCATAAATCCCCGCACATACCGTGAACAGGAGTGTGATACACGCAATCATGATCCGGTGATCAAACATCTCAGCAAGCAACTGAATGAGATCGATTTCATTATTCTGCGGTGTCGCGGCACCAAATTTGTCTGATTTAGAAGACGACATTACTGCTTCATTCCTTGTTGACTCAAACGACGAGCCCATTCCTGACTGGCTTTTCCCAATTGGTTGAAAACATATTCGAAGGCTTCACGACTTTTGTGATACGGGTCGGGAATGTCCTTGGTTTCCAGCCATTGTCCAAATAGCAGCGATTTTCCCCGGTTCTCCGGGGCCATAGTGGCGATAAAACGAAGGTGTTTCGGCTCCATCACCAGAATCAAATCGGATTTTTGTAACAGGCTACGCGTCACCTTGCGGGCAACATGCCCCTCCAGCGAAATACCATGACGCCAGGCCACGGCCTGCGCAGCGGCATCCGCCGGGCATCCTTCGAGACCGAAAATACCTGCCGAGGTCACCTGCCTGCCGGGTAACTGCTGGCGCAACAGCCGTTCACCCATTGGCGAACGGCAAATATTGCCTGTGCAAACCACTAAGATTGAATTGAACATTATTGCGGCCACGATCTGATATAACGGACGGTTTCGGTCAGATCGTGAACACCTGTGATAGTCGGCACCAGTTGGGTAATGACGCGATTCCAGCGTGAAAGCGGTGCGGTGGTCACATAGACAATGTCATACGGCTCCAGCTGAAATTCCGTGCTTAGTACCATGGCTGACGCATCTTCTGCATTCAGTTGATAGATGTTGGCAATTTTGTCCGCGTCGCCTTTTTTCGCTACCTGTCGAATAACAAAAATGCCGGTGGCATCGGCCATGTTCTGGTTTAAGCCGCCAGCATTTCCCAGCGCTTCGGCCAGCGTCATGCCGCTACGATCCATTTTAAGGGTGCTCTGTTTAACCACCTCCCCCATCACGAACACTTTCAGCGCGTCGTTTCGGGGAACAAACAAGATATCGCCAGGATAAAGCAGCTTGTTTTGCGTTAAATCGCCGTGCTGCATCAGGGCATAGAGGGAAAGACGTGAGTCCTGACCATTATGCGTGAGTACCACATTCCGCCAGTCGGCATCCGCAGATAGCCCACCAGCAGCGTTGACTGCATCCATCACCGTCAGTGGAATATTGGTAATGGGCTGCTGGCCCGATTTCTCTACCTCACCAGTGATATAGGCTTTTTGCGAACGGAAGGAGGCTATGCTGACATCCACCTGAGGGCTCTCAATGACCTTATCCAGCCGCGCGGTAATCTCTTCACGTATCTGTGAAACTGTTTTGCCCGCTACGTGCAGCTTACCGACATAGGGGTAAAAAAGCGTACCGTCGGCGTTGACCCAGTTGCCCGCATCGCTCGCGCTACGATACTGCCCGGCAGGCGTCGTTAATTCAGGGTGATCCCAGACGGTGACCGTCAGGATGTCGCCTGTGCCAATACGGTATTCCCAGTTTTTGAGCTGCTCATCCAGATTAGGATTCGCCTGAGATTTCGACACGGGCGGACGCAGTTTTTCAATCAACCCAGGGGTCACTGGAAAAATTTCTACACGTTTATCCAGTTGATGATTAATTCCTTCACTCGGCGTAACTTTTTTTCCAGACAGACTTAAGTGCTGACCCGGTGAAAATACACACCCTGTTAACTGGCTAAGAAAAAGAAAGAGTAGTGGGAATGCAGTTGTGTTTTTCATTTATATAAAATGTTGGTTTATCGTTGCGCCAGGCGTTACATCTGCAAAAAGAATGCAACTAACACCATGAAATATAATTAGTTATTATTTTAATGGCATTACCATGAAATTCTAAAAAACGAATACATTCGCTTTAAAAAACTGAGCCGATGCACAATCGTCTAATAAAATCAAAAGTAATATCACTTCATCCGAAGGCGATACTAAAGGGTATTCCTCAGTAAAGCATTCGCTTAACCGCGCAATTTTGATGCTAAAAGTTATTTTCAGAATAGATTAATAAAAATAACAAATACTAGTAATGGTAAATATCGACCACACAAATAAGACCCACACGGTTCGACTACACAAAACTGTCCATTTTTGTTACATTTTTTTCATACACGGCTTGCGTTGATCCTTAAAATGGACTGTCTGCCTTGCTTCATACGCGCGCCCGCAGACAAAACATCTGTAACGATATCACTGGAGAAAAAATGGCTAAGCGTAAATTGCTGCTTCTGGGTGTATTACTGTCTCTGGCGGGATCCGCATTTTCTGCCCCGCAAACCGCCGCTGCGCCATCAGGCATCAAAGCCTATGAGGAACAAGAGTTCATCGCTGATTTCACTAAGTTCAAAATCGGCGATACCGCACCGGCGCAGTATCAAACGCCCGAATACACCATCAAACAGTATCAGTTGCGTAACCTGCCGGCACCGGATGCAGGGACCCACTGGACCTACATGGGCGAAAACTACGTCCTGATTGGCGATGCAGATGGCAAAATCTACAAAGCCTATAATGGGGATATCTTCTATCATCGCTGATACGATCGTCATCCGTCCGTGGCAGGAGAGCGATCGGCCTTTCCTGCGCACGCTCTATCTCCACGCCCGACGCGATGCCTGGCCCTGGCTTGATGACTCTGGCTGGCATCTGGAAGATTTCGACGCCGCTACCCGGGACGAAGCCATCTGGGTTGCGGAGCAGGACGGCCATCGCCTGGGGTTTGCTTCCGTCTGGACCAACGATAATTTTCTGCACAACCTGTTTGTTGATCCGCAGTCTCAGAGCCTGGGTGTCGGACATCTGTTACTTGAGCACGTACAGAAAACGTTTACCAGCACGGGTGCACTGAAGTGTCTGGTGAAGAACAGGCGGGCTATTGCGTTTTACCAGCGACATGGCTGGCACATTGAGGCAACGGGTGATTCTCCGGACGGAGAGTACTATCTGATGCATTATCGGCTGAGTTAACGTCGGGTGGCGGCTTCGCCTTACCCGACCTACGTGATGGTGCCATTTGTAGGCCGGGTAAGCGAAGCGCCACCCGGCATTAAAGTGCAGAGGAGTTACACCGCGCGGAACGCGATTTCGCTCGGAATGACTTCGCCCTGCCAGTAAAGCTGCGCCGCAACGCGCCCCGCCAGTTGACGATACATATCCGCAAATTCGCTGTCCGGACGGCTAACAACCGTCGGTTTTCCGCTGTCCAGATCTTCGCGCAGGGTGATATGCAGCGGCATCTGACCCAGCAGTTGGGTATGATACTGTTCGGCCAGCTTTTCTGCGCCACCGGTACCAAAGATTGGCTCGTGGTGCCCACAGTTGCTGCAGATGTGCATGCTCATGTTCTCAACGATACCGAGTACCGGCACCTCCACTTTTTCGAACATGACGATGCCTTTTTTGGCGTCGATCAGCGCGATGTCCTGCGGTGTGGTCACCACCACAGCGCCCGTTACCGGAATGTTCTGCGCCAGCGTCAGCTGGATATCACCGGTACCCGGCGGCATATCCAGCACCAGATAATCGAGATCCGGCCACATGGTTTCCTGCAGCATCTGCATCAGCGCTTTGCTGGCCATCGGGCCGCGCCAGACCATGGCGTTATCGTCAGTCACCAGGTAACCGATTGAGTTGGTCGCCAGCCCATGCGCCACGATCGGCGCCATATGCGTACCGTCCGGCGAGGTTGGACGCTGGTTTTCCGCACCCAGCATGTTTGGAATGGACGGACCATAGATATCGGCATCGAGAATACCCACCTTCGCCCCTTCCGCCGCCAGCGCAAGCGCCAGGTTTACTGCGGTAGACGATTTGCCCACCCCGCCTTTACCTGAGCTCACGGCGATGATGTTTTTCACACCGTTCACGCCAGGCTGATTCTTCACACGCTTCAGCGTGGCGATGCTGTGGCTCAGCTTCCAGTCGATCGCTTTCGCTCCGGTAATGCGCAGCAGCTCAGAGCTGGTCTGCTCTTTCAGCGCATCAAAGGCGGTGCTCCAGACGAAGGGCATCTGCAGCTCAATGTGCAGCGTATCGTCCAGCCACGCAACATGGTGTAACGCTTTCAGCGTCGTGAGATTATGTTTCAGGGTTGGATGCTGAAAGTTAGCCAGCGTCCCGGCGACCATTGCTCGTAAGGCTTCCGGTGATTTGGCCTGGGATTGAGAACTCATCCCGACTCCTTTGTTCTTGTGAATAAGACCTTAGACAACAAGTTTACCTGAAAGGCCGCGGTTTGTGCTTACTTAATAATGCCCCTTTTGGTAATATCGAAAACCCTTTTCACAGTTAAAAGAAGTAATGCCTACTATGACTCAAGTCGCGAAAAAAATTCTGGTAACGTGCGCCCTGCCGTACGCCAACGGCTCAATCCACCTCGGCCACATGCTGGAGCATATCCAGGCTGATGTCTGGGTCCGTTACCAGCGAATGCGCGGCCACGAGGTAAACTTCATCTGTGCTGACGATGCTCACGGCACGCCGATCATGCTGAAAGCGCAGCAGCTGGGTATCTCCCCGGAGCAGATGATTGCCGAAATGAGTCAGGAGCATCAGACCGATTTTGCTGGCTTTGACATCAGCTATGACAACTATCACTCCACCCACAGCGACGAGAACCGTGAGCTGTCGGAGCTAATCTACACGCGTCTGAAAGAGAACGGTTTTATCAAAAACCGCACCATCTCTCAGCTGTACGATCCGGAAAAAGGCATGTTCCTTCCGGACCGTTTCGTCAAAGGCACCTGCCCGAAATGCAAATCACCGGATCAGTACGGCGATAACTGCGAAGTGTGTGGCGCAACTTACAGCCCGACTGAGCTTATCGAGCCGAAATCCGTGGTGTCCGGCGCTACGCCTGTGATGCGTGATTCCGAGCACTTCTTCTTTGACCTGCCATCCTTCAGCGAAATGCTGCAGGCGTGGACCCGCAGCGGCGCGCTGCAGGAGCAGGTGGCGAACAAGATGCAGGAGTGGTTCGAATCCGGTCTGCAACAGTGGGATATCTCCCGCGATGCGCCGTACTTCGGCTTCGAAATCCCGAACGCACCGGGCAAATACTTCTACGTCTGGCTGGACGCACCCATCGGCTACATGGGCTCCTTCAAGAACCTGTGCGACAAGCGTGGCGACACCGTCAGCTTCGACGAATACTGGAAGAAAGATTCCACTGCCGAGCTGTATCACTTCATCGGTAAAGACATCGTTTACTTCCACAGTCTGTTCTGGCCGGCAATGCTGGAAGGCAGCAACTTCCGCAAGCCGACCAACCTGTTCGTGCACGGCTACGTGACGGTTAACGGCGCGAAGATGTCTAAATCTCGCGGGACGTTCATTAAAGCCAGCACCTGGCTGAACCACTTCGACGCGGATAGCCTGCGCTACTACTACACGGCGAAGCTCTCCTCTCGCATCGACGACATTGACCTGAACCTGGAAGATTTCGTCCAGCGCGTGAACGCGGACATCGTCAACAAGGTGGTGAACCTGGCGTCCCGTAACGCAGGCTTTATCGCCAAACGCTTTGACGGCGTGCTCTCCGCAGAGCTGGCCGATCCTGAGCTGTATAAAACCTTCACTGACGCCGCCGCTGCGGTTGGCGAAGCGTGGGAAAGCCGTGAATTCGGTAAAGCCATTCGTGAAATCATGGCGCTGGCAGATGTTGCCAACCGCTATGTAGACGAGCAGGCGCCATGGGTGGTTGCCAAACAGGAAGGCCGCGACGCCGACCTGCAGGCGATCTGCACCATGGGTCTGAACATGTTCCGCGTGCTGATGACCTGGCTGAAACCGGTTCTGCCGCAGCTGGCCGCGCGTGCTGAAGCCTTCCTGAACACCGAACTGACCTGGGATGCTATCCAGCAGCCGCTGCTCAGCCACAAGGTGAACACCTTCAAAGCGCTGTATAACCGCATTGAGATGAAGCAGGTTGAAGCTCTGGTCGAAGCCTCTAAAGAAGAGGTGAAGGCCGCTACAGCACCGGTGACCGGCCCGCTGGCGGACGATCCGATTCAGGAAACCATCACCTTTGACGATTTCGCCAAAGTTGACCTGCGCGTAGCGCTGATTGAAAACGCGGAATTCGTGGAAGGCTCTGACAAGCTGCTGCGCCTGACGCTGGATCTGGGCGGCGAGAAGCGCAACGTCTTCTCCGGCATCCGTTCAGCCTATCCGGATCCACAGGTACTGATTGGCCGTCAGACCGTGATGGTGGCGAACCTGGCACCGCGTAAAATGCGCTTCGGCATCTCTGAGGGGATGGTGATGGCCGCAGGCCCCGGCGGGAAAGACATTTTCCTGTTAAGCCCTGACGAAGGCGCGAAGCCGGGTCAGCAGGTGAAATAACAAAAAAGCCGGAGATTATCTCCGGCTTTTTTGTTCTCCCTCTCCCTGTGGGAGAGGGTCGGGGTGAGGGCATCAGGCCGCACCCATGCCGCCTTTACGCTTTAGGGTGATGCACCCGGTGGGTCAGCCCGCGCAGAAAATTACGCAGAAACTGATCGCCGCACTCGCGGTAGTTTTTGTGGTCCGGCGCGCGCATCATGGCAGTCACTTCCGGCACGGATACGCGGTATTTTTGCTCCGTCATGATCGCCACAATATCGTCCGTTTTCAGCGAGAACGCGATACGCAGCTTTTTCAGTACCGTGTTGTTGTTCACGCGACGCTCCAGCGCCAGCTCCGGGGCGGACTCATCTTTGCCACGCTTGTCATAAATCAGACCGTTCAGGAAACCCGACAGAATGATGTCGGGGCAGCGCACGAAGCCCTCTTCATCCTCTTTGGTCATCCAGGTGTCAAAACCTGCAGACGTGGATTCCATGTCGGACAGTGCAAGAATGCGCACCATGTCGTTGTTGTTTGCTTTCAGGGTGTAGCGCAGGCTACGGAGAATATCGTTACTGAGCATAGAGCCTTCGAATGTCGATGATGCAATGGCGCGCAGTGTACCAGCTTTACAGGCCAATCGCCTCTTTCAAACTTTTCAGATAGCGGCGGCTGACGGGAACAGTCTGCCCGGCGCGCAGGACCAGCTCGGCCTGGCCGTTGTCTTCCAGGCGGATCTCTTTCAGATGCGCCATGTTCACCAGATACTGGCGATGACAGCGGATCAGCGGCGTGCGGCTCTCCAGCGTGCGCAGAGTCAGTTCGGTAAATCCTTCATTTCCCTCTGCACTGGTGACAAACACGCCGCTCAGTCGGCTACTCACGAAGGCCACATCATCCATCTGCAAAAGATAGATTCGGCTGTGCCCGGTGCACGGGATAAATTTCAGCGGCTGCTGGTTCTCTGGCAGCAGCGTGACATCCTGGACGGTTCGCTCCTGGCGTAACCGGTTCAGGGTCTTTTCCAGCCGCTTCTCTTCAATCGGCTTGAGTAAATAATCAAACGCGTGCTCCTCAAAAGCCTTAACGGCATACTCGTCGAAGGCCGTCAGAAACACGATGTAGGGACGATGCGCCGGGTCGAGCATACCCACCATCTCCAGCCCGCTGATACGCGGCATTTGAATGTCGAGGAACAGCACGTCAGGGCGCAACTTATGCACGGCACCAATGGCCTCAATGGCGTTCGCACACTCTCCCACAACCTCAATATCTGGCTGCTCCTGCAGCAGAACGCGCAGGTTTTCCCGTGCCAGCGGCTCATCATCCACAATCAGCACTCTTAACATGCGTTTTCCTCCAGCGGCAGTCGAACGGTAATACGGGTAAATCGGTCCGGCTCACAGGCCACGGTAATACCGCAGTCGTCGCCAAAGTGGGCACGCAGACGTTTATCCACCAGGCTCATCCCTAGCCCGCCCGACGTGGAAGGCTGATAAAGCCCGGCATTATCTTCAATATCCAGCACCAGATGATGGTTAAAACGGCTGGCAGCAATCGTGATCTCTCCGCTCCCGAGCAGCTGCGAAGTTCCATGTTTGATGGCATTTTCCACGATAGGCTGCAGGGTAAAGGCCGGAAGATGCTGATACGCCAGGTCATCCGGGACGGAAAGCGACACCTGCAGGCGAGACTGGAAACGCGCCTGCTCAATCTGCAGATAGGCGTTCACGTGCTCAATCTCATCGGACAGGGTCACTATCTCTGACGGACGTTTCAGGTTCTTGCGGAAAAAGGTCGACAGAAACTGCACCAGCTGCGCGGCCTGATCGCTGTCGCGGCGGATCACCGCTTTAAGCGTATTCAGGGCATTAAACAGGAAATGCGGATTAACCTGCGCATGCAGGAGCTTAATCTCAGACTGCGTTAAAAGGGCTTTCTGCCGTTCATACTGCCCGGCGAGGATTTGCGCTGACAGCAGCTGAGCGATCCCCTCCCCCAGCGTGCGGTTGATGGAGCTGAACAGGCGGTTTTTCGCCTCATACAGCTTGATGGTGCCCATCACCCGCTGATTTTCACCGCGCAGCGGAATGACGAGCGTGGAGCCCAGCTTACACTGCGGATGCAGCGAGCAGCGATAAGGCACTTCGTTACCATCGGCATACACTACTTCGCCGGTTTCAATGGCCCGCAGCGTATAGGTTGAGGAGATAGGTTTGCCCGGCAGATGGTGATCGTCTCCGGTGCCGGTAAACGCCAGCAGCTTTTCGCGATCGGTGATGGCGACCGCGCCGATATCGAGCTCTTTGTAGAGTACCTGCGCCACCTTCATGCTGTTCTCCTCGTTGAACCCCTGGCGCAGGATCCCTTCGGTCGAGGCGGCAACCTTCAACGCCGTGGCAGAAAAGGCCGAGGTGTACTTCTCAAACATGGCGCGTTTATCAAGCAGAATGCGCATAAACAGCGCCGCGCCGACAGTGTTAGTCACCATCATCGGGGCCGCAATACTGCTGACCAGGTGCAGCGCATCGTCAAAGGGACGGGCAATCAGCAGGATGATCGCCATCTGCGCCATTTCGGCCACAAAGGTGATCGCCCCGGCAGTGAGCGGGCTAAAAACTTTATCCGGGCGACCACGCTTGATCATGTAGCTGTGTACCAGGCCGCCAAGCAGCCCTTCCACGATCGTAGAGATCATACAGCTGAGCGCCGTCATCCCGCCCATGGAATAACGATGCAGCCCGCCAGTTAACCCCACAAGGCCACCGACGACGGGGCCGCCAAGCAGCCCGCCCATCACCGCGCCGATCGCGCGCGTATTGGCGATAGAGTCTTCGATATGAAGACCAAAATAAGTCCCCATTATGCAAAAAATAGAGAAGGTGACGTAGCAGAGCAGCTTATGCGGCAGACGTACGGTGACCTGCATCAGCGGGATAAAAAGACGCGTTTTGCTCATCAGCCAGGCGATGACCAGAAACACGCACATCTGCTGAAGCAACAGCAGCACCAGATTAAACTCGTACATACTCAAAACCGCACACGCTAAAAACGCGTAACATACACTGTTGCAGGTTTGCTTTCTTTGAAGCATCCCAAAAAAGCGCAAAATCGTGTCCGTTATCACACCTTTTTCCGATCATCGCGCATCCTTCGCATTATTTGTTCAAAAATCAATCAATCCTTCCTGGTTCGGCAAAGTGGGTCTACAGTTAAGCTGGGAACGCGTAAGCCAGGGGGCAAATATGGCGCTTTACACGATAGGTGAAGTGGCACTCCTTTGTGATATCAATCCCGTTACCCTACGGGCGTGGCAGCGACGGTATGGATTGCTTAAACCGCAGAGAACGGACGGCGGACATCGCCTGTTCAACGATGCCGATATCGACCGGATCCGCGAAATTAAAAGCTGGATAGACAACGGCGTGCAGGTCGGTAAAGTGAAGTCCTTGCTGAGCCACGACGACCCGGACACGCAGCACCTCTGGCGCGAACAGCAGGAAACCCTGCTGCGGCTCCTGCAGGCGGGTAATGTGCAGCGCCTGCGCGCATGGATCAAAGAGCAGGGCCGCGATTATCCGGCACAGACGCTCATCGCCCATCTTTTCATTCCGCTCCGCCGACGCCTGCAATGCCAGCAGTCCACCCTGCAGGCGCTGCTCAGCATGCTCGACGGCGTGCTGATTAACTACATTGCCGTCTGCCTCGCCTCGGCGAAGAACAAGGCCGGAAAAGATGCGCTGGTGGTCGGCTGGAACGTGCACGACACCACCCGCCTGTGGCTGGAAGCGTGGATTGCCACCCAACAGGGCTGGCGCGTGGATGTCCTTGCGCACTCGCTGGCGCAGCTTAAGCCTGAGTTTTTCGACGGCCAGACTCTGCTGGTCTGGTGTGGCGAAGTGCCGTCCGCCACGCAGCAACAGCTGCTGACGGAATGGCGTGAGAATGGGTATCCGGTTTATTCCCTTGGCCCGGATGAGCCATAACGGCATTTAATGGTTCATTAACAGCCGCGCTTCACCGTATAATTGTTCCGTTAACAACAGGAGCACATGATGAAGGCAACCAAACTGGCCGTGATTACCCTTTTTGTCCTGATGGCCGTAAGCGGTATCGGCGGCGTAATGCTGGCAGGGTACTCGTTTATTGTTCGTGGCGGTGTCGGCTGAGGTACATCGCCAGCCGCTCGAAAAGGCGATCGACGACGATAGCCGCCAGCGCGACCAGCACCGCCCCCTGCACAATATAAGCCGTGTTAAACCCGCTTAAGCCGATAATGATCGGCGTTCCCAGCGTATTGGCCCCCACCGTAGACGCAATGGTCGCCGTCCCGATGTTAATAATCACCGACGTGCGGATCCCGGCAATGATAACCGGTGCTGCAAGCGGCAGTTCCACCTTGCGCAGCCGCTGCCAGCGACTCATCCCCATCCCTTCTGCCACGCTTAACACCGATGCCGGGACAGCCGCAATACCCGCCAGCGTGCCCTGCAGAATGGGCAACACCCCGTATAAAATCAGCGCGATAAGCGCAGGCTGCTGACCAAATCCCATGACCGGCACCGCAATGGCCAGCACCGCCACCGGCGGAAAGGTCTGTCCAATAGCCGCGATGGTTTCCACCAGTGGACGAAACTCCCGCCCGGCAGGCCGGGTCACCGCGATACCCGCACCTGTGCCCAGCACAATCGCGACAGTGCTGGAGAGCGCCACCAGCCAGAGATGCGCCACGGCGAGATTAATAAAGCTCTCCTGCTGGTACACCGGGCGCGGCAGCCCAGGGAAAAGTGCGCTGAACAGTACCGCGCTGTGAGGCATCAAAAACAGTAAGGCGACAAACAGCGCTACCAGCCAGAGGAGCGGATCACGCAGAGCCTTCACGCGTCACCTCCCCGGCCAGCAGATCGCGAAAATGTAAGCTTCCGCACGGTGCCCCCCGGGCATCCGAAACGGGTAGCACTTCACACTGGCGCGCCACAAACGCGGAGAGAGCATCCCGCAGGGTCATTTGCGCCTGTAGCGGTTCACCGGCGAGCGACGTATCCTGTCGACGCATATAGTCACCGACCGTGCGCAGGGAGAGCAACCTGACGCCCAGCTCGCTGCGGCCAAAAAACTCACGCACAAAGTCGTTCTTCGGGCTGGTCAGCAGCGCGAGCGGCGCGCCCTGCTGCACCACTTCGCCGTGATCCATCAGGACCAGATGGTCAGCCAGACGCAGAGCTTCATCAATATCGTGCGTCACGAGGACAATCGTCCTTCCGAGAATGCGGTGAATACGGGTCATTTCCGTCTGCAGCGCCCCGCGCGTTACCGGATCCAGCGCACCAAAGGGTTCGTCCATCAGCAACACCTGCGGATTGGCCGCCAGCGCGCGCGCCACGCCCACGCGCTGCTGCTGCCCACCGGAAAGCTGGTGCGGATAGCGGTCGCGCAAGGCAGTCTCTAACCCCAGCAGAGACATCAGTTCCTCCACCCGGTCAGCCGTTTTAGCCCGCGACCATTTCTCCAGCTGCAGCACAGTGGCAATGTTTTGCGCCACCGTCCAGTGGGGAAACAGTCCGATGGACTGAATGGCATAGCCCATCCGACGGCGCAACTCCAGCACCGGCAGACTGCGGATCTCTTCCCCGGCAAAGCGGATCAGCCCACTGTCATGCTCGACCAGACGGTTGATCATCTTCAGCGTGGTGGATTTTCCCGACCCTGACGTACCAATCAGCACGGAAAACGCGCCCTCGGCAAAGTTCAGGTTGAGATGGCTCGCCGCCGGGCGACCCGCAAAGGTTTTACTGACATCATGAAATTCAATCATTGGCGCTTCTCCTGAGCAGCGCGAGCCATAAGGCAAACAGCGCGTCGACAACCACCGCCAGCGCAATCGTGGGCACCACGCCCAGCAACACCAAATCGAGAGCACTGCTCAGCAGCCCCTGGAACACCAGCGCACCAAAGCCACCCGCGCCAATCAGCGCGGCGATCACCGCCATGCCCACGGTCTGAACGGCAACTACCCGCAGGCTGCGCAGCAGCAGGGGTAGCGCCAGCGGGAGCTGTATCTTCCAGAAACACTGCCGCGCGCTCATCCCCATGGCATGGGCGCTTTCCAGCACATCCGGCGCGACCTGGCTTAACCCCGCGACCACGCCGCGCACCAGCGGCAACAGTGCATAGAGCACCAGCGCGATAAGCGCCGGGGTTAATCCCGTTCCGGCGATGCCTGCCGCGCCCAGCACCGGAAACGACTTCACCAGCCCGGCCAGCGGGGCTATCAGCAGGCCAAACAGCGCAACGGAAGGAATCGTCTGGATGACGTTGAGCACGGCAAAAATGCTGCCCTGGCGGGAAGGATGGCGGTAACACCACATGCCCAGCGAAATCCCGAGCAGAAGCGCCGGAAGGAACGTGCCGAAGAGGATCGTCAGGTGTTGCGCCAGGGCATCATCAAATACCTCCTGGCGGTTGGCGTACTCTTTTAACAGCGAGAGATTGTTCAGCTCCCCGCTGAACAGCAGGAACAATGGTATACACCAAATCTGCGCATTCAGTACCCAGCGCCAGACGGCACTGGAGATGAGTCGACGAATCGCATCGCTGCAGGCCAGCAAACAGAGCGCCAGCCACAGCCAGAGGCCGCTGCCTATAGAGGTCCTCGCCAGTGGACTTTCCGCCGACGCCATATGCGTCGCCGCCAGTCCGGCGCTCCAGAACAGGAGAATAAACAGCCCTTCGGAGAGGAGCAGCGTCAGCCACTGCGCCGGGCGTCCCTGCCAGAGCGACAGGATCACCCACGCGCCCAGCGACGCCGCCAGCCACCCCGGCGTAAACGACCAGACCTGCCAGAGCGCTTTGCCCTCCCCCGACATCAGGCGGTTAGGGGCGACATTCACAAACGGTAACGCGACCGCCGCGATGGCCGTGCAGGCCAACAGTAGCAGTACGCGGTTATGACATTTTATTGGCACAGCCCTTTCCCGTTACTTCACAAGCCCTTGTTGTTTCAGGAAGTCGGCGGCCACTTTTTTGGCATCCAGTCCCTCGACGGCAATGCTGGCATTCAGCTGCTGCAGCGTTTTTTCATCCAGCTTTTCGAAGACCGGCTTGAGCCAGTCGGCAATCTCCGGATGGACTTTCAGCACCGCCTCACGCACGACCGGGGTCGGGGCGTAAATCGGCTGAACGCCTTTAGGATCGGTCAGGGTCTGCAGGCCGAGCGCCGCCACCGGGCCATCGGTACCGTAGGCCATGGCCGCATTAACACCCGAGGTTTGCTGCGCTGCGGCTTTGATGGTCACCGCAGTATCCCCGCCCGCCAGAGAGAGCAGCTGCGCCTGGTCGAGTTTGAAACCGTAGGCTTTTTCGAACGCGGGCAGCGCGTCAGGACGCTCGATAAACTCTGCGGACGCCGCAAGCTTAAAATCACCCTTCTCTTTCAGGTAGCGGCTAAGATCCGTCAGTGAGGTCAGCTTACCTTTCTCCGCCACATCTTTGCGCACAGCGATGGTCCAGGTATTGTTGGCCGGAGCCGGGGTCAGCCAGACCAGTTTGTTCTGTTCCGCGTCGAGTTTTTTGACTTTCTCATACCCGGCTTTGGCGTTTTTCCATGCCGGATCGTTTTCATCTTTAAAGAAGAATGCCCCGTTGCCGGTGTATTCCGGGTAGATATCCAGTTCGCCGGAGGTAATCGCCCCGCGCACCACGGGCGTGGTGCCGAGCTGGACTTTATTGACGGTTTTCAGACCGTGGCTTTCCAGCACCTGCAAAATAATATTCCCGAGCAGCGCGCCTTCGGTATCGATCTTGGAACCCACTTTTACCGGCTCCGCCGCCTGTAACGGCACACTCAGCGCCGCCAGTAATGCCGCCGATCCCAACATCCCCTTAATAATCGTCATTCCGCTATCCTCATTTTTTTGCTGCCTTTTTCAGAGGCTTGAGAGAAAAGCGTAGCTTAAAACGGCAGAATTAACCGTCAAAATGCCTTTTTAGCATAAGGTAAGATGCATCCCCCGCAGGACGGGGGGATGCAAAGGCAGGAAAGGTTACAGCAGTTCGAACTCGCCTTTATTCACGCGAGCGGAGTCCACCCCGATAAAGACGTTAAATTTGCCGGGTTCCGCATCGTATTTCATCTGCTGGTTCCAGAACTTCAGCGCATCCACGTCAATCGGGAAGCTGATGGTTTTGGTTTCACCCGGTTTCAGGTCAACCTTTTCGAAACCACGCAGCTGCTTCACGGGACGACTCATCGACGCAGTGACATCCTGCACGTACATCTGAATCACCGTTGCCCCTTCGCGCTTGCCGGTGTTGGTCACCTCGACGCTGGCGGTCACTTTGCCATCACGCTTCAGGGTCGGGGCCGACATTTTCACCCCGGAGACCTTGAAGGTGGTGTAGCTCAGACCATAACCAAACGGATACAGCGGGCCGTTGGCTTCATCGAAGTAACGTGACGTGTACTTGTTCGGCTTGTCGGCGTTGTACGGGCGACCGGTGTTCAGGTGGCTGTAATAAACCGGGATCTGCCCGACGGAGCGCGGGAAGGACATCGGCAGCTTGCCGGACGGGTTGTAATCGCCAAACAGCACGTCGGCGATAGCGTTACCGCCTTCGGTACCGGCGAACCAGGTTTCCAGAATGGCATCTGCCTGCTGGTCTTCTTTCACCAGCGCCAGCGGACGACCGTTCATCAGCACCAGCACCAGCGGCTTGCCGGTGGCTTTCAGGGCGGCAATCAGATCGCGCTGACTCTGCGGAATAGTGATATCGGTACGGCTGGAAGCTTCATGCGCCATCCCCTGCGCTTCGCCCACGACCGCGACAACGACGTCCGACTGCTTAGCCGCGTTTACCGCTTCGTCGATCATCTCTTTCGGCGTGCGCGGATCGACCTTCACCGCTTCCTCGTACTGGTTGAGGAAGGTGACGATGTCTTTATCATTAGTGACGTTTGCCCCTTTGGCGTACACCACTTTGGCGTTTTCACCGACGGCGCTCTTGATACCGGTCAGCACGGTCACGGACTGATCGGCGACGCCTGCCGCAGACCAACTTCCCATCACGTCGCGTTTGCTGTCAGCCAGTGGGCCCACCACGGCAATGGTGCCGGATTTTTTCAGCGGCAGCGTGTCGAGGCGGTTCTTCAGCAGCACCAGGCTTTCGCGCGCCACATCACGCGCTTCTTTGCGGTGCAGGCGGCTTTCAGCATTGGTGTCCGCCGGGTCGGAATCTTTTGGCCCCAGGTGGCTGTACGGATCGTTAAACAACCCCATGTCATATTTCACGTTCAGCACGTGGCGCGTGGCATCGTCCAGCTCCGCCATCGTCACCTTGCCGCTCTTCACCAGCCCCGGCAGGTATTTGCTGTAGTATTCATCGCTCATGCTCATGTTAATGCCAGACTTCAGCGCCACGCGCACGGCGTCTTCCGGGTCGGATGCAGTGCCGTGTTTGATCAGCTCTTTAATCGCGCCGTGGTCAGACACGGTGATGCCTTTAAAGCCCCACTGGTCACGCAGCACGTCTTTCAGCAGCCACGAATCGGAGGTCGCCGGCGTGCCGTTCAGCGAGTTAAGCGCCACCATCACCGCGCCGCTGCCTGCATCCAGCCCTGCCTTGTACGGCGGCATATAGTCGTTGAACAGGCGCTGCGGGCTCATGTCGACAGTGTTGTACTCTTTACCGCCCTCCACTGCGCCATAGGCCGCGAAGTGTTTGACGCTGGTCATCACCGAATAGCGGTCTGCCGGGCTTTTGCCCTGCATCGCTTCCACCATGGTTTTGCCCATCGTGGCGGTTAAATACGTATCTTCACCGAAGCCTTCCGATGCGCGGCCCCAGCGCGGATCGCGCGAGACATCGACCATCGGAGCCCAGGTCATGTTCAGGCCGTCATCCGCCGCTTCATAAGCCGACACGCGACCGACTGTTTTCACCGCATCGAGGTTAAAGGAGGAGGCCAGGCCGAGACTGATAGGGAAGACGGTGCGCTGGCCGTGTACCACGTCATAGGCGAAGAAGAGAGGGATCTTCAGGCGGCTAAGCGCCATTACCTGATCCTGCATTTTGCGGATATCCTGGCGGGTGACGGTGTTAAAGATGGCGCCCACCTGGCTTTCTTTGATCATCTCCCGGATGGCCTCTTTCGGGTTATCCGGGCCGACGCTTATCAGACGCAGCTGGCCGATCTTCTCATTAACCGTCATCTTTTTAAGCAGTTCCGTGACAAATGCGTCCCGGGCTTCAGGCGTAAGCGGGTGATTGCCAAACAACTCATCTGCCAGCGCAGGCTGCAGCGCCAGGCTGACGGCGACACCTAAAGAACATATCCATCTCATGTCGTTACTCTCTCATCATTAACCGCCGGAAGAAGGCCACCGGTCCGGGCGAAAAGCGCAGTGTGCCATAAACCCTCTTTTGCTTGCAGGGTTATTCTCTGATTTTTCTCATGAATAGTAGACCGCGAAACTGTTAATCGCGCTATGCTTTACAGCGAGAAATTTGCCCCACCACAAGGAGTGGAAGATGTCTTCTGTTCGAACTGACGATAACAAAACATTCATTAACGAACTGTCGCGCCTGGTTGGCTCCTCTCACCTGCTCACCGACCCGGCTAAAACCGCCCGCTACCGTAAGGGTTTCCGCTCCGGTCAGGGCGAGGCGCTGGCGGTAGTCTTTCCGGGCACGCTGCTGGAACTGTGGCGCGTGCTGAGCGCCTGCGTTGCCGCCGACAAGATTATATTAATGCAGGCGGCCAACACCGGCCTGACCGAAGGTTCTACGCCGAACGGCAACGATTACGATCGTGACATCGTGATTATCAGCACTCTGCGCCTCGACAAGCTGCATCTGCTGGATAAAGGCGAGCAGGTACTCGCCTTCCCAGGTACCACTCTTTACTCGCTGGAAAAAGCGCTTAAGCCGCTGGGACGCGAACCGCATTCGGTGATCGGCTCCTCCTGCATTGGCGCCTCGGTCGTCGGTGGGATCTGCAATAACTCCGGCGGCTCGCTGGTGCAGCGCGGCCCGGCTTACACCGAGATGTCGCTGTTTGCCCGTATCAATGAAGACGGCAAGCTGACGCTGGTGAACCATCTGGGAATCGATCTCGGCGTCACGCCGGAACAGATCCTCAGCAAGCTCGACGACGATCGCGTGAAGGACGAAGACGTGCAGCACGACGGCCGCCACGCGCACGACCATGACTACATTACCCGCGTGCGCGATATTGAAGCCGATACGCCGGCGCGCTATAACGCCGACCCTGACCGTCTGTTTGAGTCCTCCGGCTGTGCGGGCAAGCTTGCCGTTTTCGCGGTGCGTCTCGACACCTTCCCGGCAGAGAAAAAGCAGCAGGTGTTTTATATCGGCACCAACCAGCCTGAAGTGTTAACCGAAATCCGTCGTCATATTCTGGGCGAATTCACCCACCTGCCGGTGGCGGGCGAATATATGCATCGGGACATTTACGACATTGCCGAGCGTTACGGCAAAGATACGTTCCTGATGATCGACAAGCTCGGCACCGACAAAATGCCGTTCTTCTTCACCATGAAGGGCCGCACCGATGCGATGCTGGAGAAAGTGTCGCTGTTCAAACCTCACTTCACCGACCGCTTTATGCAGAAACTGGGCAACGTTTTCCCGGCGCATTTGCCGGAGCGAATGAAAACCTGGCGTGATAAGTACGAACATCATCTGCTGCTGAAAATGGCCGGTGACGGGATTGCCGAAGCGCAGGCCTGGCTGACCGACTTCTTCAAAACCGCCGAAGGGGATTTCTTCGCCTGTACCCCTGAAGAGGGCAGCAAAGCCTTCCTGCACCGTTTTGCCGCGGCGGGAGCCGCTATCCGTTACCAGGCAGTACACTCTGACGAGGTGGAAGATATCCTGGCGCTGGATATTGCCCTGCGCCGTAACGACACCGAGTGGTTTGAGCATTTGCCGCCGGAAATTGACAGCAAGCTGGTGCATAAGCTCTATTACGGCCATTTTATGTGCTATGTCTTCCATCAGGATTACATTGTCAAAAAAGGGGTTGATGCCCACGAACTGAAAGAGCAGATGCTCGCCCTTCTTCACGAGCGTGGCGCACAATATCCTGCGGAACACAACGTCGGGCATCTTTATAAAGCTCCTGACGCACTTAAGCAGTTTTATCGCGAGAATGACCCTACAAACAGCATGAACCCCGGCATTGGTAAAACAACGCGGAAGAAATACTGGAAAGAGAGCCCAGACGCGGAGCAGCACTTAACGCAAGCGTCTGATTAATTCCTACAGCCAAATTTGAGAGATTGTTTAGCGCTTGTTAATCGTAATAGAGTAACGGTCTGTCGCCGGAGAAACGTTTCTCCGGCATGCGATCACGAGGAGCAGGCACATCATGTCGGCTGTTGACGTTTTATCCGAAACCGAACTGGAAGTGCGCGACGCCCTTCCCGATGATGTGCATGCCATCACCGCAATTTATGCCTGGCATGTGCTTCACGGACGCGCGTCCTTTGAAGAAGTCCCCCCGACTATCGACGAAATGCGCCAGCGTATGAAAAGCGTGGCTGAGAACGGTTTACCGTGGCTCATCGCGCTGTATCGCGGCATCGTGGTGGGTTACTGCTATGCCAGTCCTTACCGACCGCGACACGCCTACCGCTATACCCTGGAAGAGTCGATTTACGTGGACGCCAGCACCACCGGCCGCGGTTTTGGCACGGCATTAATGGATGCGCTTATCGCACGCTGCGAACAAGGCCCGTGGCGGCAGATGATTGCCGTAGTGGGAGATGGCAATAACAACGCCGGTTCGTTGCGGCTGCATAAAAAGCATGGCTTCGAGATTGTCGGTCAGCTGCGCAGCGTGGGATACAAGAAAGGCGACTGGCGGGATACGGTGATTATGCAGCGCCCGCTCAACGACGGGGACTGGACGCTGCCGGAATAAAAGCAAAACGGTAACCTGAGTTACCGTTTTTAGTGTGTTCTCCCTCTCCCTGTGGGAGAGGGTTGGTGTGAGGGCATCAGCGCGCAGAGGTACCTAATCGTTCTGCGCCGTCGCCATCTGCTCCGCTTTCTGCTTTTTATACGTCAAAGCCGCGGCCGGTACAGGCTGCACTTTCCCGGTCTCAATCCAGGTCCGCAGGCGGCTCGCATCCGCAAAGTGAGTATATTTCCCGAAGGCATCCATCACCACCAGCGCCACCGGCTTACCGTTAAACACGGTACGCATCACCAGACAGTGTCCTGCCGCGTTGGTGAATCCGGTTTTCGTTAGCTGAATGTTCCAGTTATCCCGGTAAACCAGATGGTTAGTGTTGCGGAACGGCAGCGTATAGGCCGGGTTGGCAAAGGTCGCCATCTCTTCACGGGTCGTGCTGAGCTGGCCAATCAGCGGATACTGCTTGCTGGCAATCAGCAGTTTCGTCAGATCGCGGGCCGTCGAGACGTTGTTAATCGACAGACCCGTCGGTTCAACATAGTGCGTATTGTTCATCCCCAGCGCTTTGGCTTTGGCGTTCATCGCGCGAATAAACGCGTCGTAACCGCCAGGATAGTGGTGTGCCAGGCTCGCGGCCGCACGGTTTTCGGATGACATCAGCGCCAGCAGCAGCATGTTTTTACGGCTGATTTCGCTGTTCAGGCGCACGCGAGAGTAGATCCCTTTCATCTCTGGCGTGTGGCTGATATCCACTTTCAGTTTTTCGTCCAGCGGCAGATGGGCATCAAGCACCACCATCGCGGTCATTAATTTGGTTATTGAAGCGATCGGGCGCACCAGGTCCGGATGGCTGGCGTAAATCACCTTATTGGTGTTGAGGTCGACAATCATCGCGCTGCCGGATGCAATTTGCGGCTGGGCAGCAGCAGTGGTCACCGCGGGCGTTTTAGCGACGGCTGGCACAGCAGCGGACGCCCCCAGCAACAGCGCCAGGCTAAGTAAAGAGACTCGGAATTTCAGCATGGTGAGACTTCTGATAATTATTCACGCACGTAATGACGTACACCGCCTGCGTCGACGGATAAACGCAGGCTGGCTTCGGCATCATAGCCGTCACAGTGCTTTGTCGCCAGCGGATAATCGTGAACAGATGCTGCATTGCTGGCATTTACACCAGCAATGCAGTGAGCTTAGAAGAGACGGTATCCATAACCCCAAAGAATAACCGTCAGTGCCAGTAACGCCTCCAGCACCAGCACACCGATAGCCAGTGTGGAGCTGGAGAAGCTCAGCCCCTCTTCTTTGTTGATATTCAGGAAGGTTGGAACCCCCAGATACAGCAGATAACCTGTGTAACAGAGAGCAATCGTACCGATCAGTGCGCACAACCAGACCAGTGGATACAGTGCAACAATACCGCTTAAGAACAGCGGGGTCGCGACGTATCCAGCGAAGACCATACAGCGCGCCAGCGATGGACGTTGCGGATAGTTACGTGCCATCCAGTGAATGACACGCCCCATGACCGCCACGCCCGCCAGCATCAGGCCATAAAAGAGAATGGCAAGATAAAGCCCGGTAAACCAGGAAAGCTGAACCACGGTGCCGTCACCGAAATTCCAGCCGATTTGTGTTGTGCCAATAAACGCGCATATTACCGGCACCGCGGCCATCAGCAGCACATGGTGGGTGTAATGATGCGAGACCGTTTCGTTCTCACTTTTGATGACATGCATTTCACGATCGGGATGGGAGAAAAGTCCCCAGACATGGTTCATAGCGCCCCCTTGTTGTCGGCCCGTCAGCGATACCTTAAGTATAATGCAGGCTTTAGATTATTTTATGTACAGTGGGAAATTTCCGTTGATTTCCCCGCTGTTGATTCATGGGGTATATGATTAAACGAGGTACGCTGAGGGAGATAACATTTACGTAATGGATATTAACGCACTCATTGAACAATATGGCTATGCCGCGCTGGTCATTGGTAGCGTGGCAGAAGGTGAAACCATCACGTTGTTAGGCGGCGTCGCCGCGCATCAGGGCTTACTGAAATTTCCGCTGGTCGTCGCTGCGGTCGCGCTGGGCGGCATGATTGGCGATCAGCTACTCTACTTTCTGGGTCTGCGCTTTGGTCCGACGCTTCTCAAGCGTTTCGCTAAACACAAAAAGAAAATTAACCGCGCGCAGCGCCTGATCCAGCGCCACCCTTACCTGTTCGTCATAGGCACCCGTTTTATGTACGGCTTCAGGATAATCGGGCCGATACTGATTGGCGCCAGCCGTCTGCCGCCGAAAATTTTCCTGCCGCTGAATATTCTTGGCGCCATTGCCTGGGCGCTGATCTTTACGACGCTCGGTTACGTGGGAGGCGAGGTGATAGGTCCGTGGCTGCATAATCTCGACCAGCATCTGAAGCACTGGGCATGGTTGCTTGTCGTGGTTGTGGCGGTGATTGGGGTCAGGCTGTGGCTGAAACATCGGGAAAAGGCGCGGGATGAGGCGTAGCCGGGTGCGACCTGATGCCCTGACCCTCTCCCACAGGGAGAGGGCAAAAAGTAGCTACCCCTCCGGCTTAAACTGCGGATTCGCCAGCATAAAACCCCCGTCAACGATAAACGATTGCCCGGTGGTATAGCTGGCGTCGCTGTCGCACAGCCACGCCACCAGGCTGGCGATTTCTCTCGTATGCCCGGGGCGCGCCAGTGGGATTTCCGGCATTGAGCCTTCTTTCACTTCGCAGTCGTCCATATCGTTCATGGGTGTGGCAATGGCACCCGGCGCAACGGCGTTCACCAGAATGTTGTGCTTAACCAGTTCTATCGCCATGGATTTGGTCAGGCCGCCGAGCGCATGTTTCGCAGCGGTGTAGGCGCTGGCCTCCGGCAGCGGCGTGTGCTCATGTACCGAGGTAATGTTGACAATTCGCCCCCCTTCCCCCTGCTTCACCATCTGCCGTGCCGCAATCTGCGAACAGAGAAACGCACCGTCCACGTCGACGGTGAAGATGTTCCGCCAGTCGTCAAACGGCATCTCCAGGAAGGGCGCCTTGGTCATCGCCCCGGCATTGTTAACCAGCACGTCCAGCCGACCGAAACGCGCAATCAGCACGTCAATGGCTTCAGCACCTTCCGGGAGCGTGCTTAAATCGAGATGGACAGCCTCTGCTCGCTGCCCCTTCGCTTCCACTTCACTGCAGGTTTCCAGCGCACCTTTTTCATCAGAATGCCAGGTAATGCCAATATCAAACCCGCGCTCTGCCAGCATCAGGGCCGTGGTTTTACCAATCCCGGAATCCGATGCGGTAACAATCGCTACTCTGGTCATACTCACCTCCTGAAAAACAGCAAAGAGATAAGTATAGATAACGCCTCTTTTTAGCCGTGATGATAGCCGCCCCCCAGCGCCGACGTTAGTTGCAGCGTGGCGTCGATATACTGTCCTTTCAGCATGACCGTCTCAAGGTGTTCTTTAAGCGCCGGGATTCTGGCTTCGCTGACCCGCGACCCCGCAAGGATACCTGCCCTAAAACGAGCCTGCGCCAGCGCCACGACACGTGCCGCGTCTTTTTCGACCTGCTGCTGGTGACGGTTTTTTGCCGTCAGGGTTTCGACTTCGCTGGCCGTTCGCGCCACCTGATTCACCGCCTCCACCACCGCTTTGTTGTAGTTCGCGACAGAGAGGTTATTCTGCGCCTGGGCACTATCCAGATTGGCGTTCAGCCTGCCGCTGTCGAAAATCGGCAGGGTCAAACCGGCGGTCACGCCCATCTGCTGAGCGGAAGAGCGGAACAGATCGCTGAGGTGCAGGGCATCCTGCTGTAAGAAGGCCATCAGATTCACGTCAGGATAGAATGCTGCTCTGGCGGCCTCCACCTCGCTCAGGGAGGCTTCGATATACCAGTGCGCCTCCTGAAGATCCGGGCGGCGCGCCAGCAGTTCATATCCCAGCGTTGAAGGGAGCGAGGCTTCTGTCGCAGGCAACGCATGGCGCGTAAGCGCTATGGCCGATGTACCGGTCAACGCAGTCAGTCGCGCCTCAATGGCCTTCATTTTGCCCTTCACGTCCGCTAACTTTTCATCCGTTTTGCTGGCATAAATATCGGTTTCGACGCCCTCCACCGAGGAGGTAATACCGTGCTGATACAGTTCACGATCGGCATCGATAATATTTTTCTGCTCCTGCTTAATTTGGGAAAGGACATCCCCGGCAGCGGCCTGGGTCTGCCACGCCCAGTAAAGGCGCGCAACGCTGCTGGCAAGCAGCTGGCGAGTCTGCTCCAGCTCCGCTTTTTGCGCATTCACTTTACCGATACGCGTGGCAATCCGGGCGCGATTTTTCCCCCACAGATCCAGATCCCACCCCGCCGTGAGGCCGAAGGTGCCATTGGTGTACCATGGGCCAGTCGTTCCCGCTGCCGGATCGGTCAGCGCGAACGGGCCCATCAGGCCTTCTGCCGACATTTTCTGCCGTTCAACATCCGCAGAAAAATCCAGTTGTGGGCCATCGGCAGCAATAGCGGCCTTCGCCTGTGCTTCCGCGAGCGTAATACGTTGCCGGGCAATTTGCATATCCGGGGCATCCGCTATCGCTTTCGCAATAAGCGCATTTAGCTGCGGGTCGTTATACTCTTTCCACCATTCGTTTTTCGGCCAGTCCGCATGGTTAAGTCGGGTATTTATAGATGCAGCTGTCGCCTGCGTTTTTATTGGCGCTACCGTGGAATGTTCCGGTGCGCACGCAGCCAGCATAAAAACAAGGGGAGCACTCAGAGATAAAATAAGAAAACGTTTCATTACGCCATGCACTCAAAAAATAAAGGCGCAACTTACGCTTGATGACTTTCCGTTTTTTAGTAACGCGTGGCAATCCGCAAATTGTTATACATTTACATAATTAGCAAAATATTCACCTAGTGAATTATTTAAATTTAAATATTACCGCTAGTTATTTTGACTGAATGACCCGCGCAATTTCAGCCGACGTCTGGAGCGTGCGGATCGCCTGAAATAACCCCAGCGCTTCGCTGTATTCTTTACGTAAATAGCTCAGCCACTGCTTGATGCGCGCGACGTGATACAAACCGGTATCACCCTGCTTTTCCAGACGGCTGTATTTTTGCAGCAGCGTCACCACGTCAGCCCATGGCATACGCGGTTCGTTATATTTCACGACGCGACTGAGGTTGGGCACGTTCAGCGCACCGCGGCCAATCATCACCGCATTGCAGCCCGTCTCTTTCAGGCATGCCTGCGCGCTTTCGTAATCCCAGATTTCGCCGTTAGCGATCACCGGAATAGTGAGCCGTTTGCGGATCTCGCCAATCGCCTGCCAGTTAATCCGCTCAGCTTTATAACCATCTTCCTTGGTGCGGCCATGCACCACCAGCTCGGTGGCCCCAGCCTGCTGCACCGCATCGGCAATTTCAAACTGCTTATCTCCGCTGTCCCAGCCCAGACGAACTTTCACGGTGACCGGCAGATGCGAGGGTACCGCCTCGCGCATGGCTTTTGCGCCGCGATAAATCAGCTCAGGATCCTTGAGTAGCGTTGCCCCGCCGCCGCTGCCGTTGACCAGCTTTGACGGACAGCCGCAGTTGAGATCGACGCCATAAGAACCCAGCGCCACGGCCCTGGCGGCGTTTTCCGCCAGCCATTCAGGATACTGGCCTAACAGCTGGATCCGCACCAGCGTACCGGAAGGCGTCCGGCTCTGGCGGTGCAGTTCAGGACAGAGACGGTAGAATGACTTTTCTGGCAGCAACATATCGACCACGCGCAAAAACTCCGTCACGCAGAGATCGTAATCGTTCACCTCGGTAAGCAGCTCGCGCACAAGAGAGTCGAGCACGCCTTCCATCGGGGCCAGTAAAACACGCATTCTGAGTACCTGTGAAAAAAGACGCGCTATAGTAGCTGCTCTGTATGTATGTGGAAAGCCCGGCGTTCCATTCCGGAATGTCTGGTATGCTCAAAATTCATGATGTGATCCGTGGCACATTTTCAGGTTTAATTGTATGATGAATGCGTTTCATCAAGGACTATCACCATGAGCAAATCATTGAACATTATCTGGCAATATCTGCGCGCATTCGTCCTGATTTACGCCTGCCTGTATGCCGGGATTTTTATCGCGTCGCTGCTGCCTATCACCATTCCTGGCAGCATTATCGGCATGCTGATCCTCTTTGTTTTACTGGCGCTGCAAATTCTGCCCGCAAAGTGGGTTAACCCCGGCTGTTTCGTCCTCATCCGCTATATGGCGCTGCTTTTCGTGCCCATCGGCGTCGGGGTCATGCAGTATTTTGATTTGCTCAAAGCCCAGTTCGGCCCGATTGTGGTCTCCTGCGCGGTTAGCACGCTGGTGGTTTTCCTTGTTGTGAGCTGGAGTTCACATCTGGTACATGGCGAACGTAACGTCATCGGGGAGAAAACAAAAAAATGATGGCTAATATCTGGTGGTCTCTGCCGTTAACCCTGCTGGTCTTCTTCGCCGCGCGTAAACTTGCCGCACGCTTCAAAATGCCGCTGCTCAACCCCCTGCTGGTGGCGATGGTGGTAATTATTCCTTTCCTGCTGCTCACCGGCATCCCTTACGAACGTTACTTTGCCGGCAGCAAAATTTTAAACGACCTGTTGCAGCCCGCCGTTGTGGCCCTCGCCTTTCCTTTATATGAGCAGCTGCACCAGATCCGCGCCCGCTGGAAATCCATCATTACTATCTGTTTTGTGGGCAGCCTGGTGGCGATGATCACCGGCACGTCGGTGGCGCTATTGATGGGCGCTTCGCCACAAATTGCGGCCTCTATTCTGCCTAAATCGGTGACCACACCTATCGCAATGGCGGTAGGCGGCAGCCTCGGCGGGATCCCGGCCATCAGCGCGATGTGCGTCATTTTCGTCGGTATTCTCGGCGCGGTGTTTGGTCACACCCTCCTGAACGCGATGCGGATCCATACTAAAGCGGCGCGGGGATTGTCGATGGGTACCGCCTCGCACGCCCTGGGTACCGCCCGCTGCGCGGAGCTGGACTATCAGGAAGGGGCTTTTAGCTCCCTGGCGCTGGTGATATGCGGGATTATCACCTCCCTGCTCGCCCCGTTCATTTTCCCGTTGATACTGGCGGTGATGGGCTAAAATTTGCGATGCGTCGCGCAAATTTCATTTTGATTTCATAAGTTGCATACATAATGAGAAGTGGATCACATATAAAGCCCCAGCGGCTCCGTAAACTACCGATCCATTAACCTTTATGAGGCAAACGCCATGCACCCACGTTTTCAAGCTGCCTTCGCTCAGCTTGCAGAGAATTTGCAATCAGCCCTTGCTCCCGTCCTGGCAGATGCACATTTCCCCGCCCTGCTGACGGCAGAGCAGGTCACCATGCTGAAACAAGCAGCGGGACTGGACGAAGACGCGCTGGCTTTCGCACTGCTGCCCCTGGCTGCCGCCTGCGCGCGTGCCGATCTCTCCCACTTCAACGTCGGCGCTATTGCGCGCGGCGTCAGCGGAACCTGGTACTTCGGTGGAAACATGGAGTTCCTGGGCGCAACCATGCAGCAAACCGTTCATGCGGAGCAGAGCGCTATCAGTCACGCCTGGTTGCGCGGTGAAAAGGCCTTGAGCGCCATCACCGTGAACTACACGCCGTGCGGCCACTGCCGTCAGTTTATGAACGAGCTGAACAGCGGGCTGCAACTGCGCATCAACCTGCCGGGACGTGCGCCACATACGCTGGGCGATTACCTGCCGGATGCCTTCGGCCCGAAAGATCTGGACATTAAAACGCTGCTGATGGACGAGCAGGATCATGGTTTCGCCCTGTCCGGCGATGACCTGAGCGAAGCGGCCATTCGTGCGGCTAACAAGAGCCACACTCCGTACAGTAACGCCCCAAGCGGCGTGGCGCTGCAGTGCCGCGATGGCCGTATCTTCACCGGCAGCTATGCGGAAAACGCCGCGTTTAACCCAACGCTGCCGCCGCTGCAGGGTGCGCTCAACCTGCTGAGCCTGAACGGCTACGACTACCCCGACATTCAGCGCGCAATTCTGGCCGAAAAGGCCGATGCGCCACTGATTCAGTGGGATGCCACCGCTGCGACGCTCAAGGCGTTAGGCTGCACGACGATCGACCGCGTACTGCTGGCATAAATCCTTCCGGCGGACAAAAATGTCCGCCACATTGCTGAAAAACCCCTCAGTTGAGTCGCTGTTTCTTGCGCTAACCAGACGGGTAAAGTAGCCTGAGTGAACTTTCATCCACGAACGAGCCATCTCCATGTTAAAGCGCGTTTTTTACAGCCTGTCTGTCCTGGTCGGCATACTGCTGTTGATCGTGCTGGGTCTCGACCGCTGGATGAGCTGGAAAACCGCCCCTTACATCTTTGATGACCTGCAGGACCTGCCCTATCGCCAGGTGGGCGTGGTGCTCGGCACCGCCAAGTATTACCGAACCGGGGTGATCAACCAGTATTATCGTTACCGAATTCAGGGCGCGCTGAACGCTTACAACAGCGGCAAGGTGAACTATCTGCTGTTAAGCGGTGATAACGCGCTGCAAAGCTATAACGAACCGGTGACGATGCGTAAGGACCTGATTGCCGCAGGCGTGGATCCTGCCGACATCGTGCTCGACTACGCAGGCTTCCGCACCCTCGACTCCATCGTGCGCACCCGCAAAGTGTTCGACACCAACGACTTCATCATCATCACCCAGCGTTTCCACTGCGAGCGCGCGCTGTTTATTGCGCTGCATATGGGTATTCAGGCGCAGTGCTACGCGGTGCCGTCGCCTAAAGATATGCTGAGCGTGCGCGTGCGCGAATTTGGCGCGCGCTTTGGCGCATTGGCGGACCTCTACATTTTCAAACGTGAACCGCGCTTTTTAGGCCCGCTGGTGCCGATTCCGGCGATGCATGAAGTACCGGAAGACGCGCAGGGTTACCCGGCTGTGACACCGGAGCAACTGCTTGATCTGCAGAAGAAAAAATAAATTTGCACAATGAGTAATATATTACTCATTAACCTCTCAAAAAATGGATAATGTGAGATATAAGTGGCATTACTTGCCTTAATCACTCCGTATCACTTTTTTTAATGACCACGGAAATCCAGGCTGGCTGCGATTCATCGACGATATCATTCCCGCCGGCGCCAGTCGTCGCTACTGGATAAATGCGCTTGGTATCAGTGAATTACCACTCAGCCAGCAAAATTTTTTATTGCTAAAATTTGGCACAATGTCCCCTGTTGGGAATTTACGCATTAAAGAATCCGTACCGGAATGGAATGAATTCGCAAGCGCTAAAACGTTTACGGTTACGGACGTCATCGAGCGGGCAGCCGACTTTCTGGATTATGCCCAGGAAAGAGGCGCCGCGGCAGGTGGCGCAACCGGAGCTGGCGGAGTGGATTCCCCCTTCGACGTTGCTTAACGCCCTGCATGAGACAGCCGTTCAACTCGTCGACCTACCGGAAAGATTGGCGGCGCGCGGTGTTCCAAAACAGATACTGGAAATGCCTGCAATCGGTTTTCGCTTTATTCCAGACAAACTTTCCCGCTGGGGCTTATTATGAAAACACCCGATAAGACAGAGTCAGAGTTTCTGCAAACATTAGCCCGTATACGCAGCGCAAATGGAAGGAGACATCATGACGACGCAGAGGATCCTGACAAGTTAACGCAGGTAAACAGGCAACGCGTTTCACCAGGCTTAACACGCGTCGATACACGCGATCGTCAGGATCTCTTGCACGCAGCCATTCGGGACATATTGTTGGGTAAAATCACGCAAGGAGAAGCACTGAGGAAACTCAGGGTCGAGGTGTTGGGGCTAAAACAGGATGAATATGCAAAATTAGTCAGCGTATCCCGAAAAACATTGTCAGATGTAGAAAATAACAGAGGCAACTATTCCGCTGACATCATTAACAAAATCTTTAAACCCTTCGGGCTTCAAACCGGGCTGGTGCCCATTTCAAAATCGCTGATAGCCACACTTTTCTCATAAAAAAAAACCCGCATCGCTGCGGGTTTTTCATTGTTGAGCTTACTTCTTACGTGCGTACTTCAGTGAATCCAGCGCAACAGCGAAGATAATAATCGCGCCTTTAATGATGTACTGCCAGTACGGGTTCACACCGATGTAGGTCAGGCCGTAGTTGATCACGGTGAAGATGATCACACCGGTGACCACACCGAGAACGGTACCCACGCCGCCGCTGAAGGAGACGCCGCCGACCACACAGGCTGCAATCGCATCCAGTTCGTACATAAAGCCGAGGTTGTTGGTTGCAGAACCGATACGACCCGCTTCCAGCATCCCACCGAAGGCGTAGAACACCCCGGACAGGGCATAGATCATCAGCAGGTTCAGAGCCACGTTGACGCCGGAGACTTTCGCCGCTTCCGGGTTACCGCCGATAGCAAAGATGTTTTTACCAAAGCGCGTTTTGTTCCACAGGATCCAGACGAACGCCACCGCAATCAGCGCATAGAAGGTGATATACGACAGGCGGAAACTGCCCAGCGCGATAAACCCTTGCGTGAAGGTTGAGAAGCCGCTGTCAAAGCCCGAGATAGGAGACGCGCCCACGAAGTCGTAGTAGAGGGAGTTGATACCGTAAACGATGATCATCGTACCCAGCGTGGTGATAAATGGCGTCACGTTCAGGTAAGCGATGATGATACCGTTGATCAGGCCAATCACCGCGCCGATGGCGCAGACAATCAGGATCACCACGAAAATCGGCATGGTCGCCATTTCCGGGAAGACCTTGTTGGCGTTTTCCATCGACTGCAGCAGGGTTGCCGCAATAACCGCCGCCAGGCCGACCTGACGACCGGCAGAAAGGTCAGTCCCCTGAGTGACGATAAGGCCCGCCACGCCCAGCGCAATGATAATACGCACGGAAGACTGGGTCAGAATGTTACTCAGGTTCAGCAGACTTAAGAACGTAGGGTCCTGGAAAATGATAATGGCCAGCAGGACTAAAAGAACAACGTAAATTCCGCCTTCTTTCAGGTAAGTGAGAAAACTTTTTTTATTTAACGCACTCATGAGGAGCCCCTGATCTTAAAGGTGCAAAGACGCAAGACGCAAAATTTCGTTTTGCGTTGTCGTTTTGGTGTCAACAATACCGGCAACGAGACCATTGCTCATAACCAGAATACGGTCTGTGATCCCTAACAGTTCCGGCATTTCGGAAGAAATAATAATGATCCCTTTATTCTTTTTCGCCAGCTCGGCAATCAGCTGATAAATTTCAAACTTCGCGCCGACGTCAATGCCACGGGTAGGTTCATCCAGCATCAGAATTTCTGGCTGGGTTAATAACCAACGTCCGATAATGACTTTTTGCTGGTTACCCCCCGAAAGCGAACCAATTTGCGTGCGGTGGCCAGGCGTTTTCACGCGCATGGAGTCAATCACCCACTGGGTATCGCTCTTCATGCGGGAGTTATCCAGCAGTCCGACTTTATTTTTGTAATTACGAATATTAGAAATTAACGAGTTAAAGTTAATATCCAGATAAGCATAAATACCCGTCGAACGACGTTCTTCCGTTACCAGCGCAAAACCGTTATTAATGGCTTCGTTGGCATTGTGGTTGTTAATTTTCTTTCCGTGCAGCGTAATGGTGCCCTGGGCCTTCTCACGGATACCAAACAAGGTTTCCACAATGTCGGTACGCTTTGCCCCCACCAGACCGGCAATCCCCAGGATTTCGCCTTTGTGCAGGTCGAAGGAGACATCGCGGATGGACGGCTGACGCAGCGAGGTGAGATTGCGCACTTCAAGAATCACTTCACCCGGCTTGTTCTCTTTGTCCGGGAAGCGCTGGTTAAGGGAGCGGCCAACCATCATGGCGATGATCTTGTCCATATCCAGCCCTTCCAGCGGCTGCGTGGCAATCCACTGGCCGTCGCGCAGGATGGTAATCTCATCGCACAGCTGGAAGATCTCTTCCATTTTGTGAGAGATGTAGACAATGCCGCAGCCGCGTTCTTTCAGCTTACGAATAATGGTAAAAAGGTGATTAACCTCTTTTTCCGTTAATGACGATGTCGGTTCGTCCATGATGACGATTTTCGCATCATAGGAGAACGCTTTGGCAATTTCGATCATCTGCATTTGTGAGACGGATAAGGTTCCCACGCGAGCGCGCGGATCGATATCAATATCCAGCTCATCAAAAATCGCTTTGGTGTCACGATACATTTTGTCCTGATCGACAAAGACACCTTTGGTTGGATAACGCCCCAACCACATGTTATCCATAACGGAACGTTGCAGTACCAGGTTTAATTCCTGGTGAACCATCGAGATACCGTTTTCCAGTGCTTCTTTCGCTGAATGGAAATCGATCTCTTTCCCCTGAAAAAGAATGCTGCCAGAATCTTTTTGATAGATCCCAAAAAGACATTTTAATAATGTTGATTTACCCGCACCGTTCTCCCCCATTAATGCATGAATAGAGTGAGGACGGACTTTTAAATTAACATTATCGAGTGCCTTAACACCGGGAAATGACTTGTTAATACCGTTCATTTCCAACAAGTATTCACCGGTTGACTGAGTAGTTGTGCTGACCATAATTATACCTTGTTGGCCTCGCATATCGCGTTATAAAAGGGCGCAACGAATTGCGCCCAGTGGAGACAGGTTAACTCACTTATTTACCGATAAACTCAGCCAGGTTGGACTGGTCTACGCCCACGTAAGGTACGCGAACGATTTTGTTGTCAATTTTCCAGCTGGTGCCATCTGCCGCGCCTTTACCGTCAGCGAGGTTTTTCGCCAGATCGAAGGTGGCTTTCGCCTGGTTATTGGCATCGTTCAGAACGGTACCGGCCATCGCGCCAGATTTAACCAGCGCCAGCGCTTCTGGCAGGGCATCCACACCGAATACCGGAATGGACGATTTATTGTGGGCTTTCAGCGCTTCTACCGCACCCATTGCCATCGCATCGTTGTTGGCGATAACCACTTCGATTTTGTTCGCGTTAGGGCCGGACAGCCAGGCATCCATCTTATCTTTCGCCTGGGCGGTATCCCACATCGCGGTATCTAATGCCAGCTGCTGGGTTTTCAGGCCCTTATCATTCAGCTCTTTGATAACGTAAGTCGTACGCGCTTCAGCATCCGGGTGACCAGGTTCGCCTTTCAGCAGAACGAACTGGATCTGACCGTCTTTGTTCAGGTCCCAGTTCGGGTTCGCTGCCCAGTGTTTCGCGATCAGATCGCCCTGAATAATGCCGGACTCTTTGGAGTCAGTACCGACGTAATACGCTTTGTCATAGCTATCCAGCGCTTTACGGGAAGGTTCTTTGTTGAAGAAGACGATTGGCACATTCTGGCCGCGCGCTTTTTCAATTACCGTGCCTGCTGCAGCCGGGTCAACCAGGTTGATCGCCAGGGCTTTCACGCCTTTCGCCAGAAGAACGTCGATCTGGTCGTTCTGTTTGGACTGGTCATTCTGGGAGTCATTCATCAGCAGCTGTACGTCTGGCGCTGCTTTCGCATCTTTCTCGATAGCTTTACGTACAACAGACATGAAGTTGTCGTCGTATTTATAAATCGTCACACCAATACGGGTATCCGCAGCGTGCGCTGCTGCACCAAAAAGCATGCTTGCCATTACAGCAGACAGGGTCAACACCTTCTTATTCATGGTATCTCCGGTTTTTTTTATGCAGGGTAGTTCTGGTGAATAACGAGCGGCAGGCAGATGTTAATAAAACGTTACTGACAGCCGACGTTCACTTATAAAATTTCTCTCTTCCGTGGTCGGTAACGCTCCAGAAATGCGTTTTATTCGTTGTTTGCGGCACATTGGCTACTGTTAAAGTGAATAATCACCGTTACATAGCGTTTCAGCTGCTAAAACGCTGACATCATAGTCAGCGCCTTGTTAAGATACTGTGAATTTACTCACAGATTGAAAACGGTTACATCACCTCATGTAATCAGTTAGTGATCGGAGCCACAATTTGCCGCGACGCGACGGAATGCCGACGCACCAGGGTTGGCATGAAGCAATGCGTCGCCCCAGGATCCAGCAGCCCTGCGGCTCCCTGTAACGCCAGTTCAGTAGCCAGTTTTGCCATAGAAGCAATGGGATAGCGCACCGTGGTCAGCTGCGGGTCGGTGTAACGGGCGATCGGAATGTCGTCAAAGCCAATCAACGACAAATGCTGCGGCACCGCAATGCCGTTATCTTTCAGTGCCGTCAGCGCGCCCGCTGCCATGCTGTCGTTATACGCAAACACCGCAGAAAGCTGCAGATTGCGGCCCAGCAACTCCACCATTGCCGCCTCACCGCCCTGCATGTCAGGCGTACCGGTGCCGATCCAGCTCTCTGATGCGGTAATGCCGTGTTCTTTCAGGGCGTTTTGCCAGCCCTCACGCCGGTACGCGTCATCTTCAATTTGATGGCTGGAGGCAAGATAACCGATCCGCTGATGGCCGTTATTGATAAGCATTTTGGTGGCCATCATGGCGCCGCTGACGTTATCCAGCCCAACACAGCGGTGGGCATAGCCCGGCACAATTCGGTTAATCAGCACCATGCCCGGAATCTGTTCCATAAACCCGGCAAGCTCTTCATCACTTAAGGCTTTGGAGTGAACAATCAGGGCGTTACAGCGCTGGCGAATCAGTACTTCGATGGCATGACGCTCTTTCTCCGCCTCATGATAGCTGTTGCCAATCAGCACATATTTTTGATGCTGCTGGGCAACCACATCGACCGCTTTCACCAGCGCACCGAAAAAGGCGTCTGAGACATCCATCACCACCACGCCGATGGTATCGCTGACCTGCGTGGCAAGCGCCTGCGCGTTGGCATTTGGCCGGTATCCGAGCTGGGTCACGGCTTTCATTACGGTTTCACGGGTTTCAGGGCTCACCAGCGCACTGTTGTTCAGCACGCGGGAGACGGTAGCCACAGAAACGCCCGCCAGACGGGCGACATCACGAATGGTGATCATATTCACCATCCTTCAAAGGATTGCAGCAACTCACAGACACCCCCTGTGTTTAGCAAGGTGGCTATTTTGGCAGCGAGAGAAAAGGGACTACGTGAAGAAGCTCACAGTCATGAAAACGCTTACATCCGTTTTGTTAATGATTGTGATCCAGATCGTTATCTGGATGTATTACTCAATGATACCCCTGAAGCATGTGCGGTTAACTGACGCCACACCCACTCCAGCGGCCCCTGACGGAAATAACGCAGCCAGATAACGGAAAACGCCAGATTAACCGCCCAGATCGGAATAACAAACGCCAGCAGCCCGAGGCGGTCGAATTTCATAAACAGGCCAAAGCGATAGAAAATCGTGGTGCATATCAACGTTTGCAGGAGGTAATTGCTTAACGCCATGCGCCCGACGCAGGCGACTGCGCTGATAAGCCACAGGCGAGAAAGCTGCGGCCAGAAGCCATATATTAGTGCCGCGTAGCCGATGGTCTGGAATGGCGCGCTCAGTTCACGCGGTACCTGGAGCAGGAAAGCGCACCAGCGATAATCCCAGTGAATGTGCCACTGTGTCATCACCGCCGGGAGGTTTATCAGCACGCCGAGCAGAACCAGCCCCGCCCCGGTGCGACGATAATGACGCAGGCTGAACTCCCCTTTCAGCCACCCGGTGCGCATCAATGACGCCCCCATCAGCATCATCCCTGCCAGCTGCCAGCCGTATTGCGCCCCCAGCGCAAGAAGGTTATCCCCCAGCATATCCGCCCGGTTGCTAATGGCTTCCGTACCGCCTTTTAGCTTCCAGAACTGCTCGTACTGCAGGTTTGCAGCATCCGGGATCCAGGAACGGTTGGTCGCTTCGCCAGAGATCATCCCCAGCAGCAGCAGCACCCCAAGCCCCATGAGATAGAGCATCACGCCGGTGTTAAACAGGCTTTTAACGCTGTGCGCATCACGAATGAGACGCCAGCAGATAAGCCCGACTAACCCATACGCGAGAAGAATATCGCCGTCCCAGAAGAACAGACCGTGGATAAAACCGAGGATCACCAGAAGGGTTAAGCGCGACTGGATCCAGCGGGTGCCGCGTTTAAGCAGAAGCTGTAGTCCTGCGCCAAACAGCAGGGCAAAGAGCGTGAGGAATTTAACCTGGGCAAACAGATCAAGGATTGCCCAGGTCCAGGCATCGCTTCGGGTGATGTCGCGGTACCAGGCGGGATTGAGATAAGCGGCCTTCGGCAGACCGAAGGCGCTGATATTCAGCAGCAGGATACCCAGTATGGCGACGCCGCGAACAAAATCGAGCGTGACGTTTCGCTCCATGGTCCCTGCCCTGTGAGATTAGTTGTGGTGACGCACGGCGCGCAGGAACTCCTGGCGGGTGTTCTGGCTCGATTTAAACAGACCGCCCAGCGAAGTGGTGGTGGTTGCACTGGTCGCATCACGTACGCCGCGGGCTTTCACGCAGTAGTGAACGGCATCGATGGAGACCGCCACGTTATTGGTGCCCAGCAGCGTTTGCAGGGCAATCAGGATCTGCTGCGTAAGACGCTCCTGAACCTGCGGACGCTGCGCGAAGAACTGCACAATACGGTTGATCTTCGACAGACCAATCACCGTATCTTTCGGAATGTAAGCCACGGTCGCTTTACCGTCGATAGTGACGAAGTGATGTTCGCAGGTGCTGGTCAGCGTTATATCACGTACCGTGACCATCTCGTCCACCTTCATCTTATTTTCAATAACGGTAATTTTCGGGAAGTTGGCGTAATCCAGGCCAGAGAAAATTTCGTCGACGTACATTTTCGCGATGCGCTTAGGCGTCTCCATCAGACTGTCATCGCTCAGATCGAGATTCAGCAGTTGCATGATCTCGGTCATATGCCCGGAAATCAGACTTTTACGGGTTTCATTGTCCATATCCTCAACGGGCGGACGCAATGGCGTTTCGAGACCGCGCGCAAGCAGGGCTTCATGGACCAGGGCAGCTTCTTTACTGAGTGATGACATTTTCTTCTCCTGCAGGTGTGGCGTCTTTCGCCCTCGTTGTGGCAAAAGTATGCGCTCATTGTGCGTGAGGCGACGCACATAATCCAGTATTCACGACGATAATTATTGCAATTGCTGTTGCCTTTCAGCGTGACGATTCCAGACCAGGGCGCCGCCGATGAACAACGCGACGCCCGCCAGCCCCAGCGCAGGCTCCAGCCGGTGGGTTAGCCAGGTCGATAATGCCGACGTCACCGGGCCAATCAACTGCCCGATGGCATACCCGGTGGTGAGCAGTCCCGCCATATAACGCGTGTGGTTCGGTGCCAGCTCTCGGCCGTATAAAAGAGAGAGTTGCACGGCGCAAAGGAACCCGCCACCTACCAGCAGCCCGCCCGTCAGCAAACCGCCGATGCCCGGCAGCAGCCAGGCCGCCAGGACACCCGCGCTCTGAAGCCACAGCACGATAGCCAGCCTGCGGTTAGCCGTGGAGATATGTCGCAAGGCAATGCTGAGCGCAATCCCCACCACAGCGGCGAGACCAAAAATCGGCCAGACAAACTGGGCAAACAGGCTGCCGGGAAAGCGCACGGCGGCCATTTGCGATAAAAAGGTCGCCGGAAGGATATAGCCAAATCCCGCCAGGCTGTAGCTCCAGACCAGGCGCTTTAAATCCGCGGTCAGCCGCAGCGACTCAGGCGCAGTCCCCGGGCGATGAAGCTGACCCGCACGCGGCAGATAGCGTGCCACCAGCGCAATCAACACGAGCGCCAGCACGCCGTAGATCTGCCACGCCGCACCGGCCGAAAGGGATTTCGCCTGAATATAGACCGCGAGCAGGCCGCTCAGGGCGATACCCGCGCCGGGGCCGGCAAACACCGCAGCACTGAGCCCCGGTTTACCCAGTTGCCCCAGCCGCTCGTTGGTCCAGGCGGCAATCAGCACCATTGACCAGCCACTCATGCAGCCGATCGCAAAGCGCAGCAGGCCGTGTATGACGGCGTTATCCGCCGCCGCGGAGAGCAGCGTCAATGCAACCGCACCCGTAATGCCGAGCCAGAGCCGCGTTTCAACAAAGCGGCGCGCGCGCATGGCATCCCATGCTCCCACCAGATAGCCAAGATAATTCATCGCCGCCACCAGGCCTGCGCTGGTGAGCGTGAGTTGCCCGGCGGCAATCATCAGCGGTACCTGAGGCGTAAAGGCAAAGCGCCCTATCCCCATCGCCACCACCAGCACGACAAACCCACTAAGCGCAATACGCAGCGCCATGACCGCTCCAATTGTTAAAGAAAAGTAAATTTATGATGCAGCATCTTTCCGTTCCGCGAAAGTGAAAGTTGCTCACAGGTAAATGAAAACGCTGTATTATGATGCTAATGAATAGCTATTCTCATTAAGGAGCCTTGCATGGAACTGCTCGAAGAGCACCGTTGTTTTGAAGGTCGACAGCAGCGCTGGCGGCACGACTCCACCACGCTGAACTGCGCCATGACGTTCAGTATTTTCCTGCCTCCGGCAGAGAATCCGCCTGTTCTGTTCTGGCTTTCTGGCCTGACCTGCAACGACGAAAACTTCACAACCAAAGCCGGTGCGCAGCGTATTGCGGCCGAGCTGGGTATCGCGCTGGTGATGCCCGATACCAGCCCCCGTGGGGACGATGTGGCGGATGATGCAGGATACGACCTGGGTAAAGGCGCCGGGTTTTACCTGAATGCGACCGAGCAGCCGTGGGCGAGTCATTATCGTATGTATGACTACATCCGTGACGAGCTGCCTGCGCTGATTCAGGCCGAATTCGCGGTAAACGATCGCTGCGCCATCAGCGGACATTCCATGGGCGGACACGGGGCGCTAATCATGGCGCTGAAAAACCCCGGGAAATATACCAGCGTCTCTGCGTTCGCGCCGATTGTTAACCCAACGCAGGTACCGTGGGGACAAAAAGCCTTCACCCACTATCTGGGCAAAGATGAAACGAAATGGCAGGAATGGGACAGCTGTACGCTGATGCTGGCGAGCGACTCAGCGAATGCGATCCCGATGCTTATCGATCAGGGCGATGCGGATCAGTTCCTCGCCGGGCAACTCCAGCCCGCCGTTTTAGCTGAAGCGGCACGTCAGAAGGACTGGCCGCTCACGCTGCGCATTCAGCCAGGATATGACCACAGCTATTACTTTATGGCCTCCTTTATTGAGGATCATCTCCGCTTCCACGCGGCGCATTTGTTCGCGTAATTTTCGCTATTTGCCCGATAGCCTCTCGCCTGTCGGGCTTTTCCCCTTATTGACATAATCCTATCCGCTTGAAACCAGGCTATTTTCTTGCCAACACATCAAACACAAATGATTTCAATTATCATTTGTGTTTACAATTATACATTCTTTTGTACAATTCCAGACTCTTCTCCATCACAAAGAGTTCTTACAAGACAAATACATACAGTTCTCAGGGTTATCCCGATGGAGTTTTTTTCTTTTTATATGGAATGTACAAATGACAATACCACGCGTTAAATTGCTGGCCGCCGCCATTGGCGCCGCCACACTTTCCTCCTTCGTTCACGCAGCCGATCAGGACACCGTTGTCGTCACTGCGACGGGTTTTGAACAAAAAATCCAGAATGCCCCCGCCTCCATCTCGGTGATTTCAAAACAGCAGATTGAAGATAAAGCCTACCGTGATGTCACCGATGCCCTGAAAGACGTCCCGGGCGTCGTCGTTACTGGCGGCGGGAGCAGCAGTGATATCAGTATTCGCGGCATGGCGTCGCAGTACACGCTGTTCCTGGTGAACGGCAAACGCGTGAGTACGCGCAGTACCCGCCCAAACAGCGACAACTCGGGCATTGAACAAGGCTGGCTGCCGCCGCTGGAGTCCATTGAGCGTATCGAGGTTATCCGTGGCCCGATGTCCTCACTTTACGGTTCTGATGCTATGGGTGGAGTCATCAACGTCATTACCAAAAAAGTGTCGAACACCAAGGCCTGGACAGGTTCGTTGCATGGCGATGCAACCTTCCAGGAAAACAATGATTCCGGTGATATCTTTCAGACCAACGCCTACGCTTCAGGTCCCCTGATTGACGGGCTGCTTGGCGCAAAAGTGACGGGGCTTTTGTCACGCCGCGCAGAAGATAAGATTGTAAACGGGTATAACGAGCAGAAAATGCGTAACGGCGGTATTACGTTGAATTTCACGCCGGACGAGCAAAATGATTTCGACCTCGACTTTGCCCGTGAACTTCAGGACAGAAACAGCACGCCGGGGATGTCGAAAGCGACGGAAACCTGCCGTGGAACGACCTGTACGCCAAATATCAAAAGCGAAACCCGCTATGAACATACCACCTACTCATTAACCCACAGCGGTTATTACGACGACTTCAATACCACCAGCTATATCCAACAGGAAGAGACGAATAATCCGGATCGTGAAATGCGCTCGTACAACACCACCTTCAACAACCAGAACCAGATCTTCCTCGCCGATCATACCCTGACTCTCGGCGGGCAATATCGCTATGAGAAACTGCGCGACAACGGCAATCAGCTGGAGGCTGCCGATGGCCTGAACAAACTAACACGCTGGAGTTGGGCACTGTTTGCCGAAGATGAATGGGCAATGACGGAAAGCTTTACGTTAACCGGCGGCCTGCGCATGGACAAAGACCAAAACTATGGTACTAACTGGACGCCACGTGGTTACGGTGTATGGCACCTCGCCGAGCAGTGGACATTGAAAGGCGGGGTTTCTGCGGGCTACCGTGCACCGGACCTGCGTCAGTCGTCTGCCAGCTGGGGGCAGGTAACGGGTGGTGGCCGTCTTGACGGTATCATCGTTGGCAACCCGGACCTGAAACCAGAGAAGAGTCTGAGTGAAGAGATCGCCCTGCTCTGGGATAATAACGACAATCTTAATGCCGGTGTGACGCTGTTCAATACCGACTTCAAAGACAAAATTACTGAAGTTCGCCGCTGTAACAGCAGTTCCGATCCCGCCTGTACGATTGGCGATCACAGCTATGATTTCGTGAGCGACCGCGTCAACGTTGACAAAGCCAACATGCGCGGCGTGGAGTCTACCTTCGGCTGGAAAATCACGCGCGATGTGAACTGGACTGCCAACTACACTTATACGGAATCCGAGCAGAAGAGCGGCCAGTTCTCCGGTAAGCCGTTGAACAAAATGCCAAAACATATGTTCAATACCACCCTGGACTGGCAGGCGACACCAGACGTCGGCTTCTGGAGTCGTCTGAACCTGCGCGGTAAAACGTCTGAGTATCTGAGCCGTACATCAATGTCCCAGGGTACACCGTCCTATACCCAGGTGGATGTGGGTCTGCGCTACAACGCGAACAAAAACCTGCTTGTGACTGCCGGTGTGTATAACGTGCTCGATAAGCAAATTGATTACGATACGTATGACACCGTGCTTGATGGACGTCGTTATACCGTGGGCATGACTTACAGCTTCTAACCGCCCCATAAAAAAGCCCGCTCGAATGAGCGGGCTGAAAGAGAGGAATTGCGGTTATTGTTTAAATCGTTCCGGGAATTCCATTTCACTGTAGCGAACGAAGTGTGTTCCTTTCGTCAGTTTGTAACCAAACCAGATGATCAGGAACAGCGGAATACCAATGTAGGTTGCCGTGACGGCGCCCCAGTCGATAGTATCCGCGAGGAACGCTTCATAGTTCTGGCCCAGCGTAATAATCAGACACAGAATGAAGGCGAAAATTGGCCCCAGCGGGAAGAACCCTGAGCGATACGGCAGGTCGTTCAGATCATGACCTTGCATTACGTAACCGCGACGGAAGCGATAGTGGCTGATGGCAATGCCCAGCCAGGCGATAAAGCCCGTCATCCCGGAGGTGTTAAGCAGCCACAGGTAAACCGTCTGGTTGCCGAACATGGAGGTCAGGAAGCACAGACCGGCAATCACCGTGGTGGCGTACAGAGCGTTACGTGGCACACCACCGCGAGACAGTTTAGCGAAGATGCGCGGCGCTTTACCGTCGCAGGCCAGGGTGTAAAGCATACGGGTGGACGCGTACATACCGGAGTTACCCGCAGACAGCACTGCCGTCAGGATCACCGCATTCATTACCGCCGCCGCAGAGAGCAGTCCCGCGTGCTGGAAGACCAGAGTGAACGGGCTAACGCTGATGTCTTTCACATCGTTACGCAGCAGGCTTGGATCGGTATACGGAATGATCAGGCTGATAATCAGGATCGCGAACACGTAGAACAGCAGGATACGCCAGAAGACCTGACGCACCGCGCGAGGAATGTTCTTCTCTGGGTTTTCAGATTCACCGGCCGCAATACCAATCAGCTCAGTGCCCTGGAAAGAGAAGCCGACAATCATCGCCACGCCAATCATGGCCGAGAACCCACCGGCAAACGGCGCATCGCCTATTGTCCAGTTGCTCCAGCCCGCAGGCTCTGCCCCTTTGAAAATACCAACGATCATCGCCACACCGACGACGATAAAGATGATGACGGTTGCCACTTTGATCAAAGAGAACCAGTATTCCGCTTCACCAAACCCGCGTACGGAGATGTAGTTCAGCAGGAAAATGACGACCAGGAACAACGCGCTCCAGATCCAGCCCGGCGTGTCCGGGAACCACCAGGTCATCACCAGCTGTGCGGCGACGAGGTCAACGGCGATGGTAACAGCCCAGTTGTACCAATAGTTCCAGCCCAGCGCGAAGCCGAAGCCTTCTTCCACGTATTTTTGTCCGTAGGTCGAAAACGAACCGGATACCGGCATGTATGCCGCCAGTTCACCCAGGCTGGTCATCAGGAAGTAGACCATCAGGCCAATCAGGATATAAGAGAATAATGCCCCACCCGGGCCAGCTGCCGAAATCGTTGCGCCAGAGGCAACGAAAAGACCTGTACCGATGGATCCGCCAATGGCGATCATCGTCAGGTGACGCGCCTTGAGTTCACGACGTAGCGTGGGCGCTTCTGTGGTTTTAGTTTCTGAAACCATGTGAAAATGCTGTCCATTCAATAAATGAGGCGCGATTGTAGCAGACGATCGGCGTTCCTTCCGGCAGAAATACTCAGTTATAAGAGAGCTTCATGACGCGGCCAGGATTATAAGTAAAGCATCATTTTTCCCTCCCCCTTTTGGGGAGAGGGCCGGGATGAGGGGCAATTTCACATCTCGCAATAGCGCAGAAAACGCTGCAGCGAACTGGAAAGGTGTTTCTGACGATGATGGATGCACCACAGCGTGCGCACCAGTTTCGGCAATGGAACAGGAATTTCCACCAGCGATCCCGTCTCAAGCTGTTCGGCAATCACGCGTCGGGAAAGGCAGCTGATCCCCAGTCCATGACGCACCGCATGCTTAATCGCCTCCGAGTTCCCCAGCTCCATTCCCAGCTGGAAATGCGGCAAATGAGACAGCAGCAGGTAATCGACAATTTCACGCGTGCCGGAACCCTGCTCGCGCAGGATCCACTGAGCCTGCGCCAGGCGCTCCAGCGTCACCTCGCCCTGTAATAAAGAAGAGGCCGGGGAGGCAAACACCACCAGCTCGTCTTCCAGCCAGGGCTCAGCGATGATATCGACGTTGTGGCACGGACCTTCAATGAGACCGATGTCCACGCGAAAATCGATCACCGCGTTGATGACGTCCTGGCTGTTACCCACGCTCATCTCCAGCGGCAACGAGGGAAAATCCCGGCGATAGCGGGCAATCACTTCCGGCAGGATGTAGTTACCGATGGTACTGCTGGCAAAAACGCGGATCGCGCCGTTGTCTTCGCGGAACAGCTGTTCGATTTCGATAGCCTGCTCCAGCAGAGCCAGCGCGCGCGGGTAAAGCAGGCGGCCATGCTCATTGACCACCAGACGCTTCCCTACCCTGTCGAAAAGCTGAACGCCTAACTGTCCTTCAAGATCGGTCAACGCCGCACTCACGGCAGACTGAGAGAGCGCCAGCATTTGTGACGCCTGAGTCGTAGAGCCGCTCTTCAGCACTTCGGCAAACACTTCCAGCTGACGCAATGTAATGTGCATGGTCACTTACCACTTATATAGATTGATTATAAGTATATAATCAATTTTATTTTTAAGCCAGATCGCCGTAACCTTTAGCCAGACAAAGGAGAAGGTTATGTCAGAACTCACCTTACAACATCATCGTACAGTGTGGCACTTCGTGCCGGGTCTCGCGCTCAGCTCCGTCATCACCGGTGTGGCCTTATGGGGCGGCAGTATACCGGCAGTGGCCGGTGCCGGGTTTAGTGCATTAACGCTGGCTATTTTGCTCGGCATGGTGGTCGGGAATACCGTCTACCCGCACATCTGGAAATCCTGCGACGGGGGCGTCATTTTCGCCAAACAACATTTATTACGTCTGGGCATTATTCTTTACGGCTTCCGCCTGACCTTTTCGCAGATTGCGGATGTCGGCGTGAGCGGGATTGCCATTGATGTCCTGACCCTTTCGAGCACCTTTATGCTGGCGTGCTTTATCGGCCAGAAGGTGTTTGGCCTGGACAAGCAGACCAGCTGGTTAATTGGCGCAGGCAGCAGCATTTGCGGTGCGGCAGCGGTACTGGCAACGGAACCGGTCGTTAAAGCTGAAGCCAGTAAAGTGACGGTGGCCGTCGCGACGGTGGTCATCTTTGGTACGCTGGCGATCTTCCTTTATCCGGCTATGTATCCGCTGGTGGCGCACTGGTTTAGCCCGGAAACCTACGGCATCTATATCGGTTCGACGATGCACGAGGTGGCGCAGGTGGTCGCAGCAGGTCACGCCATCAATCCGGAAGCGGAAAATGCCGCGGTCATCGCCAAAATGCTGCGCGTCATGATGCTGGCCCCGTTCCTGATTTTCCTGGCCGCGCGGGTTAAGCAACTGGCTCCGGCAGGTGGCAGCGAGAAAAGCAAAATCACCATTCCGTGGTTTGCGATCCTGTTCATCGTGGTCGCTATCTTTAACTCGTTCCACCTTCTGCCAAAAGCGGTCGTGGATATGCTGGTGACGCTGGATACGGTGCTGCTGGCCATGGCGATGGCGGCTCTGGGTGTGACCACGCACGTCAGCGCCCTGAAAAAAGCCGGCGCAAAACCGCTGCTGATGGCGCTGGTGCTCTTTATCTGGCTGATTGTGGGCGGCGGCGCGATTAACCTCGCCGTACACAGCCTGATGGCATAAACCCTCTCGTCGTTCTCCTGTTAACCCGTTATGATAAGCGTTTCGGGTTAACAGGAGTCTTTTTATGAAATATGTTGGAGCGCACGTCAGCGCTGCAGGTGGCCTTGCAAACGCCGCCATTCGCGCCGCCGAAATCGAGGCAACCGCTTTCGCCCTGTTCACCAAAAATCAGCGCCAGTGGCGCGCCGCACCGCTCACCACCGACGTGATTGATGATTTCAAAGCCGCCTGTGAAAAATACCACTACGGGCCGGGCCAGATCCTTCCCCACGACAGCTATCTGATTAACCTCGGTCATCCGGTTCAGGAAGCACTGGATAAATCCCGCGAGGCGTTCCTTGATGAAGTGCAGCGCTGTGAACAGCTGGGGCTGACGCTGCTGAACTTCCATCCGGGTAGCCATCTGATGCAGATCGACGAAGACGCCTGTCTGGCGCGTATTGCTGAGTCCATCAACATCACCCTGGAGAAAACCAACAGCGTGACCGCGGTGATCGAAAACACTGCCGGTCAGGGCAGCAATCTCGGTTTTAAGTTCGAACATCTGGCGGCGATCATCGACGGCGTGGAAGATAAATCCCGCGTGGGCGTGTGCATTGATACCTGTCACGCGTTTGCGGCTGGTTACGATCTGCGTACAACCGAGGCAACGAAAAACACGTTCGATGAGTTTGAGCGCATCGTGGGTTTCAAGTACCTGCGCGGTATGCACCTCAACGATGCGAAAAGCGCCTTTGGTAGCCGGGTTGACCGCCACCACAGCCTGGGCGAAGGCAATATCGGTCACGATGCATTTCGCTTTATTATGCAGGATGCCCGTTTCGACGGTATCCCCATGGTGCTGGAAACCATCAATCCGGATATCTGGGCGGAAGAGATCGCGTGGCTCAAGGCACAGCAGACCGCTGAACAGGCGGCATAAAAAAAGCCGGGTTGCTTAGCACCCGGCTTTTTTGTTGCTTATCGCTTACGCTGCTTTTGCAACCACTTCCGCTTCCGGACGTTTCAGCACCGCGTAAGAGAGACCCGCCACCAGCGTACCGGCAATGATTGCCAGCAGGTAACCCAGTACCGGGGTGATTGCGCCTGGGATCAGCAGGACGAACAGACCACCATGTGGTGCCATCAGCTTCGCGCCAATCGCCATGGAGATGGCCCCCGTCACCGCACCGCCCACGATACAGCATGGCAGTACACGCATTGGGTCACGCGCCGCGAACGGGATTGCACCTTCGGTGATGAAGCACAGACCCAGCACCAGCGCCGCTTTACCACCTTCCTGCTGCGCTTTGTCGAACTTACGACGGGCGATAATGGTCGCCAGGCCGAGCGCCAGAGGTGGCACCATACCGGCCGCCATGATCGCCGCCATCGGCGCGTAAGTCTGGGTACTCAGCAGGCCAACGCCAAACGCGTATGCCGCTTTGTTCACCGGACCGCCCATATCGGTACACATCATACCGCCGAGGATTGCGCCCAGCAGAACCGCGTTCGCCGTACCCATGGTTTGCAGCCAGTGGGTCAGACCCGTCAGGATGCCCGCTACCGGTTTACCGATGAGGTAAATCATCGCCAGACCCACCACCAGGCTGGAAATCAGCGGGATGATGAGAATCGGTTTCAGCGCTTCCATACTCTGCGGCAGCTTCAGCTTCGAGCTGATCAGCTTCGCGACGTAACCGGCCAGGAAACCGGCAATGATACCGCCGATAAAACCGGAACCGGTGCTGACGGCCAGCATACCGCCGATAAGACCCGGCGTCAGGCCAGGACGGTCAGCGATGGAGAAAGCGATAAAGCCTGCCAGAACCGGCACCATCAGCGCGAACGCTGAACCCCCGCCGATCTGCATCAGCGCAGCCGCAAGCGTACCTTCTTCTTTAAATGCTGTAATACCAAACGCAAACGAGAGCGCGATACACAGACCACCCGCCACCACCATCGGCAGCATGTAAGACACACCCGTCAGCAGGTGACGGTAGGCCCCCGCAGACTCTTTCTTCCCTTCGGTGGCGGTTTTAGCCGCACCGGTAGCCTGGTAAGGTTTGGCTTCCGCCAGCGCTTTATCAAATTCCTGAGCGGTCTTTTTCAGCGCCAGGCCGGTTGAGGTGCGGTACATCGGCTTACCGGCAAACTTCGCCAGATCGACTTCGATATCGGCCGCCACAATCACCAGATCGGCTTCCGCCACTTCTTCCGGGGTGATAGCGTTACCGGCACCCACGGATCCACGGGTTTCGACTTTTACCCACCAGCCGCGTTTTTTCGCTTCGGTTTCAATGGCTTCAGCCGCCATAAAGGTATGCGCTACCCCAGTTGGACACGCCGTTACCGCCACAATACGTTTCGGCCCGGTGGCCGCAGCCGCGGTCGGTGCTGTCGCGACAGGTGCGCTGTAAACCGACGCGTGGCCTTTCGCTTCACTCAGGAACAGTTCTGGATGTGCCACCGCGCGATTAATGTCGCCCAGCCACACTTTTTTGCCGTTCAGCGCACTGTCCGCAGGGATTTTATCACCCAGAACAATCGCCAGTTCAGCATCACCCGGGTTATCAATGATGTCCAGGTGTGCTTTTTGTGCCGCCGCGCCCAGCAGGGTCTTCGCCATATAGGCGCGAGCCTGTCCGAGACCGGAGTCAATGATCAGCAGCGTTTTCATTATTCCTCTCCTGCTGTTAGTTAAAAGGTTTTAAGTCAACGCGCGCCATCATCGCGGCTAACTGGGTACGATCGGTAATACCGACATTGCTCTGGCTCACGGCCAGGGCTGCAACGGCGGTGGCAAGACGTAACGTATGTTCACTGGATTCACGCATCAGCAGGCCGTAAATCAGGCCGCCAACCATCGAATCCCCAGCGCCAACGGTACTCACAACTTCCATTGACGGCGGTTTGGCAATCCATTCGCCAGAAGCGTTAACCCACAACGCGCCTTCTGCACCCAGCGAGATCACGACGTGAGCGATACCCTGCTCACGCAGCGCATGGGCTGCATCAATCACATCTTTTAATTCTGGCAGCTTACGGCCAGCCCAAATCTCCAGTTCGCGGCGATTCGGCTTCACCAGCCATGGAGACGCTTTCAGACCCGCAACCAGTGCGTCACGGCTGCTGTCGAAAATAATGCATGGGCACTGGCTACGCAGGCGCGTCATCCAGTCGGTAAACGCTTCCGGGCTCACGCCGGACGGCAGGCTGCCGCTGACGCACACCATGTCGAACTGACCGAGCCAGGTGAGGGAGTCGTTAACAAAGCGCTCCCAGTCTGACGGGGTGACTTCGAAGCCAGAGAAGTTCAGGTCGGTTACTTCACCGTCTTTCTCCGTCAGCTTGACGTTGATACGGGTACGGCCCTGAACGACCTGGAAGCGGTTAGCAATGCCCAGCTCGCTGAACAGCTGCTGGAAACCGTCCTGGTTATCTTTACCGAGGAATCCACCCACGGTGACATCGATACCGAGATCCTTGAGCACTTTCGCGACGTTAATCCCTTTGCCCGCAGCATGCAGGCCAGTGGTACGCACGAGGTTTACTTCGCCGCGCTCAATCTCCGGGCAAAACCCCACCAGGTCATATGCCGGGTTCAGCGTAATAGTCGCAACACGTCTGCTCATTATGCGCCCTCCCCCAGACCTGCCGCGATGGCGTCGCCAATCGCTTTCAGCGCCTGTTCAGCATCAGCACCCTGCGCGGTGAAACGCAGACGGTGACCTTTCTTCACGCCCAGCGCGACCACTTTCATCAGACTACGGCCGTTGGCCGGTTTGCCCGTACCATCAAGGTTAGCCACGGTGATCTCACTTTCGAATTGTTTAATGGTATTCACCAGCATGGTGCCTGGACGGGCGTGCAGGCCGTGTTCGTTACGTACCACGAACTCAGCGGTCAGCAGGTCATCCGTCAGCGCATCATCACTGGTCAGCAGAGCCAGCACGGTGGCAGCATCCGCGTTCAGCAATTTTTCAGCTTTATTATTCAGCAGCAGATCGCCCAGACGCTTCAGCACCGACACTGGCTGCTCATCGTTCATCGCCACGGTGACCAGCATGGCGGCAGGCTCACCCTCAACGTCAAACGCTGTGGCTGCACGGCTCACCGCGATAGCACTGCGCAGGTTGCCTTCAGCACTGTCGTTCAGCCAGATACCCTGGCCAAGATTCAACGGTTTGTCGTTAATCACGCGCGTCACAAAGGTGGCATCAGCCGCCCCGGCTTCTTTAAGACGACCCGCGTTCAGCGCCTGCAGCGTGACCAGATCCGAAGCCACAACATCCAGCGTCAGCGTGTCATTATCCAGTTTCAGCGCTTCACTCTGTTTTTCACCCATCAGCAAGGCACGCAGCTCTTCAGCGGTTGTCGCTGACTTCAGCTGTTCTGCCACGGCGTCATCACTCAGGACATGCGTTAGCTGACGCAGCAGACCCAAATGTTCGTCGCTGCTGGCCGCGATGCCGATAGCCACATATGCTACCTGACCTTCGCCCCAGAGCACGCCCTGCGGGAACTGATAAACCTTCACGCCGGTTTTCAGCACCTGGTCGCGGGTGTCTGTTGTACCGTGCGGAATGGCAATCCCATTACCGAGGAAGGTGGAGGTCTGCTGCTCGCGCGCCAGCATACCGTTTACGTAGCCATCCGCGACGTTGCCTGCCTGCACAAGGGCAGCGGCGACCTGACGAATAGCCTCTTCTTTATCCCCGGCCTGAGCGCCTGGGTGAATATCCTGAACAGATAACTGGAACATGGTTCTCCTCTCCTGCTGAAAGTGAATCGTTTCAGCTTACATGAGAAAAAATACGCTAGCCTGCTCCGTTTGCTAAAACAAGATAGCGCTGAAACGTTTCAAAAAGTCTTGCGCTTTCTGCAATGTCTTGCAAGAAAAGTCGTATTTCCGATCTCAGAATTTAGAGATGCAGCACATTTCTTCCGCATTCAGCTGAATTTTGCTGAAGTTCAGCAAATCAGTTTCAGCTAAGTTCAGCCAGCAGGGTGAGAAGTTGAAATGCCATTTTGATTTTTCGTGGCATCATTGACCTCGCCCACTGTTTATTTTTTAGCTAACGGCGTAAACTCCGCCCCTCTCTGTTACTCGCTAATTATAAAACATGCATAACACCCCTGCGGCCACCTCGCCGAAGCCCTTCGATTTGACGTCAACGGCGTTCCTGATTGTTGCCTTCTTCACGGGCATTGCTGGCGCGTTGCAAACCCCAACGCTGAGCTTATTCCTGACCAACGAGGTTCACGCCCGTCCTGCGATGGTTGGCTTCTTTTTTACCGGGAGCGCCATTATCGGCATCCTGGTAAGCCAGTTCCTGGCGGGCCGTTCCGACCGAAAAGGCGATCGTAAAAGCCTGATCGTTTTCTGCTGCCTGATGGGCGTCCTGGCCTGCGTTTTGTTTGCATGGAACCGTAGCTACTTCATTTTATTGTTCGTGGGGGTTTTTCTGAGCAGCTTTGGCTCAACCGCCAACCCGCAGCTGTTTGCCCTCGCCCGCGAGCATGCCGACCATACCGGGCGTGAAGCGGTGATGTTCAGCTCGGTCCTACGTGCTCAGGTGTCGCTGGCGTGGGTGATTGGCCCGCCGCTGGCTTACGCGCTGGCGATGGGGTTTGGCTTTACGGTGATGTACCTGAGCGCGGCGGTCGCGTTTGTGGCGTGCGGTGCGATGGTGTGGTGCTTCCTGCCGTCAATGCGCAAAGAGCCCAAAGTGGCGACAGGCGTTCTGGAGGCCCCGCGCCGTAATCGTCGCGATGCCCTGCTGCTGTTTATTATCTGCACGCTGATGTGGGGCACCAACAGCCTGTATATCATTAACATGCCGCTGTTTATTATTGATGAACTGCATCTGCCGGAGAAACTGGCCGGCATAATGATGGGCACCGCTGCCGGTCTGGAGATCCCGACCATGCTGATAGCGGGCTATTACGCGAAGCGTTTCGGAAAACGTTTTTTGATGCGCATCGCGGCCGTCGCCGGGCTGCTGTTCTACGTCGGTATGCTGACGGTCCATACGCCGGGGCTGCTGCTGGCTTTACAGCTGCTGAACGCCATCTATATCGGGATTCTGGCGGGGATTGGCATGCTCTACTTCCAGGATCTGATGCCGGGCCAGGCAGGCTCAGCGACCACCCTTTATACTAATACCACGCGCGTGGGCTGGATTATTGCAGGCTCCATGGCCGGGGTCGTTGCTGAGATCTGGAACTACCACACGGTGTTCTGGATTGCGCTGGTGATGTGTACGCTGACCATTGGCTGTCTGGCGAGAATCAAAGACGTTTAAGGCGCGGTGAGCGCTTCCAGCTCAAGCAGATAGAGCATCGCCTGCGCACGCGAACTGCCACACATCTCGACCCCAGGCTGTAGCCCGGAGCAGACCTTCGGGCGCAGGGGCGAACCAAAGATCATACACAGGTTGGATTCAGAGAGCTGAACACAGCGGGTATTGGCGGGCTTGCCCTCCGGCATTCCGGGTATCGGGCTTGAAATGGACGGAGCGGTACAGCACGCGCCGCAATCTGGACGACAATCCATACATGCTCTCTCAGTGACGAAGCCCGTGCAGTCGGGCATCGGGCGCACAGTAACACCTTTTGTGCGTTGATAGCAAAAGCCACGAATTCCGCTTGCCTGAAAGGCCGCGCACGAGTAATTTGGCGCGATATTTTTTACCTCCCGTAAACAGGATTATTGCAATGCCAAGAGCGAACGAAATTAAGAAAGGTATGGTACTGAATTACAACGGCAAACTGCTGATTGTGAAAGACATCGACATTCAGGCTCCCAGCGCCCGTGGTGCTGCCACGCTGTACAAAATGCGTTTTGCCGATGTGCGTACCGGCCTGAAAGTGGAAGAGCGCTTTAAAGGTGACGATATTGTCGATACCGTGACCCTGACCCGTCGCTATGTTGATTTCTCTTACGTCGACGGCAACGAGTACGTGTTCATGGATAAAGAAGATTACACCCCGTATATCTTCACCAAAGATCAGATTGAAGAAGAGCTGCTGTTCATCCCTGAAGGTGGTATGCCTGACATGCAGGTTCTGACCTGGGATGGCGTGCTGCTGGCGCTGGAACTGCCTCAGACCGTCGATCTGGAAATCGTTGAGACGGCACCTGGCATCAAGGGCGCATCCGCAAGTGCCCGCAACAAACCTGCCACTCTGACCACCGGTCTGGTTGTGCAGGTGCCGGAATACCTCTCCGCAGGCGAGAAAATCCGCATCCATATCGAAGAAAAACGCTATATGGGTCGCGCTGACTGATAGCGGCGTTTGTCGGGTGGCGGCTTCGCCTTACCCGACCTACAAAAACACAAAAACCGGCTCTCAGGCCGGTTTTTTTGTAGGCCCGGTAAGCGTAGCGCCACCGGGCAACAGAGCTTAAAGAAGCTCCGGGTATTTCGTCATCTTCAGCGCCAGCTCAACGCCGCGCACTTCCGCCATCCCTTTCAGTCGGCCTATCGCCGAATAGCCAGGGTTGGTTTTCTTGCGCAGATCGTCCAGCATCTGGTGCCCGTGGTCCGGGCGGAACGGAATAGGACGGACATCGCCAGCCTGCTTACGACGCGCCTCTTCTGCCAGGATGGCATCGACCACCGCGACCATATTGACGTCTCCGCCCAGGTGCGCGGCTTCGTGGAAGGTCTTAGGATTATCCTCCCGGCAGGTCGCGCGCAAATGCGTGAAGTGAATGCGATCGCCAAAGGCTTCAATCATCTGCACCAGGTCGTTATCCGCGCGAACACCGTAGGAGCCCGTACACATGGTAAAGCCGTTATAGATGCTGTTGACCGTCTCTTTCAGCCACTGCATATCTTCGATAGTGGAAACGATGCGCGGCAGACCGAGGATAGGACGCGGTGGATCGTCCGGATGCACGGCCAGACGCAAGCCGACTTCTTCCGCAACCGGTACGATAGCGCGCAGGAAATAAGCCATGTTTTCACGCAGCTGGTTCTTATCAATATCGCCGTATTCCGCCAGACGCGCGCGGAACTGGTCCAGCGTGTATCCCTCTTCTGCGCCCGGCAGGCCCGCAATGATGTTGCGGGTCAGCTTTTCAATATCCGCTGCACTCGCGTCATTAAACCATTGAAGCGCCTGCTGCTGCTCTTCAGCGGTGTAATCCGCGTCGGCGCCAGGGCGTTTCAGGATGTGCAGCTCAAATGCCGCAAAGGCAATCTGGTCGAAACGCAGCGCTTTTGAGCCGTCCGGCATCGGGTATTCCAGATCGGTCCGCGTCCAGTCCAGAATAGGCATGAAGTTATAGCAAACCGTATCAATGCCGCAGGCCGCCAGGTTGCGAATGCTCTGCTGGTAGTTCGCAATCCAGGTCTGGTAATCCCCGGAATGGGTTTTGATATCTTCGTGGACCGGAATGCTCTCCACGACAGACCAGGTTAATCCCTTCTCCGCCAGCAGCGCCTGGCGCTGTTGAATTTCCTCAACCGGCCAGACCTGGCCGTTAGGAATGTGATGCAGCGCCGTCACGACACCCGTTGCGCCAGCCTGACGCACATCATCAAGAGAAACCGGATCGTTCGGCCCGTACCAACGCCAGGTTTGTTCCATTGCCTCACCCTCTAAAGTTGTTATACCAATATGTGTTACTGCAATGACGACTACCATACATGTTTAGCGTACAGGGTCAACATACCGCCACACGTTGATTGATCTAACTCACAGAACGGGGATATTTACGGCTCACCAATTTTATTTGCTGTCATATAACTTTACACTGGCATTGTTAATTAATGGTTAATCAGGTGTGTATTTCATGAAGACAATTGCCTCCACCTCGCTTCCTGCCCATGTTCAGCAACCTCGCTACGATCGCAAGCAATTACGCTCCCGGATCGTCCATTTTGGCTTTGGCGCATTTCACCGCGCGCACCAGGCGCTGTTAACAAACCGGGTGCTGAATGAAAAAGGCGGCGACTGGGGGATTTGTGAGATTAGCCTCTTTAGCGGTGATGTGCTGATGGGCCAGCTGCGCGCGCAGGATCATCTGTTTACCGTGCTGGAGAAAGGTGCTGAAGGAAATCAGCCAATCATTGTCGGCGCCGTTCATGAATGCCTGAATGCAAAGCTTGACTCCCTGTCCGCCATTATTGAGAAATTTTGTGAGCCCCAGGTGGCGATTGTATCGCTCACCATCACCGAGAAAGGCTACTGCATCGATCCCGCGACCGGTAAGCTGGATCGACAAAACGCGCGGATCCAGCACGACCTGGACAACCCCGCCGAACCGCATTCTGCGCCTGGGATCCTGGTCGAGGCGCTACATCGCCGCCGCGAGCGAGGTTTGCCAGCGTTTACCGTGCTTTCCTGTGACAATATTCCTGACAATGGCCACGTGGTGAAAAATGCCGTGCTTGGCATGGCGCAGAAACGTTCCCCGGCCCTGGCGGAGTGGATCGAAGGCCACGTGAGTTTTCCGGGCACGATGGTCGACAGAATTGTTCCCGCGGCGACGGAGGCCTCGCTTGCAGAAATCGCCGATGCGCTCGGCGTCGACGATCCGTGTGCCATCAGCTGCGAGCCGTTTATTCAGTGGGTGGTGGAAGATAATTTTGTTGCCGGGCGTCCGGAGTGGGAAGTGGCAGGTGTCCAGATGGTGCAGGACGTTCTGCCGTGGGAGCAGATGAAATTACGCATGCTCAACGGCAGCCACTCTTTCCTGGCGTATCTGGGATACCTCGCCGGGTACGCGCATATTAATGAATGTATGGAGGATGCCGCCTTCCGTGAAGCCGCCCGGCGGTTAATGCTGGAGGAGCAGGCGCCTACGCTGCGTATAAAGGATGTGGACCTGACCGCCTATGCCGACAGCCTGATTGCGCGCTTCGCCAACCCGGCGCTGCAACACCGGACCTGGCAGATTGCGATGGACGGTAGCCAGAAACTGCCGCAACGGATGCTGGATGGCATCCGCATCCACCTTGAGCGAAATACCGACTGGCCTCTTCTGGCACTGGGCGTTGCCGGCTGGATACGGTACGTCAGCGGTACCGACGAACGCGGCAACGCGATTGATGTTCGCGATCCCCTCAGCGATAAAATTCGCGCGATTGTCGGGGCCAGCCACGACGCTGACCGCGTTAACGCGCTGCTGGGGCTGAGCGAGGTCTTTGGCCACGATCTCCCCCAGAATAGCGTATTTGTTGAGGCGGTAAGCGAGGCATACGCGCGCATCACCCGCCGCGGCGCCCGTCAGGCTGTTATAGAAACGTTAAATATTTAACGATTATTGCGCTTAACGCGAACGGACGTCGCCTCCGTTCGCCCTTCCCCTTCTCATTGGGTACGTTTTTCGCCAGGATAAGAGAATAGTGTTATAGCATCACAATTCTCGTCTGGAGTGCATGTGACCAAAACGAACCTCATCACCGGTTTTCTCGGCAGCGGTAAAACCACCTCAATTCTCCATCTGCTGGCGAATAAAGATCCTGCAGAAAAATGGGCCGTACTGGTCAATGAATTTGGCGAAGTGGGCATTGATGGTGCGCTGCTGTCAGAGAGTGGCGCAATGATTAAAGAGATCCCCGGCGGGTGCATGTGCTGCGTCAATGGCCTGCCGATGCAGGTCGGGCTCAATACGCTGCTGCGTCAGGGTAAACCGGACCGCCTGCTGATTGAGCCTACCGGTCTGGGCCATCCGAAGCAGATCCTCGATTTGCTGACCGCACCGGTCTACGAGCCGTGGATCGATCTGCGCGCCACCCTGTGCCTGCTCGACCCGCGTCTGCTGCTTGATGAAAAAGCGGTGGCCAATGAGAACTTCCGCGATCAGCTCGCCTCGGCGGACGTTATTGTCGCTAATAAAGAAGATCGCGCCACGGCGGAAAGCCAGGCCGCGCTTGAGGCGTGGTGGCAACATTTCGGCGGCAATCGTACCCGCGTGCAGACCACCCAGGGAAAAATCGATAGCGCCCTGCTCGACCTGCCTCGCCAGAATCTGGCGGAACTCCCGGCCAGCGCAGAGCATGCTCATCACCATCCCGTTAAACAGGGACTGGCGGCGCTTAGCCTGCCAGAGCACCAGCGCTGGCGACGTAATCTGAACAGCGGCCAGGGATATCAGGCCTGCGGATGGATTTTCGATGCCGATACGGTTTTCGACACCATAGGCATCCTTGAGTGGGCCAGACTTGCGCCGCTTGATCGCGTAAAAGGCATTATGCGCACGCCAGACGGGCTGGTGCGGATCAACCGTCAGGGCGAGGATTTCTTTATCGAAACGCAAAACGTCGCGCCGCCGGATAGCCGAATAGAGTTAATTAGTGCGGTTAACGCCGACTGGAATGCCCTGCAGTCCAGCCTGTTGAAGCTTCGTTTAAGTTCAGGCGGCTAACGTTGCCCCAGTTTTCACTCTATGCTGAACGTTATGACAACTCGATTTCCCCTGATATTACTGCTTAATGTCGCCGGTCTGGCGCTCTTTTTCTCCTGGTATATCCCGGCGAATCACGGTTTCTGGTTCCCGCTGGATTCAGGCCTGTTTCATTTCTTCAACCAGGCGCTGGTGAAGAGCGATGCGTTCCTGTGGCTGGTGGCAATCACCAACAACCGCGCCTTCGACGGCATTTCCTTGCTGGCGATGGGTGGTCTGATGCTCTCTTTCTGGCTCAAAGAGGATGGCACAGGGCGTCGCCGTATCCTGATCATCGGTCTGGTGATGCTTCTGGCTGCGGTGGTTATTAATCAGCTGGCGCAACATCTGATGCCGGTAAAACGCGCCAGCCCGTCGCTCTCTTTCCCGAATATTTACCGCGTCAGCGAATTGCTGCATATTCCAACGAAAGATGCGTCGAAAGACAGTTTTCCGGGCGATCACGGCATGATGCTGCTTATTTTTTCGGGTTTCATGCTGCGCTATTTCGGCAAGAAGGCATTCACTATTGCCCTGCTTATTGTGGTGATATTTGCCTTCCCGCGCGTGATGATTGGCGCTCACTGGCTGACGGATATTGTCGTGGGTTCTCTTTCAGCAGTGCTGATTGGTCTGCCGTGGGTGCTGATGACCCCCTTGAGCGATCGCCTGATTGCCGTTTTTGATCGCTATCTCCCGCGCAGAAAGCAACAAGTATTAAACAAATAACTACCGTTTTTTAACGTTAACCGTCAGGGATCATTGCGATCCCTGATAGATCACGTCCCCCGATCCTTTCACGCTGTCATATTCTCGTCATCGTATTCATGATAAAAATGAAGCAATTGCGCGATAACGCTGCGGATCTGCCGCTATTTTGAGCAATTGCCCATTTTTACTTTCTGTATCACAATTTCTTATAAAAAAAACGGTTTTTTTACTCGCAATACCCCAGGCAATCGGTTAATCTCGAACTCGTTTTGCCCCATAGGGATAATTATTTCGATGGTGAATAATTTTGTGCGCTGTGCCACAAATGTCATCAGAAACAATTGTCTCATTGTGTACAGATAATTAGTCTCGTCACGTTTGGCATTTTTATAACGATATTTGTCGTTAAGGACTTCAAGGGAAAATAAACAAAATGGTCAAATCTCAACCGTTTCTGAGATATATCTTACGGGGGATCCCGGCGATAGCAGTCGCGGTACTGTTATCTGCATGTAGTACATCGAACACCGCAAAGAATATGCATCCTGAGACGCGTGTTGTGGGAACGGAAGATTCCTCTTCACTGCAAGCTTCTCAGGATGAATTTGAAAATATGGTACGTAATCTGGACGTGAAGTCCCGTATTATGGACCAGTATGCTGACTGGAAAGGCGTGCGTTATCGTCTTGGCGGCAATACTAAAAAAGGTATTGACTGTTCCAGTTTTGTACAACGTACGTTCCGTGAGCAATTTGGATTAGATCTTCCGCGTTCGACCTACGAACAGCAGGAGATGGGCAAGTCAATTTCCCGCACCAAGCTGCGCACCGGTGACTTAGTTCTGTTCCGTGCTGGTTCAACAGGTCGACACGTTGGCATTTACATTGGTAATGACCAGTTTGTACATGCCTCCACCAGCAGCGGCGTCACCATCTCCAGCATGAACGAACCGTACTGGAAGAAGCGCTACAACGAAGCGCGCCGCGTACTGACACGCAGTTAATATCATGATTGTATCGCTGGTTATCCCTTGGCTGGCGATATAATAAAAAAAAGCACTGCTTAGGCGGTGCTTTTTTTTGCCCGTTACACTGAATATAATCAGCGGCAATTCAGGAATCACGACGTTTATGCTCACCCGCTACTTCGCCAGTCATCGCAAGATACTGTTCTTCAGCATTATTACCGGCCTGATCGCGGCTATCCTACTGGGATCATTGCAATTTTTCTGGAGCTACCATAAGCGGGAAATCCGATTCGATACGCTAATTAAGGATGTGAGCATCTACATGGAGAACTATTTCGAGGAGCTGAAAACCTCGATCGACGTACTCCAGCCGCTCACGCTGAATAATTGCCAGGACGTTAACGCGGAGCTTACCTCGCGCGCGGCCTTCAGCATCAACGTGCGCGCCTTTCTGCTGGTCAGAAACAAAATGGCGTTCTGCTCGTCAGCCACAGGGCCGATGAATACGCCGATGGAGGAGCTGATACCCGAACTGCACATCAACAAGCAGATTGATATCGCACTGCTGCCCGGCACGCCCATGCTGCCCAACAGACCCGCCATTGCCATCTGGTATCGTAATCCGTTAGTGGAGGACGGCGGCGTATTCACCTCGGTGAATCTCAACCTGACGCCGTACCTGCTTTATACCGCGCGCCAGGAAGAGTTTGCCGGCATCGCGATTATCATCGGCGACAATGCATTATCCACCGCCTCAAGCACCCTCGTCAGGGCGCGTGATTTACATCAAACGCCTGCGCGCACCGCGACGCTCACAGAGGTCCCTCTGACCATCAAACTGTACGCCAGGGAGTGGACGAGCGACGAGATCCTCTTCGCCCTGTTCTTCGGACTGTTATGCGGGATTGCGGCAGGGTCGCTTAACTTCTACATCCTCACCCTGCGTCTCAACCCGGGCAAAGAAATTCTGAGCGCCATCAAGCGCGGTCAGTTTTATGTGGTTTATCAGCCAGTGGTGGATACGGATGCACTTCAGATGCGGGGCGTTGAAGTGCTGATGCGCTGGAAACACCCGACCATGGGTGAGATCCCACCGGACGCCTTTATCAATTTTGCCGAAGCGCAAAAACTGATTGTCCCGCTGACGCTGCATCTGTTTGACCTCATCATTCGCGATGCGCCGGTGTTACAAACCGTGCTGCCGCCGGGCGCAAAACTGGGGATCAATATCGCGCCGGGGCATCTGCATGCGGAAAGCTTCAAAGATGATATGCGCACCTTCAAAAGCTTACTGCCGCCAGATTACTTCCAGATCGTGCTGGAGATCACCGAGCGCGACATGCTTAACCATCGGGAAGCCAGCAGCCTCTTCGAATGGCTACATAACGAAGGATTCGAAATCGCCATTGATGATTTCGGTACCGGCCACAGTGCGCTGATCTATCTTGAACATTTCACCATGGACTACCTGAAAATCGACCGTGGGTTTGTCAACGCAATTGGCACCGAAACCGTCACCTCTCCGGTGCTGGATGCTGTGCTGACGCTGGCAAGAAAGCTGAATATGTTAACCGTTGCGGAAGGGGTGGAAACGCCGGAACAGGCAGCCTGGCTGCGTGAGCATGGCGTCCACTTCCTACAGGGATACTGGATTAGCCGTCCTATGCCGCTGGAACAGTTCCGTACCTGGCAAAATAAGGTGTCGTCTCAGGCCGAATAATTTCACATTGCCTGTGACGTCACTTATTATTCAGCTTAACTGAGCCGGTCTGTAAAAAAGGGAGCCGCCGCGAGATGTTTATGCGCTTCATGTTGCTTTTGTTGGTATTAGCAAGCCTGTCGAGCCAGGCGCAAACCATCAAAGAAAACATCGCGTTCGCCGTGATTGGCGAGCCAAAGTACGCGGTCAATTTTACGCACTTCGATTACGTCAATCCTGCCGCCCCCAAAGGCGGAAAGGTCACGCTCTCCGCCACGGGAACATTTGACAACTTTAACCGCTTCGCCCTGCGTGGCGTCGCGGCGGCGCGAACGGAATCCCTTTACGATACGCTTTTTGTGACCTCCGATGATGAACCCGGCAGCTACTATCCGCTGATTGCTGATAATGTCCGCTATGCGGATAACTTCGCCTGGGCCGAAATTTCGCTCAACCCCCGGGCCCGTTTTCACGATGGCTCGCCGGTTAAGGCCAGCGACGTGGCCTTTACGTTTCATAAATTTATGACCGAAGGCGTACCCCAGTTCCGCATTGTGTATAAAGGCGCAACGGTGCGCGCCATTGCCCCCCTGACCGTGCGCATTGAGCTGAGCGAGCCGAATAAAGAGAATATGCTCAGCCTGTTTTCGCTGCCGGTTATGCCTGAATCGTTCTGGAAAAAGCATAAGCTCAGCGACCCGCTCTCCACGCCGCCGCTGGCCGGCGGCCCCTACCGCATCACCGACTGGCGCATGGGGCAGTACGTGGTCTATTCCCGGGTGAAAGATTACTGGGCGGCAAACCTGCCGGTAAACCGTGGGCGCTGGAATTTCGACGCCCTTCGCTATGATTACTACCTTGACGATAATGTCGCATTTGAAGCGTTCAAAGCGGGCGCCTTCGATTTACGCGTGGAGAGCAGCGCGAAAAACTGGGCAACCCGTTATATCGGCAAGAATTTCGCGAAAGGCTATATCGTTAAAGACGAGCATAAAAACGAATCCGCCCAGGACACGCGCTGGCTGGCGTTTAATATTCAGCGTCCGGTATTCGCTGACCGCCGCGTTCGGGAAGCGATTTCCCTGGCCTTTGATTTTGAATGGATGAACAAAGCGCTGTTTTACGGGGCTTACAGCCGTGCGAACAGCTATTTCCAGAATACGGAATATGCCGCGCGTGATTATCCGAAAGCCGACGAACTGGTTCTGCTGGCCCCGCTGAAGGCGGAAGTGCCGCCGGAGGTGTTTACCACGGTCTTTCAGCCCCCGGCCTCAAACGGTGACGGCTACGACCGCGACAACCTGCTTAAGGCCAGCAAGCTGCTGGATGAGGCGGGCTGGCACCTTAAAAATCAAAAGCGCGTGGATGCCAAAACGGGTAAGCCTCTCAGCTTTGAGCTGCTGCTCTCATCCGGGGGCAACGATCAGTGGGTACTGCCGTTTAAGCACAACCTGGAGAGACTGGGGATTACCATGAACATTCGCCAGGTCGATAACGCGCAGATCACCAACCGCATGCGCAACCGTGATTACGACATGATGCAGCGTCTGTGGCAGGCTCAGCCGTGGCCGAGCTCGGACCTGCAAATTTCCTGGGCTTCCAGCTACATTGACTCCTCATACAATGCGCCAGGCGTAAAAAGCCCGGCGATTGATGCGCTGATTGCGAAAATTGTGGCGGCGCAGGGCGATAAAGAAAAACTCCTGCCGCTCGGCCGTGCCCTCGACAGGGTCTTAACCTGGAACTACTACATGCTGCCCATGTGGTATATGGGCGAAGACCGTCTGGCTCGCTGGGATAAATTCTCCGTACCTGCCGTGCGCCCTGTCTACTCGCTGGGCTTTGACACCTGGTGGTATGACGTCAATAAAGCCGCCAGACTGCCCGCTGAGCGGCGATAAGGAATCATCATGGGTGCCTATCTGATTCGCCGTCTGCTGCTGGTCATTCCCACGCTGTGGGCCATCATCACCATTAACTTTTTTATCGTGCAAATCGCCCCCGGCGGCCCGGTCGATCAGGCGATTGCTGCTATTGAGTTTGGTAACAACGGCGGTATGCCCGGCGGCGGCGGCGAAGGCATGGGCGCGAGCCATGCGCGTACCGGCGTGGGGAATATCAGTGAAAGCCACTATCGCGGCGGGCGCGGGCTTGATCCTGAGGTGATCGCCGAGATCACCCACCGCTACGGCTTCGATAAGCCCATTCACGAGCGCTATTTCAAGATGCTCTGGGATTATATCCGCTTTGATTTTGGCGATAGCCTGTTTCGCAGTGCGTCAGTGTTAACGTTGATCAAGCAAAGCCTGCCGGTTTCGGTCACGCTGGGGCTGTGGGGAACGCTGATTATCTACCTGGTCTCTATCCCGCTCGGGATCCGTAAAGCGGTTTACAACGGCAGCCGCTTCGATATCTGGAGCAGCACCTTCATCATCATCGGCTATGCCATCCCGGCGTTCCTGTTTGCCGTCCTGCTGATCGTCTTCTTTGCCGGGGGCAGCTATTTCGACATCTTCCCGCTACGAGGTTTAGTCTCCGCCGATTTCAGCACGCTGCCGTGGTATCAGAAAATCACCGACTATCTCTGGCATATCACGCTGCCGGTTCTGGCAACGGTGATCGGTGGGTTTGCCGCTCTGACCATGCTGACCAAAAACGCGTTTCTCGATGAAATCCGCAAGCAGTATGTTGTCACGGCCCGCGCCAAAGGGGTCAGCGAGAAGCAGATTATGTGGAAACACGTCTTCCGCAACGCCATGCTGCTGGTGATTGCCGGATTTCCCGCCACGTTCATCAGTATGTTTTTTACCGGCTCACTGTTGATAGAGGTGATGTTCTCGCTCAACGGTCTGGGGCTGCTGGGCTATGAGGCCACCGTGTCGCGTGACTATCCGGTGATGTTTGGCACACTCTATATTTTCACCCTGATTGGCCTGCTGCTGAATATCGTCAGCGATATCAGCTATACGCTGGTCGATCCCCGAATTGATTTTGAGGGCCGCTGATGCCGCGTTTAAGCCCCGTCAACCAGGCCCGCTGGGCCCGTTTTCGCCACAACCGTCGCGGCTACTGGTCGCTGTGGATTTTTGCCGTCCTGTTTGTCCTGAGCATGTGTTCGGAGCTTATCGCCAACGACAAACCGCTGCTGGTGCATTTTAACGACCGCTGGTATGTGCCGGTGCTGGCTAACTACAGCGAAAGCGACTTTGGTGGCCCGTTTGCAACACCGGCGGAGTATCAGGATCCGTGGCTGCGCCAGCAGATTGAGCAGCACGGCTGGGCCCTCTGGGCGCCGGTGCGTTTTGGTGCGAACAGCATAAACTTTGCCACCACGACCCCCTTCCCTTCCCCGCCCTCGACGCAAAACTGGCTGGGGACGGACGCTAACGGTGGCGATGTGCTGGCACGCATTCTCTATGGCACACGGATTTCAATTCTCTTTGGGCTGATGCTGACACTCTTCTCCAGCGTGATGGGCGTGGTGGCGGGTGCCGTTCAGGGCTACTACGGCGGGAAAATTGACCTGTGGGGCCAGCGTATCATCGAAGTCTGGTCCGGTATGCCAACGCTATTTTTGATCATCCTGCTGTCCAGCGTGGTACAGCCGAACTTCTGGTGGCTGCTCGGCATCACCGTTCTGTTCGGCTGGATGGCGCTGGTAGGTGTCGTGCGGGCGGAGTTCCTGCGCACCCGTAATTTCGACTATATTCGCGCCGCGCAGGCGCTTGGGGTGAGCGACCGGGGGATCATCTTCCGCCATATGCTGCCTAATGCCGTCGTGGCCACGCTCACCTTCCTGCCGTTTATTCTGTGCAGCTCCATTACCACCCTCACCTCGCTGGATTTTCTGGGCTTTGGCCTGCCGTTGGGCTCACCGTCGCTCGGCGAACTGCTGCTGCAGGGCAAGAATAACCTTCAGGCACCGTGGTTAGGCATCACCGCCTTTCTTTCCGTGGCCGTGCTGCTTTCGCTGCTGATTTTTATTGGCGAAGCCGTGCGCGATGCCTTTGACCCCAATAAGGCGGTATAAGATGACCCAGCCTCTTCTCAGTATTGATAACCTGTCGATTGCTTTCTCGAAACAGGGTGAGACGCGCACCGTGGTCACCGATTTGTCGCTGCAGATCCAGCGCGGTGAAACGCTGGCCCTGGTGGGGGAATCCGGTTCAGGTAAGAGTGTTTCAGCGCTCTCTATCCTGCGGCTGCTGCCTTCACCACCGGCGAGCTATCCGCAGGGGGATATTCTTTTTCACGGCAGTTCACTGCTTCATGCCGACGAACATACCCTGCGCGGTATTCGCGGCAATAAAATTGCCATGATCTTCCAGGAGCCCATGGTCTCTCTCAACCCCCTGCATACCCTGGAGAAACAGCTCTATGAAGTCTTGTCTCTGCACCGGGGCATGCGCAAAGAGGCTGCGCGAGGGGAAATACTGGATTGTCTTGAACGGACGGGCATACGCAATGCGGCCAAACGGCTGAATGATTTTCCGCATCAGCTCTCCGGCGGTGAACGCCAGCGAGTGATGATTGCCATGGCTCTGCTCACCCGGCCCGAACTGTTAATTGCCGACGAGCCGACGACGGCGCTGGACGTGACGGTGCAGGCGCAAATATTGACGCTGCTGCGGGAGCTGCGCGACGAGCTGAACATGAGCCTGCTTTTTATCACGCACAACCTGAGTATTGTGAAAAAGCTGGCGGACAGCGTCGCGGTCATGCAAAACGGCCGATGCGTTGAACAGAATAGCGCATCCACGCTGCTAAACGCGCCACAGCACCCTTATACGCAACGTCTGCTCAACAGCGAACCTTCCGGCGACCCGGTTCCGCTCACGGCGGACAGCACTCCGCTGCTGCGCGTTGAGGATTTGTCCGTCTCCTTCCCGATCCGCAAAGGCATTCTGCGGCGTATCGTCGACCCAAACCCGGTCCTGAAAAATATCCGCTTCTCGCTGCGTCCCGGTGAATCCCTGGGGCTGGTGGGCGAATCCGGTTCGGGTAAAAGCACCACCGGTCTGGCACTGCTGCGCTTAATTGCCTCTCAGGGCGAGATCCTTTTTGACGACATGCCGCTGCACCGCTGGAACCGCCGCCAGATGCTGCCGGTGCGCCCGCGTATGCAGGTGGTGTTTCAGGATCCCAACTCCTCGCTTAACCCGCGCCTCAGCGTGTTGCAGATTGTCGAAGAGGGTTTGCGCGTTCACCAGCCCGGCCTGAACGCGCAGCAGCGTGAGCAGGAGGTCATACAGGCGATGGCCGAAGTGGGCTTAGATCCCGATACCCGTCACCGTTATCCGGCGGAATTTTCCGGCGGGCAGCGCCAGCGTATCGCCATCGCCCGTGCGCTGATCCTGAAACCGGAGCTGATTATTCTGGATGAACCCACCTCCTCTCTGGACAGAACCGTCCAGGCGCAGATTCTGGCATTGCTGAAAGGGCTACAGGAAAAGCATCGGCTGGCCTATATCTTCATCAGCCACGATCTGCAGGTGGTACGGGCGCTATGCCATCAGGTGATTGTTTTGCGACAGGGTGAGGTGGTCGAACAGGGGGAATGCCAGCGCGTTTTTACTGCGCCAACGCAGAGCTACACGCGCCAGCTGCTGGCAGCAGACTAGCGCTCAGAACGGGTACTGGCCGGAAAAAGGCTCAGCAATCGCAACGCCAAAGTTTTTCAGACGGCAGGTGGCGGCAAATTCATCCTGGCTTTTAACAAACAGGCACGGCTCGCCTTCGCACTCCAGTACGGAGCTGTCCACTTCGATATCCGTCAGGGCCTGACTGAGACGCTCCATCACCCGCCACGCATTTTCGTCGCTTGGGCTCAACAGTTTGAGCGCCACGAGGCAATTGTCACTGCCCGCGCCGTTTTGCGGAATCGGTTCAACTTTCGAACCTGCAAAACCCGCCGACCAGCGATAGCTCTGGGGCAAGCGATGGACAATGGAGAGTTGTAATGTATTCACGTTCGTTCCCCGGAAGCAAAATTTACTTCACAATTTATTTACATTTATAGTAACACATCATCGCTAACCTGCACTATTCAGCGCTTTTTTATCGGTATAGAGGTTCGCGTCGGCGCTATATGTACCCGTTTCTGCGATCTAACTCAACCTTTTTGAATACAATGATGTGACTTTTTACATAAATAGATTTTACATAAAATAAACAAACACGGGATAAACGAACGCGGGTTTGGTTGATATGTATCAACAAAAAAGGCCCTGTCGGGCCTTATCTGCTCATCAATGAGCCGCTTTCCGTGGCCGGCTGGCATAAAGACAGAAGAGGACGGAGCTGGTTGCGCAAAACGCCATCGCCCATAGCATAGGCCAGGCCGTGGTGAAGGTCGCCATAGACAGTAATGCCCCGACGATGGCGCCAATGCCGAAGCGGAACGTCCCCGCCAGTGACGATGCGGTTCCCGCCATATGCGGGAATTCATCGAGGATCACCGCCATCGCATTTGAGGATATCATCGACACGCAGCCCACAAAGGCCGCCACGCCAATCACCAGCGCCCAGAAGCCCACGCCCAGGAATGCACTGACCACCAGCCAGACAGCTATCACAAACTGTATCCACAGCCCGGCGCGGAACATGTTCAGCGCGCCGACCCGCCGGACAAAGCGGCTGTTAATAATAGTCAGTACAAACAGGAAGACGATATTGAGCGCAAAATAATAGCCGAAGTGCTGCGGAGAAACATGGTTCAGCTCGATATAAACAAACGGCCCGGCGCTCAGGAAGGAGAACATCCCGGCGAAGCTGAACCCGCTTGCCAGCATATAGCTCAGCACGCGCTTGTGGCGAAACAGCGAGGCAAAGTTACCTATTGTGGTGCGAATGTGGAATTTCTGGCGGTGCTCGGCAGGAAGCGTTTCATCAATAAAGAAGAAAATCATTGCAGAGGCCAGCAGTGCAGCCAGCGCCAGGATCCAGAAAATCGCATGCCAGCTAAACCACACCAGAACCGCCCCACCGGCCATCGGAGCCATCAGCGGCGCAATCGTCGTCACCAGCATGACAAACGACATCATGCGGGAGAACTCTTCTTTCGGGTAGATATCACGCATCAGGGCGTTGATCACCACACTCGCTGCAGCAGCGGCCAGACCGTGCAAAAATCGCATGAAAATCAGATGATCGATGGTTTGCGCCAGCGCGCAGGCCACCGCCGCCCCGGCAAAGACCAGCGTTCCGCCCAGAATAACCGGTTTGCGCCCCAGGCTGTCGGCCATCGGGCCGTACAATAACTGGCCGAGAGCAAAGCCGAGAATATAAGTGCTGAGCGTCATCTGTGCGCTGCCTGCCGGTACGCCAAACTGCGCGGAAATGACCGGCAGCGCGGGCAGATACATATCTATAGACAGCGGCATCAACATGGCCAGCAGGCCAAGAATGAAGACAATTTTGAACGACGAGTGTGGCCTGGTGGTCACAGAAATCTCCTGAAATTAGTGCGAAGGCAGACCGACGCTGGCGATCTCTTCTTCCGTCAGCGGGCGATATTCGCCAGGCGCCAGGTCGGGATCGAGCGCGATTGCGCCAATACGTTCGCGATGCAGACCGACAACGCGGTTACCCACTGCGGCAAACATGCGTTTAACCTGATGGTAACGCCCTTCGCTGATGGTAAGACGGACTTCCGTCGGCGTGATCACGTCCAGCACCGCCGGTTTAGTCAGGTCTTTTTCATTATGCAGCTGAACGCCTTTCGCGAATTGCTCTGCCGTGTCATCCGCAACCGGCGACTCCAGCGTGACCAGATAGGTTTTCTCGCAGTGGTGACGTGGGGAAGTAATACGGTGTGACCACTGCCCGTCGTCGGTCATCAGCACCAGCCCGGTGGTGTCGATGTCGAGGCGGCCCGCGGCATGCAGCTTATGTGCCACCGGTTCGTCGAGGAAATAGAGTACCGTCGGGTGATCGGGATCGTCCGTTGAGCAGACGTAGCCTTCCGGCTTGTGGAGCATGAAGTAGCGCGGGCCGTTCTGCTGGGTCAGCGGATTGCCGTCGTATTCAACCTGATGCTCAGGTTGAAGTTTGAAAGCGCTGTCTCTCACAATGTCGCCATCCACGGTAACGCGGCTGGCGCGAATTTCGCGCCCGGCAATAGCGCGGCTTACGCCGAGTTGCTGAGCGATAAACTTATCAAGTCGCATGAAATCTTTTTAGCCTTAATGGTGCTGGAAGTCGGACCGTGCGTCCGAAAAAGAAGCAGTCAGGAACGGTTCAGTATAATGGTCTGGTTGCGCCACTCAAGGGAAAAAGTTTCGTGGCATACTATATGCGGATTAACGAAACTGAGACACCATGACTTTTACACTTCGTCCCTATCAGCAGGAAGCCGTTGACGCCACCCTCGCCTGGTTTCGCAAACACCGGGAACCGGCGGCGATTGTCCTCCCGACCGGCGCAGGCAAAAGCCTGGTCATTGCCGAGCTGGCCCGCCTGGCGCGTGGCCGCGTGCTGGTGCTGGCGCACGTCAAAGAGCTGGTCGCGCAAAACCACGCCAAGTATTGCGCGCTGGGGCTGGAGGCCGATATTTTCGCCGCCGGGCTCAAGCGTAAAGAGAGCCACGGTAAGGTTGTCTTTGGCAGCGTGCAGTCGGTCGCCCGCAACCTGGATCTGTTTCGCAGCGAATTTTCGCTGCTGATTGTCGACGAGTGTCACCGCATCAGCGATGACGACGACAGCCAGTATCAGCAAATCCTCACGCACCTGAAAGAGGTGAACCCTCACTTACGCCTGCTGGGCCTGACGGCAACCCCGTTTCGCCTGGGCAAAGGCTGGATTTACCGCTTTCATTATCACGGCATGGTGCGTGGCGATGAAAAAGCGCTGTTCAGCGACTGTATCTACGAACTTCCGCTGCGCTACATGATTAAACACGGCTACCTGACGCCCCCCGAGCGGCTGGATATGCCGGTGGTACAGTACGACTTCAGCCGGTTACAGGCGCAGAGCAACGGCTTATTCAGCGAAGCGGATCTCAACCAGGAGTTGAATAAGCAAAAGCGCATAACGCCGCATATCATCAGCCAGATTGAGGAGTTTGCCGCGACGCGCAAAGGGGTGATGATCTTTGCCGCGACAGTCGAGCACGCGCGAGAAATTACCGGACTGCTCCCCGCTGACGACGCTGCGTTAATTACCGGCGAAACGCCCGGCCCTGAGCGTGACAGACTGATTGAGGCGTTTAAAGCCCAGCAGTTCCGCTATCTGGTGAATGTTTCCGTGCTAACCACCGGTTTTGACGCCCCGCACGTCGACCTGATTGCGATTTTGCGCCCGACGGAATCCGTCAGCCTGTATCAGCAGATTGTCGGTCGTGGTCTGCGCCTGGCACCGGGCAAAACTGACTGTCTGATCCTCGATTACGCCGGTAACCCGCACGATCTTTACTCTCCCGAAGTGGGCACGCCAAAAGGCAAAAGTGACAACGTGCCGGTACAGGTGTTTTGTCCAGCCTGCGGGTTTGCCAACACCTTCTGGGGGAAAACCACCGCCGACGGCACGCTGATCGAACACTTTGGCCGCCGCTGTCAGGGCTGGTTTGAAGATGATGACGGGCATCGCGAGCAGTGCGATTTCCGTTTTCGTTTCAAAAACTGTCCACAGTGCAACGCCGAAAATGACATTGCCGCCCGCCGCTGCCGTGAGTGCGACACGGTGCTGGTCGACCCGGACGACATGCTGAAAGCGGCGCTGAAGCTGAAAGATGCGCTGGTGCTGCGCTGTTCCGGCATGGCCTTACAGCCGGGCGCGGATGAAAAAGGCGAGTGGCTAAAAATTACCTATTACGACGAGGACGGCGCTGACGTCAGCGAGCGGTTCCGGGTACAGACGCCAGCCCAGCGCACGGCATTTGAGCAACTGTTTATCCGCCCGCATACCCGCACGCCTGGCGTGCCGCTGCGCTGGATCACCGTGGCAGATATCGTGCATCAGCAGGCGCTGCTGCGCCATCCGGATTTTGTTGTCGCCCGCAAGAAAGGCCAGTTCTGGCAGGTACGTGAGAAGGTCTTTGACTATGAAGGTCGCTATCGTCGGGCAAACGAATTGCGTGGTTAGCAGGACTTTTCATTGATGTGAGCGGCGTTTGAGTATAAAATGCCGCCCGCTTCACATCCGTGGGGCAGAACACTCACCTGCTGCTGGGTCGCCTGTAGTAGGGTTTTAAATACAGAGAGAAATCAATGTTCACTATCGAAGCAGAAGTACGTAACGTGCAGGGTAAGGGTGCGAGCCGCCGCCTGCGTACCGCTAACAAGTTCCCGGCTATCGTTTACGGTGGCGAAGCTGCTCCAGTTGCAATCGAACTGGATCACGACAAAGTATGGAACCTGCAGACCAAAGCTGAATTCTACAGCGAAGTTCTGACCATCGTTGTTGGCGGTAAAGAAGAAAAAGTGAAAGTTCAGGCTGTTCAGCGTCACGCGTTCAAGCCAAAACTGACTCACATCGACTTCGTTCGCGCGTAATCGCAAACCTGTCGAGAAAAACCCCGCTTCGGCGGGGTTTTTTTATGGCGATTATTTACCGCCCGAGGTGCGACGCTGAAGCTGATCGCGCAGGTTTGGCGGCGTGCCTTTGATGGTCAGCGTATCGGTGGCAGGATCCCAGAAGATACGTTCCCCCAGCAGCATGGCATCGAAGTTGATGGTTAACCCACCGCCGCTCCCGGCAAATTTGGTTAACTGACGCAGCGTACTGCGATCCGCCGGGAAGCTCTCTTCAAGCTCATAGCCTTTCTCTGCGGTGAACGCCTGGAAGCTGACTTCGCTGACGCCCGCCAGCTCTTTTGACAGCGACTCCAGCTCAATCTCTTCCCCCGCCTGCAGCTGTTCGTTGCAGTAGCTGTAAACCTGCTGACGCACGTTCTGGCGTTCAGATTTATCGAGCTGCGCCTCAGCCGTAAAGTCATCTACCGCCTGCAACAGCCCTTTGTTCTGCGCTTTGGCGTTAAGTCCTTCGCTGGCGCCGAGGAAATCCATAAAGAAATCGGCCACTTTACGGCCCACACGCCCTTTCAGGAAGGTCAGGTAGCGGGTCGATTCCGGGTTGGTTTCCCACTCGGTCAAATCAATCCGCGCCACAATATCCGCATGGTTGATATCCAGATAATGCGTCGAGCTGATATCCAGCTGCTCATTCACGCGCATGCTGCTCAAGTTATTCAGCACGGTAACCAGCAGATACTCTACCGCCAGGTAGCGATAGTGGCAGAACAGGACGATGCCGCCGTCAGCGAACGGATATTTTGCCAGCTCGTCGCGCAGACGCCCGGTGGCCGCGCGGCTAAACGCCAGGAAATCCTCTTCCCCCTGACGCTGCAGGCGCAGGCTATCAGCCAGTTCACTCTCTTCGCTGAACAGACCATAGGCTTTATTTTTGGCGCTGTAGACGCGATGCAACTCAGCCATCATTTCCACAACGGTCGCCGTGGGTTCCAGTAACGAATCGCGTAGCACCACTTCAAGGGTTTGCTCATCACGCTTGATAAGCTGGTGCAAGGCAATCTGGTTGATTTCCAGACTCATGATAAACTCTCCTTTTAGACCGGGCGGTATTCAACCACCACCAGGACATGTGTGCAACAACAGATAAAAAAGGGGAAAAAAAGCTGTTGCTACGGTAATATGTTGCCCTTTCATCAACAAACTGATTTTGATTTATGCCACAACATTCCCGCTACAGTGATGAACACGTTGAACAACTGCTCAGTGAGCTGGTCAACGTACTGGAAAAACATAAAACGCCGGCCGATCTCTCCCTGATGGTTTTGGGAAATATGGTCACCAACCTTATCAACACCAGCGTTGCTCCGGCTCAGCGTCAGGCGATCGCAAAATCTTTCGCCCAGGCGTTACAGTCATCCGTCAGCAACGACCAAGCCCATTAAGGGAAACGAACAACAGTTTATGGTGACGAATCGTCAGCGCTACCGTGAAAAAGTCTCCCAGATGGTCAGCTGGGGACACTGGTTTGCCCTGTTTAACATTCTGTTAGCGGCGGTGATTGGCTGTCGTTATCTGTTTGTCGCAGACTGGCCAACCACGCTAACCGGGCGTATCTACTCCTGGATAAGCGTTGTCGGTCACTTTAGCTTTTTGGTATTCGCCACCTATCTGCTGATCCTGTTTCCTCTGACGTTTATCGTCATGTCGCAGCGTCTGATGCGGTTCTTATCCGCGATCCTTGCCACAGCAGGGATGACGCTGCTGCTTATCGACAGTGAAGTGTTCACCCGTTTCCACCTGCATCTTAACCCTATCGTCTGGGAACTGGTGATCAACCCTGACCAGAACGAAACGGCTCGTGACTGGCAGCTGATGTTTATCAGCGTCCCGGTGATCCTGCTGATTGAGATGTTGTTCGCCACCTGGAGCTGGCAAAAGCTCCGCAGCCTGACCCGACGCCGCCACTACGCGAAGCCCGTCGCCGCACTCTTTTTCATCTCATTTATCAGTTCGCACATCATGTACATCTGGGCGGATGCGAACTTCTATCGCCCCATTACGATGCAGCGTGCCAACCTGCCGCTCTCGTACCCCATGACGGCCCGTCGTTTCCTTGAGAAACACGGCCTGTTAGATGCCCAGGAGTATCAGCGTCGTCTGGTCGAACAGGGTAATCCGGAAGCGGTCAGCGTTCAGTATCCGCTGAGTGAACTGCGCTATCGCGATATGGGCCGCGGACAAAACGTCCTGCTGATTACCGTCGATGGTCTGAACTATTCCCGTTACGAGAAGCAGATGCCTGCGCTGGCCGATTTCGCGAGTCAAAACGTCTCGTTCACCCAGCATATGAGTTCCGGGAACACTACCGATGCGGGCATCTTTGGCCTGTTCTATGGCATTTCTGCCGGATACATGGATGGCGTTCTGGCTGCACGCATTCCTGCGGCGCTAATTACCGGACTGAATCAGCAAGGCTATCAGTTAGGGTTGTTCTCATCCGATGGCTTTAACAGCCCACTCTACCGCCAGGCGCTGTTGTCTGATTTCTCGCTGCCTGCTGCGCAGAGCCAGTCTGATACCCAGACCGCAAACCAGTGGATAAACTGGCTGCAGCGCTACGCCCAGGAAGATAACCGCTGGTTCTCGTGGGTGGCCTTTAACGGCACCACGCTTGACGACAGCAACCAGACTGGCTTTGCCCGCCGATACAGCCGTGCGGCCAGCAATGTTGACGCGCAGATCGGCCGCGTTCTTGACGCGCTACGCGAATCAGGCAAGCTCGATAACACTGTCGTGATTGTGACCGCAGGCCATGGTGTACCGCTCGGCGACGAAACGAAGAGCATGAGCTGGTCACGCCCGAACCTGCATGTACCGCTGGTGATCCACTGGCCGGGAACGCCGGCGCAGCGCATCAATATGCTCACTGAACATAAAGATGTTATGACGACCCTGATGCAACGCCTGCTGCACGTCAGTACGCCAGCAAACGAGTATTCGCAGGGGCAGGATCTTTTCAGCGCCGCGCGCCGCCATAATTGGGTGACATCAGCAGACGGTAACACGCTGGCGGTGACCACACCGACGCTGACGCTGGTGCTGAACAGTAACGGAAATTACCAGACGTATAATCTACAGGGTGAACGGTTGAAGGACCAGAAACCGCAGCTGAGCCTGTTGCTGCAGGTCCTGACGGATGAGAAGCGCTTTATCGCTAACTGATTAATTATAAACCAGTTAGCGACAGATTCTCTTGCATTCGAAACGGAATCGAGTAGTATCTTTTTATGCGTCGGCACGTAGCGCAGCCTGGTAGCGCACCGTCATGGGGTGTCGGGGGTCGGAGGTTCAAATCCTCTCGTGCCGACCAAAAACACATTGAAAACCAGCCTCTTATGGCTGGTTTTTTTTATGCATAAAAAAGCCACCCCGCAGGATGGCTTCCTTATCGCACGTCGGCGCTTAGTGCTTCTCACGTCCACCCAGGAAGAAAATGCCCAGCGGGATAGCAAGCAGAACGGTGAAGACAAGGCTGTAAACGAAGATCATCGCCGATTGCAGAACATACATGCTGGTGGTCCAGGCGGAGAGAGGAATGTTGTACTGTTCGATAACGCCAACAATGGTTGCCCGCCCCACGCACGCGGCCGCAATCATAAACACAACCAGTAGCGCCAGGAGGAACTTGCGGCCTTCAGGTGTTTTCAGTTTTGCACGAACCATCTCTCTTCCCTTTACAGATGAATAACATTATGTGGCGTTCAAAATAACACGATCTGCCGCCAGATACCATTTCAGCACAAAAAACTGGATTTATAGTGCAAGTCAGGTTCATTACACCACTTATATTGAAAATGTAAGTAAATGACGCTAATCATTCATAAGTGTTATGCTAATCTGATTCGGCTCGTTTTGACATAAAGGAATGACAATGAAAAACGCACCTAAATTTGCCATCGCCCTGATTGCCGCGTGCATCAGCACCGGCGCTTTCGCCAGCGAAACCCAAAAAGAGCAGCCGCTGGAAAAAGTTGCCCCCTATCCGAAAGCGGACAAAGGGATGAAACGTCAGGTGATTCAGCTACCGGTTCTGCAGGACGAAGCGAACTACAAAGTGGAGCTGTTGATTGGTAAAACGCTGGAAGTGGACTGTAACCAGCACCGACTGGGCGGCCAACTGGAGAGCAAAACGCTGGAAGGTTGGGGCTACGATTACTACGTCTTCGACAAAGTGACCTCCCCCGTCTCCACCATGATGGCGTGCCCGGACGGCAAGAAAGAGAAGAAATTTGTAACGGCATATCTGGGTGATAACAGTCTGCTGCGCTATAACAGCAAGTTGCCTGTCGTGGTGTATACGCCTGAAAACGTAGAAGTGAAATACCGCGTATGGAAAGCGGATGAGAATGTCGGACAAGCGGTAGTACGTTGAAATTAAGTCGGGTGGCGGCTTCGCCTTACCCGACCTACAACACTAAAAACGGTAACGAATGTTACCGTTTTGCTTTTACCTTACAGGGCGATATCCGCAACCGGTTTGTTTTCCGCCTGAGGCTTCAGTTCCGCCTTTGGCGCAGCATCCGCTGCCTGCGGCTTCACATATTGCAACTGCAATACGCGGCTGGTGTATTCCAGCTCCTGCTCCGTCGCGTCGACATTCCCGTTCAGCTTCGTACCGTAGGATGGAATAATCGTTTTCAGCTTCGCCTGCCATTCCGGGCTGGCAACTTTATCTTTAAACACTTTTTCCATCAGGTGCAGCATGATTGGCGCAGCAGTAGATGCACCCGGTGACGCGCCCAGCAGCGCGGCAATCGTGCCATCCTTATCGCTCACCACTTCCGTACCCAGACGCAGCACGCCGCCCTCTTTCGGGTCACGCTTGATGATCTGAACGCGCTGTCCCGCCTGCCACAGACGCCAGTCTTCTTTCTTCGCCTGCGGATAGTACTCTTTCAGCGCCTCGAAGCGTTCCTCGTCAGAGAGCATCACCTGGCTGATGAGATATTTCACCAGATCGAAGTTATCCAGACCCACGTCCATCATCGGCTTGACGTTAGAGGTGGTCGTGGCGCTGAGCAGATCCCACAGGGAGCCATTTTTCAGGAACTTGGTGGAGAAAGTCGCGAACGGTCCGAACAGCACCACGCGCTTACCGTCAAGCATACGGGTGTCGATGTGTGGAACAGACATCGGCGGTGCACCGACGGAAGCCTGACCGTACACTTTTGCCAGATGACGATTCACCACTTCCGGGTTCTCGGATACCAGGAACTGACCGCCAACCGGGAATCCCGCATAGTCGTCAGCTTCAGGAATACCGGACTCCTGCAGCAGTTTCAGCGCCGCCCCACCGGCACCAATAAAGACAAACTTCGCCTTGATGACGTGCTCGGCTTCGTTGTTTTTCAGATCGGCAACGGTCACACTCCAGCTGTTATCCGCGTTGCGCTTAAAACCACGCACTTCGGTGCTGAGCTGCAGGTTGAAGTTCTCTTTCTTCTTCAGAGACGTCACCAGCTGACGGGTAATTTCGCCATAATTAACGTCGGTACCAATTTCGGTCCGGGTCGCGGCCACTTTCTGGTTCGGGTCACGACCTTCCATCACCAGCGGCGCCCACTCTTTGATCTGAGCGTGGTCTTCAGAGTATTTCATCCCACGGAAGAGCGTGCTCTGCTGCAGCGCAGCGTAACGCGCGCGCAGGAAGTTGACGTTCTGCTCGCCCCACACAAAGCTCATGTGCGGTACGGTGTTAATGAAGGAGTGCGGGTCATGCATCACGCCGCTGTTGACCTGGTGAGACCAGAACTGGCGTGAGATCTGAAACGCTTCGTTGATCTCTACCGCCTTCTCGATACTAATGGAACCGTCCTTTTTCTGCGGCGTATAGTTCAGTTCCATGAGTGCCGAATGTCCGGTACCGGCGTTGTTCCAGCCGTTCGAACTTTCCTGCGCCACGCCATCAAGGCGCTCGACCATGGTCATGGACCAGTCCGGCTGAAGTTCTTGCAGATAGGTTCCCAGCGTGGCGCTCATGATACCGCCACCAATTAAAAGGACGTCCGTTTCCTGCTCTTTAGGGGTGTCAGCTTTCGCCGCCATAGAGACGGTGTTAAGCCCCACGGCCAGAGAAAAGAGCATGGCAGTCATTTTTTTCATAATTTATGCCTTAGTGTAAAAGTGCTTGATGCGTGGAAATTGCAGGTGAAAAAAGCTGCGGAGGCACGGTAACAACTTTTAAATATTGTTTAAAGGTTACGAAATTATTGTAATTGTGAAATTTAATGGTGGGTTGTTTGTAAGGAATTATCGATGTGGCTGGTAAATCGTGGGTTTACTGGCTAGTATGTGGCGTTTTGTGATCGCGCGCACGGAAGCCTGCCCTAATCTGCGAAGAGTTATGTCCTTACCCCATTCTGCTGTACCCGGCGAAGACCGCGTCACCACGGTCCTTAGCTCGCCAAAACTTCTGATGCGTGAAACGCTGGCGGGCGTCATTACCGCCCTGGCCCTGGTCCCTGAAGTGATCTCATTTTCGGTGGTTGCAGGCGTTGATCCCAAAGTCAGCCTGATCGCCTCCGTGGTGTTGTGTTTTGCTTTGTCTGTGCTGGGCGGTCGTCCGGCGATGGTCACGGCGGCGGCCGGTTCCGTGGCGCTGGTTATTGGCCCGATGGTGCACCAGCACGGCGTGCAGTACATTCTTCCGGCGGTTCTCATGGCGGGGGTGATCCAAATACTGTTTGGCGCACTGGGCATGGCAAGGCTGATGCGCTTTATCCCTCAGTCGGTGATGACCGGGTTTGTTAACGCCCTCGGCATCTTAATTTTCTTTGCTCAGGTTCCGCACTTCTGGAGCCGAAGCCCGTTAATCGTCGGCCTGTTCGTGCTCACGCTGCTTATCGTGCTGTGGGTGCCGCGCTATATCAAAAGCATCCCTTCCCCGCTGATTGCGATAGTGGTGCTCACGTTGTTCACCGTTACCAGCGGGCAAATTCTGCCGACGGTGGGTGATGAAGGCTCGATGAGTGGCGGGTTACCGGGACTGACGCAACTGCTGGTCCCCCTGAACATAGAAACGTTAAGCATTATCTGGCCGTGCGCGTTAAGCATTGCGTTCGTCGGGCTGCTGGAGTCACTGCTAACGGCGAAGCTGGTGGATGAACTGACCGTCACCCCGTCCAGTAAACGCCGTGAAAGCATCGGGTTGGGCGTGGGCAATATCCTGGCCGGGCTCTATGGCGGGATCGCAGGCTGCGCGATGATTGGACAAACCATCGTCAACGTGGAGATGGGGAAAGGCCGAAGCCGTATTTCAACGTTAGCGGCTGGTATCGTTTTACTGGTGCTGGTGACGGCGCTGAGCGACGTGATGGCTAAAATTCCGATGGCGGTGCTGGCAGGCATTATGGCGATAGTCGCCATCAGAACCTTCAGCTGGCACAGCATTCAGCCCGCAACGGTAAAAAATGCACCGGTTGCGGAAACCGTCGTGATGCTGGTGACGGTCGCCGCAACGGTATCAACCGGTAACCTGGCGATTGGCGTGCTGGGGGGGATTATCCTCATGGCACTGCTTCCCGCCCGCATTAAACGTCGTCTTAAAGCAGAAAAAGCGTTGCAAGCCCAAGAAAAATAAAGAAACCACCGGTATCGGTGATGGCAGTGATCATCACGCTCGACCCCACCGCGGGGTCGCGCCCCAGCTTGGTCATGGTCAGTGGAATAATGACCCCCATCATCGATGCCACCAGTAAATTCAGCACCATCGCCAGCATCATCACCCCGCCTAAGGCCATATCGTCATACAGCCACCAGGTGATGCCCCCCATAATGCCGCCCCACACCAGGCCGTTGATCAGCGCCACCCCCATCTCCCTGAAGATCAGAAAGGCGAAATTGCCGGGCTGAATATTTTCCAGCGCCAGCGCGCGGACGATCATCGTAATGGTCTGGTTTCCTGTATTGCCGCCAATCCCGGCCACAATCGGCATCAATGACGCAAGAGCCACCAGCTGTGAAATGGTGTGTTCAAAGCCATCGATTACGCGGGAGGCGATAAAGGCGGTACACAAATTAATGGCAAGCCACGCCCAGCGCGTTTTCACCGCCTTACCGACGGAGGCGTGGACGTCATCTTCGGCACTGATCCCCCCGAGCGCGCGCAGGTCGTTATCGGTCTCTTCGTAGACCACGTCAACGATCTCATCAACCGTCAGACGGCCCATCAGCTTGCCGACGGAATCCACGACGGCCGCACTCACGAGGTCGTCACGTTCGAAGGTACGTGCCGCTTTTTCAGCATCGTCTTCAGGAGAGAAGACCATCGGCTCGTTTTCCATCACCTCACTGACTCGCCGCTGGGTGCTGTTAAGCAGGATCGTTTTCAGCTCCAGCTCGCCCAGCAGGGTTTTATCCCGCGAGGTAACGAACAGTTTATCGGTGTTATCCGGCATCTTGCCCAGGCGACGCAGGTAGCGCTGCACGGTACCGAGCGTGACGTCCGGACGCACCGTGATAACGCCAAACTCCATGATCGCGCCGACGCTATTTTTCTCGTAGTGCATCACCTGACGGACACGCGCGCGCTCATCGGCAGGCAGGGAGGCCAGCAGGCGACCGGTCAGGTTACGCGGCAGGTGTTGTACAAGGTAAATCTGTTCGTCGATATCCAGCGTTTGCAGCGCATCGAGAATGTCCCGGTCGCTCATCTCGTCGATCAGGTCATCCCAGACGTTTTCCGAAGCTTCAAGCAGTACCTGCCCGCGCTCGTGATCCTGCACCAGACGCCACAGGGCGTGACGCTCTTCGGAGGGAAGTGCTTCGAGCGTATCCGCCAGATCCGGCGGGGGTAAATGAGCAACCAGCGCACCTACCTCAGCAATATCGTCGGCTAAAGTGCCGACATCATATTGCTCAGCCAGGGTCAGTTTGCCTAATAACGTAGAAGTGACCGCTTTATCGGTCGTGAGAAGCCAGATGAGTCGCGCACGCTCCTGATCGCGCTGCCTGGCGCTGTTTTTCTTTAATACCGACATCAATCATAAATCCATTAAATGAGTTGGCGTTAAGCATAGCGCGAGGATATGTAAATAAGAATAAACAACGGGACGGGATGAAGAAAAAAACGGCATTACGGCCACGATCTATCCCCTCTCCCTGTGGGAGAGGGTTAAGGTGAGGGCATCAGGCCGTGCGCGCCACCGCATCACGCGAGGCCGCCGCACGCTCGTCACCGGTCAATTCGCTCAGCTTGCCATCGCGCATCTCCAGCAGACGGTCGGCGTGAATGAAGTAGTGATCGTCGTGGCTAATGGCGAAAATGGTTTTGCCCATCTCCTGCATCAGCGGCAGCAGCACCTGATAGAACTCACGGCGGAAGTGGGGATCCTGATCCGCCGCCCATTCGTCCAGCAGAATGATATCGCGCTCTTCCGCCAGCGCCAGCAGCAGCGCCACGCGCTTCTTCTGCCCTTTAGAGAGCTTCAGGTTGAGAATTTTACCGTCCTGAAGCTCCAGCTTGTGCGACATCTGCAGCTGTGCCAGCCATTTTTCCACCAGCACAGGATTGGCCTGCTGCCCTTCAGGGCCGAGCAGCCGATCGAACAGCCAGACGTCGGTAAATACCGCCGAAAAGAGCTTGCGGTAGTCCTCAGGTTTCCCGGCACTCAGCGCCTTACCGTCCAGCAAAATCTCGCCCGACTGCGGCTGGTAGAGTCCGGTGAGCAACATCGCCAGCGTGGATTTACCGCTGCCGTTACCGCCGATGAGGAACAGCAGTTCACCGCGGTGAATCGTCAGGTTGACCGGCCCCACGGAGAAGGCGTTGTCCTGATAGCGGAACGTCACGTCGCGCAGCTCCAGCGTATGCCAGTCCGGGAAGGCTTGCGGGCGCGGGAATTCCGCCTTAAATGGCGCGAGGTCGAATTTTTTGAGCTTGTTAAACGCCACCTGTGCGCTCAGCAAGGTGGGCAATGCGCCGACCGCCGAGAGCAGCGGCGTGCGTAAAAACAGCAGCGTCAGTGAGTAGGTTGCCGCCACGTTGGTGTCCGCCCAGCCCAGGCTGTTCGCCATCCAGAATACCAGGCCAATGGCACCCAGCATCATGATATTTGACCAGTTCACCGCGCTCAGGTGGTAAGTATCGGCGCGGATGATGTGATGCCGATATTCGCGCGCGTCCGGGATATAGAGGTGATTGAAGATATACTCGGCGCGCTCGCGGTTCAGGGTCAGCTCCTTGCGCCCTTCCAGCACCGTCTGGTAATCGTTATACAGTTTATCTTCCGTTTCGCGCAGCACCGCCATGTGTTTATAGACGCGTGACACCAGCACAAAGCCGCCCCAGATGGTAATGGCAATCCACAGAGCGGTCACCGCCAGCATTTTACTGGAGAGCCAGGCAAGATAAGCCGCCGAGCCAAAGGTCAGAATGATCCCCTGCACCAGCTCCGGCAGACGAACAAACGCGATGGTGATAGCCCGCACGTCGCTGGTCAGCCCCGCCAGCAGGGAGGCGCTGCCAAGTTGCTCCACCCGTTCAACCTGAGTGTCCAGGATCCGCTTGATAAATTCGCTGCGCAAACGGAAAACGAAATGGTGGCCGAGCGCGGTTAGCGCCAGCTGAGAGCCAAGCGTAACCGCCATCAACAGCAGCAGCAGGCCGAGAAACTCTGGCAAAACAGAGAGTGAGGTATCGACCATTTCAATCAACCGCACGTTAATAAACGCGATCAGGCCAATACCCAATGCGGCGCTGGCAAGGCTTAACGCCATGACGGCAATGAAGGGCCAGCGATACTGACGCCAGACAAGGAGAAGTAGTTGCATGCAGGCAATCCGGACAATAAAAATCAGCCAGCAGTGTAAACTGCCCGGCGTGTACATCAAGAATAATTCTTATTTTTGTTTACTAAACCCTGCCTGGCGAAACGTCAGGTTAAAACGGTACTCGCCAGTGAGGGGATGCACCCCGGGTTTCAGAGGCTGAATGCCGTGATAATACAGCCGCGATTCCCTGCCCCACACCACCACGTCGCCATGCTCCAGCATAATGCGTTTGAGCGGATCGTTACGGCGTAATCCGCCAAACTGGAAGACGGCAGGAAGCCCTAACGATACCGAGACGATGGGCGCGCGGAGATCGGGTTCATCTTTATCCTGATGCAGGGAGAGTTTCGCGCCGACGGCGTAGCGGTTAATCAGGCAGGCATCCGGTCGGAAGTCAGGATAATCAGCGGCAACGGCAGCCTCGTGGCAGAGAGCCTGAAAAACCGCAGGCATCGGGGGCCACGGCTGGCCGGTCGCGGGATCGTTAGGCGCATACAGGTAGCCTCGTTCATTCGTCGCCCACCCTAATTCGCCGCAGTTCGCCATGGCCACCGACATCGTGTAACCGCCCGGCGTGACCATATGGCGAAACGGGGAAACCGCCGTCACCTCTTCTATACCCGCAAGCAGCGCCGCCGCACGGGAGAGCGCGAAGCGACGCAAAATAACCGCCCCCGGTGCCAGTGGTTCCTGCCAGGGTTCCGCATCCGCAAAAAGATCGAGCATTATCCCTCCTGGCGTTTCGCCTCACGTTTTAGCAATAGCGCTTTTCGCGCCGTCCCCCATCGGTAACCCGACAGTGCGCCATCGTTACGGACAACGCGGTGACAGGGGATCACAATCGCCAGCCTGTTTGCCGCACAGGCTCCCGCGACGGCACGTACCGCGTTGGGTTGTCCAATCGCCTGCGCCACCTGCTGATAACTTGCCGTTTCACCGCAGGGAATTTCACGAAGGGCCTGCCAGACTCGCTGCTGGAACGCGGTTCCGCGTATATCCAGCGGCAGTTCAAGCGGCGCTGCGCGGTTATCAATACTGGCAATCACCTGGTGGATACGCTGCGCGAAGGCATCTTCCTGCGGCGCGGGCTCTGCTTTTGGAAACAGCGTCGCCAGCTCCCCGGCTAATTCGGCATCGTCGTCACCGAGCAATATTGCGCAAATCCCCCGCTCGCTTTCAGCAACCAGACAGCGTCCTAATGAGCAGTCATCGATGGCGTACTGCACCGCCACGTCGCCTTTGCGGTACTGCTTCGCCGTCATACCCAGCGCATCTGTCGCTTTACGATAATAGCTGCTGCTGTCGGGAAAGCCTGCGGCCAGCACGGCATCGGTAACGGTATCCCCCTGGGCAAGCGCCGTGCGCAGACGTTGACCGCGCGCCGCCTGCTGCCAGGCTTTTGGCGTCATTCCGGTAACGGACTTAAACAGCCGGTGGAAGTGAAAAGGACTCATGGCCACCTGCTGCGCCAGACCGTCCAGCGTTAACGCAGGATCCTGCTCCAGAAGGCGACAGGCGTGCTCCACTTTCGCCAGCTTCTGCTGCTGCGGATCGCGTTTATCCGGCATACAGCGCTTGCACGGGCGAAACCCTGCCTCAATGGCATGGTGAACATCAGGATAGAAGTGGACGTTTTTACGCAGGGCGTGACGTGCCCGGCAGGACGGACGACAGACAATCCCCGTCGTTTGCACGGCAAAGACAAACTGATCGTCAGCACGCGGATCGCGAGCCAGTACAGCCTGCCAGCGTTCCTCATCGGTCATATAGGTTGGATTTTTCATCATCAGCTCCTCTTACAAGCATACCTGTAGCGTGCCTGAGTGCCACTGATAAAAAACCCGCAACCTTGCTTTTTAATTTTTGTCGCTCACCAGGAAACTGTTGAACTGCGGCGAGCTCCAGGTTTTAAACTCGTCGCCCTCTTTGGTGATCATATACACCGCCAGCCCTTCCTGACGAACCACCTCTTTCGCTTTTTCCGGGCCGAGGACCATTAAGCCGGTATCCCAGGCATCGGCTTCCAGCGCCGTCGGCGCAATCACCGTCACAGAGACCAGATTATGCGCGATCGGCCGCCCGGTCTGCGGATCAATAACATGCGAGATGCGCTTCCCGTCAAGCTCGTAATAGTTACGGTAACTCCCGGAGGTGCTGATGCCATGTCCGTTGATATCGACTATCGCCTGCACGGCATTTTGCCGATCGGTCGGTTTTTGAATCGCTACGCGCCACGGTTTATCGCTGGCGTTCATGCCCCGGCTGACTAACGCGCCGCCCACGGAGACCAGATAGCGCGAAATGCCTTCCTGCGTCATCAGCGCGGCAAGGTGATCCGCCGCGTAGCCTTCCCCTACCGTCGACAGATCGACAAACAGATCGGGGATATCTTTTTGCAGGTACTGTTGGCCGTACTGATTGATCACCGTCAGATGCTGCAGCCCTGTCCGGGCACGGGCATCATCAATAGCCGCCTGATCGGGCGTCGCCACCGGCTGTTTATTCGGGCCAAATCCCCAGAGATTCACCAGCGGCCCGACGGTCACGTCCATCGCACCGTTGGTTTTATATCCCACGCGAATGGACTCGGTGACGATATCAGCCATCGCTTCACTCACCGGCCACAGAGACGTACTGGTGGAGAGGTTAAAGCGCATCAGCGCCGAGTCATTTTTGTAGGTCGACAGCAGCTGATCGTCGGCGTCCAGCTGAGACTGGATTTTGCCGCGAAGTTCTTCCGTGCGCGTTTTATCGAGATTCATCACGCTGACGCGCCAGAAGGTGCCCATCGTTTTGCCTTCGAGCACCGTGGCAGCGGGTGCGTCGGTTTTCGCCACGGGGGCGGGATCGTTACATGCGGTCAGGAAAAAAAGCATAGCCAGAAAGCTGGCGCGTAAAAAAGTCATATCCATTCATTATTATCCTCATGCCAGGGCGGCAAGAGTACACCAAAACGGGTCAATTGTGAGATCCAAAAACACGCACAAAAAAGGGGCCACCAGGCCCCTAAGTCATACTACGACGCGATTAGAACTGGTAAACCAGACCCAGCGCGACGATATCATCAGTACCGATACCGGCCTGACGGGTGAACTCATTTTCATCAACCAGGTTGATTTTGTAATCCACGTAGGTAGACATGTTTTTGTTGAAGTAGTAAGTCGCACCCACATCAACATATTTCAGCAGATCCTGGTCGCCATACCCTTCGATGTCCTTACCTTTAGACTGCAGGTAAGCCACGGATGGACGCAGGCCGAAGTCGAACTGGTACTGAGCAACCACTTCGAAGTTCTGCGCTTTGTTAGCGAAACCGTAGATATCGCTGCTGCTCTGAGAGTTGCCGAAACGTGTTGCGTTATAAGTCTGAGAGTACTGCGCGGCCAGATAGATGTTGTTGGCATCGTATTTCAGGCCACCCGTATAGACTTCGGCATGATCGCCTTCGCCTTTCAGGGCTGGGTTAGCCGTGTTGTTCTGATCGGCGGTACGTTTGGAAGAAGACATTGCACCACCGATGCTGAAGCCTTCGCCCAGGTTATAGGTCAGGGACGCACCGTAACCGTCGCCGTTCTGTTTCAGGGTGCTACGGCCGGTGTCGTTTTCACCGCTTACGCTACCGTTTTTACCCTGATACTGCAGAGCAAAGTTCAGGCCATCCACCAGACCAAAGAAGTCCTGGTTACGGTAGGTTGCCACGCCGTTAGCACGAGATTGCAGGAAGTTGTCTGCACCGTAGGTATCACCACCAAATTCTGGCAGCACGTCAGTCCAGGATGTTACGTCGTAGATCACACCGTAGTTACGACCGTAATCGAAAGAACCCGCTTCAGCGAATTTCAGACCAGCAAACGCCACACGGGTCCAGGCCTGGTTGTCGCTTTCTGTTGTGTTGCCCTGGATCTGGTATTCCCACTGGCCGTAACCGGTCAGCTGATCGTTAACCTGAGTTTCACCTTTGAAGCCAAGACGCATGTAGGTCTGGTCACCGTCAGCACTCTTGTCGTCAGAGAAATAGTGCAGACCATCAACTTTGCCGTACAGATCTAATTTGTTGCCATCTTTGTTATAAATTTCAGCCGCATTTGCTGCGCCTGCTACCAGCAGTGCTGGTACCAGGAGGGACAGTACTTTAACTTTCATTTTATTAACCCTCTGTTATATGCCTTATAATTGCCACTGCTTACTGGCTAACCCTCATTAACCAGTCGGCAATTTCATTCTCCGCAAAATTACAGAATAATCCAATGCGAATATGATACGAAAACTTTGAAGATGTTTCATTCATCTATCAACATGTTTCAAAATGTTAATACCAAGGAACTTTTACAAAGCACAAATAGCTTAGAAAATTAGCATTTATTATCAAAATTAATATTATTTCATTAAATTTCAATGAATTGTGATATAAATCGTTACAGCACTGAATGACAAAACAAGATCGCACCTAATCTCTAAAATAACTCTCGCTATCATCATTAACTTTATTTATTACCGTCATTCAGTTTTGAATGTCTGTTTATCCCTAATTGAGCCGAATGCATCGCATTCGGTTTTTTTTTACCCTTCTTTACGTAACTTTTCTTTTTATGTGCTACCAGCACGAAATTGTAACGACTATTAACTAATCCCGTTACGAGGGTCAACCAACGTGTAAAAATTCAGCAGAAACTTAATTTCTTGTTAATTCGTGCTATTTACTGGCGAGAAGTTTCTTTTATTTGTACACGCATCGTGAACTTGTACACTTTTAACGCACATCGCCTCTTCCGCAGTGTTCCCTGAAAAAGTCGCCTGTTCCAGGCCAGTGGCGCTGGAAATTCAGGTATTACCCTTTATACTGCCCTATCGCCACAGAGCACGACCATTACGGGTTAAAGATATCAATGAGTCAGACTGAAACTACCGCCCCGAGCAAATTCTCCCTTCTTCCCGGGAGCATCACCCGTTTCTTTCTTCTTTTGATCGTTGTGTTATTAGTCACCCTGGGCGTGATGGTGCAGAGCGCGGTAAACGCCTGGCTGAAGGACAAGAGCTACCAGGTGGTTGATATCACTCATGCCGTCCACAAGCGCATTGATACCTGGCGCTACGCCACCTGGCAGATTTACGACAATATTGCCGCAGCGCCTGCAAGCGCATCCGGGGATGGGCTTCAGGAGACCCGGCTTAAGCAGGATGTCTACTATCTCGAAAAACCGCAGCGTAAGACTGAGGCGCTTATCTTTGGCTCTCACGACAGCGCAACGCTTGAGATGACGCAGCGTATTTCAACCTATCTGGATACCCTCTGGGGTGCCGAGACGGTGCCGTGGTCGATGTACTATCTGAATGGTCAGGACAACAGCATGATCCTGATCTCGACGCTGCCATTGAAAGATCTCTCTTCTGGTTTTAAAGAGACGACCGTTGGCGGCATTGTCGATTCCCGCCGTGCAGAAATGCTGCAGCAGGCGAATGCCCTTGATGAGCGTGAAAGTTTCTCATCGCTGCGCCGCCTGGCCTGGCAAAATGGTCACTATTTTACCCTGCGTACCACGTTCAACCAGCCGGGACATCTGGCGACGGTCGTGGCGTTTGATTTGCCTATTAATGATTTGATCCCGCCGGATATGCCGCTCGACAGCTTCCGTATGGAGCCAGACAGCAGTACCCAGAACATGCGCGCGGCGTCGGACAAAGAGGCCGCAGAGAGCGTCACCATCTCCTTTAACGGCTCGAAAATTGAAATTGCCTCGTCACTGAACTCAACCGGCATGCGCCTGGTGTGGCAGGTACCGTTTGGCACCCTGCTGCTCGATACCCTGCAAAATATTTTGCTGCCGTTGCTGCTGAATATCGGCCTGCTGGCGCTGGCCCTGTTTGGCTACAGCACCTTCCGCTTCCAGCCGGGACGTCATAGCGACGCCTCTGCGGTTACCGCGGGCAACACGAATGAACTTCGCGTGTTACGCGCGCTCAATGAAGAGATTGTTTCCGTGCTGCCGCTGGGCGTATTAGTCCACGATCAGGAAGCGAACCGCACGGTGATGAGCAATAAAATTGCAGACCATCTGCTGCCGCATCTTAACCTGCAGAACATCACCACCATGGCGGATCAGCACCAGGGGGTTATTCAGGCCACCATCAATAATGAACTGTACGAGATCCGTCAGTTCCGCAGTCAGGTAGCCCCACGCACGCAAATCTTCATTATCCGCGACCAGGATCGCGAAGTGCTGGTGAATAAGAAACTCAAGCAGGCGCAAAGGCTGTATGAGAAGAACCAGCAGGGGCGCGCCGCCTTTATGCAGAATATTGGCGACGCCTTCAAACAGCCGTTAAAAACGCTGGCAACCCAGGCGGCGGCGTTAAACACCTCTGAAAGCCACCAGCTTGCCTGCCAGGCCGACTCGCTGGTTCGTATGGTGGATGAGATCCAGTTAGCGAACATGCTGGAGAATGATTTCTGGAAAGGTACGCCTTCCCTCTTCTCCATTCAGGATCTGATCGATGAAGTGGTTCCGGAAGTCCTGCCGGTGATCAAGCGTAAAGGTCTGCAGCTGCTGATCAACAACCATTTACCGGCGAATGACGAACGCCATGGCGATCGCGAAGCGCTACGTCGCATTCTGCTGATGATTATTCAGTATGCCGTGACCACCACGCAGATCGGCAAGATCACCCTCGAAGTGAGCACCGACGAGTCGGCAGAAGATCGCCTGACGTTCCGCATTCTGGACACCGGTGAAGGCGTCACGACGAGTGAAATTGATAATCTGCACTTCCCGTTCCTGAATGACACACAAAGCGATCATTACGGTAAGGCTAACGCCCTGACCTTCTGGCTGTGCGATCAGCTGGCGCGTAAGCTCGGCGGCCACCTGAATATCAAAGCACGTGAATCGCTCGGCACTCGCTACTCTCTGCACGTGAAAATGGCCGTCAATCCGCAGGAAGAAGATGAAGAGCGCCTGCTGGATGACGTGGTGGCGATGGTGGATGTGACCTCAAACGAGATTCGCAACATCGTGGTGCGTCAGTTAGAAAACTGGGGCGCGGCCTGCATCACGCCGGATGAACGACTGGCAAGTCAAGAATTTGATCTGTTTTTAACGGATAATCCGTCTAATCTTACTGCCTCGGGCTTGCTTTTAAGCGATGATGAGTCAGGCGTGCGGAAAATCGGCCCTGGCCAGCTGCGCGTCAACTTTAATATAAGCAATGCGATGCAGGAAGCTGTACTACAACTAATAGAAGAGCAGCTGGCGCAGGATGAGATAACGGAATCCCCGTTAGGCGGCAATGAAAACGCCGAGCTTCACGCCAGCGGATACTATTCACTCTTTGTTGATACAGTACCAGATGATGTTAAGCGGTTGTATACTGAGTCCGCTGCGAATGATTTTGCAGCGCTGGCGCAGACAGCACACCGGCTTAAAGGGGTGTTTGCCATGCTTAATCTGGTTCCCGGCAAGCAGTTATGTGAAACGCTGGAACATCTAATTCGTGAGAAAGATGCCTCTGGCATTGAAAAATACATCAGCGACATTGACGACTACGTCAAAAGCTTGCTGTAGCAAGGTAGCCTTATACATGAACAATATGAACGTAATTATTGCCGATGACCATCCGATTGTACTGTTCGGTATTCGCAAATCGCTTGAACAGATCGAGTGGGTGAATGTAGTCGGTGAATTTGAAGACTCTACAGCACTGATCAATAACCTCCCAAAGCTTGATGCGCACGTGCTCATTACCGATCTCTCCATGCCTGGAGATAAGTACGGTGATGGGATTACGCTCATCAAATATATCAAACGTCACTTCCCGGACATCTCGATCATTGTTCTGACCATGAACAACAACCCGGCGATCCTGAGCGCCGTGCTGGATCTGGACATCGAAGGGATTGTGCTGAAACAAGGCGCACCGACCGATCTGCCAAAAGCGCTCGCTGCGCTGCAGAAAGGCAAGAAGTTCACGCCTGAGAGCGTCTCTCGTCTGCTGGAAAAAATCAGCGCGGGTGGCTACGGTGACAAACGTCTGTCACCGAAAGAGAGCGAAGTTCTGCGCCTGTTCGCTGAAGGTTTCCTGGTGACCGAGATTGCCAAGAAGCTGAACCGCAGTATTAAAACCATCAGCAGCCAGAAGAAATCCGCAATGATGAAGCTGGGTGTGGACAACGATATTGCCCTGCTGAACTATCTCTCCTCCGTGACGCTGAGCGCAACGGACAAGGATTGATCACCGCAGTAAATGCCGGGTGGTGTTCGCGCAAGCGAAGCGCCGCCGGGCAAATAAAAAAGGCCCGAAAGGGCCTTTTTTATATCCTCGTTTTCCTGACGCGTTCCGCATAGACCGACAAGGTCTGCTTCAGCACGTCCAGCGTGACCGGTTTCGACAGACAGCTGTCCATGCCTGACTCCAGGCATCGCTGTTTCTCTTCCGCCAGCGCGTTCGCCGTGACGCCCACCACCGGCAACGTCAGGCCAAGCTGGCGGATACGTTGCGTCAGACGGTAGCCGTCCATGTTAGGCATGTTGACGTCACTGAGAACGATATCAATATGATTTTTACTCAGCACATTCAGCGCATCCACACCGTCATTGGCCGTTTTGCACTGGTAGCCAAGCGACCCGAGCTGGTCTGCCAGCAGTCGGCGGTTAATCGGATGGTCATCCACGACCAGAATCATCATATCGTCATTCACTGACGCCAGACCTTCCGGTGACGGCAATTCACCGGCTCCGTCGTTCTCTTCCAGTTGCACTTTGTAGATGCGTGCCAGCAGGCTCAACAGCTCATGCGGCGTGGCGACACTGTGTACCCACTCTCCCGGCGCACGTTCAACCGGTATGCCAATGTGGCGACGACAGAAGAGTACCGTTCCTCTCCCCTGCCACGCCTGTTCCGGCATCTCGTCGGCGATCAGCACGTCATCCGCGTCCGGCGTCTGGTCTTCATAGCGGCACACCCTCACGCCGCTATGGGTAAGCAGCGCCGTCAGGTAATCATTCAGCGAAGCGTTATTCACCGCCAGCCAGCAGCGCTTATCGCTCAGCCCGTCAACCGTCGCTTTTGCCGGATACTGCGCCGAATAGAGCGGAATACGGATGGTGAACTGGCTACCCATGCCGGGCTCGGTATCCACCGAGATATCACCGTCCATCATGCTGACGAGCTTCTCACAAATCGCCAGCCCCAGACCGGTGCCCTGGAAGTTACGCTGCACGCCGGTGCCGACCTGGAAGAAGGGGTCGAACAGGCGAACCACTTCTTTCGCCGGGATGCCTACACCCGTGTCCCGGACGCGAATGCTCAGGTAATCCCCCGCCCGGCAGACGTGTAACACGATACAGCCAATATCGGTGAATTTGATGGCGTTGCTAAGCAGGTTAGAGATGACCTGCTGCAGGCGCATCGGATCGCCGTGCAGCGTCAGCGGCACATCCGGTTCAATAAAGCAGTAGAGACCCAGCTGTTTACGCACCACCAGCGGCAGATAGTTGGCGCTGATGTGGTTCATCACCTCACGCGGCGAAAACTCCCGCGGTTCGATTTTCAACTGCTCAGACTCAATTTTAGAGAAATCGAGAATATCGCTGATGATTTTCAGCAGCAGACTGGAGGAGTTGTTCATCGCCGTCACCAGCCTGTCGACCCCTTTCGGCAGCTCTTTCGTCTGCAACAGGTCGAGGTTACCGATAATCCCGTACAGTGGCGTACGCAGCTCGTGGCTGACGGTGGCAAGGAACATAGATTTCGACTGGCTGGCCTGCTCCGCCGCCTGCGCCATCTCCTGCAACGACTCCTCCATCTTCACGCGTGCGGAGACATCCACCAGCACGCAAATCGCCACGTTTTCATTACGATAGCGGGAGTGAACAAAGCTGATCTGCAGGTTGGTATGGGTGCTGGTGAGCACGTCGACAAAGTTTACCTGCTGACCGCAGATGATTTGCGTCAGCCTTTGACGATCCTCATGCGTCAGCATGTTCAGATAGTTGTGCGCCAGCTCGTTACTCAGGATGTTGGTCCCGTCCTGAGTACGCAGAATACAGATCCCCACCGGTGCGGAGGCGACTATCTTACGGTTAAACTGCTCGTGCTCTTCCAGACGCTGGGCGTCACTTTCGGCGGGAATAAAGATTCTTCGCTCATACATGCGCGCCAGCGTAAACAGCGCCCCTCCCACCAGCAGGTTGAGCAGAATTGCATTCATAATCAGAATGCGTATCCGCTCCAGCACCATATCGACCGGCAGCGAGTAGACGATACTCAGCGACGACGGTGGCAGGCTTTTTTTCAGCACCAGCTCACGAAAGCCGGAGGTGTAACCAAACCACGAGCGTTCCTGCATCCAGTGCGGATCGACGTTCAAACGGTTATCCGGCCCGGCAAGCGAGATCAGCTGATGTCCGTTTTCATCAAGAATGGTCACACCCATCGGCAGGCTGCCTGGCGTGAAGAAGTTTTCCATGCGGATGGTCTGCTCAATGCCCAGCAGAGCCTGCAGGCGGTTACCGAGGTAAACCGGCGTCAGCGCGTAGAAATAGCCCACGCCCATGCGCGGCCCCTGGCTAATCCAGAAGATGTTATTCCCGCGCTCGTCCTGCGGCGCATTGCGATATTTCACAATACGCTCATGCAGGCTTTTCAGCGCATCATCACGCTCGACGGGTACGTCGCGCAGGCCGAAGTCAGCCATGCAGAGATTTTCGCTGCCAATCAGGAAGACGCGATTGAGATCGTAGGCGGCGGAAAAATTGTCGCGCCAGTAGCGCATAAACCAGGCGAGGGATTCCAGCGACCCGCGCCAGGTGTTGCTCATGGTGGAGCAGTCGGAGTCCGGGAACAGCGGCTGGAAGTCCGGCACTTCGGTTTTGTCATTACGCCCGCGAAGCGCCAGGATGCCGTTTTCCGCCGTCAGCCGGTTTTCAGCAATATACTTCAGCTCCTTCATTACATCAGATGTTCGCTGAATGTAACGCTGGGCCTGATCGGAGCTTAAATTAAACTCCTGGCGGATCTCCGCTTCTTTCTTGTGCAGCGCGTTGACGATGTAGAACACCGACAGCAGGACCACCAGCAACCAAAGCAGGAGCGCCAGCGCCCGAAACAGATAGCGAGAAACTTTCAGCGTGGTACGAAAGGAGACGAGGTATTTCAAAGGGGCGAGGCTCCGCCGTCGGGGTCAAAAGAATGTGGTTAAGGTAGCGGTAAACGCGGCTTGCCGCAACGTTCACTTGTCTGCTTACGTAAAAGAAAAGGGCCGGAATCCGGCCCTTTTTGCGTCAGGAGACATTACTCGTCAGCGTCATCCGCTGCATCATCGTCGGTGTCCGCTTCCGGCGCGATTTCATCGTCACCTTCCGCAACGCTACCGTCGATGGAATCGAGCTCTTCGTCATCCACCGGCTCAGCCACGCGCTGCAGACCCACCACGTTTTCATCTTCCGCAGTACGGATGAGGATAACGCCCTGAGTGTTACGACCCACCACGCTGATCTCAGATACGCGTGTACGCACCAGCGTACCGGCATCGGTGATCATCATGATCTGGTCGGCATCATCGACCTGTACCGCACCCACAACGGAACCGTTGCGCTCGGTAACCTTAATAGAGATAACGCCCTGCGTGCCACGTGATTTGGTCGGGTATTCGCTTTCCGCGGTACGTTTACCGTAACCGTTCTGGGTGACGGTCAGGATTGCACCTTCGCCGCGAGGAACGATCAGGGAAACAACGGAATCTTCACCCGCCAGTTTGATACCGCGTACACCGGTCGCTGTACGACCCATTGCGCGCACGGCGTTCTCTTTGAAGCGCACCACTTTACCGGCCGCAGAGAACAGCATGACTTCATCAGAACCGGAGGTCAGATCCACACCGATCAGCTCGTCGCCTTCGTTCAGGTTCACCGCGATGATCCCGGCGGAACGTGGACGGCTGAACTCGGTCAGCGCGGTTTTCTTCACGGTACCGCTGGCGGTCGCCATAAAGACGTTCACGCCCTCTTCGTACTCGCGTACCGGCAGAATGGCGGTGATACGTTCGTTCGCTTCCAGCGGCAGCAGGTTGACGATTGGACGACCACGCGCGCCACGGCTCGCTTCAGGCAGCTGATAGACTTTCATCCAGTACAGACGGCCACGGCTGGAGAAGCAGAGGATCGTGTCGTGGGTGTTGGCCACCAGCAGACGGTCAATAAAGTCTTCTTCTTTAATACGTGCCGCAGACTTGCCCTTGCCGCCACGACGCTGTGCTTCGTAGTCGGTCAACGGCTGATACTTCACATAGCCCTGGTGAGACAGGGTGACCACCACATCTTCGCGGTTGATCAGATCTTCAATGTTGATATCAGAGCTGTTCGCGGTGATTTCGGTGCGGCGCTCGTCGCCAAACTGGTCGCGGACCAGCTCCAGCTCTTCGCGGATCACTTCCATCAGGCGCTCTGCGCTGCCCAGAATGTGCAGCAGCTCGGCAATTTGCTCCAGCAGCTCTTTGTATTCGTCGAGCAGTTTTTCATGCTCAAGGCCGGTCAGTTTCTGCAGACGCAGATCCAGAATCGCCTGGGCCTGCTGTTCAGTCAGGTAGTACTGACCGTCACGTACGCCGAACTCAGGTTCCAGCCACTCAGGACGCGCCGCGTCATCACCCGCACGCTCCAGCATCGCCGCCACGTTACCCAGATCCCACGGACGGGATACCAGTCCGGCTTTTGCTTCTGCCGGGGTTGGCGCGCGACGGATCAGTTCAATGATCGGGTCGATGTTGGCCAGCGCAACCGCCAGCGCTTCAAGGATGTGCGCACGGTCGCGCGCTTTGCGCAGTTCAAAGATGGTACGGCGGGTCACCACTTCGCGGCGGTGACGCACGAACGCGCTCAGGATCTCTTTCAGGTTCATGATCTTCGGCTGACCATGGTGCAGTGCCACCATGTTGATACCGAAGGAGACCTGAAGCTGAGTCTGGGAGTACAGATTGTTCAGTACAACCTCACCCACCGCGTCGCGTTTGATCTCAATCACGATGCGCATACCGTCTTTGTCAGACTCGTCACGCAGCGCGCTGATGCCTTCAACACGTTTTTCTTTTACCAGCTCGGCGATTTTTTCAATCAGACGGGCTTTGTTCACCTGATACGGGATCTCGTGAACAATAATGGTTTCACGGCCGGTTTTAGCGTCCGCTTCCACTTCGGCGCGGGCACGGATGTAAATCTTGCCGCGACCGGTGCGGTACGCTTCTTCAATACCGCGACGACCGTTGATGATCGCCGCCGTCGGGAAGTCCGGGCCCGGGATGTGCTCCATCAGCCCTTCAATGCTGATGTCTTCATCTTCGATATAGGCCAGGCAGCCGTTGATCACTTCCGTGATGTTGTGCGGCGGAATGTTAGTTGCCATACCCACGGCGATACCGGACGAGCCGTTCACCAGCAGGTTAGGGATTTTCGTCGGCATGACGTCAGGGATTTTTTCCGTGCCGTCGTAGTTATCAACGAAATCAACCGTCTCTTTTTCCAGGTCGGCCATCAGCTCATGGGCAATCTTCGCCAGACGGATTTCCGTATAACGCATTGCCGCGGCGGAGTCGCCGTCGATAGAACCAAAGTTACCCTGACCATCTACCAGCATGTAGCGCAGCGAGAATGGCTGCGCCATACGGACGATAGTGTCGTACACCGCGGAATCACCATGGGGATGGTATTTACCGATTACGTCACCAACGACACGGGCAGATTTTTTGTAGGCTTTATTCCAGTCATTGCCCAATACGTTCATGGCGTATAGTACGCGACGGTGTACCGGCTTCAGGCCATCGCGGACGTCCGGCAGCGCACGGCCAACAATGACCGACATCGCATAGTCCAGATAGGAGCTCTTCAGCTCTTCCTCGATGTTAACCGGTGTAATTTCTCTCGCAAGGTCGCTCATCTAACCGCTATCCCTCTACTGTATCCCGGATTCAAAGGTCGCAAATTATAACACAGCCGCGGTGATTGAGGTAAACCTATACGCTTTATTCATGGGGATTGCCTGATATACTCCTTTGTCTTGCTAAATAAGGAGTAAAAGCGCCCATGAATGCCGAAAAATCCCCGGTGGCTCACAACGTTGACCACGAAGAGATTGCCAAATTTGAAGCGGTGGCGTCCCGCTGGTGGGATCTCGAAGGTGAGTTCAAACCGCTGCATCGCATTAACCCGCTGCGTCTGGGCTATATCGCGGAGCGTTCCGGCGGCCTGTTCGGTAAGAAGGTGCTTGATGTCGGCTGCGGCGGCGGCATCCTGGCGGAGAGCATGGCGCGCGAAGGCGCGACGGTCACCGGTCTGGATATGGGCTTTGAACCCTTGCAGGTGGCCCGTCTCCATGCGCTGGAGTCAGGGATCCAGGTTGAATACGTGCAGGAAACCGTGGAAGAACACGCGGCAAAACATGCCCACCAGTATGATGTGGTGACCTGCATGGAGATGCTGGAACACGTTCCCGATCCGCAATCCGTGGTGAACGCCTGCGCAAAACTGGTGAAACCGGGCGGCCAGGTCTTCTTCTCAACCATCAACCGTAACGGTAAAGCCTGGCTGATGGCCGTCGTCGGCGCGGAATATGTGCTGCGCATGGTGCCAAAAGGCACGCACGACGTGAAGAAATTCATCAAGCCTGCTGAATTACTGAGCTGGGTTGATCGGACGTGGCTTAAAGAGCAGCACATTACCGGCCTGCACTACAATCCATTGACCGATAAATTCAAACTCGCCCCGGGCGTGGATGTTAACTATATGTTGCATACAACCGCCAAAAACGACTAACGTCATTCGTTATTCTTATAAAGATTGCGCGACATCATGTTGCGCAATTCTGCCCTCCCGTTGAAGAAATCAGCACTCGATCAAATTTTGAATTTTTTTTCTTAATTATTGACATGTCGTCCAGGCCTTACGGTACGAGGACTTAGCCTTTTTTACCCTTTCACAACCTCAATTTAACGTCAAAATCAACCCTTGTGCTGAAAAGATTCGATACTAGAATACTCACCATATAGCGTTTTTCTTATCGCAAACCCCCTATATGTAGTATTTATCCACAGAGTTAGTCACAAGACGATTCTGTGGATAAGCGGGGGATATTTTTTATTTCACGGACAGGTAAAACCCACATGAATCAGAGTCTGCTGGTGACAAAGCGCGACGGGACGACCGAGCGTATCAATCTGGACAAAATCCATCGAGTTCTCGACTGGGCAGCAGAAGGACTGAACAACGTATCTATCTCCCAGGTTGAACTGCGTTCCCACATTCAGTTCTACGACGGCATCAAAACGTCTGATATCCACGAAACGATTATCAAAGCAGCGGCAGATCTGATCTCCCGCGACGCACCGGATTATCAGTACCTTGCTGCACGTCTGGCGATTTTCCACCTGCGTAAAAAAGCCTACGGCCAGTTTGAGCCGCCTGCGCTTTACGATCACGTGGTGAAAATGGTTGAGCTGGGCAAATACGACACGCATCTGCTGGAAGACTATACGGAAGAAGAGTTCGAGCAGATGAACGGGTTTATCGATCACTGGCGCGATATGAATTTCTCCTATGCGGCGGTGAAGCAGCTCGAAGGCAAATACCTGGTTCAGAACCGCGTTACCGGTGAGATCTACGAAAGCGCCCAGTTCCTCTATATTCTGGTGGCCGCCTGCCTGTTCTCAAACTACCCGCGTGACACCCGTCTGGATTACGTGAAGCGTTTCTACGATGCGGTATCGACGTTCAAGATTTCTCTGCCAACGCCAATCATGTCTGGCGTGCGTACCCCTACCCGTCAGTTCAGCTCCTGCGTACTGATCGAGTGTGGCGACAGCCTGGATTCCATCAATGCGACCTCCAGCGCCATTGTTAAATACGTCTCCCAGCGCGCCGGTATCGGCATCAACGCCGGTCGCATCCGTGCACTGGGCAGCCCGATTCGCGGCGGTGAAGCGTTCCACACCGGCTGTATCCCGTTCTACAAGCACTTCCAGACGGCAGTGAAATCCTGCTCTCAGGGCGGCGTGCGCGGCGGTGCTGCGACCCTGTTCTACCCGATGTGGCACCTGGAAGTGGAAAGCCTGCTGGTGCTGAAAAACAACCGTGGCGTGGAAGGCAACCGCGTGCGTCACATGGACTACGGCGTACAGATCAACAAACTGATGTACACCCGTCTGCTGAAAGGGGAAGACATTACCCTGTTCAGCCCGTCCGACGTCCCTGGCCTGTACGACGCGTTCTTCGCCGATCAGGACGAGTTCGAGCGTCTGTACACCAAATATGAAAAAGACGACAGCATCCGTAAGCAGCGCGTGAAGGCGGTCGATCTGTTCTCCCTGATGATGCAGGAGCGTGCCTCTACCGGCCGTATCTACGTCCAGAACGTTGACCACTGCAACACCCATAGCCCGTTTGATCCGGTGGTTGCGCCAGTACGCCAGTCTAACCTGTGCCTTGAGATCGCCCTGCCGACCAAGCCGCTGGAAGACGTGAACGACGAAAATGGCGAAATTGCGCTGTGTACGCTGTCTGCGTTCAACCTGGGTGCAATTAAAAGCCTGGACGAGCTGGAAGAGCTGGCCGTGCTGGCGGTTCGCGCGCTTGACGCCCTGCTGGACTACCAGGATTACCCAATTCCGGCCGCTAAACGTGGCGCGATGGGTCGTCGTACCCTGGGTATCGGCGTGATTAACTTCGCCTACTGGCTGGCGAAAAACGGTAAGCGTTACTCCGACGGCAGCGCCAATAACCTGACGCACCAGACGTTCGAAGCCATTCAGTATTACCTGATGAAAGCGTCTAACGAGCTGGCGAAAGAGCAAGGCGCATGCCCGTGGTTCAACGAAACCACCTATGCAAAAGGCATTCTGCCGATCGACACCTACAAGAAAGACCTGGATGCGATCGTCAGCGAGCCGCTGCACCTTGACTGGGAAGGCCTGCGCGAGTCCATCAAGACTCACGGTCTGCGCAACTCCACGCTCTCTGCCCTGATGCCGTCTGAGACCTCTTCGCAGATCTCCAACGCCACTAACGGTATTGAGCCGCCGCGCGGCCACGTCAGCATTAAAGCGTCGAAAGACGGCGTGCTGCGTCAGGTGGTACCGGACTACGAAACTCTCGGGAACAACTACGAGCTGCTGTGGGAAATGCCAAACAACGACGGCTACCTGCAGCTGGTGGGTATCATGCAGAAGTTTATCGACCAGTCGATCTCTGCCAATACCAACTATGACCCGACGCGTTTCCCGTCTGGCAAGGTACCGATGCAGCAGCTGTTGAAAGACCTGCTGACCGCCTACAAATTTGGCGTGAAAACGCTGTACTATCACAACACCCGTGACGGTGCAGAAGACGCGCAGGACGACATGGTACCGTCAATTCAGGACGATGGCTGCGAAAGCGGCGCATGTAAGATCTAAGCACTTCGCCGGGTGGCACTACGCTTACCCGGCCTACGGTTTTGTAGGCCCGGCAAACGCAGTGTTGCCGGGCAATAAAATCTCAACAGGACTCACCGCAATGGCATACACCACATTTTCACAGACGAAAAACGACCAGCTCAAAGAGCCGATGTTCTTTGGCCAGCCGGTCAACGTGGCACGCTACGATCAGCAAAAATATGACATCTTCGAAAAGCTGATTGAAAAGCAACTCTCCTTCTTCTGGCGTCCGGAAGAAGTAGACGTCTCCCGCGATCGCATTGATTACCAGTCGCTGCCGGATCACGAAAAGCATATCTTCATCAGCAACCTGAAGTACCAGACGCTGCTGGATTCCATTCAGGGCCGTAGCCCGAACGTGGCACTGCTGCCGCTGATTTCCATTCCCGAGCTGGAAACCTGGGTGGAAACCTGGGCGTTCTCCGAGACGATCCACTCCCGCTCTTATACGCATATCATCCGCAACATCGTGAACGATCCGGCGGTGGTGTTTGACGATATCGTCACCAACGAGCAGATCCAGAAGCGTGCGGAAGGCATTGCGCACTATTACGACGAACTGATCGAGATGACCAGCTACTGGCACCTGCTGGGCGAGGGTACGCATAACGTGAACGGTAAAACCGTTACCGTGAACCTGCGCGCGCTGAAAAAACAGCTGTACCTGTGCCTGATGAGCGTCAACGCGCTGGAAGCGATCCGCTTCTACGTGAGCTTCGCCTGCTCCTTCGCCTTTGCCGAGCGCAAGCTGATGGAAGGCAACGCCAAAATCATCCGTCTGATCGCCCGTGACGAAGCCCTGCACCTGACCGGCACCCAGCACATGCTGAACCTGCTGCGCAGCGGTACGGATGACCCTGAAATGGCGGAAATCGCCGAAGAGTGCAAGCAGGAGTGCTATGACCTGTTCGTGCTGGCGGCTCAGCAGGAGAAAGAGTGGGCAGATTACCTGTTCCGCGACGGTTCCATGATTGGCCTGAACAAAGACATTCTCTGCCAGTACGTTGAGTACATCACCAACATCCGTATGCAGGCTGTCGGTCTCGACCTGCCGTTCCAGACGCGTTCTAACCCAATCCCGTGGATCAACACCTGGCTGGTGTCCGATAACGTGCAGGTTGCGCCTCAGGAAGTGGAGGTGAGTTCTTACCTGGTCGGTCAGATTGATTCTGAAGTCAACACTGACGATCTGAGCGACTTCCAGCTCTGATGTCACGCGTCACGTTAAGTCTTTCCGGCACTGAGGTGCTGTGTCGGGAGGAGCACCCTTCTCTGCTGGTGGCGCTTGAGGCGCATCAGGTAGAAGTAGAGTACCAGTGTCGTTCCGGCTATTGCGGCTCCTGCCGCTGCCGTCTGGTCGCCGGCCAGGTGGACTGGCTGACCGAACCACTGGCCTTTATCAACGAAGGGGAAATTTTACCCTGCTGCTGCCGTGCAAAAGGCGATATTGAGATCGAGATGTGATTGCCCTGGTTCCCTCTCCCTGTGGGAGAGGGTTAGTTCGTAGGCCGGGTAAGGCGCAGCCGCCACCCGGCAATTCCAGTGTTAATCCTTCAAAAAACTCACTGCTTTATCCGGGAAATCCGTAAACAACCCGTCCACGCCCGCCTGGTTATACAACACCTCATAAAGCTGATTCACGTCCGTGGCATACGGCGGCAGCTGGTCTGCGCGCACGGTATACGGATGAACCTGCATCTTGCTGACATGCGCCTCTTTCACCATCGCCGTCAGCTTCACGTGACCCGGCGTGGAGCCTTCTGCCACCAGCATGTGGTAATCCGGTCCGATGCCGTCAGCGTACTGCGCAATTTGCTTCATCGCGCCCGGCTTAAACATCCAGTCGTAGTTGTAGTTCACCCACTTCCCGTCCGGCTGTTTCTCCTGGGTTTCATTCCAGTCGGTGTAGGCAATCAGCTGCACCAGATTGAGATCCATCCCCATCTTCGGCTCCAGCTCGGTTTTAATGCGCTTCAGCTCGGCGGCGTCAAAACACTGCAGGTAAACTTTGTCCTTCTTGCTGGTGTAGCCGTACTGCTTCAGGACCTCCAGGGTTTTCGCGGCAATATCCTTCCCTTCCTGATGATGGAACCACGGCGCTTTGATTTCCGGGTAGATACCGATATTTTTACCGGTCGAGTGGTTCAGCCCCTGAACAAACTCTATCTCCTCCTGGAAGGTGTGAATACGGAAGTCAGATTTGCCCATCGGGAAACGTCCCGGATAGACCTGTACCTTCTTGCCGTTTTCAATCTCGAACCCTTCGGTAAACTTCAGGGAGCGGATCTCCGCCAGGGTGAAATCAATGGCGTAGAAACGGCCATCTTTACGCGCGCGGTCCGGGAAACGCTCCGCCACGTCCGTTACGCGGTCAAGATAGTGATCATGCAGGACGACCAGCTGGTCGTCCTTCGTCATCACCAGATCCTGCTCCAGATAATCCGCGCCCTGCGCATAGGCCATCGCTTTCGCCGGCAACGTATGCTCCGGCAGATAGCCGCTCGCGCCGCGGTGGGCAATCACGATTTTATCCGCCGCCAGCGCGGAGCCTGTCATCAGGCCCGCCAGCAGCAGACCGGTGGTTAAATGAGATAATTTCATGGTCATGTTCCTTATTGACGACGCGCCAGCACTTCCGCGTGGTGACGTTTCTCACCGATCATCACGACAATCAACAGCAGTACCGCCAGCACGCTACCGCCAATCATCACCATAAAGCCGCCGTCCCAACCGAAGAAGTCAACGGTGTAGCCCACGATGGCGCTCGCCGCGACCGAACCGCCCAGGTAGCCGAACAGACCGGTAAAGCCTGCCGCCGTGCCCGCCGCTTTTTTCGGTGCCAGTTCCAGGGCATGCAGGCCAATCAGCATGACCGGGCCATAAATCAGGAAGCCGATGACGATCATACAGGCCATGTCTACGCCCGGGTTGCCCGGCGGGTTGAGCCAGTACACCACGGTGGCGATGGTCACCAGGGTCATGAAGAACACGCCTGTTGCACCACGGTTACCTTTAAACACTTTGTCCGACATCCAGCCGCAGATCAGCGTGCCCGGGATCCCCGCGTATTCATACAGGAAGTAGGCCCAGGATGATTTATCCAGCGCGAAGTGTTTCACCTCTTTCAGGTAGGTCGGTGACCAGTCCAGAATGCCGTAACGCAGCAGATAAACGAACACGTTGGCCACCGCGATGTACCACAGCAGTTTGTTAGGCAGCACGTACTTCATGAAGATCTGCTTCGCGGTCAGCTCTTCTTCGTGCTTCTCGCTGTAATCATCCGGGTAGTCGTCTTTATACTCTTCAATCGGCGGCAGGCCGCAGGATTGCGGCGTATCGCGCATCAGCGCGAAGGCAATAATCGCCACCAGAATGGCGCCAAACGCAGGCATGTAGAGCGCAGCGTGCCAGTCGTTGAACCAGGCCATCCCCAGCAGGAACAGAAGAGGCGGGATCCCCCCGCCCACGTTATGCGCGCAGTTCCACACCGACACAATGCCGCCGCGCTCTTTCTGCGACCACCAGTGCACCATGGTACGTCCGCATGGCGGCCATCCCATCCCCTGGAACCAGCCACAGAGGAACAGCAGCACGAACATAACGGCAATGCTGGAGGTTGCCCACGGCACAAAACCCATGAACAACATCACCGCAGCCGCCAGAATCAGACCGGCGGGCAGAAACACGCGCGGATTCGAGCGATCCGACACGGACCCCATAATGAACTTGGAAAAACCATACGCGATAGAGATCCCCGACAGCGCGAACCCCAGATCGCCGCGTGAAAAGCCCTGCTCCACCAGATACGGCATGGCGAGCGCAAAGTTTTTACGCACCAGATAGTACGCCGCGTACCCGAAGAAGATCCCCAGGAAAATTTGCCAACGCAGACGACGGTATAGCGGATCAATCTCTGCCTCTGGCAGACGCGCCCGATGCGGCGCGGGTTTGAAAATACTGAGCATGACAGCCTCCGTGGCCTTGAATTGAATGAGCAGGTGGCTCGCACCTGAATTCCAGAGCCGGGGATGTTAAGAAATCATGGTGATTGTTACTGTGAATCAACGCACAGATTGTTACAGAAATATGACAGAATGCGCAAAAAAGCGCATGAAATCACGTTTCACTTTCGAATTTCGCGCGTTTATGTTCGAAATCAAACAAACCACAGTTTTCATGTGGCTAAATGATAAAAAAACGAACATTGAGGGAAGACAATGACAATTCACGATCCTCGCTACAGCGATGTGATTATCATTGGCGGTGGTGCCACCGGCGCCGGTATCGCTCGCGATTGCGCCCTTCGCGGATTAAGCGTCACGCTTCTGGAACGCCACGATATTGCCACGGGCGCGACCGGGCGAAACCACGGTCTGCTCCACAGCGGCGCGCGATATGCCGTCACTGACGGTGAGTCGGCACGGGAATGTATTGCGGAAAACCAGATCCTCAAGCGTATCGCCCACCACTGCATTGAACCGACCGATGGCCTCTTTATCACCCTTCCCGAAGATGACCTCGCCTTTCAGGAAACCTTTATCACCGCCTGTAACGCAGCAGGTATTCAGGCGGAGGCCATGGATCCGGCGCGGGCACGGCAGCTGGAACCGTCGGTCAACCCGGCGCTTATTGGCGCAGTGAAAGTCCCGGATGGCACCGTCGATCCGTTCCGCCTGACCGCCGCCAATATGCTGGATGCCCGGGAACATGGGGCGCGCATTCTGACCGGACATGAAGTGACCGGACTTATCCGCGAAGGCCAGCGCGTCTGCGGCGTGCGGGTGTTTGATACGCAATACCACGAACACAGCGAACTGTTTGCCTCCGTCGTCATTAATGCCGCGGGGATCTGGGGGCAGCGCATTGCAGAATACGCTGACCTGTCGGTGCGCATGTTCCCGGCGAAAGGCTCGCTGCTGATCCTCGACCATCGCATCAATAACCATGTGATCAACCGCTGCCGCAAACCGTCTGATGCCGATATCCTCGTGCCGGGCGATACCATTTCGCTGATTGGTACGACCTCAACCCACGTCGACTACAGCGACATTGACTACAACCGCGTGACCGCCGAAGAGGTGGATATCCTGCTGCGTGAAGGTGAGAAACTGGCCCCGGTTATGGCCCAGACGCGTATTCTGCGTGCCTACGCGGGCGTGCGTCCTCTTGTCGCCAGCGATAACGATCCGAGCGGACGTAACGTTAGCCGGGGCATCGTGCTGCTCGACCACGCCGAACGCGACGGCATGGACGGATTTATCACCATTACAGGCGGCAAACTAATGACCTACCGCCTGATGGCCGAATGGGCCACCGATGCAGTCTGCCGCAAGCTGGGGAATACCGAGCCGTGCGTGACGGCAGAACAACCGCTGCCGGGATCGCGTCAGTCCACCGAAAAAACGTTGCAAAAAATCATCTCCCTGCCCGCCCCGCTGCGCGGTTCCGCGATTTACCGCCACGGGGACAGAACACCGGTCTGGCTCGGCGAAGGTCGGCTGAGCCACAGCCTGGTGTGCGAGTGCGAAGCCGTCACCGCGGGCGAGGTGCAATACGCGGTGGAGAACCTGACGGTCAAGAGCCTGCTCGATCTCCGCCGTCGCACCCGCGTCGGCATGGGAACCTGTCAGGGTAAACTGTGCGCCTGCCGTGCGGCGGGTCTGCTGCAGCGTTTTCATACCACGACTGCCACCCAGTCGCTCGATCAGCTCAGCGCCTTTTTAAACGAGCGCTGGAAAGGCATTCAGCCTGTCGCCTGGGGCGATGCCCTGCGTGAGAGCGAGTTTACCCGCTGGGTCTACCAGGGGCTTTGCGGTCTTGAGAAGGAGCAACACGATGAAATTTGATACCGTGATTGTCGGCGGCGGGCTGGCGGGCTTGCTCTGTGGCATCAAGCTCACGAAGCAGGGGCTGCGCTGCGCCATTATCACCCGGGGCCAGAGTGCCCTGCACTTCTCGTCGGGATCGCTGGATCTGGTGGACGACACGTACCGCGACAAACTGCCGCCGGAGCACCCGTATCATCGGGTTGGCGCGCAGCATATTGACCGCTTTGCGCTGGAAACCGAAGCGCTGCTGGCTGACTGCGGTGCGCGTCTGAAGGGGAGCGCCAGGCAAAATCATCAACGCATCACGCCGCTTGGCACCCTGCGTTCCGCGTGGCTCAGCCCGGAGGAGGTCCCCGTTGCCCCTGTGAGCACAGGACGGGTAAGGGTCGTGGGTATTAGCGGCTTTCTGGATTTTCAGCCCCATCTAGCGGCGGCGTCACTGTGTCGCCAGGGCGTGAACGCCGAGACGGCAGAGATAGAACTGCCTGAACTGGATGTCCTGCGCGAAAACCCGAGCGAGTTTCGCGCGGTGAATATCGCCCGCTTTCTGGATAACGAAGACAGATGGCCGCTGCTGTATGAGGCGCTCAGACCGCTCGGTGAAACCTGCGATACGCTGTTGATGCCTGCCTGCTTTGGACTCAGCGATAACCGCCTGTGGCGCTGGCTGTCGGACCGTCTGCCCTGCTCGCTCGGCCTGCTGCCAACGCTTCCCCCTTCCGTGCCCGGCATTCGCCTGCATACCCAGCTCCAGCGCCAGTTTGTGGCGCTGGGCGGCGTGTGGATGGCGGGTGACGAGGTGAAAAAAATCACCCTGACGGACGGCGCGGTGAGTGAAATCTGGACCCGCAACCACGGTGATATTCCGCTTCGCGCCCGCTATACGGTGCTGGCAAGCGGCAGTTTCTTCAGCAACGGGCTGCTGAGCAGCCGGGAGGGCATCCGGGAAGCCATTATGGGGCTTGATGTCCGGCAAGGCGCGTCCCGCGCGGACTGGTATCAGAGTGATTTCTTCTCGCCGCAGCCCTGGCAACAGTTCGGCGTGATGGTTGATAACCAGCTGCACCCGCAACTGTCCGGTAAGCCCGTCAGGAATCTCTTTGCCATTGGCTCGCTGTTGGGCGGATATGATCCCATAACTCAGGGGTGCGGTGGCGGGGTCTGCGCCGTCACGGCGCTGTATGTGGCAGAGCAGATTAGCCAGCGCGCGGAGGCGGAACAATGAACGATACCCGTTTTGAAAGCTGCATTAAATGCACGGTCTGCACGACCGTCTGCCCGGTCAGCGGCGTGAACCCGCGCTATCCCGGACCGAAACAGGCCGGGCCTGACGGCGAGCGTCTGCGTCTGAAGGACGGTAAGCTGTACGACGAGGCGCTGAAATACTGTATCAACTGCAAACGCTGCGAAGTTGCCTGCCCGTCGGATGTGAAAATCGGCGATATCATCCAGCGCGCCAGGGCGCGCTACAGCACGCAAAAGCCGTCCCTGCGCGATGCCATCCTCAGCCATACCGACCTGATGGGCAGCGTCTCAACGCCGTTTGCCCCGCTGGTCAATGCCGCGACCGCCCTCAAACCGGTGCGCCAGCTGCTGGATGCCACGCTGAAGATAGACCATCACCGCAGCCTGCCGAAATATTCTCACGGCACCTTCCGCCGCTGGTACAAATCCGTCGCGGCGGAGCAGGCGCAGTATGCCGAGCAGGTCGCCTTTTTCCACGGCTGCTACGTGAATTACAACCATCCACAGTTAGGCAAAGACCTGCTGAAGGTGCTAAACGCCATGGGAACCGGCGTGCAGCTGCTCAGCAAGGAGAAGTGCTGCGGCGTACCGCTGATTGCCAACGGATTTACCGATAAAGCGCGCAAACAGGCACAAAGCAATGTGACTTCCCTGCGCGAAGCCATCGTCGACAAAGGCATACCGGTGCTGGCGACCTCGTCCACTTGCACCTTCACCCTGCGCGATGAGTATCCGCACCTGCTGGATGTCGATAACGGCGGGCTGCGTGAGCACATCGAGCTGGCAACACGCTTCCTGTGGCGCAAGCTGGACAGCGGGCAGACGTTGTCGCTGGGGAAATTGCCCCTGAAAGTGGTGTATCACACCCCGTGTCATATGGAGAAAATGGGCTGGTCGCTCTATACGCTTGAGCTGCTGCGGTTAATTCCCGGACTTGAGCTGACGGTGCTGGATTCGCGCTGCTGCGGGATTGCGGGAACCTACGGCTTTAAGCGCGAAAACTACGCAACCTCCCAGGCGATTGGCGCCCCGCTGTTCCGACAGATCGAAGAGAGCGGCGCGGATATCGTGGTGACCGACTGCGAAACCTGTAAATGGCAGATCGAGATGTCCACCAGCAAGCGCTGTGAGCATCCGATTACCCTGTTGGCGAACGCGCTGGGCTGAACATGGCCGGGGCGAACGCCCCGGCACAAACATTACTCGACGAACAGCGACTCAACAACGTTAATCCAGCCGTGCTCGCTGGCGACCTCTTTGCCATTGAGCCAGCGGCGCAGCATATTCAGCGCCATCATGGCGCAGACTTCCTGACGCACCGCCAGACTGTGGCGAGTGATGCTCATTTTGCCCCTCAGAGCCCAGGTCCCCTCCGGCGTCGCCAGCGCGACGTTAAGGTGTTCCTCATCCAGCCCACCCACGAACAGCGCCAGACCGGCAAAATGTTTAACCCGTCGCTCCGAGGCCCAGCGGGCGGTTTGCGCCAGGGTCTCCTGCTGGAACGGCACCACTTCGCTGGCCAGCAGCGGCGCGCTGGCGCGCGACAATTGCAGCGCCAGCAGGCCACCGGTGAACTGCTCGCTTAAGGTCACGCTCAGCTGACGATCCTGCAGGTGCTTCGCAATCTGCGCAGGCAACCCCTCCGTCCCTTCAAAGATCAGGCTCTCGCCCGCCACGCGCTGCACTTCGGGCCACAGGGCCAGCATCGCCGCTTTCTGCGTCGCCGGTCCTGTCAGCTTGAGCTCAATGATCGGCATAGAGGAGCGATAGCCCATGGACACGCCCGGCGGCAATTGCAGGTGGTCAAGACTCTGGGCCAGATCGCTTTCAGAACGGCCAAACGTGGTCAGTCGCAGGCACAGCGGAGGTTCAGGCAGGGTAAAACGGTCGCGAAGGCGCGGCAGGATCTGCTGCTCAACCATCACTTTAAATTCGGAAGGTACGCCGGGCGTGAAGAACATCAGGCAACGGTTCAGCTGCAGGGCAAACCCGCACGCGGTGCCGACCGGGTTATCAACCAGCTCAGCACTGGCGGGGATTTCAGCCTGCTTGCGGTTGCTGGGGGCCATAACGCGGCCACGTTCGGAGAAAAAGCGTTCCATCTGTGAAAGCCATGCCTCATGCAGCACCAGCCCTTCACCTTTTGCGGTTGCGGCGGCCAGCGCGCTGAGATCGTCACTGGTAGGACCGAGTCCGCCATTCACGATCAGCACATCGCAGTGTTCGCTCCGCTCACGCAGAATGCTGACCAGCGACTCAAGATTGTCGCCTACCGTATTGCGACGCGTTAACGGTAATCCTTGCTCAAAGAAAAGATCGGCAAGCCAGGCAGCATTGGTATCAATAATTTGTCCATGCAGCACTTCGTCGCCGGTGGATAACATCTCCACGTTAATCATTGTGTTCTCCCGCTTATTTGGTGAAAACACTATAGCGCAATCGCGGGAGGGAGAAGAGAGAAACTGGCGCGACGGAACGCCGCGCCGACAGGATTAGAAGCCTGCGCTTACGCCCACGTAGGGACCGTCGGCCAGCGCGTTGTCGCGGTTGCCGTCTTTGCCCGCCAGGTTCAGGTAGCGATAGCCCGCTTCGATGGTAATCGGACGCATGATGGTCCAGCGCGCGCCGGCGTTGGCTTCTTCATAGCTGTCGATACCGCTGGAGAGCGAGTCCGGAGAGTAGTAATACTCGCCAAACAGACCGAAGCTGTCGCCAATTTTCCACTGCAGGCCGCCACCCACCGCTGCCGCATACCCTTCGTCACCGTCGTTCGGGTTGGTATAGATACCTTTACCGCCGACGGTCGCCAGGAATGGACCAAGAGGAATGTTCAGACCCAGACCGAGACTTGCCGCATCGCCGTCGTCATCGTTATGCGTCCAGCCACCGGTCATCGCCAGACCGGAAGTCTCTGTTCCCAGGCCAAAGCCCAGGTGGGTATAGTCCTGACCCGCCGAGCCGTTGAAGCTGATGGCGTTAGCCGCCGCAGATACAACCATCAGGCCGAAGCCCAGTAATGCCACTTTTTTCATTGTCATGATCCCGCGCAATTTTATAGAGAAGTCCCAAAACCGCGAGATTTTAACCTGAGTCTCCCGGGGATCAAGCACTCTGCGTGCGGCGGGGGGGAAGATTGTAACGATTTGAAACTTGCGGCTTTTTTATGCAAGCAACAGAAAGCGCATTTTGACACACAGGCCACCCAGGGATTCACTGCGGTTGAGTTGCAAATGGCTGCGGTGCAGCCGGGCAATGTCACCCGCCAGTGCCAGCCCGATCCCGGAACCGGCAGCGTCCCCGACGTTGTCCAGGCGGTGGAAAGGGAGCATTGCCTGGTGGATCTGATCCTCTTCAATGCCGGGGCCGCTGTCTTCAACGCGCAGCTCAACGGCACCGGCCTCCGCGCGCAGGAAAACGGTCACGGTCCCGCCTGCTGGGGTATATTTAATCGCGTTCTCCAGCAGGTTAGCGCACAGTTCGCCCAGCAGGACGTCATCGCCTTCGATCATGACCGGCTGCTCCACACCGTCGTAACCCAGATCGATCCCTTTGCTCCGCGCCTGCGCCAGTCGGGAGAAGCAGCAGTTCTGCACCACCTGAACCAAATCCACAGGCGAGAACTGACGATCGCCCTGCTCTCTCCCCTTCACCGCCGAAAGCTGCAACAGCCGCTCGGTGAGTACGATAGTCTCATTCAGCGTGGCGTTCATTGCCCGCAGACTCTCCTGCCACAAAGCGGGATCCTGGCGAGTAAGCGCGACAGACACCTGTGTTTTAAGTACCGCCAGCGGCGTTTTGAGCTGGTGCGATGCATCCGCGTTGAAACGTTCCTGACGCGAAAGCACGCCGCGCAGACGGTCGATATAGCGGTTAAAAGCCACAATCAGCAGCCGGGTCTCGGACCAGGGCAGCAGCTCCGGCAGCGGTGCCAGCAGGCCCGGCTCGCGCCGCACCATCAGCGAGGAGAGCTGGCGCATCGGGCGCAACACGCGGCGCAGCATCCAGGCGGTTAGCACCAGCGTCAGCAGCACCAGCAGCCCCTGCGAAACCCAGGATGAAAAGAGCAACTGGCTGGCGAGATAGCGGCGTGACTGGAGCGTCTCCGCAACGTAAATTTCCGCCATGCCAAAAATAGAATCTTGATTCACGGGCTGCAGCAGACGCGCCACCCGAATCGCCTGCCCGCGATATTCGGTATGGTAAAACCACGCCAGCGCGGGGTAGAGCGTGGTACGCGACGTTGCAGGCGGCATCTTCGGCAGATCGTCATAGCCGGAGATCACCCGCCCGTCGGGGTCGACCACCTTGTAATAGAGCCGGTCGTTCATGTTGAGCTCAAAGCTATCAAGCACCACCCAGGGCACGTCCACCGCCAGCTTGCCGTCGCGTACCTCCAGCCGTTCCGAGATGGTGCGGGCAGAGGATAACAGCGTGCGGTCGTAAGCCTGCGTGGCCGCCTGCAACGCGCTGACGTAGCTGTTAAAGGCTGACAATCCCCACAGCAACAGTAGCGGCAGGCCAAGGAAAAGCAGCAGTTGCAGGTAGAGCGACTGCGGCTTAAACCCTCTCATCGCCGCACTCCAGCACGTATCCCAGCCCCCGTAACGTGGTGATCCGCACGCCGCTGTCGGTGAGCTTCTTTCGCAGGCGGTGAATATATAGATCGATACTTTCAGGGCTGACGTCGTCGTTCAGGCTGAACACCTGGTCAAAAAGCTGCTGCCGCGAAACCGGACGGGTGCGGCGGTGCATCAGCACTTTCAGCAAAGAGAGCTCGCGCGGCGTCAGGGAAAGCGGTTCATCGCGGAGCAGGAAAAAGCCCTCGTCGTCATACTCCAGTTCCCCAAGACGCTGGCGTTCCTGCGTGCGCCCCTCGCTTCTGCGCAACAGGGCACGCAGCCGGGCGTCAAGCTCCTCCAGCTCAAACGGTTTTGGCAGATAATCATCCGCCCCGGCGTTCAGGCCCTTTACCCGGTCCGCCACGTTGCTGCGCGCAGTCAGGAACAGGACGGGCAGCGTCTGCCCCCGTTTTCTGAGGCGATGGACCACTTCCAGGCCGTCAAAACCGGGCATGCCGATGTCCAGAATAGCAACCGCGTAATGTTCTCCCTGCAGCAGATGGTCGGCGGCACGCCCGTCAGACACGCAATCCACGGCGAAGCCCTCCTGCACCAGTGCTTTCTCCAGCCAGTGAGCCAGCTCACGATTATCTTCTGCCAGTAAGAGACGCATGTCACATCCTGTAAAGTTGGTTCCCCATTGAAAGGGAAATGAAAGGTTATTGTTTTAACAATCACGCAACGGAACCGCTACAAGGCGGTTCACATAATCAGAAAAAAGACCCATACCCGTACCCCGGCGTGAGGATAAACGATGAAAAAACACTTACTTTCTACCCTTGCTGCAAGCGCATTCCTGTTGAGTACCTCTGTCGTTCAGGCGCAGGACGCCCCGTCCCGTACCGAATGTATCGCCCCGGCCAAACCGGGTGGCGGTTTCGATCTCACCTGCAAATTGATTCAGGTCAGCATGCTGGAGACGAAGGCCATCGAGAAACCGATGCGCGTGACCTACATGCCCGGCGGCGTGGGCGCGGTGGCCTATAACGCCATCGTCGCACAACGACCTGCGGAAGCGGGGACGGTGGTGGCCTTCTCCGGTGGTTCACTGCTGAACCTGTCTCAGGGCAAGTTTGGCCGTTATGGCGTGGATGACGTGCGCTGGCTGGCGACCGTCGGTACCGACTACGGGATGATTGCCGTGCGTGCCGACTCACCGTGGAAGTCCCTGAAAGACCTACTCACCGCCATGGAAAAAGATCCGAACAGCGTGGTGATTGGCGCAGGCGCGTCGATCGGTAGCCAGGACTGGATGAAAGCCGCCCTTCTCGCGCAACAGGCGAAGGTTGACCCACACAAAATGCGCTACGTGGCCTTTGAAGGCGGCGGCGAGCCGGTTACGGCACTGATGGGCAACCACGTTCAGGCCGTTTCCGGCGATCTCAGCGAGATGGTGCCCTACCTGAACGGGGACAAAATCCGCGTGCTGGCGGCCTTCTCGGAAAACCGTCTGCCGGGACAGCTGGCTAACGTGCCGACCGCCAAAGAGCAGGGTTACAACCTGGTCTGGCCAATCATCCGCGGGTTCTTCGTCGGGCCAAAAGTGACCGATGCCGAGTACCAGTGGTGGGTCGACGCGTTCAACAAACTCCAGCAGACCGAAGCGTTTAAGAAACAGCGCGATCTGCGCGGGCTGTTTGAATTTAACCTGACCGGTAAGCCACTGGATGAGTACGTCAAAAAACAGGTGAATGACTACCGCGAGCAGGCGAAAGCCTTTGGCCTGGCGAAATAACCGGAGGCGCTATGAGCGATCGTATTTTTGCCGGGATATGGCTGCTGCTCTGCGTTGGCGGGATGTTTGTCGCCTGGCAGATCCACAGCGAATACAGCTATGAACCCGTAGGGCCACGCCCCTTCCCGATGGGCATCGTCGGCCTGATGCTGCTCTGCTCGGTGGCGCTGCTGTTGCGCCACCCGGACACCGTCGAGTGGCCACCGCGTCGCATTCTGCAGCGTCTGCTGGTGATGGTCATTGTCCTGCTGATGTACGCCTGGGGCTTTGAATGGCTCGGCTTCCCGGTGGCGACCGCCATCCTGACGATGGTGATCGGCATGCTGTTTAACGCCACCCTTCCCGCGGCAGGGATCTCAGGCGTGGTGATGGGGATTTTACTGTGGTACGCCTTTGACCGCCTGCTGGACGTGACGTTACCGCTCGGCGCCTGGCTTAATTAACGGAGCACGCTATGGATACCTGGATTTACCTCTCACAGGGGTTCGCCGTGGCGATGACCCCGGAAAACCTGGTGATCGCCCTGATCGGCTGTTTCGTGGGCACGATTGTCGGCCTGCTGCCGGGTCTTGGGCCGATCAACGGGGTAGCAATTTTACTTCCGCTGGCCTTTGCCCTGCATCTGCCTGCGGAATCGGCGCTGATCCTGCTGGCAACGGTCTATATCGGCTGTGAATATGGCGGGCGCATCTCGTCGATCCTGCTTAACGTGCCGGGAGATGCGGCGGCGATCATGACCGCGCTGGATGGCTATCCGATGGCGCGACAGGGTCGCGGGGGCGTGGCGCTCTCCATTTCAGCGGTCAGTTCGTTCTTTGGCTCGCTGGTTGCCATTGGCGGCATCATTCTGTTTGCGCCTGCGCTGGCCCAGTGGTCGCTGGCGTTTGGTCCGGCAGAATATTTTGCCCTGATGGTGTTTGCCATTGCCTGCCTCGGCAGCATGATGGCGCAAAATCCGCTCAAGTCGTTTTTGTCCGCGCTGATTGGCTTAGGGTTAGCCACCGTCGGCGTGGATGCCAACACCGGGGTCTATCGCTTTACCTTCGACAGCGTTCACCTGTCCGACGGCGTGCAGTTTATCGTGGTCGTGATTGGTCTGTTCTCTGTCTCTGAAATCTTACTGATGCTGGAACATACCAGCAGCGGGCAGACGCTGGTGCGCAAAACCGGCCGAATGCTCTTTAGCGCTAAAGAGGGCGCGCAGTGCATCGGCACCACGCTGCGCTCATCGGTAATTGGCTTCTTTGTCGGCATCCTGCCGGGCGCCGGGGCCACCATCGCCAGCGCCATTACCTACATGACCGAGAAAAAGCTCAGCGGCAACAGCGACAGCTTTGGTAAAGGCGATATTCGCGGCGTGGCGGCGCCTGAGGCGGCCAATAACGCCTCGGCCTGTGGCTCGTTTATCCCGATGCTGACCCTTGGCGTACCGGGCTCCGGCACCACGGCGGTGATGATGGGCGCCCTGACGCTCTACAACATCACGCCGGGACCGGCAATGTTTACCGAGCAGCCGGATATTGTCTGGGGGCTGATTGCCGCCCTGCTGATCGCTAACGTGATGCTGCTGGTGATGAATATCCCGCTGATTGGGCTGTTCACCCGCATGTTGACCATTCCCCTGTGGTTCCTGGTCCCGGCGATTGCCGCCGTCTCTGCTGTAGGGGTGTACGCGGTGCACAGCACCACGTTTGACCTGGTGCTGATGGTGGTCCTGGGCGTGCTGGGATACATACTCCGTAAGATGCACTTCCCGATGTCACCGCTGATTCTGGGGTTCGTGCTTGGCGAGATGCTGGAGCAGAACCTGCGCCGCGCGCTGTCCATCAGTAACGGCAATATGTCGATCCTGTGGGACAGCAGCGTCGCGAAGGTCCTGTTAGCGCTGGCAATCATGGTGATTGTGGTGCCGCCGGTATTACGCCTGCTGCGTCGTCGCCAGCGCAAACCGGAGCCGGATATCGGATAATTACGCCGACAGCTGGGCATTCACCCACTGTTTTAACGCCTGGCGGGAGATCTTAATCCCGCCATTTTTTAGCTCCGCCGGCAGTACCAGCCAGTGGACCGGCTGCTCAAAGCGCGCCAGTCTGCCCTGGATCCAGTCAGGAAATTGCGCGATATCCGTTCCCGGCTCGCACTCCACCACCGCCACCGGACGTTGTCCAAACTCGGCATCGTCCAGCGGGACGATAAACACCTGGTTAATCTGCGGGTGTGCGGCGATAACACGTTCCAGCGATTCCGGCTGGATCCCCTCTCCTCCGCTGAAAAAGAGATTGTCTATGCGGCCTAAAATCGTCAGTCGCCCGTTATGCCATTCCCCACGGTCGCGGGTGGCGAACCATCCCTGCGCATTGGTCAACGGCATCAGCGCACCGTCCCGCCAGTAGCCGGAAGCCATACTTTCCGCCCTGATCCAGACTTCACCGTCAACGACCTGCACCTCTCTGCCCGGCAGCGCATACCCTACGTCCGGCTCTCCGTCTGCCTCTTTCGCACAGACGGTAGAGGCAAACTCGGTCAGGCCGTAACCGCAGAAGGAGTGAATACCCTGTTCGCGCGCCTGCTGTGTTAAATCAACGGGGATTGCAGCCCCGCCCAACAGCACCGCTTTCAGTGCAACAGGCTTGTGACGATTAAGCAGACGCCAGAGCTGGGTCGGCACCAGCGAGGCGTGGGTGCAGCCGCGTAACGCCTGTTCCAGAGGTTGTTTCTCGCGCACCGTTAAGCGTGCCCCGGCCACCAGCCAGCGCCATAAAATTCCCTGACCGGAAACGTGAAACAGCGGCAGCGAAAGGAGCCAGTCGTCGTTGTCCCCATAGGGCATCAGCGACAACACGCCGCGCGCGCTGGCAAGGTGGGCGGCACAGGTATGCACCGCCGCCTTCGGTAGCCCGCTCGAGCCGGAAGTGAGCGTCATCGAGGCCAGCCGCGCCGGTTGCCATGCAACGCGGTATGCATCGGCTGGCTCACGCATGCTCAGGGCAGGAAGAGCGTCGTAGCTGCCGTCCAGCACCAGCGCAAAGCGCAGGGTCATCTGGGGGAGCAGCACGTCCAGCAGCGGACGCGGCAGCTGTGGATTCACTGGAAGAATACGCGCGCCGCACTGGAGCAGCGCCAGCCATGCCATCAGCGTTTGCGGGTGGTTATAGGCCAACAGCAGAACACCGTCACCCTCCTCCACCCCCTGCTGATGAAAGCCCGCGGCAAGGCGATCGATACGCGTGCACAGCTGTTGCCAGCTCAGCGCGTCGTCGTTCAGCCTGAGAGCAGGTTTGTCGGCAAACTGCGCACACCAGTGCCGCCATGGCCAGTCGGTAAAACTCATAGCAGCGGCTCCAGCGCCTCAACGCTGAGGCACGGCAGCGCGCTGTCCGGCCACTGGCGGAGAAGCTGAGCCTGCATCAGGTTCAGCGTATCGAGGCCGGGGACAGCGTCAGGCGTTAACCAGGCGGCAATACGTGCCAGCTGGGTCAGCCCAAGGCTGGACTCAATCGACGAACTGATCACCGCCGTCAGACCCAGCGCATGCGCCGCGGCAACCTGCTCGCGGACCTTCGCCAGGCTGCCGGTTAACGTCGGTTTAATCACCACTGCGCTGACGCCCGGCTCGGCAATAAATTCAAAATCGTCTTCGCGCAGGCTTTCATCCCAGGCGATAGCAATCCCCGTTTCACGAGCAAACGCGCGCGAATCGTCGCGGGTTTTGCACGGCTCTTCCAGGAAGGCGATGCGGCTGCGGTACGCCGGGTTGACGTATTTCGCAAACTGCTGCGCCTTAAGCGGCGTCCAGGCGCGGTTTGCGTCAAGACGCAGGTGCAAATCGGGAATCGCTTCCAGCAGCAGGTTGGCAACCATTCCGTCGCGCACCGCTTCGTAGAGACCGACCTTAATTTTCGCCACTTTCTCGCCCGGCATGGTGGAGAGCAACGCAAAGAGCTCGTCCGGGTCGCCCGTGCACAGCGGTGCCGCGCGGTAATTGCCCTCTTCCGGCAGGCTGCCCTCCAGTTCTGCCAGCGCACAGCTGATACCAAAGGCCGCAGAAGGCACGTCCGGCAACGCCGGGTTCGCGCCCTCGCGCCACGCACCTGCCCACGCCAGCAGCGCAGCCTTTGCATCATCGAGCGATTCCAGGCTAAAGCCCGGCAGCGGCGAAATCTCGCCCCAGCCTTCTCGCTCACCCTGCTGGAGATGCACAAAGAAGCCATCACGGGTTTTTAACCGCCGTTCACGCAGCACCACGCCCGCGTCCATCGGTATCTGCCAGCGGTAAACCTGCGCGCGACGCATTACGGGTTCCGTTTGTATTTGCTGAAATCAGGCTGGCGTTTTTCGTTAAACGCGTTGCGTCCTTCCTGACCCTCTTCGGTCATGTAGAACAGCATGGTGGCGTTGCCCGCCAGCTCCTGCAGGCCCGCCTGACCGTCACAGTCAGCGTTGAGTGCCGCCTTCAGGCAGCGCAGCGCCATTGGGCTGTTTTGCAGCATTTCACGGCACCAGCGGACGGTCTCTTTTTCGAGATCGGCAATCGGTACCACGGTATTCACCAGGCCCATATCCAGCGCTTCCTGGGCGTTGTACTGACGGCACAGGAACCAGATTTCACGCGCTTTTTTCTGCCCGACGATGCGCGCCATGTAGGAAGCGCCCCAGCCGCCGTCGAAAGAGCCCACTTTCGGACCGGTCTGGCCGAAGATGGCGTTCTCGGCGGCAATGGTCAGGTCACACATCATGTGCAGCACATGACCGCCGCCGATGGAGTAACCCGCCACCATCGCCACCACCGGTTTCGGGCAGGTGCGGATCTGGCGCTGGAAATCGAGCACGTTCAGGTGATGCGTACCCGCATCGTCCTGGTATCCGCCGTAGTCACCGCGCACTTTCTGATCGCCACCGGAGCAGAAGGCTTTCTCACCTTCGCCGGTCAGGACAATCACGCCGATGTTATCGTCATAGCGAGCATCCGCCAGGGCCTGGATCATCTCCTTGACGGTCAGCGGACGGAAGGCGTTACGCACCTGCGGACGGTTGATGGTGATTTTGGCGATGCCGTCAGCGGATTTGTGGTAACGAATGTCGGTGTAGCCTTCGGAGCAGTCTTGCCATTCGACCGGCGCGTAAAGCATGTTTTCATCAGGATAGATCATAGAGTGTCCTTTGTTCGAAGACGCAGTATCTGAGCCAGACTCGCGGCGACCGCAGCGGGGTTTTCCCGGTGGGCGTTGTGTCCGGCGTTTGGAATTTCATGGCGAACGGCGTGCAGTTCGGCGGCAAGGGCCGCGAACTTTTTATCACGTTCGCCATAGAGGTAATCAAAAGAGAAATGGCGGGTGCTGAGCGCGAGACGTAAATCCGGCTGCCCGGCCAGCGAGGTCGCTTCAAGCATTTTCGCCAGCGTTATGCCGTTGTTTTGGCTGCGCAGGGTAATAAGCGCCTTCCGCTCAGCGTCCGGGAGAGAGGCAAACACCGGCTGCTGGTACCAGTCAGCAAAGACCTTATCCAGCGGTTCGGTGCGAAAACGTGTCGCCCAGCGGTGGTCGGATACCCGCCGCGCATGGCGATCGTCGGCGTTCTGCAGGCCCGGATGTCCGCCCTCAACCATCACGCCCAACAGCCCCTTCGGCTGCTGGCAGGCGTGAAACATCGCAATGCGGCCGCCGAGGGAGTACCCCACCAGCCAGAAATTCAGTATGTTGTAACTAAGCAGAGTCCGGGTCAACAAATCGCTCATCTCCTCGAACCCCGTCACGGTAATATTCCGGGATTCACCGTGCCCCGGCAGGTCAAGATAGAGCCGGGGATACTCGCTCAGCGTCTCCCCGACAACCTGCCACTCGCGGCAGTCTCCGGAAAAACCGTGCAAAAAGACCAGACAGGGATAGCCTGGTTCTCCGGTCTGCTGCACGCCTGCGAGGATCACAGCTGGCTCACCTGTGCCAGCAGGCTTTGCAGGCTCTGCGCACCGTCGGCATCGTTCACGACCAGCTCAATCAGCGTCGCGCCCGGTTGCTTCCAGGCGCTGCTTAGCGCTGTTTCCAGCTGTTCCCAGCTCTCCGGGCGGTGATATTTCAGGCTGAACATTGCCGCAGCATGTTCAAACTGCACGTTCTGCGGCATCAGATAGAAACGCTCACGCTCGCTCTGGGGCGTTGGCAACAGAGAGAAAATCTGCCCGCCGTTGTTGTTCACGACGATCAGCACAAACGGTGCGGAAGCCTGACGCAGCAGCGCCAGCGCGTTGAGATCGTAAAGCGCGGAGAGATCGCCCACGATCGCCAGCGTCGATTTCGCGCTGGCGCGCTGCACGCCCGCCGCCGTCGAGATCAGCCCGTCGATGCCGCTGGCGCCGCGGTTGCTATAAACCGGGTAGCCCGCAGGCAGCTTCGAAAAGGCGTCAATCAGACGCACCACCAGGCTATTACCGACAAACAGCTGGCCCTGTTCAGGCAGATACTGACGAATACGGTGCGCCAGACCGGCTTCGCTGAATGTCTCACAGTGCGCTTTGGTGATTTCCCACGCCTGACGAGATAATTCGGGGATTGCCACCGCCCAGGGTTGACGTTTTTCCGCCGGATGCAGTTCCAGCCAGCTCTCAATGTTGCTCACCAGACGGCGGCCGCGATGGTGCGCCGGGTCAAGCCGCCCTTCCAGCGGGTCGACCAGCCAGTACTCTTCCGGCGTGCAGGTCGCCTGCCACTGCAGCAGGCGTTTCCCGGTCAGGCTGGCGCCGATCTGAACCACAATCTGCGCCTGTGAAAGCTCAGTGACCGCCTTCGCATTCCCGAGCCAGAGATCGGCGCACGGCAGCGGCTGACCGGTCTGGGAAAGCACGTCGCCAATCAGCGGCCAGCCGAGGGTTTGCGCCCATTCGGCGACCCGCCTGCCTTCGGCGGCGCTCATGCGCCCGGCAATAACCACGCCGCGTTTTTGGCGCCAGAAGAACCAGTCGCGCTGTTTCGCGCTCTCAAGATGCGTTTGCCCGCGCAGCCACGGTTTTTCACTCTGCCACCAGTTACCGAGGGAGCGCTGCCAGTCAAGGCCGGTATCGTCCAGTTCGCCATACAGCGGCTCGGCAAATGGACAGTTAATGTGCAACGCCCCGCTGCGCAATGTCTCCATGGCGTGATCGACCGTGGAGACCAGCCAGCTTGCCGGAATATCCTGGGTAGGACGCGGCAGCGAAACCGTCTGCGAAGGATGCGAAGAAAAGAGTCCCGGCTGGCGAATGGCCTGATTCGCTCCGCAGTCGATAAGCTCAGGAGGACGGTCGGCCGTCAGCAGGATCAGCTTTTCACCGGTTAGCCCGGCTTCAATCAGGGCCGGGTAGAGGTTCGCCACGGCGGTACCGGAGGTGACAATCACCGCCACAGGTTCTTTGCTGACCTTTGCCAGCCCAAGCGCCAGATGCCCAAGGCCACGCTCATCAAAATGGGTGTGATGAATCAATGCCCGATTTTCGGCGGCCGCCAGCGTCAGCGGCGTTGAGCGAGAACCCGGTGCAATACACACGTGCCTGACGCCATGGCGCGTCAGGGCTTCAAGGATCACCGCCGCCCAGCGTCGGTTAAAAGAACTTACTGACATGAGATTGTCCGGTATCAAGAATGCGACACAGTATAAATAATAGAAAAAATTGGAATTTTGATATGAATCGGGATTGCGCGAATCAGTATTAATCCCTAAGGAGCAGAGAGCGCAAGCCAGCGGCTTTGTTTTCGATCTCCTGCCACTCCTGCTCCGGGTCAGATCCGCTGACGATGCCCGCCCCGGCGTAGAGCCGCAGGGCGTCATCCTGGACGCGCGCCGAGCGCAACGCCACACAGAACTCGCTTTGATCGGGCGATAAATACCCGGCCGAACCGGCGTACCATTCGCGGTTGAAAGGCTCAACGTTGTGGATAAACGCACGCGCGGGCTGTCGCGGAAGGCCGGCAACAGCGGCTGTCGGCTGGAGCACATGCAGACACAATTCGTCATCGGCCTGTTTTAGCTCCGTCCAGATACAGCGTCGTAAATGCTGTACTTTACGCAGCCGGACGACCTGAGCAGGCAATACCTCAAGCGTCTGCGTATGGTGCTGAAGACGCTGACAGATATCTTCCACGACCAGCATATTTTCACGCTGGTTTTTATCATCATTCAGCAACCACTCGCCCAGGCGCTGCGCCTGTTTATCATCCGTATGGCTGGCGACGGTGCCCGCCAGCGCTTCGGTGCGCAGCAGCTTGCCACGTCGCCGCCAGAGGCGCTCGGGCGTGGAGCCGAGGAACGCGTTGCGGGCGTCGAATACCATGCAGAAATGATAGCAGTTGAGATTCAGGGCGCGGCTGGCGGCCATCAGAGCGACAGGATTAACCCGCTGTTTACACTGCAGATCGGTGGCCCGGGCAAGCACGACCTTTTCGAAATCGCCGCGCGCGATAGTCTCCGTCGCCTTGCCGATAAGGGTCAACCATTCCGGTTTTTGCGGCAGATGCGTTTCGCGCTCAACCTGGACAGACAGCGGACGAATGGCTCTGGCTGGACGGAGTTGCTGGAGTAATTCCAGGGCAGTGCACGCGTCGTCCTGAAGCGAGCTATCGCTCCACAGCTGCAGGCGCAAGGTGGCGTTGCCAGCGGTACGTCGCCAGAGCAGGCGCGGCAGAAAAAGACTGCCCTGCTCCGGGCTGAATGCGTTGAGGCCGCAGATGCGAGTCTCTTTTGGCGCATGTTCTGCACGCAAAAACTGTGAGGCCAGCGCCAGAGAGGAAAATTGGGTGACCGCCCCCAGCGCAGCCAGCTCTTCATCACCGTTACGCTGCTGCCAGTAAAATTGCGGATAGCACTGCTGCTCGCCAAGCCAGGCGAGAGGATCGAAGGCGTCGTTTAACGGGAAAGAGACGTCGAAATGACGCAGGCCGGGTGTAGCGGGTAACGCTTGCGAAAGCTGGGTTTGCAGTTGCTCCAGCGCAAGGAAAATCGAATTCACGCGAACCTCTCCCTGTTAAAACCGCATATTATACGGGGTACTGAACATAAATAGCAGTACCCACGTATAGGGAGTGGTTAAGCGGCTTAACGACGGGCCAGCAGCAGGCCCAGCACCAGCCCTACGGCAGCACCCACCCCAATGCCCTGCCACGGTTTTTCATGGACATAGTCATCGGCACGATAAACCGCTTTTTTGGCACGGTAGTAGTAAGTATCAGACGCATGGCTGACGCGGTTTTTCACTTCATGCAGCGCCTGTTCAGCACGGGCTTTTAACTCAATATATTTCTGATCGGCAGGGTCGCCCGAGGAACGTAACACCTCTTCCAGCGTTTCGCTCAGCAAAGCCAGGTCGTCGTCGATACGGGTATCCCAGGATTGAAATGACATATTTTTCTCCATGTTAGTACACCAGTCCGCTAACTATAGACAACGACGTGCCATTACGCCTGTTTCACTTCCCGTGCCATGCCGATGTGCGGGATGCCATCTTCGTCATAAACGTCGGTAACCGGCGTAAAACCAAAATGGCCGTAGAAGGGTTGCAGGTGCGCCTGCGCGCCCAGGTATAACGCCTTGTCCGGCCACTGTTTCCGGCACGCATCCAGCGTTTTTTCCATCAGCTGATAGCCGAGTTTTTCGCCCCGTGCTTTGTTGCTGACAATGACGCGACCTATCACGACGGGCTCAAAATCGTCCTCGCTTTTCAGAATCCTCGCATACGCCACCAGCTCGTTGTCCTTCCAGCCGAGGATATGACGGTTTTCCCCTGTGAGATCATCACCGTCGATATCCTGATACGGACAGGTTTGTTCAACCACAAACACTTCGCAGCGCAGTTTGAGCAGCGCGTAGAGCGACTGAACGGTGAGCTCACTATGGTGTAAATCTTGCCACTGGATCATCTCTTTCTCCTTCCTGGGGTTCATCACGTTATACTAAACCCCTCCCCGTTCGGCAAAGGGCTGATTGCATTATGGAACTGATATTTCTGGGGACGTCTGCTGGCGTGCCAACCCGATCACGAAATGTGACCGCGATACTGCTGGATCTTAAACATCCCACCCGTGGCGGGCTATGGCTGTTTGACTGTGGTGAAGGGACACAACATCAGCTTTTACATACCGCTTATCACCCCGGCAAGCTGGATAAAATTTTCATCACTCACCTGCATGGCGACCATCTTTTTGGCCTTCCCGGTTTGCTTTGCAGCCGCTCAATGGCCGGTAATGCCAACCCGCTGACGATTTATGGGCCTGTGGGGATCCGGGAATTTGTTGAAACCGCGCTACGCCTCAGCGGCTCCTGGACCGACTATCCGCTTGAGGTCGTTGAGATTACCGAAGGCCTGGTTTTCGACGATGGGGATTATCAGGTCACCGCCCGACCGCTTAATCATCCGGTGGAGTGCTATGGCTACCGCATTGAGGAACACGACAAACCCGGCGCACTGGATGCCGCCGCGCTCATCGCCGATGGCGTAAAGCCTGGACCGCTGTTCCAGCGCCTGAAGCACGGACAGCACGTTACGCTGGAGGACGGGCGCATCATCAACGGCCAGGATTATCTCGCCGCACCTCAGCCGGGCAAAAAACTGGCCATTTTTGGCGACACGGCACCGTGCCCTGCCGCCGTTCAGCTTGCTCAGGGCGTGGACGTGATGGTGCATGAAGCCACCCTGGAGACGGCGATGGAAGAGAAAGCCAACAGTCGGGGCCATAGCTCAACGCGTCAGGCGGCGCTGCTTGCCCGTGACGCGGCTGTCGGCAGGCTCATTATCACCCATGTCAGCTCGCGTTACGACGCGCGGGGGTGCGAAAGCCTGCTGGCAGAGTGTCGGGCGCTGTTCCCGGAATGTGAGCTGGCCGAAGATTTCGCTAAGGTCAGCGTTTAGCCCTTCATTTTTCCCTCAGGATGCCGATAACGATTAAAAGGCCAGCATTTCTCTCGAGGGTAGAATGGATAATTTCCAGAAAGATATTGATGACAGGGCGAATCTGACCCTGTCGAACCGTTTTGAACTGTTGCTGTTCCGTCTTGGCACCTCTCTGAACGACAACAAATCCGAGCTGTTTGGTATTAACGTTTTCAAGCTGCGCGAAATTGTACCGATGCCGGAGTTCACGAAACCTGCCGGGATGAAGTCTCCGCTGATGGGGATGGTGAATATTCGCGATCAGGTGATCCCGGTTATCGATCTGGCCGCCGTGGCGGGCTGTAAACCCACCACCGGGCTGAACATCCTGCTGATTACCGAATATGCCCGCAGCGTGCAGGCGTTTGCCGTGGAGTCGGTTGAGAACATCATGCGTCTGGACTGGAAGCAGGTGCACGCGGCGGAAACTGCCGTCAGCGGGCGCTACATCACCAGTATTGCCTGCCTGGACGAGAAGGCCGATACCAACGAACTGGCGATGGTGCTGGACGTTGAGCAGATCCTGTATGACATCACCCCGGCGAACCACGACCTGCACGCCACGAATCTGAAGACCACTAAATTCAACATCAAGCCGGGTTCCGTGGCGATTGTGGCGGAAGATTCCAAAGTGGCGCGCTCGATGCTGGAGAAAGGTTTGCAGGCGATGGAGATCCCGGCGCAGCTGCATATCACCGGCAAAGATGCGTGGGAAAAAATTAGCCTGCTGGCCGCTCAGGCGCAGGCCGAAGGTGTGCCGATCACCGATAAGATTGCCCTGGTGCTGACCGACCTCGAAATGCCGGAGATGGACGGTTTTACGCTGACGCGCAAAATCAAAACCGACCCGGTACTGAAGGATATTCCGGTGGTGATCCACTCTTCCCTTTCCGGCAACGCCAACGAAGACCATATTCGCAAGGTGAAGGCGGACGGGTACGTGGCGAAGTTTGAGCTGAACGAGCTGTCGTCGGTGATTGAAGAGGTGCTGGATCGCTCGATGAAGAAGATTGACGGGCCGTTGATTAGCCGGAAGCAGCTGGCTTAGGTCTGGTGCGGGCTGGTGCCCTCACCCCGTCCCTCTCCCACAGGGAGAGGGAGAAAACCATAAAAAAACCCGCCGAGGCGGGTTTTACTTTTACATTAATGGCATCGCTCGCTGCACGATATCAATCAGCGGCTGCGGATAGATACCGAAGATCAGCACCAGCAGGGCTGAGATAAGCACTACGATACCACCGGCGCTGTACTGCCAGTTAGATGGCGCATCGCGGTTGAGCTGCTGAGGCGCGCTCAGGTAGAGGCTCACGGCAACGCGCAGGTAGTAGTAGAGACCAATCGCGGAACCGATAACCACACCGGCAGTCAGCCACCACAGGTGTGCCTGCACACCGACGGCCAGCACGTAGAATTTACCGATAAAGCCCAGCGTCATCGGGATACCCGCCAGAGAGAGCATCATCACGGTCATCACCGCGGACAGGATCGGACGGTGCCAGAACAGACCACGGTAAGAGAACAGTGAGTCGGCATCCGGGCCACGGTATGGGCTGGACATCAGGCTCACCACGCCGAAGGCGCCGAGGCTGCTGAACAGGTAACCGGCCAGATACACGCCCACGGCTTCCATCGACATTTCACCGCTCTGCAGCGCAATCAGCGCCACCATCAGGTAGCCCAGATGAGAGATGGACGAGTAGCCCAGCAGACGCTTGATGTTGGTCTGGCTCAGCGCCATCAGGTTACCAAAGATGATGGAGACGAACGCGATGATGCCCAGCACCACGCGAACCGCTTCACTGTCACCCACCGGCGCGTACAGGAACAGACGCATGACCACACCGAAGATAGCGATTTTGCTCGCTGTCGCCAGGAAGGTCGACACCGGCGCAGGCGCGCCCTGGTATACGTCTGGTGTCCACAGGTGGAACGGAACCAGTGAGAGTTTAAAGCCAAGGCCTACAATCATCATGCCCAGACCCGCCAGCAGCAGCGGCTCATGGAGCATGCCGTCGCCGAGGCTCTTGCCGAGCGCCATGAAAGAGAGGTTACCGGACTGTGCGTACAGCAGCGCAATACCAAACAGCAGGAACGAGGACGCAGCAGCAGACAGGATGGTGTACTTGATGCTTGCTTCCAGAGAGCGCTTTTGACGGAAGGCGTAACCAATCAGACCGAACAGCGGCAGAGAGATCAGCTCAATACCGAGGAACAGCGCGGCCAGATGGTTAGCATTCGCCAGCAGAATGCCGCCCAGCGCGGCAATCAGAACCAGCAGATAAAACTCTTCTTTGTTGTCGTTGTAGCCTTCGAGCCATGGGTACGCAAAGGTACAGGTCGCCAGGCTCGCCAGCAGCACCAGACCGGTGTAGAGCATGGCATAGCCGTCAACGCGCATCAGCGGCGTGACGTCCATCGCACCGCCCTGGCCAACAAACCAGAGAGAGACTAACGCGGCGTTCAGGCCGATGACCGACAGCGTGGCATTCAGGAAGTGATTGCGTCGCCACGCAATGGAGAGCATCACAACCACCACCGTCAATCCGACGATCAGCAGCGGTAGCAGCGCAATCAGTTGTTGTGGAGTTATTGTCATGGCGATTTACGGCCTTGTAGTAGAAGCAGAATTAACAAACCACTGCTGGATGTTGCCCATCGCACTGTGCGAGGTATCCAGAATCGGCTGCGGGAAGAAGCCCAGCAGCACCAGCAGTACGACCAGCAGCAGGATGATGAACAGCTCACGCAGCGACATCCCCGGCAGTTCTTGTGCAGCAATTTCGCTCTTCGCTTTACCGAAGTAAGCGCGGTGCAGCATCGCCAGCGAGTAGACGGAAGCGAACACCAGACCAAAGGTGGAGATCACGGTGATCACCGGCACCACTTTGAAGCTGCCGAACAGAATCATAAATTCGCCGACGAAGTTACCGGTGCCTGGCATCCCCAGGGTGGCAACCGCGAAGAACATGGAGAGCGCTGGCAGCCATTTAATTTTGCTCCACAGACCGCCCATCATGCGCATGTCACGCGTGTGCAGACGTTCGTACAGCTGACCACACAGGATGAAGAGGCCGGCAGCGGACAGACCGTGTGCAATCATCTGGATCACCGCGCCCTGGTACGCCAGCTGGCTGCCGGTGTAGATGGCAATCAGCACGAAGCCCATGTGGGAAACGGAGGTGTAGGCAATCAGACGCTTGATGTCGTACTGCGTGAAGGCCATCCAGGCACCGTAGAAGATACCGATCACACCGAGCCACATGGCAATCGGGGCAAACTCAGCGGACGCATTCGGGAACAGCGGCAGCGCGAAACGCAGCAGACCGTAGGCCGCGGTTTTCAGCAAGATGCCCGCCAGGTCAACGGAACCCGCCGTGGGTGCCTGAGAGTGCGCGTCTGGCAGCCAGCCGTGCAGCGGAACCACCGGCATTTTCACCGCGAATGCGATGAAGAAGCCCAGCATCAGCAGGTATTCAACGCCGTGTGACATCGGGGTTTTCAGCAGATCTTCGTAGTTGAAGGTCCAGATGCCCGTCGCGTTATGGTGAACAAACACCAGCGCCAGAATGGCAATCAACATCACCAGACCGCTCGCCTGGGTGTAGATGAAGAACTTGGTCGCCGCCGTGATACGCGTTTTACCGTCGGATGCCTTGTGGCCCCAAAGCGCGATCAGGAAGTACATCGGCACCAGCATCATCTCCCAGAAGAAGAAGAACAGGAACATGTCGATGGCAAGGAACACGCCGATCACGCCGCCCAGGATCCACATCAGGTTCAGGTGGAAAAAGCCCTGGTATTTTTCGATTTCTCGCCAGGAGCAGAGTACCGCCAGAACACCGAGCAGACCGGTCAGCACCACCATCAGCAGCGACAGACCGTCAATCGCCAGGTGGATGGTGATACCGAAACGTGGGATCCAGGGCAGGATGAACTCAGACTGCCACTGCGGGATGCCCGCAGACTGGGTCAGTGAGTAACCGCCCTGCAACCACAGTTGCAGGCCAAGCGCGAGCGTCAATCCCATGGTGATCAGCGCGATCCAGCGCGGCATCTTCACGCCAAAGCGTTCAGTCTGCCAGCACAGGAAGCCGCCGATGAAGGGAATTAATATTAGCCAGGGTAGTAACATGGCGATTTACATTCCTTTTTAAGGCCCCCAGCAGGGGCCTGATTTTCAACGAATTCGAATAAAATTCACTTAACGATCAACGCAACACCATCAGCAGCGCCAGCACGACAACCGCACCGATGCTCATGGACGCCACATACCAGCGCAGGTAACCGTTCTCGCTGTACAGCAGGCCTTTACCTGCAAAGCGGGAGAGGATCGCCGGGATATTCATCAGGCTGTTCAGTGGGTCGCGCTTCAGCAGCCACGCGATGCCCAGGAACGGCTTAACGAAGATCATGTCGTACAGCCAGTCGAAGCCCCACGCGTTGTACCACCAGGTGCCCAGCAGACGGCCAGGCGCGCTGTTGGCAATGGCGGTCACCAGCGTGCGTTTGCCCAGCCACAGCCATGCCGCAATCAGGATGCCCGCAATAGCGACTACACCGGAGGTGATTTCAAGCGTCAGAACGCGACCGTGCTCAAGCTCGGTGGTGTCTGGCAGTACGCCCTGCAGCGGCGGCACAATCATTGCGCCAACGAAGGTGGACAGTACCAGCAGCACAATCAGCGGCAGGTGGTGGGTAATCCCCTTCCCTGCGTGAGCGTGAATTTGTTCTTTACCGTGGAATACGATGAAAATCATACGGAAGGTATACAGGGAGGTCATGAATGCACCGACCAGACCCGCAACCATAAGATTGATATGACCATTCGCCATGGCACCCGCAAGGATTTCGTCCTTACTGAAGAAGCCCGCGGTGATCAGCGGCAGTGCCGCCAGCGCCGCGCCGCCCACCAGGAAGCAGACATACACCAGCGGAATGGACTTACGCAGTCCGCCCATCTTGAAGATGTTCTGCTCGTGGTGGCAGGCCAGAATCACCGAACCGGATGAGAGGAACAGCAGCGCTTTAAAGAACGCGTGCGTCATCAGGTGGAAAATGGCCGCGTCCCACGCCTGAACGCCCAGCGCCAGGAACATATAACCAATCTGGCTCATGGTGGAGTACGCGAGAACGCGTTTGATGTCGGTCTGTACCAGCGCAGCAAAGCCTGCCAGCACCAGCGTGACCGCACCGACGATACCCACCAGATGCAGAATTTCCGGGGTCATCAGGAACAGGCCATGGGTACGCGCAATCAGGTAGACACCGGCGGTGACCATGGTCGCGGCGTGGATCAGCGCGGAGACAGGGGTTGGACCCGCCATCGCGTCGGCCAGCCATGTCTGCAACGGCAGCTGTGCGGATTTACCCACAGCGCCACCCAGCAGCATCAGCGTTGCCCACCACAGCATGTTGTTGCCTGCAGCGAAGTGCGCTGGCGCCAGTTCCACCATTTCGCGGAAGTTCAGCGTGCCCAGTTCGTTGTAAAGAATGAACAGCGCGAAAGCGAGGAAGACGTCACCCACGCGGGTCACGACGAACGCTTTCATGGCCGCTGCGCCATTCTTCGGATCGGTGTAGTAGAAGCCAATCAGCAGGTAAGAACACAGACCCACGCCTTCCCAGCCCAGATACATCAGCAGCAGGTTATCGGCCAGCACCAGAACCACCATGCTGGCGATAAACAGGTTGGTGTAGGCGAAGAAACGGGAGTAACCCTCTTCACCGCGCATATACCAGGAGGCGAACATGTGGATCAGGAAGCCAACGCCGGTGACCACGGAGAGCATGGTCAGCGAGAGGCCGTCCAGCACCAGGTTGAAGCCAATGTTGAAATCACCGACCGACATCCAGGTCCACAGCGGCACGCTGAAAGGCTGACGTCCGTTGTTAAAGAAGTCGATCCCCGCATACGCTGTGACCAGCGCAGCCAGACCGATTGAGCCAATGCCCACGGTCGCAGACAGATTCTCAGACCAGCGGCCGCGAGAAAACGCCAGCAGCACGAAGCCAATCAGCGGAAAAATAATGGTTAAGGCAAGCATGTTCATCCACGCAACTCACTTACTGAATCGATGTTCAGATTCTGGCGGCGACGATGGAGCTGCAGCAACAGCGCCAGGCCAATACTCGCTTCAGCAGCCGCGAGGCTGATGGCGAGAATGTACATCACCTGACCATCGGTCTGGCCCCAGTAGCTTCCGGCGACCACGAAGGCCAGCGCGGAGGCGTTAATCATGATTTCCAGACCGATCAGCATAAACAGCAGATTGCGGCGGATAACCAGACCGGTCAGACCCAGAACGAATAAAATCGCAGCGAGGATCAGTCCATGTGTTAAGGGGATCATGCGCGCTCCTCCGTTTTTCTTTTCGCGCGGTCGTCAGTGCGGTTGCTCAGCACCTCGCCAGCACGCTCTTCGCGACCAACGTGGAAAGCAACCACCAGGCCTGCCAGCAGCAGCATAGAGGCCAGTTCCACCGCCAGAACGTATGGGCCAAAGAGCGTGATACCCACCTCTTTAGCGCCGATCGGCGTGCCGTCGATGCCCTGATCGTTCACGCCCAGAATGGCGTAAACAATCACAACCAGCATGATGGCCGACAAAATTGCCGGGCCAATCCACACCTGCGGTTTTAACCACTGACGTTCCTGCTCAATTTCAGAGCCGCCCAGGTTCAGCATCATCACCACGAACACGAACAGCACCATAATGGCCCCGGCGTAGACGATGATTTCCAGCGCACCGGCGAAGTGCGCGCCCAGTGCGAAGAACACCCCGGAGATAGCCAGCAGCGAGATGATTAAGTACAGCAGCGCATGCACCGGATTGGTGTGCGTAATCACTCGCAGCGTAGCCAGGATGGCGATAAGGCCACAGATATAAAAAGCGAATTCCATTGCCCTCTCCTTACGGTAACAGGCTCTTGACGTCGATAGGCTTAGCTTCGTTCTCTGCTTCGCCCTTATCTTTGCCGTCGATTGCCATACCCGCCATCCGGTAGAAGTTATATTCCGGGTATTTGCCCGGACCGGAAATCAGCAGATCCTCTTTCTCGTACACCAGGTCCTGACGCTTGTACTCACCCAGCTCGAAATCTGGAGTCAGCTGAATCGCCGTGGTTGGGCACGCTTCTTCACACAGACCGCAGAAAATGCAGCGTGAGAAGTTGATGCGGAAGAACTCAGGGTACCAGCGGCCATCTACCGTCTCTGCTTTCTGCAGAGAGATACAGCCGACCGGACACGCTACCGCACACAGGTTACAGGCAACGCAGCGCTCGGAACCGTCCGGGTCGCGCGTCAGCACAATACGACCACGGTAGCGCGGCGGCAGATATACCGGCTCTTCCGGGTACATTCGGGTTTCGCGTTTGGCAAACGCGTGCAGGCCGATCATCCAGATACTGCGTACCTGGGTACCGAAGCCTACCAGTAATTCTTTTAAGGTCATGGTCTATAGCCCCTTATGGCTGCTGCCAGAGAATGACAGCTGCCGTTACCAACAAGTTGACGAGCGTCAGCGGCAGGCACACTTTCCAGCCGAAGGACATTACCTGGTCATAACGTGGACGCGGTAACGCTGCGCGAATCAAAATGAACATCATCATGAAGAACGCGGTTTTCAGCGCGAACCAGATGAACGGCGGTAAGAACGGGCCATGCCAGCCACCAAAGAACAGCGTTACCATCAACGCGGAAATGGTGACGATACCGATGTACTCGCCCACGAAGAACAGACCGAACTTCATACCGGAATATTCGATGTGGTAACCGTCGGCCAGTTCCTGTTCGGCTTCTGGCTGGTCAAACGGGTGACGGTGACACACTGCCACGCCCGCGATAGCAAAGGTAATAAAACCAAAGAACTGCGGGATAACGTTCCAGATGTCAGCCTGGTTGTTGACGATGTCGGTCATGTTGAATGAACCGGCCTGCGCCACCACGCCCATCAGGGAGAGTCCCAGGAACACTTCGTAGCTCAGCGTCTGCGCGGAAGCACGCATCGCACCCAGCAGCGAGTATTTGTTGTTACTGGACCAGCCTGCGAACAGGACCGCGTAAACCGCGAGGCCTGCCATCATCAGGAAGAACAGAATGCCGATGTTCAGGTCAGCGACCACCCAGGTCGGGCTAACGGGAACGATAGCAAATGCCAGCAGCAGCGAGGTGAAGGCGATCATCGGCGCCAGCGTAAAGATCACGCGGTCCGAGAAGCGCGGGATCCAGTCCTCTTTAAAGAACATCTTGATCATGTCCGCGACCAGCTGGAGTGAACCACCCCAGCCCACGCGGTTCGGTCCGTAACGGTTCTGGAACAGACCGAGCAGACGACGTTCACCGAAGCTCATGAACGCGCCGCAGGTGACCACCACCAGCAGGATAACAATCGCTTTCAGAATGCTCAGCAGGATGTCGATAAGATCCGGCGTTAACCAACTCATGCTTTTGCCTCCTGCAGATTATCAAGACGCGCACCCGCCAGAACCGGCGCGATGCCTGGCATACCCATCGGCAGACCCACCTGCCCTGCTGTCAGACTTTCAGAGATAATCAGCGGCAGGCTGATGGTCTGGCCGTCATAGCTAAAGGCAATATTCGCACCCGCGTTAACGCCAAGCTTTGCGGCATCCGCCGGGTTGAGCTTGATGTACGGCTGCGGCATACGGGTCTGGAAGACAGGTGAACGCTGGGACAGCTCGTCGCTACCGAACAGATGGTAGTACGGCGCAATACGCCAGCTACCGTCCTGGGCCTGGAAGCTTGCTGGCACGGTCGTGAAGAAATCCAGACCGGTTTCAGACGCTTCAATCAGACGCACGCCCGGATCGCCGTGGCGCAGGGAACCGCCCACTTCAGCCTGGAACTTGTTCCACGCCTGCGGGGAGTTCCAGCCCGGAGCCCATGCGAACGGGATTTGCGAACGCGGCGCAGACGGCTGGTTGTTCCCTTCCATTGAGAAGGCGAACATGGTGTCTTTATCCTGCGGCTGACGCGGTTCGTGTACGCTGATGTTGGCACGCATTGCGGTACGGCCACTGTAGCGGTGCGGTTCACGTGCCAGTTTCTGGCCGCGAATACGGAAGCTTGCTTCAGGGGCTGCATCTTTAATGCCCGCCAGCTGAGGCAGTTTTTCCACCACCGCGTCGATAACGTGGTCAAGCTGCGTCCAGTCCACTTCACGGCTCTGTACGGTGCTGTGCAGGGAGTGCAGCCAGCGCCAGCTTTCCAGCATCACGGTGTTGCTGTCGTAGTACGCCGGATCATAGACCTGGAAGAAACGCTGTGCGCGACCTTCGTTGTTGATAACGGTACCGTCACTTTCTGCGAAGCTTGCCGCAGAGAGCACCAGGTGTGCTTTGTCCATGATCGCGGTGCGCTGATGGTCGATGACCATGACCAGCGGCGCTTTGGAGAGCGCGGCGTCAACGCGAGCGGCAGAAGCATGGCGATGCAGGTCATTTTCCAGCACCACAACGGCATCCGCAGAACCAGACTCCAGTTCGCTTAACGCCGCTTCCAGCGAGCCGCCGCCAATCATACCCAGACCGATGCTGTTCACCGCACGGGCAATCATGGTCACACCAACATCTGCACCACGGCCTTTCAGCGCTTTAGCCACGTTAGCTGCCGCCTGAATGATCTCCGCGCTACCGGCGTTGGTACCGGAAATAATCAGCGGTTTCTTCGCACCTGCCAAAGCCTGAACAATCACGTCAACCTTGTTTTGCAGATCGCGATCCAGTTCAACGGCAGGAGAGTTGTTGTCCAGCGCGTGGGCGATGGCAAAGCCAAGGCGTGCCTGATCTTCAACCGGCGCGCAGTAGGTCCACGCAGCGATATCGTCCAGACGGGTGTTGTCGACGTTGGTCACAAACAGAGGATGCTTCGCACGCTGACCGATGTTCAGGATCGCCGCAATCTGCCAGTCAGCCACTTTCTGCGCCGCAGCCATTTCACGTGCTTTCCCTTTCACCGCCTGACGAACCGCCAGAGCCGCGCGTGCGCCGGTCTGAGTCAAGTCTTCACCCAGCACCAGAACCGCATCGTAGGATTCAATTTCGCGCAGCGCAGGGGTATGAATACCGCCTTCACGCAGCACTTTCAGAACCAGCTGGAGACGTTCCTGCTCGCCCTCGGCGATGCCGGTATAGAAGTTCTCAGCCCCAACCAGCTCACGCAGCGCGAAGTTGCTTTCGATGCTGGCGCGCGGGGAACCGATACCGATCACTTTCTTCGACTGACGCAGAATATCTGCCGCGCCCTGCATCGCCTGCTCAGCGTTCAGGGTAATGAAGTCGTCACCACGGCGCTGAACCGGCTGACGCGGACGGTCTTTCAGGTTCACATAGCCATAGCCGAAACGACCGCGGTCGCACAGGAAGTAGTGGTTAACGGTACCGTTGTAACGGTTTTCGATACGACGCAGTTCGCCGTAACGCTCACCCGGGCTGGTGTTACAGCCGAGGGAACACTGCTGGCAGATGCTAGGCGCAAACTGCATGTCCCATTTACGGTTGTAACGCTCGGAGTGGGTTTTATCCGTGAATACGCCGGTCGGGCAGATTTCTACCAGGTTACCGGAGAACTCGCTTTCCAGCGTTCCGTCTTCCGGGCGACCGAAGTAGACGTTGTCATGCGCGCCATACACGCCCAGATCCTGACCGTCTGCGTAGTCTTTGTAGTAACGCACGCAGCGGTAGCAGGCGATGCAGCGGTTCATTTCGTGAGAGATGAACGGCCCCAGATCCTGGTTACGGTGGGTACGTTTAGTAAAGCGATAGCGACGGAAGCTGTGACCGGTCATTACGGTCATATCCTGAAGGTGGCAGTTACCGCCCTCTTCACAGACCGGACAGTCGTGCGGGTGGTTGGTCATCAACCACTCCACCACGCTTTCGCGGAACTGTTTGGCTTCTTCGTCATCAATCGAAATAAAGGTGCCTTCGGTGGCTGGCGTCATACAGGACATCACCAGGCGACCACGCGTGTCTTCCGCGTTTTGATATTGCTTCACCGCACACTGGCGGCAAGCACCGACGCTGCCCAGCGCCGGATGCCAGCAAAAGTACGGAATATCGAGGCCAAGAGACAGACAAGCTTCCAGAAGGTTGTCCGCCCCGTTGACTTCGTATTCTTTGCCGTCTACATGAATCGTAGCCATTAGCATGCTTCCAGTTGGCTCGGTCGTAACCGAGCGTTAATCAAAATTCTGTCTTTACCAGCGTGCTTTCAGCAGGTTCGGCTGAATCCCATTGATAGAATGGGTATTGCTGAACGGCTGCTTGATGCCTGCTTCGAATTCGTCGCGGAAATATTTAATCGCGCTCTGCAGCGGCTCGACGGCACCCGGCGCGTGGGCACAGAAGGTTTTACCAGGGCCAAGGAATCGACACAGTTGCTCAAGTGTCTCGATATCGCCCGGCTGACCTTCGCCGCGTTCGATAGCACGCAGGATCTTCACGCTCCACGGCAGTCCGTCACGGCAAGGTGTACACCAGCCGCAGGACTCGCGGGCAAAGAACTCTTCCAGGTTACGCACCAGCGAAACCATGCCGATCTCGTGGTCGACGGCCATCGCCAGCGCCGTACCCAGACGGCTGCCTGCTTTACCAATGCTTTCGAATTCCATTGGCAGGTCAAGGTGGGCTTCGGTCAGGAAGTCTGTCCCTGCCCCACCTGGCTGCCAGGCTTTGAATTTCAGGCCATCACGCATGCCGCCCGCGTAGTCTTCAAGAATTTCGCGTGCGGTGGTACCGAACGGCAGTTCCCAGACACCCGGGTTTTTCACGCGACCGGAGAAGCCCATCAGCTTGGTACCGGCATCCTTACTTGAAGAGATGCCCTGATACCACTCCACGCCGTTGGCGAGGATAGCCGGAACGTTACACAGGGTTTCAACGTTATTGACGCAGGTCGGTTTACCCCATACGCCGGAGCTTGCCGGGAACGGTGGCTTGGAACGCGGGTTCGCGCGGCGGCCTTCCAGGGAGTTAATCAGCGCGGTTTCTTCACCGCAGATATAACGCCCTGCACCGGTGTGCACGAACAGTTCAAAGTCAAAGCCAGTGCCCAGGATGTTTTTACCCAGCAGGCCGGCTTCGGTGGCTTCGGCAATCGCGCGACGCAGGTTTTCCGCCGCTTCGATGTACTCACCGCGCAGGAAGATGTAGCCACGGTAGGCTTTCAGCGCAAACGCGGAGATCAGCATGCCTTCCACCAGCAGGTGCGGCAGCTGTTCCATCAGCAGGCGGTCTTTATAGGTGCCCGGCTCCATTTCATCAGCGTTACACAGCAGGTAACGGATGTTCATGGATTCGTCTTTCGGCATCAGGCTCCACTTCAGACCGGTGGAGAAGCCCGCACCGCCGCGACCTTTCAGGCCGGAGTCTTTCACCGCGTTAACGATGTCGTCCGGCGCCATGCCGCTAAGGGCTTTACGCGCACCGGCATAGCCGTTTTTGCTCTGGTATTCGTCAAGCCATACCGGCTGTTTGTCATCACGCAGACGCCAGGTCAGCGGATGCGTCTCAGCAGTACGAATTACAGTTTTCATTTGTACTGCTCCAGCAGGTCAGGAATCGCTTCCGGCGTCAGATGGCTGTGAGTATCCTCATCAATCATCATGGTCGGCCCCTTGTCGCAGTTACCCAGGCAGCAGGTTGGCAGCAGAGTAAAGCGCCCATCGAACGTGGTCTGGCCCGGCTTGATATTGAGTTTCTTCTCAATGGCAGCCTGAATGCCCTGATAACCGGTAATGTGGCAGACCACGCTGTCACAGTAGCGGATCACATGGCGGCCCACCGGCTGACGGAAGATCTGGCTGTAGAACGTGGCTACGCCTTCTACGTCACTGGCCGGAATACCCAGCACTTTTGCGATCGCGTAGATCGCCCCATCCGGCACCCAACCACGCTGTTTCTGTACGATTTTCAGCGCTTCAATGGACGCCGCACGCGGGTCTTCGTAGTGGTGCATCTCGTGCTCAATGGCGGCACGCTCTGCGTCACTCAGCTCAAAAGCCTCGGTTTGTGGTTGTTGATTCTCGTGCATAATTAGCGGTCCACATCTGACATAACAAAATCGATACTACCCAGATACACAATCAGGTCGGAGACCAGACTGCCGCGAATGGCGGACGGGATCTGCTGCAGGTGCGCAAAGCTCGGCGTACGCACGCGGGTACGGTAGCTCATGGTGCTGCCATCACTGGTCAGGTAGTAACTGTTAATACCCTTGGTCGCTTCAATCATCTGGAAGGATTCTTGCGCCGGCATGACCGGGCCCCAGGAAACCTGCAGGAAGTGAGTGATCAGGGTTTCGATATGTTGCAGCGTGCGCTCTTTCGGTGGCGGCGTGGTCAGCGGGTGATCCGCTTTGAACGGGCCTTCCGGCATATTGTTGAGGCACTGCTCAAGGATGCGCAGACTCTGGCGCAGTTCTTCCACTTTCAGCATCACGCGGGTGTAGCAGTCGGAAACACCGCCGCCCACCGGGACTTCAAAGTCGAAGTTCTCATAGCCAGAGTAAGGACGGGCTTTACGCACGTCGAAATCAATACCGGTCGCACGCAGACCTGCACCTGTCGTCCCCCACTCCAGCGCTTCTTTTGCGCCGTAGGCAGCAACGCCCTGGGAACGGCCTTTCAGGATGGTGTTGCGCAGTGCGGCTTTCTCGTAAGAGGCCAGACGTTTTGGCATCCAGTCAAGGAATTCACGCAGCAGACGATCCCAGCCGCGCGGCAGATCGTGTGCCACACCGCCGATACGGAACCAGGCCGGGTGCATACGGAAACCGGTAATCGCTTCCACCAGATCGTAGATTTTCTGACGATCGGTAAAGGCGAAGAAGACCGGGGTCATCGCGCCGACGTCCTGAATGAACGTGGAGATGTACAGCAGGTGACTGTTAATACGGAACAGTTCTGACAGCATGACGCGAATCACGTTAACGCGATCCGGCGTAACGATACCCGCCAGTTTCTCAACGGCCAGCACGTAAGGCATTTCGTTGACGCAACCGCCGAGGTACTCGATACGGTCGGTATACGGAATGTAGCTGTGCCAGGACTGACGCTCGCCCATCTTCTCAGCACCACGGTGGTGGTAACCGATGTCAGGAACGCAGTCGACAATCTCTTCGCCATCAAGCTGAAGAATAATACGGAATGCACCGTGCGCAGACGGGTGGTTCGGACCGAGGTTGAGGAACATGAAGTCCTCGTTTTCGGTACCGCGCTTCATGCCCCAGTCTTCCGGCTTGAAGGTCAGCGCTTCCATCTCCAGATCCTGCTTGGCTTTGGTCAGCTCAAACGGATCGAATTCGGTTGCACGTGCCGGGTAGTCTTTACGCAGCGGGTGGCCGGTCCAGGTCTGCGGCATCATGATGCGCGTCAGATGTGGGTGGCCGTCGAAGGTCATGCCGAACATTTCCCAGGTTTCACGCTCATACCAGTTCGCGTTCGGGAAAAGTTTGGTGATCGTCGGCAGATGCATGTCGTTTTCAGACAATGCCACCTTGAGCATGATATCCGTGTTGCGGTCTATTGAGATCAGGTGGTAGAAAACGGAAAAATCCGCTGCAGGGAGACCCTGGCGGTGAGTACGCAGACGCTCATCCATGCCGTGTAAGTCAAACAGCATGACGTAAGGTTTTGGCAATTTCTTGAGGAAATCGACCACTTCCAGTAATTGTTCACGCTTCACCCAAACAACGGGTACCCCGGTGCGGGTCGCCTGAACGGTAAAGGCATCCGGCCCAAAACGGTTGCGCAGTTCGCCAATGACGGGGTCATCCAGGTGATCCCGGGTCTGCCATGCGGCTTCTTGCGCGGTTAAGTCGGTCATATTGTTCACCATTGCAAATGGTCCGTGGTGACTGTTAAGCCTGGCTTCGCGCTATTTGAGTAGTGATATGCGAAGGTGTTCTCCAGGCCCACAGGCGCAAATTAAATTTCGTCAGGCGTACGCAGGTTGGTGACGGCAATACGTTCACCACGTTTACGCTCGCGCTCAGATTGCATGTTCGCGCGGTAGACACCCTGATCGCCAACAACCCATGAAAGCGGACGACGCTCTTTACCGATAGACTCCTGCAGCAGCATCAGCGCCTGCATATAGGCTTCTGGACGCGGCGGGCAGCCCGGGATGTAAACATCCACCGGAATGAACTTATCAACGCCCTGCACAACGGAATAAATGTCGTACATGCCGCCAGAGTTTGCACATGCGCCCATGGAAATAACCCATTTTGGCTCCAGCATCTGGTCATAAAGACGCTGAATAACAGGTGCCATCTTGGTAAAGCAGGTACCGGCTACCACCATCAGGTCAGCCTGACGCGGGGATGCACGCAGTACCTCGGCGCCAAAACGCGCAACGTCATGCACCGCAGTGAATGACGTCACCATTTCAACGTAGCAGCAAGAAAGGCCAAAGTTGTAGGGCCAGATAGAGTTCTTACGACCCCAGTTGACCATATCGTGCATGGCATGTTCGAGTTTGCCCATGTACACGCTTTTGTTGACTTCTTGCTCCAGGGGGTCGGTTACGATCTCCTGTTTTTGCAGGGGGTAACGGTCATTCTCACCGTTAGGATCTATGCGGGTGAGCGTATAATCCATCTTATTGCCTCGCTGTTACTGCTGACGATTAGAGATACTGTTTTCCGGGTTGATGTGTTCACGACGTGAACGCGCAGGCGTCCAGTCAAGCGCGCCAATACGCACCAGATAAACCAGACCGGCCAGTAACACTAAAATGAAAATTGCGGCCTCGACAAAGCCCACCCAACCACTTTCGCGGATGGAGGTCGACCATGCGAACAGGTAGAGCGCTTCCACGTCGAAGATGACGAAGAACATCGCTACCAGATAGAACTTGGCAGACAGGCGTAAGCGAGCGGAACCTACTGAATCAATACCTGATTCGAAAGGTGTGTTTTTGTGCCTTGCACGGGCGCGACCGCCCAGGAACCAGCCGCCGACTAACATCAGGCAGCACAGGCCAATGGCTACAATAAGAAAGATTGCGAATGCCCAGTGATGAGCGATGACTTCTGTGGATGTTGACATACTCATTGCTTACTCATCAAAAGTGATACCGACGACACTGCTCTTGCTGGCAGATAGGCATCACATCGATTCATGGGGAGGAACAAATAACCTTACACTAACTGTCTGAAATGAGACGTAGACAGCAAAATGATGGGGTTTTTTACTCCTTTCTATAACCTTTTGTCAACTTTAACAAAGGTTTCTTCACATTAAATTACATCGAGCGATTCTCATTAACATTTGGTGCCCTTTAACCCTGGTGGGTACATGACTTTCCGTCAAATGCAGGTTGTTGAATCGTGTCCGTTTTGGAAGTAAAAAAAATAACCCTCCTATTTTGACAGGATTTGCCAACGATTCCTCCCCCCAAATAGGAGTATTTTCTTGATCTGAGACACGCTTTTGTTAATTCAACCAAAAAACCAGCAACATATTTGCTGTTTTTTTAACATCGTTAGGTTATGGATGAAGTTAGAACTGAAAACGAACAGAATTTAAGCAAAAGCATTTATGACATTGATAAATAGACCCTATTTATGAAGCCCCTTCGTCAAACAGGGATAATATTGACAAAAAAAAGCCACTGCGTGCGAAAACGACACGAGTGGCTTTTTTTTACACTTACATTTTGTTACCAGAATTTTGAGCGTTTGATCACTCAAAGTCACCTTCAACGATCAGGGAATCATCCCCTCCTTCGGAGGTAACATGCTCGTACTGCCACGGGTTATGGTAGTTTTCCATCGCCTCGAACACCACTTTCGCCAGCTCGTTATGACTGGACGCATTATGGCAAAGCAGATACTCAGTATCTGGCAGCGCAGGAAGACCATCAGATTTACCGAGAACGCGCAGGTCAGGGCTCATCATCTCCACCGGACGGGCCGTTACGCCAAGTCCTGCTTTGACGGCGGCACGCACCGCAGGCAGCGTGGACGCTACATACGCCAGACGCCATGGAATATTGGCTTCATTTAATGCCGTCAGCACCATATCGCGGAAAGGGCTCGGATCGTCCAGTAAAACCAGTGGAACGGGCTCCCCTTTTTGCAACACATATTCAGCCGCGCAATACCAGTGCGTCGGCGATCTGCGCAACGTCAGGCAATCAAACTGCCCGGGACGATGCGTGGTGACCACCAGATCGACCTTATTCTCATTTAACATCTCAACCATAAAAGCATTGCGCTTGACGCTCACATCCAGCGCAAGTTTCGGATAAACCGAACTAATTCGGTTGAGAAGAAACGGTAATATCGTATCCGCTGACTCATCAGATGCCCCTAAGGTTAACACCCCCTGAAGGTTGCTAAACATAAGTGACATACATGCTTCATCATTAAAGCGAAGAATTTTCCTGGCATAACCCAGTAGCTGAATACCGTGTTCCGTTAAGAGCTTATTGCGTCCGTGACGGGCAAAAAGCTCTTTACCGACCAGTTGCTCCAGCCGCTGCATTTGCTGGCTAACGGCGGACTGAGTTCGGCAGACGGCGGCAGCAGCTGCTGCAAAAGTGTTGAGATCGGCGACCGCAACAAACGTTCTCAGCAGATCGAGGTCGAGATTCATTATCGGACGATTTGCATTTATCATATCTATTCACTTTCAGGTTGCTCGTGCGGAGCTGCCCGGGTTGAAGCTGTGTGTGTAACAGTTAAGCAATTCCCTCTGAAGATTTTCCCTCGCATCCCGGCCCGGCAGACTGCCTGACAGATAGTTATTGTGCTGCTTTATATCAACAGTCAGAAAGCACGTTTCATGACGATATTTTTATTCTCTTAAACGTTCAGGATATTTAGATGTTCGCAGGTTTATGTAAATTACATTAAAGGCGTGACACCTTTTCTGCCATCTTTATCGCAGCGCTGTCAACGTAGCAGGAGATGTTTTACACATTCCAGCCAGAGATAACTCTAACAATAACAATCAATTAAATCGGAAAACCAGTTTCAGATATACAACATTTGGGTATCTTTCATCTGCTTTACCTAAAGACATCTTAACCCAAATCCACTTTATTTATAAGTCTTATTGCAATATTAAGGAGTAAAGCGCTTTGTTAAGCTTCTCAACTAATTTTATTAAAATTAACTAAAGTTGCATTTTGTTGGTTAATAATAAATAAATTTTAATTTCGATTAAGGTCATTCATTAATAACACTTAACATTATTTTCACATGAGTAACTTTTAGCCGCTGCAGGCTATTACTGCAAGATTTTTTCAACACTCAGGTTTTACGAAAAGTCACGCAGAGTGACTTCTGTCTCTCCTCTACGGGTCATTTATTTTACACCGGGATAATATCCATTTTTTACAATGATTTTCAGCACAATCACCCTTAACCAGCGCATTTGACCTTACGTTACAACAGTAAAAGCGTCAATAAACAGCAAAAAAGATTCACCAGAATTTCACAACATGCACAAAATCTTCTACTGCACACCCTTCAAAACGAAGCGTGGGGGGAGTACATTATTCCGTGCTGACTTCCACGGCAGGGAGTGGCAATAATAGCGAAAAGGTTAAAGGTTCATGTCCCCTATCGAAAAATCCAGCAAGCTAGATAACGTCTGTTATGACATCCGTGGCCCGGTTCTGAAAGAGGCAAAACGCCTTGAGGAAGAAGGCAATAAGGTTCTGAAGCTCAACATTGGTAACCCTGCGCCATTTGGTTTTGAAGCGCCGGATGAGATTCTGGTTGATGTGATCCGCAACCTGCCCACAGCGCAAGGCTATTGCGACTCAAAAGGACTTTATTCCGCACGTAAAGCCATTATGCAGCACTACCAGGCTCGCGGCATGCGTGACGTTACCGTAGAAGATATCTACATTGGCAACGGTGTATCTGAACTGATCGTCCAGGCCATGCAGGCGCTGCTGAACAGCGGTGACGAAATGCTGGTTCCCGCGCCAGACTATCCGCTGTGGACGGCTGCCGTATCACTGTCCAGCGGTAAAGCTGTCCATTATCTTTGCGACGAATCCTCTGACTGGTTCCCGGATCTGGATGATATTCGCGCGAAGATTACCCCTCGCACGCGCGGCATCGTAATTATCAACCCGAACAACCCGACGGGCGCGGTCTACTCAAAAGAGCTGTTGATGGAGATCGTTGAGATCGCCCGCCAGCACAACCTGATCATTTTTGCCGACGAAATTTACGACAAGATCCTCTATGACGCGGCGCAACACCACTCCATTGCCGCGCTGGCCCCGGACCTGTTGACCGTTACCTTTAACGGCCTGTCTAAAACCTACCGCGTGGCCGGTTTCCGCCAGGGCTGGATGGTACTCAACGGCCCGAAAAAGCACGCCAAAGGCTATATTGAAGGGCTGGAAATGCTGGCGTCTATGCGTCTTTGCGCCAACGTGCCGGCACAACATGCAATCCAGACCGCGCTCGGTGGCTATCAGAGCATCAGCGAGTTTATCGTCCCTGGAGGCCGCCTGTACGAACAGCGTAACCGCGCGTGGGAGCTGATCAACGATATCCCGGGCGTCTCCTGCGTGAAGCCAAATGGGGCGCTCTATATGTTCCCGAAAATCGACGCGAAGCGCTTCAATATTCACGACGATCAGAAGATGGTGCTCGATTTCCTGTTGCAGGAAAAAGTGCTGCTGGTTCAGGGGACGGCATTTAACTGGCCGTGGCCGGACCATGTGCGTATCGTGACGCTGCCGCGCGAGGACGATCTCGAAATGGCTATCAGCCGCTTCGGGCGATTCCTCTCAGGTTATCATCAGTAACGTAGCCATTCTGCCGGGTAGCGCTGCGCTTACCCGGCCTACAAAATCCGCAAATTTGCATCTTGCCTCCCCTCCCCGCACAATGAAGTCCTGTCGCAGTGAAGACAAAAGGTAACCTATGAGTCAGAGTCATTTCTTTGCCCACCTCTCCCGCCTGAAACTCATCAACCGCTGGCCGCTGATGCGCAACGTGCGCACAGAGAACGTATCAGAGCACAGTCTTCAGGTTGCCATGGTCGCGCACGCGCTGGCCGCCATTAAAAACCGCAAATTTAACGGGCAGGTGAATGCCGAGCGCATCGCATTGCTGGCGATGTACCACGACGCGTCAGAAGTGTTAACCGGGGATCTGCCGACGCCGGTGAAATATTTCAACTCACAGATTGCGCAGGAATATAAGGCCATTGAGAAAATCGCCCAACAGAAGTTGATCGACATGGTGCCCGAGGAGCTGCGCGATATCTTTGAACCGCTCATCGACGAGCATCAGTATACGGAAGATGAAAAGTCGCTGGTCAAACAGGCCGACGCGCTGTGCGCCTATCTGAAGTGTCTTGAAGAGTTGTCTGCGGGCAATAACGAGTTTTTACTGGCGAAAACGCGTCTGGAAAAAACCCTGGCATCCCGCCGCAGCGACGAGATGGATTATTTTATGCAGGTATTTGTGCCGAGCTTCCATTTATCGCTGGATGAGATTAGCCAGGATTCACCGTTGTAATTTTAGCCGGGTGGCGGCTTCGCCTTACCCGGCCTACGTTTCTGCGCTCACGCTAAAACGGGAATAAAACCGGAATTAACACCACGCACACCACCATCACCAGCACGGTGAATGGCACGCCAATCTTTACAAAATCACTGAATTTATAATTTCCTGGCCCCAGCACCAGCGTATTGACCGGGGATGAAACCGGCGTCATAAATGCCGCGGAAGCCGCCATCGCCACCATCATCGCAAACGGGTAGGGTGACACGCCCATGGATTTCGCCATCGCCAGCGCAATGGGTGCCATCAGCACCGCCGTGGCGGTATTGGAGATAAACAACCCGATCGTGGCGCACATAATGAACAGGCACACCATCATCAAATACGGTCCGTACCCGCCGCCCATGTCCATGAGCCCTTTAACGATTAAATCTACCCCGCCGGTTTTTTGCAGCGCGAGGGCAAAAGGCATCATCCCCACGATAAGAATGATGCTCGGCCAGTGGATGGCTTTATAAGCGCTCTCGGCGTCGATACAGCGGAATTTCCCCATCAGCAGACAGGCAATGATGGCGGCTATGGGGTTTGGAATTTCATCGGTCAGCATCAGCGCGACCATCAGCACCAGACAAAAAATCGCGTGCGGCGCCTGGCTGTGCGCCGGAGACGCATCGCTCTCCTCAACCGGCATGTTGAGCACCACAAAATCACGCCCTTTTTGCCCGAGTTGGCTAATCAACTTCCAGTTTCCCACCACAAGGAAGATATCCCCCAGTAGGATCGGTTCATCCACGACGGCCCCTTCCATCGCCACGCCGTCGCGCTTCAGCCCCACGACGTTCAGGCCATACCGGGTGCGGAACCCCATTTCGCGCACGGTTTTGCCCAACAGTTCGGACTCGGGGATCAGCGAGACTTCAGCCATACCGACATCCAGCGCCTGATCGGAGAAATACTCCCCGCGCAGCACCATTGGCTCCAGCAGTTGTTCGCTGCAGAACTCGCGCAAATCCACATCCGCAGTGGACATATCGATCAGCAGGACGTCACGCGCCCGAAATTCCGATACGCCATTGACGTTGACGATCACCCGGCGAAAACGGCGCCAGCGTTCCACGCCGATCACGTTCGCCCCATAGCGCTCGCGCAGTTTCAGGTCGTCAAGACGCTGGCCGACCATCGGCGAGCCGGGGCGAATGGCCAGACGCCGTGCCCGCCCGGTGAGGCGGTACTCTTTGATGAGATCGCGGAAAGTGCGCCGCTTCCACCCGTCTTTGTTTTTGTCCTGGTTCTCGCCTTTCAGGGCAAAACGGGTCAGCAGCATATAGACCACGCCCATCGCCAGAATCACCAGACCCAACGGGGTGACGCTGAAAAAGCTGAAGCCCTGAAAACCTTCCCGCAGCAGCTCACTGTTTACGACCAGGTTCGGCGGCGTCGCCACCAGCGTCATCATACCGCTTATCAAACCGGCAAAACTCAGAGGCATCATCAGTCGCGACGGCGAGCTTTGCATCCGCATGGAGACGCTCAGTACCACCGGGATAAAAATAGCGACCACGCCCGTTGAGCTCATAAACGCCCCCAGCCCGGCAACCGTCAGCATCAGATAGATCAGCATTTTGGTTTCACTGCTGCCGGCCACTTTAACCAGCCACGCGCCCATGATGGTCGCCACACCGGTGCGCACCAGGCCGTCGCCAATAATAAACAGGGCGGCAATCAGGATAACGTTAGGATCGCTGAACCCGGAGAAAGCTTCCGGTAGCGTAAGCGTGCCGCTCAGCACAAACGCGACGATGACAAACAGGGCAACGGCATCCATGCGCACCTTGCCTGTGGCGAAGAGAATAATGGCGATTAAAAGCAGGCTCAGGACCCAAATCAGTTCACCGTTCACAACCTATCCTTGTCAGTGGAAGATGAGGAATTTTGCCATAAAAAAGCCCCAGCAACGTGGGGCTAAATCATGGGATTACATTTTTAGCGAGACGGTTACAACGCCATCGGGCGCCTTAGACACCGCCAGTGCCGTCAGGGAATCCAGCACAAAGTCCGCCTCACTCAGCCGGGGAGACCCCGCCGGAACGTTAACGGCAATGACGTGACTCCCGGCGTTCAGCCCGGCCAGCACGCCGGCCGCCGCGTCTTCCACGACCACGCACTCAGCGGGAGCGAGGCCCAGCAGTTCAGCGCCAAGCAGAAACGCATCCGGCTCTGGCTTGCCGCGTTTAACGCGTTCAGCGGTAATGAACACCTCGGGCTTCGGTAAACCGGCCGCTTTGTGACGGGCATGCGCGACCGGAACAGAGCCGGACGTGACGATAGCCCACGGGATCTGCGCTTCGTTAAGATGTTCAAGCAGTTCGCGTGCGCCAGGCAGTGCAGTGATACCCTCCGTATCGGTGGCCTCAATCTGCTCCAGGTATTTGAACTCCGCCTGAATCTCCTCCTCAGAACGCCCCGCTAAGAAGTGCCGCAACGAGGTTATGGCCTGCTTGCCATGGATGAAATTCAGTACGTCCTGATGGTCGATACCCTGTCTGTCAGCCCAATGGCACCATGAACGCTCCACAACCGGCAGCGAATCCACCAGCGTACCGTCCAGATCAAACAGAAAACCTCTACACTGCACACGCACCTCCGTCAGGCATTAATGATTTGTTGAATTTCGTTGCTGCTTAAATGGTACTGACGCGGGCAGGCGTGCCACGCGCTCAGCATGCGCTGGTATTTATCCCACATTGGGGTCTGCGCGTTAAAGCCGTGGGTACCCGCATCGAAGTGGGTATAACGCCCTTCGGTATTCACCATAAAGCGGACATAGCTCAGATAACGCGCTTCCGTCGCTGCATCAAAGCCTAAGAAGGTGACACGGCGCTCGTCAATGGACTGCTGATCTTTGAGATTAGTCCAGGAAACATGCAGGGCGTGGTACATCTCCATAATGTCGATCACGATGCGGCAGGTTTCTTCTTTCAGCTCACCAAACTCGCGGTCCAGTTCGCGCATTTGCAAACCAAACCCCCGTTCGACGATAGTCTGCAGGCGGCTGTAGCGCGCAGCGTTATCGGGATCAAGCATTGTCATCATTTTGTACTGGTTAGACAAAATCAGACGTTGAGCATGGGTCATTTCCATCTTTCGACTCCTGTAGCGCATTGCACTGTAAAAAAAAGACACGGTAACGGTTTGTTACTGTGCCTTTTTTTGTTGGTCGTTTCGATGATCAATCACAAGTCATCGAGGAATGTTTTATCCAACTGCTTAAAAGCGCGCTTTAACGTGTCCGCCAGCGCCTGGTAATCAGGCTTGCCTTCAACCGGAGCAAGCGCCTGCCCGGCCTCCTCCAGTTTTCCACGGACTTCATAAAACCAGTGTAAAATAGAAGGTGGCAGTGGCGTGATGGACCGTTTTCCTAACCACCACAGCCCCTGCATCGGCAGGCTTAATGCAAAGAGTGCTGTCGCCACGGCCGGGCCAAGCTGTCCGCCTAACGCTATTTGCCAGCACAGGGTAAAAATGGCGACAGGGGGCATAAAGCGAATCGCGTAGCGCGTGGCGCGGATGGTGCGATTCTCAATAAACATTGGCGCAAGGCGCTTTTCCATCGGCCACGTCTTTGCGTAATGCTGTCCCCGACGAAACAGACTGAAGAAATTCACGGTAGGGGTTTCGGGTGTCGACATGGCTGTACCTCAACTTCACGTATAAAAATTAAAATTTTTGTGCAAAACCACAACAGGCTATGACAACGTTCAAAATATTTTGTCATCGCTACCCCGTATCGGGTATCCTGTGCCAGCCTGATTGGGCCATAGACGAGAATCATTCACTCGTCAAATTATCGCACATTATGCCATTGGCTGAAAATTGTGCAAAATGGCATAAAATCATAGTTATTTCTTCCATCATGCCACAATGTTCGTTTGGCATGATGTTAATCATAAATGTCCGAGTCATCATGCGTTACGCTGTTAGACTCACTGACGTTTTTTTAGCCACGTATCAATAATAGGTACTTCCATGTCGAGTAAGTTAGTACTGGTTCTGAACTGCGGTAGCTCCTCACTGAAATTCGCCATCATCGATGCGCTCAACGGTGACGAGTACCTCTCTGGTTTGGCCGAATGTTTCCATCTGCCTGAAGCACGTATCAAGTGGAAGATGGACGGCAGCAAACAAGAAGCGGCTTTAGGTGCAGGCGCCGCTCACAGTGAAGCGCTGAACTTTATCGTTAACACTATTCTGGCACAAAAACCAGAACTGTCTGCTCAGCTGACTGCGATTGGTCACCGTATCGTCCACGGCGGCGAAAAATACACCAGCTCCGTCGTGATCGACGAATCTGTTATCCAGGGCATCAAAGATTCTGCCTCTTTTGCTCCGCTGCACAACCCGGCGCACCTGATCGGTATCGCTGAAGCGCTGAAATCCTTCCCGAATCTGAAAGACAAAAACGTGGCCGTGTTCGACACCGCGTTCCATCAGACCATGCCGGAAGAGTCTTACCTCTATGCCCTGCCATACAGCCTGTACAAAGAGCACGGCGTACGTCGTTACGGCGCGCACGGCACCAGCCACTTCTTTGTGACTCAGGAAGCCGCAAAAATCCTGAACAAACCTGTTGAAGAAGTGAACATCATCACCTGCCATCTGGGCAACGGTGGTTCTGTTTCTGCTATCCGCAACGGTAAATGTGTTGATACCTCCATGGGTCTGACCCCGCTGGAAGGTCTGGTGATGGGTACCCGTTCCGGTGACATCGACCCGGCGATCATCTTCCACCTGCACGACACTCTGGGCATGAGCGTTGACGACATCAACAAAATGCTGACTAAAGAGTCTGGCCTGCTGGGTCTGACCGAAGTCACCAGCGACTGCCGCTATGTTGAAGACAACTACGCAGAGAAAGCAGACGCTAAACGTGCAATGGACGTTTACTGCCACCGTCTGGCGAAATACATCGGTTCTTACACTGCGCTGATGGACGGTCGTCTGGACGCGGTTATCTTTACCGGTGGTATCGGTGAGAACGCGGCTATGGTTCGTGAACTGTCCCTGGGCAAACTCGGCGTTCTGGGCTTCGACGTTGATCACGAGCGTAACCTGGCTGCGCGTTTCGGCAAGTCTGGCTTCATCAACAAAGAAGGCACCCGTCCGGCTATCGTTATCCCAACTAACGAAGAGCTGGTCATCGCGCAAGACGCACACCGCCTGACTGCCTGATTCCACACCGCCAGCAATGCTGGCGGTGCTGTTTTGTAACCCGCCCCGTGTCGGCGGTAACGAAAGAGGATAAACCGTGTCCCGTACTATTATGCTGATCCCTACCGGAACCAGCGTCGGCCTGACCAGCGTCAGCCTTGGCGTAATCCGTGCTATGGAACGCAAAGGCGTTCGTCTGAGCGTCTTTAAGCCAATCGCCCAGCCTCGTGCCGGTGGCGATGCGCCTGACCAGACCACCACCATCGTTCGCAAAAACTCCAATCTGCCAGCAGCTGAACCGCTGAAGATGAGTCACGTTGAGTCGCTGCTCTCCAGCAACCAAAAAGACGTTTTGATGGAAGAGATCATCGCCAACTACCATGCAAATGCGCAGGACGCAGAAGTGGTGCTGGTTGAAGGTCTGGTCCCGACGCGCAAACACCAGTTTGCTCAGTCTCTGAACTTTGAAATCGCGAAAACCCTGAACGCAGAGATCGTTTTCGTCATGTCCCAGGGCACTGATACCCCGGAACAGCTGAACGAGCGTATCGAACTGACACGCAGCAGCTTCGGCGGCACGAAAAACACCAACATCACCGGCGTGATCGTGAACAAACTGAACGCCCCGGTTGACGATCAGGGCCGTACTCGCCCAGACCTGTCTGAGATCTTCGACGACTCTTCCAAAGCGAAGGTCATCAAAGTTGATCCGGCTAAACTGCAGGATTCCAGCCCGCTGCCTGTTCTCGGCGCGGTACCCTGGAGCTTCGATCTGATTGCCACCCGTGCAATCGATATGGCGCGTCACCTGAACGCGACCATCGTTAACGAAGGCGATATCAATACCCGCCGCGTGAAGTCCGTGACCTTCTGTGCGCGTAGCATTCCGCACATGCTGGAACACTTCCGCGCAGGTTCCCTGCTGGTAACGTCTGCCGATCGTCCTGACGTGCTGGTTGCAGCGTGTCTGGCGGCGATGAACGGCGTAGAGATCGGTGCCATCCTGCTGACCGGCGCTTACGAGATGGACCCACGCGTGAGCAAGCTGTGCGAACGCGCGTTTGCCACTGGCCTGCCGGTCTTCATGGTGAATACCAACACCTGGCAGACCTCCCTGAGCCTGCAGAGCTTCAACCTGGAAGTGCCGGTTGATGACCACGAGCGTATCGAGAAAGTTCAGGAATACGTTGCAGGTTACATCAACGCAGACTGGATCGAATCCCTGACCGCGACCTCCGAGCGCAGCCGCCGTCTGTCTCCTCCTGCATTCCGTTACCAGCTGACCGAGCTGGCGCGTAAAGCGGGCAAACGCGTTGTTCTGCCAGAAGGTGACGAGCCACGTACCGTTAAAGCGGCGGCTATCTGTGCAGAGCGCGGCATCGCGACCTGTGTGCTGCTGGGTAACCCGGATGAGATCAACCGCGTTGCGGCGTCTCAGGGCGTTGAGCTGGGTGCGGGCATCGAAATCGTTGACCCTGAAGTGGTTCGTGAAAGCTACGTTGCCCGTCTGGTTGAACTGCGTAAGAGCAAGGGCATGACCGAAGCCGTTGCGCGCGAGCAGCTGGAAGACAACGTGGTGCTGGGTACGCTGATGCTGGAGCAGGACGAAGTTGACGGTCTGGTTTCCGGTGCAGTTCACACCACCGCAAACACCATCCGTCCACCGCTGCAGCTGATCAAAACCGCACCGGGCAGTTCTCTGGTCTCCTCCGTGTTCTTCATGCTGCTGCCTGAACAGGTTTATGTTTACGGCGACTGCGCGATCAACCCGGATCCAACCGCAGAGCAGCTGGCTGAGATCGCTATTCAGTCCGCAGATTCCGCGACTGCCTTCGGCATCGAGCCGCGCGTTGCGATGCTCTCCTACTCCACCGGTACTTCTGGTGCAGGTAGCGACGTAGAGAAAGTGCGTGAAGCGACCCGTATTGCTCAGGAAAAACGTCCGGATCTGATGATCGACGGTCCGCTGCAGTACGACGCCGCCGTGATGGCTGACGTGGCAAAATCCAAAGCGCCGAACTCTCCGGTTGCAGGTCGCGCTACCGTGTTCATCTTCCCGGATCTGAACACCGGTAACACCACCTATAAAGCGGTACAGCGTTCAGCAGACCTGATCTCCATCGGGCCAATGCTGCAGGGTATGCGCAAACCTGTGAACGACCTGTCCCGTGGTGCACTGGTTGACGATATCGTCTATACCATCGCGCTGACGGCGATCCAGTCTTCGCAGCAGCAGTAATTGTAAGGTCTTGCCGGATGGCGCTTCGCTTATCCGGCCTACAGGACCGTAGGCCCGGTAAGCGCTAGCGCCACCGGGCAACAAAAAGGCGACCACAAAGGGTCGCCTTTTTTTATTACAGCAGCTCTCGCGCCGCCGACACGATGTCATGTGCCGTCAGGCCGTACTCCTTCTGCAGGAAGTCCTGCGTCCCCACCTGACCGTAACGCTCTTTCACCCCCACGCGTCGCATTGGCACCGGGCAGGTTTCCACCAGCACTTCCGCCACCGCCGAGCCAAGACCGTTGTGAATGCTGTGGTTTTCACAGGTCACGATGCGCCCGGTTTTCTCAGCGTAGTTTTTCACCAGCATACGGTCGATGGGCTTCAGGGTGAACATATCAATAACCGCTGCACTGACCCCCTCCTGCTCCAGCTGACGCGCCGCCTCCAGCGCTTCCGCTACCATAATGCCATTGGCGATAAGCGTAATATCGCTTCCCTCACGCAGCACGTTGCCTTTGCCGATGGTGAAGGTTGAGCCCGGCGCATACACGCTCGGGGCCTGCTTACGGATGGTGCGTACCCAGTAGAAGCCTTCCAGATCGATAAGCTGGCGCAGCACATCGTCAAACATCACCGCGTCGGTCACCTCCAGCACCACCGAGTGCGCCAGACCGCGCACGATGCCCATATCCTCGAACGACATATGCGTCCCGCCGTTGTGACAGGCCGTCACGCCAGCATCCGAGGCTATCACCTTCACGTTGTTACGCTGATAGTCCAGGGACATAAACAGCTGGTCGAAGCAGCGTCGGCTGGCAAACGCGGTGAACGTATGCACGAACGGTTTGCGACCGGTGAGCGACAGCCCGGCAGCTGTACCGATCACGTTGGCCTCCATGATGCCGCAGTTAATCACGTGCTGCGGATAATCGCGCGCCACGCCGTCCATCGCCATCGAACTCATCAGGTCCGCTTCCAGGGCGATAATCTCGCTTTCGGCCTCAATCTGCTTTGCCACGAAGCCCGCGTAGACCTTACGCATCTCAACGGCGTCTTTCTGTCCTGCCGGTGCAACCTTAATCATGTGAAGCCTCCAGTTGGCGAATCGTCTCGTTGAGGGCCGCTTTGCTCTCCGCGGTCAATCGCAGGTGGTGCGAATTGCTGAGCTGTTCCAGATACGGCACCCCCTGCCCTTTAATGCTGTCGAGGATCACCACCTGCGGGCGGGCGTCTTTCGCCGGCACGCGCGACGTCACGTCCAGCAGCGCCGGAATGTCGTCTCCCTTCACGGTCACCACGTCAAAACCAAAGGCACGAAATTTCCCTTCGAGGTCAAACGCGCAAATGATTTCATCCAGTTCGCCATCCAGCTGCTGTTTGTTCCAGTCGACGAATACCGTCAGATTGTTCAGACGATGGTGGGCAATAAACTGGAAGGCTTCCCAGCACTGTCCCTCGTTCAGCTCGCCGTCACCGACAATGCAGAAAACCCGATTCGGTCGCCCCGCGAGCTTGTGCGATAGCGCCATCCCGCCGGCAATGGAAATCCCCTGCCCCAGCGAACCGGTGGTCGCATCCACGCCGCGTGTTTTCAGGCGATCCGGATGGCTCGGCAGGCGCGTACCGTTCTGGTTCAGGGTGCTCAGTTCCTCCACCGGGAAGTAGCCCTTGATCGCCAGCGTGCTGTACAGCGCCGGGCCCGCATGGCCCTTTGACAGGACAAAATAATCTCGCTCTGGCCAGTCCGGATCCGCCGGGTCGATTTTCATCACCGCGCCGTACAGCACGGCCAGCGTTTCGACCACCGACATGCTGCCGCCGTAGTGTCCAAATCCGAGCTGCGTCAGCGATTTCAGCGTCTCAAGGCGAATCTGGCGCGCCAGCTCGGTTATCTCATTCTCATTCATGATTTGGCTCCGGTATTTTCCTGCGCGTTACCGCCCGCAGGTTTGTTTTTCGCAAACAGGTTGTAGGCCACCAGCAGCGCGAACAGCGCCACGACCAGCCCGGTGATGGCAAGCGGTGACAGGAAGCGCGCCAGGTTACCGAGCACAATCCCCACCGCGCCGAAATCGGCGTCCGAGAAGGTGGTGTTAGCAAAGCCAATCGCGCCCAGCACTGGCAGCAGCAGAACCGGCAGGAAGGTAATCAGCAGACCATTGGCGAAGGCGCCTATCATTGCCCCGCGACGTCCGCCGGTGGCATTACCGAACACGCCCGCCGTTGCACCGGTAAAGAAGTGCGGCACGACGCCCGGGAGGATCAGCACCCAGCTGAACTGCCCGCAGATGAACAACCCGACAATTCCCCCGAGGAAGCTGAACAGGAAGCCAATCAGCACGGCATTTGGCGCATAGGGGTAGACCACCGGGCAGTCCAGCGCGGGGCGTGCGTTCGGCACCAGTTTTTCAGAGAAGCCGGTAAAGGCCGGGACGATTTCCGCCAGAATCAGGCGCACGCCCTGCAGGATGATGAAAACGCCCGCCGCGAAGGTGATCGCCATGATAATGGCGTAAACCAGGTAGTTCTGACCGCCGCTGAAGGTGGCTTCGACGTACTCCCGCCCGGCGCTCACCGCCATGATCAGGTAGATAATCATCATCGTCAGGGAGATAGAGATCGAACTGTCGCGCAGGAAGCTCAGGTTCTTCGGCAGGTTCATCTCTTCGGTTGAACGAGAGCCTTTGCCGACCTTGCTGCCAATCCAGCCGGACAGCACGTAGCCCAGGGTGCCGAAGTGGCCGAAGGCGATCTCATCGTTACCGGTGATGCGCTTCATGTAACGCTGCGCAATGGCCGGGAAGAAAGCCATAATCAGGCCGAGGATCAGCGATCCGGTAAAGACCAGCCCTACCCCCTCAAAGCCCGCCACGGTGAGAATTACGCCAATCATGCACGCCATGTAAAACGTGTGGTGCCCGGTCAGGAAGATGTACTTCAGACGGGTAAAGCGCGCGACGATAATATTCGCCACCATCCCAAACGCCATTATCAGCGCGGTAGAGGCACCGTATTTTTCCAGCGCAATCGAAACAATCGCTTCATTATTGGGAATGATGCCCTGAATATTAAAGGCGTGCTCGAACATACCCCCCAATGGATTTAATGACCCCACTAGCACCGTGGCGCCACCGCCCAGCACAATAAAACCAAGAATCGTTTTAATGGTTCCCTTCACCACATCTGAAAACGCTTTTTTCTGCGCAACCAGACCGATCAAGGCAATTAATCCGACCAACACCGAAGGGACTTTTAAAATATCAACAACGAAATTCAGCGTTTCAAGGATAAACATATCCACCTCGCCTTATCAGGATTATTGTCTTTCGAACCAGGCGCGCAGTTGCGCTTCAAGTTCGTTGATATCAATGATGTTATTGATCACCACCAGTTGGCTTTCCGGTACGCTGGCGCTGGCGGCAATATCTTTTGCCATCACGAACAGGTCAGCCGCGCCCGGCGTGGCGGAGGAGAGATCGGAGTGTTCAACCTCGGCGTCAATTTCCAGCTTTTTGAGCACCTTTTTAATGTTCATTTCGACCATAAAACTGCTGCCCAGGCCAGACCCACAAATAGCCATGATTTTCATTGTTGTCCCCTTTTATGAGTAGAGCACGCCCCATCACGCTGGCGCGTAATGTTGTGAATAATCGGATTAAAGAATTAAATCAGAAGCGGTCAATAATGGTTTTAATGTCCTCCAGGGTATTCGCCTGATGTAATTTTTCCATATCTTCGTCGCTGGAAAATAACTCTGCCAGCGATGAGATCATCTCGATATGGCTATGTTTGTCCGGTGCCGCGAGCATAATAATGACATCGACAGGGTCAAACTCCCCGGCACCAAAAGAGACACCCTGTTTTAGTTTTAGTAATGACAACCCCAGTCCTTTGGCGCCTTCTTCCGGCCGCGCATGCGGCATGGCCAGCCCTGGTGCCAGCACATAATACGGTCCTAAAGCATGGTGCTGCTGAATGATTGCCGTCACGTATTCCGGTTCAATCACCTGCAGCTCCAGTAACGGTTTCGCGCATATCTCCAGCGCCTGAGGCCAGCTTTCAACGCTCTCCTGAAGTGTGATGGTTGTATCATATATCCACTTTTTGAGCACTTTTCACTCCGTCGTCACGCCAAAGATGAGCAAACTTTATTCAACCCATCAATCCTTGACTGCGATCCCGGTCACAAAGATAGCGCTACCAACGATTAACATGCAGAAGTGTGATAGCGCTATCAAAATGCCATCATCGTGTGAAATCACAGCAAAAAAAGGGATTTAAGGCGTATACTGCCTGTCACCTGGAGTGAAGGAAATAAGAACGCGTCTGGTCAGCAGGAAGGTGTATGTCTTTAACCCGAAAACGGCGCAGTACCGGAAAAGTCACGCTCGCGGATGTCGCACAGCTTGCCGGAGTTGGCACGATGACCGTCTCCCGTGCGCTCCGCACGCCGGAACAGGTTTCCGATAAACTGCGTGAAAAAATTGAAGCTGCGGTGCAGGAACTGGGTTATATGCCCAATCTCGCCGCCAGCGCACTGGCATCGGCGTCGTCATGGACGATCGCAATGGTTGTTCCTAATCTTTCCGAAGCTGGGTGTTCAGAGATGTTTGCCGGGCTACAGCAGGTGCTTCAGCCTGCCGGATACCAGATCATGCTGGCCGAGTCTCAGCATCGTCTTGAACAAGAGGAAAAGCTGCTGGAAACGCTACTGGCGTCAAATATTGCCGCCGCGATCCTGCTCAGCGTGGAGCATACCGACACCGTTCGCCACTGGCTGAAAAATGCCTCCATCCCGGTGATGGAGATGGGTGCTATGCGCGCCGACCCGATTGATATGAATATCGGGATTGATAACGTGGCGGCCATGTATGAGCTAACAGAAATGGTTATTAAGCGCGGCTACCAGAATATCGGCCTGCTGTGCGCCAACCAGGAACAGTGGATTTTCCAGCAGCATTTGCAGGGCTGGTACAAAGCGATGCTGCGCCATCATCTGTCGCCGAACCGGGTAATTAACGCCGCCATGCCGCCGAGCTTCTCGACCGGTGCGGCGCAGCTGCCTGAGTTTCTGCTGGCGTGGCCGGAGCTGGATGCGCTGGTATGCGTTTCAGACGAACTGGCCTGTGGTGTGCTGTATGAGTGTCAGCGTCGGCGAATCAAAGTGCCGGACGATCTTGCCGTCGTGGGCTTTGGGGATAGCGACGTCAGCCGCGTCTGTCAGCCGCCGCTGACGACCATGGCGGTACCGCATCGAAAGATTGGAATTGAGGCCGGGAAAGCGTTACTGGAACGTCTGAATGATGGAGACTGGCGCGACCATAAACCTATCGCGTCCAGCCTGTGTCTGCGGGAAAGCTGTTAAGGCTTATTCAGCCTCTTCCTCTTTTTCCGCTTTATTTTCCGGCTTAGCGGATTCGTTTTTGGCGTTGCGGGTCATCCATAGCGCCAGTGCTTTTAACGAATCCGGCGTGAACTCGTCGCAACGCGCGGTAATCTCTTCCGGCGTCATCCAGCAGACTTCGCTCACTTCTTCTTCCTGCAGGGCGAAAGGCCCGTGGGAAACGCAGCTAAACAGTCCGCCCCAGACGCGGCAATGTTCGTCTTCGAAATAGAACTGCCCATGTTCAGCAAATGGCACACCGGCAATCCCTAACTCTTCTTCCGCTTCACGACGCGCGGAATCCAGCAGCACTTCATCGGCCTGCACGACACCACCCGCTGTGGCATCCAGCATACCTGGGAGAAAATCTTTCGTATCCGTGCGACGCTGAACCAGAATCTTGCCCATGCCGTCATGCACAACAATGTAGGTTGCACGGTGACGCAGACGCTCTGCACGCATTTGTTCGCGGCTGGCCTGCGCGATCACTTCATTTTCTTCGCTGACAATGTCAACCCATTCAGTACTTGCCAAATGATTCTGCTCCACCATCGGGAAACCTTCTCGTCTAAGCGCTCTTTCGGCGCGTTTGCAGTTGGGGTGTAACTTACGGATTAATCGCTACCTGCGCAATAACTTGCTGATCATTAAGTGCGATTACGCTCAGGGTATTTCCATCCAGCATGCCATAGCTCGCAGGATATCCGCCTTTGGGTATGCTGACCGACCCCGGGTTAACGTGATAAATTTCACCGCGTTTTTCAGCCACCGGAATATGAGTATGACCGTAAACCAGGACATCGCCAGCCGCGAGTGCCGGGAGATTATCCGGGCCGAAAAGGTGCCCGTGGGTCAGGAACAGGCGGCTGTTTTCCAGCAGTACCTGTTGCCACGGAGCGGTAAGGGGAAAGTGCAGTAGCATCTGGTCGACTTCGCTGTCGCAGTTACCGCGCACGGCAATGATGCGCGAGGCAAACGGATTAAGCTTCTCCGCGACCTGCGCAGGGGCATAGCCTTCTGGCAGCGCATTGCGCGGGCCATGGTTTAACACATCCCCCAGAATCACCAGCCATTGCGCGCCGCTTTGCGCAAACAGAGAAAGCACGCGCTCGGTCGCGGGCAGCGATCCATGGATATCCGACGCAAACATCAATTTCATTCGTCTCTCCCTCGGAAAACTCACTGCCCTTATCATACCTGAAGCGTCAGGGCTTATCAGCCCGCGCGCTTAGCGGAGAGTGCCACATAGCGCTGCACAGAGGCGCGCTGCCACTGGAACGCTGCATAATCCACCAGCAGCTGAGGGACTTCATCGCCGTTGAGGATCAGGCGGTTCAGCATCAGCGCCAGGTCGGTATCGGCAATGCACCATTCACCAAACAGGTTCGGATTGCCGTGCGCGAGAAGCGACGTGGCCGTTTCAATCAGTTTTTGGGCGCTGTGCGTACCTTCCGCGCTCAGAGCTGGCTTTTTCACCCCGGCAAACACGACATCTGTCGAGCGCTCTACACGAATCGGCACCAGGTCGCTACGTAGCCACGCCTGGATCTGCCGCGCACGGGCGCATTTTTGCAGATCGTGAGGATAGATCCGTTCCCACTCGGGCGGCGCAAAACGATCTTCCAGGTATTCATCGATCGCTGATGATTCGCTCAGCGCAAAGCCGTCAACCTCCAGCACCGGCACGCGTCGGGTGAGATCGTAACCCTGCCACTGCGGTTTGAGATGTTCCCCGCCGTCGAGATCAACGGTCTTCAGCGTAAAAGTAAGCCCTTTTTCAGCCAGCGCAACGTACACGCTCATGACATAGGGGGAAAAGAAATTCGCATCGGACCACAACGTGATTAGGGGCTGGTTCATAACATCCTCATCGGCTGATCGGTTTTTTACTCAACATATAATCTCTTTGCCCCGCTGTCACTTGATGAAAACTCACGATTTACAACAATTACCTATACTCAGTTGTCGTGGCACTACTATTCGCATGGACAGGAGTTGAGAATGATTGACCTTTATTACGCCCCTACCCCAAACGGCCATAAGATCACCCTCTTTCTCGAAGAAGCCGAACTGGATTACAGAATCATTCGCGTGGATATCAGCAAAGGTGAACAGTTCAGTCCTCTCTTTCTGGCTATCTCGCCGAACAATAAAATTCCGGCCATTATTGACAATCAGCCGGCCGACGGAGGAAGACCGTTGAGCCTGTTTGAATCCGGCGAAATTTTGCTCTATCTGGCGGAGAAAACCGGCAAACTCCTGAGCGGGGAGCTGCGTGAACGTCACCATACCTTGCAATGGCTCTTCTGGCAGACGAGCGGACTTGGGCCCATGCTGGGACAGAATCACCATTTTACCGCTTACGCCCCGCAGCCCATCCCTTATGCGATAGAACGCTATCAGGTGGAGACGCAACGTCTGTATGGCGTGCTAAACCAGCGGCTGGAAAAAACGCCGTGGCTTGGGGGAGATCATTACAGCATTGCCGATATCGCCTGCTGGCCGTGGGTGAATACCCATGAAAAACACCGGATTGATCTCGCGTCCTACCCGGCGGTGAACAACTGGTTTGAACGTATCCGTACCCGCCCGGCCACCGAACGCGCACTGCAAAAAATCCAGCAGATTTAACCTTATAGGAGGCTGTGTGCCTGCAAGCCTCTCATGTATTATGGGCGGCAATTACTGACACGGAGAAGACCTGCAATGTCACAGCCAGACGCTATTATTCGTATAAAAAATTTACGCTTGCGTACCTTCATCGGTATCAAAGAGGAAGAGATTGCCAACCGTCAGGATATTGTCATTAATGTGGTTATTCACTATCCCGCCGACAAAGCGCGGGCCAGCGAAGACATCAATGACGCGCTGAACTATCGCACGATAACCAAAAACATCATTCAGTACGTGGAGAACAACCGCTTCTCTCTGCTGGAGAAATTAACTCAGGATGTGCTCGATATCGCACGCGATCATCACTGGGTCACTTATGCTGAAGTAGAGATCGATAAACTTCACGCCCTGCGCTACGCCGACTCCGTCTCTATGACGTTAAGCTGGCGACGCCAGGGATAAACCTGGAGGTTGTATGAAGATTTTGCTGACCGGCGGTACGGGCCTGATTGGTCGCCATCTCATTGCGCGTCTTCAGGCGCTGCATCATGACATCACCGTGGTGACGCGCAGCCCGGAAAAAGCGCGTCAGGTGCTCGGCGCAGGCGTCGACATCTGGAAAGGGCTGGCTGAGCAGCAGAATCTGGACGGCTTTGATGCCGTCATCAACCTCGCGGGTGAACCCATTGCCGATAAGCGCTGGACCGAAGAGCAGAAACAGCGGCTCTGCAGCAGCCGCTGGAACATCACCGAGAAGCTGGTTGAGCTGATTCGCAACAGCCACACGCCGCCGTCGGTGCTGATTTCGGGCTCAGCGACGGGCTATTACGGCGATCTTGGCGAAGTGGTGGTGACCGAGGAAGAGCCGCCCCACAACGAATTTACCCATAAACTCTGTGCCCAGTGGGAACGCATCGCCTGTGCGGCGCAAAGCGATCGTACCCGCGTCTGCCTGCTGCGTACCGGTGTGGTACTGGCGCCGAACGGCGGTATTTTGGGCAAAATGCTCCCGCCTTTTAAGCTGGGACTCGGTGGACCGATTGGCAACGGCCGTCAGTATCTGGCGTGGATCCATATCGACGATATGGTCAACGGCATTCTCTGGCTGCTGGATAACGATTTGCGCGGACCGTTTAATATGGTCGCGCCATATCCGGTGCGTAATGAACAGTTTGCTCACGCACTGGGGCACGCCCTGCACCGCCCGGCGATATTGCGCGTACCTGCCACGGTGATCCGCCTGATGATGGGTGAAGCGTCCGTGCTGGTATTAGGCGGACAACGGGCGCTACCCAAACGGCTGGAAGCGGCGGGGTTCGCGTTCCGCTGGTATGACTTAGAAGAGGCGCTGGGGGATGTGGTGCGGTGAATATGTTACAGTTGTACGCCATGTTCCGATGAAATGGCGTAACAATGGCAACCATCACCACTCCCCGGCTTCATCTCACTCCTTTCGAACCCACCGACTGGGCCTTCTTCCGCTCGCTGCGTGAAAACCGCGACATCATGCGCTATATGTCCACCATCGCGCCGGAAAAAGAGACCCGACGCGTGTTTGCCGCGCGCCTGATGGCCGAGCATGTTTTCGTGATCCGTTTTCGGGATGAGGAGACCCCGCTTGGCGATATTGGCCTGCAAATCAGCCCGGCGAATCATGAAGAGGCAGATATCGGCTATACGGTTGTGCCTGCTGCGCAGGGGAAAGGTATTGCCAGCGAGGCGCTGCGCGCGGTGTGTGATTACGCCTTTAACCAGACCGGCGTGAAGGCCATTAACGCGTTTGTGCTGGCGGATAACGGCGGGTCGGTGCGCGTTCTGGAGAAAGCCGGGTTTGTGCGTACGCAGGTACTGGAAAAGGCATATGAAATTAATGGGGTGCGGTATGACGACTGGGTCTATCGGCTGGAGTGTGGTGCGGTCTGATGCCCTCATCCCAACCCTCTCCCACGGGGAGAGGGAAAACCCCCGTTATTTCAGGGAGCCTTTCAGGAACTGCTGCAGACGCGGGCTTTGCGGATTCGCTAAGACGTCGTCCGGATGGCCCTGCTCTTCAATTTTGCCCTGATGCAGGAAGATGACGTGGTTAGAAACGTTACGGGCAAAGCCCATCTCGTGCGTCACCACCACCATCGTTTTGCCCTCTTCGGCCAGCTTCTGCATGATGCGCAGCACTTCGCCAACGAGTTCAGGATCCAGCGCTGAGGTCGGTTCATCGAACAGCAGCACTTCGGGTTCCATCGCCAGCGCGCGGGCGATGGAGACACGTTGCTGCTGACCGCCGGAGAGGTGCACCGGATATTTCATCTGCTGACGCTCGTCGATACCCACTTTCGCCAGGTATTTCACCGCGCGCTCGCGGGCTTCCTGTTTGCTCAGGCCCAGCACCTGAATCGGCGCTTCCATCACGTTCTCCAGCACCGTCATATGGCTCCAGAGGTTGAAGTGCTGGAACACCATGGTCAGACGCGTGCGCAGCAGGCGCAGCTGATTCTTATCCGCCACCTTCAGTTGGCCGTCTTTATCGCGTATCAGATTAATATTCTGCCCGCTCACCACAATCGAGCCTTCACTCGGTTTTTCGAGGAAGTTAATGCAGCGCAGGAAGGTACTTTTACCCGAGCCGGATGAGCCGATGATACTGATTACGTCGCCTGCATTCGCCTGCAGCGACACCCCTTTCAGCACTTCATGTTCGCCGTAGCGTTTGTGCAAATCAATAACGTTTAATTTGTTCTCAGCCATCATTTTTCTCAGTGCGTCGAAGAAGGTTTTATATGCTGCAACCAGCGTTTTTCAGCCTTGCGGAACAGGCTAATCAAGACATAAGAGATAATTAAATAGAGCACCGCCGCAATGCCAAACGCGGTAAACGGCTGATAGGTCGCGGAGTTAATATCGCGCGCGATTTTGAGCAGATCCGGCACCGTCGCGGTAAAGGCAAGCGCAGTGGAGTGCAGCATCAGAATCACTTCGTTGCTGTACGCAGGCAGCGCAATACGCAGCGCCGATGGCAGAATAATGCAGCGGTAAAGTTTTACCGACGAAAAGCCATACGCCCGCGCCGCTTCAATCTCGCCATAAGGCACGGAACGAATAGCCCCGGCGAAGATCTCGGTGGTATAGGCACAGGTGTTGAGCGTCAACGCCAGCACCGTACAGTTCAGGCCGCTACGGAAGAACGCATTCAGCATTTCCGTGCCTTTTACGATTTCCAGCGTGTACATGCCTGAATAGAAGACCAGCAGCTGCACGTACAGCGGCGTACCGCGAAAGACGTAGGTAAACAGCCAGATGGGGAACTGAATAAATTTATTGTTCGACACGCGGCCAATGGCGAGAAACACCGCCAGAATGCCGCCCATCACCACGGACGAAATCAGCAGCCACAGCGTGATCGCCACGCCGGTAAAGCGATAGCCATCCGTCCACAGCAGGGATTTCCAGTATTCCTGAATAATCTCAATCACAGGTCAGCCCTCTTCACACCCACGGAGTAGCGACGCTCAAGCAGAAGCAGCACACCATTGGAGACGGTCGTAAAGACCAGATAGATCACGCCACAGACCACCGCAAAGTAGAAGGGCTCCCAGGTGCTTTTACCCGCCAGCTGAGTGGCTTTGACCACATCTTCCAGACCGAGCAAAGAGACCAGCGCCGTCGCTTTGAGGATAACCTGCCAGTTGTTACCAATGCCCGGCAGCGCATAGCGCATCATGGCCGGGAACATGATCCGGCGAAACGTTTGTGAAGAGGTAAAACCAAATGCGGTTGCCGCCTCAATGTGACCTTTCGGCACGGCCATATAAGCACCGCGGAAGGTTTCGGTGAAGTAGGCACCGTAGATAAAACCGAGGGTAATAATACCGGCCACCATCGGGTCGATATCAATTTGTCCCAGTCCCATCGCATCCGTTACGCTGTTTAACGCAATCTGCAGACCATAAAAGATGAGCAGCATCAGCACCAGATCGGGTACGCCGCGAATGAGCGTGGTATAGCCTTCAAAAATGAGCGCCAGCGGTTTGTTAGCCGAAAGCTTCGCCCCTGCGCCCGCCAGACCTATCAGCACCGCCAGCACCACGGAGCTGATAGCCAGCTCAAGGGTGACAAGCGCGCCCTGTAAAATGACGCCAGAAAATCCGTACAGCATACCGCGAGCCCTGTCGTATCGTGAGTGGTGAAACCGTGTCTTTTCCCCTCCCGCATCGGGAGGGGCCGCACGTTATTTGACGGAGCGATTAGCCGCCGTACACATTGAAATCAAAATACTTTTTCGCCAGCTTGTCATAGGTACCGTCAGCGCGCATTTCCGCAAACGCTTTGTTCAGCGCTTCGCGCAGTTCGTTGTCTTCTTTGCGCAGGCCCATACCGGTACCCACACCGAACAACTTCACATCCTTAATGGACGGACCGCCGAACTTGTAATCTTTGCCCACCGGCGTTTTCAGGAAGCCTTCGCTTGCCGCGACTTCATCCTGGAATGCCGCATCAATACGGCCGGCCGTCAGGTCTGCGTAAATATTTTCCTGGCCCTGATAGGAGACAATTTCGATCCCCTTCGGCGCCCAGTGTTCGTTACCGTAGGTTTCCTGGGTGGTGCCCTGCAGCACGCCCACGCGTTTACCCTTCAGCGACTCAAGCGTTGGCTGAATATCAGAAGACTTCGCCACCACCAGACGTGAATCGGCCGCGTAGAGTTTGTCGGTGAAGGCAATCTCCTGCTGGCGTTTTTCAGTGATGGAGAGCGAGGACATAATTACGTCGATTTTTTTTGCTTTCAGGGATGGGATAAGTGCGTCCAGCGGGTTCTCAACGTAGGTACATTGCGCTTTGATGCGTTTGCACAGCTCATTGGCCAGATCGATGTCAAAACCCACCAATTCACCCTTTGAATTCTTCGACTCAAACGGCGCATAGGTTGGATCGGTACCAATACGGATTTTCTGCGGAATGGCTGCGAATGCCGCGGTGGCGCTGGAAAAGGCCAGCACCAGAGATAGTGACAACACGAGTTTTTTCATATTTGTCCTCAACAAACTGTCTTCATACGGGATTTTTACGACGACGGGGTGGTGCTAATGTGCCATTAATCCCCACCTTCAGGCAAAGATTAATGCCTTCGGGCCGGGATATTTTGCATTATAAATGCGTAAGTATGCACAAAGCGATCCAATATAGTGCATTTAACGCACCATACTGGATCACCCCTTCGCCTGATGCCTCTTTTCAGTGCATCACCGTCAGGTCTCAGTCACCGTAGACGTTGAAGTCGAAGTATTTCTTCGCCAGTTTGTCGTAAGTACCGTCTTTACGCAGCTCTGTAAACGCTTTGTCAAAGGCGGCTTTCAGCTCGGTATCATCCTTACGCAGGCCAATACCGGTGCCGTCACCAAAGTATTTTTTGTCTTTCACGGACGGGCCTGCAAAAGCGTAGTCTTTCCCGGCTGGCTGCTTCAGGAAGCCTTCGCTCGCGGCGACTTCATCCTGGAATGCAGCATCCAGACGGCCCGCCGACAGGTCAGAGTAAATCAGATCCTGATTCTGATAGGCAACCACGTCGACACCCTTCTCGCGCCAGTTAGCATTGGCATAACCTTCCTGCGTTGACCCCTGGAGCACGCCAACATGCTTGCCTTTCAGGGAGTCGATGGTCGGCTGGATCGGGGAGCCTTTAGCAGCAATCAGACGTGAATCAGCGGCGTAGAGCTTGTCAGAGAAGGCAATCTCCTGCTGACGTTTTTCGGTGATAGAGAGAGAAGAGATAATGGCATCGATTTTCTTGGCTTTCAGCGACGGAATTAATGCGTCAAAGTCGCTGCCCACCCATGTGCATTTCACCTGCATGCGTTTGCACATTTCATTTCCCAGATCGATATCAAACCCCACGAAATCGCCTTTCGCATCCTTGGAAGAGAATGGCGCGTAGGTTGCGTCTGTACCGATACGAACCGTCTGTGGAAGCGCTGCATAGCTACCTGCCGCCGCACTTAACCCCACCAGCAAAGACAGAGCCAGAACCGTCTTCTTCATACATTTACCCTCAAGTACCGTGATTTTATTATGTATTGTGTTGTGTGTTGTGTTGCAGGCTTCTCTTGCAGGTCTTATGCCACATTGCCGTCTGGTCAAAACTTCGACGTTAAATATGTTAATAAAACGTTGCGATATTGCCTTAATGGTGAAAGATAGCAGGTCTGCCGAACGAACCGGAGAGAGAAAAAGGGAAAAAACGAATTAAATGTCGAGGATATGATCGCCGTTGCATAATTGCCCTGAAACAGGGCAACGTCTCTTTTCATGCACAGCATGTGTGCACAGAATCAGGCTCCCTGCCAGCGGGTGAAGAGATCTTCCGGCAGGTCGATATCAAACTGATCCAGCACGCGGTTGACGGTCTGGTTGATCACATCATCCAGCGACTGCGGGCGATGATAAAACGCGGGTACCGGCGGCATGATCACGGCGCCCAGCTCGGCGGCCTGGGTCATCAGGCGCAAATGCCCCAGATGTAGCGGCGTTTCCCGCACGCAAAGCACCAGCGGGCGACGTTCCTTTAGCACGACATCCGCCGCGCGCGTCACCAGCGTGTCGGTATAGCTGTTCACAATGCCGGAGAGCGTTTTAATTGAACAGGGCAGGATCACCATGCCAGCGGTTTTAAACGAGCCTGAGGAGATGCTGGCGGCGATATCGCGCGCGTCGTGAACGACGTCGGCCAGTGCCTGAACATCACGCAGGGAGAGATCGGTTTCAAGGGAGAGGGTTTGTCGCGCCGCCTGGCTCATCACCAGATGGGTTTCGACTTCCGCTACGTCGCGCAAAACCTGCAGCAGACGTACGCCGTAAATGGCGCCACTGGCACCGCTGAGCCCAACAATGAGTCGTTTCATGATTTTCGCCCTTACTGATTTCAGGGCAGACTGTGCAGGATTTCGCGGGGAGTTGCAAGTGAGGGCGAACGCCCTCACCTGCAGAGAGATTAACCTTCGTTGTGCATCTCTAAACTTTCGAGATCGTTTTGCAGCTGAACGGCTTTCGCATCGTCGTTGCGCAGCGAATCAAGATAGTCAAGGTACTGCTGGTCGACGTCTTTGGTCACATAGACGCCGTTAAACACGGAGCACTCGAACTGCTGAATCTCCGGGTTCTCGGCGCGCACCGCGTCGATAAGATCGTTCAGATCCTGGAAAATCAGGCCATCGGCGCCGATAATCTGACGAATTTCGTCCACTTCGCGACCGTGCGCAATCAGCTCATTGGCGGTTGGCATATCGATGCCGTACACGTTCGGGAAGCGAATTTCCGGTGCGGCAGACGCCAGATACACTTTCTTCGCCCCCGCTTCGCGCGCCATCTCGATAATCTGCTCAGAGGTGGTACCACGCACGATGGAGTCATCCACCAGCAGAACGTTCTTATCACGGAATTCGGCGCGGTTGGCGTTCAGTTTACGACGTACGGACTTACGGCGCAGGTGCTGGCCCGGCATGATGAAGGTGCGGCCAACGTAGCGGTTCTTCACGAAGCCCTGACGGTAAGGTTTATCCAGAATACGGGCAATTTCCAGAGCGATATCGCAGGAGGTTTCCGGGATAGGGATAACCACGTCGATGTCGAGATCGTCCCATTCGCGAGCAATCTTCTCGCCGAGCTTCGTGCCCATATTTACGCGCGCGCTGTAGACGGAAATCTTGTCGATGAAGGAGTCCGGGCGGGCGAAATAGACGTATTCAAACAGGCACGGGTTGCTGACCGGGTTGTCGGCACACTGACGGGTAAACAGCTGGCCCTTCTCGGTGATATACACCGCTTCGCCCGGCGCAACGTCACGCAGGAATTCGAAGCCCAGGGTATCCAGCGCCACGCTCTCAGAGGCAACCATATATTCGGTACGGCCATCGCCAAGGTCGCGCTTGCCCAGCACCAGCGGACGAATGCCGTTTGGATCGCGGAAGGCAACCATACCGTGACCGATAATCATCGCCACGCAGGCGTATGCACCGCGGATCTGGCGGTTGGTCGCAGCAATGGCAGCAAAGATATTGTCTGCTTCCAGCGGGTAGTGACGGAAGTTATCCAGCTCGCTGGCGAACACGTTGAGCAGGATTTCAGAATCAGAGGTGGTGTTAATGTGGCGACGTTTCTCTTCGAACAGCTTTTTACGCAGCTCATGGGCGTTGGTCAGGTTGCCGTTATGGGCAAGGGTGATGCCATACGGTGAGTTGACGTAGAAAGGCTGTGCCTCAGAGGCGCTGGAACTGCCAGCAGTAGGATAACGAACGTGACCGATCCCCATATTACCTTGCAGACGCTGCATATGGCGGGCTTCAAACACATCGTTTACCAGGCCATTCGCCTTACGTAAACGGAAGCAGTTGTTTGCATCAATGGTGATGATACCCGCAGCATCCTGCCCACGGTGCTGAAGCACCGTTAACGCGTCATAAATCGACTGGTTTACCGGCATGAAACCGGCGATACCGACAATACCGCACATTCGTCTTTTCCTCGTTAAGCCACATCTCAGGGTTTATGCCCTGGGCAAAAAACTCGACGAGCTTTGCAGATAGTCAAAGAACCATCTGATGATGAAGCTGAACTCAGGAATGAGCTGCGATTTCTGCCAGTCTTCACTTTTGGAGAACCCGGTGAAGGTATCCAGGAAGAACAGGATGGCGGCCACAATCAGCACACCTCGCAACGCCCCGAAACAGATCCCGAGTACCCTGTCCGTTCCTGACAGACCGGTTTTCTCGACCAGCTGACCTATCACGTAATTGACGATAGCACCAACAATCAGCGTCGCGATAAACAGCACCGCGATGGCGATTCCATTTCGGACCAGTTCATCTTCAAAGCCCGTGAACCAGACAGACAGGTAAGTGTAGTAATGACTGGCAACAAAGAAAGCACAACCCCAAGTCACCAGCGATAACGCTTCACGAACAAAGCCACGGATCAGGCTAACCAGACAGGAAAAACCAATCACCGCAATGATGGCGTAATCAATCCAGACCATATGTGTCCCACGATTTAACGCCCTGTCATCCAGTTCGGGGCGAATTCTAACAGAAAAAGAAAACGTTTGCGTAGGGATTTCCTTCCCGCGCGTAAATAAAAAAGGCGCTGAAAAAATAATCAACGCCACGGTCCTTTTGACATCTCTGTGGACGTCTTCTCCCCCTCACCCTAACCCTCTCCCTTGAGGGCGAGGGTTAGGGTGAGGGGGAGATCTTATCAGTTCGCGCTATAGTTCATCACCACACCGCTCAGACCGGAGATCTGCTTCAGCTCACCCAGCGAGCCTTTCAGCTTATCTTTAGACGCTTCCGGCCCCACAAGGATACGGGTAATTTTACCCTGCACCGGCGTGGAAGGTGAAGTGTAAACACGATAGCCCGCGCTGCGCAGTTTACCCACGACCTCGTTAACTTTATCGGCGTTTTTCAACGCGCCCAGTTGCACAACATAGGCTTTGCCGGTCGGGGCTGCGTCTTGCTTCGCTGGCGGAGGGGTTTCTGACGCAGCAGCCAGTTGCTCTGCCGCTTTATCACGCGTTGGCTTCGGCTGCGGTTTCTCTACCGGCTTCGGTTTTTCAACAGGCTTCGGCTTCTCTACCGGTACCGGATCAATCTCGATGTTGTTATTCGCCGCCAGACGCGACGGGTCGAGCGACGGCGCAGCGGCATCGCCCGCGCGAACTTCTTCAGCCGCCCCTTCCGGCGGCTGGGCAGGCAGCGCCTGTGTCGCCGCAGGCAGCATATCCGGTTCATCACGGTCGCCCGGTTTCGGCACCAGCGGAATGGCTGCAAACTCGTCCTGATAATGCTTTTTCTGCCCGTCGAGCAGCCCGGGAAGAATAATCACCCCGAGCGCGACCAGCACAATGGTTCCTGTTAAACGGTTCTGAAACTTACTCGCCACCGGTTCTCCCCGCGTCCATCACTTCCATGACATGTGCCACCGTGTGGAAAGAGCCACACACCAGCACGGTATCTTCTGGTTTAGCATCCGCCATCGCGGCATGCCAGGCCTGAGCCACGCTACTATAGATTGCGCCTTTGCCGAGATGTTCCATCAACTGCTCGGCCGTCGCACCACGCGGCCCCTCAAGAGGAGCACAATACCAGCTATCGACCACACTCTCCATGCAGGCCAGCGTGCCACCGATATCTTTATCATGAAGCATACCGATAACCGCCAGCACGCGCCCGGTTTTTGGTAACGATTTGAGACGTCCTGCGAGGTACGCCGCTGCGTGTGGGTTGTGCGCCACGTCCAGGATCAGGCGCGGTGACTCACTCACTATCTGAAAACGTCCCGGCAGCAGCGCATTCTGAATGCCGTCGCGGATCGCCTGATCGCTGACCGCTAATCCGCTGGCGCGCAATGCCGCCAGCGCGGTTGCCGCGTTAGGCTGTGGCACCTGCGGCAGCGGCAGGTTGTCCAGCATTCCCTGCGCATCGCTAAAGCGCCAGCCGTTATCCTGAACCTCATATTGCCAGTCAACGCCACGGCGCAGCAACAGAGCGCCCTTCTCCTGGGCCACGTCAGCAATAGTGTGCGGCATATCCGGCTCACCGACCACGGCGGGTTTATTCGCCCGGAAAATACCGGCCTTCTCGCGACCAATGCTTTCACGATCCGGCCCCAGCCAGTCGATATGGTCCAGCGCGATACTGGTGACCACCGCCACGTCCGCATCCACCATATTGGTGGCATCAAGCCGCCCGCCAAGACCCACTTCCAGAATCACCACATCCAGCTGCGCCTGTTTGAACAGCCACAATGCCGAAAGCGTGCCGTACTCGAAATAGGTTAACGAGATATCGCCTCGCGCGGCTTCGATTTCCGCGAACGACGCCGTATGCGCCGATTCCGGCAGCTCGCTGTTCTGCACGCGAACCCGCTCAGTGTAACGTACCAGGTGTGGTGAGCTGTAAACGCCAACCTTGTAACCCGCCGCCATCAGGACGGATTCCAGCGTACGGCAGGTAGTGCCTTTACCGTTGGTGCCTGCGACGGTGAAAACGAAAGGCGCAGGTTTCAGCACGCCCAGACGCGCGGCAACCTGGCTTACGCGCTCAAGCCCCATATCAATGGTTTTACTGTGCAGGTTTTCCAGATAAGAAAGCCACGCGGCCAGGGGCGACGTGGCTTGAGGAATGCTTTTATTTTCCATGATGCCCGGTTGTCATTAGCAGGTTATAAAGCAAAAGGGCAGCGCCATCTGGCCCTGCCCTTTTCAGTTATCAGGCCTCGGGTTCCTGATCCGGTACCACCACGCCTTCGCGCGGCTCATCCGGGTTTGGCGCGGGCAGATTCATCAGCTTCGCCAGAACGCTTGCCAGTTTCAGGCGCATTTCCGGACGGCGGACGATCATATCGATGGCGCCTTTCTCAATGAGGAACTCACTGCGCTGGAAGCCCGGCGGCAGTTTTTCACGAACGGTTTGCTCAATGACGCGAGGACCAGCGAAACCGATCAGTGCTTTTGGCTCAGCAATGTTCAGATCGCCCAGCATCGCGAAGCTTGCAGAGACGCCACCCATGGTTGGGTCTGTCAGTACGGAAATGTAAGGCAGACCGCGTTCCTGCATTTTCGCGAGCGCCGCAGAGGTTTTCGCCATCTGCATCAGAGACATCAGCGCTTCCTGCATACGTGCTCCGCCAGAGGCAGAGAAGCAGATCAGCGGGCAGTTATCTTCCAGCGCTTGCTCAACGGCACGCACAAAACGTGCACCCACGACAGAGCCCATTGAGCCACCCATAAAGGAGAACTCAAACGCCGCGGCGACAACCGGCATTTCATGCAGGGTGCCTTTCATGACGATCAGCGCGTCTTTCTCGCCAGTCTCTTTCTGTGCAGAGGCCAGACGATCTTTGTATTTTTTGGAATCGCGGAACTTCAGCACATCTTTTGGCTCAAGCTCGCTGCCCAGTTCTACCAGTGAACCTTCGTCCAGCAGGCTATGCAGGCGGTTACGCGCCGACATACGCATATGGTGGTCACACTTCGGACACACTTCAAGATTGCGTTCCAGCTCTGCACGGTACAGAACCTGGCCGCAGCTATCACACTTCGTCCATACCCCTTCAGGAATGCTCGCTTTGCGCGTTGGGGTAATGTTGCTTTTAATTCGTTCAATCCAGCTCATTGATAACCTTTCTGCCTGAACCTGGTCGTATGCCAGTTTTGCTATAAGAGGCGAATAATGCCATTTTTGCCTCCAACAGACCATGAATGTTGCACATTAAAACATAACAGCCCGAAACTTTGGATAAAAAAGTGGTCGAACCGCCAGCGTGCATTTACTTCGCTTGCTTTGCCGCCGCGCGTTTGTGACGAATAATCTCGATAACGCCAGGCAGTACGGAAAGCACAATAATCGCTACAATCAGTAACTTAAGGTTTTCCTGAACCACCGGCAAGTCGCCAAACAGGTAGCCTGCATAGGTAAACAACAGCACCCACAGCAGCGCGCCCACGACGTTATACATCGCAAAATGACGATAGGACATATGCCCCATTCCCGCCACAAACGGTGCAAATGTGCGCACAATAGGCACAAAACGCGCAAGGATAATGGTTTTTCCGCCATGACGTTCATAAAACGCATGGGTTTTATCTAAATAGCTGCGACGGAAAATTTTCGAATCAGGATTGCTGAACAAGCGCTCACCGAACACCCTGCCAATGGTATAGTTGACGGCATCCCCGATAATTGCGGCAATCACCATCAACACCACCATCAGATGCACGTTCATATCATTGGTCGGTAGGGCCGATAACGCACCCGCAACAAAGAGCAGGGAGTCCCCCGGCAGGAAGGGGGTAACGACCAGACCGGTTTCACAGAACAGAATGAGGAACAGGATGGCATAAACCCAGACGCCATACTGCGCGACCAGTTCCGCCAGGTGAACATCAATATGCAGAATGAAATCAATCAGAAAACGTATTACGTCCATATTGTCTAAGCCTTAATTGCACCTTTGTTTAGTCCGCTAAAAACAGCGGGCCCATTGGCGGTTTTGGCAGGTCAAACCGATCCGGATAGTCTACCGCAACCAGATACAGTCCTTCTGCTTTCGCCGTGGCTGCCGCAAGCGTTCTGTCCTTCGCTGCCAGCAGGTCTGCAATCCAGCTCTCCGGCTGGTGTCCGGCACCCACTTCCATCAGGCTGCCTACAATATTCCGCACCATATGATGTACAAAGGCATTGGCTTTGATATCCACCACCACATACGCGCCAAAACGGCTGACGTTTATGTGCATAACGTTACGCCACGGCGTACGGGACTGACATTGCACCGCACGAAACGACGTAAAGTCATTTTCACCAATCAGACACTGCGCCGCACGATGCATGCGTTCAGCATCGAGCGGTTCATAAAAATGCGTTACGCCCTGGCTTAGCACCGCCGGACGCAGACGCTGGTTGTAGATGACATAGCGGTAGCGACGCGCCGTCGCGCTGAAGCGCGCGTGAAAATCATCCGGCACAGCTTTCACCCAACGCACCGCAATGTCACCAGGTAAATTCGCATTTACACCCAGCGTCCAGGCGGCATCTTTGCGTACGGCAGTGGTTTCAAAGTGGACCACCTGCCCGGTACCGTGAACACCCGCATCCGTACGTCCTGCACACAGAACGTTAATCGGCTCGTTTGCCACCTGAGAGAGCGCTTTCTCCAGCTTTTCCTGGACGCTACGCACCTCATTCTGACGCTGCCAGCCATAATATTTACTGCCATCGTACTCGATACCGAGGGCAATTTTATGAACCGGCTTTTGTTCCACTTCTGACATCAGTACAGGTACTCCTGCACCAGTTTCTCAGCAATTTTGACCGCCATCAGCGCGCCGCCAAAACGAACGTTGTCCGCAACGGACCAGAACTGAACCTGCTCCGGCATACCGTAATCGTTCCGCACGCAACCGACTGAAAGATGGGCGCTACCGGTGGCGTCACCGACCTGCGTCGGAAACTCGCTCTCTTCGGAAAGTACGATATCTTCACCGCGGCCAAACGCATCGCGCGCTTCTTCCGCCGCCAGCGGGCGCAGGGCTTCAAAACCTACCATCTGCGCGTGACCGTAGAATACCGGCGACTGCACGACGTTTGCGGAGATCATCAGCCCCTCATCCTGCAGAATTTTGCGCGCTTCGTCGACGATACGGCGCTCTTCGCGCACGGAACCTTCACGATCCGGCAGCAGTGGCAGCATGTTGAACGCCAACTGGCGACCGAAGAAATCATCCTCATCAATCGGGATACCGTTCAGCAGCTTCGCGCTCTGCCCGGCCAGCGCATCGACGGCCTTTTTGCCATTTGCGGAGGCAGACAGCAGGCTGGTGACGGTGATACGCGACAGGCCACCGTCGTCAATCAGCGGTTTGAGAGCGGTCAGCAGCTGGCTGGTCAGACTGTTTGGTACCGCGATGATATTACGGTTACGGTAGTCAGCCAGGACATACGGGTTGACGTCCGGCACCACCAGCGGCACGTCCGGCTCCATGGCGAACAGACCGCTCAGGTCGATCACCAGACAACCTGAATTGGTCGCCTCTTCGATGTAAGACGCCGTGGCTTCAGCACCCGCGGCGAAAAATGCCAGCTGCGCCTGGGTCCAGTCAAACGCAGCCGCATCCTGGACCATGACGGATTTACCGTTAAAGCGCAGATGCTCACCCGCGCTATCGGTACGCGCCAGCGCATAGATATCGCCCACCGGAAACTGACGCTCAGCAAGGGTTTCGAGCAGGGCTTCGCCCACGGCACCGGTGGCACCTAAAATGGCAATGTTCCAGCCTTCAGACATGGTGGTTTACTCCAGAAATAAAAAAGCGTCCCTGCCGGAGTATCCGACAGGGAGCATTAAGAAGACATTAATGCGCCGGGTGATGAACGGCGTTAAAACCCAGTTTTTTCAGCAGCGTCGCGGCCGTTGCGTCGTCGCACATCACATACAGGGACGACCACTCGCGGCGCTCAACATAGTTCTTACGCAGCTTGTCAAATTCACCCGGGATCCCCGCCACTTTACGCAGCAGCGCATCATCGCGGCGCACATCATACACCAAATGCACCAGCCTTTTCAGCGTTGCCTGATCGAGCGGGCCATGCAGGGTAATGCGGCCAAATTCAGGTGCGGGAAGTAAGGTATCCAGCGCCACCTGCTGCGGATGGCCAATAAACGTGCTGTAGGCTTCAAACACCTGCGTTGTGCCGCGGGCTTTGCCTTCAAGCGTATAGCCCGCGATATGCGCAGTGGCTACGTCCACCTTGTTAAGCAGTTCAACGTTAAGATCCGGCTCCGGCTCCCAGACGTCCAACACAACGCGGAGGTCTTGTCCTTCATTCAGACATTTCAGCAGCGCGGCGTTGTCCACCACCGGGCCACGGCAGGCATTTATCAGAATAGTGCCAGCCTTCAGACGACGGATCAGTGCTTCATCGGCAAGATGCAGGGACGTATAGGGGCCCTCTTTAAACAGCGGCGTGTGGAACGTCAGCACATCGCACTGTTCAACCAGCTCATCCAGCGAGCGGAAATCCCCTTCCTCACCGTTGTCTTTACGCGGCGGGTCGCACAGCAGCGTGCGAATACCTAACGCCTCCAGGCGCTTTTGCAGGCGTCCCCCCACGTTACCCACCCCGACGATCCCCACGGTGCGGTCTTTCAGCACAAAACCGTCGCGCTCGGCCAGCATCAGCAAAGAGGAGAAGACATATTCCACGACGGCAATAGCATTACAGCCGGGCGCGGCGGAAAAGCCGATCCCCGCCTGCTTCAGCCATTGGTCATCCACATGATCGGTCCCTGCCGTTGCGGTTCCGACAAACTTAATCGCTTTTCCGGCGAGCAACGACGCATTTACTTTGGTCACCGAGCGCACCATCAGCGCGTCTGCGTCATCCAGTTCGTTGACCGGGATCGGGCGACCAGGGACAGCCTTAACATTACCCAGGCGGCTAAACAGCTCACGGGCATAAGGCATATTTTCATCAACGAGGATTTTCACGTCTGAGTACCTGTTTGAGAGGAAGTAAACCTGCCAAGTGTGCCATAATCTGGCCGCCAGGCATATACGTCTGCCAGGTTTACGCTGAGTTTTGACTTTAAGGATTTTTGACGATGCAGCCCATTTCAGGTACGCCGCCACGCCCTCCGGGTGAAGGCCCTGTCACGCCAAACGTTGCCGGTGAACAACCGCTATCCACGCAACAGCGCACCGTGCTGGAGCGACTGATCACGCGCCTGATTGCGCTGACTTCACAGCAAAACGCGGAAGTCTGGGCCGGGGTAAAGCATGATTTAGGCGTAAGGAACGACGCACCGCTGCAGTCGCGACATTTCCCTGCTGCCGAGCAAAATCTTAACCAGCGTATTACGACCGCACAGCAGAACCACACCACACGGCAGATTGTCACGCAACTGACCGAGCTGCTCGGCCAGGGAAATAACCGTCAGGCGGTCAGCGACTTTATCCGCCAGCAGTATGGCCAGACGGCCCTGAGCCAGCTGACGCCAGACCAGCTTAAAACCGTGCTGACGCTGTTGCAGAACAATCAGCTGTCGATCCCACAGCCGCAGCTGCGGCCAGCGACCGAGCGTTCGCTGCTGCCTGCTGAGCACAACACGCTGAATCAAATGGTGACCAAACTGGCCGCCGCCACCGGCGAGTCAACAAAGCTTATCTGGCAATCCATGCTCGAACTGTCCGGCGTAAAGGCGGGCGAGTTGATCCCGGCCAAACAGTTTCCCCATCTGGTGACCTGGCTACAGGCGCGCCAGACGCTCAGCACCCAGAGCGCCCCTACCCTGCATACCGTTCAGGCTGCGCTTAAACAGCCGCTGGAACCGCACGAGTTCGAGGCGATTCGGGATTACGCCCAGCAGAACTGGCAGGCGACACCGCAAACGGTACTGACCACCGCGCAGGTGCAGGATGTGCTCAATCAGATCTTCGTGCGCCGCGCCGAGCGGGAAGGCGGCGTACCGGAGGCAAGAAACATTCAGCCGATCTACAGCCCGCTTTTTGCGCCCGTTGTGGAGACGTTCAGAACGCTTTCTGCCCGTCCGGGATTGTTGTTTATTGCGTTACTGATTGCGCTGGCGATTTTCTGGCTGGTTGCTTAACACTGCCGGGTGGCGGCTTCGCCTTACCCGGCCTAAGGCCAGTGCGGTTGTAGGCCCGGTAAGCGAAGCGCCACCGGGCAAAAACTACGACCGGCGAAACGCCACCAGCGTCACCACAATACCCATCACTGCAGAAACAGCACCGGCCAGGAAGACGGACGGGTAGCCAAACGAGGTGGCCAGCAGTCCGGCCAGCGGTCCGGTTACTCCGTATGAGATATCCTGAAACGCCGCATAGCCGCCGAGTGCTGTGCCACGCACCTGCGGGGCCACACGCTTCACGACTTCCACGCCAAGCGCCGGGAAAATCAACGAGCAACCGCAGCCGGTGAGTGCTGCGCCAATCAGCGCGACAGAGGCGACCGGTGCGTGCCACAGCAGCAGCAGGCCAACGGTCTCTATCATCAGCGATGCCACCGCCACCTTCACGCCACCAAAGCGATCCGGCATCCAGCCGAAGAACACGCGCATCAGCACAAACGCCCCGCCAAACGCGGTGAGCGTAAATCCGGCCATCGCCCAGCCGCGGCTCATAAAGTAGAGCGAGACGAACGTGCCAATCACCGCAAAACCTACGCCCTGCAGCGCCAGGCCCAGACCCGGCTGCCAGATTTGGCCGATCACGCTCCACAGGGAAGGACGCTCCCCTTTGTGAGCGGGTACCTTACGTACCGAGCCGTTAAACGCCCACGCCAGCAGCGGCAACACCATGGTGGTGGCTGCCAGCGCCGCAAAACCAAACTGGCTGTTGATCAGCAGTCCCAGCGGTGCGCCAGCGGCCAGCGCGCCATAAATAGCCATGCCGTTCCAGGACATCACTTTGCCCGAACGAGCAGGCCCCACCAGACCCATTCCCCAGGTCAGGGTACCGGTCAGCAGCTGGCTTTCACCAAAGCCAAGGATTAAACGTCCCAGCACCAGCAGCGCAAATTTATACCCTGCGTCTACCGGCAAAAGCGCGGCTAACAGCCATGCCCCGCCCGCCAGACCACAGGCAAACATCCCCTGTAACGCCGAGCGTTTTGCACCATGCTGATCTGCCAGCCGTCCGGCGTACCCGCGGGTTAACACCGTGGCTAAAAACTGAATGCCCACGGCAATGCCGACCATGGTGTTGCCATAGCCGAGTTCCTGATGAACGAACAGTGGGATCACCGGCAGCGGCAGGCCAACGGTCATGTAGGTCAGAAATACCGCAAAGGCGATTCGGAAAAGGGAAAGGTTACCGGAAGGGGCGCTCTTCTCTGGGATAACAGCCTTCATGCATAACTCCGTGTTGAGGCATAAAAAAAGGGAACCTTCCGGTTCCCTTCTACTATACATTCAAACGCTTATGCTTTGTACTTACGCATTACCAGCGTCGCGTTCGTGCCGCCGAAACCGAAGCTGTTAGACATGACGGTGGTCAGTGTCGCTTCCGTTGGTTTCGTCACGATGTTCAGGCCAGCAGCCTGCTCGTCCATCTCATCAATGTTGATGCTTGGGGCGATAAAGCCGTTTTCCAGCATCAGCAGAGAGTAGATCGCTTCCTGCACGCCCGCAGCACCCAGAGAGTGACCGGTCATAGCTTTGGTGGCGGAAATTGCCGGGCTGTTGTCGCCGAAGACTTCACGGATTGCACCCAGCTCTTTCACGTCGCCTACCGGAGTAGAGGTGCCGTGAGAGTTCAGGTAGTCGATTGGCGTATCAACGCCGTGCATCGCCATCTTCATGCAGCGCACCGCACCTTCACCGGATGGCGCAACCATGTCAGCGCCATCAGACGTTGCGCCGTAGCCCACGATCTCAGCGTAGATATGCGCACCACGTGCCAGCGCGTGCTCCAGCTCTTCAACCACAACCATACCGCCGCCGCCTGCGATGATGAAGCCATCACGGTGCGCGTCGTAAGTACGGGACGCTTTTTCCGGGGTTTCGTTGTACTTGGTGGACAGAGCGCCCATCGCGTCGAACTCACAGGCCATTTCCCAGCCCAGCTCTTCGCCGCCGCCAGCAAAGACGATGTCCTGTTTACCCAGCTGGATCTGCTCAACCGCGTTACCGATGCAGTGTGCGGACGTCGCACACGCGGAACTGATGGAGTAGTTCACACCGTGGATTTTGAACGGAGTGGCCAGGCATGCGGAAACCGCAGAGCCCATGGCTTTGGTGACCACGTACGGACCTACCGCTTTCAGACCACGCGGGCTACGCATTGCGTCAGCACCGAATACCTGCGCTTTAGATGAGCCGCCGGAACCAGCGATAAGACCTACGCGGGGATTGTTCTGGTAAACTTCCGCGCTCAGACCTGCATCTGCAATCGCTTCCTGCATGGAGAGATAAGCATAAATAGAGGCATCGTTCATGAAACGAACCACTTTGCGGTCAATCAAACCGGTGGTGTCCAGTTTGACGTTACCCCATACGTGGCTACGCATACCTGAATCTTTAAACTCTTCAGAGAAAGTGATCCCGGAGCGTCCTTCACGCAGAGATGCCAGGACTTCCTGCTGGTTATTACCGATGCTGGAAACAATGCCCAGGCCAGTAATCACTGCACGTTTCATTCAATACCTCTGTAAGTCGCACTATAGTAAGTTTCGAGTCGCACAATAGCGTACACTTGTACGCCGAACAAGTCCGATCAGACATTTTCTGCGGAAATTTGCACCGATGGACTCACATCGTTAAGATCGTGCCACTGCCTGTCAGACGAGTAACTTACGTGAAACAAAACGCTATACAACCCGCCAACCTCGAATTCAACGCTGAGGGTACACCTGTTTCCCGAGATTTTGATGACGTCTATTTTTCTAATGATAACGGACTCGAAGAAACTCGCTATGTTTTCCTCGACGGAAACCAGCTCAGCACCCGCTTCCCGGAGCATCCGCGGAGCCTGTTTGTGGTCGCGGAAAGCGGATTCGGCACCGGGCTCAATTTTCTGACCCTCTGGCAGGCGTTTGACCAGTTTCACGCTGCCCACCCTGAGGCTACGCTACAAAGATTACATTTCATCAGTTTCGAAAAATTCCCGCTTACCGCGCCCGATCTGCGCCTGGCCCATCAACGCTGGCCGGAGCTGGCAACCTGGGCTGAACAGCTTCAGGCACAATGGCCGCCTCACATTGGGGGATGCCACCGTCTGATTCTGGACGGCGGACGCGTGACGCTGGATTTGTGGCTGGGCGACATCAACGACCTTACCGATAAGCTTGATGATGCGATGAATCAGACGGTGGACGCGTGGTTCCTGGACGGTTTTGCGCCTGCCAAAAACCCGGATATGTGGAGCCAGCATCTGTTTACCGCGATGGCGCGACTGGCGCGTCCGGGCGCAACGCTCGCCACCTTCACCTCAGCAGGCTTTGTTCGCCGCGGCTTGCAGGAAGCGGGCTTTACTATGCAGAAAACCAAAGGTTTTGGCCGCAAGCGCGACATGCTGGTCGGCAGGATGGAGCAGACGCTGGACATCCCCGCCAGTGCCCCCTGGTTTGCGCGCAGCGCCAGCGCGTCACGGGAAGTGGCGATAGCAGGCGGAGGGATCGCCAGCGCCCTGCTGTCTCTTGCGCTTATCCACCGTGGCTGGCAGGTGACGCTTTATTGTGCTGACGATGCGCCAGCAGGTGGGGCCTCCGGCAACCGCCAGGGGGCGCTCTATCCCCTTTTAAGCGCGCACGATCCGGCACTGTTCCAGTTTTTCCCGGCGGCCTTTACCTTCGCCCGTCGCCTGTATGATGCCCTGCCGGTGACGTTCGATCATGAATGGTGCGGCGTGACGCAGCTCGGCTGGGATGAGAGAAGTCAGCAAAAAATCGCGCAGATGCTGTCCCTGGGACTGCCGGAAGACATTGCGCGGGCGGTAAGCGCGCAAGAGGCCGCCGACACCACCGGCGTTGAAACCGGCTGCGAGGGCATTCAGTATCCGCTCGGCGGCTGGCTGTGCCCGGCTGAACTGACCGCTGCAGCGATTGACCTTGCGCAGTCACGCGGGCTGACGGTCTACTATGCCCGCAAGGTTGAATCGCTGTCCCGAACAGAACGCTGGAATTTGCGTTTTGCTGATGGCAAAGAGGCAAGCCATGCCAGCGTTGTGCTGGCGAACGGACATAGCATCAACCAGTTTCTCCAGACAGAATCCGTGCCGGTTTATCCGGTCGGCGGCCAGGTGAGTCATATCCCTACTACGTCCGAACTGGGCAAACTGCGTCAGGTACTGTGCTATGACGGCTATCTGACGCCACAAAATCCGTCTAATGGTCATCACTGCATCGGGGCGAGCTATCATCGTGGCGAAGCGGATATGCGCTACAGCGAGGCGGATCAGCAGCAAAACCGCCAGCGCCTGATTGACTGCTTCCCGGATGCAGCGTGGGCGAAAGAGGTTGACGTCAGCGAAGGCGCTGCCCGCTGTGGCGTGCGCTGCGCAACGCGCGATCATCTGCCGATGATGGGGAATGTGCCGAACTATGAGGCAACGCTTGAAGCCTATCACGACCTTGCAAACCACCAGGAAACGGCGGTAGCTGCACCGGTTTATCCCGAACTGTTTATGCTGGGTGGGCTGGGTTCGCGTGGATTGTGTTCTGCACCTCTACTGGCTGAAGCCTTAGCCGCACAAATGAGCAACGAGCCGCTACCGCTGGACAGAACAACGCTTGCAGGGCTGAACCCGAATCGGTTGTGGGTGCGGAAACTGCTGAAGGGGAAGAAGGTTAAGTAGGGTGCAGTCTGATCCCCTAGCCCTCTCCCTCTGGGGAGGGGATATTCGTAGGCCCGGTAAGCGCAGCGCCACCGGGCGAAATACGATGACTTAGCGTTTAGCCTGCTGGAACAAAGTGTCCCACATGCCCAGCACCAGAGACTGGTCGCGCGGGGACAGTTCACCCGCCTGAATCGCCTTTTCCAGGCTGCGGGAGACTTCATCATGCACTGCTTCGGCAGAATGATCGTCTCCTGCCTCCAGCTCGGCAACAGCCAGCGTCAGGTGACCACGCAGATAACCGCTGGCGAACAGCTCATCATCACTGGCGTGTTCCACCATGTCATCAATTAACGCCAGAATGCGTGATTCAAATTCTGCGATCATCTTTTTTCCTCAGTTAAAGATCTTCCGGCCAGGGGAAGCATTCCGCCGTGATCACCGGCGTGTGGTAATAATTCTGTAAAGCCTCGATCAGGCGGGCCGGACGTTCCGGGATGCCTTTCTCAAGATATTCCATCACCTGTGCATGCACGCGGCGCTGGAAGACGATACGGTCTGGCTCGAAGTCGCCTTCGAGGTTGTCACAGCTGACGTTGAACGGGAAACCCGCCGCGACACAGAATAGCCATTCCAGCGCCTGCGGTTTCACTTCCACATCTTCAAACTGGCCCTGGGTTGCGGCGTCGCGTCCGTCCGGACAGTACCAGTAGCCGAAGTCCACCAGCTCGCGACGCGCTTTCCCCGCAATGCACCAGTGCGAAATTTCATGCAGCGCACTGGCGTAAAAGCCGTGCGCAAAGACGATCCGGTTGTACGGCACTTCGGCATCAGCAGGAAGATAGATCGGTTCGTCGTCGCCTTTAATCAGACGGGTATTAAAATCATCAGCAAAGCAGCCGTTAAAAATCTCAATCAGCTGTTCGTAGTTATGCGTACTGTTCATTAGTTCATCCCCAACCAGTGGAGGATCTCCTGTCCATGGCTGTCATAAAGAAGCTTTGCGCTCATGACCGCCGAAACGATGACGATCATCGGGCGAATCAGCTTCTGTCCTTTGCTTAATACCAGGCGCGAGCCCACGCGCGCGCCCAGGAACTGCCCTGCCATCATGACAAAACCGGTTGCCCAGATGACCTTGCCGCCAATGATAAACAGCAACAGGCCACCAAGGTTAGAGGTCGCATTAAGCACTTTGGCATAGGCGGTAGATTTAGCGAGGTTAAACCCGGCCAGCGTCACAAACGCCAGCGCGTAAAACGAGCCTGCGCCCGGACCAAAGAAGCCGTCGTAAAAACCGACGCAGCCCCCGGCTATCAGGGCAAACGGCAAGCCATGCAAGCGACGCTGACGGTCTTCTTCACCGAGCTTTGGCATCAGCAGGAAGTAGAGACCGATGCAGATAACCAGAATCGGCAGGATCTGGCGCAAAATATCGGACTGTACGTGCTGCACCAGCAGCGCGCCCGACGTCGAGCCGATAAAGGTCATCAGAATATTGAGCTTCTGATCGGCGAGGCTCACCACCTTGCGGCGGATAAAATAGAGCGATGCCGAAAGCGAGCCGCCGCAGGCCTGAAGTTTGTTGGTGGCCAGTGCCTGAGCGGGGCTCATGCCCGCCGCCAGCAGTGCGGGTACCGTTAACAACCCGCCGCCGCCAGCAAGCGCATCAATAAACCCGGCTAACATGGCAACAAAAAACAGCACCACCAGCAGCAGCGGGGACACCATAAACAGATCGACGAAATTATCCATTAAAGTACATGCTCATCCAGTAGCGCCTGGCAGGAAGGCGGCAACGGAGGCGGTGTCTTCTTCTCAGGCTTAGAGGTTCCAGGTTTTGCCGGTTCAAACCAGCTCTGCAGCTCCGCACCGCAGCCATCGCCTGGCGGAGGTAACGGCTGATCTTCACATTCCAGGCTGTTTGCCGGGCAACGCAAACGAACGTGCATGTGCGCACGATGCTGGAACCACGGGCGCACTTTGCGCAGCCAGTCGCGGTCAGTTCCGGCATCCAGGCAGAGCTGTTGTTTGATGGCCGGATTCACAAAGATCCGCGTGACGTCATTATCTTCTGCTGCCAGCTTGATCATGCTGGACACATCCCGCGTCCACAGGGAGGGCACCACGCGCTTACCGTCACTCGCCACCAGATCCAGCGCCTGCGGTTTCAGAAGTTGCGCGGACGTCCAGCGTGTTTTCGGTAGCTGCAGGAAGATATCGACATCCAGTCCGGTCTGGTGGCTGGCGTGCCCGCCGTTAAAGCGCCCGCCCGCAGGCATGCCCATATCGCCAATCAGCATCGTCCCCAGCCCCAGGTTATGTACCTGGTTTCCCAGTCGCTGAATAAACAGCACCAGGTCAGGGTGACCGAAGTAACGGCGCTGGTCGGTACGCATCACCTGATAAGTATCCGATTGCAGCGGAAGCGCCTGCGCGCCGACGATACAGCCGTTCGAAAAGGCGCCGATAGACTGCGCGCTGCCCGCCACCGGATGGGTGATCTTTTGCCACGGCGTGGCGGCCAGACTGGCTCCACTGGCGAGCAGCGCCAGCAGAGCAATTGCGGTTTTTTTCATGGTTACCAGCGTGGAATGGTGGTCGTCACATCCGCATTCTGCGCGCGCTGACGCAGGAAGTGATCCATCAGCACGATCGCCAGCATCGCTTCTGCGATCGGCACCGCACGGATCCCCACGCAAGGATCGTGACGTCCTTTGGTGATCATCTCAACTTCTTCGCCAGAGCGGTTAATCGTGTGGCCCGGCACGGTAATGCTGGAGGTTGGCTTCAGGGCAATATTCGCAACAATCTGCTGCCCGCTGCTGATCCCGCCGAGGATGCCACCCGCATGGTTGCTCTGGAAGCCCGCTTTCGTGATTTCGTCGCGGTTCTGGCTGCCGCGAAGCTGAACCACGTCAAACCCGTCGCCAATCTCTACGCCCTTCACCGCGTTGATGCTCATCAGCGCGTGCGCAATGTCAGCGTCGAGACGGTCAAACACCGGCTCGCCCCAGCCTGGCGGCACGCCGTCGGCCACCACGGTGACCTTCGCCCCAATGGAGTCACCCTCTTTTTTCAGGCCACGCATCAGCTCGTCCAGCGCATCCAGCTTGTCGGCATCGGCGCAGAAGAACGGGTTTTGCTCAACCTGGTCCCAGTCTTTAATGGCCAGCGGAATATCGCCCATCTGGGTCAGACAGCCGCGAATGACGATGCCAAATTTCTGCTGCAGGTATTTTTTGGCAATGGCACCCGCCGCCACGCGCATTGCGGTTTCACGCGCGGAAGAGCGTCCGCCGCCGCGATAGTCGCGGAAACCGTACTTTTGCTCGTAGGTATAGTCAGCGTGGCCCGGACGGAATACGTCTTTAATAGCGCCGTAGTCCTGAGAACGCTGGTCGGTGTTTTCGATCAGCAGACCAATGCTGGTCCCGGTGGTGCGGCCTTCAAAGACGCCAGAGAGAATTTTGACCTGATCCGGCTCGCGACGCTGCGTGGTGTAGCGAGAGGTGCCCGGACGACGGCGGTCAAGGTCGTGCTGCAAATCAGCTTCAGTCAGTTCGATGCCGGGCGGTACGCCGTCAACGATACAACCTAAAGCCAGCCCGTGCGACTCACCAAAGGTGGTCACGCGGAATATCTGTCCAATACTGTTTCCTGCCATCACGGCTCCGATGTTGTTGTTTGTGTTTGAGCGTTGTGAAACGGGCCGAAGCCCGCTGGATTAATCTTTATAGATACTGAAGTATTCGCGCGCGTCGAGCAGCTGCGCTTTGGTCAGCATAAAGACGCCGTCACCGCCGTTATCGAACTCAAGCCAGGTGAACGGCACATCCGGGTACTGCTCTATCAGATGTACCATGCTGTTGCCCACTTCACAAATCAGAACACCGTCGTCGGTCAGGTAATCCGGCGCGCAGGCCAGAATGCGACGAGTCAGCTTCAGGCCGTCAGTGCCTGACGCCAGACCCAGCTCCGGCTCATGACGGTATTCATTTGGCAGATCGGACATGTCTTCCGCGTCGACGTACGGCGGGTTAGTGACGATCAGGTCGTACTGCAGCGTCGGCAGGTCGCGGAACAGATCCGAGCGGATTGGCGTAACGTGATGGATCAGGCCGTGCTCTTCAATGTTGTGCTCGGTGACGGCCAGCGCGTCGGTAGAGATATCGACGGCGTCCACTTCCGCTTCCGGGAAGGCATAGGCGCAGGCAATCGCGATGCAGCCGCTGCCGGTGCACATATCCAGAATGTGCTGCGGCTGATGGTGAATCAGGCCTTCAAAGTGGTTGTTGATCAGCTCACCAATCGGTGAACGCGGCACCAGCACGCGCTCATCAACATAGAATTCGTGGCCGCAAAACCAGGCTTTGTTGGTCAGGTAGGCGACCGGAATGCGTTCGTTGACGCGGCGGATCACCCGCTCAACAATGCGGTGTTTTTCACTGGAGGTCAGGCGCGCGGTGCGCATGTCTTCCGGAATATCCAGCGGCAGATAAAGAGACGGCAGCACCAGCTGAACGGCCTCATCCCACGGGTTATCGGTACCATGACCGTACCAGATGTTGGCGGCGCTGAAGCGGCTAACCGACCAGCGCAACATGTCCTGTATGGTATGCAGCTCGTTTACTGCTTCATCGACAAATATTTTATCCACTCTTTCCTCCAGGGCATGCTCGCATAATTTTCGGCGGCTAGTTTGCCATGAAGACGGCGATAAATCAGCAATGACGCGTCGCGCTTGAGGTTAAAAAATGCGTTTAGTCGGGTACACTATCGGAAATACGAGATGAGAATGACGAATGAAAAAGAAAACATCGCTCAGCGAGGAGGATCAGGCTCTCTTCCGCCAGCTGATGACCGGGACGCGTAAAATCACGCAGGACACCATTGTCCATCGCCCGCAGCGTAAAAAAATCAGCGACGTTCCGGTCAAACGACTGCTGCAGGAGCAGGCTGATAACAGCCACTATTTTTCAGATGAGTTTCAACCGCTGCTAAATACGCAGGGCGCGGTGAAATACGTGCGCGAGGACGTCAGCCACTTTGAGCTGAAAAAATTACGTCGGGGAGATTATTCACCGGAGCTGTTTCTCGATCTGCACGGATTAACGCAGATGCAGGCGAAACAGGAGCTGGGGGCACTGATCGCCGCCTGTCGCCGCGAACACGTGTTTTGCACCTGCGTGATGCACGGCCATGGGAAACATATTCTTAAGCAACAAACGCCGCTGTGGCTGGCTCAGCATCCACATGTTATGGCGTTTCATCAGGCACCCAAAGAGTACGGCGGAGATGCCGCATTGCTGGTGTTGATAGAAGTTGAGGAGTGGCAACCGCCTGAGTTGCCCTGACAGCATGGCGGGAAGCACATTTGCACCCCGCCCTGTCGCACGTCACGTCAGATAGCTTTTGCCATCTTCAGGTTGCACGGACTCATTTGCCAGTTAAAGACCCCTTTGCCGGTTTCGTCGAGGGTGACGTTGGCAATGGCGGATGTGGTGAACATTGGCGGCGTTTCGCCCGGGCACAACTCAGAAACCAGATAGCCAACCAGTGGCAGGTGGGAAATGACCAGTGCGGAAGCGACACCTTCATTGCACAGTGCCTGAAGGTAGGCGCTGACAAGGCCGACATCACCGCATGGCGTCAGTTCAGGAAGAACATCGACACTGGATGGCAGGTTCATACACTCCCCTACCACGTCCAGCGTCTGTTCAGCACGCAGGAACGGACTCACCAGAACGCGTTCGATATCCACTTTTTGGCCTTTAAGCCAGGTTGCCATCAGACGAGATTCGTCGCAACCACAGACTGTTAAAGGACGTACTGAGTCACTGGCGGCATCGAGTGCCGCGTCGCCGTGACGCATGATAAAAACTTGCATATTGCACCGCTTTTGTTAACCAGAATCACCGGCGTTGACTACCCGCGATAAATGCTCTGAGGTAGAAAACCCGATGGCCGGGCATTGTGCCTGATCCATTCGGTGAATGAAACGCTGTTTTTTACCTCAATGGCGTAAGTATAGTCAATCTCTGTTTACAAAATCGCCAGAACAGGTTCATTCACGTCGGGATTTACCCTTCTTTGACCTCAGCTTACGAGGACAGTTTCCCTTGCAGGCCAAAATGTCTGGCCCCGTTCCGCCATCTGCAATAATTCGTCACACGGTGTAAACCGCGGGCCATATTGCGATGCCAGACGTTGCAGAATAGCCACCACTTCACCCGCGCCGAGTGTATCCATGTAACGGAACGGGCCGCCAAGGAACGGCGGGAAACCAATACCAAATACGGCGCCGATGTCGCCATCCCGTGCGCTCTTGATCACCTGCTCACCAAAGCAGCGTGCCGCTTCATTGAGCATCATCATCACACAACGTTCAGCACACTGAACGGCGGAGAGTCTCCCCTGACCTGAGGTCGGGATAAGCCCATAAACAGAAGGGTCGACCTGTTTCTTGCTTTTACGCCCTTTCGCGCCGTAAAGATAGAAACCGCGTTCATTTTTTCTGCCTTTGCGATCGTCCTTCAAAATTGCAGAAACAATATTTGCAGGCGGCGCAAAACGATCGCCATAAGCGGCTTCCAGTACAGGTATAATTTTAGTGCCGGTGTCTATTCCCACCTCATCCAAAAGTTGGATAGGACCAACGGGGAAGCCAAACTTTACCAGTGCCTCATCGACGTGCTCAATCTTCTCCCCTTCCGTCAGCAGCCGCATCGCTTCGTTGATGTACGGCGCCAGAATACGGTTGACGTAGAAGCCGGCTTTGTCCGCAACCACGATGGGGGTTTTGCCCTGTTTTTTCGCCAGCTTCACCACGGTAGCGATGGTTTGCGGGCTGGTTGTGGCGTGAGGGATCACCTCCACCAGCGGCATTTTTTCTACCGGGCTGAAAAAGTGCAGACCTATCACCTGCTCAGGACGTGCGGCTTTCGCTGCGATATCGCCGATGGGTAATGACGACGTATTCGAGGCAAAAATGGTATGCGGCGCGCAATGCTGTTCAACGTCCGCCACCATCTGCTGCTTGAGCGCCAGATCTTCAAATACGGCTTCAATCACCAGATCGCGGTGCGCAAAACCGCTGTAGTCCGTCGTGCCGGAGATCATCGCCAGGGTTTTATCACGCTCGCTTGCCTTGATATGGCGGCGCTTGACCTTTTGATCAAGGTTCTGCCAGCTGTACTGCAGCGCGTGGTTGATTCCCTTAGGGTTAATGTCTTTGATGCGTACCGGCAGTTTCCCTTTACTTGCGGTAACGAAAGAAATGCCGCCGCCCATCAGCCCACCCCCGAGCACGCCAATTGCACGCAGCGGAGCAGGCTCAGCCTCACTGCCCGGATCTTTTTTCACCTCTGTGCTGGCGAAGAAGATGCTGCGCAGCGCCCGTGACTGCGGCGTCATCGCCAGCTCGCCAAAGGCTTTGGCTTCAGCGGCATAGCCGCTACTGCTTCCCTGTGACAACCCGGTTTCAATCACCTCCAGGATCCGTTTCGCCGCCGGGTAGTTGCCTTTGGTTTTTTGTTCGGTCTTTTTGCCCACCATGTTGAACAGGATCGTCCTTCCCAGAGGACCCGCCAGCACACGCTCTCGCACCGGAAGAGGACGTTTTGGCTGGCGACCTTTCAGCGCCAGTTCTACAGCAGCTTCCAGTAAAATCGCGTGGGGAACGACATCGTCAACCAGACCGGCTTTCAGCGCCTGACGGGCGCGCAGCTGCTTGCCGGTGAGAATCATTTCCAGCGCGGTGCTAACCCCTACCAGGTGCGGCAGACGCTGCGTGCCACCGGAACCAGGCAGGAGACCTAATTGCACTTCCGGCAGGCCCAGAACGGTTTTCGCATCGTCAGTACAAATGCGGCTGTGGCAGGCCAGCGCCAGCTCCAGTCCACCACCCAAACAAGCACCGTGGATCGCGGCAATCACCGGGATCGGCAGCGCGTTGATCTCGGCCATCACCTGCTGCCCCTGACGCGCAAGATCTTCCGCTTCCTGCGCACTTTGCGCCCGGGCGATCATGTTAATGTCGGCCCCGGCAATAAAGTTGTCCGGCTTGGCCGAGATAAACACCAGACCGCGAATGGCCTTGTTTTCGCGGATCTGCCTGAGCATCGCGCGAACCTGAGTGCCAAACTCCGCCTTCAGGGTATTCATTTTTTCGTCAGGCACATCAATGGCGATCACGGCGACGTTGTCGAGGCGAACCGTCAGGTTAAATGCAGATGTCATTTCCATTATTCAGCCTCCAGAACCATTGCAGCACCCAGGCCACCCGCCGCACAGGCGGTCACCAGGCCAAACCCGCCACCGCGGCGACGTAGCTCGTGTAATGTCTGAGTAATCATCCTCGCCCCTGTCGCCGCAAACGGATGACCATAGGCAATCGAACCACCCAGCACGTTGAATTTGCTTTGATCCACTTCACCCGTGGCATGGGCGCGCCCCAGCACATCACGTGCAAAACGCTCGCTTGCCAGCAGCTGTACGTTTGCCAGGGTTTGTGCGGCGAAGGCTTCGTGCATATCAATCAGGGTTAAATCAGCCAGCGACAGCCCTGCGCGATCCAGCGCCAGCGGCGTGGACCAGGCCGGACCTAACAACATGTCCTGCCAGACATCAATGGCGGTGAAGGCATAGCTGCGCAAATAGCCCAGAGGGGTGATGCCCAGCTCTTTCGCGCGGGATTCGGTCATCAGGATCACGGCGGCTGCCCCATCCGTCAACGGTGTACTGTTGGCCGCAGTCACGGTGCCATGTTTACGGTCGAACGCCGGACGCAGTTTGGCGTAATCCGCCAGCGTCGAGGTACCGCGGATATTGTTGTCTTCAACCAATGGTTCCCGATAAGGAGGCGTATAGGCGGTCATCACCTCGTCGGTGAGCTTGCCCTCTGACCAGGCTTTCGCCGCCAGCTGATGTGAACGATGCGCCAGCGCGTCCTGCTGCTCACGGGTAATGCCGTAGGTTTTCGCCATCTGTTCCGCGGTATCGCCCATGCGCAGGCCGGTAGAATATTCTGCGACAGCAGGGGGTACAGGCATCAGGTCGCGCAGACGTAAACGCGAGAAGAGTTTGAGCTTCTGACCGGTCGTGCGGGCTTTGTTTGCATCCACCAGAATACGGGCCAGCTTTTTACTGACGCCAATAGGCAGTACCGAAGAGGAATCGGCGCCTCCGGCGATCCCGGCGCGAATGGTGCCCGCCATGAGGCTTTCCGCCACGTTAGCCACCGCCTGGAAACTGGTCGCACAGGCGCGACTGACACTATAGGCATCCGTATGAACGCTCATCCCGGTGCCGAGGACAATTTCTCGCGCAATATTGGGAGCTTCAGGCATCTGAACCACCTGGCCGAAAACCAGCTGTTCAATGACCTCAGGCGGAATTTCGCTGCGAGCCAGCATCTCCCCCACCACCATTTTCCCCAGATCGACAGCCGGTATGCCATGAAACGCCGTTGCCTGACGCGCAAACGGCGTACGCAAACCACTGACAATGGCAATGCGATCGCCCTGACGGGTAATAAGCGGTAATGCCTGACTCATAACACTCCCCTGTAAAAAATTGACGCAAACGTTAAGTGGTCTGACCTGATAATAGTCTTAACCATTTTTTTACATTCAGCCAATTGGGGAAACGAAAAAGTGCGAGGTAAGACACAGAGAAGAAAAAGAAAATGCCCCTGCAGGGCAGAGGCATTTGTGCGGTTTGTTGCCGGGTGGCGGCGTTGCCTTACCCGGCCTACACGATCGTAGGCCCATGCAAGCGAAGCGCCGTCGGGCAAAAAAGATTAACGCAGGCCCAGCTGGAAAATCAGCGTTTCTGCTTCGCAAGCAAACACGAAGTCAATATCCAGCTTCACGCCGCCGTCCACCTCGGTGAAGGTAGATTTGATTTCGCACGGATCGGATTCAACATCACGCGCACGCTTGCTCAGCGCGGACAGGGTTTCTTCCGCTTCAGCGCGGTTGGTGAACACACGGCTGTAAGACGCTGTGCAATCGGAGTTGTCCATGATGGTGCCAACATCCATACAGCAGCAAACCGGGGTTTCATCAGCACTGCATTTACTCATAGCTCAATTTCCTCTGTATTCGCGCAGCGCGCGAGATAAACACGATGCTGCTATTTTACGCCCCGGCGCAGGCTCTCTCCAGCCGTTAATGGCGCAAAATCGGATAAGTGACCAATATCACACTAAAAAATGATCTAAAACAAAAACCACCCTTTTGACTGAGTCGCGATGGTCACATTTTTGCCAACCAGATCTCGTTTCATGAAACATGTTTGAAAATATTAATAAACAAACTTGCAACATCCCAGCTGGTCAGACCTATACTCTGGCCACTGGTCTGATTTGTCTGTCAAACCTCAGACCCTACACTTCGCGCTCCTGTTACGGTATGTAACAATTATTGAATAAAAATAACTCAATGAGGTTATGGTCATGAGCCAGAAAACCCTGTTCAACAAGACTGCGCTGGCAGTCGCAGTGGCAATCGTCTCCACTTCCGCCTGGTCAGCGGGCTTTCAGTTAAACGAATTTTCTTCCTCTGGCCTTGGCCGCGCGTATTCTGGGGAAGGTGCAATTGCTGATGATGCAGGTAACGCCAGCCGTAACCCTGCACTGATCATGATGTTCGATCGCCCGACCTTCTCTGCGGGTGCGGTATATATCGATCCTGATGTCAACATTTCTGGCAAGTCGCCTTACACAGGTGCGAGCCTGAAAGCGGACAATATTGCCCCGACCGCATGGGTACCCAACCTGCACTTCGTTGCACCTATTAATGAGCAATTTGGCTGGGGGGCGTCCGTCACGTCCAACTACGGCCTTGCAACTGAATTCAATAACAACTATCCGGCAGGTGAATACGGCGGTAAAACCGATCTTACGACGCTGAACCTGAACCTGAGCGGTGCTTATCGTCTGAACGACAGCTGGAGCTTTGGTCTGGGCTTTGATGCCGTCTACGCTGATGCAAAAATTGAGCGTTACTCCGGCGAGCAGACTGCCAGCCTGCCGAAAAACAGCAATAAAATTGCCAGCCTGAAAGGTGATGAGTGGGGCTATGGCTGGAACGCCGGTATCCTGTATGAGCTGGACAAAAACAACCGTTGGGGCCTGACCTATCGTTCCGAAGTGAAAATTGACTTCGACGGCGATTACAAGAGCGGCATCCTGGCGCCAGTCAACAACCTGGTTCCAGGCGCGGGTACCACCATTCCATGGGGCACCTCAAACCAGACAGTTCCAGGTTCACTGTCGCTGCATTTACCAGAAATGTGGGAAGTCTCCGGTTACAACCGCGTGGCACCACAATGGGCTATTCACTATAGCCTGGCCTACACCAGCTGGAGCCAGTTCCAGGAGCTGAAAGCAACCGGCAACAATGGTCAAACGCTGTTCTATAAGGATGAAAGCTTCCACGACGCCTATCGTATTGCGTTGGGTACCACCTACTACTACGATAAAAACTGGACTTTCCGCTCCGGTATCGCATTTGACGACAGCCCGGTTCCGGCAGACAAACGTTCCATTTCCATTCCGGATCAGGACCGCTTCTGGTTAAGTGCTGGTGCGACATATGCGTTCAACGAGAATGCGTCCATCGATGCGGGCGTATCTTATATGCACGGTCAGAAAGTGACGTTCCAGGAAGGTCCGTACGAGTTTACCTCTGAAGGTAAAGCCTGGCTGTTCGGTACGAACTTTAACTACGCGTTCTAAGCGCACTGAAATCGAAAAAGGTGAGCATCGCTCACCTTTTTTATTTATTCCGAATCGATATCTTTGAGTTCGTTTTCGATAGCCTTCGCGTTTGGATTCTCCTCCGGCTTCAGCTTGCCACCGTTGGCAATAAAATCGTGATTCTGGAAGTATGCTTCGCGCACCATAATGTAAGGATCGGAAGACTGGCGCAGCAGACCGTCTGAGTCGAGCAATTGCGCACGGGTTTCAATCCCTTCCACCGTCCATTTACCAATCGACAGCGGCCAGGTCAGCCACGACAGGACTGGATACAGCGTATCGACCATATCGCCACCATCATCACGCACGGTGAAGCTGCCATAGAACGGCAGGTGGACATACGGACCATAACCTACGCCATAATGCCCCAGGGTGCTGCCGAAGCGGTGCGGTTGTTCACGCTGCAGTTTCGGGTTTGCCATGCCGGCGACATCAATAAAGCCGCCCATCCCCAGCAGGGAGTTCAGGAAGAAGCGAGTAAAGTGCACCATCCCCTGATACGGATCGCCCTGCAGGAAGTAGTTCACCATAACCGCGGGCTCTTCGAGGTTGCTGGTAAAATTGCTTAGCCCGTTACGCGCAGGCTGTGGAACATAATCGCGCCATGCCACTGCCACCGGCCGAACCACATACGGATCCAGCACGTTGTAGTTGAAGCTATACATGGAGCGGTTAAATCCTTCGAGAGGATCGGAGCGTCCCGTTTGCTCCCCGGAGCTGGCGCAGCCCACAAGCATCGTCATGCCCAGCGCAAGCGCCGACAGCCGAAGTTTCATAAATATCTCCCTGTTCAGTATGGCTATCGTTGATTGCCATCCGTAACGAAGCATCTGGCGCTCCGTCTGTAAACGTGCAAGTGATTGTAACAGCACGTTTACCGATGTCTATGAGCACAAGCACGGGCAATAAACACCGTGGCTCTGATCTCAGCATAGCCTGGCTTTTGGAATTCGTTTCGCTGGCAATTTTATAATGCCTTTGAAAGAGATGTCTCACCTTTGTTGTCATTACCGCCAATTTAAGAGCATCCCCACAGGCATCCTGATAAAAGCCGCTACGCTTAAAAGAAAGATCAACCTCCGGGAGCCGTTATGAAAGAAGTGGGTGAAGACAAAATTGCAGAGAGCAAAGAGGATATTGAAATTGAGAGCGAGGAGAAAGCGCGCGGCGAGAAGATAGAAGTTGATGAAGATCGCCTCCCCTCCCGCGCGATGGCAATTCACGAACATATACGCCAGGATGGCGAAAAGGAGATGGAGCGCGATGCCATGGCCCTCTTCTGGTCAGCCATCGCTGCGGGACTGTCAATGGGCGCGTCACTGCTCGCAAAAGGGATATTTCATGTTCAACTTGAGGGTGTCCCCGGCGGTTTTTTACTGGAGAACCTCGGCTATACCTTCGGCTTTATTATTGTCATCATGGCCCGCCAGCAGCTGTTTACTGAAAACACGGTGACTGCCGTTCTGCCAGTGATGCAAAATCCAACCCTCGGCAATTTCGGTTTATTGTTGCGTTTGTGGGGCGTGGTCCTGCTGGGTAACATTATCGGCACGGGTATCGCCGCCTGGGCGTTTGAATATATGCCGATCTTTGATGAACCTACCCGGGATGCGTTTGTGAAAATTGGCATGGACGTGATGAAAAACACGCCGGCCGAAATGTTCGCAAACGCCATCATCTCCGGCTGGATTATCGCCACGATGGTGTGGATGTTTCCTTCCGCAGGCAGCGCCAAAATTGTGGTGATCATACTGATGACCTGGCTGATTGCCCTGGCGGACACCACGCATATTGTGGTCGGTACCGTTGAAATACTCTATCTGGTCTTTAATGGTACGCTTCACTGGACTGATTTTTTCTGGCCGTTCGCCCTTCCGACGCTGGCCGGGAATATCTGCGGCGGAACGTTTATCTTCGCGCTGTTAAGCCATGCCCAAATCCGTAACGACATGTCTAACAGACGCAAAGCTGAGCTAAAGGCGCAGGAGAATGAGGGCAATTCGACAAAAAAAACGGGCTGAATGGTGACTCTTTGAGCAGTCAGGCGGCGATGCGCTTAACGCAAAGTGTAAATAACGCTATACTCGTGCCGCCTCGTCCCCTTAGTTAAATGGATATAACGAGCCCCTCCTAAGGGCTAGTTGCAGGTTCGATTCCTGCAGGGGACACTTTGACCTTTCTCTCTTTTTTCAGCCAATTTCGCCCCATCAACTCATTGAGCAGAGGCGTCCTGTTTTATTTGAGCATAACGCGTTGCCAGTTGTTTTAAATGCAGCTCAAGTTGAGTCTTCTCCCCTTCAGGAAGTACATTTCCAGCAGGATACTGCGACAGTCGTCGGAGCTGTTCTTCAGCCGGTATCGATTGATTAAATGACTGCATAGCGGAAAAAACCACTGACTTCAGCTCACTGACGGTCATGTATTTCCCCTTCTGCTCATCCAGACCGTTCAGGCGGTGACCCAGCTTCTCCAGCGTCGCCATTCCCTGATGCCAGCCGTTCAGTTGTTCTGTTGGTAACACCGCGGCATTCCGTTGCTGCTGCCACTGCTGAACCAGAGGCTTAGCCTGCTCCGGCCACAACATCTCAGCCTGTTCCGTGAGTTTTCGGCTGTAAGTCATACTCCAGTCAGGAGGCAATTTATCCAGCAGGGCAAGTTGCTGCTGCGTTTGCGCGATCGCCGTTTTCGGTAACGAAGATTGCTGGCGCAACGTTTTAAGCTGTTCTGGTGACAGAGGTACAGGCAAAGGTGACAATGAGGCTGCAAGCTGAGCCTGTAGCGGGTCAGTACGGTGAATATACTGCCAACCCCATAGTGAAAGTGCGCTTATCACCAGCATGGTCCCCATCCCGGCGACGAAAGATTTCCACTTTTTCATCGGACCGGGTATTGCCGTCTGAACGTCAACATTCGCCGGGTACTCCGACTGTGCGACATACACCCATTTTACTGCTTCGTTCCGGGCGTTATCTTCTTCAACAGGACTACTGGCAGAGACGGTTACTCCCTCGCTGTTTTCCAGCCGGACAGCACTGTTGTGCATCAGGGTACGCAACGTATCCAGCTGGCTATGATGCTTAAGCTCCAGGCGCTGCAGCACCTCCCCCAGCGCGGTGAGCCGTTGCTCAGCCTGGTACAGCTGGCTGAGGTCGCTGTAATTGAGCGGGAGCGAGCGCATCCGTTGCTGCAGACGCTGACTCAGACTGCTGAGGATTTCCATGCGGGCATGAACCGGCTGCGGCCACATCGCCCCCCACTGACGACTAATCAGCGCCTCCAGTATCGCCAGAGCTTCATTGAGCCCGAATAATCCGGCCAGCTGCGTCCGAGCCAGCGTGTACCAGGCCAGCGTCTGAAGCTCCACGCCGTTCTGCTCAAACAGTGAAAGACAAAGTTTCTCGACATGCTGCCAGTTAACGTCTGGACGCGCAGGATGGGTGAGCTTCCTCAGCTCATCACGCAGGGCGGTATAGTCCGGTAGCGTGCGCGGGTCGCCGCCGGTTTTGATTTTACGTGGGATAATGTCATTCATGGCCAGTCGTCCATTTGGCGTATCAGGAGTGAGTGAAGGTCGTCGTTTATGCGGCTTCGCGTGCTGCATATTCAGAGGGGGCTGCAGTACCCGCAGCTATGGCAGAAGCGCCAAAATCAGACCAAAAAATGTGCTCTCATCAAAACGCTGTCCAGAACGTGATAATGCACCCGCCGGAGTATAGGTCCAGTCGCTCACCGTACCTGAACGCATAAATAAACGCCCCAGTGACGATATGCTTCCTTTAGTGTGAAAGGCCGCTTCCACACATCCGGTCACGCCCTGACCGTACAAAAATACCGGCGTAAACGTTACAGACCGGTCGTCGTAATGCAGGACGATACCGGGAATGTCAAAAGCCCCGCCCTCCACCAGCAGGTCCGTGACCGATACAGTGAACGGCTCCATATTCAGTCCGGTACCTGTCAGCCACGCGTCCATTTGCTCCTGAAGCTGTGCCATTCGCTGGCGGAACGCTGCAATATCGGCCTGAGTTTTACTGGTAAATGAAACCGGAACTGGCTGTCTGGCCTGTAGTTTTTTGAGGAACTGTGATTTTACTGACATGGTGTTTTCTGGCCTTACAGACGAGTTTTCGTATCGAGATATTGCTGTTGCTTAAGATGCCGCAGGAGAACCCGCCCTTCCGGCATAAACTCGGTGCCGTAGCGCACCAGGCCGATACCTTTGAGCTCAGCATCAATGGCATAACGCAGCTCGCCAGGTACGTTTTGCTCCAGCAGTACTACATCTATCCTTTTCAGGCGGGGTTCATATTTGAGCAGGACAGCCGACAGGGTGCCCATCAGTTCATGGGCGGTACCTGGCATACCCTGGAGGATTTTGGTCATATCCGGCAGGCCATAATCGGGCAGATGCGCCAGCGTGCCGGCGCGGCAGTTGAGAACGCGCTGCATGTTATCCAGTACCGACAGAATGACCTGATTTTCCTCGCTGACCTGGCAGAGGTTCAGGCCACCGGTGAAATTCCCGGTTAGCATTTCATACAGCGACGGCGTGTTATGTCCCTGGGGCATTAGTCGTCCTTAAGTGGTTGCAGTGTCAGAGAGTTATCGCAAGCCTCCAGAATGCGGGGTTTGTCCGGATCCAGTTCGCTGCGGTTGATTACCTGCTTCCAGGTATTGTTGGTCATATCCGGATGGCGAAACAGCCCCACCACAGCAACAAACTGTGCCGCTTCTTCCATGGGCATATCGAGGTTTGCATCACCGCCCGGTTTCACCACGACATCACGACTCGCCAGCAGGTCCTCTTTCAGAAGGGTGGCATCATCCTGAAGCAGTTGCTGATAGACCGTCTTATCAAAGGTTTTGCGGTCTTTGAGCTGGTAAATCCGGACCACTACAGGTTCAGACAACGAATGATTTTCCCGGGAGTCGGTGTTCAGCGCCTCACGTGCGGTGAAGTCCAGATGCAGTACTTTAATTTTTTTATAGAACACGGCATTAAACGCTGACCTGGTACCGTCAGTGACGCTCTGCGTCACTCCGCACCCCGTCAGAGAGAGTGCCATCAGGGGCAACAGCCAGCGCGTGGTCTTAGTTAAACTTGTACGTAACACGTCGGTTTCCTTGTTGTGGTTTCGCAGGCTCCAGCCCGCGGTAATAACCCAGCTCTGTCGTAAAGGTCTCAGGGATGTCATCAGGAAGGCTGTCAGCTTCAGCTCCCAGCACGCCGTTCATTCCCAGCCAGAAAGGATTTTCGCCTAAAGGAGGGGCGGCCAGCAGTCGGACAGGCGTGGTCAGGGTGATCCTGGCCTTAAACCGCCATCCCAGGTACACCCGCAGCATCACCAGAAAATCCTGATACAGCAGACCATCCGGTTTCCAGCCCTGCGCTTCCTGTTCGTTATCGGTCTTGAGTGCGACCAGCAGCTGGCTGCCCGCATCCATTGCTTCGTCCCCTAAAGGCGTATTGCCATCAAGCAGGAAATCGTCATTACCGTAAAAACCCAGAGGCTTACCGATCTCCACCGGTCGAAGGCAGTACGGGCTGACCTTTACGCGGGTATCCGGAGCAAGCAGGCTCACCAGTGCCTGCATCCCTTCCTGGGTTTTGCCTGGCTGCTGCAGAACACCCAGCAGCGCCAGAAAGCGCGACACTGGCGTGGCAATATGGTTTGCCGTACCCGGTATACCCAGCCCCACCAGGCCCAGCAGCGACTGTGAAATGCTGTCGCTACCGCCCGGTTCAAACGTGGCAGGATAGGAGTATTTACGCCAGATGCGGTAAAACTGCGTCAGGATGCGGTGACTGAAGATATCCAGAAAGCCCTGCAGCGCGTCATGCCCTTCCCGTCGCTGCGTAATGTCATCGAGATAGGCCGTCGGTAGCGGTGAGTCGACGCCGTACATCCCCATAAACGTGGTGCGAATAACCGGCGGCTTGCCGCTATCATCCTCATCGTATTCAACCGCTTTCAGCTCGCTGGCCGGGAACCCCATCCCCGGATGCGGCGCAAAGCGTACCGGGTCATCCGCCGGATGGCTGGTCGATCCCATCAGCGGTCTGCCAGGATAACGTTTCTCCAGCAGCTGGCATAAACGGTAAAAGTTGATGCGGTGAAGTTCGGCTTCCAGCCGCGGGGTCAGCCGGGAATGCGCCGGTTGTGCTTCTCTTCCCATTCCAGGCGTTCTCCGGTCGGTTGCAGAATAATAATCAGGCGGTTAAACAGATAGATATCGGTATAGAGCGCAAAGAAGCGGCTCAGCATCTCGCCGAACAGACAGATGTCGCCGCGCCCGGCAAAACCGTGGCTATCGAGCGTGACTTCAATCTGCACGCCGCGAACAAGGTAACCCTGCTCGAAGCGCTCGGTTTCGCTGTGCTTCACATCAATGATCGCTTCCAGGCGACGGCGATTCATCTCGCTGTCGGTCCACTCATAGAGCGCCAGGGTGCCGCGCAGCACGTCGGCGTTGTCCATCATCGACAGGAAACCGCTGCCAAGGTGGCTCAGCACGCGCCAGTGGAAACGGTCCTGGGCCGGGGGATAACAGGGAAGCGTTGGCGCACAGAGGTTACGTACGGCGATGCTGGCTGACGTGGTTTTCATCACCGTATCGAGCACGGTGCTTTGCAGCGCCCGTCGCGGAAGCTGGCCGTTGGTGCCGGTGAGCGTCAGGGACAGGCTCTCGTCTGCCGGTACCGTGTGGTTATCAAACGCTTCACCGCCAAGAATAAGCCAGGTATTGTGCAAACCCGACGGGCCGCGACGCACGCGGGTGTGGTAATAATATTCCGGCGCTTCATGGCGCATCATTCCGCCTTTGTGGCGGAAGCTGGAAAACGGCACGTAGGTATGCTGACTCGATGACATCACTGAATCGACCGCGTAAATCTCTGTATGACCGTCCTGCACGCGCATCGGCCGCAGCAGGTATTCAGTTTGCAATGAGTTGAGCGTAAGCGGGTCAGATTCCAGCGGGAACAGGTTTATCACCGGCACGCAGTTCAGGCGCAGATGCTTTTCGGTAAAGCTGAAGTCATACTCCCAACGTTCCGCCAGCACCACGTCGATTTCAAACCAGGGAAGTTCAGCCGGAAAGACCACGCTTTCCAGACCACGCAGGCCGGTGAACATGAATTTCTCGCGGAAGGTGAAGTACTCCAGCAACAGCTGATATCCGCTAAAGCTGCTGCTGCCCTTCGGCCACAGGTCGTCGTCATCGCCAAATCCCAGCGCGGTGAAATACCCGTCGAGCGGTTTTCTGTCCATGCCGCCTGGCATCCGTAGCCACAGGCGAGCAACATTCATGGTAAAAGCTTCATGCATGGCGCAGGCGAGTGGTGCATCAGCGTTAAAGTAAAGCGGGATCTGGCTGAGATCGACACGGCTCCAGTCGGCAAGAGGGCTGCAGTTGAAGCGCAGGCTGATAACTGAACGCCCATCAGGATCGGTCGACAGGCGGGCGTGCTCCAGCGACAACGGCTGAAGGGTAATCTCTTTGGTGGTGGTGTACCGGCAGCGCGTGCCCTTCTCGCCGATTGGCCGTGAATTAACCTCGAAGCCTTTGACAATTCGCATCTGCTCTTTCATTTCACGCCAGTCAGGGGTGAATTCCACCACCGACATCGACGGAATCGTACGCAGGTAGTGCGGCCATAACAGGCTGACCAGCCCTTCGGTCAGTTCGGGCAGATCATCGTCGAGTTTCTCACGCAGCCGACCCATCATGAAGGCAAAGCCTTCAAACAGGCGCTCCACGTACGGGTCCCGCGCGCCCGCTTTATCGAGGTTGAGCATTGCCGCCTGCTCGGGATGAGCACGGGCAAACTCTTCTCCGGCTTCCAGCAGATAGCGCATTTCGGCGTCGTAATAACGCAGGGTTAAATCGTCCATAAGAACCTGAATAATTATGTTTTAAATGTAAGCCAGCGTTTTACCCGCAAAGCACCGCACTGCTTGCCGGATCGAGCGCAATCAGACCGGACAGAAGCAAATCCATCTCAGGCTGAAGCCGTGATTTATCGGTTTCGCTGCGCGAGGCTTTCATGCGCAGCAGTCTGAGTCGGCGGGATTTGACTTCAAACAACAGCGCCGGTGTCCACTGCGTGAGGGTGATGGATTGTGCTGTACTGTCCAGCTCGCCCAGCAGATGGAGGGCAAGTTCATTTTTGCCCTTCTGCTCGGCTATACGCGCCATCAGCAGGCGCAGCAGCCATTTGTCTTTTATGGCGTCGGTGCCCGGGCGGGTCTGCAGCCAATGGAGTGCCGCGTCCAGACCGTCCGTGTCCGCTTTCTCCAGCGCTTCCGGCTCGAGGGTCAGGATATCGTTATCCTCTCCACTGCCGGCACTGACCGGCTCATCCCGCCAGCCGGACATATCGTCCAGTACGCTCTGATTAATCCAGTTCAGCGTGACCTCATCGGCAAATGGCGTCCCGTCATTAAAAGCCAGGGTTTCCAGTCCGGTAAGGCGGCGCAACAGCCCTTTCAGGTCGGCGTTGATGATGTCGGCCAGCACATCCTGCCCCAACTTCACCAGCGCCTGATGGATATACCACTGCAGATCCAGCCAGAGGTGATTAGCGCCACGCGAGAAGGTGCTGTCCGCCTGCTCCAGTATCTCCAGCCAGCTCTGCTGCAGGTACAGGCGTTTCAGCATCGCCCGCTGGTCTGCCCGGGGTGGTTCAATGCGTGTTTTCCCTTCGGCATCCGGTGCAGGAATAGCGCTCAGGGTGTCATGCCTCAGGCTCTTCATCAGCCGGTGAGCGGCAAGCCAGCCATCGGGTTGTTCACGCAGATACCCGGTCAACGTGCGTGCCTGCGCCAGCAGATCCTGACCGGACGTGATGCGGCTCATAACGGGTGCGTCAGACTCCGTCGAGTACGAAGCCGGGAGTTGGGACTGATTACCGGCATTCTGAGGTACCACGGCATCCACGCCCCCCGCCTTCATCAGGCGGGATTCCAGCGCGCTGTACAGGGCATTCAGCTCGGGTCGTGACGTTTCCGGCTCTGTTTGCAGAGCGTCATGGATGAGCAACAGCGCGCCTGCCGTGCGAAGGGCATCATCGCGGACCACTTCTGGCCAGAGTGACAGGCTGTCAAGCAGACGAGAACCTGCAAGCCACTCAAGCGCGGGCTTACGGCTTCGCTCCCGCTGCGGATGAAGTTGCGTTCCGTAGCGCTGCAGCAATCCCGCCACTAACTCAAGCCCTTCGGCAAAGCCTGTTTCACCATCCTGGTGCAATCGCGCCCAGCAGTAATAGGTCGCAATGCGGATATCTTTGGCGGTAGTCGTCAGCAGTTTTTCGGCAAGCGTACAAATCAGTCCCGTATCGATACCGGAGAGTTTATTCACCTCCTCTCTTATACGCTGGAAATCATCGTCATACCCGGGATCTTCTCCTGTTACACAGGCCTCATTTACCGGGGCAAGCCAGGGTTGCCAGCTTTCCGCGCGTGCCTGAGCCTGCTTTCGCAGCTGGGTTTCGTCCGCCTGACAGGCGGCAATCAGATTCTGCAGAGTGTCCATTATTCGCTTTCGTCCATGTCATTGTCTTCGGTGTTCGCCATCAGCGCCTGAGCCGTGGCCGCGCTGTCGACGCTAAAGATCTCATCCGGCAGCGTGAAGCCGCGCAAAGCCAGTAGCGCCAGCGGCCCACTGCCAAGCTGTGAACGCAATACCCATTGCAGGGTGCGACCATCCGGGGCGGTGAAATTCATCATCCACTGACTGCGGTCGAGCTGCTGGCGCTTGCTCTGATCCAGCCAGCGAATAAAGCCCCAGGTTCCGCTGTAGTCGCCGAAGAGACGCGCCCCTGCGTTAACCGTGGTCCAGGTCACCATGGTTCCCGGCTTATAAGTCTCTCCCGGCCAGCGGAAGGACTGCCAGTCAGCCATCTGGTTAAAGTAATGCAGCTTTTGCCCATCAATCGTCAGTTGCGTTTCCACAACCTGTGGTACCGGACGTGCCTGCAGTTCAAAGCTGATGCCCTGACTGCCATCGGTAAACAGAATGTCCGACAGCTGGGTCAGCTGATTAATGGCGCGCAGAAACGCCGGGTTAAAGTTTAACCCCTGACTGTTGACCTTATCCGGCACCCACTGGCTGCCTTCTTTGTGCAGCACACCGCTAAGTTCCGTATTCAGAAAGCGTTCAATACGCCCGCTGTCCTTACGTATAAACTCGGCAAGCATCGGCAAGGAAACATCACTCTTACTCGCCGCAAACGGGAAGCGTCCGTCAAATGCCGTGTGCCAGTTCGCCACGACTGAACGGCTCCACTTATCATTCAGGCTGGCCGCAGACGGCTGAAGCACGGTCTCCCAGGCCTGAGTCAGCGGCTGCACAAACATCGTGCTGCCAAACCCGCTCCACTCTTCGCCAAGGCTTGCCGAAATCAGGCTGCCATACTGCTGAGTGTCAGTCAGATCCACGCTTTTGCCCTGGAACACGGTCTGCGCCAGGGTTTGCATCATCTCCTGCGGATCTGAGGCGTTTGCAACCTGCTGCAGGCGCAGGCGTACCCGGGTGATGCGGGTCAGGTACGTCTGCAGGCTCAGCGAGTTGTCAGCCGACATGACGTTGCTGCCTTTATTTTTACCCAAGAGCTGAAGCAGCGGTCCGAAGGTTTCATCCAGCGGCCCCTGCGGCCCTGACGCAGACTGGTCAATCGCAGGCTTGTCTTTTCCACCTACCAGATCCTTAGCCGATTTGAGGATCGAATCCGAAAGACCTTCGCTTTGCTGGCCGGTCTGTCCCTGCCAGGCGAGGGTATTCATCAGGGCAATCATCGGAGACTGGCGGACATCACTCATCAGGGTCAACTGGTCGGTCACATCGGCAATATTGTTTGTCGGATTGAGTTGCAGGCTGTTGAGGAAGCTCAACCAGCTGCCAGCAAAGTCGGTAAAGTAACGTTCTGTCAGACGGGCTTTGAGCGCTTCCGGCGACAGGTCGGCCGATACAGCCTTGTGTGAATCACTGAGTACCCAGTCGATTTCATCCCGACGTGAACGGGCTGCTTTCTCTATGGCCTGCTGAACGCCACCTTCCCATGCCTGACGAGAGAACATGCCCGGCACCACCTCCTCGGTGGTGAACAGTCGTCGCGCATCGGTACCGCTGGTCATGTCTTCCAGAGAGATATCTGCAAAGTTACGACGCACGGATTTGAGCATGTTCTCATACAGCGTACTTTCTGCATTGCGGCGGCCAATCTGCTGGAGCAGCACCTGACGACTCTGGCTGACCAGCTGCGCATCCGGCGTGATTTTCCACTGTGGCTGCTCAGGCAGTTCGGTGATGTAAAAGGCCCACAAGTCCGGCGACAGGCTTTGCCACAGGCCGGTTGAAATGCCCATGCGCGTAGGCTGCACGCTTTTCATCGTCTGGGCGTAATACGCGCCGTCGGCTTTATCCGGGCGAGCCATCATCAGCCAGGCTTTCAGCTGGTCATACCCCGGCTTCGCCAATTGCGCCCGCTGATCGCTGCCGGGCGCTGAGCCTACCAGCGCAGTGAGCTTCTGTGCCAGGGCGGCATTTGCCGGGTCGCGAATCAGGCGGTTGTTCGCCACGCCGTACCAGGGCAGCAACGCATCGAGCAACTGCTGGTTATGGTCAAGGCCAAAGCGCTGATACCACGGACTCCCCTCCTGAACATTGTGCAGCAGGCGGCCTGCGTCATTTCGCAGGTCATGGAGTCCCGTCAGCTGATAGTCGGATACGGAAGGATGTTCAACCAGGTTGCGGGCTTTTCCTGCGACAGAGGAGATTTGTCCGTAGTTCAGTGAAAACGACAGCAGCGTACCCGCACCCCAGATTCCGAGAATTACCATCAGCGTCCAGGCAAGGGTTTGTTCCCACGCCATACCGACACGGCGGCCACGCACACGGGTACAGTCGTCAACGATACCCTGCCAGGTCACCGGCAGAGTCAGGGCATGCTGCTGTGATTCCGGGATATATTTCTCAGGGTCGGTCGTTTTCTCTGACGTATCGGCTGGTTTATTCTCCGGCAGGCTAAACATCAGGCCACGCAGTGGAATACGCTGCTGAGAAACTGAGAGCCACGGCAACAGTTGCTGAGCCCAACGGGCGATACCGTCGTCTTTAAGGTTTTGGCCCAGGCGCAACAGGGCATCGTGACTGTTGTTTTCGGCGATTTGACTCATCCCCTGTGCCCGCAGAGTCGGCAGCATCAGTTCAAGCTGACGGAAAATATCTTCTTCTTTAGCGCGCAGGGGAAAAGTAGCCCCCACCGTTTGCTCAGGGCGTTTTGCCTGTGACCACTTGCTGTCGCACAGTTGCCACAGCCAGACCGGTGCTGAATAGCGCAGCAGCTCACTGATTTGTTCCAGGCCGCGTAAATCGCTGTCACTGATTTGTGGGGTCAGGCTAAGCGATTGCGGTATAACGCGGATAATACCGTCCAGAGGACGACTCCGACGCAGTTTACGTAGCGCGGTGTATTTTTCACGATCGGGCTCAGATGCCAGGCTCCCACCGTAAATCAGAACGGTACGGTTGCCTTCAAGCCACTGCTGCTGCCGAAGGCCTGGAACCAGTTGTTCAATGGCGGCTTCGTCGCCGGTGACCAGCAACAGGCGGACCTTGTGGCGCCAGAAAAGGGTGTAGCGTTTACGCAAAAAACGCGCGATTTCGGCTTTCAATCCCTGCTCTTTGCGCTTTTGCTCGCCACGGCTGTCTCTCTCTCCTTGCGTCGCGAATTTCTTGATTCGACATATCTGCCACAGCTGAGCCCCAAGAAAACCCAGCGCAAGGAGACAAACTAACGCAATCCAGAAAATACTGCAGGCAATCAGTACGGGCCGAACCGATTCCCAGTCCAGCGAGAGATCAACAGCGAAATACCAGTAGAAGAGACCTCCAAAAAGTATCGCCAAAGTGACAACCGCAAGCGCAATAGTCACCGTTGCGGCAGTCGAGATACTCGTGTCTGGTTTAAGGGCATTATCCTTTTCCATGTGGCTTTACTATTCCAAGAGCGAGAGTGTGTTGAGGATCGGTACTAATCCAGCCGCAAGGCTGTGCTTCGTTTTGGGCATAAAGAGCGGCAAGAGAAATAACAATAAGAGGTTCCATACTTCCCGGTATCCCCCAATAGTTATCCTGCAGGTTATGGGTGGTATTCCAGCCACATTCGTTCACCTGGGGAATTTGAGGATGCGAAAACAAAATACAGGTAGCCGGATCCTCATCAAGTTCGCATTGAGTCACGGCCCGTTCGCAGATGTTTCTTAATGGGTCTGAAGCAGAGGCGTCATAAAATTCTCCCCGAGGCATTACCACTGGTGCATCCGCACCGACCAGCCACAATGCTGCAGATTCCCCCGCGGGAAGCAGGCTATCAGGTGATGCGGGACAAGAAACGCATCCCACCACAAGGTGCTGGCTTTTCGCGTCCTCACGAAGCAGGGCTGTTAGCCTCGCAAGCGTTGCCTCTCCCTCCCAGGGTTCGGGCTGGTCAGGTAAGTTGACTCCAGGAAAAGCGTCATGCATTTGTGCGCGAAAAGCAGACCAGACGGCGGCGTCTCCCAGAAAAAAACACCGCGAGATCGCCTGCGGCATATCGCGAGAGGTCGTTTTCCACTGCATTACCAGCGCGCGAACAAGCTGCTGTTCCCGTTCCTGACTATCAGCAGAGAAGGTACGGGCAATACGCAATGTTTTCCCCCCCGTCTCATGACGTTCAACGGGGGGCCGCTGAATACGACGAAGCACCCGCTGCCAGTCCATCGTTTCCGCACCTGCCGGGCCAAGGAGCAGGATGTCTTTCAGCCCAATCAGGCTCTGATGTTCTTCCCACCACAGGTTCTGCTCATACCTGACGTTGCGCTGCCAGGCTATGGCATGGTGCGAAGAGAAGCGGAAATAAAGCAGTCGGCAAAGCCAGAGAAAACCGATGAAGACCAGAGCAAGCCACATTACTGCAAAAGCCGCAGCGCTGCGGTTTGCCTCTCCGGTCAGCGCTCCGGCACCGCCGGCAAGTAAACTAATCAATGCCCCTGCCTGCAGCCAGCGACGGTTGTTGGGTGCGCTGGCTGTTTCCCAGACAGGATATTCCGGCGCCTTCCTCACTGTTCGATACCAAAATCAGGGAAGGAACTCACCAGCGTGCAGCCACACGCGCAGCGATGCCCATGCAGGGCAATGGGCTGACCATCGGCCTCAGAGAGAGAGCTGCCCTCGGCGATAGTCGTCATACCGTGCTTGTTGCATTTAACTGCATCTCCTTTGGTCGCTATCCCCTTACCAAAGCAGAGATAATGCCCCCCCAGAACCTTACCGCCGTACTCCTTCAGAGTATCTCCTTCACGAATAACCTGTTTCATTCCATGGCTCCTGCTCAGGTTGTCACCAGCGATTGTGCTTTTTCCAGCCATCCGGACTGAATGAGTGATTTCGCCATCTCAAGGCGCTTTTCTGCGATCGTTTCGCTCTGCTGCGCAACTACCGCACCGGGTTCGGTGGTAAAGGCTTTTAACGCATCAGCATTGTCGACCATTGGGATAGCCAGTCCGGTCAGGTAATCCACTGCCTGCGATTCCAGCGTGAATAGTCCGGCCGTTGCGGCAAGGCCAGCCAATTTTGCGGACGTGCCTTTCTGCCTGAAGCTGAAGATCACCCCACCCACCACCGTGGCGGCCCCAACGATGTCACCGGCAATGGTCAACGGAGAGAGCGATTTATTGCAGTTATCACCGAAGTAGATCATCCGGTAGAGGAAGTAGCTCCCCCAGGGCTCACGCGTTCCCAGCGTGTAATGCATAAACCACGCGCGGGAATCATGTATCTGATCGTCAAAAAGCGCTCTGACCAGCCCGGCCGGGGTGTCTGCATTTGAGGCCTCCCCGAGCGGCGGGAACAATGTCGCAACCTTCGTGTCGGCTGAGGCTTTGATCAGGGCATATTCTCGCGGCCTGTCATCGATATTAAGCAGGAATATGCTGTTGTGCGGGATGGCCGCCAGCACCAGTTGCCCAATGCTGGTCGGGCTGCGGAGCTGTTGTCGATAGTCCTCGCCAAACTCCACCGATGCCTGCTTCAGCTGGGTTTGAGCGATATCCGGGTCAAAGTCCTTTATCCCGGCTTCCAGCACCAACTCATCCATTTTATCTGCAGGCTGGCTGGCGATTTTTTCTTTCCGTCGGGCCTCAACCGCCCCCTGCTTCAGGTCCCGTTTAGCTTTGGACGTTTCCAGCGCCCCCGGGTTGCCATCTTTATCCGATGCCCGCAGGTAAAACGGCGTATTAAGCATGGTGCCTTTGGCATAGCGGTCGATTCGCCACGCGGTGATCCAGGCTATCTGATTTTCAAGGGCTTTTTCGAGACTGACAGACGCTTGAGGGGGATCATATTGAGCAGCCTGTTCGTCAGTTATTTTTTTGCCTGATGGGGGGAGGTGAAGAGTGAGTTCTCGCCAGGCGTTGAAGCGGTTGATAAGGGATGTATCAACATCAAACTCGGTCAAGACATCTAAAACTAACGCCCTCCATTTATCCTTTTGAAGATCAGTAGGAAGACTTTCACCTGGAACTTTCAAAGGCGCTCCTGCATGAAATGCCCGGCAATACAAATCATTAAGCGCAATCTGAGATAACAACAAACTATCATCTTCCCCATTCGCTTTTCCCTGATCCCCCGGAGGATAGCCACCGCCAATATCTGAATGCATACCCGGATAAACTATTTCCTTACTGTTTGCCGGATATTGACCGTCAGCGCGACGAATAGAGTCCAGCGGGAAACAAAGACGCTGTTCGTGCGAGGACACCAGATGCACGCAGTTCTTAATCAATCCGCCGTAAGTTTTTTCATTTGGCAACTCCTGGGTGTTGTCGGCCCAGGACATATGCCCTTCCGCCACCGGGGCGACATGCGCAACCCCCACGGACGCCACGGTATCCAGCAGCCCAAGAAATTCCACGCTGACGGGAATTTTCAACTCATCAACCATCAGGCATTGCTCGGGCTTTTCGTCTTTGCCTGTTGGTACGGGCAACAACTCGCTCAGCCAGTTGACAAAGGCGCGCGCTGCGGCCGCCCCGCGCGAGAATCCGTATACATACAGCTTGATAGCCAACAATTTCGGCTGCGTGGGGCTAGGCTGCTGCAACGCAGGACCCAGCAAAGGCTTCAGCTTTTTTAGCTCATCGGTAAACGTTTCGTAACGATTATGGCTCCCGGTTAAACCAAAGGAGGCCCACGACGTTGCCATTGCTTCAAGGGCATCACGAGTTGCACTATCCGAAAGTTTACTGCTATCGTCATTCTTAGCAGCCAACGAACGCTTTAATGCGTCAATTATTCTCAGCAACGCCCAGTTAATTCTGTCCTCGCCCATTTTGGCAAAGGCCAGCCCCGAGGACGAATAATCAAGATCGTTTATTTCTGGGAAAGGTGTCCCGACGCCAGGGATATAATATTTATAATAGCTCCCCTTGAGACCAGAATCGGAATCGAGTAACCCGGCAGTGGAAGACACCCCACCAACAGTCCCATTGCCGATCGTGGCACGAAAAAGACGAGCGATATTGGTTGGATGTTTAGGATCAGAAAAGTAGAGATCGTTGTTCAGATTATTGCCGGTGCCATCAAAGAACAGACTAATATGCAAAGTTTTGCAGCACGGCATATCTACCAGCTTGTTTTTAGCCTGACAGAGTTCATTGCGATAAGCACGCTCCAAACTTTCCTGCTGCCTGCAGTTTTTCCCCACCAGTGCCGCCTGTGAAGGCAGGCGTCCTTGCACAGGAAATTCAGGCGGGTACCAGACCAGATCCGTGGTTACTTCGGACATACTTTCGGCTCCTTCATTTCCAGCGGTAGTTTGATCGGGTAGGACGGACTACCGTAGGTGAAACAACTGGTCGTTACCTTTACGTCATCGCAGGGTAAAAAATGCACCGTAATACCGCAGGTCTCCTGTCCTGTATAATCTGGCAGTGGTACTGTTTTGCTAAGTTCCTTGTTATTGGCCTTCTTTATTTTTAACCACGCTTTGTACTTCTCTCTATCAGCAAAACCTGGGAAACCCTCTGTTGAAGCCTCTCCTCTTTCCCAGTCTATACGTACCGTCATTCCGGGTTTCCAGACTGCAGGAACGCCGTAGCAGCAACCACCTCCGCCACCGTCAAAAGGCCCGATAGCATCGATGCCCGACTGACCGTTTACGCTGAAATGATTAATCGCCCATTTGGTATGGTTGATAGCTTCTATTGTTCCTGCGCCACCGCTTTGCGTTTGTGCCTCAGCCTTTGGCTGACTGCATCCGGCCAGTAAGAAAACACCCAGTAATACGCCTGATATTGTTATCTTCATCCTTATTTTCCTTGTATTGCGTCGTCCACTCTTACAGGTAAAATCATTTAGTTGTGCCGCCGGCTGACATAATTAAATCATTTACGGTCCGGGATAACTTTCTGTTCAGGTTATGGTCGACAGGCTTTAAACCTGCTGCCACGAGCATGAAATTCAGGTGGATACCAGACTAAATCCGTGGTTACTTCGGACATACTTTTGGCTCCTTCATTTCCAGGGGGAGTTTGATCGGATAGTTGGCATTAGCGGGTGACCAGCAACTGGTGGTAACCTTCACGTCATCACAGGGTAAAAAATGCACCGTAATACCGCAGGTTTCCTGGCCTGTATAGTCTGGTACAACTACCGTTTTGCTATGCTCACGATTCTGTGAAGTCATTTTTTTTTCCCAGGCTTTATACTTTTCTCGATCAGCAAACCCAGGAAATCCTTCCGAAGTTCCAGCGCCAGTCTGCCAATCTATGCGAACCGTCATTCCCGGTTTCCACACTGCTGGTACGCCATAGCAGCACCCACCTCCGCCACCATCAAAAGGGCCGATAATATCTATTCCGGACTGACCGTTTACGCTGAAATGATTAATGGCCCATTTGGTATGGTTGATGGCTTTTATTGTTCCCGTACCACCGCTTTGCGTTTGCGCCTCAGCCTTTGGCTGACTGCATCCGGCCAGTAAAAAAACACCCAGTAATACGCCACAGATGGTTATTTTCATCCTTATTTTCCTTGTATTGGATTGTCCACTCTTACAGGTAAAATTATTTAGTTGTGCCGCTGGTTGACATAATTAAATCATTTCCGGTTCGGGATAAATTTCTGCTCAGGGTATGGTCGACAGGCTGCACGCCTGCCGCACCTGGGCTGGAAATTCAGGTGGATACCAGACTCAATCTGTGGTTATTTCGGACATACTTTTGGCTCCTTCATTTCCAGGGGGAGTTTGATCGGGTAATTTGCATTAGCGGGAGACCAGCAACTGGTTGTGACCTTCACATCATCACAGGGTAAAAAATGCACCGTAATACCGCAGGTTTCCTGACCTGTATAATCGGGTACTGCTACCTTTTTACTGTGTTGGCGTTTAAATGAATCCATTTTTTTCTGCCATTTTAAGTATTCATCCCAATGGTCATAGCCAGGAAAACCTTCTGTTCCTCCAACACCGGTTTCCCAGTCAATTCTGACTGTCATTCCTGGTTTCCATGTAGAAGGTACACCGTAGCAGCATCCTCCACCGCCTCCCTGAAATGGTCCTATAATATCTATTCCGGACTGACCGTTTACGCTGAAATGATTGATGGCCCATTTTGTATGGTTGATCGCTTTTATTGTTCCCGTACCACCGCTTTGTGTTTGCGCCTCAGCCATTGGCTGACTGCATCCGGCCAGTAAAAAAACACCCAGTAATACGCCACAGATGGTTATCTTCATCCTTATTTTCCTTGTATTGGATTGTCCACTCTTACAGGTAAAATCATTTAGTTGTGCCGCTGACTGACATAATTAAATCATTTCCGGTTCGGGATAAATTTCTGCTCAGGGTATGGTCGACAGGCTGCACGCCTGCCGCACCTGGGCTGGAAATTCAGGTGGATACCAGACCAAATCCGTGGTTACTTCGGACATACTTTCGGCTCCTTCATTTCCAGCGGAAGTTTGATTGGATACGACGGGCTACCGTAGGTAAAACAACTGGTTGTAACTTTCACATCATCACAGGGTAAAAAATGCACCGTAATACCGCAGGTCTCCTGTCCTGTATAATCGGGAACAGAAACTGTCAGACTATGCTGTTTCTTTTGTGCATCGATTTTAGCTTTCCATGCGAGGTACTTTTTTTCATCTGCAAATCCAGGAAAACCAGCAGAAGAACCCTTGCCGGTTTCCCACTCTATACGTACCGTCATTCCGGGTTTCCAGACTGCAGGAACGCCGTAGCAACACCCACCGCCACCGCCGTCAAAAGGCCCGATGGCATCGATGCCCGACTGACCGTTTACGCTGAAATGATTAATCGCCCATTTGGTATGATTGATCGCTTCTATTGTTCCTGCGCCACCGCTTTGCGTTTGTGCCTCAGCCTTTGGCTGACTGCATCCGGCCAGGAATAAAACACCCAGTAATACGCCTGATATTGTTATCTTCATCCTTATTTTCCTTGTATTGCGTCGTCCACTCTTACAGGTAAAATCATTTAGTTGTGCCGCCGGCTGACATAATTAAATCATTTCCGGTCCGGGATAACTTTCTGTTCAGGTTATGGTCGACAGGCTTTAAACCTGCTGCCACGAGCATGAAATTCAGGCGGGTACCAGACTAAATCCGTGGTTACTTCGGACATACTTTCGGCTCCTTAATTTCCAGCGGTAGTTTGATTGGATACGACGGGCTACCGTAGGTAAAACAACTGGTTGTTACCTTTACGTCATTGCAGGGTAAAAAATGCACCGTAATGCCGCAGGTCTCCTGTCCTGTATAATCTGGCAGTGGGACTGTTTTGCTGTGTTGGCGATGCTGATCCTTTATTTTTTTTGCCCATTCCAAAAATTTCTTTTCATCCTCATACCCGGGAAAATCATCTGAACTGCCGACTCCTGTTTCCCAGTCAATTCTGACCGTCATTCCGGGCTTCCAGACCGTAGGTGTCCCGTAGCAGCAACCACCTCCACTACCATCAAAAGGCCCGATAGCATCTATGCCCGACTGACCGTTTACGCTGAAATGATTGATGGCCCACTTGGTATGATTAATCGCTTCTATTGTTCCTGTACCACCGCTTTGCGTTTGTGCCTCAGCCTTCGGCTGACTGCGTCCGGCCAGGAATAAAACACCCAGTAATACCCCACAGATGATTATCTTCACCCTGATATCCCTTCATAATTTAAGACGCATTCGGAAATCATTGCTGATGCGCCATATTTTCGAATTAATGACTCACCATACACATTGCATCAACAGGTAATGTCACAGTATCCAGCACGGCAGAGAAAGGAACATCAAGCCAGAAAGGCAATGCTCAAATAGCCATATCCACCATTTTCTCAGTCCCCTGATAACACCCTGAAGCATGTTCGGATATAGAACCGCAACCACTTTAAAAAAATATAAAAAATCAGCACAGCTATTTTATTCATTCTTGTTCCAGGTTTTGACACACAAAAACCAGGAAAAAAAGTAAATGCAATTTAGTATCAGGTTTGACTACCCAACTGGGTCACATAGTTGAGTACCCAGGCATCACGTTCATCATCAAATAATACGCCCGCCAGGGTAGCGTTAACCATCCCCTCAAAGCATGCCCTGAGTTCAGCCTCTTTTGTGGTGAAGGTATTTTCCGCGAGCAATTTTTGGGCGACAAAACGTTTTGCATCACATAAGCACATAAATTTTTCGTACTGGCTATCGCTGAAATCCAGTTGCTTAACAACCTCCTCACGCTTCGGGATATTTCCTCGCCCTGTTATCCATACTGAGTGCCCATCACGATCCTGCCATCCCCAGCATATTACGGGTCTTTTAAGTTGCTCCTGCTGCTCAGCGCTCAGAATATCCGTAAAAAGATAAGAAAAAATGCGAGTATCCCAGAACCGAAAAATTCCTTCCCTGCCTTCTTGCCGGGCATTGGCGATTTCTGTAAGCCACTTACCCAATTGGGAGAATGACCATGAAGAACATAAAACCAGTAAAGGCGCCGTGGAGGACATTTCTTTTGCAAGCGCCTGAAGCCAGTTCCATTGCTGGAGATCGTCAAACATAACCCGCACCAGCAGAGGAGCATCTTCGGGATAAATATCCTCCGGCAAGCCCTTATAGAGCGACAGCCATTTAATCTCAGGAGAAAACCCCGAGAGCGCGGGTATGACGGAATAATCCAGACCACATTGATCAACAATGACATCAATGTAGTTGTGTCCAATCTGTTGGCAAAGCCGTCGGGTACTTTGCAGCACGTCTTCATCATTTACATTCGGCACTGATTAACCCTCCCTTGGCACAAATCCTTTAGCCATCTCCTGAGCCCTTTTCAGACAGTCCTTGCAGACCGAGGAGGGAAGTTCCGGCAACGGAAAATCTTCGCTCTGCGGCCCCAGCATCTTGTGTTGACCTTTCAGGCTCAACTGCCCTGGCCCGTGAATATGAATCTCTCCCTGCGGCGTCAGCCGTATATACGCTCCGCCACATCCAATGGTGATACCGTTTTTCGCCGTCAGCTGCAGGTGCCCCTGCGTGGACTGCACGGTAATGTCTTTCAGCGACGTCAGTGACAAGGTGTCAGCGTGAGACTCCAGCGTCATCGGGCCCTTCGCAGAAACCAGCCGAATCCCCTCCTGCCGGGCCAGCACTGAAATTGCTTTTTCGGCATTGACGGAATGACGCTGCGCTGAAGCAATATTGACCTCGCCCAGGCTCTGCAGGTAAAGCCCTTTTCCACTGTGTAACAGCGTGGTTTCAGGCGTAACTGCTGCGATGCCGTCAGGCGCAGACATCAATATGGCAGCCTCTTTCAGATTGTCTGCTCCACAGACGAACGCTCTCAGGGAATCTGCATCAGGCGAGAAGTTGTGATGCGTCTGCGTGATGCTTCCCCACTCCGTGACCTGATTCAGCGCCCCTTTTAGCAGGCTGACCGCAGGCTGCATCTCCAGCACCTGCCCCTGCGCTTTCGCCTGACCGTCCGCCGAGATAAAAATCCCTTTCTGCGCCCGGATGGCGCCCCAGCTGTCCGTCCGGAGCTCAAAACCCTCCCCGCGCGGTTGTTTTTCAGCATCCACTAAATGCCCGAGATTCAGCTGGCTCTTGCCGCCGTACTCCGTGCTGACCTTGATGTGCTCTTTCCCGCGCTCGTCATCGAGGCGGATTTTGTTGTTCGCCGGGGTGCGCAGCACGTTACGCTTATAGTTGCGGATGGTGACGTGGTCCCCGTGCGCCGAGTCGTGCAGCACGCCGGTAATGTACGGGCGGTCCGGGTTACCATCCTCAAAACCAATCGCCACTTCGGTACCCGCCAGCAGCGGCAGATGCAGGCCGTAGGTGTCCCCGGCATACGGGCGGGACTGGCGCACCCACAGGCTCTCGAACCCGGTCTCCCAGCTGTCACGGTCAAACAGCATGTTCACGCGATAGCGGCCGTCCTTATCAATATGGCCGTAGGTGTCATTTTCGGTGGTGCTGCTGACGCGGGCCGGCAGGGTGCCCGCCATCACCGGACGCGTGCCCGGCTCCGGGCGGAAGCTGAAATCTGCACTGTCCGGAATACCGTCAAAATGAATGCAAAAATCTTCATCCCGCCGCGCATGGCTGCGCATCGCCGTGATAACCACACCGCGGGCAAACACCTCTTCCACTTCATACCCGCCGGTGACCTTCAGCACCTGGCCGGGAGAGAGTGCCGGGCTGCTGGTGATGCCCCGGGCCTGCGTCTGACCATTCAGGTAGCGCTCATGCCGGATTCGGGCATAAAACGCCCCGGACTCGGGTGCCGGATGACGCTCATACGCGATGCCCGGCGTCAGATAATTGTCGGCATAGTGGTACGCTTCCCCGTAAGTGGTCGTATCCCCGCGGGTCACATCCACCTGCGCGTTCATGTCCTGCGTGGCCTGCCGGTAGTTGTAATCCCGGGTGCTGACCTGCTTCTGCACCACGCTGTGATGGCTCTCCATCCCCCACACTGCATCCACGCCCTGCGAGTGCTGCCCTGAAGGCGGGACCGATGGCAGGGTCAGGCCTTTATCATACCCCTGCTGACCGTCGTAAAACTCCACCACGTCAATGTTAAGGCGCGTGTCGGTGGTGAAGCGGAACCAGATACCCACCTCACCCAGCAGGCGGGTGATGAAGTGCAGGTCGTTCTCGCCGTACTGCATCACCTGCTCGCGGCGCGGATACTCCCTGGTCAGCGAGAACAGAAAATCCTGGCCGCGCATGCCGTGACGCTCGCGCAGGATTTTTTCCACAATTTGCGGTACCGACATGTCCTGGTAAATCGCGTTCTGGTGCGAACGGTCCAGCAGCGCCAGGCGTGGCCGCAGCGTCAGGGCGTAATGCGTTTCATCCCTGGACGTGCCGAGCCGCTCAAAACCGGTCACCACGCCCTGAATCACCCGCAGCGGCTGCTGTATTTTGATGCCGTAACCCTGGTCAACCGGGGCCTGCAGCGTCAGCGAGCCGGGCTTCATCAGCATCATCTCTTTACTGATGCCGTGGTCGCGGCTGGTGAATTCAATGCGGTAGCGGAACGGCCTGCTCAGGGCTTCGTCGCCGTCAAACGCCAGCACGTCGGGTTCGGCCTCACAGCCTTTCACCGCCAGAAGGTGATGGTTGTGGCTGTATCTGATCGGTGGAGTGTTGCTCATACGCAGTCTCCCTGTAGCCAGTCAAACGCCAGGCCGATCCCCTCCTCTTCGCTCCAGCTGAGGCAAAGCGACTTTGGCTTTTGTTTGGCGGCCATGTGAGAGAGCAACTGCTGACTCAGCACCGGCAAAATCTGTTGATTCAGCAGACTGTCGACGTTGCGCGCGCCCGTATCCGGCAGCAGGCAGGCTGCCGTCAGCGCGTCGTAAAGGCTCTCATCGATATGTGTGGTCAGACCATAGTGACGGTCTAAAGGCCTGCTCACCTGCGACAGCTTCATTTCAACAATGGTGCGCATAGCTATCTCGTTGAGCGGTCGGTAAATCACGGTCTGGAAGCGGGCCAGGAGTGCCGGCTGGAAGTGGTCGCGTAATATCGGGCGCAGCAATTCGTGCAGGTCGCCTCCGGTGGCGTCAGGCTGTTCTTCCAGCAACTGCATCAGGTGGTCACTGCCGAGGTTGGAGGTCATCAGAATAACGGTATTGCGGAAGTCGATTTCACGACCTTCCCCATCACGCATAAAGCCGCGATCGAAGACCTGATAGAACACATTCATGACATCGCGGTGGGCTTTTTCCACTTCATCCAGTAGCACCACGCTATATGGTCGTTTTCGCACGGCTTCAGTCAGAATACCGCCCTGGCCGTACCCGACATAGCCCGGAGGCGAGCCTTTCAGCTGCGAAACCGTATGTGGCTCCTGGTATTCTGAGAGGTTAATCGTGATGAGTGACTTCTCGCCGCCATACATGACATCGGCTAGCGCAAGCGCGGTTTCAGTTTTCCCGACGCCACTCGGCCCCACCAGCAGGAATACGCCCTGCGGGCCGTTCTCGGACGTGAGGCCCGTTTTTGCCGCGCGCAGACGCTGAGCGACGGCCTTAAGCGCCGTATCCTGCCCGACCACGCGCTTCCCTATTTCATTTTCCAGCGTCAGCAGTTCGGTTTGCTCGTCTTTCATCAACGATGACAACGGCACACCTGTCCAGTCGGCTATCACGTTGGCTACGGTGCGTACATCCACATCCAGGGAGAGCAGCGGGTTACCGTGCTGCATCTCGTTAAGTTCCTGATGCAGCTGGTGAGTCTCGCTCTGGCGCGAGATATCCTGACGGCTTTCGAGCAATTGAGCGGTCAGCTTCAGTTCCTGACCGTACTGGCTTTCGAGTTCATCGAGCGCCACAATCAGGTTTACCTCTTCCTGCTCTATCGCGCTCAGACGTCCAGCATGACTCTGATTGCCAATCGCGATATCTTCCAGCAGCGCCTGCTTCTCCATGTCGAGTGCGGTGATAGATGCGCGATAACGAATAAGCTGCTCCGGAACCGTGTCGATGCTCATGCGTACGCGGGCGGCAGCGGTATCCAACAGATCCACCGCTTTATCAGGAAGTTGACGTCCCGTCAGATAACGGCGCGACAGGGTAACTGCGGCACGAACCGCATCGTCGGTAATGTGCACATGGTGATGTTCGGCGTAGCGGGATTTCAGGCCCCGCAGCATCAGGCAGGCAGTGTCGTCATCCGGCTCATCGACTTTTACCATCTGGAAGCGGCGTTCCAGGGCTGCATCGCGCTCAAAGTATTGTTTGTATTCAGACCAGGTGGTGGCCGCAATTGTCCGCAGTTCACCACGCGCCAGCGCGGGCTTCAGCAGGTTGGCTGCATCCGCGCCACCGGCCTGGTTGCCAGCACCGATGATGGTATGCGCTTCGTCGATAAACAGCAGAACGGGTACCGGGGACTGCTGTACTGCATCAATGACGTTTTTCAGACGCTGTTCAAACTCCCCCTTCACACCCGCGCCCGCCTGCAGCAGGCCGAGGTCAAGCGTACGTAGCACCACAGTTTTAAGCGATTCCGGCACATTGCCTTCGGCGATTCTGAGCGCCAGGCCTTCAACCAATGCGGTTTTGCCCACGCCCGGCTCGCCAACCAGGATCGGGTTGTTTTTGCGTCGACGGGAGAGAATGTCCACCATCTGACGAATTTCGGTGTCACGACCAAACACCGGATCGATTTTGCCTTCTTTCGCCTTCGCAGTAACATCAAGGGTGAATTTATCCAGCGCATTCTGCAACGCAGGGTTGAGTTCTCCCTCTTTTACTTCTGCACCCACAGGGCGCCCGACGAACTCGACTTCTCCACCATGGCTTTGCGCCAGTTCCGCTTCCTGCTGCACTTCCGGACGTTCATCTGACTGCGCATCAAGCAACGGTCGAAGACGCTCAAGCTGACTCTGGCCCAGGGTCAGCAAAGGCCACAGACCGTTGCAGCGCACCAGGTTTTGTTTCTCAACCAGTGCCATCAGTAAATGCACGCTGCGGATATGTTCTTCACTCGCCAGTGAGGCTATCAGCCAGGCTTGCTGCATCAGAGACTGGATGTTTTCTGAAAGCTGCGGCCGGTGGCGTACCGAGCGCGGCTGTTTATCCAGCCAGCCCAGTAAATCCTGCCAGATGCCGTCCATATCCCATTCGTAGCGGCGAGCCAGCACCGTCAGGTCACCTTCCCCCTGCTCCAGCAGCTTCAGCAGCCAGTGCTCCGGCAGAATTTCTGCATGCGCGCGAGTCTGGCAGAGCGAAGCTGCACCTTCCATTGCCCGCGCGCAGTATGGATTAAGACGTCGAAGGAGGATTGCCGGGTTTTCCATGTTGGTTTTACTCACTGTTGTGGACCTTTCGGACACGCTACCGCCCCTGGCCGTTACCGAGGCCCATAAGGTCTGTTTCCGGGATGTGATGTTTTCTTTGCTCAGCGCCCGCAGCGGCAGACGTTCAGCAAAGAGAAAAGCGGACAGGAAAACCTGCCCGCTTGCGACTTACGCAGTAGCGCGTTCGTTCCAGGAGTCGGAATGAATGATGTTGCCGTCTTTGTAGGTCCAGGTGATTTTTTCGTAACGCAGTTCAACGCGCTCAAGGTGGTTGTGCTTCTCTTTAGAAGGATCCTTAACGTCATACATTTCAGGATTCACCTTCACCACCTTCACGTTTTCCAGTTTGGTGTTGAAATACTCCACTTCCTGGCCCGCGTCGTTGATTTTGTACCACTTGAATTCCGCAGACTTCAGGGTCTGACCCGTGGTCACAGCCTTATAAAGATATGGGCTGGAGGAATCGATTTCTTTGGTGAACAGGAATGGCGTGTGGATACGCGTCCCGGTCAGCTTGCCGGTATTGTTATCGGTCGGGATGTACAGGTTGTGTTCCTGAGCCACCACTTCGATGCTGCCTTCACGATCCTGTACGTCTACAGACCCTTTAATGTCCGCGCCGCCATCGTCTTTCAGCCAAAGATAAACAGGAATTGCCATGGAATTACTCTCCATTTAATTGTGATGCGCCATCATCCTGCGATGGCGCCGGGTGTTTGCCGGGTAGCTGACAGGCGTTCGCCTGCGGCACCAGACTGATTTCGACACGACGGTTGAGCGCACGCCCTTCCGGGGTGTCGTTGGTTGCAACAGGACGGCTCTCGCCATAGCCCTGCACAGCAAAACAGCTTTCAGGTACGTCGCCGGTGTCTCGCATCCAGTTGCGCACTGCCTCGGCACGTTTCAGCGAGAGCATCTGGTTCAGTTGCGGATTTCCGGTGTTATCAGTGTGGCCAGATACGACAATCAGCCAGCCCGGCTTCGCTTTGATGCCCACCAGAGAATTCACCAGCATTTTGGTGGAACCCGCTTTGAGCACGAATTTTCCGGAGTCGAACAACGACATGCTGTCGAGACGCACAATTTTCGGTACCGGTTTGGGTTTCGGCTGTGGTTTAGGAGGCGATGGCACATACGAGCGGATCGCTTCCAGCACCGGCATCCAGAGACGTTCGCCCTGATAAAGCCCCAGGCCCAGCCGGGCCGGTACGCCGTTACGCGCCAGATCATCCAGCAGCACAGCATCCGCACGCAGGATCGCAACCGCGCTGGCTTTCTGGTCATAGTTATCCATAGAGATGCTGTCGTAACGGGCAATATCGAAGCTCACGCGATGCAGTAGCTGGCGATTGTTCCAGCCGCTACTCAGCAGCGCGGCGATCGCCGCCAGGGTGAAAAGACTCAGGACGCAGCGCCAGGTGCGGGCTTGCGATGTGAGCCCGCTCCCTTCCGGTAGCAGCGGCAGGATAAAATCCGGGAACGGGGAAATAATCGTACTGTCCGTTCCCACTGGCTGCCAGCCCGTCACCCGCTGCATCGCAGTGTGACGAGAAAGCCATGCCGTCCAGACCGATGTGGCCAGACTGCCGGCCAGGATCGGTCCCATACCCCACAGCACCGCAACAGGTGCAATGACAGGAACATCGGGGTTTTCATCCATAAAGACAGCTTTGACGTGCTTATGGAACCAGCCCATCAGGCTGTTCATGAGTACTTGCTGTTGCATAGCAGGCGAACCACCCGTGGTGACCCACGCAGCGATTGAGCTCGGCGCTGAAGACTCACGCCAGACCCTCATCCCCTCTCCGGCGATAGCCGCCTGCCAGAGCACGTCATTCGTCATTGCGCTGCCAACCTGGCCATTCAGAACCAGCGGCACAGAATGACCCGTTTCCTTACGCAGCTGGCTGATTTGCCAGCGCAGGGCCAGCAGGCGGCTGGTAAGGCGCTCGCTGTCGGCGTGTTTCTGTGGACAGACACTGACCATCACCGACAGCTGACGCCCCCAGTCAGGTCGCAGCCACAGCACCTGCCGGGCAACCTGCTCAAGATCCTGATGATCTTCAACGCGGATCCAGCACCCTTGTGTGACGGTGAGCACCGGAGATGACTGCGGCCAGGTCAGAGGCAGATCGCCACAAACCAACACCACGGGTTGACGGTAAGTGGCTTCAGGAAGGTCATCCAGATGTAAGGTGACGTCAGGTTCAGCACGACGGCTGGCGATATACCAGTACGCGATGATAAGGCCGATCATCGCCAGCATAACGAGCACCGAAACCAGTCGGGATACCGGCAGAAAACCCAGGCAGACCACAGCACTCAGCAGGGCAGCCCACAGCGCAATCCCGCGCTGTTGTGCAGGACTCATTTTACGACTCCCGGCAACAAGGACTGCAGCAGTTGATCGAGCCAATGATCCAGCCCCCACCAGAGCGCAGCAAGAACCACCACGCTAAGGCCAATACGCATGGACCATGATTCAAGCCAACCTCCCATTCCCCGACCAACACGGCTCTCTGCCAGCACAGGATGCGTCTGCGGATAGCTAAACGGCGCCACCCGTTCATTCAGGGCTGTGACGAGCTTCTGACGTTCCGGATCGTTTAGCGAGCGGAAGTTCCCCAGAAAACCCAGCATCATGACTCGCTGGAAGCAGGTCAGCACGGCGCAGTCTGGTGCTGGCTCACGCAGCACATCGCGCATCTTGTCGCACAGGGTGTCACCCGCATCCATCGTGCCAAGAAAATGCCCCTGCAGCGGTATGTCATACCACTGCACACAGGCATCGTCCTCCACACCACGACCTTTGACCGCCTCATCAAGCAATGCACATTGAGCGGAGAGGATATGCTGACAACTGGTCTCATCCAGCTCACTGGCTTTCAGTTCACGCTGAACGCGCTCCACATCCGCGATACAGCGCTCCCACAGAGCCCGCCCTTCTCCTTCCAGAAACTGCGGACCATGGCGAAGGCTGATAACCTGAAGCCAGGTATCCTGCAGCAAAACATCAATATCCACTGACACAGCAGTGCCATGTTTACGTTCATTCATGTTCGCAGTACCGCAAAGAGTTCAAGTTCAGGCTCGCCAAGCATGCCCGGGACGTAAAACATGCATGTTCCGCTCTGGAGCATTTCTGTCGCCAGAGGATGGGAAAGATCGAGACTGAAATACTGGTTTTCCAGGCGCAATGGAATGGCGGCTGGCACATGGCGCAGTGGGGTTAACGGTACGCCCACACGTGAAGAGTTGACGATCCCCCGCACATGGTCAGGACTGCCCACCTTACACTGGCGCGGAAACTGTTCCTGCAGTTGGGCAACCGGTATCGGTGAACGCACGGAAAGGTAGTAATCGGCCCCTTCACGCAGACGTGGGTCATGCAGACGCGCCTGCCAGAAGTGCAGCCGTGGGTCATAGTCGAGTGACAGGGCCACCACGCGGGACGGCAGGCTGGCTTCAAGCAGGTCGCCAAGCAAATCAAACAGCGGTGGAAATACCGCATTGAGTTGCTCGTGCTGCCAGACAGGTATGGCGCTCACCTGATGCTCCAGAGAGAAGGTCAGCAGACTCCCGGCCAGGCGAGAAAGTTCCGGATACAGACGTTCCGGCGGGCTTTGCAGGTTACGCTGGAACTGACCAAGCACGGGCTCGGCACTGTTCAGCGCGTTGAGCAGCCAGAACAGAGATACATCCGCCACGGCGAAATCAGCCATGCGCTCATTGCTTTCACGACGCATTGCCATCAGACGGCAGAGGCGAACTCGCAGCTGGGTCAACAGCTGTTCCAGTTGAGTCACCAGCCAGCGGCTGCCCTGGATAGTCAACAGAGGAGGGAGAAACGTCTCATCTAATTGCCATGAACCCTGTGAATCTTGCTGCAGTCGGGCGACAGGGCAAGTCAGATAATCGCTGTTATTCTGATGATCAAAACGCAGCGTCAGCTCCGGCTGCATCACCGCAATCTGACGGGTATCCTCACCAAAGGCATTGCGAACATCCCGCCAGCTCTGGCGATATCGCACCGGACGCTCAGCGACTTCATCAGGCTTTAAACAGTTGCCGCCGTTCGCGCGCAGCAGCGGAAGCGCCAGCACCACCGTCACCTCCTGCGATTCACTCTCAAGCGACAGCACCGGCGGCAGAGGATCAGCATTGTCGGTATCAATCAGCGTGCCGTCCTGGAAACGGACGTGCAGATGCCGGGCCTGAATACGCCCTAGTTTGAGAGATTCCGGTTCAAAGGTGGCATCAATGACCCCCCACGGGCACGAAAGACCCAGTCGGGCAATACATTCCGCAGACCAGGCCGCATACGCGACCTGTTGCTGAAAATGCTGGGGAGAGACCAGAATGCCCCTGCCCCATAACGGTTGTTCCGTTTTCATCAGCTTCCTGCCTGTTTTACGATTTCGCCTTCGGCATCTGGGAAACCAGTGACAGGTTGACGTCCATGCCTTCGACCTGGAAGTGAGGGATCGCGTACAGCTTCACGCGGAAGAAGCCCGGGTTGTCTTCAATATCTTCGACAACCACTTTCGCATCACGCAGCGGGTGAGACGCCTGCAGTTCATCGCCCGGATCGGTCATTTCAGTGACCAGACTGCGAACCCAGGTATTCAGCTCCAGTTCAAGCAGACGGCGATCCTTCGTGGTACCGATGTTTTCGCGCTGAATCAGCTTCAGGTAATGGGCGATACGCGACAGCAGGAAGATATACGGCAGACGCGCGTTGATGCGGCTGTTAGCCGTTGCATCTGCGGTGTCATACAGCGCCGGTTTCTGGCTTGAGTTAGCCGAGAAGAAGCAGGCATAGTCGCGGTTTTTGTAGTAGGACAAAGGAATGAAGCCCAGATTCGCAAACTCAAATTCGCGGGTTTCGGGGATCATGACCTCACTCGGGATTTTTACCTGATTGCCGGTACCGAGATCGTAAAGATGGATAGGCAGGTCCTGAACCGCACCACCGGCCTGCGGACCACGAATCTGTACGCACCAGCCATTATTGATAAAGCTACGCACCATGTTGGAAGCAAAGGCAAAGGAGGCATTCGTCCACAGGTATTTGTCGTGATCCGGACCTTTGACCTCTTCGACATAATTGAAGCTGCGAACGGGAACGGTATCTGGCCCGTACGGTAAACGTCCCAGTACGCGCGGCATGACCAGGCCGATATAGCGAGCGTCGTCGGTATCGCGGAACGATTTCCACTTGATGTACTCTGCGCGGTCAAAATAGTTACCAATATCTTTTATCGCAGCGACGTCTTCCATGGACTCTTTAAGGAAGAATTTTGGACCTGCTGAGCCGATAAACGGCATGTGCGCAGCAGCGGAGACTTTAGAGATGTTGCGCAGCAGCGCGACATCCTGCGCTGAAGCATCGAACTCGTATGCGGAAATCAGTGCCGCAATTGGCTCGCCGCCTGGGGTATCATATTCATCAATATAGGTGTGTTTATACAGGCCACTCTGGATGATTTCCGGGCTGTCTTCGAAGTCCTGACGCAGGTCTTCTTTAGACATACTCAGCAACTCAATTTTCACGTTCTGGCGAAAATCTGTTTTATCAATCAGCGACTTCACTCCGCGCCACAGACCTTCAACTGCCTGAAACTCCTCATGGTGCATTACCGCGTCCAGCTGACGGCTGATCTGGTAATCGAGTTCAGCAATGTGGTGATCAATCAGGCTTTTATCCAGTTTTTCGACTTTCGCACCGGCTTTGGTCAGACATTCCAGGAAGACCTGCATACCTGCCGTCAGACGTTCATCAGCGGTCGCATCCGACATCGCCTGCGCGTCCTGCCAGATATCCAGGGCGCTCAATTCAGAGACGGGACTTAAGTTGATTTTCTCAAACAGGGAGGCGTAAACCCCACCCGCAGCAGGACGTTCCAGCACCATGCTTTCACCGCCAGCAATATTATTTTGTACAGACATGAGCATTCCTTGATTAATCCGTTAAAACATCGTGATGGTTAAGCTTTTTTGGGTGCCAGTGCGGATAATTCATTGCGCAATTCAGCGCTAAGCGACTGGTCAAGAACGATTTTTTCCAGCTCTTTTCGGAAAGTCTGGTTATCCAACAGGTTGGCCTTAAGATCGCGGAGTAAGTTGCGCATCGCCAGCATCGCCTTCAGCTGTGGTATCTGGGCAGCCACCTGCTCTGGCGTGAAATCTTTCATGCTCTGGAAAGTCAGCTCAATATTGTCCTCACCACCATCATCTGACAGTGTGTTTTTGACGCTCAGATTAACTTTTGGGGAATATTCGGAAAGAACACTGTCGAAATTATTTTTGGTGATATTAACTTTTTCACGCTCAGATATTGGCGCAGCATCCTGACCATTACTGAAATAACCGGCAACAAGCAGTTTTAAGGGTAATTCCATTTTCTTGCTTGCTCCGCCAGTATGCAGGTCAAGCTTCAGGTTAATACGTGCCTTAGGCACTTCATTCTGAAAACTGTCAGACATTTGATCATCCCTCTTTGTTTTGCGATGCAAACTTCACGGTATCGTTCTTGATGCGCAATATTAGAACAATGATCGACCTCAAATCAAATACACAGATCATTTATCCGCAATTAGAAAATTCTTAAGAATTTTCCTCTAAGATATTATTGCAACTTATCAGACCAACCCAGAAAAAGAAGCTACTCTTTTTCTGTAAAACAAATATTTGTATCGTAAAAGGGATTGCAGCCAGTCAGATGCTAAAAAAACAATATTGTTTTGATTTGCATCACAGCACTATATCAAAAACACAGGAGAGAACTACTTTAGACTCGATAAAAAGAAAGGTGAATAAATTATGGACTCAGGCACTTCATTCATTGGATGAATAATAAATAAGAACTTTCACAAAGAAAATTCTTATTTGTTAAACGAAGAGGTACAAAAAAAATTTGAATACGGAATCTGCCACAAAAAAATAGCGCTTTTAATCCTTCCTCTCTTGAAGAGGCTTCCTGCCCGACTCAGGTGGAAGGTGTTCTCATGACTGACTGCCTATAAAAACTGTAAAATCAACCACCTCCTTGACTGCCGCTTTTTTAATCAAAAACGAGTAATAGCACATAACGTATAACGGTGCTACATTACGCCGCCCACCCAAATCAGCAGTGGTCAGGCAACGCCGTAAAGTTCGGTAAAGCCTGAAACCATCACCTTGAAGAACGGTCTTAATGGCACGTCGTATCGCACACGCTGCGCTACCTTTACAGGCTTCACATAGGTTTTACTATCTTGTCTCAATCCAAATTTGAACGTGCGTTTTTACACCCGCGTTACTGGTTTACATGGTTTGGTCTTGGCGTACTCTGGCTGCTGGTGCAACTTCCCTACCCTGTGCTGCGTTTGCTGGGGTCGAAACTGGGCAGCGCCTCTCGCTATTTCCTGAAACGTCGCGAAGCCATCGCGCGCAAAAACATCGAGCTTTGCTTTCCTCAGTACAATGCTGAAGAGCGCGAAAAATTGATCTCTGAAAACTTTAAATCTATCGGTATGGCGCTGCTCGAAACCGGTATGGCCTGGTTCTGGTCGGATGAACGCGTCCGCAAGTGGTTTGATGTCGAAGGGCTGGACAACCTTAAACGCGCGCAGTTGCAAAAGCGCGGTGTGATGGTTGTGGGCGTTCACTTTATGTCGCTGGAGTTGGGTGGCCGGGTGATGGGTCTTTGCCAGCCAATGATGGCGACCTACAGACCGCACAATAGTCCAGTAATGGAGTGGGTACAGACGCGCGGCCGCATGCGTTCCAATAAAGCGATGATCAGCCGTAATAATCTGCGTGGAATGGTCGGTGCCCTGAAGAAAGGTGAAGCCGTCTGGTTTGCCCCCGACCAGGATTATGGACGTAAAGGCAGCAGCTTTGCCCCCTTCTTTGCCGTTAAAGACGTGGCGACAACCAACGGTACCTTTGTGATTTCGCGGTTGTCAGGCGCCGCCATGCTGACCGTGACGATGGTGAGAAAAGCGGATAAATCAGGCTATCGTCTGCACATCTCTCCTGAAATGGCTAACTATCCTGAAAACGAATGCGAAGCCGCAGCGTTTATCAACAAGGTCATCGAAACTGAAATCATGCGCGCGCCAGAGCAATATCTCTGGATGCATCGCCGTTTCAAAACGCGCCCACTTGGCGAAGCCTCGCTCTATATTTAAGTCCCGCGTGACGGTTAGTTTCGATAAGAAACTAACCTTTTCAATCACCTGTAATAACCCCGTGTAACGGTTTTTCGTCGCGTCGCTCAAAGTGAATTTATTGCCTTGTGAAATCAAACTGTCGCCGTTCCACGACACCCGTAAGTGTCGGAAATTATTTAAAAAAATCCCTCTTGTCACCCCTCATTTTTAGGCGTACATTAGCGCCGTCTGGCTACAGGAAAGCACAGAATTCTGAGCTGGAGTCGGCGGCATAGCGGGAAAATTCTCATTTCCGTTTTGGCCGGATTTCAGTTCTCTATACTCAGTTGGACTCTGTTTTTAAATGCGTACCACAAGATACGCGGAGCGATGAAACGTGAAATATTTCTTTATGGGCATTTCGGTGATCGTTTTAGTCTGGGCCGGAACCTTTGCCCTGATGATCTAGTGAAGAACATGCAGTCAAAAAGACAGGAGCCATAGGCTCCTGTCTTTTTATGTCATGATGATGCGGGGTGTTCGGAGACGCTCTTTGTTGAGAGCAGGCCATCGGCCCGGAACATACTTTTGATGCCCCTCACCGCCTGACGAATACGGTCGCTATTTTCGATTAAAGCAAAGCGCACGTGGGTGTCACCGTAATCACCAAAGCCAATGCCCGGTGAAACACACACCTTCGCGTCCTGCAGCAGTTTTTTAGCAAACTCAAGCGATCCCATTGCCGCATACGGCTCCGGAATTTTCGCCCAGACGTACATGGACGCTTTCGGCATTTCCACCATCCAGCCCGCTTCATGTAACCCTTTTACCAGCACGTCGCGGCGGCGTTTATACTGGGCTGCAATGTCGTGAACGCATTGCTGATCGCCTTCAAGCGCCGCAATAGCGGCAACCTGTAGCGGCGTAAAGGTGCCGTAATCGTGATAGCTCTTGATTCGCGCCAGCGCACTCACCAGCGTTTTGTTACCTACCATAAAGCCAATACGCCAGCCCGCCATGTTGTAGCTTTTCGACAGAGTAAAGAATTCTACCGCCACGTCACGCGCCCCCGGCACCTGCATGATTGAAGGCGCTTTCCAGCCGTCATAGACGATATCCGCATACGCCAAATCATGTACCACCAGCACGTCATAACGCTTAGCCAGGGCCACAACCTTCTCAAAGAAATCGAGCTCCACGCACTGCGCCGTCGGGTTGGACGGGAAACCAAGGATCATCATCTTGGGTTTCGGATAGCTTTCGCGAATTGCGCGCTCCAGCTCGTTGAAGAAATCGACGCCTTCCACCAGCGGTACAGAACGTACCTGCGCCCCGGCTATCACCGCGCCGTAAATATGGATTGGGTAACTTGGATTGGGAACCAGTACCGTATCACCGTGATCCAGCGTGGCCAGCATCAGGTGCGCCAGCCCCTCTTTCGAGCCGATGGTCACAATGGCTTCACTTTCAGGATCGATATCAACCTGATAACGATCCTGATACCAGCGCGAGATCGCGCGGCGTAATCTGGGAATACCGCGCGAGGTTGAGTAGCCGTGCGTATCCGGACGCTGGGCAACCGTGCAGAGCTTCTCAACGATATGCGGTGGCGTTGGGCCGTCAGGGTTGCCCATGCTGAAATCAATGATGTCTTCGCCGCGCCGACGCGCAGCCATTTTCAGTTCAGCGGTGATATTGAAAACATAAGGGGGGAGACGATCGATACGCGTAAAACGGCGTTCAGGACTGAATTCAGCCATAGATTCCTCAGATTAACGTTAGCGCCCGGACCGTCCGAGCGACGCTGCCACTGATGTGACGTGCTTAGAAAATAACCTGAAAAAAATCACGCTGTCGAGAGGGAAATGAAAAAAAAGAGAACCCCATGAAAACCGGAACACGGGTACGCCTTAAAGCGGAAGGAGGGGGACTCATATCGGCTTTCCGTTATCTATTGTTTAACACAATGATATCAAAACAGTTACCGGACGATGCGACAGCAGGAAAGAATCGGGAGGTATCAATCCTCATTCGATAATCCCCTTTCTAAAACAGGGTTTTTCCTCATTTGATAAACCTGACGGATAGCTGGTCAATATGCCCCAGGTTTTTTATCATGGTTCTTTCCCGTTTTCCCAGGTCTGCTCGTGCACGAAATATTCACTATGCTGCTGGCGGTTTTTGATCGCGCAGCATTAATGCTGATTTGCCTGTTCTTCCTTATTCGCATTCGCCTGTTTCGCGAGCTGTTGCATAAATCTGCTCACTCGCCGAAAGAGCTGCTGGCCGTCACCGCTATCTTTTCGCTCTTTGCGCTGTTCAGCACCTGGTCCGGCGTGCCGGTAGAGGGCTCGCTGGTTAACGTGCGGATTATCGCCGTCATGTCTGGCGGAATTTTGTTTGGTCCGTGGGTAGGTGTCATCACCGGCGTGATTGCCGGAACCCATCGCTACCTGATTGATATCGGCGGCGTCACGGCGGTGCCGTGCTTTATCACCAGCATTATCGCCGGGGTACTATCCGGCTGGATCAGCCGTAAAATCCCGAAAAAGCAGCGCTGGCGCGCCGGGATCCTCGCGGGTATGGTGTGCGAAACGCTGACCATGATCCTGGTTGTCGTCTGGGCTCCCACGACCGCGCTGGGGCTGGATATCGTCTCGAAAATCGGTATCCCTATGATTCTGGGTAGCGTGTGCATCGGTTTTATCGTGCTGCTGGTGCAGAGTGTGGAAGGGGAAAAAGAGGCCAGTGCCGCTCGCCAGGCCAAGCTGGCGCTGGATATCGCCAACAAAACGCTGCCGCTTTTCCGCCACGTTAACGCGGAGTCGTTGCGTCAGGTCTGCGAGATTATTCGCCACGACATTCACGCGGATGCCGTCGCTATCACCAATATTGACCACGTGCTGGCTTACGTCGGCGTTGGCGAGCACAACTACCGCGACAATGATGACACGATAAGCCCGACCACCAGACAAGCGATTAACTACGGTAAAATCATTATTAAAAACAATGATGAAGCCCACCGAACGCCGGAGATCCACTCCATGCTGGTGATCCCGCTTTGGGAGAAAGGCGTGGTGACGGGCACGCTGAAAATTTATTACTGTCACGCGCATCAGATCACCTCAACGCTGCAGGAGATGGCGATAGGTCTGTCGCAGATCATCTCCACGCAGCTTGAGGTCTCCCGGGCGGAACAGTTACGCGAGATGGCAAATAAGGCAGAGCTGCGCGCGCTGCAGAGCAAAATCAATCCCCATTTCCTGTTTAACGCGTTAAACGCCATCTCCTCTTCAATTCGTTTGAATCCGGACACCGCGCGCCAGCTGATTTTCAACCTGTCGCGTTATCTGCGCTACAACATTGAGTTGAAGGATGACGAGCAGATCGACATCAAAAAAGAGCTGTATCAGATTAAAGACTACATCGCGATCGAGCAGGCGCGCTTTGGCGACAAACTGACGGTCATTTACGATATTGATGAAGAGGTCAACTGCGTGATCCCGAGCCTGCTGATCCAGCCGCTGGTCGAAAACGCCATTGTTCACGGTATTCAGCCCTGTAAAGGCAAAGGTGTGGTCACCATTAGCATCACCGAAAGCGGCAACCGGGTGCGTATCGCCGTGCGCGATACCGGCCACGGGATTGACCCAAAAGTCATCGAGCGCGTGGAGTCTAATGAGATGCCGGGGAATAAAATCGGGCTGCTGAATGTGCATCACAGGGTCAAGCTGCTCTACGGCGATGGGCTGCATATTCACCGTCTTGAACCCGGCACTGAAATCGCTTTTTACGTCCCGAATGAACGCTCCCCTGTTCATGCGACGGCATCACTGTTACCTCTGGGTGAGTAATATGAAAGTCATTATCGTTGAAGATGAAATTCTGGCTCAACAGGAACTCACCTGGCTCATCAAAACCCACAGTCAGATGGAGATTGTGGGTATCTTTGACGATGGGCTGGACGTGCTGAAATTTCTGCAGCATAACCGGGTCGACGCCATTTTTCTGGATATTAATATTCCTTCGCTGGACGGCGTCTTGCTGGCGCAAAACATCAATCAGTTTGCCCACAAGCCGTTTATTGTGTTCGTTACCGCCTGGAAAGAGCATGCCGTTGAGGCCTTCGAACTGGAGGCGTTTGACTATATTCTGAAACCTTACCAGGAGTCGCGGATTGTCAGCATGCTGCAAAAGCTGGAGGCCGCATGGCAGCAACAGAGCGCTCCGGTCACCGCCAGCCCGACGGTACGGGAAAACGACACCATTAATCTGGTCAAGGATGAACGCATCATCGTGACGCCAGTGAATGATATCTACTACGCCGAAGCGCATGAGAAGATGACGTTTGTCTATACGCGGCGGGAATCGTTTGTCATGGCGATGAACATTACCGAATTCTGCGGCAAGCTGCCGTCGGCCCACTTTTTCCGCTGCCACCGTTCGTTCTGCGTGAATTTAAATAAGATCCGCGAGATCGAGCCGTGGTTTAACAATACCTATATTTTGCGTCTCAAGGATCTGGATTTTCAGGTGCCGGTGAGCCGCAGCAAGGTGAAAGAGTTCCGTCAGCTGATGCACCTGTAAAACGCCCTCTCCCGGCGGAGAGGGCTCTGTGTCAGAGGATTTGCCCGAGAACCTGACGCAGATGGGCACCCGAACCCAGCAGGCCAGGGTTATCATGCACGATGAGATAAACAGGAATATCCTGCACGTAGCTTCTGAAGCGTCCTTTATCTTCAAACCCACCGCGGAAACCTGAAGCTTTAAAGAAGTCGAGGAAGCGTGGCACAATCCCGCCCGCAATATAGACCCCACCAAAGGTGCCCAGCGTTAGCGCCAGGTTGCCGCCGAAACGCCCCATGATGACGCAGAACAGCGACAGAGCACGACGGCAGTCAATGCAGCTGTCCGCCAGCGCGCGTTCGGTGACGTCTTTCGGCTGCAGGTTTTCCGGCAGACGTCCGTCCGATTTCACAATTGCACGGTACAGGTTCACCAGCCCCGGTCCAGACAGGACGCGCTCGGCAGAGACGTGGCCGATCTCAGCGCGTAACTCTTCGAGAATAATGCCCTCTTCTTCGCTGTTTGGCGCAAAGTCTACATGACCGCCCTCACCCGGCAGGCTTACCCAGCGCCGATCAACATGCACCAGATGCGAAACGCCCAGACCCGTACCGGCACCGTAAACCGCAATCGGCTTTCCCTCGACCGGTTCAGCACCGCCGAACTGGATCAGATGCTCTGGCTTGAGCATCGGGATCGCCATAGACACGGCGGTGAAGTCATTGATGATTTCCAGATGCGCAAAACCGAGGTTCTTTTTCATCTCTGCAATAGAGAATGCCCAGGTATGGTTGGTCATGGCGACCCAGTCGCCAGTTATCGGGCAGGCAATGGCAATGCAGCCATCCTCGACGCTCACCTGATGTTCATCCAGATAGACGCGGACAACGGCCTCAAGGCTGGGATAATCCAGCCCCGAGTAGGTTTTCGCCCGGGAAATTTCACCGCTACTTACATCGCATAATGCGAGGCGCGCGTTCGTGCCGCCCACATCACCTACCAAAGCATACTTTGTCATTCTTCTACTGCTCCGCTAAAGTCAGAATAAATCTTTGGGACACTGTAAATTCAAGGCGTGATAACAACAACGACTGGAAGGTGAATGCCCATGGATTATCGATCTTCGTCACAGAATAACTTTACCGTTTCAGCACCTTTTGCACTATTGCCATAAAGCTGATTGTGCAGAGTAACGTTATACCGTTTTGTACAAGGAAATCATCATGCTCCACCCGCGAGCCAGAACCATGCTGTTGCTGGCAATTCCGGCGCTCATCATTGGCGTGGCGTCAAGCCTGGTACTCATTGTCGTGATGAAAGTCGCGTCGGTACTGCAAGCCCTGCTATGGACGGCGCTTCCGGCGAAACTGGGGATCACCGCTGATTCTTCAGCGTGGATCATTTTGATGCTGACGTTAACCGGTATTGCGGTAGGCCTGGTGATCCGATTCAGTCCCGGCCACGCCGGACCGGACCCGGCGCTGGAGCCGCTGATTGGCGCCCCGGTTCCGCCCTCTGCGCTGCCGGGGTTGATCATCGCGTTAATTGTGGGCCTGGCGGGCGGCGTCAGCCTCGGACCAGAGCATCCCATTATGGCGGTGAATATTGGTCTGGCGGTGTTCCTGGGCTCACGCATTTTACCGCGCGTGGGTGCGCTGGACTGGACGATCCTCGCCTCCGCAGGCACCATCGGGGCGCTTTTCGGCACGCCCGTCGCTGCCGCGCTGATTTTTTCACAGACGCTTACCAGCAACAATGATGTCCCGCTCTGGGACAAACTATTTGCTCCCCTGATGGCCGCGGCGGCGGGCGCGCTAACAACCAGTCTGTTTTTCCATCCCCACTTCTCCCTCTCTCTGCCCCACTACGGAGAGATGCGAATAGCGGATATTTTCAGCGGTGCCATCGTCGTTGCAATTGCCATCGCGCTGGGGATGGTCGCGGTATGGTGTCTGCCGCGCCTGCACCGGCTGGTGCATAAACTCAAGCATCCGGTGTTGATTCTGGGCACAGGGGGATTGATCCTCGGTATTTTAGGCACCATCGGCGGGACGGTGACGCTGTTTAAAGGCCTGGACGAGATGCAGCAGCTGGCATTCAGTCAGGTATTTAGCGTTTCCGACTATCTGCTGTTTGCCGTCATCAAACTGGCGGCGCTGGTCGTCGCGGCTGCGTGCGGTTTCCGCGGTGGACGCATTTTCCCGGCGGTGTTTGTCGGCGTGGCGCTGGGGCTGATGTTGCACGAACATGTGGATGCGGTTCCGGCGGCAATTACCGTCTCCTGCTCGATTCTGGGTCTGGTTCTGGTGGTGACGCGTGACGCATGGCTGAGCCTGTTTATGGCGGCGGTTGTGGTGCCGGATTCGACGCTGTTCCCGCTGCTCTGCATCGTGATGTTGCCCGCCTGGCTCCTGCTGGCGGGCAAACCGATGATGATGGCCTGGCGAAACGATAAGTAATCAGGCGCTGTTGCGCGCTTCCAGCGCTTTGGTGAGCGCGCTCAGCAGCGGCGGTATGTCGGATTTCGGCAGCATGACCTCGATCAGCGAAAGCCGCTCGTGGTGCGCCACTTTTTCCAGCACATCCACCAGCTCGCCCGCCTCACTCACCTGCCAGCACTCGGCCTGAGGCGCGAGACTCAGCGCCTGTGGAAGGTGCGTCCAGTTCCAGAGCGCAATATCATTATACCGTTGCTCTGGTCCATGGATGGCCCTTTCGACCGTGTACCCTTCGTTGTTTAGCACCAGAATGATCGGACGTTGTTTATCACGCAACATCGACCCGAGCTCCTGAATAGTCAGCTGCGCCGCGCCATCCCCCGTCAGCACTATCACACGCCGGTTCGGGCAAGCCGTTTGTGCGCCAAACGCTGCGGCCAGCGTGTAGCCGATCGACCCCCACAGCGGCTGGACGATAAAATTCACGTCAGCCGGAAGGCGCAGGTCAATGGCGCCGAAGGCCGACGTTCCCTGATCGGCAAGGATGATGTCTCCTGGGCGAATAAACGTTTGCAACGTTTTCCAGAAATTCTCCTGGGTCAGCGCGCCCTCCGGCTGAGGGAAGCTCATTGCGCGATGGGAAGCTGGCGCAGGTTTATCATGCACATGCTGTTTACACAGTTCCACCAGCGTTTCGATTGCCTGAAGCATCGGGATGCCGGTAAACCAGACGTCACCGACGCGGGCAGCGTGAGGCTGAACTTCTATCGTTTGGGCCGGGGTTAGCTGATGGGTGAAACCGGCGGTGAGGGTATCGGTAAAACGGGTGCCGATGCACAGTACCGTATCCGCCCCTTCAATCGCCTCTTTTACCGGGCCGGCGCTTGCCGAGCCGCTGTATGTGCCGTAAAAACCGGCATGACGTTCGTCGAATATCCCTTTACCCATTAGCATCGTGGCGTGCGCCATCGGCACGTCCTTCACCCACTTCTGTAGCGCATGCTTGTGTCCATGGCGCAGAACAAGGAAATCAGCTAACAGCGCGGTGCGCTTGCTGGTTGCCAGTTTATTTTCCGCAGCATCCCGAAACGCTTTCAGGCAGGCACTGTCGGCATGGGCATGGTGAAGTGTGAGAGCGTTTACAGGAGGCGTGGCGGCTTTTTTTGCCACGTCGGCAGGTAACATCAAATAGCCGGGGCGACGCTCCCGGAGCATGGTGGTCAGAACCCGGTCGATTTCATAGCAGGCGTTTTGTTCGGTCAGGATCGCCTGAGCGACGGTAATCGGCTCGCTCATATGATAAAAATGGCGGAACTCCCCATCACCCAGCGTATGGTGCAGCAGTTCCCCTCGTTGCTGTGACGCCGTCCCCGGCGCCCCGACAATATGCAATACCGGAACGTGCTCGGCATAGCTTCCCGCGATGCCATTCATGGCACTTAACTCGCCGACACCGAATGTTGTGAGCAGCGCGGCGAAGCCCTTGCAGCGGGCATATCCATCAGCGGCATACGACGCGTTTAATTCGTTGGCACAGCCCACCCAACAGATGTCGGGGCTGTCTATTACATGGTCGAGAAACTGCAGGTTATAGTCGCCCGGCACGCCAAACAGATGATCGGCTCCACAATCAGTAAGACGGTCCAGCAGGTAATCGGCGACGCAGTATGGGGTACGCATGAACAGGTATCCTTCTAATGTTGACCTCACTTTGAGTATTAGAGAAGCGTGATGGCTGTCCAGAATCAGCGGTAAGAAGGGTATGGAAAGAATGCTTTACAAAAAAGGCTGCGCTATGCTGCTTTTTTTCACGTTAATGTAAACGCATACACTGATTTTTCTCATCTGCGCACGAGGTCATAAAATGGGTTATCAGCCGGATAAAAATCGTTACCAGACAATGCAGTATCGTCGCTGCGGTCAAAGCGGGCTCAGGTTGCCCGTCATATCGCTGGGTCTGTGGCATAACTTTGGGGACGCCACGCGTCTCGAAAACAGCCGTCAACTTTTCCAGCACGCCTTCGACCTGGGTATTACGCATTTCGACCTTGCCAATAACTATGGTCCTCCACCGGGGTCGGCCGAGCGTAATTTTGGGCGTATTTTGCAGGAGGATTTTCTGCCCTGGCGCGACGAGCTGATTATCTCGACGAAAGCGGGATATACCATGTGGGAGGGCCCCTACGGCGACTGGGGATCGCGCAAATATCTGCTGGCAAGCCTGGATCAAAGCCTGAAACGCATGGGGCTGGAGTATGTCGATATCTTCTATCATCACCGTCCTGACCCGGAGACCCCGCTGACTGAAACCATGAAAGCGCTTGACCATCTGGTGCGCCAGGGAAAAGCGCTGTATGTCGGGTTATCCAACTATCCTGCAGAGCTGGCGCGAAAAGCGATTGATATCCTGAATGACCTTGGCACGCCCTGCCTGATCCACCAGCCGAAATACTCCATGTTTGAACGAGGGCCGGAAGGGGGTTTACTGGCCGTGCTACAGGAAAAAGGCGTCGGCTGTATTCCCTTCTCGCCGCTGGCGGGAGGACAGCTCACCAACCGATATCTGAACGGTATTCCCGCAGACTCCCGTGCGGCAAGTGGCAGTCAGTTCCTCAACCCGGATCAGATCACCGAAGAGAAGCTGGAAAAAGTGCGTAAGCTCAATGCCCTGGCGGAAGACCGCGGCCAGAAGCTATCGCAGATGGCGCTGGCCTGGGTGTTGCGCCATGACGACGTGACGTCGGTGCTGATTGGGGCAAGTCAAGCTGCTCAAATTGATGACGCCGTTGGCATGCTGGAAAACCGCCATTTCTCCGCGGAAGAGCTGAACCTTATTGAAGAAATACTGAGTAGCTCAAAATAAAACCAATTTTAGCAAAAAGTGCTCTGAACCTGGAATTCGGAGTTGAGGCGATGAAACGAGGCTTTACCAACTCGTAATATTGCGTTAACAGGCCCCACAAAGGCCCCGATCGTGAAGGAGAAAGAGTATGTTCAGGTCACTGATTCTTGCAGCGGTATTACTGGCTTCCGCCCCGCTCATCGCCACTGCTGGCGAAATCACCCTGTTGCCATCAGTAAAATTACAAATTGGCGATCGTGACGACTACGGCAGATACTGGGACGGTGGCTACTGGCGCGACCGTGATTACTGGCATCGTCACTATGAGTGGCGCGGAGACCGCTGGTGGAAACACGATAACGGCAGACACCGCGGCTGGTATAAAGATAATGCCTATGAACGCGGCTATCGCGAAGGCTGGAACGATCGTGACGACCGCCGCGGTGGCTGGGGTCACGGCCCAAAAGGACACGGTGGTCACGGCCACGGTCGTCATTAATGTAAAAAGGAGCCTTTCGGCTCCTTTCTCTTTTATAACCCCAGCGCTGTGCCAATCAACAGCCATAAATTTAGCGCCACAACCACTACTACAATTGCCCATCCTGTCCGTTTCACCAGCGTCGAGTTAACCAGATCGCCCATCAGGGCTGGATTGCTGGTAAAAATCAGCAGAGGAACCAGCGCCAGTGCGATACCAAAACTCAGCAGCACCTGACTCATCACCAGAATTCGCGTGGGATCAAGCCCCATCAGAATCACAACAAACGATGGCAGCATGGTGACGGAACGACGAACCCACAGGGGAATATGGAAACGCACAAATCCCTGCATCACCACTTGCCCCGCCAGCGTGCCCACCACCGTGGAAGAGAGACCGGCAGCCACCAGGCTCAAACCAAAAATCGTGGCAGCAGCATGGCTCAGTAACGGCTCCAGCGTGAGATACGCCTGGTCGAGATCGGCAATACCGGTATGACCGTTAAAGTGAAAAGCGGCGGCTGCGGTGGCCATCATCGCCAGGTTCACAAAACCCGCGATGGTCATGGCAATCGCCACATCCCATTTGGTTGCCGAATAACGTTCTTTACGCGTCCCACCGTGAAGATGCTGGGTCAGCGAAGAGTGCAGATAAATGACGTGTGGCATAATGGTCGCCCCAAGCACCCCGGCAGCCAGGAAGACGGCTTCCGACGTTGGCAGGCTGGGGATCACCATGCCTTTACCAAGCTGTACCAGGTTTGGCTGGGAGAATATCAGCTCGACAATATAGGCCGCCGCGACAAACAGCAGCAGCCCACCAATCACCTTTTCAAGCGGCTTTTGCCCCCGACGCTGTAACATCAGGATCAGGAAAGTGGCAATCCCGGTCAGGACCGCCCCTTGCAATAGCGATACGCCCAGAATCAGCTTAAAGCCGATCGCCGCACCGATAAATTCAGCGAGATCGGTTGCCATGGCGATGATTTCAGCCTGCACCCAGTAGAGCCAGACGGCCGGACGTGGGTAGTGGTCGCGGATTTGTTCTGCCAGGTTTTTGCCCGTAGCAATCCCCAGTTTTGCTGAGAGCATTTGAATCAGCATCGCCATCAGGTTCGCCCAGACGACCACCCACAGCAACTTATAGCCGAAGCTGGCCCCGGCCTGAATATTGGTCGCAAAATTACCCGGATCGATATAGCCAATGGCAGCAATGAACGCAGGTCCCATTAATGCGAACCGCAGCTTGCGCGCCGCTCTGCCACTGCTACCCTCTACGCGACTGTTAGTCATTATCTGCCTCTGGAAATATAGCCTTCGCTATGTTTAATGCTATCAAAATGAGAATGATTATCAAGATCATTTAAGTGGTTAAACATGATTTCTCTGATAGCTAAGAACGATAGATGGGCAGGTGGTGCGACATCACAGAATGTGAAAATGCGCAGTCATTTGTGAAGCGTAGCACACAAACTTAACTTTTCACTCATTTACCTAACATAACGAAAATGTATTGTGGATCACTATTTTTGAGACTCGTCACAGGATGTAACTATAGTGTGTCCTTGATCTCGTTTTCTTTTCGCTTGTTGCATAGAATGTGCACGAAAATTAAACCTGCCTCATATTTGGAGCAAATATGGACCGCGTCCTTCATTTTGTCCTGGCACTTGTTGTCGTTACTGCACTCGCATTGCTGGTCAGCACAGACCGCAAAAAAATTCGTATTCGTTATGTTGTCCAGCTGCTGGTCATTGAAGTTTTACTTGCGTGGTTCTTCCTGAACTCCAACGTAGGTCTCGGCTTCGTAAAAGGCTTCTCCGAAATGTTCGAAAAACTGCTCGGATTCGCCAACGAAGGGACCAACTTTGTCTTCGGTAAAATGAACGACGAAGGTCTGGCATTCTTCTTCCTGAAGGTGCTGTGCCCAATCGTCTTTATCTCCGCGCTCATCGGTATTCTGCAGCACATCCGTGTTCTGCCGTTCGTGATTCGTGGAATTGGTTTCCTTTTATCCAAAGTCAACGGCATGGGCAAGCTGGAGTCTTTCAACGCCGTCAGTTCCCTGATCCTCGGTCAGTCTGAGAACTTCATCGCGTATAAAGATATTCTCGGCAAAATGTCGCGTAACCGCATGTACACCATGGCGGCAACCGCAATGTCTACCGTTTCCATGTCTATCGTGGGCGCGTATATGACCATGCTGGAGCCAAAATATGTTGTCGCTGCGCTGGTTCTGAACATGTTCAGCACCTTTATCGTGCTGTCGCTGATCAACCCATACCGCGTTGACGCCAGCGAAGAGAATATCCAGATGTCCAACCTGCACGAAGGCCAGAGCTTCTTCGAAATGCTGGGCGAGTATATTCTGGCCGGTTTCAAAGTGGCGGTTATCGTTGCCGCCATGCTGATCGGCTTCATTGCGCTGATCTCTGCGCTGAACGCCCTGTTCGCCGCGGTGCTGGGTATCTCCTTCCAGGGTATTCTGGGCTACATCTTCTATCCTGTTGCCTGGGTGATGGGTGTTCCGGCTCACGAAGCGCTGCAGGTGGGCAGTATCATGGCAACCAAACTGGTTTCTAACGAATTCGTTGCGATGATGGATCTGCAGAAAATTGCCAGCACGCTTTCTCCGCGCGCGGAAGGCATCCTGTCCGTGTTCCTGGTCTCCTTCGCGAACTTCTCGTCCATCGGTATTATCGCCGGGGCGATTAAAGGCCTGAACGAAGAACAGGGTAACGTGGTTTCACGCTTTGGCCTGAAACTGGTGTACGGCTCCACTCTGGTGAGCGTTCTGTCCGCGTCCATCGCAGCGCTGGTCCTGTAACGTTTACTGCAAAACAAAAAACCGGGAGCTTGCTCCCGGTTTTTTTATGCCCGTATTTCTTCCAGCGGTTTGGGTTTACCTATCAGGTAGCCCTGCAGGTAATCCACGCCGAAGCGAAGCAACATCTCCCGCTGTGCGGGTGTTTCGACATACTCCGCCACCACACATAGCGATTTCGTCTTCGCCAGATTACACATCGACTGGACGATCATCGCATCCATGTCATCAGTACAAATGTCTTTAACAAAGCAGCCGTCAATTTTGATGATATCCGCCTGCAGACGTCTGAGACGCTCGTAGTTGGCGTACCCCGTACCAAAATCATCAATAGCAATCCGGAATCCACAATCCCGCAGTTGCTGAATATTATTGATGCTGCAACCTGAATTGGAGAAAGCCTGCTCTTCGGTGATCTCAATGACCACGGTTTGAGGGGCAACGCCGTATCGTTCAAACAGCGCACAAATCTCGGTCGCCACCTCTTTTTGCATCAGCGTGAGCGGCATCAGATTGACGGAGAAACGGGCCCCAGGCTGCGTCGCAGGATGATCTCGCAGCCACAGCAGTAATTTTTCCATAACGCACATATCAAACCGGTGGCTAAGGTTGAACTGGGCAATCAGCGGAATAAAGCGATCAGGGGTGATGATTTCGCCCTCGCTCTCCATACGCGTCAGAATTTCGTAGTAACCGCTACCGTCTGCCTTCTGGATCGGTTGCGCGTATAAATGGAACTGACCCGCCTCCAGGGCATGCTTAATCCGCGCTAACATCAGGACGCGCTCTGTTGTTTGTCCTGATGCAGCCTCCAGGCTATTCGTCAGCGCAAGTACGTTCTGTCCTGCACAAGATTGCTCAGCCAGCCAGCTTAGTTGCCCCAGCGTGTGATGCAATTTTTCACCGTTTTCGACCATCCCCCAGGAGGCACCAAACTCAATATCCAGCCCGGTGTTGTTCCAGAAAATTTTCCGGCTGTTCAACCGATCAACCATATGCTGGAGACGCTCAGCAATTTCCGGCCCCAGCAAGACCACCACCAGCTCGCTTCCGGGCAACTGGAAGAGCATCTCGTCCTTTTGCAGAAGGGGCTGCAGCGACGAGGCGATCGTGCGTTTGCAGTGGACCCGCATCAGGATCCCGTAATGGCGGCTTAAAAATTCCAGGTTATCCATGCGCAGAATGCACACTTTGGCATCCTGGTGAATCTCAAGATACTCCTCCAGCGCACGGATATTGGGCAAACCGGTCAGCGGATCGGTCAGCGCTCTGCCCTGCCATCCCCGCTTCAGCCACTCGCTACGCTGGTAAATCCGCGACATGTAAAGCAAGCAGATGGCAAACGAGATCAGCACGGACAGGATAAAGGAAAGTGAATGGCCCGACTCCACACCATTCAGGAAGTTATAGTTGTAGGTCAACAGCAGAAGCGCTGAAGCAGCCCAAAGCAGAGAGATAAGTGCATAGGTCAGGCGGCTTATCGCTAAGGTAAAGAGAATAAAAATCAGCGGCATTAAATAGCCCGCTATAACAGGGGATTCAAAAGGGCCACATAAAACAGCGAGAATGAAGCCTAGAAGCATGAGCCAGACAAATATAAACAATGAATTCTTATGGAAAAAAATGGGCTTCACGCTTCGTCGCCAGAAGGTAATGGCATAACGAGGATTAATTATCATTCTTAACGGGTAATAGAACATCATGGTAAAAATCAGCGCCGCGCCTATCAGACTTTGAATATCCACGACGTTATAAATTACCGTCCCTTCACCGAAGAAGGTGGAGATAGTTACCGGGAAATCAAACAAATAGCCCGCTAAATACATCGACATTTTAATGCCGAGTGGCACAATAAAACCGAGCCAGAATATCCGTAATCCAATGTGCTTGTTAGGAATGCAGTAGCGCCAGCGCCTGCCCAGCATGATGCGCAACAGGCCGCACGCCGCGAACAACGCAAAGGTCTGACAAAACAGCAATACTGAATATTGTAGCGGTGCTAAATTAATATAGAATAAATTAGTGACAGTAAAACCTAACAGAATGGGAAGAATTGCCCGACGACCAAATAACAGAATTACCGCCAGCATAACGCTCAGGGGTAACCACGCTAAATAAACGTCGTGACCATTCACAATCGCGCGCGGGGAGAGATAACGGGAGAAAGGAACCGCGATCAGGCATATCGCCAGGGCAATTATAAATATCTTTACATTATTGTACGTTTTTCTATTCATTAAGCTGATGCGATTATTATCCGTTCATATCATTGACCGGATGGATAATAGGTTTATTAATTGTGCGAATCAAGTTGAAGTCTATTTATGGACAGGTTTATTGATTTCGATTGAGGTCAGGTACAGGAATACCTTCTTTTTGATAACAAAATGCGGTGGTGAACGTTACAAACAGATAAAAAAAACCCTCGTCTTTTGACGAGGGTTTAAAATTTTGGTGGAGCTAAGCGGGATCGAACCGCTGACCTCTTGCATGCCATGCAAGCGCTCTCCCAGCTGAGCTATAGCCCCACATGTGACTTTACTGACCGCACTCTGTTGGGTTCAGAGTTTGGTGGAGCTAAGCGGGATCGAACCGCTGACCTCTTGCATGCCATGCAAGCGCTCTCCCAGCTGAGCTATAGCCCCATCGTAAAGCTGTCATGTTGACGGGCGGCATAATATGAATTCCGCCGCGGAGTGTCAACGGCAAATTCATTGACCGTGATTCAATCGCCGAAAATTCATGCAAATGAATTACTTTGCGAGCCTGCTCGCAGTCATGAGTTAAGCCTGTCACGTTTTCACGTTAAACGGTGCTATAAAATGAGCCGTTAATTAACCCCACGAATATTCAGGAAATTGTATGATCAAGGAACGAATGACGCCGGAAGAGTTAGCCCTGCTCACCGGCTATAGCCGACAGACCATCAATAAATGGGTACGCAAAGAGGGTTGGATAACGTCACCAAAACCAGGCGTCCAGGGGGGCAAAGCACGCCTGGTACATGTGAATGAAAAGGTGCGTGACTTTATCCGCAGCGCGCGACGGGCAACGGAGACATCCGCAATGCCTGACGGCATCAGCAATGAGCGTTCGCTTCATACCCTCCTCCTGACGCTGGCAAATGAAATGACGCCAGAAGAGCAGAAGCAGATGACATCACTGTTACTGCGGGAAGGGATTACCGGTTTGTTACAACGCCTGGGAATTCGCGACCAGAATTAATATGAAAAGATTACGTAGCAAAATGACCACGGAAGAGCTGGCGGAGAGTTTAGGCGTTGCCAGGCAAACGGTGAATCGCTGGATACGCCAGCAGGGATGGGAGACCGAAGGTCTCAATGGTGTGAAAGGCGGTCGGGCGAGGCTCATACACGTCGATGCGCGCGTGAAGGAACATATCATGCGCCTCCCGGCTATCCGAAACCGTCAGGCAGTTTACCACCTGGCAGAGACAACAGCGCCATACATTGTCCCCTCCTCTACTCTGCGACCGGATATCATTGCGACGCTGGAAAACCTGACGCCGTCTGAACAGGAACGTCTGGATGCATTCCTGAAGCGCGAAGGGTTACGCGGCTTTCTTACCCGTCTGAATCTGGCTGAATATACGGCATAAAAAAACGGCAGGTCACCCTGCCGTTCTGCCAGACTAAAATGTGATTACTGCTGGTTTTCACGTGCCGCAATAAAGTCCAGCGCTTTGTTAATACGCGCCACACTGCGTGATTTACCAATTGCATGCACGGTCACATCCAGTGCCGGGGACTGGCCCGCACCGGTCACCGCAACACGCAGCGGCATACCGACTTTACCCATACCAACTTCCAGCTCGTCCGCCGTCTTCTGAATAGCGTGATGCACGTTCTCTGCGGTCCAGTCAGCGATCGCAGTCAGCTTGTCTCGCACCACTTCCAGCGGCTGACGCGCAACCGGGCGGAGGTGTTTCTTCGCCGCATCCGCGTCAAACTCATCAAACTCTTCATAGAAGTAGCGGCAGCTTTCAGCCATTTCTTTCAGCGTTTTGCAGCGCTCGCCGAGCAGTTTCACCAGGTCCGCCAGTTCAGGGCCTGTACGGGTATCAATATTTGCCTGCTCAATGTGCCACTGCAGGTAAGTCGCCACGTATTCCGGCGGCATGGTATTGATGTAATGATGGTTCAGCCACTGCAGCTTATCGGTATTAAATGCGCTCGCTGATTTGCTCACTGAGCTCAGCGAAAATAGTTCGATCATCTCTTCGCGGCTGAAGATCTCCTGGTCGCCGTGGGCCCAGCCCAGACGCACCAGATAGTTCAGCAGCGCTTCCGGCAGATAACCGTCATCGCGATACTGCATAACGCTGACCGCGCCGTGACGTTTAGACAGTTTTTTCCCGTCATCGCCGTTGATCATGGAAACGTGTGCATAGACAGGCACAGGGGCGTTCAGCGCTTTCAGAATGTTGATCTGGCGCGGCGTGTTGTTGATATGGTCTTCACCACGGACAACGTGGGTAATTTCCATATCCCAGTCGTCAACCACAACGCAGAAGTTATAGGTTGGGGAACCATCGGTGCGGCGGATGATCAGATCGTCCAGCTCCTGGTTGCTGAATTCGATCGGGCCACGGATCTGGTCGTCAAAGATCACCGAGCCATCCTGCGGGTTAGCAAAACGCACCACGCACGGTTCATCAGCAGCATGCTCGCTATGGTCATGGCGGCAGCGGCCGTCATAACGCGGCTTTTCACCGTTTGCCATCTGCTCTTCACGCAGCGCATCCAGACGCTCTTTGGAGCAGTAGCATTTATACGCCGTGCCCGCGACCAGCATCTCATCAATAACTGCATTATAGCGGTCAAAACGTTTGGTCTGGAAATACGGGCCTTCATCCCACTCCAGGTTCAGCCAGTTCATCCCATCCATAATGGCTTCAATTGCTTCCGGCGTGGAGCGCTCAAGATCGGTGTCTTCAATACGCAGCACGAACTCACCTTTGTTGTGGCGTGCAAAAAGCCAGGAATAGAGAGCAGTACGAGCACCACCGACGTGCAGATAGCCTGTCGGGCTCGGCGCGAAGCGAGTTTTGATTTTCATGAAATGGCCTTACGTTATAAAGATGCCGGCAATCGGCAAATCCCGGGGAAAAAACAATGGGCAATATTCTATCACTGTGGGGGGATTCCTCAATGTTCATCCCTTTATCATGAGCGAGTTTGCTGTTTTTGTTTAGAAATCATGCGCCACCGCCCGTTTTGCGATCGTTTTGTTTAATTTTACGACGAACGAATAAAAACTTTAGAAAATGCGTTGACTCATTTTCAACTCTCCCTATAATGCGACTCCACACAGCGGGGGTGATTAGCTCAGTTGGTAGAGCATCTCCTTTACACGGAGGGGGTCGGCGGTTCGAGCCCGTCATCACCCACCATCTACTTCGGTAGACTCGCAGTGTAGATAAGTGTTGAGATTGGGCGATTAGCTCAGTTGGTAGAGCATCTCCTTTACACGGAGGGGGTCGGCGGTTCGAGCCCGTCATCGCCCACCATTCTCATCTTATCGCAGCAGTTCCGAAATGGGCGATTAGCTCAGTTGGTAGAGCATCTCCTTTACACGGAGGGGGTCGGCGGTTCGAGCCCGTCATCGCCCACCATTTCGGGTCGTTAGCTCAGTTGGTAGAGCAGTTGACTTTTAATCAATTGGTCGCAGGTTCGAATCCTGCACGACCCACCAATGTAAAAAAGCGCCCTAAAGGCGCTTTTTTGCTATCTGCGATATGGATGATTCGAACCTGCAGCAGGTTCGAGCCGAACGCAGTGAGGCACCGGAGTCGTTTACGGCGACGGCCCGAAGGGCGAGCGAAGCGAGTCATCCTGCACGACCCACCAATGTAAAAAAGCGCCCTAAAGGCGCTTTTTTGCTATCTGCGCATCTGCAGTTTGTCTACTTTCCTGCCGTCAACGTCTCAATCAACGTCTTCACCGCCGGCGTCACCTGTTTCTCGTTATACACGACATACAAATCTGCCGGAATACGCTCTTTCAGCGGGCGAAACACCACGCCCGGCCACTGCATTTGCGCGTAACTGTCGGCAGCGAGCGTAATCCCCATCCCCATGCTTATCATCGCCAGTACCGTTTGTGGCTCTACGGCTTCGCGTACAATCATCGGTGAAAAACCGGCCTGCTGGCAGACGCGATGTAAAAATGCCCAGTCAGAATGTGCTGACGGCATCGTGACGAAATACTCGTCCTGTAAATCAGCAAGCGCAACGGAGGGTTCCCTGACCAGCCGGTGATCTTCCGGCATCGCCACAAGAAACGCCGCCTCGCGCAACCGCACGCTGGTAAACCCCGCGGTGGGCTCCGTTGCCATTCGCCAGATCCCAATATCCAGCTCCTGGCGCTCAAGCAGCGCCATCTGCATGACCGGCGACTTTTCGCGAAAAACGACATCAACATTCGGGCGTTCTTTCAAAAAAGTGCGCATAACCGTGCGCACCTCGCTCCACATGGCGGTACCGACAATACCCAGCTCAATGCGCCCTGCCTCACCCCGGCCAATTTGTTCGACGCGCGCCAGAGCCTGATTTGCGCTGGCAAGCAGCCGACGAGACTCTTCCATCAGCACTTTACCCGCATGCGTCAACGCGACGCTTCGCGAGTGGCGAATAAACAGTAACGTGCCCAGCTGGCTTTCCAGCTCTTTAATGTGCAGGCTTAATGGCGGCTGGGACATATTGAGACGGGCCGCAGCCCGTCCAAAATGCAGTTCCTCCGCCACGGCCAGAAAATAGCGCAGCAGCTTGAGGTCGGTTCGATAGACGCGTTCCATCAAAACATATCCTGGCGATAACACTTAAGCGCCTACCTTAAAGCCTTTCACCGCAGAGAGGGGAAATTTAGTGCGCAACTGTGCGCATCTCGCTGTTTTTACTGGCGTGGTGGTAGTTAAAGCTAAAATAAAACACCACGGCCAGTACCAGGGCATAGGCTGCAAACACCAGCCAGATCGTCTGCCAGTCTTTCACCCCATCCACCGAGAAATAATCAACTGCCATACCGCTCAATACCGATCCGAAATAAGCCCCAATACCGTTAACCGTCGTCATAAACAGCCCCTGTGCGCTGGCGCGAATATCGGTGCTGACCTCCTGTTCGACAAACACTGAGCCGGAAATATTGAAGAAGTCGAATGCACAGCCATAGACAATCATGGAAAGCATGAGCAGCACAAAGCCCGTTGCGGAGGGGTCGCCAAAGGCAAACAGACCAAACCGGAGCATCCAGGCCACCATGCTCATCAGCATCACGGCTTTAATACCAAACCGTCCGAGGAAGTACGGAATGGTCAGAATGAAGAACACCTCTGACATTTGCGAAACGGAGAGCAAAATGGACGGGTACCTGACGATAAAGCTATCTGCATACGCCGGATTACGGGCAAAATCATGCAGGAAGGGGCTACCGAAGGTATTGGTGATCTGCAGCACAGCACCCAGCAGCATCGCGAACAAAAAGAACACCGCCATGCGAGGCTGTTTAAAAAGAACAAAGGCATTAAGGCCCAGCTTGCTGGCCAGAGACTGGGACGTTTTCTGCTTCGCCACGGGAATGGCCGGCAACGTCAAAGAATAGAGCGCCAGCAGCAGAGACGCGCCAGCTGCAATATAAAGCTGCACGTTGCTTAGCTCCGCCCCCATCAGGCTTATGGCCCACATTGCCACAATAAAGCCCACGGTGCCATACACCCGCACGCGCGGAAAATGGCTTACCGTCTCCAGACCCGCCTGCTCAAGACAGGAATAGGAGATCGTATTCGACAGCGCAATGGTGGGCATAAAGGCCATCGCATTGACCAGCATGACCCAGAACATCAGGCCGGGCTCATTCACCTGCGCGGCGTAACAGAGTGCGGCGGCACAGACGAGGTGGCAAATGACGTAGGCGCGGTCTGCCCGTAGCCATTTGTCGGCAATGATTCCCACCAGCGAAGGCATAACGATCGCGGCAAGGCCTTTGGAGCTGTAGACCATGCCCACGTCGGAGCCGGTAAAGTGTAGGGTGTTGATCATGTAAGCACCGAGGGTAACCAGCCAACTCCCCCAGATAAAATATTGCATAAAGGACATCATCTTTAAGCGAGTCGTGATGTTCATAGCCCATTCCTTATAGCAGTGTGGCCCTGACGGGCCACTTTATTGTTTTACTCAGGCAATATGGCGGAGAAAACCGCAGATAAGATTGATGAAGTTCTGGCGTGAGAGCTCAGCCGCCGCGAGCGTCTGCTCATGCGACAGCTTTACCTCGCCCAAACCTTCGGCGAGGTTGGTAATTGCAGAAACGGCTACAACCTTCAGGCCACAGTGGCGTGCGGAAATCACTTCCGGCACCACGGACATGCCGACCACATCGCCGCCGATAATTTGCATCATGCGGATCTCTGCCGCCGTCTCGAAGTTCGGGCCCGGATAAGAGACAAATACCCCTTCATGCAGCGGGAAACCCTCTTTCGCCGCCACGGTTTGCAGCATCGCACGGTAATCCGCGTCGTAAGCATTGGCCAGGGAGAAGAAACGGTCGCCAAAGCGCTCATCGTTCAGCCCCACCATCGGCGTGCCAGGCATGGTATTGATATGGTCGCTCAGGGCAACCAGGCTCCCCGGCAGAACTTCCGGGCGCAATGAGCCTGCCGCATTGGTGCTAAACAGCAACTCACATCCCAGCAGTTTGAACGTGCGGATCGCATCGGTCATGATGGTCATCCCGCGCCCCTCATAGAAGTGCCCTCGCCCTTTCATACAGGCAACAGGCACCCCGGCAAGATGCCCCAGCACCAGCTCGCCTGCGTGGCCGTGGACGGTGCTCACCGGGAAGCCCGGCAGTTTTTCATAGCTCAGGGAAACGGCATCATCAATCTGGTCGGCGAGCGCGCCAAGGCCAGAGCCGAGAATAAACGCCACGCGAGGCGTGAAGTCAGGCTTAGCCGCACGGATAATATCGGCGCAGTACCACGGGTTATTTGAGAGGGTCATAGAGGCTCCTTGAGAATGAAGATCGCGATAGCATGGATCGCATGACCCTAGTCTTATATCCGGAGCCTGCGGGTGACCTCCAATACACTTTCCCGACACCATCAATACTGTTTTTGTATCAATGTAACGCCCTGCCAGATATGGCTGTTTTGCTCAAGCTAATCCCGTCAGTGCCGATACCTCTGTTTTATAACGCGAGGAAAAAGTATGACGACCATTCAGGCTTCAGCCCCACCCATTCAAACCAGCGGCGGCGGGAGTGGGGCTTCCGGCGGGAACGATATTGCTGCGCAAATCAGCCGTATTCTCGACAAAATCCAGCAGCTGACTCAGCAGTTAAAAGAGCTGGCGGACAGTTCCGGCAGTGCAGATGAAAAGAAAAAGCAGCAGGAGCTCATTCAGACCCAAATCACCGTGCTACAGGCGCAGCTCGCCGCGCTGCAGCACCAGCAGGCTGAAGAGGAGCAAAAGAAACAGGAGCAAGCGCCGGGTAAAGTGGAAGGGGTGAATAGCCCGACAGACGATCATCAGATCGATATCTATATTTAATCGTCGGATGCGTTAAACAGTGGGTCGCGTATGCGGGCCTCGGTTAATCGCTGTGCCTGGATACGCACCACTTCCCATATAGCCTGCGCCGCCCCCGAGAGGGAACGATTTTTGCGCCGGACTAACATCAGTTTTCGCTCGACAACAGGCGTTAAACGCTTCACGGCCAGTCGGCTCCCCTGCGGCAGGGGGAGCGCCAGAGCGGGCAACACGCTGATCCCAATTCCGGCTTCCACCATGGGAAACAGCGTGGCCGGATGCCCAATTTCCTGCACGATGGTGGCCTTTACGCCCTGATTAACCAGCGCGGAATCGATCAGCGGACGGCTGCCGGAGGCATAATCCTGCAAAACCAGGTTCGCGCCCTGCAGGGACTGCCAGTTGACCGCCGGCAACGTTGCCAGCGGATCGTCATCCCGGCAGAGCAGTAAAAAAGGCTCAGAAAGCACGCTTTCGCACGCCAGGTCGCTCACCTGGCCGGGGTCGATCACAATACCAAAATCCACATCTCCCTGACGGATGCTTTCCAGCACCCACTGCTGCGGCCGATCATGCAACACAAAATCAATGTCCGGATAGCGGTGGTTTCCCTCCGCGATACACTGCGGGATAAGGTGTGCCGATATTGTCTGGCTGGCTGCGACCCGCACGGTACCCGAAAGCTGCTGCCCCAGCCTTCCCACGTCTCTGAGCGTGCTGTTCAGTTCATCCAGCAGACGTTCGAGGCGCTGGGCCAGCTGCTGCCCTGCTTCGGTCAGCACCACTTCGCGTGTGGTACGGTCAAGCAACCGCACGCCGGTCTGATTTTCCAGCTCTTTCACGCTGTGGCTGACGGCTGACTGGCTGAGGCCAATCATCTCTCCTGCCCGGCTGAAGCTACGGGCATGGGCAACGGTGACAAAAATACGAAGCTGGCGTAAGGAGTAATTCATCTGTTTAATTCATGAATGAATGCAATAAATCAATTTTATTTCTCAAATGGAAAAAAGCACAATAGCGACATCTGTTTTCAGGAGTCATTATGAAACTATTTCGTATTGTTGATCCGTTTACGCTTACTCTGGTGGTCACCGTTTTACTGGCCTCATTTTTCCCGGCCCGCGGTGGTTTCGTCCCGTTTTTTGAGGGGCTGACGACGGCCGCTATCGCGCTGCTGTTCTTTATGCACGGCGCAAAACTCTCCCGCGAAGCGATTATCGCGGGTGGTGGCCACTGGCGACTGCACCTCTGGGTGATGTGCAGCACCTTTATTCTGTTCCCCATCCTCGGGGTGCTGTTTGCGTGGTGGGCGCCAGTTAACGTCGACCCGGCACTCTACACCGGTTTTTTGTATCTCTGTATTCTGCCAGCCACCGTGCAGTCGGCCATTGCGTTTACCTCCCTCGCGGGTGGCAACGTTGCGGCCGCGGTCTGCTCCGCATCGGCATCCAGCCTGTTAGGGATTTTCGTCTCCCCGCTGCTGGTGGGGCTGCTGATGAACATGCATGGCGCGGAAGGTAACCTTGAGCAGGTGGGCAGGATCTGTCTGCAACTGCTGCTGCCCTTTGTCCTGGGCCATCTCTCGCGCCCGTGGACAGGTGCGTTTGTGACGAAGCATAAAAAGTGGATCTCCAAAACCGACCAGACCTCAATTCTGCTGGTGGTTTACTCCGCCTTCAGCGAAGCGGTCGTGAACGGGATCTGGCACAAGGTGGGCGCAGGCTCACTGCTGTTTATCGTGGTCGTCAGCATTGTCCTGCTGGCGATTGTCATTGCCGTAAACGTCTTTGTGGCACGTAAATGCGGCTTCAACAAAGCAGATGAAATTACGATTGTTTTCTGCGGTTCGAAGAAGAGCCTGGCGAACGGTATCCCGATGGCCAACATTCTGTTCCCGACCTCGGTAATTGGGATGATGGTATTGCCGCTGATGATTTTTCATCAGATCCAGCTGATGGTCTGCGCCGTGCTGGCGCGTCGCTATAAACGTCAGACGGAAAAACTGGCGCAGGAAGAGACCCGCGCCGCGAAGGCTTAAGGACGTTTCAGGGGCTGAACCAGCTGGGTCAGCCCCTCGGTTTTGATCAGCAGCGTGATAGCCATCAGCTCGCCCAGTCGCCCGGCCGGGAACTCATCCTTACGGGCAAACCACAGCAGATACTCCTCCGGCAAATCGATCAGCCTGCGGCCCTTATATTTACCGAACGGCATCTCCGTATTGGCGATCGCAACGAGCTGCTCTTTTTCCACGTTACTCTCCTAACAGACGCATCATTTCCGCTTCGTCGATAACCTCAATGCCGAGCTCCTGGGCTTTCGCCAGCTTCGAACCCGCAGCTTCCCCGGCAATTACCAGGTCGGTTTTCTTCGACACGCTGCCCGCCACTTTTGCGCCCAGTGCCACCAGACGCGCTTTCGCATCGTCGCGTGAAAGCTGGCTCAGGCTGCCGGTCAGCACCACCGTTTTACCGGCGAACGGACTGTCGATCTCTTCGGCATTAACCACCACCGGCGCGGGCCATTTGATGCCCTCTGCCAGCAGTTTGCCAATGACTTCGCGGTTGCTCTCTTCCGCAAAGAAGTTAAAGACGTGCGTGGCGACTACAATGCCGACATCCGGCACTTTCTGCAGCTCGTCGATGCTTGCCTTTTCCAGCGCCTCCAGCGTGCCAAAGTACGCCGCCAGCCCTGCTGCCGTTGCTTCCCCCACTTCACGGATGCCCAGCGCGTAAAGGAAACGGGCGAAGGTGGTCTCTTTTGCGGCTTCCAGAGCGTTAACCACGTTCTGCGCCGACTTCGGCCCCATGCGATCCAGACCGGTCAGCTTGCCCGCCGTCAGTTTGAAGAGATCCGCTGGCGTATGCACATACTCTTTTTCAACCAGCTGATCGATAATCTTATCGCCCATGCCGTCGACGTCCATCGCGCGTCGGGAGACGAAGTGCTTGAGTGACTCTTTACGCTGCGCGCCACAGATCAGGCCGCCCGTACAGCGCGCTACCGCCTCACCTTCAACACGCTCCACGTCAGAGCCACACACCGGGCAATGGGTCGGGAAGACCACTTCACGCGTATCATCAGGGCGTTCAGACTCAACGACGTTCACCACCTGCGGAATAACATCGCCCGCGCGACGAATCACCACTTTGTCACCAATCCGCAGGCCCAGACGTTCAATCTCATCGGCGTTATGCAGCGTGGCGTTACTCACCAGCACGCCCGCGACCTGCACAGGCTCAAGACGGGCGACCGGGGTAATGGCGCCCGTACGGCCGACCTGGAACTCCACGTCGCGAACGAAGGTCATCTGTTCCTGAGCAGGAAACTTAAACGCCACCGCCCAGCGCGGCGCACGCGCCACAAAGCCGAGTTGCTCCTGAAGCGCCAGTGAGTTCACCTTAATGACTACGCCATCAATATCAAAACCGAGCGTCGGACGGTCCGCTTCCACCTTGTGGTAGAACGCGAGTACCGCCTCTGGCGAGTCACAGAGCTGCACGCGGTTACTCACCGGCAGGCCCCACGCCTTAAACTGCATCAGGCGCCCGAGGTGCGTATCCGGCAGCTCACCTCCCTCCAGGATCCCCACGCCGTAGCAGAAGAAAGTGAGCGGTCGCTTCGCGGTGATACGCGGGTCAAGCTGGCGCAAAGAGCCTGCCGCCGCATTACGCGGGTTAGCAAATACTTTCCCGCCGGTGCGACGCGCTTCTTCGTTGATTTTCTCGAAGCCCGCCTGCGGCAGGAACACTTCGCCGCGCACTTCCAGACGCGCAGGAATATTGTCCCCCTGCAGCTTCAGCGGAATTGCGCGGATGGTACGCACGTTGGTGGTGATGTCTTCACCCGTCGTGCCGTCGCCACGCGTCGCGGCACGCACCAGCACGCCGTTTTCGTAGAGAAGACTGACCGCCAGGCCATCAAGCTTCAGCTCGCAGCACCAGGTGAGAGCGTCGCTGCTTTTCAGACGGTCCTGCACGCGCTTGTTAAACGCGAGGAAGCTCTCTTCATCAAAGACGTTATCCAGCGACAGCATCGGTACTTCATGGCGTACCTGGCTAAACGCTCCCAGCGGCTCGGCACCGACGCGCTGGGTGGGAGAATCCGGCGTAATGAGTTCCGGGTGCTGCGCCTCCAGTTCGCGAAGTTCGCGCATCAGGCGGTCATACTCCGCATCCGGCACTTCCGGCGCGTCCATAACATGATAGAGATATTCATGATGGCGAAGCGTGGTTCGCAGGTCAGTGAGTTGTTGTTCGATTGAGTCCATATCGCACCATCAATGAGAAAAAACCCCCGACATGCGGGGGTTGAGGAGGAGTTGACGTAAACGCGATGATTACACGTTGGCTTCCTTAACTTCGCGGATGCGGTCCTGATACTCACGCAGTTTTTGCGGAGTCATCATTCGACGCTGATCGTCGAGCACCACACCGCCCACTTCGTCAGCAATGTGCTGAGCGGATTGCAGCATCAGCTTGAAGTTTTGCAGTTCATCGCCGTAGGACGGCACCTGCATAAAGATGGTGACACCTGGGGTCACGAAATCACCGGTCATTTCCGGATCAAAGGTGCCAGGGTTAACCATATTGGCCAGGCTGAACAGCGCCGGGCCGCTACCGTCAGGGCTCAGGTGGCGATGGAAAATATTCATGTCGCCAAACTTGAATCCTGCCTGTTGAATACTGTTAAGCAGCACGTCACCGTTGAGATGGCTACCGTGATGCGCGGCCACGTTCATGATGATCACCGCTTCTTTACGCTGCGGTTTTTCAACAACCGGTTCTGGCTCTGCTACGGGTTCTGGCTCAACATGCTGTGCTGGAGCAGGCTGCGGCGCTGGCTGCACATGACCAGGCTGCTGCGGCTGTTGTACCGGCTGCACGGGCTGTTGTTGCACAGGCTGCTGCACGGGCTGCGGTTGAACCGGCTGTGGCGCAGCAGGCTGCTGATGGACAGGCTGTTGCGGCGGCTGGCGCACAGGCTCTTCTACCGGCTGCGGCGCCTGCTGGCGCGGCTGAGCAGAGGCGTACGGCGGTTGATACTGGTGCTGCGCAGGACGGGGGGCTTCATGCTCCCCATGAGCCGCGCCGGGCGCAGTATTGACCCGATGAACACGAACTTCACCCACGCCGTCATCGTCGCGATCGTCGATGTCATCTTCAATGTCATCGTCATCACGACTGGACTTCATGCGCTTCAGTGGGCGATCGCGGAACATCGAAGAACGCTCTTTACGGCTTGTCCAGAAACCATGTACCAGTAAAGCGATTATGGCGATCGCGCCAACAATGATTAATATCAGACGCAAATCCTGCATCATTATATTCTCTGTTGTTCTAACACCTTGCCACCACGGCAAACATTTACTCACTAAGAGTATTTGCCGTTTACGTCAAGTGCAAGTGTGTGCAGAGCATTCACAGCATAAAGATGAAGGAAATCGTGCTTTTTGCTGGTTTTTCGAACATTTCCGAACTGGTCATTAGTCCACAAGTGGATAATATAGGCGGCAATTCCACTGGTTGTGAAAATAGGAGTACAGCCTGGTTATGGTTTCAACATCGTCTTCTCCCCCACGCAGCGGCGTCTGGTATTTTTCTCAGGGCTGGAAACTGGTTTCACTGCCGGGTATCCGACGCTTCGTCATCCTTCCGCTGTTGATCAACATTCTTCTGATGGGCGGCGCGTTCTGGTGGCTTTTTACAAAGCTCGAGAGCTGGATCCCTGCGTTAATGAGCTATGTGCCCGACTGGCTACAGTGGCTGAACTATCTGCTCTGGCCGGTGGCGGTGATCTCCGTGCTGCTGGTGTTCGGCTATTTCTTCTCAACCATCGCTAACTGGATAGCCGCACCGTTTAACGGCCTGCTGGCAGAACAGCTGGAGGCGCGGCTTACCGGCGCGACGCCGCCGGACACGGGCGTGCTCGGGATCATGAAAGATATCCCGCGTATCATGAAGCGCGAGTGGCAGAAATTTGCCTGGTACCTTCCCCGCGCGGTAGTGCTGCTTATCCTCTATTTTGTGCCCGGCATTGGCCAGACCGTGGCGCCGGTGCTGTGGTTCCTGTTCAGCGCCTGGATGCTCGCCATCCAGTATTGTGATTATCCGTTCGATAACCACAAGGTACCGTTTAAAGCGATGCGCAACGCCCTGCGTACCCAGAAGGTCGCCAATATGCAGTTCGGCGCGCTAACCAGCCTGTTCACGATGATTCCCTTCCTGAACCTGTTCATCATGCCGGTTGCTGTGTGCGGCGCGACGGCAATGTGGGTGGACTGCTACCGTGCTAAGCACGCGTTATGGAAATAATGCAAAAATGTGTAAAGCAGGGGTGGCTTATGCCGCCCCTTATTCCATACTGATCCCCATTATTTCCTTGCAGTATATAGATATGCGAATTCCTTACTTCCCCCACCCTGCTTAGCAGGTATGCTGGGGCGGTATCCCAATTTCATACAGTTAAGGACAGGCCATGAGTAAGATTTATGAAGACAACTCGCTGACTATCGGTCATACGCCCCTGGTTCGACTGAACCGTATCGGTAATGGACGCATTCTGGCGAAGGTCGAATCTCGTAACCCGAGCTTCAGCGTAAAATGCCGTATCGGTGCAAACATGATTTGGGATGCTGAAAAACGTGGCGTGCTGAAGCCTGGCGTTGAACTGGTTGAACCGACCAGCGGTAACACCGGTATCGCTCTGGCCTATGTCGCTGCCGCGCGTGGCTATAAACTGACGCTGACCATGCCGGAAACCATGAGTATCGAACGCCGCAAACTGCTCAAAGCACTCGGCGCGAACCTCGTACTGACCGAAGGTGCGAAGGGCATGAAAGGTGCCATTCAGAAAGCGGAAGAGATTGTCGCCAGCGATCCGGCAAAATATCTGCTGCTGCAGCAGTTCAGCAACCCGGCTAACCCGGAAATTCACGAGAAGACCACTGGACCGGAAATCTGGGAAGATACTGACGGTCAGGTTGACGTGTTTATCTCCGGCGTCGGTACCGGCGGCACCCTGACCGGCGTGTCACGCTATATAAAAGGCACAAAAGGTAAAAAAGATCTGATCACCGTTGCGGTTGAACCCACCGACTCACCGGTTATCACCCAGGCACTGGCAGGCGAAGAGCTCAAGCCGGGTCCGCATAAAATCCAGGGTATTGGCGCGGGATTCATTCCGGGCAACCTGGATCTGAAGCTGATCGATAAAGTGGTCACCATCACTAACGAAGAAGCCATCTCTACCGCGCGTCGTCTGATGGATGAAGAAGGCATTCTCGCCGGTATCTCTTCCGGTGCGGCTGTTGCGGCAGCGCTCAAACTTCAGGAAGATGAAGCCTTTACCAATAAGAATATTGTGGTTATCCTTCCTTCCTCGGGTGAGCGTTACTTGAGCACCGCACTGTTTGCCGATCTGTTCACTGAAAAAGAGCTGCAACAGTAATGCCAGCATGTTAATAACGCGTAAAAAAGCACCTTTTCAGGTGCTTTTTTGTGGCCTGCTTCAAACTTTTGCCCCTCCTGGCATTGCTTCACCCCGTTGGGTCTGGTATTTAAACCAGCAATTATTTTGATGCGTGAAATTAATCAGTGAACGAAATAGCCTTGCTGAATCGATTTTATGATTTGGTTCAAGTCTTGCTTTCGCTGCATAATGTTTAATGACGATCGAAACGTCAGCGCTAACAATACAGGCTAAAGTTCAGTCGCCAGGCTAGACTTTAGTTCCACAACACTAAACCTATAAGTTGGGGAAATACAATGTTCCAGCAAGAAGTTACCATTACCGCTCCGAACGGTCTGCACACCCGCCCTGCTGCTCAGTTTGTTAAAGAAGCGAAAGGCTTCACTTCTGAAATCACTGTGACTTCCAACGGCAAAAGCGCCAGCGCAAAAAGCCTGTTCAAACTGCAGACTCTGGGCCTGACTCAGGGCACCGTAGTCACCATTTCTGCGGAAGGTGAAGACGAGCAGAAAGCAGTTGAGCATCTGGTAAAACTGATGGCTGAGCTCGAGTAAGTTTCCGGGTTCTTTTAAATATCAGTCACAAGTAAGGTAGGGTTATGATTTCAGGCATTTTAGCATCCCCGGGTATCGCTTTCGGCAAAGCACTGCTGCTGAAAGAAGACGAGATCGTCATCGACCGGAAAAAAATTTCTGCCGACAAGGTTGATCAGGAAGTTGAACGTTTTCTGAGCGGTCGTGCCAAGGCATCTGCGCAACTGGAAGCAATCAAAACTAAAGCTGGCGAAACTTTCGGTGAAGAAAAAGAAGCCATCTTCGAAGGGCATATCATGCTGCTCGAAGATGAGGAGCTGGAGCAGGAAATCATAGCCCTGATTAAAGATAAAGGCATGACGGCCGACGCAGCTGCGCATGAAGTTATCGAAGGTCAGGCAACTGCCCTGGAAGAACTGGATGATGAATACCTGAAAGAACGTGCGGCTGACGTACGTGACATCGGTAAGCGCCTGCTGCGCAACATCCTGGGTCTGGCCATCATCGACCTGAGCGCGATTCAGGATGAAGTGATCCTGGTTGCCGCTGACCTCACTCCGTCCGAAACCGCACAGCTGAACCTGAAAAAGGTCCTCGGTTTCATTACCGACGCGGGTGGCCGTACTTCCCACACCTCTATTATGGCCCGTTCTCTGGAACTGCCTGCCATCGTGGGTACCGGTAGCGTCACCTCTCAGGTGAAAAACGGCGACTATCTGATTCTGGATGCCGTAAACAATCTGGTTTACGTCAACCCAACAAACGAAGAGATCGAAAAACTGCGCGCGGTTCAGGAGCAAGTTGCGACTGAAAAAGCGGAACTCGCTAAGCTGAAAGACCTGCCAGCCATCACCCTGGACGGCCATCAGGTTGAAGTGTGCGCAAACATCGGAACCGTACGTGACGTTGAAGGTGCTGAGCGCAACGGTGCGGAAGGTGTGGGTCTCTATCGTACAGAATTCCTGTTCATGGATCGTGACGCGCTGCCTACTGAAGAAGAGCAGTTTGCTGCGTATAAAGCCGTAGCGGAAGCGTGTGGCTCTCAGGCGGTTATCGTCCGTACTATGGACATCGGTGGCGACAAAGAGCTGCCATACATGAACTTCCCGAAAGAAGAGAACCCGTTCCTGGGCTGGCGTGCAGTGCGTATCGCCATGGATCGCAAAGAGATCCTGCGTGACCAGGTGCGCGCAATTCTGCGTGCCTCTGCTTTCGGTAAACTGCGCATCATGTTCCCGATGATCATCTCTGTTGAAGAAGTGCGTGCACTGAAGAAAGAGATCGAAATCTACAAACAGGAACTGCGCGACGAAGGTAAAGCGTTTGACGAGTCAATCGAGATCGGCGTGATGGTGGAAACCCCAGCAGCCGCGACCATTGCGCGTCATTTAGCCAAAGAAGTTGATTTCTTTAGTATCGGCACCAATGATTTAACGCAGTACACCCTGGCAGTTGACCGTGGTAATGATATGATTTCACATCTCTACCAGCCAATGTCACCGTCCGTACTGAACTTGATCAAGCAAGTTATTGATGCTTCTCATGCAGAAGGTAAATGGACTGGCATGTGTGGTGAGCTTGCAGGCGACGAACGTGCTACACTTCTGTTGCTGGGTATGGGTCTGGACGAATTCTCTATGAGCGCCATTTCCATCCCGCGCATTAAGAAGATTATCCGTAACACGAACTTCGAAGATGCGAAGGTGTTAGCAGAGCAGGCTCTTGCTCAACCGACAACGGACGAGTTAATGACGCTGGTTAACAAGTTCATTGAAGAAAAAACAATCTGCTAATCCACGAGATGCGGCCCAAATTACTGCTTAGGAGAAGATCATGGGTTTGTTCGATAAACTGAAATCTCTGGTTTCTGATGATAAGAAAGACTCCGGAACTATTGAGATTGTTGCTCCGCTCTCCGGCGAGATCGTCAACATCGAAGACGTGCCGGATGTAGTGTTTGCTGAGAAAATCGTTGGTGATGGCATTGCTATCAAACCAACTGGCAACAAAATGGTTGCTCCAGTTGACGGCACCATCGGTAAAATTTTTGAAACCAACCATGCGTTCTCTATCGAATCTGATAGCGGTATCGAACTGTTCGTTCACTTCGGTATCGACACCGTTGAACTGAAAGGCGAAGGCTTCAAACGTATCGCGGAAGAAGGCCAGCGTGTGAAAGTTGGCGACCCGGTAATTGAATTCGATCTGCCACTGCTGGAAGAAAAAGCCAAGTCTACCCTGACGCCGGTTGTTATCTCCAACATGGACGAAATCAAAGAACTGATCAAACTGTCTGGCAGCGTCACCGTGGGTGAAACCCCGGTTATCCGCATCAAGAAGTAATTCTTGCCGTACAGAAAAATGGCGCCTTCGGGCGCCATTTTTGTTTATGCGGGAAGGATAAGCTCGTCGTACCCTTTCGACTGGGTGTACAACATCACGTCAGTCACCCGATCCCCCGCCATGCGGATAGCATCGGCAACGGTTTTCCCCTCAACGATACCACTGACCAGCTCGGAACAGAACAGATCGCCCGTCCCTTTCAGATCGGTTTCTACGCGCGGATGCGCGCTAACGGTAACGCCCTCTTTCGTCACCAGCACCACGTGGATGTTGTGCGGGTCGTCAGCGACCGGCGCGCTGGTAATCGCCACCCATTTCAGGGAATCGGAAAGCAGCCCCTGCGCTGCCGCGACGGCGCTTTCCGGCGTGCGGCACGGTTTTCCGCTTAATACTTCCAGTTCATAGACGTTTGGCGTAATGCCCTGCGCCAGCGGCAACAGGTGCTCCCGATACGCTTGCGGAATATCCGGCTTCACGTACATTCCACTGTCAATGTCGCCAATAACCGGGTCGACCAGTACCAGCAGGTCAGGATGGTGCGCTTTGACCGCCTTCAGCCACTGAGCCAACAGAGCGATCTGGCTGGCGCTGCCCATATAACCGGTGGTAACCGCTTTAAGCTCGCGCAGGATCTCGCGTTCTTCCAGCGCCTTCAGGTAGCCGCTGAACCACTCATCGGGGATCACGCCGCCGTAGAAAGTGTCATAGTGCGGCGTATTGCTGAACAATACCGTCGGCACGGCGGTGACGTTCAGCCTGTGGGTACGAATATTCGGAACCGCAATGCTGTTCCCCACGCTGCCATAAACCACCTGCGACTGCACTGCGACAATATCGGTTTGCTGCGCCCGGGTGTTATCCCGGAATAAAATCATCTCCATGACGCTTAAATTCCCGCCCCCTGCGAATAACTCTCTTCACCAAAGACGCCGGTAGACAGATAGCGATCGCCGCGGTCGCAGATAATCGCGACCACAACGGCGCCTGGATTCGCCTGCGCAACGCGCATCGCCCCAGCTACCGCGCCACCCGAGCTGACCCCGCAGAAGATGCCTTCACGCACGGCCAGCTCACGCATGGTATTCTCCGCCTCGCGCTGGTGAATATCCAGCACCTGATCCACCAGCTGCGCATTAAAAATGCCCGGCATGTATTCTGCTGGCCAGCGGCGAATCCCCGGAATGCTGCTCCCCTCTTCCGGCTGCAGGCCAACGATAGTGACGGCTTTTTCCTGCTCGCGCAGAAAACGCGACACGCCGGTGATGGTGCCGGTGGTGCCCATGCTTGAGACAAAATGGGTAATACGTCCGTCGGTTTGCTGCCAGATTTCCGGGCCGGTGGTGGTGTAATGCGCGTAGGGATTATCCGGGTTGTTGAACTGATCGAGCAACTTACCTTCGCCACGCTCCGCCATTTCTAAGGCTAAATCGCGTGCGCCTTCCATCCCCTGCTCTTTAGTGACCAAAATTAGCTCGGCCCCGTAGGCGCGCATTGCGGCGCGGCGCTCCTGGCTCATGTTGTCCGGCATCAGCAGCTTCATGCGGTAGCCTTTCAATGCCGCAATCATTGCCAGTGCAATCCCGGTATTGCCGCTGGTGGCCTCAATCAACACGTCGCCGGGCTTTATCTCACCGCGTTTTTCAGCCTGAACAATCATCGACAGCGCCGCACGGTCTTTCACCGAGCCTGCCGGATTATTGCCCTCAAGTTTGACCCAGATTTCACTGCCGTTGTCTGGCCCCATGCGCTGAAGCTTGACCAGAGGAGTGTTGCCGATGGTGTGTTCGAGTGTAGTCACGATTTTTACTCAATAAAAAAGCCGGGGGCGCGCAGCGATCCCGGCCTACAAGACTCAGTGATAACTGTAGGCCCGGTAAGCGCAGCGCCACCGGGCGATAAACATCCTAATAACCTATCAGGCTGACTCCGCCAGAGCAATATTCTCGCGCGTCTCGATGCGCTCCTTCCCGTGATAAATACGGGCATGCTGCAGGCCGACAAACAGACGCTCGCCCCGGTGCGGCGGCACATCATCACGCATGACGACGGTCAGCGGCTCGGTATACCAGCCTAGCGGCTGTACCACCAATTGGGTGTAGTGCCCTTTAGGGCTAGCTTCCAGTACCTGCACCGGCAGCGGTGAATCCAGGCTGGTGCGGCGGCTCACGTCCACTTCCCACGGACGCAGGAACAGATCGACCGGCCCCTGATGCGCGGAGGTATAGCCCAGCGGCCAGCGGTGCGCACCGACGTGGAACTGTCCACCGCGAATGGTGCCCTGCAGACGGTTCACTTCACCCATAAATTCCAGCACGAAACGGGTCGCCGGTTCACGCCAGAGCTGCTCCGGCTCGTCAACCTGCTCGATGTTGCCCTGGCTCATGACCACCACGCGGTCCGCCACTTCCATCGCCTCTTCCTGATCGTGGGTCACAAAGACGCTGGTAAACTTCAGCTCTTCATGCAGCTGACGCAGCCAGCGGCGAAGTTCTTTACGCACCTGCGCATCCAGCGCGCCGAACGGTTCGTCCAGCAGCAGAATTTGCGGCTCAACGGCCAGCGCACGTGCCAGCGCGACACGCTGTTTCTGTCCGCCAGACAGCTGCGCCGGGAAACGATCCGCCAGATGTGCCAGCTGCACCATCTCCAGCAGCTTAGTCACTTTCGCTTTGATGGTGGCGGCATCCGGGCGTTCGCGACGCGGCAGCACGGTCAGGCCAAACGCAATGTTGTCAAACACGGTCATGTGGCGGAACAGCGCATAGTGCTGGAACACAAAACCCACTTTACGATCGCGGGCATGCAGGCGGCTCACATCGGTGCCGTGAAAGCGAATGTGCCCGCTGGTCTGATGCTCAAGCCCGGCGATAATTCGCAGCAGCGTGGTTTTACCTGAGCCAGACGGTCCCAGCAGCGCCACCATTTGTCCGGAAGGGATATCCAGCGAGATATCATTCAGCACCTGGGTGCGACCAAAAGACTTCTTAATATTGGCAATCTCAATGCTCATGATTTCCCTCCTGATGCTGACGTTTTTCCTGATTCTCTAAACGCCACTGCACCACACTCTTCAAAAACAGGGTCAAAATAGCCATCAGCGTCAGTAACGCTGCGGCAGTAAAGGAACCGACGGTGTTGTAGTCCTGTTCCAGTAATTCAATCTGTAACGGCAGCGACAGGGTTTCACCGCGGATGGAGCCGGAGACGACGGAAACGGCACCAAACTCACCAATCGCACGGGCGTTGGTCAGCACCACGCCATAAAGCAGCGCCCAGCGGATATTTGGCAGCGTCACGCGACGGAACATCTGCCAGCCTGACGCGCCCAGCAGCACCGCCGCTTCGTCTTCGTTGCTCCCCTGGCTTAACATCACCGGCACCAGTTCGCGCACCACAAACGGACACGTCACGAAGATGGTCACCAGCACCATACCCGGCCAGGCGAACATGACCTGCAGGTTATGCTCATCCAGCCAGCCGCCCAGCGGGCCGTTAGAGCCGTAAAAGAGCAGGTACACCAGACCCGCCACCACCGGCGACACGGCAAACGGAATATCCAGCAGGGTCAGCAGCAGCTGACGTCCCGGGAAGTTAAAACGCGTCACCAGCCACGCCAGCAGCGTCCCGAACACCAGGTTCACCGGCACGGTGATCAGGGCAATCAGTACGGTCAGCCAGATGGCATGGAGCATGTCCGGATTCGCCAGGTTCTCCAGCGCGGGCATCAGCCCCTTGCTGAACGCCTGAACGAAGATATACACCGTCGGCACGACGAGAATGAGGGCGGACACCAGCACGCCCACGCCAATCAGAAACCATTTACCCCAGTTGATACGGGGAGCATCGTATCGCTTCAATTGCGTAACTTCCGCCATCAGTGACCTACCACACGTCGACCAAAGCGACTTTGCAGAGTGTTAATTGAGTACAGCAGCAGCAGTGAGGCTGCGAGGATCACCGAAGCAATGGCGCTCGCCGCCGGATAATCAAACTCCTGAAGACGAATGAAAATCATCAGCGAGGTGACCTCCGTCTTCCAGGCAATGTTCCCGGCGATAAAAATCACCGCGCCGAACTCACCGAGGCTGCGGGTAAACGACAGCGCAACGCCCGCCATCAGCGCCGGGGAGAGTTCCGGCAACACGACCTTGCGGAAACTCTGCCAGCGCGAGGCCCCCAGCGTTTCCGCCGCTTCTTCATATTCCGGACCCAACTCTTCCAGCACCGGCTGCACGGTACGCACCACAAACGGGATGCTGGTAAAGGCCATCGCCACCGCGATACCAAGCCAGGTATAGGTGACTTTGATATCAAGCTTTGCCAGCCACTCACCGTACAGTCCGTTCACGGAGAAGAGCGACGCAAGGGTTAAGCCCGCAACAGCCGTCGGCAGCGCAAACGGCAGATCCATCAGTGCGTCAAGCAGCGTGCGGCCAGGGAAACGATAGCGGGTTAAGATCCACGCCATCAGCAGGCCGAACACACCGTTAAAAATGGAGGCGACAAACGCCGACAGCAGCGTCACTTTATAGGCGGCCACCACCTGCGGGTTGGTGACCACGTCCCAGTACTGCGCCCAGCTCATCTGCGCAAGTTGCATCACCAGTGCGCTGAGCGGCAACAACAGGATCAGGCAGACGAACAGCAGGCTGGTCCCCAGACTTAAGGTAAAGCCCGGCAGCACGCGTTTGGTCGAGACTGCAAACATTACTTACGCCCCGCCGCCAGCAACTTGTCTAACTCACCGCCGCCGGCAAAGTGCGTTTTCATCACCTCAGGCCAAGAGCCGAAATGATCTTCCACGCGGAACAGTGCGGTCTGCGGGAATTTATCCTTCAGTTTGTTCATCACGTCCGGGTTATTCACGCGGTAGTAGTAATCGGTAATGATGGTCTGCGCCTGCGGGCTGTACAGATAGTTGAGATAGGCTTTTGCCGCTTTCTCAGTACCGTTTGCCTTCACGTTTTTATCCACCCACGCCACCGGGAATTCGGCCAGAATGTTGGTTTTCGGGATAACCACCTCAAAGCCCTGCGCTTCATACTGTTTGCGGATGTTGTTCACTTCCGACTCAAAGCTGATCAGCACATCGCCCAGCCCACGTTCTGCGAAGGTGGTGGTTGCCCCGCGGCCGCCGGTATCAAACACTTCAACGTTTTTCAGGAACTGGGTCATGAACTGCTCGGTTTTGGCTTTATCGTTACCGTCGGCCTTGTCCGCCGCACCCCACGCCGCCAAATAGGTGTAACGCGCGTTACCGGAGGTTTTTGGGTTCGGGAAAATCAGCTTCACGTCAGAACGCACCAGGTCGCTCCAGTCGTGGATATTTTTCGGGTTACCTTTACGCACCAGGAAGCCCATGGTGGAATAGAACGGCGAGCTGTTATTCGGCAGACGGTTCTGCCAGTCAGCAGGGATAAGTTTGCCCTTGTCGTGCAGGATCTGCACGTCAGTGACCTGGTTGTAGGTCACGACATCCGCCTTCAGTCCCTGCAATATCGCCAGCGCCTGTTTGGAAGAACCGGCATGGGACTGTTTGATGGTCAGCTTATCGCCGTTATTGTCTTTCGCCCACTGCTGTTCAAACGGTGGGTTAAGGGCGGCAAACAGCTCGCGGGAGACGTCATACGAACTGTTCAGCAGCTCAGTCGCCTGCGCCTGGGCCACCAGCAATAAACCTGCCAGCGCCAGAGTTCCTTTTTTCAGTACAGTAACGGCCATTGCGCACCCTTATAAATGTGATGACTATCTTATAGTCATAATATTTATAACGAGGTCGAAAGGAGTAACGGTTTTATATACCGTTTGGTGATTTAGAAGCAGAAAAGGGAATAAGGCTGCAATCCCCCTCTCCCCTGCGGGGAAAGGGTTCGGGTGAGGGGCGTTAAAGCGCCAGCAGACGCTCAACGGACGGCGCGAAGTAGTAGCCGCCGGTTACCGGTTTGGTGAAGCGCAGCATCGCGTCGCGCTTGCCGTCAGTGTCGCCGAACATGCTCATCAACTGCTGCTCGATGTTATACAGGCGTGCGCAGTACGCGCAGAAGTAAAGACCGTGGGTGCCGCTTGCGGTGCCATACGGCAGGCTCTGGCGGACAATCTTCAGCCCTTTGCCCTCTTCTTTGAGGTCAACGCGGGTCAGGTGAGAGGTCACCGGACGGTCATCGCCGTCGATCTCTTCGTTCGCCTCTTTGGTGCGACCAATCATCATCTCCTGGTCATGCACGCTCATGCGGTTAAGCTGCTTGAGATTATGCTCCCAGCGCTGCACGAACACGTAACTGCCGCCCGCATCCACGCCATCTTTGATGACCGCCACGTCACGACGCGTCTCTTCACCCGCCGGGTTTTCCGTGCCGTCGACGAAGCCGCTCAGATCGCGCTCTTCTACCCAACGGAAACCGTGAACTTCTTCCTGCACCTCAATGCTGTCGCCGAACGCTGCCACCGCGGCCTGGGCAACGGAGAAGTTAACATCGTGACGCAGAGAGAGAATATGAATGAGCAGATCGTACTGGGTGGCCGGAGCCAGACCTTTACCGTAAGGAATAAAGTCTTTCAGCTCTTCCGCCCCTTCGCCGCCGCTCAGCTGACGCCAGACGTTATTGCCAAAAGCAACAACGGCGCCGAGATGGGCATCCGGGAATTTGGCCTGGAAAGTCGCCAGTTTATCAACAAACGCTTTACTGGCCGCACGCAGGGCATCCACGTCCCCTTTGACATTGGCTTCGATCCAAATCGCCGCGCGGCAATGTTCTGGCAAAATGCCACTCTGAACCTGAGACATCGCTCCTCCTGAAATAAAGATGCCACGTCAGCGTGGCATTGATGGCAGGTATTATACCCGGATTTCAGCGAGGCGGTTTGTTCAGGCGCAAATTACTGCTTCCAGACTATTTTGCTCACTTTCCAGCTTTTCAGCGTGTCGTCAGACGGCATTAATCCCTCCGGACCGCTCCAGGTACCGGTGAAGACATAGCTGATGTGCTGGCTGCCTTCCGCCTTACATTCCACCGCGACGCCCTCGTCGGAAGGCGCGCTGGTGCAGTTGCCAAAGGCTTGTTTATACAGATCGCTAAACGGCGTACCCACTTTCACACCGCTGGCGGTCGGGATTTCGTCGTCGAGCACCGCAATGCGGTTCACCGTGCCTTTATCGCCATTAATCACCAGCGCCAGTTTGTCCCCTTTTAGCGCTTCAAAGTACCGCACAATGTTGCCATTCTCGGTTTTCATGCCGCTACGCAGGCGGTAGTCACTGCTCAGGGCGTCCTGAATGGCATCCTGATCGAGCGCGGTTGATGCGGTAATTTTTCCTACGCCCTGCTCGGTCACTTCCGTGGACGCGCCAAACCAGTTCCACGGATAGGCTGCGGACCAGTTAATGGAGGAGAGCGTTGAACAGCCGGTTAATGCCAGCGGGAGAGCGCATAAAAGTAAACGCAGCGATTTCATTGAAACGTCCTTACGTGTTAAATCAACGCTTGTTGGAGTACGACTTCGGTAAAAAGTGCCGTTCTAATCTGACTCTTGCGTAAAACAGGCGCGTAACCGGGGATTTGTGAGCAGCCACAGCAACGCCACAATATCCGCGATCACCAGCGCAATGCCGATACCCGAAAGGGGTTCACCGAACCACCAGAGCACGGGTTGCCAGAACAGTAGCGCTATCTGGGCAAGGATCAGCAGCCAGCGAAGCGCGCGCCACACACGCGGGATCGCATGCCGTCGGCCGCTGCATAAAAATGCCACCACCGCCGGTACGCCCGGCAGTAAGCCAAGCCAGAAGGCATCGTGATCGGGATAGAAGAGATTCAGCAGCGTGTCGCCCTGCCCGCGCGACGCGCCAGCCATCACAAACAGCACCCAGGTTCGCGCCTGCAGCAGCAGAACGCACCAGAATAAAAAAGGCAGCCTGAGGCGGCCCTGCGCGTCATAGTCTCCCGGGTGGATCTCAGTACTCTTCATCTTCGATCAGGCGCTTACCTAAATTCAGCACGTCAGAGTGCTCATAGCCCAGACGTTCATACATGCCCAGCACCACATCGTTATCTTCCCGCACCATGATCTGAATTTTCGGGCAGCCGCGAGCAATCAGCTTCTTCTCTAGCCGGTTCAGTAACGCATTCGCGATGCCACGCCCACGGTATTCCGGATGGACCCCAAGATAATAAGCCGAGCCGCGATGGCCGTCATAGCCGCCCATGACGGTGCCGACAACCTCGCCATTCACTTCCGCGACCAGAAACAGACTGACGTCGTGATTCACCTTCCGTTCGATGTCCATCTCCGGATCGTTCCACGGACGCAGCAAATCGCAGCGCTCCCAAAGGGTGATCACCTCTTCGAAATCTTCCTGGCGAAAAACGCGTATCTCCATGGTATTAACCGCCTTTTCGGGTTCAAAAACAGTGATTATGGCGCGTACGGGACGTTTAGCCAATAACCGGGGAAAATCTCGCCAAAATTTGGCATAATGTCACTTTGTCACGTATTGAAATGAAAAGTAAAACAATTCTCAATAAGGACTGTCGTAACGGGAAACACGATACGATATAACACCAGGACCCCTTTTTTTAGTATTCAGGCCGCATGAGCACATTCAAACCATTAAAAGCACTCACATCGCGTCGTCAGGTTCTCAAAGCGGGGCTGGCGGCCTTAACGTTAACCGGTATTGCAAAGCAGGCTCAGGCGAAAGACGAGAGCACGCTCAAAACCAGTAACGGACACAGTAAACCCAAAACCAAAAAGCCAGGCGCAAAGCGTCTGGTGATGCTGGACCCGGGCCACGGCGGGATTGATACCGGCGCCATCGGCAAAAACGGGTCAAAAGAAAAACACGTCGTGCTGGCGATTGCAAAAAACGTGCGCGCAATTTTACGCAGCAACGGCATTGACGCCCGTCTGACGCGCTCTGGCGACACCTTTATCCCGCTGTATGACCGCGTGGAGATCGCCCATCAACACGGCGCGGATCTGTTTATGTCGATTCACGCTGACGGCTTTACCAACCCGTCAGCCGCGGGCGCGTCGGTGTTTGCCCTGTCCAACCGTGGGGCCAGTAGCGCCATGGCAAAATACCTCTCCGACCGTGAGAACCGGGCGGATGAAGTGGCCGGGAAGAAGGCCACGGACAAAGATCATCTGTTACAGCAGGTGCTGTTCGACCTCGTGCAGACGGACACCATCAAAAATAGCCTGACGCTCGGCTCGCATATCCTCAAACGGATTAAGCCGGTGCACCGCTTGCACAGTAAAAGCACCGAGCAGGCGGCGTTTGTGGTGCTGAAGTCACCTTCAATTCCGTCCGTACTTGTGGAAACATCTTTTATTACCAACCCGGAAGAAGAGCGGCTGCTCGGCACCACGGCGTTTCGCCAGAAGATTGCTAACGCCATCGCCTCCGGCATTATCAGTTACTTCAACTGGTTCGATAACCAAAAAGCGCACGCCAGGAAACGTTAATGAAACCCAATGCTCAACTGGTCAAAACGTTCCTGCTGCAACTGCAGGATGAGATTTGCCAGAAACTGGCCGCCGCAGACGGCGGTGAATTTCAGGAGGATAACTGGCAGCGTGAGGCAGGCGGCGGTGGCCGCAGCCGCGTATTGCGAAATGGCGGCATCTTTGAACAGGCGGGGGTGAATTTTTCCCACGTTCATGGTGACGCTATGCCCGCCTCTGCGACAGCGCATCGTCCTGAGCTGGCGGGCCGAAGTTTTGAAGCGATGGGCGTTTCGCTGGTGGTGCATCCGCATAATCCGTTTGTGCCGACCAGTCACGCTAACGTACGCTTTTTCATTGCTGAAAAACCGGGGGCCGATCCGGTCTGGTGGTTCGGCGGCGGTTTCGACTTAACGCCCTACTACGGTTTCGAAGAGGACGCCGTGCATTGGCACACCACCGCGCGCGACCTTTGTCTGCCGTTTGGCGAAGACGTCTACCCGAAATTTAAAAAGTGGTGCGATGACTACTTTTACCTGAAGCACCGCGACGAGCAGCGCGGCATCGGTGGACTGTTCTTTGACGATCTCAACACGCCCGATTTTGATACCGCGTTCAGCTTTATGCGCGCGGTGGGCGAAGGCTTTACTGAGGCCTATTTGCCCATTGTCGAACGACGTAAAGATATCGACTATGGCGTGCGCGAGCGCGAATTCCAGCTTTATCGCCGCGGGCGCTACGTGGAGTTTAACCTGGTGTGGGATCGCGGGACGCTCTTCGGCCTGCAGACCGGCGGGCGCACGGAGTCGATTTTAATGTCGATGCCACCGCTGGTACGCTGGGAATACTGTTACGAGCCAAAAGAAGGCAGCCCGGAGGCTGCCTTGAGTGAGTTTCTGAAAGTACGCGACTGGGTGTAATTGCCGGATGGCGCTGCGCTTATCCGGCCTGGTTAACCCGTAGGTCGGGTAAGCGAACGCGCCACCCGACGCACCGCCGCTACAGAGGCTGCGTCTGCGCCTCAACCACCGCCAGCGCCACCATGTTCACGATGCGTCGCACAGAAGCAATCGGCGTTAATACATGCACCGGTTTCGCCACGCCCATCAGTACCGGCCCTACGGTCACCCCTTCAGAGCTGGATACGCGCAGCAGGTTGTAGCTAATACGCGCCGCTTCCACGTTCGGCATAATCAGGATGTTTGCCGAGCCTTTCAGCGGGCTGTCCGGCATACGCTCGTTGCGGATGCTTTCCACCAGCGCGGCATCGCCGTGCATTTCTCCGTCAATCATCAGCTCCGGCGCACGCTCGCGCACCAGCTCCAGCGTCTGACGCATTTTGCACGCCGCCGCTGATTTAGACGAACCAAAGTTAGAGTGCGATAGCAGCGCCACTTTCGGCTCAATACCAAAGCGACGCACGGTTTCTGCCGCCATCACGGTGATCTCCGCCAGCTCGTCCGGGGTTGGATCGTCGTTAACGTAGGTATCGGCGATAAACGTGTTCCCGCTTGGCAGCAGCAGCGCGTTCATCGCTCCGGCGGCGTGAACCCCTTCGCGGTAGCCGAAGATCTCCTGCACCACGCTGAAATGCTCGTGGTAATCGCCGATGGTACCGCAGATCAGCGCATCCGCTTCGCCGCGATGGACCATAATCGCGCCGATCACCGTGGTATTGCTGATCACCGCCCGCTGCGCCTGCTCCTGGGTGATCCCACGACGCTTCATGATCGCGTAGTATTCGTTCCAGTACTCTTTAAAGCGTGGATCGGATTCGTTATTGACGATCTCAAAGTCCACACCCGGCTTAATCTGCAGCCCCAGTTTCTGAATGCGCATCTCGATGACGCTCGGACGACCGATCAGGATCGGCTTCGCCAGCCCGAGGCTCACCAGCTCCTGGGTGGCATGCAGCACGCGCGCCTCTTCCCCTTCCGCCAGCACCACGCGTTTTGCGTCCGCGCGGGCCTGAGAGAAAATTGGCTTCATAAACAGGTTGGTTTTGTAGACGAACTCGGTGAGTTTATCGACGTAAGCGTCGAAGTCCTGGATCGGGCGCGTTGCCACGCCGGAGTCCATTGCCGCTTTGGCCACCGCTGGCGCGATCTTCACGATCAGTCGCGGGTCAAACGGTTTAGGGATGATGTAGTCAGGCCCGAAGCTCAGATCCTGATCGCCATAGGCAGAAGCCACCACTTCGCTCTGCTCGGCATGCGCCAGTTCCGCGATGGCATGAACCGCTGCCAGCTTCATCTCTTCGTTGATCGCCGTTGCGCCAACGTCCAGCGCGCCACGGAAGATGAACGGGAAGCAGAGCACGTTGTTCACCTGGTTCGGGTAGTCCGAACGGCCGGTACAGATAATGGCGTCTTCACGCACCGCTTTCGCCAGCGGCGGTAGAATTTCCGGTTCAGGGTTCGCCAGGGCCAGGATCATTGGCGCACGCGCCATCTTCTTCACCATCTCCTGGGTCAGCACTTTCGGGCCCGAGCAGCCAAGGAAGATGTCCGCACCGTCAATCACGTCCTCAAGCGTGCGTTTGCCGTCATCGTCCACCGCATACGCCGCTTTGGTTTCCGCCATGTTTGGCTCACGGCCTTTGTAGATCACGCCTTTGGAATCGCAAACCACGATGTTGTGTTTCTGCATCCCCAGCGCCACCAGCAGGTTCATACAGGCGATGGCCGCCGCGCCCGCGCCGGAGACCACCATACGCACGTCGGAAAGATTTTTCTCGACCACGCGCAGGCCGTTCAGAATGGCGGCGGTGCTGATAATGGCCGTACCGTGCTGGTCGTCATGGAACACGGGGATGTTCATACGCTCGCGCAGCTTCTGCTCGATATAGAAACATTCCGGCGCTTTGATGTCTTCCAGGTTGATACCGCCGAAGGTTGGCTCCAGCGCGGCGACGACGTTAATGAATTTATCCGGGTCCAGCTCGTCCACTTCGATATCGAACACGTCGATACCGGCGAATTTCTTGAACAGAACGCCCTTCCCTTCCATCACCGGCTTACCCGCCAGCGCACCAATGTTGCCAAGGCCGAGTACCGCCGTACCGTTAGAGATCACCGCGACCAGGTTACCGCGCGCGGTGTACTTATAGGCCGCCAGCGGATCTTTTTCGATTTCCAGACACGGTGCCGCCACGCCCGGTGAGTAGGCAAGAGCCAGATCGCGCTGAGTCGCCAGCGGCTTGGTTGGGGAAACCTGGATTTTGCCCGGAACGGGGAACTCGTGAAAATCGAGGGCACTCTGTTTCAACTGCTCATCCATCTTATTTTTCCTTTCACGTATCGGTCAAAAGGGTGACGTTTGCGATCCTGATGCACACCCTGGTGTGCCGCCTAGTATCGCCTCAGGACAGCGCATAAACTTTGAAGGCTGCCAAACTCTCACCATCACACATTAAAAATTGTTATCAATTTATAACAGCCATGTTACCCGTCTCAAAAGCAATGCCTCCCTCGTCTGCTATGCTTTTTTGTTAAGTCCATCATGATTTTCTCAGAAGTGTGAACTAACGCACTCATCTAACTCTTTTATTTCCAAGGAGTAATGATTTATGAACCAGCTAGACGGCATCAAACAATTCACCACCGTGGTTGCGGACAGCGGCGATATCGAGTCGATTCGCCACTATCAGCCGGAGGACGCGACCACCAACCCTTCCCTGCTTCTGAAAGCGGCAGGGCTTGCCCATTTTAGCCATCTGATTGATGACGCGATTGCTTACGGCAAGAAGCGCGGCAAAACGCAGGAGCAACAGGTTGCCGAAGCCAGCGACAAACTGGCGGTTAATTTTGGTGCAGAAATTCTGAAAAGCATTCCAGGACGCGTCTCGACCGAAGTGGACGCCCGCCTCTCGTTCGATAAAGAAAAGAGTATTACGAAAGCGCGTCGTCTGGTTGAACTCTACCAGGAGCAGGGAATTGATACGTCACGCATTCTGATCAAGCTCCCGTCGACGTGGGAAGGTATCCGCGCGGCAGAGGTGCTCGAAAAAGAGGGGATCCACTGCAACCTGACGCTGCTGTTCTCGTTTGCACAGGCACGCGCCTGTGCTGAAGCGGGCGTGTTCCTCGTCTCGCCGTTTGTCGGGCGCATCTACGACTGGTATCAGGCGAAACAGCCCATGGACCCGTACGTAGTCGAGGAAGATCCGGGCGTGAAGTCAGTGCGAAATATCTACGACTACTACAAACAGCACCGCTATGAAACCATCGTGATGGGGGCCAGCTTCCGCCGTACCGAGCAGATCCTCGCCCTGGCAGGCTGCGACCGCCTGACCATCTCCCCTAACCTGCTTAAAGAATTACAGGACAAAGAAGAGACGGTGATCCGCAAACTGGTGCCAACCTCCACCGTCCTGCCGAAACCGAAGGCCATGACCGAAGCCGAGTTCCGCTGGGAGCACAATCAGGACGCGATGGCCGTGGATAAACTGGCGGAAGGCATCCGCCTGTTCGCCGTCGACCAGCGCAAACTTGAAGACCTACTCGCCGCCAAACTTTAACCTTGCCATGGAGTGAACTATGTCCCGTAAAGAGCTCGCCAATGCCATCCGCGCCCTCAGCATGGATGCCGTGCAGAAAGCCAATTCCGGCCACCCTGGCGCCCCCATGGGCATGGCTGATATTGCCGAAGTGTTGTGGAACGACTTTCTGAAGCACAACCCCAACGATCCTGCCTGGTACGATCGTGACCGCTTTATTCTGTCTAACGGCCACGCCTCGATGCTGCTCTACAGCCTGCTGCACCTGTCCGGCTATGATCTGCCGCTTGAGGAGCTGAAGAATTTCCGCCAGCTGCATTCGAAAACCCCGGGTCACCCGGAAATCGGCTATACGCCGGGTGTCGAAACCACCACCGGACCGCTGGGTCAGGGGCTGGCCAACGCCGTCGGACTCGCGATTGCCGAACGCACGCTGGCGGCACAGTTTAACCAGCCGGACCACGAGATTGTCGATCACTACACGTATGTGTTTATGGGTGACGGTTGCCTGATGGAGGGGATTTCGCATGAAGTCTGCTCGCTGGCGGGCACGCTGGGGCTCGGCAAGCTGATCGGCTTTTACGACCACAACGGCATCTCCATTGACGGCGAAACCGAGGGCTGGTTCACCGACGACACGGCGAAACGCTTCGAAGCCTATCACTGGCACGTCGTGCATGAGATCGACGGCCACGATCCTGAAGCGGTGAAAAAAGCGATTCAGGAAGCGCAGAGCGTGAAGGACAAACCGTCCCTGATTATCTGCCGTACGGTCATCGGCTTTGGCTCACCAAACAAAGCAGGCAAAGAAGAAGCGCACGGCGCGGCGCTCGGCGAAGAAGAGGTGGCACTGACCCGACAGAAACTGGGCTGGAAATACCCGCCGTTTGAGATCCCGAAAGAGATCTACAAGGCATGGGATGCGCGCGAAACGGGTGAAAAAGCCCAGCATGCCTGGAACGAAAAATTTGCAGCCTACAAAAAAGCATATCCGGAACTGGCGGCTGAGTTTTCCCGCCGCATGAGCGGTGGACTGCCGGAAGACTGGGACGATAAAACCCAGGCACTGATTGAAAACCTGCAGTCTAACCCGGCGAAAATCGCCACCCGTAAGGCGTCGCAAAACACCCTGAATGCCATCGGCCCTATCCTGCCCGAACTGCTCGGCGGCTCGGCGGATCTGGCGCCGAGTAACCTGACCATCTGGTCGGGCTCGAAATCGCTGAAAGAGGACATCGCCGGAAACTATATCCACTACGGCGTGCGCGAGTTCGGGATGACCGCCATTGCCAACGGCATCGCCCATCACGGCGGCTTCGTGCCCTACACCGCCACCTTCCTGATGTTCGTTGAGTACGCCCGTAACGCAGCGCGCATGGCGGCGCTGATGAAGGCCCGGCAGATCATGGTCTACACCCACGACTCTATCGGGCTGGGTGAAGATGGCCCGACGCACCAGGCGGTGGAACAGCTGGCGAGCCTGCGCTTAACGCCAAACTTCAGCACATGGCGTCCGTGCGATCAGGTCGAAGCGGCAGTGGGCTGGAAGCTGGCGGTTGAGCGCCATAACGGCCCGACGGCGCTAATCCTGTCGCGTCAAAACCTGGCGCAGATTGAGCGCACCCCGGAGCAGGTGAAAAATATCGCCCGCGGCGGGTACATCCTGAAGGACAGCGGCGGCAAACCGGACGTGATCCTGATTGCCACGGGTTCTGAGGTGGAAATCACGGTGAAAGCGGCGGAGAAACTGACTGCCGAAGGTCACGCGGTGCGCGTCGTTTCCCTGCCTTCAACGGATATCTTTGATGCCCAGGACGAGGCATACCGTGAATCGGTGCTCCCCTCCAGCGTCGCGGCGCGCGTGGCGGTGGAAGCGGGAATTGCCGACTACTGGTATAAGTATGTGGGGCTGAAAGGGGCGATTGTCGGTATGCGGGGCTACGGTGAGTCCGCCCCTGCCGACAAGCTGTTCCCGTACTTCGGCTTTACCGTTGAGAACGTGGTGGAGAAGGCGTTGAGCGTGCTTTAGTGCGGTCTTCGTTGCCGGGTGGCGACTACGCCTTACCCGGCCTACAACACCATCAAATCGTAAGCCGGACTACCGCGTGATCCACAGCGTAGGCCAGGCGTCCGGCCCGTTCCAGTTATCGCAGCTTGGCTCTTCCGCATACCGCACCAGGCGGAAGCGCTGGCCGTCAAAACGCCAGCGCGTCTGGATCCCACAATCACCGATCCCACGCCCCAGTGCGAGCGTCGTCAGCTCGCGTGTTTTTTCATCGAAGCTGGCGTTCATCAGTTCCATATCGCTACTCTGACTGGACGGGGTAAACGGCAGACGCAGCCTGACGCTGCGCGCGGTGAACGGTTTTTTACGCGATACCAGCCACGCCAGATCGACCGTATTGTAAGCCCCCGCCTCGCAGCTGACGATCAGCAACGCTTTATCATCCGTTAATGCGGTGACGCGCACTTCGCGGCGGTTAGGATCCAGCGAGCACTGGCTGTTGTTCATCCGCCAGGTGCCGTAATCCAGCAGATCGTTCAGTTCAGCGTGGGAGAGTGGCGTTGGCGTGGGGTTCACCACGGCCACCTTTTTTAATGCCGGAGCTGGAGGCACGCTCAGCGGCGGGCTATCCCCTTTTTTAATCCATGCTGTTTCGCTGCCCACGCGCTTTTGCTGAGCGTCGATAAACAGCAGCGCCGCTTTCAGTCCGACCAGAGAGATCGTCTGCTTCCCTCCGCGCAGGGTCAGCCTCTGTCCTTCCTGAATCGTTTTCAGAAACGTGGTGAGGGTACCCGTATCGTCAGTCTTGAGATGCCAGGGCGTTAACTGCCAGTGCTGGGCATTGAGTTTTAAGGGAACGTCGTCGAGCAGCAGTCGGGAGGCGATGTCAGGCTCTTTTACCGGAGGAGCCGAAAGCCCGCCGAGATCGATACGCAGGCTGGCGTCCGTTTTTGCCCCAGCGCTACGGCTCAGCGTCATCACCAGCCCGCGGTGTTCACCGGTATTTCGGGCAACGCAAAAATTCTGGTTATTGCAGGTGACCTGCCAGTCAGAGAAAGACTGCTGCGCAGGTGCAGCCCACACCAGAGGTGCGGGTAGCACGCAAAAAAAGAAGAGAAGCAAAACGCAGTAGCGCATGAATGGCACAGCCCCGGAAACGAAAAGGTCAATCTGGGGCGTATCTTCGTGCCCTGGACGGGCGGGCTCAATCGGATTTATCGGATAGATTTATCTGAAATATAACTTATCACCGGACCTGCGCGGCGTTCATCACGCCGCTGGTTTGCAGATACTGCAGCAGGATCACCGCTTTACCGTCGCGTATCTCGCCGCTTTTCACCATTTCCAGCGCCTGAATGAAGGGCATTTCAAGCACTTCAATATCTTCATCCTCGACCCCGCCGCCGCGGTGAGTACGCTGAGCGTCGGTGTATTCCGCAACGAAGAAGTGGACCAGCTCGGTCACCCCGCCTGGAGACATGAAAAGCTCAAAGACTTTTTGTACCGCACCCACCTCAAAACCCGTTTCTTCTATGGCTTCTTTGCGAATACAGACTTCCGGCTCATCGTCATCAAGCAGACCGGCGCAAGTTTCAATCAGACGCCCGTCCGCGTTGCCATTGACCCATGTCGCCACCCGAAACTGACGAATCAATACCACGCTTTGCTTTTCGCGGTTATACAGCAGAATGGTAGCGCCATTGCCCCGGTCGTAGACTTCGCGTTTATGGCGAATAACGTCCCCGTTCTTACGGGTTAAATCGTAAGTGATGTTACGCAGGACAAAGTAATTTTCAGAAAGGATTTTGTCTTTGATAACGGTAATGTTCAGGGACATACGGGCTCCACGGCAAAATGAGTCTGTTTATACTACGCCGTGACGCTCGCTTTGTCGCCCGTGGGTTCAGACGGCGCGTTTCTCGCTGGATGATGTTTCCAGCTGCGCCAGGCGCAATAACCTTACTGTACGTATGAATAAAGTGTTTACTCATCACGGCGTTATCAGGCAATGTACACCTGCCCGAAACGTCTGATAATTTCTCCCAGAGAGCCGTTCTGTGACCGTTAAGCGACCCGTTTCCGGAAGCCTTGCCTGGGCTTTCTTTTCGATAATTGTTCTCTCCGTGCTGACCAGCAGCGTCGCGCTACTGACGCTTGCCAGCAGCCAGCGCGACGCTGAAGCCATCAACGTTGCGGGTTCACTGCGCATGCAGAGCTATCGTCTCGGTTACGAGATGCAGCGTAACAGCCCTTCCCTTATGGCGCATCGTGAGAACTGGCGGCAGACATTAAGCGCACCTTCCCTGCAAAAGCTGAACCGCTGGTACGTTCCGGGCAATGTCAAAACGCGCTACCAGCAACTGCAGTTTGCCTGGCTGGAAATGGATAAGCACATCGCCCGCGGTGACAGCGCATGGTATGCCGCACATATTGAGGATTTTGTCGGCCGCATTGATGCCTTTGTGCTCGCCCTCCAGCATTACAGTGAACATAAAATCCAGACAGTGACCCTCCTCTCTCTGGCTGGCGCCCTCGGGATCCTGATGCTGACGCTGTTTACCCTGCGGCGTATCCGCCGCCAGGTCGTATTACCGCTGAATAATCTGGTGGCGGCCAGCGAGCGGATTGAGCGAGGAGAATTTACGACGCCTGCGCCGGATACCGCCCTACCCAACGAGCTGGGCCAACTTTCCCGCGCTTTCAACCATATGTCGGGGGAGCTACACACCCTTTATCGGTCGCTTGAAGCTTCCGTGGCGGAAAAGACACGACATTTGCACGAAGCCCACCAGCAGCTCGACATGCTGTTTAAATGCTCCCAGGCGTTGAATACGGGGCAGATAGACAGCCATTGTTTTCGGCACATATTGCAGATTGTCCATGAATACACTCAGATGAATTACCTGGAACTCCGCACCAGTGACGACTGGCGACTGTGTGAAGGGACCGCGTCGGGCAGCATCCCGATGCAAAATCTGCCGGTACTGATGCAGGACACCCTTTACGGTGAGCTGCGCTGGCAAAGCGAGACGGACAGCGTTCCCCTCCCGCTGATGAGAAGCGTGGCGACCATGCTCGGGCGCGGGCTGTACTTTAACCAGGCGCAAAAGCATTACCAGCAGCTGCTGCTGATGGAAGAACGCGCCACCATCGCCCGGGAACTGCACGATTCGCTGGCGCAGGTGCTGTCTTATCTGCGGATCCAGCTTGCCCTGCTTAAACGCGCGGTGCCAGCGGATAATGCTCCCGCGCAAACTATCATCACCGACTTCTCTCGCGAGCTGAACAACGCCTGGCAGCAGTTGCGCGAGCTGCTGACGACCTTCCGCCTGACGTTAAATCATGCGAATTTACCCGCGGCGCTGCAGGAGTCTCTCGATGCCCTGCAGAGCCAGACGCAGGCCAGGCTGCACCTCGACTGTCGTCTCTCCTCCCTGGCGCTTGACGCCCAGAAACAGGTGCATTTGTTGCAGATCGTCCGGGAAGCCGTTCTGAATGCGATTAAGCACGCCCAGGCCAGCGAAATTACCGTTAGCTGCTTAACGGCGGTGGATGGCACGCACAGCGTCAGCATTCGCGACAACGGCATCGGGATTGGCGAGGCAAGCGAACCGCCCGGACACTACGGACTGAACATTATGCGTGAGCGCGCACAACGACTCGGAGGCATGCTGCACTTTTCGCAACCGCAAAACGGCGGCACGCTGGTCTGCGTGACGTTCCCGGTACCTGCGCCGTTAACGGGTAAATAACGGTAAAGAGGCAAGCGCAGGGAAAAGCGCATGATAATTTACACTATCTCCTTTATTTCTCCACGTTTGACCTGGGCCTTACCGCTAAAGTTAGGCGGGCAATAAACAATAATGACGTGCAGCAAAACGAGGTCACTTTTACATGGCGAATTTTTTCATCGATCGCCCCATTTTTGCCTGGGTGCTTGCCATCCTGTTGTGTCTGACAGGTGTCCTGGCGATTACTTCTCTTCCTGTTGAGCAATATCCCGATCTGGCACCGCCTAATGTGCGTGTCACCGCAAACTACCCCGGCGCTTCCGCACAAACGCTGGAAAACACCGTGACGCAGGTTATCGAGCAGAACATGACGGGTCTGGATAACCTGATGTACATGTCCTCGCAAAGCAGCGCCACGGGACAAGCAACGGTTACCCTGAGCTTTAAGGCGGGCACCGACCCGGACGAAGCGGTGCAGCAGGTACAAAACCAGCTTCAGTCGGCCATGCGTAAGCTGCCCCAGGCGGTGCAGAACCAGGGCGTTACCGTACGTAAAACCGGTGATACCAACATTTTGACCATCGCGTTTGTCTCCACCGATGGCTCAATGGATAAACAGGACATTGCGGACTACGTCGCCAGTAATATTCAGGACCCGCTCAGCCGTATTAACGGCGTGGGGGATATCGACGCCTACGGCTCACAATACTCCATGCGTATCTGGCTCGATCCCAACAAGCTGAACAGCTATCAGATGACGGCCACCGACGTGACGGATGCCATCAAAGCCCAGAACGCACAAATTGCCGTGGGGCAACTGGGAGGAACGCCTTCCGTTGATAAACAAGCCCTGAACGCCACCATTAATTCGCAATCCCTGCTTCAGACACCGGACCAGTTCCGCAACATTACCCTGCGCGTGAATCAGGATGGCTCAGAAGTGCGTCTGAGCGATGTGGCGACGGTGGAAATGGGTGCTGAGAAATACGACTACCTGAGCCGATTTAACGGCAACCCGGCCTCTGGCCTTGGGATTAAGCTGGCCTCCGGCGCAAATGAAATGGCGACGGCGAAACTGGTGCTGGACCGTCTGGATGAGCTGTCGCAGTATTTCCCGCACGGGCTGGAGTATAAAGTCGCCTATGAAACCACTTCCTTCGTAAAAGCCTCGATTGAGGATGTGGTAAAGACCCTGCTGGAAGCGATTGCCCTGGTGTTCCTGGTCATGTATCTGTTCCTGCAAAACTTCCGCGCCACGCTGATCCCCACTATTGCCGTCCCCGTGGTGCTGCTGGGTACCTTTTCGGTGCTTTACGCGTTCGGGTACAGCATTAACACCCTGACGATGTTTGCCATGGTGCTGGCAATTGGCCTGCTGGTGGATGATGCCATTGTGGTGGTCGAAAACGTCGAGCGCATCATGAGCGAAGAAGGTCTTTCCCCGCGCCAGGCCACGCGAAAATCCATGGGTCAAATTCAGGGGGCGTTAGTCGGCATTGCGATGGTGTTGTCGGCGGTCTTTATCCCGATGGCCTTCTTCGGCGGCACGACCGGCGCGATTTACCGCCAGTTCTCGATAACCATCGTCTCAGCAATGGTACTCTCCGTTCTGGTGGCCCTGATCCTCACCCCTGCGCTTTGCGCCACCCTCCTCAAGCCGCTGCACAAAGGGGAACATCACGGTCAGAAAGGGTTCTTCGGCTGGTTTAACCGGATGTTCAACCGCAATGCCGCCCGGTATGAATCTGCGGTCGGTAAAGTGCTGCACCGCAGCCTGCGCTGGATGATGATTTACGTTGTACTGCTGGGCGGCATGGTGTGGCTGTTTCTGCATTTGCCCACCTCGTTCCTGCCGATGGAAGACCGGGGGATGTTCATCACCTCGGTGCAGCTCCCGAGCGGCTCAACGCAGCAGCAGACGCTGAAAGTGGTCCAGAACGTAGAGCAGTACTTCTTCACCCACGAGAAAGATAACGTTGTGTCGGTCTTCTCGACCGTTGGCTCCGGCCCGGGCGGGAACGGGCAGAACGTCGCCCGTATGTTTGTCCGTCTGAAAGACTGGAATGAACGGGACACCCAAACGGGAACCTCATTTGCCATCATTGAACGTGCCACTAAAGCCTTTTCCCGTATTAAAGAGGCGCGCGTCTTTGCGAGCAGTCCGCCAGCGATCAGCGGCCTGGGGAGTTCTGCCGGGTTTGATATGGAGCTGCAGGATCACGCCGGCGCGGGCCACGATGCGCTGATGGCCGCACGCGACAAATTGTTAGCGCTGGCAGGTAATGATTCTGGCCTGACCCGCGTGCGCCACAACGGCCTGGACGACAGCCCGCAGCTTCAGGTGGATATCGACCAGCGTAAGGCGCAGGCGCTGGGCGTCTCCATCGACGATATCAACGACACCCTGCAAACGGCGTGGGGCTCGAGCTATGTGAACGACTTTATGGATCGCGGTCGCGTGAAAAAAGTGTATGTTCAGTCCGCCGCGCCGTACCGCATGCTGCCGGATGATATTAACCGCTGGTTTGTACGCAATAACAGCGGCGGGATGGTTCCCTTCTCGGCGTTTGCCACCTCGCGCTGGGAGAGCGGTTCGCCGCGTCTGGAGCGCTATAACGGTTACTCTGCGGTGGAAATCGTCGGGGAAGCCGCGCCGGGCGTAAGTACCGGCACGGCCATGGACACCATGGAAAAACTGGTGCAACAGCTGCCCGCCGGTTTTGGTCTGGAATGGACGGCCATGTCTTACCAGGAACGTCTCTCCGGCGCGCAGGCCCCCGCGCTTTATGCCCTTTCTCTACTGGTGGTGTTCCTCTGCCTTGCCGCGCTGTATGAGAGCTGGTCGGTTCCGTTCTCGGTCATGCTGGTGGTGCCGCTTGGAGTTATCGGTGCGCTGCTGGCAACCTGGATGCGCGGCCTGGAAAACGATGTTTACTTCCAGGTCGGGCTGCTGACGGTGATCGGCTTGTCGGCGAAAAACGCCATTCTGATCGTTGAGTTTGCCAACGAGATGAATGCCAAAGGCCACGAGCTGATGGCCGCCACGCTACATGCCTGCCGTCAGCGACTGCGCCCGATCCTGATGACCTCGCTGGCCTTTATTTTTGGCGTATTGCCAATGGCAACCAGCACGGGTGCAGGTTCCAGCAGCCAGCACGCGGTCGGTACCGGGGTAATGGGGGGCATGATTTCGGCCACCATCCTGGCCATTTATTTCGTGCCGCTGTTCTTTGTGCTGGTGCGTCGTCGCTTCCCGCTCAGAGAGCGGCAGGAATAACATTCAGCCATAAAAAAGGCGGCTTTATCAGCCGCCTTTTTATTGTGTGATTAATTCACACTATGATTATTTTACTTATTTAAGTGCTCTTGCAATTCTTACTGAATGTCATTTACGAAGCATGCCTTCGATAAAATCTTTCCAGTTCCCCAGTTCACGTTCAATCATAACAACCTCTCTTATTATTATGCGCATTCTACGAAAACGTATCATCATTGTGAAGACTATTTAACCAATTGCTGTGATTGTACCCCGCCACCGTTGGGGATTTATGATAAATATGAATGGAGAATCTTAAATTTTGTGTGACGGCCAGCAATATTTTGAAATAACCCTACGAACGGGTGAGCTTTATTTTACCCGCTGAGTTTGTTAGCAATTTATACCCGGTGGACATCTATGCTTAAATGATGAAAGAATATTCAGCGTACAGATGTGCGTTGAATTAAGCAGACGTGTAAATCCAGAGTATTCCTGAATGTGTTATATTCTGCTTAAGGATATATCTTCGAATTTATTGAACATTTAATGGTCATAAGGACAAAAGGATTCACCATGGTTGTGATGTACGGCATTAAAAATTGCGACACCATCAAAAAAGCCCGCCGCTGGCTGGAAGCGAACCACATCGAGTACCGCTTCCACGATTACCGTGCCGATGGGCTTGATGCAGATTTTCTGCATAACGCCATCAATGAACTAGGCTGGGAGGCACTACTTAACACTCGCGGTACCACCTGGCGTAAACTGGACGAATCCCTGCGCGCCAGCATCGTTGATGCCGACAGCGCGGCAAAACTGATGCGTGAAATGCCGGCAATTATCAAACGCCCATTGCTCTGCAAGCCAGGTCAGCCTATGCTGCTGGGTTTCAGTGAAACCCTTTATTCTGACTTTTTCGTTGAGGTGTAGTGTATGTCATGCCCGGTCATTGAGCTGACTCAACAGCTTATTCGCCGTCCTTCCCTTAGCCCGGACGACGCAGGTTGTCAGGCATTAATGATTGAGCGCCTGCGTGCCATCGGTTTTACCGTTGAACGCATGGATTTTGGCGATACTCAGAACTTCTGGGCGTGGCGCGGCCAGGGTGAAACGCTGGCGTTTGCCGGGCATACTGACGTCGTTCCCGCAGGTGACGCAGATCGCTGGATTAACCCGCCGTTTGAACCGACCATCCGCGATGGCATGCTCTTTGGCCGCGGCGCGGCAGACATGAAAGGCTCGCTGGCGGCGATGGTGGTCGCGGCTGAACGCTTTGTGGCTCAGCATCCGAACCACAAAAACCGTCTCGCGTTTTTGGTCACCTCCGACGAAGAAGCCAGTGCCCATAACGGTACCGTGAAGGTGGTTGAAGCGCTGATGGCGCGCAACGAGCGTCTCGACTACTGTCTGGTCGGCGAGCCGTCCAGTACCGAAGTGGTGGGCGATGTCGTGAAAAACGGTCGCCGTGGCTCACTGACCTGTAACCTGACCATTCACGGCGTTCAGGGACACGTTGCTTATCCACATCTGGCCGATAACCCCGTTCATCGCGCTGCGCCAATGCTGAGCGAACTGGTGGCGATTGAGTGGGATAAAGGTAACGAGTTCTTCCCCCCGACCAGCATGCAGATTGCTAACGTCAAGGCCGGGACCGGCAGCAACAACGTAATCCCGGGGGACTTCTTCGTCCAGTTCAACTTCCGCTTCAGTACCGAACTGACCGATGAGATGATCAAAGCGCGCGTTGTCGCGCTGCTGGAAAAATATCACCTGCGCTACACCGTGGACTGGTGGCTTTCCGGCCAGCCGTTCCTGACGCAGCGCGGCAAACTGGTTGATGCGGTAGTGAACGCCATCGAGCACTATAATGAAATTAAGCCACAACTGCTGACGACGGGTGGCACTTCAGACGGACGCTTTATTGCCCGTATGGGAGCTCAGGTTGTCGAACTGGGGCCGGTAAACGCAACCATTCATAAAATAAATGAGTGTGTTAATGCGGCAGATTTGCAACTGCTGGCTCGTATGTATCAACGTATTATGGAGCAACTCGTCGCCTGACGAATGCTCTGAGAGGAATAGCGAATGGATTGGCTTTCAAAGTACTGGTGGATTCTGGTGCTGGTGTTTCTGGTCGGCGTACTGCTCAACGTGATTAAAGACCTTAAGCGCGTTGACCACAAAAAGTTTCTTGCGAACAAGCCGGATCTCCCGCCACACCGCGATTTTAACGACAAGTGGGACGATGACGACGACTGGCCGAAGAAAGACCAGAAGAAGTAATTGTTAATCTCACCCCTCCCCCTAACCCTCGCCCTCGCCCCTGTGGGGAGAGGGGCTGGGATGAGGGGGAAAGTGCCTACATAAACTCAACAATATTATCGTCATTCGGCTTGCCGCCGCTGAGCGCTTCATCAAAGTAGTGCTTCGGTACGGTATAACGCAGATGATCGAGCGCGAATTGCATGCTGCGGTCGTCAATCGCATGGCCCAGATCGTCAACGATATCCAGCGTCACATCCCCACCTTCACGAATCAATGCTTCCTGAGCGGCAACCGCATGTGAAAGCTCAATGACCCGGTCTTCACCACCGTGGATCAGATGGATCGTGGTCTGCGTGGTCGCACTCGTCGGCAGCGTCGCAAAGCGGCCGTTAAACGCGATCACCCGTGAAACCAGACCCGGCTGCGCTTTCACACTTTCCAGGGACATGATAGATCCCTGCGAGAAGCCAATCAGCGCGGTCGCGTCAGCACCCACGCCGCTCTGCTGCTGCCAGTAGCGTACGATGTCGATAAACGTGGGCATGATGGCATCAATGCGCGCCTGACGGTTCTCCTCCGTCACGCCCTGAACCGGGAACCACTGTCGTCCGTTCGGACCACACGGTTCTACGCCGCCGATGCTGACAATCAATGCTTCAGGGAAAACAGGCGCAAACCAGCTACCAATCTGCCCCATATTGACGGCATTATCGCCAACACCATGAAACAGAAGCAGTAACTGTTTAGCCGGTTTGTCAGGGCTTTGAACAACAAAATGGTCGTGTTTCATGGCGGTCTCCTTAATTGATGAGCAGGATTTTACGCCTCTGCGGGGTAATGACCATGCCACTTTACTGAAGAAGTCATTGAAAAAATTGCCATTGCAAAATGTCTGCTTTCAACTGCTGGCAGCGCGAATAATCAAGGTTCTCAAGCGCTTGCGCGGTTTCTTCGCGAAGCTTTGCCAGTAACGCTTTTCGCCCGACCGCTTCGCTTCTCCCCTCGATTTTCCCGCGCAGCGCCGGAAGCGACATATCTGTGGCTAACAGCAACCGCGTCAGCGCGGCTACCGAGGTTGAAAACGCCCGGTGCGCAAAAGCAAACCCCGCCAGCTCCAGCCAGTCGTCACTATTAAGGGTAGCTTCCCAGGCATCAGTCACCGGGATCTTTTCGCCATTCCAGGCCGACAGGACGCGCATATCGCGGCATAAACGCCGATGTGCCTGCGTACACAGTTGATGCCCGGCTTCGCTCTGCGGCAGCAGCGCCATCGCCGTGTAACACCCGCTGCTGGCTTCCCGATGGCTGCCCATTCGCACCAGCACAAACCCGCACCGCTGCCAGAAACGCCACAGCTCGTCGGTATAACCAAAACTCACGGAGAGATAATCTTCACCGCTGGCGTTCAGGATCAGCCGCTGACCAATGCCTTCCCGCTGACGACGGGGATGAACCGCAATGCGGCTAATCCGTCGGCCTTTCAGCGTCGCCGCAAGAGGCGTTCCGCCGTGCGCCGCCAGCGACTGCGCCACAAGGTTCCCGCGTGGACGACGAGAGCCAGCCCACACCGCCCGGCTGAGTTCGGGGGACAATCCGCCCTCGTCCACCAGCCAGAGCGCGCCCGCAATATCAGACCCCGCAACCGCAAAGTGCTGGCCGGGGGCGTCCATCATCCGGCGTAAATCGAGCGGTGAGGTCCGGTAGTGGGCAGCACAGAGCAGTTCATAAACGCTTGCCACTCGTGCCGGGTCGCTCTCCCACTCTTGTGGCTCCAGAGACCTTACAGACACCTCACCTTCCGGTTTGTGGTCGATAAGCGCATCGTCAAACAGCAGCGTATTCGCCACGATCCGTTCAAGCGGACATCCGGCCGCCCAGCGAATGGGGGGGGATAAGGTATAACGCTGCAGCCCACTGAACCGGGCGCAGAACTTCAGCAGAAATCCCCTGCCCGTCCCTTCGTAACCCTGAACCGTAGTGGTCAGTAATACGCGGGGAAAGCGTGTCACCAGCTTCTCCAGCAGCGGGCCTGGGATGGCTGCCGCTTCATCGACAATCAGCCAGTCGGCCTGCAGTGTGGAGTCCAGCAGTGCATCGGGTGCCATAAAGTGAAAACGCTCGCCCGCGAAACGCGCGATGACATCTGCTGCGCCTTTCGCCGGGGCCGTCACCACCGCACTCCCCTGGATGCTGCCCAGCAGCATCCCCGCCAGCGCTGACTTTCCGCGTCCGCGAGGTGCCGTCACGGCAGCGATGCCCGCAGGCATGACCAAAAGCGCGTCGAGGATCGCCGCCTGCTCACGCTGCGGCTCACCGCTGGCGGGCTGCCAGGCGGGTAAATCTGGCGCAGCGGGAAGCGTCAGGGGATGATGCTGTTGCCAGACGATCGCATCCGTATCGGCGGCAAGCTTCCGGCAAAAATGGTGAACAAAGTGCGGGGTAGCGATCGGCTCTGCGCTGTCACACCAGCGCACAGAATCGCTGTCTGGCCTGTCGGCCCAGCCAGAGAACGGTGGTACTCGCAGTACGAGGAGGCTCCCGGCGCGCAACGTTCCGCTGAGTGCGGCGAAGGCGGAGACGTCAAACCCGGCATGCGCGTCAAACACAGCATGCAGGTATTCGCGTCCCAACAGTCCGCTGATGGCTTTAGACGGGTTTTCATTCAGCCACAGCCAGTCTCCCGGTAAAGCATCACGCAGGGCGGTGGCCTGGCTCAGAGTCCACGGCTCATCGCCCGTGAGCACCACCAGACGGCGGTGCCCGGTTCGCTCAAGCTCGCGTATCAGATGTGCAAACGACACCATCACATGGCTTTGCCGAAGGTATTACACTGGGCAGGATCACCGCTGTCAAAACCGCGTTTAAACCAGCTGTAACGCTGTTGCGACGTACCGTGAGTGAAGCTGTCCGGCACGACGCGTCCCTGGCTTTGCTGCTGAAGACGGTCATCGCCGATGGCCTGCGCCGCGTTTAATGCCTCTTCAAGATCGCCGGATTCCAGTACGCCCTGCTGCTGCATGCTGTGCCCCCAGACGCCTGCGAAGCAGTCCGCCTGCAGTTCCATCTTGACGGAAAGACGATTCACTTCAGCCTGAGACGCATTTTGCTGTAGCTGACGCACTTTTGGCTCAATGCCCAGCAGCTTCTGCACATGGTGCCCGACTTCATGCGCGATCACGTAGCCCTGGGCAAAATCACCGTCAGCGCCAAGCTTGCGTTTCATGTCATCGTAAAAAGAGAGATCGATATAGACGGTGCCATCTGCCGGGCAGTAGAACGGCCCCATCACAGTTTGACCGGTACCACATCCGGTACGGGTTGCGCCCCGGTACATCACCAGTTTCGGCTGCTGATAGGTGCGCCCCATCTTCTCGAACTGCTGACCCCATGTATCTTCAGTGGTCGCGAGAATAACGGAGGTAAATTTGGCCGCTTCATCTTCGTTCGGGCTGATGGAGCGCGGAGACTGTGGTTGCTGTTGCAGCGGCTGACCGGTCATCAAACCGGTGAGGTCGACCCCGTAATAGCCAGCGACCAGCACCACAATCAGCAGGATGATACCGCCCTTGCCGCTGGGTAGCCGAAAGCCGGGTCCCCCCATTGAAGGACCGCCGCCGCCATCACTGCGCCTGTCTTCTACATTGTCACTTTCACGACGCCCTTGCCAGCGCATAACCACCTCGAACTATTCCATTAATAATAGCTATGATCGTAGGCGGTTAACGGCAAGATTACCATAGGAAACAAAGGTAAGACGCCAAAGGATGCAAACATCCTTTGGCAAGTGAGGGAGTTAGTCGAGCTTAACGCCTAAACGGTGAGCAACCGCTTCATAGGCTTCAATCAGGCCACCCAGGCTCTGACGGAAACGGTCTTTGTCCATTTTATCCAGGGTTTCTTTGTCCCACAGGCGGCTACCGTCCGGGGAGAACTCATCACCCAGCACCACTTCGCCTTTGAACAGACCGAACTCCAGCTTGAAGTCGACGAGGATCAGGCCCGCATCGTCAAACAGCTTTTTCAGCACGTCGTTGGCTTTGTAGGTCAGCTCTTTCATGCGCGCCAGGTTCTCTTTATTGACCCAGCCGAAGGTTTCGCAGTAGGAATCATTGACCATCGGATCGTGCATGGCATCGTTTTTCAGGAACAGGTCGAACAGCGGTGGATTCAGTTCGATACCTTCTTCAATACCCAGACGCTTCACCAGGGAGCCCGCTGCACGGTTACGAATAACGCACTCAACCGGAACCATATCCAGTTTTTTCACCAGACATTCCGTATCGGACAGCAACGCTTCCATCTGAGTCGGGATACCCGCTTCGGCCAGTTTGGTCATAATGAAGTGGTTGAACTTGTTGTTCACCATGCCTTTACGATCGAACTGCTCAATGCGCGCGCCATCCCCTGCTGACGTATCATTGCGGAACTCGAGCACCAACAGATCCGGGTTTTCCGTGCTGTATACGGTCTTCGCTTTGCCACGATACAACTCAGCTTGCTTCTGCATCTTCATTACTCCTGGTGTGATGATTTGTGTTCAAAACTGGGCATATTATGCCACGCACACGTTTGCGTAGCACGAAAATAAAAAGGGCGGGATTAACCCGCCCTCGTATTTATTTGCTGAATGCTGCCTGGAAGACAGCGACCAGCGCATCGTTCTGCGACTGGGTCAGCGTGTGACCTTTTGGATCGATAAACTGCAGACTACTGCGGTTATCAAGGTCGCCTACCTGAATCTTGTAATCACCGGAGGCAAGCTGAGGATCTTTGGCGCCCAGCTCCAGCCATGCACTGTCGGACAGTGGCTTATAGGTTGCCGTCATGCTACCGGTTGAACGGGTGCTGTCGGTCACTTTCATGCCCACTTTTTCCAGCGTCGCTGGCAGACGCTGCCAGGTCTGGTTAAACGGTGCACGCACCACCAACATTGGCAGGCCGGTATCGTCCGCACCGCTCTGAACGTCGAAGGTGACGCCGTTACGGCTCTGCGCCGCATTTGCGGCATCAGTCGCAGTCTTATCCAGACCCGCGGCAATCACGTTCAGCATTTCAGTGCTGTAACGCTGCAGGGAGGCGGCATCCGCAACCGGTTTGCCCGCCTGCTCCAGGTTTAACAGCTTAACGTTAACCGCCTGCTGATAACCCTGTGGTTTAACGGAGACTTGATAACGTCCACGGTACTGCTGATCTTCATCCAGCCGGTTCCACTCGATCCAGTCGGTGGTTAAGGTCTGGCTGGCGTCATCGCGTTTATCAATGGTGTAGTTCTTCGCCTGAATAACGCTCACCACCTGTGGCCACAGATTGCTTCCGCGCGCGCTTTCAACCAGCAGAGACGCCGTATCACCGGTGAACTGGGTACGCGCTCCGCTGACCAGCGCCAGAGGCTGAGCTGGTGGACGAATATCAAGCGCTTTACCCACCAGGCCACTGCCATTGGTGACGGGGATATTATAATCGCCGTTCTGAATCGGCAGGATCATACCAGCCGGTGCATGAAGTTCAGCAAGCGGGGTCGCATCCAGATAGGATTCATCACCGCTCACCTGGCGCTTGTAGCGCGAGTCTGAACTACAGGCAGCGAGCAGCATAACAAGCGAAACACTCGCAACCTTCGCCAGGCGCGACTTCTGTACTGAATAAGCCATCAAATCTCCCTAAACTTTACAGCAAACCGGCATGCTTCAGCGCTGCCCTGACGATGTCGCGACCGTGGTCGGTAATCGGTGTCATTGGCAAACGCAGCGTATCGGATGCTACAAGTCCCAACTCCTTACACGCCCATTTCACGGGGATCGGATTGGGTTCGACAAATAATTTATTGTGCAGCGGCATCAGGCGCTGGTTAATGACGCGTGCCTCATCAAAGTGACCGGCTGCGGCCAGTTTGCACATTTCAGCCATATCGCGCGCCGCAACGTTTGACGTTACGGAGATCACGCCATGACCACCGAGCTGCATAAAGTCCAGCGCGGTCGCATCATCACCACTCAACAGGATAAAGTCGTCTGAAACCAGCTCTTTGATCTGATGAACGCGGCTTAAGTTCCCTGTCGCCTCTTTAATACCGATAATATTTTTTACTTCCGAGAGACGACCAACGGTTTCCGGCAGCATATCGCAGCCAGTACGGGACGGCACATTATACAGAATTTGTGGCAAGTCAGTATGTTCAGCGATGGCTTTGAAGTGCTGGAACAAACCTTCCTGGGTAGGACGGTTGTAATAAGGGGTCACCGTCAGACAGCCTACGATGCCGCTGTCATTAAAACGTTTGGTCAGGCTGATCGCTTCTGCGGTTGCATTAGCGCCTGTCCCCGCGATGACCGGAATACGTCCGTCAGCCAGCTCCAGGGTCAGCATAACCACATCGCCATGCTCTTCGTGGCTCAGCGTTGCAGATTCACCGGTAGTCCCTACCGAAACGATCGCCGAGGTTCCATTGGCGACATGGTAATCAATCAGCTTCTTCATGCTAGACCGGCAGACGTTACCTTTTTCATCCATCGGTGTTACAAGCGCGACAATACTTCCCGTGAACATGAGCCATCCTCTGTGCGAACAAGAGCCTCAATGGTACGTTTGGAACTGTAATAAAAGCAAGCGACCTGAGGCCCTCAGGCGGTTGTATGCATGTTTTTTTTATGCTTTCCTTAGGAAGACTTAACCATGCAAAGGAAGAACAGGTTTGACAACCTCATCACAACATTACCTGGTTATCACTGCGCTGGGTGCCGACAGGCCGGGTATCGTGAACACCATCACCCGTCACGTGAGCAGCTGCGGCTGTAATATCGAAGACAGCCGTCTGGCAATGCTCGGCGAAGAGTTCACGTTTATCATGCTGCTGTCCGGAACATGGAATGCCATTACCCTTATTGAATCCACCCTGCCGCTGAAAGGCGCGGAGCTGGATTTGCTGATCGTGATGAAACGCACTACCGCGCGCCCGCGCCCGGCCATGCCCGCTACCGTCTGGGTGCAGGTTGAAGTCACTGATTCCCCGCATCTGATCGAGCGTTTTACCGCGCTGTTCGACAGCCATCAGATGAACATTGCCGAGCTCGTTTCCCGCACGCAACCGGGCGACGAGAGCACCGTTCCCACGCTCTTTATTCAAATCACTGCACACAGCCCTGCCTCACAGGATGCGTCAAATATCGAGCAAGCGTTCAAAGCCCTCTGTACAGAATTAAACGCGCAGGGCAGTATAAGCGTCGTCAATTATTCGCAGCACGAACAGGATGGAGTTGAGTAATGAATCCACTGAAAGCCGGTGACATCGCACCGAAATTTAGCTTACCGGATCAAGACGGTGAGCAAGTAAATTTGACCGACTTCCAGGGACAGCGTGTTCTGGTCTATTTCTACCCGAAAGCCATGACCCCCGGCTGCACCGTACAGGCCTGCGGCTTACGCGATAACATGGACGACTTGAAAAAAGTCGGTGTGGAAGTGCTGGGTATCAGCACCGATAAACCAGAAAAGCTGTCACGATTTGCGGAAAAAGAGCTGCTGAACTTCACGCTCCTTTCCGACGAAGACCACCAGGTTTGCGAGCAGTTTGGCGTCTGGGGTGAGAAAACGTTTATGGGTAAAACCTATGACGGCATTCACCGCATCAGCTTCCTGATTGACGCTGACGGTAAAGTTGAACATGTGTTTGACGACTTCAAAACCAGTAATCACCACGACGTGGTGTTGAACTGGCTGAAAGCAAACGCCTGATCAACAGCAAAAAGGCAACGTCAGTTGCCTTTTTTAATGTTTGCTCCCTCTCCCGTGGGAGAGGGTTGGGGTGAGGGCATCAGCCCGCACAAAATCTACTTCTCTTCCACCGCCGGTACATCCGGCCAAGCGTGCACCACCGCTTTAATCAGCGTGGCCAGCGGAATCGCAAAGAATACGCCCCAGAACCCCCACAGCCCGCCGAAAATTACCACGGATAAGATAATCACCAGCGGATGCAGGTTTACCGCTTCGGAGAACAGCACCGGTACCAGCAGGTTCCCGTCAAGCCCCTGAATAATCAGGTACACCGCGAAGCAGCTCCAGAACTCCGTCCCCAGACCAAACTGGAACAGCGCGACGCCCACCACCGGAATGGTGACCACAAACGCGCCGATATACGGAATCAGGACCGAGAATCCCACCAGCACGGCCAGCAGCAGCGAGTAGTTGAGGCCGAAGATCACGAAACCAATCCAGGTTGCTACCCCCACCAACATCATCTCCAGCACCTTGCCGCGAATGTAGTTAGTGATCTGCTGGTTCATCTCTTCCCAGACCTGCCCCGCCAGCCCGCGGTTGCGCGGCAAAATACGCCGCACGGCGTTAAGCATCTGGTCTTTATCTTTGACCAGGAAGAAAACCATCAGCGGCACGAGCACGAGGTAAACGGCCAGAGTGAGCAGCCCCACCAGTGAGGCCAGCGAATATTTCACCACCGAGTCGCCCATCGTCATGATGCGGGCACGCATGTTTTCCGCCATCGCGTCGATGATACCGGCGTCCATTAACGCGGGATAACGGCGCGGCAGGGTGGCGGCGAAATCTGAGAGCTTATTCAACATGCCGGGCATGTCGCGGATCAGGTAGATCCCCTGCTGCCAGGCCACGGGCATCACCACGAAGGCCATCAACAGCAGAATGCCGACAAACAGCACCAGGACGATGCTTGCCGCCCAGCGACGAGAACAACCGATATGTTCCAGGCGCGCCGTTGGCCACTCCAGCAGATACGCCAGCACAATCGCCACCAGCAGAGGCGCGAGAAGGCCGCTGAAGAAGAACAGAATACCGAACCCGGCAACCAGAATAACCAACAAAGCAATGGCTTCCGGGTCACTGAACCGACGCCGGTACCACTGCATTAACATTTCGAGCATACAACCCTTCCCTGAATCGAATGGCGGGAGTGAGACGGTGAATTGTATCTAACTGTCACAAAAAAGACTTTCGCTTTTTGTATCCCTGTCACAATCCGCAAAAGCCTGATGAATGGGATTTTCTTCATGCTGTAACACAGCTACACTCGCAGGGCAGCAGAGATGAACGATATGGCGGTTCATCGGTCAAATTAGCACATCCAACATACAGGACAGTGGTTATGTTCAGGCAGTTGAGAAAAACACTGGTTGCAACACTGATTGCCGCAGTGACGGTCGGTCAGGTGTTGCCCGCTTTCGCTGACTCGTCCGACTCATTGCCGGACATGGGCACCACAGCAGGAAGCACGCTCTCTATCGGGCAAGAGATGCAAATGGGCGATTACTATGTTCGCCAGCTGCGCGGCAGCGCCCCGCTGATTAACGATCCTTTGCTGGTACAGTATATTAACGGGCTGGGGATGCGTCTGGTGGCGCACGCCGACTCGGTCAAAACGCCCTTCCATTTCTATTTAATCAATAACGACGAAATTAACGCCTTCGCCTTCTTTGGCGGGAACGTGGTGCTGCATTCGGCGTTATTTCGCTACTCTGACAACGAAAGCCAGCTGGCTTCGGTGATGGCGCACGAAATTTCACACGTCACCCAGCGCCACCTGGCGCGTGCAATGGAAGACCAGAAGCGCAATGCCCCGCTCACCTGGGTGGGAGCGCTGGGTTCTATTCTGCTCGCAATGGCCAGCCCACAGGCGGGGATGGCGGCACTGACCGGTACGCTGGCCGGAACGCGTCAGGGGATGATCAGCTTCACCCAGCAAAACGAACAGGAAGCGGACCGTATCGGCATTCAGGTTTTACAGCGTTCGGGCTTTGACCCGCAGGCCATGCCGACCTTCCTGGAAAAACTGCTCGATCAGGCACGTTACTCTTCCCGTCCCCCGGAAATTTTACTTACCCACCCGTTACCGGAAAGCCGTTTGTCGGATGCCCGTAACCGTGCCAACCAGATGCGCCCGGTCGTCGTGCAGTCGTCTCAGGACTTCTATATGGCGAAAGTGCGAACGCTCGGCATGTACAACTCCGGGCGTAACCAGCTGACCAGCGATCTGCTGGACACCCTGGCGAAAGGCAACGTGCGTGAAAAAAACGCCGCGCAGTATGGCCAGGCATTACAGGCGATGGAAGCCAGCAAATACGACGACGCGCGTAAAGCGCTGCAGCCCCTGCTGGCCGCAGATCCGAATAACCCGTGGTATCTCGATCTCTCGACGGATATCGATCTGGGGCAGAAGAAAACCACCGATGCGATTAACCGCCTGAAAGGGGCGAAAGACATACGCACCAACCCGGTGCTACAGCTTAACCTTGCTAACGCTTATCTACAGGGCGGTCAGCCAGCGGAGGCTGTGACCATCCTGAACCGCTATACCTTTAACAATAAAGATGACCAGAACGGCTGGGAATTGCTCGCCCAGGCCCAGGGGCAATTGGGTAACCGCGATCAGGAGCTGGCCGCGCGTGCTGAAGGCCTGGCACTGGCGGGTCGCCTCGATCAGGCGATTTCCTTGTTGAGCAGTGCCAGCTCGCAGGTCAAACTCGGCAGCCTGCAACAGGCCCGCTACGACGCGCGTATCGACCAGCTGCGTAGTCTGCAACAACGCTTTAAGCCGTACGAGAAGATGTAATCAAGGAGAAATCATGACAGACGCGGTAAAAATTTATCATAACCCTCGCTGCTCCAAGAGCCGCGACACGCTCAGCCTGCTGAAGTCTAACGGTATCGACCCTGACGTGGTGTTGTATCTCGACACACCGCCGGACGCGCAGACGCTTCGTCAGCTGCTGCACATGCTGGGAATGGGCAGCGCGCGCGAACTGATGCGCCAGAAAGAGGATCTGTATAAGTCACTGAATCTGGACGACACGTACCTCAGCGAAGACCAGCTGATTCAGGCGATGGTTGACAATCCAAAGCTGATTGAGCGACCGATTGTGGTGGCAAACGGTAAAGCACGCATCGGCCGTCCGCCGGAAGATGTCCTCGACATCCTCTAGTCCTTACGCCGCAGCGCTTCCAGAAACGCCTGCGGCGTACTTTCTCCCAGCTTTTTCTGCGTTTTACCCCGGTTATAAAACTCGCATAGCGTGATAACAACCTCTCCAGCCGGTTCATCATTCACTCGCGGAATAATATCCCGGAGCGGTAGCGCCACCTGCAGCGCATTGTGCTTGTGTGGATGAGCGTTAACAACAACGTCTTGTGCAGGTAGTGTCGGTTCAAAACCAAAAGTCTCAAGAGTTTGTACATCAGCAGGACAGGCCTCCAGCAGCGCGCGCGTCCAGGTAGTGAGCAACTGCGGCGAAAGACCCGCATAGAGCCGGGCATAACACCAGCCGCTCACCGGTTCGCGCGCCCACAGCAGGTGTTGTTCGCCCCCATCATCCATATGCAGCGACAAAGGCTGATGATACAGCAGCAGCGTATGCGGCCTGATGCCAGCTTTCAGCGCCTTTTTTCCCTGCAACGAAGCCCCTTTTTGTTTCGCGGGTGCCGGTTTGAGATAGCGACTCAGCGTTGCCCGTGAGACGGGGATGCCCAGGATATCGTTAACTATCTGCAGCAATTCATCTAATGGCGCACCTGATATGTCGCGCAGGGCATTAACCAGTGCAACCTGCTCTTGTCTCAGCGCTTTGTGTATCACTTTTGGCGTAGTGTGGTTATCCGAAACCCGATCGCGGTTGCGCCAGCGCCTGACGGTAGTGACCGAGATCCCCAGCTCAACGGCCAGTTCCCTGTCGCTTTTATCAGACTGCTGAAGGTAGCGGCGGATGCGCGGCGTGGTGGTGGCATTGGCGTGCAGTTTGATTTCCATTCCAATCCTCCTGAAACCAATCTTATGAGATTTATATTATACAAGCGATTGCTTTGTGACCGATTTCACCTTTCGCTCACCGCGCTTCACTGATAATCCACAGACATAACATAAACAACACCCCTCAATCTTGTACGGAGTTCACAATGAACAATGTTCTGGGATTTCTTGAAGCAAAACTGATGCCGCTGGCGGCGAAAACGGCCCAGCAGCGCCATCTCGGGGCCATTCGTGGTGCCTACGTTTCATTCATGCCATTTATCATCGTCGGCTCCATTCTGCTCGTCATCTCGTCGTTCCCGAATCAAACCTATCAGCAGTTTATGTCTCAGGCCTTTGGTGAGAGCTGGAGCGCGATTATCGAAATTCCTTTCAATGCGGTCTTCTCCACCATGTCGCTGTTTATCAGCTTCCTGGTCGCCTTCCGCCTGGCCGAACACTATGGCGAGGACCGTATCTCCTGCGGCATCCTGGCATTGGTCGCATTTTTAATCCTGACGCCGTTTATCAAAGTGGCGGAAAACGGCGGCATTACCGTCATACCGGTAGAGTGGATTGGCAGCAAGGGGCTGTTTGTGGCGATGATCGGTTCGCTGCTGTGGACGGAACTGTTCTGCTGGCTGAAGCGCAAAAATCTGGTCATTAAAATGCCGGACGGCGTGCCGCCTGCGGTGCAGGAGTCCTTCGCAGCGCTGATCCCGGCCCTGCTGGTCATGATACTGGTGCTGGGTATCCGCATCATCTTCGAAAATACCCACTACAACACCATCCATCAGTTCATTTACGAGGTGGTCGCCACGCCGGTACGCCACTACGGCACCTCTTACTTTGGCGCGCTGATGACCGTATTCAGCATCACTATTCTGTGGTCAGTGGGGATTAACTCCGGCTCGATGATCAACGGCATCATTCGTCCGCTGTGGATGGAAAACCAGACCGATAACATCGCCGCCATTCAGGCGGGCACGACGCCGCCGCACATTATTACTGAACAGTTTTTTGACATGATCTGGATGGGGGGAGCGGGCGCCACGCTGTCGCTGGTGATTGCGATGCTGATTTTCGCCCGCAGTAAAAACATGCGCGAAGTGGCGCGCCTCGGCGCGGGGGCGTCGGTGTTTAACATTAACGAGCCGATCCTGTTTGGCCTGCCGGTGATCATGAACCCGATCATGCTTATTCCGTTCAACCTGGTGCCGCTGGTGCTGGTTACCGTGCAGTATGCGGCGATGAAAATTGGCGCGGTCGCCGTCACCACCGGGGTGTTTATCCCCTGGACGCTGCCACCGGTCATCAGCGGTTTTATCGTTACCGGGCACCTGAGCGGCAGCGTGATGCAGCTTATCAACCTGCTGATTGGCGCCATGTTGTACCTGCCTTTCATGCGTATCGTGGACAAACAGTACCGTGCTGCGGAGCTGAGCACGGTCACGCAAACTGACACCACCCTTGCAAAACAGGAGTAAAGCATGTGGGGAATTATCGCAACCTGGCGAATGGCGCTTGAAGGCGTAACGGAATCTGCATCTGCCCTGGCGGCGGGAAAACCGGTCTCAGCAGCGGTGGTGGATGCCGTCGCTGCCGTGGAAGACTTCCCGCTGTATAAATCCGTCGGCTATGGCGGGCTGCCTACCGAAAACGGCGAAGTCGAGCTGGATGCGGCGTACATGGACGGCGACTCGCTGGCGTTCGGTGCCGTAGGAAATCTGGTGGATATCGCCAATCCGGTGCGCGTGGCGCACGCGCTGAGCCGCCAGCGCTACAACAGCCTGCTGGTCGGCCAGGGCGCACGTGAATGGGCACTGAGCCAGGGCTTTGCCGACAAAACCATGCTCACGGAGCGCGCCATGCAGCACTACCGCAAGCGCTGCCGCGAGACGCTGGATAAAGGCTTAAGCCCGTACGACGGACACGATACCGTCGGCATTATCGGTCTTGATAAGCAGGGTTCCATGAGCGTCGCCACCTCCACCAGCGGCCTGTTTATGAAAAAACGCGGCCGCATTGGGGATTCCCCTATTATCGGCTCCGGCTTTTACTGCGACAGCGAAACCGGTGCCGCTACCGCCACGGGCGTCGGTGAAGATCTGATGAAAGGCTGCACCAGCTACGAAATCGTTCGCCGGATGGCGCAAGGTATGTCGCCGCAGCAGGCCGCAGATTCAGTGGTGTTCGAGCTGGAAGATAAGCTGATGTCGCGCTTCGGTCGCGCGGGCGATCTCTCCGTGGTGTGCATGAATAACAAGGGCGAGTTCGGCGCCGCGACGAATATCAAAACCTTTTCGTTTGTGGTGGCGACGGCTCGACAGCCTCTCACCGTTTATCGCACAGAGCGTCTGCGGGAAAAAACGCATTATCACGCGGTAGACGATGAATGGATGCAGGCCTATGCCGCGCGGATCCGCGCCCCGATTGAGGAGTCATGATGATTACATATCAACTCATTACCGCACTTTCCGACGCAAAGCCGCAAAGCCATTTCATCGCCCGCACCGCCTGTGCGCATTTGCCGCAAACTGCGCTTATCGCGGAAATGCGCGAGTCCAGCGGCATCGCTGACGCCCGCTTTGGCTGCGCCCCTTTTGCCCGGATCACGCTGCTCCCCGATGCGCTCTGGCACGATAGCCTGACAGAAGGATTGCTCACGGCGCTGCGCCCGCTGCTGGCCTCACCCGTGAGTCCCGATGTGATGCTGGACGTGACAAATATCGACGACGTCGTGCTGGCGCAAGTGCTGCGTTTTCTCTTTAATCAGGCGCACCGGCTGAGCGATTTGCAGCTAAAGAAAACCGACGATGACGTCCGTATTGCGCATATCATCGCCCTCTGCCTGCCGGAACAACAGGCGAAGCTGGAGGGGGTTTTCCGCCAGCAGCAGGCTATCGCGCACGGCATGGTCGCGGCACGACGTCTGGCGGATATCCCCTCTGACCGGTGTACGCCGCAGTTTGTGGTAGAAGAGGCACTAAAGCTCTGCGCCCTCTTCCCCGCCCTGCGCTGCGAAGTGCTCAACGAAAAAGAGATTGTTGAGCACGGCCTGGGTCTACTGCACGCCGTCGGCAAAGGAGCCACCTGCCCGCCACGTCTGCTGGCGATGCATTATGATGGCACTCACGACGGCCCGGTGCGCTGCTATGTGGGAAAAGGCATCACCTTTGATACCGGCGGTCTGTGGCTGAAAGAAGGTGCGGGCATGTACACCATGAAATATGACATGTGCGGGGCGGCTAACGTGCTGGGGCTGATGCTCACCGTGGCAGAGCTGGGATTACCCGTACGCATCATGGGCGTGCTGGCACTGGCAGAAAATGCCATCGGCCCCAATGCGATGCAGCCCGGCACGGTGGCAACAGCCTGCAACGGCACCACGGTTGAAATCAACAATACCGATGCTGAAGGTCGACTGGTGCTGGCGGATGCCATCGCCTGGGCCAGCCAGCGGCATCCGCAGACGCGCTATATTATTGATATGGCGACCTTAACCGGTGCAGTCGTGAAGGCGCTGGGGTATGAGCTAAGCGGGCTAATGACGCAGGATGAACCGCTGCGCAGTGCGCTGACGCAGGCAGGGAAACAGAGTGGCGACGAAGTGTGGTCCCTGCCGCTGGATGCGCGGTTGAAAAAGCAGACCGACAGCGCCATCGCCGATCTGTGCAACACGCCAACCAACAATGCGGCGATAAGCGCCTCGGCGGCGTGGTTGCTGCATCACTTCTGCCCGCCAACCATTCCGTGGGCGCATCTGGATATCAGCGGCACGGCGCTGTGGCGTGAAGGTGGACGGAGCGTGGCATCAGGACGGCCGATTCCACTTCTGGTAGAGCATCTGTTGGAGGATCTTTAGCCGGGTGGCGGCTACGCCTTACCCGGACTACAAAGAGCACTTGTAGGCCCGGTAAGCGTAGCGCCACCGGGCGAAAACACTCAAAGCTTAAGGATATCTTTCACAAACGGAATGGTCAGCTTGCGCTGGGCGGTAATGGAAGCGCGATCGAGCTGATCGAGCGTATCGAACAGGGTGCGCATTTCCCTGTCCAGGCGCTTGAGCAGGAAACGGCCCACGTCTTCCGGCAGCTCAAAGCCACGCTGCTTTGCGCGCAGCTGTAATGCCTGAAGCTTATCTTCATCCGACAGCGGCTGGAGCTTGTAGATTTGCCCCCAGTCCAGACGTGACGCAAGATCCGGCAACCCAAGATTGAGCTGGCGCGGTGGACGATCGCCGGTGATCAGCAGTCGGGTTTTGCCCGACTCCAGAATGCGGTTATAGAGGTTAAAGATCGCCATTTCCCACGGCTCATCCCCCGCCACGCATTCGATATTATCGATGCAGACCAGGGAGAGATGTTCCATTCCCTCCAGCACGTCAGGCACGAACCAGGTACGTTTATCCAGCGGCACATAGCCTACCGCATCACCGCGCGCCGAAAGCTCCGCGCAGGCGGCATGCAACAGGTGGCTGCGCCCCGCGCCTTCGCGTGACCAGATATAGATGTATCCGCTGTGCTCCTGGCGCAGCACGTTTTGCAGTGCAGCCAGTAAAGAGGGGTTATCACCCGGCCAGAAACTCGCAAAAGTTTCATCGTCAGGGAGATAGAGTGGCAGAGAGAGCTGTGCCGGTCCGTTCAGAAGTACCTCAACCAGATCTTACGTAAAATCGGAACGGAGTTTAACACGGAACCTGCAAGGAGAGAACCGGGCGGATCGTCCACCCGGTTAAAGGATCAATGTGGCGCTTTTTCGCTTTCGTCAGCGTCCAGGACCACCTCTTCCGGGCGGATCACCGAGATCAGCTTGAAAATCAGGCTCAGGCCCACGCCGACGATGGTCGCCAGCGCCATGCCTTTCAGCTCGGCCGCACCGATGTGCACCTTCGCACCGCTCACGCCGATAATCAGAATGACCGAGGTGAGGATCAGGTTCTGCGCTTTGCTGTAATCCACTTTCGATTCAATCAGCACGCGAATCCCGGAGGCACCGATTACCCCGTACAGCAGCAGCGAGACGCCGCCCATGACCGGCACCGGGATGATCTGAATCGCTGCCGCCAGCTTACCCACGCAGGAGAGCAGAATGGCAATAATCGCCGCGCCGCCAATAACCCAGGTGCTGTAGACGCGGGTGATTGCCATCACGCCGATGTTCTCACCGTACGTGGTGTTTGGCGTGGATCCGAAGAAACCGGAGATGATGGTGGAGAAACCGTTCGCAAACATGGAGCGGTGCAGACCCGGGTCGCGGATTAAATCACGCTTCACGATGTTCGCCGTTACCACCAGGTGGCCGACGTGCTCCGCAATCACGACCAGTGCGGCGGGCAGAATGGTGAAGATAGCAAACCACTCGAAGCGCGGGGTGTAGAAGGTTGGCAGCGCGAACCAGTGCGCCTCGGCAATCGGTGTGGTATCCACCACGCCCATCACGAAGGAGAGCGCATAGCCCGCCAGCACGCCGATCAGGATCGGGATAATCGCCATAAAGCCGCGGAACAGCACGGAGCCAAACACCGTCACGCCCAGCGTCACCATCGAGATAATGATGGTTTTAGAATCCGGCGATTGCCCGTCCGCAGGCAGCAGACCGGCCATATTCGCCGCCACGCCCGCCAGTTCGAGACCGATGACGGCAACGATTGCGCCCATCGCCGCAGGGGGGAACATCACGTCCAGCCAGCCGGTACCGGCTTTCTTCACAATGAAGGAGACCAGGCAGAACAGTACGCCACACATGATAAAGCCGCCCAGCGCCACTTCATAACCCAGCGGCAGCAGCAATAGCACCGGAGAGATAAAGGCGAAGCTCGACCCGAGATACGCCGGGATTTTGCCTTTACAGATAAAGAGGTACATCAGCGTACCGATGCCGTTGAACAGCAGCACGGTAGCCGGGTTAATGTGAAACAGGATTGGCACCAGCACGGTTGCGCCAAACATGGCGAACAGGTGCTGCAAACTAAGCGGGATAGTCTGTAAAAGCGGCGGTCTTTCACTCACCCCGATAGCACGGCGCGTCATAGTGTTTTCCTCTGAGTTTTGTTGTTGGTGTTTTATTCAAAAAAAAGCCGACTATCAAAGTCGGCTTTTTTATCGTTATTCGATTATTTCGTACCAAAGATCTTATCGCCGGCATCGCCGAGCCCCGGGATGATGTATCCGTGCTCGTTAAGACCCTGGTCGATAGAGGCGGTGTACAGCTCAACGTCCGGGTGCGCTTTTTCCAGCGCCGCGATCCCTTCCGGTGCCGCAACGAGTACCAGCACCTTAATGCTGCTGCAGCCCGCTTTTTTCAGCAGGTCAATGGTGGCGATCATTGAACCGCCGGTCGCCAGCATAGGGTCAACCACCAGCGCCATACGTTCGTCGATGTTGGACACCAGCTTCTGGAAGTAAGGAACCGGCTCCAGCGTCTCTTCATTACGGTAGATACCGACCACGCTGATGCGCGCGCTTGGTACGTGCTCTAGCACGCCTTCCATCATACCCAGACCGGCACGCAGGATAGGCACGACGGTAATTTTCTTCCCTTTGATCTGCTCAACCTGCACCGGGCCGTTCCAGCCTTCGATGGTGACTTTTTCCGTTTCCAGATCAGAGGTTGCTTCGTAGGTCAGCAGGCTGCCCACTTCAGAAGCCAGTTCGCGAAAACGCTTCGTGCTGATGTCATGCTCACGCATCAGGCCCAACTTGTGTTTAACGAGTGGGTGTTTCACTTCCACAATCTTCATTCTCTTTCTCCTCTGAGGTGGCATCCGCAAAAAAATCGCGGGATTATACCGCTTTTTTCGGATTGCGCCATACCCATCTTGCTTGACATATGTCAATCAAAGACAAAAAAGCCGGAGGCTGGGCTCCGGCTTGGGTGCGGGGTTCTGCCGGGTGGCGCTAACGCTTACCCGGCCTACAAATCCCGTAGGCCCGGTAAGCGCAGCGCCACCGGGCAATTATAGCTGCTCGCCGTTGCTCGCAATCACCTGCTTATACCAGTCGAAGGACTTTTTCTTGCTGCGGTTCAGCGTGCCGTTCCCTTCATTGTCTTTATCGACAAAGATAAAGCCGTAGCGTTTTTTCATTTCACCGGTGCCGGCAGACACAAGGTCGATACAGCCCCACGGGGTGTAGCCCATCAGATCTACGCCATCTTCCACCACCGCTTTTTTCATCTCGCGGATGTGCGCAGAAAGGTAATCAATGCGGTACCGATCGTTTACCGTGCCGTCACTCTCCTGCACGTCAATCGCGCCAAAGCCGTTTTCAACAATGAACAGCGGCAACTGGTAGTGATCCCAGAACCAGTTCAGGGAGTAGCGCAGCCCAACCGGGTCAATCTGCCAGCCCCAGTCGGATTTCTGCACATACGGGTTAGAGACCAGGCTCTTGCTCTCGTCGTAATCAAGCTGCGGGTTGTCCGCCGTCGCCTTGGTGGCAAAGGACATGTAATAGCTGAAGCCGATATAATCAACGCAACCCTGGCGCAGCGCTGCTTTATCCTCATCGGTAATATCCAGCGCGAACCCGCGACGTTCAAAGTAGTTGAGCAGATGCTGCGGGTACTTACCGCGGACGTGCACGTCGGTAAACCAGTAGCGACGGTGCATCGCATTCATCGCCATCATCATATCGTCCGGCGCGCAGGTCAGCGGATAGATAGGACACATAGCAATCATGCAGCCGATCTGCAGCGACGGATTAATTTCGCGTCCCGCCTTCACCGCCAGGGCGCTGGCCACCAGCTCGTAGTGCGCGGCCTGGAACATGACCGGCTCACGGTCTTCACCCGGCGCATACTTCAACCCGGAGTTGGTGAACGGCGCAAAATCTTCGTGGAAGTTAGCCTGGTTGTTGATCTCATTGAAGGTCATCCAGTATTTCACTTTATGCTGATAGCGCTGGAAGACCACTTTTGCAAAACGAACGAAAAAGTCGATCAGCTTACGGTTGCGCCAGCCGCCGTATTCCGTCACCAGGTGGAAAGGCATCTCGAAGTGAGAAAGCGTAATAACCGGTTCGATGCCGTACTTCAGGCATTCGTCGAACAGATCGTCATAGAATTTCAGGCCAGCCTCATTAGGCTCCCGCTCATCGCCTTTCGGGAAGATACGCGTCCAGGCGATGGAGGTACGGAAACATTTGAACCCCATCTCGGCAAAGAGTCTGATGTCTTCTTTATAACGATGGTAGAAATCAATGGCTTCATGGTTAGGGTAATTCTTCCCTTCCAGCACGCCGTTGGTGATTTCACGCGGTACGCCATGCGCACCCGCCGTCATGACGTCGGCAACGCTTACGCCCTTGCCGCCCTCTTTCCAGCCGCCTTCCAGCTGATGCGCCGCAACGGCACCACCCCACAGAAAATCTGCTTTAAATCCTGACATTCGCTTTCCCTCATTCTGCGTTATTTTCTGCAAAAACAATTACAGAAACCGGTTTCAGTTCGATGATGTGCAAAGGGGTTATCCGTTGCAAGCAGATCACCGAAACCGGTTTCATTTTCGTGAACAGAGTCAAGTTTGTTGCCCCGCAATGGCCAGAGAGAAAAAAAGATCCCTCCACCGAGAATAGGCTCGCAAACGTTTGCCTGGACTGTTAGAATTGCGCCGATTTTTCTTACTAGCTATGCAATCGCGTGGGGACTTGAGCCGTGACCAACAAAACTTCTCTCAGCTACAAAGATGCCGGTGTTGATATTGACGCAGGTAATGCGCTGGTTGACCGAATCAAAGGTGTGGTGAAAAAAACCCGCCGCCCGGAAGTGATGGGGGGTCTGGGTGGATTCGGCGCACTGTGCGCGCTGCCGCAAAAATATCGTGAACCTGTTCTGGTCTCGGGAACTGACGGCGTAGGCACCAAACTGCGCCTGGCGATGGATTTAAAACGTCACGACACGATCGGTATCGATCTGGTTGCGATGTGCGTGAATGACCTGGTGGTTCAGGGTGCAGAACCCCTGTTCTTCCTCGATTACTACGCGACCGGCAAACTGGATGTGGATACCGCAGCCAGCGTCATTAACGGTATCGCCGAAGGCTGTCTGCAGTCCGGCTGCGCGCTGGTGGGCGGTGAAACCGCGGAAATGCCTGGCATGTATCACGGCGAAGATTATGACGTCGCAGGCTTCTGCGTCGGTGTAGTAGAAAAATCAGAAATTATCGACGGCAGCAAAGTGGCTGATGGTGATGTGCTGATTGCGCTGGCTTCCAGCGGCCCACACTCCAACGGCTACTCTCTGGTGCGTAAAATTCTCGAAGTCAGCGGTTGCGACCCACAAACCACTGAGCTTGAAGGTAAACCGCTGGCTGACCATCTGCTGGCCCCGACCCGCATCTACGTGAAAAACGTGCTGGAGCTTATCGAGAACGTTGACGTTCACGCCATTGCCCACCTGACCGGCGGCGGCTTCTGGGAAAACATTCCGCGCGTCCTGCCGGATAACACCCAGGCGGTGATCGACGAATCCTCATGGCAGTGGCCGGCAGTCTTTAACTGGCTGCAGACCGCAGGCAACGTGAGTTCTCACGAAATGTACCGCACCTTTAACTGCGGCGTGGGCATGGTTATCGCCCTGCCAGCAAGCGAAGCCGATAAAGCGGTTAAGCTATTGACCGAGAAAGGTGAAAACGCGTGGAAAATCGGTACGATTAAAGCCTCCGATTCCGAAGAGCGTGTGGTCATTGAATGAAAAACATCGTGGTGCTCATTTCCGGCAACGGAAGTAATTTGCAGGCCATCATAGACGCCTGCAAACAGAAGAAAATTAACGGCACCATTCGGGCAGTATTCAGCAACAAGGCCGACGCGTTCGGCCTTGAGCGCGCGCGGCAAGAGAGCATTCCCGCGCACGCGCTGGAAGCCAGCCAGTTCGCCGGGCGTGAAGCCTTCGACCGCGAACTGGTTAACGAGATTGATGCCTATGCACCGGACGTGGTCGTACTGGCGGGCTATATGCGTATTCTGAGCCCGGCGTTTGTCGAACACTTCGCCGGGCGACTGCTGAATATCCACCCTTCCCTGCTGCCAAAATATCCCGGCCTGCACACCCACCGTCAGGTGCTGGAAAATGGCGATGAGGAGCACGGTACCTCTGTGCATTTCGTCACCGACGAACTGGACGGTGGCCCGGTGATCCTGCAGGCGAAAGTCCCGGTCTTTGATGGCGACAACGAAGACGACGTGACCGAGCGCGTGCAAACCCAGGAACACGCCATCTACCCGCTGGTGGTCAGCTGGTTTGTTGACGGGCGTCTTGAAATGCGCGACGGTGCAGCCTGGCTGGACGGCGTTAAGCTTCCGCCTCAGGGTTATGCGGCCGAAGAGTAGTTTGTTATGTCGGGTGGCGCTACGCTTACCCGACTTATTGCCTTACCCGATATTGCCTCCCCCAACTCTCTAAAATCCCCAATAAAAAAAATAACTGTCATACTTTTCTGGCACTGTTGGACATATCGTGGAAATGCTCGCCATAATAAGGACGAGACGGATTTACCACGTCCTGTGATTGAACTGGAGTGTGAGCTGTAATGGGTCAGGAAAAGTTATATATCGAGAAAGAGCTAAGCTGGTTAGCATTTAACGAACGTGTACTCCAGGAAGCGGCCGACAAAAGTAACCCGCTGATCGAACGCATGCGTTTTTTGGGCATTTATTCCAACAACCTGGATGAGTTCTACAAGGTTCGCTTTGCCGAGCTGAAAAGACGGATCATCATCAGCGAAGAACAGGGCTTAAATTCTCACTCGCGTCATCTGCTGGGTAAAATCCAGTCCCGCGTGTTGAAAGCCGATCAGGAGTTTGACGGCCTGTATAACGAACTGCTGCTGGAGATGGCACGCAATCAAATCTTCCTGATTAACGAACGTCAGCTTTCCGTTAACCAACAAAACTGGCTGCGCCACTACTTCAAACATTATCTCCGCCAGCACATTACCCCGATTCTGATTAACCGCGAAACCGACCTGGTGCAGTTCCTGAAGGATGACTACACCTATCTGGCCGTGGAAATTATTCGCGGTGGGTCCATCAGCTACGCGCTGCTGGAGATCCCGTCTGACAAGGTGCCGCGCTTTGTGAACCTGCCGCCGGAAACCCCGCGCAGACGCAAGCCAATGATCCTGCTGGATAACATCCTGCGTTACTGTCTGGACGACATCTTCAAAGGCTTCTTCGACTACGATGCGCTAAACGCCTACTCGATGAAGATGACCCGTGACGCCGAATACGACCTGGTCCACGAGATGGAAGCCAGCCTGATGGAGCTGATGTCCTCCAGCCTGAAACAGCGCCTGACGGCCGAGCCGGTCCGCTTTGTTTACCAGCGCGATATGCCGGACGCCATGGTGGAGATGCTGCGCGAGAAACTGACCATTTCGCGCTATGACTCCATCGTACCCGGTGGCCGTTACCACAACTTTAAAGACTTTATTGGCTTCCCGAACGTTGGCAAAGCCAACCTGGTGAACAAGCCGCTGCCGCGCCTGCGCCATCTCTGGTTTGATAAATTCCGCAACGGGTTTGACGCCATTCGCGAACGTGACGTCCTGCTCTACTATCCGTACCACACGTTTGAACACGTGCTTGAACTGCTGCGTCAGGCCTCTTTCGACCCGAGCGTGCTGGCGATCAAAATCAACATCTACCGCGTGGCAAAAGATTCCCGCATCATCGACGCGATGATCCATGCGGCGCACAACGGCAAAAAAGTGACCGTGGTAGTAGAGCTGCAGGCACGTTTCGATGAAGAAGCCAACATTCACTGGGCGCGCCGCCTGACGGAAGCGGGTGTGCACGTCATCTTCTCCGCGCCTGGGCTGAAAATTCACGCCAAGCTGTTCCTGATCTCCCGTAAAGAGGGCGAAGACGTGGTGCGTTATGCCCACATCGGAACCGGGAACTTCAACGAGAAAACGGCGCGGATTTACACCGACTACTCGCTGCTCACCGCCGACGCCCGCATCACTAACGAAGTGCGCCGTGTGTTTAACTTTATCGAGAATCCGTACCGCCCGGTGAGCTTTGACTATCTGCTGGTCTCGCCGCAGAACTCGCGCCGCCTGCTGTACGATATGATCGATAAAGAGATCGCCAATGCCCAGAAAGGTTTGTCATCTGGCATCACGCTGAAGCTTAACAACCTGGTCGATAAAGGTCTGGTGGACCGTCTGTATGCGGCGTCCAGCTCCGGCGTGCCGGTTAACCTGCTGATCCGCGGCATGTGCTCGCTGATCCCGGAACTGGAAGGCATCAGCGACAATATTCGCGTTATCAGCATTGTTGATCGCTACCTGGAACACGATCGGGTCTATATTTTCGATAATGCGGGTGATAAACAGGTCTATCTCTCTTCGGCAGACTGGATGACGCGCAATATTGACTATCGAATTGAAGTCGCGACCCCGCTGCTGGATCCGCGCCTGAAACAGCGTATCCTCGACATTATCGAGATCCTGTTCAGCGATACGGTGAAAGCGCGCTATATCGACAAAGAACTCAGTAACCGCTATGTACCGCGCGGCAATCGTCGCAAAGTGCGGTCGCAACTGGCGATTTACGACTATATCAAATCACTCGAGCAACCCGATTAACCTATGCCGATAAATGATAAGACCCCACGCCCGCAGGAATTCGCCGCGGTCGATCTTGGCTCTAACAGTTTCCACATGGTCATCGCCCGTGAGGTGGATGGCGCGCTGCAGATCATCGGTCGTCTGAAGCAGCGCGTACACCTGGCGGATGGTCTTGATGAACGCAGCATGCTGAGCGAAGAGGCGATGGAGCGCGGCTTAAACTGCCTGTCCCTGTTTGCTGAGCGCCTGCAGGGCTTCTCGCCTTCCAGCGTTTGCATTGTGGGGACCCACACGCTGCGCCAGGCGCTGAACGCCCCGGAGTTCCTCAAGCGAGCCGAAAAAGTGATCCCCTACCCGATTGAGATCATCTCCGGTAACGAGGAAGCGCGTCTGATTTTCATGGGTGTCGAGCACACCCAGCCGGAAAAAGGGCGCAAGCTGGTTATCGACATTGGTGGGGGTTCTACGGAACTGGTGATCGGCGAAGACTTTGAGCCGCGTCTGGTGGAAAGCCGCCGTATGGGCTGCGTCAGCTTCGCGCAGATGTATTTCCCGGGCGGCGCCATCACCCGTGAAAACTTCCAGCGGGCGCGTATGGCCGCGGTCCAGAAGCTGGAAAATCTGGCCTGGCAGTACCGTATTCAGGGCTGGAACGTGGCGCTGGGCGCGTCGGGTACCATCAAGGCGGCGCATGAAGTCCTGCTGGCGATGGGTGAAAAAGACGGGTTTATCACGCCTGAACGCCTGACCCTGCTGACCGAAGAAGTGCTGAAGCATAAAAGTTTTGACGCCCTAAGCCTGCCGGGTCTTTCTGACGAACGTAAGGCGGTATTTGTACCGGGTCTGGCTATCCTCTGCGGCGTGTTTGATGCGCTTGCCATTAAGGAGCTGCGTCTCTCCGACGGTGCGCTGCGTGAAGGCGTGCTGTATGAGATGGAAGGCCGCTTCCGCCATCAGGACATTCGCAGCCGCACCGCGCAAAGCCTGGCCAACCAGTACAACATCGACCGCGAGCAGGCGAAGCGCGTGCTGGAAACAACGGTCCAGATGTACGAACAGTGGGAAGAACAGAATCCTAAGCTCGCGCACCCGCAGCTTGCCGCCCTGCTGAAATGGGCCGCGATGCTGCACGAGGTGGGGCTGAACATTAATCACAGCGGGATGCACCGCCATTCGGCCTATATTCTGCAAAACAGCGATCTGCCTGGCTTTAACCAGGAGCAGCAAACCATGATGGCGACGCTGGTGCGTTATCACCGCAAGGCCATCAAGCTCGACGATCTGCCGCGCTTCACGCTGTTCAAGAAGAAGCAGTTCCTGCCGCTCATCCAGCTGCTGCGTCTGGGCGTGCTGCTCAATAACCAGCGTCAGGCCACCACGACGCCGCCGACGCTGAAGCTGACAACCGACGATCACCACTGGACGCTGAGCTTCCCGCACGACTGGTTCAGCCAGAACGCGCTGGTCCTGCTGGATCTGGAAAAAGAGCAGCAGTACTGGGAAGCGGTCACCGGCTGGATGCTCAAAATCAAGGAAGAGAGCGCCGACGTCGCCGCATGATGACTCAGGCGTCCGTGGTGGACGCCTCAGTTTCCGCCAGTGACTCAAGCGCAACCGGCTTGCCAATCAGATAACCCTGCACATAATCGATGCCTAGCGCGTGAACCGCGCTACGTATCTCTTCGGTCTCGACATACTCCGCCACCACCAGCATCTTCTTCATGCGTGCCAGATGGCAGATAGACGCCACAATCTGATAGTCCAGACTGTTGTTGACGATATTACGGATGAAGCTGCCGTCAATCTTGAGAATGTCGGCATCCACGCTTTTCAGCCGCGCATAGCTCGCATAACCGGTACCGAAATCATCAATCGCAATGCGTACCCCCATTTTCTGCAACTGCCTGAGGATGTGTAGCGCCTGTTCCGCGTTGCAGAAGGTGCTGCACTCCGTCACTTCAAAGATCAGCTGCCACGGCTCGATGGCATAGTGGGTCAGCAGACGACTCACCTCGAGCGGGAACTGCACCCGACACACCGTTGAAGGGGCCAGATTAATGGCAAAGCGCTGGCCGGGCAGTTTCTCGCGGTGCGCTGCAAGGAAGCGCAGCGTGTGGTCCAGTACCCACAAATCCACCCGCGAAGAGAGTCCAAACTCCTGGGCAACGGGCAGGAATTGTTCAGGCGAGATTAACAGCCCGTTTGCATCGGTCATGCGCAGCAGCACTTCGTGATAGCTGTCCCCCCGCAGGCCGCGCACGGGCTGAACCAGCAGCGTGAATTCGTTGTTATCCAGCGCACGCTGCAGGCGACTCATCACCGCGACTTTATCCTTCAGGCTACGCTGCAGGTGGACGGCACCACGTTGCTGAAGGTTTTCCGGGTGGTTAGAGGAGAGCGACAGGTCAGCCACTACCCCCAGCTCGCCCAGCACCAGATAGAGGTGGTTGACGGGCGAACGTACATAGCAGTAGCTCACGCCCACCTGCGGCTGCAACGGTATGCCATCCCAGAGAAAGCGGAACTGTTTGATATGCTCGTCCAGAGTTTCAATCCGCTGCTGGTGCGATTCCGCGTTAAGGCGAATCGCCAGGTCACAGCCCGTGAGGTGATAAACCTTTTCGTTGGACTGGAGCCTGGCATTAATCCATTGCGCCAGCCGCTGTTTGTACTGAATGCGCAGCAACACGCCATAGTTACGCCCCAGAATCTCCAGCTCAGGAATACGCACTAAACAGAGCGCCGACCACGGGTTTTTCGCCAGATCGCGCGACAGCGCCCGCAGGTTAGGCATATGCATAACCGGGTCGAGTAACGCCAGCCTGCGGGCACGCTTGTTCACCGCGCGCTGCCGGGTCGCCAGCATCGACATGTAAATCACCACGAACGAAAAGACCAGGTAACTGGAAGAGGTGATCGCCAGCTGAATGTCGTATCCCTGGTTCATTGGGATATAGCGGTAAAAATAGTGGATAGACACCAGCAGTATCGGCGTCCAGATAAGCGAAATCAGCTTATAGCCAAAGCGCATCGCCCCCCAGAGCATCACCGGCATCAGCAACGACAGGGTATAGTTGGTGGTGAAAATGGAACTGTTTTCATTCATCGGGAGCAGCAGCAGCGAAATCAGCCCGCCGAGCGCAACAGCCCAAATCAGAAACTCAGCGGGCGTCACTTTTGCGTCTATCTGGCTACGGATCTGCGAGATGAGACTGTTGAGATAACGCGGATGGCGAATCAGGCGGATCAGCAGATAACATAGCGGCACGCCCGTCAGCCCGCTGACCAGCAGGGCCTGATAGTTAATCAGCGTGCGAATATTAAAAGGGTTCAGCCCCGCCAGGCTCTGACGACTCTCATATATGCCGAGATACACCGCAAACTGGAACAGCACCAGAAACAGCGTCGCAGGGCAGAAGGCCTGCCAGAACATACGCTGCGCCATCAGCCGCACATCGCCATAGGCCGTCATATTTCGTCTGGGCGCAAAAACCCGATAGCCGCCCCAGCTGAGCACTAACGGGACGATAAAATGGAACACACCGGCGACGGTTTCGAACAGCCCGACCGACGGGTAATAGCGAATAAACAGCGCCAGTACAATACCGGGCAGGGCTTCCAGACCAAAAAACATCATCAGCGAAAGCAAAAAAGAGAGCGGTAAATAATAGAGCGCCGCAATGCCGTCGCCCAGCTGCGTGAACGTATTCGCCACGCTCAGCACGGGCAGTAACCCCACCGGCAAAATAAGCGGCAATGCCCACCAGCGGTTTTTATTGTTTTTAAGAAAAGCGAAAATGTTCATAGATGCCCGGTTAAACCCCTTTTACTCCAGAGGGAAAATAAAGACAGGCATCCAACCTGACCTGACGCCGCCCCGGTGATGTGCAGGGCGAACAGTGTGGAGGAGGGATTTTAAATACCAGAGCCGGGAATCCGTTGACTTAAATCAAACTATTTTATGCAAATAAGCCTTACATGCGTTTTTTTTGAAATAATTTTCCTCATATTATCAATATGGTAAATGCAACAATCAATTTCAATAACAATAATTAATGTAAACACTGACGGTTATTTACACATTGCGGAATTGACCCTGTCTTTCCGCTGTGCCTTAATATCCCCATCGCCCAAAAGGGCATGCCCAGGAAAAAGAGAGTGAGTCAGGCCACGCGTATGCGCAAACGACACCGTTTTAACACCCGAATGACCCGCATCATACTGCTCATCAGCTTTCTGTTTTTCTTTGGCCGCTTCGTTTACTCTTCCATTGGCGCCTGGTATCACCATCAGGACAAGATCCAGTCGCAGCAGTCCAGCCTGAACGTCGACGCCGCTGATCGCTAGCCCGCCGGATGGTTTTGCACCAGCCGAATAATTCCTGCTATCCCTTTGCTAAGGATCTTATCCTGCCGCATTACGATAGCCAGCTGTCGCTGCAGCATGGGCGTCAGCGACATCACGCACAGCCCTTCACGGTCAGCCTCATGCGCTACCGCCATTCCTGGAACGATACTGTAGCCCAGCCCCACGCGAACCATACGCTTAATCGCCTCAATGCTGCCAAGCTGCATCACCGGTGCGATCGTTAATCTGCTGGCAGCAAACCAGCCATCAATGAGCGTCCGGGTACTACTGCCTGACTCAAAGGCGATCAGCGACTGAGCATGGAGCACCTCCGGGGTTAAGTGCCTGAAAGCGTCCTGCTGCGCCTGCGAAGCAATAAAGACAAACTCCTCGTCCATCACCGGCATGACGTCCAGCGCTTTGCCGCTGACCGGCAGCGTCACCAGCCCCATATCGAGACGGTTCTCTTCGATAGCCCGGACGATGTCGAGCGTGTTACCCGTGGTCACGCCCACCCGCAGGAGCGGATAGTCACGGCGCAGTTGCTCCAGTAACGGCGGCAAAAGATGGATACAGGCCGTCGCCCCCGTGCCAAGCGTAATGGTCCCGCTAACATCGTGTCTGAACGCACCCACGGACTGGAGGGTTTCATCCACCACCTGCTGAATGCGTTCCCCGTGGGCCAGCAGGGCCTCTCCGGCGGCCGTCGCCTTAATGCCTCGCCCGGTACGTTCCACCAGGCGCGTTTGCAAAAACTGCTCCAGCTGACGTACCTGCATGCTGACAGCGGGCTGGGAAATGCCCATCAGATCCGCCGCAGCGGAAAAACTGCCGCGCTGGATCACCAGCCGGAACGTCGCGAGATAGCCCAGATTAAGCGTCGTCATTCAAAGTTTCTCTTATACCGCGCATAAGGTTGCAGACCTGTTTGCACAATACCTCGCTCGCTATGCTGGGGACAACTGCATAACGGAATGAAACAATGGAAACTCCTGCCCTGCCTCGTCGACTCGCCCTCACTGCCGGATGTCATCAACTCATCAACTGGGGGATCTCGTTTTATATGCCCGGTACCTTCGCGCTGGCGATATCAGCCGATCGGGGGTGGTCATCACCACAGATTTACCTCGGCCTGACGCTGGCAATGCTGGTGATGGCGGCGGCCTCCCCTTTCGTCGCCCACCTGCTGGAACGCTTTGGCGGCCAGAGGGTGGTGATGAGTGGCACGTTGCTCATCGCCGCAGGCTGCGCGGGTATGGCATATACCCAGACGTTATTTGGTTGGTATTGCGTCTGGCTGATCACCGGCATCGGGATGCGCCTGTCGCTGTACGATGCGCTGTTCGCCGCGCTGGTGAACCTCTACGGTCAGCAGGCGCGAAGAACAATCTCACGCGTCACGCTGGCGGGCGGGCTGGCATCCGCCGTCTTCTGGCCGCTGGGTGATGGCCTGCTCCACCTTATGAGCTGGCAAGAGGCGCTAAGGGTTTATGCCCTCTTTGGCCTGCTGAGCGCGGCGCTGATCCGCTCGCTTCCCCGGCAGCGGCTAACGGTGACGACAAAGGTCACCGCGCCAACTCTGCGCAACGAACGACGAAACGGCTGGCTTTATGCAGCCTTCATCGCCCTTTTCACCTTTGTCTCCAGCGGTACGTCTACCCATCTGCCAGAGTTTATCGCCAGCTTCGGCCTGCCGGTCACGATCGGCATCCTGTGGGGGATAGGTCAGACGGGGGCTCGCTCGCTGGAGGTGCTGGCGGGTGCCCGCTTAACGCCGTTCAAACTGACCCTTTTCACCGCCCTTGCCATGCCGCTCTGCTTTCTGATTGGGCTAAGCAGCACCCGGTTTGCCTGGTGTGCCGCCGGGTTTGTGCTGGGTTTTGGTGCCATCAACGGGCTAATGACGATAGTCAAAGCGAACCTGCCGCTGGAACTGTTTAGCGTGGAGAGCTATGCCCGCCGCACCGGTATGCTGCTTATTCCTGGCCAGCTCACAGCAGCGGCTTCACCGTTTGCCTGTGCATGGTTAAACAAAACGCTGGGGATCGCCGGAACAATGTGGGTATCAACGGGGCTGACGCTGGTGATTGCCGGGCTGGCGATAGCGATTGTGCGCCGTCCCGGCAGGCAAACTGTAACGCACTGTATCCAGCGCACCACGCAGACAAACGGGTACAAAACACCGCCTCAGGCAAATATCACCGATACATAAAAATGGTTTTCTTTCCCTGTCGTCATTCATAACCGGAGGAGAGAGACCGATGATTCGTCGATATGTACTTTTACCCGTACTCGCCCTGGCATCTGTAGCGCATGTCCAGGCCACACCGCTGGGCAACCTCAGCGCCGCCGATGTTAATGGCCCAGCCGCCGTTGCGCCGTTGGCACAGCCACAGCCGCCCGCAAAGCTGATAGTCGATCCACCGCTTGCCGGGCCGCTGAGCAAAGGCGCGGTGTTTATTCAGTACCGGGCCGAAAACCTGCGCATTGAACCTGTATTTGGGCCCGACGCGCTGAAAGTCACACCTCGCATCGGCCACATCCACGTCGTGGTAGATGACGCGCCGTGGCACTGGGCTGACGCCAGCGGAGAGCCGGTGATTCTGGTGGGTCTGCCCGCCGGTAAGCACAAGGTGACGATTATTCTGGCCGATCCGACGCATAAGCCCCTCGATCACAAAACCATCGAATTCACCGTGCCGCCCCACGCGGCGATCCACCATTTTTAAGGAGTCTGAAGATGAAAGCACTGTCTGTACTGACAGCAGGCCTGCTGGCGCTTTCGGCCAGCGCTTTTGCGGAGAATAAAACCAGCGTCGTGCTGGTACATGGCGCGTTTGCCGACGGCAGCAGCTGGAATAAGGTGATTACCCGGCTGCAAAAACACCATACCGAGGTCATCGCCGTTCAGCTCCCGCTTACGTCGCTAAAAGATGACGTTGCGGCCACCCAGCGCGCCATCGCCCGTGCTAAGGGGGACGTCGTGCTGGTCGGTCATTCCTGGGGTGGCACCGTGATTAGCGAAGCGGGCAACGATGCACGGGTTAAATCGCTGGTTTACGTGGCGGCGTTCGCGCCGGATTCCGGCCAGTCGACGGCAGAGCTGGCGAATACCTTCCCGGCCCCGCCCGGAAGTGCAGGCATCGCTAAAACGGCTGACGGCGACTTATACCTGCCGACCGAAGCCGTCAGGAAGGATTTCGCACCGGATGTGAAACCGGCTGAACAACTGACCATCGCCGCCACGCAGGGGCCAATTAAAGCCGATGCATTTGGCGAAAAGGTCACTCACGCCGCGTGGCACAATAAGCCGAGCTGGTATGTGGTGAGTGAGAATGACAGGATGATTAACCCCGCGCTTGAGCGCGCGATGGCGAAGACGATCCACGCGAAAACCACCGGGGTCGCGGCGAGTCACGTGTCGATGGTGAGCCAGCCAGAGGCCATCGCCCGAACGATTGAGCAGGCGTTAGAAGCAAGGTAAGCGTTTCACAGGCCGGGTAAGCGCAGCGCCACCCGGCAAAAAACCCGCTTCAGTGCTTGCCTGTGGCGGGATAATCCTGATTAATCCACGCGTGGTCTTTTTCCCAGGTAAACATCCATTTGCGTACCGGGCCGGCCATCACGTTGAGATAATAGCTGTCGTACCCGGCCATCGTCGCCACCGGGTGATATCCCTTCGGCACCATGACCACATCACGGTCGTAGACCGCAATGCACTCGTCCAGCGTTCTGTCGTCGGTGTAGACGCGCTGCATGCAAAACCCCTGCTGCGGATTAAGACGATGGTAGTAGGTCTCCTCCAGGTACGTCTCCTGCGGCGGGTTATCCGTGTCGTGCTTGTGGCTCGGGTAGGAACTGGTACACCCTTCGTTGGTCCAGACCTCCACTACCAGCAGGCTGTCGGCAGATTTACCTTCCGGCAGAATGTTATGCACATAGCGCTGGTTTTGCCCCTTGCCGCGCGCCTCGCCGTCGATGTCCTGCGGCGCAATCAGCCGCGTCGGGTATGTGCCTTTGCCCGGCGCAGCACAGACGGCCAGCTCCAGCGTCGTCAGCGCCGTCACCTGCACCGTCTCCTGCGGGGTGACGTACACCGCCCACGGCTTAATGCGCTCAAACGGGCTCATCCGCTCGCCAATATCGTTAAACTGCGCGGAGGGCGTTCTGATGGAGGCGCGTCCGGCGACCAGCACCAGGCAGCGCTCTTCGTTGATGGCGGGCAGCGTCAGCACCTGCCCCTCCTGCAATTCATATGCCTCAAAACCGACATATCCCCAACCCGCACTTTCCGGCGTAACGGACTGGGTGCGCCCCTCAGCATTCGGCTGTTGCCAGCGTGATAACAGACGTGACATGTCACCTCCTCAGATAAGCCCGGCGTCGTGCGCCAGGCGGCTCAGGTTGTTATACCCCAGACGGGCATAGGTCAGCGGATGGGCTACCGCCGGATCCTGCTCCGCCTCGACCACCAGCCAGCCGTGATAATCCTGCGCTTTCAGCAGCCGCATGATCGGCGGGTAATCGACGCAGCCGTCACCCGGTACGGTAAATACGCCGCTTAGCACCGCATCGAGGAAGCTGGTTTTACGGTTTTTAACGTCCGCCAGCACGTCGGCACGCACGTCTTTGCAGTGAACGTGGTTGATGCGCGACGCCCATCGCTGCGCCACCGCCAGCGGGTCGGCTCCGGCAAAGGTCAGATGGCCGGTATCCAGCAGTAACCCCACTTCCTCACCGGTGTGGGTCATCAGGTTGTCCACGTCGTCGGCGGACTCAATCACCGTGCCCATATGGTGATGGTAGGCAATCTGCACCCCCTGCTGCTGCGTATAGCGGGCAAATTCGCTGAGCTTCTCCCCGTACTCCTTCCAGCGTTCCTGCGGGAAGCGCGGGCGCAGATGCACCGGGGTCTGCTGCTCGCCGTGAATACAGCCGCTCACTTCCGCAAAGACCAGCACCTTCGCCCCCAGCTCGCGCAGCAGCATCAGGTGGGGCTGCACGGCGGCGATCTCCTCCTCCACGCTGCGCTCCAGCAGGCGGCCAGAGTACCAGCCGGAGACCAGCTGCAGGTCGTGGCGCTGTAAAATCGGGCCGAGCAGGCGCGCCTCGCGCGGGAATTTATTGCCCAGTTCGAAACCGGCAAAACCGGCCTCTTTGCCTTCGCTCAGGCAGGTCTCCAGCGACGTCTCCGCGCCGAGGGAAGGCAGATCGTCGTTCGTCCACGTCAGCGGGTTAATGCCCAGTTGTACACTCATTGTCGTCTCCATTATGCGTGTCCGCGCTCGCGCCACCAGGCGATAAGCTGCAGGTAGTTGTCCCGGATGCGTGCCACCAGCTGCGCATCGTCAATATCGTGTTTCAGCCACGCGCGGGAGGCGTCGCCAAACAGCGTGCGCCCCACGGCGAAGCCTTTAACCAGCGTCTGCCCTGCGGCGGCTTTGAAGTCGGCACGCAGCTGCTCTGCCGGGGCATCCAGACCGAGGATCACCACCCCGCGGCAGTGCGGGTCCCGACGTTCGATAATCTCGTTCAGTGCCGTCCAGCCGCTGGCTGAGAGCGGCGGCAGTTTCCACCAGTCAGGGTAAATCCCCAGGTTGTAGAAACGGGAGATGGCGCGCAGGTAGAGCGCGTCGCTGCGCGGCATGCTGGCGGGCAATATCACCTCCAGCAGCAGTTCATGCCCGGACTGGCAGCAGGCGTGGTACACCTCGGCGATTTTCTGCTCCTGCTCAAGGCGCAGGCCGTGGGCATCTTCCGGATGGAAAAAGACCAGACATTTCACCACGTGCTCCTGCGGCCAGCTGATGAGCTGGGTGCCGATGTTACCGTGCTCCATCTCCAGCGGCCGGGAGCCCGGCAGCTCGATGGGACGACCAATCCACCACCCTTCTCCGGTGATAGCGTTTAGCGCATCCTGACCAAAGGTGCCGTCGCACAGCAGACCGGCTTTACCCTCCAGCCCGGCGCGGTTTGCCGCCTCGCGGCTGGCCTGGAGGATCAGTTGCTTCAGTGCCGGAATGCGCCCGATCGACGCACCGCACTGCAGCGCCATCTCTTCCAGCTGGCTGCGATGGTCGAAAGCCATCACGCACAGCTCCGGCCATTCGCGACGGCGGGTCGTCACCCGGTGGAGATGGTTAAGACGCGGGTCAAGATCCGGGCGCGGAACACGTGCGGCGCGAGAAAGATAATCATCCAGCTCTGTTTTGCTCGGCATCGCCGGAGCGCAGCCGTGGCGAGAGACCACCAGCGCACCGCAGGCATTGGCATAGCGGCACGCCTGCTCCCAGCCTTCGTCGTTCAGGTAACCGCGCAGCAGGCCGGACATAAACGCGTCCCCTGCGCCGAGGACATTCAGCACCTCGACGCGCACGCCGGTCACCGTCAGGCCGTCGTCCAGACGAGGCGGAATGGCATCGGTATAGACCGAACAGCCCAGCGCGCCGCGTTTGCAGACCAGCGTAGCCTGACTCACGCCACGCACCTGCCCCAGCGCCTGCAGGGTATCGGTGCTGCCGCCCGCAATGTGGAACTCCTCCTCGGTACCGACAATCACGTCGAAGAGGTGCAGCACCTCCTGCAGCTCGCGGGTGACCTTATCGGCGGCGATAAAGCGCGTTTCCCCGTCACCTAAGGAGGTCAGCCCCCACAGCACCGGACGGTAGTCGATATCCAGCACCGTGCGCACGCCGTGGCGGCGGGCATAGCCCAGCGCCGTCAGCACCGCCTCGCGGGTCTGGGGATGAGAAAGGTGAGTCCCGGTGATGGCAAGACACCGTGCGGAGGCAATGTAACTTTCGTCCACATCGCTGGCGGTAATCGCCATATCCGCGCAGTTATCGCGATAAAAAATCAGAGGAAAAGTGTCCCGGTCTTTAATGCCGAGCAGCACCAGCGCCGTGAGGCGTTCTTTGTCGGTAATCAGATGGCTGGTATCGCAGCCCACCTGGTTTAACTCTTCCCGCAGGAAGCGGCCCATATGTTCATCGCCGACGCGCGCCAGCATCGACGAGCGTAACCCCTGTCGCGCGGTGCCGTACGCCACGTTGCCGGACGACCCGCCAAGATATTTGGCGAAGCTCGACACATCTTCCAGACGGGCGCCAATTTGCTGACTGTAGAGGTCTACCGCCACGCGGCCCATGCATATCACATCAAACTGCTTTTCCACGTTGAACCCTCTTCAGACAATGTCGTTCACGTTCAGCCAGCGGCCTTCCAGGTGTGAGAGTGCTATCGCGTCCAGCACGCGAGACACCTTCCAGCCCTCTTCGAAGTCCGGCCACATCGGCGCGTCGGCGGCAATCCCGTCCACCAGGTCACGCACCTCCACCGTTTTTTGATCGTTAAAGCCAATCCCATGGCCTGCACCCATGCAGAACGCACCGTAGTCCGGGTGAGCCGGGCCGACGAGCAGCGTGCGGAACCCCTGACGGTTCACCGGGTCGTCATGCAGATAGAGCTTCAGCTCGGCCATGCGCTCCTGAGTGAAACTGATGGCACCTTTCGTCCCGGTGATGACATACGACAGCCCCATCTTGCGGCCGCAGGCGACGCGGGAGGTTTCAATGACGCCCTGCGCCCCGCCCGCAAAACGCACCATCGCGTGGGCCTGATCCTCGTTTTCGACGGCAATCATTTCTGCCGAACCCGCCTTCGCCGGACGTGCCGGGACCACGATCTTCAGGTCGCCGCAGACCTGCTCGATATCTCCCACCAGGTACTGGGCCATATTGACGATATGCGCCGCGAGGTCACCCAGCGCCCCCAGGCCTGCGGTCTCTTTGAAGCAGTGCCAGTGAATGGGCGAGAGCGGGTCGGCCATATAATCTTCGTTGTGAGTGCCGTAGAAGTGGATCACCTCGCCAATCTCGCCGCGCGCAATAATCTCCTTCGCCAGCTGCGCGGTCGGGTTTTTCATGTAGTTGAACCCCACCAGCGTTTTCACCCCTGCCCGCTTTGCGGCGTCGACCATTTCACGCGCGTCATGGGCGTTGAGCGCCAGCGGCTTTTCGGAGTAAACGTGTTTGCCGTGACGGATCGCCTCCAGCGCCATCTCTTTATGCAGATGGTTGGGAGAGCAAATATCCACCACGTCAATGGCCGGGTCGGCCACCAGCGCCCGCCAGTTCCCGGTGGAGCGGTTGAAGCCAAACGCCTGCGCCCGCGCTGCCGCCAGTTCCGGCGTAACTTCCGCCACCATCTCGCGCACCAGCCTGCCGCGCAGGTTGAACACCGTCGGGGCCTGGGCATAGGCGATGGCGTGCGCCTTGCCGATATACCCGGTGCCAATCAATCCAATACGAACCTCTTTCATCATGATCCTCACAGTGCGCCGCGACGGCTCTTGGCGTAGGTGTCAAACGCCACCGCCAGAACGATAATTAATCCGGTGATAATTTGCTGGTAGTAGGCTGAGACGTTCATCAGCACCAGGCCGTTAATCAGAATGCCCATGATGATGGAGCCGATAATGGTGCCGCCAATACGCCCGTAACCGCCCATCAGCGAGGTACCGCCGATCACCACCGAGGCGATGACGCGCAGCTCAAAGGAGATCCCGGCTACCGCCTCGGCGCTTCCCAGACGCGCGCTCAGAATGAAGCCCGCCAGCCCCGCCAGACAGCCAATCAGCACGTAGACGCTGACCAGCACGCGCTTGACGTTCACCCCCGCCAGGCGTGCCGCCTCCGGGTTTCCGCCAATGGCGTAGACGAAACGGCCCCAGCGGGTTTTATGCAGCGCCAGATACCCCCCGAGGGCGACGAGGGCGAATATCCAGATGGGAATGGAGATGCCGAGCAACTCCCCGCGCCCCCACCAGCGGTAACCCGGGTCGAAACCGGCAATCGGCGCGCCGTCGTTAATCACCAGCGTCAGGCCACGCCAGATGGTCATCCCGCCGAGGGTGACAATAAACGGCGGCAGGCGCAGGCGGGTGACGCCCAGACCATGCAGGAAGCCAATTGCCGTGCCCATCGCCAGACAAATCCCCAGCCCAATCAGCCAGCTCATGCCACCCCAGGCGTTCGGGTCGACGGTGGTGAAGTTGTCGCCCTTGATCACGTACGCCGCAGTCATGGCGCACACCGCCAGAATGGAGCCGACGGAAAGGTCGATCCCGGCGGTCAGGATGACGAAAGTCATCCCCACGGCCATGATCCCGTAGATGGAGACTTCGGTTAAAATGTTGAAAATATTGCGTTCAGAGAAAAAGTTGCTGTTCTGCGACTGGAAGAAGATCAGCAGCAGGATCATGAAAATCAGCACTCCGAATCGCTCGAAGAAGGCGATGGGATCGATGCGTCCGGCGCGTTTGACCGGGGCCTGCGTTTTAGAAATCATCTGCGTCATGAGAAACTCCGTTATGCCGCGTTCAGGGCGTTGTGGTTGATGGCCATCATCGTCATCAGCCGTTCTTCGTTAGCGTCGTCACCGTGGATCTCGCCGGTCACCCGCCCTTCACTGAGGGTGATGATCCGGTCAGATACCGCCATCACTTCAGGCAGATCGGAGGAGATCACGATCACCGCCACGCCCTTTTTCGCCATCTCAAACAGCACCTGGTGCACTTCCGATTTGGTGCCCACGTCGATACCGCGCGTCGGCTCATCGACAATCAGCACCCGGGGATTGAGCGCCATGCAGCGCGCGAGGATCACCTTTTGCTGGTTACCGCCGGAGAGCTTGCGCACCTCCTGCGCGCTGTTGACCATTTTGATCTGCAGCGCCTGGCGGTAGGACTCAATCAGGTCGTCCTCTTTGCGGGTATTCACGAACCAGCGCCACTGCAGCAGCGAGGAGAGGCAGGAGAGCGACAGGTTGTCGCGAATCGACAGCCCCAGCACCGCCCCCTCTTTTTTACGGTCTTCCGGTACCAGCGCCACGCCCTGATCGAGGGCGTAGAGCGGGTCGCGCGGCTGGTACGGCACGCCGTCCAGCTCAAAGCTGCCGGAGGTAAAGGCATCTGCGCCGAACAGACAGCGCGCCACTTCGGTACGCCCCGCGCCCACCAGGCCAGCAATCCCTAACACTTCCCCGGCGTGGACGTGGAAGCTGATGTCGTGCAGGGCAATGCCGTGGGGATCGAGCGGCGGCTTCTCGCGGCTCAGCCCCTTCACCGCCAGGCGGACGGGTTTGTCTTCATGATGCGTTTCGCTGGCCGGACGACGATTAAAGGCCACGTCGCGCCCGACCATCAGGCGGATCAGCTGCTCAACGTTGGTTTCCGCCACCGCACCGGTACCGGTGAAACGGCCGTCCTGGAAAACGGTGAAGCGGTCGCAGAGCTGGAAAACTTCATGCAGACGGTGGGTAACGTAAATAATGCTCACCCCGCGGTTTTTCAGCTCACGCACCACGCGGTGCAGGCTTTCCACCTCGCTGTCGCTCAGCGCGGCAGAAGGTTCATCCATGATAATCAGCCTGGCGTTGAGGGTCAGCGCCCGGGCAATCTCCACCATCTGCTGCTGGGCGACGCTCAGGCGGGCCACCGGCGTGGTTGGCGCAACGTTCAGCTGCAGGTAATCGAGAATGACCTGCGCCTCCTGGTTAACCGCTTTTTCGTCGACGATCAGGTTACGTTTGCGCGGTTCGCGCCCGAGAAACATGTTTTCCGCGACGGTCATATTGGGCAGCAGGTTAAATTCCTGATAGATGGTGATAATGCCCTTGTTTTGCCGCTCAACGGGGGAATCATCCACCGGCAGCATTTCGCCGTTAAACCAGATATCCCCCCGGGTTTGCGGCTGCGCGCCCGCGAGCGCCTTCAGCAGCGTGGATTTTCCCGCTCCGTTTTCCCCCAGCAGGGCATGGATCTCCCCCGCGCCGACGGTCAGCTGAGCGCTGCTCAGCGCCCAGACGCCGGAAAAACTTTTGGCCAGGTCGGTCACTTTCAGTAAGGGTTGCGACATCGGTCTGCTCCTCCTTTAGAGTGCGCCGCCGCTCGCGCGGCGGCTGCGGATACGTCAGTTACCGGCCTCACCGATACGTTCTGCCTGCTGCAGATTCTCTTTGGTGATCAGCGTCGGCGGGTAGTCGGCCCCGGTGATGGCTTTCTTCTCGCGCACGTTGGCCACCAGCTGGCTCATCGCCGTCTGCACCGCAAAGCCCGGACGCTGATCCGCCGTTACCGCCAGCCAGCCGTCGCGCACGCGGGCCAGCGCTTCCGGTACCGCATCAAAACCGGTGACCAGAATTTCGCCCGGCTTCACGCCCTGGCTCTGCAGCGCTTCAATCGCGCCCAGCGCCATATCGTCGTTAGCGGAGAGGATCACCTGCGGGCGCTTCGGCAGAGAAGGCAGAACGCTTTCCACGATGCGCATCCCTTCCGAACGCATCCAGTTTCCGGTCTGATCGGCGACGATCTTGTACTTATCCCCACCCGCCTTCAGGCTGTCGCGGATCCCTTTGGTGCGTTCAATATTGGAGGAGGAGCCCGGCTGACCGGTCAGCAGAATAATCTCCGCCCCGTCGGGGAATTTGGTTTTCACGAAGTCGCCAATCGCCTGGCCGCCTTTGTAGTTGTTAGCCCCGAAGTGCGGCACTTTTTTCTGGCTGTCGACGGAGCGGTCAAGGGTCACCACCGGCAGCTTCGCATCCTGAATTTCATCTACCGCGCTGGAGACGGCGTTTACGTCATTCGGGGAGACGATAAAGCCCTGCGCCCCACGGGTGATGGCATTTTCCAGGTCAGCCACCTGTTTCGGTGAACTGCCCTGCCCGTCCAGCACCTGAAGCTTCACGCCCATCTCTTTTGCGGCTTTCACCGCCGTGCGCTGCATGTGTACTTCAAACGGCATGGCCAGGTTTGGCGTACTGAAAACAATTTGCTCGTTTTCGGCGAGGGCAGCCCCGGACGTCATGGCGATGAGGGCGGCTACGATCAGTTTTTTCATTATTATGTCTCTCTGTGTAGGGTGGTTGTGTTTAGAGGACGATCTCGCGCTGGCTACGCAGCGACTCCAGCGCTTTATCCGCGAGGTACAGCGCACGTTCACCATCATCACCGCTGCAGTCAGGCACCGCTTCGCCGCGCAGGACCGCAACAAAGTGTTCCCATTCCGCGGCGTAAGCGGATTTGTAGCGCTGCAGGAAGAAGTGTTCCGGCAGCGCGCTGGTGCAGCCCTGTTTGCCGTAGTGCTGCACCTGGTTTTCCAGAATATTGCCCGCGCACAGCAGCCCTTCGGAGCCGTGCAGCTCCAGGCGCTGGTCGTATCCGTAAGATGAGCGGCGGCTGTTGACGATGGTCGCCATCGCGCCGGAGGCATATTTCAGAACGATAAATGCGGTGTCGATATCCCCCGCCTCGCCAATCGCCGGATCGACCAGGTTACTGCCCTGGGCATAGACCGACACCGGCTCTTCGCCCATGATGAAGCGCGCCATATCAAAGTCGTGAATGGTCATATCGCGGAACATGCCGCCGGAGACACGCACGTACTCTGCAGGCGGCGGAGACGGGTCGCGGGAGATAATCAGCAGCGATTCCGGCTTGCCGATGCGCCCGGCCTGGGCGTCGGTTTTCACCCGGCGGAACTGCGGGTCAAAGCGGCGGTTAAAGCCGATAAACAGCGGCACGTCGTACTCTTTGACCACTTTCAGGCAGTCGCGCACGCGGGCAAGGTCGAGGTGTACCGGCTTTTCGCAAAAGATGGCTTTGCCATGGCGGGCGGCCATTTCAATCAGATCGGCATGGGTGTCGGTCGCGGATGCAATCAGCACGGCGTGAACGTTAGGGTCGGTCATCGCTTCATCCAGGCTCTGCTGACGGGCCTGATACTGCGTGGCGAGACGGGTGGCAAATTCTTGATTCGGGTCAACCACGGACCAGAGCGTGGTCGCGCCGTGGCTGGCGATGTTAGCTGCATGTACCTGGCCAATTCGGCCAGCGCCCAGTAAAGCAATGTTAAACATAACGGCTCCCGGTGTTGGTGAATGCTGTGAACTAACGACCCTATAAATAAAACATTTATTTCATTTTTATAAATAGTGAAAATTATGTTTTTGAGTGCGGGTTAACACTTTTGAGATGAATGAGATAAATTTTGTTATCAATCTCACAACATAGGAGAACAGCCATTTCCCCCTCACCCCAGCCCTCTCCCTCAGGGAGAGGGAGTAAAAACCGCACCGATTCGTCCCCTCTCCCTGAGGGAGAGGGTTAGGGTGAGGGGAAACAAAAAAATGAAATGAAAATTTCGTTACGGCGGGAAAACTTAATACTGGCGGGCTTTTTTCACCTGCGCCTGCGTTTGCAGAGCGGCTTCACGCACGGCAGAAGACGCCGCCACCTGCGCGTCGCCGGTTCGCCACCACGAGGCGTAGTCATGGGTCATGGTCTTCGGGAGCACCTTGATGTCCAGCAGCGTCGGGCCCGGATGCGCGCGTGACGCCTCCAGCGCCGCCAGCAGGCTTTGCTCATCGTTCACCCGCCACGCGCGGCAGCCGTAGCTTTCCGCGTTTTGGGCAAAATCGACCTTCACCAGCGGCCCGTCCAGCCGTCCGGTTTCCGGGTTGCGATGGCGGTTTTCGGTGCCAAAGCTCCCCATGCCGTGCCCCATCTGCAGATTGTTAATGCAGCCAAAGCTGGCGTTATCAAACAGCAGAACGGTGACCTTAATCCCCTCCTGCACCGCGGTTTGCAGCTCGGAGTGCAGCATCATGTACGAGCCATCCCCCACCATGGCGTACACCGGCTGGTCGGGTCTGGCGAGCTTCGCACCGATGGCCGCCGCAATCTCGTAGCCCATGCAGGAGTATCCGTATTCCAGGTGATAGCTATCCGGCGTTTTCACCTGCCAGAGCCGCTGTAAATCGCCCGGCAGCGATCCGGCCGCCCCCACCACGATGGCGTTATCTTCAATATGCTGGTTGATCAGCCCCAGCACCCGCGTCTGGGTCAGGCGAGTGTTGAGCGTTTCGCCGTATTCCACCAGCTGGCTATCCAGGTGCCCCGCCACTTCGGGCGCATCAGCAGGATGCCACTGGCGATCCCACAGGCGACGGCACTCGTCGCGCCACGCGGATTTCGCCTCGGCGATCGCGTCTCCCCAGCTACTGCGATAATCCCTGAGCGCGTGGGTTAAAGCCTGAAGCCCGGTTTGGGCATCGGCGATCAGTGCGGTGGCGTCCAGCTTCAGGGCGTCGAACTCCGCCACGTTCAGCAGCAGAAATTCGACGTCCGGATGGGAAAAGAGCGCCTTGGAGCCGGTGGTAAAGTCCGTGAGGCGCGTGCCGATGCCAATCACTAAATCCGCCTGGGGCGCGAGCTGGTTGGCCGCCAGTCCCCCCGTCACCCCAACGCCACCCAGGTTAAGTGGGTGGTCACTTACCAGCGCCCCCTTCCCGGCCTGGGTTTCGGCAAACGGCAGCTGCAGCGTCTCGACAAATTCGCGAAACGCCTCATGCGCGCCGGAATAGCGCACGCCGCCGCCGCACACCACCAGCGGACGACGCTTGCGGGCGATCAGCGCCCGCGCCTGCGCCAGACGCTGCGGGTCAGGCGGACGACGTTCGATGTGGTGCACGCGGCGCGCGAAGAAGCTCAGGGGATAATCCCAGGCTTCCCCCTGCACGTCCTGCGGCAGGCAGAGGGTCACCGCCCCGGTATTGGCGGGGTCAGTAAGCGTTCGCATCGCGCTTAGCATGGCGCTCATCAGCTGCTCGGGACGGTTGATACGGTCCCAGTAGCGAGAGACCGGACGAAAGCAGTCGTTGGTGCTGATGCTGAGATCGTGATACTGCTCGATCTGCTGCAGCACCGGGTCCGGCTGGCGGCTGGCGTAGATATCGCCCGGCAGCAATAACAGCGGAATGCGGTTCGCCGTAGCGGTTGCCGCCGCGGTCACCATATTGGCGGCGCCCGGCCCGACGGAGGAGGTGACGGCGAAAATGCGCTGACGGCGGTGCTGTTTGGCGAATCCCGTCGCCATATGGGCAATGCCCTGCTCGTTGCAGCCCTGCATCACCTGCAAATGGCCCGGATCTTGTTCCAGCGCCTGGCCGATGCCGAGTACGTTACCGTGCCCGAAAATAGTCGCCACGCCCTCCACGAAGGGCATTTCGTCGCCATCCACGCTGACGTATTGTTGATTAAGGAATCGGACCAGCGCCTGGGCCATAGTCATACGTTCGGTTTGCATAACGCCTCCTGTCAGCCCAGCGTTGGCATGGAGAACGCAGCGCCTGTCTCCTGCTGCATTTCCGGCCAGCGTGCGGTGATGGTTTTCATTCGGGTGTAGAAACGCACACCGTCGTTGCCGTGGACGTTGAGCGCACCAAAGATAGAGCGCTTCCAGCCACCGAAACTGTGGAATGCCATCGGCACCGGGATCGGCACATTGACCCCGACCATGCCCGCCTGCACCTCTTCGCAGAAGCGACGCGCGCAGCCGCCGTCACGGGTGAAGATTGCCGAACCATTACCATATTCATGGCGGTTAATCAGGTCCACCGCGCTGGCGTAATCTGCTACGCGCACCACAGAAAGCACCGGGCCGAAAATCTCTTCTTTATAGATGGTCATCTCCGGAGTGACGTTATCAAACAGCGTCGGCCCGACGAAATAGCCCTGCTCGTGTCCCTGCACGCTGAAGCTGCGACCGTCCACGCGAAGTGTCGCGCCCTGCGCTTCCCCGCTGTCGATATAGCCCAGCACCTTGCTGCGGTGCGCCGAAGAGATAAGCGGCCCCATTTCGTTTTCCGGCGTCTGGTCCAGACCCGGCCCGACGCGCAGGGCGGCAATCTGTTTTTCCAGCCGGGCGCAGAGGTCATCGGCGGTTTTATCCCCCACCGCCAGCACCACCGAGAGCGCCATGCAGCGCTCCCCCGCCGCACCGAAGCCTGCGCCCATAATGGCGTTGGCGGCCATTTCCATGTCGGCATCCGGCATGAGAATACAGTGGTTTTTCGCGCCACCCAGTGCCTGACAGCGCTTTCCGTGGGCGGACGCGGTCTGGTAAATGTATTCGGCAATCGGCGTGGAGCCGACAAAGCTCACCGCCTGCACGCGCGGGTCGGTCAGGAGCACGTCAACGGACTCTTTGTCACCCTGCACCACGTTGAACACGCCGTCCGGCAGGCCGGCCTCTTTCAGCAGCTGCGCCAGCGCGAGCGCCAGGGAGGGATCTTTTTCTGACGGTTTCAGCACGAAGGTGTTTCCGGTCGCCAGCGCAATCGGGAACATCCACATCGGCACCATCGCCGGGAAGTTAAACGGCGTGATCCCAACGCAGACCCCGAGCGGCTTCATCAGCGAGTGGCTGTCAACGCCGGTGCCGACGTTGGCTGAGTGCTCACCTTTTTGCAGATGCGGGATACCGCAGGCAAATTCCACCACTTCCAGACCACGGGTGAGTTCGCCCACCGCGTCGGAGAAGACCTTGCCGTGCTCTTCGCTGATGAGACGGGCCAGGCGATCCATGTTCTCTTCCAGCAGCGCCTTGAAGCGGAACATCACGCGCGCGCGCTTAAGCGGAGCATGACGCGCCCACGCAGGAAACGCCTGCTGCGCGGCGGCAATTGCCTGCTCCGTTTCCTGTGCCGTACTCATCACCACCTGGCGGATCTGCTTGCCGGTGGCCGGGTTGAAGATCGCCTGAACGCGCTGGCCTGAACCGGTGACACATTCGCCGTGAATAAAATTCGCTACCGTCTCCATCCTTAACCTCTCGCTGTTGATACGTGACTGTTACCTGAACACTGTGTACCGAACACTATATATGAAACAAATATTCCATTTTAAGTTGAAATAAAATAAATGATGATTATTGTGATCAAGGATGGATTTTTATGTTAACAGCCAACAATACTGACGCAGCGTGCGCTATTAAGGCATTTCGGGCGTGGGAATGACTGAAGCTTCTGTTTCATTTTTGCTGCCAGATGGATGGCCGACATTTAAAAGACGCGGTTTTGCGTTTAGAATCACAGGACTGTATTTGGGGGATAACATGACGACAGCAACCAGCCTGAACGAACTGCAGCAGCAAATCCGCGATCGCTACGATAGCCTGAGCAAGAGGCTGCAGCAGGTCTCCCGCTATGTGCTGGATAATACGAACAGCGTGGCCTTTGATACGGTTGCCGTGATTGCCGAGCGCGCCGACGTGCCGCCCTCGACGCTGATCCGCTTCGCCAACGCCTTTGACTTCACCGGCTTCAACGAAATGAAACAGCTGTTTCGCATGAACCTGGTGGAGGAGACCGCCAGCTACAGCGACCGTGCCCGGCTGTTCCGCGAAATGGAGAGCGAGGCCGTGCCCGAAACCCCGCTCGATATCCTGCAGGAGTTCGCCCGTTCAAACGCCCAGGCGCTACAGCAGCTGGCCGCCCGCGCCGAACCGGAAATGCTGGAGCGCGCGGTACAGCTGCTGGCCGACGCCGACACCATCTACATCGCCGGTCTGCGCCGCTCCTTTAGCGTCGCGGCCTACCTCACCTATGCCCTGAGCCACCTGGAGTGTCGCCCTATTCTGCTCGACGGTATGGGTGGGATGCTGCGCGAGCAGATCAGCCGCATTAAGGCGCGCGACATTGTGGTATCGATCAGCTTCTCGCCGTATGCGGAAGAGACGGTGATGGTCAGCGAAACCGCCGCCAGCGTCGGCGCGCGGCAGATTGTGATTACGGACAGCCAGATCAGCCCGCTGGCGACGTTCAGCGATCTTTGCTTTGTAGTGAAAGAGGCACAGGTGGACGCGTTTCGGTCCCAGTCGGCGACGCTGTGCCTGGTGCAGTCGCTGGTGGTGGCACTGGCTTATCGGTTGGGTGAAGGGAAGTGAGGGATAAACAAAAACTGTATGAGCAAGCGTGAGATCAGAGGGATATTATCCCCAATCGAATACTAATCAGAAATAAATATGCAGAAAGAACAATTCATATGGAGTTTAAAATGGATTCATATTTAGATATTTTGCCTAAAGGTTGTACAGCTGTTGCTGTCAAAACCAAGGGGCACAACTTTTTCATCGATCATAAGGGATTATCATCTACTGGTTGTTGGGTTGTATCAAAAGACAGGGTCGATGATTATGTAATTGTTTTTCACCAAACAAGCACCCTTAATCATATCTACATTGGTGAATTTGTCGAAAAAAAAGCTGAAGAGTATACCGAAAGAAAAGGAAAGCAATATCCGCGCTATCGAATCTACATAAAAAATCTGAAATTAGCCTTAAAAACAAATACAAACTGGACTTCTTTTGTTGGAAAAGGCAATGGGGGCTTCGAAAGGATATATTTGAAAAACGAAGGACAGGTAAATCCTAGATATTTAGATCCCGACTCAACTGAAGCCGAAGAGGGATATAGAAAAGACTCAAGTCGAATGACAAGTGCAAGAGATAAAAAATTAGCTGAAGCACGGAAGAAAAAGGATAACTACACTTGTCAGTCATGTGAGAAACGATACTTCGTAAACAATAAATACATTATAGATTGTCACCACATAAATCCAATCAGTTTAGGAAAAAGAAAAACAATTTTAGATGACCTTATTTCGCTGTGCCCAACATGTCATCGAATTGCACATACTCGAATTCCCCCATATTCTTTGAAAGAGTTAAAAGGCTTTGTAGAAAGCTTTACTTAAATGTACGCTTTATAAAATATATTAAAAAATGACGAAATTAGTTCTAAACTTCGTATTTTTGAATTTTGACAGGAAATTTTACAGTCGTGTAGATGTTTAGCTGGTCAATTTACGGGATAATAGCACAGTCATCTCCGCGGAGCAGGACTGAGGGGCGAATACGCCCTTCAGTCCCTTTGCCAAGGCATAGCACAGAGTGAGAGCCGTTTTACAAAGAGCAGAACTCCCAAAGGAAATCAAACACTATCTCCCTATGAGGTGGTTTGAGGTGACAATAAAAAACCCTCTGTAAAAAAGAGGGTTAAATTCACTTTTACCTGTTCATGAAAACACAGGAAGAGTTATCTGCTTATTCCCATTCAATCGTAGCCGGTGGCTTACCGCTGATGTCATACACCACGCGGGAAATACCGTTCACTTCGTTGATGATGCGGTTAGACACGCGGCCTAAGAAGTCATACGGCAGGTGCGCCCAGTGCGCGGTCATGAAGTCGATGGTTTCCACCGCACGCAGGGAGACAACCCAGTCGTACTTACGGCCATCACCCATCACGCCGACAGAGCGAACCGGCAGGAACACGGTGAACGCCTGGCTTACCTTGTTGTAAAGGTCAGCTTTGTGCAGCTCTTCGATGAAGATCGCGTCTGCGCGACGCAGCAGGTCGCAGTACTCTTTCTTCACTTCACCCAGTACGCGCACGCCGAGCCCCGGGCCCGGGAACGGGTGACGGTAGAGCATGTCGTACGGCAGACCCAGTTCCAGACCGATCTTGCGTACTTCATCTTTGAACAGCTCGCGCAGCGGTTCAACCAGACCCATCTTCATCTCTTTCGGCAGGCCGCCCACGTTGTGGTGAGATTTGATGACGTGTGCTTTACCGGTTGCTGAAGCAGCTGATTCAATCACGTCAGGATAGATAGTGCCCTGTGCCAGCCATTTAACGTCTTCCAGCTTCAGCGCTTCTTCGTCGAACACTTCCACGAATACGCGGCCGATGATTTTACGCTTGGCTTCCGGATCGTTCTCGCCTTTCAGCGCGTCCAGGAAGCGCTGCTCGCCTTCCACATGAACGATGTTCAGACCGAAGTGGTCACCGAACATGTCCATCACCTGCTGGGCTTCGTTCAGACGCAGCAGACCGTTGTCCACGAAGACGCAGGTCAGGTTTTTGCCGATGGCACGGTGCAGCAGCATCGCGGTCACGGAGGAGTCGACGCCGCCGGAGAGGCCGAGGATCACTTTGTCATCACCAACCTGCTGGCGGATACGCTCCACGGCGTCGTCGATGATTTTTGCCGGGGTCCACAGCGCTTCACACTGGCAGATGTCGCGCACGAAGCGCTCCAGCATGCGCATACCCTGACGGGTGTGGGTCACTTCCGGGTGGAACTGCACGCCGTAGAAGCGCTTTTCTTCGTTCGCCATGATCGCGAACGGGCAGCTTTCGGTGCTGGCAACGGTCACGAAGTCAGACGGGATAGCGGTGACCTTGTCGCCGTGGCTCATCCACACGTCCAGCAGCGGTTTGCCGTCAGCGGTCAGGGAGTCTTCGATACCACGTACCAGTGCGCTGTCGGTGACGACTTCTACCTGTGCATAGCCGAACTCACGCTCGTTAGAGCCTTCTACGTGGCCGCCCAGCTGCATGGCCATGGTCTGCATACCGTAGCAGACGCCGAATACCGGCACGCCTGCTTCGAACACGTACTGCGGCGCGCGCGGGCTGTTCTCTTCGGTGGTGCTTTCCGGGCCGCCGGACAGGATGATGCCGCTTGGATTGAATTCGCGAATCTGTGCTTCCGTGACATCCCACGCCCACAGTTCGCAGTAAACGCCCAGTTCACGTACGCGACGCGCCACCAGCTGAGTGTACTGAGAACCAAAATCGAGGATGAGGATGCGATGTTTATGAATGTTTTCCGTCATTGACGCTAATTCCGAGGCAAGTGAAACAGATTAAATAAATCGCCCGACACGAGGTCGGGCGAAGAAAAATCAGGAGCCCAGACGATAGTTCGGGGACTCTTTGGTGATCGTCACGTCGTGAACGTGGCTCTCCTGGATACCCGCACCGCTGATGCGTACGAATTCCGCTTTGGTACGCAGCAGGTCAATGGTACCACAGCCGGTCAGACCCATACAGGAGCGCAGGCCGCCCATCTGCTGGTGAATGATCTCTTTCAGACGGCCTTTATAAGCAACGCGGCCTTCGATACCTTCCGGCACCAGTTTGTCAGCGGCGTTATCGGTCTGGAAGTAACGGTCAGAGGAACCTTTGGACATCGCGCCCAGGGAGCCCATCCCACGATAGGATTTGTAAGAACGGCCCTGGTAGAGTTCGATTTCACCCGGGGATTCTTCGGTACCGGCCAGCATGGAGCCCACCATCACGGCAGCAGCGCCCGCGGCGATGGCTTTCGCGATGTCGCCAGAGAAGCGGATACCGCCGTCAGCGATAACCGGAATACCGGTGCCTTCCAGCGCTTCAACCGCGTCAGACACAGCGGTGATCTGCGGAACGCCCACGCCGGTGACGATACGGGTAGTACAGATAGAGCCTGGACCGATACCTACTTTCACCGCGCTGCAGCCGGCATCAGCCAGCGCACGAGCGCCTGCGCCTGTTGCCACGTTGCCGCCGATGATCTGCAGGTCCGGGTACTTAGCACGGGTGTCACGAATACGCTGCAGAACGCCTTCGGAGTGGCCGTGAGAGGAGTCGATCAGCAGGACGTCAACGCCCGCAGCCACCAGCGCATCAACACGCTCTTCGTTACCGGCACCGGCACCAACCGCTGCACCCACGCGCAGACGGCCATGCTCGTCTTTACAGGCGTTAGGTTTACGTTCTGCTTTCTGGAAATCTTTCACGGTGATCATGCCGCGCAGATGGAAGTTCGCATCGACAACCAGCGCTTTCTCAACGCGTTTTTCGTGCATTTTCGCCAGCACTACGTCGCGGGTTTCACCTTCGCGAACGGTCACCAGACGCTCTTTTGGCGTCATGTAGACGCTGACAGGCTGGTTCAGGTCAGTCACGAAGCGCACGTCACGGCCGGTGATGATGCCAACCAGCTCGTTATCTTCGGTCACAACCGGGTAACCGGCGAAGCCGTTACGTTCGGTCAGGGCTTTCACTTCGTGCAGGGTGGTGGTTGGCAGAACGGTCTGAGGGTCAGACACAATGCCGGATTCATGTTTCTTCACGCGGCGAACTTCTTCCGCCTGACGCTCGATAGACATGTTTTTATGGATAAAGCCAATGCCGCCTTCCTGTGCCAGGGCGATAGCCAGGCGCGCTTCAGTCACGGTGTCCATTGCCGCGGAGAGCATAGGAATGTTCAGACGAATGGTTTTCGTCAACTGCGTGCTGAGGTCGGCAGTATTCGGCAGAACGGTGGAATGAGCGGGAACGAGGAGGACGTCGTCAAACGTCAGTGCTTCTTTAGCGATACGTAGCATGGGCAATATCTCTGACCTGGGTGGTTAAATATTGCCGTGGCATTATACAGAGCGTAACCGATTGCATCTACACTTTTTTAAAAAAAATGCTTGCGATTGCCTCTCAGCAGGTTACTATCGACTGAATAACTTGCTGATTTAGAATTTGATCCCGCTCACATGTTATCCTCTCAATCCCCCTCAATTTATACCGTCAGCCGCCTGAATCAGACGGTGCGTTTGCTGCTTGAGCAGGAAATGGGGCAGGTCTGGATCAGCGGTGAAATCTCTAACTTCACGCAGCCCTCTTCCGGCCACTGGTACTTTACCTTAAAAGACGACACCGCCCAGGTGCGCTGCGCGATGTTCCGCAACAGCAACCGCCGCGTGACGTTTCGTCCGCAGCACGGCCAGCAGGTTCTGGTTCGCGCCAATATTACCCTGTATGAACCGCGCGGTGATTATCAAATTATCGTCGAGAGCATGCAGCCTGCGGGCGAAGGGCTGTTGCAGCAGAAGTATGAGCAGTTAAAAGCAACGCTTTCTGCCGAGGGGCTTTTCGACCAGCAGTTTAAAAAACCGCTGCCCTCTCCTGCCCACTGCGTTGGGGTTATCACCTCAAAAACCGGTGCGGCACTGCATGATATTTTACACGTCCTCAAGCGTCGCGACCCTTCCCTGCCTGTCATCATCTACCCGACCGCCGTGCAGGGCGACGATGCGCCGGGCCAGATTGTGCGCGCCATTGCGCTGGCCAACGCGCGCCACGAGTGTGACGTACTCATCGTCGGGCGCGGTGGCGGCTCGCTGGAAGACCTGTGGAGCTTTAACGACGAGCGCGTGGCGCGGGCAATCTTTGCCAGCCTTATCCCGGTCGTGAGTGCCGTCGGGCATGAAACGGACGTGACGATAGCCGATTTTGTCGCGGATTTACGTGCGCCTACGCCTTCCGCGGCGGCAGAAGTGGTGAGTCGTAACCAGCTGGAGCTGCTGCGTCAGATCCAGAACGGCCAGCAGCGCCTTGAAATGGCGATGGACTACTTCCTCGCCAACCGTACCCGTCGCTTTACCCAGCTTCATCATCGTCTGCAGCAGCAGCACCCGCAGCTGCGCCTGGCGCGTCAGCAGACGGTGCTGGATCGTCTGCGCCAGCGCATGAATATCGCGCTGGATACTCAGCTGAAACGCGCGGTTTCGCGCCAGCAGCGCGTGACGCAGCGCCTTAACCAGCAAAATCCGCAGCCGAAAATTTACCGCGCACAAACGCGGATTCAGCAGCTGGAGTTTCGTCTGGCGGAGACTCTCCGCGCCCGGCTGAGTACCACCCGCGAACGTTTTGGCAATGCGGTGACCCATCTTGAAGCGGTCAGCCCCCTCTCCACGCTGGCGCGCGGCTATAGCGTCACCACCGCGACGGACGGGAAAGTGCTGAAACAAACCAAACAGGTCAAAGCCGGGGATGTGCTGACCACCCGCCTGTCTGACGGCTGGGTAGAAAGCGAAGTGAAATCAATTAAACCGGTGAAAAAGACGCGTCAGCGCAAAACCGGATAATTCTTCGCCGGTTACTTACTATACTGCAGCTATTCCCTTTTTTAATAAGGAGAGCTGCATGACCCATCTTTATAGCGTTATTCCCCCTTATATTCTGCGTCGTATTATCGAAACGGGTTCCGAGCCGCAGCAGCGCTGCGCCCGTCAGACCTTAACCCACGTGCAGACGTTAATGGCCCATATGCCGGGCAAGCCCGCCGCCCCGCACGTGAATAAAGCCGGTCAGCTTGAGCGCGATATTTACGATGCGAAGCAAACCCAGGAGCTGCCGGGTACCCAGGTGCGTTATGAGGGTCAGCCGTCGAATGGCGATGTCGCGGTCGATGAAGCCTACGCGTATTTAGGGATTACCCATGATTTCTTCTGGAAAGAATATCAGCGCGATTCACTCGATAATAAAGGGCTTATTTTGACCGGGACCGTTCACTACGGCCGGGAATATCAGAACGCCTTCTGGAATGGTCAGCAGATGGTATTTGGCGACGGCGACGGGGAAATATTTAATCGCTTCACGATTGCCATTGACGTGGTGGCGCACGAGCTGAGCCACGGCGTAACCGAGACCGAGGCCGGACTGATCTATTTTGAACAGTCGGGCGCGCTAAACGAGTCTCTCTCTGACGTGTTTGGCTCGCTGGTGAAACAGTATCATCTGAAGCAAACCACCGATAAAGCAGACTGGCTGATTGGTGAAGGGCTGCTGGCCGCAGGAATTAACGGCAAAGGGCTGCGCTCGATGTCTGAACCCGGCACCGCCTACGATGACCCGCTGCTCGGCAAAGATCCGCAGCCCGCGCACATGAAAGATTTCATTAAAACGCGCGAGGATAACGGCGGCGTGCATCTGAACTCCGGTATCCCCAACCGGGCGTTTTATCTGGCCGCGACGGCGATCGGCGGTCACGCATGGGAAAAAGCGGGTTATGCCTGGTACGACACAGTTTGCGATCGCAATCTGGCGCAGGATGCAGATTTTGAGGCCTTTGCAAAACTAACGATCGCGCACGGAGAGAAACGCTCCGGTAGCGACGTCGGAGCGGCCATAAAACAAGCCTGGGAACAGGTGGGAGTGCTGTAAATGCAGGTTCCGGAACTGACGGATGACGCCGTAGTTGAGCTGGCCCGGGAAGGCGGCGTCGCTTTTATTCCTAAGCTGAGCGGTCAGCGCACCATCGCGCTGTCCTCGCTCAATGAAGCCCAGCGCCAGCGCCTGGTGAGCATCCTGGAGCAGGCGTTTCCACGCGGCCAGCCGCCCGGGCAAGCCACGTCACCCGGCAGCGGTGACCAGCGCTATTTCCGCATCCAGATTATCTGGACCGGGCAGAATCAGGCACATTATGCCGATATCATCGTGCTGGTGCCCGAGCAGGAAGCACCCGAGTCGCTGGTCGAACTGTGGCAGAAAGGCGAAGGCTGCGTGTGTGATTAACGTTCTGCCGGAATAAACTCCACGCGCTTTTTAGAGATTAAGCCGTGGCCGTTCTGGCAGAAATAATCCACCGCGCCACAGGCTTTTAAAACCTGGAGCGGCTGATGGCACTCCGGGCAACGGGCTTCAAGCGCAATGTCTTTGTTACAGTTCTCGCAGTGCGCCACCCCATTCTGGGGCTCCAGCGTTGCCTGGCAATCCGGGCAGGTAATCGTCATGGTGACTCCTTCAAAGCATCCAGGTCTGGGGTAATTTTACCACGTTGCGTTCAGTGCGGACCACGCAACTGTTGCTGCAAGGTCAGCAGCAGCGCAACTTCCTCGATCCGACGGCGCGTGGTACGGCTCACCTCCTGCGGATCCCGCTCAAACAGACTTTTATCGCCAAGAATATGTCCCGCAAGACAGTGCTCGTAGATTGTGCCGGGGAGAGACCAGCGCTGGATATCATCCCCCTCAATGACCTCCAGCACATCTTCCGCGCCGCGCCGGTCATGACTGATGGTGCGCCCGTCACGCAGATGCAGACGCAAGCCTTTTTGCCCGCCCGCAGGTCCTGCGTATTTGTTAAGCCAGATGTCCACCGGTACGCCGCTGATGCTTCCCTGAAGATGCGCTTCACCTTCTGCCGTGGTCAGGTCTCCTTTTGCAATAGCGCGGCCCAGACGGTCTTTAGCGGCAACGACCTGTAGCGTCATCTCCTCATCGCCCCCCAGAAAGCACATCGTTTCACGCAGCATCGCCAGCACATGCGTACCGATATCCAGAATCACGCCATCAGGGTGACGAAGCGTTCTGGTATCCGGTTCACCGGTGGAGAAATTAAGCGCGATGGGTTCGCCGACAGCGTTATACCCGCTTGGCTCCTGCAAAAAGCCTTCAATTCTGACGACGTCAGAAAAATGATCGACCAGCGAGCGCTTCACCGTTTCGATGCGCGCCATCCAGTGGTCGAGCGCCAGCACGCGGGATGCCGCACCGGGCGTGGCCAGCAGCGCATTAAGCTTATCTATTTGGGGAAGCGTGGCGACAATCGGTTTTTCTATCACAATCCGGGAGATCGGTGAGGCGATCGCCTGCTCAAGCACCTCAAGATGGTGCAGCGATGCGGTAGTGATAAAGAGGGTATCAAGCGGGGTGGCAAGCAGTTCCGCAAGCGAGGCGCAGCGCGTCACGCCTTCAGGGTGCTTTGCCGGGAGAACATCAAACCCGAAACAACGAACCGGGCGGCCATACAGGTTACGCAATGCGGGCAGATACGCTGTCTCCACTACCGCACCAAGACCAACAAATCCTAACTGCATATTTTCACCTCAGGGAATAACGTGCCGGGGCGTAACGCCAGCCCCGGCACGCTGAGGTTTATGAGGCGCTAGCTGCCGGTTTCGTTTGCGCATTTTCCAGCATACGACGCACCGGAACAATGAGGACGATCAGCACCGCGGCACAAATCAACAGCGCGATGGAGCAGCGGGCGAAGAGATCCGGCAGCATGTCCAGCTGGTCGGCCTTCACGTGACCGCCGATCAGGCCGGCCGCCAGGTTACCCAAGGCACTGGCGCAGAACCACAGACCCATCATCTGGCCGCGCATTCTTTCCGGCGCCAGCAGGGTCATGGTCGCCAGACCGATCGGGCTCAGGCACAGTTCACCCAGCGTCAGCATCAGGATACTGCCCACCAGCCAGAACGGCGACACCCCCGCCCCACCGTTGCTCAGTACATTCTGTGCCGCCAGCATCATCAGGCCAAAGCCCGCTGCCGCACACAGAATACCGATCACGAATTTGGTGATACTGCTCGGGCGGATGTTCTTCGTCGCGAGCTTCGGCCATGCCCAGCTGAACACCGGGGCCAGCAGGATGATGAACAGCGCGTTAATCGACTGGAACCAAACCGCCGGGATTTCAAAATCACCGATCATGCGGTTAGTGTAGTCGTTGGCAAACAGGTTGAACGAGGTTGGCTTCTGCTCAAACGCAGACCAGAAGAACGCCGCTGAGACCAGCAGAATAAAGCACACCAGCAGTCTGGCGCGTTCTTTACGGTTCAGGCCAGCAAAAACAAACAGATAAATAAAGTAGAGGGCAACAGACGCCGCAATCACGTAGACCAGCACGCTGGCTACCGCGACCGGGTTAATCACAATCACGCCCTGCGCAATCAGCGTCACGAGCGTTGCCACACCTGCCGCCAGCACCAGCAGCCAGATGCCCACGCCATTACGCTTCACCACCGGACTGTTCCAGGTGGAATCCAGACCGACTTCGCTGTCGTAGCGTTTCATCGCCGGAACCGCAAACACGCGGAAGATAATCAGCGCCACCAGCATCCCGATGCCGCCAATACCAAAGCCCCAGTGCCAGCCGTGGGTTTTAATCAGCCAGCCGGAAATCAGCGGGGCAATGAACGAGCCCATGTTGATGCCCATATAGAACAGCGAGAAACCGCCGTCACGACGCGCATCGCCTTTTTTATACAGAGTCCCCACCATGACCGAGATACAGGTCTTGAACAGGCCAGAGCCGAGCACGATGAACATCAGGCCGATAAAGAACAGGTTGTCACCCATGATGGCCGACAGCGCAATCGACAGGTGGCCGAGCGCAATCAGAATTGAACCGTACCAGACGGCTCTCTGCTGCCCAAGCCAGTTATCCGCCAGCCAGCCCCCCGGCAGCGCGGCCAGGTACATGGTCCCGGCAAAGATACCGACAATCGCCGAGGCGTTTTCACGGGCCAGGCCCATCCCGCCGTCATAGACGGTGGCGGCCATAAACAGGATCAGTAACGGACGAATGCCGTAAAACGAGAAACGCTCCCACATCTCGGTGAAAAACAGTGAACCGAGCGGATACGGATGGCCGAAGAACGTTCGGCTCTCTTTTTGATTAACAGAGGATTGCATAATTCTCCCGAAAGGTATGTGTCGTGCTTGTAAACACCAGCAAGTACGCCGGCCAGTTACGTATCTGACCGATTTTTTACATGCGGCGAAAAGTTAGTTAACCATTTGATAACCAGAAACTAGTTTTGTCTAGTACCGGGCCCGGGACTTTAAGACGAAAATTCGACGATTGTCTACTTTCTTAGTTTTAAACATGGTTAAAAGTGAATAGTGATTGACATCACACAGAGAAAACCGGCGGTATGATTGGGCAAAAAAAAGCCCGCAACATGCGCGGGCTTTTGTGAGTTCAGCAAAGCTTATTTGCTTTTCTTAATGTGCTTAATCAAACGCTTACGCTTACGCATCTGGTTCGGCGTCAGGGTGTTGCGCTTGTTAGCGAACGGGTTTTCCCCTTCCTTGAACTGGATGCGGATAGGCGTGCCCATCACGTCCAGCGATTTACGGAAGTAGTTCATCAGATAGCGCTTGTAGGAATCCGGCAGGTCTTTCACCTGGTTGCCGTGGATCACCACGATTGGCGGGTTATAACCCCCGGCGTGAGCATATTTCAGCTTCACGCGGCGACCGCGTACCAGCGGCGGCTGATGGTCTTCCGCAGCCATATTCATGATGCGGGTCAGCATGGCGGTGCTCTGACGGCGGGTGGAGCTGTCATAGGCTTCACGCACGGATTCGAACAGGTTACCGACGCCGCTGCCGTGCAGGGCAGAAATAAAGTGCACGCGCGCAAAGTCGATAAAGCCCAGACGGAAGTCGAGGGTCTCTTTCACCTGCTCGCGCACTTCATTGCTCAGGCCATCCCATTTGTTGACCACGATAACCAGTGAGCGCCCACTATTGAGGATAAAGCCGAGCAGAGAGAGATCCTGATCGGAGATTCCTTCACGCGCATCAATGACCAGCATAACGACGTTGGCATCTTCAATCGCCTGCAGGGTTTTGATAACGGAGAATTTTTCCACCACATCGGTGATTTTCCCGCGCTTACGTACCCCGGCGGTGTCAATGAGGACATACTCACGTTCATCGCGCTGCATCGGGATGTAGATGCTGTCGCGCGTGGTGCCAGGCATGTCGTAAACGACCACGCGCTCTTCACCCAGAATACGGTTAGTAAGTGTAGACTTACCTACGTTTGGACGCCCCACGATAGCCAGCTTGATTGGCAGATCCTGCGGATTGAAGTCATCTTCAGGCTCTTCTTCGCCCTCAACGCCCTCTTCAAACTGCGCCCAGTATTCAGCGTCTTCGTCCACCTCTTCCGGCGGGTTAACTTCATCAACCCATGGCAGCAGAACGGTTTCCAGCAGGCTGGTCACGCCGCGCCCGTGCGATGCCGCAATGGGATAGATTTCACCCAGGCCTAAAGACCAGAAGTCCGCAACGGCCTGATCGGCATCGATACCGTCAGTTTTGTTCGCCACCAGGAAAGTGGGCTTTTCACGCGAGCGCAGGTGTTTGGCGATGGCGGAGTCTGCCGGCATCAGGCCAGCGCGCGCATCCACCATAAACAGCACCACGTCCGCTTCTTCAATCGCCAGCAATGACTGTTCCGCCATGCGGGTTTCAACGCCGTCCTCTGTACCGTCAATACCACCGGTATCAATACAGATGAACTCGCGTCCTTCCACCTCTGCACGACCGTACTTACGGTCACGCGTCAGCCCCGGGAAATCCGCAACCAGCGCATCACGGGTGCGTGTTAAACGGTTAAAAAGAGTGGATTTTCCAACGTTAGGGCGCCCGACAAGCGCGACCACAGGTACCATGTTTGAAGCCTCATAAAATTCAAATAAACGTCGCATTCGCGGCGTTTTTAAAAATGTCAAAACGGCTCCTGAGTGAACAGGAGCCGTTTAGTATACTACAACCGCCGGGTAATTAACGCGTGATCGCGTACAGCGTACCGTCTTTTGCCTGAATCAGCAGTTTGCCGTCAGCCACAACCGGATCGGTCAGGAAACCAGAGCTGTCGACTTTTTGCTGTGCAACAAAGCGGCCGTTATCCGGATCAATCCAGTGCATATACCCTTCGCTGTCGCCTACCACCAGGCTACCGTTGTACAGTGCTGGCGCGGTCAGCAGACGGTGCAGCAGATCGCTTTGCGTCCACAGGGTCACGCCGCCTTCAGTGCTCAGTGCCAGCAGACGGTCGTTCTGGTCAACCATATAGATACGGTTACCGTCCACGATGAAATCATTTACAGAACCCAGTTCACGTTTCCACATGATCTGGCCGCTGCGCAGATCCAGCGCGGTGAGGTTACCGTTATAGGCCAGCGCGTAAACCACACCGTCTACGATGACCGGCGTTGTGTCGACGTCGCTCAGACGGTCAATTTCCGTTGAGCCTGTAGCCTGAGAGATACGCTGCTGCCATATCATCTGACCCTGCTGCATCAGCACGGCACTCACGCGACCGTTATCACCGCCTACAATTGCTGCACCGAATGCGGTAGCAGGCGCGGATTCACCGCGCAGAGAGAGCGCAGGCATGTCAAGGTTAACGGTCCATTTCACCAGACCGTCCGCTTCGTTCAGCGCCTGCAGCTGGCCGTTACTGGTATGAATCAGCACCAGGCCGTCGCTCACGACCGGGCGAGACAGGGATTCACCGGCCACGGTGGTTTGCCAGGCAATGGAGCCGTCGCTGGTGTTCAGGGCATAAACCTGCGCCTTTTCGCTACCCACGTAAACATGACCACCGGCAACCGTCAGGCCGCCAGACAGCAGTGCAGGTTTACGGGAGAACCAGCCATCTTTTTCCGCCAGGTTAACAGACCAGACTTCTTTTCCGTCATCAGCATTGACCGCTTTCACGGTACCTTTACGATCGGCGGCATAAACAACGCTGTCCGCAAAGGCAGGATGAAGGTTGGAATAAAAGTCACCAATACCATTACCAACGGAGACATCCCACGCGGTAGAAGGGGTAAACTGGTTTTCAACCGTCGGCAGTGGGGACATTTTTACAACGTCTTCTTCGCCACTGAACAGTGAACAACCACTCAATAACGTAACAGAAAGCAGTCCTGGCAGAAGTAATTTACGCAATTGCATCGGGTCCCTCTCAGACGGACAAATTATTTATTTTCATCTGCATCATTTCGCTCAGCGCAGGTGAAGCTTTGCTATCCACGCCAGCTTGCCACGCTTTACGCGCGCCCGCTTTGTCACCTTTGCTCAGCAGCGCTTCACCGCGCAGATCGGCAACGATGGCAGCAAAACCTTCGCCTTTAACGGTATCGAGCGTTTTCAGCGCATCGTCAGCTTTTTTCTGCTGAACCTGAATACGTGCCAGGCGCAGATTAATCACTGCTTTCAGGTTTTCATCGCTGGCAGCAGCAAGACCCTGAGTCAACTGAGCAACAGCTTTATCCAGTTCGTTCTTATCAACGTACTGCTGAGCCACTTCCAGCGCAGCCAGCGCGCCGTAGGTGTTTTTGTTGTCAGCAGCAAATTTCTCTGCCGCAACCAGCGTTTGTGGCTGATCGGCACGGATCGCACTCACGGTATTTTCATAGGTCAGAGACGCGCCGCGCGCGGTATCCGCCTGATGATTGTTCCAGTAACGCCAGCCAATCAGCGCGCCCACACCTAAAATCACCCCAACAACCAGCGCTTTGCCGTTCTCAACAAAGAAGCGTTTAATCGCGTCGACCTGATCGTGTTCGTTCTCGTAAATTTCCACGCAGTCTTTCTCCTTAGCCCAATAGAGTGCGCAAATGCGCCGCAACGCCGTCCTGCGTTACCGTTGTTTGCTCACCAGAGCGCAGGTCTTTAACTACCACTTCGCCGTTAGCCACTTCGGACTCACCCAGCACCAGTGCAATACTTGCGCCCCACTTATCGGCACGAGCAAACTGTTTTTTGAAGTTGCCGCCGCCATGATTGGTCATCAGCTTAACGCCCGGCAGCGCATCGCGCACGCGTTCGGCAAGCTGCATCGCCGCAGACTGCGTTTCCGCGCCTGAGGCCACCAGGTATATATCGACAACGGAATCTGCTTTAAATTCCGGATTAACAGCCTGAACTAACAAAACAAGTCGCTCAAGGCCCATCGCGAAGCCAACGGCAGGTGCCGCACGGCCACCCAGTTGCTCAACCAGACCGTCATAACGACCGCCGGCACACACGGTGCCTTGTGAACCGAGGCTGGTGGTCACCCACTCAAACACGGTGCGGTTGTAGTAGTCCAGGCCGCGCACCAGACGCTGGTTCACGGTGTAGGCAATGCCCGCCGCTTCAAGCAGCTTGCACAGGCCGGTAAAGTGTTCGCGAGACTCGTCGTCCAGATAGTCACCCAGTGCAGGTGCATCATTCAGCAGCGCCTGCACATCGGGGTTTTTGGAATCCAGCACGCGCAGCGGGTTGCTGTACATGCGGCGTTTGCAGTCTTCGTCCAGCTTGTCTTTATGCTGTTCCAGGAATGCAACCAGCGCATCGCGATAGTTCGCACGCGCTTCCAGAGAACCGATAGAGTTCAACTCCAGCGAAACGTGCTCAGCAATACCGAGCGCGCGCCACCAGCGGGCCGTCAGCATAATCAGTTCGGCGTCGATGTCCGGACCCTGCAGGCCAAACACTTCCACACCCAGCTGGTTGAACTGACGATAACGACCTTTCTGCGGACGTTCGTGGCGGAACATCGGGCCGATATACCACAGGCGCTGCTCCTGATTGTACAGAAGACCATGTTCGATGCCGGCGCGTACGCAGCCCGCCGTCCCTTCCGGACGCAGAGTCAGGCTGTCGCCGTTGCGGTCCTCAAAGGTGTACATCTCTTTTTCAACCACATCGGTCACTTCGCCGATCGCGCGTTTGAATAACGGGGTCTGCTCTACAATCGGCAAACGGATTTCGCTGTAACCGTAGCTGCCGAGCACCTGCTTCAGTGTGCCTTCAATGCGCTGCCAGATGGCGGTTTCGCCAGGCAGGTAATCGTTCATGCCGCGGATGGCTTGAATGTTTTTTGCCACGTTTATTCTCTTTCTATATACAAAAAAAACCCAAAGAATGGGTTCAATCATACATGGGAAGCGGCACGCTTCCCATCACGTTATTTTTCAACCTGCTGAACGCTGATACGCTGTGTCTCGTCCATCATCGCGGCTTTAGCGCGGATGCGAGCTTCGAGCTGGTCGATCATGTCACTATTATCCAGACGATCTTTACGAACGCCATCTTCATAGAGACCACTTTTCTTGTTACCGCCGGTCACGCCCAGTGTGGACACCAGCGCTTCACCCGGACCGTTCACCACGCAACCGATGATGGAGACGTCCATCGGGGTGATGATATCTTCCAGACGCTGCTCCAGGGCATTCACCGTACCGATCACATCAAATTCCTGACGCGAGCAGGTTGGGCAGGCAATGAAGTTGATCCCACGCGCACGAATACGCAGTGATTTCAGGATATCGAAACCGACCTTGATCTCTTCTACCGGATCGGCCGCCAGCGAAACGCGCAGGGTGTCACCGATCCCTTCAGAGAGCAGCAGTCCCAGACCGATCGCGGATTTGACAGAACCGCTACGCAGGCCACCCGCTTCGGTGATCCCGAGATGCAGAGGCTGATCGATCTGTTTTGCCAGCAGGCGGTACGACTCCACCGCGAGGAATACATCGGACGCTTTTACGCTAACTTTGAACTGATCGAAGTTAAGACGATCGAGATGATCGACATGGCGCATCGCGGATTCGAGCAGCGCCTGCGGCGTGGGTTCACCGTATTTTTCCTGCAGATCTTTTTCCAGCGATCCCGCGTTGACACCGATACGGATAGGGATATTTTTGTCACGGGCGCAGTCCACCACCATGCGGATGCGCTCTTCGTTACCGATGTTGCCCGGGTTAATACGCAGGCAATCAACACCGTATTCGGCCACTTTCAGCGCGATACGGTAGTCGAAGTGGATATCCGCTACCAGCGGAACGCTGACCTGCTGTTTGATCAGCTTGAACGCCTCTGCGGCATCCATGGTGGGCACGGAGACGCGAACAATGTCCGCGCCTACACGCTCTAATGCTTTGATTTGATTGACCGTTGCTTCCACGTCCGTGGTGCGCGTGTTGGTCATCGACTGAACGGCGATGGGTGCTCCATCGCCGACTGGCACATTCCCAACGTAAATCCGTTTCGATTTTCTACGTTGAATCGGAGCCTGGTTATGCATGAAAAATCTCCCGCGTTGCCCGTCTGTTACTGTGCTGCTGATTGTTCGGCATTAACGGTAAGACGTGCAACCTGGTTAGTTCTGATAAAGCGGCTCAGGTCGACAGGTTTTCCTTGATACTGGATCTGTACCGCTGCCGGAGCGCCGATTTTAAGTTTGTAAGGTGCCTGACCCGTTAGGTTTAACGTGCCATCTTTCCGCTGCAGGCCGCTAAACAGTTTTTTACCTGTCGCGTCAGTGACTTCCAGCCAGCAGTCGGCAGTGAATTTCATCACCAGCGCGTTTGGATCGGCTGCTGGTGCGGCAGTAGCCGCCGGGTCGGTAGGCAGGGATGCCGCGGTATTGTCCGTTGGCTGAGTCGCCGCAGGCGCGTTCGCCGCAGTATCAACATTCGCCTGAGAAGGGGCAACGACCGCGTTCTGATCCTGAGCCTGAGGCGCAGCGGTGTTAGCCGTGGCTGCCGGAGCCTGCGCCGCATCGGTTGCCGGAGCCGTTGTTTGCGGCTCGCTTGAGGTGGCTGCACCGTCGGTGTTCAGCGGGACGCTCTGAGCGCCACCATTCCCTGCCTGATTGAGTTCAGCAGAGGATTGATCGGCCATGGTGGTGATCTCTTCCTGCTGCGCCTTATGGTTTTGCCACCACCACGCGCCGGTCAGGCCGATCACCACAAACAGCACCAGCCAGGTAAAGCTCATCAGCCAGCCATCACGTTTTTTACGACGTTTCCCCAGGGAGAAAGTTTGCATCGGCGCCACTTTCGCTGCGCGAACCGGTGCCTGCTTCTCCATCATTGGCAGTAATTCGTTTTCGGGGATGTGCACCAGTTTTGCGTAAGAGCGGATATAACCGCGCAGAAATGTTGAAGCCAGATCGGCAGGCGCCTTATCTTCTTCAATATCGCGAACCGTGGAAACCTTCAGGCACAAGCGTTCTGCAACGGCTTGCTGGCTGAGTCCGAGTTGTTCACGGGCGTTGCGAAGACGAACGCCAGTGGAGAGTGCTTCATGTTGGTCGTGAGTGGCTTCAGTATTCATTCGCTACAACTACTGGTACGTGAAAAAAAGGGTTCAGGTGCCGGTGAGTCACAATGCCACCCGCACCGCGAAACTTCAGGTCAGTTAACCTTGAACAGACAGTATAAGACTGTCAGCCCGGAGATGACAGTACAGCCCTGCCCGAACGGCTAAACTGTTGTTACGTCGTTACATACTGCCCGAAAGTCGGATGAAACGCACCGTAATTATTGATCAGTCTTCACGAATCTGACTGATTATTCAGTAAGATTATGCATCACGGCGCAGATAATGCGCCGTGAGTGCATAATAATCAAACAGCTTTGACCGCAATCGTCTCACCCTGCATGCGTTTACGCAGGGTACGTTTGGTTCGGTCAATGACATCGCCAGCCAGTTGTCCACACGCTGCATCAATATCATCACCACGGGTTTTACGCACGATAGTGGTGAAACCATACTCCATCAGTACCTTGGAGAAACGGTCGATACGGCTGTTTGAACTACGGCCATACGGCGCCCCCGGGAACGGGTTCCATGGGATCAGGTTGATTTTGCATGGCGTATCTTTCAGCAGCTCAGCCAGTTGATGCGCGTGCTCGGTACCGTCGTTAACGTGGTCAAGCATCACGTACTCGATGGTGACGCGGCCCTGGTTGGCGTTGGATTTCTCCAGGTAGCGGCGCACGGCAGCGAGGAAGGTTTCGATATTGTACTTTTTGTTGATCGGTACAATTTCGTCACGAATTTCATCGTTTGGTGCGTGCAGAGAGATAGCCAGCGCAACGTCAATCATGTCGCCAAGCTTATCCAGCGCAGGGACAACGCCTGACGTCGACAGCGTCACACGACGCTTGGACAGGCCGAAACCGAAGTCATCCAGCATGATTTCCATTGCCGGTACCACGTTAGTCAGGTTCAACAGCGGCTCACCCATCCCCATCATCACCACGTTGGTGATAGGACGCGTACCGGTCACTTTTGCCGCACCGACGATTTTCGCCGCACGCCAGACCTGGCCGATAATTTCAGAGACACGCAGGTTACGGTTGAACCCTTGCTGTGCGGTAGAGCAGAATTTGCACTCCAGCGCGCAGCCCACCTGGGAGGAGACACACAGCGTGGCGCGGTCTTCTTCCGGGATGTAGACGGTTTCAACGCGCTGATCGCCTACGGCAATCGCCCATTTGATGGTGCCATCGGCAGAGCGCTGCTCTTCCACCACTTCCGGGGCGCGGATTTCAGCCACTTCTTTGAGCTTGTTACGCAGCACTTTGTTGATGTCAGTCATTTCATCAAAGTTGTCGCTGCAGTAGTGGTACATCCATTTCATCACCTGATCGGCACGAAACGGTTTCTCACCCATATCTTTAAAGAACTCGCGCATCTGCTGACGGTTCAGGTCCAGCAGGTTAATTTTTCCATTTTTATTGGGAACCGCAGGAATGGCGACTTCGGAGGTATTCACTAATTCAGACATAATATTTTCCGGCCTCGTTGTTACACGTTGTGGCCCCTGGAGGGTTGAATAGAAACGCCCCGGACAGCGGTCTGCTCATCCGGGGCGTTGCATTGTACAAAGTCTGGCGCAGGGATGCCACGTTTGCACGTGGCATTTACGAAATTAATGTGTAAACGAAACCGTTAAATTAACGGGTGCGTGGACACACTTCGCCTTCTGCGAAGAAGAAGGCGATTTCGCGTGCAGCAGATTCAACGGAGTCAGAACCGTGGGTGCCGTTCTCGGTGAAGCTGTCCGCGTAGTCAGCGCGCAGGGTACCGGCCAGCGCGTTGTCCGGGTTGGTTGCACCCAGCAGATCGCGATGGCGCTGTACTGCGTTCTCGCCTTCCAGCACGGATACCACGATAGGACCGGAGGTCATGAACTCAACCAGACCGTCAAAGAATGGACGGCCTTCGTGCTCAGCGTAGAAACCGCGAGCCTGCTCAACGGTCAGGTGCAGCATTTTGGTGCCAACAATTTTGAACCCTGCTGATTCAAAGCGAGCGAAGATGCTGCCAATAACGTTTTTTGCCACCGCGTTTGGTTTGATGATGGAAAAAGTACGTTCAATAGCCATGATAACCTCTGTCAATGTTCTGTTGTTTTGCATACCTGAGTATGGTGTGGCGCGGATTATAATGAGCAATAGCGCCATTGCCTATGGTTCTGCATAACATTTTTTTAAAATGAGACGAAGATTAGCAACAGGCCGAATCGCGCATAGCGAAGTGATGGCGTGAACAGAGGGGGCAGTGCTTTTCATCCATCCTGAATGACCAGAAATGACGATGACACGTCAGGCAAACAGCCTCACAGGCAGGCGTCACGCTGCTTTTCGCGCTCTGTTCTGTCTGCGTTATGCTTATCGCGCCATGCTGACACACCGCTTCGCACCCCCCACACCCGGTACAGCGTCCGGTTTCCACCACCAGCGTGGCATTCTCAAAACGAATTGCGTTTTCAGTGCAGCTTCGCCAGCATGCCCCACACAACCTACATTTTCCGATGTCGAGAACGATATCTGACTCGCTAAATTCTGCGAATGCCCTGCGCAGCTGACGCTGGCCCGGCACGACGTTACAGCGGCGCACATCCTCCCGCGGAACATACATAAGCGCACGGCGGGCAATATTCACCTCGTTGATCGGGTCAGGCTTAAAAGCCCATACCGCTTCACCCCGTCGACGAAGCACAAGATTAAGCCGGGCAAGCGCCAGTAACCAGGCCGGGTAGTGTTCCGCTTCAATACTGATAAAACGCACACCGTGTTGCGCGTGCCATAGCAGCAGCTCATTCACCCCTGGGGCATGTTCAGTAAAAGGCCCAACGAGGGTATCGCCACGCAGAAAGCGTTTTCGCGGCGTGATGTCGGTAATGGCCTCGGTGGGACAGACGAACAGGCAATCACCGCAGCCTATACAGCGCTGTTCATCAACCGAGATGCCCATTTCAGTAAAAGAAAAAACCTGCGCGGGACAAACGTCCGCGCAGGCACTGCAGGCAGCATGGCGAAAACGGCGACGCACGCACGCATGCGTCACCTCTATCGCCGGGGATAATGACAATTCGCCCATCAGCCAATACTGAAGAAAACGAAGCGCAGCATAAGCTCACCCACGATCAACAGCGCACTGCCCAGCAGCATTGGGCCTCGCGCCGCTTTCAGACCGCCCGCGGCAAAGCACAGCATACCTGCAACCGAAACGCACCAGCTCAGCAGATGTACCGTGCGCAGTTGCTCCAGCATCTGCAACGGTGCGTGAGGGAACGTCACCACGGTGTTATCCATGGTCGCAATGTCTGCCAGCCAGACGGGCTGCATGACCAGACGCACAAGCACCAGCAGCGCGACAATGACAACCGCCGCACGCACGGAAGTTTGGCAGCGCAGCCCAACGGCCATGCAGGCAGAACCTATGATCCCCACCGAGCCGATGAACAGCACCAGAGTGTTAATGTGCTGCCAGGTCACCACCGACGTATGCATGTAGATCTGCGCCATGCAGAACACATCCACCAGCCCGACAACACCGGCCACAACCAACAGCAGCTTCCAGCCTGGTTTTTTGGCAAACATCAGCAGCGTCGCAAGGCCCAGTGCCGCAAGGTAAAGGCTGGCAAAGACGATCTCACGGCTCAGCCAGGAGCTGGAAACGTGGCGCAGCGCGTTAAGGGCGTTGAGCGGATAGCCCATGTGCAGCGCCGAGGAGAGAAGCCCCAGACTGGCCAGGACAAACGCCCCGGCAGCGGGCAGCAGCAGACGAGATTGCGATGCACGCGCCTCGCCAAACGCCAGCCAGAGGGTCACGCCTACCGATCCCTGCAGGAACAGCGTAAATATCAGCAATGGTAACTCATGCATGACGCTTCCCCTCTTTCTCTGCACCCTGATGCGCTTTGACTACCAGGTTCGGTTGTGTGATGGAAGAATCAGGCAAACCTTTCACATCGCAGACCGCGCCGTATTTCTCCCGAAGTTCATCAATGGGTCCGAATTTGATCGCTTCGAGTGGACAGGTTGCCACACAGACTGGCTGCTCCCCCTTTGCCTGGAGATCCACGCAAAAATCGCATTTCGACATCTGTCCGGTCTGCTCATTGAGCTGCGGCGCGCCGTAAGGACATGACCATGCGCAGTAGCCGCAGCCAACGCACTTGTCCGTATCGACGCGCACGATGCCGTCGCCCGGACGCTTGTGCATCGCGGTAGTCGGGCAGTTTTTGGTGCAGACCGGGTCCGCACAGTGGTTACAAGAAATAGAGAGCGTGTAAGCAAAAACGTTATTGCTGACGCCCCCCTGCCCGGTTGGAATGAAATTTCCGCCGTTGACTTCATAAACGCGGCGGAAACGACGTCCAACCTCAAGGTTATTTTTATCTTTGCACGCCACCTGACAGGCCTTGCAGCCCGAACAGCGGGAGGAGTCGATATAAAAACCCAGCTGTTTATCGCTCACCGGCGCGTAGTGTTTAAACTGACTCATGCTTTCGCTACCTCCACCAGCATGGTTTGATGAGAATTCCCTTTCGCAAGCGCGGTAATACGGGCTGAACTGAGGACGTTCGCGCAACCACCTTTATCAATACCCTGCTCGTCCGGCTGCCACCAGGCACCAGCCTGCATGGCAACGACGCCTGGAATGATGCGCGGCGTCACCTCGGCCGGGATTTCACAAATGCCGCGCGCGTTATGGATGCGCACGGTATCGCCCTGTGCAATGCCGCGCTTTTGCGCATCCTGCGGGTTAATCCACAGCTTTTGCTGCTGGGCTTCAATTAACCACGGGTTAGCATATTGGGTTGAGTTGGCACGGTTTTTCCCTTTCCAGGTAATCAGCTGAAGCGGGAAAGTTTTCGCCAGTTCATCTTCCGGGCCTTCATGAGCGGGAACGTAGTGCGATAGCGCCGGAATTTCCGGGTGATGCATGTCGTACAGACGCTTCGAGAAGATCTCAATCTTCCCGGACGGCGTCGGGAACGGATGATTTTGCGGATCGCGAATGTTGTCTTCAAAGGCAACGTACGGCGCGCTTTTGAAAAGATGCTGACGCGTTTTCTGTAGCGTCGTGAAGTCCGGCAGATTTTCCTCCGGCATCGCCAGCCGCGTCTGCTCCCAGATGTGCTCAATCCACGCTTTTTCGTCACGGCCCTCGCTGAACGCGGGTTCAATGCCGAGCTTAGCGGCAACCTCACGCAGCCAGTCGTAATCTGAACGGCGCTCAAACTCAGGCTCAATCAGCTTTTCCGACAGGATCAGATAGCTCGCGGTCCCCCAGGTTTCGCCAATATTCCAGCGCTCCATAAAGCTGGTTTCCGGCAGAAGAAGATCGGCGTATCTGGCGCTCGGCGTCATAAACAGATCGCTTGCAACAATAAATTCGATTTTCGACTCGTCTTCCAGCACGCGGGTTGCCTGATGGAGATCTGGGTTCTGGTTAGCCAGGTAATTGCCGGCCAGCGAGAACAGGATGCGGATATTGCTGTCCAGCTTGTCAGCTTCTTTCAAACCAACATCCGCCGTCACCTGAGAAGCATCGTCGGCGGCCTGCACCCAGTTCATCACCGATATTTTGGCTTTTACCGGGTTATCCGGCATTTCGGGCCCAACGGCAAATTTGCGGTTAGCGCAGCCGCCATAGCCTGCCGCCCAGCCGCCTTTTACGCCGACGTTACCCGTTAGCGTCGCCAGTAACGTTGAGCCGCGCGCGGTGCGCTCGCCGCAGTTGTGACGCTGCGGCCCCCAACCCTGGATCAGTGCAGCAGGTTTAGTATTTGCGTAGTCGCGAGCCAGCTGACGGATAGTCTGCGCAGGCACATGGGTAATTTTCTCGGCCCACTCAGGGGTTTTCGCCACGCCGTCTTTTGCCCCGCTCAGGTAAGCCATCAGGGATTCATTGGCCGGAACGCCTTCCGGCATTGATGCTTCGTCAAAGCCCAGGGTATAGCGCTGAATGAAGTCGCGATCGTGCAAGTTCTCTGTGACGATCACGTACATCATGGCATCCATCAGGGCATTATCAGTGGCAGGAAGCAGCGGGATCCACCGATCGGCAAGGGAGGAAACCGGGTCTGAATAGCGCGGATCGACAACGATAAAGCGGGTGCCGTTTTGCTTCATCTTCTGGAAGAAGTAGTTGCTGTGACCAAAAATCGTCTCCGTCGGGTTATGCCCCCAGAGGATGACCAGTTTCGTATCAAGCAGCGTGTCCAGAGAACTGCCGCTGGCAGCGGTGCCATAGGTATACGGCGTGGCTGCCGCCGTGTTGCCCATACTGACCGAGTGATAGCTTTCGAGGTAGCCGCCGGTTAAGTTGAGCAGACGACGAACCATTTTATCGCCGGAAAACGTTCCGCCAGAAACTGCGGTACCCACGTGAACATAGCGTGAAGCCGCACCGTATTTTTGCGTAATCGTTTTTAATTGATTCGCAATAAGCGTCGTGGCTTCATCCCAGGTAATACGTTCGAATTTTCCTTCGCCACGTTTACCTGTACGCTTCATTGGATATTTAAGCCGATCGGGATGATAAACAAATTTCCGATACGCTCTGCCACGAACACAGGCACGCATAACCGGCATCTGCGGATCCAATGCATTATCCGGGCGCGTGGAAATTCGGGTGACAACGCCTTCGCTGATATGAGCTCGAATATCACACTTCCCCCCGCAGTCAAACGTGCTGCAGGTTTGCACCACTTTTTCTTCCGGCGCCGCACGTGTTGCCGCGGCGTCCTGCGCCTGTACGTTGCGGGTTGTCACAACAAGCGGAAGGGCGGCGAGCGCCGATCCTGCCTGAATAAAATGACGTCGGGATATCTCGGGAATAAAACCCTCTCCCTGATTTTTATTTTTTTCATTGCTCGTTCCTTCAAATAAAAACGCATTCTCGTTTTTTTTCAGGAACGAATGTTGATAATTATCAAGCTAACGCTTTAGGGGTAAAACTTAACGGCCCAGCTCGAAATTTACCGTCGCCGTTTGTCCTGCCTCATCCATCACAAATAACTGATAATTACCCGGCAAATATAATTGTAATGAATAATTATAATTCCGTCCTTTTAACGGTTCTCCGTTTAAAAACCACCAGCGCTCACCTTCTCCACCTGTCGTACTGACAGAAAGCGTCACATTTCCTTCACCCGGGAGTCGCTTAATCACAGCTCCCTCTCTGATTCCCGAAATCATAAGCGGTGCCGCATTGTTATTATCCAGAGGCGGACAGACTGTTGATTTCGCAGGAAGACGCGCCGCCCTTTTTTCTGCTGCTGGCAGCCACGACTCCAGCGGCAGCGGCCAGACATCGAGGATTTTCTCCGTGGCATCCGGGCAATCTGCTGAAACGCGCTTACCCGTTTTATCAAGCCAGACCGGGAAACGAATGCCGCGAATACCTTCCTGTTCCGGTAAAAGCAGCGTAGGCGGCTCACTTCCTTCCAGCAACCATGTGGAAAGGCGACGCCGACAGTTTTCACTGCCTTCCGGCAGCGACTGACCGCCAGGCCAGCAGATCACACCCTGCCCGACGCTCTCCGGACGCGGATCGCGCGGCAGGCGGGCTTCGTCTACCGTCGAGCGAGACTGAAGCAGGTTATTTACCTGATTCAGGAGCGGCACCGCGCTGGCAAAACCAAACTGCCCGGCCACGGGCGTACCGTCCGGTCGCCCGGTCCAGATGCCAATGACGTAACGGGCGTTCAGACCTATTGCCCAGGCATCACGGTAGCCGTAGCTGGTGCCGGTTTTCCACGCCAGCGGCGCAATTTGCGGTAGCGCACTGTCCGGCAGCGGCTGCGCCTCGTTGGCGAGAATACGGCGAATAATCCACGCTGAACCTGCCGATAACAGCGGGCGCTCAACAAGCGCGTCGCCAGGCTGGAAGCGCAGCCTTCCCGCCTTGCCGTGTCGGGCAAAGGCGCTATAGGCAGCGGCGATATCGGCCAGCCGCGCGCCTGCACCTCCCAAAATCAGCGACAAATTCGGTTGTGCCCCCGCAGGCAGGATCAGCGGCAGCCCGGCATTGCTCAGCATTCCGGCAAAACGCTTTGGCCCGTAGGCTTCCAGCACCTGCACCGCCGGCAGGTTGAGGGAGCGTACCAGCGCTTCACTCATGCTGACCGGCCCGTGGAAGCCGCTGTCGAAATTTCCGGGGCGATAATCACCGGTTTTTCGAGGAACGTCCTGAAGCAATGAGGCGGGATGGATCAGGCCATCATCCAGCGCCATACCGTAAATAAAGGGTTTCAGCACCGATCCCGGCGATCGGATCGCATTGACCATATCAACATGGCTAAATCGACTGTCGTCGTTAATATCCACCGAACCGACCCAGCCGCGCACTTTCATATCCGTATGATCCACGACGATCATCGCCAGCGAGCTGCGTGCCGGCAGGCGGGATTTCCAGTTCATCGCCAGCTCTTCCAGCTGTCGTTGTAGTCCGGCATCCAGCGTGGTGACAATTTTTGTGTCGCGGCTTTTGCCGAGCATCATGCGAGCAAAAAGCGGCGCCAGCTGCGGCATCTGACGGGGAGCCAGCCATACCGGCTCTTCACGGGACTCTTTTACCTGTTTTTCTGACCAGACGCCCTGGGTCATCATGCGGTCGAGCACCTTATTGCGTGCCGCTTCGGCCCGCTCCGGCCACCGGTCCGGGCGCAGACGACTCGGAGCCTGCGGTAGTACGGCCAGCAGCGCTGCATCGGAGTAGCTAAGCTGCGAAGGTGGTTTCCCCAGATAGGTCCAGCTTGCTGCCCCTACACCCTGCAGCGTGCCGCCAAACGGGGCACGGTTGAGATACAGCGTAAGAATATCGCGTTTGGAGAGATGCCACTCCAGCTGCATCGCCCGCCAGAGCTGACGGATCTTTCCACCGAAGGTGCGCGGATGCGGATCCAGCAGGCGCGCCACCTGCATGGTAAGCGTGCTTCCCCCCGAGACCACTCTCCCGGAGGTGAGATCCTGCCAGGCGGCGCGCATGACAGAGAGTGGGTTTACGCCGGGATGATCCCAGAACCAGCGATCTTCATACTGGATTAGCGCCTCAAGATAACGGGGAGAGACCTCTTCAATGGTCACCGGATAGCGCCAGATGCCCTCCGCGTCAGCAAAACGCCACAGCGGCGTGCCGTTCTCATCCACCACCACCCGGGCGGGGTTAACCTCTTTCAGAGGTAACGGCCACAGGCGGTCGGCGGCGAAAACCAGCCCCCATAAAATGAGAAGCGCTCCCGCCAGCCAGAGCCAGCGGGAGCGTATCAGACGTGCTTTCAGCATATTACGGAACAACAATCAGCGGGCCGCTGGCCGCACCCGTTGCCCGCCACTGCGGAACGTACATAGACTCCACCATCGGGACCGGCACCTGGTAAGTTCCCGGTGTGACGGCGCGCGCCAGGTAAACCAGCGTGACCGGCTGACCTTCGTTGACCGGCACAGCGGCCACAAAGCGGTCGTCGCGGAACTCCATATGCTGAATATCCGCCTGCTGCATCTGGCTCAGCAGGTTTTGCACCTCGCTGCCGCTGTCCTGCAGGCTGGCGCTGCTGCTCGCCAGGTTCTGGTTTTCCAGCTCCAGACCCGCCGGGAGAAGATCCACCACCAGCGCATCCGGCACGTTCTGGCTGGCTTTCACCTCAAGCCACACCAGTACCAGTTCACCACTCTTCAGAGATGAGAGCGATTTACTGCTGCCGTCGGTTGCCAGGATATGACGTTCAACCTGCAGCACGTTCGAGCTCGGCTGAGGCGCATATTCCGGATAACCCGTGCTGTCCAGGCGAACCCACAGTGGCGAAGTGCCGGTATTGGTCACCTGCAGCGCACCAAACTGGTCGCCGTTGACGTTTTGTACCAGCGATGTATCACCGCCTGAGGCGGTATCAGACAGCGAGGTTTTCGCCTGCCATGCACCTGACAGAGTTTGCAGCGAACGTCCGGCCAGGAAGAGGGCATTACTCTCCTGAGTAGACAGCCAGCGCTGGCTGAAAGCCTGTTCAGACAGCGCATTCAGCAACGTATTTTGCGCATCCGGCAGCAGCTTGTACTCTTCCAGCAGGGAGAGCATCAACGCGTTATCGCGCAACTGACTACCGTAATCGGCCATCCAGTTTTTGCTGTCGTTACGCGGCGTTTTGAGCGCCAGGTCCAGTGCCTGCTGGCTGCGTGGGGCATCGCCCATCAGTTTGAGCGCCATACCCAGCTGCATCAGCGGCAGCCCGGAAGCAGCCTGAGCGTGACGATCCCAGATTTCGCGCAGCGCACCCAGCGGTGCTTTTTGCTGGCGCGCCAGCACCAGAGCGGCATAAGCCTGTACGGCAAATTTGCTGGCCTGGGTGTCGTCGCTGTAGCGAATGGACATCATGCCCGGATCCTGCAGGTAGCGCAGCAGGCGGCTATTGGCGTTATTCACGGCTTCGGCAGGCACGCTGTAGCCTTGCTCGCCTGCACGCACCAGGAAGTCAGTGACATAGGCGGTTAACCAGTACTCTTCCGGGCCGTTTTTATCCCACAACGCAAAACCGCCCTCCTCGCGCTGCATCTGCAGCAGACGCGAGATCCCAATATCAATGGCAGCACGGCGCTTGTCATCCGTGTCGCCCTTAATACCAAGCGCGGTGAGCTGCGCCGCGTTGGTGTAGAGCGACGGGAACAGGCCACTCGTGGTTTGTTCCAGACAGCCATACGGATACGCCTGCAGTTCACGAATATAGCGCGCCAGGTTGAGCGGTGGTTTACCGCTCAGCAGGAGTTGCCCCTGCAGAGTGGCTGGAGAGAAACCGCTACTATGCTGCGCCGGTGCGGTCCAGGATTCACCCGGGTTCAGCATCGCTCCGGTATTGACGGTCTGTGCCGGGAATGCCGGACGTACGCCGATTTTCCAGCTTTTCTGCTGCGCTGCGAAGGTTTCTCCCGGAAGCTGCAGGCCGGTAACCTGTGCCGTCACCTCACCGTCGCCATAGCCTTCCAGCGCACGTACTGGAATAAACAGGGTGCTACGCGCGCCCGGCGGCAGCTGAACCGGCTGCGGCGGCGCGCCCTCCAGGGACAGTTTGCCTGTCGCAGTCAGGGCAACGTTCAGCGTTTGCGGCTGGTCGGTCAGGTTGGTCAGATCCAGCGTCAGGCGCGAGGTATCTCCACTCGCCAGGAAACGCGGGGTGTTCAGCTCGGTAATGACCGGTGCGGCCACCACAACCTTGCTTTCACTGCTGCCAAAATCATCTTCCGTCCAGGCCTGTGCCATCAGGCGCAGCTCGCCGTTGAAGTCTCCAATCGGCAGCGTAACGGTACCTTCCCCGTTAGCATCCAGCGTAACCGGCTGAGCCTGCTGGGCAACAATGGTGACGTGGTTCACCGGCGGTTTGCCGCCGCGCTTCAGTTCATCGCCATCACCGCCGAAGCGCAGCGCCGCCATGCGGCCCTGTCCTTCAATGACCTGGCCGTAGATATCGTAGATATCCGCGCCGTAGCGCTTCTGGCCGAAGAACGCCTGCCACGGATCTGGCGTAACGTAATCGGTAATGTTCAGCACGCCGCTGTCCACTGCCGAAACCAGCACGTTCACTTTCTGTGGAACCGCACCCTCTTTCACGCTGGCTTTCACCTTCACCGAGAGCGTCTGATTTGGCCGCATTTTCTGCGGGTTATCGAGCGCAATGTTCAGGCGACGATTTTCGTCTCCCATCGGCAGATGCAGCAGACCAACCGCGCGTTTCGGCGTGGCGGATTTCGATTTATCCCCAGGGCGCACCACCAGTGTGCTGAGATAGAGATCGTGACGTTTCCAGGCTTTATCTACCGGAATCGAGAGATCGAGCCCGTTTGCCGGTACGTCGATCTCTTTCCACCACAGCGGCCCTTCGCTGGATTCGATCATGGCATAACCCTTGCCTGCGGCGGGTGCAGCGATATGCAGCTGGATGGTATCGCCTGGCTGATAAGCGGGTTTATCCAGCTTCAGCGTCACGCGGTCAGGGCGTGCTGCCCCCGTGCCATCGCTGTTATCCTGCCAGCTGTATCCTGCCCAGAAACGCACGCTACTGACCATCTCATCAGGCGCTTTCACCTCCAGACGGTATGAGCCCCACTCCACCGGGAAAGTGACCTTGCCGGTTTCATCGGCCTTGAGGCTAAGCTCCTGTTCACCTTCAACCAGATCTTTTTGATCGAACTGAGACTGCCAGCCTTCGCTCTCAGACCAGTTCCAGAAGTAGTCGCGGCGCTCGCGGATCAGGCGCACCTGTAAGCCGGATACCGCTTTTTTCGCCCCGCTGGCATCGGCATAAACGATGTCAAAGCTGGCATTACCGTTTTCGTCAACAATGGGTTGGTTGACGGTGGTATCCGTGCGGTAGTCGTATACGGCCTTGCTGGCGAACTGAGGACGGATACCCGGCAGTTCAGCCGCCGGCCAGATGGCCTGCTCAGCGCGACGCGTCACCGGGCGACCGCCCGACTCCAGCAGGCTGGCCTGCAGGATCAGCTGTAGCGGCGAATGCACTTCTTTCCACTGGCTTTCAGTCGTAACCTGCCCGCGCCCCTGTTCGTCCAGCGTAAGCTGCACTTCATCCAGACTGCGGCTCAGGTTTTCCTCAGCGATGTCCCCAAACTGGAAGCCTGGCAGTGCAGGCACGGCCTCACGCAGTGGGCGGAGGAAAAGCTGGCCCTGCAGTGAATTCCCATTAGCCGGCGCACCGTACAGGTAATAGCCTACTACGTTAAAGTCCACGTCATCCTGCGGGGAAACCGGTGCTTTTTGACCTGTCAGATTCAGCGCCATACGCTCAGGCATGAAATCTTCCACGTGGAAATCCCACAGACGCTGCTGGTTATCACCTGTGTTCGCGCGGATATGCCACATGCCGGTCTGCGCACCGCTATCCAGCGGATAGTTAAAACGATAGAGCCCGTTTTCTGGCTTAACGACCATCGTGCGCGCCACCTGTCCATCCGGACGCAACACGTCAAGCTTCACAGGCTGGTCGGGGAGCGGCTTTCCGTCGCTGTCGCGCAGTAAGCCGTTGAGGATCACGGTTTCACCCGGGCGATAGAGATCGCGCGGACCAAACATAAAGAACTGCTTGCTGTAGCCCGGATTACCGGCGATATCAAACTCCGCCAGATCGAGCGCCGGAAGTTTGAGATCAAGCAGCGTGGTCTGGCCATCTTTGCTCGCCAGAATCAGCGCGGCCTCTTTGTCGGTTTCAAGCGTCGCATGACCGTCCGCATCGCTTTTCGCCTCGGCAAGGGTCTGCCCTTTGTCATTCAGCAGCGTGACGGTGACACCGGACTGCGCCGCACCGTTTTCCAGACTCTGGGTAAAGATGTCCAGGCGGTTGTGGTAACGGTGAGCGGATAACCCGACATCGCTCAGGGTAAAGAGGGTTGCGGCATTGCTGTAGTTGTAGTGTCCGGCCTGGTTCATGACCGCGATATAGACGCCAGACTGCTGGAGCGGCTTGATATCCTTGAGCGGCAGGAGCAGTTTTTCACGGGTATTGCGCGCCGGATTGAGATCAAAGCGACCGGTATAAACCAGTTCCGCCATCTTCAGCAGGTTGTCGGATTCCCAGTTGGTCAGGGAGTTACGGTACTCCCACTGACTGACAAAGGAAGCCAGCGATTCCGGCTTCACGCGGTAGAAATTGACGTCCACATTGTTGACGTTGAGCGCCATCACCGGCAGCCCTTCCACCACTTTGCCCGGCAGCAGCGATCCGCGGCTGGCAAAACCGACCGTCGGTTCGACATCCCGGGTGGTGATCGCTTTTTCATAATCAATGTCGAACGTTGCTTTGTTCAGCGCCTGTAAACCACGTTCGACGGTGACAACCAGATTACGGTTGGGCTCCAGATGACGCAGGCGAAGCTCTTTCAGGTTAGGCGCAAGTTCCCACGCTCCGTCAACCTTGCCACTTTTCTTATCCACGACATGCACTGTTTTCGCGAAATCCTGGTCGGGATTCAACGGAACAGAGAAGGTCAACACCAGCGTGGCGGCGCCGTCCAGCTGTACTTCAGAGGCATCCAGTAGGGTTAATGCTTTGCCCTGGCTCTGTGCCGCCAGTTTTGCCAATTTTTCTGCATCAGGCTTTTCAGCCGCTTTCGGGGTTGATGTGGTAGATGCTGCGGGAGCCGCAGTCTGAGATTTATCGTCGCTGTTGTCACAGCCGACAAGCGTAAATGTGGTAAGCAGCGCGAGAGAGATCGCGGCTAAGCGAAACGGTTTCATCCTTTGTCCCTGGCCTGAGGGGGCCTGTTGGTCGTCGTCCGGATAAGTATTATCCGCAAGTTTCGTTAATACAAAAAGTCCAATTTTAGAATCTGGAAAGCGCCTCGCAGAATCGCCATGTCCGGCGGCGTGGAGGTGGAACCGCGATCACAGAGCATAACGTCACATGTTACCTTTCACGTCATTTGTTTTTAAAACAATAAGATAGCTGGATAAAAGCATCAGGAGCCTGCTAGTTTTATGACCATGACGCACCCCGAGTGCGCGGTTCAATAAGAGAGAAAGCCATGAAACGAGCCGTGAACGCCCTACAAAATTTCGGAAAATCATTGTACGGCCCCGTACTTATCTTACCGATCGTCGGTCTGTTTATCGCCTTTGGTAACGTATTGGGTAACGGCAACCTGGCCGAGTACCTGCCGTTTCTTGGCCATCCGCTCATTCAGAGTATCGGCCAGCTGATCGCCAAATCCGCCGTGTCAGTGCTGGTCAACCTGGCGCTGGTGTTTGCCGTCGGGATCCCGATTGGGCTGGCAACGCGCGATAAAGGCTACGCGGCGCTGATTGGTCTGGTGACCTTCGTGGTGTTTATCAACGCCATGAACGTAACGTTACAGCTTCAGGGTGAGCTGGCGCCTGCCGGGCAGATGAAAGCCGCGGGTCAAAGCATGGTGCTGGGCGTTCAGGTGCTGGAGATGGGTGTTTTCGCCGGGATCCTGACCGGGGCGCTCTCCGGCTACCTTTACAACAAATATTCCGGCGTACAGTTTAACGGTGCGATGGCGATTTACTCCGGCCACTGCTTTGTCGCGATTGTGATGCTGCCCGTCTCCATGCTGCTCGGCGTGGTAATGAGCGAAATCTGGCCGTACGCTCAGCACGGGATTAGCGCGCTGGCGCTGGCCATTAAAGGCTCAGGCCCGTTCGGCGTAGCCATTTACGGTTTCCTTGAGCGCATTCTGGTACCGACTGGCCTGCATCATCTGGTTTATACCCCGTTCCTCTATACCGAACTCGGGGGGACGCAGGAGGTATGCGGCGCAACCTATCAGGGCGCGCGCAATATCTACTTCGCCGAAATGGCCTGTCCGGAGGTGAAGCAGCTCAGCAGCACCGTGGTGTGGGACGCGCGCGGCATCAGCAAAATGTTCGGCCTGCCCGCCGCCGCGCTGGCGATGTATATGACCGCAAAACCGGAACGCAAAGCTGTTGCGAAAGCCATTTTGATCCCGGCGGCGCTGACCTCGCTGCTGGTCGGCGTCACCGAGCCGATTGAGTTCTCCTTCCTGTTCGTCGCGCCGCTGCTGTTCGTGGTTCACGCGGTGCTGACCGGCATCGGCATGATGCTGTTCTCGCTATTTGGTGTTCACGCCATCGGTGCCAACGGGATCATTGATTTCATTCTCTACAACCTGCCGCTCGGCACGGAGAAATCCAACTGGCCAATGTACATCCTGGTAGGGCTGATCATGTTTTCCCTCTACTTCACGGTGTTCCGCTTCCTTATTCTGCGCTTCAACATGAAGACCCCAGGCCGTGAGGATGAGGATCAGGAGACACGTCTCTACAGCAAGCAGGAGTACCAGGCGAGGGGCAATAACGACGGGCTGGGTGAGTCCATCGTAGTGGGCCTCGGCGGCAGGGAGAATATTGAGGTTGTGGATAACTGCTATACCCGCTTACGCGTCACGGTGAAGGACGTCGACATCATCGACGAGCCGCGCCTGAAAGCGACCGGCGCGAAAGGGGTCATCAAACAAGGTAACAACGTTCAGGTGGTCTACGGGCTGCATGTCAAAAAAATGCGAGAAGCCGTTGAGACGTTTCTCTGAAAGGAGCTAAAGATGTTTACACCCCCCTTTATTCTGTCGATTGCCGGTGGCGGCAGCACCTACACGCCGGGTATTGTGAAAAGCCTGATGGTACGTCTGCATGACTTCCCGCTGGCCGAAATCCGCCTCTATGACATCGACGAGGCGCGTCAGAACACCATCGCGCCGGTGGTTGAGAAAGTGATTCGTGACCACAGTGAAAGCATCAAATTCACCGTCACCACTGACCCGGAAGTGGCGTTCAGCGGCGCACATTTCGTCTTCGCCCAGATGCGGGTCGGTCAGTATAAAATGCGCGAGCAGGATGAGAAGATCCCGCTGCGGCACGGCGTGGTCGGCCAGGAGACTTGCGGTCCCGGCGGGCTGGCGTACGGACTGCGCACGATCCTGCCGATGGTCGAGCTTATCGATCGGGTGGATCGCTACGCGCATGAAAAAGCCTGGATCGTGAACTACTCCAACCCGGCAGCGATCGTGGCGGAAGGCGTGCGCCGCCTGCGCCCGAACGCGCGGGTGCTGAACATCTGCGATATGCCCGTCGCTGCAATGCGCAATATGGGTGCCATTCTGGGCGTGGATCGCCACAAGCTGGAGGTGGACTATTTCGGCCTGAACCACTTCGGCTGGTTTACCCGCGTGCTGGTGGACGGCGAAGACAAGCTGCCCGAACTGCGCAAACATATCGCGAAGTTTGGCCTGTTGACGGAAGACGCCGCCAAAACCGATCCGCAACATTCCGATCCCTCCTGGGTGAAGACCTGGCGCAACATCAAGCCCGTCATGGATAACTTCCCGGAGTACCTGCCGAACCCGTATCTGCAGTATTACCTGATGCCAAACCAGATTGTGGAGCATCAGAACCCGGACTATACCCGCGCTAACGAAGTGATGGACGGGCGTGAGAAAAAACTCTTTGCTGCTGCGCAAGAGTACAAGCGCACCGGGATCCTGCCGGATGCCTTCCACGTGGGCGTCCACGGCGAGTTTATCGTCGACGTGGCCTGCTCGCTGGCCTTTAACCTGCGCAGCCGCCATCTGGTGATGGTGGAAAACCGCGGGGCGATTACCAACCTGCCATACGATGCGATGGTGGAAGTGCCCGCCTATATCACCTCCGAAGGACCAGAGCCTATGCGCATCGGTCGGGTGCCGCTGTTCCATCAGACCCTGCTGCAACAGCAGCTGGCATCCGAACAGCTGCTGGTGGAGGCGACCATCGAAGGCAGTTATGAGAAAGCCCTGCAGGCCTTCACCCTGAACCGCACCGTGCCGACCATGGCGCACGCGAAAGCTATTCTGGATGAGATGATCGAAGCCAACCGCGACTACTGGCCCGCACTGCAAAAGGCCTGGCAGAATGGCGAAACGGTGAAAAAATAGGGGCTTGCTCGCGAGTTGAACGTGGTTTGCTTGTCGGTGTCATAAAAAACACCGACAATCCTTTTTTACGGAAAAGAATGGAGGCATCCCATGTCCACCTCATATTTTGTCGCCGCCGACTGGCTGATTGAGCACGGCGACGACCCGGAAGTCCAGATTATTGACGCGCGGATGGCCCCAGCCGGGCAGGAACATCTTCGTGATATGCTCGCTGAATACCGTGCCGGCCATCTGCCTGATGCGGTGTTTTTTGATATTGAAGCCCTCTCCGATCACAACTCTCCCCTGCCGCACATGCTGCCGCGCCCGGAAGCCTTTTCCGTGGCGATGCGCGAGCTGGGCGTGAGCCGCGACAAGCATCTGGTTGTTTACGATGAGGGCAACCTCTTTTCCGCACCGCGTGCGTGGTGGATGTTAAAACAGTTTGGCGTAGAGAAAGTGTCAATTCTGGCAGGCGGTCTGGCGGGCTGGAAGCGTGATGACCTGCCGCTTCAGCAGGGTGATGTCACGCTGCCGGAAGGCGATTTCGATGCCACGTTTGACGCACACGTCGTCAAACGTCTGACTGACGTACTGGTCGTTAGCCACGAGAAGACGGCGCAAATTGTCGATGCCCGTCCTGCTCCTCGCTTTAATGCCGAAGCGGATGAACCGCGTCCGGGTCTGAAGCGTGGACATATTCCGGGCGCGCTGAACGTGCCGTGGGGCGATCTGGTTTTTGAAGGGGAGCTGAAAACCACCGATGAACTGCGCGCCATTTTTGACCGTGCGGGTGTGGATTTACATCGTCCGATCATTGCCAGCTGCGGTTCCGGCGTAACGGCCTGCGTGGTGATTCTGGCACTTGCCACCCTCGGGGTTAACGACGTCACTCTTTACGACGGCGCCTGGAGCGAATGGGGTGCGCGAGACGATCTGCCGGTTGAACCGGCAAAATAATGGATAACCGCCTGGCCACGCTGTTAACGCGCGGGGCGTCACTGACCCGCGCGGAGTATCGCGTCCTCGCCCACCTCACGGAGCATCCGCTGCTGGTGGGCAATATCACGGTGCGCGAGCTGGCGCAGGCGACATTTGTTTCTACCGCCACCATTATGCGGCTGTGTCAGAAGCTGGGGTTCAGCGGTTTTAGCGAGTTTATCTGGCACTGCAAGCAGCTGCTTTCTGACACGCCGCATATCGCCGTGCAGGGGCAATCGCTCCCTGAGCTGCCTGCCCTTTTTAACCAATTCATCGCCAACTATCAGCAAACTTTTCAGTGGGTCACCCAGGACAAACGCCAGCAGTTTGCCAACCTGCTGCGCCAGAAAGAGAGCTTTTTTCTCTACGGTGCCGGGTTTTCCTATCTGTTTGCCGAGTACCTGACCAAGAAATTGCAGGTGTTGGGCAAAACGGCATTTATCTCCGGGCCGGGGGACAGCCGGAACATTTTTCTCAGCAACGCCGCCCGCTATCAGGTGTTCATTGCCGTTTCACGCAGCGGCGAAACGGAGCAGGTGCTGGATAAAGCGCGAATTGCCAAAAACGTCGGGATGACCGTCGTCGCGTTTACCCGCGCCTCGGCCAATACGCTGGCGGGGATGGCGGACGTACACTTTGCCCTCTATGACGAAGCGGTACATTTCGCTGCTGAAGCAGCAGGCGTGACGTCATTTGAGTCGAATCTGGTGCTGCTGATGGATTTACTGCTGCTGGAAGCAACGGGGTGAAGTTCACCCCGCGTCATCAGATAATGCGGTTGGTTTTGAGATCGCGCAGGAACCCGCCCCAGCGACGCTCATAAAACGGCGTGATGTGCTCGGTAATAAAATGGCTGATGCCCTTCTCACCTTTCGTCACCTGGCAGATATCAATCGGCTCGTCGCCCGGCAGCGTGTCGGTCGCCACGCTTCCCGCCGCCTGAATGATGTCGTCGATATCGCCATCTGCTTCAATACCGATCAGCAGCACCGGTTGCTCGTCGGCATTCTCTTTAATGGAGCAGAGGAATGCGCGCCTGACGGGCTTGAGCGTTTTGAAGAGCGTGGTCAGGGAATCAATCATCTGCGCGGGCGGCTCGGCCACTTCGGAGAGCAGCAGCGTTTCCCCCCCTTCCAGCACTTCCTGAGTGCTGAGCGGATTGCCCTCTTCACCCATCAGGTGACTGATTTCACGCGGGGTGAACTCTTTCCCGGTTGGCAGTTTGGCGTTGAGGAACAGGGTCTGGCCCAACGTCATTTCAAACAGCGTACGCACCGGCATCACCACGAATGCCTGTTCATCTTCCACGGCTTCCTGCAGCGCTTCCAGTGAGGTAAAGAACGGGATCACTGAAGAGCCGTCGTCTTTCTCCCAGTGCAGCAGATCCAGCGCGCTGTCTTCCACAACCTGCTCACCTTCCGCCGCGGTGCCTGGCACCCAGACGGTAGATTCCAGCAACGTGCGGAAAAATGCCGGACGGTGAGCGGGCTCGGTGGCCGCCTGTTCCAGCAGAGTTTCTAATTCGTTTTTGGTTTCGGACATAGTTTGGCTACTTCACAATTGCCCGGCGGCGCTACGCTTGCACGGGCCTACGGGTTTTGTAGGCCGGGTAAGCGTAGCGCCACCCGGCAAAAAAGGTTACTCAGCCGTCAGCAGGTTCGCCACGGTACGCACGCCCAGACCGGTCGCACCCGCGGACCACTGTTCTACCGCTGCTTTACGGTAGGTTGCGGAGCAGTCGATGTGCAGCCAGCCTTCGTGATAGTTCTCAACGAAGTGAGACAGGAAGCCTGCTGCGGTACTTGCCCCTGCCGGATACGCCGCGCTTGCGGTGTTATTCAGCTCGGCAAAGTTGGACGGCAGCTGGCTGCGGTGGAACTCGGCCAGCGGCAGACGCCAGAATGGCTCGTTTTCCGCAGCAGCGCTTGCCAGCAGGCGTGCGGCCAGCTTGTCATCGAAGCTGAACAGCGCATGGTAGTCGTTCCCCAGGGCGGTTTTCGCCGCACCGGTCAGGGTCGCCATGTCGATAATCAGTTCAGGTTTCTGCGCAGAGGCGTCAATCAGGCCATCAGCCAGCACCAGGCGGCCTTCGGCATCGGTGTTCATCACTTCAACATTTTTGCCGTTGCGGTAGCGAATGATGTCGCCCAGCTTGAAGGCATTGCCGCTGACCATGTTGTCGGCACAGCACAGGTAAAGCTTCACGCGCTTGTTCAGGCCGCGGGTAATCGCGAACGCCAGCGCACCAGTAATGGTTGCCGCGCCGCCCATGTCGGACTTCATGGAGTCCATGAACGCGCTCTGCTTCAGGCTGTAGCCGCCGGTGTCAAAAGTAATGCCTTTGCCGACCAGGCAGGCAAAGACAGGCGCTTCTTTATCGCCGGTTGGGTTGTAATCCAGCGCCAGCAGGACCGGAGGTCGCTCAGAGCCACGGCCTACGGTGTGGATACCCATATAGTTCTGCTCGCGCAGGTCTTCACCTTTGGTAATACGGTAGGACATTTTGTCGCCCGCCACGCCGCACAGCAGGTCAACGGCGCGCTGCGCCAGCTGCTCAGGACCTAACTCTTCCGCCGGGGCGTTGATGGTGTCGCGCACCCAGTCGATGATCTGCAGGCGGCTTTCCAGCTCTTTCTGACCTGCTTCGTCGAGGTTTGCCCACTCAATTTTGCGGGTGCCTTTCGGACCTTTGTACCCCGCCCAGAATGCCCAGCTGCGGTCGGTGTCCCAGCCTTCGCCTTCCAGCGAGACATGTTTGATCCCCAGACCGTCGATTTTGCGCGCGGCGCGCTGGATCAGGCCCAAATCATCGTTGCCCGTCAGGTGCAGGGTAATACCGTCGTTATTGATGCTGTAGCTGGCTTTCTCGCCCCAGCGCGCGTCGGCAGGCTGCGTAGAGAGCGTAATCTTCATCGCTTCGGTCATTTTATTTATCCTTATTAGCAAACGGGCCGCCTGAAGGCAGCCCGTTAAGTGATTTACTCTGCTTCATCTAACCAGACTAACAGAATCGCCTCCAGAATTTTTTCATTGGATGCGTTTGGATCGTCGTCGAAATCGTCTAAATCGCAGATCCACTGGTGCATGTCGGTGAATCGTACGGTTTTCGGATCGAGATCCGGGTTCGCGTCGTAGAGCGCTTCGCCGATCTCACGGCTGTCTGTCCACTTCAGTCCCATATTAATGCTCGCGTGCGTGGTTGATGGTGTAGCGTGGGAATTCCACGACCAGATCTTCGTCGGTCACCGCGGCCTGGCAGCTTAAGCGGCTGTCTGGCTCCAGACCCCATGCTTTATCCAGCATGTCGTCTTCGTCTTCGGTGCTTTCGGCGAGCGAGTCAAAACCTTCACGCACGATGCAGTGACAGGTAGTGCAGGCACAGGATTTTTCACAGGCGTGTTCCACTTCGATACCTGCGCGCAGGGCAACATCGAGAATGGTTTCGCCGGTCTTCGCTTCCAGAACAGCGCCATCCGGACAAAGGTCCGCATGAGGCAAAATAACAATCTTTGGCATATTAAACCTCGTCCACGGACTGGCCTTTCAGCGCGACGCGGACGGATTTGTCCATGCGGCGAGCGGCGAAGTCCTGGGTTTGTTTATCAACGTTTTTAATGGCTTCTTCTATTGCGTCAGCATCATTGCCCATGGCGACGACGCTTAAGTGCGCGGCAGCCTCGTCAATCACCTGACGCTCAGCGGCGCTTAACAGCGCGGCATCGGCATTGAGTGCCCCGGTCAGGCTTTCCAGCACGCGTGCGGCTTCCACTTTCTGTTCCGCCAGCATACGCGCCTTCACATCCTGCTCGGCGTAGCTCATTGAGTCCTGAATCATGGAGGCGATCTCGCCATCGGTCAGGCCGTAGGACGGCTTCACCTGGATGGACGATTCCACGCCGGTGGATTTTTCCATCGCCGTGACGCTCAGCAGGCCGTCCGCATCAACCTGGAAGGTAACGCGAATATGCGCCCCGCCCGCTGGCAACGCCGGGATACCGCGCAGTGCAAAGCGCGCCAGAGAGCGGCAGTCCTGCACCAGTTCGCGTTCGCCCTGCATGACGTGGATGGACATCGCAGTCTGGCCGTCTTTAAAGGTGGTGAACTCCTGCGCGCGCGCCACCGGAATGGTGGTGTTACGCGGGATGACTTTCTCCACCAGGCCACCCATGGTTTCTAAACCAAGGGACAGCGGGATAACGTCCAGCAGCAGCATTTCACTGTCCGGCTTGTTGCCGACCAGAATATCGGCCTGAATGGCCGCGCCCACGGCAACCACTTTGTCCGGATCGATGGCGGTCAGCGGCGTGCGGCCAAAGAACTCACCTACACGTTCGCGCACCAGCGGCACACGGGTAGAACCGCCGACCATGACCACTTCCAGCACCTCGTCAGCCTCAACGCCCGCATCTTTCAATGCGCGACGGCAGGCCAGCAGCGTGCGTTTCACCAAAGGTGCGATCAGATCGTTAAACTGGTCACGGGAGATTTCCCCCTGCCAGCCCGCCACGTTCACGGTAACCGTCTGCGCATCGCTGAGGGCAATTTTGGCGTCAATGGCGGCATCCAGCAGTTCACGCTGGACGCGCGCATCGCTGCGATCGGCAATCCCCGCCTGCTCACGAATGTAATCCGCCAGCAGATGGTCGAAGTCATCGCCGCCCAGCGCGGAATCCCCGCCGGTCGCCAGCACTTCAAATACGCCACGGCTTAAGCGCAGGATGGAGATATCAAAGGTACCGCCGCCGAGGTCGTAAACGGCAATCACCCCTTCCTGACCGGAGTCGAGGCCGTAGGCAATGGCCGCCGCCGTCGGTTCGTTCAGCAGGCGTAATACGTGCAGGCCCGCCAGACGGGCGGCGTCCTTGGTGCCCTGACGCTGTGCATCGTCAAAATAGGCCGGAACGGTAATCACCACGCCGTCGAGATCGCCGCCGAGCGTCGCCGTAGCGCGCGCTGCCAGCGCCTTCAGGATGTCCGAAGAAACACGGATCGGGTTCAGCAGACCAGCCTCGGTCGCGATCATCGGCAGGCCGTTTTCACTGGCCTGAAGCTGATACGGCAGATGCGGGTAACGGGTCTGAATATCGGCCAGCGAACGGCCCATCATGCGCTTAACCGAGCTGATGGTGTTGGCCGGATCGCGCGCGGCGTTGGCGCGCGCGTCGTAGCCTACCGCGTGACCCTGCTGCTGGTAGTGGACCACGGAAGGCAGCAGATGGCGGCCCTGCTCGTCAGCCAGCGTTTCCGCCTGGCCGCTACGCACGGTCGCCACGAGAGAATTGGTGGTGCCCAGGTCAATACCCACCGCCAGACGACGCTGGTGCGGTGCGGCACTTAAGCCAGGCTCACTAATTTGTAATAAGGCCATAATTGCTTCCGAAATTAAAAATCGAGCAGCTTTTCTTCGAGTTGTTCAGCACTGCTTCGCAGTTTATCGAGAAAACGGAGTTTGCGCACAGTGTCTGCCGCCACGTCCCAGGTCTCGTTGTTCAGTTGCTCCACCATCTGCTGATGGCGGGTATCAAACATACCCTTCACGCGCGTGATAAAGCTTTCCAGCCGCGCTTCGTCTTTGGCCTGTTCAATCTCATCCAGCTCTTCGCGCAGCTCCAGCTGTTCCATCAGAAACGCCGTATCGCGAACGGTATGCTGTTCGCTCGCCAGATCAAAACCGTGGAGCGAGAGCAGATATTCAGCACGCGCCAGCGGATGACGCAGCGTCTGCCAGGCCTGATTAATGGTGGCAGAGTGCGAAACTGCAGCCAACTGCTCGGCCTGCGTCCCGCTGGCGAATTTATCCGGATGGTACTGACGCTGCAAATCCTGAAAACGGACCGTCAGCGCCTGAAGATCGATCGGGTATTGAGCGGGTAGTCCGAAGAGAGTGAAGTAATCCATAACAATCTCAGGGGTAGCCTGTTAGAACAAACCCCACGCGCAGCAAAGCCACGGTGGGGTTTCGGATGACGCGCGGTTAAACGTGGAAGCTTTCGCCGCAACCACACTCGTCTTTGACGTTCGGGTTCGTGAATTTGAACCCTTCGTTCAGGCCTTCTTTGACGAAGTCCAGCTGAGTGCCGTTGAGGAATTGCAGGCTTTTGCCATCGACCACCACCTTCACGCCCTTGTCTTCAAACACGGTGTCATCAGACGCCGGCTCGTCAACAAACTCCAGTACGTAAGCCATACCAGAACAGCCGGAGGTACGTACGCCCAGTCGCAGGCCAAAGCCTTTACCACGGTTCGCCAGAAAAGAGCTTACTCGCGCGGCAGCGCTGTCGCTAAGGGTAATCGACATACTCAAACCTCAATTATTTTGCTTCACGTTTGCTTTTGTAATCCGCAATGGCGGCTTTGATCGCGTCTTCTGCCAGAATAGAACAGTGAATTTTCACCGGTGGCAGTTCGAGTTCTTCAGCAATATCCGTGTTCTTGATTGCCTGTGCTTCGTCCAGAGACTTGCCCTTCACCCATTCGGTGACCAGGGAGCTGGACGCAATGGCAGAACCGCAGCCGTAGGTCTTGAAACGCGCGTCTTCAATGATACCTTCATTGTTGACTTTAATCTGCAACTTCATCACGTCGCCACACGCCGGTGCACCCACCATGCCGCTACCAACAGATTCGTCGCTGTTGTCAAAAGAGCCAACGTTGCGCGGGTTTTCGTAATGATCGATGACTTTTTCGCTGTATGCCATGATTGAATTCTCCTTATGTACCGATTAGTGATGTGACCATTCAATGCTGTTCAGATCCACGCCCTGCTTAAACATTTCCCACAGTGGAGAAAGGTCACGCAGACGGCCGATGGAGTTACGAACCAGCTTGATGGTGTAGTCAATCTCTTCTTCGGTAGTGAAACGACCTAAAGAGAAACGGATAGAGCTGTGTGCCAGCTCGTCAGTCATACCCAGCGCGCGCAGCACGTAGGATGGCTCCAGGCTTGCAGACGTACAGGCAGAACCGGAAGAAACGGCCAGGTCTTTGAGGGCCATGATCAGCGACTCGCCTTCAACATAGTTGAAGCTGACGTTGAGGATGTTTGGCGCGCCCTGCTCGAGATCGCCGTTCAGATACACTTCTTCCATATCCTTCACGCCGTCCCACAGACGGTTACGCAGCGTGCGCAGGCGTGCCATCTCGGTTTCCATCTCTTCTTTCGCAATGCGGTATGCTTCGCCCATGCCCACGATCTGGTGAACAGGCAGCGTACCGGAACGCATGCCGCGTTCGTGACCGCCGCCGTGCATCTGTGCTTCGATGCGGATACGTGGCTTACGACGAACGTACAGCGCGCCGATCCCTTTCGGGCCATAGATTTTGTGGCCGGAGAAGGACATCAGGTCCACTTTCAGCTGGCTCAGGTCGATAGGCAGTTTACCCACGCTCTGGGTCGCATCTACGTGGTAGATAATACCGCGCGCACGGCACATTTCGCCGATGGTGGCGATGTCCTGAACGACGCCGATTTCGTTGTTGACGTGCATGATGGAGACCAGAATGGTGTCATCACGCATCGCTGCTTCGAGCTCTTTCAGGTCGATGATACCGTTGCTCTGCGGCGCCAGGTAAGTCACTTCGTACCCTTCACGCTCCAGCTGACGGCAGGTGTCCAGCACGGCTTTGTGTTCGGTTTTGCTGGTGATAATGTGCTTGCCTTTTTTCTGATAAAAGTTGGCTGCACCTTTGATCGCCAGGTTGTCGGATTCGGTCGCACCGGAGGTGAAAACAATCTCACGCGGGTCGGCACCCACCAGGTCAGCAATCTGATTACGGGCGATATCAACCGCCTCTTCAGCATGCCAGCCAAAACGGTGTGAACGGGAAGCTGGGTTACCAAAGTTTCCGTCCAGGGTCAGACACTGCATCATTTTCTCGGCAACACGCGGGTCCACCGGCGTGGTTGCGGAGTAATCGAGATAAATCGGTAATTTCATTGCTCTATAAACTCCGTACATCGCTTCAATGCAAGGAATCAGGCAACCGGCTGGATGTACGACCGAGTACGCGGGGCGCGGTGCCCCGGCCTGATTCTGAAATACTTATCGTTTTATTACGCGCGCAGTTTGACGTCGATGGCGTCCTGCGCGCGGGTGCTGCGTTGGGAATCATGGCTGTGCTGACGGCCTGATACATCCAGAACTTCCTGGTTATTCACCAGCTCACCGAGGGTGATGTTGTTCAGGAAGCCGGTCAGACGGTCGCTCAGATCGCGCCACAGCGCGTGGGTCAGGCACTTATCGCCGCCCTGGCAGCCGCCTTTACCCTGGCAACGGGTCGCGTCGACGGATTCGTCAACTGCGCTAATCACTTCACCCACTGCAATACTGCCCGCGTCTTTACCCAGCAGATAACCGCCGCCCGGGCCACGAACGCTGGAAACCAGTCCATTTTTACGCAGTCTGGAGAACAGCTGTTCCAGATAGGAGAGGGAGATCCCTTGTCGTTCAGAAATATCAGCCAACGGAACCGGGCCCGCTTCGGAGTTGAGCGCAACGTCCAGCATCGCGGTCACGGCATAACGCCCTTTAGATGTCAGTCTCATGTCTTACTTAACCTCAAACTCGCCCCTGCCCGGGGTTTTTTATTGTAAAATGGGGGTATTGCATAGCAGGGCCAAGTCTGACATTCCTGACTAAAATGGTCAACTATTTACTTGACTGTTTTAGTCAGGTATTTAACCTTCTGTGCCGTATCCTTTTGCCCGGCGGCGCTGCGCTTGCACGGGCTACGGGTTTTGTAGGTCGGGTAAGCGAAGCGCCACCCGGCGAACAGACGACACTACTCTTTATTCTTCTGCTCAATCGACGCCAGAATGCCGCGCAGGATGTTTAGCTCCTGGCTTTCCGGGCGGGCGCGGGTGAACAGACGGCGCAGCTTGTTCATCACCTGGCCTGGATGGCCTTCACGAATAAAGCCGGTCGAAAGCAGCGTCTGCTCCAGGTGACCATAGAAACGCTCCAGGTCATCCACCAGCGGGTAGGCCGTCTCTTCTTTAGGCTCTACCTCTTTCTCCTGCGTCGCCAGCCACGCCATACGCACTTCGTAGGCGATCACCTGCACTGCCATCGCCAGGTTCAGCGAGCTGTATTCCGGGTTGGCGGCAATCGCCACATGGTAGTGGCATTTCTGCAGTTCGTCGTTGGTCAGGCCAACACGCTCACGGCCAAACACCAGCGCAACCGGCGCCTGTTCTGCCTCAGAGACACTCTTCAGACCGCATTCGCGCGGGTCCAGCATCGGCCACGGCAATGTGCGGGAGCGAGCGCTGGTGCCGACTACCAGGCTGCAGCCTGCCAGCGCTTCGTCGAGGGTATCGACGATCTGCGCGTTGCCAATCACGTCGCTGGCTCCGGCGGCCAGGGCGATGGCCTGTGAGTCTGGTTTCACCAGCGGGTTAACCAGCCACAGGTTCGTTAAGCCCATGGTTTTCATAGCGCGGGCAACGGAGCCCATGTTGCCGGTGTGCGATGTTTCGACCAGCACGATTCGAATGTTTTGCAGCATAATTTTTAGTGTCTGAATTCAGCGTCTGAAGAATATTCGGGCATATTATCATAAACGAGAGACATAATCCGATCCCGCTGCTATACTCTGCGCCGATTTTCCTGTTCTTTAACATCCAGTGAGAGAGACCGATGCATCCGATGCTGACCATCGCCGTGCGCGCAGCGCGCAAGGCGGGTAATGTAATTGCCAAACACTACGAAACGCCAGACTCCGTAGAAACCAGCCAGAAAGGCAGCAATGATTTCGTGACGAATGTCGATAAAGCCGCAGAAGCGATTATTATCGAAACGATCCGCAAATCTTACCCGCAGCACACCATCATCACCGAAGAAAGCGGTGAACATGAAGGTACCGATCAGGATGTTCAATGGGTTATCGATCCACTGGATGGCACCACCAACTTCGTCAAACGCCTGCCACACTTCTCTGTGTCTATCGCCGTACGCATCAAAGGCCGTACTGAAGTCGCTGTTGTCTACGATCCAATGCGTAACGAACTGTTCACCGCTACCCGCGGTCAGGGCGCACAGCTGAATGGCTACCGTCTGCGCTGCAGCAACGCTCGCGATCTGGACGGCACCATCCTGGCGACCGGTTTCCCGTTCAAGGCGAAACAGCACGCAACCACCTACATGAATATCCTGGGCAAACTGTTCACCGAATGCGCGGACTTCCGTCGCACCGGTTCTGCTGCGCTGGATCTGGCTTACGTGGCGACCGGCCGCGTTGACGGATACTTCGAGCTGTCTCTGAAGCCATGGGATTTTGCCGCGGGCGAGCTGATCGCACGTGAAGCAGGTGCCATAGTGTGTGATTTCACCGGCGGCCATAACTATATGTCTACCGGCAACATCGTTGCCGGTAACCCACGTGTCGTTAAAGCCATGCTGGCAAACATGCGTGATGAACTGAGCGACGCGCTGAAGCGTTAATCGAGCGTATTATGCCCGGTGGCGCTACGCTTACCGGGCCTACAAAATCCCTCAGGTACGTCAGAAAGGCCGCAATCCCCTTCCCACCGGCACCGCGCTCATCCACATCGTCACCGCCGCCACCAGCAGAATCACCCCGCCCGCCAGCGCGAGCGTTGTCCATCCGACCTGTCGCCACAGCACCGGCGTTTTATTGCCGCTGAGTTTAACCGCCAGCTGGCGGAAGCTGTGCACCAGCAACGCCAGCGAAGAAATCGTCAGTGACGTTCCAGCCGCCATCGCCAGCGCAGAAAGCATTCCCCAGCCAAACACGCCAATCACCTTGCTGAACAACAACACCATGATTGCCCCCGAGCACGGGCGCATCCCCATCGAGAGCACAATCATCAGCCGCGCACGCCAGTCATCACCGTTCTGTAGCTGTTCCTGCGTCGGCAGATGCTGATGTCCGCAGCCACAGTTTTCATCGTGAACGTGATGCGGCGTAAAAGTCCTGAATTGCGGTTTTTGCAGCAGCGCGCGCAGTTTTTTCAGCGCTCGCCAGCAGAGGATCAGCCCCAGCACGCCCACCAGCGCATAGCTCCCCTTTTCCAGCCAGAAGCTACTCATGTGCAGCTGCCGGGCTGGAAGCTGAAGAAGTGAAAGCACTACGACAACCAGCCCAATCGCCACGCCCCCCTGAAGCAGCGAGGAGGCCAGCGTAAGACCCATGCTCGATTTCAGCTTTGACGGATGGGTCGCAAGCCAGGTGGTGATAACGATTTTGCCATGCCCAGGCCCCAGCGCATGCAGCACCCCGTAGATAAAGCTGAACGCCAGCAGGGAACCGCCCGCTTTCTTTGGGTTCTCCGCCACCGCTTTCAGTAAACCACTCATCTGCTGGTTCACCTCGCGCTGCCAGATGATGCTTTTCATCATCACCTGCGGCCAGGCCTGCCACAGCCAGAGCGAACCGCCAATAGCTAACAGTATAAAAAGCGCCAGCGGCCAAAGATGAAGCCAGCGGCGAGATTTGCGGGACGGAGAAGCGATCACTGACATTGTAACGTCACCTCCTGCGCGAACTGTTTACCCAACTCCATGTCCTCCGGTGGCGCATCTTCTTTATCAAGAGAGACGGCAAAGTTCAGCGTCTCTTCGCTGGGATTCGGGGTGTGAACCGCCATTTTGCAGGTTTTCTGCAACGAGGCCGGAAGCTGTACATCGCTCTCGTCGGCGTAGTGCATGTCGACGTAGTAGGTTGGGTCAAAAGTGGAAAAAGTATATTTTTGCCCTGCCAGCGGCTGCGGGTGCGCCAGCGGAAGGACGAACGTCAGCACCGCCTGATGCCCGTCGCGTGACATACCATACTCCGTGGGTCGGTTAAGAAACTTCACCTTCTGGCCGTTATGCCAGAACTCGGTGAAGTAGTGCTGACCCAGCACGTTAGCCATCACTTCCGCCGCCAGCTTTTTCCAGATTTCATCGCCGGGCTTCGCATTTCCCGCATCATAAAGCAGGTCAGCCGAGGTGATTTCATCCATCGTCCAGCGCATCTTCAGGCCACTTAACTGCGTGCCGTCGGTGACCAGTTCGGTTTTCAGGCTGATAAAACTGTGAGGGTGCGCGCTGGTGGTGAAGGAGATAACCGCCAAAAATAACGCCATCGCACTGTGTTTAACTGTCTGCATCAATTCCTCACGTCAAAAATTCTGTGATGTTCTCCAGCAATCCTGAGTGAAAGGCCTGCCGGTGCGCTTTTCAGCCCCCATCCTTTAGCTATTCTTATCAAACATTCACACTGGATACCCGACAGATGATGACGACGCTTGAAATTCCATCTGTGCTTTCCAGTTCGCAGCGCCGTTGCCAGGTGCTTTTAATGCTTTACCTGCCCGATGCTGCCGTCACCGCACAGAGCATAATCGCAGCCAACGGCGTGGACGACGTCCTGGCACGGCAAGATATAGCCGAGACGCGCGATGAAATCCAGCGCTATCACCGGCTGGATATCGTCACGCACCACGACGGCAGCTACCGGATTGAAGGCACTGCCCTGAACCAGCGTTTATGCCTGCTGCACTGGCTGCGCAGGGCGCTCCGCCTTTGCCCGCAGTTTGTCTCGCACCAGTTTACGCCAGCGTTAAAAACCGCGCTTAAACAACACGGCATCGCGCGGCCACTTTACGACGATGCTAACCTGCGGGCGTTAATCAACTTCTGCTCGCGCAAGCTGCAGCGGCAGTTTGAGTGTCGCGACATCCAGTTCTTACAGCTCTACTTACAGTATTGCCTTATCCAGCACCACCTGGGGAATACGCCACAATTTTCCCATGCCCAGCGCAGCTGGACGCAGTCGCGGGGAGAGTATTTTACGGCGCAGGAGATCGTCCGTCACTGGAAGCGGCGCGTTCCTCAGGGCGCGCATGTGGATGAGCAGTTGTTTCTGGCGCTGCTGTTTATGATGCTCCGCACGCCCGATCCGGTGCTGGATAAGCACCAGCAGGATGAGCGTTTGCGTCGCGCCATCGTGCGCATGGTGGCCCGTTTTCGCTCGCAGACCGGGATGAACTTCAGCGACGAGCAAGGACTGACCGATCAGCTGTATATCCATCTGTCTCAGGCGCTGGACCGTTCCCTGTTTGAAATTGGCATCGACAACAGCCTGCCAGAGGAGATCCATCGTCTCTATCCCCGGCTGTTACGCACCACGAAAGAGGCGTTGTTTGAGCTGGAAGCGGAGTTTGGCCTGCGTTTTTCCGATGAAGAGATGAGCCTGGTCGCGGTGATTTTCGGCGCCTGGCTGATGCAGGAGTCCGATCTCCATGAAAAGCAGGTGGTGCTGTTGACCGGGGAAGATAAATCCTGTGAGGAGCTGATTGAACAGCAGCTGCGCGAGTTGACGCTGCTGCCGCTCAATATTCGCTATCTGACGTTGCAGGCTTTTCAGAAAGAGGGCGCGCCGCGCGAAGCCGCGCTGGTGGTCACCCCCTATCCTGTTGCCCTGCCGCTGTTCTCGCCGCCGTTGATCCACGCGGTTGAATCACTGAATGCGCAGCAGCAAGAGCATATTCGCGCGATGCTGGAGTCGTAGTTACGCGCGTGCGGCCACTTTTGGTCGAACAAACATCGCCGGTAGCGCCACCAGCGCCATTACCCAGAAGACGCCGTGCCCGAGGTGTTGATACAGGAAACCGGCAAAGACCGTCATCACCGCAATACTGCCGCCCATTGCTACCGCGGAATAGACCGACTGCAGACGAATCACATCCCCGCCCTCACGCGCAGCGATATAGCGCATCGCCGCCAGGTGACATACGGTGAAGGTGCCGCAGTGCAGAATTTGCGCCAAGATCAGCCATGGCAGATCCGTCGTCCAGCCCATAATACCCCAGCGTGCCACGCCGCAAATCGCCGAAAGCAGCAGCAGATCGCGCGCGCCAAAACGGCGGAACAGCTTTTTGCTCAGGGCGAAAATAATGACTTCGGCCACCACGCCCAGCGACCAGAGATAACCAACCGCAGAGGCAGAGTAGCCCGCCCCCTGCCAGTAGATAGCGCTGAAGCCATAGTACGCCGCATGCGCCCCCTGAAGCAGACAGACACACGCCAGAAAGCGCCAGCTCTGTGCGACCAGGCTCCGCCAGGCTGGCCAGCCCGCGCTCTCCTGTTGGCGATTTTCTCCCTGCGGCATCACGGATGGACGTAACAGCATTCCCAGCAGCATCGACGCTATCCCGATGCTCAGCAGAGCCAGAATCGCACGGTAGTCGTAAAGGCTGACCAGTTTCCCCACCAGCGCGGAACCGATAACAAAAGCAATAGAGCCCCACAGGCGCACGCGGCCATAGTCCATGGTGATCTGCTTTTGCCAGGTGTTCGCCAGCGCATCCGTCAGAGGAACCAGCGGAGAGAAGAACAGGTTAAAGCCGACCATCACCACCATCAGCCAGGCAAACTGATGGCTTACCCAGAAGCAGGCGACAAAGACCAGGGTGAGCAGCGCGAGAATGCGTACAGCCTTGATCAGCAGAGAGGGATCGCTGACGCGCGGGGCAATCAGCAGGCTGCCAAGAAAACGCGCCACCAGTCCGGCCCCCAGCAGAACGCCGATGGTCTCTGGAGTCAGGCCGATTCCCTTGAGCCAGACGCTCCAGAATGGCAGAAAAATACCGTAGCTAAAGAAATAGGTGAAATAGCTGAGCGCCAGCCAGCGCGTGGAATGCAAGACCATGAATCCCTCCCGAAATGGAGGCCATAGTCTGGCGAGAATAGAAAAATTAAGCAAGTAGATAGCCTGCTATAAATTAACGAAAAATTAACATATCGTGCAGTCGTCAGGCTTATGGCAGGGAATGAAAATGTGTATTACGTTTAAATTACTCCACTTGCAGAGGTTTTCTGCCATGAACTCACTACGTTATCTCGATTTTGGTCAGTCACGCCATCTGTTGTTGTTGATTGCCCGTATCGCGCTTGTCGTCCTGTTTATTATCTTTGGTTATCCGAAACTGACGGGGTTTAGCGGCACCGTACAATATATGACCTCGCTGGGGACACCGATGCCCATGCTGGCGGCCATTATTGCGGTGGTGATGGAGGTGCCAGCCGCCATCCTGATCGTACTGGGCTTTTTCACCCGCCCTCTTGCCGTGCTGTTTGTGTTCTACACGCTGGGCACGGCGGTGATTGGTCACCATTACTGGAATATGACCGGTGACGCGGTCGTACCGAATATGATTAATTTCTACAAGAATGTCAGTATTGCGGGCGCATTTATATTGCTGGCGATTGTTGGTCCAGGCGCAATATCCCTTGACCGCCGTTAAGCCATAAAAAAAGGCCGCACGCGCGGCCTTTTAACGTTCTGCTGAGCAGAGGAATTATGCGTATACCGGGAAGCGTGCGCAGATATCCAGAACTTTACCTTTGACGCGCTCGATAACCGCTTCGTCATTGATGTTGTCCAGAACGTCACACATCCAGCCAGCCAGCTCTTTCACTTCCGCTTCTTTAAAGCCGCGACGCGTTACAGCCGGAGAACCGATACGGATACCGGAAGTCACGAACGGGCTCTTCGGATCGTTTGGCACGCTGTTTTTGTTCACGGTGATGTTAGCGCGGCCCAGGGCAGCGTCAGCTTCTTTACCGGTCAGGTTCTTATCAACCAGATCCAGCAGGAACAGGTGGTTTTCAGTACCGCCAGAAACCACTTTGTAGCCACGGTTCAGGAACACTTCCACCATCGCTTTGGCGTTCTTAGCAACCTGCTGCTGATAAACCTTGAACTCTGGCTCCATCGCTTCTTTCAGCGCTACCGCTTTTGCCGCGATAACGTGCATCAGCGGGCCGCCCTGCGCGCTTGGGAACACGGCAGAGTTCAGTTTTTTGTACAGCTCTTCGTCACCGCCTTTCGCCAGGATCAGGCCACCGCGTGGACCCGCCAGGGTTTTATGGGTAGTGGTGGTCACAACGTGAGCGTGCGGAACCGGGTTCGGGTAAACGCCAGCGGCAATCAGACCCGCTACGTGCGCCATGTCGACGAACAGGTAAGCACCGATGCTGTCTGCGATTTCACGCATTTTTGCCCAGTCAACGATACCGGAGTAAGCAGAGAAGCCACCGATGATCATCTTCGGTTTATGCTCTTTAGCCTGCTTCGCCATGTCTTCGTAGTCAATTTTACCGGACTCATCGATACCGTAAGGGATGATGTTGTACAGTTTGCCGGAGAAGTTCACCGGGGAGCCGTGAGTCAGGTGGCCGCCCTGCGCCAGGTTCATACCCAGCACCGTATCGCCCGGCTGCAGCAGCGCGGTGTAAACGGCGAAGTTAGCCTGAGAGCCGGAGTGCGGCTGCACGTTCGCGTAGTCAGCGCCAAAGAGTTCTTTCGCACGGTCGATTGCCAGCTGCTCAACGATATCAACGTACTCGCAACCGCCGTAGTAGCGCTTGCCTGGATAACCTTCAGCGTATTTGTTGGTCAGCTGAGAACCCTGTGCCTGCATGACGCGCGGGCTGGTGTAGTTTTCGGAGGCGATCAGTTCGATGTGCTCTTCCTGACGTACTTTTTCCTGCTCCATAGCCTGCCACAGTTCGGCATCATAATCGGCAATGTTCATTTCACGCTTTAACATCCGCATCTCCTGACTCAGCTAACAAGTAAATTTTGGCCTGAAAAGGCAGTCCTGTTGGACGACGGGCAACAGTATAACTGAATAGTTCTGTGATAACAGGTCTTGACAAACCATTTTACGCAAACGTTTTCCTTCACGCCACGCAAGGGTTTGAGGAATAAAGCGCTCCCCTGTTTCAACGGATTTCTTTTCAGGTTTGTGATGCATATTTTTCATCTTGCAAAGAACCATTTACAACGCAGGGGTATTTTTTATAAGATGCATTTAAAATACATCATTAAAGTTACATCAAAAGGACGCGCTCATGCTCGACGCTCAAACCATCGCTACCGTTAAAGCCACCATCCCCCTGCTGGTGGAAACCGGTCCTAAACTCACCGCTCATTTTTACGATCGCATGTTCACGCATAACCCAGAGTTGAAAGAGATTTTCAACATGAGTAACCAGCGTAATGGCGATCAGCGTGAAGCCCTGTTCAACGCCATCGCGGCCTACGCCAGCAACATTGAAAACCTGGCGGCATTACTGCCTGCGGTGGAAAAAATCGCGCAGAAGCACACCAGCTTCCAGATCAAACCCGAGCAGTACAATATTGTCGGCGGCCACCTGCTGGCAACGCTGGACGAAATGTTCAGCCCGGGCCAGGAGGTACTTGACGCCTGGGGTAAAGCCTACGGCGTGCTGGCAAACGTCTTCATCAACCGTGAAGCGCAGATCTACAGTGAAAACGCCAGCAAGAACGGCGGCTGGGAAGGCACGCGCGCCTTCCGCATCGTTGAGAAAACACCGCGCAGCGCATTGATCACCAGTTTTGAATTTGAACCGGTGGATGGTCAGCCGGTAGCGGATTATCAGCCAGGCCAATATCTCGGCGTGTGGCTGAAGCCTGAAGGTTTTCCGCATCAGGAGATCCGCCAGTATTCCCTGACCCGCAAACCCGACGGCAAAGGCTATCGTATTGCGGTGAAACGCGAGGACGGCGGCCAGGTTTCCAGCTGGCTGCATAACGAAGCCAGCGTGGGTGACGTCGTTCACCTGGCCGCACCGGCGGGTGACTTCTTCATGGCGGTAGACGCTACTACCCCGGTAACGCTGATCTCGGCTGGTGTCGGCCAAACGCCAATGCTGGCGATGCTGGATACGCTGGCGAAAGCAAACCACAGCGCACAGGTCAACTGGTTCCATGCCGCAGAGAACGGCGATGTGCATGCCTTTGCGGACGAAGTGAAAACGCTGGGCGCGACGCTGCCCCGCTTCACTGCGCATACCTGGTATCGCCTGCCAACGGAAGCAGACCGCGCAGCCGCACGTTTTGACAGCGAAGGGTTGATGAATTTAAGCCAGCATGAAGGGGCGTTCAGCGCGCCGGATATGCAGTTCTACGTCTGCGGACCGGTGGCGTTTATGCAATATGCCGCGAAGCAGCTGGTGGCGCTGGGTGTGAATAAAGACAACATTCATTACGAATGTTTCGGCCCGCATAAAGTGCTGTAATGCAAAAAGCCCCTCGAACGAGGGGCTTTTTTTTCGCCGGGTGGCGGCTACGCCTTACCCGGCCTACAAAACCGTTGGCATCGTTAAATCGCGGCGTCGTCTTCTTCGCCGGTACGGATACGGATCACGCGCGCCACGTCAAAGACGAAGATTTTACCGTCGCCAATTTTGCCCGTCTGCGCCGTGCGGATGATGGTATCCACGCAGGTATCGACGATGTCATCGCTGACCACGATTTCAATTTTCACTTTCGGCAGAAAATCGACCATGTACTCTGCGCCACGATAAAGCTCGGTGTGGCCTTTCTGACGACCAAAACCTTTCACTTCCGTCACGGTCATCCCGGTGATGCCGACTTCCGCCAGCGCTTCACGCACATCATCCAGTTTGAAAGGTTTAATAATCGCATCAATCTTTTTCATGGTGGGTCCTTAAACGCTTGCCTGTAAGCTGCCTCGTAATCGATTGCTCACAGTACCATACGGCATTACTCTTTAAAATCGTTTGCTTCCAGCTCGTGGCGTGAGAGCAGCTTGTAAAACTCGGTGCGGTTGCGTCCGGCCATTCGCGCTGCGTGGGTCACGTTGCCTTTGGTGATCTGCAGCAGCTTGCGCAGATAGTTCAGCTCGAACTGGTTACGCGCTTCGGCGAACGTCGGCAAGGCCGTGTTTTCCCCTTCCAGCGCCTGCTCCACCAGCGCATCGCTGATAACGGGCGATGACGTCAACGCCACACACTGCTCAATCACGTTTACCAGCTGGCGAACGTTACCCGGCCAGCTGGCCGCCATCAGCCGTTTCATCGCATCGGTGGAAAACGCGCGGACAAACGGTTTATGGCGATCGGCCGCCTGACGCAACAGGTGATTCGCCAGCAGCGGAATATCTTCAGCACGCTCCGCCAGTGCCGGGATTTTGAGATTCACCACGTTCAGACGGTAGTAGAGGTCTTCACGAAACTCGTTGCGCGCCATCACTTTTGGTAAGTCGCGGTGGGTGGCGGAAATAATTCGTACGTTAATATCAATATCGCGGTTGCTGCCCAGCGGGCGCACTTTACGCTCCTGAAGCACGCGCAGCAGTTTGACCTGTAGCGGCGCAGGCATGTCACCAATCTCGTCGAGGAACAGCGTGCCACCTTCCGCGGCCTGGAACAGCCCTTCCCGGCTGCTTACCGCGCCGGTGAAGGCGCCACGGGCATGACCAAACAGTTCGGACTCAAGCAATTGTTCCGGAAGCGCGCCGCAGTTAATGGCAATAAAGGCATTTTTGCTGCGCGGGCTGGCGTTGTGGATCGCCTGCGCCAGGATCTCTTTCCCGGTTCCGCTCTGGCCGTTAATCAGCACGCTGACGTCGGACTGGGCGACCATCCGCGCCTGCTCAAGCAGACGTAGCATGATCGGGCTGCGGGTTACAATGGATTCACGCCACGCGTCGTCGCCAGAGGGTGCCGCGTGCTCCAGCGCGCTGTCGATGGCTTTGTAGAGTGCGTCTTTATCTACCGGCTTGGTGAGGAAGCTGAATACGCCCTGCTGGGTTGCGGCGACGGCATCCGGAATTGACCCGTGTGCCGTCAGGATAATCACCGGCATGCCCGGCTGCTGCTTCTGGATCTCCGCGAACAGCTGCAGGCCGTCCATTTCGTCCATCCGCAGATCGCTGATGACCAGATCAATTTTCTCGCGGCTAAGGACTTTCAGCCCTTCCTGTCCGCTTTCCGCAGTCACTACGCTGTAGCCTTCACTCACCAGACGCATCCCCAGCAGCTTTAACAGCCCGGGATCGTCATCCACCAGTAAGAGATGGGCAGGTTTACGGCTCGTCATGCTTCACATCCTCTTGTTTCTGCGTGTCGCTGTCCGGTGCTGCGGATGCGCTACCAGGCTGATATTTGCGCGACGAGAGCTGTCTTTCGATATCGGTCAGGTTTTCCAGCTTGCGCGTCGTGGTATCCAGCTGAGTGCGTAAATGCTGTTGCTGTTGACGCAGCGTATCAAGTTCGCTGTCGGTGGACTGCTGGAGCTTGCTGTAGCGAGAACGCTCTTCAGACAGCTGAAGCTGTAAGGTCTGACCATCCCGCCAGAGCTGGTATACCGGTCGTACCTGTACCGGGAGCGCGATCGTAAAGGTATCCAGCCGGGTCACATTAGCCCGGCGTTCGACGGGGGTGATTTTCGCATCGGCCAGTAGAATTCCCCGCTTGAAAGCGTCCTGCCAGGTGTCGTCATCCAGCATCGCCGCTTTCGAACGGGCGTCCACCGGCGCAAGACGCTGGGCACAATCTATTCCGCGCAGCCAGAACAGCGGATTATTTTCGACATCATGCCCTGACAAATTCCAGATGTCGTCACAGCGGGTAGAGAGGAAATCCGCCAGCTGGTTATCCGGCCATTTATCTTCTTGTTTACCGCTTATCGCACTTTGTGGCGCATGGGAAACGCACCCTGCCAGAAATAAACAAGGTAAACCCAGGCGAAATGTGTTGCTGGAAAACACCGCACGTACGGCGCGGAAAAAGACGTGTGACATACTCACCAGACTTAGATTCATTTTATTGGTTTTTCCGGCTCAGGGGCAGTTCAATACGGAAGCAAACATCCGCACGTTCGTCCGTGGCAATGTTTAGCTCACCCTGCATGCGTCGTATGCAGTCCCGGGCGATGCTTAAGCCCAGACCACTTCCTTTTACCGCACCCTTCCGCTGATGACTCCCCTGGAAAAAGGGTTCGAAGATCATGGTTTTTTCGTCATCAGGGATCGGGGTGCCGGTGTTAGCGACGTCAATAAACACCCGGGAACCCATCGTATAACTTCGGATATAAATGTTACCGGATTCAGTACCATAGTGCACCGCATTGGAGTAAAGATTATCCAGAACGCTCATTAAAAGCATCGGTTCAGCGAGACAGGCAGGCGCACTCAACTCCACCCCGGTATGCATCATTTTAGCTCTTGCTGGCAAGCTATGGGCGGAGATCACCATATCCACCAGCGGCGCAATCTCGACCTCTTCAAGAACGACCGCCCCGTCAGCCAGCTTGCGGTTGTAATCCAGCAGCTGTTCAATCAGCTTTTGCAGGTTGCGGCTGCTGGCATCCAGAATCTCAACAATTTCTTTCTGTTCTGGCGTTAGCGGCCCTGCCACCTCGTCTGCCAGCAGCTCCGTTCCTTCACGCATGCTGGCGAGCGGCGTTTTCAGTTCATGGGAAATATGGCGCAGGAACTGATGACGCTGGGATTCCAGCCACGCCAGACGCTCAGACAGCCAGATAATACGCTGACCAACGGAGCGCAGCTCGCGCGGGCCTTTAAAGGAAACCGAATCCCCGAGCGATTTCCCCTCTCCAAGACGGTTGATCATACGCTGAATGCCCTTCACCGGGCCGATGATCATACGGGTAAAGAGCAGAACCAGCCCGAGACTCACCAGGAAGAGCACCAGTGCCTGCCAGCCGAAGAACTGCCCGCGTTCGGCTATCTCCTGCTGCAGCTGCTGACCGCGAGAGAAAATGACCGTGCGGGTTGACTGCACCATCTCGGTGTTGGCGGCAGCAAACGCTTCAAGACGCGCGGCGGCGGCGGCATCCGGCCCGCTATTGTGGCATTGCAGCTGCGCAAGATCGTTCAGATCCTGACGCAATGCCTGATACAGCTTGTCGTCGGGCAACACGCCCGCATGCGCGTCCAGCATCTCGCTGTAGCGCTTGCGTTGACTCTGGTAAACCTTTTCCAGCGTCCGATCGTCAAGCACGCAGTACTGGCGATAGCTACGCTCCATCTCCAGCGCGGCGTTGGTCATCGCTTCACTGCGTCTGGCGTCGATAAGCGTGGTGCGGTTAGTCAGTGCGGCCTGAGCGCTCAGCGCGTTAAGGCTTTGCCACGCCTGCCAGGCGAGGATCAGCAATGGCAGCAGGATTAGCAGGAAGGCCATCATCACGAGCTGTCGCAGGGAGCGGGGAAAAACGGGCCAGCGTTTCAACGCATTACTCTCTTCATGGGGGTTTACGCAGAGCGTAACTGAGTCTGCCCTTCAGATACAACAAAGCCGGGTAAAAACCCGGCTTTGTTATGGAATAAGGCGGTGCCTAACTCGACGTTTCGCCCTGGCCTGATAAAGCATCGCTATGATCAGTAGTTGGACGGCAGGCACCTTTTTGTGCGTCATTCGAAGTTTATGTAGCACGTCCCGAAGGGGCTGACATAAGAAGGTGAATGAGCCACTGGTTAATATTATGCAACACCCGTGCCAGAATGCAAAACAAAACATTAACACATTGATATATAAACATTTTACCAACTTCACCTGTTCATTATCGTTTGAATGATTTCCAGGCTAAGTGTCGCTATTAAGCAACACCTTAACAGGAACCTGTTCTGCCATATATAAATCAATGAGTTAAATGTCTCCTTTTGGAGACAGTCGCAAACCGTCTTTGTCGCAATTTTGCGACACACATAAAAAAGCCCGGTGCGCTACGCTTACCGGGCCTGGAAGGTACCTGCTTTACATCTTAACCCAACTGTTTACGCGCATTGCGGAAGATACGCATCCACGGGCTGTCCTCGCCCCAGTTTTCCGGGTGCCAGGAGTTGCTCACGGTACGGAACACGCGCTCCGGGTGCGGCATCATAATGGTTGCACGACCACTTTCGCTGGTGACTGCCGTAATACCGTTGACCGAGCCGTTCGGGTTAGCCGGATAGGTTTCGGTGACCTTGCCGAAGTTATCGACAAAGCGCAGCGCCACCAGACCTTTGCTTTCAAGCTGAGCCAGATGTGCTGCATCACGCACTTCTACCTGACCTTCACCGTGGGACACGGCGATTGGCATCTGTGATCCGACCATGCCCTGCAGCAGCAGAGATGGGCTTTGTGTCACTTCCACCAGGCTGAAGCGCGCTTCAAAGCGGTCAGACTGGTTACGCTCAAAGCGCGGCCAGGCTTCGCTGCCCGGGATAAGCTCGCGCAGGTTGGACATCATCTGGCAACCGTTACACACGCCCAGCGCCAGCGTTTGCGGACGGTGGAAGAAGGTTTCGAACTCGTCGCGCACGCGGCTGTTAAACAGAATGGACTTCGCCCAGCCTTCACCGGCGCCCAGTACGTCACCGTATGAGAAACCACCGCAGGCCACCAGCGCCTGGAAATCTTCCAGACCGGTACGCCCGGCCAGCAGATCGCTCATGTGAACGTCGATGGCGTCAAAGCCCGCACGGTGGAAGGCAGCCGCCATTTCAACGTGGGAGTTAACGCCCTGCTCGCGCAGCACGGCCACCTTCGGACGTGCACCCGTCGCAATGTACGGCGCGGCGATGTCTTCGTTGATGTCGAAGGAGAGCTTCACGTTCAGGCCTGGATCGCTGTCGTTAGCCTTCGCGTTATGCTCCTGATCGGCACATTCCGGGTTATCACGCAGGCGCTGCATCTGCCAGGTCGTTTCCGCCCACCACATACGCAGCGTGGTGCGGCTTTCGCTGAAGACGGCATGACCGTCAGCTTCAATGACAAAGCGGTCGCCCTGTACGGCTTTACCCAGATAATGTACGCAGTCTGCCAGACCGTGCTGCGCAAGAATGGCTTCAACCGCATCGCGGTCTGCCGCACGCACCTGAATCACCGCGCCCAGCTCTTCATTGAACAGCGCTGCCAGGCGGTCTTCACCCAGAGAGGCAATATTCGCCTCCACACCACAGTGGCCGGTGAAGGCCATCTCTGCCAGCGTGACCAGCAGTCCGCCGTCGGAGCGGTCGTGGTAGGCCAGCAGCTTACGCTGCGCGACCAGCGCCTGAATTGCATCGTAGAAGCCTTTTAACTGGGCCACGTCACGCACATCGGCCGGTGTATCACCCAGCTGACGATAAACCTGCGCCAGCGCCGTGGCACCCAGCGCGTTGTGACCTTTACCCAGGTCAATCAGCAACAGGGCGTTGTCTTCGGTCGCAAGCTGCGGCGTCACGGTGTGACGTACGTCTTCCACGCGCGCAAAGGCGGAGATGATCAGCGACAGCGGAGAAGTGATCTCGCGCTGCTCGTTGCCTTCCTGCCAGCGGGTTTTCATCGACATGGAGTCTTTGCCCACCGGAATGGTCAGCCCAAGCGCAGGACACAGCTCTTCGCCCACCGCTTTCACGGCTTCATACAGGCCCGCATCCTCGCCAGGGTGACCGGCAGCGGCCATCCAGTTAGCGGAGAGCTTGATACGTTTGATATCGCCAATCTGCGTCGCGGCAATGTTGGTCAGCGCTTCACCCACAGCCAGGCGGGCGGACGCGGCGAAGTCCAGCAGCGCCACAGGCGTGCGTTCGCCCAGGGCCATCGCTTCACCGTAGTAGCTGTCGAGACTCGCGGTGGTTACGGCACAGTTCGCGACCGGGATCTGCCACGGGCCGACCATCTGATCGCGCGAGACCATACCGGTTACGGTACGGTCGCCAATGGTGACCAGGAAGGTTTTCTCTGCCACCGCCGGCAGGTGCAGCACGCGGTTGACCGCTTCTGCAACGGTGATGCCCTGGCGATCCAGCGCTTTGCCCGCTGCTTTACGCGTTTGCACGTCGCGGGTCATCTTCGGCGTTTTACCGAGCAGAACGTCCAGCGGCAGATCGATCGGCTGGTTGTCGAAATGGGTGTCGCTCAGGGTCAGGTGCTTCTCTTTGGTCGCTTCGCCGATGACGGCATACGGCGCGCGCTCGCGGCGGCACAGCTCGTCAAACAGCGGCAGTTGATCCGCTGCAACCGCCAGAACATAACGTTCCTGGGATTCGTTACACCAGATTTCCAGCGGGCTCATGCCTGGCTCATCGCTCAGGATATCGCGCAGGTTGAAGCGGCCACCGCGACCGCCATCGCTCACCAGCTCCGGCATGGCGTTAGACAGACCGCCCGCGCCCACGTCATGGATAAAGAGAATCGGGTTCGCGTCGCCCAGCTGCCAGCAGCGGTCGATGACTTCCTGGCAGCGACGCTCCATTTCGGGGTTGTCGCGCTGAACGGAAGCAAAGTCGAGATCCGCATCTGACTGACCGGAGGTCATGGAGGATGCCGCGCCGCCGCCCAGGCCGATGTTCATCGCCGGGCCGCCCAGCACGATCAGCTTCGCGCCAACCACGATCTCGCCTTTCTGGACGTGATCGGCACGGATATTGCCGATCCCACCCGCCAGCATGATCGGTTTGTGATAGCCACGCAGCTCTTCGCCGTTGTGACTGTCCACTTTCTCTTCATAGGTACGGAAGTAGCCGTTCAGTGCCGGACGGCCAAATTCGTTGTTGAATGCCGCGCCGCCCAGTGGACCGTCGGTCATGATATCCAGCGCGGTCACAATGCGCTCTGGCTTGCCGAAATCCTCTTCCCATGGCTGCTCAAAGCCAGGGATGCGCAGGTTGGAGACGGAGAAACCAACCAGACCCGCTTTTGGTTTCGCACCACGTCCCGTTGCACCTTCATCACGGATTTCACCGCCTGAACCGGTGGCCGCACCCGGCCACGGGGAAATTGCCGTCGGGTGGTTGTGGGTTTCCACTTTCATCAGGATATGCGCAGGCTCCTGATGGAAGTCGTAACGACCGGTAGCGTGGTCGGCAAAATAGCGCCCAACCTCGGAGCCTTCCATCACCGCGGCATTGTCTTTATAGGCAGACAGCACGTGGTCGGGGGTTTGCTCCATGGTGTTTTTGATCATTTTGAACAGCGATTTAGGCTGCTGTTCGCCGTCAATAATCCAGTCGGCGTTGAAAATTTTATGGCGGCAGTGCTCGGAGTTGGCCTGCGCGAACATGTAGAGCTCGATGTCGTTCGGGTTGCGGTTCAGCTTAACAAACGCATCCTGCAGGTAGTCGATTTCGTCTTCTGCCAGCGCCAGGCCGAGACGCAGGTTAGCGTCAATCAGCGCCTGACGGCCCTGCCCCAGCAGGTCTACGCTTTGTACCGGCGCAGGCTGATGGTGGGAGAAGAGCTTCTGTGCGTCATCAAGAGAAGCAAACACGCTTTCCATCATGCGGTCATGCAGCTCGGCGGCAACCGCCTGCCACTGCGCGTCGCTCAGGGTCGAGGCGTCAACGTAGTAGGCCACGCCGCGCTCCAGACGGTTAATCTGGCTCAGGCCGCAGTTGTGGGCAATGTCGGTGGCTTTAGAAGACCAGGGGGAGATGGTGCCCGGACGCGGCGTCGCAAGGATCAGTTTGCCGGTTGGCGTATGGCTACTCAGATTTGGGCCATACTTGAGCAGGCGTTCCAGCTGTACGCGCTCCTCTGCATTCAGGGGGGCATTCAGGTCAGCAAAATGGACATACTCAGCGTAAATATTGCTTACCGGAAGGTCGGCCGCCTGAAAACGTGCCAGCAGTTTGTTAATACGGAAGGCAGACAGTGCAGGCGAACCACGCAGAATTTCCATCATAAGTCTCTCGTCTTCGAAGCGCCGGGGCGCTTTCAGTGTGCGCAAGGGGGAAAACGGGCGTCATTATAGAGAATCCTGAGCGCCGACGAAACCGTTTGCGTGGAAATAAAATTGGCGGAGACATTTAGCAATAGATGTGACCTGTCTCTCTAATTGGTTGCCAAGTGGCGCAAGTTTACGCAAAATGCCGCTCATTCAATGGCAAACCTGATTATCAAACATGGCTACAGCATACTGAGGCAACCGGCGTCGCAGAGAATTAACTAATTGAAAAAATTAAAGATTAATTATCTGCTCATCGGCATTGTTACGTTGCTGCTGGCAGTGGCCCTTTGGCCTTCCATCCCCTGGTTCGGTAAAGCCGAAAACCGTATCGCCGCCATTCAGGAGCGGGGGGAGCTGCGCGTCAGTACGCTCAACTCTCCGCTGATTTACAGCGACATTAACGGCAAAATTATTGGCCTTGATTATGAACTGGCGCAGCAGTTCGCCGATTATCTTGGCGTGAAGCTTAAAATTACCGTTCGCCAGAATATCAACCAGCTGTTCGACGACCTTGATAACAACGATGCCGACATACTGGCAGCCGGTCTGGTCTATAACAGTGAGCGTAGCAAAAACTATCAACCGGGCCCGACCTATTACTCCGTTTCGCAACAGCTGGTCTATCGCGTCGGGAGTCTGCGGCCACGCACGCTGGCCTCCATTAACGATCAACAGCTGACCATTGCGCCCGGCCATGTGGTGATCGAGGATCTGCGTGAGCTGAAAGAGAAGAAATACCCCGACCTGAGCTGGAAGGTTGATCCGAAACTGGGCACAACGGAGCTGCTGGAGCAGGTAAAAGATCAGAAACTGCCCTACACCATTGCCGATTCGGTTGCGATCAGTCTGTTCCAGCGCGTGCATCCTGAAATTGCCGTAGCGCTCGACGTTACCGACGAGCAGCCGGTGACCTGGTTTAGCCAGCTCGATGACGATCAGACTCTTTCTGCGGCCATGCTCGATTTCTATAACACCATCAATGAAGACGGCACGCTGGCGCGCCTGGAGGAAAAATATCTCGGCCACGGTGATGACTTTGACTATGTTGACACCCGCAGCTTCCTGCGCGCGGTAGATAGCGTCCTGCCAGACCTGCAGCCATTATTCGAAAAATACGCCCAGGAGATTGACTGGAAACTGCTGGCGGCTATTTCGTATCAGGAGTCCCACTGGGACACCCAGGCCACCTCACCGACCGGCGTGCGTGGCTTAATGATGTTAACCAAAAATACCGCGCTGAGCCTGGGCGTGAATGACCGTACCGATGCGGAACAGAGCATCAGCGGCGGGGCTCGCTATCTGCAGGATATGATGGCCAAAGTGCCGGAAACGGTGCCGGAAGAGGAACGGATTTGGTTTGCGCTGGCAGCCTACAATATGGGCTACGCGCATATGCTTGACGCGCGGGCGCTGACCGCGAAAACGAAAGGTAACCCGGACAGCTGGTCAGACGTAAAGCAACGTCTGCCGCTGCTAAGCCAGAAGCCGTGGTATAACAAGCTGACTTACGGCTACGCGCGCGGACATGAAGCCTACGCCTACGTGGAAAATATCCGTAAGTATCAGATTAGCCTGGTCGGCTATCTGCTCGAGAAAGAAAAAGAGGCGACAGAGGCAAGACAGCTGGCTGAGAGTTATCCGGTTGTGGCGCCGGACGAGCTTAATCGTCCGACAACTTCAATTCTGCCTTTTGTTGCTTTTTCTGCTGACGGCGCATTCGAAAGAAATCGCTTAATAGCGCCGAACACGCTGGTGCAAGTACCCCACCGATAGTTTTCACCTGGTGATTCATCCCTGGATGACCCAGCACGTCCAGCAGAGAACCGGCCGCACCGGTTTTTTCATCCCGCGCACCAAAGACCAGCGTACCAATCCGGCTGTGCACCATCGCCCCAGAACACATCACGCACGGCTCAAGCGTGACATACAGCGTGGTATCAAGCAGACGATAGTTTTGCAGCACCATTCCGCCCTGACGAAGGGCCATGATTTCAGCGTGCGCAGTCGGATCGTGACGGCCAATCGGGCGGTTCCACCCTTCCCCTATCACCTGGTTATTGTGGACAAGCACGGCACCCACGGGCACTTCTCCCTCGTCCCAGGCGCGCTGGGCAAGCGTAAGCGCATGGCGCATCCAGTATTCATGATCGCGTTCAGGGTTGCACAACGGTTGATACTCCAGTCTAAAAGCGGGCGGCATTATACACACCCGCTATAGATAAGACTATTCGAGTTGCTGAAGTTCGCCTGCGGGCGTGACGCGCCAGCGATGCTGGCAAAAATAGAGCAGCGGGTTGTCCTGTTTGCTGTCGCTGTAGCCGCTGTAGAGACGCAGCGGCGTGCCGATGCGTTTCTCCAGCTGCACCACTTTTTCATGCCCCAGGCAGCGCATACTCAGTACCCAGCCGCCGTAACCACGGGCAATTTGTGTGGCGATAAGATTCACACGCGGCAGCCAGGGCGTATCAAAATAAACCTGTTCAACCAGCGTCTGCGGGGAGCCCGTGATCAACCAGATGTCGGCATCGTTGGCGTCGAGGTAACTGGTGAGGCGCGCCTGTACAACCGGGAACGCGGCGACATGACCGCGAAACCAGTGCGCAAACTCCTTTTCTAGCTGTTTTAGCCGCGCTTCGCTGTGGCCAAACGTACATCCCCAGAGCAGCAGGCTCATCGGCCAGCGCGCCGCCCGGCCTTTCACCAGCAGCGCGATGCCGATCGCCGGTAACAGCGGTAAGACGAGCAGCGCATTCAGAGGCTGGCGCCGCAGCAGGTAGCGCATAAACGTACCAAACATATCCTGCTGATGCAGCGTTCCATCCAGATCGAAAAAGACAACGCGACGCTCGTGATTTGCCAAACCTTACTCCTCTGGGTCGTTGAATCCTAACAGCCAGGTAAACAGGAACCCGGCGATCACCGCTACAGAATAGCCTAACAGATAGAGCATCACTTTTCCGGTCACGATAGTTAACGCCAGCGGCAAACCGGAGAGACCAAACGTAATGACGGTAGCAACTTTCCAGTAGCTGATGAGCGCCCCGCCGACCGCGCCGCCCAGACAGGCAGCCAGGAACGGTTTACCCAGCGGCAACGTGACGCCAAAAATCAGCGGTTCGCCAATGCCGAGCAATCCAACCGGAAGCGCGCCTTTAATCACTTTTTTCAGGCGTGCGTTGCGGGTTTTCAGCAGTACGGCAATCGCCGCACCGACCTGCCCCACCCCCGCCATTGAGAGTATAGGCAACAGCGCGTTGTAACCGTGCGCCTGCACCAGTTCGACGTGGATCGGCACCAGTCCCTGATGCAGACCGGTCAGCACCAGCGGCAGGAAGGTGCCTGACAGCACTGCCCCCACTAACAAACCGCCGCGGTCAATGGCCAGAGACGCGCCATGAGCGATGGCATCAGAGATCCATCCCCCTAATGGCTGAAGAACCACAATCGCCACACTACCGGTAATTAACGTGGTCAGCAGGGGGTTGAGGATGAGTTCAATCGAGCCGGGCAATACCGCGCGAAGTCTTTTCTCAATCCAGCACATCAGGATAACCACCAGCAGCACGGCAATCACCCCGCCGCGACCAGGCTGGAGCGCCTCGCCAAACAGCGTAATTTGCGCCAGCTGCGGGCTGGAGAGAATGCCCGCCATCACGCCCCCCATCGCCAGCGAACCGCCAAACACTTTGGCGGTATTCACCCCGACCAGAATGTTCATAATGGCAAACACCGCGCTGCCGAAGATCCCCAGAATACCCAACAGGTTCGGATACTGGGTGGCAAAGTCCCCGACGATATCCGGACGCTTGAGAATATTGATAATCCCGGTGATCAAGCCGGAAGCAATAAACGCCGGGATCAGCGGGATAAAGACATTTGCCAGCTGTCGTAGCGCGTCGCTCATGGGGGCTTTGTATTTCGCCTTCGCCTGCGCTTTGGTGCGCGCAGCATCGTCGAGCGTCACACTCGCGCCGCCGCCCATCAGCGCGCGCATGGCATCAACCACCTGCGCCGCTTTCCCCGGCCCGACGATCAGCTGGTGTTGCTGCCCCTGCTTCACGTAACCGCTGACACCGGAAAGCTTCTTCAGGCCCGGCACATCCAGCTGGTCGTCGTTATGCACTTCGACGCGCACGCGCGTCATGCAGTTTTCCAGACGCTGAATATTCTCTTCTCCGCCGATCCCTCGCAGGATATCGCTGGCGAGCGCTGCTGTTTTGTCCATACACGCCTCTGTTAGTTTTCTAATGCCGCCCGTAAGAAGCCATTATGCGCATCGAGTCTGGCTCGCGCGGCCGCCGCATCCAGCCCACTTAAGATCATCAATATGGCGGGTTTAACATCGTGATCGGTCTGTTGGAGGACCGCTTCTGCCTCTTCACGGCTTGCGCCTGTCGCCTCCATCACCATACGGCAGGCTCTGTCCACCAGCTTGACGTTAGTGGCCTGCATATCCACCATCAGGTTCTGATACACCTTGCCGAACTTCACCATCGCACCGGTGGAGATCATATTGAGCACCAGCTTTTGCGCGGTACCGGATTTCAGGCGCGTGGAGCCGGTGAGCGCTTCTGGCCCGACAACCGGGGAGATGGCGATGGCGGCCACCTGAGCGATTGGAGAGCCGGGGTTACAGGAGATGGCGACCGTCGTGCAGCCGGTCTGGTTGGCGTATTCCAGACCGCCAATGACGTACGGCGTGCGCCCGGATGCCGCCAGCCCGACGACCAGATCGTTCGCCGTCAGAGTAAGTGCCTTCAGGTCATCCTCACCCAGCTGTTTGTTATCTTCCGCCCCTTCAACGGCTTTCAGCAGCGCACCAGGCCCCCCCGCAATCAGCCCGACCACCAGCCCATGCGGCACGCCAAACGTTGGCGGACATTCGGAGGCGTCCAGCACGCCGAGACGGCCGCTGGTACCGGCACCCATGTAGATAATGCGGCCACCTGCTTTGAGGGCTTCCGCCGCCGCATCGACCGCTTTCGCTACCTCAGGTAATGTCTCTTTCACTGCCTGCGCGACCAGCGTATCCTGTTGATTAAAGCGGTTAACCAGCTCCAGAGTAGAGAGCGCATCCAGATCCATGGTTTGCGGGTTACGCGTTTCAGAAACAAGTGAGCCAAGATTCATTTTTTGTACCTCAAGAATTTTTAATTCATAATAATAACACTATAATGGAATATAAAATTCATTCAGGCGAGCAAAATTCGTATTTGCGTAGACAATCACATTTCCGCCGGGAGTACTTATGAACTGTTTAATTCGCATTCGCCAGCGCTACGCCGGCTTTGCTCAAAGCGACAAAAAACTGGCGGACTTTCTGCTTTCTCAGCCTGACCGCGCCCGTCATCTCAGCTCGCAACAGCTGGCAAGCGAAGCCGGGGTAAGTCAGTCAAGCGTGGTGAAATTTGCCCAGAAGATCGGTTTTAAAGGCTTCCCTGCCCTTAAGCTGGCAATTAGCGAAGCGCTGGTGAGTAATCCCAACCCGCAATCTATGCCGGTGCATAACCAGATCCGCGGGGATGATCCAATGCGTGTGGTCGGGGAAAAGCTGATTAAAGAGAACGTCGCGGCCATGCATGCCACTCTCGACGTAAATACCGAAGAGAAGTTACTGGAAAGCGTGGCGATGCTGCGAGCGGCGCGGCGTATTATTTTAACCGGTATTGGCGCATCCGGCCTGGTGGCGCGTAATTTTGGCTGGAAGCTGACCAAAATCGGTTTTAACGCGATTGTCGAGCAGGATATGCACGCCCTGCTGGCGACCGTGCAGGCGATGGATCCTGAAGATCTGCTGCTGGCCATCTCCTATTCCGGTGAGCGCCGCGAGATTAACATGGCAACGGACGAAGTGCTGCGCGTCGGCGGCAAAATCCTCGCCATCACCGGGTTCACCCCGAATGCCCTGCAACAGCGGGCCACGCGCTGTCTGTATACCATTGCCGAAGAGCAGGCCACGCGCAGCGCGGCGATCTCGTCAACCAGTGCGCAAATGATGCTGACGGACCTGCTGTTTATGGCGCTGGTGCAGCAGGATTTAGAGCGGGCGCCAGAGCGCATTCGCCATAGTGAAGAGCTGGTAAAAAAACTGGTCTGAGTAAGGAATGAGCGTATAATGCCCGCCCTGTTTGTGATGTTTCTGAGAATTTCCTGATGGCGCTGTTAATTACCAAAAAATGCATCAATTGCGATATGTGCGAACCGGAATGCCCGAACCAGGCGATTTCGATGGGCGACAGCATTTATGAGATTAACAGCGACCGCTGCACCGAATGCGTCGGCCACTATGAAACGCCGACCTGTCAGAAAGTGTGCCCGATCCTGAATACCATCCTGAAGGATCCGGCACACGTTGAGAGTGAAGAGCAGCTGTGGGATAGGTTTGTCCTGCTGCACCACGCGGACAAACTCTAGCTTTCAATAATCACCGTTGCGCAGGCGTAGTGACGTTCGTCCGCGAGCGTCACATGCATGTGATTCACGCCCAGTTTCTCCGCAAGCTTTTGCGCCTCGCCCCATAACCGCAGGCGCGGCTTTCCCAGTTCGTCGTTAAATACTTCAAACTGATTAAACGCCAGGCCGTTACGAATGCCCGTACCGAACGCTTTGGCTGCCGCCTCTTTTACCGCAAAACGTTTTGCCAGAAAGCGCACCGGCTGCTGATGCGCTTCCCAGATGGCCCATTCGTTATCGCTGAGCACGCGTCTTGCCAGGCGCTCGCCGCTACGGGCGATCACCGCTTCTATGCGGGCTATCTCAACGATATCAGTGCCTAAGCCCAGAATGGCCATTACTGACGCGCTTCCAGCATCAGGCGTTTCATTTCTGAGACCGCCTCTTTCAGGCCGCTCATCACCGCACGACCAATAATCGCATGACCGATATTCAGCTCATGCATCTCCGGCAGGGCAGCGATAGCCTTAACGTTATGGTAGGTCAGGCCGTGTCCGGCGTTAACCTTCAGCCCCAGGCTCGCCGCGTAGGTGGCCGCTTTGGCAATACGCTCCAGCTCTTTGGCTTGCTCAGCATCGTTTTTGGCATCGGCATAGCAGCCAGTGTGAATTTCGATATACGGCGCGCCAACGTCCGCTGCGGCTTTGATCTGCGCGAAGTCGGCATCGATAAACAGGGAAACCAGGATACCGGCATCCGCCAGACGTTTGCAGGCATCGCGCATTTTATCGATCTGCCCAGCCACATCCAGACCGCCTTCGGTGGTCACTTCCTGACGCTTTTCCGGCACCAGGCAGCAGAAATGGGGTTGAGTCTCGCAGGCAATGGCCAGCATCTCTTCCGTGACCGCCATCTCCAGATTCATGCGCGTATCCAGCGTCTGACGCAGAATACGCACGTCGCGGTCGGTGATGTGGCGGCGGTCTTCACGCAGGTGAACGGTAATGCCGTCGGCGCCAGCCTGTTCGGCGATAAATGCCGCCTGAACCGGATCGGGATAAGCCGTGCCGCGTGCGTTACGCAGCGTGGCAATGTGATCAATATTGACGCCTAACAGTAATTCAGCCATGACAATCCTCGGTATTTTGGTTCATTTCCCTTCCTTCTCCGGGAGAGGGCAACGTTAACGTTTCGGCATAAACTGCCTGAATAATTCGCGGCTCTTTAAGGGCTTGCCGCCAAGATACGGCTTGAGGGCGATCCGGGTAAAGCGTTTTGCTGCGCGCAGGGTGTCCTGATCGGGAAACTCGCGCGCATAAAGCGCCCGAAGCTGGCGCCCGGTAAAGGTACTGTTATCAATCACGATACTGGCGATAAACCCTTTTTCTTCCCGATAGCGGTAGGTCATCGCGTCTTCGACTTCGTCTCCGCTTCCCGCACAATGCAGAAAATCGACGCCGTATCCCAGATGCCCCAGCAGCGCCAGTTCAAAACGTCGCAAGGCAGGTTCAGGCGTGCCGGTTGCCCCTGCGAGGGCCTGGATACAGTGCAGATAATCAAAGAAAAGTTCAGAGAAGCGAGTCTCATGTTCAAGAACCCGCGAGATGAGTTCATTGACATACAGACCGCTGTACAGGGTGATACCAGAAAGAGGAAGCGCCAGGGAGACGGCTTCAGCGCTGCGCAGGGTTTTCACTTCCCCTCGCCCACCAAAGCGGACCAGCAGCGGCGTGAAAGGCTGTAGTGCACCTTTCAGATTAGAACGTTTGGAACGTGCGCCTTTCGCAACAAGGCGCACGCGACCGGACTCTTCCGTGAAGACGTCCAGCATCAGGCTGGTTTCGCTCCAGGGACGACTATGCAGGACGAAGGCGCGCTGCCATCCTTCCATCATACTCGTCGTCTTAGGTTACTGGTCTTCGCCGTAACCGAGGCTGCGCAGAGCACGCTCATCATCGGCCCAGCCAGATTTCACTTTCACCCACAGCTCCAGGTGAACCGGCGCTTCAAACATCTCCATCATGTCTTTACGGGCTTCAATACCGATGGTTTTGATCTTGGCACCTTTGTTGCCGATCACCATCTTCTTCTGCCCCTCACGCTCAACGAGGATCAGGCCGTTAATGTCGTAGCCGCCGCGCTCGTTGGTCTGGAAACGCTCGATCTCCACCGTCACAGAGTACGGCAGTTCCGCGCCCAGGAAACGCATCAGCTTTTCACGGATGATTTCAGACGCCATAAAGCGCTGAGAACGATCGGTGATGTAGTCTTCCGGGAAGTGATGAATCGCTTCCGGAAGATGCTTACGCACGATGCCCGCGATGGTATCGACGTTCAGGCCAGTCTCTGCAGACAGCGGAACGATATCGAGGAAGTTCATCTGGCTGCCCAGCCACTGAAGATGCGGCAGCAGGTCAGCCTTTTCCTGCACGTTGTCAACTTTATTGACCGCGAGGATGACCGGCGTTTTGCCGTCACGTAGCTTGTTCAGCACCATTTCGTCGTCCGGTGTCCAGCGGGTGCCTTCCACAACGAAAATGACCAGTTCTACATCACCAATCGAGCTGCTCGCCGCTTTGTTCATCAGACGGTTAATGGCACGCTTCTCTTCCATGTGCAGGCCCGGAGTATCGACGTAGATCGCCTGATACGCGCCTTCAGTATGGATGCCGACAATGCGGTGACGCGTGGTCTGCGCCTTACGCGAGGTAATAGAAATCTTCTGCCCAAGCAGATTATTCAGCAGGGTGGATTTGCCGACGTTCGGACGTCCGACGATGGCAATAAATCCGCAATACGTTTTTTCTTCGCTCATTCCAGCTCCAGCATTTTTAACGCCTGTTCGGCGGCAGCCTGTTCAGCCTTACGACGGCTTGAACCTGTGCCCACCACCGGTTCACTCAGGCCACTGACCTGGCAATGGATGGTAAATTCCTGATCGTGCGCTTCACCACGTACCTGCACCACCAGATAAGATGGCAGCGGCAGATGACGGCCCTGCAAATATTCCTGCAGACGCGTTTTCGGATCTTTTTGTTTATCGCCCGGGCTGATTTCGTCCAGACGGCTCTGATACCAGTTGAGGATCAGCTTTTCTACGGTCTGGATATCGCTGTCCAGGAACACACCACCAATTAATGCTTCGACCGTATCGGCAAGAATAGATTCACGACGGAAGCCGCCGCTTTTCAGTTCACCCGGCCCAAGACGCAGACATTCGCCCAGTTCAAATTCGCGCGCGATTTCCGCAAGGGTATTCCCCCGAACCAGCGTGGCACGCATGCGGCTCATATCCCCCTCGTCAACACGCGGGAAACGATGATAAAGCGCATTCGCAATCACGAAACTTAAAATTGAGTCGCCTAAAAACTCAAGACGCTCATTATGCTTGCTGCTGGCACTGCGGTGGGTTAATGCCTGTTGCAACAACTCCTGATGATGAAAAGTGTAGCCCAGCTTCCGTTGAAGCCGATTAATTACGATGGGGTTCATGCGATACCAATAAATGAATGCGTCAAAAATGCAGCACACGAAACCGACCTGAGAAAACCAACGCGGTTTCGTGTGCCGTGGCACCCTTGCAGGGCCAACCTTAAACTTCGGGGGAATATTCTATACACAACGACAGGGGATGTCGTTAGTTCAAAGAGATTTATCGAGGAAATAATTCACGTAGCCGCTAATTAAAGCGGCTACGCGTTCATTTATTGAGAATTAATGGATTCCGCCAATGCGATTCAGGCGTACACCGGTCGGCCATTCGCCTTCCTGTTTCTCAAAACTCATCCAGATTGCGGTGGCTTTACCGACCAGATTCGCCTCAGGCACAAATCCCCAGTAACGGCTGTCCGCAGAATTATCGCGGTTATCCCCCATCATGAAGTAATGTCCCGGCGGTACAATCCAGCTCGCCAGCTGCTGACCCGGCTGCTGATAATACATACCCACCTGATCCTGCGCGATTGGCACCGTGAGGATACGGTGAGTCACATCACCCAGCGTCTCTTTGCGCTCGACCAGACGAATACCGTTCTCTTTGGTTTCGCCTTTTGGCACCTGGAAGAACCCGCTGGTCGCTTCACCGCCGTTACGACGGGCAAAGGTCTGCACAAAATCACTCGGCTCAACGTTTGAGTAGGTGATGGGCAGTGCGTTTTCACACGCGGTGCCAGAACTGCAGCCAGGCTGAACGGTAACTTCCTTGGCGACCGGATCGTAGGTCACTTTATCACCCGGCAGGCCAACCGCACGCTTGATGTAGTCCAGACGCGGATCTTCCGGGTATTTGAACACCACGATGTCGCCACGCTTCGGATGACCGGTTTCGATCAGCGTTTTCTGGTAGATAGGATCTTTAATGCCGTAGGCAAACTTCTCTACCAGAATAAAATCACCAATCAGCAGCGTTGGCATCATTGAACCGGATGGGATCTGGAACGGCTCGTAAATAAACGATCGCACCACCAGCACAATGGCCAGCACCGGGAATACCGAGGCGCCCGTTTCCAGCCAGCCCGGTTTCGGGCCGACTTTTTTCAGGGTTTTCGCATCCAGCTGATCGCCAGTGGCTGCCTGTGCGGCAGCCTGACGCTCACGGCGTTTTGGGGCGAAGATAAACTTATCCAGACACCACAGCAGACCTGTCACCAGGGTAGCAATGACCAGGATCAGGGCAAACATGTTCGCCATGCCAACTCCTTAAAGGTTATTTGCCGTCTTTACCAACATGAAGAATGGCAAGGAATGCTTCCTGTGGCAGCTCAACGTTACCGACCTGCTTCATACGCTTCTTACCTTCTTTCTGCTTCTGCAGCAGCTTTTTCTTACGACTGACGTCACCGCCGTAGCACTTCGCCAGAACGTTTTTACGCAGCTGTTTCACCGTAGAACGCGCGATAATGTGGTTACCAATGGCCGCCTGAATCGCGATGTCGAACTGCTGACGCGGGATCAGATCTTTCATTTTCTCAACCAGCTCGCGACCACGGTACGGCGCATTGTCGTTGTGGGTGATCAGGGCCAGCGCATCCACACGCTCACCGTTGATCAGCACGTCCACACGCACCATGTTGGAGGCCTGGAAACGCTTGAAGTTGTAATCCAGGGACGCATAGCCACGGGAGGTAGACTTCAGGCGGTCGAAGAAGTCGAGTACCACTTCCGCCATCGGGATTTCATAGGTCAGCGCCACCTGGTTACCGTGGTAGACCATGTTGGTCTGCACGCCACGCTTCTCAATACACAGTGTAATGACGTTGCCCAGGAACTCCTGTGGCAGCAGCATGTGACACTCTGCAATCGGCTCACGCAGTTCGTGGATATTGTTCAGCGGCGGCAGCTTGGACGGGCTATCGACGTAAATCACTTCTTTCGAGGTGGTTTCTACCTCATACACAACGGTCGGTGCGGTGGTGATCAGATCCAGATCGTATTCACGTTCCAGACGCTCCTGAATGATCTCCATGTGCAGCAGGCCGAGGAAGCCACAGCGGAAACCGAAGCCCAGCGCCGTTGAGCTTTCTGGCTCGTAGAACAGGGAAGCATCGTTCAGGCTCAATTTACCGAGCGCATCACGGAAGTTTTCATAGTCATCTGAGCTGACCGGGAACAGACCCGCGTAAACCTGCGGTTTCACCTTTTTAAAGCCTGGCAGCGCTTTATCTGCCGGGTTACGCGCACCGGTCAGGGTATCGCCCACTGGCGCGCCGAGGATGTCTTTAATGGCACAAACCAGCCAGCCTACCTCGCCGCATTTCAGCTCGGTACGGTCAACCTGTTTTGGCGTAAAGATACCCAGACGGTCGGCGTTGTAGACCTGTCCGGTACTCATCACCTTGATTTTGTCGCCTTTACGCATGGTGCCGTTTTTAATACGCACCAGAGAGACAACACCAAGGTAGTTATCGAACCAGGAGTCGATGATCAGCGCCTGCAGTGGGCCATCCGGGTCACCTTCCGGGGCCGGGATGTCACGCACCAGGCGTTCCAGCACATCGGTCACGCCCACACCGGTTTTCGCGGAGCAGCGCACGGCATCCGTCGCGTCAATGCCGACAATATCTTCAATCTCTTCCGCGACGCGTTCAGGATCGGCAGCTGGCAGGTCGATTTTATTCAGAACCGGCACAACCTCGAGATCCATTTCCATCGCGGTATAGCAGTTTGCCAGGGTCTGGGCTTCAACACCCTGCCCGGCATCGACGACCAGCAGCGCACCTTCACAGGCCGCCAGCGAGCGTGATACTTCATAGGAGAAGTCAACGTGGCCTGGGGTGTCGATAAAGTTCAGTTGATAGGTTTCACCATCAGCCGCTTTGTAATCCAGCGTAACGCTTTGCGCCTTAATGGTGATACCGCGTTCGCGTTCCAGGTCCATGGAGTCCAGAACCTGGGCTTCCATTTCACGATCAGACAGGCCACCGCAAATCTGGATAATACGGTCAGACAGCGTCGACTTACCGTGGTCAATGTGAGCAATGATCGAAAAGTTACGTATGTTCTTCATATAGTTAAATAATTATGCCTTACGAATTCCTGGAGGCCGCTGTTCTTAGCCTGACGTTTTTCAGTGCGAAAACGCAGCATTCTACACTACATCCTCGCTACCTGGAAATGCACTTAGAGACAGGTATAGCGTGAAGAAAGGGCGTTTTCTGTATTAGGGCGTAAAAATTGATAAAGCCCGATGGATCATCGGGCCTCAGAAGAGAGCGTCTCGACATGAAGCTGGTCTGGTGCCAACCCAACGCTGAGAATGACAGGCTGCCACTCTTCGCGCGCGGCAAGCTTCGGTGAGAGACCTTTAGCAAGCCAGAATCCCCCGATACCCCCCAACGCGGCACCGCACATGGCGGCCACATCGGTACCAAACAGGGTCTGGAAAAGGCCGCCCATGATAAATAACCCGACCAACGGAGAGAGATAGACCAGCATAGCGGAACCGAGCAGACTGCCTTCCGCAATCCCCAGTTCAACCTTCTGCCCCGTCACCAGCGGCTGTTCACTTGGCACAGAGATAGTATGCGACGTTTGCGGCCCGAGCTTATTCAGCACGCGGCTGCCGCACCCGGCACGGGATGCGCAGCTATTGCATGAGGCTTTGACATCGCAACTGACTCGCGCAACGCCATTTTGCCACGAGACGACGGTTGCCCACTCTTTAATCATTGCGCGGCCCTGAATTTAATGCTGTCTGAAATGCGCTTCGCCGTCTGCGGAGGTAATTCACCCACAATCGTGATCTCTGCGTTATCACGTACCGTGGTGCTCACCGTGCGACGTCCGGTACGTAGCATTTGCTCAGAGCTGTTTGCCGTTGCGCGGTTGATGTTCACCGAGAAACTGAACAAACCGTCGGAATAGAGGCGCGACTCAACAGGCGTGTCAATAGTTGGCAACTGACGACGGCTGCTGGACACTTCGCTAAAGCCTTGCGGGATCCAGGAAGGAACCCAGTTGAAGTTAACGGAATCCCCTGCCGGAACAGAAAGCAGCGGCGGCAGGCTGGCTTTGGCCAGATTCTGCATGCTGTTGCCAACCTGATTGTTCACGCTGAAGGAGATCACGCGGAACTGTTCAAGCGTTTCACCATCGCGGTCAAGCAGGTCCACACGCATCGGCAGCTTGGTTTCCGCATCAATCCAGACGATATAGCTGTAGCGCGTGCCATCGCGAGCAACCACGCGGATCACTTCACACAGTCTGTCTGCGATGCGCGTACGCCCTACCGAAATAAAATCGTAGTAAGGGACCAGCCGCTTGAAGTCGGTATAGATGAGTGACGGCAGAGAATCAACGATATAGTCGCCATTGAGCGTGAAAGGCTCCAGGCCGGGCTCGAAATAGCTGATTTCGTTGCCTCGCTGGACAACCTCCCGACGCGGACCATCCATCTGTAAAAGCTGGGCGAGTGGCTGATTATCAAGACGGGCATGACGATAGCGTAACGACTCGACGCCCTGCTTATTAATGCTGATAAATGCCAACTCGTAATTGAGTGACTGGCTGGCCAGATTCATTTGCTGCAACAACGCCCCGGATGAAACATCAGCCGAGGCGTTGGCAGAGAAGAACAGGCTACCCGCCATCAGAGACATGGCGAACCAAAGTTGCTTCATTACTGCGATTGCGTTCCTAAAGTTTGGTTTCCGGGCACCTGCACAGCAGCTTGCTGGGTTTGGGCCTGCTCAAACTGAAGCTGTTCAGAGTGCAAACGACGCTGCAACTCGTAATCCTGCAACATCGCATTAATGCGACGGCGCTGCTCCTGCACCTGCTGTTGCTGACCGCCGCTGGCGGAAGCATCAGCCGGTACGCCCAGGCTAACCGGGCTCGCTTTGCCCATCATCGGCAGTGTGTTAAACACTGGCGCTTCTGGCTGCTGATTAGTTTCAGACTGAGTATTATAGTGCTGGACGCCAACGATAACTGCAAGCGATACGCATGCAGCAACCCCCATTTGGGTGAGCTGGCTGGCCCACGGACGCACCTTTTGCCAGAACGGCATTTTCTGCCACTGGTGAGGTGCAGGTTGAGCTTCAGGAATCAGCGGAGTGGTCTGATGAACAGGCTCATTCTCAATGGCCGCCATCACGCGGGCAGAGATATCGAAATGGAGAACCTCGCCGGTATCGCCGCGCAGCGTGTCACGGATGAGATGGTAACTCTCCCAGGTCTCTTGCATTTCGGGAGAATGAGACAGCTCGTTGAGCAGCTCACTATCCAGCGTCTCACCATCCATTAAAGCGGAAAGTTTTTCTTTCTGCATGCCTAATACCTTTTCCAGTATCCCGCTATCGTCAACGCCTGATAAGCGGTTGAACTTTATTATCAATAGCTTCTCGCGCACGGAAGATTCGTGAACGCACCGTGCCGACCGGACAATCCATGATAGCGGCTATCTCTTCATAGCTCAGACCATCAAGCTCCCGTAACGTAATTGCCATGCGTAAATCTTCCGGGAGCGACTCGATCGTGCGAAAAACAATTTGTCTCAGTTCTTCTGACAACATTAAGTTCTCAGGGTTCGAAATTTCTTTCAGCGCACCGCCACTTTCGAAGTTTTCGGCGTCGATAGCGTCTACATCACTGGACGGCGGACGACGACCCTGAGCAACCAGATAATTCTTTGCCGTATTGACAGCAATACGGTACAGCCAGGTATAAAAAGCACTATCTCCCCGGAAAGAATCCAGCGCGCGATAGGCCTTAATAAAAGACTCTTGCACCACATCAGGCACATCACCTGACGGTACATAGCGGGAAACCAGACTCGCCACCTTATGCTGGTAGCGCACCACCAGTAAGTTAAAGGCTTTCTGATCTCCCTTCTGGACCCGTTCAACCAGGACCTGGTCCGTTAACTGCTCGCTCATCCGAGGTAATGTCTCCCCAAACCTAAATTCCACGCGTTATCGAAACGCCACTCTAAAAACACCGCACTTTGAGCAAGCACCGAGTTAGAGTGTCCGATCGTCAATAAGTTCCGTAACGCCTTTGTTTTTGTTCATCGCGCCGCAGACTGTTCATTTTCTCTCATTATAAGTCTGTTCACGATACGCACCACTTTCTGACAAGAAACATCTTTTTCCCGCGAGAAGAGTAACGCAACCCAGTCTTTATTTCACCACAAAATCTGACGCTAACGATCTGCTTCGCAAAATAATTTCATTCCTTTACCCGCTATTTACTCCGTCTTACGCGTTTAGCCATTGCAACAACCTCTAAAAAAAACGTGCGATAAATCGCACTCAGGTGCTATTCTGACCCAACACTGTTTAGTAAATTAAACAACAATCATGAACACAACATCTGAACTCCATTGTGATGTCCTGATCATCGGTAGCGGCGCTGCCGGTCTCTCTCTGGCGCTACGCCTGGCCGAGCATCAAAACGTTATCGTTCTGAGTAAAGGACCGATAAGTGAAGGTTCCACATTTTATGCCCAGGGCGGCATTGCCGCCGTGTTTGACGAGACCGACAGCATAGCGTCGCACGTAGAAGATACGTTGATTGCCGGCGCCGGGATCGTGGATGCGCACGCCGCAGAGTTCGTTGCCAGCAATGCCCGCCATTGCGTTCAGTGGCTCATCGATCAGGGCGTATTATTTGATACCCAGATTCAGCCTAACGGTGAAGAGAGCTACCACCTGACGCGCGAAGGCGGCCATAGCCACCGCCGCATCCTGCACGCAGCGGATGCCACCGGTAAAGAGGTGGAGACCACGCTGGTGGGTAAAGCGCTTAACCATCCTAATATTCGGGTTCTTGAGCGCAGTAATGCCGTTGACCTGATTATTTCAGACAAGATTGGCCTGCCTGGTCCGCGTCGCGTGGTGGGTGCATGGGTCTGGAACCGTAATAAAGAGAAGGTTGAAACCTGTCAGGCGAAGGCCGTTGTACTGGCGACGGGCGGCGCCTCAAAGGTGTATCAGTACACCACTAACCCGGACATCGCTTCCGGAGACGGTATCGCCATGGCCTGGCGCGCAGGCTGCCGCGTGGCGAATCTCGAATTTAATCAGTTTCACCCAACAGCCCTGTTCCACCCTCAGGCGCGCAACTTCCTGCTGACGGAAGCTCTGCGCGGTGAAGGCGCTTATCTGAAACGCCCTGACGGTACCCGCTTTATGCCGGACTTTGACGCGCGTGGCGAGCTGGCCCCTCGCGATATCGTTGCCCGCGCCATCGACCATGAAATGAAACGTCTGGGCGTGGACTGCATGTATCTCGATATCAGCCATAAGCCAGCCGCATTCATTCGCCAGCATTTCCCGATGATTTACGAAAAGCTGCTGAACCTGGGGATTGATTTGACCCGCGATCCGGTGCCCATTGTGCCTGCGGCCCACTATACCTGCGGGGGCGTGATGGTTGACGATCACGGGCGCACCGACGTAGAAGGTCTGTATGCTATCGGCGAGGTGAGTTATACCGGCCTTCACGGCGCGAACCGTATGGCGTCGAACTCGCTGCTTGAGTGTCTGGTGTACGGCTGGTCAGCGGCGGAAGACATCACGAAACGCATGCCTTACGCCCGCGAGACCGAGCACTTACCTGCCTGGGATGAAAGCCGCGTGGATAACCCGGACGAGCTGGTCGTGATCCAGCACAACTGGCATGAGCTACGGCTGTTTATGTGGGACTACGTGGGGATTGTGCGCACCACAAAACGTCTGGAACGTGCGTTGCGCCGCATTACTATGCTGCAGCAGGAAATTGATGAATATTATGCCAATTTCCGCGTATCAAATAATCTGCTGGAGCTGCGCAATCTGGTGCAGGTTGCCGAGCTGATTGTTCGCTGTGCCATGATGCGTAAAGAGAGCCGCGGCTTGCACTACACCCTGGACTACCCGGAGCAGCTTGCTGAATCCGGCCCGTCGATACTGGCTCCGCAGGTTCACATAAACAGATAAAATGCCTGGGTCAGAGCAGTGTAATCTTCGGAATAACGCTGGTCTGGCCCTCGAATCACCATACGGTCATTAAAGCATTCACCTTCTTTTGGCGAGAGCGCCAGCAGCACACGGTGCGGCAGTCGTCCTTCCGTATCAGAAATGTCAGTTCGCAAACGTAATGTCCAGCCAATCTCCTGCGCCAGACCAATAAATGTATTACCCGTGCTTTCTGGCAACACTACGCAAAAAAAGCCCTCTTCAGAGATGAGTTCAGCCGCGCTGGTAAGCAGTGCTTTATGATCGAGTGAACTGGTATAACGCGCCTGTTCACGTTCAGGGGTACCACACTCGACACCGGGCGCGTAGTAAGGAGGGTTGCTGACGATAAGATCGTAACGCGCAGTTTGTTCAGGCGCCCAGACCAGCACATCCGCACATTGAACGCGAATCCGGTCTGCCCAGGGGGATTCGGCCGCATTTTCACTCGCCTGCTCTGCAGCCTGCGCATCGAGCTCAACGGCATCAATCGTGACATGCTCTTCCGTACGCTGGGCCAGCATCAACGCCACCAGCCCGCTGCCGGTACCGATATCAAGAATACGTTTAACACCTACGACAGGGGCCCATGCTCCCAGTAAAATACCGTCGGTGCCGACTTTCATGGCACAGCGATCGTGGGCGACAAAAAATTGTTTAAACGTAAAACCATCGCGGCGCAACTGCGCTTTGAGTTGAGACATGTCAGGGCAACCTTCTAAGTGAAACTGGAGTAGCATAGGGGAAAGCGAAGGCACCGCAAAGCGATATCCATACAAACAGATGAAGATTACAGCCGTAACGTCTATAATCAGCGCCCCACACAGAGGTAGAACATGACTGTAACGACTTTTTCCGAACTTGAACTCGATGAAAGCCTGCTCAATGCACTTGAGAGCAAAGGCTTTACACGCCCGACCGCCATTCAGGCAGCGGCCATTCCGCCTGCGCTTGAGGGCCGCGATGTGCTCGGTTCTGCGCCAACCGGCACGGGGAAGACAGCAGCCTATTTGCTGCCTGTGTTGCAGCACCTGCTCGACTTTCCACGAAAAAAATCAGGCCCACCGCGTATTTTGATCCTGACGCCTACGCGCGAGCTGGCCATGCAGGTTGCCGATCACGCGCGTGAGCTGGCGGCTAACACCCATCTGGATATCGCCACTATTACCGGCGGCGTGGCGTATATGAACCACGCCGAAGTGTTCAGCGAAAACCAGGATATCGTTGTTGCGACGACGGGCCGTTTGCTGCAGTACATTAAAGAAGAGAACTTCGACTGCCGCGCGGTAGAAACGCTGATTCTGGATGAAGCCGACCGCATGCTGGACATGGGCTTCGCACAGGATATCGAACACATTGCGGGCGAGACGCGCTGGCGTAACCAGACGATGCTGTTCTCTGCCACCCTTGAAGGGGACGCGATTAAAGATTTCGCCGAGCGTCTGCTGGAAGATCCGGTTGAAGTCTCTGCGACGCCCTCTACGCGTGAGCGCAAGAAGATCCATCAGTGGTATTACCGTGCGGACAACCTTGAGCACAAGGTCGAATTACTGAAGCACCTGCTGAAGCAGGAAGATGCTCTGCGTACCATCGTCTTTGTGCGTAAACGCGAGCGCGTGCACGAGCTGGCAGAAATGCTGCGTAATGCGGGCATTAATAACTGCTACCTCGAAGGTGAGATGGCGCAGGTTAAGCGTACCGAAGGCATCAAACGCCTGACCGATGGCCGCGTGAACGTGCTGGTGGCGACAGACGTTGCCGCGCGTGGGATCGACATTCCGGACGTGAGCCACGTGATCAACTTCGATATGCCGCGCAGTGGTGATACCTATCTGCACCGCATTGGCCGTACCGGTCGCGCCGGACGTAAAGGTACTGCGATTTCACTGGTTGAAGCGCACGATCACCTGCTGCTGCAAAAAATTGGTCGCTATGTTGATGAGCCGCTGAAATCTCGCGTCATTGACGGCCTGCGCCCAACTACCCGCGCGCCGAGTGAAAAAATGACGGGCAAACCGTCCAAGAAAGCACTCGCAAAACGCGCTGAGAGAAAAGAGAAAGAAAAAGAGAAGCCGCGCGTTAAGCAACGCCACCGCGATACCAAAAACATTGGTAAGCGTCGTAAGCCAAGCGCAGCCGCGCAGGATACGAAAACTGAAGAGTAAGAAAAAGCCGGGGATTTCCCCGGCTTTTTTATTCACCCCCGAAACTGGAACCTTACAGGCTTTCAGTAAAGGTACGCGCGATAACGTCGCGCTGCTGCTCTGGGGTCAGTGAGTTAAAACGAACCGCATAGCCAGACACGCGAATAGTCAGCTGTGGGTACTTTTCAGGGTGCTCAACGGCATCCATCAGCGTTTCGCGACGCAGAACGTTAACGTTCAGGTGCTGACCGCCTTCCACGCGCACTTCCGGCTTCACTTCCATTGGGATTTCACGATATTCGATTTCGCCCAGTTTGCTCACTGGCACGATCTCATCTTCAGTAAAACCGGCTTTTGCCACCACGCAGCGTGCTTCGTTTTTCTCGCTGTCCAGCAGCCAGAAAGAATTGAGCAGATCGTCATTTGCAGCTTTAGTAATCTGGATACCTGTAATCATGTGTTGCCTCCCTTAGGCTACATTAACTGATGTCGGCCTCACACGGCCAATTGGTAAAACCATTGTTTCTTGTGTGTATATATATCACTCGCACCCCGGCGATTTATTGATTTAAATCAACAAAAACACCAACCACATAAAGAGTGTGGTTTGAATTTATTGTTTTAGATCAATTTCAGCACCTTACCAATTCAACTGGCTGTGTATCTTTTCAAAATAAATTTAGTTACTTAGCGCACGTTTCAGCGCGTCATTTTGCTCACTGGCGTTTAACAGGTAAGCTAGACACAGAATGAGATTCGCAGGAGAGCGAGATGACCACACCGTTGACATGGCACGATGTGCTGGCAGAAGAAAAACAACAACCCTATTTTATCAATACACTCAGCACCGTTGCAGCTGAACGTCAGTCCGGGCAGACGATTTATCCGCCGCAGAAAGATGTGTTCAACGCCTTTCGTTACACTGAGCTGAGCGATGTGAAGGTGGTCATTCTTGGCCAGGATCCGTATCACGGCCCGGGTCAGGCACACGGGCTGGCGTTCTCCGTCCGTCCGGGCGTGGCTATTCCCCCTTCTCTGCTCAATATGTATAAAGAGCTTGAGGGAACCGTTCCTGGCTTTACCCGCCCCACCCACGGTTACCTGGAAAGCTGGGCGCATCAGGGTGTGCTGCTGTTAAATACGGTACTCACTGTACGGGCGGGTCAGGCACATTCTCACGCCAGCCTGGGCTGGGAAACCTTTACCGATAAGGTTATTAGCCTGATCAACGAACATCGTGAAGGCGTGGTGTTTTTACTGTGGGGTTCTCACGCGCAGAAGAAAGGGGCGATTATCGACCGTCAGCGCCATCACGTTTTAAAAGCGCCGCACCCGTCTCCGCTGTCGGCACATCGCGGTTTCTTCGGCAGTAATCACTTTGTTCTGGCGAATGAATGGCTGGAAAAACGTGGCGAAACGCCAATTGACTGGATGCCAGTGTTACCGGCAGAGAGCGAGTAGGGTTTGAATGTGCCGGGCCAGACCCGGCACATTGAGAGGCTTATGCCTTATTCTGACGCCACCATTCCGCCAGCAGTACGCCGGTCGCAACGGATACGTTCAGACTTTCTACATTACCTGTCCCGTCGATAGAGACGCTCAGATCAGCACTGGAAAGCGCCGCGTCAGACAGACCGTCACGTTCCTGACCTAATACCAGCACCATTTTACGCGGCAGCGTCGCTTTAAACAGCGGCGTACCAGCATGGCTCGACGTGGTCACGATGGAATAACCCGCTTTACGGAACTGCTCAAGGGCGTCCAGCACGCTGTCGCCGGTGATCGGCTGCACATGCTCCGCTCCGCCTTCTGCAGTGCGGATCGCGGCACCGGATTCCAGCAGTGCGGCATCATGTAACAGCACACCCTTCACGCCAAAGTGTGCGCAGCTGCGCATCATCGCGCCCAGGTTGTGCGGGTTGCCTACATCTTCCAGGGCCAGCACGCAGTCATCGGCATCCGCCTGGCTGACCCACTGCTGCACGGTGGTGCCGTTACGTTTTTTGATCAGGAAGCAGACGCCGCCGTGGTGCTCGGTACCGGACGCTTTGGTCAGCTCGGCATCATCCACCACGTGGTAGGCTTTACGGTTCGCGGCCATCCAGCGCAGTGCTTCTTTAAAGCGCGGGGTCACGCTCTGGATAAACCAGGCGCGGACGATACACTCAGGACGGCTCTGGAACAGCGCCTGGCAGGCGTTCTCGCCATACACGCGGGTCTCTTCCGCGCGCTGACGGCGCAGCACTTCCGGGTCGATAAAGCTTTTACCGCTGATACCGCCGTGATCGGCTTTCTCTGGCGTCTCATCGCCCGGGGCGCGAGAAACGGTGCGCCACGGGGAGGCGTTGTCACGCGAGAAGTCATCACGCGGACGATCGTCGCGTGGACGGTCACTGCGTGGGCGGTCGGAACGCGGACGGTCATCGCGTTTGCGATCGTCACGTTTGCGGTCATCACCGCGGGTGTTTCTGTCATCGCGGGCGGGGCGACGGCCACCGTCTGCACGAGAAGACGCCGGACGCCCGCCACCTTTTCCGGTACGCGGATTTTGGGTGCGTTTATCAGAGTCATCATCACTGCGGACATACATCACTTTGACCTTGCCGCTTTTGTTTTTCATTTCGTCGTTCATGCTTTTCTCCACCAGCGCTGCGCGAAGCGCGCAGATTACCCGATGTGCCAGCGCATAGCCATAATTTCGTACAAAAGCCTGTGACTATTGTTCTCATTGAATAAAACGCATTGTTGTTTCAAACAGGCTCATTGATAATATGTAACATATTAGAAACATTATCGGCGTTCTGCCGCTGTCCCACGGCTCTATCAGAGGTTAGTTATGAATACCGTATGTGCCAACTGTCAGGCTCTTAATCGCATTCCGGACGATCGGATTGACGATGGTGCGAAATGCGGACGTTGTGGCCACGAACTGTTTGATGGCGATGTCATTAACGCGACGGGTGCTACGCTGGACAAACTCCTCAAGGACGATCTCCCGGTGGTGGTCGATTTCTGGGCACCGTGGTGCGGTCCATGCCGAAGCTTCGCGCCAATCTTTGAAGACGTGGCCGAAGAGCGCAGCGGTAAGATGCGTTTTGTTAAGGTGAATACCGAGGCGGAACGCGAGCTTAGCGCACGTTTCCGCATTCGCAGCATCCCGACCATTATGATCTTTAAAAACGGTGAAGTCGTCGACATGCTCAATGGCGCAGTACCGAAAGCGCCGTTTGACAGCTGGTTAAACGAATCACTGTAACTTTCACGGGGCACATCTTGTGCCCCGCTCCCGCCTCTGCGAAAATGGCGTTTTTCCTTCACTTCGCCCATGACCGATAACGCTGTCCTCCAGTTACGCGCCGAACGCCTTGCGCGCGCCACTCGTCCTTTTCTTGCCCGTGGCAATCGCATTCGTCGCTGCCAGCGCTGCCTGCTTCCGCTTAAAGTTTGCCTGTGCGAAACGCTGGCACCCAGTACGGCTAAAAGCCGTTTTTGTCTGGTCATGTTTGATACCGAGCCGATGAAACCCAGTAATACAGGGCGGCTGATTGCCGATATTCTGCCGGATACTGCCGCGTTTCAATGGTCCCGCACCGAGCCGCCACAGGCCCTGCTCGATCTGGTGACAAACCCGGACTATCAGCCGATGGTCGTTTTCCCGGCCTCTTACGCAGGCGACAATCGTCAGGTGCTTTCGGCGCCACCATCCGGTAAGCCACCGCTGTTTATTATGCTGGACGGCACATGGACCGAAGCGCGGAAAATGTTTCGCAAAAGCCCTTACCTTGACGCGCTGCCGGTCATTTCTGTCGATCTTTCCCGCGTCTCGGCTTATCGCCTGCGTGAAGCGCATGCTGACGGACAATATTGCACCGCCGAGGTGGCCATCGCGCTGCTGGATTTAGCCGGGGATACCGCAGCAGCCGGCGCCCTGGGCAACCATTTCTCTTGTTTCCGGGAACGCTATCTGGCGGGAAAAACCATTCATAAGGGCAGCATCACAGCAACAGCGTCAGAAAGCGTTTAAAATCATCAGGTCGCTTGCAATCACGGGAGACTTGCATGAGCCAGCGAGGGTTAGAAGCGCTATTACGTCCTAAATCCATTGCCGTTATCGGCGCATCCATGAAACCGGATCGGGCAGGCTATCTGATGATGCGCAACCTGCTCGCGGGAGGATTTAATGGCCCCGTCATGCCCGTCACGCCGGCTTATAAGGCCGTTCAGGGGGTGCTGGCATGGCCAGATGTGCAGAGCCTGCCTTTTGTGCCGGACCTCGCCGTGCTGTGTACGAATGCGAAACGCAATCTGGAACTGCTGGAAGCACTTGGCAAGAAAGGGTGTAAAACCTGCATTATTCTCTCGTCTCCACCTGAACAGCAACCCGAACTGCTCGCCTACGCCAGCCGCTACCAGATGCGTATCCTTGGCCCGAATAGCCTGGGCCTGCTCGCCCCCTGGCAGGGGTTGAATGCCAGTTTCTCCCCGGTACCGATCCGCAAAGGCAAACTGGCGTTTATCTCGCAGTCGGCTGCAGTATCGAACACAATCCTCGACTGGGCGCAACAGCGCGAAATGGGTTTCTCCTACTTCATTGCCCTGGGCGACAGCCTGGATATCGACGTTGATGAGCTTCTGGATTTCCTGGCTCGTGACAGCAAAACCAGCGCGATACTCCTTTATCTTGAGCATCTGAGCGACGCCCGTCGTTTTGTATCGGCTTCACGAAGTGCTTCGCGCAATAAGCCGATCCTGGTTATCAAAAGTGGTCGCAGTCCTGCTGCCCAGCGTCTCCTGCAGTCTCATTCCGGCATGGATCCCGCCTGGGATGCCGCCATCCAGCGCGCGGGGTTACTGCGGGTGCAGGATACGCACGAGCTTTTTTCCGCCGTTGAGACACTCAGCCACATGCGCCCACTGCGTGGCGAGAAGTTAATGATTGTCAGCAATGGTGCGGCCCCTGCTGCGCTTGCGCTGGATGAACTGTGGCTGCGCAACGGAAAGCTGGCAACGCTGGGTGAAGAGACGCTTCAACGCCTCAGAGAGGCGCTTCCGACAAGCGTGATGCCCGGCAATCCGCTTGATTTGCGCGATGACGCCAGCAGCGATCGCTATATTCGGGCTATCTCAATTTTGCTGGATAGTCAGGACTTCGATGCATTGATGATTATCCACTCCCCCAGCGCAGTCGCGCCGGGCAGTGAAAGTGCGCGCGCGTTAATTGAAGCTGTACGCAACCATCCGCGCGGCAAATATGTCACTCTGCTGACAAACTGGTGCGGTGAGTTTTCATCTCAGGAGGCACGACGTCTGTTCAGCGAAGCCGGTCTGCCAACCTACCGTACGCCGGAAGGGACTATCACCGCATTTATGCATATGGTGGAATATCGCCGCAATCAGAAGCAGCTACGCGAAACCCCGGCGCTACCTGGTAACCTGACGGCGAATACCGTCGACGTTCATCGACTCTTGCAGCAGGCTATTGAAGAGGGCGCGACATCGCTTGATACGCATGAAGTGCAGCCCATTCTGGGCAGCTACGGGATGCAAACCCTGCCAACCTGGATCGCCAGCGACAGCGCCGAGGCAGTACATATTGCGGAGCAGATTGGCTATCCTGTCGCTCTTAAGCTGCGCTCTCCCGATATACCGCATAAATCAGATGTTCAGGGTGTCATGCTGTATCTGCGTACGGCAACGGAGGTACAGCAGGCAGCCGATGCCATTTTTGATCGCGTTAAGATGGCCTGGCCGCAGGCCCGGATCCACGGACTGCTGGTACAAAGCATGGCTAACCGCGCAGGCGCTCAGGAACTACGAGTCGTGGTAGAGCACGATCCCGTCTTCGGCCCGCTTATTATGCTGGGAGAAGGTGGCGTGGAGTGGCACCCGGAGGAACAGGCTGTCGTTGCTTTACCGCCGCTGAACATGAACCTCGCGCGCTATCTGATCATTCAGGCGATTAAAAGCAAAAAGATCCGTGGCCGCAGTGCCTTGCGTCCGCTCGATATTGCCGGGTTAAGTCAATTCCTGGTGCAGGTGTCTAATCTGATCGTGGATTGTGCCGAGATCCAGCGGCTGGATATCCATCCGCTACTCGCTTCCGGCAATGAGTTTACGGCGCTGGACGTGACGCTGGATATCGCGTCCTTCGAAGGGGACAGAGAGAGCCGCCTGGCAATCCGTCCATATCCTCTGCATCTGGAGGAGTGGGTAGAGATGAAAAACGGGGAACGCGTCCTGTTCCGCCCAATTCTGCCGGAAGATGAACCCCAGCTGCGGGCCTTTATCTCTCAGGTTACGAAAGAAGATCTCTACTACCGCTATTTTAGCGAAATCAACGAATTTACCCACGATGATTTAGCCAATATGACCCAGATCGACTACGATCGAGAAATGGCGTTTGTTGCAGTGCGTCGTGCAGGTCATGATGATGAGATCCTCGGCGTCACGCGAGCCATTTCTGACCCGGATAATGTCGATGCGGAGTTTGCCGTGCTGGTGCGCTCCGATCTTAAAGGCCTGGGGCTGGGTAGACGACTGCTGGAAAAACTCATCAGTTATACGCGAGATCACGGATTGTTGCGCCTGAATGGCATTACTATGCCAAACAATCGCGGTATGGTGACCCTGGCGCGAAAACTCGGATTTGACGTTGATATTCAGCTGGAGGAAGGTATTGTTGCCTTGTCCCTCATCCTGACATCAGCAGACAAACACGAGTAACCTACTGGAAATGTTACCCACTTTGGACGGGACTGGTGGTATCATTGTCCGCTTATGTTGTTTGCATGGTACAGACAACCCTTCAATGAACAGAGAAGAAACGCACTGTGATGTTGTCAAAATTTAAGCGTAATAAACATCAACAACACCTTGCTCAACTACCGAAGATTTCTCAGTCAGTTGATGATGTAGAGTTCTTTTATGCTCCCGCTCATTTTCGGGAAACGCTTCTGGAAAAGATTGCCAGCGCCACGCGACGCATTTGCATTGTGGCCCTGTATCTTGAACAAGATGAAGGCGGTCGTGCGATCCTCAACGCACTCTATGAAGCTAAACGTCAGCGTCCGGAACTGGATATTCGCGTACTGGTTGACTGGCATCGCGCTCAGCGTGGCCGTATCGGCGCAGCCGCTTCCAATACTAATGCAGACTGGTATTGCCGCACGGCGCAGGAAAATCCTGGCGTCGATGTCCCTGTTTATGGCGTCCCCGTTAATACCCGTGAAGCACTCGGTGTCCTTCATTTTAAAGGGTTCATCATTGATGACAGCGTCCTGTACAGCGGCGCAAGCCTGAATGATGTCTACCTTCATCAGCTCGATAAATATCGCTACGACCGCTACCACCTGATTCGTAATCCACAGATGGCCGATATCATGTTCAACTGGGTTGATAAAAACCTGGTACACGGTCGTGGTGTTAATCGCCTTGACGATCCTGAGCGTCCTAAAAGCCCGGAGATCAAAAATGATGTTCGCGCTTTCCGCCAGGAGTTGCGCGATGCGGTCTACCATTTCCAGGGCGATGCGAACAACGAAGAGTTATCTGTTACCCCGCTGGTAGGGCTCGGCAAATCAAGCCTGCTGAACAAAACGATCTTCCATTTGATGCCATGTGCAGAGCAGAAACTCACCATCTGTACGCCATACTTCAACCTTCCTGCCGTGCTGGTGCGAAATATCATTCAGCTACTGCGCGACGGTAAAAAAGTGGAAATTATCGTCGGCGATAAAACAGCAAACGACTTTTTCATCCCTGAAGACCAGCCGTTCAAAATCATCGGTGCGCTGCCTTATCTTTATGAGATTAACCTGCGTCGTTTCCTGAGCCGTTTACAGTATTACGTCAACACTGACCAGCTGGTTGTGCGTCTGTGGAAAGATGAAGACAACAGTTACCACCTGAAAGGAATGTGGGTCGACGATGAGTGGATGCTGCTGACCGGTAACAACCTTAACCCACGCGCCTGGAGACTGGATCTGGAAAACGCCATTCTCATCCATGACCCGCAGCATGAGTTAGCCGCCCAGCGTGAACGTGAGCTGGAGTTGATTCGCACGCATACTACGGTGGTTAACCATTACCGCGAACTACAGAGCATTGCCGATTATCCGGTGAAAGTCCGTAAGTTGATCCGCCGTTTACGTCGTATCCGTATCGACCGACTTATCAGCCGTATTCTGTAATGTCAGAGCCCTGTCACCCGCAGGGCTTTTTTATGGAGCCCGTTGATGCGTACTTCTCTGCTACTGAGCGTCCTCTTTCTGAGTGGCTGCAGCCATATGGCCAACGATAGCTGGTCCGGACAGGATAAGGCTCAGCACTTCCTCGCCTCCGCAATGCTGTCTGCAGCCAGTAACGAATATGCACAGCATCAGGGATACAGCCGGGACCGGAGCGCAGCGATAGGATTGATGTTCTCAGTAAGCCTTGGAGCATCAAAAGAACTGTGGGATAGCCGCCCCGCGGGGAGCGGCTGGAGCTGGAAAGATTTCGCCTGGGACGTCGCCGGTGCAACCACCGGTTATGCCGTCTGGCAGATGGCGCATTATTAAAGACGAATGCCCTTCCCTTTGCGATGCAGCATCAGGGAGACAATAAAGGCTAGCGCCCCCATTACCGTCACGTACCAGAAGAATGTCGTTTCACTTCCCCATGATTTAAGCGACAACGCAACGTACTCCGCCGAACCGCCAAACAGCGCATTGGCTACCGCATATGAGAGCCCTACCCCTAGCGCTCGTACCTGTGCCGGGAACATTTCGGCTTTCAGTATTCCGCTGATCGAGGTGTAGAAACTGACAATCACCATCGCCAGCATCACCAGTGCAAATGCGGCATATGGCGAGGAGACATGCTGAAGGGCTGTCAAAATAGGGACAGTACACAGCGCCGACAGCCCACCAAAGATCAGCATTGACGTACGGCGACCAATCTTATCGGAAAGCGCACCGATAATCGGTTGTATGAGCATAAAGACAAAAAGTGCCACTGTCATAACAACGCTGGCGACGTTTGCGTGCATTCCGGTGGTGTTCACCAGATACTTTTGCATATAGGTGGTGAAAGTGTAAAAACTGAGAGAGCCGCCCGCAGTGAAGCCCAGCACCATCAGGAAAGCTTTGCGGTTTCGCCATAATCCTTTGAATGTTCCCGCCTCCTTTAGCGTCCTGACCTCTTTCTGCGAGGTTTCATCTAACTGACGGCGTAACCAAAGTGCGACAATCGCCAGTGCTGCGCCCAGTGCGAAAGGAATTCGCCATCCCCATGTGTGAAGTTGTTCGTCTGTCAGGATCTGCTGCAGGATCACCACCACAAGAATCGCCAGCAATTGACCACCAATGAGCGTAACGTACTGGAATGAGGCGTAAAAACCTTTGCGGCCTTCCAGGGCAACTTCACTCATGTAGGTCGCACTGGTACCGTATTCACCGCCCACCGATAGTCCCTGGAATAAGCGAGCCAGCAAAAGCAGCGCAGGCGCCCATGTCCCGATCGATTCATACCCTGGTAAGCAGGCGATCACCAGAGATCCAAAGCACATCATACAAACCGAGATCAGCATGGAGGCCTTGCGCCCGCGACGATCCGCAATACGCCCAAACAGCCAGCCCCCAATGGGTCGCATTAAGAATCCGGCGGCAAATACCCCTGCCGTTTGTAGTAGCTGTGTTGTGGTGTTGCCGGACGGGAAGAAGATATGTGCGAAGTAGAGTGAACAGAATGAGTAGACGTAGAAGTCAAACCATTCAACCAGATTCCCGGAAGAGGCGCTGACGATTGCCCATACCCTTCTTCGGGTATCACTGTTAGCCAGCGTCCCGTTTGATGTAATACTTTCTGTCATTGTGATTATGCTCCTGCCATAAACAGCGGTGTATTGAGCCAGGAGACTCAATTACCTCGTAAATAAAATGTTATAATTTTGTTATAAATAACATTGAGACAGGGATCACACATTCCATTAGCAGGGTAAGAGATTAAGAGAAAGGCCAGGGGAGAAAAACCAAAAGCAAAAAACCCCGCACCTTACGGTACGGGGTTCTTCTTGTTTGATGCCTGGCAGTTCCCTACTCTCACATGGGGAGACCCCACACTACCATCGGCGCTACGGCGTTTCACTTCTGAGTTCGGCATGGGGTCAGGTGGGACCACCGCGCTAAAGCCGCCAGGCAAATTCTGTTATCTGTATCAGGCTGAAAATCGTCTCTCTCACGCCAAAACAGCTTCGGCGTTGTAAGGTTAAGCCTCACGGTTCATTAGTATCGGTTAGCTCAACGCATCGCTGCGCTTACACACCCGACCTATCAACGTCGTCGTCTTCAACGTTCCTTCAGGAGACTTATAGTCTCAGGGAGAACTCATCTCGGGGCAAGTTTCGTGCTTAGATGCTTTCAGCACTTATCTCTTCCGCATTTAGCTACCGGGCAGTGCCATTGGCATGACAACCCGAACACCAGTGATGCGTCCACTCCGGTCCTCTCGTACTAGGAGCAGCCCCCCTCAATTCTCCAGCGCCCACGGCAGATAGGGACCGAACTGTCTCACGACGTTCTAAACCCAGCTCGCGTACCACTTTAAATGGCGAACAGCCATACCCTTGGGACCTACTTCAGCCCCAGGATGTGATGAGCCGACATCGAGGTGCCAAACACCGCCGTCGATATGAACTCTTGGGCGGTATCAGCCTGTTATCCCCGGAGTACCTTTTATCCGTTGAGCGATGGCCCTTCCATTCAGAACCACCGGATCACTATGACCTGCTTTCGCACCTGCTCGAGCCGTCACTCTCGCAGTCAAGCTAGCTTATGCCATTGCACTAACCTCCTGATGTCCGACCAGGATTAGCTAACCTTCGTGCTCCTCCGTTACTCTTTGGGAGGAGACCGCCCCAGTCAAACTACCCACCAGACACTGTCCGCAACCCGGATCACGGGTCTACGTTAGAACACCAGCCATTAAAGGGTGGTATTTCAAGGTTGGCTCCACGCAGACTGGCGTCCACGCTTCAAAGCCTCCCACCTATCCTACACATCAAGGACCAGTGTTCAGTGTCAAGCTATAGTAAAGGTTCACGGGGTCTTTCCGTCTTGCCGCGGGTACACTGCATCTTCACAGCGAGTTCAATTTCACTGAGTCTCGGGTGGAGACAGCCTGGCCATCATTACGCCATTCGTGCAGGTCGGAACTTACCCGACAAGGAATTTCGCTACCTTAGGACCGTTATAGTTACGGCCGCCGTTTACCGGGGCTTCGATCAAGAGCTTCGCGTTACCGCTAACCCCATCAATTAACCTTCCGGCACCGGGCAGGCGTCACACCGTATACGTCCACTTTCGTGTTTGCACAGTGCTGTGTTTTTAATAAACAGTTGCAGCCAGCTGGTATCTTCGACTGATTTCAGCTCCACCCGCAGGGGCTTCACCTACATATCAGCGTGCCTTCTCCCGAAGTTACGGCACCATTTTGCCTAGTTCCTTCACCCGAGTTCTCTCAAGCGCCTTGGTATTCTCTACCTGACCACCTGTGTCGGTTTGGGGTACGATTTGATGTTACCTGATGCTTAGAGGCTTTTCCTGGAAGCAGGGCATTTGTTACTTCAGCACCGTAGTGCCTCGTCATCACACCTCAGCGTTAAAAGGTACCGGATTTACCTGGAACCTCCGCCTACATGCTTAAACCGGGACAACCGTCGCCCGGCTAACATAGCCTTCTCCGTCCCCCCTTCGCAGTAACACCAAGTACAGGAATATTAACCTGTTTCCCATCGACTACGCCTTTCGGCCTCGCCTTAGGGGTCGACTCACCCTGCCCCGATTAACGTTGGACAGGAACCCTTGGTCTTCCGGCGAGCGGGCTTTTCACCCGCTTTATCGTTACTTATGTCAGCATTCGCACTTCTGATACCTCCAGCAACCCTCACAGGCCACCTTCAACGGCTTACAGAACGCTCCCCTACCCAACAACACATAGTGTCGCTGCCGCAGCTTCGGTGCATGGTTTAGCCCCGTTACATCTTCCGCGCAGGCCGACTCGACCAGTGAGCTATTACGCTTTCTTTAAATGATGGCTGCTTCTAAGCCAACATCCTGGCTGTCTGTGCCTTCCCACATCGTTTCCCACTTAACCATGACTTTGGGACCTTAGCTGGCGGTCTGGGTTGTTTCCCTCTTCACGACGGACGTTAGCACCCGCCGTGTGTCTCCCGTGATAACATTCTTCGGTATTCGTAGTTTGCATCGGGTTGGTAAGCCGGGATGGCCCCCTAGCCGAAACAGTGCTCTACCCCCGAAGATGAGTTCACGAGGCGCTACCTAAATAGCTTTCGGGGAGAACCAGCTATCTCCCGGTTTGATTGGCCTTTCACCCCCAGCCACAGGTCATCCGCTAATTTTTCAACATTAGTCGGTTCGGTCCTCCAGTTAGTGTTACCCAACCTTCAACCTGCCCATGGCTAGATCACCGGGTTTCGGGTCTATACCCTGCAACTTAACGCCCAGTTAAGACTCGGTTTCCCTTCGGCTCCCCTATACGGTTAACCTTGCTACAGAATATAAGTCGCTGACCCATTATACAAAAGGTACGCAGTCACCCCATAAAGAGGCTCCCACTGCTTGTACGTACACGGTTTCAGGTTCTTTTTCACTCCCCTCGCCGGGGTTCTTTTCGCCTTTCCCTCACGGTACTGGTTCACTATCGGTCAGTCAGGAGTATTTAGCCTTGGAGGATGGTCCCCCCATATTCAGACAGGATACCACGTGTCCCGCCCTACTCTTCGAGTTCACAACCTGTGCATTTTCGTGTACGGGACTATCACCCTGTACCGTCGGACTTTCCAGACCGTTCCACTAACACACAAGCTGATTCAGACTCCGGGCTGCTCCCCGTTCGCTCGCCGCTACTGGGGGAATCTCGGTTGATTTCTTTTCCTCGGGGTACTTAGATGTTTCAGTTCCCCCGGTTCGCCTCGTTAACCTATGTATTCAGTTAACGATAGTGTGTCGGAACACACTGGGTTTCCCCATTCGGACATCGCCGGGTCAAAGGTTCATATCACCTCGCCGGCGCTTTTCGCAGATTAGCACGTCCTTCATCGCCTCTGACTGCCAGGGCATCCACCGTGTACGCTTAGTCGCTTAACCTCACAACCCGAAGATGTTTCTTTCGATTCATCATCGGTTTGCGAAAATTTGAGAGACTCGAACACACATAACATGTGTGTCGTTTCAATTTTCAGCTTGATCCAGATTTTTAAAGAGCAAATATCTCAAACATGACTCGCAAGTCAGTTTTGAGATATGACGGCAGGTGACTTTCACTCACGAACCAGCAAGTGGCGTCCCCTAGGGGATTCGAACCCCTGTTACCGCCGTGAAAGGGCGGTGTCCTGGGCCTCTAGACGAAGGGGACACTGAAGTCTCAATCGCAAGACGCCTTGCTATTTACTTTTCATCAGACAATCTGTGTGAGCACTACAAAGGCAGGTTCTTTAAGGTAAGGAGGTGATCCAACCGCAGGTTCCCCTACGGTTACCTTGTTACGACTTCACCCCAGTCATGAATCACAAAGTGGTAAGCGCCCTCCCGAAGGTTAAGCTACCTACTTCTTTTGCAACCCACTCCCATGGTGTGACGGGCGGTGTGTACAAGGCCCGGGAACGTATTCACCGTAGCATTCTGATCTACGATTACTAGCGATTCCGACTTCATGGAGTCGAGTTGCAGACTCCAATCCGGACTACGACGCACTTTATGAGGTCCGCTTGCTCTCGCGAGGTCGCTTCTCTTTGTATGCGCCATTGTAGCACGTGTGTAGCCCTACTCGTAAGGGCCATGATGACTTGACGTCATCCCCACCTTCCTCCAGTTTATCACTGGCAGTCTCCTTTGAGTTCCCGGCCGGACCGCTGGCAACAAAGGATAAGGGTTGCGCTCGTTGCGGGACTTAACCCAACATTTCACAACACGAGCTGACGACAGCCATGCAGCACCTGTCTCAGAGTTCCCGAAGGCACCAATCCATCTCTGGAAAGTTCTCTGGATGTCAAGAGTAGGTAAGGTTCTTCGCGTTGCATCGAATTAAACCACATGCTCCACCGCTTGTGCGGGCCCCCGTCAATTCATTTGAGTTTTAACCTTGCGGCCGTACTCCCCAGGCGGTCGACTTAACGCGTTAGCTCCGGAAGCCACGCCTCAAGGGCACAACCTCCAAGTCGACATCGTTTACGGCGTGGACTACCAGGGTATCTAATCCTGTTTGCTCCCCACGCTTTCGCACCTGAGCGTCAGTCTTTGTCCAGGGGGCCGCCTTCGCCACCGGTATTCCTCCAGATCTCTACGCATTTCACCGCTACACCTGGAATTCTACCCCCCTCTACAAGACTCTAGCCTGCCAGTTTCGAATGCAGTTCCCAGGTTGAGCCCGGGGATTTCACATCCGACTTGACAGACCGCCTGCGTGCGCTTTACGCCCAGTAATTCCGATTAACGCTTGCACCCTCCGTATTACCGCGGCTGCTGGCACGGAGTTAGCCGGTGCTTCTTCTGCGGGTAACGTCAATTGCTGCGGTTATTAACCACAACACCTTCCTCCCCGCTGAAAGTACTTTACAACCCGAAGGCCTTCTTCATACACGCGGCATGGCTGCATCAGGCTTGCGCCCATTGTGCAATATTCCCCACTGCTGCCTCCCGTAGGAGTCTGGACCGTGTCTCAGTTCCAGTGTGGCTGGTCATCCTCTCAGACCAGCTAGGGATCGTCGCCTAGGTGAGCCGTTACCCCACCTACTAGCTAATCCCATCTGGGCACATCTGATGGCAAGAGGCCCGAAGGTCCCCCTCTTTGGTCTTGCGACGTTATGCGGTATTAGCTACCGTTTCCAGTAGTTATCCCCCTCCATCAGGCAGTTTCCCAGACATTACTCACCCGTCCGCCACTCGTCACCCGAGAGCAAGCTCTCTGTGCTACCGTTCGACTTGCATGTGTTAGGCCTGCCGCCAGCGTTCAATCTGAGCCATGATCAAACTCTTCAATTTAAGTTTGATGCTCGTGAATTAAACTTCGTAATGAATTACGTATGTTCACTCAGAGACTTGGTATTCATTTTTCGTCTTGCGACGTTAAGAATCCATGTCACTTTGAGTGCCCACACAGATTGTCTGATAAATTGTTAAAGAGCAGTGCAACGCGGCTTTCGCTCACCGTTGCGAGGTGGCGTATATTACGCTTTCCTCTTTCAGAGTCAAGCGTTTATTTTGCTTTTCTCTGCTGGCCCGGCGGCTTGTGTGCCGTTGTTCCGTGTCAGTGGAGGCGCATTATAGGGAGTAATTCCGAACCTGCAAGGATAAAGTGAAAATTATTTACTGACTGCTCACTTTCCAGGCAAAACACTTCCCAGACCTCAATTCTCGCCTGGTTTTTAAACAAAAACGAGCCGCAAGCGGCTCGTTTTTGCGTTTTGTGACTTACTGCACTGCCACAATGCGATCGTCGTTGGCTTCCAGACGGATAACTTTGCCCGGAATCAGCTCCCCGGACAGGATCTGCTGCGCCAGCGGGTTTTCGATCTGCTGCTGGATAGCACGTTTCAACGGACGCGCACCATACACTGGATCATAACCGTTCTCGCTCAGCAGTTTCAGCGCATCGTCAGAGATGTGAATTTCATATCCACGCTCTTCCAGACGTTTGTACAGACGCTGCAGCTGGATCTGCGCAATCGACGCAATGTGTTTCTCACCCAGAGGATGGAACACCACCACTTCATCAATACGGTTGATGAACTCTGGACGGAAGCTATGGCTGACAACCCCCATCACCAGATCCTTCATATGGCCGTAGTCCAGCTCACCGAAACGTTCCTGAATCAAATCAGAACCCAGGTTCGATGTCATAATGACGACCGTATTACGGAAGTCGACCGTTCTCCCCTGCCCGTCAGTCAGACGGCCATCATCCAGCACCTGAAGCAGAATGTTGAACACATCCGGGTGCGCTTTTTCCACCTCATCCAGCAGAATGACGGAATAAGGACGGCGACGCACCGCTTCTGTCAGATAGCCACCTTCTTCATAACCGACATATCCTGGAGGTGCCCCGACCAGACGCGAGACGGAGTGTTTTTCCATAAACTCGGACATGTCGATGCGCACCATCGCATCGTCGCTATCGAACATAAAGTTAGCCAGTGCTTTGCACAGCTCGGTCTTACCGACACCGGTCGGCCCCAGGAACAGGAACGAACCAATCGGGCGATTAGGATCGGACAGCCCCGCACGGCTACGGCGGATGGCATTGGAGACGGCCTCAACCGCCTCGTCCTGACCGATCACGCGCTGATGCAGATCCTGCTCCATACGCAGCAGTTTATCGCGTTCGCTTTCCATCATGCGCGCCACCGGAATACCGGTCCAGCGAGCCAGCACTTCCGCAATTTCTGCATCCGTCACTTTATTACGTAACAGACGCATGGTTTTGCCTTCCGACTGCGTGGCGATCTCAAGCTGTTTTTCCAGCTCAGGGATTTTGCCGTACTGCAACTCGGACATTCGCGCCAGATCGCCCACACGGCGAGCCTGTTCGATGGCGATTTTCGCCTGCTCAAGTTCCGCTTTAATGGTCTGCGTGCCAGACAGTGAAGCTTTCTCGGCTTTCCACTCTTCTTCCAGCTCAGAATACTGACGCTCTTTGTCGTCCAGTTCTTCGTTGAGCATATCGAGGCGTTTCTTACTGGCTTCATCAGACTCTTTCTTCAGCGCCTGCTGTTCCAGCTTGAGCTGAATGATACGACGGTCGAGCCTGTCCAGCTCTTCCGGTTTCGAGTCAATCTGCATACGAATGCTCGACGCCGCTTCATCAATCAGGTCGATCGCTTTATCCGGCAACTGACGGTCAGCAATATAACGGTGCGAAAGCGTCGCCGCCGCCACAATCGCCGGGTCGGTGATTTGCACATGGTGATGCAGCTCATAACGTTCTTTCAGACCACGCAAAATCGCGATGGTATCTTCAACGCTTGGCTCGGCAACAAACACTTTCTGGAAACGACGTTCCAGAGCAGCATCTTTCTCAATGTACTGGCGGTACTCATCCAGCGTCGTGGCGCCAACGCAATGCAGTTCACCACGTGCCAGGGCTGGTTTCAGCATGTTCCCGGCATCCATCGCGCCGTCGGCCTTACCGGCCCCCACCATGGTGTGCAGTTCGTCAATAAACAGAATGACGTTGCCTTCCTGTTTAGCCAGGTCGTTAAGCACACCTTTCAGACGCTCTTCAAACTCACCGCGGTATTTCGCCCCGGCCACCAGCGCCCCCATATCCAGTGCCAGCACGCGGCGACCTTTCAGCCCTTCCGGCACTTCACCGTTTACGATACGCTGCGCCAGCCCTTCAACAATGGCGGTTTTACCCACACCGGGCTCACCAATCAGAACCGGGTTGTTCTTGGTACGACGCTGCAATACCTGAATCGTACGGCGGATCTCTTCGTCACGGCCGATGACCGGGTCAAGTTTGCCCTGCTCAGCACGTTCGGTCAGATCGACCGTAAATTTCTTCAAAGCCTGACGTTGGTCTTCGGCTCCCTGATCGTTCACGCTTTCACCTCCGCGCATTTTCTCAATCGCCTGAGTCACATTGGCGGTGGTTGCACCGGCAGATTTCAGCAGGTCGGTTAAGGTACCGCGTGATTCAAGCGCCGCCAGAACAAACAGCTCTGACGAAATAAAGTTGTCCCCACGTTTTTGCGCCAGCTTGTCGCAAAGGTTCAGCACGCGCACCAGATCCTGAGACGGCTGAACATCACCGCCGGTACCTTCTACCTGCGGTAAACGGCTCAGTGCCTGATCGATAGCGGTGCGTAACTGGCCAGCATTAATGCCAGCAGACGTTAATAAAGGACGTACCGATCCCCCTTCCTGATTCAGCAAGGCGCTCATTAAATGAAGAGGTTCGATGAATTGGTTGTCGTGCCCCAGCGCGAGCGACTGGGCATCGGCAAGAGCAAGCTGGAATTTATTAGTAAGACGATCCAGACGCATAACTCCTCCCATAAACAGGTCAAATTTGCTACTGGAGATTAAATGAGGTCATCCCTCAATTATTCAAGGTTAATGATCTGAATTATGTGAAAAGAAAACGGCACGTTCCGGATCGTCTTGATTCTTTAGGTTATATCAGCCAAATAAAACTTGCCATACGACCCGTAGTCTTGTCGCGGCGATAAGAGAAAAAATCACCCTTTTCGGTGAAAGTACAGCGATCTCCGCCGAAGATCTGCGTGACACCGACGCTATTCAGGCGCTGACGGGCAAGCTGGTAAATATCTGCCAGATATTTTTCACCGGAAGGCTGAAAAGCCTCAGCGGCTTGCGGATCTTTTTCCATGAATGCTTCGCGAACTTCCGGCCCCACTTCAAAAGCACGAGGGCCAATCGCCGGACCCAGCCAGGCCATGATATTGGCGGAATCATCGTTAAAGCAGGCGACGGTCTCTTCCAGCACGCCCTCACACAATCCACGCCAGCCTGCATGCGCGGCAGCCACTTCAGTACCAGCCCGGTTACAGAACAAAACCGGCAGACAATCGGCGGTCATAACGGCACAAACCGTGCCCGGAGTATTGCTGTAAGAGGCGTCTGCGCGTTTAGACGCGTAAGGTTCTCCCGTCAGCTTCAGCACCGCTTTACCATGAACCTGTTCCAGCCAGACCGGTTTCGAAGGCAGATTCCCCGCAGCAAACAGACGCCTGCGGTTCTCTTCTACGTGCTCCAGGTTATCGCCACAGTGTGCGCCGAGATTCAACGACTCCCACGCGCCCTGGCTGACTCCGCCAGTACGGGTTGAGCTGCAGGCGGCCACGCCTTCAGGTAGTGGCCACTCCGGGACAATCAGTTTGGTCATAACCAGTCCACATGGTCCTTATGTTCTTCGAAATCAGCACGCATGGCGTCAATCAGTTCCACCATATCCTGTGGGAGAGGCGCATGCCACTCCATCTGAATACCGGTGATGGGATGATAGAGACGCAGCATGGTCGCGTGAAGCGCCTGACGATCGAACTTGCGCAGTACGCTGATGAACTCATCCGATGCGCCTTTTGGCGGACGCGGACGACCGCCGTATACCTGATCCCCCACCAGCGGATGGGTAATGTGGGCCATATGAACACGGATCTGGTGCGTACGACCGGTTTCCAGGCGCAGGCGCAGGCGCGTATGAATACGGAAGTGCTCCATAATGCGATAGTGCGTCACCGCTGGTTTCCCCATCGGGTGCACCGACATATGAGTGCGTTTGGTCGGGTGACGGCTAATCGGTTCTTCTACCGTGCCGCCAGCGGTCATGTGGCCAATGGCTACCGCTTCGTATTCACGGGTAATTTCACGCAGCTGCAGTGATTCCACCAGACGGGTCTGAGCAGGAACGGTCTTTGCCACGACCATCAGACCGGTGGTGTCTTTATCCAGACGGTGAACGATACCCGCGCGCGGGACGTCAGCAATCGGCGGATAGTAATGGAGAAGTGCATTAAGTACCGTACCGTCAGGGTTCCCCGCCCCCGGATGAACAACCAGGTCGCGCGGCTTGTTGATTACCAGAATGTCATCATCTTCATAGACGATGTCCAGTGGGATATCCTGCGGCTCGAAGCGGATTTCCTCTTCGATTTCAGCATTGATGGCAACAGCTTCCCCACCAAACACTTTCTCTTTTGGTTTGTCCCAGATCTTGCCGTTTACCAGCACGCGCTGGTCAAGGATCCATTCTTTTATGCGTGAACGCGAATAATCAGGGAACAATTCGGCCAAAGCCTGATCTAAGCGTTGACCGAGCTGATTTTCGGAGACTGTTGCGGTGAGTTCTACTCGTTGTGCCATAAACTGCTTCTTTGTTTAACGTTGGGTTTTACGGCTTTGCCGTTTAATATAGTGTGCTATTGTAGCTGGTCTTAATCGGGAGCAGGAACAGAGTTTCTCCCGGACAAACATTTGAGGAAAGTCAAAACGTCATGACGCGCATGAAATATCTGGTGGCAGCGGCCACGTTGAGCCTGGCTTTGGTGGGCTGCTCCGGTTCGAATGAACAGGTCCCTGACAATCCGCCGAATGAAATCTATGCGACTGCACAACAAAAGTTGCAGGACGGTAACTGGAAACAGGCGATAACGCAACTGGAAGCGTTGGATAATCGCTATCCATTTGGTCCGTATTCGCAGCAGGTACAATTAGATCTTATCTACGCCTACTACAAAAATGCCGACCTGCCGCTGGCTCAGGCAACTATCGATCGTTTCATGCGTCTGAATCCGACTCATCCTAACATCGATTACGTCATGTACATGCGCGGTCTGACCAACATGGCGCTGGATGACAGTGCTCTGCAGGGCTTCTTCGGCGTGGATCGTTCCGATCGTGATCCCCAGCATGCGCGTGATGCCTTCAATGACTTCTCCAAACTGGTGCGCGGCTATCCAAACAGTCAGTACGTGACCGACGCGACCAAACGTCTGGTGTTCCTGAAAGATCGCCTGGCGAAGTATGAATACTCGGTTGCGGAATACTATACCCGCCGTGGCGCATGGGTTGCCGTGGTTAACCGCGTAGAAGGTATGCTGCGTGATTACCCGGATACTCAGGCAACGCGTGACGGCCTGAAGCTGATGGAAAATGCTTACCGTCAGATGCAGATGACCACTCAGGCTGAAAAAGTGGCGAAAATTATCGCCGCTAATAGCAGCAACACCTGATAGTGCTTCAATGCAAAACGGCAGCCCGAAGGCTGCCGTTTTTGTATCCATTTCTGATATTCGCTGAAGCGCTTTATCTCAACTCATCCCGTCAACTATGACCGCAATTTTTGCCTTCCACAAGGTAAATCTCACCTCTTCCTGCCCTGCCTCACAAAAAAGATTCCCTGACAAAAACCGACAAAATAACGTGATCTAAATCACACATTTTGACATTAGGTCGGGTATGCTGGAATCACCAAGACGGAAAGACAAGAGGTAAAATTTATGACAATGAACATTACCAGTAAACAAATGGAAATTACTCCGGCAATTCGCCAGCACGTCGCAGACCGTCTCGCCAAACTGGATAAATGGCAAACTCACCTGATTAACCCGCATATCATTCTGTCTAAGGAGCCACAGGGTTTCATCGCTGACGCAACTATCAATACTCCAAACGGCCATCTGGTCGCCAGCGCTAAACATGAAGATATGTACACGGCTATTAACGATTTGATCAACAAGCTGGAACGGCAGCTCAATAAAGTGCAACACAAAGGTGAAGCCCGTCGCGCCGCATCCTCGGTGAAAGACGCCAGCTTCGCGGAAGAAGTTGAAGAAGAGTAATCCTTTAAATTGAGTGTACCGCCAACGCGCCTTCGGGCGCGTTTTTTATTGACAGGGTGAAAACAGTACAGGTACTTTAACGATATCAATCACAGGATGATGTTATGAAACTTACGCCGTTCTTCTTCGCATTCTTTTTTACCTTCCCCTGACCGGGAGGCGTTTCGTCGTGTGATAAAGAATGCGAAGACGAACAACAAGGCCTCCCACACCGGGGGGCCTTTTTTATTGATAACGATAAAATGAGACAGGCGACACTATGACACCGGAAAACCCGTTACTGGACCTGCGCGTAAAAATCAGCGCGCTGGATGAGAAATTACTGGCACTGCTGGCCGAACGTCGCATGCTCGCCGTTGAAGTAGGGAAAGCCAAACTGGACTCCCATCGTCCGGTACGTGATATTGACCGCGAACGCGATCTGCTGGAACGTCTGATCCAGCTCGGCAAAGCGCACCACCTCGATGCCCATTACATCACCCGGTTGTTCCAGCTCATCATTGAAGACTCCGTTCTCACTCAGCAAGCGCTGCTCCAGCAGCATCTGAACAAAACTAACCCGCATTCTGCGCGTATCGCCTTCCTCGGCCCGAAAGGCTCTTACTCTCACCTGGCCGCACGTCAGTATGCCGCTCGCCATTTCGAAGAATTTATTGAGAGCGGCTGCGCAAAATTTGCCGATATCTTTAACCAGGTCGAGACCGGCCAGGCGGATTACGCCGTCGTGCCCATTGAAAACACCAGCTCGGGTGCCATCAACGACGTTTACGATTTGCTGCAGCACACCAGCCTGTCGCTGGTTGGCGAGCTGACGATCCCTATCGATCACTGCGTGCTGGTCTCCGGCTCAACCGATCTGAGCAAGATAGAAACCGTCTACAGTCATCCCCAGCCGTTCCAGCAGTGCAGCCAGTTCCTGAACCGCTATCCGAACTGGAAAATCGAGTACACCGAAAGCACCTCCGCGGCAATGGAAAAAGTGGCGCAGGCTAACTCGCCAGCCGTCGCTGCACTCGGTAGCGAGGCGGGTGGCGCGTTGTATGGCTTACAGGTGCTGGAGCGCAACCTGGCAAACCAGACGCAAAATATTACCCGTTTCGTGGTGCTGGCGCGTAAGTCCATCAATGTGTCAGACCAGGTTCCAGCGAAAACCACGCTGCTGATGGCGACCGGACAACAGGCGGGTGCACTGGTTGAAGCCCTGCTGGTGCTGCGCAACCACAACCTGATCATGACCAAACTGGAATCGCGTCCGATTCACGGTAACCCGTGGGAAGAGATGTTTTATCTCGATATCCAGGCCAACCTGGAGTCTGCCTCCATGCAGAAGGCCCTGCGTGAACTGGGTGAGATAACCCGTTCCATGAAAGTGCTGGGCTGCTATCCGAGCGAAAACGTCGTGCCTGTCGATCCAAGCTAACGTTCGATAAAGCGACTTTTCTTCATCCCTGCCACATTTACGGGCAGGGTGAAGATGGCGCCGGAGAGCGGATACTCAGCCACCTCTTCTGCATCCATATTTTCCCGCGTGGTCGTAATGAACAGCATTTTCATATCATCGCCGCCAAAGCAGACCATCGTCGGGCAACGTACAGGCAAGCGATACTCTTCCAGCTGCTCCCCTTGCGGTGAAAAACGCGCGATATGCCAGCCGTCAAACAGTGCGCTCCAGTAGCAGCCTTCCACATCGACTGCCGCGCCGTCCGGTATCCCTTCGCCCTCTTTAAATTGACGAAAGATCTCACGTCTGCCGGGTTCACCCTGCTGATCAACCGGAGTGCGATAGATCACCCCATTGGGCGTATCGGAGGTATACATCCACCGCTTATCCGGACTAAACGCTAAGCCGTTATGCCCGTGAATATCACACTGGATTACTTTCGGTGTCAGATCGTTGTCGATACGCATCAGCAACGCGCCGTTGTAATCCCCCGGCCCCCAGAACGTCCCCGCATAGAAACGCCCCATACTGTCGGTTCCCCCGTCATTAAAACGCGCCAGCTGTGGGTTAGAGGGGTTATCGCACACCTTACGCTGCAGGAGGCCATGCTTATCGGCAAGCCAGATGCCATTGCGCATGGCCACGATAAACCCGCCGCGTTCACGCAACGCAAAACAGCCCACTTCCTCATGGAAAGAGAGCACGGTGTGTTCTGCCGTTGGCAGATGATATCGGTGGATTTCGCCTTCCAGGATATCGGCCCAGTAGAGCGCATGCTCTTCAGCGCTCCATGTCGGACACTCAGGCAGGTGCCCGGTGTAATTCAACAGCAGCTGCGGTTCAGCCATGACAGTTCCCCAAAATGAAAAAAGCCAGCAATGCTGGCTTTCAGTATATACATCATCGGATTACTGGCGACTGTCATTTGCCTGGCGCAACAGCGTGCGGCTCTCGCTCTGGAAACGCGTGGCGTAATCACCGAACCAATGCTCCACTTTACGGAAACTGTCGATAAACGCCTGCTTGTCGCCATGCTCCAGCAGCGTAATGGCTTCGCCAAAGCGCTGATAGTAACGTTTGATCAGTGCCAGATTATTTTCGGACGACATAATAATGTCGGCGTAAAGCTGGGGATCCTGCGCAAACAGACGTCCAACCATCGCCAGTTCCAGACGATAGATCGGTGATGAGAGCGCCAGCAGCTGTTCAAGCTGCACGTTCTCTTCCGCCAGATGCAGACCGTAGGCAAAGGTCGCAAAGTGGCGCAGTGCCTGAATAAACGCCATGTTCTGATCGTGCTCAACCGCGCTGATACGGTGCAGTCGTGCGCCCCATACCTGAATCTGTTCGAGGAACCACTGATAGGCTTCCGGCTGACGCCCGTCGCAGTAAACCACCACTTGCTTCGCCAAGCTGCCGCTGTCCGGGCCAAACATCGGGTGCAGACCCAGTACCGGACCCGTATGCGCGGCCAGCATTGCCTGCAGCGGACCATTTTTGACAGAAGCAAGGTCCACCAGGATGCAATCCTGCGGTAAAGGCGGAAGTTTTCCGATGATCTGCTCCGTCACGTGGATCGGCACGCTGACGATAACCATTCCCGCGTCTTTCATCAGTTCTGGCGCCTGGGCCCAGTCCTCTTTCTCCAGAATGCGCACCTGGTAGCCAGAAAGCGTCAGCATTTTTTCAAACAGACGCCCCATCTGCCCGCCGCCGCCGACAATCACCACCGGACGCAGGGACGGACAGAGGGTTTTGAAGCCTTTGTCGTTTTCGCTGGAATAGGATTCGCGCATTACGCGACGCAGCACATCTTCAATCAAATCCGGCGAAACACCCAGCGACTGGGCCTCTTTACGACGGGAAGCCAGCATTGAGGCTTCCCGCTCCGGAACGTAAATCGGCAGGCCGTATTTACTTTTTACTTCACCGACTTCAGCAACCAGTGCCATACGGCGCGCCAGCAGATCCAGCAGCGCCTTGTCCACTTCATCAATTTGATCGCGTAATGCGGTCAATTCAGCAACCATAGCTAACCTCTTAAGCCAGACGCGTCGCCAGCTGGCCATTTAAATCTTTATGGATCTCACGCAGCAGCGCATCGGTGGTTTCCCAGCTGATGCAGGCATCCGTCACGGAGACGCCGTGCTTCATCGCACTGCGCGGTTGTTCAGATGACTGATTACCTTCATGAATGTTGCTCTCAATCATCAGACCGATAATCGAACGGTTGCCGTCTTTGATCTGTGCGACCACGGATTCGGCAACCGCGGGCTGGCGACGATAATCTTTATTCGAATTACCATGACTGCAATCTACCATCAGTGCCGGGCGCAGTCCCGCCTGCTCCATCTCTTTTTCACACTGCGCCACATCTGCCGGGCTGTAGTTTGGCGCTTTACCGCCTCGCAGGATCACATGACCGTCCGGGTTACCCTGAGTTTGCAGGAGGCACACCTGGCCCGCCTGGTTGATACCCACAAAACGGTGCGGCATTGCGGCGGCGCGCATAGCGTTGATCGCCGTCGCCAGACTGCCATCGGTACCGTTTTTAAAACCAACCGGCATCGACAGACCAGACGCCATCTCGCGGTGGGTTTGCGATTCCGTCGTCCGCGCGCCAATCGCAGACCAGCTGAACAGATCGCCCAGGTATTGCGGGCTATTCGGATCAAGCGCTTCGGTTGCCAGCGGCAGCCCCATGCTAACCAGCTCCACCAGCAGGCGACGCGCAATCTTCAGCCCTGCTTCCACATCAAACGAGCCATCCATGTGCGGATCGTTAATCAACCCTTTCCAGCCAACAGTCGTGCGTGGCTTCTCAAAATAGACGCGCATCACCAGATAGAGGCTATCGCTGACCTCCTCCGCTAATGCTTTAAATCGATGAGCGTACTCAATGGCGGTTTCAGGATCGTGAATAGAGCAAGGACCACAGACCACCAGCAGGCGCGGATCGCGACCAGCGATAATGTCAGAAATGGTCTGGCGAGAGTGCTCAATTTGAGCCTCCTGCGCTGCACTCAGCGGGAATGCTGCTTTCAGTTGATCCGGGGTAATTAAAACCTGTTCGTCAGTGATATGTACGTTGTTCAGCGCGTCTTTTTGCATGATGGCGATCCTGTAATGCTCGTTTGCGATAGTTGTTATCCTCGATGAGGTGAAGCAACGATACCACAACAAGTAAAGATTTCAATCCAAAATCCGTAAATATTACTTTACATAAGCTAATTATTAGCAAAAAACAGCCGTTAAATACGTAAACTTTAAATTACACTCCGCTTTTCTTCCGCCAGGCTATGCTGAAGAAAAAAGGAGAATCGCTATGCGCTCAATTGCTCTGGTGCTGGTGTTGCTGTTTTTATCGGGCTGCCAGATTAATCCTTACACTTTTCAGCCCCACTGGACGAGTCCGGACTGGTTCAGTGCCGGAAAAGAAGACGCCATGAATGGCCTGGTGGTTAAAGATAACCAGACCCTGGCCGATAGTTTTAATGACTCTCATGTTGATCGTAGCGAATATCTCCGCGGCTACGCTGACGGTCAGAAGAAAGTGTGCGAAGAAGGTTTTATTCATGCCTGGGGATTAGCGGGCAAATCTTATCCAGCCAGTTGTGATAGCGTTGAAAATGCTGTGAAACTCCGTGCGTCATGGCAAAAAGGAATGGACGAAAGTATGCGTTCCAGCAGACTTAATTAAGTCTGTGTTTATCCCCTGGAAAATAAACCACTGTAGGATTTAGCTTAGGTCAGCCGAAGGCTATTTCTGACATAATGACGGCTCAGACAAACAATGGTATTCTGCCCGCATCTCTTAAGGACATCTATTTCCGGAGCGGTACGGCGGATTCTGGTGAGAAATTCATACTTGATCTCTTTGTTCCGACTCACTCTGGTGTTAATGCTGTTTCTTATGGTGGGCCCGGCGACGGCAGGCGCGCTCACGGAGACGGATAAATCGGTACGTTCGATTGTCTCGGGGATTGTGAGCTATACGCGATGGCCGTCACTTTCCGGGCAGCCCAGGCTTTGCATTTATGCCACCTCTCACTACACGCACGCACTCAGCGGCAATGAAGGGCATACCGAGTTACCCTACACTCCCGTTATTGTCCGTAACGATCGGGAAGCCCTGGATGCGACGTGCGATGCTGTTTATTTCGGGTCTGAACCGCCGGCAAAACAACTTGAATTAATAAGTCAATATCAGGGCAGAGCATTGCTATTAATCTCAGAGCAAAATCCGGAATGTGTTATTGGCAGTGCTTTTTGCCTGATAATCGAACGTGGCCAGGTGCGGTTTTCCGTCAATCTGGATGCATTGTCGCGCAGTGGTGTCAGGGTCAATCCCGATGTATTAATGCTTGCACGGAATAAGCAGCATGGATAAAGATTTCACCTCGGCGCCACGTCCAACGTTTAAAAGAACGCTGAGGCGAAACAGCATGATAAGCGTCATCATCACGATGACGCTTATATGGCTGTTACTCTGTTTTGCTTCCGTCGTGACGTTAAAACAATACGCGCAAAAGAATCTCGAATTAACCGGCGCCACCATGAGCCACAGTCTTGAAGCCTCTCTGGTTTTCAACGATTCGTTGGCCGCCAACGAAACCCTCGCAGCCCTGGGTAAGCAGGGGCAGTTTGCCGTAGCAGAAGTTATTAACGTACACAAAAAGCGTTTTGCATACTGGTCCTGGAATCCGAAGGATAATAACGACACGCTGGGGACGCTGGTCAGCCGCTGGCTTTTCCCTGTACCGATTGCACAGCCAATCATGCATAACGGTTCGATGATCGGCGAAATTCGCCTTACCGCGCGTGACAGCCTGATTAGCCACTTCATCTGGATGTCGTTTGCCGTTCTTACCGGCTGTATTCTTTTTGCCACCGTCGTCGCGATCGCCATTACCCACTCTCTGCATCACGGCATGGTCACGGCCCTGCAAAACATCACCGATGTGGTGCATGACGTCCGCACAAACCGTAATTTCTCCCGACGGGTGAAAGATGGGCGTATCGAAGAATTTCACCAGTTTGGTGAAGACTTCAACAGCCTCCTGGATGAGATGGAGGAGTGGCAGCTTAAGCTTCAGGCGAAAAATGCCCAACTATTGCGTACCGCCATGCACGATCCGCTCACCGGCCTTGCTAACCGCGCAGCGTTTCGTAACAGCATTGCGGCACTGATGAACGACCCTTCGGCGAGAATAAATTCGGCCCTGCTCTTCCTTGATGGTGATAATTTTAAGTTTATCAATGACACCTGGGGACACGCGGCAGGAGACTGCGTGCTGATTGAAGTCGCCAGCAGGATGGTGGAATTTGGCGATAAGCGCCATCAGTCCTATCGCCTTGGCGGTGACGAATTTGCCATGGTGCTGTACGGCGTTCATTCTGAGCTTGAAGTTCAACACATTTGTGCTGCGTTATCGCAGCAGTTTATCCGTCCGTTTGATCTGCATAACGGACAAAAAGCATCAATGTCACTCAGCATTGGCTTTGCTCTGGCGTGGGAAAATGCGTCCGTTGAAGCATTACTGGAAAAAGCCGACCGCAATATGTACCAGGTCAAAAACCAGCGTACAAAAACAATAAGTTAGAAAGGATATACTATGTTAAAACGATACTTCGCGCCGTTAGTCCTGGCCTCACTGGTTCTGGCAGGCTGTCAGTCGCCGCCTGAAGGTAAATTCACGCCAGAACAAATTGCAGCGATGAAGTCCTACGGTTTTAACGAACTGAACGGCGACTGGTCCCTGGGATTATCGGATACCATTCTGTTTGATAAAAATGACGCCAGACTCCGTTCCGAAAGTGAAACACAGATCCAATCCATGGCCGCTCGTCTGGCGAAAACCGGCCTGAATCACGCTCGAATGGATGGTCATACGGATAATTACGGCGAAGAAAGTTACAACGAAGCGCTGTCGTTAAAACGTGCCAATGCCGTTGCCGACGCATGGGCGAAGGGAGCGAATATCCCGCGCGAGAATCTCACCACCCGGGGATTAGGCAAAAAATACCCGATTGCGAGCAACAGTACCGCGCAAGGGCGCGCTGAAAACCGCCGGGTATCAGTGGTTATCAGCACGCCATAGGGTTATTTAGCGGATGATTCGGCGAGCGACACGCCTGTTGCCGCTCGCCAGCGTAGCCAGTCGATCAGAATAAACAGCGCCAGACTCACCCCCATCACAGGCAAAGCCAGCCCCAGTAGCACGCTGATGATGAGCGTAACACCTCTTCCCCATCCTGACAGCGCCAGCCAGCACTGACAAAGCGTTTGTACCGGATTGACTGCCGATTGTGCCGGGCGACGCATCCACCACATCCGGTACCCCCAGATGATAAGCACGCACAGGGCAAGCCCGAAGGCAACGAGCAGCAGCTGATTCACCAGCCCGAATAAAATCCCCATATGGAAATCTACGCCCCAGCGGGTCAGTTTTGCCATTAGCGGGAAATCCTCAAAACGGGTTCTGTCCAGAACCTGCATCGTACCGGGATCAACCGCAACCGCATCCACCTGAGTTGGCCAGCTGCGATCGATTTCCGTCACGGTCCAGGCACGGTCCGCCGTTTTCACCGGGCGGATCTCAAGCTTGCTGGCATCAATCCCCGCTTTACGCGCCGCGCTTAATACGCCATCAAATTGCGTCAGATCCATCGCCATTTCAGGCATCATCATTCCGGCATGGTGACCGCGATGCTCCGCGTGTTCGTCCATCATGGCAGGCGCACCTGAAAGCGTGGTGTTCACCTGAGGCGTAAGCCAGTTCATTTGTGCCCGGAGTTTATCGACGTTTCCGCCCGCCCACTGCGACCACGTCAGGCCGGTTGCGGAGAACAACAGCATTCCGCCCAGCAGGATCCAGCCTAATACCACATGCACACGACGACGGTTCTGGAAGCGGTTGTTAATCCGCCGTTTCGGTCGGGTATAAAACCACAGGGCAATACCGCCCAACGCGGCAACCCACATCCACGACGCGGCCAGTTCGCTATAGAGACGCCCGATATCACCCAGCATCAAAGAGGTATGCAAATAATCAATGGTCTGGCGCAGCGGTAAAATCCCGCTGGTGCCGTACACCGTCATATCCCCCAGCACCGCCAGATTTACCGGATCGACAAAGATAGCCCGGTTTTCCGATGGCCCCAGCGTCGGGTCAGCAAACATCACGCGGGTGGTTTCGCCTTCAACCAGCCCCGGACGAACGGCGTGCAAACGCAAATCTGAACCCACGATTTTTTCCGCCACGGCAATTTGGTTCGCCAGCGGCTGCGGCTCGCCCGCGGAATCGGAGTGGAGCGCGTGCCGATAGAGGACATTTTCCAGCTGTGGGGTCGCCACGTACAGCGTACCGGTTAACGCAGCGAAGAAGATAAACGGGCCAACAAACAGCCCAATGTAGAAATGGAGGCGACGCAGCAGGTTTCCCCATGCCGCGCGCGGTGTGCAGGTAGTCATACTTTTCCTTTTTAAGGCAAAAAGTTATCGATATTTTTTTAAAGGGAGAAAGCAGACTGCCGCGGCGGCGCGCGGGTATCGGGGTAAAGCCAGGGGAAAAAGTGCCTGTGGCTGACCGCCTGACGCGGCGGCTTAAGGCGAAGCCGTTGCAGCACCACGCAGAGCAGGACGATCAGCGCCAGCATCATGCCAGGTACATGCGCTAACAGCACGCAGTAACCGCACGCTTCCGCATGGTCGACAGGCATCGTATGCGGCGTATCGCCATGATGCGCGTCCATCGACATCATGCTCATGTCATGATGCATGCCCGGCATGGCACTCATGGGATCTTTCTGCAAGGAGACGGAGATAAGCGGCGCTACCACGATCAGCAGGATCGCAAACAGCGCGGTCAAGGCCGCTGCGCGTTTCCAGGTGTGCTGATGCAGTACGTTGCCCACTTTCCCTCCATTCAAGAGGCAAGCATTGTAAATGATTTATGACAAAAGGGTTAATGCGAGAGGTGCGATGAGATAAAAAAAGGGCCGGCCTTTCGGCCAGCCCTTTCTAACAGGATGTCGCTTAAGCGAATCTTAGTTCAGACGCTCTTTAATACGAGCAGACTTACCAGTACGCTCACGCAGGTAGTACAGTTTAGCTTTACGTACAGCACCACGACGTTTAACAGCAATGCTGTCAACTACCGGAGAGTGAGTCTGGAAGACACGCTCAACGCCTTCGCCGTTGGAAATTTTACGAACAGTGAATGCAGAGTGCAGACCGCGGTTACGAATAGCGATAACCACGCCCTCGAATGCCTGCAGACGTTTTTTGGAACCTTCAACAACCCATACTTTCACTTCCACGGTGTCACCTGGACGGAAGGAAGGTACGTCCTGCTTCATCTGCTCTTGTTCAAGTTGCTTAATAATGTTGCTCATAATTTAATCTCTTATCCTGGGTAAACTGATATTCGGGAGCGTATTACGCCTTCCCATCATGTTCATGCTGCTGGTTCGCGTGTTCAGTTTTGAACTCGGCCAGCAACTTTGCTTGCTCTTCAGTCAGAGCCAGGTTTTCCAGAAGTTCAGGTCTTCTAAGCCAGGTTCGGCCCAGCGACTGCTTCAAACGCCAGCGACGTATCTCGGCATGGTTTCCAGACAGTAACACCGCCGGGACTTCCATCCCTTCTAACACTTCAGGACGAGTATAGTGTGGGCAGTCCAGCAACCCATCGGCAAAGGAATCTTCCGTTGCCGAAGCTTCATGGCCCAGTACACCCGGAATGAACCGGGCAACGGAGTCAATCAGCGTCATCGCTGGTAACTCACCACCGCTGAGAACGTAATCGCCGATAGACCATTCTTCGTCAATCTCGGTTTGAATTACGCGCTCATCTATCCCTTCGTAGCGACCACAGACCAGAATCAGCTTTTGATTCGTCGCCAGTTCGCTCACGCCCGCTTGATCAAGCTTGCGTCCCTGAGGTGACAGATAAATCACCTTTGCGCCTTCACCTGCCGCGGCTTTTGCTGTGTGAATGGCATCCCGCAAGGGTTGTACCATCATCAACATCCCCGGTCCGCCGCCGTAAGGACGATCGTCCACGGTACGGTGCCGGTCATGCGTGAAGTCACGAGGACTCCAGCTCTGGATGCTCAGCAGGCCATTCTTTACTGCCCGGCCAGTTACCCCGTAATCGGTAATCGCGCGGAACATTTCAGGAAACAGGCTAATTATGCCAATCCACATAGCGCCGTCTTTTACCGTTTATCCGGAGAATTTAAAAACCAGGATCCCAATCTACTTCAATGGTTTGAGTAGTGAGATCGACTTTCTTGATAACCTGTCCATCGAGGAACGGGACCAACCGCTCCTTGATGCCAAATGCATCTTTCAGGTTTGCCTTAATGACGAGAACGTCATTTGACCCGGTTTCCATCATATCGATGACTTTTCCCAGGCTGTAGCCTTCGGTAGTGACTACCTGGCAACCCATAAGGTCTTTCCAGTAGTAGTCGCCCTCTTCCAGCTGCGGCAACTGCGACGAATCCACGACAATTTCACAATTAGTCAGCGCATTCGCGGCATCACGATCGTCAATGCCTTTCAGCTTGATGATGATGTCCTGATTGTGGTGACGCCAGCTTTCCAGCTCGACCTCTTCCCACTTACCGGCTTTCTGGATAAACCAGGGCTGGTAATCAAAAATGCTATCAGCGTCTTCAGTGGAGGAAAACACTCTGAGCCAACCACGGATACCGTAGCAAGAACCCATTTTTCCCAATACGATCGGTTCAACAGGTGCTTTATTGCTCATCATGACCACCGTGACAGATTAAGCTGCTTTGTTTGCTGCTTTGATCAGCGTAGCAACGCGATCGGAAACAGTAGCGCCCTGGCCAACCCAGTGAGCGATACGATCCAGATCCAGACGAGTTTCTTCTTCTGCGCCAGCGGCCAGTGGGTTGAAGAAACCAACGCGCTCGATGAAGCGACCGTTGCGTGCATTACGGCTGTCAGTGACAACAACCTGGTAGAACGGACGCTTTTTAGCGCCGTGACGAGCTAAACGAATAGTTACCATAACATCCTCTTGTGTGAATAAAACAACCGGGCCCCATCGAGGAACGGAGCCCGGGTGTCATATTAAAAGCCCGAAAATTTTACTCATTTTCGGGCAAAAAGCAATCTCAAAAGCGATTATCGCCCAGGAAAGCCGGGTGGCATCATGCCTTTCATCCCGCGCATCATCTTCGCCATGCCGCCTTTCTTCATTTTCTTCATCATGCGCTGCATGTCGTCGAACTGTTTCAGAAGGCGGTTAACGTCCTGCACCTGCATGCCGCAACCGGCTGCGATACGGCGTTTACGGGAACCTTTGATGATGTCCGGGTTAGCGCGTTCTTTCAACGTCATCGAGTTGATGATCGCCTCCATACGCACCAGCACTTTGTCATCCATCTGCGCTTTCACGTTGTCTGGGATCTGCCCCATGCCCGGCAGTTTGCCCATCAGGCTGGCCATGCCGCCCATGTTTTTCATCTGGCGCAACTGCTCAAGGAAGTCGGTCAGATCGAAACCGTCGCCTTTTTTCAGCTTGCTGGCGAGTTTTTCCGCCTGCGCACGGTCAACCTTGCTCTCGATATCTTCAATCAGCGACAGCACGTCGCCCATGCCGAGGATACGGGAGGCAATACGATCCGGGTGGAACGGCTCCAGCGCTTCGGTTTTCTCGCCCACGCCAAGGAATTTAATCGGCTTACCGGTGATGTGGCGAATCGAGAGCGCCGCACCGCCGCGGGCGTCGCCGTCCACTTTGGTCAGCACCACGCCGGTTAACGGCAGCGCTTCGTTAAACGCTTTCGCGGTATTCGCCGCATCCTGACCGGTCATGGCGTCGACAACAAACAGGGTCTCTACCGGGTTGATAGAGGCATGCACCTGCTTGATCTCATCCATCATCGCTTCGTCAACGTGCAGACGACCGGCGGTATCCACCAGCAGCACGTCGTAGAATTTCAGCTTCGCCTCTTTCAGCGCGGCGTTAACGATGTCGACAGGCTTCTGGGCCACGTCTGACGGGAAGAAATCCACACCAACCTGCTCGGCCAGGGTTTCCAGCTGTTTGATCGCCGCCGGGCGATAGACGTCCGCAGAGACCACCAGCACTTTCTTCTTGTGCTTCTCACGCAGGAATTTACCCAACTTACCGACGCTGGTCGTTTTACCCGCCCCCTGCAGGCCCGCCATCAGCACCACGGCCGGTGGCTGAGCCGCCAGGTTAAGCACCTGGTTCTCTTCGCCCATCGCCGAAACCAGTTCGTTACGAACGATTTTGACGAACTCCTGACCCGGGGTCAGGCTCTTGTTAACTTCATGACCAACCGCCTTCTCTTTAACGCGGTTGATAAAATCACGAACAACCGGCAACGCGACGTCTGCTTCCAGCAGCGCCATGCGCACTTCGCGCAGCGTTTCCTTGATGTTCTCTTCAGTAAGGCGTCCGCGGCCGCTGATGTTGCGCAGCGTGCGCGACAAACGATCGGTTAAATTATCAAACATTGTCTCTCGCCTGAGTAGAAACGTTGGGCCGCATTGAGCGACACATACACAGAATTTTGCCGGAGTATAACATGAAGGCGTCTTTGTTGTTATGCAACGGTTGGAGCAGGCGTCACGTAACGTTATACTGCTTCTCTTTCTTATTAAGACAACTGTCGATGCCTATATGCCTGTTTTCGCACTGATCGCCCTTGTTGCCTACTCTGTCAGCCTCGCGCTGATCGTTCCCGGACTGCTGCAAAAAAACAGCGGCTGGCGGCGCATGGCTATTCTTTCCGCGGTGATCGCACTGATAAGCCACGCGTTTGCGCTGGAATCACGTATCATCCCCGGCGACGGCAGCGTGCAAAACCTGAGCGTCCTCAACGTCGGCTCGCTGGTCAGTTTGATGATCTGTACGGTAATGACCATCGTGGCGTCTAAAAATCGCGGCTGGCTGCTGCTACCGATTGTCTATACCTTCGCGCTGATCAATCTGGCCTTAGCCACCTTTATGCCCAATGAATTCATTACGCATCTGGAAGCGACGCCGGGGATGCTGGTGCATATCGGCCTGTCGCTGTTTGCCTACGCGACGTTAATCATCGCGGCGCTTTACGCCATGCAGCTCGCCTGGATTGACTACCAGTTGAAAAACAAAAAGCTGGCGTTTAACCATGAAATGCCGCCGCTGATGGTCATTGAGCGTAAGATGTTCCACATCACCCAGGTCGGGGTGGTGCTGCTGACGCTCACGCTCTGCACAGGCCTGTTCTACATGAAGAACCTGTTCAGCGTGGAGAATATCGATAAAGCGGTGCTCTCCATCATCGCGTGGTTTGTCTATATTGTCCTGTTATGGGGCCATTATCATGAAGGCTGGCGCGGTCGCCGCGTGGTCTGGTTCAACGTCGCGGGGGCGGGCATTCTCACCCTTGCCTATTTTGGCAGCCGCTTCATACAGCAATTTGCTGGCTAAGAAACAAAGGAGTTCCCCCTGGAACACATCTCTACCACCACGCTGATCGTTATCCTGATCGTCATGGTGGTCATCTCCGCCTATTTCTCCGGCTCGGAAACCGGCATGATGACCTTAAACCGCTACCGGTTACGTCATCGTGCCAAGCAGGGTAACCGTGCCGCACGTCGCGTTGAAAAACTGCTCCGCAAGCCGGATCAACTGATAAGCCTGGTGCTCATCGGTAACAACCTCGTCAATATTCTTGCCTCTGCTCTGGGCACCATCGTCGGTATGCGCCTGTACGGCAACGCCGGGGTCGCTATCGCCACCGGCGTGCTGACGTTTGTGGTACTGGTGTTTGCTGAAGTGCTGCCTAAGACCATCGCCGCGCTTTACCCGGAGAAAGTCGCCTACCCGAGCAGCTTCCTGCTGGCGCCGCTGCAAATCCTGATGATGCCGCTGGTCTGGTTGCTGAATATGGTGACGCGCGTACTGATGCGGATGGTGGGCATCAAAGCCGATGTCACCATCAGCAGCGCGCTCAGCAAAGAGGAACTGCGCACCATCGTGCACGAATCCCGCACGCAGATTTCCCGGCGCAATCAGGACATGCTCCTGTCGGTGCTGGATCTGGAAAAAGTGAGCGTGAACGACATCATGGTGCCGCGGAACGAAATCGTCGGTATCGACATCAACGATGACTGGAAAGCCATCGTCCGCCAGCTGACGCACTCCCCGCACGGGCGCATCGTGCTCTATCGCGACTCGCTGGATGACGCCATCAGCATGCTGCGCGTGCGTGAAGCGTATCGTCTGATGACCGAGAAAAAAGAGTTCACCAAAGAGGTTATGCTGCGCGCCGCCGACGAAATTTACTATGTGCCGGAAGGAACGCCGCTCAGCACGCAGCTGGTTAAATTCCAGCGCAACAAGAAAAAAGTCGGCCTGGTCGTCAATGAATACGGCGACATTCAGGGACTGGTGACGGTCGAAGATATTCTGGAAGAGATAGTCGGCGACTTTACTACGTCAATGTCGCCTTCTCTCGCGGAAGAGGTCACCCCGCAAAACGACGGTTCAGTGCTGATTGACGGGAGCGCGAACATTCGCGAACTCAATAAAGCCTTTAACTGGCATTTGCCGGAAGATGAAGCGCGTACGATTAACGGGATGATTCTGGAAGCGCTGGAGGAGATCCCGGCGGCAGGCACGCGGGTGCGCATTGAGCAGTACGATATTGATATCCTGGACGTGCAGGACAATATGATTAAGCAGGTGAAGGTTCTGCCCGTCACGCCGCTTCGGGAAAGTATTGCCGAATAAAATGTAGGCCGGGTAAGGCGAACGCCGCCACCCGGCACTACAGGTAGCAAATTACGCTTTCGCTTTCGCCACGGTCACCATCGCAGCGCGAATGGTACGGCCGTTCAGGGTATACCCTTTCTGCATCACGCCCAGCACTTTACCGGCTTCAATCTCTTCAGATTCGACCATCGCAATCGCCTGGTGGACGTTTGGATCCAGCGGAACGTTGGTATCGGCAATCACTTCTACGCCAAACTTACGCACCACGTCGAGCATGGATTTCAGCGTCAGTTCGATACCTTCGATCATCGCCGCATTGTCCGGGTTCGCTTTATCAGCCACTTCCAGGGCGCGATCGAGGCTATCAATCACCGGCAGCAGTTCGTTGACGAATTTCTCCAGCGCGAATTTATGCGCCTTCTCAACGTCCTGCTCGGTACGACGACGCAGGTTTTCCATTTCCGCCTTAATGCGCAGAACACTTTCGCGTTCGCGATTCTGTGCTTCTACCAGTTGGGCTTCCAGATTCGCAATTTTTTCATCGCGCGGGTCCACCTGCTCAGCAGATGCGTCTGGCTCTACTGCCTCAACTTCATCGTGCTGTTCCGTGATAATTTCTTCAGGGGCTTGCCCCTCAGGCGTTTTCTGTTCTTTACTACTCATGAATTTCTCCGCGTTTTTCTGCATTCATCTCGCTAACTTCGCTTATTATGGGGATCAGTTTCCTGGATTCAAGGGAACAAGAGAGATTGTCATCATTCATCAGGCACAAGGACCTCCAGAAAATGAATAATCATTTCAGGTGTATTGGGATCGTCGGGCATCCGCGTCACCCTACCGCATTGACGACACATGAAATGTTGTATCGCTGGTTGTGTAGCAAAGGCTATGAAGTGATGGTCGAGCAGCAGATTGCGCAGGAGCTGCAGCTCAAGAGCGTCAAAACCGGCACGCTGGCAGAGATTGGTCAACAGGCCGATCTCGCCGTGGTTGTGGGCGGTGACGGAAACATGCTCGGTGCCGCACGCACGCTGGCGCGCTATGACATCAAGGTTATCGGCATCAACCGAGGCAATCTCGGCTTTTTAACCGATCTCGATCCGGACAACGCGCAACAGCAACTGGCTGACGTGCTGGAAGGTCACTATATCAGCGAAAAGCGCTTCTTACTGGAAGCGCAGGTGTGCCAGCAGGACTGCCAGAAGCGCATCAGCACCGCGATTAACGAGGTCGTACTTCACCCCGGTAAAGTGGCGCATATGATTGAGTTCGAAGTCTATATCGACGAAATCTTTGCCTTCTCGCAGCGCTCTGACGGGCTGATTATCTCCACTCCAACCGGCTCAACCGCCTACTCACTTTCTGCGGGTGGCCCCATTCTTACGCCCTCGCTGGATGCCATTACCCTGGTGCCGATGTTCCCGCACACGCTCTCCGCCCGCCCGTTGGTCATCAACGGTGACAGCACGATACGTCTGCGCTTCTCGCACCGCCGTAACGACCTGGAGATCAGCTGCGACAGCCAGATTGCGCTGCCGATCCAGGAAGGTGAAGATGTCCTCATTCGCCGATGCGATTACCACCTGAACCTGATTCACCCGAAAGATTACAGCTATTTCAACACATTAAGCTCGAAGCTCGGCTGGTCAAAAAAATTGTTCTGATTTTACATCCAGGACTTTACTGTATAAAAAACCAGTTTATACTGTATGAAAACACAGTCATGGTTTTTCATACAGGAAAACAATTATGCTGGCACAACTGACCATCAGCAACTTTGCCATAGTTCGTGAGCTTGAGATCGATTTCCACAGCGGCATGACGGCGATCACCGGGGAAACCGGTGCGGGTAAATCCATTGCCATTGATGCCCTCGGCTTGTGCCTTGGCGGCCGCGCCGAGGGAGACATGGTGCGCAGGGGCGCAAACCGCGCCGACCTGTGCGCCCGCTTCTCCCTGAAAGACACGCCTGCCGCCCAGCGCTGGCTCGAACAGAACCAGCTTGAAGATGGGCATGAGTGTTTACTTCGCCGCGTGATCAGCAGCGACGGCCGTTCCCGTGGTTTTATCAACGGCACGGCGGTCCCCCTCTCTCAGCTTCGCGAACTCGGCCAGCTGCTTATTCAGATCCACGGTCAGCACGCGCATCAGCAGTTAGTCAAACCAGAACAGCAGAAAGCATTGCTTGATGGCTATGCGGGTGAGTACGCGCTTACTCAGCTCATGGCAGAACACTACCGTCTGTGGCATCAGAGCTGCCGGGAGCTGGCTCAGCATCAGCAGCAAAGCCAGGAGCGCGCCGCGCGTGCGGAGCTGCTGGCGTACCAGCTTAAGGAGCTGAACGAATTCAATCCGCAGGCGGGTGAGTTTGAGCAAATCGACGAGGAGTACAAGCGCCTCGCCAACAGTGGCCACCTGCTCTCAACCAGCCAGAATGCGCTCAATATGCTCGCTGATGGCGAAGACGCGAACCTGCAGAGCCAGCTCTATAGCGTTCGTCAGCTGATCACCGAGCTGGCAGGCATGGACAGCAAACTCTCTGGCGTACTGGATATGCTGGAAGAGGCCGCGATTCAAATCTCAGAAGCCAGTGACGAACTGCGCCACTACTGTGAGCGTCTGGATCTCGACCCGAACCGTCTGTTTGAACTGGAACAGCGCATCTCACGTCAGATTGCCCTGGCGCGTAAGCACCATGTTACGCCGGAAGAGCTCCCGGGCTACTATCAGGCTCTGCTGGAAGAGCAGCAGCAGCTTGACGATCAGGCTGACTCGCAGGAAACCCTTTCTCTGGCGGTGAACCTGCATCATGAACAGGCGCTGGCCACAGCGCAAAAGCTGCATGAAATCCGTCAGCATTACGCTCAGGAACTCAGCCAGCACATCACCGACAGCATGCATACGCTGGCAATGCCGCACGGTGTATTCACCATTGATGTTCGCTTTGAAGAGCATCACCTGACGGCGGAAGGTGCGGATCGTATTGAGTTCCGTGTCACCACCAACCCGGGCCAACCGCTACAGGCTATCTCCAAAGTCGCCTCCGGCGGCGAGCTGTCGCGTATTGCGCTGGCGATTCAGGTTATTACCGCGCGTAAAATGGAAACCCCGGCGCTGATTTTCGATGAGGTGGATGTCGGGATCAGCGGTCCAACGGCGGCGGTTGTCGGCAAACTGCTGCGTCAGTTAGGCGAATCAACGCAGGTGATGTGCGTCACTCACCTGCCGCAGGTTGCGGGCTGTGGTCATCATCACTTTATTGTCAGCAAAGAAACCGATGGCGAAATGACGGAAACGCACATGATGCCGCTCGATAAACGTGCACGTCTGCAGGAGCTGGCACGCCTGCTCGGCGGTAGTGAAGTCACGCGTAATACGCTCGCGAACGCGAAAGAACTGCTGGCGGCATAAACTTTTTCGGGATCTCAGGGTCATAGAGAACAACAAAAACGCCGCCAGACCGGTTTCAAAGTGGGGCAAGGTCTATTATCATCGGCATATTACATATGAGCCGCGTTCTGCTCGGGCCCGAAAAGGAATCAAATCACTATGCGTTGTAAAATGCTGACCGCTGCCGCAGCGGTTCTTCTGATGTTGACCGCAGGCTGTTCCACTCTGGAGAAAGTGGTTTACCGTCCTGACATCAACCAGGGGAACTACCTTACCCCTAACGATGTGTCCAAAATCCGTGTGGGGATGACACAACAGCAGGTCGCTTATGCACTGGGAACCCCGATGATGTCCGATCCGTTCGGCACTAACACCTGGTTCTATGTATTCCGTCAGCAGCCAGGCCACGAAGATGTGACCCAGCAGACCCTGACGCTGACTTTCAGCAGCGCCGGTGTGTTGACAAACATCGACAACAAACCTGCCCTGACCAAATAATCAGGCGTCAGAAATGCAAAAAGGTGCTCAATGAGCACCTTTTTTGTTTTCTGTTGATCCCCTCGCCCCTCTGGGGAGAGGGTTAGGGTGAGGGGTTGTAAGCACTACTTACTCGCCTTCTCGGCACGCTGGCGACGCAGCTCTTTCGGGTCGGCAATCAGCGGACGATAAATCTCCACCCGATCGCCCTCTTTCAGCACGTCACCCAGCTTCACCGGACGGCTGTAAATACCGACCTTATTTTTCGCCAGGTCGATATCACTGCGAAGCTCGAGGATGCCGGACGCGCGGATAGCCGCTTCTACGGTCGCGCCCTCGTCCAGCATCACGCGCTGCAAATACTGTTTCTCTGGCAGCGCGTACACCACTTCCACAGCGATCTTATGCGACACTGTAAACCTCTTTGGCGCGGGTCGTGAACGCCTGAACCATATTCGAGGCCAGCTCTTTAAAGATGCGGCCAAACGCCAGCTCAATCAGCTTATTGGTAAACTCAAAGTCCAGATGGAACTCAATACGGCAGGCGTCCGCGCTCAGTGGGGTAAACTTCCAGCCCCCCATCAGCGTTTTAAACGGACCATCGACCAGATGCATCAAAATACTCTGATTGCTGGTCAGCGTATTGCGGGTGGTGAACGTCTTGCTGATCCCCGCTTTGGAGACATCCACCGCCGCGGTCATCTGCGTCGGGCCAGACTCCAGAACGCGGCTTCCGGTACACCCCGGAATAAATTCTGGATAAGACTGAACATCGTTCACTAACTGATACATCTGTTCCGCGCTGTAAGGCACAAGCGCAGTACGGCTAATCTGAGGCATAGCATTTTCCATGGTCACACAACGGACAAATAATAACATTTATCACCTGTTAAAAAAACGCTAAGCCTCATCTCGTGCTAAGATAGCGCGTTAGACCTCACAGGACGCAATGAGGTGACTTTTTGAAATCAGATTACCGACGGCTTTACGACACTTATGACGAAGAAAAAAGCACATAAACCAGGCTCGGCGACCATTGCGCTCAACAAGCGTGCGCGCCACGAGTATTTCATTGAAGAAGAATTCGAAGCTGGCCTTGCGTTGCAGGGCTGGGAAGTAAAATCGCTGCGCGCCGGGAAAGCCAATATCGGCGACAGCTACGTGATCCTGAAAGATGGCGAAGCTTTCCTGTTCGGTGCGAACTTTACGCCGCTGAACGTCGCCTCGTCACATTACGTGTGTGACCCAACGCGCACCCGTAAGCTGCTGCTAAACAAGCGTGAGCTGGAATCTCTCTACGGACGCATCAACCGCGAAGGTTTCACCGTGGTCGCCCTGTCACTGTACTGGAAAAACGCCTGGTGCAAGGTGAAGGTTGGCGTCGCGAAGGGTAAAAAGCAGCACGACAAACGTACTGACCTGAAAGAGCGCGAGTGGCAGCTTGATAAAGCGCGCATCATGAAAAACGCAGGACGTTGATTCTGCACACTTATTGTACTATTCAATAAGTTAGCGTTCCGGGCTGGTATCCAGGAAGTGAAATCTGGTATACTCAGTTCAACACTATTGGGGCTGATTCTGGATTCGACGGGATTTGCGAAACCCAAGGTGCATGCCGAGGGGCGGTTTGCCTCGTTAAAAGCCGCAAAAAAATAGTCGCAAACGACGAAAACTACGCTTTAGCAGCTTAATAACCTGCTCTGAGCCCTCTCTCCCTAGCTTCCGCTCTTAAGACGGGGATCAAAGAGAGGTCAAACCCAAAAGAGATCGCGTGGAAGCCCTGCCTGGGGTTGAAGCGTTAAAACTAATCAGGCTAGTTCGTTAGTGGCGTGTCTGTCCGCAGCTGGCGTGCGAATGTAAAGACAAACTAAGCATGTAGTACCGAGGATGTAGAAATTTCGGACGCGGGTTCAACTCCCGCCAGCTCCACCACTTTTGATAGGACTGCAACCGGACAGCGGCAATAAAAACAGCCACTTACGGACACTGACCAGACAGTGCGCAGACCGAGAAAAGACAAAAAAATGCACGTGAAATGCACGTGCACTTTAAAAGAACCCCAGATCTCACGATCTGGGGTTTTTCTATTTGTAACTAAGGGTAACAAAAAACCTCCCCCTTTCGCGCTCCGCTCGCCTTGACACTGTTTATTTTTACAGTAAAAATACTGTATACAACCACAGTGGTTTCCGGAGGCTTTTATGTTCGTTGAACTGGTTTATGACAAACGCAATGTAGAGGGGCTCGAAGGGGCCAGAGAGATTATCCTGGCAGAACTGACGAAGAGAGTGCACCAGATTTTCCCCGCTGCCGAAGTGAAGGTCAAGCCGATGCAGGCGAACGGCTTGAATAGTGATGCCAGCAAAAGCGATCGGGAAAAGCTGAACCGCATGCTGGAGGAAATGTTTGAAGAGTCCGATATGTGGCTGGTGGAAGACTAGCCCTGAAAACCCTGATAAAACTCCAGGTTATCCAGTTTTCTTTTAGAGTTTATCATTATCCATATTTGCCATTAGAAATGGGCTCATATGATGGTTAATCCATCTATATAACGGAAAATGATATGAAAATGAGTTTTTATGCTATTTATTATAGCAATGGAAAAGATAACTCACCATGTAACCTTTTTGAATCCCTTTCTTCACAGGTAGTCGAAAAGAAAGGTAACGCCCTTGAAGTTGACGATTATTTCGTTTTCGCCCATCACATTGTTGATAAAAGCTTCTTGTTAACAAAGACATATGATTCTGCCTTTGTAAAACGGGTAAATAAGAAAACATTTTCTATCGATGAAATGAAGAATGCTTTGGGTAATGATGAAACCCTTGCTTTCCCTTCCTTTCTTTTAGTGAAAGACAACATCATTGGTTATGCATCATCTCAACACGGCCCTAGAACCAGAGATCTGCAGATTTATCTTTCCAATAAATTAGACATTCCGATGGGCTTCAAACTTTGTATTGAACCTCTGATGCGTGATGTTAGTAAAGATGATGCTTTAGAAATGCAGTTCATCGGTCGAACCACACTTAGGGTGGAAAGCGGGTCTAAGCTGTTCAGCCCTTTGCTTAGAGCAACAGGCATTGAAACTATTGAAGAAGAACTTTTAGACGGTATTGAGATCACGCTAAAGCCGAAAAGAGCAAGAAACATTCGAGACATGGCGAAGGAACTCATTAAAAACGCCGATGACAGCCATAGCGATATACTCATCAAAGGCAAAGAGCAAGCAGCCGATCTACTTACGGAATATTACTTGTCTAATAAAGGACATCTGGCAGCTAATCTGTATAAATCGACAAACGAAGATATCGCTGAAGAGATGGAAACATGCTTTATAAGAATGAAGTCTGTTATAATGAAAAGCTATAACGATGCATTTGATAGTGAGCTTTAACTATCATTGGATTACAAGGAGGAGGCAATGTCACAGAACCACAAAGTCATGCCAGGTGTAATTCTTTTTGCATTGCCATATTTTCCTGTTATTGCAGCTTATTTTGCATTTAGATACTTGTTTCCTGGCGTTTCGTTCTCTGAACATAGAGACGCGCTTGGAGCGGCGATAGCTTCATACGCAGGCACAACGATCGCAATTCTTATCGCTGCGTTAACGTTTGTAATAGGTATCGGTGGCAGAAACATGCATAAGGTAAAGTCTTATGGATACATGACAACTGTCATCATCATGTACGCTCTTACCTTTGCTGAGTTAGGGATTGTTTTCTTTATGGGGCTTTTTCTCATGGCTACCAGCAAACAACCGATTAATTTTCTCCCGACTCTGTCAATTGGTTTCGCTGCTACTTCATTGATGCACATTAGTTTGCTTTTAGTACAACTGTTCAACTTCTCCAAGAAAAAGTAAACCGGCCACAGTGCCGGTTTTTTCATTCTTTTTCAGGCATGTTAAGCATCCGACGCAATTTTTTATTCACTTCTTTCTGTCGTCGAGTAAACGCCACCTCAGCTTCAACCTCTCGCTCTTTGTTCCTTAGCTTGGTTGGCTCGACTTCCACTGCTAACAAGGCGGCCTTGCAATCTTCTTTCGTAAACAGATACGGTGACTTGGGCCTATCGCTGACCCGGTAGGCTTTGAGCCTGCCTTCAAGCACCCACTGAGTTACGGTAGCCGTAGATATACCAAGTAGTTCAGCAGCTTCCTTTCGTGTCAATGTTAGCTTTTCCAAGAAGACGTCCATTTATCATTCACTGAGGAGAGCATAACTTGAACATATACTTGATGGATCTGAAAGAAGTTTGTAAAGCTGTTGGGTTCAAAAAGGGATCCATTTACAGTTGGATGAACGCGGGCAAATTCCCAAAACCCATTAAGATAGGTAGGTCAGTAAGATGGGTATCAACGGAAGTGGAAGAATGGATAGCTGAAAAAATTCGTGCAACGAGGCAGGAAAATAGCGATATTTGAAAAGGCCGATATGTGGCTTGTGTCTGAGTTTCCGACAGTCCGTCAGGTTGGGCTGTAAAATTTTGCAGGCTGCCAGTCTCAACAATCACCGGCGGCCTGCATCGTGTCTAACCACTGCCTACCGGGAATTTGCGATACAGTGTCGATACTCCGACATCGTAAATTATTGCCACACGCTGGCGCGATTCCCCTGCTGCAATTAACCTTCCTGCCTGCGCCCACTGCTCATCGGTTAATTTTGGTCTCCGGCCACCGATCCGTCCTTCTGCTCGCGCAGCTGCCAATCCAGCTCGGGTACGCTCAATGATCAGCTCCCTTTCCATTTCGGCTAGCGCGCCCATGACATGAAAGAAGAATCTCCCCATCGGGGTAGACGTGTCTATACTGTCGGTCAGGCTGCGGAAATTTATCCCCCTCTCCCTCAGTTCCTCCACCAGAACGACGAGATGCCGCATGCTGCGTCCAAGTCGATCCAGTTTCCAGACTACGAGCGTATCACCTTCGGATAGCGTCCTGAGTACCTTCTTTAGTCCCGGCCTCTCGGAAGTCTTCCCGCTCATCTTATCTTCAAAAATTAGCTTACATCCTGCGCTATCGAGTGCATTTCTTTGCAATGCGGTGTTCTGGTCATTTGTTGACACCCTCACGTAGCCAATAAGCACGTGTTTCTCTCCCGACAAAAGCCAGAACAATGCCAGACAAGGGATGATTTTTCATTCTCTAAAACCTCGGTTTAGGAACGGCCTCGAAAAGGAACGTTGGCAACGGCACTAACCAGATCCCCGACATGTCTTTTTTCACGAAAACTTTTTCAGGTGGGAACGTAACAGGGGTATTCACATTTCCGAATGGCATGATTGTTCAAATTGGTTCTATAGGTGCTATTCCTGCTGGTACTTCACTCGAAGTTGTTTATCCGATACCTTTCCCGACAGCTATGTGTTATGCGACTGGTGTTGCGTCAAGCTCTTCTGATTCAACGGTTCCGATTTCAATTGCTATTGACGCACAAAATGTCTCTGATGCGAAAAAAAGTGTTTATTTGAGAAATAGCTCAACGCGAAGTAATGCTGGCTCGCGCTTTCTGGCGATAGGATATTAATTATGACTAATTTTATTTATAGCCCCTCGGAAAATGCTTTTTACCCTTACTCCTTGCAAGAAAGTTATATTCTGACTGAAAGCTGGCCGAAGGATGGAATTGATGTTGATGATTCTGTTTTTTATGAATTTGCTGGTGAGCCACCGGAAGGTAAACTTCGCGTAGCCGGTGATGATGGATATCCCGTATGGGCAGACAAGCCAGAGCCCTCTCATGAGGAACTTGTAGCGGCTGCGGATGCAGAAAAAATAGAGAGGATCGTTCAGGCTAACGAGTTTATGAACAGTAAGCAGTGGCCCGGTAAAGCAGCAATGGGCCGCCTGAAGGATGCAGAGAAAGAACAATATAACGCCTGGCTTGATTATCTGGATGCACTGGAAGCGGTCGATACCACCAGCGCACCAGATATCGAGTGGCCTACTCCGCCGGAGGTGTAGGCCAGGTAATGCCCGGAGCCGTTGATATATCGACGGCTTGCAGTGCTTTGATATATTTCATCCAGGCGATCAGGCTGGCTTTATCTTCATCGCTGATAATGCCTAACTGTAGTTCTGTCTGCCAGAGACTGATCGTTGTCTGGGCCTCAAGCAGGAGTGCAGCTTTCTGTTGTTCAGCCGCTTTCACGTCCGCCGCGTGCTGCGCTTCCGTATCCGTCACCCACTCGCTACCGTTCCACGTATCGTAAGGCGTAGCAGGTTCCAGCGTGGTAGTGCCTTCTGGATAGTCTCCAGGCAAAGAAACGATCACCGGCTCGGCTGTTTCAGTGCTGTACACCGTTTCACCACGGTGATCGGCGACGTATTCCCAGGCGGTAAAATCGGCTGTCCGGCAAATAGCAAAGCCCTCTTTGCTCTCGCCGGGTGCGTCAGTGCATGAGCTAGCTGGAATACCTACACCTACGGCCAGATATTCAACAGATGATGAAAGGTATTCTCGCGTCTCGTCATCGTAGTTAAATACGGTAATATCGCCTGCCTCTGTGGCGATAAGTTCTTTGTTTAATTTTGCCTGCGCCATTATGCAGCCCTCACAATATAGTTAAATGCAACGTTTCGCGGCCTCGTTTCACTACCAAACATTCCTGAACCATACGCAGCTTTGGCCGTATATGTTTGCATTAATGTTCCTGTAGAGGGATTGGGGTTATATTCGTTGGTTCCATCTGGGTAATAAGCCATTGCAGAATTTCCATCAATAAAGACCGCTGTCATCGCGCCATCTCCACCGGTACCATTTGTTGTTGGAAGCCAGTGTCTGTGATCGAAAGACATTGCATTCTGACCTGAAAGCAAACTTCGCCCCGTATCCGCCCCGCGCCCATCATCCCAGCCACGAATAAATTCGCCTCTTAAATCAGGCAATCTGAGCGCAGGATAGGTCTGAGCCAGCTTAGGGTACTGGGAGGCGGTAAACGCAGCCCCATTGCATTTGAGCCACCCTGTTGGTGGTGTTGCTGACGGCCACGGAATTGGAACGCCAACTGGCAAAACAGAGCCTTCCCCTAAACCGAGGTTTGTGATAAGCGCATTCGTGAATTTTGTCACCAGCCCGTTAACGTCGGCATTATCCAGAGCGTCCACACCAGAGTTCGCAATAAACTGCCCCACCAGCGCGGCAATCGTAGTTGACTGGCGAATTGCTTTGTTTACCTGTGCGCTGGATGCTTTACCAGCAGTAAACCCGGACAGCAACGCCGGAAGCGCTTCCCAGTCAGCCTGGGACATGACGTTAGCGTTAGGATCAAGCGCGAACGCTTTAAAATTATTTGTTGCCATTAGAGTAAAGTCCCCCATGCTCCTACATCGAGCCCGCCGATGTATTCGTTATCCATATCAAATCCAAAGAATTTTGAACCCTCGGATGGTGTTTCTACCGAAGGCGTTTCAACATCACCGGCCCATACGCCAGCAGCTTTAACGGTGAGATAGCCCTGTTTGATAGCGGCGATCAGTTCGAGTGACACATCAGAAATATCAGTCTCGGGGAAAACCCAGACCGAAATCGTCATGTCCTGGTTGTCGACGATCTGCATCTTCAGGCCAGAGCCTGCAGTCGCAGCGTCAAGGATGGGCGGCAGAGAGTCGTTGCGGCCGTCCCAGTTGTTGATAGCGATTTTTGCTTTCAGAATGATGCGGTAGGTGTCATCGCTCAGCGACGTATAGCCTGAGTCCGGATCATACGGCCCTTGCCAGACGCCCTGGTCATATCCGAGCCCGTCGGTGTCCCAGCTGAAATAAACTCCCGTAATAGGCTGGCTGACTATACGGCTACGTCCGATCCAGAGCCCGAGGGTATCAAGCTGGACGCCTACCGCCGTATCAATGTCAAACGCGCTAACCAGCCCCCGGGTGGCTGATGTGATGTCAATCAGCGGCCGGGTGCTCAGGTCAATGTGATCAAAGTATTTCGGTCTGGTGGCGTGGTAGTTGGTGATTAAATCTGTGTACTTGCTCATGACGTCACCGTTAGAACAATATTTTCCGGCTTACAGGACGCTGATTCGTTGTAGGCGATATTGATATTCGCCGCCGCTACCGTTCCGGCAGATTTGCCAATCAGCAGCTCCTGAATGTCGTAATAGCGTGCACTGCCACCACTCACCACGCCGAGGTTCGCCGGGGAGTAAATGCGGCTCAGCAGAACTGAATCACCGATCGTCAGCCCGTTGATGTAATCCGCTACGGCCTGCTGAATCTGTACGCCAATTTGCGACGTGTAGCCCATAAAGGCTTTCAGTGTGATATGCCCGTAAATCGGAACATCAGTCGAACGCGAAAAACTGATCACGTGTGGATTGCCGTAAGTGTCCGGTACCGTGACAGAGGTCGTCCCGTAGGTCGCCGTTCCCTGCCCTTTATTACCCCGGATAGTCTGGGCAATGTCGGTCACGTCCCCGCCGTCCACGATGGCTGAGATAGAGTGTGGCGGCAGCCCGTTACTATCGGTCGCGCCAGTATCATTCTCGTAGAGCTTGTGACGTGTCACGCCAGCAACGTTAGCAATCGCACCGTCAACGCCCTCAAACGGCGTGATAGAGGGTAGCGCGACGCTCTGCCACTGCCTGATGCGCAGCTCTGCGTCGGTTTCTGCCGGCGCGCCTACGGTGGCCGCCGCCGGGTTGGTTACCGATGTCCAGCCTCGGGTCGGCGTGTTGATGGTAGTAATTGTCCCCGCCAGCGCTGCGACCGCGCCGCTGTTTGAGCAGGTGGCAGTGGCCGTCACCGTACCGTCAACGCCAATCACCACCGAGGCAGGAAGACGCCAGATCACGTTATTAGTGTCTTTAACGGTACCGTTCGTGATAGTTGTCCCTGCGGTGCCGGTGAGCAGCAGATCCACGGTTGAGTTCGTCGCCCCTTTGCGCGCGATACCGTTAATTTTCACGTTACTGGTCAGCGCTGCGCCGTAACCCGTAGCAGGTGAGAAGCAGTTGTAAACAGTAATGGCCGTGTTATTGGCATCGTGAATAGCCAGCGCCACCAGCGCTACCATCTGGCCGTCTTTGCTGTCCGGCTCCAGATAAGCGTCACTGCCATAAATCTGCTGGAAATAGCTTGTCAGGGTATCGAGTATCGTCTGGTAATCAGGCGCACTGATCCCCTCAGCGGTTACCGTTGCCGATAAGCCGAGTGTGTCCAAATTGAGGGCCATTTATGCCTCGCTGGTTACTGTCGTTGTTCCGTAGATAGTGTCGATCTCAGCGAAGAACTGGACGCGGCGCGTCGTCGTGTTCACTGTCGTATTGAAAGAGAGAATGGATTTAACGCCCCGCGTTTCGAGGATGCGCTTACGGATCGCCAGGTTGTAGGTTTCCGGCTTCTGCTTACCGAGTACGGACTGAATCCACGGTGTCCCCTCTGTGGTGTCGAGAAACCACTGCCCATACCACAATTCGAATCGCGTTTTCACAGCCTGCGCGACGGCCTCCGGTGAGTTAATCAACCAGGTATCATCGCCGCTGCCAAAAGTGTAATCGCCGTCGTTGTCCTCACGTCGGTATCGCATAATTACCCTCCCAGAGGTTTTGTATTGCTGCCGCCGCTTTCAACGCCGCCATGCGTATGCTTATCAACGATTGATCCATCCACCAGCTGCAGGCGGCCGTCAGGCAGAATTTTCAGGCCGTTGAGGTTGAAACCTCCCGGTGCGGTACCGGCTATCGCCCCACTTGAAGGATTAAGGCTCAGTTTGGTTCCGCCATCGTCGCTACGTAACTCAACCGCGCTGGTGCTGATGCCGCTGATTTTCTGCGCCTGCGACTGCGGCCCGACGATACAGAACGCATCCGATAAATCATGCACCCGGTCGTCGACAGGCTCCTGCACCCCGCCGTTCTGCCACCAGAAATCGATACAGCGGTCAGCGAAAATTACCAGGCATTCATCGCCAGCTTTCACCGGGAACGTTAGCGTGCAGCCGCCGCCACGAGGAAATATCACCGGCACATCCACCAGCAGCGGGTAATTTTTGGTAACGCGGTTCCCGTCGTTATCCGTTTCAACCGAACGGATCGCAGGCTGCACAACCGCCGTCACCGCGCCGGGATCGAATGACTGAACGATGCCAGGCAAAGCGACGCGGATTTGGTTCTTTGTTGTCTCCCGCTCAGATTTAAATGTTTCGGCAAGATCGCCGCTGCGGGTCTGGTCAGATACTGCCATTTTGTAGGCTCCAGAAAGCAAAAAACCCGCCGGGTGGCGGGTTTATGAATCGTAGGTTTTCAATTTTTCGAGTTCATCAGGGGGAAGTTCTATGAAGGTTTCCTCAGCTAATTTTATCAGTCTGGGAAGCATCGAATCAGCTTGTTGATGAGCGTTTGGGCTGATGATTGCCAATATCTGATAGTGTTCATCGTCATAAAGATGCTGAGCAAATACCAAAAAGTTATTACATGTCCGTTCACTTAGAGATGCTTCTGGAGGCCAAGGTTTGTCGCCAGATAGCTTTAAGTGAATTTTCCTGATGTTGGCAGCCATCGCATCATAGTTACGTTCAAAACCGCCTAACGAACCAAAACACCAGAACTGGGAACCCTTTGAAATATAATCTGCAAGCATTTGAGCATACTTATGTGCTGCAGCTAAATGATGCAATTCTCCCGTGATACTGACTTTTGCCATGTCACATCCATTTAGGGGCGTCGGCTCCCAGCATCTTATGCGATGTTGAGATCAGTTCAATAGCCTCTTCACGGGTAACATTATCTAACAAGAGTTCAGCCTGGAAAGGCTGCGATTGCCTAACTTCAGCGGCCAACTGAGTTGCAGTATTCTCGACGGCTGTCAACGCACGAACATATTTGCGTTTTAATGGGCGCAACATTTGCAGATGGCCTTGCCACATAGGGGATCTTTCCGCTTCAGAGAACATATCCACTAAATGACCTTTGGCATTTCGGCATGCCTTAGCAAGACCTTCGAGATGGGATAAAAACCCTTCCGGAAGCTCATCAACAATGATTCTCCCATTTCGAAAAGCTTCGAGATGAGACATGCCTTCCTTCGCGGTATTTTCGATTTCTTGAGCGCGTGCAGCAATCGCGGTACAACGACGAAATGCCTCTTCAGCATCTAATCGTTGTGGCAGTTCACAAGCATTAGAAATCAGAGGCTTGAAAGCACCGTTTACAGCTTCCTGAACCTGATTCATTTGTTGTGTAATTGTTGCCAGCGCAAATGCGTAGCTAATCGCCATACCCAATCCCTCTGTCGTTTTAAACGACTATACACCACTTATTCAAAGTTAGCTGAGCGCTAAAAGTTCGCAAAGTTTAGTGATCATGCAACCACCTAGCAAGCGATAAAAAATCATTATTTAGTGAATGTGAACAAACTCAACACTATGCAGAAATGTAACTTTTGGTTAACCATCAACCTTTTTGCACGGGAAAGAGCCGATGATTTTCGGCGCGTCCATGCTGTTCAGCAGCAGTTGGACGTTCAGGAAACGCGTTTCGGTACCCGGACGGCGAATGTATTCAAAGCCGTAGTTGTTGCCGTCTTTGGCTGGCATAAGCCCCATGTCTACTTTCAAACCATTGGTACCCAGCTCAGTGATTTTTTGAGAGGTAACTCTTTCACCATTGATTGTCGATAACTCGCCCTGGTTTGCAACCATTGTGTAGCCACCACATTTAACCGTGAAGCCATCCGCCCACGCGCTGCACGCAGAAAAGACAGCTAACAGAAAAATAATACCCCTCATTGCTCATCCCCTTTGCAAAGCCGATTGCGTATACAGATCTGCCGCGCCACGCGCTTCGCACATCATATCCATGTACCACGCCTGCCCCCTTGTATCGCCAGTGTACATAATCCCGCGCACAATATAAACGCCATCCGTTGCGATGCTGGCAGGCTGCGCCGTGGTGCCGCTGAGCGTGATATTTCCGTCCGTGTTCTGGTCGGTGATGCGGCCACCAGCCATAGCGATATCGTTGTTCGACAGCGCGGTGCGGAATACCGAAGCCTGATCCAGTTGAATGAGCCCGTTAACCCGGATGTTCGGGTTAATCAGCGCGCGGACGTTTACACCGTTGCCGATAGTCTGCTGCGGCATACCGATAAGCCCCGTGGCGCTGTTGAGCACAATCGCGTCGTGAACATATTCGTTATTCGCCACCATCTGACGCTGACCGTCCACAAACTGCCATGTTGCGCCACATTGTCCGGCCACGTTATCCATAAGATGCCGTGTCATGCCAAACAGCACCCGGCCCCGGGGGAAAACGGTAGCAGTCATTTCAGGCGTCAGGCCTTCAGTCGCGCCTTTGGCCTCGAAGTCTTTCATCAGCGCTCGGTTCACGTCTGCGACCGTATAACCGGCTGCGAGGGTCTGCGAGGTTATGCTGGTGGCAAAAGCCAGATCCGTATCGGCTGCCTGAATCAGGACGTAGGAATCAATGGGGCTGTCTTTTCCTGTGACCGAGTAGCGAATTTCGCCGCTGAAAATCAGACCATAGTTGCGGCCGTCACTCTGGCCCACGTCCGCCGCGTCGACTTCCCGCACAGTCCCGACGTCGCTGGCCGATACCTCCGGCGCGATACCGTCGTAACCGGCAATCAGCCGCACTTTCGAAAACTCCTGCCCGGTGATGCGGTTCACCGTATCTGCCGAGAGGTTGTAGATTTTGAATGTTCCTACCCGTGACGCGCTGCTGATGTTGAACCAGTCGATCGTAAAGGTCACTTTAAAATCGCTGAGCTCGATACCCTGCCCGTTCTCGTCCACGAGCTGCAGCTCGAAATGTCTCATCCAGTTCTGTGACATGCTTACTCCGTTGATACTAGTAAATGACTGCGGCCGCCCAGGTCGGTTTTAGTCGGATAATCCTGTGTGCTGTCGTCACAGACCACCACCAGCTTAAAGCCGAGCCCCATATAGCCGTACTGCGCCAGCAGGTCAGCCCCCGTTACGAGAGGAATACCGGAGATTACCGGCTCCCCTCTGTCGTTCTGCAGGTCCAAAATCCAGTACAGATCGCGCCAGGTGATGCTAATCCGCCAGGTGGTATCTGCCAGGATGATGCTAAATTGCTGGTTATCCGCTGTCAGCGGGATTTCCTGAATTGCCATTAGCCGAGCCCCAGTAATGATGCCGCGTTACCCGTGATGCTTTTCAGTAGCGAGGTATTTGGCGGCCTTGTGGTTTTGTTGCCGGTATTCAGTACCGCCGACGTGCTGGCCCCGTCCTTCATGTTGGTTTTATCCGCGACGGTGACCTGCTGCGTCTGCGAGATAAGAACCTCCCTCAGGGTGAGGACGGCAGACAGGACGTTTTCGGTTGTCTTGTCTGTCGTCACTTCCAGCGCGCGGATTAGCATGTTGCTGTACAGCCGTTTGCCGGTTACCACATCGAAAGGGATACGGCTCGCCTGCAGGTCGAGTATCTCCTGATACGTCTGCTGGGGGCTCAGACCGAGCAGGCTGGTGGCCGTCAGATTACTGGCAAAATCCAGCAGCGATCCGCCACCAGCGAAACCGACCTCCATCACCACTTCAGACGGTTTTTTGTAGGCATGGTCGGCGATGGCGGCCCCAACCTCGACAGGGTGCTCGGTTATCTCCAGCGTGTCGGTGTGCTTCTCAGAAACAACCACGCTGGGGACTATCATCCCTATTTTTCGGGTCTGCTGTTGAAAGAGAGTTGAGAGAATATCCATTAGCCCACCTTCGTTTGATTGCCGCGCATAACCTGGGCGTTTGCCGACTGCTGCCGGCGCTCGACCTCGGTACCAACAGAACGCGGATCACCACCACCGTAAATGTGATAGGTGTTCTGCTGCTGTACCTGCGCTCCCTTCCCGGGCATGTTACTCAACACCTTAGGAATGTAGTTGCGGGTTTCCTGCGGCATCAGGGCCATTCCGTGCTTCTGCACGTTCCCGATCCCCCAGTTGTATGAGGCCAGCGCCTTGCTCAGGTCACCACCGTTAGCCTTCAGCAATTGCGAGAGATATTTAGCGGCCGCCTGAGCGGCCTTTTCAGGATTGAATACGTCGTTCCCGCGCAGGCCCATATCACGCGCGGTGCCGTCCATAAACTGAAACAGCCCTTTAGCGCCTGCAACTGAAACAGCGAACTGATTTCCGCCCGATTCCGTGATGGCCACACTGCGCAGCAAACCTTCCGGAAGCCGGTAGAGCTGTTCCAGGCTGGTGAGCATCGGTTGCATCCATCCCAGCAACTCAGAGCCTGCTTTTGATGGCTGCGGCTGCTTTACGCCTGCAAGAGGTAAGCCACTCGCATCTGTGGGGGTGAATGCTGCCGCCTCTGCAGTCGGGAACATTCCATCAGCAATTTGCTTAATACCCTCTGCAATTTTGCCGAGCACTCCGGTACTACGGCCGTGATATTCAGCAGCCTCTTTCCGTGATTTTTCCTGCGTGCCGTTCAGCTCATCAATCTGGGGGTCGCGCTGGTCGTCATGAATCCCGCGCCCCTCTCCAGCCTCGCTACCAAACAGCCAGCCTTTGAGGGTTTTACCGACATTGCGCGGATCAAATCCCAGCTTGTCGTTCAACCACTCCGCCGTCTGGTTAGCGCTGTCCGTCACTTCTGGCATTGCAGACGGTTTATCACTCCCCTGATTCAGTAGCTGCCTGCCAACACTGGCCGCATCGGCCCAGCGACCGTCTTTAATGGCGTTCAGCAGGTCGGCGATCATATTCAGCATCCTGCTGAACTCGCCCATCTGGTCGATGAAGTTGCTGAAATCCCACTTCAGGGACCATGATTTGGGGTCAATGTTGAGCAGCTTCGCCAGCGCTTTCGCCAGATCGTTAACGGTCCCCTGCAGGTCATGGACCATTTTTAGCGCGGCGTCGACTTCCGGTTTCCACTTGCCCCAGTCAATCAGGCTCTGGCCGCCTTCCTTCCAGGTTTTATAATCCTCCCAAAGGAGGGCAATTCCCGCCGCCAGCGCGGTAATGAGGCCGACAGGTGACATCCAGAACGTGCTGTTCAGAATGCGCAGCGCAATCGTCAGCGCGCCAAACAGCGAGATCAGTTCCCGCGTTTGCTTGTCGAGTGATTTCCACCAGGTAATAAGGTCTGATGTCCCCTCAATGAGCCGGAAGAACAGCCGCCCGATAATGTCCCCGAGCGCCAGGATGCCTTTTATGGCTTTCGTCAGGGTCTGCTCGATACGCGGGAAGTTATCCAGGATATGACGGCGCAGCGTGTCCAGCGAACCCGCCAGGCCACCAGCAAGATTAGAGCCGATTTTGTCACGGGCCATGCCTGCCATCGCGCCGAACTCGCGCAGGGAGGTCATGAATTTGTTGGAGCTTCTGGCCGCCTCGTCAGCATTGAAGCCGATAGCCTTCGCCATCGCGCTGTACTGCCCGGAGAAACCACCGACACCCCGGCGCATCGCCATGAGGGTATTTTCGTCAATGCCCAGCATCTGCGCATACTGGTTAGCCCGGTAATACGGCATGCTGCTGAGCTTCTGGCCGACAACCGTAAAGATAGCGGCCATGTCGCGCATGTTACCGCTGGCGTCACGGGTCTGTACGCCCAGGCGATTCAGGAAGCCTTCCGCGCCGGGATTGTTACGAACAAACCGGGAGATGCTTTCCAGAGAGGAGCGCGCCGCGTCCACGCTGCCGCCCACCTGCGAAACCGCATAGCCAATAGACTGAATCCCCTGAACCGTCGCGCCGGTGCGCTGTGACGCCCAGTAGAGGTTATCGAGCCCGGAGGCGATCTTAGCCGTAAAGGCCACTACGGTAAGCGCGGCACCTTCGACGGCCAGCCCCATTTTGATGGCGTTTGCGGTCGTGCCGGCGAGGACTGAATCGAACTTTTCCGCGCCTGCTTCGTCGATATCAAAACCGAGCGAGACGAGGAAATCTTTAATAGTCTCAGCGTTCATTATCCTCTCTCCATTTCTCTATACGGCGCTGGTTGTCAGCCTTAACGGCCAGGTGGTCATTCATCAGCGCGATATCGCACAGATCGACAGATCCATCCTTCAGCGCGTAATAAGGGATTAACCCGGCGTCAACCGGGTCAAGGAGATAAGACAGCCCGTCAGGCAGGCTGTTGAGGGTTAGCCCTGAGGCTGGTCCGCCGTCGCGCTGGTAGGGCTCACGGGCAAAAAATTTCCCAGCGAATCGGCGACCACCCGCGCCACCAGCTGCAGCATGGTTAGCAGGTCGATATCATCGAACATCAGCTGACCGCTGTTAAATACCGGCGTCCATCCGTCCATGTGCTTACGTGATACTACGGACAGGCAAGGATGAATAATCGCGTTGGTGTCTTCTTCGGTCAGGGAAGACAGTTCCTCAGCGATACGCGGAAGCAGGGTTTCAAATACCGGTTTCAACTGATCGAATTTCACGGTGTCGATTTTGCCATCAGCAGGCAACAGGGAGCGAATGCTCCCGAAATCTGACATCATGCCCGCCAGTACCGGCAGCAGCTTACGGGTAACTTTCAGCTGGTCAAAAACGCTGAGTTTTGCCACGCGGTAATCGTGGCCTTTGATTGAGCATTCCATTTGTTAAAACTCTCCGAGTACCTGGTCGATTTTGCCGCAGTCAAACACCCAGGGCATCGTATTACCGGCCTTAGCGTTGGCGTTATCCGGCTGTTTCTGGAACGCCACGCTGCGCGCCGTGATGATGTCTCCGCTCACCTTGTTTCGGATCACAATGACGTTGTTTCCCCAGGTGCCTGAGGACTGACTCTGCGCGTTGTACGCCAGCGACAGCTTTTTGTTTGTCGGCGAGGTTTTCAGCAGGTTGACGGTTACCGTGCCGCTTTTGTCCGCGTGCAGGCTGTGCATCACTTCGCCGTCAGCACCGATGGTCATGGTGTTTTTGGGGCCGCCCATTGCAACGGTGATCCCCTCCTCTGAACTGGCGGAACCGTAGCCCAGATCAATCTCGCCGGTCGGGCCGGAGAGGGACGCCGTAACGTCCATAAAAGAATAAGTAGCCATTCATGTTCTCCTTAGCGAACGACGTTGATCTGAACATCAGCGAAATGAACCGCACCCGCCAGCTTACAGGCCACCTGAATAACCGGTGCCATACGGGCTTCGCGGTCTGCCTGCGCCTGCTCGGAAATCGGCTGCGCGTAGACGTAATAGCCTTTTGTCAGCGTATCGCCGGAATCCAGCTGCCCGATCGGGCCGCCATTCCATACACCGGCAGCCACCAGCCCGTTTGTGACAGACTGATCCATCGACTGTTCGACATTGGAAAGGAGGCGCGTAACGCCAGCATCGGTCTGTGGGACTTTGGTTGTGCTGGTGTAGAGCAGGTTATACAGGTTGGTCTGAACGTAGTTCTGCAGCCAGTCGAGCCCGTGGCGTTCATCGAAGAAATCACCGCTGGACATGACGCCCTGCTGCAGGATTGCCGTATCGTTCTGGTAGTACACAAACACGTTGCAGTTCTTGGCATCCAGCGCCGCCGCCTGATTGGTGGTCAGGGCTTCATACGTGATCCCCGGCTCCTGTTTGAACTTCAGGGTAATTGTGGTGTTGCTGCCGTTGAAATTCACGGTAAACGCGCGGCCAAACGCCGACAGCGCGGCGTACTTGCTGCTGGTGGAATACTGCACAAACGTGCGAGCGTATTTTGCAGCCTTCAGCTTATAAGCCAGATCGGTTGTCGATGTCGCATCAACTGAGGCCGGGTCTGTAGTGGTAATCGCCAGAATGCGGCTGAGACTGGAAGCCTCGATCGCTGCGGCCACACTCAGCCAATCGGCATCGTCGATATCTTCATCGTCAGCCACGGCCAGGCCATACCAGTTCGTGTAATTCAGTACGGCGTTCACGGCCTGCAGCAGCGTTTCCGTCGATCCGCTTTCAGCCGATTCCAGCGTTTTCGCCCAGCGGCCGATATATACCTGCTGAGGCTTCGGTGACTGTGAGAAATACACCGTGGCGGCGTCATATTCCGGGCTATCCACGCCGAAATCAGAGCCGATATCCTCTACAGAAGAATAAAGTCGAAGGCGCTCAGTGACCGGGATAACCGTTGAGCTCCCGAGAATGAGCAGCGAACCAAAGTTTCGACCAGTAGCCGCACGCGGCCCAATGATCACGTCGACATTAACGACGTTTGATACAGGTAATCCCTGCGGCATAATTTAGTCTCCGAAAAATGAGACGGGCGCATCTTGCAGCGTCCGGACGTTATAGGTACGAATGTTTTTGCGAGAAAGCGTAATGGTGAGGTCGTATCGCCTCACCCACTGGTTGTTAATGAGCTCTGGCAGGTTGTAGATAGTCCCGGCATCCACCAGCGAAAGCCCCGAGCGGTTCAGCTCGGCGTTGTTCTGCTCGACGAATATCCCCGCGCGGAAAGTTGATGCAATGTTGGCCCCCAGAGGGCCGTAAAAGCAGCAAATCACCGTGACCTGCTCCCATGTCCATTGCTCGGACTGTTCTTCCGAAACCTGAACATCGGACTGACTTAACGGCTGGGGAACAGTAGTGATACCGAAGGCGCACCACGTAACCCCGTTGTTGGGGATCTGCGGCTGCGGGTCAGTCCATCGGGGGAAAACAAGCGCAGCCGGCAGGCCAGAAACACCACGAATCCACCGGCTGATTTCACGCTCCAGCGCCTCGTCGTATTGGGGGAGATCCCCGACAGGCGTCAGATAACCGCGCGCGGTGCTGTCGTTACTCAACTGGCGTCCCTCCGTTAAAGTCCACCAGCTCACAATGTGCCTGGACGAATCCGGCACCGTAACGGGTGTACGGGTCGACGAACGTCACGCGATAGTCGCGTCCGCTATAGGTCACGATATCTGCATCAAGTCGCGGGGAGCTGTCTGAACCGGGCTGGCCCTGGGTTAATCTGAACTGCGTCACGATGAGGATCGCGCCGCTTATGTTCTGGCCTGCTTCCATTCGCCTGGCTTCCAGAGAACGGTCAACCGTCACCACGCCAGAGAATGGAATATCCTGAGCGGTGTTTTTCGTGAAATTGTCCTCATCCACCGTCTGAACCTGCCGGTGACACACCAGACTGGTGTCCATGAAGTCGGGATCGAGAAGAACATCGCTCACATCGAGAAGAGGCATTATTTTTTCCTCACGACGTAGTTAATTGAGCGCAGCAGGTAAGCGTGGGCATACAGCGGCTTGTCGCCGGGAATGCCTTCGGCGCGTCTGCGTTCGAGGGTTTTCTCAGAAAGCGGGTGCAGTCGGTCGCCAGCACCGATAACAGCTTTTGCAGCATCACGGGCAATCTGTCCGGCGCTCTCCAGCTCACGCACTGCTGCTTCAGTCTGCCCCTCCAGCGCGGCGGTTGCCGCTGCCTTCAGGTGCGCAGTGGTTCGGGGTTTTGAATCCTCGATCCCCATATCCAGAAAAGGACGCGGGGGAAGCGTGACCGTTGTACCGTCGATTTCCACCGTTGCGCCCGTCGAGTGAAGGTAGCCCAGTTCCGCGTTATTAATCGGGGAGCAATCCTCACGCCCTGCCTTGTCCTCAGGTATTCCCACCAGCACATCCATTCCGGATAGCTGCCGGAGGGATTCCAGAACAGCCACGGCGTTATCAGCGCGAACCGTTAACCCGCTTTTCATAGCAACTGCCTGCCCCCAGCGCCGAACATCGACCACCACCAGTAGAACTCGCGCCCGTAGGCGGTGCTGTTCCAGAAACCGGCATCCGGATTGATTACCCCGGACACGTCATAGCTCACTGAAACCTTATCCACTGATTTAGAGGACACGACACCTGCTGCGCCATTGCTGTTCACACCACCAGCGGCAGCGGCGGCCAGCGTGCGGCCGCGCAGCTCCGTATAGTGAGCCGTGAATAGTTCGGCCAGGTAGACGAACTGATCGCCTTGTACGTCCTGATTCAGAAGCGAATCGGCCTGCCCCAGATAGAAATTCACTGAGGGGTCAGGGTAGCGGGTTGTATCGGCAAACTCGGGAAAGTCGGTGCGGAACTGCTTGTTAGTCGGAAGCCTGCTGTTTTTTGGCATTTTTCGCGTCCCCGCCGGTGTTATCGGTTTTGTCCGTGCTTTCGGCAGGTTTACCGCCTGCTGGTGCCTGAGCGGCTGCCAGCTGCGCTTTCAGGTCTGTGTTTTCATTCCCCAGCGCGGTGATGGTTTTTTCATGCTCAGCCAGCTGCGCTTTAAGGGTGTTATTTTCTTCTGCCAGAAGAACAAGGCTCGCGGAAAGGTCTTCATTGCTTTGCTCGTTCGCCAGGTCGGCTTCGTCAATCGGGCGCGCATAGGCTTTAAAGGCCCAGTGGTCCTTAACTTCTTTCGGGAAAGAGGAACTGTCGTGGATACCCTGAGACAGCTCAAATTTAGAACCGTCGGCAAAGCTGAGAGTCGCGCCACCGGAAACAACGTATTTCATGTTTTTGCTCCATAAAAAAAGGCGGGTTTCCCCGCCTGTTTCAGGTTAAGACGCCGGAACGTCCAGGTAAGAGATCGTATTGGAATACGGGGTTTCCACCTGGCCCAGCTTGCCGTAGTAAGTGGTCAACTGCTGCAGCCCGCGATACTCCAGCGGCGTGTTCAGCAGAGGAACCATAGGGAAGCGAACGTATTTTTCGTCCTGGGTGTAAGCAACGATACGATGCGCGCCACCAGCGCCACGCTTGGAGGCCCACTTCATGGAGACGATCTCCAGTGGTGTGCCGTTTTCCTGAAACGCGATGGTGTTAATCTTCACGTATTCCAGCACGGAGATATTCCCTGCAGAGGAAACCTTTTTGCTCGCCAGCAGGCCGAACAGCTCCGGCGCAAGGCCGATTTTTGCCGGGCAGACCGCATAACCAGAACGAACCCAGCCATCAGACAGCACCAGGTTGATATCCTGAACAATCACATCCGGATCAGTGGTTGCGGTCCACGCTGCAGCTGCAGCAACAGGAGTAACATCCGGCAGGTTCAGCAGGCCAGCAACGCCGAGCTCGTTATCACCGATATAAACCTGTTCGTCGGTGTCCATGTTCCACTTCAGCTTCATGCCTTCGTATTTCTGGACATCAACCGGACGGCCCAGTTTCTGGGCAGAAGCCAGTTCCGGCACCGTCCAGCTGATTTCCTGCCCCCACAAGGTGAGGTTGTTACGGGTAGGCTGAATATCGAGCTCGATACCAGGAATGGCAGTGGCTTTTTTACCGATCCAGTTTTTACCGTTAGGGTTTGGACCACCAACGCCGACGAAATCGGTATTAGTGAAGGATGACACTTCATCAGCGATAGAAATATCGCTGCGCAGCGGCATGTCGCGTGACCATTTGTAGGACACTAAAGGCATGTTCAGCGTCTGATCCATGCGCTCCAGTTCGCCGACAAGAAACGCGCCGGTGGAGTCGATGGTCGCTCTGTCAATTGTAAACATTAATTATTCCCTCAGATGTTATAAGCGATTTCAATACGGCCGTCGGCTTCACCCGGCCCCATGACCTCTGCATTTGGCAGCTGAGGTGTATTTGATGCGGTAGAGTCCGGAGACAGCACAAAGGAGCCAACCGGGCTTTGAGTGGTGCCAGCAGCCACGCGAACGTAAACCGGATCGCCTTTTTTCGCGGTCGCCGCGTTGCCTGCGGTAGCAGTTACGCAGATGTAACCACGTTTCAGGTTGTCACCAACCTGATTAACCGTCACACCAATGTAAGCAAGGTCCAGAGCAGAGGTAATCGGGAACGGACGAACCAGAATCCCCTTCACTTTGTCGACGGTATCGCCGCTTTCCAGTGGAACGAATTTATCGTTCACGTATTTACCAGCCAGACCGTAGGACGAAAACTGCTTCGAGTGGTCCAGGTTCACCGGCTCAATGGTGAGATCACGAGGACGGGTAACGCCCCCGGCAATGCCCAGGGGCATGCGCGTTAAATATGCAGTACCTGCCATGATGATTTACCTTATTTGTTATTTGCCCAGAACTCGGCGTTGAGCTTGTTCAGTTCTGCCGGGGAAAGGTGCTTGGTGCTGGTTGCCCGGTCAGTGGTGCGGGTAGCATTGTTAAGCGGGACCAGCTGATTTTTCGCCTTATGCAGCGCCACAGCGGCAGTAAACACCGCATCGACCGTAGCCTTTGGCGCTTTGTAGAAATCATCCACTCCGAACGATTTCAGGCTGTCACCGGTGCGCATTGCATGACTCAGCACCTGACGCTTCAGGCTCTTATCGCCAGCAGGCTGGAAGCCAGGGCAGATAATTTCCGCATCGGCGATCAGGTTGCGCTTAAAGGCTGCATCACCCGTCACTTTGCGGTTTTCTTCTTCGTCTTCGTCGGTGGTCATGTTGCCCGGGTCCGGATCGGCGTCGGTGGTTTTACCCTCCAGCTTTTCCAGACGAACCAGTAGCGCTTTCGCCCACGCCGGAATTTCTTCATCGCCGGTGCCGGTTTTGTCTTTGTTCGGATCGCCTTCGTCCGTAGTGGTGCGATTGCCTTCAGGTAAGGCTGTGGCCTGTGAAGGAATGTTGATGGTGATAGAGGAACCGGGGATTGAAGGCATGCCATCAGACGGCATATCCGGCGCTTCGTCGATGAGTTTTGCCAGTGCATCCTCATCTTTCGTCTTAATGGCCTGAGCCAGTTTTTTAAGCCATGACATTACAGGCTTCTCCTTTGTTGTTGATGGGATGGAATCCCCGATTGCACAGCGGCCACCAGCACGCCCCCGGTCGATGCCGACAGCGAGGTGGTTACCTGTGATTTGGTATTGCTTGCCCTTACCGGGTGCCAGCTGCTTGTACTGCGCGTCATAACCACAGCTGACATCGGTCAGGCCAGAATTCACCGCGTCGATTGCTTCCTGCCGTTTAATAAGCACGTCAGCAATGAGCAGATCCGATTTATCGCCGGTGCCGCGCCGGACGTTCTGAATGTGTCCGTGCGCCAGCTCTGCGAAGTTAGAAGGGTTCACGAAAACGATGTTGCCCAGGCTGTCCTCTGGATGCCCCAGCGTGACGGCTACGCCCTCAAAGCTCGCCATCGTCTCCGGGGAAAACACCTCGTCTTCTGTTCGCCAGACCGTCACCGTGCCGGTGCCGTCCGGTTCGAGGTCGATTTCCTCAGGTAAATAGACCTGCGTTCCTGTACGTGCGATCGGAACGTCTTTGCACAGCAGAGAGCCGTCCGCAGTCAGATATCGTGTTTCGCCCAGGCGGGTAGTGAAGAAATATTTCATGAGTTACCTGCTGAATTGCGGGCAATAAAAAAGCCGCTCAGTGGCGGCCTCGTTTAATTGGTTATCTGTTCTCGTATTCGTATTGCTGATTCTAAATCTCTTTCTGCAAATTCCATCTCTGAGCGAGCTTGTCGAGTTATTCGCGCATCCTTATCAGGGTTGCTGCCACTACCGCCCCAATTAGGATCAGAAATTCTTTCAAGATGGGAGCGAGCTCTACTGAGACGAAGCTGGGCTGCTTCAACATCGCTGGCCCTATCCAGCCAAACTTTATAATGATTAGCTGCTGATTCTTTGTCGGTTAAGAGGCTTATCACATCAGCTTTTTTGGCGTTACCGCTGGGAAGAGTGAAAGGACACCACACTGGTTGATCTATCGGTTTGAAACGCCAAAAAAACACCCATTGACCATTAAAATTATGTCGCTCATGAGTGTACTCAAATCCATTCAACTGCTCTAACTTCTGCTTCATATGTCATCCCTACTGAGTTGAGAATGACTTATTATGAATCATTTTCTCGGCTCGGGAATCTGCACTTCAGGCCAGCACTCGCAGTTCGGCAGACATCCAGCGTGGCCGGTCATGCCGTCGAGTGTGGGAGGGTCATCCCAACGCACGAATTTATCCTTCATGCCGCGATGAGATTTGCGCGTGCCTGCGCCGTGGATGCGCCACCAGTAGCCCTCCGAACCCAAAGATAGCGCTCGGGCCTGAGTCAGCGCGCCGGTAGCGCGGCCAATCTCAGTTCGGGCTATCAGCTGCGCCCGGCTGGCTGCCACGTCACCGGAGGCCATGATCATCTCGTAGAGCTCGTCCGGACGTTCGCCAGTGATAACCGCCTGCATTGCGCGCTGTTGTATGTCCATCACGCGATCGGCTGCTTCCAGCGGCAGGGACTTCATCAGCTGAATCTGGCGGTAAACGATATCCTGCGCCACCTGCCCGACGGGAGTATTACCCACCACATCGCGCAGGCCAGCGCCGATTTCCTCTGATACCGATTTCCACTGATTCCATTCCTCCTGCTCTACCTGGGCAAACATCCTTCGCCCGACCTGCTCTGCCCAGTCGCTGATTACCTCGGAATAGTCCACCAGCGTTTTCGAAATGCTATCAGCGCTGGCCTGTGAACCATCGTAGGTACCATCGACGATCTGCCCTATCTGGTTTGCTATCGCCAACAGGCTTTTTCGATACTGGATCTCCGAACGGCGGCGGAGGGATGGTTTCAGGTTCATCCTCCTCCCACTGGGCCTTCGCATCTTCTATGTCCTCGTCAGTGATAGAACCACCGATGCCAATCACATCAGAAATGTTCCTGAGGTCGTTAAGCGCTGCTGCAGGTGGCATCCCGAGGTCACGAACGGCGGTACCGAGTGCAGTAACCACATTATTCGCCATCGTTGCGCGGTCCACGTCTGACATCTCCCAGAGCTTGTTAAACTCAAAAGTAAAATCGTCAGGTAGTGGTTCACCGAACAGAGAACGCCAGGAGATATCGAGCAGCCAGCGGATATGTCGGCGTAAGCGTCTCTCCTGCAGCGAGTTAACCCGGCTGTAGTAGTTTTCCAGATCGCCGTCGCCGGTGTTGAAACCTGCAGGTGACTGCCCGAACAGACGAACGAGAGGAATTCCCGTCGCGCCAGAAACCTGTTCAGCAAAGCGCAGAAGGACATCCGCGATACCCGCGAACGTGTAGCTGTGGGTCTGGAACGTATCTCTGGAATCCATAAGGGTCATTCCTTCGATAGTCTGAAACTCACGGATCATATCCATGTGTTTCATAAACCCTTTTTCAAGGTCGCCCCCCTTAGCCAGGATATCACGTAGTTTTTCGATGCTGTATGTGCGCAGATGTGCTTTGTGGATCAGCTGAGTGGTGCCGACCGTCGCAGTATCAAACGCCTCGATACGCTCGAAAATGCGCTCCACAACAGACATCCCCCAGCCGTTTTCCGTTTGGGCCTGCTGGAACGGTAGCGTATCGCCCTCCATGCGAATCAGGCGTGAGTGGTGAATCTTCCAGGGAGGAATACCCTGCTGATTAGTGATCACCTTGTAATATTTTGGCTTGCCGAATTCAGGACCGTATTCAGTAACAAGGTCGTAATAGCTCGGGTTAACCATCCATCGGTCCAGGCTAATTACACCTTTAAACTGCCCCTCTTTGATGCGATCCAGCTTCAGAGGGGAGGACATATCCTGTCCTTCAATCAGGACCACCAGCAACGCGCCACCGTACAACCGTGACCATTTAAGGTTATCGTTAAGCCCATCCCATATAGCGAGCTCATCCCAGAAGGTTTCGAGCTTGCCCTTTTGGCCGGGCTTCAGCTTTGAGCTGATGTTAATCCCCTTGCGGGTCATATCATCGGCCATCGCATCAACACCAGCTCCTACGAGGAACGATGAACGATACGCAAACTCCAGCATCACCCTGTTTCGGCTGATGTAGCCGGGCATATACATTCCGCCCGTCTGAATGTTTCTGGTATCGCTGCCAAGTTTGGCCGTGAAATTGTTGTACCCGTCAGCTGTCGCAACGGGCTTTTGTGCGCCGTTCTGGCGTTTCTTACGGGACATGTCACGCTCCGGCCAGTTTGGCCCAGGTATCAAGAGAGGAATCCATCGGCGCGTAATTAATCATTACGGCGTCAGCGAGGTTCGGCGATTTTGTGCCTTCCGGCTGTTTATCCACGAGGATTTTACCAACGGCGTTTTTCGACCACGTAGGCTGTGAAAGCTCCATCAGCAGGCGGTCAATATTTTCTATCTCGCTGCTTATCGAAATGATTTCGTCGGGGTTGTAGTCCATCCCGTTCAGCGCGCGGAAGGTGTTACGAAACAGCTTGCGAAGATGCCACCAGCTCTGTGCTTTCGCGTTCGCGAAGAAGTCTTTATTCAGGCGTGCCGCTTTACCGTTATCACCAGGAACGGCTTCATCTTCCGGATCGAATACGCTACCGCTACCACGGAAAGGCGTAGCTGTGATTGTTCCCCGGCCTTCAGCCTGCCTGAGCTCGTTTATCACGCGAGCATCGCCACGCGCACCGGCACCCAGACCGTCCTCATCGAAACGGAACTCATCCAGACCGTAATCGTCACAGTACCCAAACGATTTAACGACAGAGGCGTAGATGTCGCTGCCAATGCCAGACCATTCATGAACGTTCTGCAGAAGGAAGCCATAGCGGCAAGAAAAGCCGTTTTTGTCTTTCCCTTCGTCTGCGATATCCATTGCGCCGAGGCGCTGGCCGCTGGGCTGAATACCCAGTTTGATATGCGCGTCGACGGCAGCCTGTACCCATTCAGAAGGAATGAGAATCCCCTCTGTGGATGCGCTGTAGTTCAGGTCCAGTTCCTGAGCAACGATAATCGGATCATCAATTTTCAGACATTCGTTGCGGTACCACTCATCATCCTTGCGCGGGTCGCTGCGCCAGTGGAACGTAAACACCGGGATATTTCCGCTGTGGCGCTTACGGGCAAACGGGTTATTCATGCCGTTGACGGATGAGAGGTCTATACGGCAGCGGGTCGTCTGAGAGAGCGCAGCATCGATGAGTAATGGCCGTTTGAGGAATGCCGACTCATCCACGAAATAGAGCGTGGTACGGTCACCGCGGCCAATGTTATCGCCAGCCTCTCCCTTAATGACCGCGCCCGTTTCTGGGAACTCCACGCGCATGTAAGGAGCATGTTTTTTGTCACTCCATGAACCGCGAAACTCTACCGGCAGCAGCTCGACAAACTTACGCGCTTTCCAGAAAAGTGCTTTCGGGTCGCCGGTACTGTCGACATATTCCTCTTTACGGGAGCCGAACCCGATCACCATTTCTTTGTTGAACAGGCAAAGCGAACAGGCCAGACCGATAGAGGTCCAGCTAAGCCCCATTTCGCGGCTTTTTTCTGTCAGTCCATGCTCAAGATTGGCGCGCCTGTCCATGATCCAGTTAATCCATTCCTCCTGGCGGGGAAACAGCAAAAACGGGATGGTGGCAGGCAGACCATAATCGAGGTTACGCGGGTCCGTCGTCATGCCCCAGTCAATGATGAACTGGGCCGGGTTAGTGCGGTAAAACTCACGGAGCGCCGGAAGCATCTCAGGCGCTTTCCTGATCCGCTCCAGCCTCTCCATTCTCCACTCAAACACGGCGGTATAGTCCGGTTTGCGGAAGTCAAAGGGGAACGGGATCGGCACAGATAAATTCCTTAAAAATGCCCCGATTTAACATAATGGTCGTTACCCGCACTGGCGCAACAGCACCCATCACGCAAACCGCGTGAAGCCTCTATTTTGAACAGAAAAGTGGTCAAATCGGGATGAATAAAACGTGCATAAAACGGGTCAAAAAGTGCATAGCGTTTTTACGGTTCGAAACGCCTGTTTTTGCAAATTTCAGCCCAGGTATTTTTTGTAGATATCTGCGGCTTCCTGCGGGGTCAGGTTCGCCGCGTCGGCTTTGGCTGCCTCGTCCATATTGTTGAACGATTCGAAAATCTTCGGTGCTCCCAGCTCCATAAGCAGGGTTGCCGGAACTTTTACCCCCTCAGCCTCAAGCAGCTGCGCCGCCTCCAGTGCGGAGTATTTCCCGGCCACCTTGTGTTTCATCACCTCGCGAAGCACATCACGTTGACGTTCTTCCTCGCTATAGACGCTGGTACCAAGACCGAGCACCTTTGAGAAAACAGCAATATCGTTGTGCGTGGGCAGCACATCTTCAATCGTGGTTTTCACACCATCCGGCGATGTGGTGACAACCTTACGTTTACGAACGTCCAGGCTCTTACCGGCGACGCGGTTTATTTTCTCTCTGAGAGCTTCGCGAGCCTCAGTGAAAGCGCGCTCAAACTCGATATTCTCTTTACGCCAGCGACGGATCGTCGTCTCGTCCACACCTAAGCGCTGAGCAACCATCCGATTGCTGATTTTGCTACGGGCTAATGCCATGTCCATAACGATACCGACGTAGGCTTTTCTGAAGCTTTTTTTAGGAGCCATACTTCCGCCTAAGTCAATGTGATTATTTTTTGTTCAAAATCCAATTTCTCCGATCCGGGTGCGGCGTATCACGCGGTAAATTCTGGCGTGCAGGCCGCGTCCCTTCTGGTGCCAAGTGCGGCATATCAGAGGGGGTAAAAATGCGGCATATCCTTTTTTTCGGGAAAACTGCGATTTGATGCCCGGAGGCCGCGCAGAATGGGGAGATAGTGGATCGCCCTAATATTTCCACTATGTGGATAACTCAGTCCAAATCCATCTCCACCACTTCACCGAACAGGTGACCGTAAACATCCATTGTGGTTTTGATGTTCGAATGCCCAATAAGTCGGGAAACCTTCAGAATATCGACGCCTTTGTTTGCCAGGCGAGATACAGCAAAGTGGCGAAGATGATGGAATCGTTTAATGCCATAGTCGTTCAGGGTTCTGACGAGAACGCCCTGAGTGCCGTAGCTGGTAGCGAGGCATGCGCCGGTAAACTGGTTGCAGATAAGAGGCTCAGAGGTACCGAGTTTACTTTTATCCAGCAACGCGAAAAGCTCACGTGGCATTCTTACCCGGCGCTCCACGCCTCTTTTCAGCCCCTCATGTATAACGCCGTCAACAACATGCCCCCGGATGTCGATCCAGTCGGCTGACACGTCGTTATAAGTAACCGCCAGAGCCTCACCGATGCGCAGGCCACAAATCCCGAGCCAGCACGCGATACGCTCACGAACTGGCGCGTTATTCAGTAGCTCCCTGACCGATGATGATGGTGGTATGGTGATGGGTCGACGCTTCCGGCGCGCGGGACGGTCAACAGGGTTAAAAGTGATGAGTCGCTTTTCCACCAGCAGAAAAAAAGCCGAACGAATCCAGCGATGGCAGCCGGTGCGAACCGAATCAACAATATCGCGATGGCTGATATGGAGAATATTTTTTTCCAGTATCAGCCCGTCTACAGCGAGAAGATCGTGACGGCATTTCGTATAAGACGACAGCCGTATAATATTTTTTTCCAGCTTGCCGGCCTGATACCCCAGATAAAACAGAATTAACTTTCGGAAAGTCCAGGAATGGTCTATTCCGGCCCAGCTGGCAGTTCGACAATCCAGCTCGCTATTCTGTTTTTGCCAGAAAAGATGTGCGGCATCATCAATACTCTTAAAGATGCGGCGGCGTCCATGACCGGATTTTTCATCCTTCCAGTGGACGTAATATTTTGATTGTCCATTGGCATCAGTGGATTCTTTTATCGAAGCCATACCGAACAATCCTCACTCGAAAAACATTATCAAAGCCACTCGCCGAATGGACTTGATAATGCTAATAAAAAGGTCTCGAAAGCTATACTTCTGTGCTCCCAATCAGGCTATGCCGTTGCCCCCCTCATCATGTGGAAAGGTTCATGATACATTATGCTTTTAACAGCTGAGGTGATCACAATGTCTGAACTCGAAAAGAGAGTTATTGAACTTGAAACAGAAAATGAAGAATTGAAGTTGGAAATTCAAGCTTTGCGAATTGCTGTGGTAACAATGTCCGCTGTAGTAAACGATGGTATCGGCAAGTCTGCTGGCTTAATGGGTAACACCGTTGACGAAAGTATGATTTTCGATGAAGACATCCACGAGAATGAGGAGTGGTTCAACAAATTGAAATCAAAAGTAGTTTACCTGTTAGGCAAAAGAGAGTAGTTACTCTTATTTTGATGTTTTGAATAAAATTGTCGCCAGCAGTGACTGGCGGCTAAATTATCTTTTTTTACTGCCTTTCATTCTCGATTTGGCGTATTCCAGCCAGCTGGTTATTCGCTTTTTCGATAGCGACCAGCAGCGGCTTGATCCAGAGAACAGCCTGGCAATACGTCAGCGCGCTGGTGGGAGTGGCGCTATCACCGGTTGCGTCAGCGTTCCCGGAATAGGTGTGCATTGCGCTGGTGCGTAGACGGTGCGTGTATTCGAGCAGCCCACCAGCGACATCAGCAGGAACAGGCAGATCACAGTTTTTTTCACGGCGGAGAATCTCCCGGTACTCGATAACAGTTTTATCGGAGCTGGCATCAATCAGAGAGTTAAGTCGGCTAGCGTTCTCGGCCACCAGGTTAAACCGATTAAAGTTGAAAGCCTGAGAAGCGATAACTGTCCCCTGCAGGGTGTTGTCATTGCGCAGAACGTCATTATCACTCTTAAGCGTAGCAACCTCAGAGCGGCTGTTTGCAAGCAGGACATACAGCCCGGCGACTACCGCAATGACGGCAACCAGCAGTATCAGATGCCATGAGGCTTTGATATCTGTAAAGGTGATCATTTCAGACCATCCAGGCAGAGCTGTTTCTCTGCGTCGCGCCGCTTAACAAGGCCCGGGAGAATAGTCTTACCTGCATACACCCAGCGGGGGAACTGGTTACAGGCTGATAGCCACGCCGATTTCTGCTCGCGAAATAATGCAAACATTGTCGACTGCTTCATCGTTGGGCACCCGACATTAAAGGTAATTGACGTTACCGCAGAAAAGGTATTGTCGCTGAGATTTTTGCCATTGGCGTACCGGTTAACGCAAGATTCAGCATCGAGGATATTTTTTTCCCATTCCGCCGCGATCTGCTGGTCGTTTTTAACTGTTCCGGGTTTAACGCCGTGGGTGTTTCCCATGCCATCGGTGAGCACGCCAGCGGGGCAAACATAAGGATCACGACGACATGACTCCGCGTCACCGATGAGCTCAAGTCCGCGCTCATTGATTCGAACATGCCCGTTACCGAGAACTATCGCGATGATCGCAGCAACTGAACAAACAATACCTGCAGCACCTGCCTTTTTATTTTGCATTTGCGTTTATCCTGTTAATGGCATCTGTAACAACCTTGACGCTTGCCGGACGATCCGCAGGAGGTAGCTTCCGGGCATCATCAAAATATTTTTCCAGCAACTGAGTGCGGCGCTGGTCCTCTTTATGGAGTTTTCTGGCGTCAAGCCGACCGGATATAAAAGAGGCCAGAGAAAGAAGTACGCCAATCAGACCAAAAAACATGAAAACCATGTCCTGGGTTGAAAATCCCAGAGCCGCTGATACAGCCGCCAGCCACGCGAAAAACTGGGTAATCAAATTACCTGACTGGTCATTCATACGATGCATTCCACACCTCCGGGTCCGGGGTGCTGTGTGTTGAAAAAGGAAATTATTTTGCGGAAAACTTACGGCAGAGTGTTTGATAAAGCCTCTTCGAGGCCAAGACGCCGGAAGCACTTAAGCGCTGTCTGGCGGCTACTGTTGATGATATCCACCTTACCGGCCAACGCTCTGGCGCTACTGGCAAACTCCCCGCGCCAACGCGTAACATTCTCTGCTGTAGGGTTATCCAGCCCGACGTGATCACCATGCCAATGACTACCGCCATTAATGGAACAGTCAAACCCTAACAGGATGATGTTTTTTGCCCCCAGGCTGTCAGCAAACAGAATCGAGCGCTGTCCGGAGTTGAAGGCCCACCGGGTATCTGTATCAAACAGATTTAGCCCATAGCGTTTATGAGCCCGGTAATTACAGGTCCATCGAGAGGCGGAGGACGGCAGAACATCGATGTTTGCATCCCACCAACGCAGATCACCCGCGTAAATGTATTCACAATCAGGCGCGGCTCGCCAGGTGGAGTTAACAGCAATAACTGGCAGCCCCGATCCGGAGATCAGTTCGCAATCTGATTTATTGAGAGACGGGCCGGATGCACAAATGATGAATGTATTCATTCGTGTTGACCTGGTTCGGGAGTAATTAGTTACGGTTACCGATGCTTATCTTCGGCTTATCTCTGAGGACTTTAATTAAACATTTGAAAGAGAACACAGAGCAAACTGTGAAGAGGGCGTTCTCCGGAGAAGACCCTTAGCACATGCAACCAATACACTCATTAGCATTTTGCTACATCCACAAAAAAGCCCGCTATGCGGGCTTCTTGATGCTAAATGAGTAATCCCATGGATTGATAGCTCTCGCAAGAGGGGCAGTATTGGTTTTTTCATGAAAAAGTTTCGTGAAATTTAAAACGGAATTCATCCAAACTGCTTCATTTGCTTTTGTATGTGCAGGGGGATCCCAATACGCAAGCAATGCTGCATCCCTTCTTTCATTAACTGCGTAAATGAGATAAGCGTTGCTTGTTGGCTTTGGTCGATAATTCCCACGTTCATCTATCGGTCCGCATGCCCATTCACTCCAACATTCTTCAGTGCATGAATAAGAGTAGTTTGCATACTGACTAATATCTACATGAACCTTTCTCAGATGAAAACCAAGCGCCTCGTCAGGTCTCTCGAAAAGGGTGTCTTTTCCCAAACTTGGATGATGGCCATTACGCCAATGACATTTAAATGCTTCTTTTAATGAAATCAAAAAATCGTCAGTTTTGAAATCACCAGTTGGTATAACTCCACCGCTATACTCACTCAAAAGCATCGAAGTCCTCTTCCTTCATTCGAGCATCTAATGTGTTTAACATACGGAAGGACAACTCTGCCGAAGCTTCAGCAGAGATTACTTTGATTTTTGGCATGCTTGGGCTATTCGCAACACGCTTAGCGCCACAAAATATCGAAGCACGGCTACCTTTCTGAGTAACAGCAACCTTGCGCAGCACAACCCCATCCTTATCAATCACATTGACAAGATTGCTACGCATCAAAACCGAGCCGCGAGAAATGCGAGTCTTACGACGCTTTACAGGCGAACGGTCTGTAACCGGGCCGCGCGCCATGAATCCAAGCTTTGTCATCTCTAATCTCCGGTGAAGTGCTGCTATCAAACAAGGCGTTTACCTTTGAGGTAATATTACATCACTAAAACACTATAGCCAATTATTTTATAGTCGCGTTGACCTCTGAACGAAGGCATCATCATTGGGTAAGCAGCATCAGAGCCAAGCTATGTTTGTGAAAATGTATGTCTTCCAAGCGACCAAATTTGCGCAGAAAAAAAACCCGCTCGGAAGCGGGTTTAATTTCATGCAGGCGCAACAACCTACGATTTGAAGTATACACGACAAGTTCGGACAAAATCAAGCTTAAAGTCGCTAATATGCTAAATCTTGTTCACATCATCACGAAAGCTCGTTGCGTCCTGAAACGCCGAGTCTGCTTTTTGTTCTTCTCTATAGCAGACGTCGACAAGCCTCTCCAGAAACGGTTTCCAGTTACGGGTCCACGTTCTGACGTGCAGATCCGGGACTCGCTTCAGTATCGCTTTATAGGCTGCAGTAGACGGCACCCCAGAAAATCCATTTCCGCTGCAGCGCTCGCAGGTTTTAAACACCGGCGCGCCGCGCTCGCTTGTGGCTTTGCGGTCGAGCACCTCACCTTTGCCGCCGCAACGGCATCGGGCCAGCAGCTCACCTTTACCGTTACATGTCGCGCATTTACGCTTGACCAGTTCGTGCTTGATTTTCGGTGGTACGATTTCCATTCCGTCAGAGTTGAAGACTCCAGGATGTTTGATCACATCCTCATACTGAGAGGTTAATCCGCTGCCGCTGCAACTGTGACACTTCACGCTGGTTTCCGCTGAACGGGAGTATTCGGCAAAGGCGAATTGTGCGAGTACCAGTATGCACCAGCCAAACTCGCCTGCTGCTGCTTTACGTACATTCCTGGGCGCTGATTCCATTGCATGACGCGCCAGAGCCTGTACAGCCAGCTGCTCATCGCTTTTGCTGATCCCGGTCTTACCAAAGAAGGCAGCCAGACCAAACCGCGCCCGGCTGCTGGTGGTACCAATGGCCGCCATAACATCGGTGCCGGTGAGACGATCTGGAGAGGTTCCTTTCACGTCGTCGCTGATGTGCATCCCCTGAGGGCTGAAGTGTTTAAGTGAAGCTTCCAGTTTCATGCGGCCACCTGCTGCTTTTTATAGAATACCAACTCACGAACCTGATCGCCGTTCATGAGCATGTCGTTGAAGTCCCCGTTATCCGGGTAGTAGATGCTGATTTTTTCCAGGTCATTTTTTGCCAGTAAGTTGGCATGGGCACATTCCGTGGCCGCAGCCAATCCGGTGGCGCTGTTTACGTCTCGATCTGCGAAAATAATCAAATTCTTCACACCTGCAGGAACTCGGAATTTCTTCATGAATCCGCTGGTCATGGTGGCCCAGGTGTTAACGTTGTACAGCTGCTTGCAGGAAAGAGCCGTTTCGATACCCTCGGCAATTCCGAGGGTCGTCGCTACCGGGAACATGCGAATAGCGACGGAACGGGCATGATCCAGATAGCTTTCGTCCTGAAGAGATTTCTGCCGCTTCGCTCCGGAAGAATCCCTTAGTTGGGCTTTCTGATTGCCGTCCAGTAAGGTTCTGTGCAGATAGCAAAGCTCGCCTTTGTCGTCAGTTGCGAGTGAATACAGACACTGGTAAACCTTACCGCCGTAGCGTTGTTTATCATTGAACTTCACTGCCTCTTGTGGGAGCTGATAAATTCCCCTGGCCTGCAGATAATCCGCCCCGGTAGTTCCTTTCAGGTTGACCAGTTTCGAAAATTTGGACAGAACCCGATCACGGGCGCTTACTGCATCTGAAGTGCGCGGGAACGCTTCGCGGGTAAAGTTATTACCAATCAGCTGGTCTATTTCCCTGCAAATTTCATTGAATGGCTTCCCTTGTGTCAGAGTGACAAGCTTCATTCCGTCACCGCTGCCGCAGGTACAGATCCATGTTCCCCGGCCGTCCCGGTCATCAATACGCAGCTTTCCCCGCGCACCACATACCGGACATTCACCTTTAAAATGATTTCTGGCATTAATGGGAGGTAACCCGAAGTGCTCAAAAATCATTGCCCATTGACCTTTTGCCGCTTCTGCCGTTTTCATGCTCTTTTTCCTAACTGCTGTTTGATATCGCTAATCGCTTTCTGTGCCTGCTGTACTGAGGATGGGGCTGCCATGCTTGTTGCCTCCTGCAGGCGCTTGGCCTTCTCCTGCCCTTTCGCATACGCAATCAATTTGTGCCGGATGAAATTAGAGAAGGTTGGCGTGATCTCCATCGGGAAATCGCTTAACCCGTTAGGCCACTCGTCAAACCGTTCGCGAAAGGTATTTGCGCACCAGCCATCGCTGACGGGCTTTTTCCCCTGCGATACGCGCTGACGCTGATAGAATTTGATCTGACTCCACCAGGCCTGTTTCTCTGCCTTCGTGGGCTGATGCTGGTTTTTACCCAGCTTTTTGAGTTTGCGGCCGGTGTCGGTGTCGACGTCCTCACCGCCCAGCGGCTTATGCCCACATTTCGGGCATACATAGACGCCAGCTGGCTTCATGTAATGGCATTGAGAGCATTCATGTGGCAGTTTTTCGGCCCGTTCCTCAGCTGCGCGGCGCGCGATTTCCTCCATGCCGTCAGACTTACCGGGAAGATCGTCGTACTCGATTGAGTCCGGGTAACCCAAACGGTGCACGGTACCGCTATGATCGAAGATGAGGCAGGACTCTTTACCCGGTGCGGTGCGCAGGCCACGCCCGAGCGCCTGCAGCCAGCGAATTTCGCTTTTTGTTGGCCTGGCGTAGATGATGCAACGAACGTCACTATCGAAGCCGGCCACCAGAACGCCCACACTAACGATGATTTTCGTTGCACCGGTTTCAAAGCGGTGAATGATGGTCTGGCGTTCATCCACTGGAGTGTCGGCGGTCATGACCTCAGCGTTAACACCCGCAAGGTTAAACTGAATTGTCAGGTAATTGGCGTGGGCTACGTTGACGCAGAAAGCGATGGTAGGCAGATCCCGGCCATTCTCAAGCCAGTTCTGTACGATGTCGCCCACCAGCGTAGAGCCGCACATGATTTCAGCCAGCTGCGTTTCGTTGTAATCGCTCCCGTACTCAAGCGATGCTTTGGTTTTAACTCCTTTCAGATCCGGCTTAGTTGGCGCGTAAAATTCGTATTTACTCAAATCGCCACGCTGGATTAACTCGCCGATGGTGGTCGGTTTAATCAGTCGGTCATAGTATTTGCCCAGGAACGGGGAAAACGGAGTACCCGACAGGCCAATCACCTTTACGCCTTTGCCGCGCAGACGTTCGATATCCTTCAGGATGCGTTTTTTACGCAGGTGTGCTTCGTCAATAATCAGCAGATCAATATTTTCAGGAAAAACACGACGAATAAGCGTGTCGGCGCTGGCAATCTGAATTTTCCGGTCCGGATCGTAGTTCGGGTGATCCGCCCAGATATAACCGATTTCATCCCCAGGTAACCCATACTCCACGAACCGATTAGCCGTCTGACCGATCAGGATGGTGTACGGTGCACAGAACAGGACGCGCATACCACGGCTGACAAACCCGGCAACGATGAAGGCGGCCAAACCCGTTTTACCGCTACCGGTTGGCGAGTACACCATGAAGGTGTCGTTTGCCTTCCAGTCACGGCGCAACATGTTTAGCGCTCGTTCCTGTGCAAAATTCGGCGTGATCGTCAGCTCCATTGTGCAGCTCCCGTGCTGATGAGATAATAATTTTGTGATGTGGTTTTCATGGATTCCCCCTCACATGGCTGGTGGCCTCCCCAAAGGCTGCCAGCCTCCCTTCTGATTCAGCTCCTCTGAAAATTCACTCTTCCAGGAAGAACCCTTTTCGTTTCTCAGCGCCTGAGCGCTTTGTACTACCTTGCTGATACGGGCGTTTTTTTAAATTGCGCCTTAAGACAGTGATCTACTTAACCAATGGATCTCTCCTGTTGGAAAAGACCCTATTCCTGCCCCTACACCCAATCCCCCCCTTACCCCCCTTTCCCTCTTCCCCATAAAAACGTACTACTTACCTAGTACATATGAGGAGTTGGGTCAGTTGGTTGCCAACCTGAACAGGCACCTTTAAGCCTGCTTCTGTTCGGGTACCTTTAAACCCGAAACAATGAGGAGCGCGATTGCGATCCAGCCAGGGGAGGTTCGGCGGTATACCCCTGTAAAGCTCTGCCTTGATTTCTCACAAACAGGCGAAGCCTTGTGTTTGCTTCATGCCTTGCCCGGTTCTCCTTGCGGTAGGAAACGGGTTCAGCCTCGAAAGTCTCCTGATACACAGCGGCATAACGCTGGATAGCTTTTTGTCGTGCAGTTGGTGTCAGGCTTAGTAACTGCTGCTTAATCCACCCGGCATCAGCTTGTGAGTGGGTATCCGGCAGCAGTGCGTTATCGAAGTTGCTCTCCGGTATGTTCATCGGGAAAAACCTCATCCAGACTGGTTTCATATCCGAGCTGCTTAAAGGCGCTCACAATGCGTTTCCCAACTTCAATATCTGGGATTCGACGACCAGTTTCGTAGTGGCTAACGGCCCCTTGAGAGCTAGCGATCAACGCTGCCAGCTCCCCCTGGGTCACTTTTGCTTTCAGCCTTAAGCTCTTAATACCGCTCATTCGGATAGTTCCTATCTAAATAATACATAACGTACTATACACACATAAAACAATAATACAAAATGGAAGTTGCTCAAAAAATACGGATTGTAATAATCATGTCTATGAAACAGAGATGGCAGGACCTGGCCAAATCCAGGATGAAAGAAGTCGGAATGACTCAAGAACAGCTAGCTGAAGCACTCGGTATGACACAGGGTGGGCTAGGCCATTGGCTGAACGGAAGACGTGAACCTAACCTGGAGGTCATAGCAAAAATTTTTAAAATTCTACAAATGCCAGGTTTTGTGGTTGACGCTGACGGCGCAGTGAGCGACGCAAGAGCTGATCACAATGTGTCATTTCACGCCATGAATGAATCGAAAGGAAGCTACCCCGTAATCAGCTGGGTCAGCGCAGGGGATTGGATGGAAGCAGTGGAACCATATCATAGGCGCGCGATCGACCGCTGGTATGATACAACCGTGGAATGTTCAGAAGATTCATTCTGGTTAGATGTCAGAGGGGATTCGATGACATCGCCAGCTGGGCTTAGCATTCCTGAAGGCATGGCTATATTGGTCGATCCTCAGGTTGAACCCATCAACGGAAAGTTAGTTGTCGCTAAGCTCGATGGGGATAACGAGGCCACTTTCAAAAAGCTAGTTATCGATGCTGGTCAACGATTCCTCAAGCCGTTAAACCCTCAATACCCGATCATTCCCATTAATGGTAATTGCCGTATTATCGGCGTCGTGGTCGATGCAAAAATAACCAACCTGCCATAGTGCACAAGCCGCGAAAGCGGCTTTTTTTATCCCCTCTGTCACGAAATCAAACAAAAAAAACCTTAACAAACATAGGGATAAAAATTAATACATCAGATTAATCCGTTTTGTATTGACGATTATTAATACGTTATGTATTGTTTAATCATCAACAAGCAAACGGAGCAGCAAGATGAGCACTCAACAATTGGTATCTGAAAATGGTCACATCCATAAGCTAGCTATGGATATTGATCGCGTGGTAAACGTGCTTGAATATGCCGAATCTGATCCAGATACTGGCTATAAGCCAGCAGCCCTCATTCAAATTTGCATTAACCAATTAAAGAAAAATCTTTCAGTTATAAATCGCGAAATCGGACATGACTGGCCGGAGAATAAACAATGATAACTGATACTGTAGTTCTCAATAAAGAAGAAACAAGCTCTATGGTCATGAGTTGGGCGCACGATATAACTTGTTGTTCATCTTTATTATGGTTACTCCTTGAAAAAATGACCTCCGAGGAAGAAATAAGAGAACACGCATTAATTACTTTAGTTGTAAAAACATTAGAAGAAGTAAACGAACAAATAAATAACTTCGAAATCAAATCACTATAAATAAAAACAATTAATAAAACACCTTAAATGGTGTGACCAAACTCACCCCGAGGAAATGAAAATGCAAAATTCACTTTCTTTTAACGAGCCAATTAAAATACCACAAATGCTGTTCGGTTCTGACAATATTAATGATTTTGGAAACAGAGTTAAGAGCTGCAGGATGGAAGGTGATTCAATGCAGCCGACTATCGAACCCTGTGAGGTTGTAGCTTTTGTTGATTGTGGAGGCCGCGTTCTTACCCCCGGCATCTATGTTTTTACGGGCGATGTTTTTGGCCGTAACTGCCTCTTCATCAAGCGAATTGAACCCTTACCGGACGGGGCATTAAAGATTATTTCTGACAATCTCCATTACCAAACTTTCACTCTTAATTCTGGTGAGCAAAAAGATATGCGTATTCACGGAAGGGTTGTCGCTTCTTTAGCTGTGAGGCACTTCATATGACTTTCATCAAAGACAAAACGGCATATAGAACAGCGTGCCTTTATGCGGCGTGTGGTTACGAAGTAATCGCCAGGCTTTATCTTAAAAAAGCATATGGGAGGTAAACAATGCCAATTCAAGAACGCCAAGATATACAAGGCGTGAATGTTAAAGCTGAGCAGTTAAATGCCTTAATGCAAACAATTCACGCACACCACGAACAATTTGACCGCGACCAACTGGATGGCCTTTTAGGTCTAGCTTATGACCTAGCCAGTTTAATTTATAGCTGGACAGAGAGGGAAGAAACAATCGTTTTAGCGAATGAAGATACGCAAAGGGAGATTAAATAAATGGATAACTTAATCACTACGTATCGCCGACGAATCTTAAAGACTGCGTTATTACGCCACCAGCGTAAAACCGGAAGCACCTGCATCATTATTAATATGCCTAAGGGGGGAATAAACACCATCGAATTAACAGAAATACTGCTTGATGGTCTGTTGAGACGATTCGAAAAACTGGCTCTCAGTGAATACGGAAATATTGACGGCGTAAAAGCCATCAGAGGAATTTACAGCAACGCCGTAGATGTGAATGGCAGCGGTGAGTTCCTGACAGAAAGCGGAAAGGCATTAATCGACTATCTCATTGCTGAGCTGGTCGAGTTTGCCAAGAAACAAAAATCAGTCACAGCGGAGACAAGCCATGAGTGATCAGACACCAATTATCACGCACGAACCAGTAAATATCGTGCTGACAATCGAGAACGGGAAAGTTATCCACGCGCGCCCGGTTCAGAACGGCGAGGTTACAGCATCGCTGGAGACTTTTTTATGGATGGCTGAACGCGCCGGTTACACGATCACCCCACCTGCAGGAGAGAAGGACAATGGCCCTGACAGCGATACGAATTCCTGAGTGGGTGCATCTGCAGGCGGTCCATGTCCTCCGCCAGTTCAGAGCCAGGCGGATTCATCCCTGCCGTATGCACGGCTCCGGAAACCTGAGCCTGAGGGTTAATCGCCGCTGGCGGCTGCTGTCCCGAGACGGCGGCCAGAACTGGGAAGTAATGAGCCATGAACGATACAGCAAACTGAAGGACAGAAAATGAAAGCATTCTTCCTTTCTCTGCTGTTTGGCCTGTTGCTGGTGGCCGTCGTGTTCGGCGCGCTGATTGAGTATAAATTTTTGATAGGTTTCTGAGGCATGCCATGAAAAAAGGTACCACTGAGATTATTGAACGCTGGACCCGTTTAGCGGTGGAGGCCAAAGAGCTGGGGCTCGCCACCATTCCCATCGATCCGGAAAACATGTTGATGGTGCTGGGGGATCTGCCGGCCAGTTCGGCTGAAAAGTCAGCCGATTGCCAGAATGACTATCAGGATGCGATCGACATCTTGCGCGACAGAGCTGCTCGCGAACTCGATGGTGGTTTTCGCGCTCATCACAACGCCCTGATTTATGCAGTTAATGAACTGGAAAATGCCCAGGCTTTCGGGCGGGAGGTCAGTCATGAGTCTTGACTGTGTACCCCTTTCTACGTACTGCAGGGACGCGGGGGAAACGGTAGAAGCCGTTAACAAACGGATACAAAGGGGGTTATGGAAGGAGGGAGTACATGTATTAAAAGTCGATGGCGTTAAAGAACGCTGGATTGACTTAACGGAGGTTTCAAAGTGGGCAAGAAAGAACAAGGATCATTATCTCTCCCAAGAGGAGTAACCATCCGCCAGCATAAAACTGGCGACACTCTGGTTATCACTTTCACATACAAAGGGGTTCTGTGCCGGGAGCCCCTCTCCAAAATGGAAGCAAACGCGCGCGGTGTGAAGTACGCCGAGCGCCTGCTCGGGGAGATACAAAACCAGATCGTCAGTGGCACCTTTGAATATGCGAAATATTTCCCCAACTCCAAAAAGCTGGAGCTGTTCGGGGTGGTAAAGAAAACCAAAAACATAAAGTCTTACCTGGACGAGTACCTGAAAATCTGCCAGAACCGCAACCTGTCCCCGTCGACTATCAACGGTTATGAAAAATGCCTGTCGGCGCTGTCAGCTCTGCATAAACTCCACGTGTCAGAACTGACGCCAGCGGTCCTTAAAAACTGGATAGCCAGCCGGAAAACAAAGCTGAAAACGACCAGGAATAACCTTTCGTTTCTGCGCAGCGCCATTGATGAAGCTGTTACGGATGGCCTGCTGACCATTAACCCGGTAACCCTCGTCAGCGCCAGCCGGTATCACGTGATCGACAGCAGCCCAAGCGCCGATGATTACGAGGTTGACCCGTTCACACCAGCGGAAACCATCGCTATTTACCAGAGTTGCAGGTATCCGGAATGGGAAAACCTATTCCGCTTTGCTTTCAATACCGGTCTGCGTAGTTCCGAACTGTGCGCGCTGCGCTGGCCTGATCTCGACACCATAGCGAACACAGCTCACGTACAGGCGGCCAGTGTCGTAGGGGTACTCAAAGGCACCAAGACAAAAGCCGGTACCCGTAAGGTTGAGCTGAACAGTGAGGCACTGGCTGCACTGAAGGCGCAGAAGCAATACACCTTTATGAAAAGTGAGTTCATATTCAGCGATCCAAAAACGGGAGAACCCTGGGCGAACGCCGACGCGATCCGTAAAAAAGCATGGGTACCGACCCTGAAAAAAGCTGGCGTGCGCTATCGTAACCCGTACCAGACGCGGCACACATTCGCCACCAAGCATATTAGCCAGGGCGTTAACCTCTTCTGGCTTGCCGGACAGATGGGCCACAAAGGGCCGGAAATGATATTCCGCAACTACGGTAAATACCTGGCTGAATATGACGGTAAAACCGCGATTTCAGCCGCGCTGTAGCGGGGGAAATATTTCAAAATGTTGGACAGAATCAGGACGTTAGACAGACCTCAATATGCACGTAAAATGCACCTGAGGCCTACCACAGTGGAAATGTTGTTTATTTTCAATTGGTTGAATATCTTTCAGACGCGAGTTCAACTCCCGCCAGCTCCACCAAATATAACGGCCTGATTCTCTTAGAGTTTCAGGCCGTTTTTCTTTGGGCGTGTGGCACAACTGTGACTCAGGAGTGTACCATATGCCATCAAACAACATCCCCCATTACCTCTATAAGCGTAACCACACCTGGTGGTTCAGGAAGCGTTTCGTATCTGAGGGCAATGCAATCGAATACAGACTGAGCCTGCAAACAGCAAGCTTTCAGCGTGCTCGTCTTCTTGCCCTGCGTTTACAGACACTCTGCTAACAGATGGTTGCTTCTTTGGGGGCCCCCAAGAAACTGAAGAATGGCGTGATGGACAAATCAGCACAAGAGCAAATCAGAGCAAAACTTCGAGCCAAAGTTGCCGAATGGACCGCCGAGGAAACAGAACATTGGTTCTGCGGCTCTACACGTAATGAAGGCAATCTGAACGATTATCTTGAGACATTAGATATGGTTGTCTCTGATTTGAAAGAACGCATCGCATACGATGATAAACCATCTCTGCACCGGGCCGAAGCAAGTACCGTTCTGGACGAACTGCCACACCTCAAAGCTACTCTCAGTGAATACGATTACCAAGTCATTGCTCGCATGGTGGCGCAAGCCAAGGTTAAATCCTTGCAGGATACCAGAGCAATTATTTCTTGGTGGGGATGCTGACTGGCTTACAACTAGCCCAGTTTCCTCACAAGAGATGCCCCATTCTGATGTTCATTTTCTTTCAGATATGATCAGCAAGTACCAAGCCGAGAACGCAAGCAAAGAACACTCGCAGAAGAGTCAGGACAAATATGCTCACTCGCTCGCACTGACCTTCAGTTTCTTCGGCAATGTGCCCATTTCGGAGATCTCATTATCCAGCGGTAGAGAGTTTCGTGAGTTACTTGCATCATTACCTGAGAAACTCAAAGCCAAAGAAATGCTCGAAACTCCACTGCTCGAGCTTATTTCTAAGAAAAAGGCGTCCAAAACTATCGCAACGGCTACTGCTAACGATCATCTTGAAAAGGTACGCCGCTTCTTTCAATGGATGCTAGATACAGGGTATCTGCCTGAAGACAATCCCATACCTAAAGAACCACTACCCGAGCCGAAACAGAGCAATAAAGCAGCGAGACATGCGACTTCTGACGAAGATGTGACCTGCCCCCACGATTAGATACAACACTCAGTTAGTAACGTCGGAATCTTCATTCTCAGAATGACCCTTTCTCCAGCCCGCTGCAAATTCAGACGGTGTCTGATAATTCAGCGTGGAGTGCGGGCGGCATTCGTTATAATCCTGCCGCCAGTCATTAATAATTTTCCTGGCATGAACGATATCGCTGAACCAGTGCTCATTCAAACATTCATCGCGAAATCGTCCGTTAAAGCTCTCAATAAATCCGTTCTGCGTTGGCTTGCCCGGCTGGATTAAGCGCAACTCAACACCATGCTCAAAGGCCCATTGATCCAGTGCACGGCAAGTGAACTCCGGCCCCTGGTCAGTTCTTATCGTCGCCGGATAGCCTCGAAACAGTGCAATGCTGTCCAGAATACGCGTGACCTGAACGCCTGAAATCCCAAAGGCAACAGTGACCGTCAGGCATTCCTTTGTGAAATCATCGACGCAGGTAAGACACTTGATCCTGCGACCGGTGGAAAGTGCGTCCATGACGAAATCCATCGACCAGGTCAGATTGGGCGCCGCCGGACGGAGCAGCGGCAGACGTTCTGTTGCCAGCCCTTTACGACGTCTTCTGCGTTTTACGCCCAGGCCACTGAGGTGATAAAGCCGGTACACGCGCTTATGATTAACATGAAGCCCTTCACGGCGCAGCAACTGCCAAATACGACGGTAGCCAAAACGCCTGCGCTCCAGTGCCAGCTCAGTGATGCGCCCTGATAAATGCGCATCAGCAGCCGGACGGTGAGCCTCATAGCGGCAGGTCGACAGGGATAAACCTGTAAGCCTGCAGGCACGACGTTGCGACAGACCGGTCGCATCACACATCAACATCACGGCTTCCCGCTTCTGGTCTGTCGTCAGTACTTTCGCCCAAGAGCCACCTGAAGCGCCTCTTTATCCAGCATGGCTTCGGCAAGCAGCTTCTTGAGTCTGGCGTTCTCTTCCTCAAGCGACTTCAGGCGCTTAACTTCAGGCACCTCCATACCGCCATACTTCTTACGCCAGGTGTAAAACGTGGCATCGGAAATGGCATGCTTGCGGCAGAGTTCACGGGCGGGTACCCCAGCTTCGGCTTCGCGGAGAATACTGATGATCTGTTCGTCGGAAAAACGCTTCTTCATGGGGATGTCCTCATGTGGCTTATGAAGACATTACTAACATCGGGGTGTACTAATCAACGGGGAGCAGGTCAGATGCAGTAAAAGTGTTTAAACATCAGATCTTTACTGAGCATCAAGGTCTTGTGACCACCAAAATTCAACATCCACATCACTTCTGGCTTCCTTTGCTCTGCCTCTTTACAGGCATTCGCCCGAACGAGGCATGTTTACTATATGTTGATGACATCGAGCTGGTGGGTAAGGTGTGGTGTATTGAAGTGGCACACTGAATTTGGCCACCTGAACAGAGGTGATATGCTCACCTCAGAACAACACAGGTGCTCCAATGAAAAAAAGAAATTTCAGCGCAGAGTTTAAACGCGAATCCGCTCAACTGGTTGTTGACCAGAACTACACGGTGGCAGATGCCGCCAAAGCTATGGATGTTGGCCTTTCCACAATGACAAGATGGGTCAAACAACTGCGTGATGAGCGTCAGGGCAAAACACCAAAAGCCTCTCCGATAACACCAGAACAAATCGAAATACGTGAGCTGAGGAAAAAGCTACAACGCATTGAAATGGAGAATGAAATATTAAAAAAGGCTACCGCGCTCTTGATGTCAGACTCCCTGAACAGTTCTCGATAATCGGGAAACTCAGAGCGCATTATCCTGTGGTCACACTCTGCCATGTGTTCGGGGTTCATCGCAGCAGCTACAGATACTGGAAAAACCGTCCTGAAAAACCAGACGGCAGACGGGCTGTATTACGCAGTCAGGTACTTGAGCTACATGGCATCAGCCACGGTTCGGCCGGAGCAAGAAGCATCGCCACAATGGCAACCCGGAGAGGCTACCAGATGGGACGCTGGCTTGCTGGCAGGCTCATGAAAGAGCTGGGGCTGGTCAGCTGTCAGCAGCCGACTCACCGGTATAAACGTGGTGGTCATGAACATGTTGCTATCCCTAACTACCTTGAACGGCAGTTCGCCGTGACCGAGCCAAATCAGGTGTGGTGCGGTGATGTGACCTATATCTGGACGGGTAAGCGCTGGGCGTACCTCGCCGTTGTTCTCGACCTGTTCGCAAGAAAACCAGTGGGCTGGGCCATGTCGTTCTCGCCGGACAGCAGGCTCACCATGAAAGCGCTGGAAATGGCATGGGAAACCCGTGGTAAGCCCGGCGGGGTGATGTTCCACAGCGATCAGGGCAGTCATTATACGAGCAGGCAGTTCCGGCAGTTATTGTGGCGATACCAGATCAGGCAGAGTATGAGCCGGCGCGGAAATTGCTGGGATAACAGCCCAATGGAACGCTTCTTCAGAAGTCTGAAGAACGAATGGATACCGGTGGTGGGTTACGTAAGCTTCAGCGAGGCAGCTCACGCCATAACGGATTATATCGTTGGATATTACAGCGCACTAAGACCGCACGAATATAACGGTGGGTTACCCCCAAACGAATCGGAAAATCGATACTGGAAAAACTCTAACTCGGTGGCCAGTTTTTGTTGACCACTTCATATACGCATTGATAAGCGTTTTGATGAACAAAGGTTAAAAACGCCCAACGCCTTACGCTATATCCCTCTGCATAAGTGTCTACTGGAAATTGGCTTCTTGAGATATGTACATGATTTCCGCACTTTGGTAGGTGGAAACAGCCGACTATTCCCAGAGATTAAGGCGATCAAAGGCTACCACTCACATAAACCCGGAGAGTGGTTTAACCGTAACATTCGCGGTAAGCAGGGCCTAGATCCGAGTTCAACTCTTTATACCTTCAGACACGCTTTTCGCGACAAGTTAGTAATGCTGAATGCAACTGATGAATACCTAAACCGTTTAATGGGACATCAAGGTAGCCCCTATGGTAGTTCATTGTTAACCGATGTTACTTGTATGAAGGAGCTCATCGATAAGATTGAGTTTGCAAGCATTGTTCACGGCATTAAACCTTATGCAAACTTACAAGACTTCCGTAACGTAGCTGGGAGGACGAAATGTGCACATGAACAAGACGTTGGATGACGGTTACCTCACAGTCAAAGATTACGGAACCCTCGCACGGAGATCACGAAAACAGATAGATAACGAAGGGGCAATCCTCACTTTCAGCAACGGGGAGGTAAGAGCCAAAATTCTTCCTCTGGTGAAAAACGGTGTGGTCCGTTTCTACTTATGGGATAAAGGGGACTGGAGAGCTTGTAGTTGGAAATAGCCCCCAGCCATAAATGAATTCAGCTTCCAGTTAGGAGTTGGATTCATCTCTTTAAGGTTTTATTTGAAAGTAAATTTTGCTTAAGGAGAAAAGTCTTACAATTACGCATCTATAACCCACAACCGCAAGAAAATATTTATCGATAAAAATCAATAAGATAACATTGTCGCGCTCACGGAATTTGCTTTTAACAACAATATTGAGAGACAATCCTCATGGGTGGTCACCACATGACTAGAGACATTTCACCCATTTAACTACTCACGGCATAATACTTGAATCCCAATAAGGACATAGAAATGAGCATTACTATATATTCAATGTATAATAATAAAGGCGGTGTAGGAAAAACCACATTAGGATTTAATATTGCATCACAATATGCATATAATAATCCAAGAACTCAGGTTCTAGTAATCGATATGTGCCCGCAAGCAAACATTTCGCAATACTTGCTAGGTGGAGCACATAACGGATATAGGAACAACCAGACCCTACAAGCTCAGCAGACCAGAGGGAATGTTGTTGGTTTTTTCGATTGGTTACTAAAAGGTAATTCAAACTTCACAAACATACGCCGTGAATCGCCACGGGTTTAACAGACACCTCAGAGTCATTTAAGATGGCTTAAAGAGAGGTGCCCATGAGCGGTAAGCGTTATCCCGAAGAGTTTAAAATTGAAGCAGTCAAACAGGTTGTTGATCGCGGTTATTCTGTTGCCAGCGTTGCAACACGTCTCGATATCACCACCCACAGCCTTTACGCCTGGATAAAGAAGTACGGTCCGGATTCTTCCGCTAATAAAGAACAGTCAGATGCTCAGGCCGAGATCCGCCGTCTCCAGAAAGAGCTGAAGCGGGTTACCGACGAACGGGACATATTAAAAAAAGCCGCGGCGTACTTCGCAAAGCTGTCCGACTGAGGTACGCCTTTATCCGTGACAACACCTGTTGCTGGCCTGTTCGCCTGCTCTGTCGGGTGCTGGATGTTCATCCCAGTGGTTTTTACGCCTGGCTTCAGCAGCCGCATTCACAACGCCATCAGGCAGACCTGAGACTGACAGGACAGATTAAACAGTTCTGGCTGGAATCGGGATGCGTCTATGGTTATCGCAAAATCCATCTGGATCTGCGTGACAGCGGGCAACAGTGCGGAGTGAACAGAGTCTGGCGACTGATGAAACGTGTCGGGATAAAGGCTCAGGTCGGATACCGGAGCCCGCGGGCACGTAAAGGCGAGGCCAGTATCGTGTCGCCCAACAGGCTCCAGCGACAGTTCAATCCGGATGCTCCGGATAAGCGTTGGGTAACGGACATAACCTACATCAGGACCCACGAAGGCTGGCTGTATCTTGCCGTGGTTGTTGATCTGTTCTCACGCAAAATTATCGGCTGGTCCATGCAATCCCGGATGACAAAGGACATTGTCCTGAACGCACTGCTGATGGCTGTATGGCGCCGTAATCCCCAAAAACAGGTGCTGGTTCATTCGGATCAGGGCAGTCAGTACACAAGCCATGAGTGGCAGTCGTTCCTGAAATCACACGGCCTGGAGGGCAGCATGAGCCGTCGCGGTAACTGCCATGATAATGCGGTTGCAGAAAGCTTTTTCCAGTTGTTGAAACGCGAACGGATAAAGAAAAAGATCTACGGAACGCGGGAAGAAGCCCGCAGCGATATTTTTGATTACATCGAAATGTTTTATAACAGTAAGCGTCGGCATGGTTCCAGCGATCAGATGTCACCGACAGAATATGAAAACCAGTATTATCAACGGCTAGGAAGTGTCTAGATTATCCGTGGCGATTCACCGTTCATTTAAAGTCCAAGTTAACCAATACAATAACCGCTTGAGTGATAATCTATATCTAATTGCTGGTGATTCGTTTTTAGAGTCTTTAACCTTAGCTCTTAGCTATGCAGTTATTAACCCGGCGAATAGAAATGCCTGGCCAGAATTCATGACTGCATTGAGAAGACTCTGTACGCTTGAGTTCGATAGTCAGCAATATGATAATTTAGTAGTTTTTATTGATTGCAACCCCAGTTTTTCTATATATACTCAAATGGCCCTTGTCTCATCAGACAGGTTGGTTATTCCGATGATGGCAGACTACTCATCTCTTGAGGGGCTAAAAGGAATAACAACTTTACTTTATGGAATTTATCCCACTGCAGCATCTCAGACTTATGCTCAGAATATTGTTACCTTCCATAGCCAAGTCGCACAATATCAATTAAGCCTCCCCAAAATGGACCGTTTTGTTTTCAATAACTTTACCACAAATGTTGGTGTTGCAACGGCTTATAATTCAATACAGAATGATTTATCGCTATTCGGTTATCAACTATATAGCCACCACAATCATTTATTTAGCCCTTCGCAAACACCAGTTAACAATGTGGCCGATTGGAGCAATAACTACCTTTCTGAAGTTAAAGATTTCCATACTTCTGGAAAAGTATCCGCAAGTCTTGGTATTCCGCTATTTTTACTACCCTATCAGACAAATTACACAATGCCGGATGGTCAGAATGTAAATGTCGTTAGAGCTAGATACCTAGAGGCACGTAACAACATGAGTGATTTAGTGGCCACTTTTTAATACTAACGTATTCCTCACTTGAAATTAGCAAGTTTGGTGTGCCATACTGCTGTGACATTGATTCCCGCTACATTGCTCAAAGAATCAGATAGTTAGTATTTGGTGTCGCTTTCAGCCAGCCCACCAAAATTCTCCATCGGTGATTACCAGAGTCATCCGATGAAGTCCTGAAAGCCCGCACGGCGCAAGCCCTGTGGGCTTTTTTGTACCTGTTTATTGTCTTCACTGCTGTATAGATTGAATCCACACAGTATCCACCGGCCAGTAGTTTATGTTGTACTCCTCTGGCATTGACAAGCATCAACACCCTCCCCCATCTCCTGTGGAAAATAACCTACACCACCCAGCGCTACGGATTAGCCGCCCCACACGGAAGGAACCCCACCATGTACAGACCCATAACCGTCATACTTTTCATTCTCCTGACCCTCGCCGCCCTCGCAGAAATAGGCGTTTTATCCTTTGGATAATCCTTAGGCAAAATACCCCGCGTCAGGATGCATTGATCTCATTACAGTTTTTTCCTAAAGCCATCCCGCTTCGCCTGTGCCAAGCTGAATCACGCTCATAACCGAAAACGTTAAATGAGGATATTATGAAAAAAACAATTATCGCATTATCTGCCGTTCTGCTGGCTTCCCCAGTATTTGCTGCGACCACACATGCAACTGATGATACCGTCGCGGCAGCGAACGCAAACGCCAATGAGGCGAAGCAAAAACTGCACGAAGAGCAGAACAAAGGTGAAGAGCTGAAGCTGAAACAGCAGCATGCTGCAGAAGGTAAAAGCGAAAGCCTGGGCAGCAAGGTCAGCGAAGATTCCCAGAAAGCCTGGCATAAAACCAAAGAAGGCACCGAGAAAGGGTGGGATGCCACTAAAGAAGGCGCTGAGAAAGGCTGGAACAAAACCAAAGAAGGTGCCAGCGAGCTGGAAAAGAAAGTCACTGAGTAATCTTTACGCTCAAAAAAGGGCCGCGCTTGCGGCCTTTTTTATTTCTTCGAATACAATTAGCCCCTCAGGCGTTTACGCAGTGCGCGTTTATCGGAGAAACCACTATGTATCGCCTTTTTGCCATTCTGACCGCCCTTCTGTTATGTCCTTCCCTGTACGCCGCCCCAAAAAGCTATCTTATCGACAGCGATAACACCGCTATTCGGCTATCGTGGCATGCCTTCGGCGGCATTCTCTCCTGGGCGACGTTCAGCGGCGTGACGGGTGCCGTGACGCTCAACCCGGATAACGACGTCGACGACCATATTCACGTCACCATTCCCGTATCAACTCTGGTGGCTTCTAACAAATTGCTCACCTGGCAGCTGAAAAGCGACATGTTTTTTGAATCCGAGCGCTACCCGACCATCGAGTTCATCAGCTCACGCGTGGTCGCCCTGGGCGCCGGGCGGTTCAGGGTGTTCGGCACGCTGATCGTACGAAACATTGCCCGGCCGGTGATCCTGGAGGCCGTGTTGAAAGACCCGCATGCACAGTCCCCCCGGCTTGATGCCACCACGGCGATCTCGCGCGCATCCTATGGAATGGATAAGTTTGCGCTGGTCGTGGACGATCGTATAGCCATTGCCATTGCAATCAAGACGAACGATGTGCCGTCATCCTGAGATGAGGCGCTGTAGCTGCTCCGCGTTTGCCCGCAGGTGAGACGGCGGATTGCGGCCAATCAGGACAAACTGATAGCCCGCATCCTGCCACCACGCCAGGTTCATGCTGTGCCGCTGCTCCTGGCGGAGCGAGGCCGTCGCCTTCTCATCGACAGGCGAGATACAGAGCGCCATTGGGCCGTAGTCGGCGTTGAGCCAGGCAATCTGCGCGATAGAGGTCGTTTCATAGCGCAGCATGCGCACCATTTTAAGCTCAGCCCCTCGCAGAATAAGCTGCGACATAGTTAGCTTCATGCCGATATCCTGCGCCGCCCGTTCGAGCCCGCGCTGCAGGACCGGCGCTGCGCTGTCCATATCCAGCAGCGTCTCGACGCTGTACAGGGACATATATTGCGCTTCGAGGTCGCGAATATGGGCGTTCTCATCCGCTGGCGCGGAAGCGGGCCGCAGCAGGTAGCCCAGCCCGGAGCCGACCATCAAAAAGCTGACCGACGCGGCAATCAGCGCCCGCCTGCTGACGCCAGCTGGCGTGGAGGGCCGTGGGTCAGGAAGCGCCGTCAGACGCGCCTGCATCGTCTCAAGAGGCGCATCATCCAGCAGGGAGGCAAACGCCCCGGCGTAATCCTGGCTGCTTTTCATCAGTTCGGCGGTTCGCCCGGAGAGGCGTTCGTCACTGTTTAAATGCTCTTCAAATTGCTGTGCGTCGGCGCGGCACATCTCGCCATCTATCCATGCCACGATAGCGTCGTCGTTATAGGGCGGTGCAAAACGGTGCGCGTTCAAGAACGTTTCTCCTTTACCGGAGGCAGTGCGTCGACGGACCTGGCAAGCCGAGCCCGTGCCGTGGCCAGCCGGCTCATCACGGTACCGATCGGCACTGCCAGCGTGTCCGCCGCCTCCTGGTAGGTAAAGCCTTCGACATAAACCAAAAATACCGCGTTACGCTGGGCTTCGGGCAAGGCGTTAACGCGCTGCATCACCTTCAGATAATGCAGGCGCGTCTCATCCTGTTCGCGGGTATCCGGCGCGAGGAGTTCGTCGCTGGCCACAAATCCCTGCCCCTGACGCACGTATCGCGCCCGAAGTTCAGAGATCCAGATGGAGTGCAGGATCGCGAACAGCCACCTGTCGATGCGTGTGCCCGGCGTATACTGGCTGCTTTTTTCAAGCGCACGCACGCAGGTGGACTGAACCAGCTCTTCGGCGATATCCCTGTTGCGCGACAACACCAGTCCATAGCGCCAGAGACGCGACAGGTGTGCGGCTAACTGTTGACGAACCTCACTGGTTGCGATGAGTTTTCCCTCCACGAGAAAATCAGGATTCCGGATGTCCGTTGATGGCGGCCTGCAGGTCGCGATACTCCTCGCAGGACTGGCCACAAATACCGGGAATCACCTTCAGTTGTTCTTTCGCGAGATCGGGTCGTCCTTTTACCATCCACGCTTCACCGAGATACTCCCGGGCTTTGGCATAATCCGGTGCGATAGCCAGCGCGCGCTGGTAGTAACCAATGCCTTCGTCCGTACGGCCAAGTTTGCGCGTGGCGAACCCGCGATAGTTCCACGCTTCAGCCGTATTGCTATTTTTCAGTGAATCAAGCAGATTCAGCGCCGCCTGGTACTCCCCTTTCTTCGCGAGATGGTACGCATAGTTGGTTTTGTCCTGATCGCTGAGGCTGCTGCTCTTGTCCGGCACGCATTTCTGGGTGGCGCTGTCATACACCTGTCCGGAAGGACAGTCGGGCGTTTTGCTCTCGGTACTATTATCGCCCATTGCCAGCGCCAGCGGAGACAGCAGGGAAAAAATCAGCACCGGGATCAGGCGAAACGAGGTCGTGTTCATATAAAGCTCCTGGGTTAGAAGGGAGTGACGTCAGTAAACGCCCGACCGGCGGTTTTTATTCATTCTTCCGCGATTTTTTACCGTCCAGAAAATCATGCCTGCGACGTAATCACATTGAAAATAAATCAGGTTATTTTATATCTATCTTCCCATTATTATTATCCTGCAACCGCTAGCAGAGTTTTAACCCCCTACAAGAATATATTTTATTACACCGGTGATATAATATATCTTATATCAAAAACGTTACCCTAACTTAAACACACATTAAGCATGATTAAATAATCACAATTTAAATTATATTTAAAACATCTCCCACCAATAATTACACTGCATCTTCAGGATGACTAAGTCACAACACACGGAAAATAAAAAGACATTAAAAACATAACGATAGAAAAACACATCAATAAACACCATCAATACATTAATGCCCTCTTCATTGTTTACCCCTTTATTTACGCAAGCTTAATTTGCACATTCAGAGTTTTCTGGCTATATCATTTTTATCTCCTCAAAACGAATTCCTCTATTAATTACAGGGTTTTAAAAGACGCAAAACACAAATAAAACGTATTTCTTTCATATGTAATTAGATTCGCTCTGATGTTGCCACTCTGAATTCTGGCGGGCATCGTTCGCTCTAAAAAAGACGGTGAGGACTGTTTAATTAACAGTCACTCCGCCGGGGGCGCCCTTTACCTTCTACAGAGATGGCTCGTCTTGCTCGCCGTTCACGGTAACTCTGCTGGAGTCATAACGAAATGAGCCAAATCTCTGTTATATCAAAACTTACTGGCGTGGAAACGACGACGGAAGGCACACAGGTTACGCTGAGCCATTCCTCTATCGTTGAGCTTCATGTAGAGCGAGCTGATGTCTCCCATTTCGCGCGAAGTGGTAACGATCTGGTGGTGACACTGCACTCAGGGGAAGTAATAACCCTTAAAAATTTCTACGTCACGGACGCGCAGGGCGTAAGCCAGCTGGTACTCCAGGACAGCGACGGTGCGTTATGGTGGATAGAAGATCCTGCCGGGGCCGCCACGTATGAATCTATCGCGTCGACAGACGTGCTGCTTGCGGCATCCGGAAGTGATACCGGTGGCGCGGCCATCTGGCCATGGGCGCTGGGTGGTATTGTTGCCGCCGGTGGCATCGCGGCGGCGGCAAGCTCCGGTGGTGGTGGCGGGGGGGGTGACGATGATGACAACGGCAGCAACCCCGGCACGCCGACAAACCCTTCCGATCCGGATACCACTCCTCCGAATGCGCCATCCGGCCTTCAGTTCTCGCCGGATGGTAAAACCGTCTCCGGTACCGCCGAACCGGGCAGTACCATCACGCTGAAAGACGCCGACGGCAACGTCATCGGCACCGGTAAAACCGGCAGCGACGGTAAATTCACCATCGACCTGGGGACGCCGCTGACTAACGGCGAACAAATTACTGCCACCGCGACGGATTCCTCCGGGAATACCAGCCCGGGCACGACCGTAACCGCTCCGGACACCACCGCGCCGGATGCCCCGGACATCCTGCTGGTAAATGACGATGCCGGCGACAAAGCGGGCCCGCTGGAAAACGGCCAGCGCACCGATGATGCCCGCCCGACCTTCAGCGGTATCGGCGAGCCAGGCAGCACCATCACTCTCTACGATAACGGCAAGCAGATTGGCACCACTACGGTGGATGCTAAAGGTAGCTGGAGCTTTACCCCCACCACCGATCTCGCCAACGGCAGCCACACCATTACCACAACCGCGACCGATGCGGCAGGCAATACCAGCCCGGCATCCACTGCCGTCAGTTTTGTTGTCGATACGGTTGCGCCCGGCGCGCCCACCATTAGCAGCGCAACGGACGATATTGATCCCGGCAAAGGAACAGTAAGCAGCGGAGGCAGCACTAACGATCCGCGTCCTCAGCTCTCGGGTACCGCCGAACCAGGCTCCACCGTAACCATCTATGACGGCTCTGTCGCTATTGGCACGGCGGTCACCGGCAGCAACGGCACGTGGACCTTCACGCCATCGGTCAATCTTGGTGAAAGCACCCACCAGTTCACCATTCGGGCAACCGATGCCGCTGGCAACACCGGACCCGCCTCTCCGGTATTCACCCTCACCGTGGATCTCACCCCTCCGGCAACGCCCACGGCGATTGTACTGAGCGATGAGACCGGGGCCATTAAAGGCGCAATTACCGCTGGCCAGTTCACCGACTCCTCTGAACCACTGCTGGCGGGACGGGGAGAGCCTGGCGGCACAATCCAGGTCTATGACAATGGTGTGCTAATTGGGCAAACCACCGTGCTGCCAAACGGCACCTGGAGTCTCAGGCCAGACAACCCGCTCGCGGAAGGCCCGCACTCAATCACCATTAAACAAACCGATGCGGCGGGCAACCAGAGCGCAGAATCGCAGCCGGTGAACTTTACCGTGGATACCACGCCACCGGCGCTGCCCGTTATTGCCATTAACCCGGTGGGAACCCAGGTTACCGGCACCGCCGAGCCAGGCAGCAAAATCGTCATCACCAACAGCAACGGCGACGTGATTGGCCGCGCCACCACTGACGGCAACGGTAACTTTGTTGCGACCCTTTCGCCTGCACAAACAAACGGCGAGCAGCTTTCGGTGGTAGCCACTGACGCGGCGGGCAACCAGAGTCCGGCTGCGTCCCTCACCGCACCGGACACAACACCCGATATCCTCTCTGTGGTGGATGATCAACCCGGCGTCACAGGCCCCATCAGCCAGAATGGGATTACCAATGACCGCACCCCTACCCTGAACGGCACGGCGGAGCCAGGCTCGACCATCACCATCCATAGCGGCGGCGACGTCCTCGGCACGGTTGTTGTTCCATCATCTGGCCAGTGGACCTTTACGCCATCCACCCCGCTGGCCGAAGGTGCCCATGTACTGACGGCGACATCAAGCAACGGTAACGTTTCAAACGCCTGGACCATTACCATTGACGGAACGGCGCCTGATGCGTCCGCCATCACCCAGCTTGTCGATAATGTCCCTGGGGGCACCGGCCCGGTGGGTGTCAACGACACCACCAATGACGCAACGCCGACGCTCAACGGTACCGGTGAACCCGGCTCAACGATCACCATCCGTCTGGATGGCGTCGATATTGGCACCGCGGTGGTCGGTAGCAGCGGCGCGTGGACCTTTACGCCCACCACGCCGGTTGGCGACGGCACGCATACCCTGACCGCGATCGCCACCGACGTCGCCGGTAACACCAGCCCGGTATCCGGTGGATTTACCTTTACCGTTGATACCACCCCACCGCCGGTCGCGACGCTGGCAACCGTCATCGACGACGCCGGAGACGTTAAAGGCCCGCTCAGCAGCGGCGATACCACGGATGACACCCAGCCGTTACTTCAGGGGAGCGCCCCGGATGGCACGGTCATCACCGTGTATGACGGCACCACGCTGCTCGGTACCGCAACGCTCGACGGCAGCGGCGGCTGGAGCTTTACCCCTACCACGCCGCTCACCGACGGCCCGCATTCGCTGACGATCCATGCCACAGATGCCGCCGGGAATACCTCGATTTCGGATCCGTTCGAGCTGGTGATTGATACCGTCGCACCGGCCACACCGGACACGCCAGCCATCACCGTAAACCCGGATGGCTCAGCACCCACGTCGCTGAACCCGGGGGAAACCACCCGTGATACCACGCCGACGCTGAGCGGTACCGGTAATCCGGGCGATACGGTGACGATTTACAACGGCACCGACAAAATCGGTGACGCCGTGGTGGACGGCGACGGCAACTGGAGCTGGACGCCATCCACCGACCTGCCCAACGGCACCTATGACATTACCCTGACCGTCACCAACAAGGACGGCGCGGGCAACGAAAGCGCCCCGTCCCAGCCGGTGACTATCACCATCGACACCGACGCGCCGGCTGCGCCCGCGGTCCCGGTCATTACCGACAGCGTCAGCCAGATAACCGGCCCGGTTGCCGATGGCGAAACCATCAACGATCCGCGTCCGGTACTGAGTGGGACCGGCACGCCGAATGACGTGATTACCATTTACGACAGCGTTGATGGCGGCACGCCAACCGCCGTGGGTAATGTCACGGTAGACGGCAACGGCAACTGGAGCTGGCGTCCTGAAAGCGCCATTGACGAGGGCAGCCACGAATTTACCGCTACCGCCACCGACGAGGCGGGTAACGTCTCTGACCCTTCTACGGGGATCACCATCACCGTCGATACCATCGCACCGGATACCCCGGTGATTAGCGCCGTCGCCGGTGAGCCGAATGGCGGTTTTACTACAGATACCACACCAACCGTCGGCGGAACCGGTGTGACGGGTGAAACGGTGATCGTCTACAACAACGGCGTCGAGCTTGGAAGCGTGGTTGTGGTTAACGGCGAATGGTCTTTGACCCTGCCCACACAGACGGATGGCCCGCTGAACATCACCGTTGCGGCAGTTGACGCAGCGGGTAACCTCAGCACACTCAGCCCGGTCTATACCGTCACCGTCGATACCACTGATCCTGAGATCCCGCTGATTAACAGCGTTGAAGACAGCCAGCTCACCAACGGGACGCTCTACACCCGCGACGGTACGCCAACCCTCAACGGCACCGGCGAGCCGGGTTCCACCGTGATTGTCAGCGTGGACGGTACGCCATCCACAGTACAGGTCACCGTCCAGTCGGATGGGACCTGGAGCTGGACCGCCGACACCACGCTGGCGGAAGGCCCACACAGCTTCACCGTCTCGTCGGTCGACCCGGCAGGTAACGCTTCCGGAGACTCTGCGCCGCTTGCCGTCACGGTGGATACCGTGCTTCCGGCAGCGCCGGACAATATCAGCGTGGCCGCACAGGGGACGCCGCTGACCGGTACCGGCGAAGAGGGCGCCACCATTATCGTCAAAGACGCCAGCGGTAACATGATCGGTACCGGGGTGGTCTCCGGCGGCAACTTCTCCGTGGCGCTCAGCCCGGCCCAGCAGGACGGCGCGGCGCTGACCATCACCGCCACGGATGCCGCAGGGAATCTCAGCCCTGAAGCCTCCTATACCGTCACCGGTACGCAGCCGAACCTCCCGGACGTGCCCGTCATTACGGTCATCAACGACGATACGACCCCGGTCACGGGCGATGTGAAAGACAAAACCACAAACGACACGACGCCGACCCTTGTCGGGACGGCAGAGCCAGGCAGCATAATCACTGTCTATCAGGATGGCGTGCAGGTTCTGCTGCCAACCGTGACCGCCGATGCAAACGGCAACTGGAGCTATACGCCAGCTCTGCCGCTGGGTGAAGGAGCGCACACCTTTGAGGTCACCGCCACGCTGAATGGCGAAACCAGCGGACGTTCGCCGGTGGCGACCGTCACTGTTGATCTCACCGCCCCTGATGCGCCTGCTATTGGCGCAGTTATTGATGATGTCGGCCCGGGCACCGGTCCACTCACGGACGGGCAGACCACCAATGACAACCGCCCAACCCTGACCGGTAGCGGCACGGCGGGCGATACTATCTCCATTTACAGCAACGGCACCCTGCTGGGCACCACCGTGGTCGGCCAGACGGGTAACTGGAGCTTCACGCCGTCCGCGCTGGCGGAGGGCAATAACGTCCTGACCATCCGTGAAACCGATCCGGCGGGCAACCAGAGTGTACCATCGGCAGGCTTCACCATCGTGGTTGACACCAGCTCCACCACCCCGGAGATTGTTAACGTCACCGATGATGTCGGCAACACCGCCACGACCGTGGTCAGCGGCAATACTACCAACGACGCAACGCCTACCCTCTCCGGTACGGCGGAAGCGAACAGCGTGGTGACGATCTTTGATGGCAATACGCAGCTTGGCATCGTCACGGCGGACGGTACCGGCGCGTGGAGCTTTACGCCTGAGACCGCCCTCGTCGAAGGGCCACACAGCTTCACCGTCAAGGCCACCGATCCGCAGGGTAACGTCAGCCTGTCGTCAAACGCCTGGAGCGTGGTGGTTGACCTGACGGCGCCAACGGTCCCCGTGCTGGAAACCGTCAGCGACAACGTGGCGGGCGGGATTGTCGGTAATCTCACCACCGGCCAGGTCACCAATGACACCACGCCAACGCTCAGCGGGACAGGCGCTGTCGGCAGTACCATCCACATCCTGAACAATGGCGTGGAAATCGGTACCGCACCGGTAGACAGTAACGGCAACTGGAGCTTTACCCCTAATCCGGCGCTGGGAGATGGCAGCTATAACATTCGCATCAACGCCAGCGATGCCGCCGGTAACGTCTCAGCCAACTCGCCGGTCTTCGTCTTCACGGTTGATACCGCAGGTCCTTCCACGCCGGTGGTCACCAGCGTGATTGACGATGTCGGTCCGGTCACCGGGACGCTCACCAGCGGAAACAGCACCAACGACACAAAACCCACCTTCAACGGCACGGGCGAAGTCGGTTCCACGGTGCACATCATTGTTGATGGCAGCGAGATTGGTACCGCGGTCGTCAACGCTCAAGGGAACTGGACCTTCACCCCGGGTACCGCGCTCACGGAAGGGCCACATGCCATCACCTTCAACGCCACCGATACTGCAGGCAATACCGGCAGCACGTCGGCACCGATTAACCTGACGGTGGATACCTCCGCACCGACAGCGCCGTCCATTTTGACCGCGAGCGATAACGTGGGCAGCGTTCAGACACCGCTCTCCTCCGGGCAGAGTACGGACGACACCACCCCAACCCTTAGCGGCACAGCCGCGGCCAACGCGACCATCACTGTCTATCAGGACGGGCTGCAGGTCGGCACCGCCCAGACTGACGGCAGCGGCGCGTGGAGCTTTACCCCGTCCACAGCGCTGGCGAATGGTAGCCACACCTGGTCCGTCACGGCCACCGATGCGGCGGGCAACGTCAGCCCCGCATCGCCTGACTTTACGCTGGTGGTGGATACCACTGCGCCTAACGCGCCGGTTATCAGCCAGGCGGTTGATGACGTGGGCACGATCATCGGCCCTGTCAGCTCTGGACAAAGCACCGACGACACCCTTCCGCGTCTCGTTGGTACCAGCGAGCCGTTTGCCACGGTGAACATTTATGAAGGAACGACGCTGGTGGGCACCGGTACCGCGGATGCCAGCGGAAACTGGAGCATTCTGCTGACCACCTCGCTGGCAACCGGTCTACATAGCTTTACGGCTCAGGCGACGGATGCGGCAGGTAACACCAGCGCGCCGTCAGCGACCTTCAACCTGACCATCGACACCACGCCGCCTGCGCAGCCGGTGCTGAGCAGCATTGTGGATGACGTCGGGAATGCCGCCACGCCTGTCGCCAATGGCGGATTGACCAACGACGCGCAGCCAACCCTCACCGGGACGGCGGAAACGGGCGCGACGGTGAAAATCTTCGATAACGGCGTGCAGATTGGCAGCGTTGTCGCCACCGGCGGTAACTGGAGCTTTACTCCATCCCCAGCGCTCAGCGATGGTCAACACAGCCTGACGTTTACCGCCACCGATGCGGCGGGCAACGCCAGCGCACCCACCACCGGGTATGTGATCAACGTGGATGCCACCGCGCCAGCCGCACCGGTAATCAGCGCGATTGTAGACGACGTGGGCAGCGTTACCGGGCCGGTGACGGGCAATAACCCGACCAACGACACCCGACCAGCGTTGAGCGGTACCGCCGAAGCCAATGCGACGGTGCGTATCTACGACGGTAGCACGCTGGTTGGCACTGTCACCGCCGATGCCAACGGCAACTGGACGCTGGCGCAAACCACCACCACGCTGACGGAAGGTTCGCACAGCTTCACCGCCACCGCCACCGATGCCGCGGGCAATACCAGCACGCCATCGACCGTGACCACAATCCTGGTTGACCTGACGGCACCGGGCGCACCGACCAGCCTGCAGGTGATCGCTAACGGAACCCAGGTCACCGGTACCGCTGAAGCGGGCAGCACCGTCACCATCACCAGCGGTACCGGAACGGTGCTCGGTACCGCGACGGCAGACGGTAACGGCAATTTTAGTGCTACCCTCACCCCGGCGCAGACCAACGGTGAAGCGCTGCTGGTCTACGCGACCGATAAGGCAGGTAACGCTGGCGTCAGCGCCTCGGTGGTTGCGCCATCAACCAACATTCCAAACGCGCCGGTTATCGCCAACATTGACGATAACGTCGGTAGCGTTACCGGAGGGCTGACCAACGGTAAAACCACCGATGACACCACGCCAACCCTGAGCGGCACCGCACAGCCGAACGCCACCGTCACGCTGTATAACAACGGCGTGTCGATGGGTACGGTAGTGGCGGATGCCAGCGGTAACTGGAGTTTTACGACCCCGGCATTAAGCGAGGGAGCACACGCCTTTACCGCCACGGCAACCAACTCAGCCGGTACCAGCCCGATCTCGCTCTCGACAACCGTTATCGTCGACGTGACCGCCCCAACGGCGCCGACCGGGACCTTCAACGCCGACGGTAGCGTGCTAACCGGGAATGCCGAAGCAGGTAGCACCGTCAGTATCCGCCTTGCGGACGGCTCAACGGTAACCGCCATTGCGGGCAGTAACGGCACCTACAGCTATACCTTTACGAATAAACAGACCGAAGGCCAGACGCTGCAGATCACCGCCACCGACGCGGCGGGCAACACCTCGCTGCCCGGCTCGGCGCTCGCGCCGGTGGTGCCGCTCTCCGCCAGCAATAACGTCGAAGAGTTGGATCTCAGTACCACGGCCACCGTCACCAACAGCCAGTACAGCGACTACGGCTTCCTGCTGGTCGGCGCCGTGGGCAACGTCCTGACGCTGCTCGGGAACGACACCGCGCAGGTGAACTTCACGGTGGGCAACGGCGGGAGCGCGGATATCGTGGTGAACGCCAACGCCACGGGGGCTGTGCTCTCTCTGCTTAACACCCTTGAGCTGGTGGTGCAGCACTACGTCAACGGCGCCTGGACCACCGTGGTGGACACCGGACAGCCGCAGTTTGCTGACCTGCTGACCCTCGGTGCCACCGGCGTATCGCTGAACCTGACCGGGCTGGCTGACGGCAACTACCGTGTGCTCAGCTATAACACCAACCTGCTGGCGACCGGCTCCTACACCAGCCTCGACGTGGCGGTGAAAGAGACCGGTCCGGGCACGGTCACGGGCGATACCAGCCTCAACGGGAACGTGATTCTGGATACAGACCCGACCGCTGGCAGCGACAACGCCCCGGCCGGAACCACGATCTCCGCCGTTACGAATGCGCAAGGTGTTACCACCAACATCAATGCAGACGGGACGGTGGTCCAGGGACAATACGGTACGCTGACCATTAACCGCGACGGCAGCTACTCCTACACCCTGACCGACACCAGCGCGGCAGTCATTGGCCGGACAGAGAGCTTCACCTACACCATCACCCATAACGGCGTCAGCGCCTCGGCACAGCTGGTGGTGTCGCTCGGAACGGGAACCGTCAGTAACGGCATTGTCGCCGTGGACGATACCAACGCCCTGACCTTCGACACCAGCGTGCACGAAATCAATAACGGCACCTCGTCTCAGGGCGGCTTTACCCTGGTGGGTATCAATCTCGGCAACACGCTGGGGCTTAACCTGCTGGACGATATGACCAACCCCATTATCTATAACGTGGAGGAAGGCACCACTCGCACCATGACCATCCAGGCCTCCGTGGGCGGCGTGGCGCTGGCGTCGGTGTTTGATTTGTACGTCTATAAATTTAACAACGCCACCCAGACTTTCGAGCAGGTACGCGTCGAGTCGGGCTGGCTGCGTGCCCCGCTGCTGGGCGGCACGTCATCTCAGCTAACGCTGCAATTGCCTGCCGGGGAGTACCTGTTCCTGCTGAATACCGCGTCCGGGATCACCGCCCTGACGGCCTACACGCTGAGCGTTCTGCAGGATCATGTCTACAGCGTATCGAGTATCAGCGAGACGACCACGGGCGACGTGCTGGCGAATGACCCGGTTCCAGCAGGCACGCTGGTTACCGAAGTGAACGGCGTGGCGGTCAACGGCACTGGCACCACCACCATTCAGGGGGAATACGGCACGCTGACCATTAATTCATCCGGTCAGTACACCTATACCCTGAGGAGTGGTGTCGGTGTGGACCATATCAGCACGCCGGATACCTTCGTCTATACCGTCACCGCGCCAAACGGCACGAAAGACACGGCATCGCTCAACATCACTCCAACCGCCCAGCCGATGAATGCGGTGAACGATGTTAGCGCCGTGATGGATGTAACGTCAGTACACCATACGTCAGCGTACTCCGATACCACCGTGGGTACGGCAAGCTGGACGACGGCCTTGCTCTCGTCAACCCAGGGTAGCGGCAGCGGAACTTTTGTGGTGGATCCAAACACCGCGCTGCATAACGCCTCGCTGCACTTTAACGTGGCCTCGCTGCTGTCGCTGGGCGGACTGACGGTGAACTGGACAATCAGCGACGGCTCGGGCGTGATCCGCAGCGGCTCCTTCGGCGGCATTTCGTTACTGAACGGCAGTATTGACGTTCCGCTGACCGGGCTGGATCTCAACGCCGGGACCTACACGCTGAGCTATACCGGTAGCGTACCGGGGCTGAGCGTCGGGAACATTACCATTACCCCAAGCGTCAACGGCACCACTTACTCGCTGACTGATTTTGACGCCACGGGTACTCACACCGTCAACGGCAATATCTTTGACGGCACCGACTCGGGCGGCGTGCTGGATCAGCTCCACTCGGTGGATACACGCGTCAGTATTACCGGCTACAACGGCGTGACCACCACGCTGGATCCGTACACCGGCAGCGCCACCGTCAATATCACCGGCCATTACGGCACCCTGGCGATTGCCGCTGACGGACATTACACCTATACCCTCAACAGCGGGGTATCGCTCTCATCCATGACCTCGAAGGAGACCTTCAACTACACCCTGACCGATGCCACCGGGAAGACGGACAGCGCCTCGCTGACCATCAACATGGCGCCGCAGTTCATCAGCTCTGAACACAACGACGTCATTACCGGCACCGCCTACGGCGACACGCTGATTTACCAGGTGCTGAACAATACGGTAGGGAATGCCACGGGGGGGAACGTCAGCAGCACCGCGGGCGACCACTGGACCGGCTTCTCGCTGGCGCAGGGGGATAAAATCGACATTAGCGACCTGCTGGTGGGCTGGAACGGTAGCGCCTCCACGCTCGGGAACTACCTCCATGTCACTAATAGTAATGGTAATACCGTGATCTCCATCGACCGTGACGGTGCAGGGAGCACCTACACTAATACCACGCTCGTGACGCTTGATGGCGTTCAAACCACCTACGACGAGCTCGTTAACCAGCAACACATCATTACCACATAACAGCTGTAGTACTAACCCGGGCGCACAGCGCCCGGGGATTAATAATAAAGCTGCACTTATTTTATTAGGGACATGACATGGGAATGAAGATGCCTTACTGGTGGCTCTCGTGCTGCCTGATATCTGTGCCCGCTCTGTGCGCGAACCCGGCGGCGACCATCAATACCGGACAACTGCGCGAAACGCAGGAACTCCCCTCACTCAGCGGTCGCGTCGCCCCTGCGGCTGGCAACGCCGCGCCCGGCTCATTACAGCTTGGCGAGGCCGTCAACCGTGCCGTTACCTGGCATCCGGCGATCGGTGAAGCCGTGGGCAAACTCTACGAACAGAGCGAAGAAGTCGACGTCGCCAAATCGAAATACTATCCGCAAATTAACGCGGGCATGGACAACGGGTACTCCCACGACGGCGATCAGAACGGCTTTACGCCGTCGCTGGTGCTCTCTCTTTCACAAATGCTCTACGACTTCGGCAAAGTGGCCAGCCAGGTACGAGCCGAAAATGCCGGCGTTGCCCAGCAGCAGGCCAACGTGCTGGTGAGCATCGACACCATTGCCCATGATACCGCCGTCGCCATGGTGCAGGTGCAAACCTGGCAGCAGATGGTCGACACCGCCAAAGAGCAGCTCGACGCCCTCTCCTCAATAGGCACACTGACCCGTCAGCGTAACGACGAAGGGGCTAGCTCGCTTTCTGACGTGGTGCAGACCGACGCACGTATTGAAGGGGCGCGCGCGCAGCTGATGCAGTATCAGGCCAGCCTCGACAGCGCCCGTGCCACGCTGATGAGCTTTCTCGGCTGGAACAGCCTGAACGCGATCAGCAATGATTTTCCGCAAAAGCTGGCCCGCAGCTGTGACATCGCCGAGCCGGACGATCGTCTGGTTCCGTCTGTCCTTGCCGCCTGGGCCCAGGCCAACGTCGCCCAGGCGAACCTCGACTACGCCGACGCGCAAATGACGCCAACCGTCTCGCTGGAGCCGGAGGTCCGTCACTATCTGAACGATCGCTACGCGGGCAGCGAAACGCGGGATCGCACGCAATATTCCGCTTGGGTGAAGGTGCAAATGCCGCTCTATCAGGGCGGCGGCCTCACCGCCCGGCGTAACGCCGCCGGACACGCGGTGGAAGCGGCGCAGTCGACCATTCAGCGTACCCGTCTTGATGTCCGCCAGAAACTGCTGGAGGCCCGCAGCCAGGTGATGAGCCTGCAAAGCACGCTGCAAATTCAGGGCCGCCAGGAGGCGCTCAGCGCCCGTACCCGCGAGCTTTACCAGCAGCAGTATCTCGATCTCGGCTCGCGCCCGCTGCTGGACGTGCTCAACGCCGAGCAGGAGGTCTATCAGGCACGCTTCACCCAGCAACAGACCCTTGGTCAGTTGCACCAGTTACAGCTCAACTGCCTCTACAACACCGGACAATTGCGTCATGCGTTCGATCTTGATAACCGCACCATCCAGACCGTGGAGATCCAGCCATGAAGCAACGCGAAATTCCGCAAGAAGAAACAATGACAGATGAGGCGCTGGCGCAGTGGGCGCAGGCGTTTGGCTTTGTTGCCACGCGCTACCGCGTCGCCTGCTCGCCCGGTGCGCTGATTGCAGGCGCTCCCTGGCTGAAAGGCAAACCGATGGTACCTGCCCTGACGCAGCTTGCCCGGGAAGCCGGGCTGACGTTCCAGCTGCTCACGGCCGATCGGCAGTCGATCAACAGCTGGCGCCTGCCGGTGGTGGTGGCACTGAACGACGGAAAAATTGGCGTGGTCGACAGCTTCGACGGGGAAGACACGCTGGACGTCAGCTTTTTCGACGACAAGATGCATACCAACCGTCTGTCGATGAGCGCGCTGCTGCCCGCCATCCGCCACGTTATTGCCCTGCGCCCGCTGGCCGCGCTGAAGGACAGCCGCGTGGATGCCTACATCTCAAAATACCGCCCGGACTGGCTCTACCGGCTGGTGATGCGCGACCTGCGCCCGTACAGCTGGGTGATGCTGGCGGCGCTGTTCATCAACGTGCTCTCCCTCTCCGGCATTGTCTTTTCCATGCAGGTATATGACCGGGTGATCCCTGCCCAGTCCTACCCGACGCTTTACGTCCTGACCATCGGCGTGCTGATCGCCACCCTGTTTGGTTTTGTGTTGCGCGTGGCGCGCGGTCACATTATGGATCTGCTGGGTAAACGCTCGGATCTGCGGGTCTCAGACCGCGTGTTCGGCCACGCCCTGCGGCTGCGCCACAGCGCCATTCCGCGCTCCACCGGCAGCTTTATCTCCCAGCTGCGCGAGCTGGAGCAGATCCGCGAGATGGTGACCTCTTCCACCATCTCGACCATTGTCGACCTGCCCTTTTTCTTCCTGTTTGTGGTGGTACTGGCGATCATCGCGCCGCAGCTGGCGTGGATCGCCCCGGTCGCGGCGGTGATCATGGTCCTGCCCGGCCTGCTGCTTCAGAAGAAGCTGGCGGAGCTGGCGAAGCAGTCGGCGCATGAATCAACCCTGCGCAACGCGGTGCTGGTGGAGAGCGTGCAGGGGCTGGAGGACATCAAGCTAATGCAGGCGGAAAACCGCTTTTTGCAGCAGTGGAATAGCTATATCCAGATCACCGCCGAATCCGGCCTGCGCACCCGCGAACTGACGCAGAACCTGATCAGCTGGGGGATGACCATCCAGAGCCTGGTCTACGCCGCGGTGATTGTGGTCGGCGCGCCAATGGTGATCGACGGCACCCTGACCACCGGTTCGGTGGTTGCCGCGTCGATGCTGGCCTCCCGGATGATCGCGCCGATGGCGACGCTGTGCGGCGTGCTGGCCCGCTGGCAGCAGGTGAAGGCCGCCAAAGAGGGGCTGGACAGCATTATGCAGCTGCCGACCGAGAACCAGCGCGAAGAGACGCCGATCCGCCAGGACGTCCTGCGCGGACACTATCTTTTCGAACAGGCGCAATTTCGCTATCAACCGGACGATCCGCGCATGGCGCTACGCATTAACCGTCTGGAAATCAAGCCGGGCGAGAAAGTGGCGATCCTCGGACGTAACGGCGCGGGCAAGTCGACACTGCTACAGGCCATGGCGGGCGGAATGGATCTGGCGGCGGGCGAATTGCGGCTTGATAACCTCAGCCTGCCACATCTCGACGTGGCGGACGTGCGGCGCAACGTCGGCTTTATGACCCAGAACGCGCGGCTGTTTTACGGCACCCTGCGCGAGAACATCACCCTTGGCATGCCACGCGCCACCGACGAAGAAATTTTCGAGGCGCTGGAGTTGACCGGCGCAGCGGGCTTTGTGCAGAAACAGCCCAAAGGGCTGGACTACCCGATCATGGAAAACGGCGTGGGGCTTTCCGGCGGGCAGCGGCAGTCCATTCTGCTGGCGAGGATGCTGCTGCGCGATCCGAATATCGTGCTGATGGATGAACCTACCGCGTCGCTGGATGAGCACACTGAACGGGAGTTTATCCAGCGTCTGGGCGACTGGCTCGGCAACCGTACTTTGATTGTCGCCACCCACCGCGTGCCGGTGCTGGATCTGGTGGAGCGCGTGGTCGTACTGAAAGAAGGGATGCTGGTGATGGACGCGCCAAAAGCGCAGGCGCTTAACAACAGCCGCATTCAGCAACAGCAGCAGCAGGCAGCAACCGGACGGGAGTGGAAAAATGAAAATCAGTCAGCGTGACGTTGCCGCAATGGACGATCTGGATAACGCGCTTGAATCCGAAAGTGGCTACACCGGCGCGCGTCGAATCGTCATCTTCTCGTTGCTGATGTTTGTGGCCCTGGGCGTCTGGGCATGGTTTGGCGTGCTGGATGAGGTCTCAACCGGCTCGGGGAAAGTGATCCCCAGCTCGCGCGAACAGGTATTACAGTCGCTCGACGGCGGGATCCTCACCGAGCTGAACGTTCATGAGGGCGATCAGGTGCAGGCCGGACAGGTGCTGGCGCGGCTTGATCCGACGCGTTCCGAATCGAACGTCGGTGAAAGTGCAGCGCGCTACCGCGCGTCACTGGCTTCCAGCGCACGTCTGAATGCCGAGGTGAACGATCTCCCGCTAACCTTCCCGCCTTCGCTGGCAAAATGGCCGGATCTGATTGCCGCCGAAACGCGACTCTACAACTCCCGCCGTGCGCAGCTGGATGATACCCAACGGGAGCTGCGCGCCGCGTTAGATCTCGCCAATAAAGAGCTGGCGATCACCCAAAGGCTGGTTAAAACCGGGGCCGCCAGCCATGTGGAGGTGCTGCGCCTGCAGCGACAGAAAAGTGACCTGGAGCTGAAGCTCACCGACGTGCGCTCGCAGTATTACGTTCAGGCGCGCGAAGCGTTATCCAAGGCTAACGCGGAAGTGGATATGGTTTCCGCGGTCCTTAAAGGCCGCCAGGATTCCGTCACCCGCCTGACGGTAAAATCCCCGGTACGCGGGATCGTGAAAAACATCAAAGTCACCACCATCGGCGGCGTGATCCCGCCTAACGGCGAGCTGATGGAGATTGTGCCGGTGGACGATCACCTGCTGATTGAAACCCGCCTCTCGCCGCGCGATATCGCCTTTATCCACCCGAACCAGGAGGCGCTTGTCAAAATCACCGCCTACGATTACGCCATCTACGGCGGTCTGCATGGGGTGGTAGAGACCATTTCACCGGACACCATCCAGGACGAAGCCAAGCCGGAAGTGTTCTATTACAGGGTGTTTATCCGCACCAGCCAGGATTACCTGGTCAATAAAGCGGGCAGGCACTTCTCGATTGTACCGGGCATGATTGCGACAGTGGACATCAAGACCGGCGAGAAAACGGTGCTGGATTATCTGATTAAGCCGTTTAACCGGGCGAAAGAGGCGCTGCGGGAGCGGTAGTCAATCGCCTTACCAGTCCTACACACTAAAGCTAAGGGGAATGCGGTTTTCTCCCTCTCCCTGTGGGAGAGGGTTGGGGTGAGGGCGTCAGACCGCAACACAGAAAAAATTCACCGCCGATAGGGCGTTAAAACGGGCGAAAGCATTCGATATCAGCGCTGAATTCTGGCTGAATCTGCAACAAAATGTGGAAAACCGAGGGATGAGAATCCCCCCCTAACATAACCTCCCCCGCCTTATCTGCTAAAGTAGCCCAAATTCATTTTTCAGGAAGAAATCATGCGCCAACGAACCATTGTCTGCCCCATCATCCAGAACGACGGTGCCTATCTGCTGTGTAAAATGGCCGACGATCGCGGCGTGTTTCCCGGTCAATGGGCCCTCTCCGGCGGTGGAATGGAACCGGGCGAAACCATGGAACAGGCGTTGCGCCGTGAGATCCGCGAAGAGCTGGGCGAAGCGCTGGAGATCGTCTCGGTCACGCCATGGGCTTTTCGCGATGACATCAGGGTAAAAACCTACGCCGATGGCACCACCGAGGAGATTTATATGATCTATCTGATCTTCGACTGCATGAGCGCCAACCGGGACGTCACGTTTAATGAGGAGTTTCAGGAGATCGCCTGGGTTAATCCGGAATCGTTAAAAGATCTGGATCTCAACGAAGCTACCCGCATGACCTTCGCGCAAAAGGGTCTTCTTTAATCGCCCACTGCCCCGGCGTTTTACCGGTCCATGTTCTGAAAACCTCAATGAATGCGCTGACGCTGCTGTAGCCGCAGGACAGCGCAATCCACCCTACCGGCTTCCCCGCCGCCAGCCACTCCATTGCCCGCATGACGCGAGCCAGCTGCCGCCAGTTAACGAAGTTCATTCCGCCCGACGAGGTGCGGTACGATTATACACCCCAACATACCGCGCAAATTTCCCAATAAATACGCCGGCAAACACGCCCCCGGAGACGATCGCCAGCGCGCTCATGGCGGGTTGTTGCATCGTCTGAGGCGAAACTGCGCTCATCACCCCCAGCACATACTTCACGCCAAACGCCAGCATCATAAACGGCAGCGCGGTGTAGTCTGCCTGGCGGTAAAGCGTACGCGGCGCATCTGCCCGGGTGATAACCGCCCGCTTAATCAGGAGATACCCCAGCGCGGCACCGGCGAAGATCCCCGCCGTCCACAATGCGACAGTCGCAGGGGTCAACGTGCGATAGAGCACCAGATCGTAAATATCCCACACCAGAAAGATCGCCGGGATAATGGCAAGCCTCTCCAGCGTAACGGTGGCGGGCCTGCGGGCTTTGATACCACGGGAGATGAGGAAGATAAACAACACCCACACCCAGGCGGGCGTGTGCGTAACAACACCGATCAGAAATTCAAACATGGAACTCACCATGAACGATCGCGGCCCGTGCCGCCCTGAACGCGTATTGCGCATAACGGCAGGAATGCCATTATGCGCAGGTCTTTTAAAGCGATTTCTTCAGGCGCTGCACCGCCTCTTTCAGCTGCTCATCTGTTGGTGTCACAAACGACATGCGCAGCGTGGTCTGGTCCGGCTCATTGCAGTAGAAAAACTCGCCCGGGACAAATACCACGCCGTTGCTTAACGTCTTTTCCAGCCAGCGGGTGGTATTCATACCGTTGTTCATTTTCGCCCACAGGAACATGCCGCCTTTAGGCTTGTGGAACGACATCACATCACCCAGCTCCGCTTCCAGTTCGGTGGCGAAGGTCTGGTATTTCTGGCGATAAGCTTCGCGGATCATCTTAATCTGCCCGGCCAGGCGACCGGTTTTCAGGTACTCATACGTCATTAACTGCGACAGCGTGCTGGTGTGCAGATCGGTGGTTTGCTTAAGGTTCACCACCGCACGCTTCAGCCACTCCGGCACCAGCACCCAGCCTACGCGGGTGCCCGGCGCGAGTATTTTAGAGAAGGTTGAGGTGTAGACCACGTTCTCTTCGTTACCGATATCTTTGGCATGGGCAATTAACGGGCGGAAGACCTCATCGGTGTAGTTAATTTCGCTGTACGGGTCGTCTTCAATAATGACGAAATCATAGCGTTTCGATAATTCCACCAGCTGTTTACGACGCGCTTCAGAGAGCGTCACGCCGCCCGGGTTACCAAAGGTCGGGACGATATAAACCGCTTTGATGGTTTTCTTTGCCACCAGCGCCTCAAGTTCGTCGACCTTCATGCCGTCGCCGTCGGTGCCGACGGATTCAAAATTCGCCTGCGCCAGGCCGAAAACCTGCAGCGCGGCAAGATAGGTTGGACGCTCGACGACGACGGTATCGCCTGGGTTAATTAATGCACGCGCCAGCACGTCGAGAGACTGCTGCGAACCGGACGTCACCACCACGTCATCGGCTTTACAGGCAATGCCACGTCCTTCACAGATGCGTTGGATCTCTTCCCGCAGTCCCGGAAAACCTTCGGTCAGACCATACTGAAACGCCTCGCCAAAATGTTGCGATAAGACGGCATCCGCGGCTATTTTAAGCCCTTCGTGATCGAACAAATCGGGGTTCGGAATCCCTCCGCCCAGCGAAATCACGCCAGCCATTTTGCTATGTTTTAATAATTCACGGATGGCAGATGATTGCAGGCCCTGCGCGCTGCTGGCGAGTTTGTTTGCAGACATTCTTTGATTACCTTCTTTTTTTATATTGTGCCCAATCTTAGCAGAATATGAGCGATAAATTCCGTTAGCTTCGGAAGAGGACGTAAATCCTGGCGCCACAATAAATGCACCGGCCTCGGCGCGGGGGTGAACGGCTCCAGTACCCGAATCAGCCTGCCGCTTGCCAGCTCTTCCGCCACCAGCACTTCCGGTTGTAGCAACAGCCCCGCCCCTGCGCGTGCCGCCATACGCAGGCCATAGCCGTCGTTACATCTTAAGATGGCATCACGCTTCCAGCGTACTTCCCCTTCCACGCCCGGTAGCCGCCACTCGTTACGCGCGGTCCATACCGTGTGCGAAAGACACAGATGATCCACCAGATCGGCAGGCGTTTGCGGCGTACCGTGTCGCGCTAAATAGTCCGGTGCGGCGCAGATCACCATGTTGTAGGGGCACAAATATTTCGCCACCAGATCGTCATTGCGAATATCACCAATGCGAATGGCCAAATCGACCCCCTCCTCCACCAGATCGACCATTCGGTTAGTCAGATCCAGTTCGATGCGCACCTGCGGGTAACGTTGTAAAAAGGTGGCGGTGAGCGGGGCGATCACGCAGCCGCCAAACGACGTAGGCGCCGTGACGCGCAGGGTTCCGGCCGGTGTGGCACGCAGGCGTTCAACCGCGTTTTCGGCGATTGAGACCTGCTCCAGCACCCGTCTGGCTTCTTCAAAATAGACGCGGCCCGCATCCGTCAGGCTCTGACGACGCGTGTTACGCTCAAGCAGGCGGGTGCCAAGCTGGGACTCCAGCAACGCAATATACTTTCCCACCATGACCGCCGACATCTCAAGGCGGGAGGCCGCGCCGGTAAAGCTGCCGCTTTCTACCACCGCGATAAACGTCTCCATGCCGCGAAGCTTATCCATATTCCGAACCTCTGATTAGCAATCTTCTAACTTTAGCCCAGTTTATCTGACTTTTTATTTATTAAAGAATGAAGGCTCACACATAAGGAGTCTGCTATGAAAATCGTGATTATTGGTGCCAGTGGTACGGTCGGTCAGGCAGTAACAGAAGCGCTAAGCCGCCGTCATGAGGTGATCCGCGTGGGTCGTACCCAGGGCGACTATCAGGTGGATATCACCTCGCAGGAGAGCGTGCAGGCGCTGTTCGAGAAAATTGGCCGGGTGGATGCCATTGTCTCCGCCAGCGGTGGCCTCTACTTTGGCCCGCTTGCGACCATGAAAGACAGCGACTTTAATCAGGGCCTGCAGGATAAACTTCTGGGGCAGGTGCGCCTTGCGCTAATCGGCCAGCACTATCTGAACGAAGGGGGCTCTATCACCCTGATTAGCGGCATTGTGGCGCACGAGCCGATTGCCCAGGGAGTAAACGCCACCACCGTGAATGCCGCACTGGAAGGGTTTGTTCGCGCCGCAGCCTGTGAGCTGCCGCGCGGGATCCGCATTAACCTGATTAGCCCGACGGTCCTGACGGAATCCGCTGAAGCGTACGACGGTTTCTTCCCCGGCTTTGAGAGCGTCCCCGCTGCAACCGTGGCGCAGGCCTATCGCCGCAGCGTGGAAGGGGTACAGAGCGGTCGGGTGTATAAGGTTGGTTACTGAGCCTTACGGGCGGCGATCAGCACCAGCATCGGGCGCTCTGCCTCTTCGGCCAGCGCGGGCCAGGCCGCAATTTGCCCCTGCGTTGGCCCCCATTCGTTGACTTCGCTTATCGTTAATCCGGCCTTGATCAGCGCGTTGAGCGTGGTGCCCAGCGTACGGTGATACTTGATGACCCCGTCCGCCAGCCAGTTGCTGACGCGCTGGCTCTCGTCCTGATAATGATTCACGCCCCAGAACCGCTCGCCGTTGTCGTCGGTCAGCCAGCCCTGGCGGGTGGCGCAGGTGTAAATGGGGTGCTCCATCGAGAAGACCAGGCTGCCACCGGGTTTAAGCGCGCGCTGAACGTTGGCGAATAACGTATCCAGTTCCGGCAGGTAGTGCAGTGCCAGCGAGCTGTAGACCAGGTCCAGGCTGTTATCTTTGAGCGCCAGCGACTCCAGATCGCTACGCTGATAATGAATCTGTGGGTCAGCGGTAAGCTCCGCAGCCCGGGCGAGCATCTTTTCTGAGATATCAACACCCGTGATGTCAGATGCACCCAGGTCGCGCGCAGCGCGACAAAACCAGCCGTAGCCGCAGCCGAGATCGATAACCGATTTGCCGGTTAAATCGGGCAGCATGCTTTTTAGCGCCGGCCACTCCGGCGCACCGTCCAGCCCCTGCACCGAGCGCGGAAGCTGGGCGTAGCCTTCGAAAAACGCCGGGTTGTCGTAGATATTTTGTGCCATGGCAGATCCCTCTTTAAGAATGTGACTCCCAGTATAAAACATTGCCGGGTGGCGCTGCGCTTACCCGGCCTATGATTTGAGGGTTTCAGTAGGCCGGGTAAGGCGAAGCCGTCACCCGGCTCGCCTCTAGCCCACAGTACCCCAGACCAGATTTCCCTTATGGAACGTCGCGGTACGCGGTGAAATCCGCGCCACGGCTTCGGCGGAGCACGAGGCATCCACCAGCACAAAGCTGGCATCGTCCTGCGCTTTCGGCCACACCCGTTCGCCTTTGTCGTTCAGCGGCAGAACGTCACCGGTCGCGATACCGAGCGCCCGGGAAAGCGTCTGCTCGTTCGGGCGAATGTACAGCTGCGCGTAAAGATTGGCTTTTTCCAGCATATCTCCCAGGCCGTACGGCGACCAGTGGTCGATCACGCTGTCGGTGCCGGTCATGACAAACACGCCCTTATCACGCAGCTGTTTCAGCGGCATATGGAGGGCACCAATCGGCACGGTAGAGGCGATGGTCACCTGCTGCGCCGCCATACGGGTCGCAATCGCATCCACCTCCTGCTCGTTAAGCGTCGCCAGCGCGAAGGCGTGGCTGATAGTCAGCTTGCCCTTCAGCTCCGGCGTTTTCTCCACCGTTTCCACCATGTAATTCACCGCCGCCACGCCCGCCGGGCTGGTTTCATGCAGGTGAATATCCACCCCTTTGTCGTAATCCAGCGCTATCTGGAACATCAGATCGAGAGATTTCTCCATCGCGCCGTCGACGTTCGTCGGGTCCAGCCCGCCCACGTAGTGCGCACCGGCCTGCATCGCGTCGCGCATCAGTTTTTCAGAATGGGAAAGTAGCAGTCCGTGCTGTGGAAACGCGACAATTTCACAGTCAAAGCCAGGCTGGCGGCGCGATAACACCGCCTGCAGATTTTCCAGGTTTTTCAGGCCGGAAACCGGCTCAATGTTGCAGTGGCTGCGGGCGATGGTGGAACCTTTCGACTGGATCAGGTCGATAAGTGCCTCCGCGCGTTCCTGGGTGTAGGGCTGCAGTTCCGGCAGCAGCTTCTGCTCAAGGCGGATCATGTCCTGAATCGTGGTCCCCGCCGGGCGGTTCAGGGAGCGCCACGGACCGCCGTAGAAGGTTTTATCCAGATGGATGTGCATGTCGCGCATCGCCGGGAGCATCAGTTTTTTACCCGCGTCATAGTGAGGCAGAGACGCGTCGGCGTGGCTAATGTTATCGCGCAGGGCGACGATCTTGCCGTCTTTAATCTCCAGCGTTTTCAGCTCGGTGCGAGTGCTCGTCGCCACGCTGCCGTCGAAAGTAAACCCGGCTTCGAGCAGCACGTTGTCCAGATAGTAATGCTTCGCGGTGATGTTCATCGGTTTACCGGTCTCGCAGGCGGGCGCAGCGGTATCCGCAGCATACGCGACGGAGCCGGTGGCACCAAACAGCGCGCAGGCGGTGACCATTTTGCCGCTCTGGCTGATAAATTCGCGGCGGCTTTTATTATCATTCATCTTATTTTCCTTCATTCACAATATGGGTACCGGTTTCCCCGCGCAGTGCCGCGGGCAGACAGTCCGGGGAGGTGATAATCACTCGCCTACCGCCGTGGTGTAAAAATTCCAGCGAGGCCACGATTTTGGGCAACATGCTCCCTGCCGGGAAATGGCCTTCCTCCATGTAGCGCGTCATCTGCGCCACGTTGACGGTATCCAGCGCCTGCTGGTTCGGCTTGCCGAAGTGAATGCACACCTTCTCCACACCGGTGGTGATAACCAGCACGTCGGCGCGGATCTCCCGAGCCAGCAGCGCGGTGGAGAGATCTTTATCTATTACCGCGTCGACGCTGCGGTAGTCGCCCTGCTCCGAGCGCACGACGGGAATTCCTCCACCGCCCGCGCCGATCACCACAAAACCTTTTTGCGTCAGCGCCTTGATGGCATCTGCCTCTACGATGCGCAGCGGCTGCGGCGAGGCCACGACGCGGCGATAGCCGCGGCCTGAATCCTCGACAAAATGCCAGTCCGGGTGCGCCTGCTGCAGATCATTGCGCTGCGCCTCGCTGAAGAAAGCGCCAATCGGTTTCGTCGGGTGCGTAAAGCCGGGATCGTCTTTATCCACTTCGACCTGGGTGACGACCGTGACCGCTTTTTGCTCCCCGCGCCCCGCCAGACGGTTGTTAAGCGCCTGCTGCATCAGGTAGCCGATACCGCCCTGGGTATCCGCGACGCAGTTTGCCAGCGGCGTCAGCGGGAGCCCTTCCCGTTCGTGAGCGATTTCGGCCCGGCGCAGATCCAGCCCCACCTGGGGACCGTTGCCGTGGGTGAGCACGATGTCATAGTCGGAGGCCAGCATCTCGAGCACGGACTCTGCCACCGCTTTGACCGCCTGCGCCTGATGCTCAACCGACTGGCTGGCGTTGTCTTTGATAATGCTGTTGCCGCCGATGGCGACGACCATAAGCTCTTTCATACGTTTTCCTTCGCAACGGTACCAGTCGCAGCGCTCGCCGCTTCGCGGCTATCCAGCACATGCTTCACCACAAACATGCCGCCCATCATCAGGTAGGCCGTAACGAACATCAGCGAACTGCCTTCGGCAAAGCCCACCACCGGGGCGTGGATCACCCCAAACAGTGCCAGCAGCGCCCCACCCGCGGCCGCAACGGCCCCGCGCAGCGGCTTGTTGATGATAGCGAAGATAGCGATACAGCCCCACAGCATGCTGGCAAGCGGCGCGCCGTTGCCGAGATGCATCAACCCTTCGTAGTAAATCCCTTTGCTGTGCAGCACGTCGGTGCCGATTTTCGCTGCGCTGGTCCCTGCCGCATTCATCACGCTGTTCATCATGGTGAGCGCCCAGTTGGCGATCCACGGGAACAGGCAGATGAAGATGACGGGCACCTCCACTTTCGGCGTTTCCCGCACCACCTGGTTAGCGGTAACGACGCCGATAAACACCAGAATGGGCACGATGGCAGTCATCGGAATGATGGCGAGCATAAACGCCCCCAGCCCGAACAGCGGCACGATGAACATGGTCACCCCGGAAGCCAGCGTGTAGCCAATGCTGGCCCCCATCGCTTTCCAGCCCGGGTGGCCGACGTAGACCGTGACCGGGAACGGGTTACCCATCAGGCAGCCCAGCATCGACGCCAGACCGTTCGCCAGCATCACCTTACGGGTCGGGTACTCATCCCCCGCCGCGTGGGCGCTTTCGATGTTCTCCAGGTCAAAGATATAGTTCGCCAGCCCCAGCGGCACGGCGGATGCCAGATACGGCAGCGCGTGCGGCAGCCCCTGCATAAAGCTGTCGACGTGCACTTCCGGCGGGTTAAAGCCGAAGGATGACATAGACGCCTTAATGGCTTCCGGGCTTTGCAGCCCCGAGATCCACGCTAATGCCGTACCGGCAATCAGCAACAGCAGACCGGTCGGGATTTTGGCGAAAATCGGCTTTTTGCCGAACCAGTTGATAAAAATCAGCAGCAGTACGATGAATGACACGGTCGGCGCTTCAAACGCCTGCAGCATCGGGTTCATCGCCAGCAGCAGCAGGCCTAAACCGGAGAGACACGACAGCAGCACGGTGCGCGGGATCATCTTGCGGATGGTCTCCCCGAGGAACGAACCGCCCGCGAGGATCATTGCTTCCACAAAGCACCACACCAGACCGATCTGAATCGCGAAATCCGCATCCCCGGTCTGCTGGTAGACGGGCATGAGGACCAGGAAGGTCACGGTAAAAATCGACGGCGCGCTCGGGCCGGACGGCAGCGCCGTCACGTCCGTGCGCCCGGTGGCACGGGCCATCTGCAGGCCAAACCAGGCATAACAGATGCTCGCCACCAGCACCGCCAGCCCGAAGGCTGGTGCGATGCGTCCATAAACAATCTCCTTCGGGATGCCGACGACAAAAATGAGCAGCCCCATCATGGTCAGCAAATTGGTCAGGTTGTTGGTCATCAACCCGAAATAAGCCGCCCAGTCACCTCTTTTCCACTCCAGTTTCATGTTTTTCATGGATGCATGCCTTATAAAACGTAGCGATCGCGGAAGGTCAACAGCGCCTTTTCAAAACAGCTGAACGGCGGGTGAACGATGCCCGCCCCAATCATGCCGATACCGGCGTCCTTGTGGGCAATGGCGGTATTAATGACCGGCAAAATGCCGCTGCCTGCCACTTTGGTGATGTCGATGGCAGTCGGGATGCCCATAAAAGAGAGCAGCGGAATGGTGACGTTCGGGTTTTCGCCGAGGGTGATTTCGCGCATCTGCCGGGAGAAGTCGATGGCTTCTTCCACCGTGCCGCCCACCAGCGCCACAATCGCCGGCGCCGTCGCCATGGCAAAACCGCCGATGCCGTAGGTTTCCGTAATTGCGCTGTCGCCGATATCCAGCCCGCAGTCTTCCGGCTTATAGCCCGCAAACATCGGGCCAATGACCTGCTGCGCCGGGCCGGTGAACCATTGCCCCGGCAGGCCGGAGACACGCAGACCGAACTCGTAGCCGTTGCGCGCCATGGTGGTGACAACGGTGCTGTACTCAATGCCGTGGGCGGCGTCCAGCGCGGCTTTGCACATTGCCATCCACGTTGGGCCGGAGAAGTAGTCGCTGCTGGCGACAAACTCGAACACCTCACGCTGCTGCTCAACAGGATAACCCGCCTGGATCAGACCCGGCGTCAGGGCCTGGATCAGCAGCGTGGTGCCCGCGTTGTTGCGGTTGTGGCACTCGTCGCCCATGTGCAGCGCCTGGGCCAGCATCAGACGAAGATCGATTTCACCGACGATCTTCATCGCGTCGCGCAGCATCGGGCCGAGCACGTCGCGCATCCAGTTCAGGCGGTCAATCACGCTCTGGTCGTTGGCGCCCATGCGCAGGATCTTCGCCATCTGCTCGCTGAGGTTGGTGAACGCGCGGTTGCCGTAGGTTTTGTTCTCAACGATGTGCATAAACATCGACGCGGAGGTGACGCCCGCCATCGAGCCCACGCAGTCGTGCTCGTGGCACGGCGAGAAGGTGATTTCCCCTGAAGCGGCGAGCCTTGCAGCCTCCTCCAGATCCGCCGCCAGCCCCTCGAACACCAGCGCGCCGGTGACCGCCCCTTTCATCGCCCCGCACATGTTTTCCCACGAGACAGGCGGACCGGCGTGAAGGATGGTGGTGCGGGTCATGCCCGGCACGACGTTAATCGCCTGGTCATAGCCCACCAGCACCGGGTGGGACTGAATAATGCGCTCAAGCGCGATGTGGTTAGCGGCGGCAATTTTCTCCGCCAGCGATTTTTCGGCCAGTTGATCGAGCGCCTCAACGATCTGCATGTTACCCTGCCCTGGCGGCGTCCAGTCGAGCTGGGTCACGGGAACGTGCTGTTTTTTGAGGTCGTCGCTGAACATCGCGATACCGACGTTAATCACGTTCAGCGGCTGGTTAAATAAGGTGGTCATTATGCGTTCTCCCCTTTGCAGACAAATTCGCGAGCCAGTAATCCGGTATTGGTGCTGCTGCTGGCCCAGATGACGCCCGCATCGGTCAGGAGCTGGCACTGCTGAGCAAGCTTCTGCGGATCCTGGTCGGTACCAAGCACATAGCCTAAGATCGCCAGCGGACGGCTGTCGGCCTTCGCGATCGCCTGCGCCTCTTTGATCGCGTCGAGCATCACGCCAACCGGATCCTCATGCGCGCCAAACCCGAGCACAAAATCCATCACGATGACCCCCACCTGCGGATCGCGCGCCTCCTGCAGCAGGCGGCTGATGCGGTTGGTCGGGTCGATCATCGGGTGCGGTTTGCCGTTGGTGAAATCATCATCGCCAAAGTCGAGGAAGGTATGGGCCTGGCTGACGTTGATGTCGCTCAGACGCTTCGCCGGATCCGGCTGGATGTTGCTGTAGACGTCGTCGTACTTCTCCAGCGCCGCAAACATCGCTTCGTCGCACAGGGTCCCACCGCAGAAGAGCCCACGAATGTATTTTTGCTGCGGGGTCAGGCGGGCGCGCACCTCTTCAATCAGCGGCCAGTTGAGCGGGTGCAAATCCAGAGACGCTTTGTCGATGCCGGTAAGGAGTACCGCTTTCAGGGCTGCCTCTTTGGTGGCTCGGGCAAACTGCAGGCCGTCTTCATCAGCGGGCGGTACGTTGCGGCCGAGGAAACACACGACGACGGGCTTGCGGCAGGCGCGGGCGCGGGCGAGGACTTTTTCAGCCACCGCGGGTGCGGGTGGCTTGGAGATGAGGGCAATCACCTGGGTGCCTTCATCGGCCTCCAGCATGTCGATGGCGTCGAGCATCATCAGGCCGCCGATTTTCTCGCTGAGATCGCGCCCGCCGGTGCCAATCAGCTGCGACACACCGCCGCCGAATTCATGAATGCGCACGCTGAGTTCCTGGCTGCCGGTCCCGGATGCGCCGACAATCCCAATCGTCCCGCGACGTACCGCGTTAGCGAAGCACAGCCCCGCGCCGTTGATAATGGCGGTGCCGCAGTCCGGCCCCATCATCAGCAGCCCTTTCTGGTGGGCCAGCTGCTTCAGCGCCAGCTCGTCATCGAGCGACACGTTATCGGAAAAGAGCATGACGTTAAGATCGTTTTCCAGCGCCTGACGTGCTTCGCGGGCGGCGAAGGTGCCGTTGACGGAGATCACCGCAAGATTACTGTCCGGGCGATGGGTTTTGGCACTGGCAATCGTGGCGTAGCGCGCTTCGTGGGAGCCGGCACGCTCTTTGCGCGTGAATAACGCTTCGATGGCCGCCAGCGTTTCATCATTCGCCGCATCGCCTTTAATAACGATCATCAGATCGCCGTTTTTCGCGTTTTCTAATTCCGGCGTCAGCAGTCCAAGGTTTTTTAATACGCCTTTATTCATCTCCGTCGCCATCGCCACAAAGGCCTGTTCAACCCCCGGCAATTTATTGGCTTTAGTGGAAACGGACATTAATGAGACGGAGTCAAAATAAGTGTTCTTTTTAATCACGATTTTCGTTGGCATTATTTGCACCTGATTTCGGATAAAAGGGGGCCGCCGTCGTGCAAAATGCACGTCGGTAAAAATGCTTTTTTATTAAGCGGCCAGCCGGAACAGGCTGACCGTCGTCTTTACGCGCCGGCCGCCAGCAGCAGGTCGGCGATCGCGTGGTAGCCTTTTTCCCGCGCCAGCTCGAGCGGGGTTTTACCGTATTTATCGGTCATGTGCGGGTTCGCGCCGTTATCCAGTAACAGCTTCACAATTTCCTGCTGTTTCTCGCCGCCGTCATTCAACACGATGGCCTCCAGCAGCGGCGTCCAGCCGACAAAGTTGGTGTGGTTGACGTTAATATCGGTTTTTGCCAACAGCTCGCGCACAATTTCAACGTGGCCTTTCTCACTGGCCGGGGTAATCCCCACGCCACCGAAGCGCGTCAGGCGATCCAGGTCCGGATTTGCCGTAAGAACGATGCGCAGTAACGTTAAATCATTGGTCAGGCAGCTAATCAGGAAGGGGTTAAAACAGGTCTGGTCCTGTTTATCAATATCCGCACCGGCTGCAATTAAAAATTCCACACAGGCATAATGCTTTTTCAGGCTGGCAATAATAATGGCGGTTCTTTTCTGGCGGTTGGTGGCGTTAATATCCACGCCTTTCTCCAGACAGGCTTTTAGCGCGTCAACGTTCCCCTCTTCTGCCGCCAGCAGAAATTCCGTCACCAGTGCAGTTGCAGACATATTCAGACTCCCTATGTTTCATTTCTGATGACCTGAGAATAGCAACAGCCTGGTGATAAAAGAATCCGCTTAAAATTCATTCATCGACAGGCAATTCATTGTTGAGTTAAATTCAACGGTTCAGCTAAAACGTGCGTCTGTGCAACCTTTTTCTTATGTTTTACCGCTTTTTAGCGCCTCAGGCTGCATTATCCTTATGGCTGAAAAAGCCTTGTACCGCGCGGCCCTGAGCAAATAGTCAGAACTGTGACCGGCTTCAAATGTGATGTAACAGCGCTGTTAAAATATGTTCAAAACTGATGGCAACCAGGAGCCGTAATATGAATTCCATCTTTACCGAAGAGAACCTGCTGGCCTTCACCACTGCGGCACGTTTTGGCAGTTTCAGCAAAGCCGCCGCCGAGCTGGGCGTGACCACCTCGGCCATCAGTTACACCATTAAACGCATGGAGACCGGGCTGGACGTGGTGTTGTTTGTGCGTAACACGCGCAGCATTGAGCTGACCGAATCTGGCTTTTACTTTTACCGCAAGGCAACCGACCTGCTGAACGACTTTCACGCCATCAAGCGCGGAATTGATACCATTTCGCAGGGCATTGAGGCGCGGGTGCGTATCTGTATCAATCAGCTTTTGTATACTCCACGCCATACTGCACGCCTGCTGCAGGTGCTGAAAAAGCAGTTTCCCACCTGCCAGATCACGGTGACCACCGAGGTGTATAACGGCGTCTGGGATTCCATCATCAACAACCAGGCTAATATCGCGATTGGTGCGCCGGACACCCTGCTCGACGGCGGCGGCATTGATTACACCGAGATTGGCGCCATCCGCTGGGTATTTGCTATCGCACCGGAACATCCGCTGGCCTTTGTCCCCGAGCCGATTGCGGAGAGCCAGCTGCGGCTATATCCCAACATCATGGTGGAAGATACCGCGCACACCATTAATAAGAAGGTCGGCTGGCTGCTGCACGGGCAGGAGGCGATTCTGGTGCCGGATTTCAACACCAAGTGCCAGTGTCAGATTCTGGGAGAAGGGATTGGCTTTTTGCCGGAATACATGGCCCGCGAGGCGGTAGAAGACGGGCTACTGGTCACCCGACGCATCAACAATCCGCGTCAGGATTCCCGCATGCTGCTTGCCACACAACATGCGGCGACCGGCCAGGTCACTCGCTGGATCAAACAACAGTTTGGTCCAGCGGGCGTGCTGACGAACATCTATAGCGATTTACTCTGGCGGGCTTAGCTTTTGGTTTGAACCCAAAACGCGTGGATAAGACCGGGAATGTAACCCAGCAAGGTCAAAAGAATATTCAGGATAAACGCCCAGCCAAACCCCTTACCGAGCAGCACGCCCAGCGGAGGAAGAATAATCGTAAAGACAATACGCCAAAAACCCATAAGCACTCCGTACAAGCTAACCAGTTGAAAATAAATAAGAGTATGACTCTAAGCGTAGCCAGTTTATCGGCTTCTGCCATCCAGACCCGTCCCATTTACCCTCTTTTACGCTTTTGGCAGTGGTGTAACGCACCGGGATAGTTTAGTATTTACTTAATTAAGGAAACACTAAACTAAAATGACTGAACTCGAACAACTCCAGGCCAGCGCTGAGCAGGCCGCCGCCCTGTTGAAAGCGATGAGTAATCCACGTCGGCTGCTGATCCTCTGCACATTATGCGGAGCTCCCGGCACCCGTGCGGGCGACCTGGCGCGTGCCACCGGGCTGAGTCCTTCCGCCACGTCGCAGCATCTGGCGCGTATGCGTGAGGAAGGGCTTATCGACAGCACCCGTGAGGCGCAGCGCATTCTTTATTTCATTAAAAACGATGCGGTGCTTCAGCTCATCAGCACACTGAAAACCCTTTATTGTCCGTAAGGAGTCGCCATGTCACTTCCGCTGATTACACCGCAACAGGCCAAAGCCCGCGTGGCCGAGGGCGCCAGACTCATAGATATTCGTGATACCGACGAATATGCCCGCGAGCATATTTCCGGGGCAGAGTCAGTACCGCTAGCCACCTTACCCGGCGGACTTAACGCACGGGCGGGTGAAATAGTGCTTTTTCACTGTCAGTCCGGTGCCAGGACGTCCGGGAATGCTGACCGCCTGGCCCAGGCGGCGTCACCCGCTCAGGCATTTGTGGTCGAGGGGGGCATTCAGGGCTGGAAGCAGGCCGGGCTGCTGACCGTTGAAGATAAATCCCAGCCTCTCCCGCTGATGCGTCAGGTGCAAATCGCGGCCGGGCTGTTGATTCTCTGCGGCGTGGTGCTGGGCTATAGCGTCTCCAGCGGCTTTTTCCTGCTCAGCGGTTTTGTGGGCGCCGGGCTGCTGTTCGCTGGTGTAACGGGATTTTGCGGTATGGCGAGACTGCTCAAGGTGATGCCATGGAACCGGCGTACCTCATAAGCAGTAATCTGTGAAAGTCACTGTACCCGGCGTCATACGTGGGCTAAGGTGAAGATCGCTTAAACGATGAGGAGGTAATATGTTTTCTGTCGGTGATTATGTGCAACCGCGTAAAGGCGGCCCGAAGCTGAAAGTGCTCGAAGTGAATGGTGAAAGCGTTGTGGCGGTTCAGGCCAGTAATGAACAAGGCGAAAAATATACCCTGAAAGCGGCCGATCTGGCGCCGTATAGTGAAGAAGGTGATTTTGGCGTCTGCTGAACAGACAACCGGGCGGCGATTACCGCCCGGCTCACGCATTAGATCAGAAAATCATCCAGCGATTTACCCTCTGCCAGCGCGCTGGCAATAGGCTTCGGCGTGCGGCCCTGGCCGGTCCACGTTTTCTCTTCACCGTTCTGATCAATAAAGCGATATTTCGCTTCACGCGGTTTACGCTTTTTAGTCGGTTTACCCGTCTGCGCCAGCTCGGAACCCAGCAGATCGGTCGGTGAAATACCATCGGCTTTCATCAGCTCCAGCAGGGCATTAATTTTCTCCTGCTGCTCAGCACGCTGCTGCTCTAATTCCGCCAGCTCACTGCGTTTCTCTTCAGTAACGACCCTGACCTTTTCCAGCATTTCCTCAAGAACGTCCAGGGATAATTCACGCGCCATCGCGCGCAGGGTTCGGATATTATTAAGATTCTGTAACGTCAAAGACATATTATTTGAAAACCTTTTCTTTGGGGTAAATAGATAAATCACCCACAGAATAATTCATTTTGGCCAGAATATCTACCCAAGGGTCCGCAGGGGCATCAGTGTAAATATATTTAAATATTAACGTTAATAATAACGCAGGATGCCGGCGAGCCTGGTGCGAATCTAATCACCACATCAATATAAACGGTCAACTTTAATTCAAATTACAGCATACTGCGCCGCCATCCAGACAAGGATGACTCACCCTGGCCGCCTCGAAAATCAAGTCTTTGTTTTTTATGAAAAAGAACCATAACAAGACAGATTATAACGAGCAGAACAAAAAAACACTCAATTTTAGAGAATTTTGTGGACAAAAGGCGATTAAATAAAAATTAATCACTAGTTGTTAGTTCAAACACAGAGAGATACGCTATATACGTCAAACAAAGCAACCTAAAGCACTAATCGCCGAAGGGAAATCGTTTCCACTGTGTTCTTCTCAAGGAGTTCAGACATGTTCTCGCCGCAATCTCGCCTGCGCCACGCTGTGGCGGATACTTTTGCGATGGTTGTTTACTGTTCCGTCGTGAACATGCTGATTGAAATATTCCTCTCAGGAATGACCTTTGAGCAGTCACTTTCTTCGCGTCTGGTGGCCATCCCGGTCAACATTATTATCGCATGGCCATACGGGTTATACCGCGATGCGGTAATGCGTTTCGCCCGTCGTATCAGCCCCGCAGGCTGGGTAAAAAACCTGGCGGACGTGCTGGCTTATGTGACGTTCCAGTCTCCGGTATATGTGGCTATTCTGTTAACCGTGGGCGCAGACTGGCACCAGATCGTCGCGGCGGTCAGTTCGAATATTGTTATTTCGATGTTGATGGGCGCCGTATACGGCTATTTCCTCGACTACTGCCGCCGTCTGTTCAAAGTCAGTCAGTACAGCCAGGCGAAAGCGTGATGTGAAGCGACTGGCGAATGCCAGTCGCCAGTTTACTGTACGTCGCCAAACAGTCCCTTCAGAAACCGCTCCAGCGCCATGCGCGAACTGAAGCCATGCGGAATACCATAATGCTCATGCGTTTCTCCGCCTAAATAGAGCGGGAATTGCTGATAATGATCGCAGGTTTTAATATCCGAGGCAGGCTCAGCAAATGACAGACTTCTGTCTTTCAGCGTCGGGTGAATAATGAGAGCAGTACGTCCCATTCTGGCTTCACGATTAACATACACATAATTCTCACCGCGGCGATATCCATACGCTTTTGACGTCACCTCATCCATGGTGAATCCCTCTTTTTCAAGAACGCGTGCCACCTCGTCAGGTCGTAAATACATATCTTTTCCTCGTTATCTTTTCCTGCCCGGCAACCTTACAGTATTCAGCATTAGCAGGGCTTTCAGAATAGTCCATAAACTGCCGGATAACGCGTGACGCGCTTCAGATATTAAATTTCTGAACTAAACTGATCGGGAACGCAAATTTACGGAGGATCGTATGTTTAACAGACCGAACCGAAACGATATTAACGACGACGCGCAGGATATTCGTAATGATGTCAGCCAATTAGCGGACACGCTGGAAGAGGTGCTGAAGTCCTGGGGATCTGACGCGAAGGACGAAGCGGATGCCGCAAAACGTAAGGCTCAGTCTCTGCTCCGTGAAACCCGCGCCAGAATGAACGGACGTTCACGCGCCACGCAGGCTGCCTGCGACATGGCAAGCTGTGCAACGACCTTCGTACGTGAAAAGCCACTGTGTACGCTGGGAACGGTCGCAGCGGTCGGCATCTTTGTCGGCGCCCTGCTCAGCCTGCGAAAATAAGTGCGGCTTCTCATCAGCCCCGGTGGCCTCAGGCGCCGGGGCTTTTCTTTGCCTTATCCTTTGAAAAACCCGTGCAGCCCGCCCTGCCCCGCTGAGCTCATCATCAGGGCAATATCAATCTGAATTTCCCATATCTTGTATGGTTGAAAGTTAAGATAACTACATCTAGTATTTCCTTTAGCAAGACACACACAACCTGACGCGATGATTCGCGCCGCTCTCTCATTTTAAATGGAAATACGAATCATGAGTATTATTATTTACACTCGTAACAATTGTGTTCAGTGCCACGCCACCAAGCGGGCGATGGAAAGCCGTGGAATGGTTTTTGAGATGGTGAATATCGACCAGCAGCCTGAGGCCGCTGAGACCCTTCGGGCGCAGGGATTCCGTCAGCTCCCGGTGGTCATTGCCGGCGAAACCCGGTGGTCCGGCTTTCGCCCGGACATGATTAACCGCCTGAGCGCCCAGGCCGCCAGCGCATGAGTGGGCTGGTCTACTTCTCCAGCAGCTCGGAAAACACGCTTCGCTTTATCGCGCGCGTCGGGCTGCCTGCGGTGCGTATTCCGCTTAATGAGCGGGAACGTATTCAGGTAGACGAACCTTACATTCTGGTGGTGCCCAGCTATGGCGGTGGCGGTACGGCAGGCGCCGTGCCTCGCCAGGTGATCCGCTTTCTTAACGATCCGCATAACCGCAGGCTTATCCGTGGCGTGATCGCGGCAGGCAATCGTAATTTCGGCGATGCCTTTGGCCGCGCCGGGGATGTCATCTCTCAAAAATGCGGCGTGCCGTATCTCTATCGCTTCGAACTGATGGGGACACAGCAGGACGTAGAAAATGTGCGAAAAGGAGTGAACGAATTTTGGCAACGACAACCGCAGAACGGATAATCCAGGCAACACCTGATTACCACGCATTAAACGCAATGCTTAACCTCTATGATCGGGAGGGGCACATTCAGTTTGGCAAAGATCATGAGGCGGTGGAGGCCTTTTTCGCCGCCCACGTCCGTCCAAACAGCGTCGTTTTTGGCAGCCAGCAGGAACGCCTCGACTTTCTGGTTAAAGAGGGCTATTACGAGGAGCGCGTGTTGACCCGCTACGACCGCGCCTTCGTGGTGAAGCTTTTCGAGCGCGCGCATGCGAGCGGTTTTCGTTTCCAGACCTTCCTCGGCGCGTGGAAGTATTACACCAGCTACACCCTGAAAACCTTCGACGGTAAACGCTACCTGGAGCATTTTGAAGATCGCGTCGTGATGGTGGCGCTGACCCTTGCCCAGGGCGATGAAGCGTTGGCTGAACGGCTGATGGAGGAGATCCTCGCCGGGCGCTTCCAGCCCGCTACGCCAACGTTTCTCAACTGCGGTAAGGCCCAGCGCGGCGAGCTGGTCTCCTGCTTCCTGCTGCGCATCGAAGACAATATGGAGTCGATTGGCCGTGCGGTAAACTCGGCGCTTCAGCTTTCCAAACGCGGCGGCGGCGTGGCGTTTCTGCTCTCGAACCTGCGTGAAGCGGGCGCGCCGATCAAGCGCATTGAAAACCAGTCTTCCGGCGTGATCCCGGTGATGAAGATGCTGGAAGATGCATTCTCCTACGCCAACCAGCTTGGCGCACGCCAGGGCGCCGGGGCGGTTTACCTGCACGCGCATCATCCCGATATTCTGCGTTTTCTGGATACCAAACGCGAAAATGCCGACGAGAAAATCCGTATCAAAACCCTGTCGCTGGGGGTGGTGATCCCGGATATCACCTTTAAACTGGCCAAAGAGAATGCCGAGATGGCGCTCTTTTCGCCGTATGACGTTGAGCGTATTTACGGCAAACCCTTTGGCGACGTAGCCATCAGCGAGCGCTACGAGGAGCTGGTAGCCGACGAGCGCATCCGCAAAAAAACCATCAACGCCCGCGATTTCTTCCAGACGCTGGCAGAAATCCAGTTTGAGTCTGGCTATCCGTACATCATGTACGAGGATACGGTAAACCGCGCGAACCCGATTGCCGGACGCATCAACATGAGCAACCTGTGCTCGGAGATTTTGCAGGTCAACAGCGCGTCATCCTACGACGAGAACCTGGACTACGCGGCTATCGGCAAGGATATCTCCTGTAACCTCGGGTCGCTGAATATCGCCCACACCATGGATTCCCCTGACCTCGGCCGCACGGTGGAGACGGCCATTCGCGGACTGACGGCGGTATCGGACATGAGCCACATCCGCAGCGTGCCCTCCATCGAAGCGGGTAACGCCGCATCGCACGCTATCGGCCTGGGGCAGATGAACCTTCACGGCTACCTGGCACGCGAAGGCATCGCCTACGGCAGTCCGGAAGGGCTGGATTTTACTAACCTCTATTTCTATACCATTACCTGGCATGCGCTGCACACCTCAATGATGCTGGCGCGCGAGCGCAACCAGCGGTTCGCGGGATTTGAACAGTCGCGCTACGCCAGCGGGGAATATTTTAGCCAGTATCTTGAAGGTGAGTGGCAGCCGAAAACCGCAAAAGTGCGCGATCTCTTTGCCCGCGCGGGGATAACCCTGCCGACGCGCGAGATGTGGCAGCAGCTGCGTGATGACGTGATGCGCCACGGTATCTATAACCAGCACCTCCAGGCCGTGCCGCCGACCGGGTCTATCTCGTATATCAACCATGCCACGTCGAGCATTCATCCGATTGTGTCGAAAATTGAAATTCGCAAGGAAGGCAAGACCGGACGCGTTTACTACCCTGCCCCGTTTATGACCAACGACAACCTGGCGCTGTATCAGGATGCGTATGAAATCGGCCCGGAAAAAATCATCGATACCTACGCCGAAGCGACAAAACACGTGGATCAGGGGCTGTCGCTGACGCTCTTCTTCCCGGATACCGCCACCACGCGGGATATCAACAAAGCGCAGATCTACGCCTGGAAGAAAGGCATCAAAACGCTTTACTACATTCGCCTGCGCCAGCTTGCGCTGGAAGGCACCGAAATCGAAGGCTGCGTGTCCTGCGCGCTGTAAGGAGAAAGGATGAAACTGTCACGCGTGAATGCCGTTAACTGGAACAAAATCCAGGACGATAAAGATCTGGAGGTATGGAACCGCCTGACCAGCAACTTCTGGCTGCCGGAAAAAGTCCCGCTCTCCAATGATATTCCGGCCTGGCAAACCCTGAGCCATGCCGAGCAACAATTGACGATCCGAGTCTTTACCGGCCTGACGCTCCTGGACACCATCCAGAACACCGTTGGTGCCCCGGCGTTGATGGCTGACGCGCTGACGCCGCATGAAGAGGCGGTGATGTCGAACATCAGCTTTATGGAGGCGGTGCACGCCCGCTCTTACAGCTCGATTTTTTCCACGCTGTGCCAGACCAAAGACGTGGATGCGGCTTACGCCTGGAGTGAAGAGAGCGCGTCATTGCAGCGCAAGGCTGCGCTGGTGCTTGAGTATTATCGGGCCGACGAGCCGCTGAAAAAGAAGGTCGCCAGCGTGTTTCTGGAATCCTTCCTCTTCTACTCTGGCTTCTGGCTGCCAATGTACTGGTCGAGCCGGGGCAAGCTCACCAACACCGCCGACCTGATTCGGCTCATCATTCGGGATGAAGCGGTGCACGGGTATTACATCGGCTATAAATACCAGAAAGGTCTGGAGAAAATCAGTACGGAAAAACGCGATGAACTAAAAGGGTTTGCGCTCGATTTGCTGATGGATCTGTACGATAACGAGCTGAGCTATACCGAAGAGCTGTACGCCGGAACGGGCTGGGAAGAAGACGTCAAAGCGTTCCTCTGCTACAACGCCAACAAGGCGCTGATGAACCTTGGTTACGAGGCGCTGTTTCCGCCGGAGATGGCGGAAGTGAATCCGGCAATTCTGGCGGCGCTGTCGCCTAATGCCGACGAAAACCACGATTTCTTCTCCGGGTCCGGTTCATCGTATGTGATGGGCAAAGCGGTGGAGACGAAAGACGAAGACTGGGATTTTTAATGAGTGAATTAACGTTCATTAATTAAATATAAATCCCTTTATTTCTACCAGAATATTTCCCTGGGAACTACACTGTAATTCCTCCGTCATATTCGCCTGAATCACACCGATTCAGGCGAAATTCCCCGATGCAGCAGCAAAAATTTAAGAAAAACTCAAATGACGCTCAGCCCTTTACTCATGGGAAATTCAGCCGTTTCGCTTACCTGAAAATCCCCACCATAAGCAAACGCAGGGTTGTCTCAGATTCTCAGTATGTTAGGGTTATGCCCGTTAACAATTTACCATGGTAATCATATTGGCATAAACAAATAACAGGACACTCTCTATTGCATGGCAATTAAATTAGAAGTGAAAAATCTTTATAAAGTATTTGGCGAGCATCCACAGCGCGCATTCAAATATATTGAAAAAGGCCTTACGAAAGAGCAAATTCTGGAAAAAACCGGGCTATCGCTTGGCGTTAAAGACGCCAGTCTGGCCATTGAAGAAGGCGAGATTTTTGTCATCATGGGGTTATCCGGTTCGGGTAAATCCACTATGGTTCGCCTTCTCAATCGCCTGATTGAACCCACCCGCGGACAGGTGCTGATTGACGGCGTGGATATCGCCAGAATATCAGACGCAGAGCTCCGCGAGGTGCGCAGAAAGAAGATTGCAATGGTGTTCCAGTCATTCGCGCTAATGCCGCATATGACGGTGCTGGATAATGCCGCTTTCGGTATGGAATTAGCGGGCGTTGCTGCGCAAGAACGTCAGGAAAAAGCGCTTGATGCGCTGCGTCAGGTTGGGCTCGAAAATTATGCTCACGCCTGGCCGGATGAACTTTCCGGCGGGATGCGTCAGCGTGTGGGCTTAGCCCGCGCATTAGCCATTAATCCAGACATATTATTAATGGATGAAGCCTTCTCCGCGCTCGACCCGTTAATTCGCACCGAGATGCAGGATGAGCTGGTAAAATTACAGGCAAAACATCAGCGAACCATTGTCTTTATTTCCCATGATTTAGATGAAGCCATGCGTATTGGCGACCGCATTGCCATTATGCAAAATGGTGAGGTGGTGCAGGTCGGCACGCCGGATGAAATACTGAATAATCCGGCAAATGATTACGTGCGTACCTTCTTCCGCGGCGTGGATATTAGCCATGTGTTTAGCGCGAAAGATATTGCCCGTCGAACGCCAAACGGCATTATCCGTAAAACGCCAGGTTTCGGTCCACGCTCCGCGCTTAAGCTTCTGCAGGACGAAGACCGTGAATACGGTTATCTGGTTGAACGCGGCAATAAATTTGTCGGCATTGTCTCCATCGACTCCCTGAAAACCGCCCTTAGCGAAAATCAGGGAATCGATGCGGCGTTAATTGACGCTCCCCTTGCCGTGGACGCCGAAACGCCGCTCAGCGAGTTGCTCTCCCACGTCGGCCAGGCGCCGTGTGCCGTTCCGGTCGTCGGGGAAGAACAACAGTACGTCGGCATCATCTCAAAACGCATGTTGCTGCAGGCTTTAGATCGCGAGGGAGCAAACAATGACCGATCAATCTAACCCGTGGGGCACCACTGAAGCAGCGGACAGCGCTGCGCAATCTGCCGATGCGTGGGGCTCCACGCCAGCACCTGCCGATGGCGGTGGCGCGGCGGACTGGCTCAACAGCGCACCTGCGCCTGCGCCAGAACACTTCAACATTATGGATCCGTTCCATAAAACGCTGATCCCACTCGATAGCTGGGTCACGGAGGGGATCGACTGGGTAGTAACGCATTTTCGTCCGCTCTTTCAGGGGATCCGCGTCCCGGTGGATTACATCCTCAACGGCTTCCAGCAGCTGATGCTCGGTATGCCAGCGCCGGTCGCGATCGTTTTGTTCTCGCTGATCGCCTGGCAGTTCGGTAGCGCAGGAATGGGGATCGCCACGCTGATTTCGCTGATTGCCATTGGCGCCATTGGCGCCTGGTCGCAGGCGATGATCACCCTGGCACTGGTGCTGACCGCCCTGCTCTTCTGTATTGTCATCGGCTTGCCGATGGGGATCTGGCTGGCACGTAGCCCGCGGGCGGCGAAGATCATTCGTCCGCTGCTGGATGCGATGCAGACCACACCGGCATTCGTCTATCTGGTGCCTATCGTAATGCTGTTCGGTATCGGTAACGTGCCGGGCGTGGTGGTAACCATTATCTTCGCCCTGCCGCCGATTATTCGTCTGACCATCCTGGGCATTAACCAGGTGCCGGCCGATCTGATCGAAGCGTCACGCTCGTTTGGTGCCAGCCCGCGTCAGATGCTGTTTAAGGTTCAACTCCCGCTGGCGATGCCGACCATCATGGCAGGCGTTAACCAGACGCTGATGCTGGCGCTGTCGATGGTGGTCATTGCCTCAATGATCGCCGTGGGCGGTCTGGGCCAGATGGTGCTGCGCGGTATTGGCCGTCTCGATATGGGGCTGGCAACCGTCGGCGGCGTGGGCATTGTGATCCTCGCCATTATTCTTGACCGCCTGACACAGGCTGTCGGTCGTGATTCACGCAGTCGCGGCAACCGTCGCTGGTATACCACCGGCCCTGTCGGGTTATTCACCCGCCCTTTCACGAAATCAAAATAAGGAACAACGATGCGACATAACGTACTTTTTGCCACAGCGTTTGCCACCCTTGTCTCCACCAGCACGTTTGCAGCTGACCTGCCGGGTAAAGGCATCACCGTGCAGCCGGTGCAGAGCACCATTTCGGAAGAGAGCTTCCAGACGCTCATCGTCAGCCGAGCCCTGGAAAAACTGGGCTACACGGTCAACACGCCGAGCGAAGTGGATTACAACGTGGGCTACACCTCGATTGCCTCCGGTGATGCCACCTTTACCGCGGTGAACTGGCAGCCGCTGCACGACGATATGTATGCCGCCGCCGGTGGCAACAAGAAATTCTATCGTGAAGGCACCTTCGTAACCGGTGCAGCGCAGGGTTATCTGATCGACAAGAAAACCGCCGATAAGTACCACATCACCAATATTGAACAGCTGAAAGATCCGAAGATCGCCAAACTGTTCGACACCAACGGTGACGGTAAAGCCGACATGATGGGTTGCTCACCGGGCTGGGGCTGTGAAGCGGTGATTAATCACCAGAACAAAGCCTATGACCTGGCGAAGACGGTTGATGTCAGCCACGGCAACTATTCGGCGATGATGGCCGACACCATTGCCCGCTTCAAAGAGGGTAAACCGGTGATCTACTACACCTGGACGCCGTACTGGGTGAGCGACGTGCTGAAGCCGGGTAAAGACGTGGTGTGGCTGCAGGTGCCATTCTCCTCCCTGCCGGGCGAGCAGAAGGATATCGACACCAAACTGCCGAACGGCATGAACTACGGCTTCCCGGTGAATACCATGCATATTGTGGCGAACAAAGCGTGGGCCGAGAAAAACCCGGCGGCAGCAAAATTGTTCTCGGTAATGAAACTGCCACTGGCGGATATCAATGCTCAGAACGCCATGATGCATGCGGGCAAATCGTCTGAAGCGGATGTCAAAGGTCACGTCGACGGCTGGATCAAAGCCCACCAGCAGCAGTTTGACGGCTGGGTGAAAGAGGCGCTTGCGGCGCAGAAGTAGAGCACAAAGCCTTACCCCTCACCCTAACCCTCTCCCCAAAGGGGAGAGGGGACGTGATACACCCTCTCCCCTTTGGGGAGAGGGCCGGGGTGAGGGGGCACCAGACCGTACGATCCCCCTAAACCGCACAATCCATCACCCAACAATCCCCCCACCTTAACAATCATTCGCTATTATGGTTTCCGGAAAAATAATCACTTAACGAACGATTCCTGAAACTCATGACAAAAACAACTCCAGGGCTTAGCCCCGCACTTATCCTTTTAATGTCCGTGGCAACGGGTCTGGCCGTCGCCAGCAACTATTACGCGCAACCCCTTCTCGACACCATCGCCCGCGCGTTCAACCTTTCTGCCAGTTCCGCTGGCTTCATCGTGACGGCGGCACAGCTCGGCTACGCCGCCGGGTTGCTGTTCCTGGTGCCGCTTGGCGATATGTTTGAACGCCGGATGCTGATTGTTTCGATGACGCTGCTGGCGGCAGGTGGCATGCTGATCACCGCCAGCAGCCAGTCGCTGACGATGATGATCGTCGGTACCGCGCTGACCGGGCTGTTCTCCGTCGTCGCGCAAATCCTGGTTCCCCTCGCCGCGACGCTGGCCTCACCGGACAAACGTGGCAAGGTAGTGGGCACCATCATGAGCGGCCTGCTGCTGGGGATTTTGCTGGCGCGTACCGTGGCAGGACTACTGGCAAGCCTCGGCGGCTGGCGCACCGTTTACTGGGTGGCGAGCGTGTTAATGGTGGTGATGGCGCTGGCGCTGTGGCGCGGCCTGCCGAAGGTGAAGCAAGAGAACCATCTTAACTATCCGCAGCTTCTGGCCTCCGTGTTCAGCCTGTTCACTCAGGATAAACTCCTGCGCACCCGCGCCCTGCTGGGATGTTTGACCTTCGCCAACTTCAGTATTCTCTGGACCTCAATGGCGTTTCTGCTCGCGGCACCGCCGTTTAACTATTCTGAAGGCGTCATTGGTCTGTTCGGCCTGGCCGGTGCTGCGGGCGCGCTGGGCGCGCGTCCGGCGGGTGGGCTGGCCGACAAAGGCAAATCACATTTGACCACCACCGCCGGGCTGGTTTTGCTCCTGCTCTCCTGGGCGGCGATCTGGTATGGACACGTCTCGGTGCTGGCGCTGATCGTCGGTATTCTGGTACTCGACCTCACCGTACAGGGTGTCCACATTACTAATCAGACCGTGATTTATCGCGTGAAACCCGAAGCGCGTAACCGCCTCACCGCCGGATACATGACCAGCTACTTCATTGGTGGTGCTGCCGGTTCATTAATTTCAGCGTCGGCGTGGCAGCATGCCGGCTGGTCGGGCGTGTGTGGGATTGGGGCCATCGTTGCCGCGCTCAACCTCCTTGTATGGTGGCGCGGCTACCATCGCCAGGAGGCGATTCACTAAGTTTTACATTGCTTTGGGCCTCTTAGGGTATAAAGGGGCCCTGCAGTCTGTTAATGTAAACGTAATCATTTATCCCAGAAATTTTAATGTGGGTGACATATCTACAATTGGCATGAATAGTTCAGACCCCCGTCCTCACATCCTCTCTTCTACGGGTTCACACCCTACTCTTTCTGTGCTCACCGGGTCACGGACTTACCCGGCGCTTTCTGACGGTGACATTCATTTGGCGGATATAACCGCACAAATAATTCATTTACATTATTTGTCACTGTCGTTACTATATCGGCTGTAATTAATGAGGTTATGCCCAAATGGATAGTTCGTTTACGCCCATTGAACAAATGCTTAAATTCCGCGCCAGTCGCCATGAGGACTTCCCGTATCAGGAAATCCTGCTGACTCGCCTGTGCATGCACATGCAGGGTAAGCTTCTGGAAAACCGTAATAAGATGCTGAAAGCTCAAGGGATTAACGAGACGTTGTTTATGGCGTTGATTACGCTGGAGTCTCAGGAAAACCACAGTATTCAGCCTTCTGAGCTGAGCTGCGCGCTGGGCTCTTCCCGTACCAACGCAACCCGTATTGCCGATGAGCTGGAAAAGCGCGGCTGGATTGAACGCCGTGAAAGCGACAACGATCGTCGTTGCCTGCATCTGCAACTGACCGACAAAGGTCACGAATTCCTGCGTGAGGTACTGCCACCTCAGCACAATTGCCTGCACAAACTCTGGTCTGCCCTCAGCACCGCCGAGCGCGACCAGCTTGAGCACATCACGCGCAAGCTGCTCACCCGTCTGGATCAGATGGATGAAGATGGCGCCATTCTTGAGGCGCTGCGCTAACGCGACGACACGCTCAACAATCCAGATTCATAAGAAAACCGACAGGCCAGCACGTCACACTGCTGGCCTTTCTGACAACAGGTCGGCTCAGCCGATGTGAAAATAAGAAGATCGTGGAGAACAACAATGAGCGCAAATGCGGAGAGCACTAACCCGCAGCAACCGGCCAACAAGAAAGGCAAACGTAAAAGTGCCCTTCTTCTGTTGACCTTGCTCTTTATTATTATTGCCGTGGCATATGGGATCTATTGGTTTTTAGTATTGCGTCATGCTGAAGAGACAGACGACGCCTACGTGGCAGGGAACCAGGTACAGATTATGGCGCAGGTGTCGGGCAGCGTGACGAAAGTCTGGGCTGACAATACCGACTTTGTGCAAAAAGGCGATGTGTTGGTCACCCTCGATCCGACTGACGCGCAGCAGGCATTTGAGAAAGCCCAGACCGCGCTGGCCTCCAGCGTTCGTCAGACCCGCCAGTTGATGATCAACAGCAAACAGCTGCAGGCCAATATCGACGTGCAGAAAACGGCACTCGCACAGGCGCAGAGCGACCTCAACCGCCGCGTACCGCTCGGCACCGCCAACCTGATTGGCCGTGAAGAGCTGCAACACGCCCGCGATGCCGTTGCCAGCGCTCAGGCGCAGCTGGATGTGGCGATTCAACAGTACAATGCCAACCAGGCAATGGTGCTGGGCACCAGCCTTGAAAACCAGCCCGCCGTGCAGCAGGCGGCGACTGAAGTGCGTAACGCATGGCTAGCCCTGCAGCGTACCAAAATCGTCAGCCCGATGACCGGCTATGTCTCCCGCCGTTCCGTTCAGCCAGGGGCGCAGATCAGCCCGACCACGCCGCTGATGGCGGTCGTTCCGGCAGACAATCTGTGGGTAGACGCTAACTTTAAAGAGACGCAACTTGCCCATATGCGTATCGGCCAGACCGCGACGGTTGTCAGCGACATCTACGGCGATGACGTGAAGTACACCGGGAAAGTGGTTGGCCTGGACATGGGTACCGGCAGCGCCTTCTCCCTGCTGCCTGCGCAGAACGCCACCGGTAACTGGATCAAAGTGGTTCAGCGTCTGCCTGTGCGTATTGAACTGGATGCAAAACAGCTGGCGGATCACCCGCTGCGTATCGGCCTCTCAACGCTTGTGACGGTTGACACCGCGAACCGCGACGGTCAGATCCTGGCAAGCCAGGTGCGTAGCAGCCCGGCTTATGAAAGTAACGCCCGTGAAATTAGCCTCGATCCGGTCAACAAGCTGATCGATGACATCGTGAAGGCAAACGCCGGTTAATCCGAAGGTGAGCGTTATGCAACAGCAAAAGCCGCAAAAACCGCTGGAAGGCGCGCAGCTGGTCATTATGACCATCGCGCTGTCGCTGGCGACATTCATGCAGGTGCTGGACTCCACCATCGCAAACGTGGCGATCCCGACCATCGCCGGTAACCTTGGCTCGTCGCTGAGCCAGGGGACCTGGGTCATTACCTCATTCGGGGTGGCAAACGCCATCTCCATTCCGATCACCGGCTGGCTGGCAAAGCGCGTCGGTGAGGTGAAGCTGTTCCTGTGGTCTACGGTGGCGTTTGTGCTGGCCTCCTGGGCATGCGGCATGTCAAACAGCCTGACGATGTTGATTTTCTTCCGCGTCATTCAGGGGATTGTCGCCGGGCCGCTGATCCCGCTTTCCCAGAGTTTGCTGCTGAGCAATTATCCCCCTGCGAAACGCTCCGTCGCGCTGGCGCTCTGGTCAATGACCGTGATCGTCGCGCCTATCTGCGGACCCATTCTCGGCGGATACATCAGCGATAACTATCACTGGGGCTGGATCTTCTTCATCAACGTACCGATTGGCGCCGTCGTGGTATTAATGACGCTGCAATCGCTGCGGGGACGAGAGACGCGCACCGAACAGCGGCGTATCGACAGCATCGGGCTGGCGCTGCTGATCCTGGGTATCGGTAGCCTGCAGATCATGCTCGACCGGGGTAAAGAGCTCGACTGGTTCAACTCGCAGGAGATCGTCATCCTGACCATTGTCGCGGTGGTGTCGCTCAGCTTCCTGATTGTCTGGGAGCTGACGGACGACAACCCGATAGTCGATCTCTCGCTGTTTAAGTCGCGAAACTTCACCATCGGCTGTCTGTGTATCAGCCTCGCCTATATGCTCTACTTCGGCGCGATTGTTCTGCTGCCACAGCTGTTGCAGGAGGTGTATGGCTATACCGCAACCTGGGCGGGGCTGGCGTCTGCACCTGTTGGGGTGATCCCGGTTCTGCTGTCGCCGATCATTGGCCGCTTCGCCCATAAGCTCGACATGCGTCGTCTGGTGACGTTCAGCTTCATCATGTACGCGGTGTGCTTCTACTGGCGTGCGTATACCTTCGAGCCAGGAATGGACTTTGGCGCCTCGGCGTGGCCGCAGTTTATTCAGGGCTTCGCGGTCGCGTGCTTCTTTATGCCGCTAACCACCATCACGCTCTCCGGATTACCCCCTGAGCGTCTGGCGGCGGCGTCGAGCCTGTCGAACTTCACCCGAACGCTGGCGGGCTCCATCGGGACGTCAATCACCACCACCCTGTGGACGAACCGTGAATCGATGCACCATGCCCAACTGACCGAAGCGGTGAATCCGTACAACCCGAATGCCCAGCAGATGTACAGCCAGCTGCAGGGCATGGGGATGACGGAGCAGCAGGCATCCGGCTGGATTGCCCAGCAGATCACCAGCCAGGGACTGATTATCTCGGCCAACGAGATTTTCTGGATTTCGGCAGGGATCTTCATCGTCCTGCTGGGGCTGGTGTGGTTTGCCAGACCACCGTTTGGTGCCGGTGGCGGGGGCGGTGGCGCGCACTAGTCCTCTGCGGCGGTTGCCGGGTGGCGGCTACGCCTTACCCGGCCTACGATAACCGGGCCGCCATCCGCAGGCCCGGTTGTCCAAAACGCGATAGCAATTGTCATTTCCGATAAAGCAGCGCGCCTGAAATCTCGTCACGATAGTGAAAAGACAACAGGAGCGCACCATGCTGAACACACCCGCAGACAAATACTCGCCTTACCCTACTCTCTCTCTGCCCGATCGCCGCTGGCCGGAGCAGCGCATCACCCGCGCGCCGCGCTGGCTCTCAACCGACTTACGCGACGGCAACCAGGCGCTGGCCGAGCCGATGGACAGCGCCCGCAAGCTCCAGTTTTGGGATCTTCTGCTGAGCTGCGGCTTTAAGGAGATTGAGGTCGCCTTTCCTTCCGCCTCACAGACGGACTTCAACTTTGTTCGCCAGCTGATTGAAGAGAACCGCATCCCGGATGATGTCACCATTCAGGTGCTCACGCAGGCGCGGGAAGATCTGATCGTCCGCACCTTTGAGTCCCTGCGCGGCGCAAAGCAGGCCACGGTACATCTTTATAACGCCACCGCCCCGCTGTTCCGTCGTCTGGTGTTTGGCATGGAGAAGGCGCAAATCGTCGAGCTGGCTACGCGCTCCACCCGCCTTATTCGTCAGCTGTGTGAAGAGAACCCGGATACCCACTGGCAGTATGAATATTCACCGGAAACCTTCTGCTTTACCGAGCCGGAGTTTGCGCTGGAAATTTGTGAGGCCGTGGCAGAGATCTGGCAGCCGTGCGATGCGCGTCCGATGATCATCAACTTACCGGCCACCGTTGAAGTCAGTACGCCAAACGTCTATGCCGATCAGATTGAATATTTCTGCCGTCACTTCAGCCGCCGCGCCGACGTCTGCATCAGCGTGCATCCGCATAACGACCGCGGCACAGGCGTCGCCAGCGCGGAGCTGGCCGTCATGGCCGGGGCTGACCGCGTCGAGGGCTGTCTGTTTGGTAACGGCGAGCGGACGGGCAACGTCTGCCTGGTGACGCTGGCGATGAACCTCTACAGCCAGGGCGTTAGCCCCGGCCTGGACTTTAGCGATATGAACCGGGTGGTGGAAGTGGTGGAAACCTGCAACCAGCTGCCGGTACACCCGCGCCATCCGTGGGCAGGACGGCTGGCCTACACCGCCTTCTCCGGTTCGCACCAGGACGCGATCAAAAAAGGCTTTGATGCCCGCAAGCCTGGCGAGCGCTGGGAGATGCCCTACCTGCCTGTTGACCCTCAGGATATCGGCTGCACCTATGAAGCGGTGATCCGCGTTAACAGCCAGTCAGGGAAAAGCGGTAGCGCGTGGCTTATCGAGCAAAATCATGGGCTGAAACTGCCCCGCGCCCTGCAGCAGGATTTCAGCCAGCACGTGCAGCAGGAAACCGACCGCCACGGAAAAGAGATGACGCAAAATGCACTGTGGCAGCTGTTCCGCACCCGCTACGGTCTGGTGGAAACACCGCTGTTTGCGCTGCAATCGTACCGCAGCGACAGTCAGCAGGATGGCCAGTTGCGTTTAACGGCAAGCGTCACAACGCAGGGGGGGACGCGTCAGCTTGAGGGACACGGGAATGGCTTGCTGTCCGCTGCCGCTCATGGCCTGAGCCGCTGGATCAACGCGCCGTTTGTAATTAAGGATTATCACGAACACACGCTGGGTGAACGCAGCGACAGCCGCTCGGTGGCATACATTCGCTGTCTGTTCCAGGACGGTACCAGCCGCTGGGGCGTAGGCATTGATAGCGACGTTGCACGCGCATCGCTTCAGGCGCTCTTTAATGCGGTCAGTCGTTCTTAAAATAATCGCTGGGTGAGATACCCATCACCCGGCGGAACATGGCCGTAAAGGCGCTGTGGCTGCCGTAACCCAGATCCAGCGCCACACCTAATACCGGCTGGCCCTGCGCCAGCCGCACTAAGGCTTCCAGCAGCCGCGCCCTTCTCACCCACTCGCTGTAGCGTAATCCCGTCTGCTGCTGAAAATGACGGTTCAGCGTGCGCTCGCTCATGCCAAGCGCGCTCGCGCTCTGTTGACTGTTCCAGCTCTCTCCTGGCGACTGACGGATCTGTCGGCACAGCTGGCGTAACGGTTCACTTTCCGGCTCCGGCAGATGAAACGGCAGCACCGGCATGATGCGAAGTTCATCCAGAATGAGTTCATACACGCGCTCGTCACGGCTTCCCGGTGAGTACGATTCAGGCAGTGAGAGGGCGGAGAGGATCAGCTCGCGCAACAGGGGCGAGATCTGCACGATCTGGCACGTGGCCGGGAGATCGGCTCGCGCCAGTGGATCAATAAACAGCGTCCGCGCCGCTACGCTACCGGTGATGCGCAGGGCGTGTTGTGTCCCCGCAGGAAGCCAGACGCCGCGCCCGGGTGGTACCACCCAACAGCCAGATGCCGTTTCGACCCGCACGACGCCCGTCAGGCTGTGCAGCAGCTGCGCGCAGTCGTGCTGGTGCCATGGCTCACTGTCGCCATGAACGTAATCATGGGCAAACGGAACAAGGGGACGATGGGTAAAGGAGAACGTTGAGGTTGTGGTCATGGGCTAAACAACCCTCACCCTACCCTCTCCCGGAGGGAGAGGGAAAAGGTGCACTAGATGTGCAGTTCCTGCAGTTTTTCTTTCGGCAGGGCCAGCTCTTCGTTGCTGTTCACGCGAACATCACGCTCGATGATGTGACGAGCGATGTCCTGCGCTTCTTCCAGAGAGTGCATCTGGTAAGTCCCGCACTGGTAAACGTTCAGCTCTGGGATCTGGTTCTGCTCTTTCACCTTCAGCACGTCTTCCATGGCTGCTTTCCACGCGTCTGCAACGCGTTTCTCTTCCGGCTGACCGATCAGACTCATGTAGAAACCGGTACGGCAGCCCATCGGAGAGATATCGATAATCTCAACGCCGTTACCGTTCAGGTGGTCGCGCATAAATCCGGCGAACAGGTGCTCCAGCGTGTGAATGCCTTTCTCTGGCATCACTTCTTTGTTCGGCACGCAGAAGCGCAGATCGAAGACGGTGATCGTGTCGCCGTGCGGGGTGTGCATGGTCTTCGCCACGCGGACTGCAGGTGCTTCCATACGGGTATGGTCGACAGTAAAGCTATCTAATAACGGCATACGTCACCTCCGATAGTGATTTTTTTTAAAATAAACTGAACTCTTCTACACAATGCGCGTCTGAGTATATGAAAGACGCGCATTTGTTATCATCATCCCTGAATTCAGAGATGTATATTTTGGCCACAGCGATGTGGCCTTTTTCTTTTGGTTCAAGCCTGTTTCGCCAGAAACGCTTCAAACGACTCCGTATCCGCCGCTTCAACCTCTTTCTGACGCACCACGGACGCATCGCGTTCTGCTTCAAAATCCGCTTCGCGCAGGATCTCTAATGGCTCCTGCATCAGCATCTCACGGTATTCCGCGGAGAGTGCACGCCCGGTACCACCAATGCCCTGATCAATCATAGAACGCAGAATGCGTGCTGAGAATGTCAGTTCCGGGTTATCGAAGCACTCTACCAACTGGTCGCAGATCTGTTGGTAGGCGTCGCCGCCGTCAATGCTGTCCAGAGTCCGGGCAACACGCTTCAGGTCACGGAACAGATCTTTACCCACTTTGGTCAGCGGGAACTGTGCCGTTTCGCAGCCAATACCCAGCGTCAGACCCGGCTTACGCCCTTCCAGAATCACGCGATTCCAGTTTGTACGGGTGCAAAGCAGTTCGTCTGCACTCATTTCCGGCGCATCCGCCAGCGCACACCAGACCATAAACAGATCCAGGAAGCGAACCTGCTGCTCATCAACGCCAATCGGTGAGAACGGGTTGATATCCAGCGAACGTACTTCAATGTATTCAATGCCGCCGCGCTGTAGCGCATCCGACGGGGTTTCACCGCTGCGCGTCACGCGCTTAGGACGAATCGGCGCATACAGTTCGTTTTCAATTTGCAACACGTTGCTGTTGATTTGCAGGCGTTTGCCGTCTTTTTCGAGGCCGATTTTCGCGTACTCTTCCGACGGGGTTTTGATCGCCCGCTTCAATCCTGCCACATATTCGTGCAATTCGTTAAACGTAATACCGAGATTGCTTTGCGATTTATTGGTATAGCCCAAATCGCTCATGCGCAGAGACGTCGCGTACGGGAGATAGTACATGCCGCACTCGGTCTTTTCGAACGGCAGCGTGGTGGGTTTCCCCTGCAGGAACGAAGAGCAAATGGCAGGTGACGCGCCAAAGAGATACGGGATCACCCAGCCGAAACGGTAATAGTTGCGGATCAGACGGAAATACCCGGCTGAGATCGCTTCTTTGTCCGTTTCTCCCCCTTTCGCCTGCCAGAACGCCATCGGCAGCGAGAAATTGTAGTGCACGCCAGAGATGGTCTGCATCAATGCGCCGTAGCGATTTTTCAGACCTTCGCGATAGAGCGTTTTCAGCCGACCGATATTTGACGTGCCGTACTGCGCCAGCTCAATCTCCTGGCCCTGTTCGATATAGCACGGCATGCTGAGCGGCCACATACGCTCGTCACCAAGATTGCGCGCCGTATAGCGATGAATATCGCGCAGGATTGTCAGCATGTGATCAATATCGCCGTCCACCGGCGTGATGAACTCCAGCAGCGCTTCAGCGAAATCGGTTGTGATCCATTTATGTGTCAGCGCCGAGCCTAACGCCTTCGGGTGACCCGTCGTCGCTAAGCTACCGTCCGCGTTAACGCGCAGCGTTTCACGCTCAAGACCACGCTGAATACCCTTCAGAGCCTGAGGGTGGTTTTCCAGCCAGGCCAGCGCCTGAGATACGTCCGGGATCAAATTGACCTCCCGCCTGTCAAAGTAATGTTACTCAGCATAATTGTAATGGTTGACGATTGAAGGTCGCGTATTCATTCCACCAATTAGTGCCACCACGTCATACCCTGTAGTGTTGCCCACGCCACGAGAACATAGCGCAACGCCTTGCCAAGGCACAAAAAAAAGAGCACCGGTCCCCAGGAGATGCGCATCCATCCCGCCAGCAGACACAGTAAATCGCCTATTACAGGCATCCAGCTTAATAACAGCGTGGCAGCGCCATAGCGTTTTAGCCAGCCAACTGCCTTTTCCTGCCAGCGCGACGTTTTGCGCAGCGGAAAGAAACGCCCAAGAATAACGTTAGTCAGCCCTCCAAGGCTATTACCCATTGTTGCTATTAATACAAGTAGCCAGGGCTGACTGACGCCGGACAACAACATCGCCACCAGCACCACTTCCGAATTTCCCGGTAACAGCGTGGCGCTTAAAAAACTGCTGGCGAATAATGAGGCAAGTGACAATGCGTCACTCACAGTAAGCGCACATCCACCGCATCCATTCCGGCATCACGTGCGGCCTGGATACCAAAATCGGCATCCTCAAACACGACGCATTTTGCCGCCGGTACGCCCATTAATTCTGCGCAGAGCAGGAAGGTGTCCGGTGCTGGCTTGTGACGCTTAACATGATCGGCAGCGACGACAGCTGAAAAATAGTGGCGCAGGCCAAGATGGTTGAGCAAGGCTTCTGCAATCGCGCTCTCGCTGCCCGTGCCGACAGACATAGGGCGACGTCCGTGCCACGCTTTAACCACGTCGATAAGGGGTAAAGGTTGTACGGTGTCTAACAGTATGGCTTTAACCGCATCGGTTTTTTCGCGCGCGAGCAGGTAGGGGTCGAGATCGGCCTGATTCAGTTCAATCACGGCCTGCGCAATACGCCAGGTTGGGGATCCGTTGAGGGCTATCATCGCCTGCAGGTCGAAACGCATACCGTAGCGGCCCAGGACCTCGGTCCAGGCTTGACGATGCGTGGGTTCGGTATCAAGCAGGGTGCCATCCATATCGAAGATCAAACCGTCATACTGTGCGTACATCGTGCTCTCGCTAAACGATTAACAAAGCATTACTTTATCGTAAATGGTGGTTTTTGTCGCTGATTGCGAAGTGATAACAATGAGAGTGATTAAGAACTAAACATCGAAGGGGACGATAAGAAGAGATGGTGCATCCGGGAGGATTACTCGGCTACGCCTCGCCCTACGGGCCGTTGCTGAAGCACGTTATCCTCCCTGGTGCTTGCGTTTAACTCGCAGACCTTGAAACAACAGTATGGCTGTTATCTCGGAGAATATGGTGCATCCGGGAGGATTCGAACCTCCGACCGCTCGGTTCGTAGCCGAGTACTCTATCCAGCTGAGCTACGGATGCATCAGGGAAATGCTTTTAGAAACAGTAAATGGTGCATCCGGGAGGATTCGAACCTCCGACCGCTCGGTTCGTAGCCGAGTACTCTATCCAGCTGAGCTACGGATGCATCAGGGAACTGCTTTCAGAAATAGTAAATGGTGCATCCGGGAGGATTCGAACCTCCGACCGCTCGGTTCGTAGCCGAGTACTCTATCCAGCTGAGCTACGGATGCATCGGGATTTACTACTGTACTGCTCGATATTCATATCACTTCGAAAGCAATATGAAGTAATAGATGGTGCATCCGGGAGGATTCGAACCTCCGACCGCTCGGTTCGTAGCCGAGTACTCTATCCAGCTGAGCTACGGATGCAAAATGGCGGTGAGGCGGGGATTCGAACCCCGGATGCAGCTTTTGACCGCATACTCCCTTAGCAGGGGAGCGCCTTCAGCCTCTCGGCCACCTCACCACACAACGCCTCTTTCGAGTGCTTCGAGTAACTCGTTAAGAGCTTCTCGTCGCTGCGTGGCGCATATATTACTTTCTGGGACTTATAAGTCAAACAATTTTCCAAAAGCTTTTATCGTTTGCACAAATCACACGCAATTCGCATGTAAAACCCGCAAAGAGGGTGTTTTATAAGCGGATTTTGCATCGAACTTCTCAAAAAACGTTTGTAGAAAGGCTGGGGTTGGGGCGCGTTAAGAATAGTAGAGTGGTTAAAAAGAGAGCGGTTGAAATGAAACGGTAACGTTGAGCAGGAAAAATGACAGGAGGGTTGCGTCTCGCCCGACAGCGAGACGCGACAATATCAGTAACTGGACTGCTGGGATTTTTCAGCCTGGATACGCTGGTAGATCTCTTCACGGTGGACAGATACTTCTTTAGGAGCGTTAACACCAATACGTACCTGGTTACCCTTTACCCCTAAAACTGTCACGGTGACCTCATCCCCAATCATGAGGGTCTCACCAACTCGACGAGTCAGAATCAGCATTCTTTGCTCCTTGAAAGATTAAAAGAGTCGGGTCTCTTGTATCCCGGCATTATCCATCATATAACGCCAAAAAGTAAGCGATGACAAACACGTAAAGTGTAAGCAGTCACGGCATCACATTCTGTTAAACGTAAGTTTAGCCGATATACACAAACTCAACCTGACTTTATCGTTATCGATAGCACAGTGAACAAGACGCCATAACGTTGCCGCTATGGCGTCTGATTGTGCTTTGTAGTTATTACAGTTTCGCGCTCACCCAGCTTTCTACGCTGGCCAAAGCTTGCGGAAGTGCCGCCGCATCCGTACCACCGGCTTGCGCCATGTCCGGACGACCGCCTCCCTTGCCACCCACCTGCTGGGCGACCATACCAATCAGTTCCCCTGCTTTTACGCGGTCGGTCACATCCTTAGAGACGCCCGCAATCAGAGAAACCTTACCTTCTGCCACTGTCGCCAGCACGATAACGGTAGAACCAAGCTGGTTCTTGAGATCGTCGACCATAGTACGCAGCATCTTAGGCTCAACTCCCGCCAGATCGCTGACCAGCAGTTTGACGCCCTTAATGTCTACCGCTTTGCTGGAGAGGTTTGCACTCTCCTGCGCCGCAGCCTGTTCTTTCAGCTGCTGGAGCTCTTTTTCCAGCTGACGGGTTCGCTCCAGCGCAACACGCACTTTCTCGCCCAGATTCTGGCTATCGCCTTTCAGCAGCTGCGCGATGTCGTGCAGCTGATCGCTCTGCGCATGCAGGCTGGCAATTGCGCCTTCACCGGTTACCGCTTCAATACGACGCACGCCAGCCGCCGTACCCGACTCGGAAACGATGCGGAACAGGCCGATGTCACCGGTGCGCGATGCGTGAGTACCACCGCACAGTTCGGTCGAGAAGTCGCCCATGCTCAGTACGCGAACACGTTCGTCATATTTCTCACCAAACAGCGCCATCGCACCTTTTTTCTTCGCGTCCTCGAGGTCCATGATATGGGTCTCGATCGGCAGGTTACGACGGATCTGAGCGTTCACCAGATCCTCCACCGCACGGATTTCCGACGGTTTCATCGCTTCAAAGTGCGAGAAGTCGAAACGCAGTACTTTGTCATTAACCAGAGAACCTTTCTGTGCAACATGGGTGCCCAGCACGTCGCGCAGGGCAGCGTGCATCAGGTGGGTTGCAGAGTGGTTCAGACGAATACGCGCACGGCGTGCTTCATCAACATTCGCCTGCACGCCCTCGCCCACTTTCAGCGAACCGGAAACCAGTTTGCCCTGGTGACCAATCGCCTGACCGAATTTCTGGGTGTCGCTTACGCTGAAGCTGAAACCATTGCCTTTCAGTTCGCCCTTATCGCCAACCTGGCCGCCGGACTCTGCGTAGAACGGCGTTTTGTCCAGAATGACAACCGCATCCTGACCTGCACTGATGCTGTCTACGGCTTTTCCGTCAACAAACAGGGCGGTCACTTTACCGGTCAGTTCCAGTGCGTCGTAGCCTTTGAATTCAGACGCGCTATCAACGCGGATCATCGCGTTGTAGTCTGCGCCGAAACCGCTGGATTCACGCGCACGACGACGCTGTTCTTCCATCGCGGCTTCGAAGCCCGCTTCGTCAACTTTGATGTTACGCTCACGGCAAACGTCCGCCGTCAGGTCAACCGGGAAGCCGTAGGTGTCGTACAGGCGGAAAGCGGTTTCGCCATCCAGCGTGTCGCCCTTCAGTTTTGCCAGTTCTTCATCCAGCAGCGCCAGACCGCGCTCCAGCGTACGGGCAAACTGCTCTTCTTCGGTTTTCAGAACCTGCTCGACCTGCGCCTGCTGGCGTTTCAGCTCGTCACCGGCTGCACCCATCACGCCAATAAGTGGCCCAACGAGTTTGTAGAAGAAGGTGTCCTTCGCGCCCAGCATGTTGCCATGACGGATCGCACGACGAATGATACGACGAAGCACGTAGCCACGGTTTTCATTCGACGGGATTACGCCGTCGGCAATCAGGAACGCACAGGAACGAATGTGGTCTGCAATCACGCGCAGCGATTTGTTGTTCAGATCGGTCGCACCGGTCACTTCCGCAACGGCTTTGATCAGGGTGCTGAACAGGTCAATTTCGTAGTTGGAGTTAACGTGTTGCAGCACGGCGGCAATACGCTCCAGGCCCATACCGGTATCAACGGACGGTTTCGGCAGCGGCTCCATGGTACCGTCTGCCTGACGGTTGAACTGCATGAAGACGATGTTCCAGATCTCAATATAGCGATCGCCGTCTTCTTCCGGGCTGCCAGGAGGTCCACCCCAGATGTGGTCGCCGTGATCGTAGAAGATCTCGGTGCACGGACCGCAAGGACCGGTATCACCCATCTGCCAGAAGTTGTCAGACGCGTATGGCGCGCCTTTGTTATCACCGATGCGAATAATGCGCTCGCGCGGGATACCGACCTCTTTTTCCCAGATTTCGTAGGCTTCGTCATCGGTTTCATAGACGGTAACCCACAGACGCTCTTTCGGCAGGTTGAACCAGTTTTCACCGGTCAGCAGTTCCCACGCATATTGAATGGCATCGTGTTTGAAATAGTCGCCGAAGCTGAAGTTACCCAGCATTTCGAAGAACGTGTGGTGACGCGCGGTGTAACCGACGTTTTCCAGGTCGTTGTGTTTACCGCCCGCACGCACGCAACGCTGTGAGGTTGTGGCGCGGGAATAATTACGCTTGTCGAGACCAAGGAACACATCCTTGAACTGGTTCATCCCGGCGTTGGTAAACAGTAAAGTCGGGTCGTTGTTCGGTACCAGGGAGCTGCTGGCAACAACCTGGTGTCCCTTACTATGGAAAAAATCGAGAAACGCCTGACGGATCTCAGCGGTGCTCTTGCTCATAATTATCCTGAAATCAAGCTAACGAAATGTCGCAGCCAGCCTGTATCGATAAACCGTTGGACAGACCAGCTACTGGAAAAAGTGGGAATAAGATAAGTTTTCTTTGGTGGGAAGTAAAATCCCGCATGCGTTCAATCCACAAAATTGCGCCAGATATCCTGAATATCTTCCATCAGAAAGCCGCGGTAGAGCAAAAAGCGCTGGATTTTGACTTTATCTGAAAAATCACGCGGCAGCGGTTCGCCGTACTTTCGAATCGCCTGCTCTTTCGCCAGTTCACACCAGTCTGTGTCGCATTCACGCATCGCTTTTTCAATCGATTCCCGGGCTACCCCTTTCTGATTCAGTTCCTGACGGATGCGTGCAGGACCGTAGCCTTTACGTCCGCGGCTGGCGAGAAAGCGGGCGGCAAAGCGTTCGTCATCGAGGTAATGATGTTCATAGCACCAGGCAACCACGCGGTCATAATCTTCGGCAGTGGCATCAATCTCTTCCGGCCCGTTTTTGCTCATGACAGGCGCTGACAGTTTTCGTCTTAGCTCCTGTTCGCTGTGGTCACGCACGGCAAGTATACGTACGGCACGGTCCAGCAAGCGCGAGTAGGCGGGTCGGCGTGTGGTCGGTTCACTCATATAAAACCTGCAGATTCAGAAATGCAAAAAGGGCCGCATCAGCAGCCCTTCATCTTTACACGAGAGACTTAAAAGTCTTCGTTGGTTTCTTCAGCATCCGCAGCATCCACCACGAAATCAGGTTTAGAGTCCTGGTTGCTCAGCAGAAGCTCACGCACCTTCTTCTCAATCTCTTTCGCCGCAGCCGGGTTCTCTTTCAGCCAGGAAATCGCATTCGCTTTACCCTGACCAATTTTGTCACCGTTATAGCTATACCAGGCGCCCGCTTTTTCAATCAGCTTCTCTTTCACGCCCAGGTCAACCAGCTCACCGAAGAAGTTAATCCCTTCGCCGTAGAGGATCTGGAATTCAGCCTGCTTGAACGGTGCGGCGATTTTGTTCTTCACAACCTTCACGCGCGTTTCGCTACCAACGACGTTTTCACCCTCTTTCACCGCGCCGATACGGCGGATATCCAGACGGACAGAGGCGTAGAATTTCAGTGCGTTACCACCGGTTGTGGTTTCCGGGTTACCGAACATCACACCAATTTTCATACGGATCTGGTTGATGAAGATCAGCAGCGTGTTGGACTGCTTCAGGTTACCTGCCAGCTTACGCATCGCCTGGCTCATCATACGTGCCGCGAGGCCCATGTGAGAGTCGCCGATTTCACCTTCGATTTCCGCTTTTGGCGTCAGTGCAGCAACGGAGTCGACCACGATAACGTCAACAGCACCAGAGCGCGCCAGCGCGTCACAAATTTCCAGCGCCTGCTCACCGGTGTCCGGCTGAGAACACAGCAGGTTGTCGATGTCCACGCCCAGTTTACGCGCATAAACAGGATCCAGCGCGTGCTCGGCATCGATAAACGCACAGGTTTTACCTTCGCGCTGTGCCGCAGCAATCACCTGCAGCGTCAGGGTGGTTTTACCGGAGGACTCTGGCCCGTAGATCTCTACGATACGGCCCATTGGCAGACCGCCCGCGCCCAGCGCGATGTCCAGAGAAAGCGAACCGGTGGAGATCGTTTCAACATCCATGGTACGGTCTTCACCCAGGCGCATGATGGAGCCTTTACCGAATTGCTTTTCGATCTGGCCCAGTGCTGCCGCCAACGCTTTCTGTTTGTTTTCGTCGATAGCCATTATTACTCCTGTCATGCCGGGAGAAGCGACTGTGCTTCACCGTGGATTTCTGTTCTGTTGGTGCAATTATACTGTATAGTCATACAGTATCAAGTGTTTTGTAGAAATTGTTGCCAGAGCGTTTTTAACGCATATTCCGTTGCCTGACGACGCACGCTTTCACGGTCGCCGCTAAAGCACTCCCGGCGAGTGATCCCTTCACCTTTTGAGGTCGCAAAACCAAACCAGACGGTGCCTACGGGCTTCACGTCACTGCCGCCGTCCGGGCCCGCGATGCCGCTGATTGAAATCGCGTAATCTGCCCGCGCCTCTTTTAGCGCGCCAATGGCCATCTCGATCACCACCGGCTCGCTGACCGCGCCGTGCTGTTCCAGCGTAGATTCACGCACGCCAATCATCTGTGCTTTAGCTTCGTTACTGTAGGTCACAAAGCCGCGTTCAAACCAGGCGGAACTGCCGGCAATATCGGTAATCGCTTTCGCCACCCAGCCGCCGGTGCAGGATTCCGCGGTGGTAAGGGTCGCCCCGCGTTGCTTAAGCGCCAGTCCGACTATCTCGCTAAGCTGCATCAATTCATGGTCAGTCATTCTCGCTCCAGGCTTCAGAAAAACGTGCAGCACAAGATAGCACTTTCTCGTCAAATATGGGGATGCGCTTCGGGTTTTACGAGGGGGCTTCAGAAAAAAGCCGATGCGGGCGCACCGGCTATGGGGGAGGTTATTTCATACTGTCAGCGAGGGTGTTCACGTTGTGGCGAAATGCCTTAACGTAGGTATCAGCAACCCCACCTTTTGCCGACAGGGCTTCCGGGTAAAGTTCGCCTCCCGGCTGCGCGCCTGTCGCCGTCGCAATTTGCTTCACCAGACGCGGATCGAGCTGGTTTTCCATAAACCAGGTTTTCACGCCATCGGCTTTGATCTGATTGATAATCTCAGCGACCTGCGCTGCGCTGGCCTCGCTCTCTGAAGAGAGCCCTTGCGGTGCCATGAAGGTGACGCCATACGCGCGGCTAAAATAGCCGAATGCGTCATGGCTGGTCAGCACGTTACGTTTTTCCTGTGGGATCTGGCTAAAGCGGGTTTTGGCCCAGCCGTCCAGTTGCGTCAGTTGCGCGATATACGGCTGGCCTGAAGCCTCCAGTGCCGCTTTATCCTCTGGATCTGCTTTCACCAGCCCGTTCAGAATATTTTGTGCATACAGCGCACCGTTCGCCGCGCTATTCCAGGCATGCGGGTCGGTCACGGTCTTTCCATCTTCCTCGAGCGTGTGCGTTTTTACCCCGGTTGAGGCCACAACCAGCTGCCCTTTGAAACCGGAGGCTTTCACCAGACGGTCGAGCCACCCTTCCAGCCCCAGACCGTTGACCACCACCACGTCAGCCTTGCTCAGCGCCGCGCTGTCTTTAGGTGACGGTTCGAAGGTATGCGGATCGCCGTCCGGCCCGACCAGCGTCGTCACGTTCACATGGTCGCCGCCCACTTCCTGCGTAATATCTCCCAGTATCGAAAAGCTGGTCACCACATTCAGCGTTTTCGCCATCACGCCGTTCGACAGCATACCCAGCGCAAGCGCCATCACTACTCCTGTAAGTTTCATCGTTTCCCCTTGCCTTAAAAAAGCGCGCGCAGACTGCCAGCCAGCCTGCTTCGCGTGCCAAATAAAACAGAAATAAAGAACAACGCGCTGGCGGTCAGCACAATGGACGGTCCGGCGGGCAGACTGATTGCCCAGGACAAACTTAAGCCCAGCCACGCGCAGAAAATTCCGCTGATGCCGGCCATCAAAAGCAAACCTGGCAATGTGCGCACCCAGCAGCGTGCCGCCACCGCCGGGAGCATCATCAGCCCGACGGCCATCAGCGTGCCGAGCACCTGAAAACCGGCCACCAGGTTAAGCACCAGCAGCGCCAGAAACAGTCCGTGGAGCAGGCCGGGCAACCCGCGGGCATTGACCTGCAACCAGGCGGTATCAAAGGCTTCGGTCACCAGCCCACGATAGAAAATCGCCAGCGTTATCAGGGTGAACATGCAAACGCCCGTGACAAACAGCGCCGCATCGTTGTCCACCGCAAGAATGGAACCAAACAGCAGATGCAGCAGATCGACATTCGACCCGCGCAGCGACACCAGCGTGACGCCCAGTGCCAGTGAGCCAAGGTAAAATCCGGCAAAGCTGGCATCCTCTTTAAGCGGCGTGCGTCGGCTCACCAGGCCGGCCACCAGCGCCACGGTAATACCGGCAATAAAACCACCGATACTCATCGCCAGCAGCGACATACCGCTGAGCAAATACCCTACGGCGACACCGGGTAAAATGGCGTGAGAAAGGGCATCACCCATCAGGCTCATCCGGCGCAGCTGGAGGAATACGCCGAGTGCGGTGGTACTGACAGAAAGGGCCAGGCAGACCACCAGCGCACGACGCATAAAGCCGTACTCAATAAACGGCTGGAAAAAGAGATGCCAAATCATGCCACCCTCACCCGCTCGGTTTTCCAGTGAGGAATGTCAGCATCCAGTATTAATGTCTGCGGGAAGTGGCGTGCCACACGCTCGCTGTCATGCAATACCGCAAGCAGAGTCTGGCCCTGCATATACATCTCCAGCATCAGATCCATCAGCACGTTGCAGGTCGCTTCGTCGACGCCGGTGAAAGGCTCATCGAGCAACACAAGCGGTGCCTGCTGCACTAAAACGCGGGCAAATAACATGCGCTGAAACTGCCCACCGGAGAGTTCATCAATGGTGGAAAGCGCCATCGACGCCAGCCCGACCCGCTCCAGCGCGCTGGCAATGCGTAACCGCGTTTCCCGACGAAACCCGGATAAGAGCGATATGCCCGGCCAGCAGCCCATACTCACCACGTCCTGAACGGTGAGCGGAAATTGCGCCTCGAGTGCGTGGCGCTGTGCCAGCCAGCCAATCACCGGGCGCTTACCCTGCCAGCGAAAGCTGCCGCCCACGGGAGGAATAAACCCGGCGAGCGTCTTCAGCAGCGTGGATTTTCCGCAGCCATTGGCGCCGACGATAGCCGTCATACTGCCGCGCTCGATCGTGCCTGAGAGGGGCCGCGTTACAGGCTGGCGGTCATAGCCCGCGACCAGTTCGTTCATCAGGATCATGGCAGTGCCACCGCCCAGCGCACGGCCAGCCCGATAAGAACAATAAGCACCAGCGCCAGTAAAAGCCGAACCGGAGCAGACAGAGAGAAAAGGGACGTTGACATCTCGATACCACGTTAAATGTTATAACATAACAATAATGAAAGGTGATTGAGATGTAAATGGCGGGTTTGAAAAGGGAGTGTGGCGAAATGTTTCTGTAAAACGACCCTCTCCCGTGGGAGAGGGTCAGGGTGAGGGCATCAGGCCTACCCGTCAGAGCGACTTACTGACTAAACGGTGGCGCCGCCGGCACGCGGGCCTGCGAGACCGCCAGCCCCAGCTGCCACACGGCCATGGCATAATGAGTGCTGTGGTTATAGCGGGTGATGGTGTAGAAGTTCGGCATGCCGTACCAGTACTGATAACCGGTTCCCACGTCCAGACGCAGCAGGCTTACCTGGTCAACATTGCCCAGCGGCTGCGTTGGCGTTAAGCCTGCCGCCGTCAGCTGCGCGACGCTGTATTTGGTTTTAAAGCCGTTTTCCAGACCAAATGCCTCGCCGTTCGCCTGCACGGCTACCTGTCCACCAGGCGTCCAGCCGTGCGCTTTGAAGTAGTTTGCCACGCTGCCGATGGCATCCACCGGATCCCACAGGTTGATATGACCATCGCCATTGAAGTCGACGGCATATTGTTTATAGGAGGATGGCATAAACTGGCCGTAGCCCATCGCACCGGCAAACGAACCTTTCAGATCGAGCGGGTCGTCCTGCTCGTTGCGCGCCATCAGCAGGAAGGTTTCCAGCTCGGAAGAGAAATACTCCGCGCGGCGCGGGTAGTTAAAGGAGAGCGTCGCCAGCGCATCGAGGATGCGGGTTTTGCCCATTACGCGGCCCCAGCGGGTTTCCACGCCGATAATCCCGACGATGATCTCCGGCGGCACGCCGTATACCTGCCACGCGCGATTAAGGGCATCTTCATACTGATTCCAGAACACCACGCCGTTTTGCACGTTGTCCGGGGTAATAAACTGTTTGCGATAGCGCAACCATGCGCCGTTTGGCCCGGTAGGGACCTGTGCCGTCGGTGCCTGTCTGTCCATCAGGCGCAGCACGTAGTCCAGACGCTTTGCCTGGGACAAAATTTCGTGCAGCTGCTGGCGGTCAAAGCCGTGTTTGCTCACCATTTTATCAATGAACTGCTCGGCCGCCGGGTTATTCGCGAAGTCGCCACCCATCTGCATCATATTGTGCTGCGGCTCCAGCAGGAACCCTCCGGAAGGGGCGCCAGCCGTTTGCTGAACAGCTTCGGTCTTAGGTTTGCTACTGCAGGCAGACAGCAGAATAAGCGCTGGCAACAGCGCTGCATAACGACGCTTGAACATGAGACATCCATTTAACGGGTTCGATAAGAACCCAGTATGGTAAAGCATCCGTAACACCTCAAGGAAGCGGTACGCACCTCCCCAACGCAAATCCGTGCTTTTTTCCACCGGAAATCATTCACCACATCAATTAACTTTCAAAATAATCCATTTTTCTTTCATTGTGAGATCTAACTAACACTTTAAAACCTTTCAAAGTGATTATTATTAGCCCCAGCAATACAAAACAAAAAAGCCCCACAGGAGAGAACAATGATAGAAACCATCACCCACGGCGCCGAGTGGTTCATCGGGCTGTTTCAGAAAGGCGGAGAAGTGTTCACCGGCATGGTGACCGGGATCCTGCCCCTGCTGATCAGCCTGCTGGTGATCATGAACGCGCTGATTAACTTTATCGGCCAGCATCGCATTGAACGCTTCGCTCAGCGCTGCGCCGGGAACCCGCTGTCCCGCTACCTGATTTTGCCGTTCATCGGCACCTTCGTGTTCTGCAACCCGATGACCTTAAGCCTCGGCCGCTTTATGCCAGAAAAGTACAAGCCGAGTTATTACGCCGCCGCCTCCTACAGCTGCCATTCGATGAACGGCCTGTTCCCGCACATCAACCCCGGAGAGCTGTTTGTTTACCTCGGTATCGCCAGCGGCCTTACCACCCTTGGTCTGCCGCTCGGCCCGCTGGCGGTCAGTTACCTGCTGGTTGGCCTGGTGACCAACTTCTTCCGCGGCTGGGTCACAGACCTCACCACCGCCATTTTCGAGAAAAAAATGGGTATCCAGCTTGAACAAAAAGTCCATCTTTCAGGAGCCACAGCATGAACCGGATCCGCATTGAGAAAGGCACGGGTGGCTGGGGCGGCCCGCTGGAGTTCGACGCCACCGAAGGCAAAAAGATCGTTTACATCACCGCAGGCACGCGCCCGGCGATCATCGATAAGCTGCGTGAGCTGACCGGCTGGGAAGCCGTCGATGGCTTTAAAGAGGGTGAGCCGCCGGAAGCGGAAATCGGCGTGGCGGTGATCGACTGCGGCGGCACGCTGCGCTGCGGCATCTATCCGAAGCGGCGTATTCCGACGGTGAATATCCACTCCACCGGCAAATCCGGCCCGCTGGCACAGTACATCCTTGAAGACATCTATGTGTCGGGCGTGAAAGAGGACAACATCACTCTGGTGAATGGCAGTCCCGCGCCGCAAAAAGTGGCCCCGCGAGATTACGATACCAGCAAGAAAATCACCGAGCAGAGCGACGGCCTGCTGGCGAAGGTCGGGATGGGGATGGGCTCCGCCGTGGCGGTGCTGTTCCAGTCCGGGCGCGACACCATCGACACGGTACTGAAAACCATTCTGCCGTTTATGGCGTTCGTCTCGGCGCTGATCGGCATCATCATGGCGTCCGGCCTGGGCGACTGGATTGCCCACGGCCTCGCCCCGCTCGCCAGCCACCCGCTCGGGCTGGTGACGCTGGCCCTGATCTGCTCCTTCCCGCTGCTGTCGCCGTTCCTCGGCCCGGGCGCGGTGATCGCTCAGGTCATCGGCGTACTGATTGGCGTGCAGATTGGCCTCGGCAATATTCCGCCACACCTCGCCCTGCCCGCCCTGTTTGCCATTAACGCCCAGGCCGCGTGCGACTTCATCCCCGTCGGACTGTCACTGGCCGAAGCGCGCCAGGACACCGTGCGCGTAGGCGTGCCGTCCGTATTGGTCAGCCGCTTCCTGACGGGCGCGCCGACGGTGCTGATTGCCTGGTTTGTCTCCGGCTTTATCTATCAATAAGAGGTTCCTGCGATGACCGTGATTTATCAGACCACCATTACCCGCATCGGCCAGAGCGCAGCGGATGCGCTCAGCGACCAGATGCTGATTACTTTCCGCGAAGGTGCCCCGGCGGATATCGAAGAGTTTTGCTTTATTCACTGCCACGGCGAGCTTAACGGCGAGCTGAAAGCAGGAAGCCAGCTGGAGCTGGGCGAGACGCGCTATGCGGTAACCGCCGTCGGCGATGTCGCCGAGCAAAACCTGCGCGAACTGGGCCATATCACCCTGCGTTTTGACGGACAGCCGCTGGCGGAGTATCCCGGTACGGTTCACGTAGCGGGCCCGGTTCCGCAGGCTGTCACCCCAGGCTGCACGTTAAAATTTGTTGCGTAATTAAGGAGAAACACATGAGTCAGGTTGCCGTTGTCATTGGTGGAGGACAAACCTTAGGTGAGTTCCTTTGCCGTGGGCTTGCCGCAGAAGGCTACCGCGTGGCGGTCGTGGATATTCAGAGTGAAAAAGCCGCCCGCGTGGCGGACACCATCAACACCGAATTTGGTGAAGGGATGGCGTACGGGTTTGGTGCCGACGCCACCAGCGAGCAAAGCGTAATGGCGCTCGCCCGCGGCGTGGACGAGATTTTTGGACGTACCGACCTGCTGGTCTACAGCGCGGGAATTGCGAAAGCGGCGTTTATCAGCGATTTCGAACTGGGGGATTTTGACCGCTCGCTGCAGGTCAATCTGGTGGGTTATTTCCTCTGCGCCCGCGAGTTTTCCCGCCTGATGATCCGCGACGGTATTCAGGGGCGCATTATTCAGATCAACTCGAAATCCGGGAAAGTGGGCAGCAAGCACAACTCCGGCTACAGCGCGGCCAAGTTTGGCGGCGTGGGGCTGACGCAGTCTCTGGCGCTGGATCTGGCCGAATACGGCATTACCGTTCACTCGTTGATGCTGGGCAACCTGCTGAAATCGCCAATGTTCCAGTCCCTGCTGCCGCAGTACGCCACCAAGCTCGGCATCAAGGCTGAGGACGTTGAGCAGTACTACATCGACAAAGTGCCGCTGAAGCGCGGGTGCGATTATCAGGACGTGCTGAACATGCTGCTGTTTTACGCCAGCCCGAAAGCGTCGTACTGCACCGGGCAGTCGATTAACGTCACCGGCGGGCAGGTGATGTTCTGATCGAGCGGTTTTGCCCGGTGGCGCTAACGCTTACCGGGCCTACAAAAACCTTCAAACCGTAGGCCGGGTAAGGCGCAGCCGCCACCCGGCAATTAAAGGAGTCAATATGGTCACCGCACTCATCACCGTCGCCGCCCTCGCCTGGATCTGCCAGATGGCGTTTGGCGGCTGGCAGATCCATCAGTTCAACCGCGCGTTTGATGCCCTGTGTCAGAAAGGTCGCGTGGGCGTCGGACGTTCCGGCGGACGCTTTAAACCGTGCGTGGTGGTCGCCGTTGTATTGGATGAACACGATCGCGTATGCGATTCCCTGATCATGCGTGGCATGACGGTGTTTGCTCGTCCGACTAAAATCCAGGCAATCAACGGCATTTCACTGCAGGAATTACGGCCTGATGTGATCTTTCCCCATGATTCAGGCTGTCAGAATGCACTATCATTAGCGCTTAATCTGAAACATGGATAATTTCGTTGTGAAAGCTATAGACTTGCGAAATTATCATTTCGCAACCTAAGGAACGAAGCGCCTATGAAACCACGTCAGCGGCAGGCGGCCATTCTCGAGTATCTGCAAAAGCAGGGGAAATGCTCGGTGGAGGATCTGGCCCACTACTTTGACACCACCGGCACGACAATACGCAAGGACCTGGTATTGCTCGAAAACTCTGGCGCCGTCATCCGAACTTACGGCGGGGTGATGCTGAATAAGGACGAAGCTGACCCGCCTATCGATCACAAAACGCTGATCAATACCCACCAGAAAGCGCTTATTGCCGAGGCCGCCGTTAAATTTATTCACGATGGTGATTCCATCATCCTCGACGCAGGCAGCACCGTCCTGCAAATGATCCCCCTGCTCAGCCGCTTTAACAACATCACGGTGATGACCAACAGCCTGCATATCGTCAACGCCCTGTCGGAATTTGACAGCGAGCAGACTATCCTGATGCCCGGCGGCACCTTTCGCAAAAAATCGGCGTCGTTTCACGGTCAGCTGGCCGAGAACGCTTTCGACCACTTCAGCTTCGATAAGCTGTTTATGGGCACCGACGGCATCGATCTGAACGCAGGCGTCACGACCTTCAATGAGGTATTCAGCGTCAGTAAAGCGATGTGCAACGCCGCACGGGAAGTGATTTTGATGGCAGACTCGTCGAAGTTTGGCCGCAAAAGTCCCAACATTGTCTGTAGCCTTGAAAGCGTTGATAAGCTGATTACCGACGCGGGGATTGATCCGGCGTTCAAAAAGGCGCTGGAAGAGAAAGGTATCGACGTGATCGTAACCGGAGAGAGAGATGAGTGATTTTCTGTTAGAAACGGGCCGCCAGACGCTGATGCTGGAGCTGCAGGAAGCCAGCCGCCTGCCAGAACGTCTGGGCGAGGATTTTGTCCGCGCCGCCAACACGATTATCCACTGCGAAGGCAAAGTGATCGTGGCGGGCATCGGTAAATCCGGCCATATCGGCAAAAAAATTGCCGCGACGCTGGCGAGCACCGGCACCCCGGCCTTCTTCGTGCATCCCGCCGAGGCGCTGCATGGCGATCTGGGGATGATTGAAAGCCGCGATGTGATGCTGTTTATCTCCTACTCCGGTTCGGCCAAAGAGCTGGATCTTATTATTCCGCGCCTGCAGGAGAAATCGGTCGCTCTGCTGGCGATGACCGGCAAATCCCGCTCGCCGCTGGCGCTGGCCGCTAAAGCGACGCTGGATATTTCCGTTGAGCGTGAAGCCTGCCCGATGCACCTTGCCCCGACCTCCAGCACCGTCAACACCCTCATGATGGGTGACGCGCTGGCGATGGCGGTGATGCAGGCGCGCGGATTTAACGAAGAAGATTTTGCCCGTTCGCATCCGGCGGGCGCGCTCGGCGCGCGGCTGCTCAATAAGGTTCATCATCTGATGCGCACTGACGATGCCATTCCCCAGGTCAAGCTCGATACCAGCGTGATGGACGCGATGCTGGAACTGAGCCGCACCGGGCTGGGGCTGGTCGCGGTGTGTGACGACAACGGTAGCGTCCAGGGCGTATTCACTGACGGCGACCTGCGGCGCTGGCTGGTTGGGGGTGGCAAACTGGAAACGAAAGTGTCTGACGCGATGACCAAAGGCGGGCTGACGCTGAATGCCGACAGCCGCGCCATTGAGGCCAAAGAGGTGCTGATGAAGCGCAAAATCACCGCCGCACCGGTGGTGGATGACGCCGGCAAGCTCTGCGGTGCCATCAACCTGCAGGATTTCTACCAGGCGGGGATTATTTAACCCTTCAGCCCAAGACGCTTCACCAGCCGGTGCAGGTTGGCGACGTCCATCTCCAGCGCCCGCGCGCACGCTGCCCAGCTGCGGTTGTTCTGCTCCAGCGCGCGGGTAATCATCTGACGCTGGAACGCTTCCGTCGCCTCGCGCAGGTTTTCATTTGCATTCTCCGGCACACGCTGAGCCACCGCCTGCACGGCGTCATCGTGCAACGCAAAATGACGCGCGTGGATCACAACCTCATCACCCGCACGCGTCGCCCGCGCCAGCACTACCGCACGGTGAATCGCATGCTCCAGCTCGCGCACGTTGCCCGGCCAGCCGTAGCTCAACAGATGCGCCCTCGCCCCCGGGCTGAGTACCACGCGGGAAAGCCCCATTCTGAGACGGCATTGCTCGCAGAAATAGCCCGCCAGCAGAACCACATCTTCTCCGCGCTCGCGCAGCGGCGGCACGGTAAGCGGGAACACGCTCAGACGGTGGAAAAGATCCGCGCGGAAATGCCCGGCCAGCACCGCTTCTCGCAGGTCGCGGTTGGTCGCCGCCAGCACGCGCACGTCCACCCGTAAGCTGCGGTCATCCCCCACGCGCTGGATGTCACCGTACTGCAATACGCGCAGCAGTTTGGCCTGGAGCGAAAGCGAAAGCTCTCCAATCTCATCGAGAAACAGCGTCCCGTTATCGGCCATCTCAAACTTACCGCTGCGGTTGCTGATGGCCCCGGTAAATGCCCCTTTGACGTGACCAAACAGCTCGCTTTCCGCCACGCTCTCCGGCAATGCGGCACAGTTAAGGTATACGAGCGGGTTGGCCGCGCGTGGTGAGGCTTCATGAATTGACTTCGCCACCAGCTCTTTACCGGTGCCGGTTTCACCGAAGATCAGCACGTTCAGGTCGGACGCGGCGACAATCTCAATCTCTTTTTTAAGCTGCGCTATGCCCGGCGACAGACCGATCATCTCCGTGTGCGCCACCGGCTCAAACGCCGACGGGCTGCCGGGAAGAATATTCTGGCTTTCCAGCTGTTCTATCAGCAACGCGTTATTGAGCGCCCCGGAAGCCAGCGCGGCAATCAGCCTTAACTCTTCATCACTGAAGGTGTCGAACTGGTCCGGCGACATGCCGTCGAGGGTTAATGCGCCAATCAGGTGTTGTCCGGCAAACAGCGGCAGACCGATACAGGCGTGCACCTTCAGGCTCTCCTGCCCCGGGATCAGACCGTCGTAGGGATCCGGCAAGTCGCTGTCCGCCGGGAAACGTACCACGTCACCCGCACGGGCAATGGTTTCCAGCCGCGGATGCCCTTCAAGAGTAAACCGCCGCCCGAGAACATCTTTCGCGAGCCCGTCGATAGCCAGCGGAATAAATTGTCTCCCCTCGTAGCGCAACAGCGCCGAGGCATCGCACGCCAGCACGTGACGCAGCGTGGAGATAAGCCGCTGAAAACGGTCCTGATGACCGATACCGGTTTGCAGTTCAATGGCGATCTTCGCCAGCACATCTACGGAAAAACTCATGGCTGCCTCGCTGTCATTTTGACAATAAATAGTGTCATATTGACCGTCATCAGGATAGTCATAATGACTACTCATCACGAGGTATATACATAATAATCCATTAAAATCAATAAAATAAAAGTTGGCACGCAATGTGATATAGGCAAATCATCTTATTCAAAAACGCTGTATTACGTTGAGGTTGCTATGTCTATTCTGGTTAAAAATAACATTCATTGGGTGGGTCAACGTGACTGGGAGGTGCGTGATTTCCACGGGACGGAATACAAAACGCTGCGCGGCAGCAGCTACAACAGCTATCTTATCCGTGAAGGCAAAAACGTACTGATCGATACCGTCGATCACAAATTCAGCCGCGAGTTCGTGCAGAACCTGCGCAGCGAAATCGATCTCGACGCAATCGACTACATCATCATCAACCACGCGGAAGAGGATCACGCCGGTGCGTTGACCGAGCTGATGTCTTACATTCCGAATACACCGATCTACTGCACCACCAACGCCATCGACTCGATCAACGGTCATCACCATCATCCGGAGTGGAATTTCCACACCGTGAAAACCGGCGACTCGCTGGATATCGGCAACGGCAAACAGCTGATCTTCGTTGAAACCCCGATGCTGCACTGGCCGGACAGCATGATGACCTACATGACCGGCGACGCGGTATTGTTCAGCAACGACGCCTTTGGCCAGCACTACTGTGACGAACGCCTGTTCAATGATGAAGTGGATCAGACCGAACTGTTTGAGCAGTGCCAGCGATACTACGCCAACATTCTGACCCCGTTCAGCCGTCTGGTGACGCCAAAAATCACCGAGATCATCGGCTTTAACCTGCCGGTGGACATGATTGCCACCTCCCACGGCGTGGTGTGGCGTGAAAACCCCACCCAGATCGTTGAACTGTACCTGAAATGGGCGGCGGATTATCAGGAAGACCGCATCACGATTTTCTACGACACCATGTCCAATAACACCCGCATGATGGCGGACGCCATAGCCCAGGGCATCAACGAAGTGGATCCGAACGTGGCGGTGAAAATCTTCAACGTGGCGCGCAGCGATAAAAACGAGATCCTCACCAATGTCTTCCGCTCAAAAGGCGTGCTGGTGGGCACCTCCACGATGAACAACGTGATGATGCCGAAAATTGCTGGCCTGGTGGAAGAGATGACCGGCCTGCGTTTTCGCAACAAACGCGCCAGCGCGTTTGGCTCTCACGGCTGGAGCGGCGGCGCGGTAGATCGCCTCTCTACCCGTCTGCAGGATGCAGGTTTTGAGATGTCCCTGAGTCTGAAAGCGAAATGGCGCCCGGATATCGACGCGCTGGAAATTTGCCGTCAGCATGGCCGCGACATTGCCCGTCAGTGGGCGCTCGCACCGCTTCCTGAGGCGTCTGCAAAATCTACCGAACAGCAGGAAGCCTGTGCCTGTGCAGCTGCCGCTGCTGCACACCTCGGCCCACGCATGCAGTGCAGTGTTTGCCAGTGGATCTACGACCCGGAACGGGGTGAACCCCTTCAGGACGTTGCCCCGGGCACACCGTGGTGCGACGTGCCGGATACCTTCCTCTGCCCGGAATGTTCCCTCGGTAAAGACGTCTTTGACGAACTGGGTACGGAGGCAAAATGAATCACGGAATCGTCATCATCGGTTCGGGCTTCGCCGCCCGCCAGCTGGTGAAAAATATCCGCAAACAGGACGCTAACGTGCCGGTGACGGTGATCGCCGCCGACAGCATGGATGAGTACAACAAACCTGATTTAAGCCATGTCATCAGCCAGAATCTGCGCGCCGAAGACCTCACCCGCCAGTCGGCGGGGGAGTTCGCGGAACAGTTTAACCTGCGCCTGTTTCCCTACACCTGGGTTACCGATATCGACGCCGCCGCGCACGTCGTGAAGGCGAAAGACAAAATCTGGCAGTACGACAAGCTGGTGCTGGCCACGGGGGCCTCTGCCTTTGTGCCGCCCGTTGAAGGGCGAGAGCTGATGATCACCCTAAACAGCCAGCAGGAGTATCAGGCAAGCGAAACGGGGCTTCGCGATGCGCAACGCGTGATGATCGTCGGCGGTGGGCTGATTGGTACCGAGCTGGCGATGGATTTCTGCCGCGCGGGTAAAACCGTTACCCTGGTTGACCACGCGGCGAGCATTCTGTCGGCGCTGATGCCCGCAGAAGTAAGCAGCCGCTTACAGCATCGACTGACCGACATGGGCGTCCATCTGCTGCTCAAATCGCAGTTACAGAGTCTGAGCAAAACCGCAGGCGGCATTCGTGGGGCACTCGACCGCAACCGCAGCGTTGAAATGGATGCGGTGGTTGCCGCGACGGGTCTGCGCCCGGAAACCGCGCTGGCACATCGCGCAGGCGCCGAAACAGACCGCGGCGTAAAGGTCGACAGCTACCTGCAAACCTCACAGCCGGACATTTATGCCCTGGGCGACTGCGCGGAAATTAACGGCCGGGTGCTGCCGTTCCTGCAACCGATCCAGTTGAGCGCCATGATCCTGGCGAAAAACCTGATCGGCGTCAGCGCGCCGCTAAAGCTTCCGCCGATACTGGTGAAGGTGAAAACGCCGGACCTGCCGCTGCACCTTGCGGGAGAAACGCAGCGACAGGATCTGAGCTGGCAAATCGCCATTGAATCACAGGGGATGGTGGCGCGCGGCATCGACGCAGATGAACAACTGCGCGCCTTTGTGGTGAGCGAAGAGAGAATGAAGGAGGCGTTCGCGCTGCTGAAATCGCTACCTGCTTAACCGTCGTATTGCCGGGTGGCGCTGCGCTTACCCGGCCTACAAAACAACAAAAAGAGAGTTGAGGCAAAAATTCAGGAGCGCACCACCAGCGCATCGTAGCCGCGCCAGCGGTAGTTGGCCATGGAGATCAGCCAGCAGGCAACAAACAGCCCGACCACCACAAACCCGGCGTTGCCGAGGTTATCGTTCACCGCGCCCACCGCATCCCAGATGCCGCCGCTAAGGGCAAATTTATCCATCAGCAGACCCAGCGCTTCCAGCCCACCAATGAACAGCGCCACCACCACGGAGGTACCCGTAATGGTCATGTTGTAGTAGAGCTTGCGCTGCGGTTTGTTAAACGCCCAGCCGTAGGCACCGACCATCAGCAAATTGTCGAGGGTATCCACCAGCGCCATACCGCTGGCGAAGAGCGCCGGGAAGATCATGATTGACCACACCGACATCCCGCTGGAGGCGCTGGCGGCAGAAATCCCCAGCACGCCAATTTCAGTGGCGGTATCAAACCCGAGACCAAACAGGAAGCCCACCAGGTACATCTGCCAGCTTTTATTGACGAGGCGGAAGGTTTTGCCAAACAGCCAGCTCATCACCCCACCCTGGGCGGGAAGCTCCACGTCGCTGCGGGCCGCATGCCCCTTTTTCAGCGCCTGGAAACTGCACCATACGCCGCGCAAAATCACCATATTCACCAGCGCCATCGCCAGCAGGAAGGTGGCGGAAACGGCGGTGCCAATCAGGCTCCCGGTCTCGTGGAACCATGCCATATTTTTCTGAAACGCCGTGGCGGTGGCGGCGATAGCGATGGAAGCCAGCACCACGATGGTGGAGTGCCCCAGCGAGAACCACGCCCCCACGCCGGACGGGCGTTTGCCCTGCTGCATCATCTTACGCGTCACGGTATCAATGGCAGCAATGTGGTCGGCATCCACCGCATGACGCAGCCCGTAACACCAGGCCAGCAGGCTTGCCGCCATCAGCGCCGTACTGCCGCTGAAGGTGTGCCATGCCCAGCCCCAGGCCAGCAGGTTTGCCATTACCAGTGCCAGCAGCAGAAGCGCGGCGCGAGGTTCATTGCGTAACAGTCGTAACATTTTAAATCCTTTGTGAACATGACCGGGCAGCGGCGACCACCGCCTGCCCGAAGGAGATCGCTCCGTCACCTGCAGGCAGGCGCGAAGGAAAAAGAAGCGTAAAGTCAGAAAGATAATGCCGCAGGCGCGCGCGCAGCAGGCGGTTATGTAACACACCGCCACTGAGGCAGATTGTTGAAAGCGATAAGCGTCGGGCATGGGATGCGGCATGCTCCGACAGCCCTCTGGCCAGCGCATCGTGAAACGCCCACGCGCGCTCGCAGGGCTCCGCCTGCCAGGCAAGCCACTGTTGCCAGAAAAGTGCAAGGTCTTCCACCGACAGCGTAACCGGGTGTTTCACACCGTTGCACCGTGCCGCCAGCGCCTCCAGCCTGCAGGCCGCTTCGCCTTCGTAGCGCTGCGTATCGATGCCCAGCGCACAGGCAACCGCATCAAACAGGCGTCCACAGGACGAGGCCCGCGGCGCGTTGATGCCACGCTGGATCGCCGTCGCCAGTAGCGGCCAGTTCTGGCCCTGCACTGCCCGCGTTTCCGGAAACTGCTGCCAGTCAGGCACAAAGGCCAGGCAGTGGGCGAGCAAATTGCGCCACGGCTGCTTCGCTGCCAGATCGCCCCCCGGCAGCGCAACGGCAGGCAGGCCACCCAAATGTTCGCAGTCGACATAGTTCACCCGCAGGCACTCTCCGCCCCACAGCGCGCCGTTCTCGCCCATGCCGATCCCGTCCAGCGTCAGGGCGATAACGTCCCCACCGCCGAGCGGCCAGCCATTTTCAGCCAGACACGCCGCCGCATGGGCATGATGATGCAGCACGGTTTCAACGGGCAGCGCCTGCTCCAGCGCCCACTGACTGGCGTGATACGCCGGATGGGCATCGCACACGACACGCGCGGGCTTAAAGGCATAAACCTGTTGCATCATTGCCAGCGCCGAACGCCACTGTGCGTCGACCCCCTCGTCACTGAGATCGCCAAAATGTGGGCTCAACACAGCCTGATTTCCGCGCACCAGGCAGAAGGTATTTTTCATCTCTGCCCCGGTTGACAATATGGCAGGGATATCGTCAAACCCGGCGGGTAACGTGATGGCATCCGGCACAAAACCGCGCGCGCGACGCAGCATCGTACCATCCCGATCCACCACCGAATCATCCATCCGTTGCAGAATATCGCGGTTGTGCAGCAGGAAGCCGTCAGCCATGTCGCGGAGCGCATCCAGCGCTTCCTGATTCGTCATCGCAGGCGGGCGGCCGCTGAGGTTACCGGAGGTCATCACCAGCGGACGCTGGCAGTCCATCATCAGTAAATGCTGAATCGGATTCGCAGGCAGCATCACGCCGACACAATCTAGCCCCGGCGCAATGGCCTCAGGCAGTGCGGGAAGCGAGGCTTTGGGCGTCAACACAATGGGCGCAGCAGGAGAGCGTAGCAGGGTCTGCATCGCCTCCGGCAGGTCATCCGCATCGGGGATCATCACCGCCAGCGGCTTCGTCGGGCGCTGTTTGCGTGCCCGTAGCGTCGCCACCGCCTGCGGGTTAAGCGCGTCGCAGGCGAGGTGAAAGCCTCCCAGCCCCTTGATGGCGACAATCCCGCCGCTTTTTAGCTTCTCCACTGCGGCGCGTAATGCCGGTTCGCGCGTGGCGACGCTGTCCCCGGCTCGCCACATCAGCGCTGGCCCGCAGTCCGGGCAGGCCACCGGCTGAGCGTGAAAACGCCGATCGGCCGGGTTGCGATACTCGGCTTCACACGGTACGCACAGCGGGAAGTCGGCCATTGACGTGGCCGGGCGATCGTAGGGCATGGCGCGGATGATGGTGAAGCGCGGGCCGCAATGGGTACAGTTGATAAACGGGTAACGATAACGGCGCTCGCGGGGATCGCGCATCTCCGCCAGGCACGCCGGACAGGTGGCGGCATCCGGCACGATTTGCGTGTCCATCGCTCCGCTCTCGCTCTGGCGGATGGTAAAATCCGTCGGCAGAGCGGACCAGCTAAAGGGCTGCGTGTCTACGTCGTCAATCCGAGCCAGCGGTGGGCAGTCCTGGCGCAGCCTCGCAGTAAAGTCCCCCCCATTACCCGCGAGACGCACCAGGACACCCTCTCCGTCGTTACAGACGTCGCCCGTCAGCATCATCTGGTGCGCCAGCTGCCAGACAAAGGGACGAAACCCCACGCCCTGCACTTTGCCACGCACCCGAAGCTGTACGCCGTTAACGCGCATTGCGACTTAAAACAGCAGCGATGACGAGGTGTCAAACGCTGCGCGACGGCGTTTTTCTGCGCTCATCTGCTCGAGCTTGTCGCGATCCACGCAGACCAGCGCGTGTGTCGGGCAGGCTTCCATACAGGCCGGGCCAGCTTCGCGGTGGTAGCAAAGGTCGCATTTGTTGGCCTCGGCTTTCTCCGCCCGCACGCTCAGGCCCATACCGCTGTTGCGTACTACCGGACGGACAACCACTTCCATCGCGCCATACGGGCAGGCGACCACGCAGGTTTTACAGCCAATGCAGCGCTCCTGCATCACATGCACAAAGCCCTTCTCGCGTTTAATCGCCCCGTTCGGGCAGACGTTCGCGCACGGTGCGTCTTCGCACTGGCGACAAATAGCGGCGGTGGAAATATTCACGCCTTTAATGACGTGGATGCGTGGCAAAAACGTGTCGGGGGTAAGTGATGCGCAATCCTGCTCCGCCTGATGGGAAACCACGCACGCCACTTCACAGGTACGGCAACCAATGCACTTACTGGCATCGGCCATAATAAAACGGTTCATCTGCTTCTCCAGCATTACAGTTATGCGCGGAGCTATTCATAAACCGTGCCAATTATTAACAAATTGATTTTAAACGACTTTAAAAATCACAGTCGCGCTGTCATCGTCACTTATGACGATGACAGCTGTCGACATCAGCAGTGGGGGCCGTCAGTCACGGAGTCGCGCAGGATAAGCTCGCCGGAGAACGTTTGCTGATATTTGAATTCACCGCCGTCGAGCATGAAAATCAGACGACTGATGGTTTCCTGGATCATCTCCGTGACCGGAATACGCACGCTGGAGAGCGAAGGCACAATGTACGGCGCTATCGCCACGTCGTCGAAGCCGATGACTGACACCGCGTCCGGCGTGGCAACGCCGCTCTCGTGCAGCTGTTTAATGGCGCCAATCGCCATGTCGTCATTGCTCGCCACCAGCGCCGTAAAGCGTTCGCCGCGTGCGAGCAGTTCGGATACCGCCGCCGCGCCGCTGGCCGGGTTCCACTTCCCTTCGGCGATAAGCTCGTCGCGCAAGGCAATACCGTGCTGCGTCAGCGCATCTTTGTAACCGGACAGTCGCTCAACGCCGGTCGGGGAATCCAGCGAACCGGTGATAAACGCAATCTCCCGGTGCCCTTTTGCAATCAGCTGCGACACCGCGTCCTGACAGGAAGCTTTATGATCGGACCAGACGCTGTGGCTGCTGTTTTTCCGCAGGCGGCGGTTGAGCACCATAATCGGCTGCTCACACTTCTCAACGATCGCATCCAGTTCATCCACGTTCAAAAAGCGCGGGTAGATGATCACCGCGTCGCAGCGCATATCGAGCAGATACTGGATCGCCTCGCGCTCTTCATCCGCGCTGTGCTTGCCGTCCGCGAGGATCAACTGCCGCCCTTTCTCTTCCGTCATTCGTGCGGCATGAAACAGCAGTTCGCTAAAGTAGACGCCGTGATAAAGGGTGTTCGTCACCACCAGCCCCAGGGTCTGGGTACGTTTGGTCGCCAGGTTTCGCGCCAGTAAATTCGGGCGATAACCGCTCTCTTCAATGGCCTGAAAAACCCGGTCTTTGGTCTCCTGGCTGACATAGCCATTTCCCGACAGCACGCGGGATACCGTCGCTTTCGAAACGCCTGCCCGCTTCGCCACTTCAAGCATCGTGGTCATGTTGTTATTCCATCTGAATCTGATGAAGCGCAGTGTACTGCACTGCAGAAAAATTGTCGCAGCGGCGAAATCACGCTTTCGCTAACGACCAGTGATCATCATCACGAATTGAAAAAATGACCAAAAAGCGATCTTGTTTCACTCAAAGAAACTCATGATGATTATGTGGAACCGGTTTCCTACATTTCACACAACGATAACAGGATCACATCCGATGGCCAAAAATTACGCTGCGCTGGCGAACGACGTTATCAGCGCGCTGGGCGGCAAAGAGAACATCGTCGCCGTCACCCACTGCATGACGCGACTGCGTTTCGTTCTGAAAGACGAAACCCTCACCGACGCCGCGCGCCTGAAAAGCATCAGCGGCGTGCTTGGCGTAGTGCGTAACGACAACCAGTGCCAGGTGATCATTGGCAACACGGTTTCTCAGGCCTACCGCGAAGTGGTAAGCCTGCTGCCCGTTGACCTGCAGCCCGCGGTGCCGGAAGGCCCGCAGAAGCTGACGTTACGCCGCATTGGCGCCGGGATCCTCGACGCGCTGATCGGCACCATGTCGCCGCTGATCCCCGCGATCATCGGCGGTTCGATGGTCAAGCTGCTGGCGATGATCCTTGAGATGACCGGCGTGCTGCCAAAGGGTGCGCCAACGCTTACCATTCTGACGGTGATTGGCGACGGGGCATTCTTCTTCCTGCCGCTGATGGTGGCCGCCTCGGCGGCAGTGAAATTCAAAACCAATATGTCGCTGGCGATCGCCATTGCGGGCGTGCTGGTGCACCCGAGCTTTATCGAGCTGATGGCGAAAGCCGCGCAGGGCGAGCATGTTGAGTTCGCCTTTATCCCGGTGACGGCGGTGAAATACACCTACACCGTTATCCCCGCGCTGGTGATGACCTGGTGCCTGTCTTACATCGAACGCTGGGTCGATCGCATTACCCCGGCGGTGACGAAAAACTTCCTCAAGCCGATGCTGATCGTCCTGATTGCCGCCCCGCTCGCCATCGTGCTGATTGGGCCGCTCGGGATCTGGATCGGGAGCGCTATCTCCGCACTGGTTTACACCATTCACGGCTATCTGGGCTGGCTCTCCGTCGCCATCATGGGCGCACTCTGGCCGCTGCTGGTCATGACGGGGATGCACCGCGTCTTTACGCCAACCATCATTCAGACCATTGCCGAAACGGGTAAAGAAGGGATGGTCATGCCGTCAGAAATCGGCGCCAACCTGTCGCTCGGCGGTTCGTCTTTAGCGGTGGCATGGAAAACCAAAAACCCGGAACTGCGCCAGACGGCGCTGGCTGCGGCGGCTTCTGCCATCATGGCGGGGATCTCTGAACCGGCACTGTACGGTGTGGCGGTACGTCTCAAGCGTCCGCTGATTGCAAGCCTGATCAGCGGCTTTATCTGCGGCGCGGTGGCTGGCATCGCGGGTCTTGCCAGCCACTCCATGGCGGCGCCGGGGCTGTTTACCAGCGTGCAATTCTTCGACCCGGCCAACCCGATGACCATCGTCTGGGTATTCGGCGTGATGGCGCTGGCAGTTGTGCTGTCGTTTGTTCTGACCCTGCTGTTAGGGTTTGAGGATATCCCGGTCGAAGACGAGGCCGAAAAAGCGCGCGCTCTGCAGACCGCGGCGGTACAGAACAACGCAGCAAAAGCATAAATTGAAAGCGAGGTAAGAATGTCTGTTTTTCCACAAGGATTTTTATGGGGCGGCGCGCTTGCCGCTAACCAGAGTGAAGGTGCTTACCGTGAAGGCGGCAAAGGACTGACGACGGTCGATATGATCCCCCACGGCGCCAATCGTCTGGCGGTGAAGCTCGGCAAGGAAAAGCGTTTTTCGCTGCGTGACGACGAGTTTTACCCGAGCCACGAGGCGATTGATTTTTACCATCGCTATAAAGAAGACATTGCCCTGATGGCGGAGATGGGATTTACGGTATTCCGCACCTCGATTGCCTGGAGCCGCCTCTACCCGAACGGTGACGAACCGCTGCCGAACAAAGAGGGCATAGCCTTTTACCGCGCGGTATTTGAGGAGTGCAAAAAGTACAACATCGAGCCGCTGGTGACGCTCTGCCACTTCGACGTGCCGATGCACCTGGTGACGGAATACGGCTCCTGGCGCAACCGCAAGATGGTCGACTTCTTCGCCCGCTACGCCCGCACCTGCTTTGAGGCATTTAACGGGCTGGTAAAATACTGGCTGACTTTCAACGAAATCAACATCATGCTGCACAGCCCGTTCTCCGGTGCCGGGCTGGTGTTTGAGGAAGGTGAAAACGAAGATCAGGTAAAATATCAGGCCGCGCACCACGAGCTGGTGGCGAGCGCGCTGGCAACCAAAATCGCTCACGAGGTGAACCCGGAAAATCAGGTGGGCTGCATGCTGGCGGGCGGTAACTTCTATCCGTACTCCTGCAAACCGGAAGACGTGTGGATGGCGCTGGAGAAAGACCGCGAGAACCTGTTCTTTATCGACGTGCAGGCACGCGGCCGCTATCCGGCCTACTCCGCTCGCGTGTTCCGTGAGAAAGGCGTGGTCATTGTCAAAGACCCTGGCGATGACGAGCTGCTGAAAAACACCGTCGATTTTGTCTCGTTCAGCTATTACGCCTCGCGCTGCGCGTCGGCGGATATGAACGCGGGCAACACCAGCGCGGCAAACATCGTGAAGTCCCTGCGTAACCCGCACATTCAGGTGAGCGAATGGGGCTGGGGCATTGACCCGCTTGGCCTGCGCATCACCATGAACATGATGTACGACCGCTACCAAAAGCCGCTGTTCCTGGTGGAAAACGGCCTGGGTGCGAAAGATGTCATTGATGAAAACGGCGAGATTAACGACGACTACCGCATCAGCTATCTGCGCGAGCATATCCGCGCGATGGGTGATGCGATTGAGGACGGCGTGCCGCTGATGGGCTACACCACCTGGGGCTGTATCGACCTGGTTTCAGCGTCTACCGGCGAAATGAGCAAACGCTACGGGTTCGTGTACGTTGACCGCGACGATGCGGGGAACGGCACGCTGGACCGGAAGCGCAAGAAATCGTTCTGGTGGTATAAGAAGGTGATTGCGAGTAACGGGGGCGATCTCGAGTAGCCTGTTGCCCTCACCCCGGCCCTCTTCCACAGGGAGAGGGAACGGGTTTGGTAGGCCGGGTAAGGCGAAGCCGCCACCCGGCACTGCTCAGAGCGGAGAAAACCCCCCGTCTCCAACCCACCCTTCAAGCCGTGAATAAACCACTTCCACCGCCTCTTTTACCGGCGGCGTCATCGGGTAATAAAACCCAACAATGTCCGGCTGAATCCCAAGGAACATCACCTCGCCCACGTCGTCCTTGATCTGATCCACGAGGTAATTCAGCGGCATATTGTGGGTCGTCATCATAAACATCCCGGCAATGTCGTCCGGGTCAATGAGTCGGATCTCTCCGGGGTTGAGCCCCATATCGGTAGCATCGACAATCAGCAGCCTCTCCGGGCGCAGCTCGCGGATGGCGACCACGTCATTTTCTGGCGCGCTACCGCCGTCAATCACCACCCAGTTGCCATGAGGGTTCGCGGCGCACATCTCTGCCAGCAGCGGGCCCGCGCCGTCGTCGCCCATCATGCTGTTGCCGACACACAGTAAAACGTCAGTCACGTAATCTCCTCACCATCAGGTAGATGGCACTCTCCTGATGAATATCATGCAGCATGCCGAGCAACGTTTTGCTCCACGCCTGCTGTTCGGCGGATTGCCTGCTCAGCGCCGCATCAAAGGCGTTGGCGAGTATCGCAATGTGGTTGGCATCGATGACGATCTCACCGTACTTTGGCACGCCTTCCATTTTACGCCGTGCCGTGCTGCCCTCCTCCAGCGTGGCGATCCACGCCAGGTACTCAGGCCAGGGGCAGCTCAGCGCGGCCTCCAGACAGTCAATCACCCCGAGGTGATGCCCAATCGCCAGGCTGTAATAGACCACCTGCTGCGCCGCATCCGGCGTGGCATCGTTCTCATCAATAAACTTACGGCTCAGTTGACTGAACACCACCGTTTCACTCATCGGATACGCGCCTCGTCCACAATGCTGTTCAGGTTCGCCACAATCTCATTCAGACGCGGATCGTTTTCCGCCTCCAGCCAGCGGGCTACCTGCTGCTCGCCCTGACTCAGCAAACGCAGATAATCGTCGGCAATCTGACGACCATAACGGTAACCCGCCAGCCTGCGCGCCGTGCGGTCGACCTTCACCCGCAGCGGCTGCACCATATCCGGATGGAGGAGCATCGCGGGCTGGTTGTCGAGCTCGCCCGGTTCACGGGCGTGGATTTTCTGCTCCAGCAGGCCAAGCGCCATCGCAAAGCCGTACAGCGTGGCGGCAGGCGTCGGCGGGCAGCCCGGAATGTAAACATCCACCGGTACGATTTTGTCGGTGCCGCCCCAGACGCAGTAGAGATCGTGGAAGATGCCGCCGCTGTTGCCGCAGGCACCGTAGGAGATGCAGATTTTCGGGTCTGGCGCAGACTGCCAGGCACGCAGCGCGGGCGAGCGCATGGCACGGGTGACCGCCCCGGTAAACAGCAGAATATCCGCATGGCGCGGAGACGGCACCACTTTGATACCGAAGCGTTCAGCGTCAAACAGCGGCGACAGCGTAGCGAAGATCTCGATCTCGCAGCCGTTACAGCCGCCGCAGTCCACGCGGTAGACGTAGGCCGAACGTTTGATTTTTTTCAGCAGCGACGCCTTCATGCTGGCAATGGATTCCTCCACCGTCATTGGCACCGGCATGCCATTGTCGTCGCGCGGGCCGAGTAAGTGTTCCATCAGCTGGCCTCTCTCATATGGCGGGTGATATCAATCCGGTCGGACGGCAGCAGGCATTTCTGACGCTTACACTCCGGGCAGGTTTCAAAACTTTCACGGTGATGTTCCGCCCGGACGTCACCGTTGTGCTGCAGCAGCGCGATGGCGTAGTCGATCTCTTTTTGCACGGCGAACGGACGCTTGCAGACGCGGCAGTGACACAGCGCGAAACGCGACTGCTGGAGGAAATCGGCTTTCTTCCACACTGCCAGCTCGTACTCCTGCGACAGGCGAATGGCGACCGTCGGGCAAACTTCCTCGCAGCGGCCGCAGAAAATGCAGCGTCCGAGGTTAAACTGCCAGGCCAGTTCGCCGGTTTTGAGATCCGTTTCCACCGTCAGGGCATTCGACGGGCAGGCATTGACGCAGGCCGCGCAGCCTATGCACTGCTGCGGATTGTGCTCCGGCTTGCCGCGAAAGTTTTTATCGACCGGCATCGGCTCCAGCGGATAACGGCTGGTCTGCGTGCCGGTTTTGATCACTTTTTTGATAAAGGTAAACATGGCGAGTCCTTATTTCAGCGGCGAGTTCTTACGCTCGATGCTGTAGCGCTCAAGCTCTTTGTACGGCACCACCTGGCTTTTCTTCTTGCGCACGTCCACCACGGTCATGCGGTCGGTGCAGGAGTAGCACGGGTCGAGGCTACCGATGATCAGCGGCGCATCGGAGACCGTATTGCCGCGCAGCATGTAGCGCAGCGTTGGCCAGTTGGCGTAGGTCGCCGCACGGCAGCGCCAGCGGTAGAGCTTCTGGTTGTCGCCAGTCATGCTCCAGTGGATATCGTCCCCGCGCGGCGCTTCTGCAAAGCCGAGCGCGAAGCGGTTCGGGATGTAGGTGAAGCCCTCTACCATCAGCGGACCGCCCGGCAGGTTATCGAGGCCGAAGTCGATCATGTTCAGGGCAGTGAACACCTCGTTAATGCGGACTTTCAGACGTGAGATGACGTCGCAGCCCTGCTCGCTGTGCACGGTCATGGGCAGCAGGCCGTAGCCGACGAACGGGTGATCGGCGCGGGTGTCGCGGGCGTGGCCGCTGGCGCGCACCATCGGGCCGACGTTGCTGAAGTCGCGGGCAATTTCCGGATCAAGACGGCCAATCCCTACGGTGCGCTGCTCGATGTTTGGCGTGCTGAGCAGCATATCCACCAGCTCCTGCACGTCCCGGCGCATCTGCTGCGCCAGCTGACGGGTCTGGATCATGTCATCTTTCAGCAGGTCGCGGCGGATCCCGCCGATCAGGTTCAGCCCGTAGGTTTTACGCGCCCCGGTGAGGATCTCCGCCATCTTCATCGAGGCTTCACGCACGCGGAAGAACTGCATAAACCCGGAGTCAAAACCGACGAAGTGGCAGGCCAGGCCGAGGTTTAGCAGGTGCGAGTGCAGACGTTCCACCTCCAGCAGAATGGCGCGGATCATCTGCGCACGTTCCGGCACCACGATCCCCATGCCGTTCTCTACCGACGTGGTGTACGCGGTGCTGTGGGCAAAGCCGCAGATGCCGCACACGCGGTCAGAAAGGAAAGTCACTTCGTTGTAGCCCATGCGGGTTTCCGCCAGCTTTTCCATGCCGCGATGGACGTAGAAGAGGCGGTAGTCGGCGTCGATAATGTTTTCGCCGTCGACGAACAGGCGAAAATGGCCCGGTTCGTCGGAGGTGACGTGCAGCGGGCCAATCGGCACCACGTTGTTCTTTTTACTGCCCAGCTCGTTAATGAACTCGTAGGTTTCGCTGTCGGTGGTCGGCGCCGGGCGCTGGCGGTAGTCCATGCTGTCTTTACGCAGCGGATAGAGTTCATCCGGCCAGTCGTCCGGCAGCACCAGACGGCGCTCGTCCGGCAGGCCGACCGGCACCAGGCCGTACATGTCGCGCACTTCGCGTTCGCCCCAGACGGCAGCAGGCACCCGCGGCGTAACGGACGGATATTCCGGCTTATTCGGATCGACTTCGACGCGCACGGTCAGCCAGCACTTCTCGCCCTGCTCCATCGACATCACGTAGTACACGGCGTAATTGCCACATAGCTGGCGCTCGTCGTTACCGAACAGCACCGACAGCCAGCCGCCCTGCTGGTAGTAAAGAAACTCCACCACCTCCGGCAGGTAGTTCACCTTTATGGTGACGGTGATCTGGTCTTTGGTTTGCCAGGACTCTTCCAGCACCACGCCGGGGAAAGCCTGGTGCAACGCGGCGAGATACTGCTGACCTTTCTTTTCTTCAGACATAAACACTCTCTTTAATCACGCCACCAGCAAGGAGACGAACGCTAAAAATGCAAAGCCAAAACCGGCCCAGGTGATGCGCGAGGTCGCCACAAAACGCAGACGCGCCATGCTGTTCTCGAACAGCGCAATCACCAGCACGCCGATAAGCAGCTTGATTGCAGCAACCACGACGGCCAGCACCAGGCCGCCCGCGGAAAAGTGCGTCATCTGCCCCCACGGGAAGAAGACGCCGACAAACATCTGCAACACCACCAGCTGCTTGAGGCTGATCCCCCACTTCAGTACCGCAAAGCCGTAGCCGCTGTATTCGGTGAGTGGCCCCTCCTGTAATTCCTGCTCGGCTTCCGCGAGATCGAACGGCAGTTTGCCCATCTCAATAAACGTGGCGAACGCGCAGGCGCAGAGTGCCAGCACCAGCGGAATGGAGCGGCTTACCGGCCAGTGATAAACGGTATGGGTGATAAAGCTGATATGGGTGGAGCCTGCGACCTGCGCGGCGACCCACAGCCCCAGCAGCAGGATCGGCTCAACCAGCACACCCAGCATCGCCTCGCGGCTGGCACCGAGGCCGGTAAACGGACTCCCGGTGTCCAGACCCGCAATCGCAAAGAAGAAACGGGCGATGGCGAAGAGGTAGATAAGCGTGATCAGATCGCCGAGCGCAGGCAGCGGTGAGCCCACCGTGACGACGGGCAGCGCGGTGGCGATGGTGAGCATCACGCCAACCATCACAAACGGCGTCAGGCGAAAGACCCAGCCTGCGGCATCGGGCGCCACGCTCTGGCGAGAGAGCAGCTTGAAGAGATCGCGGTACTCCTGGAGCACGCCAGGCCCGCGACGGTTGTGCATCCGGGCGCGCGCCACGCGCGTGATGCCCGAGAGCAGCGGCGCAACGGCAAACAGCACCAGCGCCTGAAGAATTGCCAGTAACAGACTCATGTCAGGCTCCTCGTGAAATCACAATGACCACCAGCACCGACAGCTCAATCAGCGCCAGACGGCGGAACAGTGCGGGCGCGGCAGCACTCTGCCAGCCCGGAACCCAACCCTGCGGGTTGAGCCAGTGGCGCAGCTTCAGCACGGCGGCGAAGTTCTCTTTTACCGGCATGGCGAAACCGTGGGCGGTGATGACCATTGACTGCTCGTGTTCGTAGCCGCAGGCCCAGGCTGCGCCGCGCGCACGGGAGGCGAGTCGATCGCGTTTAAAGAACAGCATCAGCACGAACGGCAGCAGCGGAGAGGCAATCAGCAGCAGGGCTATCATCGGTTGGGAAACGGTGGTTTGTGCCGTCTCAAGCGGCAACGGAATAGCGTTTCCGAGCAGCGGCAGCAGCCACGGCGCGGCAACCCCACCCGCAATGCAGCACAGCGCCAGCGCAACCACGCTGGTGGCCATCAATACCGGTGCACAGCAGGCATTTTCAGCCTCACGCGTGCGCGGTGCGCCAAGGAAGGTAACGCCGTAGACTTTCGCCATACACATCACCGCCAGCGCCCCGGTAATCGCCAGGCCGACCGCCAACATAGGGCCCAGCAAACGGCCGATAAACGCATCGCTCTGACCGAGCGCGAAGAAAGACTGGTAGATCACCCACTCGCCGGCAAAACCGTTCAGTGGCGGCAGCGCGGCCATCGCCATCAGCCCCACCAGCATCGCCAGGGAAATCACCGGCATCTTTTTGCCAATGCCGCCGAGCTTTTCGATATCCCGATGACCGGTGCGGAACCAGACGCTGCCCGCGCCGAGGAACAGGGTGCTTTTAAACAGGCTGTGGTTGACGAGGTGATACAGACCACCGATAAACCCGGCGGCAATCAACGCGGGCTGATTCAGCGCCAGACCGGTGACGCCCGCGCCAAGACCGAGCAGGATAATGCCGATATTTTCGAGCGTGTGGTACGCCAGCAAACGCTGGATGTTGTGCTCCATCAGCGCGTACAGGCCACCCACGAACGCGGTGATCATCCCGGCCAGCAGCAGAACGACACCCCACCACAGCGGCGGTTGCCCGCTGGTCAGCGTGAGTACCAAAATCCCGAATAAACCCACTTTCATCACCACCACAGAGAACAGCGCGGCGGCGGGCGCGGAGGCATTGGCATGCGCCTGCGGCACCCAGCCGTGCAGCGGGATGATCCCGGCGAGCAGGCCAAAGCCCACAACGCCCAGCAGCCAGACGTCATTCCCCAGCGGATGGCCGTTGAGCGCAGAGAAATCCAGCGTGCCAAAGCGTTGCCACACCAGCCAACTGGCCAGCGCCAGCAGCAGCGTGCCGAGGCGACCGAGAGCAAACCATAGCTTGCCGGAGGCGCTACAGCCCGTCAGGAACACGCCGCACAGGGCCATAATTTCGGCCATCACCACCAGCGCGCCAAGATTGCTGGCGATAACGGTGCAGACCGCCGTCGCCATGAGCAGGTTTACCAGCAGACCATTAGCTCTGGTGTGCTGGTGGCGGTGCCAGTCGATATTGAACAGGCTGACAAACAGCCCGCACAGACCGAACGTCACCAGCCAGATGGCATTCAGCGGCGTAATCTCAACGCTGTGACGAATCAGCGGCATCACGGCCTCTGTGGATTGCCCCCCCAGCAAAACGACACCGCCTGCCGCGAGCGTCATCAGGCTGCCGAGCGCCCCGCCGATACCGGCTATCCAGCCGCTCAGGATTTTATGGAAAGAGAAGAGCAGCGCCAGCACGGCGGCGGCCGCAAAGTACGCTACGGCGCTGTTAATCATGTCTATCGCGTTCATTTCGCCCCCTCGTTAAGCGCCTGCAGAAGTGAAAGATCGCCGACGTCGGTATTAATGGTCAGCTCGCGCTTGCGTTTGCTGGTACGGGCGATATCGCGGATGTTAACCAGAATGAGCGCCTTGGTCGGACAGGTCCGCACGCAGGCCGGTCCCTGTTCATCAAAGCTGCACAGGTCACACTTCACCGCCACGGCGCGGATGCCGGGAACCCAGTCCAGTAGCGTACTTACGCGAGCCGGAGCCGGTGGCGCGGGCGGCGCTTTCGGGGAGTTGGCATTGGCCGGAATGTGCAGCGGACGGCTGCCGGAAAATTCAATGGCGCCGAACGGGCAGGCAATGCCGCACAGCTTGCAGCTGACGCACAGGCTTTCGTTCAGCTGGACCGCGCCATCAACACGGGTGATGGCATTCACCGGACAAACACCCGCGCAGGGGGCATCTTCACAGTGGTGGCAGAGCTGCGGAGCAGACTCTTTTTCATTACGCATGACGCGAAGGCGCGGCATGGACTGCAGCCCGTGCAGGCGGTGGGTTTCCGAACACGCCGCCTCACAGGTTCGACAGCCAATACAGACCGTCGAGTCAGCAATTACAAAACGGTTCACCGGGCAATCCTCAGGTGATGGTCATTTTTGACGACGAAAAGCTGTCTTCTCGACACTTTTCGACACTCGGTTCTCAGGCAACGTTTGCGGAAGGGTTTCCGGCGATCAGCTGTTTCAGGTCGACCGGTAAGTCGTGTTCAACCGCGTGATAAAGCCCGTTGTAAACCGGCGCGATTTTCTCCAGATAGTGTTCAAGCACCTGCTGGCGATCGCGGTTGCTGACGTAGCCATCGACCATGCCGTCAGCCATCAGTTGCGCTTGCGCAATACACTGTTTTTCACCCTCTTTGTTCTCGACGTAGTACTCAATGGTGTGGCTGTTAAAGCTGTCTGCCAGGGTGACAAAGACCGTGAAGTGGCCGAAGAGGACAAAGCGCATATCGCCTTGCGCCGCACAACTCATCGCATGATGCAGACGCGCTTTTGACAGGGTGATCCCCTGAACCAGAGAGTTGCAGTAGAGGTGCCACTGCTCCTGTAGCTGCTGGTGGCGCTGCGCGATGTAATCCGCTTTTTCGCTGATTTCCCAAATAGTCATAAAAGGTATCCGGTTAATGGAGATAGCGGCTGTTAAGCAGATTCCGTGCCAGTTTTTAATTAACTGATTTTATTGGCCTTTAATTTCAAAACTGCTGTCAACGCGGCGGTGTCGACGTGTCATTTCGACAGCATTGACATCGTCACGCCCTGACAAAATACAGGCTGGCACTGTTATTGCATTACTGGGGCAATTCATTGAGGAGGCGTCATGCACGAAATCACCCTCTGCCAGCGAGCGCTTGAACTTATCGAACAGCAGGCAGTGCAAAACCACGCGAAACGCGTCACCGGCGTCTGGCTGAAGATCGGGGCATTTTCCTGCGTCGAGACCAGCGCCCTGACCTTCTGTTTTGAGCTGGTATGCCGCGGCACGCTGGCGGAAGGCTGCGAGCTGCATATCGACGAGCAGCAGGCGGAGTGCTGGTGCGAGCAGTGTCAGCAGTACGTCACGCTGCTCTCCTCAAAGGTTCAGCGCTGTCCGCAGTGCCAGCGTACCGGGCTGCGGATCGTGGCGGATGACGGTATGCAGATCCAACGCCTCGAAATCGAGAAGGAGTAATGTATGTGTAGTACCTGCGGTTGCGCCGAAGGCAACCTGTATATAGAAGGGGACGAACACCGCCCCCACTCCGCGTTTCGCTCCGCGCCCTTTTCCCCTGCCCCGCGTCCTGCGGCAGTTCTGACCGGCATTACCTTTGCGCCGCAACGCTCTGACGCGGGCGACCTGCACTACGGCCACGGCGAAGCGGGCACTCATGCGCCGGGCATGAGCCAGCGGCAGATGCTGGACGTCGAGATCAACGTGCTGGACAAAAATAACCAGCTCGCGGCCCGCAATCGCGCGCGCTTTGCCGCCCGCAAACAGCTGGTGCTGAACCTGGTCTCCAGCCCGGGTTCAGGCAAAACCACGCTGTTAACAGAAACACTCAAGCGCCTGAACAAACGCGTCTCTTGCGCGGTGATCGAGGGCGATCAGCAGACCGTAAACGATGCCGCGCGCATTCGTGAAACCGGCACCCCGGCGATTCAGGTCAACACGGGCAAAGGCTGCCATCTGGATGCGCAGATGATTGCTGATGCCGCACCGCGTTTGCCGCTTGAAGAGAGCGGCATCCTGTTTATTGAAAACGTCGGTAACCTCGTGTGCCCGGCGAGCTTTGACCTCGGCGAGCGCCACAAAGTCGCGGTACTCTCCGTCACCGAAGGGGAAGACAAGCCGCTGAAGTACCCGCATATGTTTGCCGCCGCCTCCCTGATGTTGCTGAACAAAGTCGACCTGCTGCCGTACCTGAATTTCGACGTGGAGAAATGCCTGGCGTATGCCCGCGAAGTGAATCCGGAGATTGCGATCGTGCTGGTCTCCGCCACGCGCGGCGACGGCATGGACGCATGGCTAAACTGGCTGGAGAGCGAACGATGTGCATAGGCGTACCCGGACAAATTCAGGCAATCGACGGTAACCAGGCCAGGGTGGAGGTCTGCGGTATATTGCGCGATGTGGATCTGACGCTGGTGGGCAGTACCGATGAAACCGGCGCGTCACGTCTCGGCCAGTGGGTGCTGGTCCATGTGGGCTTTGCAATGAGCGTGATTAACGAAGCGGAAGCCCGCGACACGCTGGATGCGCTGCAAAACATGTTTGACGTGGAGCCTGACGTGGGCGCCCTGCTGTACGGCGAGGAGCGGTAGCACATGCGTTACGTTGATGAATACCGCGCGCCAGAACAGGTACTGCAGCTTATCGGGCACCTGAAAACACGGGCGGCGCTGCTGAACAACACGAAAGAAAGGCCGCTGCGGATCATGGAGGTGTGCGGCGGACACACGCACGCCATCTTCAAATTTGGCCTCGACCAGCTACTGCCAGATAACATCGAGTTTATCCACGGCCCCGGCTGCCCGGTCTGCGTGTTGCCAATGGGCCGCATCGACAGCTGTATTGAAATTGCCAGCCAGCCTGACGTCATTTTCTGTACCTTTGGCGATGCGATGCGCGTGCCGGGGAAAAATGGCTCGCTGCTGCAGGCGAAAGCGCGCGGTGCGGACGTGCGGATCGTCTACTCGCCAATGGATGCCCTGACGCTGGCGAGGGATAACCCTGAGCGCAACGTCGTCTTTTTTGGGCTGGGTTTTGAAACCACTATGCCCGCGACGGCCATTACGCTGCAGCAGGCCAAAGCCCGCAACGTCACTAATTTTTTCTTTTTCTGTCAGCACATCACGCTCATTCCCACGCTGCGCAGCCTGCTGGAGGAGCCGGATAACGGTATCGACGCCTTTCTGGCCCCGGGACACGTCAGCATGGTGATTGGCACAGACGCCTACGGTTTCATCTCTGAACAGTACAATCGTCCGTTAGTGGTCGCTGGTTTCGAGCCACTTGATCTACTGCAAGGTGTGACCATGCTGGTTGAGCAGAAAATAGCGGCCCTGAGTGCGGTCGAAAACCAGTACCGCCGCGTGGTGCCCGATGCGGGAAATGAACGGGCCCAGCAGGCCATTGCCGACGTGTTTAGCGTTGAAGGCGACAGCGAGTGGCGCGGTCTGGGGCTGATTGCCGAATCCGGCGTGCGCCTCACGCCAGCCTATCGCGCGTTTGATGCAGAAACACATTTCCGCCCGCAGCCGCAGCAGGTGTGCGACGATCCCCGTTCTCGCTGTGGCGACGTGCTCACCGGTAAGTGTAAACCTCATCAATGCCCGTTATTTGGCAACACCTGTAACCCGCAAACCGCGTTTGGCGCGCTGATGGTCTCCTCCGAAGGGGCATGCGCCGCGTGGTATCAATATCGCAACCAGGAGTGTGAAGCATGAACACGGTGGAAATGGCGCACGGAAGCGGTGGACAGGCGATGCAGCAGTTGATTAACCGGCTGTTTATGGAGGCTTTTAACAACCCCTGGCTCGCCGAGCAGGAAGACCAGGCGCGCATCGCGCTCTCGACACTCACTGCCCAGGGCGACAGGCTGGCGTTCTCCACCGACAGCTACGTCATTGACCCGCTGTTTTTCCCGGGCGGTGATATCGGCAAGCTCGCCATCTGCGGCACGGCCAACGACGTTGCCGTCAGCGGCGCCATTCCGCGCTACCTCTCCTGCGGGTTTATCCTTGAAGAGGGGCTGCCGATGGAGACGCTCACGGCGGTGGTCAACAGCATGGCACAGACGGCGCGCGAGGCGGGGATCGCTGTCGTCACCGGCGATACCAAAGTGGTTCAGCGCGGCGCCGCCGACAAACTGTTTATCAACACCGCCGGGATGGGCGCGATCCCCGCCGACATCCACTGGGGCGCACAGCAACTTAGCGTGGGCGACGTTCTGCTGGTGAGCGGCACCCTGGGATGCCATGGCGCGACGATTCTTAATCTGCGTGAAGGGTTAGGGCTGGACGGCGAACTGCGTAGCGACTGTGCAGTGCTTACCCCGCTTATTCAGACGCTGCGCGCCATTCCTGGTGTGAAAGCCCTGCGCGACGCCACCCGTGGCGGCGTGAATGCCGTCGTCCACGAGTTCGCCGTAAGCTGCGGGTGCGGGATTGAACTGACCGAGCGTGGTCTGCCTGTCAAACCCGCCGTACGCGGGCTGTGCGAGATGCTAGGGCTTGATCCCCTCAACTTTGCGAACGAAGGCAAGCTGGTGATCGGCGTTGAACGCGCAGCGGCGGAATCTGTCCTGGCCGGGCTGCGGTCGCATCCATTAGGGAAAGATGCCGCCATCATTGGGGAAGTGGTTGAGCGCAAAGGGGTGCGCCTGACCGGGCTTTACGGCGTGAAGCGCACACTGGATCTGCCGCACGCTGAACCGTTACCCCGAATTTGCTAGAACCGCGCCATAAGCGGTCAGCACTGAATGTCTCTTTTCTGCCAGTTTCAATTGGAAAGCAATAATGCCGTATACACCGATGAGCGATCTTGGACAGCAGGGCCTGTTTGATATCACGCGCACACTTTTACAGCAGCCCGATCTCAGCGCGCTAAGCGATGCTTTGACGCGACTGGTCAGGCAATCAGCCCTGGCAGACAGCGCCGCAATTGTGCTCTGGCATAGCGGAACGCAACGCGCGAGCTACTACTCAACGCGTGATAATGGCAAAACGTTTGAATACGAAGATGAAACGTATCTGGCGCATGGTCCGGTGCGCCGCATTCTCTCCCGTCCGGAAGCCCTGCACTGCAATTTTGAGGAGTTCAGGATGGCGTGGCCGCGGCTTGCCGGGAGCAACCTCTATCAGCCTTTTGGCCACTACAGCATGCTGCCGCTGGCGGCGGAGGGCCATATCTTTGGCGGCTGCGAGTTCATCCGCACGACCGACCGGCCCTGGAGCGAAGCGGAGTACGAGCGTCTGCACACCTTTACCCAGATTGTGGCCGTGGTGGCAGAGCAGATCCAAAGTCGCGTCACCAATAACGTGGATTACGACCTGTTGAGCCGCGAGCGCGATAACTTCCGCATCCTGGTGGCAATCACTAACGCCGTGCTGTCACGTCTCGATATGGATGAGCTGGTCAGCGAAGTCTCAAAAGAGATCCACCACTATTTCAAAATCGACGCTATCAGTATTGCGCTGCGGGGGCATCGCAAGGGCAAGCTGAATATCTATTCCACGCACTATCTCGATGAAGCCAACCCGGCGCATGAGCAAAGTGAAGTGGATGAAGCGGGCACCCTTTCTGAACGGGTATTCAAAAGCAAAGAGATCCTCCTGCTTAACCTGAGCGAACAGGATCCGGTGGCGCCGTATGAGCGAATGCTGTTTAACACCTGGGGCAATAAGATCCAGACCCTGTGCCTGCTACCGCTGATGTCCGGCAACACCATGCTTGGCGTGCTGAAACTGGCGCAGTGTGATGAAGCCGTGTTTACCACCGCCAACCTGAAGCTGCTGCGTCAGATTGCCGAGCGTATCTCCATCGCGCTGGATAACGCCCTCGCCTATCAGGAGATCCATCGCCTGAAAGAGCGGCTGGTGGACGAGAACCTGGCCCTGACCGAGCAGCTTAATAATGTGGACAGCGAGTTTGGCGAAATCATCGGGCGCAGCGATGCGATGTACAGCGTCCTCAAGCAGGTGGAAATGGTGGCGCAGAGCGACAGCACGGTGCTGATTTTGGGTGAAACCGGCACGGGTAAAGAGCTGATTGCCAGAGCCATCCACAACCTGAGCAATCGCAACAGCCGCCGGATGGTGAAGATGAACTGCGCGGCGATGCCTGCGGGCCTGCTGGAAAGTGACCTCTTCGGCCACGAGCGCGGCGCATTTACCGGGGCCAGCAGCCAGCGCCTGGGGCGTTTTGAACTGGCCGATAAAAGCTCGCTGTTCCTCGACGAAGTGGGCGATATGCCGCTGGAGTTGCAGCCTAAACTGCTGCGCGTCTTGCAGGAGCAGGAGTTTGAGCGCCTTGGCAGCAACAAGCTTATCCAGACTGACGTGCGGCTGATTGCCGCCACCAACCGCGACCTGAAAAAAATGGTCGCCGACCGCGAATTCAGAAGCGATCTCTACTATCGCCTGAACGTCTTCCCGATCTGCCTGCCCCCGCTGCGCGAACGTCCGGAAGATATCCCCCTGCTGGTAAAAGCCTTTACCGCGAAGATCGCCCGCCGAATGGGGCGAAATATTGACAGTATTCCTGCCGAAACGCTACGCACCCTCTCGTCGATGGAGTGGCCGGGTAACGTCCGCGAACTGGAAAACGTCATTGAGCGTGCGGTGCTGCTCACGCGTGGCAATGTGCTGCAACTCTCCCTGCCGGAGGTTTCTCTGCCTGAAACGACCGTGACCGCAGCCGAGATCGCAAAAGAGGGAGAAGATGAATATCAGCTCATTATGCGCGTGCTGAAAGAGACGAACGGCGTGGTTGCCGGCCCGAAAGGGGCTGCCCAGCGTTTAGGCTTAAAACGCACGACCCTGCTGTCGCGCATGAAGCGCCTCGGGATTGATAAAGAGAACCTGCTGTAAGTCCGCAATCTGGCGGTGTTATTCTGGCACCGCCTTTTGTCACCCTGCGCAATTGTCCCTCATTGACACAAAATCGTTTCCTCTGTATAAAATTCCGCCTTAATAATGAGTTTCATTTGCATCAAAAAATAATTTTAATGAAGGGTAGCGTTTAATGAAAAAGGTCATCTGCGCGTTGGGCCTGGCGATTGCGTCGGTCAGTTCTGCTCTGGCAACCACATATCCTCTGACCATTGAAAACTGTGGTTATAAAGAGACCTTCACCAAAGCGCCGGAACGCGTCGTGGCCCTGGGTCAGAATACCGTCGAAATTTTGCTCCTGCTCGGCCTGCAGGATAAGGTGAAGGCCAGCGCCTTCTGGCCGACCAAAGTGCTGCCGCAGCTGGCTGAACAGAACGCAAAAATCAAAACCCTGACGGTAGAAATCCCTACGCTTGAATCTATCCTTGCGCAAAATCCTGATTTTGTACCTGCCCAGCTTCCTCTGTTACTTGGGCCTGAGAGTAAGGTCGCAAAACGTGAAGATTTGGCGACCGTCGGTGTGAATAGCTACGTCTCACCGGGCATGTGCGCGACCAAAAAAGCCACAGGAGATATGTACGGCAGCCGCCAGAAGCTGTGGGACATGACCTATCTCTATAAGGAGATTGAGGATTTTGCCAAAATCTTTAACGTGGAAGATCGCGGCCAGGCCGTCATTGCCGATTTCAAAAAACGTGAGGCTGACCTGCGCCAGGAGTTTGGTAAAAACAAAAAGGACCTCTCCTTTGTTTTCTGGTTCTCAAGCTCCTCTCCTTCGGCTGATGCTTACGTCGGCGGTAAAAACAGCGCCTCCGGATTTATTGCCAACGTGCTGGGCGGGCACAACGCCATTACATCTGAAACCGAATGGCCAACCGTGGGCTGGGAAAGCATTATTGCCGCTAATCCGGATGTGATTGTGGTCTCCAGTCTGGACCGTAACCGCTGGGCGCTGGATAACGCGGAAGAAAAAATCAAATTCCTGAAAAACGATCCTGCCGTCAGCCAGCTTGATGCCGTCAAAAAAGGCCATATCGTGGTGATGGACGGCCAGGCGATGAACCCAACGATTCGTACAATTTACGGTGCTGAACAGGTGGGTGAACAGCTCAGAAAACTGGGGCTGAACTGATGACAGCCGCTGTACTTCAGGCCCGCCAGGGCCTGTTCCTGACCACGTCTGCTCTGCTTGCCATTGTACTGTTGTTTCTGGTCATCGCCCTTGGCGTCAGCGTCGGTGAACTGTCCATCCCGCTGGATAACGTGTTTTATGCTATCAGCAATAAAATGGGGCTCACCGAGGTTCCGCTCAACCGCATCTATGAGAGCGTTATCTGGGACTTTCGTCTGAGCCGTGCGCTGGTTGCTGCCTGCTGTGGCGCCGGGCTAGCCATCTGCGGTGCCGTCCTGCAAAGTCTGTTGAAGAACGCGCTGGCGGAACCCTATGTTCTCGGCGTGTCTGCGGGGGCCTCAACCGGAGCGGTTTCCGTCGTGGTGCTGGGTGTGGGAACGGGAGCCGTTTCGCTGTCTGCGGGGGCCTTCGCGGGTGCCTTCGCCGCCTTTGCATTTGTCGCTTTTCTGACGAACGGCGCGCGCGGCGGCAATGAACGCACTATTCTGGCAGGCGTTGCGGCTTCGCAGTTGTTCAATGCCATTACCGCCTACACCATCAGCACGTCAGCCAGCGCACAGCAGGCGCGAGATGTCATGTTCTGGCTGCTGGGCAGCTTCAGCGGCGTACGCTGGCCGGAATTCCAGCTGGTACTGGTGGTGGTCCTGCTGGGGTTAGCCGTTTGCCTCTTCTATTCCCGGGCGCTGGATGCCTTTACGTTCGGTGACGACGCTGCCGCATCGCTGGGGATTGCCGTTCCCTGGGTACGCCTGGCGTTATTTATCACGACCGCACTGATTACCGCGACCATCGTCAGTATGGCAGGCTCCATCGGCTTTGTGGGGCTGGTGGTTCCGCACGTCATGCGTTTCCTGTTCGGACCTTTGCATCGCACGCTGCTCATTGCCAGCGCGCTGGCCGGGGCGATCCTGATGGTGCTGGCAGACATTGCCTCACGCATGCTGATTGCGCCGCAAAGCCTGCCCGTCGGCGTAGTGACCGCACTGGTGGGCGTTCCCTTCTTTGCCGTGATTATTTACCGTTCAAGGAATAAGTGATGAGTATCTGCGCTGAAAATATTACCTGGAAGGTCGGCAAAAAGGCGATCGTCAATGACGTCTCGCTGAAGGTCTCCCGGGGGGAAACCGTCGGCCTGCTGGGCCCAAACGGCTGCGGAAAATCGTCTCTTTTGCGTATCCTCGCGGGACTGCGTCGCCCGGATGCGGGCCGCGTGACGCTGGACGGGCAGGACATCTCCCGCATCGCCAAAAAGCAGCTTGCCCGCCGGGTAGCGTTCGTTGAGCAGCACGGGATGACCGACGCCAACATGCGCGTGCGCGACGTGGTGAAACTTGGACGAATTCCGCACCACTCTGCTTTTTCCAACTGGAGCACGCACGATGACGAGACCGTCACGGCGGCACTGCAACGCGTGGATATGCTGGATAAAAGCGACCAGGGCTGGCTGAGCCTCTCCGGCGGAGAGCGCCAGCGGGTGCACATTGCCCGCGCGCTGGCCCAGACCCCAACGGAAATCCTGCTGGACGAACCGACCAACCACCTGGACATTCATCATCAGATGCAGCTGATGCAGTTGATCAGCGAATTACCGGTCACCAGCATTGTCGCTATCCACGATCTCAACCACGCCTCAATGTTCTGCGACTCGCTGATTGTGATGCAGAAGGGGCAAATTGTGGCGACGGGGACACCTCAGGACATCTTATCCGAGTCATTGCTGTGGGATGTTTTCCGGGTCAAAACCAAAATTGAGATCTCGCCGTTCCATGGCAAAAAGCACATCCACTTTATCGTTTAGGGGCGCGTAAATCACAATGCTCCTTCGCCCAGCCGCCACGCTCTGGCCGCCCGTCTTACTGGGTAGCCAGTTTGTTTTCAACATTGGCTTTTACGCCGTCGTTCCTTTCCTGGCGATATTCCTGCGCGACGACATGCTGCTCTCCGGCGGACTGATCGGGCTGATTCTGGGCCTGCGCACCTTCTCCCAGCAGGGGATGTTTATCGTTGGTGGTGCCCTCTCGGACCGGTTTGGCGCGAAAGTGGTTATCTTCAGCGGCTGTATTGTTCGTGTTTCAGGTTATCTGCTGCTGGCCTTCGGGGAATCGCTCTCGCCGATTATTGTGGGCGCATGTCTGACGGGCATCGGCGGCGCATTATTTTCCCCTTCGATTGAGGCATTGCTGGCCAAAGCGGGCACGCACAGTGAGGCGAAAGGGACACGAAGCCGGGCGGAGTGGTTTGCACTGTTTGCAGTCTGCGGGGAACTCGGCGCGGTACTGGGCCCGGTTGCTGGCGCCCTGTTAACGGGGCTTGGCTTCCGCCAGGTGGCGCTGGCGGGTGCAGGAGTCTTTATTATTGCGTTAGTGGTGCTCTACTTCTGCCTTCCTGCTTCTGGCCGCCGTTCACAAACGCTGAAAATACAGCCCTGGTGGACAACCTTCCGCCAGCCTCGCTTCGTCGCCTTCATCATTGCCTATAGCTCATGGCTGTTAAGCTACAACCAGCTTTATCTGGCGCTGCCGGTGGAGATCCAGCGATCTGGTGGTAACGAGAAAGATCTCGGTCCGCTTTTTATGCTCGCCTCCGTGCTGATCATTACCTTACAGCTGCCGCTGGCACGCTTTGCCCGCCGCGTGGGCGCGGTGAGGATCCTGCCGGTGGGCTTTTTGCTGCTTTCTACGGCCTTTGCGAGCGTAGCGATGTTTGCAGCGACTGAACCGCCGGAGGGCTGGTTGCGGTTGCTGCCGTCGGTCTTATTTGTCACGTTACTGACGCTGGGACAAATGCTGCTGGTCCCCTCGGCAAAAGATCTCATTCCGCGGTTCGCCGAGGAATCAACGTTGGGGGCGCATTATGGTGCTCTCGCCACCGCCGGAGGGATTGCGGTACTGGCGGGAAATTTGTTGTTTGGCAGTCTGCTGGATCGCGCGCTGGTGCCTTCGGCTCAGGCAATATACCCCTGGCTGCTGCTGGCCCTCTTCCCGTTATGCAGCGCCCTGGCCCTGCAGGTAATTTGCCGCCCGCTGCGAAGCTGAACGGCTCACTTTTTCGGGCGATACTTTTCCGGTAATTCCGGCACCGGACGACGATCGTCAATCAGATGACGAACGGTCAGGATAGGATGACGCCATAACATGCGTGGCCCCGCCCAGCGCATAATCTGCTTCATTTCTTCCCGCTTTGCGGGCTGGTAGCAGTGTACCGGACACTGTTTACAGGCAGGCTTTTCTTCACCAAAAACACACTTATCCAGGCGCTTATCGGCATACGCGTTCAGCGCCTGATAATGCCCCTCTTCCCGAGACGCCTGCGGACACTGCTTTTCAAACAACGCGATCATTTTCGCGATAGTCTCTTTTTCTCGTGATATGCGTTTACCGGACATAGCGACTTACCGATTAATAAGATGCATCGATAATACTCTTTTAAACCCTGAATTTCAGTTGTTGCATTCCGTTTTCTGAAGCCTGATTCCAGCATTAATGCTACACCTCCTGAAAATCACGGGTATTTTATACAGGCATCAGGAGTGACCGTTGTCCGTATTGTCTGGAGGTTCTATGCAAGAGATCGCGACTGGCAAACCCTACCGCCATTTAAAAGTGGGATATTTCAGAAAACGTCACGAGGATCGAAAAACTAAGATACCTAAGCGTTACAGCGTACATGCGGCGTTGAGCTTAAAAGGGGACTGGCTTGAAAAGGCGGGCTTTACTACCAACGCCCAGGTCAGGGTGGGCGTGGAGCATGGCAAAATTGTCATCGAGTTGATGCCGGAAGGCACCTCGTAAAGCCGCGACATTTTTCTGCGACATCGCTTTTTTTCATGCGACAATAGCAGGAACTAACGGCCACTGAGCCGCTCAAAACGGTTTCTTTTCAAAGAAATGGACATCATAACTCCATGAGCACAATAGACAATTTCGACGCACATACGCCGATGATGCAGCAGTATCTGAAGCTGAAAGCACAGCATCCGGAAATCCTGCTGTTTTACCGTATGGGCGATTTTTACGAGCTGTTTTATGACGATGCCAAACGTGCATCGCAGTTGCTCGACATTTCGCTGACCAAACGTGGCGCATCGGCAGGTGAGCCCATCCCGATGGCAGGCATCCCGCACCATGCGGTAGAGAACTACCTGGCCAAACTGGTCAATCAGGGAGAATCCGTCGCCATTTGCGAACAGATTGGCGATCCGGCGACGTCGAAGGGGCCGGTTGAACGCAAAGTCGTGCGCATCGTCACGCCAGGTACCATCAGTGATGAAGCCCTGCTTCAGGAGCGCCAGGATAACCTGCTGGCGGCGCTGTGGCAGGACGGCAAAGGGTTTGGTTATGCCACACTGGACATCAGCTCCGGGCGTTTTCGTCTGAGTGAACCCGCTGACCGTGAAACGATGGCTGCCGAATTGCAGCGCACCAACCCGGCTGAGCTGCTCTATGCCGAAGATTTCGCCGAGATGGCGCTGATTGAAGGTCGCCGAGGTTTACGCCGTCGCCCGCTGTGGGAATTCGAAATAGATACCGCGCGCCAGCAGCTGAATCTGCAGTTTGGCACCCGCGACTTGATCGGTTTTGGCGTTGAAAATGCGCCGCGCGGGTTGTGTGCAGCAGGTTGCCTGCTGCAATACGTGAAAGACACCCAACGCACCGCCCTGCCGCATATCCGTTCTATCACCATGGAGCGCCAACAGGACAGCATCATCATGGATGCCGCCACGCGCCGCAACCTGGAGATCACGCAGAACCTGGCGGGTGGCATAGAAAATACCCTCGCGTCGGTCCTCGACAGCACGGTGACGCCGATGGGGAGCCGTATGCTGAAACGCTGGCTGCATATGCCCATTCGCGATACGAATACGCTTGTCTGCCGTCAACAGACGATTGCCGCATTGCAGGATCGTTACACCGAGCTGCAGCCCGTTCTGCGCCAGGTGGGCGATCTCGAGCGTATCCTTGCCCGTCTGGCATTGCGCACCGCGCGCCCACGCGATCTCGCACGTATGCGTCATGCTTTCCAGCAGTTACCGGAACTGCGTGCTCAGTTGAGCGACGTTGACAGCGCTCCGGTTCAGAAACTCCGTGAAACGATGGGCGAGTTTACCGAGCTTCGCGAACTGCTGGAACGCGCCATTATCGATGCGCCTCCGGTTCTGGTGCGTGACGGCGGCGTCATTGCCCCTGGCTACAACGAGGAGCTGGACGAATGGCGGGCGCTGGCAGACGGTGCAACGGATTATCTTGATAAACTGGAAATCCGCGAGCGCGAGCGTCTTGGGCTCGACACCCTGAAAGTGGGGTATAACGCGGTACACGGTTACTATATTCAGATCAGCCGCGGGCAGAGCCATCTGGCACCAATTCACTACGTCCGTCGTCAGACGTTGAAAAACGCCGAGCGCTACATTATTCCCGAGCTGAAAGAGTACGAAGACAAAGTGCTCACCTCGAAAGGTAAAGCGCTGGCGCTGGAAAAACAGCTGTATGAAGAGCTGTTTGACATGCTGATGCCACACCTGGCCGATCTGCAGCTTAGCGCCAGCGCGCTGGCGGAGCTGGATGTGCTGGTGAACCTGGCTGAACGCGCGGAAACGCTGAACTATACCTGTCCGACCTTTACCGACAAGCCCGGTATCCGCATCACTGAAGGCCGTCACCCGGTGGTCGAGCAGGTACTGAATGAGCCGTTCATCGCCAACCCGCTGAACCTCTCGCCGCAGCGAAGAATGCTGATCATTACCGGGCCAAACATGGGCGGTAAAAGTACCTATATGCGCCAGACCGCTTTGATTGCGCTGCTCGCCTATATCGGCAGCTACGTCCCGGCGCAACACGTTGAGATTGGCCCTATCGACCGTATCTTTACCCGCGTCGGGGCGGCAGACGATCTGGCGAGCGGTCGCTCAACCTTTATGGTGGAGATGACCGAAACGGCTAACATTCTGCACAACGCGACGGAACACAGTCTGGTGCTGATGGACGAAGTCGGACGCGGAACATCAACCTACGATGGCCTGTCGTTGGCATGGGCCTGCGCTGAAAGCCTCGCGAACAAAATCAAAGCCATGACGCTGTTCGCCACCCATTACTTCGAGCTGACGCAGCTACCGGAGAAGATGGAAGGGGTGGCTAACGTCCACCTTGATGCGCTGGAACACGGCGATACCATCGCCTTCATGCACACGGTGCAGGACGGTGCGGCGAGCAAGAGCTATGGCCTGGCCGTCGCGGCGCTGGCTGGCGTACCGAAAGAGGTAATTAAGCGCGCGCGTCAGAAACTGCGTGAGCTGGAAAGCCTGTCACCGAATGCGGCGGCGACGCAGATTGATGGCACGCAGATGTCGCTGCTGGTGCCTGCGGAAGAGACGTCGCCTGCGGTGGAAGCACTTGAGAATCTCGACCCGGATTCACTGACGCCGCGTCAGGCGCTGGAGTGGATTTATCGGTTGAAGAGTCTGGTTTAGTTCTCTGCGGTCTTTATTGCCCGGTGGCGCTGCGCTTACCGGGCCTACGGGTTTTGTAGGCCGGGTAAGGCGAAGCCGCCACCCGGCTTTTTTTACAGCAGCGGCGGGATCGTCGGCACCTGCGGTGCCTCGTCAATATCCTTCTGCGTCATACGAAACGCTTCCGGATAATGTTCACGGCTGGTGCGGCGCAGCGGCTCGGTATCGCGCCAGGTATAGAGACAATGCTGGCACTGATAAACCGTCCAGACCCCCTTCACGGGTGATGTCGCCATCACTTCAATATGTTCATCGGCACAACGTGGACAAATCATCTTTTCCTCCTTATTGACGTGCTGCCAGCATCGCGGTCAGTTTTTCAGCCCAGGCTTTGGTCTCAGGCAGATCCTGTACCGGCTGGCTATAGTGGCCTCGGGTGTCCGGGGCGACAGGCGTCGTCGCATCAATAATCAGTTTGTCGGTAATGCCCGCCGGGCTGGAGCCTGGGTCGAGTTCAAGCACCGACATGTTCGGCAGTTGAACCAGATCGCCTGCCGGGTTGACCTTCGATGACAGCGCCCACATCACCTGCGGGAGGTTGAACGGGTCAACATCTTCATCCACCATAATCACCATCTTCACGTAGCCCAGGCCATGCGGCGTAGTCATGGCACGCAAACCGACCGCGCGGGCAAAACCGCCGTAACGCTTTTTGGTGGAGATAATCGCCAGCAAACCGTGGGTGTACATCGCGTTCACCGCCTGCACTTCCGGGAATTCGGCTTTCAGCTGCTGGTATAACGGCACGCAGGTGGCTGGGCCCATCAGATAGTCAATTTCGGTCCACGGCATACCGAGGTACAGGGATTCGAAAATCGGTTTCGTGCGATAAGAAACTTTATCAATACGTACCACCGTCATATTACGGCCACCGGAATAGTGCCCGGTAAACTCTCCAAACGGCCCTTCGATTTCACGTTTACGACCTTCAATCACCCCTTCCAGGATCACTTCAGAGCCCCACGGTACATCGAAGCCGGTTAACGGTGCGGTGGCAATCGGGTATGGGCTTTCGCGCAGGGCACCCGCCATCTCATATTCTGACTGATCGTATTTCAGCGGCGTCGCGCCCATCAGGGTGATGATCGGATCGTTGCCGAGAGTAATTGCAATCGGCAGATCTTCCCCACGCTCTTCCGCTTTATGCAGATGCAGGGCGATATCGTGCATCGGCACCGGCTGCAGGCCGAGCTTGCGCTTACCTTTCACCTCCATGCGATAAATGCCGACGTTCTGCTTGCCGAAATTATCCGGGTCAAGCGGATCGCGCGAAACAACGCACGCTTTGTCGAGATAAAAACCACCGTCTCCGTCATTCAGGCGAAACAGCGGCAGGATGTCGAACAGGTTGATGTCTTCACCGTCCACCGTATTCTCAGCCCAGGCCGGGTTGGCGCGGCGCTCCGGTGCGATGGGGAATTTATCCCAGCGGCGGATAAACTCGTCGATCTGTTTTTTTACCGGGGTATTCGCAGGCAGCCCCATCGAAATGGCGTGGTTCTGCCAGGAGCCGATGGTGTTCATCACCACGCGGGCATCGGTAAACCCGCGAATATTGTCAAACCACAGCGCGGGCGCACCGTCGCCAATGCGACCGGTGGCGTTGGCTGCCGCCGCCAGATCCGGCTCCGCATTCACCTCTTCCTCAATTTTCAGCAGTTGCCCTTGCTCATCGAGTGCATGCAGAAAGCTTCTCAAATCATCAAATGCCATTTTTATTCTCCTGTGAAAAATCTTTCGCCTCCCGCAGCCCATTCCAGCGGCGTGCCTTTTTATGCTCCAGACCAAACTGGTCGAGCACGCGGGTCACGATATGCTGGGTGATGTCATCGGCGGTCTGCGGATGGTTGTAATACGCAGGCATGGGCGGCACCATCGCCACGCCCATTCGGGAAAGCGCCAGCATGTTCTCCAGATGGATGGTGCTGAGCGGCGTTTCGCGGGGAACCAGCACCAGCTTGCGCCCCTCTTTCAACACCACATCCGCCGCACGGCCCACCAGCCCTTCGGCGTAGCCTGCGCGGATCCCCGCCAGCGTTTTCATGCTGCAGGGAATAACGATCATGCCGTCGGTACGAAACGACCCGGAGGAGATAGTGGCGGCCTGGTCAGCCGGGCTGTGGACAACGTCAGCCAGCGCAGCAACGTCCTGCGCGGTGTAAGGCGTTTCCAGCTCGATGGTGGTTTTAGCCCACTTCGACATCACCAGATGCGTTTCCACCTCAGGCATCTCCCGCAGCGCCTGCAGCAGCGCCACGCCCAGCGGAGCCCCCGTCGCCCCCGTCATTCCCACGATCAATCTCATTCATCACCTCAATTAATTTGTTCGTGTACGAACATTATAGGTAAACTACTCCCGGATCGTTTTTCTGGCAAGATCGTTCGCATACGATCACACTAATTGCTAAAAAATGCCGCGTTATCATCCCGGGCTTTAGCGGCTATCATAGGGGGAGATATTTTCCGTCGGAGTGTTCATGGAACTAAGACAAGAGGCGTTCCACCTGTTACGTCAGCTTTTTCAACAGCATACCGCGCAGTGGCAACATGCCTTACCGGAGCTAACCAAGCCGCAGTATGCGGTTATGCGCTCTGTTGCCGAGCATCCGGGCATTGAACAGGTGGCATTGACCGAAGTGGCAGTCAGTACGAAAGCGACCCTGGCGGAAATGCTGAGCCGCATGGAGGCGCGCGGGCTGGTCAAACGCGAGCATGACCCCGCCGATAAGCGCCGCCGGTTTGTCTTCCTGACACCAGAAGGCGAAGCCCTGCTTGAAGGCTGCAAGCCGGTAAGCAATGAAGTAGATGAGGCATTTTTAGGGCGCCTGAGTCAGGCCGAGCGGGAGCAGTTCTCCGCGCTTATCAAGAAAATGATGCACGATTAATTCACGCTGGCGCGCATAAAATCAATAAAGGTGCGTACTTTCGCCGGCACGTGCCGGGCATCCGGATAAACCGCGTAAATGCCCTGCCGCGCGAAGGTATATTCCGGTAAAACCGGCACCAGTTTTCCCGTATCCAGCGCATCGCGCACCAGCCATTCCGGCAGTAATGCCACTCCACCTCCGGCGAGTGCAAAGGCCATAAGAGCCTGCGCACTGTCGGCAAACAGGCGCGGCGCTTTTTTTATCTCCAGCGTGTCGGGCAAACCACCGGCATTTTTCACCTGCCAGCGCAGCGGCGAGGTTAAGCGCTCGTGGATAATCCAGTCCGCATGGGCAAGCTGCGCCAGCGATGCGATCGGATGAGTACCGAGCCACTTGGGTGTCGCAACGGGCAGGATCGAAAAGTGCGCGATCAATGCAGCGTGATAGCGTGAATCGGTAAGCGTTCCCAGTCGGATAGCCACATCAAAGCGCTCTGAGATAAGGTCGGCATGCAGTGATGACGAAACATGACGCACGCGAAGATCCGGGTGCTGCTGGCTGAACCTTGCCAGCATCGGCACCACGACCTGTGAGCCATACTCAGGCGTGGTCGTGATCCGCAACTCCCCGGTGAGCCCGGCATGATTCGCGCGGACATCATCCTGCAACTGTTCTGCATCCTTCAGAAGCGCGACGCTGCGTTGATGAAAAAGAGTACCCGCGTCGGTTAACGTCAGGCGGCGGGTGGATCGCAGCAACAGGGTAACGCCCAGTTCGGCTTCGAGCTGACGAATATTGAAGCTGACCACGGCTTTTGTCAGCCCCATCGCCTCAGCTGCCGCAGTGAAACTGCCGGTGTCTGCCACCGCAACAAACATCTGCGTCCGCTGTAAGTTAATCATCATCACGCCTTTTACCGTCAAAATATTTTTGACAGTATATCGCGCTTTGTCTGGTTTATCCGTGCCTGGCGCGTCGATACGATACGCCTCCTCACGGGAGGAACCACCATGACCTATCGCAGCAAAGTCGCCGTTGTCTATCTGCTGGGCTTTTTTCTTGATTTGATTAACATGTTTATTGCCAGCGTTGCTTTTCCGGCAATGGCTCACGCCTTTCACGCCACGCCTTCAGCACTTGCCTGGGTCAGTAACGGGTACATTGCTGGTCTGACGCTGGTGATCCCGTTTAGCAGCGTGCTCACGCGCCGAATCGGACCGAAGCGCGTCATCCTGCTCTCGCTTTTTCTGTTCAGCGCTGCCTCTGCTGCGGCAGGCTTGTCTGCCACGCTGGAAAGCCTGATTGCCTGGCGAGTGTTACAGGGGGTGGGAGGAGGCTTATTGATTCCCGTTGGACAGGCGTTGACCTGGCAACAGTTTAAGCCTCACGAGCGAGCCAGACTCTCCTCAGCGGTTATGCTGGTCGCACTGCTTGCCCCCGCCTGCTCCCCTGCTATGGGAGGCGTGCTGGTGCAAACGCTAAGCTGGCGATGGATATTTTTCGCCACGCTCCCGGTTGCCATCGTGACCTTTGTTCTGGGCTGTTTGTGGCTTAAACACGAACAGCCCGCGATGAAAGCAAGCCGGCTGCTAAACCTGCCTTTACTTGCGGACCCGCTTTTGCGTTTTTCCATGCTGGTCTATGTCTGTGTACCAGGCATATTTATTGGTGTGAACGTCACGGGTATGTATTACCTTCAGAGCGAGGCCAATATGACACCCGGCGCAACGGGAATGCTGATGCTGCCGTGGTCTGTGGCATCGTTTGTCGCTATCACGGCAACGGGACGCTATTTTAACCGTATTGGTCCTCGTCCCCTTGTCGTCACAGGCTGTCTGCTCCAGGCGCTGGGCGTTCTGCTTTTACTGAGCGTCGGTCCGGCCAGCACAGCGCTGTTACCCACCCTTGCCTTTGTGTTGATGGGTGCAGGGGGAAGTCTTTGCAGCAGCACGGCTCAAAGCAGCGCTTTTCTGACAACGCGCCGGGAAGATATGCCGGATGCCAGTGCGCTGTGGAATCTTAATCGTCAGTTGAGTTTTTTTGTGGGAACCCTGCTGCTGGCGCAGGTCCTCAACCTTGCGCAGGCCTGGCTCCCCCCGCTCGCCGCGTGGCACGGGATGTTTATTTTTGCCGCAGGCATGACCTTACTGCCTGTACTGTACGTTTTTCGTCTTAACAATACGCAGGTGCTCACCCAGCTGCGACAGGAGAATTCATGACGCCTTTCGAACACGAGATTATCGAGCTCCACATTGCACTTGAAAACTGGCTAGGCAAAGGCGAAGGCGATTCCGACGCCCTGCTCGCCCGTTTTCGGTCTGATTTTCTGATGATCCCACCCGGTGGGGTCCATATAGACTACAACGGGCTTGTTCGTTTTCTGGATAACCAGCGCGGAAGTCGTCCTGGGCTTAAGATCGTCATTGACGAATTATCGACGCGACAGAGCTGGGATGATGGCGCGGTGCTTCACTACCAGGAGACGCAAACCCGCCCGGATCACTCTATCAACGTGCGCTGGTCAACCGCAGTGCTGAATCAGGAAGATGGCAGGATCACATGGCGTCTGCTGCACGAAACGGCGCTGCCATAGCACAAAAGAAAAAGGCCCGTCTCACGACGGGCCTTTTTTGACGAAAGGTTGCTTATTCGCGGAACAGCGCTTCGATATTCAGACCTTGCCCCTGCAGGATTTCACGCAGGCGGCGCAGACCTTCAACCTGAATCTGACGAACACGTTCACGAGTCAGACCAATTTCGCGGCCAACATCTTCCAGTGTCGCAGCTTCATACCCCAGTAAACCGAAACGACGTGCCAGCACTTCACGCTGTTTGGCGTTCAGTTCGAACAGCCATTTGACGATGCTCTGTTTCATGTCATCGTCCTGCGTGGTGTCTTCCGGACCGTTGTCTTTTTCATCGGCCAGGATGTCCAGCAGCGCTTTTTCGGAGTCGCCACCCAACGGGGTGTCAACGGAGGTAATGCGCTCGTTGAGACGCAGCATACGGCTTACGTCATCAACCGGTTTATCGAGTTGTTCGGCAATTTCTTCTGCGCTTGGCTCGTGGTCCAGTTTATGGGACAACTCGCGCGCGGTGCGCAGATACACGTTCAACTCTTTGACGATGTGGATCGGCAGGCGGATCGTACGGGTCTGGTTCATAATAGCCCGTTCGATGGTCTGACGAATCCACCAGGTCGCGTAGGTTGAGAAACGGAACCCGCGTTCCGGGTCAAACTTCTCAACTGCGCGGATGAGACCTAAGTTGCCCTCTTCAATCAGATCCAGCAGAGCCAGACCACGATTGCCGTAACGGCGGGCAATTTTCACGACCAGTCGCAGGTTACTTTCGATCATGCGACGACGCGAGGCAACATCACCACGCAAAGCACGACGTGCGAAATAGACTTCTTCTTCGGCCGTTAGCAGTGGGGAGTAACCAATCTCCCCAAGGTAAAGCTGAGTCGCGTCCAGTACACGCTGTGTGGCGCCCTGCGATAACAGCTCTTCTTCAGCCAAATCGTTATCACTGGGTTCCTCTTCTACTAAGGCTTTTTCGTCAAAAGCCTCTACTCCGTTCTCATCAAATTCCGCATCTTCATTTAAATCATGAACTTTCAGCGTATTCTGACTCATAAGGTGGCTCCTACCCGTGATCCCTGAACGAGACACCCTGGCTGGCATGCCCCGTCAAATTATCGCTGCGGCAAATACTGCAGCGGGTTTACGGATTTCCCCTTGTAACGAATTTCAAAATGCAAGCGTGTAGAACTGGTTCCGGTGCTACCCATGGTAGCGATTTTTTGCCCCGCCTTAACTTCTTGTTGTTCCCGGACCAGCATTGTGTCGTTATGGGCGTAGGCACTCAGGTAATCATCATTGTGTTTGATGATGATAAGATTACCGTAACCGCGCAGAGCATTACCGGCATACACAACGCGTCCGTCTGCGGTCGCGATGATAGCCTGTCCTTTACTGCCTGCGATATCGATCCCTTTGTTCCCACCCTCAGAAGTGGCGAAGTTTTCGATAATCTTGCCGTCAGTTGGCCAGCGCCAGGTAGTGATTGACGAACTGGCATTCTGACTGCTTGCAGTCGGTTCAGTAGAGCTAACCACAGGTGCCGTAACCGGTGCTGTGACAGTAGTCGCAGTCCCTTTATTATTCGGCAACATTTTGTTAGCAGTCTGATCACCTGAATCCTCAGAATACGTAATTACAGGTTGTGAAGCAACCACCGTGGTGGATTTTTGTGCAGGCTTAACGCTGTTATTTTGTGCGGTCACATCGGCCGCTGAAACCGTGTTGCCAGGCGTCAGTGGCGTACCCGTTGCGTTGCCCACCTGGAGCGTTTGCCCAACCTCCAGACCATACGGGGCCTGGACGTTGTTACGCTGTGCGAGGTCACGGAAATCGTTCCCGGTGATCCAGGCAATATAGAACAGCGTATCGCCGCGTTTCACGGTATAGGTGCTGCCGCCGGTATAGCTGCCTTTCGGAATGTTCCCATACTGACGGTTATACACGATGCGGCCATTTTGGGTCTGAACAGGCTGTTCAACTGGCTGAATCTGTGTTGGCTGCGTCATTGGGCGCTGAACTGGCTGGATTGACGGATTTTGTTGCGCCGTGGCAGTTCCCATTTTAGGCGGAGGCGTGATCAACATTCCGCTGGACGTGTTACCCGAGCCGCTGTTTCCGCCGACGGAACTGACGGGCGCAGGCGCATTGTTAGAACTTGTACAGCCAGCCAGCCAGAGCGAAACCAGTGATAATGCCGCAACACGGCTGATGGTGAATTTAGGGCTTCCCGCGCTCATTTATCCCCCAGGAATGTGTTAACTACCAGTGACTTAAAATTTACCGTGATGGCACGAATCTTTCGCGCCACACCATACGCTGAATTTGCCTTAATAACCCTGGATAAATCCGAGTCTCAGGCCAACTCCCCCTTTACCAGAGGCACAAAGCGCACGGCTTCCACGGTGTCGATAATAAACTCGCCGCCACGTCGACGAACGCGCTTCAGGAGCTGCTGCTCATCGCCGACGGGCAGAACAAGAATGCCCCCCTCATCCAGCTGCGACAACAGGGCTGCAGGAATTTCAGGCGGGGCTGCCGTCACGATGATGGCGTCGAACGGGGCGCGAGCCTGCCAACCCTGCCATCCATCACCGTGTCGTGTCGAAACATTGTGTAAATCAAGTTGTTTCAGGCGACGACGCGCCTGCCACTGTAAACCTTTAATCCGCTCAACGGAGCAGACATGGTGCACCAGATGCGCCAGGATCGCGGTCTGATAACCCGAGCCGGTGCCAATCTCCAGCACGCGCGAATTGGGCGTGAGCTCAAGCAGCTCCGTCATGCGCGCCACCATGTAAGGCTGCGAAATCGTCTGGCCTTGCCCAATAGGCAGCGCCACGTTTTCCCACGCTTTGTGTTCAAACGCCTCGTCTACAAATTTCTCACGCGGAACCTGGGCAAGCGCTTCAAGCACATGCTCGTCGCGGATCCCCTGTGCGCGAAGTTGTTCCAGAAGAGTTTGTACACGTTTGCTTACCATTGCGCGTTCACTCCTGCGCGATCCAGCCAGCCCGACACCACATCTTGCGCACTATACGCCGTTAAATCTACGTGCAGTGGCGTAACGGAAACATAGCCTTCATCCACGGCGGCAAAGTCGGTATCCGGACCCGCATCGCACTTATCGCCAGGAGGGCCAATCCAGTAAAGCGTGTTGCCGCGAGGATCCTGCTGCGGGATAACCTGATCGGCAGGATGACGGCTGCCGCACCGTGTGACGCGAATGCCTTTAATTTCATCCAGCGGGAGATCCGGCACGTTGATGTTCAGAATACGCCCGGTACGCAGCGGCTCGCGGCCGAGCGCCCGCAGGATCGAGCAGGTCACCGCAGCGGCGGTGTCGTAGTGCGTGTGGCCGTTTAACGAAACCGCCAGCGCCGGGAACCCCAGATGACGACCTTCCATTGCGGCCGCCACGGTACCGGAGTAAATCACGTCGTCGCCGAGGTTCGGCCCGGCATTAATACCGGAGACAACAATATCCGGACGCGGTCGCATCAGGGCATTCACGCCCAGAAAGACGCAGTCGGTCGGTGTGCCCATCTGTACGGCAATATCGCCATTTTCAAAGGTAAAGGTGCGAAGCGACGACTCCAGGGTCAGTGAGTTAGACGCTCCACTGCGGTTACGATCGGGCGCCACAACCTGCACATCCGCAAATTCACGGAGGTGCTTCGCCAGGGTCTGAATGCCTGGCGCGTGGATCCCGTCATCGTTACTCAGCAATATTCGCATAATCACCCGAGGTGTTGATAAGTTCCCTGACAACGCTGGTGGCAAAGCTACCGGCCGGCAGCCAGAAGCGTAACTCGACGGTGACGTCATCCCACCAGTTCCAGCTTAGCTGCTGCGGGTAGAGCAGCATCGCGCGGCGTGCTGCTTCGACTTTTTCCCGCACCAGCAAAGATTGTAATGCCTGCGCATCGGCGACAGCCGTCTGCTCAGCGCTCAGCGCGTCGCCCTGCGTCCCCCACTCACCGGAGCCAGGTAACGCGGCGGTAATCATCAGCGATTTCGCGTCCACGCGCGACTGCACATCGGCCATTTCGTCGGCCGTTGCCACAAACCAGCTTCCGCGTCCCGCTAATTGTAGCGCATCGCCAACAACAACTTGATTCGCGTCCGGTTTTTTCAGCCTTTCGCTCACAATCTGATTAAACAACGCACTGCGGGCCGCCGACAACCAAAAACTGCGCTTATTCCTGTCGCGCACCGGCGCATCGCTTTGTGCCCAGCGCAGCGCGCCCTGCAGGTTACTGCCGCCAATGCCAAAGCGCTGGGCGCCAAAGTAGTTCGGTACGCCGCGTTCATTGATGGCGTTGAGGCGTTTTTCAACGTCTGAACGGTCGGACACTTCACGCAATACCAGCGTAAACGCATTGCCTTTCAACGCCCCCAGTCGCAGTTTGCGCTTGTGACGGGCGTATTCCAGCACTTTACAGCCTTCCAGCTCAAACTGGCTTAAATCAGGCATCGTATTGCCGGGAACGCGCGCACACAGCCACTGTTCGGTGACGGCGTGTTTATCTTTCTGTCCGGCGAAGCTCACCTCGCGGGCATGAATTTTGAGGAATTTTGCCAGCGCATCGGCCACAAACCGGGTATTGCAGCCGTTTTTAAGAATTCGTACCAGGATATGTTCGCCTTCACCGTCCGGCTCAAACCCCAAATCCTCAACCACCACGAAATCTTCAGGGCTGGCCTTCAGCATGCCAGAACCCAGCGGTTTACCGTGCAGATAAGTCAGGTTATCGAAGTCCGTCATTTGGCAGCCTTCACCAGCAGCGCCACAGCTTCACAGGCAATGCCCTCGCCGCGACCGGTAAAGCCCAGCTTCTCGGTGGTGGTGGCTTTGACGTTCACGTCGTCCATGTGACAGCCCAGATCCTCAGCAATAAACACGCGCATCTGCGGTATATGCGGCAGCATTTTCGGCGCCTGAGCGATGATCGTCACGTCGACGTTGCCCAGCGTATAGCCTTTGGCCTGAATGCGGCGCCAGGCTTCGCGCAGCAGTTCGCGGCTGTCTGCCCCCTTAAACGCCGGATCGGTGTCCGGGAACAGCTTGCCGATATCCCCCAGCGCAGCGGCACCCAGCAGGGCGTCGGTCAGCGCATGCAACGCCACGTCGCCATCAGAATGCGCCAGCAGACCTTTTTCGTAAGGAATACGTACGCCGCCAATGATAATTGGGCCTTCTCCGCCAAAGGCGTGTACATCAAAACCGTGTCCAATTCGCATTATGCCTTCTCCTGATGGGTCGAACGGGTAAGATAAAATTCCGCGAGCTGTAAATCTTCCGGGCGCGTCACTTTTATATTATCAGCGCGTCCTTCAACCAGTTCGGGGTGAAAACCGCAATACTCCAGCGCGGAGGCTTCGTCCGTGATGGTCGCCCCTTCTTTAAGCGCACGCGTTAAGCAGTCGTGGAGTAATTCGCGGGAGAAAAATTGTGGCGTCAGCGCGTGCCAGAGATCGACGCGCTCAACGGTGTGGGCGATAGCCTTCTTGCCAGGCTCGGCGCGCTTCATGGTGTCACGCACCGGAGCGGCCAGGATGCCCCCCACTTTACTGGTTTCACTCAGCGCCAGCAGGCGCGCCAGATCGTCCTGATGCAGACACGGACGTGCGGCGTCGTGCACCAGCACCCACGGCGCGTCTCCGGCAGCCTGAATGCCCGCCAGCACGGAATCGGCGCGCTCGGCGCCGCCGTCAACAACGGTAATCTGTGGATGGTTTGCCAGCGGTAGCTGCGCAAAACGCGCATCGCCGGGGCTGATGACAATGATCGCTCGCGTCACCCGAGGGTGCGCCAGCAGCGCCGCCACGGCATGTTCGAGGATCGTTTTATCACCAATTGAAAGGTACTGCTTGGGACACTCTGTCTGCATGCGCCGGCCAAAACCTGCGGCCGGCACCACGGCACAGACGTCCGAAAAAGTTGCTGCCATGTCGTAATCCTGGGCCTGATTATCGATTATTTTGTGCTGAGCCCTGATTGCGTTTAGACGCATCCGGAACCAGACGATAAAAGGTTTCGCCCGGCTTAGTCATACTGAGTTCATTGCGTGCGCGTTCCTCAATCGCCTCCTGCCCGCCATTGAGGTCATCAATTTCAGCAAAGAGTTGATCGTTACGCGCCTTAAGTTTGGCGTTTGTTGCCTGCTGAGCCGCGACGTCATCGCTCACCCGGCTGTAGTCGTGCAGTCCGTTCTTACCGAACCACAACGAGTATTGCAGCCAAATCAGCAAAGCCAGCAACAGCAGCGTTAGTTTACCCATCCTGCCCCCTGAAAAAACGGCTTCATCATCCCATAACTTTCCGCTGGACTCTACTCTGGGGTTTTAATTATGCCGCAAGTTAACCCATCAGCCATAAAAATAGCAGCCCAAATATGATGACTACGGCGGCGATAGTGAACACGGCACTATACAGGAGCCTGCCATTGAACAGGGAGTGCAACGCAATGCCGACGACAACCGCGACGGGCATTAGCGCCAGGAAGAAAGGCCAGGTGTAGAGGAAGAAGAACAGCGTATTGCCGCCATACATAAGAAACGGGATGCCAAGCGCCAGCAACCAGGAGACGAAGCCAATAATGGCCCCGGGAAATGACCAGGTCGTTTCGTCGTCGGTCGCGAGCGGCTCCGACCCGGTGGTGATAATGTAGTTTTCACTGTTGCGCATAGCTAATCCTGTGACCGTGACTCATCGTTCGGAAAGACAGCTCCCGAACGATACCGCCTCAGGATCTGATAATATCGTCCCGTCTGAGCAGGTCTAATAATTGGCTTACTAAATTTGTTACCAATTGTTGACCTTCCAGGTGAATCTCAGGCGATTCAGGCGCTTCGTAAACCGCGTCAATTCCGGTGAAGTTGCGCAGTTCGCCGGCACGCGCTTTTTTGTACAGCCCTTTCGGGTCGCGAGCTTCGCAGACCGCCAGTGGCGTATCGACAAACACTTCGATAAAGCGATCCGGCCCCACGCGCTCACGCACCATCTGGCGCTCAGCACGATGCGGCGAGATAAACGCCGTTAACACCACCAGCCCCGCATCCGCCATCAGGCTGGCGACTTCTCCCACCCGGCGAATATTCTCTTTGCGGTCGTCGTCGCTGAAGCCTAAATCGCTGCACAGACCATGACGGACATTATCCCCGTCCAGCAGGTAGGTGCTCACGCCCCTCTGATGCAGCGCCTCTTCCAGCGCGCCCGCTACCGTGGATTTACCGGAGCCAGACAGCCCGGTAAACCACAGCACAACCCCACGATGTCCGTGGAGTTGCTCACGCTGCACGACGGTGACCGGATGAGGATGCCAGACGACGTTCTCATCATGTGCGGCCATTATTTGCCTCCCAGCAGATCGCGGGCGCCCCAGTGCGGGAAGTGCTTACGCACCAGCGCGTTCAGCTCCAGTTCGAAGGCGCTGAATTCAGAGGCGACGGTCGCCTGCTCGTTTGGCTCACGAACCATCCCCGCACCGACGGTGACGTTAGTCAGACGGTCGATAAAGATCAGGCCGCCCGTTACCGGGTTCTGCTGATACGGATCCAGCACCAGCGGCTCATCGAAAGTCAGATCCACCAGGCCAATACCGTTCAGCGGCAGCTCGCTCACGTCACGCTGGGTGAGATTGTTGATGTCCACCTGGAACTGAATGCCGTCCACGCGGGCGCGCGTTTTCTTGCCCGCAATTTTGATGTCGTAGCTCTGGCCTGCGGTCAGCGGCTGTTCCGCCATCCAGACCACATCCACAGACGCGCCCTGCACTGCTGCCAGCGTTTCCTGCGCGTCGACCAGCAGATCGCCCCGGCTGATATCAATCTCGTCTTTCAGCACCAGGGTGACCGCCTCCCCTGCCCCGGCTTCCTGGAGGTCGCCGTCGAACGTCACGATGCGCGCGATTGCCGATTCTACGCCGGAGGGCAGCACTTTGACACGCTGTCCCACCTTCACGGAGCCGGAGGCAATCGTGCCGGAGAAGCCGCGGAAATCGAGATTTGGACGGTTAACGTACTGCACCGGGAAGCGCATCGGCTGGGTATCAACCACGCGCTGAATTTCAACGGTCTCCAGAACTTCCAGCAGCGTCGGGCCGCTGTACCACGGCATATTCGCACTCTGGGAGGCGACGTTATCGCCTTCCAGCGCGGAAAGCGGCACGAAACGGATATCCAGATTACCCGGCAGCTGTTCGGCAAAGGTCAGGTAACTCTGGCGGATCTCCTCAAATTTCTCTTCGCTGAAGTTCACCAGATCCATCTTGTTGACCGCCACGACCAGGTGTTTGATCCCCAACAGCGTGGAGATAAAGCTGTGACGACGGGTTTGATCCAGCACGCCTTTACGGGCGTCGATCAGCAGGATCGCCAGGTCGCAGGTCGACGCGCCGGTCGCCATATTACGGGTATACTGCTCGTGCCCCGGGGTGTCGGCGATAATAAATTTGCGCTTCTCCGTTGAGAAATAGCGATAGGCCACGTCAATGGTGATGCCCTGCTCGCGCTCCGCCTGCAAACCATCCACCAGCAGCGCCAGGTCGAGTTTTTCACCCTGGGTACCATGACGTTTGCTGTCGTTGTGCAGAGAAGAGAGCTGATCTTCGTAAATCTGGCGTGTATCGTGCAACAGGCGACCAATCAGGGTACTTTTCCCGTCATCCACGCTGCCGCAGGTCAGAAAACGCAGCAGACTTTTGTGTTGTTGCGCGTGCAGATACGCTTCCACGCCGCCTTCGTTGGCAATTTGTTGAGCAATAGTGGTGTTCATGGCGGCTCCTTAGAAATAACCCTGACGTTTCTTCAGCTCCATGGAGCCTGCCTGGTCGCGGTCAATCACGCGCCCCTGTCGCTCACTGGTGGTCGACACCAGCATCTCTTCAATGATCTCCGGCAGCGTCTGCGCGTTGGATTCCACCGCGCCGGTCAGCGGCCAGCAGCCGAGGGTACGGAAACGCACCATCTGTTTTTTGATGACTTCGCCCGGCTGCAGGTCGATGCGATCGTCGTCGATCATCATCAGCATGCCGTCGCGCTCGAGCACCGGACGCTCAGCCGCCAGATACAGCGGAACGATCTCGATATTTTCCAGATAGATGTACTGCCAGATATCCAGCTCGGTCCAGTTGGAGAGCGGGAAAACGCGGATGCTTTCGCCTTTGTTGATCTGGCCGTTGTAGTTGTGCCACAGCTCCGGGCGCTGGTTTTTCGGATCCCAGCGGTGGAAACGATCGCGGAAAGAATAGATACGCTCTTTAGCACGAGACTTCTCTTCGTCACGGCGCGCGCCGCCGAAGGCGGCATCAAAGCCGTATTTGTTCAGCGCCTGCTTCAGCCCTTCGGTTTTCATGATATCCGTATGTTTGGCGCTGCCGTGCACGAAGGGGTTAATGCCCATCGCCACCCCTTCCGGGTTTTTATGCACCAGCAGCTCGCAGCCGTAAGCTTTTGCGGTACGGTCGCGGAATTCGTACATTTCGCGGAATTTCCAGCCGGTATCGACGTGCAGCAGCGGGAACGGCAGCGTACCCGGATAAAACGCTTTACGCGCCAGATGCAGCATGACGCTGGAATCTTTACCGATGGAGTACATCATCACCGGGTTAGAAAATTCGGCTGCCACTTCGCGGATAATATGGATACTTTCCGCTTCGAGCTGCCGCAGGTGAGTAAGTCGTTTTTGGTCCATAACCGTTCCTTAAGCCAGATTCACCACAGAGGAACCAAACCCCTCTGAGTCTGTAGTATGTTGAAACCAGGCGAGCGTACTGTGCAGCTGTACCACTTCCCCCACCACGATCAGGGCGGGCATCGGGGCATCTTTCGCCAGGTCTGCAAGTTCGAGTAATGTGCCGATAGCAACATGCTGATCGACGCGGGTGCCGCGAGAAATCACGGCAACGGGCGTCGCTGCCTCGCGACCGTGCTGAATCAGCTGTTCGCTGATGTCTGCGGCTTTCATCGTGCCCATGTATATCGCCAGCGTTTGCCGGCTCTGGGCGAGATGCGACCAGTCAAACGGCGTGCTGTCGGCCTTGTAGTGCCCGGTCACAAAAGTGACGCTCTGCGCATAATCGCGATGGGTCAGCGGAATACCGGCATAGGCCGTTACTGCTGATGCCGCCGTAATGCCAGGCACCACCTGGAACGGCACGCCCGCTTCGGCTGCCGCCTGCAACTCTTCTCCGCCGCGTCCGAAGATAAACGGATCGCCCCCTTTCAGACGCACCACGGTTTTGCCCGCTTTGGCGGCAGCAATCAGCATCTGATTGGTGTCGTGCTGCGGCACAGAGTGCTCGCCTGCCCGTTTGCCGACGCAAATTTGCTCCGCGTCGCGACGAATCAGCTCGCGCACGCCGTCGGTGACCAGATGGTCGTAGAACACCACGTCCGCGTCCTGCAGCACCTGAAGGCCACGCAGCGTCAGAAGCCCGGCATCGCCCGGCCCTGCGCCCACCAGAATGATCTCCCCGTTCGTACTGCCAGGGTTATCCAGTTCGTCTTCAAGAATTTTCTGCGCCGCCGTCTCATTGCCGGCCTGCATCAGGCTGGCAAAGCGGCCGCGAAACACCCGCTCCCAGAAGCGACGACGTTCCGCCACGCTGGTCAGCCGGGTCTTCAGATGGTTACGCCAGTAGCTGGCTGTCTCCGCCATGCGCCCGAGGCTTGTCGGCAGCAGTGCTTCGATTTTTTCCCGCAGCACGCGCGCCAGCACCGGAGCGGTCCCGCCGGAGGAGATCGCCACCAGAAGCGGCGAACGGTCAACGATCGACGGGAAGATAAACGAGCATAACGGCTGGTCGTCCACCACGTTCACCAGACGGTAACGGGCCTGAGCGGCGTCGGAAACACGACGGTTCAGGTCGCGATCTTCGGTCGCCGCTATTACCAGCACTACGCTGTCGATTTGTGATTCGTCAAAATCCGCTTCTGCCACTACCCGCACCTGCGCCCCCGCACGTTGCAAAAACGCGATTTTGCGATCGGCAATTTCACCCGTGCCAACAACCAGCACCGGTTTCTCTTTAATCGCGGCAAATAAGGGCAGATAGTCCACAGGCAACAACTCACTAACAACGAGGAATAGAGGGACTATAGGGGGCGGCTTAGACCGAATGAAATTACGAATTGGAATGAGTAGTTACTCAATGGAATAACGATGTGAAAAAGTTAATATCAAAAAGTGCTTAACACGCGAATTTTCGGGCATTTAAGAGCAATTCAAATTGTGTATGGACGATCACAGTTTCATACTAGGCCAGTTAAAATTTTGCTCTGTTTTTAAGGACTCACTATGTTTTCCGCAACGCGCCACTGTGTTGCTGCCCTGGCGCTAGGCGTTTGCTTTATTCTTCCGGCTCAGGCAAAAAATCAACCCTATGGTGAAATCGCCACTCAGCAGGCGCGGCATATTGCCACCGTGTTCCCTGGCCGCATGACCGGTTCACCTGCGGAAATGCTCTCCGCTGACTATATTCGCCAGCAATTTGCTGATATGGGTTACCAGAGCGATATCCGGTCGTTTCACAGCCGCTATATCTATACCTCGCGCAATAAAACACAAAACTGGCACAACGTGACCGGCAGTACGGTTATTGCGGCTCACGAAGGTCGCGCGGCGGAACAGATTATTATCATGGCGCATCTCGATACTTACGCACCGCTCAGCGATGCCGACACCGATAACAACCTCGGCGGGCTGACGCTGCAGGGCATGGACGATAACGCAGCGGGTCTTGGCGTGATGCTCGAACTGGCCGAGCGAATGAAGAACATTCCGACGCAATATGGCATTCGTTTCGTTGCCACCAGCGGTGAAGAGGAGGGTAAGCTCGGCGCTGAGAATCTCCTTAAACGCATGAGCGCTGAAGAGAAGAAAAATACGCTGCTGGTAATTAACCTCGATAACCTGATTGTCGGCGATAAACTGTATTTCAACAGCGGGCAGAGTACACCGGGTAGCGTGCGTAAACTGACGCGTGACCGGGCGCTCGCCATTGCCCGCAGCCACGGGGTGTATGCCGCCAGCAACCCGGGCGGCAATCCAAATTATCCGCGAGGAACGGGCTGCTGCAACGACGGCGAAGTGTTCGATAAAGCGGGCATTCCGGTCCTGTACGTGGAAGCAACTAACTGGGCGCTGGGGAAAAAAGATGGCTACCAGCAACGGGGAAAATCGAAAGCCTTCCCGGACGGGACAAGCTGGCATAACGTGATGCTGGATAATCAGCAGCATATTGATAGCGCCCTGCCGCAGCGCATTGAACACCGCAGCCGGGACGTGGTGAAAGTGATGCTGCCGCTGGTGAAGGAGCTGGCGAAGGCGGGGAAAGGCTGAGGTTTTTAAGTATAGCGCGGCCTGATGCCCTCACCCCAACCCTCTCCCACAGGGAGAGGGCGGTTAAGGAATTACCCTTCGTGCAACCCGCACTCGCGCTTCAGCCCAAAGAATCGCGTCTCTTCTTCCGCCATTCCCGGTTCCCATTTGCGCGTGGTGTGGGTGTCTCCAACTGACAGGTAGCCCTGGTCCCACAGCGGATGGTACTTCAGCCCGTGTTTTTGCAGGTACTGGTACACCGTCCGGTTATCCCAGTCGATAATCGGCAGCACCTTAAAGACTCCGCGCTGGACTGCCAGCACCGGCAGCGTGGCACGGCTGCCGGATTGCTCACGGCGCAACCCTGCAAACCACGTCTGCGCGTTAAGCTCTTTCAGTGCCCGGTTCATCGGCTCGACTTTGTTGATCTCATTGTATTTCTCAATGCCTTCAACGCCCTGCTCCCACAGCTTGCCGTAGCGCGCTTCCTGCCAGGCCGCGCTTTCCGTCGCGCGGTAGACTTTCAGGTTCAGCCTGAGCTTGTCCGTCAGCTCGTCAATAAACTGGTAGGTTTCCGGGAACAGGTAGCCGGTGTCGGTGAGGATCACCGGAATGTCCGGACGGATCTGATTCACCAGATGCAAACTCACCGCCGCCTGAATACCAAAACTCGACGAAAGCACATAGTCTCCCGGCAGGTTTTCCAGCGCCCAGGCCACGCGCCCTTCGGCGTCGAGCTTTTCCAGTTGGGCGTTAGTTTCTGCCAGTGCCAGAATGCGTTCGACTTTTGGCAGTTCGTTAAGGGCGTTTAGATCGAGTACGGACATAATTACCTCTCGTGGTTACTCCCAGAAATCCCTTGCGGGATCGAGCACCGGGCGAATGATGCCCGCACGCACCGTAAAGTCGCCGAAGCCTTCACCCGCTTCGCGCTCTTTCGCCCAGCGCCCGACAAGCTCGTCGATGGAATCAAGGATTTCCGGCTCGGTGATGTTCTCGCGGAACATACGCGGAATACGTGTGCCGATACGGTTACCGCCCAGATGCAGGTTATAGCGACCCGGCGCTTTCCCCACCAGCCCCAGCTCGGCCAGCATCGCGCGGCCGCAGCCGTTCGGGCAGCCGGTCACACGCATAACAATATGCTCGTCCGGAATGCCGTGTTTTTCCAGAATCGCTTCCACTTTGTCAGTAAATGACGGCAGGAAACGTTCCGCTTCGGCCATCGCCAGCGGACAGGTCGGGAACGACACGCAGGCCATGGAGTTTTCACGCTGCGGTTTGACCGCATCCATCAACCCATGATCGCGCGCCAGCGTCTCGATCTTCGCCTTCTGGCTCTCCGGCACGCCGGCAATGATCAGGTTCTGGTTAGCGGTAATGCGGAACTCGCCTTTGTGGATCTTCGCAATTTCCAGCAGACCGGTTTTCAGCGGACGGCCCGGATAATCCAGAATTCGACCATTTTCGATAAACAGCGTCAGATGCCATTTATTGTCGATACCTTTCACCCAGCCAATACGATCGCCGCGACCGGTGAATTCGTAAGGACGGACTGGCTCAAATTTGATCCCCGCGCGACGCTCCACTTCCGCTTTGAACGTCTCCACTCCCACGCGCTCGAGGGTATATTTGGTTTTCGCGTTTTTACGGTCGGTACGGTTACCCCAGTCGCGCTGGGTCGTGACCACGGCTTCCGCCACCGCCAGCGTGTGCTCCAGCGGCAGGAAACCAAACTCGCTCGCGGTGCGGGCGTAGGTTTTCTTGTTACCGTGCTCAATGGACAGGCCCCCGCCCACCAGCAGGTTAAAGCCGACCAGCTTGCCGTTTTCGGCAATCGCCACGAAGTTCATGTCGTTGGCGTGCAGGTCAATATCGTTCTGCGGCGGGATCACGACCGTGGTTTTGAACTTACGCGGCAGATAGGTCTGGCCGAGAATCGGTTCTTCATCGGTGGTCGCGACTTTCTCCTGATCGAGCCAAATCTCTGCATAGGCGCGGGTGCGCGGCAGCAGATGCTCAGAGATCTTCTTCGCCCACTCATACGCTTCGGCATGCAGCTCAGACTCGTACGGGTTCGACGTGCAAAGCACGTTACGGTTCATGTCGTTGGCGGTAGCCAGTGCGTCCAGCCCAACGGAGTGGAGCATCTGGTGCACCGGCTTCACGTTCTTCTTCAGAATACCGTGGAACTGGAAGGTCTGACGGTTGGTCAGGCGGATGCTGCCGTAGATCGTGTTTTCGCCAGCGAATTTATCAATCGCCTGCCACTGTTTGGTGGTGATGACCCCACCCGGCAGACGGCAGCGCAGCAGCATCGCATGACGCGGCTCCAGCTTCTGTTCGGCACGCTCAGCGCGAATATCGCGGTCGTCCTGCTGGTACATACCGTGGAAACGGATCAGCAGGAAGTTGTCACCTTTAAAACCGCCGGTGAGACCGTCATTCAAATCTTCAGCAATGGTGCCGCGCAGGTAGTTGCTTTCCAGCTTCATGCGCTCGGCGTCTGTCAGTTTACCTTCGACCACCAGTGGCCCTGGATGTTTTTCGCTCATTAGTAGACATCTCGCTGATAACGGCGCTCAACGCGCAGCTCACTTAAAAATTCATCCGCCGTTTCGGCATCCATACCGCCGAATTCGGCAATCACTTCCAGCAGTGCCTGCTCAACGTCTTTCGCCATGCGATTGGCGTCGCCGCAGACATAAATGTGGGCACCGTCATTGATCCAGCGCCACAGCTCTGCGCCCTGTTCGCGCAGTTTGTCTTGTACGTAGACTTTTTCTTTCTGGTCGCGGGACCAGGCCAGATCGATACGGGTCAGCACGCCCTCTTTGACGTAACGCTGCCACTCAACCTGGTAGAGGAAATCTTCGGTAAAGTGCGGGTTGCCGAAGAACAGCCAGTTTTTGCCTGGCGCGTCGTCCGCCGCACGTTGCTGCATAAAGGCGCGGAACGGCGCAATACCGGTGCCTGGACCAATCATGATCACCGGGGTTTCCGGGTTTGCCGGCAGACGGAAGTTGTCGTTGTGCTCGATAAAGACGCGCACTTCGCCCTCTTCTTCCACGCGGTCCGCCAGGAAACTTGATGCCCCACCCGCACGGGCGCGGCCTTCGATGTCATAACGCACCACGCCCACGGTGATATGCACTTCGCTCTCCACCTCTGCCTGAGAAGAGGCGATGGAGTAGAGGCGCGGGGTCAATGGACGCAGCAGCCCGACCACTGCATCGGCATCCAGCTGCGCCGGAGAGAAACGCACCATATCGACAATCGGGGTCGTCGCGGCGTAATGCTGCAGTTTCGCTTTGTCGCCCACCAGCGGCAGCAGCGATTCACTGCGCGTTAAGGTGGCGTAATTTTCGACGATGTTCGGAGTGTTGACCGTCAGTTCGAAATGCCACTGCAGCGCATCAGAAAGCGACTGGGTTTTGCCGTCAACGGTGACAGGCTCATCACCTTTCAGCCACAGCAGCTCAACCAGCTCTTTCACCAGCGCCGGATCGTTCTGATACCAGACGCCCAGCGCATCGCCAGGCTGATAACGCAGGCCTGAGTCACCGAGATCGATTTCGATATGACGCACGTCTTTTTCCGAGTCGCGGCCAGTGATTTTCTGGTTCACCGACAGGCTTGCCGCCAGCGGTGCTTCTTTCGTGTAAGGGCTGGTATGGATATCGTTGACGACGCCCGCGGCGGTCAATGCGGCCTGCGCCGGCGTCTCTTTCGGCACGCGCGCTTTCAGCACCTCAACGATGCGCGCACGCCATTCGGCGGCGGCAGTCTGGTATTCCACATCCGCGTCGACGCGGTCCAGCAGGCGCTCTGCGCCGAGCTCCGCCAGCTTACTGTCGAAGTCTTTACCGGACTGACAGAAGAATTCATAGGAGGTATCGCCCAGACCAAACACGGCAAACGCCGTGCCATCCAGTTTTGGGGCTTTTTTCGAGAACAGAAACTTATGCAGCGCTACCGCTTCTTCAGCGGGTTCACCTTCGCCCTGGGTAGAGGCGACCACCACCAGCAGCTTTTCTGACGCGATTTGCTTAAATTTATAATCGCCGGCGTTGACCAGGTTCACGTTCAGTTTGGCGGCCAGCAGGTCGTCACGCAACGCTTCGGCCACGCGGCGGGCGTTGCCCGTCTGCGAGGCGGAAATCAGCGTAATAGCGGGAATTTCCACAGCCGTTGCCGGTGCGCCCGCGACAGCGCCAGGCTGCTGATTGAGCATTCCCCAGAAATAACCGGAGACCCAGGCAAGCTGAGTGGGCGAAAAATCAGAGGTGGCAGCCTGAAGGCGCGCCAGTTGCTCCGGGTTCAGGGGAAGCAAATTTGATGGTGAGGCCTGTGTTGTCATGCGTCGTTATGTTCCAGTAGCCAAGCGGACTTTAAGCGAATAAATCCAAACTGAAGATAAGGTTAACGGCGAGGATAATAACAATTAAAGAAGGGATGGAAATAATAAATAACCAAATGGACTAACCTGTTTTAGTTATCGTTCTTAGCGATAAAACAGGTTAACTAAATCATTGAAAATAAATAGCAAAAAACCAGAAAAGAACCTTACCGCCATGGCTGCGCCTTCAGAGCCGTTTTAGTTAATGCTAAAAATTGTGCTTTCCGGTACTATGCGGCGGTTTTTTCCGCATTACTGAGAGCGATCATGTCCACCACACTGTTTAAAGATTTCACCTTCGAAGCCGCCCACCACCTTCCGCATGTTCCTGAAGGGCATAAATGTGGCCGTCTGCACGGGCATTCGTTTATGGTGCGTCTTGAGATCACCGGTGAAGTTGATCCGCATACCGGTTGGATCATGGATTTTGCCGAACTGAAGGCCGCGTTTAAACCGACCTACGACCATCTGGATCACTACTATCTGAATGAGATCCCGGGCCTTGAAAACCCGACCAGCGAAGTGCTGGCAAAATGGATTTGGGATCAGATGAAGCCGCTGGTACCACTGCTGAGCGCGGTGATGATCAAAGAGACCTGCACGGCAGGCTGCGTGTATCGCGGAGAGTAAAAAAATAGCCCGGCAAAACCGGGCTTTTTTTAGGCTATATTCAGGTACTTGTGCGTCTGCATGGACAGGCGCCAGTTACGCGCGATACAGGTTTCAATACACAGACGCGTCGCATCTTCTTTCTGGCTGATAGGCTGCAGGGCAATCACCCGCTGCTTTTCATCCGTCAGCGTCGCCAGCAGTTCGTCCAGCGCTTCGATATCGCGCACGCGCCCTACCGGGTGCTTAATCTCATCCGCGCGTTCCAGCGCCTGAGAGAGCACGTCATACCCGCCGCGCATATTCACTTTTGGCGAAACCGTCACCCAGGTAGAGTGAGAGCAGCGCACTTCGTGGGTGCCGCTGGTTTCAATCTGGCAGCTGTAGCCGTTCTTTTCGAGCAGCTCGGTCAGCGGGGTCAGATCGTGGATACAGGGTTCACCGCCGGTGATCACCACATGGCGCGCCGTCCAGCCCTGACGACCAATAATCGCCAGCAGATCTTCTGAACTGCCCGCGCCCCACTTATCGCTCTCTTTGGTTTTCGCCAGAATGCTAAACAGCGACACTTCCCGATCTGCGAGCTTATCCCACGTATGTTTGGTATCACACCAGGCACAGCCAACCGGGCATCCCTGTAAACGAATAAAGATAGCGGGAACACCGGTAAAGTAACCCTCGCCTTGCAGGGTCTGGAACATCTCGTTAATCGGGTACTGCATAGTCATCTCAGTTAAGGGGATAAACGATAAGTATCGCAGATCCCCGCCGGATGGTCATGCTCCATCGGTGCTTTGCGCGCTAATCGCCGCCATAAACCGTTCGGTAATTTGCTGTGGACGGGTGATCGCGCCGCCGACGACGACCGTGTGCGCCCCCAGCGCCAGGCACCGGGCCGCGCGTTCAGGCGTATCCACGTTCCCTTCGGCAACCACGGGAACCGTCACGGCCGCCAGCACGGCCTTCAGGAACGCGCAGTCGTTCTCCGGAAGCGAATGGCCTGCCGTTTCCGCCGTATAGCCGTAAAGCGTCGTGCCGACGCAGTCAAAGCCCAGCGCCTGCGCCGTCACGGCTTCGTCCACGGTGGAAATATCCGCCATCAGCAGTACCGAGGGGTAGCGCGAGCGGATGCGCATGACCAGCGTTTCCAGGGATTCCCCACCGGGACGCTCCCTGGCCGTGGCATCAAGGGCTATGATTTCCGGAGAGACGGCCATGAGCTCATCCACCTCTTTCATCGTGGCGGTGATAAACACTTCGCTTTCCGGGTAATCCCGTTTGATGATGCCGATGACAGGCAAAGAGACCTGCTGCTTAATGGCCTCGATATCCACCACGCTGTTGGCACGAATGGCAGCGGCCCCGCCCTGCGCCGCCGCCAGCGCCATCCGCGACATAATAAACGGGCTATGCAGCGGTTCATTCTCCAGCGCCTGACAGGAGACGACCAGTTTTCCCTTCAGGTTATCCAGTACAGTTTTCATTACGATAAAATCTCTTCCACTTCGTTTTTGATAATGGTGACGTGCGGGCCATAAATGACCTGAACCCCGTTACCGCGCACGATAACGCCGCGCGCGCCGGTCGCTTTCAGCGCCGCGTCATCCACCTTGCTGCCGTCTTTGACCGTGACGCGAAGGCGCGTGGCGCAGCAGTCCACCTCGTCCAGATTGTCTTTTCCACCTAATCCGGCGATCACCGCCGCAGCGCGCTCGCTTTGCGGCAGACTCACTTCATCAACCATCGCCGTCTTTTCACGGCCCGGCGTGGCGAAATCAAAACGGTTAATCAGGTAGCGGAAGGTGAAGTAGTAAAGGAAGAACCACGGCACGCCGACCAGCGGAACGAACATCCAGTTGGTTTTGGCCTCCCCCTGCAAAATACCGAACAGGAGGAAGTCGATAAAACCGCCGGAGAAGGTTTGCCCGATGGTGATATGCAGCATGTGTGCAAGCATGAACGCCAGCCCGTCAAACAGCGCATGGATGACGTAAAGCACCGGCGCAATAAACAGGAAGGAGAACTCGATGGGCTCGGTAATGCCCGTCAGGAAAGAGGTTAACGCCGCAGAGAGCAGCAGCCCGGCAACGCGCTTTTTGTTCTCGGGTTTTGCCGTGTGGTACATCGCCAGACACGCGCCGAGCAGGCCAAACATCATCGTAATAAAGCGCCCGGACATGAAGCGCGACGTGCCTTCATAAAACTGACGCGTCGTCGGGTCAGCCAGCTGGGCAAAGAAGATACGCTGCGTACCCTCCACCAGATGACCATTGACGATCTCGCTGCCGCCAAGGGCCGTGGTCCAGAACGGAAGATAGAAGATGTGGTGCAACCCGAACGGGCCCAGCATGCGTAAAATGAAGCCGTACAGCAGGGTGCCCAAATAACCTGTGGCGTCTACCAGCCCGCCCAGACCAAAGATCAGTTTCTGGAAATGCGGCCAGACCACGGTCATCAGCGCGCCGACGAGTATCGCCGCCAGCGAGCTGATAATCGGGACAAAGCGCGAGCCGCCAAAGAAGCCCAGGAACTGCGGAAGGGCAATTTTATTAAACCGGTGATGCAACGCGCAGGTCACGAGACCAATCACTACGCCGCCAAATACACCCGTTTCCAGCGTCTGAATCCCCAGCGTCATCCCCTGCCCCACGGCCCCCGGGTTTTCCTGCGCCAGTTTGCCGGTGAGGATCAGCAGCGCGTTGATGGTGGCGTTCATCACCAGAAACGCCAGTAACGCCGCCAGCCCTGCCGTGCCTTTATCACTTTTTGCCAGCCCAACGGCCACCCCAACCGCAAACAGCACAGAGAGGTTCGCAAATACGATGGAACCTGCACTGCTCATGATGGTGAAAACCGCCTGCAGCCAGCCCACATCTAAAAACGGATAGGCCGTCAGCGTATTGGGATTCGACAACGCGCCGCCTATCCCAAGCAGCAGACCCGCCGCAGGCAACACGGCGATGGGCAACATAAACGATTTGCCGAAGCGCTGCGCTTTTTCAAACCATCCCCCCGAAGAGGCTCCACTGAACATTTGCATCATTTTTTCATCCCCTCATTTATCGATGAAAATTTTTACCATATAAATATTTAATAGTGAAAATTATCATCAAAAACCAGGAGACCGATCATACTCTTTCAAAATGACTGGCATCTTTCCCCCGCTTTCCGTCACACTAGTCACAGAGAAACGCATTAAGGACCTGGCATGTCGGACCATGAAAATCTGCTGCTGAAGCTCCGCCAGGAGGCTTCCGGGTACAGCCCAACACAACAAAAACTCGGCGAGTTTGTCCTCAGCGATCCCGCCCGAGTGCTCTACCTGACGATCACGGAACTGGCGCGCGAGAGTCACACCAGCGAGGCCAGCGTGACGCGTCTTTGCCGGACGCTGGGCTGCAAGGGCTATAACGAATTCAAAATGGCGCTGGCGCTGGATATTCAGCAGGGTCAGCCCGCGCGAGAGGCCGGGGATGAAATTGATAACGTGGTGGATGAGTCAATCCTGGCTCTGCAGGATACCGCCAGGCTCCTGGACCGGGCGCTGCTTGAAAAAGCCGCACTGGCACTGCATCAGGCGCACTCCGTGCAGATCTATGGCGTCGCGGCCAGCGCAATCCTCGGTGAGTATCTGCATTACAAGTTATTAAGGCTGGGTAAACCCGCACAGTTATTTAGCGACATGCACCGCGCAGCCATGAATGCGGCAACGCTCTCGGCTGAAACGCTGGTCGTGGCTATCTCCAGTTCCGGTTCTACGCGGGATTTACTTCATGTGGTGAAACTGGCCCGCAAGCGCGGCGTAAAGGTTCTGGCGCTCAGCAACACGCCACGTAGCCCGCTGGCTTCCCTGAGTGATATGCAACTGGTAGCCGCCAAGCCAGAAGGCCCGCTTAGCGCTGGCGCGCTCAATGCAAAGGTGGGTGTCATGCTGCTGGTCGAATTGCTGACCACCTCTCTTATTGCGCTGGACAACCATTACGCGGATGTTAGCCAGCAAACAGCCAGCGCTACGCTTCCTTTGCTGCTCTGAAAATATTACGCAGGCTACATAAACTAGCCTGCTTTTTACGTTACTCAATTTCCCTTAAGCAAAATTTAATTTATTTTCCAGATAAATGTTTGGTGTAACAAAATATTTTATTTATTACATTTTCAATGCTGTAACCACCCTAATCCTGAATCATAAAAATACATACAAATCATAAAGTTGAAATATAATTATTTATAAATTGAATTTTTCACCTTTCCGCAATGTCCAATATCTCCACCTGATTTCCTTTCCTTAAAATAAGCTTAAGACGCTTCCTGTTTCGGCGATTTATTATTTAAATGCCGTTTACTTTTGCGCGCCTACAATCCGCCTCATCAATCATAATGAGACGGTATTAATGAAGATGTTATTGATTACAGGCGTGACCGGTTTCCTGGGCGGTGCAGTACTTGAAAAAATCCTGACGAGCGATCAATCCGTGAAACTCCTTTTGCTTGCCCGCGCCGGCGATCCGCAAAGCGGGCTGGAGCGCGTGCAGGAGAACATGCGTAAGTTCAACGTTTCTGAGGAGAAACTGGCTTCCCTGAGCGTGGAGAATATTATCATTGGCGACCTCAGTCAGCCGGAGGCCTTTCTGAACGATCCGCGACTGAACCAGGTCACGCATGTGGTTAACTGCGCGGCTGTCGCCTCATTTGGAAACAACCCGCTTATCTGGAAGGTAAACGTCGACGGTACCCTTGCGCTGGCACGCCGCATGGAACAGGTCACTGGACTGCAGCGTTTCCTGCACGTAGGCACCGCAATGTCATGCACCCCGGAGCAGGATTCACTGGTCGCGGAAAGTGCTGAATTTAGAGAAAATGCTGAACATCTGGTGGAATACACTTATTCGAAGTCAACCATTGAAAAGCTGATGCGTCAGGCGTGCCCGGACCTGCCGCTGCTTATCGCCCGCCCCTCCATCGTCGTCGGCCATACCCGTCACGGCTGCACGCCGTCGAGCAGCATCTTCTGGGTCTTTAGTATGGGCCTGATGCTGCAAAAGTTTATGTGTTCAATGGAAGACCGGATCGACGTAGTGCCGGTGGATTATTGCGCCGACGCGCTGTTAATGCTGCTCGGCAGCAACGCGCGTCCGGGTGAGGTGGTGCATATTTCTGCCGGGGAAGAAAACAGCGTTCGCTTTGCAGACATCGATCAGGCGATGGCGCAGGCGCTGGAGAAAGCGCCCGTCGGTGATAAGTATGCGCAGGTCAGCTACGAAACGCTGGTCAGAATGCGCCGCGAGCTGAAAACGATTTTTGGTCCATGCAACGAACGCCTGATGCTGAGAGCGATGCGCTTATACGGCGCCTTTGCCACGCTGAACGTGCGCTTCAGCAACGATAAGCTGCTCAGCATGGGAATGCCGAAACCCCCGCGTTTTACGGATTATATCGCCCGCTGCGTCCAGACCACCCGGGGATTGACCATCCCGGAGCAAATGGCGGTCGATTTTAAATAGCCAAAAAAATGCCAGTCTTTCGACTGGCATTTTCATTTAAGGCTTAAGCAATTATGCCTGGCCTTTGATCTCTTTACGACCGTTGTATGGTGCTTTTTCGCCCAGTGCTTCTTCGATACGAATCAGCTGGTTGTATTTAGCAACACGGTCAGAACGGCTCATAGAACCGGTTTTGATCTGGCCTGCAGCGGTACCCACTGCCAGGTCAGCAATGGTTGCATCTTCAGTTTCACCAGAACGGTGAGAGATGACAGCGGTGTAGCCAGCGTCTTTCGCCATTTTGATCGCGGCCAGGGTTTCGGTCAGAGAACCGATCTGGTTGAATTTGATCAGGATGGAGTTAACGATGCCTTTCTCGATGCCTTCTTTCAGGATCTTGGTGTTGGTTACGAACAGATCGTCACCAACCAGCTGGATTTTGTCGCCCAGTACTTTGGTCTGGTATGCGAAACCATCCCAGTCAGACTCGTCCAGACCGTCTTCGATAGAGACGATTGGGTACTGTTTGGTCAGGTCTTCCAGGAAGTGAGTGAACTCTTCGGAGGTGAACGCTTTGTTGCCTTCGCCAGCCAGAACGTATTTACCGTCTTTGTAGAATTCAGATGCCGCACAGTCCATCGCCAGGGTGATGTCTTTGCCCAGCTCGTAGCCAGCAGCTTTTACTGCTTCTGCGATAACAGCCAGAGCTTCTGCGTTAGAACCCAGGTTTGGCGCATAGCCACCTTCGTCACCTACAGCCGTGTTCATACCTTTAGCTTTCAGAACTTTAGCCAGGTTGTGGAACACTTCAGAACCCATACGTACCGCTTCTTTCAGGGATTTCGCGCCAACTGGCTGAATCATGAATTCCTGAATATCAACGTTGTTGTCTGCGTGCTCACCACCGTTGATGATGTTCATCATTGGTACAGGCATGGAGTATTTGCCTGGGGTGCCGTTCAGTTCAGCGATGTGCTCGAACAGTGGCATACCTTTAGCAGCCGCTGCTGCTTTGGCGTTCGCCAGGGAAACCGCCAGGATTGCGTTCGCACCGAAGTTAGATTTGTTTTCAGTACCGTCCAGATCGATCATGATCTTGTCGATGCCAGCCTGGTCTTTAGCGTCTTTGCCAATGATGGCCTGAGCAATAGGACCGTTTACAGCGCCAACCGCTTTCAGTACGCCTTTGCCCATGAAACGGGATTTGTCGCCATCGCGCAGTTCCAGCGCTTCGCGGGAACCCGTAGAAGCACCTGATGGAGCAGCTGCCATACCGACGAAACCACCTTCCAGATGAACTTCAGCTTCAACGGTCGGGTTACCACGGGAGTCGATGATTTCACGACCGATGACTTTAACGATTTTGGACATTAGATTTTCCTCAGTACAAGTTAAACTAAAACTCCAGACAAACAACGCGTACCAAAGGTACGCGTTGCCGTTCTAACTTTTTTTACTTCGCCTGACGCTTCTGGTACTCGCTGGCGGCTTTCACGAAGCCTGCAAACAGCGGATGCCCGTCACGCGGCGTTGAAGTAAATTCCGGGTGGAACTGGCAGGCAACAAACCATGGATGGTTTGGCACTTCAATGATCTCGACTAACTGATCATCCCCGGAGCGGCCCGCAACGCGCAGGCCCGCAGCTTCAATTTGTTTCAACAGCATGTTGTTGACTTCATAGCGGTGACGATGGCGCTCGGTGATGACCGATTCGCCATACAGCTTGCGAACCACGCTATCGTCGGACAGCTGGCAGGCCTGTGCGCCAAGACGCATTGTGCCACCCAGATCGCTCTTCTCGGTACGGACTTCGACGTTACCGTCTTCGTCGCGCCATTCCGTAATCAGCGCCACTACAGGGTACTTACAGTCTGGCACAAATTCCGTAGAGTTCGCGTTTTCCATTCCCGCTACGTTGCGCGCAAATTCGATCAGCGCAACCTGCATACCCAGGCAGATGCCGAGGTAAGGAATATTGTTTTCACGCGCGTAGCGTGCAGTGGCGATCTTGCCTTCAACACCGCGGTAGCCAAAGCCGCCAGGGATGAGAATCGCATCCAGATCTTTCAGAATTTCCACGCCACGCGTTTCAACATCCTGCGAATCAATCAGCTTGATGTTCACGGAGACGCGGTTCTTCAGACCACCGTGTTTCAGCGCTTCGATAACTGACTTATAGGCATCCGGCAGTTCAATGTACTTGCCGACCATACCGATAGTCACTTCGCCCGCCGGATTGGCTTCTTCATAGATAACCTGTTCCCATTCAGACAGGTTAGCTTCCGGACAGTTCAAGCTGAATCGTTTACAAATATAATCGTCCAGGCCCTGCGATTTCAACAGGCCCGGGATTTTATAAATGGAATCGACATCTTTCATTGAAATAACGGCTTTTTCAGGCACGTTACAGAACAATGCAATTTTCGCACGTTCGTTCGCCGGGATAGCGCGATCGGAACGGCAAACCAGGATGTCAGGCTGAATACCGATGGAGAGCAGCTCTTTAACAGAGTGCTGAGTCGGTTTGGTTTTCACTTCACCTGCAGCCGCCATGTAAGGCACCAGCGTCAGGTGCATGAACAGCGCATGCTCACGACCAATATCTACCGCCAGCTGACGAATCGCTTCGAGGAACGGCAGGGATTCGATATCCCCTACGGTACCGCCGATTTCAACCAGCACAACGTCATGCCCTTCGCCACCGGCAAGGACACGCTCTTTGATGGCGTTAGTGATGTGTGGGATAACCTGAACGGTCGCGCCCAGGTAGTCACCGCGGCGCTCTTTACGCAGAACGTCGGAGTAGATGCGGCCAGTCGTAAAGTTGTTACGACGGGTCATTTTGGTACGAATGAAACGCTCGTAGTGGCCAAGATCCAGATCGGTTTCAGCGCCGTCTTCAGTAACGAACACTTCCCCGTGTTGGGTTGGGCTCATGGTGCCAGGATCGACGTTGATGTACGGATCCAGTTTCATCATGGTCACATTGAGGCCACGGGCTTCAAGAATGGCTGCGAGGGAGGCTGCGGCAATGCCTTTACCCAGAGAGGATACGACCCCGCCGGTCACAAAAATATAGTTCGTTGTCATGCTGAACCTGAGAAGTTAGGGTGAAACGATGGAATAACCAGGACGGGAAAGTAGTATACCCGAACACGGCGAGCGCCACAAACTTTCATTCTCCGTCTCCATTCCAGGCCATGACAAACATAAGGAGTGAGAAAATAGCCCCTTTTGGGTAAATGTTTTTGACGCAAATCAAGCGCTTGTCATTTAAAAAATCACACAAATTGCGCTTGATCGCAAAATTCCGTTAGAGATCAGATTCCTGGCGTTTTACTTCCTGCCAGACTTCTTCCATCGCCTGGAGGTCAATTCCGGTCATTTCCAGGCCGCGCGAGGCGACAATCCGCTCCACTTCACGAAAACGACGTTCGAATTTCAGATTGGCTTTTTGCAATGCGGTTTCCGCTTTTACACCTAAATGGCGCGAAAGGTTGACGGTCGCAAACAACAGATCGCCCATCTCTTCCTCAAGCTTTGCTTCATCCACCACCGCCTGCTGCGCTTCGTGCATAACCTCGTCGATCTCTTCATGCACTTTATCCAGCACCGGCCCCAGAGAGTCCCAGTCAAAACCGACGGCGGAACAACGCTTTTGAATTTTATGCGCGCGCATCAGCGCAGGCAGACTCAGAGGAATATCGTCCAGCGCCGAATGCTGGGATTTTTCAGCACGCTCGGCGCTTTTTATCTGCTCCCAGCGGGCCAGTACTTCCGCGCTGTTGCCTGCGGTGGCATCGCCAAAGATATGCGGGTGACGGCGCTCAAGCTTGTCGCTGATAGCGGCGCAGATATCATCAAAGTTAAAGCGCCCTTCTTCCTGCGCCATCTGGGCGTAGAACACCACCTGGAACAGCAGGTCGCCGAGTTCACCACGCAGGTCGTCAAAATCCTCGCGAGAAATGGCGTCCAGCACCTCGTAGGTCTCTTCAAGCGTGTACGGGGCGATGGTGGAGAAAGTCTGCTCTTTGTCCCACGGGCAGCCGTTTTCCGGATCGCGCAGGCGTTTCATGATGCCGAGCAGGCGGTCGATTTGAGTCATAGTGTTTTCCATTAAAAAACAAGCCGGGTGGCGGCAAAGCCTTACCCGGCCTACAGAAGAGTGTATTTACCCGCCGTGCAGACGACGCGCGTCAATCACATCCGGCACCTGGTTCAGTTTGCCGAGCACGCGACCCAGCACCTGCAGGTTGTAGATTTCGATGGTCATATCGATGGTGGCAAGCTGCTCGCGGGTATCGCTGCGGCTGGCAACACCCAGCACGTTGACCTTCTCGTTGGCGAGAATGGTGGTGATATCGCGCAGCAAGCCGCTGCGGTCATTGGCGGTAACACGCACCACCAGCGAGTAGCCGGCGGAGTAGCTCTCTCCCCAGACCGCTTCCACGATGCGCTCCGGCGCATGGGACTGCAGCTCGGCAAGCTGGTCACAGTCGGAACGGTGGATCGAGATCCCGCGCCCCTGGGTGATAAAACCGACGATGTCGTCGCCCGGAATTGGCTGACAGCAGCGGGCAATGTGGTGCATCAGATTGCCCACTCCCTCGACCACTACGCGGCCATTATCTTTACTGCGCTGCTGCGGGGCGTAGGTTTTCTGCTGCAGCTGCTTCAGCGCCGCCGCGTCCTGCTCTTCCGCGCTTGGCTTATTGAACTGCGCCTGCAGGAAGTTAACCATCTGATTGAGACGAATATCGCCGCCGCCAATTGCCGCTAACAGTTCGTCAAGCTCGTTGAAGTTGTAGCGCGGCAGCAGGAATTTCTCGGCCTCTTTCAGGCTGATCCCGATATGTTCCAGTTCGTCGTCAAGGATCTGACGACCGGCAAGGATATTTTTGTCTCGATCCTGCTTGCGGAACCAGGCGTGAATTTTTGAGCGTCCGCGGCTGGTGGTGACGTACCCCAGGTTCGGATTAAGCCAGTCCCGGCTCGGGTTAGGCTGCTTCTGGGTGATGATTTCAATCTGATCGCCCATCTGCAACTGGTAAGTGAACGGGACGATGCGCCCGCCGATTTTCGCCCCGATACAGCGGTGCCCCACGTCACTGTGGATGTGGTAGGCAAAATCAAGCGGCGTTGAACCGGCTGGCAGGTCGACCACATCCCCTTTCGGGGTAAAGACGTAGACCCGGTCGTCAAAGACCTGGCTGCGGACTTCGTCGAGCATTTCGCCCGAGTCGGCCATCTCTTCCTGCCACGCAATCAGCTTGCGCAGCCAGGCGATGCGATCCTCGTGACCAGAACGCGCCCCGCCCGACGTTCCCTCTTTGTATTTCCAGTGCGCGGCAACGCCCAGCTCGGCATCTTCGTGCATCTGTTTGGTGCGGATCTGAATTTCGACCGTTTTGCCGCCAGGGCCAAGCACCACGGTGTGAATGGACTGATAACCGTTAGGTTTAGGGTTAGCCACATAGTCATCAAACTCATCCGGCAGATGGCGGAAGTGAGTGTGGACGATCCCCAGCGCGGCGTAGCAGTCCTGCAGACGTTCCGCCACGATACGCACGGCACGCACGTCAAACAGCTCGTCAAAGGCGAGGTGTTTCTTCTGCATTTTGCGCCAGATGCTGTAGATGTGCTTAGGTCGCCCGTAGACTTCGGCGCGCACGTTCTCTTCTTTCATCGCCTGGCGCAAGCCGCCGACGAACTCCTCGATATAGTGCTCGCGGTCAATGCGTCGTTCATGCAGAAGTTTGGCAATGCGCTTATATTCCGCCGGGTGCAGATAACGGAAGCAGTAATCTTCCAGCTCCCATTTGAGCTGACCGATACCTAGCCGGTTCGCCAGCGGCGCATAGATGTTTGTACACTCTTTGGCGGCCAGCACGCGCTCGTCTTCCGGCGCATCCTTCACCTCACGCAGGTGGGCAATACGCTCGGCCAGTTTGATGACCACACAGCGGAAATCATCCACCATGGCCAGCAGCATCCGGCGGACGTTATCGACCTGCTCAGAGGAGACGGAATCGGTGTGCGCGGCTTTAAGCTGGCGGATAGCCGCCATATCGCGCACGCCGTGGATCAGCGCGACGACGGATTTTCCGACGCTCTCACGCAGCACGTCTTCCGTCACGACGTTCGCATCGGCGAGAGGAAACAGCAACGCGGCCTGCAGCGTTTCAATATCCATGTTCAGCATGGATAAGATTTCAACCATCTCCACGCCGCGCCACAAGAGGAGATCGGCATCCGGATGACCCTGTGTGGTGCGAAGACAGTAGGCCCAGGTTTCGGTTAAGCGTTCACACGACTGCTGGCTGGAAATTCCCAGACTTGCGATCCATTTTTGTGGGTCAAACTCCCCAGCTTTATTGAGATGTGCACTTCTTACCGCAACCATTGTCCTCTCCTTTAGGGACCAGGGCCTGTCGAAGTCGACAAGCCAAACAAATTAGATGTGCTCGAACAACACCATCGATTCCAGATGCCCAGTGTGCGGGAACATGTCCAGCATTGCCAGACGCTGAATTTGGTAACCCGCGCTGATTAATACCTCACTGTCACGGGCAAGCGTTGCCGGGTTACAGGAAACATAGACCACACGCTTCGGGGCAAGTTTAATCACATGCGCCATGACGCCCGGGGCACCGGCGCGCGCCGGGTCGAGCAGGATTTTGTCAAATCCCTGCTGTGCCCACGGCTGTTGCGTCACATCTTCCTCAAGATTTTGATGAAAGAATGTCACATTTTGCAAGCCGTTCTGTTGTGCGTTCTCCTGCCCTTTAGCCACCAGCGCTTCAACACCTTCCACGCCAACGACGCTTGCTGCTTTTCGCGCCAGCGGCAGCGTGAAGTTGCCCATGCCGCAGAACAGATCGAGCACCCGATCGGTGGGCTGTATATCAAGCCACGCCAGCGCTTTCTCAACCATCTGCTGGTTTACGCCATCATTTACCTGAATGAAATCCCGCGGGCTAAACGTTAAGCGTAGCCCGTTTGACGCATACCAGGGCGCATCACCGGTAACCTGTTCAAGTATCTCGCTTTGTGGAGCAAGGAAAAGCGCCAGGTCGTGGGAATGCGAAAAGCGTTCCAGTTTTTCGCGATCTTTTTTCGATAATGGCGCGGTGTGGCGCAACACCATCAGCGGGCCATTATTGGCCATGACCAGTTCGACATGCCCAAGATGGCGAACGCCGTCCAGTCCTGAGAGGCAAGTGCGCACGTGCGGAAGCAATGCTTCAAGATGGGGCACCAAAACAGGGCACTGCTTCACATCAACAATATCGCTGGAGGCCGCTTTGCGAAAACCCATCTCCAGCCGCGCCGTTTTGGGCTGATAATTCAGACTCAGACGCGCGCGGCGACGGTAGCCCCAGGGCTCATCGGCAATAACTTCGTTCACGTCGTGCTTCAGCAGACGCGCCAGGGCGCGGCTTTTGCTTTTTTGCTGTAATTCTGTGCTCGCATGCTGTTGCTGGCAGCCTCCGCAAACGCCAAAATGCGGACAGCGTGGCGCAACGCGCGCCGGGCTATCGTTGAGGCGACGCTTCACCTGTCCGCGCGCGTACTGGCGTTTGTCTTCCGTCAGCGTAATTTCTGCTCGTTCTGTTGGCAGCAAACCTGTTATAAACAGAGTCTTACCATTGTGATGAGCCACCCCCTGACCAAACGGGTCAAGGTCTGTGGCTTCAACAGTAATGATTTGACGCGTCGTCACGCGTCGTTTTGCAGAGTAGAATTGCGCCATCGCCGAGATTTTTCTCACATAAACATAATTATCTTAATTGTCCCATAACGGAACGCCATGACCAACTACAGCCTGCGCGCGCGCATGATGATTTTGATCCTCGCCCCCACCGTTCTCATCGGTTTGCTGCTGAGTATCTTCTTTGTGGTGCACCGCTATAACGATTTGCAGCGACAGCTGGAGGATGCAGGCGCCAGCATCATCGAACCGCTCGCCGTCTCAAGCGAGTACGGGATGAACCTGCAAAACCGCGAATCCATTGGGCAGTTAATCAGCGTGCTTCACCGACGCCACTCGGACATCGTACGCGCCATTTCCGTTTACGACGAACATAACCGCCTGTTTGTCACCTCGAATTTTCATCTCGATCCGGCGGCCCTGAAAATCCCGGACGGTACACCTTTCCCGCGCCATCTCACCGTACTGCGGCGCGGCGATATCATGATCCTGCGCACGCCGATCGTGTCGGAAAGTTATTCCCCCGACGAGTCTGCGCAATCTGACGCCAAATCCAGCAATAACATGCTGGGATACGTGGCGCTGGAGCTGGATCTCAAGTCAGTCCGGCTACAGCAGTACAAAGAGATTTTTATCTCTGGCGTGATGATGCTGTTCTGTATTGGTATTGCACTGATCTTCGGCTGGCGCCTGATGCGCGACGTAACGGGCCCCATCCGCAATATGGTCAATACTGTTGACCGCATCCGCCGGGGACAGCTCGACAGCCGCGTAGAAGGTTTTATGCTGGGCGAGCTGGATATGCTGAAAAACGGCATCAACTCGATGGCCATGTCGCTGGCGGCCTATCACGAAGAGATGCAGCATAACGTTGACCAGGCGACGTCTGACCTGCGCGAAACGCTGGAGCAGATGGAGATCCAGAACGTTGAGCTGGATCTGGCGAAAAAGCGCGCCCAGGAAGCGGCGCGGATTAAATCTGAATTCCTTGCCAATATGTCGCACGAGCTGCGTACACCGCTCAATGGGGTGATCGGCTTTACCCGCCTGACGCTGAAAAGCGAGCTTAACCCGACGCAGCGCGATCATCTGCACACCATTGAACGTTCGGCCAACAACCTGCTGGCGATCATTAACGACGTGCTGGACTTCTCCAAGCTGGAGGCGGGCAAGCTTATTCTGGAGAGCATACCGTTCCCGCTGCGCGGTACGCTCGATGAAGTGGTCACGCTGCTCGCCCACTCGTCACACGACAAAGGCCTTGAACTGACGCTTAACATCAAAAACGACGTGCCGGATAACGTCATCGGCGATCCTCTGCGCCTTCAGCAGGTCATTACCAATCTTGTTGGCAACGCCATTAAATTCACCGAAAGCGGCAACATCGACATTCTGGTAGAAAAACGCGCGCTCAGTAATAACAAGGTACAGATTGAGGTTCAGATCCGCGATACCGGGATTGGTATTCCCGAGCGCGATCAGTCGCGTCTGTTCCAGGCGTTCCGCCAGGCCGATGCCAGTATCTCCCGCCGTCATGGCGGTACCGGTCTGGGGCTGGTGATTACGCAGAGGCTGGTAAACGAGATGGGCGGCGATATCTCTTTCCACAGCCAGCCAAACCGCGGTTCAACCTTCTGGTTCCACATTAACCTGGATCTCAATCCGAACGCGTTGACCGACGGTCCGGTGACAAGCTGCCTGAACGGTAAGCGTCTGGCCTACGTCGAGCCTAACGCGGCGGCCGCGCAGTGCACGCTGGATATTTTAAGCACTACACCTCTGGAGGTAGTCTACAGCCCTACCTTCTCGGCGCTTGCCGTTGAGCACTACGACATTCTGCTGATGGGCATTCCGGTGACGTTCACCGGCGAACTGACCATGCAGCAGGAGCGGCTGGCGAAAGCCGCGTCGATGACTGACTATCTGCTGCTGGCGCTGCCCTGCCACGCTCAGATAAACGCGGAAGAGTTGAAAAACGACGGGGCAGCCGCGTGTCTGCTTAAACCCCTCACCGCCACCCGCCTGCTGCCCGCCCTCACGGAGTATTGCCGTCTTAGCCAGCATGCCCTTCCGCTGATTAACGATGAGCAAAAACTGCCGATGAGCGTGATGGCAGTTGATGACAACCCGGCAAACCTGAAGCTCATTGGCGTGTTGCTGGAAGATCAGGTTCAGCATGTGGAGCTGTGCACCAGCGGCACGCAGGCCGTTGAACAAGCCAAACAGATGCAGTTCGATTTAATTCTGATGGATATTCAGATGCCGGGCATGGATGGCATTCGGGCCTGTGAGTTGATCCACCAGCTGCCACATCAGCAGCAAACACCGGTGATTGCGGTCACCGCGCATGCGATGGCCGGTCAGAAAGAGAAGTTACTGAGCGCCGGGATGAATGATTATCTGGCGAAACCTATCGACGAAGAGAAGCTTCATAACCTGCTGTTACGCTATAAGCCGGGACATATTGGCGGAAGCTACACGGTTTCCAGCGAGCCGGTTGAGGTCGCCGTCAATCAAAACGCAACCTTTGACTGGCAGCTTGCGCTGCGTCAGGCGGCAGGTAAACCCGATTTAGCCCGCGAGATGCTGCAAATGCTGGTCGCGTTTCTGCCGGAGATTCGTAATAAAGTTGAAGAACAGCTTGTGGGGGAACACCCGGATGAACTGCTGGAAGCCATCCACAAGCTTCACGGCAGCTGCGGCTATAGCGGCGTACCGCGGCTTAAAAATCTCTGCCAGCTGCTGGAGCAGCAACTGCGCGCAGGTACGCCAGAATCGGAGCTGGAACCTGAGTTTCTGGAGCTGCTGGATGAAATGGATAACGTGACGCGTGAAGCGATGAAGGTATTGGGGAGCTGAGATAAAAGCCCGGTGGCGGCTTCGCCTTACCGGGCCTACGATTGCGGGTGCGGCCTGATGCCCTCACCCCAACCCTCTCCCACGGGGAGCGGGAGAACTACATTCCCTGCCCCACTTTCAGCACCGCCGCGATATTTCTGGCGGTCATCTGTACATTCGCGCTGGCATTTTCCAGCGCATCTTCCAGCGAGCAGATGGTGTAAATCACGCTAAACACCGCATCAATGCCGTGATCGTGAACCACGCCAACATCCGCCGTCAGACTGCCCGCAATCCCGATAACGGGTTTGTTAAAGCGTTTCGCGACCTTCGCTACCCCCACCGGGACTTTGCCGTGGATCGTCTGGCTGTCGATGCGGCCTTCGCCGGTGATAACCAAATCTGCATCGGCCACCTGGTCGGCCAGGTGCAGCGCATCGGTTACAATCTCAATGCCCTGGCGCAACTGTGCGCCGCAAAAAGCGTACAGCGCCGCGCCCATGCCCCCCGCCGCACCACCGCCAGCAAGGTTTAGCACATTCATATCCAGATCCCGGGCAATAATCCGCGCATAATGAGCAAGCGCATTGTCCAGGGTAATGATCATCTCAGGCGTGGCCCCCTTTTGCGGGCCAAATACGGCTGACGCGCCATCCTTTCCAACCAGAGGATTGGTCACGTCGCAGGCGACCTCAATCCGGCACTCGGCCAGACGCGTGTCCAGGCCGCTCAGGTCGATACGCGCGAGTTTTCCCAGCTCGCCTCCGCCCTGCCCCAGCGGCTGTTCACTGGCGTCGAGCAGCTTCGCCCCCAGCGCCTGCATCATCCCGGCCCCGCCGTCATTGGTGGCGCTGCCGCCGATACCGATGATGATATGCTTAACGCCCGCATCCAGCGCGTGACGGATAAGTTCACCAGTGCCCCAGGAGGTCGTTTTCAGGGGATCGCGCTGCGAAGGCGCAACCAGTTCCAGACCGCTTGCCGCCGCCATTTCAATAAAGGCGCTCTGTTCGTCACCCGAAATCCCGTAAAATCCTTCCACCCGCTCGCCGAGGGGACCGGTCACCGGGACATGTACCCTTCGCCCCTGCGTTGCCGCGATCATCGCCTCAACGGTGCCTTCTCCTCCATCCGCGACCGGCAGTTTGACGTAAACCGCCTCGGGAAAGATCTCGCGAAAACCGCGCTCTATCGCTGTCGCAACCTCAAGCGCACTCAAACTTTCCTTATACGAGTCCGGTGCGATAACAATTTTCATAAGCCATCCTTACGCATAGTCGTTACGTTAAGCATACACCACGTAAAGAACCGCCAATGGGAGCGGTCCCAGTGCGTTTATCGTACCATGCACGGACGTTTATTGTCGAATGTCCAGTCGGGGATCAGATACTGCATCGCCATCGCGTCGTCCCGCGCGCCCAGACCGTGTTTCTGATAAAGCTCGTGCGCTTTCATCACCTGGTCCATATCGAGCTCAATGCCCAATCCCGGCGTTGAAGGCACCTGCACCATGCCACCTTTTATCTCAAACGGCGCTTTGGTCAGACGCTGATTCCCCTCCTGCCAGATCCAGTGGGTATCGATAGCGGTAATGGTGCCCGGTGCGGCGGCGGCAACGTGGGTGAACATTGCCAGCGACACGTCGAAGTGGTTATTAGAATGCGATCCCCAGGTCAGGCCAAACTCATGGCACATCTGCGCCACGCGGACCGAGCCCTGCATCGTCCAGAAGTGCGGGTCAGCCAGCGGAATATCGACGGATTGTAATGACAGGGTATGCCCCATCTGACGCCAGTCGGTGGCAATCATATTGGTCGCGGTCGGCAGCCCCGTGGCGCGACGGAATTCCGCCATCACTTCGCGGCCCGAGAAACCTTGCTCGGCCCCGCAGGGATCCTCGGCATACGCCAGCACACCTTTGAGCTGTTTACCTATTTTGATCGCTTCATCAAGCGACCATGCACCGTTTGGATCAAGCGTCACGCGCGCCTGTGGGAAACGTTTTGCCAGCGCGGAAATGGCCTCTGCCTCTTCTTCACCCGCCAGCACGCCGCCTTTCAGTTTGAAATCATTGAAGCCATATTTTTCGTATGCCGCTTCCGCCAGCCTCACCACCGCATCCGGGGTCATCGCCTCTTCATGGCGCAGCCGGTACCAGTCGCATGCTTCCTTCGTCTGGCTTTGGTACGGCAGCGGCGTCAGTGTGCGATTGCCGACAAAGAACAGATAGCCAAGCATTTCTACTTCTGAACGCTGCTGCCCCTCCCCCAGCAGCGAGGCGACGTTAACGCCCAGGTGCTGGCCCAGCAAATCCAGCATTGCGGCTTCAATCCCGGTCACCACGTGGATGGTGGTTCGCAGATCGAAGGTTTGCAGCCCCCTGCCACCCGCATCGCGGTCGGCAAAGGTGTTGCGCACGGTGTTGAGGACATTTTTGTACTCACCCAGCGTTTTGTCCACCACCAGCGGAATGGCATCCTCCAGCGTTTTACGGATATTCTCCCCGCCCGGAATTTCACCCACACCGGTATGGCCGGCATTGTCTTTGATAATGACAATATTGCGGGTAAAGAACGGTGCATGTGCCCCGCTCAGGTTCATCAGCATGCTGTCATGACCCGCGACCGGAATGATTTGCATGGAAGTGACGACAGGGGTCGTAAAAGTACTCATCGTGTAATCCTTTTATCAGTGACGTCCAAAAACAGGGCGCTTACGGTCAAATGTCCAGCCGGGAATAAGGTATTGCATCGGGCCTGCGTCATTACGCGCACCGCCCGGTAGCTTTTTATACGCCTCATGGGCTTTGTGGACACGGTCCCAGTCAAGTTCCACGCCCAGGCCCGGCGAATCGGGAACGGCAATCTTGCCATTTTTGATTTCCAGCGGATTTTTCGTCAGGCGGGCTTCGCCTTCCTGCCAAATCCAGTGGGTGTCGATAGCGGTCGGATTTCCCGGTGCCGCGGCGCCAACGTGGGTGAACATCGCCAGCGAAATGTCGAAGTGATTGTTGGAGTGGCAGCCCCAGGTCAGTCCCCAGTCATCGCACAGCTGCGCCACACGCACCGCGCCGGAGAGCGTCCAGAAGTGCGGGTCCGCCAGCGGAATATCGACAGCGTTCAGCATCACCGCATGCCCCATTTCGCGCCAGTTAGTGGCAATCATATTGGTGGCGACCGGTAAGCCGGTGGCACGGCGGAATTCGGCCATGACTTCACGGCCAGAGAAGCCCTGCTCCGCGCCACACGGGTCTTCTGCGTAGGTCAGCACGTCTCCCAGACCTTTGCACAGGCTGATGGCTTCCTCCAGCAGCCAGGCGCCGTTAGGGTCAACGGTGATACGCGCCTCCGGGAAACGTTTTTTCAACGCCCGGGCGGTTTCAATCTCCTGCTCACCGGGCAGCACGCCACCCTTGAGCTTGAAATCTTTGAAGCCGTAGCGATCCTGAGCCGCCTCGGCCAGGCGGACCACCGCGTCGCGGGTAAGGGCTTGCTGGTGGCGCAGCTGATACCAGTCGTGGTTACCCGGTGATTGCGCCAGATAGGGGAGATCGGTTTTCGTGCGATCACCCACGTAGAACAGATAGCCCAGCACGGTGACCGCATCACGCTGTTTGCCCGGCCCCAGCAGCTCGCAGACCGGGACATTCAGCGCCTTACCCAGTAAATCAAGCAGGGCGGCCTCCAGCGCGGCCACCGCGTTGACGCGCAGCTCAAACGTCCAGGCTCCTTTACCGAAGGTATCAAAATCTGCCGACTGGTTGCCCTTATGCACCCGTTGAACCACCTTGTTCAGGCGGGCAACCTCCTGGCCCACCACCTGCGGAATTGCATCGACCAGGGTCTGGTAGATCACCTCCCCACCAGGTGCCTCACCCACGCCAGTATTTCCTGCGCTATCAGTCAACACCACGATATTGCGGGTAAACCACGCATTGTGCGCGCCGCCAATATTGAGCAGCATGCTGTCCTGCCCGGCCACGGGAATAACGTTCATTTCAGTCACGATGGGGCTTGATTGCGTTGTCATCAGCCACGCTCCACTACGGGTTTGAGTTCAATACGTTTGATATCCCCCACCAGCACCAGGTAACTCAGGACTGCCACCAGCGCATGCACGCCGACGTAGATCAGTGCACCGTTGAATGACCCCGTCGTACCAACGATGTAGCCAATCGCGATTGGCGTAACAATCCCGGAAATGTTGCCGAACATGTTGAAAAGACCGCCGCTCAGGCCGCTGATCTCTTTTGGCGCGGTATCCGCCATCACCGCCCAGCCCAGCGCGCCAATGCCTTTGCCGAAGAAGGCCATCGCCATAAAGCCGATAACCATCCACTCGGCGCTGACGTAGTTGCAGAACACCATAGTCATGGAGAGCAGCATGCCGAGCACAATCGGCGTTTTACGCGCGATGTTCAGCGATCCGGTGCGGCGCATCAGCCAGTCGGATATCACCCCGCCGAGCACGCCACCGATAAAGCCGCAGATCGCCGGGATCGAAGCAACAAATCCCGCTTTCAGGATCGACATCCCTCGCGCCTGCACCAGGTACACCGGGAACCAGGTAATGAAAAAGTAGGTTAGAGCGTTGATACAGTACTGGCCCAGATAGATGCCGATCATCATCCGCGTACCGACAAGCTGTTTGATCTGCGCCCATTTCTGGCTGAACGGGACTTTTACTTTCCCGGACTTCTGATCCATGTTGATCAGCGCACCACCTTCCGCAATGTACTCCAGCTCTTTCTTGTTTACGCCCGGATGCTGATTCGGTTCGTGGATCACTTTCAGCCAGACGAAGCTAATGATGATCCCTAGCCCGCCCATAAAGAAGAAGACGTGCGACCAGCCCACTTCGTGCGTCAGCCAGCCCATAATGGGTGCGAAGATCACCGTGGCGAAATATTGGGCGGAGTTAAAAATCGCCACCGCCGTTCCCCTCTCCTGCGCCGGGAACCAGGCCGCGACAATACGACTGTTGCCCGGGAAGGAAGGCGCTTCTGCCAGACCTACGAGGAAGCGCAGCGTAAAGAGCGCGACGATAATGCCAAAACCGTTGAAAACATCGACAAAGCCCTGCAAAAGGGTAAATGCAGACCAGATAAAGATGGACCAGAAATAGACACGTTTAGAGCCAAAACGGTCCAGAAGCCAGCCGCCTGGAATTTGCCCGATGACGTAGGCCCATGAGAATGCGGAGAAAACGTAACCCATGCCCACCGGATCAAGGCCGATATCTTTTGCCATTTCAGAGCCGGCAATCGACAGCGTGGCGCGGTCACCATAGTTAAAGGATGTGACGATAAACAGCATCACCACTATCCAGTAGCGGGCATTCGTGCGCTTCTCAGCGCTGCTCGCTGCGTGGCTTAATGTACTCATTGTTGCACTCCTGAAACATAGCTTTCGCCTGGTTCATTCTGTACAGCACCGGTAGGGTAATCAGAATGAGATGTGTTTTGTCGTTTTGGTACGGCCTGAAGCCGTTTTATAAGTGACCGGAAAAGTATATGAAGGAGTAACACGTTCTCTCACCGTGCAAAAACACAGTATTAAAGGGTGTGCGAGCGGTTGTTTATGGCATAAGCCCAGGCAAGTGGAAGGTGGTTCACGGAATTGAGGTTTGGTGCGGGGTGTATTGCCGGGTGGCGGCTTCGCCTGACCCGGCCTGGAAAACTATTTCAGGAGCGTAGCCCACTGCTCGACCCACGGGTTCGATTCGCTTTCCGGTTCAGGATGCTCACCGGCATCAATCAGCAGCATCTCGCCGACGCGCTGGGCGCTCTGTTCCTGCAGGAGCGCATCAAACTGCTTGCCGCCGCCGCAGAAGTTTGCGTAAGAGCTATCGCCCAGGGCAATGATGCCGTAGTGAACGTCCGGCTGATAGCCAAGCTGGTCTTTAATGCCCTGGAAAAGTGGCACGATGCTGTCCGGCAGATCGCCCTGCCCGGTAGTGGACGTCACCACCAGAATGTATTTATCTTTGTACTTTTCCCAGTCTGCCAGTTCCGGGTCTTCATAGACCGTGGCTTTATGGCCCTGGCTTGCCAGAATCGCCTCAGCCTCTTCCGCTACCAGCAGTGAGTTGCCGTACATAGTGCCGACAAAAATGCCTACTTCAGCCATGATATTTTTCCCTATGAATGCGTTTACTGTTCATCCTGAACGTTGACAGATACAAACTCAACCCTTTCATTTTCGGGGAGTTGCCCCAGCCAGCCAAACTGTGACAGCGCCTGCATCCAGACATCGTCCAGCCCTGCACGGATATTCAGCGGTTCGCCGGTAAACGGGTGGGTCAGGCTAAGCTCGCTGGCGTGTAACATCAGTCGGTTACAGCCAAAATGCTCGGCCGCGCTGCGATTCTGGCGCAGATCGCCGTGCTTGCTGTCGCCAATAATCGGGTGGCGCAGGTGCGCAAGATGGCGTCGCAGCTGGTGTTTACGCCCGGTTTTGGGCAAAAGCTCAACCAGGCTGTAGCGCGTAGTGGGGAATTTGCTGGTTGCCACCGGCATTTCCGTGGTCGCCATGCCGCGATAATCCGTCACGGCAGGCTGCGGGCCTTTGTCATCGCGGGCAAATTTATCGGCGATTTTATCCAGCTCCTCTACCAGCGGATAGTCGAGCGTGGCGGCGTCCGTCAGCCAGCCGCGCACGATCGCGTGGTAGCGTTTCTGGATCTGGTGCTGTTCGAACTGCTGAGACAGCAGACGTCCCGCCTCGCTGGAAAGCCCCATCAGCAGCACGCCGGAGGTCGGTCTGTCGAGACGATGGGCGGTAAAAACATGCTGACCAATCTGGTCGCGTACGGTCTGCATCACGACCACTTTCTCGTCGCGATCCAGCCAGCTGCGGTGCACCAGCCAGCCAGACGGTTTATTCACCGCCACCAGCCACTCGTCCTGATAGAGGATCTCAAGCGTCATGCATCTTCACCGGCAAACAGGGCATCCAGTTTTTCCAGCTCAACCAGCATGACCGAGCGCGCAGGGTGCGTCGCCTCAAGGGCCATTTCATAATAGGGAGACACCGCAAACGCCTGCGGCAGCGGATGACCGCCTTCCAGCAGCGCGTGCATGCGCGGAATTAACACCCACTGGAGCCACTCGAACGGGGCCAGGGTATCCAGACAAAATGGCTGGGTGCTGGCGAACGCTTCCGGCTGCGGCGCGGTCTCTTGCCACAGCTGATGTTGGCGCAAAAGGGCTTCGATGGCGTGCAACTGAGCACGAATGCTATCGTGTTGCGTCATGGTAACCTCAACTGAAAAAGTGAACGGCGCGCAGCATAGCATTGCGGGAGGCAGAAATAAAAAAAGGGAGCACTGTAAAAACAGTGCTCCCGGTTCGTTCCGCAGCATTCCAGCTACAATTCGTGCTCCCTGCTCATCCGTGACAACTTTTCCTGATGCCCGAAGGGCTGGTCATCCGTCTACCTTTCGCATCCTTCACACATCTTCCTGACGTGCTTGTTTCATCCTGAAACGTCCTGGCCTTCCTGACCCACCGACCGTCCTGTTCGGCTCTCGTTCTCCTTCCTGGAGGTGTCCCTTACGCGTCCTGCGTTATCCCTTTGCTTCATCCTGAAGCCTTCCTGCAGCGTCATCCTGACGTGTCCTGAGTAAGAAACGCCATCATCCTGATGTTCGTTTCTCGTGTCGGCGTCCTGTCGACAGAGATAGAATCCGCTATTCCGCTTCGTCTTACAACCCACCAGGGGAGCGTTGTAAGACGTAAGAAAGCCCTATAAAAGCTGCGATAAACAGCTAATCCATTGAAAAACAGCGTGATATTAATCTTAATTAAATGAGGTAATACTGAATGTTCCAGCGATCTCTCACAAACCTTGTAAGAGATCTCTCACACGCGCTGTAGCATTATGGATTACAGAAGAGGCTCAAGTCGGGTAAGGAAATCCGCAAGTGAAGGGGCGAGGGTCTCGCGATTGCGGGTGCCGATGGTCTCTTTAATCACTTCGCCAGACAGGTTACAGACGGAAATCACATCCAGGTCACTGTCGAGCGTAGCAATAAAGAGCGTCGGAGAAAGCTTAAGGCGTTTTTGCGTGACCAGATGACCAATCAGGTTTTCCTGAACACGCTGCAGATCGTCTTCGCTCCAGGTCTGCAACAGCGTCAGCGTCAAATCACCCAAGCGAGCGGGCATATCCCCTGCAAATTGCGTGACGTAAAACGCGTGAACCGCTGGTTGTACCACAATGTCCATAGCCCGTTCAACCGCATTTACATTTTGCCCGGCGGTACTCGGCTTCGGCTGCCAGATAACATAATCATCCTGAGAAGAGATAATGCACGGTGACGGTACGCCATATAATTCAGCACTTTGCGGCCACGTTCCATGCTTTTCATGCCACGCATCGCAATAGCGGGTCGTGAAGGTAGTAAGGGCATTTGCAGTTTCGATGTCCACCGATTTCTCTCTTCTTGTAAGACAGGATAAACTCAGCCCATAAGTGTACCTGTAAAGTGGCTATGAAACATGTCTTACGAAAATCATCAGGCGTTAACCGGCTTAACGCTGGGTAAATCGACCAATTACCGCGATACCTACGATGCAAGCCTGCTGCAGGGTGTGCCGCGCAGCCTGAACCGCGATCCTCTGGGATTGCACGCTGACGCGCTGCCGTTCGTGGGCGGCGATATCTGGACGCTGTATGAAATCTCCTGGCTCAACGCGCGCGGCCTGCCGCAGGTGGCGGTCGGACACGTTGAGCTGGATTACGCCAGCCAGAATCTGGTGGAATCCAAGAGCTTTAAGCTCTATCTCAACAGTTTCAACCAGACCAAATTTAATCACTGGGATGAGGTTCAGCAGACGCTGGAACGCGATTTAACCGCCTGTGCTCAGGGTCAGGTCAGCGTTTCGCTATATCGCCTGCACGAACTGGAAGGGCAGCCGATCGCCCACTTCAACGGAACCTGCATTGACGATCAGGATATCGAGGTGGAGAATTATGAATTCAGCGCCGATTACCTCGAAAACGCGGCGAGCGGCAAGGTGGTTGAAGAGACGCTGGTCAGCCATCTGCTGAAGTCCAACTGTCTGATTACCCACCAGCCGGACTGGGGTTCGGTACAGATCCAGTATCGCGGCCCGAAAATCGATCGCGAAAAGCTGCTGCGCTATCTGGTGTCGTTCCGCCATCACAACGAATTCCACGAGCAGTGCGTGGAGCGTATTTTTAGTGATATCCAGCGTTTCTGCCAGCCAGAGAAGTTGAGCGTTTACGCGCGCTATACCCGACGTGGTGGGCTGGACATTAACCCGTGGCGCACCAACACTGATTTTGTGCCAGCGACGGGTCGCCTGGTACGTCAATAATATAAATTTTTTCACAATATGCGGGCGGTATTCCGCCCGAAGTGTTGTGAAACCTCACACGCCAGGGCTATTGTAATCAAAGGGAATGACGATAATCGTCCCATAAGGAGCTCACTTGATTACACATATTAGCCCGCTTGGCTCAATGGATATGTTGTCGCAGCTGGAAGTGGACATGCTTAAACGCACGGCCAGCAGCGATTTGTATCAATTGTTTCGTAACTGTTCACTTGCCGTACTGAACTCCGGAAGCCTGACAGATAACAGTAAAGAACTGCTGTCCCGCTTCGAAAGCTTTGATATCAACGTGCTGCGCCGCGAGCGCGGCGTGAAACTGGAAGTGATCAACCCGCCAGAAGAGGCTTTTGTTGACGGGCGTATCATTCGTTCCCTTCAGGCCAACCTGTTTGCCGTATTGCGTGACATCCTGTTTGTTAACGGGCAGATCCACAACGCAGGCCGTTTCCAGCATCTCGATCTGGAAAGCTCGGTCCATATTACCAACCTGGTATTCTCTATTCTGCGCAACGCACGTGCCCTGCACGTTGGCGAAGCCCCGAACATGGTGGTCTGCTGGGGCGGTCACTCGATTAACGAAACCGAATATCTCTATGCCCGCCGGGTAGGAACGCAGCTTGGCCTGCGTGAGCTGAATATCTGTACCGGCTGTGGTCCTGGGGCAATGGAAGCGCCAATGAAAGGTGCCGCGGTGGGTCATGCGCAGCAGCGTTACAAAGAGGGTCGGTTTATCGGCATGACCGAGCCGTCAATCATTGCCGCTGAGCCGCCTAACCCACTGGTGAACGAGCTGATTATCATGCCGGATATCGAGAAACGCCTGGAGGCGTTTGTCCGTATCGCGCACGGTATTATCATCTTCCCGGGCGGCGTGGGCACGGCGGAAGAGCTGCTCTATCTGCTGGGTATTCTGATGAACCCGGCCAACAAAGATCAGGTTCTGCCGCTGATCCTGACCGGGCCAAAAGAGAGCGCAGACTACTTCCGCGTGCTGGACGAGTTTATCGTGCATACGCTGGGAGAAACCGCGCGTCGTCACTACCGCATCATCATCGATGACGCGGCGGAAGTGGCGCGTCAGATGAAAAAAGCGATGCCGCTGGTGAAAGAGAATCGTCGTGATACCGGCGATGCTTACAGCTTCAACTGGTCAATTCGTATTGCGCCCGATCTACAGATCCCGTTTGAGCCTACCCATGAAAATATGGCGAACCTCAAACTCTACCCGGACCAGCCGGTGGAAGTGCTGGCTGCCGATCTGCGTCGCGCCTTCTCCGGGATTGTCGCGGGGAACGTGAAAGAGATGGGCATTCGCGCGATTGAGCAGTATGGTCCGTACAAGATCCACGGTGACCGGGAGATGATGCGTCGCATGGATGACATGCTTCAGGGCTTTGTGGCCCAGCACCGTATGAAGTTGCCGGGCTCAGCCTATATTCCGTGCTACGAAATCTGCACGTAACGGTTGGTCTGTTGTCGTTAAAGCCGGGACGCCCTGCTGTGCGTCCCGGCTTTTTTATTACCGAATCAATTCATAGATATCACTTATGTCTTTAACAAACTCGCCGCAAACGCAAACGATTACCTCGCATTAGCAACCGCAAATTATCAGCCTTAATCTAAATTACCCGCCAGAAAATCCTAAAAAGCCATTTCTTTACAGCAAAAGACACCTATCTCGCGGGCCGCCCTTTTAGCTTACATGTCGTTGGTGATAGCCTGCGCGCGCGTAAATTCTCTTTGATGTTTTTTTAACAGATAAATGGTCTAAAGATGCCCACTTCATAAGTGGATTATTGCATTTGGGATCAGGATCACTGATAGATTCATAACGAGAATGTATCTTTCCGCCCGCCAATAGTTACGGGCGAAAATTATTAAAAAACCGTCACTGAACGAATTTCATATTACCGTCAGGCACTTTTTCATCGGATTTGACTAGAAACCTGACAATTTGCTTCCTCCAGGAGATATAGATGGAAACCACTCAAACCAGCACCGTTGCTTCGATTGAATCCCGAAGTGGTTGGCGCAAAACGGATACCATGTGGATGCTTGGCCTTTACGGTACAGCAATCGGCGCTGGTGTACTGTTTCTTCCTATCAACGCAGGCGTCGGCGGTCTGATTCCGCTGATCATCATGGCCATCATCGCCTTCCCGATGACCTACTTCGCACACCGCGGTCTGACTCGCTTCGTGCTGTCCGGTAAAAACCCGGGCGAAGACATCACCGAAGTTGTTGAAGAACACTTCGGCGTGGGTGCAGGTAAACTGATTACCCTGCTCTACTTCTTCGCGATTTATCCCATCCTGCTGGTTTACAGCGTGGCCATCACCAACACCGTTGAAAGCTTCATGTTGCACCAGCTGCACATGACGCCACCACCGCGTGCCATCCTGTCTCTGATCCTGATTGTCGGCATGATGACCATCGTGCGCTTCGGTGAGCAGATGATTGTGAAAGCCATGAGCGTGCTGGTATTCCCGTTTGTCGCTGCACTGATGCTGCTGGCCTGCTACCTGATCCCACAGTGGAACGGTGCCGCACTGGAAACGCTGTCCCTGAGCAGCGCGTCTGCAACCGGTAACGGCCTGCTGATGACCCTGTGGCTGGCAATCCCGGTCATGGTCTTCTCCTTCAACCACTCCCCGATCATCTCCTCTTTCGCGGTGGCGAAACGTGAAGAGTACGGTAATGGCGCTGAGAAGAAGTGCTCCAGCATCTTGGCTCGCGCTCACATCATGATGGTGCTGACCGTGATGTTCTTCGTCTTCAGCTGCGTACTGAGCCTCTCCCCGGCAGACCTGGCGGCAGCGAAAGATCAGAACATCTCTATTCTGTCTTACCTGGCGAACCACTTTAACGCACCGCTGATTGCGTGGATGGCACCGATCATCGCGATGATCGCCATCACCAAATCCTTCCTGGGCCACTACCTGGGCGCACGCGAAGGCTTCAACGGTATGGTGATTAAATCTCTGCGTGGTAAAGGCAAGAGCATTGAAATCAGCAAGCTGAATAAAATCACTGCGCTGTTCATGCTGCTCACCACCTGGGCGGTAGCGACCCTGAACCCAAGCATCCTGGGTATGATTGAAACGCTGGGTGGCCCGGTCATCGCGATGATTCTGTTCCTGATGCCGATGTATGCGATTCAGAAAGTGCCAGCCATGCGTAAGTACAGCGGCCATGTGAGTAATGTCTTCGTGGTTATCATGGGTCTTATCGCTATCTCTGCGATCTTCTACTCCCTGTACACCATGTTCTGATTGTCACCCGCGCCGTCTTCGGACGGCGCACTCCTCCCTCTCTGACTGAAAGCAATGGACGCATCATGATTAGCGTATTCGATATCTTCAAAATCGGTATTGGTCCTTCCAGCTCTCACACCGTCGGACCAATGAAAGCCGGTAAGCAGTTCACGGACGACTTGATTGCACGCGGCATCTTGCACGACGTTACCCGCGTGGTTGTCGATGTTTACGGTTCCCTTTCTCTGACCGGGAAAGGCCACCATACCGATATCGCCATTATCATGGGCCTGGCGGGGAACCTGCCGGATACCGTTGATATTGATGCGATCCCTGGCTTCATCCAGGATGTGAACACCCACGGTCGTTTGCTGCTGGCGAACGGTGAGCATGAGGTTGAATTCCCGGTTGACCATTGCATGAATTTCCATGCGGACAACCTGTCGCTGCACGAAAACGGCATGCGCATTACCGCGTTAGCCGGCGACAAAGCGGTTTACAGCCAGACGTATTACTCTATCGGCGGCGGTTTTATCGTCGACGAAGACCACTTTGGTCAAACCAGTACCTCTTCTGTTGAAGTGCCGTATCCGTACAAAACGGCGGCGGATCTTCAACGTCACTGCCAGGAGACGGGGCTTTCCCTCTCTGGTCTGATGATGAAAAACGAGCTGGCCCTTCATAGCAAAGAGGAACTTGAACAGCACTTCACCAGCGTCTGGGAAGTGATGCGCGGCGGTATTGAGCGCGGGATCACTACCGAAGGCGTTCTGCCTGGCAAGCTTCGCGTACCGCGTCGTGCGGCGGCGCTGCGCCGTATGCTGGTGAGCACCGACAAAACGACTACCGACCCCATGGCCGTCGTGGACTGGATTAACATGTTTGCCCTGGCGGTGAATGAAGAGAACGCCGCAGGGGGCCGCGTGGTCACCGCGCCGACCAACGGCGCATGCGGTATCGTTCCGGCCGTGCTGGCGTACTACGACAAGTTTATCCGTGAGGTCAACGCCAACTCTCTGGCGCGCTACCTGCTGGTCGCCAGCGCGATTGGTTCTCTGTATAAGATGAACGCGTCGATTTCCGGTGCGGAAGTGGGCTGCCAGGGTGAAGTCGGCGTGGCCTGCTCCATGGCAGCGGCGGGTCTGGCTGAACTGTTGGGCGCGAGCCCGGCTCAGGTGTGCATTGCGGCGGAAATCGGCATGGAGCATAACCTGGGTCTGACCTGTGACCCGGTTGCCGGGCAGGTACAGGTACCGTGCATCGAGCGTAACGCGATCGCCTCCGTGAAGGCGGTGAACGCGGCACGTATGGCCCTGCGCCGCACCAGCGAACCGCGCGTCTGTCTCGATAAAGTTATCGAAACCATGTACGAAACCGGCAAAGATATGAACGCCAAATACCGCGAAACCTCTCGCGGCGGCCTGGCGATGAAGATCGTGACCTGCGATTAAGCCTCTCAGGAAGCCTCGTTTTGCGAGGCTTCTTCATGTTTTCCCTCACGCTATTCGTTTCAACCCGCTGACAGTGATACCCTTTACCCATTAGCTTTAAGGGAGATTATCTGTGGCTGTTCATTTACTTATCGTCGACGCGCTCAACCTGATTCGCCGTATCCATGCGGTACAGGGCACGCCCTGTAAGGACACTTGCCTGCACGCGCTGGAGCAGCTTATTCGCCATAGCGAACCTACCCATGCAGTAGCGGTGTTTGATGACGAAGCGCGGAACAGCGGCTGGCGACACCAGCGTCTCCCTGACTACAAGGCCGGACGCGCGCCGATGCCGGACGACCTGCATGCCGAAATGCCCGTTATTCGCGCGGCCTTTGAACAACGCGGCGTTCCCTGCTGGGGCGCACACGGCAACGAAGCTGACGATCTGGCCGCGACGCTTGCGGTCAAGGTAGCGAGTGCCGGACATCAGGCCACTATCGTTTCAACGGATAAAGGCTACTGCCAGCTTCTCTCTCCCACCATCCGCATCCGCGATTACTTCCAGAAACGCTGGCTGGACGCGCCATTTATTGCCAGCGAGTTTGGCGTCTCACCAGATCAACTGCCTGACTACTGGGGACTGGCGGGGATTAGCAGCTCGAAGGTACCGGGGGTCGCGGGTATCGGGCCGAAGAGCGCCGCCCAGCTGCTGACAGATTTTCAGAGTCTGGAGGGGATATACGCCAGGCTGGATGACGTGCCGGAAAAATGGCGCAAAAAGCTGGAGGCGCACAAAGAGATGGCGTTTATATGTCGGGATGTGGCGACGTTACAGACGGATTTACAGCTGGACGGGAATTTGCAGCAGTTGCGGTTAGAGCGTTAAACGGTTCACGGTTTTGTTGGCCCGGCAAGCACAGCGCCACCGGGCAAAACAAAGCGCGCGCTATCGCTCGTCGCGACGCCCGCCTACGGCCGCCCACCAGCGACGAATATGTACCGTCACCTCTTCGCGATCGTGATACAGCTGACGCGCCTGGATCTCCACGTTAATACCGTGCTCATCCAGTTGCGCCTGGATGTAGGCCAGGTTCTGAGAGACCTCCTCGTAGCGCTTTTTCATCGGCAGCTTGAGGTTGAAAATGGTCTCGCGGCACCAGCCGTTCACCAGCCAGGAGGCCATCAGCGCGGCCACTTTTGCTGGCTTCTCAACCATGTCGCACACCATCCAGGAGATGTTGTTACGGGTCGGACGATAGCGGAAACCGTCTTCACGCAGCCAGGTTACCTGCCCGGTGTCCATCAGGCTTTGCGCCATTGGGCCGTTATCAACAGACGATACCCACATATTGCGTTTCACCAGCTGATAGGTCCAGCCGCCCGGGCACGCGCCAAGATCGACGGCATACATACCGTTAGCCAGACGCTCGTCCAACTCATCGGCCGGGATAAAGACGTGGAAGGCCTCTTCCAGCTTCAGGGTTGAGCGGCTCGGTGCATCCGACGGGAACTTCAGACGCGGGATCCCCATATAGAATGGCGAATTATTGTTGGTATACGAATAGCCGGCATAACAGCAGCCCGGAGCGATAAAGAAGATGTGTACTACCGGACGCTTCGGCGTTTCGTAGTTCGTCAGCACGCCCGCATCACGCAGCGCCGCGCGCAGCGGCACGGTAAATTTGCGGCAGAACTTCATCAGCTCTTTACTTTCGTTAGTATCCGCCACTTCCACGCGCAGATCGCCGCCCTTCTCCACTACGCCCTGCAGCATGCCGACAATTGGCGTGATGCGGTCTTCCGGGGGAAGGTCTTTCAACAGCTCACCCGCCACAAACATCTGACGAGCGAAGATCAACGAGCTAAACGGCAGTTCGCGCGCCAGCTTATCCGCATCTTCGGGCTGATAGCATTCAAAGACCACATAGCCCGCATTCTCTTTCACGCGGGCAAAGCCGAAGACGTCGCGCTTCGCCGCTTTATCGGTAATTTCCGCGGCGCACTCTTTCTCAAACCCCGGGCGACAATATAAAACAACTTTATTCATGAACAACGCCCTTGCGTTTCAGACGGATAGCTCCGATAAACATTAATACCCACCCCACCAGGAAGCTGACGCCGCCGACGGGTGTAACAAACGCCCACAGGCGCAGATGTGAAAGTGCCAGACAGTAGAGGCTGCCGCTGAACAGCACAGTACCCAGCGCCAGAAAAACGCTGCTCCAGTAAAACCAGATGCTGATCCGACGCTGCATCGCCACCGCCAGTCCGAAAATAGCCAGCGTATGGAACGCCTGGTATTCAAGGCCGGTCTGGATCCAGCCCATCTCGACAGCACCCAACGACTTGCTCAATACATGTGCGCCAAAGGCGCCCAGTGCAACAAAAATAAAGCCACTCACCGCGGCAAAAATAAGCATGAATCGGCTGGTCATGTTTAAGTCCTGAATTAATGCGTGCCCGGCACACAAACGTTATTGTTCATACCTGAAGCGGAATTTCTCTTGCTCGCTTGCCGCCTTTGCCAGTATCCACTGCCGGAAGGCGGCTATTTTACCCAGTTCTGCCTGACTGTCATGACAAACCAGATAAAATGCATTTTTGCTGACCAGTACGTCATTAAATGGGCAAACCAGACGGCCTGCCTCAATTTCGGACTGCGCCATCACGTTGTTAGCCAACGCCACGCCCTGCCCGTGAATGGCAGCCTGTAGCACCATCGCACTGTGGCTAAAAATGGGCCCCTGCTGCACGTTTATATGACTTAGACCTAATTGACGGGTATACGTTTGCCAGTCGCGGCGAGAGGCATCATGTAAAAGCGTATGCTGCGCCAGGTCAGCGGGGGTCTTCAGCGCTTTATCGCCCGTTAACAGCAGAGGCGAGCAGACCGGCAGCAGATATTCTGCGTATAATTTCTCGACACGCAAGCCCGGCCAGTTACCTCGACCGTAAAAAATGGCGACATCCACATCATCGGCCAGCTTGTCTTCCTGACGATCCACCGCCTGGATTCGAACGTCGATCCCCGGATAAGCTGAGTTAAAGCTTGAGAGTCTTGGCACCAGCCACTGAATGGCAAAACTGGGCAATAAACTGACAGTCAGGGCACCTTTTGCACTGCGGGCCTGCAGCTTGCGCGTGGCTTCCGTGAGCTGGGAAAAAATCTCTTTAATATCCTGAAAATAGCTCTGCCCCTCTTCAGTCAACAGCAATGAACGATTGCGTCGACGAAATAGCTTAAGGCCCAGGAAATCCTCCAGAGACTTGATTTGGTGACTTACTGCGGCCTGTGTCACAAAAAGCTCATCTGCCGCACGGGTGAAGCTGAGGTGACGTGCTGCTGCATCAAAAACGCGTAATGCATTAAGGGGTGGCAATCGCTTTGACATGGTTATCTGGCTTAGATGTTAACTGAATTTAACAAATAGGAAACAACGTTTAACCTATTAGTTTTTTTTATCTGAGCCATTATAATTTGTCCGTTGAGGAACTACCAGCAAATACCTATAGTGGCGGCACTTCCTGAGCCGGAACGAAGAGCTTTTTTCGGAATGCGTGTTCTGAAGGGCTTTTGGCTTACGGTTGTGATGTTGTGTTGTTGTGTTTGCAATTGGTCTGCGATTCAGACCACGGTAGCAACGCTACCAATTTTTCACTTCCTGTACATTTACCCTGTCTGTCCATAGTGATTAATGTAGCACCGCCAACTTGCGGTGCTTTTTTTTCGCCTGCGATCGGTTAATGCTCGATCTCTTTCATCTCTTTCACGTCCGTGCGGTTGATCTGCTGCTTGTTCCCGTTCGCATCTTTATACGAAATCATCCCGGTATCGTTATCGGTTGTCGGTTTCCCTTCCGAAACGATGGAACGACCATCGTTGGTATGCATCACGTAGTTGTTACCAGAACAGGCGCTCAGGGCAAAAGTAAACGCACAGGCAGAAATGATTGCAGCTGTCTTATTCATGATTATTCTCCTTTAGCAATTAATGCTATTCAAACCTCGATTTATAACAGGCTAAAACATCCGCCTAACACTATTTAGCATAACCTGCTTTTACGAGGTCGCCAGGATAAGCAGACGAATCTGATAGATATCAACCTCCTTGCCCTGCCGCTGAAATTGCGCGACGATCGCGTTATTGATATGAGGAGTCCCATGAACGCTTTCAGTCCTGCGCAGTTTCGCGCACAGTTCCCGGCGCTGGCCGATGCCGGTGTTTACCTTGATAGCGCCGCCACCGCTTTGAAGCCCCAGGCGGTGATTGACGCGACGCAGCAGTTCTACAGCCTGAGCGCCGGGAACGTGCATCGCAGTCAGTTTGCCGAAGCGCAGCGCTTAACCGCGCGCTACGAAGCCGCACGCGATCAGGTTGCACGCCTGATCAATGCTGAAAGCGGAAAAAGTATCGTCTGGACGCGCGGCACGACCGAAGCCATTAACATGGTGGCTCAGTGCTATGCCCGCCCACGGCTGCAGGCAGGAGATGAAATCATCGTCAGCGAGGCGGAACACCACGCTAACCTGGTGCCGTGGCTGATGGTGGCCGAGCAAACGGGGGCGCAGATTGTCAAACTTCCGTTGGGTGCAGACTTCCTGCCTGATGTGGCACGTTTGCCCGAGCTGATTACCCCACGCAGCCGCATCCTGGCGTTGGGGCAGATGTCCAACGTCACCGGTGGCTGCCCGGATCTGGCCCGCGCTATTGAGATTGCCCATGCCAGCGGTATGGTGGTGATGGTCGACGGGGCGCAGGGGGTAGTGCATTTCCCGGCTGATGTGCAGGCGCTTGATATCGACTTCTATGCCTTCTCCGGACATAAGCTCTACGGGCCAACCGGCATTGGCGCACTCTACGGCAAGCCGGAACGGCTGGCGCAAATGACGCCGTGGCTCGGGGGCGGCAAAATGATTACCGAGGTGACATTCGACGGCTTCAAAACGCAGGATGTACCTTATCGTCTGGAAGCCGGTACGCCAAACGTGGCGGGCGTGATTGGCTTAAGCGCTGCGCTGGAGTGGCTGACTGAAACAGACATTGTTCAGGCGGAGAGCTGGAGCCGCGGCCTTGCGACGCTGGCAGAAGAAGAACTTAAAAAACGCCCCGGTTTCCGCTCGTTCCGCGTACAAGACTCGAGCCTGCTCGCCTTTGATTTCGCAGGCGTTCATCATAGCGACATGGTGACGCTGCTGGCCGGGTACGGCATTGCCCTGCGGGCAGGACAGCACTGCGCCCAGCCGCTTCTGGCAGCGCTCGGCGTGAGCGGCACCCTGCGCGCCTCGTTTGCGCCGTATAATACTCAAAGCGATGTCGAGGCACTGATTAGCGCCGTTGACCGCGCCCTTGAAATACTGGTGGATTAATGACTCAAGCAGCGTTAGCCGGACATCCGTTCGGCACGGTCATCACAGAAGAGACCTTAAAACAGACCTTCGCTCCCCTCACGCAGTGGGAGGACAAATATCGTCAGCTGATCCTGCTGGGCAAGCAGCTCCCCACGCTTTCAGACGATCTTAAAGCGCAGGCGAAAGAGATCGCTGGCTGCGAGAACCGCGTCTGGCTCGGGTTTAGCGTATCCGGGGAGAAGCTTCACTTCTTCGGCGACAGCGAAGGCCGTATCGTGCGCGGACTGCTGGCGGTTCTGTTAACCGCAGTGGAAGGGAAAAGCGCGGCAGAATTGTTAGCACATTCGCCGCTAATGTTCTTCGATGAGCTCGGGCTGCGCGCGCAGCTCAGCGCCTCACGCGGTCAGGGTCTGATCGCGCTCAGCGACGCGGTACTGGACGCAGCACGTCAGGCTCAGGCCTGACGTTCCGCCTTCGCCATCATCTTTTTCAGGGCGTGAGAAACCGCCACAAAGCCAAAGGAAGCGGTTACCATGGTGGCCGCCCCAAACCCTGAGGCGCAATCCATACGTTTGGGTCCTTCCGCCGTACTTTTCATTGCGCAGACCGACCCGTCCGCCTGGGGATAGACCAGCGCTTCGGTCGAGAACACGCAGTCAACGCCCAGCTTGCCTTTGCTGTTCTTCACCACGTTAAAGTCGCTTTTCAGGCGTTCACGCAGCTTTGCCGCCAGCGGATCCTGAATGGTTTTCGCCAGGTCGGCGACCTGGATTTGCGTCGGATCGATTTGCCCGCCCGCGCCGCCCGTCGTGACCAGTGGCACCTTGTAGCGACGGCAGTAGGCGATCAGCGCCGCTTTGGGACGCACGCTGTCGATAGCGTCAATCACATAGCTATAGCCTTTGCTCATGTACTCCGCGACGTTATCTGCCGTGACAAAGTCGTCGATCACCGTCACGCGACATTCCGGGTTAATGAGACGAATGCGTTCCGCCATCACTTCAGACTTCGCCAGGCCGACGTTATCACGAAGGGCATGGATTTGACGGTTGGTATTGGTGACGCAAACGTCATCCATATCAATCAGCGTGATTGCGCCAATACCGGTTCTCGCCAGCGCCTCTGCCGCCCACGACCCCACACCACCAATGCCCACGACGCAGACATGCGCATCCGCAAACAGCTGCAGGGCTTTTTCACCATAGAGACGTGCCGTGCCGCCAAAACGCTGACGCCAGGCATCGCTGATTACCACAGACATAAAACCTCAGATGTAAAAAGGGTGAGGTTCTTCCTCACCCTGAACAAGTAATCCGTATTGCGCTCAGAATACCACAATCAACCGCTGAATACGTTTCCGGTACCCGGTGCGGCCTTCAGCACCCACACGCGTCCGTAGTGGTTATACCAGCCCGCACGGTGGCCAGCATCCGGACCAATGCCCTGATAAATATCGAAGTGCTGGCCTTTAATCGCCCCGCCCACATCCAGCGCCACCATCAGACGCAGCTCATACTGACCGTTGAATTTACCCTTGTTGTCCAGCAGCGGGACTTCCGCCAGCAGCGTAGTACCCGCAGGAATAATAGAACGATCCGATGCCACCGACGCGCGGCCAATCAGCGGAACTGCACTCGCCCCCTTCACCGGCGCGAAGTTTTGCGGTTTAAAGAAGACGAACGACGGGTTCTGCTCCAGCAGTTCACGCACCTCGGCTTCACTGTGCTTTTCGCCCCACTCGCGGATCGCCTGCATCGACATATCTTCCTTCTTCACTTCACCGCGGTCGATCAGCACCTTACCAATACTGCGATAGGCGTGGCCGTTTTTACCGGAATAGCTGAAGAAGTTAAGCGGCGAACCGTCGCCAAAATCGATGTAGCCACTGCCCTGAACGTCCATGATGAAGTTATCCATCAGGGAGTTGCTGTAAGCCAGAACGTAGTTTTCGCTCAGCGCACCCGCGTAGATCTCTGCACGAGAAGGCAGACGACCGCGTTTTGGCGGCATACGGTAGATAGGATACTGGAACTCACCCTGGCGCGTGTGTCGCGCCTGAATCACGGGCGTGTAATACCCTGTGAACTGGACGTTGCCGTAGTTATCCGCCCCTTCCATCTGCCAGGCGTCAATACCAAACTGGCGCATGTTACGTGTATCACCGCCTGCTTTCAGCCAGTCCTGGACCGCGTTGTACACGCTACTCTGAGTGCCATACAGACGCGGCGACGCATTGCGGATCTGGTAAACCTGCTCGGAGAAATCGCCGGCGTTGATCGGAGCACCGACAGCATCAGGCTGATTAACTAAAGAGAAAGGCTGGGATAACTTCCCGTCTTTATACTGTTGACCGCGATCGGTCGGTTTGGAAGAGCAGGCCGCAAGAATCGCTACCATTGCGCCTGCCATCAGATACTTCGCCCAACGTCCTTTCATTATATCTCGTCTTTAAGTTGCCCATTTCCGCGTGATGAAGATAACAAACCGCCAGGGCTAATGAAATGCGTTCGCATGCCCTTTGGCAAATTTTGCGCAAAAAATAGTCCATACAGCGCCATGTCGTTCAATTTGCATACAAAATCATGATTTATGTAAAAAAGGGGTTGCATCACAAACCTATCCGAGTATAGTGCGCATCCACGGACGCGGGGTGGAGCAGCCTGGTAGCTCGTCGGGCTCATAACCCGAAGGTCGTCGGTTCAAATCCGGCCCCCGCAACCAATTAAAATTTGATGAAGTATCTTCTACGACAGTAGAAAGACGGACGCGGGGTGGAGCAGCCTGGTAGCTCGTCGGGCTCATAACCCGAAGGTCGTCGGTTCAAATCCGGCCCCCGCAACCAATCAAATTTGAAGAAGTAAGTTTCTACAAGAGTAGAAAGACGGACGCGGGGTGGAGCAGCCTGGTAGCTCGTCGGGCTCATAACCCGAAGGTCGTCGGTTCAAATCCGGCCCCCGCAACCAACACTTCTAAAAACAATAAACACCCTGAAGGGTGTTTTTTTGTATCTGTCGTTTGTGAATGTGCCGGGCGTTTCACCCGGCTGAATGCGCTATCCGCGTCGCGCCAGCGTCGCCCCGTCTGAGAAATACGCCCGAATCCCCGCCAGAATCGACTCCGCCACCTCCTGCTGGAATTTTGCCGTCTTGAGCTTACGCTCCTCTTCAACGTTACTGATAAACGCCGTTTCGACCAGTATGGAGGGAATATCCGGCGCTTTAAGCACCGCAAACCCGGCCTGTTCAACGCTGTTTTTATGCAGCTTATTGATGTTACCCAGCTTGCCCAGCACCGCTTTACCAAACTTCAGGCTGTCGTTAATGGTCAGGGACTGCACCATATCGAACATCGTGTGGTCGACGTAGCGGTCACCGCTTTTGCTCACGCCACCGATCAGATCCGAGGCGTTCTGAGTGTCGGCCAGGTAACGCGCCGCGGTACTGGTCGCGCCTTTGGTTGAGAGCGCAAACACTGACGATCCACTCGGCTGACGGCTGGTAAAGGCATCTGCGTGGATCGAGACGAAGAGATCGGCGCGCTGCTTCTGCGCTTTTGCCACGCGAACTTTCAGCGGGATAAAGACATCTTCATTGCGCGTCATGTAGGCGCGCATATTGCCCTCTTTATCAATCAACGCCTTCAGACGACGGGCAATTTGCAGCACCACGTCTTTCTCCCGCGTATGATATTTCCCCACCGCACCGGAGTCTTCGCCGCCGTGGCCAGGATCGAGCATGATCACAATCGGGCGATCGCGCCCCGCTTTGCCCGGCTGCGGACCACTTTGCGCAGGCGGAACCTGACGTTGCAGATCGCCTTTGTTGTAATCCTCCAGCAGGGCCAGAAGCGGATCCTGAATATCCGTTGCATTGGCTGGGTAGAGATCAATTACCAGACGCTCTTTAAACGTCGCCACAGGGGCGAGAGCGAACAGCTGCGGCTTCACGTTCTGTTTGAGCTCAAACACCATACGCACGGTTTGCGGATCAAACTGCCCGACGCGCGCCGATTTAATAAACGGATCGTCACCGCGGATCTGCGCCGCCATCCCCTTCAGCACGGAGTTAAGGTTCACGCCTTCGAGATCCACTACCACACGTTCAGGATTGCTGAGGGCAAATTGCTTATATTTCAGCACACGATTGGATTCGACCGTCACGCGCGTGTACGTCGACGACGGCCAGACGCGCACCGCCACCACCTGACTCGTGGCGGCAAGGCCGACCTGGCTGACGCTAAGCAACCACATTGCCCCGGCCCCTTTTAACAAACGGCGGCGGCTTATTGCTGAATTGGATCCCGACATGCTTCTCCCGAGCAAGAAAACGAACTGATATACAAAAGTCCAGATTGACCGAAAACTTTAACGAATGACGCATAAACTGTCATCTATAAAAGGGTAAACAATTCGCTGCTAACGCACGGATTACTTATTCATTTCTGTGGGTCGCAGAAAATTTGCACTTGCACACGCGGCCACAATCGAATAAAAATACAGAAATTACGAATAAACATTCATTAAGGGTTGTGCCATGGTGAAGGAACGTAGAACCGAACTGGTCCAGGGATTCCGCCATTCTGTTCCCTATATCAACGCCCACCGGGGAAAAACGTTTGTCATCATGCTTGGTGGCGAAGCCATTGAACATGAAAACTTTTCAAGCATTGTCAATGACATAGGCCTGCTGCACAGTCTCGGAATCCGCCTGGTGGTGGTCTACGGCGCGCGCCCGCAGATCGATGCCAACCTGGCCGCTCACCACCACGAGCCGATTTATCACAAACATACCCGCGTCACAGATGCGAAAACCCTGGAACTGGTGAAACAGGCGGCGGGGCTGCTGCAGCTGGATATTACGGCTCGCCTGTCGATGAGTCTGAACAACACGCCGCTGCAGGGGGCGCATATCAACGTCGTGAGCGGCAACTTTATCATCGCCCAGCCCCTCGGCGTGGACGATGGCGTGGATTACTGCCACAGCGGTCGCATTCGTCGTATTGATGAAGAGGCCATTCACCGTCAGCTGGACAGCGGTGCCATCGTGCTCATGGGCCCGGTGGCGGTATCCGTGACCGGCGAAAGCTTCAACCTCACGTCAGAAGAGATTGCCACCCAGCTGGCTATCAAGCTGAAGGCGGAAAAAATGATTGGGTTTTGCTCCTCACAGGGCGTCGTTAACGATGAAGGGGTGATTGTGCCGGAACTCTTCCCGAATGAAGCCCAGGCGCGCGTGGAAGCGCTGGAGGCCGAAGGAGATTACCACTCCGGCACCGTGCGTTTTCTGCGTGGTGCGGTGAAGGCCTGCCGTAGCGGCGTGCGCCGTAGCCACCTGATCAGCTATCAGGAAGACGGGGCCTTACTGCAGGAGCTCTTCTCCCGGGATGGCATCGGCACCCAGATTGTCATGGAGAGTGCGGAGCAGATACGCCGCGCGACCATCAACGATATCGGCGGTATTCTGGAACTGATCCGCCCGCTGGAACAGCAGGGTATTCTGGTGCGTCGTTCCCGTGAACAGCTGGAGATGGAGATCGACAAATTCACCATTATTCAGCGCGATAACCTGACCATTGCCTGCGCCGCGCTCTATCCGTTCCCGGAAGAGAAGATCGGTGAAATGGCCTGTGTGGCTGTGCATCCTGACTACCGGAGCTCTTCTCGCGGAGAAATGCTGCTAGAGCGCGTGGCGGCGCAGGCGCGCCAGATGGGATTGAGCAAGCTGTTCGTCCTGACCACGCGCAGCATTCACTGGTTCCAGGAACGCGGGTTCACGCCGGTGGATATCGATTCCCTGCCGGAAACGAAGAAAGAGATGTACAACTATCAGCGCCGTTCAAAAGTGCTGATGGCCGACCTGGGATAATACGCCACTTGCCGGGAAGCGCTGCGCTTACCCGGCCTGCATTTCGTCCCCCATTCAGAGAGACTCAAAGATTGCGCCCAGCCCGCTTCGGCGTTCCGTGCGGGTGGCGATGGCCTGCATCAGCACGCGTTCATCGGTATACAGCGACAGGCGCTGACGCGCACGCGTGATGGCGGTATAGATCAACTCGCGGGTAACGACAGGTGAAAGCTGCGTCGGCAGGATCAACGCCGCATGGTTAAACTCAGAGCCCTGCGATTTATGCACCGTCATCGCCCACGCAGTTTCATGCTCGGGCAAACGGCTGGGCTGGAAGGACTTCACGCTACCATCCGGCATCTGGAACCAGACGCGCAACCCCTGCCCGCGATCGAGTGCAATGCCGATATCGCCATTAAACAACCCCAGCGCACTGTCGTTGCGGGAAATCATCACCGGGCGTCCTTCATACCAGCGCGAGTGCAGGGTACGGTTGATTTTACGTTTCTGCGCCAGCAGCTGTTCCAGCCTGTCATTCAGGCCGCTGACGCCAAACGGCCCCTCCCTCAACGCGCAGAGCAACTGATATTCGCCAAACGCGGCAATCACCTGCTCCGGCGGACGTTGCTGTTGTACGCCGGTAAGAAAATGTTGATACCCCAGCAGGGCATCATCCAGCATCGCCTGATACTCTTCCCCACTTTGCAGCGATTTTTTCTCAATGTCGGTAAAGGTACCGTCAAACACCGCACAGGTCGTGTGCCGGTCTCCCCGGTTCACCGCCGACGCAAGCTGCCCGATGCCGGAGTCGCTGCCGAAACGGTAGCTTTTTTGCAGCAGGCACAAGCTGTCGCGCAGCGCGCCCGCGATTGAGTGCTGTTCCGCCGCAAGGGAACACCCTGTCAGGCGGGCCAACTCCTCCGCGCGTTCCGCGGTATAACCCAGACTGGCATAGGTGCAGATATCACCCAGCACGGCCCCGGCTTCCACGGACGCTAGCTGGTCACGGTCGCCGAGGAAAATGACCCGCGCATGAGGCGGCAAAGCATCGATCAGCCGCGACATCATCGTCAGGTCAATCATCGACGCTTCATCCACCACCAGCACATCCAGGTGTAGCGGGTTACCGGCATGGTAGCGCAGACGCTGGCTACCCGGCTGCGCGCCAAGTAACCGATGCAACGTGCTGGCTTCATTGGGAAAAAGCGCAAGCTGTTCCCCTGTGAGCGGCAATTTTTGCAGGGCACCGCCTAATGACTCCGTCAGACGTGCCGCGGCTTTACCGGTGGGAGCCGCCAGACGAATACGACACTTTTGCTCACCGGATAACTGAATCAGCGCGGCAAGCAGTTTTGCCACCGTCGTTGTTTTCCCGGTGCCCGGGCCGCCCGAAATCACCGAGATCCGCCGCGTTAACGCCACGGCGGCCGCCACTTTCTGCCAGTCAGTCGCGTCGTCAGAGGTAAACAGCGTATCCAGCACTTGCCGGAGCTGCGCTTCATCGCAGGGAAGCGGGGCGTTGGTCTCGCTGAAGAAGCGCGCCACCGTCAGTTCGTTACGCCAGAGTCGGTTCAGATACAAACGCTCGCCGGTCAAAATCAGTGGCGTCCCGGTATCGGTCGCGCTGACGGCAGGCGAGCGGAGTAATATCGCCTGCCAGTCCACTGCCTCACCGAGCAGTGCGAAACACGACTGCAGCGCCGGAGGCATTTTCTCATCCACAGCCAGACGCGACAGCGGAAGGCACACATGCCCCTCGCCTGCGTCTTTACTCAGAATGGCGGCAGCGAGCATAACGGCTGGCTCCTCGCCCGCCACCATCATGGCAAACTGCACGTCCAGGTGGCGCAATAATCGTTGTTCTACCGCCTCCAGCAATAGCGCCTGCATCGTCATGCCACCTCCTCTGTGCGTGCAGCAAACAGGTTATCCATTTTTTCAATCAGCTCCGCATCCGGACGGGTGCTAAAAACGCCCGACTGCGGGTCGTTAGCATCCACGCCGCGCAGGAACAGGTAAATAACGCCGCCAAAATGGTCTTCGTAACGGTAATCGGCCATGCGATGGCGCAGGTACCGGTGCAACGCCAGGGTATAGAGCTGATACTGCAGGTCGTAGCGATGCATTTGCATCGCTGAGGCCATCGCCTGTTGGGTATAGGCTTCGCTGTTCTCACCCAGCCAGTTCGATTTGTAATCCAGCAGGTAGTAGCGCCCTTCGTGGCGGAAAATCAGGTCGATGAACCCTTTTAACATCCCCTGAACCTGGCGGAAGTTGAGCGGTGGGCACCCGGCGGATAACGGATCGTACTCACGGATCAACGCGTCAAGCGCGTCGGCCCTGAGCGGGCTGGCGATGGGGAGATAAAACTCCATTTCGACCTGTTTATCTTTGGCGGTCAGCTGGCTGAGGGAAATCCCCTGTGTCGTGAGCGGCGCGTGCAAAACAGCGCGGAGCCAGTCGGTGAGAACCGGCTGCCATTGGGCGTCGTAGCCGCCGCTCTGGAGCATCTTCAGCACCCATTCTTCAGAGACCGGCTGGGTAAAATCCAGCTCTTCAAACAGGCTGTGTAAAAACGTGCCCGGCGAGGCCCCACGCGGGAACTGATGCGGTGTGAGCACCGGTTCAGCGGGCACGCTTCCTGCGCCTGCGGCATCTACGTCCAGTTTAGGCATCAAATCCTGAGCAACGCTTTGCCCGTGCTGCTGTAAACCGGAGTAACTGGTAACGCGCCAGTCGTCGGCAATCGTGCGGGCAACCTGGCGGGCATGCAGCTCTGACGTTCTCTGTTCCGGCGTCTGCCAGCGGCTGTTGTCGGGCTGAGACGGAATATGCAGGGCAACATGCTCTGAGCAAAGAGATTCGATGCACTGGCGCAGACCGGCAGCATCTTTGGGTTCGCCTCGCTGGATAAGCCTTCCCAGCGCACTCAGATGAAAATCACTCTCGCCGCTCTTATCGCCCCGGCGACGAAACAGCGGCGCAACGCCCAGGCTGCAGTGCCAGACCGAGCGGGTCAGCGCCACATAAAGCAGACGCAGATCTTCTGCCAGACGCTCGGCTTCGGCCAGCTCAACGCTTGACTCTGCGTTGCTGAGATCGAGTACCGCTTCAAACGACTCGCGATCGTGGTAAAAAGCCTGATCCTGAACGCGGTAATTGGCGATAAAGGGCAGCCAGACCAGCGGATATTCCAGGCCTTTCGATTTGTGAATGGTGACGATTTGCACCAGGTGTTTATCACTCTCAAGGCGCATCTGCTGGCTGGACGAATTACTGTTCGGGTCGGCAATCTGCTGCGCCAGCCAGCGCACCAGGGCATGCTCGCTCTCCAGCTGTGTCCCCGCTTCCTGCAGCAGTTCGCTGATATGCAGAATATCGGTCAGACGGCGCTCGCCGCCCGCGGTTGCGAGCATGTTCTCCGCAATGTGACGCTCTGCCATGAGCTCGCGCACCATCGCCATCACGCCGCGCTTTTGCCATTTTTCGCGGTAGCGAACAAACTCTTCTACCACGGCATCCCACGCGGCTTCGTCATTGTTGAGCACATCAATATCACGCGCATTCAGCCCGAGCATCGCACTCGCCAGTGCACTGCGCAGCGCACTCTCACGCTCTGGCGCCAGCACGGCCTGCAGCAGCCAAAGCATCTCCTGGGCTTCCAGCGTTTCAAAAACGCTGTCGCGGTTGGAAAGATAGACGGACGGAATATTCAGTAGCGTCAGGGCGTCGCGAATAAGCGCGGCCTCCTGGCGGCTTCGCACCAGCACCGTGATATCGGATGCTTTTACCGGCGCGGGTTTATCGCCCTTCCATAGCAACGCATCTCCACGCGCGCCTGCGCTGAGCCAGTCCCTTATTTGCGCCGCACAGTACTGGGCCATGGCATTTTGATAGTCGGCGACGCCACAGCCTTCGCCGTCCAGCAGCCAGAAGTGCATGGCGGGCTGCGTCTCGCCGTTGAATTCGAAGCGCAACGAATCGTTTTTCGGGGCAAATTTGACCGGCAGAAACGGGATTTCCCGGAACATAAACGCCATATCCATGCGGCTGAACAGCGCGTTAACGCTTTCCACCATGCCGGGAGAGGATCGCCAGTTGGTATCGAGCGTATAGTGCGCATCAACCTCACTGCGGGCCTTCATGTAGGTGAAAATATCCGCACCGCGGAAAGCGTAAATGGCCTGCTTCGGATCGCCGATTAACAGCAGTGCGGTGCCGGGCTGATGGCGCCAGATACGGCGGAAAATACGGTACTGCTGAGGGTCGGTATCCTGAAACTCGTCAATCATTGCGACCGGGAAGCGAGTACGAATCGCCTCTGCAAGCGCTTCGCCATTTTCGCTGCACAACGCCGCATCAAGGCGACTCAGCATGTCATCAAACCCCAGCTCGCCCCGGCGGCGCTTTTCGCGCGCCACGGCATCGCGAATTTCCGTCATCGCACGGGTGATCATCAGATCGTTAAGCGTCAGGGGCTCCGCCAGCAGAGTTTCAATTGCCACAAACAGGGGATGTTCAGGCACAATGCCGTCGGCTTTGGTCCGCTCAACCAGGAAACGCTGTGAGAATTTCTCCAGCGCGTCCGGAAGCTGATAACCGCGCGTCTCTTCCTTCGCCCATGCGCTGATCTTCTCGATCCATTTTCCCTGGTTGCCACGGTTGAACTTGCGTCTGTCAATCCCGGAACTCTCGATGATCGCCTCAATCTCGCCGACTGATTCATTCCATTTTTGCTTGATGTCTGCGATTCGCGCGATGATTTTTTCATGGCGTGAGGCCAGGGTTTCATCCGCTGGCGGCGGCGATTTGATGACCGGCGCTTCCCCCTGAAGATAACGATCGATGGCGCGCAGCAGTGCCTCTGGCCCTTTCCACAAGGCATGTACCGCTTCGGCGATATCGCGCGGTAACGGGTAGCAGTGGCGACGCCAGAAATCCGCACAGGCCTGATAGCGCAGCACGGATTCATCTTCAATGAGTTGTTGTTCAAACAGCATGCCGGATTCGAACGCATTCAGGCTCAGCATGCGCTGGCAAAACCCGTGAATGGTGAAGACGGACGCTTCGTCCATCTGTCGTTCCGCAAGGAGCAGCCACTGGGCGGCCTGCTGCTTATCAGCAATTTCTTCCAGAAGGCTCGCGTAGAGAGGGTTATCCGTACTCTGGCGCAGGCAGGCGATGCGCAGTTCGTGAATATTGGTACGAATACGGCCGCGCAACTCAGCGGTGGCGGCCTCGGTAAAGGTCACGACCAACAGCTCTTCAACGCTCAAAGGGCGCGGAAAAGCAGCGTTACCGCCAAGCCCTAACAGCAGGCGCAGATAGAGCGCGGCAATGGTAAACGTTTTTCCCGTTCCCGCTGAGGCTTCAATCAATCGTTCACCCTGTAGAGGTAAACGTAAGGGATCAAGGGACTCAGCGGTATCGGTCATTCTTTCTTACTCCAGGGCATTGATTGCTGCAGCGCGCTGACGCTCTTCCAGACTTTCCAGCCGTGCGGGTTCACGTACTCCGTTTTCCCGTTCTGGCTACCGGAAACCTGAGACAGAATGGTGATGCCCTGCGGCTTAATCACGGCCTGATGGAAGAAGTCCGCAACCTTCTGCGGCGTCAGCTGTTTTATCTCGGCCACTACTTTATCACGCGAATCAAATTTCATATTACCGCGATCAAAATCTTTGCTCAGCTGCGATGCCTCTTCGCCCAGCGTCTGCGGCGGCTGCATCACCTGCGCAATGACGGCCTGCTGGATCTGGGCAAATTCTTCCGGCTTCATGGCCCGCAGCTTTGCTTCCACCTGCGGGAAGAAGGCCTGATAGCGCTGCCAGAGATAGGCCGGTTGTTTATCGCTGCTTTGCAGCAGGAAGCCCAGCCCCCACTGACGGCCTACGTTCATCGAGAAAGCAAATACCGCGTAGCCAAGCTGCTCTTCCGTGCGCAGTTGGTTATAGAACCACGGCTGAATAATCTGCCCCAGCACCGCGCTCTGTGCGGCCCCGGAGAATTCGTCATAGCCCGTGGGCACAAACACTGCAGCCAGCGCGGAATCGGTACTGCTCCCCGCTTTTTCAAAAATCACATTCTGTTTTTTCTCAACCAGCACGTCCTGGTTACGGCACCACTCGTCGCCTTTCGAACCCAGCTGAGTGCGGACATTCTCTGCCAGCGTTTTAGCCTGATCCTCGCTCATGTTACCGACGATAAGGAACTCAGGACGCGTGTTAGTTTTCAGCGCATCACGGTAAGCCAGCACCTCTTTTAATGAGATAGATGGCAGCAATGCCCGGCGTTCTTCACGCTGGAAATACGGGATTTGCGACAGCATTTGCGCTGGCATCAGCGCCTGATCGTAGGCTTTGCCCTTTTCCGCAGAATCCATCATCTGCGCATACCAGGACTTGGCCTGCTCAAGCTGCTCTTCCGTCGGCGTATAGCTAAAATAGCCCTCCAGCAGTGCCTGGAACAGCTGAGGCAAACGCTGGGTATAGCCATTTGCATTCAGCATCAAACCATTGTTGGCATTGGTGGAGAAGCTGATCCCGCCAACGGCTGCCTGGTTGCTAAGCTGATCGAGCGCGATACCCGCGAGATAGTCATTAAGCGCGAACATCACCTGATTTTTGGCACTATTCATCGCTTTCGGATTACGCAGCACCACGCTGACATCCACCTTTGGCTCGCTCGCGAAATAACGGCTTGGGGTATACACCACGCGCAGCGTCGGCTCATCGACAATGAGCTGGGGGTGCGGATAATCCTTAGTGGTTTTGATAAGCGTAAAATCATCCGGAATGTAAGGGTTCAGTTCCGGCAACGTCAACGCAATCTCTCCAGCCTTCTTTTGCCAGGCAGCGAAGGTCTGGTCGCCGATCTTGTCTACCTGATAAGGTGCATCGACAAAGTAGGCCGTTTTGTTATGCGGTTCGTTCGGGCTGATGTACCAGATACGGGCATTTTGCGGGGTCATCATCGCCAGGCGCGCTTTTAACGCCGCCGCATCATAGCGATCGGCAATATTGACCGCATCGAGAGTGTGTTCCACCGGCACGCGGATCATGGTATCCGCCAGCCACTCCACATAATCCATGTCGCGGGTGATGGACGGGTAACGGAAATCGAGATCCAGCACATGAGCGAGTTCATCAAAATAGCGCTTATCGACGCCTTTCTCACGCAGCAAAGAGAGGTAGCTGAAGATAGCGGCAACCACTTCATCACGGTTCGCCTGCCCTTTATCGGTCAGGGTAGCGGAAATTGCCAGCACGCCGCTGTTGCCGTTTACAACAGGATCCGAATCGGCGCGAATCCCTTCCACCAGCCCCTGTTTTTGCAGCCAGTCGGATAATGTTCCCGGACTGCGGTTACCAATCAGGTAGGTCACCAGCTCGTCGGTTTTGCTGCGAAACTGTGCGGTGTTGTTATCAATGCGGAACTCAACGCGCAGCACTTTGCGGGGCATGGCAGGAACATAGTGGATGACAATCCCTTTTTGCGCGTCCGTGACAACCGGCACGTCAATCTTGGGCAGGTCGATATTTTTATTTGGCACCCGGCCAAACGTTTTTGCCGCCAAACCAGCCAGTTCAGGCAGTGGTTTATTGCTGTAAATAACCGCCTTCATCAGGTTGGCTGAGTAGTATTTGTCGCGAAACGCATGCAGAGCATCAATGACCGGGCTGCCGGGTTTATCGCTGAGCGTCTCCAGATTGCCGCCCGAGAAGCGTGCACCCGGGTGCGCCGGGTTGATCGTCTCAGCGCTGACCTGCGCCATACGCATACCGTCTCGGGTACGGGCCATCGTCAGTTCGGCATTCACCGCATTGCGTTCACGATCGGCGTATTTTTTATCCAGCAGCGGCGCGGCGATAGCATCCGCAAGACGATCAACCGCCCCGTCCAGCGCGTCATTTTCGACTTCGAGATAAAAGGCCGTGCGGTAAGGTGCCGTGCTGGCATTGTGGCTGCCGCCATGCATTTTTAGAAATTCGGACAGGCTATCCGGCTGCGGATACTTCTTTGACCCCATTAACGTCATGTGTTCGAGGTAATGCGCCAGCCCCGGATGAGCCTCAGGATCTTCCAGCGATCCAATCGGCACGACCAATGCCGAGAGGGATTTCACCGCCTGCGGATCGGAAACCAGCAGCACGGTCATGCCGTTATCAAGCCGGATCGCCTGATACTGCCGGGTGTCTTTTTCGCTCTTACGGATAGTGTCCTGAACGGGTTGCCAACCGGAGTCTGCCTGAGTGAAGGGAGCCCAAAGGGCGATAAACAAAACAAACGCTTTGAACACGGTGCTGCCTGGCATTACGACCTCTTTATCACGGCTATCCCCGTCATACTTCAAGTTGCATGTGCGTTGGCTACGTGCGTTCACCCCAGTTACTTACTAATGTAAGCTCCGGGGGGATTCACGCCCTTGCCGCCTTCCTGCAACTCGAATTATTTAGGGTAAACATCATTAACACACTGCGTGCTGGACACGCCAACATCTCTTTATTGGGGGTACATCAGTCCGTGATAAGAAGTGCATCATAAATGAACACCCCATACTGCGCAATTTTTATACAGCGCTCAGGACTGATTAAATTTAAACAACGGTAACAGGTAGCGCTTTGCCTCTTCCGTGATAGCCTCAAAGTACTCTGGTTCGAGCGTGCGCCATAGGCGCTGATACCAGACATCTTCCCCCTCGCCGCGCACCATCATGTTCCCTTCATAGGCCTGCATAAATTTACTGCGCGCTTTCTGCAGAGAAGCCTCATCCGTTAACATCGCATCATTCTGTGCGTCGTAACAGGCTTTTATCCACGCACCACCACTTTCAGGCAATAACAGCAGGGGTTTGTTCATTCCCTGGAGATAGCCTTCAATGTACAAAGAGAGGTAGCGAAACGCCTGATCTGCCTCCATTGGCGGAAAGCGCCACTCGCCCTCTTTGCGCACGAAGATCCGGCTTTCGCCTTTGTGGCCCAACGCACTGTAGACAAGATGTTCCAGCCAGAGTTGCAATCCTTGTGAAACGCTGAGCAGTGAAGGCCGCCAGCGCAGCAGCCCATCAGGCTGAACCTGAGTGAGCCAGCCGGTGAGCTGGATGCCATTGCAGCTGAGATCGATTTCAAGACTTTGTCCGGGCTGACGGTGCTCCCTTACGCGCTCCGCCAGAGCGTTCATCTCCTGGCATTGCGCCTCCCAGACGATCTCCCCAAACGCGCCGTAAGGCAGTTGCCCTGCCGCACGATAGCGGCGATAAAGCTTGTCAGCATCTTCCTCGTCAACCAGTGCATTCAGCAGTTGCAGATTTAACTGATAGCGCTCCAGCCCTTCCAGCGTAAAAGGCTCTGCATCCGGAATTTCGCTCTCTTCAGAACGGAAGTTGACCTGCAATCGTTGCTGGAAGAAGGCGCGAACAGGATGCGCCCAAAAGCGTTGAAGCTGTTCAAAAGTCAGGGTGTTAATGGGCAGCGGGTCAAGTGTCTGAATGAAATCCGTATGTGCTCTCCCCTCCTTTTTCGCCGCCGGTAGCCACTCGCGGGCATAGCTCTGCTGTTCGCTAACAACGTAGTTCATCGGGTCAAACGGCATACGGCTGTGGACACAGGTGATATGCGCCTTGACCCGCTGTTCGCTTTCATCACAGTTAAGGGCTTCATCACCCGCCAGATAGTGGCTCTGGCCGATATAATCCACTAACTCCTGCACCAGAACGGAGGGGAAGCGCTCGCTGTTATCCTGAATGGAGCGGCCGATATAGCTGATATAGAGCTTACTCTGGGCAGAGATGAGCGCTTCGAGGAAAAGATAGCGGTCATCATCACGACGACTACGGTCACCCCGCTTTGGATTTGCGCTCATTAAATCGAACCCCAGCGGCGCCAGGGCGCGAGGATAAACGCCGTCATTCATGCCGAGCAAACAGACCACCTTAAAGGGGATTGAACGCATTGGCATCAGCGTGCAGATATTGATTGGGCCCGCCAGGAAACGCTGACTGATTCGCTCCTGGTCAAGACGCTGCGTCAATTCATCCCTCAGCAGCGACAATGGAATCGCCTCGTGATAGTGGGAATTCACGCCCTCGTCGACGATAGCCTGCCACTGCGTTTCAATGAGCGCCATCGCCGCTTCGGTGTCACTGTCTGGCAGGAAGAAATCATTGAGCAACGCCCTGCAAACCGGAAGCCACTCTTCAAGCGGACGCGGCTGCATTAACTCACGACGCCAGCGGTTAAGCTGCATCAGCAGAGACGCTAAATGCCCCACCAGTTCAGCAATCAAACCGCTGGACTCATCGTATGGCAGCACCTCATTCCACTCGCCCTGGCTGCTTTCCATGGCGTAGCCCAGCAGCATACGCGTCAGGCCAAACCGCCAGGTATGTTGCCCGGTCGGAGGAAGCTCGAACTCCTGGACGTTGTCGTCATCAATCCCCCAGCGCACGCCAGATTCATTCACCCACTGGCGAAGGTAGCGCAGCCCTTCCTCATTGATGTTGAAGCGTGCGGCCAGCACGGGAACATCCAGTAACGCCAGGACATCTTCCGAGATGAAGCGGCTATCCGGCAGTGAAAGCAGGGTAACAAAGGCCTGCAAGGCGGGATGCGACTGACGAGCGCGACGGTCAGAGATAGCGTAAGGCAAGTATCGCTCCCCTGTCGCACTGCCGAAAACAGCCTGAATAAAGGGGCTGTAGCTATCGATGTCTGCCACCATCACCACGATGTCACGCGGCGTGAGTTCGGGATCGTCCTGCAGCATCGCCAGCAACTGGTCGTGAAGCACTTCGACCTCACGCTGCGGGCTATGGCACACATGGATCGTGATACTACGATCGTCAGCATCCAGATTCCGCTTGCTGTCGCTGCGTTCAAACTCTTTCGCCGTCACACCCATAACGGCACGGTTTTCCAGATCAAGAATATCGAGCTGAATGTTATGCAGCAGGTTATCCGGGGCGATCTCGACAAAAGCATCCACATCGCCTTCACCCGATGAAGTGATATCAGAGAGCATGTGAATGTAATCACGTCCCAGCTTCCCCCATGAGGCAAGCAGCGGATTGGGCAGGTTCTGAATACCGTCTTCATCGAAAAGCTGCGCGGCGGTGGAGCCGTCTTTAAACAAAGGGACGGATCGCTCTTCAAAAAGGCGCTTTCTTTGGCGGGTTACCAGTCGTGAAAGCCAGCGTTCATCGAGGATATCCCCCCAATAGTGCCGGCAGGGGTTGGTAAACAAAATATGAATATCAATATGTTTACCCAGCGCATTCAGCGCCTTCAGATAGACAGGGGGTAATGCGGATATCCCACAGATAAAGACGCGTGACGGCAGACGGGCCGGGCGCTCCGACGCATTTTCGAGTATCGAGATAAACCGATCGTACAAATTGGCACGGTGCCACTTAGGCTGGCCCAGTTTCTCCGTATGCTCAACCAGCGCTTTCCACAGCGGCGCCTGCCAGATTTGCGCCTCCGGTAGCCCTTCAACCCGCTCACCCGCTTCCCAGCGAATTAACCAGTCAGCACGGTAAACCAGATATTGGTCGTAGAGATCGGCGGTACGGGACGCCAGCTGGAACAGCTTGCGCTTATCGGTATCGTCATTGAGATAGTGGCGCAGCATGGCGAATTCATCGTGCTGCAGCATTTCCGGCAGCAGCGCCATCAGCTTCCAGCTCATGCTCTGCTTGTTGAAGGCGCTCTGCTCGGGAATGTCTGGCAATACGCGAACAAACATTTCCCAGATAAAGCTCGCCGGCAGCGGAAAATCAATGTTCGCGGCAATGCCAAATTTACGGGAAAGCGACATTTGCAGCCACTGCGCCATACCGGTGCTTTGCACCAGCACCATTTCAGGCTCAAAAGGGTCGTCCAGCCGCTCGCGCTCAACGATAAATTCCATCAGCGCTTCCAGCACATCCAGACGATTTGAGTGGTAGACCCTTAACATAGACGCTCCCGACTACTGGCTAACAGGGCAATGCAGACGCGTTATCTCACCGCGCCGCCCCAGAGGCGAAAAAAGTGTAACCGTGATGCTGACACATCCTGAGTACGTTGTCTGCACCCGACTCACCTGCCAGCCTGCGGGCAGCGCAGTCGTTGAGAGCTGAGCCTGGTTCCAGGCATAATGCCAGAGCTGGCGGTACTGGTTAAACAGGGTAAACCGCGCCGCCAGTGCCCTGTGATAACCGGCCAGTGCGGTTACGATCATCACCAGCAGCATCATCGCCAGCAGAACCTCAACCATGCTAAATCCTTTCTCTTTGTTTACGGTAGCTGGCATAACGCGCGCTCCTTAAGGGGACAAAAATCACTCCAGCCGTGGGGTGAAAAGTGAATTTTACCGTCGATTATCTCTCCTGAGCGCCAGAGCAGCAGGTCATTGCCTCCGGCAATCAGCAGCACACTCGTCTCACTCAGCCGCCGTAAACACACTCGCCACGCTGATGCCTGTTTGCACTGCGCCAGAGGCTCCGATGACCAACGCTGAACGCGTCCCCACTCAAGCGCAGATTGCACCGCGGCCTGCTGCTGAAATGAACGGTTTTCTCCGCCAACGAGCGCACTAAACGTAGTGAGTTGCTGGTTGAGACCGGTGAGGATCAGAGTACCAAGCACCAGTAAAAGCAGAACCAGCGCAAGGGAAGACATTCCACGTTGACGGTTCACAAGTTGTACCCCGTGACCGTATACACCGCCTGATAAGGCTTCCCCTGCTCGCCCTTGCGGATAGCGGCCAGTTCGATAGTAAACTCAGGCGCAAACCTGGCGTGTTCAACTTTACTCACCATAAAGTGCGTGATCACCAGCCTGTCCGGATCCGTGAGCTTTTCCCATCCTTTGCCTTCACACGAGGTTGCACCACGCAGGGTTTCCAGTGCACCCGACTCCAGACGAAAACCGGTGCTGTCGTTTTCTGATGCACTGTTATCCCAGCTGCCGTTACTGTTGGCATCCCATCGCACAATGACACAGCTACCTTGCCTGCCCGTTAACAACCCTTGTCCCGGGCAGTTACCCGCACAGTAGCCTGCCCGCTGGAGCTGTTTGCCGAGGGAAAACAGTCTCTGCCAGACCTCCTCTTCCTGTTCTCGCTGGTCGGATTGCAGTAACACCGCTCGCTGCAAACCGGGTAAAAAGCGCGATGCGCCGATCAATAACAGGCTGCTGATGGCCGTAGCAATCAGAACTTCAGTAAGGGAAAATCCCTGCTGACGCTTCAACATTGTCCCCCCTGCGAGACCTGACACATCCTGATGCGCCCTCCATCTGAGACAATAATCAGCCACGCTCCTGCACGGCTTTGCACTCTTATCCGCCCTGCCCATGCCGTATCCCTCAATCCATAGAACCCGAGTGACGGCGTTACCTCGCTGACCGCGACTTCTGGCCAGAGTGGAATCAGTGCAAAGGGGCTGCCCTGCTCACAGCCTTTTACGGCAGAACTCACCAGGCATGCCCTTTCCCCCACCTGCTGCAAGGTAATGCGGTGCTCGCGGTTGTACCGGTTGGCATGGTTGCGCAGAAACACCAGGTAGTCGCGCACCTGGCTGGCGGTTTGCCACAGCCGCTGCTGCCCCTGCCAACTGCTCCAGCCGTACAGGCCTGAGGCACTGAGAATGACGACCAGCGACACAGCCACCAGCGTTTCAATAAGCGTAAAACCGTTCTCTTTTTTCATACGGGGAGTGTGGCGATGCGCCGATAAAGTGGCGAGCAGCGAATTAACGTTTTACGAGGCGTTATCCAGGGGATTAAGCGAGTTGCAGCGCGTTGCACGCTTTCTGGATAACGCCTCGGGAAACGGGATAAAGACGAAAAAAAACCGGCGCTAAATAGCACCGGTTGTGTCACGCTTTACCGCATCAGATAGCGACGGGCGCTTTGATGCCAGGGTGCGGGTCGTAGCCCTCAATCTCAAAATCATCGAAGCGGTAGTCAAAGATTGACGCCGGTTTGCGCTTGATGATGAGCTTCGGCAGCGCGCGCGGTTCGCGGGTCAGCTGGAGATGGGTCTGCTCCATATGGTTGCTGTAGAGATGGGTGTCCCCACCGGTCCAGACAAAATCCCCCACTTCCAGGTCACACTGCTGCGCCATCATATGGACTAACAGCGCATAGCTGGCAATGTTAAACGGCAGGCCGAGGAACACGTCACAGGAACGCTGGTAGAGCTGGCAGGAGAGCTTTCCGTCAGCGACGTAGAACTGGAAGAACGCGTGGCACGGAGCCAGCGCCATTTTGTCCAGCTCGCCCACGTTCCAGGCGGAAACAATGATTCGGCGCGAGTCCGGATCGTTTTTCAGCTGGTTCATCACGGTGGTGATCTGGTCAATATGGCGGCCATCAGGCGTTGGCCATGCGCGCCACTGCTTGCCGTAAACCGGGCCCAGGTTGCCGTTTTCATCTGCCCATTCGTCCCAGATGGAGACGTTGTTTTCGTGCAGATACGCAACGTTGGTATCGCCTTGCAGGAACCAGAGCAGTTCATGAATGATCGAGCGCAGATGGCAGCGCTTGGTCGTCACCAGAGGGAAGCCTTCCTGTAAATTGAAGCGCATCTGGTGGCCAAAAATGGAGAGCGTACCGGTGCCGGTACGGTCGTTTTTCGGCGTGCCCTCATCGAGCACTTTTTTCATCAATTCAAGATACTGTTTCATGGTTCCTCAGGAAAGTTGTTGCTGTGGACGACGACGATACGCCCAAATCATCATAATGGCACCCGCGACAATCATCGGAATGGAGAGGATCTGCCCCATGCTGATGTACTGTACCCATTCACCGGTGAACTGTGCATCCGGCTGGCGGAAGAATTCAACAATGATGCGGAACGCGCCGTAGCCAATCAGGAACAGGCCGGAGACAGACCCCATCGGGCGCGGTTTGCGAATAAACAGGTTCAGGATGATGAACAGCACGACGCCTTCCAGCGCCAGCTCATAAAGCTGGGACATATGACGCGGCAGCACGCCGTAGGTATCGAAAATGGATTGCCACTCTGGATGCGACGGCAGCAACGCCATGTCTTCTGCACGCGAGCCGGGGAACAGCATGGTGAAAGAGACGCTCGGGTCAACACGCCCCCACAGCTCACCGTTGATAAAGTTGCCCAGACGGCCAGCCCCCAGCCCAAATGGGATCAGTGGTGCGATAAAATCTGATACCTGGAAGAAGTTGCGTTTGGTGCGTTTGGCAAAAATCACCATCACCAGGATCACCCCAATCAGGCCGCCGTGGAAGGACATGCCGCCGTCCCAGACGCGGAACAGGTAGAGGGGATCGTTCAGGAATACCGGGAGGTTATAGAACAGCACATACCCAATACGGCCACCGAGGAACACGCCGAGGAAGCCCGCGTACAGCAGGTTTTCCACTTCGTTTTTGGTCCAGCCGCTGCCAGGACGGCTGGCGCGACGACCAGCAAGCCACATGGCAAAAATGAAGCCCACCAGGTACATCAAACCGTACCAGTGAAGCGAAACAGGTCCTACTGAGAAAATAACCGGATCAAATTCCGGAAAATGCAGATAACCACTGTTCATCTGTCACCACAAGATGTTGTTATTCCGCTGAAAGTGGACAGCGGTAGAAATGCGATTCTGCCTTAAGCAGAGGCTCCAAAGTTGCGAATCATAGCATAAGGCGGGCGTGGAGGATGCGCCAGAGATGTAAAAGATGTGTATAGGGTTTTATCCGAACTGGTGCCCTCTCACCACAGGGAGAGGGAGTAAGAGGATTAGCGGCCGCCGCGAATCAGGCCACCCATACCGCGTCGTTCCATAAACGCCGCCACCTGGTGCCGTACCTCCGCGGACAGCTGCGCTTCAAGACTGCGCTCAGCCAGCTCGCGAGCATCATTGATGTCGATATGTCGCAACAAATACTTCACGCGTGCGACGGCACGGCCGTTCATCGACAGGTGGCGATACCCCAGACCAATCAGGATCGCGACGCACATTGAATCCCCGGCCATTTCGCCGCACAGGCGTAAATCAATGCCGTACTGCTCCGCCTCACGGGCAATCATCGCTAACGCGCGAATGATCGCCGGATGCAGACTGTCGTAGATACTGGCGACGCGGGTGTTGTTACGATCGACGGCCAGAATATATTGCGTCAGGTCGTTCGTACCGACAGAGATAAAATCAACGCGGTTAGCCAGCTGCGGCAACATAAAGACCATCGATGGCACTTCGAGCATGACACCGATCCGTGGTTTAGGGATCGCATAGCCAATCATCTCTTCCACTTCCCGGCCAGCACGTTCGATCAGGCGCCGCGCTTCGTCGATCTCATCAATACTGGTCACCATCGGCAGTAAGATGCTGAGATTCCCCGTCGCCGCGTTGGCGCGCAGCATGGCGCGCACCTGGATCAGAAAGATCTCCGGCTGATCGAGCGTAATACGGATCCCGCGCCAGCCCAGGCATGGGTTCTCTTCGCTGATCGGCATATACGGCAGCTGTTTATCCGCCCCGACATCCAGGGTACGCAGGGTGACGGGCTTGTCGTTAAACATCTGCAACATGCCCTGATACTGCGCCACCTGCTCCTCTTCGGAGGGGAAACCACTTTGCAACATAAACGGGATTTCAGTGCGGTATAAACCGATGCCGTCGATGCGGCTGCCAAGCTTCTCCTCGTGTTCCGGGCTTAAGCCCGCGTTGAGCATGACTTTGATCCGCTCTCCGCTTTTGAGTTGCGCAGGCAGGTTAACGTCATCTTCCGCCAGCTTGCTTAATTCATTCTCTTCGCTGATGAGACGCTGATATTCCTGAAGCAGAACCGGCTCAGGATCGACCAGCAGTTCACCGCGGTAACCATCAACCACCAGCGTGCGTCGGTGCAGTACCGACGGCTGGATATCCGCCCCCATAACGGTAGGAATACCCAGCGCACGTACCATAATGGCGGCATGTGAGTTGGCGGCACCATCGCGCACCACGACGCCGGCCAGCCGGTCCTGAGGCAGTTCAGCCAGCGTGGTTGCCGAGAGTTCATCGGCAACCAGGACAAACCGTTTTGGCCAGGCATTTGGCCCCTGAATGGTGTCATCCAGATGGAACAGCAGACGTTGGCCCAGCGCGCGTAAATCTCCGGCGCGCTCCTTCAGATAACCGTCAGTTAATACAGCAAACTGTTCAGCAAACTTTTCGATAACCTTTTTAACGGCCCATTCTGCTACCGAACCTTTATCCACCTCGGCAAAAAGCTCACGACGCAAACGCGCGTCTGAGAGCAGGTGTGAATAGAGGTCAAAGATAGCCGCCGTCTCTTTTTGCGCACCCGCCGCAAAGCGTTTGCTGTAGCGACGAAATTCATTCGCCGCCTCTTCCAGGGCTGCGGTAAGACGCTCGCGCTCCAGCGCTTCATCAAGCGTGGAGGCTTCGTACACCTGCTCCATTAACGGCAGCGTGGCGTCCATCCAGCCTTCAGCAATCGCCACGCCTGGCGAGGCCGGAAGAGCACGGATACGCGTATGACGATACTGACCAAAAAGCGCAGCAAGCTGAGACTGTGAGAGGATCGCCGCCATCTGTGTGGCCAGCGTAACGAGGAATGACTCTTCGCTTTCATCGTACTGACGCAGCTCACGCTGCTGGACGACCAGAACGCCGAGCAGCTGACGACGCTGGATAATTGGCACACCAAGGAAAGCGCGGAAGCGCTCTTCTTTTACGGAAGGAATGTATTTAAAACTGGGGTGTTTTTGCGCATCGGCAAGGTTGATGGGTTCCGCCAGCCGTCCAACCAGACCGACAATCCCTTCATCAAATGCGAGCGTTACGGTTCGTCCCCGTGGTTTTTTCAAACCACGGGTCGCCATCAGGTAATAGCAGCGCCGATCGTGGTCGGCCAGATACACCGAACAGACCTCGGTCTCCATCGCAAGACAGATGTCAGTAACCAGAATATTCAACGCCTCGTTCAGACGCGGAGCACTGGCCACCTTCTCGACTATTTCTCGCAAGCGGGTGAGCATGATTTGCGTAGCTTAACCTCTTTTACGTCGCCAGGCAGGTGCGCTTTGCGGCTTAGGCGGGATCTCCTGAAGCTGCATAACCACACTTGCAAACTCTTTCATCACCCTACGGTAAACATCGCGTTTAAATGACACGACCTGACGAACAGGATACCAATAGCTTACCCAGCGCCAGCCATCGAACTCCGGCGTACTGCTGGTTTGCATATTGATGTCTGAATCGTTGCCCACCAACTGCAGAAGAAACCACTTCTGTTTCTGGCCGATACAAACCGGCTTTGTGTCCCAACGCACCAAACGTTTCGGTAACTTGTAACGCAACCAGTTGCGGGTCGAGGCCAGGATGCGAACATCTTTACGGCTTAAACCGACCTCTTCAAAAAGCTCCCGGTACATCGCTTGTTCTGGGGACTCTCCCGGATTGATCCCACCTTGCGGGAACTGCCAGGAGTGCTGACCATATCGCCTTGCCCACATGACCTGGCCCTGACGATTACAAATTACTATTCCTACGTTCGGGCGGTAGCCATCGTCATCAATCACCGGACTACCCCAATCTAAACCTTATATATGAATGATTGTTTCACACTACAGGGAGGCGGTAAACCACTCTCTTACAGGCCTGCAACCTAATAACATTTGAATAACTCACAAATAAGGGCAGAGTTATAAACAGAAGTGCAGCTGCGAAGGGAATTTTATTCACCTTTTCTGTGGATATAGTTGTGAAGAAGTGTCTGATTACCCATGAACAACCTGAATCACCGTCAGGCTCCCTCTTTTAATGAAATTATATAAAATTATTATTTTCATGCAGTTAAGTACGAAACCATCAACAAAAAAGAGAATAGCGTGACGATCATCACACCAGGGATCATCGTGCTGATGAAAGATCGAACAGCGTCGGTTTTATCCACAGATTGTGCCAATAAGTTAAACACAATTTGTCTGAAATTTGGATTTTCGTCGCACGTCAAGGCTGTAAATTGAAACAGTAGTCAGGGTTATGCCCAGTTATCCCACTTTTCTGTGGATAACATGGTGTAAGATCCTGTTTATTGTCAGTGACCAGATTTGAACAACCCATTTTACGTTTCAGATCTGGTGCTAAATTTTCGATAAAAAAACCTATAAATCATAGGCATGGAATATTGGTACAGAAAAAGTTAAACTCTATCCACAAGGGACAATTTCTTCGTTTATTTTTTAATCAAAAGGTTACCTTCATGCATCCGCTTACCCCCTTGCTCACACCGCCGTCAAGCGAGCGTCAGTTGCTGCAGCAGGCTCAGCGTCTGGCGGGTTTCTCGCTGGGCGAACTGGCGGCGATGGCAGGGCTTCCGATCCCGAAGGATCTGAAACGAGATAAAGGCTGGATCGGCATGCTGCTGGAACTGTGGCTGGGTGCCAGCGCCGGGAGCAAACCAGAGCAAGATTTTGCCGCCCTTGGCGTAGAGTTAAAAACCATTCCCATCGACAGCCAGGGCAAGCCTCTGGAGACCACGTTTGTCTGCGTTGCGCCTTTAACCGGTAACACCGGCGTGACGTGGGAGACCAGCCACGTGCGCCATAAGCTGAAGCGCGTGCTGTGGGTTCCGGTTGAAGGTGAACGTCAGATCCCACTGGCTGAGCGTCGCGTTGGCGCGCCACTGCTCTGGAGCCCGGATGAAGAGGAAGAGCATCAGCTGCGTCTGGACTGGGAAGAGCTGATGGACATGATCGTGCTCGGGCAGGTGGAGCGCATCACCGCCCGACACGGAGAAGTGTTACAGCTGCGCCCAAAGGCGGCTAACAGCAAAGCGCTGACCGAGGCGATCGGCGCAATGGGCGAGCCGATACTGACGTTGCCGCGCGGTTTTTATCTCAAAAAGAATTTCACCGGCGCACTGCTTGCTCGTCATTTCTTACTAAAAACATAGATTTTTACTTATTTTGCGAGCTAACAAACATAATCGCCTGGTTTTTAAGATTTTACTGCTTCTCCCTGTTTTCATAACGGGTTAATACTACACTATGATTTGATACGAGCCAGATGAGGACGATAACGATGAAAAAATGGGCGGTGTTAATTTCAGCAGTCGGGTTGGCGTTTGCTGTATCGGGCTGTAGCAGCGATTACGTTATGGCGACAAAAGATGGCCGGATGATCCTGACCGACGGCAAACCCGAAGTCGACGACGATACCGGTCTGGTCAGCTACCACGACCAGGCAGGCAATAAAATGCAGATCAATCGCGACGAAGTTTCGCAAATTATTGAGCGATAACAGTCAGAGGTCAGTAGCGTACTGGCCTTTTTGATTTTTTTCTTCCCCTTTTGCTTCCCCTCTGCCATGTTTATATTCCTTTGTCGGGAGGTTCCTGACGCGGTCTACATGTCTATTGAAGGAAGCCGGCTATGCATTATCACCGTATCCCCCACAGCGCTCTGGAGATAAGTCAACTGGGGTTGGGCACGATGACATTTGGTGAACAAAACAGCGAAGCCGATGCCCATGCACAACTCGATTATGCCGTCAGCCAGGGCATTAACCTGATTGATGTCGCAGAGATGTACCCTGTGCCGCCACGCCCTGAAACCCAGGGACTTACCGAAACCTACGTCGGTAACTGGCTGGCAAAACGCGGCAACCGTGAAAAGCTGGTTATCGCCTCGAAAGTCAGCGGCCCCTCGCGCAATAACGATGCCGGGATCCGCCCAAACCAAATCCTCGATCGCAAAAATATCCGCGCCGCGCTGGATGCCAGCCTGAAGCGCCTGCAAACCGACTATCTTGATCTGTACCAGGTCCACTGGCCACAGCGTCCAACCAATTGTTTCGGTAAGCTCGGCTACAGCTGGAATGAGAGTGCTCCCGCCGTTACGCTGCTGGAAACGCTGGAAGCGCTGACCGAATGCCAGCGCGCGGGGAAAATCCGCTATATTGGCGTGTCTAACGAAACGGCCTTTGGCGTGATGCGCTATCTGCACCTGGCGGATAAACACGATCTGCCGCGCATCGTCACCATTCAAAACCCCTACAGCCTGCTTAACCGCAGCTACGAAGTTGGCCTGGCGGAAGTGACACAATATGAAGAGGTGGAACTGCTCGCCTATTCCTGCCTCGGTTTTGGCACGCTGACGGGGAAATACCTGAACGGCGCAAAACCGGCCGGGGCGCGTAATACCCTCTTTAGCCGCTTTACCCGCTACAGCGGCGAGCAGACACAGAAAGCCGTTGCGGCCTATGTGGATATCGCAAAGCGTCACGGTCTTGACCCCGCACAGATGGCGCTGGCCTTCGTGCGCCGTCAGCCGTTTGTGGCCAGTACTCTGCTGGGGGCTACCACTCTGGAACAGCTGAAAACCAATATTGAGAGTTTCCATCTGGACCTGAGTGAAGAGGTGTTAGCGGAGATTGAAGCGGTGCATCAGGTTTATACGTATCCTGCACCGTAATAAATGCAAAACGGCAACGCACGTTGCCGTTTTTAGTGTTCGCCCCCTCTCCCTGGGAGAGGGCCGGGGTGAGGGCATCAGACCGCATAAATCAACGGCGACGTTGCCAAAGCCATAATGCGGCAATCGCCAGCGCAAACAGCGCACCAAACCCGACGCCAATTCCCACCACTGGCACACCGACTTTCACCGCCAGCGAGTAGAGCCCGAGCATTAACAGCATCGCCAGGTTTTCACCCAGATTTTGCACCGCAATGGCATTTCCCGCCCCAACAGTCTGCTTGCCGCGCTCCTGCAGTAACGCGTTGAGCGGTACCACGAAGAAACCACCCAGAATACCAATCAGGATCAGCAGAACATAAGCAGGCAATAACGCATGCTGTAGCGAGAAAAGGAGCACCACGACGCCAATCAGGATCCCCGCAGGCATGCAGCGTGCCACCGTTTCGAGCGTCACCAGCTTCGCCGCCGCGCCCGCGCCAACAACAATGCCAATCGCCACCATCGCGTTAAGATAGGTCGGCGTCGCATTGTCGGTAATGCCCAGCGCCACCGGCACCCACAGCACCAGCAGGAAGCGCAGCGTGACGCCTGCACCCCAGAACATACTGGTGCCCATCAGAGAGAAACGTGTTTCACCGTTACGCCACAGCACGCGGCAGGCATTAAAGAAACTGCCGGTCATCGGTTTGAAGCGCCAGGATTGTCCCGGACGGGCTACCGGCAGCTTCGGAATGTACAGGTTAGCCACGACCGCACCGCCATACACCACCGCACAAACGCCCAGCGCCGCCAGGACATGCCAGTCGGCCAGTACACCGCCCGCGACGGAGCCGAGCAGGATAGCGGCGATAGTAGACGACTCCATCAGGCCGTTGGCTTTCACCAGCTTATCACCCGTGGTCAGCTCTCCGAGGATGCCATATTTCGCCGGTGAGTAGGCGGCAGCACCAATGCCCACCAGCGTGTAGCCAATAAACGGATTGAAACCAAAGCAAATGCTGGCGGCCCCCAGCAGCTTCAGACCGTTAGCAAACATCATCACCCGGCCTTTCGGGAAACTGTCCGCCACCTGCCCCACAAACGGCGCGAAGATAATGTAAGCGCCCACAAACACCATCTGCAGGATCGGCTGGCTCCAGTCAGGGTAAAACTCGGCCTTCAGCAGCGCCAGGGTGGCAAACAACAGCGCGTTATCGCCGAACGCAGAGAGAAACTGCGCGGCAATCACTGCCATCATGCCTTTAGACCTAAGCGATGTGTTAGTGTGCACTGACTCACGCATTTTGCTGTTCCGCCTCTTCAACCATGCCTTTCAGGGTCACAAAGTCAGGCTTACCGCTACCCAGTACCGGAAGGTGTTTCAGGTAACGAATATCGCGCGGTACCGCCAGCTCGGGAATGCCATGCTCACGCGCATGGCTAAGTAACCTGTCGCGCTTCAGCTCACTGTCGGTGGTAAACAGGACCAGCGCCTCGCCTTTGCTGGCATCACTCTTCACCACCGTCGCGTGCATCTTATCCGCGGACACCGCCGTCGCCAGCTGTTCAACCATCTCCAGAGAGACCATTTCACCGGCGATTTTGGCGAAGCGTTTTGCGCGCCCCTGAATCTGCACAAAGCCCTGCTCGTCGAAGCGAACGATATCACCGGTGTCGTACCAGCCGGTTTCGACCTCACCGTTCACGTTTTCCGCGGTTGGCGCTTCCAGCACGCCCGGGTTTTCCACACGCAGGTAACCGTTCATCACGTTTGGTCCTTTCAGCTGCAGGCGGCCACCGTCCTCAATGCCCGGTACCGCCAGCAGACGCGCGTCCATTCCCGGCAGAATTCGGCCAACCGTACCCGGCTTCGCCGCCATCGGCACGTTGATGGAGACGACGGGTGCGCACTCCGTAACGCCATAGCCTTCAAGAATGCGCAGGCCAAACTTGTCCTGCCAGATCTGACGCGTGCTCTCCTGCAGTTTTTCCGCCCCCGCCACCACATACCGCACACGATAGAAATCATATGGATTAGCGAAACGCGCATAGTTGCCCAGGAAGGTTGAGGTCCCAAACAGGACGGTGCAGTTACGGTCATACACCAGCTCCGGCACAATGCGGTAATGCAGCGGGCTGGGATAGAGGAACACTTCTGCGCCGGTCAGCAGCGGCGTAAACAGCCCCACCGTCAGACCAAAGGAGTGGAACAGCGGCAGCGCAGACATAAAACGGTCACTGGCGGTAAAGTCAGCAATGCTTTTGATCTGTTCAACGTTCGCGAGAATACTCTTGTGGCTGTGAACGACGCCTTTCGGGTTGCCTTCCGAACCGGAGGTAAAGAGGATAATCGCGTCATCTTCCGGCTGCTGTTTAACCTGTGCCAGATGGGGCATCAGCAGGTGAGCGAAAATCCACAGCTTGTCGCCCGTCGTCACGTCCGCCTTCAGATCTTCCAGGAAGACCCAGCGAACCTGAGTCAGCTGCTCCGGCAGATGCCACAGCTTGCCTTTATCCAGGAACTGGCGAGAGGTAAAAACGGTGTTGATTTGGGCCGCAGTGATGGCACTGGTCAGCCCTTTTACACCCGCCGTGTAGTTCATCATTGCCGGAATACGGCCGCGGGACACCGCACCAAAAATCACCGCTGCGCTGATGCCCGCGTTAGGCAGCATCAGGCCAATCTTTTCACCCTTCTTACTGTATTTTTCAAGAATGCGGCCCACAAACAGGGTCTTGGTCAGCAGTTTGCGATATGTGTCAGGCGTGAAATTGATGTCTTCAATACAGTTTTTCCTGGCACCATAGCGATACTGTGCCGAAAGCAGAGATTCATACAGCGTTTCGCGCGGACGAACGGCCATTCGCGCTTCCATCATAATCTGGTGCAGCATTTCTCCGGCAATTTTACGGCGATCGCGGGCACGCGGTGCATCGGGCATCGGTAACGACGTTGGCGGCAGAATATGCAGGGTAATTTTTGGGAACAGACGCTGCTTCACCAGCCCTTTCAGGCGGCTGAAGTGGCTCAGCTCTGCGCCTTCGATACGCAGTGGCACCACGGTCGCTTTTGACTTCGCCGCGACAAATCCCGCGCCGTCATAGATTTTCATTAGCGAGCCGGTCACTGAAATGCGCCCTTCCGGGAAAATGACCACCGGACGCCCCTGCTCAACCAGACGTACCAGATGTTTAATCATCATCGGTTTGGTGGGGTCGAGCGGCACGAAGTCAATCAGCGGCGTGAGCCAGCGCATATACCACTGCTGGCTGATGGAGGTATACACCGCAAACACCGGACGCACGGGCAAAAACAGCGCCAGCAGGATGCCATCGATAAAGGAAACATGATTTGGTGTGATGAGAACGCGTTCGCCGCGAAGCGCCTGGGCATCGCCAGTGACGCGGATGCGAAAAAGAATACGGAAAAGTGTACGGAAGAACCCAAATAGCATCTCAACTCCCTTTGCCAGACAGTGTGGAGGGTTGACAGTAAATGGTGGCAGATTACACGAGAAGTGGTATGGGAGCGACAGCAAAAGTGGAGGCAAAAAAAAACCTGCGCATCCGCGCAGGTTGGTGCAAGAGATGAGTACGAAAACGTACTAAGAATTCTCACCAATCAATACCTCTGGGATCTTGATTGTGGCCGTTGCCCCTGCGCTTCGCCAGCAGGAAAACGCAAAGGAATGAGCCGAAGTGCAACCAGGTGTGAATATTCTCTTTTGCTGTTACAGGTTGAACTATCAGGCAAAAAAAACCTGCGTAAAAACGCAGGCTGGTGTAAGTCGTGTTAATCAACCGGAGTTGATTCCACCTATCAATACCTCTGGGATCTCGACTCTATCAACCTCTTTAACGTCATCGCCACCGGACAATCGCAACAGCCTGAGGCAAAGTGTAACCAAAGGTTCAGATTCACCGTCTTCTGACATGACTGCACGTGTAACGATTACACGATCAGGGGTGTTCTGCGTCACGTTTGTAGTGAGGGGAAATCGGTGCCCCTTGAATGCACGCCACTTTTCCGCAACACTATTTGGTGTGTAAACGCTTACCCCTAATAAGAAGGTTATAAATGGCGACAATAAAGGATGTGGCTCGTCTGGCCGGTGTTTCGGTTGCCACCGTCTCCCGCGTGATTAATGATTCCCCCAAAGCCAGCGACGCATCACGCCAGGCGGTACAAAGCGCCATGGAAACCCTGAACTACCACCCCAACGCCAATGCTCGCGCGCTCGCCCAGCAGTCCACTGAAACCATTGGTCTGGTGGTGGGTGATGTCTCCGACCCCTTTTTCGGCGCCATGGTGAAGGCGGTTGAACAGGTCTCTTATCAGACGGGTAACTTTTTACTGATCGGCAATGGCTATCATAATGAGCAAAAAGAGCGCCAGGCGATCGAACAGCTGATCCGCCACCGCTGCGCAGCGCTGGTGGTTCACGCCAAAATGATCCCGGATGCCGAACTGATCCACCTGATGAAGCAGATGCCCGGCATGGTCATCATCAACCGCATTATTCCTGGATTTGAAAAACGCTGCGTGGCTCTCGACGACCGCTACGGCGCCTGGCTTGCGACCCGTCATCTGATTCAACAGGGACATACGCGGATTGGCTATCTTTGTTCCAACCACCCTATTTCTGACGCAGAAGATCGTCTTCAGGGCTACTACGATGCCCTGCGCGAAAACGGTCTGCCCTGTAATGACCGTCTGGTGGCCTATGGTGAACCGGACGAGAGCGGTGGCGAACAGGCTATGACGGAACTGCTGGGCCGCGGACGGAACTTCACGGCAGTGGCCAGCTATAACGACTCGATGGCCGCTGGCGCAATGGGGGTATTGAATGATAACGGGATTGAGGTCCCGGCAGAAATCTCGCTGATTGGCTTTGATGATGTGCTGGTCTCTCGCTATGTGCGCCCGCGCCTGACCACCGTGCGTTACCCTATCATCACGATGGCCACACAGGCTGCCGAGCTGGCGTTAGCGCTGGCCGAGCAACGCCAGCCACCGGAAATTACCCATCTCTTCAGCCCAACCTTAGTGCGCCGTCACTCCGTTGCGTCGCCTGCTGAAGCGCAAAGCGAATAACGGTACAGATGTACCGTTTTATCGGGATACTCCAGCCCATCGCCAATGTACTGCCAGCCGTAACGTTCATAGAAGTCACGGCAGGCAGACCAGAGATGGAGTTCGTCGTATCCGGCCTGTGCGGCAAAGGCGATAACGTGTTGCTGTAACTTACCTGCCAGTCCCTTACCGCGCGCCGCCTCATCAACGTAGAGCGCCGCCAGCCACGGACAGAGATCCTGTCGGGTAATCAAATCGCAGCGCCAGAGGCCCACCGTGCCGAGAAGCTGTTGGTCTTCTAAAGCGATAAACGTCAACGGCAGTGCCCCCGGCGCCTGGCTGTGCTCAACGATGCTGTGGAAAAATGCCCGTGGGAGCCCCTCGCCAAACGCCTGCCATATCCAGTCGGTAACCTGCTCCGCATACTGCGGGGCTTCATAAAGCGGGAGGATGACACTCTTTTTCACGTTTCACCTGGGTGTTCTTATTAATGGGCTAGCCTGACGCCTCCAGCCCGGTCTGTCGATTATTTTACCAGAGTCAGACTATTACGTTTTACTTCTGAGGGGCCAGGCGAATCGTTACCAAAAAGCGTGATCGTGGCAGAAGTTTTGCCCTTCCCGCATCGCTTATACGCCGTCAGGTCTGTGTTAAACTGCAGGGCATTACGTGGAAGCAGGAATGTAGAATGGCAACAATGCTGGATGTCTCACTGCGTGCGGGCGTGTCGAAGGCTACCGTCTCGCGCGTGCTGAACGGCACGGGTCAGGTTAAAGAGAGTACGCGTCAGCAGGTCTTTGCTGCGATGGAAGAGCTGGGCTACCGCCCCAACTTTCTCGCGCGCTCACTGGCTAACCAGACCAGCAACAGCATTGGTCTGGTCGTCTCCACCTTCGACGGCTTTTATTTTGGGCGCCTTCTGCAGCAGGCGTCGCGGCAGACCGAAACCCACGGCAAACAGCTGATCGTCACCGACGGTCACGACGCGCCGGAACAGGAAGAACAGGCAGTGCAAATGCTGGCCGATCGTCAGTGTGATGCCATCGTGCTTTACACGCGCTATATGAGCGAAAAGGCGATCATCAAACTGATGAATACCGTGCAAACGCCGCTGGTGGTCATCAACCGTGAAGTCAGTCAGGCTCCGGATCGCTGCGTGTTCTTCGAACAGCAGGATGCCGCATTTAAAGCAGTGGATTACCTGATCAATCAGGGTCACCGGGAGGTCGCCTGTATTACCGTCCCTATCCACACGCCCACGGGTAAAGCGCGGCTGATGGGCTATCGCAAAGCGCTGGAAAAGCACGGTATTCGCCTGGACGAGCGTCGAATTAAGTACGGTGATGCCGGAATGACGAGAGGCTATGAACTGTGCAAGGAGCTGATTGCCGACGGCGTGCCGTTTAGCGCCCTGTTTGCCTGTAACGATGATATGGCACTGGGTGCGTCCAAAGCATTGCACCAGGCAGGACTCAAGATCCCGCAGGATATCTCCCTGTTCGGTTTTGACGATGCCCCAAGCGCGAAGTGGCTGGAGCCTGCGCTTTCATCGGTTTATCTGCCAATAGATAACATGATTATTACGGCCATCGATCAGGCGATCCGGCTGGCAAAAAACCAGCCGGTCGATGCGATCCCGCCGTTTACCGGCACGCTGGTATTACGCGATTCGGTCACCACCGGGCCGTACTTTACTCAGATGAGTTCTAAAGCCAGCAGTTCCTGAATGGTCTGACGACGACGAATCAACTGCGCTTTGCCGTTATCAAACAGTACTTCCGGCAGCAGCGGGCGACTGTTGTAGTTCGAGGACATCGACGCCCCGTACGCCCCGGTGTCGTGCAGCACCAGGTAATCGCCCGGCTTCACCTCTGGCAGCGCGCGGGTTTCCACTTTTCCACCTTCCTGCTGAGTGAATACGTCCCCCGATTCACACAGCGGGCCTGCGACAACCGTCTCGCGGCGCGGCGCATGCGTTAAATCGCGGCCATCAGCGGCCAGCGCGGTAATGTGATGATAGCTGCCGTACATCGATGGGCGCATCAGGTCGTTAAAGCCCGCGTCAATCAATACGAAGTGGCGGGAGCCCATCTCTTTGACGCTGCGGACCTGCGCCACCAGCACACCGGCTTCGGCCACCAGGAAACGACCCGGCTCAATTTCCAGCTTCACGGCATGACCGAGATGGGCGGCGATTTGGTCACGCGCGGCGCTCCACAGGCCGTAATAGTGATCGGTGTCGATCGCCTCCTCTCCTTCGCGGTAAGGAATGGAAAGCCCGCCCCCGGCAGAGATCGCCTCAAGATCCTGGCCAAAATCGACAACCTGGCGCACCATCGCTCCGCAAACCTGCTCCAGATGGCCGTAATCCACGCCAGAGCCAATGTGCATGTGAATACCCACCAGCTTCAGGTTGTAACGCTGCAACACGTCAAGCGCGGCAGGCATGTCGGCATACCAGATGCCGTGCTTGCTGTTTTCGCCGCCGGTGTTCGTTTTTTGGCTATGACCGTGACCGAAACCCGGATTCACACGCAGCCAGACGCGATGACCTGGCGAAACCTGACCCAGCTGCTCCAGCATATCCACCGAACCGGCATTTACCGGCACCTGCAGTTCATGCACGCGCGCCAGCGTGGCATCGTCAATCAGATCCGCAGTAAAGACAATCGCGTCTGGATCGGTTTTCGGATCAAATCCGGCCGCCAGCGCACGTTCGATTTCACCCAGCGAGACAGAGTCAACCTTGACCCCCTGCTCACGCATCAGGCGCAGGATGTGAATATTGGAGCAGGCCTTCTGGGCAAAACGCACCACGTCAAACTGATGCAGGGCCGCGATCTTCTCGCGAACGATCTGCGCGTCGTAGACCCATACCGGGCAACCAAACTCGGCGGGCAGGCGCAGCAGATTTTCGGCATTTAAATCGGTATCAGCTTTATTGAGCGGGCGTGGCATGGTCTTCTCCGGATAAATTCATTTTTCATGATTACGCCACAGCGGAAGGAGAATAAAAAATATCGTTTTATCGTGAGTCTATGCAAAAATGATATGGACAGTTCTCTGCTTTCAGGTGCCCTATGCCCGCTGTGAATTTACGCCATATAGAGATTTTTCACGCTGTGATGACCACCGGCAATCTCACCGAAGCCGCGCAGATGCTGCATACGTCGCAGCCGACGGTCAGCCGCGAGCTGGCGCGCTTCGAAAAGGTACTGGAACTGAAACTGTTCGAGCGCACCCGGGGAAGACTTCACCCGACGGTGCAGGGGTTGCGCCTGTTTGAGGAAGTCCAGCGCTCCTGGTACGGGCTGGACAGAATTGTCAGTGCGGCGGAAAGTCTGCGCGAGTTTCGTCAGGGCGAGCTGTCGATTGTCTGTCTTCCGGTTTTCTCTCAGTCTTTTTTACCGACCCTGCTTCAGCCTTTTCTGGCCCGCTATCCGGAGGTCAATCTCACCATCGTGCCGCAGGAGTCCCCCCTGCTTGAAGAGTGGCTTTCAGCACAGCGTCATGATTTGGGTCTGACCGAAACGCTCTCCACGCCTGCGGGAACGGCACGCACGGAGTTACTTTCTTTAGATGAAGTGTGCGTTTTGCCCGCCGGGCACCGGCTCGCCGGTAAGACAGTGATTGCACCAGAGGATTTCCACGGGGAGAACTATATTAGCCTGTCGCAAACCGACAGCTACCGGCAGCTGCTGGATACGCTTTTTGCTGAGCATCAGGTGAAACGGCGGATGGTAGTGGAAACGCACAGCGCGGCGTCAATATGTGCAATGGTGCGGGCGGGCGTCGGCGTCGCGGTCGTTAACCCGCTCACGGCGCTGGATTATGCCGGGAGCGATATCGTGATTCGCCCGTTTAGCCTATCCGTTCCGTTCACCGTGAGCCTGATCCGCCCGCTACACCGTCCGGCCTCCGCGCTGGTGGACACATTCACCGAACACTTAATGGAGCACGCCCGCCAGGTGGCGCTTCGCTTACCTGAACGGCAAAACCCATTATGAGAGCATAAACTCCACGGCATCGGCGGCGTGAATGGCGGCGGTATCAAAGACCGGGACCGGGCTTCGCTCTGCAGGCACCAGCAGGCCGATCTCCGTGCAGCCGAAGATCACCCCTTCAGCCCCCTGCTGCGCCAGCTTTTCAATCACGCTGACGTAATACGCCCGGGAAGGCTCGCTGAAGGTACCCAGGCACAGTTCTTCGAAGATAATCTGATTGAGGCGCGCCCGGTCTTTCTCATGCGGTATCAAGCTTTCGATGCCGAACTCGCTGTGCAAACGCCCGCGATAGAAATCCTGCTCCATGGTGTAGCGCGTGCCGAGCAATGCCACGCGCGACATCCCCGACGAGCGAATAGCACGTCCTGTAGCATCGGCGATGTGCAGGAATGGCAGCGAACAGCGTGCTTCAATGTGCGATGCGACTTTGTGCATCGTATTGGTACACAGCAGAATGCCCTGCGCCCCCGCACGCTCCAGCCCCAGCGCGGCATCCGCCAGTATTTCACCGGCTTTATCCCACTCTCCGCTCGACTGACAGGCTTCAATTTCATGGAAATCAACGCTGTGCAGCAGCAGACTCGCAGAATGCAGTCCGCCCAGACGCTGCTTTACCCCTTCGTTAATCAGGCGGTAATAAGGGATTGTCGATTCCCAGCTCATCCCACCTATCAGGCCGATCGTTTTCATTATCTCTCCTTATCTCTGGTATCTCTTTTAACACAACCGACGCCCATAAAAAAAGGCGCTGTATTCAGCGCCTTTTTAAACCCTGCGTTTATTGTGTCAACGGCTCTGACAGCGGATGACGGGAGAGCATCGCTTCACGCAGCAACACGCTACCGCAGGCAAAGAGCCCGCCCAGGAGTGCCGCCAGAATTACAATCAGAGGTTTGCCCGGACCGTCTTTTTTCACCGGCAAAGACGGAGAAAGCTGATACCTGAAGGGTTCAAGCTTAACGTCTGCAAAGGAGAGATTTTTCAGCTGCGCCAGATAGTATTCCCGGTTCTGGAAGTCCGCGTTCAGCTCCGTCACGTCTTTGAGATTTTTTTCAATCTGCAGCTTTTGCGCGATTCCGTCGGCACCGAGCGCAACGGAGTAATCCGGGTCATCTTTTACCGCCTGCCCGCTGCTGTAGACTGGCTTCTTAATGCCCGCGGCATTCGCCACTTCCAGCGAATAATTCAGCCGCTGCAGGTTAGTATTGTGAATATTGGTCAGGCGAACACGGTCTAGCCTCAGCTGCTGCTCTACCTCATTCGTCCTCAGGGCGATCTGGTTACGGATATTTTGCACTGTCTCTTTTTCAACAACCGCCGCGATATAATTGATATACCCCTCCAGTACGGTTTGCGCATCACTGGCTTTCGGTGCCGTGAAGCTCAGTGTCCAGGAGACATAAGGCACTTTATCCGCATCTTTTACCTGCGCGTCATTCACCGCTTTCATTCTTTCCGCAATATTGACGACCGCACGGTGCAGTTCAAGCGCGTCAACCTCAACCTCTTCAAGCTGTGACATGACGTAAGGGGAAGAGGTCAAATACTCTTTGAGCAATGACTGCGACTGGAATTTTTTGATAAACAGGTCAAAGATTTCCGAACGTGTCACCTGCGCCTTCACGTCAAGAACCTGCAGCGCAACCATCATCTGGCGCAGCGGGTTCCACTGCGTCTGCTCTGCCGGGGTGATCACCGCTTTACTGGTCCATTTTTGCGGCAACAGAAACGCAATAGCCAGGCCTGCCAGCGCAAAGATAAAGACGATGGTGACGATGCGTTTTTTCGCGGCCAGCAGAACATCTAACAGACCCAGAAGGTCGATCTCTTTTGGAGAGATTGCGGGGGTAGCATATGAAGGAAAATCGAGATCCGTATTTTTTTTGAAATCCATTGCTGACATAGCCGTTCTTCTATTGCGATTGCAGTAAAGTTCTGCCTGGTGAGTTCAGTTTTCAGATAATACTAGGAAATGAGAATAATCTGAACGCAAGAATCGGCTATGTGTGCGCTTGCTATCAAAGTTGGTAGTTATTTACAACATGGCTCTTGTTAAACATCGATCTAGAAAAAAGCCGGGTGGCGCTAGCGCTTACCCGGCGTACATTTTGCCCACGCAGGCCCAGTAAACGTAGGGCCCCCGGTATTCACATTACACGCCGATATTACGCAGTTTTTCCCCGGCCATCAGTTTGCGTTCAATATGTTCCAGCGTCACACCTTTGGTTTCCGGAATCAGCCAGAAGGTCACGCCAATAAACGCCACGTTCAGCACCGTGTAGAGCCAGAAGGTTCCCGCAGCGCCAATGGCATCCAGCAGCGTCAGGAAGGTCGCACCAATGATCATGTTCGACAACCAGTTGGTGGTGGTGGAACAGGTGATCCCAAAGTCACGGCATTTGAGCGGCTGAATTTCGGAGCACAGGATCCACACCACTGGTGCGGCGCTCATCGCGTAACCGGCAATACACATCATGGTCATCCCGACAGAAAGCCAGGAAAGACCGCTTGAGGCCGTGCCGTTATCAAACTGCATCAGGCAGTAGCCGAGGATCAGCGTACCGAGAGCCATCACGCTAAAGCCAATTTTCAGCGCCGGTTTACGCCCGGCTTTATCGACGGTGAATACCGCAATAAAAGTGGCGAACATAAAGGTGAGCCCCACCACCAGCGTGGCAATCATCTGCTGCTCAGTGGTGGTAAAACCGGCCATTTTGAAGATGCGTGGCGCGTAGTACATGATGATGTTCATCCCGGTGAACTGCTGCATCGCCTGCAGCAACATGCCGAGGAACACCGCGCGGCGCACGTTGCGGTTGATCTTAAACAGCGCCCAGCCCCCCTGCTTCAGCTTCAGGCTTTCGCGGATTTCGTTCAGCTCTTCACGCGCTTTTTCAGAAGTATCGCGCAGCATCCGCAGCACCTCTTCCGCCTCGACGTGACGCCCTTTTTGCGCCAGCCAGCGCGGGCTATTGGGCAGGAAGATCACTAGTACAATCAGCACCACCGCAGGCAACGCCAGCACGCCGAGCATGGCGCGCCAGTTGCCGCTGTAGCTGAAGTACGTATCGGACAGGAACGCCAGCACGATGCCCAGCGTCACCATCAGCTGATACATACTGATCATCCTGCCGCGCACATTCTCACTTGCCATCTCAGAGAGATAAAGCGGTGCCGTGTAGGAGGCGATCCCCACTGCCACGCCGAGCAGCACGCGGGAAAGCAGCAGCACCTCTACGTTGGTCGCAAATGCAGAGCCAATCGACCCCGCAACAAACAGGACGGCGCCGACCATCAGGCTGTATTTGCGCCCGAGGCGGAACGAAAGCCAGCCGTTAAACAGCGCACCGATAGCCGCACCAAGCATCATGCTGCTCACCACCCACTCCTGCAGGCGATTACTCAACGTAAAATGATCGGTAATAAACGGCAGCGCCCCGGCGATGACGCCGATATCCAGGCCGAACAGCAAACCCGCTACAGCTGCCGCAATGGAGACAAACTGGTTCATGCGTCGGGTATCGCGCAGCGCAGCGGGCATCAGGGTAGAGTCATTGATAGATGTCATATTTTTCCTGCCTCAACAGCAAAATTTGTTAAGTGAAATTACGAGAAAGCGCGGAAAAGTGTCAGGCTGGAATTCGCGAAGATATGGATGATTTCGCTATGGCATAGCGATCTGTGATGGACATTACAATTTCAACTAATCCTGAATAATCACAATATTTTACTAATGCGTTAATTTTTCAGGAATAAAAGTGTGATAGCGGTCATTTATCATTTTTCAGTATGGATTTTTCGTGTTTATCGATATGGATTTTGACAATTTTTAAGCAAAAAAAAACCTCCGCTGAAGGGCAGAGGTTTTTGTCAGAAGCGGGGTTATCGCGCCAGCCAGCCGCCATCCACCGCAATGGTATAACCATTGATGTAGTCCGAGGCTGAGGAGGCCAGAAACACAACCGGCCCCATCAGGTCACTCGGCAGACCCCAGCGCCCGGCCGGGATACGCTCCAGAATGGCCGCACTGCGTTCTTCGTCCGCCCGCAGCTGCTGGGTGTTATTGGTGGCCATGTAGCCCGGGGCAATCGCGTTGACGTTGATATTGTGCTGCGCCCACTCGTTCGCCAGCAGACGGGTCACGCCCATCACCGCGCTTTTTGACGCCGTATAAGACGGCACGCGGATGCCGCCCTGGAAGGAGAGCATCGAGGCGATGTTAATGATCTTGCCGCCTTTTCCCTGCGCGATGAAGTGCTTTGCCGCCGCCTGAGACATAAAGAATACGCTCTTAATATTCAGGTTCATGACGTCGTCCCAGTCAGTCTCGCTGAAATTAATCGCGTCTTCACGACGGATCAGACCCGCGTTGTTGACCAGAATATCAATATGGCCCCATTCCGCCACCGCGCGCTCAAGCAGTTGCGGAATGCCGTCAATTTTACGCAGGTCGGCGGTAAGGCTAAGAAAACGACGCCCCAGCGCAGTCACGCGCTCAATCGTTTCTGTGGGTTCAACGATATTAATCCCGACGATGTCACAACCCGCTTCCGCCAGACCTAACGCCATCCCCTGACCCAGGCCAGTGTCGCAACCGGAAACCACCGCCACTTTGCCCTGCAGAGAAAATGCATCCAGAATCATGTTAGTTCCTTACTCTTCAGCGCCTGTCACCAACAGGCAGATTGATACTTAACTGCCCGCGACTAGCGCAGATCCTTAACAGCAACGTGGTCCATGTCATCGAAGACCTGGTTTTCGCCGACCATACCCCAGATGAAGGTATAGGCTTTGGTCCCTACGCCAGAGTGAATAGACCAGCTTGGTGAAATCACCGCCTGCTCGTTATGCATGACGATATGGCGCGTCTCCTGCGGCTGCCCCATCATGTGGAACACGCAGGCATCGTCGTCCATGTTGAAGTAGAAGTAGACTTCCATGCGGCGTTCATGGGTATGGCACGGCATGGTATTCCACAGGTTGCCCGGAGCCAGTTCAGTCAGCCCCATGCTGAGCTGGCAGGTTTCCAGCACATCCGGAACGAAATATTTATTGATGGTGCGACGGTTGCTGGTGAGGTTATCGCCCAGCGTTACGGGCGCTGCGTCCTCAGGCGTCACTTTTTTTGTCGGGTATGAGGTATGCGCAGGGGCGCAGTTATAGTAAAACTTCGCGGGATTACCGCCGTCGATGCTGGCAAAGACCACCTCTTTCGCCCCTTTACCGACGTACAGCGCATCGCGGTGACCAATCTCGAAGCACTGGCCGTCCACGGTAATCGTGCCCGGCCCGCCGATATTAATCACCCCCAGCTCACGACGCTCCAGAAAATAGCTCACGCCCAGCTGTTTACCCACTTCCCCGCCCACGGAGACGGTTTTTGCCACCGGCATAATGCCGCCGACAATAATGCGGTCGATATGGCTGTAGACCATGGTGTACTTGTCGGCCTCGAACACCTGCTCAACTAAAAACTCACTGCGCAGCCCCTGCGTATCCAGCGTTTTGGCGTGCGCACTGTGAATGCTTTGTCTGACGTCCACGGTAACCTCCAGATGTGGTCATGCCCAAAAGAAGAAAATAAACGAAACAACGTTCCGTTTTCATGATGAACACATACTATCGGCATAAAATAGGCTTTTCAATTAAATTCAAAACAACGTTTCATTTTTTATTTTGTTTATAACGAAAATGACACCCGGATCACGGTTAAGAGGTATGGGAATGAAGGGAGGATAAAAAACCTCCCGGAGGAGGTTTCATTAATCAGGAAAGATTAGCGTTCGATGGCCAGCGCCACCCCTTGCCCGCCGCCTATACAGAGCGTTGCTATCCCTTTGCGGGCATTGCGTTTTTTCATTTCGTGGACCAGTGAAACCAGTATCCGGCAACCGGACGCCCCGATAGGGTGACCCAGCGCAATGGCCCCACCGTTTACGTTGACCCGCAGCGGATCCCACTCCAGCATTTTGCCGACCGAGATCGCCTGCGCGGCAAACGCTTCGTTCACTTCAATCAGATCCACATCGGAGAGTTGCCACCCTGCGCGATCCAGACAGCGACGGGTAGCGTAGACGGGTGCGATCCCCATCAGTGCCGGATCAACACCCACGCTGGCAAACGCCTTGATGCGGGCCAGGACAGGGAGATCCAGCTCCAGGGCTTTACTTTCACTCATCATCATAACGGCTGCGGCGCCGTCGTTAATGGAAGAGGCATTGCCCGCCGTGACCGAGCCCTGGGTTTCAAACGCAGGATTGAGTCTTGCCAGGCCTTCAGCACTGGCGTCAGTGCGCGGCTGTTCGTCAGTATCCACGACAACCACCTCGCCGTTCTGACGCTGCGTACTGACCGGGACAATCTCGTCGCGAAAACGACCAGAATCAATCGCAGCACGCGCCTTTTGCTGGGAACTGAGCGCGTAAGCATCCTGCAATTCACGGCTGATGCCGTACTCGCGCGCCAGGTTTTCCGCCGTCACGCCCATATGATAGTCATTGAACGCATCCCACAGCCCGTCATGCACCAGGCTGTCGAGCAACTGACTGTTACCTAACTGCGCGCCGGTACGACTGTCGGTGAGAACGTGCGGCGCACGGCTCATATTCTCTTGTCCGCCAGCAATAACCACATCCGCTTCACCGCATTGAATGGCTTGCGTAGCGAGATGAAGCGCTTTGAGTCCTGAACCACAGACGTCGTTGATGGTGATGGCGGATACGGTGTTGGGCAGACCGCCTTTCAGGGCCGCCTGGCGCGCAGGGTTTTGCCCGGCTCCGGCAGTGAGAACCTGCCCCAGGATCACCTCATCAATTTCATGTGCGGCGACCCCGCTACGTTCCACCAGCGCTTTGACCACCACGCTGCCCAGGTCAACCGCCGAGTGACGCGCGAGCGCTCCCTGAAAACAGCCGATAGCTGTACGCAACGCACCCACTATGACGACATCTTTCATCACGACCTCTGTGTTAAATGACATGACGATAGTAGAGGATTGTTACTGGCAATTATCTTAATTGTTTAAAAATAGTGAGTTTAATCACAAGGATTAACGGACATCCTGCAGATACTGCCGCAGCCAGCTTCCGGCAACGCCGGGAGGGGATCGTTTATTCCACAGCAGATCGATGCCGATCGCCCTTGGCCAGCCAGGCACATTGAGCTGAACCAGGGATTTCGCGGCGGCAAATTCATCCACCAGCGCGCACGGCAACACGCACCAGCCGAATCCCTGCACTGCCATACTCAAGAGTAACAGGTAATTCGGTGCTGACCAGACGGGCCCTCGCGCAATTTCAGCCTCGCGTTCCAGGTAGGTGCTAAGCCGCAGTTCGCGCCAGCCGTGCAGCTCGTCACTCTGCACTTCGGGTTGGCCCGCCAGGGGATGCGTAGTCGCAACATAAATTGCCATACGGGTCTGCATCGGCAGGCGGGTAACGCCAATATCGGTGGGGTAACTGTCCCGCGCTTCCGTCAGCCCCACCTGCGCTCGCGCCTTTTGCAGCAGATCGATCACATCCTCTTCCTCGCCAATCAGACATTCGAACGCCGTATGGGGAAAGCGAGCGTCAAACTGCTTCATCATCTCTTCCAGCACGTCCGGGTTCAGGGTATCGGAAAGGACAAATGTCAGACGCGCCTCCGTTTGTGCCGTTAGCGACACCGCCAGTTGATCCAGCCGCGTGCTGGCGGCAAGGATGGCCTGCACATAACCCAGCACCTGTTCACCCTGAGCCGTTAACACCGGCTGGCGTGCCGAGCGGTCAAACAGCTCAAAACCAAGATCGGCTTCAAGATGGGCAATGGAGGTGCTGATCGTCGACTGACTTTTACGCAGCCGGCGTGCGGCGGCAGAGAAAGAGCCAGCCGCAACGGCCTCAACAAACGCGGTAAGGGCTTCAGGTGAATAGCGCATAACCTATCTACTTTATCGATGGATACCATCTTTAATATATCAGCTTTAACGATAAAAATAGGCCACATCACCGCCCATACCGGCGAATTAACGAGGTCTACACTATGCAACATCAGGATGCACTCCAACGTAAACTGCCGGAGCGGATCTTCCATGCTGTCTGTTTCGAAGGGATTGCCACGGCGATCCTCGCCCCTACGGCCGCGTGGCTCATGCAGCGCTCCGTAGTGGAAATGGGGGGATTGACCGTTATTCTGGCCACTACCGCCATGCTCTGGAACATTATTTATAACTTCGGTTTCGACCGTTTCTGGCCAGTCCAGCGGGTAACACGCACGGCAAAAGTGCGTGCGCTGCACGCCCTGGGGTTCGAATGTGGGTTTATTGTGATTGGCGTGTCGATTGTCGCTGCCGTGCTGGGCGTCACCTTGCTTCAGGCATTCACACTGGAAATAGGTTTCTTCCTGTTCTTCCTGCCCTACACCATGTTCTATAACTGGGCATACGATAACCTGCGTGAAAAATTCCTTAAGCGTCGCCAGCAACGACGCGCCCTGGCAGGCTAAATGCTCTCTGGCCGGACGCCTGTTCCGGCCAAACGCCAACGAAGCAACTGCGCTCTACGAGCATAACTATGGTAAATTGCACGCCATTCTGATGGTTTGATAGTTGAAACGTTGCTCTAATGTCGAAAATTTGGTCAAAAGATGAGACTCTCTGGAGTTTCGCTCTCTATGGCACGGCCGTGGGCGCAGGAACGCTGTTCTTGCCCATTCAGCTGGGCTCTGCAGGCGCTATTGTTCTGTTTATTACCGCCCTTGTGGCCTACCCGTTAACCTACTGGCCGCATCGCGCGCTGGCGCAATTTATTCTCTCTTCAAAAACAAAAGGCAATGAAGGGATCACCGGCGCCGTCTCGCACTATTACGGCAAGAAGATTGGCAATCTGATCACCACACTCTATTTCATCGCCTTCTTTGTTGTAGTGCAGATTTACGCGGTGGCCATCACCAACTCGTTAACCGAGCAACTGGCAAAACACCTGACGGTGGATACCGCCGTGCGCGTGCTGGTCAGTTTAGGTGTGGTGCTGGTGCTGAATCTGATCTTCCTGATGGGACGGCATATCACGATAAAGGTGATGGGCTTCCTGGTATTCCCGCTGATTGCCTACTTCCTGTTTGTCTCGATCTACCTGACCGGGAGCTGGCAACCCTCGCTACTTACCAGCCAGATGGCCGTTGATCGCCATACGCTGCATCAGGTATGGATTTCCATTCCGGTGATGGTGTTTGCCTTCAGCCATACCCCGATTATCTCGACATTTGCCGTGGATCGTCGCGAGAAGTTTGCTGACGCCGCCATGGATAAATGCAAGAAGATCATGAAGGTGGCGTACCTGATTATCTGCCTGAGCGTGCTGTTCTTTGTCTTCAGCTGCCTGCTCTCGATTCCGCCGTCCTACATTGTGGCCGCCAAAGAGCAAGGGGTAACCATCCTGTCAGCACTGTCGATGATGCCCTCTTCTCCCGCATGGCTCGGCATTTCCGGGATAATCGTGGCGATTGTTGCGATGTCGAAATCGTTCCTCGGCACCTATTTTGGGGTCATTGAAGGGGCGACGGAGATCGTGAAGTCGTCGCTCAATCAGGTGGGTGTGAAAAAGAGCCGCGCCTTTAACCGCGCGATTTCCATTATGGGTGTGTCGTTAATTACCTTCGCGGTCTGCTGCATCAACCCGAACGCGATTTCGATGATTTACGCCATCAGCGGCCCGCTTATCGCCATGATTTTGTTTATCATGCCGACGCTGTCGACGTACCTGATCCCTTCGCTGAAGCCTTACCGCTCCCCTGGCAGCCTGCTGACGCTGATCGTCGGCGTGCTGTGCGTGTCGGTGATGTTTGTTGGCTAATGTTCCTGCCATACATTGTGCCGGGTAGCGCTGCGCTTACCCGGCCTACATTCCTACAGAGAATCACGCCCGGATATCGTCATATTCCCGCGTATTATCAAACTCATGTTTCGCAAACGGACACAGCGGAATAATTTTACGGTTCTCACCGCGCATCTTCTCGACCACTTTCGCCACCAGCTGTTTGCCAACGCCCTGCCCTTTCAGGCTCGGATCGACATCAGTATGCTCAATAATGCTCAGGTGCTCGCCGGTCGGCACGAAGACAATCTCCGCCACCTGATTTCCGTCTGCATCATTCACGTAAAACTTGTTATGGCCTTCCAGAATATCCATGGTTCCTCGCTTATTTTTGGCGATACTTCAGCGCACCGCTCGGGCAGGTATCAATTACGCGTACAACCGTTTCGACGTCCACTTCATCAGGAATAATCCACGGTTTACGTTTCAGATTAAACAGCTTTGCGCTCCCACGCACGCAGTTACCTGAGTGTTTGCAGATCCCGGTGTTGAAGTACACGTCAATTTTCTCGCCGGTATAGGCCCGGTAACCCGCATCCAGTAGTTCTTTATCCATGACATTGCCTCTGTAATTATTCTCGTGCTGAATGAAGCATAGCCTTACGGGATCCCGATGGCTATCACGCTGAAAACGAAAAGCCAGCTCACAACTCTTTTCTTACCGGATTGCGTCCACTATTTGCACATGTCAGGCTCCATAAATATCCCCTTTTCCAAGGCTAGCGCGGGTTGAATGAAACGCAGATTCTCTTTTCAGGTAAAGCTGTTTTTAGCGCTGGTGTGCTTCTCCTGCCTGCTGTTAGTGCTGCTGGGTACGATCCTGTTTCATTTTATTGACCGGCAGCTCCATCACGATCTCGGCCAGCGCGCCCGGGTTCAGGCCAGTGAGATTGCGCTGATGCCGGGTCTGGCTGAAAAGGTGGCGGCCAGAGATATCCCCGGCATCGCCCGGTTAATTCAGCCGCTGCGTGCCGAAAGTGACGCCAGCTATATTGTGATTGGCGATACCCACGAGCAGCATCTTTATCATTCGGAATCACCGGAGCGCATTAATTTACCGATGATCGGCGGTGATAATGCCGAAGTACTCAAGGGCAAAACCATTATTTCCGTGCGTCAGGGCGGGATTGGGGTTTCGCTGCGCAGCAAAGCGCCCATCTTCAATGCACAGCATCAGGTGATTGGCATTGTCTCGGTCGGCTATCTGACTTCGTATATCGCCAACATTAACACCCGCATTCTCTGGCAGGCCGGTTTATACGGGATTGCCCTTCTGCTGCTGCTGTTTATTTTCTCCTGGCTGTTTACCCGCAACCTTAAAAAACAGATGTTCAGACTTGAGCCGAAAGATATTGCCCAGCTGGTTTTGCAGCAAAGGGCGCTGTTAGAAGCCATGTATGAAGGGGTATTTGCCGTCAATGAAGAGAAGCAGCTGATTTTAATTAACCGCGCGGCACGAGAAATGCTGGATATTCATCGGAGTGAAAAAGATCTTATCGGCAAGCCGCTGGACGAGGTTCTGCAAACCTCGCCGGGGTTTTTAACACAGCGCTACGCCTCGGTGAGCAGCGGCCGCCACGACGAGATTGCGGTACTTAACCAGCGCGAGGTCATCGTCAACCGCGTGGCGATTGAGGTCGAGCCCGGCGTTGAAAGCGGCTGGGTATACAGCTTTCGCGACAAAAACGACATTAATACCCTCAGCAGCCAGCTCAGCCAGATCAAACGCTATGCCGACAACCTGCGCATTATGCGCCACGAACAGCTGAACTGGACCGCGACGCTGGTGGGGTTGTTGCAGATGAAACACTATGACGAAGCGATCCGCTATATCCAGGTGCAGTCGGAAGGAGCACAGCGCGTGCTGGACTTCGTGTCGGCCCATTTTGCCTCTCCGGCCTTATGCGGGCTGCTGCTCGGGAAATATGTCAGCGCACGGGAAAAAGGGGTTGAGCTACAGTTTGATCCCGCATGCCAGCTCACCCGCATGCCGTCCCGCCTCAGTGAAACGGAGCTGATGTCCATTATTGGTAATTTGCTGGATAACGCCGTGGATGCGACCCTCACCGCACCGGTCCCCGCGCCGGTAGAACTCTATATTTCCGATCGCAACCAGGAGCTGCTGATTGAGGTGGCCGACCGGGGCTGCGGGGTGGATGATGCGCTGAAGCCGCATATCTTTCGACAGGGATTCAGCAGCAAGCCGGACAGTGAAAACGACATTGTGGGTACCGAGCACGGTATCGGCCTGTTTCTGGTGGCAGGCTATATCAACAAAGCGGGCGGCAGCATTGAGATTGCCGACAATACGCCGCAGGGCACGATTTTCTCTGTATTTATTCCGAATGGGCTAAAGCATGACCCAAGCACTTGATGTTGTGATCGTTGAGGATGAGCCGCACCTGGCGGAGCTGCATCGCGAGTATATTGAGCAGAACTTTCATCTGCACGTGGTGGGCATCGCCGCGTCGATTGAGCAGGCATGCAGCCTGATTCGCCAGCATCAGCCGCGGCTTATTCTGCTGGATAACTATCTCCCGGACGGCAAAGGCGTGGAGTTAATCGACACTCCCCTGTTGAAAAGCTATGAGTGCTCGGTGATTTTCATCACCGCCGCCAGCGATATGCAGACCTGCAGCCATGCCATGCGCAGCGGCGCGTTTGATTACCTGATTAAACCGGTCTTTTTCCAGCGCCTGCACGCCTCGCTGGAGCGTTTTATGCGCTTCATCCACACCGTGCAGCAGGTAAAAGTCGTTGACCAGCATGCGCTGGATCGCCTGTTTAACCTGCCTGCTGCGGAATCCCCGCACACGCCGTCGACGAAGGGCATTGAGCCTCAGACCCTGGAGCGGATCAAACGGCTGTTCGCCGATCGTCCCGACAGCGCAATGTCGGTGGAGGAGGTCGTGGAAAACGTCGGGGTCAGCAAAACCACGGGGCGTCGCTATCTTGAATACTGCGTGGAGAGTGGGTTAATCAGCGTCGAAATGCTGTACGGCAATATCGGTCATCCCAGAAGGCTATACCGTAAAGCCCCCGATAAAACGTAATCCGCGAACATTAGCCAGCAAACGTTCGCGGATTCTATGGTGTTAATTGCTGAAACGACGGTGACAATCACACTTCGGAATCATCGCCCGCTTCCCCCTATTGTGGGTGGAGGCCGATAGGCTATGTTGACAATTAGTTCCTCAAATGTAACTAAAAGGTTAACTATAATGTCGAACACATTCCGAATTTCTCTGATTACCGCTACCGTCCTGTTCTCCGCTTCTGCGCTGTCTGCCCTGCCGCAGGGCTATCCGGCTGAGTATCAAAAGGTTGTCGATGCCGCCACGAAAGAGGGCAAAGTTGTCATCTACTCCACCACCGACACCAAAGCCGCCGGGCCGCTGATCGAAGGCTTCGAAAAAACGTATCCAGGCATCAAAGTTGAATATAACGACATGAACAGCACGGAACTGTACAACCGTTTTATCAGCGAACAGGCCTCCGGTGGCGGTAGCGGTGATGTGGTCTGGAGCTCGTCCATGGACACCGGACTGAAGCTCGCCGCTGACTACGCTATGGAGTATAAATCGCCGGAGCAGAGCCAGCTGCCGAAATGGGCGGTCTGGAAAGATAAGGCGTACGGCACCACCTATGAGCCAGTGGTCTTTATCTACAACAAACGCCTGATCCCGGCCGGTGACGTGCCGGATTCACACGCCGCGCTGGCGAAGCTGATTGCCAGCCAGACGGATAAATTCAAGAGTAAAGTCACCACCTATGACATTGAGAAATCAGGTCTTGGTTTTATGCTCTCAGTGCAGGATCACAAGGCCGATCCAAATTACTTTAAAACCCTGGCCGACGTTGCCAAAGGTGGCTTAGCGGTGCAGTCGTCTACCGGCACCATGATGGAGAGGGTCTCCTCCGGTGAAAACCTGATCGGCTTCAATATCCTTGGTTCTTACGCTGAAGCGCGTGCGAAGAACGACCCGTCGCTCGGCATATCCTATCCAAAAGATTACACCCTCGTGCTGTCGCGCGTGTCGTTCATCAGCCAGCAGGCGCAAAACAGCAATGCGGCAAAACTGTGGCTGGACTATGTGCTGTCTGAAAAAGGCCAAAGCATCCTGGCAAATCAGGCGGACATTCCATCCATTCGTAACGATATCGAAGGCAAAAACGATATCGACGGCCTGACCAAAATCCTCGGCACTGCGCTGAAGCCGATCCCGGTTGATGAATCGCTGCTGGAGTATCTGCAACCGAAGAAACGCCTGGAGTACATCAAAGAGTGGCGTGCAGCCGCCGCCAAATAAGCGTCCTGGCGCGGCGGCGTGCGCCGTCGCGCGTCTGTTCATCTGACTGAGTTCATTTTTCTGGGCTGCAACACCAGGGATACCCCATGAATACATTACGCAGAAAGTGGCAAAGCCTGCCGCGCGGTATTGTCGTGTTGATAACCGCCCTGGTTATCTATACGCCACTGTCGTTTATCGTGATACAGAGCTTCCTGTCCGCTCCGTTCTTTTCCCCGGCAAAAGAGTGGAGCCTTGAATCATTTGGTTTTATCTTCACCGACCCTGATTTCTACAAGGCCCTGAGAAGCGGCTTTCTTCTCGCGTTCGGGCTGGTCATCATTGCCATTCCGCTGGGTGGCGTGCTGGCGTTTCTGATGGTGCGTACCGATCTGCCAGGCCGACGCCTGATCGAACCGCTGATCCTGGTCCCGATTTTCGTTTCACCGATGGTGCTGGGTTTTGGCTACGTGGTGGCAGCCGGTCCGGTGGGCTTCCTGTCCCTGTGGGCACAGGCGCTGATCGGCTTTGTGCCGTGGAACATCTATGACATGTCGAGCATCGTGGTCATTGCCGGCCTGACGCATGTTCCGCATGCCTATCTCTATATTTCCTCCGCGCTGCGTAGCGTGGGCTCCGATGTGGAAGAAGCCGCGCGCACCGCGGGCGCCTCTCCGCTACAGGTGATGACCTCCGTCAGCCTGCCGATGGTGCGGCCATCCATCCTGTACGCCATCGTGCTGCTGTTCTTCCTCGGGCTGGAAGTGTTTGGTCTGATGCTGGTACTTGGCGATCCGGAAGGCAACATGGTGCTGGCGACCTATCTGTACCAGCTGACGAACAAGCTCGGAACGCCTTCCTATCATCTGATGGCGGCGGTCGCCGTGGTGCTGATTTGCATCACTATCCCGCTGGTCATGCTCCAGCGTCGCCTGATGCGCACCGCCAACCGCTTTGTCACCATGAAAGGGAAAGCCTCTCAGGCTCGCGCGTTACCACTGGGTAAATGGCGCTGGGTGGCCGGGGCGGTGGTCGCCTTCTGGCTGACTGTCACCATCGGTGTTCCCCTGCTTGGCGTGGTGCTGCGCGCGTTCATCTCCAACTGGGGGGTGGGCGTTTCACTGTGGGATGAGCTTTCGCTGAGTACCTTTCGCACCATCTGGGCGCAGCCTAACCTGCTGCGCGCCATCGTCAACTCGATGTCGATTGGCGTGATTGGCGGCGCACTGGCCGTCGCGTGCTACCTGTTTGTTGGTATTGCCATGCACCGTAAACCGGACAACACCACGCGGTTCCTGGATTACAGCGTGCTGGTGCCGCGCGCCGTGCCGGGATTGCTGGCGGGTCTGGCCTTTTTGTGGGTGTTTCTCTTCCTGCCGATGTGGCTGGATAACGCCCTGAAATCCGGCTGGCTTTCCGGATTCGTCTGGACCGACTGGATGCGCGAAAACGTCATCGTCTGGCTGCGCTCGCTGCGCAGCACCATTTTCAGCGTCTGGCTGGCTTATACCGTGGTGTGGATGGCTTACGGACTGAGGCTCATCTCTTCCACGCTGTTGCAGGTGGGGCCGGAGCTTGAAGAGGCGGCGCGCAGCACCGGCGCGACGCGCGGCCAGATCACCCGCCATGTCACCATTCCGCTCTCCCGCTACGGGCTTATCGGCTCATGGCTGCTGATGTTCCTGATCTTTGAGCGCGAATATTCAACCGGTGTGTACCTGCTCTCCCCCGGCACGGAAACCATCGGCTCGATGCTGGTTTCCCTGTGGGCCGCGGGTGCGATTGATATCGTGGCGGCGCTCTCTTTCATTAATATCCTGCTGGTCGTGGTAGGTCTGGGCATTGCCCTTCGTTTCGGAGTGAAATTACATGATTGAATTAGCGGTTGACGATCTGCACTTAACCTACGGCGACAATCCTGTTTTAAAAGGGGTCTCCATGAACCTGAAACGCGGCGAAGTGGTCTCCCTGCTGGGCCCTTCCGGCAGCGGCAAAACCACCCTGCTGCGCGCCGTCGCGGGTCTGGAAAAACCGACCCAGGGGTCGATTGTCATTGGCCAAAATAAAGTTTATGACGGTACGCCGCGCAGCGAGGTTCCGGCGGAGGAGCGTAACCTGGGGCTGGTGTTCCAGTCCTACGCCTTGTGGCCGCACAAAACCGTATTTGAAAACGTGGCCTATCCGCTCAAGTTGCGTAAAGTCCCGGCTAAAGAGATCCAGCAGCGCGTACAGGATGTGCTGGACCAGCTGGGTCTCGGCCATCTTGGTAAACGTCATCCGCACCAGCTCTCCGGCGGGCAGCAGCAGCGCGTGGCGATTGGCCGGGCGCTGGTCTATAACCCGCCGGTGATTTTGCTGGACGAGCCGCTGTCCAACCTCGACGCCAAACTGCGCGAAGAGGCCCGCGTATTTCTGCGCGAGCTGATCATTAAGCTCGGGTTATCCGCGCTGATGGTGACGCACGACCAGAACGAAGCGATGTCGATTTCTGACCGCATCCTGCTGCTCAACAACGGTAAAATTGAGCAACAGGGTACACCGCAGGAGATGTACGGTTCGCCGAAAACGCTTTTTACGGCCGAGTTTATGGGCAGTAATAACCGCCTGCATGGCAAAATCACCGAAGTACGCGACGGCAAAGCACGCATTGAAGGAAAAGACTGGGTGCTCTGGGGCCAGGCGGGTGAAGGGGTGCAGAGCGGTAATGAGGCTACGGCGGTGATCCGCGTCGAGCGCGTGGCGGTTGTCGAGGGGCCGGGGGAAAATCAACTTGCGCTGCCGCTCCTCACCAGCATGTATCTTGGCGACCGCTGGGAGTACCTGTTCCGCACGGCGGGGGATGATTATGTGATCCGCGCTTACGGGAATGAGCTTCGCGACCCGCAGCATTGTCATCTATCGCTGCCAGAGAAGCATGTCTGGATATTCCCGAAAAACTAGAGAAATCGGCCTGCCATTCAGTGGCTAAACGGGATGGCAGGCCGACACTCAAAGCGCGAATGCGCTCCTCCATACTTATTTCAATCGTTTACCTGTTTCATCAACGACCTTCTCGCCGTCTTCCTTCGCGAAAGCCGCTTTCTGCGCATCCGGAAGAATATCCAGAACCACTTCTGAAGGACGGCACAGTTTGGTTCCCAGCGGCGTCACGACAATAGGCCGGTTAATCAGGATCGGATGCTGCAGCATAAAGTCGATTAACCGATCGTCAGTAAACTTATCTTCCGCCAGCCCCAGTTCTTCATAAGGCTCGACATTTTTACGCAGCAGTGCCCGTACCGTGATCCCCATATCTGCAATGAGTTTGACCAGTTCATCGCGAGACGGCGGATTCTCCAGGTAATGAATGACGGTCGGCTCATTTCCGCTGTTGCGGATCATCTCCAGCGTATTACGGGACGTACCGCAGGCCGGGTTGTGATAAATAGTGATGTTGCTCATAACAGTATCTCATTACAAAGTGAAAGAGAGACGTAGCGCCAGCGCGGCCAGCGTTACAAATAGCACAGGCAGAGTCATAACGATCCCGGTGCGGAAATAATATCCCCAGGTAATCGTCATGTTCTTCTGTGAAAGGACATGCAGCCAGAGCAGCGTTGCCAGGCTCCCAATAGGGGTGATTTTTGGCCCCAGGTCGCAGCCAATCACGTTGGCGTAGATCATCGCCTCTTTGATAACACCGGTTGCGGTGCTGCCATCAATAGAGAGCGCACCAACCAGCACGGTCGGCATGTTATTCATGATGGAGGACAGGAAAGCCGTCAGGAAACCGGTACCCAGCGTCGCGGCCCACAGTCCTTTATCCGCCAGCACGTTCAGCACACCTGAAAGGTATTCGGTAAGCCCGGCGTTGCGCAGACCGTAGACCACCAGGTACATCCCCAGCGAGAAGATGACGATCTGCCAGGGTGCGCCATGCAGCACTTTGCCCGTGTTAATGGCATGGCCGCGTTTCGCCACAGCAAACAGGATGACGGCCCCCACCGCCGCAATCGCGCTCACCGGAATACCGAGCGGCTCAAGGACGAAAAAACCTACCAGCAACAGAATTAAAACGACCCAGCCGGTACGAAACGTCGCCGGATCTTTAATCGCTTTTGCCGGTGTCTTAAGAAGAGACAGCTCGTAAGTCGGCGGGATATCTTTGCGAAAGAACAGATGCAGCATCACCAGCGTGGCGACAATGGCTGCAATATCGACCGGAACCATCACCAACGCGTATTCGGTGAACCTCAGACCGAAGAAGTCTGCCGAAACAATATTCACCAGGTTCGACACGATAAGCGGCAGGCTGGCGGTATCGGCAATAAACCCGGCGGCCATCACGAATGCCAGCGTGGTGCCTTTGCTGAACCCTAATGCCAGCAGCATGGCAATCACGATCGGTGTCAGAATAAGAGCAGCACCGTCGTTGGCAAACAGTGCAGCCACCGCTGCGCCGAGCAGAACGATATAGGTAAAGAGCAAACGGCCCCGACCGTTTCCCCAACGCGAAACATGCAGCGCTGCCCATTCGAAAAAGCCGGATTCATCAAGCAACAGGCTAATAATAATGACGGCAATAAACGTTGCCGTCGCGTTCCAGACGATATTCCACACCACCGGAATATCGCCTAAATGCACAACGCCTGAAATTAAAGCCAGGGCTGCGCCCAGCGTCGCGCTCCAGCCAATTCCCACCCCCTTCGGCTGCCAGATAACCAAAACAAGGGTCAGGACAAAAATAGCGCCTGCCAGTAACATAAAACCTCCTGACAGGGCGGCTCTGCCGCCCTGTATTAACCAATAAATTAGCGCATCAACGCTCTGAGCTTTTCGATACCGGCAGGCTCTGACGCCAGTAACGGAACAAGCGCTATACGGTCAGCATGCTGATGCTTAACCGCCTCAATCTGCGGCAATTCCTGCCGGGCGCGCTGGCAAAGCAATGGAGAACGCGTATCCGCAATAGAAAGGCTGTTATTGATAATCCAGCCCCACGGATGAATCCCCGCGCGTTCAAGATCGGCCTGCAAATTCGCTGCCTCCAGCACTGGAGTGGTTTCCGGAAGCGTAACCAGCAGCACCTTGGTTCGCTCCGGGTCCTGAAGCTGCATCATCGGGGTAGTAAAATGGCCTTTGTCGCCCATTTTTTTGGCAATTTCGCGGTGATAAGCCCCGGTTGCATCCAGCAGCAACAGCGTATGCCCCGTGGGAGCCGTATCCATCACCACAAACCGCTTACCTGCTTCGCGGATCACGCGGGAAAATGCCTGGAAGACGGCGATCTCTTCAGTACAGGGGGAACGTAAATCTTCTTCCAGTAGCCGTTTCCCTGCTTCGTCCAGACCTTTTCCCTTCGTCTCAAGGACATGCCGGCGATAGCGTTCGGTTTCCTCGTGTGGGTTGATCCGGCTGACCTGCAGGTTATTCAGGCTGCCATTTAGCGTTGTGCTGAGATGTGCGGCGGGATCGGAGGTGGTGAGATGGACATCAAACCCCCTGTCTGCCAGCCTGACGGCGACAGCAGCCGCCATCGTGGTTTTACCCACGCCACCTTTGCCCATCAGCATAATCAGGCCGTGTTCGTTACGGGCGATATCCTCGACCAGGCCAGAGAGCGTTGCGTTTTCAGGCGTATCCAGGGCGTTCGTTGCAGGGAGCGGTAATGCCTCAGAACGGCTGTCCAGCAGGCCCTTTAATGCCGACACGCCAACCATGTTGACGGGTTGCAGTAATAAGGTATCTGTCGGCAGCCCGGATAAACCGGCAGGAAGATTTGCCAGTGCCTCTTGCTCCCGTTGCCATATCGCAGCAGCCAGTGCGTCATGTTCCGCTTCGGCTGCCGGCAAAACGCCATTAATCACCAGATACTGGTTTTTCAGGCCGATCGCCGCCAGTTCTTCATGAGTGCGGGCGACTTCCTGCAAAGTGGATTTCTGCAGTCGTGCAACCAGAACCAGACGGGTACGCGCAGGATCGGATAACGCCTCTACCGCGTGTGCGTACTGCTCACGCTGTTTTTCCAGCCCGGCCATCGGGCCGAGACAGGAAGCACCGTCCGGGTTACTTTCAATGAAGTTACTCCATGCACCGGGAAGCTGGAGCAAGCGGATAGTGTGGCCCGTCGGCGCTGTATCAAAAATGATGTGATCGAAGCGGGTCAGCAGGGAAGCGTCTGTCAATAAACCGGTGAACTCATCGAACGCCGCAATCTCAGTCGTACAGGCGCCGGAAAGCTGCTCGCTGATGCTGTTAACGACGTCATCAGGCAAAAGCCCCTTAACAGGATCAACGATTCTGGCGCGATACTGCTGGGCAGCTTCCTGTGGGTCAATCTCCAGAGCGGAAAGCCCGGGAACGGCATGAACAGAGTGGATCGTGTTACCGATAGTTTGATCAAAGACCTGGCCGACATTGGAAGCGGGATCGGTACTCACCAGCAATACCCGCTTACCCCGTCCCGCCAGGCGGATAGCCGTCGCGCAGGAAATGGAGGTTTTGCCCACACCGCCCTTTCCGGTAAAAAACAGGTAAGGCGGGATATTCTGTAAGAATTTCATATGTCCTCCCGACATACTCAGCAACAGGAAGTCTTCCCACCACAGCAGCCGGTGGACGCTAAGCCCACTTTTTCCAGCGGGATCCCAAACCAGCGAGCCAGCTCAGCGCGTTTTGGATATCGCCCGGCCATTACCGTTTCACCGTCCAGCAACAGCAGCGGAAGCCCTTCTGCTCCCGAGGCTTCCAGGAAGGCTTTCGCTTTTTCGTTCTGAACGAAGCTCATGGGCTGCTGCGCCAGGTTGTAACGTTCCACCTGTACGCCACGTCCTTTCAACCACTGCACATCCGCAGAAAAATCAACCAGAACCTGATCGACATCTGAACCACATACGCCGGTACTGCAGCACAATGCCGGGTCAAACACCGTTAACGTTTTCATTCTGAACACCTCACATTTGAAAAATCATATATGTTCAGGCAAATTTTTTTAGAGACAAATAGCCTTACCGCTACCAGAGCAATTTGCCGTTGCCAGCTTACGGGCGATGGCCTGTACGTCGTCCTGCTGGCTTAACCAGGCTTGCTCAATCACCTGAGCAGCCCATGACGGAATATGCGGGGAAAGACGATAGTGAACCCACTTGCCCTGCTTACGATCCTGCAATAGCCCACTTTCCCTTAGCATTGCCAGATGACGGGAAATCTTGGGCTGCGACTGATCCAGTGCCGTGCAGAGATCGCATACGCACAACTCTCCCATCTCTCTGAGCAGCAGTACGATGCCCAGACGGGTTTCATCGGAGAGGTATTTGAAGAGTTGTAAGGATGTTAGTGACATCAAACCTCCTGAGTATTTACCAACAGGATACCCGGCATGAACGAAAACTCAATACACATTCGGAAAAACACATATGTTTTTAATGATGGGTTTGAATCGCGACGGATACAATATGTTAAATGTCTGTACAATTAGTAAACAGGGGCACTTCAAAACATCAAGTTATCTCCCTTGCGTCAGTCCAAAGCAGCATTGTTCAACTGCACTGCTTATTGCAAAGAGACGTGTCGCTGAAGGCATCACGTAGCGATATTTGGTGAAGAAATACGCTTTTCACCGAGGGCCTGGGCTAACGGTCTAACAGATCACCAACTGTTACGGGTACATTTTTGATAGGGGGATGTAAACTGAAGAACAGGACTCGACTAGACAGGTAAGTAAATGTATCCAATCAGCGATTTTGCGTACGGCATGCTTTCGATTGTCATTTTGTACGTTACAGTTGGCTTAATCCTCCAAGCGGTCAAAAAACCCTTACTCGCATTAAGGATGGTCTTAATGATTGTGATCCCTTTGATTACAACTTGGAGCACTATTATTTTCGTGGATCGTCGCTTTAGTTCGATAGACGGGGACAAGACTGCACAGACATTAGTTTCCATCATTGTGGGGATACTGGTTTTTATTCTCAGCAGCCATATCATTAGCAAGTTACTAGGATTTAAAAAGGATTGAAGCCGCTATAGGTCTTTACATGAGCATGGGCTGAAAAGGTCATTCTTGGTCATATCCTTTCGCACACATAGATGTTAACTATATGTTATATCCAACCACCAAAACGACTAACGTAATCAGAAATTCTTATAGAGATTGCACGACATCATGTTGCGCAATTCTGCCCTCCCGTTGAAGAAATCAGCACTCGATCAAATTTTGAATTTTTTTTCTTAATTATTGACATGTCTTCCAAGCCTTATGCTGAGTAGGGTTTTGCATTTTTACCCTTTCACAACCTCAATTTAACGTCAAAATCAACCCTTGTGCTGAAAAGTTTCGATACTAGAATACTCACCATATAGGGGATAACTGATTCAAAACCCCTATATGTAGTGCCCGTATGTAATACGTAGGCATAAAAAAACCGGATTCAATTTATGAACCCGGTCCTTGAAGCATGACCACCGTGAGTTTGCAGACTCATAACGATAGTTAGCCTCGCCATCATTTCTGACGGCTTGATTGTGCCAGGCTTGGTTGGTTGTGTAAACCATAAGTTTTTACGCAAAAGGAATTACCATGCTTATTCAGAAGAAGCGAATTAGAAACATCAACAACTACATCACTGTTTTTGATGGCTGAATCGCCACGGATAATCTAGACACTTCCTAGCCGTTGATAATACTGGTTTTCATATTCTGTCGGTGACATCTGATCGCTGGAACCATGCCGACGCTTACTGTTATAAAACATTTCGATGTAATCAAAAATATCGCTGCGGGCTTCTTCCCGCGTTCCGTAGATCTTTTTCTTTATCCGTTCGCGTTTCAACAACTGGAAAAAGCTTTCTGCAACCGCATTATCATGGCAGTTACCGCGACGGCTCATGCTGCCCTCCAGGCCGTGTGATTTCAGGAACGACTGCCACTCATGGCTTGTGTACTGACTGCCCTGATCCGAATGAACCAGCACCTGTTTTTGGGGATTACGGCGCCATACAGCCATCAGCAGTGCGTTCAGGACAATGTCCTTTGTCATCCGGGATTGCATGGACCAGCCGATAATTTTGCGTGAGAACAGATCAACAACCACGGCAAGATACAGCCAGCCTTCGTGGGTCCTGATGTAGGTTATGTCCGTTACCCAACGCTTATCCGGAGCATCCGGATTGAACTGTCGCTGGAGCCTGTTGGGCGACACGATACTGGCCTCGCCTTTACGTGCCCGCGGGCTCCGGTATCCGACCTGAGCCTTTATCCCGACACGTTTCATCAGTCGCCAGACTCTGTTCACTCCGCACTGTTGCCCGCTGTCACGCAGATCCAGATGGATTTTGCGATAACCATAGACGCATCCCGATTCCAGCCAGAACTGTTTAATCTGTCCTGTCAGTCTCAGGTCTGCCTGATGGCGTTGTGAATGCGGCTGCTGAAGCCAGGCGTAAAAACCACTGGGATGAACATCCAGCACCCGACAGAGCAGGCGAACAGGCCAGCAACAGGTGTTGTCACGGATAAAGGCGTACCTCAGTCGGACAGCTTTGCGAAGTACGCCGCGGCTTTTTTTAATATGTCCCGTTCGTCGGTAACCCGCTTCAGCTCTTTCTGGAGACGGCGGATCTCGGCCTGAGCATCTGACTGTTCTTTATTAGCGGAAGAATCCGGACCGTACTTCTTTATCCAGGCGTAAAGGCTGTGGGTGGTGATATCGAGACGTGTTGCAACGCTGGCAACAGAATAACCGCGATCAACAACCTGTTTGACTGCTTCAATTTTAAACTCTTCGGGATAACGCTTACCGCTCATGGGCACCTCTCTTTAAGCCATCTTAAATGACTCTGAGGTGTCTGTTAAACCCGTGGCGATTCAGGCAGAGATGTATTTATCGCTCATGCACTGCCAAGCCAACAAAAGGGGCAATCAATTGGGTTCACTGCTAACCAATCTCTTGGAGAGGAAGTTCTTCCTCACATCGTTGGTGCAATAACTCGCTTCAACGCCAACGGGAAATCAGTGCCAGACAAAACGTTGCCTAAAGAAACAGCTTATCGGCAAGTATCATGGACCTGGAAAAAATGGGTTGGTAGAGGCGAGACTGAAGAGGTCACTGAGACTCGAGAAATGGAGTATCAACGTTACCAGAGGATTTTCAGTCCACCACCAAGTATCGAGTTGAAAATTGTTGAGAACCTGAATGGTCAAAAGCTAGTGATTTCACCTAAGTTGACTTTGACAGAAGAAAACAAAGACCTTGTAACACATTGCGTTAACTTGTTTTTAGAGTTATTTGGTCTTTGCGAAGTTGTTGACGAAGATCTCAACACTATCGTTACTACTCAATCTATAAAACTAAACTGGAGTCTCCTACCTCAAGGACAATATCCTTGGACCACCATTGGTTCGCAAATTATGTCAGCTATCAAACCGAGAGGAAAAGGAAATGCTGCTGTTGTAGAGGGTAGACTTGAACTCATTAACAGTAAGCAACCTGATTTTGTCGCTGTCGGAAGAGCTGGCTTCCAGGGATATGTAATTTTTGGGTTTCCCAATCACAATACCTACGTATTGGAAAGCTCGCAATGTAACAACGCAACCTATATTTTTAACAACGATTGGCAACAATTATCCCAACTAACGAAAGCTGAGATATTAGATGGAAATTTGCACCGCGCCAGAGTAATTCATCGAAGAAACTGGGCTGCTGAAATCCTCAGATACTTACCTTAACAGCCATGAGTGCGGGAGCTATGTCTCCCGCACTTTTCCTAATGATATACATTTAACTTCAGACAATAGAAGCCATAAAGCCCCGTTAGTGGTACAAGCAACAAGCGGAGCGTAGCGACTGCATCAGGCCAACCTAGTTGGTTTCGCTTTGCGAAAGTCACCAGTGACCAAATCAGATTGTCAGAGGGATCACACCTTATCAGGGTGCTCGTGTACCTTTCGGAGCGTGAGCGAAGCGCTGGCAGAGCCTGCATGTCGTGTGCAGGTACGTTTACCACTATTCACCTGTTTCCGCAGCCACAAGGCCGCACATCGGGCTTAAATGCGTATGATCAATCTGTTCGGGAGTTATGCCAGGTATGCGGCTTTTTGTTCGTTGTTGTACTGTCGCGGTAAGAACTTGGAACCACCGCCAGCGTGATGATATGCTCCCTTGTACCACAGACCAATCACGCGACAGGTACGAGCGTAGAACAATGGGTAGTTTAAGTTGTAGCTGCTAAAGCGGGGCAACGTAACTAACTGATAAATCATAACTTGTTGATTTATCATGAGATTGGAGCGGGCGAAGGGAATCGAACCCTCGTATAGAGCTTGGGAAGCTCTCGTTCTACCATTGAACTACGCCCGCTTTGAGGTGCGTAAGGCATTATAGACCTTACGCCTCTTCATACAAGCCTCTTCACCACTAAGTGGCGATAAAATAATCACTTAGCACTTCGGTTTGCTGCCGGGTGCCGGAAGATAACGCTGCGGATCGATGGCCGTCGCCTTATAACGAATCTGGAAGTGCAGCTTCACCGAATCCGTTCCCGTGCTGCCCATGGTGGCAATCTTCTGCCCTGCTTTGACGTTTTGCCCGTTATTGACCAGCATCGTGTCGTTGTGCGCATAGGCCGTGATGTAGTCTTCGCCATGCTTAATCATGATCAGGTTGCCGTAGCCGCGTAGCTGGTTACCGACATAAACCACCTTACCTGCGCCTGAGGCGTAAACCGGCGTACCGCGTGCAGCGGCGATATCAATGCCTTTGTTCCCCCCTTCAGACAGAGAGTACGGCAGCACCACTTTACCGCTGGCTGGCCAAATCCAGCAGCGTTGACCGACCGGTGGCCAGGAGGACTGCGGCACCGCATAGGATGGCGTCACTTTAGCGGTTTTGCCTTTCGCAGAGGATTTTTTACCCGAGGTCGAACTGCCGTTAACCTTCAGCTTCTGCCCCACTTCGATGGTATACGGTGGAGAGATGTTATTCAGACGCGCCAGATCCTTCACGCTGGTCCCCGTCGCGCGCGAAATCCGATACAGCGTGTCACCGCGCTTAACGGTGTAGACCGAACCGGAATAGCTGCCCATATCCGAAGATTTACTCCCCGAACAGCCGGCCAGTAATAATGTCAGCGTCAGGCAAAAAATGGCGATGATGGGGTTTCTCGTCAGGCTTCCTGCAAACAAAACAGATCCTCGGTCAGCGTGAATGGCGCCCTATGATACCAGCCCTGGCAGAAATGGGTCAGCCCTTTTCCGCTCTGTGGGTCAAACCGTTCGTATAAGAATGCCGTATAATAGTGCTCTGCTGATGGTGCAGAACCATCCGCATCGTTGGCACTGGAGCACGAATGAGTATTCAAGAACACGTTATTTTGGTAAACGACCAGGGAATGGTGATTGGCACTCAGGAAAAGTACGCCGCACACACCACCCAAACCCCTCTGCATCTGGCCTTCTCCTCCTGGCTGTTTAACGCCGAAGGGGAGTGCCTGGTCACCCGACGCGCGCTAAACAAAAAAGCCTGGCCGGGCGTCTGGACGAATTCCGTCTGCGGGCACCCTCAAACCGGTGAAAAGACAGAAGAGGCGATTATCCGCCGCTGCCGCTATGAGGTTGGCGCTGAAATCACGGCGATTACCCCCGTGGCCGCCGAGTTTCGCTACCGCGAAACCGATCCTTCCGGGATTGTGGAAAATGAGATTTGCCCGGTATTCGCGGCACGTATTACCAGCGAACTGCGTATTAATCACGAAGAAGTGATGGAATTTGAATGGGTTGAACTGGAATCGTTGTTCCAGGCCCTAAACGCCGCGCCCTGGGGTTTCAGCCCGTGGATGGTGCTGGAAGCAACGGTCGCACGAGACGCTTTGAGAGCGTTTGCCGCGCAATAAAAAAGCCCCTAACGGGGCTTTTTTTACATCTTAACGCCTTATTTCACCGGACGCATCGCCGGGAACAGGATCACGTCACGGATGGTGTGGCTGTTGGTGAACAGCATGACCATACGGTCGATACCAATACCCAGACCCGCCGTCGGTGGCAGGCCGTGCTCCAGCGCGGTCACGTAGTCTTCGTCGAAGAACATCGCTTCGTCATCGCCCGCTGCTTTCGCATCAACCTGATCCTGGAAGCGCTGCGCCTGATCTTCCGCATCGTTCAGCTCGCTAAAGCCGTTGCCGATTTCACGGCCGCCAATGAAGAATTCGAAACGGTCAGTGATTTCTGGGTTCTCGTCATTACGACGCGCCAGCGGAGACACTTCAGCAGGGTATTCGGTGATGAAGGTCGGCTGAATCAGGTGCGCTTCGGCCACTTCTTCGAAGATCTCGGTCACGATACGGCCCAGACCCCAGCTCTTCTCAACCTTAATACCGATGCTTTCCGCGATTGCTTTCGCAGAGTCGAAGTTATCCAGATCCGCCATGTTGGTTTCAGGACGGTATTTCTTGATCGCTTCGCGCATGGTCAGTTTTTCGAACGGCTTGCCGAAGTCGAACACTTCTTCACCGTAAGGGACCTGGGTGGTGCCCAGAATGTCCTGCGCCAGGGTACGGAACAGGGATTCGGTCAGCTCGATCAGATCTTTGTAATCTGCATACGCCATATAGAGTTCCATCATGGTGAACTCTGGGTTATGACGAACGGAGATACCTTCGTTACGGAAGTTACGGTTGATCTCGAATACGCGATCGAAGCCACCTACCACCAGACGCTTCAGGTACAGTTCCGGCGCGATACGCAGGTACATGTCCAGGTCCAGGGCGTTATGATGGGTGATGAATGGACGGGCAGACGCACCGCCTGGGATCACCTGCATCATCGGGGTTTCCACTTCCATAAAGTCGCGGTTCACCATGAACTGGCGAATACCGGCCATGATCTGGGAGCGAATTTTGAAGGTCTTGCGGGATTCATCGTTAGAGATGAGATCCAGATAACGCTGACGATAGCGCGCTTCCTGATCCTGCAGGCCGTGGAATTTGTCCGGCAGCGGACGCAGCGCTTTGGTCAGCAGACGCAGCTCGGTACAGTGGATAGACAGTTCACCGGTTTTGGTTTTGAACAGTTTACCTTTCGCGCCAAGGATATCGCCCAGATCCCACTTCTTGAACTGCTCGTTGTAGATGCCTTCCGGCAGATCGTCACGGGAAACATACAGCTGAATACGGCCACCCACGTCCTGCAAAGTCACGAAGGAGGCTTTACCCATAATACGACGGGTCATCATACGGCCAGCAACGGCCACTTCGATGTTCAGCGCTTCCAGCTCTTCGTTCTCTTTACCGTCGAAGTCAGCGTGCAGTTGGTCTGAGGTGTGGTCACGACGAAAATCGTTCGGGAACGGCACGCCCTGCTCACGCAGCGCTGCCAGCTTCTCGCGGCGGGTTTTCAGTTCGTTGTTAAGATCGACTACCGCGTCAGCGCCCTGTGCTTGTTGTTCAGACATGTTGGTTCCTCATAACCCTGCTTTCAAACTTGCTTCGATAAATTGGTCCAGGCTGCCGTCCAGCACCGCCTGCGTGTTACGGGTTTCAACTCCGGTACGCAGGTCTTTGATGCGGGAGTCATCAAGGACGTAAGAACGGATCTGGCTGCCCCAACCGATGTCGGACTTGTTATCTTCCATCGCCTGTTTCTCAGCATTTTTCTTCTGCATCTCCAGCTCATAAAGCTTCGCTTTCATCTGCTTCATGGCCTGGTCTTTGTTCTTATGCTGGGAACGGTCGTTCTGGCATTGTGTTACCAGCCCGGTTGGAATGTGGGTAATACGCACCGCCGATTCCGTACGGTTAACGTGCTGACCACCCGCACCGGAGGCGCGATAAACGTCAATACGCAGGTCCGCCGGGTTAATTTCGATATCAATATCTTCGTCAACTTCCGGGTAAACAAACGCCGAGCTGAAGGAGGTATGGCGACGGCCACCGGAGTCGAACGGGCTCTTACGCACCAGACGGTGAACGCCGGTCTCGGTACGCAGCCAGCCGTAGGCGTAGTCGCCAATGATCTTGATGGTGACGGATTTAATACCGGCCACTTCACCTTCAGACTCTTCGATGATTTCGGTTTTGAAGCCGCGCGCTTCTGCCCAACGCAGGTACATACGCGTCAGCATGCTGGCCCAGTCCTGCGCTTCGGTACCGCCAGAACCTGCCTGAATATCGAGGTAACAGTCAGCGCTGTCGTATTCGCCGGAGAACATACGACGGAATTCCAGCTGCGCCAGCTTCTCTTCCAGCACGTCGAGTTCTGCCACGGCTTCGTTAAAGGTTTCTTCGTCGTCGGCTTCGACGGCCAGCTCGAGCAAACCGGAAACATCTTCCAGCCCCTGAGCCATTTGATCCAGCGTATCTACGATAGCTTCGAGAGAGGAACGCTCTTTACCCAACGCCTGTGCGCGTTCAGGTTCGTTCCAGACGTCCGGCTGTTCCAGCTCGGCGTTTACTTCTTCAAGACGCTCTTTCTTGGCATCGTAGTCAAAGATACCCCCTAAGAACGTCAGAGCGCTCCGTGAGGTCCTGAATACGGTTTTTTACCGGATTAATTTCAAACATGGTCTGTTTTCTTTTATGGACTTGTCAAAATGCGGTGATAAGAGCGGGATTGTACCGAATCCACGCCCTTTTTTATAGAGATTACTGCCGCTAAATTGGCCAGATATTGTCGATGATGATCTGAAGGGTGCGGTTTCCGCGAAACTCGTTGATATCCAGTTTGTATGCCAGTTCGACCTCGCGCACGCCGTTGTCCGGCCAGATGGCCGTATCGACGTTGAAGGCGATGCCGTCCAGCAGCGGTCCGCCGCCAACGGGCTCAACCATGACTTTCAGATGACGCTCGCCGACGATACGTTGCTGAAGCAGGCGGAAACGGCCGTCGAACAGCGGTTCAGGGAACATCTGTCCCCACGGACCGGCATCGCGCAGCATCTGCGCCACGTCCATTGTCATCTCATGCGGTGAGAGCTCTCCGTCGGACACCACTTCTCCCTGCAACAAGGCAGGGTCAATCCAGTCGGTGACAAGTTCACCAAATAGCCGCTGAAATTCGTCAAATTTCGCCTCTTCCAGCGACAGACCCGCCGCCATCGCATGGCCGCCAAATTTGATCATCAGGCCCGGGTACAGCGTATCCAGACGCTCCAGTGCATCACGCATGTGAAGACCCTGAATCGAACGGCCAGAGCCTTTCAGCGTGCCGTCACCAGCCGGGGCAAACGCGATCACCGGGCGGTGGAAGCGCTCTTTAATGCGCGAGGCCAGAATGCCAACCACACCCTGATGCCACTCAGGATGATACATCGCCAGCCCGCCCGGCAGCGTTTCACCGCTGCGTTCGAGTTTTTCGCAAAGGGTCAGCGCTTCGACCTGCATTCCCTGCTCTATCTCTTTACGGGTCTGGTTCAACGCGTCGAGCTCATTGGCCAGGACGCGCGCTTCGCCGATGTTATCGCACAGCAGCAGCGCCACACCGACGGACATATCGTCCAGCCTTCCGGCAGCGTTCAGACGCGGCCCGAGGGCAAAACCCAAATCACTTGCCGCCAGCTTGAGCGGATCGCGGTTGGCAATTTCCAGCAGCGCCTTAATCCCCGGACGGCACTTGCCCGCGCGAATGCGGCTTAAGCCCTGCCAGGTCAAAATACGGTTATTGGTATCGAGCGGCACGACATCCGCGACGGTACCCAGCGCCACCAGGTCGAGATATTCGGCCAGGTTTGGTATGGCGATACCGCGTGATTCGAACCAGCCCTTATCACGAAGCAGGGTCCGCAGCGCCAGCATCAGATAAAACGCTACCCCCACACCGGCGAGAGATTTTGACGGGAAATCGCAGTCGCGCAGGTTGGGATTGATGATCGCTTCAGCGTCCGGCAACGTTTCACCCGGCAAGTGGTGATCGGTGACTAACACCGGGATCCCCAGCGCGTGCGCATGATCGACACCTGCATGGGAAGAGATCCCGTTATCAACGGTCATGATCATCTGTGCCCCGCGGGCGTGAGCCTGATCGACCACTTCCGGGCTGAGGCCGTAACCGTCTTCAAAGCGGTTCGGCACAAGGTAAGTGACGTTATCGCAGCCCAGCGCGCGCAGACTCAAAACGCTCAAGGCCGTGCTGGTTGCGCCATCTGCATCGAAATCCCCTACCACCACAATACGCGTTCCCTCACGGAGCGCGTTGTAGAGCATTTCGATGGCTTTTTCGATGCCGTTGAGCTGCTGCCAGGGCAGCATCCCTTTGACGCTGCGTTCAAGATCCTCAGCACTGCGCACGCCGCGGCTGGCGTAGAGACGCTTCAGCAGGGGCGGGAGATCGTCTGGCAAATCAACCGGTTCAACCGCCTCGCGGCGGCGCAATTTTATCGGGGCTTTCACGCGGATTATTTACCACCAAACTGTTTCTGGTGCGCGTCGAGGAACTCTTTCATCTCTTTTGGTCCCTGGTAACCCGGCACAACATAGCCATTGCTCAGTACAATCGCTGGCGTACCGCTTACGCCGAACTGCACGCCCAGCGCGTAGTGGTTAGCAATATCGATATCGCAGGACGCAGGCTTAACCTCTTTACCGCTCATCGCATCGTCAAACGCTTTGTTGCGATCTTTCGCACACCAAATCGCTTTCATGTCTTGCTCTGGCTGGCTCTGCACGCCTGCACGCGGGAAGGCCAGGTAACGCACGGTAATGCCCAGTGCGTTATAGTCTTTCATCTGCTCATGGAGCTTGTGGCAGTAGCCACAGGTGATGTCGGTGAAGACGGTAATCACATGTTTTTCCTGCGCCGCTTTATAGACGATCATCTCTTTTTCGAGCGCATTCAGGTTTTTCATCAGCAGCTGGTTGGTGACATTGACCGGCTGCGCGCCGCTCACGTCATACATTGGCCCCTGAATAATATGTTTGCCGTCTTCGGTGACATACAGCACGCCGCTGTTAGTCAGTACCGTTTTCATCCCGGCAACCGGTGCAGACTGGATGTCGCTGCTGGTAACGCCCAGTTTAGCCAGTGACTGTTTAATAGCGGCGTCATCCGCATGGGCGAACCCGGTAAAAGAGGCTGCCAGCAGGGTGAACAGCGCGAAAGACTTTTTCATAGTTGATCCCGTTACAATTTGTCGGCACTCACGCACGAGGGTGGTGCTGTTGGTGTAGCTGCCGCAGGCGTTCCGTCGCGACATGGGTGTAAATTTGCGTCGTAGAAAGATCGCTGTGTCCCAGTAGCATCTGCACCACGCGTAAATCTGCGCCGTGGTTTAACAGATGCGTCGCGAAAGCGTGACGCAATACGTGCGGCGAAAGCTTTTCACTGTCGATACCCGCCAGTGTGGCGTAATGCTTGATGCGATGCCAGAACGTTTGTCGTGTCATCTGCTGTGCGCGCTGGCTCGGAAACAAGACGTCGATAGACACGCCATTGAGCAACCATGGACGGCCATGCTCAAGATACGTTTCCAGCCAGTAAACCGCTTCTTCTCCCAGCGGCACCAGCCTTTCCTTATTTCCTTTACCGATGACGCGCACCACGCCCTGACGCAGGCTGATGTCGCTCATCGTCAGGCCAACCAGTTCAGAGACACGCAAACCGGTAGCATACAATAGCTCAAGCATGGCTTTATCGCGTAACTCCAGCGGCAGGTCAACAGCAGGTGACTGTAATAATCTCTCAACTTGTGCTTCGCTGAGATCTTTCGGCAGCCGCTGCGGGAGTTTAGGGGACGCCAGCAGCGCACTCGGATCGTCTTCCCGAATCTTCTCACGGTAGAGATGCTGGAACAGCCGACGCATCGCGCTGAGCAAGCGTGCAGAACTGGTGGCCTTATAGCCCCCTTCAACCCGTTCCGCGAGCAGCGCCTGAAGGTCGTCGCTTTGCGCACTCGCCAGCGATAATTCGCGACGCGCCAGCCACTCCACCAGCATGGTGAGATCGCGCCGATAGGCACTGAGCGTGTTCTCGGCCAGATTTTTCTCCAGCCACAGCGCATCGAGAAACTGTTCAACGAGTGCGAGATCCTTTTCCACATCGGCCCCTTTGATTCTGCAGTCAGGCCATTATGCCTGATTGCGACCGGTTTCTGGTACACTACGCACAAAGTCAAAGCATGAATTGAGATAGTTACGCGATGAATATTGGTCTTTTCTATGGTTCCAGCACCTGCTACACCGAAATGGCGGCAGAGAAAATTCGCGACATCATTGGCCCCGAACTGGTGACGTTGCATAACCTGAAAGATGACGCGGTCGCGCTGATGGAACAGTACGATGTACTGATCCTCGGCATCCCAACCTGGGATTTTGGTGAGATACAGGAAGACTGGGAAGCTATCTGGGATCAGCTCGATTCAGTCAATCTCGACGGCAAAATCATTGCGATGTACGGCATGGGCGATCAGTTGGGCTACGGCGAATGGTTTCTTGATGCACTTGGCATGCTGCATGACAAACTGGTACCGAAAGGGGCGACGTTTATCGGCTACTGGCCAACCGAAGGATACGAGTTCACCAGTCAAAAACCGATCATTGCCGACGGCCAGCTGTTTGTCGGACTCGCGCTGGATGAAACCAATCAGTACGATCTCAGCGACGAGCGCCTGCAGGCCTGGTGCGAACAGATACTTGGCGAAATGGCAGAAAAATTTAGCTAAGTGGGTTACTCCTGCGTCGGCTGTTGCAACAACATCCGGCGCAGATCTCGCCATTCTGAAGCATCCATACTGTCAGCCGCCAGCCACAGGTGCTGGCAACGCCCGCCGTCCACATTGCGTAACCGTAACATCATGCCGGAGTTGAGCATCCATGGCATACCCAGAATATCCCACTCTTTTCCCTGCCAGCGCAGGCGGGAATCCATCAGTAACTTGATCTCACCCTGACGAGCATTAATGCGACGCTGGCTGCGTACGCTGTCAAAAACGACAAACGAAAGTAACAGCAGCCACAGCGGTGTATAGCTCAGGGGCCATGGCATGAGTAACACGATGGCCGCAACCAGGCCGTGGAGCATTAACGACATCCACTGTGAGCGCCACGAGACGCGAAGATCAGATTGCCACAGGACCACGTTCCCGATTCCGTGTTTGAATTAATTGCACCATCCGTTGCAACTCGGTGTCGGCGGGTTTGCCGTGGTTCATCAGCCAGTTGAATAAATCCGGATCGTCAGACTCAAGCAGGCGAACAAACAGCCGCTTATCATCATCGCTTAAGCTGTCATACTCATATTCGAAGAAAGGCATGATGGAAATATCAAGTTCACGCATGCCGCGACGGCATGCCCAGTGAATACGGGCCTTGTTGTTAATATCCATGTTCAGTTTCCTGCATTACGTTTGGCACAGTCGGGCCCCCGTTCAGTGTTCTTTATTTCTCTACGGGGACACCAGCTAGTGTAACGTGTTTTTGACCGTTTCATTACTGGAATATTGCGATCAACGAGCAGGCTTCCAGAATAAACCCTACAAAGACAGCGGATTACACTATTTTGCGTAGCGCTACGCATAACCGGTTTATGGCACAAATGGTCTGCTGAAAGCGCTTGCATTGCCAGCAGGCTCTTTTACCATTAGGCATTATCAAAGCGTTAAGCAATTCAGGATATCGTTATGGCATTTACACCATTTTCTCCTCGCCAGCCCGCCGCCTCTGCGCGTCTGCCGCTGACGCTTATTTCTCTTGATGACTGGGCGCTGGCGACGCTCGCCGGCGCCGACGCCGAAAAATACCTCCAGGGCCAGGTCACCACCGACGTCAGCCAGATGACCGAACACCAGCACCTGCTGGCGGCGCATTGTGACCCCAAAGGCAAAATGTGGAGCAATCTGCATCTTTTCCGCCGTCAGGACGGTTTTGCCTTTATTGAACGCCGCAGCCTGCGAGATGCGCAGCTCAAAGAACTGAAAAAGTATGCAGTCTTTTCCAAAGTCACTATCGTCCCGGACGACGAACATGTTCTGCTGGGCGTGGCGGGCTTCCAGGCACGTGCCGCGCTGAAAAATCTGTTTGCTGAGCTGCCGGATGCAGAAAAACAGGTCGTCAGCGAGGGGGCCACCTCCATCCTGTGGTTTGAACATCCGGCGGAGCGCTTCCTTCTTGTCACGGATGCAGCAACCGCCGAACGCGTCACCGAAGCACTGCGCGGCGAAGCGCAGCTCAACAACAGCCAGCAGTGGCTGGCGCTGAATATTGAAGCCGGTCTGCCGATCATTGACGCCGCCAACAGCGCGCAGTTTATTCCACAGGCTACTAACCTGCAGGCGCTGGGCGGCATCAGCTTTAAAAAAGGCTGTTACACCGGCCAGGAGATGGTGGCGCGTGCAAAATTCCGTGGGGCAAATAAACGTGCACTGTGGACACTGGCAGGTCATGCCAGCCGCGTACCGGAAGCGGGTGAAGATTTAGAGCTGAAAATGGGCGATAACTGGCGCCGTACCGGCACCGTGTTAGCCGCCGTACAGCTGGATGATGGTCGTCTTTTAGTCCAGGCCGTCATGAACAACGACATGGAAGCCGACAGCGTGTTCCGCGTGCGTGATGATGCGAATACGTTGAGTATTGAGCCGTTACCGTATTCGCTGGAAGAGTGATGCTGTATCGCCCGGTGGCGCTGCGCTTACCGGGCCTACCGATCCCGTAGGTCGGGTAAGGCGAAGCCGCCACCCGACAACAAACTACACCTGCCCCACATACAAATAAATCGCCAAAAAATGGCACACGCTGCCGCCCAGTACAAAACCGTGCCAGATGGCATGATTGTATGGAATGCGCTTGCAGACGTAGAAAATCACGCCCAACGAGTACACTACGCCTCCCACTGCCAGCAACGTAACCCCGCCAACCGCCAGCTTAATCGCCAGTTGATACACCACAATCAGCGACAGCCAACCCATGGTCAGATAGGTCACCAGTGACAACACTTTAAACCGGTGTGCAATGGTTAGCTTGAAGAGGATCCCCAGCAGCGCCAGACTCCAGATGACAATCATCAGTCCGCGCGACAGCGGCGAGTTGAGCCCCACCAGCAGAAAAGGCGTATAGGTTCCTGCAATAAGCAGATAGATAGCACAGTGGTCAAATTTCTTGAGCCATATCTTGGCCCGTTGATGCGGAATCGCGTGATAGAGCGTCGACGCCAGGAATAACAGGATCATGCTTCCGCCATACAGGCTATAGCTGGTAATCGCCATCGCGCTGGCATTGGTATCAACCGCCTGTACCAGCAATAACACTAAACCGACTATCCCAAACACCAGGCCAATGCCATGGCTGATGCTGTTGGCTACTTCCTCCGCCAGTGAATATCCCTGTGCGATTAATGGTCTGCTCGCCATACAAAACTCCGGGAAACTAAAGATGATTATTCATCGCATGACTATGCTAACTGAGAATGATTCCAGTGAACACCTGTTAGCTAAAATATTTTCATTGTGATTTTTTTACAATAAAAATCAAAAACATAGATATATTTTTCACCTGACATTTGTTCACATTAAAATTTATGCTTTACGAATCAATAGCATAAAATTAGATCCTGCCGTCTGGCTGCATGTTATGATGGTTAAACGAGGTCTGAATGAGAGTTTTGCCACTGTGAGTATGTTCACCCACTCCGCCATTGCCAGTCTCAATAACCTGGAGATGATGGTCTACAACTATGTCATTAAAAACCGTGACAAAGTGATGTACATGACCATCCGCGAACTGGCGGATGCGGCGGGCGTCTCAACCACCACCATCCTGCGCTTTTGCCGTAAGCTCAACTGTGAAGGGTATTCTGAGTTTCGCGTGCGCTTTAAGCTCTATCTTGAACAGAACGAACCTCAGCAGGCGAATTTCGGCGCCAGCGAAATTATCAGTTTCTTTAAAAGCGTGAATAATGAAGAGTTCGACGCTTTACTGGATGACGCGGTAAATATCATTCTCTCTTCGGAGCGAATTATATTTGTCGGCGCAGGGACATCAGGATCGCTGGCAAAATACGGTGCCCGTTTCTTTTCGAATATCGGAAAATTCAGCAACCATATTGATGACCCTTATTTCCCGGTCACCAATGATATGGCGAAAAATGCACTGGCAATTGTGCTCTCTGTGTCGGGCGAGACCGAGGAGATCCTGCGCTTCGCCAGCCAGTTCAGCCTGCATCACTGCAAGGTTCTCTCCATTACCAGCCATGAACACTCACGCCTGGCAAAACTGGCGGACTTTAATCTCTCCTGGCACGTTCCCCAGACGCGTATTGCAGGCGTCTACGACATCACCACACAAATCCCCGTTATCTATATTCTGGAATCTCTCGGACGCAAACTGGCGAAGAAACTGGCGGAATAAAACATCCTGTTTTTTTGATGTGACAAATCACAATTTCCGCGAATTGTTATATCGTGACATTCAATTTCGCTTTGCTAGACTCAAAACCAATACGTCATTTATTGAGAATAGCAGCGATGAAAAAATTGACCTTACCGAAAGATTTTCTATGGGGCGGTGCCGTTGCGGCGCATCAGGTTGAAGGCGGCTGGGACAAAGGCGGCAAGGGGCCGAGCATCTGCGACGTACTGACCGGCGGGGCGCACGGCGTGCCGCGCGAAATCACGCAGGACGTAGTGCCGGGTAAATACTATCCAAATCACGAGGCCATCGACTTCCACGGCCACTACAAAGAAGATATCAAGCTGTTTGCCGAGATGGGCTTCAAATGTTTCCGCACCTCGATTGCCTGGACGCGCATCTTCCCGAAAGGTGACGAAACGCAGCCAAACGAGGAAGGGCTGAAGTTCTATGACGACATGTTCGATGAGCTGCTGAAATACAACATCGAGCCGGTGATCACCCTCTCCCACTTCGAAATGCCGCTGCACCTGGTGCAGGAGTACGGCAGCTGGACCAACCGTAAAGTGGTCGATTTCTTTGTACGCTTCGCGGAAGTGGTTTTTGAGCGCTACAAGCACAAGGTCAAATACTGGATGACCTTCAATGAAATCAACAACCAGCGTAACTGGCGTGCGCCGCTCTTTGGTTATTGCTGCTCAGGCGTGGTCTATACCGAACATGAAAATCCGGAAGAGACCATGTATCAGGTGCTGCACCACCAGTTTGTGGCGAGTGCCCTGGCGGTGAAAGCCGCGCGCCGTATCAATCCGGAGATGAAAGTCGGCTGCATGCTGGCCATGGTGGCGCTCTATCCATTCTCCTGCAAACCGGAAGACGTGATGTTCGCCCAGGAATCCATGCGCGAGCGCTATGTCTTTACCGATGTTCAGCTGCGTGGCTACTATCCATCTTACGTACTGAATGAATGGGAGCGCCGCGGTTTCTCCATCAAAATGGACGCAGGCGATGAGCAGATCCTCCGCGAAGGTACCTGCGACTACCTGGGCTTCAGCTACTACATGACCAATGCGGTGAAAGCGGAAGGTGGCACCGGTGACGCGATTTCTGGCTTCGAGGGCAGCGTACCTAATCCGCACGTCAAGGCGTCCGACTGGGGCTGGCAGATTGACCCGGTGGGCCTGCGTTATTCCCTGTGCGAACTGTACGAACGCTATCAGAAGCCGCTGTTTATCGTGGAAAACGGCTTCGGTGCCTACGATAAGGTGGAAGAGGATGGCAGCATCAACGATGACTATCGTATCGACTACCTGCGCGCCCACGTTGAAGAGATGATCAAAGCCGTCACCCACGATGGCGTGGATCTGATGGGCTATACGCCATGGGGCTGCATTGACTGCGTGTCATTCACTACCGGCCAGTACAGCAAGCGCTACGGTTTTATCTACGTCAATAAACACGACGACGGCACCGGCGACATGTCGCGTTCCCGTAAGAAAAGCTTCGAATGGTATAAAGGCGTGATTGCCAGCAACGGCGAGCAACTTTAACGCCGTAACGCCGGGCGGCGCTACGCTTGCACCGGCCTACAAAACCTGCGAATCGTAGGCCGGGTAAGGCGAAGCCGCCACCCGGCGTTTATTTCCCGCCCGCCAGTTCAATAAAACTGCCCGTCACGTATGACGCCTTCTCGCTCAGCAGCCAGACTATCGCCTGCGCGACCTCTTCCGGCTGGCCGCCGCGCTGCATCGGCAGTAACGATTTCACGCGTTCCACCCGCCCCGGCTCCCCACCAGACGCGTGAATATCGGTATAAATCAGCCCGGGCCGCACGCAGTTTACGCGGATACCCTGCGCCGCGACCTCCAGCGATAATCCGGTAGTCAGGGAATCTACCGCGCCTTTGGAGGCCGCGTAATCGACATACTCCCCCGGCGCGCCCAGACGAGACGCGGCAGAGGAGACATTGACAATCGCGCCACCCTTGCCGCCATGTTTGTGCGACATGCGCTTTACCGCCTCACGGCAGCAGAGAAAATAGCCCGTGACGTTGGTGCTCAGCACGCGATTAATGCGTTCAGCGGACAGATTTTCAATAGTGGATTGCTCAAACAGAATGCCTGCATTATTGACCAGCGCGGTAAGGGGCTCACCTTCGCGATCGAGGCTGTCAAACATGGCCATGACCTGCGCTTCATCGCTAATGTCTGCACGCAGGGCAAATGCTTTTCCACCCGCCTCAACGATCTGATTGATGACGTCCTTTGCGGCTTTGATATTGTGGTGATAGTTCACCGCCACGGTATAACCTTCGCGAGCCAGTTGCAGCGCGGTGGCTTTGCCAATGCCGCGGCTGGCGCCGGTGACCAGTGCAATTGCCATTGTCTTCTCCCAATAAAAAAGCCGGGTGGCGGCTTCGCCTTACCCGGCCTACGTTACTACAGCAAAAAAATTACTGGTATTCGCTCATCGGCACACAGGAGCAGAACAGGTTACGGTCGCCGTATACGTCATCAAGACGCTTCACGGTCGGCCAGTATTTATTCGCCACGCCTGCCGGGAAGACAGCCAGTTCACGGGAATAACCGTGATTCCACTCGGCCACCATCTCGTGCTGGGTGTGCGGAGCGTTAACCAACGGGTTATCTTCCAGCGTCCATTCGCCGTCCTGCACGCGGTCTATCTCCATGCGGATGGCCAGCATCGCGTCAATAAAGCGGTCCAGCTCGGCTTTGCTTTCAGACTCCGTTGGCTCCACCATCAGCGTACCCGCAACCGGGAACGACATGGTTGGTGCGTGGAAGCCGTAGTCGATCAGACGCTTGGCGATATCCAGTTCGCTGATACCCGTCGCTTCTTTCAGCGGACGAATATCGAGGATGCACTCGTGTGCCACACGCCCATCGCGACCGGTGTAAAGCACCGGGAAGGCCGACTTCAGGCGAGTCGCAATATAGTTAGCATTCAGGATCGCGACCTGGCTTGCCTGTTTCAGCCCTTCCGCGCCCATCATGCGGATGTACATCCAGCTGATTGGCAGGATTGAAGCGCTACCGAACGGTGCAGCAGAGACCGCGCCCTGACGGGTTAGCATACCTTCTATCTGCAAGACGCTGTGACCCGGCACGAACGGCGCCAGATGCGCTTTCACGCCGATAGGCCCCATGCCCGGACCGCCACCACCGTGTGGGATGCAGAAGGTTTTGTGCAGGTTCAGGTGCGACACGTCCGCGCCGATGAAGCCCGGAGAGGTAATGCCCACCTGAGCATTCATGTTCGCGCCGTCGAGGTACACCTGACCGCCGAACTGATGCACCACTTCACACACTTCGCGGATGGTTTCTTCGTACACGCCGTGAGTCGACGGGTAGGTCACCATGATGCAGGAGAGCTTATCGCCCGCCAGCTCGGCTTTCGCGCGCAGGTCGGCCAGGTCGATGTTACCGTTCTTATCACACGCCACGACCACCACTTCCATGCCCGCCATCTGGGCAGACGCCGGGTTGGTGCCGTGGGCAGAGCTCGGGATCAGGCAGATATCACGGTGGCCTTCGTTACGGCTTTCGTGATAGTGACGGATTGCCAGCAGCCCCGCATATTCACCCTGCGCGCCGGAGTTCGGCTGCATACAGAGCGCGTCATAACCGGTCAGTTTCACCAGCCAGTCGGAAAGCTGGTTGATCATGACATGATATCCTTCCGCCTGCTCTGGCGGGCAGAACGGGTGCAGCTCGGAGAACTCAGGCCAGGTGATAGGGATCATTTCTGCCGCGGCGTTCAGCTTCATGGTGCACGAGCCCAGCGGGATCATCGCCTGGTTCAGCGCCAGATCTTTGCGCTCCAGAGAGTGCATATAACGCATCATCTCGGTTTCGCTGTGATAACGGTTGAACACAGGATGCGTCAGGATAGCGTCATTGCGCAGCATGCTCTCCTGAATAGAGCGGCTGTCATGCGCGACCTCTTTGTCCAGCGCATCAATATCCAGACCGTGCGCATCGCCCAGCACGACATTAAACAGGTTGACGATATCGTCGCGCGTGGTGGATTCATCAAGGGTGATGCCCACGGCGTGATGAATGTCGCTGCGCAGGTTAATTTGTGCGGCATCCGCACGTGCCAGCACCACCGCTTTATCTGCGACGTCAACGCACAGCGTGTCGAAGTAGTGCTCATGACGCAGCTTCAGGCCTTTCTGCTGCAGGCCACAGGCCAGAATATCCGCCAGACGGTGGATGCGGCCGGCAATGCGTTTCAGCCCAACCGGGCCGTGGAAGACGGCGTACAGGCTGGCGATGTTTGCCAGCAGAACCTGAGAAGTACAGATATTAGAGTTCGCTTTCTCGCGGCGGATATGCTGCTCGCGAGTCTGCATCGCCATGCGCAGCGCGGTGTTACCGGCGGCATCTTTCGATACGCCAATAATGCGGCCCGGCATGGAACGTTTAAATTCATCTTTCGCGCCAAAGAATGCCGCGTGCGGTCCGCCGTAGCCCATCGGCACGCCGAAACGCTGGGCCGAGCCGAATACAATATCCGCACCCTGTTTGCCCGGAGCCGTCAGCAGCACCAGCGCCATAAAATCAGCGGCAACGCTGACCACCACTTTGCGGGATTTCAGCTCGGCAATCAGTGCGCTGTAATCATGCACTTCGCCGGTGGTACCCACCTGCTGTAACAGCACACCAAAGACGTCCTGGTGATCCAGCACTTTGTCAGCGTCGTCGACAATCACGTCAAAACCAAAGGTTTCCGCACGGGTACGCACCACGTCCAGCGTCTGCGGATGCACGTCCGCCGCCACGAAGAAGCGGTTGGCATTTTTCAGCTTGCTGACGCGTTTTGCCATCGCCATGGCTTCAGCTGCCGCGGTCGCTTCATCCAGCAACGAGGCGGAAGCGATATCCATCCCGGTCAGGTCGAGCGTCACCTGCTGGAAGTTCAGCAGCGCTTCCAGACGGCCCTGGGACACTTCCGGCTGATACGGGGTATAGGCGGTGTACCAGCCCGGGTTTTCCAGCATATTACGCAGGATAACCGGCGGTAACTGCACGTTGGTGTAGCCCATGCCAATGTAAGACTTATAGCGCTTGTTAAGGCCAGCGATGGCCTTCAGCTCCGCCAGTGCGGCGAATTCCGTGGTGGCTTCTCCCACCTGAGGCGGCGTGGCAAGCTGGATGTCTTTTGGCACGATCTGGCCGATCAGTGCGTTTAATGAATCCGCGCCAACCGTTTTCAGCATCTCCTGCTGTTGCTGAGCATCCGGCCCAATGTGACGTTCAATGAAAGCGCCACGGTTTTCAAGCTGGCTTAAAGTCTGTGTCATGAGCGATGGTTCCTGAAACGTGCAGTGAATTTAAGTTCCCTCTCCCCTCGGGAGAGGGTTAGGGTGAGGGGAAGATGGGCACCCTCACCCCTGCCCTCTCCCCAATGGGGAGAGGGATAATGGCTTACTCGTCTTCTAACAGGGCTTCGTACGCGGTCGCATCCAGCAGCGCGGCAACCTGAGATTCGTCACTGGCTTTGATCTTGAAGATCCAGCCACCTTCATAAGGCTCGCTGTTCACCAGCTCCGGCGAATCGCTCAGCGCGTCGTTCACGGCCACAATTTCACCGCTTACCGGTGCGTAGATATCGGATGCTGCTTTAACGGACTCCGCCACGGCGCAGTCATCGCCCGCGCTCACGGTTGCGCCCACTTCCGGCAGGTCAACAAACACCATGTCGCCCAGCAGCTCCTGCGCATGCTCGGTGATCCCTACGGTGTAAGTGCCGTCCGCCTCTTTGCGCAGCCACTCGTGTTCTTTGCTGTATTTCAGTTCTGCTGGCACATTGCTCATTGAAGTTCTCCTGATAAAAATAGTTAGGCGACCGGCTTACCGGCGCGAACAAAAATCGGTTTGGTCACGTTGACCGGCATTTCGCGGTTGCGGATTTGCACCACCGCCGTCTCGCCAATGCCCGCCGGCACGCGAGCCAGTGCAATACTGTAGCCCAGCGACGGGGAGAAGGACCCGCTGGTGATCACGCCTTCGCGCGGATTGCCGTCGGCATCGGTAAAACGCACCGGCAGTTCTCCGCGCAGCACGCCTTTTTCCTTCATCACCAGACCAACCAGCTGTTCAGTGCCCTTCTCGCGCTGCATTTCCAGCGCTTCGCGGCCAATAAACTCACGGTCAGCGGGTTCCCATGCGATGGTCCAGCCCATGTTGGCCGCCAGCGGAGAGACGCCTTCGTCCATCTCCTGACCGTAGAGGTTCATCCCCGCTTCAAGGCGCAGCGTATCGCGCGCGCCCAGGCCAGCCGGCTTCACGCCCGCTTCCACCAGCGCACGCCAGAAATCAGCTGCTTTCTCGTTTGGCATGGCAATTTCATAGCCCGCTTCACCGGTATAGCCGGTCGTGGCAATAAACAGATCGCACGCCTGCACGCCAAAGAAGGGCTTCATCCCTTCGGTGGCTTTACGCTGCTCGTCGCTGAACAGAGACGCGGCTTTCGCCTGCGCGTTCGGCCCCTGCACGGCAATCAGCGACAGATCGTCACGGACGGTGATGTCGATGGCATAAGGTTCGGCGTGTTGGGTGATCCAGGAGAGGTCTTTTTCGCGGGTGGCGGAGTTTACAACGAGGCGGAAGAAGTCTTCGGTGAAGTAGTAGACGATAAGGTCATCAATCACGCCACCCGAGGCGTTCAGCATACCGGTATAGAGCGCTTTCCCCGGTGTCTTCAGCTTCGCGACATCGTTCGCCAGCAGATAACGTAGAAACTCCCGGGTGCGGCTACCGCGCAGATCGACAATTGTCATGTGGGACACGTCGAACATACCGGCATCGGTGCGCACCGCGTGGTGCTCATCAATTTGCGAGCCGTAGTGCAGCGGCATCATCCAGCCATGGAAATCCACCATGCGGGCGCCGCATAACACGTGCTGTTCGTACAAAGGAGTCTGTTGAGCCATCTTGTCCTCGTTGAAAAATTCACCGTGAAACCCGGTATCGGCCTCGTTTCCGAATGCCGACGCAAACGTTCTCTTTTACCTGAACTTACCACCGAAACCGGCGGTTAACCATAAGGTAAAACGGGTCATCACATTAGCTTATGACCAAAAAACGCTGAAAAGCCTACAGAGTTATTCACTGGAAAAATGCGATTAACCCCGCACAAAATTAACAATGATCTAACAGGATTTAGCACATGGTGATATTTCATGCGGAAAAACGGGCCGAATTTCCGTCACATAAAAATCATGACATTAGATTATCTAATGCGAAAAATGACGTGGAATTAGAATATTTCAAACGAGGGAATTTTCCCGGCACAGAGGCCGGGAAAAGAAAGTGTGACGGGGGTCTATTTTATTTCAGCCAGTCCGGCAGGTCGTTAAGACCCATCGCCTGACGCAGGAGTTGAGGTTTGACGCCAGGGAGGGTATCGGCGAGCTTGAGCCCAATATCACGCAGCAGTTTTTTCGCCGGATTTGCCCCGGCAAACAGCTCGCGGAAGCCCTGCATGCCTGCAAGCATCATCGCCGCACTGTGCTTGCGGCTGCGCTCGTAGCGACGCAGATACACATGCTGCCCAATATCTTTACCCTCTCGCTGCAGACGACGCAGCTCTTCTACCAGCTCCGCCGCATCCATAAAGCCGAGATTAACGCCCTGCCCGGCCAGCGGATGAATGGTATGGGCCGCGTCGCCCACCAGCGCCAGACGGTGCGCGGCAAACTGACGCGCATAGCGTCCGGTTAAGGGGAAGACCTGACGCTCGCTCTCAAGAGTACAAAGCCCCAGACGGTTATCAAACGCCACGCACAGTGCCTGGTTAAAGGCCTCTGGCGTCGCCTCATGCATCTGCTGCGCTTTTTCCGGCACCAGAGACCAGACAATTGAGCAGAGATGCGGATCGCTTAACGGCAGGAATGCCAGAATGCCGTCGTTGTGGAAAATCTGGCGCGCCACGCCGCCGTGAGGCTCTTGGGTACGGATCGTCGCCACCATGGCATGATGGCGGTAATCCCAGTAGGTCAGCGGAATATCCGCTTTATTGCGCAGCCAAGAGTTAGCGCCATCGGCACCGACCACCAGACGCGCGGTGAGCATATCGCCACTTTGCAGGGTGATAAACGCCTCGTTTTCGCCCCACGCAACCTGCTGGATTTGCGCAGGCGCAACCAGCGTTACGTCGCTGCACTGCTGAGCTTTCTGCCACAGCGCGTGGTGGATCACCGCATTCTCAATGATGTGACCCAGATGGCTATAGCCCATGCTTTCATCATCAAAAGCAATATGACCAAAGCTGTCTTTGTCCCATACCTCCATGCCGTGATAGCAGCTCGCACGCTGGGCTACGATATCTGACCAGACGCCAAGGCGCGTCAGCAGCTTTTCGCTGGCCGCATTTATTGCCGACACGCGGAGTTCCGGCGGGGCATCAGGTGCGACGGGCTGAGGCTGCTTTTGCTCCAGCACGGCCACACGCAGGCCGCTGCCTTGTAATCCGCAGGCCAGGGCCAGTCCAACCATTCCGCCGCCAACGATGGCAACATCAACATTTTGCACAGTGATAACTCCTTAACGCGCGACCCAACCCAGGGTCCGCTGCGCCAGCACGTCGCGTGCCGGAATGAACAGTTCCATCGCCATCAGCCCGAGGTTGCGACCGGCAACCAGCGGCGCCCAGCGATTGGCAAAGAGATGGACTAAACCATCGGTAACGCCGATTGTCGCCTCTTTATCGGCCTGACGTCGCTTCTGGTAATGGCTGAGTACCGGGTATGCGCCGCAATCTTTCTGTTCGCTCCACGCTTGCGAAAGCGCTTCGGCCAGGCTCATCACATCCCGCAGACCCAGATTAAAACCCTGACCCGCGATGGGGTGAAGCGTTTGCGCGGCATTGCCGACCAGCGCCACGCGGTGCGAAACAGACTGTGATGCGGTAGTTAACGACAGCGGGTATACCGCACGTTTTCCCGCATGGGTAATGCGACCCAGCCGCCAGCCAAACGCTTTCTGCAGTTCACTGCAAAAACGTTCGTCGGACCAGGCCTTAACGTCTTCCGCCTTTTCCTGCGGATGGCACCAGACCAGCGAGCAGCGACCATCCGACATCGGCAGCATCGCCAGCGGACCGTGCTGCGTGAAGCGCTCAAACGCCCGGCCTTTGTGTTCTGCGGCAGTAGAGACGTTCGCAATGACCGCAACCTGCCCGTAAGGCTGCTGCTGCCACTCAACGCCGCACTGGGTTGCGAGCGCCGAGCGCGACCCGTCCGCCGCAACAAGAAGCTGGCCGTCGAGAACGGTGCCATTATTCAGCGTCACGCTGACCGTTTCTTCACTGCGGGTAAAGCTCGCAACGCGTGACGGACAATGCAGGGTCACGCCTGGCGCGTCCTGCAACAGACGAAACAGGCGCAGGCCAACATCATGGAGTTCAACGACCTGACCCAGGGCGTCAATACGATAATCATGGGCATCCAGCGTCACAAACCCGGCATGGCCGCGATCGCTCACATGCACGGTATGAATGGCGGTGGCGCAGTCGGCAATCGCCTGCCAGATGCCAATTCGGGAAAGCTGTTGGCAGGTTCCCTGCGCCAGGGCAATGGCGCGAGAATCAAAGCCGGGGTGATTCTTCGTTTGTGGTGCAACCGCCTCAACGAGATGCACCGGAAGCCGCCCCTTCGTCAAATGCGAGATCGCCAGTGCCAGGGTGGCACCGGTCATGCCGCCGCCAACGATAATCACGCTCATACGCGTGCCGCTGCCATCAGCGCCTCGATATCGTCTGCGTGTTTCACCACGCTCGCGGTCAGGTTTTCGTTACCGGTTTCGGTGATGACGATGTCATCTTCAATACGAATGCCAATTCCGCGGTACGCTTCGGGCACATCGGCATCCGGCGCGATATACAGCCCCGGCTCGACGGTCAGCACCATGCCCGGTTCCAGCACGCGTGAACGGTCGGTACCGTACGCCCCCACATCATGCACATCCAGCCCCAGCCAGTGGCTCAGGCCGTGCATAAAGTACGGACGATGCGCATTTTCGGCGATCAGGGTGTCCACGTCGCCTTTCAGGATGCCAAGCTTCACCAGTCCGGTAATCATGATGCGCACAACTTCGCCGGTCACCTCCTGAATGGACGTGCCCGGGCGATACAGCGTGAGCGCCGTTTCAAGTGATTCGAGAACGATGTCATAAATTGCTCGTTGCGCGGGCGAGAACTTACCGTTCACCGGGAAAGTACGGGTGATGTCACCCGCGTAGCCCTGATATTCGCAACCGGCGTCAATCAGCACCAGATCGCCATCGCGCAGCGCACTTTCGTTTTCGGTGTAATGCAGAATGCAGCCGTTCTCCCCGCCGCCGACAATGGTGTTGTATGACGGGAAGCGCGCGCCGTGACGGTTAAATTCGTGGTGAATTTCGCCTTCCAACTGGTATTCGAACAGACCAGGACGGCATTTTTCCATGGCGCGGGTGTGTGCCAGGGCGCTGATTTCGCCAGCGCGGCGCATCACGTTCAGCTCTTCTTCAGATTTGAACAGGCGCATCTCATGCACCACCGGACGCCAGTCCGTCAGCGTGGCCGGCGCGGACAGATTCTGACGCGAGCCTTTGCGCAGCTTATCCAGAGCGGTGAAAACAATCTCATCGGCGTACGCATATTCGCCCTGCGCGTGATAAAGCACGTCGAGGCCGTTGAGCAACTGATAGAGCTGCTGATTGATTTCGCTAAACGCCAGCGCGCGGTCGACGCCCAGCTTCTCCGGTGCGGCCTCTTGCCCTAAGCGGCGGCCAAACCAGATTTCAGCGGTTAAATCGCGTACGCGGTTAAAAATCACGCTGTGGTTGTGGGTGTCATTGCTCTTAATCAGCACCAGGACCGCTTCCGGCTCGTTAAAGCCGGTGAAGTACCAGAAATCGCTATTCTGGCGATAGGGGTATTCGCTGTCGGCACTGCGCGTCACTTCCGGCGCGGCAAAAATCAGCGCCGCACTGCCGGGCTGCATTTTTGCCAGCAGCGCCTGACGACGGCGCAAATACTCTTGTTGCGAGATAACCATGACACCCTCCTGTGCGTTATTTTTCTTAATGTAAGGTTGGCTTACGAACTTCCGGCGCGGTCAGCTGTGAGCGCGTAAAGTTGTCGTGGCACAGCAGCGCCGCCACGCGCACGTACTCAATAATCTCTTCGAGGGACATTTCCAGCTCTTCCTGGTCTTCCTCTTCATCGTAGCCGAGCTGGGCGATGTTACGCAGATCGTCGATCGCTTCACCCGCTTCGCCGGTCACTTTATCAAGCTTAGGCTGGGTTACGCCCAGGCCAAGCAGATAGTGGTTTACCCAACCCGCGAGCGCATCGGCACGATCGAAGACGCTGACGTCATCACCTTCAGGCAGATAAAGCTGAAAAAGGAAGCCATCGTCCTCCAGCGAATCACTGGTTGCCGCATGCATTTTACGCAGCGATTCTGCCAGCTCGTGGCCAAACGCCAGCCCTTCGTTCGTGAGGTCGTGGATCAGCGGCTGCCATGAGCTGTCGCTGTTTCCGCCGCACAGTATGCCGCTGATCAGACCGTGCATTTCGGCAGGGGTTAGTCCGACTCCCTGCTGGTTCAGTAACTGGTTTAAATCCTTGTAACCAGGCATTTCGTTCTGTATAGACATACGCATTCGTCATCAAAGGGAGGATATTCATGATATGCTACCACTTTGGACCCTGGTGATACCAGAAAAGGGCTTGTATCTTCACATCAGGGTAGCTATAGTGTCGCCCCTTCGCAGCCCCCGGGGCAGTAAGCGAAGGCAGCGCAGTCAATCAGCAGGAAGGTGGCATGTCTGCACAACCCGTCGATCTCCAGATTTTTGGCCGTTCACTGCGAGTGAATTGTCCGCCTGAACAAAGGGATGCTTTGAATCAGGCTGCGGACGATTTGAATCAGCGGTTGCAAGATCTAAAAGAACGCACTAGAGTCACAAATACTGAGCAGCTGGTTTTCATCGCCGCGTTGAACATCAGCTATGAACTGACTCAGGAAAAAGCGAAGACCCGCGACTACGCGGCTAGCATGGAGCAGCGCATTAAAATGCTCCAGCAGACCATAGAACAGGCATTGCTTGATCAAGGTCGCAATCCCGAAAGACCGGGACCAAAGTTTGAATAACACTTCTCAGTTGACTATGGTAGAGTAACTGTGAAGACAAAATTTCTCTGAGATGTTCGCAAGCGGGCCAGTCCCCTGAGCCGATATTTCATACCACAAGAATGTGGCGCTCCATGGTTGGTGAGCATGCTCGGTCCGTCCGAGAAGCCTTAAAACTATGACGACACATTCACCTTGAACCAAGGGTTCAAGGGTTACAGCCTGCGGCGGCATCTCGGAGATTCCCTCTTTCTTCTTCTACCTACTACCATGACTCAATTCCCTGAAGTTTCTGCCTCACGCCAGGATATCCGTCAACTTATTCGCCAGCGTCGTCGTGCACTTACGGCTGAACAACAGTCGCATTTTGCCCAGCAGGCCGCCGCGCGCATGATGGCGTGGCCCCCGGTGGTTATGGCTAACACGGTCGCTCTGTTCCTGTCGTTTGATGGCGAGCTCGATACCCAACCACTTATCGACCAGCTCTGGCGCGCCGGGAAGAAGGTTTATCTGCCGGTGCTGCATCCTTTTAGCAAAGGCAATCTTCTGTTTCTGCACTACCATCCGCACAGCGAGCTGGTGGTGAATCGTCTGAAAATTACCGAGCCCAAACTCGACGTGCGCGACGTGCTCCCGCTGTCACAGCTGGACGTGCTGATTACGCCGCTGGTGGCGTTTGATGAACAGGGCCAGCGCTTAGGAATGGGCGGCGGTTTTTACGACCGGACGCTGCAAAACTGGCAGCAGTATGGATTACAGCCGGTGGGGTATGCGCATGATTGTCAGGGCGTGGAGGCGTTGCCCGTGGAGAAATGGGATGTGCCGTTGCCGGCGGTAGTGACGCCATCGACGTTGTGGGAGTGGTGAAACAGGCGTGCAGCCTGATGCCCTCACCCCAGCCCTCTCCCACAGGGAGAGGGTGAAAACATAAAAACGGTAACGATAGTTACCGTTTTGCATTTACCTCGCCACCCGACACCATCAGTAAAGCAGACGCGCGCGAATCGTCCCCGGAATAGCTTTCATGCTCTGCAGCGCTTTCTCGGCAACATCTTCATCCGCTTCGATATCAATTACCACGTAACCCATCTGCGAGTTGGTTTGCAGGTACTGGGCGGCAATGTTGACGCTCTGCTCGGCAAAGATTTGGTTGATAGCCGTCAGCACGCCAGGACGGTTTTCGTGGATGTGCAGCAGACGGCGACCACCGTGCAGCGGCAGAGACACTTCCGGGAAGTTCACCGCAGAGAGCGTGGAACCGTTGTCGGAGTATTTGCTCAGCTTACCCGCCACTTCAAGGCCGATATTCTCCTGCGCTTCCTGAGTAGACCCGCCGATGTGTGGCGTCAGGATCACGTTGTCGAATTCGCAGAGCGGAGAGTTAAACGGATCGCTGTTGGTGGCAGGCTCCGTCGGGAACACGTCAATGGCCGCCCCCGCCAGATGCTTACGCTTCAGAGCATCGCACAGCGCAGGGATGTCGACCACCGTACCGCGCGCGGCGTTGATCAGCAGTGAGCCCGGTTTCATCAGCGCCAGCTCTTCTGCACCCATCATGTTTTTGGTGGACGCATTTTCCGGCACATGCAGGCTTACCACGTCGCTCATGTTCAGCAGGTCAGAGAGATGCTGCACCTGCGTCGCATTCCCTAGCGGCAGCTTGCTTTCGATATCGTAAAAGTAGACGTGCATCCCCAGAGATTCCGCCAGAATCCCCAGCTGAGTACCGATGTGGCCATAGCCGATGATACCCAGTTTTTTACCGCGCGCTTCGTATGAGCCCGCAGCCAGTTTGTTCCACACGCCGCGGTGCGCTTTGGCGTTAGCCTCCGGAATACCGCGCAGCAGCAGCAGTAATTCGCCAATCACCAGCTCCGCCACGGAACGGGTGTTGGAGAACGGGGCGTTAAATACCGGGATACCGCGTTTGGCGGCAGCATTCAGATCAACCTGGTTGGTACCGATGCAGAAACAGCCAATCGCAACCAGCTTCTCCGCCGCAGCAATAACGTCTTCCGTCAGTTGAGTACGGGATCGCAGGCCAATGAAATGGGCATCACGGATGGACGCTTTCAGCTCTTCGGTATCGAGCGCGCCCTTGTGAAATTCGATGTTGGTGTAACCCGCCGCACGAAGGCTATCAAGCGCTTTCTGATGCACGCCCTCGACCAGCAGGAATTTAATCTTGTCTTTCTCCAGTGATACCTTTGCCATTTCCCCGACCCTGTTTTTTATCTGAACTGATGTTGTGCTGGATTGAAATCCGCTGTAGCCAACATATCAAAAAAAACTATTGCAGCAATATGAACGTTTGCGTCGGCACTCTGAAGAAAAGTCATACAGGGCAAAATGGCAGAGCAAAATGCTAAGGAAATTTACAAATGTGGCAGGATCGGCAAAAGAGGTGGAAAAACGTGACACAAGTCACCGAATTTAGCTTTTCAAAAATTTTTTAGCGGGGGGAGCGCTCCCCCCGTCAGATCATTTTACGATGGTTTTCACACCGTCAGCGGTGCCGATCAGCGCCACATCCGCGCCACGGTTGGCGAACAGCCCTACGGTGACAACGCCTGGAATAGCGTTAATCGCATTTTCCAGGGCAATCGCGTCGAGAATTTCCAGGCCGTGCACGTCGAGGATGACGTTACCGTTATCAGTGACCACACCCTGACGGTATTCCGGACGACCACCCAGTTTCACCAGCTGACGGGCAACCGCACTACGCGCCATCGGGATCACTTCGACCGGCAGCGGGAAATTACCCAGAATATCGACCTGCTTGGAGGCGTCAGCGATGCAGATAAATTTGTCTGCAACGGAAGCGATGATCTTTTCACGGGTCAGCGCTGCGCCACCGCCTTTGATCATCTGCATGTGGCCGTTGATTTCGTCTGCGCCATCAACGTAAATCCCCAGACGATCCACTTCGTTGAGGTCGAAAACGGTAATGCCGAGGCTTTTCAGCTTTTCCGTGGACGCATCAGAGCTCGAAACCGCGCCCTCGATCTGCCCCTTCATCGTGCCCAGCGCATCGATAAAGTGTGCCGCCGTTGACCCCGTACCAACACCGACAATGGTACCTGGCTGTACGTACTGGAGAGCGGCCCATCCTACTGCTTTTTTCAGTTCATCCTGCGTCATGATCGTTTTGCCTGTGGTGTGAAAACTCAGGGCGCATTATAGAACACGTCGAATGGATTTCGTCTGCCACAAAGGGAAAATTGTGTCATAGTGCAGATTAAGCAAAATTTAGGAGCCAGCCAGAGCAATGAAACGTCCGGACTACAGAACACTACAGGCACTTGATGCAGTTATTCGTGAACGCGGTTTTGAGCGCGCAGCGCAAAAGCTGTGTATCACCCAGTCCGCCGTATCACAGCGTATCAAACAGCTTGAAAACATGTTCGGGCAGCCGCTGCTGGTGCGTACCGTGCCGCCTCGCCCAACGGAGCAAGGTCAAAAGCTCCTCGCCCTGCTGCGCCAGGTTGAGCTGCTGGAAGACGAGTGGCTGGGTGACGAACAAACGGGCTCCACGCCGCTGCTGCTCTCTCTGGCGGTCAACGCCGACAGTCTGGCAACCTGGTTACTGCCCGCCCTTGCCCCGGTCCTGGCCGACTCCCCGATTCGCCTGAATCTACAGGTTGAAGATGAAACCCGTACCCAGGAACGTCTGCGTCGCGGTGAAGTTGTTGGGGCGGTCAGTATTCAGCCTCAGGCGCTGCCAAGCTGCCTGGTGGATCAACTGGGGGCGCTGGACTACCTGTTTGTAGGTTCAAAAGCCTTTGCGGAGCGCTACTTCCCTAACGGCGTCACCCGCGCCGCGCTGCTGAAGGCGCCTGCCGTGGCGTTTGACCATCTGGACGATATGCATCAGGCGTTCCTGCAGCAGAACTTTGACCTGCCGCCGGGCAGCGTGCCGTGCCATATCGTCAACTCGTCTGAAGCTTTTGTGCAGCTTGCGCGTCAGGGCACTACCTGCTGTATGATCCCGCATCTGCAGATTGAGAAAGAGTTGAAAAGCGGTGAGTTGATTGATTTAACGCCGGGGCTGTATCAGCGCCGGATGCTCTACTGGCATCGTTTTGCGCCGGAAAGCCGCATGATGCGCAACGTCACCGATGCACTGCTGGCGTATGGGCATAAGGTGTTGAGACAGGATTAAAAAGAAAAAGCCGGGTGGCGGCTACGCCTTACCCGGCCTACAGGTTACTGAGCCGGTTTCGGCTGTGCTGCAACGGGCTCCAGCTGGAACACCACATCCACCTGATCGTCGAACTGAATGGTTGGCTGCTCGTAAGTTTCCTGCGCAGAAACCGGTGCCGCGTCAGCCTTCATCATCCGTACCATCGGGCTTGGCTGATAGTTAGAGACGTGGTAACGCACGCTGTATACCGGGCCAAGCTTGCTCTTGAAGCCGGACGCCAGCTGTTCAGCCTGGTGAATGGCATCATCAATCGCCGCTTTACGCGCTTCGTCTTTGTATTTCTCCGGTTGCGCAACGCCCAGCGACACGGAACGGATTTCGTTCAGACCAGCCTTCAGCGCACCATCCAGCAGTGAATTCAGCTTGTCCAACTGACGCACGGTCACTTCAACCGTACGCACGGCACGGTAGCCTTTCAGGATGCTTTTGCCGTTCTGGTAGTCGTAATCCGGTTGGGTACGCAGGTTAGCAGAGCTGATGTCTTTCTTGGCGACACCGTTCTGTTCCAGGAAGGAGAGATATTGCGCAACGCGGTCGTCCGCCTGTTTTTTGGCAGAGGCGGCATCTTTTGCAGCCACGTTGACTTCAATTGCCAGGGTTGCAACATCCGGTACCGCGTCCACGCTTGCGGTGCCTGACGTGACAATGTGCGGGCCATCCGGCAGTTCACTCGCCTGCGCCGACACCGCACCTAAACTCACTAATGCCGCCAGGGCCATCACTTTAAACTTCACTGTCATTCCTCCATGTTGCGAAGAGTGCCCCAGAAACAGGGCGCATGCCAGCAAGCTTAGCGGGTCTGGCTCAGTTGTCCATAAGACAACGCTTAGTTGAACAAACCCTGAACATGATGAACGCCCTCTTTCGCCAGCTGGAAAGCGATAAACCACATCACCAGACCGACCAGCGTATTAATGATGCGCTGGGCTTTGGCGGTCCGCAGTCGTGGCGCCAGCCACGCCGCCAGAATCGCAAGACCGAAGAACCACAGGAACGACGCGCTGACGGTTCCCAACGCAAACCAGCGTTTAGGCTCAACGTCCAGCTGTCCGCCGAGGCTACCCAGCACCACGAAGGTATCCAGATAGACATGCGGGTTAAGCCAGGTCACCGCCAGCATGGTGACGATAATCTTCCAGCGCCCCTGCTTCATCACTTCAGCGCTTGCCAGTTCGAGGTTACTGCTCATCGCCGTTTTCAACGCACCGAATCCGTACCACAACAGGAAGGCGACGCCGCCCCAGGTCACCAGCGCCAGCAGCCACGGCGACTGCATCAGAAGTGCACTCCCGCCAAAAATCCCGGCGCAGATCAGAAGCAAATCGCTCACCGCGCACAGCAGGGCAATCATCAGATGATACTGGCGGCGAATACCCTGGTTCATCACGAACGCATTCTGGGGACCGAGGGGAAGGATCATGGCCGCACCTAAAGCAAGGCCTTGAAAATAATAGGATAACATGACGAAATTCTCACAGTAATGTTCTGGATGCAGACTATACTGCGCGAATCACATTAGAGGAAATGGATAATATTAATTGGGGATTAGCAAGGCTTATAAAAGCAAAGCCCGGTGGCGCTGACGCTTACCGGGCCTGGGGGTGACGTTACTCTGCTTCTTTGACTTTTTTGACGTTCACGTCCATCTGCGGATACGGGAAGCTGATGCCGTTGGCGTCAAACTCACGCTTAATACGTTCCAGCACGTCCCAGTATACGTTTTGCAGATCGCTGCTTTTGCTCCAGATACGCACCACGAAGTTGATAGAGGACGCGCCCAGTTCGTTCAGGCGTATAGTCTGCTCTTTATCCTTCAGAATACGATCGTCAGAGGCAATGATGTTGCTAATCAGTGACTTCACCTGATCGATATCAGAGTCGTACGCTACGCTGATAATCAGCTCGTTACGACGCACCGGTTCGCGGGAGAAGTTGATGATATTGCCTGCGATGATTTTGCCGTTCGGCACCACCACGATACGACCATCAACGGTACGCAGGGTGGTTGAGAAAATCTGCACTTGCAATACGGTCCCGGCTATTCCTCCAAGGTCAACGTATTCGCCAGAGCGGAATGGACGGAAAGTCACCAGCAGCACGCCAGCCGCGAGGTTTGACAGCGAACCCTGCAATGCCAGACCAATGGCCAGACCGGCGGCACCGAGCACGGCGATAACGGATGCCGTCTGTACGCCAACACGTCCCAGCGCCGCAATCAGCGTAAAGGCGATAATGCCGTAACGCACCAGCGCGGAGAGGAAATCAGCCACGGTAGCATCAATGTGTCGCGCGACCATCACACGGTTGACGGCGTTCGACACAATGCGCGCCACGATCATCCCGACGATGATGATGGCAATTGCCGCAACGATGTTCACCGCATAACTCAGCAGCAGTGCCTGGTTGCGCACCAGCCAGTTACCGGCGTTATTGATGCTGTCTACAACATCGAGTTGTTCCATTTATTCTTCCTTTTGTTAAACCAAAACACTAAATCCATCCCCCATGGAGACAGGCAGGTCAGTAAAGGGTAAACAAAAAGCGCAAGTTTTGCCAAACAGATCACAAAAGCAGATGTTGCAGGATATTGAAAAAGCATAAAAAAAGGCCCGCATTCGCGGGCCTTCTGACGCTTTCAGCAGCTCAAATTACAGAACGTCAACCGCGTTCAGTTCTTTGAATGCCTGCTCCAGACGAGTAATCATTGAAGTCTGTGCAGCGCGCAGCCATACGCGTGGATCGTAGTATTTCTTGTTCGGCTGGTCTTCGCCTTTCGGGTTGCCCAGCTGACCCTGCAGGTAAGCTTCGTTAGCTTTGTAGTACTGCAGGATACCGTCCCAGGTAGCCCACTGGGTATCGGTATCGATGTTCATTTTCACAACACCGTAGCTGACGGAGTCTTTGATTTCCTGAGCAGAAGAACCGGAACCGCCGTGGAAGACGAAATTCAGGCTGTTGTGAGGCAGGTTGTGTTTCTTAGAAACGTATTCCTGAGAATCACGCAGGATGGTTGGAGTCAGAACCACGTTACCTGGTTTGTAAACGCCGTGTACGTTACCGAAGGACGCTGCAATGGTGAAGCGTGGGCTGATTTTGCTCAGCTCGGTGTACGCGTAATCAACGTCTTCTGGCTGGGTGTACAGGGCAGAAGCGTCCATGTGGCTGTTGTCCACGCCGTCTTCTTCACCACCGGTGCAACCCAGTTCAATTTCCAGAGTCATGCCCATTTTGGCCATGCGCGCCAGGTACTTAGAGCAGATTTCGATGTTTTCGTGCAGTGACTCTTCAGACAGGTCGATCATGTGAGAAGAGAACAGTGGTTTACCGGTGGCTGCGAAGTGTTTTTCACCCGCGTCCAGCAGACCGTCGATCCACGGCAGCAGTTTCTTCGCGCAGTGGTCGGTGTGCAGGATAACAGGAACACCGTAGTGCTCAGCCATCTGATGTACGTGGTGCGCACCAGAGATAGCGCCCAGGATAGCAGCACCCTGAGGAATGTCAGTTTTCACGCCTTTGCCCGCGATGAACGCAGCACCACCGTTAGAGAACTGAACGATAACCGGTGCTTTAACTTTGGCAGCGGTTTCCAGTACGGCGTTGATGGAGTCGGTACCTACGCAGTTAACTGCTGGCAGAGCGAAGTTGTTTTCTTTAGCTACCTGGAACACTTTCTGTACGTCATCACCAGTGATCACGCCAGGTTTTACGAAATCAAAAATTTTAGACATGTTGCTTAGTCCTGTATCTTCGGCCGTTAGAAAAGGTGCGAGCTCTGATAAGCGCGCTGAAAATTGGGCAGGTTTCCCTGCCCTTGAATGGCTTACTTCTTAGCGCGCTCTTCGAGCATTGCTACTGCTGGCAGAACTTTGCCTTCCACGAATTCGAGGAATGCACCGCCACCAGTGGAGATGTAGGAGATCTTGTCAGCGATACCGAACAGATCGATAGCTGCCAGGGTGTCACCACCGCCTGCGATAGAGAACGCTTCGCTGTCCGCAATAGCGTTAGCCACGATTTCAGTCCCTTTGCGGAAGTTCGGGAATTCGAACACGCCAACAGGACCGTTCCACAGGATAGTTTTTGCGTTTTTCAGGATATCAGCCAGTTTCTGTGCAGAAACGTCGCCCAGGTCCAGAATCTGCTCTTCATCTTTGATGTCGTTAACAGATTTCAGGGTCGCGGTTGCGGTTTCGGAGAACTCGGTCGCCACGCGAACGTCAGTTGGAACCGGGATGTCACAGGTGCCCAGCAGGCGTTTCGCTTCGTCAACCAGGTCCGCTTCATACAGGGATTTACCCACGTTGTGGCCTTGAGCAGCAACGAAGGTGTTCGCGATACCACCGCCAACGATCAGCTGGTCAGCGATTTTTGACAGGGAATCCAGCACGGTCAGTTTGGTAGACACTTTAGAACCACCAACGATAGCGACCATTGGACGAGCAGGTTCTTTCAGCGCTTTGCCCAGTGCTTCCAGTTCGTCAGCCAGCAGAGGGCCCGCACATGCTACGTCTGCAAATTTACCGATACCGTGGGTAGAGGCCTGAGCACGGTGCGCCGTACCAAATGCATCCATCACGAAGACGTCGCACAGTGCAGCGTATTTCTTAGACAGGGTTTCGTCGTCTTTCTTTTCGCCTTTGTTGAAGCGAACGTTTTCCAGAACAACCAGCTCACCAGCAGCCACTTCAACGCCGTCCAGGTAATCTTTTACCAGGCGAACCGGGTTGGACAGTTTGTCTTTCAGGTAATTAACCACTGGCAGCAGAGAGAACTCTTCGTTGTACTCGCCTTCGGTAGGACGACCCAGGTGGGAGGTGACCATCACTTTCGCGCCCTGCTTCAGAGCCAGTTCGATGGTTGGCAGGGATGCACGGATACGCGCGTCGCTGGTCACTTTACCCTCTTTAACCGGTACGTTCAGATCAGCACGGATGAAAACGCGTTTACCAGCCAGATCCAGATCGGTCATCTTAATTACAGACATGGTGAATCCTCTCGTTGATTCTTAAAGTTTTGCAGACGCACGATGCGTCTTACCTGAAACCTTGAGCGGCCATTGCTAACGTGGTGTCGAGCATCCGGTTAGCAAAGCCCCATTCGTTATCACACCAGACCAGCGTCTTGATAAGGTGTGCGCCACTGACCCTCGTTTGCGTGCCATCAACAATAGCGCTGTGCGGGTCGTGGTTAAAATCTACTGAGACCAACGGTAATTCCGTATAGTCAACTATACCATGAAATGCTCCCTGTGCCGCTTTTTGCAGCAACAGGTTGACTTCACAGGCTTTTACCGGTTTTTTCACCGTCACGCTCAGGTCGATTGCGGTGACGTTAATCGTCGGGACACGCACGGCAATCGCTTCAAAACGGTCATTAAACTGCGGGAAAATTCGGGTGATCCCTGCCGCCAGTTTCGTATCTACCGGGATGATTGACTGGCTCGCCGCGCGAGTGCGTCGTAAATCCGGATGGTAGGCATCAATAACCTGCTGGTCGTGCATGGCGGAGTGAATCGTGGTCACGGTGCCGGACTCAATGCCATACGCATCGTCTAACAGTTTGATGACCGGAATAATGCAGTTGGTGGTACAGGAGGCGTTGGAAACGATGAGGTGTTCAGCCTGCAGCTCATGCTGGTTGACGCCAAACACGACGGTCGCGTCGAGGTCGTTACTGCCGGGATGAGAAAACAGGACTTTTTTCGCACCGGCTGCCAGGTGAGCTTCGCCATGTTCGCGATTGCCGTAAACCCCGGTACAGTCGAGCACCACATCCACGCCCAGCTCACGCCACGGTAGCCCTGCGATACTGCTTTCATGCAGCACGCGGATGGCATCGTCACCGACAAACAGCTGCTCTCTTTCCTGGCAAACATCCCAGGCAAAGCGGCCGTGGCTGGTGTCATATTTCAACAAATGCGCCATGCCCGCAGCATCCGCCAGTTCGTTGATTGCCACCACGGTTATTTCCGCACGACGCCCGGATTCATATAAAGCACGAACCACGTTGCGCCCGATGCGACCGAAGCCATTAATCGCTACGCGTACGGTCATAGATCTCCTGCAAAGCTATCCCTGAGTTTGAGGTGGCTGAAAGAGTAATCCAGCTACGCCCGAAGGGGAATCTTTGCTATCACAAACTGCGATTGATTGGTCAATTGTCGAACATTTAATCGACTGAAACGCTTCAGCAAGAATAAGCGAATCGAGGAATAAAAGGAATGGCTGTCCAGATGAATAAGCGTGCTATATGACATGCGTCACATTTTCGGTGGAATAATACCGGGGAGGTAAAAGCAAAACGGTAACCCAAAGGTTACCGTTTTTAGTGTTTGCACCCTCTCCCTGTGGGAGAGGGCTGGGGTGAGGGCGTCAGCCCGCACCGTACAAGCAATTACAGCAGTTCTTTCGCCTTAGCGACAACGTTATCAACGGTGAAGCCGAACTCTTCGAACAGCAATTCTGCTGGCGCAGACTCACCGAAGGTGGTCATACCGACGATAGCGCCATTCAGGCCCACGTATTTGAACCAGTAGTCAGCGATACCCGCTTCCACTGCCACACGCGCAGAAACCGCTTTAGGCAGAACAGATTCACGGTAAGCCGCATCCTGTTTGTCGAACGCATCGGTAGACGGCATGGAGACCACGCGCGCCTTCACGCCTTCGGCAGTCAGTTTTTCCCATGCTGCAACCGCCAGTTCAACTTCAGAACCGGTCGCGATGAAGATCAGCTCAGGCTGGCCTGCACAGTCTTTCAGCACGTAACCACCGCGAGCGATGTTCGCCAGCTGCTCTGGCGTACGCTCCTGCTGTGCCAGGTTCTGACGGGAGAGGATCAGCGCAGTTGGGCCGTCCTGACGCTCAACGCCGTATTTCCACGCTACCGCAGATTCAACCTGGTCACATGGACGCCAGGTGCTCATGTTCGGGGTCACGCGCAGGGAAGCCACCTGCTCTACCGGCTGGTGAGTTGGACCATCTTCGCCCAGACCGATGGAGTCGTGGGTGTAGACCATCACCTGACGCTGTTTCATCAGCGCAGCCATACGCACGGCGTTACGCGCATACTCTACGAACATCAGGAAGGTAGAGGTATACGGCAGGAAACCGCCGTGCAGGGAGATACCGTTGGCAATCGCGGTCATACCGAATTCACGTACACCGTAATGGATGTAGTTACCGGCAGTGTCTTCGTTAATTGGCTTAGAACCAGACCACAGAGTCAGGTTAGATGGCGCCAGGTCAGCGGAACCGCCGAGGAATTCAGGCAGCAATGGACCAAACGCTTCGATCGCATTCTGGGACGCTTTACGGCTGGCGATTTTAGATGGGTTCGCCTGCAGCTTAGCGATGAATTCGTTCGCTTTCGCGTCGAAGTCAGACGGCATATCGCCTTTCATACGACGGGTAAACTCAGCCGCTTCCTGAGGGAAGGCTTTCGCATAGGCGGCGAATTTCTCGTTCCAGGCAGCTTCTTTCGCCTGGCCCACTTCTTTTGCATCCCACTGAGCATAGATCTCAGATGGAATTTCGAATGCAGGGTGTTTCCAGCCCAATGCTTCACGGGTCAATGCGATTTCCGCGTCACCCAGCGGTGCGCCGTGGGAGTCATGCGTACCCGCTTTATTCGGAGAACCGAAGCCGATGATGGTTTTGCACATCAGCAGGGACGGTTTATCGGTGACCGCGCGCGCTTCTTCTACTGCACGTTTAATCGAGTCAGCATCGTGGCCATCAACACCACGCACAACGTGCCAGCCGTAGGCTTCGAAACGTGCTGCGGTGTCGTCAGTGAACCAGCCCTCAACGTGACCGTCGATGGAGATGCCGTTGTCATCATAGAACGCAACCAGTTTACCCAGCTTCAGGGTACCTGCCAGGGAGCACACTTCATGAGAAATGCCTTCCATCATGCAGCCGTCGCCCATGAACGCGTAGGTGAAGTGGTCAACAATGTCATGACCAGGACGGTTGAACTGCGCCGCCAGCGTCTTCTCAGCAATCGCCATACCCACTGCGTTAGCAATACCCTGACCCAGTGGGCCGGTGGTGGTTTCTACGCCAGCGGTGTAACCCACTTCCGGGTGACCTGGAGTTTTGGAGTGCAGTTGGCGGAAGTTTTTCAGCTCTTCAATAGGCAGATCGTAGCCAGTGAGGTGCAGCAGGCTGTAGATCAGCATAGAGCCGTGGCCGTTAGACAGCACGAAACGGTCGCGGTCAGCCCATGCCGGGTTCTGCGGGTTGTGGTTAAGGAAATCACGCCACAGGACTTCGGCGATATCTGCCATACCCATAGGGGCACCCGGGTGGCCGGATTTGGCTTTCTGTACTGCATCCATGCTCAGCGCACGAATAGCATTAGCAAGCTCTTTACGTGAGGACATTTTAACTCCAGATCGGACTGTTAAAGGCCATGCCCTTGACGACAGCGCGTTTTGGGCTACGCCGGAAAAAAGTGCCAACAATGTAACCCAAGCCGCAAGGCATGTACATGGACCATTCTTTTGCAGCTTAAGAAATCTCTGGATCATGCTCGCATGTTGCGCAATCTGCTCGCCCGCGCCTGTAGATATTCCTTATACTTATCCCGGCCCCGGCTTCGTTGCGGGTGCACTTTTCGGATTTTATTGAGATTAACAAGTACGGAAGCAACTTCATGAAAATGCGTGCAATAGTGCTGGCCCTGGGTACAACGCTCATGCTGAGCGGCTGTCAGAATATGGATTCTAACGGTCTGATGACGTCAGGCGCAGAAGCCTTTCAGGCCTACTCCCTGAGCGATGCGCAGGTTAAAGCGCTGAGCGATCAGGCCTGTAAAGATATGGACGGAAAAGCCACGATTGCGCCGGCTAACAGTACCTACACACAGCGTCTGAATAAGATTGCTTCCGCGCTCGGCGATAACATCAACGGTCAGCCGGTGAACTATAAGGTTTACATGGCTAAAGACGTCAACGCCTTCGCGATGGCAAACGGCTGCATCCGCGTCTATAGCGGGCTGATGGATATGATGACCGACAACGAAGTGGAAGCGGTTATCGGCCATGAAATGGGTCACGTTGCGCTCGGCCACGTGAAAAAAGGGATGCAGGTTGCCTTAGGCACCAACGCCATCCGTGCGGCGGCTGCCTCTGCGGGCGGTATCATGGGCAGCCTGTCTCAGTCACAGCTCGGCGATGTCGGAGAAAAGCTGGTCAATTCCCAGTTCTCCCAGCGCCAGGAGTCCGAAGCGGATGACTACTCTTACGATCTGTTGCGCAAACGCGGGATTAATCCGTCAGGTTTAGCCACCAGCTTCGAAAAACTGGCGAAGCTGGAAGCGGGACGCCAGAGCTCCATGTTTGACGATCACCCGGCCTCAGAAGAACGTGCACAACATATTCGCGACCGTATGGCCGCAGATGGAATTAAATAATTCTGGAAGGAGGCAAATTTGCCTCCTTTTTATTTCGCATGAATTGCCAACTTAATCGCACGTATCGGTAACTCCCGCAAAACCCTCTCCATATCCGGCTCTTAGCGCTGAAACGTCTGGACACATAATTATTGCAATCATTAACCATTCGGGTAATTATCCGACCTGCAGTAATTCATTTTAATATATTAAGACAGAGACGTTCCCTCCGTGAAAAAAGAATTATCGTTAATTGCTTTAGGTTTATTCGCCGCATTACCCGCCGCTGCAAGCCAGCAATCCGACAGTCAGGGTTTTATTGACGACAGCCATCTGGACCTGTTTTTACGCAATGCGTATATCAGTCGCGACTATCATCAGGGCCAGCAGGATAAAGCCGAATGGGGCCAGGGTATTATTGCCACCTTCACATCCGGTTATACCGAAGGGCTGGTGGGCTTTGGTGTAGACGGCATTGCACAGTATGGCGTTCGTCTGGACGGTGGCCGTGGAAAAAGCGGTGCGGGCGGTATCGACTTCTTTAAACAGGAAGACGATGGCCGGGCAAAATCCGATTTAGCGAAATTTGGCGCAACCGCCAAAATGCGTATCTCAAATACCGTGCTGAGCTACGGTAGTCAGCGTCCTGAGCTGCCGATCGTGAATGCCGACAACTCCCGCCTGCTGTTTGAAAGCTACACCGGGACCCTGCTGACCTCAAAAGAGATCGACGGTCTGGAAGTCAACGCCGGTTACTTTACCGACGAACAGCGCAAAAGTGATGACCGCCACGACAGCGGCCTGAAGAGCCTGACCTTCGGTGGCGCGAGCTACCAGTTTAACGAGCAGTTCAGCGGTGCGGTGTATGCCTCGCATAATGAAGAGGTAATGAACAAGCAGTACCTGGGCCTGAACTTCAAACAACCGTTCAGCACCGGGCAGCAGCTGGTACTCGACTTTAATGGCTATAACTCGCGTCTGGAGCAGGGTTACGCCGACAGCCTCGACACGGGCCGCAGCAACACCATCTGGAGCCTGGCAGCGAGCTATATCTGGGACATTCACACGTTCAAAGTGGCATACCAGCAGAGCAGCGGCAGCACCGGCTACAACTACGGTGGCTACCGCGACCAGGGCGGTGTGGGTGACGGCGGCAACACCATCTGGCTGGCTAACTCCTACTGGTCTGATTTCAACGGCGAAGACGAACGCTCATGGCAGGCATCGTACGGTCTGGACTTTGGCGGACTCGGCCTGCCGGGCCTGAGCTGGACCACCGCCTACGTGCGTGGCGATAACATCAAAACCTCTGAAACCAGCAACGGCAAAGAGCATGAGTGGTTCAACCAGATCCAGTACCAGGTGCAGGATGGTCCGGCGAAAGATCTGAAGCTGAAGCTGCGCTATTCCGTGCTGCGTGTCTCCAGCAACGCCAGCGATTACAACGTGGGTGGGGATGAGATCCGTGCTTACGTGGAATACCCGTTTAACGTGTTCTGATGAAAAAAGCCGGGTGGCGGCTTCGCCTTACCCTGCCTACGGTTTTTTCGCTGTTATTGAGTGAGAAACCGTAGGCCCGGTAAGCGCAGCGCCACCGGGCGATATCCACGATATCAATACAGCGTCTTCTGCGGCGGCCCGGCAAACTTCAGGGCGCCAATCTGCCCCATCCTCACTTCCACTACCGACGGGCCCGGCATCGCCAGCGCTTCTGTCATAACGGCATCAAAATCCTCGGCACGCTCAACGCTCCATGCCTGCAGGCCAATCGCCTGCGCCAGCAGAGTGAAGTCCGGCGTATGCAGCTCGTTGTAATACTGACGCCCGCCGAAATACTTGTCCTGAATACCACGCATTACGCCGTACCCCCCGTCGTTCATGATCAGCAGCGTCACGTTGGCTTTCTCCTGGGCCAGCGTCGCCAGTTCGCCGAGGTTCAGACTCAGACCGCCATCACCCACCAGCCCCACAACCTTGCGCTGCGGGTTAGCTATCGCGGTGCCAATGGCCATCGGCAGCCCCATACCAATGGCTCCGGCCAGCGAGTGAATGTTCATCAGCGGGCCGTTGGCGCGGAACAGGCGGCTGCCCCACAGGCTGCCGGACACGGTGATATCGCGCACCAGCAGGCCGTCCTGCGGAAGCGCTTTCTCGATGGCATCGTTAAGTCTCGCATAGGGGCCGCACTGATCGCGCAGGCCCTGCCCGGCTTGCTCAACCGCCTGTTGAACCAGCGCGTCCCACTGCGCGTTGCCCCACTCACGCCCCTGTACGTTGTCGGCCAGCGCGCTAAGCAACGCGGAACAATCGGCTATCAGCGTGCTATCCATCAGATAATTACGGCTCGCCGCCGCCGGGTCGATATCTACCTGTACCCGTGGAGACGGCAGCGCCAGCGTCCATGAGCGGGTTTCGTTGCTGCGCAGGCGTGAACCGGCGACCAGCGTAAAGTCACACTGCGCGATGAGCGCTTCAACGGATGGCGAGTTGTGAAACGCCCGCAGACTACCGCGATGGCTGTCCGGTAGCACGCCGCGCGCGTGGGTGCTGGAGATGACGGTGATGCCTGCATCCGCCAGCTTTTTCACCGCATCAGCGCATCTCAGCGCTCCGCCGCCCAGCCACAGCAACGGCTGTTTTGCCTGCTTCAGCTGCGCCCAGAGTGCGTCAACTATCGCGGGGTCCACGGTGGCGACCGACGTAGGTTTCATCGGTGCGGTCACCAGCGAAAGCGGAATATTGGCACTCTGAATATCAATCGGGATCTCAACAGAGACCGGCCCGCACGGCGGCGTCTGCGCGTCCTGAATCGCTTTGTGCAGGATAGCTATCGCCTGGTTGGCGTTGCTGATGCGGTACGCCCGTTTGGAGCTGGCCTTCAGGAAGGTCAGCTGGTCGCGGGTTTCATGGATAAATCCGGTATCGGCATCCAGCCAGGCTTTTTCGACCTGTCCGGTTAAATGCAGCAGCGGCGTGCAGGCATTCATCGCTTCTACCAGCGCGCCTACCGCGTTACCCGCCCCCGCACCGGTGCTGGTCAGCGCCACGCCGAGACCGGAAAAACGTCCGTGGGCGTCGGCCATGGTCACGGATCCCGCTTCACCGCGCGCGGGCACGAAGCGAATGTTGCCGCGCTGCCCGACCGCATCCGCGATTGGCAGGTTGTGAATGGAGATGACGCCGTAGATGGCCTCAACCTGATACTGCTCCAGCGTTCTGGCGATGGCGTCGCCGACGGTTATCATTTCGCTCATTGCTCACCCTTTCTCAGTCGCACCAGTGGTTGACGCTGTTACCCGTCGCCAGATAAATGCTCTTTTGCTGCATCCAGGCTTTCAGCCCCTGAATGCCCTTTTCGCGGCCCAGACCGCTCTCTTTAAAGCCCCCGAACGGGGTTGAAATCGCAAAGACTTTGTAGGTGTTGATCCACACCGTGCCCGCCTCAAGCTGTTCGCTCAGGCGCAGCGCGCGCCCGGCATCGCGCGTCCAGATCCCCGCCGCCAGGCCGTACACCGAGTCGTTGGCCTCGCGGATAAGCGTGGCCTCGTCGCGAAACGGCATCGCCACCAGTACCGGGCCGAAGATCTCCTCCTGACACGCGCGGGCGCTGTTGCTCAGACCTTCGATGAGGGTCGGCAGGAAGAAACTGCCGTTTGCCAGCTCAGGATCGGCCGGGATCTCCCCGCCGCACAGCACGCGGCCCCCTTCGCGCTTCGCCAGCTCGACGTAATCCTGCACGCTCTGACGATGTTTAGGGTTAATCAGCGGCCCGACATGGGTACCGTCAGTAAACGGATGTCCGACGCGCAGTCCGCGCGTGAGCTCAAGCAGCCGCGACATCAGCGGCGCGTAAATGCTCTCGTGGATAAACAGCCGTGAACCAGCGATGCACGCCTGCCCTGCCGAGCTAAAAATGCCGTAGCAGATGCCGCGCGCGGCCTGCTCGATGTCTGCGTCTTCCAGCACGATGGTCGGTGATTTTCCGCCCAGCTCCAGCGATGCCGGGATCAGCTTTTCCGCCGCCACGTGTGCAAGATGGCGGCCCGTAGTGGTACCACCGGTAAAGGAGATTTTGCGCACCTTAGGGTGACGCGCCAGCGCATCGCCAATCACCGAGCCTTTACCAGGTAGCACGCTCAGCAGCCCGGCGGGCAGCCCGGCCTGTTCAAAAATACGCGCCAGCTCCAGCGCCATCAGCGGCGTGGCCTCGGCAGGTTTGAGGATCACCGCATTTCCGGCGGCAATCGCCGGGGCAACCTTTTGCATTTCGCTGGCAATCGGCGAGTTCCATGGCGTGATGGCAGCCACCACGCCGAGCGGTTCATAGCGGCTCAGGGTCAGCAGATCCGGCTGGCGTGGCGTCGGGAGTTCCCCTTCCAGCAGCTCGCAGGCAGAGGCAAAGTAGCGCGCTGTCCCTGCCGCACTCATCACCAGCCCACGCGCTTCCGCGAGCGGCTTGCCGTTATCGCGGCTCTGCATTTTCGCCAGTTCGTCGACGCGGGATTCAATCAGATCCGCGACCTTATGCAGGATCCTCGCGCGCATGTGCGGCAGGCTGCTGCGCCACGCGGGATCGCGCCACGCCCGCTCGCCGGCCTCGATTGCGTCATTCAGATCGTCGAGACTTGCCGCATTCAGCGTCGCATTGATCGACCCGTCTGCCGGAAAATGGCTCTGCATCGGGTCGCCTCCTCCATGTCGCCAGTGGCCGCCGATAAAAATCTTCAGATCGTCCATCATCGCTCCTCAGCTCAGGGCCAGCTCGCGGCAGGCGCGTACCGCGCTCAGTGCTGCAAGAGTGGAGGTTTTAGGGTTAGACGCCAGCGGCAGCCCGCTCAGCTCAAGATGGAACTCGCCGAACACGCCTTCGACATGCAGCGTGTGGGTATTGCGCTTCGTTGCCGGGTCGACCATCAGCTGCACGCGCGTCTCGTCCATCCCGACGCCACCGAGCGCCACCGTCGCCGCCACGTTGGCGTTCGCCGGGAACAGGCGCGCCGCCTCGCGGGCGCTGCCTTCAAAGAAAACGCTCGCCTCAGACACCGCGTTAAGGTCGATAAGCTGCTCAGCATAACTGCCGCGCCAGCTGGCCGGGCTTTTGCGCGACTGATAGGTCACGCGTTCCAGCCCGCCCTCTTTCGCCGCCGCAAGCCCGTCGATACCGGCAACCGCGCCGGAGAGCAACGTCAGCTTGCCGCCAGCACTGAGCAAACGCTGCTCCAGCGCGCTGTCCGCCAGCGCGCCGGTGGAGATCACCGCCAGATGCCAGCCGCGACGCAATATGTCCTCGCCGTACTGCGCCACCGCCTGCTGGCTGGCGCACTCCAGCACCAGATCGGGCGTGTCAGCGCACGCCACCGGCGTACCGAGCGCCATCACTGCATCACCAAACTGTGTGTGAATCGCCGCATGATGAGATTCACGCGCCACGATCCAGCCGATAGCCACGCCCGCGGGTAAACGCTCAATCACCGCCTGCGCCATGGCGCCAAAACCAATTAACATGATCTTTTTCATAATGTGTCCTTACAGGTGGCGGCAGAAGCCGCCGGAAACGTCCAGCGCGGCGCCGGTGGTGAATGACGCCAGCGGCGAGGCGAGGAACAGCAGCGCCTGCGCGGGCTCCTGCGGCTTGCCGAGACGCGCCATCGGGATGCCACGTTTACGCGCGATCTCCGCCGTCCACTCCGGCCAGCTCTGACTTTTGTCCGTCCGGCTCTCAAAGCGGCGCTGCCACTGCCCGGACTCCACCATGCCGAGCAAAATGGAATTCACGCGGATACCTTTACCCACCAGCTCTTTTGAGAGCGTCAGCGTCATATTCAGCAGCGCAGCACGGGCGGCAGAAGTGGCGATCATGTGCTCCTCCGGCTGCAGCGCCAGCAGGGAGTTCACGCAGGTAATGGAGGCGATATCGGACCGCTCCAGCAGAGGCTGAAACGCCTGCACCGGGTTGATCACCCCGAACAATTTCAGTTCGGCTTCGTGCAGCCACGCTTCGCGCGGGGTATCGCTGAAATGCGCCACGTAGCCCTGCCCGGCGTTGTTGATCAGCATGTCCGCCGCGCCAAAGCGGGCCTGAACGGCATCCGCAAAGCCCTGGACTTCGGCAGCGTTTAGCACGTCGCAGCGGTAGGAGAAAATCTCGCCGTCGGGGTATTCGTTTTGCAGCGTCGCGTGGGCGCTGGCGAGCCGGTCCGGGTCTCGGCCGCAGAAAGCCACTTTTGTCCCCTCGCCCAGCAGCAGGCGCAGCGTTTCAAAGCCAATGCCAGAAGAACCGCCGGTGACTACCGCTACGCGCCCGTCAATTTGTGCATTCATCGCGCACCTCTTCGTTAATGCGTAAAAGCTGTTGGTTAAAAAACGCCGCGTTATCGAGATAGCTGGCGTGCCCGGCCTGGGGAATGGCGGTAAACGGCATGCCGTAGCGCAGTGCCAGCCCCTGCACCAGCTCGGGCTGCGTGATCGCATCCTGCTCGCCGCACCAGACCTCAAACGTGCCGGAGTAACGTTTAAGCCAGCCGTGAATATCGTCGTGTGCCAGCATCCACGCGGCGGCAAGGTAGCCTTCAGGACGCAGCTTGCGCATGCCCGACGCGACGGTGGCGATATCTTCCCCGCGGGCGCCGGGGCGCAACAGCTTCGCCGCGCGGGTCTGGGCAAGGATTTCACCGCCCAGCGCCATCTGCTGCTCGCGGCTGCGCCAGACCTGCTCGCGTTGCTCCGGTGCGGCCTGACCGTAGCCCTGCGCGGCATCTGCCAGCACCAGATGCCGCATCCGGTCGGGAAACTTCGCCGCAAAGGCGCTGGCGACCAGCGCCCCGAGAGAATGGCCGACCAGTACCGCCTGCCAGACGCCCGCGCGGTCAAGCATTGCCGCCAGTGCATCGGCGTAATCTCCCGCACTCGCCCGTTCTACGGTCAGCATCGGGCTTTCGCCATAACCGGGCATGTCCCACGCCAGCACGCGAAAACCCTTCAGCGCCATCTGCTTATGCCAGGAGGCAGCACCCGAGCTGATCCCATGCAGCAGCATCAGCGGAATGCCGCTTCCCTGTTCACGAAAACCCGTCATCATGCCCCCTTAGTTCCGCTTCACTTTTGAAAGCGGATGATCGGCGGGATAGGTTGGGATTTCCGGCTTGTTGGTCCCCAGCATGACGCACATCAGCGCCTCTTCTTCCCCGTGGTTAAACAGGCCGCGATAGATACCCGGCGGGACGGAAATCAGGTCACGCTCGCGCAGCACGGTTTCGGTGTAGTGTTCGCCATCCTGGATCATCAGCGTGATTTGCCCTTTAAGCATGAAGAACACCTCTTCCACGTCGTCATGCAGGTGCAGCGGCCCTTCACACTTCGACGGCAGCACCATGGTGGAGAAGGTGAAATGGTCCGCCTGCACGGTGTTGGTGTCGTTCGCCACGCCCGTTGCGCCGGTGCCGATGTAGCGCATCTGCGCCCGGCGATATTTCGGGTCATAGTCGGCCTGGAACTTCAGCGCGTTCCAGTCGTACTTACGGCCTTCAAAGCGCGCGATGCGCGACTCGACCCACTCTTCCATCGTCAGGTGCTCAGGTTTGATGCCTGATTTATGGGTTACGGTTGAATCAGTCATGACACTCTCCTCAGTAACGTCTCAGCAGCGGCAGTAACAGGACGCAGCCCACCGCCGCCATCACCGCCAGAAAAATCAGCCCGGAATCCATGCTGTGGGTGAAGGCGATAAGCGCCCCCATCACCGCTGGCGACAGTGCGCCCGCGAAGTTTCCCAGCCCGTTGAAAATGCCACCCGCCGTCGCGCTCACCCGTGGATGAGTGGCCTTCGCCAGCAGGGCAAAAATGTTGGGTGCGCCAGTGCCCCACATAAAGGTGCTGAAGCTCATCGCGGCGATGATGGTCAGCGGGGTGTCGAGGTGCATGACCGCCGCCAGCCCGACAGCCGCGCCCGCCATGGAGATAAAGCAGGCTGCCGCACGCTTATCGACCCGGTCAGAGAGCCACGCGCCAATCACTTCGCCCGCCAGCATGGCGATGAACGGCATCGACGACAGCCAGCCCGCATGCTCCAGGTGAATGCCTTTGCCTTTGATCAGGTAGCCCGGCAGCCAGCCATTGATGCCCCACAGGTAGGTCAGGAAGGCGATGTTAAAGATGCAGATGATCCAGAAGTGCGGGCTGACGAACAGCTCGCGCCGCGCGGCACGCCGCTCATCCTGAGACGCCTGCGTGGTGCCAGGTTTCGCCTCCAGGCGGATACCACGCAGACCGACGCGCACGAAAATCAATACCGGCACGGTAAGCATCGCCATCACGAAGAAGGTGCTCTGCCAGCCGAAGGTGTTCAGCAGCCAGAGGGAGAGCGGAAAACCAATCGCCGCGCCCACCGGCGTGCCAAGTAGCCACAGCATGGTGGCGCGCGCCTGCAGATGCTGCGGGAAGTTGTGACGCACAATGGCGAAGGCCAGCGGGAACAGCGGCCCCTCCGCCACCCCCAGCAGAATGCGCAGCACGATCATCAGCGTATAGTTGTGGGTAAAGCCCATCGCCACCATCAGCACGCACCAGATCGCCATCATCCCGGTCAGCAGGCGCAGCGGCGCGATTTTATCCCCCAGCCCACTGAGAAAGACTGACGAAAAACCGTAGCTCAGCAGAAAGGCGCTCATCAGAATGCCGAGGCGCGTGGTGTCGAAATCGATCCCCATCGCCTGCTGGAAATGGCTGTCAGAAAACAGCGCCGCAATACTGATTTTGTCGAAAAACGCCAGCAGCACGCAGGCCAGCAGCGACAGCGGGATAGCCCAGCGCACTGCTTTTTCAGGCGTGCGGGTTCCCTCACCGCCTGCCTCAACGGGCGCGGTGTTGGTCTCTAATGTGGTCATCTCTCCCCCTACGGGTACGGGTTAGCTATCGCAATGACATCAGTGAAAAAGTCGGGTCGGCGAGCGGTACGTCCGATAAATCCCGCCCTGCCGCCATCCAGCGTTTCGCCAGCTTGACGGTGCGCGCATCGTTAAACGCCACCAGCTGCGTCAGTCGCCCGTTTTCATCCAGCGAGAAAAAGAGCGAATCTTCACGCGCTATCGTGTTGCTGCCCGGATGCGGAATGCCGAGGATCTGAATATTGTGCTGGTATTGATCCGACCACAGCCACGGCGCGTCGTCGTAGCCTGGCGCATCGGGGTTGAGCATCGCTTTCGCCGTCGCCACCGCCTGATTCTGGGCAAATGCCCACGACTGAATGCACAAGCCGTAGTGGTGATGCTGAGCCACATCGCCAGCCGCAAAGATGAACGGATCCGAGGTACGCCCCTGAGCGTCCACCACGATCCCGCGCCCGGTATGAAGCCCTGCATCGTGCGCCAGTTCCAGATTGAGATCGACGCCGATCCCGACCACCACCGCATCAAAGGTTTCGCGCTGGCCATCACAGTGAATAACCGGCAGGCCATTGTCGTCCTCCAGCTCCAGCGCGCCGCAGCCGGTACGAATGTCGACGCCCTGTTCGCGATGGATGGCCGTTAAGCGTTGCGACACTTCTCCGCTCACCGACCGCATGCACAGCGCGGGCTGCTGCTCGAACAACGTGACCGCCACGCCGTTTTTACGCGCGGAGGCGGCAATCTCAAGGCCGATCCAGCCGCCGCCCACAATCGCCAGGGTTTTACTCTGCGCCAGACGCCCCTTCAGACGCTGCGCGTCCTGCCAGTGGCGCAGGGTATAGACCTGCGGATGCGCCGCCCACGCCTCGCCCGGCAGACGCGCCCGCCCTCCGGTGGCAATCAAAAGAATGTTGTAACTAAGATGCGTACCGTTGCTTAAACACACCGTTTTTGTCTGACGGTCTATCTGCTCCGCACGCAGTGGGCGGTACCAGGTCAGATCCAGCGCCTGCTGTGCCTCTTCGGAAAACAGCCGCGGGAGCGCCGCGTCAGGCTCCAGCAGAGACGCCTTCGACAGCGGCGGACGTTCGTAGAAATCCCACGCTTCTTCCGCCACCACGCAAATCTCGCCCTCGAAGCCCTCGTCGCGGAGGGTTTTTGCCGCCCAGCCGCCCGCCTGACCGCCGCCGATAATGACAATGCGCGACGTCATACCGCCTCCGGCTTTTTCTGCTGACGGCGCGTGTCGTGGTCGATGCCGCCTTCCACCGCCCATTCGGTGAAGGAGACCAGCGAATGCTCCAGCTCGCGCGGCTGCCAGTTTTCGGTCAGGTAATCGTCGTTGGTGTAATACTCAAACGCGCCGCCGGTCGGGCTGTTGACGTACCAGAAATAGGCCGACGACACCGGATGACGGCCCGGCCCAATAAACGTGCTCCAGGCGTTTTTATTCATCGCGATACCGCCGCCGATCACCTCGTGGATGTCGCGCACCGTAAACGCAACGTGGTTTAGCCCGCGCTTGCGGTTCGGTAATTGCAGCAGGAACAGGTTGTGATGGCCGCCGCGCACGCCGCAGCGCAGGAATACGGCGCGGTTGATGTAGCGGTCAGAGACCTGGAAGCCGAGCACTTCGCGATAAAATGTCTCCACCGCGGCCAGCTCCTCAACGAAAAACACCACGTGCCCGACGTTAATCGGCTGGGCGCGATCGTAGACCGGGCTGGGGGTGTCGATTCGGCGAGCGTCTCCCCACTGGTTAATCGGCTCAACGTTCAGCTCCACGTCGGTCTGCTGGCTGACCTGCACGCGCAGCGTCATGCCGTTCGGATCGCGGCACTCCAGGGCGTCACCCACTTCACGAAAGCCAGGCTGCCCGGCAAGCTTCGGGCGCAGCGCATCGAGGTCTGCCGGGGTGGCCACCGCCCAGGTCATGCGGCGCAGGGTGTTGCCCGCTTCAAAGGCTGGCGGCAGGTCGGGGCTGTCGATCGGATTAAGCTCCACGCGTGCGCCGCTCAGGGTGGTAAAACGCTGGCCGCTGGCATCGCCCGTCAGGCCAAAATCACGCATAAATTTGGCGCAGTGCGTCAGGTCTTCCACGCCAAATTCCAGCTTTTCAATTCCGGTTACACTCATCGTTCGTTGCCTCATCTGGCCCAAATTGGGCGTAAAACATGCCCGACGCACTGAAGCGCCTGACGTTAACTCACTGATTTAACTGGCCTGTGACAGGTACCCTAAGAAGCCAGAAATTTTATCTGCCGCGAGGCGAACCTCGTTCTGGAGCCGCTCGCGGTCGGTCTGCGGGATCTCCTCCGACGGCACCAGAATGCTGACCACCGCCGCCACGCGCTGGCTTCGGTCATACACCGGATAGACGATGGAAGAGATGCCGTGGCGGAAGAAAGACTCGCCAATCACATATCCGCGGGCTTTGTCCTGCTGCACCATCTGCCACAGGGCTTCGCGGTCGTGAAGCTGCCCCGGCGTGTTGCCCGGCAGCCGCTCGTGCGGGAACAGCTGTTCAAAATCGGCGCGGGAAATATCGGTCAATAACATGCGCCCAAGCGAGGTACAGTGCACCGGCAGACGGGTGCCAATGCTGACCTGATTGATACGCGACCCGGCGGCGCTGACGCGGGCAATGTAAATAATGTCGCGTCCGTCGCGGATCGCCAGATGGCTGCTGCACTGGCTGACATCGCGAAGCTGCTCGATCACCGGCTGGCCTACCTGCGCCACATCCAGCGAGGCGATGTACTCAAAGCCCAGGCGCAGCACGTTCATGCCCAGCGAGAAGGTATTGGTGCGCGCATTGCGCTCCAGAAAACCCATATACTCCAGCGTCTGCACCACGCGGTAGGCAGTGGCCTTCGGCATATCCACCAGCCGGTGTAGCTCGGCAAAGGTCAGCTCGCGATGCTGCTCGCCGAAGGCCAACAGCAGCTGCAAACCGCGTTCAAGCCCCGGCACCAGATACTTCACTTCCTGATCGTTTGCCATAATCGCCATACCTTAGTTAAAGACAAAACCGCCGTTGACCGGGATCAGCTGCCCGGTGATAAACCGCGACAGATCGCTTAAGAGCCAGACCACGCTGCCGGTGACATCCTCCGGCTGCTGCGCGCCCGTTAACGCGCGGCCATTTTCGTAGAGCTGATGGCGTTCGGCGGGCACATATTCGGTGGCCTCGACGCGGGTCAGCCCCGGCGCGATAGCGTTGATTCGAATGCGTTTTTCCCCCAGCTCGCGCGCCATTGAGCGGGTCATCGCAATCACCGCCCCCTTACTGGCCACGTAGGCCATCAGGCGCGGCGCGCCCCACAGCGCGGTATCGGACGCCACGTTCACAATCCCTGCCCCTTCGCGCAGCAGCGGCACGGCGGCACGCGTCACCAGCCAGGTGCCCTTGACGTTCACGCTCATCACCCGATCCCAGAGATCCGGATCGTAATCCAGCATGTTTTTACCGCCCACGCCGGTCGCCATTGCCGCGTTGTTCACCAGACCGTCAATCTGCCCCAGTTTGCCAATGGCGCTGAATACCTGCTCGATGGACTGCGGATCGGCCAGATCGATAACGTGCGATTCGGTTGCATACCCTTGCTCGTTCAGACGGTGGGCGCTTTCGGCCAGCTCGCCTTTGAGGATGTCGCACATCACCACGCAGGCACCTTGCGCAGCGCAGGCGCTGGCAAAGTGGTAACCCAGCCCGCGCGCGGCGCCGGTCACGACGATGCGCTTCCCGCTCAGCAGTCCGTTCATCAGGCGGCTCCCTGCTGCGCTTCGCGCATCGCCAGCTGTTCTTTCGCGGCCTTTTGCATCATGCGGCGCAGGCGCGAAAGCCCGACGTCGTGCTGGTAGAGGTATTCATGGTCACGGGCATTTGGCGCCAGGCTTTCCAGCACCACGCGGTCCTGCTCCAGCACTTCCCAGTGCAGTTTTTCCAGACGATTGCGGTACATAAAGCGCCACATATCGCGCTGCCAGCCCTGCACGCGGCGGATGCGCCAGAAGAAGACGCGGCAGTTGTCGTTATCTTCCGGCACCACCATGCCGACGATAAAGAAATGGCCGCCCGGTCCGAAACGCTTCTTATACGGAATGGAGAGACGCATCCAGCAGGTGCCGCTGTTGCCCAATTCCACCCAGTCGAAATTGACGCCGCTCTGCCCCTTTTTCTCGAAGATGAAGCCGGTTTTGGTCGGCTGAAGCACCATGTCGGCCTTGCGATCCCCTTCCGCCATCGAATGTGACGACGAATGCAGATAGGTGCCGTGCATCGGGTCCATGACGTTTTCCAGCGCGTACTGGTAATTGCATTTCCACGCGGCGGTGCAGAGGAAGTTGCTGAAACTGTCCGTGTCGGCGAGCTCATCCGGGAAAGTCAGCTCGTCCGGCTGCTGGTCAGCAGTGACGCCGAACCACAGGAAAATGGCGCCGTGCGCCTCCTGCACGTTATAGCTGCGCACGCACTGCTGGCCGACCAGCGGGCATTTGTCCACGGCGGGCACATCTTTCACTTCGCCATTGCCCGCCACTTCCACGCCGTGGTACCAGCAGGCAATACGGTCCCCAAGGTTCCAGCCCATCGACAGGCGTGCGCCGCGGTGCGGACAGCGGTCCTCCAGCGCCTGCACCTGGCCGTCTTTATTGCGCCAGACCACAATCTGCTCGCCCAGGCGGGTAATCCCCACCGGCGCGGACTGCACTTCCCAGCTCGCCAGTACCGGATACCAGAGGCCGCGCAGACCTTTATCCAGATAGTTTTGTACGGTAGTCGTCATCGCGTTGTCCTCAGTAGCCGTTAACCTGTAAGAATGCCTGGAAGCTGGCGTCGCTCCAGGGCTCGCCCTGCTGGTCGTGCATGCGCACCGCGTTCAGCCCGTTCACCAGCTCCGGCAAGGTTTCAAGGCCCTGCTCGAAGAGATCTTCCAGCGTCGCGATCAGGTTCATCTCCCAGTTTTCCGGCTCGCGGCTGCGGGTTTGCCAGATCAGGTTCTGGTAATCGCCTGGCTTATGAATGGCACCGTTACCGCCTTCTGCAGGCGGAGTAAACTGGCGGCTTTCCGGCAGCGCCGGGTTGTAGTTCAGGGTGTCGCTCATGCCACGCTCTCCTCGACGAAGGTAATCTGGATTTGGTTTTCAAAGACCCGAACCGGGTAGCGGTTAAGGTTGCGACCACCGGGGCCATGCAGGCACTGGCCGGTTTTGACGTCGAACACCGCCTCGTGTAGCGGGCATTCCACCTTGCCATCTTCGACGAAGCCCTGGCTCAGCAGGGCATATGCGTGCGGGCATACGTCTTCCAGCGCGTAATATTCACCGTCAATCAAATAAACGCCGATCTCTTTACCGTCGACGTTGCCGCTAAAAGGGAAATCTTCCTGTACTTGTTCTGCGTCACATACGCCTATCCAGCTCATCACGATCCTCCAGGCTTTTGTTTCATATATGAAACTCTGTTTCTTATTTAATACGGTCAATATAAAAGCGATGAATGTTTCGTCAAGCGCGAATGTGACGAATTTGTTAACCAGGAGGTAATTAATTAACTAAGTGTGCAAAGGATCACGAAAAAATGCAGCGATATGAAATTTTCATTATTGCCGCGTGAAAGAATACGATTTTTCGATAGTCTAAAATTTCAAAAAACAGATATTGACTTCTTTTCTTTTTGCTCATTAAAAATAAAAAGGTGGCACGTCATCGTGTTTCACCTGTGAAACTTATTTTCACTTTATTATTAATAAACAAAGAGTTTCACAGGTGAACCATTTTACACCCGTGACAATCACCCTGATAAAAAATATTCACACGCGCAGACATAAGGCAGGCATCATGACGGCAAGATGGCAAGGTACAATTGCACTGTTATTACTCATCATTATTTCCTACATCGACCGTGTGAATATCTCGGTAATGATTTTACACCCGGAATTTGCAGCACATTTTCAGTTAAATGAAAACAGAATGTTACAAGGAATGCTCATGACCTGCTTTCTGCTGGGTTATGGTTTTTCGGCTTTATTATTAACGCCAGTTATTGAAAGCAAACTTCATTATCGGCAGGGATTATTAAGCAGCATTGCGATTTGGGCCGCGGTCTGTGCGATTTCGCCCTTGCTCGGCTCGCTGATGGGGATGCTCATTGCGCGCGTGATTCTGGGGATTGCGGAGGGGCCGCTCTTTTCATTAAAAACGTGCTTTATCAGCGAGCGCTTTAACGCAGAAGAGATCGGCAAACCCAACGCGGTGACCGCGCTGGGTGTCTCGCTCGGGCTGGCGGTGGGCTTTCCACTGATCACCTGGCTGATGGCGCATCTGGGCTGGGCGGGATCGTTCTACGCGTTGGCCGTCATGAATCTTGTGCTGGGTGGCGGGTTAATCTGGCGCTTTCTGCCTGCGCCCCAAAGCCGGGGGAAGATGAAAAAGCCGGGATGGGTGCAGACCTTCACCCTTGCCTGGCAAACGCCGCTGCTGGGCTGGATCCTGTTGGTTGAAATCGCCACGCTGAGCTATCTCTGGGGGAGCAGCGCCTGGCTGCCCGCATGGCTGCGCGATGAACATCACTTCTCACTGCATGCTACGGGCCTGCTTGCAGCCATTCCCTTCCTGCTGAGCCTGGGGTCGAAATTTTTGGGCGGCGTGCTGCTCGACAAAATGCGCCCGGAACAGGCACCGGTGCTGTTTGTGGTGGGAGGCGCGTTAACGGCGCTGTCCGTGGTCGCGCTGATGCTCAGCCATCAGCCTGTCTGGTTGGGGATGTTTATGTTGTCCGCCAATGCTTTCTGGGGACTTCAGGGAGCTGCGATCCCTGCGGTGATCCAACATCATGCCGCGCGGGAAGCGGTGGGTAGCGCGTATGGGATCATTAATGGCATAGGGAATATCTGTGCGGCGTTTATTCCGCTGCTGATGGGGGTGGTGATGAAATCGGTCGGGTCGGTCAGCTCTGGCTTTTCGGTCCTGGTCGTGTCGCAGGCGATCACCCTGCTGGCCGGAGGAATGTTGCTGCTGCGCATGCGTCGCGCAGCAGCAATCAGCGCCTAAGGCTTATTCGCCTTTTTTCGCCGCCTGAATGTAGAGCATTTCCAGTGCCAGGGTCGCTGCCGCCAGGGCCGTGATTTCGGACTGATCATAGGCTGGCGCCACTTCCACCACGTCCATCCCGACGATGTTCAGATCCTTCAGGCCACGCACCAGCTTGATGGCGCGGTCGGACGTCAGGCCACCGATCACCGGCGTACCGGTGCCTGGCGCAAAGGCAGGATCCAGGCAGTCGATGTCGAAGGTCAGGTAGACTGGCATATCGCCGACGATCTGCTTCACCTGCGCGATGATGTCATCCACGCCGCGATCGTTCACCTGGCAGGCATCCAGCACGGTGAAGCCGTTGTCTTTGTCGAACTCAGTACGAATACCGATCTGCACGGAGTGGTTCGGATCGATCAGGCCTTCGTTCGGTGCAGTGTAGAACATAGTTCCGTGGTCAAACTCGCAGCCGTTCGCGTAGGTGTCGGTATGCGCATCGAAATGGACCAGCGCCATTTTGCCAAAGTGTTTCGCGTGGGCGCGCAGCAGTGGCAGAGTCACAAAGTGGTCGCCACCGAAGGAGAGCATACGCTTACCGGCTGCCAACAGTTTCTCGGCGTGGGCCTGCAGCTTTTCGCTCATCTCACGCGCGTCGCCGAAGGCATACACGAGGTCACCGCAGTCAACCACGTTCAGGCGCTCGCGCATGTCGAAGTTCCACGGGAAGCGGTTATGCTCCCAGGCCAGGTTGGTGGAAACCTGACGGATCGCCGCCGGGCCATGACGTCCACCGGCACGACCCGAGGTTGCCATATCGAACGGCACACCGGTGATCACCCAGTCAGCATCGCTGTCGTAGGGCTGGAAGTTCATCGGAAGGCGTAAAAAACCAAACGCGTTAGATACCAGAGAGTTGTCGTACTGATGACCTAAAGTGCTCATGTCCTGACCTCTTAAAAGTCGTTGCATTAGATACAGATGAAAAAAAATCCCCTCCGCGTCGTTAAACCCGACGAGGAAGGGATTGATGTCCTTACTGCTTTTGCCTAATGCTAGCCTCTGGAACGTGAAGATTCAAGCTCACTTTTCAAAACATAAATCAATTGTGTTGCCAGACTTTTACGGCCTCTAATTATTCACCATACCGATAAAATTCATTTTTAGAATTGATATTATCTTAAGCCCCCCATTTCTTCGCATTATTTGCGTTTAAAAGTTTGAAGCAAAACTTAATTCATAAATTTAATAAATATACCATTTTAAAACTAGGAATATATTTAGGCCTGGCCGATAGCGGTGGAGGAGATGACCTCTATACAATAGCCCCCCCAATGAAATGATATGGATATTTTTATGAAGAAGTTATCTAAGCTGGCAATCCTGGCCGTTCTTTCAACCATCGGTACCGCCGCGGCAGCAGAAGATGGCACGATTACTTTTCAAGGTACTATTAGCGACGCAACCTGTACTATTACCGGCGGTGACGCACAGGGCGAATCTGAAAGTCCTGATTTTACCGTTCATTTACCTTCTATTAGTACAACCGCGCTTGCAACGGATGGACAGCGTGCGGGCGATACCCCATTCCACATTACGTTAAGCGGCGCAAACTGCACCAATGGCAAAGTTGCCAGCGTATTCTTCGAACTGGCGCAAAGCACCAATATCGATGCCACCACCGGTAACCTGAAAAATACCGTGGCTAAAGCGTCAGGCGGAGCTGAGAAAGTTCAGGTTGGTTTACTGGATTCTTCAAAAGCAAAACTGAACCTGAATACCGCAAACGATAGCGCTAAAACCGTTACGGTTGCCGGTAATACGGCTCGCTTTGATTACTGGGCACAATATGTGGCGACGGGTGGTGCATCTACTGCCGGTCAAGTCTCAACCGACGTTGTGTACTCCATTAAATATCAGTAATCGCGCGCCCCGCGGGTTTATCCGCTAAGAGTATCACCTAAAGGATTAGGCCAGATGTTAAAAAAACTTGTTATATCTTCTGTATTCATGATGACGCTGGCCTTTTCCTTTGCGGCCAGTGCAACGATTCAAATTATGACGACCCGCGTGGCATTCAACGCCGGGGAGAAAGAACAAACGATTCGTATTAATAACGTCAGCAAAGCGCCTGAACTGGTTCAGGTGTGGCTTTCCAGCACCGATAAGAGTGACGGCATCGCCAAAGAAGATTTGCCTTTCTTTATCACCCCACCGGCGGCCAGAATTAACGGCCAAAAGGGGAAAGTTTTCCGCATATTCCAGACGGAAGGCGCCGCCGCGAAATATCCAAAAGATCGTGAAACGGTCCTGTGGCTCAATGTCCTGGATATTCCGCCTGAAATGGCGGAAGACGTAGATAAAAATCAGCTAAAGATGGCGTTCAGAACGCTGATTAAATTTTTCTATCGCCCGGTTGGTCTGAAAGGTAATCCGATGAAAGCGGCGGATGAATTAACCTGGCAATTGAAAAAAGCAGCCAACGGTTATGACGTCGTTGGAACAAATAATTCGCCTTTCCATGTAAGCATGACAAATGTCTGGCTCAGAGATGCTCAGGGTAAAGATGTCATGATTGATGGCGAGATGATCGCGCCATATAGCACGCTGGTATATCACTTCCCGCAGGTTAACGCCGTGCAGGGGAAAGGGACATTCCAATACAATTATATTACCGATCTGGGTGCCTATATTAAGCGCACGTATAACTTCTGATTAGTAATCATATTGACCAGGACGGTGATATGTCGATGTTTTACAAGAAAACTAACATTCTGCGGGTGATTAGTGGCTTTGTCATTTCGGTGACCATTGCGCCACTCGCAGTATATGCCAGTGATACCAGTAAGCCGATGACATTTTCTCGTGGGTTTATGAAGTATTACGATAGCGGAATCGATCTGACACAATTTGACGGCGTTGAAAAAATACTGCCGGGGAAATATACGCTTGAGGTTTACAGCAACCTCAAGCCGGTTAATACCTGGACCGTTACCTTTGTGGCTGCAAATAATGAGCAGGGATTCAACGCCTGCATGACACCCGAAATGGTCGTCCGCTTTGACGTCGACACATCAAAACTTCCCCCCGACTGGAAGCAGAATACCTGCATTATTCTCCCTGAGCTGATTAAAGGCGCGACGGTTAATTATAATGCGGTAGAAGAACAGCTGGATGTCACGATTCCTCAGGCAATGCTGCTTAACACGCCTGCGGGTTACGTAAGCCCGGAGTTATGGGATAACGGCGTGCCGGCGCTGATGTCCTCCTATACCCTCAGCGCCACCAGTTCACGTTATCGCCCCGCTCAGGATAACGCGACCTATCTCTACAGCAATTTGCACAACACCCTCGCACTGGGGGCATGGCGCTTTACGACTTACGACAGCCTGAGCTCCGGCAGCGACACGGAAAATACCGGCGTACAGCATATCCAGGCCTATGCAGAGCGGGCGATTGCGCCGCTGCAATCGCAGATTGTGCTGGGCGATCTGAACACCACCGGTGATTTTTTTGACACTACCGCCCTGCGTGGCGTTCGTCTCGCCACGGACGATCGCATGCTTCCCGACTCGGTACGCAACTATGCCCCGGTGGTGCGCGGCATCGCCAACAGCAACGCCACGGTGACCATCAAGCAGGCTGGCAACACCCTGTATGAAAAAGTGGTGCCGCCTGGGGAGTTCGCCATCAGCGATCTCTATGCGACCGGCTATAACGGCGATCTTGAGGTCACCGTTAAAGAGACAAACGGCAAAGAGTCCTACTTCGTGGTCCCCTACTCCAGCGTGCCGCAGCTGCTGCGCGAAGGTTACTCCCGCTACTCTGTGGCTGCGGGTGAAATCCGCGATACCTGGCTGAAAGAGGATCCGAAAGCGGTTGAGGGCACGTTTCAGTACGGCTTATTCAATAACTTTACCGGCTACGTTGGCGGACAGAGCGCGTTCGAAGGTGATTATGCGGCGCTGATGACCGGTTTTGCGATTAACACCCGTCTGGGCGCATTAGGTATAGACGTGACGCGCTCTTTCACCCGCTTTGAGGGGCAGCCGGACACCGCAGGCTGCGGCACGTTCTGCAATATGAGCCTGCGCATTAGCCTGGCGAAGACCCTCCCGACAACCGGGACGAACTTCAGCCTGATTGGCTATCGCTACTCCAGCGCGAATTTCTACTCCCTGAGCGACGCGGTCAGCCTGAAGCGCTCGATTGAAGCCGATGAAGAAGACTTTCTCCCGGAACGCTATCGCGAGCGCCTGGAAGCCAACATCAACCAGACGCTTCCCGCCGGTTGGGGAAGCTTCTACGTCAGCGGGTTTGTGGGCAACGTCTGGAATAACGAGCAGGGCCGGAATGAAAAGTCGAACTTCGTGCTGGGCTACAACAACCAGTTTGGCATCACGACCTGGGGGATCTCCCTTGGACGCACCAATAACGACGATGGCGACCACGAAGATACGCTCTACCTGAACGTGAGCATGCCGCTTGGCCACCACTACGAGAAGCAGGCTCGCCTGGGGGCCAACTTTAGCTATAACAGCGAAGAAGCCAACTTCCGTACCTCGCTGAACGGCTCCGCCGGGGAACGCTCACAGTTTGGCTTTGGCGGCTATTTCAGCCAGTCCAACACGCCGGAAACAAACTTCGGCATGAACCTCTCCTACACGGGCGAGAGCGCCTCGGGCGGGATGACCTACAGCCAGTCCCGGGACTCCTTTATGGGAGGGGTCAACCTGAACGGCGGCGTGGTGGTGCATGAAGGCGGCATCAACTTTGTGCCAACCCTCGCAGACACCATTGGCATCGTGGAAGCAAAAGGCGCAGAAGGCTCTCGCATCTACCCGGATTCCCAGGCCGTCATCAAAGACAACGGCTACGGCATTGTCGGGTATCTGGTGCCTTACAAGTACAACGAGGTGTACGCCGACCCGAAAGGCACCGCGTATACCGTCGAGGTCGACGACACCCGCCGAACCATCGTGCCAACCTCCGGCGCGGCAGTGCTGATCAAAATGGACACCCAGGCCAATCGCCAGAGCTTTGTGCGCTTTATGCAGCCTTCCGGCGAAGTGATCCCATTTGGTGCGTCGGTACTGGACGAATCGCACAACGCCATCGGCATGGTCGGTCAAAACGGCGTGGCGATGGTGGCGCTTAAGGAAGGCCAAAACGTCTTTACCCTCCAGTGGAAGAAAAATAAAAAGCCCGCGCAGTGCGGTGCGCGTTATGTGAAGCAAGGCACTGAGGACCGGCCAACCGAGGAAGAAGCGTTTAAGGCTATTGAAATTACCTGCATCAATAACGGGGCAACACCATGAAACGGATTTTTACGGCTGCGCTGATTCTTTTATCCACGGCGTTTATCTCTTTAACGTGCAACAACGCCTATGCGGCGTTGTGCACCCTCACGTCTCCGTTGGCGACGCTGAATATCATGGACGACATCACGCTTAACGTCATAAAGCAGCGTGAAGTCGGCAAGGTTTTATGGAGCAAAACCTATCAGGTGCCGGACGTCAGCTACACCTGCGACGCGTCCACCCAATCTTCATGGCATTCAAGCTATTCGCGAAGCTATATCCGTTCGCAGATTGATCATGTCTATAACACCGAAATCCCGGGGATAGGCATTCGCATGCGGTGGCCCACGCAGACCGAATCTTCATGGCTGCCGGGTAACTCGGGTTCGCCGACCACGTGCTCCACCGGTTGTGGAGTGAAAAACAGTACGGTTCTGGTGGAAATGGTCCAGACCGGCTCGATGCCTGAAGGGGAATACTTTATTCCAGCGGGTAAGGTGGCGGAAGCACTGGTGATCCCGTCCGCCGATGAAAGCGAAAAACTGCCGATTATGGCCATCAACTTTGGTGTTGCCATTAAGGTGGTTACCGCCTCGTGCTCAATTTACCCCTCAGCGACGAACGTCGATTTAGGCACCTATAACATCGCCGATTTTCAAAACGACGATACTTTTCAGGGTGTTAAAAAAGACTTCAGCATCACCGTGGGCTGCCCTTCTACGGAACAAATTGGCATCACCTTCAACTCCTTAATTAACACCCCTTTAGGCGCGTTGACCGGTGTGATCGGCGTTGAAAGCGGCGATGGCTATGCAAGCAATTTCAGTATTCGCCTTTTTGAGAAGAACTCAACCGCGATCACGCTGGGTAAGGAGAAGGTCTATACCGCCTCCACGCTCACCAAAAACTATCAGGCACAAATCTATGTTGGTGGCGGGGTCGATCGTAAGACAATCCTCACCCCCGGCAAAGTTGTCGGCGCCGTTCAATACACCGTTGTCATTAAATAACGCTCAGGGAGAGAGTGATGCGTTGTCATTTCAAAATCAAAAACATCCTGTTTTTACTGCCTTTATTACAGGTGGCCCATGCCGCCATATTGCCCTCAGTTCAGAACAAGCAGGAACTTGACCGCCTGGAGCGGCAGAGTAACCAGTATCTGATTGAAGAGGCGAAAAGAACGGAAGCGTTGCTGCAACAGCAGCGCGCAATTCGCGGAGAAGACGCGGAGACCGGCCTGCCGGCAAATTCATCGTGGAAGTTCAACGTAACCCGGATCGAGATCCTCGACGATCATCTGTTTGACGGATCGCCGCAGCGCGAGGAGATCGTCCAGCGCTATCTGGGTAAGGATCTGGGTAAATCTGACATTTTCACCTTAGTGAAAGAGTTAACGGATTTTTATATTTCCCGTGGCTATGCCACCACTCTTATCAGCATCGACCCCGGCAACATCAAGAGCGGTACGCTTAAGCTTCGCGTGCTGTGGGGAAAGATTAACGATTTTAAGGTGAACGGCCAGACACCGGGCCTGCGTGATAGCACGCGTCTTTTTACCGCCTACCCGTTTGCCAAAGACAAGATCCTCAATATGCAGGATGTCGACCAGATGGTTGAGAACCTGATGCGGGTCTCGGAGAGGGATAATATTAGCGTTGAACCCTCAATCATTAATGGCTATTCCGATCTTAACCTGATTCATCAGCCCTCATTTCCGATTGACGCGGCGGCGGGGTTAAATAACTCCGGGAGCAAATCAGAAGGCTGGCAGCAATATTACGGCAGCCTGACGGCAAAAAATATTGCCGGGTTAAACGACATCTTTAATGCGTATTACTCCTGGAACGATCTGAAAAATAATAATGATAAACAGGACTCCTGGTCATTTAGCTACAGCGTGCCGCTGGGCTATTGGGGTTTTGATACCAGCTATTACAAATCCGAATACGAAAAAGGCATCGACGGCGGCTTCGGCATTTACGATTCCGATGGCACGTCGGAGCGTGCATCCCTGCGTATCAGCCGCATGCTGATGCGTGGCGCAACGGGCAAAACCAGCGCCTGGATGAAAGTCGAACGCCGGGATAACTACAACGGCATCGAAAACGCGCGCATTGACGTTAGCTCAAAAACCTACACCTCGCTGGCGTCGGGCCTGACCTACGTTGGCGCCATGGGCGGTGGCTGGTTCTATGGCGATCTGAGCGTCACCGCGGCGGTGCCGTGGTTTGGTTCAGCCCGCGACGGCGATAAAGACCTTGAGGGTTTCGACGTCGATTATCTGAAATACAACGGCATTGCCTCCTGGACGCGCCCGCTCGCTAAGTTTGGCCGACTCGGCATGACCTACGAGCTGAACAGCGGTTTTCAGTACACGCCGGATGTGCTGGTGAGTGATGCCAAAGTGACTATCGGGGATGAATACACCGTTCGTGGTTTCAAAGACGATAACGTGATGAGCGACAGCGGCGCGTGGATTGCCAATAGCCTGCAATTTCCTTTCGATATTGGACTGGCCGGTATTTACCAGCTGACGCCCTATATTGGCTACGACGTTGGCTTCACAAAAGATAATTGCCCGAAAGGCGTCAATGTCTGCGACAGCCAATTCATGATGGGCGCATCAGTGGGCGTTAAAGCCACTGGCAGCCATTTCTCTTCCTACGTTATGGCAGGGTGGCCCGTTAAAAAACCAGACTCAATGGAAGAAGAAACCGTCGATAACACGGTGGTTTATTACAAAACGGAAATTAACTTCTAACAAAGGGAAGAATAATGAAAAACAAAAACACACGCAGCGGAAAAATAACCACGCGCAATTTGCATAAGCGGCTCTGCCCATTATATCTGTCTTTGGCCGGCATTTTCTCGGCCCCCGTCGATGCGGCAACCACGCCTGATAATCGTCAGTCGAAAGGCCCTACCATGGGCCAGGCGGCCAACGGCACGCCCGTGGTGAATATTGCCGATCCTAATGCGAAAGGCATCTCCATGAATAAATTCAACGAATTTAACGTTGAAAAACAGGGGATGATCTTTAACAACAGCATGCAGGACGGCGTAACGAAAATTGGCGGCTATGCGGTAAAAAACGCCCAACTGCAGCACGAAGCCAGCGCCATTATCAGCGAAGTAACGGGTGCGAAAGCGTCCTACATTAACGGCACGATGGAAGTTTTCGGTAAAAAGGCCGACATCATCATTGCCAACGAAAACGGCATTAGCGTGAACGGCGCAACCACCATCAATGCCAACAGCCTGACCCTCAGCACCGGTAAAGTGCAGGCAAATAACGACGGTTCCTATAAGCTGGCGGTCGAAAAAGGGGCGGTATCCGTCACCGGTCAGGGCATTAATACCGACGGGCTGGGCTACTTTGACATCGTTAGCCGCAGCGCGCAGCTGGAAGGCGAAATTGCCGGTAAAGCAGACATCAAAGTGCTGGCGGGCCAGAACGACTACGACCTTGCGACCCGTAGCCACACCGTGCGTAACAAAGGCGACGGACGGGGTCCGGCCGTGGCTATCGACGGTAGCGCGCTTGGCTCCATGTACGGCGGAAAGATCCAGCTAATCAGCACCGAATCCGGGGCGGGCGTCCGTCATGCCGGCGGCATTATCGCCAGCAGCGATCTCGAGATCAGCGCGGATGGCGACATTACGCTCGCCAGCCTGTCGAGCGAGAAAAATATGTCGCTCTCCGGCAAGAATATCACCCTGAACAAATCCACTTCCGGCGTTCAGGCAAAAAACGACATTATCATGCACGCCCTGGCGGGCATCACGCTGAATAACGACGTGATCGCCTCAACCGGCAAAATCCGCATTGATGCCAGCTCGCTGGTGCAAAACGCCGCCTCGCTGGTAACCAACAACACCACGACCACCGTTCCGGCGATTCAGATTAACGTCGCGGGCCAGTATACCCTGAACGGCAAACTGCAGGCGCTGGATGCCAACGGTAAGATCATTGCAAACGGCGTCGTGACGCTGAAAAACGGCGATTTCGTCGTGAAGGTCAACGGCGTTGAAGTGCCGTTTGCCTCGCTGATCTCGGATACCCAGGTGATCAGCCACAGCGGTGACGTACAGATTACCGCAGGCAGCATGAATAACGGCGGCGGCAGCGTCCTGGCGAAAAAAGGCACCCTGCAGTTCACCCTGAAAGAGGCCTTTGTGAACAGCGGCTCCGTCAGCGCCACGGGGGACCTGACGATTGCGTCCGGCTCACTGAAGAAGGACGGCGTGCTGTACGCATCCAATAACCAGACGCTCCGCGTCGGCAACCTGGACAACAACGGCCGCATCTTCGCGGAAAAACGGCTGGTGATGAACGCCAGCGCGCTGAACAACCGTGGAAACATCGGTGCGACCACTGACGCACTGCAGGTCACCACGACCGGCAACTTGACCAACAGCGGCACCCTCGTGGGTGATGCGGCAGCCGTCAGCCTGAACGTGGGCGGCGACGTCGACAACAGCGGTAACATCATCAGCAACGAAAAAGATGTCTCCCTCACTGCCAGCGGTAAATCCATCAAGAACCAGGGCAAAATCGAGGGGAAAAACGTTACCCTGACCGCGTCCAACACCGACGCGACGCTTGAAAACAGCGGTACGCTGAACGCCAGACAAAAAGCGCAGGTGAAAGCGGCGAAGCTGAATAACAACGGCGGCACCCTGAGCGCAGCGGGCGATGTTGCGCTGAACGTCAGTAAGCAATTAAATAACACCCACGGCGGCGAGATCCTGGCGGGAGAAAACCTTACGCTGGACGGCGCGCAGACGACTGCACTGACCAACGACAATAGCCGGATCCAGGGGAAAAACGTTACCCTGACCAACATGTCCACTCTCACCAACACGGGCGACGCCGTTCTGCTCGCGAGTGGGGCGATGGATCTGTCCGGCACAACAACGCTGACCAACTCAGCCTCCGGCATTCAGGCAACGTCCATCCTGCTGGACCACATCGGCACGCTGAATAACATCAGCGATGCTACCCTCTACAGCAGCGGCAATCTCACTCTGTCCAACATCGGTACCCTCACCAACGATGCGTCTCAGCTGGTTGCAGACGGTGCGCTGGCGATGCTGAACATCACAAACGTATCCAACACCAACAGCGCCGCGATCGTCGGTAGCGGCAGCGTAACAATCAGCAATGTGGATACGCTCCACAACAGCAACAGTGCGGTGATCCAGTCTGAGCATGCCCTCAGCATCAACAACGTGGGTACGCTGAACAACAGCACTGACGCGGCGCTCCTCGCCTCGGGCAACATGACCCTGGACGGTGTGAATACGCTGAACAATGCCTCGGTGATCCTCAGCGATGGCAGCATTACGGTGCAGAACGGCGACACGCTGCACAATAACGGCGTCGTGCAGGCGGGCACCGATCTGATTATCCGCAATATCCGCAGCCTGATGAACGACGGGAGCGACCATGTGCTCATGGCCCTGCGGAACCTGACGATCGAGGATGTGGATTCCCTGACCAACTCCAGCCAGGCGGTGATCACGGCCAGCATGAACACGGTGCTGAACGCCGTTGGCGTACTGACTAACCTCTCCGGTGGGGTGATTCAGGCCGTTGATGGGGCGTTAACCGTCGCGGCAAATTCACTCCTCAACAGCGGCAGTGAAAATGGTTCGAATTCGACTCTGGTGGCGGGCGGCGATGTGACCGTGACGTCAGAGAATGTGACCAACGAGAGTGGCGCGGCCATTGTCTCGACGGATAACAACCTGACGCTGAACGTGAAGAACACCCTTAACAACAGCGATGAAGCCGTGCTCGCAGGGGCAAAAACGACCTCGCTGAATGTTCAGACAGGCAACATCAAAAACACCACTGAAGCAGTCATTGCGGGCACAAATATTGCAGTTGCGACCAAAAACCTGCAAAACGATGCCAACGCCTCCATCACCGCCGACCGGGATCTGCAGCTGACTCTCGCCAGCCTGAACAACACGGCCGGTATTCTTGAGGCCGGACGCGATCTCACGCTTAGCGTTGACAACAGCCTGACCCTCGACGCCAATAACCAGAATATCTACGCCGGACGCGCGATGGCGATCGCCACGCACGGCGACTTTACCAATAGCACCCAGATGGAAGCGATTGGCGATTTGACCGTGAATGCAGACGGTAATTTCACCAACGCCGTCTCTATCGTGACCGGAGGCGATCTCAACGTCACCGCGGGCAATATCACCAACAATGCCGGTAGCCTGCTGTGGACGATGGGCGATATGAGTCTGGAAGCCCGTAACGGTACTTTCTTCAACGGCGTGTCGGGTAACGTGCTCAGCATGGGCGATATGTCGATTATCGCGAAGGAGATCCATAACCAGGCCGGGATCATTCGCGCAGAGAAGGACGTGAATTTAGACGCGGAATCCATCAGAAACGAAAGTAGCTATACCGGCGACGAAATCTCCATGACGGGTTATCAGAACGCCAGTGCGGTATATAGCACCGTTGAGCATCTCGCGACGAAATCTAACACCATGATTAACTTCTCAATGCCGGTTGTGACCTCGGGATTGAGACTGGATCATCAGGCCGAGATCAGCGCGGGCGGCAACATTAATATTAACCAGCGCAATATCTACGACAGAAAACAGATTACAAACAAAGGTGGTCTGATTCAGGCGGCGAAAGATATTACGGTTACCGGTGATATCTACAACTCACCGGAATACGGTGAAATGTCCATTTATGATTATCTGCAGCTGCCGTTAGAGATGCAGGGCGGGCTCACCTATCAGTGGCATTTAGGCGCCTATCATACGTCAACGTGGAACTTTGATACTCTTTACCAGTTCCTCGACTTCGAGTTTGGCAATGGCGCAGCGGCCGGTAAGACAGGCAGTGATGACCCTGAAAAAGCGCTCTGGTACAACGCCGTCGTGATGACCGGCAACGAGTCCACGCTTTTCAACAAAATGATGTCCGACATCTTCGGTGAAACCTGGCAAACCACCGACTACGGTACAATGTGCGGTATCTGGGCGAGCGTAACAGCCTCCAATAATGAGGCATTAAAAAACAATAAAACCTACTTCGTTCCTTCTGAAAAAGGCGAGATCACCGCGGGCGGTAACTTTACGCATAACGGCGGCACGCTGGATAACGGTATTGCGGACGCTGGGGTGATTAACAGCCACAGCGACGTAAGCGATATCGACGTGGGTGAATACACCGTGGATACGGTCATTGCCGGTTACGATGTCCAGGTAAATACCAAGAAAATTGACGAGCTGGCGATGGGCATTAGCCCGATGCCAACCATCAAGGATATGGTCTCCATTCCGGGCATGTTTGAAGTCTCAACCGACTTTAAGAAAACCGCCGAAGCGGAAAAAAATGGCACGGCTTATCCGGGGCCAGCCAACAATATCGTTCCGATCTTTGAAACGCGTCCGTCAATGATCGATCAGAGCGCTTACACAGGATCGGATTACTTCTTCGATCAGGTGGGCTATGACCCGCAGAAGCCGGTTAACGTTATTGGTGATAACTACTTCACCTCAGAATTGATCCGCCGTGAGATCAACAGCTCGGTGGGCAGTTTCTTTTCGATCCGTGATGGTCTGGAAGGCGACGCGCTGGTGCAGGCCCTGATGGATAATGCAGGCTTGGCAGCACAGGACAGCGAGCTGGGGCTGGTTGTTGGTCAATCCCTGACCGAGGAGCAGCGCAACGGACTGGACGCCGATATCGTCTGGTTCGTCAATCAGACGGTGAACGGCGTGGACGTGATGGTCCCGGTCGTGTACCTGTGCCCTGAAACGCTTCGTCAGATGGAGAGCGGAGACGTTAACGGCGGCACCGCGACCGTTCATGCCGGTGGCGATATGAACGTCGACGCGAACAGCATCAATAACGCCAACGGTACAATCTCATCCAAAGGCGACATGACGCTGGTCTCTGATGGGGATATCAACAACGTTAGCAACGGCATGAGCGCGGGTATCTCTGCGGGCGGCGACATCAATATGTCCAGCACCAGCGGCAATATCAATAACAACGGCGCGGCGATTAACGCTGAGGGCGACGTGAACATGTCCGCAGCTCAGGGTGACATCACCATGACGGCCAGCGTAGGGCGCGATGAGAGCGGCAAGCAGGTGATCCACGCCTTTGAGGACGGCGTTACCGCAGGCGGCAGCATTAACATGGAGGCTAAATCAATCACCTCCAACGCGTCGGATATTACGGCGGGTCAGGATGTAAGCATGAAGGCCACCGACGGCGACGTCACCTTCAATGACCTGCATGAAATTGACGCCACGCGTATCATTGATAACGACGTCAGAAGCGCGCTCAACTACACGATGTCTGATACCTCAACCACCACGGGCAAAGCCATTGGCGCGAATGTTTCCGCTGGCGGCAACATGAGTATCGAGGCCAAAAACGACGTGGTGATGGAAGGGGGGACCTACAACGCCCAGACCGGCAGCATCACCGCTGAAAATGACGTGACGATCAAAACGTCCCAGGACGTTGCTCACGAAGAACAGCACAGCTCGTCACGCGAGTTTGTCATCAGCGCGGGCGTCAGCGGCGGCGGCCAGTCGGTTAACACCAGCTACGGCACCATGGACGGCGGCAGCACCGAAACGACCTCCGGCGACTATGTCAGCGCAGGATCAGAATCCGACACCTCCGCTATCGGCAAGAAGCCTGGCCGTGCGCCGGTGAATGATACGGCTGGCTTCACGTTTGGCATGAGCACCTCCAGTGACTCGTCCGTCACCGACAGCAAAAAGAACACCAATGCCGCAATCAACTTTGGCCAGTCCGGGACGATTGAAGCCGGTAAGACCGCTGACATTGGTGGGGCGGATCTCAGCGCGGGCAATGCCCTGACCATCAACGCCGAGGACGTCGCGACCACGAAATATGAAGATGAGATGAAAAACACCTCATCCCATAAAGCGACGTCGTTTGGTATCACGGGTGAAGCCCACAGCACCCTTGTAGATACCTTTGATAAAGCCGGTAACCTGATTGAAAAAGGCACCGAAGGCCAGTCTGCCAACGCCGGAACAACGGCTGCGGAAGTGCTGGGCGAGGCCTCTAACCTGCTGCTCAACGATCTGGCTGGCGGTTCCGTTACCATTGGCGGCAGTTCGTCTAAATCGCACTCGACCTCCACCTCCACGGCGGAAAACATTAACCACATCAGCGCCAATAACGTTTCGATCAACACCAAAAAAGACACCACGTTGAACGGAACAGACATTAGCGGCCAGAACGTTGAAATTAACGCAGGCGGCGATGTGAACATGAATGCGGCGAAATCCACATCCAGCTACAGCAACACCACCGAGGAGCACTCGGCGGGCATCTCGGCTGGCGTGGGCGTGGATCTCTCCGGCGTGAGCGGCGGCGCGTCTGTCGACTACAGCGGCAGCAAAGAGACCGGAACAGGCAACAGCACCAGCTACACCAACAGCACCATTACGGCAGGCGACGTCAAAATTAAGTCCGGCGGCGACATGACCATGAGCGGTGCCAACATTGACGCCAATACCGCGGACGTGGATGTTGCAGGGGATATGACCGTGAACTCCCTTCAGGATACGGTTCACACGGACAACGAGCGTGCCAACTGGGGTGCATCCGTCGGTGTAGCCGTGTCGACGAAAGGCGTGATGCCTACAGGGGCCGTTAACGGCGGCGGCGGCTCAGAGGCTTATGACTCGGCAACCACCGCGAAGCAGTCCGGCATTCACACCACGGGGGACGTGCAGGTGAAAACCGGCGGCGACCTCAACATGGCGGGGGCCAATATCGTCTCTGATAATGGCACCGGTAACGTCAACGTTGCGGGCAATATCAACGCCAAAGACCTGCAAGATACCGTTGAGCAGGACGGCCTGTACGGCGGTGGCGGCGTAGGTATCGGTGGTTTGCCGGGTAAAAAAGGCGGCATTCCATCGGCTAACATCTACGTGGATACGGTCGATGAGATCCACCGTAACGAAACGCAGAAATCCACCATTTCCGTGGGGGGCACCACCAGCAAAGGTACGACTGGCGAGATCAACACCAACAAGGATGAGATGTCCGTTGTCACCCGTGACGAAAAAGAAGCGGGTAACAATATCTCCTATACCCTTGCGGATCCTGGTATCGGTAAGAAGAAAAAAGGCAGTTACGACGTCGATACGCCGAGCGACCACCGCAATGGCGGCGGCTCGTCGAAGCATTCAGGCGATGGCACGAAGAAGAAAGAGGATACGCCAGCGAAACCTGCGCACAGCGAAGCGGTGCCTGCCGTTACGCCGTCGAAAGCGGACAATCTTAAGCCTGCGCCAAAACCGGCTGACAGCACGACGAAGACGGATACCACCCCGTCTGGAACCGCGCACAGCGAAGCGGTGCCTGCCGTTAAGCCGTCGAAAGCGGACGATCTGAAGCCTGCGCCGAAACCGGCTGACAGCACGACGAAGACGGATACCACCCCGTCTGAAACCGCTCACAGCGAAGCGGTGCCTGCCGTTACGCCGTCGAAAGCGGATGACCTGAAGCCTGCACCGAAACCGGCTGACAGCACGACGAAGACGGATACCACCCCGTCTGAAACCGCGCACAGCGAAGCGGTGCCTGCCGTTACGCCGTCGAAAGCGGACGATCTGAAGCCTGCGCCGAAACCGGCTGACAGCACAACGCCGAAGAAAAAATGGGACGTTCCAAATACGAATTACCCAACGCTTTCTCCGGGTTCTGCAACCGGTAAAACCGGCAAAGATATGCCGAAAACGCCAGAGCACAGAAAGTGGAACGGCGACATGACCAACGGCGTGGCGCCGTCGAGCAACCCGAAAGGCACCGACGTGAAGCTCTCGCCGGGTTCGTCCACCGGTCAGACCGGCATGGACATGCCGAAAACGCCTGAGCACAAGCAGTGGAACGGCGACATGACCAACGGTGTCACGCCGTCGAGCAACCCGAAAGGCACCGACGTCAAGCTCTCGCCGGGTTCGTCCACCGGTCAGACCGGCATGGACATGCCGAAAACGCCTGAGCACAAGCAGTGGAACGGCGACATGACCAACGGCGTGGCGCCGTCGAGCAACCCGAAAGGCACCGACGTCAAGCTCTCGCCAGGTTCGTCCACCGGTCAGACCGGCATGGACATGCCGAAAACGCCTGAGCACAAGCAGTGGAACGGCGACATGACCAACGGTGTCACGCCGTCGAGCAACCCGAAAGGCACCGACGTCAAGCTCTCGCCGGGTTCGTCCACCGGTCAGACCGGCATGGACATGCCGAAAACGCCTGAGCACAAGCAGTGGAACGGCGACATGACCAACGGCGTGGCGCCGTCGAGCAACCCGAAAGGCACCGACGTCAAGCTTTCGCCGGGTTCTTCCACCGGTCAGACCGGCATGGACATGCCGAAAACGCCTGAGCACAAGCAGTGGAACGGCGACATGACCAACGGCGTGGCGCCGTCGAGCAACCCGAAAGGCACCGACGTGAAGCTCTCGCCGGGTTCGTCCACCGGTCAGACCGGCATGGACATGCCGAAAACGCCTGAGCACAAGCAGTGGAACGGCGATATGACCAACGGCGTGGCGCCGTCGAGCAATCCGAAAGGCACTGACGTCAAGCTCTCGCCAGGTTCGTCCACCGGTCAGACCGGCATGGACATGCCGAAAACGCCTGAGCACAAGCAGTGGAACGGCGATATGACCAACGGCGTGGCGCCGTCGAGCAATCCGAAAGGCACTGACGTCAAGCTCTCGCCAGGTTCGTCCACCGGTCAGACCGGCATGGACATGCCGAAAACGCCTGAGCACAAGCAGTGGAACGGCGATATGAGCGCAACAGCACAGCCGAAGCAGTGGCTGCCGCTAATGGCGGAAACGCCAATTAATATCTATGCGAAGGTGACCATTACGTTCCAGGACGAACAGCTGAGTTAACCCCCCTCTCCCCGTCGTTCACCGGCGGGGTTTTCATGTAGCCATAAAAAAGGGTCTGACCACGGTCAGACCCTTTTCATATTTAACTGGCGGAATAATTATTCGTCTTCGAGATAAGTATACCCGTACAGCCCCGCCTCAAACTCTTCCAGGAACTGCTGCTGCAATGCATCGTCGAGACCGGTGTTTTTCACCTGGTCGCGGAACTGGGTCAGCAGCGTTTTCGGATCGAGCTGAACGTATTCCAGCATGTCTGCCACGGTATCCCCCTCGTCAGACAGCTCAACTTCCACGCTGCCGTCAGGGAAGACAAACACGTCAACCGCTTCGGTATCACCGAACAGGTTGTGCATGTTGCCGAGGATCTCCTGGTACGCCCCAACCATAAAGAAGCCCAGCATCGGCGGGTTCTCCGGGTCGTACTCCGGCATTGGCATGGTGGTGGCGATACCGTCGCCGTCAACGTAGTGGTCGATAGCACCGTCGGAGTCACAGGTGATGTCCAGCAGCACCGCGCGACGTTCCGGGGCGTGGTTCAGCCCTTCCAGCGGCAGAACCGGGAACAGCTGGTCGATACCCCATGCATCCGGCATCGACTGGAACAGCGAGAAGTTGACGTAAATCTTATCCGCCATACGTTCCTGCAGCTCGTCGATAATCGGACGGTGCGCGCGGTTGCTCGGGTCGAGCTGCTTCTGCACTTCATGGCACATGTTCAGATAAAGCTGCTCCGCCCACGCACGCTCCTGCAGGCTGAAGGTGCCTGACGAGTAGCCGACGTGAATATCGTGCAGATCCATCTGGCTGTCGTGCAGCCATTCGCGCAGGGAGCGACGCGTGCCCGGCTCGTGCATCTCCTGCCAGGTTTCCCACATGCTTTGCAGGGAACGCGGTGCATCATCCTGCGGCGGCGTCGCTTCGGAAATTTCGCTACGCTCAACGCCGATGATATTAGAGACCAGCACCGTATGGTGCGCGGTCACCGCGCGACCGGATTCGGTGATCACCGTCGGGTGCGGCAGGCCGTGCTCTTCACAGGCATCACCGATCGCCCAGATGATGTTATTGGCGTATTCATTCAGACCGTAGTTCACCGAGCAGTCAGACTGCGAGCGGGTCCCTTCGTAGTCCACGCCCAGGCCACCGCCCACGTCGAAGCACTGAATATTCACGCCAAGCTTGTGCAGCTCAACGTAAAAACGGGCTGATTCACGCACGCCGGTGGCGATATCGCGAATATTGGCCATCTGCGAACCGAGGTGGAAGTGCAGGAGCTGAATGCTGTCCAGACGACCGCGCTCGCGCAGAATCTCCACCAGTTGCAGTACCTGGTTCGCCGCGAGGCCGAATTTGGATTTTTCACCGCCGGAGGACTGCCATTTACCGGAACCCTGAGACGCCAGACGCGCACGCACGCCGAGGCGTGGCACCACGTTAAGACGTTCAGCCTCTTCCAGCACGATCGCGATTTCAGTCATCTTCTCGATAACCAGATAGACCTTGTGGCCCATCTTCTCGCCAATCAGCGCCAGACGAATGTACTCACGGTCTTTGTAGCCGTTACAGACAATGACCGAACGGGTCATGCCCGCATGCGCCAGAACCGCCATCAGCTCCGCTTTGGAGCCGGCTTCGAGGCCCAGCGGCTCGCCGGAGTGGATAAGGGACTCAATCACGCGGCGGTGCTGGTTCACCTTAATCGGGTAAACCAGGAAGTAGTCGCCTTTATAGCCGTAGGATTCACGCGCGCGCTTGAAGGCGGCGTTAATAGAACGCAGGCGATGTTGCAGGATCTGCGGGAAGCAGAACAGTGCAGGCAAACGCTGGCCCTGTGCTTCACGGGCTTTCACCAGTTTGGCGAGGTCCACGCGCGCTTCAGGGACGTCCGGATCCGGGCAAACGCTGATGTGGCCCAGTTCGTTGACGTCGTAGTAGTTATTGCCCCACCAGGCAATATTGTATGTGCGCAGCATCTTGCTGGCTTCCTGGGAGCTCATCGCAACCTCCTGCATAGAACGTAGTACACCCTGTTCGCCCGCTGACGAAGGCGAAAAAGAAGACATGTCGTCAGACATAGCGAACCTCAACTCTTTGTATTAAGTGTAAAACAGTTGACTACTATCGCAGCGTTATACGGCGATAACAACCCATAAACGGCTCCGTTTCCCAGCAGAGTATGCTGAAATCCAGACCGTGCGACCGGTTTCTTATTCATATCATTGTAAAACACGTATCCGAACTCTGTATGACAAGGTTCGGCGAAACCACGAGAAAACTCTTGTATTAACAAGAGCGCCCTTGTTCAGTTTTCACACAGCCTGACCGGCCCTGGAATCCTGAGAAGCGCCGAGATGGGTATAACATCGGCAGGTTTGCAGACTAGAAATGCGGGTTGCGGGAATCAAATGCGCGCCAGAACGGCTGCGCTGAATTAGCGGAAAACGATGGTTCATTATCTCGTATCACCTCCACGGCCGCCTCTGCTGAAACGGACCCCAAGCCAAAGCTAAAAGTTCACTGCTTAACCCGGCTGGAAGTGGCGACTCGATGAGTTCATCGAGCGCTTATTTTGTATGAGCCGCGCGCCGCGTTTTATACCGAGAAGGGGGCTAAAAAGCAAAACAAAAATGCGTGGGTTGCCAGCGCCGTCAGGAAAAATTTCCAGCAGACATTTCAACGCCGTGAGAGATGAATCAAAAAAAACTGGAAATCGGGCGAAGAAGTGACCTAAAATAGCCATCCAGATGTTAATCCATCTATACTGATTAACACTCATACTGCCAGTGTCAAAAACCTGCAGGCCTTGGTAGAATTATCTCCTTTGGCTATTCCACACAGCAGCTTGAGCTAACCAAATTCCTCTTAGGTGAAATAAAACATGGCAAAACACCTGTTTACGTCCGAGTCCGTATCAGAAGGACATCCTGATAAAATTGCTGACCAAATCTCCGATGCGGTGCTGGATGCGATCCTGGCGCAGGATCCTAAAGCGCGCGTCGCGTGCGAAACCTATGTCAAAACTGGCATGGTTCTGGTTGGCGGTGAGATCACCACCAGCGCATGGGTTGATATCGAAGAGATCACCCGTAACACGGTGCGTGAAATCGGTTATGTGCATTCTGATATGGGCTTTGATGCCAATTCTTGCGCGGTGCTGAGCGCCATTGGCAAACAGTCTCCAGACATCAACCAGGGCGTTGACCGTGCCGATCCACTGGAACAGGGCGCGGGCGACCAGGGCCTGATGTTTGGCTACGCGACCAACGAAACCGACGTGCTGATGCCAGCCCCGGTCACCTACGCGCACCGTCTGGTACAGCGTCAGGCTGAAGTACGCAAAAACGGCACCCTGCCGTGGCTGCGCCCGGATGCAAAAAGCCAGGTCACCTTCCAGTACGATGACGGCAAAATCGTTGGCATCGATGCGGTGGTACTGTCTACCCAGCATTCCGAAGAGATTGACCAGAAATCCCTGCAAGAAGCAGTGATGGAAGAGATCATCAAGCCGGTTCTGCCGACCGAATGGCTGAGCTCTGCGACCAAATTCTTCATCAACCCAACCGGACGCTTTGTTATCGGCGGCCCAATGGGTGACTGCGGTCTGACCGGACGTAAAATCATCGTTGATACCTACGGCGGCATGGCACGTCACGGCGGCGGTGCGTTCTCTGGTAAAGATCCGTCTAAAGTTGACCGCTCTGCGGCATACGCGGCACGTTATGTTGCGAAAAACATCGTTGCTGCCGGCCTGGCTGACCGCTGTGAGATTCAGGTTTCTTACGCCATCGGCGTGGCTGAGCCAACCTCCATCATGGTTGAAACCTTCGGTACCGAGAAAGTGCCTTCAGAACAGCTGACCCTGCTGGTACGCGAGTTCTTCGACCTGCGTCCATACGGACTGATTCAGATGCTGGATCTGCTGCACCCAATCTACAAAGAAACCGCGGCATACGGTCACTTTGGTCGTGAACATTTCCCATGGGAAAAAACCGACAAAGCCGCCCTGCTGCGTGAAGCTGCCGGTCTGAAATAATCGACTGACAAGAGCGTTAAAAAAGCCAGCCTTTGTGCTGGCTTTTTTTGTGTCGGGTGGCGGCTGCGCCTTACCCGACCTACGGGGTATGGAGCTTTTGTAGGCCGGGTAAGGCGCAGCCACCACCCGGCAATGTTTGGAACCGCTTACACGCCAGTCCATGTACCTCGCTTTCGGAATAATCTCTTTGCGTGATGGCATTTCTTGTGCTGTTACATTTCCTTTCAGTTAAGTCTGAAATGTATTCTTTCGCGATTCACATCACCTCATTTACCTCTATATTTTCAGTGCTTTAATAATTTTTACGGTTACACACCAGTGTAACCGATTACACCAATGTGATTAATCTCACATATTTTTACGGGTCACTCACCTACCCTTAACATCAATAAAACTGATAACCCAACTGGAGGGCATAATGCCTGACAATAAAAAACAGGGGCGTACGTCCAACAAGGCGATGACATTCTTCGTCTGCTTCCTCGCCGCCCTGGCAGGTTTACTTTTTGGCCTGGATATCGGCGTGATTGCTGGCGCCCTTCCCTTCATCGCAGACGAATTCCAGATTAACGCGCATACCCAGGAATGGGTGGTCAGCTCGATGATGTTTGGCGCAGCGGTTGGTGCTGTCGGCAGCGGCTGGCTCTCCTTCAAGCTCGGACGTAAAAAGAGCCTGATGATTGGTGCCATTCTCTTCGTCGCCGGTTCACTCTTCTCTGCTGCCGCCCCTAACGTTGAAGTGCTTATTCTTTCCCGCGTACTGCTGGGGCTGGCCGTCGGCGTCGCGTCCTACACCGCCCCGCTCTATCTCTCTGAAATTGCGCCAGAGAAAATTCGCGGCAGTATGATTTCGATGTACCAGCTGATGATCACCATCGGTATTCTCGGGGCTTATCTTTCCGATACCGCGTTCAGCTATAGCGGCGCATGGCGCTGGATGCTTGGCGTGATCATCATCCCGGCCATTTTGCTGCTGATTGGCGTCTTCTTCCTGCCGGACAGCCCACGCTGGTTTGCCGCAAAGCGCCGCTTCCACGATGCCGAACGGGTGCTGCTGAGCCTGCGCGACACCAGTGCGGAGGCGAAAAACGAGCTGGAAGAGATCCGCGAAAGCCTGAAGGTGAAGCAGTCTGGCTGGGCGCTGTTTAAAGAGAACAGCAACTTCCGTCGCGCAGTATTCCTCGGCGTGCTGCTGCAGGTGATGCAACAGTTCACCGGGATGAACGTCATCATGTATTACGCGCCAAAAATCTTTGAGCTGGCGGGTTATACCAACACCACCGAGCAGATGTGGGGCACCGTCATCGTCGGCCTGACCAACGTGCTGGCGACCTTTATCGCGATCGGCCTGGTGGACCGCTGGGGACGTAAACCTACCCTGACGCTGGGCTTCCTGGTCATGGCGATCGGTATGGGCGTGCTGGGCACCATGATGCACGTCGGCATCCACTCCCCAACCGCACAGTATTTTGCGGTAGGCATGCTGCTGATGTTTATCGTCGGGTTCGCGATGAGCGCCGGTCCGCTGATTTGGGTACTGTGTTCTGAGATCCAGCCGCTGAAAGGGCGTGATTTTGGTATCACCTGCTCAACTGCAACCAACTGGATTGCTAACATGATCGTCGGCGCGACGTTCCTGACCATGCTCAATACCCTGGGCAATGCCAACACCTTCTGGGTCTACGCCGGTCTGAACATCTTCTTTATTGTGTTGACCATCTGGCTGGTTCCAGAAACCAAACATGTTTCACTGGAACATATTGAACGTAACCTGATGAAAGGTCGTCCACTGCGCGAAATCGGCGCACACGACTAATCCTCTTGCGGGAGGCGCCTCTTGCGCCTCCCCGCTTCGCGCTTTATGCTCTGCCCCTATGAAAGCTCCCCGTCTCCCCATCGCCCTTCAGCAAGCCGTTATGCGCAGCCTGCGGGAAAAACTCGCTCAGGCGAACCTGAAGCTCGGTCGGAATTACCCTGAACCGAAGCTCGTCTATCAGCAGCGTGGCACCGCGGCGGGTACTGCCTGGCTGGAATCGTATGAGATCCGCCTGAACCCGGTGTTGATGATGGAAAACCAGCAGGCGTTTATTGAGGAAGTGGTGCCGCATGAGCTGGCGCACCTCCTGGTGTGGAAACATTTTGGTCGCGTCGCGCCGCACGGAAAAGAGTGGAAGTGGATGATGGAGGCAGTACTGGGCGTTCCGGCGCGCAGAACTCATCAGTTCGAGCTGGAATCTGTACGTCGCAATACGTTCCCTTACCGCTGCCAGTGTCAGCAGCATCAGCTTACCGTCCGCCGCCATAATCGCGTGATCCGCGGCGAGGCGACCTACCGCTGCGTCAAATGCGGCGAACCGCTTATTGCGGAGTAATCATTTGAACATTCAGGAACTTTCCTGATCTGACTGATTGCATACAGGAAAAACATTCGTTACGTTGCGGGCTCGTTTTGACACGGAGTGTAAGATGTCCCGTAATTTTTCTCTCGCGGTCGCCTTTCTGACGACAGCGTTCTCAGGCCATGCTCTGGCCGATGGTATCAACAGTTTTTCCCAGGCCAAGGCAGCAGGCGTGAAGGTGAACGCCGATGTGCCGGGCGATTTCTACTGCGGCTGTAAAATTAACTGGCAGGGTAAAAAAGGGGTCGTGGACCTGGAGTCCTGCGGCTATAAGGTGCGTAAAAACGAAAACCGCGCCAGCCGCATCGAATGGGAACATGTCGTTCCGGCATGGCAGTTTGGCCACCAGCGCCAGTGCTGGCAGGATGGCGGTCGTAAAAACTGTTCTAAAGATCCTGTCTACCGCCAGATGGAAAGCGATATGCATAACCTGCAGCCCGCCGTGGGTGAAGTGAACGGTGACCGCGGCAACTTTATGTACAGCCAGTGGAACGGTGGCGAAGGCCAATATGGCCAGTGCGGCATGAAGGTGGATTTTAAAGAAAAAGTCGCCGAGCCGCCTGCCCGCGCGCGCGGCAGCATCGCCCGCACCTACTTCTACATGCGTGACCGCTACGACCTCAACCTCTCCCGTCAGCAGACGCAGTTGTTCAATGCGTGGGATAAGCAATATCCGGTGACGGAGTGGGAATGTCAGCGCGACGAACGCATCGCCAGAGTCCAGGGGAATCATAACCCGTACGTCCAGCGGGCTTGCCAGGCGCAAAAGAGCTAACCTACACTACGGCAATTCGCTTATCTCGCATGACATATGGAATTTCTGACTATGCGCATTCCTCGCATTTACCACCCTGAACTGATTACCGCAGGTCGCGAAATCGCCCTGTCTGACGACGCCGCCAACCACGTTGGCCGCGTGCTGCGCATGGGGGCTGGGCAGGCAATACAGCTTTTCGACGGCTCTAATCAGATTTTCGAGGCGGAAATCACCCGGGCGGATAAAAAAAGCGTGCATGTGAATGTGTTGCGCGGTGAAGTGGACGACCGTGAATCGCCGCTGCACATCCACCTGGGCCAGGTGATGTCCCGCGGGGAAAAGATGGAATTCACCATTCAAAAATCCATTGAGCTGGGTGTAAGCCTCATTACGCCACTTTTTTCCGAGCGCTGTGGCGTTAAACTGGATGCGGAACGTCTGAACAAAAAGATCCAGCAGTGGCAGAAAATTGCCATTGCGGCGTGTGAACAGAGCGGCCGCAACCGCATACCGGAGATCCGCCCGGCAATGGACCTGGAGGACTGGTGTGCCGAAGAGGAGAGCGGGCTGAAGCTCAATCTTCATCCGCGCGCCAGCGCCAGCATTAATACGCTGCCGCTGCCCGTTGAACGTGTACGCCTGCTGATTGGCCCCGAAGGCGGCCTGTCGGCGGACGAAATTGCGATGACGGCGCGTTACCAGTTTACTGATATTCTGTTGGGACCTCGCGTTCTGCGCACTGAGACAACGGCACTCACGGCCATTACCGCGCTACAGGTACGGTTTGGCGATCTGGGTTGAAGTATAAACGGAGAAGAACATGATTAAGCTCGGCATCGTGATGGACCCCATCGCAAACATTAACATCAAGAAAGATTCCAGCTTCGCTATGTTGCTGGAAGCGCAGCGTCGCGGCTATGAGCTCCACTATATGGAGATGAACGATCTTTACCTGATCAACGGTGAAGCCCGCGCGCGTACCCGCATCGTTAACGTCGAGCAGAACTACGACAAATGGTACGAGTTTGGCACCGAGCAGGATATTGCCCTGGCCGATCTCAACGTTATTCTGATGCGTAAAGATCCGCCGTTCGACACCGAATACATCTACTCCACCTATATCCTTGAGCGTGCCGAAGAGAAAGGGACGCTGATCGTCAATAAGCCGCAGAGCCTGCGCGACTGCAACGAGAAGCTTTATACCGCCTGGTTCTCAGACCTGACGCCTGAAACGCTGGTGACCCGCAGCAAAGCTCAGCTGAAGGAGTTCTGGCAAAAACACGGCGATATCATCATGAAGCCGCTGGACGGCATGGGCGGCGCGTCTATTTTCCGCGTGAAGGAAGGCGACCCGAACATTGGCGTGATTGCCGAAACCCTGACCGAACTGGGTACCCGCTACTGCATGGCCCAGAACTATCTGCCCGCCATTAAAGATGGCGACAAACGCGTTCTGGTCGTGGATGGCGAACCCGTACCTTACTGCCTGGCACGTATCCCACAGGGTGGCGAAACGCGCGGTAACCTGGCGGCCGGTGGACGCGGTGAGCCGCGCCCGTTGACAGAAAGCGACTGGGAAATTGCCCGCCGCGTTGGCCCAACGCTTAAAGCCAAAGGCCTGATCTTTGTTGGCCTGGACATCATTGGCGATCGCCTGACGGAAGTGAACGTCACCAGCCCAACCTGCATTCGCGAAATCGAAGCGGAGTTCCCGATCTCGATCACCGGAATGCTGATGGACGCTATCGAAAAACGTTTACAGAAATAATCTGTGACAGCGCCCGGCTTTATCCCCATACTGGGCGCTGTCGCTTTTTAAACCAGGAAACAGTACCTCTGACAATGAATTTACAGCATCACTTTCTTATTGCCATGCCTGCTCTCCAGGATCCGATTTTTCGCCGCGCCGTGGTTTATATTTGTGAATACAATGAAGACGGCGCGATGGGCATTATCATCAATAAGCCGCTGGAAAACCTGCAGGTTGAAGGGATTCTGGACAAGCTGAAAATCCCGGCTGAAGCGCGACTGCCGGAGATCCGGCTTGATAAACCGGTGATGCTGGGTGGACCACTTGCAGAAGATCGCGGCTTTATCCTGCATACCCCGCCGGTATTCTCTTCCAGTATCCGCATCTCCGATAACACCGTGATCACCACCTCGCGCGACGTGCTCGAAACGCTGGGTACCGCAGAACAGCCTTCCGAAGTGCTGGTGGCGCTGGGGTACTCGTCGTGGGAGAAAGGCCAGCTTGAGCAGGAAATCCTCGATAACGCCTGGCTTACCGCACCAGCGGACATGAATATTCTGTTTAAAACCCCGATAGCCGATCGCTGGCGCGATGCGGCAAAACTGATTGGCATTGATATTCTGACCATGCCTGGTGTCGCGGGGCACGCCTGATGAGCGGAACACTTTTGGCCTTTGATTTTGGTACCAAAAGCATTGGCGTCGCTGTGGGTCAGCGCATCACCGGTACCGCGCGTCCGCTCACGGCCCTGAAGGCCAACGACGGCACGCCTGACTGGAATCTTATCGAACGTCTGCTGAAAGAGTGGCAACCGGATGATGTTATCGTTGGGCTGCCACTGAATATGGACGGCACCGAACAACCCCTTACCGCCCGCGCGCGTAAGTTCGCCAATAAAATCCATGGCCGCTTTGGCGTCTCCGTGAAGCTTCACGACGAGCGTCTTAGCACCGTCGAAGCGCGTGCTGGCCTGTTTGAGCACGGCGGCTTCCGGGCGCTCAACAAAGGCAGCGTAGACTCCGCCTCTGCCGTCATCATCCTCGAAAGCTATTTCGAACAGGGCTATTAATCTCAGGGGCCTATAGCCGCCCCTGCGCCCGTCTCTCCGCCACGCTTTGATCAAAGTTCTGCATTCCCGCCTGCTGGCCTGTTTGAATGATACCGGGCAGTTGCCACGTTTTTCCTTCACGAATCAGATTTGCCGCCGCCGGGGTATTCACCAGCAGTTCATACAGCGCGACACGCCCACCCTGCAGGTCGGGAAGCAGCCTCTGTGCCAGCACCGCACGCAGGCTACCGGCCAGCTGGTTACGTACCGGGTCTTTCTCCTGCGCCGGGAAGGTGTCCACCAGCCGCTCAATGGCCTGCGAGGCACCCCGCGTATGCAGTGTCGCCAGCACCAGATGCCCGGTCTCCGCCGCCGTCAACGCGAGACGGATCGTCTCTGCATCACGCAGCTCCCCCAGCAAAATCACATCTGGATCCTCGCGTAACGCTCCGCGCAGCGCCTCGACAAAAGACGGGCAGTGTTGACCTATCTCCCGCTGCTGAATCAGGCAGCGTTCGCTCCGGTACAGATACTCCACCGGATCTTCAAGCGTGAGGATATGCCCGTCAGTATGGTGGTTGAGAAAATCGACCATCGCCGCCAGAGTGGTGGATTTGCCGCTGCCGGTCGCCCCCGTCACCAGAATCAACCCGTTGTCACTGGATAACAGTTCCGGAATGGCACGCGGCACGCCCAGCGAAGAGAGTGGCGAACAGGTGCGTGGCAGCAACCGCAGGGCGATGGACACCCCGTTAATCTGCTTAAACGCACTCCCGCGCAGACGCTGGCCTTCTGCCACCGTCACGGCAAAATCGACCTGACCGTGAGCCCACCAGCTTCCCTGCTGCTCATCATTGAGCCACGCTTTTAATAACGCCCCGACATCTGGCGGCGGAAACGGCGCGGGTTCAAGGCGTCCTGACCGGCGCCAGCGGGATGGCGAATCACTGCACAGGTGTAGATCGGAGACGTTATGCTTTACACTAAGGGCCACCATTTCTTCCACATCCATAGACTACTCCTCGGAAAATGAACGACATTGCGCATAACCTGGCACAGGTCCGGGACAAAATCTCAGCTGCCGCAACGCGTTGCGGCCGTGCTTCAGAAGAAATTACGCTCCTTGCAGTCAGCAAAACCAAGCCTGCGAGCGCCATCGCAGAAGCGATTGATGCAGGCCAGCGCGCATTTGGTGAGAACTACGTGCAGGAAGGCGTGGATAAAATTCGCGACTTCCGGGAAAAGGGGAATACGGATCTTCAGTGGCACTTTATTGGTCCACTGCAGTCGAACAAAAGCCGTCTGGTGGCAGAGCACTTCGACTGGTGCCATACGATTGACCGTCTGCGCATTGCCACACGCCTGAACGAACAACGCCCGGCAGAGATGCCAGCGCTTAACGTGCTGATACAAATCAACATCAGCGACGAAAACAGCAAGTCTGGCATTGCGCTAAGCGAGCTGGATGCGCTGGCCGCAGACGTGGCCGCCCTGCCACGCTTAACCCTGCGTGGGCTGATGGCTATTCCGGCGCCAGAGTCAAGTTATGAAAGGCAGTTTGCCGTGGCACAGCAAATGGCTGTAGCATTTGAGGCGCTTAAAGCGCGCTACAACACGGTAGACACGCTTTCTCTGGGCATGTCGGATGATATGGAAGCCGCCATCGCGGCAGGCAGCACTATGGTGCGCATCGGTACCGCCATTTTCGGTGCGCGCGACTACTCCAAATAATAAGGAAACCTGAGGAACGCCATGAAGACGTTGACTTTCCTGCTCTCAACGGTCATTGAGCTGTATACGATGGCGCTTTTGCTGCGCGTCTGGATGCAGTGGGCCCGTTGTGATTTTTACAATCCGTTCTCCCAGTTTGTCGTGAAAATCACGCAACCTATTGTCGGGCCCCTGCGCCGCATTATCCCGGCCATGGGTCCCATCGACAGCGCTTCGCTGCTGGTAGCGTTTATTCTTAGCGTTATCAAAGCCATCGTGCTGTTTATGGTCATCACCTTCCAGCCGATTATCTGGATTGCCGCCGTGCTGATTCTGATCAAAACCGTCGGTCTGCTGATTTTCTGGGTGCTGCTGGTGATGGCCATCATGAGCTGGGTGAGCCAGGGGCGTAGCCCGGTAGAGTATGCCCTGATTCAGCTGGCCGAGCCGCTGCTGCGTCCGATCCGTAACTTACTTCCCTCTATGGGCGGCATCGACTTCTCCCCGATGATTCTGGTTCTGCTGCTCTATGTGATCAACATGGGGATCGCTGAACTGCTGCAGTCTACGGGCGACATGCTGTTGCCGGGGCTGTGGATGGCGCTATGAGTGCCGTAAGCACCTGCGCTGACGGGCTGGTTTTGCGGCTGTATATTCAGCCGAAAGCCAGCCGTGACAATATTGTTGGACTGCATGGCGACGAGTTAAAAGTCGCCATCACCGCCCCGCCGGTTGACGGTCAGGCAAACGCGCATCTGACCAAATATCTGGCAAAACAGTTTCGCGTGGCCAAAAGCCAGGTCATCATTGAAAAAGGCGAACTGGGGCGGCATAAACAGGTAAAAATCCTCAACCCGCAATCCATCCCGACGGAAGTCGCGGCTTTGACAGAACAGGACTAAACCATGCAGAAAGTTGTTCTCGCGACCGGCAACGCCGGTAAAGTGCGCGAGCTGGCCTCGCTATTAAATGATTTTGGGCTGGATGTGGTCGCTCAGACCGATCTTGGCGTAGATTCTGCCGAAGAGACGGGGCTGACGTTTATTGAAAACGCGATCCTGAAAGCACGCCATGCCGCGCAGATTACCGGTCTGCCCGCCATTGCCGATGACTCCGGTCTGGCCGTCGATTTTCTTGGCGGCGCGCCGGGGATTTACTCTGCTCGTTATTCCGGTGTTGATGCAACCGACCAGCAGAATCTGGAAAAGCTGCTTGTTGCCCTGAAAGACGTACCGGACGAACAGCGGACCGCACAGTTCCACTGCGTGCTGGTCTATCTGCGTCACGCAGAGGACCCGACGCCGATCGTCTGCCACGGTAGCTGGCCGGGCGTGATTACCCGTGAAGCTGCGGGCAACGGCGGTTTTGGCTACGACCCGATTTTCTTTGTCCCGTCCGAGGGCAAAACCGCAGCGGAACTGACCCGCGAAGAGAAAAGCGCGATTTCCCACCGTGGGCGCGCACTGAAACTGTTACTGGAAGCACTGCGTAATGGCTAATTTGCCACCTCTGAGTCTTTATATTCACATCCCGTGGTGCGTGCAGAAATGCCCGTACTGCGATTTCAACTCGCACGCGCTGAAAGGTGAAGTGCCGCACGATGACTACGTTGCGCATCTGCTGGCTGACCTGGACGCCGATGTACCTTACGCACAGGGACGTGAAGTTAAGACCATTTTCATTGGTGGCGGTACGCCGAGCCTGCTGTCAGGCCCGGCGATGCAGACGCTGCTGGACGGCGTGCGTGCGCGCCTGAACCTGGCCGCGGATGCTGAAATTACGATGGAAGCCAACCCCGGTACCGTTGAGGCCGATCGTTTTGTCGAGTATCAGCGTGCAGGCGTGAACCGTATTTCCATCGGCGTGCAGAGCTTTAGCGAGCCAAAACTGAAGCGCCTGGGGCGCATTCACGGTCCTGAGGAAGCAAAGCGTGCGGCAAACCTGGCGACAGGACTGGGTCTGCGCAGCTTTAACCTCGATTTGATGCACGGCCTGCCGGACCAGTCGCTCGACGAAGCGCTGGACGATCTGCGCCAGGCGATTGAACTTAACCCGCCGCATCTGTCCTGGTATCAGCTCACCATTGAGCCCAACACGCTGTTTGGTTCCCGTCCTCCGGTTCTGCCGGATGACGACGCGCTGTGGGATATTTTCGAGCAGGGCCACCAGTTGTTAACCGCTGCGGGGTATCAGCAGTACGAGACGTCTGCGTATGCGAAACCGGGGTATCAGTGTCAGCACAACCTGAACTACTGGCGTTTTGGCGACTACCTGGGAATTGGCTGCGGCGCGCACGGTAAGGTGACTTTCCCGGACGGTCGCATTCTGCGTACCGCCAAAACCCGCCACCCGCGAGGGTATATGGAAGGCCGTTATCTCGAGCGCCAGCACGACGTTGAGGCGGCGGATAAACCGTTTGAGTTCTTTATGAACCGCTTCCGCCTGCTGGAAGCCGCGCCGCGCGCGGAATTTGCGCGTTACACCGGTCTGCCGGAGTCAGTGATTCGTCCTCAGATTGACGAGGCGCTGGCGCAGGGGTATCTGACTGAGTGTGAAGATTACTGGCAGATCACCGAGCACGGCAAACTGTTCTTAAATTCCCTTCTTGAGCTGTTCCTCGCCGACGATTCCTGAAGGCTAATTCAGGTTTTTGCATCCCGTTCTGCCAGCTGAGGGAAAGGCTGGCAGAGTGTGGGGATGGAAAACTCAAAACAACTTCGCAAACAAATGACGCCCGAAGAATTTCGCCTCTGGTATTTGCTCAGAGGTCGTCGGTTCTTTGGCTATAAGTTTCGCCGCCAGATGCCGATTGGGCCGTATGTTGCAGATTTTGCCTGTTATAAGGCGAAATTGATTATTGAGCTCGACGGAGGGCAACATCAATGCAAAGAGAAATACGATTCACGTCGTACAGAGTTTTTGCATACAAATGGCTGGGAAGTCGTGCGATTCTGGAACAATGAATTTACTTCTCAGGAAGAGGAAGTGCTGACGGTTATTCTTCAAAAATTGCAGAGCCTGATGCCCTCACCCTAACCCTCTCCCACAGGGAGAGGGAACGTTTACACCCTCTCCCCTGGGGAGAGGGCCGGGGTGAGGGGCCCAGCGCGCAGAGGATTACTTCAACGTCCCCACCAGCGCCTTCCGGCTATCTTCCAGCGACACCACGCGTTTACACACGTCTTTGCCGAACTGCTGGAAATCATCTTCCTGGTTCTTCCACTCGTTCTGAATTGAGGTCTGCAAGCCGCCCAGACTGCCCAGCACGCCCTGCAGCGGGTTACCGCCGCCCTTCAGGACCGCTTTAGCCCCCATCTCGTTGATGCTGTCCTGCAGGATGCCGCCCATCGCCTGATTCACCAGCTGCTGTCCGTCAGCACGGACCTGATCAATCGCCTTGTAGTGGAACGTCAGGCCATCAGAGCGCGTCTCGATAATCCGGTTCATCTGCTCTTTGAGCTGCTTATCGAGCTTCGTCAGGCGGGAGCGCATATTGCTGCTCTCCCCCACCTCTTTAGTAATGATCTTATCCAGCGCAACACGGCTCTTTTCGACGCGCGTCAGGGCACCTTCATTAATCCATGGCAGGGCGGTACGCAAATCGGCCTGATAGTCTTTCGCCTGCTCACGCTGTGCGGCTGTCAGATTGTACTCTTTGCCGTTAAAGGTGACGTTCCCTTGCGGCGTAATCACCAGATTGCCGTTCTCGCCTTTGACCTGCACGGTTTGCGGGCTTAACACCACGTCATCACGCGGGGTGACGCTACATTTATACTCCGCATGGGCGGTGAATCCGGTTGCCATCAAAGCAACAGCCAGCAACGTTTTGCGCATCTTAAACACTCCCTCAGACAAAATGGGCCAGCTAATGCTGGCCCTTGACTGCTTTATTAGTCCCACCAAACGTCGAAAAGTTCGCTGACGCGGACATCTTCCAGCTTATGGTCTTCAAGCCATTTACGAACCAGCGCCTGATGTTCTTCGGTGCATTTACCCACTTCCTGGGTGCAGATCAGACCTTCCCACGCCAGGTAACCGCTACCGTCGAAGGCCAGCTTGTTGGGCTCAATCACGTCGTTGATGAACGCATCCACGTCCTGATCGATCTGTTCTACACTGGTGCCTTCCGGGAAACGCCACGCAACGGAGAAACCCACTTCCTGGAATTCTTCGATGTGCATTTTTTTACGCAGACGACGGCTACGATTCTTTGCCATTATTTCACCCTCTCGAACATTAAGTCCCATACACCGTGACCAAGACGATGGCCACGCTGTTCAAATTTCGTTACCGGACGTGAATCCGGACGCGGAACATAGTCGTTGCTTTCAGACTGGTTTTTATACCCGTCCAGAGACGACATCACTTCCAGCATATGTTCCGCATAAGGTTCCCAGTCGGTCGCCATATGGAAGACGCCGCCCAGTTTCAGCTTGCTTTTCACCAGCTCGGCAAACGGTGCCTGAACGATACGGCGTTTATTATGACGTGCTTTGTGCCACGGGTCAGGGAAAAAGAGCTGAACCATGGTTAAAGAATTGTCAGGAATCATTTTGTGCAGCACTTCCACCGCGTCATGACACATGACGCGCAGGTTCTCTACACCCTCTTCATGGGCAGTTGCGAGACACGCGCCGACGCCCGGGGAGTGCACTTCAATACCGAGGAAGTTCTGCTCCGGGCGAGCTTGCGCCATGGTCACCAGAGAGGTGCCCATACCAAAACCAATCTCCAGCGTGACTGGCGCTTCGCGGCCAAACAGCCCGGCAAAGTCCAGCGGCTGCTCGCTGAACTCAACGCCCATCACCGGCCAGTAGTTGTCCAGCGCATGTTGCTGCCCTTTTGTCAGGCGGCCCTGACGACGGACAAAGCTGCGAATACGGCGCAGCGGGCGACCGTTTTCATCAAATTCCGGTGAAATGACGTCGTTTTTCATAAAAGAGTTGTCTGCTTGTGAGAATGTTCGGGAAACGGGCATTATCCAAAGTTAAGGCGTCTATGCAAGCATGGGAAAGATCCGGTTTACAGCAGATTGACGCTGTGCTGCAATCTGCGTCCCTGATTATGTGAATCGATGACCATGCAAGCCTCTCAATTTTCAGCCCAGGTGCTGGACTGGTACGACAAATACGGGCGTAAAACCCTGCCCTGGCAAATTGAAAAAACGCCTTACAAAGTATGGCTCTCCGAAGTGATGTTGCAACAAACGCAGGTCGCCACGGTGATCCCATACTTTGAGCGTTTTATGGCACGCTTCCCGACGGTGACAGACCTGGCGAATGCCCCGCTGGACGAGGTATTGCACCTGTGGACAGGCCTGGGCTATTACGCCCGCGCGCGTAATCTGCACAAGGCCGCGCAGCAGGTCGCCACGCGCCACAACGGTAAATTCCCGGAAACCTTCGATGAAGTGGCAGATTTACCCGGCGTCGGGCGTTCAACGGCGGGCGCCATTCTCTCCCTCTCTTTGGGTAAGCATTTCCCGATCCTCGATGGCAATGTGAAGCGCGTGCTGGCACGTTGCTATGCCGTGGACGGCTGGCCCGGTAAAAAAGAGGTTGAGAAACGTCTGTGGGAGATCAGTGAAGCGGTTACCCCGGCCAACGGCGTCGAACGTTTTAACCAGGCGATGATGGATCTGGGTGCGATGGTCTGCACGCGCTCAAAACCCAAGTGCGAACTCTGCCCGCTCAATACTCTCTGCGTGGCCTACGCCAACCATTCATGGGCGCAATACCCGGGGAAAAAACCGAAGCAGACGCTACCGGAGCGCACCGGTTACATGCTGCTGATGCAGCACGGCGACGAGGTGTTCCTGGCCCAGCGTCCACCGAGCGGCCTGTGGGGCGGTCTATACTGCTTCCCACAGTTTGAAGATGAAGATTTGCTGCGTGAATGGCTTAAACAGCGCGGTATTGCTGCCGATAACCTGACGCAGCTGACCGCGTTTCGCCATACCTTCAGCCATTTCCACCTGGATATTGTGCCGATGTGGCTTCCCGTGTCCTCATTTGCCTCGTGCATGGATGAAGGCACCGCTCTCTGGTATAACTTAGCGCAACCGCCATCAGTCGGACTGGCGGCTCCCGTGGAGCGCCTGTTACAGCAATTACGTGCCGGTGCAATGGTTTAGCATCGACAATAAAAAGAGGAATGAGTATGGCCAGAACGATTTTTTGTACTTTCCTGCAGCGTGACGCTGAAGGCCAGGATTTCCAGCTTTATCCGGGTGATCTGGGTAAACGCATTTATAACGAGATCTCCAAAGAAGCCTGGGGACAGTGGCAGAAAAAGCAGACCATGCTGATTAACGAGAAAAAGCTCAGCATGATGAACCCGGAACACCGCAAGCTGCTGGAACAGGAGATGGTGAACTTCCTGTTTGAAGGCAAAGACGTGCACATCGAAGGCTATACGCCTCCAGAAAAATAATATTGAGCGGCTGTTGCCGGGTGGCGCTTCGCTTACCCGGCCTACAAAACCGTAGGCCCGTGCAAGCGAAGCGCCGCCGGGCAATAGCAACGACTAAGCAAACACAACACGCACGCCCGGAATGATGAAAAAACTTTTAGCGCTAGCCCTTGTTGCGCCGTTGCTGGTCTCCTGTTCGTCAAAAAAAGGCGATGATTACAACGAAGCCTGGATCAAGGACACCAACGGTTTTGACATTTTGATGGGGCAGTTTGCCCACAACATCGAGAACATATGGGGATTTAACGAAGTTCTTATTGCCGGACCGAAGGACTACGTTAAGTACACCGACGCCTATCTGACCCGTAGCCACATCAACTTTGATGAGGGTACGATCACCATTGAAACCATCGCGGGTACTGACCCTGCGGCACGACTGCGTCAGGCGATTATCAAAACCCTGCTGATGGGTGATGACCCGGGATCTATCGATCTCTACTCCGATGCCGACGATATCACCATCTCGAAAGAGCCGTTCCTGTATGGTCAGGTTGTCGATCAAACCGGCCAGCCAATCCGCTGGGAAGGTCGCGCCACGAAATTTGCCGACTATCTGCTGCAGACGCGACTGAAGAGCCGCTCTAACGGCCTGAAGATAATTTATAGCGTCACCATCAACCTCGTGCCGAACCACCTCGACAAGCGTGCGCATAAGTATCTTGGCATGGTGCGTCAGGCATCACGTAAGTACGGCGTGGATGAGTCGCTGATCCTGGCGATTATGCAGACCGAATCGTCGTTCAACCCTTACGCAGTTAGCCGTTCCGACGCCCTGGGGCTGATGCAGGTAGTCCAGCACAGCGCCGGTAAGGACGTCTTCCGCGCGCAGGGCAAATCCGGCACGCCGAGCCGTAGCTATCTGTTCGATCCCCAGAGCAACATTGATACCGGCACGGCCTATCTGGCGATGCTGAACAATGTTTATCTCGGCGGCATCGATAACCCGACCTCACGCCGCTATGCCGTAATCACCGCCTATAACGGCGGCGCGGGCAGCGTGCTGCGCGTCTTCTCGAACGACAAAGTGCAGGCCGCAAACATCATCAACAGCATGGCGCCGGGGGATGTTTACTCAACCCTCACCACCCGCCACCCATCAGCGGAGTCCCGCCGCTATCTGTATAAGGTCAATACGGCGCAGAAGAACTATCGTCGTCGCTAAAAAACTCCCCCTCACCCTAACCCTCTCCCCAAAAGGGAGAGGGGACTTGAACACCCATACGAAAATGTTATTTGCATCACAATCCAAACTGCAAATTAATGTGGATTGCATTTTTTTGCGGGAGGTAACAAAACATATCGTTGCCAACTGATAGAATTGCATCAAATAACAACCCTGAATGTTCCAAAAACAACATATCTCCCGCTCACTTGTGAGGAAAGTAACATGAACCTTAAGCTGCAGCTTAAAATATTGTCGTTTCTGCAGTTCTGCCTGTGGGGTAGCTGGCTGACTACACTCGGCTCCTATATGTTTGTGACGCTCAAGTTCGATGGTGCGTCAATCGGTGCCGTCTACAGCTCGCTGGGTATCGCGGCGGTCTTCATGCCAACACTGCTCGGTATCGTGGCGGATAAATGGTTAAGTGCGAAATGGCTGTACATGCTTTGCCATCTGGTGGGCGCGGGGACGCTGTTTATGGCGGCCGAAGTGACCACGCCAGGGGCAATGTTTATGGTGATCCTGCTTAACTCGCTGGCCTATATGCCAACGCTTGGGCTGATCAACACCATCTCTTACTACCGCCTGAAATCTGCCGGGATGGATATCGTGACCGATTTCCCGCCAATCCGTATCTGGGGCACCATCGGCTTTATCATGGCAATGTGGGGCGTGAGCTTCGCAGGCTTTGAACTGAGCCATATGCAGCTCTACATCGGTGCCGCGCTCTCCGTGCTGCTGGCGATCTTCACCCTGACGCTGCCAACCATTCCGGTTTCAAACCAGCAGAAAAACCAGAGCTGGAGCACCATGCTCGGTCTGGACGCGTTCGCGCTGTTTAAAAACAAACGGATGGCGATCTTCTTTATCTTCTCCATGCTGCTGGGCGCAGAGCTGCAGATCACCAACATGTTCGGCAACACCTTCCTGCACAGCTTCGATAACAATCCGCTGTTTGCCGGAAGCTTTATCGTTGAGCATGCGTCGGTGATGATGTCCATCTCTCAGATCTCTGAGACGCTGTTCATCCTGACCATCCCGTTCTTCCTGAGCCGCTACGGCATCAAGAACGTCATGCTGATCAGTATCGCGGCATGGATGTTGCGCTTTGGTCTGTTCGCCTACGGCGACCCGAGCGCATTCGGCACCGTACTGCTGGTGCTGTCGATGATTGTTTACGGCTGTGCCTTCGACTTCTTCAACATTTCCGGTTCCGTATTCGTGGAAAAAGAAGTGAAGCCTGAAATCCGCGCCAGCGCACAGGGCATGTTCCTGATGATGACCAACGGCTTCGGCTGTATTCTGGGCGGCGTGGTGAGCGGTAAAGTGGTAGAGATGTACACCACCAACGGCATCACCAACTGGCAGCCGGTGTGGCTGATCTTCGCCGCATACTCGCTGGTGCTGTTCTTCGCGTTCATCGCGCTGTTCAAGTACAAGCACGTGCGTGTGCCGAACGGTGCGCAGCCGATCGCGCACTAATCTTTGGTGTGTTGTGCCCGGTGGCGCTAACGCTTACCGGGCCTACAAAACCAAACCGTAGGCCGGGTAAGGCGAAGCCGCCACCCGGCTATTTTATTCCAGAAAGCACCCACCCCACCGACAGCAAATCCGCGCTGCCCCCCGGACTCAGATTGCGCTCTATCAATGCGATATCCATTTTAAGCAACGCTTCGCGGTCCCAGCCGTTAGCCAGCAATTCCCGCGCGTAGTCCTGAACGTAGCGCAGCCCTTCCATGCCACCGCGCGACACCAGATTGCTGTCCTGATTGACTGACATCAGGCGTAACAGCAGGCTGTGAAGCGACCGTCCGTTCCACTGTGCCAACGCCTTACGCACCGTGGCAAAGCCGCTTTCCGCCTCACCGCGCGCGCCGGTTAAGCCGTGCTGCTGAAACTGCCGCTCGCCCGCCGTCGCCTGCCCGCTGCGCGCGGCCAACTCTCGCGACACCAGCCCGCGGCAGATGTTACCCACCTCACAACAGAGGCTGTCCGCAGAAAGATTGTTCACACGTCCGGCGGCGAAGCACAGTAAACCCAGGGCAAAAATCCCGCCTTTGTGCGTATTCACGCCGTTCGTCGCGGCGTACATCGCCTGCTCGCAGGCCATCCCCATTGGGCGGATAATCCGTAGCTGTGCGTCAGCAGGTTTATCCACATGCGCACTACCCAGCTCGGCAAAACGCGCAAACCACGGCGTAATCGCCGCAATGCTGCGGGCAAACAGCGCGTGGTCCATATCGCGGTGGGAACCGTTATTGAGCTTGTCCACCAGCCCCGGTTTGGGCGTCAGCTCCAGCTCCTGCCACAGTGCCGCTTCGGCAAGCGCGGGCACGTCCGCAATGCGGGGTTTAGTCGCGAGCAAACCAGTCATCAATCATCTTCTCCACCCGGGAAACCACCTGCTCAACGGGATGGTTCCGCGAGCGGGAACAGGCATGCGCAGGTTCGTCGCAGATCAGGCAGCGTCTGAGATTTGCCCCCAGCGACTGACGCCCGACGTGGCCATGCTGAGGGCAAATAACATCCAGATCCCACAGCCTGCCGAGCGGGTGCGTCTGCTCCAGATCCGCGCAGTGCGCTTTAATTTCCGCTGCCGGATGAGCCACGCACCACAGAGCCTCGGGCCCGGTCGGAAGCCACAGCACCGGACGGTCCAGCACCTGCCAGCGGTTCTCCCATAGCAGCTGGTCGCACGTCTGGAGCGCTACGCCCATGGTGTTGCGATAGCGCAGGCTGTCTTTAATTTCCCCTGGCGTGACCAGCGTGAGGGAAATCACCGGTTGTTGATAGTGCTCAAGCATGTCAGCCTGACGCGCTGCGCGGCGCTCTTTCGCAGCCAGCAGTTCGTCCAGGCTGACACCCGTCCGCACGGGTGTCGCTACTGTCATAATCACTCCTTCACCTGTCGCACGGTGTCGATCACGCTGCCGTCGCGGTAGCGGATCACCCCGACGATTTTGTCGGTAAACTCAATCGGCTTTGGTACGCCCGTCAGCGATATCGCCCGTTCATAGAGCGCATTGATATCCACAATCTTCAGCCCGGCAGCCATCAGCCGCTCACGCACCTCCGGGCGCGCCGGGTTAACCGCAATGCCGTGATCGGTGACCAGCACGTCGATGCTCTCACCCGGCGTGAGGCGCGTGGTGACGCGCTTCACGACCGTCGGAATGCGGCTGCGCAGCAGCGGCGCAACGACGATGGTGAGATTCGCCGCAGCGGCCACGTCGCAGTGTCCGCCGGACGCGCCGCGCATCACGCCGTCGGAGCCGGTGATGACGTTGACGTTGAAATCAACGTCGATTTCGAGGGCGCTGAGGATCACCACGTCGAGCTGGTCGCAGCTTGCCGCCTTGCTGCCGGGGTTGGCGTAAACATTGGTGGAGATCTCCACGTGGTTCGGGTTGCGCGCCAGAGACGCCGCCGCCTGGCCGTCAAAGCACTGGGTGTCGAGCAGCTTTTCGATGAGCCCCTTCTCGTGCAAATCCACCAGGCTGCCGGTGATGCCGCCAAGCGCGAAGCGCGCCTTCACGCCGCTGCGCTCCATTTTCTCTTCCATAAAACGCGTGCAGGCGGTCGCCGCCGCGCCGGAGCCGGTCTGCATTGAGAAGCCCGGGTTAAAGTAGCCGGAATGTTCAATCACGTCCGCCGCATAGCGGGCGATCATCAGCTCGCGCGGGTTGCTGGTGACGCGCGCCGCGCCAACGCTGATTTTCGCCGGGTCACCGACGCTCTCAACCTGCACGATGTAGTCCACCTGGTCCTGCACCAGGCTGGCGGGCATATTGGGGAACGGCACCAGTTCTTCGGTCAGCAGCACCACCTTGCGGGCAAAGTGCGCATCCACCATGGCGTAGCCCAGCGAGCCGCAGCAGGATTTACCGTGAGTGCCGTTGGCGTTGCCAAACTCATCGCTGCACGGCACGCCGAGAAACGCCACGTCGATATTCAGCTCGCCGTCCTGCAATAGCTTCACGCGCCCGCCGTGGGAGTGAATTTGCACCGGCTCGTCCATCAGCCCGTGGGAGATGGCATCCGCCAGCCTGCCGCGCATTCCGGAGGTGTAAATGCGGGTGATGACGCCGCTTTCAATATGCTCGATCAGCGCGTCATTGCAGGTCATCAGCGAGCTGGAGGCCAGCGTCAGGTTTTTGAAACCCATTCGCGCCAGCAGCGCCACGACGGTGTTGATCACCCGGTCGCCTTCGCGAAACGCGTGGTGGAAAGAGATGGTCATCCCGTCCTGCAGGCCGCAGCGCTTCACCGCCTCTTCAACGGAGGCGCAGAGTTTGCGGCTGTGCTTCGCGTCAGCATCCGCCAGCCACGGCGTCGCGCTGTGGGCGGTATCAAACGGTTTTAAGCCCCGCAGATGGGGGAAATTCATATGGAGAAGTTCAGTCTGGTTCATTCTGTCATCCTTACCGACGCACGCCGGAGGCCGTCGCGCGCTCCAGCACCACCTGCGCGTGGTTAATAATCGGTGCATCCACCATTTTGCCGTTGAGCGACACCACGCCCAGGCCGTTACGCTCGCCCTCTTCTGCCGCCTCAATCACTCGCTTCGCGTGTTCCACCTCTTCCTGCGTCGGGGCGTAAGCGTTATGCAGCAGGTCAATCTGGCGCGGGTTAATCAGCGATTTGCCGTTAAAGCCCATCTTGCGGATCAGATCGACCTCGCGCAGGAACCCGGCCTCGTCGTTAACGTCTGACCACACCACGTCGAAGGCGTCGATGCCCGCCGCGCGGGCGGCGTGCAATACGGCGCAGCGGGCGTAGAACAGCTCGGTGCCGTCGCCGCGCTCGGTCTGCATATCCATCACATAATCAAAGGCGGCCAGCGCGATGCCGATGAGGCGCGGGGAGCTGCGGGCAATCGCCACGGCATTTATCACGCCAATGGCCGATTCAATCGCCGCCATGACGCGGGTAGAGCCGACTTCGCGGCCGCACTCGCGTTCAATACGCGCCAGGTGACCCTCCAGCTCGTAGATATCGTCCGGGGTATCGGTTTTCGGCAGGCGAATCACGTCCACGCCCGCCCGCACGGCGGCTTCCAGATCCAGCAGGCCAAACGGCGTGCTCAGCGGGTTAATGCGCACCACGGTTTCGATATCCTGATACATCGGGTGCTGTAGCGCGTGGAACACCAGCATGCGCGCGGTGTCTTTCTCGCGCAGGGCAACGGCGTCTTCCAGGTCAAACATGATGGAATCAGGCCGGTAGATAAAGGCGGTGGAAAGCATGGCGGCGTTGGCGCCCGGCAGGAACAGCATACTGCGGCGGAGTTTGCTCATTTCAGCGCCCCCCAGTTGATGGTTTGATCAACGGCGGCACGCATCAGCGCGCTTTGCAGGCGGGCGCGAATAACACAGTCCAGCGCCCCTTTATCTTCAATAATGATGAGTCCCTGGTGCACGTTCATGGCGCGCAATGTGTCGTTGACCACCTGGCGAATCTGCTCGCCAAACTGCTTAATCACTTCACTGTGGATGACTATCTCCAGCTCGCCGTGAGCGGGAGCGATTTTCACCATCAGGTCGCTGGACTCCTGCGTGCCGGCCAGCGCCTCCCTTACAATATTCATGATAAATTCCTGGTAGTTATGCGACTTCGGCACTCGCACGGTAATGCGTTTCGAGATGCGCGAAGGTGGAGTCCGGGACAATCTCCCGGATCCGGGAAAACTGCTGTGTCTTGAGTAAACGGCGCACTTCGGACGCGGAAATGGCGTTGCCGGTGGCCTTGATGCGCGGCATTTCCACCACCTCAATATGCGAGGCCAGCAGGTCGTGCAGCGTCTGGTTGTACTGCCGGGTGATATCGCAAAAGGGCTCCGAGCCGATGAAGCGGTGGGTGATGCCCAGCGCCGGGGCAATAAAGTCCCGGAAAATCAGCACGTCGATTTCACTCCACGCCTGCTGCACTTTGCCGGTCTCCTTCAGGAAGTAGGCCGGGAAGGTGGCGCGGGAGATGATGTACTGCGAGCCTTCATGCACCACCACGTTCGGCAGATGCGCCACGCCCGCCCGCACCATCTCAATGCGCGCGCTAAACGGGAAGAACGACGCATCTTCACGCACCACGAAGAGATGCAGCGCATCGCACTGCTGCGCCGCCTGCTCCACCAGATGGCGATGGCCGAGGGTGAAGGGATTGGCGTTCATCACTATCGCGCCAATGTTCTCCCCGCTTTTGCGCTTCGCGCGCAGGGAACGGCAGTAGCGTTCGATCCCCTGCGGGGTGTTCTCCATCAGCACCGCGTTGTTTCCGCTCTGGGCAATCGGCCAGAAGCCACTGCGGGCAAAGCGCTCCCGGTTGCACGGACGGGTGCAGAGGAAGAGGTGAAAATGGCCGCGCTCCAGCGCCGCATTTTCCACCTCAGCCAGCAGCCGCGCGCTGAGGTTCTCGCCGCGAAGCTGCTCGTTGACCGCCACGCATTTGATGACGTTGGCGGCAAGCCCTGCGCAACCCACCAGCAGCGAGCCGGACCAGGCTTCGACAAACAGCGTGATGTCGTTGTCCAGGCCAAGGCCGCTGTCTGCCAGCAGGTAGCGAATCTGGCTTAAGCGTTCCGGATGCTTCGCCACCAGAGTGTGGCGAAAATCGATGGGTTGACTGTTCATGCCGTTTTACTCAGTGTGCTGCCGCAAGCCCGACGGCGGGCGCTTCCACGATCACGTTGCTCAGATGACCGATATGCTCGATCTCCACCTCAATGCGATCGCCCTCTTTCATAAACAGCGGCGGGTTACGCTTTTTCCCCACCCCGCCCGGGGATCCGGTGATGATCACATCGCCCGGGCTGAGGCGGGTGAAGGTGCTGATGTACTCGATCAGCTCCGCAACCTTGTGGATCATGCTGCTGGTGTTGTCTTCCTGCACCATGCGGCCGTTCAGCCAGGTGCGGATTGCCAGCTGGTGCGGATCCGGGATCTCATCCGCCGTCGCCATCCAGGGGCCAAACGCGCCGGTCTGACGCCAGTTTTTTCCGGCTGTAAACCAGGTGTGCTGCCAGTCACGGGCGGAGCCGTCCATGTAGCAGCTGTAGCCCGCCACGTGGCGCAGCGCGTCGTCGCGGCTGATGTTCTCCCCACCTTTGCCGATGATCACCGCCAGCTCGCCTTCGTAGTCGAATTCACTGGAGTGGCGCGGCTTCAGCACCGGTTCGTTATGGCCGGTCTGTGAATCCGGGAAGCGGACAAACAGCGTCGGGGCCGGGTTATGCTGGTCAAACTCCTTGCGCTTGTCGGCGTAGTTCATGCCCACGCAGAGAATTTTTTCCGGCTGCTCAATCACCGGTAAGAAGGTGATAGCGCTCATCGGCACGTCCACCGCGTCGTTCAGGTAGCGGGTGGCCTGTGCCAGCCCGTTGCCCTGCAGCAGCGCCTTGAGGTCGCTGTAGCGGTCGCCGAGACGGCGGCCTAAATCAATCACGCCGTCGGCCTGGACGATGCCGTAGCTGCGTTTTCCCTGGTATAAAAAGCTTGCGAGTTTCATTGTTCTTTCCTGAAAACTTAAACGAGGAAGTTGCCCAGAATCAGCAGAGAGATAGAGACGTTAATCGCTCCGCCGATACGGGTAGCAATCTGGGCGAACGGCATCAGGCTCATGCGGTTGCCTGCGGTCAGGATCGCCACGTCGCCGGTACCGCCCTGCCCGCTCTGGCAGCAGGAGACGATGGCGACATCAATCGGATGCATACCGATCTTTTTGCCGACGAAGAAACCGGTCGCCACCAGCGCAGAAACGGTGCTGACAATCACCAGCAGGTTGCTGACGGTGAACGCCGCCACCAGTTCGTGCCACGGGGTGATAGCCACGCCGACGGCGAAGAGGATGGGGTAGGTCACGGAAGTCTGGAAGAATTTGTAGACGACCTGTGAGCCTTCCAGCAGGCGCGGAGAGGCGCCGTTGCAGAGCTTCACCAGCACCGCCATAAACAGCATGCCGACCGGGGCTGGCAGGCCAATGAGCTTGTGGCCGAGCATGCCCAGCATGTAGAGCAGCACCGCCAGCAGAGCGCCAGAGGCGATAGTGGTCACGTCCGCTTTACCAGAGAACGCAGGCTGAGAGACGGTGGTATCGGCATTGGCGCGATTAGGCATCAGCTGGCCTTCACCGGTCAGGTGCGGGTAGCGCTTACCAAGCTGGTTCAGGCAACCGGAGATAATGATCGCGGTCAGACCGCCGAGCATCACCATCGGCAGCACGCGGCCGAGCGCTACGCCCTGGTCCATGTGCAGCAGGGTGGCATAACCGATGGAAAGCGGAATTGCGCCTTCCCCGACGCCGCCCGCCATAATGGGCAGAATGATAAAGAAGAAGATCTGGAACGGCTCCAGGCCCAGCGCGAGACCAACGCCCATCCCCACCAGCATGCCGACAATTTCACCGCACAGCATCGGGAAGAAGATGCGCAGGAAGCCCTGAATCAGCACCGTGCGGTTCATGCTCATGATGCTGCCGACGATAATGCAGCAGATGTAGAGATAGAGAATATTGGTGGATTTATAGAACTTAGTGGTGGACTCGACCACCACATCCGGCAGCAGGCCGTAATAGACCAGCGCGGAAGGGATAAAGGTGGCGCAAATCGCCGCCGCACCGAGCTTGCCGACAATCGGCAGGCGCTTGCCAAACTCACCGCAGGCAAAGCCGAAGAAGGCCAGGGTCGCTACCATCACCACGATGTCGCTCGGCAGCTTTCCGCCCAGACAATCAATCGCAATCAGTGCGCCCGCCAGAACAAACAGCGGCAGAGGGATAATCCCGATTTTCCAGGTATCCATAATATGCCACCAACGCTCTTTGAGCGAGGGTCGCTGAATTTCAATCGGGTCGTGGGTAACAGAGAAAGAATCGTCAGTTGTGCTCATAATAAGCCCCTTGGTTATTTTGTGCGTTCAGCTTAGAGTCACAAAGGCTTACTTTATGTGAGGGATGACATATTAAAAGCGAAGTTTTAATGGCCACTATGGTTTTAATGGTTTCTTTTATTTAATGTGATTTATGCCTTATTTATTATCGTGGTTTTTATGGTTTCTTTTCTGAATTGAACAAACAAATAACATTTATTCATATAGCCTGAACGAGGTAAGCCCTCAGGATAAATCTTTTACAGCGCCCGCTGTGCAAGGGATCACAAGTTTTCGGCAAAGCGCAGGCGGCCATAGAAAAAAAGATGATATATTGGCGATCTTTGTCGCTACTTTGCGTGATAGTTATGAAAGTCTCTTTCCAGATTAAGTTGTTTATTTCGCTGGTTGCCTTTTTCTCAGTGCTTTTTGCGTTACTGGGCGGATATTATTATGCCGATGTCGGTAAGCAGCTTTATCAGGAAATGAGTGCGCGCGCAAAAATACAGGCGGAGGAGATTGCGCTTATTCCGTCATTACGCAATGAAGTTGAACAAAAAGATATCACCGCGATCCATGATTTTATGCAGAAAATGGCTGCCCATAGCGATGCCAGCTTTATTGTCATTGGAGATAACACGGGAAAGCACCTTTTTCATTCCGTCTTTGCCGACAGAGTGGGCACGACGCTGGTTGGCGGCGACAATGAGGCCGTCCTGCAGGGGAAAAGCACAACAACCATCCGTAAAGGCGGACTGGGTATTTCGCTGCGCAGTAAAGCCCCTATCTTCAACGATGCCGGGCAGGTGGTTGGCATTGTTTCCGTGGGCTATCTCACCAGCTACCTGGATACCATTACCGTCAGTAAAGTGGTCAATATCCTGATTGCCGCCGTACTGCTGCTTTTGGCCCTCTTTATCTTCTCCTGGTTCTTTACCCGCAGTATAAAGAAGCAGATCTTCTCCCTCGAACCGCGAGAAATCGGCCTGCTGGTACGTCAGCAAAAGGCGATGATGGAATCTATCTACGAAGGGGTGATTGCCATTGATAACGAGCGGCGCATAGAAGTGATCAACCAGGCGGCGCGCAAACTGCTGGGGCTGAGCCAGCCGGCGCGTGAACTGCGCGGGCAGTTGATAAGCCAGGTGATCGATCCGGTCCCGTTCTTCGACACGCAGACGATGCTGGCTAAAGATACCCACGATGAGATTTGCCGTTTTAACGATCTCACGGTGATTGCCAGCCGGGTTCACATCATGCTTGAGGGCTCGCTACAGGGCTGGGTGATCACCTTCCGCGATCGCAACGAAATCGACTCTCTGAGCGCCCAGCTCAGCCAGGTAAAGCGCTATGTCGATAACCTGCGCATTATGCGCCACGAGCAGTTAAACCGGATGACCACCCTCTCCGGCCTGCTGCATATGGGCCGCTATGAGGAGGCGATTGGCTACATACAGGCGCAGTCGGAACATGCCCAGGAGCTGCTGGACTTTATCTCGTCGCGCTTCAGTTCTCCCACCCTGTGCGGCCTGCTGCTCGGGAAAGCCGCCCGAGCGCGGGAAAAAGGCGTCGAGCTGAGTTTCGACCCGGCCTGTCGGCTGGATAAGCCGTTCCTGCCGCTTGGGGAGCAAGAGTTGATTTCGATTATTGGTAACCTGCTGGATAACGCCATCGAAGCAACACAGCGCTCGCCGCTTCCCCATGCGCCGGTGGAAGTGCTGATAAAACTCAGCGAGCAGGAGCTGATTATTGAAGTCGCCGACCAGGGCGTAGGCATTAAACCGGAGATCCGTGAGCGGATCTTTGAACGCGGCATCACCACCAAAACACGCGGCGATCATGGGATTGGTCTGTATCTGATCGAAAGCTACGTTACGCAGGCTGGCGGCGCGATAGAAGTTGCCGATAATACCCCACGCGGCGCCATTTTCTCATTGTTTATCCCGGCCTCGGGAACCGTCCGGCAACTGGAAGACACCGACTATGCAACATGAACTTATCGACGTACTAATTGTTGAAGACGAGAACGAACTGGCACAGCTGCACGCGGAGCTCATCAGCAAACACCCGCGTCTGAGACTGGTGGGGATTGCCTCGTCACTGGCCGACGCGCAGGTTCAGCTTGAGCGTAAACAGCCTCAGCTGATGCTGCTGGATAACTATCTGCCGGACGGCAAAGGCATCACCCTTATCAGTAACCCGATGCTGACCCGCGCCAACTGCTCGGTGATTTTCATCACCGCCGCCAGCGATATGGACACCTGCAGCCAGGCCATCCGCAACGGCGCGTTTGACTATATCCTTAAGCCGGTTTCCTGGAAGCGCCTCAGCCAGTCGCTGGAGCGCTTTGTGCAATTTGCCGAACAACAGCGCGTCTGGAAGATTGTCGATCAGCAAAACGTCGATTCACTGTATCAACTCCAGGCGAAGAACTACCGCCAGGACAACGGCAGCAAAGGGATTGAGGAGAATACGCTGGCCCGGGTGCAGGCGCTGTTCAACGACAAGGCGACGCACTGCTTTACCGTGGATGAGGTGGTGAGCGAAACGGGGTTGAGTAAAACCACTACCCGGCGCTATCTGGAGCACTGCGTGGAGGCGGGGTTTCTGAGCGTGGAGATGCTGTACGGGAAGATTGGGCATCCAAGGAGGATGTACAAGCGTAGTGCGGTTTGATGAAACGTTCCCTCTCCCTGTGGGAGAGGGTTAGGGTGAGGGCAGCAGCCCGCACTACCTCAACACATATCCATACAGCCGTTTAATCCCGTCCGCATCCTTCTCGCTGTATACCCCCTGCAGCTCCGGCGAGAAGCCCGGCAGCAGGTTGATGCCCTCTTCCAGCGCCAGGAAGTAACGCTGTACCGCCCCGCCCCAGACCTCACCCGGCGCCACGCACAGCACGCCAGGCGGATAGGGCAGCGCCCCTTCGGCAGCAATGCGCCCTGCGGCATCCCGTATGCGCACCAGCTCCACGTTTCCGCGAATGTAGGCCTGGTTCGCGTCCTGTGGATTCATCACCACCTCAGGCAGGCTTTCTTTGCGAAACATCGCCTTCTGCAGATCTTTTACGTCAAAGCTGACATAAAGATCGTGCATCTCCTGACACAACTGGCGGAGGGTGTAATCCCGGTAGCGCACCGGATATTTCTGGTAGATGGTCGGCAGTACGTCCGACAGCGGCGTATCGTCTTCAATATGCTGCTCGAACTGTCCCAGCATTGCCACCAGCTGCGCCAGCTTCTCGCTGCTTTCAGCTGGCGTCAGCAGGAACAGGATTGAGTTGAGATCGCATTTCTCCGGCACGATGCCGTTTTCGCGCAGGTAGTGCGCAAGAATGGTCGCCGGAATGCCGAACCCGGTATATTCCCCGGTTTCCGCATCAATACCCGGCGTGGTCAGCAGCAGCTTGCACGGGTCGACAAAGTACTGCTCGCGGGCATAACCCTCAAACCCGTGCCATTTCGCCCCCGGCTCGAAGCTGAAGAAGCGGCGCTCGCTGGCAATGGCGTGCGTCGGATGATCCTGCCACGGCCGCCCCGCCACCACCGGCGGGATAAACGGCTTAATCATATGGCAGTTGGCAATGATCGCCTTGCGCGCCTCAATGCCCAGCTCAACACACTCCGCCCACAGCCTGCGCCCACTCTCGCCTTCATGAATTTTGGCATTCACATCCAGCGCTGCAAACAGCGGATAAAACGGACTGGTGGAGGCGTGAAGCATAAATGCATTGTTCAGCCGCTTATGGGGGCAAAACCGCGCCTGGCCACGAATGTGGTTATCCTTTTTATGGATCTGCGACGTTTGCGAAAATCCGGCCTGCTGTTTGTGCACAGACTGGGTCACAAAAATGCCAGGATCGTTCTCGTTCAGCTCCAGCAACAGCGGAGACGTTTCCGCCATCATCGGAATAAATTGCTCGTAGCCCACCCAGGCAGAGTCAAACAGGATGTAATCACACAGATGGCCGATCTTGTCGATCACCTGACGGGCGTTGTAGATCGTGCCGTCATAGGTGCCAAGCTGGATGATCGCCAGGCGGAACGGACGCGCCTCGTCGGCTTTCTCCGGCGCAGCCTCGCGGATAAGATCGCGCAGGTACGCGTCATCAAAACAGTGCTCGTCAATCCCGCCAATAAAGCCAAATGGATTACGCGCAGCCTCAAGATAAACCGGCGTGGCCCCAGCCTGAATCAGCGCCCCGTGGTGGTTGGATTTATGGTTGTTGCGGTCGAACAGCACCAGATCGCCACGCGTCAGCAGCGCGTTGGTCACCACCTTGTTGGCCGCCGACGTGCCGTTCAGCACGAAGTAGGTTTTATCCGCATTGAATACTTTCGCCGCGAACTTTTGCGCATGCTTGGCGGACCCTTCGTGGATCAGTAAATCCCCGAGTTTTACGTCAGCATTGCACATGTCGGCACGAAACACGTTCTCACCGAAGAAATCAAAGAACTGTCGTCCCGCCGGATGCTTTTTGAAAAACGCCCCGTGCTGGTGACCAGGACAGGCGAAGGTGCTGTTACCCATCTCCACGTACTGGCTCAGGGTGTCGAAAAACGGCGGCAGCAGATTCTCTTCGTAACGGCTGGCAGCAGTCTCCAGTTCCAGAAACTCCTGCGCTTTCCCCGAGATGACCGCGGTAGCACCGTCAGGCACGTCCGTGTGCTCCTGCGAGAAAATAAACACCGGTAACTGAAAGCCCGTGCGTTTCAGCAACGCGAGAATACCGCTGCAACTTTCAGCAGTGGTCATGACGACTGCCGCCACATCGGTAAAATCCGTGTTATCCAGCGTCACCTTTTCACGGTGGGTTGAGACAGTGGAGAGCAGCTCGCGGCTGACGGCAATTTTCATGGTTTTCATAGGCGCTAGTTACCCTCACCGAATGGTGAGACAGGGAGGAGAAAATTCGCGCAATAATGTCACCTTTTATTTTTAGGTGCAAGAAGGAATCAATATGCACAAAACCTTCCAAAGCTAAGCGTAATGCCCGCTTTGCGTGTCATAATCATGCAATACCAATGATTAAGTAACAGGAGTTAGCGGTGGTAATTGGACCCTTTATCAACGCCGGCGCAGTGCTGCTGGGCGGCATACTTGGCGGCGTGTTAAGCCAGCGGCTACCGGAGCGTATTCGTACCTCCATGCCGTCTATTTTTGGCCTGGCCTCGCTGGGCATCGGCATCCTTTTAGTCATCAAATGCGCCAACCTGCCCGTCATGGTGCTGGCAACGCTGCTCGGCGCACTGATTGGCGAATTTTGCTATCTGGAAAAGGGCATCAATAACGCGGTAGGCAAAGCCAAAAACCTGATTGCCCGACCCGGTAAGGCGAAAAACGGTTCGCACGAGTCGTTTATTCAGAACTACGTTGCGATCATTATTCTGTTTTGTGCCAGCGGCACCGGGATATTCGGTTCGATGCAGGAAGGGATGACGGGCGACCCGAGTATATTAATTGCGAAAGCGTTTCTCGATTTCTTCACCGCCACCATTTTTGCCACCACGCTCGGTATCGCCGTCGCGGCAATTTGCGTCCCGATGCTGCTGATTCAGCTGGCTCTCGCCACCTGCGCCGCGCTGATTCTCCCGCTCACCACGCCGGCGATGATGGCAGACTTTACTGCCGTCGGCGGCCTGCTGTTGCTGGCGACCGGGTTACGCATCTGCGGGATTAAGATGTTTGCCGTGGTGAATATGCTGCCCGCGCTGCTGATCGCCATGCCGCTCTCAGCGCTCTGGACGCGCTTTTTCGCTTAAGAGTGCGGCGAAATGGCGAGAGATTGCGCAGTCCGTAACGAAAACAACATTTTTCGTTGACGGCAGGAAGCAGATCAGGTTTAATGCGCCCCGTTGCCCGGATAGCTCAGTCGGTAGAGCAGGGGATTGAAAATCCCCGTGTCCTTGGTTCGATTCCGAGTCCGGGCACCAAATTTATATCAACGGACCTCCACGGAGGTCCGTTTTTGCATTCTAAGCCCGCCAAAATCAATACTTCTACACTCTCTTTTATCCATGACACCCGGACCACTGCGTCAGCAGCGCATGCAGTTTCGCCGGCTCCAGCGGCTTGCGCAGCACCAGGTACCCTTCCTGCTCAGCTTCCAGCAGAACCGGTGAATTAAATTCGCCGCTGACTATCGCGCCGCTCATATCCGGCAGACGTTCAAAAAGCGCTTTCAGGATGTCGAACCCGCTTTCGCCGGATCGCAGGCGCTGGTCGCACAGCACGGCGAACGGCGTGAAGCCGTCGTCGATTATGGCGAATGCCTCTTCAGCGGAGGCCGCACAGCGCACGTTGATTCCCCAGATGCTCATCAGGCTCTCCCAGGCTGACGTCACCAGCGGGTCGTCATCGACGACCAGGCAGGAACCGTGCAGCGGCGCATAGCGCACCGACGTGGCTGCGTGGTCATAAGCGGGCGAGGAGTCCGGTGCGATCTCTTCACCAGCAAATTGGGTGAAACGCATCCAGAATCGTGAGCCTTTACCTTCAATGGATTGCATCCCGTACTTCACCTTCATCAGCTTGGCACAACGAGCAACGACGGCCAGCCCCAACCCGTGTCCGGCGCTGTCGATCTTCCAGGCCAGCTCGGGGCGGTAGTAGGGTGAAAAGATTTTGCCCTTCTCGTCATCGGCGATACCGACCCCCGTATCCCACACCTCCACCATACACTCGTCACCGCGCGGTCGAATGGCGACCAGCACGCCGCCCCGTAGCGTGTAGCGAAGGGCGTTTTGAATCAGGTTAATCAGGGATTGTCGCACCAGCAGCGGATCGCCCATCACGTAAATGCGACGTTTTGGTCGCCAGGTGTACAGTCGCAGGGCTCGGCTGTTGGCCTCTTCGCGAAACAGTGTGATCACCGAGTCGAGCAGAACGCCGATATCCACTTTGGCAGGAGCAGAGAGTACATTCCCGGATTCAATTTTGCTGAGATCGAGCAGGGAATTGAGCATCAAATGTACGGAACGAATGCTCTGCTGCAGGTCAAGGAGTTGCGGCGTCAGGCTGTCGTCGCGGTTTCGGTGGAGGATGGCTTCAATCAGAAAACCCATGGCGTGTACGGGCTGGCGAAGATCGTGGCTGGCGGTTGTCAGAAACTGATTTTTATCCAGTAGAGCCTGCTCCGCGTCCTCTTTGGCCTGACGAAACTGTTCCGCCAGGCGTGAGCTTTTTTCCTCAAGCAGCGCCTGCTGAATAAAGAACGCATGTGAAGTTAACGCATGGCGGTAAATCGCAAAGCCGTAAAGCAGGTTCAGCATCAGTACGATGAACATCAGCTCATCCAGTCGCCAGATAATACCGAGGTTCAGTACCCCCCACGAGGCGAAGAAAAAGCGCGTAAAGGTGCTAATAACCGGGGTCAGATGCGTCGCATTGGCCGCGACGATAGCGGCTATGCTGATATTCAGTAGCAGGAAAAAGTCAAAGTTCTGCGTTTTAGGAGTAATTAAATAGAGTGATGAAATTCCCAGTCCGTGAATAAAGGCGACATTATTAATGCGCGGAAGCCAGCGTTGCAGGAGGTCCTTTTCAACATATTCTTTCGCTTCGCGCTGATAGCGTCGATGCAATATTCGTATCGCCACAGCGCATATCAGATAAATAATAATCCAGGTTATCGTTGGGCCAAGATCATCCCCAAGCATATAAATCCAGATGGCAAAAGGAATACCGACAAAGGGCACTGCGCTAAAACTGAATACCAGCCGCAGAAAGGTATTGTTTAACAAACGGATCTGCGCAGCAGGAGAGATCCCATCGTTTTGTAAGCTCAGGAAAAATCTCATTCCGACGATTCCTGTTTGCCATGCAGAAGCGTGATGGCTTCGACCCGACTGTTAACACCAATCTTTTTCAAAATATTGCTGATGTGTTCTTTGACTGTGGGTTCTGAAATTGAAAGCTGTGCGGCGATGCGTTTATTCGGCAGACCGCGCATAATCATATTTAACACATCTATTTGCCGCGGCGTTAAGTTAAATTTATTGAGTTTTTCATTATTCTTATTCACGGAAAATTCGTTTCCCTCAGGAAACCAGGTCTGATTATCAGCGAGTGCAAAAACAGCCTGTGAGAAAATTTCAGGAGGCTCACTTTTCAATACAAAACCATGTCCCCCGGCAGCGTGAATTTTCCGCCAGAGATCATTATTGTCGTCCCCGCTAACCACCAGGAGCCGCACCTGTGGGTAAAGTTGTTTTATCTCTTTGAGTAATTTCAATGCTGTTCCGGACGAAAGCCAAAAATCGATTACCAGCAAACGGGGCGGGCCATTATCCCTAATTTGACGGTAGCAATCCTCCTCATTCGTCACCACATACGCCTGCTTAAATCGGCATTGTGTAATCAGAAAATTGGCGATGCCGCTTGCTACCAATGGATGGTCATCAACGACCAACGCATAATTCTGTCCCAAAGGGTCCTCCTTTTACCTTCGCATCTCTGAGAGTACGGATGAATTATTATCTACCCACCCTACTTTAGGAGGGTTTTTTCGATTAGGAAAGGGAAATATATTATTCTCTGATTTGGGTAATAGAAAACATAAATACAATCAGTGAAATTAACTGATTGGATATAAAGGATAATTTATGAAAAAACTACTAATATTTTTAACCGTTACGTTGATGCTGGCCGGTTGTTCCACGCTGAAAACCGATCAGGCCATTCCACTGCTGCAGGCAGAGACTGCTAAAATGCTGGGTCTGGGCTCATCGGATGAAATAACAGTGACCAATGTTAATGGCGCCCAACCTGACGCACTGGGAGGGCAAAAACTATCTTATCGCGCTACGACGGAAAAAGGGCGTATTTTCGATTGCTCATCGATGATGATGCCCGGGATTTTGGGATCCGCACCGACGCTGAGCGCGCCAACCTGTACACCTGTTGTCACACATAAATAATTAACCCCAAATTAAAAGGCGTACATAAATAACGCCTTTTACATTTTCTCACGTATCTGAGTTTTCATATAAAAACGATTTTCCCGACATCACGCTAATGAGTACGGAGATAGCCCGTGAATAACTCTACATCGCATCTGCTAGCGGTTAAGACGCCGCTTTCCAGACTTTACCTCGCTCTATTTTCCGCTCCGCTGTTACTGCTTTCACCTGCCGATTTCGCACGTGCAGCGGATGCAATTTTTGATGGCGACTCGCGTATTACCGACACGCTGGGTTATACCGGAGATGTTTACGTTGGACGTAATCAACGCGGAAACCTGCTGATCGATAATGGCAAAATCACCGCCTATAACATCAATATCGGTCGGCTGTTCGACGGGCAAATTTATGAAAGCATGGTCACGGTCCGTGGGCCAAACGCAGAACTTAACGCAGTGAACGATCAATACGTCCTGCGCGGCGACCTCAATCTTGGCCTCGGCACCCTCCGCGTCGAAGAGGGCGCGCTCGCCAGCGCAAAGGAGATCGTTGTCGGCACCACCCGCGGCTACGATAGCCACCTTATCGCCACGGGCGCCGGGTCTCGTGTGACCAGTAACTTTCTTAGCGTAGGCACCGATTTGGGTGCACGATCCACGCTGTTGATTGAAGACGGCGCCGCGCTCAGTACCGCCTATGATGCGCGCATTGGGAATGGTACCGGGCCGGATGAAACCGACACGCTGAGCCCGAAAGCCACCGTCACGGGGAGCGGTTCCCAGTGGAATGTTGGCCGTACGCTGTCGCTTTATGGCGATCTGGACGTGCTGAACGGCGGGGCAGTTACCGTTGGAGGCGTGCAGGTGGCGGGCGTATCCGGGGCCAGGAAGACTGCTGAGCTGGTTATTGCGGGCAAAGACTCGCGTTTTACCAGCGACAGTAATGTGAGCGTGGGTGATTATGGCAATGGCGTGCTGTCGGTTATAGACGGTGGTTCATTTTCCGCTGGCAGCAATACGCTGATCGTGGGGGAATCGGGTTCTGGCTCGAACCGGGGCGCGCTAATCATCGGCAGCCGAGGCAACATGGACACCGGCACGGGTTTGACTGAGCCAACACTTGGCACAGCCGGCGGCGCGGGTACCCTCGATTCGAACACGGCGATCAGCCTACGGGGCGGGCTATTCGGCAGCTATGTCTACTTCAACCATACCAACGAAAATTACGTCTTCAGCAACAAAATGAGCGGCGAAGGTGAGGTGATCAATACTTCCGGGCAGACAACGCTGAACGGCGATCTTTCGGCCCTTCAGGCGAACGTGACCGCGCGTGGTGGCAAAGTCATTATTGCCAGCAACATCAACACCCAGCCAGAAGACGATATTTTTGATGTTCAGACCCTTAGCGCCGAGAACGGCGGTACGCTGATCCTCAACGCGACGGCAGGATCCGACGTTAACAACGGGCAGGGTTACAGCAGCGCCGCGTCAATCAAGGCCGGCGGCACACTGGGGGGGAACGGCACGCTGGGCCAGACCGAGATCCTGTCCGGCGGGCATATCTCTCCAGGGGATGGCGACATCGGCACGTTGACGCTGAAACGGTATCTGAATTTTGTGGGCGAGTCTTTCTATGACGTCGATATCGCCGGTGATGGCCGCAGCGACCAACTACTGGTATCAGGCAAAACGACCATCAGCGATCAGGCTAAAGTACAGGTCACCGCGCTGGATCCTCAAACCAGCTACAAAACAGGCCAAAGCTATCGTATTTTAACCTCCGACGGGGGAATTGACGGTCAGTTTGCCGGAGCGATTTCCAAATCCGCCTTCCTGGACGTGGCGCTCAAGCAGAGCACCGACGCCGTTGATCTGACCATCGCGCAGAAAGAGACCGGCGGCGAGAATCCTGGAGGCGAAAACCCCGGCGGTGAGAACCCGGGCGGTGAAAATCCTGGCAGCGGCAAGCCGGGAATTTTCCAGACCGTGGCCAAAAGCAGCAACCAGTGGAATACCGCTGGCGCGCTCTCCACGCTGACGCAAAGCGGCTCGTCGCTGGCGCTTTATAACTCTCTCCTGGTGCTGAGCGCGCCGGAAGCGCGCGAGGCGTTCAACCAGCTTTCCGGTGAAGTTTATCCGTCAATGCAGTCCAATCTCATCGCCGGCAGCACGCAGGTGTTTAACGTGTTAAACCAGCGTATGCAGCGCGCGTTTGATAACGATAGCCTGCCGATACCGCCGTTAGCGATGTCGCTGGTGCAGCAGCCGGAACCGCAAAACAATGGCGTCTGGGGCCAGACCTTCAGCTCCTGGAGCCGAAACAGCGGCGACGGTAATGTGGGCAAGCTGGACGGCAACACTACTGGCTTCCTGCTGGGGGCGGACCGCAAGCTGGCGGACCATAACGTACGTGTCGGTGGCTACTTCGGCTACAGCCGCGGTGATTACGACGTCGACAGCCGTCGTTCCTCAACGAATACCGACAATTATCACCTTGGTCTTTATGCGGCAGGTCAACAGGATGCGTTCTCTCTTCGCGGTGCGCTGGGCTACACCTGGCACAAGATCGAAGGCGAGCGAAATGTTGATTTTAGCGGCTTCTCGGATCGGCTGAAGTCGGATTACGACGCCAACTCACTGCTGGCGTTCACCGAAGCGGGCTACCGTTTCGGCCAGCCAGCGATGAATGTTGAACCCTTTATTAACCTGTCCTGGATTCGACTGCATACTGACAGTTTCAGGGAAGACGGCGGTGCTGCCGCGCTGAGCGTAAATAACGAAACGATGAACACCTTCTATTCTACCCTCGGGGTGCGTGGCGTGACCGAGCTGCCGAAGAACGTTAACCTCTACGGTTCGTTAGGCTGGCAGCACGCATATGGCGATAAGAATACCTCTTCGCGCATGGCGTTTGCGGGCAGCGACGCGTTCATTACACAGGGGCAGGCCGTGGATGAGGACGTGATGGTGGGCGATATCGGCGTGAGCGTACAACTATCGCGTGCTGCGACCCTGGATGTGGGTTATCAGGGGCAATATGGTGCGGATACCCGCGTCAATTCGGTTAACGCGAATCTGCGCTGGTCGTTCTGAATTATATCCATTCAATGAACCCGCCCTCGTGGCGGGTGTTTGCTTTTAGCTTCTGACGCATTCAGGGATCGTTCCCAATCACATCCAGCAGTTTATTTTTAAAGATAAACAAACACGCCTCATTGAAGTTCTCCGCCCCCAGCCGTTCCGAAAGCGCCGTTCGTTTGCGGTAGAGGCTTTTCACCGACGTATTCAGCTCATCGGCAACGGCTTCCATCGACATCCCTGCCCTCAGCAACCGCAGCATGATCGCCTCGTGCGTGCTAAGCCGTAAGTTAAGCAGCCATTTGGTTGTCAGACGCCTGCCCTTCATGTTGAGCACCAGATTAAACAGCGACGCCATATCCGGCGCGGTGAGCGACGTGTTCATAAACAACTTCATACTGAGTAGATTCTCTTCGCGATGTCGCATATCCAGCATAACGCAGCAGATCGTTTTCCTTGTTCTGGCCGGATGGCGTATCAGGTAATCATATAAACGGAGCGGAGAACGACTATCAATCAATACAGAGTATTCGTCGGCACCATTATCAAATATGTTTCTGTCAATCGAGTCGAGCAGGATAATATCTGGAAAAAAAAGCCTCATGCCCCTGACAAGATAGCGATCCTGAGTCACTAACACTATTGAAGTTGCCACTAACCATCCCTTTTAGATTAAAGCAAGAACGCTCCTTCCGAGAGAAGGCCGCCTTCGTTTTATAGCGCTGTTATATTAACGACAAATGTATTCTGGCTTTGAACATCCCTCAATACACACATTGATGGATAAGACTTCCTGTAGACCATCATTCAATGTCTGACATTAATTATAAATAAAAAACAATCTCAGAAAAGACACTTCGCTAAACATTAAGAATTTTTGTCATGAAACTTCCCAAACATGCACAAGAAAGTACTTTAATTGATGCTTCCAGGCCTCATTAAAAATATAAACAAATTTGTCACAATAAAAATAAAGCACTTAAATATCATAATGTTATAAATACATAACCCCTTCAATATAATCATAAAAAACCGCTCACTACAGAATTATCTCAAAACCACCCACCCTCTATTCACCATATTTATCCGGCAACATATCAGGTGTACATTACCGTTTACCCAATCCACCGAGATAAGGATCCATAATTACCTTTAAGTAAGTACCCCATAACGTTACTGCATTCAGATTTAATGTTCTCATTTATCGCCTTTAACGCACAGTTAAAAGGCAGCCGTGTTATGCAATGGATTCATGATAAACAAATGGCAAATAGATATGGAAAGATCGCTTCGCTTCAATACGTTATTCTTTTATCGCACCCCAGGATTATTGTTACTGTTATTACTCTTTCCTGTTCTGGTTCAGGCAACGGAATCCGTTTATGAACAACAGATTCAACAGGCGCGTAACGGTAATTACACGCCGTTTCTTGATTATCTGCAACATTATCAGCAACAGCACGCCCTGACGCCTGAACAGGTCGCAGACTGGTTACAGGTGGCATCCTGGGCAGGTCATGATGATGAGGTGATTGAGGTCTGGCAGCGTTATGGCATTTATATGCCGCTGCCCGCTCGCGGCGTTGCTGCCGTTGCCCAGGCCAGGAGAAATCAAAAAGCGTGGCAGCCAGCCTTATCGCTCTGGAAAGAGGCGTGCAGCCTTGCGCCGAATAACGATGATTATCGTATCGGCTATATCAAAACCCTGGCCGATGCCCGCATGGATGCACTCGCGCTGCAGGAAGCCCGGCAGCTGGTCACCCAAAACCCCACTCAGGCGCATCTTCAGACGCTCTCGTATGTCTGGTTACGTCAGGGAAAAAGCTGGGATCGGCTTCTGGCGGACACGCGCGCACTGGCTACCGCGCCAGAGAATAATGTCCTGCTCAGCGAGCTTGTCGACGCCCTGACGGATAACCGCGTGAATACCCCCGCGCTCGTACTTTCACAGCGGGTGCCGCTGTCCCCGGCGGAGCGTCGCCGTCTTGAGCGTAACGCCGCCGCCGAAAGGGTTCGCCTTGCCGATGTGCCAGGCAGAACAGAAAAGGAGCGTCTGCAGCTTGCGCAATCTGCGCTGAATCGTTACGACGTTCTGCTTTCTCGCTGGAAAAGCGAGCCGCAGGCGGCGGAAGATGTCATCCTTGCGCGTATAGACCGGCTCGGCGCGCTGTACGCCCATGCTGATTATCCGCGGGTCATCAGCGAGTATCAGGATCTTACGGCAGCGCAGCACCCGGTGCCGGACTGGGCAATCGGCTGGGTTATCTCCGCGTATCTGCAGGAGAAAAACGCCGATGCCGCCTTCTCGCTTCTGCAACGCTATCCGCAATATGCCGCCGATCCGCAGGACGAAGAGCACGCGCTTTTCTACGCCTGGCTCGATACCGGGCAGTATCGGGCCGCCCGCCAGTATGTAGAGCGCCAGACCCGTAACGTCCCCTGGACCCGCTACGATTTCGGTTCCCCTACCCCTCAGCCGAACGATCGATGGCTCACCGGGCAGTCTCTCCGTTTTAACTATCTGCTGGCGACCTACGCCCTGCCTGAAGCCGAAAAGCTGTCTCAGCGTCTGGCGACAACGGCGCCGGGCAACCAGGGATTGCAGATTGACTACGCCACTTTGCTACAGGCGCGGGGCCTGCCGCGTGCGGCCGAGCAGAAGCTGAAAATGGCGGAGGCACTGGAGCCATCAAATCTGGAGCTTGAGCAACAGCAGGCTTACGTCGCCATGGATCTACAGGAGTGGCAAGAGATGGATTTACTGGCCGACGACGTGCTTGCTCGCGCGCCGGTCGATCGCAGTGCCCGTCGTCTGGACAGGCTCAGAACGGTTCATCATATGTCCGAGCTGCTCCTCAATGCGAGCAAGGGTTTGCACTCCGATAACCCCGTCAGCGGTACGCACGACCTGAACTGGGACGCCACGCTCTATGGCCCGCCAGTTGCGGATAACTGGCGGCTGTTTGCCGGCACCCGCTATGCAGAGGGTAATTTCGATGAAGGCAAAGGCACCAGCCGCCACCTCCTGGGCGGCGTGGAATGGCGGCCTCGTGACCTCCAGCTCGAAGCCGAGCTTTCCAGTAACCGCTATCACGGCGCGAACAAGCCGGGGGCTCGCCTTTCCACAACTTACTTTCTCACCGATAGCTGGCAGCTCAGCGGCAGCCTTGAACGCGTAGCTCCCACCACGCCCTTACGGGCATTACGCAACGGGATTAGCGCCAACCGGGGGGAAGGCGGCGTGCGCTGGTATCAAAACGAGCGACGTGAGTATCAGTTTAGCGTCGCCGTCAGCCGCTTCTCAGACCACAACCGCCGTCAGGAATACACCCTTACGGGTAAGGAGCGTCTCTGGCAAACCCCGTCCCTGACGCTGGATCTCGAACCGGGGATCGCCGCCAGTAAAAACAGCCTGCGGGACACGCTCTATTACAACCCGGCGCGGGATCTGTCCGTAGCGGCCGCTCTGTCCGTCGATCATGAGATGTATCGCCATTACGACACCCTCTGGAGCCAGCAGTTCGTGGCAGGCGGCGGCAGCTACTGGCAGAAAAACCAGTCCGCCGGGGCCATCACCCTGCTGGGCTACGGACAACGCATCCAGTGGAACAACGTCATCGATACCGGCGTGATGCTGAACTGGGATAAACGGCCTTACGACGGCAAGCGCGAGAGCAATCTCTCCGTCACGTTTGATGCGACTTTACGCTTTTAAGGATGAATATGCTGAACATACGTTTTTCCGTGAGTGTGATACTCATCGGCTGGTTCTGCCTCAGCGCGAGCATTTGCGCCCAGGCACTCCCGTTTATTGCCCCCAAAGAGAGACCCCAGCTGGAGGCGAGCAAGCCCTGGCCAACGAATCGATTTCTGGTGCTGGCCTACCACGACGTCGAAGATGATGCCGCCGATCAGCGCTACCTCTCCGTTCGCACCAGCGCGTTAAACGAGCAAATAAGCTGGCTTTTGCATAACGGCTATCACGCCATCAGCGTGCAGGACATTCTGGATGCCCATGACGGAAAAAAAACGCTGCCGCCGAAAGCCGTTTTGCTCAGTTTTGACGACGGCTACAGCAGCTTTTATACCCGCGTCTGGCCACTGCTTCAGGCCTGGAACGTCCCTGCCCTTTGGGCACCGGTAGGCAGTTGGGTGGACACGCCAGCAAATCAAAAGGTCAATTTTGGTGGTCTGATGACGCCCCGCGATCGCTTCGCAACGTGGGACATGGTGCGCGAGCTCAGCCAGTCTCCGCTGATTGAGATCGGCTCACATACCTGGGCCTCCCATTACGGTATCGTGGCTAACCCTCAGGGAAGCCGCGAGCCTGCCATCGCCAATCGCTTTTACGATAAGGCGACGGGCCGCTATGAAACCGATCGGCAGTTCAGCCAGCGGATCGGCGACGACGTGCGTAAAGTGACCGAGAAAATCACGCAGGTGACGGGCAAAGCACCGCGCGCCTGGGTCTGGCCTTACGGTGCCGCCAACGGTACGTCGCTCGCCATCGCCAGACAACAGGGTTACCAGCTGGCCTTTACGCTGGAAGACGGTCTGGGGGACGTAAATGACCCTGGCAACATTCCCCGTCTGCTGATCGCCGGCAATCCTTCGCTAAAAACCTTTGCCAGTACGGTCAGCCAGATCCAGGAACACGATCCCGTTCGCGTCATGCACGTCGACCTCGACTACGTTTACGATCCCGATCCGGCCCAGCAAACCCAAAATATCAACAGGCTGATCCAGCGAGTCTACGACATGAAAATCAGCCATGTTTTCCTGCAGGCGTTTGCCGACCCGCAGGGCGATGGCCGGATCAAAGCGCTCTATTTCCCCAACCGTCGGCTTCCGGTCCGCGCCGATCTGTTCAATTTTGTCTCCTGGCAGCTCCAGACCCGTGCGGGGGTGAAAGTCTTCGCGTGGATGCCGGTGCTCTCGTTCGATCTCGATCCCTCCCTGCCGCGCGTGCAGCGTCGGGATCGTCAAACGGGCCAGCTGCACGAGGCCACTGAACCTTATATCCGGCTCTCCCCGTGGAACCCGCAGGTTCGCCAGCAGGTGACGGACATCTATGAAGATCTGGCCCGCTATAGCACCTTCAATGGGATTTTGTTCCATGACGATGCGGTGCTGACGGACGTTGACGATGCCGGACAAGACGCCGCTCAGGACACAACGCGTCAGAAAAGCCGTCTGCTGATGGGCTTTACCCGGGCGCTGGGCCAGGCGGTGAAGCACATCCGGGGACCGCAGATCAAAACCGCACGCAATATGTTCGTCTTACCCATCCTTGAGCCTGAAAGCGAAGCCTGGTTTGCACAGAATTTTGATGATTTTCTGGCGGCCTATGACTGGACGGTGCCGATGGCCATGCCGCTGATGGAGTCCGTTCCGGCGAACGAAAGCGACGCCTGGCTGACGCGTCTGGTTAACGTGGTCGCCGCACGGCCCGGCGCGCTCGATAAAACCATTTTCGAACTGCAGGCCAGAGACTGGGAGCAAAAAACGCAGCGTGCCGTTTCCGATAAACAGCTTGTCCAGTGGATGCGCGTTCTCCAGCTGAACGGCGTCAAAAACTACGGCTACTACCCCGACGATTTCATCAACAACCAGCCTGATATCTCCCGCATCAGGCCTGAATTTTCTTCCTACTGGTACCCTGACAATGACTGATCGCATCATCGCTTTTTCTATTTTGTGTCTGGTATTCGGGTTGCCTTTAGGCGTGGCCGCCCTTTTTACCGGCGAACTGATTCTGGATTTTGTGTTCTTCTGGCCGCTGTTCATGTCCGTGCTCTGGGTCACCGGCGGACTCTATTTCTGGTTTCAGCTTGAACGCCACTGGTCGTGGGATAAAGAGACCCCACCACCCTCGCTCGCTGGCGAGCCGCTTATTTCCATTCTGATCCCCTGTTTCAATGAGGAAAGGAACGCCAGAGAGACCATCAGCGCCGCGCTGGATCAGCGGTATAAGAATATAGAGGTTATCGCCATTAACGATGGCTCTTCTGATAACACGGCGGACGTGCTGCAGCAGCTGGCGCAGGAGCAGCCGCGCCTGCGGGTAATTAACCTCGCGGAGAACCAGGGAAAAGCCGTCGCGCTAAAAGCGGGTGCCGCGGCAGCCCGGGGCGATCTGCTGGTCTGCATTGATGGCGACGCCCTGCTCGACCGCGACACTGCGGTTTATCTGGTAGCCCCGCTGATTCAGTATCCTCACGTCGGCGCGGTCACCGGCAATCCGCGCATTCGCACGCGATCCTCGCTGATTGGGCGCATTCAGGTGGGCGAGTTCTCGTCCATTATTGGCCTTATCAAACGCACGCAGCGGATCTATGGCCGGGTCTTTACCGTGTCCGGCGTCATCGCCGCCTTTCGCCGCCAGGCGCTGGCGGATGTCGGGTACTGGAGCCCGGATATGATCACGGAAGACATCGACATAAGCTGGAAGCTTCAGCTGCGCCACTGGGACATCTTTTTCGAGCCGCGGGCGCTGTGCTGGATCCTGATGCCGGAGACGCTCAAAGGCCTGTGGAAACAGCGCCTGCGCTGGGCTCAGGGCGGCGCGGAGGTTTTTCTGGTCAACCTTCGCAAGGTTGTGCGCTGGGAGCATCATCGCATGTGGCCCCTGTTTCTGGAGTACGCGCTGTCCACGCTGTGGGCGTTCGCTTACGCGATGACGGTACTGCTGTTCATTATCAGCCAGGTCGCGCCGATTCCCGCCAGGCTGACCGTTGAGACCCTGTTCCCACCCGCGTTCACCGGTCTGCTGTTGGGCGTCATGTGCCTGCTGCAGTTCCTGGTCAGTTTGTTCATCGAGCGGCGATACGAGCGGAAGGTGGCAAGCTCGCTTTTCTGGGTGATTTGGTTCCCGATGGTGTACTGGATGATTGGCCTGTTCACTACCCTCGTCGCGTTTCCGAAAGTCATGCTTAAACGTCAGCGTGCCCGCGCGCGCTGGATCAGTCCGGACCGGGGAAAAGGAAGCATTCAATGAACGAAAATACCTTAATTTTGACTGAACATCGGCTGTTACCACGTCTTTTCGATGCCGCGTTAACTCTGGTGGCGTGGGGAGGATTTCTGTTTTTCCTGTATGCCAGGCTGTGGATGCAGTTAACCGAAGAGAGTGAACACCGGTGGAGCGTCATTATTGCCTCCTTTAATACGGTGTTGATCTATTTGCTGTTCGCCGCGCTTAACGGATGGCTGCTGATTTTGTGGTATCAGTACAACCGCCGCCGCACGCATGTAAGACGGCGTCAGCCGGGCTATTTTCACCAGGAGGAGCTGGCCCGCAGCTTTAATGTCTCACCACAGATCATCTCCGAGATGAGCCAGTACAACCTGCTGACGGTCTATCACGATCGGATTGGCCGTATTATTGATCTAAAGATCAGTCAACAGGACGAGGAAGAAGAGTGAAGAAACGTCCCCGCAGAATGGTCTGCGGGGAGCTATTTCGAGCGGTTCTGAGTTACTTATCCTTCACCACAATCAGCGGTTCAATATCGCTCTCTTTCTTCACCACCAGCGAGTCATCTCCGCGCAGACAGGTGCCGCCGTAGTTCCCGCCGACGGTAAAGGTGCAGACCTGAATGTACTTGCCGTCGACGTTTGGCAGGCACCACAGCTGCTGGTAAATGTTTTTGCGATCGATAAACTTGCCGCTGGATTTATCCAGCAGTTCGTCCTGGGCGCTAATGAGATCGATATTGCTGCCGCAGCGTCCGGCAATCGGCTTGACGGCATAACCAGTCTGCTTCAGCAGGTCGTTAACCTCAAAATCGGTATCGAGCAGGTAACGGTGGTTCGGGAAAAGCTGCCACAGTACCGGCAGAATGGCTTTGTTACCCGGTATCACCGTCCACAGCGGCTCAAAGACCAGCACTTCCGGACGCAGCAGGACGTCGATCAGGCGCACTTCACCCTCGGGATGTCCGGTCCGAATCGGCACGGCGGCATATTCGGTTTCGCTGACCTCGCGGATTTGCTCTATCGCCGTTTCCCACGCCCAGGTTTTCCACACGCAGTTGACGTGGCGACCTTCGTCGTCAATCAGCTGCCCGGCAGCATCCCAGCTCAGCGCCCCCAGCCCGTGCAAAATTTTGGTTTCAAACCCGGCCTGTAACAGTGAACGCTGAATAAAGAGCGCGTGATAATCCTCTTCGACATCGTTGTCCTGCATGATGTGCACGAACGGACGCGCGTGGCTGTGTTTCCACGCGCCGGTCAGCTCTTCCAGCAACCCTTCTGCCGGGTTATGGCCGTGGCCGCGATAACCGTTTTTCACCCACTCTTCGAGAATCAACCCGCCCTCGGTATGGCAGGACGCGGAGTCGGCATTGTACTCGTAGACCTTAATCCCGCGCTCATCCATGCAAAAATCCATACGGCCGGTGATCATATGGTGACGACGCCACTGCCAGGAGAGGCGCAGGCGCGGCCAGAGGATTTTCGGAATGTCGAAAAGCGCCAGCAAATTGTCGTCTTTCAGCACCTTGTCCGTCGCGTGCAGGTACATCAGGTGCAGTTCGTTGGTGGCCTTGATCAGCTCCTGCTCGGCGCTTTCGGTGATGGTGAAGTACTGGCAGGGATCTTTATTGATCACATGACCGTTCGCGCGGATATACGCCTGCTGCAGCGCGTCATTTTCGTTGAGCCATTTTCCGTCGAACTGACGTTTGTTTTTCAGCCGCGCACCGCGAATTTTCAGCAATTCGCCGTCGATTTCCGGCTGGGGAATGCTGTGTTCCGTGTCGTCGGTCTGGATCATCCAGCCGAGAATTTCCGTGTCGCTGAAGGTGTCATGGATTGTGTAACATCCGTTCTCCACGCTCAGCCGCAGCTCGCGCGTCCACTGCTGCCCGAGCGGCAGCGGGGAGTGCAGGACGTTCTGCTCTGCAATGCGCACCTTGTCGTCCAGAAGCTGGGTGATTACCGCCACGTGGCCGGTCTCATGAAACTCTCCGCCCTTTTGCCAGATCAGCAGCGCCCCGGCGCGCGGCGCACGCTTCGAGCCATTGGCAAACGCCTGAAGGGGCAGAATGTTATCGTTCACTACCTGACGCAAAAAGCGCAGGGAGAAGATCTCCCACGCCATGCCGACGTCGGTAAACACGAAACCATAGTTGAGGAACAGGAAACGGCGGGCAAACTCAACACACTGCCATTTGTGGCCCATGTATTCGTTGCCGATATAACTGCGAAAATCCGCATCTTCCGGGTATTTTCGCGGGTCCAGACTGCCGTAATTTGAGGAGTAAATCGCCACACCACCCGGCGCATAGCCTAACAACGTCCCGAATGGCGCATCACTGCTTAACTTTCCTTTACGCATGTATCCAACCTAAAACAGGCAGGCGGCAATTTTTTGAAGGGTTGTCGTCGTCTGCACGTTGTAATTAACCTGACAGAGGTGGAATTATCATACACCTGCCCTGTCCATTACGCTCGCATCGTTAAACGGTTCCCCTGCCACCTGCTAAACTGCCTCAACACAACACCAAAGAGGCAGGCCAACATGTCAGACGAAAACACCTATCAGCCACCGAAAGTGTGGGAATGGAAAAAGAACGGCGGCGGCGCGTTCGCCAATATTAACCGCCCGATTTCGGGCGCGACGCATGAGAAAGATCTCCCCGTGGGCTCCCATCCGCTGCAACTTTATTCGCTGGGAACACCTAACGGCCAGAAAGTGACCATCATGCTTGAAGAGCTGCTGGCGCTGGGCGTGACGGGCGCGGAGTATGACGCCTGGTTGATCCGCATCGGCGAGGGCGATCAGTTCTCCAGCGGGTTCGTTGAAGTGAACCCGAACTCGAAAATACCGGCGCTGCGGGATCACTCCACGACCCCACCAACGCGCGTCTTTGAATCCGGCAATATCCTGCTCTATCTGGCAGAGAAGTTTGGTCACTTCCTGCCGAAAGATCCGGCGGGACGCACCGAAACGCTGAACTGGTTGTTCTGGCTGCAGGGCGCGGCGCCATTCCTGGGCGGCGGTTTTGGTCACTTCTACAACTACGCGCCAGTGAAAATTGAGTACGCGATCGATCGCTTTACCATGGAAGCCAAACGCCTGTTCGACGTGCTGGATAAACAGCTGGCGCGCGGCCGTTACGTGGCGGGCGAGGAGTACACCATCGCGGATATGGCGATCTGGCCATGGTTTGGCTGCGTGGCCCTGGGTAGCGTCTATAACGCCGCCGAGTTCCTGGATGCCGAAAAGTACACCAACGTCCAGCGTTGGGCGAAAGACGTGGCGAACCGCCATGCCGTGAAGCGTGGACGCATCGTTAACCGCACCAGCGGCGAGCTGAACGAGCAACTGCACGAACGCCACGCGGCGAGCGACTTCGATACCAACACGGAAGACAAGCGTCAGGCGTAATGCTTTGCCGGGCGGGCCACCGCCCGGCAGATGAGATCCTTGCCAGGGGCATGATTAGCCTAAAGGTTGAGCCGCAATTGCTGGCACTATCTGGCCGTTTTTCTCGCGCAGATGTGAGAAACGACGTATCAATCGACAGCAGTCACAAAGGATCTGTTATGAAACTTCTTAAAACAACGCTGGTCATCAGCGCTCTTCTTTTTTCTACCTCGGGAATGGCCATCGACAAAACCGCCGCTGGCGCGGTAGCGGGCGCCGCCATTGGCGCGGCCACAGGTAAAGATCTGAAATCCACCGTCGGCGGTGCCGTTGTTGGCGCAGGTACAGGTGCCATGTTCAAAAACGGCGAAAAAGGTAAAGACGCACGTAAGGGGGGTGCCGTGGGTGCCGTCGTTGGCGCAGGAGCGGCTGCCGTGACGGGCAAGAGTGTGCTGAAAGGAGCGGCCGTGGGTGCGGGCACGGGTGCACTGATTGGCGAAGCGACCCACTGATAAGTATTGCCGGGCAGCGCTGCGTTTGCCCGGCCACAGCGTTGTTCAATAATCCCCCCCTGCCAAATCTCTCGTTTTTGCGATCCGCTTTCTGAAAATTATCTTCCCACTCAGTTATTACGATGCAAACAATTGCCTGTCGTAGCCTGAAGATTACAATGCTTTGCTTATCGTAAACTACAGGCTACAATAATGGCTAACGTTAAACACTACATTACAGCTGATGGATATGATCCTTTTGATGCATATCTGCGAAGTTTGAAAGATCCCATAGCAAAAGCCATGATTGCCACGCGTGTCGCCAGAATGTCGACGGGTAACTATGGCGATTGCAAACCATGCAGAGAGAGTGTGTCAGAGCTCAGAATTGACCGGGGACCCGGCTATCGTGTCTATTTTAGTGAAGTCTCCGATCCGGCAGAAGGCGCAGTAAGTCTGGTGCTATTGACTGGAACGAAAAAAAAGCAAAATGCAGACATTGAAAGGGCCGTTTAGTACCTCAACGACTACAAGCGCAGAATATACGAGGAAATCGCAATGGCTAAATCAGTACTTCATGATGACGCAATGGTACAACTCCTGAAAGATTCTCCGGATTTCGCGCCCGTCTATCTTCACCAGGCTTTCATTGAAATTGACGAGCCAGGAGGCTATGAGGCGTTCATGCTCGCCTTACGGCATGTGATCGAAGCCTCTGGCGGGATGACTGTTATTGCAAAACGTGCTGGCATTTCTCGCGAATCACTTTATAAATCACTCTCACCAAACGGTAACCCCTCATTTAAGCGTATCGCAGAAGTGGCATCTGCAACGGGATATCCGATTTCCCGAATTGCAACAGCAGGGTTAAACGATAATACAAGGCCGCATCAGGCGGCCTTGTAACGTTGTGTTATGCCGTCAGGCGGAACTTCTGCACCGAACGCTGAAGCTCTTCGGTCTGACGTTCCAGCGCGGCGGCTGCCGCGGAAACCTCTTCCACCAGCGAGGCGTTTTGCTGGGTGACGCCGTCCATCTGCGTAATGGCAATCCCGACCTGCGAAATGCCCTTGCTTTGCTCTTCAGAAGCGGAAGCGATTTGCTTCATAATGGTCGTCACTTCCGTCACGTCGCGTAAGATGGCATCCATGGTCGTGCCCGTGTCGCCCACCAGCTGTGCCCCCTGTTCTACGCGATTAACCGAATCAGCAATCAGCCCCTCAATTTCCTTGGCCGCGTTGGCGCTGCGGCTTGCCAGATTACGGACTTCCCCCGCGACGACGGCGAAACCGCGGCCCTGCTCGCCCGCGCGTGCCGCTTCAACGGCTGCGTTGAGCGCCAGGATATTGGTCTGGAAGGCAATACTGTTGATGACGTTGGTGATTTCAGCAATTTTCTTCGAGCTTTCGGAAATACCGCTCATGGTGGTAACCACCTCTTCCACCAGCGAACCGCCGCGGCTGGCAGTGGTTGAAGCCACATCGGCAAGCTGGCTGGCCTGACGCGCGCTTTCCGCGTTCAGTTTCACGGTGGCGGTCAGCTGTTCCATGCTGGCCGCCGTCTCTTCCAGTGCGGCAGCCTGCTCTTCGGTGCGCGAAGAGAGATCGTTATTGCCGCTGGAGATTTCCGTCGCCCCGCGCCAGATATTTTCACTGCCCGAGCGAATCGTACTGACGGCTTCACGCAGGCTGTCCTGCATGGCACTCAGCAGGGGAACCAGTTGTCCCACACAGTTGCGGCCGAACGGCGCAATGGGCTGGCTGAGATCGCCCTGGGCAATCTGGCGGAACTGCTGGCGGATACGCTCCAGCGGTTTTACCAGCATCGCCACCAGGTAACGGTCGGTAAAAAGCAGAATCAGCAGACCGATAATCGTGGCGACGATAATCACCGTGCGGGTCATACTGGTCAGGCCGTCCACCACCACGCGGGTACTGTCGAGCGTGTTCGCAGCGGCAGTGTTGAACGCCTCGGCAGCCGCACCGAACGCACGGCTCAACGGTGGCGTGACGTTGTTGGCCTGCTGGCGGTAGCCTTCCAGAGCCCCCTGCTTCGCCTGCGCCATTTGCGGCGTCACGCCCTGGTCGAGCAGCGCCTGCCAGGAGCCGATCACCCGGGATGCGATCGCCTCATCCATCGGGCCGGGTGACATCGCTTTCATCTCGGCCAGTTTCTTGCCCATGTTATCCAGCGCCTGTTGGGCGGAGGACAAATCGGGCGTGCCGCCAGCGGCTTTGACTTCCATTGCGCGGCTCAGGCGGGTCACGAAGCGGAAATACTGATCGTTGCCCTGGCTCAGTACCGTCATCTGTTTCACCAGATGGCGATCAACTTCATTGCCCTCTGAAACGCGTGACAAAGACCAGGTGCTGTACAGCCCAACGCCCGCCCACATTAAACAAAAGATCCCGAGAATCGTCAGCATGACGAAGCGGATCGTGAAATTACGTAGCATATTCATAAGATTTCCTTGCCGTGAGGGTGAATTCGCCCAGAGGCGAGTACTCCTCTCTTTATCGGCAGGCAGCGCGGAAATTATAACCTTTTGTGATTATTTTTAATTAGCGCGGCTTCACAGGTCACACAGCCAGGGTTAATTATTACCTTTCAATATGAAGGGGTTAAACCCTGTCATCGCTTCTGTGAACAATTTATGATTTGATAAACGCAGAATAAAAACGCTGTTTCGAAAATTCATTAAATAAGAAAGGAGACATCATGTCCTGGCACCCTTCCCCTGACCGCTACGAGAACATGCAGTACCGCTATTGTGGAAAGAGCGGCCTGCGCCTGCCAGCGCTGTCGCTGGGTCTGTGGCATAGCTTTGGCCACGTCCAGCCTCTCGATGCCCAGCGCGCACTGCTACGTAAAGCCTTCGATCTCGGCATTACCCATTTCGATCTTGCCAACAACTACGGCCCACCGGCAGGGAGCGCAGAGGAGAACTTTGGCCGCCTGTTGCGAGAGGACTTTGCCGCGTACCGCGACGAGCTCATCATCTCCACTAAAGCCGGTTACGACATGTGGCCGGGGCCGTACGGTTCAGGCGGTTCACGCAAATACCTGCTCGCCAGCCTCGATCAAAGCCTGAAACGCATGGGGGTCGAGTACGTTGATATTTTCTACTCCCACCGCGTGGATGAAAATACGCCGATGGAAGAGACGGCCTCAGCGCTGGCCCACGCCGTGCAGAGCGGCAAAGCGCTGTACGTCGGGATCTCGTCCTACTCAACGGAGCGCACTCAAAAAATGGCCGGGTTACTGCGCGAGTGGAAGATCCCACTGCTCATCCACCAGCCGTCCTATAACCTGCTTAACCGCTGGGTCGATAAGACCGGATTGCTGGATGCGCTGGAAGCAAACGGTACGGGGTGTATTGCCTTTACCCCGCTGGCGCAGGGTCTGCTGACCGGGAAATACCTGAACGGCATTCCGGAAGGTTCACGCATGCAGCGAGAAGGGCATAAGGTGCGCGGGCTGACAGAGAAGATGCTGACCGACGCCAACCTGAGCAGTCTTCGTCTGCTCAATGAGATGGCACAGGCGCGTGGCCAGACCATGGCGCAAATGGCGTTGAGCTGGTTACTGAAAGATGCGCGCGTGACGTCAGTGCTGATTGGTGCAAGCCGTCCGGAACAGCTTGAGGAGAACGTGCGGGCGCTGGATAACCTGCGCTTTACAGAGGACGAACTCACGCGGATTGACCAGCATGTTGCGGATGGGGAGTTGAATCTGTGGCAGGCGTCGTCGGATAAATAGTGCAGATTGATGCCCTCTCCCCTCTGGGGAGAGGGATATGCACTTTACTTCTTACTGATCTTATCCAGATACCCCATCACAAACGCCGACAGCACAAACGTCAGGTGGATAATCACGTACCACATCAGTTTATTATCCGGGACATTCTTCGCGTCCATAAACACGCGCAACAGGTGGATAGAGGAGATCGCCACAATCGACGCTGCCACTTTATTCTTCAGCGACGAGGCATCCATTTTGCCCAGCCAGTTGAGCTTCTCCTTGCGCTCGTCGATATCAAGCTGGGAGACAAAATTCTCGTAGCCGGAAAACATCACCATCACCAGCAATCCCCCCACCAGGGTCATATCCACCAGCGACAGCAGAACCAGAATCAGGTCCGCTTCGGCAATGGAAAAAATGTTCGGCAGAACATGCAGGATTTCCTGAAAAAACTTAATCGTCAGCGCGATAAGTGCCAGCGAAAGGCCAAAATAGACGGGAGCCAGTATCCAGCGGGAGGCGTACATGGCATTTTCAAAGAAGCGTTCCATAAAGTCCTGTTTGCAAAAGAAACCAGCGCCCAGTATATCTCAACGGCGCTGGCTATTTGCAAGAACTCAACTGTTCATGACTTAGACGTTGTCTGGATTAACCTCCGAACGCGCATACTCCGGCCAGACCAGCACCACAAGTTCGGGGTAGGCTTCCAGACTGAACTCACGAAAACACTGGCGAAGGTTTAATACGTCCAGGTCTGAATACGAGACCTTCTCTCCGTTAAGACAGCGCTTTTTGATATTGTCGTAATATTTATAAACCGCTGAATTCAGGTCGCTGCAACGACGCTGCGCCTCAAACAGACCGGGCGTGTCATTAATTTCGGACATTTTCATACGCTTAATTGTCGCGTGTAAAAAGTCGATATATTCGTGATTCACCCGCCAGTACCACACAGGCGTAACAGAGTTCATCAAAACAGAGAAATGGTCTTCACCTTCCTCTTTTGTCATCAGTTCAGGCTGTGGAGGTTCACTGGTGTCTTTCGACACTTTCGTTTTATTGAACTCCTGCATCAATAAAAGCACACCAGCGGTCAGTAATAGTAATGTGATGACCGTAAAAAAGATGCTGTTCATGGGTTGGCTCCATTTTTTTTGATTTTAAAATTGCCTCATGATATTGTCAACGAATCTCACGCCTTTACCAACCCCACCCTGTTGAAAATAAAGGAAATTAAAAAATGCTGCCCGACTATCTCGTCCCGGCTAAGTACCACATTACGCCTGTGGAACAGCAACCGACGGAAGAAGAAAAAAAGGCCAGTTTCACTCAGGGGAAAAGAAAGCTCTCCGATTTCGAGCCTGATATATTAATTGGTGTTTCCCGCACTGGCAAATCCCGTAATATGTTGCTGGAGGAGCACGATCGCCATATAAAAGACCGCTTATTTCGCGCTATAAAAATTGAGGCCTTCGTCCACCTGCTGAATGACCTCCAGGCTGAAGGCGAAATAGATGCCCAGAAACTAAGTCAAATAATGGCTGAAAAAACAAAAGAAATAAATGAAGCGGGCAATGAAATTTGGCTTAATCTAATTACGCGTGAAAAAAACAACCCTATTTTTTATACCCTTGGGGAAGATTAACGTGAAAGAAGTTAAAGACAACGACGTTTATTTGACTTTAGATGATAAAAAAAGTGATGAATTTATCTTAAAGCAAAATCTCGACGCCCTGAGAAACACAAAAAATATCGAGATGACGCGTATTACGCAAGACCTGGTATCGATTCCGGCGACGCTGGTGCGGCTGAAATGGCAGAATCGCCGCGAGATTTACCCGCTACAGGTCAAAGAAGAGATTTACGGTGCGGTGATAAATAGCCTCATCGAGCAGCACCCCGAGCTGAAAGAGAAGCTGCTGGGCCGGCTCGAGGCCAACTATCAGTATCTGCTTGCCAGAGAAGTCGCCACCCTGCGCCTGACGCGCAAGCTGTCAGCCGGTGAGTACCGTACCTCAAACGTCACCTGCGTTGCGCTCGACGAAGACACGCTGGCAACCTCCTCTGCCGCGCAGACGGATAATAAAAACGCATAAACCGACAGACATAATAAAAGCCGGCTTACGCCAGCTTCTTTACTATTTTTTGGCCGCTTTCTCTTCGCCGACCAGCCCAATCTTCAGATAACCCGCCTGATGCAGCGTATCCATCACCTTCATCATGGTTTCGTAGTCGACGGTTTTGTCCGCACGGAAGAAGACTGTGGTGTCTTTCTTGCCGCCGGTTAGCTGATCCAGCGCCGGAATAACCGAAGCATCCGTTACCGGGTCGTTACCCAGGAACATCGATTTATCCGCTTTCACCGAAAGATAGATGGGCTTTTCCGGGCGCGGCTGCGGCTGGCTGGACGAGGCCGGCAGATTCACCTTCACGTCCACCGTCGCCAGCGGCGCAGCGACCATAAAGATAATCAGCAGAACCAGCATGACGTCAATAAACGGCGTCACGTTGATCTCATGCATTTCACCGTTATCGTCCAGATTTTCGTTTAGACGCATCGCCATAATATCAACCTACGCGCAGTTTAGACGCCGCATGCACCGGTTTCACGGCGCTGGCATTCAGGTCGAGATCGCGGCTTTGCAGCAGCAGAACCTGAGCGGCAACGTCACCGAGCGTGGCTTTGTAGCTGCCAATCATACGCGCGAAAATGTTATAGATAACGACTGCCGGAATCGCCGCGACCAGACCAATCGCCGTCGCCAGCAGCGCTTCTGCGATACCGGGCGCAACAACCGCCAGGTTGGTGGTTTGAGTCTGAGCGATACCGATAAAGCTGTTCATGATGCCCCAGACCGTACCGAAAAGACCGACGAACGGCGAAATTGCGCCGATGGTAGCCAGATAACCATTACCACGTCCCATGTGTCGGCCAACGGCCGCAACGCGACGCTCCAGACGGAAACCGGTACGCTCTTTAATGCCTTCGTTATCTTCACTGCCAGCGGAGAGTTCCAGCTCGTTCTGCGCTTCGTTCACTAACAGGGTGGTCAGGCTTTTTGCGTGGAAGGATGAGGTCATATCAGACGCCTGATCCAGAGAGCGGGCTTCTGCCAGCTGCTGCTGTTCCCGCTTGAGGCGACGCTTCTGCGAAAGCAGCTCGGCGCTTTTGCTGAAGAAGATAGCCCAGGTGACAACGGACGCCAGAATCAGGCCGATCATCACAATCTTAACCACGATGTCAGCATGTTGATACATGCCCCAAACGGAGAGATCCGTCTGCATCAAATTATTACCCACTCTGTATCTCCAGGACGCAAATCACAAAATCTGAACGTAATAATATCAAAACGCCGTCGAATTGATAGTAGTTCTCATTAGTATTTGCATGGTGCCGTAATTTTCGCTCACTTTCCTTGCGCTTACGCAGTAAAAATTTCTTATGCGGTTTTTTGCTAATATTTTCTGCTTATTCGATAAGCATGCGGGTGCAGTTTTTCACAATCGTGGTAGTCTGGACGTCCAGACGTATAAAAACAGGGTTAGCGAACATGACTAAGAAGCATCTTGATACCACGCTGGTACAGGCCGGACGCAGCAAAAAATATACGCAGGGTTCGGTTAACAGCGTGATTCAACGCGCCTCCTCCCTGGTGTTTGACACCGTTGAGGAGAAAAAAATCGCCACGCGTAACCGCGCAAAAGGCGGGCTGTTTTATGGCCGTCGCGGCACGCTAACCCATTTTTCTCTGCAGGAAGCGATGTGCGAGCTGGAAGGCGGTGCGGGCTGCGCGCTGTTCCCGTGCGGTGCGGCTGCGGTCGCCAATACCATTCTGGCGTTTGTGGAACAGGGCGACCATATCCTGATGACCAACACCGCCTATGAACCCAGCCAGGACTTTTGCACCAAAATCCTCAGTAAACTCGGCGTCACTACCGGGTGGTTCGATCCGCTGATTGGCGCAGGCATTGCCGAACTTATTCAGCCAAACACGCGCATCGTGTTCCTGGAGTCTCCCGGTTCAATCACCATGGAAGTGCACGACGTACCGGCTATCGTGAAGGCCGTGCGCAGCAAAGCGCCGGAGGCGATCATCATGATCGACAACACCTGGGCGGCGGGCGTGTTGTTTAAAGCGCTGGAATTCGACATTGATATCTCGATTCAGGCGGCGACGAAATACCTGATTGGCCATTCAGACGGGATGATTGGCACAGCAGTATCTAACGCGCGCTGCTGGGATCAGCTGCGTGAAAATGCCTACCTGATGGGCCAGATGGTCGATGCAGATACGGCCTACATGACCAGCCGCGGTATCCGCACGCTGGGGGTTCGCCTGCGTCAACACCATGAAAGCAGCCTGAAAGTGGCAGAGTGGCTGGCTCAGCATCCACAGGTTGAGCGCGTTAATCATCCTGCGCTTGCGGGCAGTAAAGGCCATGAATTCTGGCAACGTGACTTTACGGGCAGCAGCGGGTTGTTCTCATTTGTGCTTAAAAAACGGCTAGATAATGACGAACTGGCAAACTATCTGGATCACTTTACCCTCTTCAGCATGGCCTACTCCTGGGGCGGTTTTGAGTCCCTGATCCTGCCTAATCAGCCGGAGCAAATCGCGGCTCTGCGCCCTGGCGGCGAAGTGGACTTCAGCGGCACCCTGATTCGCCTGCACATCGGTTTAGAAAATGTGGACGATTTAATTGCGGATTTATCAGCAGGGTTTGAACGTATCGTGTAGAGTGCTCGCTGAAAATGTACTCCCCGGACGCTTTTCTTAACACTGCAAGCAGAAAAGTCTGCATGAGTTGCGCCTGCGATCAATCCCGGCAGGTATAATTGGGAGTACAATAGCGTTATCTCTGCTGTTCCACAGGAAAGTCCATGGCTGTTATTCAAGATATTATCGCGGCGCTCTGGCAACATGATTTTGCCGCACTGGCGGATCCGCACGTTATAGGCGTCGTCTATTTCGTGATGTTCGCAACGCTGTTTCTGGAAAATGGATTACTGCCAGCCTCGTTTTTACCCGGTGACAGTTTGCTTTTGCTTGCCGGGGCATTGATCGGTAAAGGCGTTATGGACTTTACGCCAACGATGGTTATCCTCACCTCTGCCGCGAGCCTGGGCTGCTGGCTGAGCTATCTGCAGGGCCGCTGGCTGGGGAACACGCGCGTCGTAAAAGGCTGGCTGGCGCAGTTACCGCATAAATACCATCAGCGGGCGACCTGTATGTTTGACCGACACGGCCTGCTGGCGCTGCTGGCCGGACGTTTTCTGGCTTTTATTCGCACCCTGCTGCCCACCATGGCGGGTATTTCCGGCCTGTCGAACCGCCGTTTTCAGTTCTTCAACTGGCTGAGCGGCCTGCTGTGGGTGGGGGTCGTGACCACGTTAGGCTACGCGCTGAATATGATCCCCTTTGTGAAACACCATGAAGATCAGGTGATGACTTTCCTGATGGTTCTGCCAATGGTCCTGCTGGTTGCAGGCCTGGTGGGAACCATTGCGGTGGTGATTAAGAAAAAGTACTGCAGCGCATAAACAAAAGCCGGGTGGCGGCTACGCCTTACCCGGCCTACGTTTCTCGTCAGGCGCCCTGCATCGTTCGTATACGCGACGCATCTTCTCCCGGCGTGACGCCGAAATAGCGCTTAAACTCCCGACTAAACTGCGACGCACTCTCATAGCCCACCCGCATTGCCGCCGCGCTGGCCTTCATGCCGTCGTGGATCATCAGCATCCGCGCCTTATGCAGCCGGTAGGTCTTGAGGTATTGCAGCGGCGAGGTGCTGGTCACCGATTTAAAGTTATGGTGAAACGCCGAGACACTCATGTTCGCTTCCGCGGCGAGCTGATCGACGCTGAGGTTTTCCGTGTACTGGCTCTCAATACGCTTGAGCACGCGGCTTATCAGACTGAAGTGGGTCTGTCGGCTCACCAGCGCCAGCAACGCTCCCCCGCCAGGGCCCAGCAGCACATGATAGAGAATTTCGCGAATGATCTGCTTGCCCAGGATACGCGCGTCCAGCGGCCGCTCCATGACGTCCAGCAGACGCTCGATGGCGCACAGGATCTCTTCAGACAGCGTGGCCGAGTTAATCCCGCTTGAAGCCATCGACGGCTGGAAGAGTTCATCTTCGCCTATCTCCATCAGCAGTTCCTGCAGCTGAAGGATATCGACATTAACGCGAATACCCGCCAGCGGGACCTCCTCTGTCGCGAAAGTTTCACATTCAAAGGGTAAAGGTACTGTCAGGAGCAGATATTCATTGGTGTCGTAGCGGAACACGCGGTCATTGATATAACCAATTTTATGGCCCGAAAAGAGAAAAACGATGCCCGGCTGGTACATCACTGGCGTGCGCGTCCCGGGCTGCGTGCCATAGAGCAGACGAATATCAGGCAACTGATCGCTGACACTATTTTCATTATCTATCAGTCTCTTAATCTGCGCGGTAAGCTGATGGCAGATCGCTTCACGGTTCATTTTTCGTTACTCCGGGTACGTTTTCCGACTTTCACAGTTTGCGCACTTTCCCGACGTTTCTCCAGCGCTCTGTAGAAATGGGCAAGACATTGGCAGAAATGTGCATTGAGAGCCTGGTCCCGGAGCGCCACAATGTGCAGCATCAGGCAGGCATCAGTGCCTCCACGGTTTTTCACCCACTAAAGGGAACGAGCAATGAACAACTTTAATCTCCACACCCCAACCCGCATTCTGTTTGGCAAAGACGCCATCGCTGATCTGCGTGCGCAGATCCCCGCTGATGCGCGTGTCCTGATCACCTACGGTGGCGGCAGCGTGAAAAAAACCGGCGTGCTGGATCAGGTTTACAGCGCCCTGGACGGTCTGGACGTGCGTGAGTTCGGCGGCATCGAGCCAAACCCGTCTTACGAAACGCTGATGAATGCGGTGAAAATCGCCCGTGAAGAAAGCATTACTTTCCTGCTGGCGGTCGGTGGCGGTTCCGTTCTGGATGGCACGAAGTTCATCGCGGCGGCAGCGCACTACGCTGACGGCGTTGACCCGTGGCACATCCTGGAAACCCGCGGCAGCGACATTAAAAGCGCAATCCCGATGGGCTCCGTGCTGACCCTGCCAGCCACCGGTTCCGAATCCAACAAAGGCGCAGTGATCTCCCGTAAAACCACCGGTGACAAACAGGCCTTTATGAACGAGCACGTGCAGCCTGTCTTCGCTATCCTCGACCCGGTTTACACCTATACCCTGCCTGCACGTCAGGTAGCGAACGGTGTGGTTGATGCCTTTGTTCACACCGTTGAGCAGTACGTGACCTACCCGGTGAATGCCAAAATTCAGGATCGTTTCGCGGAAGGCATTCTGCTGACGCTGGTTGAAGAAGGTCCGAAAGCGCTGAAAGAGCCGGAAAACTATGACGTTCGTGCCAACGTCATGTGGGCGGCTACGCAGGCGCTGAACGGTCTGATTGGCGCTGGCGTGCCGCAGGACTGGGCGACCCACATGCTGGGTCACGAACTGACGGCGATGCACGGTCTCGATCACGCTCAGACGCTGGCGGTGGTTCTGCCTGCGCTGTGGAACGAAAAACGGGATACCAAACGCGCCAAACTGCTGCAGTACGCAGAGCGCGTGTGGAACATCACCGAGGGTTCTGACGATGCGCGTATTGACGCGGCCATCGAAGCGACACGCAACTTCTTCGAAAGCCTGGGCGTACCAACGCGCCTGTCTGGCTACGGCCTGGATGGCAGTTCTATCCCTGCTCTGCTGGAGAAACTCGACGCGCACGGCATGACCCAACTGGGCGAGCACGGTGACATTACGCTGGACGTCAGCCGCCGTATCTACGAAGCGGCACGCTAAGCGTTTTTGTCCTCCCGACTTTCGTTTTTTGACATTTCGTCCAGACTTAATGCACACCCCATCGCCGGAGCCCCCCTCCGGCGATGCGCACCTGAAGGAGGAAAAATGGCAAACCAAACCGTAATCAAGCTGCAGGATGGCAACGTGATGCCCCAGTTGGGGCTAGGTGTATGGAAAGCCGGTAACGACGAGGTCGTCTCCGCCATTCATAAAGCCCTGGAAGTCGGCTATCGGTCAATTGATACCGCCGCCGCCTACAAAAACGAGGACGGCGTAGGCACTGCACTGGCCAGCGCCGGCGTCCCCCGCGATGAATTATTCATTACCACGAAACTGTGGAATGACGATCAAAAACGCCCTCGCGAAGCCCTGCAGGAGAGTCTGGAGAAACTTCAGCTCGATTTCGTCGATCTGTATCTGATGCACTGGCCGGTTCCCGCCATCGACCATTATGTTGATGCCTGGAAAGGGATGATTGAACTGCAAAAAGAGGGTCTGGTGAAAAGCATCGGCGTCTGTAACTTCCAGGTTCATCACCTGCAGCGCCTGATTGATGAGACAGGCATCGCACCGGTGATTAACCAGATCGAGCTGCACCCGCTGATGCAGCAGCGCCAGCTTCACGCCTGGAATGCGACCCACAAGATCCAGACCGAATCCTGGAGCCCCCTGGCGCAGGGTGGCGAGGGGGTCTTCGATCAGAAAATCATCCGCGACCTGGCGGATAAATACGGCAAAACGCCCGCACAGATCGTCATTCGCTGGCATCTGGACAACGGCCTGGTCGTTATTCCGAAATCAGTCACGCCATCACGTATTGCCGAGAACTTCGACGTCTGGGATTTCCGCCTGGACAAAGATGAGCTGGGTGAGATTGCGAAGCTGGAGAAGGGCAAACGCTTAGGGCCGGACCCGGATCAGTTTGGCGGTTAAAAAAAGCCGGGTGGCGGCTTCGCCTTACCCGGCCTACGTGTCTACATAAAAAACCCCGGCTTGCCGGGGTTTTTTATTTACGCTTTGCGCTTCACGGGCTTCTTCGCATTCGAATTACCGTTCGAACGCTGATGCACAATCGGCGTGTGCTTGGTCAGCGCCGGACGCGTATTGCGGTTCTGGCGACGCGCTTCGCGCATCTCATCCAGCGTCGGAGCCGGTACCAGACAGTCGCGGCGTGAACCGATCAGGTGTTTTTTACCCATCTCTTCCAGCGCCTGGCGGATCAGCGGCCAGTTTTTCGGGTCATGATAACGCAGCAGCGCTTTATGCAGACGACGCTGTTTATCCCCTTTTGGCACCACCACCTCTTCACTCTTGTAGCCAATCTTACTCAGCGGGTTCTTGCCGGTGTAATACATGGTCGTCGAGTTGGCGAGCGGTGACGGGTAGAAGTTCTGCACCTGATCCAGACGGAAGCGACGCTGCTTCAGCCACAGTGCCAGGTTCACCATATCCTCATCACGCGTGCCGGGGTGCGCGGAGATAAAGTACGGGATCAGGTACTGCTCTTTGCCCGCCTGCTTTGAATACGTGTCGAACAGCTCTTTAAAGCGGTCATAGCTGCCCATACCCGGCTTCATCATCTTCGACAGCGGACCTTCTTCGGTGTGCTCCGGCGCAATCTTCAGGTAGCCGCCCACATGGTGGGTCGCCAGCTCTTTGATGTAGCGCGGATCTTCCACGGCGATGTCGTAACGCACCCCCGAGGCAATCAGGATCTTCTTGATGCCCTTCAGGTCGCGGGCACGACGATAGAGATTGATCGTCGGCTCGTGGTTGGTATCCATATGCTCGCAGATGCTCGGATAGACGCAGGAGAGACGACGGCAGGTTTGCTCCGCGCGCGGCGACTTACAGCGCAGCATATACATGTTCGCGGTTGGACCGCCAAGGTCGGAGATCACACCGGTAAAGCCTGGCACCGTGTCGCGAATCGCTTCGATCTCATTGATGATCGAATCTTCAGAGCGGCTCTGAATAATACGGCCTTCGTGCTCGGTAATAGAGCAGAATGAGCACCCGCCGAAGCAGCCGCGCATGATGTTGATCGAGAAACGGATCATCTCATACGCCGGGATGCGGGCGTTGCCGTACGCCGGATGCGGTACGCGCTTGTACGGCAGCGCAAAGACGCTGTCCATCTCTTCGGTGGAGAGCGGGATCGCTGGCGGGTTGATCCAGATAAAGCGCTCGCCGTGCTTCTGCATTAACGCGCGGGCACAGCCCGGGTTGGTTTCGTGGTGCAAAATACGGGACGCATGGGCGTAGAGGACTTTGTCAGCCTTCACCTTCTCGTAAGACGGCAGCAGCACGTAGGTTTTTTCCCACGGTTTCGGGCGCGGCGGCTGCACGACAATCGCCTTTGCTTCCGCTTTCTTTGGCTCAACCGGTTTATTATCCGCACACGGCAAATCTTCGCCGTACGGGTGTGGGATAGGATCGATTTTGCCCGGCATATCAATGATGCGGGAATCCACCCCGCTCCAGCCCGGCAGCGCCTCTTTCACCATGATGGCGGTATTGCGCACGTCGCGGATGCTGCTCACCGGTTCACCCTGCGAGAGACGATGCGCCACTTCCACCAGCGGACGTTCACCGTTGCCGTAAATCAGCATATCGGCTTTGGAATCCACCAGCACCGAGCGGCGAACGGTATCTGACCAGTAGTCGTAATGCGCAGTGCGGCGCAGACTCGCCTCAATGCCACCCAGGATCACCGGCACGTCTTTCCAGGCTTCTTTACAGCGCTGGGTGTAGACGAGGGTAGCGCGGTCCGGACGTTTGCCCGCCACGTTATCCGGCGTATAGGCATCGTCATGGCGCAGCTTACGGTCGGCGGTATAGCGGTTGATCATCGAATCCATGTTGCCCGCGGTCACGCCGAAGAACAGGTTCGGTTTACCCAGACGCATAAAGTCGTCTTTGCTGTTCCAGTCAGGCTGGGAGATGATCCCCACACGGAAGCCCTGCGCTTCGAGCATACGGCCGCAGATGGCCATGCCGAAACTCGGATGGTCAACATAGGCATCGCCTGTGACCAGAATGATATCGCAGCTGTCCCAGCCAAGTTGGTCCATCTCTTCCCGGGACATCGGCAGGAACGGCGCCGGTCCAAAGCAGGCCGCCCAGTACTGGGGCCAGGAGAAGAGGTCACGATCCGGCTGGATCAGGGAAATAGCGCTCATAATGCTTCCGAAGAAAAAATAGACAAAAGGAGCGGGATTATACGCTGTTCATCCATCCAATTTGAAGAAAAGGATGCAGGAAGCAGACATAAAATCGCGGAAGTCGTTAAAATACAGCGCACTGTTAATTTTGCATCATAATTACCCCTGACGCCTCCGGTTCTCTGCCGCCGGGAGGCATTCTGGCGTGGAGTTTCCGTGTGAAGTTCAACGATTCGTTACATGTGTCTCAACTGCGGGTTGTGCTCCACCTCTGCGGTTTCCTGGTTCTGCTGTACAGCCTTTCAATGCTGCCGCCGATGGTCATTGCCCTGCTGCACAAAGAGCGGACCTACTTTGCGTTTTTAACCACGTTTCTGACCTTTTTCAGCCTCGGGGGGTTAACCTGGCGGGCGACCCGTCACGCCGGCATACAGCTGCGCACCCGTGACGGTTTCGTGATCATTGTGCTGTTCTGGCTGCTGTTTTCAGTGATCAGCGCCATGCCGCTATGGATGGATGATGGTCTGCATCTCTCTTTTGCGGATGCGCTCTTCGAAGGGGTGTCCGGGATCACCACCACCGGGGCAACGGTGATCGGGGACGTCAGCGCCCTGCCTAAGTCGTACCTTTATTATCGCGCCCAGCTCAACTTCATTGGCGGGTTAGGCGTCATCGTGCTGGCCGTCGCAGTACTGCCGCTGCTGGGCATCGGGGGCATGAAGCTGTATCAGTCAGAAATGCCCGGGCCGTTCAAAGAGGAGCGCCTGACGCCCCGGCTTGCCGATACTGCGCGTACCCTGTGGCTGACCTATTTCGCGCTGGGCGTGACCTGCACGCTGGCCTACTGGCTGGCGGGGATGCCCGTTTTTGACGCCATCTGTCACGGGCTTTCAACTGTGTCACTGGGCGGGTTTTCTACCCGCAGCGAGAGCATTGGCTTTTATGACAGCCACGCAATTGAACTGGTTGCCGGGGCCTTTTCGCTGCTTTCTGCCTTTAACTTTACCCTCTGGTACGTCGCCATTGTCAGACGCACCCTGAAACCGATCCGCCGCAGCCCGGAGGTCAAATTCTTTCTCAGTGCCGCCGCGGTGATTATCCTCATTACCGCCTGGCAGGTCTGGCATGCGGGAATGTACAACCCCACGGATAGCCTGGTACACGCTTTCTTCCTTGCCAGCTCGATGATGACCGATAACGGTCTCGCGACGGCCGACTATGCCCAATGGCCTGCCCACACCATCTTTTTACTGTTGAGCGCCAGCTTCTTTGGTGGCTGCGTCGGCTCGACCTGCGGCGGGATCAAAGCGCTGCGTTTTCTCATTATGTTTAAGCAGAGTATTCAGGAGATGAATCAGCTGGCTCATCCGCGCGCGCTGCTGAGTATTAAGGTGGGCAAAAGCGTGGTGAATGAACGCGTTCTGCGTTCGGTATGGAGCTTCTTTTTTCTCTACGTGATGATTACCGGATTTTTTGTCTGGGCGCTTAATCTGATGGGCTATGACCTGTTTACGTCATTCGCCACGGTTGCCGCCTGTATCAACAATATGGGGCTGGGTTTTGGCGAGACAGCATCAACGTTTGGCACCTTAACCGAAGGGGCAAAACTGCTGATGTGCGCGGCGATGATCTTAGGGCGTCTGGAAATCTACCCGGTGCTGATTCTGTTCTCGCGCTTTTTCTGGCGGGCATAACACATTCCCGGCGAACCGGGAATGTCAGGGGGTTATGGCGCGGGGTTGATCAACATCTGCCCCACGGAGCCCCTGTCCATCATCTCCAGCGTCTGGCTATGGAACAGGAACGGGAAGTGCGGCCACGAAGGCTGGCCATAGTAGACAAGCAGTTCGACCTGACCATCCACCCAGACGGTATCTTTCCAGCCGCGATCTTCCGGGAACGGCATCGCACCGTTGACGTTACGGATCAGGAATGACACCCCTTCAATATGGAACGACTGCGGCATATCTGAACGGACCGTCCAGCGCTCCCAGGTGCCCTGCTGGGCGGTGATGTCGATACGGTTGACGTCCCACAGCGCGCCGTTGATGCCCGGATCGTCGCCCAGGCTGATATCACGGCTGCGCACCGGCGAACCGCCCATGATCTCCTGCGGCAGCAAACGCATCGGCAGGCTATCGGTGACCAGCGGCAGCAGGCCGGTTGGACGCAGGGTTAACACCAGCGTGGAGACCAGAATGCTCGACGGCTCGAAGAACCCGCGAATACGGTCAACAATGCTCGCGGCTTCGCCACAGGTGACAGAGACTTCATCCCCGTTGGTCATATCCACCAGAATTTCCCGACGTTCCCCCGGCGCCAGCGCCAGTTGCTTAACGGAGACCGGCGCAGGTAAAAAGCCCTGGTCGCCGGAGATCACGTGGAGCGGGCGGCCATCGCTCATCTGCAGCTGATAACGACGGGAGTTAGAGGCATTAAGCAAACGCAGACGCACCCAACCGCGGGAAACTTCGACATACGGGCTTTGCGCACCGTTTACCAGCAGCGTATCGCCAACAAAGCCACCGCTCCCCGGCTCGCTGTACTCCGGCGTGCCAAAGTTATCCAGGCGCTTGTCCTGAATAATGATCGGGAAATCATCCACGCCGTAGTGGTTCGGGATCGGCAGCGACTTGCTGACCTCATCTTCCACCAGCCACATCCCGGCCAGACCGTTATAGACCTGCTGCGCCGTGCGGTTAGGCGTGTTGGCGTGATACCACAGCGTTGCCGCGCTCTGGCGGATCGGCAGGACGGGTGCCCAGTCGGCGTTGGGAGACATCATGCGCGCCGCGCCACCGATCAGCGGGCCTGGAACCTGTAAACCGCTGATGGTCATGGCAACATTTTCAGTGGTGCGGTTGCTGTAAATGAGCTTAACGTCATCGCCGTTCCACACGCGAACGGTTGGCCCGAGGTAGCGCCCGTTAATGCCCCATACCTGCGCGCGCGTGCCCTGGGTAAAAGACCAGTGGCTGCGCTGTAGCGTCAGAAATAGCGGCTGGCCGCGACGGGATTCAATCAACGGCGGAATGGGTAGCGGCTGTTGCTGCCCGGCGGCGCTGGCTGTCAGCGGCATCGCACCCGCACAGAGGGCAATCCCCGAAGCCTGAATAAACTGACGCCGACTGAGTGACATATAAGCTCCATCTGAAACGACTAACAACGCGGGAATTCGTTTTCCCTTTAACGCCGGATTAAATCTTACCGGCGGCTTCTCTTTCTGCGACTTCTTTGTCCAGCTGCGCAATACGCTGAGCCATCAGCTCGCGGCAATGTGCTGCCAGCTCGCGTACCTGGTCTTTACCGTATTTGCTGGTATCGACAGGCGGCAACATTTCGACAATCACCAGACCATTATTCAGGCGGTTGAGATTAATCTTATTCGAAGTATTGGAAACGCACACAGGAATAATTGGAACACCCGCCGCAATTGCGGCATGAAAAGCGCCCGTTTTAAACGGCAGCAGGCCACGCCCACGGCTACGCGTTCCTTCCGGGAACATCCAGATGGATATTTTGCGCTTTTTAAAATGATTCACCACTTCCGCAATGGTGCTGTGTGCTTTTGCGCGGTTATTACGATCGATCAGCAGGTTACCGGTCAGCCAGTACAACTGGCCAAAAAACGGGATCCACAGCAGGCTCTTTTTCCCCACCGTCACGGTCGGCGGCAGAACGATATTGGAGGCCGTCACCATATCGTAGTTGTTTTGATGGTTGGCGATATAGATGGCATTACCGAAGTTCTCTGCCCCTTCAGGCAGGCGTTTTTCAACCTTCAGACCAAACAACGGTGCAAGGCGGCCGAACATATGGCCGAAGGTGGCAACGTGCTTAGGATTGCGCGGGCTGAACAGGCAATAAATTGAGCCGAAAACACAGACCAGAATACAGTAGATAACGGTAAGAATAAGACGAACAATATATAGCATAGCGACCTCTGAAGCCCCAACAGCTGACAATTATACTTCACCTGTGGCCAGGTAAGGACTTTATTACGAGCGCGTATTGTTAATCGCAACGCACGAATTAACAACGATTTTACGGGAAATTTTATTGAACTTCCCCCTCCGGACGGAGGGGGATATCACGAGACTACTCTTCGCTGTCACCCGCGCTGCTGCGCGCCGGTGAATCTATCTCCACACGGTCGATACGCTGCAGGCCGCGCATCAGCGAACCGCGACGACCGCGTTCGCCCACCACTTTCTGCAGCTCTTCCGGGCGCAGTTTGATCTTACGCTTGCCAACATGAATGGTCAGCGTGCTCTGCGGCGGCAGCAGGAAGAGGTGCGCCAGACCATCTTCACCTTTCGCGGCTTCCGCCGACGGGATGTTGATGATCTTGTTGCCCTTCCCTTTCGACAGCTCCGGCAGGTCGCTGACCGGGAACATCAGCATGCGTCCGGCGGAGGTGATCGCCAGCAGCATATCGCTTTCGTTCTCGATCACCAGCGGCGTCATCACGCGAGCGTTATCCGGCAGGCTAATCAGCGCTTTACCGGCACGGTTACGCGACACAAGATCGTTAAAGGTACAGATAAAGCCATAACCCGCGTCAGACGCCATCAGCAGCTTCTGGTCATCGGCCTCCATCAGCATATGATCAACCGTCGCCCCCGGCGGCAGCGTCAGCTTACCGGTAAGCGGTTCGCCCTGGCCGCGCGCGGAAGGCAGCGTGATCGGGTCGATGGCGTAGCTGCGACCGGTGGAGTCGATAAACGCCACCGGCTGGTTACTCTTGCCTTTCACCGCCGCTTTAAAACTGTCTCCGGCTTTGTAGCTGAGACCCGGCGCGTCGATATCATGGCCTTTGGCGCTGCGCACCCAGCCGCTTTGCGACAGCACAATTGTCACCGGCTCGGAAGGCTGCATGTCATGCTCGTTCATCGCCTTCGCTTCTTCGCGCTCGTGCAGCGGAGAACGACGATCGTCGCCGAAGGCATCAGCATCCGCCTGCAGCTCTTTCTTCAGCAGGTTATTCATCTTGCGCTCGGACGCGAGGATCGCCTGCAGCTGATCGCGCTCTTTTTCCAGTTCGTTCTGTTCACCGCGGATCTTCATCTCTTCCAGTTTGGCGAGATGGCGCAGTTTCAGTTCGAGGATCGCTTCCGCCTGCGTTTCGCTGATGCCAAAGCGCGACATCAGGGCCGGCTTCGGCTCGTCCTCGGTACGGATGATCTCAATGACTTCGTCGATATTGAGGAACGCCACCAGCAAACCTTCGAGGATATGCAGGCGCTTCAGCACTTTCTCCAGACGATGGTTAAGACGACGGCGGACCGTATCGCGACGGAACGTTAGCCATTCGGAGAGGATCTCCAGCAGGTTTTTCACCGCCGGGCGTCCGTCAAGACCGATCATGTTCAGGTTGATGCGGTAGCTTTTTTCCAGATCGGTGGTGGCAAACAGGTGGTTCATCACCTGCTCCATGTCCACGCGGTTGGAGCGCGGCACGATCACCAGACGGGTCGGGTTCTCGTGGTCAGATTCGTCGCGCAGGTCGTCCACCATCGGCAGCTTTTTATTGCGCATCTGGGAGGCGATCTGCTCCAGCACTTTCGCGCCGGAAACCTGGTGCGGCAGCGCGGTGATCACCACAGCGCCGTCTTCTTTATTCCACACCGCGCGCATGCGCACGGAGCCGCGACCGTTCTGGTAGATTTTGCGGATTTCCGCACGCGAGGTGATGATTTCCGCTTCAGTCGGATAATCCGGCCCCTGAACGATATCCAGCAGCTCGTCGAGCGACGTTTTAGGCTGCTCAATCAGGGTGATGGCGGCTTTCGCCACTTCACGCAGGTTGTGGGGCGGAATATCTGTCGCCATACCGACCGCAATACCGGTGGTACCGTTCAGCAGGATGTTTGGCAGACGCGCAGGCAGCATCTTCGGCTCCTGCATCGTACCGTCGAAGTTTGGCACCCAGTCAACGGTTCCCTGACCCAGCTCGCCCAGCAGCACTTCGGCATACTTAGAGAGACGAGATTCGGTATAACGCATCGCCGCGAAGGATTTCGGATCGTCCGGTGCCCCCCAGTTCCCCTGACCATCCACCAGCGGATAGCGGTAAGAGAACGGCTGCGCCATCAGGACCATCGCTTCATAACAGGCGCTGTCGCCGTGCGGATGGTATTTACCCAGCACGTCACCGACGGTACGGGCGGATTTCTTGAACTTGGCGGTGGCGTTCAGCCCCAGTTCGGACATCGCATAGACGATGCGGCGCTGAACCGGCTTCAGGCCATCCCCGATAAACGGCAACGCCCTGTCCATGATGACGTACATGGAGTAGTTCAGGTAGGCGTTTTCCGTGAATTCATGTAGCGCGAGGCGCTCTGCCATATCGCTCATTACGTGTGATTCCTCAACTCAGAAACCGATGGGTTTCAGGCAATATTGCCGCAGATACTACCCTATCTGACGAGTTGAGTCACAAAGAAAAAGGACCGGGTGAGCGGCCCTTTTCGGGTTATTTGTTCAGCTTGATAACCTGCTTCACATCGATTTCAAACTCGTTCCAGTCTTTATCGACTTTACCCTGCAGCTCCACTTTATCCTGCGGGGTCACGGTCACGCCGTTCCAGCGCTTGTGGTCAATTTCGACCACCACCGTACCGGACTCATCGCGGAAGGTGTAGCGGTCATCGGACAGGCGCTCGGTAATGTTCCCGCGCAGCTTCACCCAGGCATCGTCCTTCAGATCTTTCACTTTAGCCGCGGTGGTGAGGTTGGCGTTGTTATCGACAAAACCGCCCTGCTGAGTTTGCGTCTGGGCCGGCGTGGCGGATGGGCCACTAAAACCGCCCTGAGCAGCAAAGACCGGCGCGGTGGTCATCATCATGATGGCAGCAATTGCAGCGAATTTTTTCATCGTAATCTCTCCCTTTAATGTCGTTTCGCAGTCCATTAAACAGGGTAATCCTTAACAACTTCTTAAGGGGAAAATTTATTTATTTTTACTGTACACCAGCCGCTTAGAGAGGGTTTACTGGCGGCATCAAGGAGGGAACATGCGCATTTTACTGGTAGAAGATGACAAGCTCATCGGCGATGGCATCAAAGCGGGCTTAAGCAAACTGGGCTTTAGCGTGGACTGGTTTACCGAGGGGAAAACCGGGCAGGCCGCGCTCGCTTCCGCGCCCTATGATGCCGTGGTGCTGGACCTGACGCTGCCGGAAATTGACGGTCTGGACATTCTGCGCGCCTGGCGTGAAGGCGGACACAGCGAGCCGGTACTGATCCTGACGGCGCGGGATGCGCTGAACCAGCGTGTTGAAGGGCTGCGCCTCGGGGCGGACGATTATCTCTGTAAGCCTTTCGCCCTGATCGAAGTGGCTGCCCGCCTTGAAGCGCTGGTGCGCCGCAGCCACGGCCAGACGCGCAGCGAACTGCGCCACGGCAAGGTCACGCTCGATCCAGCGAGCCTTATCGCCACGCTGGATGGCGAAACGTTAACGCTTAAGCCTAAAGAGTTCGCGCTGCTGGAGCTGTTAATGCGTAATGCAGGCCGGGTACTGCCGCGCAAGCTGATCGAGGAAAAACTCTATACCTGGGACGATGACGTCTCCAGCAACGCCGTCGAAGTCCATGTTCATCATTTACGCCGCAAGCTCGGAAGCGACTTTATCCGCACCGTACACGGCATCGGTTATACCCTGGGTGACGCATGAAATTGAGCCTGAAGCTGCGCCTGACGCTGCTGTTTTTAGTCCTCTCTCTGACAGCATGGTTCGCCGCCAGCCTGGTGGCCTGGCAGCAGACCACCCACAAGCTGGATAAGCTGTTCGATACGCAGCAGATGCTGTTTGCCAAACGACTGCTGACGATGGAACTGGACGAGCTTCATGCGCCAGCGCGCATGCGTGAGGTGCCGAAAAAAGCCAAACACGGGCATCTTGACGACGATGCGCTGGCCTTTGCGATTTACGCTTCAGACGGCACGATGATCCTGAACGACGGCGAAAACGGCCGCGATATCCCGTATCACTATCGCCGTGACGGCTTTGACGACGGACGGCTTCAGGACGATAACGACGAATGGCGCTTTTTATGGCTGACCTCGCCAGACGGGAAATACCGCGTGGTGGTCGGCCAGGAGTGGGAGTACCGGCAGGATATGGCGCTCGACGTCGTCAGCTCACAGCTGACGCCTTGGCAGGTGGCGCTGCCGGTAATGCTGCTGTTGCTTATTGTCCTGCTGAGTCGGGAACTGAAACCGCTGAAAAAGCTGGCACAGACCCTGCGCGCGCGCTCGCCGGATGCCACCGATGCCCTGCCCATCCAGGGCGTACCGGCGGAAGTGCGCCCCCTGCTCGACTCGCTGAATCATCTCTTTGCGCGTACCCAGGAGATGATGACCCGCGAGCGCCGCTTTACCTCCGATGCCGCCCATGAATTACGCAGCCCGCTGGCGGCGCTGAAGGTGCAAACCGACGTGGCGCAGCTCTCTCAGGACGATCCGCAGGCGCAGGAAAAAGCGCTGACGCAGCTGCACGCGGGCATCGATCGCGCGTCCCGCCTGGTGGATCAGCTCCTCACGCTGTCGCGTCTGGACTCGCTGGACAGCCTGGACGGTGTAGAACAGATAGCGATGGCCGATTTGCTGCAGTCCGCGGTAATGGATATCTACCCTCCGGCGCAGCAGGCGGGCATTGATATTCGTCTGAACATTAACGCGCCAGAGGTGACGCGCACGGGTCAGCAACTGCTCCTGAGCCTGCTGGTACGTAACCTGCTGGATAACGCCACCCGTTACAGTCCGCGCGGCAGCGTGGTCGATGTGACGCTGGATGCGCGTCGCTTTACCGTGCGCGACAACGGCCCGGGTATTTCCCCCGATGCGCTGGCGCGTCTCGGCGAGCGCTTTTACCGTCCGCCAGGTCAGGATGCCACCGGAAGCGGGCTGGGGTTATCCATTGTGAAACGCATCGCCGCCCTGCACGGAATGCACGTCGCGCTGGGCAACGCCCCTGAAGGCGGCTTCGAAGTGAACGTCAGCTGGTAAAAGATTATTGCATTTAACGCAAAAGACTTTGCACATTTTGCTCATTTTTCCGCTCCGTCCTCGCGCGTAGAATACCCGGCATACTCTCAGTCACGAGGACAAATAATGAGCAACATTTTGATTATCAACGGCGCAAAAGAATTTGCGCACTCTAAAGGCCAACTGAATGACACCCTGACCGAGGTCGCGGATGGTTTCCTGCGCGACGCCGGGCATGATGTTAAGGTCGTGCGTGCGGACAGCGAGTATGACGTGAAGGCGGAAGTGCAGAACTTCCTGTGGGCCGACGTGGTGATTTGGCAGATGCCGGGCTGGTGGATGGGCGCACCGTGGACGGTGAAAAAGTACATGGACGACGTCTTCACCGAAGGTCACGGTTCACTGTATGCCAGCGACGGCCGCCCCCGTTCAGACGCGTCGAAAAAATACGGTTCCGGCGGTCTGATTCAGGGCAAAAAATATATGCTTTCCCTGACCTGGAACGCTCCTCTGGAAGCCTTCACCGAAAAAGATCAGTTCTTTGAAGGCGTGGGTGTCGACGGTGCGTATCTGCCATTCCACAAGGCGAACCAGTTCCTGGGGATGGATCCGCTGCCGACCTTTATCGTCAACGACGTGATTAAAATGCCGGACGTCCCGAGCTATATCGCAGAATATCGCAAGCATCTCGCGAAAATTTTTGCTTAACTGGTAGCCTGGAATTAAAGGAGTAGTAACCATGCTTACAGTAATCGCAGAAATCCGTACTCGTCCAGGTCAACATCACCGTCAGGCGGTGCTGGATCAGTTCGCGAAAATTATCCCAACCGTACTGAAAGAAGAAGGCTGCCACGGCTACGCGCCGATGGTGGACGCCGCTACCGACGCAAGCTTCCAGGCCACCGCGCCAGACTCCATTATCATGGTTGAGCAGTGGGAAACCGTCGCCCATCTTGAAGCGCATTTGCAGACCGCACATATGAAAGCGTGGAGCGATGCGGTGAAAGGTGACGTTTTGGAGACCCACATCCGTATTCTGGAGCAAGGGGTTTAAGTTCGTGGAATTTGCCGGGTGGCACTGCGTTTACCCGGCCTACAAAACCTGAACCGTAGGCCCGGTAAGCGTTAGCGCCACCGGGCTTTTTTAGCACCTTAAACCTCAACTGCTATGCTTATTCTGACTTCATGATTAACAGGAGGATGGAATGGGTCTTTTTAACTTCGTCAAAGAAGCAGGCGAAAAGCTGTGGGATAACCTGACCGATCATAAAGGCCAGGGCGACAAAATCACCGAGCACCTCAAGAAACTCAACATTCCCGGTTCAGACAAAGTCCAGGTTAACGTTACCGACGGCAAAGCCAGCGTAACGGGCGACGGGCTGACCCAGGAGCAGAAAGAGAAAATCCAGGTCGCCGTCGGGAACATCGCGGGCGTCAGCGAAGTGGAGAACAATATCACCGCGACCGATGCCAAAGATGAAGCCACCTACTATACGGTAAAATCCGGCGATACCCTGAGCGCCATCTCCAAAACCGTGTACGGCGATGCCAACCAGTACAACAAGATTTTCGAGGCCAATCGCCCTATGCTCTCCAGCCCGGATAAAATCTACCCGGGCCAGACGCTGCGTATTCCTAAAGCGTGATCAACGAGTCGGGGTTACCCCCGACTGTTTTTAACCGCTTTTCTTCCCCGGCTTTAACCCACGATGCAACTCATTGATACGCTTCATCGACTTAATGGTGCGCTGCGGCTCGGTGGAGGCAACGGATAAAACAATCATCTCCAGACACAGCAGCACCGTGCCATGAAGCGGGATTTTACCCTTCTCTCCGCCACGCGGGACGTGGATCACCACGCTGGCCTCTTTACTGAATTGTGAGTCGGTGGCATTGGTCAGCAAAACGGTGGGGATCCCCAGGCGTTTCGCCTCGCGCAGCGTGGTTTGTCCTTCCCGATGCGCAGATTTTTGCGCCATCATGATCAGCACATCGCCGCGCTGGAGCCCAATCAACTGTTCCGCAAGCCCTATCCCGGTACGGTTGAGCGGCATGGCGGGGAGTCCCATCCGGCTGAACAATCTGGCAGTGTATTCGGCCAGAATCCCGGACGCGCCAATACCAAATAGGGCAACCTGCCTCGCCTGAGCCAGCAGTGAGACCGCCTGCGCCATCGCGAGGCGGTTGTGGGGTTCAGACAAGACGTTACAGGTATGCTGGTGCCCCTCCAGCACGAAATCAATGCTCGCATTGACGTCGCTGGTAAGCGTATTCACCGTGGTGGAGATCTTTTCGCTGGAGGTCACCACCGGACCAAACCACTGCTCCAGCGTCTGCTTGAGATCGCGCAATCCACCAAAACCGAGTGCCTGGATGGCGCGGACGACGGTAGCATCCGACGTTTTAAGCAGCGTCGCGATCTCCATCGCCGTCTGTTCCATCACCGCTTCACGATTTTCATTGATATAGCGCGCCACCAGCAGCAGCCGCGGCGTAAGCTGGTGCGCCCGCGAGCGGAGGCGGTCGCCGAAAACATCGACTTTTCGGCTCATCGTGACGCCTCCGGCAAAGGACGTCCGGCAATCTGCGACTGCACCTGCGCGGCCATGAGCCCTAACGAGGCGAACGAGTTCGAGATGGCCTCTTCGCGCGAGATCAGTACGTAGTGGCCGGTTCGGCAGGCATTCAGGAACTGGCACCAGCCGGGCATGACCGCATCCATCGCTGCCAGCTCATCCTGCGGTTTGCCGCCCGTATCCCCGCGCCAGGTAGCGAAAACGAAATCAGCATCCAGCTCCGGCAGCCGTTCAGCACTGACGTCAATCCGCCCGCCCTCCGGGATGGACTCAATCAGCGGCGGGAAGGTAAACCCGGCATCACGCAGGACGCGCCCCAGCGAATGGTAGCTGTGCATGGCGTTGATTTTCCCCTGATTAGCCTGAATCACCGACACGGTGATTTTGCGTGTGTCGATAGTCGCCTTCAGCGCCTTGATTTGTTCCTGATAGCGGCGTTCAAGAACCTTGAGCCGCGCCTGCGTGCCCGTCAGCTGCGCCAGTTTGCGGTAGATCTCCGGCGCGCCGCCGTCGAGATGATCGATACTCACCGTCGGGGCTATCTTTTCCAGCTGCTCCACCGGCGTGTTGCGGGTCGGCTCGGTAATGATCAGGTCCGGTTTTGCCGCGGCGATGGCCTCAATGTCGATATCGGCAGTGCCGATAAACTTGATGTCGGAATTATCGAAGTCGACGCCGGTCAACATGCCGCTGGACCGCAGAAAGTGGCTACCGTCCGGTCGCGTGCGGCCATGGCTCGCCACGGGCGGTACGCCAAGCTCAATCAGTGGAATGGTGATATCCAGATCGTGTAACGAGACGATCCGTTTCGGATGTACCGGTACCACCACTTTCCGGTTCAGATCGTCCGTAAACGTCTGGGTCGGCTCGACCGCACCCACCGCAAAGCCCACCAGCAACAGCATCGCAAACAGTACGCGCATCATAGTCTCCTAAAATCTGTCCCGACGCTGCCAGAGCAGCAGCAGGAAAAAGGGTCCACCAATCAGTGAAATCACAATGCCCGCAGGCAGCTGCAGCGGGAGGAATGCCAGCCGCCCGACGTTATCCGCCAGCAGCACCAGCAGCGCCCCCAGCACGGCGCTTCCCGTCAGGAGCGCGGTTTGCCCGCCGCGCAGCAGCAGGCGCGCCATATGTGGCGCAATAAGCCCGACAAAACCAATACTACCCACGCAGGAGACGCAGGCCGCCGTCAGTACCACCGGGGCGAGAACGCGCAGCAGCGCCAGTCTGTTTGTGCGCACCCCCAGCCCCGCCGCCGCGTGGTTGCCGAGCAGCGCCACGTCGGCAGCGCGGGCGGTTAATAACAGCAGCGCAAATGCCGGAAGCGACCAGGCCGCCGCAATGCTGACCAGCGTCCAGTTTGCCGCGTGCAGGCTTCCCGCCAGCCATAGCATCGCCGTCTGCACGTCGCGCACGTCCGCCGTGGTCATAAAGACGCCCATTGCCGCGGCGAAGGCCCATGAAACGCCGATGCCGATCAGAATGAATCGTGGACGCGAAATATCACGCGCCAGGGCCACCACCAGCAGCGCAGTGAGTAGGCCTCCGGCTATGCCGACCAGCGGCCGCCAGCCTAGTCCCAGCGCCGGAAACTGAAAAATCAGCAGCAGTACCGCCGCGCTACAGCCCTCTTTCACGCCGATAAGCCCCGGGTCCGCCAGGCCATTGCGGGTAATGGACTGCATTGCTGCGCCAGCCATGCCGAGCATCGCGCCGCACAGTATCGCCATCAGCAGGCGCGGCAGACGGATATCCATCACGATGTAGTGCGTCTCTGGGGTCAGGCTTTCGGGATAAAACAGCGCCCGCCCGATGGCGGATGCGGGAACGGGAAGCGAGCCGTGCGTCAGGCCAAATGCGGTAAGCAAGCAGGCCGCCAGCGTCAGGACGGCCAGGCACACCAGCGCTTTTGGACGAACCAGCGCCGAGAAAGCCCCCACGCGTAACGCGCGCAATCCAGCCCGGTTCATTTGAACATCCTTGCAGCCATGAAGATAAAGACGGGCGCGCCGACCAGGGCAGTCATGATGCCGGTTGCCAGCTCCCAGGGCGTAAACAGCGTGCGGGCAGCAATGTCCGCCAGCAGCAGAACCAGTGCCCCGCACAAGGCAGAGAGCGGCACCATCACGCGCAGATCGACCGACACCACACGGCGAATGAGCTGCGGCACCACAAGGCCGATAAAGCCAATCGGCCCGGCGAGGGAGACCGCCGCTCCGCAGAGCAGCGCGATAGAAAGCAGAGCGAGCAGGCGGGTTTTCAGCAGCGACACGCCCAGCCCCTGCGCCATCCTGTCGCCCATCGCCAGCATATTGAGCGAGGGCGATAACCCGAGCGCCAGCACAAACCCCATGGCCGCCACCCACAGGGCAGCGGCGATCGTTTCACCGCTAAGCCCTGCTAAATCTCCCGCCAGCCAGGTCCGCATGGCGAGCAGCGTCTGTTCATCCAGAATGAGCACCGTGGCGGTAATCGACGCGGCAAACGCCGACATCGCCACGCCGCACAGGGTCACCTTCATCGGCATAAGTCCTGCGCGGCCGGACGAGGAGAACATCAGTACCAGCAGAAACAGCGCAGCGGCGCCAGCGGCGGCAATCAGTGGGCGTCCAAACGGCAGCGTGAGCCCAAGCGCGCTCGTCAGTACCACCGCCAGTGCCGCCCCGGCATTGAGCCCCAGAATATGCGGTTCGCCGAGCGGGTTGCGGATCACGGATTGCAGCAGCACGCCCGCGACGCCGAGGGCAGCACCTGTCACCATCGCGCCGCAGAGACGCAGCAGCCGCAGTTTGATAATGATGTTATGGTCGAAATTGCGCGGGTCGAAATGGAAGAAGGCCTCCACCACCGTCTTCGGGGCGATAAAACGCGCACCGATACCCAGATGCGCAATCGCGCCCATCGCCAGCAGCAAGGTGAAAAGCAGGAAAGCCAGAGAGGTGCGCATCATGGCTGTTCCGTGACCTGGCGGAACGGCATAAAGAACGGTTTGCCGGTCAGCGGATTGATGGACATATGCACGTCGACATCAAATACCGCTTTAATCAACGCCGGCGTGCAGACGTCGCCCTCATGTAATACGCCCTCCACTTTTCCCTGGCGTAAAAAGACCAGTGAATCACCATAATTCACGGCGAAGTTAAGATCGTGCAGCACCACTACCACGGTACGTCCATGCGCGCGGGTCAGCGTATGCAGCAGTTCGAGGATTTCCACCTGATAGCGGAGATCGAGGAAGGTTGTCGGTTCATCCAGCAGGATATACGGCGTTTGCTGTGCCAGCGCCATGGCGATCCAGCAGCGCTGGCGCTGGCCGCCGGACAGGCTCTCGACAGGCCTATGGGCAAACTCCGCCGTGCCGGTCAGGCGCAGCGCCTCTTCCACTGCCCGCTCGTCTTCGTCGCTCCACTGGCGCATAAAATTCTGCCACGGGAAACGCCCGCGCGAGACCAGCTCGAAAACGGTTAACCCTTCCGGCAGCAGCGGCGACTGCGGCAGGATGCCAAGCTGGCGGGCGACCGCTTTCGTCGGCTGCGCGTGGATTGCCTTGCCGTCGAGAACGGCCGCGCCGCCCAGCGGCTGGAGTAAGCGCGCAATCGTACTCAGCAGCGTCGATTTTCCGCAGCCGTTCGCGCCCACCAGAACGGTTATTTTCTGCTGCGGGATCGCAAGGGAGATATCATCAACGATGATTTTTTTCTGGTAACCGGCAGAAAGATTCTCCAGAACCAGTCCCGGTTTTTGGGTGTTGTGAGCCACGTGAATGCCAACGTAATGAAAAACAGCAATAAATATAAATAAAAATCATTCTCTTTTGAGAGTTTGCCGCCGCGTCATGTAGTAGTCAAGTGAAGAAATACCCTTAAAAAACCAGGGGTAACGGGGCATTGATACGCGACACAAAATACAAATAAATATCTATTTTTCAATCAATTAAATGGTTAACCTTTTGTATTTCCGTCACGTTTCGCCTGTGTAGCCAATTTTTATCTTTTTTCATTTACTACTACATGCCTGCATGATTGAATGATTCTCAATTACATGTTCGATGCCGGTTCTGGCTAACGAGCAGACCATTAAGGGCAATGACTCACACATTCTTCCGTGAAGGTGATTCACGGATATTTCGGGATAACAGATGTAATGGCTACGTTCACACCTTCACTCTCTGGGGTAAAAGGGCGCGCGCTCTTTTCTCTGCTGTTTATCGCACCGCTGGTACAGGCCGCAGACGCTAATACGGCTAAAGACGGCGAAACGCTTACCGTTATCGCCGATCCCACTGCCGTGGCGGAGGCCACCAACGGCTACCAGCCGCTGAACACCTCCACCGCGACGCTGACCACCATGCCCATGCTGGATATCCCGCAGGTAGTGAATACCGTCAGCGATAAAGTGCTTGCGGATCAGCACGCTACCACGCTCGATGAAGCGCTGTATAACGTCAGCAACGTGGTTCAGACCAACACCCTGGGCGGTACGCAGGATGCCTTTGTGCGCCGTGGATTTGGCGCGAACCGCGACGGCTCGATCATGACCAACGGTCTGCGTACCGTCCTGCCGCGTAGCTTCAACGCCGCTACCGAACGCGTGGAGGTGCTGAAAGGCCCGGCCTCAACGCTTTATGGCATTCTCGATCCGGGCGGCCTGATTAATGTCGTCACTAAGCGCCCGGAGAAAACCTTCGGCGGCGCAATTTCTGCCACCTCCTCCAGCTTTGGCGGCGGCACCGGACAGGTTGACGTGACCGGCCCGATTGACGGGACCCGTCTGGCGTACCGCCTGACGGGGGAGTACCAGGACGAGGACTACTGGCGCAATTTCGGTAACGAACGCAGCACCTTTATCGCCCCCTCCCTGACCTGGTTTGGCGATGATGCCACGGTGACCGTGCTCTATTCCCACCGCGACTATAAAACGCCGTTCGATCGCGGCACGATCTTCGACCTCAACACCAAACAGCCGGTGAACGTCGATCGTAATACCCGTTTTGACGAGCCGTTTAACATCACTGACGGGCAGTCCGATCTCGCTCAGCTTAACGCGGAATACCGCCTTAATAGCCAGTGGACCGCGAAGTTCGACTACAGCTACAGCCAGGATAAATACAGCGATAACCAGGCCCGCGTAATGGCCTACGATGCCAAAACCGGTAACCTGACCCGTCGCGTGGATGCGACCCAGGGCTCAACCCAGCGCATGCACAGCACCCGCGCGGATTTGCAGGGCAACGTGGATATCGCGGGCTTTTACAATGAGATCCTGACCGGCGTGTCGTATGAAAATTACGATCTGCTGCGTACGGACATGATGCGCTGTAAGAACGTCAAAGGATTCAATATTTACCATCCGGTTTACGGCAAACTCGACAAGTGTACAACCGTCTCCGCCGCTGACAGCGACCAGACGCTGAAGCAGGAGAGTTACTCTGCCTACGCGCAGGATGCCCTGTACCTGACCGATAAATGGATCGCCGTCGCCGGGATGCGCTATCAGTATTACACCCAGTACGCCGGTAAAGGCCGTCCTTTCAACGTTAACACCGACAGTCGCGACGAACAGTGGACGCCAAAGCTGGGGCTGGTTTACAAACTCACGCCGTCCGTTTCGCTGTTTGCTAACTACTCCCAGACGTTTATGCCGCAGTCGTCCATAGCGAGCTATATTGGCGACCTGCCGCCGGAAACGTCGAATGCCTACGAAGTGGGCGCAAAGTTCGACCTGTTCGACGGGGTTACTGCCAACATCGCGCTGTTTGATATTCACAAACGCAACGTGCTGTATACCGAAAGCATCGGAGGCGAAACCATCGCCAAAACCGCGGGCCGCGTGCGTTCTCAGGGCGTAGAGGTGGATCTCGCCGGGTCGCTGACGGAGAACACCAACATTATCGCCAGCTACGGCTATACCGACGCGAAAGTGCTGGAAGACCCGGACTATGCGGGTAAACCGCTGCCAAACGTACCGCGCCATACCGGTTCCCTGTTCCTGACCTACGATATTCATAATGCGTTTGCCGGGAATACGCTGACCCTCGGCGGCGGCGGACATGGCGTGAGCCGTCGCTCAGCGACCAACGGTGCGGATTATTATCTGCCGGGCTATTTCGTGGCGGATGCGTTTGCGGCGTACAAGATGAAGCTGCAGTATCCGGTGACGCTGCAGGTCAACGTGAAGAACCTGTTTGATAAGACCTACTACACGTCATCTATCGCGACCAATAATCTGGGCAACCAAATCGGCGATCCGCGTGAAGTGCAGTTTACGGTGAAGATGGAGTTTTGATGTAAAAAAGCCCGGTGGCGCTCACGCTTACCGGGCCTACGATCCATTCCCTCTCCCTGTGGGTGAGTGCATCAGGCCTCAATATCCGCCATATCACCCTTCTCCTGCAGCCAGTTACGTCGGTCTTCCGAACGTTTCTTGGCAAGGAGCATATCCATCATGGCATTCGTTTGCTGTTCGTCTTCGTCGCTGATGGTCAGCTGCACCAGACGGCGCGTATTCGGATCCAGCGTCGTTTCACGTAGCTGCATCGGGTTCATCTCACCCAGCCCTTTAAAGCGCTGGACGTTAGGCTTGCCCTTCTTACGCTTCAGCTGCTCCAGCACGCCCGCCTTCTCTTCTTCCGTCAGTGCGTAATAAACCTCTTTGCCGAGGTCGATACGGTACAGCGGCGGCAGCGCAACGTGGACGTGACCGTTTTTCACCAGCGTGCGGAAGTGCTTCACGAAAAGCGCGCACAGCAGCGTGGCAATGTGCAGACCATCGGAGTCCGCATCCGCGAGGATACAGATCTTGCCGTAACGCAGCTGGCTCAGATCGTCGCTGTCAGGATCGATACCGATCGCTACGGAAATATCATGCACTTCCTGCGAAGCCAGCACTTCATCTGAAGAGACTTCCCAGGTGTTCAGGATCTTACCCTTAAGCGGCATGATCGCCTGATATTCACGATCGCGCGCCTGCTTGGCCGACCCGCCCGCCGAGTCCCCTTCCACGAGGAACAGCTCGGTACGGTTGAGGTCCTGTGCGGTACAGTCCGCCAGCTTGCCCGGCAGCGCAGGGCCGCTGGTCAGCTTTTTACGTACCACTTTCTTCGCCGCACGCAGACGGCGCTGGGCGCTGGAAATCGCCATTTCAGCCAGCATCTCTGCCGCCTGAACGTTCTGGTTCAGCCACAGGGTAAAGGCATCTTTCACCACGCCGGAGACGAATGCCGCACACTGACGTGACGACAGACGCTCTTTGGTCTGGCCGGCAAACTGCGGATCCTGCATCTTCACGGAGAGCACGTAGGCGCAGCGATCCCAGATATCTTCCGCCGACAGCTTCACGCCGCGCGGCAGAATGTTGCGGTATTCGCAGAACTCGCGCATCGCATCCAGCAGGCCCTGACGCAGGCCGTTGACGTGCGTACCGCCAAGCATGGTTGGAATCAGGTTGACGTAGCTTTCCGTCAGCAGCTCGCCGCCTTCCGGCAGCCACAGCAGCGCCCAGTCCACCGCTTCAGTGTCACCGCTAAAGTTACCGACGAACGGTTTTTCCGGCAGCGTCGGCAGGCCGTTTACCGCTTCGCACAGATAGTCATTAAGACCATCGGCGTAGCACCAGGTCTGCTCGGTGTTGTTGACGTGATCGGTAAAAGTGATTTCTACGCCCGGACAGAGCACCGCTTTCGCTTTCAGCAGGTGCGTCAGGCGAGAAACGGAAAAACGCGGGCTGTCGAAGAAGCTTTCGTCTGGCCAGAAGTGGACGCTGGTACCGGTGTTGCGTTTGCCGCACGTGCCGACAACCTGCAAATCCTGCACCTTTTCGCCGTTTTCAAACGCGATGTTATAGACCTGACCGTCGCGACGGACGTTCACTTCCACCCGTTTGGACAGGGCGTTAACCACGGAGATCCCCACGCCGTGCAAACCGCCGGAGAACTGGTAGTTTTTGTTGGAGAACTTACCGCCCGCGTGCAGACGACACAGGATCAGCTCAACGGCAGGCACGCCCTCTTCCGGGTGGATGTCCACCGGCATGCCGCGCCCGTCGTCGATAACTTCCAGCGATTGATCGGCATGCAGGATGACGTCAACGCGTTTGGCATGGCCCGCCAGCGCTTCGTCCACACTGTTATCAATAACTTCCTGGCCCAGGTGGTTTGGGCGCGTTGTATCGGTGTACATCCCCGGGCGGCGGCGAACCGGCTCAAGCCCGGTGAGGACCTCAATGGCATCAGCGTTATAGGTTTGCGTCATGATTTAAACTAGCAATTCGCATTGATTGTCAGTGGCTGTGCAGTCCAAGAAAATCGACAATCTGGTTGAAATGATTCTCAAAGCCCGTGAAAGCATGGTTTCCGCCTTCTTCTATAGTCTGGCGGCAGGATGCGTAATACGCCACTGCCTGGCGGTAATCCAGCACTTCATCACCCGTCTGTTGCAACAGCCAGATGAGATCCGGCGCTTCAAGCGGGTCGACCTGCATAACTTTGAGATCGTAAATATGGCGTGACTCTAGCACATATTGCTGCCCGGTGTAGGGGTTCTCGTTTTCACCAAGAAAGTCCCTCAGCAGCTCAAATGGCCGTACCGCCGGATTCACCACAACGGCCGGCAGCATAAAGCATTGCGAGAGCCAGGTGGCGTAGTACCCGCCCAGCGATGAGCCGACCACACCAAACGATTCACCGCCGTGTTCAAGCACGATGGATTCGAGCATTTCCGCCGCCTCCGCCGGATAAGGCGGCAGCTGCGGGATAATCATCTCAACATGGGGGTGATGCTCGCTCAGCCACTGGCGAAACTGTGTCGCTTTTGCGGAGCGCGGCGAGCTGTTGAATCCGTGCAGATAAAGGAGCGTAGACATCAATAGCCTTCTGAAGCGGTATCTGGTCGGAATTGTGCGCCTGCCAGACGGCAGACTTCCGTGGTCAGCGTGCCGTCGGCATGCAGTTCCAGCCAGCGCCAGCCTGGCGCGATAGTATCCAGCGTAAAGTTGGCACAGTGCGGTTTAAACTGCACGCAGGTCGACGGCGTCGCCAGCATGCGGCGCCCGTTCCAGTCGAGATCCTGTTCCTGATGAATGTGTCCGCACAGCAGATGTTTCACGCGGGGGAACTTCGTCAGCACGCGATCCAGCGCGGCGGAGTTACGCAGGCTGTGTTGATCGAGCCAGCTGCAGCCCGCCGGGAGCGGATGATGATGCAGCAACAGCAGGGTATGACGTTCAGGTTCGGCAGCCAGTTTGGTCTCCAGCCAGTCGAGTTGAAACTCGCTTAACTCACCGTGCGGGACGCCAAATACCTGGCTGTCCAGCAGCAGGATCTGCCACTTTTCACCCGCAAAAACACACTTCGCCGGAGAAATCCCCGCGTCCTGAAGGGAGCTGTACATCGCGGGCTGGAAATCGTGGTTTCCCGGCAGCCAGACGCAAGGCACGCTAAAGCTCGCGATGCCTTCAGCAAAATGCTGGTAGGCCGCGGAGGATTGGTCCTGCGCCAGATCGCCTGTTGCAACTATCAGATCGCAGTCGCGATGTTCAGCGTGAATGGCGCTAAGTACTGCCTGATAGCTCTCCCAGGTATTCACCCCGAGCAGCGTCTCATGCTTTTCGGCAAAAAGGTGGGTATCGGTGATTTGTAATATCCTGACTGGCGCCCCACCAGCAACAGTCAGGTTCAACAGGCTTTCCAAATGGTGTCCTTAGGTAGGTTTATGACGCTAACAAACCGGAATCGCCATTGCTCCATGTGCTAAACAATATCTTAGCCAGTCGGCTAAAAACTGGTTAATTTGATGCTTTTCGTCGCGTTGATGCAACTTTTTATTCGGGTAATCATACCGCGCCTTGAAGCGAAAGATCTGCTGACTCGAACACACTTCAGCGACCATCGCATCATGATAGAGGCGCACCGTCATTGACGGCAGGCTCCAGTAGCTAATGCTGGGCGCCGTTTGTTCAATTTCGACCAGCGTAGTGTAGCGCGTTGATTCTGTTATCGTTAACCGATACTGCGCATTGCTCACCTGATAGCTTACCGTTTCGCCGGGTGCGTCATTTCTCGGCAGCAGGCGGCGCAATTGTGCGAAATTGGTTTCGCACAGGCGCATCATTTCTGGGAAGTCAGGTGTATAGCGCTTCATTTTTTCCACTCGTTTCGTAATGTCTGATAATGCAGTTGCAGCCATTGCAGGGCAATGACAGACGCTGCGTTGTCGATTTTCCCCTCTTCTACCCACTGATAAGCCTGTTCCCGGCTCACCACATGAACCCGAATATCTTCGTTTTCATCAGCCAGACCGTGGATCCCTTCCGCCGTCGTGGCGTCCACTTCGCCCACCATGATGGACAAGCGCTCGCTGGTGCCCCCCGGGCTCGCCAGATAACTCAACACCGGTTTTGTACGACCAACCACCAGCCCGGCCTCTTCCAGCGCCTCGCGGCGGGCGACGTCTTCAACCGTCTCGCCCTCTTCGATCATCCCGGCCACCATCTCCAGCAGCCACGGGCTCTCACTGACGTCATACGCGGCGATGCGGATCTGCTCCACCAGCACAACTTCGTCACGCACTGGGTCAAAGGGTAGCAAGACAGCCGCATGCCCGCGCTCAAAAATTTCGCGTCTGATTTCGCCGCTCATTTCACCGTTAAACAGGCGATGCCTGAAACGGTAAAGATCCATTGAAAAAAAACCGCTATAAAGCGTTTCTCGTGCAATAATTTCTACATCGTTTTTGGCGAATGTCACGGGCAACTTTTCTGGTTTTTGCATGAGTCGAGTCCTGGTAGCAATGGTGATGAAATTGTGAATTTCAAGGCTGTTTGGCTGCCGTTTGTAAGGCTATATGGTAGATTGGTGCAAATTACCGCCAGATGGCACGTAACGCCAACCTTTTGGTGTGGATGATTCTGTTAGAATCGGCAATTATTTTTTAATTAGATCAGCGCTAATACTGCTTCACAACAAGGAATGCAAATGAAGAAATTGCTCCCCATCCTTATCGGCCTGAGCCTGACGGGCTTCAGTGCAATGAGCCAGGCGGAAAACCTGTTACAGGTCTACCAGCAGGCACGTCTGGGCAACCCTGATTTACGTAAATCAGCGGCCGATCGTGATGCTGCGTTTGAAAAGATTAACGAAGCGCGTAGCCCACTGCTGCCGCAGTTAGGTTTAGGTGCAGATTATACCTACAGCAACGGTTTCCGCGACGCTAACGGCGTTAACTCCAATGCTACCAGCGCCTCACTGCAATTAACACAGACGCTGTTTGATATGTCCAAATGGCGTGCCCTGACCCTGCAGGAAAAGAGCGCGGGTATTCAGGACGTCACCTATCAGACCGATCAGCAGACGCTGATCCTGAACACGGCCACCGCGTATTTCAACGTGCTGAGCGCCATCGACGCGCTCTCCTACACTGAAGCGCAGAAACAGGCGATTTACCGTCAGTTGGATCAAACCACCCAGCGCTTCAACGTGGGTCTGGTAGCGATCACCGACGTACAGAACGCCCGTTCACAGTACGACACCGTGCTGGCTAACGAAGTGACCGCGCGTAATAACCTCGACAACGCGCTCGAAGCGCTGCGTCAGGTCACCGGCAACTACTATCCTGAGCTGGCCTCTCTGAACGTGGACAGCTTTAAGACGGATAAACCGCAGGCGGTTAACGCGCTGCTGAAAGAGGCGGAAAACCGCAACCTGAGCTTGCTGCAGGCGCGTCTGAGCCAGGATCTGGCCCGCGAGCAAATTCGTCAGGCGCAGGACGGCCACCTGCCAACCCTGAGCCTGAGCGCGTCTACCGGCGTCTCTGATACCAGCTACAGCGGCTCTAAAACCAATACGTCACAGTATGACGACAGCAATATGGGCCAGAACAAAGTGGGCCTGAGCTTCTCCCTGCCGCTGTACCAGGGTGGTCAGGTTAACTCGCAGGTGAAACAGGCGCAGTACAACTTTGTTGGCGCGAGCGAGCAGCTGGAAAGCGCGCACCGCAACGTGGTGCAGACCGTTCGCTCTTCCTTCAACAACGTGAACGCCTCTATCAGCAGCATCAATGCCTATAAACAGGCCGTGGTGTCTGCACAGAGCTCCCTGGACGCGATGGAAGCCGGTTACTCCGTGGGTACACGTACGATTGTTGACGTGCTCGACGCGACCACCACGTTGTACAACGCGAAACAGCAGCTCTCCAGCGCACGTTACCAGTACCTGATTAACCAGCTGAACATCAAACAGGCTCTGGGTACGCTGAACGAGCAGGATCTGCAGATGCTGAACAGCACGTTGGGCAAACCGGTTTCAACGTCGCCAGAAAGCGTCGCGCCTGAGAACCCGGATCAGGTTGCCGCCGTTGATAACTTCAACGCTAACGGTAGCACCCCTGCGGCACAGCCAGCCGCCGCGCGTAGCACGGCCCCCGCAAGCAGCGGTTCTAACCCGTTCCGTCATTAAGCATTGCCCGATGGCGCTTCGCTTATCGGGCCTACTTAATCGTAGGCCGGGTAAGCGAAGCGCCACCCGGCGCAAAATCACACCCGAACGTAAGCCAACGTAAAGATCCCCCTGATTCCGCCCCTCTTCGCTTCATTTTCAACCACTCATCCTCTATCCTGAGCGTTATTACCACTGGGTCCTGGAAGACAAATATGAAACGGACAAAAACGATTAATCACGCGTCGTTCCGCAAAAGCTGGAATGCGCGCCACCTCACGCCCGTTGCGCTGGCGGTTACGGCTGTCTTTATGCTGGCAGGCTGTGAGAAAAACGACGAAACGGTTTCGCTGTATCAAAACGCAGATGACTGTTCCGCTGCAACCGGTCAGGCCGCAGAATGTAAGACGGCGTACACCAACGCGCTGAAAGAAGCGGAACGCACTGCGCCGAAGTATGCCTCACGTGAAGACTGTGTGGCGGAGTTTGGTGAAGGCCAGTGCCAGCAGACGCCAGCTCAGGCAGGTATGGCGCCGGAAAATCAGGCGCAGGCGCAGTCCAGCGGCAGCTTCTGGATGCCATTAATGGCAGGTTACATGATGGGCCGCCTGATGGGTGGCGGCGCGGGTTACCAGCAGCAGCCGCTGTTTAGCTCGAAAAACCCGGCCAGCCCGGCCTATGGTCAATATACCGATGCCAGCGGCAAAGGCTACGGCGCAGCAACCCCGGGCCGTACCGTGACCGTTCCGAAAACCGCAATGGCGCCGAAACCTGCGACCACCAACACCATTACTCGCGGTGGGTTTGGTGAGTCTGTGGCGAAACAGACCAGCATGCAGCGCAGTGCGTCAGGCACCTCTAGTCGCTCAATGGGCGGCTGATCATGGAACGAGTCAGTATTACCGAACGCCCGGACTGGCGCGAAAAAGCGACCGAGTACGGGTTTAACTTCCACACCATGTACGGGGAACCGTACTGGTGTGAAGATGCTTACTACAAGCTCACGCTCGCTCAGGTGGAAAAGCTTGAAGACGTGACCGCAGAACTGCACCAGATGTGCCTGAAGGTGGTGGAGAAAGTCATCGACAGCGACGAGCTGATGACCAAATTCCGCATTCCAAAGCACACCTGGAGCTTTGTTCGTCAGTCATGGAAAACAAATCAGCCTTCGCTCTACTCTCGCCTCGATCTGGCATGGGACGGCGTGGGCGAGCCTAAGCTTCTGGAAAACAACGCGGATACGCCAACCTCTCTGTACGAGGCGGCATTCTTCCAGTGGATTTGGCTGGAAGATCAGATGAACGCCGGAAACCTGCCGGCAGGCAGCGACCAGTTCAACAGCCTGCAGGAGAAGCTTATCGCGCGTTTCGCCGAGCTGCGCGAGCAGTTTGGCTTCAACCTGCTGCACCTCGCCTGCTGCCGCGACACGGAAGAAGACCGTGGAACGGTGCAGTATCTGCAGGACTGTGCCGCCGAAGCCGACGTGGCGACTGAATTCCTTTATATCGAAGATATCGGTTTGGGAGAAAAAGGTCAGTTTACGGATATGCAGGATCAGGTGATCAGCAACCTCTTCAAGCTCTATCCGTGGGAATACATGCTGCGCGAAATGTTCTCCACCAAGCTGGAAGATGCGGGCGTGCGCTGGCTGGAGCCGGCATGGAAAAGCATTATCTCTAACAAAGCTCTGCTGCCGATGCTGTGGGAAATGTTCCCGAACCACCCAAACCTGCTGCCAGCGTATTTTGCAGAAGATGATTTCCCGCCGATGGAGAAATACGTCGTTAAGCCGATTTTCTCCCGCGAAGGCGCGAACGTGTCGATTATCGAAAACGGCAAAACGGTGGAAGCGGTTGAAGGACCGTACGGCGAAGAAGGGATGATCGTCCAGGCATTCTATCAACTGCCGAAGTTTGGCGACAGCTATACGCTGATTGGCAGCTGGCTGATTAACGACCAGCCCGCCGGGATTGGCATTCGCGAAGATCGCGCGCTGATCACGCAGGATCTGTCACGCTTTTATCCGCATATTTTTATTGAGTAAAACTTGCCCGGTGGCGCTACGCTTACCGGGCCTACGCGCGACATGTAGGCCGGGTAAGGCGAAGCCGCCACCCGGCATGTTTTTACCCAATTTGCACCGACAGCATACTCAGACTGCCCATCTCAATACCATCGACCGGGAGTGTCACCGGCTCCTGACCATCCCACGCGCCAAGAACGTACAGCAGCGGCAGGAAGTGTTCCGGCGTCGGGTTAGAGAGCGAACCGCCTTCGTGATCCAGATAGTTCACTAACGGGTGCTCTTCACCCGGTCCCTGCCAGGTCAGATTGGCTTTCACGTAATCGTTGAAAGCAGTAGCCCACGGGTACGGCGTATTTTCACCGTGCCAGCGTGCCGTGCGCAGGTTATGCACCACGTTGCCGCTCGCCACCAGCATGATGCCTTCATCACGCAGCGTCGCCAGCTTACGCCCCATTTCCAGATGCCAGGCTGCCGGTTTGGTGCTGTCGATGCTGAGCTGCACCATCGGGATATCCGCATCAGGATACATTTTAATCAGCACGCCCCACGAGCCGTGGTCAAAGCCCCAGGCCTCTTTATCCAGCGCTACAGGAACAGGCGCCAGCAGTTCGACCAGACGCTCTGCCAGTGCAGGCGAGCCCGGTGCCGGATAGTGCGTGTCATAAAGCGCCTGCGGGAAGCCGCCAAAATCATGTATGGTTTTTGGCGTTTCCATGGCGGTCACGCCCGTTCCCCGGGTGAACCAGTGTGCAGATACCACCACAATCGCTTTCGGCCGCGGCAACGTCTCCCCCAGCTGACGCCAGGCGCGGGTATAGACGTTGTCTTCGAGAACATTCATTGGGCTTCCGTGGCCTATAAACAGGGCGGGCATACGGGAAGAAGTCATGATGATATCCTTACAGAAGGTGTTAATTTAATGGTGCTACATTACGCGCAATCTGGCGCAGATGAACGCAGATAAGCATGAAGATCATCATCAGGAAATTTGAACATCCGGAACAACATAAGAAAAAATGAATGTCAGTGATGAGATTGAACCTGATTCAGCGCCAGGCAGCAGGCATCGGCGGTGGCAAACATACTAAAAATTAATAAATTCAATGAAAAAATAGTACTCACTGATAGTCTCTTTTTTTTACACGTATTTTTACATTTATTTATTTCCTGAAAGTCAACTTTTAAATAAGACATTATTATCGCTAATATGACCTTTGTTTCACGCGACTGAAAAATCCATTTTTCGCTGTTAATCCGATACTAAAGATCACTTCAGATTATATTTTAATGTTGACTACATTTATTTTTAAGAGCAATTAATCGCACTCACTCTTTTTTCACAGGTATAATCTCATGGTAATTTTCTGAAAATTAATATTCAGAGTATGAATTCATTGGAAAAGGATATTTTCATGCATGCAGGTAAAAAAGCACTGTTAGCCGTTGCGATGGCAACAATTGTCTCTGGTTCAGCATTTGCCGCCGATCAGGGCTCCGGGAAAATTAAATTTAAAGGCGTTGTTATTGACGCGCCTTGCAGCATTGCACCAGACAGCGTTGATAAAGAGGTGGATCTCGGTGAAGTGACCACCGCCGTCATTAATGCAAACAAGAAGTCCACCCCCGTTGCGGTAGATATTAACCTGCAGAACTGCGTTCTGTCAGATCCCGACGATGAGACGGCGACGCCAATAACCAAAGTGGAAGTGACGTTCAGCAGCACCGCCACCTACGCATCAGATACCAGCCTTCTGAGCAACACCTATGCAAGCGGTGCTGAAAACGTCGGTGTCCGTCTGCTGGACAACGACGAAGCAAACATCACCCTTGGCTCGGCAAAAACGGTGGATCTGCTGCCTAATTCAGACACCCAGACGCTGCACTTTAAAGCGCGTATGGAAGTGCCGACAGGTACCACTGCCACCGCGGGCCAGGTTGAAGCTAACGCCAACTATGTGCTGATGTATAAATAACGATTAAACATGATCCGTTATACCGACTGGTGATGTTTACCAGTCGGCTTTTTTATTTATTCGAGTAACAGAATGATGAAAAATAAATCACAATCGATAATCATCATTACTGCCATCTTGCTTGCGCACGCCGCCTCTGCCACTGAATTTAATATTAATGCTATCGATAAAGATTTACGGTCGGGCATTGATCTTTCTCGCTTTAAAGAAGAGACGTCCGTTACGCCAGGACGTTATTTTGTCACCGTCGCGATCAACGATATTCCACTGGCAAACGGCTGGGAACTGACCTGGAAAGAGGTTGATAACAAAGCCGAAGTCTGTATTCCCGCAGAACTGGCAGACACCTTTGGCCTTCAGGACACTGTTCGTAAGACCCTAACGCTTAAACAGGGCTGCGTGGATTTTACTCCGCAGGCGGATATTAAATTCCGCTTCGAGCAATCAACCCAAACGCTGCACGTCACCGTACCTCAGGCCATGATGCAATTTCGTCCGAACGACTGGATGCCCCCCTCCACCTGGGACAACGGCGTGGCCGGCGTGCTGCTGGACTACAACCTCTTTGCCAGCCATTATCAGCCGCAGGAAGGTAGCAGCACGGATAACGCGAACGCCTACGGTACCGCAGGTGCCAACCTGGGTGCATGGCGGCTACGTAGCGATTATCAGTACAATCAAACGCATGCCGAGGGAGGGTCAACCCATAACGGCCGCTTCTCACGCGTCTATATGTTCCGTCCTCTGCCGACGCTTGGCGCGAAACTGACGCTGGGTGAGACAGACTTTCAGTCCGCTATCTTTGATGCCTTTACCTATACCGGGGCGTCGCTGATCAGCGATGAGCGCATGCTGCCCTGGTCTCTTCGCGGCTATGCACCGCAAATCGCCGGGATTGCGCAAACTAACGCCACCGTCACGGTGAGTCTCGCTGACCGCGTGATTTATCAAACTAAGGTGCCACCCGGCCCGTTTGTCATTCAGGATTTGAACCAATCCGTCCAGGGCACGCTGGACGTTAAAATTACCGAAGACGATGGCCGCGTGAGCACGTTTCAGGTGTCCGCCGCCTCCGTGCCCTTCCTGACGCGCAAGGGCCAGGTTCGCTACAAGCTTGCCGTGGGCAAACCCCGCGAAGATGCATCGCATGCCCTTGAAGACAGTGCCTTTATGAGCGGCGAGTTCTCGTGGGGCCTGTTCTCCAACACCTCACTGTACGGCGGCACGCTCGCCGATGGCGATAACTATCGCTCCATCGCAGCGGGCATCGGGCAAAACCTCGCGCTGATCGGGGCCCTCTCCTTCGATGTGACCCAGGCGACCAGCCAGCTCCCGAACAAGCCCTCTCAGACGGGTTACAGCTATCGCTTCAACTACAGCAAACGCTTTGATACCACGGGAAGCCAGCTTACCCTGGCCAGCTACCGCTACTCCGACCCGCAATTCCTCAGCTACGCACGCTTCCTGGACAGCGAAAATAATGACAGCCAGTCGGAAAAACAGACGTTTAGCATCACGGCCAGCCAGTACATTCCCGCGCTGTCACTCAATCTCTACCTTAGCCTGCTCCGGCAAACCTGGTGGGACGAAGCGCCATCCAATACGGGCAGCCTGACCGCGGGGTATAACTTCGATCTGGGCCGCTGGAAAAACCTTGGCGTTTCGGCATCGTTCAGCAAAACCCACTATGAAGATCGCGAGGACGACAATCAGTTCTACCTGTCTCTCAGCGTGCCGCTGGATCCTGACCATCGCCTCAGCTATGACCTGCGCAACAGCGACAACCTGAGCCAGACCCTCTCGTGGTACGACACCTCTGATAAGAACAACACCTGGGGCGTTTCTGCCGGTACCGAAAGTCAGCAGACCGATGCAGGCGCGCAGTTCAGCGGAAACTACCAGCACTACTCCCCGCTCGGCGATCTCAACGTTTCCGGAAGTTATAAGGCGAATGACTACAGCTCCCTCAGCGCCAGCTGGAATGGGTCCTTCACCGGTACGGCAAAAGGCATGGCCCTGCACCGCCGCAGCTACGGCAACGAACCGCGTGTCATGGTGAGCACGGACGGCATCAGCAATATTCCGCTAAACATGTCGCGTGACCAGACCAACGCCTTCGGGATCGGGGTGCTTCCTTCGTTCTCCAGCTACTCACCGTCGAGCGTGCAGGTCAACCTGAACGATCTCCCCGAAGGCGTAGACGTGGATAACCGCGTCATGACTTCGACCTGGACAGAAGGGGCCATCGGCTACCGCCAGATCGCCACCCGGGCGGGAAATGATGTTCTGGGCATCCTGCGAACCGCATCAGGCATGCCGCCGCTGGGCGCGCGCGTCCAGATGGCGGATAGCGGTAAAGACGTGGGTATCGTTGCCGACGAGGGCCATGTCTGGCTGGGCGCCGTACAGCCCGAGCAGCAATTCCTGGTAACCTGGGGCGACGCCAGCCAGTGTCGCTTCACGCTACCTTCACACCTCACTAACCTTTCGCAGCTTATGCTGCCGTGTCAGTAAATTATGATGAAACTCACTCCACTGAAAAGCCTGTGCCTGATGTTGATCGGTACAGCATTCGCCACCCAGGCGGCCATCAATCTGGATCGTACCCGCATCGTCTTTCCCGAAACCGACAAGGCCAGCAGCCTGAAGGTCGATAACCAGAGCAAAACGCTCCCCTATCTTGCGCTCTCCTGGATCGAAGACGAAAACGGTCGTAAGGAAGACAGCCACTTTATGGCGCTTCCTCCGATCCAGCGCATTGAGCCCGGATCGTCATCCCAGGTCAGGATCGTGAAGCAGGCGGCCACCAGCGCGCTGCCAAAAGATCGGGAATCGCTCTTCTACTTCAACCTGCGCGAAGTGCCACCAAAAAGCGCCAGCCTCGACGATGATCGCAGCGTCATGCAGGTCGCCATGCAGAGCCGTATCAAGCTGTTCTGGCGCCCGAAGGCTATCGTGAAAAAAGCAGGCGATCGTTCTGAAATGCGCATGGAGGTGACGGCAACGGCAAAAGGGCTGACAATTCATAACCCTACACCTTATTACCTCACCCTCGCCTGGCTAAGCAAAAATGGTAAAACCATGCTGCCCGGCTTTGACAGCCTGATGCTGGCACCCTTTACCAGTGCCTCTGTCACCACCGGCGGCTATCACGGCAGCTATTACAGCATTGGTTATATCGACGATTACGGCGCACTGCGAAAGCTTGACGCAACCTGTCAGGGGACGTCGACCTGCCAACTTAAGGATGCGAAGGCCACAAGCGATGCGAAAGCTCACTAATGTTTTGATCGCGATGCTGCTGGCGCTGCTGCCCTTAAAAGCCGCGCTGGCGCTCGATTGCTATCTGGGCGCTCAGGGCGGCCCGGTGGAAGAGACAAAAACGATCAGTCCGTTCGCGATCCCCAGCAATGCACAGGTGGGGCAAAAGATCTGGGAATCTGACGACATTAAAATCCCGGTCACCTGTAACCACGATGTGGCCGGCAGCTTCGAAAAAGAGGACGTCTATGCCTGGGTCAACCCCTATCCAGCCGCTTCCGACCCTTACTACGAGCTGGGGGTTACCTATGAAGGCATGGATTATGACGCGACGGGGCAGCCAAACGGCGTAGATACCCGCCAGTGCCTTGATAATAACAACATCACCATGTACACCCCGGAACAAATTAAGCAAATGGGGTGGGAGAACCGGCTATGCTCAGGCAATGCCAATGATATTCACACCACGCGCACGTTCATTGCCCGACTGCGCCTTTACGTTCGTATAAAGGCCGTTCCGCCGCACGGCTACAAAAGTTCGCTGGGGGACTACGTCGTGGTGCAGTTTGACGGAAAAGGCGGGGTTAACCAGATGGCCGATGCAAAAAACCTCAAGTACCACATTAACGGGTTAGAAAACATTACCGTCCTCGACTGCGGCGCAACCTTCAGTATTTATCCTGAGAACCAGGAGATTGATTTCGGTACCTTCAGTGCGCGCGACATCGTGAATCAGCAAACGCGCAACCGCACCTTTACGGTTAAAACCACGAAAGTGCAGGACGCCCAGTGTTCAGATGGCTTTAAAATGGACTCATCGTTTTACACGACGGAGTCGCTCTCCGAAAACGACACTGCCCTGTTGATTGGAAATGGCTTAAAGCTACGTATCCTCAATGGAACCCAGCCTTATACCTTCAACCACTACGAAGAGTATGCGGATTTCACCGGGAGTACGTTGAACTATGAACAAACCTATACCGCGGAGCTCTCCCCCGACGCGGGAAAAGCCATTCAATCAGGTCCGTTCGAAACGGTGGTGCTGTTTAAAATTAACTACCACTAGCCACAAAAAAGCCGGGTTTCCCCGGCTTTTTCACATCAGCGGTTTCAGCTGGCTTTGCGCTCGTGCGCCTGGCGGTACTCCACCAGATCTTCAATCGTGACTACCGGCATGTTGTGCAGACGCGCAAAGGTAATGCACTCCGGCGCGCGCGCCATGGTGCCATCATCGTTGGTCAATTCACACAGCACGCCAGCAGGTTTAAAGCCTGCCAGGGTCACCAGATCGATAGTTGCTTCGGTATGACCACCGCGGGTCAGCACGCCGCCCGGCTGCGCACGCAGCGGGAAGACGTGGCCAGGACGGTGCAGATCGGAGGGTTTCGCCCCATCCGCAATGGCTGCACGCACGGTGGTCAAACGGTCAGCCGCCGACACACCAGTGGTTACGCCATGTGCAGCTTCAATGGTCACGGTAAAACCGGTCCCGAAGGCGCTGGTGTTATTTTCAACCATCATTGGCAGATCAAGCTGCTGGCGGCGTTCTTCGTTGATACACAGGCATACGATGCCGCTACCGTGACGGATGGTCAGCGCCATCTGCTCAACGGTCATGTTTTCGGCAGCGAAAATCATGTCGCCTTCGTTTTCACGGTTTTCATCGTCAAGCACCATCACACCGCGGCCTTCGCGCAGTGCATCCAGTGCATGTTCAACACGTTGAATTGAAGTGCCAAAAGAGGAAAGTAGCGTCTGATTCATGGTAAAAAAACCTCATTAACATTATGGTTACCAGAATCAGGGCAGTCTTAGGAGCGCCGAACAAGCGGCAAAAAGATAACGTGAGCGGGCCCATGCCCGACTGGATCGTTACTCTCTCCCATCCGGACTCTAACCGTCGGCCCCGGAATTACACCGGATCTGCTGACCTTTGAGTAGTCACCCAAAGCGCTCGCGGGCTTTCAGCGTGAAGCTGATTTACCGCCGGTGGGGAATTTCGCCCCGCCCTGAGAATAAGCGAGATAACTATAACGCTATTGATTATGCTGGGCAATGCATAAGCATCAAACAATTTTGTTTACCCCGGGCATGACGCGCTACAATGGACACTGACACCTTTCCATCAAGGGAAACGACAATGATTGACCCAAAGAAAATTGAGCAAATTGCGCGTCAGGTTCATGAATCCATGCCAAAAGGCATTCGTGAATTTGGTGATGACGTTGAGAAGAAAATCCGCCAGACGCTGCAGGCGCAGTTGGTTCGCCTTGATTTAGTTAGCCGCGAAGAGTTCGACGTGCAGACGCAGGTTCTGCTGCGCACCCGCGAGAAGCTGGCGCTGCTGGAACAGCGTCTGAGCGAGCTGGAAAACCGTCATGCACCGGAAGAAGTGAAGCCGGCACCGGCGATTCCACCGGTGGATGATCAGGCATAAGTGCGGCCTGTTGTGCCCGGTGGCGCTTCGCTTACCGGGCCTACATGATCGCGGCGCAGCCGCCACGCGACATGAAAAAAACGGGCCAACTGGCCCGTTTTTTTACTGACTGTCTTTCTGGATCTTCCTGATGATGTTGGTGGTTGAACATCCGTCCTCAAAGTTGAGCACCATCACTTCACCACCGTTGGCCCAGACCTCTTCGCTACCCGCGATTTGCTCCGGCTTGTAATCACCGCCTTTGACCAGCAGGTCCGGCAGAATGCCAGCAATCAGGCGCTGCGGGGTATCTTCTTCAAACGACACCACCCAGTCCACCGCTTCCAGCGCGCCGAGCACAATCATGCGCTGCTCCAGCGGGTTCACCGGACGTGTTTCGCCTTTCAGACGTTTGGTCGACGCATCGCTGTTGACCGCCACAATCAGACGATCGCCCAGCTTGCGCGCATTCGCCAGATAAGAGACGTGACCCGCATGAAGAATGTCGAACACGCCGTTGGTCATCACCACTTTCTCGCCGCGTTTACGCGCAGCGGCAACAGCCACTTTCAGCTCGTCTTCGGTCATGACGCCAAAACCGGTGTCGGCACGCCCGCGCACCGCGTTTTCCAGCTCGATAGGGGAAACGGTTGAGGTCCCGAGTTTGCCGACGACCACACCCGCCGCAGCGTTCGCGAAGTAGCAGGCCTCTTCCAGGGAGTTACCCGCTGCCAGCGTCGCCGCCAGCACGCCGATCACCGTATCACCGGCACCGGTCACGTCGTACACTTCCTGCGCCTGGGTTGGCATATGCAGCGGCGCTTTGCCCGGCTGCAGCAGCGTCATCCCCTGCTCGGAGCGGGTCACCAGCAGCGCAGACAGCTCGAAGTCAGCAATGATCTTCATGCCGCGTTCAACCAGTTCTTCTTCGGTTTTGCACTTGCCCGCCACCGCTTCGAACTCAGAGAGGTTTGGCGTCAGCAGCGTCGCGCCGCGATAGCGCTCAAAATCGGTGCCTTTCGGGTCAATCAGCACCGGCACGTTAGCGTTACGCGCCAGCTGAATCATCGTTTGCACGCTCGCCAGCGCACCTTTCGCGTAGTCGGACAGCACCAGCGCACCGATATTACCCAGCGCCTGGTTAATGCGCTCGTGCAGCGGCTCAGGATCAACGCCTTCAAACCCTTCTTCAAAGTCGAGGCGGATCAGCTGCTGGTTGCGCGACAGCACGCGCAGCTTGGTAATCGTTGGGTGGGTCGGAACAGAAACGAAGTCGCACTTCACGTTCACGTCCGCCAGCGACTTGCTCAGCGCACGCGCCGCATCGTCGATGCCGGTCAGGCCAACCAGACGCGACTGTGCGCCCAGGGAGGCAATGTTCATCGCCACGTTTGCCGCGCCGCCGGGACGCTCTTCAATGGTATCGACCTTAACCACCGGTACCGGTGCTTCCGGAGAAATACGGCTGGTTGGTCCATACCAGTAGCGATCCAGCATCACATCCCCGACAACCATTACTCCAGCACGTTCAAACTCTGGCAGTGTTACTTTCATTCCTGACTCCAGAAAGATTCACAATTTGCGCGCGATAATATCACACTTGATTTGTTACGCACGGCTCCACCAGCCATTTCTGCCAGCTTGCCGTCACCTGGGCGCGCTCTGCGGCAAAACAGTCCAGCGCGACATGCCCCGGCTGCTCCTGCAACGCCAGGTGATGAAGTTCATCGCGCAGCGTGGTGTAGGCGCGGGTTAAGGCCTGCGCCTCCTGCTCGTCCATAATGTCGTTTTGCGCCAGCAGTTCCAGAATGCGCACGTTATCCGACCAGCGCGTCAGCTTCGGCTTATCGTGAGCGTGCAGCAGCACCAGATACTGAGTGATAAATTCAATATCGGTAATACCGCCCTCGTCGGCTTTTATATCAAAGCGATCGCGATGCTTATTGCCCAGATGCGCGCGCATTTTCTCGCGCATCTCGCGCACCTCGGTCTGCAACGTACTGCCCTCGCGCGGGGTGGTCATGACCGCCTTGCGAATCGCATCGAACTGCGCGTGCAGCTGCGGATCGCCATAGACCACGCGGGCACGCACCAGCGCCTGATGCTCCCACGTCCAGGCTTCGTTTTTCTGATAATCGGCGAAGGATTCCGTTGAGGTCACCAGCATGCCCGCCGCGCCGGACGGGCGCAGGCGCGCATCCACTTCATACAGAATGCCGGACGAAGTGCGGGTGCTGAACAGGTGCATAATGCGCTGGGCCAGGCGCAGATAGAACTGACGCCCGTCGATTTCGCGCTCGCCGTCGGTCATCACGTCCACCGGGCAATCATGCAGGAAGATCAAATCCAGATCGGAACTGTATCCCAGCTCCCAGCCGCCGAGCTTGCCGTAACCCACCACCGCGAAGCCGCGCCCTTCTCGATCGGCCAGATGTTTTGGCTGACCGTAGCGGGCCACCATCTGCACCCACGCCTGATGGACAACCGCGTCAATAATCGCTTCCGCAAGCCAGGTTAAGTGATCGCTCACTTTCATCACCGGCAGCGTTCCGGCAATATCGGCCGCCGCCACGCGCAGCATCTGTGCCTGTTTAAACTGGCGCAGCGCTTCCAGCTGTTGCTCTTCGTCCTCTTCAGGCACGCGCAGCAAATACTGGCGCAGCTCGTCACGATACGCATCCGTCGCCGTCGGCTGATAGAGCGTGTTCGGGTCGAGCAGTTCGTCCAGCAGCAGCGGGTAACGCGCCAGCTTGTTCGCCACCATCGGCGACGCGGCGCAGAGCGTTATCAGGTGCTTCAGCGCGCCCGGAAACTCGCTCAATAGCTCAAGATAGGTGGTACGCGTGATAATCCCGCTCAGCAGCGGCATCATGCGCGACAGCGGCACCGGCGCGTCTTCTCGCGAGCAGACCTCGCTCAGCAGATGCGGCATCAGATGATCCAGCACCTGACGACCGCGCGGCCCGATGGCGCGCTTGTTCAGTTCGAGACGGAAATCGGCAATTAAGGCCACCACACGATGACGGGCATCATCGCTTAAGTGCGTCAGCACCGGCGTGGTGTCATCTTCCTGGAGCGCATCCTGCCACAGCTCGCGCCAGTGCTCGGAGAGCGCATCATCAGGGGATTCACTTTCATCGTCGCCAATCAGATCGTTAAAGATGCGGCGCACGCCTGCCATGTGTGCGTCCAGCGTTTCGGTCAGTGCCGCCCAGTCGTCCGCACCCATGCCCCAGGCCAGACGCGCCCGGTTCAGCTCATCGCCCGGCAATGTCTGCGTCTGCTCGTCATTGATACTTTGCAGCAAATTTTCCAGACGGCGCAGGAAAAGATAGGCTTCGCGCAGGGTTTGCGCGTCACCGTCCGGCAGCAGGTGCAGTTGCTCAATGGCGCTCAGCGTCGGCAGGAGCGAGCGCGACTGCAGCGACGGCTCTCGCCCGCCGCGAATGAGCTGGAAGACCTGAACGATAAATTCAATTTCACGAATGCCGCCCGCGCCGAGCTTAATATTGTCCTTCAGCCCACGGCGGCGGACCTCGCGGGCAATCATCCCTTTCATATTACGCAGGGACTGGATCACGCTAAAATCAATGTAGCGGCGGAAAACGAACGGGCGCAGCATGGCGCGAAGTTCGTTAGCATAAGCGTCGTCGCTGTCGCCCATGATCCGCGCTTTGACCATTGCGTAACGCTCCCAGTCGCGCCCCTGTTCCTGGTAATAATCCTCCAGCGCGGCAAAGCTCAGCACCAGTGGACCGCTGTCGCCAAACGGGCGCAGGCGCATGTCCACGCGGTAGACAAAGCCGTCCTGCGTCGGCTGGTCCAGTGCCTTGATCAGACGCTGGCCGAGGCGGGTAAAGAACTGGGCGTTGTCCAGCTCGCGGCGCCCGCCGCGCGTCGAGCCGTTTTCCGGCCAGGCAAAAATCAGGTCGATATCTGAGGAGAAGTTCAGCTCGCAACCGCCCAGCTTCCCCATCCCCAGAATCAACAGCGGCTGCGGAACCCCTTCTTCACTGCACGGCGTGCCCCACTCTTTACAGCAGGCGGCGTAGAGCCAGTCTCGCGCGGCGATGATCAGCGTTTGCGCCAGCTCGCTCAACTGCTGCAACGTACTCTCTTCGCTCACCAGCGCCAGCGACTGCGCCCAGGCAATGCGTACCATCACCCGGCGGCGGAACTGACGCAGAACGCGCATCAGCGTCGCTTCATCAGCCACATCTGCCAGCGCGGTTTGCAGCCAGCTGGCATACTGCCGCCACTCATCCGCCTGCGGCGGTGCGCTCTCCAGCTCTGCCAGCCAGTCCGGGTTGGCACTCACACTTTCCTGAACAAAATCACTGAACGTGAGCACGCTTTTGGCCTGCTCACTTAACGATGACGCCGGTAAAGACTCGGGCAGACGTTCGCAAACGGTCTGCCAGTGCTGCTGTAACTGCGAAGAAAGCGGCATATCAGGGGTTCCTTGCCAGAATTAACGTTTTCCGCTGTGCAGCCAGTACGGATCCTGCGAAATGGCCTCGTTGCGGAAATGCTCGATCTCAATCTGCTGACGGGTTTCAATGGCATGCTTGAGCCCCTGCCAGTTTTCCAGCCAGGCCTGCGCCTTCACGCCCTCATACACCCCCGACAGCAGCAACATGCTGTCGATATTACGCGCCAGACGGGGAAGCTGATCGCCGTACTGGTCACCCAGCGGATGTGCGAAGGTCGTTCTCAGTTCGGCAGCGTGACGGGAAAGATGGATATCCGCGAAGCGTTTAAAATTATCCGCGATTTTGGTCTGCGCTTTTGCATCCAGGAAGCTGCGCCAGCCGCGCGTCACCAGAAACTCGGTCAGCGCCAGTTTTGCCGCGGCGTTTTGCGGGCTGTAGATCACCGTTTGCGCGGAGACATCGGAATGCATCAGCGTTTCAGTTTGGGTCAGCAGGTCACGTAAGTGAGCACTTGCTTTACGCGGTACGATACCGCCAAACAGTGCCAGGGCATGACGCACCAGCCCAATGGCGGCCAGCACCTGTTTGCTGGCATTTTTCACGTTACGCGCCCAGAGTTCCTCATGGTACTGCCATTGAGAGAGGGCCAGCTCCAGCGCCGCTTCCATGCCCTGTTCAATGCTGGCCTTCGGAACAACACGCAGAATCGGGGTCTCTCTCAGCAGGCGTGGCGCATTCCCGGCCGCCAAATGGTAACCGCGCGCCGCTTTGCTCAGGCTGCCCTGACGTAAACCCGGCTGGCTCACCAGCTTGCGCGCCAGTTTCAGCACGTCGCTCGCATCTCCTTCCAGCAGTTCCAGCTCCAGCTCGCAAATAGGCTCCTGGAACTCACCCGCCTTCACTTCGCCTAAATCCAGCGCGATTTCAATGCGGCTCTTACCTTCCGTCACCAGCCATTTCTCACGGCAAAAATCGGTGCTGAACAGCGGCTGTACCTGCTCTGCCAGCGTGGCAGGCCGTTCACCTTCCGGCCAGACCTCCGCCGGGAAACGATCCAGCTCAAGTTCTGGCTTACTGATGTCGATATTGTATTCCGGGCGCTGGTGCAAACCGCCGACCACGCGGCCGGCGATTTTCATCGTCATCTCGTAGCGCCCGTTTGCGCCGCGGATGCGCAGCCCCATATCGTGGCTACGCAGCCAGTTGTCCGGCGTTTCGTAGTAGATGTTGAGCAACTGTACGGGTTCATGGTGCTCGCCGGAGAGCGTATGCAGATGCTGGCGGAGCGCGTCAACGCTGTCTTTTTCGACGATAAATTTTAATTCGATTTCCTGAGCCATAGCCTTGTACTTTTGCGGGCGTCACAGACGCGTCAATGAGGGCGAACTTCCTCGCCATTTGTTTGTCAGTACATAGTATTTTGCGCCAAATTGCCATGCAATGAGCAATTTGACGGGCGTAAATGTGTAGAGTCGTGACACAGATGATTCTGATTGCTGACGAATGCTTTGCGTAGAGACACTGTTGCCACTACTATCGTTCCACTATTTATGAAAATAACGACTAATGATGCTTAAATTACGCCTGATTGGACTCACTTTACTCGCTTTTAGCGCCGCAACCGCAGTGCACGCTGAAGAGAAGCGTTACGTTTCTGACGAACTGAACACCTGGGTACGCAGTGGCCCCGGAGATAATTATCGCCTCGTGGGCACGGTGAATGCCGGCGAGGAAGTCACCCTGTTACAGACCAACGCGGACACCAACTATGGTCAGGTTCGCGACAGTACCGGTCGTACTTCCTGGATCCCGCTGAAAGAGCTGAGCACCGTACCAAGCCTGCGCACGCGCGTTCCGGATCTGGAAAACCAGGTGAAGACCCTGACCGACAAGCTGAACAACATCGACGGTACCTGGAACCAGCGCACCGCAGAGATGCAGCAGAAAGTGGCACAGAGCGACAGCGTGATTAACGGTCTGAAAGAAGAGAATCAAAAACTCAAAAACGAGCTGATCGTCGCGCAGAAAAAGGTAAACGCCGCGAATCTGCAGCTTGATGACAAGCAGCGCACCATCATCATGCAGTGGTTTATGTATGGCGGCGGCGTGCTGGGCGTGGGTCTGGTGCTGGGTCTGGTCCTGCCGCATCTTATCCCAAGCCGCAAGCGTAAAGACCGCTGGATGAACTAATTCGTCTTCTCTGCCAGACTTACGTATCATTCTGGAAAAGAGAAAACGGGAGAGTTGGGCGTGAAGAGTTATCTGGTCGGTGGTGCGGTACGTGATGCGTTGTTAGGTCTGCCGGTCAAAGATAAAGACTGGGTTGTCGTTGGCGCCACCCCGGAAGAGATGCTCGACGCGGGCTACCAGCAGGTAGGCCGCGATTTTCCCGTGTTTCTTCATCCGAAAAGCCGCGAAGAGTACGCTCTGGCGCGTACCGAACGGAAATCCGGCTCCGGCTATACGGGTTTCACCTGCTACGCCGCGCCGGATGTGACGCTGGAGCAGGATTTGCTGCGCCGCGATCTCACCATTAACGCCCTGGCACAGGACGAAAACGGCCATATCATCGATGCCTACGGCGGGCAGGATGACCTGCGCAACCGTCTTTTACGTCACGTCTCCCCGGCATTTTCTGAAGATCCGCTCCGCGTTCTGCGCGTGGCGCGCTTTGCCGCGCGTTACGCCCATCTGAGCTTCCGCATTGCGGATGAGACGATGGCGCTGATGACGGCCATGACCGAGGCGGGCGAATTAGAACACCTGACGCCGGAGCGCGTCTGGAAAGAGACGGAAAATGCCCTGACCACCCGCAACCCACAGGTCTTTTTCCAGGTCCTGCGTGACTGCGGCGCACTAAAGGTGCTGTTCCCTGAAATCGACGCGTTGTTTGGCGTACCCGCGCCGGCAAAATGGCATCCGGAAATTGATACCGGCGTGCACACGCTGATGACGCTGAGCATGGCGGCCATGCTCAGTCCTGAAGTAGACGTGCGTTTTTCCACCCTCTGCCACGATCTCGGCAAAGGCTTAACGCCGAGAGAATTCTGGCCACGGCATCATGGTCACGGCCCGGCAGGCGTAAAGCTGGTAGAAGGGCTTTGCCAGCGCCTGCGCGTGCCGAATGAGATCCGTGACCTGGCAAAACTGGTCGCTGAATTCCACGACCTGATCCACACCTTCCCGATCCTGAAACCCGCCACTATCGTGAAGCTGTTCGATAATATCGACGCCTGGCGCAAGCCGCAGCGCGTGGAGCAGATCGCACTCACCAGCGAAGCTGACGTTCGCGGCCGCACCGGGTTTGAAGCATCCGATTACCCTCAGGGGCGACTGCTGCGCGAAGCGTGGATTGTGGCAAAAGCGGTGCCGACGAAAGACGTTGTCGAGGCAGGATTTAAAGGCCCGGAAATTCGTGAAGAGCTGACGAAACGGCGAATTGAGGCCGTAACGGTGTGGAAGGAAAAACGTTGCCCTCAGCCGAAAGGCTGAGGGCAGTGGGTCATCAGAAGAAGACCACGTAAACGGCAGCCGCGACAATAAAGCGGTAGATCGCGAACGGAATGAACGAGATACGCTTAATCAGCTGCAGGAAGGTTTTGATGGCAATCAGCGCCACGATAAAGGCGGTGACAAAGCCCACGGCAAACATCGGAATGTCACCCGTGGTCAGGAAGCCAATGCTTTTGTAGAGATCCAGCGCGGTGGCGCCCATCATCATCGGCACCGCCAGCAGGAACGAGAACTCCGACGCCGCGTAACGGCTCACGCCCATCAACATCCCGCCGGAAATCGTTGCCCCAGAACGGGAGAAGCCCGGCCACAGCGCCAGACACTGGAAGCAGCCAATGATAAATGCCTGACGATACGTCATATCGTCCAGCCCTTCCGCACGCGGGGTTTTAGGCTTCAGCACTTCGGCAGCAATCAGCAGGAAGCCACCGACCACCAACGCGTACATCACGTTAATAGGGTTAAACAGCGATTTGATGGCATCGTGGAAAACCAGGCCCAGCACCACTGCGGGGATCATCCCGAGCAGAATATGAATGAGCGTCAGGCGTCCCGAGCCTTCGCCTTCACGCTGCGGCAGACGGCCAAAGTGGATGCCGATCAGGCCAAACAGGCGACGCCAGAACATCACGACCACCGCCAGAATAGAACCGAGCTGAATGACGACTTCAAACGTCTTTGCGGTATCGCCTTCAAAGCCCAGCAGATGGCCAACGATAATCATATGGCCCGTACTGGAAACCGGCAAAAACTCCGTCAATCCTTCGACCACACCCAGTATTGCCGCCACCAGCAGCGAGTGCATATCGCTCATCTATAAACCCCTAAAAAGATATAAAAAAACGGTCGCCCCAACGGCTACCGTGAAAGATACAGCTATAAGACCGATATAACCTAAAATGGTTTAGCAATTATGACGTTAAATCTTGCCTTTCAGATTTGTGCCACGCTCGATAATCACGCCCACATTGGCCGCACGCGCTACCGCTCCCGGCTTGCTCAGCTTGATGCGCACCCACGGTGAGTTGAATTTGGTCAGCAGCAGTTCCGCCACCTCTTCCGCCACACGTTCCACCAGCGCAAAACGCTGCCCTTCCACATGGCCGATGACCGTTTCACTGATGTCGGCGTAGCTCAGACAGTCATTCACATCATCGCTTTTTGCTGACTTGCGGTTGTCCCAGCCCATTTCGATATCGAACACTAACTTCTGCTCGATGGTCTGTTCCCAGTCGTAAACACCAATTGTGGTGATTACCGAAAGTTGCTCTATAAATACAATATCCATCACGACCTGCCTGCTTTTTGGCTAAACCGGATACCACTTCCGGCGAATTATGCGTATTATCCACAGATGCTGAGAATACAGATACATTTTCAAAACGGAACAGCGTTATGAGTGCAATCGCGCCTGGAATGATCCTCCTCGCCTATCTTTGCGGCTCAATCTCCAGCGCCATTCTGGTCTGCCGCATTGCCGGGTTACCTGACCCGCGTGAAAGTGGTTCCGGGAATCCGGGAGCGACCAACGTACTTAGAATTGGCGGCAAGGGAGCAGCCGTAGCGGTTTTGATTTTTGATGTTCTGAAAGGGATGCTCCCCGTCTGGGGCGCTTATGCGCTGGGCGTCACGCCGTTCTGGCTGGGGCTCATTGCGATTGCGGCCTGCGTCGGCCACATCTGGCCCGTTTTCTTCGGTTTTAAAGGTGGTAAAGGCGTTGCAACCGCCTTTGGCGCTATCGCCCCTATCGGCTGGGATCTTACCGGCGTAATGGCGGGCACCTGGCTGCTCACCATCTTGCTGAGCGGTTATTCCTCGCTCGGCGCCATCGTCAGCGCGCTCATTGCTCCGTTTTACGTCTGGTGGTTCAAACCCCAGTTCACCTTCCCGGTGTCAATGCTCTCCTGCCTGATCCTGCTGCGTCATCACGATAATATTCAGCGTCTGTGGCGTCGTCAGGAGACCAAAATCTGGACGAAGCTCAAGCGAAAGAAAAAAGATCCGGAGTAAAACGCGCAACGCCGGCAGCAGAAAACGTATCCATAAGCGACTCATATGACAGCCTTCATTTCCGCCAGGGCATACTGAAACGTATCCCGATGGTGTGGAAATGGATGCAGCATGTTAGCAGCTCAGGTCACTGATAATACGTATAAAGGCTGGCAGGCATCGCTTGCCCTGCTGTTTTGTCACACCCCTGAGAAAACCCTCCTGCAGGCCGCCCACCACGTCGGGCCGCTCACCGTTCAACGCCCGTTTTATCCCGAAGGGGAAACCTGTCACCTCTATTTACTGCATCCGCCCGGCGGCATTGTGGGCGGCGATACGCTGGACATTTCCGTTCGGCTGGACGCCAAAAGCCACGCGCTTATCACCATGCCCGGCGCCAGTAAGTTCTATCGCAGCAGCGGCCCGCAGGCCTGTCTGAATCAACACTTTTATCTCGATGATGGATCCACGCTGGAGTGGCTGCCGCAGGATACCATCCTCTTTCCCGGTGCCAATGCCGCACTGCGCTCCGTCTTCCACCTGAAGGGCTCCAGCACGCTGCTGGCGTGGGAGTTGTATTGCCTGGGTCGCCCGGTAATCGGTGAAACCTTCAGCCACGGCACGCTGGAGAGCCGCCTTGAGGTCTGGGTGGACGATGAACCGCGCCTGATTGAGCGCCAGCACCTGAGCGACGGCGATCTTGCGCCCGTTGCCGGACATCCGTGGCTCGGCACGCTGCTGTTCTATCCGGCCGGGGAAACGCATCTTGATACGGTCCGCGAGCGCCTCGCACCGCTGGGAAATTATGCAGGTGCAACGCTTACCGACGATCTGCTGTCGGTGCGTTTCCTCTCCCACGATAACCTGATTTGCCAGCGGGTGATGCGCGACATCTGGCAGTCGCTTCGCCCGCTTCTCACCCCTAAAAATGCCTGTTCGCCGCGTATCTGGCAGACATAAGAGAAACGTTATGGAACTGACCCCCAGAGAAAAAGACAAGCTGTTGCTGTTCACCGCCGCGCTGGTTGCCGAACGCCGCCTTGCGCGCGGGGTTAAGCTCAATTATCCAGAATCGGTCGCGCTGATCAGCGCCTTTATTATGGAAGGCGCGCGCGATGGCGAAACCGTCGCCTCGCTGATGGAAGCGGGTCGTCACGTTCTGACGCGCGACCAGGTAATGGAGGGCGTACCGGAGATGATCCCGGATATTCAGGTGGAGGCCACCTTCCCGGACGGCTCCAAGCTCGTCACCGTCCACAATCCGATCGTCTAAGGAGCACGTCATGATCCCTGGCGAATACCAGATCCAGCCCGGCACGGTTGCCCTCAACGTCGGGCGTGAAACCCAACAAGTGATTGTTGAAAACCACGGCGACAGGCCGATACAGGTCGGATCGCACTATCACTTTTACGAGGTCAACCTGGCGCTGAAGTTCGACCGGGAAGCCACCAGAGGCTACCGGCTGAATATTCCGGCAGGCACCGCCGTGCGTTTCGAGCCCGGCCAGAAGCGGGAAGTCACGCTGGTACAGGTGACGGGCGCGCAGCGTATTTTCGGGTTTCGCGGCGAGGTGATGGGGGAGGTGAAAAATGGCTGACATTTCACGCCGGGCGTATGCCGATATGTTCGGCCCCACCACCGGCGATAAAGTGCGGCTGGCCGACAGCGAGCTATGGATCGAAGTGGAAGACGATCTCACGGTCTACGGTGAAGAGGTCAAATTCGGCGGCGGAAAGGTGATCCGCGACGGTATGGGCCAGGGGCAGATGACCGCCGACGACTGCGTGGATCTGGTGCTCACCAACGCGTTGATCATCGATCACTGGGGGATCGTGAAAGCCGATATCGGCGTCAAAAACGGGCGGATCTTTGCCGTCGGTAAAGCCGGTAACCCGGATATTCAGCCCGGCGTGACGATCCCAATCGGCGCCGCAACGGAAGTGATTGCCGCCGAAGGGAAGATCGTGACCGCGGGCGGGATCGACACCCATATTCACTGGATCTGCCCGCAGCAGGCGGAGGAGGCGCTGGTTTCCGGCGTGACCACCATGATCGGCGGCGGCACCGGCCCTGCGGCGGGCACCAACGCCACCACCTGCACGCCAGGGCCGTGGTACATAGCGCGTATGCTGCAGGCAGCCGATACGCTACCAGTGAATATCGGCCTCCTCGGCAAAGGTAATGGCTCTAACCCGGACGCCCTGCGCGAGCAGGTCGCGGCTGGCGCCATTGGGCTGAAGATCCACGAAGACTGGGGCGCAACGCCCGCGGCGATCAACTGCTCGCTGGAGGTTGCCGAAGAGATGGATATTCAGGTGGCGCTGCACAGCGACACGCTGAACGAGTCCGGGTTTGTCGAGGACACGCTGGCCGCGATTAGTGGGCGCACCATCCACACCTTCCATACCGAAGGCGCGGGTGGCGGCCATGCGCCGGATATTATCACCGCCTGCGCGCATCCGAATATTCTGCCCTCCTCCACCAACCCGACGCTGCCCTACACGGTGAACACCATCGACGAGCATCTCGACATGCTGATGGTCTGCCACCACCTCGACCCGGATATTGCCGAGGACGTGGCGTTTGCCGAGTCGCGCATTCGCCGGGAGACCATCGCCGCTGAAGACGTGCTGCACGATATCGGCGCGTTCTCGCTCACTTCGTCAGATTCACAGGCCATGGGCCGCGTGGGAGAAGTGATTATCCGTACCTGGCAGGTTGCGCACCGCATGAAGGTCCAGCGCGGCGCCCTGCCGGAAGAGACCGGCGATAACGACAACTTCCGCGTGAAGCGCTATGTCGCTAAGTACACCATCAACCCGGCGCTGACCCACGGCATCGCCCATGAGGTCGGTTCCATTGAGGCGGGCAAGCTGGCGGATCTGGTGGTCTGGTCACCGGCGTTTTTTGGCGTCAAACCTGCCACCATCGTCAAAGGCGGAATGATCGCCTGCGCGCCGATGGGCGATATTAACGCCTCGATCCCCACGCCGCAGCCGGTGCATTACCGCCCGATGTTTGGCGCACTGGGTGCCGCGCGCCACGCCACCCGGCTGACGTTTATCTCCCAGGCCGCCAGCGCGAACGGCGTCCCGCAGCAGCTCAATCTGCAAAGCGCCACGGCGGTGGTGAAAGGCTGCCGGACGGTGAAGAAGACCGACATGATCCACAACGGTTTACTGCCCAATATTACCGTCGATTCGCAAACCTACGAGGTGCGCGTCGACGGTGAACTGATAACCAGCGAACCGGCCGACGTTCTGCCGATGGCGCAACGCTATTTCCTGTTCTGAGGAGTGATGATGATCTATTTAACCCAACGCCTGGACCACGCGCACCCGATTACCGCCAGCGTGACGCTGCCGATTGACGTGCGGGTGAAAAGCCGCGCCCGTGTGGCGCTGAACGACGGCCGCGACGCCGGGCTGATGTTGCCGCGCGGCCTGCTGCTGCGCGGGGGCGACCTGCTGACGACAGACGACGGTAGTGAGGTCATCGAAGTGATCGCAGCGGCAGAGTCGGTCTCCGTGGTGCGCTGCGCCGACCCGTTCCTGCTCGCCAGCGCCTGCTACCACCTGGGCAACCGCCACGTGCCGCTGCAGATCATGCCCGGCGAACTGCGCTATCACCACGATCACGTTCTCGACGACATGCTGCGCCCGTTCGGGCTGGAGGTGACCTTCGACTCCCTGCCGTTTGAACCGGAAGCGGGCGCCTATGCCAGCGATGCCCACAGCCATAGCCACTCTCACGCTCATTCACATTAAGGATTAATTATGCGCAAGCTCCTCCCCCTGTTACTGCTGGCCTTTTCCGTTCCGGCGCTCGCCCATCCAGGCCACGGTGCCGACAGCTTCCAGGCCGGTTTTTTCCATCCCCTGACCGGGCTCGATCACCTGCTGATGCTTACCGGCGCGGGCGTGCTCTCGGCGCTGAGTGGCCGCAAACTCCTGCTGCCGTTTGCCACTCTCGGGATGATGCTCGTTGGCGCTGTTGCAGGCAGTCTGCTCGGCGGATTTAGCGGCATGGAGATGCTGATTATCGCCTCGCTGGCGGTCTGCGGCGTGATGATGTTTAAAACTGAAAACCGTCTGCTGCTGGCGGTACCTGCTCTGGCGATGTTCCACGGCTGGGCACACGGTGTGGAGATGTCCGGCCACAGCTTCTGGCTCTTCACCAGCGGGTTTATGTTCGCCAGCGCCACGGTGCTGTGCGCCAGCTTCGCGGCAGGATTACTGCTGCGCCGTCATGACGGCCTGCGTAAAATGTTCGGCGGTGGGTTGATTGTCTCTGCCCTGCTGGCGTTGATGAGCTGATGGAGCACGCCCGCCAGTGGCTGCGCCTGATGCAGCTCTCCAGCAGTAGCCTGCCGGTTGGGTCGTTTACCTGGTCGCAGGGGCTGGAGTGGGCGGTAGAGGCAGGCTGGGTCACGAATGCCGACGCCTTTAAACGCTGGCAAATCCAGCAGATGGAGCAGAGCTTTTACTGCGTCGATCTGCCGCTCTTTACTCGCCTGTATCTCGCCTGCGAACAACAGGATTGGGTGGCGGCAAAACGCTGGACGGCATACCTGCTCGCCTGCCGGGAAACGCGCGAGCTGCGCGATGAGGAGCGCAACCGTGGCGCGGCCTTTACGCGCCTGATTAAAAGCTGGGAGCCTGACTGCCCGACTGAATGGCTGACACTGTGTATGCAGAGCCAGCTCTGCGGCATGGCGTGGCTCGGCGTGCGCTGGGGCATTGGCGCGCGCGAACTGGCGCTCAGTCTCGGCTACAGCTGGATTGAGAGCGCGGTGATGGCGGGCGTTAAGCTGGTGCCGTTTGGGCAGCAGGCGGCGCAGCAGTTGATTATCGACCTGAGCGACCACTTCGCCGCCGGGTTCGAAGAGGCATTTTTACGTGACGACGACGCACTGGGCGCAGCCACGCCGCTGTCTGCCATCGCCTCCGCGCGCCACGAAACACAATATGCACGACTATTCCGTTCCTGAGGAGTCAACATGGCTGATTACAAACACCCCCTGCGCGTCGGCGTCGGCGGCCCGGTAGGGTCGGGTAAAACCGCCCTGCTGGAAGCGCTCTGCAAGGCAATGCGCGATACATATCATCTTGCGGTAGTCACTAACGATATCTACACCAAAGAGGATCAGCGCATCCTGACCGAGGCGGGCGCACTGGAGCCGGAGCGCATTGTTGGCGTGGAGACCGGCGGCTGCCCGCATACTGCCATCCGCGAAGATGCCTCGATGAACCTGGCGGCGGTGGAAGCGTTAAGCGAGAAATTCGGCAATCTGGACCTGATCTTCGTCGAAAGCGGCGGGGATAACCTGAGCGCGACGTTCAGCCCGGAACTGGCGGATCTCACTATCTACGTGATAGACGTGGCCGAAGGGGAAAAAATCCCGCGTAAGGGCGGGCCGGGGATCACCAAATCTGACTTTCTGGTGATCAACAAAACCGATCTCGCGCCCTACGTGGGTGCGTCGCTCGACGTGATGGCGCGCGATACCAACCGCATGCGTGGCGAACGTCCGTGGACGTTTACCAATCTGAAAGCGGGTGACGGTCTGGCGACGATTATTGCGTTTCTGGAAGAAAAAGGGATGTTGCGGGTGTAATGCGGTTTATCGCCGGGTGGCGGCTTCGCCTGACCCGGCCTACGGTTTTTGTAGGCCCAGTAAGCGCAGCGCCACCGGGCAAAAAACTCACGCCTCAGGCAGTTCCGCCAGCGGCCAGCGCGGACGCACGGACACGCTCAGGTCAGACGTTGCCCCCGCGTTAAGACGCACCATCCCGGCGTAAGCGATCATCGCGCCGTTATCGGTACAGAACTCTGGACGGGCATAAAACACTTCCCCGCGACGCTTTTGCATCATCTCAGCCAGCTTCGCGCGCAGCGTGCGGTTGGCGCTGACGCCGCCCGCCATCACCAGACGCTTAAAGCCGGTCTGATCCAGCGCGCGCTTGCACTTGATCATCAGCGTATCGACCACCGCATCTTCGAACGCGCGGGCGATATCGGCACGGGTCTGTTCGCTGTCGTAGTTATTACGAATCGTATTCGCCGCGAAAGTTTTCAGCCCGGAGAAGCTGAAGTCCAGCCCTGGACGGTCGGTCATCGGACGCGGGAAGACAAAGCGCCCTTCCGTTCCCTGCGACGCCATTTTCGAGAGCATCGGGCCGCCAGGATAATCCAGCCCCAGCAGCTTGGCGGTTTTGTCGAACGCTTCACCGGCGGCGTCGTCGATCGACTCGCCCAACAGCGCGTATTTGCCAATGCCCGTTACGCTAATCAGCTGCGTATGACCGCCGGAAACCAGCAGCGCAACAAATGGGAACTCAGGCGGATTCTCTTCCAGCATCGGCGCCAGAAGGTGACCTTCCATATGGTGAACCGGAATGGCCGGCACGTCCCACGCGAACGCCAGCGAACGGCCTACCGTCGCGCCAACCAGCAGCGCGCCCACCAGACCCGGACCCGCGGTATAGGCCACGGCATCAATATCAGTTGAACGTAACCCGGCCTCTTTCAGCGCCGCCTGAATCAGGGGAACCGTTTTACGCACGTGGTCACGAGAGGCCAGTTCCGGCACGACGCCGCCGTAGTCAGCGTGCAATTTCACCTGACTATACAGTTGGTTGGCCAGAAGGCCTTTTTCGTCGTCGTAAATGGCGATGCCGGTTTCATCGCAGGATGTTTCAATACCCAGTACACGCATGACTTGTTTTACCTCGTTTCACTACCGCGCAGTGTAGAGCCTGGGCGGGGTGATGTAAAACTTTGTTCGCCCCAGGAAGAAGGCTCGTGTATACTCCTCACCCTTATTAAAGTCCCTTTCAAAATCGCATCGGTGCTTTACAAAGCAGCAGCATTTGCAGTAAAATTCCGCACCATTTTGAAATAAGCTGGCGTTGATGCCAGCGGCAAACCGAATTTATTAAAGGTGAGAGTTACATGCCGGTAATTAAAGTACGTGAAAACGAGCCGTTCGACGTAGCACTGCGTCGCTTCAAACGTTCATGCGAGAAAGCAGGTGTTCTGGCTGAAGTTCGTCGTCGTGAGTTTTATGAAAAACCAACGACCGAACGTAAGCGCGCTAAAGCTTCCGCTGTGAAACGTCACGCGAAGAAACTGGCTCGCGAAAACGCACGCCGTACTCGTCTGTACTAATCGCTTGAGGGCCTCAGCCCTCAATTGACAGACAGAGTAGTAGTCGTAAGGCCGTGCTTCCGGAAGGAATGCGCGGCTTGTTTTCGTTTATAAGTCGCTTAAATTTTTGGGGCATATGGCCGGAAGAATCCCACGCGTTTTCATCAACGATCTGCTTGCCAGAACCGACATCGTCGATCTCATCGACGCGCGGGTAAAGCTGAAAAAGCAGGGCAAGAACTACCATGCGTGCTGTCCGTTCCATAACGAAAAAACCCCCTCTTTCACCGTTAACGGTGAAAAGCAGTTCTACCATTGCTTTGGCTGTGGCGCACACGGTAATGCCGTCGATTTTTTGATGAACTACGACAAGCTCGAGTTCGTTGAAACCGTCGAAGAGCTGGCGGCGATGCATAACCTTGAAGTGCCGTATGAAGCAGGCAGTGGGCCAAGTCAGATCGAGCGCCATCAACGGCAAACGCTGTATCAACTGATGGATGGCCTGAATTCGTTTTACCAACAGTCTCTTAAGCACTCTGCGGCTGAGCCTGCGCGTCAATACCTGACAAAGCGCGGACTGAGCGACGATGTGATTGCGCGTTTCGCTATTGGTTACGCCCCGCCCGGCTGGGACAACGTGTTAAAACGTTTTGGCGGCAATAGCGAAGATCGTAAGTCTCTCATCGACGCAGGCATGCTGGTCACCAACGACCAGGGACGAAGCTACGACCGCTTCCGTGAACGGGTGATGTTCCCGATCCGCGATAAGCGTGGCCGGGTGATTGGTTTTGGTGGTCGCGTGCTGGGTGATGCCCTGCCGAAATACCTCAACTCCCCGGAAACCGATATTTTCCATAAGGGCCGCCAGCTTTACGGTCTTTATGAGGCGCAGCAGGATAACGCGGAACCTCCGCGTCTTCTGGTCGTCGAAGGCTATATGGACGTTGTCGCGCTGGCGCAGTACGACATTAACTACGCGGTGGCGTCATTAGGAACGTCCACGACGGCAGACCATATCCAGCTGCTGTTTCGCGTCACCAACAACGTGATTTGCTGTTACGACGGTGACCGCGCAGGACGCGATGCCGCCTGGCGTGCGCTGGAAACGGCGCTACCGTATATGACCGACGGGCGTCAGCTACGCTTTATGTTCCTCCCGGATGGCGAAGATCCGGATACGCTGGTGCGTAAAGAGGGCAAGGCGGCGTTTGAAGCGCGGATGGATCAGGCTCAGCCGCTCTCCACGTTTCTGTTTAACAGCCTGATGCCGCAGGTGGATTTAAGTACCCCTGACGGGCGCGCGCAGCTCAGTACGCTGGCGCTGCCGTTAATCAGCCAGGTGCCCGGCGAAACGCTGCGTATCTATCTGCGTCAGGAGTTAGGCAACAAGCTCGGCATTCTGGATGACAGCCAGCTTGAACGTTTAATGCCTAAACAGGCTGAAAACGGCACGGTTCGCCCCGCGCCTCAGCTAAAACGCACAACCATGCGTATACTGATAGGGTTACTGGTACAAAACCCCGAACTTGCTCCGCAAGTGCCATCGCTGGCGGGTTTGAACCACGAAAAATTGCCCGGACTTGGCTTATTTTCAGAACTGGTCAACACGTGTTTGTCTCAGCCAGGTCTGACCACCGGACAACTTTTAGAACATTATCGCGGCACAAAAGAGGCCGCTACCCTTGAAAAATTGTCGATGTGGGACGATATAGCAGATAAGGACATTGCAGAAAAAACGTTCACCGACTCGCTCAACCATATGTTTGATTCGATGCTTGAGTTGCGCCAGGAAGAGTTGATAGCTCGCGAGCGCACGCACGGCTTAAGCAGCGAAGAACGCCGGGAACTCTGGATGATTAACCAGGAACTGGCGAAGAAATAAGTGAAAGACAAAAGTATTTAACGGCTTAAGTGCCGAATATCGATCGGGGAGCCCCCGGCAGCCGCACTGAGAGGCAGCGGCAAAAATATAAGTACGCCCTCGCTTTAAAGGTTGGCAGCCCCATCGCCGACACCAATCAAACGAATTAAGTGTGGATACCGTCTTATGGAGCAAAACCCGCAGTCACAGCTGAAACTTCTTGTCCAACGCGGTAAGGAGCAAGGCTATCTGACCTATGCCGAGGTCAATGACCATCTGCCGGAAGATATCGTCGATTCAGATCAGATCGAAGACATCATCCAAATGATCAATGACATGGGCATTCAGGTGATGGAAGAAGCACCGGATGCCGATGATCTGTTGCTGGCTGAAACCTCCAACAATACCGACGAAGATGCGGAAGAAGCTGCCGCACAGGTACTGTCCAGCGTTGAATCTGAAATCGGGCGTACCACTGACCCGGTCCGCATGTACATGCGTGAAATGGGTACCGTTGAACTGTTGACCCGCGAAGGCGAAATTGACATCGCAAAACGCATCGAAGACGGGATCAACCAGGTTCAGTGTTCTGTTGCCGAATACCCTGAAGCGATCACCTATCTGCTGGAGCAGTACGATCGCGTTGAAGCGGAAGAAGCGCGCCTGTCTGACCTGATCACCGGTTTTGTTGACCCGAATGCGGAAGAAGATCTGGCGCCTACCGCGACTCACGTTGGTTCCGAACTGTCTCAGGAAGAGATGGATGACGACGAAGACGAAGATGAGGAAGAAGACGACGACAGCGCGGACGATGACAACAGCATCGACCCGGAACTGGCGCGTGAGAAGTTTGCCGAGCTGCGTACCCAGTACGAAGTCACGCGTGACACCATCAAAGCGAAAGGCCGCAGCCATGCCGCCGCGCAGGAAGAGATCCTGAAACTGTCTGAAGTATTCAAACAGTTCCGCCTGGTGCCAAAACAGTTCGACTACCTGGTAAACAGCATGCGCGTGATGATGGATCGCGTACGCACCCAGGAACGCATCATCATGAAGCTGTGCGTTGAGCAGTGCAAAATGCCGAAGAAGAACTTCATCACCCTCTTCACCGGCAACGAAACCAGCGAAACCTGGTTCAACGCCGCTATCGCGATGAACAAGCCGTGGTCTGAAAAACTGCACGACGTGAAGGACGATGTCTATCGTGGTCTGCAGAAGCTGCATCAGATTGAAGAAGAGACCGGCCTGACCATCGAGCAGGTCAAGGACATCAACCGTCGTATGTCTATCGGTGAAGCGAAAGCCCGCCGTGCGAAAAAAGAGATGGTTGAGGCGAACTTGCGTCTGGTTATCTCTATCGCCAAGAAATACACCAACCGTGGCCTTCAGTTCCTGGATCTGATCCAGGAAGGCAACATCGGTCTGATGAAAGCGGTAGATAAGTTCGAATACCGTCGTGGTTACAAGTTCTCCACTTACGCTACCTGGTGGATCCGTCAGGCTATCACCCGCTCTATCGCGGATCAGGCGCGCACCATCCGTATTCCGGTGCATATGATTGAGACCATCAACAAGCTCAACCGTATCTCCCGCCAGATGCTGCAGGAGATGGGCCGTGAGCCAACGCCGGAAGAGCTGGCTGAGCGCATGCTGATGCCGGAAGACAAGATCCGTAAAGTGCTTAAGATCGCCAAAGAGCCAATCTCCATGGAAACACCAATTGGTGATGATGAAGATTCGCATCTGGGTGATTTCATCGAGGACACCACCCTCGAGCTGCCGCTGGACTCTGCCACCACCGAGAGCCTGCGCGCTGCGACGCACGACGTTCTGGCCGGCCTGACCGCCCGTGAAGCAAAAGTGCTGCGTATGCGTTTCGGTATCGACATGAACACCGACCACACGCTGGAAGAAGTGGGTAAACAGTTCGACGTGACCCGCGAACGTATCCGTCAGATCGAAGCGAAGGCGCTGCGTAAGCTGCGTCATCCAAGCCGCTCTGAAGTGCTGCGTAGCTTCCTGGACGACTAACCTGTCCTGACAGTGAAAAAGCTCCCTTCGGGGAGCTTTTTTTTGTTTATTCCCTCTCCCTGTGGGAGAGGGTCAGGGTGAGGGCATCAGGCCGCAGAGGATTACAGCCCCCGCACCATCAGCGCCTCATCCAGCTCCCGATACGCCTCTACCAGCTTATCCAGCGTCGCCCTGTTGAGCCCGCTCGGGTTCGGCAGCACCCACACCTGCGTCACGCCGATGGTGATGCTCTGCTTACCCCATTTAGCGCCGCGCTGACTGAACGCCTGCTCGTAGGCCTGCTTGCCGAGGATCGCCAGCGCTGCGGGCTGATAGTCCTCTATCTTTTTGACCAACTCCCGTCCGCCGCTGCGGAGCTCATGCAGATTGACCTCGCTCGCCTGCACCGTCGGGCGCTCAACAAGCATAGTAATGCCGCAGCGCGTATCCAGCAGGTGCTGTTCCTCTTCGGGCCTGAGTAATCTGTCGGTAAACCCGGCCTGGTGGATCACTTTCCAGAAGCGATTGCCCGGATGGGCGAAGTGAAAGCCGGTGTGCGCCGAGGACTTACCCGGGTTGATTCCGCAGAACACCACCCGCAGGCCAGGGGCCAGAATATCGTTGATCATTTTTACTCCCGATCAATCCATCGTAAGGGAAGTATAAAGGATTGATTATGCATTGTTTATAAAAACAGCAGGCAGGTGTGAATGGCTGGATTGCTGTAGAGAGTTACTTTATAATTCACCGCCACGGCCCCTTAGCTCAGTGGTTAGAGCAGGCGACTCATAATCGCTTGGTCGTTGGTTCAAACCCAACAGGGGCCACCATATAAAACAAGGAGTTAGATGAGAAATCGTCTAACTCCTTTTTCTTTGGATGCAATTTGGGTCAGGTAATGGGTCAGGTAAGGAATTGCTACCCTGCCCTCTTCATCTCGCTGCCAGCATCCCCGGATAGTGATGAAAGCCAGTAGCACTGCCTGTAATATTCACCGTACCGAATTTTTACGGCTTTGCCGCAACAAGCCAGTTGCCTGCCGTGCTCGCAGAATGTCTACAGCCCGGAGATAAGGGGATTGTTCCTGCCAGTTAAATCCCTTCCTGTCGATACGCACCAGTTCGTATTTTTCCACCAGAAAATTCACGGCATCAGCCAGCGTGATTCCGGCATCGATATGTTCCTGTATAACACGTTCCTCACTGAACGGTGTGTCGTTGAGGGTGAGACCATAGTGCTGTTTCAGCAGGCGGGTCAGTAGCATTTGCCAGACAGCCACGGGTGCTAGGCAGGGCTTCGCCGCCCGCTGAGTTGTTGCAGGTAAAGTTTTCATGTTTACTCTCGTGAAGGTAATTAACTCTGAGTGGGGTAAATGGCGATGTATACGTAGCCGCAACTGCCAAGAGTATCGGCTTCGCAGGTGAAACCGTTGTGGTACAGGGTGACGCAGTGGGCGTGTTGGGGACTGAGTTCACCGGTGGTTAGCATCGACTCCATCTGGCGGATAAAGTGCGGGCATGTTTCATCCAGCTTCCGGCATTCGGTGTCACTGAACCTGCCGGTGATGCTGGCCCTGTCAGCCAGATAGTGCAGTCGGTTACCCTCCTGCACCAGACGGGCTCCCAGGCGCGGCGTGATAGCCCGCTGCAGGCCCCAGTTGATGTGGGTCATGGCGGCTCTCCTTTTATTGTCAGTTCAGGGTAATACTCATTAGGCAGGCATAAGGCCCGTTACGGTCCTGGCGGCGTTCGGCGTATACCGCGAGGACTCCTGTGATATCCGGCACATCCCTGCCGGTGTAATGGCAGACGCTACCGTGCCACTGATATTTTCCACTGCAGTAGCGAAAGATCCGGGACTCAGGATGCTGGCGGTATATCGTCATTGCCCGGCGTTTACTGATAATTTTCATGTCATACCTCACAACAGACCGTGTTCTGCGAACGAATAGATTTGCCTGCCACCGACAATCAGGTGGTCAGGGACGCGGATATCCACCAGCTGAAGCACCTGAACCAGTCGCTGCGTGAGGGTTTTGTCGGCCTGGCTAGGTGTCGTCTCGCCGGAAGGATGGTTATGCGCGAGTATCACCGCCGCCGCGTTGAAGTGCAGAGCACGTTTGACCACCTCCCGGGGATGCACCTCGGTGCGGTTAATCGTGCCGGTGAAGAGCGTTTCATGGGCAATCAACTGATTCTGGTTGTCCAGATACAACACCCGGAACTCTTCCCGCTCAAGCGCGGCCATATGCAGTCGCAGCCATTCACGTACGGCGTGGGTAGAGGTGAAGGCTACGCCGGGCTCATGCAGGTGGCGGTCCAGAGCCCTGAGCGCCCGCTGAATGAGACGCCGGTCCTGTGGCGTCATCTCGCCGGGTAAAAAGGAAAGCTGTTTCATCTGTTGCTCCTTCGGTCAGTCGGTAATACGCAGAATGGCGTGAGCCTCTGGATGTTGCATGGCATACTCCCGCAGGCGGTAATAGTGTGCGGTCATCGCGTCACATTCTGTACGGCAGGCATGGTGGCTATACGCAATCAGGCAGACAGCAATACCTGCTGCTTCTGCACTCATTTGGGCATCGTTACCGTTCAGGCAGTTAAACAGACGCCATGTCTCATCGTTGTCAGGCTCGGGGGACATAAATGCGCCGCCATTGCTGAGGGTGTAGAACGACCAGATACCACCGCTGTAGCCCTCACAGAAGCGGTCCATCCAGGCGAAGATATGCGGCTCCAGGAGTAGCCACTGCGGGATAGCGCCAAAGTACTGTGGCCAGAAATCGATACGCTGTTCATCGGGGACCGGCGTGACGGTCAGTTCAAATTCGGGTTGGTTAGCGGGTGCGAGGTCGTGCTGCGTCTGTGTTGTCATGGGTATGTCTCCGTCAATAAAAACGCCAGCGGCGATGGCTGGCGTATGGGGATATAAAGTGTGTTCGGGGAGGTGAATGCGGGTAAATGCTTCGCGATCAGCGGGTGGCCGTGTCTGTACGGATGCCTGAGGTGCGGATATAGCGGTTAAGACCTTCACCGGCATCCGGCTCAAAGTTCCATGCCCGCCAGACTATCCGGCCTTCAGTATCACGAACCACCAGACGGAAGTGACTGCCCTGGTCGTCTTCGAGTGTGATATTGCTGTACGTGGTAGTGACCGCTTGCGCTTGTCTCCGGGTGAAAGGCCCCGGTGGCAGCAACACGGATTGGGTCATTTTCGGGCTCCTGATAAAAGAAAACCCCGGCAGCCTGCTAGCTGTCGGGGTGGATTTGCTGGGGAAGATACTACTATCAGTCGTTGCTGCAGTCTCCGAGAGTGGACAGAACTTTCTCAGCGTTCTTCCGGTCCGCAGTGAAGGTCCCTGCTTTGTGGTCATTGACGTAGACGTCGAACTGCCCGGCCTCAGAGATATTGCTGATGAAGTCAAACCAGGCGTTATCGCCGTTACGCCAGCCCAGGCTGGACGGAATAATGTACTGCTGGTGATCCATCACTACGGTGATAGTAGTGTCGTCATCGTGCGAACTGACCATCTTGTCATCGGCAAGGGTAAGAAAGACTGAATGCTGATAGAAACCATTCTGGTCCGGGTTCCCTGTGCAGTTGATGGTAAACGTCTTTCCGCTGGCTTCGGTCACGCTGTATTCCGTATTGCCCTGACCGTAACCCTGCTGCCAGAACCCCGGGATAGCAGAGGCATTAAAGCTCGCGAGCAGTACACCCGCCAGCATAAACCGACTTAGTGAAAGTATTGTCATTCTTGTCTCCTTTGTCGTTGTTTTATTCCTGGTTCTCAGGGTTTGAGGGTATCAGCAGTCGCCCCATCAGTTTGCCGTCATGGGCGTACTCAAAGTATTTTTCTTTGGTATACGGGTCCGTCACCTCCTGGTATTCCAGTTTGATGTTATCGGCAATACACAGCGCATTCATCAGTGGCTGGACGGTTTTTTCCTGCATATCCACGAGGTAGTAGTAACTGCCATCCTCGCAGCCATCGGGCGACTGGCGGGTACGTAAAACCTGCAAGGTGGGACCGGATAAGTAGTCAACCTGTGACCATTCTTCGCTGACATCATCCTGGTGGCTGACCACATCACTGAAACGCGGTGGGGTGAGGTCCTTAAATTTACTGATGGCCTTCAGGTCATCACTTCTGTCATCGCATGCGATGAGAAACAGAGTGGTGGCAACCAGCGCCAGCAGAGGCAGTGTTTTACGTTTCATTATTTTTTTCCTGAAATCAGACGAACCACTTTGGCAAAGACATAAATGCCCACGAAAATACCCACCGGCACGCCGACGAACGGTGTCAGCGCGACACTGGCAGCACCGGCTGCGCCACCTCCCGTCAGCAGTGCGGCAACAGTGGCAAGGGTCAGGGCCGCGAGACTGTCGGACACCCCGGTTTTGTTCAGAATGATGACGATGACAACAATGGCGATAATGGCAATAACGGGCATAGGGCTCCTCCCTGTTGCCGGGTTGATAACAACGCTTACGCTATTCTGGTGGGCTGTCGGCCGGAACAAACGTAAGCAGTGACTGCTGGATAAAGCGAAAATGGGGTAAGGACTGAATAAAGCCCGGGTCTTCAACAAGACGACACAGACTGTCGTTACGCCGGAAAGTCTCCTGCAGGGGCTGAACCAGATGGATTTCATCCAGGGAGAATACGGCGATATGTCCGTCGTGCTCTGCCACCAGATACCAGGCCTGCTGGTGGATAAGTAACCGGCAGGGAGCCAGCCGCTCACAGCGCTGCCCCTCGGCAATCAGAGTCACCCGCCTGCGCCCGGTAATGGCCTGAATCAGTCGCCAGAAAGACAATGCGCCTGATGGCGAAGGAGCCGGACTGGCGGGTGCGATTACGCAGGGAGACTCATCGCACATCAGCAGTGCGTTTACCAGACGACGGTCAAAGCCAGGGAAAAGACCGGCCATCCCGCTGCGGTGGGCAAAGATAAGCACGTCGGGCACCATCTGCGTCTCACTGCCCGCAGTGCGTAAGCGGCAATATCCGGACTGATACTCCAGGTCCAGATACATCAGCCGCTCACGAAAATCACGCCGCAGCGTGCGCACCGACACACCAAACTCAGCGGCAAGCTTACGCACACTCAGCGTTTCCCCTTCCACCAGACGGCTGATTATCAGTGACAGCCTGACAGCCAGCCGGTCATGGCGGCGTTCTGCCTGTGTCATGAGACGTTCTCCGTGAAAGTTAACTGACTGAAAATGATGTGATTACTTTAAAGAGGGGGTCGGACAGGGTATGGACACCACAGAAACTATTTTTCATTTCTGCAAAAGCCAGAGGCAGCGGGGGTTACAGGCCTTCCCTCGGTGAGTGAGGACCGTCAGCACGGTGCGATGCGGACAGGTGGTGTCCGATATTAACAAAGCAGCAACATTAAACGGTCACTGCAGTTGCGTGAGCAGGGCTTCCGCCATCACCCACAGTGCCCGGTTAAGTTTCACGTCCCCGTCGATACCGCGAACGGCACGGGTATGTGACCGTCCTCCTTTGGCATTACGGCCACTGAGCCCGCCCTTAATCAGGTTCTCCTGAATACGCTGGTACGTGGTCCACAGGTCATTGCTCTCATCCTGCCAGCGGCGAGGGGAGAGGATCTGCGATTCAGTCACCGGCTGGTGGTCTTCACCAAAGCGGTATGTGAGGGCGGCTTTTGCCAGTGCCTGCTGTGCCGGGGGTGGCAACAGCAACGACTGCATGGCATCCCGTTTCTCCTCCACCCGGTCAAAAATCCCCAGCACCTCATACGCGCCTTCAATCACCTGACTCACCACGTCCCCCTTGTGTGGCACCCGCACCTCGCCAAACGACTCACCGCAGACGAGCCCGTTCTGACAAACCGCACGAAATAGTCCCGGCAGCATCTGGTACGAACTGCTGCCATCGTGAGAGTTGAGCAGGATTATTTCCGGCACCTGCTTACCGGTTATCTGTCCCTCACGCCGTAGACGCAGCATATGCTTGGTGTGTTCGCGACGCTCCGGATCACGCACACGGGTCTGACAGGCAAAGAATGGCTGGAAGCCTTCTCGCTGCAGGCTGTCCAGCAAGGAGATGGTGGGTATATAGGTGTAGCGTTCACTACGGGATTCATGTTTGTCCTCGCTGAACACACTGGGCACCACGCGAAACAGCTCCTCGCGGGTTAACGGACGGTCACGACGAATAATGTTTGCAGCGCCAAAGCGCGAAGCCAGACGGGTCATAAGCAGACTCCTCATAACGGGAAAACAAATAAAGGGGATCCCCGTCGCATCGGCGACAGGGTCAGGGAAATAACAGGGATGGGTTAAATACTCAGAAGAAGAAATCCCAGACGGCGCGGGCCACAGAGACCAAGGTGGTGCGCACGGCCTGAATGACGGCCCGCACAGGGGCGGGTATCAGGGGAAAGGCACTGATGCTATCGAGTACGGCCCCGACGGTTTCACCAAAATCGCTACGAGCCTGTTCCCGGACTACCGTCGTGCGAAAGGAAGGATGGAGTTGCGACACCACCGGGCTGGTGGCCTCACGTGGCAGGCACTTAATCATCCGCTCGGCCATCACCTTAAGCCCCCATTGTAGACGGACCGACACAGCACACACCGGATGGACGGGCTGGAACAGCTCATGCAGCAGGCAGATTTTGCGGCTGATATTCTGCTTCTGCGCCGTGGACAACTGTCCCCCACCGCTGGTAGGTTCGGCCTTATCCGACTGGCTGATAACAAACAGCACCTTATGCCGGTATACCTCTCCAATCACCTGATGATAAAAATGTTCATCCACCGTCAGCGCCCGGTCATCGGCCTTAATCAGCCACAGTACCAGGTCGAGGCGAGGAAGCTGTTCGCGGTACAGCGCAGCATACTCGGTATCGCGAGCGCCACTTTCGCCCACGCCGGGCAGATCCATCAGCGTTATATAGCGGTCGCCAACCTGCAGGCGAAAGCGCAGTGGCTCACGTGTACAGGCCGCCACATCGCTGACCGGTGATACCTCACTGGCAAACAGGGCATTGCAGAGTGAGGATTTACCGGCACCGCTCTTACCCATAATGCCGATTACTGGCTCGTAATGGGTTAACTGATTTATCTGCTGCAATATACGTTCAGACACCCACTGTGGCAGGCCAGCAAGCGATTGCTGAAACGACTTCAAACCTTCAGAATTGTTCATTAGCTACTCCTCTGAAAAATTATACAAAAACGGCAGAATCGTGAGATTCTGCCGTTAATCGGGTATGTTCAGAAGAATGATATCTATCTGAAAATAATTTGAATTAAGGTAAGCGACGAGCCACGGTTGCCTGTGATCCCAGTCCCTGAGTCGTTAGGTTATTCTGATATCCCTCATCCCCAGACCAGAACAGTGGATAAGGGCAAATTGCCTGAGGGAGCTATAGGGCATTGGGCAGCAAGGTTTTATAGTTGGATGGCATCAATTTAACGGTAAAGAAACATCAGCCCATACGATGACTGTCTACGTTTAAGACATAAATTCTTGCTGTTACATAAGTATTAATGCTGATTATCATCAATTTGATTATAATCATGGCACTTTATGGATTACCGTATTAAATATTCATTTTTTCCCTATAGTGATGATTCATGCTTGGTTCCCTTTCTAAGCGGCTTGAGGACTTGAGTTTGGTCCAGCGCGAGAGGTTGGCCTACATCGATTTTCGGCTCTATTTCTTCGGTGAGATCGGACGCCCTGATCTGATTGAGCGCTTCGGTGTGGCTCCGGCAGGGGCGACACGCGATTTGGCTTTGTACCGGGAAATTGCGCCGCATAACATCACCTTCGATGGTAGCAACAAGATTTATCGCATCGGGCAGGAGTTCTCACCGTTGTTCGAGCACGCATCGCTGCGCGTTCTGTCGGCGCTGTCTCTCGGTTTTGGCGATGGCGTGAACGGCTCAATGCAGGCGCTGCTACCATGCGAATCCCCCGCAGCCCTAAGCATTCCCAAGATGGATGTGTTAGCCACGATTTGCCGAGGCATCCACGCTAAGCGACCCGTCGCCATCCGCTACTACTCGATGAGCAGCGGCGAGTCCGAGCGGGTAATTGTGCCCTTTGCTTTGGTTGATACCGGCATGCGCTGGCACGTCCATTTGATCGCAAGAGTAGAGAGTTTCGGGATTTCGTCGTCACCCGCATCGAAGCACCAACATTGCTCGACGAGGAGCCACAAGCCAACGAACGACAGGATAACGACATCCAGTGGACGCGCATCGTCGAGCTGGATTTCGTGCCGTACCCGAGCGTTGAGCGGCCCGATATTATCAAGATGGACTATCGTCGATGCTACGCTGATCCACGCGCCCAGTTCATCCAAGAACCAGGACGGCAAGCGCGACCCGGAAATGCACCAGACCAAGAAGGGGAACCAGTATTACTTTGGCATGAAGGCGCACATCGGCGTTGATGATGAATCGGGGCTGGTACACAGCGTGGTGGGCACGGCAGCCACCGTGGCGGATGTCACCCAGGTCGACAAGCTGCTGCACGGCGACGAGAACGTCGTCTGCGCCGATGCCGGCTACACCGGCGTCGAAAAGCGCTCCGAGCATGCCGACCGAGAAGTGATCTGGCAGGTCGCTGCACGCCGCAGCACCTACAAGATGCTCGATAAACGCAGCGCCCTGTACAAAGCCAAGCGCAAGATCGAGAAAGCCAAGGCGCAAGTGCGAGCGAAGGTAGAGCCCCCGTTTCGCGTGATCAAGCGGCAGTTCGGCTACACCAAGGTACGTTTCCGAGGGCTGGTGAGGAACACTGCACAACTGGTGACGCTGTTTGCCCTGTCGAACCTATGGATGGCCCGCCGACATTTGCTGGCAAGCGCAGGAGAGGTGCGCCTGTAATGCGGAAAATGGCCGTCGCAAGGTGCTCGCGACGGCTGAAAGCACCGAAATGAGCGGGTGATCCGATCGTTTTTGATCGGTTCACCGCTTTCAAAATCAGCAGTGGCTGAAGTCAGCCGGAAATACAGGGCTACTTCAGACCATCCCTAGCTAGGGCTCGTAGTTCGGCGCAAGGCTGAAGTCGCTTGGCTGCTTCGCTGTGCAGATCCATGACCCACTTTCCATCAAACTCCCGGTTGTAGTTCCACAAGCATCTCGCGAGTCTTGCCGGCCCGCTCCACTAACAAGACCACAACATCTCCAACGTTCTTGTCGTCTAGCCGGGCCTGTAATGTGGTGACGTCGTCGACGGCGATACCGTCGATGCTGATAACGCGATCGCCGGGCACGATGCCGCCTGCGGTGACCTCGACGCCGACGAGCCCGGCCCTGTGCGCCGCCGAGCCCGGCGTCACGCGCAATACGAATACGCCCTTACTGCCGGTCAGCGCCTGCAGACGCGCGTTGATCTGCTCATCCACCTCGATGCCCAGTGCCGGACGGATGTACTTGCCGGTCTTTATGAGTTCCGGCACCACGCGCATGACGGTATCGACCGGCACCGCAAAGCCTATGCCGGCCGAGGCGCCAGACGGACTGTAGATGGCGGTATTGATTCCGATCAGCCGCCCAGCCGAATCGAGCAGCGGGCCACCGGAATTGCCGGGGTTGATGGCGGCGTCGGTCTGGATCAGGTGATCGATGACCGGGCCGCCCGCTTCTCCCGGCAACGAGCGGTCGAGCGCGGAGACGATACCAGTGGTGAGCGTCCAGTCCAGGCCGAAGGGGTTGCCGATAGCGAACACCTTCTGACCCACCTTGAGGTCGGCACTGGTGCCGACCGGCACGGCCGGCGGGCGCTTGAAACCGACGCCGATCTTGAGCACGGCGATGTCGTGCGCGGGGCTCGTCCCCACCAGCGCGGCCTGGTAGTCGCGGCCGTCGGCCAGTTTGACGGTGGCTTCGGACGCGCCCTGGATGACGTGGAAGTTGGTGACGACGTGGCCGGCGTCGTCCCAGATGAAGCCCGAGCCAGTGCCGCGCGGCACGGAGAACACGTTGCGCGTCCAGACATCGCGTACTAATTGCGCGGTGGTGATGTAGACCACCGAGGCGCGCGATTTTTCGAACAGTTCGATGGTGGTTTTCTCGTCCGCCGCCAGATCGCCACGCGCCATCACGGTGCGTTCTGCTGCCTCGCGCGGACTGAACCATGCCTCGATGGCGGGCAGAAACTGCCACAGCAGCATGAGCGCGGCAATGCAGGCGGTGATGAAGAGCCCGCGCCGGACGAAGCGGTCCGGCGCGGGGCGTTGGTACGGGTCGAGATAGGCCATGAGACGTCTCCTGTTGATGGGCAATCAGCGCCACAGCCCGCTCGGGCGCCAGCGCGGTGGGCGCGTCGCCAAAGCAGATTCCGGCAAAAAATGGGGCGCGCGGAGTGGCAACGCTGATGCTGGCCCAGGCGCCAACGTCAGCAGGCGTGCGATGCGCTCTTGCGTTGCCGGACGCGTGCGCAAGCAGGAGGGCTCGGGATTGCCCCATCCCGACCATGGCCAGGCACGCCAGGAGCGGCTGACCCGCTCGATTTTCGCCAGCGCGGACGCCAGCCCCTGCGGGTCGCCAGTCAGTTCCGCCGCAAGGCGGTCAGCGTCGAACTCACGCACGCGAGACAAGCCGAGCTGTGCGAGCAGGGCCAGCTGGGGCGATGCGGCCAATAACAATAGACCAGGCCAATAGACCTCCGCCGCGCCAACCAGCTGCGCGGGCAGGCTGAGCAGGATCGCGATCTGTCCCATAAGGGCCAGTAGGCTCGTGAGGCGACTGTCGGAATCCGCCAGCCCCATGACACGCAGATCCTCATTAGCGATGTGCGCGACCTCGTGCACGAGCACACCCGCCAGCTCGCGTGGGCTCAGGCTGCGCAGCAGGCCATCGGTGAGGGCGATCGATGCCTCCTGCTTCGATCCGGTGGCGAAGGCGTTGACGACGGCACTGGGCACATAGTGCGGCACCGGCGTGGCGGGCAAACCGGCACGGGCGGGCAGCTCGCGCAATAGGGCCCACATCTTGTGGGCTTCTTGCGGGTGCAAGGCCCGTACGCGGTACAGGCGCAAGCTCAGCGCCGACGCGGCTACCGGTTCCAGCAGCAACGCACCTGCAATGGCAAACAGCGCGAGCCACAGGCAGCCTTCCCCAAACGGCAGTCTCCCTGCTGCGGCTGCGATCCCGACCAGGGTCAGGACCAACAGCCCGGTCTGCAGGCGGTTGAGCCAGCGGTGTTGCAAGAGCGCCGTGCGCGGATCACTGGGATGATGACGGGTCATGCTCAGAGGTCTCGGCGGCGCGGTCGCCGCGCTTGCGCAGCAGCCAGTAGGTCGCACCTAGAGCCAGCGTGGCGCTTGCCAGCGCGGCTATCTTTGCGGGGCTCGCGTCGGAGTCGAGGATCACGAACTTGCGGGAGAGTGCGATCAGCGCGATCAGGACCACCGTCTTGACCTGGATGATGCTGTCCCGACGCAGCGCCACGCGCACGATGGAATGCTTGAACTCCATCGCGATCAAGAGCGTCATGATCATGCCGAACACGCTCTGGAATACCTCGTGGTCCAGGGGATTGAAGGCATCTAGAACCAGCAGCGTGAAGACGATGGAGATGAGCTGGAACAGCGACACCACGATGATGACGGCGATCACCGCCGACAGCACGAGCGCGACGACCTGCTCGAAGCGCTCGTAAAAACTCATGATGGCCAATTGGTCACGTAAGACCTGAAATGGGTTAAGGCGTGTTGATTTCATGACGATGAACTCCCTGGAAAACGGCTGCTGTCGAGACGGCGGCGCATTGCGCTGATGTGTCCTTCAATCAGCTCGGTCGACATGCCAAGCGTCGACATCACCTGTTCCGCCAGCCCAATAGCTGCGGCAAAGGATTGCTGATACACGCGCACGTTGGGCATGGCGCGAAATGCATCGGCCGCGGTCGTACTTCTGCATGACACCCACAAGGTCAGCGCCGGACGGTGCTCGGCAATCGCCTGGGCGATGCGCAACGCTTGCTGGGCATGGGCGAACGTCAGCACCACCAAGTGCGCATGCGTCAAGCCGGCAGCCAGCAAGGTATCGGGCCGACTGGCATCGGCATGGAACACCGGCGCGCCGGCGGCACGCGCGGCCTCGACCTTCTGCGCGTCCGCCTCCAGCAGCAGATGCGCCACGCCGGCGTGGCGAAGAATCTCGCTGACTGTCAGGCCAAGCTCGCCCGCGCCGCAAATGATGACATGGTCTCGATATCGCGTCGTCTGCGCGGCGATCTCGACTTCTTCAGCCTGGGGTGGCTGAATGACGCCGCCGGTGCGGCTCAAGAACCGGGCAAGTACATCGTGATGGCGGATCAGTAGCGGTGCCAGGGCCATGCTGAGCACCAGCGCGACCAGCATGGGTTGGACGACGGTCGCGGGGATCAGATGCTGCTGCAAGACCGTGCCCAACAACAGCAGGGCGAACTCGCCGCCGTGCCCCAACGCTATGCCCGTGCGCCAGGCATCGAGGGCGGACAGGCGCGTCGCCCGCAAGGCCAGCGTATTGAGCAGGATCTTGACCGGTACCAGCACCACCAGCCACGCCAGCACCGCCAGCGGTGCCGAAAGAATCTGTGCTGCGTCCAGTTGCAGGCCGATGGTCACGAAGAACACGCCCGACAACACATCGCGAAACGGCCTGAGGTGGCTTTCCATGTGGTGCCGAAAGTCGCTCTCGCCCAGCACCATCCCGGCGAGGAAGGCCCCCAGGGCGGCAGATACGCCGACCGCGTGCGCAGCGGCGGCGGCGGCCACCACCACGCACAAGGAGACGAGCACGAACGATTCCTCGTGGCCCCGCCGCGCCACCCAGCCCAGCAGGCCATGCAACAGACGGCGCGAGGCGAGGGCCGCTGCTGCGAACAGCAGCAGCACACCGAATACTTCGAGCAGCACATGCTCGATCTTCGGCGACTCGCCGCGCGCCCAGATCGCCAGCAAGGCCAGCAGGGGCACGCTGGCCAGGTCCTGAAAGACCAGCACGGCGATGGCACTGCGTCCGTGGCGGGTGGTGAGCTCGCCTTGGTCGGCCAGTTGTCGGCTGACCAGCGCCGTGGACGACATGGCCGCCGCAGTGCCGAGCAGCGCGGCGCTCTGGCCGGGCTGCCCCAGCCACATCAATAGCAGGATCAGCGGCGGGGCCACGGCGATCATCTGCAGAGCGCCCGCCATCAGCACCGTCCTGCGGGCGAGCCAGAAGTCTCCGAGGGAGAATTCCAGTCCGACCATGAACAACAGCAGCGCCACGCCCAGCTCGGACAGAAAGCTCAGCGTCTCCCCCGGCGCGATCATGCCGATGACTGAGGGGCCCAGTACAACGCCGACAGAGAGATACCCCAGCAAGGCGGGCACTCTGAACGCCGCTGTCGCCATCGCCGCCAGGCTGCAAGCCGCCAGCAGGATTAGCGTAGTGCCGAGCAAGCCCTGCATCGGTCAGCGTCCCACTTGCGTCGACGTCCAGCGCACGATGTCCTGCGCGCCCATCACGCCGGCCTGACGGGCGATCTCCCGCCCACCCTGGAACAGGGCGAGCGTCGGGATGCTGCGGATACCGAACTGCGCGGCCAGGTGGGGCTCAGCCTCGGTATTCACCTTCGCCAGCCGGATCCTCGGTTCGAGCTGGTGCGCCGCTTGCTGGAACTGTGGCGCCATCATCTTGCACGGCCCGCACCATGGCGCCCAGAAATCGACCAGCAGCGGCAGATCGCTGCGCTCCACGTGGCGCGAGAACGTCGCCGTGGTCAACTCGATGGGCTCGCCCGTGAACAAGGGCTGCTGGCAGCGGCCACAGTTGGGATGTTCCGATAGCTTCGCAGTCGGTACGCGGTTGATGGACTGGCAATGCGGGCAGACGAGATGAAGATCATTCTTCATGGTTCGCCTCCTTGGACCACAGTGAGGCTGCCTCGCTTCGGGTCACAGACAATGCCGACCAATCAACGCCTTGGAGCCAATCGTTCCCGTTTTTGCTTACTCCGGCCTCTTCCAGATGAGCAGCGATGAATGCTTCGGCCTGCATGAGCCACCTTCGGGCAGCATCTTCCTTACTAGGAATCAGCAGGATTTCAGAGACGCTGCTGGCATTCAGCCCGTCCACACGGATAAGCAGAAAAATGCGCCGCCACAAACGCGGCATGTCCTTCAGCAGGTCAAATGCAAAAGCGAACTCGCTCGACCGATCAATCAGCTCCTCCTGTTCCGCGATCGTTGCGACATCGGGATGCTGACTGCCAGCGAAAATATCGGCCAGCTTGAGTGTGTCATCGTGCTGATAAAATTCGAAGATTTCCTCTTCCACCATGGCCTCGGCCACGTCTTGGGCATCCGGTTCGACCGGCGCGTCCAGAGAAACGGATTCGCCAAATTGCCGGCTGCTTGCCACTTCGTTATCCAGGACGGCGAACAGATGCTTCAAAAGACCGGTGTAAGCCTCTTTTTCCCCCGGCACGGATTGCCATTCCACCTTAGCTCGGACAATCGCTTCATCCACCACGTCGCGCAGCGTCGGATAATCGCGCAGTAAATCGCCGACGGCCCGCAGATAAGCCAGCTCACGCCTTGCGACAGCCTCAAGTTTCGACAGTAGAGGCATTCGGGTCACCTCGGCCTCATGGGCGGCTGATGCGGGTTTTGCGGCAATCCGCACCTTGAGCTCGCGCAAGCGCTCGCGTCGTGCTTTGCGCTTGATTTGATCCTGAGCATGCAGTCGGTCAAAATGCTTCTTGGCCTGACGGAACAACGACTGTGCGAGCATCTGCGCGAGGGGCGTCAGCTCGTTATGTGATGCAGTAACGCTGACAATCTTTTTGCCGGGCAGGTGCATATAGCCACTGGCCAGAAATTGCCGCTTGATCTTGTCGCGATCAAGGACGATTTGAAGTCGCGCTGAATCTTTAGTGTGTTTGTCGAGCAATGGCTTGAGGGCGTGCTCGATCACATTTCCCAAAGCTCTCTGCCAAGGTTCATGAAACTCTTTGTCGATAGCTCGATAGCTATATTGTATCTGCATGTATGACTCCTTCGATGTCATTTCTACGGAGGCATGAATCGAGGATGCTCATATCCATAGATTTTGGTTTGGCACGCTCTTACCCCAGGCGCGTTTTGCGAAGACTCCAACTCAAGAACAAAAGCGTGACGCCATAGACTGCCGCATGGAAACCCAACAGCCAGCCTGCGGCCACGAATGACTCGACCGGACGGGTAAAAAATATCCACAAGACGATAGCACCAAGGATAATCGAGAGCAGTCCACTGAGGGCAAGCCAGATTTCACCCTTGATTTCCCGACGCAGCCGAACGGCGGCGGATATCTCCAGCACACCGGTGAAAATCGCCCAGAAGCCCACGCTAGCCCATAAAAAAGAAGCCAAGACTATCGTGGCGACCCAAGGAGCAACCAGGACGACGACGCCCGTAAGTATGCCGACAATGCCGCTGAACAGCAACCAGCCCCAGCGCTCTTTTTTCTGGATATGGCGCACCGCTGCAAACAAGTTGAACGCGCCATTGACCAAGGAAAATGCGCCGAACATGATGGTCATGGCCAACAGAGCCGATTGTGGCATCCAGAACGCGAGGGCTGCAAAAATCAATGCCAAGACACCGCGCAGCACAAAAAGCCACCAATTTTGGCTCAGCGAACACAGTGCTTTGGTGGGGTCATCCGCATTGGAATTGGCGATGGTGTCTGTGTTCATGCAATATCTCCTAAAGATCTATACAAAATAAAAAATCAAACACTCATGGGACAAGAGAGGGGGCGCTATGCGCCCCCTCTCCAGCGGTTTCAGAACAACTTGGACAGTTTTGCCTTGACTTCATCGAGCCAGCCTTTTCCGCAGCCTCCCCCTCCCGTCTTTTCCTTGATTTTCTTGAGTTCAGCGTACAGGGGCTCAAAGTCCTTCCTTTTTCCATAGCCCAGCAGTTCTGCCATTTCCAACTGCTGCCGGGCTTCGTTCAACAATGTCTCCAGGCGCTCATTGGATGCTTCGCTGCGCTGACCATCTTCTACCAGGGGCTCGGCGCGCTTCAGGAGCAGCTTCGCACGCAGGACGGGCAGCGGAAGCACGCTGCGCTCCTCGACCAGCGTGCTGAGCGCTGACTGCAGCGCGGCTTTGGCTTCTTCGATCTTGCCCTGATCGATCAGCGGCACGACTGCCTTCACGGCTGCGGGATAGGACGCCAAAGGGATGTTGGTGACCGTGATCACGATTTCACTGGCCAGCAAAGCCAGCACGTGGCGAGCCTGTTGCACCTCGCCATGTTTGAGGGCATCCAGCGCCTCGTCGGTCATCGCCTCAATGGTTTCCGTGTTGGCGAACAAGTCGTGCACGATGGTGCGCACATCAACGCCGGCCAGGGCGAGCGTGGGTTCGCGCGCGACGATCAGCTCCAGCTTTCCCGTCACTTCGGCCAGCGTTGCCAATGCGCGTGCAGTGTCCTTGCCGTCAAGTGCGGCCAGCGCTGATTTGGTCAGCGACAAGGCCGAGACTGCCTCATCGAGGACTTGTTTACGTTTGTCTGCCGCCTGTGAGTCCGTTTCTTTCTGAACCTCAGGCTGTACCTCCGTGACGACTTCAGGCTTGGACTCTGGACTGACAGGAAGGCTGCTTACCGCGGCCTGTTCGTTTATTCCTTCGTTCGTCGCATTGGGATTCGGTGTTTGCTCATTCATGGTGATATGCCTCGTATGAGATAGTGAAAATAGGCGAATCTATTGGGGCTGAATGCGAACATTGCGAGACTGACCGGCAGAGCAGTCAGCCCCTTCATCACCTCAAAACAGCTTTTGGATGCGCGTCTTCAACTCGTCGAACCATCCCTTGCCGCTTTTGCCACCAGCCGACTTTTGCTCAATGGACTTCACCTGATCGAAGATGGGTTTGAAGTCCGCCTTCTTGCCATAACCCAGGATCTGCGCCATCTCGATCTCCGTGCGCACGGACGACAGCAAGGTGCTGAGCTCCTCGTTCTGCTTGGCATCGCGCCTGTCGGTCTCGGCCAGCTTTTCAGCTTTTGCCATCGCGGCTTCGGCCCGTAGCACGGGCAGAGGAAAGGCGACCGAGGTCACCACCAGCGTGTTCAGTGCTCGGACGAGTTCCGCTTTGGCGTTGTCGATCTCGCCGCTGTCGATGAGCCGTGCGGCCGACTTGATCGCTGCCGGGTACGTTGCCATCGGAAGGTTGTCGGTTTGGATTACGATTTCGCTGGCCAGATTGGCAACGATGGGCCGGGCCTTTTGCACCTCGCCATCACCCAACAACTCCCGAGACAACTTGACCGCTTTCTTTACCGATTCCACGTTGGCGTGGATATCGTGGGTGATGACGCGTACATCGACCGGCGCTAAAGCAAGTTTGGCGTCGCGTGCCAATACCAGTTCCAGCTTTCCGCTGGCCAGTTCCAGCGCAGCAAGCGCCTCCTTGGTCTTCTTTGCATCAAGGAGGGTCAAAGCCTCCTGGGTCTTGGTGAGCGCCGTGATGGCGTCTTGAGTGAGCTCGGCACGCTTTTTATCGGCTTCCCGGGCGGCCTTGTCATCTACCTGTGGCTGTGCCGCCTTGGATGCGGCAGAGGGTGCTGCAGCACCTGGGCTAGAACCTGCCGCCGATTGGGCCAGAGCCGGTCCGCTCAGTCCGACGACGACCGCCAGGGCAAGTGCGGAGAAGGTGTATTGTGGCTGTTTGATATTCATGATCTTGGGCTCTTGGTTGAAGTTAGTTGACTGAGATTTCAATCTGTTTCGGTTTGGCTTGCTCGGCCTTGACAAGCCGCACTTCCAGCACGCCGTCTTTCATGGAAGCCGTCACCTTGGTCGGATCAACGTTGTCAGGCAAGACAAAGCTGCGCACAAAGCGGCCATACGCACGTTCGATGCGGTGGAACTTCTTGCCCTGCTCCTCTTTTTCCAGTTTGCGCTCGCCGCTGATGGTGAGCACACCGTTTTCCGCGCTGACGCGCACGGCATCCTTGGGGACCTCCGGCAGATCCAGCTTGAGGAGGAATGCGTTCTCATCCTCGCTGATGTCCGCCATTGGTGCCCAGTCCGCCGTGGTCATGGCTTCGTTGCCGGTACGGGCGCCCTGTCGCTGGGGTATTCATCCGAACATCGTCGCCAGGCGGTTTTGCAATTCATCCAGTTCCCGGAAGGGGTCCCACGGAGTCAATGCAGACATATCGGTTCTCCTTGAACAATGCCGACGAATTGGATGACGCACTGAACAGAGCCGTCGGTTTACTCTGAATGGCACCTACTACTGTTTTCAGTTCCGAACAAGTCCTTGAGTCAATTGACGGATATCGCTTTCGTCGAGCGTTTCCCGCGCCAGCAGCTCGCGCGCACAGCGCTCCAGCACCGCGCGGTTGATGTCGAGAATCCGGTAGGCGTGCTCGAACACGCCCATCACGATGCGTCGCTCGCCGACTTCTTCTTGCGCGAGCCTTTGCCAGCGTCGCCGTGCGGCGTCTCGGTCGCCTTCGCGACATCCGGCTGCTCCGGCTCGGCCGGGGTCTGCGGTAGCTCTTTGCGTTCGAACACCACGCGTTCGGCCTTGTCGTCCCAGCGTGCGCTGGCGTGATCGCCCTTGCCGATGCTGCCACCGAGCATCTCGCGCGCCAGCGCAGTTTCCAGCTCGCTGCGGATCAGGCGCTTGAGTTCACGCGCACCGAACTCGGGTTTGTAGCCTTCTTCCGCGAAATGGTCGATCAGCGTCTGATCGAAAGTGAGCGTCACGCCCTGGCTGGCGGCGCTGCGCGCCACGCGATCGAGCTGCAGGCCGACGATGTGGCGGATCTCCTCCTTGCCCAGCGCATGGAAGACGATGATCTCGTCGATGCGGTTGAGGAACTCGGGCCGGAAGTGGCCGCGCAGCACGTCCATGACCTCGGCCTTGGTCTTTTCGTACTCCTCGTCGGCCGCCCCACGCGCCTTCAGCCGTCGCTGGATGATGTCCGAACCCAGGTTGGACGTGGCGATGATGATGGTGTTGGTGAAATCCACCACCCGGCCCTTGCCGTCGGTGAGGCGACCGTCGTCGAACACTTGCAGCAGGATGTTGTAGACGTCAGGGTGTGCCTTCTCGATCTCGTCGAGCAGCAGCACGCTGTAGGGCTTGCGCCGCACCTTCTCGGTGAGCTGACCGCCTTCGTCGTAACCGACATAGCCCGGAGGCGCGCCCACCAGCCGCGCCACGGTATGGCGTTCGCCATATTCCGACATGTCGATGCGCAACAGGGCGTGCTCATCGCCGTAGATCGATTCGGCCAATGCCTTGGCGAGCTCGGTCTTGCCCACCCCGGTCGGGCCCAGAAACAGGAAGGTAGCCACCGGTTTGCTGCCTTCGCGCAGGCCGGCGCGGGACAGCCGCACGGCATCGGCCACGGCACGGACCGCCTCGTCTTGTCCCACCAGGCGCTCGTGCAGCCGTTGTTCCAAGTGCAGCAGCTTTTCGCGCTCTTCCACCGTCAACTCGTTGACCGGGATGCCGGTCAGGCGCGAGACGATCTGCGCCACGTGTTCCGCCTTGACCTCGGCACTGCCGGAGGCCCGCTCCCGCTCCCAGTTCTCGACGAGCTTCTTGAGCTCGGCCTCCTTGGCTTCGATGCGCTTGCCGAGCTCGGCGGCCTGGTCGTACTGCTTGCGCGCGGCCACGTAATCCTGTTCACGCCGCAGCTGGTGCAGTTCGGACTCCAGCTCCTGCACGGCCACCGGCCGGGCCGTGGCCGACAGCTTGACGCGCGCGGCCGCCTGGTCGAGCAGGTCGATCGCCTTGTCCGGCAGGAAGCGCGCCGTGATGTAGCGGTCGGACAACTCGGCCGCCGCGATGATCGCGTCCTCGGAGATGCTGACCTTGTGGTGCGCCTCGAAGGTGTCGCGCAGGCCGCGCAGAATCATGATGGCCTGGGCCACCGTCGGCTCGGGCACCGTCACCGGCTGGAAGCGCCGCTCCAGTGCGGCATCCTTCTCGATGTATTTCTGGTACTCGTTCAGCGTCGTGGCGCCGATTAGGTTGAGTTCACCGCGCGCCATCATCGGTTTGAACACGTTGGCCACGTCCAGCCCGCCTTCGCCACCGCCCTGGCCGGCACCGACGATGGTGTGCACCTCGTCGATGAACAAAATCAGCTCGCCCTGGTGCTCGGTCACCTCCTTCAGCACCTTCTGCACGCGCTCCTCGAACTCGCCGCGATATTTGGCGCCGGCCACCATGGCGTTGATGTTGAGTTCCACCAGGCGCTTGTCGCGCAAGGTCTCGGGCACTTCACCCGCCACCATGCGCTGCGCCAGCCCTTCGACGATGGCGGTCTTGCCCACACCCGGCTCGCCGATCAGCACCGGGTTGTTCTTCTTGCGCCGGGCCAGCACCTCGATGGTGGTTTCGATCTCCTGCGCGCGGCCGATCACCGGGTCGAGCTTGCCGTCGCGCGCCATCTTGGTCAGGTCGCGCGAGTACTTGTCGAGTTCTGGCGTGTTGGTCGGCGTCTCTGCGCGTCCATCCTCGGCGCCCTTGCCGACCACCTTGCTGACCTGTTGGCGCAGCGCCTGCGGCGTCAGGCCGTAGCGGCGCAGCAGGTTGGCGGCCAGCCCTTCGCCTTCCTCGGCCAGACCGATCAGGAAATGCTCTGGACCGACATAAGAATGGCCGAGTTCATTGGAGGCCACGAAGGCGCGGCTGAGCGCATCCTTCACGCGCGGCGACACGCCGATCTCGCCCTCGAAGGGCTTGTCCCCGCGCTTGGCCTCAGACTCGATCTGCCGCTTGAGGTCATCGACCTTGATCTTGAACTGACCCAGGATGGTCTTGACCACGTCGCTGTCGGCCAGCGCCAGCAGCAGATGTTCGGTATCCACCTCGGAGCGGCCAAATTCGGCAGCGTGTTTGGCGGCCTCCTGCAACAAGGCTTCCGACTGTTCGCTGATGCGGCTGGCCAGCCCACTGCCGCGACGGCGCGGTGCACCCGAACCTGCGGCGGCGGGCTCGCCAAACGAGGCATCGACCACGTCATCGGTATCGGCGGCAACTGGCGTCGCGTCGTCGCCGATGCGGAAGAAGTCACTGCCGAGGAAGTCCTCGAACAGGCCGCTGCGCGAACCGAACAAGGCTTCCAGCGGCGAAACGGTGCGCTTTTGCTGGCGCACTAATTGCCGGTAATGGTCGTCGCACAACAGCATGGTGCTGTGACGACCGTTGAGATTGGCTTCCACCCGCACGGTGGCGGGTTGGCCGCAGACCTGGCATTGTTTTCTGGCCATGCTGATGCTCCTTAGAAGGTTGAAAAGGTTTAGGCGACGAGGCATCGCGAGCCGCGACACCTCGTCTCGGGCCGGGTTTTTCTTGTGACGAACGAGCCGGCGACGTCAGCCGTTGATCGGGATCGAGCGTCCCTGCTTCGGCGCACTGACCTCGCGCTTGTCGATCGTGACCGTGAGCACCCCGTTCTTGAACGATGCCTTGATCGAATCCTGGTTGGCGTCGTCAGGCAGGTTCAAGGCACGCTGAAAGCTGCCGTAGGAGCGCTCCACACGGTGGAAGCCACCTTCCTTCTTCTCCTGTTCCTGGCGCTTCTCGCCACGCACCATCAGCACGTCGTTGTCGAGGGTGATCTGGATGTCCTTCTCCTCGACACCGGGCACTTCCAGGGCAATCTTGTACTGCTTGTCGGTTTCCTGGATGTCCAGGGCCGGCTTCAGCATGCCCGACCAATCGGATGGCCACTGCGGCATGTTCAACGCCGGAAAACCGAAGCCCCGGAATGCGTCATCGAACAGCCGGTCGATTTCCCGATGCAGTTGCAGGATCGGGCTGACTGGCCCGCTCGCCGCTGGCAGGTCATTGCGCTGCACCGGCAGGGAAGAGGCGGTCTGCTGCTCTTGCTGCTCGTTCTTGAACCAGTTCCAGGGAGCCAACTTCTTGAAATCGATGTCCATGTCATACCTCCAGAAAAATTGGAAAACGAGTTACTCAAGCCCTTTGCCTGCTGCGACGGGCAGTGCGCCCAGGCGACACGGGCTGCTCGGATGACTTCTGCTGTTCACGCTTGCGCATCACCTCCTTCTTTGCTCCGGCTCGGGTCTGATCATTGATGCACTGATCGATTTCACTTTGACGAAGCCGCCACGTCCCGCCCACCTTGAAAGCCGGAATTTCCCCGTGTGCGGCGAGCCGATAAAGCGTCCGCTTGCCGACTTTCAAGTACGCAGCCAATTCATCGAGCGTGAAAATCACCTGTAGGTGCGCTTTCATCTCACCCTCTCCAATCGCGTCGCTTTGCGGTTCCGGCCAAGGAAATCCTTGCAATACTTTGTAATACTAGGCCTACTATGAAAAACTTCAAGAGTCAAGAGTCAATGTGCAGCGTTCTCCCGCCCCATTGATGCAGGTCAACTGCTCAGGCAAGGCACAGGGGGGCGGCCTGATCAGGCAATGGACAGCGCCTGGCTCCTCAGCCTGCGTGTGCCACAGGTGCCTCGATCAAACACCGATCCTCACGTTGTAGCCGAGTGCCCGCAGCCCCTTGCTTGTCTGCATGTTCCTTGGCGGAAACTCGTCTGGGCGCGCCCAGACGACGATTTCCCCGAGGCTGCTCAGGCCAACGTGCGGAATTGCCCAGTCGTCGCTGCGGATCGCGTTCCAGAGTCGGGCCGAAACACTTCCGTTGCCCCAGACAACGTAGTTCAACAGTATCCGTCCGGCCAACACACCTTCCCGACACCGCCGCCGAAGGCCATGGCCCATCAAGCGGATTTTCCATGCGCCCTCAGCGCCGTACCTACAGCAAATCTTTCAAGGCCCAGGTCATTCAGGAGTGTTCTGAACCCGGTGCCTCCATCGCAAACATCGCCTTGGGCTACAGCCTCAATGCCAACCTCGTCCACAAATGGATTCGCCTGCTTACCCAGAAAACCACGGCTATCCAGCCAGCGTTCATCCCGTTGCCTTCTCAAATGCTCGGCGCGGGTTCGCATGCTCAAGCGCGCTGCTGCGATCATGAGTTTGATCCAGTCGGCCCGTAATAATGGGCACGATCCGTATGCCTATCTCAAGGATGTGCTGAGACGGTTGCCGACGCAGCGAGCTAGTGAGATTGCAGAGCTGCTGCCGCATAGGTGGCATCCGGCATAGTCGCGCAAGATGGTTTGCCCGCATGCTTACGTTCAACAGCTCAAGCACCGTCCGCCCTTCGCGGGATCGTTGCCGCCAGAGCCACACGCCGAACTTTTCCACCTTGTCGTCGCCGGCCTGCGGTCAGTCAGGCAAGCCCAGGTGCGAGCCTGTACATATATTTGTGTAATTGCCTGATTTTGATATGTTCAATTCAACATCAAATGAAGGTTAAATTATGGACGACAAACAATTGCAGGCTCTGGCTAACGAACTGGCCAAAAATCTCAAAACCCCTGAAGATTGAAGTGGCACACTGAATTTGGCCACCTGAACAGAGGTGATATGCTCACCTCAGAACAACACAGGTGCTCCAATGAAAAAAAGAAATTTCAGCGCAGAGTTTAAACGCGAATCCGCTCAACTGGTTGTTGACCAGAACTACACGGTGGCAGATGCCGCCAAAGCTATGGATGTTGGCCTTTCCACAATGACAAGATGGGTCAAACAACTGCGTGATGAGCGTCAGGGCAAAACACCAAAAGCCTCTCCGATAACACCAGAACAAATCGAAATACGTGAGCTGAGGAAAAAGCTACAACGCATTGAAATGGAGAATGAAATATTAAAAAAGGCTACCGCGCTCTTGATGTCAGACTCCCTGAACAGTTCTCGATAATCGGGAAACTCAGAGCGCATTATCCTGTGGTCACACTCTGCCATGTGTTCGGGGTTCATCGCAGCAGCTACAGATACTGGAAAAACCGTCCTGAAAAACCAGACGGCAGACGGGCTGTATTACGCAGTCAGGTACTTGAGCTACATGGCATCAGCCACGGTTCGGCCGGAGCAAGAAGCATCGCCACAATGGCAACCCGGAGAGGCTACCAGATGGGACGCTGGCTTGCTGGCAGGCTCATGAAAGAGCTGGGGCTGGTCAGCTGTCAGCAGCCGACTCACCGGTATAAACGTGGTGGTCATGAACATGTTGCTATCCCTAACTACCTTGAACGGCAGTTCGCCGTGACCGAGCCAAATCAGGTGTGGTGCGGTGATGTGACCTATATCTGGACGGGTAAGCGCTGGGCGTACCTCGCCGTTGTTCTCGACCTGTTCGCAAGAAAACCAGTGGGCTGGGCCATGTCGTTCTCGCCGGACAGCAGGCTCACCATGAAAGCGCTGGAAATGGCATGGGAAACCCGTGGTAAGCCCGGCGGGGTGATGTTCCACAGCGATCAGGGCAGTCATTATACGAGCAGGCAGTTCCGGCAGTTATTGTGGCGATACCAGATCAGGCAGAGTATGAGCCGGCGCGGAAATTGCTGGGATAACAGCCCAATGGAACGCTTCTTCAGAAGTCTGAAGAACGAATGGATACCGGTGGTGGGTTACGTAAGCTTCAGCGAGGCAGCTCACGCCATAACGGATTATATCGTTGGATATTACAGCGCACTAAGACCGCACGAATATAACGGTGGGTTACCCCCAAACGAATCGGAAAATCGATACTGGAAAAACTCTAACTCGGTGGCGGTGATGCTGCCAACTTACTGATTTAGTGTATGATGGTGTTTTTGAGGTGCTCCAGTGGCTTCTGTTTCTATCAGCTGTCCCTCCTGTTCAGCTACTGACGGGGTGGTGCGTAACGGCAAAAGCACTGCCGGACATCAGCGCTATCTCTGCTCTCACTGCCGTAAAACATGGCAACTGCAGTTCACTTACACCGCTTCTCAACCCGGTACGCACCAGAAAATCATTGATATGGCCATGAATGGCGTTGGATGCCGGGCAACCGCCCGCATTATGGGCGTTGGCCTCAACACGATTTTCCGCCATTTAAAAAACTCAGGCCGCAGTCGGTAACCTCGCGCATACAGCCGGGCAGTGACGTCATCGTCTGCGCGGAAATGGACGAACAGTGGGGATACGTCGGGGCTAAATCGCGCCAGCGCTGGCTGTTTTACGCGTATGACAGGCTCCGGAAGACGGTTGTTGCGCACGTATTCGGTGAACGCACTATGGCGACGCTGGGGCGTCTTATGAGCCTGCTGTCACCCTTTGACGTGGTGATATGGATGACGGATGGCTGGCCGCTGTATGAATCCCGCCTGAAGGGAAAGCTGCACGTAATCAGCAAGCGATATACGCAGCGAATTGAGCGGCATAACCTGAATCTGAGGCAGCACCTGGCACGGCTGGGACGGAAGTCGCTGTCGTTCTCAAAATCGGTGGAGCTGCATGACAAAGTCATCGGGCATTATCTGAACATAAAACACTATCAATAAGTTGGAGTCATTACCTGTCTTGTGATAAATATCCTTAACAGACGGCGAGCTCGTCCGCCCATTTTGTTGCGGCCTGCATGGTTTCTATAACAGTGAACTCGCTGATATTGAGGGTATTACATATTTTCGCGGTTTCCTCCCAGTTAAGTTTCTCATAACATAACGACAGGGTCAGTATGTCAAAAAGTTCACCTTTATGTTCACAAAGCGCGGCAGTTACGTTTTGCGGGATTGAAATCTGTTTAATTAAATCGTCCATGGGGAGTTCAAGAATGACATCCAGCAATGAAAACAGACCGCATATAAATGCGTTATAGGATAATGAAACATTATTTATTTTTCCGGCAATTAATTCGCAGAATTTTCCGCGAACCATGCTCAGATGATAAAGTTCACTGATGCCGGAACGCCCCATATTTGAAAGGGCGGCCACCGCAACAAACCGCCGGAGTTCTTTGCCCCCCAGATACATCAGCATTTCTTTCAGGGTAAGATTGTCCGCCTGAATTATGCCATGTGATTTAAACAGCATGTTTCTGACGTAGCGCATGATTTTATATGACAGCGTCAGATCGGTTTTAAGCAGACGTTCGACCGCGGCAAAGTCCGGGTTTTCCCTGTTCACCTCCATCATCAGCCTGGAGAGTGGCAGGGGGTTCTGGGAAAGGCATTTATTTCTGAGGATTTCCGGGCGACTGAAGAAAAATCCCTGGAAAAGCGCGAAACCCGCCCGGCTGTAAAGCTCAAACTCGTCCCTTGTTTCCACTTTTTCAGCAAGGAATTTTATGCCCTGCAGAAGCTGACTTTTTCTGTGGATATATTGCCGGATATCTTCATAGTCATTGTCTCTGACATCAAATTTGATGACAGAAATATACTGCATAAAGCGGTCCCATTCATCATCCATCGTGAAATCATCGAGCGCAAGCTGGTAACCCCTGTCGTGCATATCCTTTACGGCACAGAAAAGCGCATCATCCGGGACTGCATTTTCCAGAATTTCGATGACCACTTTTTCATTCGGCAGCGTATTGCCCAGTCCGTTAATGATCATCTGGTGCGGCACATTAATAAAAGAACTGTGATTGTTGGCTATACGGGGAACAGGGATGCATAAAAACTGGTCAGAAATCATTCTGGACGTGGCGTATTCTGGTGAAACATCGGGAAAGGCATTGTTCATTCCGTCCCTGAAAAGCAGCTCATAAGCGACGGTCTGCATTTTTGTGTCAAAAATAGGCTGGCGTGCGATAAATGAATACATATTCCCGGTCCCCAGGTCAGCGTTATAATTTTTAGAAATGTAACCTTTCCAGGCACTGTTGCAAATAGTCGGTGGTGATAAACTTATCATCCCCTTTTGCTGATGGAGCTGCACATGAACCCATTCAAAGGCCGGCATTTTCAGCGTGACATCATTCTGTGGGCCGTACGCTGGTACTGCAAATACGGCATCAGTTACCGTGAGCTGCAGGAGATGCTGGCTGAACGCGGAGTGAATGTCGATCACTCCACGATTTACCGCTGGGTTCAGCGTTATGCGCCTGAAATGGAAAAACGGCTGCGCTGGTACTGGCGTAACCCTTCCGATCTTTGCCCGTGGCACATGGATGAAACCTACGTGAAGGTCAATGGCCGCTGGGCGTATCTGTACCGGGCCGTCGACAGCCGGGGCCGCACTGTCGATTTTTATCTCTCCTCCCGTCGTAACAGCAAAGCTGCATACCGGTTTCTGGGTAAAATCCTCAACAACGTGAAGAAGTGGCAGATCCCGCGATTCATCAACACGGATAAAGCGCCCGCCTATGGTCGCGCGCTTGCTCTGCTCAAACGCGAAGGCCGGTGCCCGTCTGACGTTGAACACCGACAGATTAAGTACCGGAACAACGTGATTGAATGCGATCATGGCAAACTGAAACGGATAATCGGCGCCACGCTGGGATTTAAATCCATGAAGACGGCTTACGCCACCATCAAAGGTATTGAGGTGATGCGTGCACTACGCAAAGGCCAGGCCTCAGCATTTTATTATGGTGATCCCCTGGGCGAAATGCGCCTGGTAAGCAGAGTTTTTGAAATGTAAGGCCTTTGAATAAGACAAAAGGCTGCCTCATCGCTAACTTTGCAACAGTGCCAAAAATGCTGAGCTAATCCTCAGTGAGGATACTTTGCAGGAGAACATCCAACTGGCGCAGCGCCAGCAAAACCTGCCGTTGTCGGATAGCCTGGTCAAAACTAAGGTTGCCGGGCTTAACCTGGATATTGAGATGGAGACAGGTACGGGTAAGACCTACTGCTACATCAAAACAATCTTCGAGCTGAACAAACAGTACGGTTGGAGCAAGTTCGTTATAGTGGTGCCGAGCATTGCCATCCGCGAGGGCGTGGCCAAGTCGTTCGATATCACGGCTGAGCACTTTCAGGAGACCTACCACAAGAAGGCGCGCTTCTTTATTTACAACTCTAAGCAGCTGCACCAGCTTGAGAGTTTTTCTTCCGATGCCGGTATCAATGTCATGGTGATCAACGTACAAGCGTTTAACGCCACCGGCAAAGATAACCGCCGCATCTATGAAGCGCTTGATGATTTTCAGTCACGCCGCCCGATCGATGTGATCAGCGCAAACCGCCCCATCTTGATCCTCGATGAGCCGCAGCGGATGGAGGGGGGCAAGACGCTGGATTCTCTGGCGAATTTCAAACCGTTGATGGTGTTGCGCTATTCCGCTACCCACAAGACCACACACAACAAGATCCACCGCCTGGATGCGCTCGATGCCTACAACCAGAAGCTGGTGAAGAAGATTGAGGTTCGCGGGATTTCGGTGAAGGGACTGGCGGGAACCAACGCCTATCTCTATTTGCAAGCCATCGAAATCTCAAACAAAAAACCGCCAGTCGCGGTTGTGGAGTTCGAACAGAAACTCAGTGGTGGCAACATCAAGCGCGTCACCCGCAAGCTGGGCAAGGGCGACAATCTGTTTGTGCTATCGAACGAACTGGATCAATACCGCGATGGGTTTGTGGTATCGGACATCAATGCCAATACGGACACCTTGAGCTTTACCAATGGCGTAGAGCTGACGGTAGGTGATGCGACTGGTGATATTTCCGAGATAGCGCTGCGCCGTATTCAGATCCGTGAGACGATCAAGGCGCACTTTGACAAGGAGATGGAGCTTTTCGATAAAGGGGTTAAGGTTCTCTCGTTGTTCTTTATCGACGAAGTCGCCAGGTACCGGGACTACTCCGCTGCCGATGAAAAAGGCGAGTACGCAAAAATATTTGAAGAAGAGTACGCCAAGCACCTTCAAGAAGCGTTTGATAATGGATTTATGGAGGGGGACGCCCCTTATGCTAAATATCTACGCCACATTGCGGCCGATAAGACGCATAGCGGCTACTTTTCCATCGACAAGAAGAGCAAGCGCCTCACCGATCCCAAGGTCGCTGCACGCGGTGAAAATGCGGGCTTGTCGGATGACGTAGACGCTTATGATCTGATCCTCAAAGACAAGGAACGGCTATTATCACTCGCTGAGCCGGTGCGTTTTATCTTCTCACACTCGGCCTTGCGTGAGGGTTGGGATAACCCGAACGTGTTTGTTATCTGCACGCTCAAGCATAGTGATAACACCATTTCACGTCGCCAGGAGGTCGGGCGTGGCCTGCGTTTGTCCGTCAATCAGAACGGTGATCGCATGGATCACCCGTCCATTGTTCATGACATTAACGTACTGACAGTTGTGGCCAGCGAAAGTTACAAGGACTTCGTAACAGCCTTGCAGAAGGACATTAGCGAGTCCTTGTCAGCTCGTCCGCGTGTGGCGGACAAGGCCTACTTCACGGGCAAGATGCTGAACACGAACGAAGGCCCGATTACGGTCTCGGATGAACAGGCCACGGATATTGAGTTTTATCTTATCCAGAACGGCTACGTCGATAAAAAACGCAATATCACGGAGAAGTACCATCAAGCCAAGAAAGACGGCACGCTGGTGGCATTGCCGGAAGAGCTACAGTCCTATACAGAGCAGATACTCCAACTGATTGATAGCGTATTCAGCGAAAGCCAACTGATGCAGGTAGAAGATGGTCGCAAGCCCAAAAGACTGCTGCCCAACGCCAACTTTGAAAAGCAGGAATTCAAGGCGCTATGGAGGCGAATAAATCGCAAGGCTACCTACAGCGTGCTGTTTGATGATGTTGAGCTAGTAAACAATGCAATCAAGGCACTCAATGACAAGAATACTGGGTTGCGAGTGACACCGTTGCAATACACCATCCACCGTGGCGAGCAGGCTGATACGGCAACTTACGATGACCTCAAAAGGGGTAATGCCTTCGAGTTGAAAGTTACCGAAACAGAATCGGACAGCACCTCAATCCACTCCACTGTACAGTACGATCTGATTGGCAAGTTATCAGAGGGGACTTTGCTTACAAGACGAGCCGTTGCCGAAATTCTTAAAGGCCTCAATGCTGACGTTTTCGCACAATTCAAGAGCAACCCGGAAAGCTTCATTGCCGAAGCCATTCGTTTGGTCAACGAACAAAAAGCCAATGTCATCATCGAGCATCTGGCTTATGACACGCTAGAGGACAAGTTTGATCTGGGTATCTTTACCACAGGTCAAAGCAAACAGGACTTGAGTAAGGCCGGGAATAAACTACAAAATCACATCTATGACTACGTGCTTACCGACTCTGCGATTGAGCGCAAGTTCGTCGAAGAGCTGGATACCAGCAAGGATGTGGTGGTATATGCCAAGTTGCCGCGTGGTTTTCTGATCCCAACCCCTGTCGGTGATTACAACCCCGATTGGGCCATTTCCTTCAAAGAAGGCTCGGTCAAGCATGCGTATTTCGTTGCTGAGACCAAGGGGTCGATGTCGTCACTGGATTTACGGCCTATTGAAGCCACCAAGATTAGATGCGCCCGTAAGTTCTTCTATGAGATCAACAAGAAGTTTGCTCCAGAAAACGTGAAGTATGACGTCGTGGATAGCTTCGGTAAGCTGATGGAAGTGGTGAAGTAAGACACTAAGGATTGGCCATGTGGTGGGGAAATTATGGCGTACGCAAATTGCCACCTATACACATGGCCACATCTGAGCTTTCATCCATTATCTCTTGTTTGCGTTTGTAATACGGCGTTAGTTCCTCTCTGGAAACGGCCGAGCAATGCTTTGAGGTAAGCTACTTTAGCTGCGATTAACTTATCTGTGCGCGTGATGCAGCAGACCGAACCAGTGTCTGAGGAACCTGTAGTCATCGGCAAAATTCGCATGACGATAAAGGGCGGCTCAACGTTTATCTTCGGACTTGAATCCGACTACAACAAAAAGGAAATGAGCTAATGATCCTCAGAGATACGCGAAAAACTCGTCAGGGAACCAGCCATAATATCCAACTCCAACCGGCAGATGCAATCGTTGAGCAGGCATCGTAGTCATGGGAACGGTATCCTATCAGGTAAAAAAAATCGGGATGCTACTAGAGCAGAGCCTCGCTATTCCGTCATACCAGCGCCCCTACAAATGGCAACAAAAGCACGTCAATCAACTAATTGATGATGTGTTAACCCACCAAAATAAACAGAGCTACCGCCTTGGGACTGTGGTGTTGCACAGGGATAAATTAAAGCCAGCTTATGCAGGTGAGCTCGATATTGTTGATGGTCAGCAGCGCCTTCTGACCTTAACCTTGCTTTGCTCAGTGCTCGATCAGAGTGGTGAGTTATCAACGCCCCTGTTGGAACAATCTTTTACTTCAAGCGTTAGCATTAACAACCTTGAGCACAATGCCAAAGTCATTGAGAACCGCCTTGTGGGACTAAATGATAACGAGCGCAAATCACTACTTCACTTCGTGTGTAATAAGTGTGAACTGATCGAAGTGACGCTCGATGATTTGAGCGAAGCCTTTCAGTTTTTCGACTCACAAAATGCTAGGGGCAAGGCCCTCGCGCCCCATGACTTGCTAAAGGCATACCATTTGCGCGAAATGATGAACGCCACAGAGCCAGCGGAACGACTACACCACGTTAGTCTCTGGGAGCAAAGTATCAGTCCGGATGATGAATCTGCTAGCCTGCACATCATTATGGGCGAGTTTTTATTCCGACTGCGCCGATGGCTTGATGGTGATTATGGCGTTCAGTTTAGCCGCCATAATCTTGAGGTGTTCAAAGGCGTTAACCTGTCCACCACTGATTACCAATATGTACAGCCTATGCTTGCCTTGGATTTCGCTATTGAGCATTACAATAATGACCTTACCAGGAAGTGGGATAAACAAAGCAAAAATTATCCGTTTCAAGTTAATCAGGTGATGATTAACGGGAAGCGTTTTTTTGAATATATCCAGCACTATAAATCCCTGCATCACACCTTGTTTGAGGGTGAAAATGCGAAGCTTGGCGATTTCTTAAAAAAACATACCCGTTATACTGGCAGTTCACGCAAGGGGGACATGTATATCAAAAATCTCTTTATGTGTTCGGTGATGGCCTATTACGATAAGTTTGGTGATAAAGAATTAGTTCAAGCGGCAAGAGTCTTTTTTTGTTGGAGTTACTACTTGCGGTTGCACTATCAAAAAATTGGCATGGATAGTGTTGATGGCTATGCACGTGAGCCAAGAGTGACCTGCCCCCACGATTAGATACAACACTCAGTTAGTAACGTCGGAATCTTCATTCTCAGAATGACCCTTTCTCCAGCCCGCTGCAAATTCAGACGGTGTCTGATAATTCAGCGTGGAGTGCGGGCGGCATTCGTTATAATCCTGCCGCCAGTCATTAATAATTTTCCTGGCATGAACGATATCGCTGAACCAGTGCTCATTCAAACATTCATCGCGAAATCGTCCGTTAAAGCTCTCAATAAATCCGTTCTGCGTTGGCTTGCCCGGCTGGATTAAGCGCAACTCAACACCATGCTCAAAGGCCCATTGATCCAGTGCACGGCAAGTGAACTCCGGCCCCTGGTCAGTTCTTATCGTCGCCGGATAGCCTCGAAACAGTGCAATGCTGTCCAGAATACGCGTGACCTGAACGCCTGAAATCCCAAAGGCAACAGTGACCGTCAGGCATTCCTTTGTGAAATCATCGACGCAGGTAAGACACTTGATCCTGCGACCGGTGGAAAGTGCGTCCATGACGAAATCCATCGACCAGGTCAGATTGGGCGCCGCCGGACGGAGCAGCGGCAGACGTTCTGTTGCCAGCCCTTTACGACGTCTTCTGCGTTTTACGCCCAGGCCACTGAGGTGATAAAGCCGGTACACGCGCTTATGATTAACATGAAGCCCTTCACGGCGCAGCAACTGCCAAATACGACGGTAGCCAAAACGCCTGCGCTCCAGTGCCAGCTCAGTGATGCGCCCTGATAAATGCGCATCAGCAGCCGGACGGTGAGCCTCATAGCGGCAGGTCGACAGGGATAAACCTGTAAGCCTGCAGGCACGACGTTGCGACAGACCGGTCGCATCACACATCAACATCACGGCTTCCCGCTTCTGGTCTGTCGTCAGTACTTTCGCCCAAGAGCCACCTGAAGCGCCTCTTTATCCAGCATGGCTTCGGCAAGCAGCTTCTTGAGTCTGGCGTTCTCTTCCTCAAGCGACTTCAGGCGCTTAACTTCAGGCACCTCCATACCGCCATACTTCTTACGCCAGGTGTAAAACGTGGCATCGGAAATGGCATGCTTGCGGCAGAGTTCACGGGCGGGTACCCCAGCTTCGGCTTCGCGGAGAATACTGATGATCTGTTCGTCGGAAAAACGCTTCTTCATGGGGATGTCCTCATGTGGCTTATGAAGACATTACTAACATCGGGGTGTACTAATCAACGGGGAGCAGGTCAAACCTCCGGCATCTCTACCGGCGTGCCATGAGGCAAGATAACGCCTGATTCGGCGAGGCCAGAATTGGCCTTCAGAACGGCTTCAACGACGCCTGCCGTGCGCCCATAAAAACGGGCGCAAATGGCATCAAGCGTGTCCCCCTGCATTGCATAGATCTTCATCAGACGCTCCCAACATCCGGTTTTCCAGGTACTGTAGAGTTTCCTGGGCCAGCGGCTTTTTCGCTATCGATGAGAGATGGGCAATCCCGGACACAACAGACCGTCCGCGAGCAACAATGCGCGGTTTAAGGGAAACGCAAAATCTGAATGAAGTGTTCGTTCCGGGTAATGACGCAGGGCTAGCGCCAGCTTTCATCTTCCCAGACTTCCCGGAGAATAGAATCCAGCGCCTCGCGATCGGCCTCCCTTTCAAGCCCCTGGAGCTCAACCCCCGTTACCGACCCTATTTTCACGGTTACCCGCGATGAGGGAAACAAGGCGCCTATCCTGCGGGTCAATTCACACTGAAATGCCTCGACGATGGACTGGCCAATCAGCTGATCTTTATCGAGCGTGATGTTCACCCGAACATTGCTCTCTTTTTTGATTCGTTCCGGAACAGGCGATGCCGAGAAAACAACGGTGAACGCGTTGTTCTTGATTAAATTTCCCCGCGCAATCTCAGCAATTAAATTCAGGGCAATTTCACGATCTCTTTCCTGACATGTGCCTTCTGTCGTCAGTCGCGCAATCATCTCGACTCGTTCAATCATGACTTGCTCGTTCAACTCTCTGTCCACACAACCTCCACCACGAGATACTGTATAAACATACAGTATCTCGTATTCATAAAAAGAGTGAAGCGAAAAATCAGAACACTTTACGGTATGTACATGATATCGATGGAGATTAGCATGCTCGCTGGGTTAACAGATCCGTTAAATGCCCAATACGTTCAAGGATTTTCCGCCTATTTTCCTGATAAGCACACGCTGCCGGAAATAGCGCTCCGTCAGCTGCGCCTCGACACCATTTGGTGTGAAAGCGGCTGACGCCGCCCGCCATAAGATGCAGCGCCTCGGCACGGCTAATGACGATCCCGGTGGCGAGGCGTATCTCGTCAATCACCCTCTCAGGTATCCCGTTCTGTGGATCCCGCTCATAGACAACGGGGGTTCTCGCGCCGGGCCGAACGCGTTTGATGCGTTCGGTTAATGCCCGTCTCGCACGCCGGTTAAGGGGCTGTGAGAGATCGTTCACCGTACAGTTATTGACAGAACTCCGAGAGAGCACGGGAACATCCCGATTATCCACGGTCCGCTTCGGCACAATTTTCCACTGCATGAGCCGGGTTAAAATCGGGCTGCCCGCGCCGACGGCGGAGTCGTACACGCCGCGGATGCAGACCGTTTCCTCGCCGTACTGGTTAAACCCGACGCGCGGCGCATACAGCGTGCGTACCTGTAAATCATCGCGACGGACAAATGGCCCGCCCTGCGCGGTGACGTAACCCGCCCAGTCCCCAGCGTCGGCAGCTTCATGGACGGCGGCAAACTCCACGCTCAAACCGCGCACGGCCTCGTTATCAGCCAGACGGCGCAGCTCGCGATAGACAGTGACCGGCGCCCCGCCGATAAACTGAAACTGGCGAATGTGCCAGCGTCCCGCCCAGGCTGAAACAGCAGAAGCCGTCTCCTTCAACAGCCCACCGCTTTCATAATCGGTCTCACCATCGAGCGCAAAGCCGTCGATATTCTTTGAGATGTATTTGGCAACATAGCCGGTCGCGCTGCCCTTCAGGGGATCGATCGCCTCCGCGTGAAAACGTGCCTTTCTGGCACTTTCGCTACACAGTTCTGTGGCCTCTTCCTGGCAGGCATAATCATTCATAATTTGGCGAACGTGCCCGACATCTTCCGGCAGCATAAACATCAGCATGTGCCAGTGAGGCGTGCCGTCGTGATGAGGTTCCGCAACGCGGATACCAAAAATTCGGCGCCCCTCACGGTGCAGCTTTGCGCGGATGCGCGCCCACAGACGGGTGAAGTAGCTTTGCGTATCCGCCGGGCTGGCCCCGTTCCACTTCGCGTTGGGGTAGCCTGATTTCACCGTCGCGTGATATGCCGAAGGCGCGGTTAAGGTATAGAACTCGCCCACATAGCCCAGTGCCTGGCAGATATTTTCAAACCCGCGAATGCGGGTCATCAGTTCACAGCGACGTATCGCCGGGTTAGCGACCGAGGTATCGATTTTTTCGATCAGGCTGATGCGGTTGCCCTCTTCATCTTCGAGTTCCATGCCCTTAAGAAATTCACGGGTGCGGCGCTTCTGCTCGCGCCATTCGGTCACGCAGCGCTTGCTCGCATACGCCGTTCTCGTTTTGCTGACGTTGCCAAGGGCAATCTGTAAATGCTCGCGCCAGGCAGACGCAATCCGACGCAATCGCCCGCGCCACCACGTCTCTGAAAACAGGCGGATCACCGCTGCGGCAACATCGTCTTTGTTGAAAAACGTCTTCGACACCCGTTCCCAGTGTGGAGGTGACACCTTGAACTGTCGGGCGATCAGGCCGGCGCGCTGATACCAGACGTAAAGCGTCTGGTATTCACCCAGGTCAGCATCATTTATATTCGCCAGCTCACCGCGAATAAAGCTGGCGATATCTGCGGCCAGCAGGTCGATATCCGCGCGGGACATATCCGCAAGTCGGTTAAAGCGTGCAACCAGATCAACCATGCGGGAGGCAAGATATTGCTGAAGCGGAGTGTCGAAATGGCCGTCAAACACGGCCCTGGAGACCATGTCATGCAGGCCTGCGCAGGCATAGCGTTCAGAGACCAGCCGCAAACGGGGTAACATCCTGCTGCAGAAGCGGACCAAAAAGGCATTGGCCTGCGGGCTGCCCTGACGCTGTTCGAGGTCATCCACCGAGCGCCAGACGTCGAAACGCACGCAGTCAGGTTGCAGGCAGAGGGCAATCCTTGCCTCCCGTAGCGCCGCGAAAAAACGATCGCGGCGCTGCTGCTGGGCATGGGAAAGGTAAGGGCTGGCAATGGCCGACCGTGAAGCGTTCCACGGATACGCAAATGACGTAGCCAACTTATCCTCCCCGGACGTGTTTATTTTTCATCTCCGCAATCTCCTGGCAGGTGATGCACAAGGCCACGCCGGGCACAGCCATTCGGCGCGCCTCGGGTATCGGCGCCTCGCAGTCCTCGCACAGAAAACGCGAAGGCGTTGCGGGCCGTCTGCGGGCGCTATTAATGTGCCGCTCTCTGTCTTCCTGCTCGCGCGCTTGCGCAAGATCGATAAAATCGGCCATCAGTGCAGCTCCTGGGATTCACGTTCGTAGCGGGCCGCCTCGTGGCACAGCAGTTCGGCAACGTCTTCTCCGCTCATGCCGGTTTTATAGATATGGCTTGCCAGCGCCTCCAGGCGCAGGGAGACCGCGAGGGCTCGCGCGCAGCGTTCCTCTGTTTTTGCCTCCGCCAGCAGGCGTTTCAGTTCCTCACTTCCGGTCGGATAAGGGCGGTTTTCACTGTTTCGCATCACGCGTTCTCCTTAAATTCAGGCAATAGAATGCCCGGCGGGTTTACGCCATTAGGTTTGTGGTTGGGTTATATCGGCATGGTCAGCCGTTCAGGAAATAAACTCACGACAGCACGAAAATGGTTCATGGCATTAATCAGCGCCTTTTTCTCCTCTGTCGTCAGCTCACTGATATCGCACTCATGACGGGCGACGGGTAATCTCGCCAGGAAAAAGATGGCGGCCAGCGCCCTGCCATTCTCCTCAAAACAGGGATCGCGCTTATCGCGCATCTCTGCCATAAACCGTGCCAGCTCTTTTCCGCTATCGTTCCCGTATCGGGCACGCAGTTCTGCGATGTGGTTAAGCCCGTTAAGACGAGCCCCCACGCTGAGTGGAACGCTTGCACGGGCAGCCTCTATCGCCATATCTCCCCTCGCGTAAATTCACGCACGCCAGTGCGCTGAAAACGGGCAGAGCACGGTTTTTTCCGCCGTTTGATGATTGCGATTTCAGATGCCATGCTGCATGATTCCCATTTTGATAATGTCTGCAATCAATAGTCTCTGTTTGCCAACGTCTGCTGCTGATTGCTCGAATTTGCAATGATATTAATACCCAAATGAGTATTAGTAAACACTCAAAGGAATATATTTTGATCTTAGATTCTCAAGTGAATAATGAAGAGTTACTCGATAGAATCTGTCAGGTATATGGTTTCACGCAGAAAATTCAGCTGGCACGCCACTTTAATATCGCCGCCAGTTCGCTTCAGAACCGCTACGCACGCGGTACCATCTCTTACGACTTTGCGGTTCAGTGTGCGCTGGACACCGGCGCCAGCCTTCGCTGGCTGATGACCGGCCAGGGTGCGCAGTTTGCAGGAAACCCCGCCCCGGGCGATCCCGTTTCGGTTTCGACATTCACACTCAGTGATGGGAGACTGGAAGAAAATTCCATTTTGAGTATCGATGTTGCTTTCTTTAGCAAACCGCTGACGCGCGGCATCGCCGTCCGGGCAGAGGGGAAGCTGCACTTTATCGAAAAAGAGGCGTCGTTAACCGACGGCCTGTGGCTGGTTGAGATTGAAGGCACCGCCAGCATCCGCGATCTGACGCTGCTGCCGGGGAAAAAACTTCACGTGGCGGGCGGTAAGGTTCCCTTTGAATGCGGTATCGACGAGATAAAAACGGTGGGACGCGTGGTGGGGATCTATAGCGAGGTTAGCTGAATATACTAAATTCAAGGCTGACGAGATTCGCCAGCCTTTTGGTTGATTTTAAACGCTATTTTTCGATGTAGTTGTAAGAAGTCAGAATTCCTTTGTCAGAAAAATCGACGGACAGGTGCTGCTTGCGATCCAGATTAAGAGGAATGATGAGATAGATACGACGATCGATGATCTGCGACGTATACTCCCAGTGGCGCGTATTATTGTAGTCAGCCGTATTTGCTGGTACGCCAAAAGCAATCAGCACATCTTTGCGGGTCGTGACCTCTGGGATCAGCTTCTGCTTTATCTCTTTTTCCGAATACTGAGCCAGGCTTGTCGCCTTGGTTCCGTCGTAGTTCGATGCACATGAGGCGCTCAGGAGACAGGCTAACGCCACACCTAAAAAGTTAATGGCTTTCACTGTACAAAATCCTTTTCAACATAAATGCCATTGACGGTATCAAGCGCGACTTCTTTCATATAAAGCACGCAATATCCCGTTTTATCGCTATAGCTAATATGCCCTTCGTAGATCTTTTTCTTTTCTGGCGTGAAAGTCAGCGATACATTACATCCCTGATATAAAGCGTGCTGGATAGTGGTTTTTTCATCTGGCACAATCAACGTTTCGAAATAGTCTTTATCGTATTTCTTCCCCGTGACTTTAGGGAGACCAATATCTTTCGTCGACCCAAGGAAAGGGTTCAAATAACGATTGTGCTTAAGTACCCACCCACCTGTTTCTTTACCAGATTTATCATACTGATAGATGCCATAACTCATCGGCGGCCCAATGAGACGAAGCTTAGCGACATCCTCGCTACTCGGCGGTGGCGTGTACATTTTCGGCTCAGGAAAGAAAGTACTGCAGCCAGAAAGACTCACTATTGCTGGAATAATTATATATTTTAAAAATCGCATACCGTTACCTTTATATATATCCTTGCTTATTTTTCAGAGAGACACCCCGAGGCATTAACATCCCTGAATGCTATTAACAAATCACTCATAGATATAAAGGTCAACTAAAAAAAATAAATTTAGGTTTAGTGTAATAAAAATGCGCGTGCCGTTGGATTTTGAGGAGTTTATTAATACTCTTTGAACAACGAATCGCCAATGTTGGCTCACTCTTCAAGCGTGGTAACACTGGCAGAGCGGGAACCGTAAACTCAAACCCTCCAGTTCCTTTACTCACAAACTGCAAAACTAAAGAAATCCCCCATCGCGCCGATCATCATCCGTGTGTATTATTTCCTGTAGCGTTGCCCACAACTACCCTTAACTCAAATACTTAAGCGCCAAAGCGAAAGGCATCATGAGCACACCGATCAAACGGCTAGAAATCATTAAAAATGCCATTGAACTGGAAGATGACGACATCATCCAGAGCCAGCTGACACGGCTGAAGAATGAAGCGTTTGACGATGAGCTACAGGCAATCGTCGTGGCGCTTGAGCAGAAGAACTACACCGCCGCCATCAGGGCCATTACCGCCTGGCTGCAGGGCCAGCGCGCCATCACCCCGTGGCGCGACCCGCAAGTGGCAGCCAGCAAGCTGGAGCTGAAGGCGCTGGAAGAGCGTCTGCGTGATCTGATTGACCGCCGCAACGCCCGGGTGCAGCAGCTTGATGAGTTCAACGATCTCTATTTCTCCCGTCTCGGCCCGCTGATGCAGCAGATCCTCGCCCTGCGTAAAACGCTGGCAGAGCTCAACCTGCGTCGTCAGCAGGCGGAAGCGCGTCGTCGCGAGGAAGATTACCGTCGCTGCCAGCGCTATATGGCGCAGGCGGTGGAGGTGCTGGCGACGCTCACCCAGCGCTGGCGCGATCTCCCGGCCGACTCCGTCCAGGCCGCTGAGGCGCGTAAGCATCTGGAGCAGCAAAGCAATCTGATTGCTAATTTGCTGGCCGAGGCGCTGGAGCTGGAGAGCGGCTTAACGCGCGAAGAGGAGCCTGCTCGCCAGGCGCGTGACGAAGCCAACGAAGAGTACGAGAAGTATCGCGAGCAACATCACGATGTCGAAATGCGGCTGCGCAAAGGGAAGCTCCTCTCTGAAGAAGATCAGAACGAACTCAAGCGTCTCTGGCGGCAGGCGAGCAAACTCTGTCATCCGGACCTGGTGGCGGACGACCTGAAAGAGGAAGCCAACGCGATGATGGTGCAGCTCAACCAGGCCAAACAGCGTGGCGACGTCAAGGCTATTCGCTCGCTGGTCGCCCGCCTGCAGCAGGGCTTCGAGCCGCTGATGGCCAGCGACAGGCTGAACGATCTGGAACGTATCCGCAAAAAAATGGCGCAGGTACGCGAGCAAATCGACACCTTAGTGAACGAGCTGGCGGAGCTGGAGAAAGAAGAGTCCTGGCTGCTGGTGTCGTCGCTGAGCAATATGGAGGCGTACTTTGCTCAGCAGGAGAAAGCCCTGCACGAGGTTCGCGCCTCGCTCGAACACCAGGTGAACGAAGCGCAGATGGATTCAGCAGCCTGATTATTTAGCGTGCCAGTAGGCGCTGGCACGCACCAACTGTTGATCAATCGCGTCAGTGTCAAACTGACGGCTCAGGCTTTTTACTACCTTTCCTTCCCCGGTCAGCCAGATAAAGTACTCTTCCGCCGGAACGGTCAACGCCGCCAGACGATCCGCCACCGCCTGCTCGCTGTGGCCCACTACCCAGGTGATGTCGACGTCGCTCAGGTGCGCCAGATAGTCCTTATATGCGTCGTTCCCGACCGTCACTACCGCGTGAATTTCCGGGCGAACCGGCAGTTTAGCAAGACTCTCTAAGCGTCGACGTAGCGCAGGCATGCCGGATTCATCACACACGTACAGTTGCCAGGCGTAATCTTCCGGCACCACCAGCGAACCGCGCGGCCCACCAATGGTCAACGTGTCCCCCGCTTTCGCCTCAACCGCCCAGTTGCTGGCAATGCCGCCGTCATGAATGAAGAAATCGAGCACCAGTTCATGGCGAGACTCATCATACAGCGGCGTATAGTCGCGCGTCTGCGGACGCACGCCGTCGCCCCAGTCGATGCCTTCATCAGTCACCACGGGCGGCACAAACACCGCCCCCGGTGCCGGGAAAAAGACTTTGGTGTGGTCGTCGAAGCCGCGGGAGCTAAACCCCTCCAGCGCCTCGCCACCTAATACAACGCGCTGGAAACCCGCGCTCACGCGTTCCACGCGGAGCACCGTCAGCTCGCGAAAACGCAGGTCGTTACGAACACGCTGTGGGTAACGGGTAGATGCCATTTTTAGCCCCTTCTCTGATGAATACGATATATCTAAATTAATTTTTAAATGATAATGATTACTAATCAGTAAAAAAGCAAGATCTTTTAGATTGCATCTGAATATATCTTAGATATAGTTTAGATATATCAAATTGAAGGAATTACTATGCGACACGAACATGATGGCGGCGGACGCCGACCGCGCTTTTTCGGCCACGGCGATCTGCGGCTGGTGATTCTGGATATCCTGACCCGCAATGCGAGCCACGGCTATGAGCTGATCAAAGAGATTGAGAACCTGACCCAGGGTAATTACACCCCGAGCCCTGGGGTGATCTACCCGACGCTGGATTATCTGCAGGATCAGACCTTTATCACCATTACGGAAGAAGAGAACGGCAGAAAGCGAATTGCGATTACCGTGACGGGCCAGCAGTGGCTGGATGAGAACCAGGAACAGCTTGAGCACATACAGGCACGCATCAAAGCGCGTTCTGTCGGCTTCCAGCTGCGCAAAAACCCGCAGATGAAGCGGGCGCTGGATAACTTTAAAGCGGTGTTAGACCTGAAGGTGAATCAGGGAGAGCTCAGCGACGCGCAGCTTAAGCAGATTATCGGCGTCATTGACCGCGCGGCGCTCGAGATCTCCCAGCTGGATTAAGCCGGAGCGTGTTCGCTCACGCGGAAGACGCGTACCAGCTCTTTCAGGTGCATCGCCTGTTCGTTAAGCGATGCCGCCGCGGCGACGGACTCCTCCACCAGCGCGGAGTTCTGCTGGGTGGTGGCATCAATCAGGCCAATCGCGCTGTTAATCTGCGAGATCCCTTCCGTCTGCTCATGGCTGGCCTGGCGGATCTCACGCAGGATGACGTCCATCTCTTCCACGTTGCCCACCATCCCGTTGATCAGCGCGCTCGCTTTTTCCACCAGGTTCATTCCGTCCTGGGTCTGACTGGTGGAGCTCTCAATAAGCTCACGGATTTCGCTGGCCGACGACGCGCTCTTCTGGGCAAGCTGGCGCACCTCACCGGCCACCACCGCAAAGCCACGACCGTGCTCACCGGCGCGCGCTGCTTCCACGGCCGCGTTCAGCGCCAGAATGTTGGTCTGGAAAGCAATGGCGTCGATCAGGTCGATAATGTCGGACATCCGGTTCGACGTCTCGTTAATCAGGCGCATTTTGCTGGTCACCTGCTTCATCATCTCACCGTTGTTTTTGACCACCGTGGCAGCATCTGCCGAGAGGTTGGTCGCTTCGCCAGTGTGCGAGGCGGTGTTTTTCACCGTCGCGGTGATCTGCTCCATCGAGGCTGCTGTCTGTTCAACGGAACTTGCCTGCTCTTCCGTGCGCGCGGCGAGATCCTGGTTACCCGCAACGATCTGCGCGGCTGCGCTGGAGATATTCTCCGAGCCGGTTTGCACCTGCTGCACAATGTCCAGCAGACGGTTTTTCATCTCCATCAACGCATGCAGCAGTAAGCCCGTTTCGTCTTTGCCGTGCGGCGTGATGCTGCCCGTCAGATCGCCCTCTGAAATGGCCTTCGCAAAATTCACCGCCTCGCCGAGCGGACGGGTGATAGCGCGAACGATAAACCAGCCGATCAGGCTGCCTGCCGCGACGCTAAAGAGGGTGATGAGGATCAGCAGCAGTCGGTTAGACCTGAAATCCCCTTCTACCTGCGCGCCTGCACTTTGCATCTCGCTGTTTTGAATGGCAATCAGCTCCTTCACTTTCGCTTTATAAGCCTGCTGCACGGCAAGGGTGGTGGTCATCATCTCTTGAATGGCACCCGCACGATTGTTGTTCTGCACCGCCTGCAGGATGCGATAGCGCGAGTCCAGATACTGCTGGCGCACGCTACGGATATCCGTCAGCACCTGCTGAGACTTTTCATCCTGCAACGCGTTGTTCAGCTCGCCCAGGATCACCGTGATGTGCTCGCTGATCTCTTTCAGGTGCTGCTGAGATTGCCCCGTGTAAGTCCCCTGCTCGTCCAGCAGCATCAGCTGTTGAGTGCTAATAAATTCCTGGAAGTTATCGATTAACTGGTTCGCTTTTACCGTGGTCGGATAATCACGGGTAATAATGGATTGCATCCCATTATTTGCCCGGTTCAGACTCAGCAGAGACAGGCTCGCGCTGATTGCCATCAGGACAATAAAGAACCCAAACGCCAGAAATAATTTCGTGCCGATCTTTACGTCATGTAAGAACATATTTACTCCATCGATGTGATTATTTCTCAGACGATCGCTGTTATCGGTAACGAATTCGCTAACTTTATGACTTTGATCGTTTTTTTATTTCATAACCATCACAATGGATAGGCAGGGACTATTAATTTCGTCTCATCGATCGTTACCAGACCACCAGAAGCGTGTTTTGCAAAACAGCATCATGGGAAACTGACTTAGGCAGGAATAAATAACTGAGGTACTTTTTTTAGTTATTTAATATTATATTAACAATAAAGCACATTAATAGTCACAAGCAGCCATAAAAAAGCCGTTTATTCCTTACGGAATAAACGGCTTTTCCGGAACTTTACTGACTCAATGGAGCACGGTTACCGCATCCTTCAGACGCCCGGCACGGTGTTTCACCATGGCAGAAATGTGCGCGCTCTCCTCGACCAGGTCGGCATTTTTCTGCGTGATGCTGTCCAGCTCGGCCACCGCACGGGTTAATTCTGAGAGCCCGGTGGCCTGCTCGGAGGTGGAGTGACTGATCTGAGCGATAAGCTGCGTCACGTTTTTCACCTGCTCGACAATGTCATCCATCGTGCGGCCGGCGGCGTGCACCTGCTCGGAGCCGGACTGCACTTTGCTGGCGCTGGCATCGATGAGTTTACGAATATCGTTAGCCGCACTGGCGCTGCGGCTGGCGAGATGGCGGACTTCGCCCGCGACCACGGCAAACCCTTTCCCCTGCTCACCCGCCCGTGCCGCTTCAACTGCCGCATTGAGCGCCAGGATATTGGTCTGGAAAGCGATGTCGTTTATCAGGGAGGTAATCGAGCCAATTCGCTGCGTGCTGTCGGCGATGTCATCCATGGTTTTGACCACGGTCTGCATCGCATTGCCGCCCTTCGTCGCCGCACTGCTCGCGGCAACGGAGAGTTTATCCACCTCGGCGGCAGTTTCAGAGTTGCTCTGCACGGACGCGGCCATCTGGTTCATCGTTGCGACGGTCTGCTGCACATTCGCTACCGTCTGACGCGTACGATCGTTCAGATCTTCATTACCCCGGGCCAGCCTGTCGCTGCCGTCACGCACGCTCACCACCTGGCTCGAGACGTCGTTGATCAACCAGCGGCACATCAGCCCAAGCTGGCCTATCGCGCGCAGGGTCAGCCCCAGCTCGTCACTGCGGTTCAGATGCTGCACGCTGTTGCGCTCCCCGGTAGCCACCCTCAGGGCCTGTCGCGCCACGTTTTCGACCGGACGCACAATCTGTTGCTCAAACAGCAGCGTCCCCAGCAGCATGACCACCGCAGCCGCAACGAGCGGCATCCACCCTGCGGAGGTGGCGACCAGCGTGGCGGCGAGGACGGCAAAAAGCATCGCCATTACGCTACGCACCCGCCAGCGCAGTGGCATGGCCGGCAGTTTACCCAGCCAGCCCTTTCCCACCACCAGTCCTTTATGAATACGTTTCTTACAGCTGCCGTCATTCAGCGCGCGGTAGAGCGGCTCCACGGTGGCTATCTCTTCCGCCGTGGCTTTGGTGCGGATCGACATATAGCCCGTCACCTTCCCGTGACGCACCATTGGCACCGCATTCGCGCGCACCCAGTAGTGGTCACCGTTTTTGCGCCGATTTTTGACAAACCCGCTCCACGGTTCCCCCTGTTGCAGGGTGTACCACATATCGGCAAAGGCGGCTTTTGGCATATCAGGGTGGCGCACCATATTGTGCGGCTGGCCCGTCAGCTCATCAAGCGGGTAACCGCTCACCTGCACAAACGTGTCGTTGGCGTGGGTAATGTAGCTGTGGATGTCTGTGGTAGACATTAAGGTGGTGTCATCGTCCAGAGGATATTCATTCTGGGTGACATAGGTTGGAGAGGACATTGTGAGCATCCCTTGCAGGTTATTTGAATGTTAAATTTGTGGGTAATTGTTTTTTCGGCGGTAACCAATTTATCTTTAGTTGTTAAACTTGATGGAGATCGCAGATTTCACTTAAACCGCACTTTTTGTGAGAATTTATAATTCATTGATTTGAAATACTTTCTCTTGGAAATTACCTGCAAAGCATGACCTGTTAACGCCCGCTTAAGTGGCATGCAGTGCACTCCTTTCGTGCAATTGCGCTTTTATGCCCCGTCCTGCACGTGCTGTGCCTTATCGCTAAATCCCGTTTCGGTTGTATCGGCATGATTAAATATTGTGCAACATTATTTTAACCTGGCGTTTATCCCGATTTTCGTTAAGTCCTCTGAAGTGGCGTAATCCCTGCAATACTTAAACCAGTATCATGTGATACGCGATCCCCGGGAGCATATTTTGAACAGGTTACCTTCCAGCGCCTCGGCTCTTGCCTGTACCGCGCACGCATTGAATCTCATAGAGAAGCAAACGCTTGATCATGAGGAGATGAAACAACTTAACCGAGAGGTCATCGATTACTTTAAAGAGCACGTCAATCCAGGATTTCTGGAGTATCGCAAATCTGTTACCGCCGGCGGGGATTACGGAGCCGTAGAGTGGCAAGCGGGAAGTCTGAACACGCTTGTCGACACCCAGGGACAGGAGTTTATCGATTGCCTTGGTGGTTTTGGTATCTTCAACGTGGGGCACCGTAATCCAGTTGTGGTTTCCGCCGTACAGAATCAACTTGCGAAACAACCTCTCCATAGCCAGGAACTGCTCGACCCGCTTCGCGCCATGCTCGCGAAAACGCTGGCGGCCTTAACGCCCGGCAAACTGAAATACAGCTTCTTTAGTAACAGCGGCACGGAATCGGTCGAAGCGGCGATTAAACTCGCCAAAGCGTACCAGTCGCCGCGTGGGAAATTCACCTTCATTGCCACCAGCGGCGCGTTCCACGGTAAATCCCTGGGCGCACTGTCGGCGACCGCTAAATCCACCTTCCGCAAGCCGTTTATGCCGCTGCTGCCGGGCTTCCGCCACGTGCCGTTCGGCGACATTAACGCCATGCGCACCGCGCTGAGTGAATGCCGTAAAACCGGCGATGACGTGGCGGCGGTGATCCTGGAGCCGATTCAGGGCGAAGGCGGCGTGATCCTGCCTCCGCAGGGCTATTTGCCTGCCGTGCGTCAGCTGTGCGATGAGTTTGGCGCCCTGCTGATCCTCGACGAAGTCCAGACCGGGATGGGACGCACCGGCAAGATGTTTGCCTGCGAGCACGAGAACGTTCAGCCAGACATTCTGTGTCTGGCGAAAGCGCTCGGCGGCGGCGTGATGCCGATTGGTGCTACGGTAGCCACCGAGGAGGTATTCTCGGTGCTGTTCGACAACCCGTTCCTGCATACCACGACCTTTGGCGGTAACCCGCTGGCCTGTGCGGCCGCGCTGGCGACCATCAACGTGCTGCTGGAACAAAACCTGCCTGCGCAAGCAGAGCAGAAAGGCGACATGCTGCTGGATGGCTTCCGCCAGCTGGGCCGGGAATATCCGGATCTGGTGCAGGATGCACGCGGCAGAGGGTTATTGATGGCGATTGAGTTTGTCGACAATGAAATCGGCTATAGCTTCGCGAGCGAGATGTTCCGCCAGCGGGTACTGGTGGCCGGAACGCTCAACAACTCGAAAACCATCCGTATTGAACCGCCGCTGACGCTGACGATTGAGCAGTGCGAGCAGGTGCTGAAAGCGGCACGTAAAGCGCTGGCAGCACTGCGTGTGAGCGTGGAAGAGGCGTAAAAAGCGCCGGGTGACGCTACGCTTACCCGGCCTAAGCAAGCCCGGTAAGCGTTAGCGCCACCGGGCAGTTTTTTATCGGTGAAACTCCGCCACCGTCATGGTGAAGCGAAGCACGGTATCGCCTTCATTCCCGTAGCCGTGTGCGGCTTCCGTTTTCGCCACCGCCGACGCGCCAGCCTCAACCTGCGTCACCGTCTCGCCCACCGTCAGCGACAATACCCCCTCGTTCACGTGTAGCAGTTCACATGTGCCTGCCGGGTGCCCCGGTGAAGAGAAGTGTTCCCCCGGCTGCATCTCCCACTGCCACAGTTCAATCATGTCCGGGCCAGCGGTACCCGCCAGTAATCTGGCAGAACCGCCCTTTGCGCCCTGCCACAGAACCGGGATGGCCTGTTTTTCAATAACATGCACGACCGGTTCGCTGGAGACGTTAACAATATCCGCCACGGAAACGCCCAGCGCGGCAGCCAGTTTGCACAGGATAGCGATACTGGGATTGGCGGCCCCCTTTTCGATCTCCACCAGCATGCCTTTGCTGACGCTGGCGCGGCGGGATAGCTCATCCAGCGACAATTTTTTATCTTTACGCCAGTTGCGGATGCGGTTCGCCACGGCCAGGCTTACCTGGGCAACATCGGCCCCCTGCTCAGTCATTATATTGACTTTATCAGTCATTGGTCACTACCATGGTATAAAACAGTCAATACAGGATTATTTATGTCTCTCGTTACGCCGTCAATAGACCCGCGTCTTGCCGGGATTGCCCCGGGCTTTCGGGCGCTGAGCATTCTGGTTGAAGCCGCACAGATTACCCATCCAGAAGTTGCCCCCGCCGCGCTGACGCAGGCTTGCCAGCAGGTGTTGAATGATGATGTACCGTGGGCACAAGCGCATCTCGCCGCCTGGGATGAGGTATTTAAAAACTTTGGCGCGAAGCCAAAACGTACCCCCTGCTCGGCCTCCGCACTGCGAAAGCGGGTGCTTAAAGACGGTTCGCTACCTTCACTCGACCCGGTGGTGGACATCTATAATGCGGTCAGTATTCGCTACGCCATTCCGTTAGGGGGCGAGAATCTCGCGGCCTATTCCGGTGCGCCGCGCCTGACGCTGGCCGAGGGCAATGAACCCTTTGACACCCTGAAAGAGGGCCAGCCGGTGGTGGAATACCCGGATGCTGGCGAGGTCATCTGGCGCGACGATATGGGCGTCACCTGTCGTCGCTGGAACTGGCGACAAGGGATACGCACCCGTCTTGATAGCCAGGCGCAGACCATGTGGTTTATTCTCGAAAGTCTGCCAACGATGCCGTCAGGTGCGCTCGAAGAAGCGGGCGAGGAGCTGGTCAGCAATCTGCAACGATTAATGCAAGGCGCAACGGCTCAGGTTCAACTGCTGGAACTGTAAGAGGACAACACGATGTTTCACGGGTTAAGTGCGTTTCCGTTAACGCCCCTGAAAGAGGGGAAGTTTGACGAGCAGGCCTTTATCAACCTGCTTCGCCCCCTGGTCGACGCGGGGGTGGATTCGCTGGGTATTCTGGGTTCAACGGGCAGCTATGCCTACCTCACCGTTGAGGAGCGCACGCATATTACCCGCTGCGCGGTGGAACATGCCAATGGCATTCCGGTCATGGTCAGTATTGGCGCACTGAGACTGGATGACATTCTGCGTCTGGCTGAGCACGCGCAGAAGGCAGGTGCATCCAGCGTGCTGATGGCACCGGTGTCGTACCAGCGTTTGACGACGGACGAGGTCTATTCGCTGTATGAGACGGTAACTCGCCAGCTCTCCGTCCCGCTGTGCGTTTATGATAATCCCGCCACCACCGGGTTTGAGTTTAGCGACGAGCTGATGTTTGCCGTGGCGGCGCTGCCCAATATTGGCTCGGTGAAAATGGGCCACATGCCGGAGGATGTGTCGCAGGTGCGGGCGCGTCTTCCGAAGACGGTCACGCTGGGGATAAGCGGCGACTGGCGGGCAGCATCCGCCCTGCAGGCCGGGTTTGACGTCTGGTATTCCGTCGTCGGCGGGCTGTTCCCTCAGGCGGCACTGGCAATTGCGCACTCGAAAGACAGCATGGAATCAGAACGTCTGGAGCCACTGTGGGCGCTGTTCCGCCGTTACGGCAGCGTGCGGGTGATGGCAGCGGCAGCCGAGATGATGGGAAAAGTGGAGGCACCGGCGCTCCCCTTCCCACTGCAGGCGATTCAGGGTGAGCCGCGCGAGGCGCTTGCTGCGATCCTGGCGGACCTGACGCTGGCCTGAAAAATGCCGGGTGGCGCTAGCGCTTACCCGGCCTACAAAGCCTTCACTACGTTTTCTACTCCGGCAACAACCCCACAAAACTGCGTTTTTTGCGCGGCTCCGACATCAGGTCCTCAAGCTTATCCACGCACGCCAGATAGTGCGGCGTCTGCTTATGCGCCAGCACCGCCGCTTCGTCTTTATAGGCTTCGTAGATAAAGAACCGGGTTTTCACCCTCGGATCCTGCAGGACGTCAAAACGCAGGTTTCCCGGCTCCTTAATCGCCCCTTCATGGTTGGCGCGAAACACCGTCAGAAACTCGTCCACCCGCTCGGGTTTGATGTTGATCTCCACTAACGTCACGTTCATTTTGCTTCTCCCTGTTTCTCTTCCTGCCAGAACTGGAACGCTTCACGGGCGCTCATGTTCTCGTGAACTACTTTTTTCACTGCCTTCAGCATGGCGAGCGGCGCGCTGGACTGGAAGATATTGCGCCCCATGTCCACACCGGATGCGCCCTGGTCAATCGCGCGCCAGCACATCTCCAGCGCCTCGTGCTCCGGCAGCTTTTTGCCGCCGGCGATGACGATCGGCACCGGGCAGCTGGCGGTGACTTTTTCAAAGCCCTCATCCACATAATAGGTTTTGACGAACTGCGCCCCCATTTCGGCGGCAATGCGGCTGGCAAGTGAGAAATACCGCGCGTCGCGCGCCATCTCTTTCCCCACCCCTGTCACCGCGAGGGTTGGCATGCCGTAGCGGGCACCGGCGTCGACAAGCTTGATGATGTTGTTGATCGACTGATGCTCGAACTCGCTGCCAATGTAGACCTGTGCTGCGACCGCGCAGACGTTCAGCCGGAGCGCATCTTCCATTGCCACCGCCACGCACTCGTTGGACAATTCGCCCAGAATTGAGTTACCGCCGGAGGCGCGCAGCACAACCGGTTTGTTGGTGGCCGCAGGCACGGTGCTCCGCAGGATACCGCGGGTACACATCAGCACATCGGTTTCGCCAAACAGCGGCGCAATGGAGAGATCGATACGCTCAAGGCCGGTGGTCGGCCCCTGGAAATAACCGTGGTCAAAGGCCAGCATCACCGTGCGGTTGCTTTGCGGGTTGAAGATGCGCGAAAGCCTGGACTGCATCCCCCAGTCCAGCGAACCACAGCCCTTCAGGGTAAACGGCACATTTTGCTGTGGCGTGCCGATGCCAAAATCCTTCCCGTCTTTGATGTCGTCTAAATCAGCCATTTGTTCCCCCGTCAGAAATCGTATTTGTTGATGTTCTCTTTAGTGAACACCACGCGTTCCGGCAGCAGCACGATGCCGTTACCTTTCGCCTCATACTGGTAGCCCTGCACGCTGTTCGGTTCGACCTTCAGCGTACCGATCTCTTTCACGTCCACGCTGTCGCCAACGTTAAGATCGCCTTTTTTCAGTAAACGATCGGCGACATTGACCGCAATTTTGCCCTGTTGCACCACGTCCCACAGGCCGAAGGCTTTTACCGTGCCGCGCTCCACGTATGGACGCATGACGTTTGGCGTGCTGAACCCGACAATCGCCACCCCTTCCCGCTTCAGGTTTTCTGCTGCCTGCGCAGCGGCTGGCAGGGCGTTGGCATCCGGGGCGATGATCGCATCCAGATCCGGATACGCTTTTAAGATCCCCTCGGCGGTTTGCAGGGATTTGGTGGCATCGTTATAGCCAAACTGAGTGGTCACGATCTGCCACTGAGGATGATCTTTCTCGATTTTAGCCTTCGCCTCTTTCACCCACTGGTTCTGGTCGGTGACCGTTGGGCTGGAGTAGAAGAATGCCACTTTGGCATTCGGTTTGGTGACCTGCTTGCCCGCCATCTCCACCAGCAGGCCGCCGAGCTGTTCCGGCGTCCCCTGGTTGATATATATGCTGCGGCACTCCGGTTTGGTGTCGGAATCCCAGGTCAGCACTTTGACGCCGCGCTGCATCGCGCGTTTTAAGGCCGGGCAGAGGCCGTCCGGCGACACGGCAGAGACGATAATCGCGTTGTAGCCCTGGTTAACGAAGTTGTTGATGAGCTGCACCTGGCCGGAAACGCTCGGCTCGGTTGGACCGTCATAGGTGACGTCCACGCCGAGGTCTTTCCCCGCCTCTTTCGCACCGTTGCCGCCGCTGGTGAAGAAGCCAACCCCCACCAGTTTCGGGATAAAGGCAATCCGATCCGCCGCCTGCGCCGAGGCGAAGCTGAGGGCCATTGCCAGGACTATCAGTTTTGTTTTCATCTTACGCTCCGGAAAGTTTTCTAAAGAGAGAACGCACCCATTCGCGGTGCAGACTCAGCGAACGACCCATCACCACCACAACCAGCAGCGCTCCTGAAAGCGCGCTCGATACCTGGTTGGGGATGCCGACCATCTGTAAACCCTGTTGCAGGTACCCCACCAGCAGCGCTGCCAGCGCCGTACCGACAACCGAACCTGACCCGCCGTAGATATTCGCCCCGCCGAGTACGGCGGCGGTGAGCGCAGGCATCAGCAAATCGCGCCCCAGATCTGACCGCGCGGAACCGAAATAGGAGACCATGACCAGTGCGGCAATGGCCGAGGCCACGCCCACCAGACCATACAGCGCGTAGGGCATACCGTTAACCGACAGCGCCGCATAGCGTGCCGCACGCGGGTTCTGGCCAATCAAAAACAGATGACGGCCAAAGCGCCCGCGGTGGGTAATCAGCCAGAAGAAAACGGTAATCACAGCGAACAGCACCAGCGGGAGCGGCAGGCCAACGACCGTGAGATTCGCGAACGCGGTAAAGCTGTCCGGGAAGCCGCCGATGCCCTCATAGCCCGTCGCCCCCGCCATGCCGGAAAGCAGCAACGCCCCGCCACCGTAGAGATAGAGTGTGCCGAGGGTAATCACCAGTGGACTGATGCCGGTGTAGTGGATCAGCGCCGCATTCACCAGCCCGCACAGCAGGCCGAGCAGCAGCGTCAGCGGAATGGCCACCGCCATCGGCCACCCGGCCTGCATCATCACCCCCAGCGCGATGGCGCACAGGCCGATGGTCGAACCCAGCGAGATGTCGATCCCGCCGCTGATAATGACAAGCGTGAGCGGCAGCGCCACGATACCGATACAGATGAAGTCGCTGGTGCTGAACAGCAGCATATTGATGTCGAGCATGCGCGGGTTAATGGCGCCAAAGAGCAGGATCTCCAGCACCAGCAAAACCAGCAGCGCGCTTTCCCAGTTAAGCTTCATTTACGCCACCTCTTTTTTGCGTTTGGGAAAGGGAGTGACGTGCTTTCCCCCTCTGTGACCTGGCTGGAAGCGGCAGTATTTCAGCGCCCGCTGATGGCGCGCCAGCGCCTGACGCAGCCGCCCGTCGAGCACCAGTACGCCCAGCAGCACCAGCCCGGCGATAAAGTCATTCCACCAGGCTGGCAGCCTGAACAGCACCAGTACGGTGTCGATTTGGGTGAGGAAGAAAGCCCCAAGCAAGGCACCGATCAGCGTGCCGGTGCCGCCCAGCAGAGAGATCCCCCCGAGCACGCAGGCGGCGATGGCCTTCATCTCCAGCCCGCTGCCGGTCTGGTTGGGGACAAAACCAATTTGCGCGGCAAAGACAATCCCTGCGCAGGCCGCCAGCATCCCGTTCAGGGTAAAGGCGAGCATGCGGGTGCGGTTCACCGCTACGCCCAGCTGACGCGCGGCGGCGAGGTTATCACCCACCGCGCAGAAATCACGGCCGAACGCGGTACGCGACAGCGTCCACGCGCCCGCGGCTGCGATAATTAACACCACCATACCGAGTGGCGACATGCCGATGGCAAGCGGTTCAGAGAGAGATTTCAGCCCCGGCGGCAACCCTTCAATCCACTTCCCGCCCGTCCAGAGCAGCATCGCCCCGCGATACAGCCCCAGCGTGCCGAGGGTGGCAACAATCGCCGGGATGCGCAGCCCCACCACCAGCACGCCGTTGAACGCCCCGGCCAGTGCGCCAATCGACAGTGCGAAGAGGATGGAAACGGGCAGGCTGTAGCCGCCATTGAGCGCCACGCCGACGGCGATTGCCGACAGCCCAACGGTCGAGCCCACCGAGACGTCAATATTGCGGGTCAGCATGACCAGCGCGGCACCGATGGCCAGCAGGATCAGGATCTGGGCACTGGCGAAGATCATCCCCAGCGTTTGCAGGCTGAAGTAAGACGGGTTCAGCGCCACCAGCACGGCAAACAGTGCCAGAATGGCGAGAAACGCGCTCAACTCACGGTTCTTTAATAAGGTCTTCATGATTGCCCTCCGAACGCCAGCGCCATCATCCTGTCGAGGCTAACGGCATGGCGCGGCAGCTCGCCGCTGAGTACGCCCTGATGCATCACCAGTACGCGATCGGCAAGGCCCGGGAACTCATCGAGATCGCTTGAGATCATCAGTACCGCGACGTTCTGCGCGGCTACGCTTTTGATGAGCTGGTAGATATCGGCGCGCGCGGAGACGTCCACGCCACGCGTCGGTTCATCGACAATAAGAAGTAAAGGATTGGCCTCCAGACAGCGCGCCAGCAGTACCTTCTGCTGGTTGCCGCCGGAGAGCGTACGCACGGTTTGATCCGCATGGTTGAGCTTAATCCCGAGTGCACGGTGATAGCGCTCTACCACCGCCGACTCCCGCTTGCGCTGCTGCCAGAAAGACGGCTCGTTCAGCACCACGGTGTTCCAGCGGATCGGCGCGTCGAGGAACAGGCCGGAAACCTGCCTGTCTTCCGGCAGGTAAACCAGCCCTTTTTCCAGACGTGAACCAGGCGGATCGGCAGTGATTTCCTGATTCTCCAGCCAGACGCGCCCCCCGCGCACCGGGCGCAGGCCGTAAAGCGTTTCGGCAAACTCGGTGCGCCCGGATCCCACCAGCCCGGCCAGGCCGACGATCTCACCGGCGAAGATCTCAAGACTCAGATCGATAAACCCCTCCCCGGTGAGATCCTCCACGCGCAGCACCGGGAAATCCTGCGGCTGGGTGCGGCGGTTGCCCGGCAACGCCAGCCACAGCTTTTGCGTCTCGCTCAGAGATTTTTCCCGACTCACTGGCGTCATGGCGGCAATCAGGGCGTTATCGTCAAACTGCGCGGTTTCACCGCTCAGCACCACTGCACCGTCGCGCATCACCGAGATGTGGCTCGAAAGCAGGCGAATTTCCGGCAGCTTATGCGAGATAAAAACAATCCCGACGCCAAGCGCCTGCAACGCGCGGATCTGGCGGAACAGGCGTTCGGTTTCGCCGGGCGTGAGCGAGGCGGTGGGTTCGTCGAGGATCAGGATCCTGGCGTTGCGCATTAGTCCGCGGAGGATCTCTACCATCTGCTGATCCGCCACTTCCAGAGTGCTGGCGGTGGCATCAAGGTTAAGCTGGCATTGCAGCTGCTGGAGCTTATCGGCCAGGCGCGGTTCCAGATCCCGTTCACGGGGCAGGCGAAAGAGGATGTTTTCCCGCACCGTCAGGTTGGGGAACAGCAGCGGCTCCTGCGGTACCAGATAAATGCCGAGCTTATGCGCCTGCGCTGGCGTAAGCCGTGCAAAAGACTCCCCCGCAACCGAAAGTTCACCGCTGTCGGGCGTTTCAACTCCGGCGATGATCTTCATCAGCGTCGATTTTCCCGCGCCGTTCCCGCCCATCAGGGCGTGTACCTGGCCCGCGAGCAGCGTGAAATCAATGCCTTTTAACACCGGCACGCCCGAGAACTGCTTGCTGATCCCCCGCGCTTCAATAAGTGGTGTCATCATCGCTCCGCTATTGAACAAATGATTTTTAGATTTAATAATGTTCAAAAGCGTAGACGGTGAACTATATTTACAACCGTGCAGGGATCACAGTTTTATTGATTAAGATCCAGATAAAACAGAAACCCGCTTAAAGATCCGTTTTGTCGCGTGGCTCACATTTTCCCTTCGCGTCATCACGAACATATGATCTAAATTTTTATAAGAGTTCAATTATGAGCGATAAACGCACTGCGGAAGAAGGACGGTTTGCCGGGCTGGCGCTGGCGGAAGAGGAGCTGGTGGCGCGCGTGGCCTGGTGCTATTACCACGACGGGCTGACCCAGAACGACATCGGTGAGCGACTCGGGCTGCCGCGTTTGAAGATCTCCCGTCTGCTGGAGAAAGGCCGCCAGTCCGGGGTGATCCGCGTGCAGATCAACTCCCGTTACGAGGGCTGTCTGGCGCTGGAAACCGAACTACAGCAGCGCTTTGGGCTGAAGCTGGTGCGCGTGATGCCCGCCCTGAATACGCCGCCGATGAACGTGCGGCTGGGCATTGGCGCGGCGCAGTCGCTAATGGGCGTGCTGGAGCCCGGCCAGCTGTTGGCGGTGGGATTTGGTGAAACGACCATGAGCAGCCTGCAGCACCTGAGCGGCTTTATCAGCTCGCAGCAGATCCGCCTGGTGACGCTCTCCGGCGGCGTCGGGCCGTATATGACCGGTATCGGCCAGCTGGACGCGGCCTGCAGCGTCAGCATGATCCCCGCCCCGCTGCGCGTGTCATCCGCCTCCGTTGCCGGGATCTTAAAACGTGAAACCAGCGTGCGGGACGTGATCCTCGCCGCCACCGCCGCCGACGTGGCGGTGGTTGGCATTGGTTCGGTGAACCAGCGCCGTGACGCCACGATACTGCGCTCCGGCTATATCAGCGAAGGTGAACAGCTGATGTACGCCCGCAAAGGCGCAGTCGGCGACATTCTCGGTTATTTCCTTAATGCCGAGGGGGAATGCGTTGAGGAGCTGGAGATCCATAAAGAATTACTCGGCGTCACGCTCGATGAACTGGCGCAACTGCCCACCATCGTTGGCGTGGCCGGCGGGGAAGAGAAAGCCGATGCGATTTATGCCGCACTGAAGGGTCGCCGTATCAATGGCCTGGTGACGGAGGAGACGACAGCCCGCGCGGTGCTGGCCCTGGCGTAACGGGGATGCCCTGCGCTAACAACGAGGCAAGCTCATGAGTTACCTTTTAGCGTTAGATGCAGGGACCGGCAGCGTTCGCGCCGTGATTTTCGATTTACAGGGCAACCAGATTGCCGTCGGTCAGGCCGAGTGGAAGCACCTGAGCGTGGAGAACGTAACGGGATCGATGGAGTTCGATCTCGACACCAACTGGCGGCTGACCTGCCAGTGCATTCATCAGGCGCTGGAGCATGCGCACCTGACCGCGGCGGATATCCAGTCCGTTGCCTGCTGCTCCATGCGCGAAGGGATTGTGCTGTACGACCGCAACGGCGAGGCCATCTGGGCCTGCGCCAACGTCGACGCCCGCGCCAGCCGCGAGGTGGCCGAGCTCAAAGAGATCCACGACAACCGCTTTGAATCCGAAGTGTATGACGTCTCCGGGCAAACTCTCGCCCTGAGCGCCATGCCGCGCCTTCTGTGGCTGGCGCACCATCGCCCCGACATCTACCGCAAGGCCGCGACCATCACCATGATCAGCGACTGGCTGGCGGCGAAGCTTTCCGGCGAGCTGGCGGTGGATCCCTCCAATGCGGGCACCACCGGCATGCTGGATCTCTTTTCCCGCGACTGGCGTCCGGCGCTGCTCGACATGGCCGGGCTGCGCGCCGATATTCTCTCCCCGGTGAAAGAGACCGGCAGCGTACTGGGAGCCATTACCCATGAAGCCGCGCAGCAAAGCGGCCTGCGCGAAGGCACGCCGGTGGTAATGGGCGGTGGCGATGTACAGCTGGGCTGCCTGGGGCTGGGCGTGGTCCGCGCCGGACAAACGGCGGTGCTGGGCGGCACCTTCTGGCAGCAGGTGGTGAACCTGCCGCAGGTGCGCACCGACCCCGATATGAATATCCGCGTGAACCCGCACGTCATCCCCGGCATGGCCCAGGCGGAGTCGATCAGCTTCTTCACCGGGCTGACCATGCGCTGGTTCCGCGACGCCTTTTGCGCAGAAGAAAAGCTGATTGCCGGGCGGATGGGAGTGGACACCTATACTCTGCTGGAAGAGATGGCGAGCCGCGTGCCGGCAGGCTCCCACGGGGTGATGCCGATCTTCTCCGACGCGATGCATTTCAAGCAGTGGTACCACGCCGCGCCGTCGTTTATTAACCTCTCTATCGACCCGGAAAAGTGCAACAAAGCGACGCTGTTCCGTGCCCTGGAAGAGAATGCGGCAATCGTTTCGGCCTGCAACCTGGCGCAGATTTCGCGCTTCTCCGGCGTGACGTTTGAAAGTTTAGTTTTTGCGGGCGGAGGAGCAAAAGGCGCCCTGTGGAGTCAGATCTTAAGCGACGTCACCGGACTGCCGGTACGCGTGCCGGAAGTGAAAGAGGCGACAGCGCTCGGCTGCGCGATTGCGGCAGGCGCAGGCGCGGGATTATTTGCAGATATGGCCTCAACGGGCGAGCGGCTGGTGAAGTGGAGCCGCGAGTTCACGCCAAATCCCCAGCATCGTGAGCTGTATGACGGCATGATGCAAAAATGGCAGGCGGTGTATGCCGACCAGCTTGGGCTGGTGGATAGCGGGCTGACCACATCGATGTGGCAGGCCCCGGGATTGGTACGGGCAGCGGCGCCGTAAAATACGCCGGATAGCGCTGCGCTTATTCGTCCTGGGGTTTTGTAGCCCCGGTAAGCGCAGCGCCACCGGGGAAGTTCTTTGAGATCTATCACAATCATTCGATCCCGCTTTTACCTTTCCGCTGCCGCTGGCTAAATTAGTAACTCATCCGACCACATAACAATAATTTTACACTGGAAGAGACTATGAGCCGCTACCCGTCGTTGTTCGCCCCCCTGGATCTGGGGTTCACCACCCTTAAAAACCGCGTGTTAATGGGCTCGATGCACACTGGGCTGGAAGAGCGTCCGGACGGTGCCGAGCGTCTGGCGGCCTTCTACGCCGAGCGCGCGCGGCATGGCGTGGCGCTGATTGTCACCGGTGGCGTAGCACCTGCGTCTTCAGGCGTGACGATGGAAGGTGGCGCGGTGTTGAACGATGCGAGCCAGCTTGCACATCACCGTATCGTTACCGACGCGGTTCACAAAGAGGGCGGCAAAATCGCCCTGCAAATCCTGCACACCGGGCGCTACAGCTATCAGCCGAAACTGGTCGCGCCGTCGGCCATTCAGGCGCCGATTAACCGCTTCACACCGCATGCCCTCAGCCACGACGAGATCATAACGCTGATTGACGACTTCGCCCGCTGCGCGGCGCTGGCGCGTGAAGCAGGTTATGACGGCGTCGAAGTTATGGGCTCAGAAGGTTATCTGATCAACGAATTCCTTGCCGCCCGCACTAACCAGCGCGAGGACGAATGGGGCGGCGACTATGTTCGCCGCATGCGCTTTGCCGTTGAAGTTGTGCGCGCGGTGCGCGAACGAACAGGAACAGATTTTATTATCATCTTCCGCCTGTCGATGCTCGACCTGGTGGAGGGCGGCGGGACGTTCGACGAAACCGTGCAGCTGGCGCAGGCGATTGAAGCCGCTGGTGCCACCCTCATTAACACCGGGATTGGCTGGCACGAAGCCCGTATTCCGACCATCGCCACACCGGTGCCGCGCGCGGCATTCAGCTGGGTGACGCGCAAGCTGAAAGGCAAAGTGTCTGTTCCGCTGGTCACCACCAACCGCATTAACGACCCGCAGGTGGCGGACGATGTGATATCGCGCGGCGATGCCGACATGGTGTCGATGGCGCGGCCGTTCCTTGCGGATGCCGAGCTGCTGTCCAAAGCGCAAAGCGGACGCGCGGATGAGATCAACACCTGCATCGGCTGTAACCAGGCCTGCCTGGATCAGATCTTCGTCGGCAAGGTGACCTCCTGCCTCGTCAACCCGCGAGCCTGCCACGAAACTAAAATGCCGATCGTTCCGGCGGCCAGCATAAAACGCCTGGCCGTCGTGGGCGCAGGCCCGGCGGGCCTGGCGTTTGCAGTGAATGCCGCCTCGCGCGGCCACAGCGTGACGCTTTTTGACGCCGCAGGCGAGATTGGCGGGCAGTTTAATATCGCCAAACAGATCCCCGGCAAAGAGGAGTTCTACGAGACCCTGCGCTACTACCGCCGGATGATCGACCTGACGGGCGTCGAGCTCCGGCTCAATCAGTTTGTCAGCGCGGCGGATCTGATCGGTTTTGATGAGGTGATCCTGGCAAGCGGGATCGTACCGCGAACGCCTGCGATCGCAGGTATCGATCATCCAAAAGTGCTGAGCTATCTCGACGTATTGCGTGACAAAGTGCCGGTCGGGAAAAGCGTAGCGATTATCGGCTGCGGCGGAATTGGCTTTGATACCGCCATGTACTTAAGCCAGCCGGGTGAGGCCACCAGCCAGAACATTGCCGAGTTTTGCGTGGAATGGGGTATCGACACCAGCCTGAGCCAGTCCGGCGGCCTGCGTCCGGAAGGACCGCAATTGCCGAAAAGCCCGCGTCAGATTGTGATGCTGCAGCGTAAAGCCAGCAAGCCGGGCGAAGGACTGGGTAAAACCACGGGCTGGATCCACCGGGCAACCTTGCTCTCGCGCGGGGTGAAGATGATCCCGGCGGTGAGCTACGAAAAGATCGACGACGAGGGTCTGCACGTTACGATCGGCGGCGAACCGCAGCTGTTGCGTGTGGATCATGTGATTTTGTGTGCCGGGCAGGAGCCGAGAAGGGATCTGGCGGATCCGCTGCGCGAAGCCGGAAGAACGGTGCATTTGATTGGCGGATGCGATGTGGCGATGGAGCTGGACGCACGGCGGGCGATTGCACAGGGGACGAAGTTGGCATTAGCGATTTGATTTCTTGCCCGGTGGCGCTGCGCTTACCGGGCCTACAAAACCGTAGGTCTGTGCAAGCACAGCGCCACCGGGCAAAACAATACTAACGACGACGCCCCAGCTTCACCGCCTTCAGCACCACAAACTTGTTGTTCGTCGCGATGGTGACGCAGTTGCCGAAAATTTTCTTCAGCTTGTGGAAGTAGTCCAGGTGGCGGTTCGCCACGATGTACAGCTCGCCGTTGATTTTCAGACAGCGGCGCGCGTGGTGGAACATCTCCCAGGCGACGTTATCCGTCAGAGCATGCTTCTGATGGAACGGTGGGTTACAGAACACGGCGTTGAAGCGGAACGGCTCCACGCCGGAGAGCGCGTTGTTGATCATAAACTCGCAGCGATCCAGCGCCTCTGGCAGGTTAGTTTCCACGTTCAGACGACTGGAGGCCACCGCCATTGGCGATTCGTCGCTAAACACCACGCTGGCGTCCGGGTTTTTCGCCAGCAGCGTCAGGCCAATCACACCGTTCCCGCAGCCCAGGTCGACGATCTCCCCTTCCAGATTTTCCGGCAGATGTTCCATAAAGAAGCGTGCGCCGATATCCAGGCCGGTACGGGAGAAGACGTTCGCATGGTTGTGGATGGTCCAGTCGGTGCCTTCCAGCTTCCAGCTCAGCGTCTCTGGCGCGTCGGCCAGCTCCGGTGCGCTAAACGTACAGTTGATCAGGCGCGCTTTTTTCCAGGAAAGCGTAGTGGTGGTTGGACCGAGGACTTTCTCGAACAGCTCCAGCGTCGACGTGTGGATATCGCGTGCCTTGGCACCCGCGATAATACGGGTTTCTGGCGTGACGACTTTTCGCAGCGCGCGCAGCTGTTGCTCCAGCAGCGCCATGGTTTTTGGCACTTTAATCAGCACTACACCCGGCGCCTGCGGGTACTCCGCGGTGCTGTCGAGGAACTTCACGCTGGATTCGTCGATTTCGTTATGGCGCAGGTTTTCACGCGTCGCCAGCTCGCTTAAGTAAGAATCGCCGATGCTGTAAGGTTTGTGCTCCGCCAGGGCGCAGCCCAGCGCGCCGAATGCATCATTCAGGATCAGAACCGGCCCGAGGATTTCGGTATCATCCAACTGCTGCAGCAGATAATCATCCGCCGCTTCCCACGCCTGAAGCGGGTTAACGTCGTCCGTTTCCGGGAAACGTTTAAGGTTGAGTGAACGGAAACCGTTGTCTAAGTGGCTCATCGGCCCTCCTGAATGGTAAAATTTGGCGTATCCCTGAAAAGGGTGCGTGAGTATACCCGTTTTATTGTCGATTTGGGGCGTTGATGAACCAACTTACTTATCTCCAGGGCTACCCGGAGCATTTACTTTCTCAGGTTCGCAGCCTGATTGCCGAGCAGAAGCTGGGCGCGGTGCTGGAAAAACGCTACCCCGGTACGCACGATTTCACGACCGATAAAGCCCTCTGGCAGTATACGCAGGATCTGAAAAGCCGGTATCTGAAGAGCGCGCCGCCGATCAACAAGGTGATGTACGACAACAAAATCCACGTTCTGAAAAACGCGCTCGGCCTGCACACCGCTATCTCCCGCGTGCAGGGCGGCAAGCTGAAAGCCAAAGCCGAGATCCGCGTGGCGACGGTTTTCCGTAACGCACCGGAAGCCTTTCTGCGGATGATCGTGGTCCATGAGCTGGCGCACCTGAAAGAGAAAGAGCACGACAAAGCGTTCTATTCCCTGTGCTGCCACATGGAGCCGCAGTACCACCAGCTGGAGTTTGATACCCGGCTGTGGCTGACGCATTTATCGTTAAAGAGTAATGCGCAGTAACGCACGCGAATTGTCATGATGACGTGCTACAGTGGTTAAAGGTTCCCCGCTACGGAGTACGTAAACGTTTATGATACGTTTCGCAGTCATTGGAACGAACTGGATCACGCGCCAGTTCGTCGACGCCGCCCACGAAACCGGCAAACTTAAACTCACCGCAGTCTATTCCCGCAGCCTTGAGCAGGCGCAGAGTTTTGCGAATGATTACCTCGTCGAGCATCTCTTCACCTCTCTCGACGAGATGGCGCAAAGCGACGCCATAGACGCGGTGTATATCGCCAGCCCGAATTCCCTGCACTTCCCCCAAACGAAGCTGTTTCTCAGCCATAAAAAGCATGTGATTTGCGAGAAGCCGCTGGCGTCGAATATCCAGGAAGTGGAAGCCGCCATCGCGCTTGCCCGCGAAAACCAGGTGGTGCTGTTCGAAGCGTTCAAAACGGCCAGCCTGCCGAATTTCCTGCTATTGCAGCAGTCGCTGCCGAAAATAGGCAAAGTGCGTAAAGCCTTCATCAACTATTGCCAGTACTCGTCGCGCTATCAGCGTTATCTGGACGGCGAGAACCCCAATACCTTTAACCCGGCCTTCTCTAACGGCTCGATTATGGATATCGGTTTTTACTGCCTGGCCTCTGCAATCGCGCTGTGGGGCGAGCCGCACGGCGTCACGGCCACGGCCAGCCTGCTGGAAAGCGGTGTGGATGCGCACGGCGTCGTGGTGCTGGATTACGGCGATTTCAGCGTCACGCTGCAGCACTCTAAAGTCAGTGATTCTGTGCTGCCGAGCGAAATTCAGGGCGAAGCCGGGTCGCTGGTGATTGAGAAGATTTCCGAGTGTCAGAAAGTGAGCTTTGTGCCGCGCGGCGGTAAAGCGCAGGAGCTGACGCAGCCTCAGCATATTAACACTATGCTCTATGAGGCAGAGGTCTTCGCCCGTCTCGTGGAAGACAACGAAGTGAATCACCCGGGCCTCGCGGTGAGCCGCACCACGGCGAAGCTGCAAACGGAGATCCGCCGTCAGACCGGCGTGGTGTTCCCTGCAGACGGCGTGGGCGCAGAAGCTATCGCGTAAAGCTGTGTAATGAAAAGGCGCAGACCATTGACGAAACCGATGGTCTGACATATTTTGTTACCTGCAAAGGGGAGTAACTTCTTCGCCGGTGGATCGTCATTACGATGCGTGCAAAATCGCATCCGGTCGCCGGGCAACCTTCGTGGTTGTAAGTGAGACCTTGCCGGAAGGCGAGGTCTATGCATAAAAAGCTAACGGCTATCGTCTTCTGACCATAGCCGTTTTTGTTTTTTTATGTGTAAGGAAAATAGTATGCATTCTGTCGGCACTCCAATGTTGTGGGGCGGATTCGCGGTTGTCGTGCTCATCATGCTGGCGATCGACCTCTTTTTGCAGGGGCGTCGCGGTGAGCACGGCATGTCCATAAAGCAGGCCGCCGTCTGGTCCCTGGTGTGGGTCACCCTCTCTCTGCTCTTCTGTGCTGCCTTCTGGTGGTACCTGGCCTCAACCGAAGGCCGTGCGGTGGCCGATCCTCAGGCGCTCGCCTTCCTCACCGGCTATCTGATTGAAAAAGCCCTCGCGGTCGATAACGTCTTCGTCTGGCTGATGCTGTTCAGTTACTTTGCCGTGCCTGCGTCACTGCAGCGCCGTGTGCTGGTCTATGGCGTGCTGGGTGCGATTATCCTGCGTACGATCATGATCTTCGCCGGTAGCTGGCTGATTACCCAGTTCGAATGGCTGCTGTACGTCTTCGGCGCGTTCCTGCTGTTCACCGGGGTCAAAATGGCGCTGGCGAAGGAAGATGAAACCGGTATTGGCGAAAAGCCGCTGGTCAAGTGGATCCGCAGCCACCTGCGCATGACGGATAAGATCGAGAGCGAGCACTTCTTCGTGCGCAAGAACGGTCTGCTGTTTGCGACTCCGCTACTGCTGGTGCTGATTCTGGTTGAGCTGAGCGACGTGATTTTCGCCGTAGACAGCATTCCGGCCATCTTTGCGGTGACGACAGATCCGTTCATCGTCCTGACCTCTAACCTGTTCGCGATCCTTGGCCTGCGCGCCATGTACTTCCTGCTGGCAGGTGCCGCAGAGCGCTTCTCGATGCTGAAGTATGGCCTGTCGGTGATCCTCGTGTTCATCGGTATCAAGATGCTGATCGTCGATTTCTACCATATCCCGATCGCTATCTCGCTCGGCGTGGTGTTCGGCATTCTGATCGTGACGCTGATTATCAATACCTGGGTTAACCGCCAGCACGATAAGAAGCAGCAGGTTTAGTGCGTTTTGCCGGGTAAGCTCAGCGCCACCCGGCATTTCCGTTAACCAATAGTTAAAAAACATGACGCAACACGTAAAAACCAGCATTTTACTCTTCCGCCTTGCCCTGCTTTCCCTGATACTCAACCAGGCAAACAAATACTTACATCCGGACATAAATGTGACTTAGAGCACATACAGGATGGAACGCAATTTCACTCAGGAATAACGTATGAGCACACAATCAAGCGGTCTGTTCGCGCGCCTGGCGCAGGGCAGCCTCGTTAAACAAATTCTCGTCGGGTTGGTACTGGGCATTCTGCTGGCAATGGTGTCAAAACCCGCTGCAGAAGCCACCGGGCTTCTCGGCACCCTCTTTGTTGGCGCCCTGAAGGCCGTCGCACCGGTTCTGGTTCTGATGCTGGTCATGGCCTCCATTGCCAACCACCAGCACGGACAAAAAACCAACATTCGCCCTATTCTGTTCCTGTATCTTCTGGGAACCTTCTCCGCTGCCTTAACGGCCGTGGTATTTAGCTTCCTGTTCCCGTCTACGCTGCACCTGACCAGCGCGGCCGGTGACATCACACCGCCGTCCGGCATTGTGGAAGTGCTGCGCGGTCTGCTGATGAGCATGGTATCCAACCCCATCACGGCGCTGATGAACGCGAACTACATCGGCATCCTGGTCTGGGCGATTGGTCTGGGCTTCGCGCTGCGTCACGGCAACGAGACCACGAAAAATCTGGTCAACGATTTATCGAATGCCGTCACCTTTATGGTGAAACTGGTGATTCGTTTTGCGCCAATCGGTATTTTCGGGCTGGTCTCCTCCACGCTGGCCACCACCGGTTTCGACGCGCTGTGGGGCTACGCGCAGCTGCTGGTTGTTCTGGTCGGCTGTATGCTGCTGGTGGCGCTGGTGATCAACCCGCTGCTGGTGTTCTGGCAGATCCGCCGCAACCCGTATCCACTGGTGCTAACCTGCCTGCGTGAGAGCGGGGTGTATGCCTTCTTCACCCGCAGCTCTGCGGCAAATATCCCGGTTAACATGGCGCTGGCGGAGAAGCTGAATCTGGACCGCGATACCTATTCCGTGTCGATCCCGCTGGGTGCGACCGTGAACATGGCGGGCGCGGCAATCACCATCACCGTGCTGACCCTGGCAGCGGTACATACCTTAGGTGTTCCGGTCGATCTACCAACGGCGCTGCTGCTGAGCGTGGTGGCTTCTCTGTGTGCCTGTGGCGCGTCCGGCGTGGCGGGTGGCTCGCTGCTGCTGATCCCACTGGCATGTAACATGTTCGGTATCCCGAACGAGATCGCCATGCAGGTTGTGGCCGTCGGCTTTATCATCGGCGTATTGCAGGACTCCTGCGAAACGGCGCTGAACTCCTCAACCGATGTGCTGTTCACCGCAGCGGCCTGTCAGGCGGAAGACGCGCGTTTAGCGAAGAACGCTCTGCGAGGTTAACAGCAAAGCGGCAACCTCTGGTTGCCGCTTTTAATGTTTTCACCCTCTCCCCGTGGGAGAGGGCCGGGGTGAGGGCACCAGCCCGCACTCAACCTAAAGCGTCACACCACTCTTAAAGATCGCCAGCTCGCGAAAATCGTTCTTCTCATTGCAGGTCTGTCTGCCGCTGGCAAACGCCACGATGGCGTCCACGAACTCCGTCAGCAGCTGCGGCATCGCTTTGCCGTGAATCAGCTGGCCTGCGTCGAAATCAATCCAGTGCTTTTTCTTCGCCGCCAGCTCGCTGTTGGTCGCGATTTTGACCGTCGGCACAAAGCCACCGTACGGCGTGCCGCGACCGGTACTGAACAGCACCATGTGGCAGCCAGCCCCCGCCAGCGCGCTGGTGGCGACCGCATCGTTACCCGGTGCGCTCAGCAGGTTCAGACCGTGGGTTTTCAGGCGCTCGCCGTAACGCAGGACGTCCACGACCTGGCTTGCCCCCGCTTTCTGGGTACAGCCGAGGGATTTCTCTTCAAGCGTCGTGATCCCGCCCGCTTTGTTACCCGGCGACGGGTTCTCATAAATCGGCTGATTATGGGCGATGAAGTACTGTTTGAAGTCGTTCACCATGGTGACGGTCTTCTCAAACGTCTCTTCGTCGCGGCAGTGGCTCATCAGAATGCGCTCTGCGCCGAACATTTCCGGCACCTCGGTCAGCACCGTTGTGCCGCCGTTAGCGATCACGTAATCCGAGAAGCGGCCCAGCATCGGGTTCGCCGTGATGCCGGACAGGCCATCGGACCCGCCGCACTCCAGACCAAACTTCAGCTCGCTTAGCTTGCCCGGCTGGCGTTTATCGTGACGCATCACCTCGTACAGCTGGTGCAGATGTTCCACGCCCGCCTCCACTTCGTCATCCTGGTGCTGACATACCATAAAATGAACGCGCGCCGGGTCAAATTCGCCCAGCGTGTCGCGGAAGGCATCGACCTGGTTGTTTTCACAGCCGAGGCCAATCACCAGCACCGCTCCCGCGTTAGGGTGGCGCACCATGTTTTGCAGCATGGTGCGGGTGTTGATATGGTCGTCGCCGAGCTGCGAACAGCCGTAGGTATGGCTGAAGAGATGTACGCCGTCGGTACCCTCGGCATCGTGTGTCTCTTTCAGAAAACGCGTCTGGATCTGGCGTGCAATGCCGTTCACGCAGCCGACGGTTGGAAGGATCCACAGCTCGTTGCGGATCCCCACCTCACCGTTCGCACGACGGTAGATCTGCACGTCCCGATCCGCCGCCTGCTCTTCTTCCGACTGAAAATCAGGTTGATAGCTGTACTCGTCAAGATCGCTCAGATTTGTGCGGGTGTTGTGGGAATGAATATATTCACCCGGCGCAATATCCGCCAGTGCATGACCGATGGGCAAGCCGTACTTCACCACGTTCTCCCCTTTCGCAATGGGGATCAGGGCAAACTTGTGTCCACGCCCAACGGCCTGGCGTAACGTCAGCGACTGGTTGTTGAAGGTCACTTCCGTCCCTTCGGTCAAATCTGCCAGCGCGACGGCAACGTTATCCAGCGAATGGATTTTGATGTATTGCATATCAACCTCAGACGGCCTTAGTTCAGTTCAATGGCGAAGTAGTCACGCGCATTGTTAAAGCAGATGTTTTTCACCATGTCGCCCAGCAGCTGGATATCGGCTGGCGCTTCGCCTGCGTGAACCCAACGGCCAATCATCTGGCACAAAATGCGGCGGAAATATTCATGGCGCGTATAGGACAGGAAGCTGCGGCTGTCAGTCAGCATGCCGACAAAGCGGCTCAGCAGGCCAAGCTGTGCCAGCTGCGTCATCTGACGCTCCATGCCATCTTTCTGGTCGTTGAACCACCAGCCGGAACCGAACTGCATCTTGCCCGGCATCCCTTCGCCCTGGAAGTTGCCAATCATGGTGCCCAGCACTTCGTTATCGCGCGGGTTCAGGCAGTACAGGATGGTTTTGGGCAGCAGGTTTTGCTCGTTCTGTTTGCTCAGCAGTTTAGATAACTCTTCCGCCAGCGGGCGATCGTTGATGGAGTCGAAGCCCACGTCAGCACCGAGCAGTTTGAACTGACGCTGGTTGTTGTTGCGCAGCGCGCCGATGTGGTACTGCTGTACCCAGCCGCGACGGGCGTATTCCGCACCGAGGAACACCAGCACCGCCGTTTTAAACTGCGCCACGTCGTGCTCGTTAAGCGTTTCACCCGAGAGACGACGCGCCAGAATGCTGTCCAGCTCGGCTTCGCTGGCGTCCGCAAACAGCACCACGTCCAGCGCATGGTCAGAGACTTTACAGCCATGTGCCGCAAAGTGATCCAGACGTTTGGTCAGCGCGGTTTGCAGATCGGCGAAACGGCGGATATCGGTATCGGACACCTCGGCCAGCTTCGCCATGTAATCGTTGAAGGTGGCCTGTTCGATGTTGAAAGCTTTGTCCGGGCGCCAGCTTGGCAACACTTTAATATCGAAAGAGGTATCTTTCGCCACGACAGCGTGATGTTCCAGGGAGTCAATGGGATCGTCGGTGGTACCCACCATCTTCACGTTCATCTGCTTCATGATACCGCGTGCGGAGAAGTTATCCTGCGCCAGCAGTTCGTTGCACTGGTCCCAGATTTCATCCGCAGTGGCAGGTGAAAGCAGTTTTCCGGTGATGCCAAACGGACGGCGCAGTTCCAGATGGGTCCAGTGAAAGAGCGGGTTGCCGATCGTGTGTGGAACGGTCGCGGCCCAGGCGTCAAACTTCTCGCGGTCGCTGGCGTCGCCGGTACACAGGCGCTCAGCCACACCGTTGGTGCGCATCGCACGCCATTTATAGTGGTCACCCTTCAGCCAGATGTCATACAGGTTTTTGAAACGGTAATTTTCGGCAACCTGCTGCGGCGGCAAGTGGCAGTGGTAGTCGAAAATCGGCTGGTCTTTGGCATAGTCATGGTACAGACGGCGAGCAAATTCGGTATCTAGCAGAAAATCGTCAGTCATAAACGGCGTCATTATCGTCATCCTCATTACGGGAGCGTCAGAAAGCGTATGTTCATATGCTGCAAAGTTATCACACCAATTTCCATCGGCAGACGTTTTTTTCGTGAGTAAGATCAATAAACGCCAACAAATAAATCCCCCTGAATGACGTAAACTCTTCTCCACCCCGCGCCAATACTGGCTTCATCCGCAAAGCAGAATGCCCACACAAATAATCATACATTTGTGATGTCACTCACCTTTTAAAGTTGTATGACAAGTTATCTTTTCGCCGTCGCAAACCATAAGCCGACGGAATGCATTGCCGGTGTGAAACATCGGATTTAACGGTACGGATACCGACTGAAAGACGCTTACTGATGGCAAAGTTCGGGCCGTTCCGGAAACACCTTCCGGCTACGCCCCTCCCGTTACACAGCTGCTCCCGGAAACGGTTGAGAGGTTGCCGTGCTCTGGCACGGAAATAACATAACGATGAGGTTTTAGATGCGTAAAATTAAAGGGTTACGTTGGTATATGATCGCACTGGTGACGCTGGGCACCGTGCTGGGCTACCTGACGCGTAACACCATAGCGGCGGCGGCGCCTACGCTAATGGAAGAGCTGCACATTTCAACCCAGCAATATTCCTACATCATTGCGGCCTACTCCGCGGCTTATACCATTATGCAGCCGGTTGCTGGCTATGTTCTGGATATTTTAGGCACCAAAATCGGCTATGCCTTCTTCGCCGTCACCTGGGCCATTTTCTGTGGCGCAACGGCGCTGGCAGGCAGCTGGGGCGGGCTCGCGCTGGCGCGTGGTGCAGTAGGTGCCGCCGAAGCGGCAATGATCCCGGCAGGGCTGAAAGCCAGCTCCGAATGGTTCCCGGCGAAAGAGCGTTCCATTGCTGTCGGATACTTCAACGTGGGGTCGTCGATTGGCGCGATGATTGCACCGCCGCTGGTGGTGTGGGCTATCGTGATGCACAGCTGGCAGCTGGCGTTCATTATCTCAGGCGTGCTGAGCTTCGCATGGGCAATGGCGTGGCTGATTTTCTACAAGCATCCGCGCGACCAGAAAAAACTCTCCGAAGAAGAACGCGAATACATTATTGGCGGTCAGGAAGCGCAGCATCAGGTCAACAACGGCAAGAAACTATCCGTCTGGCAGATCCTGGGCACCCGTCAGTTCTGGGGTATTGCCCTGCCGCGCTTCCTCGCTGAGCCTGCCTGGGGGACGTTCAACGCGTGGATCCCGCTGTTCATGTTTAAAGTCTACGGCTTTAACCTGAAAGAGATCGCGATGTTCGCCTGGATGCCGATGCTGTTCGCCGATCTGGGCTGTATCGTGGGTGGCTACCTGCCCCCGCTGTTCCAGCGCTGGTTTGGTGTGAACCTGATTGTCTCCCGTAAAATGGTCGTGACCATGGGCGCGCTGCTGATGATTGGACCGGGGATGATTGGCCTGTTCACCAGCCCTTACGTGGCTATCGCGCTGCTGTGCGTTGGCGGTTTTGCTCACCAGTCACTTTCCGGCGCGCTGATTACGCTCTCGTCTGACGTCTTCGGCCGTAATGAAGTCGCCACCGCTAACGGCCTGACCGGGATGGCGGCATGGACTGCAAGTACGCTGTTTGCGCTGGTAGTGGGTGCCCTGGCAGACACCATCGGCTTTAGCCCGCTGTTCGCCGTGCTGGCCGTCTTCGACCTGATGGGTGCGGTAGTGATCTGGACGGTACTGAAAAACAAATCCGCCGAGGAGCTGCAGAAAGAGACGCTCGGGAAACCGGCTACGCAGAGTTAGCATCGCTGTGCCGGGTGGCGGCTTCGCCTTACCCGGCCTACAAAACCCGTAGGCCCGTGCAAGCGAAGCGCCGCCGGGTATTAAAGGCCGCTCCGTAGCGGCTTTTTTCATGTCAAAATCTGGAGAGTGGCACGCAGAAGTGGTATAACAAATCATCTGCCGTACCCTGCCTGGAGCGCATATGGACATCACCGAACCACGTCGTTTATATCAACAACTTGCTGCGGAGCTGAAAGATCGCATCGAGCAAGGCGTCTATCTTGTCGGTGATAAACTTCCCGCCGAGCGTTTCATTGCCGATGAAAAAAGCGTGAGCCGTACCGTCGTGCGTGAAGCCATTATCATGCTGGAAGTGGAAGGCTATGTTGAGGTCCGCAAAGGCTCCGGTATTCATGTGATTTCCAATCAGCCTAAACACTCTCCGGTAACGGATGAAAGTCTGGAATTCGCCAGCTATGGTCCGTTTGAGCTGCTCCAGGCTCGCCAGTTAATCGAAAGCAATATTGCCGAATTTGCCGCGACGCAGGTGACCAAGCAGGACATCATGAAGTTAATGGAAATCCAGGAGAACGCCCGCAAAGAAAAATGTTTCCGGGATTCTGAGTGGGACCTGCAGTTTCACGTCCAGGTTGCGCTGGCAACCCAGAATACGGCGTTGGCGGCAATCGTTGAGAAAATGTGGACTCAGCGCGTTCACAACCCTTACTGGAAAAAACTGCACGATCATATCGATTCCCGCACCGTCGACAACTGGTGTGACGATCATGATCAAATCCTTAAGGCGCTGATTCGTAAAGATCCTCACGCGGCAAAACTGGCGATGTGGCAACATCTGGAAAACACCAAGCAGATGCTGTTCAATGAAACCAGCGACGACTTCGAATTTAACGCAGACCGCTATCTTTTTGCTGATAATCCAGTGGTTCATCTTGATACGGCACCCAGTGCCGCAAAATAGATGACCTTTCTGCTGGCAGGCGCTTCGCTGCGCCTTCCAGCTTAAGTGGGTAAGCAAAACATATATAGTGTCAGCCTTTGTAAATCCCCTCGCTCACTTCCAGGGCTTACGCCAAAATCACCTCACCCTGCAAATTCTGTGACGCAGAACGTTGGGCTTTGTTACAATTGGATTCACTTCGTTATTTTGTAAGTTAGTGCTTGCTAACCAGCCAATTAACAGGGAACAGTGTTGGCCACACCGCAATGTGTCCGCGAGCGACCATAATGAAATCACAACAATGTCGCCGTACTGTTTGTCCCGGCTAACAGGCGTGACGTTAACCGATTTCCAGGAACACTGAATGGAACTTTTGACTCAACTACTGCAAGCCCTCTGGGCGCAGGATTTTGAAACGCTGGCCAACCCTTCCATGATTGGCATGCTCTATTTTGTCTTATTTATGATCCTGTTCCTGGAGAATGGTTTGCTGCCTGCGGCCTTCTTACCGGGTGACAGTTTGCTGGTGCTTGTCGGTGTGCTGTGTGCCAAAGGGGCAATGGCATTCCCGCAAACCGTTTTATTACTGACCATCGCGGCCAGCCTCGGCTGCTGGGTGAGTTATATCCAGGGAAGATGGCTGGGCAATACCCGGATCGTACAGAACTGGCTTTCTCATCTGCCGGCGCATTACCACCAGCGGGCGCATCACCTTTTCCATAAGCACGGGCTTTCCGCACTGCTGATGGGCCGCTTTATTGCCTTTGTGCGCACCCTGCTGCCCACCATTGCCGGGCTGTCCGGGTTGAGCAGCACGCGCTTCCAGTTCTTTAACTGGATGAGCGGCCTGCTGTGGGTGCTGATCCTGACGACGCTGGGCTATGCGCTGGGTAAAACGCCGGTCTTCATGAAATATGAAGATCAGCTGATGTCCTGTCTGATGCTGCTTCCAGTGGTTCTGCTGGTCTTCGGCCTGATTGGCTCGCTGGTTGTTCTGTGGAAGAAAAAGTACGGAGCGCGAGGTTAACGATGGTTATCTCTCCCCTCGCCCTGCGCCGTTCTGCCTGTGCATTCATTGTACTGATGTTCCTCTGCGCCCTTCTGCTGGCCTGGAGCGCGCTTTCACATGAGGAATCTACGCTGGCCATTCGTCCGGTTAATCAGGGCGCCAGCGTGCCCGACGGTTTCTCTGTCTGGCATCATCTGGACGCGAACGGGATCCGCTTTAAAAGCATTACGCCAAAAGACGATGTGCTACTGATCAAGTTTGACTCCCGCACGCAAAGCGCCGCGGCGAAAGCGGTTCTTGACCGTACGCTGCCGCGTGGGTATATCATTGCCCAGCAGGAAGATGACAACCAGCCAGCGGCGTGGCTGTCATTGATTCGCGATACGTCGCATCGGTTTGGATAATTACCAGGATTCCGAATCTTTTCACTCACTTTGGTGAATCCCCCGTTTACTTACTATGCTTAAGTACGCGGAGCACCCCTCGAATGTACTCCGCATCATTCTGGAAAGCGGCTTACGCCGCAACACAATGGAAGGTTTCGATAATGAAATTCCGCATGACTCTGGCTCTGGCCCTTTTTTCTTTAAGCACAGCGACCTTCGCCAACTCTCTCTGTCAGGAGAAAGAACAGGATATTCAGCGTGAGATCGGTTACGCCGAAAAGCATAACAATCAGCACCGTGTTGATGGTCTTAAAAAAGCGCTGAGCGAAGTGAAAGCAAACTGTACAGACAGCAAGCTACGTGCCGATCATCAGAAAAAAATCGCTGAACAGAAGGACGAGATAGCCGAGCGCCGTCAAGACCTGCAGGAAGCGAAAGAGAAAGGGGATGCGGAAAAAATTGCTAAGCGCGAGAAGAAGTTGAAAGAAGCGCAGGACGACCTGAAAGCGCTGGAAGCTCGCGATTATTGAGTTAACGGAAATCTCAACAGGAGAGAATCATGTCAAAAGATACGACGTCTGAACATCTGCGCGCTGAACTGAAATCCCTGGCCGATACCCTTGAAGAGGTGTTGAACTCTTCCGCCGACAAGTCGAAAGAAGAAGTGAGCAAGCTGCGTAGCAAAGCGGAGCAGGCGCTGAAAGAGAGCCGCTACCGCCTGGGTGAAACCGGTGATGCACTGGCAAAACAGACCCGTGAAGCGGCGGCTCGCGCGGACGAATATGTGCGCGATAATCCATGGACGGGGGTAGGTATTGGTGCCGCCGTCGGTGTGGTACTGGGTGTTCTTCTGACGCGTCGTTGATATGGAAGATCCTCGTCACGCACAAGGGCCTGCTAACAACGTCCTCGGCATCGGCCAGCGTATTTTAACCACGCTGGTCGGGATTGCCGAAACGCGCGTCCGGCTGGCAGTGGTCGAGCTGGAAGAGGAGAAAGCAAATCTCTTCCAGATGCTGCTGATGCTCGGCCTGACCATGCTCTTCGCCGCGTTTGGTCTGATGAGCCTGATGGTGTTAATCATCTGGGCCATTGATCCGCAGTATCGACTCAACGCGATGATTGCCACCACCGTCGTTTTGCTGGTCGCCGCGTTGATTGGCGGCATCTGGACGCTGCGCAAAGCACGCAAGTCGACTTTCCTGCGCCATACGCGTCAGGAGCTGGCTAACGATCGCGCCCTGCTGGAGGATGACAAGCCGTGAGCGACAAAGCCGAACGTCAGAAGCGCAAAGCCTACCTGTTGAGTCAGATCCAGCAGCAACGGCTGGATCTTTCTGCCAGCCGTCGCGACTGGATTGACGCGACGCGGCGGTTTGACCGTGGCTGGAATACCTTTCTGAGCCTGCGTTCATGGGCGCTGGTCGGCAGTAGCGTAATGGCTATCTGGACGGTTCGTCATCCAAATATGCTCATCCGCTGGGCACGCCGCGGTTTTGGTGCCTGGAGCGCCTGGCGTTTGGTGAAAGCGACGTTGCGTCAGCAGCAGCTGAGGTAGCCTTCTCGCCGGGTGGCGGCTTCGAGGTAAAAGCAAAACGGTAACTCAGGTTACCGTTTTTGTTTTTGCGCCCTCTCCCCGTGGGAGAGGGTTGGGGTGAGGGCACCAGCGCGCACCTGTTTTTACTCAATATCTTTGAATAAGATTGACAGTTTTCCTTGCTAACAATTGTCACCCGCCCCGTTTATTATCCTCTCCATCGACAGCAAATCCGCGGTATCTACCCGGAATTGCACACAAATAAAGTTCAGCCGCTGATGTGGTTTCCTGGAGAGTAAAATGAAAAAATTAGAAGATGTTGGTGTACTGGTAGCGCGTATTCTGATGCCAATCCTGTTTATCGTAGCGGGTTGGGGAAAAATCACCGGTTATGCGGGTACCCAGCAGTACATGGAAGCCATGGGCGTGCCGGGGTTCCTGCTGCCTCTGACCATTCTGCTTGAGTTCGGCGGCGGCCTGGCGGTTCTGTTCGGTTTCCTGACCCGTACTACCGCGCTGTTTACCGCGGGCTTCACCGTGCTGACAGCGTTCATCTTCCACAGCAACTTTGCGGAAGGCGTGAACTCTCTGATGTTCATGAAAAACCTGACCATCGCGGGTGGCTTCCTGCTGCTGGCAGTCACTGGCCCAGGCGCATACAGCATCGACCGCCTTCTGAATAAGAAGTGGTAAGCACGCTATACTGAATAAACACAAAGCGAGGAGACATCTCCTCGCTTTTGCTATCTGACGGAGGAGAAAAAATGGGACAACTCGTAGACGGCGTCTGGCAGGATGTCTGGTATGACACAAAATCCACCGGAGGACGCTTTAAGCGCTCTGTTTCGGCCTTCCGTAACTGGCTGACCGCCGATGGCGCACCTGGCCCGAGCGGTGAAGGCGGCTTCGCGGCCGAGAAAGATCGTTATCATCTTTATGTTTCTCTGGCCTGCCCGTGGGCACACCGCACGCTGATTGTGCGCAAACTTAAAGGCCTTGAATCCCTCATTCCGGTTTCGGTGGTCAACCCGCTGATGCTGGAAAACGGCTGGACGTTTGACAGTGATTTCCCCGCCGCGACCGGCGACGATCTTTACCACCACGATTTCCTCTACCAGCTTTATTTGCGCGCCGATCCGCACTACACCGGACGCGTTACTGTCCCGGTACTGTGGGACAAGAAAAACCAGACGATTGTCAGCAACGAATCTGCGGAAATCATCCGCATGTTCAATACCGCGTTTGATGCACACGGCGCCCGCGCCGGGGACTACTACCCGGTTGAGCTGCGCGATAAAATTGACGAGCTGAACAGTTGGATCTACGACAACGTCAACAACGGTGTCTATAAAGCCGGGTTTGCGACCAGCCAGGAAGCCTATGACGACGCGGTCGGGAAAGTGTTTGAATCGCTGGAGCGTCTGGAGCAGATCCTCGGCCAGCATCGCTATCTGACAGGCGACCGCCTGACGGAAGCCGATATTCGTCTGTGGACCACGCTGGTGCGCTTTGATCCGGTCTATGTCACTCACTTTAAGTGCGACAAGCATCGTATCAGTGACTATCTGAACCTGTATGGTTTCCTGCGCGACATCTACCAGATGCCGGGCATTGCCGAAACGGTCGACTTCGACCATATCCGCACCCACTATTTCCGCAGCCACAAGACCATTAATCCGACGGGCATTATCTCCATCGGCCCGTGGCAGGATCTGGATGAGCCGCACGGTCGCGACGTGCGTTTTGGATAAATATCAAGGGCATCACCAGATGCCCTTTTTTAATTCACAATCTCCATCTATCCTTATCTCGATCGCTTAAAAAACAAGTGATTGACCGATTATTGAGGCAAGGAAAAATGGACTGGTATTTAAACGTACTGCGCAACTATATTGGATTTGGTGGCCGCGCCCGCCGCAAAGAGTACTGGATGTTCATTCTGGTGAACTTCATCTTCGCGCTGGTGCTAAGCATCGTGGATAAAATTCTGGGCTGGGAGTGGGCGAGCGGGGAAGGCGTTCTCACCTCAATTTACGGCTTATTTATTCTGTTGCCTTCCTGGGCCGTGCAGTTTCGACGCCTCCACGATACCGATCGTTCGGCGTGGTGGCTGTTGCTGCTGCTGATCCCGATCGTGGGATGGATTGTGATTTTGATCTTCAACTGCCAGTCCGGTACGCCGGGCGAAAACCGCTTTGGTCCGGATCCTAAGATCGCTGCGTAAATTATTGCCCGGTGGCGCTTACGCTTACCGGGCCTACACGCTTATTTGTTGTGGTGCGCAAAGAGTTTGGGTATTTCGCGCAGGCACCACGATTTGGCTTCGCCCATGCTGTCGCGGCGCCAGGCCATAATAATGTCCACTTCGCTGGTGTACTCCGGGCTCACAACGCGCAGACGCCCTTCCGCAATATCTTTTTCCACAAACGGATACGGCATGGTTGCCACGCCAAGCCCGGCCAGCAGCGCCTGTCGTTTGTCTTCCAGTGAAGTGACCGTCAGACGAGGCTGTTTATCCAGCAGCTGCACCGTCAGCACCGGACGTTCACGCGCGGTATCAGCGACCGCCACGCCGCGATACTTCACGCGCGTCACCTCAGAGAGCGGCTCTGGCTCCTGGTGAATCGGGTGATTGGGTGCGGCAACGTAAACGTTCATCACGCTGTAGAGCTTGCGCGAGTTGATTTCCGACGACGAGCGGAAGTGCATATCCGGCGCAATAACGATATCCGCCCTGCCCGTCTCCAGGCGCTCCCACGCGCCTGCCAGCACTTCGGTAATGATCGACAGCTGCGTGTTCGCTTTATCAGCCAGACGGTCAACCAGCGGGAACAGCGCTTCAGTAGGCACCAGCGCTTCGGTCACTAACGTCAGATGGGTTTCCCAACCGCGCGCCAGCGCTTCGGCATCGGTCGTTAACTTATCCGCCGCTTCCAGCAACACGCGACCGCGCTCCAGCAGCATTCGGCCCACGTTGGTGAATTTTGTTCGATGACCGGAGCGGTCAAACAGCACCACGTCCAGCTCCTCTTCCAGCTTCTGCATGGTGTAACTCAGCGCCGACGGAACGCGCCCCAGTTCATCAGCGGCTGCCGCAAAACTGCCGCGCCGGTCAATCGCGTCCATGACGCGAAGCGCCTCAAGCGTCAATGCTCTCTCTTTAGCCATCTCGTTCTCATTCAGGAAATTTGAACATACCGGGCAGAATATCTGGCTAACAATGCAGCGTCCATACCTTTACCATTGTTTTAGTGTAAAGAGAGGTCAAGTTTATGATTACGACAAGAACAGCTAAACAGTGCGGACAAGCCGATTTCGGCTGGCTGCAGGCCCGCTACACCTTTTCTTTTGGACACTACTTTGACCCTAAACTCCTCGGTTACGCTTCATTACGCGTGTTGAATCAGGAAGTGCTCGCCCCTGGCGCGTCCTTCCAGCCGCGTACGTACCCGAAAGTCGATATCCTGAACCTGATCCTGGAAGGCGAGGCAGAATACCGCGATAGCGAGGGCAATCATGTCCAGGCAAAGGCTGGCGAAGCGTTGTTAATTTCGACGCAGCCGGGCATCAGTTACAGCGAGCATAACCTCAGCAAAGATAAAACGCTGACCCGTATGCAGTTGTGGCTGGACGCCTGCCCTGAGCGGGAAAACCCGCTGGTACAAAAGGTAGATTTAACGGGCGATAAGCAGCAGCTGATTGCGTCGCCTGATGGCAGCAAAGGCAGCCTGCAGCTGCGTCAGCAGGTATGGCTGCATCATATCGAACTGAAGAAAGGTGAGCAGGCGAGCTTCCAGCTTCATGGACCGCGTGCGTATTTACAGTCCATCCACGGTACGGTGCATGCCGTAACGCATACGGAAGAGAAAGAGGCACTCACCTGTGGTGACGGGGCGTTTATTCGTGATGAAGCGAATATTACCCTGGAGGCCGATACGGCATTGCGGGCGCTACTGATTGATTTACCGGTGTAATTAACCTTACCCCTCTCCCAAACGGGAGAGGGGTATTCTTTACACCTTACTCGCCATAATCTCGATAATCTGCCGATCCGTTGCCTGCATCGAGCGGCACGCCAGTGCGCACAGGTTGGAAATAGACTGTTCCACATCGTGCGCCACAATCCCCTCATTGCCCGTTACGGCAGAATCGTCCAGCGCCATCATGACTGCTTTCCAGGCACTGTTGACGCTGGTGGAGACTTTCATCGCGCAGCTATTGGAGGCGCCATCACAGATCATCCCACTGACATCCCCGATCATACTGCCGATTGCCATCGCAACCGTCTTGTAGCTTCCGTCCATCAGCCACGCCATACCTGCCGCTGCGCCCATTGCCGCCGTCGTTGCTGCACACAATGCGGACAAGCGCGGAAGCTGGTAGTGGATATAAATGGCCGACAGATGTGAAAGCATCAGCGCCCGCGCCAGCCGCTCGTCGTCAGCCTGAACGTGTTCAGCCACAACAACAACCGGCATAGTCGCGGTGATCCCCTGGTTTCCTGACCCGGAATTACTCATCGCTGGCAGTGTCGCACCGCCCATGCGGGCATCCGAGGCCGCGCTAGTGCGGATAACAATATCTGAACCCAGATCCTGTGCCATCCATCCGCGGGTGCGCTGTTTATCGAGCGTCGCACCAATGTGCAACCCCCATTGCCCGCTGAGCCCTTCGCGTGAGAGCGCATCGTTCAAACGCCCGGCATCAAGGATAAACCGGATCGCATCGAACGGGACCTGCTCGACAAACTCCAGGATCTGCGAAAGCGTCGTGGTTGACAGCACCGCCAGGGGGTCACTCCCTGCCTCTGCCTGTTGATCGTCCAGCCTGAAGCGCGTTTCGCCCTGACACACCACTTCCACCACACGGGTATGCCCGCCCGCGATAGTCACCATCGCCGAGGCATCACCGGCGTATACACAGGCTCGTGAATAGAGAATCTCTTCGCACGGTTCCTGAAGTTTCACCTGCACCTGACCGGCACTCAGCAACGCTTTGGCCCGTACCAGCGCATCCGCGCTGGCATCTTTCAGTACCTCCAGCCCCGCCTGCGCATTACCACCGATGGCGCCCAGCGCCGCCGCAATCGGCAACCCGACCATTCCGGTACCCGGCACCGTTACGCCCAGCCCGTTCTTCATCAGGTTCGGCGATACCCACGCCTCAATATGTGTTACGTCGCCTGACAGGTGCTCTGCGGCAATTGCACAAGCCAGCGCCAGAGAAACGGGTTCGGTGCACCCCAGTGCAGGTTTAACTTCTTCCTGCACCACGCGAATAAATTGATTCCATAAAGGATGAGTTTGCTCAGACATCGTTACGACCTTAATTACCCTCAGGAGAATGCGAGGAAAGGAGAAACACAAAGCAGCAGCCCGGTGATAACAATAATCACCAGCGACACGCCTTTATATTTATGCAGTGCTGGCACTTTATAGACCAGCCATGCAGGGATCAGGCAGCCCACCATGCCGAAGATAGGGCTACAAATGGAGGTGAAGCTCAATACCGGCGCGTTTAAGACAATCGCGCTCCAGGCCAGCAGAATGGCGAATAACATGATGCCGCGCTGGACGGTGCTTTCATTGATTTTCTCTGTTGGCATTTTGCGGCGCAGGACGTTCATGACGATCCCCTGCGTGGCCTCACGAAAGCCCAGATAGACGCCGAAGAATGCCGTCATCACGGCAAAGATATTGAGAATTACGCTGACGATTTTGACCCAGCCCGCACCGTCGCCGCTGATAAATTGCGCCGCGATCGCCAGGGCAGAGATATTCTGCTCGTAGGCTTTGACCGCTTCGTCGTGTCCCATTGCCAGGGTGAAAGAGACAGCGTAAAAGAAGACCGTCACAAACAGTACGCCAAAAGCGATATTCATTGCCCGCAATGCTTTGTGTCGCGCCACTTCAACGGACTTTTCCCGTGAGCGGTACGAGATAACCATCGGGCTTAAAGTCTGAATAAACAGAATGGAGGTTAAGGTAAAGGGCAACGTAATAATGGCGTTTTTAATTAGCAGACCCACCGGTGGCAGCATGCCCACATTGGCTAAATGCCAGAGGCCAATCATCGACAGCCCCAGCGCGGCAACCACGAATAGTTTGGTCAGCACCATCAGGCTGGAGACCTTAAACAGCAGCTTTTCACCGCGTGAAGAAATGGCGACCAGAATGCAGATCAGGAATAAACCGTAGAACGGATTGTCAGACAGCAACCCGTCGGTCACACCGAAAGTATGCAAATACGATGCGCTGTCGTTGGTGATGGCAGTGGAATAAACAAACATCCAGATCACCAGCATCACGAAATAGAGCGCACCTAATAGGATGCCCCAGTTTTTACCTAAGTAACCGCTAATTACGCTTGGGTAGTCTTTGCATTCCGGAGACTCCGCCAGCGTATTAATAAACAAACGCTGGAACAGATACATGGCCGGATAACCAATAATCGACGAGAGCAAAAAGACCCACAATCCCATTAATCCAACCTGCACAGGGAGAAAAACAATCCCCGCGCCAATAGCCATCCCGATACTCATGATGACCCACCCCGTGTCGGTGCTGTCGAATTTAATCGCTTCTCGCCACTCGCTTTCACTCATTCCCGCCCGCCTTGCCGCAGGGGAATCATTCACAATCACACTGCTGTTTGTTGCCGTATCCATTGGGTACTCGCTTATTTTGTAGGGTAAACAGTTCTTTTTATTAGATTCCGATCGCCAGCGATTGCGAGTCAGAGGGCAGCAGGTGCTTGTTATTGGTGTGGGAAGATCATATCCGGAGCGAGGGAGAAAAAAGTCACAAGTTTTATGGGGATTTTCAAAGACTGGAGGAAAAATTTCCTTTTTTAATTCTTTAAATGCATAACTTTTCTAAAAGTGACGACGATCAAGAAATAAAAACCCGCGCCGTGCGCGGGTAGGAAATCACTCAGCCAGCGCGTTAGCCATATCGGTTTTGACCTGCTTACGCTGCTCCGGCGTCAGCACCTGGCTGACGTCAAAGTAATATTTCACTCGGTAGTAGCGCGCCTGCTGCTCAATCTTACTGAAGGCAGAGAGCTGGCTTTTCACCGTGCTTTCGTCCCATTTACCCGCCTGGAACATGTCGATCAGCGCGCCGTCCTTCACGCCCGTCATTGGGATCTTGCTGACGTTTTGCTCCAGTTGCTGATGCAACTCTTTAATCTTATTAATCTGCTCATTGCTGAGCTTCAGGTGCTGTACCAGCGGATCCTGCGATGGAGACGGGGCTGCCTCAACGTTCGCGGCCTGCGCGGTAAAACTGCACACCGCCAACGACGCTGCAATCAAAGCAATACGGGTCATTTTCATCATCTTACTGTCCTTACATTTTGTTATTGGGAAAAGCAGGAACATTGTTTTTCAAGAGCGGATGAATATGTGTGAGTAATTATATAAACAATTTTGTATGTTTAGCGGGCAAAAAAATGCCCCCTGCGTTGAGGGGGCCTGAGAACACACTTTTAGATAGATCGAGTAAACGTCCTCGATATCACATCCTGCTGCTGCTCGCGCGTCAGGGCATTAAAGCGCACGGCATAGCCTGAAACACGAATGGTCAGATTCGGGTAATTTTCCGGATGCGCAATGGCGTCCAGCAGCATTTCCCGGTTCATTACGTTGACGTTCAGGTGCTGCCCGCCCTCAATGGATGCTTCATGGTGGAAGTACCCGTCCAGCAGCCCCACCAGGTTGGTTTTGCGCACCAGCTCATCTTTGCCCAGCGCCTGCGGCACGATAGAGAAGGTGTAGGAGATCCCGTCCTTCGCATAGGTGAACGGCAGCTTGGCCACCGACGTCAGCGAGGCCACCGCCCCTTTTCTGTCACGGCCGTGCATTGGGTTCGCGCCAGGGGCAAACGGCGTGCCGCCGCGGCGACCGTCCGGCGTATTCCCGGTCTTCTGGCCGTAAACCACGTTGGAGGTAATGGTCAGAATAGACTGGGTCGGCACCGCATTGCGATAGGTCGGCAGCGCCTGAATTTTCTTCATAAAGCGCTCAACCAGGTCGCAGGCGATGCTGTCCACGCGGTCGTCGTTGTTGCCGTACTGCGGATAGTCACCTTCGATGACGAAATCAACCGCCAGACCGGTGTGGTCGCGCACCGGTTTCACCGTGGCGTATTTAATCGCGGAGAGAGAGTCCGCCGCGACCGACAGCCCGGCGATGCCACATGCCATGGTGCGATAGACGTCACGGTCATGCAGCGCCATCAGTGAGGCTTCGTAGCTGTACTTATCGTGCATGTAGTGAATGAGATTCAGCGCGCTGATGTACTGCACCGCCAGCCAGTCCATAAAGTGATCCAGGCTCGCCATCACGGTGTCATAATCCAGCACCTCATCCAGCAATGGCGCGGTTTTCGGGCCGACCTGAATCTTCAGCTTCTCATCCACTCCGCCGTTGATGGCGTACAGCAGCGTTTTCGCGAGGTTGGCGCGGGCGCCAAAGAACTGCATCTGCTTGCCGATCACCATCGGGCTGACACAGCAGGCAATGGCGTAGTCGTCGCTGTTGAAGTCGGCTCGCATCAGATCGTCGTTCTCGTACTGCAGTGAGGAGGTGACAATCGACACCTGCGCGGCGTATTTCTTAAATGCAATCGGCAGCTGTTCAGACCAGAGGATCGTCAGATTGGGCTCCGGCGCAGGCCCCATGGTGTGCAGGGTGTGCAAATAGCGGAAGCTGTTTTTGGTGACCAGCGTGCGGCCGTCCAGCCCCATTCCGCCAATCACTTCCGTCGCCCAGATCGGATCACCCGAGAAGAGCGTGTCGAACTCCGGCGTGCGCAGGAAGCGGACCATGCGGATCTTCATGATGAAGTGGTCGATCAGCTCCTGCGCCTGCACCTCATTTAGCCGTCCGGCCTGCATGTCGCGCTCAATGTAGATATCAAGGAACGACGCCGTGCGCCCCAGCGACATCGCCCCGCCGTTCTGGGATTTCACCGCTGCCAGGTAGGCAAAGTAGACCCACTGCACCGCTTCCTGCGCGTTCATCGCCGGACGCGCAATATCAAAGCCGTAGTTCGCCGCCATCTGCTGGATCTGGAGCAAAGCACGCTTGTGCTCCGCCAGCTCTTCACGCAGGCGGATCGTCGCTTCGAGATCGTCACCGCGTTCCAGCTTCGGCTGGAGATCCGCAAACTGCAGCTCACGCTCGCGCACCAGATAGGTGATGCCGTACAGCGCCACGCGTCGGTAGTCACCGATGATGCGCCCGCGTCCGTAACCGTCCGGCAGACCGGTCAGCACACCGGATTTACGGCAGCGCATCATCTCCGGCGAGTAGACGTCAAACACACCCTGGTTATGGGTTTTACGCAGGTCGGTAAACAGGTATTCAAACTGCGGATCCATCTCGCGGCCATAGGCTTCAAACGAGCTGCGGATCATGTTGATCCCGCCATACGGATGCAGGGCGCGCTTGAGCGGTTTATCGGTTTGCAGCCCGACGATCGTCTCCAGATCCTGATCGATATAACCCGGCCCGTGAGCGGTAATGGTGGTGGCAATGTTAGTATCAAAATCTACCGGGGCGTGGGTGGCATTCTCCTGACGAATGCCGACCATCACCTTCTGCCACAGCGCCGTCGTTGCTGGCGTCGCCTGCGCGAGGAAAGCTTCGTCGCCTTCATAAGGGGTGTAGTTATGCTGAATAAAATCGCGCACGTTGACGGCGTTTTTCCATTCTTCACCGCGAAAGCCAGCCCATGCGTCGCTGTAGGGCGCGACGCCTGTATCGATTGTTACGTTCATGTGTTTCTCGCTATATCAGGCGTAAGCCGCAGCCGGAGTGACCTTCCCAAGACGGAGGGCGTCCAGCGCGATCATTTTTTCTTCATTGGTAGGGACAACCGCGCAGACTACGCGGGAGGAATCGGTGCTGATGACGCGCTCGCCCGCGCTGCCCGGCAGGGCATTTTTAGCCTCGTCGAGGAGGATGCCGAAGACCTTAAGATGCTCCGCCACCAGCGCGCGGATCAGTTTCGAGTTTTCGCCAATACCACCGGTAAAGATCACGCCATCCAGACGATGCAGCGATGCCGCGTGACCGGCGATATGCCGCGCAATCCGGTGGACAAAGGTGTGGATCGCCAGCTGCGCCCGTTGATTGCCTTCGTGCCAGGCTTTCTCCAGCGCACGTAAATCGGAGGAGATGCCGGATATCCCCAGCAACCCGGACTCTTTGTTAACCACGCGCTCCAGATCATCAAATGACTGGCCGGTTTGCTGGGCAATCCACGCCATCGCGCCAAAATCCACGTCGCCACAGCGCGTGCCCATCACCAGCCCTTCCAGCGGCGTCATGCCCATGGAGGTATCGACGCTCTCACCGTTGCGCACCGCGCAGATGGAGGCCCCGTTACCAAGATGAGCAATCACCAGCCCGCTGTCGTCGGGGGACAGCCCGAGAAGCGTATGCGCCTGTCCGGCCACGTAACGATGGGAAGTGCCGTGAAAACCGTAACGCCGTACGCCCAGCGCTTCAAAATAGCGGTACGGCAAGCCGTACAGATACGCCTGAGGCGGCAGCGTCTGATGGAAGCTGGTATCGAATACCGCCACCTGCTGCACGCCCGGGAACAACCGCTCTGCGGCTTCCACGCCGCTTAAGTTGGCGTAGTTATGCAGCGGTGCCAGCGGGGAAACCTGACGGATCTGCTCAATCACCTCTTTCGTAATCAGGGTCGACTCGCTGAAGAGGTCGCCGCCGTGCGCAATACGGTGGCCAATTAAGGCCACGCTGCTCATCAGGTTGCGCTTCTCCAGCTCCAGGGCGATGGCTGCCAGCGCCCCTTCGTAGTCCTGGTGAGCCAGTTTGACTGGCTCACCCCCGTTCACGGAAATAAAGGCCTTTTCGGTGTTGATACCGTCCGCAATGCCCGTCATCAGGGTCTCACAGCTGCTGGCGTCGAGCACCGAAAACTTAACAGAGGACGAACCGCAGTTAATAACCAGTACTACCGGAAACTCAATCATCATATGACTCCGCTCTTCCTGAGCTATGGGTTAGAACAGTTTGTAAACAATATTCAGAATGGTCAGCAGGCCCACAACCGTGACGAAGATGTTCTCGGGTTTGCCCTTATATTTCGCCATGGCTGGCGCTTTGCGGATGGCGTACATCGGCAGCAGGCACAGCAGAGAGGCGATGATCGGTGCGCCCATGGCTTCGATAAGGTCGAGAATGTTCGGGTTGGCATAGGCCACAACCCAGGTGGAGCCCATGATGAAGACCATGCTGATGGTGTTCAGCTTGCCAACGGAAACCTTCTTCTTATCCCCCTTATAACCGAACTTGAGGATCAGGCCGTTCAGCCCTTCCAGGGTGCCCAGATAGTGCCCAAAGAAGGATTTAAAGATAGCGACCAGCGCGATGATGGACGCACCGTATTCCAGCACCGTGGCAAACGTCGATTTGGTTCCCGACATGGAGGCAAAGTGGTTCGCCAGATAAGAGAGCACCGGAATGTTCTGCGCTTTGGCATCCGCCATGTTCTGCGGAGAGAGCGTAAACAGGCAGCTAAAGGCGAAGAACATCACTACGGCGACCATCAGCATGCTGGCGCGACCGATGATTTTGGAACATTTCTGCTCGGTAAACGCTTTACCGAACTCGGGCTCGTACTCTTCACGCTTGGAGACCACAAATGAGGAGACGATGGGCGAGAAGTTGAAGGAGAAGACCATGATGGAGATCCCCAGCCACACCGTGACCAGAATGCCGTCATGACCGGTAAAGGAAATATCGCTCAGGTTGACCTGGTCGATCACCGCCGAGTTCCAGTATGGGATCAGCGACAGGGAAATCAGCACCAGGCTGGCGATGAACGGGAACACCAGGAAGCTCATCACCTTCACCATCAGATCTTTACCAAACCAGATCACAAAGGCCATCATCAGCAGCAGGAACAGCGCCACTACACCACGGTTCAGCGCAGGCAGCTGGAGCTGGTTTTCCCAGAACGTCATAAAGGTGTTGGTAATGGTCACGCCGTAAATCCACAGCAGTGGGCAAATGGCAAAGAAGTAGAGGAAGGTGATGACCACCCCGCCGGTCTTGCCGAAGTGCTCTTCCACCGTTTCGGTAATGTTGCCTGAGACATTACTGCCGGACAGGCACAGACGCGCCAGCGCGCGGTGACAGTAAAATGCAATCGGGAACGCGAGGACCAGCATCAGCAGGATGGGGATCAACCCGCCAAAGCCTGCGCGAATAGGGAAGAACAGCACGCCTGCGCCAATGGCGGTTCCGAACAGGCCCAGCGTCCAGGTGGTATCAGACTTACGCCAGGAGGACGTTTTTGTCTGGCCAACGATAATGCTTTCTGTGTTGCTCATAGGTCACCTTTATGCGTCAACGAAGCCGGTAATTTGGGAAACACGGGAGAGATCGATATTGCCGCCGGAAATAATGCAGACGGTTTTTCGGCCCTGAATATAGTGGTCAAGTTTGCCGCTTAATAATGCCGCGCAGGCCAGCGCGCCAGCACCTTCCGTCACCACTTTATTTCGCTGAATAAGCGCAATCATGCTGTTGCGAATATCGTCTTCGCTCACCAGCACAATGTCATCAACCAGTTCGCGGACGATTTCGAAGGTTAATTTACCCGGACGAGATACGTCGCAACCGTCAGCTAATGTACCGGTGACGCGATGGTTGGTGATTTCTCCGGCCTGGTATGATGCCGCCATCCCATGAACATTTTCAGACTGTACGCCAATAATATTAATGGTCGGGTTAATGGATTTAATGGCCGTTGCAATCCCGGCAATTAATCCGCCACCGCCGATGGGAACAATCACGTTATCCACATCATACAAATCTTCGAGAATTTCCAGGCCAATGGTGCCCTGTCCAGCGATCACTTTCGGATCGTCATACGGCGGGATAAAAATGCGCCCTTCCATCTCGACGATTTCACTCACTTTCGCGATGGTGTCGTTGAAGTTCTCGCCGTGCAGCACCACTTCCGCCGAGTAGTCACGCGTCGCGGCTACTTTAGACTTTGGCGCGCCCATCGGCATCACCACTTTGCCGTCAATGCCGAGCATTGCACACGAGAGCGACACACCCTGCGCGTGGTTTCCCGCCGAGCAGGCGACGACGCCCTTACGCTTTTCAGCATCGGTCAGCGAGCTTAATTTATTAAACGCACCGCGAATTTTAAACGAGCCGGTACGCTGCATATTTTCAAACTTCAGGAATATTTCACCCTTACAGCGCTCGCTGAGATAATTCGAACGCGGCATGCCGGTTTTATAGATTTTACCCGCCAGGCGTTTTCTGGCGTCCTGAATATCTTCAATCGTTACCGGAAGGTCGTAGGTAATGTGCATAATATCCTCGTTATAATAATTCATTCTTTTCAGGCAAAGTCAGGGTATCAGAGCATAAAATTATCTCTGGGTGTTTTTTATAAAATGTTTATTGCTTCTAAGGAGAACAATATTTCATCGTCGTCTTTTACCGGTGAGTGAGGCATATTGTTTTGCCAGTTCAACCAATACTGACGCGGATTTTTTAATTCTGTAATTTTTCGACCACACGGCGGCATAACGCGCCACGGGTAATTCATCCTCTACCGGCAGAACAATAAATTGATCCGAGCCGAACGGAGCAATCATGTCGCGTGGAATCACCGTCAGATAATCGGCATTCAGGACAAGGTTATAAATGGTGACCACGGAATCGGTCTGGACGATGTTTTCAATACTGATGTGGTTGTCTTGCAGAGTGGTCAGAAGTTCTTTGTAGTAGCCCATATCGGTTTGCGGCATCACCCACTGCTCATGCGTGAGCGATGCCAGTGTCGTCGGGCCGGTGCACGTTCGTGATTTACTGGCGACCAGCACAAATTCTGACTCAAACAAGGGCTCGACGTGCAGATCCTGCAGCAGCATCTCATCACTCAGCGTGCCGATGGCGAAATCCAGCCGACCATCGCGAATGGCTGGCAGGAAAGAGGAGAGCTGGGCTTCATACATAGATACACGCGCTTTCGGGAACACTTCCTTGAATTTTTTGATCATTTCGGACAGGAAGGTGAAACCAATCAGTGACGGGTAGCCAAAGGAGACGTCCATCACGGTGCTGAAACTCAGGCTGTTGATCTCGCTCACCATGTTTTTCATTTCGCGGGTGATCGACTCTGAGTAGGAGAGCAGCACCTGGCCTGCGGCAGTCAGTTTTACGCCCGTGTTTTTACGCACCATGACTTCCACGCCGAAGTAGGATTCGATATCGCTGATGATTTTGCTGACGGCGGGTTGCGTCAGGCCCAGTTGTCTTGCAGCAGAACCTATGGAGCCACTTTTAATGACTTCCTGAAATACCACGAGGTGCTGTGTTTTCGGTAGAATAATAGTGTTCATAATATTCTGCGCTTATTTCCCTATGACGCAGCGGATTCTACCCAATATTGTTTCAGGGGGTATGTGCTGTTACTCACAATTTGCCTTCCCGCGTTATTCACCGGAACAACAAAAAACATAAAAAACCTTTATAATCAATTAATTAAGCTTGTCAGATCACACCATTACGCTGATATCGATCAACAAAACTAACAGTAATAAATTTATTTTATGGCGATAACCTGGATAAATTTTTCTGCGTTAATAAAATCAATAAAGACGATCTTTCAGGCAATTAAAGACCAATAAATAACCGTTATTCAGTTGAAACATTCTTTCAATTTATCAATTTTTACAGATGCTTTTAGGCTGGCTTTCGATAAAAAGAGGAATACGTCACACATTCGCAGGATGAATGTTTTTAAATGCAATATGTAGATATCAAACATGAAAACATATTGAATCATTAAGGCAACAATCACAACAAATTAACAACACCGTGGATTCCCCCCTTTTCAGCGCGAAATTTTGTGATAACGATCGCCAGTAGATTGCTTGAGGCCATTGAAGAGATGAAAACAGTGAAATGTGCTTAATGTCGCAAATATGAGAATTGATGTCGTTTGTGGGGTTGTCGGGTGGCGCAGCACTTAACCGACCTACAACCTCCTGAAAGCAAAAACCCCGCCGAAGCGGGGTTTTTTAAGAAGTTGAAGCTGACCGATAAGTCAGCTTTGTATCCCATGCAATCAAGCACCAGAAGCGGTGGAATGCGGGTTGTAGCCAATAATGTATCCCATTCTGTATCTCATTTGAAGTTGCGCGGTTGGAGAAACCATCTAACCCGATTTTTTTGACGTACCCTGCTATAAACCGGCAAGCGTATCAAATATCTGTGAGCATTTTTTTGGTTTAATGATCTTCAGAAACAATGACGTTTGCATATGCTTCGTCAGAAAGATTGATGTAAAATCACACGATTAAGTGCCAGCACGGGAAGTGAAAATGGATGATGCACATGGTAACTATGTTATCAAGCCGATAAGGCGCATTGGTAAGGGCGGGTTCGGCTACGTTGAAGAGATTCGGCTCCAAAATTACCAAGGTCACACCTGCGGAGCATATGCAAGAAAAGTCTTCGCGCTACAAGACCCAGCCTATAGAGATGAATTCATCCGTAGGTTCGAAAGAGAGGTCACTTACCAAGCGGACTGTAAGCATACTAATATTGTGCCTATTTATCTTCATCACTTGGTTGGTGATGAGCCTTGGTTTGTGATGGATTTAGCCGAAGGAGATTTGGTAACGGCTTTGCGTTCAGGCGAAATGACAATAAGAGATAAGATCAGCGCCATTCGCATGACACTGGAAGGCGTTGCATACCTTCACGATCACAACTATTGGCACCGAGATTTAAAACCTCAAAACGTTTTGAGGTTTTCTGACGGAACTTACAAAATTTCTGATTTCGGTTTAGTCAAGAATGCGGATCAAAAAGCCGAGTCGGAGGTGATAACAAAGGTAGCTGCAATCATGGGTACCGAACGTTACATGGCTCCAGAGGTTTTTGCTGGGATCTATTCAGAAAAAACAGATATCTTTGCCTTAGGTGTCCTCATTGAAGACATGGACTTAGGGGCAATACCGGGTGTAGATGACTTGGTTACGAAAAGTACAGCCAGGAAGCCGCCCAAAAGACATAGTTCTGTGCATGAAATGCTCGCAGACTTGGAAAAAATAGTTATAGGGAATGGGTTATGATTGAATTATTAACTTGTGGCTTGTTCTCCTTCTCGAAAGAGCCACGCAGAGAAAATCAAGATACCATCCTTCCACCACTACTCATCAATAATGGTTTTTTGATTGCTGTAGCTGATGGCGTTGGATCGTATGACGGTGCACAAAACGCGTCTCAATCAGCTATAAGAGAGCTACCTGAACTTGTCAGAAAGGGAAATCTGCAAAATATGACGAGCCTTTTTCTTTCTCTCAAGGAGGGGGTTTCTTCATTGTCTGAGATGAACATCAAGTTTTCTCACGCAGCTACAACGCTGACATTTTGTTTTGTTGATGATGAGGGCCTTCATATTGGACATGTTGGGGATTGTCGTTTGTATGTGAAAACGGATTCTAAACTCAAACAAATCACCAAAGACCACACCCAGCACCAGAAGCTACTTGATGATAAAATATACAGCAAGAGTGAGCTGAAACAGTTGCCGGGCAAGAATACTCTCACTACGGCAATCGCGAATGCGATCCCGCTCGATTTCCAGCAAACCTTTATCCCTCATGATGAGCTGCTTAATGACCGTGACGAAGCATTCGTATATTTGATGTCAGATGGTACACATGCATTTTGGGAAAAAAGACCACGTTTCTCACCGAAAACATTAGAAAACCCTTCAAGTTTCGCATCCAGCCTCTATAAACGTATCGAGCGAGCTGGTCCGATAGACGACCATTCATTGATCGCAGTTAGATACAGGGTTCTTTAACCGCCTTCGGGCGGTTTTCTATTGTCTCGCTTACTTGCACAACAAATAGTTCCTCACTGCTAAACACACCACAAATTCCGCAGTAAGTTGATGAGAATCATTCTTGATAAAAGACTATAGGTACTTTCTCTTTTGGGTATACCTCACTGACAACGTGATATTTAGTATCAATAGGGTGTTGGTAGTATAGAATTGATAACGTTTCATGTGTGCTGTATACTTTGAGTGTTGAAGTAAAACCTCAAAGAGACAAAAGATGAACGTCCTAATTTATGCACGAGCCTCTACCAGAGAACAAGATTCCACACGTGCTGTCCCGGCGTTGCGTGAGTTTGCAAGGGAGCGTGGTTGGGCTATCAGTAAGGAATATGTCGAGAATGCTTCCGGGGCTTCCCTTGAACGTCCTCAGCTATCGCTGTTGCTTGATGAGGCTAACAATGGGGATTTGTTGCTGGTGGAGTCTATTGACCGCCTGAGTCGTCTGGAGGCTGTCCAATGGGAAAGTTTGAAGCGTACCATCCAAGATAAGGGACTGAAGCTGGTAGTGGTGGATTTACCCACCTCGTGGAAAATGCTTCAAGGGGATAAATCGTCATCTGTGGTGGATGGCATTATGGCAGCAGTAAATAACATGCTGATCGATATGCTGGCTACTATGGCCCGTCAGGATTATGAGACTCGACGTGCACGTCAAAAGCAAGGTATCGAGAAAGCAAAAGAGGCTGGTGTGTATGTCGGTAAAGCTAAGGATGAAAGGGCGCGGGAGGTTGTTAAATCTTTACTCAGTGCAGGACACAAACCCGCTAAAGTAATGGAACTGGCTGGAGTATCACGCGCCACTTTTTACCGCATCAAGAAGGAAATGGCGTGATTGCTCACGCCTAATTTTAAGCCTCAGAACACAAACTAAGCGTATAGATAGCGGTCTGCCCGTCGTTGTTAGTTGGGCGCATAACGAAAACAGGATCACTCCCGTTGTCAATGTAAGTAACCGCTATTCCACCGTCTGGGGTGGCGTACATCTTCGCAATACTTTTCTCTCCAATGAAACCCAGCCGCCAGGTTTTACCACCCATGCTCACTTTCATGCTTTTGTCCTGAACATCAAGACGAGTCTCGACTGAGGATTTTTGGCTACCAGAATCGATCTGCCCTTCCTGGATCGCCTTACAGGTGAACGTGGTTGCACTTGAGGCGAAGGGGAGAACGATCAGCGCCGCGAGAATCAATCTTTTCATGGTCTTCCTTTTTGCTGTGAGTTAGGTATTCATCGGGAGTCATTATAAAACCATCAATTGATAAAAACGATCGATTTCCATTGAATTGATCGATTAAATTGATCAATCTTGAAACTATAATCCCTATGCACAGTTGTTGGGAGCGATGGGTTTTGACAACGGAATCAAAGGAGAAAGTTTGTGACAAGAGTAATATTGGCGATATCAGGGCTATTGTTCTCGCAGTTTGTGGCAGCAGAGCAGATCACAATGTCCGATCCTCAGCAGGAAACGACGGAGAGCGGGAAAACGCTATGCACGTATCAGAACAGCAATTACCTCTTCACCTACGTAACTAAGGGGAAATGTCCGTATACCAAAACCTTTCAAACCGATGATGCAAAGTAAGTGCACAGCAATGTGATGAAAACGCCACTCCTGCCGTACATTTTTATCAATCACAAGTGCCTGTAGAGGCAATAAACCGCCCATCTTCAATACGCCAGCGCCACGCTCGGTTTCCACTCACGTTCAGATAGAACTCTTCCAGATCGTAATTAATCGGCTCACGCGATTCTGCTGGTAGGATTACATCGTTCAGATCCTGCTGCAAAACCAAGAAACCAGGAACTACCTCTACGAAAGGCAATCCCTCCCATTCGTTGTAAACACCGTTTATAGCGCCTGTTGGTGCACCCAACGCTCTTAACTGAGCATCAATTTCAGAGTTTTTTTGTCTTGCCATAGATAAAGTCTCCGGCGCTCTACTGCGCCATTTGGGGGAATGATGAATCCTGTCCGACATTCCTCGGATCAGGGGATAGATAAGTTTTTTTAATTTCGCGTTTACACGAAGTTGTTAAGCAAACATGCGTTTTCGTCGTGGTGGCGACCTTCGCCATTAGCCAAGGTGCCACGCATAACGAACGATTGGACACGTGTTATGTTCCAACTGGGTTGTCACAGTCTTAATGAATAAGAAAAAAAGATTTAGGGCCGTTAGGGACGCTTGCCCCGTTTAGGCCTTATTTCCCAAGGGCTGGGATAGTACGGCTCTATTTTGTCAGGGCCGTTTTAGGGCTGTTATGCAGCTTCGATCTGAGGGTAGTATTTCGACAGATACCATTCACGGGCGTGTCCCTTATCCATGTCAGAATGATACCAAAGCGCACCCTTTGTTAACGGAGTGTCCTTAAATCGAGTGAGTGTGAATAATCTTGCGCTGGTATAACCGTGTTTACTTAGCCAATCCGTTGCTTCATTGTCCCGACTAAATGCCGGACAACCTTCACGAAAAGCATTGAAAGAGAACACTTGGTGGCTTTCGGTGAATACTGCCGCTTCTGACTCTGCCGGGGAGACACTTGCCTGTTTCATCCGTTCCAACGCTGCGCTGTGTGGTGGTCGGTATGGATTGAAGTCACTGAGATCGTATTGCATGAACCAACGATAGACGGCCTCCAGCCCGCCAGCTTCTAACCAGTCGCTAAGGCGTGCGATGAATGCTGCTGTTTCATCGTGATCCACTTGGTGCTTAATGAAGTGTGTCGCATAGTGCCGGCGGTCGTTATCGTCAACTTCTATTGGCGTTGGACTGTTGCTAAACGTCATGAATCGCGTGTATGTCGCTACCTTACGGGCATTCTCGTACAACGGTCTAATGTCCACTGTTGGTTCGGTCTGTATAGACTTCAGTGATTCTGCAACTCGGCGGCTTGCTTTCGGAGGATCATCGAAAACAATTATCAGATTATCGGCTAACGCGCCGTTATGTTTTTCGGTTAGTTGGGAGTAGCTCGAATAATGCTTTGTTTGCCCCGCCAGCAGCGGTGAAAGTATTTTCTGGAAGAGAAATCCTTTGCCCGTGCCGGTATCAGATGGGATCACAAGATGCCATGTTGGACGCTCTTCTGGGCGCTGGAAACAGTGAGCTAACCAAGCGCAGACGTTGGCGCGATCGTCTCCATCAGGGAACATCCTCACCAAGTATTCAAACCATGGTGTAAGGATGTCTACTGGAGACTTGTCACTGGAGAATTTGCGAAATGTATTAAGAATCCCATCGTCAGAAAGGCCAGACGGCAACGCCGGATTGAAGATACTTTGGGCAATGTATGGAAGTGTTCGAAATACAACGGACTGCCATAGTGGATTCCATGAGTTCCCTGAAAAACGAGCGTAATGTACCGCAAGGGAATCGAGACTATGATCGGTGCCTGTGTTGATGTTGCGCAACTTAACGCCACCAGGCAGTGAAATCAGGGCGTATCCCTGGCTACGCAGGTGAAGCGAGAAGGCTTCAACTGGGGGTGGGGGTGTGGCTGTGTGTGTGGTCGTCTCTTGTGTCATAGGTGTCGTGCTCCTGTGCGTCGTATAAAAGTTTAATAATCTGTGCTGCGCGTGAACGGTGTTCGCGCGTATTGTCCAGCCATTGTTCAATGTCTTTTGGAACGATTAATTGCATGGCTTAGCATCCTGTTTTTGAAGGCTTTTCATAAAGCAAGTGGTCGTAGTACGCCCATGCTGTCCCGTAGTAAACGGCGAGATTTCGGAGGTACGTTAGGAAGCGTTCCCAGCTTAGGTAGGGCCAGATCTCCAGAGCGAACTCATAAAGTTGCGTGGTTACTGCGTCATTACGTCCCAACCATGCATCAAATAACGGCTGAGCGAACTGCTGCGGCTTCCAACCCTGCTGAATTAGGAAGGCTCGCACCTTTCCCTCAAACGTGTTTGTTGAGCGATTGAGGACCAACCTACATGTCCCTGTATCGTGGTCATGGTCGATGCATGGAGAATTTAGTCTGGTGCCCGTAATCGGGTCTTTACCATCCTGGAGTGAGGACATCATTTCTCTGTAAGCCGGGCGTTGCCGGGAGGCTAACCGCCGGGAATCTGACGGCATAGCGAACTGTTGAAATTGTGCGTCTACCATCACACCTCGAATGCTGCGAAGATCGCTTGTTCAGTAGTGATAGCGTCTTTGGCTGACTGTTCGGCTGCTGCTGCTTCCTGCTTTCGCTGGCGTTGTTGACGGACGATTTCCAACACTTCTGCGGCGATATCCGACTTCAGACGTTCAGATGCCGCCGCTACAGCCTCCTGGCGTTCCTGTACCAGCAGAATCTCCGGTTTAAACATGCTCACCTCGAAGAAAGGCGAAGATTGATAATGGTTGCAGGCTTGAGGATTGAGGATGTAACCGTTGTCCAGATAAGCAGCCGCCTTAGTGATGACCAGCGGGAATACCTCGTTGAAGACGATGGTGGTGCTGACTTCGGACAATGCTACTTTTTCCGCTTGCGTGATACGTTCGTCATAAAGACGCTGGATGAGGGCTGTTTGTTCTTTAGTTAGTTTCATTAATAATGCGCTCCTTTGCTTTAAGAATTTTGTTCAGATTTATGGACTTGCAGCACTTACAGCGGAATGGGCTATCGGTGCTGGTGGCAGTTTCGCTAAGAAAATACTCGTCGCGATGATGGATAAGTCCGCTTTTTTCATACTCATTGAGATGCAGATGGGCGTTGTTGTAGCCCCATCTCTCCACGTACTCTTCAAAGGTGAAGACGTGATGTTGCTGGTGTTCCAGCCAGAGAAGGAAGCCGATTCGTTTCGGTGTCTGTGGCAGGCCCAGCAGTTTTAGCCGCGATTTGCACGCGTGCCATGTGGTGTGGTCAACCTTGCCGCGCAGACGTGCGGAGTCCGTTACGTCGATTGACGCTAAGTTTTTATTTTCCAAATAATGATTTCCTGATGGTAATAAAAAACCCGCAAGCGGATTGATCCAGCCTACCAAGGAGAAGAGGCAGAAACTGGCACCTGCGGGATTTTATGTGTTTCGGTGGGATGTCGGGGAAATCTTCCCCTTAATTACATAATAACACGAATCATTCTCATTTGTCAAGCACTTTATGAGTTTCACTATTAAAATCAATAAATTAAACCATTGGAAGCGGTGGCGTACCTGATGAGAAAAACACGCTGTTTGCCATAATTTATAAAAGTAGGGGGAATCCCCCCTGCACTTACAGGAAGGTTGATGAGAGTTTAGTCCCAGCAAATACCATCAACCACTGGAAGTAAATTCGTCACAGTAAACTTGTGGGTGTATCGCTGGGTTTGCCCTTCCCCACTATGCTCATGTCCGACCACCTTCTGAACTGGCGTAAGCTCGTTAGTTTTTCGCGCTTCTGTAATAAATGTGTGGCGAAGGCTGTGCACGACGCGGCGAGCGCCATAATCATTGAGATAAGGGATCTCAAGAACCTCACGAATATCGTGGAAAAAGTGGGTGATCTGGTTGAAGTTAGTGAGGTCAGGGAAAAGCGAATCGCCAGCAGAGAATCCCTCTACATAGTCCAAAAATCCAAGATCAAGCAGATGAAGTGATAGCGGTACTTGCCTCGTACCTGCTTCGGTTTTGGTATCATCAATCATGATGTAGTAACGCTGGGAATCATCATCAAGACGAACATCCGAACGCTTTAGTTTGGCGATCTCTGCCCGACGTGCACCAGTATAGGCAAGGAGGAGCGGTATCCACTTTTTCCAACCTGATAGATTTTTGAAATGGGCCACCAGCCTGCGCATTTCTGTTTTGCTGTAGTCTCCATAGCTTTTGCTGTGTGCTTCATAACGAACGTTTAGCGTCGGTGAAGATGCCAGTATATCCATTTCAGATGTTAGATAAGTAGAGAACAACCCCTGGCATAGCTTCAGATAATCTTTAACGGTCTTCGGTGCCACACGGTCATCCTCGGGAACCTCATCCAAATCTAAACACTCCCGAACCGTCATCTTGTTATATGGCTTCTTGTTCTGACGGGGTAGACCCGCCACCACTTCCAGCAAGTTTTTGATATCGCGGCGGGTGATTTTGTCCACTGGCGTATCAGCCCCCAGCACTTCTCTGATGACCATGAAGTACTTTTCGTTCCCCTTCCGAATCTTCGGATTCCAATCTGATTTGAACACCAGAAAACCATCCCATGCCTTTTGCAATGTCATGGCTGGCGCAGAATCTTCAACCGGAGACACTGCGACAGGTAGAGGGATTTTCTGTTTCAGATCGTTGAGGATCTGGGAGTACGTCGAAAAATCTTTACTCAGAAAAGCTGCATTGGCCTTCTGCGACTGGTGCAAAAGAATATCGTACTTTGACGCTGTGGCGACAATGGCACTTTCCATACCTGAAATATCGAAACGCTGAGCCAGAGACTCAAGAAAAAAAGATTCCGTCGGGGATGCTTCGCCGTTGAAGAGTTGATCTTCATAGAACTCTTGAAAAAACTGTGCGAACGCCCGACCAGTATCTGGTGATAACGGTGGGGTTACATCTCCCCTTATTTTTCGCTGGCGAGCGTCGGCGGGGATATTCTCAACATAGCCATAAATCTCTGCATGTTGCGCGGCTACGAAAGCATCAATGTCATGCTGGGATAGCTTTTTCATCATTCGTATGATTCTCTGTAACTGATCGCGGTGGATAGTACCAGATCGCAAAAGAGCGAAGAATGGCGTTAGTCGGGAGATCAGGAACTGACATCGGCGTGGGCTATCCGTACCAAGCGAGCAACGGAAAAATTGATTATCAGACAATCTGAAGTAAGCGTAAAAAACGCCGTTACGCTGAAGCGTATGAGGTAGGTAACAATCGTTGATGTATCCCATTCTGTATCTCATTTATGCTTCTAAGTGCCTGAGATACATCAACTTATTGTTTTTAAAGAAGTTGAAGCTGACCGATAAGCCGGGTTCTGTCGTGGACAGTCATTCATCTAGGCCAGCAATCGCTCACTGGCTCAAGCAGCCTACCCGGGTTCAGTACGGGCCGTACCATGTGAACCCCTATTTGGCCTTGCTCCGGGTGGAGTTTACCGTGCCACGGACTGTTACCAGCCGCGCGGTGCGCTCTTACCGCACCCTTTCACCCTTACCTGATCCCGCTTGCGCGGGCCATCGGCGGTTTGCTCTCTGTTGCACTGGTCGTGGGTTTCCCCCCCAGGCGTTACCTGGCACCCTGCCCTATGGAGCCCGGACTTTCCTCCCCTCCGCCCGTCTCCCCCGAAAGGGACGACGACGAAGCGGCGACTGTCTGGTCAGCTTCGGCGCGCAGTATAGAGGGTTTGCGCGCCGCTGTCACCTTCAGGTGCAGGCAAGACGTAATTAACGCGCAACTTCTACCTTTGCCAGTTTTTCGTAGTAGCATGCAATCGCGCTGTGATCGGCCGTGCCCAGACCATCTGCACGCAACGCCTGCATCATCTCCATCACCGCCGCGGTCAGCGGCAGCTGTGCGCCTACGCCGTGGGACGTATCGAGCGCGTTCGCCAGATCTTTTATGTGCAGGTCGATACGGAATCCCGGTTTGAAGTTACGGTCCATCACCATCGGCGCTTTGGCATCCAGCACGGTACTTCCCGCCAGACCACCGCGAATCGCCTGATAGACCAGGTCCGGGTTAACGCCCGCTTTGGTTGCCAGCGTCAGCGCTTCAGACATCGCGGCGATGTTCAGCGCCACAATGACCTGGTTCGCCAGCTTGGTCACGTTGCCCGCGCCAATTTCACCCGTATGCACCACGGAGCCTGCCATCGCTTTCATCAGGTCATAGTATTTATCGAAAATAGCTTTATCCCCGCCGACCATCACCGACAGCGTGCCGTCGATCGCTTTCGGCTCACCGCCGCTGACCGGCGCGTCCAGCATATCCACGCCCTTCGCTTTTAGCGCCTCGCTGATTTCACGACTTGCAAGCGGTGCGATAGAGCTCATATCAATCAGCACCAGGCCGGGCTTCGCGCCCTCAATGATGCCGTTCTCCCCCAGCGCGACCTCTTTAACATGCGGGGAGTTTGGCAGCATGGTAATGATGACATCGCACTGCTCAGCAATCGCTTTGGCGGTGGAGGCTGTTTCTGCGCCAGCCGCCATCACCTCGGCCACAGATTGCGGATTATGATCGGAGACCACCAGTGAGTAACCCGCTTTGATGAGGTTCTTACTCATTGGTTTACCCATGATCCCCAGGCCAATAAAACCCACTTTCAGCGTCATAACTGTTTCCTCAATGATGGTTATTTTTTAAAAGCGTCCGCTAATTTCTGCGTCGCTGAGCGGAACACCCCGAGATCGCTGCCGACGGCAACAAAGGTGGCTCCCCACTCCAGATAACGTCGGGCGTCGGCTTCAACCGGCGCCAGTATGCCGCTCGGTTTACCGTGTGCTTTGGCGCGAGCAAATATGTGCTGGATCGCACGCTGCACGTCAGGGTGGCTGGCATTGCCCAGGTGGCCAAAGGCGGCAGCCAGATCGCTTGGGCCGACAAAGATACCATCCACACCGTTTGTGGCTGCAATAGCGTCGAGGTTATCAACCCCCTGCTGGCTCTCAATCTGCACCAGAACAGTGATGTTGCTATTGGACTGCGCGAAGTAGTCCGGCACGGTGCCGAACATGTTGGCGCGGTGTGAGACGGAGACGCCGCGGATCCCTTCCGGCGGGTAGCGCGTTGACGCCACGGCCAGCGCCGCTTGTTCCTGGGTTTCCACAAACGGGATGAGGAAATTGTAGAATCCGATATCCAGCAAACGTTTGACGATCACCGGGTCATTGGTTGGCACTCGCACCACCGGGGCGCTGGCGCTGCCTTTCAGGGCCATCAGTTGCGGAATAAAGGTGCTGATATCATTTGGCGCATGTTCGCCGTCGAGCACCAGCCAGTCAAAACCAGCAAGGCCCAGCACTTCAGTACTTATTGGGTTTGCCAGCGCAGACCAACAGCCAATCTGGATCTGGTGCGCCGCAAGGGCCGCTTTAAACGTATTCGGGAAGATATTGTTATTCATCACTTATACCTTTTTAATTCCGCAGTTTGAGCCGGGATTATTTATTGCGAAACATATTGTTTTTATATTTATTTCTCTGACTGAATGTTGGCAATATAAAATCGTCCTTCAGTATAATCGTCACTTCACAACAGCACATTGTTTTTATGCTCAAGTATTGCGCCTCATTTCAACGCCATTTTGAGCATCTGCCCAACGCTGTGGGCGCTAATGCACAGAATCAGGGATTAGTCAGCCTGACGCGATCGCGATCACATTTTTACCGGTCTTCTGCTGACATTCTTTATTTCCTCGAGAATAAAACGATTATCCAACGGGTTAAATTTACTATCTGACACTTTGCCGGAGAAATGTGAATAATGGCCGATATTGAAATGAGAGAGGCATCGCCGACGGCGTTTTATATAAAAGTTCACGATACGGATAACGTGGCGATTATTGTCAATGACAATGGCTTAAAAGCGGGAACACGCTTCCCGGACGGACTGACGTTAATTGAACATATTCCCCAGGGGCATAAGGTCGCACTGGTCGATATTCCTGCCCATGGGGAGATCGTGCGTTACGGTGAAGTCATCGGCTATGCCGTACGCGCAATTCCGCAGGGAAGCTGGATTGAGGAGTCGCTGGTTGAACTGCCAAAAGCGCCACCGCTGAACACCCTGCCACTTGCCACCCGCGTACCGGAACCGCTTCCCCCACTGGAAGGCTATACCTTTGAAGGCTATCGCAATCCGGACGGCAGCGTCGGTACCAAAAATCTTCTTGGTCTCACCACCAGCGTACACTGCGTGGCGGGCGTGGTGGATTACGTGGTGAAAATCATCGAACGCGATCTGCTGCCGAAATACCCGAACGTCGATGGCGTGGTTGGCCTGAACCATCTCTATGGCTGTGGCGTAGCGATCAACGCGCCAGCGGCGGTCGTGCCGATCCGTACCATTCATAATATTGCCCTCAACCCGAATTTTGGCGGCGAGGTGATGGTGATTGGTCTGGGGTGCGAAAAACTGCAGCCTGAGCGTCTGCTGCAGGGTACCGAAGACGTCAAAGCCATTCCGGCAGACGAGGCCAGCATTGTACGCCTGCAGGACGAACGCCACATTGGGTTCCGGTCTATGGTCGACGATATTCTGCAGGTTGCCGAGCGTCATCTCGATAAGCTCAACCGACGCCAGCGCGAAACCTGCCCCGTCTCTGACCTGGTGGTGGGAACCCAGTGCGGCGGCAGCGATGCGTTCTCTGGCGTGACGGCCAACCCGGCGGTGGGCTTCGCGTCCGACCTGCTTGTTCGTTGCGGTGCGACGGTGATGTTCTCTGAAGTGACCGAAGTCCGTGATGCCATCCATTTACTGACGCCGCGCGCCGTCAATGAAGAAGTGGGCCAGCGCCTGCTTGAGGAGATGGCCTGGTACGATAACTATCTCGACATGGGTAAAACCGACCGTAGCGCGAATCCGTCTCCGGGAAACAAAAAAGGGGGCCTGGCGAACGTCGTGGAAAAAGCCCTGGGTTCGATTGCTAAATCCGGCCAAAGCGCGATTGTGGAAGTCCTCTCTCCGGGACAGCGGCCGACCAAACGCGGCCTGATCTACGCGGCAACGCCTGCCAGCGATTTTGTTTGCGGCACCCAGCAGGTGGCATCCGGCATTACGGTACAGGTCTTTACCACCGGACGCGGCACGCCGTATGGCCTGATGGCAGTCCCGGTGATCAAAATGGCGACGCGCACCGAGCTGGCAAACCGCTGGTACGACTTAATGGATATCAACGCGGGAACCATCGCCACCGGAGAAGAGAGCATTGAGGAAGTGGGCTGGAAGCTATTCCACTTCATTCTGGACGTGGCAAGCGGGCGGAAGAAAACGTTCTCGGATCAATGGGGATTACATAACCAGCTGGCGGTGTTTAACCCGGCACCAGTGACGTGATGACTTCCCACCCTGCCCTCTCCCTACGGGGGAGAGGGCAAAAAAAGCAGCGAACGCTCCCCTCTCCCGGTGGGAGAGGGTTAGGGTGAGGGGGAAACCAGCACTACATCAATCCCGCTTTTACGCAATCCATCCAGACTTTCCGCCGGAATGCCTTCATCGACAATAATCATATCAATCCTTTGCGTATCAATGATTTTATGCAGGCTTGAGCGGTTGAACTTGCTGGAATCAGTCACAACGATAATGCGCTCTGCCACCTCGCACATTTTGCGATTCAGACGCGCTTCATCCTCGTTATGCGTGCTCACGCCACGATCCAGATCGATGGCATCAACGCCCAGGAACAGCAAATCAAAGTGATAATTCTGTAAGGACTGTTCCGCCTGGTCGCCATAGAAAGACTGCGACTGACGACGCAAGTGGCCACCGGTCATCAGCAGTTCCACCCCTTCCGCTTCCAGCAACGCATTCGCCACATTCATTCCATTGGTCATGGCAATGACATCCGTGTGCTGGCGCAGCATTCTGGCAATTTCAAAGGTCGTGGTGCCAGAGTCGAGAATAATGCGATGGCCCGGCTTCACCAGCGCGGCGGCGGCCTGAGCGATGCTGCGCTTGACAGCCGTATTGAGCGAACTTTTATCCTCAACGGAGGGCTCGATGCCGGGCAAATTACCTTCACAAATTAGCGCCCCGCCGTAAGCGCGAACAGCGATGCCCTGCCTTTCCAGGAATGCCAGATCGTTACGGATCGTCACTGTCGATACGCCATATAAATGAGAAAGATCGTTAACCTGCACGCTTCCCTGCGCCCGCAACCGCTGAATGATCTGCTCTCGCCTTTCACTGGTACCGGTGACGCGCTTTTCTGCGGATGAATCGGAGCTATTCATATGAAGTCCTTAATCAATACACTTTCGTTTCATTTCGTTTTGCCTATTAACGCCTTTCTTTTTGTGGAATGCAAGCGCTGTCTGGGGGACATACGCAAACAAGCCCGACGCTGAAACCTTTCATTATGTTTCTTTTGTGAAACAGATCGGAAAACCATTATCTTTCGTTTTATTTTTACATCACCATAATGCAGGATTAAATGAAACAGAACGAAAGATGACTACCAACGCCATCCGAAATGGAGAGGAAAGTGAAACATCTGACAGAAATGGTGGAACAACATAAACGGGGGAAGGCAAACGGAATTTATGCCGTCTGTTCCGCACATCCACTGGTACTTGAAGCGGCCATTCGTTACGCCCAGTTACGCTGCACGCCACTGCTGATCGAAGCGACCTCAAACCAGGTGGATCAGTTTGGCGGCTACACCGGCATGACGCCCGCCGATTTTCACGGTTTCGTTAGCAGGCTGGCGGAGTTCCTTGGTTTTCCGACGTCACAATTGATCCTCGGCGGCGATCACCTGGGCCCAAACCGGTGGCAAAACCTGCCGGCTTTACAGGCGATGGCGAACGCCGACGATCTGATCAGAAGCTACGTCACTGCGGGGTTTAAGAAGATCCATCTGGACTGCAGTATGCCCTGCGAGGACGATCCGGTTCCCTTAACCGATGCCATCGTCGCTGAGCGCGCCGCGCGTCTGGCCAAAATTGCCGAAGACACCTGCCGTGCGAAATTTGGTGTAGCCGATCTGGTCTACGTTATTGGCACGGAGGTGCCGGTTCCCGGTGGTGCACATGAAACGCTGAGTGAACTTGAAGTCACCACGCCTGAGGCGGCGCGCGCCACGCTTGAAGCGCATCGCCATGCATTTGAGAAAGTAGGGTTGAACGACATCTGGCCACGCATTATCGGCCTGGTGGTTCAGCCTGGCGTGGAGTTCGACCACGCCCACGTCTGCGATTATCAACCGCAAAAAGCCATCGCCCTGAGTGAAATGGTTGAAACCTACGACACGCTGGTATTTGAAGCGCACTCCACTGACTACCAGACATCACAGGCGTTGCGCCAGCTGGTGAAAGATCACTTTGCAATCTTAAAAGTCGGCCCGGCCCTGACCTTTGCCCTGCGTGAAGCGCTGTTCTCACTGGCCGCCATTGAAGAGGAGCTGCTGCCAGCCAAAGCCAGCTCTGGCCTGCGTCACGTACTGGAAAACGTGATGCTCGATCGCCCCGAGTACTGGCAAAGCCATTATCACGGTGACGGCAACGCACGGCGGCTGGCACGGGGCTACAGCTACTCCGACCGCGTGCGCTATTACTGGCCAGACAGCGAGATTGACGATGCCTTTGAACGACTGGTCCGCAACCTGGATGACGAACCCATCCCGCTGCCGCTCATCAGTCAGTATTTGCCGTTGCAATACGGCAAAGTTCGCGAGGGCGCTCTCAAGTCGACACCGCGGGAACTCATCATTGACCACATTCAGGACATACTCCAGCAGTACCATGCCGCCTGCGAAGGCGTACCGACTCAACACGCATAATTAAAAAAGAGGAAAACACTATGCCAAACATTGTCTTATGCCGCATTGATGAACGCCTGATCCACGGACAGGTGGGCGTTCAGTGGGTAGGGTTTGCGGGGGCGAACCTGGTTCTGGTGGCAAATGACGAGGTTGCAGACGATCCGGTTCAACAGAACCTGATGGAAATGGTACTTGCGGAAGGGATCGCCGTGCGCTTCTGGTCTCTGCAAAAAGTTATCGACAACATTCACCGCGCCGCTGACCGCCAGAAGATTCTGCTGGTCTGTAAATCACCCGCCGATTTTTTAACGCTGGTAGAGGGCGGCGTGCCCATCACCCGTATTAACGTCGGAAACATGCATTACGCCAGTGGCAAACGGCAAATTGCCAAAACGGTATCTGTCGACGCGAACGATATCACTGCGTTCAACGGCCTGAAAGCGGCCGGGGTGGAATGCATCGTTCAGGGCGTTCCAACAGAGGCTGCTTTGGATCTCTTTAAACTGCTATGAGGGATTCACAATGGAAATCAGTCTGTTGCAGGCTTTCGCGCTGGGGCTTCTCGCCTTTATCGCGGGCCTGGATATGTTTAACGGGTTAACACACATGCACCGCCCGGTGGTACTGGGGCCACTGGTTGGTCTGATTCTGGGCGATCTGCATACCGGCATTCTGACCGGCGGCACGTTAGAGCTGGTCTGGATGGGTCTGGCGCCGCTGGCTGGTGCGCAACCGCCAAACGTGATTATCGGCACCATTGTCGGCACCACGTTTGCCATTACCACAGGCGTGAAACCGGATGTCGCCGTTGGGGTCGCTGTACCGTTTGCTGTTGCGGTACAAATGGGCATTACCTTCCTCTTCTCCGTGATGTCCGGCGTCATGTCCCGTTGCGATCGCATGGCGGCTAATGCGGACACGCACGGTATTGAACGGGTTAACTATCTTGCCCTGCTGGCGCTGGGTATCTTCTACTTTCTCTGCGCTTTTCTGCCAATTTACTTCGGTGCGGAGCACGCGAAAACCGCCATTGATGTCCTGCCGGAACGTCTGATAGACGGTCTCGGTGTTGCAGGCGGCATCATGCCAGCCATCGGCTTCGCCGTGCTGCTGAAGATCATGATGAAAAACGTCTACATCCCTTACTTCATTATCGGTTTTGTCGCTGCGGCCTGGCTAAAACTTCCGGTGCTGGCGATTGCGGCTGCTGCGCTGGCGATGGCGCTGATCGACCTGATGCGTAAATCACCTGAACCGACGGCTCCTGCGGCCCAGAAAGAGGAATTCGAAGATGGCATCTAATCAAACCACTCTGCCAGGCGTGTCTGAAAGTGAAGAGACCCTGCTCACCGGCGTAAACGAAAACATCTATGAAGACCAGAGCATCGGTGCCGAACTGACGAAAAAGGACATTAACCGTGTCGCATGGCGCTCCATGCTATTACAGGCCTCGTTTAACTACGAGCGTATGCAGGCCTCCGGCTGGCTGTATGGATTACTGCCTGGGCTGAAAAAGATCCACACCAACAAGCGGGACCTGGCGCGGGCGATGAAAGGCCACATGGGGTTCTTTAATACCCATCCGTTCCTGGTCACCTTTGTTATCGGCATCATTCTGGCGATGGAGCGCTCCAAGCAGGATGTGAACAGCATCCAGAGCACCAAAATTGCCGTGGGCGCGCCGCTCGGCGGCATTGGCGATGCCATGTTCTGGCTCACGCTGCTGCCCATCTGCGGCGGTATTGGTGCCAGCCTGGCGCTACAGGGTTCGATTCTGGGTGCGGTGGTCTTTATCGTGCTGTTTAACGTGGTGCACCTCGGCCTGCGCTTTGGTCTGGCGCACTACGCCTACCGGATGGGCGTTGCCGCGATCCCGTTGATTAAAGCCAATACCAAAAAGGTCGGCCACGCTGCGTCTATCGTCGGGATGACGGTGATCGGCGCGCTGGTAGCAACCTATGTGCGCCTGAATACCACGCTTGAAATCAAAGCCGGGGATGCGGTTGTCAAACTGCAAGCCGACGTCATCGACAAGCTGATGCCCGCATTTCTGCCGCTGGTCTATACCCTGACCATGTTCTGGCTGGTGCGTCGTGGCTGGAGCCCGCTGCGCCTGATTGGTATCACCGTGGTGCTGGGCGTTGTCGGTAAATTCTGTCACTTCCTGTAAAAGCAAAGAGGTCGCGATGTTAGGCATCATTTTGACGGGTCACGGTGGGTTTGCCAGCGGACTTGAACAGGCGATGAAGCAGATCCTCGGCGAGCAGCCGCAGTTTATCGCCATCGATTTCCCGGAAACCTCCTCGACTGCGCGGCTAACCGCGCAGCTTGAGCAGGCGGTAACTGAACTGGATCCCCAGTACGATATCGTGTTTCTTACCGATCTGCTCGGCGGTACGCCGTTTCGCGTAGCGTCAACGCTTGCGATGCAAAAGCCGGGACGGGAAGTGATCACCGGCACCAACCTGCAACTTCTGCTGGAAATGGTGCTGGAACGCGACGGGTTAAGTAGCGAAGCGTTTCGTCTGCAGGCGCTCGCGTGTGGCCATCGCGGCCTGACCAGCCTGGTGGATGAGCTTGGGCGCTGTCGAGAGGAAGCCCCTGCTGAGGAAGGGATATGAGCCAGCTGCTGCGCGCGCGACGGATCCTTACCGAACAGGGCTGGCTGGACGACCACCAGCTACGCATTGAAAGCAGTGCGGTTGCGGCGATTGAACCCATCCCGGCGGGCGTTACGACGCGGGATGCGAAGCTGCTTTGCCCGGCCTATATCGACACGCACGTCCACGGCGGCGCTGGCGTGGACGTCATGGATGATGCGCCCGGCGTGCTGGACACCCTGGCAATGCATAAAGCCCGCGAAGGCGTGGGCGCATTTCTGCCCACCACCGTGACCGCGCCGCTGAAGGCCATCCACGCCGCGCTGATGCGTATCGCCCGGCGCAGTCAGTCCGGCGGCTCGGGCGCGCAGATCCTGGGCAGCTATCTGGAAGGACCGTACTTTACGCCGCAGAACAAAGGGGCGCATCCGCCGGAGCTGTTCCGGGAGCTGGATATCGTCGAGCTGGACAGGCTGGCTGACGTTTCACAGGGCACGCTACGGGTGGTGGCGCTCGCGCCAGAAAAACCCGGCGCGCTGCAGGCGATTCGCCATCTTAAACAGCGCGGGATACGCGTGATGCTGGGCCACGGCGCTGCCACGTACCGGCAAACACTTGCCGCGTTTGATGCGGGTGCCGACGGGCTGGTTCACTGCTACAACGGCATGACGGGGCTGCACCACAGAGAGCCCGGAATGGTCGGCGCAGGGCTTACGGACAAACGGGCGTGGCTGGAGCTGATTGCCGACGGGCACCACGTCCATCCGGGGGCGATGCGCTTATGCTGCTGCTGCGCGCAGGAGCGCGTGGTGCTGATTACCGATGCAATGGAGGCGGCAGGTATGCCGGATGGACGGTATACGCTTTGTGGCGAAGAGGTCTCGATGCAAAACGGCGTTGTTCGAACCGGCTCCGGCGGGCTGGCGGGCAGCACGCTGTCGCTGGATGCCGCGGTCAGGAATATGGTGGAGTATGCGGGCGTAACCGCCGAAGACGCTATCCATATGGCCTCGCTGCACCCTGCCCGGCTGTTGGGCGTTGACGGTCAGCTAGGATCCTTAGCCCCGGGTAAACGCGCCAATATCATTGCGCTGGACGGGGGTTTACACCTCCAGCAGATCTGGATTCAGGGACAGGCTCTCTCCCTTTAGCCCTTTCATTGTGTCTCCTGTTGGCCTTACGGCACCCGATCGTAAGGCCTTTCTTTTCCTTTCCTTAACTCTTCCCTTTCCTTTCACGATCACACTTTTCGTTTTATTTCTTTTCTTTCATTGAAGTTTCGATTTCTTTTCTATAGATTTTATTTAACTGCTTAAGTGAACAAGTGAAACGAAACGAAAGATAGCGACACGATTGCCAGCGTCTGATGTGGAATTCACACGACTAAGGACTGAGTTATGCCACAAACCACTACCGCCGCGACAACCGGCACCTGGACAGAGGAAGAGATCCGCCAGCAGCCTGCCAGCTGGATCCGCTCGCTCAACAACATCGATAACCTGCGTGCTTCGATCGACAGTTTCCTGACGCCGCTGCTGCGCAAGGAGGATCTGCGGATCGTCCTGACCGGCGCGGGCACATCCGCCTTTATCGGCGATATCGTTTCTCCCTGGCTCGCGAGCTACACCGGGAAAAACTTCACTGCCGTGCCGACAACCGATCTGGTCACGAACCCGGTGGACTACTTCAGCCCTGCGCATCCGCTGCTGCTGATTTCGTTTGCCCGCTCCGGCAACAGCCCGGAAAGCGTCGCGGCCGTCGAGCTGGCAAACCAGTTCGTGCCGGAGTGCTACCACCTGTCGATCACCTGCAACGAGGCGGGGAGCCTGTACCAGAACGCCGTCGACAGCGATAACGCCTTTGCCCTGCTGATGCCTGCCGAAACGCACGATCGCGGGTTCGCGATGACCAGCAGCATTACCACCATGATGGCGAGCTGTCTGGCGGTGTTCGCGCCGGAAACGATCAATAGCCACACCTTCCGCGACGTCGCCGATCGCTGTCAGGCGATCCTCACCGCGCTCGGCGATTTCAGCCACGGCGTCTTTGGCAATGAAGCGTGGAAACGCGTCGTCTATCTGGGAAGCGGCGGCCTGCAGGGCGCGGCGCGCGAATCGGCGCTGAAGGTGCTGGAGCTGACGGCGGGCAAGCTGGCGGCGTTTTACGATTCCCCGACGGGCTTCCGTCACGGGCCGAAGTCGCTGGTCGATAGCGAAACGCTGGTGGTGGTGTTTATCTCCAGCCATCCGTATACGCGTCAGTACGATCTGGATCTGCTGGCCGAGCTGCGCCGCGATCGCCAGGCCCTGCGCGTCGTCGCCATCGCCGCTGAAAACGATCCGGCCATTGAAGCGGGTCCGCACATTCTGCTGCCGCCTTCACGTCCGTTTATCGATATGGAACAGGCGTTCTGCTTCCTGATGTATGCCCAGGTCTTTGCACTCACCCAGTCGCTCAGCGTAGGCAATACGCCCGATACGCCATCCGCCAGCGGGACGGTCAACCGTGTAGTGCAGGGCGTTGTTATTCATCCGTGGCAGGCTTAAGAGGATCGGATCATGAGTATCATTTCAACCAAATATCTTCTGCAGGACGCACAGGCAAAAGGCTACGCCGTTCCGGCGTTCAACATCCACAACGCGGAGACGATCCAGGCGATCCTTGAAGCGTGCAGCGAAATGCGATCGCCTGTAATCCTCGCGGGCACGCCGGGCACCTTTAAGCATATTGCGCTGGAAGAGATCTACGCCCTGTGCAGCGCGTACTCCCACACCTACAACATGCCGCTGGCGCTGCATCTCGATCACCACGAATCGCTGGATGATATACGCCGCAAGGTCAACGCGGGCGTGCGCAGCGCGATGATCGACGGCAGCCACTATCCGTTTGAACAAAACGTGAAACTGGTGAAGTCGGTGGTCGATTTCTGCCACCTCAACGACTGCAGCGTCGAAGCCGAGCTGGGCCGTCTGGGCGGCGTGGAAGATGACATGAGCGTAGACGCCGAAAGCGCGTTCCTCACCGATCCGCAGGAGGCGAAACGCTTCGTCGAACTGACCGGCGTCGATAGCCTTGCCGTCGCCATCGGCACCGCACACGGCCTGTATACCAAACGTCCGAAAATCGACTTCCAGCGGCTGGCGGAAATCCGCGAAGTGGTCACCGTGCCGCTGGTGCTGCACGGCGCGAGCGATGTGCAGGATGAGTTTGTTCGCCGCACCATCGAGCTGGGCGTATGCAAAGTCAACGTGGCCACCGAGCTGAAAATTGCCTTCTCTGACGCGGTTAAAGCCTGGTTTGCCGAAAACCCGCAGGGGAACGATCCGCGCTTCTACATGCGGGTAGGCATGGACGCCATGAAAGAGGTGGTCAGAAGCAAGATCGCCGTTTGCGGCTCGGCAAACCGGCTCCTGCTTCCTGCCGAAGCCTGATCCCATCGCGCATTACGTCAATACCTAAAAAATAACTATAAGCCTCGCAAATATGAAGGCGCGTCCTTAAGCCGGACAGCGCCTTCCATTATCCTAAAAATCCGAGGAGTCCCTACATGACACAGGAAAAGTCGTTTAAATCGAAAGCGTGGGAATTTTTCCAAAGCCTGGGAAAGACGTTTATGTTCCCCGTCTCTCTGCTGGCCTTTATGGGGTTGCTGCTGGGTATCGGTAGCTCCGTCACCAGCCCTTCCACTATTAAAAGCTTTCCCTTTCTGGGCGGCGAGTTAACGCAGCTGACCTTTGGCTTTATCGCCATGGTGGGCGGCTTCGCCTTTACCTATCTGCCGCTGATGTTTGCCATGGCTATCCCGATGGGCCTCGCCAAACGCAACAAGGCCGTGGGCGCCTTTGCCGGGTTCGTTGGCTATATGCTGATGAACATGAGCATCAACTACTACCTGACCGCCACCCACCAGCTTGCCGACGCCGCCACCATGAGACAGGTAGGACAATCGTTCGTGCTGGGGATCCAGACCCTGGAGATGGGCGTGCTGGGCGGCATCGTGGTGGGGGTAATCACTTACTTCCTGCACGAGCGTTTTCAGGACACGGTGCTGCATGACGCCTTTGCGTTCTTTAGCGGCATTCGTTTCGTGCCCATCATTACCGCACTCACGCTGTCGCTGGTCGGGCTGTTTATCCCGCTGTTGTGGGAATACGTGGCGCTGGGCATTGCCGGAATTGGCCATATCATTCAGAGCACCAGCGTTTTCGGACCGTTCCTGTACGGCGTAGGCGTGCTGCTGCTTAAACCCTTTGGTCTGCACCATATCCTGCTGGCGATGGTGCGCTTCACGCCGGCAGGCGGCATTGAGATGGTCAACGGCCATGAAGTGGCCGGCGCGCTGAATATCTTCTACGCCGAGCTGAAAGCCGGACTGCCGTTTAGCCCGCACGTTACCGCGTTTCTGTCACAAGGCTTTATGCCGACCTTTATCTTTGGCCTGCCTGCCGTGGCGTACGCCATCTACCGCACCGCGCGTCCGGAAAACCGCCCGGTAATTAAGGGGCTGCTGCTTTCCGGCGTGCTGGTTTCCGTCGTCACCGGTATTTCAGAACCGATTGAGTTTCTGTTCCTGTTTATCGCCCCCGCGCTTTACGCCTTCCATATCGTGATGTCGGGCCTGGCGCTGATGGTGATGGCCCTGCTGGGGGTCACCATCGGCAACACCGACGGCGGGATTTTGGATCTGCTGATCTTCGGCGTGATGCAGGGGATGTCGACCAAATGGTATCTGCTGTTCCCGGTCGGTATCGCCTGGTTTGCCATCTACTTCTTCGTCTTCCGCTGGTACATCCTCAAACACGATATCAAGACGCCGGGACGTGAAGTGGACGCGCAGGGTGCGCAGCAGGCCGTCGAAGCCAACACCCGCGCGGGTGGAAAATCGAAATACGATCACGGGCTTATCCTGCGCGCGCTCGGTGGCAAAGAGAACATCGAGTCGCTCGACAACTGCATCACCCGCTTGCGCCTGGTCGTGAAGGAGATGGGGCTTATCGATCAGCAGGAGCTGAAAGCGGCTGGCGCCCTGTCGGTGGTGGTGCTGGATGCTCACAGCGTTCAGGTGATCATCGGCCCGCAGGTGCAGAGCGTCAAAACCGGCATTGAAGCCTTAATCTAACAGGGGGTTGTTGTGTTTGATTTCGACAAAATCATCGAGCGTAAAAGCGATAAGTGCCGTAAATGGGACCATGCGTTTGTCTGCTCACGCTTTGGTGATGTCCCGCAGGGGTTTATCCCGCTGTGGATCGCAGACATGGACTTCACCTCGCCGCCGGCCGTTATTGAAGGCTTCCAGCGCATCGTGGAGCACGGCACCTTTGGCTATACCTGGAGCTTCGACGAATTTTACGACGCGGTGATGGCCTTCCAGCGCACGCGTCATCAGGTTGAGGTGGAGAAGTCGTGGCTCACCCTGACCTACGGCACCGTCTCCACGCTGCATTACACGGTCCAGGCGTTCTGCACGCCTGGCGATAGCGTGATGATGAACACGCCGGTCTACGATCCGTTTGCGATGGCGGCACAGCGCCAGGGCGTGCGGGTGCTTGCTAACCCGCTGTCCGTGAAGGAAAACCGCTATCAGCTGGATTTTAATCTGGTTGAAGATCAGCTCAAAACCCACCGTCCAAAACTGTGGTTCTTCTGCTCGCCGCATAACCCCTCGGGCAGGATCTGGCGCGCGGATGAGATACGTCAGGTCTCCGATCTCTGTAAACGCTACGGCACGATTCTGGTGGTCGATGAGGTTCACGCAGAGCACATTCTGAAAGGCACATTCGTCAGCTGTCTGACCTCGGGCTGTGCCGCACTGGACAACCTGATCGTGCTGACGTCGCCAAATAAAGCCTTCAACCTGGGCGGGCTGAAAACGTCCTACTCCATGATCCCGGACGATTCGCTGCGCCAGCGCTTCCGCCAGCAGCTTGAGAAGAACTCGATTACCTCACCCAATATGTTCGGCGTATGGGGGATTATTCTCGCCTACCAGCACGGCCTGCCGTGGCTCGACGCGCTCAACGACTATCTGCAAGGCAATGCCCGCTACCTTGCGGACGCTATTCAGACCCACTTCCCGGCGTGGAAAATGATGAACCCGGAATCGTCGTATCTGGCCTGGATAGACGTAAGCGCCGACGACCGCAGCGCCACAGAGTTGACCCAACATTTCGCCCAGCAGGCCGGTGTCGTGATTGAAGACGGCAGCCACTACGTGCAAAACGGCGAAAACTACCTGCGGATTAACTTCGGCACCCAGCGCTACTGGCTGGAGCAATCCATCAACCGAATGCTGAAGCATTTCTGATTAGGATCTTAACCGATGAAAAAAGTGCTCACTCTCTCGCTGCTGGCCCTGTTTGTTTCTCACGGTGCTCTGGCCACCAACTACGTGCTCAATAACGACAATATTGCTCTGTCATTTGATGACGCAAACTCAACGGTAGTGGTTAAGGACAATAAGGCTAACCATCCGCTCACGCCGCAGGAACTGTTCTTCCTGACGCTGCCGGACGAGACAAAAATCCACACCGCGGATTTCACCATTAAGCACGTCGAAAAGCAGGACAACGCTATTGTCGTCGACTTTACCCATCCGGACTTTAACGTAACGGTGAAGCTGAACCTGGTGAAGGGAAAATACTCCAGCATCGACTACACCGTTGCCGCAGTCGGCCAGCCGCGAGACGTGGCGAAAATTACCTTCTTCCCGACGAAAAAGCAGTCTCAGGCACCCTATGTTGACGGGGCGATCAACAGCTCGCCGATCGTTGCTGATTCGTTCTTTATTTTGCCGGACAAGCCCATCGTTAACACTTACGCCTATGAAGCGACCACCAATCTCAACGTAGAACTGAAAACGCCGATCCAGCCAGAGTCGCCGGTCAGCTTTACCACCTGGTTCGGCACCTTCCCGGAAATCAGCCAGCTGCGCCGCAGCGTGAACCAGTTTATTGATGCCGTGCGTCCGCGACCGTACAAGCCTTATCTGCACTACAACAGCTGGATGGATATCGGCTTTTTCAATCCGTACACCGAGCAGGATGTTCTGGGGCGGATGGACGAGTGGAATAAGGAGTTCATTACCGGACGCGGCGTGGCGCTGGACGCCTTCCTGCTGGACGACGGCTGGGACGACCTTACCGGGCGCTGGCTATTTGGCCCGGCATTCAGCGACGGTTTTGGCAAGGTTCGGGAAAAAGCCGACAGCCTGCACAGCTCGGTCGGACTGTGGCTCTCGCCGTGGGGAGGCTACAACAAGCCTCGCGACGTTCGCGTCTCGCATGCAAAAGAGTATGGGTTTGAAACCGTCGACGGGAAGCTGGCCCTGTCAGGACCGAACTACTTTAAGAACTTCAATGAGCAGATCGTTAAGCTTATCAAAAACGAACGCATTACCTCATTCAAGCTGGACGGGATGGGTAATGCCAACGCGCATATCCAGGGCAGCCCGTTTGCCTCGGATTTTGACGCCTCTATCGCTCTGCTACATAACATGCGCAGCGCCAACCCAAATCTGTTTATCAACCTGACGACCGGCACCAACGCCAGCCCATCCTGGCTGTTCTACGCCGACTCGATCTGGCGCCAGGGCGATGACATTAACCTGTACGGGCCCGGCACGCCGGTACAGCAGTGGATGACCTACCGCGATGCCGAAACGTACCGCTCCATTGTGCGCAAAGGCCCGCTGTTCCCGCTGAACTCGCTGATGTACCACGGGATCGTCAGCGCGGAAAACGCCTATTACGGGCTGGAGAAAGTACAAACGGACAGCGATTTTGCCGATCAGGTCTGGAGCTACTTCGCGACCGGCACGCAGCTGCAGGAGCTGTATATCACTCCTTCAATGCTGAACAAGGCGAAGTGGGATACCCTTGCGCAGGCGGCAAAATGGTCGCGGGAAAACGCCAGCGTGCTGGTGGATACCCACTGGATAGGCGGAGACCCGACGGCGCTTCAGGTTTACGGCTGGGCGTCATGGAATAAAGACAAAGCCATTCTTGGTTTGCGAAACCCGTCGGACAAGCCGCAAACCTACTATCTGGATTTAGCGAAAGATTTCGAAATCCCGACAGGAGAGGCAGCGCAGTTTAGTCTGAGAGCGGTATATGGCCGTAATGCAACCGTACCGGGACAATACAAAAACGCCGTGGTGATTACGCTACAACCGCTGGAAACGCTGGTGTTTGAGGCGGTGCCAGGAAAATAAAAAGTGTTCAGATCTGTAGGCCGGGTAAGGCGCAGCCGCCGCCCGGCAAAAAGACGGCTGGGGCTTACTCCCCCTGCTGCTCCAGCGCGTACTTATACAGGGCATTCTTCTTCACGCCGTGAATTTCCGCCGCCAGCGCAGCCGCTTTTTTAAGCGGCAATTCGGCCTGTAGCAATGCCAGCGTGCGCAGCGCATCGGCTGGCAGGGCATCCTCTTCTGCTTTATGCCCTTCGACAATCAGCACCATCTCACCTTTGCGGCGGTTTTCGTCTTCCTTCACCCACGCCAGCAGTTCACCCACCGGTGCGCCGTGAATGGTTTCCCAGGTTTTGGTCAGCTCGCGCGCCAGCACGACGTAGCGGGACTCACCCCAGACGGTCACCATATCGTCCAGGCTTTCCAGCAGGCGGTGGGTGGATTCATAGAAAATCAGGGTGCGCGGTTCCGCTTCCAGGTCTTTTAAGACGTCGCGACGGCCTTTGGATTTGGCGGGCAGAAAACCTTCATAGCAGAAACGGTCAGACGGCAGACCTGCGGCGCTTAACGCAGCAATCGCGGCGCACGGTCCCGGCAGGGGCACAACGCGAATGCCGGCTTCACGGCAAGTACGCACCAGATGGTAGCCGGGGTCGTTAATCAGCGGCGTTCCCGCGTCGGAGACCAGCGCAATGTTCTGCCCCTCCTTGAGCTTCGCCACCAGCGTGTCGGCTTTTTGTTGCTCATTGTGATCGTGCAGGGCAAACAAACGGGCGTTAATCGCGAAATGCTGCAGCAGTAAACCGGTATGACGAGTGTCCTCAGCCGCAATTAAATCAACGGCTTGCAATACAGTGAGTGCACGTTGGGTAATATCAGACAAATTCCCGATAGGAGTAGGTACAATATAAAGCTGGCCTTGAGAATTATCTGCCGTTTCGTGTTGTTTCATTGTTTCGTCCGTATTGCCGATTTAATATTGAGCATTGCGTAAAAAAAATCACTGGATACAGTATGGTACCGTTAACGTTTTTTCGAAAAAAAGCCACGCGCAGCGTGCCGCTTCTGCTGGCAGCCCTGATCTTTGCAGGCTGCGGCACCCAGGCACCTGACCAGAGCACCGCCCATCTTGAGGGTTCCGCTCAGGCTGATTCTGGCTTTTATCTGCAACAAATGTCGCAGAGTTCAAATGATACCAGGATCAACTGGCAATTACTCGCCATTCGTGCACTGCTGAAAGAGGGAAAAACCCAGCAGGCTGCAGAGCTGTTCGGCCAGCTGCCGAAAGATCTTAACGATACCCAGCGTCTTGAGCAGAGCCTGCTCTCTGCCGAGCTGAAGGTCGCGCAGAAAGAGTATGACGGCGCGAAAAAGATCCTGGGTAGCATCGACCTGAGCGCGCTGGATAAAAACCAGCAGGCACGCTTCTGGCAGGCGGGTATCACCGCTGAACAGGGGCGTCCTTCCCTGACGCTGCTCCGCGCGCTTATCGCTCAGGAACCGCTGCTTGCCGGTGCCGACAAGCAGAAAAATATTGATGCCACCTGGCAGGCTCTTGCCGCCATGACCCCGGATCAGGCAAAGGCGCTGGTCATCAACGCGGATGAGAACGTGCTGCAGGGCTGGCTTGATCTCCAACAGATGTGGTTTAACAACCGCACCGACCCTAAGATGCTGAAGGCCGGTATTACCGACTGGCAGACTCGCTACCCGCAAAACCCGGGCGCCAAAATGCTGCCAACCCAGCTGGTGAACGTGCAGAACTTTAAGCCAGCATCGACCAGCAAAATTGCACTGCTTCTGCCGCTGAATGGTCAGGCGGCGGTGTTTGGCCGTACGATTCAACAGGGCTTTGAAGCGGCGAAAAACGGCACCATGCCGGTGACGGGCAGCGCGGTGCCGGTGCAGGCAGCACAGGCGGCCAACGTGAACGATGTTGTCAGCCCTTCCGCCGCCGAGACCAGCGATCTCACCACGGCGCAAACCCCGGCGCAAGGCACGATGCAAAACCCGGTGACCGCACCGACGACGCCTCCGCCTGCTGCAGAACCAGCAACACAGGCGCCAGTGGAGACACCTGCTTCTCCTGCAGTGCCTGAGGCAACAGCAGAACAAACTCAACAACAGCCAGCACAACCAACCACTCCACCTGCCGCGCAGCCGCAGGCCGTGGCGACCACCAGCGCTAATCCTGGCACCGAACTGAAAATTTACGACACCAGTTCGCAGCCGCTTGACCAGGTACTGGCTCAGGTGCAACAGGACGGGGCGAGCATCGTTGTCGGTCCGCTGTTGAAAAACAACGTGGAAGAGCTGATGAAGAGCAATACCACGCTAAACGTGCTGGCGCTCAACCAGCCGGAGCAGGTTCAGAACCGGGCCAATATTTGCTACTTCGCGCTCTCTCCGGAAGACGAAGCTCGCGATGCGGCACGTCATATCCACGAGCAGGGTAAACAGGCTCCACTGTTGCTCATCCCGCGCAGTACGCTGGGCGATCGCGTAGCGAATGCCTTCGCCGATGAGTGGCAGAAGCTGGGCGGCGGTATCGTGCTGCAGCAGAAATTCGGTTCCGTCTCAGAACTGCGCGCGGGCGTAAACGGCGGAGCGGGTATCGCGCTTAATGGCAGCCCGGTGACCGCCAGCCTGCCACAGCAGCAGGGCGTGACCATTGGTGGGCTGACCATCCCTGCCCCACCTACCGACGCGCAGATCGGCGGCGGTGGAAAAGTGGATGCGGCTTATATCGTTGCCACACCGCAAGAGATCGCCTTTATCAAACCGATGATTGCGATGCGTAACGGCAGCCAGAGCGGCGCAACGCTCTATGCCAGTTCCCGCAGCGCGCAAGGCACCGCTGGCCCCGATTTCCGTCTGGAAATGGACGGCCTGCAGTACAGTGAAATTCCGATGCTCGCGGGCAGCAACCCGGCGCTGATGCAGCAGGCGCTGAGCAGCGTACGTAACGACTACTCACTGGCGCGTCTGTATGCCATGGGAGTCGATGCATGGGCGCTGGCGAACCACTTTACCCAGATGCGTCAGGTACCGGGCTTTGAGCTTAACGGCAACACCGGCGATCTGACCGCGACGCAGGACTGCGTGATCAACAGGAAGTTATCATGGCTCAAATACCAGCAGGGACAAATCGTCCCGGCCAGTTAAGCAGTAAAGAGACCGGCGATGCGTGGGAGTTAAAAGCGCGTCGCTGGCTTGAAGGCAAAGGACTGCATTTTATCGCCGCTAACGTTCGCGGACGTGGCGGCGAAATTGATCTGATCATGAAAGAGGGTCAGGTGATTGTGTTTGTAGAAGTCCGCTTTCGACAGTCTTCCCGTTTTGGCGGTGCTGCCGCCAGCGTGACGCTCGCCAAACAACATAAATTATTACAGACTGCCCACTTGTGGCTTGCCCGCCATAATGGGAGTTTTGATACTGTGGATTGCCGGTTCGATGTGATAGCCTTCACCGGAAATGAGATCGAATGGCTTAAAAACGCTTTTGGCGAAGACGCATAATTACGATTTAAAAGGGATAACGTGCTCGAAAGAATTAAAGTGTGCTTCACAGAAAGCATCCAGACTCAGATTGCCGCGGCGGAAGCCCTTCCGGACGCGATCTCTCGTGCTGCAATGACGCTGGTGCAATCCCTGCTTAATGGCAACAAAATCCTCTGTTGTGGCAACGGTACCTCAGCCGCCAACGCACAGCATTTTGCTGCCAGCATGATTAATCGTTTTGAAACCGAACGCCCGAGTTTACCTGCCATTGCACTTAATACCGATAATGTGGTCTTAACAGCGATTGCTAACGATCGTCTGCATGACGAAATTTACGCAAAGCAGGTGCGCGCCCTGGGGCATGCCGGTGATGTGCTGCTGGCCATCTCCACGCGCGGCAACAGCCGGGACATTGTCAAAGCCGTTGAAGCCGCGGTCACCCGTGACATGACTATCGTCGCCTTAACCGGCTATGACGGTGGTGAACTGGCGGGTCTGCTGGGGCCGCAGGATGTGGAAATCCGCATTCCGTCTCACCGTAGCGCACGCATTCAGGAGATGCATATGCTCACGGTAAACTGCTTATGCGATTTGATCGATAACACGCTTTTCCCTCACCAGGATGATTAAGGAGTTTTTATGAAGGCTTTATCGACCCTCGCAGTCCTTATGTCTGCATTGCTGCTTCAGGGATGTATCGCTGCGGCTGTCGTGGGTACTGCCGCAGTAGGCACCAAAGCGGCGACCGATCCACGCTCTGTAGGAACGCAGGTGGATGACGGTACGCTGGAGCTGCGCGTCAACAGTGCGCTGTCGAAAGACGAACAAATTAAGAAAGAAGCGCGTATCAACGTGACGGCTTATCAGGGCAAAGTCCTGCTGACGGGTCAGTCACCGAATACCGAACTCTCCAGCCGCGCGAAACAGATCGCCATGGGCGTTGAGGGCACTACGGAAGTCTTCAATGAAATCCGTCAGGGCCAGCCAATCAGCCTGGGTACGGCGTCGTCTGACACCTGGATCACCACAAAAGTCCGTTCCCAGCTGCTGGGTTCAGATCAGGTGAAATCCTCAAACGTAAAAGTGACGACCGAAAACGGTGAAGTGTTCCTGCTGGGTCTGGTTACCGACCGTGAAGGGAAAGCGGCAGCGGATATCGCCAGCCGGGTCAGCGGCGTGAAGCACGTCACCACCGCGTTTACTTACATCAAATAAAAAAAACCTCACTGTAGGCCCGGTAAGCGTAGCGCCACCGGGCTTTTTTTTTTTCACAGAAGCGCAATGCTTCCCACCAGCACCCCACTTAACGCTACCAGCCCCGCTGTCAGCCACAGCGCTTTTGCCGGGAAAGACTTACGCAGCATGACAAGCGACGGCAAACTAATGGCCGGCAAGGTGATAAGCAGCGCCAGCGCGGGCGCGGTGCCCATGCCAGCCAGCATCATGGTCTGAACAATCGGAATTTCAGCCGCCGTTGGGATCACAAACAGGCAGCCAGCAACGGCCATTGCAATCACCCACATCAGCGTGTTATCAATCGCGCCATCCGCATGCGGGAACAGCCAGACGCGCGCCGCGCCGAGCACCAGAACCGCCAGGATATAAACCGGAATGGTGCTCCAGAAAAGTTGCCACAGCGCTTTACCCCAGCGGGCAAAGAAACCGCCCTGCGGCTCGCTGATGTCCAGCTCAACAGAAGCGGGCTCTGGCGCTTTCTCTTTCACCAGATTTTGCACCAGCGTCGCCACCACCAGCACCGTCAGCAGCCCGGCAACCAGGCGGATAGCCGCAAAATGCCAGCCGAGCACAAAGCCCATAAACACCAGCGTTGCCGGGTTGAGCAGCGGGTTGCCCATCCAGAACGCCAGCGCACCGCCCATCGAGACACGCTGACGGCGCATTCCTGCGGCCACAGGGGCTGCACAGCATGAACACATCATGCCCGGCAGAGAGAAAATCGTCCCCAGCAGGGTGCCCTGAAAGCGTGGCTGCCCGAGGGTTTTCACCAGCCAGTTTCGCGGAATAAGTACCTGAATCAGCGACCCCAACAAGACGCCTAATACCGCAGCTTTCCAGACAGCCAGGAAGTAGACCATGGCGTAATCCCACGCCGCCTTCAGCGGGCTGGCATCCGCCTGCGCGAGTATCGATTTACCAATGCTGTGCGTTTCAGCGGCGGTGAAGGCCTTGCCATAGTACGGCTGCCATTTCACATACCAGAGGCCAATGATGACCACGAGAAAGAAGAGTGCGGGCTTCCACCATTGGACAGGTGTCGCCGCCTGAGATGAAGACTGACCAGTCATACCATTCCCCGGAGAGTGTTATTGAATAAGCCGGAGAAGTTTACGCCTCGCCCTGCGCGATTTCACGCAGTTTTGCCGAAGGGATGATATTGACCCCTTCCTGCGACGGTGCCAGCGCCTCTTTCAGCATCGCCTGCGCGACATCCCGCGCCTCAATGGACTTCCAGTTACCCGGCAGGATGCGAAACAGCGGAGCGAAAACAGACTCGTTAAAGCGCCGTTCGTCGCGGTGCCCCATCAGCATGGAAGGCCGCACAATGGTCAGATATTCCCACTTCTGGGCAATCAGCGCCTCTTCCATCTTGCCCTTCACCTGGTTGTAAAAAAACGGCGAGCCGGTGCTCGCGCCGTGCGAACTGACCACCAGAAAATGCTTTGCCCCCAATTTTTTCGCCGTCAGTGCGGTATCCACCACCAGCGTGTAATCCGCATGGACAAAGGCTTCTTTACTGCCCGCCTCACGCCGCGTCGTACCGAGGCAGCAAAAGGCGATATCAATCGGGTCCTGCACCTGCGCCAGCGCGTCGGTGAGCTGCGGGTCGTGCGGGTTAAAGACGCCGGAGATATCCAGCAGCGGGCGACGCGTCGGTGCGGCGATATAGTTAATATGGCGATCCTGGATCAGCAGCCGCAGCAGATGCCCGCCGACCAGCCCGGTTGCGCCCGTAATCAGTACCTGGCTCATCGTATCCCCTTTACAGAATTGTCCGTTTGCGAACTCAGCGTGGTCGACCACACTTAGAAGTCTGTTACAGGTAAGTATTTACCACAAGCGGAGAAAAATCAGTCTGAAGCCAAAACAACGGAGGAAGCATGGGCAAGAAAATCGCAGTCTTGATTACCGACGAGTTTGAAGATTCAGAATTCACCTCTCCTGCAGAGGCATTCCGCAAGGCGGGACATGAGGTCATTACCATTGAGAAAGAAGCGGGCAAAACGGTGAAAGGCCATAAGGGCGAAGCCAGCGTGACCATCGACGAAACCATCGATAACGTCAGCCCGTCTGATTTCGACGCCCTGCTGTTACCCGGCGGCCATTCACCGGATTCACTGCGCGGGGACGAGCGTTTCGTCACTTTCACACGTGACTTTGTCGCTACCGGAAAACCGGTCTTTGCTATCTGTCACGGCCCGCAGCTGCTGATCAGCGCCGACGTGGTCCGCGGACGTAAGCTGACGGCGGTGAAACCGATCGTGATCGATCTGAAAAATGCGGGGGCTGAGTTTTACGATCAGGAAGTGGTCAACGACAAAGACCAGTTGATCACCAGCCGGACCCCGGACGATCTTCCGGCGTTTAACCGGGAAGCGCTACGCCTGCTCGGCGCGTAGCCAGTGAAGCTTCTTGCCAAAGCCCAGCGTGTTGTCGGTAAATTTCAGCTCATCGAGGCGGATTTCCCACACCGGGGCTTTTAGCGCAGCGGCAACCGGGAAGCGGCGCGTGTAGTGCTTACGGCGCGCGTCGCTCTCTTCTCCCTCCAGCCGACGGATCTCTCCTTTGAACTGCACGCCACGGATCAGCGCGACCGTTTTGGGCTGGCCATTTACCGTACCCGCCACCTTCGCCTGCTGGCCGGTCATTTGCGCATGCCGCGTTTTGTCTTCGCTCATGACATAGAAGGCTACACGCTCGGGATCGTAGTAATAAAAGGCGTTCGCGCACCACATCTCTGCGTCTTTACAGACGCACCAGGTGACGACATGCTGCTTCGCCAGCCAGCGGTTAATGGCTGCCAGTGTTTCCATTTTCGCTCTCTCTCATGCTATGGTGCGTTCACCTTAACATACTGAATCTGTTTACCGTGTGCTGGTTTCTCTATCTCGTCCGAACCGCTGATAACGCACTCTACACCGGGATCACTACCGATGTGGCGCGGCGTTTTTTACAACATCAAACGGGGAAAGGGGCAAAAGCGCTGCGGGGGAAAGGTGAACTTCAGCTGGCTTTTTACGCCGCCGTCGGCGACAGGTCGCTGGCGCTCAGGCTGGAATACCGAATTAAACAGCTGACGAAGCGCCAGAAAGAGCGCCTCGTTACCGGAGACGGCTCATTTGAGGCGCTACGCGAAAGCCTGCTCAGAAACGATTGAAGTGATCGTGGTAATCAACCAGGCCACTCACACCGTTCAGGGCATCATCCGCCAGGCGATGTACCTGGAAGGCAGATTCGGTACCCGGCCAGCGGCAGCGCAGATCGTAATGCGCGGCCTGCTCGAAGCCTAAGCGGCCATAAAATGCCGGATCGCCCAGCGTGACCACGGCGGCATAGCCAAACTCATTCAGCGAGTCCAGCCCTTCATACACCAGCTGGCGCGCCAGGCCCTGGCCGCGATAGTTCTCATCGACCGCCAGCGGTGCCATGCCTACCCACTGCAGATCTTCGCCCTGAACAATTACCGGGCTGAAGGCAACATAGCCAACAACCTGACCTTCGTCATCGGTGGCTACCAGCCCTAAAGTAATCAGGCCGTCTTCACGGAGATCGTGGACCAGTTGGGCCTCCGCATCGCTCTCAAAAGCGCGGCGTAACAACGCATCGATACCCGGTGCATCAATCCCAATTTCGACTCGAATCAGCATGGCTCACCTACTGAAGTGTGTTTACTGTCAGGCGGGGTTTTCAGCCCAGCCTCAACGAAATCTGCCATTTGCATCAGCATCACGCGCAGCGCTTTCGGCATCTGCTCCAGCTCAATGGCATCCATTAAATTTTTCACGTACAGACCCAGCTCCGTATCGCCTTCAATGACCAGACGGCGCTGGAAGAATAACGTATCCGGATCCTGTTTACGCGCGGCGATCATCAGCAGATCGCTGGCACTGGCGCTAAAGCTCACATCCGCCTCGGCGGACTCACGCACAATGAGTTGATCATTCTCAACCGAGGTAAACCAGCGCAGCCCGATGTCACGCACCTCAATGCTCAGCCAGCGGCCTTCCAGAAACTCCAGCTCGCCGTCCTGCAGCGCCTGGCGGAATTGCCAGCTCAGGACCTGCTCGAGCACCTGACGTTTTAGCGCGAACGGCGCCAGTTTCACTGGCACGCTCAGCATTGATGGACCGAATTGTACGAGACGTGAACGCAGTTTATCCAGCACGAGCTTTACTCCCTGATAGCAATAGTCCCGCTATTTTGCCATATCCGACGCACAACATAGCGGCGTAAATCAACAAACCGTCGTCCGGTGACGCTCATTATTGGTGTCATCAATACGCCATTAGCTGCCTTAAATCAAAAATTGTCGCCCAGGGGTTAATTAAAATCCCAGCTCGTTAACAATTTTGCGATCGACTACATCAGGATAATTTATGGAGCTGCTCTGCCCTGCCGGTAACCTACCGGCGCTTAAGGCGGCCATCGAAAATGGGGCCGATGCGGTCTATATCGGGCTGAAAGATGATACCAACGCCCGCCATTTTGCTGGCCTCAACTTTACGGAGAAAAAGCTTCAGGAAGCCGTTAACTTCGTTCACCAGCACCGCCGCAAACTGCATATTGCCATTAATACCTTTGCGCATCCTGACGGCTATGCCCGCTGGCAGCGCGCGGTGGATATGGCCGCACAGCTGGGTGCCGATGCGTTAATCCTGGCCGACCTCGCCATGCTTGAGTATGCGGCAGAACGCTATCCGCATATTGAGCGCCACGTCTCTGTTCAGGCATCCGCCACGAATGAAGAGGCCGTGCGTTTTTATCATCAACACTTTGACGTCGCTCGCGTGGTGCTGCCCCGCGTGCTCTCCATTCATCAGGTTAAGCAACTCGCGCGCGTCACGCCAGTGCCGCTGGAAGTTTTTGCCTTTGGCAGCCTGTGCATCATGGCCGAAGGCCGTTGCTACCTTTCTTCTTATTTAACCGGTGAATCACCCAATACCGTTGGGGCCTGCTCTCCTGCCCGCTTTGTCCGCTGGCAACAAACCCCGCAGGGGCTGGAATCACGCCTGAATGAAGTGTTGATTGACCGCTATCAGGACGGCGAAAACGCGGGTTATCCAACGTTATGCAAAGGCCGATATCTGGTTGACGGTGAGCGCTACCACGCGCTGGAAGAGCCTACCAGCCTCAACACGCTGGAGCTGCTGCCGGAACTGCTGGCGGCGAATATTGCCTCGGTAAAAATTGAAGGTCGCCAGCGTAGCCCGGCCTATGTGAGTCAAGTGGCGAAAGTCTGGCGTCAGGCTATCGACCGCTGCATGGCGGACCCGCAAAACTATGCTCCGCAGGCAACCTGGATGGAGACGCTCGGTTCTATGTCCGAAGGCACGCAAACGACGCTTGGCGCGTATCACCGTAAATGGCAGTGAGATAACCATGAAATATTCATTAGGACCGGTGCTCTACTACTGGCCAAAAGAGACGCTGGAAGATTTTTACCAACAGGCCGCCACCAGCAGCGCTGATGTGATTTATCTCGGTGAAGCCGTGTGCAGCAAGCGCCGCGCCACCAAAGTGGGCGACTGGCTGGAGATGGCGAAAAGTCTCGCCGGAAGCGGTAAACAGGTGGTGCTCTCGACGCTCGCGCTGGTGCAAGCCTCGTCCGAACTGGGTGAACTGAAACGCTACGTTGAAAACGGTGAATTCCTGCTGGAAGCGAGCGACCTGGGCGTGGTGAACATGTGCGCCGAACGTAAGTTACCGTTCGTCGCGGGTCATGCATTGAACTGCTATAACGCCGTCACGCTGCGCCTGCTGCTCAAACAGGGAATGACGCGCTGGTGTATGCCGGTGGAACTCTCCCGCGACTGGCTGGTAAACCTGCTGACGCAGTGTGACGATCTCGGCATTCGCAATCAGTTTGAAGTGGAAGTGCTGAGCTACGGCCATCTTCCGCTGGCTTATTCCGCGCGCTGCTTTACCGCGCGTTCGGAAGACCGCCCGAAAGACGAGTGTGAAACCTGCTGCATCAAGTACCCGAACGGGCGCAGCGTGCTATCCCAGGAAAATCAGCAGGTGTTTGTCCTGAACGGGATTCAGACCATGAGCGGCTATGTCTATAACCTGGGCAACGAACTGGCGTCGATGGACGGCCTGGTGGACATAGTGCGTTTATCCCCTCTGGATACCGGCGTGTTCGCGATGCTGGACGCCTTCCGCGCAAATGAAAACGGCGCAGCTCCGCTGCCGCTAACGGCAAACAGCGACTGTAATGGTTACTGGAAACGCCTGGCCGGGCTGGAACTGCAGGCCTAAAAAAAGCTCACTTTGTTAACAACGGTTATCATTTTTTAATGCAGTATTAAAGACTGACCGTCGACAAAGTGAGCTGTTATGACTGACAAAACCCTTTCGTTTTCGGTGCTGGACCTGGCGCCGATCCCACAAGGCTCCTCGGCCAGAGAAGCCTTTTCGCATTCTCTCGATCTGGCTCAACTGGCTGAAAAGCGTGGCTACCATCGCTACTGGCTGGCCGAGCACCACAACATGGTCGGCATTGCCAGCGCCGCCACCTCGGTACTGATTGGTTATCTGGCGGCGAACACAACGACATTGCATCTGGGCTCCGGTGGCGTGATGCTGCCGAACCACGCCCCGCTGGTGATTGCCGAGCAGTTTGGCACGCTGAATACCCTCTATCCTGGCCGTATTGATTTGGGGCTGGGTCGTGCGCCGGGTAGCGACCAGCCGACCATGCGCGCCCTGCGTCGCCATATGAGCGGCGATATCGACAACTTCCCGCGCGATGTGGCTGAACTGGTTGACTGGTTTGACGCGCGCGATCCGAACCCACACGTGCGCCCGGTGCCGGGCTACGGCGAGAAGATCCCGGTGTGGCTGCTGGGTTCAAGTCTTTATAGCGCGCAGCTTGCCGCGCAGCTGGGTTTGCCGTTTGCGTTTGCCTCGCATTTCGCACCGGATATGCTGCATCAGGCTCTGCATCTCTATCGTACGAACTTTAAACCGTCTGAACGTCTGGAGAAACCGTACGCGATGGTGTGTATTAACATCATTGCCGCCGACAGTAATCGCGATGCTGAATTCCTGTTTACCTCCATGCAGCAGGCGTTTGTGAAGCTGCGCCGCGGTGAGACCGGGCAACTTCCACCGCCAGTGGAGAATATGCATCAGCTGTGGTCTGCCTCTGAGCAGTATGGCGTGCAGCAGGCGCTGAGCATGTCGCTGGTGGGGGATAAAGCGAAAGTGCGACACGGTCTGGAAGCGGTGCTGCGTGAAACGCAGGCGGATGAGATTATGGTTAACGGCCAGATTTTCGATCACCAGGCGCGTTTGCATTCGTTTGATTTGGCGATGCAGGTGAAAGAGGAGTTGGTGGGGTAGTTTTTTGCTTTGCTCCCTCTCCCTTTGGGAGAGGGTCGGGGTGAGGGAGCAAGCCGCACGTTTTACTGGTATACCGGCAACAGATTAAAGCTCGACAGCACGTGAATCACCGCGTTACCCACCCCAAACAGCAGAATCAGCGCAATCATCGGTTTGCCGCCCCAGACGCGGAATTTAGGGCTACCGAAGCGTTTACGTGATTTACGCGCCAGCAGCGCCGGCACAATAGCCGCCCAGATGGTTGCCGCCAGACCCGCATAGCCGATGGCGTACAGGAAACCGTTCGGCCACAGCAGCCCCCCCGCAACGGGCGGCAGGAACGTCAGCAGCGCCGTTTTGAAACGCCCCATCGCAGAATCATCAAAGCCAAAGAGATCCGCCAGGTAGTCAAACAGACCCAGCGTCACGCCCAGGAAAGAGCTCGCCACGGCAAAGTTGGAGAAGATCACCAGCAGCAGATCCAGGCTGCGGCTGTTCAGCACGCCGCTCAGCGCCTGAACCAGCACATCAATGTTACCGCCCTTCTGCGCAATGCCGATAAACTCTGGACGCGGGATGTTGCCCATCGTCCCTAGCAGCCAAATCACATACAGGCCCAGCGCCAGCAGCGTACCGTAGACCAGACACTTCACGATGGTGCGTGGATCTTTGCCGTAGTACTTCATCAGGCTCGGCACGTTACCGTGGTAGCCAAACGATGCCAGACAGAACGGCAGCGTCATCAGCAGGTACGGGGTGTAGGAAGTATTCACTTCCGCGACATTAAACAGCGTGGCGGGCGTGACGTGCCCCAGCAGGCTACCGAAGGTCAGGAAGAAGGTGATGACCTTTGCGCCCAACACAATCGCCGTCATGCGGCTCACCGCTTTGGTACTCATCCAGACGATAAAGGCCACGCCCAGAGCAAAACACAGACCCGCCAGACGCGCCGGAACGTTTAGCGACATCTCAGCAAAGGTGTGGTGCAGTATCGAACCGCTCGCGGAAATGTACGCGTAGGTCAGAATGTAGAGCACAAACGCGATGGAAAGCCCGTTTACCAGGTTCCAGCCCTTGCCCAGCAGATCTTTGGTGATGGTGTCGAAGCTGGAGCCAATGCGGTAGTTGAGGTTCGCCTCAAGGATCATCAGCCCGGAATGGAGCATACAGAACCAGGTAAAGACCAGCGCCGCCAGCGACCAGAAGAACCACGCACCGGACATGACCACAGGCAGGGAAAACATCCCGGCACCTATAATGGTTCCGCCGATGATCACCACGCCGCCAAGCAGCGAAGGTGACGTTTGGGTGGTGGTTAGTGTCGCCATACAGCCTTTTCTCCAGTCAATTATGCGGTTCTGCATTTTAGTGTGACGCACTGTACCAGTACAAGAGTACAAAGGGAATAAAAAAAGCCCCGATAGCATTTATCGGGGCTGTATATTTTACTTTACGTCAGAAGCGTAAGGCTTACGCGTCACCGAAACGACGACGGCTGGTGCCTTCTTCACGGCGTGGGCCACGGTTTTCGCGGCGCTCGCCGGAGAAACGACGACCTTCACCACCGCGACCTTCTGTGCGACCGCCTTCACGACGCTCGCCGCCGAAACTGCGACCACCGCCACGACGTTCGCCACCACGGTCAGGACGTGGCTGAGCATCGCCCAGCAGCTGCATGTTCATCGGCTTGTTCAGGATGCGGGTGCGAGTAAAGTGCTGCAGTACTTCGCCCGGCATACCTTTTGGCAGCTCGATGGTAGAGTGGGATGCGAACAGCTTGATGTTACCGATGTAACGGCTGCTGATGTCGCCTTCGTTAGCGATCGCGCCAACGATGTGACGAACTTCAACACCATCATCACGGCCCACTTCAATGCGGTACAGTTCCATATCGCCCGCTTCACGGCGTTCACGACGTGGACGGTCTTCACCACCACGCTCTGGACGGTCACCACGTGGGCCACGATCGTTACGGTCGCCACGACGTTCAAAGCGATCGTCACGGTCACGGAATTCACGCTTAGGACGCATTGGCGCATCAGGTGGCACGATCAGAGTACGTTCGCCCTGCGCCATTTTCAGCAGTGCCGCAGCCAGGGTTTCCATGTCCAGCTCTTCGCCTTCAGCCGTAGGCTGAATCTGCGACAGCAGTGCACGGTACTGATCCAGATCGCTGCTTTCCAGCTGCTGCTGTACTTTCGCGGCGAATTTTTCCAGACGGCGTTTGCCCAGCAGTTCTGCGTTTGGCAGTTCAGCTTCTGGAATAGTCAGCTTCATGGTGCGTTCGATGTTACGCAGCAGACGACGCTCGCGGTTCTCAACGAACAGCAGCGCACGGCCCGCACGACCCGCACGACCGGTACGGCCGATACGGTGAACGTAAGACTCGGAATCCATCGGGATGTCGTAGTTAACAACCAGGCTGATACGCTCAACGTCCAGACCACGTGCTGCCACGTCGGTTGCAATCAGGATATCCAGACGACCGTCTTTCAGGCGCTCCAGCGTCTGCTCACGCAGAGCCTGGTTCATGTCACCGTTCAGTGCTGCGCTGTTGTAGCCGTTACGCTCCAGCGCTTCAGCCACTTCCAGGGTCGCGTTTTTGGTACGCACGAAGATAATCGCCGCATCAAAATCTTCCGCTTCCAGGAAACGTACCAGCGCTTCGTTTTTGCGCATGCCGTACACAGACCAGTAGCTCTGGCTGATGTCCGGGCGAGTGGTGACGCTGGACTGAATACGCACTTCCTGAGGATCTTTCATGAAGCGTTTGGTGATACGACGAATCGCTTCTGGCATGGTAGCAGAGAACAGCGCGGTCTGATGACCTTCTGGGATCTGCGCCATGATGGTTTCGACGTCTTCGATGAAGCCCATACGCAGCATTTCATCTGCTTCGTCCAGTACCAGACCACTCAGTTTAGAGAGATCCAGCGTACCGCGCTTCAGGTGATCCAGCAGACGGCCCGGCGTACCGACAACAATCTGTGGGCCCTGGCGCAGGGCGCGTAACTGCACGTCATAACGCTGGCCACCGTAAAGGGCTACCACGTTTACGCCGCGCATATGTTTAGAGAATTCCGTCATGGCTTCAGCAACCTGAACAGCCAGTTCACGGGTTGGAGCCAGGACAAGGATCTGCGGTGCACGCAGGTCCGGATCGATGTTGTTCAGCAGCGGCAGCGAGAACGCTGCAGTTTTACCGCTACCAGTCTGGGCCATGCCCAGCACGTCACGACCAGAAAGCAGGTGTGGGATACACTCAGCCTGGATCGGAGATGGTTTTTCGTAACCCAGATCGTTAAGGGCTTCAAGGATAGGAGCCTTCAGGCCCAGATCTGCAAAAGTGGTTTCGAATTCAGCCATGTAGTACAAGTGCCTCGATATTAATGGCGGCCAGTCTACTTAGCTCATCGTGAAAATGATTAGCAATTTTCATTGAAAAGTGTGAACCGGCTCAAAGTAGGTGTATTGACGAACAACAACGCCCTCACCAGTTAAGGTGATGGCAATCAAAAGATTACGGGCTGATGTTTATGTCGTCAGCTATTGCTGGTCCGATTCTGCCAGGTCGTCTTGCTCCTGGCCCAAGAGCGATAATTCCAACAATGCATAACGGTGCTCAACGAAGTTGTGTACGTTGTTAGCAACCGCTAATTTGAACAGTGCCGTAGCGCTGTCCTTATCCCCCAGACTTAGGTAGTACTTACCTAAATAGAAGTTGGTTTCACTGAGATGCTCAGCGAGCGAGGTGTTATCCGTTGCGTCCGCCTTGAGGCGTTCCATCAGCGTTGCTTCGCTAATGTTGCCCAGGTAGAACTCGACAATGTTCCATCCCCACTGTTCCTTGTCCGATTTATCGAAGCGCTGTTTCAGGGCCTCTTTTGCCTGCTTCTCATCGAGCTTCTGCTCAACGATGTAAAGCCACAGGCTACGGAAAGGATCATTAGGATCGTCTTGATAAAACGCCAGCAGATCATCTTGCGCTAACTTATCACGACCGCCGTAGTACAATGCGATACCGCGATTCAAGTGCGCGTAGTTGTAAGTTGGATCAAGCTCAAGTACAGAATCAAACGCTTCATAGGCAGCATCAAAATTGCCTGCCTGCGTTAAATAAATGCCTAAGTAATTGAATACTTCAGGCATATCAGGTCGGATAGCCAGCGCTTGTGAAAAATCATTTCGCGCCAATGCCCTCAGACCGAGACTATCATACAACACTCCGCGCTCATATAAAAGCTGTGCGCGTTCGTCATCGGTTAAAGCCCGACTGGCAAGAATTTGTTCCATGCGTGCCAGAATCACTTCCTGCTGCAAAGTCGGTTGCAATGGCACTGCGAGGACTTCGCTCTTACGCCAGGCAGAGTTGCTGCATCCTGCCAGCGTTAAAGCTGTCGCAACGAAACACCAGCGCAAAAAAGGCTTCATTTCCCACTCCCGAAGACAACTATTGGATGAACGTCCTGTCCCCCGGCGGCTTAACAAGGCGTCCTGCCTGATACCAGGCCCTCCGCAATGCGGAGGGCAAATGGCAACCTTACTCGCCTTGCTGTTCAGCAGCCGGAGTTTCCGGCGCCGCAGCAGGCTGAGACTGCTCGGTTGCTTCTTTAATGCTCAGACGGATACGGCCCTGGCGGTCAACTTCCAGAACTTTAACCGGTACTTCCTGACCCATCTGCAGGTAATCGGTCACTTTCTCAACGCGCTTGTCAGCGATCTGAGAGATGTGAACCAGACCTTCTTTACCGCCACCGATGGCAACGAACGCGCCAAAGTCAACGATACGGGTCACTTTACCGTTGTAGATACGGCCCACTTCGATTTCAGCGGTGATCTCTTCGATACGACGGATAGCGAATTTCGCTTTCTCGCCGTCGGTTGCTGCGATCTTCACAGTACCGTCATCTTCGATTTCGATGGTGGTGCCCGTCTCTTCGGTCAGCGCACGGATTACGGAACCGCCCTTACCGATAACATCTTTGATCTTGTCTGGATTGATCTTGATGGTGTGGATACGTGGAGCGAACTGAGAAATGTCGCCACGCGGCGCGTTAATCGCCTGTTCCATCACGCCCAGGATGTGCAGACGCGCACCTTTAGCCTGGTTCAGAGCAACCTGCATGATCTCTTTAGTGATACCTTCAATTTTGATATCCATCTGCAGTGCAGAGATACCGTCGCGGGAACCCGCCACTTTGAAGTCCATATCGCCGAGATGATCTTCGTCACCCAGAATGTCAGACAGAACAACGAAGTTGTCGCCTTCTTTCACCAGGCCCATTGCGATACCCGCAACAGCGGCTTTGATCGGCACGCCTGCATCCATCAGTGCCAGAGAAGCACCACATACGGAAGCCATGGAAGAAGAACCGTTAGATTCGGTGATTTCAGACACCACACGTACGGTGTACGGGAATTTGTCAGCTTCTGGCATCACGGCCAGCACGCCGCGCTTCGCCAGACGACCGTGACCAATTTCACGACGCTTCGGCGAGCCAACCATGCCGGTTTCCCCTACGGAGTACGGAGGGAAGTTGTAGTGGAACAGGAAGTTGTCAGTGCGCTCGCCCATCAGTTCGTCGATGATCTGTGCGTCACGAGCGGTACCCAGGGTCGCGGTGACCAGGGCCTGCGTTTCACCACGGGTAAACAGTGCGGAACCGTGAGTACGTGGCAGTACGCCAGTACGCACATCCAGACCACGGATCATGTCTTTTTCACGGCCATCAATACGCGGCTCGCCGGCCAGTACGCGGCTACGAACAACGTTTTTCTCGATAGCGTGCAGGATTTCGCCAATTTCGTTAGCGTCCAGCGTTTCGTCTTCAGCAACCAGGGTCGCGGTCACTTCAGATTTGATCACATCAACCTGAGCATAGCGCTCCTGTTTGTCGGTGATGCGGTACGCGTCGCTCAGACGAGACTCTGCCAGTGCCGCAACACGTGCGTTAAGCGCGTCGTTTGCTGCTTCTGGCTGCCAGTCCCAACGTGGCTTACCGGCTTCTTTCACCAGGTCGTTGATGTTCTGGATAACGATCTGCTGCTGATCGTGGCCGAAGACCACAGCGCCCAGCATCTGGTCTTCGCTCAGCAGTTCTGCTTCGGATTCAACCATCAGAACCGCCGCTTCAGTACCGGCAACAACCAGGTCCAGCTTACTTTCTTTCAGCTCTTCCTGAGTTGGGTTCAGCACGTACTGGTCATTGATGTAACCCACGCGCGCGGCACCGATTGGGCCATTGAATGGAATACCAGACAGTGACAGGGCTGCAGATGCACCGATCATCGCAACGATGTCCGGGTTAACCTGTGGGTTAACGGAAACTACGGTTGCGATAACCTGTACTTCGTTAACGAAGCCTTCCGGGAACAGCGGACGAACCGGGCGGTCAATCAGACGCGCGATCAGAGTTTCGCCTTCGCTTGGACGGCCTTCACGACGGAAGAAACCACCAGGGATTTTACCGGCAGCGTAGGTACGCTCCTGGTAGTTAACGGTCAGCGGGAAGAAGTCCTGACCTGGTTTAGCTTTTTTCTGGCCCACTACGGTGACGAACACCGCGGTGTCATCCATGCTTACCATAACGGCAGCAGTAGCCTGACGTGCCATCATGCCGGTTTCCAGCGTGACGGTATGTTGACCATACTGGAATTTACGAACGATCGGATTCAGCAAAATTCTGTCCTTTCTTAAATGTATGACAGCACACCACCGGCGTGCTGTCGATTTAACCCGACCTTCTTCGCATCCTCGCGACTAATGACAACCGACACCCCCATGGGTGAAGCCTCTCATTAGCCGCGCGAACCTCTGCAATGAAGATCATTTATAGCAACAATACAATAGTTTCCAGTGAATTGCTGCCGTCTGGTTGAAAAAAGGGGCCATCAGGCCCCCTTTTCTGAAACTCGCAAGACTTAGCGACGCAGACCCAGACGCTCGATCAGCGCGGTGTAACGTGCAACATCTTTACGTTTCAGGTAGTCGAGCAGTTTACGACGCTGAGAAACCATACGCAGCAGACCACGACGGCTGTGGTGATCTTTTTTGTGCTCTGCAAAGTGACCCTGCAGGTGGTTAATCTGTGCAGTCAGCAGAGCAACCTGAACTTCGGTAGAACCGCTGTCGTTAGTACCACGACCAAACTCAGAAACGATTTTAGCTTTAGCTTCAACGCTTAGAGACATTTTAAAACTCCAAAGTATAAAGAATGTAAGGGTGCCGATCTCTAATTCAGCGACCCCATGTACGCCTCGCAGATTGTTAAACAATTTACCAGGCGTTAAGCGGCAATATTCTACTCGTCTCCCCTGCTTATCGCAAGATGAGGCGTTATCACCGTCACGCGTCGACCGGATATTCGACGACCAGACGACGCGGCGCAACGCGCCCTTCGCCATCCATTTCGCCCATGCCGATAAACTTACCGTCGTCACCTTCGGTCACGCGCACCAGCCCTTCCAGCGGAGCTTCCGCCGTGCGAACCGGGTTGCCGTTCTTAAAGTAAACGGACGATGTTAAAGGAAGATTAACCACCGGGAAGTCCGCTGCCGGACTGTCCATTGGCATCAGCAAGGGATCCAGCAACGCTGCTGGCGCGATCCCCTGTACTTCCGCCTGTTCAACCAGCTCGCGCAGGTGCTCAAGCGTCACCATCCGCTCAACCGGGTACTTACTCACCGCCAGACGGCGCAGGTAGATAACATGCGCACCGCAACCTAGTTTTTCACCGAGGTCGTCGATGATGGTACGAATGTACGTCCCTTTGGAACAGTGCACTTCCAGCTCCAGCTCATCACCTTCGTGGCGAATAAAGAGCAGCTCATACACGGTTATCGGACGGGCTTCGCGCGGAACGTCAATGCCCTGACGCGCATATTCGTAGAGTTTCTTGCCCTGGTATTTCAGGGCGGAATACATCGACGGCACCTGCATCGTGTCCCCGCGGAAGCTCTCCAGCGCAGCGTCAAGCTGTTCAGCACTGAAGGTCACCGGACGTTCTTCCACGACCTGGCCATCCGCGTCGGAGGTATCCGTGCGCTGGCCGAGCTTCGCGATAACGCGGTAACGCTTATCGGAGTCGAGCAGATACTGGGAAAACTTTGTCGCCTCTCCCAGGCAGATCGGCAGCATACCGGTCGCCAGCGGATCGAGCGCGCCGGTGTGGCCCGCCCGGTTGGCGTTATAAAGACGCTTCACTTTTTGCAGCACGTCGTTGCTGGATGCCCCCTGCGGTTTGTCCAGCAGCAGCACGCCATGCACGTCGCGACCACGACGACGAGGACGACTCATTAGTCCTCCTTGCTGTCGTCCGTCGGGTTAACACGACGTTCGTCGTCATGTTTCACCACGCTGGTCACCAGATTGGACATGCGCATACCTTCTACCAGCGAGTTGTCGTAGAAGAAGGTCAGCTCAGGCACGATACGCAGACGCATCGCTTTGCCGAGCAGAGAGCGGATAAACCCGGAGGCTTCCTGCAGCGCTTTAATGCCGTTCTTCACGGCCGCTTCGTCCTGATCGTTCAGGAAGGTGACGAACACTTTGGCGTAGGCCAGGTCACGGGACATTTCCACGCCGGACACGGTGGTCATCACGCCGATGCGAGGGTCTTTAATTTCGCGTTGCAGGATAAGCGCGATCTCTTTTTGCATTTCCTGCGCCACGCGCTGTGGGCGACCAAATTCTTTCGCCATAATAAATTCTCCAGACAAAAAAGGGGCTTAAGCCCCTTTTGAAATAATTGCCGGATGGCGCTTCGCTAACCCGGCCTACGATCTCAATTAATCGATGCTGCGTTGGATCTCGATGATTTCGAACACTTCGATCATATCGCCAACGCGTACGTCGTTGTAGTTCTTCACACCGATACCACATTCCATGCCGTTACGGACTTCGTTAACGTCATCTTTGAAGCGGCGCAGAGATTCCAGCTCACCTTCGTAGATAACCACGTTGTCACGCAGTACGCGGATTGGGTTGTGACGCTTGATGGTACCTTCGGTAACCATACAGCCCGCGATCGCACCGAATTTCGGTGATTTGAACACGTCACGCACTTCAGCCAGACCGATGATCTGCTGTTTCAGCTCAGGAGACAGCATGCCGCTCATCGCCGCTTTCACTTCGTCGATCAGGTTATAGATGACGGAGTAGTAGCGCAGATCCAGGCTTTCCGCTTCGATCACGCGGCGAGCAGAAGCATCAGCACGCACGTTGAAGCCTACCAGGATGGCGTTGGACGCAGCAGCCAGGGTCGCGTCGGTTTCGGTGATACCACCTACGCCAGAACCGATGATCTTCACTTTCACTTCGTCGGTAGACAGTTTCAGCAAGGAGTCGGAGATCGCTTCCACAGAACCCTGAACGTCAGCTTTCAGCACAACGTTCACTTCGTGAACTTCACCCTCGGTCATGTTAGCAAACATGTTCTCGAGTTTAGATTTCTGCTGACGAGCCAGTTTAACTTCACGGAATTTGCCCTGACGATACAGTGCCACTTCACGCGCTTTCTTCTCGTCACGCACGACGGTCACTTCGTCACCGGCAGCCGGCACACCGGACAGACCGAGGATTTCAACTGGAATGGACGGACCCGCTTCCAGCACTTCCTGACCCAGTTCGTTACGCATCGCACGAACACGACCGTATTCGAAGCCACACAGAACGATATCGCCCTTAAGCAGGGTACCTTCACGAACCAGAACGGTTGCAACCGGGCCACGACCTTTATCCAGGAAGGATTCGATCACCGCACCGCTCGCCATACCTTTACGCACGGCTTTCAGCTCCAGAACTTCAGCCTGCAGCAGGATAGCGTTCAGAAGGTCGTCAATACCGGTACCCGCTTTAGCAGATACTGGGATGAACTGTGCTTCACCGCCCCACTCTTCCGGCATAACGCCATACTGAGACAGTTCGTTTTTAACACGGTCCAGATCGGCTTCTGGCTTATCGATTTTGTTGACTGCAACAACCAGAGGCACCTGCGCCGCTTTCGCGTGCTGGATAGCTTCGATGGTTTGCGGCATTACGCCGTCGTCTGCAGCAACAACCAGCACAACGATATCCGTTGCCTGAGCACCACGAGCACGCATAGACGTAAACGCTGCGTGGCCTGGGGTATCCAGGAAGGTAATCATACCGTTGTCGGTTTCTACGTGGTAAGCACCGATGTGCTGGGTAATACCACCCGCTTCGCCAGAGGCAACTTTCGTAGAACGAATGTAGTCAAGCAGAGAGGTTTTACCGTGGTCAACGTGACCCATAATGGTCACAACCGGTGCACGCGGTTCAGCCGCAGCGCCAGTATCACGGTCGCTCATTACGGCTTCTTCCAGCTCGTTTTCACGACGCAGGATAACTTTGTGGCCCATCTCTTCGGCAACCAGCTGCGCGGTTTCCTGGTCGATAACCTGGTTGATGGTCGCCATTGCGCCCAGCTTCATCATCGCTTTGATGACCTGAGAGCCTTTAACCGCCATCTTGTTCGCCAGTTCGCCAACGGTGATGGTTTCGCCGATCACGACGTCACGGTTAACAGCCTGAGCGGGCTTCTGGAAGCTCTGCTGCAGAGCGGAACCTTTACGCTTGCCACCTTTACCACCGCGAACAGCAGCGCGTGCTTCTTCACGATCGGCTTTGGATTCAGCGTGCTTGTTACCTTTCTTCGCAGGACGCGCAGCTTTTGCATTACGACCACGGCCACGGCCGCCTTCTACTTCACGGTCGTTGTCATCTTCAGCCTGACGTGCGTGCTGAGAAGTGGTGACGTGGTAGTCGCTGGTGTCTTCAGTCGGTTCAACGGTATTCACACCGTTCTTCTCGTTTTCTTCTGCCATACGGCGTGCTTCTTCAGCGACGCGGCGAGCTTCTTCTTCGAGCTTGCGGCGTGCTTCTTCTTCGGCTTTACGCTTCAGTTCGGCAGCTTCATTTTCACGACGGGCTTTTTCAGCCTGGGCAGTTTTGGTCATTTCGTCTGTCTGTTGATTGCTCACTTTGTCTTTTTCCGCAGCGTCACGCTTCACTTTATCACTGGCGTCGCGTTTCGCTTTTTCTGCGGCCTCACGTTCAGCTTTTAATTCTGCCTCGCGTTTGGCGGCAGCTTCCGCCTCACGCTGAGCTTGTTCTTCCGCTTCACGCTGTGCCTGCTCTTCCGCGGCAAGGCGTTCTGCCTCTTGCGGATCACGTTTTACAAAGGTGCGCGTCTTGCGGACTTCAATTTGTACCGATTTACTTTTGCCACCGGTACCAGGAATATTCAACGTGCTGCGCGTTTTGCGCTGCAGCGTTAACTTGTCAGGCGTAGAACCGTGCTCACGGTTCAGGTGCGTTAACAAGGTTTGTTTTTCTTGCGCGGTCACCGAGTCATCAGCGGACTTCGGGATCCCTGCATCAGCAAATTGCTGTACCAGGCGGTCCACGGAGGTCTGAATCTCAGCAGCCAGCGATTTTACAGTTACATCAGTCATGCTGTTCCTTCCTGCTACAGTTTATTACGCTTCGTCGCCGAACCAGCAAATATTACGTGCGGCCATGATGAGTTCGCCGGCTTTCTCGTCGGTTAAACCTTCGATATCAGCCAGGTCATCAACGCCTTGCTCAGCGAGATCTTCCAGCGTACAAACACCACGGGCAGCCAGCTTGAACGCAATCGCACGATCAAGACCTTCCAGATTCAGCAGGTCATCAGCCGGCTTCTTATCGCCAAGGCTTTCTTCCTGAGCCAGTGCCAGGGTGGTCAGTGCGTTTTTAGCGCGTTCACGCAGGGCTTCAACGGTTGGTTCATCCAGACCGTCAATTTCCAGCAGCTCTTTCATTGGCACATAGGCCAGTTCTTCCAGCGTAGAGAAACCTTCCTCAACCAGAACAGTGGCGAAATCTTCGTCAATGTCGAGGTATTTGGTGAAGGTATCGATCGCCGCATGGGCTTCAGCCTGATGCTTGGCCTGCAGGTCGTCAACGGTCATTACGTTGAGTTCCCAGCCGCTCAGCTGTGACGCCAGACGTACGTTCTGACCGTTACGGCCAATCGCCTGCGCCAGGTTGCCCGCTTCAACAGCGATATCCATGGTGTGTTTGTCTTCGTCAACAACGATAGACGCCACATCTGCCGGAGCCATTGCGTTGATCACGAATTGCGCCGGGTTGTCATCCCACAGAACGATATCAATACGTTCGCCGCCCAGCTCGGTAGATACCGCCTGAACACGCGCACCACGCATACCGACGCAAGCACCGACCGGGTCGATACGCTTGTCGTTCGTTTTCACCGCAATTTTCGCACGGGAGCCCGGATCGCGAGCCGCCGCTTTGATTTCGATGACTTCTTCACCGATTTCCGGTACTTCGATACGGAACAGTTCAACCAGCATTTCCGGTTTAGAACGGGTCACGAACAGTTGAGCACCACGCGCTTCAGGACGCACGGCGTACAGCACACCACGGATACGGTCGCCCGGGCGGAAGTTTTCACGCGGCAGCATGTCTTCACGCAGGATCACCGCTTCAGCGTTACCCGGCATCCCTTCGGATTTGATCTCCAGAGAGATGTTGTCGCGGTTTACTTTCTTCACCACGCCGGTAATGATTTCGCCTTCCTGATCGCGGAACTGGTCAACCACCAGTGCGCGCTCGGCTTCGCGCACTTTCTGCACGATAACCTGTTTCGCGGTCTGGGTAGTGATACGGTCAAAGGTGACAGATTCAATCTGATCTTCAACGTAGTCACCCACGTTCAGACTTTCGTCTTCAAAACGTGCCGCTTCCAGCGTGATCTCTTTGGTCGGCTGGGTCACTTCTTCAACAATTACCCAACGACGGAATGTATCGAAGTCACCGCTTTTACGATCGATTTCTACGCGAACATCGATCTCTTGTTCGTATTTTTTCTTGGTTGCTGTAGCCAGTGCACTTTCCAGCGCTTCGAAAATCTTCTCACGCGGCAGTGATTTCTCGTTGGAGACGGCTTCAACAACAGCCAAAATTTCTTTGTTCATCGCGGGCTTTTCACCTCAATCCAGACTGTTAAAAGTGGGGAACCAGGTTCGCCTTCTGGATATTACTCAGCGCGAACACTTCATCTTTGCCTTCGACTGTCACCGTGATCATTTCACCATCAACGGCTTTGATAATTCCCTGCCATTTACGGCGGTTCTGTACGGCCATACGCAGAACGAGAGCCACTTCTTCACCGGTAAAGCGCACATAGTGCTCGGCCGTGAACATCGGACGATCGAGGCCAGGTGAGGAAACTTCCAGGTTGTACGCAACGGTAATTGGGTCTTCAACATCAAGAACCGCACTCACCTGGTGGCTGACATCAGCACAATCATCAACATTGATGCCATCTTCACTATCAATATAGATGCGCAGCGTCGATGTACGGCCGCGAACGAATTCGATGCCGACCAGTTCGTAGCCCAGTGCTTCGACCGGTGCAGTAATCATCTCTGTTAATTTTTGCTCTAATGTGGACAAGCCCACCCCCAAGACATAAAAAAAGGGCGTAAAGCCCAGTTATTCTGTAGTCAGATAACAAAAAACCCCGATAAATCGGGGCTTTAGATAACTGAACCCTATAGCCACAACTGTGGCCTGGAGCACTCTCCGAAAGAATTTTTTCAAATCCAGCTACGAAGGCTCTGAGTCTTCACAGTATATTTGAAAAAGAACTTTATGGGAAAGTGGTTGCGGGGGCCGGATTTGAACCGACGACCTTCGGGTTATGAGCCCGACGAGCTACCAGGCTGCTCCACCCCGCGCCTGAAACGTGGCAAATTCTACGCGTTTTGGACAGAATTTGCAAATAATGCTGGGATTTGGTACCGAAGACGGGACGTAAAATCGGCGTTTAGTATATTGATAGTTGACCCCACCTGTCAACCCAACTTCCATCAGACGAAACAGACCAAATTTTTTACAAAAAACGCACGAGTCTCTTCCGGTATTCGATAAAAGATGATTAAATGAATACTCACTTATTTTGCATAAAAATGCACAAGAGAGCGAAAGCGGTCTCTAATCAGTCAATCAAGCAGGGTTTTATTCTATGACGACGATTCTCAAGCATCTTCCGGTAGGACAACGTATTGGCATCGCTTTCTCAGGCGGCCTGGATACCAGCGCTGCACTGCTGTGGATGCGCCAGAAGGGAGCGGTTCCGTATGCATATACTGCGAACCTGGGTCAGCCGGATGAGGACGACTACGATGCTATTCCTCGTCGCGCGAAAGAGTATGGCGCAGAAAACGCGCGCCTGATTGACTGCCGTAAGCAACTCGTCGCGGAAGGTATTGCGGCTATTCAGTGTGGTGCGTTCCATAACACCACCGGCGGTCTGACCTATTTCAACACCACTCCACTGGGTCGCGCCGTTACCGGCACGATGCTGGTTGCCGCGATGAAAGAAGATGGCGTGAACATCTGGGGTGACGGCAGCACCTATAAAGGTAACGATATCGAACGTTTCTATCGTTATGGCCTGCTGACCAACGCCGAGCTGCAGATCTACAAACCCTGGCTGGATACCGACTTCATCGACGAGCTGGGTGGCCGTCATGAAATGTCCGAGTTTATGATTGCCTGCGGCTTTGACTACAAGATGTCCGTTGAGAAAGCCTACTCCACCGACTCCAACATGCTGGGTGCGACGCACGAAGCGAAGGACCTGGAATTCCTGAACTCCAGCGTGAAGATCGTTAACCCAATCATGGGCGTGAAGTTCTGGGATGAGAACGTGAAGATCGCGGCAGAAGAGGTGACCGTACGTTTCGAGCGTGGTCATCCGGTTGCCCTGAACGGTAAAACCTTCTCTGACGATGTAGAGCTGATGCTGGAAGCGAACCGCATTGGCGGCCGTCACGGTCTGGGCATGAGCGACCAGATTGAGAACCGTATTATCGAAGCGAAAAGCCGTGGCATTTATGAAGCACCGGGGATGGCGCTGCTGCATATCGCTTATGAGCGTCTGCTGACCGGGATCCACAACGAAGACACCATTGAGCAATATCACTCTCATGGTCGTCAGCTGGGTAAACTGCTGTATCAGGGTCGCTGGTTCGATCCGCAGGCGCTGATGCTGCGTGATGCGCTGCAGCGCTGGGTGGCGAGTGCCATTACCGGTGAGGTCACTCTGGAACTGCGTCGCGGTAACGACTACTCCATCCTGAACACCGTGTCTGACAACCTGACCTATAAAGCAGAGCGTCTGACCATGGAGAAAGGTGAGTCGGTGTTCTCGCCAGATGACCGTATTGGTCAGCTGACCATGCGTAACCTGGACATCACCGATACCCGTGAAAAGCTGTTCAACTATGTTGAGAATGGTCTGCTCTCCGCAAGCTCCGGTAACGGCCTGCCGCAGGTGGAAAACCTGGAGCACAGCGATAAGAAGTAATCGCTATTCAGAAATGCAGAAGGCACTCTTAGGGTGCCTTTTTTATGCCCTTTTGTAGGGCGGGTAAGCGCAGCGCCACCCGCCATTTTGCCCGGTGGCGCTGCGCTTACCGGGCCTACGAAAACAATAAGTACAGACGAAAAAAAAGACGTCTTTCGACGTCTTTCTTCTGGAATATTGGTACCGAGGATGGGACTCGAACCCACAAGCCCGTTAGGGCACTACCACCTCAAGGTAGCGTGTCTACCAATTCCACCACCTCGGTACGGAATACTTACTGCGGGATATCGCTGGTTGGCTTCGCCGGTGCAGCTGGCTGAGTCTGCTCAGTTTTCGCTGGCGCGCTCAGATTTTCCCACTCACTTCCTTTACTGGTCTTGTTGCTGTTGATATTACCCAGCACCAGACTGATGATGAAGAACAGCGTAGCCAGAATCGCTGTCGTACGGGTCATGAAGTTCGCAGAACCACTTGAACCGAACAGCGTACCAGAAGCGCCTGCTCCGAAGGAGGCTCCCATATCAGCGCCTTTACCTTGCTGCAGCATAATCAGCGCTACGAGAGCGATGGCTACAATAAGGAAAATAACTAAAAGAGCTTCGTACATAATCAACCTGTTCCTTGCGGATTTGCCGCATACCAATGCTTCGACCAATTAGCAGGATTTTGTTTCCCACTGAAGCGGGTGTGAATACTAACCAAAGCGAATGGCCTTCGCAAGGGCATTTTTGAGCCATTGTATCAACTGCGGAAAAAAACAGCAAAAAGCCATTAATTGCTTAAAACAAAGGCGACAAAAGTCGCCTTTTTAAACAGTTAGCGTGCAAGTTTATGCAGCTTTAACGGCATCAGCAATACGGTGGGCAAATTCAGTCACCTGCGCTTCATCCTCACCTTCCACCATAACGCGAATCAGTGGTTCAGTTCCGGACTTACGCAGCAGCACGCGGCCACGGCTTCCCAGCGCCGCTTCAACGTCAGCCATTACCGCTTTCACATTGTCATTTTCCAGCGGATCGCCTTTACCTGCCGTGAAACGCACGTTCACCAGGATCTGCGGGAACATTTTCATGCCGCTGCAGAGATCGTGCAGGCTCATATGGTTACGGGCCATCGCTGCGACGACCTGAAGCGCAGCCACGATGCCGTCACCGGTGGTGGTTTTGTCGAGCAGGATCACGTGGCCTGAGTTTTCTGCGCCAATGCGCCAGCCTTTCTCCTGAAGCTTCTCCAGCACGTAACGGTCACCCACTTTCGCGCGAACAAACGGGATACCCAGCTGTTTCAGCGCCAGCTCCAGACCCATGTTGCTCATCAGCGTGCCGACGGCACCACCGCGCAGTTGACCCTGACGCAGCCCTTCGCGGGCGATGATGTAGAGGATCTGATCGCCATCAACCTTGTTGCCTTCGTGGTCGACCATGATCACGCGATCGCCGTCGCCATCCAGCGCAATACCCAGGTCGGCCTTCTCTGCCAGCACGCGCGCCTGCAGGGCACGCACGTCCGTCGCGCCAACCTGCTCGTTAATGTTCAGACCATCCGGCTCGCAGCCAATGGTGATCACTTTGGCGCCCAGCTCGCGGAATACGTTTGGCGCAATGTGGTAGGTCGCACCGTTGGCGCAGTCCACCACAATTTTAAGGTGGGCAAGGCTCAGTTCGTTCGGGAAGGTGCCTTTGCAAAACTCAATATAGCGACCCGCGGCATCGACGATACGGTTTGCTTTACCCAGCTCTGCGGAGTCCACGCAGGTGATCTCTTTTTCCATTTCGGCTTCAATGGCTTCTTCCACTTCATCCGGCAGCTTGGTGCCATCAATGGAGAAGAACTTGATGCCGTTGTCATAGAACGGGTTATGGGAGGCCGAAATCACAATTCCCGCTTCCGCGCGGAAGGTACGGGTCAGATACGCAACGGCCGGCGTTGGCATTGGGCCAGTAAAGGAAGCTGACAGCCCCGCGGCTGCCAGTCCGGCTTCCAGCGCCGATTCCAGCATATAACCTGAAATACGGGTATCTTTACCAATAATGATCTTACGGGAGCCATGACGTGCGAGTACCTTGCCAGCAGCCCAGCCGAGCTTAAGGACAAAATCAGGCGTGATAGGCGCATCGCCGACACGCCCACGGATACCATCGGTCCCAAAATATTTACGATTACTCATAGCGTTTGTTTTCCTTCGCTGCCAGTGTGGCTTCCACCACGCGCATGGCTTCTACTGTTTCTTTGACGTCATGGACACGAATAATATGCGCGCCTTGCATCGCCGCAATGACCGCGCAGGCCAGACTACCACTCAGGCGCTCGCTCGGCCCTACGTTAAGCAATTGGCCAATCATCGATTTTCTCGACATCCCCACCAGCAGCGGCAGGCCGAAGTGATGGAATTCCGATAAGCGCGCAAGCAGTGCATAGTTGTGGGAGAGATTTTTACCGAAACCGAACCCCGGGTCGAGCAGCAATTTCTCTTTTGGGATGCCTGCACGCTCACAGCGTTCAATATGCTCAATAAAGAAGCGATTCACATCAGCAAAGACATCGTCATACTTCGGCGCCTCCTGCATGGTTTTCGGCTGCCCCTGCATGTGCATCAGGCACACAGGCAACCCTGACTCAGCAGCGGCTTCGATTGCACCGGGTTCAGTCAGCGAGCGGATATCATTAATAATGTGAGCACCCACTCTCGCCACTTCACGAATCACTTCTGGTTTGGAAGTATCGACGGAGATCCATACCTCAAAACGTTGTGCGATTGCCTCAACGACCGGCACCACGCGCGCCAGCTCTTCTTCCACCGACACATCCGCTGCCCCTGGGCGCGTCGATTCACCGCCGACATCAATGATGGTAGCACCCGCGTTGATCATTAAATTCGCGTGCTTAACCGCGTCGATAAGCGTGTTGTGCGTGCCGCCGTCAGAGAAGGAGTCAGGGGTAACATTCAGGATACCCATCACATGAGGATGTGAGAGATCGAGATGCGAGTCCTGGGCGAAGAGTTTCATGGCTAAATCCCTGGTATCAATATGGTTAAATGAAAAAGAAAAACCCCGGAGCAAGCTCCAGGGTTTGAGATACAGACAAACGCTTCAACAGCAGTGACTTACTTGTCGCCCAACTGTTCTGACATGGTGTTGCCCGGGTTCGGCGTACGCGGTTCATCGACCGGACGCGGCGCACGCGGGGTGCCATTGTTGTCAGAATTGTTGGAAGCACCTGGGTCTTCCCAGCCTGCTGGCGGACGCACTTCGCGGCGAGCCATCAGGTCGTCAATCTGCGGTGCATCGATGGTCTCATATTTCATGAGCGCATCTTTCATCGAATGCAGGATGTCCATATTGTCGTTCAGGATCTGACGCGCGCGACCGTAGTTACGTTCAATCAGCGCTTTCACTTCCTGGTCGATGATACGAGCCGTCTCATCGGACATATGTTTCGCTTTTGCCACGGAGCGGCCCAGGAATACTTCACCCTCTTCCTCTGCATAAAGCAGCGGACCGAGTTTGTCGGAGAAGCCCCACTGAGTGACCATGTTACGTGCCAGGTTTGTCGCCACTTTAATGTCGTTCGACGCACCGGTAGAAACATGTTCCGGCCCGTAAATGATCTCTTCCGCCAGACGACCACCGTACAGGGTTGAAATCTGGCTTTCCAGTTTCTGACGGCTGGCGCTGATCGCGTCGCCTTCAGGCAGGAAGAAGGTCACACCCAGCGCACGACCGCGCGGAATAATCGTCACTTTGTGTACCGGATCGTGCTCCGGTACCAGGCGGCCGATAATCGCGTGACCGGCTTCGTGATATGCCGTGGACTCTTTCTGCGCTTCCGTCATCACCATGGAGCGACGTTCCGCACCCATCATGATTTTGTCTTTCGCTTTCTCGAACTCCACCATGGACACCACGCGCTTGTTACCGCGAGCGGCGAACAGAGCAGCTTCGTTGACCAGGTTAGCCAGATCCGCACCGGAGAAGCCCGGGGTACCACGCGCAATAATTGCCGCGTCGATATCTGGCGCCAGCGGTACGCGACGCATGTGCACTTTCAGAATCTGTTCACGACCACGAACATCTGGCAGACCGACCACAACCTGACGGTCGAAACGGCCTGGACGCAGCAGCGCCGGGTCAAGTACGTCCGGACGGTTAGTTGCGGCGATAACGATAATACCTTCGTTACCTTCGAAGCCGTCCATCTCAACCAGCATCTGGTTCAGGGTCTGTTCACGTTCATCGTGACCACCGCCCAGGCCCGCGCCACGCTGGCGGCCTACGGCGTCGATTTCATCGATGAAGATAATGCATGGTGCTGCCTTCTTAGCCTGCTCGAACATGTCACGCACACGAGATGCACCGACACCCACGAACATTTCGACGAAGTCAGAACCTGAAATAGTAAAGAACGGCACCTTCGCTTCACCTGCGATAGCTTTCGCCAGCAGGGTTTTACCGGTACCCGGAGGGCCGACCATCAGCACGCCTTTCGGGATCTTACCGCCCAGTTTCTGGAAACGGCTCGGCTCGCGCAGGTATTCAACCAGTTCACCGACTTCTTCTTTCGCTTCGTCACAACCTGCAACGTCAGCGAACGTAGTCTTAATCTGGTCTTCCGTCAGCATACGCGCCTTGCTCTTACCGAACGACATGGCACCTTTGCCACCGCCGCCCTGCATCTGGCGCATAAAGAAGATCCAGACGCCGATGAGAAGCAGCATCGGGAACCAGGAAATGAAGATTGAAGCCAACAGGCTTGGTTCTTCTGGCGGCTCGCCTACCACTTTGACGTTTTTGGTCAGAAGGTTATCAAGCAGCTTAGGATCGTTCACCGGGATGTAAGTCGTGTAACGGTTACTATCTTTCTTGGTAACGTTGATCTCACGTCCGTTGATACGCGCTTCGCGAACCTGGTCCTGATTGACCTCCTGCAGGAAGGTAGAATAATCCACCTTGCGGCCATTCGACTCGCTGGGCCCAAAGCTCTGGAATACTGACATCAGCACAACGGCAATGACCAGCCAGAGTATTAGGTTTTTCGCCATGTCACTCAAGGGATTAACCTCATATTACAACTGTGTTAAAAACAGCGTCAGGATACTCTATATCCAGTTTCATTCAAACTTTCGCCTGAAATCTACCGGTTATCATTTTCGCCCGGTCGCTACAATATACACTTCGCGGGAACGGGCCCGGGAAGAGTCCGGCTTACGAACTTTGACCTTCGCAAACAGGGAGCGAATTTCCTTAAGATACTCCTCGAAACCTTCGCCCTGAAACACCTTCACAACAAAACTACCACCAGGCGCTAGTACATCACGACACATTTCTAACGCTAGCTCCACCAGATACATGGCGCGGGGGATATCCACCGCCGGTGTTCCACACATATTTGGTGCCATATCTGACATGACAACCTGGACCTTACTGTCACCTACACGATCAAGTAACGCTTTAAGCACTAATTCATCACGAAAGTCGCCCTGAAGGAAGTCGACACCGACGATAGGATCCATTGGTAAAAGATCGCACGCGATGATTCGGCCCGTTCCGCCGATCTGCGTTACCGCATACTGGGACCATCCGCCAGGTGCCGCACCGAGGTCAACAACCGTCATCCCCGGCTTAAAAAGTTTGTCACTTTGCTGTATTTCATCAAGTTTAAACCAGGCACGGGAACGCAACCCCTTTTTCTGCGCCTGTTGAACATATTTATCGCTAAAGTGTTCCTGAAGCCAGCGGCTGGAGCTGGCAGAACGCTTTTTACCTGTCATTTAACATTTCCGTCCTGGTTCATCGTTACTTGCCTGTGACGTAAATTTCTACGCAGCTATTTGGCGATATAAGGGAGATGGCGGTAGAATGAACCGTTTTCAATCCCAACGTAAGCAAAAATATACGATGAATCTGAGTACTAAACAAAAACAGCACCTTAAAGGTCTGGCACATCCGCTCAAGCCTGTAGTGATGCTTGGCAACAATGGTTTGACCGAAGGGGTGCTTGCCGAGATTGAACAAGCGCTGGAACACCACGAGCTGATCAAGGTGAAAATCGCCTCTGAAGACAGAGACACTAAAAACCTGATCGTGGAAGCCATCGTGCGCGAAACCGGCGCCTGTAATGTACAGGTCATCGGTAAAACGCTGGTGCTCTACCGCCCATCTAAAGAGCGTAAAATCTCGCTGCCACGCTAAGGATATCCTGAATCGAACACATTTTCTGTGTGAAACGAGGGATTTCTGTCAGCAGGCGAGCAAAATGCCATGCTCCTTGAGTTGATAAAAGGCCGCTATGCGGCCTTTTTCTTTTCTTTACAATGTATCAACATCTTACCAGAGATGCGAATTACAGGTATTCAACCTTGATAATTTCGTATTCCACTTCACCGCCGGGCGTGCGAATGGTAACAACATCATCCTGCTCTTTGCCAATCAGGCCGCGAGCAATCGGAGAGTTCACGGAAATCAGGTTCTGTTTGAAGTCTGCTTCATCATCACCCACGATGCGATAGGTCTGCTCTTCGTCGTTGTCCAGGTTCAGCACGGTCACGGTTGAACCAAAGATCACACGCCCATTGTTAGGCATCTTGGTGATATCGATAACCTGCGCATTGGACAGTTTTGCTTCGATATCTTTGATACGTCCTTCACAGAAGCCCTGCTGCTCACGCGCCGCGTGGTATTCAGCGTTCTCCTTCAGGTCGCCATGCTCACGCGCATCCGCGATAGCGGCGATAATTTCAGGGCGACGAACGGATTTCAGGAAATCCAGCTCTTCGCGCAGTTTTTCGGCACCACGTAAGGTCATCGGAATAGCTTGCATTTGTTATACCTCTTAAACATTCCTGTTGGGAGCAGTGTTCCCTGCCCCTGCCCCCCTAAGCGGGCAAGAAGCAAAAAGAAAACCGACCCGGGAGCAACGCCCCAGGTCAGCAGCAATTTTTCAATTTGATACGCATTTTACCGCGAAGTTCACTATGGGTCATCGTTTACTTTGCAGTGCTATGCACCGTAGTATGACGGTTTGTTTTCGGGTTGTTAGCGCGAGATTATGCGATTTTCCAGATTTATCATCGGATTGACTACCAGTATAGCGTTCAGCGTTCAGGCCGCGAATGTTGATGAGTACATTAATCAGCTACCCGCAGGTGCTAACCTTGCATTGATGGTGCAGAAGGTCGGGGCGCAGACGCCAGAGATTGACTATCACAGTCAACAGATGGCGCTGCCTGCCAGTACCCAAAAGGTGATCACTGCCCTCGCCGCGCTGCTTCAGCTCGGCCCTGACTTTCGTTTTACCACCACGCTTGAGAGCAAAGGCAACATTGACGGCGGTGTGCTGAAAGGCGATCTTATCGCCCGTTTTGGCGGCGATCCGACCTTTAAGCGCCAGGATATCCGCAATATGGTGGCGGTGCTGAAAAAATCCGGTGTGACGAAAATCGAGGGTAACGTGCTGATCGACACCTCGATTTTTGCCAGCCATGATAAAGCGCCAGGCTGGCCGTGGAACGACATGACGCAATGCTTTAGCGCACCACCCGCCGCCGCGATTGTTGACCGCAACTGCTTTTCAATTTCCCTTTACAGCGCGCCCAAACCGGATGATTTAGCGTTTATCCGCGTGGCATCCTACTACCCGGTGACCATGTTTAGCCAGGTGCGTACGCTGGCCAAAGGCTCCCCGGATGCCCAGTATTGCGAACTGGACGTGGTGCCTGGCGATCTTAACCGTTTCACGCTCACCGGCTGTCTGACCCAGCGCGCCGATCCCCTGCCGCTGGCCTTTGCGATACAAGATGGCGCGAGCTACGCGGGCGCCATTCTGAAGGATGAACTGAAGCAGGCAGGCATTAGCTACTCCGGTACGCTACTCCGCCAGACGCAGGTCAACCAGCCCGGAACGGTCATCGCCAGCAAACAGTCGCCTCCGCTGCACGATTTGCTGCGAATTATGCTGAAAAAGTCTGACAACATGATTGCTGATACGGTGTTCCGCATGATCGGCCACGCGCGTTTTGGCGTGCCGGGAACCTGGCGCGCGGGCTCAGACGCTGTGCGCCAGATCCTGCGCCAACAGGCGGGAATCGATCTGGGTAATACCATTGCTGTCGATGGTTCCGGATTATCGCGTCATAATTTGATCGCACCGGCAACCATGATGCAAGTGCTTCAGTACATTGCACAACATGACTCTGAGCTAAACTTTATTTCAATGCTGCCGCTTGCCGGGCATGACGGTTCTCTGCAGTATCGCGCCGGGCTTCACGCGGCCGGCGTAGATGGCAAAGTATCCGCTAAAACAGGTTCACTGCAGGGCGTTTACAATCTTGCAGGGTTCATCACGACCGCCAGCGGACAACGCATGGCCTTCGTACAGTATCTTTCCGGCTATGCCGTCGAACCGACCGATCAGCGCAACCGTCGTATTCCGCTGGTTCGCTTCGAAAGCAGGCTTTATAAAGACATTTATCAGAATAACTAGCGATGAAACTACTCATAGTTGAAGATGATCTGTTATTGCAGGAAGGACTCGCGCTAGGGCTTGCCAACGAAGGGTACGCTCTGGATTGTGCCGGTACCGCGGCAGAGGCGGATTCCCTGATCCAGAGCGGCGAATACAGTCTGGTGATCCTCGATTTGGGTTTGCCGGACAAAGACGGCGCGACGCTGCTCACCCAATGGCGTCGGCGCGGCATCGCTAACCCGGTGTTGATCCTGACAGCACGCGATGCGATTGAAGATCGTATTACCGGCCTCGATGCTGGCGCAGATGACTATCTGGTGAAGCCCTTTGCGCTCGCAGAACTTCAGGCACGCGTGCGGGCGCTTATCCGGCGCTATCAGGGGCACAGCGATAATCTGCTGACGGACGGCGACATCACGCTCAATCTGCAAACCCAGCAGGTACTGCGTCAGTCCCAGCCCGTTGAAGTGACCCCAAAAGAGTTCGCCCTCCTGACCCGCCTGATTATGCGCAGCGGGCAAACGGTGCACCGTGAAACGCTGCAACAGGACATTTACTCCTGGCAGGACGATCCCGGCTCTAACACCCTGGAAGTCCACATCCATAACCTGCGTCGCAAGCTTGGCAAAGACAGGATAAAAACCGTCCGCGGCGTTGGCTATCGTCTGGAGAGCCAGAAATGAACAGCATGCGTCGGCGATTAATGGTGTTGCTGGCGGTCATTCTGTTATTTTTCCAGCTGATAAGCGTGATTTGGTTGTGGCATGAAAGTCGTGAGCAGATTGGCTTTCTGGTGAATGAAACGCTGTCTGCAAAAGCCCGCAATAACCATGTCGAAAAAGAGATCCGCGAGGCGATTGCATCTCTTCTGGTCCCTTCCCTGGTGATGGTCAGTTTCACTCTGCTGTTTTCATTCTGGGCGGTCACCTGGATAACCCGGCCTCTGAATAAACTCCGCGACAGCCTCGCTAACCGTTCGGCGGATAACTTAACGCCGCTGCCTATGTATTCCGACATGGAAGAAATAGGCGCCGTTACCACCTCTCTCAACCAGCTACTCGCCAGGCTGGACAGTACCATTCAGCAGGAGCGTCTCTTCACCGCAGACGCCGCCCACGAACTGCGAACGCCACTGGCCGGGATCCGGCTTCATCTGGAGTTAATGGCGCAGTCAGGCTCTCCGCAGGCGACAACGTTAATCAGCCGTATCGATCAGCTCATGCATACCGTTGAACAACTGCTGATGCTGGCCCGTGCCGGACAGGCGATGGCGAGCGGTCACTATGAGACCATTAACTGGACGGACACGATCATAACGCCCCTTGGTCTTGAGCATGAAGCCAAAGAACATACGGTGATATGGCCGGCCAAAAGTAACCTTACGGTGCAGGGTGACGCGGTGCTTTTGCGACTGATGCTGCGTAACCTGCTGGAAAATGCCGGACGTTACAGTCCACCAGGCACAACAATCACCGTGGCACTAACCGAGGTTGCGGGAGGTACGCTGGTCAGCGTGAGCGATCAGGGGCCCGGCATCGATGAAGCACATCGACAGTCGATCACCGAGCCGTTCCGTCGGCTTGATCAGCGCTACGGCGGTAGCGGCCTGGGCCTGAGTATCGTACAGCGTATCCTGCAACTCCACCGCGGTAAGCTGGCGCTGGAGAACGGTGCTGAAGGCGGCCTGATAGCAAGCTGCTGGCTCCCCTCAACGCTGGAATAAAAAAAGCCCCCGGAATGGGGGCTTTAGACAGATATCAGTGCTTGTAGATGAACTCGACACCTTCTTCGTCGTCTTCATCCCAGTCATCGTCCCAGTCGTCTTCCTCTTCCGCTTCCAGCTCTTCGAGCTGCTGACGGTGGTAGTCATCCCACATGAATTCGACTTTTTCTGGCTGTTTCGCTTCTTCAGCCTGAACAACCGGGTTTTCGATGATAAAGGTCATCACATCCCAGCAGAGATCTTTCACGCCAACCTGGCTTGCCGCGGAGATCAGGTAGTATTTATCTTCCCAGCCCATCGCTTCAGCAATCGCTTTAGCTTTCGCTTCCGCTTCCGCTTTATCCATCAGGTCGATCTTGTTGAAGACCAGCCAGCGCGGTTTAGACGCCAGTTTTTCGCTGTATTTTTCCAGCTCACCGATGATGATCCGGGCATTTTCAACCGGATCGGAACCATCAATAGGATCGATATCAATGAGGTGCAGCAGTACGCGGCAACGCTCAAGGTGTTTCAGGAAGCGAATGCCGAGACCGGCACCTTCCGCTGCACCTTCGATCAGACCCGGGATGTCAGCAACAACGAAGCTCTTCTCGTTATCCATACGGACAACACCCAGGCTCGGTACCAGCGTGGTAAACGGATAGTCCGCCACTTTTGGTTTCGCCGCAGAAACCGCGCGAATAAAGGTCGATTTACCGGCATTTGGCATACCCAGCATACCTACGTCTGCCAGGAGCATCAGCTCCAGCTGCAGATCGCGCTTATCGCCCGGCGTCCCCATCGTCTTCTGACGCGGAGTACGGTTAACGGATGATTTGAAGCGGCTGTTGCCCAGACCGTGCCAGCCGCCTTTTGCAACCATCAGGCGCTGACCGTGTTTGGTCATGTCACCCATGGTTTCACCGGTGCCCTGGTCAATCACGCGCGTACCAACCGGCACTTTAATGGTCACGTCTTTACCGCGTTTACCGGTACAGTCGCGGCTCTGACCGTTCTGACCACGTTCAGCGCGGAAGGATTTTTCGAAACGGTAGTCGATCAGCGTGTTGAGGTTCTCATCCGCCTCCAGCCACACATCACCACCATCCCCGCCGTCGCCGCCATCCGGGCCACCTCGAGGAATATATTTTTCACGGCGGAAGCTCACGCAACCGTTGCCGCCATCACCAGCCACAACCAGGATCGTTGCTTCATCAACAAACTTCATTTTACTCTCCGTAACTCATTCGCCTGAGCGGGGACCGCTTCATTTTTGCGCCAACGTCCCCAAAGACGATGACCAATGGCGGAATACATCGCGCCCGCAACCACGACAAACGCACCGAGATAGCCCAACAGGTTGAGCATCGGTCTGACGAAGACATCGGGCCAGGCCATTGATAACAAATCTGAAAATAACAGGGTAAACAGCGGAGTCAGCGTGATCAATGCGCTAACCTGTGCCGCCTGCCAGCGCGCCATTGCTTCAGCAAGCGCGCCATAACCAACCAGCGTGTTAAGCCCACAAAAAATGAGGCACGCCAGCTGCCAGTCGCTCAGCTGGGTAATGACACCCGGCTTTGCTAACGGCAATAATGCAACTGTACATAAAGTGTACAGCAAAAAAAGGATCTGCTGTGAGGCCAGGCGCCGCAATAACACCTTTTGCGCGACGCCATAGCTTACCCAGACCGTAGCTGCTCCCACACCAAAAATCACACCCCAGGTGTAATCCGTCAGGCGGGTAAAAATTTCGATCAGGCTGGTGTTAAAGAACATCACCAGACCACACAGCAACATGCTCGCCCCGATAATCTGCGTCCCACGCATCTTCTCCTTGAGGATAAACACGCTGGCGACCATCATGCCCACAGGTGAAAGCTGACCAATCACCTGTGACGCTGTAGGGCTAAGATACTGCAGAGAAGAGCTGAACAGGATGAAGTTACCAAACAGACCGCCCGTCGCGATAGCCAGCAGCACCAGCCAGCGCGGTTTGCGGAAAAGTCGCAAAGGCGGAAGCTTATCTTTGATAGCCAGAATGGCGCCGAGGCCGATGCTTGCCATCAGAAAGCGATAAAAGACCACCGTAGGCGGCTCCATCACTTCCAGTACTTGCTTCATTGCAATTGGCAGCGCACCCCAGCACATTGCGGTCGTGAGCGCCAAAAGAATACCAATGCCGGCCTGCTGCTTCATGCCCGTTTTCCCTACAGAAAATTTTCCGGGTTTCCAATGTAAAAAGCCCCGCAACACGTTGCGGGGCTTTAATCCGTTACCGGACCGAGAAAACCTTACTCAGCAACGATGCTGATGTATTTACGGTTGTTCGGGCCTTTAACTTCAAATTTCACTTTACCGTCTGCTTTAGCAAACAGAGTGTGGTCACGACCGCAACCTACGTTGTTGCCAGCGTGGAATTTGGTACCACGTTGACGAACAATGATGCTACCCGCCAGAACGGATTCGCCACCGAAACGCTTAACGCCCAGGCGTTTAGCTTCTGAATCGCGACCGTTACGTGTGGAGCCGCCAGCCTTTTTATGTGCCATTTAAATCTCTCCTCAGGTCTTAGGCGCTGATGCCAGTAATTTTCACATCAGTGAACCACTGACGGTGGCCCTGCTGCTTACGGTAGTGTTTACGACGACGAAACTTAACGATTTTAACTTTCTCGCCACGACCGTGAGCAACAACTTCAGCTTTGATAACGCCGCCATCAACGAAAGGAACGCCGATTTTGACTTCTTCACCGTTTGCGATCATCAGAACTTCTGCGAACTCAACAGATTCGCCAGTTGCGATGTCCAGCTTTTCCAGGCGAACGGTCTGACCTTCGCTTACTCGGTGTTGTTTACCACCACTTTGGAAAACCGCGTACATATAAACTCCGCTTCCGCGCACATCCTCGTATGATTCAGAGTGCGCTATAAATATTCACAATAGGGCGCGAATATTACGCAAAACGCGAGCCTTTGACAAGTGCTACCATCAATACATGAAGAAAAAAAACACAACACGTACGGTAACGTTTATCTGAGCCGTTTTTTCAGTACAATCAGCACTACTATTGATAAACCGAAACCCTTCGTTACCCCATTGAAAATGGGATCAACAGGATGAAAAGCCCGGCTTTTGCGATGAATTTAGAAAAAATCAATGAGTTAACCGCGCAAGATATGGCGGGTGTGAATGCAGCAATCCTGGAGCAACTCAACTCTGACGTTCAGTTGATCAATCAGTTGGGCTATTACATTGTCAGCGGCGGCGGTAAACGCATTCGCCCGATGATTGCCATTCTGGCTGCCAGAGCCGTTGGCTATCAGGGAAATGCCCACGTCACGATCGCCGCACTGATCGAATTTATTCACACAGCGACGCTTCTGCATGACGATGTTGTGGATGAATCCGATATGCGTCGCGGTAAGGCCACGGCCAATGCCGCCTTCGGTAATGCCGCCAGCGTTCTGGTCGGGGATTTTATCTATACCCGCGCCTTCCAGATGATGACCAGCCTGGGCTCGCTGAAAGTGCTGGAAGTGATGTCAGAAGCCGTAAACGTCATCGCTGAAGGCGAAGTGCTGCAGCTGATGAACGTCAACGATCCGGATATCACTGAAGAAAACTACATGCGCGTCATCTACAGCAAAACAGCACGCCTGTTTGAAGCGGCCGCGCAGTGCTCCGGCATCCTGGCTGGCTGTTCTGAGGCTCAGGAAAAAGGGCTCCAGGACTATGGTCGCTATCTGGGGACAGCCTTCCAGCTAATTGATGATTTGCTGGACTACAGTGCGGACGGCGAAACGCTCGGCAAAAACGTGGGTGATGACCTGAACGAAGGCAAACCGACCCTGCCGCTGCTCCATGCGATGCGCAACGGAACTGCAGATCAGGCGAAAATGATCCGTGAGGCGATCGAACAGGGAAATGGTCGCCATCTTCTGGAACCGGTACTGGAAACTATGGCGATCTGCGGTTCACTGGAATGGACGCGTCAGCGTGCCGAAGAAGAGGCTGATAAAGCCATCGCTGCCCTTCAGGTTATTCCAGACAGCCCGTGGCGTGATGCCCTTATTGGCCTTGCCCACATCGCTGTTCAACGCGATCGTTAATCCTTTCACGCCTCCCCGTTTCCATCGCGGGGAGGTTCTAAAACACCCCAGTAAATTCCGTATTCATGTAAATTCATCGGTTTAGAGACCGCATGAATAAAGGCATGTCTTATTCTGAATATCCCTTCAAGTAACGCGAACTTTTTAGAACAAGAGTTTGAAATGGGTATAGTAAGCCAGTCGTTTCAGAAGAAACGGCGTAGGTGAATCCGCACTTAAGGACAGCGTTATGGATACGAAATTTATCGACTGGCATACGGCAGATATCATTGCGGCACTGCGCAAAAGAGGGACGTCACTGGCAGCAGAGTCCCGCCGCCATGGTCTGAGTTCTTCCACCCTGGCCAACGCCCTGACCCGCCCCTGGCCAAAGGGAGAATTAATTATCGCGACGGCGCTGGAAACGCACCCGTGGGTGATCTGGCCCTCGCGCTACCACGATCCCATTACCCATGAATTCATCGACAGAACGCGCATGATGCGCCATAGAAAGTTAAAGAAAGAACCACAGGAATAACGCGCTTTTTAGCAGGAACAGCAACCCCCCGGTCATCTCTGGCAGGGGGCTGCCGGAACGATTACTCGCCCTTCACACGCTCGATATTGGCACCCAGCGCGCGCAGTTTGTCTTCGATACGCTCATAACCACGATCGATGTGGTAAATACGATCCACCACCGTGGTACCTTCCGCAATACACCCCGCCAGCACCAGGCTTGCAGACGCACGCAGATCGGTTGCCATCACCTGAGCACCTGACAGTTTCTCCACGCCGTGGCAAATCACGGTATTGCTCTCGATCTCAGCATGCGCACCCATACGGATCAGTTCCGGTACGTGCATAAAGCGGTTCTCGAAAATGGTCTCTGTGATGAAGCCTGTCCCTTCGGCAACCAGGTTCAACAGGGTGAACTGCGCCTGCATGTCCGTTGGGAACGCCGGATGCGGCGCCGTACGTACATTGACCGCTTTTGGACGCTGACCGTGCATATCGAGGCTGATCCAGTCTTCGCCGATTTCGATATCCGCGCCTGCATCACGCAGTTTCGCCAGCACCGCATCCAGGGTATCAGGCTGCGCGTTGCGACAAACAATCTTACCGCCAGAGATCGCTGCGGCCACCAGGAAGGTGCCGGTTTCGATACGATCGGGCAGAACGCGATACACACCGCCGCCCAGACGCTCAACGCCTTCGATGGTGATACGGTCAGTACCCTGGCCGGAGATCTTCGCCCCCAGCGCCACGAGGAAGTTGGCAGTATCCACAATCTCAGGTTCACGCGCGGCGTTTTCGATGATGGTCGTGCCGTCTGCCAGCGTTGCCGCAGACATGATGGTGACGGTTGCGCCCACGCTCACTTTGTCCATGACAATGTGCGCGCCTTTCAGACGACCGTTGACGGAGGCTTTAACGTAACCTTCTTCCAGCTTGATCTCAGCGCCCAGTTTCTCCAGACCATAGATATGCAGATCAACCGGACGCGCACCGATGGCGCAACCGCCCGGCAGTGAAACCTGACCCTGACCAAAACGCGCCACCAGCGGGCCAAGCGCCCAGATGGATGCACGCATGGTTTTCACCAGATCGTAAGGCGCAGAGAAGTTGTTCACGTTGCTGGCATCGATCCAGACGGAACCGTTACGCTCAACTTTCGTGCCCAGCTGGGTGAGCAGCTTCATGGTGGTGTCGATATCTTTCAGCTTCGGTACGTTCTGAATTTCTACCGGCTCTTCCGCGAGCAGCGCAGCAAAGAGGATTGGCAGCGCGGCGTTTTTCGCGCCAGAAATTGTGACTTCGCCCTGGAGACGCGTTGGCCCCTGTACACGAAATTTATCCATTGTGTGCTCTCTTATAAATTCAACCGTGCTGCGGGCCTGTCGCCCTCAGCTCAAAAACCGTTTAGTTTGCGATCGCGTGCCCACTCTTGCGGGGTGAACGCTTTAATCGACAGGGCGTGGATGCGGTTATCCGCAATATATTCCATCAGCGGCGCGTACACAGCCTGCTGTTTCTTCACACGGCTCATACCGTCGAACATCTCACCCACAGCAATAACCTGGAAGTGACTGCCATCGCCAGTGACGTGGGCTTCCTGAAGGGAGAGTGCATTCATCAGCACTGTCTGGATTTCATGATTTTCCATGGGTTCTTAATCATCTGATAGTGAAAACAAGCCCAACATCTTAGAGCAAAGTGGCGTCGTCTTAAACAAGCAAAAAGCCCCGACGATGAAACTGTCAGGGCTTTCGGAAGTAACGCACTGAAAATATTAACGAGGCAGGACGTCCGGAGGCAAATTGTAGAGTTGGGCAAGGGTAACGACATTATCGCTCGCGCCATGAAGCCTGACGCTTGTCCCCTGCTTTTTCCCCACAGCGACCAGATGGGCGAGCAGCGCAACACCTGCCGTATCCACCCGCGTGACGTCGGTTAAGTCGATGAGCGTCACGCCCTGCATCGCGTCGTGGCGTTTATCCCACAGTGGGTTCAGCAGGTCCTGATCAAGTTCACCGGACAGCTTTAACGTCTCACCTTCACGCGACCAGCTGAGTTGCTGCGACATTACTTTTTCTCGTCCAGAGTAATTTTCTGACGCGCAATAGACTGCAGTTGCGCGGTCAGGCCATCAATACCTTTGGTGCGCAGCAGGTCACTCCACTCGTTCTGTTTGGTGGTGATCATGCTTACCCCTTCGGCAATCATGTCATAGGCCTGCCAGTGCCCGGTCTGGCTGTTTTTACGCCACTGGAAATCCAGGCGCACCGGTGGACGGCCGTTAGGATCGTTGATCGTCACGCGGATAGGCACAATGGTGGCATCACCCAGCGGCTGCTCGGGAGCAATCTGATAGGTCTGGCCGTGGTACATCGCCAGCGCCTGACCATACGCCTGTTTCAGGTATTCACGGAACGCAGCAAAGTAGGCTTCACGCTGCGCAGGCGTCGCATCTTTGTAATAACGTCCCAGCACCAGTGCACCAGCATATTTGATCTGCACATAGGGCAGCAGTTCCTGGTCTACCACGTCACGCAGATAATCAGGATTCGCGCGAATTTTTGGCTGTTCGTTTTTGAGACGGTCGAAGGTTTTCTTCGCAGCTTCGTCCATCAGTTTGTACGGGTTGCTTTGATCCGCAGCATGAGCCGCAGTCAGAGGAGCAATGACCAGCATGGCAACCATTAACAGTCGTTTAAACATGAATGACTTCTCCTGAATTAATTCGTCGCACCTGGGGTCGGCGCAGCGTTGGTATGGTCTTCACTCTGCGCAGGGGCATCGTCAGACTTTTTATCATCCCCTTTACTGTTGTAAAGGAACTGACCAATCATATCTTCCAGCACCATCGCGGACTTCGTATCCTGGATAACGCTACCGTCTTTAAGGATAGTCGTTCCAAGCTCAGGGTCTTCAAAGCCAACGTTGAGCGCCAGGTATTGCTCTCCAAGCAGGCCGGAAGTACGGATTGACAGGGAGCTGGTGTCCGGAATGTGGTTGTAACGCTCTTCGATATCCATCGCAACGCGCGGCAGATACGTTTTCTCATCAAGCGTTATGTCTGATACACGCCCGATAACAACGCCACCAATACGCACCGGTGAGCGCGCTTTCAGGCCGCCGATATTATCGAAGGTGGCATAGACACGGTATGTCGGCTCGGTGCGCACTGAGGTGATATCCGCCGCTCGCAGACAGATAAACAGTGCGGCCAGCAGCGCCAGCAGCAGAAACACGCCGACCCAAATTTCATTTTTTCTCGTTTGCATGAACTCAATTCCCAAACATCAGTGCGGTGAGCACAAAATCCAGACCCAGTACGGCCAGCGACGAATGTACGACAGTACGTGTAGTTGCACGGCTAATGCCCGCCGACGTCGGAATGGCATCATAACCATTGAACAAGGCGATCCAGGTGACCGTAATGGCAAATACCACGCTTTTAATCAGGCAGTTAACCAGATCCATTCGCAGATCGATGGCATCCTGCATGGCGGACCAGAAGAAACCGGCATCAATGCCTTTCCAGTGGACCCCCACCAGCGAACCACCCCAGATCCCCACGGCGACAAACAGAATAGTCAGTAGCGGTAACGAGATCACCCCCGCCCAGAAACGCGGAGAGATGACCCGACGCAGCGGGTCGACCGCCATCATCTCCATGCTGGAGAGTTGCTCGGTGGCGCGCATCAGGCCAATTTCTGCCGTGAGTGCTGACCCTGCACGACCGGCGAACAGCAGCGCCGCCACAACCGGCCCCAGTTCACGCAGCAGTGAGAGCGCCACCAGCATCCCGAGGCTGGTTTCCGCACTGTAGGTGGTCAGAACGAGGTAGCCCTGCAGCCCCAGCACCATACCGATAAACAGGCCGGAGACAATGATGATGAGCATCGACAGCACACCGACATTATAAAGCTGCCGCACCAGCAGAGGCGCGTGCTTGCGAAACTCCGGCTTGCCAACCAGCGCGTTGAATAACATTAATCCGGCACGCCCGAACGTCCTGATGGTTTTTATGCCACGGTGTCCAAGGGCGGCCAACGCATTTAACAGCATGAGTGGCTTAACTCCCTAATCCCAGTAAATCGTCACGATAATCGCCCGCCGGATAGCGGAACGGTACGGGTCCGTCAGCAATACCATCGAGGAATTGCCGCACGCGCGGATCGCAATTTTCCTGAAGCGCCTGGGCGCTGCCGTGTGCGACGATCTTTTTGTCCGCCACGATATAGGCGTAATCGGCAATGCTCAACACTTCCGGTACATCGTGAGACACCACAATACAGGTTACGCCGAGCGCGCTGTTCAGTTCAGAGATAAGCTTCACCAGCACGCCCATCGTGATGGGATCCTGTCCGACAAACGGTTCGTCGAACATGATTAAATCGGGTTCTAATGCAATGGCTCGCGCCAGTGCGGCACGTCGCGCCATCCCGCCAGACAGTTCTGAAGGCATCAGTTTCGCAGCCCCTCGCAGACCGACAGCTTCAAGCTTCATCATCACCGTGCTTTTCAGCAGTTCAGGCGGCAGGCTGGTATGTTCTCGCAGCGGATAAGCCACGTTATCAAAGACGTTCATGTCGGTGAACAGCGCCCCCGACTGAAAGAGCATACTCATACGTTTGCGGACAGTATACAGACGCGAGCGCGACATCTCCGGGATGTTTTCGCCATCGAAGAGGATTTCACCGCTATCAGGTGGTATCTGCCCACCAATAAGGCGCAGAAGGGTCGTTTTACCGATCCCGGACGGCCCCATGATGGCGGTAATTTTGCCACGCGGTACGGTCAACGAAATATCATCGAATATCAATCGATTACTACGCGAGAAACTCACACCGCGGACATCGACTAAATTCGCCATCGTTTGGCTCATTTATGGTTCCTTTCTTACCCTGCTCACGTTTAAGCGTGCAGCCTGAATCAGCCCTAAACTCAGCATTTTTACAGAATATTAGCCATTGAGGTTAGCGAAAGCTGGCATTTGTTTTACTTTTCCGGCGCATAAAGTCAAAATTAGGAATTCGTTACGCCTCAGACCGTATGCAGTCCAGCCATTCCCGCGCGATGGACCGACAAGTATACCTGAAGAAAGGACTTTTGATGCTTTTAGCAACAGCACTGTTAATAATTGGTTTACTTTTGGTGGTCTACAGTGCTGACCGTTTAGTGTTTGCTGCATCAATCCTGTGTCGCCTGACGGGCGTACCGCCGGTTGTCATCGGGATGACCGTTGTCAGTGTTGGCACGTCGCTTCCTGAAATCATCGTCTCTGTCTCGGCATCGTTGCACGGTCAGTTAGACCTTGCAATTGGCACCGCGATTGGCTCTAACATCGTCAACATCTTACTGATCCTGGGCCTGGCGGCGCTGCTCCATCCATTTCGCGTGCATTCTGATGTTCTGCGCCGTGAATTGCCGCTAATGTTAATCGTAAGTCTGCTGGCAGGCTGCGTATTTTATGATGGCGTACTGAGCTACAGCGACGGCATTTTCCTGCTGGCGCTGGCCGTCATTTGGCTGCTGTATAGTGTTAAAATCGCCCGCCACGCTGAGAAGCTGGGTCATGACAGCCTCACGCGTGAGCAGGTCGCCGAACTCCCGCGCGAAGGTACGCTGCCGGTCGCCCTGCTCTGGCTTGGCGTCGCGCTGATTATTATGCCGATGGCAACGCGCATGGTCGTGGATAACGCGACGGTGCTGGCGAACTTTTACGCCATGAGTGAACTGACGATTGGCCTGACGGTGATTGCTATCGGCACCAGCCTGCCGGAGCTGGCCACCGCCATTGCGGGGGCACGTAAAGGGGAAGATGACATTGCCATTGGTAATATCATCGGTTCCAACATATTTAATATCGCGATTGTGATGGGTCTGCCGGCCCTGATTACGCCAGGGCCCTTCAACCCTCTGGCATTCTCTCGCGATTACGGAGTGATGTTGCTGGTCAGCGTGATATTCGCCCTGCTCTGCTGGCGGCGGCAACGACAGATCGGCAAAGGCGCAGGTGCGCTGCTGACAGGTGGATTTATCGTATGGATGGCGATGCTGTACTGGCTCTCGCCTCTTCTCTCTGGGTAAACGGAAACGCATTATGTCGCAAATAGAATTGCAGCCGGGTTTTGACTTTCAGAAAGCAGGCAAAGACGTTCTGGAGATTGAACGTGAAGGTCTGGCGCAGTTAGATCAGTACATTAATCAGGATTTTAGTCTGGCCTGTGAGAAGATGTTTTACTGTGCCGGTAAAGTCGTGGTGATGGGGATGGGCAAATCCGGTCATATTGGCCGCAAAATGGCGGCAACGTTTGCCAGCACCGGAACCTCCTCCTTCTTTGTCCACCCGGGAGAAGCCGCACACGGCGACCTGGGGATGGTCACGCCGCAGGATGTTGTCATCGCGCTGTCCAACTCCGGTGAATCCAATGAAATCCTGGCGCTAATCCCGGTACTGAAGCGCCTGCAGGTGCCGCTGATTTGCATGACCAGCCGCCCGGAAAGCAGCATGGCGCGTGCAGCCGATATTCACCTGTGCGTAAAAGTACCCAAAGAAGCCTGTCCTCTCGGTCTGGCGCCAACTTCCAGTACCACCGCGGCCCTGGTCATGGGCGATGCACTTGCCGTTGCGTTGCTGGAAGCGCGTGGTTTTACGCCGGAGGACTTCGCGCTTTCCCACCCGGGTGGCGCGCTGGGACGCAAGCTGCTGCTTCGGGTAAACGACATTATGCACACCGGGGATGAGATCCCTCACGTCAGTAAAGAGGCCTCCCTGCGTGATGCGCTGCTGGAAATCACCCGCAAGAATCTGGGCATGACGGTCGTGTGTGACGACCTGATGAAAATTCAGGGGATCTTCACCGATGGCGACCTGCGTCGCGTGTTCGACATGGGTGTAGATGTCCGTACACTTGGCATTGCCGATGTCATGACGCCCGGCGGGATTCGCGTGCGTCCTGGTACGCTGGCCGTGGATGTGCTGAACCTGATGCAGTCCCGCCATATCACCTCAGTTATGGTTGCCGATGGCGACCAGTTGCTGGGTGTGGTACATATGCATGATCTGCTGCGCGCAGGCGTAGTGTAATGAAGGATAAGACAATGAGTAATGCGGGTGCATCCCTTGCAACCTGTTATGGACCGGTTAGTAACCAGATGATGGCAAAGGCGGAAAATATTCGTCTGCTCATCCTTGATGTCGATGGCGTACTCTCCGATGGCCTGATTTACATGGGCAATCATGGCGAAGAGCTGAAAGCGTTTAACGTCCGCGATGGCTACGGAATTCGCTGCGCGCTCACCTCGGGTATCGAGGTGGCTATCATCACCGGGCGGAAAGCTAAACTGGTAGAAGACCGCTGTGAAACCTTAGGGATTACCCATCTGTATCAGGGGCAATCCGATAAGATGGCAGCGTTCAACGATTTACTGGGTAAACTGGCGATCGCGCCGGAAAACGTGGCCTATGTCGGGGACGATTTGATTGACTGGCCAGTGATGGCTGAAGTCGGTCTCAGCATTGCGGTTGCTGACGCTCACCCGTTGCTGCTCCCACGCGCTGACTACGTTACCCACATCAACGGTGGCCGCGGTGCCGTACGTGAAGTCTGCGACCTGCTTCTGCTGGCGCAGGGCAAGCTTGATGAGGCCAAAGGGCAATCAATATGAGTAAAACCAGACGTTGGGTTATCATTCTGCTTTCGCTTGTCGCACTGGTATTGATTGGCGTGAACCTGGCCGATCGCGACGATACGCAAACGGAAGTGATCAACAATAACGATCCAACCTACAAAAGCGATCACAGCGACACCGTGGTCTATAGCCCGGAAGGTGCGCTGAACTATCGCCTGGTTGCCCAGCATGTGGAATATTTTTCCGATGACGGCGTTTCGTGGTTTACCCAACCCGTCATGACCACATTCGATAAAGACAAAGTGCCGACGTGGTCAATTAAGTCAGATCGGGCCAAACTGACAAATGACCGTATGCTTTATCTGTATGGCCACGTTGAAGTCAACGCCCTGACCGCTGACTCGCAACTGCGGAAAATTACGACCGATAATGCCCAGATCAACCTGGTAACCCAGGACGTGACCTCGCAGGATCTGGTCACACTGTATGGCACAACATTTAATTCCAGCGGTTTAAGAATGCGCGGGAACTTACGCAGCAAGAACGCCGAGCTGATTGAAAAGGTTAGAACCTCCTATGAAATTCAAAACAAACAAACTCAGCCTTAAAGTAATTATCGCCAGCGCGATGCTGGCGGCCAGTCTCCCCGCGCTTGCTGTAACGGGTGATACCGACCAGCCGATCCACATCGAGTCTGACACTCAGTCCCTCGATATGCAGGGTAACGTCGTCACCTTCACGGGTAACGTCGTGATGACGCAGGGCACCATCAAAATTAACGCTGATAAAGTGGTCGTTACCCGTCCGGGTGGCGAGCAGGGCAAAGAGATCATTGATGGTTACGGCAACCCGGCCACCTTCTACCAGATGCAGGACAACGGCAAGCCGGTGAAAGGCCGCGCCTCGCATATGCACTATGAGCTGGCGAAAGACCTGGTTATCCTGACCGGAAACGCGTATCTGGAACAGCTGGACAGCAACATTACCGGCGACAAGATCACCTATCTGGTGAAAGAGCAAAAAATGCAGGCCTCCAGCGAGAAAGGCAAACGCGTAACCACCGTGCTGGTTCCGTCTCAGCTGCAGGATAAAGGCAAGGGTCAGGCCCCGGCACAGAAGAAGAGTAACTAATTCGTTATGGCAACATTAACTGCAAAAAATCTCGCGAAGGCCTATAAGGGCCGCCGTGTCGTAGAAGATGTCAGTCTGACCGTCAACTCCGGCGAAATTGTGGGCCTGCTTGGCCCTAACGGTGCGGGTAAAACCACCACCTTCTACATGGTGGTTGGCATTGTCCCGCGTGATGCCGGCAACATCATCATCGATGATGAAGACATCAGCCTGCTGCCACTGCACGCGCGCGCGCGTCGTGGCATCGGCTATCTGCCGCAGGAAGCCTCTATTTTCCGCCGTCTGAGCGTCTTTGATAACCTGATGGCGGTTCTGCAAATTCGTGACGACCTGACCAGCGAACAGCGTCAGGATCGCGCCAACGAGCTGATGGAAGAGTTTCACATCGAGCACCTGCGCGACAGCCTGGGTCAGGCATTGTCCGGCGGTGAACGCCGTCGTGTTGAGATTGCGCGCGCGCTGGCTGCAAACCCGAAATTTATCCTTCTGGATGAACCGTTTGCAGGTGTTGACCCAATCTCCGTCATCGACATTAAACGTATCATTGAGCATCTGCGTGACAGCGGGCTTGGCGTGCTGATCACCGACCACAACGTGCGTGAAACGCTTGCCGTCTGTGAGCGCGCGTACATTGTGAGCCAGGGCAATCTTATCGCCCACGGTACGCCGCAGCAGATCCTCGAAAACGATCATGTTAAGCGCGTCTATCTTGGGGAAGACTTCAGACTCTGATAGGGTAGAGGTAACGTAACGCCGAACCGGAGAAAAATGCTCTGAACATGAAGCAAGGTTTGCAATTAAGGCTCAGCCAACAACTGGCGATGACGCCGCAGTTACAGCAGGCAATTCGTCTGTTGCAACTGTCCACCTTAGAACTCCAGCAGGAGCTCCAGCAAGCGCTGGATAGCAATCCCCTGCTGGAGCAAGCCGATCTTCATGATGAGGTAGATACACAGCAGTCCCAGGATACAGAATCGCTCGATACCGCAGATGCACTCGAACAAAAAGAGATGCCGGACGAGCTTCCTCTGGATGCCAGCTGGGATGAAATTTATACCGCCGGCACCCCTTCCGGTACGCGTGCAGACTACCAGGACGATGAGCTGCCGGTTTATCAGGGCGAAACCACCCAGTCGCTGCAGGATTACCTGATGTGGCAGGTGGAGCTGACCCCGTTCTCCGATACCGATCGTGCCATTGCCACCTCCATTGTCGACGCCGTTGATGACACCGGCTATCTGACCGTCACGCTGGACGACATTCTGGAGAGCATGGGCGATGAAGAGATTGAGCTGGAAGAGATTGAAGCCGTTCTGAAACGTATTCAGCGTTTCGATCCCGTAGGCGTGGCAGCGAAAGATCTGCGCGACTGCCTGCTGATCCAGCTTTCTCAGTTCAGCAAAGAGACGCCATGGCTCGACGAAGCACGCTTAATCATCAGCGATCATCTGGATCTTCTCGCTAACCACGACTTTCGTAGCCTGATGCGCGTTACGCGCCTCAAAGAAGAGGTGCTGAAAGAGGCGGTGAATCTGATTCAGTCCCTCGATCCGCGGCCTGCTCAGTCGATCCAGACGAGTGAACCCGAGTACGTGATCCCGGACGTGCTGGTCAGAAAACATAACGACCGCTGGGTCGTTGAACTGAACTCTGACAGCATCCCTCGCCTGCAAATCAACCAGCAGTACGCCTCCATGTGCACCAGCGCGCGCAACGACGCCGATAATCAATATATTCGTAGCAACCTTCAGGAAGCGCGATGGTTGATCAAGAGTCTGGAGAGCCGAAATGATACCCTGCTTCGCGTGAGCCGCTGTATCGTCGAACAGCAGCAGGCATTCTTTGAGCAGGGCGAAGAATATATGAAACCGATGGTACTGGCGGATATCGCTCAGGCCGTCGAGATGCATGAATCAACCATTTCCCGCGTCACCACGCAGAAGTATCTGCACAGTCCGCGCGGTATTTTTGAGCTTAAGTATTTCTTCTCCAGCCACGTGAGTACCGAGGGCGGCGGCGAAGCGTCGTCAACGGCGATTCGCGCACTGGTGAAGAAGTTGATCGCCGCGGAGAACCCCGCGAAGCCACTGAGTGACAGTAAGTTAACCACCATGCTGTCCGATCAGGGTATTATGGTGGCACGTCGTACTGTTGCGAAGTATCGAGAGTCTTTATCCATTCCGCCGTCAAACCAGCGTAAACAACTGGTGTGACACAACCGATAAGGAAGACACTATGCAGCTCAATATCACAGGACACAATGTCGAGATTACTGAGGCCTTACGTGATTTTGTGAACGCTAAGTTCGCGAAACTCGAGCAGTATTTCGAAAGGATCAACCAGGTCTACGTTGTGTTGAAAGTGGAGAAAGTGACTCATATCTCGGATGCGACCCTGCATGTAAACGGGGGTGAACTCCATGCCAGTGCGGAAGGGCAAGACATGTACGCTGCTATCGACGGCTTGATTGATAAGCTTGCGCGACAGCTCAATAAACATAAAGATAAACTGAAACAACACTAATTGTCCGGGCAGTTAACGGGTGCAGGACGGCCTGTTGTGAAAAACAACAGGCCATTTGTACAGTTAGCGCTTAGGTGAAATTATGATGAACAACGATTCCGCTCTTCAACTGAGCAATGTCCTTAACCAGGAATGTACCCGCAGTGCCGTTCACTGCCAGAGCAAAAAACGTGCGCTGGAGATCATCAGTGAACTGGCTGCAAAACAGCTGGGCCTGCCGCCGCAGGTGGTGTTCGAAGCGATCCTGACCCGTGAAAAGATGGGCAGTACCGGTATCGGCAACGGCATCGCGATCCCGCACGGCAAGCTGGAAGAGGACACCCTGCGTGCCGTCGGTGTGTTTGTGCAACTGGAAACGCCAATTGCCTTTGATGCCATTGATAATCAGCCCGTCGATCTCCTCTTCGCGCTGCTGGTTCCTGCCGACCAGACCAAAACCCATCTACACACGCTTTCGCTGGTCGCTAAACGTCTGGCCGATAAAACCATCTGCCGTCGACTGCGCTCAGCCCAAAGTGATGAAGAGCTTTATCAGATTATCACTGAAGCAGAAGGCAATCAGGATGACGCGTAACCAGGAGATGGCCTTCACATCTGTTGTCCTGAGGAGAAACGGAACATGGTGCTGATGATTGTCAGCGGTCGTTCAGGGTCGGGGAAATCCGTTGCCCTGCGCGCGCTGGAAGACATGGGTTTTTACTGCGTAGATAACCTGCCGGTGGTGTTATTGCCCGATCTGGCGCGTACCCTGGCGGAGAGACAAACCTCTGCTGCCGTCAGTATCGACGTTCGTAACATGCCCGAGTCGCCTGAAATCTTCGAGCAGGCAATGAGTAACCTGCCTGACGCGTTCTCGCCTCAGCTGCTGTTTCTCGATGCCGATCGCAATACCCTGATCCGCCGCTACAGCGATACCCGCCGTTTGCATCCGCTTTCCAGTAAAAATCTCTCGCTGGAAAGCGCCATCGACGAAGAGAGCGATCTGCTGGAACCGCTGCGTTCACGCGCCGACCTGATTGTCGATACCTCAGAGATGTCCGTTCATGAACTGGCGGAAATGCTGCGTACCCGCCTGCTGGGCAAACGCGAGCGTGAACTGACGATGGTGTTCGAATCCTTTGGCTTTAAGCACGGTATTCCGATTGATGCGGACTATGTTTTCGACGTGCGCTTCCTGCCGAACCCGCACTGGGATCCTAAACTGCGTCCTATGACCGGCCTGGATAAACCCGTTGCGGCGTTCCTCGACAGGCACACAGAAGTTCACAATTTTATCTACCAGACGCGAAGCTACCTTGAGCTATGGTTACCTATGCTGGAGACAAACAATCGTAGCTACCTGACGGTGGCGATTGGCTGTACCGGCGGTAAACATCGTTCGGTCTACATTGCCGAACAGCTGGCCGACTATTTCCGCTCGCGCGGCAAGAACGTTCAGTCCCGTCATCGCACGCTGGAAAAACGTAAAACATGACCGTAAAACAAACCGTTGAGATCACCAACAAGCTGGGAATGCATGCACGCCCGGCGATGAAACTGTTTGAGCTGATGCAGGGTTTTGATGCAGAAGTTCTGTTGCGCAATGATGAAGGCACCGAAGCGGAAGCGAACAGCGTTATCGCCCTGCTGATGCTGGATTCTGCCAAAGGGCGCCAGATTGAGGTCGAAGCCACCGGCCCTCAGGAAGAGGAAGCGCTGGCGGCGGTGATTGCGCTGTTTAATGCCGGGTTTGACGAAGATTAGGTCTGCCATTCTGGCGGGTGGCGCTGCGCTTACCCGCCCTACATCAGATGATTACGCTGCATAAACCCCTCTCCACCCAGCTGTCGCATCTGACGCATGATCCACGCCTGACGGCTTCGCACGTAGCCTGATGGGGCACTGGCCTTAAAGCGAAGAGGATTAGGCAGTACAGCGGCTAACAGCGCGGCCTCCGACATGCTTAGTCTGCTGGCAGGTTTATTAAAATAGCGTTGTGATGCTGCTTCGACACCAAATACCCCCTCCCCAAACTCGGCAATATTGAGATAGACGGTCAGAATGCGCTTTTTGCTCCAGACTGTTTCCATTCCAAGCGTCAGCCCCGCTTCCAGCCCTTTTCGCACCCAGCTTCGGCCATCCCACAGGAACAGATTTTTTGCCGTCTGTTGCGACAGGGTAGACGCACCGCGCACGCGATTTTCATGGCGTTCGTTATGGGCAAGCGCCTTTTCAATCGCGGCCACATCGAACCCCCAGTGCTCCGGGAACTTCTGATCTTCCGCCGCGATGACTGCCAGCCCCATCCACGGTGAGATCTCGTCCGTACTCACCCAGTCAGAATGCGCGACATAGCCAAAATCACCGGAGAACCACGCGCTGAGCTGACGCTCAACCATAACGGCTGAAAACGGTACTGGCAAAATGCTGAACACGGCCAGTCCGCCTCCCCAGAACACCGCCAGCACGAGTACGATGCGCAAAAGAAGGTATTTCACCCATTTTCCTGCGGAAGACTGTCGGCTCATTCCGTCAGCACCAGTACCCGGGCTACCAGTTTTTCAATACCCTCAGCCGCTTGCGCGATATTCTGCGCCAGCATGTATGCGGGCGTGGTGACAATTTTGTTCTCTTCATCCACGACAATGTCATCGACCGGGCACGGAACGTGTTCGCCACCCATCTCCTCGATGACCTCAGCAGTATCGATATCGGTCCCGATTGTCAGCCGTAACGGGAAATCAAAAATGTTTGGCAGCATGGCCGGTGCAATGCAGATAAAGCCCAGCGGCTTACTCGCCGCATGCATCGCCTGCGCCAGCGCTTTTAAATCCGCGTCCACCTTGCAAGCCGCGCCTTCAGCAGCAAAAGTGCTGAGATTTTTCGCGGCACCAAAGCCACCCGGCACAATGAGCGCATCCAGTTCAGCAGCATTTGCCTGGGCCAGCGGACGAATTTCTCCCCGGGCAATACGCGCGGCTTCAATCAACACATTACGGGTTTCGGCCATTGGCTCGCCGGTCAGATGGTTAATGACATCCGCCTGATTTTTATCTGGCGCAAAACACATCACCTCTGCACCCTGTTTTGCCAGAGCCAGTAGGGTAATTACGGCTTCATGTATCTCTGAGCCATCATAAACACCGCATCCGCTCAGGACGACACCCATTTTTTTCATCTTGACGATCCTTCTTTGCAACTTGCTGAAGCACATTAATAATTTTGATTAAAACGCTATGCTTCACACATTTCACTGATTCATGTAACAAACCATTTAAGATTTGCTATCTTATCTGCGTGCGGCCTAAATTTTTCAGGCGGCGCCCATTCGAAAATAACGTTTAAAAACAGGCGCAGCCACGATTTCCCTGGTGTTGGCGCAGTATTCGCGCACCCCGGTTAAACCGGGGTCATTTTTTTCTGGCGTCCACCCAGGCTTTAAGCACCGCCACATCGTTCTGCCACTCTTGTTTCATCTCTTCAACCCAATCACCCACGTTATCTTCCCAGGCGGGTAAATCAGGCGACTGAATCTGTTGGCCCAGCTGCTGCAGGTGGCGTAACCCGACCGAGCCGGCGGCCCCTTTGATTTTATGCCCTTCTTCCACGATGCCCTTCTGGTCCCGTGCCGTCAGGTTTGACTCCAGCACGCTCAGATAGCCCGGCATCATTTTTTCAAACACAGCCAGACCGTCGGTAATCAGTTTCGGGCCGACCAGGTCAATGTACTGCTCCAGCATCGCGGTATCGAGTATCGTTTGGGCTTTTGCGCTATCAACAGACGTCATGGTGCTCTCCTCTTCATCACGGGTATCCCAGAACTTCTTGATCATGGCGGTCAGAGCAGGCACCGCCAGCGGCTTGCTGAGTACATCGTCCATACCGGCGTCGAGATACTCTTTTTTGTCTTTCAGTACGTTTGCCGTTAGCGCCACAAGCGGCGGCAGTTCGTCAGCCGCGTACTGACGCGTCAGTTCACGCGAGATATCCAGCCCGGTCATATCCGGCAACTGGATATCCAGCAGAACGAGGTCATATTCGCCCGGTGTAAACATCTCCAGCGCGGCTTTACCGGTCATTGCCACATCCACGCTGTTGCCCAGTTTTTCCAGCACCGAGCGCGCCACAATGACGTTCAGCTCAATATCTTCCACCAGCAGGACGTGCAGGGCTGGCAGCGGCATATCGTCGTTTTCAAAGGTATCCTCAACTTCTTCCGCCACAGCTGGCGCATGCACCGTCAGCGTAAAGGTTGATCCTTTGCCCGGCTGGCTGGCAACGGTAATATCACCGCCCATGCTCTTCGCCAGCCGTTTAGACACCGCCAGGCCAATACCGGTCCCGGTGGCAGGTTTTCCGCCGTTGCTGTCCTTCACCTGGTAGTACATCGCGAAAATTTTGTCCTGCTCTTCCTGTGGAATACCGATCCCGGAGTCCTCCACCTCGAAGTGCAGCATGTCGCCTGCGTCATAGCGGATACGCACCGCCACCTGCCCTTTCTGGGTAAATTTCACCGCGTTGCTGATCAGGTTCCACAGGATCTGGCGCAACCGCGTACCGTCGGTAACCACTTTATGCGGCAGCGGCAGGGTGGGCTCCATGACGAACCTCAGCCCTTTCTGCTGCGCCTGAAGACCAGACAGATTTTCCAGATCGGCAAGGAAACTGGTGAAATCAATCGGCTGGTTATCAAGCTGAACCTTACGGCGTTCCATCTTATCCATATCGATAATATCGTTGAAGATATTACCCAGCGTAACCGCCGAGACATGAATTGTTTTCAGGTACTTTTCCTGCTCTGCAGTGAGATCGGTATCCAGCAAAATACGGCTCAGCCCCACAATGCCATTGAGCGGCGTACGCAGTTCGTGGCTAATGGTGGAGATAAAGGTGGTTTTATCGCGGCTGGCGCGCTCCAGGGCATCCTGATAGCGCTTACGCTCGGTGATATCACGGCCGAAGCCCATCAGGCCGTGGCGTTTCCCTACGCGGTCATAATAGGGCACCTTACGGATCTCAAAGCAGGCTTTGCGGCCATCCGGATAATCCAGCCACTGCTCGTAGGTCAGCGAGACGTTATGGCGGAACACTTTTTCGTCCGTTTCCATAACCTTGGCTGCCGCCTCCTCAGAGTAAACGTCCTGCGGCTTCAGGTGAATCAACTGCTTCTCGCTTTTTCCGGTCAGGAGTTCCATTGCCCGGTTACAGCCGGAAAACTCTTTATCTTCGTTGCGGTAGAACACCAGATCCGGCGAAGCATCCAGGAACGAACGCAGGAAAGAGGATTGCTGCTCAAGCTGGATCTGCGTCACCTCGCGCTCTTTCATTTCAACTTTCAGCTGTTCCAGCGTGGCCTGACGCTCCGCCTCCGCCTTCTCACGATCTGAAATTTCCTGATTCAGCTGCGCAATATTGTCTTTAAGCTGAACGTTGAGTTTCAGATCGCGCTCGCGCATCTCCTCCAGTTTATCCACCAGTTTTGACAAGCGCTGACGAGACTCCTCAAGCTGTTCAACCACGACGGAAAGGAAATAGACGGCCCAGGGGGTAATAAGCAAGCCAAAGAAGATAGAGCGGATGACGTCGATACTCTCGACCTGGCCATGCAGAACCATGGTGACGGCCATTTGCACGACAATGGCCAGAACGACCAGCGCCAGCGCCAGCAGCATGGAGAAACGCACCAGCCCAAGCTTCATCATCAGGTCGACGTAATACTGGGCAAGCATTCGAATTTGCTTCATAGAGGATCCCTTCACGACTTTATCGCTCAATAATACTCAAATTCGGGGCAGGACGTTGAAGGTTGTGAGAAAAAGTGCGGGGTGAAACAGGAGATTAGCCTCGCTCCCGGTCAACCGGAAGCGAGGAGAGGTCTGTCAGGAGCGTTTCAAAAGCAGCCAGAGGCTGATCAGGAAGAAACTGGCACTCGGTAGCAGCGCGCCAATAATCGGCGGGATACCGTACACCAGCGTCAGCGGTCCGAAGATTTGATCGAGAACGTAGAAGACAAAGCCGAAGCTGATCCCCGTCACCACGCGCACGCCCATCGGTACGCTACGCAGCGGACCGAAGATAAACGACAGCGCCATCAGCATCATTACCGCCACGGACATCGGCTGGAAGATCTTGCTCCACATGTTGAGCTGATAACGTCCGGCATCCTGCCCGCTCGCCTTCAGGTACTTCACATAGTTGTGCAAGCCGCTGATAGAGAGCGCATCAGGATCCAGCGCCACGACGCCGAGTTTATCCGGCGTGAGGTTGGTCTTCCACGTGCCGCTGACGGTCTGCGAACCGGTGATCTGTTTTGGATCGGTCAGGTCAGATTCATCCACCTGCGACAAACGCCACTGCTTATGTTCGGGGTCAAACTTTGCCGAAGAGGCATGTCGTACTGACTCCAGGCGGCGCTGGTCATTGAAGGCGTAGATGCTCACGCCGCCCAGTTCATCATCGCCTTTTACCCGTTCGATGTAGACGAAGTTTTTACCATCTTTCGCCCACAGCCCTTGCTGCGTCGAGAGTAGTGAACCACCGTACATCGCCTGAGCACGATAGTTACGCGCCATCTGCTCGCCCTGCGGTGCCACCCACTCACCAATCGCCATGGTCAACAGCACCAGCGGGATAGCGGTTTTCATTACCGACAGCGCAACCTGCATACGGGTAAAGCCTGAGGCCTGCATCACCACCAGCTCGCTGCGCTGTGCCAGCATGCCCAGCCCGAGGAGTGCCCCCAGCAGGGCCGCCATTGGGAAGAAGATCTGCACATCTTTTGGCACGCTGAGCAGGGTGTACATCCCCGCGCCCAGCGCGTCATAACTGCCCTGCCCGGCTTTTTTCAGCTGGTCGACAAATTTGATAATGCCGGAGAGCGACACCAGCATGAACAACGTCATCATGATGGTGGTAAAAATGGTTTTACCGATATAGCGGTCAAGAACGCCAAACGCCTGCATTAGATGGCTCCTTTACGCGAAAATCGGGCACGTATGCGGCGCACTGGCACCGTATCCCACAGGTTTAATCCCAGCGCCAGTAAGATGTACAAGCTGTTAACGAACCACGTCCAGACCATAGGATCCAGCTTACCCTTCGCGCCGTTAGAGCGAATAGAGGTTTGCAGCAGGAAATAGATCAGGTAAAGCAGCATCGCTGGCAGCATAGAGAGCACGCGCCCCTGACGCGGGTTCACCACGCTCAGCGGAACCACAATCAGTGCCATCATAAACACGGTGAATACGAGCGTAATACGCCAGTGGAACTCCGCACGCGCTCTGTCGGTGTCAGTGTTCCACAATGTACGCATATCCATTTGCTCGGTATCCGTCGGATCGAGCGCCACCGCCTGATGGCCGATAATAGCCTGATAGTTCTGGAAATCCGTAATACGGAAGTCGCGCAGCATCGCGGTGCCTTCAAAGCGAGTGCCTTTATTCAGCGTGACAATCTGCGAACCATCTTTACTCTGAGCCAGCTGACCGGAATCGGCCACCACGACGGATGGACGCGCGTTACCTTTAGGTCGCAGCTGGGCCAGGAATACATCGTTGAATTTACTGCCGTCAACGCTCTCAATGAACAGCACAGAGTTACCGTCGGTCGCCTGCTGGAACTGCCCCTGCGCTAACGCCGCCATGCCGGGGTTCGCTTTCGCTTCGGCCAGCACTTCGTCCTGATGACGAGAAGACATGGGGCCCGCCCACATCACATTCACTGCCGCCACGATCCCCGTGAACAGCGCCAGTATCATCGCCGCTTTCACCAGTACGGCTTTGCTCAGGCCACAGGCATGCATCACCGTGATTTCACTCTCGGTGTACAGCTTGCCGAGCGTCATGAGCAGGCCGAGGAAAAGACTCAGCGGCAGGATCAGCTGCGCCATTTCCGGGATCCCTAAACCAAGCAGGGAAAGCACCAGATTCGTTGGAATTTCGCCGTCAACGGCCGCACCGAGGATCTTAACCAGCTTCTGACAGAAAAAAATCAGCAGCAGGATGAAGAGGATCGCCAGTTGGCTTTTGAGCGTCTCCCGCACCAGATATCTTATGATTATCACTTTAAATACGCCCGTAAAAACCCGTCTCTTTGCTGGAAAATCGCTTGTTTCATGGCTTAAACGTCATTTATTCTCTTGAGTCGTCGAAATCATCGCTAAGATTAAAACATCCGGCGGATTCACGCTTCAGGACTTTTTCTGACGTGTCGAAACCGTAGTAACGTAAGATTAACACGAAGTCACCACAACAGCGGACATGAGTTACGAAAGGTTTCAATTCTATCCGTAGCAGCCGCTGTTGTCTTTAAGATTCAGGAGCGTAGTGCATGGAGTTCAGTGTAAAAAGCGGTAGCCCGGAGAAACAGCGGAGTGCCTGCATCGTTGTGGGTGTCTTTGAACCACGCCGACTCTCCCCGATCGCCGAGCAACTCGATAAAATCAGTGACGGCTATATCAGCGCCCTGCTGCGCCGTGGCGAACTGGAAGGCAAACCTGGGCAGACGCTGTTACTGCACCATGTTCCAAACGTCCTGTCAGAGCGTATTCTACTGATTGGCTGCGGCAAAGAGCGCGAGCTGGACGAGCGTCAGTATAAGCAGGTCATTCAGAAAACCATTAATACGCTGAATGATACCGGTTCAATGGAAGCCGTCTGCTTCCTGACCGAGCTGCACGTTAAAGGCCGTAACACTTACTGGAAAGTCCGTCAGGCGGTTGAAACCGCAAAAGAGAGCCTGTACAGCTTCGATCAGCTGAAGACCAATAAAAGCGAGCCGCGTCGTCCGCTGCGTAAAATGGTCTTCAATGTGCCAACCCGTCGCGAACTGACCAGCGGCGAACGCGCTATTCAGCATGGTCTGGCGATTGCCGCCGGTATTAAAGCGGCGAAAGACCTCGGCAACATGCCGCCGAACATCTGTAACGCTGCCTATCTGGCCTCTCAGGCGCGCCAGCTGGCAGACTCCTACAGCAAAAACGTCATCACTCGCGTCATCGGTGAACAGCAGATGAAAGAGCTGGGGATGCACTCCTATCTGGCGGTCGGCAACGGCTCGCAGAACGAATCCCTGATGTCGGTCATCGAATACAAGGGCAACCCGTCGGAAGATGCGCGCCCTGTCGTGCTCGTCGGTAAAGGCCTGACCTTCGACTCCGGCGGCATCTCCATCAAGCCTGCCGAAGGCATGGATGAGATGAAGTACGACATGTGCGGCGCGGCGGCGGTTTACGGCGTGATGCGCATGGTCGCGGAGCTCCAGCTGCCCATTAACGTGATCGGCGTTCTGGCAGGCTGCGAAAACATGCCTGGCGGACGCGCCTATCGTCCGGGTGACGTGCTGACCACGATGTCAGGCCAGACCGTTGAAGTGCTGAACACCGATGCCGAAGGCCGTCTGGTGCTGTGCGACGTGCTGACCTACGTTGAGCGCTTCGAGCCTGAAGCGGTAATTGACGTCGCCACATTGACGGGTGCCTGCGTGATTGCACTAGGCCACCACATCACCGGACTGATGTCGAACCACAATCCGCTGGCGCACGAGCTTATCGGGGCATCTGAACAGGCTGGCGATCGCGCATGGCGTCTGCCGCTGGGTGACGAGTACCAGGAACAGCTGGAGTCTAACTTTGCGGATATGGCGAACATCGGCGGTCGTCCTGGTGGGGCTATCACCGCGGGCTGCTTCCTGGCACGCTTCACCCGCAAGTATAACTGGGCACACCTGGATATCGCGGGTACCGCATGGCGCTCCGGTAAAGCCAAAGGTGCCACCGGCCGTCCGGTGGCGCTGCTGTCGCAGTTCCTGCTCAATCGTGCGGGTTTTAACGGCGACGAGTGATGTAAAACGCCGGGTAGCGGCTTCGCCTTACCCGGCCGACAACGTCGCTCAACCGTAGGCCGGGTAAGCGTAGCGCCACCCGGCTTTGCATTTAAATCCACGACAAGAAGCCCCATATATGAAGAATGCAACGTTCTACCTTCTGGACAACGACACCCATCAGGATGGCCTCAGCGCCGTCGAACAGCTGGTGTGTGACATTGCCGCAGAACGTTGGCGCGCAGGTAAACGCGTTCTGATTGCCTGTGAAGATGAACAGCAGGCGATTCGCCTTGATGAAGCCCTGTGGGCCCGCCCACCGGAGAGTTTTGTCCCGCATAACCTGTCGGGCGAAGGTCCGCGCGGTGGCGCCCCGGTCGAGATCGCCTGGCCACAAAAGCGCAACAGCAGCGCGCGCGATATTCTCATTAGCCTGCGGGCAGACTTTGCAGATTTTGCCACCGCTTTCACAGAAGTGGTAGACTTTGTCCCTTACGAAGAATCTTTGAAACAACTGGCGCGCGAACGCTATAAAGCGTACCGCCTGGCTGGTTTTAACCTGAATACGGCAACCTGGAAATAATGGAAAAGACATATAACCCACGCGATATCGAACAGCCGCTTTACGAGCACTGGGAACAGCAGGGCTATTTCAAGCCTAACGGCGACGAAAGCAAAGAGTCCTTCTGCATCATGATCCCGCCGCCGAACGTCACCGGCAGTTTGCATATGGGACATGCTTTCCAGCAGACCATCATGGACACCATGATCCGCTACCAGCGCATGCAGGGTAAAAACACCCTGTGGCAGGCGGGGACTGACCACGCGGGTATCGCGACCCAGATGGTGGTTGAGCGTAAAATTGCCGCTGAAGAAGGAAAAACCCGCCACGACTACGGTCGCGACGCCTTCATCGACAAAATCTGGCAGTGGAAAGCGGAATCCGGCGGCACCATTACCCGTCAGATGCGCCGCCTCGGCAACTCCGTGGACTGGGAGCGCGAGCGCTTCACCATGGATGAAGGCCTGTCCAATGCCGTGAAAGAAGTTTTCGTCCGTCTGTACAAAGAAGACCTGATTTACCGTGGCAAGCGCCTGGTGAACTGGGATCCGAAACTGCGTACCGCCATCTCTGACCTGGAAGTGGAAAACCGCGAGTCTAAAGGCTCCATGTGGCACATCCGCTATCCGCTGGCCGACGGCGCAAAAACCGCAGACGGTAAAGATTATCTGGTCGTTGCCACCACCCGTCCGGAAACCCTGCTGGGCGATACCGGCGTGGCCGTTAACCCGGAAGATCCGCGTTATAAAGATCTGATCGGCAAATTTGTAGTGCTGCCGCTGGTAAACCGCCGTATTCCGATCGTGGGCGACGAACACGCCGACATGGAAAAAGGCACTGGCTGCGTGAAAATCACTCCGGCGCACGACTTCAACGACTATGAAGTGGGTCGTCGTCACGCCCTGCCAATGATCAACATTCTGACCTTCGACGGTGATATCCGTGAAAGCGCAGAAGTGTACGACACCAAAGGCAACGAATCTGACGTTTACTCCAGCGAGATCCCGGCTGAATTCCAGAAACTGGAACGTTTTGCCGCGCGTAAAGCGATTGTGGCTGCCGTTGACGCACTCGGCCTGCTGGAAGAGATTAAACCTCACGACCTGACCGTGCCGTACGGCGATCGTGGTGGCGTAGTTATCGAGCCAATGCTGACCGACCAGTGGTACGTCCGTGCCGACGTGCTGGCGAAACCGGCGGTGGAAGCGGTTGAAAACGGCAGCATCCAGTTTGTGCCGAAGCAGTACGAAAACATGTACTTCTCCTGGATGCGTGATATTCAGGACTGGTGTATCTCCCGTCAGCTGTGGTGGGGTCACCGCATCCCGGCGTGGTATGACAACGAAGGCAACGTCTACGTTGGCCGCAGCGAAGACGAAGTGCGTCAGGAAAACAACCTGAGCGCTGACGTTGCGCTGCGTCAGGACGAAGACGTACTGGATACCTGGTTCTCTTCCGCGCTGTGGACCTTCTCCACCCTTGGCTGGCCTGAGAACACCGACGCGCTGCGTCAGTTCCACCCAACCAGCGTGATGGTGTCCGGTTTCGACATCATCTTCTTCTGGATTGCGCGCATGATCATGATGACCATGCACTTCATCAAAGACGAAGACGGCAAGCCTCAGGTTCCGTTCCATACCGTCTACATGACCGGTCTGATCCGTGACGATGAAGGCCAGAAGATGTCCAAATCCAAGGGTAACGTTATCGACCCACTGGATATGGTTGACGGTATTTCGCTGGAAGATCTGCTGGAAAAACGTACCGGCAACATGATGCAGCCGCAGCTGGCAGAGAAAATCCGCAAGCGCACCGAGAAGCAGTTCCCGAACGGGATTGAGTCTCACGGTACCGACGCCCTGCGCTTCACCCTGGCGGCGCTGGCCTCGACCGGCCGCGACATCAACTGGGACATGAAGCGTCTGGAAGGTTACCGTAACTTCTGTAACAAGCTGTGGAATGCCAGCCGCTTCGTGCTGATGAACACCGAAGATCAGGATTGCGGCTTCAACGGCGGCGAGATGACCCTGTCCCTGGCGGACCGCTGGATCCTGGCGGAATTCAACCAGACCGTGAAAGCGTTCCGTGAGGCGCTGGACAGCTACCGCTTCGATATCGCAGCGGGCATTCTGTATGAATTCACCTGGAACCAGTTCTGCGACTGGTACCTGGAGCTGGCGAAGCCGGTGATGAACGGCGGTTCTGAAGCGGAGCTGCGCGGCACGCGCAACACGCTGATTACCGTTCTGGAAGGTCTGCTGCGCCTGGCGCATCCGGTCATTCCATTCATTACCGAAACCATCTGGCAGCGCGTGAAAGTGATTGCAGGTATCAATGCCGATACCATCATGCTGCAGCCGTTCCCGGAATTCGATGCTGCGCGCGTTGATGAAGCCGCTGCTGCCGATACCGAATGGCTGAAGCAGGCGATTGTTGCCGTGCGTAACGTTCGTGCAGAAATGAACATCGCTCCGAGCAAGCCGCTGGAACTGCTGCTGCGCGGCTGCAGCGAGGCTGCAGTGCGTCGCGTGAACGAGAACAGCACCTTCCTGAAAACGATGGCGCGTCTGGAAAGCATCACCGTGCTGCCTGCAGATGACAAAGGTCCGGTTTCGGTGACCAAAATCATCGACGGCGCCGAGCTGCTGATCCCGATGGCAGGTCTGATCGACAAAGATGCTGAGCTGGCGCGTCTGGCGAAAGAAGTGGCGAAAGTCGACGTAGAAATTGGCAAAATCGAAAGCAAACTGGCGAACGAAGGCTTTGTCGCCCGTGCGCCGGAGGCGGTCATTGCCAAAGAGCGTGAACGTCTGGTTGCCTTCGCGGATGCGAAGACCAAGCTGATTGAGCAGCAGGCGGTTATTGCTGCCCTGTAATGCTTTTACCCCTTACGCTTCAGGGCGTAAGGGGTACCCTTCCTGAAAACTCCTCGCTTGCACTCCCTTTTCTGCGGTGCTATTAACAGCAGTTGTGTGTCAATTTTTGTCATGAGTAATACTATGAGCGTGATTACCCCCGTCGCGACGACGATGCGTCGGATCACTGAGCAGGACAATCCGGCTATTGCCACCGTTATCCGCACCGTTTCTGCGGAGTATGGGCTGACAGCGGATAAAGGCTATACCGTTGCTGACCCCAATCTTGACGAGCTTTTTCAGCTCTACAGCCAACCGGGCCACGCCTATTGGGTCATAGAGCAGAACGGCCAGGTAGTAGGCGGTGGCGGCGTTGCGCCGCTGAGCTGCAGCGAGCCGGACATCTGTGAGCTACAGAAAATGTATTTCCTGCCGTCCGCTCGCGGACAAGGGCTGGCAAAAAAACTGGCGCAGCTCGCCCTTGATCATGCTCGTACTCAGGGTTTTACGCGCTGTTACCTCGAAACAACCGCCTTCCTCAAAGAGGCCATCGGCCTGTATGAACATCTTGGCTTTGAGCATATCGATGCGCCGCTGGGCTGCACGGGCCACGTCGACTGCGAAGTGAGAATGCTGAAAAATCTGTAAATTTTGTTCCTGCCCCCTTCTGTTAAGCGGCCGTAAACTGAATGCTCTACACTCTCAGTTCACACCACAACGGGGGAAACACGATGTCGAAGATAAAAAGCTACGCCGCACCGCAGGCGGGTGCAGAACTTGAGCTGTACGAATACGATGCGGGCGAACTAAAAGCAGAAGACGTCGAAGTGCAGGTTGATTACTGCGGGATCTGTCACTCGGATCTCTCGATGATCGACAACGAATGGGGCTTCTCGAGCTATCCACTGATTGCCGGGCATGAAGTCATTGGTCGCGTCGCGGCGCTCGGTAGCGCCGCCCAGGACAAAGGGCTGAAGGTCGGCCAGCGCGTAGGTATTGGCTGGACGGCACGCAGCTGCGGTCATTGTGATGCTTGTATCAGCGGCAACCAGATCAACTGCCTTGAAGGCGCGGTGCCAACCATTCTGAACAAAGGCGGATTTGCCGATAAACTGCGTGCCGACTGGCAATGGGTTATCCCCCTGCCGGAGAGCATTGATATTGAATCCGCCGGTCCGCTGCTCTGTGGCGGTATCACCGTCTTTAAACCACTGCTGATGCACCACGTCACTGCGACCAGCCGCGTAGGCGTCATTGGTATTGGCGGCCTGGGACATATTGCCATCAAACTGCTGCACGCAATGGGCTGTGAAGTGACGGCGTTCAGCTCGAACCCGGCAAAAGAACAGGAAGTGCTGGCGATGGGTGCGGATAAAGTGGTGAACAGCCGCGATCCTGAAGCGCTGAAGGCGCTGGCGGGTCAGTTTGATCTGATCATCAACACCGTCAACGTCGATCTCAACTGGCAGCCATACTTTGAAGCGCTGGCCTACGGCGGTAACTTCCACACCGTGGGTGCGGTGATGAAGCCTCTGCCGGTTCCGGCGTTTACCCTGATCGGCGGGGATCGCAGCGTATCCGGTTCCGCAACCGGTACGCCGTACGAGTTGCGCAAGCTGATGAAGTTCGCCGGACGCACCAAAGTGGCGCCCACCACCGAGCTTTATCCGATGTCAAAAATTAACGAAGCTATCCAGCACGTACGCGACGGGAAAGCCCGGTATCGCGTGGTGTTGAAAGCGGATTTTTGATGTGAGTTTGCCGGGTGGCGGCTTCGCCTTACCCGGCCTACTTTTACCGCTGTGCCAATACGTTAAATACTTCTGCCACCGCAACCGCCCCCGGATCCATCACGCCATCCAGGTTCTCTTTGTTCACATACGACGAGCGCCCAGCTCCTGCTTTCTCCATTTTTGCCGTTGCTTCTGCCCCCAGCTGTGCTGCCTGCGCCGCTGCCTGAAGATCATTTTTCTGCAACGCCTCCAGCGCCGGTTGTAGCGCATCGATCAGGGTGCGATCGCCGAGATCCGCGCCGCCATACTGCTTCATTTGCGCCAGCCCGCTCAGCAGCGCATCCGGAAGCGATTTTCCGTCATGCAGCTTTTGCCCGGCTGCCGTAAAGAAGATCGACATCAGTACGCCACTCGATCCGCCCATCACCGTTGCCAGCCGCTCCCCTACCAGCAGCAGAAGCTTAGAGACATCATCAAGCGGAAGCGCATGCTCCTCCAGACGCTGCGCGATATCCCGCGCGCCTTGCGCAAAGGTGGAGCCGGTATCGCCGTCGCCCACTTTGGCATCCAGCGCGTTCAGACGATTTTCCAGTTGGATCAGCGTCCTGGCTACCGAGGAGACAGACTTTTCGACCTGTGGGTTTTCCGACGGAGTGTATTCCACGCGGTCATGGATGGCGCTATGTGCGACGGTACGCAGTGGCGCAAACGCCACGGGTTTCTGCCAGCCGAGCGTTTCCACCTCTTCATGAAGCGCTTTTTCGAATAGATCGTTGAGCTTCAGCAGCGTCAGCGAAAAACCCTTCATATCCAGGGCGCTTACCAGCGGGGCCGGGCCAATAAGATAAGCAATACTCTCTTTCAGCGCCGAGTGCGCCAGCTCTTTGGTCAGTAACGCCATTTCCAGCGCCGATACGCCACCAAGATTGTTAATCAGCACAGCAAAGCGCCCTTCACCCGCCTGCGCTTTCAGCGGGGTCACCAGCGTGTCGATAATCGCTTTGCTGTTTTGTGTGTCGACAACGGAAGCGCCCGGCTCACCGTGGATCCCCAGCCCCAGCTCGACATGACCCTGCTTAATGCGTCCCTCTTCATCGTCACTGCCCGGCAGGTTGCAGGTTTGCATCGCCACGCCCAGACTCCAGAGGTTATCGCAGGCCTGTTGCGCAATATCCCGCACTTCACTCAACGATTTCCCCTGCTCCGCCGCATAGCCCGCAATCTTATGCACCAGCGCCGTACCGGCAATACCGCGCGGCTGTTTGTTGTCGGGCAGCGCGATATCGTCCGCCACAATCACCATTTCGACCTTCAGCCCGTAACGTTTGGCCTTCTCGGCCGCCAGACCGAAGTTCAGCCGATCGCCGGTGTAATTTTTGACAATCAGCAGGCAGCCGCGATCGCCCGTGACCGCGACAATGGCATTCAGCACCGCATCCACGCTCGGCGAGGCAAACAGATCGCCGCAGACGGCAGCCGTCAGCATGCCTTTGCCGACAAACCCGGCATGCGCGGGCTCGTGGCCAGAGCCGCCGCCGGAGATCACCGCCACGCGGCTTTTGTCCCAGTCACCGCGCGCGACAATCCTGATGGCAGGATCAATATCGAGTTTGACGAGATTCGCGTGTGGCGCAGAAAGCAGTATGCCTTCAATGGCATCGTTGACCAGCTGTTTGCGATCGTTAAAGAAGAATCTGGACATAGTTTCCCACTATTTTGTTAACCGTATGCAAAAGCATAGTCCGCGCTGGATAATGCGCCGCAAAGTCAGCAATTTACTCAGCCATTTTGCCGTCAGGTTGCCTATACTCCACCCAGGACTAAGAGAGGAAGCGCATTATGAGTACACCATTGTTAATTGCCCGGACGCTGGAAAAAGAGCTGTATCTTCTGCCCGCGATGGCGAACCGCCACGGCCTGATCACCGGCGCGACCGGGACGGGGAAAACCGTCACCCTGCAGAAGCTGGCGGAGTCGCTTTCAGAGATTGGCGTGCCGGTCTTTATGGCTGACGTGAAAGGCGATTTAACCGGTGTGGCTCAGGAGGGTACCGCCTCTGAAAAATTGCTCGAGCGGCTGAAGAATATTGGCATCACGGACTGGACGCCGCATGGCAACCCGGTGGTGGTATGGGATATCTTCGGTGAGAAAGGCCACCCGGTCCGCGCCACCGTCTCCGACCTCGGCCCGCTGCTGCTCGCCCGTCTGCTTAACCTTAACGATGTCCAGTCTGGGGTACTGAATATTATCTTCCGCATCGCCGATGACCAGGGACTGCTGCTGCTCGATTTCAAAGATCTGCGGGCCATTACCCAGTACATCGGGGATAACGCTAAATCTTTCCAGAACCAGTACGGCAATATCAGCAGCGCTTCTGTCGGCGCGATTCAACGCGGGTTACTGACTCTGGAACAACAGGGTGCCGAACACTTCTTTGGTGAACCGATGCTGGATATCAAAGACTGGATGCGCACCGACAGCAGTGGAAAAGGCATCATCAACATTCTGAGCTCAGAGAAGCTCTACCAGATGCCGAAACTCTACGCCGCCAGCCTGCTGTGGATGCTCTCCGAGCTTTATGAGCAGCTGCCCGAAGCGGGTGACCTGGAAAAACCGAAGCTGGTGTTCTTCTTTGACGAAGCACACCTGCTGTTCAACGACGCCCCACAGGTCTTGCTGGATAAGATTGAACAGGTCATCCGCCTCATCCGCTCCAAAGGCGTCGGCGTCTGGTTTGTCTCGCAAAACCCGTCGGATATCCCCGATAACGTGCTCGGACAGCTCGGCAACCGCGTCCAGCATGCCCTGCGCGCCTTCACGCCAAAGGATCAGAAAGCGGTGAAAGCCGCCGCGCAAACCATGCGTGCGAATCCAGCCTTTGATACCGAAGCCGCCATTCAGGCGCTGGGCACCGGTGAAGCGCTGATATCGTTCCTTGATGCGAAGGGCAGCCCATCCATCGTGGAACGTGCGATGGTGATTGCGCCCTGCTCGCGTATGGGGCCCGTCACTGATGATGAACGTAACGGCCTGATTAACCATTCTCCGGTTTACGGTAAGTACGAAGACGAGGTGGATCGCGAGTCCGCGTTTGAGATGCTGCAAAAAGGCGTGCAGGCAACAACGGAGTCCCAGGATGCCCCTGCCGCAAAAGGGCAGTCCGTCGCCGTAGATGATGGCATTCTCGGTGGACTCAAAGACATTCTGTTTGGCAGCACCGGTCCGCGCGGCGGCAAACGCGACGGCGTGGTGCAAACCATGGCGAAAAGCGCGGCGCGGCAGGTCACCAATCAGATTGTACGCGGCATGCTGGGGAGTTTGTTAGGCGGCCGTCGCCGGTAGACGGGGAACCCACGGGCGCCCCAGCGCCGAACCCTGTACGCCGTTTTGCTGCAGATAGCTGTCAATTTCCACCATCCCCGTCCAGCGGTTCTCACACCAGAGCGGTGCCAGAAGCGTTGGACGGCGAGCGCTGGCCGAGATGCGATGGTAAACAATCTCCGGCGGCGTGTGGCGAATCATATCCCCCGCGGTCACCGTATAGTCCTCAAGCTCAATACCGCTTAACCGCCCCGCTTGCCAGGCTTTCGCCATAATGCTTCCCGTAACGATGTGTAGCGGATGCAGCTTGATACCGTCCACACCGGTCTCAACGACCTTTTCCAGCGTCTCCAGGCCGTGCTGCTGCCCTTCGCCAGGGAGACCGACAATCAGGTGTGAACAGACCTTCAACCCACGCGCGCGCGCGAGGCGTGTGGTGCGCTGGTAACAGGCGAAATCATGGCCACGGTTAATGCGGTGCAGGGTTTTGTCATGTGCGGTCTGCAGGCCCAGTTCCAGCCAGATCTCGTAGCCTTGCTCCTTATACTCGCTGAGCAAGTCCAGCACCGCCTCCGGCACACAGTCCGGACGCGTACCGACGCACAACCCCACAATGTTCGCCTGCGTGACTGCCTGCTGATACATGGACCGCAGCACCTGCACTTCCGCCCAGGTACTGGTGTACGCCTGGAAATAGGCCAGATACTGCTTTGCGCGGTTAACCCGGCTGGCCTGATGTGCGAGCTGCTCTGCAATAGATTTATGCTGCTGAGCTTCGTCAGCAAAGGAGGCCACGTTACAGAAAGTGCAGCCACCGCGCCCGATGGTGCCATCGCGATTCGGACAGCTAAAACCGCCGTGCAGCGTCAGCTTGTGAACCTTTTGCCCGTAGCGCTGCAAAAGATCCCCACCAAACATATTGACTAATTTCTGTAACTGCATAATCTGATAGACCGTCCCAAAGAAAGGGGACAAGCCTGCCATTTTTAGCCTCTGTCGGCGATGACCTGGATCAATCGCCCTGGACGGCCTTTACCTATATGAATAAATACTCAGGATTACTGCAGTTTCATTCACACCACCTGTGATTACTTTTTCTTATGTTCTGATTGTTTTTTTCATTTATAGCGCCAGCACTGAAAAACAGTGACTTTATGCGGGTTTAGAACCCATGCCAGATTATTGTTCTGCGTTAAAACCACTATTCAGCACGCTACGTTGATAATACCGCTTACATATAGTGAGACAGATCACACTCCGTTGCGGTCTACAAGGGCTTTCAATCAATGTAAAAATAGTTAAACACCCTTTATTTACAAATACATAGCCACTCTTTAGCACATTTTTGGATAAATAAGATTGCCATTTGACCTGTGTACCAATTCCCGATAAGTTGGAAATCCGCTGGAAGCTTTCTGGATGAGCGGCCTGCTCATCATATTTATGCAGTAATTGAGATTCCCTCTGAAGCAAGTCCTCAAACTTGTTTACCTGCGCGAAAGGATGAAAAGAGGGCGAATGCGAGGTACGCGTATGAAGCGCAAACCCCGTCGCCATGCTCTTTCTGCGCCTGTGCGCCACGGTAAAGTTCAGAGAGAAGCCCGACGAGCCTGGGGAGGTTCACTGATATGTTGTACGATAAATCCCTTGAGAAGGATAACTGTGGTTTCGGCCTGATCGCCCACATAGAAGGCGAACCTAGCCACAAGGTAGTGCGTACCGCTATTCACGCACTGGCCCGTATGCAGCACCGTGGCGCCATCCTTGCTGATGGTAAAACCGGCGACGGTTGTGGCCTGCTGCTGCAAAAACCGGATCGTTTCTTCCGTATCGTTGCGGAAGAGCGCGGCTGGCGTTTAGCCAAAAACTACGCTGTCGGTATGCTGTTCCTGAACCAGGATCCTGAAAAGGCTGCCGCTTCACGCCGCATCGTCGAAGAAGAACTTCAGCGTGAAACCCTGTCGATTGTCGGCTGGCGCGATGTGCCAACCAACGAAGGGGTGCTCGGTGAAATCGCCCTCTCCTCACTGCCTCGTATTGAGCAGATTTTTGTTAACGCGCCTGCGGGCTGGCGTCCGCGCGATATGGAACGCCGCCTGTTTATCGCCCGTCGCCGCATTGAAAAACGTCTCCAGGACGATAAAGAGTTCTACGTCTGTAGCCTCTCCAACCTGGTCAATATCTATAAAGGTCTGTGTATGCCGGCTGATCTGCCGCGCTTTTACCTGGACCTGGCGGACCTGCGTCTGGAATCGGCCATTTGCCTGTTCCACCAGCGCTTCTCCACCAACACCGTTCCACGCTGGCCGCTGGCGCAGCCGTTCCGCTATCTGGCGCACAACGGCGAGATCAACACCATCACCGGTAACCGCCAGTGGGCTCGCGCCCGTACTTATAAGTTCCAGACGCCACTGATCCCTGACCTGCACGACGCTGCGCCGTTCGTGAATGAAACTGGCTCGGACTCAAGCTCCATGGACAACATGCTGGAGCTGCTGCTGGCGGGCGGGATGGACATCGTGCGCGCCATGCGTCTGCTGGTGCCACCGGCATGGCAGAACAACCCGGATATGGACCCTGAGCTGCGCGCCTTCTTCGACTTTAACTCCATGCACATGGAGCCGTGGGACGGCCCGGCGGGCATCGTTATGTCCGACGGTCGTTTTGCCGCCTGCAACCTGGACCGTAACGGTCTGCGTCCGGCGCGATACGTCATCACAAAAGACAAGCTCATCACCTGTGCCTCTGAAGTCGGTATCTGGGATTACCAGCCTGATGAAGTGGTCGAGAAAGGCCGCGTCGGTCCGGGCGAGCTGATGGTTATTGACACCCGCGGTGGGCGCATCCTGCACTCTGCCGAAACCGATCACGATCTGAAGAGCCGTCATCCATACAAAGAGTGGATGGAGAAGAACGTGCGTCGTCTGGTGCCGTTTGAAGATTTGTCGGACGAAGAAGTGGGCAGCCGCGAGCTGGACGACGATACGCTCGCAAGTTTCCAGAAACAGTTTAACTACAGCGCGGAAGAGCTGGACTCGGTTATCCGTGTGCTCGGTGAAAACGGCCAGGAAGCAGTCGGCTCCATGGGTGACGATACCCCATTTGCCGTGCTCTCCAGCCAGCCACGCATCATTTATGACTACTTCCGCCAGCAGTTCGCGCAGGTTACTAACCCGCCAATCGATCCGCTGCGTGAAGCCCACGTGATGTCGCTGGCCACCAGCATCGGTCGCGAGATGAACGTCTTCTGCGAAGCCGAAGGCCAGGCGCACCGTCTGACCTTTAAATCGCCGATCCTGCTGTACTCCGACTTCAAACAGCTCACCACCATGACCGAGGAGCACTACCGCGCCGACACGCTCGACATTACGTTTGACGTGAACGACGCGAGCCTAGAAGAGACGGTGAATGCGCTGTGTGACAAAGCCGAACAGATGGTGCGTAACGGTACCGTTCTGCTGGTGCTGTCTGACCGCAATATCGCGAAAAACCGTCTGCCGGTGCCTGCGCCAATGGCGGTGGGTGCTATCCAGACGCGTCTGGTGGATAAGAGCCTGCGCTGCGATGCCAACATCATTGTTGAAACCGCCAGCGCCCGCGACCCGCACCACTTTGCCGTGCTGTTAGGCTTTGGCGCGACGGCGATCTACCCGTACCTGGCCTACGAAACGCTGGCCCGTCTGGTGGATACCCGCGCGATCGACAAAGATTACCGTACTGTGATGCTGAACTACCGTAACGGCATCAACAAAGGCCTGTACAAGATCATGTCCAAAATGGGCATCTCGACCATTGCCTCTTATCGCTGTTCGAAGCTCTTTGAAGCGGTCGGCCTGCATGATGACGTGGCAAATCTCTGCTTCCAGGGCGTGGTTAGCCGTATCGGTGGAGCCGGTTTTGCTGACTTCCAGCAGGATCTGGTGAACCTGTCCAAACGTGCCTGGCTGGCACGTAAGCCGCTGGATCAGGGCGGTCTGCTGAAATACGTTCACGGTGGTGAATACCACGCCTATAACCCGGACGTGGTGCGCACGCTGCAGCAGGCGGTGCAGAGCGGTGAATACAGCGATTATCAGCAGTATGCTGAGCTGGTGAACAACCGTCCGGCGGCGACGCTGCGCGATCTCATTGCCCTGAATCCGGGTGATGAAGCGGTCAGCATTGACGACGTTGAGCCTGCTTCCGAGCTGTTCAAACGCTTCGACACCGCGGCAATGTCCATCGGCGCACTGAGCCCGGAAGCCCACGAGGCGCTGGCCGAAGCCATGAACAGCATCGGCGGTAACTCCAACTCCGGTGAAGGCGGTGAAGATCCGGCGCGTTACGGCACCAATAAAGTGTCCCGTATCAAGCAGGTAGCATCCGGTCGTTTTGGCGTGACGCCTGCGTACCTGGTCAACGCCGACGTGATTCAGATTAAAGTCGCTCAGGGTGCGAAACCGGGCGAAGGCGGTCAACTGCCGGGGGATAAAGTTACCCCGTACATCGCCAAACTGCGCTACTCGGTGCCGGGCGTGACGCTGATCTCCCCGCCACCGCACCACGATATCTACTCTATCGAGGACTTAGCGCAGCTGATTTTCGACCTGAAACAGGTCAACCCGAAAGCGATGATCTCCGTGAAGCTGGTTTCCGAACCGGGCGTGGGCACCATCGCCACCGGCGTGGCGAAAGCTTATGCGGATCTCATTACCATCGCCGGTTACGACGGTGGTACCGGTGCAAGCCCGCTCTCCTCCGTGAAATACGCGGGCTGTCCGTGGGAGCTGGGCCTGGTGGAAACCCAGCAGGCGCTGGTGGCGAACGGTCTGCGTCATAAGATCCGTCTTCAGGTGGACGGTGGCCTGAAAACTGGCCTCGACATCATCAAAGCCGCGATCCTCGGTGCGGAAAGCTTCGGCTTCGGTACAGGCCCAATGGTGGCGCTCGGCTGTAAATACCTGCGTATTTGCCACCTGAACAACTGCGCAACCGGTGTGGCGACCCAGGATGAGAAGCTGCGTAAGAACCACTATCACGGGCTGCCGTTCAAAGTGACCAACTACTTTGACTTCATCGCCCGGGAAACCCGCGAGCTGATGGCGCAGCTGGGCGTGAAGCGTCTGGTGGATCTGATTGGCCGTACCGACCTGCTGAAAGAGCTGGAAGGCTTCACGGCGAAGCAGCAGAAGCTGGAGCTCAGCAAGCTGCTGGAAACCGCGCAGCCACACCCAGGCAAAGCGGTGTACTGCACCGAGAACAACCCACCGTTTGACAATGGCGTGTTGAATGCGCAGCTGTTGCATCAGGCGAAACCGTATGTGGACGAGAAGCAGAGCAAGACGTTCTGGTTTGATATCCGCAACACCGACCGTTCTGTAGGCGCGTCGCTCTCCGGTTATATCGCGCAAACGCACGGTGACCAGGGACTGGCAGCGGATCCGATTACCGCGCACTTCAGCGGCACTGCGGGTCAGAGCTTCGGGGTGTGGAACGCAGGCGGCGTTGAGCTGTACCTGACCGGTGACGCCAACGACTACGTCGGTAAAGGCATGGCGGGTGGTCTGCTGGCAGTGCGCCCTCCGGTCGGCTCTGCCTTCCGCAGCCACGAAGCGAGCATCATCGGTAACACCTGTCTGTACGGCGCGACCGGCGGTCGTCTGTTCGCCGCGGGCCGTGCGGGTGAGCGTTTTGCGGTGCGTAACTCCGGTGCCATCACCGTGGTGGAAGGCATTGGCGATAACGGTTGTGAATACATGACGGGCGGGATTGTTTGCGTTCTGGGTAAAACCGGCGTGAACTTTGGCGCAGGCATGACGGGCGGTTTTGCCTACGTCCTGGATGAAGACGGTGAGTTCCGCAAACGCGTGAACCCGGAACTGGTGGAAGTGCTGGACGTTGATACGCTGGCTATCCATGAAGAACACCTGCGCGGTTTGATTACCGAACACGTGCAGCATACCGGTTCTTCGCGCGGCGAAGAGATCCTGGCGAACTGGCCAGCGTTCTCAGCGAAATTTGCGCTGGTTAAACCGAAGTCCAGCGATGTTAAAGCCCTGTTGGGTCACCGTAGTCGTAGCGCAGCAGAGCTGCGCGTGCAGGCGCAGTAAGGAATTCAGATGAGCCAGAACGTATACCAGTTTATCGACCTGCAGCGTGTTGATCCGCCAAAGAAACCGCTGAAGATCCGTAAAATTGAATTTGTTGAGATTTACGAGCCGTTCTCAGAAGGCCAGGCCAAAGCGCAGGCAGACCGCTGCCTGTCCTGCGGTAACCCTTATTGCGAATGGAAATGCCCGGTCCATAACTACATCCCGAACTGGCTGAAGCTGGCCAACGAAGGGCGTATTTTTGAAGCCGCCGAACTCTCACACCAGACCAACACCCTGCCGGAAGTGTGCGGCCGCGTGTGTCCTCAGGACCGCCTGTGTGAAGGTTCCTGTACCCTGAACGACGAGTTTGGTGCGGTGACCATCGGTAACATTGAGCGCTACATCAATGATAAAGCGTTCGAGATGGGCTGGCGTCCGGATATGACCGGCGTGAAGCAAACCGATAAGCGCGTGGCGATCATCGGTGCTGGCCCGGCGGGCCTGGCCTGTGCGGACGTGCTGACCCGCAACGGCGTGAAGGCGGTGGTCTTTGACCGTCATCCGGAAATCGGTGGTCTGCTGACCTTTGGTATTCCGGCCTTTAAGCTGGAAAAAGAGGTCATGACCCGTCGCCGTGAAATCTTCACCGGCATGGGTATTGAGTTCAAACTGAATGTGGAAGTGGGCCGCGACGTGCAGCTCGACGATCTGCTGAAGGATTACGACGCGGTGTTCCTCGGCGTGGGCACCTATCAGTCCATGCGCGGCGGTCTGGAGAACGAAGATGCGCCGGGCGTGTTTGATGCTCTGCCGTTCCTGATTGCCAATACTAAGCAGATTATGGGCTACGGCGAAACCGCCGACGAACCGTTCGTCAGCATGGAAGGCAAACGCGTGGTGGTGCTGGGCGGCGGTGATACCGCGATGGACTGCGTGCGTACCTCTATTCGTCAGAATGCGGCGCACGTCATCTGCGCCTACCGCCGTGACGAAGAGAACATGCCGGGCTCTAAACGCGAAGTGAAAAACGCGCGTGAAGAGGGCGTGGAATTCCAGTTCAACATCCAGCCTCTGGGTATTGAAGTGAATGCTAACGGCAAAGTGAGCGGCGTGAAGATGGCGCGTACGGAGATGGGTGCGCCGGATGCGAAAGGCCGTCGTCGTGCAGAGATTGTCGCAGGCTCTGAGCATGTGATCCCGGCTGATGCCGTGGTGATGGCGTTCGGTTTCCGTCCTCACAGCATGGAGTGGCTGGCGAAGCACAGCGTTGAGCTTGACTCTCAGGGTCGTATTATCGCCCCTGAAGGCAGCGATAACGCTTTCCAGACCAGCAACCCAAAAATCTTCGCGGGTGGCGATATCGTTCGCGGTTCTGACCTGGTGGTGACAGCCATTGCCGAAGGGCGTAAAGCGGCCGACGGGATTATGAACTACCTGGAAGTGTAAGAAAAAAGCCGGATGGTATTTACCCTCCGGCTTTTTTTATGCGGTTTACAGCCATTGATTATCACCCTCCCCCGCATGCAGCTCCGCTTTTAAGGAGTGCCGCGAAGAGAAGGGTTACTTCGTCAATAAACTCCAGGACAAATCACTTTCCAGCGTAGTTTGATCTGTCAGATGGCTGAACGCGCTATCGTTGAGAACCGGCGAGAGCGTTACGTTGAAACTCATCTGCTGGCCGGAAGGAACCTGGTTATTCTCAAGCGCAATCACCGCCTCGTTATTACGCAGGTAGAGAGGTGTCGGCGTACCGTTTTCAGGCGTAAAATTTAGCTGATCAACTGTTTTACCCACACTGTAACTTTTGCCATCGACGGTCATGTTGTCAATTTTGACCGCGACACCACCGGACTGCCCAAAAAGAAACCGCCCCTTATCTCCAGCTGTACCGCGCAGTAACACCGCCATCTGCTGAGTCTGAGGACAGAAAACGTTGACCGTGATGTCACGATCGGCCATTTTGTGCCAGTCCTGTTGCGTCGTTTCGATCGTATCCCGACGCATCTCGTGATAATCCACCACCGGCTGTGAGAGGCTGATCTGGCAGTCTTCAGCATGGGTTACCCCTGTCATACCGAGCATCAGCAAGGCAACTAAGCCCGATAAGTGTCGACTGTTCATCGGCAGACTCCGTTCACTTCTTCGTAGAAGGCATTTTCGTCACGCTTATCAGCCAGAGTGTAATCAATCTTACACAGTCGGTTATTGTTACCGTCTAGCGCGTAGAGGGCGCTCAGCTGATCGGCATCGTTAATAAAGACGTGGCCATCATCAACCGTGGTCACGATATAGTTACCTTTCTCATCAACAATCGAGATCCCTTTATTCAGGGGCTGACCGTTAGCCTGCTTTACGCTCAGCATGACGCGGCGGCTGTTGAGTACTTTGAAATCAATCTCGCTGACCGAAGCATGGCCTGCGGCGATATATTTCGTGCCGTTAGCAAGCGTCATACTCTGCGGCAGCTTGTTAGCATCAATTTCTATGCGGGAGTTATGCCATTCGTTGAGAGAAGGCACCACGGCCTGGCCCCATGGATCGGTCCAGACGGTGCCTTGCGGAGTGGAAATTTCAACGCCGCTCTTCTTCTCGCTCAGTCTGGCAATCGCGAAGGTATCCTGAATCGAATACGGCGAGAAAGTCACGCCCTCTTTATGCATGGCCACGCCACCCGACAATGTCGCACTGTAGTTCCGCTGATTATCACCACTGGTTCCGCCCCCCACGCTTAGCTGCGTATAGTGGAGGTTAGTGTTGATGTTGCCATTGAAGCTGTTGTCTTTGGTATCCTGATCGCGATCGGCTGAGATGTAATAGTGCGTATTGTCTCCCAGCGAGCCGCTGTTAGACACGCCATAGGTGGTGCTATCACCCTGTTTACGCATATAGGAACTGATCGACTGACTGCCACCGAGCGGGATGCTCACATTGACGTAGAACATCTCATTGTCCTGATCGTCATCGACATTACCGACCGCACTTTGCCAGTTCATGGACACTGACGCGTACGAAAAGGTCTTGCCCCAGGACAGCAGGAGATAACGTGAGTCATCCCTACCACCATTGGTCTGGTTGTAGTTGAACCCTGCGCTAAACACCCCCGCCAGAGGGGAGGAGAAACGAACGTTGCCAGAATAGGTATTGTCATATCCCTGATAATCGTCATCCATTGCGTCAGCCATTTCGCGGTACTCGCCGCTGTAATGCGTCGCACTGCCTGAAAGACCGACATACTGGTTCAGGATATAATCACTTTGCAGATCGGTTTTTACTCCGCTGCTGCTGTCACCAAAGCTTGCACTGCTGACTGCTGCGCCCGTTGAAAGAGTCCAGTCATCGTTTATCAGGAACTCTGTTCTGCCGCCTGCTGCCTGGTAGTTTTCCGCAGCTGCACCAGAAGCCAGGAGATTCATCCACGGTGAGATGCGCCAGCCGTCAGAAATGTTCATTACCAGCGGATCGCTATATTCGCTTTCGATGCTGCGCACCTGACCTACAGAAAGGGTCAACCCCTGTGGGCGTGAAAGGTTGCGCGCCCTTACCTGAGACGCCGGGACAATAAACCGGTTAGTCGCACCATCGGACTCTACCACCGAGACGTCCAGATCCACATTGTTGCGAACCACGGGCACGTCATCCAGCGTGAAGGGGCCAGCAGGCACAAGGGTACTGAAGACCAACTGCCCGTTCTGGCGGACTTCTACACGTGCCTGGGAAGACTGGGCGATACCGGAAACACTCACGCCAGAGCTTGTTTTCGCCAGGCCGCTGGTCGGCATAAACTGCACGCCGGTAATCGGCACGCCGCTCAACACGTTAGACATGGCGTTGATTTCACCCACCTGCATCGTCATCTTCTGCGCGGCAAATACATGTTCTGCATAGGTGTAAATGCTTTCAGCATTTCGGCTACCGTTGTCATCCGTCAGGATATAACGGCTGCGCAGCGCCCAGTCCATCGTGTTGAATCCGGCTTCCAGGCTGGCCTGAGAGTAGCGGCTAGTGTCGTTGTCACCATAGTCGTTATGGGTACTGAACAATGAATAGTTCAGCAGCGCCGCCGTTCCGCCATGCTGAAAGTTTTTGATATCTCCCGACAGACTGTTCACCGCTTCAGCTGGCAGATAGAGTTCAACGGCTTCCTGGTTAGGCAAAGCGTTGATGATGGCTTTAGGATAGTTATCACGAATATCGTGACACGCCTCATCGGACTTTATTGGCACAGGCATCAGCCCGGCAAACTCCATGAGATCGTTGTCAAAGCAAAGCACGCCATCTTTGTTGAAACGAACTGCAGCCATTCCTCGCTCTTTCCCATTGACCTTCACCGAAACGGAGTGGGTTCCGGGTAAAAATCGCGGTGCTTCAGCGAAGTAATGGTTGAAATCTGTATTCAACCCCAGCGTTTGCATAATCCCCGTATCGAAGGTGACTTCCCTCGCCAGGACGGATGTCGAATCAAGTAATACCAGAGGTAATGTGCCGCAAAGAATGGCGCGGACACAAAATGCAAGGCGGCTTTGTTTAATCACCGTCATATCCCTATTTATTTAATTCCGACGTAAAGCTCGGTACCTCAACGCCATAGCGGCTGGCCGGGAAAAACTTAACGCTGCTGTCACCGCTGACTTTCTTTTTCATATCAGCCGTTAGCGTTTCGCCAGGAAGAATGTAGGTTTTGGACAGAGTGGCACTCACACCTGAAGGCAGCAGCATTACGTTCTGCCCAAGACGGACCACATATTTGCTAGGGTTTTTCACGGTGACAGACGCGCCGTTTGAAGACCACTTAAGGAACTTCCAGGCATCAGTAACCACTCCCAGAGATGCCGGACGAATAAGCACGGGGATATCCTGGCGAATGTTTATACCGATCTTGATTTTTTTATCATCGTTTTTAGGTGGAATACCGTCGAACGTGACGCGTTTATAATGCTCAACGTTCAACGGTTGTTTATTCTGAAGAATAAAGCGCAACTGCTGCGTCTGACCTGGCTCAAGACGTACCACTGGCTGCGTCGCAATAAGCTTAAGACCGGTATCATCCGGCAGATCAACAACATTCGTATATAAAAGTGAAGGGTGCGAGTCGGTATTCTTGACGTTTATCGTTCCACTGTGCGTCGCTTCATCAATGATTAACAGACTGGTTTCAGGCACCATGCCTTCTGCATGTACAGCAACACTGGCAGACAATAATGTGGCAGTAATAAGTGTATTAATTAAAGTGGATTTTAAACCTTGCATAATAATATCTCCTTGAAAGCAACAACAGAACAGTCCATGTTTATCGCGCCGTTAAAAAGAGAGTAAATGCAGCGCATTTACTCTCCGGTAATTAAATAACATTTACTCGATTAAAAAGTCTTACAGATAACGCAGACTGATTGTTACCTGACCGTCAAGCTGGGTGTCATCAGTGATCGCCAGCGTGGTGGTATCCTGGATCGCCAGGGAGGTTACCAGTGGGAAGGTTGCAGTTTCGAACGCCAGAGGAGCCAAAGAGCCAACAGTCGCAACGGTGAAATCACGATAGTTGTCGCCCTGAGTAGAACCGTTGCTGCTCTTAGTCCATACACCTGCAGCGCCCTGCTGGTAAATTGGATCAACAGTAGCACCATCAGCCACTACGCTGTCAGTTTTAACAAACATTGAATAAGAACCGATGCTTACTGGTGTTGCACCTGCAGTTTTACCGACACCATAAAGCTGGCTTTCAGAAGTCTGAGAATCCCCACCAAACATGCCCTTCTCAACTTCGAGTTTCGCGTTTGAATCTTTGCGATCGTCAACCATGTTCCAGGAGACTTTCGTTGCCGCGGTGCAATTAATGGTCAGGTCGATATTTTTCTGACCCAGCTGGTTAACCGCTGTAGCACTCAAATTGCCCAGATTAATTGTACCGTAGTCAACGGTACCACCATTACTTAATGTTGGCGTACATGCTGCATTTGTCAGCGTACCCTTAACCTTCAGAACAGCGGTAGGGTTAGCAGCAAATGCTGATGTTACACACAGAGAAAGGGCGGTAGCGAGTAATACTTTTTTCACTTGTTAATCCTTAACATACGAGAAATTGCAATATTAAATCACGTAATGGTAAATGCCTTTACCGATTACTGATTGTAGTCATGCTTGTCAGCATGCGCCCATAATATTATTTTTATAAATACATGCAATTTAGCAAAATTAATTTTGATATTAAGAATATCAAAAAACTGATTATTTCCTTAATTTATTAAGGAATTACTCGTTTAAAAAGGAGATTAACATCAAAAAAATAATATTACTCAAAATTTACCTTTACTTTTATCACTATTTTGATATTGGCTTAAATCACAATAATTCACAGGAATTATAAATCCATTTAATTATTAACCAAGTGATGAAGAATCAAGAGGTATAAACAATGCTTGTTTATACCTATCGTCACGATTATTTGAAATAAGAATAAAAAAAAGCCAGTGATATCACTGGCTTTTAATAAACAGGCCGCAAGCGGATTTATTTCACTACGCGTAGTGCTGGACGACCACCGCGCGGCGGCGGTGTGTCATCAGGATCGTCGTCGTCGTGATGGTCGGGCTTATCGCCGTCGATCACCGACATGACCGTTTCACCTTCAGCGCCAGCTTCTTCATCGTCATTGACGTGAATTGCGTCTTCGTCATACGCCGCTTCCGGCTCAAACATGGTGCCTGCACCGTTTTCACGCGCATAAATCGCCAGCACCGCAGCCAGCGGCACAGAAACCTGACGCGGTACACCGCCGAAACGCGCGTTAAAGCGCACTTCGTCGTTGGCCAGTTCGAGGTTACCCACCGCGCGTGGCGCGATGTTCAGTACGATTTGTCCGTCGCGTGCATATTCCATTGGAACCAGCACGCCCGGCAACGTCACATCCACAACCAGGTGCGGCGTGAGCTGGTTATCCAGCAGCCATTCATAGAAGGCGCGCAGCAGATACGGACGGCGTGGGGTCAGTTGTGACATTTCCACAGTCATTAGCCTCGGCCGAGACGCATTTCACGTTCCGGTTCAGTTAAAGATGCCAGGAAAGAGTCGCGCTCAAATACGCGGGTCATATAGCCCTTCAGCTCTTTCGCGCCAGGACCGCTGAACTCTACGCCCAGGGTTGGCAGACGCCACAGCAGCGGCGCCAGGTAGCAATCCACCAGGCTGAACTCATCGCTCAGGAAGAAGGGTTTTTGACCAAATACAGGGGCAATGGCCAGCAGCTCTTCGCGCAGTTGCTTACGCGCTGCATCGGCTTCAGAAGCGGAACCGCTGGTGATGACGTTCATCAGCGAGTACCAGTCTTTTTCGATACGCTGCATGTACAGGCGGCTTTCACCACGCGCAACAGGGTAAACAGGCATCAGCGGCGGATGCGGGAAACGCTCATCCAGGTATTCCATAATGATACGGGATTCCCACAGGGTCAGCTCGCGATCCACCAGCGTCGGTACGCTTTGGCTCGGGTTGAGATCGATCAGATCCTGAGGCGGGTTATCCTTTTCCACATGCTCGATCTCAAAACTGACACCTTTCTCGGCCAGCACGATACGAACCTGATGGCTATAAATGTCAGTAGGACCAGAAAACAGCGTCATTACCGAACGTTTGTTGGCAGCGACAGCCATGAAAACCTCCAGGTATATTCAGAATTTTTACTGCTACCGGCCCAACAGGGGCCAGCCAGATGTTGTATCGCCCATCCCAGAGAAGACACATTGTTCAGGAATCGAACAAAAATCGAGTATTCACCGACATTTGGGCAGAAAATTGGATGATAGTTTACCAGATTTTGATGGCTTTGTGGTGAGGGGATTCTGGAAAAGAGGAAAAAGAGAAGATATATGCATGGATATTGTGGATAACCTGCGCATTATCCATAAAAAAACCCGCCGAAGCGGGTTTTTCGCCAATCGTTCTGCGTAAGCAGAATGGATTAACGTTTGGAGAACTGTGGACGACGACGTGCTTTACGCAGACCCACTTTCTTACGTTCAACCTGACGAGCGTCACGAGTAACGAAGCCAGCTTTACGCAGTTCAGAACGCAGGGATTCGTCGTACTCCATCAGAGCGCGGGTGATACCGTGACGGATCGCACCTGCCTGACCGGAGATACCACCACCTTTAACGGTGATGTACAGATCCAGTTTTTCTACCATGTCAACCAGTTCCAGCGGCTGGCGAACTACCATGCGGGCAGTTTCGCGACCGAAGTATTGTTCCAGAGAACGCTGGTTGATTACGATTTTACCACTGCCCGGTTTGATGAAAACGCGAGCTGCGGAACTTTTGCGGCGACCAGTGCCGTAGTATTGATTTTCAGCCATTGCCTATAATCCCGATTAGATGTCAAGAACTTGCGGTTGCTGTGCCGCGTGGTTGTGCTCGTTGCCTGCGTAAACTTTCAGTTTACGGAACATAGCACGACCCAGCGGGCCTTTTGGCAGCATGCCTTTAACCGCGATTTCAATCACACGCTCAGGACGGCGAGCAATCATCTCTTCAAAGGTCGCTTCTTTGATACCACCGATGTGGCCGGTGTGGTGGTAGTACATTTTGTCAGTACGCTTGTTGCCGGTTACAGCAACTTTATCAGCGTTCAGAACGATGATGTAATCACCGGTATCAACGTGCGGAGTGTATTCCGCTTTATGCTTACCGCGCAGGCGACGAGCCAGTTCAGTAGCCAGACGGCCCAGAGTTTTACCGGTCGCGTCAACAACATACCAGTCGCGCTGTACGGTTTCTGGTTTAGCTGTAAAAGTTTTCATTAAAAGCTTACCCAAATAATAAGTTACACGTTGGTGAACACCCAAACGTTTAGTCAGTTGAGGTTCACACGACAAAGTCCGGCAAACCTACCCCTTCGAATAGCACATGCCGACACATAGAAAGTTTCGGGAAAAAAACCTTCTCGTAACGTGGGGTCGCAAGATTATAGAGAAGTTGAGGTCAAAGATCGACCCTTAAATGTGATTTGGAATGGGTTTTTCGGGGTTAAGTATTGTGTGGTCTGGTGCCCTCACCCCCGGCCCCTCTCCACGGGAGAGGGTGGCATTTATGGCATATGCTCCCGCTTCAGGTATTCCTCGCTCTGCATCTCCTGCAGGCGCGACAGGCAGCGCTGGAACTCAAACTTAAGCCGCTCGCCCTGGTAGATCTCATATAAAGGTACCTCGGCGCTGACCACCAGCTTAACGTGGCGCTCATAAAACTCGTCCACCAGGGCAATGAAGCGTCGCGCTTCACTTTCCATCAGTTTCGTCATCACCGGCACATCCAGTACCATCACGGTGTGGAAGAGACGCGAAAGCGCAATGTAGTCGTGCTGACTACGGGCATCCACGCAGAGCGTCGTAAAGGAGACCGCCAGCGTTTGGTTTTCGACGCCGAGCGTTGGCAGCGGGCGATGGTTTATCTCCAGCGTCGGTGCATGTTCACGTTTTGTGCCCGCCAGCGCCAGCCACAGTTTATCCATCTCGCGGGTAGTCTCCGCATTGAGCGGCGAAAGCCACAAATGGGCCTGGGTCAGCGTGCGTAACCGGTAATCCACCCCGGCATCCACGTTCATGATGTCGCAGTGTTGCTTGATAGCATCAATAGCGGGCAAGAAGCGCGCCCGTTGCAGGCCGTTGCGATAGAGCTCGTCCGGCGGAATATTCGAAGTCGCCACCAGCGTGATCCCTCGGGCGAACAGGGCTTTCATCAGGCCGCCTAGCAGCATGGCGTCGGTGATGTCAGACACAAAAAACTCATCGAAGCAGAGCACGTCTGTTTCCGCCTTGAATCTGTCGGCCACAATCTCCAGCGGATCGCTTTTGCCCTGCAGCGCGGTCAGTTCCTCATGCACCCGCAGCATAAAACGGTGAAAGTGCAGACGCTGCTTACGTGCGCCAGGCAGGCTGAGATAGAACAGGTCCATCAGCCAGGTTTTTCCGCGCCCGACCCCGCCCCACATATATAAACCACGCACCGGAGCCTGAGTCTGTGGCGTTTTTTTACCGAGCAATCGTCCAAATGCCGCTTTTAGCCCACTGCTCTGATCAACGTCAGCGGGTTTTGCCGTGAGTTCCTGATAAATCATCTCCAGGCGGTTTACCGCCTCACGTTGAACATCATCTGGTTGGTGCGTGCCCTCGTTAAGGGCCTGTTGATATCGCGACGCAGGGGACAGGTTTTGCATAATCTTATTGTTATTCCTTCAATTAACGCTCACCAGCAGGCGTGACTGATGAAAAAAAGGCCGTTCTACACTACGCGATGATACGTCAGGATTCCACTTCTGCGGAAATAGCGGTTATAGTGGCATTATCAGGCACAGGCAGGAGCCGAGCCAACACCCTACGGAACAACAAGACAACGGGAGAAGTTCATGACCTGGGAATATGCGCTAATCGGTTTAGTCGTCGGCATCGTGATCGGTGCTGTGGCCATGCGTTTCGGTAACCGCAAATTGCGTCAGCAGCAGTCACTGCAGTACGAACTGGAAAAGAACAAAGCAGAGCTGGAAGAGTATCGCGAAGAGCTGGTTAGCCACTTTGCCCGTAGCGCTGAGCTGCTGGACAATATGGCAACCGACTACCGTCAGCTGTATCAGCATATGGCGAAGAGCTCCAGCAGCCTGCTGCCGGAAATGACCGCGGAAACGAACCCGTTCCGCAACCGTCTGGCAGACTCGGAGGCCGGTAACGATCAGGCTCCGGTTCAGATGCCTCGTGACTATTCTGACGGCGCATCCGGTCTGCTACGCGGTGGCGCAAAACGCGATTAATCGCACAACCTGAATATATTTTACGGGCGCATCCCTTGCGCCCGTCCTTTCTTCCCGTCCCCAGCTATTATTTAGTCAAACGCCTCATTGTTCAGCGGTATAAAATTCAATAACATCATTATGATTTTGGGCCGTTCTTCTTTCATTCCAGGATACGAGAGTCAGCATCAATGAAGAAAAAAAACCAGCTGTTGAGCGCTTTAGCGTTAAGTGTCGGGTTATCCCTCTCGGCGTCCTTCCCTGCCAGTGCGGCGTTGCCCTCACAGGTGCCGGGACAAGCAGCCATTCCAAGCCTCGCGCCGATGCTGGAAAAAGTGTTGCCTGCGGTTGTCAGCGTGCAGGTTGAAGGTACGGCAGTACAAAGCCAGCGCGTACCGGAAGAACTGAAAAAATATTTTGGCGATGAGGGCCCTGACCAGCAGGCACAACCCTTTGAAGGTCTGGGTTCAGGCGTCATTATTGATGCGGCCAAAGGCTATATCCTGACCAACAATCATGTCATCAGCCAGGCCGATAAAATCAGCGTACAGCTGAACGATGGTCGCGAATTTGACGCTAAACTGATTGGCGGTGATGACCAGAGCGACATCGCACTGCTGCAGGTACAAAACCCGAGCAACCTGACCCAGATTGCCATTGCGGATTCCGACAAACTCCGCGTCGGTGATTTTGCCGTTGCCGTGGGCAACCCCTTTGGTTTAGGACAAACCGCCACCTCCGGCATTATCTCTGCGCTGGGGCGTAGCGGCCTGAATCTGGAAGGTCTGGAAAACTTTATCCAGACCGATGCCTCGATCAACCGCGGGAACTCCGGCGGGGCGTTGCTCAACCTTAACGGTGAGCTGATTGGGATTAACACAGCGATACTGGCACCGGGCGGCGGCAGTATCGGGATCGGCTTTGCTATCCCGAGCAATATGGCCAAAACGCTGGCACAGCAGCTTATCCAGTTTGGCGAAGTCAAACGCGGGCTGTTGGGTATCAAAGGCATGGAGATGAGTGCGGATATTGCAAAAGCGTTCAATATTAACGTGCAGCGTGGTGCTTTTGTCAGTGAAGTGCTGCCAAACTCCGGCTCGGCAAAAGCAGGCATCAAATCAGGCGATGTAATCGTCAGCCTCAACGATAAGCCATTGAGCAGCTTTGCTGAATTGCGCTCGCGTATTGCCACGACTGAGCCCGGTGCGAAGGTGAAACTCGGTCTGATCCGTGACGGTAAGCCGTTGAACGTCGAAGTGACGCTGGATAAGAGTACCTCGTCATCGGCCAGCGCGGAGCTTATCGCCCCTGCGCTGCAAGGGGCAACGTTGAGCGACGGACAACTGAAAGACGGAACGAAAGGCATTCGCATCGACACCGTTGAGAAGAGCAGCCCTGCCGCGCAGGCCGGATTGCATCAGGAAGACGTCATCATTGGCGTAAACCGTAATCGCGTGCAATCCATCGCTGAACTTCGCAAAGTGCTGGAGAGCAAGCCGGCGGTCATTGCCCTGCAGGTGATGCGCGGCAATGAGTCCATCTACATTCTGTTGCGCTAAGCATTTGCTATCCCGGACATCACCGCTGCGTGTGATGTCCGGATAACTCATGTTATGCTGCAAATCGTTCCTTTTATCACGACACGCGCATCATGCTTTCAAAGCTCTTACGTTCCATTGTTATCGGTTTGATTGTCGCTGGCCTGCTGCTGCTGGCGATGCCGTCTTTGCGTCAGTTCAATAAACTGTCCGCTCCCCAGTTCGACAGCGCGGATGAAACGCCCGCAACCTATAACACGGCCGTTCGCCGTGCCGCCCCTGCCGTGGTTAACGTTTATAACCGCGGCCTCAATAGCTCGGCCCATAACCAGCTTGAGATCCGCACGCTGGGCTCCGGGGTAATTATGGACGAGCGCGGCTACATTATTACCAACAAACATGTGATCAACGATGCCGACCAAATCATCGTTGCCCTGCAGGATGGTCGCGTGTTTGAAGCATTGCTGGTGGGTTCTGACAGCCTGACCGACCTTGCCGTGCTCAAAATCAATGCCACCGGGGGTTTGCCGGTCATTCCGATTAACCGCAAACGCACGCCACACATTGGCGACGTGGTCCTGGCTATTGGTAACCCTTACAACCTCGGCCAGACGATCACGCAGGGGATTATCAGCGCAACCGGTCGAATTGGCCTTAACCCGTCAGGGCGGCAGAATTTCCTGCAAACCGATGCGTCAATCAACCACGGTAACTCGGGTGGCGCGCTGGTTAACTCGCTGGGCGAACTGATGGGCATCAATACCCTCTCGTTCGATAAGAGCAACGACGGCGAGACGCCGGAGGGGATCGGCTTTGCTATTCCCTTCCAGCTGGCGACCAAGATTATGGATAAGCTGATTCGCGACGGGCGCGTCATCCGCGGCTATATCGGCATTGGCGGGCGCGAAATTGCACCGATGCATACCCAGGGCGGCGGTATCGATCAGATTCAGGGCATTGTGGTCAACGAGGTATCGCCTGGCGGTCCGGCGGCTAACGCGGGGATTCAGGTGAATGATGTCATTGTCTCGGTTAACGGCACACCGGCCGTCTCTGCCCTGGAGACGATGGACCAGGTGGCAGAAATTCGTCCGGGTTCGATCATCCCTGTTGAAGTCATGCGTAACGATAAAAAACTGACGCTGCATGTGACGGTTCAGGAATATCCGGCAACAAACTGACAGCCATAAAAAAACCGAAGCCAGTCAGTGCTTCGGTTTTTTTTGCCGGGTGGCGCTAACGCATACCCGGCCTACGGCAGTTGGCTCGTTTTACTTATTAACGAACTCTTCGCCCAGCGTGATATCTTTCTTCAGCGTATCCAGCATGCCTTCCATCGCGTTTTGCTCAAACGCGCTCAGCGTACCGATAGACTTACGTTCTTCAATACCATTTTTACCCAGCAGCAGCGGCTGAGAGAAGAAGCGGGCATGTTCGCCATCGCCTTCAACGTAAGCGCATTCAACAACGCCTTTTTCGCCCTGCAGAGCGCGAACCAGTGACAGACCGAAACGTGCCGCCGCCTGGCCCATAGACAGCGTTGCAGAACCGCCACCCGCCTTCGCTTCCACCACTTCGGTGCCCGCGTTCTGGATACGTTTGGTCAGGTCAGCCACTTCCTGCTCGGTAAAGCTCACGCCTGGGATCTGCGACAGCAGAGGCAGAATGGTGACACCAGAGTGACCGCCAATGACAGGCACTTCCACTTCTGTTGGCTGTTTGCCTTTCAGCTCAGCAACAAAGGTGTTGGAACGGATGATATCCAGCGTGGTCACGCCGAACAGTTTGTTTTTATCGTAAACACCTGCTTTCTTCAGCACTTCTGCCGCGATAGCGACGGTGGTGTTCACTGGGTTAGTGATGATGCCGATGCACGCTTTCGGGCAGACTTCAGCGATCTGCTGCACCAGGTTTTTCACGATGCCCGCGTTGACGTTAAACAGGTCTGAACGATCCATGCCTGGCTTACGCGCCACGCCTGCAGAAATCAGCACCACGTCAGCACCCTGCAGTGCAGGACGTGCATCTTCACCGGAGAAGCCTTTGATTTTTACAGCTGTCGGGATGTGGCTCAGGTCAACCGCCACACCTGGGGTTACCGGAGCAATATCGTACAGGGAGAGTTCTGAGCCTGAAGGCAGTTGGGTTTTCAGTAGTAGGGCAAGCGCCTGGCCGATACCACCAGCAGCGCCGAGGACTGCGACTTTCATCCTAAACTCCTTATTATGGTTAACTTAAGTATCTGTAAATCCGTTGCCGCGACCTTAATTCAGCAAGTCTTTAATTACAATTTTCGAAGCTAAAGAATTTGAGGTCACGCGTCTTTATCTCTCATCAGAAGGCTATCTGACGACAGAAGGCAACGCATTAAGAGGGGGTTACAATACACCCTGCCCCGCCACCAAAACAACATCATTTTGATAACATTTAATTTACTTTTAAGCTTATTTGCGTGGCGTGACCCAGGCATGTTTTCTGATAACGAAATCTGATAAAATCACTCCCTTTCATAACATTATTTCAGCCTTGCGCTGAGTAGATAATTTGCATAAAAATTCATCCACATGCATAATAATGTTGTTTCTTTCGTCATATTCCGGGTGACTTATGCGAAGCTCGTCTAAGCAAGAAGAATTAGTAAAGGCGTTTAAAGCGCTACTCAAAGAAGAGAAATTCAGTTCTCAGGGAGAAATTGTTCAGGCGCTGCAGGAACAAGGTTTCGATAACATCAATCAGTCGAAAGTCTCCCGCATGTTAACTAAGTTTGGCGCGGTACGTACCCGTAACGCGAAGATGGAGATGGTCTATTGCCTGCCGGCTGAACTTGGCGTGCCGACCACTTCCAGCCCCCTCAAAAATCTGGTTCTGGATATCGACTATAACGACGCCGTGGTGGTGATCCACACAAGCCCTGGTGCCGCACAGCTGATTGCCCGCATGCTGGACTCGTTAGGTAAAACGGAGGGCATCCTGGGTACCATCGCAGGCGACGACACCATTTTTACCACCCCAGCCAGCGGTTTCTCCGTAAAAGATCTCCACGAAGCGATTCTGGTTCTGTTCGAACAGGAACTGTAATCCTCTCTCCCCGTAGCGCTGCTACGGGGAACATCCTGCTCCAGCCTCGTTTTCCCCTGCATTCCACTGCCTCTGGTTTTAACAAATAGTGCTTTTTACCACCTATTAACATTCATCTGGTGAATGATAAATCAAAAAATCGCACAAAAAATCAAAAGCAGATATCCATCTGATTTGCTTAGATTTAAACACACTTAAAGCTCAAAAATCACTCAATATTATGCATTTTGGTTATAAAAAACGGTGTGTTTAACACGTAATAACACAGGAAACCATTAGTCTGGTATTAATTTTTTCCGTTATTAGTGTATACTTGATTTTGTGATGAGGGTCACGAAACAAGACCCCACTAAAAAATTCGACGAGGTAAGAATCATGAAAATCAAAACTACTGTAGCGGCGCTGAGCGTCCTGTCTGTCCTGTCCTTCGGTGCTTTCGCGGCTGACGCTATTAATGCTGACCAGGCACAATCCCGTGAGGCAATCGGTACGGTTTCGGTCGGCGCAGTCGGCACGTCGCCAATGGACATGCATGAAATGCTGAACAAAAAAGCGGAAGAAAAAGGTGCATCATCTTATCGCATCATCGAAGCGCGTTCCGGTGACCACTGGCACGCAACCGCAGAGCTGTACAAATAAGTTTTAGTTATCACTGAAGATGTAATTCTCCACTCAACGGCACCAGGCATAAAAATAGCGGTTTAACCCTTCTCGCCGTTGAGCAAAAAACCTTTTCCAGGAGTAAAGACTATGAAAACCAAATTGATCATCGCAACTCTCGGTCTGGCATCCGTTCTCTCTTTCGGCGCAAGCGCAGCCGTACAGCAAGTGAATGCCGACCAGGCACAAAATCTGCAGCGTATGGGCAGCGTATCCGTCACGTCGGTCACCGGCTCACCGATGGATATCCGTCAGGAACTTGCCGCCAAAGCTGAAAAAGCAGGCGCCAGCAGCTATCGCGTCACCGAACTGAATCAGGGTGACCACTGGCATGCCACGGCAGAACTGTATAAATAAACCCTCGTCGTATCTCATCATACGACTTGCCCCTGGCCTGATGGTCAGGGGCTTTTTTATGGCTTGCTCAGTGGCGAGCATTGAAACGCAGTTGTCCTTCCAGCTCTTCTTCCGCTTCATCGAACAGTAATATCAGCGCCCCGAAACGTCTGCGCAGCTTATCGGGCAGATGGATAAACTCTATTTCCAGCGGTAGCGGCAACAGACTGCCGGTTACCACATCCCACAGCGTATCCAGATTCGTCACGCTTTGCCGTTCAAGATCAAACACCCGAGTAAATTCCCGATAGAAGTCTTCCTGACTGTCTATCTCATCAAAATCAAAGGTATAGGTTTTCATTACCAGCCACCAGTCCAGGCGAGCGGCAGATGCCGCTCCATCTATTATAATCCCCCGATATGCAGGGTTTTAACTTCCAGATACTCTTCCAGCCCCAGCACCGATCCCTCACGCCCCAGGCCGGATTCTTTTACGCCGCCAAAGGGCCCCAGCTCTGTGGAGACGGCGCACTCGTTAATCCCAATCATTCCGCTTTCAATTGCCTGTGAAACGCGGAAGACCCGCGAGAGATTCTGTGTATAGAAGTACGCCGCCAGACCATAAGGCGTGTTGTTGGCACGCTGGATGACTTCATCTTCTGAGGTGAAACGGAAGCACGCCGCGACCGGGCCAAACGTCTCCTCTTCTGCCAGCTTCATCCCTTCATGACAGTCCCCCAGTACGGTTGGCATCCAGAAATTGCCGCCAAGGGAATGAGGTTTACCGCCCGCCAGCACGGTCGCGCCACGCGCAACAGCGTCGTCAACATGTTCACGTACCTTGTCGACCGCTGCACCTTCAATCAACGGCCCGACGACGACGCCGTCCTCAAGACCATTTCCCACCTTCAGCGCCTTCACCGCATCAGCGAGTTTATTCACGAATTTGTCGTAGACGGTTTCCTGAATATAGAAGCGGTTCACGCTGACGCAGACCTGCCCGGCATTGCGAAACTTATTGGCGATCGCGCCTTTCACAGCCGCGTCGATGTCTGCATCCTCAAAGACGATGTACGGAGCATTTCCCCCCAGCTCCATCGAGACTTTTTTCATGGTTTCTGCGGCGTTACGCACCAGCGTTTTGCCAACCGATGTCGAGCCGGTGAAGGAGATTTTTCGCACGTCCCGGCTGGCCATAATCGCGTCGCTGATTTCGTGCGTATTCCCGGCGACTGCGTTGAGTACCCCATCCGGTACGCCGGCCTGTTTTGCCAGCGTCAGCAGCGCAAAAGCGCTGAGCGGCGTGTTATTGGCCGGTTTGATTACCCCGGTGCATCCGGCTGCCAGCGCCGGGCCTAACTTGCGGGTGAGCATCGCCATCGGGAAGTTCCACGGCGTGATAGCCGCGACAACACCTATCGGTTCACGGGTCGCCAGAATGCGCGAGCCGGGTTTGATCGGCGGAATAATTTCACCGTTCGCACGCTTGGCCTCTTCGGCAAACCACTGGATAAAGCTGGCGGCGTACTCCACTTCACCTTCCGCTTCTTTCAGGGGCTTACCCTGTTCGGTGGTCATTAGCCGTCCGAGCCAGCTTTTATTCTCAATAATCAGTTCGTACCAGCGGTAAAGAATGGCCGAACGCTCTTTCGCGGTTTTGGCGCGCCATGCAGGGAAAGCCTGGGTGGCGGCAGCAATTGCGGCTTCGGTCTCTGCTTTGCCGGCTTTCGCGACGCGGGCGATGACTTCCCCGGTAGCCGGGTTAAGCACATCAAACGTCGTATCCAGCGGTTTCCAGAGGCCGTTAACCAGATAGCCGGTCTGAAAAAGGGTATTGTCCTGAAGCGCCTGGGTCGTCATGTGTCCTCCCTTTCTGAATGTAAGAACGTGCTGGAATAAGTATAGCCACAAAAAAACCGACGCTTTTGGCGTCGGTTTTTTTACTTCAGTCAGTTATCGGTGAGGGCATTTTGATAGCGACGCAGCATCAGCGCCAGCCGCCCTACCGGTTCGGTGACCTGAAGCGGTGCATCCCAGTGCTTAAGCTTTTCCTGATAGATATCGAGCTCTTCAAGCAGCTGCGTAAAGTAACGGCGACGTTTGTCATCACTGCTGGCGGAAAGCACATGGTCCGCGGTACGACGCAGCTGACGGTGCCAGGCGGAGAGATCGTCGTTGATCGGCACCGGTGCACTGCGCAGACGCTGGTGCGCGATAATCATGGTTAACGCCAGGCGGAACTTCGCGATGTCGCCCGGAAACTTATTCAGCAGTAAAAACAGCTGCTGATAGAGCGCCGGGAGGTGGTTCTCTTTACGACGCGCGGTATTGGTGGTCATCGACGACACGGCGGCAGAAACAAACTGATTCAATAACACACGCCCCGTCCGCGCCTGTGAGTTATCCCGCACCAGCAGAATGACCATCATCGCCAGGAAACAGCCCACCAGCTGGCCCAGCGCGCTGTCGAGGAACTGGCTGAAATGGAAAGTCATCGGGTTATCGAGCACGATGATGTTAATCGTACTCGCCAGCGCCCCCAGCGATCCCAGGCGACGCTTTTGCACTTCAATGCCGATAAAGAACGCCATCACCGCCAGGCTAATACAGAGCAGCAACATGCTTTGTTGCGTCGACGGGATGATGACCAGGAAATAGAGCGCCCCTATCGGCAGGGCGGCAATGGTACCGTAGAGGAAATCAACGGCAACCATACGGGGGTTAGGCAGACGCATCGCCAGTGCGGTCACAACGGCAATCATCACCATCGCGCCGCTGCCAGACGTCCAGCCTGTCCACAACCAGAACAGCGTACCGAGCATACAGGCAAGCGTGGTACGCCAGAAGTTGACCATCGCGTGGTGGCGTTCGGCAGATTCGGCCTTGATGACCACTTCACCCTGGAGGACCTCTTCTTCCGCCGCGCTAATTTTAGTGTTGCCGATCACGCCACGTTTCAGCAGCAGATAGCGCGTCGCGGCCCCGACCCAGGTGTAGATGGTCACCGGCGTGTCGCGCTCCCCGGTCCAGGCGATCACCCGACGCATACGCTTAAGCTGTTTATGCACGTCCTGCACGGTTTCCACCGGCTCGGCAAACAGCTCACGGAACGTATCGGTGACCGCTTCCGGACGGGTGTTCTGGATGAGATACGTTTCACACGCCTGGGTAATCAGCGTCAGGGAAACAGTATTGAGGGCTTTCAGGCGGCGGTTCGCACGGGCCCAGCGCGAGGACTCCATGTTGAGGTTGCTACGCATCCCCTCCAGCGCCTGCGTCCGGCGAACCAGCCCGCTCCAGGCGTTATCCACCTCTTCACTGTCGCCATGCTTAATGCACAGCTGCATCAGCTGGTACTGGGCAACGATCAGCGCGTCAAGTTCACGGTCGACTTCCTGTTTGATGGAGCGTGGAGAGAAAAGCAGGTCAGCGACAATCGCACTCACAATACCGATCACAATCTCGCTGCAGCGCTCAACGGCAAACTGCGGCGCGAGCAAAGGTTCAGACTGAATGGTGATGATAATAATCAGCGCGGTATAACCCGCCAGCCCCCAGGCGTAGGAGTTTTCCACTTTCACCAGAGACGAAATCCAGGTGCAGAAACCCGCCCAGATACAGCACACCATCAGCATCAGCAATGGCGTGCGGATCATCAGAATAATAATGGTGAGTGCCGCGAAACAGCCGATAAACGTCCCGATGATACGCAGCATCCCACGATAGCGGATCGCGCCAGAATAGGGTTCCCCACCCGCGGCAAAGGCAGGACCCGCCGCAACTATTGCAGCCGTCAGGACCGCCCAGCGAGGGGTTTCAAGCTGGAAGTGAAAGCCAACAAACAGCGCCAGCACAATTGCACAGGCCAGCTTCACGGCGAAGCGAATGTGCTGGCTGGCGATGGAAAAGATACCCATGGCGATTAACCAAACTCGCGCAGGCGATGGGCAATTTTACGGAAGAAGGAGTCCTGGCTGGCATCCCGATCTTTTTCACCGGTGATCACCACCGTCGCCGTGGTCCCCGCTGGCCACAGGTTGCCCTGCTGTTCATCAAGGTGAATACGTACCGGCACACGCTGCGCCAGACGCACCCATTCCAGGTTGGAATCCACCGTCGCCATTCCTTTAGTATCGTTAGAGCTGCTGGAGTTGGTCACCCCTGCAGCGACACTGTCGACGGTACCTTTGAAGACGCGGTTACTGCCCAGCGGCGTGATTTCCGCACGATAACCCGGACGCACGCCTTCCAGCTTGGTCTCTTCCATATAGGCGAGCACGTAGAAGGAGTTCTGTTTAACCAGCGCCACGGCAGTGGAGCCACGGGTAATAAACTCCCCGGCATAGACATTGAGGTTAGTGACCCAGCCGTCGGATGGCGCGCGGATCACGGTGCGCTCCAGATCGAGCTTAGCGAGATCGCGCGTGGCTTGCGCTTTCGCCAGCTGGTGCAGCACGGTTTGCAGCACGTTGTTAGACTGGTCTATCTCTTCACGGGACATGGCCTGAACGCCCAACTGGTTACGGCGGCCCGCCTCACGGCGTTTTTCCGATGCCAGCGCCTGGTAATAGGCGACATCTGCTTCCGCTTCTTCCAGCGCCTTCTGGTAACGAGGCTGGTCGATGGTGAACAGAACCTGATCTTTTTTCACCAGCTGGTTATCGTGAACATTCACCGCCGTGATTAGACCAGCCACATCGGGGGCGATGGCCACGACATCCGCGCTGAAGCGCGCATCACGCGTCCACGGTGATTCGGTGTAATAGACCCAGGCACGAAAAATAGCGATGAAGGCGAGGATAACCAGCGCCATCGTGATGGCAGTGCGGGAGATTTTTCTTGTTAGCGTTTTCACATCAACCTCAGACAAACATGCGCGATATCAGGTAAAACAGGCAGCAATACAGCGCGGTATTGAACAATGCAGGGTGCCAGACGAAATCGTAAATCCCGGTAGGGACCAGCACCTTGCGCACCAGCCAGAAGATCGCCAGTGATAAAAGTAGCTCGAAAAATATCGGTGGGAACGACAGACCGAACACCACGATAACGGGAAACAGACTCATGTTGACCTTGATAAGAGAGAGTGCAGGCTTCAGAATTTTTTAGCGCACGCCATCGCAGAAGAGCAAGAAACGTCGGGCGAGAATGGCGCAGCCGTTATGTAATTAATAATATATTAACGTAACTGTTATGCTGTTATCTATAATATGTGATCTAAATCACTTTTAAGCCAGAGTGAACAATGGAACGTTTAAAACGCATGTCGGTCTTCGCCAAAGTGGTTGAACTGGGTTCGTTTACCGCCGCGGCACGTCAGCTTCAGATGAGCGTCTCATCCATTAGCCAGACGGTCTCTAAACTGGAAGATGAGTTACAGGTCAAGCTGCTCAACCGCAGTACCCGCAGCATTGGGCTGACGGAGGCGGGTAAAATTTACTATCAGGGCTGCCGACGCATGATGCACGAAGTACAAGACGTCCATGAACAGCTCTACGCCTTTAACAACACCCCGATCGGCACACTCCGTATAGGGTGTTCTTCAACTATGGCTCAAAATGTACTCGCTGCCATGACCGCGGATATGCTGAAGGAGTACCCCGGGCTTAGCGTCAATCTGGTGACAGGTATCCCGGCGCCGGATCTGATCGCCGATGGTCTGGACGTGGTGATCCGCGTGGGGGCGTTGCAGGATTCCAGCCTCTTCTCGCGTCGACTGGGCAGCATGCCGATGGTTGTCTGCGCCTCGAAAAGCTATCTTGCGCAGTACGGCGTTCCGGAGAAACCCGCGGATCTCACCAACCACTCCTGGCTGGAGTACAGCGTGCGACCCGACAATGAATTCGAGTTGATTGCCCCGGAGGGGATCTCCACCCGGCTGCTGCCGGAAGGGCGATTCGTCACTAACGATCCGATGACTATTTCGCGCTGGCTGGTGGCCGGTGCGGGGATCGCCTACGTCCCGTTGATGTGGGTGATCAATGAGATCAACAGCGGCGTGCTGGAGATCCTTTTCCCTCGCTATCAATCCGATCCGCGCCCGGTCTACGCCCTGTATACCGAAAAGGACAAGCTGCCGCTCAAAGTGCAGGTGTGTATCAACTATCTGACCGACTATTTTGTGGACGTGGCAGAGCTGTTTCAGGGGATGCGGGGAAGAAGGAAAGAATAGGCCTTTCCCCTCTCCCCGTTGGGGAGAGGGTTAGGGTGAGGCGGTGAAAAACTACGCTGTACCGCCCACCGTCAGATTATCCACTTTCAGGGTTGGCTGGCCGACGCCAACCGGCAGGCTCTGGCCCTCTTTACCGCAGACGCCCACGCCGTTGTCCAGCTTCAGATCGTTACCGACCATAGAGATCTGCTGCATGGCTTCGATACCGGAACCAATCAGGGTCGCACCTTTTACCGCTTTGGTCACTTTTCCCTTCTCAATCAGATACGCTTCTGAGGTAGAGAAGACAAATTTACCGGAGGTGATGTCCACCTGGCCGCCGCCAAAGTTTGGCGCAAAGATACCGTAATCTACAGACTCGATAATCTCCTGCGGCGTGGATTTGCCCGGCAACATGTAAGTATTGGTCATGCGCGGCATTGGCAGGTGCGCGTAAGATTCACGACGGCCGTTACCCGTTGGCGCGACACCCATCAGGCGCGCGTTGAGTTTGTCCTGCATGTAACCTTTCAGCACGCCGTTTTCAATCAGCACATTGTACTGGCCTGGCGTACCTTCATCATCGATAGCCACCGAACCGCGACGGTCAGGCATGGTGCCATCATCCACCACGGTGCACAGCTCAGATGAGACGAGCTGTCCAATCTGACCGCTGAACACGGATGTCCCGCGACGGTTAAAGTCGCCTTCCAGACCGTGGCCCACCGCTTCGTGCAGCAGCACGCCCGGCCAGCCTGCGCCCAGCACCACCGGGAACGTCCCGGCGGGAGCCGCAACAGCATTAAGATTCACCAGCGCCATGCGCACGGCTTCTTTTGCCCACGCGTCAGCGCGCGCTTCGCCATCTACATCGCCCAGGAACCAGTCATAGCCGAAACGACCGCCGCCGCCGCTGGAGCCACGCTCGCGTTTACCGTTGTCATCAACCTGCACGCTGATGGAAAGACGCACCAGCGGACGCACATCGGCGGCCAGCGTACCGTCCGTTGCCGCCACCAGAATCAGTTCATAAACACCGCTCAGGCTGGCAGAGACTTCCTGCACGCGTTTATCTGCAGCACGCGCCACTTTGTCCACGCGGCGCAAAATATCCAGCTTCTCTTCGCGGCTCATGCTTTGCAGCGGATCGATACTGGTATAGAGCGCAGAGTGCGACACTTCACCGAGGGTTTTCACACGGCCATCGCCAGTATCACGCACAATGGTACGCGCAGCCTGCGCACTTTGCTCCAGCGCAGCCAGGCTAATCTGGTCGGCATAGGCAAAACCGGTTTTCTCACCGCTGACGGCGCGCACGCCGACGCCCTGGTCAATGTTATAAGAACCATCTTTGATGATGCTGTCTTCTAAAACCCAAGATTCGTGATAGCTCGACTGGAAATAGAGATCGCCGTAGTCGAGACGGCGTTCGGTCAGTTGACCAAGAATGGAGAACAGGTCCTGATGGCTCAGGCCGTTCGCTGCGAGCAAATGTTCACTTACCAGGTTCAGACTCATCGTATTGCTACTCGTTCGTTGCCGCCCGTGGCGGTATAAAAATCGTATTTATTGAGAGTGAGGCAATTACCTGCCCACGTCAAATCATTGCTGTGCATCTTTGCGCGGCTGGCGCAGTACCTCGTTAATCTGGGGTTTATCCACCGGACCGGTAATGCGATAGCGCAGAATCGAAACTTTGCTCCACAGCGGGCCCAGCACTTTACTGGCAGCAAATACCGCCGCACCGACTATCGGGTTCACCACAAACGCCGCCGCCACGCCCACGCTCGCGGAAATTTCCGGCGCCACCACGGCTTCCATATCCAGCTCACGGCGTACCAGATTGACTGAGCCTTTCATGGCGATATCCGCTTCCAGGCCGTCTACCAGCGTGTCATCCGTATGCATCACGCCGTCCTTTATCCACGCCGTGCTGCGGATGGAATCGTAGTAGAAACCTTCGCTGAAGGTGTCGCTGAAATCGAAGCGCAGCTTGCGCAGCAGCGCATCAAAACTCAGCAGGCGCAGGATCTGCCCGGCGCGCCCCGTGCTCACATCGGCGATTTCCCCCTTGCCAAAGCGGGTTTTTAAAATACCGTTCAGTGACGCTTCGTCTGGCTTCCACGGCGCGTCTCGCCAGTGAAGATCGTAATTCACGTCAAATGACGATCCCCGCAGCGGCGTAGTGATGCCAAAGAAATTGGTTGCCGCATCCAGTTTGTTGCCTTTAATGTCGCCCTTCAGGGAGGTCCGCTGTTCGCCCGGGTTATTGACCCATTCCCCTGCGGCTGTCATGCGGCCAAAACCGGTATCGACCAGGCCGCCGGAGAGCGTAAGCGTATTCCCCTGGATGGCAAAATCGCCGTCGATACGGCCATATTTTTGCCCCCACAGCCAGCATTCCGCGCAGCGCAGATGGAGATCGGGCCAGCCGCTAAAATCGACGCGGGAGGCTTGACTCAGCGGCGATGTATTCGCCGGTTGATCTTTACTCGCGGTGGCCGGGTTGTAGTAGAGATAGCGAATCGCTGCCTGCCACGGCGCGTTATTACGCATGGTAAGCGTGCCGTTGATCTCCCGACCCTGCGCCTCCACTTTAGAGCCATTCGCGGTGGGCTGAGAAACAATGCTAAGGTTGTTCCACTGCTGTCCGCCCAACATCAGCGACGGCGTGCGTACCGTAACGGTTTGCGGGAACTGGGCGGCTTCATCCACGTTTTGTCCAACGCCTTTCTGGAACAGCGCCAGCCACTCCGCGCCATCCATCGGCGGAAGATTGAGCTCAACGCCCGCATGGTCGGGCAGTGGCGGCGTGGTTTTGCTGTCCGTCGTCCAGATAGCCCTGTCGAGGGTGAATTTGCGATTAAGCAGCCAGCGGCTGTTGAAATGGTTTGTGCTGCCCGCATTTCCGGTCAACGCAAAGCTGTTCAGGTTGCCATCGACGTTGACCTTCACCGGCAGCGATTGTCCGGCCTGTTTATCCAGCGGCGCGGGCAACTGGCTGTGGATGTTTTTCAGGTCACCCGTGATGTCGACCTTATACTGCACGCCTGCGTGATACGGCAGCTCAATAGCCACTTTGCCGTTCCAGGCTACCGTGCCATCCACTGATGACGCGATCGGCTTCGGCAGGACGTCCATACGCGCAGGCTGCCAGTTACCGTCCAGATTGACGGCCACCTGGTAAGCTTTTTCACCCTCAGTGGTTGTGAAGTCAATATTCACCGGCTGATTAAACCAGCTGGCGGTCAGCGGCTCGCTCTTGAGGTTACCATTCACAAAACTGAACTGCCCGCTGAGGTTTTTCAGGGTGCTCTCAAGCGGTTTAATGTACAGACTGTTGTTCTTCAGACGGACATCACCTTTGGCGGTGGTCATCTCACCGTCCAGCGGGATATCAAGATGTAAGCGAGCATTCACATCGCCATCAAGCTGGAGCTGCTGCAGCGTCGCCGCCAGAGACTCTTTCAGCGGCGTCTCCTCAAAGTACGGCCCCACCGCTTTACCTGGACCGTTAATGTCGGCATCAATAAGCAGCTTCTCTTTTGAGTAGTCCGGGATGTTAGCCGTCAGGTTGCTGGCCGTCACGCCGCCCAGCGCAACGCTGTCAGACTTCATCCATAAGCCGTCATTGAGGAAGTTAAGTTCGATATCCAGGTTTTTCAGCGCAGGCCAGCCAGGCTGGAACGCGAAGGTGGCGTTGTGCAGCGGCACCAGCACCTGGAACTGACCTTCATTATGTTTGTACGGGAAAAGGTGCGGATTACCACCGTAGACCAGTGTGGCATTATCCGCCTGACCGCCCTGAATCGCGCCGCTCAGATAGTCGACCAGCGCTTTCCCCATCAGGTTTTCCGGGAAATAGCGCCAGGCCTGAGAACCATCATCGGTACTGATGCCGGCCAGAATACCCAGCCAGGGCTCATCGCCATCTGGCTGCAGGTAGCGGAAATCGCCGCGTGCATGCACCGCTTTGGCTTTGACGTCGATATGCCTGCCATCAAGCTGGAAGCCCTTATCATTACGGAGCCAGTTCAGCACCGCATTGCCCTGTTCAATTTCCAGCGGCGCACGGAAGACCGTCTCGTAAGGCATTTTGGCGTGGTGCATATCCACCGTCAGCCTGCCGTTTTCCACGCTACCTTCCAGCTTGCCGCTGAAGTGCTCGGCTCCTGGAAGCAGCTTCCACTGCTTCCAGGCAAGATCGTTCCACGAGGCCTGGAAACGGGTTTTCTCTGTGGCCTGAAGCGGGATATCCAGCGCCAGCGCATCAATCTTGCCGCTCGGCTGCGTTGCCAGCCAAATCTCGCCCAAATCCGGGGAGAGTTTCGCCGCCATTGAGCGCAGGCCTTCGATGGCTGTCAGATCCAGGTTACTGGCGCGGATACGCAGCTCATCGCTGCGTTTACTGGCCGCGCCGCCCACGTCCTGCTCCGGCATCCAGGCCAGCGTCAGCGCACCGCGCGGCCACGGCTTGCCGTCCATCGTGATGCGCGTATCCGGAATAGCAAACTGCCAGCCCTCTTTCTCCTGCGTCACATGCGCGGTGAGGTTATCGACGGAAAGCTGATGCTGCTGATTTTCGCCCTTCCAGCTTGCTCCCCCTTGCTTCAGCCAGATATCGCCGCTGGCGAATTTTCCCTTCGTCAGGGTTAGCCAGCCCTCAAGGCTAAAGCGGGCGGTTTCCAGCTGCATGTTTTGCTGTAACCAGTCGCCGAGCCAGGGCTTCACGTCCACATCGTCGGCCTGCAGCCAGACTTTACCGTTGTTTAGCAGGCCGTCATCGTCGCGCAGATCCATACGTACCTGCATCACGCCGTGCTGGCCGTTCAGGCTGGACAGGCTCACCAGTCCTTCCGCGCGGTGTCGGTTCTTGCCGTTAAGCCAGGTGAGCTGCGGGATCGCCAGTTCGGCGCGCTGGCCGGAAAGGGTAATAAAGCTCACTTCGCTGTCGCGCAGATCGAAATGATCGAACTGACGGAGGAAGAGATCGCTGAAGCGGTTGGCTTCCAGGCCCTGATTATCCTCACCGCCCGTTAGCGGCGTATTGGTCAGAAACTGAAGCTGGTAAAAGGTGAGATCGCGAAACTGCCAGCGCAGATGCAGCAGGCTTTGCCAGACGTCCAGCGCCAGGGTCACGCGTTTGATTTTCAGATGGCCGCCATCTTTCAGGCTGGCATTGATATCCCGGACGTCGAGCGTCGGGCCAAAATTTTGCCAGCTGGCGCTTAGCTGGCTTACGTCGACCGGCACACCGGTGGTAGATTCGATTTTTGCCAGCAGCTGCGGACGCCAGCTGTCGAGATGCGGCAAAACGAGGCGTAGCCCGCTCACGAGCAACGCGACAATCACGACCAGCGTTGCCCCTGTAAGCAATAAAATCCCCGGCAATCGCCTCACGCATCTCTCCTTGTCAGCTTTCGTCACGCAGCGTACTGCGTTTTACATCATCACAACGTCAAACTGCTCCTGGTTATAGAGCGGTTCAATTTGTACTTTTACCTGTTTGCCGACAAAGATTTCCACTTCCGCCAGCGCGTGCGACTCTTCGCCTTTCAACGCTTCCGCCACCGCAGGGGAAGCATAGACCAGAAAACGGTCGGAGTCGTAGGCGTGATGAACTCGGACGATTTCACGCATAATTTCGTAGCAGACGGTCTCAACCGTCTTTACCGTTCCGCGTCCATGGCAGGTTGGGCATTCATTACACAGCACATGCTCAACGCTTTCTCGGGTGCGCTTACGCGTCATTTCCACCAGCCCCAGCTGCGAGAAACCGTTAATGCTGGTTTTCACGCGATCCTTACTCAGCGCCTGCTCCAGTGAATGCAGCACGCGGCGGCGGTGATCTTCATTACTCATATCGATGAAGTCGATGATGATAATGCCGCCGAGATTGCGCAGACGCAGCTGGCGGGCAATCGCCTGCGTGGCTTCAATGTTGGTGTTGAAGATGGTGTCATCGAGGTTGCGATGGCCAACAAACGCGCCGGTGTTGATATCGACGGTGGTCATCGCTTCGGTCTGATCGATAATCAGATACCCGCCGGACTTGAGCTCAACCTTACGCTCCAGGGCACGCTGGATCTCGTTTTCGACATCATAGAGATCGAAGATAGGCTGACGCCCGGTGTAGTGCTCCAGCAGGCCCGGCATTTCCGGGATGTATTCAGCGGTAAATTCCAGCAGCGCTTCATACGTCAGGCGAGAGTCCACGCGAATGCGGTCGAGCTGCGCATCGGCAAAGTCACGCAGAACGCGCTGAGCCAGCGCCAGCTCACCGTAAAGCTGGTAGCGGGTCTGGTTGCGTTTTTTACGCTCCATCACTTTGGTCCAGACGCGCTTAAGGTATGCGGCATCGGATGCCAGATCGTCTTCGCTGATCCCTTCCGCGGCGGTGCGGATAATAAACCCGCCCTGTTCATCGCAGTAGGCGCTGACCACTTTCTTCAAACGCTCGCGCTCGCTTTCGCTCTCAATGCGCTGCGAAACGCCGACGTGTGACGCGCCGGGCATAAAGACCAGATAACGGGAGGGTAAGGTGATGTCGGTGGTCAGACGAGCGCCTTTGGTGCCCAGGGGATCTTTCACCACCTGCACCATTAAGTCCTGTCCCTGACGCACCAGTTCGGAAATATCGCGCACGGCAAACTGCTTTTGCTCTTCGCCCGCAACGCACTCGGTGTGCGGCATGATATCGGAGGCATGTAAAAATGCCGCCTTATCCAGACCAATATCTACAAAAGCCGCCTGCATACCCGGCAGTACACGACTGACACGACCTTTGTAGATATTGCCTACTATTCCGCGCCGCGCTTCACGCTCAATATGAATTTCCTGAAGAATGCCACCGTCAATATAGGCCACACGGGTTTCCGATGGCGTTACGTTTACCAACAATTCAGCCGTCATAATTATCCCTTCCCTCACGCAGTGAGTTAAAATTGCTGAGCAACTCATACGTTTCCACCAGCGGTAAGCCGACTACGGCGTGATAGCTGCCATGAATCTTCCTGACAAAACAGCCACCCAGCCCCTGAATACCGTATGCACCTGCTTTATCCATCGGTTCACCGCTGGCAATATAAGCGGCGATCTCGTCGTCGGTAAGTACTCTGAACGTGACATCGGTTACCACCAGACAATCCAGCACGTGCTGGCTATCCGCCAGCGCGACCGCCGTCATTACCTGATGCGTTTGCCCGGACATTTTGCGCAGCATACGCGCCGCATGTTCGGTATCGTGCGGTTTCTCAAGCACTTCACCATTAAGGATAACGATGGTATCTGCTCCCAGCACCGGCAGATCGCGGGGCACTAACGCCACGCCCGCCTGCGCTTTCTCGCGCGCCAGGCGAGAGACGTATTGCTGCGCACTTTCGCCCTCAGCACGTTTTTCTTCAATGCCGGTCACGATGCGTTCAAAAGATACCCCTAACTGGGTCAGGAGTTCCTGACGGCGCGGGGAACCGGAAGCGAGATACAAAGACGTCATAGAAACCTTTTTATTGCACGGCAAACTGCTGGCGAACCTTACGCATCAGCAGGAACAGCCACGGCCAGAGCACACCGTTTACTACACTACTCCAGAACACTTCCGGTCGGAAAGAGACGTTGATCACTAAAAACTCTGCCCAGAAAACAACGATATCCGCAGCAAGCGACAACAACATCACGACCAGGGCCTGTTGCCAGAGCGCGAGGTTACGAAAGAGCTGGAATTTCAGTGCGACGAGGTACGCAATAATGCTCATGGACAGGGCGCGAACGCCCAGCGTAGAGCCACTAATGAGATCCAGTATGGCACCCATAACAAAACCCGTGCCGACATTTACGCGGTGCGGCAGGGCAAGGATCCAGTAAAGTAAAATGAGCAAGACCCAGTTTGGCCGGAAAACGAGAATGTTATCCGGCCAGGGCATAATCTGCAGCAACAGTGCAATGAGGAACGAGAGCCAGATGACCCAGCGTCCCTGGCTACGATAACTTGCCACTACTGCCCTCCCGAAGAGAGTTTAGGCGGTGGCGGCGCATCAGGCAGCGGCTGCGTTAACCCGGTTGCCGGCGCGGGCACTGGCGCAGGTGGCCCCATGGAGTCCGCAGGCGGAAGAACCTGCGGCATCATCTGCATCAGGCGTTCGTTTGCGACACGGTGCACCTCTTCAGGCGTCATCGGATTCGTGCCATTACGATCGGCACCCCAGAGCAGCAGCAGGTAGCGCAGACGCTGTAAACCCGCAGTCGGACGAGCCTGAATGACGGTGTACGCACGTTGAGTATCGAGCTTCACGGAAGAGACCACCGCAACCGGGTAACCCTCAGGGAAGCGTCCACCCAAACCGGAAGTCACCAGTACATCACCGACACGGATGTCCGTGTTCGCAGGCAGGTGCTCCAGCTGCAGATCGTCCGTACAGCCGTTACCGGCCGCAATCACGCGGATATCGTTACGCAGGACCTGGATAGGCAGCGCATGCGTGGCATCGCAAATCAGCAGCACGCGGCTGGTCAGCTTGGCGACGGCAACAACCTGCCCCACTACGCCTTTATCACTGATTACGGGCTGGCCTTCATACACACCGTTCACACTCCCTTTGTCGATCACAACCTGATCGCTGTAAGGATCGTTCACGGTGGAGATCACCTGGGTGACCATCTTCTGCTCATCCTGACGCAGCGGCGAGCCGAGCAGTTCACGCAGACGCGCGTTTTCCTGCTTATATTGCCCCAGCATCAGCAGTTCGCTGTTTTTCAGCAGCAGTTCCTGGCGTAATGCCCGGTTTTCAAGTTCGAGCTGGTCTCGTGAAGACAGCGTTTGAGAAACGGAGTCGAGCAGTTCACGGGGACCATTTGATATAAAGTAGAAAGGACTGACGGCGGTATCCATGTACGTTCTGATCTGGCTGAACGTACCGAGGCGGCTATCGGCAATAATGACGCCAAGCGCAACCAGAACCGCCAGAATAAGGCGAAACTGTAGCGATGGGCCACGGCTAAAAATTGGCTTCATAGGCTATGCGTATTCTCGTGTCAGAGAGAAAGGGTAGCGATTCGCTACCCTTTCACAATGACTACTCTTCGCTGAACAAGTCGCCGCCGTGCATGTCGATCATTTCCAGCGCCTTGCCACCACCACGGGCGACGCAAGTCAGTGGATCTTCTGCAACTACGACAGGAATACCTGTCTCTTCCATTAACAGGCGGTCGAGGTTACGCAACAGCGCACCACCACCGGTCAGAACCATACCGCGCTCGGAGATATCGGACGCCAGTTCTGGTGGGCACTGTTCCAGCGCAACCATTACCGCGCTCACGATGCCAGTCAGCGGTTCCTGCAGCGCTTCCAGAATTTCGTTGGAGTTCAGGGTAAAGCCGCGTGGCACACCTTCCGCCAGGTTACGACCACGCACTTCGATCTCACGCACTTCATCGCCCGGATAAGCAGAGCCGATTTCGTGTTTGATACGCTCTGCGGTCGCTTCACCGATCAGAGAGCCGTAGTTACGGCGCACGTAATTAATGATGGCTTCATCGAAGCGGTCACCACCGATACGTACGGAGGAGGAGTACACCACACCGTTCAGAGAAATAACGGCTACTTCTGTGGTACCACCACCGATATCCACCACCATTGAACCGGTTGCTTCAGACACAGGCAGACCTGCACCGATTGCCGCCGCCATTGGCTCTTCAATCAGGAACACTTCACGAGCACCCGCACCCTGAGCAGATTCACGGATTGCACGACGTTCTACCTGGGTTGCGCCAACCGGCACACACACCAGAACACGCGGGCTTGGACGCATGAAGCTGTTGCTGTGAACCTGCTTGATGAAGTGCTGAAGCATTTTTTCAGTCACGAAGAAGTCAGCGATAACGCCGTCTTTCATTGGGCGAATTGCGGCGATGTTGCCAGGGGTACGACCCAGCATCTGCTTCGCGTCATGACCCACTGCGGCGACGCTTTTCGGCGAGCCTGCACGATCCTGACGAATGGCCACAACAGAAGGCTCATTCAATACGATGCCTTGTCCTTTTACGTAAATAAGGGTATTCGCGGTACCCAGGTCAATGGACAGGTCATTGGAAAACATGCCACGAAATTTTTTCAACATACTAAGGGATAATCCTGAAAGCTGGGGCGGAAAACAAAATCCGCTTACTTTACCAACCACACGCAGCAGCGACAAGGCGCAAAAATCATCTGCAACGGTGAAAATTTGTGCAGTACGTTTCCTGATGTTACAAAATTGATCCCTGACTCCCTCAGGGCTGAGTCAACAGCAGCATTCCTTACTGACCTTTGTAACCCGTTAAAGGTCGTTCACTGGCTTTTTGCTCGACATACTCAAAGCTACAGGCGCGATATTCTACGTGAAAACAACGTAAACGGCAGGTCAAACAGAGTATCTTTGCAAATATTTTTTCACGTTGGTGTCAAGCGGTTGAGAGGCGGCAAAAAAATCGCCCTGACCGCCCATGACACCGCGCTCTGTTAACATCTGCCATTCGCCCCTGGAGCGCACGCCCGCGGCAAAGACTTGTGTTCGGGTTCCTTTACACGCTTCAACCAGACTCTGAACCAGCAGCTGGTTTTCCGTGCGCTTTTCAATATTTCTTACCAGCCCCGGATGCAGCTTTAATAGCTCCACATCCAGTTCCTTGATCCAGTCGGTACTGACCAGCGTTAAACCAGCTTGTGTCACCGCCACACGCGCACCGAGCGCGTTGATCAAACGAACCACCGGACGTAACCGGCTGATGTGTTGACCCACATCCGCCTCAGCAAGTTCAAAAATAATGCGTTTGCGTTGCGATTTTTCGCATTGCATTAATGTATCACGCAGCCAGCGCTGAAAACGCGGGCGTATTAACGACTCAACGGTGACCTGTAACGCCAGACTTTCTTCCGGCCAGAAAGATAAAAATGGGATCAGGCGGGAAATTTGCTGGCGGTCATACTCTTCAGACAGCCCAAATTGCAGCACCATTGGCAGATATTCCGCAGAAATAACCTCTTCCGTACCGTCAAAAATACGGCACATCAGTTCGCGATGGTGGACATAGCCGTTTTTCATGACCGCCGGTTTTTGATAAATACGTGGCCCACCGCGGCTCAGCATTTGCTCAATCAACGTACGCCACCGCACGTTTCCACGCCCTTTTTCCGGTAACGAGTCATCGTAAACGGCCCATCCGTTCGCCCCCTGCAACACGGCGTTGCGGGTAGCCGATTCCGCATGCTCCATCACCTGCTCCGTCGACTGACCGCCGCGCCAGGCGCAGATCCCCATATGCACCATGTCGTCGCGATCGAGCATTTTACTCTGGGGCAGCGCGTCTACCGCCTTCAGCAGCTGGCTGGCAATACTTTCCGACTCTTTTAGCGTGCGATGCGGCAATAACACGGCAAAGTCGCTGCGGTGATAGCGGGCCAATAGTGCCCCGGGGTAGCGCATGATAAAGGTGGAGAGCAGGTTGATCAGCGTAAAGAGATTTTCTTCCGCGGCCCGCTGCCCCCATGTGTCGCGCAGCAGATCGAAATCGGGCAGGCGAATCATCATCACCACGCCGTGAGTGCCCACTTTTTCCGAATCGTCGAGCAGCGTGGCCAGTTGATTATCAAAGAAAAGGCGGTTGTTAAGGCCGGTTTTATTATCCTGCGCGGCATAAGAGCGGATCAGCGTATCCATACGGCTGCGCTGGTCGCTGGCAAACTGAATTTCTGAGAGCAACGTATCCAGCGCACTGCTGGTGCGTGACGGCCATTCATGAACAGAGCCGCGCACCTGCGGGCCGCGCTCACCATTCAGGATGCGGACGGAGCGGATTTCCAGCAGTTCCTGCCCTGAGAGCTGGCGGCGCAACCAGCGAACCGCGAGAAAAATGAGCAGAATAATGAATGCAACCGCGATCGTGAGCGGCGCGGTGGTCATCATGGAACGGAAATAGCTGGCCATCGGATCGAGATAGACCATGTGAATGGTCATACCCGGGTTTTTAAGGGAGTGCACCGTTACTTCCCGGTACTGACTCACTACGCCCGCAGGGCGATAACTTCCCTGCCGTTCATGGCTTAAAACCTGATGCTTTCCCTGCTGAATATCGATCCGAATAATATCAACCGGCACCATCAACTCATCCAGTTCCCGGGAGAGCGACGGGAGTGGCGTGGTCAGCAGACGCGTATCAATGACCGACGCAACAGACTGCACCCGGTTGACCAGTTTGTCCTGAATGGCGTTATAAAAGCTCAAAGAGCAACCCAGAAGCGTGACAAAGATGGTCAGCCCCGTTAGCAAGGTGATAAAAGCCGAGAACTTCGTCGTTAATCGCATCCTTGAGATTACTCCGTGGGTTGAGGGGGTAGCGAGTAAGCGCTAACTTGCATTTCAAATGCGGCATACTACCAAATCGGGCGTATCTGGCAATTTATTGCGTTAAATCGGCATTGAATTACCCTGAGCGAGTATAGTCTTCAGAAATTATTTTCCAATCATCTGAGTCGTGAGGACCCCGTATGCAGGCTTTGATCTTAGAACAGCAGGACGGCAAAACGCTTGCCTCAGTACAGGCCGTAGAAGAGAGCCGTCTGCCGGAAGGCGACGTCACCGTCGACATCGACTGGTCCAGTTTAAATTACAAAGATGCACTGGCGATCACCGGTAAGGGTAAAATCATCCGAAATTTCCCTATGGTGCCGGGTATTGATTTTGCTGGCCGGGTCCACAGCAGCGAAGACCCTCGCTTCCATGCGGGCCAGCACGTGTTGCTCACCGGCTGGGGTGTGGGTGAAAATCACTGGGGCGGGCTGGCAACACAGGCGCGCGTAAAAGGCGACTGGCTCGTGCCGATGCCGAAAGGCATGGATGGTCGCAAAGCGATGATCATCGGCACCGCAGGCTTTACCGCCATGCTTTGCGTGATGGCGCTGGAAGAGGCGGGGGTTCGCCCTGAGTCGGGTGACATTGTCGTGACCGGCGCCAGCGGTGGCGTGGGGAGCACGGCGGTAACGTTGCTGCACAAACTGGGTTACCAGGTCACGGCGGTTTCCGGCCGGGAAAGTACGCATGATTATCTTCGCCAGCTCGGTGCCAGCCGCATTCTTGGCCGCGATGAATTCGCCGAAACCCGTCCACTGGAAAAACAGGTCTGGGCGGGCGCGGTAGATACCGTCGGCGATAAAGTGCTGGCGAAGGTCCTGGCGCAGATGAACTACGGCGGCTGCGTGGCAGCCTGCGGTCTGGCGGGCGGCTTTGCCCTGCCAACTACCGTCATGCCGTTTATTTTGCGTAACGTTCGCCTGCAGGGCGTGGACTCCGTGATGACGCCAGCGGCTCGCCGCACGGAGGCCTGGGAACGTCTGGTACGCGATCTGCCGGAATCGTTCTTTACCCAGAGCGCAACGGAGATAAGCCTCAGCCAGGCGCCAGACTATGCCAGTAAAATCATGGATAACCAGTTCCACGGTCGCGCGCTGGTGAAAATCGCCTAATCTTCAAATTTTCGTGACATATTCGCGTTAAGCGCTCTCCTCCGTCATGCTTAGAAAAACGCATGACGGAGGATGCCATGAAAAACCGAAAACTGACGGAAGCCGACGTAACGTCCGAGTCTGTCTTTATGTTACAGCGCCGCCAGATCCTGAAAATGCTTGGCATCAGCGCCACTGCACTGACGCTCTCCCCTGCGGCACATGCCGACCTGCTCGACTGGTTTAAAGGTAACGATCGCCCTAAGGCGCCTTCCGGTGCCCCGCTTACGTTTACGAAACCCGCCGAGTGGCAAAACAAACTGACGCTCACCCCTGAAGACAAAGTCACCGGCTACAACAACTTTTACGAATTTGGTCTGGATAAAGCCGATCCTGCCGCCAATGCAGGCAGCATGAAAACCGATCCGTGGACGTTGAAAATTGACGGCGAGGTGGCAAAACCCCTGACGCTCGACCACCACGATCTGACCACCCGCTTCCCGCTCGAAGAGCGTATCTATCGCATGCGCTGCGTGGAAGCCTGGTCGATGGTGGTGCCCTGGGTCGGCTTCCCGCTGCATAAGCTGCTGGCGTTGGTTGAGCCCACTAGCAATGCAAAATATGTCGCCTTCCAGACGCGCTACGCTCCGGACGAGATGCCGGGCCAGAAAGATCGGTTTATCGGCGGTGGGCTGGACTATCCGTACGTTGAAGGGCTACGCCTCGACGAAGCCATGCATCCCCTTACCCTGCTGACCGTCGGCGTTTACGGCAAGGCGCTTCCTCCTCAGAACGGCGCCCCCATTCGGTTAACCGTACCGTGGAAATACGGCTTCAAAGGAATTAAGTCTATCGTCAGCATTAAGCTGACCCGCGAGCGTCCGCCAACGACCTGGAACCTGGCAGCACCGGGTGAATACGGTTTCTTCGCGAATGTGAATCCGCATGTGGATCATCCCCGCTGGTCGCAGGCGACTGAGCGCTTTATTGGCGCGGGTGGTGCGCTGGACGTTAAGCGTCAGCCCACGATGTTGTTTAACGGGTATGCGGATGAAGTGGCTTCGCTTTACCGTGGCCTTAATTTACGGGAGAACTTCTGAGTGCGTTTAACGGCAAAGCAGATTACCTGGCTGAAAGTGCTGCTGCATTTAGCTGGGATACTTCCTTTTATCTGGTTGTTCTGGGCCGCCAGTCAGGGCCTCTTTAGCGCCGATCCAGCAAAAGATATCCAGCATTTTACGGGTCGGATGGCTCTGAAATTTTTACTGGCAACCTTGCTCGTCTCGCCGCTGGCGCGCTACGCTAAACAGCCATTATTGATACGTACCCGTCGGCTTTTGGGGCTATGGTGTTTTGCCTGGGCGACGCTGCACCTTACCAGCTACGCCCTGCTGGAACTGGGAATTAACAATCTGACACTGCTTGGCCGAGAGCTGGTGACACGCCCTTATCTGACGTTGGGTATCGTAAGCTGGCTGGTTTTACTGGCGTTAGCGCTGACGTCCACGCAATATGCGCAGCGAAAGCTGGGCAGACGCTGGCAGTTACTGCACAACTTCGTCTATCTTGTCGCGATCCTCGCCCCCATTCATTATCTGTGGTCGGTGAAGATCCTCTCCCCGCAGCCAGTCCTGTATGCGCTGGCGGCAGTGGCGCTTTTAGCATGGCGTTACAAGAAGTTCCGCCAGTGGTTGCGATAGTTCGCGAAACTGTGCGTTTTCCCGCAGATTCCCCCTCAACCGCAAATCTTTTTTGGATTGCGGTTGATAATCTTCCCTGATAAGACCAGTATTTAGCTGCCAAATGCTACGAAATCGTTATAATGTGCGACCTTGGTTCGCCTGACAGTGGTTTTTGGCCTCTGAAAAGGTGACATTTGCGCTTCGACGGTATATTTTGTTTTTTACCCGAAAATCGCAGGAGATAGCGGCATAATGACTGACAAGTTCCATATCTTAGTATTGAACGGACCGAACCTGAACATGCTCGGCACCCGTGAGCCAGAGAAGTACGGCACGCTAACATTGAGCGAAATTGTTAACCGTCTGAGCACGGAAGCAGCGTCGCTGAATGTGGATTTGGATCATTTTCAGTCAAACGCGGAGTACGCAATCATCGACCGTATTCATCAGGCTAAAGACAATGTGGACTATATCCTGATCAATCCGGCCGCGTTTACGCACACCAGTGTTGCTATCCGCGACGCACTGCTCGCGGTGAGTATCCCGTTTATCGAGATCCACCTGAGTAACGTGCACGCCCGAGAGCCGTTCCGCCACCATTCGTATCTGTCGGATATCGCTACTGGCGTTATCTGCGGACTGGGCGCTGACGGTTATTCATACGCTTTACAGACAGCGGTAAAACGCTTGTCACAATCACACTAAACAAGAGTACGGAACCCACTCATGGATATTCGTAAGATTAAAAAACTGATCGAGCTGGTTGAAGAATCAGGCATCTCCGAACTGGAAATTTCTGAAGGCGAAGAGTCTGTACGCATCAGCCGTGCAGCCCCAGCCGCTAGCTTCCCGGTAATGCAGCAGGCTTACGCTGCGCCAGTGCAGCAGCCTGCGCTCTCCGCAGCCGTTGCACCAGCAGCTGAAGCCGCACCTGCCGCTGCAGCAGAAATCAGTGGTCACATCGTACGTTCCCCAATGGTTGGTACTTTCTACCGCACCCCGAGCCCGGACGCGAAGGCGTTCATCGAAGTGGGTCAGAAAGTCAACGTAGGCGATACCCTGTGCATCGTTGAAGCGATGAAAATGATGAACCAGATCGAAGCAGACAAATCAGGTACTGTGAAAGCGATTCTGGTCGAAAGTGGTCAGCCGGTTGAATTTGACGAGCCGCTGGTCGTCATCGAGTAACGAGGCGAACATGCTGGATAAAATTGTTATCGCCAACCGCGGCGAGATTGCACTGCGTATTCTTCGTGCCTGTAAAGAACTGGGCATCAAGACCGTCGCGGTGCACTCAAGTGCGGATCGCGATTTAAAACACGTATTGCTGGCGGATGAGACGGTCTGTATTGGCCCGGCTCCGTCCGTAAAAAGCTATCTGAACATCCCGGCTATCATCAGCGCCGCTGAAATCACCGGCGCGGTGGCAATTCATCCGGGTTATGGCTTCCTCTCTGAGAACGCCAACTTTGCTGAGCAGGTTGAACGTTCTGGCTTTATCTTCATCGGCCCGAAAGCCGACACTATCCGCCTGATGGGCGACAAAGTGTCTGCGATCACCGCGATGAAAAAAGCCGGTGTGCCAACCGTACCAGGCTCTGACGGCCCTCTGACCGACGACATGGATGCTAACCGTGCTCATGCTAAACGCATTGGCTACCCGGTTATCATCAAGGCGTCCGGCGGTGGCGGCGGTCGCGGTATGCGCGTAGTACGCAGCGATGCTGAACTGGCGCAGTCCATCTCCATGACCAAAGCGGAAGCGAAAGCGGCTTTCAGCAATGACATGGTGTACATGGAAAAATACCTGGAAAACCCACGCCACATCGAAATTCAGGTGTTGGCTGACGGTCAGGGTAACGCGATCTATCTGGCAGAACGTGACTGCTCCATGCAGCGTCGTCACCAGAAAGTCGTCGAAGAAGCACCTGCGCCGGGCATTACCCCGGAACTGCGTCGCTACATCGGTGAGCGTTGCGCCAAGGCGTGTGTCGATATCGGCTATCGCGGGGCGGGTACTTTTGAGTTCCTGTTCGAAAACGGCGAATTCTACTTCATTGAGATGAACACCCGTATTCAGGTTGAACACCCGGTTACCGAAATGATCACCGGCGTTGACCTGATCAAAGAACAGCTGCGTATCGCTGCGGGTCAGCCGTTGTCCATCAAGCAGGAAGAAGTCGTGGTGAAAGGCCATGCGGTTGAATGCCGTATCAACGCCGAAGACCCGAACACCTTCCTGCCAAGCCCGGGTAAAATCACGCGTTTCCACGCGCCGGGTGGCTTTGGTGTGCGTTGGGAGTCTCATATCTACGCCGGTTACACCGTACCGCCGTACTATGACTCAATGATCGGCAAGCTCATCTGCTACGGCGAAAACCGTGACGTGGCGATTGCCCGCATGAAGAACGCCCTGCAGGAGTTGATCATCGACGGTATTAAAACCAACGTTGATCTCCAGATGCGCATCATGAGCGACGAGCACTTCCAGAATGGTGGAACTAACATCCACTATCTTGAGAAGAAACTCGGCCTCAACGAGAAGTAATCTAAAAACACGCCTGTTTATCAGGCGTGTTTATTTTTTGCGTCCTTGTTTCTCACCCCAAACTATTTACCGTCACTATATCTCCAACCCAACCTAGAAATATTCAATATCATCATTTTTTCTACATTTACTTTTCATTATTCCTCGGTTCTTAACGATATTACAGCGTGATGTAATGAGTCCGTTTTTCTTAATATTTTCTCGATAACGGACATATCTTTTATGAATATACTGAAGAGTGGCATACAGAAAAAATGTGTTGCTGCTGCGCTGTTATGTGCATCGGTAACGTCTTTGCCTTTATACGCTGAAACCACGGCCAACTGGTGGGAAAGATGGCAGGATAACCAGGCCTTCAATGAAGCTCTGGATGAACTCGGTATGAGTTATCAACTGTTATCTGAAGATCCACAAAAAACCCTCACCCGTTCAGCCGACCCGACTGATGTTCTCTACTGGCAAAAGCGCACCATGCAAATTTATGGTGATGCTGACAAAGACATTTATTATATTCCAGCCATTGAAGATCATGATGAAGCTCGTGCCAGAACAGGCTTCACAGGTCGCAATCCCTATTTTAATACCTATTATTATGGTGAAGAGGGTGATACGTTCACATTGACCACCTCTTCCCAACCCGATGATGTGGTCTGCTACGCAGGACTGGAAAATCAATACAGCGGTACAATCACCACTAAATATCAGGTGCAGTTAAATGCCAATCACTCAACGCAATATACCCTGAGTGAAAATGGATTAATGCTGCTGGCCTGCTGGGATAAAAGTGGTACCTATAGCCATATGAACACACTCGTTCGTGTGGATGTCACATCGACGACCGCGAAAAAACACCCGCTATTTGTTTTCGGACTTAACACAAAAGAAGAGTGGAAGGCCCTGAGCCAGCAGAGTACACCGACCGGGCAAACGCTGCTGTTTGACGGGCGCTCTCGGTATGTCGTGAATAATTCCACCGCTAAAGCGTCACTGAATACCAATGTGCTGCAAATGCTGCGCGAACAATTAAGCTACGTCATGGACTATGATAGGGTTAACGGGCTTGATGGGTCATCGTATTTACATCAGCCTCTGCGTGGTTTGAATTTCGGTATTTTTAACAGCTGCTGCTGGTCTCAGGGAGGAGCCGGACGTATTGGGATCGGCTTTGGCAACAGCTTACCAACCGAAACCAGCTGGGGCCATTGGCATGAATATGGCCACCAAAATCAGATGACCTGGGCATGGGACGGGTTAACGGAAGTGACAAATAATATTATGTCCGTTTCAGCCTGCCGTGTGTTACGCGGAGAAGTCACGGATAAATCCTGTCACGAAAATCTGTATTACAACAATTTCTCCTGGGATCAGCAGGCCGTCGGTTCTTTCCTGAACGCTGGCGAAACACATCAGTTTGATACTGACAATGACGTCTTCCGTAAATTAATGATGTTTACCCAGCTGAAAACATCGTGGCCCGATCTCTTCGCTTATATTGGCAAAACCTACCGCGAAACCTATAACGAGGGTAAAGGCAAATCTCTGGTTGCAACCAATCAACAAAAAATTGATTTCTTTGTGGTCAATGCCAGCAAAGCAGCGGGGCATGATTTACGTGAATTCTTTACACGTTGGGGTTTAGGATATTCCGCTGATGCTGACTCACAAATTGCTGCCCTGAAATTACCTCAGCCGAACAAAGTGACAAAAACCTTTACCAGTAGCCTGAACGGCTCTTCCCCGATTACGATTGAAGTTCCGGCTGAAGATAACACTGTGAATATTGCTTTTGTGACCAACACACCTAAGGCTGGCCCTACCTCTCTGGTCTGGGTTGAGGATGGTGAAACGCCACTGTATGCGCAGGTTGTCGATAGTCGTAACAGAAGCTTCATCGTGAAACTGCGTGGCCAGAACAGCCATGGCGGCTGCAATATTCATTCCGTTAACACCGCGGTTAACTGCAACTCAGGAACAAGCGCATATTTAAGAGTCGCTTATAAAGCAGAAGATAACCCGCATCTGCCTCAGGGCAGCTATACGGGTGTTCTTCATCTGATTGCGCGTGACTGGCACAACACGGACTGGACGGCAAACGTGAATGTCGATCTCTCCATTGTGAAGTAAGTGCTTTATTGCTGCGCCAGTTTCTGGCGCAGCAGAAAATGATTCGGCCTGACTTGCTTATTTATCAGATTCACTACAATGAATATTAATTAGTTCTACATTTAATAATCCGTTACGAAATGTTGTAATTAAACAAGCTTCACCTCATGTTTAATTACGGACATTTTAACTATGAATATATTTCAACATGGAATAAAGAAAACTTTTTCCATCGCAGCACTACTCTGTGCGTCTGTTTCTTCCGCTTGTTATGCGGCGGAGACGGTCTCTACTAACCAAACGATGTGGGACGAGTGGAAAAATAATCCGGGATTTACTGAAGCACTCGATGAATTAGGTATTGACTACAATAATTTAATCAATCCAGCTTATGCATCAACCTATGATGTACAAAATGTCAATAACCCCCTGTTCTGGCTCAACCGTACTTTAAAAGTTTACGGTGAGGCTGAACAAGGTCGCTATCAAATTCCTGTTACCGAAGTTCATGGCAATGGCACGAACAGAACCACCAACGGTGGACGTAATAATTACTTCTTAACACATACATGGGGCGTCAAGGGTGAAAACGTTACCCTCCGTCTCGGTGATGTTCCGCAAAATGTTTCCTGCTATGCTGCCGTTGATCCTAACTACGAAGGTATTGTCGGTCCTGCTAATGAGCTTATTCTGAATGCAAACGGTGACACAACCTACACATTCTCTCAGAACGCGCTGCTTATCGTTGGGTGTCAGGATAAAACCAAAAAAATGGAGAATATTGATACATTCGTCTCCGTTGATATTGTTAACGGCGGTACGTATCACCCCCTCTTTATCTTTGGTATGAATGACAGAGCCGAGTGGCGCCAGCAGGCACAGGCCACAACGCCATCAGGCTACCACTTTATGTTTGATGGCAGGACACGCTTCGTTGCAAGTCAGGCAATTGCGCAAAACTCAGCAACTAAAAATATAGAGCAGACCCTCCGCCAGTCGCTGCTGCGAACCATTACTTATGACAAAGTCGATGGGCTGGATGGCTCGAGCTGGTTGCACCAGCCTAGCCGTGGCTTGCTCTTCGTCTCTTATCAGAGCTGCTGCTGGGCAAATAGCGGGCAAGGGCTGATTGGCGTGGGTGGTGACAGCTCAATCCCTGAGACGCCGAGCTGGCTCGACTGGCACGAATACGGTCATCAGTTCCAGATGGGATGGTCCTGGAGTGACCAGGGAGAAGTTACCGTCAACCTTTATTCTATCGCTGCATGTTACACCACCCTCGGCGATACCGATTTCAAAAACTGTCATAGTAATGAAGGCTTTTACGGTTTCGGTTGGGATCAACAAGCTATCGGCACTCTGCTGAAATCCGGGCACACCTGGAATTTTGCTAAAGAAGATCTGTTCCGTAGGGCGTCTTTCTTTGGTGAAATAATGACGAGCTGGCCACAGCTTTACCCGGCACTGTCGAAAGCTTACCGTGAAGTTAACCAGAATGACCCAACCCTGGTTAATAGCAGCCAGAAAAAAATCGACTGGTTTACGCTTAATGCCAGTAAAATCGCCGGCGTTAATCTGAACCAGTATTTCCAGCAGTGGAATATTCCCCTTTCCGCAGAGGCGATTGCAGCAATTAATGCGCTGAATTTACCTCAGCCTAAGAAAGTTGCGAAAACCTTTACCGGTAGCCTGAACGGCTCTTCCCCGATAACGATTGAAGTTCCAGCTGAAGATAACACCGTAAATATTGCTTTTGTGACCAACACACCTAAGGCGGGCCCTACCTCTCTGGTCTGGGTTGAGGATGGTGAAACGCCACTGTATGCGCAGGTTGTCGATAGCCGTAACAGAACCTTCATCGTGAAACTGCGTGGCCAGAACAGCCATGGCGGCTGCAATATTCATTCCGTTAACACCGCGGTAAACTGCAACTCTGGAACAAGTGCATATTTAAGAATCGCTTATAAAGCAGAAGATAACCCGCTTTTGCCTCAGGGCAGCTATACGGGTGTTCTCCACCTGATTGCGAATGACTGGCACAACACTGACTGGACGGCAAACGTGAATGTCGATCTCTCCATTGTGAAGTAAATGCTTTATTGCTGCGCCAGTTTCTGGCGCAGCAGAAAATGATTTGGTATCCCCCCTGCAATGCGTACAATCCGCCTCTCACTATGAATTATCCAGGAGAGTGGATGGACGCTCGTTTTGTTCAGGCCCATAAAGAAGCGCGCTGGGCGCTGTGGCTGACCCTTCTCTATCTTGCCGCATGGTTGGTAACCGCTTACTTACCTAATTCAGACATCGGTATTACCGGCCTGCCACACTGGTTTGAAATGGCGTGCCTGCTGGTACCGCTGGTATTTATCCTGCTGTGCTGGGCGATGGTTAAATTTATCTACCGGGATATTCCGCTGGAGGACGATGATGCAGCTTGAAGTCATTCTGCCGCTTGTCGCATACCTGCTGGTCGTATTTGGCTTGTCCATTTATGCCATGCGTAAAAGGGCGACCGGCGCCTTTCTGAATGAGTATTTCCTCGGTAGCCGTTCGATGGGTGGCGTCGTGCTGGCCATGACGCTGACGGCCACCTACATCAGCGCCAGTTCATTTATCGGCGGTCCCGGTGCCGCGTATAAGTACGGGTTAGGCTGGGTACTGCTGGCCATGATCCAGCTACCTGCCGTCTGGCTCTCTCTGGGTATTCTGGGTAAAAAGTTTGCCATTCTGGCACGGCGCTATAACGCCGTGACGCTCAACGATATGCTGTTTGCACGCTACCAGAGTCGCTTGCTGGTGTGGCTGGCAAGCCTGAGCCTGCTGGTCGCCTTTATTGGTGCGATGACGGTGCAGTTTATCGGTGGAGCTCGTCTGCTGGAAACGGCAGCCGGGATCCCCTACGAGACAGGGTTGATTATCTTCGGGGTAAGCATTGCGCTGTATACTGCGTTTGGCGGATTCCGCGCCAGCGTGCTGAACGATACGCTGCAGGGAATGGTCATGCTGATTGGCACGATCGTTCTGCTGGTGGGCATCGTTCATGCTGCGGGTGGACTTACGCATGCGGTGGAAACCCTGGAAGCCATAGATCCGAAACTGGTCTCGCCGCAAGGCGCGGATGATATTCTTTCTCCGGCATTTATGACGTCGTTCTGGGTGTTAGTCTGCTTTGGGGTGATTGGTCTGCCCCATACCGCCGTGCGCTGTATCTCCTATAAAGACAGCAAAGCCGTTCACAAAGGCATTATTATCGGGACGATTGTCGTCGCGATCCTGATGTTCGGCATGCATCTGGCGGGTGCATTAGGACGTGCAGTCATCCCTGACCTTACCGTGCCGGATCTGGTGATCCCGACACTGATGGTTAAAGTGCTGCCGCCATTTGCCGCCGGGATTTTCCTTGCTGCGCCAATGGCCGCTATTATGTCCACTATCAACGCCCAGCTACTGCAAAGCTCCGCGACGATCATTAAAGATCTCTATCTCAACCTGCGTCCTGAGCAGGTAGAAAATGAACGTCGCCTGAAGCGTATGTCAGCCATTATTACGCTGGTGTTAGGGGCATTGCTGCTGTTAGCCGCATGGCGCCCGCCGGAGATGATCATCTGGCTGAACCTGCTGGCGTTCGGCGGCCTTGAAGCCGTTTTCCTCTGGCCGCTGGTGTTAGGTCTCTACTGGGAACGTGCCAATGCTGCAGGCGCGCTGGGCGCGATGATTGTTGGCGGTGTGCTGTATGCCGTCCTCGCAACGTTTAAGATTCAGTACCTGGGCTTCCATCCTATTGTGCCTTCGTTACTGCTAAGTTTACTGGCGTTTGTGGTGGGGAACCGTTTCGGTCAGCCCGTCCCACAGTCCGCTATGATTTCTACTGATAAATAAAGAGTTTTGCCATGCCGTGGATCCAATTAAAACTGAATACAACCGGCGCAAACGCCGAGGAACTGAGCGATGCGCTGATGGAGGCCGGCTCGGTCTCCATCACCTTCCAGGACACGCATGACACGCCAGTCTTCGAACCGCTGCCGGGCGAAACGCGCCTGTGGGGTGATACCGACGTCATTGGCCTGTTCGATGCCGAGACCGACATGAAAGAGGTCGTCGCGATCCTGGAAAACCATCCACTGTTAGGTGCAGGTTTCGTGCACAAAATCGAACAGCTGGAAGATAAAGACTGGGAACGGGAGTGGATGGATAACTTCCACCCGATGCAATTTGGCAAGCGACTGTGGATCTGCCCAAGCTGGCGCGAAGTGCCAGATGAAAACGCCGTCAACGTGATGCTCGACCCGGGCCTGGCATTTGGTACCGGCACCCACCCGACCACCTCCCTGTGCCTGCAGTGGCTGGACGGTCTGGATCTGGCAGGAAAAACCGTGATCGACTTCGGCTGCGGCTCCGGGATCCTCGCTATCGCGGCGCTGAAACTCGGTGCGGCAAAAGCGATTGGGATCGATATCGATCCGCAGGCAATTCAGGCCAGCCGCGATAACGCCGAGCGTAACGGCGTCTCCGATCGTCTGGAGCTGTATTTGCCGGATGCGCAGCCAGCGGCCATGAAAGCCGACGTGGTGGTCGCCAACATCCTGGCAGGCCCGTTACGTGAACTGGCACCGTTAATCAGCGTACTGCCCGTTGAGGGCGGTCTGCTGGGGCTTTCAGGTATCCTGGCAAGCCAGGCCGACAGCGTGTGTGAAGCCTATGCGGATCTCTTCGCCCTCGACCCGGTGGTAGAGAAAGAGGAGTGGTGCAGGATCACCGGTCGTAAAAAATAAGCATTTGGCGTGGTCATCTGACCACGCCTCTCCTCCACTGATAGTCCTCTCTCCCCGCGCATTTCTCCGGTAAAATAACCACACAAATCATAATGATTTGAATTACAACAATTCACCGGAAGAATATTATGAATCACATTACTGGCAAGGCAGCGCTGATTGCGCTGAGTATGATCTCGGCTTCAGCTTTCGCATCACACTGGAGCTACGAAGGGGAAGGTTCACCTGAACACTGGGGTGAACTGGACGAGGCCTACAAGACCTGTCAAAACGGGATGTATCAGTCTCCGATTAACATTGAATCGACTGCAAACGCCCATTTCTCTCCGCTTAAAACGCACTACATTGATGGCCCTATGACGTTGACGAACAATGGCCATACCATTCAGGCCAGTGAGAAAGCGGATACCCGCGACACGATAACCCTGGATAATCAAGCCTGGACTCTGCAGCAGTTCCATTTCCACGCGCCGAGCGAGAACACCGTGCATGGCAAAAAATACGCAATGGAAATGCATCTGGTGCATAAAAATAGCGCAGGTGAGCTGACCGTAGTGGCCGTCATGTTTGATAAAGGCGCCGCGAACCCGGAGCTTGATAAGCTGTGGAGCGTGATGCCCCAACAGGCCGAACAGAACATCTCCATTAAGCAGGATCTCAACCTGAACAAGCTGCTCCCGGTCAACAAAACTTACTGGCGCTTCAGCGGTTCACTGACCACCCCACCTTGTTCAGAAGGCGTCACCTGGATTGTGCTTAAGCACCCTCTCACGCTCTCAGCAGAGCAGCTGGAGAAATTCACCCATACAATGCATCACGATAACAACCGCCCGGTACAGGCCCTGCATGGCCGTCTTGTGGTCGAATAATCTGCATTTTTTGCCCTGAGATCATGTTCTAAAATGCGACAGAGATCGCAAAGAAGTGAGGAAATCTGCTGCGAAAAACAGCAGATTATCCCGCTCAACTGTCGCGTTTAATGAGAAATGATGAGAAGTTACGGGAAATTGTAAGCGCTCATAAAACAATCATTTAATTATAACCCAATGATTTAAATGATGAATAATTTTTAACGGAATGATTGAGCGGCGATTCCTTGATCTACAACAGTGGATTGTTCAAAGTTTGGCCTTTCATCTCGTGCAAAAAATGCGTAATATACGCCGCCTTGCAGTCACAGTATGGTCATTTCTTAACTCATGCGCATCGGACACCACCAGCTTAGAAATCGCCTGATCGCAGCCCCAATGGCAGGTATTACCGACCGGCCGTTCAGGACGCTGTGCTATGAGATGGGAGCCGGTTTAACCGTATCCGAGATGATGTCGTCTAACCCGCAGGTCTGGGAAAGCGATAAATCCCGCCTTCGGATGGTGCACATTGATGAGCCAGGTATCCGCACCGTGCAAATCGCCGGAAGCGTGCCTGAAGAGATGGCAGATGCCGCGCGTATTAACGTGGAAAGTGGCGCCCAGATTATTGATATCAATATGGGTTGCCCGGCCAAGAAAGTGAATCGCAAGCTTGCAGGTTCAGCCCTTCTGCAATACCCCGATCAGGTGAAGTCTATCCTGACGGCGGTTGTCAGCGCGGTGGACGTTCCTGTTACGTTGAAGATTCGCACGGGTTGGTCGCCGGAACACCGTAACTGTGTAGAGATTGCCCAACTGGCCGAAGACTGTGGCATTCAGGCCCTGACCATTCATGGACGCACTCGCGCCTGTTTGTTCAATGGTGAAGCTGAATACGACAGCATTCGGGCAGTTAAGCAGAAGGTTTCCATTCCGATTATCGCGAATGGCGACATAACTGACCCGCTTAAAGCCAGGGCTGTGCTCGACTATACGGGAGCTGATGCTCTGATGATAGGACGTGCAGCTCAGGGAAGACCCTGGATCTTCCGGGAAATCCAGCATTATCTGGACACTGGGGAGCTGCTTGCCCCACTGCCTCTGGCAGAGGTTAAGCGCTTGCTTTGTTCGCATGTTCGGGAACTGCATGACCATTACGGTCAGGCAAAAGGGTACCGAATTGCGCGTAAACACGTCTCCTGGTATCTCCAGGAGCACGCTCCAGATGACCAGTTTCGGCGCACATTCAACGCCATAGAGGATGCCAGCGAACAGCTGGAGGCGTTGGAGGCATACTTCGAAAATCTTGCGTAATGAAATAAAGAGCTGACAGAACTATGTTCGAACAACGCGTAAATTCTGACGTACTGACCGTTTCTACCGTTAACTCTCAGGACCAGGTAACTCAAAAGCCCCTGCGTGACTCGGTTAAACAGGCACTGAAGAACTATTTTGCTCAACTGAATGGTCAGGATGTTAATGACCTGTATGAGCTGGTACTGGCTGAAGTTGAACAGCCACTGTTGGACATGGTGATGCAATACACCCGCGGTAACCAGACCCGCGCTGCGCTGATGATGGGTATCAACCGTGGTACTCTGCGTAAGAAACTGAAAAAATACGGCATGAACTGATACTAATCAGTTAAATGTTTGTTTAAAAAGGCGCTCTTCGGCATGGGGAAGCGCCTTTTTTATTGAAATGACTGCACCACTGACTGCACCGATTGATGAACGACTGCGAACACTATCAGTTTTTACTGTTCTTTTTGGTTCGACGTGAATCCATCTTGTCTAATGCCTCAATATTGAAACCACTCTCTTTATCTGTGAGAGGTATAGAGTACTGCCTGGCCCATCGAGTCACTTCTGCCAAATCTACCCACCATTCGCGAGTACCCGGAACGCTAAGCACCTGAGTACCTAACCGCCACTCCTTAACCTTTACACGATTCTTTATTTTATCTTTGGTTTCTCCCGTCATAGCGCAATACGCAGACAACGGAATGCATTCCAATCCACACATCTGATTAGCCCCCTCTGTATCCATTAGCTATAAAGAGTGTTTAAAATCTCTTGAAAAAATATATAGTCATATTTAATTTATGGTTTTTACACACGCGGAGATTTTGATCATGAGTCACCAAGATGAGTATGCCAGGGGTTACAGAGATGGCTATAAATCTGTTCAAGGTAACGTAATACCACCGGTCCCCCCAATTGGGCCAATCACCCCGCTAGGCTCAGATCCTTACAAAGAAGGTTATAAAGCTGGAGTGCGATCCGCTGGAGGATAACCTTAAAATCTAATGTGATGGCGGGTATTGTTCTATGACTTCAAGCTGTTCAACACCCGCACTATCTACAGTAACTTCATACTCTCCGAGATAAATACTATGTGGGTGCACATCTGCAAGAATTGATGTTGCCGGAACCCATGCTTTCAATAGCAGGCCTCCGCTACCGCAGGCGTTTAATCCACTGGCAAATTGACGGGCCTTTTTCTCACATTGTGTCCAGCAAAAACCGATTGTTGAGCACTTGAATCGGTCAACATTTTCACCGCGAAACAAATATTGCCCATCCCCAGTGTATGGCGGCAAAAAAGTACGAAGGATATCAAGTACAACATCATCACAACCAAGGTGCTGCCTAATAAAATGCCCCTTCTCAATCCATAGTAGATGGAAAGCCTCTCGCAATTCTGGTGTGATTAACGTCGTCTGATTCTTTACCTCACGTCGTAACTGTTCCCAATCTTTACTATCATAAATGCCCTCGAGAAAGATCTTTTCTTTAGAGGGTAAACTTCTTTTGGATACCCATTTAGTTAGATCAATTTGCATTTTTTCAGCTTCCGAACGAATCGCTATGGGGACTAATATTCAACCGGCTGTTGAACAGCCGGGTTTCACACTTTAAAATTTTCAACCTCAATTAATCGTCTGGCTCAATGTAGAGAACTGTTTTTTATTGGTCGCCAACACCTTTTTCATGTGCTCGCACCATCCAGCTAAAATTGCCTCATCAGTACCGGGGTAAGCCAACAGAAATGACATCAGCACATCATCTGTCAGCTTATCCTGCTGATCCCAGTCAACTATAAACTGGCGAAACAGAGCGTAGCCTTTCGCCGGGTCTTTGTTATGACAATTATCCACAACCACTTCGAATGCTGGAACAATGTAAGTGATTTCCACCGGCAACGGCTCGTATTTTGTAGGAATGAGAACTTCGCGGGTGAATGTCTCTCCCTCTGGCCATATCTGCGCCTGATTTGTCATTGCTGATCCTCCACATAGATACCCGCCGATATGATTGCTCCGCCGATACGGCGTTTACCGTAAAGCAATGGCACCGGATAGCCTTGCGCAGCAGTGTTAGTTACGCCTCCAAACGCGTATGAGGCCTTATTATCAGCACTTTGTTTGCTTGCAAGCCCCGTAGCCTGAGGGGAAAGAAGTTGGGCTACTCCTCCTACAGTCATCGCAGTACCAGCAGCAAACATCATATTACTTGCAGCAATTCCAATACCAGGCATCCAGATCGAGGCAGCCACAATAACAGCACCTAAAATAGTTTGTAGCACTCCTGCTTTTTTGCTTCCAATTACCACCGGCACGATATGAATCTCGCGCCCATTGTTAGGAAATTCCAGGTCATCTGCTCCAATGTTCTTTTTCCCGACATAGATCGCATACGTTAAACCACGAGCCCTGCTTGTATTCATGTATTTTTCGAATCCGGGGATCGTTACGGCCAGAGCCCGGAATGCCTCATGCGTAGTTCGCACCAGGCGCTGGTGAGTTCTACCGAAGGTTTTGCCGAGCGGGCCAAACATACGGATAGTCGCAAGTGTTTCATTATTAGCTGTATTCATCATTCTGCTCCTGTCAGATACCGTTAAATGTCGCCAGCCGTTGCTTGTGGCTGTCGCTCATATCGAAAGCAAAATCCTCATGCTCAGCCTGGAAGGTACCGAACGCCATCAGCGCAGATACAGCCGGGTCTATCTTGTTGGAGGATTTCTTCTTGTTGGGCTTAATGTTGGCGTTAGCGTCGGTCTCCATCACCACGTTACCAATCGCCCAGGCCAGAACTGGATCGCCACGGTGGCGCACCACTCTGCGGTTAACGAACACCTCAAAGGATTTCGCTACCGGACTGAATTTGAGATAGGTTTGCGGGAACGGCTCCACATCGAGGCCCGCCCCCTGTAGCTGGGTGCGCAGGTGCGTGGCGTTCCACGTATCGAAGCCCACCAGCCGGATATTGAAGGTTTCAGCGTCGCGAAGAATATCGTCACGGATTCGGTCATAGTCGATGCAGTCGCCGGGTGTGGTGCGTATCCATCCCGCTTTTACCCACTGGCGGTAGATGGCGCGGTTTTTGTTGGCGACGTTAAGCAGCTGCGCTTCCGGCAGATAATGACGGGTAAGGAGTCTGATCTCCCTGTCGAACGGGAATGCATAGCTTACGCTGGTGATATCGCTGGTAGAGGACAGGTCAAACCCGGCATAACACTCCATTCCGGCCAGATCGACTTCGGTATAGTCGAGCGCACAGGCATCCCATGCACCGGCGCCCATCCACGGCGTGGAGCCCTGACACCAGATATTGAAACGTTTGGTCAGCATTTCGACCCACTGCGACGGTATGCCCCGCGCTTTCTGGATGGTGGACTCCAGTTTCGCCGCGTCAACGGACACATGCAGGTTAGGGTTAGCCTTAATCCACATTTCAGGCTGCTCAACCTCGCTTTCGTCGTCCAGCTCGTAGATCAGGACAAACAGCGAATCGTTGTTCTCTTCCCCGGCCAGAATCTGGCAGCAGTAGTCATAATGCTGTTTACAGGCGGAGACAACGTTACTCCCGGCGGTCGTGATGGCGAACAAAATCGCCTCAGGGCGTGCGCCCATACCCAGCTCAAGCGCGGAATAAACGCCGTTATCCGGGTGAAGGTGGTACTCATCGACAATCGCCAGGCTGGGGTTAGTCCCCTCAATGGTGGCCGCTTTCGCCGCCAGCGGCTTTAACAGGCTGTTGCTCTTCGGGAAAATGACCTTATGCGCCTGGATATTGACGCGCTTTTTCAGAGGTTTTGACAGCAGGCACATCTGGCGGGCGTCGTCGAACACGATTCGGGCCTGATCCCGGCTAACCGCCGCCGTGTAGATATCCTGCTGGCCCTTCTCCATCACCAGAAACCAGTTAGCCAGCATGGCGGCCACGGTGGATTTAGCGTTCTTACGCGGCACCTCAATAAAAGCGCTGCTGTACTTCCGGCGGCCTGACTCTCTGACCTTAAAGCCCAGCAGGTTAGCAAAGGCGAACTGCTGCCATGGCTCCAGCTCGATAGGCTGGCCCCGAAGCGGGCCTTTGACGTGCGGACAGAGCCGGGAGAACGCAATAAACCGCTCTACGGTCGCCGTATCGAACTCATAACGGGGATCATTCAGGTCTGAAAAGTACCTTTCAACGGCCTGTTTTACGCGCTTACAGGCCGGAATTTCACCGGATTTAATGGCGTTTGCGTAATCATTCCAGACGGTCAAGCTCGTCCTCCTCTTCCGTTTCTACCGGATTACGGCGGCGGCTTACCGGATCAAAGCCCAGCAGCGACGACATTTTAATCATGATTTTTTCAGCGTCGGCCTTTGCGCTAAGCGCCGGATTACGGCTCTCGCCGCCCTGGCTGTTAACAATGCTGAATCCGCGGCTGGCAAGGTCTTCCACTGCTTTGCGGTACATCGAATAGTTAACGCAAAAAAGCTCAAGGTTGTTCCAGTCGGCGGGAGTCAGATCCCCGCGTTCGGCCAGTTGCTTTGCCTTCGCCTTCCACTGCTGCGCGGCTAACTCATCAAGGTAAGCGGGCGGTTTTGGTGGTCTTGCCATAAAAATTTCTCGTTTCCATCGCGTTTTATTTTCAAAAAAATCACCGTGCGTAAAAATTTGAGGGGGCAGGCGGTGCCTTGCGGCTGGGGTTTTGTCCTGAAAACCTCCCCCACCCCGTCCATGCGGCCTGTCAGCGGTTGCGGAAGCATTCCATCACCTCCCGCTCACGTTCGCTCATGCGCTTCACTGGCTGGCGCTCATTGCGTCTGGTGCGGGCCCGCACAAAGCCATCACGGCATCGGGCCAGTGACTGATACAGATTCACCACGTCTTTCTCATTCATCGCTGGCCTCATACATCCAGTTATTACGCTGTGCTGCCCGCTCTTCCTGCTCGATGTAGAGCCCTGCTTTACGATTCGCTTTGGTGATGGGGTCCTGCTGCGTGGTCTTCTGGTTATGATGTGTCTGGCATAACGGCTGGTGGTTCCACTCCGGCCAGAACAGAACATCATCACCGCCATTGATAGGGATGATGTGATCGACAATCTTTGCAGGAACGTAGAGGCCCAGCTTCTGGCACTCAACACAAAGGGGGTGACGTTTCAGATACTGAGCGCGGTACTTCTCCCATGAGGCAGAGTAACCACGGGCGCGCCGATGGCCGCGTCTGGCATCCTGCTCCCGCCACGCTTCCCGCCTGTGCTCGTCACACTTGCCGGACCTTACCCGCTTATTACATCCCGGTTCGGTGCACCGGCGCATTGGCTGCCATGGCATCAGTACACCCCCACATCACGATAGACAGACCACAGCGCAGAGATAGCCAGCGGAACCTCTTTCGCCTCAGCATCGGCAATCATCGTGCGGTACTCGTACAGCTGAGAGACGTACATCAGGCAACCAATCTTGATAGCCGGGGTGAACTCCAGCCCGTTATCAAACCGCTTGCCGATATGCTTCTGGCAGACCTCCAGCGCCGCATCGATGTACGCCTGAATCAGCGCATCCTCCTCAGAGCCATCAACACGACAATGCAGCTTTGCTTCAGTCAGGGTGATTTCAGTAGTCATTTCTCGGTCCCCTGTTTGCAGAGAATCTCAAGGCGCGTCATACCTGAGTCCGGTATGGGCGGCCCGATAATGTTGAGCGTCGCCCCGGCAAACGGGCCAGTCAGCACCTTCAGACGGTTGGCAGCAGTAATATCTCGAAGGAAACGCACCCAGACACGGATCGTTGCTTCGGCAACCTCGGCACCAGCCGCTACCAGTTCACGACCGCTGATCCCCTTAACCTCAGCCCAGATGGTTTCCCCGTCTTCCCAGATCTGAATAACCTGACCAGATGGATCTCTGTGAGTAGTGAATACCCGGATAGTTACCCGGTTTCTCAGTCCCCCGGCTCTCATGCGTCACCTTCCTTGCCGTCCTTACTGATCTTCACTTCCTGCTTCCATGCCTGGCTAAACTCATCACCACCGTCACGCGGCGGCATCCCCTCACGCTCACGGGCTTCGTTCGGGTTCATGATCCCGTTCTTGATGCCTCGCTCATAAGTGGCGTAACGCTCGGTTGGCGTGGCGCGGAGAAGGTCAGCAGAGTCAAACTCCACCTGATAGCGGCTTCCCGGAACCGGGGAGGCCACCAGCAGCGCAGATTTGATTTGTTGTTCGAAGTTCGCCAGCCACGGGCGCATGGTCATGGTGAGAAAGGCGCGGCTCGCTTCGCTAAAGTTGCTGTAGGTGCTGTTGCTGTATTCCTGGAGGAAAATAGGCGACACGTTGAACATGCGGGCAATGTCTTCGATGGTGAAGCGGCGAGAGGCCAGCCATTCGGCATCCTGGTTGCTCATACCAAGCTGCTTGTAGTCCATCCCACCTTCAAGGATCGGCACTTTCCCAGCATTTTTAGCGCCTTTGTACCGATCCAGCGCATCCATAGCCTGCTTGCCCTTCACGCTGTCGAGATACTCATTTGTGGTTATGACTCCCGCCGCCATCATGCCATCTTTCATAACGCTGGCACCGTGGCGCTGCTGAGCCAGACCTAACCCCAGCGCCTCGCGGCAGATGGAAATTGGAGAGCGCCCCAGAAAACCATCATCGGTGGCATAGCGAAGATGCAAAATCTCTTCCTGGAGGTAAGTGCGCACAGCCCCGGTAAACGGCTCAGTAATGGTGTATTTGTACTTATGCTGGCCGATACGCTCAGGAACAACCGCCCCCGGCGCATACGGATGCAGGGATTGCGGCTGACCGTCGCGCCCCCACTGGATCACCGCATAGGCGTTACCGTTCAGCAAACAATGACGCATCATTGTGCGTTTAAACTGGTAAGGCGTCTGGCAGTCGTTCGGCTGCTCGTTCAGGAGAAAATCCACCGGGTGATTGCTCAGCCACTCCCGCGCCTCACGACCATTATCATTACGGACGCGGTAGAGGTAGCAGGGCATTGTCGCCACCGCCTCACTAATAACTGACACGGCGTTCATCACCGCAGGCAGAGATTCCGCAGTACCCGCAGACACATACTCGCCTGATCCGGTATTTGGAATCCCTGCCATCGCCAGCCACTCATCAATGGTCATGCTGCGCTGTTCGGAGGATTCAGACTTACGGCCAAACGGCCAGATATTCCACATATCAAAGCCCCGCTAATTCAGCCCTGCGGCGACGGTTATCGCCAGCGCGGCGCAGTTCAGGATGTTGGGAGAAAAGCGAACGGTGAGCGATTTCCACGCCAGATTCCGGGTAGGCGGGCATTGATGTTACGGTAATTTCCCGTAGTTCAGCGGCGGTCACGGTGCGCAGGTAAGGCGATTGCGCAATATCCCACGCCTCTTTCAGCGCCCGGAAACCAAAGCTCATGCCGGAGATATCCCCGCGCTCCACCAGCTCCAGCACATCATTGCCAAGCTGGGTATTCGGCGGGGTCAGCTCAAAGCGCAGTCCGGTATCGTCTTCGGACAGCACCAGCGTGCCGGATTTAGTGCGGCCCAGCAGCTGGGTATAGTTATGCTCGTACAGCGCACGCACATCGCTACCGGATGCCAGGCTGTCTTTAAACGCGCCCGGCGCAAACTGTTCGCGGAACTCATCCCAGATCACTTCTGACAGACTGTTCCAGCGCACCGCATAGCCCACCAGCTTTTTGTTGCTGGCGCTCACTTCGGAAGTACGGATTTCAAAATCGATAGTTTTCATTACTGGACTCCACAGAGGGCAAAAAGGGGCCGAAGCCCCTTAAACGTCAAATCAGGAACCGGAGCCGGAAATCTCAAGCACCTTGATGGCGTTGGAGTCCACCACGCCGCCGCCCAGGTATTTATCGGTATGCACCTTGTAGAAACCCGGTTCGGTGATGTTGTCAGGACGGGTACGCACGCCAGTGGTGTGATCCACGATAAAATAGCCGCGCTTGAAGTCGCCCACCGCGAGGAACGCTTTACCCGCCTCCGCATCCGGCATGGTTTCCAGATACTGAACAGGACGGCCCAACAGCGTATCGGGAGAACCGGCAACCAGACGATCGCGCCAGATGTAATCCCCGTTGCCGTTTTTCAGCTTTTGCAGTTTGGCGGCGGTGTTGGAATTCATCACCCATACGGCGTTTTTGCGGTATTTGGCTTTCAGTTTGTACAGCAGGTCGATCAGACCATCAGAGGAAACGTCAGCGGCTTCCATCTTCTCCAGCGTGCCGAACGGACGGGTTTTATCGGCAGTGGCCGCGCGAGGGTAAGACAGGAAGCCTTTGGATTTTTTATCACCGTCGCCGTTCACAAAGTCGCTTTCTTCGGTAGCGGTGAAGGTGTCAGCGATTTCAGAAGACAGCCAGCCCAGAATATCCACCTCGGAGAAGTCGAGAATCTCCTGGGTGGTTTTCGGGTAGGCGTAGATCGGGTTGAGTTTGATATCAACACGCTCCATCTTCGGCGTGCTGGTTTCGGTACGTGCTTCACCTTCTGTACCGCGATTAACGGTAGTGCCGCCCACAGATACCAGCTTCTGGTATTCGTTGGTTTTAGTGGTCTTCACCGTTGCGATGGAGCGCATCACGCTATCATCCTGCAACTGGCGCATAATCTCTTTGTCCAGCTCAGGGATAACGGTATAGCCGCCGTCAGCCTGCACCAGCGTGGAGAGAGAGCGGGTATCACCGGTCATGATGTAGTGGCGCAGCTCGTCGTTGCTTACAGGCTCACCTTGAACGGAAGTACCAGGCAGATTGCGCTGATCGTCGGCGACGGCTTCAAGACGTGTGATTTCAACTTCAAGCGCATCAGCCTCGGCGCGGAGTTCGTCGAACTTTTTGCCCTCTTCTTCGTTCAGACTGCGCTTTTCGGTGTCGGCTTTGTCCAGCATGGATCGCATCTGGGTTTTGAGTGCGGCTTTCTGCTGGCGTAATTCGAGTAATTTCTTCATGGAGTGGTTTCCGTAACAATTAATGTTAAGACGTGAAACCAGCGCTTGGAGGGAAGGCCGTCAGTAAAGGAGCCTGTCTGAAGGGCAAAAAACCTGACGGCCAGTGGCGGCTCACGTCTGAGTGCCACTCTTTAAGATATGGATCAAATTATCGATGTAAATAAGGTATTTTTACTCCGAACATCCTTGAAAGATAACGCACAAATAATTTACAAAAAGCAATGGTCAAAATGATGGGGATTCATATGACAAAAGAGATTCTTGCCGTTCCGGGTGTACATCCATCCCCGTTGTACAAAAGAACCTATAAATCCGTTCAAGATATCGATGAAAAATTAACCAAGCTGATTCATAGATGGCGATTTTTCAATGCGGGACCGCCTATGAGAGTTACTGCGTATGATGGAACAGAAATCTGCTATCAAGGTGTAGCATTCAAAGGTTCTCCCGTTGATGTTTTTTGGAGCGGCTTTATCGGCCCTTACATTGAAAATTACTCAGTGAATGTATTAGAGCAGACCTCAGCCTTAGCAATTGAATGCCAATTTTCAATAGATGAACCCATTGAAGAAGCAAAACTCCTGTTACTTGTAATGGTTCGCAGGCTTTACCATGAAATGGCCGAGACAGATAAAATCTTAAGAGGAGATGGATTTTCCTTCCCAGAAAAGAAAGATGTCAGCGGTTACATTGAGAGCATGTCCCAGAAGATTAAAGAATACGCTGAAATAGAAAAACTGAAAAAACCATTTCCAAACCATAACATATTCAATATAGATACTGTAAATAGCAAATATGCGCAATTTGGCACAAGCAATAATATCAACACTCAAGAACTTAGTGAGTTCTTCACAATGATCGCTTCTTCGGGTGAAGATGAAGTTATCACCCTCTCAAAAATACTTTTGAAGAGCATTATGTCAAAAAACTTACTGAGCAAAGAAAAATATGACTTTCTAATATCTATTTTTAAATCCCAGCCATGACTATTATTTATTAAGCATTGATTAAATTAAAAACAGCAACCAAAGGAGTAATCCAATGAATCTTAACTCTATGATCTATCCTGAAGTTTTTACAATTGGAGGGACTGACTACAAAGGACGTAGAAATTCTATAGAAAATAAAGTATTGATACCTTACACAGAAGAGCCACATATAAATATCGGTGATGAAATCACTCAGAAATTGGGAAGTGGAGAAATCTCCTTAAAAATAATTGATATGTCATTTTTGCCTGGAGGCACCCTTAAAAGGGGTACAAAACACCCACACATGCTTAAATTGATGGTTGAAAATTTAACTGCCAATGAGCATAAGCCCAAACCATCCAGCCAAAACACATTCAACATTGGTAGCGTATCAGGCACACAAGTTCAAATCGGTGAACGTAACCATCTTATTGTAAATATAAGTATCACTGAACTTGTTGAAAAGGTGTCTCAATCACAAGATCCTCAAGCAAAATCTTTACTTAAGGATTTATTAAATAATAGCACTGTAGCTAGTCTCGTTGGTGCTGGAGCCTCAGCATTATTAGCTTTGCTTTGAATAAATGGCCTGGCAAAGAACCAGGCCAAATAAATCATTTATCACTCATCCATTTAGGAGGTGTTGGCATTCTTTCTCGAAAAGCCCGCAGATGTTCAATCAAAGCATCAACCTGCTCTCTGTTTGTTGCAAGAATTTCATCTGATAAAGTGCTACGAATAAAATCATGATGGTCTATCCACAACAGACCGCCATTTGATAGAGCCTGACGGTAGTCGGAGGTAGGCATTGAGCTCAGGTCATGAAGCCCAAACTGATCGTAATACTCTTTTATTTCCTGAACCGTAATAGGCATACATTCTCCTCGTTTGTCTAACTTGCCGCATTTAGTGCCGCGTTTAGCAATGCCGCACTTAGCGCCGCACCAGTTTTCTCAAAAAATTACGCAAACCCAGTAATGACGGGGGTTTCAGTGAAATGCCGCACTTAGCGCGTGTATACAGGGACTAAGTGCGGCATTTGGTCATAAAACATACTAAATGCCGCACGTGCCGCACTTACCGCCGCATTTACTCGACTGTTACTGGGTAAAGGTTCTCACCCTCGATGCGAATGATTTGCTCACTCTCCAGCTTGTCCAGCCAGCGCGGGAATGACTTTCTCACTTTGTCTGCACCCAGCGTTGCACGTAGATCGTCTTTAATGACGGAGATAGTGCATGGCTCCCCCTTAGCTGTGCGGCTGCGTACTGCCTGCCATAGTGCATGGTGGTTATCGCTAAGACGGGAGACATTGGCCAGTTCAGGCTCAACCTCTTTAGCCTCTCTCGGCTGATCGTGCACAACCAGAGAGCAAACAAGCTCACCATCTTCATCGGTGTAAAGTTCTGCCGTTCTCAGGTCATACGCTTTACGCTCTGGCTCCTCCGCGTCTTTCATCTTGGTACAGGTCAGAATAAGCGCCTTTCCATCCCCTTCACGCTTAACGTTAAATTCAGTATCAAGCGCAGCGCGGAAAGCACTGGAACCGCGAGCGCCTTTCCCTTCATCTTTGCCGGAGTGGTGAACTACCAGCACCGTTGCACCCGTTTTCTGTTTGATAACGTCACACCCTTCAATAAATGCCCCCATATCACGAGCATCGTTCTCGTCGTTACCGCCAAAACAACGGGCCAGCGTATCGATCACCACCATGCGAACCGGCACACCACATTCAGCTTCAATCTGCCTGGCAGCCAGAAGCACTTCCGTTACCTCTGACTCGCGCACAGGAAACACCGGACGATTGACCAGCCAGAGGTTGTCCGCCTGTATGCCGTGCACCTGCTCCCAAGCCTTTATACGCCGGGGAACGCCTACGCCCCCCTCACCAACCACATACAGCACCGCGCCGGAAGTGACCTTCTTCCCAGCCCATGGCAGACCCGCAGCAATGTGACAGGCCCACGATACAGCGAGAAAACTCTTATACGAACCGCTGGGACCGTAAATGCTGCACAGTGATTGCGCTGGCAGAAAGTGTTTAAGGATATAGTCCTGACGGATATCAAAGCCCTCAGAACCGCGAGAGAGAGGCAGCTTTGTCCTGAACTTTGCTCCAGCATCAGGGAAGACGCGGTGAATGCGCTGCACGTCAGATAGCATGGCGTTCATTTCCCCTTCGCCTATCTCTTCCACCAGCACAGAACGCCGCGCGGTAATCATTTGTTTGCGGTCCGTGTCGAGATACCCGGCATCACAAAGCTCCTCATACGGCATTGCTGCTATCTGGTTGAGGCGAGCCACCAGCTTTCCGTAACGGGTAGTGGGGTCCTTATGCTGGTGGAGGGCTTTATCCAAATCGCTGCGACTGTACTGCTTGCCATGCGCCCACAGGTAAGAACAGGTGAACAGAGCATCAGATACAGTTTCTACAGCTGTCAGTTGTACCGTCATTTTGGTATGCCTCCGCTCATCTGGAATTTGCCGATCAGAGGATGGAACCAGTATGCAGAGCCATATTTGCGCTTAGCACTGCGCAACACCAGCCGCGCCGCTTCCCTGAACTTTTCATCAGGCGCAACGAACCCGCCAGATTTCAGCTTAACCAGCATCACCCCTGTGTTTTTCGCCAACTCCTCAGCCTTTTTGGTTGAGATACCGTATTCAGCGGCCAGTGTTGCTACTGGCGTCATACCCGGAGGGATTTCACCACCCTGACTATCGGTGAGTGACTTAACCTGTGCCTCAAGGTGCAAAATCTTTTCAACCATCAGATCAACGCGGTTAGCCAGCTCGTTAAACTTCACATTGCTGATCATGGTTTTGCCTCCTCAGCTTCAGGGTCTGAAAAAGTAGAAATATCCAGTGAGTTTGCCAATTCGTCAGAAAGACGTTGAGCAATGTGCGTTAAACTCATTACATGGATACGTTCTTTCTCGCCCCTGATAGTCGCAAGGTAAGCAGCACATGACAGAAGCGCGGCAACCTCTTGCGCCAGTAACAGCAAATCTTTTTTGCTGCGGTAGGTGTAAAAGTTATCCATTAAGCGCCCCCGTTGAATTCTGCTCGACCATGCTTGCCGCCAACTGATCCGATACTCGTCTAGCCAGGCTGATAAGGTTTTCACGCTCAACCTGATCAACGTCGCACTCTTCGACAACCATCAACAACGCAGCCAGTTCACAGGCTATTGACGCACTTTTATTGGTTAATTCACGCATGGCGTACCTCCATAGCCTGAAAGGCATGGAATGGGAGACGTGCAGCGAAAATGAGGTTTACACCCGGCATACTGTCGCGGGCCTCCTGTTCGCTGGATGCGTTGAGGTAGATCACCAATGGTTTGGCGTTAGGGTAGCGCTCAGAAGCGGAGAGAAATCTCCATGTAAATTCCGGGCGAGTTTGGGTATGCTGTAAGTCAGCCATATTGTTAGCTCCGATAACATTGTGGTCAGAGGCCCGGTTAGTGTTAGCGCACTGCCGGGCTTCGCTATTTACGCACCTTAACTCAAACAAGGTGTAAGACACACAATAGCCCGCAAGTGTCTTACACGTCAATGCTTCCAAGTAATAATTTTTAGTGTATAGTGTCTTACACTCAACTTTGGAGAATGTAGACATGGCAACCGGTTCAAAGAATGCGAAATCACAATCAGTAACAGCTCGCATCGCACACGAAATCATTGAAGGAATGGAGTCGGTGAAAACTCCCGGCGAAAGTACAGGGCAATTTATAAACTCTGCCATGCAAGGCGAGATCAAACGCCGCCTACGTAAACAGAGCAAGCAATCAGCCAATGGGGATCCTGAGTAATGACCAAGAATCGCCTTACCAGAGAACAGGCTATCGAAAAATTTAAAGAAGAACTCTCCCCCTTCATTGTCAGAACGGACAAAGCATGGGATACCGATCCAATCGCCTATAAAATCTTTGCTTCTAATGACGATGAAAACCATATAGAACAGGGCGAATTTGGTTATAAAGACTACTCGAAACCAGATACCTTTCTTCACCGGCTCAGGCGGATAAAAGAATTGCTCAGCGGTCACTAAAAAACAGTGATACCCAATATCTGGGTAACGGTCGAAATTACGGGATATCTCCGGGGTATGCTGCATTGCAGTAGACCCTGCACGCTGATCCAGATCTCCCCAGATTTGGGGAAATGGGGTATGCGCCAATGCCGTACACCCTAAACAGCCCAATTTATGGGTAGTTTGTAGGTGTGCGGAAAGGTTCGTATACCCTTGGCGAGAGTGTCCAGATTTGGATATACCCCCGAACCGCGCCAATGGCGCAGTTCCTGTAATCACAGGAGCGCTCAGGCTTTGACCACCAGCATTAACCCTGGTATCCTGACTTTGCTTAAGTTTTTGGTAGTGACATTGGCGGCCCTGCATGGCCGCTTTTGTTTTATGTGACATTCCCCACCCCTCACGCTGCTTTGCTGCGGCTCTGCTGCCATGCTGTGACCTCAGACAGAAGCCAACCAACGGCACGACCTCCCAGCTTGCGGCGGGCGGGAAAGTTCCCCTCTTTTTCCATCATGTATCGTGTGGTTCGACAAATACCGGTGAGCTGTCGGCACTCAGCCTCACGGATAACTCTTTCTGCTGGCTGCTGGGATTGTTTAATATTGTTCATAAAAAAATGCTCTCGTTCGCTAAGGTTCGAGAGCATTCTTATTCAACAAAATTATCACCGCGACGGTGAGAAAAAAATTATATTCCTCTAAAGGATTTACATTTATTCACTTATATCAAGATAATTCTTTCCTGATTTTATCTAAAGAATCACTTCTTATGATTTTATCCAAGAAAGGTTTTACCGTTTGAGCTATGGCAAAGGACTCCTTTTCTCCATCCGGGAACAGGGATACTGCGAGTACGCCAAGAGATATTTTGCTGTCGGTAGCGCTTTCCCATGACATCAAATCAATAAGTGGAATTATTCTGTAGTCAATTATCTTACGTCTGACGCTCTCCCAGTCCCCTGAGACTGGCTTATCTGGTTCAGGTATTCCGAGTTCTTCGCGCCATTTTGGGAGGAGGTTCGTGAATGCTTCAATCAAAAGATCATCTCTGTTGTTTAAGTCAACAGTAATCATCACGTTTTCCACAACATCAGAAAGTAAGTTTACTGGCTCGCGCATGACAGCCCAAAACATACCGTTATCTGCTGTAAACAAATCCCCCACCAAATCATCGTCAACTACTATTGGCTTTCCTTTCCAGTGACCTTTATCAGCATTGATTTTATTTAAAAATGCCAACTCAAATCTCATTAATGGTTTTATGCCATCGCCGTAACTTAATTTTAGCAAATCAGGCTGAGTCTTGTATTCGTATTCCTTTTGCTTTTCAAGAAACCATTCTTCTGCTTTGAGCTCCCCGAATGGATCACCAAAATTATTGTTAAGCTGGTATTTAGCACCATATTGCAAACCATAGTCAGGGCAGTCTGTATTTTTTATTGTTAAATCATCGCATCGCCAATAAAGCTGACGAAACAAATCCTTATCAGACATATTTTCAAGGTCATCATATTTTTCCAGGCTGAATGACTTTGGTAAGTCTCTTTTACTGTTAATTTTTTTTGTCATCTTGCGACCTCAAGGATAGTAACATTTGAGATATCAGAGGTAATAACCTCTAATCTCTGCATCCATTTATTCAGTGCATCCAGCTTTTCAGGTAAATACTGACTGCGGTTATATACGGACATGACACCGCCCAGCGCATGGCCCAGAAGCTGCTCAACAACATGCGGAGCAATTCCCATGTTGTTCAGAGTCGTGGAAAATGTACGGCGTAAATCGTGAAGCGTCCACGGTTCAGAGTGGCCCAGACGCTTATACAACATCCTTCCCCACTGACTGACAGCTTCCGGTTTCTTTATCTCTCCCAGCAATAGCCCTGTGCTTTGGTGCTCCTCTAAAAGCTGTTTGATAAATGGGCGGATATCTACGGGAATAGGCCGTAGTATTTTCTCACCACCTTTGCTGTGCTCTTTAGGTACTGTCCAAACCCAATCATTTAGATCCCATTCGGTTACGCGAGATAATCTCAGCTCCTGAGTTCGGCAGCCAAACACCACCAGCAGACGTAATAGAGCTGAGTAGTAGGGCTTAAATTTCAGGCCTGAGCATTCTCGCCATATATCAGCAAGCTCTTGCCGGCTATGCTCCCTGTCCCGCTTATTCTGTTTACGTCCAACATCGTCAATGGTCAGATCGTCCAGGACGTTACTCACCGCATACCGATGAACCCGGCAGAACTTGAGTGCTTGCTTACACATCTGCAAAAGATAGCCAGCCGCTACAGGCGCTTCGTTCCTTACCCTGGCGAAACATTCCAGCCAGTGGCGAGTTTCACACATAGAAAGCGGATAAGTACCTATATAAGGAAAGATATGCTTATTGAGCTGCTCAATGTGCTTTTCAACATTAGCGCGGTTATGGGTGGCATATTCCCTGATCCAGTATTCAAGGGCATCCCTGACCGTCACTGGCTTTAACGTTTCCTGAGTCGTAACGCTCAACTGGTGCTTTGGATTCTTTCCTTCTGCGAGCCATGCGCGACACTGCTCTCGTTTCTCACGAGCTGCTTTAAGTGAAAGGTCTGGATAATTACCCAGCTTTATACGCTGAGATTTTGATTCCCGGCCACCTATGCGGAAAGTGAAATACCAGGTCAATACGCCCGATCTGGACACCTTCACACTTAGCCCATCGCCATCAGCATAGAAGCTGTCTCCGGGGCTTTCTCTTCCCAGCATTTTACGAAGCGACGTGTCGCTTAATTTGTTCGTTCCACCAGCCATAGAAAACCTTAGTTCATATTGGAGACTGACTGCACCACTGACTGCACATCTCAATGTTACTCTATGAACGGCAATGAACAAAGACAAACCGGGAAATCAATTTTATTGTTTAGTATCAGAATGATAGGCGAGCATTAGCAAACATAGCCGAACGGTAAAAAACGTAGGTTTTGAAAATACGGCATGAACTAATTTCGATTAGCGAAATGCTTGTTTAAAAAGGCGCTACTCGGCATGGGGATGCGCCTTTTTTATTGCCTGCCAATGCTATCGTCAACACTTTGTAAACCCTCGCGTATCCCGCTTTTAAACCGCAACTTTTCGTGTATATTTCCACCACTTCAGTGGTTCTCTTCTCGCGGACTGACACAATGATTCGTAAATACTGGTGGCTGGTTGTCTTTGCAATCTCCGTTTTCCTCTTCGATGCCCTTTTGATGCAGTGGATTGAACTGATGAGCACTGAAACCGACAAGTGCCGCAATATGAACTCCGTGAACCCGCTCAAATTAGTGAACTGCTCAGAACTCGATTAACGCCCTGACGTCACTGCCCCCGAATTACCCACTAAAAACGGGGATTTAAAACCCTTTGAGCCGTTACCTTACGGTGATAATGTCTCGCCCTTCTCAACCTCTCCTGCTTAACGTCAGACACGAGTAGAACCGACCATGCTGGTTAGCCAATACAACCTTATCCTTGTAGTTCTCTCCTTCGTTGTGGCCATCCTCGCGTCGTATACCGCACTGAATATGGCGGCACGCGTCGCCGGAAGTCAGGGCGTCGCCGCCCGCGTCTGGTTGGCTGGCGGCGGTATTGCGATGGGCATTGGCGTGTGGGCCATGCACTTTATCGGCATGCTGGCGATGGACCTCTCCATGAGCATGAGTTACAACGTAAGCCTGACCATTTTATCCATGGTCATTGCCGTGGGTTCTTCACTGTTTGCACTCTGGCTCGTCAGCTGTGAACAACTGCGCTTGCGCCGTCTGCTACCCGGCGCGCTGGTGATGGGAAGCGGTATTATCGCCATGCATTACACCGGTATGGCCGCGCTGGAAGTGAGGCCCGGTATCGTCTGGGACACGTTGTGGGTGGCCATTTCAGTCGTCATTGCCCTTGCCGCTTCGCTTGCTGCATTGTGGCTGACCTTCCGCCTGCGTCACGAAGCGGCTCAGGTCGTGCTGATGCGTCTGGGTGCCGCCATCACAATGGGCATTGCCATTGCCGGTATGCACTACGCCGGGATGAGAGCCGCGCAGTTTCCAATGTCGACGATGACGCACCATGTTGGTATTAACAGCAGCTGGCTCGCCATGCTGGTCAGCGTCGTCGCGCTCTCTATTCTTGGGATCACCCTGCTGGTGTCGATGCTGGATGCCCGTCTTCAGGCACGTACTGCCCTACTGGCCTCATCGCTTGCAGAAGCGAACCGGGAACTTGCTCAACTGGCGCTGCAGGATACGCTAACGCGCCTGCCCAACCGCATCCTGCTGGAAGACCGACTCGATCAGGCGATCAGTAAAGCCGATCGTGAAGGAACCCATTTTGCGCTGATGTTTATGGATCTCGACGGCTTTAAAGCCATCAATGACGCCTATGGTCATGATGTCGGTGACAAACTGCTGGTCGCCGTTACGCAGCGTCTGCTGCTGCTTCTGAAGGGCCAGTTCACTCTTGCACGTATCGGCGGTGATGAGTTTGTTCTGCTGGCTGAGGGCGAAGGCCCGGACGATGCGGCCTCGCTGGCAAATTCGCTGGTACGCGCGATCGATAGCCCGTTCAACCTCGACCCGTATGAACTGATGGTGACCCTCAGCATTGGTATCGCTTTTTATCCTCACGACGGCAAAACCGAACGCGAGTTGATGTTTAACGCCGACGCGGCGATGTACCACACCAAGCATATGGGCCGAAACGGTTATCACTTTTTCCAGCCTTCCATGAACACCCTGGCGCAGACCCATCTTCAGTTAATGAACGATTTGTGGATGGCCATCGAACGCAATGAGCTGCGCCTGTTGTATCAGCCAAAATTTCACGCGCCCGCAGGACCTCTCCTCGGGTTTGAGGCACTGTTGCGCTGGCAACATCCTAAGCAGGGACTACTGACGCCGGATCTTTTCCTGCCACTGGCGGAAAAGACGGGGCTTATCATCCCTATTGGTAACTGGGTGATCAATGAAGCCTGCCGCCAGCTGAGAGAATGGCATCTTCAGGGACATCAAGACTGGTCAATGGCTGTAAACCTGTCGACATTGCAGTTTGAACAACCATCACTGGTTAAAACGGTTCTCGACTGCCTGGAGCGCCATCAGGTACCGCCGGAAATGCTGATCCTGGAAGTTACGGAAACGACGGCAATGAGCAACCCGGATGAGAGCGTACGGGTGCTGACAGAATTGACGAATGCAGGCGTGAAAGCGTCCATTGATGACTTTGGAACCGGGTATTCAAGCCTGCTGTATCTCAAGCGCTTACCGGCCTGTGAACTGAAGATCGACAGAGCATTTGTAAAAGAGTTAAGCGGGGAAAGCGAGGATGCCACCATTGTCTCGGCGATTGTGGCTCTCGCAAAAACACTTAACCTGAAAGTCGTGGCTGAAGGTGTGGAAACCGAAGCCCAGCAAACCTTTTTAACAGAGCTGGGTTGTAACACCCTTCAGGGTTATCTGTTAGGCAAACCAGCCAGCGCGCAGACCATAGAGGCGCTTTGTGCGCGAGGTGAAATGTTGCCTGGCGCTGAGCTGTAGTCATCCTGAGGCGACACGCGCAAGACAGGGAGTGTCGCCAGAATACTGTCGACCAGCGCGGGTGCCTGTTGATAGAGATTAAAACTGTCGGTATTCATTAACCAGTTTTTAATGATTCCGCTAAAAAAGCCATGCAATACAATCATGGTCAGTTCAACATTCATCTGCGCCGCAACGATTCTCTGAGAAATACATTTTTCCAGCGTAATACGTAAAGAATCATAATTAAAGCCAATGCGTTTACGGATTTCATCTTCTGAAATCATATCGCTATGAAACTCACATTTATGATACAGAATTTGTAAAAGCGCGCATTGCCGGGGTTCATGCGCGATATACTGTAGCGCAGTAATAAATTGCTCACGAAGCATTAACAACGGGTCATCATTTTCGGAAAGAGAAAGCCTGTCGCAAATAATGTCACGCAGCGGTAATTGCTGTTCCCAGATGGCATTAAATATCTCTGCTTTACTGGTAAAGTGCCAGTAGATGGCACCGCGCGTAACCTTTGCGGCATCCGCGATATCCGTCAGCGTCGTGCTGGCCACGCCACGCGTCGCAAACTGCCCGATAGCCGCCTCAATCAACTGCTGTCGGGTCTGTTGAGCCTCTTCTTTCTTTTTACGCGCCATAGGCAGCTACTCGTTACTCACTGGGTTTATACGTAACCTCGGGTTCGGATGGCTGGAATTATTCCCTAAAACCCGTTTTCATTTTGCACAAAAAAAGTCAAATCCCTTAACTCATAATTTATACAAATGCATAATCAATATTTAATTCATGATGTGAATATTTTAAGGCATTAAACCCTCTTTATCTGGTTAGCCTGGAGGGGAGTATATTCATATCTTCTCCGGGCCCCATTCTGATTTTTCCTTCACGCCTCGTCATTCGCACTTATAAATTAAAAAACATTAAATATCCTCATTATTATACGCAGCTACATTTTATTTTTTTATCCCTCTGCCCCAACGACCGTTCTACGGCAAATCTCGGTTAATGGGTATTTAAAGGAACAGTAATGACGAATCATTTCAGACGTTTGCCCTTATCCGGTTTCATTGTCTGCGCTGTACTGCTCTCTGGATGCGATGGCCAGGAAAACCAACAACAACATCCCCAGGCACCTCAGGTCAGCGTGCATATCGTGAAAAGCGCGCCGCTGGCGGTCACCACTGAACTCCCGGGCAGAACGGATGCATTCCGCGTGGCGGAGGTTCGTCCACAGGTTAGCGGTATCATCCTGCGTCGTAACTTCACGGAAGGTAGCGATGTAAAAGCAGGAGATTCGCTTTACCAGATTGATCCTGCGACCTATCAGGCGGCTTACGATAGCGCGAAAGGTGAGCTGGCGAAGGCCCAGGCGGCGGCCAATATTGCGCATCTGACAGTAAAACGTTATCTCCCGCTGGTAGGCACCCAGTATGTCAGCAAGCAGGAGTATGACCAGGCCGTGGCAACAGCCCAACAGGCCGATGCCAGTGTTATCGCCGCCAAAGCCGGCGTCGAAAGTGCACGTATTAACCTTGCCTATACCAAAGTGACGTCTCCCGTCGATGGGCGCATCGGCAAATCCAGCGTGACAGAAGGTGCTCTCGTCACGAACGGGCAGGCCTCTGCACTGGCAACAGTCCAGCAGCTTGATCCGATTTACGTCGACGTCACCCAGTCCAGCAATGAATTTATGCGCCTGAAACAGACAAGCCTGCAAAAAGGCGACACGGCCAGCAGCGTTGAACTGCTGATGGAAAATGGTCAGCCTTATCCGCTGAAAGGTACTTTGCAGTTCTCAGACGTCACGGTGGATGAAAGCACCGGTTCGATTACCTTGCGCGCCATTTTCCCTAACCCTCAACACCTTCTGTTACCCGGGATGTTCGTTCGCGCCCGCATTGATGAAGGCACACAGCCGAATGCAATTCTGATTCCCCAGCAGGGTCTGACCCGTACGCCGCGAGGTGATGCAACCGTCATGGTGGTTAACGATAAAAACCAGGTTGAGCCACGCACCGTCGTTGCGCCTCAGGCCATTGGTGATCGCTGGCTGGTGACGGAAGGGCTGAAAAACGGTGACCGCGTGATTGTCAGCGGATTACAAAAAGCCAGGCCAGGTGCCACCGTCGTCGCCACCCCAGATACCACCACAGCGCCCGCCAGTTAAGGAACGACGACATGGCTAATTTCTTTATACAGCGGCCGGTTTTCGCCTGGGTACTTGCCATCATTTTGATGATTGCAGGCGGGCTGGCTATTCTCAAACTGCCCGTTGCCCAGTATCCAACGATTGCCCCGCCAGCCGTTGCGATTTCCGCAACCTACCCCGGCGCAGATGCCCAGACGGTACAGGATACCGTGACCCAGGTTATCGAACAGAACATGAACGGTATCGATAACCTGATGTATATGTCCTCCACCAGCGATTCAGCGGGTAATGTCACCATCACCCTGACCTTCGAGTCGGGAACAGACCCGGACATCGCCCAGGTGCAGGTGCAGAACAAGTTGCAGCTGGCCATGCCGCTGCTGCCGCAAGAAGTTCAGCAGCAAGGGATTGGCGTTGAGAAGTCCAGCAGCAGCTTCCTTTTGGTCGCCGGTTTTGTTTCGGACAATAAAAGCCTTACTCAGGATGATATCTCCGACTACGTCGCTTCGAACGTCAAGGATGCCATCAGCCGAACATCGGGTGTCGGCGACGTTCAGCTGTTTGGTGCCCAGTATGCGATGCGCATCTGGCTCGACAGTAACGCGATGAACAAATACCAACTGACGCCGCTGGATATTATCAATCAGTTAAAAACGCAGAACGACCAGATAGCGGCAGGCCAGTTGGGTGGAACACCATCAGTCCCTGGACAGCAGCTGAATGCCTCCATCATCGCGCAAACTCGCCTGAAATCACCGGAAGAGTTTGGTCGCGTCACGCTCAAAGTGAACCAGGACGGCTCAATGGTTCATCTGAAGGATGTGGCTCGCATTGAGTTGGGTGGCGAAAACTACAATATGGTGACCAAAATCAACGGGCAGGCGGCAACCGGTCTGGGGATTAAGCTCGCTACTGGTGCAAACGCGCTGGATACGGCGGCAGCCATCAAGAGCAAGCTGGCACAACTGCAACAGTTCTTCCCGCAGGGACTGAAGGTCGTCTACCCCTACGACACCACGCCTTTTGTGAAAATCTCGATTCATGAAGTGGTGAAGACCCTGTTTGAGGCGATCATTCTGGTCTTCCTGGTCATGTATCTGTTCCTGCAAAACCTGCGGGCAACGCTGATCCCAACGATCGCCGTGCCGGTTGTTCTGCTGGGGACCTTCGCCGTGCTGGCTGCGTTCGGTTTCTCCATCAATACCCTGACGATGTTTGGGATGGTGCTGGCGATAGGGCTACTGGTTGATGACGCCATCGTGGTTGTCGAGAACGTTGAGCGCGTGATGGTGGAAGATAAACTGCCGCCGAAAGAGGCCACGCAGAAGTCGATGGAGCAGATTCAGGGCGCGCTGGTGGGGATCGCCATGGTCCTCTCGGCGGTCTTTGTTCCGATGGCCTTTTTTGGTGGCTCGACTGGGGCCATCTATCGCCAGTTCTCGTTAACTATCGTTTCTGCGATGGCGCTATCCGTGCTGGTCGCACTGATCCTGACCCCCGCTCTCTGCGCAACGTTGCTTAAGCCCGTCTTAGGCGACCACCACGAGAAGAAAGGTGGCTTCTTTGGCTGGTTTAATGCGCTCTTTGATAAGAGCGTGGAGCACTACAGCAACAGCGTGAGCGGTATTTTGCGTAAGACCGGTCGCTATCTGGTGGTGTACGTCATTATTGTTGGTGGCATGGCGGTGTTGTTCCTGCGCTTACCGACCTCCTTCCTGCCCGAAGAGGACCAGGGGGTATTTATGACGATGGTTCAACTTCCGGCGGGGGCGACCCAGACGCGTACTCAGGCAGTCCTCGATCAGGTTCAGGACTACTATCTGGACAAAGAGAAGGCGAACGTTGAATCCGTCTTCACCGTTAACGGCTTTAGCTTTAGCGGCCAGGGTCAGAACTCCGGTATTGCCTTTATCAGCCTGAAGCCCTGGGAGGAACGCCCGGGAGAGAAAAATAGCGTTGAAGCAATCGTGGGTCGCGCGACGAAAGCGTTCAGCCAGATTAAAGACGGCCTTGTCTTCCCGTTTAACCTGCCTGCGATTATTGAGCTTGGAACTGCAACGGGATTTGACTTTGAACTTATCGATCAGGCTAACCTGGGACATACCCAGCTGACGCAGGCGCGTAATCAACTGCTCGGAATGGTGAAAGAGCACCCTGACCTGCTGGTGCGCGTGCGTCCAAACGGACTGGAAGATACGCCTCAGTTCAAGCTGGATGTCGACCAGGAAAAAGCGCAGGCATTGGGCGTCAGCCTTTCCGACGTCAACCAGACTATCTCGACAGCGTTGGGTGGCACCTATGTAAACGACTTTATCGACCACGGACGCGTGAAAAAAGTTTACGTGCAGGCAGATGCCCGTTTCCGCATGCTGCCGGGAGACATTAATAACCTCTACGTGCGCAGCGCGAACGGAGAGATGGTTCCCTTCTCCGCCTTTAGCTACTCTCACTGGGTTTATGGCTCACCTCGCCTGGAACGCTTCAACGGGATGCCTTCAATGGAGATCCTCGGGGAATCCGCACCGGGTAAAAGTACCGGCGAAGCGATGGTATTGATGGAAAGCCTTGCTTCAAAACTGCCCGCTGGGATTGGCTATGACTGGACAGGCATGTCTTATCAGGAACGCCTTTCCGGTAACCAGGCGCCCGCACTGTATGCCATTTCACTGATCGTGGTGTTCCTGTGTCTGGCGGCCCTGTATGAGAGCTGGTCCATCCCATTCTCCGTGATGCTGGTTGTGCCGCTGGGTGTTATCGGTGCTCTGCTCGCCGCGTCGCTGCGCGGATTGAACAATGACGTCTATTTCCAGGTCGGCCTGCTGACGACAATTGGCCTGTCGGCGAAAAACGCCATCCTGATTGTCGAATTTGCTAAGGACCTGATGGATAAAGAAGGTAAAGGGATTATTGAAGCCACCCTGGAAGCATCAAGGATGCGCCTTCGACCAATCCTGATGACCTCCCTGGCCTTTATCCTTGGCGTCATGCCGCTGGTAATCAGTACCGGAGCCGGGAGCGGTGCGCAAAATGCTGTCGGTACGGGCGTTATGGGAGGCATGCTTTCCGCGACGCTGCTGGCGATTTTCTTCGTTCCCGTTTTCTTTGTGGTTGTCCGGCGACGGTTTACCCGCCATAAAGAGTAACGCCCCCATGAAAGGCACCCTGTGGTGCCTTTTTTATTTTTAATATAAACAATAAATTAGACATTATTGAATTGCAGTGTTAAAAATGCGGTGATTTACATTAAGTAGAAACGCCCTGTTGTGTCTCCATAATTTCTCCATTAATTCATCCTGAAACCGACTTTTCTCCACGATTTTTACAAACGACATACTTTGAGATTATTCCTCGTGCAACGAGGTGTTACCCCGGTGGTAAAATAGCCTCCAGTTCGTTAATAGCCCTCCTGGCTTTGTAGCGAATGAGAAATAATACTGAGGTAACATCATGAAAAGATTCATTTCCGTTGCACTTCTCGCTGCGCTACTTGCTGGATGCGCGCACGATTCTCCATGTGTACCGGTTTACGATGACCAGGGTCGACTGGTTCATACCAATACCTGTATGAAAGGCACCACCCAGGATAACTGGGAAACCGCGGGTGCTATCGCCGGCGGAGCGGCTGCCGTGGCGGGTTTGACGCTGGGTATCGTTGCCCTGACGAAGTAACATCAATTAAGAAAGCGCGGCTCGGGCCGCGCTTTTGCGTTTAAAAAGTGCATTGTTTTCTAATAAGTAAAAAAATAGCCCCGTTTTTATTCAAGAAATTAACTCCCATCGACTGGCTATCACATTTTTTTAGTATATAAAAGTTTATTTCATATTTTATCGTGATGATTTTCACACATTAATCTTATTGAATACCCTGCCAATATTCACTTCAGAAACTATCTCTTGATTTATCTCATCCTCATCGAAACTTTTGCTCCGATTTGTGGCACAGGTTGTAATTTCGCACCGTTTCGGGGCGTTCGTTTTATTTAAGCGTGTCTACACTCAGCATTAAGCGTTCTGTTATCACTTATTTTGTGGAACGCAAAACTGGCATTACGTTTGCTTTATAAACGTTGGCCAAAGCCACAGACAGGTTTAGCGCTTAAAAAGCGCTTCTATAACGATAAATTTCGCCACACAGGATGCATTATGAAAAAGACGATGATAGCCAGCCTGACCGCTGCAGGCATGTTGTTTGCCGTAGCGGGCCAGGCCCATGCGGGTACGACACTGGATGCCGTTAAAAAGAAAGGTTTTGTTCAATGTGGTATCAGTGATGGTCTGCCTGGCTTCTCATATGCCGATGCGAACGGCAAATTTACCGGTATTGATGTGGATGTCTGCCGCGGCGTCGCAGCTGCCGTTTTTGGGGATGACAGCAAAGTAAAATACACCCCGCTGACGGCGAAAGAACGCTTTACGGCGCTGCAATCCGGTGAAGTTGACATGCTCTCGCGTAATACCACCTGGACCTCCTCTCGTGATGCAGGTATGGGGATGTCATTTACCGGCGTGACCTATTATGACGGCATCGGATTCCTGACCCACAATAAAGCGGGCCTGAAAAGTGCCAAAGAACTGGATGGCGCCACCGTATGTATCCAGGCGGGTACAGATACTGAGCTGAACGTCGCGGATTATTTCAAAGCCAATAAGATGAAATACACCCCTGTGACGTTTGATCGCTCGGATGAATCAGCCAAAGCACTGGAATCCGGCCGTTGCGACACGCTGGCCTCTGACCAGTCACAGCTGTATGCCTTACGTATTAAGCTGAGCAACCCGGCAGAATGGATTGTGCTGCCAGAAGTGATCTCCAAAGAACCTCTCGGACCTGTTGTTCGTCGTGGTGATGAAGACTGGTTCTCCATTGTTCGCTGGACCCTGTTTGCCATGCTGAACGCGGAAGAGATGGGCATCAACTCGAAAAACGTTGATGAGAAAGCCGCTAATCCATCCAACCCGGATATGGCTCACCTGCTCGGTAAAGAGGGTGATTTCGGCAAGGATCTGAAGCTGGATAACAAGTGGGCTTACAACATCATCAAGCAGGTGGGTAACTATTCTGAGATCTTTGAGCGCAACGTGGGATCGGAAAGCCCGCTGAAGATCAAACGCGGCCAGAACAATCTCTGGAATAACGGCGGCATTCAGTACGCGCCACCAGTACGTTAAGTCAAAGCTGTAACGGGCACTGCTCAGGCGGTGCCCAGTCCAGAGTCATGGTTACTGAGGTTTCTTTATGTCCCATCGCCGCTCAGCCGTAAAAGGAACGCTATCCTTTTCTCATCCCGCGGTCCGCGCCTGGCTATTCCAGATCATTGCTATTGTTGCGGTTGTTCTCATCGCCGTGTATCTCATCCATAACACCATCACCAACCTGAATAACCGCGGTATTACCTCCGGTTTTGCGTTCCTGGATCGCAGCGCAGGGTTTGGCATTGTTCAGCATCTTATTGATTATGAGGAAGGTGACACGTACGGACGCGTGTTTGTGGTCGGTTTACTGAATACGCTGCTGGTATCGGCGCTTTGTATTGTCTTCGCCTCGATATTGGGTTTCTTTATTGGCCTGGCTCGTCTTTCTGAAAACTGGCTCCTGCGGAAGCTTTCAACCTTTTATATTGAGACGTTCCGCAACATCCCACCGCTGCTGCAGATCTTTTTCTGGTATTTCGCGGTCCTGCGTAACCTTCCTGGCCCCCGTCAGGCCGTCGATGCGTTTGAGCTGTTTTTCCTGAGTAATCGTGGGCTATACATTCCCTCTCCGCAGTTCGCCGAAGGGCTTTACGCCTTCATCGTCGCCGTTATTATTGCGATCGCCATTTCTGTCGGGCTGTTCCGTTATAACCGCAAGCACCAGATTAAAACCGGGCAGCTTCGTAAAACATGGCCCGTTGGCGCTGCGCTAATTGTTGGCTTACCGTTAGTCGCTCACTGGCTTTTTGGTGCGGCTTTGCACTGGGATATCCCCCATCTGCGCGGGTTCAATTTCCAGGGCGGGATGGTGTTAATTCCTGAACTGGCAGCACTCACGCTGGCGCTCTCGATTTATACCTCCGCATTTATTGCAGAAATCATTCGCTCCGGGATCCAGGCGGTGCCTTACGGACAGCACGAGGCGGCGCGTTCACTTGGTTTACCTAATACCGTGACGCTGCGCCAGGTCATTATTCCCCAGGCCCTGCGGGTAATCATTCCGCCACTGACCAGTCAATATCTCAACATTGTCAAAAACTCATCGCTGGCCGCCGCGATTGGTTACCCGGATATGGTGTCTCTCTTCGCCGGCACCGTGCTTAACCAGACCGGACAAGCTATAGAAACCATTGCCATCACCATGTCTGTCTATCTGATCATCAGTCTGGCGATTTCATTGCTGATGAACCTTTATAACCGCCGTATTGCACTGGTCGAGCGCTAAGGATTTATGATGTCGAAAGCGATACTGTCGCACTCCTCGCGTCCAGCCAGCACAACCGGTGGACGTTTCATTATCTGGGCACGTAAGAACCTGTTCTCCAGCTGGAGCAACAGCCTGCTGACAATAGTCTGCCTGTGGTTGATGTGGGAACTGATCCCGCCGCTACTCAACTGGGCATTCCTGCAGGCGAACTGGGTGGGTTCCACGCGTGCCGACTGTACGAAAGCGGGCGCATGCTGGGTGTTTATTCACGAGCGTTTTGGCCAGTTCATGTATGGATTGTATCCTCATGAACAGCGCTGGCGGATTAATCTGGCGCTGGTTATCGGTCTGCTTTCCATCGCCGTAATGTTCTGGAAAAAGCTACCTCATCGCGGACGCTATATTGCCGGCTGGGCTGTAGCGTATCCCATTATTGTTTGGGTGTTGTTGTATGGCGGCTTCCTGGGGCTGGAACGCGTTGAAACACGCCAGTGGGGCGGTCTGACGCTGACGTTGATTATCGCTTCTGTGGGGATAGCTGGCGCTCTGCCGTGGGGCATTTTACTCGCTCTGGGGCGTCGTTCAACAATGCCGGTCGTGCGTGTGCTCTCAGTGATCTTTATTGAGTTCTGGCGTGGCGTACCACTGATCACCGTATTGTTTATGTCTTCGGTCATGCTGCCGCTGTTTATGGCAGAAGGTACAACGATCGACAAACTGATTCGTGCCCTGGTCGGGGTGATTCTGTTTCAGTCTGCCTATGTCGCTGAAGTTGTGCGTGGTGGCCTGCAGGCGTTACCTAAAGGCCAGTACGAAGCAGCGGAATCACTGGCTCTCGGATACTGGAAAACGCAGGGGTTGGTCATCCTTCCACAAGCACTCAAGCTGGTGATCCCGGGCCTGGTCAACACGATCATTGCCCTCTTCAAAGATACCAGCCTGGTCATCATCATCGGACTGTTCGATCTCTTTAGCAGCGTGCAGCAGGCAACCGTTGACCCTGCCTGGCTGGGCATGTCCACCGAGGGATATGTCTTTGCTGCTCTGATCTACTGGATCTTTTGTTTTAGCATGTCGCGCTACAGCCAGCACCTGGAAAAGCGCTTTAACACCGGGCGTACACCGCACTGAGGAAATTATGAGCCAAATTACTATGACACCCGCCGACGCGATGATTACGCTGGAAAACGTGAATAAATGGTATGGACAGTTTCATGTCCTGAAAGACATTAATCTCAAGGTAAAGCAAGGTGAACGAATCGTTCTTTGCGGCCCTTCCGGTTCAGGGAAATCGACAACCATACGCTGTATCAACCATCTTGAAGAGCATCAGCAGGGACGCATTGTGGTTGATGGTATCGAGCTGAATGAAGATATTCGCAATATCGAACGCGTGCGCCAGGAAGTGGGGATGGTATTTCAGCACTTTAATCTATTTCCTCACCTGACCGTTCTGCAGAACTGTACGCTTGCGCCGATTTGGGTACGAAAGATGCCGAAACAGGAAGCGGAGGCGTTGGCAATGCATTACCTCGAACGCGTACGTATTGCAGAGCACGCCAATAAGTTTCCCGGCCAGATCTCAGGCGGACAACAGCAGCGTGTGGCTATCGCCCGTTCACTATGCATGAAACCCAAAATTATGCTGTTTGACGAACCGACATCTGCGCTGGATCCGGAAATGGTGAAAGAAGTGCTGGATACTATGATTGGGCTGGCGCAATCCGGGATGACGATGTTGTGCGTGACGCATGAGATGGGTTTTGCCAGAACGGTGGCAGACCGGGTGATCTTTATGGACCGCGGTGAGATCGTTGAACAGGCCCCACCGGATGAATTCTTTGCGCATCCGAAGTCGGAACGTACGCGTGCATTCCTGTCGCAGGTGATTCATTAGTCATTTGCTTTGCCGGGTGGAGGCTTTGCCTTACCCGGCCTACCGTTTTTTCTGCACATAAACGCAAAAAGGCCATCCTTTCGGATGGCCTTTTCACTTATTTGATGTCTGGCAGTTCCCTACTCTCACATGGGGAGACCCCACACTACCATCGGCGCTACGGCGTTTCACTTCTGAGTTCGGCATGGGGTCAGGTGGGACCACCGCGCTAAAGCCGCCAGACAAATTCTTTTACTTCTTGCCGAACTTTAACCTAAGTATAAAGTGGTGCTGATACCCAGAGTCGAACTGGGGACCTCACCCTTACCAAGGGTGCGCTCTACCAACTGAGCCATATCAGCACACTAAATTTGATGCCTGGCAGTTCCCTACTCTCACATGGGGAGACCCCACACTACCATCGGCGCTACGGCGTTTCACTTCTGAGTTCGGCATGGGGTCAGGTGGGACCACCGCGCTAAAGCCGCCAGGCAAATTCTGTTATCTGTATCAGGCTGAAAATCGTCTCTCTCACGCCAAAACAGCTTCGGCGTTGTAAGGTTAAGCCTCACGGTTCATTAGTATCGGTTAGCTCAACGCATCGCTGCGCTTACACACCCGACCTATCAACGTCGTCGTCTTCAACGTTCCTTCAGGAGACTTATAGTCTCAGGGAGAACTCATCTCGGGGCAAGTTTCGTGCTTAGATGCTTTCAGCACTTATCTCTTCCGCATTTAGCTACCGGGCAGTGCCATTGGCATGACAACCCGAACACCAGTGATGCGTCCACTCCGGTCCTCTCGTACTAGGAGCAGCCCCCCTCAATTCTCCAGCGCCCACGGCAGATAGGGACCGAACTGTCTCACGACGTTCTAAACCCAGCTCGCGTACCACTTTAAATGGCGAACAGCCATACCCTTGGGACCTACTTCAGCCCCAGGATGTGATGAGCCGACATCGAGGTGCCAAACACCGCCGTCGATATGAACTCTTGGGCGGTATCAGCCTGTTATCCCCGGAGTACCTTTTATCCGTTGAGCGATGGCCCTTCCATTCAGAACCACCGGATCACTATGACCTGCTTTCGCACCTGCTCGAGCCGTCACTCTCGCAGTCAAGCTAGCTTATGCCATTGCACTAACCTCCTGATGTCCGACCAGGATTAGCTAACCTTCGTGCTCCTCCGTTACTCTTTGGGAGGAGACCGCCCCAGTCAAACTACCCACCAGACACTGTCCGCAACCCGGATCACGGGTCTACGTTAGAACACCAGCCATTAAAGGGTGGTATTTCAAGGTTGGCTCCACGCAGACTGGCGTCCACGCTTCAAAGCCTCCCACCTATCCTACACATCAAGGACCAGTGTTCAGTGTCAAGCTATAGTAAAGGTTCACGGGGTCTTTCCGTCTTGCCGCGGGTACACTGCATCTTCACAGCGAGTTCAATTTCACTGAGTCTCGGGTGGAGACAGCCTGGCCATCATTACGCCATTCGTGCAGGTCGGAACTTACCCGACAAGGAATTTCGCTACCTTAGGACCGTTATAGTTACGGCCGCCGTTTACCGGGGCTTCGATCAAGAGCTTCGCGTTACCGCTAACCCCATCAATTAACCTTCCGGCACCGGGCAGGCGTCACACCGTATACGTCCACTTTCGTGTTTGCACAGTGCTGTGTTTTTAATAAACAGTTGCAGCCAGCTGGTATCTTCGACTGATTTCAGCTCCACCCGCAGGGGCTTCACCTACATATCAGCGTGCCTTCTCCCGAAGTTACGGCACCATTTTGCCTAGTTCCTTCACCCGAGTTCTCTCAAGCGCCTTGGTATTCTCTACCTGACCACCTGTGTCGGTTTGGGGTACGATTTGATGTTACCTGATGCTTAGAGGCTTTTCCTGGAAGCAGGGCATTTGTTACTTCAGCACCGTAGTGCCTCGTCATCACACCTCAGCGTTAAAAGGTACCGGATTTACCTGGAACCTCCGCCTACATGCTTAAACCGGGACAACCGTCGCCCGGCTAACATAGCCTTCTCCGTCCCCCCTTCGCAGTAACACCAAGTACAGGAATATTAACCTGTTTCCCATCGACTACGCCTTTCGGCCTCGCCTTAGGGGTCGACTCACCCTGCCCCGATTAACGTTGGACAGGAACCCTTGGTCTTCCGGCGAGCGGGCTTTTCACCCGCTTTATCGTTACTTATGTCAGCATTCGCACTTCTGATACCTCCAGCAACCCTCACAGGCCACCTTCAACGGCTTACAGAACGCTCCCCTACCCAACAACACATAGTGTCGCTGCCGCAGCTTCGGTGCATGGTTTAGCCCCGTTACATCTTCCGCGCAGGCCGACTCGACCAGTGAGCTATTACGCTTTCTTTAAATGATGGCTGCTTCTAAGCCAACATCCTGGCTGTCTGTGCCTTCCCACATCGTTTCCCACTTAACCATGACTTTGGGACCTTAGCTGGCGGTCTGGGTTGTTTCCCTCTTCACGACGGACGTTAGCACCCGCCGTGTGTCTCCCGTGATAACATTCTTCGGTATTCGTAGTTTGCATCGGGTTGGTAAGCCGGGATGGCCCCCTAGCCGAAACAGTGCTCTACCCCCGAAGATGAGTTCACGAGGCGCTACCTAAATAGCTTTCGGGGAGAACCAGCTATCTCCCGGTTTGATTGGCCTTTCACCCCCAGCCACAGGTCATCCGCTAATTTTTCAACATTAGTCGGTTCGGTCCTCCAGTTAGTGTTACCCAACCTTCAACCTGCCCATGGCTAGATCACCGGGTTTCGGGTCTATACCCTGCAACTTAACGCCCAGTTAAGACTCGGTTTCCCTTCGGCTCCCCTATACGGTTAACCTTGCTACAGAATATAAGTCGCTGACCCATTATACAAAAGGTACGCAGTCACCCCATAAAGAGGCTCCCACTGCTTGTACGTACACGGTTTCAGGTTCTTTTTCACTCCCCTCGCCGGGGTTCTTTTCGCCTTTCCCTCACGGTACTGGTTCACTATCGGTCAGTCAGGAGTATTTAGCCTTGGAGGATGGTCCCCCCATATTCAGACAGGATACCACGTGTCCCGCCCTACTCTTCGAGTTCACAACCTGTGCATTTTCGTGTACGGGACTATCACCCTGTACCGTCGGACTTTCCAGACCGTTCCACTAACACACAAGCTGATTCAGACTCCGGGCTGCTCCCCGTTCGCTCGCCGCTACTGGGGGAATCTCGGTTGATTTCTTTTCCTCGGGGTACTTAGATGTTTCAGTTCCCCCGGTTCGCCTCGTTAACCTATGTATTCAGTTAACGATAGTGTGTCGGAACACACTGGGTTTCCCCATTCGGACATCGCCGGGTCAAAGGTTCATATCACCTCGCCGGCGCTTTTCGCAGATTAGCACGTCCTTCATCGCCTCTGACTGCCAGGGCATCCACCGTGTACGCTTAGTCGCTTAACCTCACAACCCGAAGATGTTTCTTTCGATTCATCATCGGTTTGCGAAAATTTGAGAGACTCGAACACACATAACATGTGTGTCGTTTCAATTTTCAGCTTGATCCAGATTTTTAAAGAGCAAATATCTCAAACATGACTCGCAAGTCAGTTTTGAGATATGACGGCAGGTGACTTTCACTCACGAACCAGCAAGTGGCGTCCCCTAGGGGATTCGAACCCCTGTTACCGCCGTGAAAGGGCGGTGTCCTGGGCCTCTAGACGAAGGGGACACTGAAGTCTCAATCGCAAGACGCCTTGCTATTTACTTTTCATCAGACAATCTGTGTGAGCACTACAAAGGCAGGTTCTTTAAGGTAAGGAGGTGATCCAACCGCAGGTTCCCCTACGGTTACCTTGTTACGACTTCACCCCAGTCATGAATCACAAAGTGGTAAGCGCCCTCCCGAAGGTTAAGCTACCTACTTCTTTTGCAACCCACTCCCATGGTGTGACGGGCGGTGTGTACAAGGCCCGGGAACGTATTCACCGTAGCATTCTGATCTACGATTACTAGCGATTCCGACTTCATGGAGTCGAGTTGCAGACTCCAATCCGGACTACGACGCACTTTATGAGGTCCGCTTGCTCTCGCGAGGTCGCTTCTCTTTGTATGCGCCATTGTAGCACGTGTGTAGCCCTACTCGTAAGGGCCATGATGACTTGACGTCATCCCCACCTTCCTCCAGTTTATCACTGGCAGTCTCCTTTGAGTTCCCGGCCGGACCGCTGGCAACAAAGGATAAGGGTTGCGCTCGTTGCGGGACTTAACCCAACATTTCACAACACGAGCTGACGACAGCCATGCAGCACCTGTCTCAGAGTTCCCGAAGGCACCAATCCATCTCTGGAAAGTTCTCTGGATGTCAAGAGTAGGTAAGGTTCTTCGCGTTGCATCGAATTAAACCACATGCTCCACCGCTTGTGCGGGCCCCCGTCAATTCATTTGAGTTTTAACCTTGCGGCCGTACTCCCCAGGCGGTCGACTTAACGCGTTAGCTCCGGAAGCCACGCCTCAAGGGCACAACCTCCAAGTCGACATCGTTTACGGCGTGGACTACCAGGGTATCTAATCCTGTTTGCTCCCCACGCTTTCGCACCTGAGCGTCAGTCTTTGTCCAGGGGGCCGCCTTCGCCACCGGTATTCCTCCAGATCTCTACGCATTTCACCGCTACACCTGGAATTCTACCCCCCTCTACAAGACTCTAGCCTGCCAGTTTCGAATGCAGTTCCCAGGTTGAGCCCGGGGATTTCACATCCGACTTGACAGACCGCCTGCGTGCGCTTTACGCCCAGTAATTCCGATTAACGCTTGCACCCTCCGTATTACCGCGGCTGCTGGCACGGAGTTAGCCGGTGCTTCTTCTGCGGGTAACGTCAATTGCTGCGGTTATTAACCACAACACCTTCCTCCCCGCTGAAAGTACTTTACAACCCGAAGGCCTTCTTCATACACGCGGCATGGCTGCATCAGGCTTGCGCCCATTGTGCAATATTCCCCACTGCTGCCTCCCGTAGGAGTCTGGACCGTGTCTCAGTTCCAGTGTGGCTGGTCATCCTCTCAGACCAGCTAGGGATCGTCGCCTAGGTGAGCCGTTACCCCACCTACTAGCTAATCCCATCTGGGCACATCTGATGGCAAGAGGCCCGAAGGTCCCCCTCTTTGGTCTTGCGACGTTATGCGGTATTAGCTACCGTTTCCAGTAGTTATCCCCCTCCATCAGGCAGTTTCCCAGACATTACTCACCCGTCCGCCACTCGTCACCCGAGAGCAAGCTCTCTGTGCTACCGTTCGACTTGCATGTGTTAGGCCTGCCGCCAGCGTTCAATCTGAGCCATGATCAAACTCTTCAATTTAAGTTTGATGCTCGTGAATTAAACTTCGTAATGAATTACGTATGTTCACTCAGAGACTTGGTATTCATTTTTCGTCTTGCGACGTTAAGAATCCATGTCACTTTGAGTGCCCACACAGATTGTCTGATAAATTGTTAAAGAGCAGTTGCAACGCGGCTTTCGCTCACCGTTGCGAGGTGGCGTATATTACGCTTTCCTCTTTCAGAGTCAACCCGTTATTTCAGGATTTTTTCTCTTCAACCGACCGGGTTGTCTGTGAAGTGATTCACATCTGCCGTGTCGATGGAGGCGCATTATAGGGATCCCATTTTTTAGCACAAGTATTTTTTAGATCTTTTTTTCCAACTGCTGATTTTCCGCGCTTTTCGCTGAAATCCCGCCCGATCTGCTTAAATATTGACGTATTTTGCCTTGCCTCGATCCCATAATATGATCAAAGTCTTCTGTCTAGCGCTCATCCTTAGAGGTAGTTATGTCTACTGTATTACGTCCTTATAAAGATCTGTTCCCCAAACAAGGCGATCGCGTGATGATCGATGCCAGCAGCGTAGTCGTAGGTGATGTCCGACTGGCTGATGATGTCAGTATCTGGCCACTCGTTGCCATCAGGGGAGACGTTAACTCTGTGTCGATTGGCGCACGTACCAATATTCAGGACGGCAGCGTTCTGCATGTCACGCACAAATCCTCTTATAACCCGGAAGGTAATCCACTCATTATTGGAGAGGATGTCACCGTTGGTCACAAAGTGATGCTTCACGGCTGCACTATAGGAAATCGCGTACTTGTTGGCATGGGATCGATTTTGCTGGATGGCGTCATAGTAGAAGATGACGTAATGATTGGTGCCGGTAGCCTGGTCCCGCAGAACAAACGGCTGGAGAGCGGCTATCTCTATCTGGGTAGCCCTGTAAAACAGATCCGCCCCCTGAAGGAGGCAGAGATCGAAGGATTAAAATACTCGGCGAACAACTACGTTAAATGGAAGAATGACTATCTGGATCAGGATAACCAGACCCAGCCCTGATCGTCTTCCTGCTGGTCGCGGATTAAATCGCTGGCTTCTTCTTCAAGATCCCAGCGATTTTCACAAAATATGTCTAAAGGATCTGAACCGCCAAAACGACGTAGCAGCGTTTCCCTATGAATGGCACAGGTAAGTTGCATCCCCTGCACCAGCACCGGGAAGCAGACTGCTTGTTTATCCTCATCCCAGCTCTCTCTGTCCGGGAAGTGAATAGCCTGATTCACGCCGAAAGCTCCTGCTTTAACTTTTCTATGACCGGCTCGACTGCAGGTAACACCCCATGCCAGAGCAGCACCGCATGCGCAGCCTGGCCCACCAGCATCCCCAGCCCATCGGCTAACTGTTTCGCGCCATGTTCTTCACACCACATAAGGAAGGGTGTCTTCCCTTTCTGGTAAAACATGTCATAGAAGTACATATGAGAGTTGATAAGAGAAACGGGGATTGCCGGGATCTCACCATTAATGCCGCTGGACGTGGCATTGATGACCAGATCAAATTCACGGTCTTCGAGATCCTCAAGCGCGATGGCGCTCACGCTACCGGTATGGGCAAACAACGCCGCCAGCGCTTCTGCCCTGGAAAAGGTTCTGTTGGTAATGGTCACTGCACAGTCCAGTGAAAGCAGGGGCAACAGCACGCCCCGCGATGCACCACCCGCACCAATCAGCAGAACCCGGAAACCAGGCTTGATAAACGAAAGTCTTTCCAGATCGCTCAGTAAACCAATCCCGTCAGTGTTGTCACCCAGAAGGCGGCCATCCTCAAGCCGTTTTAAGGTATTTACTGCACCAGCAAGTGAAGCACGCTCGGTCAGTTCGTCTGCACGTTCAAATGCCTCTTCTTTAAAGGGAACCGTCACATTCGCCCCTTTGCCGCCCGCAGCGAAAAACGCCTCGAGCGTTGGGATAAATGCATCAACCGGTGCCAGCACGCGACCGTAAGGGTGATCTATCTGCAACTGTTCCGCAAATTGCTGATGGATCAAGGGTGACTTACTGTGCGCAATCGGGTTACCAAAAACAGCATAAGTTTCCATGAGATTACCCCTGACGAAAACGTTCACCGGTTAATGCGTCGCGAATTTCGGACGGATTCAGGCGCCCTCCCGTCTCGCCGGCAGCAACCGGGAAATCATTCCCGAACTGTGCCAGCACTTCTTCGGTTGTCCGGCACGGAGGTAACCCGGTCAGATTCGCGCTGGTTGAAACCAGTGGTTTACCAAACGCCACACAAAGCTCAACCACCAGCGGATGGTCGGTGACGCGCACCGCCAGCGAATCAAACCTTCCGGTTAACCAGCGCGGTGTTGTCGGCTGGGCCGGGAAAACGAAGGTCACCGGTCCAGGCCATACGGAGAAGATGGCTTCACGCTGGGCCGGGGTAAGCATGGAATCATCAATGTAAGGTTTAAGCTGCTCATAATTGGCCGCGATTAAAATCAGTCCTTTTTCGACAGGCCGTTGCTTAAGTGCCAGCAATCGGCCAACGGCCGTCTCACTGTCAGGATCGCAACCGACCCCAAAAACAGCTTCAGTTGGATAAGCGATGACTTCTTCTTTTTTCAGTACGTCCACTGCATACGCAATGGAACCTGATGGCAGGTTATTATTCACTGTTTTGATCCGCCGGAACCGGCTTTCCACATTGTTTACTGGCGCAGAAGCGTTTAATGCCTTGCGCGGTTTTCTTCTCGATGAGTAGCGGATAATGGCAATGCACGCAGATACCCGCTACCGGTTTGAAATTGATAACGAACTGGCAGTCAGGGTAACGATCGCAGGAATGGAAAGTCTTACCAAAACGAGAACGACGCTGTACCAGTTGACCACGTTGGCACTGAGGACAGGCAATAGCCGTTTCATCTGGCTTATCAATTTGTTCTGTATGCTCACATTCCGGATAACGGCTACAGCCAATAAACATACCGAACCGCCCCTGACGCAACGCTAATTCACCACCACAGGCAGGACATAACTGCCCCTCCAGAATTTTGACGATATGTCCATCCGCCTGGCTTTTAAGAGGACGGACATAATCACATTCCGGATAGTGTGAACAACCGAGAAACGGACCGTGTTTCCCGGACCGAATAACAAGTTCAGCCCCGCACTGCGGGCAGGGCTCGTTTTTATGCACCGTAAATAGTGCGGATTTGGCCATAACAACTCTTGGTGCTGCACATTTGAATTAATGCAGCATACCTTCATTCACTTCAAAGAGTAATTCTTCCATTTGCTGATAGGCATTTTCACAACCCGGGATATTAAACAGAACCATCAGGATCACCCATTTGAGATCTTCCAGTTCAAATTCTGCCGTATCCAGCGCCATGACGCGCTCTATCACCATTTCTCTCGTTTCGAGGTTTAGCACCTGAATCTGCTCAAGGAATAAGATGAATCCCCGGCAGCTGGCATCCAGCCTTTCACACTCTTCAGCGGTATAGATGCGTACTGACAATGGGTCAGAAGCAAGCTGCATCGGTTCGGCGAGGCCTTCCTGATAATCAGCCAGTTTTTCCAGCCACATCAACGCATTATAGATATCTTCCCGCTCAAACCCCGCATCGGTAAGATCCTGTGTCAATTTGTCCTGATCCACTCGCATTTCTGCTTCGTTATGGATGTAAGTCTCAAACAAATACATCAGTACGTCGAACATGGCATGCCCTCCTTAATCGGACATAGCCGCCGGGTACAGCTGCGATCCACCCTGCTAACTCCAGTTCGAGTAGCTGTGCTACCGTTACTGGCACAGGTTGGCCGGCACGTTCAGCGACAACGTCAACAGGTGTTACCTCATCTCCTACGTTAGCCAGGAGCTTAGGAAATGGCAATGCCACCTTTCCCTGATCTGACGAATAATGTCGCTTTTCGGGATCTTCCTGCAGCCATTGCAACCCATGTTGCAAATTTTCAAGAATATCCCCTACCTCGGTTACCGGCGTTGCGCCCTGCTTTATCAGCCAGTGTGGCCCTTCGCAGCCGGGGTTACCTATCGGACCGGGCAAGGCGAAAACCTCCCGCCCCTGCTCAAGTGCGCACCGGGCCGTGACCAGAGAGCCGCTTCGCACTGCCGCTTCAACGACCAAGACGCCCTGGCTTAACCCGCTGATAATCCGATTACGGCGCGGAAAGTTTGCCGGTCGGGGCTGTGCCGAGAGAGGAAACTCAGACACTATCGCCCCGTCAGATTCAATAATCTGCATCGCCAGAGCCTGATGCCGACGGGGATAAACGCTAAACAGGCCGTTCCCCAGCACGGCCACGCTACGTCCTTTTGCGGACAGCGCAGCGTGATGGGCGACACCGTCAATACCGCAGGCCAACCCACTGGTGATTGTGAAACCGCTTTGTGAAAGCTGTTCGCACAGGATTTTCCCCCACCGCTCACCGTACCATGACGGCGCCCGACTCCCCACCACAGCCAGTTGGACAGTATTAAGTGTCGCTAAGTTACCTTTTACACATAATGCCCCAGGATAATCGGGAATCGTTCGCAGCAAAGGGGGATAAAAGGGATGGTTTGCCGTCAACAAATGATTTCCCGGCATTTCAAGCCACTTAAGGCTTCGCTCCAGTTCACTTTCCTCTAAGGCAAAGAACCGGCTAGCCTGTTTTGCTGACAGCCCGGCGTCTATGACAGCAGGAACATCTATATTTGTCTGCTTGAGCAACCGTGCAGCGGCTTCCAGCATCCCATCACCACACAGAGAACCCGTGTGGATAAGCCGTAACCATATCTCGGTAGACGTCATCCTTTCCCCCTGCCATAAGCGGCCTGCGCAATCATTGCGATTGGTCACTGATGCTGTCAATCGACCGGGGATTTGTCTAGAATAGAAGTAATATTCTTATCAACTCCTGAACACGACTCTGGAAATTTATGGCAGTTTTGCAAGTGTTACATATTCCGGACGAGCGCCTTCGCATCGTCGCTGAACCGGTTAAAGAAGTGAATGCAGAAATTCAGCGTATCGTCGATGATATGTTCGATACCATGTACGCTGAAGAAGGCATTGGCCTGGCGGCGACCCAGGTAGACATTCACAAGCGTATTATCGTGATCGACGTTTCTGAAAATCGCGATGAGCGTCTGGTGCTGATTAACCCTGAGTTGCTTGAAAAGAGCGGCGAAACGGGTATCGAGGAAGGCTGTTTGTCCATTCCTGAACAGCGCGCTTTGGTGCCACGTGCCGAAAAAGTGAAAATTCGCGCCCTGGATCGTGACGGTAATCCGTTCGAACTGGAAGCAGACGACCTGCTGGCGATTTGTATTCAGCATGAGATGGATCATCTGGTCGGTAAACTGTTTATCGATTACCTCTCGCCGCTGAAACAGCAGCGTATTCGTCAGAAAGTAGAGAAACTGGATCGTTTGCGCTCTCGCGCATAACGTCCCCCCGGATACAAGGATCATCGTGTCTAAAACACTACGTATTATCTTCGCGGGAACCCCTGATTTTGCAGCGCGTCATCTTGGCGCGCTGTTATCTTCTGGTCACCAGGTTGTTGGCGTCTTTACCCAGCCGGACCGCCCGGCAGGTCGCGGTAAAAAACTGATGCCGAGCCCCGTAAAGGTGCTGGCAGAAGAGCATGGGCTACCCGTTTTCCAGCCCGCCTCCTTACGCCCACAGGAAAACCAGCAGCTGGTTGCTGACCTGGATGCCGACGTAATGGTGGTGGTGGCGTATGGTTTAATTCTGCCAAAAGCCGTGCTTGATATGCCTCGCCTGGGCTGTATCAACGTGCATGGTTCCCTGCTCCCGCGTTGGCGTGGTGCGGCACCTATACAGCGCTCCCTGTGGGCGGGTGATGCTGAAACCGGCGTTACAATCATGAAGATGGATGTAGGTTTAGACACGGGCGACATGCTGTATAAGTTGACGTGTCCCATTACGGCAGAAGATACCAGCGCTACGCTGTATGACAAGCTGGCAGATCTCGGCCCACAAGGGCTCATTAAGACCTTACAGCAGCTTGCTGACAATACGGCGAAGCCTGAGGTTCAGGATGAGTCTCTCGTCACCTACGCCGAAAAACTGAGCAAAGAAGAAGCCCGGATCGACTGGTCTCTCTCCGCCGCTCAACTTGAACGCTGCATCCGCGCCTTCAATCCATGGCCAATGAGCTGGCTGATGATTGATGAGCAGCCCCTGAAAGTCTGGAAAGCGTCAGTGATTAACAGCATCACAGCAGCTGAACCCGGTACGATTATCGACGCCAGCAAGAACGGAATCCAGGTTGCGACTGCAGAAGGGATCCTGAATCTTGAGTCATTACAACCGGCCGGTAAGAAAGCCATGAGTGCACAGGATCTGTTAAATTCCCGTCGCGAATGGTTTATACCGGGCAATCGCCTTGCCTGATCCAATATTTGCTTAAAGCCCGGTGTTCCGGGCATTTTTATTTTTACGGTTATGAAAAAACAAAATCTTCGCAGTATGGCGGCGCAGGCCGTTGAGCAGGTCATCGAGCAGGGTCAGTCATTGAGTAATGTCCTGCCTCCCCTGCAACAAAAAGTATCTGATAAAGACAAAGCCCTGCTTCAGGAGCTCTGTTTTGGCGTCCTGCGCACTCTCTCTCAACTTGAGTGGCTCATTAATAAGCTGATGTCACGCCCAATGACCGGCAAACAGCGCACCATACATTATTTGATTATGGTGGGTTTTTATCAGCTTCTTCATACCCGAATCCCCCCTCATGCCGCACTGGCTGAGACGGTGGAAGGTGCCGTTGCGATTAAACGTCCTCAGTTGAAAGGGTTGATCAACGGTGTACTGCGTCAGTTCCAGCGACAGCAGGAAGAGCTGCTGGCTGAATTTACGCAAAGCGAAACACGTTACCTGCATCCGGACTGGCTTCTGAATCGCCTTAAAAAGGCGTATCCAAAACAATGGCAAAACATTGCCGAAGCCAATAATCAACGTCCACCGATGTGGCTGCGCGTTAACCGGAATCATCATACCCGCGATGCCTGGCTGAGCTTGCTCGAAGAGGCCGGAATGAGTGGATTCACACATGATGCCTATCCTGACGCCGTGCGTTTAGCTTCCCCTGCACCGGTACATGCTTTACCCGGTTTTGATGAAGGCCGGGTGACCGTACAGGATGCCTCTGCTCAGGGTTGTATGACTTTCCTTGACCCGAAAAATGGCGAGCAGATCCTCGATCTGTGCGCAGCACCGGGCGGAAAAACAACGCACATTCTGGAAGTGGCTCCGCAGGCCAGCGTGATGGCAGTCGATGTTGATGAGCAGCGTCTTTCACGCGTCTACGATAACCTTAAGCGTCTGGGTATGAAGGCTCAGGTTAAGCAGGGCGATGGACGCAAACCCGCAGAATGGTGTGGTGAAACACAATTCGATCGTATTTTGCTGGATGCCCCTTGCTCTGCAACCGGTGTTATTCGCCGTCACCCCGATATCAAGTGGCTGCGCCGCGATCGTGATATCAAGGAACTTGCCCAACTGCAATCGGATATTCTTGACGCCATCTGGCCGCATCTAAAACCTGGTGGAACGCTGATCTACGCGACCTGCTCCGTGCTGCCGGAAGAAAACAGCCAGCAAATCGCGGCCTTCCTTAAACGCACTCCGGACGCTACGCTGCGTGATACGGGAACACCTGAAAACCCGGGTCAGCAGAACCTGCCGGGTGCGGAAGAGGGTGATGGCTTCTTTTACGCTAAGCTAATCAAAGAGTGATGTTGAGAACAGGTCACAAGATATGAAGATTATCATTCTGGGCGCAGGACAGGTTGGTGGAACGCTGGCAGAAAACCTGGTTGGCGAAAACAATGACATCACTATTGTTGATACCAACGGAGATCGTCTGCGCGTATTGCAGGACAAATTTGACCTTCGCGTTGTGCAGGGTCACGGTTCGCATCCGCGCGTTCTGCGCGAGGCTGGCGCTGACGATGCCGACATGCTGGTTGCGGTCACCAGTTCTGATGAAACCAATATGGTGGCTTGTCAGGTAGCCTATTCGCTTTTCAACACACCAAACCGAATCGCACGTATCCGCTCTCCGGACTATGTTCGCGATGCCGAGAAACTGTTTAATTCAGAAGCGGTTCCAATCGATCATCTCATCGCGCCTGAACAACTGGTTATCGACAATATCTATCGCCTGATCGAATATCCAGGGGCACTGCAGGTGGTGAACTTTGCCGAAGGGAAAGTCAGTCTGGCTGTAGTTAAGGCTTATTACGGTGGGCCATTGATTGGCAACGCGTTGTCCACCATGCGCGAACATATGCCCCATATTGATACGCGCGTCGCCGCTATTTTCCGTCACGACAGACCTATCCGCCCGCAAGGCTCTACCATTGTCGAAGCTGGCGATGAGGTCTTCTTTATTGCTGCCTCTCAGCATATCCGTGCGGTGATGAGTGAGCTACAGCGTCTCGAAAAGCCTTATAAACGTATTATGCTGGTCGGCGGCGGCAATATCGGCGCGGGTCTCGCGCGCAGGCTGGAAAAAGACTATAGCGTGAAATTGATCGAGCGCGATCAACAGCGTGCTTCTGAACTGGCGGAGAAGTTGCAAAATACGATCGTATTTTATGGCGATGCGTCGGATCAGGAGCTGCTGGCAGAAGAACATATTGATCAAGTAGATCTTTTTATTGCCGTCACTAATGATGACGAGGCGAATATTATGTCTGCCATGCTCGCCAAGCGTATGGGGGCAAAGAAGGTCATGGTGCTTATCCAGCGTAAGGCTTATGTTGATCTCGTTCAGGGCAGCGTTATTGATATTGCCATTTCACCGCAGCAGGCAACGATTTCTGCCCTGCTTAGCCATGTACGTAAAGCGGACATTGTCGGTGTTTCATCGCTCCGCCGCGGTGTGGCTGAAGCCATTGAAGCGGTGGCGCATGGTGATGAAACCACGTCACGCGTTGTGGGCCGCGCCATCGACGAAATTAAATTGCCGCCAGGCACCATAATCGGCGCTGTCGTGCGTGGGAATGATGTCATGATCGCCAATGATAATTTGCGTATTGAACAAGGCGATCACGTAATTATGTTCCTTACCGATAAAAAGTTTATTACCGACGTCGAACGTTTATTCCAGCCAAGTCCCTTCTTCCTTTAATGAGTCGGGTGCTCGCATACGAGCACCCACGCTTTAACCGCTTAATTCCTGTGCCTTTTATTTTTCATAACGTTTAATTATCCCGAATGGCAAATAGCTAATCATTTGTTAAACTTATAGTCGTCAGCTGGCACAAGGAGAACATAATGAGTTTTATTAAAGAATTTCGCGAATTTGCGATGCGCGGGAACGTGGTTGATTTGGCAGTGGGTGTCATTATTGGTGCGGCATTCGGCAAGATTGTTTCATCATTAGTTGCAGATATCATCATGCCACCTTTAGGGTTGCTCATCGGGGGCATTGATTTCAAACAATTTGCCTTCACGCTGCGTGAAGCGCAGGGGGATATCCCGGCAGTAGTGATGCATTATGGCTTATTTATTCAGAACGTATTTGATTTCGTGATTGTGGCGTTTGCTATTTTCATGGCTATCAAGCTGATCAACAGACTCAACCGTAAAAAAGAAGAGCCAGCAGCTGCGCCAGCACCAACGAAAGAAGAAGTCTTGCTGACTGAAATCCGCGATCTGTTAAAAGAGCAGAACAACCGCGTTTAATCAGCAAATTAAAGCAGGAAGGCCAGTGGTAAATAAGCGATTCGCTTGCTTGCCACTGGCCTCCCAGTTACCCCGTTTTGCATGTTTGTTTTTACGCAGATAACTTCCCTTCCCTTTTTTATTCTTTTCAACACGCTGTCGAAAAAGCGGGTCGTGAAGTAAGGCCTCAATGGCATTGTCTTTAATTTGTCCCTTCGTATGCTGATAGTGGCTCATCTTTTCTCCTGAGCATGATTTATGACGACTGAAGTCTAGACCCGGGTGGATTAAAAATCAACATCCCCGCGTTTCTCCACTGGCTCCCTGTTCAAGGGCTTCAAGAATTGAACAATAAATACTGCTATGGGCCGTTCCACAGCAGGCATCATTCAGCCTTTGCAGAGAACGTTGCATGGTTTGCAGCTCCTGAATACGGGCTTCAACTTCATCAAGCCGGGCCTGCACGATGCTTTTTGATTCCTGGCAGGTATGATGTTCAGGATCGATGCGGATCGATAATAACTCGCGGATCGAGTCCAGCGTGAATCCAAGCTGTCGCGCATAGCGTATAAATCTTAAACGCTGTAGATCGTTATCGGTATAAAGCCGAAACCCGCCTTCTGTGCGTACTTCATGATCGATCATCTGCTGCTTTTCGTAATATCGGATAGTATCCGGCGTTACGTTCGCGAGCTTTGCAAGTTCACCGATACGGTACATCGCTACTCCTCGTTTATTTTCTGCATCAATCTTTCACTGTATTCGCCATGCAGAAATTCAGTACTCAACCCGGCCTGACGTAACTTGAGCTCGACAAGGGCAAGCCTGCGGCTAAGTTCAGTATGTCGTGGATCGTCCCGGCGAATACCTTTTAGCAAATCGATAAGTTCAACGGCCTCTCTGCGCTGCTCAAGCTCAGGAGGAAGACAGCCGGCGTTTTTTAGTAAACGGTATCCGGCCCGCAGTTCAGGCGCAATATGCGAATCATCTTCCAGCACAAGAGGTTCGCCGCTTCCGGGGAGATCGTCGAAATCACCTTTATTTTGGGCATCGCGAATATGGCGTTCTGCCCACTGGTCAAGCAACCACATCGTCAGCTCCAGGGGATGAACAGAATTAATACAGACATTGTAGAGAAGTGGAGATACTGCGGATATAAAAAAACCCGCCGAGGCGGGTTTTTTTACGTTACTGCAGATTACTCTGCAGCAGCTTCTGCTTTCTCTGAACGATCAACCAGCTCGATGTAAGCCATCGGCGCGTTGTCGCCTGCACGGAAACCACACTTCAGAATGCGAGTGTAACCACCGGCACGGCTCGCGAAACGCGGGCCCAGTTCGTTAAACAGTTTTGCCACGATCTCGTTATCACGAGTGCGGGCGAATGCCAGACGACGATTAGCAACGCTGTCAGTCTTGGCAAGAGTAATCAGCGGCTCAACTACGCGACGCAGCTCTTTCGCTTTAGGCAGGGTCGTCTTGATGATTTCATGACGAACCAGTGAACCTGCCATGTTGCGGAACATAGCCTGGCGATGGCTGCTGTTGCGGTTCAGTTGACGACCACTCTTACGATGGCGCATGACCTTATCCTTCTCAGTAAAACCTTAACCTGTGATCCGGTTACTCGTCAGCAATGCTTGCTGGTGGCCAGTTTTCCAGGCGCATGCCCAGAGACAAACCACGTGAAGCCAGCACGTCTTTAATCTCGGTAAGAGATTTTTTACCCAGGTTCGGCGTTTTCAGCAACTCAACCTCGGTACGCTGTACCAGATCACCGATATAGTGGATAGCTTCTGCCTTGAGGCAGTTAGCAGAGCGGACAGTCAATTCGAGATCGTCAACAGGGCGCAGCAGGATCGGATCGAATTCTGGTTTCTCTTCTTTCACTTCCGGCTGACGAACATCACGTAAGTCAACGAAAGCTTCCAGTTGTTCTGCCAGGATGGTTGCCGCACGACGAATCGCCTCTTCAGGATCGATTGTGCCGTTGGTTTCCATTTCGATGACCAGCTTGTCCAGGTCGGTACGCTGTTCTACACGCGCTGCTTCAACATTGTAGGCAATACGCTCTACAGGGCTGTAGCATGCGTCGACCAGCAGACGGCCGATTGGGCGCTCATCTTCTTCCGAATGAATTCGGGCAGAAGCCGGCACATAACCACGACCGCGCTGAACTTTGATACGCATGCTAATAGCTGCGTTCTCATCGGTCAGGTGGCAGATCACGTGCTGCGGCTTGACGATTTCAACATCACCGTCGTGGGTGATGTCGGCTGCAGTCACAGGGCCAATGCCAGATTTATTCAGAGTAAGAATAACTTCATCTTTACCCTGAACTCTCACCGCCAGCCCTTTCAGGTTGAGCAGGATTTCAAGGATATCTTCCTGAACGCCTTCTTTGGTGCTGTACTCATGAAGTACACCATCAATCTCAACCTCGGTCACCGCGCAACCCGGCATCGATGAGAGCAGAATACGGCGCAGTGCGTTACCCAGAGTATGGCCAAAGCCACGCTCTAAAGGCTCAAGGGTCACCTTGGCGTGCGTCGAACTCACTTGCTCGATATCTACCAGGCGCGGTTTTAGAAACTCTGTCACAGAACCCTGCATTGTGTCCTCTCTTTGGTACTAAGCTTTACTTGGAGTAAAGCTCGACGATCAGGTGTTCGTTAATGTCCGCAGACAGATCAGAACGTTCCGGCTGACGCTTGAACGTACCTTCCATCTTGCCAGCATCAACTTCCAGCCAGGTTGGCTTTTCACGCTGCTCAGCCAGCTCCAGAGCGGCCTTCACGCGAGATTGCTTTTTCGCTTTCTCACGAATGCTAACAACGTCATTCGCTTTAACCTGATAAGAAGCGATGTTAACAACACGACCGTTTACCATGATTGCTTTGTGGCTAACCAACTGGCGTGATTCAGCACGAGTCGCGCCGAAGCCCATACGGTAAACAACGTTGTCCAGACGACCTTCCAGCAGAGCCAGCAGGTTTTCACCTGTGTTGCCTTTCAGACGTGCTGCTTCTTTATAGTAGTTACGGAACTGACGCTCCAGCACACCGTAGATACGGCGAACTTTTTGCTTTTCACGCAACTGCACACCATAGTCAGACAGACGCGGTTTACGCGCACCGTGCTGGCCAGGAGCTTGTTCAATTTTACACTTGGTATCGATCGCGCGAACGCCAGACTTAAGGAATAAGTCGGTGCCCTCACGACGGCTCAGCTTGAGCTTAGGACCCAAATATCTTGCCATTTTCTATCTCCAACTAACCTAAAAAACGAGCGTTATACGCGACGTTTTTTCGGCGGACGACAACCGTTATGAGGGATCGGAGTCACATCAGTAATATTCGTGATGCGGAAACCAGCGGCGTTCAGAGCGCGAACAGTAGATTCACGACCCGGACCCGGACCTTTAACCATAACTTCCAGATTCTTGATGCCGTATTCTTTTACGGCTTCAGCGCAACGCTCTGCTGCAACCTGAGCTGCGAACGGAGTGGATTTGCGAGAACCACGGAAACCGGAACCACCGGCTGTTGCCCAACCCAAAGCGTTACCCTGACGATCAGTAATAGTAACGATGGTGTTGTTGAAAGAAGCATGGATATGAGCCACGCCGTCAGAGACTTGTTTTCTTACACGTTTACGTGCACGAACTGGTGCCTTTGCCATTATTCAATCACCCCGATTATTTCTTGATCGGTTTGCGCGGACCCTTACGGGTACGTGCGTTGGTCTTAGTACGCTGACCGCGCACTGGCAGACCACGACGATGACGCAAACCGCGATAGCAACCAAGATCCATCAGGCGCTTGATGCTCATGCTGATTTCACGGCGCAGATCACCTTCAACGACAAATTTGGCAACTTCGTCACGCAGCGTGTCGATTTGTTCTTCAGACAGCTCACTGATCTTAACATCTTCAGCGATACCCGCTGCAGCCAGAATGGCTTTAGAACGGGTCTTGCCGACGCCGTAGATCGAAGTTAATGCGATCACAGCATGTTTCTGATCAGGAATGTTAATGCCTGCTATACGGGCCACTATGCACTCCTACTATTTAATATGTACGCACCATGCTGAAAAGCCCGTTTTCAGGATACTCAAATGGAAACGTACAGACATACAAAAGATTGGCTGGCTAATCTAGCCAGCTCAACCCAACTTTGCAAGAAAAATATGCGAAATAATCAGCCTTGGCGCTGTTTATGCTTCGGCTCGGCACTGCAAATCACACGGATGACACCATCACGCTTAACGATTTTGCAGTTACGGCATAATTTCTTGACGGAAGCACGAACTTTCATTTTTACTCTCCGTAACTTCTCAGGCGACCAATTAGCGGCCGTAGCCTTTCAGGTTCGCCTTCTTCAATGCAGACTCATACTGACTGGACATCATCAGAGTTTGCACTTGAGCCATAAAGTCCATAATCACGACAACAACGATAAGCAGTGAGGTCCCACCGAAGTAGAACGGTACTTTCATTGCATCACGCATGAACTCCGGGATCAGGCAGATAAAAGTAATATAAAGCGCACCAACCAAAGTCAGGCGGGTCATTACTTTATCGATATACTTCGCCGTTTGCTCTCCCGGACGAATTCCTGGTACAAATGCACCGGACTTCTTCAGGTTATCTGCTGTTTCACGCGGGTTGAAGACCAACGCCGTGTAGAAGAAACAGAAGAAGATGATCGCAGACGCATAGAGTAACACATAAAGTGGTTGCCCAGGCTGCAAATACAGCGAAATTGTTGTCAGCCAGTTCCAACCAGTACCGCCCCCGAACCATGACGCGATGGTTGCCGGGAACAGAATAATACTGGAAGCGAAGATTGCCGGGATTACCCCCGCCATATTCACTTTCAGCGGTAAATGTGTGCTCTGTGCAGCATAGACACGACGACCTTGCTGACGTTTCGCGTAGTTCACCACAATGCGGCGTTGACCACGTTCAACGAAGACAACAAAGAACGTCACTGCAAATACTAATACTGCAACCAACAGCAACAGGAGGAAGTGCAGGTCGCCTTGACGCGCTTGCTCGATAGTGTGGGCGATGGCTGGCGGAAGACCCGCAACAATACCGGCGAAGATAATGATTGAGATACCGTTACCGATACCACGCTCAGTAATCTGTTCGCCGAGCCACATCAGGAACATCGTCCCTGTGACCAGACTAACAACAGCGGTGAAATAGAATGCAAAGCCTGGGTTTAATACCAGGCCCTGCATACCAGGCATATTCGGCAGACCGGTAGCAATACCGATCGACTGGAATATTGCCAGCACCAGAGTACCGTAACGGGTGTACTGACTAATCTTACGACGTCCAGACTCCCCTTCTTTCTTCAATTCTGCCAGGGCCGGATGAACGACCGTCAGCAGCTGGATAATAATCGATGCCGAAATATACGGCATGATACCCAGAGCGAAGATAGAAGCACGGCTGAGAGCACCACCAGAGAACATGTTGAACATTTCAATGATGGTGCCTCGCTGTTGCTCAAGCAGTTTGGCAAGTACAGCGGCATCGATACCAGGGATCGGAATAAAAGAGCCAATACGGAACACAATCAGCGCGCCGATAACAAACAGCAGTCTGCGTTTCAGCTCGCCAAATCCACCTTTGGCACTTTGAAAATCTAATCCCGGTTGCTTAGCCATCTGCTACTTATTCCTCAATTTTACCGCCAGCAGCTTCGATAGCAGCACGAGCACCTTTAGTAACACGCAGGCCACGAACAGTTACCGGAGTAGAAACTTCACCAGACAGGATCACTTTCGCGAACTCGATCTGAATACCGATAATGTTTGCTGCTTTCAGCGTGTTCAGGTCTACAACGCCGCCTTCAACTTTCGCCAGGTCAGACAGACGGATTTCCGCTGTGATCGCTGCTTTGCGAGAGGTGAAGCCGAACTTCGGCAGACGACGGTACAGTGGCATCTGGCCACCCTCGAAACCGCGACGTACGCCACCGCCAGAACGAGAGTTCTGACCTTTGTGACCACGACCACCGGTTTTGCCGAGGCCAGAACCGATACCACGACCCAGGCGTTTACCCGCCTTTTTAGAGCCTTCGGCCGGAGACAGAGTATTTAAACGCATCTCTTACTCCTCAACTTTAACCATGAAGTAAACCGCGTTGACCATACCACGAACAGCAGGAGTATCCTCGCGCTCAACGGTATGACCAATACGACGCAGACCCAGGCCAAGCAGCGTTGCCTTGTGTTTCGGCAGACGACCGATTGCACTGCGGGTTTGAGTGATTTTAATAGTCTTTGCCATGGTCAATTACCCCAGAATTTCTTCAACGGATTTACCACGCTTGGCAGCGACCATTTCTGGAGAATTCATATTTTCCAGGCCATCAATAGTTGCACGAACCACGTTAATCGGGTTGGTGGAACCATATGCTTTGGCCAGAACGTTATGAACCCCAGCAACTTCCAGAACGGCGCGCATTGCACCACCGGCGATGATACCGGTACCTTCTGAAGCTGGCTGCATGAATACACGAGAACCCGTGTGAACACCTTTAACAGGGTGTTGCAGGGTGCCGTTGTTCAGCGCGACGTTAATCATATTGCGACGGGCTTTTTCCATCGCTTTCTGGATCGCTGCTGGAACTTCACGCGCTTTACCGTAACCAAAACCAACGCGACCGTTACCATCGCCTACTACAGTCAGAGCTGTGAAGGAGAAAATACGACCACCTTTAACGGTTTTAGATACGCGGTTTACCGCGATCAGCTTTTCCTGCAGTTCGCCAGCCTGTTTTTCGATGTGAGCCATCTTACACCTCTACCTTAGAACTGAAGGCCAGCTTCACGGGCAGCATCTGCCAGTGCCTGGACACGACCATGATATTGGAACCCGGAACGGTCAAAGGAAACATTGCTGATGCCTTTTTCCAGAGCGCGTTCAGCAACAGCTTTACCTACAGCTGCAGCGGCGTCTTTGTTACCGGTGTACTTCAATTGTTCTGAGATAGCTTTTTCTACAGTAGAAGCAGCTACCAGAACTTCAGAACCGTTCGGTGCAATTACCTGTGCGTAAATATGACGCGGGGTACGATGTACCACCAGGCGAGTTGCACCCAGCTCTTTGAGCTTGCGGCGTGCGCGGGTCGCACGACGGATACGAGCAGATTTCTTATCCATAGTGTTACCTTACTTCTTCTTAGCCTCTTTGGTACGCACGACTTCGTCGGCGTAACGAACACCCTTGCCTTTGTAAGGCTCAGGACGACGGTAGGCGCGCAGATCTGCTGCAACCTGACCGATCAGCTGTTTATCAGCGCCTTTCAGCACGATTTCAGTTTGAGTCGGACATTCTGCAGTGATACCGGCCGGCAGCGGATGCTCAACAGGGTGTGAGAAGCCCAGAGACAGGCCTACTGCATTCCCTTTGATCGCTGCACGATAACCTACACCAACCAGCTGAAGCTTTTTAGTGAAGCCTTCGGTAACACCAACAACCATTGAGTTCAGCAGGGCACGCGCGGTACCAGCCTGAGCCCATCCATCCACGAAACCATCACGTGGACCGAAGGTCAGAGCGTTATCTGCATGTTTAACTTCAACAGCTTTGTTGAGGGTACGAGTCAGCTCGCCGTTTTTACCTTTGATCGTAATAACCTGACCGTCGATTTTAACATCAACGCCGGCAGGAATGACGACCGGTGCTTTAGCAACACGAGACATTCTTTCCTCCGATTAGGCTACGTAGCAGATAATTTCGCCACCAAGACCAGCCTGGCGCGCTGCACGATCAGTCATAACACCTTTAGAGGTAGAAACAACTGCGATACCAAGACCAGCCATAACTTTTGGCAGCTCATCTTTTTTCTTATAGATGCGCAGGCCTGGGCGGCTGACACGCTGAATGCTTTCTACAACAGCTTTACCCTGGAAATACTTGAGAGTAAGTTCCAGTTCCGGCTTGGTGTCGCCTTCAACTTTAAAATCTTCGATAAAACCTTCTTCCTTCAGCACGTTGGCAATTGCCACTTTCAGCTTGGCGGAAGGCATGGTGACCGCAACTTTGTTCGCGGCCTGACCGTTACGGATACGGGTCAGCATATCCGCGATCGGATCTTGCATGCTCATCTGTCTTTACTCCCGTGATTCAATTGGTAATTACCAGCTAGCCTTTTTCAAGCCTGGCACTTCACCGCGCATGGCGGCTTCACGCAGTTTGATACGGCTCAACCCAAACTTGCCCACATAACCATGTGGACGACCTGTTTGACGACAGCGGTTACGCTGACGAGACGGGCTGGAATCACGCGGCAGAGACTGCAGCTTGAGAACCGCATTCCAACGATCTTCGTCGGAAGCGTTCACATCAGAAATGATCGCTTTCAGTTCAGCGCGTTTAGCGAAGAATTTATCAGCTAAAGCTACGCGCTTTACTTCGCGTGCTTTCATTGATTGCTTAGCCATTCAGTAACCCTACCTTACTTGCGGAACGGGAAGTCAAAGGCAGCCAGCAGAGCACGGCCTTCTTCGTCAGATTTCGCAGTAGTGGTAATGGTAATATCCAAACCACGCACGCGGTCGACTTTATCGTAGTCGATTTCTGGGAAGATGATCTGCTCACGGACACCCATGCTGTAGTTACCACGACCGTCGAAAGACTTAGCGGACAAGCCACGGAAGTCACGGATACGTGGAACAGCAATAGTGATCAGGCGCTCAAAGAACTCCCACATGCGTTCGCCACGCAGAGTTACTTTACAGCCGATCGGATAGCCCTGACGGATTTTGAAGCCTGCAACAGATTTGCGTGCTTTGGTGATCAGCGGTTTTTGACCGGAGATTGCTGTCAGGTCAGCTGCTGCGTTATCCAGCAGTTTCTTGTCAGCGATCGCTTCACCAACACCCATGTTCAGGGTGATCTTCTCGACCCGAGGGACTTGCATGACAGAATTGTAGTTAAACTCAGTCATGAGTTTGTTAACTACTTCGTCTTTGTAGTAATCATGCAGTTTCGCCATCGTACTACTCCAAATTACTTGATAGTTTCGCTGTTAGACTTGAAGAAACGGACTTTTTTGCCGTCTTCGAATCTAAAGCCTACACGGTCAGCCTTGCCGGTAGCCGCATTGAAGATTGCAACGTTAGAAACCTGAATAGCAGCTTCTTTTTCAACGATGCCACCTGGTTGGTTCAGGGCCGGAACCGGCTTCTGATGTTTCTTAACCAGGTTGATACCTTCAACGACGAGTTTGCCGGAAGACAGAACATTTTTTACTTTACCGCGTTTACCTTTATCTTTACCGGTTAACACGATAACTTCGTCATCACGACGGATTTTCGCTGCCATGATTCGCTCCTTAGAGTACTTCTGGTGCCAGAGAGATAATTTTCATGAACTTCTCAGTACGAAGTTCACGAGTTACCGGCCCAAAGATACGCGTGCCGATAGGCTGCTCGCTGTTATTGTTCAAAATAACGCATGCATTACCATCGAAGCGAATGACAGAACCGTCAGGGCGACGAACACCCTTCTTGGTGCGCACCACTACCGCTTTCAGCACATCACCTTTTTTGACCTTACCACGTGGAATTGCTTCTTTGATGGTGATCTTGATGATGTCGCCTACGCCTGCGTAGCGACGGTGCGAGCCACCCAGAACCTTGATACACATTACGCGACGTGCACCGGAGTTGTCGGCGACGTTCAGCATAGTCTGTTCTTGGATCATTTTAGTGCTCCGCTAATGTCAACTACTACCTGAGACTCTAAAATCAGAGCCGTTAAAAAGCCCCATATCGAGGGCGCGGCATTATAACACCGCTTCTGCAATATGGGTAGAAAAAATAAACGGCTCATCGCTGAGCCGTTTATTCGTATTGAGAATGCGTACTGTATTACAGAACCGCTTTCTCTACAACGCGAACCAGCGTCCAGGACTTAGTCTTGGACAGTGGACGGCATTCACGGATTTCAACCTTGTCGCCGATACCACATTCGTTGTTCTCGTCATGTACGTGCAGTTTGGTCGTACGCTTGATGAATTTACCGTAGATCGGGTGTTTCACAATACGTTCGATAGCTACAACAATGGATTTCTCCATTTTGTCGCTAACAACACGACCTTGCAGAGTACGGATTTTATCGGTCATTACGCACCCGCCTTCTGAGTCAGTAAAGTCTTAACGCGTGCAACATTGCGACGCACTTGCTTCAGCAGGTGAGTCTGTTGCAGCTGGCCACTTGCAGCCTGCATACGCAGGTTGAACTGCTCACGCAGCAGGTTCAGCAGCTCAGCGTTCAGCTCTTCAACGCTTTTTTCACGCAGCTCTTTTGCTTTCATTACATCACCGTCTTAGTTACAAAGGTGGTTTTGATAGGCAGTTTCGCTGCTGCCAGGCCGAAGGCTTCACGGGCCAGCTCTTCCGGAACACCGTCCATTTCATAAAGGACTTTGCCCGGTTGGATCAAGGCAACCCAGTACTCCACGTTACCTTTACCTTTACCCATACGAACTTCCAGCGGCTTCTCGGTGATCGGTTTGTCCGGGAATACACGGATCCAGATCTTACCTTGACGCTTAACTGCACGGGTCATTGCACGACGTGCTGCTTCGATCTGACGTGCAGTCAGACGACCACGGCCAACAGCTTTCAGACCGAAAGTGCCGAAGCTAACATCCGTACCCTGCGCCAGACCACGGTTGCGGCCTTTGTGCACTTTACGGAATTTTGTACGCTTTGGTTGTAACATCAGCGACGCTCCTTATTTACGGCCTTTACGCTGCTGCTTTTTAGGTTGAGCAGCCGGTTTTTCCGGTTGTTCAACAGCAGCCATACCACCCAGGATCTCACCTTTGAAGATCCATACCTTAACGCCGATTACACCGTAAGTGGTGTGCGCTTCAGAGGTGTTGTAGTCGATGTCAGCACGCAGAGTGTGCAGCGGAACGCGACCTTCACGGTACCATTCGGTACGTGCGATTTCCGCGCCGCCCAGACGGCCGCTAACTTCAACTTTGATACCCTTAGCGCCCAGACGCATTGCGTTCTGTACAGCACGCTTCATAGCACGACGGAACATAACACGACGTTCCAGCTGAGAAGTGATGCTGTCAGCAACCAATTTAGCGTCCAGTTCAGGCTTACGAACTTCAGCGATATTGATCTGTGCAGGAACGCCAGCGATATCCGCTACGACCTTGCGCAGTTTTTCTACGTCTTCGCCTTTCTTACCGATAACGATGCCAGGACGAGCAGTGTGAATAGTCACACGGATGCTCTTAGCTGGACGCTCGATAACGATACGAGATACAGACGCTTTAGCCAGTTCCTTAGTCAGGTACTGACGTACTTTAAAATCGCTGTCCAGGTTGTCAGCGAATTCTTTGGTGTTCGCAAACCAGGTAGAGTTCCATGGTTTTACAATACCCAGGCGAATACCATTAGGATGTACTTTCTGACCCATTGCTAGTCTCCAGAGTCTCAGCGATCGGACACAACCACAGTAATGTGGCTGGTGCGCTTCAGGATGCGATCTGCACGACCTTTCGCACGCGGCATAATGCGCTTCATGCTTGGGCCTTCATCTACGAAAATTTTCGCGACTTTCAGATCGTCGATGTCAGCGCCATCGTTGTGTTCAGCGTTAGCAATGGCAGATTCCAGTACTTTCTTGACCAATACCGCAGCTTTCTTGTTGGTATAGGTCAGGATGTCCAGAGCCTGCGACACTTTCTTACCGCGAATCAGGTCAGCAACAAGGCGAACCTTCTGTGCAGAAGAACGAGCATGGCGATGTTGAGCTAAAGTTTCCATCTCTTCCTCCTACCTTATTTCTTCTTCGCTTTTTTATCAGCAGCGTGGCCGCGATAAGTACGAGTCGGTGCGAATTCACCCAGTTTGTGACCAACCATTTCGTCGGTAACAAAGACTGGAACGTGCTGACGACCATTATGGACAGCGATGGTCAAACCGATCATGTTAGGAAAGATCGTTGAACGACGGGACCAAGTGCGCAGGGGCTTCTTGTCTCCGCTTTCCACCGCTTTCTCTACCTTCTTCAGCAAGTGCAGGTCAATAAAAGGACCTTTCTTGAGAGAACGTGGCATGGCTTATCCTCTAAAATTATTTGCTACGGCGACGTACGATAAATTTATCAGTACGCTTGTTGCTGCGGGTCTTCTTACCTTTGGTCTGAACGCCCCACGGAGTTACCGGGTGCTTACCAAAGTTACGACCTTCACCACCACCATGTGGGTGGTCGACTGGGTTCATCGCAGTACCGCGAACGGTAGGACGAACACCACGCCAGCGTGCAGCACCTGCTTTACCCAGAACGCGCAGCATATGCTCAGCATTGCCAACTTCGCCCAGAGTAGCGCGGCAGTCTGCTTCGACTTTACGCATTTCACCAGAACGCAGACGCAGGGTGACATAAGCACCGTCGCGCGCAACGATCTGAACGTAAGTACCCGCGGAACGCGCCAGCTGACCGCCTTTACCTGGTTTCATTTCTACGTTATGAACGGTAGAACCAACCGGGATATTGCGCATCGGCAGGGTGTTACCTGCTTTGATTGCAGCATCAACGCCAGACTGAATCTGGTCGCCAGCTTTCAGGCCTTTAGGGGCCAGGATGTAACGGCGTTCGCCATCTTTGTACAGAACCAGCGCGATGTTCGCGGAACGGTTCGGATCGTACTCAAGACGTTCAACAACTGCTGGGATACCGTCTTTGTTGCGTTTGAAGTCAACAATACGATAAGCCTGCTTGTGGCCACCACCGATGTGACGAGTGGTGATACGGCCATTGTTGTTACGACCACCGGATTTGCTGTTTTTTTCCAGCAACGGAGCAAAAGGTTTGCCCTTGTGCAGCTCAGGGTTAACCACTTTAACTACGTGGCGACGACCCGGAGATGTCGGTTTACATTTAACAACTGCCATTGTATTACTCCTCCGACTTACTCAGCGCCGCCAACGAAGTCCAGGTTCTGGCCTTCTTTCAGGGTGACGTAAGCTTTTTTCCAGTCGCTACGACGACCGATACGCTGTCCGTGACGTTTAACTTTCCCTTTAACAACCAGGGTGTTAACGACTTCGACTTCGACTTCAAACAGTTTCTGCACAGCAGCTTTGATCTCTGCTTTGGTCGCGTCTTTAGCAACTTTGAGAACGATGGTGTTTGTTTTTTCCATCGCAGTAGACGCTTTTTCAGAAACGTGCGGTGCGCGAAGCACCTTCAGCAGACGTTCTTCACGAATCATGCCAGCATCTCCTCAACTTGCTTAACAGCATCAGCAGTCATTACGACTTTGTCGAAGGCGATCAGGCTAACCGGGTCGATACCAGTCGCATCGCGTACGTCAACCTTGTGCAGGTTACGTGCGGCCAGGAACAGGTTCTCGTCCAGCTCACCGGTGATGATCAGCACATCTTCCAGAGCCATGTCTTTCAGTTTCTGTGCCAGCAGCTTAGTTTTAGGCGCTTCTACAGAGAACTTCTCGACAACGATCAGACGATCCTGACGTACCAGTTCGGACAGGATGCTTTTCAGCGCGCCGCGGTACATCTTTTTGTTAACTTTTTGACTGTGGTCCTGTGGACGCGCAGCGAAGGTCACGCCACCTGAACGCCAGATCGGGCTCTTGATAGAACCTGAACGCGCACGGCCGGTACCTTTCTGGCGCCATGGCTTTTTGCCAGAACCAGTTACTTCAGCACGAGTCTTCTGAGCACGAGTACCCTGACGAGCACCAGCTGCATAAGCAACAACAACCTGGTGAACCAGCGCTTCGTTGAAATCACGACCGAAGGTAGTTTCGGAAACAGTCAGCGCGCTCTGCGCGTCTTTCAATACTAATTCCATTGCTATCCCCTTACGCCTTCACAGCTGGTTTAACGATCAGGTCGCTACCGGTTGCACCCGGGACCGCACCTTTAACCAGCAGCAGGTTGCGCTCAGCGTCAACACGTACTACGTCCAGGCTCTGAACGGTTACACGTTCGTTACCCAGCTGACCTGCCATTTTCTTGCCTTTGAACACTTTGCCCGGAGTCTGGTTCTGACCGATAGAACCCGGAACGCGGTGAGACAAGGAGTTACCGTGGGTAGCGTCCTGGGTACGGAAGTTCCAGCGCTTAACGGTACCAGCAAAACCTTTACCTTTAGAGGTACCGGTTACGTCAACTTTTTTAACGTCAGCAAACAGCTCAACGCTAATGTCCTGACCTACGGTGAACTCTTCGCCTTCAGCAAGACGGAATTCCCACAGACCACGGCCAGCTTCTACGCCAGCTTTAGCGAAGTGACCCGCTTCTGGTTTGGTTACACGGTTAGCTTTTTTAGCACCAGTGGTAACCTGAATAGCGCGGTAGCCATCGTTAGCCAGATCTTTAACCTGAGTAACGCGGTTTGCTTCAACTTCGATTACGGTTACTGGGATAGAAACGCCATCTTCAGTGAAGATGCGGGTCATACCCACTTTTTTACCGACTAAACCAATCATTGTTTCAACCTCTCAATCGCTCGATGACCTGATTAACCCAGGCTGATCTGCACGTCTACACCGGCAGCCAGATCCAGACGCATCAGAGCATCAACGGTTTTCTCAGTTGGCTCAACGATGTCAACCAGACGCTTGTGAGTGCGGATTTCGTACTGATCACGCGCGTCTTTGTTAACGTGCGGAGAGATCAGAACGGTAAAGCGCTCTTTGCGGGTCGGCAGCGGGATCGGACCACGGACTTGCGCACCAGTGCGCTTAGCAGTCTCGACGATTTCCGCGGTTGATTGATCGATCAGACGATGATCAAACGCTTTAAGGCGGATACGGATTCTTTGGTTCTGCATGAGACCAGAGCTCCAATTATTTTATAAACGAAAATGATTACTCCTCAAACCCATTACGATTGATGGGAGAGTGTAACCGTTCTTACGTAGCTCCCCAATTGGGAGCATTGTTGAGTAACAAAATGCGCTACCCAGGTTCATATCGAACCAGCCGTCAATTACGACAAGCCCGCGCATTATACGTATTTACAGGCTTAATGCAAGTCGACTGTGTCGATAATAACCAACCTTTTGCAAGACACGTACACTACTGGTCAATATCTGCTATCGCCTGCTTAACACGCGCTTCAAGATCGCCCTTTTCTCCGGCAGCAACCGGATGCGCAGCGTCGCTTTCCTCCGACACACTAACATCCGTCTCTTCCACTGGCACCGGCACCGGCAAGGGACGCTTCTTATAGATATAGTGCTCCTCAGAAAGCCGATAATGCTGAGGCTCTGGTGATGAAGACGCGTGCAGAGCAATCCCGCGGTACAGGTAATACCCGACGACCGCGCAACCCACACTATATAAAAGCCAGGACAATGCGATGCATATCCCCGCCCAAAGCGTGCGCGGCATATCTGGCCGGACAAAGCGTACTTTGGGCTGCAAAGAGGTTTCCGTTTGCTCGCTCATATCGTCCCTCTTTCCTGAATCAACGTTGGACTTTCACCCAGGGATTGCCATAGCCTGATAAGTGACAACTGTCCCATCACACCATCGACTTTAATCTTATTTTGCGCCTGAAACTGGCGGACCTTCTCAGTTAGCAGCGAACTCCATTCTCCTGTCCCTTCCGCCTCGACATTCAGCACGCGGCTCAGCATCGTATCAAGCCAGACAATGTCATCGGTGCTACTCTTCTTTGTTATGCTTGCGTTGCCGTCGGGCGATGGCTTCCACATTCGCGTCACATTCCCTGTCCAGACATGGCTGAACCATGCCTTATCAAGGATCCATGTTTGATTTCCTGACAGCACGGTAAGCGTGTTCTCTCCTCCCCCGATCACGACGACAGGGAAACTGGCGCTATCAACTTCCAGGGTGGCGACCCAGGGAAGTCCGTCAGACAACAGTGTTTCAAGCGTTTCGGTGCCGGAAAGGCAGGCCATCCCGCCCCGGTATGCCTGATCGCACCAGGCTTCCCCTTTGTCTACCTCATACCCCCAGACGCTAAACAGTAAACTGAGCGATTCATTGGTAGACATCGTCTCTGCCATCAGTCGCGCATGAGTTGAGACAGGTCTTGAGAATTCTACAGGAAGCAACGTTGTGAGCGGTGGCAGCCAGCGGGAAAGAGGCCTGGCGAAGTATGCGCCTCCTCCACCACATAACACCGTTAACACCAACAGCAGCAACCAGGTTACGCCCTGACGGCCCGGTGCGGGCAGGTAACGCAACGCCTCACGCTGAAGAGAAGCGTCAATAATAGAGGCGGGGTGTTCCTCCCCCTCCATCTTATTACGACGAATAACCCCTCCCAGTCGTGCGGCAAGATGAAGATTGCCATCGCAACGTCTCATGCATCGTCTGATAAATTGTTCCGGAAGAGTGTTGGTTGTCTCAGGGCCAATGCCTGCATGAGAGGAGATCACCTTGCGGTAATCTTTACTGTCCGGCGCGGGTATCTCAAACCATACGGGCTGTAATACCCGTAACTCGCGCTGCTGACGACGGTTGAATATCCCTGTAAGTAGCAATCGGGCTTGCGGCATCATGGTCATAAACGCCAGAATCGTTGAAACAAGCCCCCTGGAGATTCGGTGTCCATCTTCCAGGACAAACAGCGGCATACTGCCGTGTGTCACGGTCCCCGCGCTGTACAGTTCCTCCCAGAGCTTCTCAACAGGGAATATTTTTCCCGCCAGACTGTTATCCGTCTGCGAATCCGCAATAATCACCCACTCCCACAGGTAACCTTTTCGGTTCAAAGGGCTGATGGTGAGCGCGCGATAAGGCCACGCGCTAATCACCCCTTGCGCAAGCACACTTTTTCCTGACCCTTTACCGCCCTGTAATATTAGCCATTGTTCCTGAATTAACGTGGAAAACATGCTGTCCCGAATCAGACAATGCCGCGTAGTATAAAAAGTATTTAGCTCATCCATGAATAGCCGCATTACCTCGAAAATTATTCTATTCCTAAAACAGGGATATATATTGCATATGACTTGCTGCGTGCCAATGACTGATTATATTATGACGGACTTAAACAAGAAACACGTTCACTCTTAGTCATTCTTAAAAGTGATTTCATGGCAACCATCTCTCCCTTAGTGAAAAATGCGTTATCGTATCGCACCCTGAGCCTTATGATTATATTGACTAGCGCTATGGGTATCTTTATTTTCATTTACTCAGCATATATACAGTGGGGTAATAAAAAAGCGTCGCTGATTAATGAGGATATCATCACGCCATTGAATAATTTCAATGAAAAATATAAATGGAATTTATCATCGTCAGCCAATAATCGCATTGACGCGCCCCCATTAGTGAGTGGCAACGTAGATACTCTGTCCAATATCCATTTAAGCGGTATTATTCATAGTTCGGATAAATTATCGTCCCGGGCCATTCTGCAGGAAGGGGGGGAACAGAATGTCTATTCTATTGATGATGTGCTTAAATCATCCAACAGCACGCGCATCATTGATATCACTAAGAACCAGGTGTTTTTCTCCTCAGGCGGAAACACCGCGCAGCTTACGCTGCTTACCGAACTGACGCCACCTGCCGCAACGCCAGAAAAAGTGAACGAGCAGCCGGCACCAACAGATGTCACATTGTCAGATTTTATTGAAGCGATTCCTGTCGTTGATAAAAATGTCTTGCGAGGATTACGCCTTTTACCTCGCGGTAATACAGAATTATTTTCACGGACAGCCATTGCACCTGGTGACATTGCTATTCAGCTTAACAATATGTCTTTAACGCAACAGGCGAATATAACCCATGCGCAGGAGGCACTTAGACATCTGCAGACGGCGCAGATTACCCTCTTGCGAAATGCATCACCAAAACTAATTAATGTTGCCGTTCAACAATTCCAGGACGGTCAGGATAAATAAATGGATGGAACCTCCGCAAGCCAGCGACTGAAAGCGCTTTCGCTGTTTTTTTTGCTCATCGCCACCGCTAAGCCCGGATATTCAGCTGATTACACGGCGAATTTTAACGGTGCGGACATTCAAACGTTTGTCAACATCGTGGGACAAAACATGGGGAAAACGATTCTGATTGATCCCGATGTTAAAGCATCCATTTCCGTCAGAAGCGTAGATACCTTTAATAAAGAGGAATACTATCAATTTTTCCTGAGCGTACTCGACCTTTATGGCTTTTCACTTATCACTCTTGATAATGGCCTGCTGAAAGTCGTGCGTTCAGAAACCGTGAAAAATCTTCCAGGAAAGCTTACCAGTAATACGCAACCCGGCAAGGGTGATGAACTGGTGACACGTATTGTTTCTCTGGAAAATGTTCCAGCGCGATCGCTGTCTCCTCTGCTTCGTCAAATGCTCGATGGCGGTAATGTCGGTAACGTCTCGCATTATGAGCCCTCTAATGCGCTGGTCATTACCGGCAAAGCATCAACCGTCAATCGCATGCTGGAAGTCATTAAACGTGTCGATGTCATGGGTGACGAGCAAGAGCAAATTATCCCGCTGAAATATGCTTCCGCAGTCGATCTTGCCGATGTCCTTAACACGCTGTCGCGTGAGAACGCAAAAGAGGCACAACCTGCGACACTCCAGACGCACATCGTTGCCGATAAAAGAAGCAATACGCTGATTATCAGAGGCTCAGAACGCGCCCGCGCAAGAATTACTGAGTTGATAAAACGTCTTGATACCCAGGAGCAAGGGCAAGGAAACACGCGGGTATGGTACCTGAAATATGCCAAAGCGGATAAGCTTGTTTGAAGTGGTCAACAAAAACTGGCCACCGAGTTAGAGTTTTTCCAGTATCGATTTTCCGATTCGTTTGGGGGTAACCCACCGTTATATTCGTGCGGTCTTAGTGCGCTGTAATATCCAACGATATAATCCGTTATGGCGTGAGCTGCCTCGCTGAAGCTTACGTAACCCACCACCGGTATCCATTCGTTCTTCAGACTTCTGAAGAAGCGTTCCATTGGGCTGTTATCCCAGCAATTTCCGCGCCGGCTCATACTCTGCCTGATCTGGTATCGCCACAATAACTGCCGGAACTGCCTGCTCGTATAATGACTGCCCTGATCGCTGTGGAACATCACCCCGCCGGGCTTACCACGGGTTTCCCATGCCATTTCCAGCGCTTTCATGGTGAGCCTGCTGTCCGGCGAGAACGACATGGCCCAGCCCACTGGTTTTCTTGCGAACAGGTCGAGAACAACGGCGAGGTACGCCCAGCGCTTACCCGTCCAGATATAGGTCACATCACCGCACCACACCTGATTTGGCTCGGTCACGGCGAACTGCCGTTCAAGGTAGTTAGGGATAGCAACATGTTCATGACCACCACGTTTATACCGGTGAGTCGGCTGCTGACAGCTGACCAGCCCCAGCTCTTTCATGAGCCTGCCAGCAAGCCAGCGTCCCATCTGGTAGCCTCTCCGGGTTGCCATTGTGGCGATGCTTCTTGCTCCGGCCGAACCGTGGCTGATGCCATGTAGCTCAAGTACCTGACTGCGTAATACAGCCCGTCTGCCGTCTGGTTTTTCAGGACGGTTTTTCCAGTATCTGTAGCTGCTGCGATGAACCCCGAACACATGGCAGAGTGTGACCACAGGATAATGCGCTCTGAGTTTCCCGATTATCGAGAACTGTTCAGGGAGTCTGACATCAAGAGCGCGGTAGCCTTTTTTAATATTTCATTCTCCATTTCAATGCGTTGTAGCTTTTTCCTCAGCTCACGTATTTCGATTTGTTCTGGTGTTATCGGAGAGGCTTTTGGTGTTTTGCCCTGACGCTCATCACGCAGTTGTTTGACCCATCTTGTCATTGTGGAAAGGCCAACATCCATAGCTTTGGCGGCATCTGCCACCGTGTAGTTCTGGTCAACAACCAGTTGAGCGGATTCGCGTTTAAACTCTGCGCTGAAATTTCTTTTTTTCATTGGAGCACCTGTGTTGTTCTGAGGTGAGCATATCACCTCTGTTCAGGTGGCCAAATTCAGTGTGCCACTTCACTCGACGTTTTAACCGGTGTCACACAAAAACTGAAAGAGGGCAAAAGTGGCACAACCAATACGGCAACCAGCAGCAGCCGCGATATCTCTATTACTGCAGATGAACAAACCAACTCACTGGTTGTGACCGCCGATCAGGGTATTCTCCAGCAACTCGATGAGGTTATCGCTAAGCTGGATATTCGTCGTGCACAGGTTCTGGTGGAAGCGATTATCGTTGAAGTCCAGGACGGTAAAGGTCTGAACCTGGGTGTGCAGTGGGCTGAGAAAAACGTTGGTGGACAACAGTTTACAAAAACTGGCCTGCCAATCTTTAACGCGGCACAGGGCGTGGGTGAATTCAAAGCAAACGGAGGGATCACCAGCGATAACCCAGCTTACAACCTCTTCAGTAATTATAACGGCCTTGCGGCAGGTTTTTTCAACGGCGACTGGGGGGTGCTCCTCACAGCACTCAATACCGACAACAAAAACGACATCCTGTCTACGCCCAGCATCGTTACGCTTGATAATAAAGAAGCAGCCTTCAACGTCGGGCAGGATGTGCCCGTACTTTCCGGTTCCCAGACGACCTCCGGCGATAATATTTACAATACCGTCGAGCGTAAGACGGTGGGGACCAAGTTAAAAGTCACCCCGCAGATTAACGAGGGTGATTCTGTTCTGATGGAGATCGAGCAAGAGGTTTCCAGCGTCGACACATCGACAAGCTCTTCCTCGCTCGGCCCAACCTTCAACACCCGAACAATACAGAATGCCGTCCTGGTGAAAAGTGGCGAAACCGTTGTGCTTGGCGGTTTAATGGATGACGCCAGTAAGCAAGAAGTTTCAAAAGTTCCCCTGCTGGGCGATATCCCTTTGGTGGGACAGCTTTTCCGCTACACATCCAATGAGAAAAGCAAACGTAACCTGATGGTCTTTATCCGCCCGACCATTATCAGAGACGATGAGGTCTATCGTTCACTCTCACGTGAGAAATACACTAATTTCAAAGATCTGCAAAAAGAGAGACGTGAAAAGCAAAGTGAAACACTGATTAACGTCGATAACATCAAAGAGCTTGAAGATCGGGCTTTTAATAATGCAACGGCGACACCGGACGCTAAAAATCCGTTCAGGGAAGGTCGAACGGAATGAGTCAGCACGCATGGAAAAAAGCGCAGCGCTATGGCATTGCCTTACAAGGAGAGACTCTCTTCTACTCGACAGATGCCACACTTGAGCATCTGCTCGAGTTCGCATCCGTTGCGCCAGAGTGCACCTGTTTTACCCGGCTCCCCCCGCAGCAGTTTGCCGAAAAGCTGGAGCTTATTTACCAACAGAACAGCGGGTCAGCCCAGTTAATTGCCGAAGATATTAATAACTCGGACGATCTCAATACTCTCTCTAAAGAGATCCCAACGAATGAAGATCTGCTGAACGAGCAGTCGGACGCGCCGGTTATCAGGCTTATTAATGCCGTGCTCAGCGAAGCAATTAAAGAACACGCCTCAGATATTCATATTGAAGTATTTGAAAAAGCGATGAGTATCCGCTTCCGGGTTGATGGCATCTTGCGCCCGGTGGTTCAGCCGAATAAAAAACTGGCGGCCTTACTCATCTCACGTATCAAAATCATGGCCAAACTGGATATTGCCGAAAAAAGGCTGCCGCAGGATGGACGCATTACCTTAAAAATTGGTCAGCGAAATGTGGATGTCCGTGTGTCGACGCTCCCGTCGCAGCATGGCGAACGTGTTGTTCTGCGTCTGTTGGATAAAAGTAGTCTGCGCTTATCCATCGATAAACTGGATATGTCAGCGGCAGACACACACAGTCTGAAGAATCTGCTTGCCCTTCCCCACGGTATTATTCTGGTCACGGGGCCAACGGGCTCCGGGAAAAGCACCACGCTCTACGCCATTCTCTCCGCGCTAAATAGCCCCGAACGCAATGTGCTTACGGTAGAGGACCCAATTGAATACGAACTGGAAGGTATCGGACAAACCCAGGTTAATAGCCGCGTAGATATGTCATTTTCCCGCGGACTACGCGCTATTTTACGTCAGGATCCTGATGTCGTCATGGTAGGAGAAATTCGCGATAACGAAACCGCTCAAATTGCGGTTCAGGCTTCTTTGACCGGGCATCTGGTGCTTTCCACTCTCCACACCAATAGCGCGTGCGGTGCCGTAACGCGATTACGGGATATGGGCGTTGAGCCGTTCCTTCTCTCTTCCTCGCTCGTTGGGGTGATTGCCCAACGTCTGGTCAGACGGCTATGCCCCCACTGTAAAACGGCTCACGCCGTGCGGCCTCAGAAACTACAGCTTCTGCAAGCCCACGGGATAAATGCATCCCAACTCTGGCAAGCAAAAGGCTGCCCCGCTTGCAGACAAAGCGGCTATCAGGGGCGTATGGCGATCCATGAACTGTTACTCGCGACACCAGAACTGCGTGACGCTATTCACAATGAGCGTCATGAAAGGCAGCTGGAACAGATCCAGCGTCGTCATCACCTCAGCCTGCTGGCAAACGGTCTTCGCGTAGCGGCAGAAGGGATGACCTCACTTGAAGAAATTCTGCGGGTGACCTCTGAAGGTCAGACTCCAGCGGATGGGCGCCAATGAAATTTCACTGGACGGCAACGGACGCGCGGGGAAACCGCCATACGGGGCTGAGTGAGGCCGCGAGTGAAAGAGAGATGGTCGCGCAGTTGCGTAGCCAGGGGTTATTACCGCAAACGCTAAAACGGCAGCGACCCAAGGTTGCCCTCAGGGCTTTTTCGACACGAATCAGCCACAGCGAATTAACGCTTTTTACGCGTCAGCTGGCGACGCTGATCGCGGCGGCGTTGCCGCTGGATGAAGCGCTCGCCGTTGTTCAACAGCAAAAAGAAAATAAAAAACTGGCCGACGTCATCACTTCTCTGCACCTCGCCGTTCTGGAGGGACAGCCCCTCTCTGTGGCCATGCAAGCCCACCCTCGTCTGTTTGATACGGTCTTTTGCACCCTGGTAAAAGCGGGAGAGACGGTCGGCCAACTGGGCACCGTTCTTGAAAGGCTGGCCGAATATAATGAAGCACGTCAGCAAATGCGCAGCAAACTCACACAGGCGTTGATTTACCCTGCCCTGCTCACCACGGTCGCCATTCTGGTGGTTATCATTTTGCTTACCACGGTGGTACCGAAGGTCGCCGCGCAGTTCACTCATCTTAAGCACGAGCTACCGCTTTCCACCCGTACGTTACTGGCGATGAGTCACTTTCTGTCGACATATGGTCCCTGGATCGCACTGACGCTTATCTGTGGAGGAGCGCTGTTCTCTTTCTGGCTGAAGCGCGGGAAAAACCGGGATCATTTTCATCGCTGGCTCATCGCGTTTCGCATTACCTCCCCGCTGGTCTGCGCGATCAATAGCGCCCGTTATCTGCGCGCCCTGAGTATTCTCAATCGCAGCGGTATCCCCCTCCTGGAGGGGATGTCACTCTCGGCGGAAGGCGTTGGCAATCGGGAGATAGGCCGGCGGCTCAGCGACGCAGCAGAAAGCGTACGTCAGGGAAATAGCATCAGCCAGTCCCTGAAGCAGACGCAAATATTTCCCCCCATGATGATTTACATGATTGCTTCCGGAGAAAAAAGCGGTCAGCTCGGGGAACTCATGCAACGTGCGACAAATAACCAGGAGGTGCAGCTGCAAAACCGCATTTCGCTGACCCTGGCGATTTTTGAACCGGCGCTGATTGTTGTCATGGCAGCGATCGTTTTGTTTATCGTTGTCTCGATCATGCAGCCCATCTTACAACTCAACTCATTGATGAATTAAGGAAAAATCATGGAAGCGCAGAAGAAGGAAAGGCAGCGTGGTTTCACGCTTATGGAATTGATGGTCGTCATCGTGATTATGGGGGTTCTGGCCAGCCTGGTGGTGCCTAACTTAATGGGCAATAAGGATCGGGCAGACCGGCAAAAAGCCGCCAGCGATATTATTGCTCTCGAAAATGCGCTGGATATGTACAAGCTGGATAATCATCGTTATCCCACTACAGAACAGGGCCTGGAGGCGCTTATTACCGCCCCAGGGCAAGCTCCCCGGGCTGAAAACTACAACCCGGACGGTTATATCCGCCGTCTGCCCGCCGATCCGTGGGGGAATGACTACATCCTGATTAGCCCGGGTGAGCATGGCGCGATCGATATCATGTCCACAGGTCCTGATGCTGAAACCGGCACCGAGGATGATATCCACAACTGGGATAACGATAAAAAGTCACGCTAAAAATGGCCCATCAGAAAGGATTCACACTGCTGGAGGTGATGCTGGTTATGGTCATCATCGCCCTGGCGGCAGCCGGCGTTGTCGCTATGCAAAGTGACAGGCTGAGCGCTACCGGAAAGCTACTGCGGCAGATCGATGTCCTCAGACAGACAGCAAAATACATGTCAGACGTGGCGCTACTGGAAAAACATACTGTCGGCCTTCAGCTCACTACTGACGGCTGGCTTTTCTATGCACCGAAAAAGGATCGCACCGGTGAATGGCAGTGGCAGGAAATAGCAAACAATGACAATTTGCCGTTACGCGGCGATTGGGACGCACCGGCCAGGCCTGACGTGACACCGTCGTCGGAGGAGGCCAAGCCGCAAATCGTCATCCTGCCCGATGGACAAGTCACTCCCTTTTCAGTGGTTTTCAACGCTAAAGATGGCGAAAAAATCGCCATTCTGCAATCACACGGCGCGCTGCCGCTTGAGGTCATTCGCTTTAAGGAACCGCAATGAAACAACAAAGCGGAATGCTGCTGCTTGAAGTCTTGCTGGCAATGGCTATTTTTGCGACCGCCATTATTGCACTCCTCAACAGTATGCAATGGCAGCTTTCAGCACTGGAAACGTTAAAACAGGAAACGCTAGCGCTTTGGGTTGCAGACAACGTACTCGTGACCTCGACTTACGGACAACTCGCCGCCAAAGAGGGAGCCTCTTCTCAATTAAATGAGACCTTCTCCTGGCAACTGGTTGAAGGGAAACAAAGTTCGTCTCCTTTGCTTCAGAAAGAGGCCAGAGTGATAACGTCTGATGGCCGAACCCTCAGCCTGTTTTCCTGGTCTTCAGAAAGTAAGAAAACGGAGGCGAAGCATGAGTAAGGTCCCCAACGGCTTTACGCTTCTGGAAGTGATGCTGGCGATCGTCATTTTCTCAACGCTCAGCTTTCTGGCCTCTCAGGTGTTCTCCCAGGCAACCGAACAGTACCAGCGAGCCAAGAAGACTGGCGATGATTTTGAGGCCATCCAGCACACCGTGCTCATGCTTGAAAATGATTTAATGCAGTATGTCCCGCGGAAAAACCGGCAAACACCGCTCCCCTTCTTGAGTGAAAAAGAGAGCGTAATTTTCACAACACAAACCCGGGATCCCGCAATGCCTTTTGGGGCAACGTTCGTTTTGACGACCGTCCACTGGTATGTCGAAAACGACACATTATTCCGTGCAGTACGCTACTCATCCGACAGTGAAAAGGACGTGGCACCACAGCCCCTGCTGGATCATGTCTCCCATTTTTCTGCAACAATGACGCCGGCGGATGAAAAGAGCGTGTCAACGACAGCCACGATAACGCTGGAGCGTGACGGTAAAGCGGAAATAACCCGACACGTTGTCCTGCCCGGCTGGTTTCCGGAAAAAAAAGCCGCCAGCCAAACTGCAGGAGCGACGCAATGAATGCGCAAAAAGGTTCTGCATTGCTGATTGTTTTAATGATTCTGGCGCTGATGGCTGCGCTGGCAGCTGAGATGACGATAAGTTTTCAGGTTCAGCTCCAGCGCACCCGGCGCATCAATGATAGCCAGCAGGGGAAATACGCCCTGCTCTACGCTGAAGCACAATCTATGGCCCGTTTTCAGGAGAAGCCTGGAGACGTACTCACCCACTCGGAGAGTCCTGGCGACGACACCGACGTCAGCTGGCAGATAAACGATCTGCACCATTGCTACAACCTGAACGCACTGAAGAATACGCCGGAAGAACCACTGGCGACGCCACCGTATGAAATCAGCGTGTTTTACGCCCTACTGGAGAAGCTCGCCGTTGAAAAATACCGGGCAGAAGAGATCGCACAATCCATCGCAGACTACATCGATGATAACGACTCAACGCGCGTTAAAGGTGCAGAAGACGAATACTATCAGCATAGTCAGCCAGGCTACCTGACCGCCGGTCAGGTGCTCTTTTTACCCACAGAAGTGCGCAAAATTAAAGGGATGACTGACGCGCTTTATCAAAAACTCGCCCCTTTTATCTGCACCCGATTCAGCAGTGACCTCGCCATTAATATCAATACCCTTACTGAGCAGCAAGCGCCGCTTCTGGCAGCCCTCTTCCTCAACAATATCAGCTTGTCAGATGCAAAAATGCTCCTGAAAAAACGTCCTGTAAATGGCTGGGAAAAGGTAGAGGATTTTCTTTACCAGGCCCAACAGGATTTCAGCGCAGCAAAACCGCTGGTGGATTCGCTTAAAAAACAGATTACAACCAGCAGCAGTTATTTTTTGACCACATCCACGGTTCATGAGGGTGACCTTACCTTTGGTATGCGCACATTTTTCATTTATGACGAAAAAACTAAAACACTCAAACTCTATTTACGCCAGCTTACGGATGACAGTAGCGAACAATAAAGCAGTTAACGCCCCTGCGACGAAACTGCTTATCCGGCTTTCTGGATCGACGCCGAATGCCCTTGAATGGGTGGAATATGATGGATGTGGCTACAGCCAGGTTCAGAGTCTGACAACAGAACAGTTGCCGGAGCTTGTCGCACGTCCGGCATCAGGATGCACTCATCTCGTTATTCCGGCCCAAAAGGCAACGAGCAGAATAATCGTCATCCCAGACGAAAATTACGAACTGACCGATCAAAAACTTCAGTGGCTTGCGGATGAAACACTGGACGAGGGCATGCCCTCGCTGCACTGGACGCTACTCTCTCGGGAGGGAACGCGAGTTTCCGTCATTGGCGTTGACGCCGACTGGCTTATGTCCCAGCTTCGTCTCTTTGCCGGGGCTGGTTTTAACGTCACGCATGCGACGATTGACGCCCTTCGCTTGCCAGCCTGTCAAAGCGGCTGGACGGTATTATCAGACAGCGGTGGATGGTTGCTCAGAACGCATGAGAACAGTGTTGCCCATCTGACAGAACCCTGGCTAGCACAGCTGCTAGCGCATTATCCCCCGCAAGAGGTCGTCAGCTACGGTCCACTGCCAGCTGGCCTTTCCGCGAAGGAAACGCGTCCCGCATGTCATAGTTTGATACTCCATCCACAGGAACCACCCGCTAACCTTTTGCACGGGAAAATGCGCCCGCCTGCCCCGCGCTCTTTCTGGACCACCAATATCAAACGCATGGCGCTTTGCAGTCTTCTCCTGTTAGCCGGGAGTGCGTGTCTGGCTCAGGCTGTCGTGTATTTGCAACTTCGGGAGTATGAAAAACAGCTGAGCCACACACTGATGCAGCAATGGCAACGTTATATTCCAGAAAACAGGCATACCCGTAATCTGCGTACCTATTTACCCAGGCAGCTACAGCAACGATCGCCTGCCCCCTATTTGCTCTTACAACAGCTTCAGGCTCATCTGTCCGCTTTCCCGGGACTGGCGCTGGAAGGGGTGAGTTATAACCCGGCACGTAATGATTTACGTCTTTTTATTTCTACCCGCGATGACCAACAGATCCAGGCGTTTTTAAATCAAAAACTGGCTGGCTACTCACTCAAAGTCGATAAACATGAACAGGGATTATGGACGATTCGAAATGATTAAACGCGCTCAGGAATGGTTTCACCAAAAAGATCCGCGTGAACAGCGGCTGCTACTCGCACTGCTTGTCTGCGGTGTCAGCATTCTTTTCTGGTTTGGGCTCTACCAGCCCCTGAAGCAGGCTACGGACACCATGCAATCCCGCTATGCTAAGGTGCAACGCGATCTGCAGTGGTTGCAGAAACAGGTTTCGGCTGCAGCTCTTCTTCCGGAAAAGAGACCATCAGGCTCCCTGGAGAATCAGGTTAAAAGCAGTTTGCACATGCTGGGCACTGCCGCAAAACTCCAGCGCACCGATAGCGGAGAACTGACTGTATCGGCCGACGCTCTCAGGATGGACGCTTTTATGAACTGGCTGGCAGTGCTACAGGGAGACTACGGTCTGCGGATTGCGGAACTTGAATTCCACGCCAGTGAACAGGGTACGGACACTATAATCCTGACGCGCCTGACGCTCGGAGTGAAATAAAATGGATAGCTCACTGGTTACTCTGTTTCTCATCATTGGCCTGCTGTCAGGAACCGCAATGGGTATACTCACCTGGCGTTTGCCTGCCGAGATTTTACGACCGTCTTCGACAGGCGAGGCGGGTTCAACGTCAGAGTTTACGTTCTCTGGCTCCCGGTGCTGCCAGTGTCAAACCCCACTGTTCTGGTACGACACGGTTCCCCTGCTCGGCTGGATGCTTCTCAAAGGGAAATGTCGCCACTGCGGCCAGCCTGTTTCAACACGCTATCCCTTGCTGGAAGGGCTTTGTGCGATGATGGCCGTCATTTGCTATGCCCTCCATCCAGCATCAATGATAATGTCACTGGCGCTTTTTCTGTTCTTTTGGTTTGTACTCGCACTCAGCGTGATCGATCTGCAGCATTACCTCTTACCCGACAAGCTCACGCTACCGTTACTGTGGGTTGGCCTGTTGTTTAATGCCTTTTTTGGCCCTGTTTCCTCCCAGGACGCCATTGTGGGTGCCGCTGCCGGCTATTTAATTCTGTGGCTGCTCTACTGGCTGGTCCGCTTAATCTGTCACAAAGAAGGGATCGGTTACGGGGATTTCAAGATGCTTGCGGCAGTGGGCGCCTGGTGCGGCTGGCGAGAGGTACCCGTGATCCTTTACGTAGCGTCAATCGCAGGGATCTTTTACGGGCTTCTGCTGTGGGTAAAAAAAGGGCATTTCGGTGACCCGATACCTTTCGGTCCGGCGCTGGCACTGAGCGGCTGGGGCTGTTTCTGCTGGGCAACGCTGTGAGGAGGCAGGAAGGAGGGTTTCCTTCCTGTATCAACTACTCTTTTTCTTCGCGGATTTGCGCCTGCAGATAGTTTTGAATACCCAGCTTATCGATCAAATCCAACTCGGTTTCCAGCCAGTCTATATGGCCTTCTTCATCGGCAAGGATCTCAATCATCATGTCACGGCTGACATAATCAAAAACGCTGTCGGCATAGGCAATGGCTTCACGGAGATCTTTGGCACCTTCAAGTTCCAGCCTGAGGTCGGAACGTAGCATCTCCTCGACATCTTCACCGATGCCCAGCTTGCCGAGATCCTGCAGGTTTGGAATACCTTCAAGGAATAAAATGCGCTCGATATATTTATCGGCGTGTTTCATCTCATCTATAGATTCATGGTACTCAACGTCGTTCAGACGTTTAAGTCCCCAGTTTTTGAACATTCTCGCGTGAAGAAAGTACTGGTTGATTGCGACAAGCTCATTTCCCAATAATTTATTGAGATAACTTATGATTTTAACATCACCTTTCATTATATAGTCCCTCCGCTTCCACTCATTGAAGCGTAGATCGGGCTACGGGGATGTCAAAAAAAAGATGGGCGCTTACGCGATCTCTTTGTATTCCGGGATCTGCATCAACTCGTCCTGCATGATTTCACGTGCAGCACGTACACATTTACCGCATTGATTTCCAACCGGAACAAATTTGCGAAGCTGCTGAAATGACTGAGGCTGAAACTGGCGAACGGCCTGACGTATTTTTTTGTCGCTTACACCATTACATAAACAAACGTACATAGAGACTCCCGTTCAAATTATGCGCAAAGTGTAAGTGAGAATGGTTATGATTACAATAGCACAAACGCCAGAATACGGGGCGGGTGCAGGCAAAAAATGCGAAAGTTTGTGACAACACCTGAGCAGCACAAAACAAAAAAGGACGCCGAAGCGTCCTTTTTTAATTCGGGGATAATTAATTAGCCCAGAACTTTAGCAACAACGCCCGCGCCAACGGTACGGCCGCCTTCACGGATTGCGAAACGCAGACCGTCGTCCATCGCGATTGGGTGGATCAGAGTCACAACCATCTTGATGTTGTCGCCTGGCATTACCATCTCAACGCCTTCTGGCAGTTCGATGGTACCGGTCACGTCAGTTGTACGGAAGTAGAACTGTGGACGGTAGCCTTTGAAGAACGGAGTATGACGGCCGCCTTCGTCTTTGGACAGGATGTACACTTCAGATTCGAACTTGGTGTGTGGCTTGATTGAGCCTGGCTTCGCCAGAACCTGACCACGTTCGATTTCTTCACGTTTGATACCACGCAGCAGAACACCAACGTTCTCACCAGCACGGCCTTCGTCCAGCAGTTTGCGGAACATTTCAACGCCAGTACAAGTAGACTTCGCAGTCTCTTTGATACCAACGATTTCAACTTCTTCACCCACTTTGATGATACCGCGCTCTACACGACCGGTAACAACGGTACCACGACCGGAGATGGAGAATACGTCTTCGATTGGCAGCAGGAATGGCTTGTCAATCGCACGCTCTGGTTCTGGGATGTAAGAATCCAGGAAGCCAGCCAGTTCGATGATTTTCTCTTCCCACTCTGCTTCGCCTTCCAGCGCTTTCAGCGCGGAACCACGAACGATTGGGGTGTCGTCGCCTGGGAAATCGTACTGAGACAGCAGTTCACGAACTTCCATCTCTACCAGTTCCAGCAGCTCTTCGTCATCAACCATGTCGCACTTGTTCAGGAACACGATGATGTAAGGAACGCCTACCTGACGACCCAGCAGGATGTGCTCACGAGTCTGAGGCATTGGGCCGTCAGTCGCAGCAACAACCAGGATCGCGCCGTCCATCTGCGCAGCACCGGTGATCATGTTTTTAACATAGTCGGCGTGGCCTGGGCAGTCTACGTGTGCGTAGTGGCGAGTCGGGGTGTCATATTCAACGTGAGAAGTGTTGATGGTGATACCACGCGCTTTTTCTTCTGGTGCGTTATCGATCTGGTCGAATGCACGAGCAGCACCGCCGTAGGTTTTAGCCAGAACGGTAGTGATTGCAGCAGTCAGGGTAGTTTTACCATGGTCAACGTGGCCGATAGTACCAACGTTAACGTGCGGTTTTGTACGTTCAAATTTTTCTTTAGACACGGCTATATTCCTTACTATAGTGCTCTCCCCTTCGGAGAGAGCACGGGACTTAGGTTTTAATCCTGTGGATTACTTACCACGGGCTTCAATAACGGCCTGAGCAACGTTGTTAGGCGCATCATCATACTTCAGGAATTCCATGGTGTATGATGCACGACCTTTGGTCAGAGAACGCAGCTGAGTTGCATATCCGAACATTTCAGACAGCGGAACTTCAGCGTGGATCTTAACGCCAGTTACTTCAGATTCCTGACCACGCAGCATACCGCGACGACGGCTCAAGTCACCGATAACGTCACCGGTGTTCTCTTCAGGAGTTTCTACTTCAACCTTCATGATTGGCTCAAGCAGAACTGGTTTTGCTTTCTTAAAGCCTTCTTTAAAGGCAATAGACGCAGCCAGTTTAAACGCCAGTTCAGAGGAGTCAACGTCGTGGTAAGAACCGAAGTGCAGACGAACACCCATGTCAACAACCGGATAGCCAGCCAGAGGGCCCGCTTTCAGCTGTTCCTGGATACCTTTATCAACGGCTGGGATGTATTCGCCAGGAATTACACCACCTTTGATGTCGTTGATGAACTCGTAACCTTTCGGGTTAGAGCCCGGCTCCAGTGGGTACATGTCGATCACAACGTGACCGTACTGACCGCGACCACCAGACTGCTTAGCGTGTTTACCTTCAACATCGGTAACTTTCGCGCGAATCGCTTCGCGGTAAGCAACCTGAGGTTTACCCACGTTCGCTTCAACGTTGAATTCACGCTTCATACGGTCAACGATGATGTCCAGGTGCAGTTCACCCATACCAGCGATGATGGTCTGGTTAGATTCTTCATCAGTCCATACGCGGAATGATGGGTCTTCTTTCGCCAGACGGCCCAGAGCCAGACCCATTTTTTCCTGGTCAGCTTTGGTTTTTGGTTCAACCGCGATGGAGATTACCGGCTCTGGGAATTCCATACGCTCCAGAATGATCGGGTGATCCGGGTCACACAGGGTGTCACCAGTGGTCACGTCTTTCAGACCGATAGCTGCAGCGATGTCGCCCGCACGAACTTCTTTGATCTCTTCACGTTTGTTAGCGTGCATCTGTACGATACGGCCAAAACGCTCACGCGCCGCTTTCACGGAGTTCAGGATGGTGTCACCGGAGTTAACCACACCAGAGTAAACGCGGAAGAAGGTCAGGTTACCCACGAATGGGTCGGTAGCAATTTTGAACGCCAGTGCAGAGAACGGCTCGTCGTCGCTTGCGTGACGCTCAGCCGGAGTATCTTTACCGTCGTCCAGGATGCCGTTGATCGCAGGAACGTCAACCGGGGATGGCAGGTAGTCAACTACCGCATCCAGCATCGCCTGAACACCTTTGTTCTTGAACGCAGAACCACAGGTTACCAGGATGATTTCGTTGTTCAGAACACGCTGACGCAGAGCTTTTTTGATCTCTTCTTCAGTCAGTTCTTCACCACCCAGGTATTTCTCCATCAGCTCTTCAGAAGCTTCAGCAGCGGATTCGATCAGGTTCTGGTGCCATTCGTCAGCCAGGTCCTGCATCTCAGCCGGGATGTCTTCGTATTCGAAGGTCACGCCCTGGTCTGCGTCGTTCCAGTTGATGGCTTTCATTTTCACCAGGTCGATAACGCCGGTGAAGCCTTCTTCAGCACCAATTGCCAGCTGCAGCGGAACAGGGTTCGCGCCCAGACGGGTTTTGATCTGACCAACAACTTTCAGGAAGTTAGCACCCATACGGTCCATTTTGTTAACGAACGCGATGCGTGGAACTTTATATTTGTTCGCCTGACGCCATACGGTTTCAGACTGTGGCTGAACACCACCAACTGCGCAATAAACCATTACCGCGCCGTCGAGCACACGCATGGAACGTTCTACTTCGATGGTGAAGTCAACGTGCCCTGGGGTGTCGATGATGTTTACGCGATGCGGTTCGTACTGCTTAGCCATACCTGACCAGAATGCAGTAGTCGCTGCGGAGGTGATAGTGATACCACGCTCCTGCTCCTGTTCCATCCAGTCCATGGTGGCTGCGCCGTCATGAACTTCACCGATTTTATGGTTTACACCGGTGTAGAACAGAATACGTTCGGTAGTAGTGGTCTTACCGGCGTCGATGTGCGCACTGATACCGATGTTACGGTAGCGTGCGATGGGTGTTGTACGAGCCATTTGATTCCTCGTTTGTTTCTTTAGGCGTTCAGTTAAGTTACCCAGAGCGGGCGGCTTCTCTGAAGCGCCCGCCTGGTGACTAATACTCCGAAGGGATTACCAACGGTAGTGTGCGAACGCCTTGTTGGCTTCTGCCATACGGTGAACGTCTTCACGTTTCTTAACTGCAGTACCTTTGTTTTCTGCAGCATCAGAAAGTTCGTTCGCCAGACGCAGAGCCATGGATTTATCACCGCGTTTACGAGCAGCTTCAACGATCCAACGCATTGCCAGAGCATTACGACGAACCGGACGAACTTCAACTGGAACCTGATAAGTAGAACCACCAACGCGGCGGGACTTAACTTCTACAGTTGGGCGAACGTTGTCGAGAGCGACTTCGAAAGCTTCCAGTTCATTTTTACCAGAACGCTGAGCCAGGGTCTCAAGCGCGCTGTATACGATGGCTTCTGCAGTAGATTTTTTACCATCTACCATCAGGATATTTACAAATTTTGCCAGCAGTTCTGATCCGAACTTCGGATCTGGAAGAATTTTACGCTGACCAATGACGCGACGACGTGGCATGGGAATACTCCGTTGTTAATTCAGGATTGTCCAAAACTCTACGAGTTTAGTTTGACATTTAGATAAATCAGTTTGGCCTTACTTAACGGAGAACCATTAAGCCTTAGGACGCTTCACGCCGTACTTGGAGCGAGCCTGCTTACGGTCTTTAACACCTGAGCAGTCCAGCGCACCACGAACGGTGTGGTAACGAACACCCGGAAGGTCTTTAACACGACCGCCACGGATCAGGATCACGGAGTGCTCCTGCAGGTTGTGACCTTCACCACCGATGTAGGAAGTCACTTCGAAACCGTTAGTCAAACGCACACGGCATACTTTACGCAGTGCGGAGTTTGGTTTTTTAGGAGTGGTGGTATATACACGAGTACATACACCACGTTTCTGCGGGCAGGCTTCCAGCGCAGGCACGTTGCTCTTTGCAACTTTGCGTGCGCGTGGTTTGCGTACCAGCTGGTTAACTGTTGCCATTAAATAGCTCCTGGTTTTAGCTTTTGCTTCGTAAACACGTAATAAAACGACCTCATACAATATGAGGACGCGAAATTTTAGGGCTACGTCGAAAAGGTGTCAAGAAATATACAGCGATCTCGGATCACCAGTTCATTTGACTGGCGTGCGTCACAGTAAGATTGACGAAATCAGTATAGCCAACCACGTCAATTTTGGCTGAAATTTGACCAGAAAGACCTCGCGCGTCCAGATCGTCCTTCAGCGCAGAGACTGTTATGGGGGCATTCGTGAGAATTTCAACGAAACGGCTGCCTTCAAGCGCCGCGAGCACGCCGTCCTGAATGAGCAGCAAATCATCACCTTCGCGCAGCATGCTCAACAGTGTGTCGATATCACATTGCCACGGTGAGTGGCTCAGAATATGGAGCATGGCGGCCTCAGAACGTCAAAACGGTGTCGTAGTGGGAAAGGTGTTCACGCAGATCAGAGGAAGATAAGATCGTCACATCCAGCACAAAAGACGACTTATCACTCAAACCGCGCGCCGTTAAGGAGTCGGCACAGACATAGCAGGTTTCGATATCGTACAGCGGCAGCACTTTGAAGGTTGCGATGTAATCGCGCGCCAGGATGGCCTGCGGCTGTTGGCCCGCGAGCAGTTGAAACACCCCGTCCCCCAGAAAAAAGACGCCGATATCTTCTGTTAACGCCGATGTCGCAAGTAACGCATCCAGCCCTTCGCGGCCCGAGGCGCTACCGTGCGGCGCAGAAGTAAAAACAAATGCCACGCGGTTCATCAGAATTGCACCACTCTGTCGCAGGTTAACGCCGCCTGAGCCAGCGCGCCCAGACCACTCAACGAAAAGCCAGGCTGAAGGTTAGCGCCCGATAACCCCAGGCGATCGGCTTCGGTTGCATCCGTCACGCCGCGACGCAGTGCCGCCGCCACGCAGATGTTCAGCTCAACGCCCTGCTTTTCATTTAACGCCTGCCACGCGCGGACCAGATCAAACTCATCGCTCGCCGGTGACGTGAACTGGTTCGCGTTATACACCCCTTCCCGATAGAAAAAGACGCTCGCCAGTTCATGTCCGGCCGCCAGTAGCGCATGCGCAAACTGCAGCGCGCTGCTGGCCTGCTGAGTGCCGTACGCCGGGCCTGTCACCATTAACGCAAAACGCATTACTTGTCTTGCCCTACGAAGTCGCCGCTTTTGAACTGGCGGATGTAGAGGTAGACCGTATGCTTGGAGATATTCAGACGATCGGCCACCTGGTTAATGGCGTCTTTGATATCAAAAATCCCTTTCTCGTAGAGATTGAGTACGATCTGACGATTCTTGGCATTGTTCGAGACGTTGCGATCGGCATTGACCTCTTCAATCGTAAACTCAAGCGTTTGAGTCACCAGATCTTCTACGGAGGAGGCAAAGTTAACGGAGGAGCCAACGTCTGGCGTTTCAGGCGGAATAAAGGTGCTCATGATCTGCGAGAAAGGCACATCAAGGTTCATGTTGATGCACAGCAGTCCAATCACACGATGTTCGCGGTTTCGAATCGCGATAGTTTCTGATTTCATCAGCACGCCGCTTTTGGCGCGGGTGAAATAACATTTGGAGACGCTGCTGTCCGCGCCGGTCATGTCATGCAACATACGCAATGCAAGGTCGGTGATTGGCGAACCAATTTTACGGCCGGTATGCTCACCATTAGCAATGCGGATGGCGGAACACTTCAGATCTTGCAGGGAGTGCAATACGATTTCGCAGTGGGAACCAATGAGCATCGCTAACCCGTCCACCACCGCCTCATAGGATTTAAGAATATCGAAGTCGGTCTGGTCAAAAGGACGTTGATCCAGCAAATCAAGTTCACTGGTTTCGTTGGTTAAAAGCGACCTGGACATGAAAAAAACACTCCTTTTCAGGAGCCTGTCGTTAGGTTTTCAGGGCAGGCTCATTATCTACACGGACAACTAAATTAATACAGCGTACCAGACGCTTTCCAGTGTTAATTATATCTGCCCCGCAATAAAAAAACCGCCGCCTTAAAGGCGGCGGTTTTCATTACATTACTTCTTAGCGTCTGTCGCAGCTTTCTGATCTGCCTGCGCTTCCGGTTTCGCATCCGCTTTCGGTGCTGGTTTAATGTCCAGCAGCTCTACGTCGAAGACCAGCGTGGAGTTAGCCGGGATACCCGGAACGCCCGTTTTGCCGTAGGCCAGATCCGGTGGAATAACCAGCTTGATCTTGCCGCCTTTCTTGATGTTTTTCAGGCCTTCAGTCCAGCCAGGAATCACACCGTCCAGACGGAAGGAGAGCGGCTCACCGCGGGTGTAAGAGTTATCGAACTCTTTACCGTCGATCAGCGTACCTTTGTAGTTTACGACAACAGTATCGCTGTCTTTCGGCGCATCGCCGGTACCTTCTTTCTCAACTTTGTACACCAGGCCAGTAGAGGAGGTCTTCACACCCTTCTCTTTAGCAAAGGTATCGCGGTAGGCTTTGCCTTTCGCTTCGTTGTCTTTCGCGTCCGCTTCCATCTTGGTCTGAGCGGCACCCTTCACGCGTGCTTCGAACGCCTGCAGCGTCTGCTCAATTTCCTGGTCAGACAGCTTGCTCTTATCCGCAAATGCGTCTTGTACGCCTGCGATCAGCTGGGCTTTATCCAGTTTGATGCCCAGTTTCTCTTGTTCTTTCAGAGAGTTTTCCATGTAACGACCCAGAGATGCGCCCAGTGCGTAGGCGGATTTCTGGTCGTCATTTTTGAACGCCGCTTTGCTGTCTGCAGTGGCAGCAGGCTTCGCAGCAGTATCAGCAGCGAATGACAGCGGCGCGTTCAGCGCAACAGCCATCGTCGTCGCCAGCAGCGTTACTTTAAACAGTGATTTCATCCATATCTCCAGGGCCTGGGGACTCTCACCCCAGCGTTAAACGTAAATGAGTGACGTACTATAAAACGTTGCAGAAGAAATCTACAGACAGACACTCCCAATTCTCACCACTTTTCAGACTATTTTTGTTTAAATAAGTTTCTTGCCAGCGGGATAGAGACTGCACTTAAGGATAAACTCAGTTAAACTGCGCCGCCGCTGGACCATCAGGTAAATCAGACATAAACGAGGTGAATGATGAAGGATACAACGATAGAAGCGAGAATGGCTGAGCTGGAAAGCCGCCTGGCTTTTCAGGACATCACCATCGAAGAGCTAAACCAGACCGTCACAGCACATGAACTCGAAATGGCGAAACTGCGGGATCACATGCGTCTGCTGACGGAAAAGCTAAAGGCAACTCAGCCGTCAAACATTGCCTCTCAGTCTGAAGAGACACCACCACCTCATTATTGAGGCGTAAAAAAAGCGGGGTTCACCCGCTTTTTTATTTTCCGCTTAGCGGAATTAGTGGCAACCGCAGCCGCCGTTACCGCAACCACCTTTGCCATGGTCATGACCATGGTCGTGATCGTGGCCGTGACCACCGCAGCAGCCGTCGTGGCCGTGATCGTGGTCATGGTCGTGACCATGCGCACCGTGAACGTGACCATGAGCCAGCTCTTCTTCGGTCGCTTCACGGATCGCAACAACTTCTACGTTGAACTTCAGGTTCTGGCCAGCCAGCATGTGGTTGCCGTCAACCACAACGTGGTCGTCTTCAACTTCAGTGATTTCAACAGGCACTGGCCCCTGGTCAGTTTCAGCCAGGAAGCGCATGCCAACCTGCAGTTCGTCAACGCCCATGAACACGTCTTTAGGAACGCGCTGAACCAGGTTGTCATCATACTGACCGTAAGCGTCGTTCGCGCCGACAGCAACGTCGAATTTGTCGCCAACTTCATGACCTTCCAGCGCAGTTTCCAGGCCAGAAATCAGGGAACCGTGGCCATGCAGGTAGTCCAGCGGCGCACTCACCGGAGACTCATCAACCAACACACCGTCTTCTGTACGTACCTGATAGGCCAGGCTGACCACCAGGTCTTTTGCTACTTTCATGATATCTCCTGAGCGTGGGAAAATTGCTGGCGCAGATTGTAGCGGAAATCTGCACCCGTGTACCCTTTAGCTTAAAAAAACTCAGGGCATATCGCTAGTCCGGATGAAAAATGCCGATCACTTGCTCTTCTTTGCGAACATGATCGCGGGCCTCTTTATCGGCCTCACGCATCTGGTGACCACACTTAACACACTCAACGATATCAATATTATTTTCTCGCCACATCGCCAGAGTATCTTGCGCCTGGCAGGACGGGCATTTTGCACCTGCGATAAAGCGTTTACGGACAGCCATCTTTCGTTACCCTTTATTCAAATTCATCCCAGCCATCAAGCTGGCGTCGTTCCTGTTGCATCTCTCGCTGGAAGATCTCCTCCAGCTCGCGACGCGCTTCCCGCACGCGGGAGATCTGCGCCGTGTCGGTATGTACCGGCATCAGTTCGCGCAGCATTCGCATATCCAGCCGACGGAAGTGCATCTGGGCACGTTGCGCCTGATGAGGATGCATGCCCAGCGAGATCAACGCCTTACGGCCTAACTCCAGCGCACTGGAGAACGTCTCACGGGAGAAGTGTTTCACACCCGCCTGCAACAATTCGTGAGCTTCAACACGTCCCCGGGCACGCGCCAGTATATGCAGGTGCGGGAAGTGCTGTTGACACAGCTCCACCAGTTTCATCGTGTCTTCCGGATCGTTACAGGTGATCACGATGGACTCGGCGGCCTCAGCGCCCGCCGAGCGCAGCAGCTCAAGCTGGGTCGCGTCGCCGTAATAAACCTTGTAGCCATATTTACGCATCAGGTTAACCGCACTGATATCGCGTTCCAGCACCGTAATGCGCATCTTATTCGCCATCAACAGGCGACCAATCACCTGCCCGAAGCGGCCAAAGCCCACCACTATCACCTGGGGTTTATCGTCTTCTACCCATGGCGCTTCATCTTCATCGTCCGTCGGGTTTAAGCGGCGCGACAGCAGTTTATCCACCAGCTTCATCAGCAGCGGCGTGGTCATCATCGACAGCGTCACCGTCACCAGCAGCAGCGCCATCTGATCGTCCTTAAACAGCTTCTGAGAGGACGCGGCGGAAAACAGCACAAACGCGAACTCTCCCCCCTGGCTTAACACGCTGGCAAACTGCATACGTTCCGAACTGCGCAACCCGTAAATACGCGCCATGACGTACAGCACCAGCATTTTCACCGCCACCAGGATGGCGACGCTGACCACAACCCAGAGCAGATGGGTATAAAGCACACCGAGATTGAGCGCCATCCCCACCGAAATAAAGAACAACCCTAACAGGAGCCCTTTGAAGGGATCGATGGCAATTTCCAGTTCGTGACGATACTCGCTCTCCGCCAGCAGCACCCCGGCGATAAAAGTACCCAGCGCCATTGATAGCCCCAGCGCGTCCATAAACAGCGCCGAGCCAAGCACCAGCAACAGCGTCGCAGCGGTAAACACTTCACGCACGCCCGATGCGGCAATAAAGCGGAACACCGGACGCAACAGGAAGCGTCCGCCAATCAGCATGCCCGCAAAAGCCAGCACCTTCATGGAAATCTTTGCCCAGTCGAAGCTATCGTCGCCAGAACCCGCCAGCAGCGGCACCAGCGCCAGCGCCGGGATCACCGCTAAATCCTGAAACAGCAGCACCGAAAAGCCCAGCTGCCCGGCTTCATTGCGGTTCATCCCTTTGTCGCGCATCAGCTGCAACGCCATCGCCGTCGACGACATGGCGAGACCAATCCCGCCTATCACCGCGGCCTGCCAGGAAAAGTGGGTCAGCATTAGCAGGCCAGCCAGAATCGCGGCGCTGAACAACACCTGCGCGGCACCCACGCCAAAGATAGAGCGTCGGAGCTGCCACAATTTAGAGGGATTCAGTTCCAGACCGATGATGAACATCAGGAACACCACGCCTAGCTCGGAGAAATGGAGAATTTCATCCACATCGCTGATGAATCCCAGTCCCCAGGGACCAATGGCGATCCCCGCGAGCAAATATCCCAGTACCGCACCGATGCCGAGACGGGCGGCAAGCGGAACCGCGACGACGGCCGCAAATAAAAACAGTACCCCGGCGAGGAGCAAATTCGATCCTTCCATTAACGACCTCCTGCCGGAATCGGCGATGCCAGCCACTCGCCATAAGCTCTGGCGTGGCTGGCCAGTTCTTTCGGATCCTGACGCCGTGCCCAGTAGACAATGATCGGGCTCATCCAGTGCATACGGCACATCGCCGCCGTCAGCTCGAATGGCCGCAGGATATCGCTCATCGGATAACGGTTCAGCCCGTCGTGACGGTAAGCACTTTCGGGTTCACCGGTGGTGATCACGCTACGCCAGTACTTTCCCGCCAGCTGGTTTCCCCCCACCCCACTGGAGAAGCCGCGGCTCAGCACGCGGTCCAGCCACTCTTTCAGCAGTGCCGGACAGCTATAGGTGTAAAGCGGGTGTTGGAACACAATCACGTCATGCTGACGCAGCAGTTCCTGCTCGTACGGAATATCAATAAAGAAATCAGGATAGTGCGCGTAGAGATCGTGCACCGTAACGTTACTGAGCTGTGTGGCCGGCTTAAGCAGCACCCGGTTCGCCACCGAGTCCTGAGATTCCGGATGGGCATACAGCAGCAGCACTTTCGCTGTCTGAGACATCATTCCCCTCCCGGTCGTGTTTCTGTTTTTGTGTATCGTTGTTGTTTTGGGCTACCATGGCGGCCCGGTGCGGAAAATGGCCCACACCTTACATTATCATAATGACAAATTAACATAGTCGGAACATACGGCGCTTCTATGATTGTTTTCTCCTCGTTACAAATTCGTCGCGGCGTGCGCGTTCTGCTCGATAACGCCACTGCTACCATCAACCCGGGCCAAAAAGTGGGTCTGGTCGGCAAAAACGGCTGTGGCAAATCCACGCTGCTGGCGCTGCTGAAAAACGAGATTAGCGCGGATGGCGGAAGCTTTACTTATCCGGGAAACTGGCAGCTCGCCTGGGTGAACCAGGAGACGCCTGCCCTGAGCGAACCGGCCCTCGACTATGTTATCGACGGCGACCGTGAATACCGCAAACTCGAAGCGGAACTCCACGCCGCCAACGAGCGCAACGACGGTCACGCCATCGCCACCGTTCATGGCAAGCTGGACGCCATCGACGCGTGGACCATTCGCTCCCGCGCCTCCAGCCTGCTGCACGGCCTGGGCTTCAGCAATGAACAGCTGGAACGCCCGGTCAGCGACTTCTCCGGCGGCTGGCGTATGCGCCTCAACCTGGCGCAGGCGCTGATCTGCCGTTCTGATCTTTTGCTACTCGATGAACCGACTAACCACCTCGATCTCGATGCGGTTATTTGGCTGGAGAAGTGGCTTAAGAGCTATCAGGGCACTCTGATTCTGATCTCCCACGACCGCGACTTCCTCGATCCGGTGGTGGATAAAATCATTCATATCGAACAGCAAACGATGTTCGAATATACCGGCAACTACAGCTCTTTCGAGCGCCAGCGCGCGACGCGCCTGGCCCAGCAGCAGGCGATGTACGAAAGCCAGCAGCAGCGCGTGGCGCACCTGCAAAGCTTTGTGGATCGCTTTAAGGCCAAAGCCTCTAAAGCCAAGCAGGCCCAGAGCCGCATCAAGATGCTGGAACGCATGGAGATGATTGCCCCGGCGCACGTCGATAACCCGTTCCACTTCAATTTCCGCGAGCCGGAAAGCCTGCCGAATCCGCTGCTGAAAATGGAAAAAGTGAGCGCGGGCTATGGCGATCGCATTATTCTCGACTCCATTAAGCTCAACCTGGTGCCGGGCTCACGTATCGGTCTGCTGGGGCGTAACGGCGCCGGTAAATCAACGCTAATCAAACTCCTGGCGGGCGAACTTAACCCGGTCAGCGGCGAAATCGGCCTGGCGAAAGGCATTAAGCTTGGCTATTTCGCTCAGCATCAGCTGGAATTTTTACGCGCGGATGAATCGCCTATCCAGCACCTTGCGCGTCTGGCACCGCAGGAAATGGAGCAGAAGCTGCGCGATTACCTCGGCGGCTTCGGCTTCCAGGGCGATAAAGTCACCGAAAACACCGAGCGTTTCTCCGGCGGTGAAAAAGCCCGCCTGGTACTGGCGCTGATCGTCTGGCAGCGCCCGAACCTGCTGCTGCTCGATGAACCGACCAACCACCTGGATCTCGACATGCGTCAGGCGCTGACCGAAGCGCTGATTGAGTTCGAAGGCGCGCTGGTGGTGGTCTCGCACGATCGTCACCTGATCCGCTCCACCACAGACGATCTCTACCTGGTGCATGATGGCAAAGTTGAACCGTTCGACGGCGATCTGGAAGACTACCAGCAGTGGCTGACGGACGTGCAGAAGCAGGAAAACCAGCCGGATGAGTCGGCGAAAGACAACGCCAACAGCGCGCAGGCGCGTAAAGACCAGAAGCGCCGGGAAGCGGAGCTGCGCACCCAGACTCAGCCGCTGCGTAAAGAGATTGCCCGTCTGGAAAAAGAGATGGAGAAGCTCAACGCCACGCTTGCCACCGTTGAAGAGAAGCTGGGCGACAGCGGCCTGTACGATCAAAGCCGTAAAGCGGAGCTGACGGATTGCCTGCAAACGCAGGCAAAGACCAAATCGAGCCTCGAAGCGTGCGAAATGGCGTGGCTGGACGCGCAGGAACAGCTGGAAGCGATGCTGCAGGCCGACTAACACACCGGGAGGGTTATGCGTTTCGATATCACGAGCGAGATTACATTCCGCAAACTCAGCATCTTCATGACCTTCATGGAGAAAGGGAATATCGCCCGTACCGCCGAAACGCTCGGGCTGAGCGGTGTCAGCGTGCACCGCGCGCTGCACACGCTGGAAGAGAACGTGCGCTGCCCGCTTTTTACCCACAAGGGGCGCAATCTGATTGCGCTGCCTTCCGCCTGGACGCTGCTGGAATATTGCCAGGAAGTCATGCAGGTGATGGAGCGCGGGCTGGAAGAGTCGCGCAAAATCGCCGGTATCGGCCAGGGTCGGTTGCGCGTCGGTACGCTCTACTCGCTCACTCTGGAAACCGTACCGCGCCTGATTATGGGCATGAAATTACGCCGTCCGGATCTGGAGATGGATCTGACGATGGGCTCTAACGACACGTTGCTACACATGCTGGACGAAGGGTCGCTGGACGCCATATTGATCTCCATCTCCGAAAGCGATATCGACCGTAACAGCCTCGAAGTACTGCCCCTGTTTCACGACGACATTTTCCTTGCCGCGCCCGCGTCCGCCACGCTGAACGCCCATGGGCCAGCGGATCTTCGTGATTACAAACACCAGAAATTTGTCGCGCTGGCAGAAGGGTTCGCCACCTACGCCGGGTTCCAGGAAGCGTTCCACATCGCCGGATTCGAGCCGGAAATCGTCACGCGCGTGAATGACATTTTCTCTATGTTGAGCCTGGTGCAGGCGGGCGTCGGTTTTACGCTGATGCCGGGGAGGATGAAGAAAGTGTATGAGAACTCGGTGCAGCTATTGAAGCTGGCGGAACCGTACCAGATGCAGCAGCTGATTGCGATTGTATTTGCCCGCAACCGCGAGCAGGATCCGAGCCTGCGCGCACTGGCCGCCGAAGGGCGGATGTATGCGCGCAGCCTTCAGGAAGGTGCCTGATGTTATTGCCCGGTGGCGCTACGCTTACCGAGCCTACTCCCGGATTGTAGGCCCGGTAAGGCGCAGCCGCCACCGGGCGAAAAACCTACGCTCGAAGCCGCCCCGCCAGATGCACCGCCACATCCACCCCGCTGCGCTCCAGCGATATAGACTCCCCTTCCCACGCCGCCTGTCGCGTTAAGCAGGTCAGCACGCCGCCGGGCGGCATCTCAATAGCCAGTCGCGCGTCGCGTTCGTTGGCGGAAATGACTGCCTCCTGCCAGCGCACGGTGCGGGCCATATTCATCGCCAGATCGTCGGCGATCTTCTCCGGCTGCCACAGCACGCGGCCGGTGCTGCCGCTAAGATACGCTAAGCGTGGGCGAGAGAGCGTCACTTTTTCAAACGCCGCCACCAGCTTCTGCGCCGGCTCCTCCAGCAGCGCGCAGTGCGATGGTACGCTGACCGCCAGTCGTTTGGCCTTGCTCGCCCCTTTCGCCAGCGCGCGCTCGGCTACCTGCGCCATCCCGTCATCGCGTCCGGCGATCACAATCTGCGTTTCGGCGTTCAGGTTCGCGATATACGTGCCCGTGCCTTCGATAAGCTGTTCCACCTGCGACAGGGTCAACCCCATAATCGCCGTCAGGCCATAGCCGTGCGGATATGCCTGCTCCATTAAATCGCCACGCAGCGCGACCAGCCTAAGCGCGTCGGTGAAATCCAGCGCGCCCGCGATAACCGCCGCCGGGTATGCGCCAATGGACAGCCCGCTGACGATATCCGGCGTCACGCCGCGACGTTCAAGCTCGCGTGCCCAGGCCACGCCTGAAATCAACAGACAAAGTTGAACCGCGCGGGTGTGGCGTAACGAGGCTGCACTGTCCAGCGTATCGACTTCGCTTCCCAGTACCTTACGCGCCTGAGCCAACGCCGTTCCCGGCAGGTTATGCAGCATACCTTCATGCTGAGTGCCCTGCCCCGGAAAGGTAAACAGTATTTTCATTACTCCTCCCTGCGCCACGGGTCCGTTACCAGACGCGGTCCGCGGCGCGTTTTCAGCAGCGTTTTGCCGTCGCGCAGCCACTCCGCCAGCGCAAATCCCCCTTCGGGTGTATCGACCTGCGTATCCGCCCGGCACAATGCGCGGCTCAACTGCGACTGCCATGCGGTAAACGCATCAGGGGAAATCGGCTGAGGGGCGCGGATCACCAGGTCGAGATCGCTGTCGGCGTGGATAACCGGAATACCGGTCGCCAGCGCATAGCCAGTGCTGCCGGTAATGCCCCACGACCATGGCCACAGCTGCTGAGAAAGTTGTAGCGCCACCTGTACCGGTGGCTGCGTCACAAAGGGCGAGCGCAGCAGATCCGCCGTTACGCTCAGTGATTCGGGTGACACCACACGCGTTACGTGTTCTGGTTTCACCCATCCGGCCGCACGCTGGTCGCGGCGCAGGCCGCGCACGCCAACGGGAATACGGCCAGCGTTATCAACATCACGCCGCACTACGACCGGCAAACCGGTATGCCAGGCCGCCTCCACCCAGTCGTCGGTGATGCCTTCCAGCGCGTCTCGCGCGGTAAGCCAGATGAGGTCGTGGGGGCGTAATGTTATGGTCATGATTACATTCCTGAGGTCAGCGAGATAAACAGCGGCAGCGACAGGATACACAGTACGGAGCTTAACAGCAGCACGGCTTCCGCATCCGGAGACTGCACGCCAAAGCGGTTACCGAACACCACACCGAAGAAGCCCGCAGAAAGCGCAATCATCAGGATAGCGGTGATCGCCACGGAACCGTGCAGACCAAAGAGTAAAACGATACCCCAGGCAATCGCAGGCTGAATCAGCAGCTTGGCGATAGTTGACGTGATCACCATGGTGTTGATCTGCAGCTTACGGGCAGAGAGGATCACCCCGGTCAGGAACAGCGCTGCAGCGGTCGCGGACAGCCCCAGCGGTTTAATCGCCGCCAGCACCAGTTCCGGCATTTTGATACCGATGGCGGACAAAATGACACCCAGCAGCGGGCCCATCACGATCGGTTTTTTAATCGAACGCCACATCAGCACCGGCAGCATGGAGAGCGTTGAGCCAGAGTTATTCCCTTCGGTGCGCGCTTTTTCACGTTCCAGAATGAGCAGGCAGAACGGGGTCATCAGCACCGAACCGCAGGCGATGGAGACCGCAACAGACAGTGATGTCGATGAACCTTCACCCAGCACGCTGCCCAGAATAGGCAGGCCGAGCGCCGCATAGTTTGGCAGGGCGACGGTCAGCGTCAGCACGGCGGCATCCTGCGGCGATTTTTTAAAGACGCCGGTGGCGAGGAAGTAGATGGCCGCATAGGTTATCCACATCGCCAGGGTCAGTACCAGAATCAGCGGCGACTGGGCCACAATGCCGGTCCACGGCGTTTGCACGGTGGCGCTGAACAGCGCGGCAGGCAGTGCAAAATCCATCACGAAAATATTAAGCAGGGAAACGTTTTTGTTATCGACCATCTTTGCCTTACCGGCCCAGAATCCCAGCAGCATGATGACGAAAATCGGTGCAAGAGCATGAACAATTACGTAAGTCATAATTCACCTGTAGTAAAAAAGTTTAAGCACTGGCGCGATGATTATTATTTTCAGGATGCAGGTTCCCGCGCGGACGTAACGGTTACGTCCGCGGGGTCGTGCATCTGGCAGGTCTCTTTTTACTTACCAGCTTGCCCGCATGCGTTCGCGTACGAGGGCAGAGCTGCGGCGGTTGTCAGCACCCAGACGATTGTTCAGCGTGGTGTCCTGACGAGCGTCACTGATGGCCTGTTGCAGGGTGGTTTTCACCTGCGCCAGATCGTTATCGGAGGGGGCATCCGGGTTGCTGATGTCCAGCAGGTTTGAAAGCAACCCCAGGGTGGCGTAGTTGCTGATGTCATAGGCCATCGGCGGAATGGTGGCCGCCAGTTTTTCCAGCGCGTCGACGGTTCGCAACGTAATGCGCGCCGCAGACTCTTTACCCATCGCGTGGATCAACACCCCTTTATCGTTGAAAGCAATCAGGCGATTAGCCTGGTAGCCATGCGCCAGAAATGCGCCGGACATCGCTTTACCGACGATAAGCCCAATCACCGGATGACCGGCCAGACGCGCATTCGCATACGCGGCGGCAGCCCCCGCCAGCGCCTGGTGGATACCAAACGCCTCTTCGCGACGGCCATAGGCTTGGCTTGGGACGTCAATTACCGCCACAATCGGACGCTTCACGGACTTACTGGCATCCTCAGCCACGGTTTCGCTCACCACTTTCGCCAGCGTCCAGCCCTCCAGCAGACCAACTTCCCCTTTCGCCGCGCGCGGGAAATGGTTGTGGGCATCCGGCACCACGGCAACAAAACGCACCGCTTCACCGTTCAGTTCGCCGTCTGCCGCCTGCACGGACGGGCAAAGCCCTTCCACACGTTTTGCATTCGGCGCGAGCAGAGTCATCCAGAGTTCGCCACGACTTATTGCGTTAGTCATCATTTCACCTCCCGGGCAAAAAGCGCGTTAATTTGTTCGGCATCGGCCTGTTTGCGGGTGTCGAAATTCGTCAGACGGTTCAGGTAATCGTCGTAGTTATCGGTGCGGTGTTTCGCGGGTACGCCCCTGGCAATCGCGTCGTTCATCGCCGCTTTCACCGCGTTGATACCGTCACCGACCAGCGCGTCAACCAGCCCGCTTTGATAGCGCACTTCGCCACCGGTCATGCTCCAGATAAACGGACGGTCTCGGGAGTCGTACTCTTCAATCCCCGCTTCCTGCTCGATGACCTGCGGACCGTTCAGTCCGAGACGCGCTTCGCGGGTCACAATCAGGTAGCTGCACAGCGCCGCCGCGATGGACATCCCACCGAAGCAGCCCACGGTCCCTGCGACAATCCCGATAACGGGCGTGTAACGACGCAGGTCAACAATCGCCGCGTGGATATCGGCAATGGCGGCCAGACCCAGGTTCGCCTCCTGCAGACGAACGCCGCCGGTTTCGAGGCACAGCACAGCCTGAGTCGGAATGCCGTTGCGGTTATCTTCTGCCGCCAGCTCCAGCGCCGCCGCCATTTTGGCACCGGACACTTCACCCATGCTGCCGCCCTGGAACGCACCTTCAATGGCGACCACAACGGCTGGCTGACCGTTGATCGTGCCTTTCGCCACCACCATGCCGTCGTCCGCCTGCGGAACAATGCCCTGTGGCCCAAGCCACGGAGAGATAATGCCTTCAAACGGATCCAGCAGTTCGCGATAGCTACCCTCATCGAGCAGGGCCTGCGCACGCTGGCGTGCTTTCAATTCGATAAAGCTGCTGTCATCACGCATGGCTCACCCCCTCAAAAACCTGTTCGATACGAATGCGAGCCACGCCCGGCGTCGCGCCGAAATCATGAATGGTCAGTTTTCCTGCTGGCAGGCTACTGACCGTTTGCAGGCGGTTGAACAGTGCCTCCCAGCGACCCCGGCTGTTGTCGACGGAGGTGGTGATATCAATGGTTAACGTCTGGCCCGGTTCGGCGGTGAAGAGCACCTCCATATCCCCGGAACCGACTACCCCTGCCAGGGCCCTGCCGCTTAACGCGCGGCTGGCTGGCACGGTCAATGTGATTTTTTCCATAACATCCTCTTAATGCTTTGAATAAGGCGTTTCGACGCGATCGAGAAACAGCGTGGCAGCAAGCAGGTCAGCAGCGCCGCCTGGGGAGGCGTTTAGCACCAGCATCTGACGGTCTAAGTTAGCCAGCGCCTGCTGGCCTGCAGCCGTTGCACAACCTCCGGCGTTCAGTACCGCACGGGCACCGTCCTGCATGGCGTCCAGCCCCTCCAGCCCGGCGCGCGACAGCACGCAGGTGTCGGTAAGCGACGTCATGATCGCCATCAGCGCGTCAAGCCTGGCGTGCGTTTCACTGCTGCCGTTGAGACGGCTCAGGCGAAGCTGCGGCAACGCGCGCTGCATAATGTGCGGGAACGCCTGCTGAGCCTCTTCGCGTGCACCCGGTACGCGGTAGCGGTGCGTGGCGCGAAGGCCTTTGCTGAACACTTTCGGCGCCGCCTCGTCAGGGAGTTTCGCCAGCTGCGCGGCAGTGCGGGCGACGTCGTGCGCCCTGGCTTCCCCGCCCAGCATCGCCACCGCGCTGACCAGCAACCCCAGCGCCCAAATCGCGCCGCGATGGGTGTTTACGCCACACGTTGCAGCCATCATCTGCTGCTCGCCTTCGCGACCAAGACGGCCAACGGTTTGCCGAAGCGCAATATCTGCCGGACGCAGCCAGCTTTGCTGCGCCAGCGCCTGAAACGTCGGGGTCAGGCTGCGCGCGGAGCGCTCCATCAGCGCAAGGGATAAATCGTGGTGCGCACCGTTCCCCCGACTGTCCACCAGACCGGGTTTCGGGCTTAATCGTGCTTCGTCAATCAGACACTGCGTGGCGGTTCGCGCCAGCCATTCGGCACCGCCTTCAACCTGAATCTGGGGCAGAAGTTTCATTACCAGCTCCGGAATTTCGCAGGTGGGTTGTACAGACCGCCGGACCATTCAACGAGGTCTGACACGCTGCCCGCCGCCAGCAGAGAGCGGGTGGCGTCGGTGCGGCGAATACCCATATCTTCCGGATAAACAACCTTGCCGCTCTGGCGCAGTTCCGCCACGCGTTTAGCATCCACGCCCAGGCCGATATCGGTAATCCCCGCCACAGCGGCGACCATGGCACGACGCTCCTCAAGATCTTTGGCGCGATAGAGGTAAGCAATCCCCTCTTCCGTCAGCACGTGCGTCACGTCGTCGCCGTATATCATGACCGGCGCCAGAGGCATCCCGGACGCTTTTGCCACGTCAACAGCATCAAGCTTTTCCACAAAGGTCGGCTTTACGCCCGCCTGGAAGGTTTCCACCATCTGCACGACCAGTTTTTTACCGCGCTGCATCGGGTCAGGTTCGGTGATCATGTTCAGCCAGGCCGGTGTAGCGTGGCGACGACCATGTGGGTCGTGCCCCATGTTTGGCGCACCGCCGAAGCCGGAAAGACGACCGCGTGTCACCGTTGAGGAGTTGGCGTAACCATCAACCTGCAGAGTTGAGCCGATAAACATATCGACCGCATACTGACCGGCCAGCTGACAGAACGCACGGTTGGAACGCATGGAGCCGTCGGCACCGGTAAAGAAGATGTCCGGACGGGCGCGGATGTACTCTTCCATCCCCAGCTCGCCGCCGAAGCAGTGCACGCTTTCCACCCAGCCGCTTTCAATTGCCGGGATCAGCGTTGGGTGCGGGTTCAGGGTCCAGTGCTTACAGATTTTGCCCTTCAGGCCGAGCTGTTCGCCGTAGGTCGGCAGCAGCAGTTCAATCGCTGCGGTGTTAAAACCGATCCCGTGGTTGAGGGACTGCACCTGATGTTCCGCGTAGATGCCCTTAATCGCCATCATCGCCATCAGGATGTGTTCCTGTTTGATCAGTCGCGGATCACGGGTAAACAGCGGTTCGATAAAGAATGGCTTGTCGGCAACGACAACATAGTCAATCCAGGAGCCCGGAATATCGACGCGCGGCAGGTCGCATTCGTCGTCCACCAGTTCATTCACCTGCGCAATCACAATCCCGTCGTGGAAGGCCGCGGCTTCCACCAGTGCCGGAGTATCTTCGGTGCTCGCCCCGGTGTAGAGGTTGCCTTTGCGGTCTGCTTTAAACCCCGCAATCAGCGCCACGTTGGGCGAGAGGTCGACGTAGAGGCGTGAATAGAGCTCGATATAGGTATGGATAGCGCCGATTTCGAGCTGACCATCTTCCAGCAGCTGGGAGATTCGCAGGCTCTGCGTCCCGGAGAAGGAGAAGTCCAGCTTGCGGGCGATGCCTTTCTCAAAGATATCCAGATGCTCGCTACGGCCGACGCTCGGCATGATCATATGCAGATCGTGGACAATTTGCGGGTTCACTTCAGCCAGCGAGCGTGAAAGGAAATCGGCCTGCTTCTGGTTGTTACCTTCCAGAACGACCTTATCGCCAGGGGCGATCAGTTTTTCCAGCATGGCGACAAGGTCGCCGGTTGGCAGTACCTTGCCCTGCACCGGTACGGACGCCAGACGACGCGCTTTTTCGCTGCGTCGCGTGTTCCATTGCCGGGTGGGTGTTTGCCCAGATAACATTATTAACCTCCTGATTCAGCTAATCATTTTGATTTGCTTAACGTTGAGTAAAGTGTGCGCTCTGGTGGGAAAGGCATCAATTAAGCGTAGAGCGGAATCATTAGCCTGAGAGTAATAATCACGGTAAAGATTTGTGATCGGGATCAGTTCATGTTTCGGAAAACCAGGCTAAACGGGGTACAATTCGGAAAGTATCGTTAATTTCCGACAAGAATCAGCATCGCGCTTATGACCCAAATCATTCCAACAGACTTCGACATTGCAGCCGAAGACAGCACCGAGTTCGTGCCCATGCGCGGTGTGTCCAACTGCCATTTGCAGACCATGCTGCCACGGCTGATCCGCCGTAAGGTTCAGTTCACGCCGCACTGGCAGCGGCTTGACCTGCCAGACGGTGATTTTCTGGATCTCGCCTGGAGCGAAGACCCCGAGCAGGCACGTCATAAGCCGCGTCTGGTGGTTTTTCATGGTCTGGAAGGGAGTCTGCACAGCCCTTATGCGCATGGATTGATTGAGGCGGCAAAAGCGCGCGGCTGGCTCGGGGTGGTGATGCATTTTCGTGGCTGCAGCGGCGAGCCAAATCGTCAGAAACGCATCTATCACTCGGGTGAAACCGAAGACGGAACCTGGTTTTTACACTGGCTGCGGGAAAACTATGGCACCGTGCCAACGGCGGCCGTGGGGTATTCGCTGGGCGGAAATATGCTCGCCTGCCTGCTGGCCAAAGAGGGCGACAGCGTACCGCTCAATGCCGCAGTGATTGTCTCCGCGCCGTTTATGCTGGAGCAGTGCAGCTACCATATGGATAAAGGGTTTTCCCGCGTCTATCAGCGCTATCTGCTCAACCTGCTGAAAGCCAACGCCGCACGTAAGCTGAAGGCTTACCCGGATACCCTGCCGGTCAGCCTGCGCCAGCTGAAAAAGGTGCGCCGCATTCGTGAATTCGACGATCTGATCACCGCAAAAATTCACGGCTTCGCCGATGCGATCGACTATTACCGTCAGTGCAGCGCCATGCCGTTGCTCAGCAAAATCACCCAGCCGACGCTGATTATTCACGCCAAAGATGACCCCTTTATGGATCATCACTCTATTCCCGCGCAGGAATTCCTTCCCGACAATGTTCACTATCAGTTGACTGAACATGGCGGCCACGTTGGGTTTATTGGCGGGACGCTGCGCCGCCCGAAAATGTGGCTGGAGGCGCGTATTCCTGACTGGCTTACTCCTTATCTGGACGGTGCAAAATGATCATCCCCTGGCAGGATCTGTCTCCCGAAACGCTCGATAATCTGATTGAAAGCTTTGTATTACGTGAAGGCACCGATTATGGTGAACATGAACGCTCACTCGAGCAGAAGGTCAACGATGTAAAACGCCAGCTGAAAAGCGGCGACGTGGTGCTGGTGTGGTCAGAACTGCATGAGACGGTCAATATCATGCCCCGCAACGCGTTTCACGGCTGACCTTCCAACACTTTCAGTCAGGGAGTTGCTATGTCTGCCAGACATCCCATTATTGCCGTTACGGGGTCGAGTGGTGCGGGAACGACCACCACCAGCCTCGCGTTTCGTAAGATTTTCGCCCAACTGAATCTCCGGGCGGCGGAGGTCGAAGGCGACAGTTTTCACCGCTATACGCGACCTGAAATGGACATGGCGATCCGTAAGGCGCGCGATCTGGGTAAACACATCAGCTATTTCGGTCCCGAAGCCAATGACTTTGGCCTTCTTGAGCAAACCTTCCTGGAGTACGGTCAGAGCGGCAAAGGGCAGTCGCGTAAGTATCTGCATACCTATGATGAAGCTGTGCCGTGGAATCAGGTGCCGGGCACCTTTACCCCCTGGCAGCCGCTGCCGGAACCCACCGATGTGCTGTTTTATGAGGGATTACACGGCGGCGTAGTCACCCCACAGCATGACGTGGCGCGCCATGTGGATCTGCTGGTCGGCGTGGTGCCTATCGTGAACCTGGAGTGGATCCAGAAGCTGACGCGCGACATGAGCGAGCGCGGCCATTCGCGCGAAGCGGTGATGGATTCGGTGGTGCGCTCCATGGAAGACTACATCAACTACCTCACGCCACAGTTCTCCCGCACGCACATTAACTTCCAGCGCGTGCCGACGGTGGACACCTCTAACCCGTTCGCGGCGAAAACCATCCCGTCGCTGGACGAGAGCTTTGTGGTGATCCATTTCCGCAATCTCGAAGGCATTGATTACCCCTGGCTGCTGGCGATGCTGCAGGGCTCGTTTATTTCGCACATGAATACGTTAGTGGTACCAGGCGGAAAAATGGGGCTGGCGATGGAGCTCATCATGACGCCACTGGTGGAGCGGTTGATGGAAGGGAAGCAGATTGCGTGAGTTGTTCTGCCCGGTGGCGCTGCGCTTACCGGGCCTGGGTTCATGCTTTTGTAGGGCGGGTCAGCGAAGCGCCACCCGCCAAAAGATTAAGCCTCGATCACTTCATACGAATGCGTGATTTTTACCGCTTTCTCCAGCATTAACGCCACAGAGCAGTATTTTTCCGCAGACAGATCCACAGCACGCGAAACCGCCGCGTCTTTCAGCGCTTTACCGGTGACCACAAAGTGCAGATTAATGTGGGTGAACAGGCGTGGCGCCTCTTCGCGACGTTCTGAGGTGAGTTTAACCTCGCAATCCGTCACGTCATGACGACCTTTTTGCAGAATCGACACAACGTCAATCGCGCTGCATCCACCCGCCGCCATCAGCACCATTTCCATTGGGCTGGGGGCTTTATCGCCGGAGTTACCGTCCATCAAAATCTGGTGCCCTGACGCGGATTCGCCCAGGAACGTTAAACCTTCAACCCATTTCACGCGCGCTTGCATATTCTTTAACTCCAACGTTGCATTTTCGGTGACAGATTACGCGTGCGTTACATTTCTCGCAACGGAAGGCGACCTGCATCATGCTGAAGCGAGACACCAGGAGACACGCGGCGAAAGCTATGCTAAAACACTCAGGATGCTACAGTAATACATTGACGTTACACATGTATGCAGAGGACATCAAACTTTACTGGCTGCGAAACGTTACGACAGCCGACTTCCCAGGGTATGGGTAAGAATTCGATTGCAACCCCAGAGTCCGGATGCATCTGATGACTCTGGTGACAGCTTATAACAGAGGATAACAGCGCATGGTGCTTGGCAAACCGCAAACAGACCCGACTCTCGAATGGTTCTTGTCTCATTGCCACATTCATAAGTACCCATCGAAGAGCACGCTGATTCACCAGGGTGAAAAAGCGGAAACGTTGTATTACATCGTCAAAGGCTCGGTGGCAGTGCTGATCAAAGATGAGGAAGGGAAAGAGATGATCCTTTCTTATCTGAACCAGGGCGATTTTATCGGTGAACTGGGCCTGTTTGAAGAAGGCCAGGAACGTAGCGCCTGGGTTCGTGCAAAGACAGCATGTGAAGTGGCTGAAATTTCTTACAAGAAATTCCGTCAGTTGATTCAGGTAAACCCTGACATCCTGATGCGTCTTTCTTCCCAGATGGCGCGTCGTCTGCAGGTCACATCCGAGAAAGTGGGTAACCTCGCCTTCCTGGACGTCACCGGTCGTATCGCGCAGACCCTGCTGAACCTGGCGAAACAGCCAGACGCCATGACCCACCCGGACGGCATGCAAATTAAAATTACCCGTCAGGAAATTGGTCAGATCGTCGGTTGCTCCCGCGAAACGGTGGGTCGTATCCTGAAAATGCTGGAAGATCAGAACCTGATCTCAGCCCACGGTAAAACCATCGTGGTCTACGGAACGCGTTAATTCCGCTCAAACGGCGTGCCATCGCAAGGTGTCACGCCGTTTTTGTCTCTATTCCCCATGTGGCGCAGGCTGATCTATCACCCGGAAGTTAATTACGCACTGCGACAAACGCTGGTGTTGTGCCTTCCTGTGGCCGTGGGCCTGATTCTGGGACATCTCCAGCAGGGTCTGCTGTTTTCTCTCGTTCCCGCCTGCTGCAACATCGCCGGTCTGGACACGCCGCATAAACGCTTTTTCAAACGCCTGATCGTTGGCGGTTCGCTGTTTGCTGGCTGTAGCCTCGCCGTGCAGCTTTTACTGGCGCGCGATATTCCGCTGCCGCTGATCCTGACCGTACTGGCGATGAGCCTCGGTGTTACCGCAGAAATCAGTTCCCTGCACGCCCGCCTGCTTCCCGCTTCACTGATTGCCGCCATCTTCACCCTGAGCCTCGCCGGGAATATGCCGGTGTGGGAGCCGCTGCTGATCTACGCCCTCGGCACGTTGTGGTACGGGCTGTTTAACTGGTTCTGGTTCTGGCTGTGGCGGGAACAGCCGCTGCGTGAATCTCTGAGCCTGTTGTATGTCCAGCTTGCGGATTACTGCGAAGCCAAATACACCTTGCTGACCCAGCATACCGACCCGGAAAAATCCTTACCGCCGCTGCTGACGCGCCAGCAAAAGGTGGTGGATCTGATAAGCCAGTGCTATCAGCAGCTGCATATGCTCGCCGCCAACAAGAATCACGAATATAAACGCCTGCTGCGCACCTTCCAGGTGGGGCTGGATCTGCAGGAGCATATCTCCGTGAGCCTTCATCACCCACAAGAGGTGCAAAAGCTGGTCGAGCGCAGCCACGCCGAGGCGGTGATCCGCTGGAATGCGCAGACCGTCTCCGCGCGCCTGCGGGTGCTGGCGGACGACATTCTCTATCACCGCTACCCCACGCGCTTTAACATGGATAAACAGCTCGGCGCGCTGGAGAAAATTGCTCGTCAGCATCCGGATAACCCGGTCGGCCAGTTTGCCGCCTGGCACTTCAGCCGCATTGCCCGCGTGCTGCGCACCCAGCGCCCGCTGTATCCCCGCGACCTGATGGCGGATAAGCAAAAACGTCTGCCGCTCCTGCCAGCACTCAGAAGCTATCTCTCTCTTAAGTCTTCTGCCCTGCGCAATGCCGCGCGGATTAGCGTTATGCTCAGTATCGCCAGCCTGATGGGCATGGCGCTGCATCTGCCGAAACCGTACTGGATCTTAATGACCGTGCTGTTTGTCACCCAGAACGGCTACGGCGCCACGCGGGTACGTATTCTGCACCGGGCAGGCGGCACAATGGCGGGGCTGATTATTGCGGGCGTAACGCTACACTTCCACGTTCCCGAGGGGTATACCCTGGCTGGGATGCTGGTGATTACGCTGGTGAGTTACCTGATTATCCGCAAAAACTACGGCTGGGCGATGGTGGGCTTTACGGTGACGGCGGTATATACCCTTCAGCTGCTTACGCTAAACGGCGAACAGTTTATCGTTGCCCGCCTGATCGATACGCTGATTGGCTGCCTGATCGCCTTTGGTGGCATGGTCTGGCTGTGGCCGCAGTGGCAAAGCGGATTGCTGCGCCAGAACGCCCACGACGCGCTGGAGGCTGACCAGCAGGCCATTCGTCTGATCCTGAGCGACGACCCGCAGCCCTCCCCGCTGGCGTATCAGCGGATGAAAGTTAATCAGGCGCACAATGCCCTGTTTAACTCGCTCAACCAGGCGATGCAGGAGCCAGGCTTTAACGCGCACTATCTGGCGGACATGAAGCTCTGGGTCACGCACAGCCAGTTTATCGTCGAGCATATTAACGCCATGACCACCCTGGCGCGCGAGCACACGATGCTAACGCCGGATCTGGCGCAGCGTTATTTGCAGTCGTGTGAAATCGCCCTGCAGAGGTGTCAGCAGCGTCTGGAGTATGACGCGCCGGGTGAGTCGGGGGATTCGAACATTCTGGAAGCGCCGGAAACGCTGACCCACGGGCCGATGAGCACCCTGGAGCAGCATTTGCAGCGCGTGCTGGGCCACCTGAACACCATGCACACCATTTCGTCGGTGGCATGGCGTCAGCGTCCGCATCATGGCATTTGGTTAACGCGCCGGTTAAAACGAACCGAGTATTAGCCTTTAACGATCTTCGCCACCGCCGCGGCAAAGCGGGTTAACCCGTCTTCAATGTCTTTCTCTTCCACCACCAGCGACGGTGCGAAACGCATCACGTCTGGCCCCGCATTCAGCACCATTACCCCTTCGTGGGCGGCAGCATGCAGAAAATCGCGGGCGCGGCCTTTGTACTGTGGCGTGAGCTCGGCACCGATCAGCAGACCCATGCCACGGATTTCGCTGAACACATCATACTGATCATTGATCTTTTGCAGATGTTTTACGAACAGCTCACGCTTCGCATTCACGCCGTTCAGCACTTCTGGGGTATTGATGAGATCAAATGCCGCCCCCGCCACGGCGCTCGCCAGCGGGTTACCGCCATAGGTTGAGCCGTGCGAACCGACATGGAACGCAGAGGCGATCTCCTGAGTCGTCAGCACCGCACTCACCGGGAAACCACCGCCGAGCGCTTTGGCACTGGTCAAAATATCCGGCGTCACACCGTAGTGCATATAAGCGAACAGATCGCCGGTACGTCCCATTCCGCACTGCACTTCATCAAACACCAGCAGCGCCTGATGCTCATCACACAGCGCGCGCAGCCCTTGCAGGAATTCCGGGGTGGCCGCCGTCACGCCGCCTTCGCCCTGAATTGGCTCCACGACTACCGCGCAGGTGTGGTCGTCCATCACCGCTTTCACCGCATGCAGATCGTTAAACGGCACATGGACGATGTCGGCCGGTTTTGGGCCAAAGCCGTCGGAATACTTCGGCTGGCCGCCGACGGAGACGGTAAAGAACGAGCGCCCGTGGAAGGCGTTGTGGAAGGCGATGATTTTGGTTTTGTACGGGCTGTGACGCGTCGTCGCGTAATAGCGCGCCAGCTTAAAGGCGGTTTCGTTGGCTTCGGTGCCGGAGTTCATAAACAGCACACGCTCGGCAAACGTGGCATCAATGATTTTGCGGCCCAGACGCAGCGCCGGCTCGTTGGTGAATACGTTACTGGTGTGCCACAGGGTTTCGCCCTGGGTTTTCAGCGCCTCCACCAGCGCAGGATGGCAATGACCCAGCGCCGTGACCGCAATACCGCCCGCGAAATCCACATACTCTTTTCCCTGCTGATCCCAAACGCGGCTGCCTTTCCCCTTAACCGGGATAAACTCAGCCGGTGCATAAATCGGCAGAATCACTTCATCGAATGTTGCGCGGGTAATTGCTGGTTGTTCAGTTGCCATGTCATGCCCATCCATTTTATGTCACATTGATTGTGAAAATATAATCACAAAATATGCATAAAAAATCACAGCAAGGCAACAGATATTCAGCGATGGAAGAAATTAGCCAGCAGGTCATGCCCTTGCTCGCTAAGGATACTTTCCGGATGGAATTGCACGCCCTCAAGATCCCACTCGCGGTGGCGAATCCCCATGATCTCCTGCGTATCGCTCCAGGCGGTCACCTCAAAGCAGTCTGGCAGCGTCGGCGGGTCAATCACCAGCGAATGGTAGCGCGTCACGGTTAAGGGATTATTGAGCCCCGTGAATACCCCGGTACCGGTATGCGTGACCGGCGACGTTTTTCCGTGCATCACTTTCGCGGCACGCACGATGGTGGCGCCGAATACCTGGGCAATGGCCTGATGGCCCAGGCAGACGCCCAGAATGGGCAGCTTGCCTGCATAGTGCCGGATAACATCCAGAGACACGCCCGATTCCGACGGCGTGCAGGGGCCGGGTGAAATCACAATTTTCTGCGGAGCCAGCGTCGCAATATCGGCCAGAGTCACGTCGTCGTTACGGCGGACAACCACCTCTGCTCCCAGCTCACAAAAATACTGGTAAAGGTTCCAGGTGAAGGAATCGTAGTTATCAATCAGCAGAATCATGGCGGCTCCCGAAAAAAATGCCGCCCTATTCTACTCAGATTCCCGCGCTTCGCTCACTACTTTGGCAAAGACAGCGTTCAGCGCAGTCAAATCGCCCGTGGCGCCGCTTCGGTTCGCCGCCACCCACTGCTCGGGATCGATACCCCGCCAGTCCAGCATATACCCGGCATGAATGGCCAGCTGCTCAAAGAAGACCCGTTGGGCAATACCATTGCCGCTCATAAAAGGATGCAGCATATTGATTTCACAGTAGTAGTGACTAACTCTGTTCACAAAGGTTTCTTTCTGAAGACCCACCAGATACTTTTCGCTTTCCAGGTCCGCCATCAATTCATTGCCCATCTTCTCGATGTACTCGAAGTGGCAGAAAGGAATGTCACCTTTAAAAATATCGTCGGTACGGTATTCGCCCGCCCGCTTCAGCTCTTTGCGATACAGATGGCGGTGAATAAGGCAAAGATGGGGTAAACCGGGCGCGGAAGGCCCGAGCTCCAGCGTCTCAATATGGGGTTCTGAAGGACCATGACCTTTTTCAAGGAGACAACTGGCCTGAAGATTGACGTTACGCTGCTGCTCCCAAATACGGGATTTTTGCTTGTCGGTGAGTTTTTTCACTTAACGCCTCCCTGAATAGTCCGTTTGCCACAAGTATAAGCAGCAAAACGCGCTTTCGCAGGGAGGGGGCATTACACGGGCGAGCGCCGCCCGTGTCAAAGAGGGTTACGGCAGTACTTTTGCGGAGAGGATCACGACCGGTTTGGACGGCACATTCTGGTACGGGCCGACGTCATGAGTAGGAACCTGAGAAATCTTATCCGCCACGTCCATCCCTTTCACAATTTTACCGAAGACCGCGTAACCGAAGTCACGCTGGCCATGGTCGAGAAAGGCGTTATCCGCCACATTGAGGAAGAACTGGCTGGTGGCGCTGTCTTTATCCGCCGTACGTGCCATGGAAATCGTGCCGCGCTTGTTCAGCAAGCCGTTGTCCGCTTCGTTTTTGATCGGCGGGTTCGGCTGCTTCTGCTGCATCTGCTCGTTGAAACCGCCGCCCTGAATCATGAAGCCAGGGATCACGCGGTGGAAAGTGGTGTTGTTATAAAAACCACTGTTCACATAGTCGAGGAAGTTTTTCACGGAAACCGGAGCTTTCTGGCTATTCAGTTCCAGCTCAATATTCCCGGCAGAGGTGGTCAGCAGAACGTGAGGGTCCCCTTTGGCTGCCAGCGCAGCAGGGGAAACGGCAGAAAGAGCAAACACAGCTGCGACAGCCGCCAGTGTTGATTTGAGCATGAGAATTCCTTAACAAAGCGCAGTATAAAAAGCGAATGGCTTGATTCTAAAGAGCAGTATGAACGGAGACCAGCCTTTTACCTAATTTTACGAAATTGAAACAGTTGTAACCACGCAAACGATTGGTTACGGCGTCTTTTTATGTGATAGAGATCACATAAAAAACTGCAATGAAGTTTAAATTTCTCTGAAAAGGTATGAATGGATCACTTTAATGTCTAAAATCTGCCCGCTCTCAGCGCCCTCCGGGCGCTTTTCTTTTTTTGAACAGGCCAGACATGACTAACAGCAATCGCATCAAGCTCACATGGATCAGCTTCTTCTCCTACGCCCTGACCGGCGCGTTGGTGATCGTCACCGGGATGGTGATGGGGAATATCGCAGACTACTTCCAGCTGCCCGTCTCCAGTATGAGTAACACCTTTACCTTCCTCAACGCCGGGATCCTGATTTCTATCTTCCTGAATGCCTGGCTGATGGAAATCGTGCCGCTGAAGACGCAGCTGCGTTTTGGTTTTGTGCTGATGGTCGCCGCCGTGGCGGGTCTGATGCTGAGTCACAGCATCGCGTTGTTCTCCGCCGCCATGTTCGTGCTCGGCCTGGTCAGCGGGATCACCATGTCGATCGGTACGTTCCTGATTACCCATATGTATGAAGGCCGTCAGCGCGGCGCGCGCCTGCTGTTCACCGACTCCTTCTTCAGCATGGCCGGGATGATTTTCCCGATGGTGGCCGCCGTTCTGCTGGCACGCAGCATTGAGTGGTACTGGGTCTATGCCTGTATCGGTCTGGTTTACGTAGCAATCTTTATTCTGACCTTCGGCTGTGAATTCCCGGTTCTGGGCAAAAAAGCGCAAACCGCCGCAGAACCCGTCGCGAAAGAGAAATGGGGCATCGGCGTACTGTTCCTCTCCATCGCCGCCCTGTGCTATATCCTGGGCCAGCTGGGCTTTATCTCCTGGGTACCGGAATACGCGAAAGGCCTGGGCATGAGCCTGAACGACGCGGGTAAACTGGTAAGCGATTTCTGGATGTCTTACATGTTCGGCATGTGGGCGTTTAGCTTCATCCTGCGCTTCTTCGATCTGCAGCGCATCCTGACGGTGCTGGCGGGCCTGGCAACCGTGCTGATGTATCTGTTCATCAACGGTTCCCCGGACAATATGCCGTGGTTCATTATGACCCTGGGCTTCTTCTCCAGCGCGATTTACACCTCTATCATCACGCTGGGCTCCCTGCAGACCAAAGTAGCTTCGCCGAAGCTGGTTAACTTCGTGCTGACCTGCGGTACCATCGGCACCATGCTCACCTTTGTGGTGACGGGGCCGATCGTTGCCCACAGCGGCCCGCTGGCGGCGCTGCACACCGCTAACGGTCTGTATGCCGTGGTGTTCATCATGTGCTTCGTGCTGGGCTTCGTGACTCGCCACCGCCAGCACAACGCGGTAGCGTCTCACTAACCTTCACGCCCCTTTGCGCTACGCAGAGGGGCTGTTTCTGGCAAAGCTGACCTCTTCACCCCCGATATCCATCTGGATCCACGTCTGCGCCAGCTGCGTCGTGGCAATCACCCGCCCCTGACGAATCGACCAGCGCACCGGCACCTGACAGCGCACCGCTTCAAACCCGCTTTCCGCAGGCAAAATCACCAGATTCGCCGGATTGCCCGTGGCAATACCGTAATCGCTCAGGCCAAAGGTACGGGCGCTGTTATGGGTGATCAGATCCAGGCCGCTGTCGATTTGCGGATAGCCCATCATCTGGCAGACGTGTAACCCCATGTGCAGCACCTGGAGCATATTGCCGGTTCCCAGCGGGTACCAGGGGTCAAAAACATCGTCATGACCAAAGCAGACGTTAATGCCTGCTTCCTGGAGTTCCTTCACGCGCGTGATGCCGCGGCGCTTAGGATAGTCGTCAAAACGCCCCTGCAGGTGGATATTGACCAGCGGGTTAGCGACGAAGTTAATCCCTGACATCTTCAACAGGCGGAACAGGCGCGAGGTGTACGCACCGTTGTAGGAGTGCATGGCGGTAGTATGGCTGGCGGTCACGCGCGGACCGATGCCAGCCTCGTAGGCCAGGGTAGCCACCGTCTCGACAAACCGCGACTGTTCGTCGTCAATTTCATCGCAATGGATATCCAGCGGACGGTCATATTTCTTCGCCAGTGCAAAAGCAATATGCAGCGACTGGACGCCATACTCGCGGGTGAATTCGAAGTGCGGGATTGCCCCCACCACGTCGGCACCCAGTTTTAACGCCTCTTCCAGCAGCGCCGCGCCGTTCGGGTAAGAGAGAATACCCTCCTGGGGGAACGCGACGATTTGCAGCGTCACCCATGGGGCCACCTCCTGCTTCACTTCCAGCATGGCCTTCAGGGCGGTGAGCGTCGGGTCGGAGACATCCACATGGGTACGGACAAACTGAATGCCGTTGGCGATTTGCCACTTCAGCGTTTTCCAGGCGCGCGCTTTGACGTCGTCATGGCTGAGTAACGCTTTGCGCTCCGCCCAGCGTTCAATGCCCTCAAAGAGCGTGCCCGACTGATTCCAGTTCGGCTCGCCTGCCGTCTGGGTGGTATCAAGATGGATATGCGGCTCGATAAACGGTGGGATCGCCAGCCCACCGCGCGCGTTCAACACTTCATAACTTTCAGCGCGGGTGTCGTCCATTGGGGTGATGTCACCAAATCGCCCGTTCTCAATGGCGAGTTGCCATAGTCCTTCCCGGCCCGGTAAGCGAACATTCTGAACAAGCCAAAGCGGTGTTGTAGACATTTCTTATCCCCTGATCAACGCAACGTTGTTTAAGCATATTTTTGTTCAAAAATACGCCATTGCTTTGTACACAAAATCGACGCCCCCGAAAAGCCTGCGATTTCCATAACTTATAAAAATCCTGACAAATCAGCCGCATACCACCTAAGGAGTAGGCGAAGACGTATTTGATTTACATCAATAAGCGCCCCTGCTGAATCGTTAAGGTAGGCAGTAATAGAAAAGAAATCGAGGCAAAAATGAGCAAAGTCAGACTCGCTATCATCGGTAACGGCATGGTCGGCCATCGCTTTATTGAGGATCTTCTCGATAAAGCCGGTGCCGACCAGTTCGATATTACCGTGTTCTGTGAAGAACCCCGCAAGGCGTACGACCGTGTGCACTTGTCTTCCTACTTCTCCCATCATACCGCCGAAGAGCTCTCTTTAGTGCGTGAAGGTTTCTATGAGAAGCATGGCGTAAAAGTGCTGGTGGGCGAACGCGCCATCACCATCAACCGTCAGGAAAAAGTGATCCACTCCAGCGCCGGACGTACGGTTTTTTACGACAAGCTGATCATGGCGACAGGCTCGTATCCGTGGATCCCGCCTATTAAAGGTTCTGAAACTCAGGATTGCTTCGTTTACCGTACGATTGAAGACCTCAACGCCATTGAATCCTGCGCACGCCGCAGCAAGCGCGGCGCCGTTGTCGGCGGCGGTCTGCTGGGCTTAGAAGCCGCGGGCGCGCTGAAAAACCTCGGCGTAGAAACCCACGTCATCGAATTTGCCCCGATGCTGATGGCCGAACAGCTCGACCACATGGGTGGCGACCAGCTTCGCCGTAAAATCGAAAGCATGGGCGTGAAAGTTCACACCAGCAAGAACACCAAAGAGATCGTGCAGGAAGGCACCGAAGCACGTAAAACCATGCGCTTTGCTGACGGCAGCGAGCTGGAAGTAGACTTTATCGTCTTCTCCACCGGTATTCGTCCACGCGACAAACTGGCAACCCAGTGCGGTCTGGCCGTCGCGCAGCGCGGCGGGATCATGATTAACGATACCTGCCAGACCTCCGACCCGGATATCTACGCGATTGGCGAATGCGCCAGCTGGAATAACCGCGTATACGGTCTCGTGGCGCCAGGCTACAAAATGGCGCAGGTCGCCGTGGACCATATTCTCGGCAGCGAAAACGCCTTCACCGGCGCGGATATGAGCGCCAAGCTGAAGCTGCTGGGCGTGGACGTGGGCGGTATCGGCGATGCGCACGGTCGCACGCCTGGCGCTCGCAGCTACGTCTATCTCGACGAAAGCAAAGAAGTCTACAAACGTCTTATCGTCAGTAAGGACAATAAAACCCTGCTCGGCGCAGTACTGGTAGGCGATACCAGCGACTTCGGTAACCTGCTCCAGCTGGTGCTCAACGCCATCGAGCTGCCGGAAAACCCGGACGCGCTGATCCTCCCGGCGCACGCCTCCAGCGGTAAACCGTCCATCGGCGTGGATAAACTGCCGGACAGCGCGCAGATTTGCTCCTGCTTCGACGTCACCAAAGGCATGCTGATCTCTGCCATCAACAAGGGCTGCCATACCGTTGCCGCGCTGAAAGCCGAAACCAAAGCCGGTACCGGCTGTGGCGGATGTATTCCACTGGTGACTCAGGTGCTGAACGCCGAGCTGGCGAAACAGGGCATCGAAGTGAACAACAACCTGTGCGAGCATTTTGCTTACTCTCGCCAGGAGCTGTATCACCTGATCCGTGTGGAAGGCATTAAGTCCTTCGACGAACTGCTGGCGAAACACGGCCAGGGTTACGGCTGTGAAGTGTGTAAACCGACCGTCGGCTCCCTGCTGGCCTCCTGCTGGAATGAATACGTGCTTAAACCCGAGCACACGCCGCTGCAGGATACCAATGACAACTTCCTGGCGAACATTCAGAAAGACGGCACCTACTCCGTCATTCCACGTTCCGCCGGTGGCGAAATCACGCCGGAAGGGCTGGTCGCGGTGGGCCGGATCGCCCGCGAATTTAACCTGTACACCAAAATTACCGGTTCACAACGTATCGGGCTGTTTGGGGCGCAGAAAGACGACCTGCCAGAAATCTGGCGCCAGCTGATTGAAGCAGGCTTTGAAACCGGCCACGCGTATGCCAAAGCGCTGCGTATGGCGAAAACCTGCGTGGGCAGCACCTGGTGCCGCTACGGCGTGGGCGACAGCGTCGGCTTCGGCGTGGAACTGGAAAACCGCTATAAAGGCATCCGTACCCCGCATAAAATGAAGTTCGGCGTCTCCGGCTGTACCCGTGAATGTGCCGAAGCGCAGGGTAAAGACGTGGGTATTATTGCCACCGAAAAAGGCTGGAACCTGTACGTCTGCGGTAACGGCGGGATGAAACCACGCCATGCAGACCTGCTGGCAGCGGATCTTGACCACGACACGCTGATTAAGTACCTCGACCGCTTTATGATGTTCTACATCCGTACCGCCGATAAGCTGACCCGTACAGCGTCCTGGCTGGATAACCTGGAAGGCGGCATTGATTATCTGAAAGCGGTGATCATCGACGACAAGCTGGGCCTGAACGAGCATCTGGAAGCAGAGATGGCTCGCCTGCGCGAGGCAGTGATCTGCGAGTGGACCGAAACCGTGAATACCCCTGCGGCGCAGATACGCTTCAAACACTTTATCAACAGCACCCAGCGCGACCCGAACGTGCAGGTGGTGCCAGAGCGCGAGCAGCATCGCCCGGCAACACCGTATGAACGCATTCCAGTCACGCTGGTGGAGGAAAACGCATGAGCCAGTGGGTAAACATTTGCGAGATTAACGACATTCTGCCCGCCACCGGCGTGTGTGCGCTGCTGGGTAACGAGCAGGTCGCGATTTTCCGTCCCCGTCACGATGAACAGGTTTTTGCCATCAGCAATATCGACCCGTTCTTCGAGGCCAGCGTGCTCTCCCGTGGCCTGATTGCCGAGCACCAGGGTGAACTGTGGGTCGCCAGCCCGCTGAAAAAGCAGCGTTTCCGTTTAACCGACGGACGCTGCATGGAAGATGAAAGCGTCTCCGTGAAGCACTATGACGTCCGCGTGAAGGACGGCAAGGTGCAGCTCAAAGCGTAACCCCCCGCCTTTTCAATAGGAAAGGCTTATGACCCCTTATGGGTAACGGCAGGAAAAACCGTATATTTTCGGCGATTCCTGCTGTTATCCTGACGTCAATGCTTACCCCCTCCTTGAATGCTGTGAGGTATCGTCGTGGACCACCTGCCGATTTTTTGTCAATTACGCCATCGCGACTGCCTGCTTGTGGGCGGCGGCGATGTGGCTGAGCGCAAGGCGCGCCTGCTGCTGGAAGCGGGGGCCCGACTGACCGTGAATGCTCTCACCTTCACCCCGCAGTTTGACGTCTGGGCTCAGGAAGGGATGCTCACGCGGGTACAAGGAGAGTTTGATGAATCCCTGCTGGATACCTGCTGGCTGACCATTGCCGCAACGGATGACGATGCCGTGAATCAGCGCGTCAGCGATGCCTGCGAAGCGCGGCGTATCTTCTGCAACGTGGTAGATGCGCCGAAAGAAGCCAGCTTTATCATGCCGTCGATTATCGACCGCTCACCGCTGATGATTGCGGTGTCATCCGGTGGACGCTCACCTGTTCTCGCTCGCCTGCTGCGGGAAAAACTGGAAGCCGTGCTGCCGCAGCATCTTGGTCATATTGCCCACTATGCCGGACAACTTCGTTCCCGCGTGAAGCAAACCTTCGCGACCGTAGGGGAGCGTCGTCGCTTCTGGGAAAAGTTCTTTGTGAACGACAGGCTGGCGCAGTCGCTGGCGAACCAGGACACAAAAGCGGTGGAAGAGACGACCGAACAGTTACTGAACGAACCGCTGGATCACCGTGGTGAAGTGGTGCTGGTCGGCGCGGGTCCTGGCGATGCAGGCTTACTGACGCTGAAAGGCCTGCAACAGATCCAGCAGGCGGATATCGTGGTCTACGACCGCCTGGTCTCCGATGACATCATGAACCTGGTGCGTCGCGACGCCGATCGCGTCTTCGTCGGCAAGCGCGCGGGCTACCACTGCGTACCGCAGGAAGAGATTAACCAGATCCTGCTGCGCGAGGCGCAGAAAGGTAAGCGCGTGGTGCGTCTGAAAGGCGGCGATCCGTTTATCTTTGGTCGCGGCGGCGAAGAGCTGGAAACCCTATGCAACGCAGGTATTCCGTTCTCCGTGGTGCCAGGGATTACGGCGGCGTCCGGCTGCTCAGCCTACTCCGGCATCCCGCTGACCCACCGCGATTACGCGCAGAGCGTGCGTCTTGTGACGGGCCACCTCAAAACCGGCAGCGAACTGGACTGGCATAACCTGGCCGCTGAAAAGCAGACGTTGGTCTTCTACATGGGGCTGAATCAGGCCGCCACCATTCAGGCGAAACTGCTGGAGCACGGCATGGAGGCAGATATGCCCGTTGCGCTGGTTGAAAACGGTACCGCCATTACGCAGCGTGTTGTCGATGGTGTGCTGACTCAACTCGGCGAGCTGGCGCAGCAGGTTGAAAGTCCGGCGTTGATTGTGGTGGGTCGCGTGGTTGAATTACGCGATAAGCTGAACTGGTTCTCGAATCACTGACACATATTTTTCCCTCTTCGAGTAGTCCTTAAGCGGACTACTCCCCTCTAACGGCTACCGCTAACATACCGCCCGCATAGTGGAACTTTTCCATTTATTCCCTCGTATTACATCCAATTTTTTAGACAAGGAATGCGTATGTTCAAGCTGGCAAAAGCCGCCGTTCTGGTTGGCCTGTTATCGACCCTGACGGCCTGTACCGGTCACGTTCAAAACACCAAAAATAACTGCAGCTACGATTATCTGCTGCACCCGGCGATCTCAATTTCGAAGATCATCGGTGGTTGCGGACAGGCGGCACAGCAGTAAGCCGTTTTCAGGCGTAAAAAAACCGGGATTACCCGGTTTTTTAGTTTTGGGAAGTGCGGCCTGATGCCCTCACCCTTACCCTCTCCCACAGAGAGAGGGAACAAACCCTAAAAACGGTAACGTGGTTACCGTTTTGCTTTTACCTATGGTTTACCCACAAACCCAATCGCTTCATACACCGCTTTGAGGGTTTCTGACGCGCGCGCGCTGGCTTTTTCCGCACCGTCTTTCATCACCTTCTGCAGGAAAGCTTCGTCGTTACGGTAGCGGTGATAACGCTCCTGCAACTCGGTCAACATGCCGGAAACGGCGTCTGCCACTTCACCTTTCAGGTGGCCGTACATCTTGCCTTCGAAGTGCTGTTCCAGCTCTGGAATGCTCTGGCCGGTCACACCGGAGAGAATATCCAGCAGGTTGGAAACGCCCGCTTTATTCTGCACGTCGTAGCGCACCACTGGCGGCTCGTCGGAGTCGGTCACCGCACGCTTAAGCTTTTTAACCACGGATTTCGGATCTTCCAGCAGGCCGATAACGTTGTTGCGGTTATCGTCTGACTTGGACATCTTCTTGGTCGGTTCCAGCAGCGACATGACGCGTGCGCCCGATTTCGGAATAAACGGCTCTGGTACTTTAAACACCTCGCCATAAAGCGCGTTGAAGCGCTGGGCGATATCGCGGCTCAGCTCCAGGTGCTGTTTCTGGTCTTCACCGACAGGAACCTGGTTGGTCTGGTACAGCAGAATGTCAGCCGCCATCAGCACCGGATAGTCAAACAGACCGGCGTTGATGTTTTCAGAATAGCGTGCGGATTTATCCTTGAACTGGGTCATGCGGCTCAGTTCACCGAAGTAGGTGTAGCAGTTCAGCGCCCAGCCCAGCTGTGCGTGCTCTGGTACATGTGACTGAACGAAAATGGTGCTCTTCTCAGGATCGATGCCGCAGGCCAGATAGAGGGCCAGGGTGTCCAGGGTGGCTTTGCGCAGCTTCTCAGGATCCTGACGCGCAGTGATGGCATGAAGGTCCACGATGCAGTAAATGCAATGGTAGTCATCCTGCATGCTGACCCACTGACGCAACGCACCCATGTAGTTACCAATGGTCAATTCACCTGACGGCTGTGCGCCACTAAATACGATGGGCTTAGTCATTATTCAATTCCTGATGTTCACTGTGCGAAAGCCCGAGTGCGGGCAACAAATCTTTGAAGTGGTCGAACACAACATCCGGCTCACTCAGCGTAATGGCCTCACCGTAGTTGTAGCCATAGGTCAATCCGACGGAAGGACATCCTGCCGCGCGGGCAGCCAGAATATCATTGCGGGAATCCCCGACAAAGAGCAGCTCCGCAGGTGTTAAGGATAATTTTCCTGCCACCAGCAACAGCGGTTCCGGATGCGGCTTTTTGTTTTGCACATCATCGCCGCCCACAATCACGGAGAAATATTTCGCGATATCCAGCGCGTCGAGAAGAGGGGCAACAAACGGCGTGGGTTTATTGGTCACCAGCCCAAGCGGGATGCCTTTGGCATGCAGCGCGCTCAGGGTTTCCTGGACGTCCGGGAAGAGAAAACTCCCCTCTTCAACGGTCTCTTCATAGAAACGATTGAACAGTTTGCGCAGAATACGCAGCTGCTCATCCTGAGGGATATCCGCGTGATCGACGCTCGGTTTGCCCTGCGCGGAACGCTGCGACGCGCGCTCCTGGCGAGCCCACGTTAACGCGCGCTCCATCAGCACATCGGCACCGTTGCCAATCCACGTCACAACACGTTCTTCGCCCGCAACGGGCAGTTCAAGGGCATACAGCGCCTGATCCACGGCGCTCGTTAAGCCCGGCGCGCTGTCAACCAGCGTGCCGTCGAGGTCGAACGCTACACCCCGAATTGCCTGCAATTTATCCATGACTTACCTTCGCCAGCTCGCGGCGCATTTCATCAATGACTTTTTTGTAATCCGGTTGGTCGAAAATGGCCGACCCGGCAACGAACATATCCGCGCCCGCTGCCGCAATTTCACCAATGTTATTCACTTTCACACCGCCGTCCACTTCCAGGCGAATATCGTATCCTGACTCATCAATACGACGGCGCACTTCGCGCAGCTTGTCCAGCGTATGAGGGATGAACGACTGACCGCCAAAGCCCGGGTTAACAGACATCAGCAAAATGACGTCCAGTTTATCCATGACATGATCGAGATAGCTCAACGGCGTGGCCGGGTTAAACACCAGACCCGCCTTACAGCCATTCTCTTTGATCAGCTGCAGGGTGCGGTCCACATGTTCTGAGGCTTCCGGATGGAAAGTGATGATGCTGGCCCCCGCCGCGGCGAAGTCTGGCACGATTCGGTCGACCGGCTTGACCATCAGGTGAACGTCGATCGGCGCGGTGATGCCGTAGTTACGCAGCGCCTTGAGCACCATTGGGCCAATCGTCAGGTTGGGGACATAGTGGTTATCCATAACGTCGAAATGGACGACATCTGCGCCAGCCGCGAGAGCTTTAGCCGTGTCTTCACCCAGGCGGGCAAAATCGGCCGACAGAATTGAGGGAGCAATCAAAAACTGTTTCATCCGCATCTCCTTGAAATGTGTTTACCGGCGGGCAAAACGGCTCAGGGGCGATAAAGAGCCAGGAGTTCGTCCACCTTTTTACGTGTGCCGCCGTTGCTGCTAATGCTACGCCGCACTTTAACCTGAAAATGCTTCGCGGCTTTATACCATTCGCGCGTATCAGGCGTATCGTGATTCGAAATTAACACCGGAATTCTTTTGCTGACCAGCTTTTCCGCCATCTCCGCCAGACGCGCCTGTTCGGCCGGGCTGAAGCTGTTGGTATGGTAGGCCGTGAAATTCGCCGTCGCAGACAGCGGGGCGTACGGAGGGTCACAGTAAACCACCGAATTTACGCCCGCCAGTTCCATACACTCCTCATAGGAGAGACAGTGGAACTCTGCATTCTGCGCTTTTGCAGCAAAGTGATATAACTCGTCCTGCGGGAAGTACGGGCGCTTATAACGACCAAACGGCACGTTGAATTCACCACGCAGATTATACCGGCACAGGCCGTTGTAACCATGACGGTTGAGATAGAGGAACAACAGAGCGCGGCGGAACGGATCCTGGCTCTGATTAAACTCCGTGCGGAACCGATAGTAGACGTCAGGGTTGTTGTTCTCAGGCGTAAACAGCTTACGCGCCTCTTCCACATACTCATCGGTACGCAGTTTGACGATGTTATAGAGGCTGATAAGGTCGCTGTTGATATCCGCGAGGATATAACGAGAAAAATCAGTGTTCAGAAACACCGATCCTGCACCCACGAAGGGCTCGATAAGACACTCGCCTTTTGGCAGGTGCTTTTTAATATCATCGAGCAGGGGGTATTTCCCCCCTGCCCATTTCAGAAAAGCGCGATTTTTTTTCATGCTGACTAACTGATTACACCTTCTCCGGCTGTGGAGAAAGCTCCGACAGCATCCTGCGCTTTAAACATTACTTCAGATCGGCCTGAACCTGATGAATCGGCTTCGCCCATGGGTTTTTAGCCTGAACATCTGCAGGCAGCGACGCCACGGCACGTTTCGCTTCATCTTTGGATGCATAAACCCCGCTAACCAACACATACCACGGTTGACCGTTTCGGGTCGTCTGATAAACCACGTAGTTTTTCAGATTTGATTTCTTCGCCCAACCGTTGAGGTTGTCATAGTTAGACGAACTGCTCAACTGCAGCGTGTAGTTGCTGGATGGCGCAGATTTCAGCGAGCTGACGTTGCCTGCGGTTTTGCCTGCTGTCGTGCTGGAAGCCGTCGCGGCAGGCGCAGTGGTGGCCGCCGGTGCCGTTGTGGTCGCCGTCGCTTTCGGTGCAGTCTGCGTGACTGGCGCTTTGGCCGGCTCGTTCACGGCAGCTGTAGCCGTGTGTTTCGGCTGTGTCGGTGCGGCTTTCACTTCAGGCGCTTTGACTACGGCCTGAGGTTTGGTTTCACGCTTAGGCTCAATCACCGCCTGCTTACGTTCAGGACGTGTCGCCGTTTGCGTCTGACGCGGCTTGGTTTCCATCGCCGCAGTTTGCGGCTGAGCGTTACCACCGCGAATCGGCGCAACGGTTGCAGGTTCAGTTGGCAGCGTAGAGTTCACCACAACGTTATCAACCTGCTGCTGGTTCTGTGGCTGCGTCAGTGCATTGTTCAGGTCTCCCTGAACTTCTACACGCTGCTGGCCTTCAGGCGTAACGGGAGCCTGACCCTGAGTTGGGGTTGATGACACAGGCGGCAGGGAAACATCCTGCGGCGTCGTGGTGTTGCTGGCAGTCTGCTCAGCGGAAGTGGTGCCCGGCGCTGGCTGCGCACCGTTCGCCTGATCCGTCGCATCGTTACCGGAAAGATTAATGCTCTTCTCAGTAGAAGCCGTCTGCTCGGTTGAGTTCGTTGACGGTGCTTTCAGCGCGGAGCCAATGCCAACAATCAGCAGCACAAGCACCAAAACGCCAAGGCCCATCATAATATACTGGCGGGAAGCCGGTTTCTGCGCAGCGGCTTTTTTACGTTTACGCGGGCGACGCTCTACAGGCTGTTCGTCCATTGAATCTTCTTCGGACTCATAATCCTCTTCTTCTCGCTCATCACGCGCGTTGCGGCTACGCGAAGGGCGACGATCGTCTGCATCCAGTTCAACATCGTCAAAGTTGATCTGCGGCTCGTTATCACGTTCTGAAGATTGACGAGAACGACCAGTACGACGATCGCTGGGATCGGGTTTCAGCTCGTCTTCTGGTTTGAATTCATCCATTTAACACCCCACTCAAAGGCTTATGCCTACGTCTTTGCATTTCGCCTGAAGCTAAACGACCACCGGTAAAAGTGGCCTGACCTTTCTAGTTGTTACGCCTGCTGACAATCAGCGATAGCGCCAAGAACGACATCGTGCGACACTCCGCCGCGCACTTCACTCTTCCCTATTGCAAGCGGGAGTACAAGACGCATCTCACCTGCCAATACTTTTTTATCGCGCATCATGTGGGGTAAATACGCTTGCGCCGACATCTCCTGCGGCCCGGTTACCGGCAAACCTGCACGTTCAAGCAGCGCAATGATACGTGCCGTCTCTTCCGGTTTAAACTGACCCAGACGTTCAGAGGTGCGGGCTGCCATGACCATTCCGGCTGCGACGGCTTCACCGTGCAACCAGTTGCCGTAACCCATTTCGGCTTCAATGGCGTGACCAAACGTATGCCCAAGATTCAGTAAAGCACGTAAGCCGGTTTCACGCTCGTCTGCGGCGACAACTTCTGCTTTCAGTTCACAACAACGACGAATGCAGTATGCCAGTTTTGCTTCATCCAGGCGCAACAACGCATCCATATTCTCTTCCAGCCAGTTAAAGAACTCGCCATCCAGAATAATGCCGTATTTGATCACTTCAGCCAGACCCGAAGCCAGCTCGCGCGTCGGCAGGGTTTTCAGACAGTCGAGATCCACCACGACCGATGCGGGTTGGTAGAACGCGCCAATCATGTTTTTGCCGAGCGGATGGTTGACTGCGGTTTTGCCGCCGACAGAGGAGTCGACCTGTGACAGCAACGTGGTCGGGATTTGAATAAAACGAACGCCACGTTGATAGCTTGCGGCCGCAAAGCCGGTGAGATCGCCCACAACACCGCCGCCCAGGGCAAGCAGTGTTGTATCGCGACCATGCGGTTTTTGCAGCAATGCGGTAAAGACGGTATCCAGTACCGTCAGGCTTTTATACTGCTCGCCATCGGGCAGAATCACACTGTCGACTTTAACGCCTGCCTGCTCAAGCAGGTGGCGTACGCGGTCGAGATAAAGCGGAGCCAGCGTCTCATTGGTGACCAGCATCGCCTGATCACCCGCTTTTAGTGGTAAAAAGGAAGCTGGGTCGTTAAACAAACCAGCCGCGATGGTGATAGGGTAACTACGTTCCCCGAGAGTAACTGTAATCCTCTCCATGACGCGACATCCACCTTTAATGCTTTACCCGCAGGCGAGTGTATATAAAGCCAGAATCAGTTGCTTTCCAGCATATGAATAATCTGGTTTGCAACCACTTTAGCGCTCTGATCGTCAGTGCGAATGGTCACATCGGCAATCTCTTCGTACAGCGGATTGCGTTCATCGGCCAACGCTTCCAGAACTTCGCGAGGTGGCGTTTCAACCTGCAGCAACGGGCGCTTTTTATCGCGCTGCGTACGTGCCAGCTGTTTCTCAATGGTCGTCTCAAGATAGACCACTACGCCACGGGCGGAGAGACGGTTGCGGGTTTCGCGAGATTTCACAGAGCCGCCGCCTGTTGCCAGTACGATGCCCTGTTTTTCCGTGAGTTCGTTGATCACTTTTTCTTCTCGGTCACGGAAACCTTCTTCGCCTTCTACATCGAAAACCCAGCCCACATCAGCTCCGGTTCGTTTCTCAATCTCTTGATCAGAATCGTAAAATTCCATATTGAGTTGTTGAGCTAACTGACGCCCAATAGTGCTTTTGCCGGCACCCATAGGCCCAACCAGAAAGATATTGCGTTTCTCTGCCATTTTATCGGTACTACTAAGACTATTCGTTAATGGTAATCCCCGCTTCGCAGACACCCGGCGTAGCAGGACATGAACTGAAACCTCATATGCAATAGAGCGAGAGTCAGACTAAAAATTATCTCAATACTCCGGCTTGTTTGGCAACTGATTAAATCACCACGCCGGTCGCATAAGGTAATAAGACGTAAGTCCAACTCAAATCGGTACTCCTTGTATGCTAATTCATGCCCCACGTCAAACATCTGCAACAAACTGAATGCAAAATCATTGCGGGGATCGTTACCCGTCAGTGAATAGCCACCAGACGTGGTGTAATAAACACCACTAACTCACGCCGTTCATTGTCTTTTCCATCATGGCGAAAAAGTTGTCCCAGCCAGGGGATGCGGCTAAGCCCGGGTACGCCGTCACTGCCGGTTTTATTCTTTTGCGAGAAAATCCCGCCCAGCGCCAGCGTTTCTCCACTTTTGACCTCCACCTGGGTTTCTATCTCCTGCTTGTCGATGGCCAGCGTTTCACCGTCAGCCTGCTGCAACACCTGTCCCGGCATGTTTTCACTGATGTGTAATTTCAGTCGCACGCGTCCACCGGGCAATACCACCGGCGTGACCTCCATTCCGAGTACTGCCTCTTTAAACTCCACCGAGGTCGCGCCGCTTTCGCCGCTTGAGACCTGATACGGGATCTCACTGCCCTGCTTGATGCTTGCCGGTTGCATATGCGAGGCCAGCAGCCGGGGGCTGGCGATGATATCGACCTGCTGTTTTTGTTCCAGCGCAGATAACTCCAGATCCAGCAGCCTGCCGTTAATCCGCCCGATGTTAAACCCCACATGGCTGGTTGCGCTGGCCACGGACAGATCGCTGCCAAGCGTCGTAATCTGTCCAACCCTGCCCGCCTCGGTAGCGTCAGCGAGATTCCATTTCACGCCCAGCTCACGGAGGCTTTTTTCATTAATGGTGACAATATGCGCCGCCAGCTCAACCTGCTCGACGGGAATATCCATCTGCAACGCCCACTGCTGCAGCGCTTCCAGCGCGGCCGCGTTATCTCTGACCAGCAGGCGGTTGGTACGTTTGTCGACCGATACACTCCCCTTTGGACTCAGAAGCTTTTCTGCGGCTTTTTGCAGTTCCCCGGCGTCCGCATATGAAAATGGGAGGCTTTGCGAGACCAGCGGTGCATCAAGCTGCCGACGCGCCCGCTCCTGCTCTAAACGTTCCCGCCGATCGCGCAGCCATGCCGGGGTATGAACATAAAAAATGCTGCGCTCCTCGTGCAAAACGAGCCCGGCGCTGGCAATGACCGTCTGCAATGCTTGCCGCCAGGGGACGCCCGTCAGATTAAGCGAGAGCGTGCCGCTGACATCGGGCGATATCACCAGATTACGGTTCTCCTGCGTAACCAGTGCCTGGAGCACCTGGGCCACAGGAACATCATCCACCACCAGCGTGACCGGCTTTGGCGCGGCGGCCCACAGCGGGTGGCTGAACGCCAGCAGCAACAGCACTATCCTTAACGTCATTTGTATCCTTTCCTTCTCGTTGCCACGTCCATTGCCCGGGTTCACATGTCTCCCCCACGGCAATGTCCAGTTCCATTTCATTGATGGCGGTTATCTGCCAGCCCGCCGGAAAACGATCGCGCATTTTCATACGATGCCAGCGCTGTTGCCCGTCCTGTAAGATAGCCAGTCGCTGCTGCCCTGCTACCATTCCGCGGTAGTGCCACTGCGCCAGCTCGCCCGTGGCGCAAGGGTCATCCGGCGGGCGAAACGGATCGCGCATGCCGGTCAGTAACAGCACGGAACAAACCAGCAGGCACTTCGCGCTATTTCGCATGTTCCAGCTCCAGCCGCAGGCGTAACACCGTACTTTGGGGCGAAATCGTAAAAGCAGCGACCTGCACATCCCGCTGTGCCAGCCGGGAAAAGAGTGCGGGGATCGCCTGCCACGCCGATTCCAGCGCCAGTTCGCCGCCGTTTTGCAACGGCTTCCAGTGCAGGAGCGTTGTTCCTTCACCGTGAAAATCGAGCGGCGAAAATGGCATCATCTCCCGTGCCGTCTGGGTTTCCGGACGAAGCGTTGTCTTACTGGCGGAAGGCCACAGCGACGCGTTAGTCCGCACCTCCTGGACCAGCTGCTGCTGTCGCTCTGTACACTGCCTCTCAACTGGCCGAAGCACCGTGCTCCATGCTGCCAGTCCCACAAGGAAAATCCCCAGACACATGCAGATCAGCCGACACCAGGGGCGGCTATCACACCAGCGTTCTAACAATGTCTCCACGCGCTACCCCTCGCTTTTCAGGTACAGCGTGAACATCCAGCGCCCCTGGCTATCCTGCCGAAGCTCCCCTTCAGGCCCGGGCATAAAGCCGGCGAGTTGTCCCACCCCGTTGCGCAGCGCAGAGAGAGCCGGAAGGGTGGAGGCATACCCGATCATCATCAGCGCGGGAGGCTGATAACGCAGCTCTGTCAGCCAGACCTGTGGGGGCATGGCGCGGGAAAGTGATTCCAGCACCGGCTGCCATGCGTGTCGTTGCAGCGTGCCCGCAGGCTTCTGCGTCACGGTGGTCAGTTTCTGGCGAGACATAAGGCCACGCTGCACGGACTGGGTTCCCACAAGCTGACTTTGCAGCGCGCGCAGCGTTACCTGATGGTTCATTCGCAGACTGAAAACGATCATGAGGATCAGCAGCGACGTGCTGATAAACATGCCGCCCCAGAAACGCAGGCATCGCGCGCGACGCTGCTGACGCCAGGGCAGGAAATTGGTGACGTTCATTCAGGCTCCTCACTCATAGCCAGTGCCAGCGCGACGGTAAAGTCAGCGCCGCATTCGGGGAGAGGAGCATGGCAGCGTTGCAGGGTTTCCCATGGCGTCCGTTGGGTATCAAATAGCGCGATGTCGTTCGGGTTGAGGGCCAGCAGCGCCGCCAGCTCAGTGACGTTTTCTGCTTCAGTGGTGTATCGACGTCCCCACTGGTGGCGCATGGCCCACAGCCATTGATGCTGATCCCGCCAGGCGACGCACGGCGTCGGTGCTACCGCAGGGAGCAGGTTCGCCAGCGCGCTGGCATCCGGGGTGATGGTCGCCAGCCGCAAATGTAGTGTTTTCGCCAGCGCCAGCAGCGTTTCAACCTCCTTGTTTTGTGCGGCAGTGACGTGATACGTATTGCTGAACGTATCCTGGGTGTAATCGAAACAGAGGGTATCTGCGGACATCTCCAGTTCGCGCGAGAGCGACGCGCCCAGCCATGAGAGCTGTTCGCTGTCGCGCAGCGCAACCGCCGGGCGGGGAAGCGACCTTTGCAGAGTGCGCGCGGCTGGGAATGAGAGATAGACCCGGTGATAATGCGGCAGCGTCTTTCGCCAGTCGCGCAACGCATTAACCAGCTGTTCCGGCTGGCAAATTTTGCCGTCACGAATCGTGCCTTCAGCAAGAGTGAATGCCCACCAGCGGCGTAAACACCAGCCGCCTCTCTCCTGGGCCAGCGCCGCAATCTGCACCCTATCCTGTTGAATATGAACGCCCGTTTGCCATGTTTTGAAAGCCATGCTTCACGATCTCCTTATCGCCCGTCGCCGTGACGGCTATATCAATGAATCAGGCTTGCCTTTATACTACCGCGCGATTGTTTAGAAACTGCCCAAGTGAAACCAAATGGGAAATCTCCGGTGAAGTTCGTAAAGTATTTATTCATCCTTGCAGTCTGTTGCATTCTGCTGGGAGCAGGCTCGATTTACGGTTTGTACAAATATATTGAGCCACAGCTACCTGATGTCGCCACGCTTCGCGATGTGCGGCTCCAGATCCCGATGCAAGTCTATAGCGCCGATGGCGAATTGATGGCGCAGTATGGCGAGAAGCGTCGTATCCCGCTGACCTTAAACCAAATTCCGCCCGTGATGGTGAAAGCCTTTATCGCCACCGAGGACAGCCGTTTTTACGAGCACCACGGTGTCGATCCGGTGGGGATTTTCCGCGCCGCGAGCATTGCGTTGTTCTCTGGTCATGCCTCCCAGGGGGCAAGTACCATTACGCAGCAGCTGGCGCGTAACTTCTTCCTCAGCCCTGAAAAAACGCTGATACGTAAGATCAAAGAGGTGTTCCTGGCGATCCGTATTGAGCAGTTGCTGAGCAAGGACGAAATCCTTGAGCTGTACCTCAATAAAATCTACCTAGGCTACCGTGCTTATGGCGTGGGGGCTGCGGCACAGGTGTATTTCGGTAAACCGGTGGATCAACTCACCTTAAGCGAAATGGCCACCATCGCCGGTCTGCCTAAAGCGCCTTCTACGTTTAACCCGCTCTATTCGCTCGATCGCGCCACCTCGCGTCGTAACGTCGTCCTGTCACGTATGCTGAGCGAAGGCTATATCAGCCAGAGCGAGTACGACCAGGCACGCAATGATGTCATCGACGCCAACTACCACGCCCCTGAGATCGCCTTCTCTGCGCCTTACCTGACCGAAATGGTGCGCCAGGAGATGGTGAGCCGTTATGGCGACAAGGCCTATGAAGATGGCTATCGCGTGTACACCACCGTCACTCGCAAAGTGCAGCAGGCGGCTCAGGAGGCGGTGCGCAACAACGTGATGGACTACGACATGCGTCACGGCTATCGCGGCCCGTCAAACGTGCTCTGGAAAGTGGGTGAAAGCGCGTGGGACAGCAAAAAAATCACCAGCACGCTGAGGGCGCTGCCAACCTATGGCCCGCTCCTCCCTGCTGTCGTGACGCAGGCCAATCCTCAGGAAGCCGTTGCGACCCTGGCGGATGGCACTTCCGTCTCCCTGCGTATGGACGGGATGCGTTGGGCACGACCTTACCGTTCGGACACTCTGCAAGGGCCAACCCCGCGTAAAGTCACCGATGTGGTACAGACCGGACAGCAAATCTGGGTGCGTAAGGTGGGCGATGCCTGGTGGCTGGCGCAGGTCCCTGACGTCAACTCGGCCCTGGTCTCGATCAACCCACAGAATGGTGCGGTCATGGCGCTGGTTGGCGGGTTCGATTTCAACCAGAGCAAGTTCAACCGCGCGACTCAGGCACTGCGTCAGGTTGGCTCCAACATCAAGCCGTTCCTCTACACCGCGGCGATGGATAAGGGCTTAACCCTTGCCAGCATCCTTAACGACGTGCCTATCTCCCGCTGGGACGCTGGTGCCGGTTCCGACTGGCAGCCGAAAAACTCGCCTGCGGAATATGCCGGCCCTATTCGTCTTCGTCAGGGTCTGGGACAGTCGAAAAACGTGGTGATGGTACGTGCCATGCGCGCAATGGGCGTTGACTATGCGGCAGAGTATCTGCAGCGTTTCGGCTTCCCGGCGCAGAACATCGTTCGCACCGAGTCGCTGGCGTTAGGCTCCGCTTCCTTTACCCCGCTTCAGGTCGCACGTGGATACTCGGTGATGGCCAACGGTGGCTTCCTGGTTGACCCGTTCTTCATCAGTAAAATCGAGAACGATCAGGGCGGCGTGCTGTTTGAGGCAAAACCGAAAATTGCCTGCCCTGAGTGTGATATCCCGGTCATTTACGGCAATACACCGAAATCCGAGGTGCTTGAAAACAAGGACATGGAAGACCCTGCCGTGTCTCAGGAGCAGCCGAATATCGTTGTACCGCAGCCACAGCTGGAGCAGGCTAACCAGTCGCTGGTTGCACAGACCGGCGCGCAGGAGTATGCCCCGCATGTGATCAACACGCCGCTGTCATTCCTGATCAAGAGCGCGCTGAACACCAACATCTTCGGTGAACCAGGCTGGCAAGGTACCGGCTGGCGTGCGGGACGCGATTTACAGCGCCATGATATCGGCGGTAAAACGGGTACCACCAACAGCTCGAAAGATGCATGGTTCTCCGGCTACGGTCCGGGCGTAGTGACCTCGGTGTGGATCGGTTTCGACGATCATCGCCGTGACTTAGGTCGTACCACGGCATCCGGCGCGATTAAAGATCAGATTTCCGGCTACGAAGGCGGCGCGAAAAGCGCACAACCGGCGTGGGATGCGTACATGAAATCCGTTCTTGAAGGCGTACCAGAGCAGCCATTAACGCCACCGCCGGGTGTGGTCACGGTCAATATCGACCGTAGCACCGGACAGCTCGCTAATGGCGGTAATAGCCGTGCCGAGTATTTCATCGAAGGCACGCAGCCAACCACGCAGGCGGTGCATGAGGTGGGTACAGAGATTATTGATAACGGCGAAACGCACGAGCTGTTCTAAGCATAAAAATGCCCGGTAAAAACCGGGCAAAGAATCCCAGGCCGGGTAAGGCGTAGCCGCCACCCGGCTTTTTTTATGACCTACAACCGCCCCTGCCCCTTCAACCATTCCCGAACCAGGAACAACGCGCTCACGTTGCGGGCCTCGTTAAAGTCTGGGTCTTCCAGCAGATCCATCAGATGCGCCAGCGGCCAGCGCACCTGCGGCAGCGGTTCCGGCTCATCTCCCTCCAGCGATTCAGGGTAGAGATCTTCAGCCACCACAATATTCATTTTGCTGGAAAAATAGGACGGCGCCATGCTCAGTTTTTTCAGGAACGACAGCTCATTCGCGCCAAAACCCACCTCTTCTTTCAGCTCACGGTTTGCCGCTTCAAAGACCGTTTCACCCGGGTCGATCAGTCCTTTGGAGAACCCAAGTTCGTAAGATTCTGTTCCCACGGCGTATTCGCGGATCAAAATCAGATGATCGTCGACGATAGGGACAATCATCACCGCTTCGCGCGAAGAGGGGCGCATACGTTCATAAACACGACGCACACCGTTGCTGAACTCCAGGTCCACACTTTCAACATTAAACAGGCGCGATTTGGCGACAGTTTCAACATTCAGAATGGTGGGTTTTTGTAGTGGTTTGCTCATCTTGATGGGGTCTTAACAGTGTGAACTGACTTTATTGTGCGATATGCCGCACGGTTTCGGCAATGTCAATCGCTCTTTATTTACATTTATGCAACGTAGCTGGGATCAATCCTCAATTCAAAACAAATGTCAAGAGGTTGAAATGTTTCCAGGAATTTGCTGATATCGCGCCATAAGAGGCTTTGCTATCATCACCGGTCACTGGGATGCGCTTCAGAATGCTCAAGTTCGACTCCATACTTGCCGATAGCCAGCCACAGACTCTCATTCAATGTAAAGGTGCTACTGATTACACCTGTAAGAAGATTAGTAAGATGGGGAAAGCATGAGCACCATTTTGATTGTTCTCGCTGCTATGCTGGCCAGCGCATTGATTGCAGGGTGGCTGTACTGGCGACGCGCACAGCGCCGTTACCGGCTGCCTTTTTTAAATGCCTTCGCGGGTGCGACCACCCGTAAACTCGCGCAAGATGAGCGCGATGCAGTTGAAAACTATCTCGAAACGCTGAACCGTACCCAGTTATCGCCTGGGCCGACGGGAGCCACAGCTGCGCCTGTCGCACTGAAACTTAACGCACAGAGCGACACCGTGCTCTGCGTGACGCGTTCCATTACTCGCTACGGTATCACAACGGACGACCCCAACAAGTGGCGCTACTATCTTGATTCCGTCGAGGTACATCTGCCCCCCTCCTGGGAACAGTACATTAACGACGAAAACAGCGTTGAGCTGATTCATACCGATTCGCTGCCGCTGGTTATCTCGCTTAACGGTCATACCCTGAGTGAATATCTTCACGAAGCTCCGCGTTTTGCGCTGGAACGCGCGAGTTCAACACAGGCCTCCATTCGTGGCGAAGAGACCGAGCAGATCGAACTGCTGAACATTCGTCAGGAAACGCATGAAGAATACGCCCTGAGCCGTCCGGACGGCATCCGTGAAGCCATTCTGATCGTTGCCGCTTTCCTGCTCTTTTTTGTCTGCCTGCTGACGCCGGACGTCTTTGTTCCGTGGCTGGCGGGGGGCGCTGTGCTGCTTCTGGCTGCCGGACTGTGGGGGCTTTTTGCACCGCCGGCCAAAACCTCGTTGCGGGAGATCCACTGCCTGCGCGGCACACCAAAGCGCTGGGGTCTGTTCGGTGAAAACGATCAGGAGCATCTCAACAATATTTCGCTCGGTATTATCGACCTTATCTATCCGCGCCACTGGCAACCGTGGATCGCGCAGGATTTAGGGCAGAAAACCGATATTGATATCTACCTTGACCGCCACGTTGTGCGTCAGGGACGCTTCCTGTCTCTGCATGATGAAGTGAAAAATTTCCCGCTTCAGCACTGGCTCCGTAGCACGGTCATTGCTGGCGGCGCCGCGCTGGTGTTTATCATGCTGCTGCTTTTCGTGCCGCTGGATATGCCCATCAAATTCACCCTGTCGTGGATTAAAGGCGCGCAGACCATCGAAGCGACCAGCGTCAACCAGCTGGATGAAGCAGGGGTACGGGTGGGCGATACGCTGCGCCTGAAGGGAACCGGGATGTGTAATATCCACAGCCCGGGCGGATGGAACACGCGGCAGAGCTCGCCTTTCATGCCGTTCGACTGCTCGCAAATTATCTGGAACGATGCGCCGCCGCTGCCATTACCGGAATCCGAAGTTGTGAATAAAGCCACGGCGCTGACCCAGACGGTTAACCGCCAGCTGCACCCGAAAGCGGATGACGATTCACGCGTCAGCCCTGCGCTGCGTTCTGCCATACAGAAGTCAGGCATGGTTCTGCTGGATGACTTTGGCGATATCGTTCTCAAAACCCAGGATTTATGTTCCTCGCAGGATGAGTGCATACGCCTCAAAAACGCGCTGGTTAACCTGGGGAACAGCAAAGACTGGGACTCACTGGTCAAACGCGCCGAAGCGGGACGACTGGACGGCGTCAATGTCCTGCTGCGCCCGGTAAGCGCCGAATCGCTGGATAACCTGGTCGCCACGTCGACATCGCCGTTTATGATGCGCGAAACCACCCGTGCGGCGCAGGCGCTCAACAGCCCGGCACCGGGCGGCTTTGTGATTGTCAGCGATGAGGGCAGCGACCTGGTCGATCAGCCTTACCCGCAGGTGGCGCTTTATGACTATCCGGCACAGGAGCAGTGGGGTCAGTTCCAGCGTCTGGCGCAGATGCTGATGCAAACCCCCTTCAGCGCCGAAGGGATTGTCACCAGTATTTATACCGATGCCAACGGCACCCGTCATATCGGCCTGCACAGGATGCCGGATAGCGCAGGATTGTGGCGATACATTGGCACCTCTCTGCTGATGATCGCCATGCTTATCGCCATTGTCTGGAACGGTATTATGGCGCTGCGCCGCTATCAACGCTCGCGCACCCGTCTTGCTGAGATCCAGCAATATTATGAAAATTGCCTTAATCCCAAGCTGATCCCCTCCTCCGAGAGCCTGATCTGATAACCTCGTTGCGCGACAAGATGTGCTACCCTGTCGCGCACGTTTCTTCTGGCTGGAGTTCCCCCTTATGCATCTTGATATCGACTGGCAGCAGGTCGACACCGTTCTGCTGGATATGGACGGCACACTGCTCGATCTCGCCTTTGATAACTATTTCTGGCAAAAGCTGGTACCGGAAACCTACGGCGAACAGCAGGGTATCTCCCCGGCAGAAGCACAGGCATTCATTCGTTCGCAATATAGCGCGGTGCAACATACGCTAAACTGGTACTGTCTTGACTACTGGAGCGAGCGCCTCGGTTTGGATATTTGTGCCATGACCACCGCCCAGGGCCCGCGCGCGGTACTGCGCGAAGATACGGTTCCGTTCCTGGACGCGCTGAAAGCCAGCGGCAAGCGCCGTATTTTGCTGACCAACGCGCATCCACATAATCTGGCCGTGAAGCTGGAGCACACGGGGCTGGCATCGCACCTTGATTTATTGCTTTCTACCCACACATTTGGTTATCCGAAAGAGGATCAGCGGTTGTGGCATGCGGTGAAGGAAGAGACCGGCTTGCAGCCGGAACGCACGCTGTTCATTGACGACAGCGAGCCCATTCTGGATTCCGCGGCAACGTTTGGCATTCGCTATTGTCTGGGCGTCACCAATCCTGACTCTGGCCTGGCTGAAAAACGCTATCTGCGACATCCTGGACTGAACGACTACCGCCAGATGATCCCCTCACTGACCGTGAAGGAGACGCCATGAAAGAAAAACCCTCTGACGGGGTAAGACTGGATAAATGGCTGTGGGCGGCCCGTTTTTATAAAACGCGCGCCCTTGCCCGCGAGATGGTTGACGGCGGTAAAGTGCATTACAACGGCCAGCGCAGCAAGCCGAGCAAGCTGGTTGAGCTGAACGCCACCTTAACGCTACGCCAGGGCAACGATGAAAAAACGGTGGTGATTAAAGCCATTACCGAACAACGTCGGCCCGCATCGGAAGCCGCACTGCTTTATGAAGAGACGGCGGAAAGCGTTGAGAAACGCGAGAAGACCGCGCTGGCGCGCAAAATGAATGCGCTAACCATGCCCCACCCGGACCGGCGGCCGGATAAAAAAGAGCGCCGCGATCTGATGAAATTTAAACACGGTGAGACAGAGTAACCCTCACCCGCACGAGAGATGAAAATGGCCCAACACGACCAATTACACCGCTATCTGTTTGAACAATTCGCCGTGCGCGGCGAACTGGTCACCGTATCCGAAACCTGGAAACAGATTCTGGAAAACCACAATTACCCGCTGCCGGTGAAGACCCTGTTGGGCGAACTGCTGGTTGCCACCAGCCTGCTGACCGCGACGCTGAAATTTGCCGGTGATATTACCGTGCAGTTGCAGGGTGACGGCCCAATGACGCTGGCAGTGATCAACGGCAATAACCAGCAGCAGATGCGCGGCGTCGCACGCGTTCAGGGCGATGTGCCAGAAAATGCAGACCTCAAAACGCTGGTGGGGAATGGCTACCTGGTGATCACCATCTCCCCTGAGGAAGGTGAACGCTATCAGGGCGTGGTCGGCCTCGAAGGGGATACCCTGGCAGCCTGCCTGGAAGATTACTTCATGCGTTCTGAACAGCTGCCGACGCGTCTGTTCATCCGCACCGGTGAAGTGGATGGTCAGCCTGCTGCGGGCGGTATGCTGCTGCAAGTTCTGCCAGCCCAGGACGCACAGACCAATGACTTCGAGCACCTGGCGACGCTGACCGAAACCGTCAAAGCAGAAGAGCTGTTTAACCTGTCGGCGACTGACGTGCTGTGGCGTCTGTACCACGAAGAAGAAGTGACCGTTTACGACCCGCAGGCGGTGGAGTTCAAATGCTCCTGTTCTCGCGAACGCTGCGCGGGTGCGCTGAAAACCCTGCCAGATGAAGAGATCGACAGCATCATGGCGGAAGACGGCGAAATTGATATGCACTGTGACTACTGCGGTACGCACTATGTGTTCAATTCAATGGATATCGCTGAGATCCGCAACAACGCCTCCCCGGCGGATCCGCAGGTTCACTAATACCCTTCCCTCTCCCCATCCAGTTCCCTCTCCCAGTGGGAGAGGGTTAGGGTGAGGGCAAAAAACCTCGCTTAAGCTGAATCGTTTTCCGTATGTAACTCTTACGTAATTTTCTTACGTGTATGCGATTACATTCACATTCTCTCCGATAAAATCACCAGCCTTTAACCTTTTCGGAACATTTTCCCCAACCAAAAAGCGATTCCTTCGATAATCCGCCTGCACTGTGACTGGAGTCGCAGCGTTTTCCGTTAGTAAGGGTTTTGTCCAGATGCGTAAATCTATGAGCCCCGTCGCGGTTAACAACCCCAGAAAAACCCTACAATTTCAGGCAGTACATATTGGCTAAGGAGCAGTGATATGCGTGTTACTGGTTTAACCCCGCAAGATCTCAAGGCTTATGGTATTCACGACGTCCAGGAAGTCGTCTACAACCCCGACTACGATACGCTGTATCAGGAAGAGCTCAATCCAGCACTGGAAGGATACGAGCGCGGTGTGTTGACGAATCTTGGTGCTATCGCCGTCGATACCGGTATTTTTACCGGTCGTTCGCCGAAAGATAAGTATATCGTCCGAGACGAAACCACCCGCGATACGCTGTGGTGGGCTGACAAAGGCAAAGGGAAGAACGACAACAAACCGCTCTCCCCGGAAACCTGGCAGCATCTGAAAGGGCTCGTCACCCATCAACTTTCTGGCAAGCGTCTGTTTATCGTAGACGCTTTCTGCGGCGCTAATGCCGACACCCGTCTCTCCGTACGTTTCATTACCGAAGTAGCCTGGCAGGCGCATTTCGTGAAGAACATGTTTATTCGTCCAACCGACGAAGAGCTGCAGGACTTCACGCCTGACTTCATCGTAATGAACGGTGCGAAATGCACTAACCCGCAGTGGAAAGAGCAGGGCCTGAACTCCGAAAACTTTGTCGCCTTCAACCTGACCGAGCGTATCCAGCTGATCGGCGGTACCTGGTACGGCGGCGAGATGAAGAAAGGGATGTTCTCGGTCATGAACTACCTGCTGCCACTGCGCGGCATCGCGTCCATGCACTGCTCGGCGAACGTCGGCGAGAAAGGCGATGTGGCGGTGTTCTTCGGCCTGTCCGGCACAGGGAAAACCACCCTCTCCACCGACCCGAAACGTCGTCTGATTGGCGATGACGAACACGGCTGGGACGATGACGGCGTGTTTAACTTTGAAGGCGGCTGCTACGCGAAGACCATTCGCCTGTCAGAAGAGGCTGAGCCGGATATCTTCCACGCAATCCGTCGCGATGCGCTGCTGGAAAACGTCACCGTACGTGCCGACGGCTCTATCGACTTTGACGACGCCTCGAAAACCGAAAACACGCGCGTGTCATACCCGATCTACCACATCGACAACATCGTGAAGCCGGTGTCAAAAGCGGGTCATGCTACGAAGGTGATTTTCCTGACGGCGGATGCCTTTGGCGTGCTGCCTCCGGTATCTCGCCTGACCGCCAGCCAGACGCAGTACCACTTCCTCTCTGGCTTTACGGCCAAACTGGCGGGTACCGAGCGCGGCGTGACGGAGCCAACCCCAACCTTCTCCGCCTGCTTCGGCGCAGCATTCCTGTCGCTGCACCCGACGCAGTACGCTGAAGTGCTGGTGAAACGCATGCAGGCGTCTGGCGCGCAGGCCTACCTGGTGAACACCGGCTGGAACGGGACTGGCAAACGTATCTCTATCAAGGATACTCGCGCCATTATCGACGCCATTCTGGATGGTTCTCTCGATAACGCCGAAACCTTCACGCTGCCGATGTTTGACCTGGCCATTCCAACGTCGCTGCCGGGTGTGGATACGCATATCCTCGACCCGCGCAATACGTACGGTTCGCCGGAACAGTGGCGCGAGAAGGCAGAATCGCTGGCGAAGCTGTTTATTGAGAACTTCGAGAAATATACCGATACTCCAGCGGGCGAAGCGCTGGTGAGTGCGGGACCGAAGCTGTAGCCCTTCTCCCTCTCCCTGTGGGAGAGGGCCAGGGTGGGGGCATCAGGCCGCAGAGGTCGCATGTTGTCGGGTGGCGGCTTCGCCTTACCCGACCTACAAAAAAGGTGGCTTTTGCCACCTTTTTTTAACTCTCTTTCACCTGTCCGCGCGTCACCGGCACCGGTAACCAGGCGCGAATGCTCAGCCCACCCCGCTCGCTGGTACCGATCTCCAGCAATCCGTTATGGTTATCGATAATACGCTGCACAATCGCCAGGCCTAAGCCCGTACCACTGGTGCTGCGCGCACTGTCGCCACGCACAAACGGCTGGAACAGATGCTTACGCTGCTCGGGCTTAATACCCGGACCGTCATCTTCCACCTGGAACCAGGCGCGGTTGAGTTCAGACCCGCTGCTGACTTTAATCCAGCCGTTGCCGTAGCGCGCCGCGTTGACCACCATGTTCGCCACCGCACGCTTAATGGAGAGCGGGTGCATACGGACCTGAATTTCACCGGCCTGAAGGGCAGTATCAATTTCACGTTCATAACCACTTTCCGCGGCCACCACTTCACCCAGCACCGCGTTCAGATCCGCCATCTCCATCGGCATCTCCTGCCCGGTACGGAGATAGTCGATGAACTGCTCGATGATGGCGTTACACTCTTCGATGTCCTTGTTGATGGACTCGGCGAGATAACCATCTTCTTCGCCCATCATCTCCGTTGCCAGACGGATACGCGTCAACGGCGTGCGCAGGTCATGACTGACGCCCGCCATCAGCAGCGTACGGTCATCCGCCAGCTGCTTCACGCCTGCGGCCATGTGGTTAAAGGCCCGCGTAACAGAACGCACTTCCGAGGCGCCATACTCGCGCAGCGGGGGAGGAATAATGCCTTTACCGACCTGCAGCGCAGCGTGCTCCAGGTCGACCAGCGGTCGGTTCTGTATACGGATAAACAGCCAGGCCCCGCCTATCGCCAGCAGCATAATGGCGAGCGTATAGCGGAACAGCGGCGAGAAATCGCCCTGATGGATTTCCGTCAGCGGAACGCGCACCCAGATGTTGGGTGACAGCCAGGTTTTCAGCCAGACGACAGGCGAGCTTTTGTTAACCTCAACGCGGACTTCCGTTGGGCCACCCAGCTGCTGCGCCATCTGCTGGCTAAGAAATTCGTAGTGCTGCGCCCAGCGCAAACCCGCGTCTTCTGCCGCCTCATTCGAGTAGAGCGAAATGCCCAGTTCACGGTAGATTTCACGGCGAAACGCCGGGGGAACGACCAGTTGCGTGCCGTCCTCCAGTTGCAGTTTATCGGTCATCAGCATACGGACTTCGTACGCCAGGACCTTATTAAACTGCTGGAGGCTCGGCAAAATCGCAAAGTTCAAAACCACCAGGTAGGTCGTCACCAGGCTGACAAACAGCAAGGTGACGATCAGTAACAGGGTGCGGGCAAATGAGCTTCGCGGCGAGAAGCGCATTCGCCTCATGCTTTAGAGCCGTCCGGAACGAACACGTAGCCCAGACCCCATACGGTCTGAATATAACGAGGATGCGCCGGATCTTCTTCCACCATGCGGCGCAGACGGGAGATCTGCACGTCGATGGAGCGTTCCATTGCCGAGTATTCGCGACCACGCGCCAGGTTCATCAGCTTGTCACGGGAAAGCGGCTCACGCGGGTGGCTGACCAGCGCTTTCAGCACCGCAAACTCACCGCTGGTGAGCGGCATTGGCTCGTCTTCACGGAACATCTCACGCGTACCGAGGTTCAGCTTGAACTTGCCGAAGGCAATCACCGCTTCTTCCTGCGACGGTGCGCCAGGCAGCTCGTTCGCCTGACGACGCAGCACGGCACGAATACGCGCCAGCAGTTCACGCGGGTTAAACGGTTTTGGAATGTAGTCATCCGCGCCGATTTCGAGGCCCACGATACGGTCAACTTCTTCACCCTTCGCGGTCACCATGATGATCGGCATCGGGTTACTCTGGCTACGCAGACGACGGCAGATAGAGAGCCCGTCCTCGCCCGGCAGCATCAGGTCGAGAACCATCAGATGGAAAGATTCACGGGTTAGCAGACGATCCATCTGCTCAGCGTTCGCGACGCTACGAACCTGGAAGCCCTGCTCGGTCAGATAACGCTCCAGCAGCGCACGCAGGCGCATGTCGTCATCCACGACCAGAATTTTGTAGTTCTCTTGCATTGTGTGTACTCCCAAAGGTTCGGATAGTCTTTGTGACAGCGTATTCTAAAAAAGTGCACGTATTCGACCAGCGAAATCTGGTATAAATTCTAGTCGAAATTGTTACAAAGCATATTTAACAGCAGCTTATCTGCTCATTTCATCACATAAATCATTATTAATCCTGTCTGTTACACTGTGTGGTACGTATTGTGCGCCAGACAGAAAACAGGCAGCAAAGGCTTTACCATGAAAACGCCCCTGATCACCCGCGAAGGGTACGAAAAACTCAAAAAAGAGATGGATTACCTGTGGCGAGAAGAGCGCCCTGAAGTAACCAAAAAGGTGACCTGGGCGGCAAGCCTGGGCGATCGCAGCGAAAATGCTGACTACCAGTACAACAAAAAGCGACTGCGTGAGATTGACCGTCGGGTACGCTACCTGACCAGGTGCCTTGAGAACCTGAAAATTGTCGATTACTCCCCGCAGCAGGAGGGCAAAGTGTTCTTCGGCGCGTGGGTGGAGATTGAAAACGACGACGGTGACACCCTGCGTTTTCGCATTGTCGGCTACGATGAAATTTTTGGTCGTAAGGATTACATCTCCATCGACTCCCCGATGGCCCGCGCGCTGCTGAAAAAGGAAGTGGGTGATTTGGCCGTCGTTCAGACTCCCGCCGGTGAAGCCAGCTGGTACGTCAATGAGATCGTCTACGTAAAATAGTCCGAGAGCGCCCTCCCCGGCTGGCATTTTGCCGTGTCAGCCCGTATAACTATCCCCTGATTTTTCGACTCAACAGATGATAAAGCCATGATGAAAGATTCGCTCTGCCGCATTATTGCGGGTGAACTTCAGGCCAGAGCCGAACAGGTAGAAGCTGCCGTTCGCCTGCTTGATGAAGGGAACACCGTGCCGTTTATTGCACGTTATCGTAAGGAAGTCACCGGCGGTCTGGATGACACGCAGCTCCGTAACCTGGAAACCCGTCTGGGATACCTGCGTGAGCTGGAAGACCGTCGTCAGGCGATCCTCAAATCCATTGGCGAACAGGGCAAGCTGACCAGCGAACTGGAAAGCGCCATTAACGGCACCCTGAGCAAAACCGAACTCGAAGATCTCTATCTGCCTTACAAACCGAAGCGCCGCACGCGCGGGCAGATCGCGATTGAAGCAGGCCTTGAGCCGCTGGCCGACCTGCTGTGGAATGAGCCGTCCCACCATCCGGAAACTGAGGCGGTGAAATTCATCGATGCCGACAAAGGCGTCGCGGACACCAAGGCCGCCCTCGACGGTGCGCGTTACATTCTGATGGAACGCTTTGCCGAAGACGCAGCCCTGCTGGCTAAAGTGCGTGATTACCTGTGGAAGAATGCGCACATCGTCTCTACCGTCGTGGCGGGGAAAGAGGACGAAGGCGCGAAATTCCGCGACTACTTTGATCACCACGAACCGATTTCTACCACCCCTTCACACCGTGCGCTGGCAATGTTCCGCGGCCGCAACGAAGGTGTGCTGCAGCTCTCTCTGAACGCTGATCCGCAGTTTGACGAGCCGCCGAAAGAGAGCCACTGCGAGCAGATCATCATTGACCATCTCGGCCTGCGCCTGAACAACGCTCCGGCAGACAGCTGGCGCAAAGGCGTGGTGAGCTGGACCTGGCGCATCAAGGTGCTGATGCACCTCGAAACCGAGCTGATGGGCACCGTGCGCGAGCGCGCCGAAGATGAAGCGATCAACGTTTTCGCCCGGAACCTGCATGACCTGCTGATGGCGGCGCCTGCTGGCCTGCGCGCGACCATGGGTCTCGATCCGGGCCTGCGTACCGGCGTGAAAGTGGCGGTGGTTGACGGCACCGGCAAGCTGGTCGCCACTGACACCATCTATCCGCACACCGGACAGGCAGCGAAAGCGGCTGTCGTGGTTGCCGCTCTGTGTGAAAAATACAACGTCGAGCTGGTCGCCATCGGTAACGGTACGGCGTCCCGCGAGACTGAACGTTTCTTCCTCGACGTGCAGAAGCAGTTCCCGAAAGTCACGGCGCAGAAGGTGATCGTCAGCGAAGCGGGCGCATCAGTCTATTCCGCCTCCGAGCTGGCGGCGCAGGAATTCCCGGACCTGGACGTTTCATTGCGCGGCGCGGTCTCTATCGCCCGTCGTTTGCAGGATCCGCTGGCGGAGCTGGTGAAAATTGATCCGAAATCCATCGGCGTGGGCCAGTACCAGCACGATGTGAGCCAGACTCAGCTGGCACGCAAGCTGGATGCGGTCGTAGAAGACTGCGTAAACGCCGTCGGTGTTGACCTGAATACCGCCTCCGTGCCGCTGCTGACCCGCGTGGCGGGCTTAACCCGCATGATGGCGCAGAACATCGTCGCCTGGCGTGATGAGAACGGCCAGTTCCAGAACCGTCAGCAGCTGCTGAAGGTGAGCCGTCTGGGGCCGAAAGCGTTTGAGCAATGCGCGGGCTTCCTGCGCATCAACCACGGCGATAACCCGCTGGATGCCTCCACCGTTCACCCGGAAGCCTACCCGGTGGTGGAACGTATTCTGGCCGCCACCCAGCAGGCGCTGAAGGACCTGATGGGCGATAACAGTGCCCTGCGCAACCTCAAAGCGGTGGATTTCACCGACGACAAATTTGGTGTGCCAACCGTCACCGATATCATCAAAGAGCTGGAAAAACCGGGCCGCGATCCGCGTCCTGAGTTCAAAACGGCGACCTTTGCTGACGGCATCGAGACCATGAACGATCTGCTGCCCGGCATGGTGCTGGAAGGTGCGGTAACTAACGTCACCAACTTCGGCGCGTTTGTGGATATCGGCGTGCATCAGGATGGCCTGGTTCACATCTCTTCTCTCGCCGACAAGTTCGTTGAAGACCCGCACACCGTGGTCAAAGCGGGCGACATCGTGAAGGTGAAAGTGCTGGAAGTGGACCTGCAGCGCAAACGTATCGCCCTGACCATGCGTCTGGACGAGCAGCCAGGCGACACCAACGCGCGCCGTGGCGGAAACGGCGGCGCTCGTGACTCTCAGCGCCCGGCCGCGAAAGCGGCAAAACCGCGCGGGCGTGATGCTCAGCCAGCGGGCAATAGTGCGATGATGGATGCGCTGGCGGCCGCGATGGGCAAGAAGCGCTAAGTGATAAACGCCCGGTGGCGCTACGCTTACCGGGCCTACGGTTTTGTAGGCCGGGCAAACGCAGTGCCGCCCGGCAAGCAGGCCGCAAAGAATTAAAACAAATAGAGTGCATCCATATTTAAACCACTAATTATCACTTCGTTAACAAATAACCCTCTTCTCTTTATCTCCGCATTTCAGCAAATATTGAGCAAGGTCAAACAGGCCGTAAATTAATACACCAAACAACATTCCGTCACAGTTTTATTATTGCTGATAAAAACTATTCTCATTATCATCCCATAGTAGATAATTTAACCTTTCGTGGAAGCAGGCGTTATGCAATTCACTCCAGACAGTGCGTGGAAGATTACCGGTTTTACCCGCGAAATAAGCCCGGCCTATCGGCAAAAGCTACTCTCGCTGGGCATGCTGCCCGGCTCGTCATTCCAGGTGGTGCGCGTGGCGCCGTTAGGCGATCCGGTTCACATTGAAACCCGACGCGTGAATCTGGTCCTGCGTAAAAAAGACCTCGCATTAATAGAAGTCGAAGCCTTATCCCGATAACGAGCCAGCGGTTTCAGTGAGTCTAAAAAAATGAAAAAATTAACTATTGGCTTAATTGGCAATCCTAATTCCGGCAAGACCACGCTATTTAACCAGCTCACGGGCGCGCGCCAGCGCGTCGGTAACTGGGCAGGCGTAACCGTTGAACGTAAAGAAGGCCAGTTCACGACAACGGATCATCAGGTCACTCTGGTTGACCTTCCCGGCACCTATTCCTTGACCACCATTTCGTCGCAGACCTCGCTCGATGAGCAAATTGCCTGCCACTACATTCTGAGCGGCGACGCGGATCTGCTGATCAACGTGGTCGACGCCTCCAATCTCGAGCGCAACCTCTACCTGACGCTGCAACTGCTGGAGCTGGGTATTCCCTGCATCGTGGCGCTCAACATGCTCGACATTGCAGAGAAACAAAAGCTGCGCATCGACGTCGATGCCCTCTCCTCGCGCCTGGGTTGCCCGGTAGTGCCGCTGGTCTCAACGCGCGCTCGCGGGATTGATGCCCTGAAGCTGGCGATTGACCGTCACACGGGAAATCACGACGTTGAGCTGGTGCATTACGCCCGCCCGCTGCTGCGCGAAGCCGATCTGCTGGCGCAGGAGATGGACAAAAGCATGCCTGCAAAACAGCGCCAGTGGCTCGGCCTGCAGATGCTGGAAGGCGATATCTATAGCCGCGCCTGTGCCGGACATGCGGCAGATAAACTGGACGCGACGGTGGCCCGTCTCAGCGACGAGCTGGACGACCCGGCGCTGCACATCGCCGATGCACGATACCAGGCCATCGCCTCGATTTGCGACGTGGTCAGTAATGCCCTGACGGCGGAACCCAGCCGCTTTACGGCGGCGGTGGATAAGATTGTACTCAACCGCTTCCTCGGTTTGCCGATCTTCCTGCTGGTGATGTACGTGATGTTCCTGCTCGCCATCAACATCGGCGGCGCACTCCAGCCGATTTTTGACGCCGGTTCCGTCGCGATCTTTGTACACGGGATTCAGTGGGTGGGTTACACCCTGCACTTCCCGGAGTGGCTGACCATTTTCCTCGCTCAGGGGCTCGGCGGGGGCATTAACACCGTTCTGCCGCTGGTACCGCAGATCGGCATGATGTATCTGTTCCTCTCGTTCCTGGAAGATTCAGGTTATATGGCGCGCGCCGCGTTCGTCATGGACCGCCTGATGCAGGCCCTGGGTCTGCCCGGCAAATCCTTCGTACCGCTGATTGTCGGCTTCGGCTGTAACGTGCCGTCGGTCATGGGTGCCCGTACCCTGGATGCTCCGCGTGAACGCCTGATGACCATTATGATGGCGCCGTTTATGTCCTGCGGTGCGCGTCTGGCCATCTTCGCCGTCTTTGCGGCCGCCTTCTTTGGTCAGCAGGGCGCGCTGGCTGTCTTCTCGCTGTATGTTCTGGGCATCGTGATGGCGATCCTGACCGGTTTAATGCTCAAGCACACGATTATGCGCGGTGAAGCCTCACCGTTTGTCATGGAGCTGCCGGTCTATCACGTTCCACACCTGAAAAGCCTGGTGATCCAGACCTGGCAACGCCTGAAAGGGTTTGTGCTGCGCGCCGGTAAGGTGATTGTCATCGTCAGCATTTTCCTGAGCGCGCTGAACAGCTTCACCCTCAGCGGTCAGGCAGCAGATAACATCAACGATTCTGCCCTCGCCTCCGTCAGCCGCATCATCACGCCGGTCTTCAAACCGATTGGCGTGCATGAGGATAACTGGCAGGCGACCGTGGGCCTGTTCACCGGTGCGATGGCGAAAGAGGTGGTTGTCGGCACCCTGAACACGCTCTACACCGCGGAGAACATCCAGGAACAGGAATTTAATCCGGCAGCGTTTCACCTTGGTGATGAACTGCTGGGTGCCGTCGAGGAGACCTGGCAGAGCCTGAAAGATACCTTCAGCCTGAGCGTGCTGGCGAACCCGATTGAGGCAAGCAAAGGCGACGGTGAAATGGCGACGGGTGCCATGGGCGTGATGGGCGAGAAATTTGGTAGCGCATCTGCGGCCTACAGCTATCTCATCTTTGTTCTGCTCTATATTCCGTGCATCTCCGTCATGGGAGCGATTGCGCGTGAATCCAGTCGCGGCTGGATGGGCTTCTCCATTCTGTGGGGGCTAAATATCGCTTACTCGCTGGCGACGCTGTTTTATCAGACCGTTAATTTCAGTCAGCACCCACGCTACAGCCTGGTTTGTATCCTCGCGGTTGTCCTGTTTAACGTGATTGTTCTTGGCCTGCTGCGCCGGGCACGCAGCCGCGTCGATATTGACCTGCTGGCAAATCGTAAAACCGCCGCGACCTGCTGCAACAGCCCGGCGGGCGACTGTCACTAAGGAGCACACCATGGCGTCATTGATTCAGGTGCGTGACATGCTGGCTCTGCAGGGCCGGATGGAGGCGAAACAGCTGAGCCTCAGCCTGCATACGCCCCAGCCGATGATCGATGCCATGCTGGAACGCCTTGAAGCCATGGGTAAAGCCGTGCGGATCCAGGAGGAGGCAGAGGGTTGCCTCTCTGGCAGTTGTAAAAGTTGTCCGGAAGGAAAGGCTTGCCTGCGGGAGTGGTGGGCACTGCGCTAATACTGCACTCATAAAGCCGGGCATCGCTGCCCGGCTTTATCATATTACTTATAGACGTCCGCGGTGGCGCGTACGTTTTTGGTCTGTTTTTCTGCACTGGTGACGACGTAGTACGTCCCGCCCATCTCATCCGCTTTCTTCGACAGCTCTTTTCTCGCATCCATCGGCGCGGTGGTGTCAGACGTAGAAATCTCACCGATTTTCGTCAGATTCATGCCGGCAACTTTATCTTTTTCCAGCTCTTTTGCCGCAAAGACGCCAAATGACAGTGACCCAATAACCAGAGAAGTGACAATACCTGTAACAAGTTTCATAGCCTGACTCTCCATAGGATTGTTGTTTTGATCATCGTAGGCATAACAACCGCAACGACATCTGGAGTATGGTTGCGGTGTGTAACTTTTTCCAGGCTGGATAGAAAATAATCAGTCTAAACGTTGACTTAACGCAATGAGCGCTGAACAAAATTCCGTCGGATGAGAGATAAACGGGGCATGCGCGGCTTTGGCAATGACCTGCGATTCGCTGTCCGGCCAGAGGGAGTCCAGCAAGGGCACCACTTTGCGCGGCACCAGCCCGTCAAGATAACCATAGATACGCAGATGCGGCATCGTCAGCGCGGCCAGCGGCTCACGCAGATCGACCGTTTTCAGAATTTCAAGGCCGCCGTTGAGCACCTCAACGTCCGGCATCGGCAAAGAGAGCACCACCTGCTTCAGCGCTCTGGCATCCTGTCGCGCGGTTTCGGTGCCCATCGTCTGTAGCGCGAGGAACCGCTCTACGGTCCGCTGGAAATCGTCACTCAGCTGCTGCTGGAAACCCGCCAGTACGTCAGGCTTTATGCCGGGCCACGTCTCCTGCGCGCTAAAGCAGGGCGATGAGGCCACCGTCACCAGCGCGTTTACGCGCTCGGGCCAGGAAAGCGCAATCTGGCTTGCCACCAGCCCGCCCAGACTCCAGCCCAGCCAGATGGCATGTTGTGGCGCCGCGTTCAGCACCTCCTGCGCCATCTCTTCGAGCGTCATCGCACCATAACCATGGCTACGGCCATACCCCGGTAGATCAACCAGATGTAACGTAAATTGCGAGGCAAGTTCCTCGTTTATGCAATGCCATACTTCTGCATTCAGGCCCCATCCGTGCAGCAGCACAAGATGGCAATTTCCTGTCCCAACGGTCTGCCACCACAGCGTCTTCATCAGTTACTGTTCTCTTTTTTCACATGGAGGTTGAATATGCTAACAGTGCCCGGCTTATGCTGGCTATGCAAAATGCCGCTTGCCCTTAGCGCCTGGGGCGTCTGTTCCGTCTGCACGCGTTCGCTGGAAAGGCGTATCACCACCTGCCCACAATGTGGTTTACCCGCCGCGAACCGCTATTTACCCTGTGGCCGCTGCCTGAAAAAACCCCCGCCGTGGAGCGCACTGGTGGCTGTGGATGATTACGTTCGGCCGCTGAGCAGGCTGATTCACGCCCTGAAGTTTTCCGGCCAGAGTTCGCTGGCACCGCCCCTTGCCCGCCTGTTATTGCTGGCGGTTTTACAGGCACGGCGAACCCGCGCCCTGCCGAAAATTGATATGGTGGTCAATGTTCCCCTGTATCGCCATCGCCACTGGCGGCGTGGTTACAATCAGAGCGACCTGCTCTGCCGTCCGCTCGCCCGCTGGCTCGGCTGTCGATACACTGCCAGCGCACTCACCCGCGTACATGCCACCGCCGTTCAGCATCAGCTCAACGCCCGGCTGCGCAAAATAAACCTCAAAAATGCCTTTCGCCTTGAATTGGCGGTTAACGGCCTCCATATCGCGATTGTGGATGATGTCGTCACCACAGGCAGTACCGTTGCTGAACTTTCCCGACTGCTTTTGCGAAGCGGCGCCGCGTCGGTTCAGGTATGGTGTCTGTGCCGTACCTTGTAGCCCTTCTTCAATGGGCGTATGATTATACCCAGGTAATTTAGTCAACTATTAGGCCAAAGCTATGATCCGTATTTCCGATTCTGCACAAGCGCACTTTGCCAAACTGCTGGCAAATCAGGAAGAAGGGACGCAGATCCGCGTGTTTGTGATCAACCCAGGCACGCCGAATGCAGAATGCGGTGTCTCTTATTGTCCACCAGACGCTGTGGAAGCAACTGACACTGCCCTTAAGTTTGAACAGCTCACCGCTTATGTTGATGAGCTGAGCGCGCCGTATCTTGAAGATGCGGAGATCGACTTCGTCACCGACCAACTGGGCTCTCAGCTGACCCTGAAAGCGCCGAACGCCAAAATGCGTAAAGTCTCAGACGATGCCCCGCTGATGGAGCGCGTTGAATATCTGCTGCAATCCCAGATCAACCCCCAGCTGGCGGGTCATGGTGGTCGCGTTTCCCTGATGGAAATCACGGAAGACGGCCTGGCGATCCTGCAGTTTGGTGGCGGCTGTAACGGTTGTTCTATGGTCGATGTGACGCTGAAAGAAGGGATCGAGAAGCAGCTGCTGAACGAGTTCCCGGAACTGAAAGGCGTACGTGACCTGACCGAGCACCAGCGCGGCGAGCATTCTTACTACTAAGCCGTCTGCCTTTGCCCGGTGGCGCTGCGCTTACCGGGCCTACAAAACAGTTACTGCATTCGAATCGCAGGCCGGGTCAGGCGAAGCCGCCACCCGGCTTTTGTTTTCCCGCCGCGCCTCCTCTATATGTTGACCTGCGTCTCATAATTCACATTTTGCCTGCCTGGGTGATTCTCAACCACGCCATGTTACCCGTATCATTCTCGTGGGCACTAAGCACACTCATAACAGCCGACTAAACTTAATGGTTTGCAAGGCATCAGTATTAGTGCCGTTACTTCTCTGTTCCCAGTTGGGACAATCGGAATGTGTCGTTGAAACAATGACGTTACCCATAACAATTCAAAGGCCAGGTAAATCATGCCATTAGTCATCGTTGCTATCGGTGTTGTGTTATTACTGCTCTTGATGATCCGTTTCAAAATGAACGGATTTATCGCTCTGGTTCTGGTGGCACTTGCAGTCGGTCTGATGCAGGGTATGCCGCTGGTTAAAGTTATCAGCTCCATTAAAGCCGGTGTCGGCGGCACGCTCGGCAGCCTGGCGCTGATCATGGGCTTCGGTGCCATGCTCGGCAAAATGCTGGCAGACTGTGGCGGCGCGCAGCGTATTGCCACCACGCTTATCGACAAATTTGGTAAGAAGAACATTCAGTGGGCGGTGGTGTTGACCGGTTTTACCGTCGGTTTCGCGCTGTTCTATGAAGTGGGCTTTGTGCTGATGCTGCCACTGGTGTTCACCATCGCAGCGGCAGCTAACATTCCGCTGCTGTTTGTGGGTGTGCCAATGGCTGCGGCGCTGTCCGTGACCCACGGCTTCCTGCCACCTCACCCGGGCCCAACGGCAATCGCCACCATCTTCCACGCCGATATGGGTAAAACCCTGCTGTTCGGTACGATTCTGGCAATCCCGACCGTGATTCTGGCAGGCCCGGTATATGCCCGCTTCCTGAAAGGTATCGATAAGCCAATTCCGGAAGGTCTGTACAGCGCGAAAACCTTCACCGAAGAAGAGATGCCAGGCTTTGGCGTCAGCGTCTGGACCTCACTGGTACCGGTGATCCTGATGGCGATGCGCGCCGTGGCAGAGATGATCCTGCCGAAAGGTCATGCGTTCCTGGGCGTGGCAGAGTTCCTGGGCGATCCGGTCATGGCTACGCTGATTGCCGTCCTGATCGCGATGTTCACCTTCGGTCTGAACCGGGGTCGTTCAATGGATCAGATCAACGACACATTGACCTCTTCCATCAAAATTATTGCCATGATGCTCCTGATCATCGGCGGTGGCGGTGCGTTCAAGCAGGTGCTGGTTGACAGCGGCGTGGACAAATATATCGCTGCGATGATGCATGAAACCAACGTGTCGCCGCTCCTGATGGCCTGGTCTATTGCCGCGGTTCTGCGTATTGCGCTGGGTTCTGCAACCGTTGCTGCGATTACTGCAGGCGGTATCGTTGCGCCGCTGATTGCCACCACGGGCGTCAGTCCTGAGCTGATGGTTATCGCGGTCGGTTCCGGTAGCGTGATTTTCTCTCACGTGAACGACCCGGGCTTCTGGCTGTTTAAGGAGTACTTCAACCTGACCATCGGTGAAACCATCAAGTCCTGGTCCGCGCTGGAAACCATTATTTCGGTGTGTGGCCTGGTTGGGGTGCTGCTGTTGAATATGGTGGTTTGATGTCATAAGTCGGGTGGCGGCTTCGCCTTACCCGACCTACTGGCTCCATGTAGGCCCGGTAAGCGTAGCGCCACCGGGCAATAAAAAACCCGCCACTGGCGGGTTTTTTATCACTTCTTAGCAGCCGCTTTTCGCCGCTTATCCAAATCCTTAATCAGCCTGTTCACCCCGTCATCGGCAAACATCTTCTCAAGCGTTGTGGACAATTTGCGACGCCAGTTCTTGTACTGATAGCTGGTGCCCGGGATGTTCACCGGCTCCGCCATATCAATCCAGTCTTCCGGCTGAAGGCCAAGCAGAGCGCTGTTGCTGTCGGCAATATAGCGCTGCAAACCGCGGTTGAGCGTTGGCGTCATCGCCATCAGCGACGCCTTGTGACCGGCGCGCTTCGGCAGGCAGCCATGCTTATGCAGCGCATCCAGCAGCCCCTGCTTCGCCAGCTCGCGATCCTGATACAGCCCGCGCAGAACCTCTTCATCAGGATAGAGACCCAGCGTTTTCCCGAGCGTCAGATCGCCGCTTTCCCAGTAGCCTCTGAGCGTAGGAAGATCATGCGTCGTCGCGACTGCCATTGACTGTTCTGGATACGCTTTCGGCGCGCGGAAGGTTTTCTCATGGTCGTTTTCAAAATAGAGCACTTTATAGGAGTACACGCCGCTGTCGCGGAGCTTGCTAACAATTTCCACCGGCACGGTACCGAGATCTTCCCCGATCACCATACACTGGTGACGCTTACTCTCCAGGGCCAGGATCGACAGCAGATCGTCTACCGGATACTGGACGTACGCGCCGTGATCGGCCGTTTCACCGTAAGGGATCCACCACAGGCGCAGTACGGACATGACGTGGTCAATACGCAGCGCGCCACAGTTTTGCATGTTCGCACGCAGCAGGTCGATAAACGGCTCGTAGGCGCGCGCCGCCATCACGTGCGGATCCATCGGCGGCAAGCCCCAGTTCTGACCGAGCGGCCCAAGGATATCCGGCGGCGCACCGACGGACGCTTTCAGGCAGTAAAGCTCACGGTCACACCAGGTTTCCGCGCCGCCTTCTGCCACACCGACGGCGAGGTCGCGATACAGGCCGATCGGCATGTTATAGCCCTGGCTTACCTGCCAGCAGGCGGCAAACTGGCTGTAGGCCAGCCACTGCAGCCACAGATAGAAGTCCACCTCGTCGGCATGCGTTTTACAGAAGGCTTTGACTTCCGGGGTGTCCACGGACTGGTACGCTTCCGGCCAGACCGGCCAGCCCCAGCGCATTTCGTCCTCTTTCACCTGATGCGCGTGCAGCGCATCGAATGCCGCCTGCCAGTAGAGACTTTCGCCTTCCTGCGCCACAAACTGGCGGAAGGCCGCCATCTGATCGTCATCGCGCTTAGCAAAGCCTTTCCAGGCCAGACGCAGCGCCGCCATTTTTAGCGCGGTCACAGTAGCATAATCGACCCAGTCCGCTTCGCGGGCCTGTTTCAGCATCTGCTTCGTGGTCTCAAGCTTCCACCACGCCTGCGCGTCTTTACTGTTTTTAAAATCATCCAACGCGTTAACGTCGATATAAATGACGTTCAGCCAGCGACGGGAGGACGGGCTGTACGGGCTGGCGCTTTCCGGGTTCGCCGGATAGAGCGCGTGGATCGGGTTGAGGCCGATGAACGCGCCGCCGCGCTCACCCACGGAGGCCAGCATATTCTTCAGATCGCCAAAATCGCCGATGCCCCAGTTGCTGTCGGAACGCAGCGTGTAGAGCTGCACGCAGGCGCCCCACAGCTTTTTGCCTTCGAGCAGCGCCTGCGGCTCATAGCAGCGTTTTGGCGCGACGATCACCCGGCAGTGAAAACGCTGCTCGTCCTGGGTGAGCGTCAGGCTGTGATAGCCCTCCGGCAGTTTCGCCGGAAGGTTAAACGCTTTGCCGCCGGTGGCGTGGCCTTTATGCTGATGCCCCTCTTCGGTGGTGAGCAGCCAGCTAAACTCGCCGCGCCCCTCCACCGTCAGCGACATTTTTTTGCCCGCAGTAAAGACCTTTACGTTTGGCACCGGTAGTGCCGACGCTTTCGCGTCGGCTTTGTGCATGGCATTCAGCAAACGTCTTTTGGTGTCCGCACCAATAGACTGCGGTTTGCCGTGCGCATTGATGTAACTGAGGCTAATTCCCGCCGCCTGCGCGGCACTGTCCAGACGTTTACTCTCCATCGCGCTTCCTTAGCGTTTTGCCTGCCAGATACGAGCCTGATAATCACGGATTGAGCGGTCAGAGCTGAACATACCGCAGCGCGCCGTGTTCAGAATGCATGCCCGGATCCACACGTCCTGGTCGCGATACAGCACGTCGACCTGCTTTTGCGCGTCCACATAGGCGGTGAAATCGGCCATCACCAGATACGGGTCACCGCCATGCTTGTCCATGCTGTGCAGCATCTGGTCAAACGCGTGCTTGTCACCGTCGCTGTATTTACCGCTCTCCAGCTCTTTCAGCACCGCATCCAGCACTTTGTCTTTCTTACGCCATTTCACCGGGTCGTAGCCTTTGGCCTTGATGGCTTTCACCTCTTCCACGGTATGACCGAAGATGAAGATATTCTCTTCACCGACCTGCTCAGCGATTTCGACGTTCGCACCGTCCAGCGTGCCAACGGTCAGCGCACCGTTCAGCGCCAGCTTCATGTTACCGGTGCCGGAGGCCTCTTTCCCTGCGGTCGAGATCTGCTCGGAAATATCCGCCGCCGGGATCAGCATTTCAGCCGCCGAGACGCAGTAATCCGGCAGGAACACCACCTTCAGCTTGTCGCCCACCTTCGGATCGTTGTTGATCGCCGCCGCCACTTTATTAATGGCGAGGATGATATTTTTCGCCAGGTAGTAGCCCGGTGCCGCTTTCGCACCGAACAGGAACACGCGCGGCACGCGGTCGGCCTGCGGGTTCTCGCGGATCTCTTTATACAGCGCCAGGATGTGCAGCAGGTTAAGGTGCTGACGTTTGTACTCATGCAGGCGCTTGATCTGGATATCGAAAATGGCATTCGGGTTGATCTCAATCCCTGTGCGCGCTTTCACAAACGCCGCCAGACGAACTTTGTTCTCCAGCTTGATGGCACGGTACTGCTCGCGGAACTTCGCGTCATCCGCGTATTTTTCCAGGTTGATGAGCTGGTCCAGATCGTTGGCCCACTCTTTCTTCAGGGTCTTATCCAGCAGATCGGCCAGCAGCGGGTTGCACTGCTTGATCCAGCGACGCGGCGTGATGCCGTTGGTCACGTTGTGGAATTTGGTCGGCCACAGCTGGTGATATTCCGGGAACAGATCTTTAACCACCAGATCCGAGTGCAGGGCCGCTACGCCGTTCACCGCAAAGCCGCTCACCACGCACATGTTCGCCATGCGAACCTGCTTATCGTGAACCACTGCCAGCTTCGCCCAGACCGCTTTATTGCCTGGCCAGGTTTTATCCACCAGGGTTTTAAACCGATCGTTAATCTTGTTGATGATCTGCATATGGCGCGGCAGCAGCGCTTTCACCAGCTTCTCATCCCAGCACTCCAGCGCTTCCGGCATCAGGGTGTGGTTGGTGTAGGCGAAGGTGCGGCTGGTAATCGCCCAGGCGTCATCCCAGCTCAGCTGATGCTCGTCGATCAGCACGCGCAGCAGTTCAGGAATGGCGATGGTCGGGTGCGTGTCGTTGAGCTGAATCACTTCGAAGTCCGGCAGCTGTGCCAGCTTGCGGCCCGCCAGGTGATGACGGCGCAGAATGTCCGCCACGGAGCAGGCGCACTGGAAATACTGCTGCATCAGACGCAGTTTTTTACCCGCCAGATGGTTGTCGTTCGGGTAGAGGACTTTGGTCAGCTTCTCGGCGTCGATACCCTGCTGCTCGGCACGCAGGAAATCGCCGTCGTTGAATTTGGTCAGGTTGAACGGATGAGCGTGCTTCGCCTGCCACAGGCGCAGCGGCTGCGCCACGCCGTTACGGTAGCCAAGCACCGGCAGATCCCAGGCTTCACCGGTGATGGTGAAAGCCGGTTCCCAGAGGCCTTGCTTTGTGACTTTCCCACCGATGCCGACCTGCACGTCCAGCTGCGCATTGTGGCGGAACCACGGGTAGGTATTGCGGTGCCAGTCATCTGGCGCTTCCATCTGGTGACCATCAGCGAACGACTGACGGAACAGGCCATACTGATAGTTGAGGCCATAGCCAATGGCGGACTGGCCAACCGTTGCCATGGAGTCAAGGAAGCAGGCCGCCAGGCGACCCAGACCACCGTTACCGAGAGCTGGGTCAATCTCTTCTTCCAGCAGGTCAGTCAGGTTGATGTCGTGCGCTTTCAGCACATCACCCACCTCCTGATACCAGCCAAGGTTCAGCAGATTGTTGCCCGTCAGGCGGCCAATCAGGAATTCCATCGAGATATAGTTGACGTGACGCTGGCCTTTGACGGGCTTCGCCACGGGTTGAGCATCCAGCTGCTCTGCGAGCGCCCCGCTCACCGCCTGCCACCACTGGTGAGGCGTCATCTCGTTTGCAGCATGAAGGCCAAAACGCTGCCACTGACGCGTCAGGGCAGCCTGGAATTGAGCTTTGTTGAAGGTAGGCTGTGACATAGGGGATCGGCATCCTTTAGAAAGAAAACACAAGTTGGCGCTAGTGTGCCTGGCTCATTTCACCTCTTCCTCATCCTGTGGGGGATTAGACAGGGAGGAGTAGCGGGGATGAGCATAAAAGTGTGATCGAGGCCACTCTCAGAGCATAGCCTGAGTGTGCCCGGAAGAGGAAAACGTCACCGGGAAGAATGTCAAAGAAATGAAATGCAGTTTCGGACGAAATTAATCCGCGCTGAAATGATTACTTACGTAGAATAATATTTCTGCAATTGGGTCATATCTAAGGAGATTATTAAGCTCACTGAACTTTACCCGGACTTTATTAAATTTGGCGTCACTATCCCTTTCTGAAACCAGTTTCAGCATAACCGCAAGAGAACCATACAAGCCAGCACTGGCGCGGCGTCACAGCCCTTTCAGGAAAGTTCCATCATCTGCCTGAATGTTTTGTGACAGAGTGCAAATTCAGAGCCACCAAATCCAGACATAACTTGCAATAGTTCTCTATCTGTCCGACCTTATAGCTATTAATTACGAAGCGCAAAAAAATAAAATCTCTCGTTCCCCACAGTGAAGTGAAACCTATGTTGATTCCGTCTAAATTAAGTCGCCCGGTTCGTCTCGACCATACAGTGGTCCGCGAGCGTCTGCTGGCTAAACTTTCCGGCGCGCATAATTTCCGACTGGCGCTGGTTACGAGCCCTGCAGGTTATGGAAAAACAACGCTCATTTCGCAATGGGCCGCAGGTAAGAGCGATCTTGGCTGGTACTCCCTTGATGAGGGCGATAACCAGCAAGAGCGTTTTGCCAGCTATCTGATTGCTGCCATTCAACAGGCCACGAATGGACACTGCGTCGCCAGTGAGGTGATGGTGCAAAAGCGCCAGTACGCCAGCCTGTCCTCCCTTTTCTCTCAGCTGTTCATTGAACTGGCTGAATGGCATCGTCCGCTTTATGTGGTGATTGATGATTATCATCTGATTTCAAATCCGGTTATCCACGAGTCGATGCGTTTCTTCCTGCGCCATCAACCGGAAAACCTGACCCTGGTGGTGCTGTCGCGCAACCTGCCGCAGCTGGGCATTGCCAACCTGCGCGTGCGCGATCAGCTGCTGGAGATTGGCAGCCAGCAGTTGGCCTTTACCCATCAGGAAGCGAAACAGTTCTTCGACTGTCGCCTGACCTCGCCGATTGAGGCCGCTGAAAGCAGCCGCCTGTGCGATGACGTCGCGGGCTGGGCCACGGCGTTGCAGCTGATTGCCCTCTCTGCGCGGCAAAACAACAGCCCGACACACCAGTCGGCACGGCGTCTGGCCGGTATCAACGCCAGCCATCTCTCTGATTATCTGGTGGACGAGGTGCTGGACAGCGTTGATCCTTCAACCCGTCATTTCCTGCTGAAAAGCTCCCTGCTGCGTTCGATGAACGACGCGCTGATCGTGCGCGTTACCGGCTGTGAAAACGGCCAGTTACAACTGGAGGAGATTGAACGTCAGGGCCTGTTCCTGACACGCATGGACGATCCCGGCGAGTGGTTCAGCTACCATCCCTTGTTTGGTAGCTTCCTGCGCCAGCGCTGTCAGTGGGAGCTTGCCACAGAACTGCCGGAAATCCATCGCGCCGCCGCTGAAAGCTGGATGGCGCAAGGCTTCCCGAGCGAGGCCATTCACCACGCGCTGGCTGCCGGTGACGCCAGTATGCTGCGCGATATTCTGCTCAACCACGCGTGGGGGCTGTTTAACCACAGCGAACTGACGCTGCTGGAAGAGTCGCTGAAAGCCCTGCCGTGGGAGAGCCTGCTGGAGAACCCGCGTCTGGTTCTGCTGCAGGCCTGGCTGATGCAAAGCCAGCACCGCTACAGTGAGGTCAATACCCTGCTGGCGCGTGCCGAGCAGGAGATGGAAAGTGAAATGGATACCACCCTGCACGGCGAATTTAACGCCCTGCGGGCGCAGGTCGCAATTAACGACGGCGACCCGGATGAAGCGGAACGGCTGGCGATGGTCGCGCTGGATGAACTGCCGCTGGCTAATTTCTACAGCCGCATCGTGGCGACCTCGGTACACGGGGAAGTACTGCACTGCAAGGGCGAGCTGACGCGCTCCCTTTCCCTGATGCAGCAAACCGAGCAGATGGCGCGCCGCCATGATGTGTGGCACTACGCCCTGTGGAGTCTGATTCAGCAAAGTGAAATTTTATTCGCTCAGGGGTTCCTGCAGGCTGCCTGGGAAAATCAGGAAAAAGCGTTCCAGCTGATTCGTGAACAGCATCTGGAACAGCTGCCGATGCACGAGTTCCTGTTGCGCATTCGCGCTCAGCTGCTATGGGCATGGTCACGCCTCGATGAAGCAGAAAGCTGCGCCCGTCAGGGTGTGAACGTGCTCTCTGGCTTCCAGCCGCAGCAGCAGCTGCAGTGCCTGGCGCTGCTGGTGCAGTGCTCGCTGGCGCGCGGCGATCTTGATAACGCCCGCAATCACCTTAACCGTCTGGAAAACCTGCTCGGCAACGGCCAGTACCACAGCGACTGGGTGTCAAACGCCGATAAGGTCCGGGTGATTTACTGGCAGATGACGGGGGATAAAAAATCCGCCGCCAACTGGCTGCGTCATACGCCAAAACCAGAGTTTGCCAATAACCACTTCCTGCAAAGCCAGTGGCGCAACATCGCCCGCGTGCAGATCCTGCTGGGTGACTTCGAGCCTGCCGAGATCGTACTGGAAGAGTTAAACGAAAACGCCCGTAGCCTGCGCCTGATGAGCGATCTGAACCGCAACCTGCTGCTGCTTAACCAGCTTTACTGGCAGGCGGGACGCAAAAATGACGCCCAGCGCGTGCTGCTGGAAGCGCTGCAGCTGGCGAACCGTACCGGGTTTATCAGCCACTTTGTGATTGAAGGTGAAGTGATGGCGCAACAGCTGCGCCAGCTGATTCAGCTGAATACCCTGCCGGAGCTGGATCAGCATCGTGCTCAGCGTATTCTGCGCGAGATTAATCAGCATCATCGCCACAAATTTGCGCATTTTGATGAGAACTTCGTTGAACGTCTGCTAAACCATCCGGAAGTGCCGGAGCTTATTCGCACCAGCCCGCTCACCCAGCGGGAATGGCAGGTGCTGGGGCTGATCTATTCCGGCTACAGCAACGAGCAGATTGCCGGTGAGCTGGCGGTGGCGGCGACCACCATCAAAACGCACATTCGTAATCTGTATCAGAAGCTGGGTGTGGCGCATCGTCAGGATGCGGTACAGCATGCGCAGCAGCTATTGAAGATGATGGGGTATGGCGTGTGATTCCTTGCCCGGCGGCGCTACGCTTGCGCGGGCCTACGGGGTTTTGTAGGCCGGGTAAGCGCAGCGCCACCCGACACAATTCCTAGCACAATTCCAGCTGTAAATTATTATCTTTAATCACCTGCATCACGCCCGCTGGCGGCATCGCGTCGGTGTAGACCGCATCCACAATGCTGATGCTGCCCATGTTCACCATCGCGTTACGGCCAAACTTCGAATGGTCCACCACCAGCATCACGTGGCGTGAATTTTCAATAATCGCGCGCTTGGTGCGCACCTCGTGGTAATCAAACTCCAGCAGCGAGCCGTCGCTGTCGATACCGCTGATCCCCAGAATGCCGAAGTCGAGGCGGAACTGAGAGATAAAGTCGAGCGTCGCTTCACCGATAATGCCCCCGTCGCGGCTGCGCAGTTCACCACCGGCGAGGATGATCCGGAAATCGTCTTTCTGCATCAGAGTGTTGGCGACGTTCAGGTTGTTAGTGACCACGCGCAGGTTCTCGTGATCCAGCAGCGCGTGAGCAACCGCTTCCGGCGTGGTGCCGATGTCAATAAACAGCGTCGCCCCGTTTGGGATTTGGCTCGCCACTTTACGGGCTATGCGTTCTTTTTCCGCCGTCTGCGTGGCTTTACGGTCATGCCAGGAGGTGTTGACCGAGCTGGACGGCAGCGCCGCACCGCCGTGGTGGCGCAAAATACGGTTCTGATCGGCCAGATCGTTAAGGTCACGACGGATCGTTTGCGGGCTGACGGCAAACTGCTCGACCAGCTCTTCGGTGCTGACGTATCCCTGTTTTTTGACCAGTTCGATAATGGCGTCATGACGTTGTGTTTGTTTCATCAATTATCCCTGAGAATTATGTTCGTTTTCGCGCATGGAGCGTGTCGGCAAGCGCCATTGCCAGCCCGACCGCCAGGCCAGTGACGTGCGCACCATTGGCGATAGACATACCAAACAGATCAAACCATCCGGCAATTAGCCATATTAACGCAAAGGCTATTAATCCGCGTTGTAAATAGATGCCGCTTTCCGGGTCGCGCTCTCCGCGAAGCCAGACATAGCCCATCAGGGCGTAGACGACGCCCGACAGCCCACCGAACCACGGGCCGCTGAATTTATGCTGCACGTAGCCGCTCAACAGGGCGCTAATCACGGTGATTACGATCAGCTTACCGCTGCCGAGTCGCTTCTCGACAATCCCGCCGAGATACCACCACCACAGCAGGTTGAAGAGAATATGCATCACTGAGAAGTGCATCAGCGCATGAGTGAAGTAGCGCCAGACGTCAAACTCCAGAGAGGGGTCATACGGCCACGCCAGGGCGATCATCACGCTCTGGTCGCCCACCACGTTCATGATAATGAAGACGATAATACAGGCGGCCATCAGCAGCAGCGTAAACGGCCCTGCGCGCTCGCGAATAGTGGCAAGAAAAGGGAAACGACTGTAATGCAATCCGCTGCCCGTCTGGCCGGATTGCCAGCTTGCCGCCAGATAGCGCGGGTCGCCAGGATTCTCAAGAAAACGCGCCAGCTCCTCGTTTACCCGCCCGGCCTGGCTCTCATCGGCCAGCCAGACATCGGTCTGCGTATGTTGCTGAATGGTCAGAATAACGCCCTGCGTTGCCATATAGTCGACAAACGCCTGGGCGACGCGCGGATTGGTAAAAGAGGTGATCATCAACATGGGCAGCGGTCGCTTATTTCCACACAAAAGGGAACAGTATAGCGGGATTAGCGCTCAAAGGCGTATTCCACTTCTGCCGGGAAATGACGATGCCAGGCATCGAAGCCGCCGTCGACGCTGTACACCGCGTCGTAGCCCTGCTGAAGCAGATACTGCGCCGCGCCTTTGCTGCTGTTGCCGTGGTAACACATCACCATCACCGGCGTATCGAAGTCGTTATCGCGCATAAACGCGCCCAGCGTGTCATTGGTGAGATGGAACGCGCCCGGCGTATGGCCCATCGCAAAACTCTGCGGATCGCGGATATCCACCAGCACCGCCGTTCCCTGGTGCATCTTCTGATGGGCTTCTTCTACGTTAATACATTCAAACTGATCCATGGTGTTCTCATCTTATATTCAGGTGTGGTGCGGTTTTCCCCCTCACCCTACCCTCTCCCGGAGGGAGAGGGAAACGGATCCCCCTCTCCCCGTGGGAGAGGGCTGGGGTGAGGGCATCAGACCGCACTATTTTACCCCGTAGTGTACGTCCTGGCGGCGGGTAAACGCCATTATGTTATCCATATCACTCTAAATTGTTTTTTTGATGTTACCAAAAGCGCGTTCCTTTGCTATTATGAGCGATATCGAACATTTTTGAGCTTTAACGAAAGTGCATGAGGGTGTTATGGAAACCAAAGATCTGATTGTGATAGGCGGTGGCATCAACGGTGCCGGTATTGCGGTCGATGCCGCAGGACGCGGTTTATCCGTGCTGATGCTGGAAGCTAACGATCTCGCCTGCGCGACGTCGTCCGCCAGCTCCAAGCTGATCCACGGTGGCCTGCGCTACCTGGAACACTACGAATTCCGCCTGGTCAGTGAAGCGCTGGCCGAACGCGAAGTGCTGCTAAAAATGGCGCCGCATCTGGCGATCCCGATGCGTTTCCGTCTGCCCCATCGCCCGCACCTGCGTCCGGCATGGATGATACGAATTGGTCTGTTTATGTACGATCATCTGGGTAAACGCACCAGCCTGCCGGGTTCGAACGGTTTGCGTTTTGGCTCAGAATCGGTCCTGAAGCCTGAAATCGTGCGCGGTTTCGAATATTCCGACTGCTGGGTGGACGATGCACGTCTGGTGCTGGCGAATGCGCAGATGGTGGAGAAGAAAGGTGGCGAGGTGAAAACCCGTACCCGCGCTACCGCCGCGCGTCGTGAAAACGGCCTGTGGATCGTCGAAGCAGAAGACATTGATACCGGCGAGAAATTCAGCTGGAAAGCGCGCGGTCTGGTGAACGCCACCGGTCCGTGGGTGAAGCAGTTCTTCGACGACGGCATGCATCTGCCTTCGCCGTACGGCATCCGCCTGATCAAGGGCAGCCATATTGTGGTGCCGCGCGTACACACGCAAAAACAAGCGTACATTCTGCAGAACGAAGATAAGCGCATCGTGTTTGTGATCCCATGGATGGACGAATTCTCGATCATCGGCACCACCGACGTGGAGTACAAAGGCGATCCGAAAAACGTTGAGATCGACGAGAGCGAAGTGAACTACCTCCTTAAAGTGTATAACGCACACTTTAAGAAACAGCTGTCCCGCGATGACGTAGTCTGGACTTACTCCGGCGTGCGTCCGCTGTGCGATGACGAGTCTGACTCACCGCAGGCCATCACCCGCGACTATACGCTCGATATTCACGACGTAGACGGCCAGGCGCCGCTGCTGTCGGTGTTTGGCGGCAAGCTCACCACCTACCGCAAGCTGGCGGAGCACGCGCTGGAAAAACTGGCCCCGTACTATAAGGGCATTGGCCCGGCATGGACCAAAGGCGCGGTATTGCCCGGCGGTGATATCGGCGACAACCGCGACGATTATGCCGCGAAGCTGCGCCGTCGCTTCCCGTTCATTACCGAAGGCATGGCGCGCCACTACGCCCGCACCTACGGCAGCAATACCGAGCTGTTCCTCGGTGATGCGAAGGACATTGCGGATCTGGGCGAGCATTTCGGTCACGAGCTGTACGAAGCCGAGCTGCGTTACCTGGTCGAGCACGAGTGGGTTCGCCGCCTGGACGACGCCATCTGGCGCCGTACCAAAGAAGGGATGTGGCTGAATGCCGAACAGCAGTCACGTGTGGCGCAGTGGCTGCAGCAGCATGCGGGAAAGCGTGAGCTGTCGTTAGCGTCTTGATGTAAAAAAGCCCGGTGGCGCTACGCTTACCGGGCCTACGGGATCGAGTAGGCCTGGTAAGGCGAAGCCGCCACCCGGCTATGTTTTTACAGCCTCACCGGATCAATATGCCAGATCGTCTCGGCATACTCCTTGATGGTCCTGTCGGACGAGAAATACCCCATATTGGCGATGTTATGCATCGCAGCACTGGTCCACTTCTCCTGCTGACGGTACAGTTCGTCCACCTTATCCTGACAGTCCACGTAGCTGCGATAATCCGCCAGCACCTGGTAGTGATCGCCAAAGTTAATCAGCGAATCCACCAGATCGCGATAGCGGCCCGGCTCGTCCGGGCTGAATACACCGGTCGCGATTTGCGTCAGTACCTGACGTAACTCTTCATCTTTTTCATAGAACTCACGCGGCGAGTAGCCTTTTCTGCGCAGCGCCTCCACTTCTTCCGTGGTGTTCCCGAAGATAAAGATGTTCTCAGCCCCTACGTGCTCCAGCATCTCAACGTTCGCCCCGTCCAGGGTGCCAATGGTCAGCGCACCGTTGAGGGCAAACTTCATGTTACTGGTCCCGGAGGCTTCCGTACCCGCCGTCGAAATCTGCTCAGAGAGATCCGCCGCCGGGATGATCAGCTGCGCCAGGCTTACGCTGTAGTTCGGGATGAACACCACCTTCAGCTTGTCGCCAATATCCGGATCCAGGTTGACGACCTTCGCCACATCGTTGATGAGATGGATAATGTGCTTCGCCATGTAATAGGCGGAAGCGGCTTTACCGGCGAAGATTTTCACGCGCGGCACCCACTCGGCCGTCGGGTCGGCCTTAATCCGGTTGTAGTGGGTAATCACATGCAGCACGTTCATCAGCTGACGCTTGTACTCGTGAATACGTTTGATCTGCACGTCAAACAACGCTTTCGGGTTGGCGACCACGTTCAGATGCAGCGCAAGGTAAACCGACAAACGCTTTTTGTTCAGCAGCTTGGCTTCGCGCACGGCTTTGTTCACCGTCGGGAAATCAATGTGCTGTTCCAGCTCGCTCAGCTGGCTCAGGTCGGTGCGCCAGGTGCGGCCAATGTTCTGATCCAGCACGTCAGAAAGCGGCTGGTTCGCCAGCGCCAGCCAGCGACGCGGCGTGACGCCGTTGGTCACGTTGCAGAAACGCGTCGGGAAGATCTTCGCGAAATCCGCAAACAGCGACTGCACCATCAGGTTTGAGTGGAGCTCAGACACGCCGTTTACCTTGTGGCTGATCACTACCGCCAGCCAGGCCATGCGTACGCGACGACCGTTGGATTCATCAATGATCGACGCCCGGCTCAGCAGGCCGGTATCGTTCGGGTACTGCTCCTGCAGCGTCTTGAGGAAGTAGTCGTTAATCTCGAAGATAATCTGCAGATGGCGCGGCAGGATTTTGCCGAGCATATCCACCGGCCAGGTTTCCAGCGCTTCGCTCATCAGCGTGTGGTTGGTGTACGAAAACACCTGGCAGGTCACTTCGAATGCCTCATCCCAGCTGAACTTATGCTCGTCGATAAGCAAGCGCATCAGCTCTGGAATAGAGAGCACCGGGTGCGTGTCGTTGAGGTGAATCGCGGTTTTCTCCGCCAGATTGGCGTAGGTTTTGTGCAGCTGGTGATGGCGGCTGAGGATATCCTGAATCGTCGCCGAGACGAGGAAATACTCCTGGCGCAGGCGCAGCTCGCGGCCGGAGTAGGTTGAGTCATCCGGATAAAGGACGCGGGATACGTTTTCAGAGTGGTTTTTATCTTCCACCGCGGCGAAATAGTCACCCTGATTGAATTTACCGAGGTTAATCTCGCTACTGGCCTGGGCGCTCCACAGGCGCAGCGTGTTGGTGGCATCGGTGTCATAGCCGGGGATGATCTGGTCGTAGGCCACGGCCAGGATCTCTTCGGTCTCCACCCAGCGGGATTTTTTGCCTTCCTGCTGAATACGCCCGCCAAAGCGCACCTTGTAGCGGGTATTGTGACGCTTGAACTCCCACGGGTTGCCGTACTCCAGCCAGTAGTCCGGCGACTCTTTCTGACGCCCGTCGACGATGTTCTGCTTGAACATGCCGTAGTCGTAGCGAATGCCGTACCCGCGTCCCGGCAGCGCCAGGGTCGCCAGCGAGTCGAGGAAGCAGGCGGCAAGACGCCCCAGGCCGCCGTTGCCGAGGCCCGGGTCGTTCTCTTCGTCAATCAGCTCTTCTAAATCCAGCCCCATCTCTTCGAGGGCGGTTTTAACGTCGTCGTAAATGCCGAGCGACAGCAGCGCGTTGGAGAGCGTGCGGCCAATCAAAAATTCCATCGACAGGTAGTAAACCTGACGCGTTTCCTGCGAGAGCTGGGCGCGGTTTGATCGCAGCCAGCGTTCAACTAAACGGTCGCGCACCGCAAACAGAGTGGCGTTCAGCCACTCATGTTTGTTGGCGATGACCGGATCTTTCCCGATGGTGAACATCAGCTTATAGGCGATGGAGTGCTTTAACGCCTCAACGCTGAGCGTGGGTGAAGAGTAGCTAAATGGAGCATTCATATCAGTAACTTCGCCTCGTTACATCAAGCGTTGATAAAGATCGCGGTACGACTGCGCCGCAACGTGCCAGCTAAAGTCCATGGACATCGCCTGACGTTGTACGTAACGCCACAGCGACGGACGGGACCACAAGACGAAAGCACGCCGAATCGCCCGAAGCAGCGACCAGGCATTACTGTCTTCAAAAACAAACCCGCTGGCGATACCGTCCGCCAGGTTTTCCAGTGAGCTATCGGACACCGTATCCGCCAGTCCGCCCGTGCGGCGTACCAGCGGCAGGGTGCCGTATTTCAGGCCATAGAGCTGCGTCAGGCCGCAGGGCTCGAAGCGGCTTGGCACCAGAATGACGTCTGCGCCGCCCATAATGCGGTGCGAAAATGCCTCGTGGTAACCAATCTGCACGCCCACCTGCCCCGGGTGTTCCGCTGCCGCCGCGAGGAAACCTTCCTGCAGCACCGGGTCGCCTGCGCCGAGCAGCGCCAGCTGTCCGCCCTGCTCGAGCAAGCCGGGCAGCGCCTCCAGCACCAGGTCCAGCCCTTTCTGGCTGGTCAGGCGGCTCACCACCGCGAAGAGCGGCACTTTGTCGTTGACCTTCAGCCCCATTGCAATCTGCAGCTGGCGTTTGTTTTCCGCTTTGTCTTCCACGGAATCGCGGCCATAGCGTGCCGCCAGCAAGAGATCGGTTTCCGGACTCCAGATCTGTTCATCCACGCCGTTCAGAATGCCCGACAGGCGGCCTTCCCGATGGCGCTGTTGCAGCAGCCCTTCCATGCCGTAGCCAAACTCCGGCTGGGTGATTTCTCGCGCATAGGTTGGGCTGACCGCCGTGATGTGATCGGCGTAGTACAGCCCCGCCTTCAGGAACGAAATCTGCCCCTTAAACTCCAGCCCGTGCATGTTATAGAACGACCATGGCAGATCGATGTCATTCATATGATGCGCGTAGTACATCCCCTGATAGGCGAGGTTATGCACCGTAAAGACCGATTTTGCCGGGTGACCGCGCGCGGCGAGATACGCCGGAGCCAGCCCGGCATGCCAGTCGTGCGCGTGCACCACATCCGGACGCCAGAACGGATCCAGCCCCGTAGCCATTTCTGCCCCGACCCAGCCGAGCAGCGCAAAGCGCAGCACGTTGTCGGTATAGGCGAACAGGTTCGTATCGTGATACGGGCTGCCCGGTCGGTCGTATAAGTGTGGCGCGTCGATCAGGTAAATCCCTACGCCATTGTAATGTCCAAACAGCAGGGTGATGCGTCCGGCAAACGTCTCACGGCGGGTCACAACCTTTGCATCAGGAATGCCGCGCCGGATATCCGGGAAGGCAGGCAGCAGGACTCGGGTATCCACGCCTCCGGCGATTTGTGCCGCCGGTAATGCACCAAGAACATCCGCCAGACCGCCCGTTTTTAACAACGGGAACATCTCAGAACATACGTGTAAAACCTGCATCATCGCTCCTGTTTGATCTGCAGCTTCCGCAACATTTCCCGTGTGACTAACACGATCCCCTCTTCCGAACGGTAGAAACGACGCGCGTCTTCTTCCGCGTTTTCACCGATGACCATCCCCTCAGGGATGACGCAGGCGCGGTCGATCACGCAACGACGCAGACGACACGAACGCCCTACCCAGACATCCGGCAATAAGACCGCCGAATCGATATTACAGAATGAATTTATCCGCACGCGCGGGAACAGCACGGACTGCACCACCACCGAACCGGAGATAATGCACCCGCCAGAGACCAGCGAGTTCAGCGTCATACCGTGGCTGCCGGAGCGGTCCTGCACGAATTTGGCCGGCGGCAAGGATTCCATGTGGGTACGAATCGGCCAGTTCTGGTCGTACATATCCAGCTCAGGCGTGACTGAGGCCAGATCGAGGTTCGCTTTCCAGTACGCTTCCAGCGTGCCCACATCGCGCCAGTAAGGCTCGGCATTCGGGTCTGACTGCACGCAGGACAGCGGGAAAGGATGTGCATACGCCATGCCAGCTTTGGTGATTTTCGGGATGATGTCTTTACCGAAGTCGTGGCTGGAGTTTTCGTCTTTGTCGTCGTCTTCCAGCAGCTCATAAAGATAATCTGCATCAAAGACATAGATCCCCATGCTGGCGAGGGATTTAGTGTCATCGCCCGGCATGGTTGGCGGGTTCGCCGGTTTTTCGACGAAGTCGATGATTTTATCGTCGGCGTCCACGTGCATCACGCCAAACGCCGTCGCCTCGGCAACGGGCACCGGCAGACACGCCACGGTGCAGCGCGCGCCTTTTTCGACGTGGTCGATGAGCATGTGGGAGTAATCTTGCTTGTAGATGTGATCCCCGGCGAGGATCACAATGTATTCCGCGTTATAGCGACGAATGATGTCGAGGTTCTGCGTCACCGCATCCGCCGTCCCGCGATACCAGTTCTCGCCGTGAACACGTTGCTGAGCAGGAAGGAGATCGACAAACTCGTTCATCTCTTCACTGAAGAATGACCAGCCGCGCTGAATATGCTGAACCAGCGTGTGCGACTGATACTGCGTAATGACGCCAATACGGCGAATGCCTGAGTTCAGGCAGTTGGAGAGCGCAAAGTCGATGATGCGGAACTTACCACCAAAGTGAACGGCCGGCTTGGCGCGCTTGATGGTCAAATCTTTCAGACGGGTACCACGCCCGCCCGCAAGTATCAGGGCAACCGTTTTTAATGGTAGCTGGCGTGCCAACATTAAGGGATCGTTCTTCTCTAATCTAACCATGACTAACTCCTTTTTTATCATCTTTGGAATACGCACACTCCGTGCGCAGGCCCGTGCCAGACAGCCATTACTACCGGATTATCCGCTCCGGCAAAGGGGGGAACAGCGCGCCATTCCCCGTCAGGTAAAACAATCTCTGCGACGTCATCCGTCGCGTTCAGCGTCACCAGCCACTTATCCGACAGCAGGATTTGCAGACAGGTGATGCCGTGTTGCCACTCTTGCGCACTCAACGGTTGCGCGTCTTTATTCAGCCAGCGAACGTTGCCGTCGCCCTCTTCCCACCAGCGATCGGCGGTGAGCGCGGGGATCTGCTGGCGAAGGTGGATCAGCGCTGCGGTGAAATGGGTCAGCCCACTGTTCGCCTCACCCCAGTCGAGCCAGGTCAGGGTATTGTCCTGGCAATAGGCGTTATTGTTGCCGTGCTGACTGTGGCCGTGCTCATCGCCCGCCAGCAGCATCGGCGTGCCCTGCGATAACAAAAGCGTCGTCAGCAGCGCATGAACGCTGGCGCGACGCCGCTCAATCACGTCCAGGCTCCCGCCTAATCCTTCTATACCATGATTAAAGCTATGGTTATTGTTAGTCCCATCGCGATTCTCTTCGCCGTTCGCTTCATTGTGTTTCTGATTGAAACAAACGCAGTCGCGCAGCGTAAAACCGTCGTGCGCCGTCACCAGATTAATGGTGGCCGACGGCCGTTTGCCGTCGCGCCTGAAGAGATCGCTGGAGGCGGCAAAGCGCCCGGCGAACTCCCCCAGTGACAGATCGCGCGCCAGCCAGAAGCGGCGCATGGCATCGCGATAATGGTCGTTCCACTCGGCAAACAGTGGCGGGAAATTCCCCACCTGATAGCCACCCTCACCGATGTCCCACGGCTCGGCGATCAGTTTCACCTGCGAGAGCACCGGGCAATTTTTGATGGCCTCAAACAGAGGAGCCTGCTGGCTGAATGCCGGCGTGCGTCCCATGACGGGCGCCAGGTCGAAACGAAAACCGTCGACGTGGAACGTCTCAACCCAGTATTTCAGGCATTCATAAGCAAAATGCGTGACCGCCGGATGGCTGAGGTTGAGGGTGTTACCGCAGCCGGTCCAGTTCTCGTAATCGCCATCCTCTCTGATCCAATAATAGCTACGGTTATCAATTCCGCGCATGGAGAGCGTCGGGCCGTCGAGATCGCTTTCAGCGCTGTGGTTCAGCACCACGTCCAGAATGACCTCAATGCCCGCCGCGTGCAGCGCCTTCACCGCATCACGAAACTCGTCCCGCGCCGTCTCCGGATGGGCGGCGTAGCGGGGTTCTAGGGCGAACATCGCCAGCGGGTTGTAGCCCCAGTAGTTGCTCAGCCCCAGCCGCTGCAGGCGGGGTTCATTGGCGAAATGGGCGACGGGGAGCAGTTCCAGCGCGGTGATACCGAGGTGTTTCAGATAGGCAATCATCGTCGGATGGCCGAGTGCCTGATAGGTGCCGCGCATCGCGTTGGGGATCGACGGGTGCAGCCAGGTCAGCCCTTTGACATGCGCTTCATAAATCACGGTGTTGCCCCACGGCGTGCGCGGCGGAGCATCGTCTTCCCAGTCGTAGAGGTCGTTCACCACCACGCTTTTGGGCACGACCGGCGCGCTGTCGCGGTGGTCGGGCTCACCGTAGCCGACGTGAAACAGCGGGTCGTCTTTAAACTCGCCATCGACGCGGTGCGCGCACGGGTCAATCAACAGCTTCGCCGGGTTAAACCAGTGCCCCTGAGCCGGTTGCCACGGACCGTGTACGCGAAAACCGTAATGCATCCCCGGACGCCCGCCGGACAGGTACCCGTGCCAGATATCCCCTGTGCGAGACGGTAAATCGTAACGGTGCTCGTTACCTTCCCCGTCAAACACACAAAGTTCCACCCGCTCCGCGTGAACGGAAAAGAGCGTGAAGTTCACGCCCTTACCGTCAAAACGCGCGCCGAGCGGTTCGGGATGACCTGCCGTAAGCTGCGTCATTCACCCTCCCGCATCAGCCAGATGGTGCCAAGCGGCGGCAGCGTCAGGCTCAGGGAGTTTGGCCGCCCGTGGCTTTCGATGGCGTCGCTCTGCACCAGCCCGCCGTTACCGGCGTTGCTGCCGTGGTAGTGCATGGAATCGGTATTCAGAATTTCGCGCCATTTCCCCGGCTGGTTAATGCCAAAGCGGTAGTGTTCGCGCGGTACCGGCGTGAAGTTACTGGCGACGATGATTTCGTTGCCGGCTTTATCACGACGCACAAAGACAAATACCGAACGCTCATGGTCGTCCACTACCAGCCACTCGAAGCCGTAGGGGTCGAAATCCAGCTCGTGGAGGGCTTTGTGATGGCGATAGGTCAGGTTCAGGTCACGCACCAGACGCTGCACGCCGTGGTGCCAGTTGTCGCCGCCTTCCAGCAAATGCCAGTCGAGACTGGAGTCGTGGTTCCACTCGCGCCCCTGGGCAAATTCATTGCCCATAAACAGCAGTTTTTTACCCGGGAAGGCAAACATCCAGCCGTAGTAGGCGCGCAGGTTGGCAAACTTCTGCCACGCATCGCCCGGCATACGGTCGAGAATGGATTTTTTGCCGTGCACCACTTCATCGTGCGACAGCGGCAGCATGAAGTTTTCGGTGTAGTTATAGAGCAAGCCGAAGGTGAGCTTGTCGTGATGGTACTGACGGTACACCGGGTCGAGCTTCATGTAGTCGAGCGTGTCGTGCATCCAGCCCAGGTTCCACTTATACCAGAACCCCAGACCGCCTGATGACGGGGGTCGGGAGACGCCTGCAAAGTCCGTCGACTCCTCCGCCATGGTAACCGCACCCTCGACCTGCTCACCGATAATACGGTTAGTGCTGCGCAGGAATTCAATCGCTTCCAGGTTTTCGCGGCCGCCATACTCGTTCGGGATCCACTCGCCCTCTTTGCGGCTGTAGTCGCGGTAGATCATTGACGCCACCGCATCCACGCGCAGGGCATCAATGCCGAAGCGCTCAATCCAGTACAGGGCATTGCCGACCAGATAGTTCGCGACTTCACGACGACCATAGTTGTAGATCAGCGTGTTCCAGTCCTGGTGATAGCCTTCGCGCGGGTCGCTGTGCTCGTACAGTTTTGTGCCGTCAAACTCTGCCAGCGCAAAGTCATCAGAAGGGAAATGGCCAGGCACCCAGTCGAGGATCACGTTCAGCCCGGCGGCGTGCGCGGCATTAATGAAATAGCGGAAGTCATCGCGCGTGCCGAAGCGGCGTGTTGGGGCATACAGCCCGGTTGGCTGGTAGCCCCAGCTGCCGTCGAACGGGTGCTCGTTAACCGGCAGCAGTTCGAGGTGGGTAAAGCCCATCCATTTAGCGTACGGCACCAGCTGGTCGGCGAGTTCCCGGTAGCTCAGCCAGAAGTTGTTATCGGTGTGGCGGCGCCAGGAGCCGAGATGCACTTCATAGACGGAAATCGGCGCATCAAAGCGGTTGGCCTGTTTACGCTCTTCCGTCTGGACCACCTTCTCCGGCAGGCCGCAAATCAGCGACGCCGTGTCCGGACGCATCTGCGCCTCGAAGGCATACGGGTCGGCTTTAATTCGCAGCTTGCCGTGAGCATCGATCATTTCGAATTTGTAGAGCTGGCCGTTATGCGCCCCCGGGATAAACAGCTCCCAGATGCCCGTCTCCCGGCGCAGGCGCATCGGATGGCGACGACCGTCCCAGTAGTTAAACTGCCCGACAACGGAGACGCGCTGGGCGTTAGGCGCCCACACCGCAAAACGCGTGCCGGTGATGCCGTCCATGGTATCCGCATGAGCACCCAGCGTTTCATAAGGGCGCAGATGCGTACCTTCAGACAGCAGCCAGGCGTCCATCTCTTTTAAGAGCGGACCGAAGCTGTAAGGATCATCAATCAGGTTTTGCTGGCCGTGCCAGATAACGGCGAGTTGATAACGAAAGGGGTTTTTACGACGGGGCATGATGCCCGAGAAGAAGCCACGCGAGTCGAGGCATTCAAGATTGGCCACCTTGCGGCCGGTTTTGGGCTCGATGACCCACACTTCGGTCGCATCCGGTAACAACGCCCGAACTTCCAGCCCGGCCTCTGTACGGTGCATCCCCAGCACGGAAAAGGGGTCTGCAAAATGACCCGCAATAAGCGCATTAATCACGTCTCTATCCACACGATCGGACATGGTATTCATCCTGTTTTTTATGTCGTCCTTTTTTAGCGCCTGGGACGACTTTAATGTGACCTGACGGGCATCCACTCAGTCCCGTCCTAACCTCAGGTAAGAAATGACTCTTCCTTAAAGCATAGCCAACGCTCTACATGACTCCTGATAAAAAATAAGACATACGCGTGTTACTCCATGTAGTACGCAAAAAAAGGGGGTGAAAATCACCCCCGGTCATTAACAAATTATTACGCCAGCTGGCGTAGCATGCGGCGCAGCGGTTCGGCGGCGCCCCACAGGAGCTGGTCACCGACGGTGAACGCGGAGAGGTACTCCGGCCCCATGTTTAGCTTACGCAGACGGCCAACCGGCGTGGTCAGCGTGCCGGTGACGGCAGCCGGGGTCAGCTCACGCATGGTGATATCGCGATCGTTTGGTACCACTTTCGCCCACGGGTTGTGCGCGGCCAGCAGCTCTTCCACGGTCGGAATAGACACATCTTTTTTCAGTTTAATGGTGAAGGCCTGGCTGTGGCAGCGCAGTGCGCCGATACGCACGCACAGACCGTCAACCGGAATGGTGTTCGCGGTATTGAGGATTTTGTTGGTCTCAGCCTGACCTTTCCACTCTTCGCGAGTCTGGCCGTTATCCAGCTGTTTGTCGATCCACGGGATCAGGCCACCGGCCAGCGGTACGCCAAAGTTATCCACCGGCAGCACGCCGCTGCGGGTTAGATCGGTGACTTTACGCTCGATATCGAGGATCGCGGATGCCGGGTTTGCCAGCTCGGTTGCGACACTGTGGTGCAGCTGGCCCATCTGGGTCAGCAGCTCGCGCATATGACGCGCGCCGCCGCCGGACGCGGCCTGGTAGGTCGCCACGGAAACCCATTCAACCAGATCCTGCGCAAACAGGCCGCCAAGGGACATCAGCATCAGGCTGACGGTGCAGTTACCACCGACAAAGGTTTTCACACCGTTGTTCAGGCCATCGGTGATCACGCCCTGGTTAACCGGGTCGAGAATAATGATGGCATCGTCTTTCATGCGCAGCGAAGAGGCCGCGTCAATCCAGTAGCCCTGCCAGCCGCTTTCACGCAGCTTTGGATAGATTTCGTTGGTATAATCGCCGCCCTGGCAGGTCACAATAATATCAAGTGCCTTCAACGCTTCCAGATCGTATGCATCCTGCAACGTGCCTGTGGTTCCACCAAAGGACGGTGCAGCCTGGCCGAGCTGGGAAGTGGAGAAGAAGACCGGGCGGATAGCGTCGAAATCGCGCTCTTCAACCATGCGTTGCATGAGTACAGAGCCGACCATACCGCGCCAGCCGATGAAACCAACGTTTTTCATAGCATTTTTTTCCTGCTGAGGGTGTGTGCTGATTGTGCAAGCCAGTATTGAACTGGGATATGCTTCACATTACAAAATGCTGCCAAAGTCGCAAGCGAAATTAATCGATGATTGCCCGGCAATCAGAAATACAGCTAATTATCATAATAACCATAGAGATGTTCAGGGATAATTTACATGAGTGAAATCATTTCCGCAGCGGTTTTATTGATCCTGATAATGGATCCACTGGGCAACCTGCCTATCTTCATGTCGGTGCTGAAGCACACTGAGCCGAAGCGCCGCCGGGCGATCATGATCCGCGAGTTGCTCATCGCCCTGCTGGTGATGTTTATCTTCCTGTTTGCGGGAGAAAAGATCCTCGCCTTCCTGAACCTGCGCGCAGAAACGGTCTCCATTTCCGGCGGGATTATTCTGTTCCTGATTGCCATTAAGATGATTTTCCCGAGCGCCGAAGGGAGCAGCAGCGGCCTGCCCGCGGGCGAAGAGCCGTTTATCGTACCGCTGGCGATTCCCCTCGTCGCCGGGCCGACCATTCTGGCCACCCTGATGCTGCTGTCACATCAGTATCCGAATCAAATGAGCCACCTGGTGATTGCCCTGCTTATCGCCTGGGGCGGGACATTTATCATCCTGCTGCAATCGTCGCTGTTCTTGCGCCTGCTGGGGGAGAAAGGGGTTAACGCGCTGGAGCGCCTGATGGGGCTGATTCTGGTGATGATGGCGACGCAGATGTTCCTGGACGGGATCCGCGCGTGGATGAAAGGCTAGGTAAAAGCAAAATGGCCACGCAGTGGCCATTTTTAGTGTTTGCCCCCTCTCCCCGTGGGAGAGGGCCGGGGTGAGGGCATCAGACCGCAGCGGCGGACCACCTACCCCTTACGAATCAAATACCGGTACGGCAGCGCTTCTGTCTGCTGCGCCACAAGCTCATGCTCCATAAAGGTACAAAACCCGGGAATATCGCGGGTCGTGGCCGGGTCGTCTGCAATAATCAGCAGCGTTTCACCGGGCTGCATGTTACGCACGGTCTTGCGTACCATCATTACCGGCTCCGGGCAGCGAAGGCCCTGAGCATCAAGGGTATGGTCTGGGCTGGAAAACAGGTCGGTCATGGTCTTCTCGGTCTGGTAAAAACGGCTGTAGTTTACGCCCGGTGGCGGACAATGCAAACCAGGTTAACGATTGCGCAAAAATCAACCATTGCAATGTCCAGCCAAAGCAGTATCATGCTGCGGTTTTTATTGGGTTCCCTCACCCCAACGTATAAAAAGGTCACAATATGACGCAGTTCTCTGAATCACAGCGCGTTAAAGCGTTGTTCTGGCTTTCGCTTTTTCATTTACTGGTGATCACGTCCAGTAACTATCTGGTGCAGCTCCCCATCTCCATCTTTGGTTTTCATACCACCTGGGGCGCGTTCAGTTTTCCGTTTATTTTCCTCGCCACGGATTTGACCGTGCGTATTTTTGGCGCACCGCTGGCCCGCCGCATTATTTTTGCGGTCATGCTTCCGGCGCTGTTCATCTCATACGTGGTGTCGTCCCTGTTTTATATGGGAAGCTGGCAGGGCGTTGAGGCGCTGACGCACTTCAACCTGTTTGTCGCCCGTATCGCCGCGGCAAGCTTTATGGCCTACGCGCTGGGGCAGATCCTTGACGTGCACGTGTTTAACCGTCTGCGCCAGAACCATCGCTGGTGGATGGCGCCTACCGCCTCCACGCTATTCGGTAACGTGAGCGATACGCTGGCCTTCTTCTTCATCGCTTTCTGGCGCAGCCCGGATGCCTTTATGGCCGAGCACTGGATGGAAATTGCGCTGGTGGACTACTGCTTCAAGGTCCTCATCAGCATTGTCTTCTTCCTGCCAATGTACGGCGTGCTGCTGAATATGCTGCTGAAAAGGCTGGCAGATAAATCTGAAATCACGGCATTGCAGGCTGGTTAAGGGTTCGCTTTATCAGTTGTGATAAGATGGACGAATGAGCCGTTATGGCCGTTTATCGAAAGGAAGAAGTCAATGCGCAATCTGGTTAAATATGTCGGGATTGGCCTGCTGGTTGTGGGTCTTGCAGCCTGTGATAACAGCGACACGAAAACGCCTGCTCAGGGCGCATCCGCAGAGAGCAACGCGACCGGCCAGCCGGTGAATCTGATGGATGGCAAACTCAGTTTCTCTCTGCCAGCCGATATGACTGACCAGAGCGGCAAGCTGGGTACCCAGGCGAACAACATGCACGTTTACTCCGACGCAACCGGTCAGAAAGCGGTCATTGTGATTGTGGGCGACGATACCAGCGAAGACCTGGCCGTCCTGTCTAAACGTCTGGAAGATCAGCAGCGCGGCCGCGATCCGCAGCTGCAGGTGGTGACCAATAAATCCATCGAGCTGAAAGGCCACACGCTGCAACAGCTGGACAGCATCATCTCTGCCAAAGGCCAGACCGCTTACTCTTCTGTGGTGCTGGGCAAGGTGGATAACAAACTGCTGACCCTGCAGATCACCCTGCCAGCGGAAGATCAGCAGAAAGCGCAGACGGCGGCTGAAAACATCATTAACACCATCGTGATCCAGTAACCTTCACGATGATGACGTGGCCTCCGGTGCTTGCACCGGGGGCCATTTTTTTAGCCGCCACGTCAGTAACAAGGCAATTATCACCAGACCCGCTGCGGCAAGATAAATCACCGGTACCCCTGCCCAGGCCATCACCAGCCCCGCCAGCGGCCCGGTAATGCCTAACGACATATCCATAAATACCGTATAGGTCGCCAGCGCCGCTCCCTGGTTCTGCTGCGGCACTGCTTTCACCGCCACCACGCCCAGCGCCGGGAAGACCAGCGAGAAACCGGCCCCCGCAAGGAAGACGCCCATTTTCGCCATCCAGGGTGCACTGGCGATACCGGTCAACAGCAGCCCGACTATCTCGACCGCAAAGCAGATCATCGCCACATTCAGCCCACCCAGACGGTTGATGCCGTTCGGGAAAAGCAGGCGCGCGCCAACAAACGCCACGCTAAAGAGGGTTAACGCAAAGGCCGCGCCCTCCCAGCCTTTGGCGTCATAGAACAGGGTAATGAAGGTCGCAATGACGCCGAAGCCGGTCGTCGCCAGGGCCAGTGCCATACCGTACGGCCATACGCGGCCCAGCACAGCCCGAAACGGCAGTGGCTTGCCCTTGCTGGCCTTTACTTTCGGGCGCGGCAGGGCAAACAGAATCGCCAGAAGCGCGACCACCATAATGGTGATGGCGAGTCCATAGAGCCCGCCAAAGGCATAACAGGCCACGCCGAGCGGTGCACCGAGCGCCATCGCGCCGTAGGTAACAATTCCGTTCCAGGAGATCACCCGGCCAATATGTGATGCGCCGACAACGCCCACGCCCCACAGCGTGGAGCCGGTTCCCGCCAGACTTTGCCCAATACCGAGGATGACGCGGCCCAGGCAGAGGAGCGTCAGACTGACCAGCGGCCAGGCGCTGGTTGTGGCCGCCAGCAGGTAGCTCAGGCCACTGAGGAAACAGCCGCACAACCCCACCACGACGATGCTTTTTGGTCCGAACATGTCCGCGTAGCGCCCGGCATGCGGCCGGCTTAACAGCGTGGCGAAATACTGCAGGCTAATCACCAGCCCCGCCCAGAATGCGCTAAACCCCATTACGTCATGGACATAGCCCAGCAAGACCGCCAGCGGCAGACCAATGGTCAGATAACTGGCAAAGTTGAAAATGACGACGGAAACAATACGCAGATTGAGGCGCAATCCGCTCAGCGCCGGTTCAGCGGCAGGTTCGGGCATGGAGTTAGACCTGAATTTTTTGCAACAGTGTTTCACTATTACCACGACGCCATCAGAAAATCAGCCCCGACTTTCAGATTATCGGTGCCAGACGAAGCGGAAGCCAGGCACTACACTTAATGCGTCATCTTACTAAGGAACGCGCATGATCTCCCCCCAGCCCGATAAAGCAGGACTCCATATTTTATTAAAACTCGCCTGTCTGGTGGTTATCCTCGCGGGTATTCATGCTGCCGCTGACATTATCGTCCAGCTTCTGCTGGCACTCTTTTTTGCCATTGTTCTCAATCCGCTGGTGACCTGGTTTTTACGCCGGGGCGTTAGCCGCCCGGTGGCCATCACTATTGTGGTGATTGTAATGCTGATTGGCCTGACGGCACTCTTCGGCGTACTGGCCGCATCGCTGAGCGAATTCTCCACCATGCTGCCGCAGTACAATAAAGAGCTGACGCGCAAAATCATCGCCCTGCAGGAGATGATGCCCTTTCTTAATCTGCATATCTCGCCAGAACGGATGCTGCGCAGGATGGATTCAGAGAAAGTCATGACCTACGCCACCACGCTGATGACCGGTCTTTCCGGCGCGATGGCCAGCATTTTGCTGCTGGTCATGACGGTGGTGTTCATGCTGTTCGAAGTCCGTCATGTGCCCTACAAGCTGCGTTTTGCATTAAATAACCCGCAAATCCATATTGCCGGTTTACACCGCGCGCTGAAGGGTGTGTCCAAATATCTGGCGCTGAAAACGCTGTTGAGCGTATGGACCGGGATCATTGTCTGGCTGGGACTGATGCTGATGGGCGTCCAGTTCGCCCTGATGTGGGGGGTGCTGGCATTTCTGCTGAACTACGTTCCCAACATTGGCGCCGTGCTCTCCGCCGTGCCGCCGATGATTCAGGCGTTTCTGTTTAATGGATTTTATGAATGTATGCTGGTCGGCGCGCTGTTCCTCGTTGTGCATATGGTGCTGGGGAATATTCTCGAGCCGCGCATGATGGGGCACCGGCTGGGCATGTCGACGCTGGTGGTATTTTTATCCTTACTGATTTGGGGATGGCTGCTGGGCCCGGTTGGGATGCTGCTGTCGGTTCCGCTGACCAGCGTATGTAAAATCTGGATGGAGACCACCAAAGGGGGCAGCAAGCTGGCGATCCTGCTGGGGCCGGGACGACCCAAAAGCCGGTTGCCGGGCTAAGCCGCTGGTCGGGTTAGCCATTATCGGGGACAATAGATTATAGTAATGGTTTCGCCGCGCAACTTTGCGACTCTCTGTTTGACTGAAGGCCAGACGTTATATGTACCAGGTTTTTCTGGGAAAAATCTCCTCGCTGAGCACCAACCGCTGGGCTCAAGCGCTCTCCCGACACGCGCCCGAAGGCGCCCATCGCGCGCGCTGGCTCGCTGGACGCGGGTTGCTTTCGCGTCTGTTGGCGCCGACGCCACTCCCGGAGATTATCCACAACGAACAGGGGAAACCCCTTTTTGCCGGCGACTTTCCGCTGTGGTTCAGCCTTAGCCACTCGGGAGATGAGATTGCATTAATTATCAGTGACGAAGGTGACGTGGGCTGTTCCCTGGAACGTATTCGCCCGCAGGATAACTGGCGCACGCTCGCCAATGCCGTCTTCAGCGGCGCCGAGCATGAAGAGCTGGAGAAGGAAACGCCAGAGCGCCAGCTTACGGCATTCTGGCGTATCTGGACGCGAAAGGAAGCGATCGTTAAACAGTGCGGCGGTCACGCCTGGCAAATGGTTAGCATTGACAGTACCGCCAGCGCGTTTCATTCAGTCAGCCACTGCCGCATAGACTCGCTGAGTCTTGCGGTCTGTACCGCAACGCCCTTCGAACTCAGCGCCGGCCTGATCCATTCTGCTGACGACGTGCTGGCCTAAAAATCGTTAGTACACCCAGCATAATAAACCCTACGCCCACCAGCCCGTGCCAGGAGAAGTGTTCCCCCCAGCCGGGCAGGACGATTGCCGCGGCCCACACCAGAATATAACTGAGGCTCAGCAAGGCATATGCTTTGCTGAGCGCCATGCGATGCAGCGCCAGATACCAGCAGCCCATTGAGGCCACATACCCCATCAACCCCAGCAGCAGCGCGCCCGTGCCGGATGAGAAGTGCCACAGCGCGGAAATAAGCCCCCGAACATCGCTGACCGGCGGCAGTGCCTGCATGGCATCGCGCAGCAACAGCTGTGCGGCGCTGACTAACAGCACGCTGCATAACGCCCAGAACGCGCCTTTCACAGGCTTCCTCCCAGCACGATAATCCCAATGATGATAAACCCGACCCCCAGCCAGTGGTGCGCAGCAACGTGTTCGCGCCAGAATACTTTTGCCGCCAGCGTTACCCAGACAAAGTTGAGGCTCAGCATAGGATAGGCGACGCCAACGGGCAGGCGTTGCAGCACCACCAGCCAGACCAGCATTCCGCTACCCAGCGCCAGCCCTGCCAGACCCAGCCACAACATAATGTGCGCGCCGCGCCGCCCGGCTTTCGCCGGACGGGTGGCCTGTTTCTGGCATAACTGCCCCGCGCAGCTGAGCAAGCTTGCCAGTACCAGCCAGGTCCAGGTCATCACTTCGGCAGATACTCCAGCAAAGCAAACCGTCCCTGGATATAGAGATTGTCCGGCTGCGGTAAATTCGCCCGTGAGATATCGTCACGCTTTGACAGCAGAACCACCAGCGACACACGCCCCTGCTGACGATGCGTCGCCAGCCACTGCGCGAAGTCATCTTTGTCGACATAACGATCTTTCACATCGGGATAATCCAGCCCGTAACGCAGTTCGCCGCTCTGACCAAACAGCGTAATGTCATTACGCTTCAGCTCCCACGCCAGACCCGCGGCCACGCCAACGTTATTGGCCAGCACAAATCGGCTTTCCTGAAGCGGCTCGCGCACGGTATCGACCAGCGACTGCGGCTGTTTGGAATCCACCACCAGGTTAGGAATGGCAAAACCAATCAGCAATGCCAGGCCTGCAGGACACAAGGCTGCCAGCCACCAGCGCTGCTGACTCTGTCTGAACGTAAACCAGCCCACCGCGGCCCAGAGGAGGAACGCCACTACTGCACAGAACACTTTGTACAGTTCGACCGGCGTCCAGACCGGATGCTTAGCCAGCCCCCATGGCGAGACCACCAGCGCCGCAATCACGCCGATCACCCCAAACGCCAGGTTAATCCCACCGTTAATGCGCAACGCTCTCGCACCTTTTTCCGCCGCGAGGCAGGCATAGCGCGCCATCAGGATAGCCAGCGGGGCAAAACAGGGCAGGATGTAGGTCGGCAGTTTGCCTTTGGCGATGCTGAAGAACAGCAGCGGCATCACCACCCAGCCCAGCAGATAGAATCCTCCCCCCGCGCTTTGTCTGTCATTCCAGCCGAGACGAAACGCGCCCGGCAGCAGTGCCAGCCACGGCAGGCTGCCCGCGAGCAGGAACGGCAGGTAATACCAGAATGGGGCTTTATGCTGGGCGTCGCTCTGGGCAAAACGCTGAATATGTTCAACCCAGAAGAAGTAACGCCAGAAATCAGGCTCCCGATGCGCAATCGCCAGCGCCCACGGCAGGACAATCAGCACGCAGCTCAGGATCGCGAGCCAGCCAAAAATCAGCACCTCTTTCCAGCGCTTCTGGACGATCACCCACGGCAGCACGCCAATCACCGGAACGGCCAGCGCCAGGAAGCCTTTGGTCATCACCCCCATCCCGCAGGCCAGCCCAAGCAGCACATAGCCACCCGCTTTTCCGGCCACGGTTTGGGCCTGCGAGGCCAGCCAGAAGCTGCACATCGCCGCCACCAGCCACAGGGTGATGATAGGATCCAGCACCGCATACGTGCCGTTACCGTACACCAGGAACAGGGTCAGGAAGATAAGGCCGGAGAAAATGGCTACTCGCTTATCCCGCCAGAGACGCCAGGCCATCCAGATCACCAGCAGCGCCGTTAACCCGGTGGAGAATATCGCCCCGGCGCGTACGGCAAAGTTGGTGTGCCCGAACAGCAGTTGCCCGAGACTGTTGATCCAGTAGCCAGCAATCGGTTTTTCAAAGTAACGCAGCCCCAGAAAATGCGGGACGACCCAGTCACCCGATGCCAGCATTTCGCGGCTGATTTCCGCATAGCGCGTTTCGTCAGGCTGCCACAGCAGGCGGACATCGACAGGAATGAGGTAGTAAACGATAAACAGTGCGAGAAGCGCTAAGCCATAACGGGCTGTTTTCATGGGACCGGACTCACGGTGTGTTGATGGCCAAGCCAGCCTTCCCGGCCAGCCAGTTCATTACGGACAATTTTTCCCACAGGCAGGGTGCTGAAGTCGTCGGGCAGCAGCTCGCTCAACGGGCAGAATTCAATGCCCTCCTGAGCGGCCAGGGTCAGCAACGCATCGAAATCATGCTGATACGCAATCCCCTCTACTTCTGCATGGATGGTATACACCGGCGTACCCGTATCGCGATGCATACGGTCCAGAATATAACGATTAAATTCTTCCGCCTTCACCTCGCGTCCGACCACTTCATCCCAGGTGGGAAGCGTGACCGGAATTTGCACCGTACCGTAGTGATTTTCGCCTAACAGCGGCAAAAACGGACCGGTTCCGCGGCAATCGCTGTTGTAGCGAAACGCAAAGGCTTCTTTGGCCTTTACGACCCGTTGATCCGCACGCCATCCTGCCACGGCGGAACAGCGCACGGGCTGACCGGTGATGGCCTCAAGCTCCAGCATTCCACGCTCAATTTCACGGGAGAGACGTGGGATATCCCAGACGCCTGCCCACGCCTGCCAGGCGTGATGATCCCAGGCATGCAGGCCGACCTCATGCTGCTGCGCCGCCTCACGGATAACCGCTTCGTTACCCGCGCCGATGCGTCTACCGGGCCAGGCGGTGCCGGCCAGCAGAATATCCCAGCCGTAGAGAGATGCTGCGCGTGAGCGCAGCATTTTGAACAGAAATGCCGGTTTAATCAGACGCCATAAATGGCGTCCCATGTTGTCAGGCCCCACGCTGAAGAAGATGCTGGCACGCACACCGTGCTTGCTCAGCAGTTCCAGCAGCCTGGGGACGCCGTCACGCGTTCCCCTGAAGGTGTCGACATCAATGCGTAAACCGACTTTTTTCATGAGACCTGTTCCGACAGCTCCACGGTGCGCAGGAAGAAATCGAGCGTCTCGTCAATGGTTTGCTCCATCTTCACCGTCGGTGTCCAGTTCAGGCAGCGCTTCGCATTGCGAATGCTCGGCTTACGGTGCTCAACGTCCTGGTAGCCTTTACCGTAGTAGCTGCTGCTTTCCACTTCGCGGAAACCGGCAAACGGTGGGAATTTATCGCGCAGCGGATGGCGCTCAAAGCTGGCCAGCAGCATCTCAGCCAGTTCGCGAATGCTCGCTTCGTTGTCAGGGTTCCCGATGTTGATGATTTGACCGTTGCAGCGGTTATCTTTGTTTTCGATGATGCGGAACAGCGCTTCGATACCGTCGCTGATATCCGTGAAGCAGCGTTTCTGTTTGCCGCCTTCAATAAGCTTAATCGGTGAGCCTTCCACCAGGTTCAGGATCAGCTGGGTGATCGCACGGGAGCTACCGATACGCGCCGCGTTCAGGTTATCCAGACGCGGGCCCATCCAGTTGAACGGACGGAACAGGGTAAAGCGCAGCCCCTCTTTCTCACCGTAGGCCCAAATCACGCGGTCCAGCAGCTGTTTGGAGACAGAGTAGATCCAGCGCTGTTTGTTGATCGGCCCGACCACCAGGTTAGAGGTGTCTTCGTCGAAGTTTTTGTCGGTACACATGCCGTACACTTCAGAGGTGGACGGGAAGATGATGCGCTTGTCGTATTTCACGCAGTCGCGAATGATCTTCAGGTTCTCCTCGAAGTCCAGCTCGAACACGCGCAGCGGGTTACGGGTGTACTCGATAGGCGTGGCGATGGCGACCAGCGGCAGTACCACGTCACATTTTTTAATGTGGTATTCAATCCACTCGGAATGGATGCTGATATCCCCTTCCACGAAGTGGAAGCGTGGGTTGTCGAGGAAACGACTGATCGCATCCGCGCCAATATCCAGGCCATAGATTTCGTAGTTATCGTCTTTGAGCAGGCGTTCAGTCAGGTGGTTACCGATAAAGCCGTTTACGCCGAGGATCAGCACGCGGGTGCGGCGTTTAACGGCAACCACCGGGGCGCTTGTGATCAGCGCCCCGGCGACCAGCCCCAGAGACTGGGCCAGCTGCGTGCCCTGCACGTAAAGACCGCTGTCGGTTTGCCCGGTAATAATCTCCAGCGCCTGCTCGCCGCAGCTCACAATCAGCGGTGAGACGGAGACAACGGTGCCCGGTTTTGCCGCCGGGATGTCGTCGCGCACGCGGGATTTCCAGACGATAAACTTGCTCACGCCCGCAAAGCTGTATGCCCCCGGCCATGGGTCGGTCACGGCACGCACCAGGTTGTGAAGCTGGCGAGCAGGTTGGTTCCAGTCCAGACGACCATCCTCCGGCGTGCGGCGACCGAAGGTACTTGCTTTGCTCTCATCCTGCACGGTCTCGCTGAAGGTGCCGTTCAGGATAGCTGGCAGCGCGTCGTGCAGCAGGCTTTGTGCCACGGTGCAAAGTTTCTGGTGCAGCTGCAGCGCCGTTTCATCCGCATCGATTGCCACGCGGTGCTGGGCAATGATGGCCCCCGCATCCGCACGGTGGACCATCCGGTGCAGGGTCACGCCCGTTTCCGTTTCGCCGTTCACCAGCACCCAGTTCAGCGGCGCGCGCCCACGGTAGGCTGGCAGCAGTGAGCCGTGAAGGTTAAATGCTCCTTTTGCGGCCAGGCCGAGGATCTCGTCGCAGATCAGGTTGCGATAGTAAAACGAGAAGATGACATCAGGGGCAAGCGCGCGGATGCGCTCCACCCACAGCGGATGGTTCACGTCGTCCGGGGCATAAACCGGAATCCCCCGCTCGGCGGCGATGCGCGCCACTGAGCTGAAAAAGTGATTTTCGCCCGCCGTGTCCGGATGGGTAAAGATTGCCGCAATGTCATAGCCCGCTTCCAGCAGGGCCAGCGTGCCCGTGCACCCCATATCGTGATAGGCAAATACAACAGCTTTCATGGGTGGATTTCCTCTTGAGATGCTTTGTGTTCCTGACGGACAACACGTTGAATAAAGTAGCGCGGACGTGCGCGGACATCGTTATAAATTCGGCCAATGTATTCACCGAGCAGGCCCATGCCGACAAACTGGGCACCGATGAACATAAACAGCACGGCAAAAAGCATGAAGACCCCTTCAGCCGCCCACTGCGGGCCAAAGACCAGCCGCAGCACCACCAGCAGGACGGAGAGCGCGAACCCCGCCAGCGCGATGATGCTGCCGAAAACGCTCAGCAGACGCAGCGGCGTGGTGGTCAGACAGGTGATAAGGTCGTACATCAGGTTGATGAGACGCATGAAGCTGTACTTCGATTCCCCGTGCTCACGCTCGGCATGCAGGACCGGGATTTCCGTTGCCTTACGGGCGAACGTGTTAGCGAGGATCGGAATAAACGTGCTGCGCTCGTGGCAATGCAGCATGGCGTCGACAATATGACGGCGGTAGGCGCGCAGCATGCAGCCATAATCGCCCATCGCTTTACCGGTCGTACGCTGGATAAGACGGTTGATAGTGCGTGAGGCCAGCTTGCGGAACAGGCTGTCCTGACGGTTCTGACGCACCGTGCCGACCACGTCATAGCCTTCATCGGCTTTCGCCACCAGGCGTGGGATCTCCTCCGGCGGGTTTTGCAGATCCGCGTCCAGAGTGATGATCAGATCGCCCGTAACGTGGCTAAATCCGGCCATGATCGCCGAGTGCTGGCCGTAGTTACGGTTCAGCAGCACGGCAACAATATGGCTGCCTTCAGCCTGGGCAGCATCGGTCAGCATCATTGCGGAGCCATCGCTACTGCCATCGTCCACCAGAAGAATTTCATACGCTTTGCCCAGCGTCTCGCAGGCGGCCGTCGTGCGGCGAATCAGTTCAGGCAGGCTCTCCTGTTCGTTATAAACAGGAATGACGACGGAAACTTTTTGTACGGGTGGTGCACTGAACATATCAATGTCCTGCAAGCTGATGGAGCGCGGTAATGACGCGGGTTGTGTCGTCATGAGTCATGTCCGGGAAAAGAGGGAGAGAACAAATACGCGCGCTATTCCATTCCGAATTCGGGAGCGATACATCAGGAAAACGCTCGCGGTAGTATTTTTGAGTGTGCGCCGCACGGAAGTGCAGGCCGGTACCGATGCCCTTCTCCTTCAGCGCCGCCATCAGGTTGTCGCGTGAAATACCGCAGCGGGCTTCATCAACGCGAATAATAAACAGGTGCCAGGCGTGAACGTGCGGCCATGCTGGAATGGTCAGCGGCTGGAACGGCGTATCGGCCAGCTCCCGCAGGTAGCGTTGCGCGATTTCCTCACGGCGTTTGTTGGCCTCTTTTAATTTGCCCAACTGCACCAGCGCCAGCGCGGCGTTAATATCCGCCAGGTTGTATTTATAGCCCGGCGAGATCACTTCAGCCTGCGGTGCACGACCGTGCGTCTGGCGGTCATAGGCATCCACCCCCAGGCCGTGGAATTTCAGACTGCGGATCCGCGCAGCAAGCTGAGCGTTATCCGTGACAACTAAACCGCCTTCTGCACAGGTCATATTTTTAATGGCGTGGAAGGAAAAAATCACCGTCCCTTTCCAGCCCACATGGCGGTTCTTGTAATAGGTTCCGGCGGCATGGGCAGCATCTTCAATAACGGGAATACCGTGACGTTCGCCAATGGCATGAATCGCGTCGATGTCACACGGTGCGCCAGCATAATGGACGGGGATAATGGCTTTAGTACGCGAGGTTATCGCCGCTTCAACGGCGTCAGGCGTCACCATCAACGTGTCGTTGTCCACATCAATCATCACCGGTGTGGCACCCAGCAACACGATCATATTTAGCGTGGAAACCCAGGTCTGGGAGGGGGTGATCACTTCATCGCCGGGGCCAATATTCAGCGCCATCAGCGTGACATGCATGCCCGCGGTAGCAGAACAGACGGCAATCGCATGCTGATTGCCCGTCAGGTGACAAAATGCCTCTTCAAGCTCCTGATTTTTAGGCCCCGTGGTGATCCAGCCCGACATCAAAACGTCCTGAACCGCCGCCATTTCTTCGGCACCCATTGAGGGTCGCGAAAAGGGCAGAAAATCACTCATTATTAATTTCCTTGCAATAAAAATGGCACGTTTTTGATATTAACCAAATGCCGGTCCGTTTATTTCAACGAACCATAAACTCATATCAAAATAGCTTTCATTTCTTAGGGAAAAATTAAGACAACGTTTATAACGTTATAGAATTACTAGCAGGCACTTTAAAAACAACAAGTTAAATTAATATTAAATATTTTTTATTGTGATCTTCACAACGTTTTGCCAGGAAGTGATTTAAACCAAACATCAACAAACAAAAAAAATCCCGGCCATTTCAAAATAATATGAAATAGCCGGGAACTTTTCTTTTTAGTTAATTGTCGCGCTTATTTTAAGTTTTCTGGAAAGTTTTCAGGTAACTCGCTGGCCGCACAGGCAATCACGCTGTCATCATTTGGACCACAGTCGCGCACAAAGGTGATTGTCGCGAATTCATCAATCACTTCTGTGGGATATGCCGGACCGGCATCGCGATAGCTATTCATCAGCGGAATATGATCGTTCTGGAAACAGACGGTTTTTTCCGGATTGTTCATTACCCAGCGCGGGAAGAAGATAGTGCCATGGAACAGGTTGTCGCCCAGGTTAACAATCAGGCTCACGTCAGTACCGGTTGGCTCTGTCCAGGAGATTTTATAGATGCTCTCCCCGACGCGAACGATATACGCCTGCTGATCTTTTACCCAACGGTTTCCGACCAGGCCGCTGTGAATACGGTAGTCGAGGGTGTTTTCATTTTTGACGTAAATCTCGTAGTTCCAGCCGTTATCGTAGGTATAAACCAGATGTTTGCCAACGAAGCCGCTTAAGTCATGTTTGTCGAAGTTGCTCATGATGTGTCTCCTTTGTTTTGATGAACGTATCGTACCCCTTCAAAAAATGAATGAATAACGCTATGTTTGAATCAAATTAATTCAAAAATTAGATATGTCATGCATAAAACAACTCTTGAACAGTGGTCACTCCTGGAAAAAGTGGTCGAGGCCGGGAGTTTTGCCAAAGCGGCAGAACAGACACACCGCAGCCAGTCTTCCGTCAGTTACAACCTCTCTTTACTCCAGGAGCGCCTGGGCATTGCGCTGCTGGTGGTGGAAGGGAGACGGGCAGTCCTCACGCCCGCAGGAGAATTATTGCTGAATCAGGTAAAACCGCTGCTGAAAGCGTTCTCTTATGTTGAGACGCGCGCCGCGACGCTGCATAGCGGCATGCGCACCCGAGTCGATCTGATCGTAGACAGTATTTTTCCCCGCCGCAGGCTGTTCGCGATTTTAAGACAATTCCAGCAACGGTATCCGCAAACCCAGGTGCGCCTTACCGAGGTGCTGGAAAATAGCCGCGCGGACACGATAAACGACGAAGCGGACGTAATGGTCCTGACCCGCCGCCAGGACATTACCGGGCTTGGCGAGTGGCTGATGAATATCGACTTTGTCGCCGTGGCGCATTACCAGCATCCGCTCTTTTGTCTTGATGCACCGCTTAATGATGAGATGCTGCGCCCGTGGCCGCTTATCCAGATTGCGGACAGCCAGAACGCCGCGCGGGCTGCCGGCGAGTCGTGGACGTTCTCCACCATTGATGCTGCCATAGAGGCGGTTGTATCTCAGGTCGGCTACGGCTGGCTGCCAGAGGAACGCATCCAGCCCCTGCTGGAGCGAGGCTTACTGAAAATCCTTCCGCTGAACCACGGTGTCCGCCGGGCCACGCCGCTGCATTTGATCGTGAAACGTACCCTCGCCCCGCTGGATGAGCAGGTTGAAACCCTGCTGCGCCTTTTTAGCCAGGAGCCGTCATCACCACCTGCTACGCTTTAAGGTCCGAACGCTAAAACGATAAGGAGCAGAAGATGAAAATCGACTTTGCGGGGAAAGTGGCGCTGGTGACTGCCTCAACCGGCGGTATCGGGTTCGCCATTGCCAGAGGCCTGGCGGAAAGCGGCGCGGAAGTGATCGTGAATGGCCGCAGCATCGACTCGGTGAACAAGGGTATTCAGCAGTTACAGCAGGTTGTACCCGGCGTACAGGTGCGTGCCGCCATTGCCGATCTCAGTACGGCAGAAGGGGTGGAGTCGCTGCTGAAGGTCGCAAGTGATGTCGATATTCTGGTGAACAACGCCGGAATTTACGGCCCGCAGGACTTCTATAGCACCGACGATGAAACCTGGGAGCGTTACTGGCAGACCAACGTGATGTCCGGCGTGCGTCTTTCCCGCGCTCTGCTGCCAGGCATGGTGAAAAAAGGCTGGGGACGGGTGGTGTTTATCTCTTCCGAATCGGCATGCAATATTCCGGCGGATATGATCCACTACGGGGTGACCAAAACGGCACAGCTCTCGCTCGCGCGCGGGCTGGCGAAGTTCGTGGCGGGAAGCGGCGTGACGGTGAACAGCGTACTGCCGGGGCCCACCCTGTCGGACGGTTTCGCTGAAATGATGAAAGATGAAATCGAGAAAACCGGGAAATCGCTGGAGCAGCTGGCGAAAGAATTTGTCATGGCCAACCGCCCCAGCTCGGTTATCCAGCGTGCGGCCACGGTAGAAGAGGTGGCCAATATGGTGATTTATGTCTGTTCGCCTCAGGCCTCCGCCACCTCGGGCGCAGCGTTGCGCGTTGACGGTGGCGTGGTGGATGACATCATCTGATCCCGTTACGCCGCACTGCCCGTCACGCGGCGGGCCGTGATGTAATGTGCTTGCCAGTAGTCATCGGTCAGGGTTGACACCGTCACCCCCTGGCTGCTGGAGGCGTGAATAAACCGGTTGTCACCGATGTAGACACCGACATGCTTTCGGTTTGGCCCCGTCTGGAAGAAGACCAGGTCGCCGGCCTTAAGACGGTACTGCGCCACCTGCACGCCGCGATGGATTTGCTCGCTGGTCGTGCGCGGCAAATTAAGATTCGCCGCATCGCTGAACAGGTGCTGCATCAGTGCAGAGCAATCCACGCCGCGGTGGCTCGTGCCGCCCCACTGATACTGGGTTCCCTTCCACTTCTGGTATTGATCGAGAATGCGCGAGCGCAGCGGGCCCGTTTCCTGATGAAACAGCGCCGATTTCGCGGGTGATTCCGCAAACGCAGAATTCATCGAGATCATCGATGCAGGCAGTTGAAAACTCATTGCAGAAAACGAAGCAAAACTGAGTGTGAGGATTGAAATAAGCGATCTTAACGTCATATCAAAAATCGTGGCTTAGAGTGAATTTTTCCTTACGCGTGGGGGCCAATGTTCCCCCGAAATATCTTTCGATGTGGCGATAATATAGACAGTTCATTTTTTCACCAACGACTATCGAGGCCAAAAATGGACTCACTTTTAGATCGCAAGATCGTGAAAAAAAGGGTGGAGATGTAAGGACTGTTTAGATAAAGCAGGTAAACTGATCCTCAGAATGTGTATTTCAGCTAAGACGTATTTATGACCAATATGATTGCCGACGAGACGGTGGCTAAATCCAGCGTGCTCTCTGTCTTTGATTTTGATGGGACACTAACGCACCACGATAGCTTTATCCCTTTCCTGCGTTTTGCCTTTGGGAAACGCTACTTCGCAGGCCGCCTGGTGCGCATGGCGTTACCTACGCTGCACTGCGTTCGCCGCAAGCTGACCCGGGATGAGCTCAAGGAAGTGCTGATCAAAACATTCCTGACGGGAGTGGATGAGCACTGGCTGCGCCAGCAGGCGGAAGCATTTTGCGAAAAATACTGGAACAAGCTGATGCGCCCCGAAGGGGTTCTGGCCGTGGCGGCGGAGGTGAATTCCGGTGCGGAGGTGACGATCTGTTCTGCCTCTCCGGCGCTGGTGCTTCAGCCCTGGGCAGATAAGCTCGGTATTAAGCTGATTGGCACCCAGCTGGAAGTGAAAGACGGCAAGCTGACAGGACGCATCACCGGCAATAACTGCCGCTGTGCCCAGAAAGTCGCAAGACTGGAAAAAGTGTATGGCGATCTGAACGCCTATCACCTGCGCGCCTGGGGAGATACCCGCGGCGACCACGAGCTGCTGGCCGCGGCGCAGGATCCTCACTGGCGGCATTTCCACCACCCGCGCAAGCGCCGGAATTCGCCGATTAAGGGTTAGGTGCGGTCTGGTGCCCTCACCCCGGCCCTCTCCCACAGGGAGAGGGAGAAAGGCAAAGCATCAGGCCTCACGTTTCCCAGGGAACATCACGCTCGCAATAATCCCCAGCGCCAGCACGCCTAAGACCACAAACAGGCTCGCCGTCGCGCCAATGCTGTACCCGTGATGCCAGAAGTGATCGGTGGCATTTAACCCCAGCTTGAACGCCACGAAGAACAGCAGCAACACCACGGCTTTCTCAAGGTGGACCAGATACTGCTTCAGCGCTTCCAGCACAAAGTAGAGGGTACGCAGGCCGAGAATGGCGAACATCATGGCGCTATAGATAATCAGCGGCTCGCGGCTCACGGCAATAATGGCCGGTACGGAGTCAAAGGCGAACATCACGTCAGAAAGTTCCACCACCGCCACGCAAAGCAGCAGCGGCGTCGCGTAGCGTTTCGCCTTCTTCACGCGCCCGACCATGACGTCCTGGTTTTCCGGCTTTTCAAGCTCCGCATCCACCTCTTTCTGGGTCAGGATAAAGGCATTGCTGCTGATTTTCGGCCAGACCGGATAGAAGCGCTTCACCAGGCGGTACGCGAGATGGCCGGAGTAATCTTCCACTTCGTCACTCTCTTCATTGCGTTTGAGCATCATCACCGCCGTCCAGCCGACAACCAGCGCAAAAATGACCTCCACGTACGGCCCCAGGCTCAGCAGGCTGGTCCCGATCGCCACGAAAATACCGCGGAAAACAATCGCCCCCAGCACACCCCAGTAGAGCACGCGGTGACGGTACTTATCCGGCACGCCGAACCAGGCGAAAATCGCCATCATCACAAACAGGTTATCGACGGAAAGCACCTCTTCCAGCGCATAGCCGGTGAGGAACAGGCTCGCCATCTCTGCACCGTGGTGGACATACAGGAACCCGGCGAACGCCATCGCCATCATGACCCAGAAGATGGACCACATCGCCGCGCTTTTCAGCGAGACAGGTTTATCGTGACGGTGCATAAAGAGGTCGATAAACATCGCCCCAACGGCCATCACCACAAAGACAACAACGGTTTCCGTCGGGAAACCGAGATGAGCAGCTGACATACACAACCCTTTTTTGGATACAAAACACCATGCAGACAATAAAAAGCGCGAGCCCGTTAAGGGCACAGCACGCAAAAAAATAAATATTAACTGTTCTTTTCGGCTGTGTAGAGACATTAAAGTTGTATCCTTTAACCTGAAAAAGACTTTAAAGTTGTAAAGTTTTAAAAAAACACATACAAAACATGATGCTAAGTGTGTATCACACGCTGTTCCAACATTATGCCTTGATGTTCTTGCAGGAACTGCAATTTACAGGAGGAAAAAGGTGTTTTTGTAGTTATCTGGCGTTACGTGACAGTGTTGGTCAGATACTTCCACCTCTTCAGAGTTAAAGTTTGATATATGGGAAAAAAAACGCTCCCGGACGGGAGCGTAAGCCAGTGACTTCGGCGTCAAATGAGGGTCTAACAAGTGGAGCTGCGGGTTAATTCTGGGTGATCTGACTGCGATGCTTATCAGCCTGCTGCTGGTGAACAACGGAAGACTGACCATTATTCGCCTTCTCATGTACAGCTGCGGCCTTCTCATGCTCGCTCATTTCAGAAAATGACTTTGCTGTTTCGTTGGTAGCTCCGGGTTTAGCTTTCATCATTTTTTTATGCATTTCAGCCATGTCCTGGTGGGCAGCAGAATTGCTGTTTTGCATCATGTCATGGGACATTGCGGCCTGATCGTGACTGCTCATATCCATCATTGTCATGCTGTCTCCCTGAATTGCACTTTTTTCAGCAGATGACTGCATCTGGTGGGCAGGTGCCTGTGCATTATTTACCTGGTCATGCATGTTCATTGTCTCTGCAGCCATGGCAGATGAAGCGGCAGCCATAATGGCAACAAATGATACGAGAATCTTTTTCATGGTTGGGTCTCCGGTGTTTACATACCCAAACAATCAATGGCTTATAACAGAGAAAGCAGTTGATCTCAGGGCGGGTTAATCATCACTCCAGGAACCAGGTGATTGTGTTATCACGCTGCTCCTGATTTATGAATAATTATAAAAAACCGCCTCTGTTTATCGCGTGACTGAATGATGACAATTTTGTCACCTTCCAGGTTTCTCCTGAACAACGGGATTAATCCATTAACAGGCGCACTTTGAACACAATTTCACGCCCCTGCTGTTCTGCTGACAGCTCGCCGCCGTGAGCATGAATGATCGACCTTGTAATTGATAATCCCAGCCCCGCGCCTTCCGTGTTGTAGAACCTTGATGAGTCTGCGCGATAGAACCGGTCAAACAAACGTTCCAGATTAGCGGGAACCTGGCCGGACATCGTATTCGTAATCATCACGTTCACACAGTCACTGTCACGCTCAAGGTGTATCGCTGTACAGGTGTTATCGGGAGAATACTTGATTGCATTGGAAAGCAGGTTACTGAAAGCACGTCGGAGCATATCGCTGTCTCCGGCAACAACGCCCTCTCCTTCAACCGTGATTGTCTTTCCTGTTTCGTCTGCCAGGGGCTCGAACAACTCACGTAATTCATTCAGTTCGGCTGCCAGATCCACATCATGTTTATCCAGCCGCAGCAGACCATGCTCTGAACGTGCCAGAAAAAGCATGTCACTGGTCATTCGTGACAACCTTTTCAGTTCTTCCAGGTTAGCGAATAAAATTTCGCGGTAATGCGAAACATCCCTTTCCTTAGCCAGTGCAAACTGCGTCTGCATCATCAGATTACTGACTGGTGTGCGCAGCTCATGCGCGATGTCAGACGAGAAATCTGACAGTTTCCGGAATGCCCCCTCCAGGCGATCAAACATATTATTGAACTCCTGCATGGTCTCAGAGATTTCCGGCGGAGCCAGATCGGGATTTAGACGCTGATCCAGGCTGTGTACGGTCATGGAGGAAGCCAGACTGGTCATTTCCCGTAGCGGTTTCAGACCAATACGTGTGGTCAGCCAGCCCAGAAAAACAGAAATAAAGACCAGACCGATATTGAACCAGAACAGCCAGGTACTGAGTTTGTCCATAAACAGGGTGTGATACCCAGTATCCGTGGCAACCGTAATGATGACATGTTTGCTTTTACCCTGTTCCGGCGTCACGGCAACCCGCCGCGAGATACTGCGGTACACGGTGTTATTTTCTTCCGTCTGGATCATATAGTCGAGAATATCACCCGACTTATTAAGCAGGATCGCTGGAACAACAGAATTTTTGGCATAGAGTTCAACAATTTTTTCATTTTCCATGTTTTTTATAGAAATGAATAAGCCATTGTGCCCCACCATCGCATCGTTTATTTTTTCTGATAATGACTTAATATCCGTTTTGTTCCTGAACGTCTCTGTTTTAAGAAACTCTTCGGTGAGCTGAAGTTTACCTGTCAGAAAATCGCGGTCCTGATTATCGAAATAGCCATTAAGGGTGCTAATCAGGATAAAACTTGATAACCACCATACCGTAAGCATCACCGCAGAAAAAATCAGGCTCAGGCGTGTGGTCAGGGAAATTTTGAACCTCACTCTTCTCTGATCTCCAGGACATATCCGGCACCGCGAACGGTATGGATCAGTTTTGGCTCAAAGTCATCATCAATTTTACTTCTCAGACGTCTCACGGCGACATCAATCACATTCGTATCACTGTCAAAATTCATGTTCCAGACCAGGGACGAGATAAGACTCCTGGGTAACACTTCTCCGGTGCGTTGCAGCAGCAACTCAAGCAGAACGTATTCTTTACCGGTGAGATGGATCTTCTTCCCCGAACGGATCACGGTCCGGCGCACCATATCAACGGTCATATCGGCGATGGTGCAGACTGTTGCGGCCTGCGAGCGTGCCCGGCGCAGTAGGGTTCTTACACGTGCAACCAGCTCCGTAAAATCAAAGGGCTTAATCAGGTAGTCATCTGCGCCAAGCTCCAGTCCTTTCACTTTGTCCCGCACGTTGTCCTTTGCGGTTAAAAACAGGACCGGTTCTTCGTGCCCGGACTCCCTCAGTGCGCTGATGATTTGCCACCCGTCGAGGAAAGGCAGCATCACGTCCAGTATTATCAAATCATACTGTCCCTTCGACGCGGCCCCGAGACCATCGCGGCCATTATTAAAGAGATCGGCCTGATAGCCTTCCTCAACCAGTCCCTGCTGCAGGTAACGACCTGTTTTTTGTTCGTCTTCAACGATTAAAATACGCTGCATGGTCAACTCGCTGATATGAAAGTAAAAATCTCACGCATGAGCTTTGGCTGTCCCCTAGCTGACCTGAGACGGAGCAAGCATTCCGAGCCACGCTACGGCGCCCAGAATGATAATCGCAACAACGAATTCTGTCAGGATGCTGTTTCGCATCAGGGCAACGCTGCGATCATAATTCCCTTCCCTGACCATAACTTCAAGCCGGGGACCCAGGTGAAACCGGTTTGCTGCAGCCAGAAGAAGCATCAGAACAAACAGAGCCGTCTTGGCAAGCAATATCCTCCCCCAGGAACTGTTGAATAAGGGAGTTAAGTTACCCTCAGCAATATACAGATAGTTGACCAGCGCACTCAGGATCAGGGCTACAACAATCACCGTTCCTGCCGTGGCAAATTTTGCCAGGGAGTCAGATATCACAATGACGCTCTGTGCATTATGCTCGTTTCTGCGCATCAGCAGGATAGCAAATGCAACCAGAGCACCTGTCCAGGCACCTGCAGCGCCGAGATGGGTCAGATCGCTCAGTAAATGGAGATAGTAATGCAGACCGTCATGCATAACGGCGTGTCCTCCCCAGGCAAGTGTAGCCAGCGCCACGCCCCCACTCATCGTCATCAGCAGGCAGGACAATACTCTCTTATTAGTGTAAAGGAACAAAGCACCGAGTGTGGTAAACAGGGCACAGAGCCTGACAATCCAGCTAATACCCACATCAGTTTCTTCTATCACCATCTCGATAACATGGATGGATAATTCTCTGAGGTCAGTTACTCCACTCATGGCATTAGATACCAGGAGCATATTAATGCCAGTAAGAATGATGCCTGTAACAACAGCAAAAGTTATAAACGACCTGAAATTAGTCAGGTTATAGGTTTCATGTCTGACACCGCTTATTCCATATATCTGAAAAAATGGCAATCCAAATATTACCATCAAATCCAGATAAAGAAGAAAACGAATAACAATCATAATCAGGTCGTTCATAATATTACTTCACTGTAAAGGTGTAATTACCGGTAATAGGGTGCGTATCTGAAGAAACCGCGCGCCAGTCAACACGATAAGTGCCAGCGGGTAAAGGCTCTCGCGGAATAATGACCATCGATTTAGGGTCAGCGCCTGGCGCCACTTTTGCCGCGACCGGCATCGGAGAATGTGATGACATGCCTTTCATACCCGTCATCGTTAATTTTGCACCTGAGAATTTCACGGTCAGATTTTCCGAGAAATTAAGCTGAATCTTTTCCGGGGCCGCTACGGCTGAATCAGCCTGTGGCACAGAGCTTTTTAATTCCGGATGGGCCATAGCAGAGAAAGCAACGCCCATAACGAGGCCACCTGTAAGAATGGCTTTATTTAAAATCGACATTTTATTTACCTGTTTAGTTGAGTGTTTTATATCAGTGCGTTAAAACCAGATTCTGGCTCCCGCCAGGAATACTACCTGATGGTCTTTCTCACCTTCTCTTTTCGCCATATCGGATGTTTTCCCGTAAAGTTGATTCCAGGAAACGCCTATATAGGGTGCAAACTCACGGCGTATTTCATAGCGCAGCCGGAGCCCCAGCTCTGTGTCAGTCAGTCCCCTGCCGCGACCCCGCGATTCATCATCCTGACTGTAGAAATTCACCTCATAGGATGGCTGGAGTATGAGCCGGTTAGTCAGTAAAACGTCGTATTCTCCTCCCAGACGAAGGGCTGCTTTTCCGCCATTACTGACAAAACCCGTAATTTCAGACTCAAAATTATAGAGTGCCAGCCCCTGAAAACCGACAGCAGCCCAGGTCCGGGCAGAAGCAGGTCTGAAATCCTGCCTGACACCCGCAACCAAATCCCACCATGGGCCAACCGCATGTCCCCAGAGTAACTGCGCTTCAGCCGCCTCCGTTTCCCCATTGCTTCGTTCACCTTCACTCTTTAGCCAAATCCGATCTGTGTCGCCTCCAATCCAGCTGTTAACACTCCAGCTGAAATTGTTGGTGTTATCCGACCGTTGCCATTCCAGTTGATCCAGCAGAACCAGATAATTAATCGCACTGTCGTGAATCGCATGCCCCTGTAAATTGCCGAATGCAGCCTTCCGGTCGGCATCGGTAACAGGCGGAATTGGCGTTCTGCTCTCAGTTACAATGGGCTCCATTGACGTCATCTCAGTGAAATTCTCATCTGCTGGCATCTGCATGGCAGACATGTCGTGCCCGGCGTGGGGATCTGCAGAGACGGAGCCCGCCGCAATAGAAAGCTGTGAGGTAAACAAACCGGCGACCAGAACAGGTATGGCCTTCAAATTTCTCTTCATTCGCATCATTCCTCCACCCGGACTTCACGAAACATTCCCATTTCCATGTGATAGAGCAAATGGCAGTGATACGCCCAGCGGCCAAGCGCATCTGCTGTCACTCTGTAACTGCGTTTTGTACCAGGGGGAACATCTATTGTGTGTTTACGAACCATGAAATTACCGTTTTCATCTTCCAGATCGCTCCACATACCATGCAGGTGAATGGGGTGAGTCATCATGGTATCGTTGATCAGCGTGATCCTGAGCCGCTCACCGTATTTCAGCAGCACCGGTGCGGCATCTGAAAACTTGATTCCGTTAAATGACCAGGCAAACTTTTCCATGTGGCCGGTTAAATGCAGTTCTATGGTACGGCCAGGTTCACGTCCGTCAGGATCCTCAAAGCGGCTTTTCAAATCCGCGTACGTGAGAACCTTTCTTCCGTTATTTCGAAGACCAATACCCGGATCATTTAATTTCGGAGAGACGCTCATCGCCTGCATATCAACCAGTGGGTTATCCGTTTCTGACGCAGGATGACTTTGCATACCCGGCATTCCGGCCATCCGGGAATGATCCATACCGGCCATGCTGCTGTGATCCATGGGCGCGGAGGATGTCCCGCTATCCGGAAGGTCAGCACCGTCCATAGACATCATCTCTCCGCTGTTATCCATGCCTCCCATCTGGCTGTGGTCCATTCCTGCCATATCATGTCCCATTCCCCCCATACCCATATCTTCCATGGTCAACAGAGGACGGGGATCGAGGGGGGGAACGGCAGCACTTAACCCCTCTCTCGTGGCCAGTGTCCCTCGAGCGTAACCGGTCCTGTCCATGGATTGTGCGAAGATGGTATAGGCCTCACCCTGAGGCTCCACAATGACATCATAGGTTTCGGCAACGGCAATCCTGAATTCGTCAACGGTAACCGGGTTTACATACTGGCCATCTGCAGCCACGACCGTCATTTTCAGCCCGGGGATACGGATATCGAAATAGGTCATTGCCGAGCCGTTGATAAACCGTAAGCGTATCTTTTCACCGGGACGGAACAGTCCGGTCCAGTTTTTCAGCGGGGCCTGCCCGTTCATGAGATAGGTGTAGGTGTAGCCACTGACATCCGCGAGGTCAGTCGGATTCATTTTCATTTCAGCCCACATTTTCCGATCGGCAATGGTGGCTGACAGCCCCCTGGTATTCACGTCGCGGAAAAAAGAGCCAACGGTTGGTTTATTGAAATTGTAGTAATCCGACTGTTTTTTTAATTTTTTCAGCAGGCTGTGAGGATTTTCATCGGTCCAGTCAGACAACATGACCACATGCTCACGATCGTAAGTAAACGGTTCTGGCTCCCCGGCATCGATGATAATGGCACCGTATACCCCCTCCTGTTCCTGCAGACCGGAATGGCTGTGGTACCAGTAAGTCCCGTTCTGCTTAACCTTAAAGGTGTAAACGTAGGTATCATCAGGCTCTATGCCCATAAAACTCAGCCCCGGAACACCATCCATATTGGCCGGAAGAATAATGCCGTGCCAGTGAATGGACGTCTGTTCATTAAGACGGTTTTTGACCTTCAGGGTAATGGTGTCACCTTCTTTCCAGCGAAGAACGGGCCCCGGCAGGCCTCCATTGATTGTTTTGGCCTGACGCTCACTGCCCGTGATATTGACGGCCGTTTCACCAATGGTCAGGTCAAACTGAGTACCCTGCAGGGATGCGGCAACTGGCAGGCTCAGACTGGAACGCGCATTGAAACTCCATACGCCAAGACTTCCGGCTACGCCAGAGAGGGTTAACCCCTTCAGGAAAGTTCGTCGAGACGTTTTCAACAGCATGCGCATTCCCTTATTTAAAGTATGGTTACTGACAGAATTCGAGAACCGATTTAAATTAAATTACTGGTTCATCCACTTACAATGAAATGAATCTAGCACACCTTAAGAAACAAATTCATTACAATCGTGTAATGTACATAGCTGTATTACATTTACGTCATCTTCCCCACAGGTTGATTATTTTTATATATGATCATAAGGACATCTTTTATGTACCTCAGAAGGTAATTACACATGAATATATTAATCACGACCACTGCGTTTACAGCTTTATTTTGTGGGGCAGCTTTTGCTCAGTCCAGTGATATTGCCAATGAAGCACATCGATTTGTTAATAATGCCTCAGCCGTCAGTCATGTGAATTCCTCGACGCATGAAAACTTACCGGACAGGGTTAATAAAAACAACACGCCCTCATTCTCTGAAATGAATGAACATGAAAGGGCCATTGTTGCTCATTCATTTATGAACAACAGCGCGTCCTATGCGCATCAGAAAATGATTGAGGAACATAAAAAAATGCTGTCCGGCAGTGATGCAAATTCAAAGACCTCGTCTTCTTCTTTTAACGAACTGAATGCCGGAGAAAAAGCCGCTCTCGTGCATGAGCAGGTCAATAATGCCGGTGCGGAAGCACATCAGACGCAGGCAAGAAAGCTTCGCGGGCTGTATTCGACCAGGTAACTGCAGGCGGGTTAGTGCTTAGCGTCAGGTGCGCAGCAGGGCTTTACTGACGGGTTACGTAGCAGGACATGAGCCCCATATTGCTCTGCCGTAACCTGTTTCAGTCCCGTTAATCATCACCGTCGGGCTGGTCATACAGTTCCCAGAGCTTCAGGAGCAAACGGGAAACAAGATATGTTACAAAAATGACGACCATCAACGGTGCTCCCGATTAACTGACAGATGACACGCCTCCTGAAAACCCCTAGCATACGCCGCAGTGTTCATGCTAACGGCGAATTCCAGTAAATGTATTCTACCGATGTCGTAAAAGAAAATGCCTACCTTTCAGCCACCCGCTCGGGGCTGGAATCGAACGAGATCGCTACTCTTCAGCGCTCCTTGCCTTCCCGGTTTAATCTGCGGCATTTGAAAAAAAATGAATCATTAAAACTCGTACTGCAAAAGAAAGCGGGAAAATCACGTGTCGTGGCCTATAAATTTACGTCCGGTTCATTTAATTACACGGCGTATCGTATATCAGATAAAAAGTTCTATAACCTTTCCGATACTTCCGGGAAAGGCAGTCTCGATTATCCGTTACCGGCCACAGCAAGACTCAGTTCGCCTTTCAATCCTGCAAGACTTAACCCGGTATCGGGAAAAGTGAGTCCCCATAATGGCATTGATTATTCCATGCCCATGAACACGAAAATAGTCAGCGTCATCGACGGAAAAATCACCCGGGCCGAATACAACAGTACCATGGGATATTTTGTTGAAGTAACGGGAAAAGCCGGTGTTAAAACTCGCTATCTCCACCTCAATAAAATACTCGTTACTAAAGGGGCCAGGGTTACACGGGGAGGTGCTATTGCGTTATCCGGTAACAGCGGACGTTCATCCGGTCCTCATCTGCATTACGAGCTGGTCATCAATAACAACCCTGTTAACTCTCTGGCGTTCCGGGCAGCGGCACCCGCTGATAACAAACTCGAACAGCATGCCTTTGCGCATGCCAGAGACTACGAACGATACCTGGACTGATAACGGGACCGCGACGCGGCCCCGTCTGCCGGATTAATTTTTTTTATCGTTTTCACTTCCGTGATGTTGATGATCTCCATGCCCTCCGTGGCCGTGGAAAAGATGCATTAGCGGGCAGACCAGCAATAACAGATATGGCCAGTAACCTGCCACATGTGACCAGTGTTCGCGCAGGAGGGCAAATGCCGCGATCGCGGCGACAGCAATAAGCGCATAGGTGGTACTTTTCATACTGGACTCCTTCTGTTCGTAACTGACCCTTCACTCAGTGTTATTTCCCGAGCCTGACACTTTTCAGACGCAACGCATTCACAATGACGCTGACGGAGGAAAGAGCCATGGCCGCCGCCGCAATAACTGGCGACAGCAGTATTCCATACACAGGATAAAGCAGACCTGCAGCCACAGGCACGCCAAGTGCGTTGTAGATAAATGCAAAAAACAGATTCTGACGGATATTTTTCATGGTGATCTCTGACAGATGACGGGCCCTGTTCAGTATCATCAAGTCGCCTTTGAGAAGGGTGACTCCGGCACTTTCAATTGCCACATCTGTACCCGTTCCCATGGCTATACCCACGTCAGCCGCTGCCAGCGCCGGGGCATCATTCACACCGTCTCCGGCCATCGCAACCACATGGCCAGACTCTTTCAGTCGGGTTATCACTGCTTTTTTGCCATCCGGCAGAATTCCGGCTTCAACCTCATCTATTCCCAGTTTCCGTGCGACTGCTTCAGCAGTAAGCTGGTTATCCCCGGTGAGCATAACGATGCGGATCCCCGCCTGACGCAAAGCTTTAAGCGCATCCGGCGTGGTTGTTTTCACGGGATCCGAGATAGCTATCAGGCCTGCAAGGTCCCCGTCTGTGGCCACATAGATAACGGTAGCGCCTTCCATCCGCAACGTATCCGCAACGGCCTTTTGATTATCAATAACTATACTGTTTTCCTGCATAGCCAGTTCATTACCAATAACAACCCGTTGACCTTCGACATCGCCTGAGACACCTTTACCCGACGGTGCATCGAAATGAGTGACTGCGGGTATTGCGATCCCCTTTTCCTGTGCTGCTTTAACTACTGCCATACCCAGCGGATGCTGCGAGCCTTTTTCCACTGCGGCTGTTACACGCAAAAGAGATGTTTCCCCACCCGGATTGAGACTGATAATCCCTGTCACCGTAGGCGAACCTTCCGTGAGCGTGCCTGTTTTGTCGACAACCAGCGTGTCCACTTTTTCAAGACGCTCAAGGGCTTCGGCATTCCTGATTAACACCCCGGCCTGGGCTCCTTTGCCCACCCCCACCATTATCGACATCGGCGTGGCCAGCCCCAGCGCGCAGGGACAGGCAATAATCAGGACCGACACAGCCGCAATGAGACCGTGCGCCATCCTGGGCTCGGGCCCCCAGACAGACCAGATCACGAAAGCAACAACCGCGATAAGTATCACCAGAGGAACAAACCAGCCTGAAACGCTGTCAGCCATTCTCTGGATGGGGGCACGCGAACGCTGTGCATCAGCGACCATCTGAACAATTCGTGAGAGCATTGTTTCATCACCGACTTTCTCTGCACGGATGATGAGACTCCCTGTCTGATTAATGGTCCCCCCGATGACAGGGTCACCCTCCGTTTTGGTAACCGGCATAGATTCCCCGGTCACCATCGATTCATCAACGGTTGTTTTGCCTTCGATCACGATACCGTCGACCGGAATACTCTCTCCAGGTCTGATGCGGAGCTTATCGCCAGGCAGGACATCTTCCGCATTAATATCCGTTTCATGACCGTCATGATCCAGCCGTCTGGCGGTTTTGGGGGCAAGGTTCAGAAGCGCAGTAATGGCGCCTGAGGTTTGTTCCCGTGCCCGCAGCTCAAGAACCTGTCCCAGCAGAACAAGCACCGTAATAACTGCTGCGGCTTCAAAATAAACGGCCACCAGGCCATCCATGTTTCTGAACGATGCAGGAAACCAGGAGGGGAAGACGGTTGCAATGACGCTGTAAACCCAGGCTACGCCGGTCCCCATTGCAACAAGGGTAAACATATTCAGGGAGCGGTTACGTAACGACATTCCGGCCCGGGCGAAGAATGGCCAGCCACACCACAACACGACAGGGGAGGCCAGAAGCAGCTGCAGCCATGTGTTGTACTGTGGCGGTACTGTATTCCTCAACTCGGGAAACAGATGAGATCCCATTTCGAGTACCAGAACCGGAAACGCCAGCAACAACCCCAGCCAGAAGCGTCTTGTCATGTCGTGAAGTTCATCACTCGGCCCCGTGGATGCCGTAGCTACGAGCGGCTCCAGTGCCATTCCACAGACAGGACAGCTTCCGGGACCACTGCGGCGTATCTCCGGGTGCATCGGACATGTCCACACACCTTCAGAATTCTCTTTTTCCGCCTGGTGGTGAGGCTGTTTTATCTGATCAGGGCTGACTTCGTGATGATCGTGGTGATGGTGATGGGAATGTTCACTGGCATCTTCGGTAAGATAACGATCGGGATGGGCTTTAAATTTACTCTCACAGCTGGCGGAGCAGAAATAAAGTTGATGGTCCTGGTATCGAATGCTGCTGTGCGCCCTGTCGGGCAGGATGGCCATCCCGCACACGGGATCTCTCACCTTATGCAATACGTGGCCCTCGTCCGGGGATAATGTCTGCTCAGAAGCAGTCTGGTTGTTGTGTTGCACTGCATTGTCATTTTTCACAGTAACTCTCCTTATGCATACCGAAGCATCTTCTGTCTTCAGGGTATGTCATGGATGCGATTACCACGAATATCGCCGGCACAGGAGTGCCTGCTACCGGCGTCCCGTTATCAGCCGTTCCGCTGACTATTCGATTCGCTGGAAGACTTTTTTACTTCCATCCGGTGAGAATGCGATAACATCGTAAGCCTCTTTTCGGGCTCCCATCTCCATTCCAGGACTTCCTGCTGGCATACCGGGGGTGGCGAGACCGTATATACCTGAACCAGACTGCATTGCCTTATGTATCGTTGTCGCAGGCACATGGCCTTCAATGATCAAATTACCGGCAACCGCGGTATGACAACTTCGCAGTCCTGCAGGAATAGCATGCTTTTCTTTCAGGGCTGACAGCGCCTGATCATTCATGACGTGAGTTCGTACTTCAAACCCGTCTTTTTCCATCGCCTTGCCCCACAGGGAACAACAGCCACAGTTTTCAGATTTGTACATATCAATCACTTTTTCACTCGCCATCGCGGGCAGTGAAAGGCCGAGAGCCAGCGCCATCAGAACCACTTTTTTCATACTCACCTCTGTATATTATCGATTTAAACCCTGACGTCAGGGTGAATCAGTAAAGAAGGACACCCACAGGGGGTGCCCTTTCAGGTTCAGGACACGCTTTTTTTATGTCTGCGCAGCCAGATTAATTTGTAGGCGGCAGGAATAATGAACAGGGACAGCAGCGGAGCCGTGATCATCCCACCAATCATGGGTGCCGCGATACGGCTCATGACTTCTGAACCTGCACCGGTTCCCCAGAGTATTGGCAGCAGACCCGCAATGATCACCGCCACGGTCATGGCTTTCGGCCGGACACGCAGTACGGCACCATGATAGAGGGCTTCATCAAGGCCTTCCGGTGTGAACGTCTCTTTACGGGACAATTCCGGGTGCGCTTCAATGGCATGACGCAGATACATCAGCATGACCACGCCAAACTCTGCTGCCACCCCGGCCAGAGCGATAAACCCCGTTCCGGTTGCGACAGACATATGGAAGCCCTGCCAGTACAGGAACCATATCCCGCCAACCAGGGCGAACGGCAGGCTCATCAGGATCAGCAGGGCTTCATCAACCCGGCGGAATGCCAGATACAACAGGATGAAGATGATCATCACCGTCATCGGCACCATCAGCTTCAGTTTCTTGTTGGCATGCTCAAGCAGTTCAAACTGTCCGGAGAATGACACGCTGGTACCCGGTCTCAGTTTCACTTTCTGACTGATCGCCGTTTTAATGTCATTAACCACCGACACCATATCCCTGCCGCGCGCGTCAATGTAAATCCAGCTGGCTGGACGGGCATTTTCCGTTTTCAGCATAGTCGGCCCGGAAACGACCTTAATATCCGCAACATCGCCCAGCGTGATCTGCTGCTTCATCGGGGTCAGGATCGGCATCTGTTTCAGGGCCTGCGGGCTGTTCCGGTAATCCTGCGGATAGCGGATATTAATCGGGTACCGGGCCACGCCTTCAACCGTTTCCCCTACCGTCGCGCCGCCGATGGCTGATGAGATGAACAGCTGCACATCGCCCACCGTCATTCCGTAGCGGGAGGCTTTTTCCCGGTTGATATCCACATCAATGTAGCGCCCGCCTTCCAGTCGCTCTGCGAGAGCAGACACTACGCCGGGTACGGTTTTGGCGACCGCTTCGATACTCTGCGCCGTTGCATCGATATCGGACAGAACCGTTCCGGACACCTTGATACCTATCGGGCTTTTGATCCCGGTTGAGAGCATATCAATACGGTTACGGATTGGCGGCACCCAGAGGTTTGCCAGCCCCGGTAAACGGACGGTCCTGTCGAGTTCTTCAATAATCTTGTCAATCGTCATGCCTGGACGCCACTGATCCTCAGGTTTGAGCTGGATCGTGGTTTCAACCATTTCGAGCGGTGCGGAATCCGTGGCGGTCTCTGCTTTACCGGTCTTGCCAAATACAGAGGCCACTTCAGGAACGCTTTTGATTAACTTGTCCGTCGTCTGCAGGAGCGCTGCAGCTTCAGCCGGAGAGACACCCGGCAGGGTCGACGGCATATACAACAGGTCGCCCTCGTTAATCTTCGGCAGAAACTCACCGCCCACCTGGCTCAGCGGCCAGATAACGGTGAAAATGGACAAGGCCGCAACCAGCAGGGTTGTTTTTGGCCAGTGGAGAACCCGCAACAGCAATGGATGATACGCTTTGATCAGTACCCGGTTCAGGGGGTTACTGGTCTCTGCAGGAATTTTCCCCCGGATCCAGAATCCCATCAGAATCGGAATGACGATGATGGCCAGCGCGGCCGCGGCCGCCATGGAGTACGTTTTCGTGAATGCCAGCGGGCCAAACAGACGTCCTTCCTGACCTTCCAGGGTAAAGATAGGAATAAAGGACAGGGTGATGATCAGCAGGCTGATAAACAGTGCGGGTCCCACTTCAACGGAGGCATCGGTAATCACCTTCCAGCGGGTGGCGTTGTCAATCTGCTCACCCGGATGCTGATGATCCCACTCCTCAAGCCGCTTATGCGCATTCTCAATCATCACAATGGCGGCATCCACCATCGCACCGACGGCAATCGCTATCCCTCCCAGCGACATGATATTGGCGTTCAGTCCCTGGAAGTGCATGACGATAAAGGCGATACACAGACCAAGCGGCAGAGAGATAATCGCCACCAGGGCAGAACGTACGTGCCACAGGAACAGGGCACAGACGATGGCCACCACGATAAACTCTTCCAGAAGTTTGGAACTGAGGTTATCAATCGCCCGGTCGATGAGCTGGCTGCGATCGTAGGTGGTCACGATTTCAACGCCTTCCGGCAGGCTGGCCTTCAGCGTCTCAAGTTTATCCCTCACTGCCGTGATAACGTCGCGTGCATTTTTACCCGACCGCAGGATCACCACGCCGCCAGCGACTTCGCCCTGGCCGTTCAGCTCGGCAATACCACGCCGCATTTCAGGCCCGGTCTGCACGCGGGCAACATCCCGCAGATAAACCGGCACGCCGTTCTCGCCTGTTTTCAGGACGATGTTATTAAAATCATCAATGCTCTGAAGATAACCGCTGGCACGGACCATATACTCAGCTTCGGCCATTTCAACGGATGAGCCACCGGCCTCCTGGTTAGACGATTCAAGGGCCTGTTTCACTTCGGGCAGGCTGATACCATACTGAGACAATTTTACCGGATTGACCTGAATCTGGTACTGTTTCACCACGCCGCCAACCGAAGCGACCTCAGCCACGTTCGGGATGGTTTTCAGCTCAAATTTCAGGAACCAGTCCTGCAGAGAACGCAGTTCTGAAAGGTCGTGTTTTCCGCTGCGATCGACAAGGGCATATTCAAATATCCAGCCCACCCCCGTGGCGTCCGGACCGATTTCAGAACTCACACCGGCGGGCAGTTTTCCCTGTACCTGGTTCAGGTACTCCAGCACGCGGGAACGGGCCCAGTACAGATCGGTGCCGTCTTCAAAAATGACATACACATACGAATCACCGAACTGTGAAAAACCACGCACGGTTTTTGCGCCAGGCACGGACAGCATGGTGGTGGTAAGTGGATAGGTGACCTGGTTTTCTACAATCTGCGGGGCCTGGCCGGGATAGCTGGTTTTGATAATGACCTGCACATCTGACAGGTCAGGCAAGGCATCGACAGGCGTGTTAATAATCGTCCATGTGCCCCAGATGCTGAGAAACAGGGCCCCCATCATGACCAGGAAACGGTTGGCGACAGAGCGCCGGATAATCCATTCAATCATCGTCGTCTCCTCAGTGCCCTGAATGCATATTTACAGGCTGGTCAGACATTGCTGGCATACTGCTTTCTGTTTTTTCAGGGTGGCGCATACGTTCCAGTGCGCCCGTAATATTGGCTTCAGAGTCAATGAGGAACAGGCCACTGACCACCACGGTATCGCCTTCATTCAGGCCGGAGCCGATGCCGGACTGTTGCTGTGACTCATGCAGAACGTGGATCTGTTTCGGCACAAACTTGCCTTCATCATCAACAGTAATCACGCGCTGTTCTTTGCCGGTATCGATAACGGCCTGGCTTGGTATCAGCAGCATCTCCTGGCTTCTGGTATTCAGTTTCAGATAGGCATTCATGCCCGGCTTGAGAAACTCATCCTTATTAGAAACCTGGAGACGGACCTGAAGCGTACGGGTTGTCTGATCCACGCTGGGAAGAATATTCCATTTTTCGACATGGAATGTTTTATCCGGATAAGCCGGTACCGAAATTTCAAACTGCGACGTATCTTTCAGCAGATAGGCGATAGATTCTGGCACTGCAGCGCTGATCCAGACCGGGTCCATTCCCTGAATCTGAGCCACCACCTTATCTTTCGAAATATTCATGCCGGTGCGCAGGTCAAATGCAGTAATGACACCATCAATAGGTGCTTTAATGGTAAAACGGGTCTGAATGCTCCGGGTAGAACGCAGTCTCTGAATATCCTCTTCCGGCATACCTGCCAGGCGAAGCCGTTCCAGAACGCCTTTAATTTGCGTGGAAGTACCACCGGTGCTGGATAACAGAAGGAATTCACTCTGTGCTTCCACCCAGTCCGGAATGGTAATATCGATAAGTGGCGTCCCCTTCTTCACATGATCGCCAATCGTCATGGGGTAGACTTTTTCGACAAACCCGTCAGAACGCGCCTGCACAATAACAAACTGATACTCGTTATAGCTGACATTAGCCGGGATTGTCTGAGAATAATTCAGCATTCCTCGCGTGACTTTTTGCGTTTTTAATCCCAGATTCTGAACCTGGGTTGGGTCGATACGGATCCCGCCACTGCTTTTATCGCCACTGTCATCAGCATATTTTGGCACCAGGTCCATATCCATAAAGGGCGATTTTCCGGGTTTATCAAATTTGGTATCCGGTTTCATTGGGTCATACCAGAAAAGCACCTTTCGTTCCGGTGCCTTTTGTTCTGTTTTTTCTGTCTTTTGTGCTGAGTTTACATACTGCCAGGCAGTAACCGATATCAGCCCCCCTGCTATGAGGCTGCTGATAATTATTGCAGCATATTTTATCTTTAAAGAAGCCATACAATTTTCCGCTAAAAAATCAAAACACCTGGCATATGCGCCTGACGGTTAACTCACACATATACCTATGTGAATGTACAGGCGCACAGGATGTAATCGCTCCGGACAGCCAATCAGGACTGCGTCACGTTAATGCTTTTGAGTAAGGAGATATTGCCCTGCTGAATAAACGAGAAATCGACATGGTTGCCTGTTTTCAGGGCATTAATAGCATCGTCTGCATTAACAAAAGTAAAGCGCATGGTCATTGCAGGCCAGCCCACCGCTGGAATTGCTTCATGCGAAATGGTGATTTTCTTAGTATTCATATCAATGTCTTTAACGACACCGGTGCCCTTGATAACTTGCTGTACCGAAGCATCACTGGCAGTATTCATATCGCCATGCTGATGTGTTTCAGCATGAAGACCGGCAGAAAACATGACAGAGAAGGCACCAAATAAAACGGCTTTAAGTGAATTACGCATTTTAATTTCCTGATTAATTAAATAAATTTACTCTACCCAACCGCCACCCAGCGCGGTAAACAGATTAATTTCGTTAACCTGCCGGGAATAGGTAAGATCGAGAATGGTTTGCTGGGTAGCGAAGAGGGAACGTTCTGCATCCAGCACTTCGATGTAACTGACAGCACCACTTGCATACAATCCTCTGGCACGCTGGAGAGTTATCTGAAGTGAATCAAGATAACGCTGCTGTGACTCAAGTTGCTGGCTAAGGCTGTCGCGCAGCGCAAGCGTGTCGGAAACATCCTTAAAGGCTGACTGAATTTTTTGTTCGTAATTAACCACCGACTGTTGCTGGCGAATTTCAGCCAGCTTCAGATTGGCTTTATTCCTGCCAGCATTAAATATAGGAATTTCAATTTTAGGGATAAAATTCCACATTCCACTTCCTGACGTAAACAGGCTGGACAGCTCCGTACTGCTTGCGGAAAGACCACTGGTCAGGGTAATTGAGGGGAAAAAGGCCGCTCGCGCTGCGCCAATATTGGCATCAGCCGCTTTCAGCTGATATTCCGCTTCCATAATATCCGGTCGCTGCAGCAAAATTTGTGAAGACAGATTTGGTGGCAATTTTACTGGGGCTATCTCCCCGCCTTTCATCCCTTTTTCTGACGGAAGTGCGCGGTACGTTCCCAGCACCAGTTGCAGGGCATTGTTTGCCTGAGCCAGATCGCCTTCTCGTTTGGCTATTTCGGCGCGGGTACTTTCGATTTGTCCTCGCGCCTGTTCAAGTGCCAGAACGTTCGTACTCCCGGTCACGAGCTGCTGCTCAACGAAAGCATAGGACTGTTGATAATTTTTCAGCGTTTCCCGCGCAATACGAAGTTGTTCGTACGCCAGTTGCTGGCTGAAATAGCTTTGTGAAACGTTGGATACCAGCAGGATGTGTACGGCCCGACGGGCTTCTTCGCTGGCAAAGTAGTTCTGGCGATCAGCATCACTCATGTTCTTAAGTTTGCCGAAAAAATCGAGCTCATAGCTGAGCTCCAGTCTCGCGTCGTACTCCTGTGTGGTCGGCTTGTCACCTTTCAGACCACCGCTGTATGTTATCCCGGATGAGGCATTCAGCTGGGGATAACGATCTGCATCCGTGACGTTGAACTGGGCTCGGGCCTCTTCAACCTTCAGGGCAGCCATTCTCAAATCACGGTTATTAGTCAGAGCTTCACCGATCAACCGGGTAACCTGGGGATCGACAAAAAAGTTACGCCAGCCCGTATCCTGATAGCCATTTACCGCTGGCGTCAGGCTGTTATGGGACAGTGAAAACTGCTGGGGTACCGGTGCTGCGGGCCGCTGATATTCAGGCGCAAGCGACACGCAGCCTGCCAGGATGAATATCGTGCTAATGCTGAGTAATTTTAATTTGAACATAACGCTTCTCGTCCAGGCAGACCTGGTAAATGGTTCAAATGAAGTCCAGAGTATTGATAGGGGTACTTTACCTAACGCTCTCTGTTTGCCGGGTGACAGGATAATGACAATGTTGTCATTTTTGCTGTAATCCGTTGATAACGATCGTGGGCGCAATAGAATGACATTAGCAGCCAGCCGGGGAGCAAGATGAAAATATTGATCGTCGAAGACGAAATTAAAACAGGTGAATATCTCAGCAAAGGGCTTACAGAGGCAGGGTTCGTAGTGGATCACGCTGATAATGGTCTTACCGGATATCATCTCGCCATGACAGCCGAGTATGATTTAGTCATTCTGGATATCATGCTACCTGATGTGAACGGCTGGGATATCATCCGCATGCTGCGCACTGCCGGAAAGGGTATGCCGGTCTTACTGCTGACAGCCCTCGGCACGATCGAACATAGGGTCAAAGGACTGGAACTGGGTGCGGACGATTATCTGGTTAAACCCTTTGCGTTTGCCGAACTGCTCGCCCGGGTGAGAACCCTTCTGAGGCGGGGAAACACGATGATCACGGAAAGCCAGTTTAAGGTGGCTGACCTCTCGATTGATCTCGTATCCAGAAAAGTCAGTCGCGCCGGAAACCGCATTGTGCTCACCAGTAAAGAGTTCAGCCTGCTGGAATTCTTCATTCGCCATCAGGGAGAGGTTCTTCCCCGCTCCCTGATTGCCTCTCAGGTCTGGGACATGAATTTTGACAGCGACACTAATGCGATCGATGTCGCAGTAAAGCGACTCCGCGCTAAAATAGACAACGATTACGAGACAAAGCTGATCCAGACAGTCCGGGGCGTGGGCTACATGCTGGAGGTCCCGGATGCATAGCAAACCTTCCAGGCGCCCTTTCTCACTCGCTCTGCGGCTGACCTTTTTTATCAGCCTGTCCACGATACTGGCTTTTATCGCATTCACCTGGTTTATGCTGCATTCTGTTGAAAATCATTTTGCCGAGCAGGATGTCAGCGATCTTCAACAAATCAGCACCACACTGAACCGTATACTGCAGTCCCCGGTGGATCCGGATGATAAAAAAATAAGCAAAATAAAGGAATCAATTGCCAGCTACCGCAACGTTGCCCTTTTGCTCCTCAATCCCAGGGGGGAAGTGCTCTTTAGCTCAGCTCAGGGGGCGGCACTACGCCCGGCAGTGAATTCAGCAGATTTTAGCGAGCACAGCCGCGCACGGGATGTCTTTCTCTGGACGGTGGAGGATCCTGCGGGACCGATGGATACCGGGTCCGAAATGAAGATGGAAACATACAGGATTATCGCCTCCTCTGGTCAGGCGATATTTCAGGGCAAACAGCAGAACTATGTCATGCTGACTGGCCTATCCATTAATTTCCATCTCCATTACCTCGATGCGCTGAAAAAGAACCTGATTGCGATTGCCGTCGTGATAAGCCTGTTGATTGTTCTGATCATTCGAATCGCTGTCCGTCAGGGGCACCTGCCCCTTCGTAATGTCAGCAATGCCATTAAAAACATCACCTCCGAGAATCTTGATGCGCGACTGGAACCGACACGCGTTCCCATTGAGCTGGAGCAACTGGTTATCTCGTTCAATCATATGATTGGAAAGATTGAGGATGTCTTTACCCGCCAGGCCAATTTCTCTGCCGATATCGCGCATGAGATCAGAACGCCCATCACCAATCTGGTGACGCAGACTGAAATCGCACTGAGTCAGGATCGAACACAGAGGGAACTTGAGGATGTCCTCTATTCCAGTCTTGAAGAGTATAACCGGATGACCAAAATGGTCAGCGATATGCTGTTCCTGGCACAGGCAGATAATAATCAGCTGATACCTGACAGGGTCATGTTTGACCTCAGAGCGGAAGTCATGAAAGTCTTCGAGTTTTTCGAAGCCTGGGCCGAAGAACGCAATATCACGCTCAAATTTAACGGGATGCCCTGCCTGGTTGAGGGAGATCCACAAATGTTCAGAAGGGCGATCAATAATCTGTTATCCAATGCCCTGCGTTATACCCCGGAGGGACAGGCAATCACCGTCTCAATAAGAGAGCAGGAGAGCTTTTTTGACCTTGTGATTGAAAATCCGGGGAAACCAATCCCTGAAGAGCATTTATCAAGGTTGTTTGACCGTTTTTATCGGGTGGATCCGTCCAGACAACGAAAAGGAGAAGGCAGCGGCATCGGCCTTGCGATTGTGAAGTCAATCGTGGAAGCACATCACGGAAGAGTGCAGGTGGAATCGGACGTACACTCAACGCGTTTTATCTTATCCGTGCCCAGACTGGAGAAAATGATTCCGGACACCCAGTGCTGGGAATAAAGATTTAAATGACAAAGATGTCATTAGCCTGTCATGCAGCAAACAGAAGCCATTCGATATAATTAGTGCAACTTATCAGGAAGGCTGGATTGCTTTATCAATATCCGGCGTCAGTGGACGCCAGGAAATGAATATCCAGTCCCCTCCCGGAGAAATAAACACTTCCGAACCTGTTTCAGTTATGGAACTGAAAACACCGGTTGTACTCCCCCGGACATCACTAATTAAGAAATGGAGAGTTATCATGAAAAATATCGTATTAGCATCCTTGCTGGGCTTTGGCTTAATTTCTTCGGCCTGGGCCACTGAAACCGTGAATATCCATGAGCGGGTCAACAATGCACAGGCACCTGCTCACCAGATGCAGTCTGCTGCGGCTCCTGTCGGGATCCAGGGGACTGCACCTCGTATGGCCGGTATGGACCAGCATGAACAGGCCATTATTGCTCATGAAACCATGACGAACGGGTCGGCGGATGCGCACCAGAAAATGGTGGAAAGTCATCAGAGGATGATGGGAAGTCAGACCGTTTCCCCTACCGGGCCGTCGAAGTCATTAGCGGCAATGAATGAGCATGAAAGAGCTGCAGTTGCCCATGAATTTATGAATAACGGTCAGTCTGGCCCACATCAGGCCATGGCCGAAGCGCATCGTCGCATGCTCAGTGCAGGCTGACGGCGAGGGAAGTATCTGTGCTGTCCTTATTTCCTTGATAGATTTTTCCGTAACCGGATATATGGCAACATCTTTGCCCCCTACAGGGGGCATTTTTATCAGATTCTGCTACAGTTAACGGGCATCAACGCTAAAAGGATATTTTTTATGAAAGCCAGAAACACTTTATTTGCAGTATTAATGTTATCCCTGCCAGCGATTTCAGCAGAACATTCAGAAATGAAAATGACTGATATGTCTACCTCGGCTTCGTCACAGGAATATATGGCTGGCATGAAAGACATGCATGACAAAATGATGGCTGCCGTAAATGAGTCCGATCCCGACAAGGCTTTTGCGAAAGGCATGGTAGCGCACCATGAAGGGGCAATAGCAATGGCTGAGACCGAGCTCAAATACGGAAAAGATCCGAAAATGAGAAAGCTCGCGCAGGACATCATTAAAGCTCAAAAAGGTGAAATTGAGCAGATGAATAAATGGCTTGATAGTCAAAAGTAAACATTGTAGAAATGTCACGACAAGCGTGATTTTACATCGTTCCTGGGCGCGGGAGTCGGTTAATCTTTATATAATTCAAACCCGATTAATTTCGGGTTTTTACTACTCTGTACTCCGGTCCTTTGTTGAGGACCGGAATATATGCACCTGAGATGCTTATTTAATACATTATCTCGTCATGGATACAATGTCGCTCAGGATCTCAACCAGCTCGCTTCTCTCCTGCGTTCCGTCATGATAGGTTGATCTTGAGATGATTCTTTCTGATGTCATCTGAGGCCAGAATTTATCTAGTACATTATCGGGTTTCATTCCCACAGCCCGGCCGATTATTTTTTTAGCGTCACAGGTGTCCGTAAACGTGACGGCTACACCAGTAATTTCCTCGATAAGATCCGGGCACAGATAGTTTTCTATCTCACGTTTGCGCGTAGCGAAAAATACCTTACCGGCCTCCTCTACTTCTTTTTTACGCTTCTGGATGGACAGAACCTGTGCAGGGTCTCCCCCAATATCGGAGTCCAGAAATACGCACCAGGGAAGCCCCAGATCTTTGGCCAGATTCAATGTAACCCAGTGTTTGACGCTACCACACCCTCCTATGAGGACTGGCACTATTTTCACGTCCTCCAGAGAGGCTGGCAGCGCACCTGACTGTTTTAATGAACTGGCCGCATGCCTCAGGAAAGTAACATCCGACTTTCCCTCTACCAGAACAATCCCCTGCGCCCTTTCCATACCGGTCTCTGGCAGCACCCCCAGGCTTTCAGTGGCTTCCTTCAGCACTGCGTCATCCGGCATTTTTACTACGGGTTCACCCGCCTCATTTCGGGTAACATAACGTACGCCTTCGACAGGGATTAATCCGGCCAGCGCCGGGACATGGGTGGTGACGATAATCTGACGGTGCGGCTGGCCTGCCAGTGCCAGTAACGCTTTCATCAGCATCATCTGATAGTTCGGATGCTGTGACGTTTCAGGCTCCTCTATGGCATAAATCACATTTCTGGGCGTCCCCGCGACATTCTTTTCAGCCTCAGCCCGAAAAAAATTCAACAGGATAAGCCTCCTTATCCCGCTGCCGCGCTTATTGATGGGGATGCCATTTTCCCCGTCCAGGGTGAAATTGAAGGTCCACTTGGGTTTCTCCTTAAATCGTGGAGTCAGTTCACTGGCGAGTTCGGGGGCCATTTCACGTAATTTATCCAGCGTTCTCTGTGCGACATCCAGGACGCTGTCCTGAATCTCATTTTCCAGCGCTGTAATTTTGTCCTGCAGCGCAGCCTGAGCGTCTTTTACGGCCTGCTGTAAGGGGTTTTTAGCTTCGGAATCCCCGTCGCTGCTTTCCCTGTCGGCTTTGAAAATCGCATACGTGGGCAGCAAATCGAGGATCTTACCCCATAATGATTTTGTGTCGGTTCCGAACTCTTTATCGACATCCAGCATAATTTCCGAACAGGTATAGGGGGCTGCGGCTTCCCTGATGGCCTGACGCCATAACGATGCAGTGCGTTTATCCGCCACATTTTTTTCAACTTCTTTTCCCACCGCCTTGAGCTCAGAAATTTTCATGCCCAGTAAATTTCTCAGGGGCTCCTCATCCGGGTGGATGCAGCGGATGCAGGTCTGCTCCGGTTTTCCTGAGGTCGTTGCTTTAAACGTTTTGACGATTTCAAAATTGCCGTCCTCATTCAGCAGATGTTCTGAGGCGAGCGTGGTCTGCACCCTGTCGTCGATCATGATAAAATCGGGCAGGTCATCAAATTCACAGGCTATTTCAAAACGGCCGTCCCCTTCTCTTAGGCTGAAACAGTTCATGTCATTCTTGTCAGCCTTCATTCCTTCTGTTTCAAAAAAAATAGCCAGCGCTTCCAGAAGCGTTGATTTCCCAAAGTCATTACGACCGACAATACCCGTCATGCTTTCATCAATAATGATTTCAGTAGAGTTTCTGTAGCCTCTGAAGTTTTTCAGTTTTAATTTTCTGAGCCGCATATGAAGTCCTGTGTGTAAGAAAGCGTTTTGCTGCAACCTGAATACAAAATATATTTTCAAATGCCTGCCAACAAGCAGGGATAACCGTTATTCAGAATATCTTAACGACATTTCGGGATTATGATCTGGTCGCGCTTTCAGAACTTTACTGCCCCTCAAAACACCGGAAACTAACTTGTGGTTGGTTACATGGCAAAGTTAAAACTCCAGAATCACGGGTAATGATTTCAATGCTTATTATATTTTTTGGAATTGACTCATGAGCTTTATAATTTAAATGATAATAATAACCATTCTTTTATGCGTAATATTTGCTACTGACACTGATGAATTTAAAAGAAGATAGATTTTCATTTACGGATTATTTCCTAAATTCATCGATAATGTGATCGACATAAAATTTTCACTGAAGAATGAAGAGATAATTTAAGGCCGAGCGAAATAGCTCAAAATGGTGTATTTAACATAACAGAAGAAATGAAAGGCTCTATCGCAACCTGATACTTCAGGCCGCTAAGGGGTTAATCTTGTTGAAGAAAAATTAGACCGGGAAGCGCCAGGCGTCACCATTTCTCCCGCCTGGCTGGAAGTGAAGAATAATTGTGCATAGCTCCGTATTCGGGCTTTGCATCTGACAATGGTTCCCTGGATGAAAGTACGATCTCCACTCCAAGGACGCTGAACACCCTAAACAAACGCTCAAAACCCGCACTTGCAGGGTTGGCCTCTAGTCGGGCATAAGTTTGCTGTGTTATACCCAAACGTTCAGAAACATCTTTTTGCGTCAGTCCATTGGCTTTGCGAAAGCCGATTAAAACAGGACGTAACTGATTCAAAGTCTTCAAAGCGTATTGAGTGTTCATAAGTGACCTTCCGTATCGACGAGTTAACAAGCATAACGCAGGGATTTACAGCATATAGGCTGTAATGCTCATTAACAGACTATAGGCTGTAATACGAATCCTGCCAAGATGCGGCATCTTTCAAATACAAGGCCGTATTGGGTAAGCAGTACACCGTTATATAGCACCCCTTGCCCCTTTGCTGGAGAGGGACCCACGTGATCGCAGGTCTTTTAGACGTTGTTGCTAACCGGCATCATACACAGGTGGTAACCCCCAGGGAAACTCTATGAGTGATAATTTATTCCTGCCCCAGTCAAAATATAAAACCTTATCTAACTAGCTTTCTTAGTATTTTATAAATGAAGTGAAATTAGCGAAGAAGTTTTACATTGTAAAGTGAGCAAAAATATTTACCATTCAACTGGCAAAATTTACAATCTGCAGCCCTTAGCCTGAGAAAATGCACATTAACAGAATAATCATCAAGTCCGATAGAGGCATAACTTACGTCCTCAAAAATATCAGAAATAAATGAGTTGAAATTACAAAAATTAACTTCACTTAACATCTTGAACACCGCAGAAATATATCTATCATGCATTATCCTGACTTCGATAACCTTAGATAAACTTGAATGCGACTTACATTTGAAGAGATCAAAGAGAAAGTAAATCAGCATATTTTTATTGTCCGAAATCCATTTTAAAATTTTATTACGTGCACATGGTAATATATACACTGGGTTTTTGAAAGGGTTTGAAACGTCAACCACAAGGGAACAATAACCATGAGGATTTATTCCACTTATAATTAAGTCACTAAGTCCTTTCACTGCATTCAAATAGTTATCAAAACAAACCTCATATAAACTGGTACTATGAACTGCACATTTAGATTCAAACAACCATCTATGACGCAGATAACCAATGCCTTTAGAGTGTATATCTTCAACAATACATTTGTGACAGTAACGAATGTTTGAGATGTTTACCAATGGATATGAATTAGTTATGTGAAAATTTTTCCGACAGGCATCTTCAACAGCGTTAAAATACCCGTAAACACCAGAAGATAACGACACTATATTGGAAGTTAGTATATAACCATTTCTAGTGGCAAGAATGTCATATATATCCTGCAAGCTATGCAATTTGTACATATCAATCAGTTCGAAACGAGGAAAGGCATCGTACCTTAGTGCGCCATGCTTTGATATTATGTTCCTGCAATTGGATAAGTTATACATTATCTGTGAACGCAGAAGAAAACTGTGCCACAATTCATTTTCGTAAACCATATAACTCCCTCTTATTTAATTAGTTCCATTTTTCTGAGAAGTATCATTGTCATTGGTAGTTTATCTCTGTATTTCAAAAGCCAGCCATGCCCTCCCAGTAAAGCATCTAGACTTGTAAGTGACATCGAGTACTGCCCCTGAGATAAAACATCATTTATTAATGATGATGAGATAATATCTCTCTCGCTCCAGTCTACTCTTTTATTTTTATAGCATCGTATTGTTTTAGGAAGACAGGAATTAAGCCAGTCACATTCATGTTTATTTAGCCAATAGAAACTTGCATAACAACTTTCTTTGACTAACTTTCGTGTTATAGAAACGGATTGATTATGTATAAATCTTAATATTTTCTGCTTATGACGCCGTCTTAAAGAATCTTTTTTACATTTTTTACGCCATGAGCATAAACCGTAACAAGATGAAATTACAGAGGATACAGCTCCTTCCGATAATGAGTTTTTCTCAGCTATGGATGCCAGACTAAACCCCCTTACAGCCATAGACTTGATAAGCAATTCAGTGAATATATTAATTTTTGTGTTTCGCTTAAACGCCCTCAGGTATTTTTTATAAATAAGTGTTTTAATGTAACATCTGCTGCGACTAAATTCCTTCCCAAGGTTGCTAACACTAGTATTATTTTCAACTATATGAAAACTGTATTTCTTATGACTTTTAAAGATTTCTTTCTTTTTATTAGTACGACTTCCTGCATACGTTGGCCAGCAAGTATTTAACAAACAATAACAAAGCAAAAGATGCTTTGTGGGATGCTGACAACATTTGTCTTTGAGTATAGGCTCCCAGTAATGATAATCAGTTAGGGATGTTGGTATAAGTCCCGATGAACCCTCCCCAAATAACTGGCACTTAGCATAAACATGTGCGTAGAATACATTTTTCTTTAAATTTCCATCCAATGATAATAAATTCAACTTTTTAAGTACATCCATGTAATTGGGGTGTGTAATATCTTTTCTTCTGATTATATTTAGGGACTCATAACAAAACTTAGCAAAATCGAAGTCTATCTCATTGCTAAGTTGTTCTGTATACGAAACAGGAGGCATCAGTCCAATACGTATGTGCGGTGAAGAAGGGACATGGATGCTTTCAAGCGCTACCGGATGCCGATGGCAGGTTGTAACCCCATGAAGCTGATGCGCCAGATGCCAATAAGTAACACCATAATGAAAAGTATCTTCACGAGCGCAAACCGGGCAAAACTTCAATAGTGTGCGCTGCCCTAGTGAAAAATTACTAAGGCGGCACAATCGATTAAGCCTGGCAGGGGTCGTGTTGAAATCCATAATTTCATTACGACTGATTGGTAGTGCCCAGGCAAAAAGAGGGAGTAAAGTCTGTTCATGCCAGAGCTGATCTGCACTTTCGGATGTATGAAGAGAAATAGCCTTTAATCCTGAATTGAGAATTGGATGGACGTTCATATCAGGTTTGTTGAAAATGATCGTTAACAGAGAAGATGGGGACATACCGTACACGGTAGTTGTCCGACAAAACCGGCTGAACAAGGATTCATCAGGCAAAACAGGCAACATTCTCATTTCCCACACCTCTCTTTGACCGTTACGAACTGTTACCTCATTACAATTTATTAAGTGGATCTATATTTATAAGCCCGCAACGCTGAAGAGCATCGTAGGTATTTTTCTTTTCAGCTGTTCTGTTGATAACAAGATCGTGGTCAAGAGACAGTATTTTCTCGTCGAAATTGCGCAAAACCTCGTCTATTTTTCCTACGAATTCCTTGTGCTGTGGCCTGTCTATATCCCCAGGGATCAAAGACTTTAGGGACTTCTCTGCCATGATTTTAGCCGAAGCATCACCCTCATTAGATGCAGAGAGCCATTTAGCTTCCTCATCTTCAGTCGCGGCCCCCGGGAGTGGAGTATCCTTATATTCCTCCGTATGACTCACGAGTACCGGTACAGAGGCCGACAAGACTGCGCCAGTGATGATTTCATTGCCGCTACCGATAACCTTTAATTGTGCCCCCCGATAAATCATCTGAGCCAATCCAATATTGCCTTTAGATAAAATGAATAATTTTTCGTTTAACTCATCATTTAATGGAGTTTCAACATTTGTCCATTGTAATGGCCATAAATAATGAATAAACGATTGCCAGTCTTGTGAATCGTATCTAACATTCTTAATTTTCATGTAACCACCAGACTCTGCCCGCCTGGCAATTCTCATTTTCTTTGTCAGCGTCTCGTCAAAAGGATGATTTCCACAAAAAACCATAGATACCCCCATGGAATCTACAATTTCATGTAAAAAATCAATCAACTTACTCTCACCCCCGGTTCTTGAAAATTTAAGCCTCTGCATTTCATCAATAACAAGGATACCCAAAAATGATGATTTAATTCTTTGTGCAATCTGGCGAGCCAGAGCACCATTTCTAATCTCAGGTGTAGTTCGTTCAATACCAATTGCATCATCTAATTTTTGTAAAATCTCTTCACAAAGGTCTCTCACACTTGAATTGTATGGACAATTAATCTTTACCCATACAATTTGCTTACTGAAGCCGGGAAAAACTCCTTTATAGCTGCTGTGTTCTATAATCTGAGGGAAATGATCCATGACTTGCTCAATCATGGTAGTTTTTCCAGAACCACTCATTCCAACTATCGTAATAGTTTCAGCCTGGGATTTAAAATATCCACTTTCTGGCTCAATATCAGGACGCTCATTTCCATAGTAATGAAGATATTGAATTGTTCCGCTTTTTAAAGGATTACGAGCTGCATAGCTTTCCCTAAGTGCCCGTAAGATCATCTTATAAGCCTGGATAAGATTGGTTTGAGGGCAACGGAATTTCTTTATACGTTCGACATACTGCTCTCTAACATTCGCCGGGGCAGTCCAGCGGATTTTTTCGTCAATTTCGGGGAAATAACTCATTTCCAGAAGTACTTCATCTTCCGTAAGCGCTTCAGGAAGTGCTTCAATTAAGGGATTGCCACGATACTCAGGTAACTCCTGTTCTTTATATATCGCTGAAACGCGCCGTATAAGATTCATTATTCTGCGTCCTCAGTCTTCTTCTTACCTTTTAACCATCTTTGTTTCTCCTCCCGGCCAGGCAAAAGCAGAACATTACTGGATGAAGGAAGTAGGGGTTCAGATCTTCCATTAGCAACATGAGTTCGCCCTAATGAATCAAGTTCATTTTTCCTGTTCTTTTTAATATCTTTACCATGTACCCGGCGAGATTCGTATATTTCATTTAATCTTTCGTTACCTTTCCTGTTAAATTCATCTTTATTATTGATATTGCTGAGCGAATCCAGAGTAAATAAATTAATTTCTTTTTGAGTATCTACCCAATCAGCCATTACATCTGTATCAAGATGAGCTTTCCCTTTAAATACATCTCTTTTCTTAAGTAGGTAATGTTTTTTGAAAATGCTATTTTTGTCAAATCTTACATATATATAATCTACGCAATTGTCATCTATTCTTGCTTCACAAGTGGTTCTTCCAAATACTCTGACACCTGATGCAATTTCAGGATCACATTCATAAAAAAGATTATTGTACTGAATCCCACCGGCGGTAATGTTAGCGTTCACAGGGATTAACAATCGTGCGATCACTTCGTCGGCCCCAACGGCTCTTGCGCTGAATCTCCCGTGCTTTAAGCTTATCATCCAACTATTTTTTGGTGATATTACGAGATCATTTTCAATCAGTAAGGGATTGATATAAGCCAGTTCCTCATACGTTCTCTGATTATGTGCAAGTATCTCCCGAATCAGTAAAGACGTGACCTCCTGAATCGTTAAACAAGCCCTGGATTGCGGTGTTGGCTCTCCTTTAACAATCTTTCCCCTTCGTGTTGTTCCAATAAGCCTATGAATAACCTCATCATTCAGAATGCCGAAACAGCGTTCAACAATGCTTTTTCTGTCGCCTCTACCGACTGGCGCAAACTCAAGTTTTGTCAGGGGGGTCATCTCTTCCTGAGGTTTAAGACCAATCATCTCCCCGTTGTCACACATCAATGTTAATGGAATGTGAGAACAAGGCCAATCATCATCAGTAATAGAGATTCCAAATAATCTACAATATTCTTTTTTTGGCATAAAGCAATTTGCTAACGCTTGTCGGGCGGCTCGCCATGAAGCATGGTATAAAGAAACATGAAGGCCAACAATCATTCTTGTTGCACGATCCACCACTGTATAAATAGTAGGACGCCCAATGACTTTTCGTCTGTTTAAACTCGAAATAAGATGTACATCAGCGACAGTTGAGTCTATTTCGAAAACATCACCCGGCAAAACAGTTGTATTAGCCACACTACCTAAAAGCGCCCGCATTTTGAGGTCTATTTCTTTTTTCGTGTTCTTCTTATTTATCGAGAAATCTTTAGTGAAGAGTTTTTTATTCCAGTATGAAAATTGTTTTAAAGAAGGAACATATGGAGCTCTATTTTCTAGGTTTGCTGTTTTAATTTCATCCCTAAAATACAAATCAATATGTCTCTCTAATGTTTTCTTTATCGTATCTCCGTTAACTTTATAATGATACGTAATGAGAGATTTTCTAATATTATTTATATCTCTTTCATTAAGAATGAAAACACGTGATCGTTCATTAGGTAATGCTCTGTTTTTTTTGGAATTCCCAAGTTTAATTTCATGTTTGATTCTACTTTTCCCAGCTGCGCCACAGTTCGAGAATGCGGGTAGCAATGCATAAATATCCTGCCCATGTCGCCAATACAACGCCAGAAGCGTTCTGATAGTATATTGTGATATTTTTTTATTTCTTGAGTAATCCATTAAAAGGTGCGACTTTTTATGTAATGCATAGTCGAACAGAAACATTCTGTCATCTACAAGATCTTTAATGATATTGTAATTTTCATCTCGCCTTCCTCTGTCTTTATCTGTTAATTCTTTCTCATCTACTAACATATATGAAGGATATATATAATCTTTACAAGTTATGCTATTTGATTCAATATAATATTTAAACATTGAAAATGAGAAAGGGATTGGCTTACCCGTTCTTTCTGATTTTATTTTAAACAAAATTAACAAATCGACCTTTCTGTCAAAATCCAAAACACGGTAAAGTCCCTCTGCAAGCAAATCAGTGCCTTGAGAGAGCCAGACTGAATTCCTAATAATATCCATTTGCGTTCAGTCCTATATAGTGGTCATTGGAAATTATCTTTATCAGACCGGTTTCGAGTATTGGATATGATAAATCAACATTTATCATTTTTAATCCAATCATTGCCTGCAATAACATCATCGCTTCTTGTGCATCTACCCCAAAGATTGATGAAATCATTGCACGTAGTCCTACTATGGGATAAACATCTGGTTTAAGCTTCCATAGGATTTTATCAAGAGGATATTTATCATAAAATTCAGAACCATCTCTTAATACAGAAGTAGCCCAGCAAATGTTTTTACCGACGACGTTATTGAGTTCCGAGCCAACATAAATTTGAAACTCAACATCAATCAACTGCCAAAACATCCTCTCTATTTCAAGTTTTTGGGCTTCGCGTTCAGGTATGCTCTCGTTATGTTTTACTGCTATAGCTTTGTATCGAAGTCCGCCTTCAGGAGTTCTCAAGGTCAGTAAAAAATCGGTTGTCATAACATTCAGAACTTCGACAGGTACTCCTCTTACTCCCCTCACCATAGGATGTTGAAAATGTAGATGATTTGCTATTTGTTGGGTAAGCCGGAGAGGAAAGAGTGGGAATTGTTCCCGGATATCAATCACCGAGTCATTAAACTCAGCCAGATAGAAAAAGTTACTTTCGACAGAAGAAAGGAGATGATGGTTTCGAAACGTCTTAAGGCCAAAGACTATCGAACGGTTTCCACGGGATTTAACGTCCTGAGCTCTAAGCCAGGGCTGATAACTTTGGCCATAGCCCACTCCTATGCCGTCACCTAGCGCATTTTCATAATCCAAATAGGATTTGAGACGCCTACCCCTAGCCATGATCGTACCCTAAAAACGACATTGATACGTACCTATATGTGCATTTTATAGTCTCCAACCCTATAACCACACATTCAGTAAGTATACAACATTAGCGTCGTTTTTTGAGAATGGTTACAACTTTAGTGCTTTGTGTACAACTTTATTGTCCTCGGACATCGGCCAGCGCCTGCGCACACGCCCAGGCACTTGCCCACGCCCACTGGAAGTTATACCCGCCGAGCCAGCCGGTGACGTCCATCACTTCGCCGATAAAGTAGAGCCCCGGCACGTTGCGGGCTTCCATGGTGCGCGAGGAGAGTTCATTTGTATCAACGCCGCCCAGCGTCACTTCCGCCGTGCGGTACCCCTCGGTGCCGTTTGGCTGAACGCGCCAGTTTGTCAGCGTCTCCACCAGCGTCTCTTGCTCGCGGCTGTTCAATTGCTTAAGCGATACGTCCGGGATCTGCCCCAGCACCTGAAGGCACTCCACCAGACGTTTTGGCAGCTGCATCGCCAGCGTGTTTTTCAGGCTCTGATTCGGGTGCGCCTCGCGCTGCTCGTTGAGGAACGCGTCCAGGTCGCAGTCCGGCACCAGATTCACCGTGACAAATTCACCCGGCTGCCAGTAGCTGGAGATTTGCAGTACCGCCGGGCCAGAGAGCCCCCGATGGGTAAAGAGCAAGTTTTCACGGAATACCGTCCCGTCTTCGGCAGTCATGACGGAAGGAACGGAGACGCCAGAAAGCGTCTGAAGCTGTTCAAGAAGGGGTTTGTGCAGCGTGAACGGCACCAGACCCGCGCGCGTGGGCAGTACCTTAAGACCAAACTGCTCGGCAATCTTATAGCCGAACGGGGACGCGCCCAGACCCGGCATAGAGAGGCCACCGCTGGCGATGACCAGATTATCAGCACTGACGGTTTCACCGTTCAGCTGCAGCGTGTACCCCTGTTCGTCGCGGGCGACCTCCAGCACTTCCGTGCGCAGACGCATCACCACGCCGCCCTTCTCGCACTCGGCGACCAGCATATCGACAATCTGCTGCGCGGAGTCGTCGCAGAACAGCTGTCCCAGCGTCTTTTCATGCCACGCGATGCCGTGCTTGCCCACCAGGTCGATGAAGTCCCACTGGGTGTAACGCGCCAGTGCAGATTTGCAAAAATGACGGTTTTGGCTCAAATACGCCGCGGGTTCGACATAAAGATTGGTGAAGTTACAACGCCCGCCGCCCGACATCAGGATCTTGCGGCCAGGCTTTTTTCCGTTGTCCAGTAACAGCACACGACGACCCGCCTGTCCGGCCATCGCCGCACAAAACATACCCGCCGCACCGGCGCCAATTACCACGGCATCAAACCTTTCCACGTCAAAATCCTCTTCGTTAACTGCCGCGGATTGTAAAGTTTCCTCTGTGGTCACACCAGCGTAAAAAGTTCTTACAAAGCCATTCCATTGAAATTTAACGATTATCCCTTCAAGCACTTTTCTCAAATCAGGTGGTATGTCAAAAAAAGTCTATATTTCACTTTGCCCGTTGCGCATTTGTCCTGGATAATGCGCCGCGTTCATGTCCTCAAAATGGCGTAACGTCCTATGCTACATTTGTTTGCCGGCCTGGATTTACATACCGGGCTTTTATTATTGCTTGCTCTGGTTTTTGTACTGTTTTACGAAGCGATCAACGGCTTCCACGACACTGCAAACGCAGTAGCAACGGTTATCTACACTCGCGCAATGCGATCGCAACTTGCGGTTGTTATGGCGGCGGTATTTAACTTTTTTGGTGTCCTTCTGGGCGGACTGAGCGTGGCGTATGCGATCGTGCATATGTTGCCAACGGATCTGCTGCTTAACGTGAGTTCCGGTCATGGCCTTGCCATGGTGTTCTCAATGCTGCTTGCTGCCATTATCTGGAACCTCGGTACCTGGTATTTTGGCCTGCCTGCATCCAGCTCTCACACTCTCATCGGCGCGATTATCGGTATCGGGTTAACGAACGCCCTGATGACCGGGACATCCGTCGTTGATGCGCTGAACCTGCCTAAAGTACTGGGCATTTTCGGTTCTCTGATCATCTCTCCAATTGTGGGTCTGGTGGTTGCGGGTGGACTGATTTTCATCCTGCGTCGCTACTGGAGCAACACCAAGAAACGTGCGCGCATCCACCTGACGCCAGCAGAGCGTGAGAAGAAAGACGGTAAGAAAAAACCGCCATTCTGGACGCGTATCGCGCTGATCATTTCCGCTATCGGCGTGGCCTTCTCTCATGGCGCGAACGATGGGCAGAAAGGCATTGGTCTGGTGATGCTGGTACTGATCGGTGTCGCACCGGCAGGTTTCGTGGTTAACATGAACGCCTCTGGTTACGAAATCACCCGTACCCGTGATGCCGTCAATAACGTTGAGACCTATTTCCAGCAGCATCCCGATCTGCTGAAAAAAGCGACCGGCGTTGATCAGCTGATCCCATCTCCGGAAGCCGGTGCAACTACCGCGCCGGGCGAATTCCACTGCCATCCGGCAAACGCGATTAATGCGCTGGAACGCGCCAAAGGCATGCTGGGCGATATCGAAAGCTACGACAAACTGGCCGTTGAACAGCGTGGTCAGCTGCGTCGTATCATGCTCTGCATCTCTGACGTGACCGATAAAGTCGCGAAACTGCCAGAGGTGAATGCCGACGACAAACGTCTTCTGAAGAAACTGAAAAGCGATATGCTCAACACCATTGAGTACGCGCCAATCTGGATCATCATGGCCGTCGCGCTGGCACTGGGTATCGGTACAATGATTGGCTGGCGTCGTGTGGCAACCACCATCGGCGAGAAGATCGGTAAGAAAGGCATGACCTATGCGCAGGGGATGTCCGCGCAGATGACGGCGGCGGTTTCTATCGGCCTAGCGAGCTACACCGGGATGCCGGTATCCACCACCCACGTACTCTCCTCGTCCGTGGCAGGTACCATGATTGTTGACGGTGGCGGTCTGCAGCGCAAAACCGTGACCAACATCCTGATGGCCTGGGTGTTCACCCTTCCGGCGTCCATCCTGCTGTCTGGTGGTCTGTACTGGATTTCGCTGAAGCTGATCTAATCAGCTGAAGGCGACAAAAAGCGGGTCAGGAAACTGACCCGCTTTTTTTATGCTCAGTGCCAAATCATCAATGCAATCATACTGACCACAACCAGCCCGCACAGGGCGCTGGTCAGAATGAACTGCCGACGCAGACGCTCGCAGCGACGGATAAACTCTTCATCGTGATGATCGCGGTAACGCTGGTAGTAGATGTATCCCACCAGTCGCATCTGTTTGCTGGGCTGTCCATGCGATGTGAAGAACCCTCCACCGTCCACATACTGATAAAGCAACGGATCGCAACCACGAAGTACCACTAACAGCGCACGTAACGATGAGAAGTAGCGCGCCATATTCACTATGCAAACTACGCATAACGCCCAAAACAATGCGACGGTGCTAATCATACATCCTCCCCGGCGTCCGCCCACGGAGCAAGGCTCCTGAGCTCCCGCACCCCAATGCCCTGACAGACAGTTCAGTGAAAGAATGACCAAAAGTCGATCCGGTTCGCGTTTTAATATCCGAACGGCTCATTAAATAGTGTAGGAGATCCGTTAATTTTTTTGCCACAAGGTTAATCGTTATCAACACCAAAGCTTGAAAAATATGTTTAACTGGGCCGTAATGAAAGTATCAGACGACGGCATTCTCATTTAGTCATCGATAACTTAAGGAAGGAGTAACACTATGGCTTACAAACACATTCTCATCGCGGTAGACCTCTCTCCGGAGAGCAAAGTGCTGGTTGATAAAGCGGTATCCATGGCACGCCCCTACAACGCGAAAGTTTCCCTGATTCACGTTGATGTGAATTACTCCGACCTCTATACCGGTCTGATCGACGTGAATCTCGGCGATATGCAGAAGCGCATCTCCGAAGAGACGCATCACGCCCTGAGCGAACTGTCCACCAACGCGGGCTACCCGATTACCGAGACCCTGAGCGGCAGCGGCGACCTGGGTCAGGTATTGGTTGATGCGATTAAGAAATATGACATGGACCTGGTCGTATGCGGTCACCACCAGGACTTCTGGAGCAAGCTGATGTCGTCCGCGCGCCAGCTGATCAACACCGTTCACGTGGATATGCTGATTGTTCCACTGCGTGACGAAGAAGACGAGTAAGTGCGTTAAATTCCCCTCACCCTAACCCTCTCCCAGAGGGAGAAGGAATAGATCGAGGATGTAGGCCGGGTAAGGCGAAGCCGCCACCCGGCTTTTTTATTCCGGTGTACCTGAATAGATATCAAACCGGTGCCCTTTCGTGGTCACCGCGTTAGTCGTGGCCACGTCCGCCAGCGGCGGCGCGTAGTCAGGGCGCTTCACCACCACCCGCTTCGTCGCGAGCTGTCTGGCAGGCTCCAGCAGACCATCTGCATCTAAATCCGGCCCCACCAGCGACTGAAACACCCGCATCTCTTTCTTCACCAGCGCACTTTTCTGCTTATGCGGGAACATCGGGTCGAGATAGACCACCTGCGGGCGCGGGGTGATATCAGTGAGCGCCGTCAGGCTGGAGGCGTGGATCAACTGCAACCGCTCCTGCAGCCACGGGCCGATTTCCGGGTCCGCGTAGCCACGCGTCAGCCCGTCGTCGAGCAATGCGGCGACCACCGGGTTACGCTCCAGCATTCGCACACGGCAGCCAACAGACGCCAGCACAAACGCATCGCGACCCAGCCCCGCCGTGGCATCGACCACGTCCGGAAGATAGTTCCCTTTAATGCCCACCGCTTTGGCCACCGCCTCGCCGCGACCGCCGCCGAACTTGCGCCGGTGCGCCATCGCACCGCCGACAAAATCGACAAAAATCCCGCCGAGTTTCGGTTCGTCGCGCTTACGTAATTCAAGATGCTCCGGTGTCATCACCAGCGCCATCAGGTTATCTTCATCGTGCTCCAGCCCCCAACGGGCCGCCAGAACAGATAAGGCGCCGTCTCCGGCGCCTGTTTCATCCACTAAGCAGATTTTCACGAACTATCAGCCTTTGATCCCGTAATGCTCAAGCATCGCATCCAGCTGCGGCTCGCGGCCACGGAAGCGTTTGAACAGTACCATTGGCTCCTCAGAACCGCCGCGGGTCAGGATGTTATCGAGGAACGACTGGCCGGTTTCACGGTTGAAGATCCCCTCTTCTTCGAAGCGGGAGAAAGCATCCGCTGCCAGCACGTCGGCCCACAGGTAGCTGTAGTAACCTGCCGCATAGCCGCCTGCGAAGATGTGACTGAACGCATGAGGGAAGCGGCCCCAGGTTGGCCCAGGGATCACAGCAACCTGCTTTTTAATCTCGGCCAGCGTTTCGAGGATTTTCGCCCCTTGTTCCGGGCTAAACTCGGCGTGCAGACGGAAATCAAACAGGCCGAACTCCAGTTGACGCAGGATGAACATCGCGGCCTGGTAGTTCTTGGCCGCCAGCATTTTATCCAGCAGCTCTTTCGGCAACGGTTCGCCGGTCTCATAGTGACCAGAGATAAACGCCAGCGCGTCCGGCTCCCAGCACCAGTTTTCCATAAACTGGCTTGGCAGCTCGACCGCATCCCACGGTACCCCGCTGATGCCAGCCACGCCTGCGGTTTCGATGCGGGTCAGCATGTGATGCAGACCATGACCGAACTCGTGGAACAAGGTGATCACTTCGTCGTGAGTGAACAGCGCAGGTTTGCCATTCACCGGGCGGTTAAAGTTACAGGTCAGGTAAGCGACAGGCTTTTGCAGAGAACCGTCGGCTTTACGCATCTGGCCGACGCAGTCATCCATCCACGCTCCGCCGCGCTTATTCTCACGCGCGTAGAGATCAAGGTAGAAGCTGCCGCGCAGCTCATTCTTGTCGTCATACAATTCGAAGAAGCGCACGTCCGGATGCCAGACGTCGATATCGGTTCGCTCTTTGGCTGTGATGCCGTAGATGCGCTTCACCACTTCGAACAGGCCGTTAACGGCTTTGTTTTCAGGGAAGTACGGGCGCAACTGCTCGTCGCTGATGCTGTAAAGATGCTGCTTCTGTTTTTCGCTGTAGTACGCAATATCCCACGGCTGCAGCTCGTCCACGCCGAACTCCGCTTTCGCAAAAGCACGCAGCTGAGCCAGCTCTTTCTCACCCTGAGGACGGGCGCGTTTTGCCAGATCGGTCAGGAAGTCGAGCACCTGCTGTGGGTTCTCCGCCATTTTGGTGGCGAGGGATTTGTCGGCGTAGTTTTCGAAGCCCAGCAGCTGTGCCAGCTCGTGACGCAGGGCGAGGATTTCCGCCATCACCGGGCTGTTGTCCCACTTACCGGCATTCGGCCCCTGATCGGAGGCGCGCGTGCTGTAGGCGCGGTACATCTCTTCACGCAGGGCCTGATTATCGCAGTAGGTCATTACCGGCAGGTAGCTTGGGATATCCAGCGTTAACAGATAGCCTTCCTGCTCTTTCACTTCGGCCTGCGCTTTCGCTGCTGCCAGCGCGCTTTCCGGCATCCCGGCCAGCTCGGATTCATCGGTAATCAGCTTCGTCCAGCCCATGGTGGCGTCGAGGACGTTGTTGCTGTACTGGTTGCCCAGCTCGGACAGGCGCGCGGCGATTTCACCGTAGCGAACCTGCTTCTCTTTTGGCAGACCAATCCCGGACAGCTCGAAATCACGCAGGGCGTTATCGACCGATTTTTTCTGCGCCGTGTTCAGCTCGGCGTAATGGTCGCCGTCACGCAGATCGCGATACGCTTTGTATAGTCCTTCGTGTTGGCCGACCCAGGTGCTGTACTCCGAGAGCAGCGGCAGGGTCTGTTCATAGGCCTCGCGCAGTTCCGGGCTGTTTTTCACCGAGTTCAGGTGGCTTACCGGGGAGAAGATACGCCCCAGCACGTCGTCCACTTCGGCCAGCGGCTGACACAGATTTTCCCAGGTGTACGGTGCGCCCTGCGCCACCACGCTTTCTACCGCCGCGCGGCAGTTGTCCAGCGATTGCGTAACGGCTGGAACCACATGCTCAGGGAGGATTTTAGAAAACGGCGGCAACGAAAAAGGCGTCAGTAATGGATTGGTCATAAGCGCTGTCCTGTTGAAATAGGTGAATGAAGCGCGCATCCGGCGCTGTGCATATTATTAATTAATGGGGTTAAGTGTAGAGGATTTCAATGCCGGACGTCGTGGAAAAGCGCCCGGTGGCGCTGCGCTTACCGGGCCTGCGGGTAATCTGTGCCGTTCTGCTGTAAACTGTGGCAAATCGTCAATTCAGCGGAAAATCATTACCCATGCTCAGTTATCGCCACAGCTTCCACGCTGGCAACCATGCCGACGTCCTCAAACACACCGTTCAGAGCCTGATCATTGAATCGCTCAAAGAGAAAGAGAAGCCGTTTCTCTATCTGGACACCCACGCGGGCGCGGGCCGTTATCAGCTGAGCGGCGAGCATGCCGAGCGTACCGGTGAATATCTGGAAGGGATCGCCCGCATCTGGCAGCAGGACGACCTGCCAGCCGAACTGGAACCGTACATCGGCGTGGTGAACCACTTCAACCGCAACGGCCAGTTGCGCTACTACCCAGGCTCACCGCTGATTGCCCGCCAGCTGCTGCGCGAGCAGGACAGCATTCAGCTGACCGAACTGCATCCAAGCGATTTCCCGCTGTTGCGCTCTGAGTTTCAGAAAGATAACCGCGCCCGCGTGGAGAAAGCCGACGGCTACCAGCAGCTGAAAGCCAAACTGCCGCCCGTTTCCCGCCGCGGCCTGGTGCTGATCGATCCGCCGTACGAAATCAAAACCGACTATCAGGCGGTGGTGACCGGCATCCACGAAGGCTACAAACGTTTTGCCACCGGCACTTACGCCCTGTGGTACCCGGTGGTGCTGCGCGCGCAAATCAAACGCATGATCAAAGATCTGGAAGCGACCGGCATCCGCAAAATCCTCCAGATTGAGCTGGCCGTGCGCCCGGACAGCGACCAGCGCGGCATGACCGCCTCCGGCATGATTGTGATTAACCCGCCGTGGAAGCTCGAAGCGCAGATGAACAACGTGCTGCCGTGGCTGCACAAAACGCTGGTGCCAGCCGGTACAGGCCACGCTACCGTCAGCTGGATCGTGCCGGAGTAATCACAGCCATCGGTGGAAACTATTGATTTCAGGTATACAATCGCGGCAATTCACGATTAAGGATAAAAGCTATGACTAAGCATTATAACTACATCGCAATCGGCGGCGGCAGCGGCGGCATCGCCTCCATCAACCGCGCGGCCATGTATGGCCAGAAATGTGCGCTGATCGAAGCTAAAGCGCTGGGCGGCACCTGCGTGAACGTGGGTTGTGTACCGAAGAAAGTGATGTGGCACGCGGCGCAAATCCGTGAAGCTATCCATATGTACGGCCCGGATTACGGCTTTGACACCACCCTCAATCACTTTGACTGGGACAAGTTAATCGCCAGCCGTACCGCCTACATCGACCGTATTCACACCTCCTACGACAACGTGCTGGGTAAGAACAACGTCGATGTGATCCACGGCTTTGCCCGCTTTGTGGATGCGAAAACGATCGAAGTGAACGGTGAGACGATCACCGCCGATCATATCCTGATCGCCACCGGCGGTCGTCCGAGCCACCCGGACATTCCGGGCGTGGAATACGGCATCGACTCAGACGGTTTCTTTGAACTGCCTGCCCTGCCTAAGCGCGTTGCCGTGGTTGGCGCGGGTTACATTGCGGTAGAGCTGGCGGGCGTGATCAACGGCCTGGGTGCGGAAGCGCACCTGTTTGTGCGTAAACACGCGCCGCTGCGCAGCTTTGACCCGCTGATTGTCGAGACGCTGGTTGAAGTCATGAACGCTGAAGGCCCAACACTCCACACCCACGCGGTGCCGAAAGCGGTAGTGAAAAATGCGGACGGCAGCCTGACGCTGGAGCTGGAAGATGGCCGTAGCCAGACCGTCGACTGCCTGATCTGGGCGATTGGTCGTGAACCGGCGAATGACAACTTTAACCTGGCCGTGACCGGCGTGAAAACCGACGAAAAAGGTTATATCGTCGTCGATAAGTTCCAGAACACCAGCGTACCGGGCATTTACGCAGTTGGCGATAACACCGGTGCCGTAGAGCTGACCCCGGTGGCCGTTGCGGCGGGACGTCGTCTCTCCGAACGTCTGTTTAACAACAAGCCTGACGAGCATCTCGATTACACCAACATCCCGACCGTGGTCTTCAGCCATCCGCCCATCGGAACCGTTGGCTTAACCGAGCCGCAGGCGCGCGAGCAGTATGGCGACGACCAGGTGAAAGTGTATAAATCCGCGTTCACCGCGATGTATACCGCCGTCACCTCTCACCGTCAGCCGTGCCGCATGAAGCTGGTCTGCGTCGGTCCGGACGAGAAGATTGTGGGTATCCACGGCATTGGCTTCGGCATGGACGAGATCCTGCAGGGCTTCGCCGTGGCGCTGAAGATGGGCGCGACCAAGAAAGACTTCGACAACACCGTGGCAATCCATCCGACCGCCGCGGAAGAGTTTGTTACCATGCGTTAAGGCAGAAGCCCCTCCCCGGAGGGGCTTTTTTTATTCACATTCATAAATCGTTGCAAAACGAATGCTCCGAAAATAGTGATCTACCGCACATTTCCCTCCCCATCTACCGAAGCGAATGTCTACGCTTATAAGACGCCCGGAAAAAAACTGTCTTTAAGTACACACAACCGGAGGTCCCTATCACCATGTTCAACCAGAAACTACAGGCTACCGAGAATATCGAATTCGAGATCGCAGAAGAGCTGCGCTACGAGACCGATCCCTGCGAGTTGAAACTGGATGAAATGATTGAGGCGGAGCCGGAACCCGAAATGATCGAGGGGCTACCCGCCTCCGATGCCCTGACGCCCGCCGATCGCTATCTGGAACTGTTCGAGCATGTTCAGTCAACACGCCTGTTCGCGGACAGCAAAACCTTCCCTGACTGCGCACCGAAGATGGACCCGCTGGATATCCTGATCCGCTATCGTAAAGTGAAACGTCACCGGGATTTCGACCTGCGCCAGTTTGTAGAGAACCACTTCTGGCTACCGGCCACCTACGGCACGGAATATGTTTCTGACCCCGGTCTGTCGCTAAAAGAGCACATTGACAGCCTGTGGCCGGTGCTGACGCGCGAACCGCAGGACCATATCCCCTGGTCCTCTCTGCTGGTGTTACCGCAGGCCTATATTGTGCCCGGCGGGCGATTCAGTGAGACCTATTACTGGGACTCCTATTTCTCCATGCTGGGGCTGGCGGAGAGCGGACGTAACGACCTGCTGAAGTGTATGGCGGATAACTTCGCGTGGCTGATCGAACGCTACGGGCATATCCCAAACGGTAACCGTACCTATTACCTCAGCCGCTCTCAGCCGCCGGTCTTTGCCCTGATGGTCGAGTTGTTTGAAGAGGACGGGGTACGCGGCGCGAAGCGTTACCTTGAGCACCTCAAGATGGAGCACGCCTTCTGGATGGACGGTGCCGAGTCGCTGCTGCTTAATCAGGCCTATCGCAGCGCGGTCCGTATGCCGGATGGATCATTGCTCAACCGCTACTGGGACGACCGCGACACGCCCCGGGACGAATCGTGGATTGAGGACGTAGAAACGGCCCGTCACTCCGGACGTCCGCCAAACGAAGTGTATCGTGACTTGCGCGCGGGTGCAGCCTCAGGCTGGGATTACTCCTCCCGCTGGCTGCGTGAGCCTGGCCGACTGGCCAGCATTCGCACCACGCAGTTTATCCCGATCGATTTGAATGCCTTCCTTTTCAAGCTGGAGAGTACTATCGCCAATATCTCGGCGTCGAAAGGGGATAAAGAGACCGCTGAACTGTTCCATCAGAAGGCCAGCGATCGCCGCGCCGCGATTAACCGCTACCTCTGGGATGAAGAAAGCGGCTGCTATCGCGACTATGACTGGCGCCGCGAAGTGATGGCGCTGTTCTCTGCGGCGAGCATTGTGCCGCTGTACGTCGGTATGGCCACGCATGAACAGGCCGATCGACTGTCGGATGCGGTGAAAACGCGACTGCTGACGCCGGGCGGGGTTCTGGCAACCGAGTATGAAACCGGCGAGCAATGGGATAAACCCAACGGCTGGGCCCCGCTGCAGTGGATGGCCATTCAGGGGTTCAAGCAGTATGGCAATGACTCACTGGGCGATGAGATCGCCTGGAGCTGGCTGCAGACGGTGAATCATTTTTATAAGACCCACCACAAGCTGATTGAGAAGTATCATATCGCCAGCAGTACGCCACGCGAGGGGGGCGGGGGTGAATATCCCCTTCAGGACGGCTTCGGCTGGACCAACGGCGTAGTGCGACGGCTGATAGGGTTGTATGGGGAGCCTTGAGTGGGGTGCGGTCTGGTGCCCTCACCCCGGCCCTCTCCCACTGTACGGTCCGGGGACATGGTAGACAGGTGTTCGGGGACATGGTGAACACTTTTTAACATCCTTTACCCATGGTGATCGACTTTTTCTTCAGGTCGATCACCCCCACTTTCGTGCTGTACCACCACACCTCATAGCAGCCATCCTCCTGTGTCTCCTTCAGCCCGACCCGCTCTCCCCTGAACGCCTTTCCTGCGCTCAGACTGACTCCCTGTAAGCTCAGCTTCCCGCTGATATCCACTTTCCTGACCACCACACCATCATCGTATTCCGGTGATGTCACGGTGCCGCTGTACTGCCGCGAAGACGGCTGATACCGCGAGGCGGGCACCGCCATACCCAGCGCCTCATGCGGGCGTTCAAGGTTGTAGACCGTCCGCCAGTGGTCGAAGGCGCGCTGCAGTTCACCGCTGTCCGCGAACCATTTCCCCTGCAGCACTTCCGCCTTCAGGCTGCGGTGAAAACGCTCCAGCTTGCCCTGCGTCTGCGGATGATAAGGCCGGGAATGGCCCACCCGGATACCCTGGCGCATCAGCCACAGCTCAAGCGCCGTCCAGGTCCCGGTGGTGTCGCCCCACGGGGAGCCGTTGTCCATCGTCATCCGCTCCGGCAGGCCATAGCGTTCAAACACGCTGACCAGCTGCTGCTGCACGGTCTCACGCCGTTCATCGGTACAGTGTGTGAGGCACAGGGAAAAGCGGGAGTGGTCGTCCAGCAGGGTGAGAGGATGGCAGCGGCCGCCGCCAAAGGGGAAGTGCCCCTTAAAATCCATCTGCCAGAGCCGGTTCGGCGCGTCGTGTTCGAAGCGGCCCGTGGGCGGAATGCCGGGAGCGGTGCCGGGCAGCAGGCCGTGGCGGGCCATCAGGTTATGGACGGTGCTGAAGGCAGGCATACGGTGTCCCTGGTCTTCGAGCCAGTGCTTAATCTTGCGGGCCCCCCAGCGTTCATGACGGTCGTGCGCCATGCGCAGCAGCGTGGTGATGTCGTCAGATGAGCGGTTCGGGGAATGATGAGGCACGCGGGGCCGGTCCTGAAGGCCGGAGAGGCCTTCCTGAGCCCAGCGCTGAAGCCACTTGTAGCCGGTGGCGGGTGAAATGCCGAAGCGACGGCACAGCGAACGTATGTTCGCCCCGTCCTGCGAGGCGAACAGTACAAACTCGGTACGTAATGACATGGTATCTCTCGCATCCCAGGGCATAAGTGACTCCATAAACGGGTTCTTATGCCTTAGTTGTAAGTGTCTACCATGTCCCCGAACAAGTGCTCACTATGTCCCCGGACTGTACACCCACAACAGGGAGAGGGTAAAGGGATCAGCGGATAACCTCATAAATGGCAGTCTGAATAGACTGCCATTTTTTCGTGGTGGCATCCGGTTGCGACTGCGCACGCCGCGTAGCCATATCCAGATCGTGCTGCTGGCGCTTCACCACGGCGGGCACGGTGCAGAACGCTTTGAGATACGCTTTACGCACTGAGGTCAGGGACTCACCGTTCGACATCGCGTGGCTGAGCGTGTTGATAAAGCGACGGCATGGCTTCTCTTCCGTCATGTTCCGTCGGTAGCGCAGCATGAGCTCCAGCACGTCGTCATGGCCTGCCGACATCGCCTCTTCGGTCCATGACAGCTTCCAGTCCATCCCGCCCTGCAAAAAGAGCTGCGCGACACGGGTATCGTTGCGGTTAATCGCTGAACGGAAATTATTGTCGTCCCAGGTCACCCCCATGCGGGTCAGCGTCTCGCGCGCAGAAGGGGTTTCGCGCATATCTTTCGGCGGAGCCGCTTGCGCAGTGTGTTCGGCCGATGACTGCGGTTTGCTGCTGGTCACCAGCCAGAAGCCGCCCACCAGGATGGCGATTACCATCACGCCAACCGCGCCCCATAACGCACCGGAGATAAGCTGCTCACGCTGTTCGGGCGTGCGCGGCGCGCGCTGGGTCGGCTTTTCAATCGTGTCACGAACCTCAAACAGATCGCCACCGGTAACCCGATCCATTTTCTGCGCCTTTTCCCAGAAAGTGTGCAGTTCACTGGCGTCCACCGCCATCAATCCGGCCGGGTTGACGCGCGTTCTCCCCTCTTCGAATGCACGTTGAACCGGTCGGGAAATCTGCATGTAGTAGTTATCCAGCAGCTGAATTTGCGCCGAACTTAACGTTTTCTGAACCGTGATGTTGTTGCGAATTTGCCGAATATCATCAAGGAAGGTTTGCAGCGTTTTACGCGGTTCTACCAGGAGCGTCAGCATGGCAGGATCGTTAAACAGCGAGGCGTAATACCGGCTGAACTCTTTTTTATCCACCAGCATCTGCGCCAGTTCACTGAACATCATCCCGCTCAGGATATCGTTGATCTCCCCGAGCTTCAGCCAGCGTCTTACCCGGTCGGCATTAAATAAGGTCTTAAGATGATTATTGAGCCGCACCTGATCGGGCCAGGCCTGCTGAATAAGTCCTTTAATCATCAGCTCAATGGCGCGAACCTGCTTGTGCGCCTGCTGTTGCTGCAGTTCGCTACCCGTTGCCAGCTCCGTGCTGTAAGTCAGCAACGGTTGCTGCAAACGAAGATGTTCCAGCGTGGTCACAAAGCGCATCGCCGCAATCAGCTGGTTTTCGCTGACATCCTGCCCGCTTTCATACTGTGGAACGCGCTGCTGCAGCAGGCGCAGCTGCAGCGTAAATTCCGACATCTCGGCATCATTCAGATTGAGCGTCTTCGCAACGGCTGCCCATCCCCCGAGCGCTAAACGTGCGCTATCCAGTTGTTCCAGGAGCCAGCGTGGATCTTTTCCCTCAGAAACATGTACATTCAGGAGAAGCAAAATTTCAACCGACGCCTGGCGAATGACCGCCAGACAGTGTTCAAACTGTTCGCGAATATGATGTGATGTGCTGAGAGTCATTGTTTTCCTTAAGCGACAACGAAGACATCAGGAATGGGCACTTATGGCCATTTTTCTTTTATTTATACATGCTTAACCATACCTGACTTTCTGTTGAAATAAAGTGACAACCCTAAAATCATTAAAAATGTTTCAGGAGAATCTTAATGCCGGTTTTAATGACTTCACGCCTGAATTGCTCGCCTCTGCAGGAGCATGACTGGCCCTTTTTTCTGGCGTTGCAGCAACATCCTGACGTGATGCGCTTTGTGGCGGAAGACCGTCCCGTTGCCGCGATTCGTGAGGCGTTTGATTCTCGTCTGCCCCTCTGGACGCCGGGCAGCACGCACTGGCTGTGTCTCGTCGTCCGTGATGCCACCTCTCAGGCACCGCTGGGCGTGACCGGGTATATTCATCGTGAGGACGATTGCGCTGAAGTGGGCTTTCTTTTTGCACCCGAGGCGCAGGGGAAAGGTTACGGTTTCGAATCCCTGCAGGCGCTTTGCGATTACGCCTTTCGTGAGGGCGGACTACGTCGGCTAACCGCCACCGTCACGGCGGGAAATGTCGCCTCCAGACGTCTGCTGGAAAAAGCCCACTTTCGTCTGGAGGGGGAGCTTCGCGAGAGCTATTACCTTTCCGGACGCTGGCAAAATGACTGGTTATTGGGTTTATTGCGGCATGAATATCTGAACCATAACGCCTGATCAACAGCCATTTGGCGGATATTTTTCATTGTTCAATTCCTCTACAGTATCGCCATTACGAGGAAATGAATATGAAAGGTCATGCGCTGAATATCTCTTATGCCGCCATTGATTTAATAAAGAAGCATCAGGGGCTTTCACTGGAGAAATATCGTGATGAAAATGGTTTATGGGTGATCGGCTATGGACATGCGATCCATGAGGAGGACAATTTTCACGGAGGCATTACTCCGCTTCAGGCAGAATGTTTGCTTCAGGAAGATATTCAGTTATGTGAGAGGCTGCTGCGGGAAAATATAACACGCCCATTAACCCAACAGCAGCATGATGCATTGGTAGTATTGATATTCAGTTTCGCCGAGACGCCTTCACGTCTGAACGCGCTGTATCAGGCTATCGCCCGGGTATAGTACATGGCCGCCTGGGTCCGGTTTTTCACCTCCAGCCGCCGAAAAAGTGCTTCCAGATGCGCTTTTACCGTGGCCGCGCTGATGTTGAGATTGCGGCCAATCTCTTTATTTGACTCTCCCGCTGCCAGCAGTTTGAGTACCTCGCGCTGACGCTCGCTTAAACAGAGTAACGGCTGTGCTGATGATTGCTGGCTAACCCACTCCCCGGGAAAGCAGACCATCCCTCTCGACACGGAATCCAGCACGGCGGCAAACCGTTCGGGGTTAGCGTTACGGGGGATAATGGCCATCACGTTTCGCTGCATGAGTTGCTCAACCCATCTGGCCTCTTTTCTTGCCAGAACCATAATCACCCGTATCGCCGGGAAGGAATCCATAAGCTCTTCCAGGAAAGCACTCTCCTCTTCCTGGATCAAATTGCCGTCAATCATCACGATAGCAGACGGTGAAGCAGATATTTGCCCCCATAAATCGTCCGCCTGACAAGCGCCCGTTATATTTATTTCAGGAATTAACTCCTGCAGACCGTGTATCGCTCCATGAATAAATATCGACTGCCTGTCAAACATGATTACTCGCATCGTTTTTCTCCCTCTGAGAATAGCGAAGGGGGATTCTACAGAGGCAGTATTTAAGAAAAAACTCAATGAATGGAGAGGTTACAAATCCGCGAGTGGTTTTTATATTTGCCCGTATTTTGACACATCGGCATTAAGGATTTCCTTAAGGGGTTCCCTCCCCTTTACAGCAGGCCTCACAGGAACATACCGCCTGACAACTCAATACGTTGCGCATTCATCCAGCCCAGCTTATCGCTGAGCAGTGCCGCGATGGCATCGCCGATATCGTCCGGCAACCCCACCCGCCCCAGCGCCGTCTGTGATGCCAGCATCTGATTAAGCTGCGCGTTGTCGCGAACGCGTCCACCGCCAAAGTCGGTTTCTATCGCGCCCGGCGCGATAATATTGACGGAGATACCACGCGCACCCAGCTCCTTCGCCTGATAGCGGGTCAACACCTCCATCGCCCCTTTCATCGCTGCATAGGTACCGGAGCCTGGCTGGGTAAAACGGGCCAGCCCGCTGGAGACGTTGAGGATCCGGCCTCCGTCATTCAGCAGAGGCAGCAGGCGCTGTGTCAGGAAGAAAGGCCCTTTGAAATGAATATTCATCGCCTCATCAAACTGGGCTTCCGTTGTGTCGGTATAGGGTGCATATAAACCCGCCCCGGCATTGTTCAATAAATAATCAAAGGTGTCGCGTTGCCAGACGGTCTTAAGGATTTCCTGAAGCTGCTGAGCAAACTTATCGAAGCTGGCAATATCACCGACGTTGAGCTGTAATGCTGCAGCATTCACGCCTTTTTCCTGAATTTCGCGAACAACCTCCAGCGCGTCCTGCTGATTGCTGTGGTACGTCAGAACAATTCCCGTTCCGTCTGCCGCCAGCTTCAACGCCGCGTTTTTACCCAAACCACGGCTACCACCCGTCACTAATGCGATACGTTCAGTCATCATAAACCTCGTTTTGGCTGTTATGGAGATTGAGAAAGAGCTTATTAGGTGATAGAAGATCAATAAAGAGGGTTTAAAACGCTTCACTGTTTCAACAGCAACAACAATGAGCTTCATCTATGGATAAAATTCACGCAATGCAGCTGTTTGTTCGCGTCGCGGAACTGGAAAGTTTTTCCCGTGCTGCAGAAACCTTAACGCTGCCGAAAGGCAGCGTTTCGCGGCAAATTCAGGCCCTTGAAAACCGCCTTGGCACCCAGCTGTTGCACCGGACCACGCGTCGCGTCAGCCTGACGCAGGACGGCATGGTCTATTACGAACGGGCAAAAGATCTGCTGGCAAACCTTGATGAACTGGACGGACTGTTTCAGCACGATCCCTCCACCATAAGCGGAAGGCTGCGCGTGGATATGCCCGTCGGCGTTGCTCGAAATTTAGTCATCCCCAGACTGCCGACTTTTTTGCAGCAATACCCGGGTATTGAACTGGAACTCAGCAGCAGCGATCGTCTGGTGGATGTGATTCGCGAAGGGTTTGATTGCGTGGTCCGCGTGGGCTCCCTGAAAGATTCAGGGTTAATTGCCCGGCCGCTGGGGAAACTGACGGTAATTAACTGTGCCAGTCCGGATTATCTGGCGCGTTTTGGCTACCCTGAAACGCTGGATGATTTGGGCTCACACGCGGTGATTCACTACGCCGCCATGCTGGGTACCCGTCCGCAGGGCTTTGAATTTTATAACGGCAGTGCAACGCAGTGGATAAAGACGGGCGGTGTATTAACCGTCAACAGCACGGAGACCTATCAGGCAGCCTGCCTTGCCGGGCTGGGCATCATTCAGGTTCCACGTGTTGGGGTACGTGATTTACTGCGGGCGAAAAAACTGATTGAGATCCTCCCGCAATATCGCGCGGAACCGATGCCCGTGTCCCTGATTTATCCCCATCGCCGCAACCTCTCCCGTCGGGTACATCTGTTCATGGAGTGGCTGACCGAACTCACAAAAGCTTACGTAGATTAGTCGCAAGCTATAATTCAGTAACATCCAGCCTAACGAAAAGGAAAAGACGCGTGACGCCGGAAAATAACCCGCAACGACCCACCCAACATTTAGATTATGATCCCATCAAGAAGATGGAAACCGGGCCAGAAAAGGCTAAAACCCCAGGGGCGGCCAGTAAGACGCTGGGCACCGTCACCAGCCTGGCAGAAAGAATTCAGCAGTTTCCCATGGTTGCGCATTTGATACGTGCGACCGAGCGCTTTAATGACCGCATGGGGAACCAGTTTGGTGCTGCCATCACCTATTTCTCCTTCCTGTCGATGATCCCCATTCTGATGGTGTCGTTTGCAGCGGCCGGTTTTGTGCTCGCGTCGCACCCGACGCTGCTGCAGGATATTTTCAATAAAATCCTGAATAACGTCAGTGACCCGACCCTCGCCACCACGCTAAAAAGCACGATTAATACCGCTGTTCAGCAACGTACGACCGTTGGGATCGTTGGTTTGCTTATCGCCCTTTACTCCGGGGTAAACTGGATGGGCAACCTCCGCGAGGCCATTCGCGCCCAGTCGCGTGAGGTGTGGGAGCGTAAGCCGCAGGATCAGGAGAAAATATGGGTTAAGTATCTCCGCGACTTTGTTTCGCTGATTGGCCTGCTCATTGCGCTCATCGTTACGCTTTCGATTACCTCCGTGGCGGGCTCCGCACAGCAGATGATTATCTCTGCACTCTATCTGGATTACATCGAATGGCTGAAACCGGCCTGGCGCGGCATTGGGCTGGCGATTTCCATTTTCGCCAACTACCTGCTGTTCTTCTGGATTTTCTGGCGTTTGCCCCGTCATCGTCCGCGCAAGAAGGCCCTGCTCCGCGGAACGCTGATTGCGGCGATAGGCTTTGAAGTGATTAAAATCGTGATGACCTACACCCTGCCGTCGCTGGTGAAATCCCCGTCGGGCGCGGCGTTCGGCTCCGTGCTGGGGTTGATGGCCTTCTTCTACTTCTTCGCCCGCCTGACCCTGTTCTGCGCCGCGTGGATTGCCACCGCCGAGTACAAAGGCGACACACGCATGCCGGGAAAAACACACCGCTAACCCCTCTCTCGGGCTGAAATTTCAGCCCGACTCATCATTTCAGCATATAAATCCAGCCCGTAACTTTTATTTAACCAAAAACCAGTTTTATTCACCAATATTTAAAAACTGTGAAGCATTTCATGGAAGCATTTTCGCTGGCCTGAAAATTATCCGCTTTTTGTTGCTTTTATCACCAGAACGCGACTTTGTTACAGATTGAAATGTCGCTTTTGCTGTGCGTAATATGGCCTTTCGTTCGATAAAAAATAAGAAAATATTATGCAAGCAACAGCCACAACACTCGACTCTGGCGCGGAAAACGTCCCGGTCAACTCGCGCAATAAAGTTGTCGTCGCATCGCTGATTGGCACCGCCATTGAGTTCTTCGACTTTTACATTTACGCCACCGCTGCGGTCATCGTCTTCCCGCATATTTTCTTCCCTCAGGGAGACCCGACGGCGGCGACGCTGCAGTCTCTGGCAACCTTTGCTATCGCGTTTGTTGCACGTCCGATTGGCTCTGCGCTGTTTGGACACTTTGGCGACCGTATTGGTCGTAAGGTCACCCTGGTGGCCTCGCTGCTGACGATGGGGATCTCCACCGTGGCGATCGGCCTGCTGCCGACCTACGAAACCATTGGCATTCTGGCGCCGGTCCTGCTGGCGCTGGCGCGTTTTGGTCAGGGTCTGGGGTTGGGCGGTGAATGGGGTGGTGCGGCGCTGCTGGCGACCGAAAATGCCCCGCCGCGTAAACGCGCGCTGTACGGTTCATTCCCGCAGCTTGGCGCGCCGATTGGCTTCTTCTTTGCCAACGGGACCTTCCTGCTGCTTTCCTGGCTGCTGACGGATGAACAGTTCATGAACTGGGGCTGGCGTATTCCGTTTGTCTTCTCTGCCGTGCTGGTGCTGATTGGCCTGTATGTCCGCGTGTCCCTGCATGAGACGCCGGTGTTCGCTAAAGTGGCCGCGGCGAAAAAACAGGTGAAAGTCCCGCTGGGCACGCTGCTGACCAAACACGTCCGCGTCACCGTGCTGGGCACGTTCATCATGCTGGCAACCTATACGCTGTTCTACATCATGACGGTTTACTCCATGACCTACAGTACCGCCGCCGCGCCGGTTGGGCTGGGTCTGCCGCGTAACGAAGTACTGTGGATGTTGATGATGGCGGTCATCGGGTTTGGTGTGATGGTGCCGATTGCCGGCCTGCTGGCGGATAAATTCGGTCGTCGTACGAGCATGATTACGATCACCACGCTGATCATTCTGTTTGCCCTGTTCGTCTTCCCGCCGCTGCTGGGTTCGGGTAGCCCGGCACTGGTGATGGCCTACCTGCTGATTGGCCTTAGCCTGATGGGGCTCACCTTCGGCCCAATGGGCGCGCTGCTGCCAGAGCTGTTCCCGACGGAAGTGCGTTATACCGGTGCGTCGTTCTCCTACAACGTCTCTTCCATTCTGGGGGCGTCCGTTGCGCCATACATCGCCACCTGGCTGCAGGCAAATTATGGTCTGTTCTACGTGGGCGTTTACCTGGCGGCCATGGCGGCGCTGACGCTGATTGCGCTGCTGCTGACGCATGAGACTAAGCATCAGGCACTGTAAGCTAATGCCGGGTGGCGGCTACGCCTTACCCGGCCTACGATTCAACATGTAGGCCGGGTAAGCGCAGCGCCACCCGGCAAAAACATCCCGCATCTTACTTCTTCATCTGCGACAAAATTGTCCGACACTGGTTCGCCTCACCTTCTGACGGCGAGATCAATGCCAGCAGCGCGGCGGCTGGGGTGACCAGCGTCGCGAGGGCTGCGGCCACCGCACCACGCGCGATCAGCGGCCCGGGCTTCACGCCTGCCTGCGGATTTTTAAAGGTGCCGCGGACATAAAGCGGCGAGCGCAGGGTAATAATACGGATCCCTTTACTTTCCGGGTCGATCGTCAAATCCAGCTGCTCTGAGGCCATGCTGGCGGTACCGGTCACGTTAATCACCGCGTTTTCCGTGTCGAAGGCAAAAATCTGCGGACGCGCCACGCCGTTAACCAGATCCAGATTGGCCGCGGCGCAGTTCACCCGCACCTCGTCATCCCCGAAAATTTGCCCGATGATAAAGTTGCCCACGTTCAGCCCCAGGATCTCCATCAGGTTGCGGCTGACCAGGCCGTCGTTCATCAGCAGTTTCAGGTTACCATTGCCGCTGCCCAGCAGCGCCGCCACGGAATTCCCTACCCCGCGAATGTCCGCGTCACCGTTCATTTCACCGAGGGTTTTCTGCATCAACTCCACGTTTGGCATCAACTCTTTCAGCTTCAGCCTGCGGGCCTGAATTTCGGCGCGCCCCTGCATCGGCTTTTTATCGCCCTCGAGGTGAATGTTCGAGGAAATCGTTCCGCCCGCCATACCAAACTTCAGCGGCTGCAGGCGCAGATCGGCGTTTTTAAGAATGACATGCGTCGAGAGATCGCTCAGCGGTAACGTGCTGCCGTGCTCAATTTTACGCCCTTTGAAGCGTACATCGGCATCCATCACGTCCCATTTGTCAGTTTCGAAGCGATCGTAAGGCAGCACTTTCCCCGCAGGCTGAACGTCCTTTTTGGCCTCTTTCGACTTCGTGCCTTTGCCCGAATCCACGCCAATCAACGGGCCCAGATCGGCCAGACGTAGCTGGCGGGACTCCACATCCCCTTCCAGTTTCGGGCGCGGTTTTCCGGTGGTGTAGGTTAGCGAGCCGTGGATATCACTGTCACCGATGCGGCCGTTAAAATCCCGGTAGTCAAAGACAGACGATTTTTCGGTGTCGATTTTGGCAACCAGATGCCCGTCCGTTTCGAACGGCGGCGTATCGGGCAGCAACACACCGGTCAGCTCATACAGTTCACCCAGCGAATCACCGGCAAATTTCAGCCGCAGATCCACGCCCCCCATGTTCATCGGGTCGTTGACCGTGCCCACGAATGCCACGCGCGTATTCCCTGAACGGAAATCCGCCTGCACCGGGAACGGCGTACCTTCGCTCCTGAGCGCCAGCATGCCGCCCATTTTTCCTTTCCCGCTCAGCGGCTGGCCGTTGTAGCGCCCTTTGGCCGTCAGGCCGAACACATAATCTCCCGCCTTGGCGTTATCGCCTTTTTCCTGGTTGCCCGTCACTTCGCTAAACGGTAGCGGTTTACCCAACGGATCGACCAGGATCTCCACATCCGCCTTGCTGACCTTATCGTCGATGGCGATCCGCCCGCGATCGAAAAGAATATTGTCCAGACGGAATGACCATGAAGAGGGCCGGGCATTGGGATCTTTTTCGCCGTCGCTGGCAAGGTTAAACGTCCAGTTGTTGTTCTTTTCAGAAAGGCGGATCAGACGCGCATCGGGCTGCTGGAGTTTAATCCACGGCAGATAGACGGTTTTGGTCAGGAGCGCTAACGGCGCCAGCGTGGCTTCAACGCGTGGCAGATGGACCATGGTGACGTCCGGAATATCCGGCGGGTTGCCGAGAATAATGTCGTCGGCGTGGACGTGCGGCCAGGGGATCCAGCTTCGCCAGCCGGTCTCCTGTTTCTGACGTTCCCATACCACGCCCAAATCGCCGCGGATGGCGAAGGGACGGTTCAGCTCAGCTGAGACTTTCTGGTTGATGGTCGGCTTAAGGCGATTCCAGTCAAACGTCGCAATAATGACGACGATAACCACGATCAACAACAAGAAAATCCCTGTAGTCCAGGAGATAACCCTGGTTGTCTTTGTCATTTTTGTCCCCTTTCCTGATGGCCTGTCCTGTAAAACTATAGTCCAGACAAGGGGAAACGGGCGGATCAGAGGTTAGTTATGACGGTATCGAGGGTATCCATAGGAACCGGACGAGAGAGGAAATAACCCTGTGCGGCAGCGGCGGGTGAGTGTTGCACATCGCGCCACTCTTCCAGCGTTTCCACACCTTCGACAATCACCCCTTTGCAATAGCGGTTCATCAGCTGCAATAACAGCGTAAACAGGTTTCGCCCTTCCGGGGTCTGACGCAGCATAATAAACAGATCGCGGGCCACTTTGATGTAGTCATAACGCACTTCGCTCAGCGCAGAGAAGTTCGCCATGCCCGTACCAAAGTCATCCAGCCACAGCGGGCCAAATTCACACATCGAGGCAAACGAGGAGTCCTGGGGCAGCCGGACGTGCTCCACCAGTTCAAAACGCATCCACGGCAGAGTGGCGATCAGTTCCTGCAATTTTGCATTCTGACGCAGCGCCAGCAGTGTCGGGCCATCCACGTTAACCGAGGCGAGGATATTGTGCCGCTCGAAAAAGGCCTGTTTGGTCGCCAGCATACGAAGCTGCTCTTCCAGCACGTCAAGGCGCTGGCGAACGGCAACTTCGGCAAAATAGCGATCTGGCGCGATACGCTGTAAAGGGTTTGACGGGTGCGTAACAACGGTCAAAATTTCAATGGCCATCAGTCGACCGTCCGTTCGGTAGATCGGCTGATAGGTATACGCACGCTCACATTGCAGCCAGTAGCGATGCTCCTGCAAGTTCTCAATACTTGCCTCAGGCGTAGTGCTCAGCCGCTGGATAACCTGCTCTGACTTCATTTCAGATGTCCTGTTGTTGGATGGCCTTTCTGGACTCGTCACTGGGTTATCGGCGCGACAATTGAGAACTTTATGTTCAATTCACCGGGAAAATGAAATTAAGATGACAGAAATTTGCCGGAACACGTGCTGGCTCAAATTAAATAATGGAACGTCGTTTTAATATAGTTGACCATCTAATTCACTCAGCGCACACTGCTGATAAATTCTTTTGTTCAGGTTCACGACTATGTCCAAAAAAATTGCCGTGATTGGCGAATGCATGATTGAGCTGTCCCAAAAAGGCGCGGAAGTCAGCCGCGGATTTGGTGGCGACACGTTAAACACTTCCGTCTATATCGCCCGTCAGGTTGCGCCAGAAGCACTCTCCGTGGACTATGTTACCGCCCTCGGCACGGACAGCTTCAGCCAGCAGATGCTGGAAGCCTGGCAGAATGAACATGTGGGCACCGCGCTGATCCAGCGTATGGAAAACCGCCTTCCCGGGCTTTACTACATCGAAACCGACAGCACCGGCGAACGCACGTTTTATTACTGGCGTAACGAAGCCGCGGCGAAGTTCTGGCTGGAGAGCGATGCAGCCCCGGCCATTTGTGAAGCACTGGCAAGCTTTGACTATCTCTATCTGAGTGGGATCAGCCTGGCGATCCTCAGTCCAGTCAGCCGCGAAAAGCTGCTGTCGCTGCTGCATAAATGCCGCGCCAACGGCGGTAAGGTGATTTTTGATAACAATTACCGTCCACGCCTGTGGGCCAGCCGTGAAGAGACGCAGCAGGTTTATCAGCAGATGCTGCAGTGCACGGACATTGCGTTCCTGACGCTCGACGATGAAGACGCCCTGTGGGGTGAGAAGTCCGTAGATGACGTGATTGCACGCACGCAGGCGGCGGGCGTAAGCGAAGTCGTTATTAAGCGCGGGGCGGAATCATGCCTGGTCGCGATGGCGGGTGAAGCGGTGGTTGAAGTCCCGGCGGTGAAGCTGGCCAAAGAGAACGTGATTGATACGACAGCGGCAGGGGACTCCTTCAGCGCGGGTTACCTGGCGGTACGTCTGACCGGGGGAACGCCGGAAGCCGCGGCACAGCGCGGACACCTGACGGCCAGCACCGTGATTCAGTATCGCGGGGCGATTATTCCGCGTGAGGCGATGCCTGTTTAACCAAAGTGCGGGCTGATGCCCTCACCCTGGCCCTCTCCCACAGGGAGAGGGCATGTCTACGCATTACTGTCCTTGCGGAATATCCGTCGCGTCCGGGTGTAAATCATCCGCTGCGGTCGCCGGCTGCGGCGCGGTAACCATAATAGAATCCCAGGTCTTCTGAAGTTCCTTCATGTCATATTCCGGCTCGCCTTTCGGCTGCATAAGGATCAATGCCATATCCTGCGACAGCTGCTGACGTAAATCCTGATTTAACATATCCACGGTCAAACCGTTCAGGAAATCCTGACGAAGCTTCTGGTACTGTTCAGGCGCAATGTCGACAACCTGATTCTGCAGGGAGCGGATGCGCTGGCTGATCAGAATATCGGTATCGGCACGCGCGTAGGTCGCAAACAGCTTCTGCAGCTCCAGTTTTTTCTGGGCCACCAGCGCATTGAACTCCTCTTCAGAGAGGCCCTCTTTACGCACTTTTGCCAGCTCTTTGGCGACCACACCCAGATTCGCATTCAGCTTATCGCCCGGCGATTCAACGTTAATGGCACATTGCGCACGCTGGAAAAGCACGCGACAGTCAAAGCCAAGACCAATATTCTTCACGTTATTCTTACTGAGCGTCTGCTGAACGTGCCAGAACAACGCTTCACGCGCCAGGTCGGCACGCCAGTAGCGCAGCAGCGCGGCGGACTCGCGGATAGGCTGCCAGGCGTTATCCCACATCACGGAGAGTCGGTCCTGACGCACGGTGTCCGTCATAATGCTGACAGGCTCGGCGCGCAGCGGAGAGAGTGTCGGAACCGGGGCAGGCGTTTCACGCTTGCCTTTCAAATCGCCAAACGCTTTGTTGATCTGTTCAACCACCGCGCGGCTATCGACATTACCAACCACAATCAGCGTCATGGCGTCCGGGGTGTACCATTTCTGGTAGAACGATTTCACCTGTTCGGCATCGACCGGCTGCTTCAGCGGCTCCGCCGGATCGTGACCCAGCAACGTTGAACCTTTCAGACGGTAGCGCCACCAGCCCTCTTTGGTATCCGCAGGCCAGGTCGCCACCATGTCGCTGTTGCTCAGCGCATAGTTAACGGTATCCGGCGTAATCGCCAGGTTGCCTGAGGCATCAGCGAGATAGGTCAGCGCTTCTTTGAGCAGATCGTTACGGTTATTTGGCAGGCTCAGGTTAAACATGGTGTAGTCATAGGAGACCACAGCCGGAGGCAGCGGGCGTTTTGGATCGATGGCCTGTTGCCACAGCGAACGCACCTGAACCGCTTGCAGGCTGCCGCTCTGAGTGAGCGCCAGACGGGGAATAAAATGGCTAAAACCGGTTTGCTGAGTACTTTCCGTAAGGGAGCCGGTATTAACGGACAGACGGATTTCAACACGATCGCTCGGACGTTGCGGGGTGGATAAAACCTGCCACTGGAAACCGTTCGCTAACGTGCCTTGTTGCCAGGCCGGGTCTGGCTGGAGCGCATCTGCCTGCACATAACTGGCTGCTGCCATCATCAGCAAACCGCCGGTTAAGAGTCGAATTTTTGTGCCCTGCATGTGAACCCCTGATCAACATTCCTGGTTAAAAAGAGTGTCTCGCGACGCGCTGCACTCTAAAAGATGACGATGAAAACACGTCGATTAGACCGCGCGTTCGGCAAAACGTCACGGTCCGAAGTGAAATATACCCAAAAAAAATCTTGTCGAATTATGACAGGTATGAAGGGTTATTATGCGCAGGAGCCCGCATCCCGACAAGGGAATGCGGGCATTTGTAACAAGATTAGGAGGTTAAACCAGGAGTTTTGCTATCAGACACGCGATTATTCAGCGTATCGTCGAGTTTTTTGTGATCCAGCTCTTTCACCCATTTCGCGACAACGACCGTCGCCACACCGTTACCTACCAGGTTGGTTAATGCGCGCGCCTCGGACATAAAGCGGTCAATACCGAGAATCAGCGCCAGGCCCGCCACCGGCAGATGCCCCACCGCAGAAATGGTGGCCGCCAGCACGATAAAGCCACTGCCCGTTACGCCTGCCGCGCCTTTCGAGGAGAGCAGGAGCACCACCAACAGGGTGATCTGATGGAAAATATCCATATGGCTGTTGGTCGCCTGAGCGATGAACACCGCCGCCATCGTCAGGTATATCGACGTACCATCAAGGTTGAAGGAGTAGCCCGTCGGGATCACCAGCCCGACCACCGACTTACGGCACCCGAGTTTTTCCATCTTGTCGAGCATACGCGGCAACGCCGATTCTGAAGAAGAGGTCCCCAGCACAATCAGCAGCTCTTCACGAATGTAACGGATAAATTTGAAGATGTTGAAACCTGTCGCACGGGCAATGGAGCCCAGCACCACCACCACGAAAAGAATACAGGTGATATAGAAGCAGATAATCAGCTGGCCCAGCTGCACCAGCGTACCGACGCCATATTTACCGATGGTGAAGGCCATCGCACCGAAGGCACCGATTGGCGCCAGGCGCATGATCATATTGATGATGCCAAAGATGACCTGTGAGAAGCTCTCAATCACGTTAAAGATAAGCTGGCCTTTGCTGCCCAGACGGTGCAGGGCAAAGCCAAACATGACGGCAAACAGCAGTACCTGCAGAATGTTTCCGCTGGCAAATGCGCCAATGACGCTGCCGGGTATCACGTCCAGCAGGAAGGCCACCACGCCCTGATCCTTCGCCTGCTCGGCATAGACCGCGACCGCTTTGGCATCGAGCGTTGAGGGGTCAACGTTCATGCCCGCACCAGGCTGGACCACGTTAACGATAATCAGACCAATAATCAGCGCAAGGGTACTGACCACTTCGAAATAGAGCAGCGCCACAGCACCGGTACGGCCTACCGCTTTCATGCTTTCCATGCCAGCGATGCCCGTGACAACCGTACAGAAGATTACCGGGGCGATGACCATTTTGATGAGCTTCACGAACGCGTCGCCAAGCGGTTTCATTTGCGCGCCCAGCTCAGGGTAGTAATGCCCCAGCAAAATACCGATGGCGATGGCTGTCAGGACCTGGAAATAGAGACTTTTGAAGAGTGAGGTTTTCATAAGGTGTCCTTGGGAAGAAAAACCACAGGTTTTGTAAGGTTATGGTTAACCTGCGGCTCTAAAATAACACCCGTATAACAGGACAGAAATAAACTCAGTTCAAATTTGAAACACAAATGTTAAGAACTTTGAGCTGGCTCGCACAAGCCAGCAACAAAATTACACTTTTGCGTGATTGTCAGCACCGGGAAGGTAGCGTTGTTCAAAGACATCCGCAGGAACAGCAGCGGCAAAAAGGAAGCCCTGACCGCTCTCTACGCCCGCCTCTGCCAGCCAGATGCGCTGCGCGTCGGTTTCAATCCCCTCGGCAATCAGATGCAGATTGAGACTGCGCGCCATCTGAATAATGGCCTGCACCATGCTGCTGTCCTCTGGCAACCCTTCGACAAACGCTTTGTCGATTTTCAGCACATCCACCGGCAGGGTTTTCATATGCTGAAGCTGACGCAGCCCGGCGTAGCCCATACCAAAATCGTCCAGCGCGATGCGAATGCCGGCATTGCGCAGCGGCTTCAGAATGGCAACGGCTTCGTTAGGATCGTCAATGCGTCGGCTCTCCGTCACTTCCAGCGTCAGCGTATCAGGCTTGATCCGGTAGCGATTGATCAGCTCCAGCATTTCGGAAACCATCGTCGGATGCATGAGCTGCAACGCAGACAAATTAACCGACAGCGGCAGCGTCACGCCGCGCTCCTGCCAGGCGGCAAGCTGGCGGCAGGACTCCTCCAGCACCCAATAACCGACGGTGACCATCAGGCCACAGGATTCAATGCGTTCAATCAGCCCCTCCGGCAGCTCCCATGAGCCGTCCGGCTGCTGTACACGAAGCAGCGCCTCGGCGCTTTTTACTTCACCCGTCTGTAAATTCACCTGCGGCTGTAGCCAGAGAGCAAACTGACGGTTATCCAGCGCGGTCAGGATGTCGCTCTCTTCCGTCAGGCGCTGCTGCGCCTTTTCCATCTGTTCCGGGTCGAAGAACTGGATCTGATTTTTGCCTTTGCGCCGGGCGGTAAACGCCGCCGAGAACGCGCGGCGATACAGCTGCTCCGCCGTTAAATCACCGTAGTACATGGCGATACCGATACTGGCGCTTGGACGCAGCTGGATCCCCTGAACAGGCAGCCGCTCGTTAATGACAGTGAGCACTTGCTGACCTAATGTGATGGCATGCCACGGCTCTTTCACGCCGTTGGCTATCACCACCAGGTCGTAACCGCTGACCTGCGTCAGCACCATGCGCGGGGCCAGGACAGATTTCACCTTTTCCACCAGCGTCAGCAGCAGCATTTCACGCTGGCTCTCCTTGAGCACGCCCGCCGTATCCTGCAGGGTTTCACAGGCGATCACCATCAGCGCCGTGGTTTGCTGGCGCGCAACCGTCTGCTCCAGCATCGCCATCAGAAACGCCTTATTAGGAAGTTCTGACACCGGGAATCGCGTGGCGCTGTTATTTAACTCATCCTGCTGACGCTGAATGCGCTGCTGGTTGAGGTTATAGCTGCGTACCAGCATCCCGATCTCATCGTCATGATGAAGTCGCGGCAGTTCAAGCTGGTGCCCCAGCTGATCCTGCGGCGCAAGCGCATTCAGCTCGCGGGCGATACGGCGCAACGGATGCACAATCAACCGGTTAATACACCAGGTTAACGCCACGCTGAGAATCAGGGTCATAAGTAAGCAAGTGGTCACTAACGTCACCACCCAACTCATGACGAACTTATACATGCGATACGAGTCTGCCTGCAGGACCAGGTAGGCCAGCGGCTGCGGATTGGCAGGACGTTCCAGCGAATAGAGAGGCAGAGAAATTTGCACCGGCAGTTCAAACAGGCGCATGACCATCATCGGGACGGGGCGTTCCGGGATAAAGCTCATCCGCAGCGCCTGGAACTGGTTGGGCAAGACGACATCCGCGCGGCTCACGATGCCAGCAGGCTGAATGCGTTTTAAAATGGTTTCCGCTTCGGGAATATCCCCTTTCAGGATCGAGGCGGAGAGTGGGCCGCGCACCGAGCGGGCGATACTTTCTAACTGCGAAGCCGTGTTATAGCGATTCTGCTGCACGGAATGAAACAGCAAAATGACGCAGAAAAGCAGGACAAACAGCATCGTGACGGCAGACACCATCGCCATCTGTTTGATCGTTAAGGAACGGCTGACACGCAAAATGACTCTCCACAAAACTCGAAGCGCAGGGCGCGCCAGGGTGTAAACCTGGCGCGCCTGAGTATACCCGATTGCTGTGCTATTAAGAGAGACTTACAAATGGATTAAGGAAAATCCGATTACCAGTCCGCGTAAGGAATGAGCGGCTGCGGCGGTAAGTCCATATCGCCCTGCCAGCCTGCGGCAGAGTAACGCACATAAATCAGCGCATGGCTTGGGGTATAGTCTTTCGCTTCCTGAATATCCACGCCCATGCCCACAAACCAGTTGGACGTGACCCGGCGTTCGATAATCGCCCGTGCGGTATAACCCGTGCCGGAGCTGCTGCTGCCGGTTTCCATCGCCCCCCGGTCAGTATAGCGGCCGGGTTCATCGGTCGGGATTAGACTCTGAATCGGGTAGCGCAGTTCATCTTTGGTTTTGGAGTGTGACCAGGAGACAGAGCCGCCCAGCTCCCAGGACCAGTTTTCTGTGCGTTTACGCCAGGTCACCGGCAGTGCGAAGGAGACATACTCCTGCGGGCTGTAATAGCCGCCCTGACCCAGGGTATATCCGCTCAGGTCTTTGTCGTAATGCCAGAGCATATTGGAGACGCCGACCGTCAGGCGCTCGTTGTTTTTATTAATGAGCTTGTAGTAGTAACCCGTCATCCAGCGGACGCGCCAGTTATCTTCCACATTTTTACCCGTCAGCGTTTCTGCGTTCAGGCTTGACCAGACACCGTTCGCCTCACCTTTGTCATAGCTGATGCTTACGCCACCCCCGGTCGCCCGTACGCCGCCCCAGGTGGTGCCGGTATTGGTATCTTTCTGCCCGGCGAAGGCCAGCAGTGAACTGGAGATTGGCCGACGATGGGCGTTGACGGTATAACCGATGGGACCCAGATCGCTGCTGTAGCTCAGGCCGCCCACCACGTCGACGACGTCAAAGCCCATTGGGGTGGTACCAATATCCATCGACCAGGTTTTATTCTGCCAGCCGACGGCGACGCTGGCGCCACTGTCACTCTGATGGGTGCTGCCGCTACACGGTGTTTCGTAGCAGGTCCCCCATTTAGGGTCGTACGTTCCGTTATTGTTATCAAATGAACCGGCGTCCATATTGACCAAATCGCTTCTGAAGAACATGCGGCCATCAGAGAGCGGGGCATCGACCTGGAGCATGGTGGTATGGGCTTTCAGATCGGAATAGCCCCCCGTGCCGCTGGAGCCCCAGTAATCGTGCTGCAGCGTGACGTTAACATCCTGCTGACGGTACAAATCACCGGCGTCACTCCGTACGCCGCGCTTCAGCCAGTCATCTTTTTCATCGTTACGCGTCAGACGGGTGAAACTGTCGTTGTCCACCGGACGGGTCGTCGTGATGCCTGATGACACCATCGCGTCTTTATACGTCTCCAGCGCTTGCTGAGGCTGACCGTTCTGCACCTGGAAGCGCGCGGCATCACGTAACACCAGCGCTTTTTCCATTGAGGCAGGCTGCGATTTGGCCTGCGGAATGATGTTGTTGAAGGTCTGCTCTGCGGCGGCGGAATCGCCCAGCCCCGCCTGCGCCATCGCAATCCGGCGCTGCATATTGAGGGATAACGGTTCGCCATTTTGCGCGGCAGGCAGTTTCGCCAGCTCGGCACGCGCAGCGTCCTTGTTACCTTGCGCGCTATAAATCTCGGTCAGACCGAGGATCGCGTCCTCGTTCTGCGGCTCACGCTGCAGGACGGCGTTGTACGTGGTTTTCGCCGATTCCAGATCGCCACGCTGCTGCGCCCAGTCGGCCAGCGTTAAGTCGATACGGGTAGAGGTCGGCTGCTGACGCAGAAGGTTTTCCGCCTCCTGCTCTTTACCGCTGTCGCGCAGGCGGTTGGCGGTTTCCAGCACCTGGTTACTTTGCAGACGGTCGGCCAGTTCCTGAATGTTGCCATTCCACTGGCTACGCGGCAGCGTATCCAGATGCGCCAGCGCGGCCCGGTCCTGATTGTTCCCGGAGAGATAGAGCCCGTTGGCATACACCTGATCCGGGTCAGACGGTTTCTGGCTGGCAAGCTGGCGCATCAGGGTGTCCGCCTGGCTACGCTGGCCCGCGCTGTAGAGATCGCGCGAGAGACGATACGTTATCCAGACGTCGCCTGGCGAGAGCGCCAGACGGCGGCGCTGTATTTCTGCTGCCTGGGCGTATTTCCCCTGATTCTCCAGCTGTTCGGCCTGGGCAGACAGTTGCTCGTTAGTCAGGCTACGTTCAATATCATCAATGCTCCGGCGCTGGCTGGCAGAAAGCGACTGGATAAACTGCGAGGCTTTCTCCGGTGACTGTGCGCGGTAAATATTGGCCAGACCGCGAACCGCATTGCTGTTACCGCTGTCCATACGCAACGCCTGACGATAATAACGCTCCGCCGCATCGTTATCTTTACGTGCCGCCGCGGCATCACCCAGGCCCAGCACCGCGTAACTGTCGGTATTGTCGATGTTACGTGCCTGCTGATAGTAACGTTCCGCCTGTGACGGGTTATTCGCCTTGAGCGCCGCATCGCCCTGCTGGATCAGCAGCCAGTAGCGGTTGACCTTCAGCAAACTGTCCCATTTACCCCGGTTATCGCTCTGCGGGTCGAGGGCTATGGCCTTTTCGAACTGCGCCACCGCGCGGGCACGATCGCCTTTCTGGGAATAAGCCTGTCCCAGGGCACCCACCGCTTCACTGTCAGCATGGTTGGCGCTGACGGCTTTTTGCAGCTCCGCAACCGCCTTACTCCCCTGCCCGGCATCCACTGCCGCCAGACCTTCCGCTTTCGCCCGGAAGGCCGGGTCTGCGAGCTGTTTTTGCTGCGCTTCAAGCTGGGCACGCGCCGCCACGACGCTATCGCCGTCGCTGAAAACGCTCAGGTATTTTTGCAACGCGCTGACGCTGGCGCTGCTGGCAGGCTGGTCTTTGATCTGCTCATACCACATGTCAGACGCCTGGCTGCGGCCGCCGGTCGATTTAGCCATCTCCCGCAGGACCGCAAAGCCCTCATCACGGCGCCCGCTCTGGAACAGGAGCTGGGAAAGCGTCGTCTGCAGCTGCGTATTACCGGGGCTGCTGCTGTTAATTTTTTTCAGCTGGTTAATGGCCGCATTGCGGCGGGCAGGATCTTTCGCCACCACATTCCAGTATTCCGTCGCCACGTCGCCACCCGGCGGGTTGCCGTCAAAGAGCTTGTCATAGGCGGCAATCGCCTCCTGAGTGTGCCCTGTCGTGGCGAGCAAGCGCGCCTGCTGTAACTGCTGTCGGCCATCCGGGGTGGAAAGCAGCATCGTATTGCGTGAGGACTGATACGCGCTGGAGCCTGGAGCGATCCCTTTCAGGCGATCCAGCTCTTTTTGCGCACCGGCGGTATCGCCCTGGCGCAGCAGGTAACGAAAACGGGCGGCAATAACATCAGGGTTGTTCGGATCAATCAGTTCAAGACGATAGAGCGACTGACGAACCAAATCCTCACGCTGTGTCGACTCGCCCAGCCGAACCTGCTCCAGCAGCTGTTTCTGCTGCGGAGAGTTAACGGCCTGCGCCAGCGGCATCAGTGCCAGCCCAAGCGATAAAGTGAGTAAATTTACTGTGAACTTGCGCATTCCTGGCCCCAATCCGGTATTAAGTCACCTTTAGCGGTGAAGCGAAAACGATGCTGATCCCATCCCTGACCAAAGAGAGTCAGTACATAGCTGTAATAGGCGTTGTTATCGGGAAAATGGTCTGCAACGCGCTGGCGCTGAACCGCCTGAGCATCGCGCTGTTGTAAAAACGGCAGCATGGCGGCAGAGAACCCGACCGGACCATTGCCGGTGCGTTTACCCGTCGCCACGTCCACTTTTTCCGGCGGCACGCCCTGTTTCATTGTTTTTGCCGCCATCGGCTGGAAGCGCGTCAGCAATCGGGCTTTCTGAGGATCTTTATCACTCATCATGCCCACCCAAAGATAGACACGAATAGCGTCGTAGCCCCCTACCAGCGCTTTATCCTGCTTTAACTTCCAGCCTCTGTTTTTCTGATACTGCACCCAGTCCGGCGAGAACCCCTTTGGCGCGCTTTCCAGCAGCAGTCGCAGATTCGTTTCACGAAGCGTGGTCCACGGGGCACCAAAGCGGGTGAAATAGCTTGCTAACTGCGGAGGAAGATAGCTGGGGTTAAAGCGCCAGGCGTTTTCATCAGCAAAACCGACTTTACCCGGAAGCAGCATGGCGCCGAGCCCTGGTACTTTCACCACTTCCTCACCGGCAATGCGTTTCAACAGCGCCTTACCCGTGCGGGTGTAGTCCGGATGTTTCCATAACCGGCCCGCTTCAAGCAGTGACCAGGCGATCCAGACATCGGCATCTGAGGCGGAGTTGGTGTCAATCACCGCCCAGTTTTCTTTGTCTTTCTGCCCCCAGAGCCAGGCAGGCAGATGGTCGTTGAGATTGCCGCCGGCAAGGTTATCGCGCGTCCATGTCAGTATTTGCTCAAACGCGCGGCGGTCGTTGGCGGCCAGAGCAAAGAACAACGCATAGCTTTGCCCTTCCGACGTCGTAATTTTGCGCGTGTCACTGGGATCAATGACGCGTCCACCCTCGCTGATGTAATCCTTTTTGAACTGCTCCCAGGCAGGCCAGGTACAGGCGGCGCGAAGAGGAAGCGCCGCCAGCATCAACGCTGCTACTGCACACCAGCGAAAGGCTTTCATCACATCTTACTCATCCGGGTTGAGGCGACGACGGCTGATGATACGCAGCAGACGCCACAGCACCCATGCCAGCAAGACCACGCTGACCGCGGCCAGGATGGCGAGCAGAACCGGATGGTTAGACAGCGCATACCACAGGCGTTCGAACCACGGCAGATGGCCGACGTAGTACACATCACCCACGCGCAGGCTGTTGACGCCAGACTCACGGATCACCGACACAGAGCCAAACATCGCGGCACGTTTACCACTGTCGTTCATCGCCGTATTCAGCAGTTCATAGCCACGCGGGCTGTCCGCCAGAAGCGCCACCACGCTACGCTGATCGTTATAAGGTGACTGGAAGCCCACTACCGCAGCCATCGCCCCCTGAGAGGTGACGGCCGTCTGCGCGCTGGCCTGGCGATCGTTCGCATCCGGCATGATGCTCGGGAAATCGGTCTGGCGCAGCGGGGTGTTAACCCAGGACTCCGTGGCTTTCACCAGCAGATCGATACGCTTATCATCCTTCAGCTTATCCGGAATCGTACCGATGACCATGATGTCAGCGTCTTTGTTCTGGATCTGGCTGCCATCGTCCGTCAACGTGACGTTAATTGCCGGCAATCCCGTCTGGGCCCCAACGGTTGCTATGGTATCAAGCAGGGTTGTCACCTGACCTTCGTTTGGCGCTTTTGGCATCACAACGATGGACTCAGAGAGATCGGCCATGCGGCTGAACGGGAAGCCTGCATTAGCAAAGGCGCGCAGATCCGGCATCGCCAGGAAGTGATAGTACTTCGAGAAGTCGATGGTCGACTCATCGCCGATGACAACGTGGTTCTGAACCTGCTGGAAGGTGATGCAGTTATCCACCGAACCGCCAGGCATCGGGTTCATGTACTGGAAGTCAAAACGCAGCTGGTTGATTGCCCCAAGCTTCAGTGCCGGAATGGAGACATCCGTTTTACCGTCCAGCAGCCCCTGCAGCACCGGCAGGCGAAGCATCAGTCGGTTAGTGTCCTGGGTACTCTGCAGGCTGAACGATTGCAGGAACTGGTTATTCAGGCTGATATCCATGCGCGAGCTGTCTTTCGTCGCCGGCGCGGTATAACGGTAGTTAAGATTGATATCGATGCCGTTGGTACGCAGCAGGTACAGATCGGGCGGCAGGTTCAGTGACAGGCTAATTGGCGAGGGTTCAAGCCCGGACGCCTGCAGCTGCTCTTCATAGGTTTTCAGCTCACCAAACGTCACGACACGGTCGGTACGCACCCAGTTTGGCGCATCATAAGGTTTACGCGCCAGCAGCGGCTTGACCTCGTCCACCACGACGCTGTTGCCGCGGAAAAGAACGTTGCCCTGGGCAATCGCTTTTGCCGCCTGGACCAGATCTTTATCGTCACGACCAAAGACCACCAGCAGCTTCACGTACGGGTTATCCGGGTGGCTGACCATCTCAATGGTTGGCGCTTTGACTTCAGGATGATCGCGCAGGAAGGCAGGACGTTTCGCGTTAGTGGCAAATACAATCGCGTTTCTGTCCGGCATTTTGTCATACATCACCGGGAAATTCTGACCGCGCCAGCCGGAACGCGAACCAAACCAGGAAGCCACAATGGTGGCCGCCAGCTGCTCGGTTACGTCCGGGGACGACGCAAACACCATCGGCAGCGTGAGCGGACGGTTATCACGAGGATCGAAGAACGGCACCGGGAAGGCGGAGAGATCGTTCTTCAGCGCCAGGGACTGATAGGTCATCTGCAGCGAGGAGTTACGCCCGATGTCCATCCACAGCGTGTTGCTGGCCGGGTTTTCACAGACATCGCGGTAGTGACCCACAAACTCCAGACGAATGCGGTTAAAGTCGGTAATGAACAGCGGGTTAATCGGCACCTGCGCCTGCGTTTTCTTACCCAGTTGTTCTTTGGTAACCGGCAGTACGTCCATCAGCTCATCGTTCAGGTAAACCTTCAACTGAGACTGGGTCGGCAGCAGGGACGGCGACGGGGTATATTCAAGGTTCAGTACGGCATTCGAGACGACTTCATCGCTGCGCATGCCAAATTCAATGCCGCCATTAGGATTGATGCCGCGCAACACCATGCTGCCCGGCGGCGGCGCGATTTGCGCGAAGGTCAGCTTGACGTCGCGTGACGGGGCATTTTCCGCGACAACGGGCGCATTCGCCCCCCGAACACCCGGCATCACCTGTCCGATAACCGGGTTCTCGGCGGGTAGAGTGTTCCCCTCCGTTGGCTGGTTCGGAATGACATTTTCTGTTTGACCGGGCGCGGCAGTAATAACCGGATCGGTTGCCTGCGCGACCACAGGCACTGTTGGCGCAGGCGTTGCCGCTGCGTTATCAGGCTCTGCGTTAGCCATTGTTGCGGGGAGCGCACTCATCCCCATTGCCACTGCACATAACCAGGAAAGTTTTGTTTTCATCGCGTTATCATCATTGTTGAGCCATAACCGGGTCCGCCTGCTTCGCCTCATCCCGCTCAGGACGACGAGGAATGAACGACACGACCCAGGAAACCAGCGAAGTAAGTGACCGGAAAATTAATTTCACCGACGACGGGGCAAATTCTGCAAGGTGACGATAGCCACGGAACCCCAGCTTCAGAATATCCAGCAGGCTTTCCAGAGGTTTATCTTCCGGGAAGCTGTCCTGCCAGAGAGCCCATGTATCCGCACGGGCAAACGTACACTGCACAAAATCAATGTGTTGCTTTTTGGTCAACGGCATCAGTTGCAGACCGACTTCATTGCCCGCCACACGCGCTACCTGCGTCGGGAAGACATACTCCTGCTGGCCGCGCTTAAGCAGCAAGTTAACTTTTTGCCCTTCCAGCACTTTCGCCTGGCCGTTGATTTTGATCCCCAGACCACCGTCAGAGAAGTCGTGCACGGTACAGGAGAAGAGGTGACCATCTTCACGGGCAATCGCCGCGGGCATGCAGATTTCAACGCGATGCGCGCGACGAACCTGTTTACTCTCCACCGACACCGCCACCGCGCCGCCAAGAATAATCAGGTTGTAGAAGACCCAGGCCATACTCACAAAGACGGTCAGGATTTCGTTTTCCGGGCCGTAGAAGTAACGCCAGATACCGGCGATGACGCCAACGATGTTCAGCAACACCAGGAAGATATACGGACGGGAGATCACCCAGTCGACGTACTCCTCTTCCACCAGCCCCCCCTTCGCGGTGACGTTGAATTTCCCTTTATGCGGGTTGATCAGCGCCACCATCGTTGGCGGCGCAATGTACCAGGCCAGCACCGTTTCGTAGATTTCACTCCAGAAGGAATGGCGATATTTACCCTGAATCTTCGAGTTCGTCAGGCTCGCGTGGATCATGTGCGGCAGAACAAACAGCGCAATCATCAGCGCCGGGGCGTAGATGATATAGGCGTGAAGGAGCAGAAACGCCAGCGGTGCGGTCAGGAAGATCAGCCGCGGGATGCCGGATAAGAAGTGGAACATCGCGTTGACGTAGCAGAGACGCTGCGCCAGCTTGAGCCCTTTCCCTATCAGTGGATTATCCAGACGGAAAATCTGCACCATGCCGCGCGCCCAGCGAATACGCTGACCAATGTGCGCCGAGAGCGATTCCGTCGCCAGACCGGCGGCCTGAGGAATACGCATATAGGCCGAGGTATAACCCCGACGGTGCAGACGCAACGAGGTGTGCGCATCTTCAGTCACCGTTTCGACGGCAATACCGCCAATTTCATCCAGCGGTTTACGGCGGATAACCGCACAGGAGCCGCAGAAGAACGTGGCGTCCCACATGTCGTTACCATCCTGCACCAGACCATAGAACAGCGTGCCTTCGTTCGGGGTCTTACGGAAACGGCCAAGGTTGCGTTCAAACGGGTCCGGCGAGAAGAAGTGGTGCGGCGTCTGCATCATTGCCAGCTCTTTCTCTTTCAGGAACCAGCCCATGGTCATCTGCAGGAACGATCGCGTAGGTACGTGGTCGCAGTCAAAGATCGAGACAAACTCCCCGGTAGCATACTTCAGCGCGTTATTGATGTTACCGGCTTTAGCATGTTCGTGCGTCAGACGGGCGATGTATTCGACGCCGACCTCTTCCGCGAACTGGCGGAACGCTGGGCGGTTGCCGTCATCCAGGATCCAGACCTTGAGTTTATCTTTCGGCCAGTCGATGCCGAGCGCAGCATAAATGGTGTTTTTCACCACGCTCAGGTCTTCGTTGTAGGTTGGGACGAAGAGATCGACAGTCGGCCACGTCGTGGTGTCCTTCGGCAGCGGTACGGGCTGGCGATTGAGCGGCCAGATGACCTGGAAATACCCCAACACCAGCACAATCCAGGCATAGGTTTCGGCAAACAGCAGAATCAGACCGCAGACCAGACTCACCGGGTCGTCCCAGTTCAGCGTTGAGGTGTAACGCCACCAGATATAGCGGCAGGAAACGGTCAGCGACAGCACAATCAGCATCAGCGCCGAGAAGCGGCCCGGAATACGACGCACCAGCAACGCTACGCCCCAGAGCAGGATCAGGAAGGTGAACTGCGCCAGGGGATTGAAGGGTTGCGTAATACAGACCAGCGCCAGAATCAGTGAGAACACGACAATCACGCCGAGGATAAAACGCCGCAGGCCCGGGTGGAGGTGCCCGAGCTCTTTTTGATTATCCAGATGGCTGGTTTTGTCGGTCACGCTGTCAGGCAATTTATCCAGCCACTGGTGATAGCGCTCGCGCAGCTGTTGAACGCGGGAGAAACTGCGCCAGTGCGGCGTCTGGCGTTCTCGCTGTGACGAGGTGACGACCAGCCAGACGGCCTGAATGAGATAACGCGCCGGATCCAAAGGCCGCGGCCGGTCAGGGTTAATGTGTGGATATAATTCATTATGGTGCGCACGTATGCGCTGCCAGCGCGGATGTTCAAGCGGAATGAACATCCAGGCCATAATCATCCAGAAACAGCCAAGCGCGGCACTGAATGCCGACGCACCATGCCGACGAAAATGTCGGTAGCGTTCGCTCAGACGCGCATTAACCGGCGGGATAAGGAACCAACTGGCGAGTCGACTCATACCGAACTCCCTGCCGGCTCCGCCGCGTTGGCGAAGTTCAGCAGACACCAGTTAGCCAGCGTGAGGATCTCTTCTGCCGCCAGGGAATCGCTGCGGTACTCGCCGAGCGGCTGCTTGGAGGCCAGGGATTCTGCCATTCCTTCATCCCGGTGAATCACAATGGGTAGCAGGCGACGCTGACTCTGTAGCCAGACCTGGTAGAGATCGTCCTGGATCTGGCTCCCGATGCGTAAGTCGTTAATCAGGAGGTGCGCATTTTGCGGCAGCCCCTGTTGATGCAGACGAATATGGCAATTTGCATCCACGTTGACGATGGAGAGAACATGATCGCACTGCGCGATAAGCTGCCGGGTTAACGTCCCGGCGCCGTGCGGCAGATCCACCAGGATCCACTGGTAGTGGCCTTTTTCTTTCAGACTTTGCAATGCAAGCGTGAACTGCGAAAACAACCGCTGATAAGCGGCTTCATTCTCACGTTCGGTGGTGGTGAGCTGACCAAAAGGCAGTAAATCAAGCTGAGAGGTATAGCGCAGCCCTGCATCCCGCCAGTCTTTATCATCAAGCAACGCGCGTGCCCAACCCGCTTCACGAGTGAAGTCGACGTTGAACGACATACGCAGCAAATTATCGGCGCAGGCGTCAATCACCAACACCGATTCACCTAAAAGCTGTAATGACCACGCCAGCGCCGCGGTAACGGATGTGGTACCCACACCGCCACGGACACCCTGTAATCCGAGTATGGCCATCAATGGCTCCCTTATTGTTGATGGGCGAATTCAGCTAATAATGGCCAGCGTTTAATAGCCGCGGCCAACTGTTCCCGCTGGGAAATATCGGTGTAATCTATTTCAGGTAAAGAAAAGGCCTGCGTCAGCGCCAGAAAATCGTTTTGGAATGTATAGCCCAGGGTCGAGTCGACTGGGGTTCCGGGTTCGTTATTATCCATTTTTCTGCCATCCCTTTGAGGAAAATCGCACGCTCAGAAGTTGCGGGGCGTCCTGCCCTGACAAATTTCATTTACATGCTAAATCTGATGTTCTTTAATTTCAATGTTAGGTTTATTTCTACGCTTTCGCTAGTAAACTGAGATACAGATAAATTAGACGAAAAGAGGGACACCGTGGACTCCATATTTTCTATTGGCATCCAGTCATTATGGGACGAATTGAGCCACATGCCAGTCGGTGGAGTCTGGTGGATTAATACCGACCGTAATGAAGATGCCATCAGTCTGGTAAACCAGACAATTGCCGCCCAGGATAAGGATTCCCGCGTGGCTGTCATTAGCATGGGCGAAGAGCCGAAGAAAATTATCACGCTGGAAAGTGACGGCGGACCGCAAACCGTGCGCTTATTTTCCATGTCAGCAGAAGTGGATAGTCTATACTTTTTGTCCCGCGACGTTCAGTGCTCCATTGATCCGGATCACTATTTAGTGATTCTTAAATGCGCAAATAACGTCCTGCAAAATATCCCTGCTGAAAAACTGCTGCCGTGGCTGGAAAAAATCAATAAATGGGCAAAATTTCAAAATTGCACGCTATTGGTCGTCAATCCCGGCAGTAATAATGACAAGTTGTTTTCACTTTTAATGGGTGAATATCGCTCCCTGTTCGGTCTGGCCAGTCTGCGTGACCAGGTGGGCAGCTATCTCTACGATATTGCTTTCTGGTGTAATGAAAAAGGCGTGAGCGCCAGGCAACAGCTGACCCTGAAACAGAGTGAGGGGAAATGGCACCTGGCACAGCAGGAAGAAACGGTTGTGCAGCCGCGCAGTGATGAAAAACGCATCCTGAGCCATATTGCGGTTTTAGAGGGCGCGCCCGCGCTGTCGGAAAACTGGTCGCTGTTTGAGTCTAACGAAGCGCTTTTTCATGAAGCTCGTACAACCCAGGCGGCAACCCTTGTTTTCTCGTTGATGCAAAATAACCAGATTGAGACGCTGGCGAGACAAATTCATACCTTACGTCGCCAGCGCGGCAGCGCATTAAAAATTGTGGTGCGGGAAAACAATACCAGCCTGCGCGCCACCGATGAGCGTCTGCTGCTTGGCTGCGGAGCAAATATGGTTGTTCCATGGAATGCGCCGCTGTCACGCTGCCTGACGCTAATCGAAAGCGTTCAGGGCCAGCAGTTCAGCCGCCATGTGCCGGAAGACATTTCCACCTTGCTCTCCATGACGCAGCCGATGAAGCTGCGCGGATACCAGAAATGGGATAACTTCTGCGACGCCGTCGGCAATATGATGAGCAACACGCTACTTCCTGCGGACGGGAAAGGGGTGATGGTTGCCCTGCGTCCTGTTCCGGGTATCCGCGTTGAACAGGCTCTCACCTTATGTCGTCCGAATCGTACAGGGGACATCATGACCATTGGCGACAATCGCCTGGTGCTATTTTTGTCCTTCTGCCGGGTGAACGATCTTGATACCGCGCTTAACCACATCTTTCCCCTGCCTACCGGGGATATTTTCTCAAACCGTATGATCTGGTTCGAAGATAATGCTATCAGCGCGGAGCTGGTGCAGATGCGCGCACTTCAGCCTGAACAATGGGTTAAACCGCTGGCGATCACCAGCGATGCAAAACCGATTCTCAATGCCAGACATGACGGTCATGTCTGGCGTCGGGTTCCGGAACCCCATCGCTTATTAACCGAGAATGGGGAGAACGTACCATCATGAATATCAGCGATATTATTCAACTGGTCGTATTCTGTGCGCTGATCTTTTTCACGCTTGGCTACTATGCGCGCCATTCCATACGTCGTATCCGTGATACGGCCAGAGTGATGTTTATAAAACCTCGCTATGTAAAACCAGCCGGAACACTGACACGGGCATCACACGTCAAGGCAGACCGAAAACATGACTAATTCTACCTATACCGCTTCGTCACCCTCGCCGCTCTGGCAATACTGGCGCGGCCTTTCCGGCTGGAACTTTTACTTTCTGGTGAAGTTTGGTTTGCTCTGGGCAGGCTATCTGAATTTCCATCCCCTGCTTAACCTGGTCTTTATGGCCTTCCTGCTGATGCCGTTGCCGAATATCAGGCTGCATCGTTTACGTCACTGGGTAGCCATCCCCGTCGGCTTTGCGCTGTTCTGGCACGATACCTGGCTACCGGGTCCGGACAGCATAATGAGCCAGGGGTCACAGGTCGCGGGCTTCAGTGCAGACTACATGCTTGATCTGGTTGAGCGTTTTATTAACTGGCAGATGATTGGCGCTATCTTTGTCCTGCTGGTGGCCTGGCTGTTCCTGTCGCAGTGGATCCGCGTCACGGTGTTTGTTGTCGCCATTATGATCTGGCTTAACGTGCTGACGCTGGCAGGACCGAACTTCTCCCTGTGGCCTGCCGGTCAACCAACCACCACGGTGACCACCACGGGTGGAAGCGCAGCGGCTACTGTTATCACGGCAGGCGATACGCCTGTGGTAGGTGATATTCCAACCCAGACCGCACCGCCGACCTCCACCAACCTCAATGCGTGGCTTTCCAGCTTCTATACCGCAGAAGATAAGCGACAGACGAAATTCCCGGATGCACTGCCGGCAGATGCTCAACCGTTTGAGCTGCTGGTGATTAACATCTGTTCCCTCTCCTGGGCCGATGTGGATGCAGCCGGATTAATGTCTCACCCACTGTGGTCTCATTTCGATATCCAGTTTAAAGATTTCAACTCTGCCACCTCATACAGCGGCCCGGCAGCGATTCGCCTGCTGCGTGCAAGCTGCGGTCAGACATCGCATAAAAACCTGTACCAGCCGGCAGGGAATCAGTGTTATCTGTTCGATAACCTCGCGAAGCTGGGCTTTACGCAGCATCTGATGCTGGGACATAACGGCCAGTTCGGTAACTTCCTGAAAGAGGTGCGTGAACAGGGTGGCATGCAGGCACCGCTGATGGATCAAACCGGGCTTCCCGTTACTCTGCTCGGCTTCGACGGTTCACCTGTTTACGACGATACAGCCGTACTGCAGCGCTGGCTGCAAACCATCGAAAAAGACAGCAACCCGCGCAGTGCGACGTTCTTTAACACCCTGCCGCTTCACGATGGTAACCACTTCCCGGGCGTGAGCAAAACGGCAGATTATAAAGTGCGTGCGCAGAAATTCTTCGACGAGCTGGATGCGTTCTTCACTGAGCTGGAAAAATCAGGCCGTAAAGTGATGGTGGTTGTCGTGCCTGAACACGGTGGCGCGCTGAAAGGCGACAGAATGCAGGTGTCAGGTCTGCGTGATATTCCAAGCCCGTCCATTACCAACGTGCCTGCGGGCATTAAATTCTTTGGTATGAAGGCTCCGCACCAGGGCGCGCCGATTGAGATTACACAGCCAACCAGCTATCTGGCAATTTCAGAACTGGTTGCCCGTGCCGTGGACGGGAAGCTGTTTGTGGAAGATAGCGTGAACTGGAATCAGCTCACCAGCAACCTGCCGCAAACGGCAGAGGTCTCCGAAAACGCGAATGCTGTGGTGATTCAGTACCAGAACAAACCGTACGTTCGTCTGAACGGCGGAGATTGGGTACCGTATCCGCAATAAAGGATTTACCCCTCTCCCCTGTAGGGAGAGGGGATTGTCAGTGCGTTATTATTGCGCTGAAATCCATACCAGCATTTTCAGACTTGCCGAATAGTAGTCGTCTTTAGAGGTGATTTCCGGTTCGCCGGATGGCTGACCCATCGTTAAATCCCTGACCGCCAGCAGACCGCCTTCCATCATATAGGGCGCGTATTCGTTGGTCGTGACGTTAACCCAGGCGGGTGTATGTTCCCGTGGGAACTGACCAAACCAGGCTTTCCAGGGCGTCAGCAGCGGGCTTTGTTTATCAGACCAGGCTATGTACAGCGGAATACGAATCGCATCGTAGCTCATTCGCGGTGGCCAGTCTTTGGCCGGCGTCAGCTTGCCCGCGAATGCCAGCGAAACCCAGTCTGTCGGTAGATTCGCTTTACCCGATCCCATTTTTCCCAGCAGACGTTTCCCGTCCTTTATCAATTCACGCCAGACCGGCAAATGACTGCGTCCGGCAAAGGCCTGCCAGGCCGGAAACACAAAATAGGAAGGATTAAGGACCACTTCACCCTCAAGCTTAAATCCCTGTACGCCGGGCAGCATCACGCGGTAACCCGCATAGCGGATTACGTTGTGGTCAATCAATGCTTTCGTAATCGCATCCGATGCGGCGCTGTAGCGTTTGTCATGCCAGCGCGCATCGGCTTTTAACAACGCCCATGCAATCAGGACATCGCCATCTGTGGCGTTGTTTTTATCAGCGACCGGATTGGACTCCGCGGGGTTATAACGCCAGTAAAACAGACCATTTTCGTTGTTCTTTAGCGTCCTGTTGGTCCATTGCCAGAGCTTATCGAACGTGGCTTTATCGTCGTTAGCCACCGCCATTAACATGGCGAAACCCTGACCTTCCGTATGCGAAACGTCGCCGTTGCCGGTATCAACAATGCGGCCTTCCGGTTTGAAAAAGCGCGCCTTGTAACTCTCCCAGGCCTGACTCGCCTGTGAGAGAGGAGAGAACAGCAAACTCATCATCACAGCCAGGGTCGCGCAGACGGGTTTTCGCATCATTCACCCCATTCGGTTATTCGGCACTTCGCAGTGAAATTTCACCGCCCATCCAGGGCTTGATCACGCCATCCTGTTCCAGGAGCAACGCGCCCTGAGCGTCAATCCCGCGGGAAATGCCGTAGATCTCTTTATCACCAATCAGTAATTTCACCGGGCGATTGATGAAGTTGTCCAGTTTTTCCCAACGAGACAGGAACGTTGCGAGCCCTTCCTGTTCAAAAAGCGTCAGTGAACTACGCAACTCTTTAATCATACGCACGGCAAGGATGTTACGATCGATGACGATCCCCGCCTCCTGGAGATTCGTCCAGGCCTGGTTGACCACATCGTTTTGTACGTTACGCATGACCATATTGAGGCCCGCGCCAATCACGATTTGCGCCGCATCGCCCGTTTTTCCCGTTAGTTCGACCAGAATACCGGCAAGTTTACGATCGTTCAGGTAAAGATCGTTAGGCCATTTAACACGCACCCGATCGGCGCCCAGATCGTGTAGCACCTCTGCCATGACAATCCCGATGACCAGACTCAGGCCAATCGCTGCGGCAGGGCCCTGATCGAGTCGCCAGTACATGGACAGGTAAAGGTTGGCACCGAAGGGCGAGAACCATTTTCGCCCTCGGCGACCACGCCCGGCCTGCTGATACTCTGCAACGCAGGCATCGCCGGATTTCAGTTCAGGCAGACGATCCAGAAGATACTGGTTCGTTGAGTCAATCACCGGCAGCACCGCAACATTGCCGTGCCCAATCTGGCTACGAATCACGTCTTCATTCAGCAATTGAATGGGTTCCGGCAGGCTGTACCCTTTTCCAGGAACGGTAAAGACATCGACACCCCAGTCGCGGAGGGTCTGGATATGCTTATTAATGCCTGCACGGCTCATGCCCAGCTGCTCACCCAGCTGCTCGCCAGAGTGAAACTCCCCATCCGCGAGGATGCTAATCAGGGTTAACGGGATGGTATTGTCTTTCACGCGATGGTCTCCACGGCATTCACTTCACCTGTGCGGCCAATGAAGCGGACTTCTGGCTCCAGCCAGACGTTAAACTTTTCACCCACACGTTCACGAACATAATGAGCCAGTTTGACCACGTCATCACTGCTCGCATCATGTTGATTGATCAGTACCAGAGCCTGCTGCTGATGAACGGCAGCGCCTCCGACCGAAGTGCCTTTTAGCTGGCATTGATCGATAAGCCATCCCGCAGCCAGCTTCACGCTGCCATCTGCCTGAGGGTAATGTGGTGCTGCGGGCCATCCTTCCAGGAAGACCTTTGCCTTTTCGCTGTCGATCACCGGGTTTTTGAAGAAACTTCCGGCATTTCCATTTACTTTCGGGTCGGGAAGCTTGGTCATTCGCATATGACAAACCGAGTCAAACACATCGCGGGGGGTGGCGGTAGCCGGATCGAGACGCGTTAAATCACCGTAGGTCAGTACGGGCTGCCAGTTCTTCGACAGGCGCAGGCCCACGGCGACAATCACGTAGCGATCCTGATATTCATGTTTGAAGATACTGTCACGGTAGCCAAAACGGCACTGTTCTGCGGTTAAACGCTTAGCCGTTCCAGTCGCCAGTTCGATGCAGTCGACGTATTCACAGACATGTTTCAGCTCGATGCCATAGGCACCGATGTTTTGAATCGGTGATGATCCCGCGCAGCCCGGAATAAGCGCAAGGTTTTCCAGGCCAGGCATCCCTTTTTCCAGGGTAAATTGCACCAGGTGATGCCAGTTTTCTCCGGCCCCCACGTGCAAGTGCCAGCTATCGGCGCGCTCTTCCACATCAATTCCCATGATGCGGTTAACGATCACTGTTCCCGCAAAATCGTCGAGAAACAGGACATTACTTCCTTCGCCCAGAATCAGTACGGGTTCGTTTTTTTCGGTTGCGCTTTGCCATGCATTCAGCAACTGCTGTGCAGTATCGGCACGGACAATGTGATTAGCATTGCGTTGAATACCAAAGGTATTCCAGGGCTTAAGGGAGTGGTTCATAGACGCTATCCTGATGCAAAAACGCAGGTAGTTTACCGTATAAGCAGGGCGTTGGGGGATTAGTTTGTATAGCGCAGAAACGCAAAAAGGCCATCCTTACGGATGGCCTTTTCACTTATTTGATGCCTGGCAGTTCCCTACTCTCACATGGGGAGACCCCACACTACCATCGGCGCTACGGCGTTTCACTTCTGAGTTCGGCATGGGGTCAGGTGGGACCACCGCGCTAAAGCCGCCAGGCAAATTCTGTTATCTGTATCAGGCTGAAAATCGTCTCTCACCGCCAAAACACCTTCGGCGTTGTAAGGTTAAGCCTCACGGTTCATTAGTATCGGTTAGCTCAACGCATCGCTGCGCTTACACACCCGACCTATCAACGTCGTCGTCTTCAACGTTCCTTCAGGAGACTTATAGTCTCAGGGAGAACTCATCTCGGGGCAAGTTTCGTGCTTAGATGCTTTCAGCACTTATCTCTTCCGCATTTAGCTACCGGGCAGTGCCATTGGCATGACAACCCGAACACCAGTGATGCGTCCACTCCGGTCCTCTCGTACTAGGAGCAGCCCCCCTCAATTCTCCAGCGCCCACGGCAGATAGGGACCGAACTGTCTCACGACGTTCTAAACCCAGCTCGCGTACCACTTTAAATGGCGAACAGCCATACCCTTGGGACCTACTTCAGCCCCAGGATGTGATGAGCCGACATCGAGGTGCCAAACACCGCCGTCGATATGAACTCTTGGGCGGTATCAGCCTGTTATCCCCGGAGTACCTTTTATCCGTTGAGCGATGGCCCTTCCATTCAGAACCACCGGATCACTATGACCTGCTTTCGCACCTGCTCGAGCCGTCACTCTCGCAGTCAAGCTAGCTTATGCCATTGCACTAACCTCCTGATGTCCGACCAGGATTAGCTAACCTTCGTGCTCCTCCGTTACTCTTTGGGAGGAGACCGCCCCAGTCAAACTACCCACCAGACACTGTCCGCAACCCGGATCACGGGTCTACGTTAGAACACCAGCCATTAAAGGGTGGTATTTCAAGGTTGGCTCCACGCAGACTGGCGTCCACGCTTCAAAGCCTCCCACCTATCCTACACATCAAGGACCAGTGTTCAGTGTCAAGCTATAGTAAAGGTTCACGGGGTCTTTCCGTCTTGCCGCGGGTACACTGCATCTTCACAGCGAGTTCAATTTCACTGAGTCTCGGGTGGAGACAGCCTGGCCATCATTACGCCATTCGTGCAGGTCGGAACTTACCCGACAAGGAATTTCGCTACCTTAGGACCGTTATAGTTACGGCCGCCGTTTACCGGGGCTTCGATCAAGAGCTTCGCGTTACCGCTAACCCCATCAATTAACCTTCCGGCACCGGGCAGGCGTCACACCGTATACGTCCACTTTCGTGTTTGCACAGTGCTGTGTTTTTAATAAACAGTTGCAGCCAGCTGGTATCTTCGACTGATTTCAGCTCCACCCGCAGGGGCTTCACCTACATATCAGCGTGCCTTCTCCCGAAGTTACGGCACCATTTTGCCTAGTTCCTTCACCCGAGTTCTCTCAAGCGCCTTGGTATTCTCTACCTGACCACCTGTGTCGGTTTGGGGTACGATTTGATGTTACCTGATGCTTAGAGGCTTTTCCTGGAAGCAGGGCATTTGTTACTTCAGCACCGTAGTGCCTCGTCATCACACCTCAGCGTTAAAAGGTACCGGATTTACCTGGAACCTCCGCCTACATGCTTAAACCGGGACAACCGTCGCCCGGCTAACATAGCCTTCTCCGTCCCCCCTTCGCAGTAACACCAAGTACAGGAATATTAACCTGTTTCCCATCGACTACGCCTTTCGGCCTCGCCTTAGGGGTCGACTCACCCTGCCCCGATTAACGTTGGACAGGAACCCTTGGTCTTCCGGCGAGCGGGCTTTTCACCCGCTTTATCGTTACTTATGTCAGCATTCGCACTTCTGATACCTCCAGCAACCCTCACAGGCCACCTTCAACGGCTTACAGAACGCTCCCCTACCCAACAACACATAGTGTCGCTGCCGCAGCTTCGGTGCATGGTTTAGCCCCGTTACATCTTCCGCGCAGGCCGACTCGACCAGTGAGCTATTACGCTTTCTTTAAATGATGGCTGCTTCTAAGCCAACATCCTGGCTGTCTGTGCCTTCCCACATCGTTTCCCACTTAACCATGACTTTGGGACCTTAGCTGGCGGTCTGGGTTGTTTCCCTCTTCACGACGGACGTTAGCACCCGCCGTGTGTCTCCCGTGATAACATTCTTCGGTATTCGTAGTTTGCATCGGGTTGGTAAGCCGGGATGGCCCCCTAGCCGAAACAGTGCTCTACCCCCGAAGATGAGTTCACGAGGCGCTACCTAAATAGCTTTCGGGGAGAACCAGCTATCTCCCGGTTTGATTGGCCTTTCACCCCCAGCCACAGGTCATCCGCTAATTTTTCAACATTAGTCGGTTCGGTCCTCCAGTTAGTGTTACCCAACCTTCAACCTGCCCATGGCTAGATCACCGGGTTTCGGGTCTATACCCTGCAACTTAACGCCCAGTTAAGACTCGGTTTCCCTTCGGCTCCCCTATACGGTTAACCTTGCTACAGAATATAAGTCGCTGACCCATTATACAAAAGGTACGCAGTCACCCCATAAAGAGGCTCCCACTGCTTGTACGTACACGGTTTCAGGTTCTTTTTCACTCCCCTCGCCGGGGTTCTTTTCGCCTTTCCCTCACGGTACTGGTTCACTATCGGTCAGTCAGGAGTATTTAGCCTTGGAGGATGGTCCCCCCATATTCAGACAGGATACCACGTGTCCCGCCCTACTCTTCGAGTTCACAACCTGTGCATTTTCGTGTACGGGACTATCACCCTGTACCGTCGGACTTTCCAGACCGTTCCACTAACACACAAGCTGATTCAGACTCCGGGCTGCTCCCCGTTCGCTCGCCGCTACTGGGGGAATCTCGGTTGATTTCTTTTCCTCGGGGTACTTAGATGTTTCAGTTCCCCCGGTTCGCCTCGTTAACCTATGTATTCAGTTAACGATAGTGTGACGAATCACACTGGGTTTCCCCATTCGGACATCGCCGGGTCAAAGGTTCATATCACCTCGCCGGCGCTTTTCGCAGATTAGCACGTCCTTCATCGCCTCTGACTGCCAGGGCATCCACCGTGTACGCTTAGTCGCTTAACCTCACAACCCGAAGATGTTTCTTTCGATTCACCATCGGTTTGCGAAAATTTGAGAGACTCGAACACACATAACATGTGTGTCGTTTCAATTTTCAGCTTGATCCAGATTTTTAAAGAGCAAAACTTCGCAGTGCACCTTTTCAGGTTCACTCTGAAGTTTTCTTGTGTTCGCAGTAAAAGATGGTGGAGCTATGCGGGATCGAACCGCAGACCTCCTGCGTGCAAAGCAGGCGCTCTCCCAGCTGAGCTATAGCCCCATCGTTTGTAATCTCTGTACCGCTCATCCTTTAAAAGGAGTTTGGTAGGCCTGAGTGGACTTGAACCACCGACCTCACCCTTATCAGGGGTGCGCTCTAACCACCTGAGCTACAAGCCTGCAGAGATTTTTACTGCTGTTTTTTCATCAGACAATCTGTGTGAGCACTGCAAAGGCAGGTTCTTTAAGGTAAGGAGGTGATCCAACCGCAGGTTCCCCTACGGTTACCTTGTTACGACTTCACCCCAGTCATGAATCACAAAGTGGTAAGCGCCCTCCCGAAGGTTAAGCTACCTACTTCTTTTGCAACCCACTCCCATGGTGTGACGGGCGGTGTGTACAAGGCCCGGGAACGTATTCACCGTAGCATTCTGATCTACGATTACTAGCGATTCCGACTTCATGGAGTCGAGTTGCAGACTCCAATCCGGACTACGACGCACTTTATGAGGTCCGCTTGCTCTCGCGAGGTCGCTTCTCTTTGTATGCGCCATTGTAGCACGTGTGTAGCCCTACTCGTAAGGGCCATGATGACTTGACGTCATCCCCACCTTCCTCCAGTTTATCACTGGCAGTCTCCTTTGAGTTCCCGGCCGGACCGCTGGCAACAAAGGATAAGGGTTGCGCTCGTTGCGGGACTTAACCCAACATTTCACAACACGAGCTGACGACAGCCATGCAGCACCTGTCTCAGAGTTCCCGAAGGCACCAATCCATCTCTGGAAAGTTCTCTGGATGTCAAGAGTAGGTAAGGTTCTTCGCGTTGCATCGAATTAAACCACATGCTCCACCGCTTGTGCGGGCCCCCGTCAATTCATTTGAGTTTTAACCTTGCGGCCGTACTCCCCAGGCGGTCGACTTAACGCGTTAGCTCCGGAAGCCACGCCTCAAGGGCACAACCTCCAAGTCGACATCGTTTACGGCGTGGACTACCAGGGTATCTAATCCTGTTTGCTCCCCACGCTTTCGCACCTGAGCGTCAGTCTTTGTCCAGGGGGCCGCCTTCGCCACCGGTATTCCTCCAGATCTCTACGCATTTCACCGCTACACCTGGAATTCTACCCCCCTCTACAAGACTCTAGCCTGCCAGTTTCGAATGCAGTTCCCAGGTTGAGCCCGGGGATTTCACATCCGACTTGACAGACCGCCTGCGTGCGCTTTACGCCCAGTAATTCCGATTAACGCTTGCACCCTCCGTATTACCGCGGCTGCTGGCACGGAGTTAGCCGGTGCTTCTTCTGCGGGTAACGTCAATTGCTGCGGTTATTAACCACAACACCTTCCTCCCCGCTGAAAGTACTTTACAACCCGAAGGCCTTCTTCATACACGCGGCATGGCTGCATCAGGCTTGCGCCCATTGTGCAATATTCCCCACTGCTGCCTCCCGTAGGAGTCTGGACCGTGTCTCAGTTCCAGTGTGGCTGGTCATCCTCTCAGACCAGCTAGGGATCGTCGCCTAGGTGAGCCGTTACCCCACCTACTAGCTAATCCCATCTGGGCACATCTGATGGCAAGAGGCCCGAAGGTCCCCCTCTTTGGTCTTGCGACGTTATGCGGTATTAGCTACCGTTTCCAGTAGTTATCCCCCTCCATCAGGCAGTTTCCCAGACATTACTCACCCGTCCGCCACTCGTCACCCGAGAGCAAGCTCTCTGTGCTACCGTTCGACTTGCATGTGTTAGGCCTGCCGCCAGCGTTCAATCTGAGCCATGATCAAACTCTTCAATTTAAGTTTGATGCTCGTGAATTAAACTTCGTAATGAATTACGTATGTTCACTCAGAGACTTGGTATTCATTTATTGTCCGAAGACATTAAGAATCCATGTCACTTTGAGTGCCCACACAGATTGTCTGATAAATTGTTAAAGAGCAGTGCCGCTTCGTTTTCGCTGCGGCGCGGGGTGTGCATATTACGCCTTCCCGCTTCAGAGTCAAGCGTTTATTTTGCTTTTCTCTGCTGACCCGGCGGCGTGTGTGCCGTTGTTCCGTGTCAGTGGAGGCGCATTATAGGGAGTTATTTCACAGTGACAAGCACAAAATACAAAAAACTTTTTGTTCGCTCACTTTTCAAACTTAACGCTTATTTAAGTCGCGCATCGTTCGTTAAATGTGCGATTTCCCGCGCAAAACTGGCCACCTGCGACCAGTCGGTATAAACCACTTCTTTACGGGTATCGGTTTCACCACCAGTCATTTTCATAATCAGGCGGATCATGAAACGGTCATACCAACGGTATCGAGGGTAACGCAGCGCACCAGCAAAAACCGCGCACAGGTCTGGCTGCCACGGTGAGTTGAGTAAAAACTTGCGCGTATAGCTGTTGGTCTGCGGCGTACGCTTCTCGGCTTTACGCGCAACCAGATTGACCGAGTAAAACGCGCCGGGCAGTGTGTTGAGCACCGCTGTGTGCTTTTTCACGAAGCGATCCAGCGCTGGATGGAAATGCCCGTAACGAATAGAGGCGCCAATCACCACGCGATCGTACTCCTGCCAGGTAATCTGCTCCGCGCGATTCAGGTTCACCACATCCGAGTAAATACCCAGTTCTTTTAATTCCGACGCCAGATACGCGGCAATCTCACGCGTTTGCCCGTCTCGCGTAGAGAAAAGAATCAGTGTTTTCATCAACGGCTCCTTATTCGCGCCAGAATGTTGGGGTGAAGAGCACCAGCAGCGTAAAGACCTCAAGACGACCAAACAGCATATTAGCAATGAGGATCCATTTCGCGACCGGGTTCATGCTGGCAAAGTTATCCGCCACGACCCCCAGGCCTGGCCCGAGGTTATTCAATGTTGCGACGACGGACGCAAAGGCGGAGAAATCATCCACCCCCGTCGCGATGATCGCCAGCATACTGACGATAAAGACCAGCGCATACGCCGAGAAAAAGCCCCATACGGCTTCGAGAATACGTTCCGGCAGCGCGCGGTTCCCCAGTTTAATGCTGTAGACCGCGTTCGGGTGGACCAGTCGTTTCAGCTCACGGTTGCCCTGCTTGAACAGCAGCAGAATACGAATCACCTTCAGGCCACCGCCCGTCGACCCGGCGCAGCCGCCAATAAACGCAGAGCACAGCAGGAGTACCGGAAGGAACAGCGGCCAGCGCGCAATACTGTCCGTGGTAAATCCGGCCGTCGTCGCCATGGATACCACCTGGAAGAACGCCTGGTTTAGGGTCGTCAGCGCGGAGTTGTAAACATCATGGAACCACAGCACCAGGGTACAGATGACGACCAGCGTAAGCTGGACACCAATAAACATGCGGAACTCAGGGTCGCGCCAGTACACCTTCAGGCTTCGCCCGCTCAGTAAAGAGAAGTGCAGGCCATAGTTACAGCCAGAAATCAGCAGGAAAATCGCAATGATGGTGTTGATCGTTGGGCTATCGAAGTAGCCTACGCTGGCATCGTGGGTGGAGAACCCGCCGATAGCGATTGTCGCAAAGCTGTGTCCGATGGCATCAAAAGCAGGCATCCCGGCAAACCAGAGCGCCAGCGCACAGGCCACCGTCAGCAGGACATAAATCAGCCACAGGGTTTTCGCCGTCTCGGCAATACGCGGGCGCATCTTGTTATCTTTCAGCGGCCCGGGCATTTCAGCCCTGTACAACTGCATCCCACCGACGCCCAGAATGGGCAGAATAGCTACCGCCAGAACGATGATCCCCATACCGCCGAACCACTGCAGCATCTGGCGATAAAAGAGGATGGCGTGGGGTAATGAATCCAGACCCACCAGCGTCGTCGCCCCGGTGGTCGTTAACCCCGAGAACGATTCAAAAAAGGCATCCGTGATGCTGAGGTTAGGTTGCTCGGAGAAGATAAAGGGCAGCGAACCCACGCTCCCCAGCACCGTCCAGAACAGCACCACGATCAGAAAGCCTTCGCGGGATTTCAGCTCACCTTTCTGACGACGATTCGGCCACCACAGCAGCGAGCCAATCGCCAGTGCGACAAAAAAGGTCTGGGTAAATGCCCGCCCCGCGCCGTCCCGGTAGATAAGCGCCACCAGTCCTGGGAGAATCATCGTCCCGGAAAAAAGTATGACCAGCAGTCCAACGATTCGGGTTATGGCACGAAAATGCATCTCTGCCGCTTCCTTTGGTATCCAAAAAAGTAGGTGGGGATTATTCTTCAATCGGCAGTAATTGCAACGAACCGCGACTAAAATCTGCCAGTTTTGCTGAAAAAGCAGCCAGCTCCGCCTGAGGAAGCGCCACGCGTAATTGAACCATCGCCTGAAAGTCACTGTGCGCGATAACGCCATTAAACTGTTTCAGCAACGCTTCGATGCCGGATAATTGGGCGTAATCGCACAATAGAGTATATTCGGTGAGCGGCGTTTTGCGGGTGGTCGTCAATATATTCAGTGCCTGCTGAACGCCACCGCCATAGGCTTTCACCAGCCCGCCCGTGCCTAACAAGATGCCGCCGTAGTAACGCACCACCACGGCGGTAATTTCACCCACGCCGCTGCCCATCAGCTGCGAGAGCATGGGTTTACCGGCGGTTCCCGCGGGTTCACCGTCATCGGAAAAGCCAAGCTGTTGCGAATCGTCCGGGGGCCCTGCCACCCACGCCACACAGTGGTGACGTGCGTCAGGATGCTCAGCCCGGACAGACTCGACAAATGCCTTTGCCGCTTCAACGCCGTCGGTGTGTGCCAGCAGCGTAATAAAGCGGCTTTTCTTGATTTCCTCAACAAAGGTGACCGGTTCAGCCGGTATCAGCCAGCTTTCCATCAGGCCAGCTTCAGGTCTCGCGTCATATTCTCGATACCGTTCTCGTGAATCACCACGTTATCTTCGATACGAATACCGCCAAACGGTTTCAGTGCGTCAATTTTTTCCCAGTTGAAGTGTTTGCTGAACTGACCTTCACGCCATGGCGCCAGCAGGGATTCAATAAAGTAGATCCCCGGTTCAATCGTCAACACCATACGCGGCTCAAGAATACGGGTGCAGCGCAGGTAAGGATATTTAGACGGTGCCGCAAGATGCGTACCGGTATCATCCTGCATAAAGCCAGCGACGTCGTGAACCTGCAGGCCCAGCGGGTGACCAATACCGTGCGGCATGAATGGCCCGGTGAGATCGTTCTCGACCATTGCCTCTTCACTCATGTCTTTCACAATCTGATGCTTACGCAGCAGCTTCGCGATGCGCTGATGGAACTGAACGTGATAATCCACGTAGCTGGTACCGGCTTTCATGGTACCAATAAGCGCCAGTTGCTCATCGTTCACGTCTTTAATCAGCTGCGCGAAATCGGTGTCAGCATTAGCCGCCCAGGTACGGGTCAGGTCAGCCGCATAACCGTTGTACTCAGCACCGGCATCAAGCAGGAAGCTGCGCATTTCCGACGGAACCTGATGGTCCAGTTTGGTGTAGTGAAGAACAGAAGCATGCTCATTCAGCGCGACAATATTGCTGTATGGCACGTCGGTATCACGGTGGCCGGTCGCGGTCAGGTACGCCTGGTTGATATCGAATTCGCTCATGCCGGACTGGAACGCCTCGTGTGCGGCACGATGGCCATTCACCGCCGTTTTTTGCGCTTCACGCATGCAGTAAAGTTCGTAATCGGTTTTGTACGCGCGGTAGTAATGCAGGAAGTCCAGCACCCCTTTCGGGTTGAGTTTGTCCGCGGGGATATCCAGACCCAATGCACGCTCCGGAACCGGGCCAATATAGGCGATATTACCGCGCGCAGCAGGCAGCTGGCTGCCAATGCCGTCCGCTTTTGGCAGCGCAATCACGTCAATTTCTTCCGTCCAGAAAGAGGTCGGCAGCGGTTCCACGTTGTGCCAGTAATCGACCGGCAGGTAGAACCACAGTTTCGGCTTGTTCACGCCATCCACCAGCAACCAGCAGTTAGGCACCTGAGTAACAGGCACCCAGGCTTTAAACTGCGGGTTAACCTTGAACGGATAGGCATGGTCATCAAGAAATGTGTTTATCAGCTCGCCGGAATGGATAAGCAGAGCATCCAGTTTGAAGCGGGCCAGTACATCGCGGGTACGTTCCTGTAGAGTAACGATATGATTTTTATAAAGCGAAGCCAGTGAGTCCATCATTCTTCCTTTCGTTTTTTTGACCTCAAGTCATCGCATCTTAGCACACCTCGCTCCGGCTGCGTGATTTCCACCGACCGTGATCAATGCAGCAATTTCTTAATGAGTAATTTGCATTTTATTAACATAAATCCCACACTCCGTTTCATCTGGTATGACCAGATCCAATTGCTGGATTCAGGAGACTGACATGCTCTACAAAGGCGACACCCTGTACCTCAACTGGCTGGAAGATGGCATTGCCGAACTGGTGTTCGATGCTCCCGGCTCAGTGAACAAGCTTGATACCGCGACCGTGGCCAGTCTTGGCCAGGCGTTGGAAGTACTTGAAAAGCAAACTGAATTAAAAGGGCTGATGCTGCGCTCAAACAAAGCAGCCTTTATCGTCGGTGCCGATATCACCGAATTCCTTTCCCTGTTCCAGGTGCCTGAAGAACAGTTGAGCCAGTGGCTGCACTTTGCTAACAGCGTCTTTAACCGTCTGGAAGACCTGCCTGTTCCGACTATTTCCGCCGTTAATGGTTACGCATTAGGCGGTGGCTGCGAGTGCGTGCTGGCGACCGACTACCGTCTGGCCACGCCGGATCTGCGTATCGGCCTGCCGGAAACCAAACTGGGGATCATGCCTGGCTTTGGCGGATCCGTCCGTATGCCGCGCATGCTGGGTGCTGACAGCGCGCTGGAGATCATTGCCGCCGGTAAAGATGTCGGCGCGGAACAGGCGCAGAAAATCGGCCTGGTGGACGGCGTGGTTAAGCCAGAAAAACTGGTTGAAGGCGCTCTGGCCATTCTGCATCAGGCGATTAATGGCGATCTCGACTGGAAAGCCAAACGCCAGCCGAAGCTTGAGCCGTTAAAACTCAGTAAGATAGAAGCCACCATGAGCTTCACCATCGCCAAAGGCATGGTGATGCAGACGGCGGGTAAACACTACCCGGCGCCGATTACGGCAGTGAAAACCATTGAAGCGGCCGCCCGTCTGGGCCGTGACGAAGCCCTGAAACTGGAAAATCAGAGCTTCGTCCCGCTGGCGCACACCAACGAAGCCCGCGCGCTGGTTGGTATCTTCCTGAACGATCAGTTCGTGAAAGGCAAAGCTAAACAGCTGACCAAAAACGTTGAGACCCCAAAACACGCGGCGGTACTCGGGGCGGGCATTATGGGTGGCGGCATCGCCTACCAGTCAGCCTGGAAAGGCGTGCCGGTAGTGATGAAAGACATTAACGAGAAATCCCTGACGCTGGGCATGACCGAAGCGGCCAAGCTGCTGAATAAACAGCTGGAGCGCGGCAAAATTGACGGGCTGAAGCTCGCGGGCGTGATCTCCACCATTCAGCCTGTGCTGGAATACAGCGGTTTTGATCGTGTGGACGTGGTCGTTGAGGCGGTCGTAGAGAACCCGAAAGTCAAAAAAGCGGTGCTGGCGGAAACGGAAGACAAAGTTCGTCCGGATACCGTACTGGCCTCAAATACCTCGACTATTCCGATTAGCGAACTGGCGAGCGTACTGAAGCGTCCGGAAAACTTCTGCGGAATGCACTTCTTCAACCCGGTACACCGTATGCCACTGGTCGAAGTGATCCGAGGGGAAAAAACCTCTGACGAAACCATCGCCAAAGTGGTGGCGTGGGCAAGCAAGATGGGCAAAACGCCGATCGTTGTTAACGACTGCCCGGGCTTCTTCGTCAACCGCGTACTGTTCCCTTACTTCGCCGGTTTCAGCCAGCTGCTGCGCGACGGGGCAGACTTCCGCAAAATCGACAAAGTGATGGAAAAACAGTTCGGCTGGCCGATGGGCCCGGCGTATCTGCTGGACGTGGTCGGTATTGATACCGCCCATCACGCCCAGGCGGTGATGGCGGCGGGCTTCCCGCAGCGCATGCAGAAAGATTATCGCGACGCGATTGACGCCCTGTTCGACGCTAACCGCTTCGGTCAGAAAAACGGCCTGGGCTTCTGGCGCTATAAAGAAGACAGCAAAGGCAAACCGAAGAAAGAAGAGGATGCGGCGGTGGATGGCCTGTTGGCCGACGTATGCCAGTCAAAACGTGACTTCACCGACGATGAGATCATCGCCCGCATGATGATCCCGATGATCAACGAAGTGGTGCGTTGTCTGGAAGAAGGCATTATCGCCAGCCCGGCCGAAGCGGATATGGCGCTGGTATACGGCCTGGGCTTCCCTCCGTTCCACGGTGGCGCATTCCGCTGGCTGGACACCATCGGCAGCGCCCGCTATCTCGATATGGCTCAGCAGTATCAGCACCTCGGCCCGCTCTATGAAGTGCCTGAAGGGCTGCGCAACAAAGCGCGCCATAACGAACCCTATTACCCAGCAGTTGAGCCAGCCCGTCCGGTTGGCGAGCTGAAAACGGCTTAAGGAGTCACAATGGAAAAGGTTGTCATTGTTGATGCGATTCGCACCCCGATGGGCCGTTCAAAAGGCGGCGCATTCCGTAACGTGCGCGCGGAAGACCTCTCCGCACACCTGATGCGTAGCCTGCTGGCGCGTAATCCGGCGTTGGACCCCGCCGCGCTCGACGATATCTACTGGGGCTGCGTGCAGCAGACCCTGGAGCAGGGCTTCAATATCGCGCGTAATGCGTCACTGCTGGCGGAGATCCCGCATTCGGTTCCGGCCGTCACCGTTAACCGTCTGTGCGGTTCGTCCATGCAGGCGCTGCACGATGCGGCACGTATGATCATGACCGGCGATGCTCAGGCCTGCCTGGTGGGCGGTGTGGAGCATATGGGGCACGTCCCGATGAGCCACGGCGTCGATTTCCATCCGGGGATGAGCCGTAACGTAGCAAAAGCTGCGGGAATGATGGGTCTCACCGCGGAGATGCTCTCCCGCCTGCACGGCATCAGTCGTGAAATGCAGGATGCGTTTGCCGCACGTTCCCATGCCCGCGCCTGGGCTGCCACGCAGTCCGGCGCATTTAAAAACGAGATCATCCCTACCGGCGGTCACGATGCGGACGGTGTTCTGAAGCAGTTCAGCTACGACGAAGTGATCCGCCCGGAAACAACGGTGGAAGCACTTTCTACGTTGCGTCCGGCATTTGATCCGGTCACCGGTACGGTCACGGCAGGTACCTCGTCGGCGCTGTCCGACGGAGCAGCGGCGATGCTGGTGATGAGCGAAAGCCGCGCCCGTGAGCTGGGGTTAACCCCACGCGCTCGGGTACGTTCGATGGCTGTCGTGGGCTGCGATCCTTCAATCATGGGTTACGGCCCGGTTCCGGCCTCGAAGCTGGCGCTGAAAAAAGCGGGACTAACCGCCAGCGACATCGATCTGTTCGAGATGAACGAAGCCTTCGCCGCGCAGATCCTGCCGTGCATTAAAGATCTGGGGCTGATGGAACAGATCGACGAGAAAATTAACCTCAACGGCGGCGCGATCGCCCTCGGCCACCCACTCGGTTGCTCCGGGGCGCGTATCAGCACGACGCTGATTAATCTGATGGAGCGCAAAGATGCCCAGTTCGGACTGGCAACAATGTGCATCGGGTTGGGTCAGGGTATCGCGACGGTGTTTGAGAGAGTGTAAATCAGGAAAAGTATCTCAAAGCCAATGACGTCAGAACAAGGCGGCAAGCGAGCGAACCCCGATGAGCTTACTCAAGTAAGTGATTCGGGTGAACGAGCGCAGCCAACGCAGTTATGGCGTCATTGGCGAAGAGAGAGAGTTTAGTTGCCGTTCTTCCCGCCTGTCAGGGGCGGGTTTTTTATTTAAATGAAGGCAAACGCATCGCCAAACAGGCGATCTTCACGCGCGTCACGTTCGTTACAGAACAGGTCCCGGGCGATTTTCGCCATCTCGAAACGACCTGCGATATAGATATCGTGTCCTGCCAGCGTGCCGTGATCCTGCAATACCGCCGTCAGCACGGTACCGCTACGCCCACGCCAGCCCTCTTCCGGCTGCTCAACCACCGGCTCAATGCGCAGGTTAGGATGGGTTACGCTCAGCGCTTCCAGCTCAGACAGGTCATACAGATGTTTCTCTTCGCGGCCACCCCAGTAAATGGTGATGTCACGGTCCGGGTTACGTGCCAGAGCGGTCAACAGAATAGAGCGCACATAAGAGAATCCCGTACCGCCAGCGATCAGGATCAGCGGACGATCTTCGTCATCGCGCAGCCACGCTTCGCCGTGAGGGATGTCGACCACAATCTCACGTTCTTTCAGGATGCGGTCCATAACGGCCATCGCGTACAGGTTAAGCTCAGACGCACCAATATGCAGCTCAATAAATTCTTTCTCTGCTGGCGTAGAGGCCATAGAGAAAGGACGCTTATCACGCTCATCCATCACTACCATTAAGTACTGACCAGCGCGGAAAGAGAATGCCGCTTCTGGCACTAAACGGACGCGATATACGGTGTCGGTGATGGCATCTACCGAGGTCACTTTACAGCTTAAGGTTGTCATTCGCTCTCTCTGTCGTGAAGTCTATAGGGCTTAACGGCCTGTTTCAGGTTTACCGTTATTCATTATGGCCAGTTCATCCCAGATCGCGTCAATACGCGCGGTCACGGCAGGATCTTTTTTGATCGGGCGACCCCATTCACGGTCGGTTTCGCCAGGCCATTTATTTGTGGCATCCAGTCCCATTTTTGAGCCAAGACCGGAAACCGGCGAGGCAAAGTCCAGGTAATCTATCGGCGTGTTCTCGACTAACACCGTATCGCGCGCCGGGTCCATTCGCGTGGTAATCGCCCAAATGACGTCATTCCAGTCGCGAGCGTTAACGTCATCATCGCAGACAATAACAAATTTGGTATACATAAACTGGCGCAGGAAAGACCAGACGCCCATCATCACGCGTTTCGCATGACCGGGATACTGCTTCTTCATCGTCACTACCGCCAGGCGATACGAGCACCCTTCAGGGGGCAGGTAAAAATCAACGATTTCCGGGAACTGCTTTTGCAGGATCGGCACAAATACTTCATTCAGCGCCACCCCCAGTACTGCGGGTTCATCCGGTGGACGACCGGTGTAGGTAGAGTGATAAATCGCATCTTCACGCTGCGTAATGTGCGTAACGGTAAACACCGGGAAGTTATCCACTTCGTTGTAATAACCGGTGTGGTCGCCGTAAGGGCCTTCCGGTGCCAGTTCGCCCTGCTCAAGGTAACCTTCCAGCACAATTTCCGCACTGGCCGGAACTTCGAGATCGTTCGAAATACACTTCACGACTTCGGTTTTTGTCCCGCGCAGCAGGCCGGCAAACGCATATTCAGAGAGCGTATCCGGCACGGGTGTGACGGCTCCCAGAATAGTGGCCGGGTCAGCGCCTAAGGCGACAGAGACCGGGAAACGTTCACCCGGATGCGCAGCGCACCACTCCTGGAAATCCAGCGCGCCGCCGCGATGCGACAGCCAGCGCATGATGAGCTTATTCTTACCAATCAACTGCTGGCGGTAAATACCCAGATTTTGCCGTTCTTTATGCGGACCGCGCGTGACGGTCAAACCCCAGGTGATCAGCGGCGCAGCATCTTCAGGCCAGCACTGCATAATGGGAATTTTGGTCAAATCAACCGCATCGCCTTCCAGCACTTTTTGCTGGCACGGCGCACCGCGCAGGCGTTTGGTTGGCATGTTCAGCACTTGCTTAAACTGCGGCAGCTTGTCGAACAGATCGCGGAAGCCTTTCGGTGGCTCTGGCTCTTTCAGAAATGCCAGCAGCTTACCCACTTCACGCAACGCGGTAACGTCTTCCTGCCCCATCCCCAATGCGACACGACGCGGTGTACCAAACAGGTTGCACAGCACCGGCATGGAGTAACCTTTCGGATTTTCAAAGAGTAACGCGGGGCCACCGGCACGCAGGGTGCGGTCAGCAATTTCTGTCATTTCCAGATAAGGATCAACAGGAAGTGTAATGCGTTTGAGTTCGCCCTGCTTTTCCAGCAGCGTCAGGAAGTCGCGGAGATCGTGGTATTTCATGCAGTTAGTCATGGCCTCTCTGTAAGCGCTTCATTATACGGCGTAAGCCTGCTTGATGCTGTAATTTTGTTAAATTAGCGTGAACTTATGCGTTCTGTTCCAGGTTCACCCATTATAATCAACTTAGCGATCCCTCCAGGGTTTTGATATGCTTGCGCCCCGAACTAAGGGAAAGAGTGATTATGCAGGCCTGGTATTTACTGTATTGCAAACGCGGGCAACTTCAGCGCGCGCAGGAACATCTTGAACGTCAGTCTGTAAATTGTCTGACACCCGTGATCACGCTTGAAAAAATGCAGCGCGGGAAGCGCACAACCGTCAGTGAGCCGTTATTCCCGAACTACCTGTTCGTGGAGTTCGACCCTGAGGTGATCCACACCACCACCATCAGCGCAACGCGCGGCGTCAGCCACTTCGTTCGTTTTGGCGCCCACCCGGCCACCGTTCCGTCGACGGTCATTCATCAGCTTTCGGTGTATCAACAGCCCGAAGGGATCACCGACCCGGAAACCCCTTACGCGGGTGATAGCGTCGTCATTACGGAAGGTGCATTCGAAGGCCTGCAGGCGATTTTCGCCGAGCCGGACGGTGAAGCACGCTCCATGTTGTTGCTCAACCTGCTGAACAAGCAGGTGTTGCAGAGCGTCAAAAATACCGACTTCCGTAAAGTTTAAAAACTGATCCTGAAGAGATGGCGCACGTTGTCATCCGTCTGCGCAGAAAGCCAGTGCGGATCGTCTCCACGCCATCGCGCCACGCGCTCAACAATGTGCCCCAGGTATGCAGGCTCATTTCGACGCGATGACGGTTTGGGCGTCATATCTCTCGGCAGCAGATAAGGCGCATCGGTCTCAATAAGCAAACGGTCGGCCGGAATCAACGGTAACAGCTCGCGTAGCTCAAGCCCGCGGCGCTCATCACAAACCCAGCCGGTAATGCCGAGAAACAGCCCGCGCGCCAGGCACTCCTGCGCCTCCTGCCTTGAACCGGTGAAGCAGTGCAGCACCGCGCCGGGGAGTTTATCCAGCCAGGGATCCAGAAGCGCGAGAAAACGTTCGTGCGCGTCGCGGCAATGCATAAAGACGGGCATTTCAAGCTCTGCCGCCAGAGCAAGCTGGGCAGTGAATGCCTTTTCCTGTTCGTCAGGCGTGGAGAAGTTGCGGTTAAAATCGAGCCCACACTCGCCAATGGCCACCACCTCAGCGGTTTTCGCCAGCCTGTAAAGGATTTGTGCGCTCTCCTCGGTCCACTGGCTACTGTCATGAGGGTGGATGCCTGCGGTTGACCAGCAGTGTTCATAACGTTGCGCCAGAAGCTGCGCCTGCTCGCTCTCATGAAGGTTAGTTCCGGTCAGCAGGAGTCCTTTAACGCCGGCGTCAAAAGCACGCGCAACAACGTCATCGCGATCTTTTGCAAACTGCGAGCTGGTCAGGTTGAGTCCGATATCAAACATGCGAATCCCCATATAACAACCGCCCTGACGGGCGGCTGGTTTTACTCTTCAGTGGTCTTTTCAGACGCATCGTCTACATCGTCCGATCGGCGTCCTTTACCCACGTAGAAACGCGAGAAGAATACGCCAACCTCAAAGAGGCAATACATCGGTATGGCCAGTAACGTCTGCGAGAAAACATCCGGCGGCGTGAGCAGCATGCCGACCACAAATGCACCTACCAGGATATACGGACGCTTTTTACGCAGGTCTTCAGGGGTCGTTACCCCAACCCAGCAAAGCAGCACAATGGCGACCGGCACTTCAAATGCCACGCCAAACGCCATAAACAGCGCCATGACGAAGCTGAGATAGCTGGCGATATCTGTCGACACCTGCACCCCTTCCGGCGCGGTGTGCGTCAGGAAGCCAAAGGCCAGCGGGAAGACAACGAAGTAGGCAAACGCCATACCGATATAGAACAGCAACGAGCTGGAGACCAGCAGCGGGATCACCAGTTTACGTTCATGTTTATACAGCGCTGGTGCCACAAACGCCCATACCTGATAAAGGATGACGGGTGCAGACGCAATCAACGACACCCAAAAGGTGAGCTTAATAGGGGTAAAGAACGGTGAGGCAACATCTGTTGCAATCATCGTTGCCCCCAGCGGCATCTGCTTAATCAGCGGTGCAGAGACCACCTGATAGATATCGTTGGCGAAATAGACCAGGCACAGGAATATCACCAGAACCGCAATAATGCAGTTTAACAGGCGCTTACGCAGCTCAATAAGGTGCGTAATAAGCGGTTGAGTATCATCTACTGCCATGGTTACGCTTTATCACTCGACGAGGGGGATGATTCGGAAACAGGCGCGACGGGTTTCGCTTCCGCCACTTTTATCGTGGGGTCTTCCGGCTGCGCCTGTTTTTTCACTTCGGTTTCCTGCGGCGTCTGTTCTGGCGCGGCGGCCTGGTGCTCAGCACTCGCTGGCGTCACGCCCTCACGTTGCGCTTCGCTGTCCTTCACCACCGGGTTATGAATGGTGTTCGCTTCATCGCTCGCTTTTTCAGGATCGTTAACGCTGTAAGAGCGCTTCATGGATTCCGCCGCTTCGCGCAGTTCATCCATTGAGGCTTTCAGTTCCGGCGTCAGGTTATCCATGCTCGCCTTCTCGACCTTTTTCAGGCTTTCCTGAAACTCCTGGAGCTTAAGTTCCTGTGCCAGTTCATTCTGAACGGTCGATGCCAGCGATCTCAGCGCACGCACCCAGCCCACAACGGTTTTCACCGCCACGGGCAGACGCTGCGGACCCAGCACGATCAGGCCAATCACAAAGACTAGCAGCAGCTCACTAAAACCAATGTCGAACACGACTTACACCTGCTCTTTATCGTGGCTTTTGGCGTCTTCTTTTTTGGCTTCTTCTTGCTTATCGGAGATGGATTTTGCAGTAAAATCAGCATCCTGGCTGGCTTTATCCTGCTTGTTCTCATCATCGCTCATTGCTTTCTTGAAGCCTTTGATAGACGCGCCCAGATCGGAACCGATAGAACCGAGCTTTTTAGTGCCAAACAGCAGCACGACGATGACGGCAATAATGACTAATTGCCAGATACTGATACCACCCATACAAATTCCTCAGGAATAGATGATTAATTGGTCAAGTCGCATTATACGTATGCGACCCGTCGATGGCGACGCAAACTCAGCGCGTTTTTCTCCATCCGGCTAGCCAGACAACAACCCCGCCAGCCATCAGCCAGGCGGGCATCATCTGCCAGTCCGGACGATTGATTAGCAGCAACGTACCGCTCAACAGCAGCGTTGCGCCAATCCCAAAGAGATAGCGTGATTGTCCCTGGCGCACGCGACTGGACTGAAGCTCGCGGGCGATTTTATCCATGCTGTGCTGAAGGTTCTTGCTCTGACGCAAACTGTCGTAAACCAGTTCAGGAATTTCGGGCATTTTTTCAATCCAGAACGGGCCTTTCTCTTTCAATGAGCGCACCAGCGCTGGAAAACCTACCTGATCCTTAATCCAGGATTCCAGGAACGGTTTAGCCGTCTTCCACAAGTCTAACTGAGGATAGAGTTGGCGACCTACACCCTCAACGTAAAGTAATGTTTTCTGAAGTAAAACTAATTGCGGCTGAACTTCCATATTAAAGCGGCGAGCCGTATTAAACAGGTTTAACAGCACGTGCCCGAAGGAGATTTCTGCCAGCGGCTTTTCAAAAATCGGCTCGCAGACGGTACGAATAGCAAACTCAAACTCTTCGACGTTGGTGTCCGGCGGAACCCAGCCGGAGTCAACGTGCAGCTCAGCCACCTTACGGTAGTCACGGTTGAAGAACGCGATAAAGTTCTCGGCCAGATAACGCTTATCTTCTTTATTCAGCGACCCCACAATCCCGCAGTCGATACCGATATACTTCGGATCCTCAGGATGCTCGTAGCTCACAAAAATATTGCCTGGGTGCATATCCGCATGGAAAAAGCTGTCGCGGAACACCTGAGTAAAGAAGACCTGAACGCCACGTTCGGCCAGCAGCTTCATGTTCGTTCCCTGCTTCTCCAGCGCCGCCACATCCGAAACCGGAATACCGTAGATGCGCTCCATGACCATCATGTTCTGACTGCAGTAGTCTGAATAGACCTCAGGCACATAAAGCATCGGGCTGTTTTCAAAATTACGACGCAGCTGAATGGCGTTTGCCGACTCGCGCAGCAGGTTAAGCTCATCAATCAGCGTTTTTTCGTATTCCCGCACCACTTCCATCGGGCGCAGACGACGGCCATCAGGTAACAAACGTGGTACCCAGCGCGCCAGACGATAAATCAGCTTCATGTCAGCTTTAATGACCGGCAGGATATCCGGGCGGATCACCTTGATCACCACCTCTTTGCCGTTCTCTTTCAGACGCGCGGTATGCACCTGAGCAATAGACGCCGACGCCAGCGGGGCTATTTCGAAATCGTCAAACCAGGTTTCAACGGGAAGATTACCCATTGCCTCTTCGATCTGTTTCTTCGCCCTCACTCCGTCAAACGGGGCAACACGGTCCTGCAGCATTGCCAGTTCATCGGCAATATGAGGCGGGAAGAGATCGCGGCGGGTTGAGAGCATCTGTCCGAACTTAATCCATACCGGGCCAAGCTCCTGCAGCGCCAGACGCAGACGTTCACCCAGCGGCTGACCTTTATGACGATTAGGCATCCAGAACAACATCCGCCGCCAGATTCTAAGCGGCAGCGTGATACGCATTTTGGGGATAAGCTCATCGAGCCCGTAACTCAAAAAGGTGTGGACGATAAAATAGAGGCGCCGAATTTCACCAGGCGTCATTTGCCCTCCAGTTTTTCCAGCCGTTTGGTTAATGCATCAACCGCACGTTCAACAGCAGCGGTTTCTTCCGCAAACCATGCCACTTCCAGCGGACCGGGGGCCATGCGCCACTCTTCAGTCAGGACTTCTGCGGCATAGCGCTGCTGCCGTTGCAGATTTTTGCGCAAGAACGCCGTGCCGCCATGAATAGCTTTCCCGATCCCTTCAGCGGCGATGTCACCAATAAAAGGCGCGAGCAGTTCTGCCGGGTCAAACTCCGCCAGATCGCTGAGCGCAACGAAGTTTTGTACGACCTGGATGTCGCCCTCCACTTCCAGCTCACCGCTGCGGATAAGCGCCGTCAATTGCTGGCGATCGCGCAGTTTTGGCAGCACGCTCATATGGGTAATGACCGAGCAATCCGCCTCGCCTTCCCACTCACCCAGAACATCGAGCTGGCGTTCGCTGAAGACCAGCACGAGCGGCGTTGAGAACTCTTTTAATATAATGCGCAGGACCTTCCCGTTAAGTCGCTGACGTGCAGCTTTTAGCGCCGGCGCGCGATACAGGAAGGCATTGAGCACATTCTCGATGCCTGCGGTGACTAAGGGTTTAAAGGGCACGGGACACCTCCACTCAGAATTTGTAACCGCGATGCAGCGCAACGACACCCGCCGTCATGTTGAAGTATTCAACGTTCTCAAATTCCGCATCCTGCATCATGGCTTTTAGGGTGTCCTGATCCGGGTGCATGCGAATGGACTCCGCCAGATAGCGGTAGCTCTCCGCGTCGTTCGCCACCAGTTCACCGATACGCGGCAGCACGTGGAAGGAATAGGCGTCGTAGGCTTTGCTCAGCGGCTCAATGATCGGTTTAGAGAACTCGAGCACCAACAGACGTCCACCCGGCTTCAGTACACGGTACATGGAGCGCAGCGCTTTTTCTTTGTCGGTGACGTTACGCAGGCCGAAGGAGATCGTGATGCAGTCAAAGGTATTATCCGGGAATGGCAGCGCTTCGGCGTTTGCCTGCACGTATTCCACATTGCCCACCACGCCGATGTTACGCAACTTTTCGCGTCCCATTTTCAGCATGGAGTCATTGATATCGGCCAGAACAACGCGGCCAGTTTCACCCACCAGACGGGAAAACTTCGCCGTCAGATCGCCTGTTCCACCGGCTAAATCCAGCACGGTTTGTCCACGTCGCACACCGCTGCAGTCAATGGTGAAGCGTTTCCACAAGCGATGAATGCCGAACGACATCAAGTCATTCATCACATCGTACTTCGCCGCCACGGAATGAAATACGTGGGCCACCATGTCAGCTTTCTGCGCTTTGGCGACAGTCTGAAAGCCAAAGTGCGTCGTGTCTTGTGAATCGTCAACCATCTCAGAGCCTGCTAATCAGTCAAATGTTCGTGAAGTGTAACAGATTGGGCGCGTTTGCCCTACGATTCAACCGCCGTGATAGAAACGTGTCGGCGGCTCGTCAGACGATAAATCCGTCGTTAACTCGTTGTCTTCACTGGGGGTCTTTTGCTCATCTGCGCCTTCACGCAGACGGAACTCTTCGTCTTGCGCCGTGGCCTGCTCCACCAGTTCCGGATTAATCTCGCGTTTGACCTCCACCCCCAGGCCGCGGAATGCTTCAGCCTGAGCAAGCAGGTTGCCCCGCCCGGAGGCGAGTTTTTTCATCGCCTGACGGTAGTTATCCTGCGCACGGTCCAGGCTTTGCCCGACCGAGGACATATCGTCCACGAAGAGGCGCATTTTGTCGTACAGCTTGCTGGCACGCTCGGCAATCTTCTGTGCATTGCGGCTCTGGTGCTCATAGCGCCACAGGTTAGCAATGGTACGTAATGCCACCAGCAGGGTGGTGGGGCTCACCAGCATAATATTATTTTTGAGCGCTTCGGTGATCAGTTCGGGCTGTCTGTCGAGGGCCAGCAGGAACGCCGGTTCGACCGGAATAAACATCAGCACATAGTCCAGCGAGCGCAGCCCCGGAAGCTGCTGATAATCTTTTCTGCCCAGCAGTCGGATATGGTTACGCACGGAGGCAATATGCTCCTGCAGCGCCGACTCGCGCGTGTAGTCGTCTTCCGCATTAAAGTAACGCTCATACGCCACCAGCGTCATTTTGGCGTCGATCACCACATCTTTCCCCTGCGGCAGACGCACAATGACGTCCGGCTGCATCCGCGAGCGGGCATCGTTTTCGATACTCACCTGCGTTTCGTATTCATACCCCTCGCGCAGGCCAGAGGCCTCCAGCACGCGGGTGAGCACCACTTCTCCCCAGTTACCCTGGGTTTTGTTATCCCCTTTCAGCGCCCGAGTGAGGTTGACCGCCTCCTGCGCCATTTGCGCATTCAACTGCTGAAGATTACGAATCTCGTGCGCCAGCGTGTGCCGCTCGCGGGCTTCCTGTCCAAAGCTGTCCTGCACCTGACGGCGAAAACCGTCCAGCTGTTCACGCAGCGGCGTCAGCAGGCTGTTCAGACTCTGGCGATTCTGTTCGTCAACGCGGCGGTTGCTGTGTTCGAAAATGCGGTTGGCGAGATTCTCAAACTGCTCGCTGAGGCGCTGCTCGCTGTTAATCATCTGACGGATTTTGTCTTCCGCATGCAGCTGCGTGGATTCGAGGCGGGTAGTCACTTCGCGGAGATCGGCCTCCAGCGACGTGTTGATATCACGCAGGTTGCGCAGTTCGTTATTGAGCAGCTCGCACTCGTCGCGCCAGTGGTCACTTAGCGCAAGCTGTTGCTTTACCGCGCTGAGCTCGGCGACGATCTCTTCGCGCTCCGCCAGCTGATCGGCCTTCTGCTGCGCATGTTGGTAGCTGGAAATCAGCCAGCCTATCGCAACGCCAGCCAGCGCAATCACCGCATAAATCAGGATTGAGATATCCACAATGCCCCCTGCATCAACGTATTACCCGCACAAAATAGAATTGTGCTGTATAAACGTCCAGTTTGAAAGGGTTTTCCTGCGAGGCGCTACGCAAAAAATAAAGGCCGAACGCGTCGGCCTTTGATTTGAGAAGAGAGGGCTAGATCAGGCGACGAGCCGCTTCCACCACAATTTTCACCGCATGACTTTCGGTCTGCTTCATGGTTTCGGCGTTCGGGATCTCCTGCTGAGTACGGTTGACGATAACGCCCGCCACCATACCGGCACGCAGACCCTGGCTTGCACACATGGTCAGCAGCGTCGCGGATTCCATTTCGTAGTTCATTACGCCCATGGACTGCCACTCTTCCATTGAGCCTTTGAAACGGCTCACAACGCGGCCAGAGAAGGTGTCGTAGCGCTCCTGGCCCGGGTAGAACGTGTCGGAAGAGGCGGTTACGCCAACGTGGGTGGTCGCGCCCACGGACTTCGCGGCTTCAACCAGCGCGGTGGTGCATTCGAAGTCAGCCACTGCCGGGAATTCCATAGGCGCAAAGTGCAGGCTTGCCCCGTCCAGACGAACGGATGCCGTCGTCACCAGTACGTCGCCCACGTTGATGTGCGGCTGAATCGCGCCGGTCGTGCCGATACGCAGGAAAGTACGAATGCCCAGCTGCGCCAGCTCTTCAACAGCAATAGAGGTAGACGGACCGCCGATACCGGTGGAGCACACAATCACCGCTTTGCCATCCAGCTCTGCACGCCAGGTGGTGAATTCACGATGGGCAGCCAGTTTGACCGGCTTATCCATCAGCGCGGCGATCTTTTCCACACGCTCAGGGTCGCCAGGGACGATAGCGAGCGTAGCCCCTTGTAAATCATTTTTAGTGAGGCCGAGATGAAAAACATCAGACTTAGACATAGGTGACTCCTCTGTGGGTCGGTTAGTCAGAAGAAGTAAAACGGTACTTTACAGAAGCAGTAAGCATAATTTCGTGATGCATCTCACCATGAATGAAAATGATTGCAGTGAATTTCCATCAAAAAGTGATTTACATCACATTAACAAGTTATATCGTCAGGTGCTGCACAAAAGATAGACCGTTTAAGGCACTGTGAGTTGTTAACCTGGTGTCTATATTTACCTTTGCGCTAACTCATTGGTACGGAGAATGCCATGACTGAAAAAACCGGTTTTGCACCTGCTGCAGCCCCGCTTGCTTCAACCATCGTTTCAACCTCAGAAGAGGCCATTACGGCGGGAGAGACCTCCATTCCCTCTCAGGGGGAGAATATGCCTGCCTGGCACGCACGACCAAAATCGGCAGACGGTCCGCTGCCCATCGTGATTGTGGTTCAGGAGATTTTTGGGGTTCACGAACATATTCGCGACCTCTGCCGTCGCCTGGCACTTGAAGGATATCTGGCCGTTGCGCCAGAACTCTACTTCCGTCAGGGCGATCCGAACGACTATAGCGATATTCCAACGCTGTTCAGCAATCTGGTCAGCAAAGTCCCGGACGCGCAGGTGCTGGCCGATCTCGACCACGTTGCCAGCTGGGCGGCGCGTAACGGCGGCGACCCGCACCGTCTGATGGTCACCGGCTTCTGCTGGGGCGGACGCATTAGCTGGCTGTATGCCGCACACAATCCGCAGCTCAAAGCGGCTGTCGCCTGGTATGGCAAACTGGTGGGCGAGAAAACGCTGAATTCGCCAAAACATCCGGTGGACATCGCCACTGAGCTCAATGCCCCGGTGCTGGGTCTGTATGGCGGCCAGGACACCGGTATTTCGCTTGATTCGGTAGAAACCATGCGCCATGCGCTACGGGCAGCCAATGCCAATGCTGAGATTGTGGTGTATCCGGATGCCGGACATGCGTTTAACGCAGATTACCGTCCGAGTTATCACGCGGAATCGGCGAAAGATGGCTGGCAGAGAATGCTGGCGTGGTTTAGCCAGTACGGCGGGAAGAAATAAACACTTCGCAGCCCCGGCTTTCGCCGGGGCTGCGTCAGGGCTTACTCCAGGCCCAGATGTTTCCACAGCTCGTCCATCGGCAACGTGGCCAGGGCGATACGCTCATCCGCCGCACCATACCAGATATGCAACGTGTCATTACGCACCAGCGCCCCGCAGGTAAAGACGACGTTACCGAAAAAGCCTTCACGCTCATAGGGCGCGCTCGGCTCCAGCAGCGGTACGGAAGATTTGGCGATGAGGGTGAGCGGATCCTCAAGATCCAGAAGCAGAGCGCCCAGGCAATAACGCTGGCTAGCGTCAACGCCGTGATAAATCTCCAGCCAGCCGCGCGCGGTCTTGATCAGCGGCGCGCCGCCACCCGACTTCAGCGCATCCCATTCGTCTCCCGAGCGCCCCAGCAGATGCCGGTGGTTTCCCCAGTGCAGCATATCGGGCGATTCGCAGATCCAGATTTCCGGGTGGCCGAAATGGCAGGGCGCGGGCCGGGTAAGCGCCCGGAAGGATCCGCCAACCTTCTCCGGGAAGAAACAGACGTCGCGGTTATCAGGGCAGAAAATCAGCCCTTTCTTGTCGACGGAGATAAAATCAACGGTGGTCGCCAGCGCGGTGGAGATACCCAGCGATGACACGGCGGAGTAATTGATGTACCAGACATCGTCAATCAGGATGATACGCGCATCTTCACAGCCAAATTCCTCATAGCGGCTGTCGGCGGTAATAAACGGCTGTTGATCGATGGTGAAATTTACACCGTCCTGGCTTCGCGCCAGGCGCAGGTGGGACATTGACGTCAGCCAGACCTGAGCCGGGTCGCTTTTTAGCACAATGGTACGCGGGTCGCTAAAATCATAGCGCGGGTCGTTGCGGTCGAACGTTTTTGTTGCCGCCTGCCAGCCGCCGGACTGCTGCACCAGAAGCGGAACGACGATCTTCTGTGGGTCATCATTTATCACGCTCTCGGCAACCCGAAGCAGCAGGATAATCTCCCCATGATACTCCGTTACACCGGCGTTAAAGACGCACTCCACTTTCCGTCCAGGCAGAGAAGGCGCCACGTCGCTGGGGGTGATCAACGGATTCTTACCGTGTCTGTTCATATACACTCCTTTTTATCAGAATTTGATTTTTGTCCAGCTGCTGCGCGTTTTGGCCGTACAGGACATCCGCTTCAATGGCCCACAATGGGTTTTGTACCGGCTGGCCAAAATTCACGGCCACCCAGACCTGTTCCTGCGTCGTTGTTCGGGTAAACCAGACGCACGCCTTATGGCGTTTCAGCAGGCTGCACTCCCCATGCTGTAGCGCCCCGATGGCGGTCCGAAGCGCAATGAAGGTCTGGTACTGACGCCACAACGAGCCGGACGTCGATATCTGATGTTCGGCATTGAGCAAGGGATAGTCCTGGCTGACGGGCATCCACGGCGTGGAGGTGGAAAAGCCCGCAAACGGGGCGTCGCACCAGAGGAAGGGGGAACGGGACCCATCCCGTGAATGTTCAATGGCCTGCGCCAGCGCGTCGGCGGCACTGCACCCCTGCCGCATGGCCGTGTCGTAGAAGGTTTTTCCCTGAATATCAAAAATCTGCCCGACCGTCTGAGGCACATAGTCGGGCATCCCCAACTCGTCACCTTGAAAAATAAACGGTACGCCGCGCACGGTCAGCTGTAGCGCCAGAACGGCCAACGCCCGGGCGGCGTCATGCGGGCCTTCACCAAAGCGGCTAATCATGCGCGGCATATCGTGGCTGGAAAAGAATAGCGTCGGCAGGCCAGACTGCAGCGCCAGCGTGGCGTTAATCTCGTCGCACAGGCGTGCCGCATCGAAGGTTTTCTGGCTGCCAATATTGAAGTTAAAGACCACGTCCATCAGCGACGGGGCCTGATAACGGGCCAGGGTCTCCCTCTCCTCGCTGCCGATTTCGCCGATCAGGAAAACATCCCCTTGCTGCCTGGCATGTTGGCATACGCGCTGCAGTGTGCCGATGAGTCCCGGCTGGTTCACGTCATGCTCATGCTGCTGTACTCCCGCTTTCTCCGGATTGTCAGGCCCGATGCCGCGCGTGCTGAGGAAATTAATCACGTCGAAGCGGAAGCCATCCACGCCCTGTGCCTGCCAGAAATCAATGACCTGAAGCATTTCCTGCTCTACCGCGGGGTTCGCCCAGTTAAGATCGACCTGCTCAGGCGCGAATTTATGGTAGTAAAACTCGCCGGTGTCCGGCTCCGGGCTCCAGGCGCTGCCGGAAAAAAATGACTCCCAGTTGTTAGGGTGCGCGCTGAAAAGAAAATAGTCCCGATAGCGGCTTGCGGGATTATTCCAGGCATCCTGAAACCACGGATGCTGCGAAGAGACATGATTAAGCACCAGATCGATAATGACCCGGATCCCCTTTTCATGGCAGCGATGAACGACGTCGCGAAAATCGGTCAGCGTGCCGAATCGTGGGTCGACGGCGCAGTAATCACTAATGTCATACCCGTTATCCACCAGAGGAGAGGGGTAAAACGGCGTGATCCAGATGGCACCGATGCCTAACGCGCTCAGGTAATCCACTTTTGAGAGCAGGCCGGGGAAATCACCCAGCCCGTCACCATTACCATCGCAAAACGACGGCAGATAAATTTGGTAACAGGTACAGGCCTGCCACCAGGGTTGTTTGTTCACCGTACATTCCTTATTTCAGTGATAACGACATGCCCTGCAGGAAATATTTCCGGAACAGGATAAACAACACGATGACCGGCAGCATTTGCACCACGGCTCCCGCCATCACTGGCCCCAGATAAACGCCGTAGGATTTACTGAAGGTGGCCAGCAGCACCGAAAACGGCATTTTGTCGGCATCGCGCATGACAATCAGCGGCCAGAGGAAGTTGTCCCACGAGCTTGAGAAGGTAAATAGCGCCACGATCGCTAGAATGGACTTGTTCAGCGGCATCATGACGTGCCGCAGAATGGCCCACAGGCTGGCATGATCCAGACGCGCGGCGTACAGGTAATCGTTGGGCGTACCCTTGAAGCTCTGAGACACCATGAAGATCCCCCAGGCACTCATTGCATAAGGCAGGATCATGGCGCTGTAACGGTTGATCAGACCGAGCTCACGCATCAGCACAAACTGTGGAATGATGAACATGAAAACCGGGAAAACCATCTGCACAATCAAGAGATTACGGAAAGCGTTTTTGCCCCAGAATTCCGTTTTTGCCAGCGCATAGCCCACCAGCATGGAGGTGACGGTCACACTCGCGGTCACGGTGACAGAGACGAAAAGCGAGTTAAGCAGCGTGCGCAGAAACGGCTTATCGGCCCTGTTGCTGTTATCGAAAAGGAAAGTGTAATTTTCGAGCGTCAGCGTGCCCGAAAAGAGATCCGTGGTATAAATCTGTGCCGTAGGCTTCAGGGATGACACGACCATCCAGACAAACGGATAGAGCCAGCTTAACGCCAGAATAAACATCAGCGCATGAATTAGCAGGCTCAGGGGCGTGAGTTTTTTCATTCATACAATCTCAATGTGTTTTTCGAATAACCGACGAAATAGCCAGATCATCAGAAAACTGCAGGCAGCGACGATAATCGACATGGCAGCGGCCCAGGTAGGTTTCATATTTTGAAACGCGGCTTCGTACATGACCACCATGGGACTGGTGGTACTGTTTAGTGGCCCACCACCGGTAATTAAATAGGGCTCTGTAAAAATACTGAACGCCACCGTAATAGCCAGCACCATCACCATCACAATTTGCGGATTCATCATCGGCAGCGTTATTGCCCAACCTTTCTGAAAACGCCCGGTTTTATCGAGAATAGCCGCACTATAAATATCCGATGGAATAGCCTGCATGCCGGAATAGAGAATTAATCCGTAATAACCGACAAATTTCCAGGTCACGATAAGCGCAATGGATAGCATCGCGCAGTCAGGGTTGGTAAACCACGGCACGGAAATCCCAAACCACGCAGACAATAAGCGGTTAACCGGGCCATACTCATTAAAAAGACGGGAAAAGACAATTGAGTACGCCACCCCTGACGAGATATTTGCCAGTAAAAAGCTTAAGGCGATAAACCCCCGGCCGTAGTTAATTCTGCGTAATCCGGCAGCAAAAAGCAGCGCGGTAATAAACACGATCGGGACATACCACATTAAAAAGCGGCAAATGTTCCACATGGATGTCCAGAATAATGCATCGTGCAGTACGCCAATAATATTCTGCAAACCGGTAAATTGCGGCACGCCGATAAACTGCCAGCGGGTCACGCTTAGCACCACCAGCCAGGCAAGGGGGTAGAACCAGAATAGCAGCGAATAGCCAATCCAGGTGGAGGCCAGCAGGCCTCCGGTTCGGGATTCATATCCAGCCATCATGCCCCCTACTGGCCCGCGAGGGCGCTGATTTCCTGCTGAGATTGTTTCAGCGCGTCGGCAGGCGTACTGGTTTTGAATATCACGCGCTCAAGCATCTGCGTCATGCTGCGCTGTATTTCTGTCGTCTGGTTTGTTGCCGCAGGAGGAAGCGCGACGTCCACCCACGAGGCGATCTGTTTCTCTAGCGGATTTTGTTTGAAGTAACTGACAAAGATCGGATTACTCATTAAATCCGCGCGGGCGGGCGGCATCCCTGTCAACTCAAGCCACAGCCGGTCATGTTCAGGGTTACTGAAGACCCACTGCATAAACTGCCAGGCCTGCGCCTTTCGCTTACTGGAACTGAAGATCACCAGACCTTTGCTGTCGCCGAACGTATAGGGGTGTTCAATGCCCGTCTCGGTCAGCATCGGACCGATCTGAATCGTTTTTAATATGTCCGGATACTGCTTGCGATAGCGGGCTAAATCCCACGGTCCGCGCGCTGAGGCGATAACCTGCCCCGTTGCGAGCGGATCCTCGGCAGAGGTGAAGTCGTAGCTGCTCCACTTATTGTTAAAAACGTTGCCCATGAAGGTCAGCACGGCCTCGCCAGCAGGCGTGGTCAGCGCAGGTTTTTTGTCGACCAGATACGGCTTGCCGTGGCTCTGGGCGTAGAACAGCGGAATGAAGTCGAACCAGCGTTCCCACCAGTTTTTACCTGCCGTAAGCTGTATCACATAGCCGTGATTATCCGCCGCCCGACGCTTCGCCAGCGCGTAAAGTTCATCGTAGCTAACCGGTACCCGATCAAAACCGTATTGCTTCAGTAAATCACCGCGCCACCACCAGACAATCGGGTTGATATATACCGGCAGTACCGTTTGTTTGCCGTTTAATTCCCAGGCTGACAGCAGAGAAGCCATTTGCCGTTTCTGAATCGTTTCCTGAAAACCCGGCATTCTGGAGAGATCTTCTATCTGCCCGACATCAACAAGCTGGCTGGCAAAACCAATAAATATATTGGTTGAAATATCCGGTTCAGTCCCTGATGCCAGCGCATTCATTATCGCTTCTTCTGAACTGTTTGCGGCAGGAATAGCGGTAAATTCGACGGGCATATGGGCAGGGTCTTTATTCCATTCCGCCACTATTTTACTCCAGAAGGCTTCTTCATTGACGGTGGGTGTGACCCACATTTTGATTGTTTCACGCGCCCCGGATTGTGTCTCTTTTTTATCATCAGGCCCGCAACCGGTAAGAAAAAAGAGGAATATTACCGATGCTATTAATTTTGCTGCTTCTGCAACTCTCACGTTATATCTCCCTGATGTCGATAAGTGTTAATCGCTCACTGCTGCACTCTGTGAATGGTGCGTAAGCTAACACCCCTTTTTTATGTTTAACGTTAAACAAATCACAAAACTATTTATATTTAACGATAAACTCAGCCGCTATTATTTATTTAATTACGCCTCATAAATAATTTACGTGAATATAAAATGCCTAATTCATTTAGCAAAAGAAAGAATAAAAACGTGACGATTAAATCGCTGGCAGCGGAGATGGGTATTTCACATACCACGGTATCTAACGCGTGGAATAATCCCGAAAAGCTGTCTGCTGAATTACGTGAAAAGATACTTGGGTACGCCCGTCAGGTTGGATTTCAGGGGCCGGATAAACTCGCCCGGGCTTTACGCACCGGAAAATCCGGGGCGATCGGCGTCATTTTTAACGATACCATGAGCTATGTTTTTATCGATCCGCATGACGTCAGCCTGATGCGCGGCGTCGCGACCCGCTGCGAAGACCGTAATATTAATCTGGTGCTGATTCCGCTTCAAAAAGGGCCTTCATCGCTCACTACCCTGGTGGACGGGTATATTCTCAACGCCACGCATAACAGCGCCGCCATTATTCAACAAACCCTGGCCCGCAATCTGCCTGTGGTGACGCTCGATTTTCAGCTTCCGCAGTTCAGCAGCGTGTCGGTGGATAACACACGCGCCATGCGTGATATCACCCACTACCTGATACAAAAGGGTCATCGCCATTTCGGCATTATTGCCTTCCCGTCTCACCCGAACGCGCGCGGGATGCGGCCTCTGACGCACCGCGTGACGGGGGATAACCAACTCATGCTGACCCGCGTGAATGCCTGCCGCGACGCGTTTCAAGAGCACGGTATTACGCTCAGCGACTGCTGGCTGTGTGAAACCCATCACGATGAGCCACACGGCGAACGGGCAGCGGAAGCATTGCTGACGGCACACCCTGAGATCACGGCGCTGATCTGCTTATCCGATCGTTTTGCCATCGGCGCGGTGAATTATTGCCAGCGACAGCGTCTTGCTATACCTGGCCGGGTCGCCATTACCGGATTCGACAATACCGCCCGGCAGTATAACGGACCTGGACTTACCACCATCGCGCAGGATGCCGAACGTAAAGGTGAAATCGCGGTTGATCTGCTTCTGAACAATGGCCCCGTCACCCACGTTGCGCTGGAACACCGGCTTATCGAGCGTGATACGGCATGAGATTACCCTGCTTAAGATAAGAGTGAACTATGGATGAACTAACGTGCTTTAAAACCTATGACATTCGTGGCGAAGTTGACGTCAATCTCACCCCTGACATTGCGCGTCGCATCGGAAGGGCGTACGCCGTCTGGCTGCATCCCCGGCGCGTGGTAGTAGGCGCTGATGTCCGCCTCAGCTCGGAGGCGCTAAAAACGGCCCTGATCGACGGGCTTACCGCAGGCGGCGTCGATGTTATCGACCTGGGCATGACCGGTACGGAAGAGGTCTATTTCGCCACCCGGGAATTGCGGGCAGACGGAGGGATCCAGGTGACGGCGAGCCACAATCCCGCCCATTACAACGGCTTTAAGCTGGTTGGCCTTGAGGCGCGCCCGATCAGTAATGACAACGGTCTGCTGGAGATCAAAGCGCTGGCAGAACAGAACCGCTTTCCACCCTGCGTGCGTCGTGGGGGCATTTTTCCCTTCGACAATCGCCCGGCCTGGGTGAACGCTCTGCTGCGATTTATCACTACGTCCCCAACGCGAACGTTACGCCTGGTGGTCAACGCCGGGCACGGCACCGCAGGTCCGGCGCTAGATGCGCTTGATGAGGGCTTAAAGCGTGCCGGTGTACCGGTCGAGTTTATCCGTATTCATCACCAGCCAGATGGCCGCTTTCCCGCTGGCGTACCTAACCCGATGCTGCCTGAAAACCGGCAAAGCACCCGACTGGCCGTCATCGAACATCACGCCGATGCTGGCATCGCCTGGGATGGCGATTTCGATCGTTGCTTTTTCTTCGACGAGCGCGGGGATTACGTTGAGAACTATTATCTCGTGGGGCTGTTTGCCGAACATTTTCTGCGACGCTATCCCGGCAGCCGTATCATTCTTGATCCCCGCTTAATCTGGAACACGCTCGACACGGTCGCCCGTTGCGGCGGTAGCGCAATCGTGAGTAAAACTGGGCATGCCTTCCTGAAAGCCCGGATGCGAAGGGAAAATGCCATTTACGGCGGCGAGATGAGTGGCCATCACTATTTTCGCGATTTTGGCTACTGCGATAGCGGCATGATCCCGCTGATCCTGATGCTCCAGATCCTGGGCGCAGACGCGCAGCCGCTCTCTCATCTTATGCGTCACGCACAGGCCCGCTATCCGGTGTCTGGTGAAATCAATCTGACGGTCAACGAGCCCGCCGCACTCCTCAATGACGTCGCCGCGCACTATGCCCCGGTCGCATGCGAACGCGACAACTGCGACGGCCTGAGCCTGTCCTTCGCAGACTGGCGTTTTAACCTCCGCGCCTCCAATACCGAGCCGCTGGTTCGCCTTAATGTTGAAGCGCGGGGAGATACCGCTCTGCTTGTCCATAAAACTCATGAAGTGCTGATGCTGATTTCTGCCCTACAAGGGGCTCAGGAGACATTATGACCGCCCTTTCATTACGACATATTCATAAAAAGTACGATAAAAACGTCATCGTGGCGGATCTGTCACTGGAGATAGCATCAGGAGAATTTATCGTTCTTGTGGGCCCCTCCGGGTGCGGGAAATCAACGCTGCTGCGCATGATCGCGGGATTAGAGGCGCCAGACAGTGGCATGCTGATGATGGGCAATGAGGATGTCACCCACCTGGCGGCGGGCAAGCGGAGCTTATCGATGGTTTTCCAGTCCTACGCACTTTATCCGCATATGACCGTGCGGGAGAACCTCGCCTTTGGCTTACGCAATATCCGCACCCCGGAGGCCGACATTGCGCAGCGCATCACCCATGCCGCCAACATGCTCAGGCTGGACGAGCTGCTCGACAGGCTTCCGCAACACCTCTCCGGCGGCCAGCGCCAGCGCGTGGCGATAGGTCGTTCTATTGTCCAGCAGCCCGCGCTGTTCCTGTTTGACGAACCCCTTTCCAACCTTGACGCCGCTCTGCGGGTTGAAATGCGCCAGGAGATCCAGCAACTCCATAATACCCTGAAAAACACCATGATTTACGTCACGCACGATCAGGTCGAGGCGATGACGCTGGCCGACCGTATCGTGGTGATGTGTAAAGGCAATATTGAGCAAACGGGTACGCCGCTTGAACTGTACAACACCCCGGCGAACCGCTTCGTGGCCGAATTCATCGGTACGCCAAAAATCAATATGTTACCCGCCATCTGGCAGCAGGGGGCATTGCATATCGACCCTGATACCGTCTTCCCGCTTTCGCGTCAGCCCGCAGACATTCAGGAGGGGGAATCGGTATTTGTCGCGATCCGCCCTGAACACCTGGATTATCAGCAGCCGGGGGATTTTAGCCTGAGCGGGAAAACGCGGTTATGCGAACTGCAGGGAGATTCAACCCTGGTGTGGCTGGACGTGGCAGGGCATGCCGTGTGCCTGAAATCCTTCCAGCAACTGAGTCTGCCTGCGCAGCAACGTATCACGCTGACCGTGCAGGAGGCTCATCTACATCTCTTTGACGCGGCAGGCAAGCGGATTGCAATGACGGAAAATGCCGCCTGAGTAGAGTATCAGGCGGCGGGAAATGCGCAGACTTACCCCTGACGCAAATGCTGCGCTGCCTTCACCATGTTGGCGAGCGCTGCGCGGGTTTCCGGCCAGCCGCGGGTTTTAAGGCCGCAGTCCGGGTTCACCCACAGGCGCTCTGCCGGAATACGCTGAGCGGCTTTTTTCAGCAGGGCTTCAATCCACTCCACGCTCGGCACGTTCGGGGAGTGAATGTCGTACACCCCCGGTCCGATTTCGTTTGGATAGTCGAACTCTTCAAACGACTCGAGCAGCTCCATATCTGAACGCGAGGTCTCGATGGTGATCACGTCGGCATCCAGCGCGGCAATGGAATCCATAATGTCGTTAAATTCGCAGTAACACATATGGGTGTGGATCTGCGTGTCGTCCTTCGCCACCGCCGCATTGATGCGGAAGGCTTCCACGCCCCACTTCAGATAGTCATCCCAGTCGCTGCGGCGCAGCGGCAAACCTTCTCGTAACGCCGGTTCGTCAATCTGGATAATGCCAATGCCAGCGTCTTCCAGATCCGCCACCTCATCACGCAGCGCCAGCGCGATTTGCTTCGCAATGGTTTCACGGGTCACGTCTTCACGCGGGAACGACCAGCACAGAATGGTCACCGGCCCGGTCAGCATGCCTTTTACTGGCTTGTCGGTCAGAGACTGAGCATACTTCGCCCACGCCACCGTAATCGCTTCCGGGCGGCTGACGTCACCGATCACCACCGGTGGCTTCACGCAGCGGGAACCGTAGCTCTGCACCCAGCCATTCTGGGTAAACACGAAGCCGTCCAGGTGTTCACCGAAGTATTCCACCATGTCGTTACGCTCGGCTTCACCGTGCACCAGCACGTCCAGACCTAAACGCTCCTGCTCGATGATCGCCTGCCTGATGTGCTCAGCAATGCCGGTACGGTAGTGATTCGCATCCAGATTGCCCTTTTTGAAGTCGAGACGCAGGCCGCGGATCTCGGTCGTTTGTGGGAATGAACCGATCGTCGTGGTTGGCCATGCGGGCAGGTTGAAGCGGGCGCGCTGGGCTTCGGCACGGACTTCATACGGACTCTGGCGCTGGCTGTCCTGAGCGGTGATGGCCGCCAGACGTTTTTCCACTGCCGGATTATGCACGCGTGCCGAATGACGGCGCGCCTGAATCGGGGCGCTCCATTCGGTAATCGCCGCCGTGTCACCGCTGTTCAGCGCGTCGCGCAGCAGCGCCAGTTCTTCACATTTTTGCAGGGCGAAGGCAAACCAGCTTTTCACTTCCGGGTCGAGACGGGTCTCCACGCTCAGATCGATCGGGCTGTGCAACAGTGAACATGATGAGGCCACCCACAGCTCACGTTTACCGACAATGTCTTTAATTTGAGCATACTTTTCGGTGAGATCGGCACGCCAGACGTTACGACCGTTTACCAGCCCCGCTGAGAGCAGCCAGTCTGCGGGCAGACGTTTGTGCAGTTCCTTCACGTCATCTTTGCCGTGAACCAGGTCAACATGCAGGCCCTGAACCGGCAGCGCGGCAATCGTGCTCAGGTTAGGCGTCACGCCCTCGAAATAGGTGGTCAGCAACAGCTTCACCTGCCCGGTAAGCGCGTCATACGCCGGTTTGAAGGCATCGAGCCAAACCTGGGGCAGCTCAAGCACCAAAGCAGGTTCGTCGATTTGCACCCACTGAATGCCGCGTTTACCCAGCTCAATCAGTACCTGTTTGTAGACGGGCAGAATGTCCTTCAGCAGGCTGAGGCGGTCAAACGGCTCGCCTTTGACTTTGCCCAGCCACAGGTAGGTTACCGGTCCGAGCAGCACCGGTTTCACCTGGTGGCCCAGCGCCAGCGCTTCGTCGACTTCGTCCAGAAGCTGTGTCCAGGTCAGTTTGAACTGCTGATCTTTTACGAACTCCGGCACCATATAGTGATAGTTGGTGTTAAACCACTTGGTCATTTCCGCCGCTGCCGCGGGTTCACCCGTTGGCGCACGACCACGGCCGATGCGGAACAGGGTATCGATATCTACCGATCCATCTTTGTTCTGATGACGAGCCGGCACGTTGCCCAGCAGCAGGCTGGTCGTCAGAACATGGTCGTACCAGGCGAAATCGCCCACCGGCAGCAGGTCAATGCCCGCCTGCTTTTGCTGATCCCAGTGACGGGCGCGCAGCTCGCGCCCCACGGTCAGTAGTTCTTCACGGGTAGCGTTACCCGCCCAGTAGCTTTCTTGCGCTTTTTTCAGCTCGCGACGCAGGCCAACGCGAGGGAAACCGAGAGTGTGATTGCGGATTGTCATGTTATGCCCCTTGTGAATTTCGCTATTTAGACGTCCAGATGTTTACACATCTATAATTGGCAGGTACTGTATATTCCTCAAGCGCAAAATGTTCATGGCGAAGTGAAGGACTTTCATGATCGAGATAAAACACCTGAAAACGCTGCAAGCGTTGCGGAACTGCGGATCGCTCGCGGCGGCTGCGGCCACGCTGCACCAGACCCAGTCTGCCCTTTCTCACCAGTTCAGCGATCTGGAACAACGCCTCGGATTTCGTCTTTTTGTGCGTAAGAGCCAACCTCTGCGCTTTACGCCGCAGGGTGAAATTCTTCTTCAACTGGCGAATCAGGTCCTGCCGCAGATCGCCAGCGCGCTACAGTCCTGTAACGAGCCGCAGCAGACAAAACTGCGCATCGCCATTGAGTGCCACAGCTGTATTCAATGGCTGACCCCTGCGCTTGAGAACTTCCGCCAGAAGTGGCCGCAGGTGGAGATGGATTTTAAATCCGGTGTGACGTTCGACCCGCAACCCTCGCTGCAGCAGGGTGAGTTGGATCTGGTGATGACCTCCGACATTCTGCCGCGCAGCGGCCTGCACTATTCGCCGATGTTTGATTTTGAAGTGCGCCTGGTGCTGGCACCGGATCATCCGCTGGCGGCTAAAACGCGCATCACGCCGGAAGACCTGGCAACAGAAACGCTGCTGATTTATCCGGTTCAGCGCAGTCGCCTGGATATCTGGCGTCATTTCCTGCAGCCGGCAGGCATTAGCCCGCAGCTGAAAAGCGTGGATAACACCCTGCTGTTGATTCAGATGGTTGCCGCCAACATGGGCATCGCGGCGCTGCCGCACTGGGTGGTGGAGAGTTTTGAACGCCAGGGCCTGGTGGTGACCAAAACCCTGGGTGAAGGACTGTGGAGCCGTCTGTACGCTGCCGTGCGCGATGGCGAGCAGCGTCAGCCGGTGACAGAAGCGTTTATTCGCTCAGCGCGGAACCACGCGTGCGACCATCTTCCGTTTGTGCGGAGCGCGGAGCGACCCAGCGGCGATGGACCCACAGTGAAGCCAGGATCACCGCTCCCCCAATAAGGAAGCTCGGCCAGTGCGGTTGCTGCTGCCAGATGGCGAGGTTGACCAGCAGCCCCGCCGGGACGTGCACGTTGTTCATTATCCCGAGCGTTCCGGCGTCGACCTGCGTCGCGCCGTAGTTCCACATGAAGTAACCCAGCCCTGACGCCACCACGCCCAGCCAGACCAGAACGCCCCACTGCACCGACGTGGTCGGCAGCTTTTGCGGGTTACCGAGCAGAAACCACGCCGATACCGCGACAATCGCCGCGCCCATATAGAACCACGCAAATGCATTGTGCTGAGGCATCGGGCGGGTTTCCATCAGGCGTTTGTAGCCCACCATGCCGATGGCGAAACTGATGTTGGCGAGCTGGACGAACATCAACCCGGTCCAGAAGTGATCGCTGACTTTGTCATAGCGAATAATTGCCGCGCCAATCACCGCCAGCGCCGCGCTCAGCAGGTATCCCCAGCGCAGACGACGCCTGCTGAGCAGGTCGTAAATCAACGTAATATAGAGCGGCGTCAACACGGTAAAGAGCAGGAATTCAGAGACGGACAAATAGACGTAAGCCCGGAAGCTGAACAGATACATGATGCCCAACTGCATCGCGCCCACCAGCATGTACAGCACAATCGTTTTCAGCGATTGACCACGCGTGCGCAGAAACGGCAGAAATACCAGCGCCGCCAGCCCCACGCGCATCAGCACCGAGAAGTAGCTGTCGACCGAACCGGCAAGGTACTCGCCAATCAGGCTAAAGGAGAAGGCCCACAGGATAGTGGTGATAATGAGTAGCGCCACAATGCTTGTCTCTCAGAAAGAAGGACAGGCATTGTAGCGGACTCTTCAGTTGACATCTGGTCAACAAACAACCGAATGAAGATTATTCAAGGAACAGCTTGCGCAGGTATTTCGGTACCGCGTTATCAGCGTTGGAACCAATCACTTCCAGTTCCGGGTGCAGATCTTTCAGACGCTGATGCGCGTTCTGCATGATGCAGCCCTTGCCTGCCATGGAGAGCATTTCAGCGTCGTTCATGCCATCACCAAAAGCGATGCAGTCTTTCAGCGCGAAACCCAGACGTTTCGCGACCGCTTCCAGCGCGTGACCTTTGGAGACGCCCCCCGCCATCACTTCCAGACAGGTCAGGGTTGAGAAGCTCACGTTGACGCGATCGCCCCAGCGGGCGTTGATCGCCTGTTCCAGTGGGAGCAGTTCTTCATGGCTATCGCAGGTGAAGAACACCTTACTGATACCTTCCGGCTCAAGAAGGCCCGGCTCGTACAGGGAGTAGTTAAATACCGCTTCCTTGAAGAAACGCATTTCATCCGGGCGGTGGCGGTTCATGAACCAGTCGTCGTTGCGGTACACGTTGGTGATGATAGCCGGGTTGTTATGCACCACGCCGAAGAGATCGGCGGCAATATCGCGATCCAGGTTATGGGTAAAGATCAGGTTACCGTCAGTATCATGCACGCGCGCACCGTTGGAGGTGATCATGTACGATTTGATCTCAAGATTATCGCGGATCTGCCCCACGTCTACGTGGTGGCGGCCGGTGGCAAACACAAAGTTCACGCCACGGGCAGTCAGAAGCTTTAAGGTCTCTTTCGCGTAAGGCGACAGGGTGTGGTCAGGGGAAAGCAGCGTGCCATCTAAATCAGATGCAACAACCTGGTACATAGGGATTTCAACCTCTGGTGGAAAACAATAATCAGTTATGCCTGTTGAAAAATTCAACAATGGCGTTGAGCGCGACTGAGCGCATAGCGTCCTTTTCGAAAAGGATCTCATGGTAAGCGCCGTTGATGACCAGCGGTTTTCCCCCTTCACAAGGGTGACCGGCGGCGGCGCGCAATTCACAATAACGGTCATGCATGCGGTTATCGACCACACGCTCTTCTTCAGCCTGAATCAGGAGTGTTGGCGTGTCATCATCACCTACCCCCGCCAGCACCTGTTCACCGGCCAGAATCCCCTCCCGCACCCAGTGCCAGGTCGGGCCACCGACGCGTAAGCGCGGTTCATCGGCATAAAAGCGCAGGTTGCGGCGATAACGCTGCCGACTGTGGGTTAAGACGTTGATGGCGAACGGCAGCGCACGCCAGCGTCCGGTCCCGATGGCATAGCCTTCACGAATGCGCTGATGGCCCTCAGCCCAGTCGAGAAGATGACGCACCATCCAGTCGGGGAAACGTATGACGATACCGTACATCGGCGCGGTTAGCGCAATGGCATCACACTGGTGTTGATACCGCTGCAAAAACAGCGTCGAAATAGCGCCACCCATGGAGTGCGCAAGGATATAGCGCTTACGCCAGGGACCGGGCTGCACTTCCTGCTGCCAGAACGCGGCAAAATCGTCGACGTAATCGCTGAAGCGATCGACATGTCCACGGTGCGTGTCCTGTAGCATGCGTCCGGACAGCCCCTGTCCACGGTGGTCGATGATAAGCACATCGAACCCCATATGGACCAGATCGTATGCCAGTTCGGCGTATTTAACGTAGCTTTCAATGCGCCCCGGGCAAACCACGATTACCCGGTCATTTTTCTCATCACGGAAACGAACGAAGCGTACCGGGATGCCCCCGACGCCCGTAAACTCATCTTCCTCACGCTGCCGCCAGAAATCGGTCAGCGGCCCCATAGAGAAAGCAGCAAATGCGTTTTCTCGTGTTTCCCAGTCCTTTTTCTGCTGAAACATTGGGTTTCCACTCACGTAATCCAGGGAATATCGTTTTTTTTCGTAACCGGTCACAAAATGACTCATCAATAGCGTATTGTGGCATAAAAACAGACGATTCGGGAGTTTCAAATGACCTTCGAGTGGTGGTTCGCCTACCTGCTGACATCCATCATCCTGAGCCTTTCACCGGGTTCGGGTGCGATTAACACCATGACTACCTCCATCAACCACGGCTATCGCGGGGCGGCGGCGTCGATTGCCGGTTTGCAAACCGGGCTGGGCATTCACATCGTCCTGGTCGGGATTGGGCTGGGAACGCTATTCTCCCGCTCGGTGCTGGCGTTTGAAGTGCTGAAATGGGCCGGTGCGGCATATCTTATCTGGCTGGGTATTCAGCAGTGGCGCGCGGCTGGCGCCATTAACCTGAATACGCTCGCGCAGACGCAAAACCGTGGTCATCTGTTTAAGCGGGCAGTATTCGTCAACCTGACCAACCCGAAAAGCATTGTGTTCCTCGCCGCGCTGTTCCCACAGTTTATCGTGCCGCACCAGCCTCAGGTGATGCAGTACGTGGTGCTGGGTGCGACCACAATTATTGTCGATATTATCGTGATGATTGGTTACGCGACGCTGGCACAGCGGATTGCCGGATGGATAAAAGGGCCTAAGCAGATGAAGGCCCTGAACAAAGTGTTTGGCTCGCTGTTTATGCTGGTTGGCGCGCTGCTTGCGTCAGCGCGTCATGCTTAGCGAGAAATGATGAGATGAATGCCGAAGCCGGCAAACAGCGCGCCGGCGAAGCCATCGATCCACTTCGCGATACGCTGGTAGCCACGGCGCATCGCCGGTAAGGCAAACAGGCTTGCCACGATAGTGAACCACGCGAAGGTCTCCACGACGATAAGCAGGAAAATGCCCCAACGTGCGCCCGCGCCAACGCTGTCGCCCACAAACAGCGAGAACACCGAGCCGAAATAGATAATCGCTTTCGGATTCGCCAGGTTGGTCAGCAGCCCTTTTACAAAGCTCCGTCCACCCGTTGCCAGCTCCACCTTAGGCTCTTGCGGTTTTTTCTCTTCTTTTTTCAGCGCCCCGCGCAGCATCTGGTAGCCCATCCAGCACAGGTACAGGCCACCGCCAACCATAATAATGTTATGCAGCCAGGCCATCTTCGCCAGGATCAGGTTCAAACCGAGCAGCGCAACGGCCGCCCAGACCATGACGCCCATGGTAATACCGAGCACGCCCATCATCGCCTCTTTACGGGAACGACTGACTGCTGTTTGCGATACGAAGAAAAAGTCAGGGCCCGGGCTCATCAGCGCAACGATGTGCACTAACGCCACGGTGAGAAATAGCATTAACATAATTGGCTCGCAGGGAAATAATTCAGTGAGTCATCATACTGGCACTTTTTTGGCCGGCTGACTACTCCTCATCATCTCCGTCAACGTGAGAACGGATAAGCGCCATAAACTCTTTACCGAAGCGCTCCAGCTTGCGCGTGCCGACGCCGTTAACGCTGAGCATTTCGCTGGCGCTGAGCGGCATCTGTTCCGCCATCTCAATCAGCGTCGCGTCGTTGAACACCACGTAAGGCGGGATGTTCTCTTCATCAGCAATGGCTTTACGCAGCTTACGCAGTTTGGCAAACAGCTTGCGGTCATAGTTACCGCCGTAGGATTTCTGCATCACGCGTGGTTTGAGGGCGACCACGCGCGGTACGGCGAGCTTCAGTTCAACGTCACCGCGCAACACCGGACGCGCGGCTTCGGTCAGCTGTAGCGCCGAGTGCTGAGCGATGTTCTGCGTGGCAAATCCGAGGTGAATCAGCTGACGAATAATGCTAACCCAGTGCTCGTGGCTCTGATCTTTACCGATCCCGTATACCGGCAGTTTGTCGTGGCCCATGTCGCGGATACGCTGGTTATTGGCGCCGCGCAACACTTCCACCACGTAACCCATCCCGAAGCGTTGATTCACACGGTAAATGGTCGAAAGCGCCTTACGCGCGTCCATCAGGCCATCGTACTGCTTCGGCGGATCCAGGCAGATATCGCAGTTGCCGCACGGCTCCTGTCGCCCTTCACCAAAATAGTTGAGCAGCACCAGACGGCGGCAGGTTTGCGCTTCGGCAAACGCCCCCATCGCGTTGAGCTTATGGCGTTCGATATCCTGCAGCTGTCCCTGCGGTTTCTCTTCCAGACAGCGGCGCAGCCACGCCATATCGGCTGGATCGTAAAACAGCATCGCTTCCGCAGGCAGACCATCACGCCCGGCGCGGCCGGTTTCCTGATAGTAGGATTCGATATTACGCGGGATGTCGAAATGCACCACAAAACGCACGTTGGGCTTGTTAATCCCCATTCCAAACGCCACCGTCGCGACCACAATCTGCAGGTCGTCACGCTGGAATTTCTCCTGCACATCCGCGCGGATGTGGTTCTCCAGCCCGGCATGATACGCCGCGGCGCTAAAGCCACGGTTTTGCAGACGCGCGGCGGTGTCTTCCACCTTCGCCCGACTGTTGCAGTAAATAATGCCCGACTTGCCGCGCTGTTCCTGGACATAGCGCAGGAGCTGATCCAGCGGCTTGAATTTTTCCATCAGCATGTAGCGGATGTTAGGGCGGTCGAAACTGCTGACCTGAATATAGGGATCATTCAGCCCCAGCAGGCGAACGATATCCAGACGCGTCGTATCATCTGCCGTGGCGGTAAGCGCCATAAACGGCAGTTCCGGGAAGCGCTGACGGAGCTGGCCGAGGGCGGCATATTCCGGGCGGAAATCGTGCCCCCACTGCGAGATACAGTGCGCTTCATCCACCGCCAGCAGGACCGGGTTCCAGTGTGCGAGATGGTCGAGGAAGTTATCCAGCATCAGGCGTTCCGGCGCGATATACAGCAGACGAACCTGCCCGGTGCGACACCCGGCCATCACCTCTTGCTGCTGCTCCCGGGTTTGCGTGGAATTAAGACAGGCCGCCGCCACGCCGTTGGCGAGCAGTTGATCAACCTGGTCTTTCATCAGAGAAATAAGGGGCGATACCACGACCGTCAGGCCGTTAAGCACCAGCGCGGGCACCTGATAACAGAGTGATTTCCCGCCGCCGGTCGGCATAACGACCAGACAATCACGGCCTTCCAGCACGGTTTCAATGATGGTTTCCTGGCCAGGGCGGAACTGCTGGTAGCCAAAGGTTTCATGCAAAACCTGTTTAGCCAGCGACTCCTGATTCAATACTTCCGCCTGCGCCACGTTAACCCCATATGCCAGAAATGAAACAGGCGCTATTTTCAGCGCCTGAGAGAGAAACTTCAACGTTTAACGCAAAAACATTCGAGCAGCTTAGAGAATATCGTTCAGCATTACGCCCACACCCACGCGGGTCTGGTTGAAGTTATAGTCGATCAGCGACTCGCCGTAACCGCTGTACACCTGCGTATAGAGGCGCACGTGCTTCGTTACCGGATAGCTCAGGCCCACTTCCGCACCACCGTAGCCGGTATTCCAGTTGTACTGGCCTTTCGCGCTCAGCACGGCATCGCCTAACTGGTAGCCGACCTTGAGCTGGTAGTAACCCATATATTTGGTGATATCCGGGTTATCGTCGGTGCTCCCCACCACATACCACGGCTTCACTTCCACCATCCAGTTGCCGTTCTGCGCCATCAGGCGCGTATAGGCACGGTTCCAGCTACGAGACGTGGGGTCGGAACGGCCGTTAGAATCGTGATTAAAGCCGACTTCGACGTCACGCAACGTCCATCCGGCAAATTCATAATCCGTTGCAAAGCCAAGGAACAGCTGCGGCTCATAGTTGGTTTCACGGAACGGCGAAGATTCGCCGCTGTTGGAAAGCTGCCACCAGGATTTCTGCGTGTAAGAGGCACCGAGTACCGAGTTCGGCCCCAGAATACCGCGCCAGAACGGGAAGGCGAGGCTCAACTGGAACTTCACCTCATCTTTACGCGCATTATCAGACCAGTTATAGGAGCTTATCGCTTCTTTGTTCAGATCGCTGGTCTGGGTGTAAATCACGTAGTTGGTGTCATACGGGTAAAGCGTGAACGGATTGTCATGCTCCTGAAGCATGTTAGCAATGATGCTACCGTGTACGGATGGCGCATCGTGCACTTCTTTAACTGTCGCTTCCTGCGCATATGCTGTGAGGGGCAGCGCAACCGCCGCTAGTAACCAACCCAGATACGTCCGCATCGGTGGTGTTCTCCTGAAATAGTGACGTGTAATGAATAATTTTATCCGGGCATTCTACAGACTTCTGCGCCAACTTCCGCCTCCTCGTTTCTGAAAGTGGAAATCCGTATTGTTGAGGCATAAAATCAACATTTCATTAACAATAGGGATGTGAAACCTCATGTCAGCCATGCTTACCTCTGAAGAAGTGTTAAAGCTCGTGGGCGAGATTTTTGTTTACCATATGCCATTTAACCGTGCGCTGGGTCTGGAGCTGGAGCGTTACGAGAAAGAGTTTGCCCAGTTGAGCTTCAACAACCAGCCGATGATGGTGGGCAACTGGGCGCAAAGTATTTTGCACGGCGGGGTGATTGCTTCCGCGCTGGACGTGGCGGCTGGTCTGGTCTGCGTGGGCAGTACGCTGACGCGTCATGACACCATCAATGAAGACGAACTCCGCCAGCGTCTGGCACGCATGGGCACCATTGATTTACGCGTCGATTATCTTCGCCCCGGACGCGGCAATCGCTTTACCTGCTCCAGCAGCCTGCTGCGTGCGGGGAATAAAGTTGCGGTGGCGCGCGTAGAATTACACAACGAAGAACAGGTTTATATCGCCAGCGCAACCGCCACTTATATGGTGGGTTGAAGCGGCAAAATCGGGTAAAATTAATTCACTTTTTTGTAACGGATTTTCCCGATGGATGCTAAACAGACGCGGCAGGGCGTTTTACTCGCCCTTGCCGCTTATTTTATTTGGGGTATTGCACCGGCGTACTTCAAATTTATCGCTTATGTACCGGCCGACGAGATCCTCACTCACCGCGTCATCTGGTCCTTTTTCTTTATGATCGCGCTAATGAGCCTCAGCCGTCAGTGGTCCGGCGTCAAGACGCTGCTCAAAACGCCTAAGAAAGTTTTCCTGCTGGCACTCTCGGCGGTGCTCATTGGCGGAAACTGGCTGCTGTTTATCTGGGCGGTGAATAACCACCACATGCTCGAAGCCAGTCTTGGCTACTTTATTAACCCGCTGGTGAACATCGTACTGGGGATGCTTTTCCTCGGCGAACGTTTCCGCCGTATGCAGTGGCTGGCGGTGTTTCTGGCCTTCTGCGGCGTGCTGGTACAGCTCTGGACGTTCGGCTCGCTGCCGATTATTGCCCTCGGCCTGGCGTTCAGCTTTGCGTTCTACGGTCTGGTACGTAACAAGATTGCGGTGGAAGCCCAAACGGGGATGCTGTTTGAAACCCTGTGGCTGCTGCCGGTGGCGGCGATCTACCTCTTCGGTATCGCCGACAGCGCCACCAGTCATATGGGCAGCAACCCGTGGTCGCTGAATCTGATGCTGATGGCGGCAGGCGTGGTGACCACTATTCCTCTGCTGTGCTTCACCGGTGCGGCAACGCGTCTGCGTCTCTCCACGCTGGGCTTCTTCCAGTACATCGGCCCGACGCTGATGTTTCTGCTGGCGGTGGTGTTTTACGGCGAAGTGCCGGGCGCAGATAAGATGGTGACGTTCGCCTTTATCTGGGTAGCGCTGGCGATTTTTGTCGCCGATGCGATTTACACCCAGCGCAGAGTGCGCAAAGGGCTGTAGTGCCTTTTTGCCGGATGGCGGCTGCGCCTTATCCGGCCTACACGTTCTGTAGGCCCGGTAAGCGTAGCGCCACCGGGCGGATTCTCAAAGCCAGTTACGACGCTTAAAGTACAGATACGGCGCCAGCCCGGCGAGGATCATAAAGATAATCGCCCCCGGGTAACCAAAGCTCCACTTCAGCTCCGGCATAAACTCGAAGTTCATCCCATAGCTGGAGGCCACCAGCGTCGGCGGCAGGAACACCACGGATACCACCGAGAAGATCTTGATGATGCGGTTCTGCTCGATGTTAATAAAGCCCATCGCCGCCTGCATCAGGAAGTTCACCTTCTGGAACAGGGATTCGTTGTGCGGCAGCAGGGATTCGATATCGCGCAGGATCTCACGCGCCTGCTCCAGCTGACCGCCCGGCAGACGCGCCTTGCGTACGAGGAAGTTCAGCGCGCGCTGGGTATCCATCAGACACAAACGCACCTTCCAGCCGATATCTTCCAGCTCGGCCAGCGTGGAGAGCGCTTCGTCGTATTCATCGCCCTGATGGCCTTCCATGATCACGCGGCTCAGCTTTTCCAGATCGCTGTAGATGTTTTCAATCTCATCCGCCAGCTGTTCAATTTTGGTCTCAAACAGGTCGAGCAGCAGTTCGTAAGCGTTGCCGTCCACCATTGCCTGGCTGCGGGCGCGCATGCGGTAGAGACGAAACGCGGGCAGTTCACGCTCGCGAAGGGTAAACAGGCGACCGTCGCGAATGGTAAAGGCCACGGTGGAGTTGCCCGCATGGTCTTCCGCATCTTCAAAGAAGAAGAAGGAGTGAATGTGCAGGCCATCTTCATCTTCAAAAAAACGCGCAGAAGCTTCGATGTCTTCCAGTTCAGGACGGGTTGCCAGGCTTTGCCCCAGCTCAGATTGTACGCGAAGGCGCTCATCGTCGTCCGGCTCGACCAGATCCACCCATACGGCATCAATGAGGGGCTGTGACTCTTCGGCTTCAAGCCGAGTCAGTCGGTTATTTTCGAGTTGAAATGCGCTCAACATGACCGGGACTCCCAATGCAAAAAATATCGGACAGTTCGGTGGGCACACAGAAACAAATTGGGTTTCAGACCATTAAACAGCCTGACTCAGCGCGACGGGAATAATGCAGTCGCTGACAACCACTAAGGCCATCAGCAAGGGGAGATAGCCTTAGGAGTTGTTCCTGGATGACAGGGAATTGAGCCAGTATCTACTGGGTGTGTCCAAGGCGAATGTCCTCTTAGCGTAATCGTGCGCGCATGTTACGCCAGCAGTAACTGTGGCGTCAACACGCAACGGAACGCTGAAGGGCATTAATTGACCTTCAACGTATAAGGCTAGCACATTATTACAAAATAATGATATTTTTCTGAATGTTACACTGTTTCCAGCTTAGCGTAAGCGGCCACCAGCCATTTGATCCCCTGCCCCTGGAACGCCACCTGCAGGCGGCTGTGCTCGCCGCTGCCTTCCAGATTTACAATGGTGCCTTCGCCAAACTTCGAATGGCGCACGCGCTGACCCAGCTTGTAGCCGGTGTCCGTTTCAGAGATCGGTGACCCCATACGCGGATGGCTGACAGGGCGGCTGATGCTGGCACGCAGGCGCACTTCCTCCACGCACTCCTCCGGCAGTTCGCCAATAAAGCGAGACGGACGGTGGTAGACCTCTTTCCCGTACAGGCGGCGGGTTTCCGCATAGGTTAGCGTCAGCTTTTGCATCGCGCGCGTCACGCCCACATAGGCCAGTCGACGCTCCTCTTCCAGCCGTCCGCCTTCATCGAGCGACATCTGGCTCGGGAACATCCCCTCTTCCATCCCGACGATAAAGACCTGCGGGAACTCCAGACCTTTGGCGGAGTGCAGTGTCATCAGTTGCACCGCATCCTGCCATGTGTCCGCCTGCCCTTCACCCGCCTCCAGCGCGGCGTGGGAAAGGAACGCCTGCAGCGGCATCAGGTCTTCGTCTTCTTCGTTGTAGCTGAACTGACGCGTTGCCGTGACCAGTTCCTCTAAGTTCTCAATACGGGTCTGACCCTTCTCGCCTTTTTCCTGCTCGTACATGGTGCGCAGGCCAGAGTCTTTGATCACCCGGTCAGTCTGCACGTGCAGCGGCATATCGGCGGTTTCCTGCGCCAGGGCGTCAATCAGCTCAAGGAAGCGCTGCAATGCGCTGGCCGCACGACCGGCAAGGGCTTTCTCCTGCAGCAGCTCGCGGCACGCCTGCCACAGCGTCAGCTGGCGGTCACGCGAGGCCTGACGCACCACGTCCAGCGTGCGGTCGCCAATGCCACGGGTTGGGGTGTTGACCACGCGCTCAAACGCCGCATCATCATTACGGTTCGCAATCAGACGCAGATACGAGAGCGCATCTTTGATTTCCTGACGTTCGAAGAAGCGCATACCGCCATAAATGCGGTACGGCATACCTACCTGCAGCAGCGCCTCTTCCAGCACGCGTGACTGGGCGTTACTGCGGTAGAGAATGGCGCACTGCTCTAACGCGCCGCCGTTATCCTGCCAGGTTTTAATACGGTTCACCACGAAGCGGGCTTCGTCGAGCTCGTTGAAGGCGCAGTAAATTGAAATCGGCTCGCCGTCGACGCCGTCGGTCCACAGCTTTTTACCCAGACGCCCGTTGTTGTTTTCAATCAGGGCGTTGGCTGCGCTCAGAATGTTGCTGGTGGAGCGATAGTTCTGCTCCAGACGGATGGTTTGTGCGCCGGGGAAGTCATTGAGGAAGCGCTGGATGTTTTCCACCTGCGCCCCGCGCCAGCCGTAGATCGACTGGTCATCATCCCCCACGATCATCACCTTACCGGTGTCGCCCGCCAGCAGGCGGATCCATGCGTACTGGATGTTGTTGGTATCCTGGAATTCGTCCACCAGGATATTGGTAAAGCGTTCACGGTAGTGCTGAAGGATATGTGGTTTGTTGAGCCACAGTTCGTGGGCGCGCAGCAGCAGCTCGGCGAAATCCACCAGACCGGCGCGATCGCAAGCTTCCTGGTAGGCTTTGTAGACGTTTTGCCAGGTCTGCTCCACCGGGTTGCCGAAGCTCTGAATATGGTGCGGGCGCAACCCTTCGTCTTTCTGACCGTTGATGTACCACATCGCCTGACGCGGCGGCCACTGTTTCTCGTCAAGGTTCATCGCCTTGATCAGACGCTTCAGCAGACGGAGCTGGTCTTCGCTGTCGAGGATCTGAAAATCCTGCGGCAGGTTGGCGTCCATATGGTGCGCGCGCAGCAGGCGGTGCGCCAGGCCGTGGAAGGTGCCGACCCACATGCCGCCCTGGCTGGTACCCATTAACTGGGCGATACGGTGACGCATCTCCGCCGCCGCCTTATTGGTAAACGTGACGGCCATGATTGAGTACGGCGAGCAGTTTTCCACGCTCTGCAGCCACGCGATACGGTGCACCAGCACGCGCGTCTTACCACTGCCCGCCCCTGCCAGCACCAGCATGTTGGTGCGCGAGGCCGCTACGGCTTCACGCTGTTTGTCATTAAGGCTGTCGAGCAGGTAAGAAACGTCCATTGGCACCGTCACATAGTATTCAGGAACAGAGCAAAACGCCCGGTGGCGCTTCGCTTACCGGGCCTACAACTGCAAAACCCTGGTAATTTATACAATATTACTGGTGATTATATCAGCGTCGTGAGGGATGCCAACCGTGAAATTTCCACGTGCGGCAGAAGACGGCTATCCAGCGTGGTCATCAGGTCGGCGTTCTCTGGCTTGATCCAGCAGGCCTGCATGCCGCAGCGGATAGCCCCGGCCACGTCTGTAGTCAGGTCATCACCCACGTGCAGGATCTGGCCGAGCGGTAGATTCAGCTTTTCGGCCGCCAGGTGGTACATATCGCTAAACGGCTTGGCGCGACCGTGCGGGCCTGCGCGCAGCACGAATTCAAAGTAATCGCTGAGGCCAAACAGCTCGGGCTGGGCATTGCCGTTGGTGATGGCCACCAGCGGCCACTTTTCGGCGAGCTTCGCCAGCGTGTCGTGGGTCTCCTGCGGTACGTCGATACGGCTGCGCCATTTGGCAAAGTTTTCCATCGCTGCCTCAGCACCGATGGCCGCGTCCTGCACGCTCAGACCCGCGTTGAGCATCGCCTGCTCCACCGCGCGGCGACGCCATTCGGTCACATCATGGTAAATGTCCGGCTCGGTCTCCCGCAGGGACTGACGCAGCGTCTGGAAGTCCTTGTTCTGCATCGCTTTCAGCGCCGGATGGTAATTCTGTACAAACGCCAGCGATTCCTGCTCGGTACGCAGAATCACCTCGCGGTTGTCATAAAGGGTGTCATCAAGGTCAAACGTCAGGGCTGAGATCTGGCCGAGTGGGCGGTAAAAACGCATTATTTCCCCCGTTTGGCGCGTGGATGCGCCGCGTCATACACCGAGGCAAGGTGTTGGAAGTCTAAGTGGGTGTAGATTTGAGTGGTCGACAGATTCGCATGGCCGAGGAGCTCCTGCACGCCGCGCAGATCGCCGCTCGACTCAAGCATGTGTGTCGCAAAAGAGTGGCGCAGCTTATGCGGGTGAACATGACTGTTCAGCCCCTGCTTAATACCCCACTCCGCAAAGCGCTTCTGTACGTTACGCGCCGAGATCCGCTTGCCGAGTTTCGATAAAAACAGCGCATCTTCTTCCGCGCCAAATAGCCCGCGCAGGTCAAGCCAGTGCTCAATCCAGGCGACGGCATTGCGGCCAATGGGCAGGCGGCGCTCTTTGCTGCCCTTGCCCATCACCCACACTTCGCCGGTGTCCAGATCGAGATGTTTTATATCGAGATTGACCAGTTCAGACAGACGCAGTCCGGCACCGTACATCACCTCCAGCATCGCGCGGTCACGCACCGCCAACGGATCGTTCAGATCGATATCCAGCAGACGGTTTACGTCGTCGACGTCGATATTTTTCGGCAGATGGCGCGGGGCTTTCGGCGTGGCGATCCCTTTTGCCGGGTTGGCTTTTATGCCACCCTTGCTGACCAGCCAGTCAAAGAAACTGCGTAGCGCGGAAAGCCTGAGCGCCAGGCTCGCCGGGCTGAGGTTTTTTTTACGGCTACGCACAACGAACCCGCGTACCGTGGCAGCGTCACATTGTTGCCAGCTTTTCAGGCCGATCTCGTCGGCAATCTGCATGATGGCATCAAGCTGACGCTGGTAGTTAAGCAGCGTAATGGGGCTGAGCTGACGTTCCACCCCCAGATAGCGCAGAAAGCGCGCGACGTCAGTGGAAAGCAGTCCGTCCGTCATACGCGTTCAATCCAGCGCTCCAGCAGTTCGGGCAGCATCAGGGCGATCTCCTGCAGCAGGTGCGTGGCCTGGCCTTGCTCGTAGTGGTGCGCGTCGCGGCTGGTAAATAACATGACGCCCAGATCGCCATCGCGTCCCATCAGCGACATCGCCACCGAGCCAATCGCCTTCGCTTCCGGTAATACCACCAGCAGTTCAGGCCCGTTCAGCGGCCCCAGATAGTGATGCGCATGGCCCAGACGCTGAATGCGCAGCGGTTCAAACGCCTGACGACTGAGCGCCAGATGGGTAAACCCGGACGGTGCGCCAATGCGCCAGCGGTCAGGAAAAAGACGAATCGTTGCACCCGCCAGCCCAAGCTCACGCGCCCAGCGGTGGAAGCGGCTAAGGAACTCATCAAGGCTGTGCGCCGAGGCCAGACGCGCCTGCAAATGCAGCAAACGATAGAACAGGCTTTCGTTGGTACTGGCCTGTTCCATCAGCAGCGTCATGTTCTCTTCAAGCTGATTGATGTGGTTGCGCGAGCGCGCCATGTGCCATTCGACCAGCGACACGGTCCCGCGAACCGGATGCGGCACGCGCATCTCTTCGACGACGCGTGCATTGCGAATAAAAAACTCAGGATTGCGCAGCAGATAATCCACAACAGCTCTGTCGTCCAGTTCCGTCACTGTTTCCTGCAGTTCTTCCCCTGGTTGTTTCATAGATGGATAAACCCGTCATAGACATGTGCCGCCGGGCCAGTCATATACAGTGGATGACCCGGTCCTTTCCAGGCGATATCAAGCCGACCGCCCGGTAACTCGACGCGAACCTCTTCGGCGAGTAGCCCCTGTGAGATGCCGACCGCCACGGCCGCACACGCACCGCTACCGCAGGCCTGGGTTTCGCCCGCGCCGCGCTCGTAAACCCGCAGGCGAATGTGCTCACGCTTCACCACCTGCATGAAACCGATGTTCGCCCGCTCCGGAAAACGCTCGTGGCCTTCCAGCACCGGACCGAGCGTTTCAACCGCGGCGGTTTCCACATCATCCACCTGAATCACGCAGTGCGGATTACCCATCGAGACGACGCCGCACAATACTGTCTGCTCGGCCGCACGCATAATATAGGTCTTTTCCGCTTTATTTGCGCGAAACGGCACGGCAGAGGGTTCGAAGTTAGGCTCGCCCATGTTCACGCGCACCAGTTCGTCATCGGTGACGCTGAGCACCATGCGGCCGTTGGCCGTACTGACGCGAATATCGCGCTTGTTGGTCAGCCCTTTCAGGCGGACAAAGCGGGCAAAACAGCGCGCACCGTTGCCGCACTGGTTAACCTCGCTGCCGTCCGCGTTAAAAATACGGTAGTGGAAATCGAGGTCGGGATCGTATGGCGGCTCAACCACCAGCAGTTGATCAAACCCCACGCCCAGATGCCGATCCGCCAGGCGACGGATCAGTTCCGGGGAGAAAAACACATTCTGCGTTACCGCGTCGACGACCATAAAATCGTTGCCAAGGCCATGCATTTTAGAGAACTGCATCATTTGCTCCATTGCGCGGGTACAGAACGTTGTCGTCAGAGATTAACCTGAGTCGGGCCACCGTTTTCGCCACGATCGTTAGTATTTGGCGTGGTAGACTCAATGCCGCTTTGGACGGGTTTCGTCGGCGGCGGCGCGGTTTTATCCGCAGGTGGGAAGTAGAGTGGTCCCTTCAGTCCGCAGCCCGTCAGGCTAAACAGGGTGATGAGAACGGCAAGCGTTCGGAAAGCGTTTTTCATTATAAAGTTGCCCGTAAGTTCAAATCTGTTTCTATCATCGCAGGAGAAGACACAAAAGCAAGAGTTTGCCGCTTTCCTGCAACGGGAATTATTTAGCGTTATACTGCCGGCATCACGAAAAACAGGAACAAAACCATGAACGACAGTGAATTCCATCGCCTTGCAGACACCCTGTGGATGACCATCGAAGAACGTCTCGACGACTGGGACGGCGACAGCGATATCGATTGTGAAATCAACGGCGGCATTCTGACCCTGAGCTTCGAAAACGGCAGCAAAATTATTATTAACCGCCAGGAACCGCTTCACCAGGTCTGGCTGGCCGCAAAACAGGGCGGATATCATTTCGATCTGAAAGACGGGGAATGGATTTGCGACCGCAGCGGCGAAACGTTCTGGGATTTGCTGGAGCAGGCAGCGACGGCGCAGGCGGGTGAGACCGTCAGTTTCAGGTAGTTTTGTTGCCGGGTGGCGCTGCGCTTACCCGGCCTACGGGTTCGGGCTGTTGTAGGCCCGGTAAGGCTTAGCCGCCACCGGGCTCACGAAATCAGGAGAAATACTGCTGCAACAGCGGTGCGGTATCCTGGTTTGCTGGCACCGCAGGGGTAATTGCCTGCGTACGGAACGGGATCACCTGCGCTCGCCCATCAACGTTCACAATCTGATAGAACTGCGGCAGGTTGAAGTTGATAAAGCTGGAGCCATAGGTGAAGCGGTCATGTGAAGAAGAGTAGAAACGGCTGACGTCGCGCACCAGCTCCTCTTTGCTACCTTCACAATGGTGATACACCTCGGCGCGGTTGGTCTCATCCAGAATGTAAATGTTAAACCCGGCATCGTCGCCCGACTCTTCGAAGAAGAACTGAATAATCCCTTCACTCGCAAAGCCGTCCACCACCTGTGGCAGTTTGACGTGGTTGGTTTCCACCTGGACCGACAGTCCATGCAGCTTGTTATGTGAAATCGCCCCGTAAAACTCAATGGCGTTTTCCAGCTTCTGTACCGATACATTCAGACGTTCGAAGAACAGCCCCCAGGTCTGGCCGGAGACGCGCAGCGCTTTAAAACGCCCGGTTTCCTGACGGGTACTGGAGAGACGCAGCTCGATGCACTCGGAGACCAGCTGCTGCACGCGGGTACGAATCAAACCGCGCAGGTGCTGGCTGTAGCAGAACACTTCGACGCTGTCCGGCGGCGCGGCGTCCTGATGCATTTTGCCCAGAATAGTTTTCAGCGCTTCGATCATCGCCTGCTCGCCGTTGAAATGCAGAGTACGCACTTCATTCCACGAGTTGCGGTACAGCAGATCCACGCTGCCCACCAGACAGTTTTGCTGTTCGCCAAAGCTGAAGACGTCCAGTTTGCGGAAGTCAAAATGGACTACCTGATTACGGAAAGCTGCCGTCGGGTCGTATTCCAGGTTGACGATAATCGCCAGATGGCGAATTTCACAGGGGCTGTAGAGCGCTTTCGGCGTTGGCGCAGGCAGACGCAGTGGGAAGTGGTGCGAAACATCAGCCACCATCTCCTGCAGCTTGGCTAAATCGACGACCTCGTTGCCCTTGATAAACAGGCGGGTGCGTGAAGTCAGCAGACCGTTAAACCACGCCCAGGCCACCAGTTTGTTCAGGTAGCGGTTATATTCCAGCGGCTGATGGCTGATGATCGAGTCCATGCTAGGCGCACGGTTGTACAGATACCACCCGGTGCGGTTTGCGCGGCCCGGCGGTACATAGATAAAGGTCAGGTTCGGTTCTGACAGATCAGGCGAAATCTGCGGGTTCACCAGGGTGACTTTGCCCGGCAGCGCTTCAAACGCGGCATAGAGCTTACGGGTCAGTACGCCAATGTCCTGCGGGCTGGCGGAGACGCTAAGGTTGTTGCGGCGCGCAAAGCGGATCAGGTTACGGTAGCTTTGCATCATCGCATCGAGCAGTTCGTTATGCGCTTCACGCACCTGATCGATTTTCCAGTTAGCGCGGTTGTCGAGCATGGACAGACGCGCTTCGTCCCATCCCCACTCTTTCACTAACTGGCTGACCACTTCACGACGCCAGCCCACACAGGCGCGCTCGCGGCTCAGTTTTTCACAAACTTTGAGATAAAAACATCGACGCACCAGGTCAAGACGCGTCGAGTCATCAATGGCTTTCAGGTATTCGGTAACGCGTTCCAGCATCATGCAGTAGGCATCAAGCCCGTAGGAGACAATCTCACCATCGTGCAGGCGCTGCTTGATATCTTTCGCCAGCAGACGCGGCGTGGGGTATTCCCAGGAGTAGGCTTCAAGCAACAGCGTTTTCAACACCGCTTTGTACGGTGAATCAATGCTCTTATAGAGCTGCCAGAGGCTAGCGCCGAAGTACTCTTCTGCGGACAGGGAGCTAAGGCCGCCCAGATCCAGCCACTCGTTTGGCGTCAGAACGCCCTGCGAATAAAGCGACATGACGTAGTCGTCATAATTCTCTTCTTCATCGCACGGCACCATATTCCACAGAATACGCTTCCCGGCCAGACGCACAGCAGTACGATAAAATTCATCCAGCAATAAGATGTGCTGAGTCGAGCCGCAGTCTTCACCACCCAGACTGCCGCTTTCGTTATGGCGGAAACGGTTTTCATCAATCAGGAAGAAGCTCACTTCCACGCCAAGCGACGCGGCCCAGCTCTCCAGCAGGCTGCATTTACGCTGCAGCAGCTGCCGCTCTTCGTTATCGAGCCAGGATTGATGGCAGACCCAGATATCCAGGTCTGAAGAACAGCTTTGCCCTACCGATGAGGTACTCCCCATCGTGTAAACGCCGGTAATCGGCAATTCACCTGTCGGTGATTCCTGCGGCGGCATGCCGCGGTAGAGTTCCAGCTCGTTCAGATAATGCTGTTGGGTTTCATCAGGCGTGAAAAGACATATGCCTCTGGGAACGTTACCGTCAAGGTACCCAGGCATCAGCGGATGGTGATAGTGCAATAATGTCGGCAGCAGACTGTATACCTGCTGGAAAGCAGGGCCCATGGCAGCAAGCGCGCGATCCACGCGCAATTGATTTATGGCATCCAGTCTCTGTTTCAGAGTCTCAATATAGAGGTACAAGACGTATCGCCTGATGTTTCCGGGTGTCGTAAGCCATTCAAAACACGAATAACCGCGAGCCCGCAGTATTTCAAAAAGATAACCGTTACCCTTTTTTCGCCCTTATCATTATGGTGGTACCGACGAAAAAATGGTCTAAAACGTGATCAATTTAACACCTTGCCGGTTGACCGTAAAGAAAGATGCGCTACATACAAGTGTAGCACCGTTCTGTACGTGTAAATTCCTGAATACGGCTATGGCTGGCCAATACGCCACCGTGTCCCTCTCGCGCTTCATCAACCGTAAAACTGCCATCCCAGAGTCAACAATGTTAGGATGGTTAGCGATTGATAATGACGGTAACAAGCATGTTAGACAATGTTTTGAGAATTGCCACACGCCAAAGCCCTCTCGCGCTCTGGCAGGCACATTATGTTAAGCAGCGCCTTGAAGCCTGCCACAATGGATTGCGCGTCGAGCTGGTGCCGATGGTCACGCGCGGTGACGTGATCCTGGATACGCCACTGGCGAAGGTGGGCGGCAAGGGCCTGTTTGTCAAAGAACTGGAACTGGCATTGCTTGAGAACCGCGCCGATATCGCCGTGCACTCCATGAAAGATGTGCCCGTCGAGTTCCCGGAAGGGCTGGGGCTGGTGACCATCTGCGAGCGCGAAGATCCGCGTGATGCGTTTGTCTCTAACCGCTATGACTCGCTTGATGCGTTGCCCGAAGGTAGCGTAGTTGGCACCTCCAGTTTACGCCGTCAGTGTCAGCTGGCGGAGCGTCGCCCTGACCTGATCATCCGCTCGCTGCGCGGCAACGTCGGCACACGCCTGGGCAAACTGGATAACGGTGAATACGATGCCATTATTCTTGCCGTCGCTGGACTGAAGCGTCTGGGGCTGGAGGAACGCATTCGCGTGGCGCTACCACCAGAACTGTCGCTGCCGGCCGTGGGCCAGGGTGCCGTCGGCATCGAGTGCCGTCTGGACGATGTGCGTACCCGCCAACTGCTCGCGCCGCTGAACCATGACGAGACCGCTATCCGCGTAAAAGCCGAGCGGGCGATGAATACCCGCCTCGAAGGCGGATGCCAGGTGCCGATTGGCAGCTATGCTGAATTAACCGAAGGGAAACTCTGGCTGCGCGCGCTGGTGGGTGCCCCGGACGGTTCACAGATGGTACGCGGCGAACGTCGTGGCAATCCGCAAGATGCCGAACAGCTTGGCGTGTCGCTGGCGGAAGAGCTGCTGAATAACGGCGCGCGTGAAATCCTGGCTGAGGTCTATAACGGAGAACCCCCTGCATGAGTATTCTTGTCACCCGCCCTTCTCCCGCAGGAGAGCAGTTAGTGAGCCGTCTGCGCACACTGGGGCAGGTGGCCTGGAGTTTTCCGCTGATTGAATTCTCCCCCGGTCGCGAGCTCTCTGCGCTCGCCGATCGGATAAATACCCTGCAGGAAGGCGATCTGCTGTTTGCGTTGTCGCAACATGCCGTGGAATTCGCCAACGCCCAGCTGCAACAGCAAAGTTTGTCCTGGACAACTGCCCCACGCTATTTCGCCATTGGTCGCTCAACGGCGCTGGCGCTGCATACCGTAAGCGGCGCTGATGTTCGCTACCCGTTAGATCGGGAAATTAGCGAAGTCTTGCTACAATTACCTGAATTACAAACTATTGCCGGAAAGCGCGCGCTCATTTTGCGCGGCAATGGTGGCCGCGAGCTGCTGGGCGAAACGCTGCGTGAACGGGGTGCCGACGTGACGTTCGTTGAGTGCTATCAGCGTTGCGCAAAGCACTACGATGGCGCGGAAGAAGCGATGCGCTGGCACGCGCGCGGCATTAATACGCTGGTGGTCACCAGCGGTGAAATGTTACAACAGCTTTGGTCGCTGATACCGCATTGGTATCGCGAAAACTGGTTACTCCGCTGTCGGCTTCTGGTCGTCAGTGAGCGTCTGGCGAACCTCGCCCGGGAACTGGGCTGGCAGGATATTCGGATCGCTGATAACGCCGACAACGATGCGCTGCTGCGCGCATTACAATAACTCTCAAATGGGAAGCCATAATGACGGAACACGAAAAATCCTCCGCCGTGGTTGAAGAGACCAGGGAGACTGTGGACACCACGCCACAGCCAGAGACGACTGAGAAAACCGCTGAGAAGAAAAACGGCAGCAACAAAACCAGCCTCGCGCTGAGCGCAATTGCCATCGCCATTGCACTGGCGGCAGGTGTTGGCCTGTACGGCCTTGTGAAGCAACAGGGCGCTAACCAGACGGCCACCAGCGATACGCTGGTCAATCAGCTTACCTCCCTGCAAAAAGCGCAGGAAACGCAGAAAACCGAGCTGGAAGCGGTGATTAAGCAGCAGGCTGCCGCGCTGGCCGAGGCAAACAACAAACAGCAAGAGCTGACCAAACAACTGGACGAAGTACAGCAGAAAGTCGCCACGATTTCCGGTACCGATGCCAAAACCTGGCTGCTCTCTCAGGCCGATTTCCTCGTAAAACTCGCCGGGCGTAAGCTCTGGAGCGACCAGGACGTTACCACCGCCGCCGCACTGCTGAAAAGCGCCGATGCAAGCCTTGCAGACATGAACGATCCCAGTCTCATTACCGCACGTCGCGCGATCACCGAAGATATCGCGAGTCTTTCCGCCGTTTCGCAGGTGGATTACGACGGCATTATCCTCAAGGTGAACCAGCTTTCGAATCAGATTGATAACCTGCAGCTGGCGGATAACAACGACGACGACTCCCCCATGGATTCCGACGGTACCGAGCTTTCCAGCTCTCTGAGCGAATGGCGCATTAACCTGCAGAAAAGCTGGCAGAACTTTATGGACAGCTTTATCACCATCCGTCGTCGCGATGAAACCGCTGTACCGCTGTTAGCGCCGAATCAGGATATCTATCTGCGCGAAAACATCCGTTCCCGCCTGCTGGTGGCGGCTCAGGCTGTGCCGCGTCATCAGGAAGAGACCTACAAACAGGCGCTGGATAACGTCTCGACGTGGGTGCGTGCGTATTACAATACCGATGACGCGACGACCACCGCTTTCCTCGAAGACATCGATAAGCTGAGCCAGCAGAACATCACGATGAACGTACCGGATAAGCTGGCCAGCCAGCCGATACTGGAGAAACTGATGCAGACGCGCGTGCGTAACCTGCTGGCACAGCCGGGCGTTCCGGCAGAGCAAACAGGCGGAGCGGCACCAGCGCCAGCGCCTGAAAGCGCGCCACAAGGAGAGTAATGATGCTAAAAGTTCTCTTACTCTTCATTTTGTTGATCGCCGGGATCGTCCTGGGACCGATGCTTGCCGGTCATCAGGGATACGTTCTGATCCAGACCGATAATTACAACATCGAAACCAGCGTAACGGGTCTGGTGATTATTCTGATCCTCGGCGTCGTAGTACTGCTGGCAGTCGAATGGATCCTGCGCCGTATTTTCCGTACCGGCGCGCATACGCGCGGCTGGTTCGTTGGCCGCAAGCGTCGTCGTGCGCGTAAGCAAACCGAGCAGGCGCTCCTTAAGCTCGCCGAAGGCGATTATCAGCAGGTTGAAAAGCTGATGTCGAAAAATGCCGACCATGCAGAACAGCCGGTGGTGAACTATCTTCTGGCTGCCGAAGCAGCGCAGCAGCGCGGTGATGAAGCCCGTGCGAATCAGCATCTGGAACGTGCGTCAGAACTGGCTTCCGGTGACCCGATTCCGGTGGAGATCACCCGCGTTCGTCTGCAGCTGGCACGCAATGAGAACCATGCGGCGCGCCATGGCGTTGACCGCCTGCTGGAAATTGCTCCCCGCCATCCTGAAGTCCTGCGTCTTGCCGAACAGGCTTATATTCGTACCGGTGCGTGGGGCTCGCTGCTGGACATCATTCCGTCAATGGCGAAGGCCGAAGTGGGTGATGACGAGCATCGTGACGAGCTTCAGCGTCTGGCATGGATTGGCCTGATGGATCAGGCACGCGCCGACCTGGGTAGCGACGGCCTGAAGACCTGGTGGAAAAATCAGAGCCGGAAAACGCGTCAGCAGGTTCCTCTGCAGGTGGCGATGGCGGAACATCTCATTGAATGTGACGATCATGACACCGCCCAGGAGATCCTCCTCGACGGTCTCAAGCGCCAGTACGACGATCGTCTGGTCATGGTGATCCCGCGCCTGAAAACCAATAACCCAGAGCAAGTCGAGAAAGTGCTGCGTCAGCAGATCAAAACCGTCGGCGACCGCCCGCTGCTGTGGAGCACGCTGGGCCAGTCGCTGATGAAGCACGGCGAATGGCAGGAGGCGAGCCTCGCCTTCCGTGCGGCACTGAAACAGCGTCCGGACGCCTATGACTACGCGTGGCTTGCCGATACGCTCGACAAACAGCATAAGCCAGAAGAGGCTGCTGCCATGCGGCGAGATGGGTTGCTGTTGACGTTGCAGAACAACGGCACACAGCAGTAATTAACAGGGAGGCCAGACGGCCTCCTTTTTTTATGGGCATAAAAAAACGCCTGCTATAAAAGCAGGCGTTAAAACAGGTCTGTAAGACAACATATTTGGTGCTTCACTCAACGTTATGTCCATGGTGTCTGATGAGGCCGAAGCGACATCTGTCAGTGGACGATAAGCACCGTAAATGGCTCTGCGTCATTCCTGAGTTTATGAGGCACTAAGGCGAACATAAGAGATGGAATGAGCATCTACACGTATATTATTGCACGTAACGTGCCAGAGTTACACGCAAAACGTTTACATGACGCAACATTTTAAGATAAAAGGAAATTATGCTGTTAAGCACTGTCTGAAGCTTCATAACGTATCGCTAAATGCAGAATTATGTCGTCAGAAAGAGACAGTAAAGCCCCTAAATAAATATTTCTATTACTTTCAACGGATTACATGTCGCTGAATCGCGACACTGAAAAAGGGCGCTGTCGGGGAATCACTACAGGAAAGAAACATCACAGAAAACAAAAAACCCCGCCGAAGCGGGGTTCAAAATTGGTCGGCGAGAGAGGATTCGAACCTCCGACCCACTGGTCCCAAACCAGTTGCGCTACCAAGCTGCGCTACTCGCCGATGTACTGCTTTTTGAATTTTTAGTTCAATTCATTTAAAAAGTCGTGGTGCGAGGGGGGGGACTCGAACCCCCACATCCTAAGGACACTAACACCTGAAGCTAGCGCGTCTACCAATTCCGCCACCTTCGCAATTCACAACTCTTTCAATAATGGGGTGGCTAATGGGATTCGAACCCACGACAACTGGAATCACAATCCAGGGCTCTACCAACTGAGCTATAGCCACCACTGTATTCTTTCACGCGGTACTGACTACTTCTCAGACCACCGCAGCTCTAGCGCCGGGACTAAAATGGCGCGCCCGACAGGATTCGAACCTGAGACCTCTGCCTCCGGAGGGCAGCGCTCTATCCAGCTGAGCTACGGGCGCTTAGCGCCGTTGCGGGGCTGGATATTACGTACCTCCGTCCCCGCTGTCTAGTGCTTTTTTGAAAAAAATGCGCGTTTGGTTATGGTTTGCACATTTTGCCGCTTATTCCTCCACTTTGTGCGTGGTGCCGCGGCGACCCAGGCCAAAAAGCTTATACGCGGCCGTCACTGCCGCCAGGAAGATTAGCCCGACAAACAGCGACATGCGGGTATCTTCATTAAAGTACATTCCAATTAATACGCAAATCAGGAACGCCATCGTTAAATAGTTCGCATATGGGAACAGGATCGAGCGGAACGGATGGCTGGCGATCGCTTTTCTATGTGCATGACGGAAACGCAGCTGGCTGATGAGAATGACAAACCACGGCACCATACCCGGCAGCACGCTGGCACTGTAGACGTAAACAAACACACGCTGCGGATTAGGAATGATGTAATTCAGGCATGAGCCAATCAGCAGAATCACAATGGATACCGCGACCCCCGCAACCGGCACACCCGCCCGTGATACTTTACTCATCGCCGCAGGTAGCTGGTTATTTTTCGAGAGCGCGTAGAGCATACGGCCACAGCTGTACATCCCGCTGTTACAGCCAGAGAGTGCCGCCGTCAAAACCACAAAGTTGATGATGCCTGCTGCTGCGGTAATACCAATCTTCGCAAAGGTTAAAACGAACGGGCTTCCGGTCGTGCCAATTTCATTCCACGGGAAGATGGTCACGATAACGAAGATCGCGCCCACATAGAAAATCAGGATGCGCCACAGCACTTTGCCCACCGCGCTGCGCAGCGTGACCTGCGGGTTTTTCGCTTCACCGGCAGTAATACCGATCAGCTCCACACCCTGATATGAAGCCACCACGATACACAGCGCTGTCAGGAAGCCCTTCCAGCCGCCAGCGAAGAAGCCGCCGTGTTCAGTCAGGTTGCCAAAGCCGATGGCGTGCCCACCGTTGCCAAAGCCAAAGAAAATCACGCCCAGACCAATCACTATCATCACGATGATGGTGGTCACTTTGATCATCGCAAACCAGAACTCTATTTCACCGTACAGGCGCACCGCGGCCAGGTTTGCCAGCGCCACCAGCCCCACGGCAATCAGCGCCGGTATCCACTGAACCATGTCCGGGAACCAGAACTGGACGTAGACCCCTATCGCGGTGATTTCAGAGATGCCCACCGCCATCCACATAAACCAGTAGGACCAGGCTGTCAGGTAGCCGAAGAACGGGCTCATATAACGGTGCGCGTAAACGGCAAAAGATCCGGTTACGGGTTCCAGAAAGAGCATTTCGCCCATTGAGCGCATGATGAAGAAAACAAACAGCCCGGCGATGATATACGCCAGTAATACGGAAGGGCCTGCCCATTTAAGGGTGCTTGCGGAGCCCATAAACAGGCCCACGCCGATAGTGCCGCCCAGCGCGATCAGTTCGATATGACGAGCTTCCAGCCCACGCTGTAGCTCCGGTTGTTTCTCTGCCATAAATCCTCGATTGTGTTTGCTGTTTCCCGGCTTAATACCGGGTATTGTTTTTTAGGGGGACTAAAATACGGAGCGAATGGTTTCTTAAAATCGACCAAATGGCAAACGATGCATAAAAAAAATGAATGCATTGCACAAATTATCAGCAGTTTTGCAGGGGAGTTGCAGCGCGAGCAGCATATCGCGCTACATTTTGATTACATTTTCCCGGTGTAGTGCCAGGCGAGGTAGCGAAGCAGACGAATCTGTCGTTTAATGCGTGTGGGTTGTGAAAGCAGGCGGTAGAGCCATTCCAGCCCCATATTTTGCCAGACCGTCGGTGCACGCTTAACGTGGCCGGTAAAGACGTCGTAGGTGCCTCCTACGCCCATATACAGGGCATCCGGGCTGACCAGCCGACAGTCGCGCATCAGGATTTCCTGGCGCGGGGAACCCATCGCCACGGTGACAATTTTTGCCCCGCTGTCGCGAACGCGTGCAAACAAGGCCTGCCGATCTTCAGGCTTAAAGTAACCATCCTGACTGCCGACAATATTAACATTCCACTGACGACGCAGCTTCTCTTCGGTCTGTGCCAGCACTTCGGGCTTACCGCCAATCAGGAAGACTGGCGTCCCCTCCGCGCCCGCGCGGGCCATAAGATGCTCCCAGAGATCGGCCCCCGCCACGCGGGAAACATTAGCGCCAGGAAACTTTTTACGGATAGATCGGACCACGCTAATCCCGTCCGCGTATTTAAATTCAGCCGCTTCAATCAGGCTTTTGACTTCGGCGTTATCTTCCACCGCCAGCATCTTTTCTGCATTGATGGCAACCAGCGTACCGGATTTCATCTGACCATCGGCAAAAAGAAAATCCAGCGCGTGCTGCATATCGCGCCAGCCAATAAGCTGCAAACCACGAAGCGCATAACGCGGTGCAGAAGTTTTATCCGTCATGACTATCCTTTCTTAAACTTGCGACAGCGTTGTGCTGCCCTGTTGCCCGCGCTTGTGCACAAGCCCTGCACTGTCAAACAGCCAGTACAGCAATTTGGCCAGTAACAGGCTGATGCCGAAAACGACCATGAAGAACACCACGCGCGAAACGAATGAATCCAGGCCTTCGCGCGCCAGTACGATCATATTGAAAATGGCACCAAAGCAGAAACTGTGCAAAATGGCCGCTTTGTAGCGGTTCGTCTCTTCAATACCGCGCAGGTAAAGCCAGTCGAACCATTTAATAATCAGCCCTACGACAACCGCACCAGGCAGGATAAACCAGCCGCCGCCCATCACCACCAGGGAGCCGATCAGCGTTGGCGAGATCGCCAGACCCGAATGATTGTTCAACACTTCCCAGGTAAAATAGTTCGCGGTATTGAGCACCACGCCAGGGCGCTCCGGCCATAGCCAGCTCGGGATAAAGACATAGAAGTCGCGAACAATCGGCGCAAGCCCCTGGAAATCAATCTTGTCGTAGTTTTGCAGCAGCAAGGCCAGGTTTTCCCACGGCGAGAAGGTATCGCGCGTCAGGTAGAGGAACGTGTAAAACGCCTCATCGCCCGCCACGTTCATCCCGTAGCGCTTCAGCGCCAGCCAGAACATCCCCACAATGCCAAACACCCCTGCCGCCACCAGCATCCACAGCGAGATCCAGCCGCGGATGATGCCAATAAACAAGAAGATAGCGAAAGCAATGATGATATTGGCGCGCGTACCGCCCACAATCATGTAGGTCAGGATACCGAACGCGACGGTACTGACCAGGAAGAACAGCCACGCTTTACTGTCCTGTCGCAGGAAGAAAATCACCAGCATCGCCGGGATAAAGAAGTAGAAGAATCGCTTTAACGCCACGCCCGAAACTTCAGCCGAAAAAATCTGGCTGTAGGAGTTGAGCTTAAACAGCAGGAAGCCGTTATGCATAAAGAAGATCCCGACACTGACCAGGGCGATAGCCATCAATATCACCCATGTCAGGTGGGTCTCCACCCGATTCATGGTAAAGAGCGCCCGGCGTGATGCAGTGGCCCTGGCTGAACGCAGCCGCGTTTTGTAGGTGACGTAGTAAACCGCATAGAAACAGGTCGCCGCCAGAAGCGCCTGGAGCAAGATTTCCGGCGGCGCGACGCTCACGTCAAACCGGAAAACCAGAATGCTGGTCAGCGGAAAGCCGAAAAAGAAGGTCAGCAGAAACAGTAACGAGAAGAATACGTTAAAGTTGAAGCGCACCCGGCGGAATTCAAACCAGGTGAGGGTGGCGATAAACAGCGTGCTCAGAAGCCAGACAACCAGTAAGCCGCTGAATTGCAACTGACTCATGCTTTCTCTCCTGACGCGATACGCAGCGCACGGTGCCACGGCGTGAGATAGTTCGGGCTGAAAAAGTCGATACTGTTTTTATCCACCAGCGTGAGCTGACGTTGTGCTTCCCGAACCACCTCGACATTCAGCGTATCGGAGGTAAACAGCACCGGAATATGCTGTTCAACCATATCCTGCCAGAATGGGTTGTCACGGTTGAGCACGCACGGCACCCCCGCCTGGATCAGCAGACACAACGTACCTATCCCCTGCTGACGCGCAAAGATAAAATAGCCGAGATCGCATTTTCTTAGCAGCGTAAGGTATTCATCAAACGCCAGCTTTTCACTGAGGATTTGAAGATTCTCAGGGCTAAAAAGCGTAAGACCCTGCTGGCGAACCTCGTTGATGTAGGCGTCGTTATTGGCCGGATAACCCATCGGCACGACCACGTTCACCGTGTCGCCAAACTGCTGGTGTACCGCCCGCAGCGCGGCAACATGCTCGTTACTGCGGTCGCCTGAATTTCCCACCAGAATCGTCAGCTTGCCTTCACGAACCGTGTCATTCGCCAGGGTATTTAGCGCCGGATCCATGCGGGTTGGGAAATAGATTAGCTCACCGCGCACGTTCGGATGCTGTTTCGCAAAATAGTTGAGATCGCCACGGGTGGCAAAAACGCAGCCCACCCTGCCCTGTGCCATGCGGCGCAGGGGATAGAAAAGGCGGAATTTCCAGCCGCGTGAGACTTCGTAGAGATCCGCCCCCCAGATATGCCAGCTGCACTGGGAAGGTTTGATTCCCCCGCTGAGCAGGGCCAGCCACAGGCCGGTATTGAACTGCCCGTGGAAAAAGAAACGTTGCTGGCGATTCGCTTTGGCTTTGGCAATGACCGCCTTCGCCAGCGCGGCCTTGTCCGGCCAGAAGCGAAGAGTCAGCGCCGGAAATGCCTCGCTCAGGCCCTTATCCTGACCTGCAACCATAAACTCACGTGCATCAGGGTTACCCGGTGCCAGTTCATCGTTAAAGAACCGCAAAACGGTCTGGTTATGGTGTGGGATATCCGATCCCAGGATGTGAATCAGTGCAGTCATGCGCGTTTACGCCACAATAAAAATACGCCGCAACAGGCAGCGAAATAAACGATATAGGTTGCCATATAGGCCTGAGCCGCCCCCAGCGCACCATGCGAAGGTATTAGCCAGTGTGAAAATGCCGTCAGTAACCCAAACTGGCTTATCTCCGCCAGGATATACAGCCGCAGCGAGGCTTTCGCAATCACCAGGTAGCCGAAAACGTAAGCCCCCACTTTCAGCACATCGCCCACCAGTTGCCAGGCAAACAGATCGCGCATGGCGGTAAACTCCGCTGAGAAAAGCAGCCAGATGGCGACATCGCGCAATAGCCAGACGGTAAAACTGGCCGCCGCCACGGCGGGAAGCACAAAGCGCAGCGAGCGGAAAATCTCACGGGTAATATCCTGCCTGGACGTCAGACGCGATAAGGTTGGCAGCAAATAAACGCTAAAGGAAGCCGTAATAAACTGTAGGTAGGCGTCGGAAATACTGCTTACGCCCTGCCATATTCCGACCTCATCCCAGCTGTAATGCGCCGCCAGCAGGTTTCGCATCATCACGTAGGCCACCGGCAGCGTGACGGACGTGATGAGCGCCATCAGGGTAAATTTACCCAACTGGCTGGCAAGCACTTTATCCCATTGCGGTTTGAGGTAGCTCAGAGGGATAACGCCCCGACGCATCAGCATAAACGCGGCAGGAACGACAACCAGCGCCGGAACCAGCGCCAGCCCGAGCAGTGCCCCTTCATAGCCACCCAGGCGGTAGCAGAAGTAATAGGCAATCACGCCGATGACGCTCCCCAGGATTAACGCAAGCGCGTTCCCGGCAGCATCACGAAAGCCTTTCATCAATGCCAGCAGCAGGTTTGCCCAGGCAATACCCATCTGAACCAATGCGACCAGACGCACCAGCCCCTCATACTGGGTGTGCCCAAATAATCCCTGACTGATGGGGGCCGCCGCGAGCAAAAATACGATAGCCAGCAGGGTCGAAAACCCGGTAACCATCGCCGACGCGGTGCCGACGACCCTGCGAAGCTGTGCCGCATCATCATGATACTGAGCAACGTATTTGGTCACACCGTTGAAAATACCGGCCCCGGCCAGCACGCCAAGGACGGTCACCAGCTGGCGGAAGTTCCCCGCCAGCCCGACGCCTGAAGGACCGAATGAGACGGCCAGCAGCTTGACGACCAGCAGTCCGGCGCCAATCTTTACAAGCGTGGACGCGGCGGTCCACACCGATGCTTTTGCCAGAGACATATCAGCCGAAATAACTCAGAAGGGTATTAATCACCGTACGCTGGTTAACTGGCGCGAGGTTGTAGAACAGTGGCAAGCGAAGCAAACGCTCACTTTCTTTTGTAGTGTAACGGTCTTCACCGGCGAACACCCCGAACGCCTCGCCTGCCGGGCTCGAATGCAGCGGAATGTAGTGGAAGACCGCCATAATTTCGGCTTCTTTCAGCCAGGCGATGAGCTGGCTGCGATCGTCGTTATCGCGAAGCTTGATGTAGAACATGTGGGCATTGTGAACGCAATCAGCCGGAATAGTTGGCAGCTCGATACGCCCGGCTTTTGCCAGCGGTTCAAGTGCATCGTAATAGGTTTGCCACAGGGACAGGCGCTGAAGGTTAATCCGCTCCGCCGCTTCCAGCTGTGCCCACAGATATGCCGCCTGCAGATCCGCCATCAGATAGCTTGAGCCGATATCGCGCCAGGTGTATTTATCCACCTGCCCGCGGAAGAACTGGCTGCGGTTGGTGCCTTTTTCACGGATCACTTCCGCACGCTCCACGAGCGCCGGGTCGTTGATCAGCGTCGCGCCACCTTCTCCACCCGCCGTATAGTTTTTCGTTTCGTGGAAGCTAAAGCAGCCAATGTGGCCGATAGTGCCCAGCGCGCGTCCCTTGTAGGTGGACATCACACCCTGAGCGGCATCTTCCACCACAAACAGGTTGTGTTTTTTGGCGATCGCCATGATGGTGTCCATTTCACAGGCTACGCCCGCGTAGTGAACCGGCACGATCGCCCGCGTTTTGTCGGTGATCGCAGCTTCAATCAGCGTCTCATCAATGTTCATGGTATCCGGGCGGATATCCACAAAGACGATTTTTGCTCCGCGCAGGACAAACGCATTTGCCGTGGAGACAAAGGTATAGCTCGGCATGATCACTTCATCGCCAGGCTGGATATCCAGCAGCAGTGCCGCCATCTCCAGCGATGCCGTACAGGACGGGGTCAGCAGCACTTTAGCGCTGCGAAAACGCTGCTCCATCCACTGCTGGCAGCGACGGGTGAAACCGCCATCACCGCAAAGTTTGCCGCTGCCCATGGCAGACTGCATATAGTCGAGTTCCGTACCGACGACGGGGGGGGCGTTAAATGGAATCATCTTGTCACCTGTATAACCAGTAGGCGGTGGCGTCGATGTTGGCACCACTCGCAATATAACGTTTAAGCGCGGCAGTGTTGCCCATTTGGGTAGCCACCCGCAGCGTCACACTCTGCTGCTGCTGCGCCCAGTGCAGCGCCGCCTGCATGAGTTTTGCCCCCATACCGCGTCCGGCTAATAAGCCAATACGCGCCTCGCGCTCGTTGAGCTTACGCAGCGAAACGAATCCCTGGATCTGACCGTCCGCGGCACGACATACCAGACAGACGTGGTCAAAGGTGCCTTTGACCGCATTCTCAATCCACTGGGCATAGAAGCGTCCGCTGTCATCAGGTGCATACCAGGGCGCACGAAAGCGGCTCTGAGCAAATGCCTTAGCCGCCATCTGGCGTAATACAGGGATATCCTGTTCCGTTGCAAGTTCCGCCCCGCACGCATCGTGTCGGGTAAGGGCAATAGACAGGTCTGCCTCACCTTCAACCAGCTGAAAACCGTGTTGCTGGAGCGCATCAAGCCAATCGGCGCGGTCCGCCGGGATCTTAGCCTGCACGCGCTGCCAGGCGCTGAAGTCAGCTTCCTGCAGAGCAGGCGCATCCTCACGCAAGCGCACTATCGCCGAGGGGCGAGCAAAAAAAGTGCTTTCCCATTCAAGGGATTCAAGCACGCCGTGGAGTTCACTCAACGCCAGACGCCTTTGGTATCAACGACATACTGTTGATGCACGGTATCACCAGACGTCGCTTTAAATTCTTTATGATCCACCAGCAGCACCAGCACATCCGCCGTTGCCAGCGCGTCATCAAGGGTGGTCAACGTGCAGTGCCCCGCCAGTTTAGCCGGCAGTTCATGGATATTCGGCTCAACCACCAGCGTATCGCCCTTGTGCCACCCGGCGATCATCTCGGCAATTTCCATTGCCGGGCTTTCGCGCAAATCGTCAATATTGGGTTTAAACGCCAGGCCAAAGCAGGCGATTTTCAGCTCGCTGGCACGCTTGCCGCTCTCTGCCAGACAATCGGCTACTGTGGCTTTGACCTGGTTGAGCACCCAGTGAGGTTTGCTGTCGTTCACTTCGCGCGCGGTACGGATCAGACGCGCCTGCGCCGGATTCTGCGCCACGATAAACCACGGATCGACGGCGATACAGTGTCCACCCACACCCGGGCCCGGCTGAAGAATGTTCACGCGCGGATGGCGATTCGCCAGGCGAATCAATTCCCAGACGTTAATCCCCTGATCGGCGCAGATCAGCGACAGCTCATTCGCAAAGGCGATATTCACGTCACGGAAGCTGTTTTCCGTCAGCTTGCACATTTCAGCGGTGCGGGAGTTGGTGACTACGCATTCGCCTTCGAGGAAAATTTTGTACAGGGTGCTGGCACGTTCCGAGCAGACGGGGGTCATACCGCCAATAACGCGATCGTTTTTAATCAGCTCAACCATGACCTGGCCCGGCAGCACTCGCTCCGGACAGTAGGCGATGTTGATATCCGCCTGCTCTCCCGCCTGTTGCGGGAAGCTTAAATCGGGACGCGCGTCGGCCAGCCACTGCGCCATCTGCTCGGTGGCGCCCACTGGCGAGGTCGATTCCAGGATCACCAGCGCCCCTTTCTTCAGCACAGGGGCAATGGATTTCGCTGCCGCCTCGACGTAGATCATATCGGGCTCGTGCTCGCCTTTAAAAGGCGTCGGGACGGCGATCAGGTACGCATCCGCTTCCACTGGCGTCGTGCTGGCACGCAGGAAGCCGCCGTCAACGGCCTCTTTCACCACGCGGTCCAGATCGGGCTCAACAATATGAATTTCGCCGCGGTTAATGGTTTCCACCGCCCGGGCATTGATATCCACACCGACAACCTGTTTCTGACGAGAGGCAAACGCCGCCGCGGTGGGCAGGCCAATGTAGCCAAGACCAATGACAGAGATGGTAGTAAAACTCATAGCGATACCCGATTGTGTTTAAGTGCATGCAAAATACGACCACAAGCCTGGCCATCTCCGTACGGATTATGGGCCCGGCTCATTGTCTGATATGCGTCATCATCATGCAGAAGTCGCGTCACCTCTTCGACGATGAGCTGCGCGTCAGTACCGACCAGACGCACGGTACCCGCTTTAACCGCTTCCGGGCGTTCAGTCGTTTCACGCATCACCAGCACCGGCTTGCCGAGGGACGGTGCTTCCTCCTGAATGCCGCCGGAATCGGTGAGGATCAGCCAGGCATGGTTCATCAGCCAGACAAACGGCAGGTAGTCCTGCGGTTCAATCAGCAGGACGTTTTCAACATGGCCAAGGATGCGGTTGACCGGCTCGCTGACGTTAGGATTGAGGTGGACCGGATAGACAATCTGTACATCGACGTTCTGCGCCGCAATTTCAGCCAGCGCGTGACAGATTTGCTCAAAACCCCGGCCGAAGCTTTCGCGACGATGGCCTGTGACCAGAATGGTTTTTTTGCCGTTATTCAGGAATGGATAGCGGGCAGCGAGCGCTTTCTGCAGATCGCTGTTTGCCAGGACGCGATCGCGTACCCAAATCAACGCATCGATGACCGTATTGCCGGTCACAAAAATTTTGTTGTCGGCGATATTTTCGCGCAGCAGGTTCTGACGCGAATTCTCGGTAGGGGCAAAATGGTACATCGCCAGATGGCCGGTAAGCGTACGGTTGGCCTCTTCTGGCCACGGCGAATAAAGGTTGCCGGTACGCAGGCCCGCCTCAACATGGCCGACGGGAATACGCTGGTAAAAAGCGGCCAGGCTTGTTGCCATCGTCGTCGTGGTATCGCCATGTACCAGAACAACGTCGGGCTGGAATGACTCCAGGATCGGTTTAAGCTCTTGCAGAATACGGCAGGTAATTTCCGTCAATCCTTGTCCCGGTTTCATAATATTGAGATCGTAATCCGGGACAATGGAAAAGAGCGTTAAGACCTGGTCGAGCATCTCACGGTGCTGGGCCGTGACGCAGACTTTCGCTTCAATATCAGGATCGCTGGCCAGCGCATGAACCAGAGGTGCCATCTTAATGGCCTCCGGCCTGGTGCCAAATACGGTAAGTACTTTCACATCGATTCTCTTCGATTAGGCGATGAAGGCCATAGCCTTCATCGTAGACGGCGTTCTTAGTTTGTGCGACGACGCATTAACGCCACGCCAGCGCCCGTCAGTGCGCCCACAATCCCCCACATGATCATCAGGAATGCACGACGCGGACTATCGCGTTTTACAGGTTCTTCAGGCGTTCTTAAATAACGATAGGTCTGAAAACGTGGGTCCATCGTGGGACCGACATTAAGCGTGTTCAGCATCGCGCGATTTTGATCGTAGTCGAGGTCAAAATCAGGGCCAACGGCCTGCAGATTTTCCAGACGCGACTGCAGCATTGGGCGACCAAGCAGGAACATTTCAGAGTCAGGCAGTTCATCTGCCGGGACATCCGTCTCAGAGCGGGAAATATTGTGCTGCTCCGCAATTTTCAACGCCTGTTCAATGTTATGTATGCGGCGAGCGAAAATGGCATTTGCCACTTCCTCCTGGCGTTTAACCTGCGCCTTCATCTGGATTGTGCGGGCCGCCCATGCGCCTTTCAGCTCTTCATTAAGATGGCTTGCGGCACGCTGGCTGGCAAACGCGACGTACTGACGCAACAGATTGTTGGCGTCCGGCGCGGTTTCTGCAATCAGCTTGACGCTGTCGTTGACGTTACGTAGCGCATCACCCGGCATAAATTGAATATTGTTAATCAGATCGTCCAGCAGCGCGGCATCGGCTTTGGTGTTATCAACCCGACGCTGCTTGTAGTAATCCGTCTGGGACCAGAAATCGCGGCGTGTATCCCACGAGGCCAGTTGCATCACAAACTCTTTATAGGCTTCATCCATAACGGAAGCCTGGTCCGGCGTCGCGAGACTGGCTTTAATATCAAGGTTTCGCAGGAATTGCTGCTGGGAATAGTACCCCCCGAGCATGTTAACCGTTGGTCTGTCTGTGATTGCCGTGGCGCTCCACTCCTGTTTTGCAAAGAATGTGTAGGCCAGCGCCAACAGTGCAAACCCCAGCGCGATCCCCGCAATCCAAAGTTTGCCTGCCCATAACACGCGAAACAAACCCCGAATATCCAGTTCATTCTCAGTTACCACTGATTTCGCTCCCGCCAACGGTTGAGTCATCATAGTCCCGGTTTTACTTAGTTAATGTTGTGTTTTTGCCACTGTTACGACGCATCCTGCGCTTAAGACGTTTAATGAATCGCGCGACTTTCCATGCGCGCTTAATGCAGTAGCCGTACAGGAAGAATGCTAGCAAGAATAATACCAACATTACCCATTCAGGAATGAAATGAGCGTATTCCGCTGCCACCCCGATGGCAGCGAGAATAGCGGCCGCCAGAGTGATTAAAACGAATGCCTGACGAGAGGTAAAACCGGCACGCATAATAAGGTGATGAATATGCTGTCGGTCTGGTGAGAACGGACTCATCCCTTTACGCAGACGGCGATACATAATCGCCACCATATCCATTAATGGGATAGCAATAATCCACAGCGCAGTTACCGGGCTTATAGGATGAGTTTTCCCCTGCGTGGTTTCAAGCAGGATCCAGATAACGGTAAAACCGATCAGCGTACTGCCCGCGTCACCCATAAAGACTTTGTAGCGACGCCCCAGCGCACCGAGGTTTAAGAGGATATAAGGCAGGATGGCGGCGATCATGGCAAAACACCACATCGACAGGCTGTACTGGCCATCAAACCACAGAATGATACCGATAGCGGCAAATGATACTGACGACAAGCCACCCAGCAAACCGTCGATACCATCCACCATGTTGAAAGCATTGATTGCTGCCCAGACGGCAAAGAGCGTCAGGAAGAAACCAAATGGCCCAAGTACCAACTCCCAGGGACCAAACACATAGCCGAGGCTTCGTAAATACAGTCCACCCACCACCATCATAATCACGCCGATAGCCGCCTGAACGGTAGCTCGAATTTTGACGGCGATATCGAATCGGTCGTCTAACGCACCGACTAAAACTAAGACACCAGCACAGGCAAGGTAGAGCGCTGCGTGTGGAATATAATAATCGGCAATGCCAAACGTGAAGCAAATCCCTGCGTAAACAGAGATACCCCCAACCAGCGGAATAAGTCCCTGATGACGTTTACGAAAATTGGGCTTATCCACCAACCCTATTCGTTTTGCCACCTTGCGCGCGATGAACAAAAAACAGGTTGTGAATAAAAAAATACTGATCAGCTCAGTAACGGCAGTGAGTAGATTCACAATGGATTGCTCTCAACAAATGTTAGTCCCGGAAGTATAACCATGAAGCCACTCCCTCAGAAGTAATAAAGCTGGCTTCTTACAACTCCCTTTGTATATTTTTCAATCAATTATTTCTTTGACTGTGCAAACGTTCTTATTGTCGCACTGACCGGTCAAAATTGGGAGTAGATGGTACTAGCGTATAATCCATAAAAGAAAAACGCCACGTAAAAACGTGGCGTTTACTGGCTTTATTTACGTTACGAGCGCTTCATCATATCGAAGAAGTCGTCGTTTGTTTTGGTCATCGCCAGTTTGTTAATGAGGAATTCCATTGCGTCGATTTCACCCATTGGATGGATGATTTTGCGCAGGATCCACATTTTCTGCAGCTCTTCCTGGGTAGTGAGCAGCTCTTCTTTACGGGTACCGGAACGGTTGTAGTCGATTGCCGGGAAGACGCGTTTTTCAGCGATCTTACGAGAAAGGTGCAGTTCCATGTTACCTGTACCTTTAAATTCTTCGTAAATCACTTCGTCCATTTTGGAGCCGGTATCGATCAGCGCCGTTGCGATGATGGTCAGGCTACCACCCTCTTCCACGTTACGTGCCGCACCGAAGAAGCGTTTCGGACGGTGCAGGGCGTTGGCGTCCACACCACCGGTCAGTACTTTACCGGAAGCCGGAACCACGGTGTTGTAAGCACGTGCCAGACGGGTAATGGAGTCGAGCAGGATGATCACGTCTTTCTTGTGCTCAACCAGGCGTTTCGCCTTCTCGATAACCATTTCCGCGACCTGAACGTGACGAGAGGCGGGTTCGTCAAAGGTAGAAGCAACCACTTCACCTTTAACCAGACGCTGCATCTCGGTCACTTCTTCCGGACGTTCGTCAATCAGCAGTACCATTAGCACGCAGTCTGGGTGGTTATAGGCGATGCTCTGCGCGATATTCTGCAGCAGCATCGTTTTACCCGCTTTTGGCGGTGCCACAATCAGACCACGTTGGCCGCGACCAATTGGCGATGCCAGATCCAGAACACGCGCGGTTAAGTCTTCCGTTGAACCATTACCACGCTCCATGCGCAGGCGAGAGTTCGCGTGCAGAGGCGTTAAGTTCTCAAAGAGGATCTTGTTACGTGAGTTTTCTGGCTTGTCAAAGTTAACTTCATTGACTTTCAACAGCGCAAAGTAGCGTTCACCCTCTTTAGGAGGACGAATCTTACCTGAAATGGTGTCACCAGTGCGGAGGTTGAAACGGCGGATTTGGCTGGGGGATACGTAGATGTCGTCGGGGCCGGCGAGGTAGGAGCTGTCTGCAGAGCGGAGGAAACCAAATCCGTCTTGCAATATCTCCAACACACCGTCGCCAAAGATATCTTCGCCACTCTTAGCATGCTGCTTCAGGATGGCGAAAATGATGTCCTGCTTGCGCATACGAGCCTGGTTTTCCAGCCCCATATTTTCGCCGAGAGTGATCAGCTCAGAAACCGGCGTATTCTTTAATTCGGTAAGATTCATAATGGTGTGGGTTCTTAAACTCGGGGTGATTCTCGAACTTAATGTTGTGAATGGTATGGCAGGGTCATCCATGCCTGTTTAGCGGCCATCATCTCATGTCTGTTCGCTGTCTGGTCACAGGGAAAGAACGCAGAACTGAAACGACAAGACGGATTGAGTGACAAGCCCGGAATTTAGCCACTTCACGCACTGTTGATGTCAACAAGGGGAAGTATCGGGTAAAACAAGATTCAAACAACAGATATGTTTAAAACGAAGTCATAGCTAACTTAGCACGACTTAAGCCGGGCGTCCAGAGTTCCACATCATTTAGCCGGGTGCTCTGGACGCACAGCGGAGAAACCTTACGCCAGGTTAGCGTCCAGGAACTCTTTCAGTTGACCTTTGGACAGCGCGCCCACTTTGGTCGCCGCCACTTCGCCGTTTTTGAACAGCAGCAGGGTCGGGATGCCACGGATACCGTATTTTGGTGCGGTGCCCGGGTTCTGGTCGATGTTCAGTTTAGCAACGGTCAGTTTGCCCTGATATTCGTCAGCGATTTCATCCAGAATCGGAGCGATCATTTTGCAAGGACCACACCATTCAGCCCAGAAATCGACGAGGATCAGCCCGTCAGCCTTAAGTACGTCCGTGTCAAAACTATCGTCAGTCAGGTGAATAATTTTATCGCTCATATATAACTCCACAGGAATAAGCCTGGTACGTTGGTTTTGTCTACACCAACGACGTGTTGATGTCGCATTAACCAACTAAAGGTTGACTTTATTTCACCGGATACGCTTTCGTAAAGCAATAGTAAGCTGATATTCTACCACACTATGAGCAAAACACATTTAACAGAACAGAAGTTTTCCGACTTCGCCCTGCACCCAAAAGTGATTGAAGCCCTTGAAACTAAAGGGTTTCATAACTGCACGCCCATTCAGGCTCTCGCACTGCCGCTGACGCTGGCCGGTCGCGATGTTGCAGGGCAGGCGCAAACCGGTACCGGCAAAACGATGGCGTTTTTAACGTCAACGTTTCATTATTTACTTTCTCACCCAGCGATTGCAGACCGCAAAGTTAACCAGCCGCGCGCGCTCATTATGGCCCCGACGCGAGAACTGGCGGTACAGATCCACGCAGACGCTGAACCCCTGGCACAGGCTACCGGTCTGAAGCTTGGCCTGGCCTATGGCGGTGACGGCTACGATAAGCAGCTGAAAGTGCTGGAAAGCGGCGTGGATATCCTGATTGGTACCACTGGCCGTCTTATCGACTACGCCAAACAGAACCACATCAACCTCGGCGCAATCCAGGTTGTGGTGCTTGATGAAGCCGACCGTATGTACGATCTGGGCTTCATTAAAGATATCCGCTGGCTGTTCCGCCGCATGCCGCCGGCCAATCAGCGTCTGAACATGCTGTTCTCTGCCACCCTCTCTTACCGTGTGCGTGAACTGGCGTTTGAACAGATGAACAACGCCGAATACGTGGAAGTCGAGCCTGAGCAGAAAACAGGTCATCGCATTAAAGAAGAGCTCTTCTATCCTTCTAATGAAGAGAAAATGCGTCTGCTGCAAACGCTGATCGAAGAAGAGTGGCCGGACCGCGCCATTATCTTCGCAAACACCAAACACCGCTGTGAAGACATCTGGGGCCATCTGGCTGCAGACGGTCACCGTGTGGGCCTGCTCACTGGCGACGTTGCACAGAAAAAACGCCTGCGTATCCTCGACGAATTTACCCGTGGCGATCTCGATATTCTGGTCGCAACCGACGTGGCAGCGCGTGGCTTGCACATTCCTGCCGTTACGCACGTCTTTAACTATGATCTGCCGGATGACTGCGAAGACTATGTACACCGTATCGGTCGTACCGGTCGCGCGGGTGCGAGCGGCCACTCAATCAGCCTTGCGTGTGAAGAGTATGCGCTGAATCTTCCAGCCATTGAGACGTACATCGGTCACTCGATTCCGCAGAGCAAATACAATCCGGAAGCGCTGTTAAGCGAACTGCCGCCGCCTAAGCGTCTTACACGCCCACGCTCCGGCAATGGCCCGCGTCGTTCAGGCGCGCCGCGTAATCGTCGTCGTTCAGGTTAAGAAAATATGCTCAGCTCCACCTCGCTTTATGCAGCAATCGATCTCGGTTCGAATAGTTTTCATATGCTGGTTGTACGCGAGGTGGCAGGGAGCATACAAACGCTGACGCGCATTAAGCGCAAGGTCCGCCTCGCGGCGGGCCTGAGCAGCGATAATGTTCTCTCTCCCGAAGCCATGGAACGTGGCTGGCAGTGTCTGCGGCTCTTTGCAGAGCGTCTGCAGGATATCCCGCATGCCCAAATCACCGTGGTCGCCACCGCGACGCTCCGCCTGGCGGTTAACGCCGTGGATTTTATTGCCAAAGCGCAGGAAATCCTGGGGTGCCCGGTTCAGGTAATCAGCGGCGAAGAAGAAGCTCGCCTGATCTATCAGGGAGTTGCGCATACGACAGGCGGGGACGATCGCCGTCTGGTGGTAGATATCGGCGGTGCCAGTACCGAGCTTGTGACCGGTACCGGCGCGCAGGCGACCTCGCTGTTCAGCCTGTCGATGGGCTGCGTAACCTGGCTTGAGCGTTACTTCGCTGACCGCAATCTGGGTAAAGAGAATTTCGACGAGGCAGAAAATGCCGCGCGCGAAGTGTTACGTCCGGTGATGGACGAACTGCGCTACCACGGCTGGAAAGTGTGTGTCGGTGCGTCAGGTACCGTTCAGGCCCTGCAGGAAATCATGATGGCGCAGGGAATGGACGAGCGCATTACGCTTGCCAAGCTTCAGCAGCTTAAACAGCGCGCTATTCAGTGCGGACGCCTGGAAGAGCTGGAAATTGAAGGCCTGACGCTGGAACGTGCCCTGGTCTTCCCGAGCGGGCTCGCCATTCTGATCGCCATTTTCACCGAGCTGAACATCCAGTGTATGACCCTTGCCGGCGGCGCGCTGCGCGAAGGTCTGGTCTACGGGATGCTGCATCTTTCAGTGGATCAGGACATCCGCAACCGTACTTTGCGCAACGTGCAGCGTCGTTTTCTGGTTGATATCGATCAGGCTGGCCGCGTATCGCAGCTGGCCTCTCGCTTTGCCGATCAGGTCGCTAACGTCTGGGATCTTGACCCTCTGAGCCGCGATTTATTGCTGAGCGCTTGTGCTCTGCATGAAGTGGGGCTGAGCATCGACTTTAAGCAGGCCCCGGCTCATGCAGCCTATCTTGTGCGTAACCTTGACTTACCGGGCTACACGCCCGCACAGAAAAAGCTGCTGGCAACGCTGCTGCTGAACCAGACCAACGCCGTTGATCTCTCCTCTCTTCATCAGCAAAACGCTGTACCGCCGCGCGTGGCCGAGCATCTGTGCCGCCTGCTGCGTCTGGCAATTCTGTTTGCCAGCCGTCGTCGTGATGATTTGCTGCCTGCGATTAATCTGGTGGCCGATGATGAGAAGCTGACGCTGACGCTGCCGGAAAACTGGATTGACCATCACCCGCTCGGCGCAGAGATGATCGAGCAGGAGTGCCAGTGGCAAAGCTATGTGCACTGGGCACTGGAAGTAAAATAAGAGAGTAGAATATGCCGGGTGGCGCTGCGCTTACCCGGCCTGCAAGCCCTTCAAACTCATCCCTTCTCTTTGGCTTTTGCCAGCATGGCGCGAATGTTTGCCACGTTCGCCTGGCCTTTGTGCATCCGCTCTTCAGCGGTAATCACCTTGCGCTCTTGTTCCCAAATCAGGTCGTCCTGCGGCAGTTCCAGCAGAAAACGGCTTGGCTCCGGGCGGACAAGCTCACCATACTGGCGGCGCTCTTTACACAGCGTGAACGTCAGCTCTTTCTGCGCACGGGTGATCCCCACATAGGCCAGACGCCGCTCCTCGTCGACGTTGTCTTCATCAATACTGCTCTGATGGGGCAACAACCCCTCTTCCATGCCGACCAGATACACATACGGAAACTCCAGCCCTTTTGACGCATGCAGCGTCATCAGCTGAACCTGATCGGCCTCTTCTTCGCTCTCGCCGCGCTCCATCATGTCGCGCAGGGTAAAGCGGGTGACCACCTGGGTCAGGGTCATCGGCTCATCGATTTCCGAGCCTTCCAGCATTTCGGTCATCCAGCTGAAGAGCTGATTAACGTTTTTCATGCGCATCTCAGCCGCTTTCGGGCTGGCGGAGGTTTCGTACAGCCAGGATTCGTAATCAATACCGTGAATCAGATCGCGCACCGCTGCCACCGGCTCGCGCTCTGCAAGACGCTGCACTTCACCAAGCCAGTGGGTGAATCGCGTTAACGAGTCGTAACCGCGCCCGGTCAGCGTCTGGCTTAGTCCCATATCGAAGCTGGCCGTAAACAGGCTTTTATTGCGGGTCATCGCCCATTCACCCAGCTTTTGCAGCGTCGCCGGACCGATTTCGCGCTTCGGCGTATTCACGATGCGCAGAAACGCGCTGTCGTCATCCGGGTTAGTGAGCACACGCAGATAGGCCAGCAGATCTTTAATTTCAGGCCGTGAGAAGAACGAGGTGCCGCCCGAGATTTTGTACGGTATGCGGTTCTGCATCAGCATCTTTTCAAAGACGCGCGACTGGTGATTACCGCGATAAAGGATCGCGTAATCTTTATATTCGGTTTTGTTGACGAAGTGGTGGGCAATCAGTTCGCCCGTCACGCGCTCCGCTTCATGTTCTTCATTGTTGGCGCTGAGCACTTTCAGCTCCGTGCCATAGCCCAGCTCGGAGAACAGGCGCTTCTCAAATACGTGCGGGTTATTGGCAATCAGGATGTTTGCCGCCTTCAGGATCCGCCCGGAGGAGCGGTAGTTTTGCTCCAGCTTAATCACCTGCAGCGCGGGGAAGTCTTTACTCAGCAGCACCAGGTTTTGCGGACGCGCGCCGCGCCAGGAGTAGATCGACTGGTCGTCGTCGCCTACCACGGTGAAACGGGCGCGCTGGCCCACCAGCAGCTTTACCAGCTCGTACTGGCTGGTGTTGGTGTCCTGATATTCATCCACCAGCAGGTAGCGGATTTTATTCTGCCAGCGCTCGCGCACCTCTTCATTTCGCTGTAAAAGCAGCGTCGGCAGCAGGATCAGGTCGTCGAAGTCCAGCACATTACACGCTTTCATGTGCGCATCGTACAGACCATAACAGTGGGCGAAGATCCGATCCCGTTCCCCTTTGGCGATCGCCGCAGCCTGGGCCGGGGTCATTAGATCGTTTTTCCAGTTAGAGATCGTCGAGATCAGCTGCTGCAACAGCACCTTGTCATCTTCGATCAGCCCTTCAGTGAGCTCTTTGAGTAATGCCACCTGGTCGGTGTCATCGAAAAGCGAAAAGTTGGATTTCATCCCCAGCGCGGCATACTCACGTTTGATGATATCCAGCCCCAGCGTGTGGAACGTGGAGATCATCAGCCCGCGCGCCTCTTTGCGCCCCAGCGTCTGGCCGACACGTTCTTTCATTTCGCGTGCCGCTTTGTTGGTAAAAGTGACCGCCGCAATGTGACGGGCCTGATAACCACAGCCACGGATCAGGTGCGCAATCTTATTGGTGATGACGCGCGTTTTACCGGATCCTGCTCCCGCCAGCACCAGACAGGGTCCGGTGACAAATTCGACGGCTTGTTGTTGTCCGGGGTTTAGACGCATAAATGATCACTCAATGAAAGTCAGGAGGGGAGAATAACAGCGTGGTAGTATAGCGAGCCTAATCCATACCACTCAAGGCACGATCATGGCAAAAACAGCAGCAGCACTGCATATTCTTGTTAAAGAAGAGAAACTGGCTCTGGATCTTCTGGAGCAGATCAAAAACGGCGCCGACTTCGGCAAGCTGGCTAAGAAGCACTCAATTTGTCCTTCAGGCAAACGTGGCGGCGATTTAGGTGAATTCCGTCAGGGCCAGATGGTGCCGGCGTTCGATAAAGTAGTCTTCTCCTGCCCGGTGCTGGAGCCGACGGGTCCGCTGCACACGCAGTTTGGCTACCACGTCATTAAAGTGTTATATCGTAAATAAAAAGCCGGGTGGCGGCTGCGCCTTACCCGGCCTACATTTTACGTGTTTGTAGGTCGGGTAAGCGAAGCGCCACCCGACGAGGTTGTTAACCCGCTACCGCGATACGCTTCATATCGGTCATGTAGCCACGCAGTTTGTGACCCACTTTCTCGATCTGGTGGCTGCGAATCGCTTCATTCACATCGCGCAGCTGCGCGTTGTCTACCGCACCTTCCGCAATCGCTTTGCCCAGATCGCCCGGTTGCAGGGTGGTCATGAACTCTTTCAGCAGCGGTACGCAGGCGTAAGAGAACAGGTAGTTACCGTATTCAGCGGTATCAGAGATAACCACGTTCATTTCGTACAGACGCTTACGGGCGATGGTGTTCGCGATCAGCGGCAGTTCGTGCAGAGATTCGTAGTAGGCAGACTCTTCGATGATGCCTGAATCCACCATGGTTTCGAACGCCAGCTCAACACCCGCCTTCACCATGGCGATCATCAGTACGCCTTTATCGAAGTACTCCTGCTCGCCAATTTTACCTTCAAACTGTGGCGCCGTTTCGAACGCGGTTTTGCCGGTCTCTTCACGCCAGGTCAGCAGTTTCTTATCGTCGTTCGCCCAGTCCGCCATCATGCCGGAAGAGAATTCGCCGGAGATGATGTCGTCCATATGTTTCTGGAACAGCGGTGCCATGATGGTTTTCAGCTGTTCAGACAGCGCGTAAGCACGCAGTTTTGCCGGGTTGGACAGACGGTCCATCATCAGCGTAATACCGCCCTGCTTCAGCGCTTCGGTGATGGTTTCCCAGCCGAACTGGATCAGTTTTTCCGCGTAGGCCGGGTCGGTGCCTTCTTCCACCAGCTTGTCGAAGCACAGCAGAGAACCGGCCTGCAGCATACCGCACAGAATGGTCTGCTCGCCCATCAGGTCAGATTTCACTTCGGCAACGAAGGACGATTCCAGCACACCCGCACGGTGGCCGCCGGTCGCCGCTGCCCATGCTTTGGCAATCGCCATGCCTTCGCCTTTCGGATCGTTTTCCGGGTGAACCGCGATCAGGGTCGGTACGCCGAAGCCACGTTTGTACTCTTCGCGTACTTCCGTACCCGGGCACTTCGGTGCCACCATCACTACGGTGATGTCTTTGCGGATCTGCTCGCCCACTTCAACGATGTTGAAGCCGTGGGAGTAACCCAGCGCGGCACCGTCTTTCATCAGCGGCTGCACGGAACGCACCACGTCAGAGTGCTGTTTGTCCGGGGTCAGGTTAACCACCAGATCCGCCTGCGGGATCAGCTCTTCGTAGCTCCCCACTTTGAAGCCGTTTTCGGTCGCTTTGCGCCAGGAAGCACGCTTTTCAGCAATCGCTTCTTTACGCAGGGCATAAGAGATATCCAGACCGGAGTCACGCATGTTCAGGCCCTGGTTCAGACCCTGTGCGCCACAGCCGACGATGACCACTTTTTTACCCTGAAGGTAGCTCGCGCCATCGGCAAATTCATCGCGCGCCATGAAGCGGCATTTGCCCAGCTGCGCCAGCTGCTGGCGCAAGTTCAGTGTATTAAAGTAGTTAGCCATGGGTGATACCTCGTGATGTTGTGTGTCTTATTGTTCGGTTCGCGTTTCAGCGAGAATGGAACCACATTACAACAGGAAATTTATTGCGGAAATTGATATATTCACAACGTCATATTGCAATTTTTGCAATATAAAAAGAGGGAGTGGAATCGGTGGATTTACGCGATCTGAAAATGTTTCTGCATCTGGCGGAAAGCCGTCACTTTGGCCGCAGCGCACGGGCGATGCACGTCAGCCCCTCCACGCTCTCGCGCCAGATACAGCGCCTTGAGGAAGACCTCGGCCAGCCGCTGTTTGTGCGCGATAACCGCACCGTCACGCTCACGGAAGCGGGTGAAGAACTGCGCCTTTTTGCCCAGCAGACGTTGCTGCAGTATCAGCAGCTACGGCACGCCATTGACCAGCAGGGGCCGTCGCTGTCCGGCGAGCTGCATATTTTCTGCTCCGTCACTGCCGCCTACAGCCATCTGCCGCCCATTCTTGATCGCTTCCGCGCGGCACATCCATCGGTTGAAATTAAGCTGACCACGGGCGACGCCGCCGACGCGATGGAAAAAGTGGTGACGGGCGAAGCAGATCTCGCCATTGCAGGGAAACCCGAAACGCTCCCGGGTGCGGTAGCGTTTTCAATGCTCGAAAATCTGGCGGTGGTACTGATTGCCCCGGCGCTGCCCTGCCCGGTGCGAAACCAGGTATCGGTAGAAAAACCGGACTGGTCCACGGTGCCGTTTATCATGGCCGACCAGGGGCCCGTGCGCCGTCGCATTGAGCTGTGGTTCCGCCGACAAAAAATCAGTAACCCGTTGATTTACGCCACGGTCAGCGGTCATGAGGCGATGGTGTCGATGGTGGCGCTCGGCTGCGGCGTGGCGCTATTGCCGGAAGTGGTGCTGGAAAATAGCCCGGAACCGGTGCGCAATCGCGTGATGATTCTGGATCGCAGCGATGAGAAAACGCCGTTTGAGCTTGGCGTGTGCGCACAAAAAAAGCGGCTGCATGAGCCGCTTATTGATGCGTTCTGGAAGATATTGCCCAACCATTGAAGTCGGGTGGCGCTCCGCTTATCCTGCCAGGAAGAAACGGAAGGCGGGGTTGTGGGTTTCGTCGTGACACTCATAGCCCAGTTCGTTCAGCCGTGTTTCAAAATCCGGCTCGTGCTCACCCAGTTCAAACGCCGCCAGCACGCGGCCGTAGTCGGTGCCGTGGCTACGGTAATGGAACAGGGAGATGTTCCAGTGCGTGCCCAGCGTGTGCAGGAATTTGAGCAACGCGCCCGGTGATTCCGGGAATTCGAAGCTGAACAGGCGTTCCCTGAGCGGCTTCGAGGGACGCCCGCCGACCATATAGCGCACGTGTAGCTTCGCCATTTCGTCGTCTGAAAGGTCCACCACGCTGTAACCACCGTCATGCAGGAGGTTAAGGATCTCTTTACGCTCCTCGACGCCACGGCTCAGACGCACGCCGACGAAAATGCAGGCATCTTTGGCATCGGCGAAACGGTAGTTGAACTCCGTCACCGAACGACCGCCCAGCAGCTGGCAGAACTTCAGGAAGCTCCCCTTCTCTTCCGGAATAGTCACCGCCAGCAATGCTTCACGCTGTTCACCCAGCTCGCAGCGCTCGGACACGTAGCGCAGGCCGTGGAAGTTCACGTTGGCGCCGGAAAGCACGTGCGCCAGGCGCTCGCCGCGGATGTTGTGCTGCGCGATGTATTTTTTCATCCCCGCCAGGGCCAGCGCGCCGGACGGTTCCGCCACCGCACGTACATCCTCAAACAGATCTTTCATTGCCGCGCAGATAGCATCGCTATCAACCGTGACGATATCGTCGAGGTATTCCTGGCAGAGACGGAAGGTTTCATCGCCAATGCGTTTTACCGCCACGCCCTCAGCAAACAGACCAACGCGCGGCAGATCCACCGGATGCCCGGCATCCAGCGCCGCTTTCAGGCAGGCAGAGTCCTCCGCTTCAACAGCGATGACTTTGATCTGCGGCATCAGCTGTTTGATCAGCACGGCCACACCCGCCGCTAACCCGCCGCCGCCCACCGGAACGAAGACGCGGTCGAGATGGGCATCCTGCTGCAGCAGTTCAAGCGCCAGCGTGCCTTGTCCGGCAATGACCATCGGGTGATCGAACGGCGGCACCCAGGTGAAGCCCTGCTGCTGTGCCAGCTCAATGGCTTTGGCTTTGGCTTCATCAAAATTAGCGCCGTGGAGCAGCACTTCCCCGCCGAAACCGCGTACCGCGTCGACTTTGATGTCAGCGGTAGCAACCGGCATCACGATTAGCGCTTTCAACCCCAGACGAGCAGACGAGAACGCCACGCCCTGCGCATGGTTGCCCGCCGAGGCGGTAATGACGCCGCGCGCTTTTTGCTCGTCGGTCAGTCCGGCCATCATCGCGTAGGCGCCGCGCAGCTTGAAGCTGTGCACCGGCTGGCGGTCTTCGCGCTTCACCAGGATCACATTGTCGAGGCGCGAAGAGAGTTTTTCCATTTTCTGAAGCGGCGTGACCTGCACGGCTTCATAGACCGGTGCGCGTAGCACCGCTCTCAGATATTCCGCCCCCTCGGGGGCGGCGGATAAGGGTTGTGACTCGGCCATCATTAGCCCCCAAGTTTCGATTTATCGCGCACCGCGCCTTTATCTGCACTGGTGGCAAGGCTCGCGTATGCGCGCAGGGCGAAGGAGACTTCACGCTGACGATCTTTCGGCGTCCAGGCTTTATCGCCGCGCGCTTCTTGTGCCTCACGACGGGCCGCAATTTCCTGGTCGCTCAGCTTCAGTTGAATGCCGCGATTCGGGATATCGATTTCGATCAGGTCACCGTCTTCAATGATGGCGATGTTGCCGCCGCTTGCCGCTTCCGGTGAAACGTGGCCGATGGAGAGCCCGGACGTACCGCCGGAGAAACGGCCGTCGGTGATCAGCGCACAGGCTTTGCCGAGACCCATGGATTTCAGGAAGGTGGTTGGGTAGAGCATTTCCTGCATGCCCGGCCCGCCTTTCGGCCCTTCATAGCGAATAACAACCACGTCGCCTTCTACCACTTTGCCACCGAGGATGGCGTCCACCGCTTCATCCTGGCTTTCGTACACTTTCGCCGGGCCGGTGAATTTCAGGATGCTGTCGTCCACGCCTGCCGTTTTCACGATGCAGCCGTTTTCCGCAAAGTTACCGTACAGCACGGCCAGACCGCCGTCCTTGCTGTAGGCGTGCTCCAGCGAACGGATGCAGCCTTCGGCGCGATCGTCATCCAGGGAATCCCAGCGGCAATCCTGCGAGAACGCCTGCGTGGTACGGATCCCGGCGGGACCGGCGCGGAACATCGTTTTCACCGCGTCGTCTTTGGTCAGCATCACGTCGTATTGGTCCAGCGACTCCGGCAGCGTCAGGCCGAGCACGTTTTTCACGTCGCGGTTCAGCAGCCCGGCGCGATCCAGCTCGCCCAGAATACCGATTACACCACCGGCACGGTGAACATCTTCCATATGGTATTTCTGGGTGCTTGGCGCAACTTTACACAGCTGCGGCACTTTACGGGACAGCTTGTCGATATCACTCATGGTGAAGTCGATTTCGGCTTCCTGCGCGGCGGCCAGCAGGTGCAGAACGGTATTGGTGGAACCGCCCATGGCGATATCCAGCGTCATCGCATTTTCAAACGCCGCTTTGCTGGCGATGTTACGCGGCAGTGCACTCGCATCATCCTGCTCGTAGTAGCGTTTGGTGAGCTCAACGATGCGTTTACCGGCGTTGAGGAACAGCTGTTTACGATCGGCGTGGGTCGCCAGCAGCGAGCCGTTACCCGGCTGCGACAGGCCCAGCGCTTCGGTCAGACAGTTCATGGAGTTGGCGGTGAACATCCCGGAACAGGAGCCGCAGGTCGGACACGCGGAGCGTTCAACCTGGTCGCTCTGCTCGTCAGACACTTTCGGATCCGCGCCCTGGATCATCGCATCGACCAGGTCGAGCTTGATGATTTTGTCGGACAGCTTGGTTTTACCGGCTTCCATTGGGCCGCCGGAGACGAAGATCACCGGAATGTTCAGGCGCAGGGAGGCCATCAGCATCCCTGGGGTGATTTTATCGCAGTTGGAGATACAGACCATTGCATCGGCGCAGTGGGCGTTGACCATGTACTCAACCGAGTCGGCGATCAGCTCACGCGACGGCAGTGAATAGAGCATGCCCCCGTGGCCCATTGCGATACCGTCATCCACCGCGATGGTGTTGAACTCTTTCGCCACACCGCCGGAAGCTTCGATTTGCTCGGCAACCAGTTTACCGAGGTCGCGCAGATGCACATGGCCTGGCACAAACTGGGTGAAGGAGTTCACCACGGCGATAATTGGCTTGCCGAAATCGGCGTCGGTCATCCCGGTGGCGCGCCACAGTGCGCGGGCACCCGCCATGTTACGGCCGTGGGTGGTGGTGGCTGAACGATACTTAGGCATGCTTTATTTACTCCCGTCTGACTATTCAATGGGACGGTGCGTGCCGTCCCAAATTTATATTTAGTGATTAACCTGATCCAACCAGCCGTATTTATCTTCTGTTTCGCCAGTAAAGAGGCCAAAGAAGGCTTGCTGGATGCGTTTGGTGACCGGGCCACAGCGGCCTTCGCCGACCTGAATACCGTCTACGCTACGAACCGGCGTGATTTCAGCCGCCGTACCGGACATGAACACTTCATCAGCCAGATACAGGGATTCGCGGGACAGCACCTGCTCGCGCACTTCGATACCCAGGTCTTTCGCCAGCTTGATGATGGCGTCACGGGTAATACCCGGCAGCGCGGAAGATGTGAATGGCGGCGTGAACAGGATGCCATCTTTCACTTCAAACAGGTTTTCACCTGCGCCTTCCGAGATGTAGCCATTCACGTCCAGCGCGATACCTTCCTGATAGCCGTGACGGCGCGCTTCGCTACCGACCAGCAGAGAGGAAAGGTAGTTACCGCCCGCTTTAGCAGCGGTCGGGATGGTGTTTGGCGCCACGCGGTTCCAGGAAGAAACCATTGCGTCGATCCCCTGCTCCAGGGCTTCTGCTCCGAGGTAAGCCCCCCACGGGAACGCGGCAATGATCACATCGGTGTTGTAACCGGCTGGCGGGTTCACGCCCATACCGACATCACCCACGAAGACCAGTGGACGAATGTAGGCGCTGGTCAGGTTATTCTTGCGAATGACTTCGCGGCAGGCTTCCATCAGCTCATCAACGCTCTGTGAAACCGGGAAACGATAAATTTTGGCTGAATCATGCAGACGCTGCATGTGTTCGCGATGGCGGAACACCACTGGCCCTTTGTGAGAATCGTAGCAACGGATACCTTCAAAGACGGAGGTGCCGTAGTGCAGCGCGTGGGACATGACGTGGACCTTCGCGTCCTCCCAGCGAACCATCTCACCATTGAACCAAATGTAATCAGCTTTTTTTGTCGTCATTTTTTCGTCCTGTCACGCTTAAGCGCGGATTTGTTGTGATGTGGTTGTGCTCTGGCAGATGGCAACATGGGCAACGTCTACCAGTTTTGATAACTGACTAAACAGTAAGTCGACCGGCCGCGGGCTGGCAACGGTTAATTCGATACTGATGTTCTGCGCGTCGGTGGCCGTCTCCATATTCATAGAGCAAATCTGAAAACCACGATGACGGACCACACGCAAAACGCGTTCCAAGGTTTCCGGGTTGAAGCGAGCCTGCACGGCGACCTGATGTTGCATCATGATAATTTCTCCAGCATTTGTGAGTTACTGGCACCGGGCGGTACCAACGGCCAGACGTTCTCAAGCTCGTCGATTGAGACATGAAGCAGGTACGGCCCTTCGCTTGACAGCATGGTGTCGAGTGCCGCTTCAACCTGGTCTTTACGGGTGATGTGCTGGCCAGGAATGCCGAAGGCGCTGGCCAGGGTGAGGAAATCGGGGTTATCGGTCAGGGTGGTTTCGCTGTAACGCTCTTGGAAGAACAGCTGTTGCCACTGTCGAACCATCCCTAAACGCTGATTATCCAGCAACACGATTTTCAGCGGCAACTGCTTGCGCTTAACGGTGCCCAGCTCCTGAACGTTCATCATGAAGGAGCCGTCACCGGAGATACAGATAACCGTATCGTTCGGGCGAGCCACCTGCGCACCCACGGCGGCAGGCAGGCCAAAGCCCATGGTGCCTAAGCCGCTGGAGGTGATGAAGTTTTCCGGACGGGTGTAGGTCATGTGCTGGGCTGACCACATCTGGTGCTGGCCTACGTCGGTGGTGACGACGCTATCAGCCGGTTTACGGTCAGACAACTGTTTCAGCAGCAGCGGCGCGTAGATGGCATCGCCAGGATGGTCGTAACGCCAGGCGTGTTCGGCGCGCATCTCTGCGGCGTGCTGGCGCCACGCGCTAATATCCAGTGGCTGCGACAGTGCCGGTAACAGCGTATTGAGATCGCCCTGCAGCGCGACGTGCGCCTGACGCAGTTTGTTCATCTCCGCCGGGTCGATATCCATATGGATAACTTTGGCATTTGGCGCGAAGGTATTCAGTTTGCCGGTAACGCGGTCGTCAAAACGCGCACCCACGGCGATGAGCAGATCGCACTCTTGCACCGCCAGGTTTGCGGCTTTAGTGCCGTGCATCCCCAGCATGCCGAGATAGTATGGGTAGTCTGCATCAACCGCACCAAGACCTTTCAACGTGCAGGTGGCAGGCATTTGCGTTACCGCGATAAATTCACGCAGGGCAGGCACGGCCTGCGCCATGCCGACACCCCCGCCGACGTACAGCATCGGCTGTTTCGCCTGCGCCAACATCTGGCGCGCCTCTTCAACCTCTGCATGCGGGAACGCATCGTCGCTTTCCACGGTGGAGAAGTGCGGTTCCAGTTCGCCGAGTGCAACCTGGATATCTTTCGGGATATCCACCAGAACGGGGCCAGGGCGGCCCGAGCTCGCCACTTCGAACGCTTCGGCCATTACGCGCGGCAGCTCATCCAGAGACTGGACAAGGAAGCTGTGCTTGGTGCAGGCCAGCGATAAACCAAGTACGTCCACTTCCTGGAAAGCATCGGTACCGATGAACGGGGAAGCCACCTGACCGGTGATCGCCACGACGGGCACGGAATCGAGCAGCGCATCAGCCAGGCCGGTAATCAGGTTCGTTGCGCCCGGACCTGACGTTGCCATGCACACGCCAGTTTTACCCGTCGCGCGGGCATAGCCGATAGCGGCCATTGCTGCCCCCTGCTCGTGTCGGCACAAGAGATGTTCCACGCCGCCGTCATACAGTGCATCGTAAATCGGCATGATCGCGCCACCCGGATAACCGAATACGGTCTCGACTCCCTGCGCGCGCAACGCATGTACAACCCATTGTGCCCCATTCATAGTTAGTTCCCCGTCATAAATCTGGAGAAACAGAATTTTATGCTAGTCTTCATGTCCTGCTCCTCGTTTACGTTTTTTAGTCATAAAAAAACCCCCGGACCTTTCGGTGCGGGGGTCTTAGTTCGTTAAGGCTTGATTTCTAAGCCTTTCCTCGTCCAAGTGCAGCCCCGCACGGTGGGATAATAATCACCACCACGCTAATCACGACCAGGCTAATCACTCGTAGAAGGGCTGTCATTTTCAGTTCTTTTTGCATCTTGTTCGAAGGAATACCTAAAGAGGTATCACAGTTTTTAAATCAAACACAAGATTTATTTATGACGCATTTGGTTAGGCCGCGAATCATATTTCTTAAAATCGTTGTTTTATATGGGGAAATTGAAGAATGAATATTTTTCATATTTTTACGACGGCGCTAACCATCAAAACGGCGCTTTTTACCTTCTGCGAGAAGTCTTCCACGGGTATGTAATGATTTCAGTGTGCGCTTAAAATCTCTGAATAAGAGCCGTAAATACACAAAATGACGCTAAACAGACAAAAGAGGCACTGGCATAGTCGTACCAGGAGGTAGTGCAAATGTCACTGTCAGTTGTTTATACGCGTGCGGCTCTCGGGGTGAAGGCACCGCTGATTTCTGTAGAGGTTCATCTGAGTAATGGGCTACCCGGGCTCACGCTCGTCGGGCTACCTGAAACGACGGTTAAAGAAGCCCGGGATCGCGTTCGCAGCGCAATAATAAATAGCGGTTATACCTTCCCCGCGAAGAAGATCACCATCAACCTGGCTCCCGCCGATCTGCCCAAAGAGGGAGGACGATATGATTTACCTATCGCGATTGCGCTTCTCGCAGCCTCTGAGCAGCTTAATACGACCAGGCTAGGCTCGTACGAGTTTGTGGGAGAACTCGCGCTCACAGGCGCGTTAAGGGGCGTTCCCGGTGCGATATCGGGCGCGCTGGAAGCTATACGCGCAGGGCGGCAAATCATTGTCGCGAATGAAAATGCATCAGAAGTGAGTCTTATCGCCGAGAAGGGGTGTCTTGTCGCAGGGCATTTACAGGAAGTTTGCGCCTGGCTGGAAGGGCGCCATGAACTGTCCGAGCCGGAAGAGTGTGACAATCTTATAGCCGATACCCCAGAGGATCTCAGCGAGATTATGGGACAGGAGCAAGGGAAACGGGCGCTGGAGATTACGGCCGCAGGTGGACACAATCTTCTTTTGATCGGCCCGCCTGGTACGGGTAAAACGATGCTGGCGAGCAGGCTGAGTGGCTTGCTGCCACCGCTCAATAATCATGAAGCGCTGGAAAGTGCCGCCATTTATAGCCTTATCAGTTCTACCTCCTTGCAAAAACAGTGGCGCCGTCGCCCTTTTCGTTCACCTCATCATAGCGCTTCACTGACGGCGATGGTCGGCGGTGGGTCTATTCCCGGGCCGGGTGAAATCTCACTGGCGCACAATGGCATTCTGTTTCTCGACGAGCTGCCTGAGTTTGAGCGCCGCGTCCTGGATGCCCTGAGAGAACCCATTGAATCTGGAGAGATACACATCTCACGCACGCGAGCCAAAATAAGCTATCCCGCGCAGTTTCAGCTGGTCGCTGCGATGAATCCCAGCCCTACGGGTCATTATCAGGGCAATCATAACCGCTGTACGCCAGAGCAGACGTTGCGCTATCTGGGAAAGTTATCCGGCCCGTTTCTCGACCGTTTCGATTTATCCCTCGAAATCCCCCTTCCCCCGCCGGGCCTGCTCAGGCAAAAAGGCATCACGGGTGAAAGCTCAGCAGATGTACGCGAGCGGGTCATTGCTGCCCAGACGCGACAATATGCCCGTCAGAACAGGCTGAATGCACGGCTGGATAATGCCGGGATCCGGCAGTTTTGTTCTCTTAACATGGAGGATGCGGTTTGGCTGGAGGAAACCTTGACGCGTTTTGGTCTTTCTATACGCGCGTGGCAGCGTTTGCTGAAAGTGGCCAGAACCATTGCTGACGTGGAGGGTTGTAGTGACATTCAGAGGAAACACTTGCAGGAGGCGCTGAGCTACCGCGCTATCGATCGTTTGCTGCTCCATCTGCAGAAGTTGCTGGCGTAAAAAAGGGGCCGTAGCCCCTTCTCATCATCTTAGTCATCAGACTCAGTGTAGTCTTCTGCGCCTTCCATCTGCGGCTTACCGCCGGAGAGCGTATGGAAGCGTTTTGGACGCTTAATCCGCGCCATGTACTTGATCCATACACGTTCTGCTTCAGACTGTGGCTCACGCTCGCCACGGCACACTAAGACAAACTGCTTTTCATCTTCAGTTGCAGGCTCACGCTTACCCAGATCCAGCTCGTTGAAGGCATAACCATGACGCTCAAGCAGCTGCGCCTCTTTGATGGTGAAATCGCCGTGACGAGAGAACCCGCGCGGATAATGTTTATTGTCGAAAAAACGATTAGTCGTCGTAAAGCTTTCCGCCATCCTACACGCTCCTAATTCTTTGGCCGAGCTATTTATGGCGCGGAGTATTAGTTACGCTTGACAGAGTGTAAAACAAAACATTTAAATCATAACGACAAATTATTTTGCGGAGAAAGATGTGGATACGGAATTGCTAAAAACTTTCCTCGAAGTGAGCAGAACACGCCACTTTGGGCGAGCTGCTGAAGCCCTTTACCTGACGCAGTCAGCGGTCAGTTTTCGTATTCGACAGCTGGAAAATCAACTGGGTGTGAATCTTTTTACCCGTCACCGCAACAACATACGTTTAACGCCTGCCGGTGAGAAACTGCTCCCCTATGCGGAAACGTTGATGAATACCTGGCAGGCAGCACGTAAAGAGGTTGCCCATACGTCGAGGCACAATGAGTTCTCGATAGGGGCCAGCGCGTCCCTGTGGGAATGTATGCTAAGTCAGTGGCTTACCCGGCTATATCGTTCTCATGAACATTTGCAATTTGAAGCCAGAATTGCGCAACGCCAGTCCCTGGTTAAGCAACTTCATGAGCGCCAGCTTGATCTTCTTATCACGACCGAAGCCCCCAAGATGGACGAATTTAGCAGCCAGATCGTAGGGCAGTTTGGTCTGGCACTTTATGCTTCTGAACCTTCAATGATGAAAGCCGATCTGACCTATTTGCGCCTGGAGTGGGGTCCTGATTTTCAGCAGCATGAGGCGGGATTGATAGCCCCAGATGATGTTCCACAGTTAACCACCAGTTCTGCCGAGATTGCCTGTCAGCAACTTCCCTTGTTGAAGGGTTGCACCTGGTTACCAGCCCGTTGGGCAGATACTAAAGCGGGGCTACATACCGTGATAGATTCCACCACCATTTCGCGCCCGCTGTATGCGATTTGGCTGCAAAACAGCGATAAGCAGTCGCAGATAAAAGATCTCTTAAAAATCAATATTATGGAATGATGCATCAGCCAGCAGGGAAGCTGGCTGAAAATTCAGGTGTGCCGTTGTATTTCAGGCAAAAAAAATCCTTTGCCGAAGCAAAGGATTCGATATGGCAGGGGCGGAGAGACTCGAACTCGCGACACCCGGTTTTGGAGACCGGTGCTCTACCAACTGAGCTACGCCCCTAAAGTTTTTTGCCATTAAGCCTGCCAGTGAGGCAGGCTTAATGTCTTAATAAGTGGCGGAACGGACGGGACTCGAACCCGCGACCCCCTGCGTGACAGGCAGGTATTCTAACCGACTGAACTACCGCTCCACCGAAGACTGCTTGTAACCACCGGATTTATGCACCGGCTTACTACTTAATTTGATGCCTGGCAGTTCCCTACTCTCACATGGGGAGACCCCACACTACCATCGGCGCTACGGCGTTTCACTTCTGAGTTCGGCATGGGGTCAGGTGGGACCACCGCGCTAAAGCCGCCAGGCAAATTCTGTTATCTGTATCAGGCTGAAAATCGTCTCTCACCGCCAAAACACCTTCGGCGTTGTAAGGTTAAGCCTCACGGTTCATTAGTATCGGTTAGCTCAACGCATCGCTGCGCTTACACACCCGACCTATCAACGTCGTCGTCTTCAACGTTCCTTCAGGAGACTTATAGTCTCAGGGAGAACTCATCTCGGGGCAAGTTTCGTGCTTAGATGCTTTCAGCACTTATCTCTTCCGCATTTAGCTACCGGGCAGTGCCATTGGCATGACAACCCGAACACCAGTGATGCGTCCACTCCGGTCCTCTCGTACTAGGAGCAGCCCCCCTCAATTCTCCAGCGCCCACGGCAGATAGGGACCGAACTGTCTCACGACGTTCTAAACCCAGCTCGCGTACCACTTTAAATGGCGAACAGCCATACCCTTGGGACCTACTTCAGCCCCAGGATGTGATGAGCCGACATCGAGGTGCCAAACACCGCCGTCGATATGAACTCTTGGGCGGTATCAGCCTGTTATCCCCGGAGTACCTTTTATCCGTTGAGCGATGGCCCTTCCATTCAGAACCACCGGATCACTATGACCTGCTTTCGCACCTGCTCGAGCCGTCACTCTCGCAGTCAAGCTAGCTTATGCCATTGCACTAACCTCCTGATGTCCGACCAGGATTAGCTAACCTTCGTGCTCCTCCGTTACTCTTTGGGAGGAGACCGCCCCAGTCAAACTACCCACCAGACACTGTCCGCAACCCGGATCACGGGTCTACGTTAGAACACCAGCCATTAAAGGGTGGTATTTCAAGGTTGGCTCCACGCAGACTGGCGTCCACGCTTCAAAGCCTCCCACCTATCCTACACATCAAGGACCAGTGTTCAGTGTCAAGCTATAGTAAAGGTTCACGGGGTCTTTCCGTCTTGCCGCGGGTACACTGCATCTTCACAGCGAGTTCAATTTCACTGAGTCTCGGGTGGAGACAGCCTGGCCATCATTACGCCATTCGTGCAGGTCGGAACTTACCCGACAAGGAATTTCGCTACCTTAGGACCGTTATAGTTACGGCCGCCGTTTACCGGGGCTTCGATCAAGAGCTTCGCGTTACCGCTAACCCCATCAATTAACCTTCCGGCACCGGGCAGGCGTCACACCGTATACGTCCACTTTCGTGTTTGCACAGTGCTGTGTTTTTAATAAACAGTTGCAGCCAGCTGGTATCTTCGACTGATTTCAGCTCCACCCGCAGGGGCTTCACCTACATATCAGCGTGCCTTCTCCCGAAGTTACGGCACCATTTTGCCTAGTTCCTTCACCCGAGTTCTCTCAAGCGCCTTGGTATTCTCTACCTGACCACCTGTGTCGGTTTGGGGTACGATTTGATGTTACCTGATGCTTAGAGGCTTTTCCTGGAAGCAGGGCATTTGTTACTTCAGCACCGTAGTGCCTCGTCATCACACCTCAGCGTTAAAAGGTACCGGATTTACCTGGAACCTCCGCCTACATGCTTAAACCGGGACAACCGTCGCCCGGCTAACATAGCCTTCTCCGTCCCCCCTTCGCAGTAACACCAAGTACAGGAATATTAACCTGTTTCCCATCGACTACGCCTTTCGGCCTCGCCTTAGGGGTCGACTCACCCTGCCCCGATTAACGTTGGACAGGAACCCTTGGTCTTCCGGCGAGCGGGCTTTTCACCCGCTTTATCGTTACTTATGTCAGCATTCGCACTTCTGATACCTCCAGCAACCCTCACAGGCCACCTTCAACGGCTTACAGAACGCTCCCCTACCCAACAACACATAGTGTCGCTGCCGCAGCTTCGGTGCATGGTTTAGCCCCGTTACATCTTCCGCGCAGGCCGACTCGACCAGTGAGCTATTACGCTTTCTTTAAATGATGGCTGCTTCTAAGCCAACATCCTGGCTGTCTGTGCCTTCCCACATCGTTTCCCACTTAACCATGACTTTGGGACCTTAGCTGGCGGTCTGGGTTGTTTCCCTCTTCACGACGGACGTTAGCACCCGCCGTGTGTCTCCCGTGATAACATTCTTCGGTATTCGTAGTTTGCATCGGGTTGGTAAGCCGGGATGGCCCCCTAGCCGAAACAGTGCTCTACCCCCGAAGATGAGTTCACGAGGCGCTACCTAAATAGCTTTCGGGGAGAACCAGCTATCTCCCGGTTTGATTGGCCTTTCACCCCCAGCCACAGGTCATCCGCTAATTTTTCAACATTAGTCGGTTCGGTCCTCCAGTTAGTGTTACCCAACCTTCAACCTGCCCATGGCTAGATCACCGGGTTTCGGGTCTATACCCTGCAACTTAACGCCCAGTTAAGACTCGGTTTCCCTTCGGCTCCCCTATACGGTTAACCTTGCTACAGAATATAAGTCGCTGACCCATTATACAAAAGGTACGCAGTCACCCCATAAAGAGGCTCCCACTGCTTGTACGTACACGGTTTCAGGTTCTTTTTCACTCCCCTCGCCGGGGTTCTTTTCGCCTTTCCCTCACGGTACTGGTTCACTATCGGTCAGTCAGGAGTATTTAGCCTTGGAGGATGGTCCCCCCATATTCAGACAGGATACCACGTGTCCCGCCCTACTCTTCGAGTTCACAACCTGTGCATTTTCGTGTACGGGACTATCACCCTGTACCGTCGGACTTTCCAGACCGTTCCACTAACACACAAGCTGATTCAGACTCCGGGCTGCTCCCCGTTCGCTCGCCGCTACTGGGGGAATCTCGGTTGATTTCTTTTCCTCGGGGTACTTAGATGTTTCAGTTCCCCCGGTTCGCCTCGTTAACCTATGTATTCAGTTAACGATAGTGTGTCGGAACACACTGGGTTTCCCCATTCGGACATCGCCGGGTCAAAGGTTCATATCACCTCGCCGGCGCTTTTCGCAGATTAGCACGTCCTTCATCGCCTCTGACTGCCAGGGCATCCACCGTGTACGCTTAGTCGCTTAACCTCACAACCCGAAGATGTTTCTTTCGATTCACCATCGGTTTGCGAAAATTTGAGAGACTCGAACACACATAACATGTGTGTCGTTTCAATTTTCAGCTTGATCCAGATTTTTAAAGAGCAAAACTTCGCAGTGCACCTTTTCAGGTTCACTCTGAAGTTTTCTTGTGTTCGCAGTAAAAGATGGTGGAGCTATGCGGGATCGAACCGCAGACCTCCTGCGTGCAAAGCAGGCGCTCTCCCAGCTGAGCTATAGCCCCATCGTTTGTAATCTCTGTACCGCTCATCCTTTAAAAGGAGTTTGGTAGGCCTGAGTGGACTTGAACCACCGACCTCACCCTTATCAGGGGTGCGCTCTAACCACCTGAGCTACAAGCCTGCAGAGATTTTTACTGCTGTTTTTTCATCAGACAATCTGTGTGAGCACTGCAAAGGCAGGTTCTTTAAGGTAAGGAGGTGATCCAACCGCAGGTTCCCCTACGGTTACCTTGTTACGACTTCACCCCAGTCATGAATCACAAAGTGGTAAGCGCCCTCCCGAAGGTTAAGCTACCTACTTCTTTTGCAACCCACTCCCATGGTGTGACGGGCGGTGTGTACAAGGCCCGGGAACGTATTCACCGTAGCATTCTGATCTACGATTACTAGCGATTCCGACTTCATGGAGTCGAGTTGCAGACTCCAATCCGGACTACGACGCACTTTATGAGGTCCGCTTGCTCTCGCGAGGTCGCTTCTCTTTGTATGCGCCATTGTAGCACGTGTGTAGCCCTACTCGTAAGGGCCATGATGACTTGACGTCATCCCCACCTTCCTCCAGTTTATCACTGGCAGTCTCCTTTGAGTTCCCGGCCGGACCGCTGGCAACAAAGGATAAGGGTTGCGCTCGTTGCGGGACTTAACCCAACATTTCACAACACGAGCTGACGACAGCCATGCAGCACCTGTCTCAGAGTTCCCGAAGGCACCAATCCATCTCTGGAAAGTTCTCTGGATGTCAAGAGTAGGTAAGGTTCTTCGCGTTGCATCGAATTAAACCACATGCTCCACCGCTTGTGCGGGCCCCCGTCAATTCATTTGAGTTTTAACCTTGCGGCCGTACTCCCCAGGCGGTCGACTTAACGCGTTAGCTCCGGAAGCCACGCCTCAAGGGCACAACCTCCAAGTCGACATCGTTTACGGCGTGGACTACCAGGGTATCTAATCCTGTTTGCTCCCCACGCTTTCGCACCTGAGCGTCAGTCTTTGTCCAGGGGGCCGCCTTCGCCACCGGTATTCCTCCAGATCTCTACGCATTTCACCGCTACACCTGGAATTCTACCCCCCTCTACAAGACTCTAGCCTGCCAGTTTCGAATGCAGTTCCCAGGTTGAGCCCGGGGATTTCACATCCGACTTGACAGACCGCCTGCGTGCGCTTTACGCCCAGTAATTCCGATTAACGCTTGCACCCTCCGTATTACCGCGGCTGCTGGCACGGAGTTAGCCGGTGCTTCTTCTGCGGGTAACGTCAATTGCTGCGGTTATTAACCACAACACCTTCCTCCCCGCTGAAAGTACTTTACAACCCGAAGGCCTTCTTCATACACGCGGCATGGCTGCATCAGGCTTGCGCCCATTGTGCAATATTCCCCACTGCTGCCTCCCGTAGGAGTCTGGACCGTGTCTCAGTTCCAGTGTGGCTGGTCATCCTCTCAGACCAGCTAGGGATCGTCGCCTAGGTGAGCCGTTACCCCACCTACTAGCTAATCCCATCTGGGCACATCTGATGGCAAGAGGCCCGAAGGTCCCCCTCTTTGGTCTTGCGACGTTATGCGGTATTAGCTACCGTTTCCAGTAGTTATCCCCCTCCATCAGGCAGTTTCCCAGACATTACTCACCCGTCCGCCACTCGTCACCCGAGAGCAAGCTCTCTGTGCTACCGTTCGACTTGCATGTGTTAGGCCTGCCGCCAGCGTTCAATCTGAGCCATGATCAAACTCTTCAATTTAAGTTTGATGCTCGTGAATTAAACTTCGTAATGAATTACGTATGTTCACTCAGAGACTTGGTATTCATTTATTGTCCGAAGACATTAAGAATCCATGTCACTTTGAGTGCCCACACAGATTGTCTGATAAATTGTTAAAGAGCAGTGCCGCTTCGTTTTCGCTGCGGCGCGGGGTGTGCATATTACGCTTTCCCGCTTCAGAGTCAAGCGTTTATTTTTGCTTTTCTCTGTTGGCGCTCATCTCTGAACCCCGCTAACCCGGCGGCCTGTAAGCCGTTGTTCCGTGTCAGTGGAGGCGCATTATAGGGAGTTCTCAGACGTTGACAACCCCTCTTTTAAAAAAAACTTTCAACCGTCTCTTTTTTGCTCAAAACCGTGCTATAGCGCCAGTTTTTCGAGCGTTTGAAAGCCATAACGGCGTAAAACGGGTAAAAGTTGCTCAGTCTCTTTCGTAATTGCCATACAAAAAGCAATATTCGCATCGGCTGATTTCGCATCAGGCGCTTCATGTTCCAGCAGCCAGGCCGTACGACGCGCGATAGCCGCACCGGAATCCACCAGCCGTGTTCCCTCCGGTAGTACCTCTAACAGCTCTTCCTGTAGTAACGGGAAGTGGGTGCAGCCGAGCACAACCGTATCCGGGGGTTCGGGCATCCGCAACCATGGACGAAGAATACGACGCAGCTCGTCGAGTGATACCGCCTGTCCATGCAATTTCGCTTCGGCCATCTCCACCAGCTCTGCCGAACCGAGCATCGCAATCTGGCATTCGTTAGCAAAACGCTCGATCAGCTCGCGGGTATAAGGACGCTTTACCGTACCTCGCGTGGCCAGCAATCCCACAATGCCATTCGCCGTCAAACGTGCCGCAGGCTTGATTGCAGGCACGACGCCCACAACCGGGAACGGGAATTTTTCACGCAGGGCGGGAAGGGAAACGGTGCTCGCCGTATTACAGGCGATGACGGCCAGTGCAAGGGGATAGCGCTTTTGCACTGCGGTGACGATTTCAACCACGCGCTCGACGATAAAGTCCTCACTCTTTTCCCCGTACGGGAACGCGACGTTATCGAAAGCGTAAATGTAATGGAGATCCGGCAGGAGATGCCGAATCTCATCATAGACCGAAAGCCCACCGACGCCGGAATCAAATACCAGCACGGTGGGACGCGGATTAGAAGGTGTAGCTGCCAGACAAGGTGTATTCCCGTCCTGCAGTTTGGTAGCCATAAACTGTCTCGTAATCTTTATCGAACAGGTTGGCTATTTTACCACGAACTGTGAGGTGTGAGGTGACAGGATACGAAACTGCGACATCCCACAGGCTGACACCACCCATTTTTACACGTTCTGTAGAATAGGTATTCGGATCGACCGCAACGTCATAGCGTGTACCCAAATAACGATAGGAAACATTCCAGTCGAGATCCCATACCTGCCAGTCAAGCTGGTACTTAACCTGCTGCTTAGAACGGCGCGCCAGAACTTCATTGGTTTTAGTATTACGTGGGTCAACATAGTCATAGGAAATTTGGTGCCCTACCGGACCGGTATCAAACTGCGCGGTGGCTTCAATCCCTTTGATACGGGCTTCGTCCACATTGTAGTACCGGTAGTTTGCGTCGTAGCCAATTAGGTTATCAATGTCGTTACGATAACCCGTTACGCGCCAGTTAACCGGCCCCGTCAGACCTTCAAAGCCTCCTTCCCACTGTTTACTCTCTTCAGGCTTAAGGTCAGGATTGCCATATTTCTCACTGTGAATCTGGCTCATCGTCGGTGCTTTATAAGCCGTGCCATATGAACCAATAATCCGGTAACCATCGATAAACTCCCACGCAGCACTTGTTTGCCACGTAGCATGATTGCCAAAATTCGAGTTATCATCGTTACGTGCCGCAGCTTCTAACGTGATGCTGTCAAATTGCTGCATCGCCGAGAGGAAGACGCCCGTATTGCGCTGCTCATAGCCATTATCCATAGTGCTAGAACCAGCCTGAGTTTTTTGTTTCTGCCAGTCCAGGCCCGCACCAATATTACCATGACCTACTTCAAGGGAATTTAACCACTGTGTGGTGTACTGCTTCACATCGTCCGTCGTTGCGGAATCTGAATAACGCCCTTTCTTCGGGTCATAGTTCTGATCTTTGCTGCGACCATAACCTATGGCCAACTGCGATTTAAATATCCCCTGACTGTAGCGCAGGCCAGTATCCCAATTTTGACTGTAGAGTTGGCGCGTATCCGGTCGTCCATCAACAACAAAATTAGCATCGTAATGGTCATAGCCGTCATACGCAGTGCGATTGTCGTAACCAAAGCCGCGGAAAAAACCACTTATGCTATCGGTAATTTGCTGTTCCACAGAACCGTAAAGTGACTTACTCATAAAACCGTCACGATCCGGCTGACGCGGAGCATCTTTCGCACCGATATCGAAACCACGGGTATAAGTGTAATTACCCGCCATGGTGATTTTGGTTTTATCCAGAACCTGCTGGAAAGAACCATCATAAGTTTGATAACCCTTAGAACCCACTCCGGCAGAAATTTCCGCGCCCGGTTTATCGCGCCCGGTGATAATGTTGATCACACCGCCAATCGCGTCGGAGCCATACAGCGCAGAACGCGGGCCGCGGATGTACTCAATGCGCTGAATCAGCGAGGTGGGGATTTGGCTAAGATCGGGAACGTTGCTGATCCCGGCATTGTTCAGCGGTACACCGTCAATCAGAACCAGAACGTGACGGGACTCAGTACCACGAATAAAAGTAGAAGAGGTCGCACCCAGGCCACCACTTTGCGCGATGTCCACTCCCGGCAAACGCGACATGATTTCCACAACGCTCTTTGCCTGCCAGCGTTCAATATCTTCTCGCGTCACAACGGACGTCGGCGCCAGAACGGTTTTTGCCGGTTGTTCAAAACGATTTGCCGTCACCACCAACGAGTCGGCGCTATCCTGCGCCCAGCCCGAAAATGCCGTGACGGACAGCGCCGTCAACAGCGATACTTTTTTAATCATTGTTAAAGCATCCACAATATAAGAAGGATGCCGCAGGCCCCATCGATAGCACGCGATGATGAAACCAAATGCGACGTGATCCCGGCAGGTCTTCGGGCTAGGTGGCGTTATACGGATGAAGACTTCCCATTTTCACAGTGTCTACAACGTTCATCCCGCCAGTCTTTACCGCTGCGCGTCAGCTCCAGAATTACACTGGATTCCCTTTTCACTCTCAGGAGACCGGAAACAGAATGCTACAATTAGACACGTATAGATGTCCAGACAGCTATGAGCCATTAAATCTGGACATCCCCTGCACAATGCCTACAATCCCCGCGTAATTCTTTATCACTCAGGACGCATCATGACCCCAGAACACCTCCCGACAGAACAGTACGACGCGCAGCTGGCAGAGAAAGTCGTCCGCCTGCAAAGTATGATGACGCCGTTCAACGCGCCCGTTCCCGAGGTGTTCCGCTCTCCCGTCAGCCACTACCGCATGCGCGCCGAGTTCCGCATCTGGCACGACGGAGATGACCTGTACCACATCATTTTCGATCAGCAGACGAAATCCCGCATTCGCGTGGACAGTTTCCCGGCGGCGAGTGAGCTCATCAACCAGCTGATGACCCTGATCATTGACGGTGTACGCGATAATCCGGTGCTGCGTCATAAGCTGTTCCAGATTGACTATCTGACCACGCAAAGCAATCAGGCGATTGTCTCTCTGCTCTACCACAAAGCGCTGACCGACGAATGGCGCGAACAGGCAGAAGCCCTGCGCGATGCGCTGCGTGCGCAGAACATCAATGTCCACCTGATTGGCCGCGCGACCAAAACCAAAATCATGCTGGATCAGGATTACGTCGATGAGCGTTTGCCGGTGGCGGGTAAAGAGATGATTTATCGTCAGGTCGAGAACAGCTTCACTCAGCCGAACGCAGCGATGAACGTGCAGATGCTGGAGTGGGCGCTCAAGGCGACGGAAGGATCTAAAGGCGACCTGCTTGAGCTGTACTGCGGTAACGGCAACTTCTCCCTGGCCCTGGCACGTAACTTTGATCGCGTTCTGGCAACCGAAATTGCCAAGCCGTCAGTTGCCGCCGCGCAGTACAACATTGCCGCTAACCATATCGACAACGTGCAGATCATTCGTATGGCCGCAGAAGAGTTTACGCAGGCCATGAACGGCGTGCGGGCGTTTAACCGCCTGGAAGGGATCGACCTGAAGAGCTACCAGTGTGAGACGATTTTTGTCGACCCGCCGCGCAGTGGCCTGGACAGCGAAACCGAAAAGATGGTGCAGGCGTACCCGCGCATTTTGTACATCTCCTGTAACCCGGAGACGCTGTGCAAGAACCTCGAAACATTAAGCCAGACGCACAAAGTTGAACGTCTGGCGCTGTTCGATCAGTTCCCGTATACGCACCATATGGAGTGCGGCGTTTTACTGACCGCACGGTAATCTGTAGGCCGTTTTTGGCAGGTGGCGCTTCGCTTACCTGCCCTACAAATAATTCATTACTCTGGTAACTGGCTCTTACGGCTACGCATGCGCGAGCCAATCCAGAATACCAGCGCCACAGACAGTACCGCAGGGAAGAAGTTAGATCCGATATCCGGATACTCCGCACGCACCACGGTGCTATACAGCAATACGCCCAGAATAAAGCAGGCAGCGGCCAGCCCCGGTAACCCCACCGGCATGGTGCGGTTCAGGTAACGTTGATGCAGGCAGTACACCGTCAGCACCAGCGCAATAAGCGGGAAAATCGAAAACGGAACAATTGAGCTAAAAATAGCGGCAAACGTCCCATTAATGGATAAGCCAGCGATCAATGCCAGCAACAGCGTCCCTTTATCCTGACCTGACTGTTTCATTACTCACCTTCACTCTTCGGTTTGATGTGCCAGTTTCTCTTGTTCACGGCGATACCAGTAGTACGCGCCTTTGGAGATCATCCTGAGCTGCAATACCAGTCGCTCTTCGAGCTGTTTGCGTTGTTCAATGCTGACATCCAGCGCTTCGGCACCCGCGCTGAAAACAATCGTCACCATCGCCTCAGCCTGTGCTTCAGTAAACGCACGCGGCATATGGTTTTCGAGTTCAAGATAGTCGGCAAGTTCCGCGATGAAGTGCTGAATTTCACGCGCGACGGCGGCACGAAACGCCGCCGATGTGCCCGAACGCTCGCGCAAAAGCAGACGAAACGCGTTGGGGTTATTGCCAATAAATTCCATAAAGGTCGACACGGAGGTGCGTATCACGCTACCCCCTTTGGCGATACGCTGACGTGCCTGGCGCATCAGCTGGCGCAGCATCAGACCGCTTTCATCGACCATGGTCAGGCCCAGTTCATCCACATCACGGAAATGACGATAGAAGGACGTTGGCGCAATCCCGGCCTCGCGTGCGACTTCGCGCAGGCTCAAACTGGCAAAACTCCGCTCGGCACTCAGTTGACTGAATGCGGCTTCCACCAGCGAACGCCGGGTTTTCTCTTTTTGTTGTGCTCTTACGCCCATCACGATAGTTGAATCCTTCCAAAGGCCTGCTGGCACTATACCAGAGAATAAAATTAATCTGTTTGCCTGGCTTTGTGAATGATTGTTTACGTGCGGTTTGTGCTCCACTGCCGGAAAAAAGCACAACGATAATTGGGTTACCCTGGCAATGATGTTATGATTCTGTTGCTTTTATGTATAAGAACAGGTAAGCCTTACCATGCCACATTCCTACGATTACGACGCAATAGTTATTGGTTCCGGCCCCGGCGGCGAAGGCGCTGCTATGGGTCTGGTGAAACAGGGAGCCAGAGTAGCGGTCATTGAGCGCTACCATAATGTCGGCGGCGGTTGCACCCACTGGGGCACCATCCCTTCAAAAGCCCTCCGCCACGCCGTTAGCCGCATTATCGAATTTAACCAGAACCCTCTTTACAGCGACCACTCCCGACTTCTTCGTTCCTCCTTTGCCGACATCCTGAATCATGCGGATACCGTCATTAACCAGCAGACGCGCATGCGCCAGGGGTTTTATGAGCGTAACCACTGTGAGATTTTGCAGGGCAACGCGCATTTTGTGGATGAACACACCCTGGCACTTGAATGCCACGACGGTTCGGTGGAGACCCTCACCGCCGAAAAATTTGTGATTGCCTGCGGATCGCGCCCTTACCACCCGGCCGACGTCGACTTCTCGCACCCGCGCGTTTACGACAGCGACTCGATTCTGAGCCTGCACCATGAACCCCGCCACGTCATCATCTATGGCGCAGGGGTCATTGGCTGCGAATATGCGTCGATCTTCCGCGGAATGGATGTCAAAGTTGATCTCATCAACACGCGCGACCGCCTGCTGGCATTCCTCGATCAGGAGATGTCAGACTCTCTCTCCTACCACTTCTGGAACAGCGGCGTGGTGATTCGCCACAACGAAGAGTACGAGAAGATTGAAGGTTGCGACGACGGTGTGATCATGCACCTCAAGTCCGGTAAGAAGCTGAAAGCGGACTGCCTGCTGTACGCCAACGGTCGTACCGGCAACACCGATTCCCTGCAGCTGGAGAATATCGGACTTGAGACCGACAGCCGCGGTCAGCTGAAGGTCAACAGCATGTACCAGACTGCCCTGCCGCACGTTTACGCGGTCGGCGACGTGATTGGTTACCCAAGCCTGGCCTCTGCCGCTTATGACCAGGGCCGTATTGCCGCACAGGCGCTGGTGAAAGGTGAAGCGACGGCGCATCTGATCGAAGATATCCCGACCGGCATCTATACCATTCCGGAAATCAGTTCCGTAGGGAAAACCGAGCAGCAGCTGACGTCAATGAAAGTGCCATATGAGGTGGGTCGCGCGCAGTTTAAACATCTGGCGCGGGCGCAAATTGTCGGAATGAGCGTGGGGACGCTGAAAATCCTGTTCCATCGCGAGACGAAAGAGATCCTCGGCATTCACTGCTTTGGTGAACGCGCGGCGGAAATCATTCACATCGGCCAGGCGATTATGGAGCAAAAAGGCGGCGGTAACACCATTGAGTACTTCGTTAACACCACCTTTAACTACCCGACTATGGCGGAAGCCTATCGGGTCGCCGCGCTGAACGGCTTAAACCGCCTGTTTTAACGCGTTATCGAAATGGCCATCCATCGCACCGCGGATGGCCTCTGCCAGCTGCTCATAGCGGCTGCGCAGCGGTGACCCCGGACGATAAACAAGGCCGATCGTGCGACGCGGTTCAGGCTTAATGCACGGCAGATAAACCACGCCATCACGCTTACGCTCGCGCGGCACGGCCAGCGCAGGCAGCAGCGTAATCCCGCTTCCCGCCGCCACCATATTACGCAGCGTTTCCAGGCTGGTTGCGCGGAAATGGGTATCTTCGTCGGCACCCGCTTCAAAGCAAAAGCCCATTGCCTGATCGCGCAGACAGTGGCCATCTTCCAGCATCAGCAGCTTTTCACCGGCCAGATCGGCCATCGGCACGCGATCGCGGTTCGCCCACGGGTGATCTTCATAGATCGCCAGCATCATTGGCTCATCGAACAACGGCACTTCAATAAACGCTTCGCTCTCTTTCACCAGCGCCAGAATAGCGCAGTCGAGCTTGCCGCTATCTAGCTGCGCCAGCAGTTGATGGGTTTGCGCTTCATGCAGGTACATTTCAAGTTTTGGGAAAGTCTGGTGCAACATTGGAATGATGTGCGGCAAAAGATACGGGCCAACGGTTGGGATCAGGCCAATATGCAGTGGGCCGGACATCGCTTCCCCCTGCTGGCTTGCCATTTCCTTGAGCACTTTGACCTCGCGCAGCACGGTGCGCGCCTGATCCACCAGCAACAAACCGGCCTGGGTGAACAGTACCTTACGACTGGTGCGCTCCAGCAGCATCACGCCCAGCTCATCTTCCAGCTTGCGGATCTGACCGCTCAGCGTCGGCTGGCTGACGTGGCAGGAATCTGCAGCACGGCGAAAATGGCGGTGCTCGGCTAGCGCTACCAGGTATTCAAGATCACGAATATTCATTATTCATCCTCCGTCGCCACGATAGTTCATGGCGATAGATAGCATAGCAACGAACGATTATCCCTATCAAGCTTTCTGTTGAATAATACACCACATAGACGAGGCGGCACGTGTTTGACCCTTGACGTCCCCGCACCGTCATCGAGTTTCTCTCAAAACTCGAACAACTAAAGCCAACGTGAACTTTTGCGGACCCCGTGGTCCGCTTTTTTTTGCACAAAAAAGCCCGGCATTACGCCAGGCTCCATTTTGCTCCCTCTCCCCATGGGAGAGGGCCGGGGTGAGGGCACCAGCCCGCACTATTCAAACCAAATCAAACCAACCGGTTTTTCGCATCCGTAATCGCCTGCGCGACCTGCTTCGGCGACACGCCGCCTTTCGAGGCACGCTTATCCAGGCAGGATTGCAGCGCCAGAATCGGATAGACATCCTCCCCGATAGCCGCACTGAACTTCTGCAGGTCAGCAAGCGCCAGGTCTTCCAGCGGTTTACCCTGACGAATCGCCTCCACCACCGCTTCGCCCACAATATGGTGCGCTTCACGGAACGGTACACCCTTCGCGACCAGGTAATCCGCCAGCTCGGTGGAGTTGGCATACCCCTGCTGCGCCGCTTCCTGGCAGCGCGGACGTTTCACCTGAATGCCATCCAGCACCAGCGCACCCATATGCAGACAATCCAGCCAGGTGTCGAGCGCGTCGAACAGCCCTTCTTTGTCTTCCTGCATGTCTTTGTTATACGCCAGCGGCAGCCCTTTCAGGGTCATCATCATGCCGGTCAGCGCGCCCTGCACGCGGCCACATTTGCCGCGGATCAGCTCCAGCGCGTCCGGGTTTTTCTTCTGCGGCATCAGGGAAGAGCCTGAGGTCACGCGGTCGGACAGCTCCACAAAACCGGCTTCACCGGAGTTAAAGAAGATCAGGTCTTCGGCAAAGCGCGACAGATGCACCATCCCGATAGACGCATTGGAGAGCAGCTCCAGTACATGGTCACGGTCAGAGACGCTGTCCAGGCTGTTACGGGTGGCGGACGCAAAGCCCAGCCAGCCTGCGAGCTGTTCACGGTCGATTTCATACGCTGTACCAGCCAGCGCGCCGCTACCCAGTGGACTGACATCCAGACGTTTCAGGGTGTCCTGCAGACGGCTTTCGTCACGCGCCAGCATCTCAACATAGGCCAGACACCAGTGGGCAAAGGTCACCGGCTGCGCGCGCTGCAGGTGGGTATAGCCCGGCATCACGGCTTCCTGGTTGTTCTGCGCGGTCTCTACCAGCGCGCTCTGCAGCTGACGGTTAGCTGCCAGCAGCTCGCCAACGGTCTCTTTACACCACAGCTTCAGGTCGGTCGCAACCTGGTCGTTACGGCTCCGGCCGGTGTGTAGCTTTTTACCCAACTGACCGACTTTGTCGATAAGTTTGCCTTCCACCCAGCTGTGAATATCTTCGGCATCGCTCTGCAGGATTTGCTGCGGATCCAGACGCACCTCTTCCAGAAGGTTATTCAGCGCCTCTTCCAGTTGTAGCTGCTCCTCTGCGGTCAGCACGCCAACGGTCACCAGCGCTTTGGACCAGGCCACAGAGCCGACAATATCCTGTTCGGCCAGGCGGTAGTCGAAGCGCAAAGAGTCATTGAACTGTTTGAACCGCTGATCCGCTGCCTGTGTAAAACGCCCACCCCAAAGTGCCATAACATGCTTCCTTAATATCTTTGAATTTCATTGACCGGTGGCGCTGCGCTTACCGGGCCTACAAAACATTAAATCGATTACGCTAAAATACGCGTGCCAATCGGCGTGCCGTTAAACAGCGCTGGCAGTTGTTCCGCGTGACGCCAGGAGGCGATATCCACCGGGCGACCCAGCGTGCGAGCGGCATCCAGCGCGGCGTTCACTTTGACGATCATGCCGTCAGTAATGATGCCCTGCGCGATCAGCTGTTCGGCTTTGGCCGCGGTCATTTCCGCGATGCGCTGGCCTTTGCCGTCCAGAATGCCGCTCACGTCGGAAAGCAGGATCAGGTCTGCGCCCAGCGTAGCCGCCAGAGCCGTTGCCGCCTGATCCGCGTTAACGTTCATTAGCTCGCCCTCTTCGGTCACGCCGATAGAGCTCACCACTGGCAGGAAACCACCTTCCAGCAGCGTGTTAATCAGCTTAGGCGAACCCGGCTGCGCCAGTCCAACGTGGCCCAGTTCTTCATCGAGCTGGGTCACTTTTACGCTGTCGCCATCCCCCAGACAGAGACCAACGGAGGCGATATGATGTTTCTTCGCCCATGCCAGCAGCGTTTTGTTCGCCGTTCCCGCCAGCGCACCGGTAATGATGTCAATCTGGTCAGCGGGCGTGACGCGCAGGCCGTTTTTCTTTTTCACTGGCAGGTTGAGCCCTTTCATCAGCTCATCTACCACGCAGCCGCCGCCGTGCACAATCACCAGCGGACGTTGGTGTGATTCACGATAGTTCACCAGCGCGGTAAACAGACGCTCCAGCGCTTCTTCGCTGTCCAGCAGTACACCACCGAGTTTGATAATTAATGGGTTCATCATCACACCTTAAATAAGAGCCTGCGTTTCAGGGAAGCCGAAACGAATATTTGCACACTGCATTGCCTGTGCGGCAGCGCCTTTGAGTAAGTTATCTTCTGCAGCGACCACAATCAGGTGCTCGCCCTGTACGGCAAAGCCGATGTCGCAGAACGGCAGCCCGACCACGTTTTTCAGCGCCGGCACGCCTTTGTCATACAGACGCACCAGCGGTTTATCCGCATACGCCTGCGTGAAGACCTCGCTCACCTGCTCTTTGGTCACGCCCGGTTTCAGGCGGCAGGTGATGGTTTCAAGGATCCCGCGCGGGAAGCTGCCCAGATGCGGCGTGAAAATGACGTCCGTACCCAGATGCGTCGTGATTTCAGGGTGATGGCGGTGATTAAACACGCCATACGGCTGAAGGCTCACTTCGCAGAAGCTATTAGAGATCGCCGCTTTGCGCCCTGCTCCGCTCACGCCGCTGGTGGCGTTGATCACCGGCCACTGGTTCAGATCCAGCAGACCTGCGTCGATCAGCGGTTTCAGGGAAAGTTGCGCCGCCGTCGGGTAGCAGCCCGGCACGGCAATCAGATCCGCTTCTTTGAGTTTGTCTGTGCTCCACTCCGCCAGGCCGTAAACCGCTTTTTCAAGCAGATCGGGGTGCTGATGGGTGAAACCGTAATATTTTTCGTAGAACGCGCCGTCGTTAACGCGGAACGCGCCGGAGAGATCGAACACCACGCAGCCGGCTGCCAGGAACTGCGGTGCCAGGTCATGACTGACTTCGTGCGCAGTGGCTAAAAACACCACGTCAACGCCGTCGGTGAACTCACTGATGTCAGACATCGGCTGCAGCGGCAGATCGACAATGCCCTTAAGCCACGGATGCAAATCGGAAATTAACTTTCCTGCATCATTGCTTTGCGCTGACACGGTCAAAGCGGTTATGGTCATATGTGGATGGCGATTCACGTAGCTTACAAGCTCTGCGCCCGCATAACCGCTAGCGCCTACAATCAGCGTATTCAACATCGGGTTCCTTTATGCTCAACGTTAATGTATTTTTATTCACATTTATTGCATGAATATTGATACTATCACGACCTAAGGTGTGTCAACAATGAAAATGAACTTACCGCCATTTATCGAGATCTACCGCGCCCTGATTGCCACACCGTCCATCAGTGCAACGGAAGAAGCGCTGGATCAAAGCAATGAGTCTTTAATCAATCTGCTGGCGGGTTGGTTTAGCGATCTTGGGTTTAACGTTGAGGTACAGCCCGTCCCCGGAACCCGTCATAAATTTAACCTGCTGGCCAGCACCGGAACCGGTGCGGGCGGCCTGCTGCTTGCCGGTCATACCGACACCGTGCCGTTTGACGATGGCCGCTGGACCCGCGATCCGTTCACCCTGACCGAGCACGACAACAAACTCTATGGTCTCGGCACCGCCGACATGAAAGGCTTCTTCGCCTTTATCCTCGACGCGCTGCGTGACGTGGACGTGACAAAACTGAAAAAGCCGCTCTACATTCTGGCGACCGCCGACGAAGAGACCAGCATGGCGGGCGCGCGCTACTTCTCTGAAAACACGTCGATTCGCCCGGATTGCGCCATTATCGGCGAGCCGACGTCACTGCAACCGATTCGCGCGCACAAAGGCCATATCTCGACGGCCGTGCGCGTGCTGGGCCAGTCCGGTCATTCCAGCGATCCGGCGCGCGGCGTAAATGCGATTGAGCTGATGCATGACGCCATCGGCCGCATCATGACCCTGCGCGACTCGCTGAAAGAACGTTATCACTATGACGCATTCACCGTGCCGTATCCGACCCTAAACCTCGGCAGCCTGCACGGCGGCGATGCCTCCAACCGTATCTGCGCCTGCTGCGAATTGCATATGGATATCCGCCCGCTGCCGGGTATGACGCTGAGCGATCTCGACGGCTTGCTGAATGAAGCACTGGCCCCGGTGAGCGAGCGCTGGCCGGGCCGCCTGACGGTCTCCGAACTGCATCCGCCGATCCCGGGTTATGAGTGCCCTCCGGATCACCAGCTGGTTGAAGTGGTGGAAAAACTGCTTGGTGAAAAAACCGACGTGGTGAACTACTGCACCGAAGCGCCGTTCATTCAGACGCTGTGTCCGACGCTGGTCCTTGGCCCTGGCTCCATTAACCAGGCGCACCAGCCGGATGAGTATCTGGAAACCCGCTTCATCAAGCACACTCGCGAGTTGATTACCCAGGTTGTGCACCACTTCTGCTGGCATTAAAACCGCACCGACTCTAACCCTCTCCCGGTGGGAGAGGGTTAGAGTGAGGGCAACAAATCGCATGATCTCCGTCACATTCCCATAAGCATCTCTTATCTGACGCAATGCGAATTAAATTTCGTAAATTGCCCGCATTTATTCGTTTGCTGAACCGTTTTCGCAGCAATTGACGACGGGGGTTTTACGTGGCTTTATAAAGGGAGATGACAAAATATTGTCCAGCAGATTTTCGCATGGGCATAAACAAAAATGATGGGGTGACTGGGTTTTTATGAACGAACAATATTCCGCGTTGCGTAGTAATGTCAGTATGCTCGGCAAAGTGCTTGGAGATACCATCAAAGATGCGTTGGGGGAAAACATCCTCGAACGTGTTGAAACCATCCGCAAGCTGTCTAAATCTTCCCGTGCCGGTAACGAGGCCAGCCGTCAGGAACTGCTCACCACCTTGCAGAACCTCTCCAACGATGAGCTGCTGCCCGTTGCCCGTGCCTTCAGCCAGTTCCTGAACCTGGCCAACACCGCTGAGCAATACCACAGCATTTCGCCTAATGGCGAAGCTGCCAGCAACCCGGAAGTGATTGCCCGTACGCTGCGTAAACTGAAAGACCAGCCCGATCTCACCGAAGCCACCATCAAAAAAGCGGTGGAGTCTCTCTCGCTGGAGCTGGTTCTGACCGCTCACCCAACCGAGATCACCCGTCGTACCCTGATCCACAAAATGGTGGAAGTGAACAACTGCCTCAAGCAGCTGGATAACAAAGACATCGCCGACTATGAACGCAACCAGCTGATGCGCCGTCTGCGCCAGCTGATTGCTCAGTCCTGGCATACCGACGAAATTCGTAAGCAACGCCCCAGCCCGGTCGACGAAGCCAAATGGGGCTTTGCGGTGGTGGAAAACAGCCTGTGGGAAGGGGTGCCGAACTACCTGCGCGAGCTGAACGAACAGCTGGAAGAGAACCTCGGCTACCGCCTGCCGGTCGACTTTGTGCCGGTACGCTTCACCTCCTGGATGGGCGGTGACCGCGACGGCAACCCGAACGTCACTGCGGAAATCACCCGTCACGTTCTGTTGCTGAGCCGCTGGAAAGCGACCGATTTGTTCCTGAAAGATATTCAGGTGCTGATTTCCGAACTGTCGATGGTCGAAGCGACGCCGGAACTGCGCGCGCTGGCCGGTGAAGAAGGCGCCAGCGAGCCGTACCGTTTCCTGATGAAAAAACTGCGCGGTCAGCTGATGGCGACTCAGGCCTGGCTGGAAGCGCGCCTGAAAGGCCAGCGTCTGCCGAAGCCGGAAGGCCTGCTCAGCCAGAACGAACAGCTCTGGGAACCGCTGTACGCCTGTTATAAATCACTCCAGGCCTGCGGGATGGGCATCATCGCTAACGGCGAACTGCTCGACACCCTGCGCCGCGTGAAATGTTTCGGCGTGCCGCTGGTGCGTATCGACGTACGTCAGGAAAGTACCCGCCATACCGAAGCGCTGGGTGAACTGACCCGCTATCTCGGCATCGGCGACTATGAAAGCTGGTCCGAAGCCGACAAACAGGCATTCCTGATCCGCGAACTGAACTCCAAGCGCCCTCTGTTGCCGCGCAACTGGGAGCCAAGCAACGAAACCCGCGAGGTGCTCAACACCTGTAAAGCGATCGTGGACGCACCGAAAGGATCGGTGGCCGCCTATGTGATCTCCATGGCGAAGACCCCGTCCGACGTGCTGGCCGTTCATCTGCTTCTGAAAGAAGCGGGCATCGACTATGCCCTGCCGGTGGCGCCGCTGTTTGAAACCCTCGATGACCTGAACAACGCCAACGACGTGATGACCCAGTTGCTGAACATCGACTGGTATCGCGGCTTTATTCAGGGCAAGCAGATGGTGATGATTGGCTATTCCGACTCCGCCAAAGATGCGGGCGTGATGGCGGCATCCTGGGCGCAGTATCAGGCGCAGGATGCACTGATCAAAACCTGCGAGAAAGCCGGTATTGAGCTGACGCTGTTCCACGGACGCGGTGGCTCAATCGGCCGCGGCGGCGCGCCTGCACACGCGGCACTGCTGTCGCAGCCGCCGGGCAGCCTGAAAGGCGGCCTGCGCGTGACCGAGCAAGGTGAGATGATCCGCTTCAAATACGGCCTGCCGGAAGTGACCATCAGCAGTCTGTCGCTTTATACCAGCGCCATTCTGGAAGCAAACCTGCTGCCACCGCCGGAGCCGAAAGCGTCCTGGTGCCATATCATGGACGAACTGTCGGCGATCTCCTGCGATCTGTACCGTGGCTACGTGCGTGAAAACAAAGATTTTGTGCCTTACTTCCGCTCGGCAACACCTGAGCAGGAACTGGGTAAACTGCCGCTGGGCTCGCGTCCGGCGAAGCGTCGCCCGACCGGCGGCGTAGAGTCACTGCGCGCAATTCCATGGATTTTCGCCTGGACGCAGAACCGTTTGATGCTGCCTGCCTGGCTGGGTGCCGGTGCCGCGCTGCAGAAAGTGGTGGAAGACGGTAAACAGAACGAACTGGAAACCATGTGCCGCGACTGGCCATTCTTCTCTACCCGTCTGGGTATGCTGGAGATGGTCTTCTCGAAAGCTGACCTGTGGCTGGCGGAATACTACGATCAGCGTCTTGTTAAGCCTGAGTTGTGGGCGCTGGGTAAAGAGCTGCGCGAACTGCTGGAAGGCGACATCAAAGTGGTGCTGGATATCGCCAACGACTCACACCTGATGGCGGACCTGCCGTGGATCGCCGAGTCTATCCAGCTGCGTAACATCTACACCGACCCGCTGAACGTCCTGCAGGCAGAGCTGCTGCACCGTTCTCGTCTGGCGGAAGAAGAAGGCAAGGAGCCGGATCCTCGCGTTGAGCAGGCGCTGATGGTGACGATTGCGGGCGTTGCGGCGGGTATGCGTAACACGGGCTAATCGGCTATGCCGGGGGGTGCTTGCGCCCACCCGGCAATACCCCGGTATCCAAAACATGTTCCACGATATTACGCACATCCTCACGGCTCTGATTAAAGGCGCATTCCCCCTGGATCTAGTGCATTTTGTCACGCCTGCCGAGAATAACCGCACATCACCTTGTCTCTCAGTTATCCTGGAAATCCGCTGCGAAGCCTTCTTTTCCGCATCCGGGAACGTCCCGCTGCATTCTTCAAACTCGCTCAGAATAAGCTTCGGCAAACAGCAGCTGACGCTTCAGCTCTACCGGGGTAACGCTCTTATACAACAGCAGCAGATTGCCAGAAGAGGGCCCCGGACGGGCGCGTTTCTCCTGCAAACGCTCAATGAGCTGCAGATGCAGCCAACTGAGCAGGACACGGCCAGGCTGGTGATATTAAGTCTGCTCAGCCACTGCCGCGATCTGCTTGGCAGTGATATCCACACTGATAGCCGCAGTCGCGCATTATTCGAAGCCGTTCGTCGCTTTATTGACGAAAAGCATGCCTCGGCGCTGACCCGGGATTCCGTTGCCGGGGAATTTTATATTTCCCCTAACTATCTCTCTCACCTTTTTCAGAAGACCGGGAACGTCGGGTTCAATGAATACCTGACGCAGACCCGTCTGGAACACGCGCGCCAGCTGCTGAAAGGCTATGACCTCAAAATTAAAGATATCGCCGCACGCTGCGGATTTACCGACAGCAACTACTTTTGCCGTCTCTTTCGTAAGCACACCGAGCGCTCCCCTTCCGAATATCGTCGTCAGTATCACAGCCAGCTGATCGCCAAAAAATAGCATTGTGATCGTTCTCTCACTTCACTAAGGACATTACATTTGTCCAGTATTTGGCAAAATTGACCTGTATCCGCCGTACTCTGCCGCGCCTTATCCTTTATTCAACCTTTCTGACTTAAGGAAAAATAATGGAACTGTACCTGGACACCGCCAACGTGGCGGAAGTTGAGCGTCTGGCGCGGGTATTCCCGATCGCGGGTGTGACCACTAACCCGAGCATTATTGCCGCCAGCCGGGAGTCCATCTGGAGCGTGCTGCCGCGCCTGCAAAAAGCCATCGGTCCCCGGGGCACTCTGTTTGCCCAGACCATGAGCCGTGACGCCGGGGGAATGGTGGCGGAAGCCAAACGTCTCAGTAATGCCCTGCCGGATATCGTGGTGAAAATTCCGGTAACGGCAGAAGGACTTGTAGCGATTAAGGCATTGAAAAACGAGGGGATCACTACACTCGGGACGGCCGTATACAGCGCCGCACAGGGTCTGCTGGCTGCACTGGCGGGCGCGTCGTATGTCGCACCGTATGTGAACCGCGTCGACGCCCAGGGCAGTGATGGTATCCGCATGGTCCAGGAGCTGCAGTCTCTTCTGGAAATGCATGCCCCTGAGAGCAAGGTGCTGGCCGCCAGCTTCAAAACGCCACGTCAGGCGCTGGACTGCCTGCTGGCCGGATGCGAGGCAATCACGCTTCCTTTAGATGTAGCGCAACAAATGCTCGGCACGCCGGCGGTAGAGTCAGCCATAGAGAAGTTCGAGCAGGACTGGAAAAACGCGTTTGGTAACCTCAACCTCTAAGGGAGAAATGTTATGGACCGTATCATTCAATCGCCCGGAAAATATATCCAGGGCGCTGATGTGCTTACCCGTCTCGGCGACTACCTGAAACCGCTGGCAACGCGTTGGCTGGTTGTCGGCGATAAATTTGTGCTGGGTTTTGCTGAAGAAACCTTGCGCCAGAGCTTTAAAAACGCAGAGCTGCATGCAGAAATCGCACCGTTTGGTGGCGAATGTTCACAAAATGAAATCGATCGTCTGAAAAAACTGGCCGATAGCGCCGACTGTCTGGCCGTGCTGGGTATCGGCGGCGGGAAGACGCTTGACACCGCCAAAGCGCTGGCACACTTTATGGACGTGCCGGTTGCGATTGCCCCGACCATTGCCTCCACCGATGCACCGTGCAGCGCACTTTCCGTAATCTATACCGACAGCGGCGAGTTCGATCGCTACCTGATGCTGCCGCACAACCCGAACATGGTGATTGTGGATACCAAAGTCGTCGCGGGTGCGCCGGCTCGTCTGCTTGCCGCGGGGATTGGCGATGCGCTTGCGACCTGGTTTGAAGCGCGCGCCTGCTCGCGTAGCGGTGCCACGACGATGGCGGGCGGTAAATGCACGCAGGCGGCACTCGCGCTGGCGGAGCTGTGTTTCAACACGCTGCTTGAAGAGGGTGAGAAAGCCATGCTGGCGGCGGAACAGCATGTCGTAACGCCTGCGCTGGAGCGCATTATCGAAGCCAACACCTATCTCAGCGGCGTAGGTTTTGAAAGCGGTGGACTGGCTGCGGCACATGCGATTCACAACGGTATGACGGCGGTGCCGGATGCGCATCACTTCTATCACGGTGAAAAAGTAGCGTTTGGTACGCTGACGCAGCTGGTGCTCGAAAATGCGCCGGTAGAAGAAATAGAGACCGTCGCGGCGCTTTGCCACAGCGTGGGACTGCCGATCACGCTGGCGCAGCTGAATATTAAAGAGGATATTCCGGCCAAAATGCGGCTGATCGCAGAAGCGTCCTGTGCAGAAGGGGAAACTATTCACAACATGCCGGGCGGAGTAACGCCAGATCAGGTGTATGCGGCGCTGCTGGTGGCTGACCAGTATGGACAGCTGTTCCTGCAGGAGTGGGAGTAATAAAAAAGCCGGGTGGCGCTAACGCTTACCCGGCCTACGAATGACACGCTTTTGTAAGCCGGGTAAGGCGTAGCCGCCACCCGGCACACTGGTTACTTCACGTCAAACCGATCCAAATCCATCACTCTCGCCCAGGCGGCAACAAAATCACGCACAAACTTCTCGTGTGCATCGCTGCTGGCGTAGACTTCAGCCAGCGCGCGCAGGACGGCGTTTGAACCAAACACCAGGTCCGCGCGGGTCGCGGTGTATTTCACTTCGCCACTGGCGCGATCGCTACCGGCAAACAGCTCGTTTGAGTCGTCGGTCGCCTTCCACTGGGTATTCATATCCAGCAGGTTCACGAAGAAGTCATTGCTCAGCACGCCCTCACGGTCGGTGAACACGCCATTCTTGCTGCCATCGAAGTTTGCCCCGAGTACGCGCAGACCGCCGACCAAAACCGTCAGTTCGGGTGCGGTCAGCGTCAGCTGCTGCGCTTTGTCGATCAGCAGTGATTCGGTGGTTGACGTATCCACCTGCGCACGGTAGTTGCGGAAGCCATCGGCAATCGGCTCGAGCAGGTTAAACATCTCGATATCCGTCTGGTCCTGGCGCGCATCCACGCGGCCCGGCGTGAACGGTACAGTAACGTAAACGCCCGCCGCTTTTGCCGCCTGCTCAACGCCTACCACGCCCGCCAGCACGATGATATCGGCCAGGGAGGCTTTATTGGTGGTGCGCTGGATGGCTTCCAGAGCCGGTAATGCACGTACGGCAGCGGCGTTAACATCCCAGTCGCGCTGAGGCGCCAGCGCCAGACGCGCACCGTTGGCGCCGCCACGCTTGTCGCCACCGCGGAAGGTCGATGCAGACGCCCAGGCAACGGAAACCAGCTCACTCACGGAGAGACCCGAGGCAATGATTTCCGCTTTCAGGCTTTCAATGTCTTCTTTCGAAGGATTGAACACCGGCTGAGGCAGCGGATCCTGCCAGATCAGATCTTCTTTCGGCACTTCCGGACCAATGTACCGCGCTTTTGGCCCCATATCGCGGTGAGTCAGTTTGAACCACGCGCGCGCAAAGGCTTCGTTGAAAGCCTGCGGATCGTTCAGGAAGCGGCGAGAAATTTTCTCGAATTCCGGATCAAAACGCAGCGTCAGGTCGGTGACCAGCATCGTTGGTTTGCGTTTTTTCGACGGGTCGAATGGGTCCGGCATAATTTCTGGCGCATCCACGGCTTCAAACTGAATGGCACCTGCCGGGCTGCGGGTCTGGACCCACTCATATTTGAACAGGTTCTCGAAGAAGTAGTTGCTCCACTGGGTCGGAGTTTGTGACCAGATAACTTCCAGACCGGACGTAATGGCATCTGCACCAACGCCTGTACCGTGCGTACTCGCCCAGCCCAGGCCCTGCGCTTCAATCGGTGAGGCTTCAGGGTCGGTGCCCACATGTGTGGCTTCACCTGCGCCATGGGTTTTACCGAGGGTATGACCACCGGCGATCAGCGCCACGGTCTCTTCGTCGTTCATGCCCATATTGCCAAAGGTCGCGCGGATGGCTGCCGCCGCGGACAGTGGTTCACCGCTGGCGTTTGGCCCTTCCGGGTTAACGTAGATCAGGCCCATTTCGGTTGCGGCCAGAGGACGCTTCGCCAGCGCTTCCGGGTCACGGTGGGTCAGCCAGGCTTTTTCATCGCCCCAGTTCACGTCCAGATCCGGTTCCCAGACGTCTTCACGACCGGCACCGAAACCAAAGGTGCGGAAACCGGAGTTTTCCAGCGCCACGTTCCCCGCCAGGATGAACAGGTCAGCCCAGGAAATTTTTTGCCCATATTTTTGCTTGATCGGCCACAGCAGACGACGCGCTTTATCCAGACTGACGTTATCGGGCCAGGAGTTCAGCGGTGCAAAACGCTGTTGACCGCGTCCTGCCCCGCCGCGTCCATCAACGGAGCGATAAGTACCCGCGCCGTGCCACGCCATGCGAATAAACAGGCCAGCATAGCTGCCCCAGTCAGCAGGCCACCACGGCTGAGAGTCGGTTAAAAGCGCTTTGAGATCGCCTTTGAGGGCAGAGTAGTCGAGTTTGCTAAATTCTTTGCGGTAGTCGAAGTCTTCACCCAGCGGGTTAGAACGGTTGGAATGTTGGTTAAGAAGGTCAATGCGGAGTTGCTTTGGCCACCAGTCACGGCTGCTTGTACCTGCTCCCGCGCTGTGATCGGCGCCGCCGTGATGGAACGGGCATTTGCCGGCTGATGCTGCGTTATTGGTCTCGTCTGACGTGCTCATCGCTATGCTCCCTTGTACAGTGTTACCGTTACGATATACACCACTAGCAATAAGATATAGTTGAAATAATCCACAGATTCGATAGTTAATACCTTTTAACTATCTGTTTGATTAAAAAGCCCTCATTTTATAAGGGCTTTCTATTTTTTTATGCCGGACGAACGCCCAGGGTGTGACAGATGGCATAGCTCATTTCCGCGCGGTTGAGCGTGTAGAAGTGGAAATCCTTCACCCCTTCGCGGCTTAAGATCTTCACCATGTCCATCGCGATGTTAGCGCCCACCAGCTTGCGGGTCTCCGGGTCATCGTCCAGCCCTTCATACATTTTGGACATCCACAGCGGAATGCGCACGTTGGTCATATCAGCAAATTTCTTCGCCTGTTTGAAGTTAGAGACCGGCAGGATCCCCGGGATAATTTCAACGTCGATGCCCGCGGACACACAGCGGTCACGGAAACGCAGGTAGCTTTCCACATCAAAGAAGAACTGCGTAATCGCGCGATTGGCACCCGCATCCACTTTACGCTTCAGGTTGAGCAGGTCCGCCTGGGCGCTTTTCGCTTCCGGATGAACTTCAGGATACGCGGCGACGGAGATATCAAAGTCGGCCACGTCTTTCAGCAACGCGACCAGGTCGGCGGCATACATTTCCGGCTTACCGCTTCCCGGCGGCAGATCGCCGCGCAGGGCGACAATATGACGGATACCGTTGTTCCAGTAGTCCTGGGCAATGGCACGTAACTCGTCACGGGTGGCGTCGATACAGGTGAGGTGCGGCGCAGCTTCCAGACCGGTACGGTCTTTAATGCCTTTGATGATGCTGTGCGTGCGGTCGCGCTCGCCGGAGTTCGCACCGTAGGTCACGGAGACAAACTTTGGCTTCAGGCTGCTCAGGCGATCGATAGAGCTCCACAGGGTTTGCTCCATTTCACTGGTGCGCGGCGGGAAAAATTCAAAAGAGACGTTAATCTGGCCGTTTACTTCGGCCAGGCTCTGATTCAGTGCTTCCCGCTGGTTGGCGTGAAAAAAGCTCATACCTTACCTCTATCTGTCGCGTGTCATTGTTTGTTGTATTGTGAACTTCTATACGTTTAGACGTCCAGATGTAAAAATGACGGAAAAGCGGAGGGACGTCAACATAAATAATCAACAATAACGGTGAGGTTTGCTCAGGGAAGATGAAGGAAATTCATGATGGGGTGAGCGCGGTCCGATGCCCTCACCCTGGCCCTCTCCCACAGGGAGAGGGAAATGTAGACGTTACAGCAGCTTAGCCAGACGGTTGATGTCGGACTGGATCGCTCCGGCGGTGACATCGCGCCCCGCGCCCGGGCCACGGATCACCAGCGGATTATCGCGGTACCAGCGGCTTTCGATCGCGAAGACATTATCGCACGGCAGCAGCGCCGCCAGCGGATGGTCAGGTCGCACCGCCTCGACGCCGACACGGGCTTTACCGTTGGCCTCAAAACGCGCCACATAGCGCAGCACCAGTCCCATCTCGTTCGCCGCTTCCAGACGCTGCACCATCTGCTCGTTAAGCTCTTCACCATTTTCAAAGAAATGGTCCACAGACCCTTCTTCACAGCCAGCAGGCACCAGGGACTCGACGCGGACGGCATCCGGCTCGATGTCGTAACCCGCTTCGCGCGCCAGAATCACCAGCTTACGCATCACGTCTTTACCGGAGAGGTCGACACGCGGGTCAGGCTCGGTTAAGCCCTGCTGCCACGCCTGATCCACCAGGTCGGTAAACGGTACGGTGCCGTCAAACTGCAGGAACAGCCAGGAGAGCGTGCCGGAGAAGATCCCGCTCAGCGCCAGAATGCTGTCGCCGCTTTCAATCAGGTCACGCACGGTGTGGTTAACCGGCAGGCCAGCCCCAACGGTGGCGTTATACAGCCAGTGGCGTCCTGTTTTTTCAAACGCGTCGTGGATCTGACGGTATTTATCCGTGCTGCTCGCCCCCGCCAGCTTGTTGGCACTGATAACGTGGAAACCGTGGCTGGCGAAATCCAGATACTGATCGGCAAGCTGTTCGCTGGCGGTGACGTCCAGCACCACCAGATCGTCATACGGGTGCGCGCGCATCCACAGGAACAGCGACTCTTCATCCTGCTCGACGGCCTCATCGTTAAAGAAGGCCAGCGCCCGGCTGGCGTCCAGCCCTTCGTAATTCAGCAGGCTGCGGCGGCTGTCCACCACGCCTGCGAGAATGAATTCAAACCCGGTACGTGCCGAAAGCGTCACCTGCTCACGGGCGAACAGCTCCAGCCAGCGGGAACCGATGTTGCCTTTACCAAACAGCACCAGGCCGATGCGTTTTTCCGCGCGGAACAGGGAGGTGTGCAGACCCTGAATCAGGCTTTCGGTTGGCCCTTTACGCAGCACGGCTACCAGGCTGATGCCCTCTTCTGACTGCCAGGTAAATTCAACCGGCTGGCCTTTCAGCTGCTGCCAGAAGCGGTGGCAATGCAGCGGGTTACGGGTGACGCCCGCCCCCACCATCGCCACCAGCGCCAGCCCCTGACGCAGGCGAAGCTCGCCCGGCAGGCCCGCTTCATCCAGAATCTTCAGGGCGCTGTCCGCCACTTCAGCGGTATAGCAGAACTGCAGCAGCTGGCGGTCGTTATGCACGCCAACGGCCAGCGGACGCACCTGGGCACGCTTTAACACCAGGTCGATATCTTTATGCGCCAGCTTGAAATCCTGACCCGCGGGCACCTGGAACTCAATCAGGCAGATGTCATCATGACTGGTGACAATACGCGCCCCGGTACCGGACGCCAGCACGCGCTCGATACGCGTAGAGCCTTGATCCGGGGTATAGCTACAGCGCAGCTGCAGGTCTATATCGCTGCCGGACACCGGCTGCAGCGTGCGCGCGTGCAGTACCGGCGCGGCCAGACGCGCCAGCTCGCTGGCTTCGTCCAGACGCAGCAGCGGCAGCAAACAGGCATCTTTCACTTTACGCGGGTCCGCGCTGTAAACGCCGGCCACGTCGCTCCAGATGGTCACGCGGGACACGCCCGCCAGCGCACCGATTTGGGTTGCCGAATAGTCAGAACCGTTACGGCCCAGCAGCACGGTTTCGCCCGCGTTGCTGCGGCTGATAAAGCCGGTGACAACAATACGTTTGCCGGGATGCTGCACCAGGAGCTGTTGCAGCAGCGGATAGGATAACCCTTCATCCACCTGCGGCTGTGCGGCGCGTTCGGCGCGGAGGAAATCACGGGCGTCGAGCCAGGCGGCATCCACACCCAGATGTTGCAGCACGGCAGCCATCAGACGTGCAGACCACACTTCACCGTGGCCCACCACTTCGGCATACACCGCGTCGGTGATCCCGCTGTCCAGCAGGGCCGCCAGACGTTCAAGATCGTGCGTAAAAGCGCTGATCAGCCCGTCGGCAACGTCCGCTGGCAGCAGGCCAGCAATCAGTTCGCTCTGATAGCGGCGTAAGGACTGTTGCACCTGATGCGCAGAAAGGCGATCGGTCTGGCTCAGTTTCAGCCAGCTAATCAACTGGTTGGTGGTGCTGCCCGCCGCGGAGACAACCATCATGTCACCCGGCTGTGAATACTCCGTCATGATCCCTGCAACGCGCAGATAACATTTCACATCAGCAAGACTACTACCACCAAACTTGTGCAGCTGACGACCCTTCGCCCCTGCCTGCGCTATCACACTCATGATTACCCCTTGGCTGCGACCCGGAAGCCATTTTCCAGATCGGCAATTAAATCTTCAGAATCTTCAATACCGGTCGAGATACGCAGCAGCGTCTCGGAAATCCCGGCGGCGGCACGTGCTTCCGGTGCCATACCGGCGTGCGTCATGGTTGCGGCGTGGGAGATCAAGCTTTCAACCCCACCTAATGATTCCGCCAGCGTAAACAATGACAGCCCGCTCAGGAAGCGACGCAGCGTTTGCTCGTCGCCGTCCAGTTCAAAACTTAACATCGCGCCAAACCCTTTCTGCTGGCGCGCGGCAATCTCGTGCCCCTGGTTTTCCGGCAGCGACGGGTGATAAAGCTTCTTCACCAGCGGCTGGGTTTTCAGGAAATCGACAATGGCCTGGGCATTGCGCTGCGCCACTTCCATACGCGGAGAAAGCGTACGGATGCCGCGCAACAGCAGGTAGCTGTCGAACGCCCCGGCGGTGACGCCAATGTTATTGGCCCACCATGCCAGTTCCGTGACAACGTCGGGATCTTTTGCAATCACCACGCCCGCTACCACGTCAGAGTGGCCGTTCAGATATTTAGTGCATGAATGCAATACCAGATCAGCACCCAGTGCGAGTGGGTTCTGAAGGGCCGGACTGAGGAACGTATTATCCACTACACTTATCGCTCCCGCATCCCTTGCGAGCTGACAAATTTTCGCAATATCGACAACGCGCAACAATGGGTTGCTTGGACTTTCCACCAGAACGAGCTTTGGTTTCTCTGCCAGCGCCTGTTTCAGCGCCTGTTCGTCGTTTTGATCGACAAACAGCACGCGATAGCAGCCGCGTTTTGCGAGGCTGTCAAACAGGCGATAGCTGCCGCCATAGCAGTCGTGCGGGGCGACCAGCAGGTCTCCCGGCTTCAGAAATACCGTCGTCACCAGGTGAATCGCAGACATCCCGGTGTTGGTCAATACGGCCCCTGCGCCCCCTTCCAGCTCGGCCAGCGCACGCTGGGTCACATCACGCGTAGGGTTGCCACGACGCGAGTAGTCGTGCGCGCGGGGTTCATTAAATCCGGTGAAATTGTAGGTACTGGAAAGATGAATCGGCGGGACAACGCAGCCGTACTGCTCGTCATCATTTAATCCGCTACGCACTGCAATAGTGGCCTGTTTACGCGTCATGGTGAGGGCTTCCTGGCGAATGAGGTGAAAAGTCAGGCACCAGAGTAAACATTCAAATTATGGACGTCAATACATCTGGACATCTAAACTTCTTTGCGTATAGATTGAGCAATGCGCAAATAGCCGTTAAAATTATATGCTTTAGTGCACGCTGCAGCGGCAATATCCGTGCCACGGTATCGTCTCTACGGTAAACTACGCAAGATTACGGTTCAAAACGGGCAGTGACCGGTTTGCACCTTTAGATTAATGACTGAGAGGATTAAAGGTATCTCATGGCTGAATGGAGCGGCGAATATATCAGCCCATACGCTGAGCACGGTAAGAAGAGTGAGCAAGTAAAGAAAATTACGGTTTCCATTCCTCTGAAGGTGTTGAAGATCCTCACCGATGAACGTACGCGTCGTCAGGTGAACAACCTGCGTCACGCGACCAATAGCGAACTGCTGTGCGAAGCGTTCCTGCATGCGTTTACCGGTCAACCGTTGCCGAACGATGACGATCTGCGCAAAGAGCGTAGCGACGAAATCCCGGAAGAGGCGAAGGTGATCATGCGTGAACTGGGTATTGACCCGGATACGTGGGAATACTGAGAAGCGGATACAAAAAAGGCACCTTGCGGTGCCTTTTTTTCGGGAAACTTACTTAGCGCCCGGGATGCTGAAACGCTTGTTGAAGCGGTCAACACGGCCACCGGTTGCAACATCACGCTGCTTACCAGTGTAGAACGGGTGGCATTTGCCGCACACGTCCAGGTTCAGATCGTGACCCACGGTGGAGCGGATCTGGATAGAGTTACCGCAAGAACAGTTTGCAGTAATCATTTCGTATTTCGGGTGAATATCTTTTTTCATGGGAGAACCTCAGTTAAGGCCGCGTCGCTCTTCCAGCCCTAACGCCAGACACCACGCGATGTTGAATGTAAGTTCTTTGGCGTAAAGTACACCAAAGGCGGCGAATCATACAGAATTTGACCAACGTATGCAAACTGATCCGCACGCCGCTTTCACTAATGTGTATACTAACGCGCCACTTTTCAAGTCAGGAAGATTCGATGCCCGTCGCTCACGTTGCCCTGCCCGTTCCGCTTCCCCGCACCTTTGACTACCTGCTGCCCGACAGCATGAGCGCCAAAGCGGGCTGTCGCGTGACCGTGCCGTTTGGCAAACAACAGCGTGTGGGGATCGTTGTTTCCGTCAGCGATAAAAGCGAACTCCCCCTTAATGAGCTGAAATCGGTCCTTGAGGTACTGGACAGCGAACCGGTTTACTCCACCAGCACCTGGCGACTGCTACTGTGGGCGGCTGATTACTACCATCATCCGATTGGGGATGTCCTGTTCCACGCCCTGCCTATCCTGCTGCGCCAGGGTAAGAGCGCCAGCCATGCGCCGATGTGGTACTGGTTTGCCACCGAGCAAGGGCAAGCCGTAGACATTAATAGCCTCAAACGATCGCAGAAACAGCAGCAGGCGCTGGCCGCTCTGCGCCAGGGTAACATCTGGCGGCATCAGGTCGACGAACTTGAGGTGAGCGAAGCCGCTTTACAGGCCCTGAGAAAGAAAGGTCTGAGCGAGCTGGCAAGCCAGGCCCCAGCCCTTCACGACTGGCGCGACGGCTTCTCCGTTTCAGGGGATCGTCTGCGCCTGAATACCGAGCAGGCCACCGCGGTCGGCGCCATTCACAGCGCCTCGGACCATTTTTCTGCCTGGCTGCTGGCGGGCGTCACCGGTTCCGGTAAGACCGAAGTGTATCTGAGCGTGCTGGAAAACGTGCTCGCGCAGGGCAAACAGGCGCTGGTCATGGTGCCGGAAATTGGCTTAACCCCTCAAACCATCGCTCGATTCCGCGAGCGCTTTAACGCACCGGTTGAGGTTCTGCACTCCGGTCTGAACGACAGCGAACGCCTCAGCGCCTGGCTGAAAGCGAAAAATGGCGAAGCGGCGATTGTGATCGGCACCCGCTCGTCGCTGTTTACGCCGTTTAAAAATCTTGGCGTGATCGTGATCGACGAAGAGCACGACAGCTCCTATAAGCAACAGGAAGGCTGGCGCTACCGTGCCCGCGATCTGGCAGTTTATCGCGCCCACAGCGAGCAAATTCCGATCATTCTCGGCTCCGCCACCCCTGCGCTCGAAACCCTGCACAACGTGCGCCAGCGCAAATATCATATGCTGCGTCTGACGCGTCGTGCCGGGAATGCCCGTCCGGCCATTCAGCACGTGCTCGATCTAAAAGGTCAGCAGGTTCAGGCCGGGCTAGCACCCGCATTGATTACCCGCATGCGTCAGCATTTGCAGGCGGGCAACCAGGTAATTCTGTTCCTCAACCGCCGCGGATTTGCACCCGCCCTGCTGTGCCACGACTGCGGCTGGATTGCGGAATGCCCACGCTGTGACCACTACTACACCTTCCATCAGGCACAGCGCCACCTGCGTTGTCACCACTGCGACAGCCAGCGTCCGGTGCCGCGCCAGTGTCCATCGTGCGGGTCAACGCATATCGTGCCGGTCGGACTAGGAACGGAACAGCTTGAGCAGGCGCTGGCACCCTTCTTCCCTGACGTTCCAATCTCTCGTATCGACAGAGACACCACCAGCCGCAAGGGCGCGCTGGAACAGCAGCTCGCGGAAGTACATCGCGGCGGGGCGCGCATTCTGATTGGTACCCAAATGCTGGCAAAAGGGCACCACTTCCCGGACGTCACGCTGGTCGCCCTGCTGGACGTGGACGGCGCGCTGTTCTCTGCGGATTTCCGCGCGGCCGAGCGTTTTGCCCAGCTCTATACCCAAGTGGCCGGACGGGCAGGGCGCGCAGGCAAACAGGGCGAAGTGGTTCTGCAGACGCACCACCCTGAGCACCCGCTGCTGCAAACCCTGCTGCACAAAGGCTATGACGCTTTTGCCGAGCAGGCGCTGGCCGAACGACAGACCATGCAGCTGCCACCGTGGACCAGCCACGTCATCATCCGCGCGGAAGATCATAACAACCAGCAGGCACCGCTTTTCCTGCAGCAGCTGAGAAATCTCCTGCAGGCCAGCCCCCTGGTGGATAATCAGCTGTGGATCCTGGGGCCGGTACCGGCGCTGGCGCCGAAACGCGGCGGACGTTTCCGCTGGCAAATTTTGCTCCAGCATCCTTCGCGGATCCGTTTACAGCACATTGTTAGCGGCACGCTGGCGCTGATCAACACCCTGCCTGAAGCACGTAAAGTGAAGTGGGTGCTCGACGTCGATCCCATCGAAGGCTGAAGACGGATCGAAAAATTTAACGCTCCTCACACTTTTTATGAAAATTCTGTAACCGATTCCATTAACTATCTGTAAAAATGGTGATGTCAGAAGTTCGGTGTTCAGGCGAGGAGAAGACGTTGAAGTCCAGGAAAGAGGTTGCCACGGCGACCATGAAAGACGTTGCCGAGAAAGCACAAGTCTCAACGGCAACCGTGTCCCGCGCATTAATGAACCCGGATAAAGTCTCCCAGGCGACCCGCAACCGGGTTGAGCAGGCTGCGCTTGAAGTGGGTTATTTCCCACAGGCGATGGGGCGCAACGTCAAACGCAATGAGTCACGCACAATCCTTGTGATTGTGCCGGACATCTGCGATCCCTTCTTCAGTGAGATTATCCGCGGTATCGAAGTGACGGCGGCGGAACAAGGCTACCTCGTTCTAATTGGCGACTGCGCCCACCAGAACCAGCAGGAAAAAACCTTTATCGACCTCATTATTACCAAGCAGATCGATGGCATGCTGCTGCTTGGCTCGCGCCTGCCGTTTGACGCCAGCATTGAAGAGCAGCGTAATTTACCGCCGATGGTCATGGCTAACGAGTTTGCCCCTGAACTGGAGTTGCCGACGGTCCATATCGATAACCTCACCGCCGCATTCAACGCGGTGAACTATCTTCAGGAGCTGGGGCATAAGCGCATTGGCTGTATTGCCGGGCCAGAAGAGATGCCGCTGTGCCACTACCGCCTGCAGGGCTACGTTCAGGCACTGCGCCGTACTGGCGTTATCGTCGATCCGCACTACATTGCCCGCGGTGATTTTACCTTCGCAGCCGGTGGCCAGGCGCTGGAGAAGCTTCTGGACCTGCCTGAACCGCCAACCGCCGTATTTTGTCACAGCGACGTGATGGCGCTGGGCGCGTTATCGTACGCCAAACGCCGCGGCCTGCGCATACCGAAAGATTTATCCATCATCGGATTCGATAATATTTCGCTTTCAGAATTTTGCGATCCGCCGCTCTCAACGGTCGCGCAACCGCGCTATCAAATCGGTCGCGAAGCGATGCTGCTTCTGCTGGATCAGCTTCACGGTCAAACAGTTAGCAGCGGCTCGCGGTTGCTGGACTGCGAACTGATAGTCCGGGGCTCTACCCAGGCATTGACTTAACGTAAACGTCTTTAGGACACCCTTATCTGGTCAAAGCCCCGCCGCTTAAGTAACATGGCGGGCTGACGAACGAATAAATACAGCGAAACGATAGTGGCACAACGAGATTATGTACGTCGCGGCCAGCCGGCACCTTCGCGACGCAAAAAGAGTAGCTCAAGGAAAAAGCAACGTAGCCTGCCTGCTGTCTCGCCAGCAATGGTCGCTATTGCTGCGGCTGTTGTCGTCGCCTTTATTGGTGGTCTGTACTTCATCACGCACCATAAAAAGGAAGAGTCCGAGGCGCTTCAGGCCAGTAAAGTGGCCGGTAATGGCCTTCCTCCGAAACCTGAAGAGCGCTGGCGCTATATCAAAGAGCTGGAAAGCCGCCAGCCTGGCGTGCGTGCGCCTACCGAGCCCTCTGCCGGTGGTGAAGTGAAGAATGCCGATCAGCTGACGGACGAGCAGCGCCAGTTGCTGGCACAAATGCAGGCCGATATGCGCCAGCAGCCGACGCAGTTGAACGAAGTGCCATGGAATGAACAAACGCCAGCGCAGCGTCAGCAAACGTTGCAGTTGCAGCGTCAGCGCCAGGCTCAAATTCAGCAGCAACAGCAGCAGCAGTGGACGCAAACTCAGCCGGTACAGCAGCCGAAGGCACAGCCTTACCAGCAACCGCAGCAGCAGACACGTACGGTACAATCTCAGCCTGTTCAGCAGCAGCCAAAAGCACAGCCGCAAAAACAGGCGGCTCAGCCGTATCAGGATCTGCTCCAGACGCCAGCGCATACCACTGCACAGCAGCCGAAAACGCAGCAGGCTGCGCCGGTGACCAAAGAGACCGAAGCGCCGAAGCAGACGGCGGAGAAAAAAGACGAACGTCGCTGGATGGTACAGTGCGGTTCGTTTAAAGGTGCGGAGCAGGCCGAAACCGTGCGTGCTCAGCTGGCATTTGAAGGGTTTGATTCACGCATTACCACCAATAATGGCTGGAATCGCGTGGTGATTGGCCCGGTCAAAGGCAAAGAAAACGCCGATGGCACCCTTTCTCGTTTGAAAGTGGCCGGCCACACAAACTGCATTCGACTCGCCTCCGGGGGTTGAAACCCCCAAAATCTCCCCCATCTATCATTTAATTCAGCCCTGAGCACAGGCTCAGGGCTTCTGTTTCCCGAATTTGTAACCAGGGGGTCTGCTCGTGACAACAATAGTAAGTGTACGCCGTAACGGCCATGTGGTAATCGCCGGTGATGGCCAGGCCACGCTGGGTAATACCGTCATGAAAGGCAACGTGAAGAAAGTCCGTCGTCTCTATAACGACAAAGTGATCGCCGGTTTTGCAGGCGGTACAGCTGATGCCTTCACGCTGTTTGAACTGTTTGAACGCAAGCTTGAAATGCACCAGGGTCATCTGGTGAAAGCGGCCGTTGAGCTGGCAAAAGACTGGCGTACCGACCGTATGCTGCGCAAGCTCGAAGCGCTGCTGGCGGTAGCCGATGAAACCGCTTCGCTGATCATCACCGGTAACGGTGACGTTATTCAGCCGGAGAATGACCTGATTGCCATCGGCTCTGGCGGCCCTTATGCCCAGGCTGCAGCCCGCGCGCTGTTGGAAAATACCGACATGAACGCACGTGATATCGCGGTGAAGGCGTTGGATATTGCAGGTGATATCTGCATCTATACCAACCATAACCACACCATCGAAGAATTGACCTCCAAAGCGTAAGGATCTCCCATGTCTGAAATGACCCCACGCGAAATTGTCAGCGAACTGAACAAACACATTATCGGCCAGGATAACGCCAAGCGCTCCGTGGCTATCGCTCTGCGTAACCGCTGGCGTCGTATGCAGCTTGACGAAGAGCTGCGCCATGAAGTGACGCCGAAAAACATTCTGATGATCGGCCCAACCGGTGTCGGTAAAACCGAAATTGCCCGTCGTCTGGCGAAGCTGGCGAACGCGCCTTTCATCAAAGTCGAAGCTACCAAGTTCACCGAAGTGGGCTATGTGGGTAAAGAAGTGGACTCCATCATCCGCGATCTGACCGATTCGGCGATCAAAATGGTGCGCGTACAGGCAATTGAGAAAAACCGCTATCGCGCGGAAGAGATGGCCGAAGAGCGCATTCTCGATGTGCTGATCCCACCGGCGAAAAACAACTGGGGCCAGGCTGAGCAGCAGGCTGAACCGTCTGCCGCGCGTCAGGCATTCCGCAAAAAACTGCGTGAAGGCCAGCTGGATGATAAAGAGATTGAGATCGATCTTGCTGCCGCGCCAATGGGTGTAGAAATCATGGCACCTCCAGGCATGGAAGAGATGACCAGCCAGCTGCAGTCCATGTTCCAGAACCTGGGCGGCCAGAAGCAGAAAGCACGTAAGCTGAAAATCAAAGACGCGATGAAGCTGCTGATTGAAGAAGAAGCGGCGAAGCTGGTGAACCCGGAAGAGCTGAAGCAGGATGCTATCGACGCGGTTGAGCAGCACGGCATTGTGTTCATCGACGAAATCGACAAAATTTGTAAGCGCGGCGGCAACAGCTCCGGCCCGGACGTGTCCCGTGAAGGCGTTCAGCGCGACCTGCTGCCGCTGGTTGAAGGCTGCACCGTCTCCACCAAGCACGGTATGGTGAAAACGGACCACATCCTGTTTATCGCTTCCGGCGCGTTCCAGGTTGCCAGCCCGTCTGACCTGATCCCGGAACTGCAGGGTCGTCTGCCGATCCGCGTTGAACTGCAGGCGCTGACCACCGAAGATTTCGAACGCATCCTGACCGAGCCAAACGCCTCTGCGACCGTACAGTACAAAGCGCTGATGGCGACCGAAGGCGTGAACCTGGAGTTCACCGAAGACGGTATCAAACGTATCGCCCAGGCCGCGTGGCAGGTTAACGAAACCACCGAAAACATCGGTGCGCGTCGTCTGCATACCGTGCTGGAACGCCTGGTGGAGGATATCTCTTATGATGCGAGCGACCTTAACGGTCAAACCATTACCATTGACGCTGAATATGTGAGCAAACATCTTGATGCGTTAGTGGCAGATGAAGATCTTAGCCGTTTTATCCTATAATCGCGGTTATTGCATTCTCATCACCGTTAATGGGGGCTAATGCCCCCATTTTTATTGGCTAAATACTTATGACTGATATCAGCCGTACTCAGGCGTGGCTCGAAAGTCTACGCCCTAAAACGCTTCCTCTGGCCTTTGCCGCCATTATCGTCGGCACGGCACTTGCCTGGTGGCAAGGTTATTTTGATCCTCTGGTCGCTGCGCTGGCATTGATTACCGCAGGGCTGCTGCAAATTCTCTCCAATCTCGCTAACGACTACGGTGATGCGGTGAAAGGCAGTGACAAACCTGACCGTATCGGACCGCTGCGCGGGATGCAGAAAGGGGTGATTACCCAGGCACAGATGAAGCGCGCGCTGATTATCACCGTGGTACTGATTTGTTTATCGGGTCTGGCACTGGTGACGGTCGCCTCGAAAACCACCAGCGACTTCATCGGCTTCCTGGTGCTGGGCTTGCTCGCAATTATCGCGGCCATTACCTACACCGTCGGTACGCGTCCTTACGGGTATATTGGCCTCGGGGATATCTCCGTGCTGGTGTTCTTCGGCTGGCTGAGCGTGATGGGGAGCTGGTACCTGCAGGTGCATACCGTTATCCCTGCCCTTTTCCTGCCCGCAACCGCCTGCGGTCTGCTGGCGACCGCGGTACTCAACATCAATAACCTGCGCGATATCGACAGCGACCGTGAGAACGGTAAAAACACGCTCGCGGTACGTCTGGGGCCGGTCAATGCGCGCCGCTATCATGCCTGCCTGCTGATTGGTGCCCTGGTTTGTCTGGCACTGTTTAATCTGATCTCGCTGCACAGCGTATGGGGCTGGCTGTTTATACTCGCCGCGCCGCTGCTGATTAAGCAGGCCCGCTTCGTCATGCGTGAACTTAGCCCGGCCGCGATGCCGCCGATGCTGGAACGAACGGTAAAAGGCGCCCTGCTGACTAACCTGTTGTTCGTCATTGGGATTGTCTTAAGCCAGACGCTCAGTTAGCTGACAAATATCAATTAACAATTGATGATTTTGCCAACAACGCATTTAGCACGATATACTGAACACATTCGCAGCAACTGAGCGGTAAACCTATGAAATACGATACCTCCGAGCTTTGTGACATCTACCAGGAAGATGTCAACGTCGTTGAACCGCTGTTCTCCAACTTTGGTGGACGGTCGTCGTTTGGCGGACAAATCGTCACGGTGAAATGTTTCGAGGACAACGGGTTGCTGTACGATCTGCTCGAACAGAACGGTCGTGGCCGCGTTTTGGTCGTCGATGGCGGCGGTTCCGTGCGTCGCGCTCTGATAGATGCAGAGCTGGCCGGCATTGCCGTGCAGAACGAGTGGGAAGGCATTGTGGTGTACGGTTCCGTGCGCCAGGTGGACGATCTCGAAGACCTGGATATCGGGATTCAGGCGATTGCGGCCATTCCGGTAGGCGCAGCAGGTGACGGTATCGGTGAAAGCGACGTCCGCGTCAATTTTGGCGGCGTGACCTTCTTCTCCGGCGACCATCTCTACGCTGATAACACCGGGATTATTCTTTCGGAAGATCCGCTGGATATTGAGTAATAAAACAGTAAGCGTAAATCATAAAAAAACCGCCAATAACAATGTGGCGGTTTTTTTGTCCCTCGGGCAATGGGAATCAGACTTCTTCCATACGTCCCAGCAGCGCCTGCAGGCGATCCTGCCAGCCGTTCTGCTGTTCGCGCAGCTGGTTGTTTTCACGCTCCAGTTCTTCGCGGCTGTGCTGCGCGTTCTGCACTTCCTGCGCCAGGCTGTTGTTTTTCTCTTTCAGCTCTTCAATTTCCATTTGCAGCAGCGTGATGGTGTCAATCGCCTGCTGTACTTTCGATTCCAGTTTCTCAAACACTTCTAAAGACATGATGCTACCTCTCCTGAATTGCAAGGCGACGCTTTAACGTAAACGCGCACGACATATTCCATCGATTGTATGGAGCGCGGCGCTCTGTGTCCAGCGACACGCCGCGCAGATCGCGGTTTGCAACACTTTTCGGTCTCGTCCTGGTGCGTTCGCGGCATATACCACTAAGTTGTTAACTCATTCGTTAATGAAATGATTCAGCTCACATTCCATTTCTGATGCAAAAACGCTCTTTATGGCGCGAAAACGCTCATTTTATTGACGCAGACCACACATTTTGATTTCGATATTTCTCGTTTTTGCTCGTTAACGATAAATTAACACTATGTCTACAGGGCATCGTGGCTGTCACGGGCGACCACGCTAACAATAAACATCAATTTCTTCAGGATTCCGATTATGAGTCAGACATCAACCTTAAAAGGCCAGTGCATTGCCGAGTTCCTTGGTACCGGGTTGTTGATATTCTTCGGAGTGGGCTGTGTCGCTGCACTGAAAGTGGCGGGTGCCAGTTTTGGTCAGTGGGAAATCAGTATCATCTGGGGTCTGGGCGTGGCGATGGCCATCTACCTGACTGCAGGGGTTTCTGGTGCACATCTTAACCCGGCGGTGACTATCGCACTGTGGCTGTTCGCGTGCTTCGACGGACGCAAAGTTGTTCCCTTCATTCTTTCTCAGTTTGCCGGCGCGTTTTGTGCAGCGGCGTTAGTTTACGGGCTTTATTACAATCTTTTCATCGACTTCGAACAGACGCATCATATGGTGCGCGGCAGCGTCGAAAGTCTGGATCTGGCAGGCATCTTCTCAACCTATCCAAACCCGCATATCAATTTTGTGCAGGCGTTCGCAGTTGAAATGGTGATTACCGCTATTCTGATGGGCGTTATCCTGGCGCTGACCGACGACGGAAACGGCATTCCGCGTGGCCCGCTGGCCCCCTTGCTGATTGGTCTGCTGATTGCGGTGATCGGCGCATCCATGGGCCCGCTGACCGGGTTTGCGATGAACCCGGCGCGTGATATCGGACCGAAAGCCTTCGCGTTTATCGCGGGATGGGGCGACGTGGCCTTTACTGGCGGGAAAGATATCCCTTACTTCCTGGTACCGCTGTTTGCGCCGGTAGTTGGGGCTGCGCTGGGCGCGTTTAGCTACCGCAAATTAATTGGTCGCCACTTACCGTGCGACACCTGTGTGGAAGAGGAGAAGGAAACGACTTCTACCGCACAACAAAAAGCTTCGCTGTAATCTGACTACGGGACACATACCATGACCGAAAAAAAATATATCGTTGCGCTCGACCAGGGCACTACCAGCTCCCGCGCTGTCGTAATGGATCATGACGCGAACATTGTCAGCGTGTCTCAACGTGAATTTGAGCAAATTTACCCTCGTCCAGGCTGGGTAGAACATGACCCAATGGAGATCTGGGCTTCACAAAGCTCAACGCTGGTTGAAGTACTGGCGAAAGCCGATATCAGTTCCGACGAGATTGCCGCTATCGGTATTACCAACCAGCGTGAAACGACGATTGTCTGGGAACGCGAAACCGGTAAGCCTATCTACAACGCTATCGTCTGGCAGTGCCGCCGTACCTCAGAAATCTGTGAACAGCTGAAGCGTGACGGGATGGAAGAGTACGTGCGCAGCGCCACCGGTCTGGTGGTTGACCCGTACTTCTCCGGCACCAAAGTGAAGTGGATCCTCGACCACGTGGAAGGTTCACGCGAGCGTGCAAAACGCGGCGAGCTGCTGTTCGGGACCGTTGATACCTGGCTTATCTGGAAGATGACCCAGGGACGCGTTCACGTCACCGACTACACCAACGCCTCGCGTACCATGCTGTTCAACATCAACACCCTGGAGTGGGATGACAAGATGCTGGACGCGCTGGATATCCCACGCGCGATGCTGCCTGAAGTGCGCAAGTCTTCAGAGGTCTACGGTCAGACCAACATTGGCGGTAAAGGCGGCACCCGTATTCCTATCGCCGGTATCGCCGGTGACCAGCAGGCGGCACTGTTCGGCCAGCTGTGCGTCAAAGAAGGGATGGCGAAGAACACCTACGGCACCGGCTGCTTTATGCTGATGAATACTGGTGAGAAAGCGGTGAAATCAGAAAACGGCCTGCTGACCACCATCGCCTGCGGCCCTCGCGGTGAAGTGAACTACGCCCTGGAAGGTGCGGTGTTTATGGCGGGTGCATCTATTCAGTGGCTGCGTGACGAGATGAAGCTGATTAGCGATGCCTTCGACTCCGAATACTTTGCGACCAAAGTGAAGGACACCAACGGTGTGTACGTGGTGCCAGCGTTCACCGGCCTGGGCGCACCGTACTGGGATCCCTATGCACGCGGTGCGATTTTCGGTCTGACGCGTGGTGTGAACTCGAACCACATTATTCGCGCCACCCTGGAATCCATTGCCTACCAGACGCGCGACGTGCTGGAAGCGATGCAGGCAGACTCCGGCATTCGTCTGCACGCCCTGCGCGTGGACGGCGGCGCGGTAGCGAATAACTTCCTGATGCAGTTCCAGTCCGACATTCTGGGTACCCGCGTTGAGCGCCCTGAAGTGCGTGAAGTCACGGCGCTGGGTGCGGCGTATCTTGCCGGTCTGGCGGTAGGCTTCTGGCAGAACCTGGACGAGCTGCAGGAAAAAGCGGTTATCGAACGCGAGTTCCGCCCGGGCATCGAAACCACCGAGCGCAACTTCCGCTACAGCGGCTGGAAGAAAGCAGTGAAGCGCGCCCTGGCGTGGGAAGAGCACGACGAGTAATCCTATATTCCCTCTCCCATGAGGAGAGGGTGAGGGGCCCAGACAGCACCGGTCCCCTCTCCCCTCCCCACTCTGTGATAAACTTCGTGCAATTCCTTTTGATTGCACGAGTACCTCATGAAACGTGAACTTGCTATTGAGTTTTCCCGCGTCACCGAAGCGGCCGCCCTCGCAGGCTATAAATGGCTGGGGCGTGGCGACAAAAATACCGCGGACGGTGCTGCTGTCCATGCCATGCGCATTGTACTTAACCAGGTCAACATCGACGGCACTATCGTCATCGGCGAAGGCGAGATCGACGAAGCGCCAATGCTCTATATCGGTGAAAAAGTCGGTACCGGCAAAGGGGATGCGGTGGATATCGCCGTAGACCCGATTGAAGGCACCCGCATGACGGCGATGGGTCAGGCCAACGCGCTTGCGGTTCTGGCCGTGGGCGATAAAGGCTGCTTCCTTAACGCGCCGGATATGTACATGGAAAAGCTGATAGTCGGTCCTGGTGCGAAGGGCGCAATCGACCTCAGCCTGCCGCTGGAAGAGAACCTGCGCAACATCGCCAGAGCTTTGGGCAAACCCCTGAGTGAACTGACCGTGACGATTCTGGCAAAACCGCGCCACGACGCCACCATCGCGCAGATGCAAAAGCTCGGCGTGCGCGTGTTTGCCATTCCGGATGGCGATGTTGCCGCCTCAATTCTGACCTGCATGCCGGACAGCGAAGTAGACGTGCTGTACGGCATCGGCGGTGCGCCGGAGGGCGTGGTCTCGGCGGCGGTGATCCGCGCGCTGGACGGCGATATGCAGGCGCGCCTGCTGCCTCGGCATGAGGTGAAAGGCGACAGCGACGAGAACCGCCGTATCGGTGAAAACGAGCTGGCGCGCTGCGAAGCAATGGGTATCGAAGCCAATAAGGTTCTCGCGCTGAATGAAATGGCACGCAGCGACAACGTTGTCTTCTCCGCCACCGGCATCACCAAAGGTGACCTGCTGGACGGCATCACCCGCAAGGGCAATATGGCGACCACCGAAACGCTGCTGATCCGCGGTAAATCGCGCACCATTCGCCGCATTCAGTCCATTCACTATCTCGATCGTAAAGACCCGGACGTACAGACGCACATTCTGTAAAACCGTTTGATCGATAGAGCTTTCCGGCCCGAAGGGGCTGGAAATGTTTCCCACAAGTACGGAAGATAGAACAGAGAAACAGCACAGGAGAAGATCATGGCGGACTGGGTAACAGGTAAAGTCACAAAGATAGAGTTCTGGACCGATGCGCTATTTAGTCTCACCCTGCATGCTCCCGTTCACCCGTTTAAGGCCGGGCAATTTGCGAAGCTGGGGCTGGATGTCGACGGCGAACGCGTGCAGCGCGCCTACTCTTACGTTAACGCGCCGGATAATCCGGATCTTGAGTTCTATCTGGTGACCGTCCCGGACGGTAAGCTCAGCCCGCGCCTTGCCGCCCTTAAGCCCGGTGACGATGTGCAAATTGTGAGTGAAGCAGCAGGTTTCTTTGTACTCGAAGAGATCCCTGATTGTGACACGCTCTGGATGCTGGCAACCGGCACGGCCATTGGCCCCTACCTCTCCATTCTGCAATATGGCAAAGACCTTGAGCGCTTTAAAAACATCGTGCTGGTGCATGCTGCGCGCTACGCCGCAGACCTGAGCTACTTGCCGCAGATGCAGGCGCTGGAACAGCGATATGGCGGGAAGCTGAAAATTCAGACCGTCGTCAGCCGCGAAACCGTAGCAGGTACGCTGACCGGTCGCGTGCCGGCGTTAATTGAGAGTGGTGTGCTGGAAAACGCAGTGGGTTTGCCGATGACTGCAGACACCAGCCACGTCATGCTGTGTGGTAACCCGCAGATGGTTCGGGATACGCAACAGCTTCTGAAGGATACCCGGCAGATGACGAAACATCTTCGCCGCCGACCGGGTCATATGACTGCCGAACACTACTGGTGATCAGCGGTACTTCACCTCAAGGGTGTCTTTACCGTATTTATTTTCGCTCTGGGTGCCGATAAACGCGCCCAGATCGACAATCATCATCACGAAGATAACGGACGGCAGCAGTCTGCCCACCACCCAGGGAAGAATGGACGGCAGCATCCCCCAGTTCCCTGCGACCAGCATCCACGCCAGAATAATCAGAAAGGCCCACGCGCCGGAACGGCCACGATCGTGAAGACGCTTCACCACCACGGCCGCCGTTGGCCACAGCAAACAGACCAGCGCAAAAGCCGCCGTTTGCGTGCTCAACCAGGCATTGTACGCAACGAAAAACAGAAGCAGCATGGCGACAACCCACGTCACCATCCAGACCCAGAAATCACGGCGTCCGATACGCCCTTTGAATGAAAACAGCCACTGCTGTATGGTCATGTAAGGTTCCTTATTATCATTTAGTCCGCATTTTACCCTGGAGTTGTGACCTTTTGACAAGCCGGGCAGATATCGTTTTAATCATGAGCACTTACGGCCAGGGGCAATGTTGATGAAAAGTTCGGCACACACTCTCTTCCTGTGTATAGCGATGCTTGGCGCGGGTTTTCCGCTGCACGCCGCCGACACGTCGGCCCCTACCACGGCACCCTATTTGCTGGCAGGCGCGCCGTCGTTCGATCAATCCATCAGTCAGTTTCGTGAAACCTTCAATCAGACCAACCCTACGTTGCCGCTGGATGAGTTTCGCGCGATTGATAACTCTCGTGATACCCCAACCCTGACCCGCGCGGCGAGCAAGATAAACGAAAACTTGTATGCCTCCACGGCGCTGGAGCGTGGGACGTTAAAAATCAAAAGCATGCAAATCACCTGGCTACCGATCCAGGGGCCAGAGCAGAAAGCGGCAAAAACGAAGGCTCAGGAGTACATGAGCGCGGTATTACAGGCGTTTACGCCCGCGCTGACGAAAAAGCAAAGCCAGCAAAAGCTGCAAAAGCTGCTGGCCGCGGGTAAAAACAAGCGGTACTACGCCACAACTGAAGGGGCAATTCGCTATGTGGTGGCGGATAACGGCGAAAAAGGACTGACCTTCGCAGTTGAACCGATTAAGCTGGCGCTATCTGACACCCTCGGCGGGGCGAATTAATGACAAAAAGCAAAGCCTTTCGAGGGAAAATCTCTATACTGATTCACAGACCATGCTGCCCGACAGGGCGGCCATATTCCTTAATTCGCTTATTTAGCGTGGAGAATTGAAATGCGACATCCTTTAGTGATGGGTAACTGGAAACTGAATGGCAGCCGCCACATGGTAAACGAACTGGTTGCGAACCTGCGTAAAGAGCTGGCTGGCGTAACGGGCTGCGCGGTTGCTATCGCTCCGCCGGATATGTACCTGGATCTGGCTAAACGCGCCGCTGACGGCAGCCACATCATTCTGGGTGCACAGAACGTTGACGTTAACCTGTCTGGCGCGTTCACCGGTGAAACTTCCGCTGAAATGCTGAAAGATATCGGCGCAAAATACATCATCATCGGCCACTCAGAGCGTCGCACCTACCACAAAGAATCCGACGAGTTCATCGCGAAGAAATTCGCTGTGCTGAAAGAGCAGGGTCTGATCCCGGTTCTGTGCATCGGTGAAACCGAAGCAGAAAACGAAGCGGGCAAAACCGAAGAAGTGTGCGCACGTCAGATCGACGCGGTTCTGAAAACGCAGGGCGCAGCAGCGTTCGAAGGTGCAGTCATTGCTTACGAGCCAGTCTGGGCGATCGGTACCGGCAAATCTGCAACGCCAGCGCAGGCTCAGGCCGTGCACAAATTCATCCGTGACCACATTGCTAAAGCTGATGCGAAAGTGGCTGAGCAAGTGATTATCCAGTACGGCGGTTCCGTAAACGCCTCCAACGCTGCTGAGCTGTTCACCCAGCCAGACATCGATGGCGCGCTGGTTGGCGGTGCATCCCTGAAGGCTGACGCTTTCGCGGTGATCGTTAAAGCGGCAGAAGCGGCTAAACAGGCGTAATTGCCTTTGCGGCGGGTGGCGCTTCGCTAACCCGCCCTACGCTCTTCTCCTCCCTCTCCCTTCGGGAGAGGGTTGGGCGGACTACACTTTCCCCAGCAAGCTAAACCACAGATAATCCAGCGGCAGCAGTACCAGGTACGTCGCAACGGCCAGCGCCAGACAGAGCATCATCCCCGCCTTTGCAGGCACCTTCCCTAGCCCCATCGCCACAACAATCGGCGACGCCTGATACGGCAGCAGCGGCGTGGAATAACCCAGTACCTGAATCATAATCACCGACAGCAGCGGGAAGCCGGTGGCATCTGAGAAGCTCTGTGCCAGGGTGGTATACAGCGCCGGAACGCCGTTAGCAGTCATAATGAAGTTGAGCGCGGTGGTGATACCGGTCAGCGCCAGGAAACTGGTGAACGGTTTGTCTGCGTCCAGCGGCATAATGCGGAGCAACGCTTCGCCCACTGCCGTGCCGATACCGGTTTGCGTAACAGTAATCGCCAGCCCAAGAATGCCCGCGACGTAAATGCAGGTACGCATATTCACCCCCGCAGAAAACTCTTCCCCGGTGATAAAACCAACGCGCGGCAGCATAACGATGACGGACGCCGCCAGCCCAGTCCATGCCGGCCCAATACCATGCCAGCTCTCCGTGACCCACATCACCAGCACCACCGCCAGCAGCCAGGCGAGGCGCTTTTCATCCTGCCCCATGGGTTCAGCTGGCGCCAGATCCTTCGGCGGTTTTGGGCTGCCGGGGAATAACCAGCAGATGAGGCCAATCAGGATCAGTCCTTTGAGAATGCCCAGCACTGGGGTGTGCAGCAGCAGATACGGAACATAGTTCAGGTGGATGCCGTACGAGCCTTCCGCCGCACCGCTCATCACCAGGTTAGGGACGTTAGCAGGCAGGATAGTTGCTGAGAGCTGGAAAGTGCCGAACCCCACAGCCAGCGCCAGACCAAACCAGGCGCGGGAACCGTCAGGGATACCGGCACGTTTCGCCATCGCCGCAACAATCGGCATCAGCAGCGCAATACGCCCCATATTCGACGGCATCACAAACGCCAACGCATAGCTCAGCAGCACCACACTCGCCACCATCAATATCCAGGAATCGGTAAGCTTTGCTGACAGCGCCCGGGCGGCCCTGTCAGCCAGACCGGTTTTACGGATCGCCACCCCCAGTACAAAACCGCTGAATACCAGCCAGAAAGCCGACGAGGCAAAGCCGCCGAAAATGACTTCCGGCGGGGCGATTCTGGCGGCCATCGCTGCCGTGAAAAACAGCAGCGCGGTGATAAATTCTGGCAATAGCGACGTCGCCCATAGCACGATGGTGACGCCAACAATCAACGAAGGCAGCAGCAGAGGATGAGATAACCAGAGCGACATACCTGTCTCCTGTAGATTTTTTCAGCAAGTCTACGGCGACAGGCAGGACGAGTAAACGCTATTTATGGTGGGGTCACTTCAGGATAGTGCATTGATGATCCTGCAATTCCTCAGCCGAGGCGCGGTTAAGCATGAGCAGGTTTCGCTCGGTCGCCAGCAAAACAAACGAACCATCCGACTGCTGCGCCATCGCCAGCGCAAAGCGCCCCATGTGGTCGCGCGCTTCGGGTAGCTCTTCCGCCAGCATCATAAACGGGCTGCGCTGGACCAGTTCATTCTCCGTTACCCGTCGGGCAAGATACTCGTGCCCCTCCAGCCCACCGGGCAGAGGTAGCCACTGGGTGCTGATGTCGCCCTGTGCCGCATTGAGTTTCTCACGTACGTCCGGGCGCAGACAGGAGATATGAATATGGAAATGGTTCTGCGTACGGCCAGTCGGCGAGTTAATCGTCAGTGAAATGGCGCTGTCAGGCACCTCAGATCCCCGCTTCAGGGTCATAAAGCTGCGCGACTGCCACGCCAGCCAGAAGAAATTTGGCGTGTGAGGCTCGGTCAGGAGCGGGCTTTCGGTTCCATTAATGCGGTATGTCGGCATCAGCAGATACTGCAACGGCCCGTTGCGGTCTTTAAATACGACATAGCCCGCATCAGGCTTCACCTGTGCGCAGGGTGCCGGGTTACGGTGTTGCAGTTGATTAGGCAGGCACTGGTCGAGAACGATATGACGCAACGCATTCGGATTACCCGCTTTTATCCAGTACACGCCGCCAGCGGCAAGGGCGATGATAATAAGGATCAATAAGATAATTTTTTTCACAACGCGTTCCCTGTTTTCGATAGAGGCGAAAGAGTAACGCAAAATGATGACCAAATAAAAAACCCGGTGGATTTCTCACACCGGGTCACCGTGCCGTTTGATAACGCTTAGCGCTGGCTAATCTGATCGAAGGTGCCGCCATTAGAGAAGTGCTCTTTCTGCGCTTTCGTCCAGCCGCCGAACACATCATCAATGGTGAAGAGTTTCAGTTTCGGGAATTCCCCTTCATATTTCTTCGCAACAGCCGCATCGCGTGGACGATAGTAGTTTTTCGCCGCAATTTCCTGGCCTTCAGGCGAGTAGAGATATTTCAGGTAGGCTTCCGCCACCGCTTTTGTCCCTTTCTTATCAACCACTTTGTCGACCACGGAAACAGTCGGCTCGGCAAGAATAGACTCACCTGGGGTCACAATCTCGAACTTGTCTTTGCCCAGCTCGTGGGTGGCCAGCAGGGCTTCGTTTTCCCATGCGATCAGCACGTCGCCGATACCGCGCTCGACGAAGGTGTTGGTGGCGCCACGCGCGCCGGAGTCCAGCACTTCGACGTTTTTGTACAGCGCTTTCACGAACTCCTGCGCTTTGGCCTGGTCACCGTTGTTGTGATGCAGCGCGTAACCCCAGGCCGCCAGGTAGTTCCAGCGAGCGCCGCCGGAGCTTTTCGGGTTTGGTGTAATCACTGACACGCCCGGTTTTACCAGGTCGTTCCAGTCTTTAATCTGTTTCGGGTTGCCTTTACGCACCAGGAAGACGATGGTCGAGGTGTATGGTGCAGAGTTATCCGGCAGGCGTTTGATCCAGTTTTTGTCGATACGGCCACGCTCGGCAATGGCGTCAACATCGTAGGCCAGCGCCAGCGTGACCACATCGGCTTCGATACCGTTGATGACGGAGGTCGCCTGTTTACCGGAGCCGCCGTGAGACTGGCGAACCACGACATTGTCGCCAGTTTCCTGTTTCCAGTGCGCCGCAAATGCTTTGTTGTACTGCTCATACAGCTCACGCGTCGGGTCGTAAGACACGTTCAGTAACTGGATGTCCTTCGCCAGAACGCTGGCCGATGCCAGCAATAATGTTAAACCCACGCCCCATTTATTCATCGCCCGGCTCTCTTGTGTAGTGTTTTGATGAATGCAGCGTGCCAGAAAGCGATTCGATGATTAAAGAATAAAAAAAGATTGGCTATAACGTAGAGGAATAAAAAGAAGAATGTGAGCAGCCAGATGCCCTCACCCCAACCCTCTCCCACGGGAGAGGGAGCAAACATAAAAAACGGTAACCCAAGGGTTACCGTTTTGCATTTACCTTGCCACCGGGCAACAGAGCCGATCAGTACAGTTTTTTCGCGCAGTCCAGCCAGTCACCTTTGAACGGACGCTTCATGTTTTCAATCGCGTCGATGATGTCATGGTGAACCAGTTTTTCGTTCTGAATACCGACGCAACGGCCGCCGTGACCCTGCAGCAGCAGATCGATAGCGTACGCGCCCATACGGGACGCCAGAATGCGGTCGTAAGGGCCAGGGGAACCGCCACGCTGAATGTGACCCAGTACGGTCGCGCGGGTTTCGCGTTTGGTTTCGGCTTCGATGTATTTCGCCAGCTCGTCAACGTCACAGATGTGCTCGGTGATAGCCACGATCGCGTGTTTTTTACCTTTCGCGATGCCCGCTTTGATTTCAGCCACGAGATCTTCACGGCTAAATTCGACTTCTGGCACAACGATAAATTCGCAACCACCCGCAATGGCTGCCGCCAGGGTCAGGTCACCGCAGTAACGCCCCATCACTTCAACGATAGAGATACGCTGGTGAGAAGACGAGGTATCGCGCAGACGGTCGATCGCTTCAACAACGGTACCCAGTGCAGTAAAGAAGCCGATAGTGTAGTCAGTACCTTTGATGTCGTTGTCGATGGTGCCCGGCAGACCGATGCACGGGAAGCCCATTTCGGTCAGACGTTTTGCACCCATGTAAGAGCCGTCACCGCCGATAACCACCAGCGCGTCCAGACCGCGTTTTTTCATGTTCTCGATAGCCACTTCACGGATGTGTTCGTCACGGAATTCCGGGAAGCGCGCAGACCCAAGGAAGGTACCGCCACGGTTAATCATGTCGGACACGCTGTAACGGTCGAGCTGAACCATACGATCTTCATACAGACCCAGGTAACCATCATAGATACCAAAAACTTCCAGACCTTCCGTCAGCGCTGCACGGACAACACCACGAATTGCCGCGTTCATGCCCGGCGCATCACCGCCGCTTGTCAACACACCGATTTTCTTAATCATGACTACCTCTGAACTTAGGAATGCAAAATTGAAATCTGTTGCCGGAAGAAACTTATCGACCAACGAATACTGCAAATAGTATATCAATCCCTTCCAGCTGAATTGATTCAGGTCAGACCAAATGGCGGTAATTTATACACAAAATGCTGGCCTGGCTCACTTTTTTACAACCAATTACGAAAGCCCCACGTGTCCGGGTACAACCGAGCAGGGATCCTGGTGAATAATGACGTCTGAACCAGGAAAACGCTGCAAAATTGCCTGCTCGACCTGCTCAGCAATTACGTGAGCCTGTACCAGTGGCAGGTTGTCTTCCATTTCAATATGAATCTGAATAAAGCGGGTCGGCCCTGACTGCCGCGTTCGAAGATCGTGTGCACCGCTGACGCCAGGCCAGGAGGTCACAAGAGAAAAAATTTCATTGCGTTCTGCGTCCGGAAGGGCTCGGTCAAGCAACGATTGCACCGCGTCATACCCCATCCGTAAGGCGCTATACAAAATATAGATGCCGATACCTAACGCAAATAGCGCATCGGCCCGGTGCCAGCCATACCAGGCCAGGCCCAGCGCAATAAGAATTGCCCCATTCATCATAACATCAGATTGATAATGAAGCATATCCGCCCGTACTGCCTGGCTTTGCGTTTTGCGAACCACCCAGCGCTGGAACGTTACCAGAACAAGTGTGCTTATAAGTGCAACGACCGTCACCACTACGCCCACGCCGGGATCGTTCATCGGTGTCGGCGAGACGAGATGCTGAATGCCGGTCAAAAACAGGAACAGTGCAGAACCGGAAATAAACATGCTTTGCGCCAGCGCGGCCAGCGACTCCGCTTTACCGTGCCCAAACGTGTGCTCTTCATCCGCGGGCTGCAGTGAATAGCGCACCACCAGCAGGTTGGTCAGCGAGGCGGCAATATCCATTAGCGAATCCACCAGCGCCGCCAGAATACTGACCGAACCGGTATACCACCAGGCAAAGATTTTAATCAGTAACAGGCCAGACGCCACAACGGTTGCCGCAATAGCGGCCCGGCTTACCAGCCTTCCATAGGATTGATTCATAAACGCTCCTGTCATGTCTTGCCGCTAGTATAACGGAAGCATAGGGGGACGGAGGATGAATAAACGGTTAACAAATCAGAATGCGGGGGCAAAAAAAACCCCCACATCATGTGGGGGAAGACAGGGATGGTGTCTATGGCAAGGAAAACAGGGTTTACTGGTTACTACGGGTACTGCTATTGCTACTGAAAAGCGTCGCATCCAGGCTTCGCTGCATCCGTGCAACCTCACGCAACTGGTCCATTCGTTGCTGATGTCGGGTGTTCAAAACCGCTTGCTGCTCGGGCGTTAGCAGGTGGAACATCTGGTTACGGACCTTCGCCATCTCTACCTGGCGGGCAACCTGTTCCTCTGCCATTTTTTCGGCCTGAGCGCGTACAGCGCTTTCGTCAAAATTTTCTGCGGTGACAAGGCGATGCATTGTCTCCATTTCGCTAACATTAACAGGGGGCTGGTCGTGTCGTGCCCTCTGCATCAGATCTCGCATCTGTTGACGCTGATGTTCGGTTAAACTTATGCCGTCAAACATATGGCTTTGGCTACTGAGCTGCGTTGCACCCTCTGGTGAGGGACCGGTATCGCCGTTGATAGCTACAGCGGCCTGGCTAAACGCACTGAACGCCAGCGTTGAGGCCATGACGGCAGCGGTAACTTTGCGCATCACTTGCTCCCAAAATCTTTCGTGTCGCGATTCAACGAGAGACAGTCTACGATTCAGGCTGCAAACATGCGTCAGGGGGTGTAAAACAACGTAAAGTCATGGATTAGATAGCCTTGATGTCGTAATTTCTGCCTCGGAGGTATTTAAACAATGAATAAAATCCTGTTAGTTGATGATGACCGAGAGCTCACATCCCTTTTAAAGGAGTTGCTCGACATGGAAGGTTTCAACGTCCTGGTTGCCCATGATGGCGAGCAGGCGCTGAGTCTCCTTGACGACAGCATCGATTTACTTTTGCTCGACGTCATGATGCCGAAGAAAAACGGTATTGATACGCTGAAAGAGCTTCGCCAGACACACCAGACCCCCGTTATCATGCTGACCGCCCGCGGCAGCGAACTTGACCGCGTTCTCGGCCTTGAGCTGGGTGCGGATGACTATTTACCGAAACCGTTCAACGATCGTGAACTGGTGGCCCGTATTCGCGCTATCCTGCGCCGTTCCCACTGGAGCGAGCAGCAGCAGAATACCGACAACAGCTCACCCACGCTGGAAGTGGACTCCCTGAGCCTGAACCCAGGTCGTCAGGAAGCGAGCTTCGACGGTCAGACCCTGGAGTTGACCGGCACAGAGTTCACCCTGCTTTATCTGCTGGCGCAGCACCTCGGCCAGGTGGTATCGCGTGAACACCTGAGTCAGGAAGTGCTGGGCAAACGTCTTACCCCGTTTGACCGCGCCATCGACATGCACATCTCTAACCTGCGCCGCAAGCTGCCGGAGCGTAAAGACGGTCACCCATGGTTTAAAACCCTGCGTGGTCGTGGCTATCTGATGGTTTCCGCTTCATGATAGGCAGCTTAACCGCCCGCATCTTTGCCATCTTCTGGCTGACGCTGGCCCTGGTTTTAATGCTCGTGTTGATGTTGCCAAAACTCGACTCACGCCAGATGACGGAGCTTCTTGACAGCGAGCAACGTCAGGGCGTGATGATCGAGCAGCATGTTGAAGCGGAGCTGGCAAACGATCCGCCGAACGATTTGATGTGGTGGCGCAGGCTGTTTCGCGCTATCGACAAGTGGGCGCCGCCCGGGCAACGCCTTTTGCTGGTCACCAGCGAAGGCCGCGTCATTGGGGCCGATCGCAATGAAATGCAGATTATCCGTAACTTTATTGGCCAAGCGGATAATGCCGATCACCCACAGAAAAAGAAATATGGTCGGGTAGAGATGGTCGGTCCTTTCTCGGTACGGGATGGGGAAGACAATTACCAGCTCTATTTGATTCGCCCTGCGAGCAGTTCCCAGTCCGATTTCATCAACCTGCTGTTTGACCGTCCGCTCCTGCTGCTGATTGTTACCATGCTGGTCAGCTCGCCGCTGCTGTTATGGCTGGCGTGGAGTCTGGCAAAACCCGCACGTAAGCTGAAAAACGCCGCCGATGAAGTGGCGCAGGGTAACCTGCGACAACACCCTGAGCTGGAAGCGGGGCCACAGGAATTCCTTGCCGCCGGGACCAGTTTTAACCAGATGGTCAGCGCCCTCGATCGGATGATGACCGCACAGCAGCGTCTGCTATCGGACATCTCGCACGAGCTGCGCACCCCGCTTACGCGTTTGCAGCTTGGCACCGCGCTGTTGCGCCGCCGCAGTGGGGAAAGTAAAGAGCTGGAACGTATTGAAACGGAAGCTCACCGCCTGGACAGCATGATTAATGACCTGCTGGTGATGTCACGCAACCAGCAGAAAAACGCGCTGGTCAGCGAAACAGTGAAAGCCAATCACCTGTGGCATGAGGTGCTGGACAACGCGGCGTTCGAAGCGGAACAGATGGGCAAATCGTTCACCGTCAACTTCCCGCCGGGTCCATGGCCGCTGTACGGCAACCCCAACACGCTGGAAAGCGCGCTGGAGAATATTGTGCGTAATGCTCTGCGCTACTCGCATACCAAGATTGAGGTGGCGTTCTCGGTAGATAAAGACGGGATCACCGTTATCGTGGATGACGACGGTCCTGGCGTCAGCCCTGAAGATCGGGAGCAGATTTTCCGTCCGTTCTACCGTACTGACGAAGCGCGCGACCGTGAATCCGGCGGTACAGGTTTGGGTCTGGCCATTGTTGAAACCGCCATGCAACAGCATCGCGGCTGGGTGAAAGCTGACGACAGCCCGCTGGGCGGGTTGCGGTTAACGCTGTGGCTGCCGTTGTATAAGCGTTCGTAACGGTATGTGCCGGGTGGCGGCTTCGCCTTACCCGGCCTACTTTCTGCGGAGCACTATTTTCCCCACAATCTCCGCGAATTATCTTCGATCTTGTTGCTTAACCGCCGCTTCTGCATCGTTCTGGTCCAGCTGGTCGATAACCCCGCCGCAGACAGCAACCGATGATATTGTTCATCATCAAACGGCATATGCCAGGCGATGGCGCAGGCGTCATACACCGACACGTCGCTCAGGCGCGAAACCAGCTCAAGCGGCGCATCCGCCGAAACCTGCCCGGCCAGCACCACACGGTACAGCCAGCCGGTTTTACCCGCGCTTTGCAGCTGGGCCGACATATCCTGAATGCCGAAGTGGTAGTTGAGCTTGAAGCACGGCGAGCGAGGCTGCGTCACCTGAATCAGGGCGTCGCCCCAGCGATAAATATCGCCGATAAACACGTTCTTTTCCGTCAGCCCTTCCGTCGAGAGATTCTCACCAAATGCAGGCGCAACGAAGAGGTCCGCCTGGTTAGGAAATTCGGTTTTCCAGTGCTGATAGTGCTCGCGAGGATAGTGACACAGCGCGCGATCCGGCCCGCCGTGGATTTTCTTTTCGGCCTGCTCATCGCCTGCCAGCCCAAGGTCGGTTAAGGTCAGTTCACCGTCAACCTGCACTTTCGCGATGGCGCTCGGGCGGCTGCCGTCGTACTCCCTTACCTTGCCTGTAAACACATTCACCGGGTAATGCATCGCTGCCTCCATTACGCAGATACAAAAAAAGCGAGTCATCAGACTCGCTTCTCACAGGCGTCAATGCAACCTTATTTTTTAGCGGCGAAACGCGCTGCTGCTTCGTCCCAGTTCACCACATCCCAGAACGCTTTGATGTAGTCAGGGCGACGGTTCTGGAACTTCAGGTAGTAAGCGTGTTCCCACACGTCCAGACCCAGGATCGGGAAGCCGGATGCGCCAGAGATCGCTTCACCCATCAGCGGGGAGTCCTGGTTAGCAGTGGAAACCACCGCCAGTTTGTCACCTTTCAGAACCAGCCACGCCCAGCCAGAGCCGAAACGGGTTGCAGCGGCTTTTTCGAATTCCGCTTTGAAGTTGTCAACGGAGCCGAAGTCGCGCTCGATAGCCGCTTTCAGGTCGCCCTGCAGGGTGGTACCGGTTTTCAGGCCTTTCCAGAACAGGCTGTGGTTAGCGTGGCCGCCCGCGTTGTTACGCAGAACGGTTTTCTTGTCCGCTGGCAGCTGGTCAAGTTTAGTGATCAGTTCTTCAGCAGACAGGTTAGCGAACTCTGGCAGGCTTTCCAGCGCAGCATTCGCGTTGTTCACATAGGTCTGGTGGTGTTTAGTGTGATGGATTTCCATCGTCTGCTTGTCGAAATGCGGTTCCAGTGCGTCGTAGGCATACGGCAGGGATGGCAGTGTATAACTCATAATCCTCTCCATTATTGTCGGGCGGCACAGCTGTTAATGCCGCGTAAGCAGTTGGTTCATTATAGTTAATTAAATGATATTGAAAATGATTATCAATGCCGTAGTTTTTGTAAGGTCATTCCTTTTCTGATGAAGCGTGAAAATGTGAATCTGCTCACGCGCTTAACGCGTTGATTGCCATTTAAAACCAAAGTGCGGCAGCCTCCCGAAGGTGGTCGTTCTGCTTAATTTTTACACTCATCGGGTCGGTGGGATGCCATTGACCGATAAAAACGATGAGGACGTAAACATGAATCATGCGATTACGATGGGTATTTTCTGGCATTTGATAGGTGCGGCCAGTGCAGCCTGCTTCTATGCTCCGTTTAAAAAAGTCAGGCAGTGGTCATGGGAAACCATGTGGTCGGTTGGCGGTGTGGTCTCCTGGATCCTGCTTCCCTGGGCCATCAGCGCCATGCTACTCCCGGATTTCTGGGGCTACTTCTCCTCTTTTAACGCCTCCACTCTGCTGCCAGTGTTTCTGTTTGGTGCCATGTGGGGCATCGGCAATATTAACTATGGCCTCACCATGCGCTATCTCGGCATGTCGATGGGGATCGGCATCGCGATTGGCATCACGTTGATTGTCGGCACTCTGATGACGCCCATCCTCAACGGTAACCTCGACGTGTTACTGAATACCGAAGGCGGCAGAATGACGCTGCTGGGCGTGCTGGTAGCGGTTATTGGCGTCGGAATAGTGACCCGCGCGGGCCAGTTGAAAGAGCGCAAGATGGGCATTAAAGCCGAGGACTTTAACCTGAAAAAGGGTCTGCTGCTGGCGGTAATGTGCGGCATCTTCTCCGCCGGAATGTCGTTTGCCATGAACGCCGCCAAACCGATGCACGAGGCGGCCGCCGCGCTGGGCGTCGACCCGCTGTACGTGGCGCTGCCCAGCTACGTGGTGATCATGGGCGGCGGCGCACTGGTTAACCTCGGCTATTGCGTAATTCGTCTGGCAAAAGTTGAGAGTTTGTCGCTAAAAGCCGACTTCTCACTGGCAAAACGGGTCATCATCACCAACGTACTGCTTTCGGCGCTCGGCGGACTGATGTGGTACCTGCAATTCTTTTTCTACGCCTGGGGACACGCCAGCATCCCGGCACAATATGACTATATGAGCTGGATGCTGCACATGAGCTTCTACGTGCTGTGCGGCGGAATGGTGGGTCTCATCTTGAGGGAGTGGAACAATGCCGGACGCCGACCGGTGGGCGTTCTGAGCCTGGGCTGCGTGGTGATTATCATTGCGGCCAACATTGTCGGCCTCGGTATGGCGAACTGATTACGCCGCCCTGCGACTGTGATGACGCCATTGCACCGGCGTCATCCCTACCTCGCGATTAAAGACCACCGAAAAGTAGTTACTGTCCTCAAAGCCGCAGCGCATTGCCACGTCACTGACCATGAACTCTGTATGCTGGAGCAAATACTGGGCGTGGCAAATGCGCAGCTGGCGCAAATAGTGATTTACCGTCATGCCAGTCTGGGTACGGAACTGCTGACGCAGGGCACGTTCGCTGCACTGCTCCTGCTCGCAGAACTTTTCCAGAACAAAGCTTTTATTCAGGCTGGCCGCCAGCGTGGCAATCAGCTTATCGAGCAGGGTCTCCTGCTGCGTGGCGGAGGGGTTATCCGTCTCGTAGCGATGCCGTTTAAGCATCATCACCAGCTGTGCGAAGAGGATCTCCGCCATCGGGTTAGCCAGCGGATCGGTTTTATAGCTCTCCTGTTCAAGGAGGGAAATGGCCTGACGGATGGCAGTCATGCCGCTGCTGCTTAAACGCCAGTGCGGCGAGCCTTTCGCACCGTTGAAGCCGGGAATGCATGCTGCCCAGTCAACGTTAAGGCTGAGCCGATCGGGGCAGTAGATAACGTTCTGTAAAACCAGGTCATTCACCGAGGCGTAGGCGTGTTTATCTTCGGCACGAATGTAAAACAGATCCCCCCGGGTAATGCGGTAAGGCCGATCGTTGAGAATGTGCAGACCGTTGCCGCGCCACACCAGCACCAGCTCATAAAATTCGTGCGTGTGTTCAGCAAAGACGTTTTGCGGATAGCGATCCGCCACCGCAACAGCTTGTTCAGCGGAGGCAAAAAAGTCATCTTTGCGAAGAATTAACGGTGCGGCCACATCACCACCTCAACGGCGAAAACCTGACATTATTACCCGCTTTACGGCAGCAAAACGTTGACTGGGCTCGCGTTACTGTAGTGATGTGTCCCTCCCCTGGCGAATATCACGCGGAGACCAGCTGAACTCCCGACGAAACAGCGTCGAAAAGTGGTTACTGTCGCCGAAACCGCAGCGATAAGCGATATCCGTGACGCTTTCATCACTGTGGCGCAGCAGGTGGCGCGCCTTTATCAGCCGCAGTCGGTTAAGGTAACGCTGGGGCGTCTGCCCGGTTCGCTGCTTAAGCTGGCGGTGCAGGGTGCGCAGTGAGAGTGAAAAATGACTCGCCAGCATTTCCCAGCAGATATCCTCGGCAAAATGTTCCTCCAGCCAGGCCATCAGCTGGTTCAGGCGGGCTTCGCTGCTCTCCCCCTCCACCGGGTTACTGCGGCGCAACGCCACCAGCAGCTGCATAAACAACATCTCGCGCGTGGCGAGCGCATGCATCTCCTGTCCGTCCTGACTCTGCTCCATCTGAAGCAAAATCTGGCGAACCTGCTGCAGCGTGGCCTGATTCACGCGCCAGTGCGACGGATAATGTCCTTCCTTCTCCTGCGGCAGTAGCTGATGAAGCCCTGCGAGAAACTGGAATGCGTCCGGGGATCGATAGAGCACGTTCGTCAGGCACAGGTTGTCGGTATGCTCATACAGATGCCGATCGTGGTCGCGCACAAAGCAGACTGTGCCGCCGCTGATGGTGTAGGGCTGACCGTTAAAGACATGGATGCCCGTGCCATGCTCAACAATCACGATTTCATGAAAATCATGATGATGCTCCGGGAAAGCCGCCTGCGGCAGCCGCGGCTCTATCGCTACAGGCGAGCCACCCGCCGGAAAAAAGTCCACGCTGTGCAGTATGGTCATAACGCCCCCCACCAATGAGAAATGTTCTCAAAATAGTAAATAAGGCCTCTCACCCTCACCTTAAATTTTCGACAGCAAACGCCGCAAAACCTGCCTGTTTTTCAAGAATAAGCGGGAAAGATCCGGAATTGCGGTCAACGTCACAGTGGCTGAACGGCGCGCCTTCGCGGAAAAGTGTGAACCCCCTCACGTTCATCTTTGCTTTCTTGCCAGCACGGGTTGCGGACTGTCAGTGGCGAGAAGGTGGTCTTTTCGCCCCTTTTTTACACTCAGCGCTAATGATTTCAAGAAGGATCCGACCATGACCTTTCGCCATTGTGTCGCTGTGGATTTAGGCGCATCCAGCGGCCGTGTAATGCTCGCCACCTGGGACTGCGACCAGCACACCCTTTCCCTTCGCGAGATGCATCGTTTTGCGAACTGCCTGCAAAAACAGGACGGCTTTGATACCTGGAACATTGATGAACTTGAGACGGAGATCCGTACAGGGCTCAAAAAAGTCTGCGATAGCGGGATCCTCATCGACAGCATCGGCATAGATACCTGGGGCGTCGATTATGTCTTGCTGGACAGCAGCGGCGCTCGCGTTGGCCTGCCCGTCTCCTACCGCGACAGCCGCACGGATGGCCTGATGGCGCACGCCATCGCCCGGCTCGGTAAGGATGATATCTACGGGCGCAGCGGCATACAGTTTCTGCCGTTTAACACGCTGTATCAGCTGCGCGCGCTGGTCGAGCAGCAGCCAGGGCTGGCAGCAGACGTTGCCCATGTGCTGCTGATCCCGGACTATCTGAGCTATCGCCTGACCGGCAACATGAACTGGGAATATACCAACGCCACCACCACCCAGCTGGTCAACATCAACTCGGATAACTGGGATGAGCACCTGCTGGCCTGGACGGGCGCATCCCCGGCGTGGTTCGGTACGCCGACCCATCCCGGCAACGTCATCGGCCAGTGGGTGTGCCCGCAGGGGAATGCGATCCCGGTCGTTGCCGTGGCGAGCCACGATACCGCCAGCGCGGTTATTGCCTCGCCGCTTTGCGGTAAAGATGCCGCCTATCTCTCTTCCGGCACCTGGTCGCTGATGGGCTTTGAAAGCAAAACGCCTTACGTCAGCGAGGAGGCAATGGCCGCAAATATCACCAACGAAGGCGGGGCCGAAGGGCGCTATCGGGTGTTAAAGAACATTATGGGGTTGTGGCTGCTCCAGCGGGTGCTTAAGGAGCAGAAAATTACCGATCTGCCCGGGCTTATCGCCGACACCGAAAAGCGCAAAGCCTGTACGTTCCTGATTCATCCCAATGACGATCGCTTTATCAATCCGGCGCACATGAGCACCGAGATCCAGGCCGCCTGCCGCGAGGCCGGACAGCCTGTACCATCAAGCCCGGCCGAACTGGCGCGCTGTATTTTTGACAGCCTTGCCCTGCTTTATGCGGATGTGCTGAGCGAGCTGGCCAGCCTTCGCGGCAGACCGTTCGACACGCTGCATATTGTTGGCGGCGGTTGCCAGAACGCGCTGTTAAACCAGCTTTGTGCCGATGCCTGCGGCATCACCGTAGTGGCGGGCCCGGTCGAGGCCTCCACGCTCGGCAATATCGGCATTCAGCTGATGACCCTTGACGAACTGGCCAGCGTGGACGATTTCCGCTCGGTAGTCACCGCCAGCGGCAGCCTGACCACGTTCCTTCCCGATCCCTGCCATGAAATTGCCCGCTACCGGGCGCAGTTTCAGCAAAACCGACTGACTAAGGAGCTTTGCGCATGACCACTCAACTTGAACAAGCCTGGAACCTGGCTAAACAGCGTTTCGCCGCCGTCGGCGTGGATGTCGAAGCGGCACTGCGTCAGCTCGACCGTCTGCCGGTCTCCATGCATTGCTGGCAGGGCGATGACGTCGCCGGCTTCGAAAACCCAGGCGGTTCCCTGACGGGGGGTATTCAGGCAACCGGTAACTATCCCGGGAAAGCGCGCAACGCGACCGAACTGCGCGCCGATCTGACGCTGGCGCTCAGCCTGATACCCGGTCCGAAGCGCCTGAACCTGCACGCGATTTATCTGGAATCCGACGAGCCGGTCGCGCGTAATGAAATCCAGCCGAAACACTTTAAAAACTGGGTGGCGTGGGCAAAAGCCAACGGTCTGGGTCTGGACTTCAACCCGTCCTGCTTCTCGCACCCGCTCAGCGCTGACGGCTTTACCCTCGCCCATGCCAGTCACGAGATCCGTCAGTTCTGGATCGACCACGTGAAGGCCTGCCGCCGCGTTTCAGCCTGGTTTGGTGAACAGCTTGGCACCCCGTCGGTGATGAATATCTGGATCCCGGACGGCATGAAGGACGTCACCATTGACCGCCTCGCCCCGCGCCAGCGCCTGCTGGCTGCACTGGATGAAGCCATTAGCGAGAAGCTTAACCCGGCGCACCATATTGATGCCGTGGAGAGCAAGCTGTTCGGCATTGGCGCGGAGAGTTATACCGTCGGCTCGAACGAGTTCTATATGGGTTACGCCACCAGCCGCCAGACTGCCCTGTGTCTGGATGCCGGGCACTTCCACCCGACGGAGGTCATCTCCGACAAAATTTCTGCCGCCATGCTCTACGTGCCGCGCCTGCTGCTGCACGTCAGCCGTCCGGTGCGCTGGGACAGCGACCATGTGGTGTTGCTGGATGACGAAACGCAGGCCATTGCCAGCGAGATCGTTCGCCACGACCTGTTCGACCGCGTCCATATTGGCCTCGACTTCTTTGACGCCTCCATCAACCGCATCGCGGCGTGGGTTATCGGCACCCGCAACATGAAGAAAGCGCTGCTTCGTGCCCTGCTGGAGCCCACTGAAGCACTGAAACAGCTGGAGCAGGGAGGTGACTACACGGCCCGCCTGGCGCTGCTGGAAGAGCAGAAATCGCTGCCGTGGCAGGCCGTGTGGGAAATGTACTGTCAGCGCAACGACGTACCAACAGGCAGCCAGTGGCTGGAGAACGTGCGGGCGTATGAGAAAGACGTGTTGAGCACACGCGGGTGATTCAACCCTCCCCCGCAGTATAAGTAGGCCGGGTAAGCATAGCGCCACCCGGCATTTTCAAAGGAACCACAGTATGCAGACCATCACCCATTCCTGGTTCGTCCAGGGCATGATTAAAGCCACCTCTGACGCCTGGTTGAAAGGGTGGGATGAGCGTAACGGCGGCAACCTGACGCTGCGCCTGGACGATGCCGACATCGAGCCGTACGCCGCTGATTTCCATCAAAAACCGCGCTATATCGCCCTGAGCCAGCCGATGCCGCTGCTCGCTAACACGCCGTTTATCGTCACCGGATCCGGCAAGTTCTTTCGCAACGTCCAGCTCGACCCGCAGGCCAATCTCGGCGTCGTGAGGGTGGACAGCGACGGCGCGGGCTACCACATTCTTTGGGGGCTCACGGACGAGGCAGTGCCCACCTCTGAACTGCCAGCGCACTTCCTCTCGCACTGCCAGCGCATCAAGGCGACCCACGGTAAAGACCGCGTCATCATGCACTGCCACGCCACCAATCTGATTGCCCTGACCTACGTGGTGGAAAACAACGCCGATCTCATCACCCGCAAGCTGTGGGAAGGCAGCACCGAGTGCCTGGTGGTCTTCCCGGACGGCGTCGGCATTCTGCCGTGGATGGTGCCCGGTACCGACGAGATCGGCCAGGCAACCGCCAAAGAGATGCAAAAGCATTCTCTGGTGCTGTGGCCGTTCCACGGCGTTTTCGGCAGCGGCCCGACGCTGGATGAAACTTTCGGCCTGATCGATACCGCTGAAAAATCAGCTGAAGTGCTGGTGAAGGTCTATTCCATGGGCGGTATGAAGCAGACCATTACCCGGGAAGAGCTGATTGCACTCGGTAAACGCTTTGGCGTTACGCCGATGCAGTCGGCACTGGATTTGTACCCATAGCCGTCCGCGAAAGCGACTGGAGGCATGATGATCCGCAAAGCGTTTGTGATGCAGGTAAACCCGGACGCGCACGAGGAGTATGTGCGTCGCCATAACCCCATATGGCCCGAGCTTGAAGCGGTGCTGAAAGACCACGGCGCGCACCGCTACGCCATTTATCTCGACAAATCACGCAACCTGCTGTTTGCGACCGTGGAGATTGAATCGGAGGAGCGCTGGCGCGCGGTAGCGAATACCGACGTCTGCCAGCGCTGGTGGGAACATATGGGCGACGTTATGCCGTCAAACCCGGATAACAGCCCGGTGAGTACGGAGCTTACCGAAGTGTTTTACCTGGACTGATGTGTTAACGCTGCTGCCCCCGAGGCGGCAGCAATCTCCTGCCTGCTGCTCAACGTAAACGCCGACACCACCGTAATTGCCAGCACGAAACAGCCCAGCATCAAATACGTCTCCTGGAAACCGATCCGGTCATACATATTTCCGGCAAAGGCAGAAAGGAAAATCGCCGCCGACTGTTTGGCAAACTGGAAGCCGATCAGATAGATAGTCGCCGACAGTCGGGTATCAAACACCCCGGTGATGTACTTAAAGGCGCCCACCAGCAGGAACGGGACTTCCAGCGCGTGCAGCATCTTCAGGGCAATCACCTCCACGGCAGTGGTAGCGAACGACGAGCCGATAATACGCGTCGCCATTATCACCCCGGCGATCAGCAGCGTATTTTTCGCGCCGATACGGTTAATGATCCACGGCGAGCAGAACATGATGATGGCGTTACAGATTTCCCCCGCCGTGGTGGCAAAGCCAAAGGCGCGAGTGCCTTCCTGCGGCGTGGCGAAGAAGGTTTTAAAGAAGGTGGCAAACTGCTGATCGAAAACGTCATACACGCAGGCAACGCCAATCACGTACAGAATGAACATCCACATTCTGCGCTGGCGGAACAGCTTAAAGACGGTTCTGGCAGTGATCTGCGGCTGGTTGGCTCCCAGGGCGTTCATCACCTGCGCCGTCTGGTTGGGCTTCGGCTTCGCGACCACCAGCAGCAGCATCAACAGCAATGCGGCCCCTGATCCCATCCAGAATACATACGACGGATCGATGCCGAACAGGATGCCGCCCGTAGACGCGCATAGCCCCCAGCCGAGACAGCCGAACATGCGCGCCTTGCCGTATTCGAAGAAGCTGTTGCGGCTCACGCGTTCGATGTAGGCCTCGATTGCGCCCGATCCCGCCGAGAAGACAAAACCGATATACAACCCGCCGCTCAACGCCCCCAGCCAGATACTGGTTTTCAGCAGGGGCGCGAAGACGTACAGGAAGAACGGTGCGAACAGGAATAACAGCACCGAGATTATCCACAGCAGGTGTTTTTTCAGCCCCAGCTTGTCCGAAATCACCCCCAGCACCGGCTGGAACGCAATGGCCGACAGCGAGATGCAGGAGAAAACAATCCCGGTATGGGTTTTATTCAGGCCGATGATATCCGACAGCCAGATCGGCAGGAACGGAAAGCAGGTGGCCATGATGAAGAAGTAGAGAAAGAAGAACAGCCCGAAGATCCAGAAATTTGGGTTGTCTTTGTGGGTACAGGTTGTTGTGTTCATTATTTTTATCCTCAACGGAGGGCCAGTTTCCCGGCCCATCACCTTTACACGCGTTCCACGCCAATCAGAATGGCGGTTTCCGGATCGAGAATCGGCAGCGCAATGCCCGCCTGCATCAGCCACTCACCGCTCACCGTTTGCGGTGTTTCCATCCACGCCGGCAGCTTGCGCATGGTGTGCCCGCCTTCGCCCGTAATTTGAATATTCGGGTGATCGAGCAGCGCGACGCGGTACTGCGCGCTGGCCTCCAGCCCCGGCATGCGCAGCGGCATCATCAGGCTGTAATCCGGCATCGCGAGCTGGCTGACCATAAATAGCCCCTGCGCCTTGTCTTCGCTCACAATCCCCTGCGCCAGCGTGGTGGCGTCCGGCATATCAATCCGCCATTGGGTGCCGTTGTGGATCACCTCTCGCCACTGCTTGTGCAGCGCGGCGTAATGTCGGTACCCCTCGCGCTCCTGCGCGTCCACGGTGAGCGGATCCAGCTCCAGCCCCATATGGCCAAACAGCGCCGTCAGGCCGCGAAATTCAATGCTGTGCTGGCGGAAGGTGGCGTGGCATTTATGATGACCGATATGCGCCCCCATCACCTCCGGCGGGAAAAAATAGCTCATGCCACGCTGGATGGTGCTGCGCTCCAGCGCGTCGTTGTTGTCGGACGCCCAGAAGCGATGGCTCCGGCTCAGCACTTCGTAATCAATGCGCCCGCCGCCGGAAGAGCAGGATTCGAATTCAATATGCGGGAAGCGCTCGCCCAGCACATCCAGCAGCCGGTAAAACTGACGGGTCTGGGCGTCGGCGGCGGCTTTACCGTTGTGTCCCGGCTGCACCAGCTCGCGGTTCATGTCCCACTTCACGTAGTCGATCGCATGCTCGCCCAGCAGCCAGCTCATGCGTTCCACAAGATAATCAAAAGCCTGCGGAATGTTGAGGTTGAGCACCAGCTGATGACGCCCGGTCGCCTGGGCATAGCCCGGCAGCGCCAGCACCCAGTCAGGATGCGCGCGATACAGATCGGAGTCCGGGTTGATCATCTCCGGCTCAACCCAGATGCCAAACTCCATGCCGAGCCGTTTGACGTGGTCAATCACCGGCGTCAGGCCATTCGGATATTTTTTCTCATCCAGATACCAGTCGCCCAGCGCGGCGTGGTCGTCATTGCGGCCTTTGAACCAGCCGTCGTCAATAATAAAGCGCTCCACGCCCAGCGTGGCGGCCTCGTCGGCCATGCGCATGATGTAATCCGGATCGTGGTTGAAGTAGATCCCCTCCCAGGTATTGAGGTGTACCGGACGCGGTTTATTTTCCGGGAAGCGGATGACGTTGTCGCGCAGGTAGCGATGGAAAGACTGGCTCATGCCGTTCAGGCCCCGCGGGGAGTAGCTGGCATACAGGCGCGGTGTCCAGAGCGTATCGCCCTCTTCTATCGCCATTTCCCCCGACAGGTAGAGCGCTTCGGCCTGAATATAACGGCGACCGTCGGTTTTCGCTTCCGCGCGCAGGCGATGGTTCCCGCTCCAGCCCAGATGCACGCCCCAGACGTCACCCTGCATTTCGCTGAACGATGGCGTACCGGCTATCAGTGCAGGAAAGTGTTCGTGGGAGGTTTTACCCCGGCGGTTTTCAATCACAACGCTGTCGTGCTCAAGGTTTACGCGGTGCGGCTGGAACTCTCTGATCCAGCGTCCGTGGAAGGCCATCACCTCCCGGGCGCGCTCGGCCACCGGCAGCGTGACGGCAAAGCGGTCAACCTGCCAGGGACGTGCTTTCAGGTTCGTTAAACCGTGACGAACCACCAGCACGCCGCTGTCGTCCAGCGCCAGCTCGCTGGTCAGACGCAGGCCCGCATAGTCATCTTCAGCGGTAATCGTCAGGGTGTTTAATTCCTGCTGTACCCGCGTAGTTCTGAATACCGGGGAACCGTCCAGCCCCTGTCGGTGCCCCTCAATACCCGGCGAGCCAAACAGGCCATGCCCGAGTTCAGCCATCAGCGTAACCGGAGAATCGACATCCAGCCTGCCGTTAGCAACGGGCCGCGAAAGGGTTTCAGCATTTTGCGGCAAAAAGTGCTGAAGATGCGGCCCCCAGTAAATAATTTCGGCGAACGGGCGCGTTTTTATCACCACATCTACCGTTGCGCTTTCAAGTCGTAAAATAGAATCTTGCATCAGACATCTCCTGTCATGGGATGCCTTGAGTTTTGATCCGAAACGTTTCGGATACAAACCAAAACGTTTCGGATTTGTGATCGGGTTTAGAAAATGGAGATATTCAGGCCGTCTGGCCGGGGGAGAATTCCGGTTGCCAGAGCACCTGAAGCTGCGCAATATCGTCGCCGTTAATTAGCCGGCGGACCATGTCGGCAATCTGTTTTCCGACACCCTGACGGGTGGACTGGATCACCGACGCCACGTCGGTATCGACGATACTGTCCTGCGGCAGTCCGTCGTAGACCACCAGCGACACGGCGTTGTCGCCGGATAAACGCCCCAGCTGTTCGAGCGCCATCGCCGCCCCGTCGCCGTGGGTGTTGCAGTCAGTAATGATCGCCGTGGGCGGTTGCGGCAGGGCAAGCAGTTCTTTCGTGGTGGCATATCCCACGCGGCGCGACGGCGGCATGGCGCGCAGCCATTCGCTGGAAAGCCCGGCTTCCCGCAGAGCGTCCAGATAGCCCTGACGGCGCTGGGTGATAAATGCCTGATTATTGCTTTCGCCGAGCAGCGCAATACGCTGATGGCCTTTCTCAATCAGCCAGCGGGTAGCATTGTACGTACCGGCATAGTTATCGAAATCAAACCACGCGTAAGGCTGCGGCAGCTGGCTGCGCCCAAGCGCCAGGAAAGGGAACCCGGCGGCCTGCAGCTGCTCAAGCCGCGGATCGCGATCCAGCGTATGCGCCACAATCAGCGCATCGACGCGCCGGCTCTGTACCATGCGCATATAGCTGTGCTTATCCGCCAGATCGTCATCGGCAATGAGCAGTAAGTCGATCTCATGTCGCGCCAGTTCGTGGCTAATTTCGCCGACCATGTCCATAAATACACTGTTATTGAGCGGAACAGGATGGACGGGAAACACCAGCCCGACCGCGTCAATTTTGCCCATCTTCAGGCGGCGGGCGAAGGTGTTAGGTCGGTAACCACGGCGCTGAGCCTCGGCTTCCACGCGCGCGCGCGTCTCAGCAGAGACGTCGTCATAGCCGTTGAGGGCGCGGCTGACGGTCGTAATGGAGAGTCCCAGCTCTTTGGCAATGGCTTTAAGCGACATGATTTTCCGTATCTACGTTAATTTTGTTCCGCCACCAGCAACGCATGCGTGTCTGGCTCCAGCGCCTTAAAAATGTGCGGCTGGTCGGCGGGGTAACAGATGTAATCCCCGGCGGCGAGCTCTTCTGCCGCATCCAGCAGGCCGACCAGAGCCCTTCCCTGCATGACGATAATATGTTCTACCGAGCCAGGCGAATGCGGCTGAGAAATGCGGTCTGCACCCGGCTGGGTCATCAGGAGATAGACATCCCGTCGCGCGCCTGGCGGGCACGCAGCCAGCAGTATGGCTTCATAGTTTGCCTGTCCGGCAACCACTTTCGTTCCTTCACCACGGCGGATCACCTGCGTGCTCGGCAACTGCGGCTCCAGCAAACGGGCGAAGGGAATATCCAGCGCCACGCAGAGCGACCACAGCGTCTCCAGGCTGGGGTTGCCGTTGCCGGATTCCAGCTGGGAAAGCGTGGATTTAGCGATCCCGGCACGGCGGGCAATTTCCGCCAGTGAAAGCCCGGTTCGCAGGCGTTCTCGCACCAGGCTTTTGGCGATTACGCTAATTGGCTGCGTCATATAACGGCCCTTTTTGTTCTATAAATCGAACGAATCGTTCGTCTTGAAAAACAGTTCTGTTGCGTTCATTATAATGGATACACGTTCGATATGGCTAAAATTGTATGAAGCATCATCTCTCCTGCCTTAAAGGCGACACGATAAAAGCAATCATCCTGGTTTGCCTCGCGGTCGGCGTGGTCGGGATGTCTTACGGCTCACTGGCGATGGCCTACGGTTTCCCGCTTTGGGTGCCGTTTGTTCTCTCGCTCACCGTCCTCGCGGGCGCATCGGAATTTATGTTTATCGGCATTGTGGCCAGCGGCGGTAACCCTCTGGCGGCGGCGGCAGCCGGTTTGCTGGTCAACGCACGCCATGTGCCGTTTGGCGTGACGGTGCGTGAACTGGTAGGCAAGCGCGGCCTGAGCCTGTTGGGCTGCCACATTATGAATGACGAAAGCGTGGTGTTTGGCCTGTCGCAAAAAACGCCCGAGCAGCGTAAGGCGGCGTACTGGTTATGTGGTTTAGGCGTTGCAATTATCTGGCCGGTGGGCGCCTTGCTGGGCGCCATGGTCGGTAAGCTGCTCCCGGCCCCGGAAACCATCGGGCTGGATGCGGTCTTTCCGGCCATTCTGCTGGCGTTAGTGGTTCCCGCGTTTAAAAACCGTACCACGTTAATCCGCGCCTGTAGCGGTGCCGTGCTATCCCTGGCTGCCGTACCGTTTGCCCCGGTGGGATTACCGGTGCTGCTCTCTTTACTCGGTCTCGCTGCGAGGAAGAAATAATGGAAAATATGACGATTTTTATTCTCGGCATCGCCATTTTGTCTGCGGGAACCTATTTGATGCGTCTCGGCGGAGCAAAACTCGGCAACCGACTGGCACTCTCTGAACGATCTCAGGCGCTGCTGTCAGATGCGGCAACGGTGTTGCTGTTTTCTGTGGCGCTGGCGACCACATTTTATGAAGGGGAACATTTCGCCGGGATGGCGCGCGTGCTGGGCGTGGCGTTTGCGGTATTTCTGGCGTGGCGAAAAATGCCATTGATTGTGGTGATCATCGCGGCGGCAGTAGTGACGGCGCTACTGCGCGTGGCGAGCATAAACTAAAAAAGCGCCCCGGGGGCGCTCTTTCGACGGTGTGACTGGCTTATTTATTCAGTTCAGCAGTCATGTGTACGCGGTTACCCGTGAATGCCTGGGTAATTTTGTAGGATGATGCACCCGCTTCCTGAGCCTGTGCCGCGATTTTAGCTTCTGCACCGTCGATGGTAGAGGCGGTTGCGGTCACAGTCTGTGCAGCGAAAGAACCGAAAGAAGCAGCCAGAGCGATTACAGCGACAAAAGTTTTGATGCTTTTCATGATATAAACCCTTTCATTAAGTTGCTCAGGTAAGGCACTGTGCCTTGATGAGATAAATACTAGACCTCATCGCGAACAACTAAAAGCGGAAGGATTTGCTATTATCATTCAAAATTACTGAACTCAAAAAAAACGTCATGCATTGCGCTGATATCTGTTTCCTGATGTCCTGAACGTCAGCCTTTTTCAGGGAGAAAAACGCCGATGCAAAGCAGAAAACAACCCTCATTCCTCATCAGACATAGTACTGCCGTCCATTTTATCGCTTATACGGGCGCCATTTTTGTCATAACGCCCTTTAACAGTAAAGCGATGCCCGTCTTCGTCTGGATGGCCATGCTGATAGCCTGCGCTATCATCATTTCCTCACGCATAAAACCCCTCACGCTGTTGCAGCTGTCCCAAATGGAATGGGGTGAATACAAAAAAATAGCGGGCTCGACGCTGATGTCTTCTCTGCTGTTTTTAACATCGTGTGTGGCATTTAAATATTTCGCCAGAAATGGCCTGGAGCTACCCGTCACGCTCGCGATCGGGACGGTGGGATGTATCTACTATTCCATCACCCTCTATCTGGACGCCGTGGATGATGACAGAAAGAAAATTGCGAAAAAGGCTTTCACCCTTACACGTGGTGTATGGCTGTTAATTTCCTTCATCTGCTACATACTGGCGCGAAAGGTCTTTATGGACGTCACGGATGTCACCTACGAGGCGACTTTCAATAAAATTACGTCGTTTGGGTTCTTTTTAATCTTCTGCACCTTATTCTTTTCCATGGTATTTCTGCTATTCACGATGGCGCTTCCCTTGTTGCAGAATTCATCGGTCCAGTTTAACGTCATGGCGATTTCTGCCCCCCTTTTCTGCGCTGGCTATATCTTCTTTATTGCCTATAACGTCAATACCAGCCGGGTGCTTGAATACGTCCTCAATGTGACAATCGATTACGACACTCGGGATACGTTTTACTGTAACAATGAATATCGAATTCTCAACGACTATCCCAATGCGCGCTTTATGATGGTAGGTGAAGGTAATTATCGCGTGTTTACGCCAAAAAAGCGGGATTACGGGATCTGGCGTCTGACCTGTAAAAACGTCGCGCCTTTTTATTCCCTGGTAGAGGTTCAGGATAGAAAAGATATTGTTAAAAAAGAGAAAAAATAAAAAAGCGCCCCGTGGGCGCTCTTTCGACGGTGTGACTGGCTTATTTATTCAGTTCAGCAGTCATGTGTACGCGGTTACCCGTGAATGCCTGGGTAATTTTGTAGGATGATGCACCCGCTTCCTGAGCCTGCGCCGCGATTTTAGCTTCTGCACCGTCGATGGTAGAGGCGGTTGCGGTCACAGTCTGTGCAGCGAAAGAACCGAAAGAAGCAGCCAGAGCGATTACAGCGACAAAAGTTTTGATGCTTTTCATGATATAAATCCTTTCGTTAAGTTGTTTTGGTAAGGCACCGTGCCTTGATGAGATAAATACTAGACCTCATCCCGAACAACTAAAAGCGGAAGGTTTTGCCTGAAACATTCAAAATTATTGATCAACTATTAATCGCTGCGGATGGGTATAGATTGTTGCCCTTCCCGGCTTGCAGAACCCGACCAGCGTCAGGTTGCAGCGCTCCGCCACTTCCACCGCCAGCGTTGTGGCCGCCGATACCGCAAACAGGATTTCCACACCGCACATTGCGGACTTTTGCACCATCTCATAACTTGCACGGCTGGAAACGAGCGCCGCGCCCTGTTGCCAGACCTCGCTTTCTCGCGCCCGGCGTCCCAGCAGCTTATCCAGCGCGACATGGCGACCCACGTCTTCATGCCCTCCGGCAATATCGCCCGACGGCAACACCCACGCCGCCGCATGCGTACAACCGCTCAACTGGCCGATGGGCTGTACGTCGTTGAGATGTTCAAGCGCATGATCAAGGTGTGCCAGATTGAAGGTCTGGGTAAACGGCAGCGGCGCAACGGGCTTGCCGATATCATTGAGCTGCTCAACGCCACACACGCCGCAGCCGGTGCGTCCGGCCAGCGCGCGGCGGCGCTCTTTCAACCCCATAAAGCGACGGCTGGAGAGTTCGATTTGCACTTCAAGACCGTTACACGCCTTCACCACGTCCATCCCGTAGATCTCCTGCGGATGCGCAATAATGCCTTCCGAGAGAGAAAAGCCAATGGCGAACAGGTCGAGATCTTTCGGCGAAGCCATCATCACCACATGCGAAATACCGTTGTAAACAAGCGCAACAGGCACTTCTTCCGCCAGCAAATCGGGCGTGGCGTGGGTAATGTGGGGCGGTCTGCGTACCGACAGTTCCACAATGCCTGCAGGCAGTGGCGACGAGTGGGTAGCACGGTTTTGTTTAGACACAGCGGTATTCCTGAACAACCACGGAGGTGAGCCTGCTATTGCAGCATAAACAACAGGCCTTACGCATAGTATGGATCAACTTTTCGACAATCATTCTCCTACTCATTTAGAAGGGGTGCAACCCGGCCAGCGCTACACCGCTTTAACATGCAGAAGCAATAGCGTGATCTGTATCACACTTTATAATCAACATGGTGATAATACGTTCACTTTGTATTAACGCCATTAGAACAGGTGTACCGACATTGTGGTATTCTGATGATATCCCTCGGAGAAATGAGGGATTAACGCAAATTTTTTCCTTTGCGGTCATTCTTCAACCGCGAAGTCAAAACTACATATGTAAGCAATGTCGAAACAAGGAGTGACCCATGCAGGTCAGCAGAAGGCAGTTCTTTAAGATCTGCGCTGGCGGTATGGCAGGCACAACGGCAGCAGCACTGGGCTTTGCGCCCGGCGTCGCGCTGGCGGAAACGCGGCAGTATAAACTGCTGCGCACCCGTGAAACCCGTAATACCTGTACGTACTGCTCTGTCGGTTGCGGGCTGTTAATGTATAGCCTCGGCGACGGTGCTAAAAACGCCAAAGCGTCTATTTTCCATATCGAAGGTGACCCGGATCACCCGGTCAACCGCGGCGCGCTGTGTCCGAAAGGGGCCGGTCTGGTGGACTTTATCCACTCTGAAAGCCGCCTGAAGTTCCCTGAATATCGTGCGCCTGGCTCCGACAAATGGCAGCAAATCAGCTGGGAAGAGGCGTTTGACCGCATCGCTAAACATATTAAAGAAGACCGTGATGCGAACTTCATTGAGAAGAACGCCGACGGCGTGACGGTCAACCGCTGGCTCTCCACCGGGATGCTGTGTGCTTCAGCGTCCAGTAATGAAACCGGCTATTTAACCCAGAAATTTACGCGCGCACTCGGTATGCTCGCGGTCGACAACCAGGCGCGTGTCTGACACGGACCAACGGTAGCAAGTCTTGCTCCAACATTTGGTCGCGGTGCGATGACCAACCACTGGGTCGACATCAAGAACGCCAACCTTATTGTGGTGATGGGCGGTAACGCCGCTGAAGCGCACCCTGTCGGGTTCCGCTGGGCGATGGAAGCCAAAATCCACAACGGTGCGAAACTGATTGTGATCGATCCCCGCTTCACGCGTACAGCGTCAGTGGCGGATTTCTACACCCCTATTCGTTCAGGTACTGACATCACTTTCCTGTCAGGCGTATTGCTGTACCTGATGACCAACGAAAAATACAACCGCGAATACACCGAAGCCTATACCAACGCCAGCCTGATCGTGCGTGAGGATTACCACTTCGAAGATGGCCTGTTCAGCGGTTACGACGCCGAAAAACGCAAGTACGACAAAACCAGCTGGAACTACGAGCTGGATGAGAAAGGCTTTGCGAAACGCGATACCACCCTGCAACACCCGCGCTGCGTGTGGAACCTGCTGAAAGAGCACGTCTCCCGCTACACGCCGGAGGTGGTCGAAAACATCTGTGGTACGCCGAAGGCGGACTTCCTGAAGGTCTGCGAGCTGATCGCCGAAACCAGCGCGAAAGATAAAACCGCGTCGTTCCTCTACGCCCTCGGCTGGACGCAACACTCCATCGGTGCGCAGAACATCCGTACCATGGCGATGGTTCAGCTCCTGCTCGGCAACATGGGCATGGCAGGCGGCGGCGTGAACGCCCTGCGCGGTCACTCCAACATTCAGGGTCTGACCGACCTCGGCCTGCTGTCTCAAAGCCTGACAGGTTATATGAACCTGCCAAGCGAGAAACAAACCGACCTGCAAACCTACCTGACGGCCAGCACGCCAAAACCGCTGCTCGAAGGCCAGGTGAACTACTGGGGCAACTATCCGAAGTTCTTCGTCTCGCTGATGAAAGCCTTCTACGGCGACAAGGCGACGGCGGAAAACAGCTGGGGCTTTGACTGGCTGCCGAAGTGGGACAAAGGCTACGACGTGCTTCAGTACTTCGAGATGATGCATCAGGGTCAGGTCAACGGTTATATCTGCCAGGGCTTTAACCCGGTAGCCTCGTTCCCGAACAAGAACAAGGTTGTTGAGTCCCTGTCGAAACTGAAGTTCCTGGTGACGATTGACCCGCTCAATACTGAAACCTCGACCTTCTGGCAGAACCACGGCGAATCGAATGACGTCGATCCGTCGAAGATTCAGACTGAAGTGTTCCGTCTGCCATCTACCTGCTTCGCGGAAGAGAACGGGTCTATTGTCAACTCCGGCCGCTGGCTGCAGTGGCACTGGAAAGGTGCGGACGCCCCGGGCATCGCCATGAACGACGGCGAGATCCTGGCCGGTATTTTCTTACGCCTGCGTAAGATGTACGCGGCTGAAGGTGGCGCGAACCCGGAACCGGTGTTGAACATGACCTGGAACTACTCGACGCCTGAAAATCCTGCGCCGGAAGAAGTGGCGATGGAGAGCAACGGTAAGGCGCTGGCGGATGTTATCGACCCGACCACCGGCACCGTGCTGGCGAAGAAAGGCGATCAGCTCAGTACCTTCGCCCATCTGCGCGATGACGGTACCACGTCAAGCGGCTGTTGGATCTTCGCTGGTAGCTGGACGCCGAAAGGCAACCAGATGGCCAACCGCGACAACGCCGACCCGTCGGGCCTCGGCAATACGCTGGGCTGGGCGTGGGCGTGGCCGCTTAACCGTCGCATCCTCTATAACCGTGCCTCCGCTGACCCGCAGGGCAACCCGTGGGATCCGAAGCGTCAGCTTCTGAAGTGGGACGGCGCGAAATGGGGCGGCGTGGATATTCCGGACTACAGCACTGCCGCACCAGGCAGCGATGTCGGACCGTTTATCATGCAGCCTGAAGGGATGGGACGTCTGTTTGCCATTGATAAGATGGCAGAAGGGCCGTTCCCGGAACACTACGAGCCGTTTGAGACGCCGCTGGGCACTAACCCGCTGCACCCGAACGTGGTCTCTAACCCGGCAGCGCGTATCTTCAAGGGCGACTTTGAAGCGCTGGGTAAAAAAGACAAGTTCCCGTACGTGGGCACCACCTATCGTCTGACCGAGCACTTCCACTACTGGACCAAGCACGCGCTGCTTAACGCCATCGCGCAGCCGGAGCAGTTTGTGGAGATCGGCGAGAAGCTAGCGAACAAGCTCGGCATCGCCCATGGCGATACCGTGAAGGTCTCCTCTAACCGCGGCTACATTAAAGCCAAGGCGGTGGTGACCAAGCGTATTCGCACGCTGAACGTTCATGGTCAGCAGGTGGATACCATCGGCATCCCAATTCACTGGGGCTATGAGGGCGTGGCGAAGAAAGGGTTCATTGCGAATACCCTGACGCCGTTCGTCGGTGATGCGAACACGCAGACGCCGGAGTTTAAGGCCTTCCTCGTGAACGTGGAAAAGGTGTAACGGAGACGACTTATGGCTTATCAATCTCAAGACATTATCCGTCGTTCCGCGACTAACGGTTTCACGCCCGCGCCTCAGGCGCGGGACCACCAGCAGGAAGTGGCGAAACTTATCGACGTGACCACCTGTATCGGCTGTAAAGCCTGTCAGGTGGCCTGCTCTGAGTGGAACGATCTGCGTGACGAAGTGGGTCACAACGTTGGGGTGTACGACAACCCTGCGGACCTGACCGCCAAGTCCTGGACGGTGATGCGTTTCTCGGAAGTGGAGCAGAACGACAAACTGGAATGGCTTATCCGCAAAGATGGCTGTATGCACTGCGCGGATCCGGGCTGCCTGAAGGCATGTCCGTCAGAAGGGGCTATCATTCAGTATGCCAACGGCATCGTCGACTTCCAGTCCGAGCAGTGCATCGGCTGCGGCTACTGCATTGCGGGCTGTCCGTTCGACGTACCGCGCCTGAATCCGGAAGACAACCGCGTCTACAAATGCACGCTGTGCGTTGACCGCGTCACTGTCGGCCAGGAGCCCGCGTGCGTGAAGACCTGCCCAACCGGCGCTATCCACTTTGGCTCTAAAGAGGATATGAAAACGCTGGCGGCAGAGCGCGTGGGCGAGCTGAAAACCCGTGGTTACGACAATGCGGGCCTGTACGATCCGGCCGGTGTTGGTGGTACGCATGTGATGTATGTGCTGCACCACGCCGACAAGCCGAATCTGTATCACGGCCTGCCGGAGAACCCGGAAATCAGCGCCACCGTGAAGTTCTGGAAAGGCATCTGGAAACCGCTGGCCGCGGTAGGTTTTGCTGCCACCTTCGCAGCGAGCATCTTCCACTACGTCGGCGTCGGTCCGAACCGTGCGGAAGAGGAAGACGACAACCTGCATGAAGAGAAAGACGAGGTGCGCAAATGAGAAAACGTGACACCATCGTGCGCTACACCGCGCCGGAACGCATCAACCACTGGGTCACCGCCTTCTGCTTCATGCTGGCGGCGATAAGCGGGCTGGGGTTCTTCTTCCCCTCCTTCAACTGGCTGATGCAGATCATGGGGACACCACAACTGGCGCGTATACTGCACCCGTTTGTTGGCGTCATCATGTTCGCGTCGTTCATCATCATGTTTTTCCGCTACTGGCACCATAACCTAATCAATCGGGATGATATCTTTTGGGCGAAGAATATTCGTAAGATCGTCGTCAACGAGGAAGTAGGTGATACCGGGCGTTATAACTTCGGTCAGAAATGCGTATTCTGGGCGGCGATTATCTTCCTGGTCCTGTTGCTGGTCAGCGGCGTGATCATCTGGCGTCCGTATTTTGCGCCTGCTTTCTCAATCCCGGTGATCCGATTCGCGCTGATGCTGCATTCATTTGCCGCAGTGGCGCTAATTGTGGTTATCATGGTGCATATTTACGCCGCCCTCTGGGTGAAAGGCACCATTACCGCGATGGTGGAAGGCTGGGTAACCAGTACGTGGGCGAAGAAACATCACCCGCGCTGGTACCGTGAAGTCCGCCAGAAACAGGAAAAGTCATCTGAATGAGTATTCGCATAATCCCGCAAGATGAGCTGGGGTCGAGCGAGAAACGTACGGCGGAGTATATTCCGCCGTTGTTATTCCCCAGACTCAAGAACCTCTACAACCGCCGCGCAGAGCGTCTGCGCGAGCTGGCAGAGAACAACCCGCTGGGCGATTTTCTGCGTTTTGCTGCGCTTGTCGCCCACGCGCAGGAAGTGGTGCTGTACGACCACCCACTGCAAATGGACCTGACTGCGCGCATCAAAGAAGCCAATGAGCAGGGCAAGCCGCCGCTGGATATTCACGTCCTGCCGCGCGACAAGCACTGGCACAAGCTGCTGCATTCGCTGATTGCCGAGCTAAAGCCCGAAATGAGCGGTACTGCGCTGGCGGTCATTGAGAACCTGGAAAAAGCGTCCGAACAGGAGCTGGAAGAGATGGCGAGTGCGCTGTTTGCTTCCGACTTCTCGCTGGTCAGCAGTGATAAAGCGCCGTTTATCTGGGCGGCACTGTCGCTCTACTGGGCGCAGATGGCAAGCCTGATCCCCGGCAAAGCCCGCGCCGAGTACGGCGAAGCGCGCCAGTTCTGCCCGGTGTGCGGTTCCATGCCGGTCTCTAGCATGGTACAGATTGGCACCACCCAGGGGCTGCGCTACCTGCACTGCAACCTGTGCGAAACCGAATGGCACGTCGTGCGCGTGAAGTGCAGCAACTGCGAGCAGACCCGCGATCTCAACTACTGGTCGCTGGAAAATGAAGAAGCGGCAGTGAAAGCCGAAAGCTGCGGCGACTGTGGGACCTACCTGAAGATTCTGTATCAGGAAAAAGACCCGAAAGTCGAAGCGGTAGCCGACGATCTCGCCTCGCTGATTCTGGACGCCAAAATGGAGCAGGAGGGCTTCGCCCGCAGCTCAATCAACCCGTTCCTGTTCCCGGGTGAAGGGGAGTAATTTCCACCAAAGCCCGGTGAGCCTCTGTGCAACCGGGCTATTTACTGCGATAGCGCAGGGATGACATGTTGAGGGTCGTTAGCAATGGCGCGCAATAGCGCTTTGGCCGGGCCTGTGGGTGAGCGTCTGCCTTGTTCCCAGTTACGCAACGTATCAACACTGACTGAGATTAAGTTCGCGAATTTACTCTGCGACAACCCGGACGCCTGGCGAATTTCTTTTATTTTCATCGCATCGATTTGAAACGTACGCGACGGCTCGCGTTGGCCCTCGGCAATTTCGTTCATTTGCGCAATGCTTTGGGTTAATCGCTCAAACAGCGCCTTATCCATTTACCACCTCTCTATCATCTTTTTCAGAATGGCTTTCTCCTTCGCGGACAGGTCATCTTTGATCCCTTTGCGATAAATGAGCAGCAACCTAATTTCAAACTCACGCGTACGATGAAAATAAATAACCCTTACTCCACCACGCTTTCCCTTGCTTCCGGAAAACCAGCGAATCTTTCGCAGGCCCCCCGTATTCTGAATCAGATCGCCATAATTAGGTTGCGTTGCCAGGAAAACCTGAAGCTTATGGTATTCGTCGTCATCCAGTAACGTTTTGACGTCTTCAGTGAAAATATCCGTTTCAATGAACAGCATAAATTATACGCCATTGGCTTAGAGTAACACATCTCCTATGTACGTCAATGACGTACTCCCATATGAGCTACGTTATTGATATTCGAGCAACTAATCCATTTATTTCATTGAGTGTATAAGGATTTTGCGAGCCTTTTTCCAAATCTCTGGTTTAACCCAATTTCTTTGTTTTCATCTGCTGTAAACCAGGCTATAAACTGTATAAACACACAGTAAAAGGACGTAACCATGGCTCTGGAGAAGGGTATTGATAAGCTGGTACAGGAGTTTATTGCCGCAGGACGACCTTCCTCGCGAAAGCAGAGTATTGATGACCGGAGAAGCGGATATGTCGCCAGCACAGCGCTGGCCGGGGAAAAAGAAACTCGTGTCCAGGTTGAAACGCTTGTTCTTGAGGATTTGACCTTTCGGGTATTTTCGCCTGTCAATGCCCCTGAAACGTTACCTTGTGCCCTCTACTATCATGGTGGGTGTTTTGTCAGCGGTGGGTTTGAAACCCATGATAATCAGCTTCGCCAACTGGCGTTTTACGGTAACTGTCGGGTCATTGCGGTTCAGTACAGACTCGCACCCGAGCATCTCTTCCCCGCCGCACACGACGATGCAGAAAGGGCGGCTGATCTTATCTGGCACAATGCCGAAAAATTAGGCGTAGATAAATACCGGGTCACCCTTTGCGGAGACAGTGCAGGCGCACATCTGGCGCTGGTGACGTCGCTTAGACTCAAAACGAAAGGTGTCTGGCAAGCTGCACAGCTGATTCTTATCTACCCTATGCTTGATGCTACGGCCAGTTTTGAAAGTTATATTCTCAATGGTGCGGATTATGTCATCACCCGAGATACCTTGCTTAGCGGGTATGAGATGTATCTCGCAGACACTGACCGTCAGCATCCCGAAGCCAGCCCATTGTGGCGGGATGATTTTCACGGTCTTCCCCCTGTGCACATCATTACCGCAGAGTATGATCCGCTGTGTGATGAAGGAGAAATGTTGTATCAGCGCCTGACAGAGCAGGGTGTGGAGTGTACCGCTCAACGCTGGCTGGGTGTCATCCATGGCTTCTTCCAGCTTGGTGGAATTAGCCAGTCAGCGCGAGACGTAATGCGGGATATCGCCGGGCGGATTAGGCACGTCCGGGAAGAGTAAACAGGCGATCACTCCTCTTCATTTCCCCCCTCTTCATACGCGCCATACGGCTTCGCAGGGAGAACGATGTAAGTTCCTTCAAAAACCGCGCCCGGGGTTTCATCACCAAACAGCTCAACCTGCATCTGTACACGCGCTTTGCGGCCACGCGCCAGACGATCAAGGTCGCCGCCCAGTGCGCCAAGGTCAGCCACCGCGCTCGGTTTGCCGCTGATCGGCGCGCTGTAACGAATATGGGCATCGGCCAGAATGATGGTGCCGCCAAGATGGCGCTCGCGCAACATCAGCCAGATCAGCCCCCAGCCGGTGAGCGTTGCCAGAGAAAACAGGCTGCCAGCAAACAGGGTGTGGTGAGGGTTCTGGTTGCCGATTTCCGGCATGGTGGTAATGAATTTTTGCCCGGTGTACTGCTGGATGCGCACGCCCATCTTTTCACTCAGAGGGATATGTTCATACCAGGCTTGCTGTAACTGACCGCACCAGTCTGCGCGATGCAGAATGTCGTCCAGAGTGGCAATGGGTTTGATCATCAAAAAATGACGAATCGGCGTGGTTTGCGGGGCGGTGATTTCCCCCTGATTAACAAAACCGAGTTTGGCAAAAAACTCCACGGCATCTTCGCGGGCGCTACAGGTGACGCGCTTAACGCCTTCCTGGCGGGCGACGGACTCAAGGGTCATTGCCATTAGCGTCCCCAGCCCTTTGTCCTGTACGGAAGGGTGAACCGCCATAAAGCGAATAGATGCTTCGTTATCGGCATTGATATACAGACGCCCGACAGCGACGAGATTGCCCTCCTCGTCCATCACCATCTGGTGATGGGCCATTGCGTCCCAGGCGTCGCGCTCAGAGCCTTTCGGTTGATGTAATGGCTTGCGCAGCATTTCCCAGCGGAACTGGTAATAGGCTTCTAACTCTTCTTCCGTTTGCGGTACTCGAAGGTGATACATAGCTGTACTCTCTCTTGTTACCCGCGGCCACGCCGCCAGTTGGCTCATACCTGGAGCCAGAATGTGACGGGGCCATCGTTCACCAGCGAAACCTGCATATCTGCAGCGAATCGTCCGGTTTGCGTATGCATTTCCTGCTGGCGACAACGCTCAACAAAGTATTCGTAAAGTGCTTCTGCACGATCGGGCGCGGCGCCTTTCGAGAAACTCGGGCGCATGCCGCGCTCGGTATCCGCTGCCAGCGTAAACTGGGACACCACCAGCACGCTGCCGCCCGCCTGCTGGACGTTCAGGTTCATCTTGCCTTCCGCATCGCTGAAAATGCGGTAACCCAGCACCCGCTCGCATAAGCGGTTAGCTTTTTGTTCGTCATCATCCTTTTCGACACCTAACAACACCAAAAGTCCTGGGCCAATTTCACCCGTCACCTCTCCCTCCACGGTGACGCTGGCACGGGTTACGCGCTGTATCAATGCAATCATGGTTGGTCTGCTTCTTGTTGTTTTTCAGCTGCTGCTGCTTTTTTAAGTTCGCGGTATACGCCGAGAGTGACAGTTATTTCGGCACCAAGCAAGACGATACACCAGGTCCAGTAGACCCAGACAAACAAAATGGGGATCACCGCCAGCACGCCGTAAATCAGCTGATAGGACGGAAACATGGTGATGTAGAGGGCAAACCCTTTTTTACCCAGCTCAAAAAGCACGGCCGCCACCAGCGCCCCCACTACCGCATCGCGGTTTGGTACGCGCGTGGTCGGTACGACGCTATAGAGCAGCCAGAACGAAAGCCATGACAGGATCAGCGGAAAGATGCGAAGCACATTATCAATAACGCCGTTTAAATCACTCGCCCAGCGCAATGACAGAAGGTAAGAGCTGATGGCAAGGCTCGCCCCGGCCAGCAGCGGGCCGAGCGTGAGGATCATCCAGTACACGGCAAAAGAGTAGACTTTTGGCCGCGCTTTTTTACTCCGCCAGATGGTGTTCAGTGCGCTATCAATGGCATACATCAGCAGCAGCGCAGTGACAATCAGCCCGCACGCCCCCACCGCCGTCATCTTGTTGGAGTTGGCAACGAACTGCTCGATGTAGTTCTGGATAACATCCCCGGTGGCAGGAATGAAATTCGCAAACACGAAATGGCGAAGCTGCAGGCTGACGTCCGCAAACATCGGAAAGGCGGAAAATAGCGCAAAGATCACCGCCACCAGCGGCACTAATGAGAGCAACGACACGTACGCGAGGTTTCCCGCCAGCGTGGTCATGTTGTCCTCATCAATGCGGTGCCAGAGCAGTTTTAGCCAGGCTCTCAGCGGGCGCGTATGATGCGTGGCTTTTTGATGAACGGTTTTTAACATAACTGCTTCGCAAAGTAGTTGGGTATCGTCTCTTTTCCGGTCACCAGAATTGACGTGATACCTAACTGGTTAGCTCCCTCTATATTATCGGCATTGTCGTCGAAAAAGACGGCATCGGCGGCAGTGAAACCTTCTGCCTGCAAAACGGCCTGATATATCCGCGCTTCGGGCTTGCGCATACCCATCTCCTGCGAGAGATAGATTTTATCTGCCGCTGCCTTAACTTCAGGGTATTCTTCAGGCCAGAACGTGGTGTGCAGGCGGTTAGTATTCGACAGGACAACCACACGGTGCCCTTGCTCGCGCAATTTGTGCATGATGTCGATCACTTCCGGGCGGATGGCGACAAATACCGCCTGCCAGCCGTGCGAAAACTGCTCATAGCTTAACGACAGCCCCATATCCTGGCAGAAACGCTCTGCGAATTCTTCGTCACTCATTTCACCGCGCTCATGCTGATGAAAGGTTTCGCCCATCGCGAAATTCTGCTTTAACGTCGCCAGCGGAACACGGCTAAAGTCGCTCCATGCGCCCAGCACGCGATTAAAATCGATATCGACGATTACATTTCCTAAATCAAAGATATAAAGCATGTTTATCTCCTGCTCGCCGTGGAAAAATAACTGTAGCGGGAAAGAGAAGGTTTGGCTACGTGCGAGATTCAGCTTAAAGAAAGGAATGGCCCGAAGAGAGATATCGGGCCATAAAAAGGTCAGCCAGCCTGCTGTTCTTCTCCTGAACTGACTTCAACGACTTCCACTTTGCTGGATTTGAGGAGATTTTGCAGCGCCGAGCCGGGAAGCTCATCCGTGAATAGCGCCGTGGCCTGCGCCACGTTGCCAATTTCTACGGCGGCGGAAGCGCTGTATTTCGTGTGATCGGCTGCCAGTAAAATATGGCGCGAGTGAGCCATCATGGTTTTCACCACGCTGGCTTCATTGACGTCAAACTCCATCATCGCACCGTCGTGCTCAATCGCCCCTACGCTGGTCACGAGATAGTCCGCCCGGAAGCCGGATACAAACGCCGTCGCCGCCGGGCCGATAATGCCGCCGTTATGCGGGCGCAGCGTGCCGCCGGGGACCATCACTTCAAAGCGCGGGTTTTTATAGAGAATGTGCGCCACCCGCAGGCTGTTGGTGATAATGCGCAAATGGTTGTGATTGAGCAGCGCCCGGGCAACATGCTCCACCGTCGTCCCGATGGTGATAAAGATGGTCGAGCCATCGGGAATGTAGTCCGCAATCGCTTCGGCAATCGCCCGCTTCTCTTCGGTGAGCGAAACTTCACGCTGCTCGAACGCCGTGTTCACCACGCTGGACGCCCTGCCCGCACCGCCATGATGACGCGTTATGAGTCCCTGCTCGCTGAGCTTACGGATATCCCGTCGTACCGTTTGTGTGGACACATCCAGCAGCTGCGCCAGTTCATCAATATTCATATAGCCGCGATCGGCAATCAGCGTCAGCAGCTGATCGTGACGCGGGTTGCCGGTCAGTTCGGTAAGACTCATGGGCTGTCCTCTGAAAACCATCACGCCCCGCATTTTATACAAAAAGTGACAAAAAAGAGCGGGTTTGATCACAGTCGGGTATACCCGCACGCCCGCCGGGCCTGGTGCATTTCAGGGCGGCGACGGCGCTGGCAAAACGCACGGCGTCAGCGGCGGACGCTTGCTGCGCCAGACTGACCGCCAGCGCACCGTGGAAAACGTCGCCCGCCCCCGTGGTATCAACCACCTCGACCTCAAAGCCAGGCTGATGACATAACCTGCCGCTTTCCAGCCAGAAGCAACCGTCTCGCCCCTGCGTAACGTACACATGTCCATTTGTGAGCATTTGTGCTTTTTTCAGCGCGTCTTCAGCTTCATCCAGCTGCGTTAAACGCCGCAGTCCCGGCGCGGAGAAGGCGGCATGATCGCTTAGGGCGATCAGTTCCGCGATGTCCTGCGGAGTGACATCCGCATCAAGTAAGGTGGGTACGCCCTGCTGGCGAGCACGGATAAACGCCTGTTTTGCCCCGTCATGCCAGCGCACGTCTGCTAATACGATATCCCATTGTGAGAAGTCGACGTCTTGCAGCCAGTCAGCCTCAGCGGGAAGATCGGGGCTGGGGTAGTTCGCAATCACGCGCTCCCCGCTGGCGTCCACCAGCACTGCGGATTGTGACGATCGGGCCCCTTTAAACACGCGCGTGTAGCGGGTATTCACCCCCAGGGATTCCAGCTCCGCGAGCAGGCGTCTTCCGGTCTCGTCGTCACCCACGCGGCCAATAAAGTCCACCTCAGCCCCCAGTTTCGCTGCCGCCACCGCCGCAGTTGCCGCCGGGCCACCGCCCACTTCCGTATAATCTTTTGCGACATATTTCCCACCTTCCCTTGGTAAATCATCGAGATACCAGATGCGATCCAGCACGGTAATGCCGACACAAACGATGCGAGTCATGGTGATTCCTTGTGCGATTTCTGATGCTGCCATTTTAATTTCATCAAATGTTTAAAAAGTGACCCCTGTCAATTTTTTGACTATAAATTACAAATACGATCAAAAACAGACAACACAAACGCGCAAAAATTGACACGATGTGACAGGAGAAAGGCATGTCAGCAATCGCATTTATCGGTTTAGGGCAGATGGGCGCGCCAATGGCGAAGAATCTGCTGAAACAAGGTCACCGGCTTCAGGTCTTTGATGTGAACCCGCAGGCCGTTCAGACGCTGGTGGAGAGCGGCGCACAGGCAGTGGCGACGCCAGCGCAGGCCGCTGCGGATGCCGAATTCGTCATTACCATGCTGCCCAACGGCGACCTGGTGCGCAGCGTACTGTTTGGTGAGCACGGCGTTTGCGAAGGGTTATCCCGCGACGCGCTGGTGATCGATATGTCCACTATTCATCCACTGCAAACTGACGCGCTGATCCGTGACATGGCGGAGCGCGGCTTCAGCCTGATGGACGTCCCCGTCGGACGAACGTCTGACCATGCCATCGCCGGTACGTTACTTCTGCTGGCAGGCGGCACGGCGCAGCAGGTTGAGCGCGCCACGCCGGTATTAATGGCGATGGGCAATGAGCTGATCAACGCTGGCGGGCCGGGCATGGGTATCCGCGTGAAGCTTATCAATAACTACATGAGCATCGCCCTGAACGCGCTTTCAGCAGAGGCGGCCGTACTGTGCGAAGCGCTCGGCCTCTCCTTCGACGTGGCGCTCAAGGTCATGAGCGGCACGCCGGCAGGCAAAGGCCACTTCACAACCTCATGGCCGAACAAGGTGCTGAAAGGGGATCTTTCACCCGCCTTCATGATCGACCTTGCGCATAAAGATCTGGGGATCGCCCTGGACGTTGCCAACCAGCTCCACGTTCCCATGCCGCTCGGCGCGGCTTCCCGTGAAGTTTACAACCAGGCTCGCGCCGCCGGGCGCGGGCGCGAAGACTGGACGGCCATTCTTGAACAGGTTCGCGCATCTGCCGGGCTGAAAAAATCACACTGATACGAAAGGACTGAGGAATGACGATGTACACCCTGAAAGATATCACCCGACCTTCCGGCGGTTTTGCCATGCTGGCCGTGGACCAGCGCGAAGCGATGCGCCTGATGTTTGCTGCGGCAGGCGCGCCGGTGCCGGTAACCGACCAGCACCTTACGGATTTTAAGGTTAACGCGGCGAAAATCCTGTCGCCGTATGCCTCCGCTATTCTGGTTGACCAGCAGTTCTGCTATCGCCAGATCGTTGAGCAGCAGGCCGTCGCCAAAAACTGCGCGATGATTGTGGCCGCCGACGAGTTTATACCGGGCAACGGTATTCCGGTCGACAGCGTGGTGATCGACAAGAACATCGACGCGCAGGCAGTAAAACGCGATGGCGGCAAGGCGCTGAAGCTGCTGGTGCTGTGGCGCAGCGATGAAGATCCGCAGCAACGTTTGGAGATGGTGAAGGCGTTCAATACGCTGTGCCATAGCAACGGACTGCTTAGCATTATCGAACCGGTGGTGCGTCCGCCGCGTCGCGGTGCCGCGTTCAACCGCGAGCAGGCGATTATCGACGCCGCCAGAGAGCTGGGCGATAGCGGTGCCGACCTCTACAAAGTGGAGATGCCGCTGTTCGGTAAAGGTACGCAGCAGGAACTGCTGGCCGCCTCGCAAAAGCTGAACGCGGAAATCAATATGCCGTGGGTGATCCTCTCTTCCGGCGTGGATGACAAGCTCTTCCCGCGCGCGGTGCAGGTTGCCATGCAGGCGGGGGCTTCAGGCTTTTTAGCCGGTCGTGCCGTGTGGTCCTCCGTGGTGGGGCTGCCGGATACTGAAATGATGCTACGCGACGTCTCTGTGCCAAAACTGCAGCGTTTGGGTGAGATCGTCGACGAAATGATGGCTCGCCGCTAAGAAAGGACCCGAACATGAAATGGTTTAACACCCTGAGCCATAACCGCTGGCTCGAACAAGAGACCGACCGTATTTTCGATTTCGGTAAAAACGCCGCCGTGCCGACCGGCTTTGGCTGGCTGGGCAATAACGGCCAGGTGCGTAGCGATATGGGCACACATCTGTGGATCACCGCCCGCATGCTGCACGTGTATGCGGTGGCCGCCAATATGGGGCGTCCCGGGGCGTATGCCCTGGTTGAGCACGGCATTAATGCCCTCAACGGCCCGCTGCGCGACAAACAGCACGGCGGCTGGTACGCCTGTGTGAACGATGAAGGCGTGATCGACGCCTCCAAGCAGGGCTATCAGCATTTCTTCGTGCTGCTGGGCGCGGCGAGCGCCGTGACCACCGGCCATCCGCAGGCGCGCAAACTGCTGGACGATGCGATTGAGGTGATCGAGCGCTATTTCTGGAGCGAGGAAGAACAAATGTGCCTCGAATCCTGGGACGAGGCCTTTAGCAAAACCGAGGATTATCGCGGCGGCAACGCCAACATGCATGCCGTTGAAGCGTTCCTGATCGTCTATGACGTCACGCACGACCGTAAGTGGCTCGACCGTGCCCTGCGCATCGCCTCGGTGATTATTCACGACGTAGCGCGCAAAGGTGAGTACCGCGTTAATGAGCATTTCGACACCGACTGGAACCCGATCCGCGATTACAACATCGACAATCCTGCCCACCGCTTCCGCGCCTACGGCGGCACGCCGGGCCACTGGATCGAGTGGGGCCGCCTGATGTTGCACCTGCGCGCCGCGCTGGAAGCCCGTTTTGAAACCCCGCCGGAGTGGCTGCTGGAAGATGCGAAAGGACTGTTCCATGCCACCATCCGCGACGCCTAGGCACCGGACGGGGCCGATGGTTTCGTCTACTCCGTAGGCTGGGATGGTAAGCCTATTGTCCGTGAACGCGTGCGCTGGCCTATCGTCGAGGCGATGGGCACGGCTTACGCGCTCTACACCGTGACCGGCGAAGCACAGTACGAAGCCTGGTATCAGAAGTGGTGGGATTACTGCATTAAGTACCTGATGGATTACGAGAACGGTTCCTGGTGGCAGGAGCTGGATACCCATAACGAAGTGACAACCAAAGTCTGGGACGGCAAGCAGGATATTTACCATCTGCTGCACTGCCTGGTGATCCCACGTTTGCCGCTGGCACCGGGCTTAGCCCCGGCAACGGCCGCCGGTTTGCTGGACTGCCTGGCCAAATAATAAAAGACGGAGTTTTTATGCGTACCCTACACAATATTGACCTGAAAAATAACGAAAGGGGTTTCACCCTGCACTGGGAAAACCGCCTGATTTTGTCCCATACCGCGGATGCGCCCTGCCTGTGGATCGGTGCAGGCGTCGCCGATATTGAGATGTTTCGCGGCAATTTCAGCATCAAGGACAAACTGAACGAAAAGATCGCGCTGACGGACGCAACCGTCACGCAGCAAAGCGCGGGCTGGGCGATCCGCTTTACCCGTGGCGATGCGGTCAGCGCGACGCTGCTGGTGGGCGTGGATGGCGAAGGCCGCCTGGAGATGAAGCTTAAAAACGATGCCACCCGCCATAACCGCATCTGGCTGCGGCTGGCGGCTCAGCCAGAAGATCACATTTACGGCTGCGGCGAGCAGTTCTCTTATTTCGATCTGCGCGGCAAGCCGTTCCCGCTGTGGACCAGCGAACAGGGCGTGGGCCGTAACAAGCAAACCTACGTGACCTGGCAGGCCGACTGCAAAGAGAACGCAGGCGGCGATTACTACTGGACCTTCTTCCCACAGCCTACCTTCGTGAGCACCCAGAAGTACTACTGCCACGTGGACAACAGCTGCTACATGAATTTTGACTTCAGCGCGCCGGACTTCCACGAACTGGCGTTCTGGGAAGATACCGCCACGTTGCGCTTCGACTGTGCGGAAACCTACGTCGGCCTGCTGGAAAAACTCACCGGACTGCTGGGGCGTCAGCCTGAACTGCCAGACTGGGTTTACGACGGCGTGACGCTGGGTATTCAGGGCGGCACCGAGGTCTGTCAGCAGAAGCTCGACGTCATGCGCAAAGGGGGCGTGAAGGTGAACGGCATCTGGGCGCAGGACTGGTCCGGCATTCGCATGACCTCCTTCGGCAAACGCGTGATGTGGAACTGGAAGTGGAACAGCGAGCTGTACCCACAGCTTGACGAGCGTATTCCACAATGGAAACAGGAAGGCGTGCAGTTCCTCTCCTACATCAACCCGTACGTCGCCAGCGATAAAGATCTCTGCGAAGAAGCAGCGAAACGCGGCTATCTGACTAAAAATGCCGACGGCAAGGACTACCACGTCGAGTTTGGCGAGTTCTATGCGGGCGTCATCGACCTGACCAATCCTGAAGCCTACGACTGGTACAAAGAGGTTATCAAAAAGAACCTGATCGAACTGGGCTGCGGCGGCTGGATGGCCGATTTCGGAGAGTATCTGCCGACTGACACGTTCCTGCACAACGGCGTTAGCGCAGAGATCATGCACAACGCGTGGCCAGCCCTGTGGGCCAAATGTAACTACGAGGCGCTGGAGGAGACCGGCAAACTTGGCGAGATCCTGTTCTTTATGCGCGCAGGCTACACCGGCAGTCAGAAGCACTCGGTGATGATGTGGGCGGGAGATCAGAACGTCGACTGGAGCCTGGACGACGGTCTGGCGTCCGTGGTGCCTGCGGCGCTGTCTCTGGCGATGACCGGGCACGGCCTGCACCACAGCGACATCGGCGGCTATACCACCCTGTTCGAGATGAAGCGCAGTAAAGAGTTGCTGCTGCGCTGGTGCGATTTTAACGCCTTCACGCCGATGATGCGCACCCACGAAGGTAACCGTCCTGGCGATAACTGGCAGTTCGACGGCGATGCGGAAACCATCGCGCACTTCGCGCGCATGACCACCGTTTTCACCACCCTGAAGCCGTATATCAAAGCCGCCGTCGCGCAGAACGCGAAAAGCGGCCTGCCGGTGATGCGCCCGCTGTTCCTGCACTACGAGGACGACGCACGCGCCTACACGCTGAAATACCAGTATCTGTTTGGCCGCGATCTGCTGGTGGCGCCCGTTCACGAAGAGGGGCGCACGGACTGGACGCTCTATCTGCCGCAGGACAACTGGGTGAATGCGTGGACCGGGGAATGCTGCCAGGGCGGTGACGTGACCGTTGATGCCCCACTCGGCAAGCCACCGGTCTTCTATCGCCAGCACAGTGAATGGGCAGATCTGTTTAGCACCTTACGTCATATCTGATAAGGCTCGCCCGCAGGGAAACCTGCGGGCAGACGGAGAACAATAATGAGTCAACATACTTCTGATCCGGCAACCCTGCGCCTGCCGTTTAAAGAGAAACTCGCCTACGGGATGGGCGATCTCGGCTCTAACATCCTGCTGGATATCGGCACGCTGTATCTACTGAAGTTTTACACCGACGTGCTGGGGCTGCCGGGCACCTACGGCGGGATCATCTTCCTGATTGCGAAGTTCTTTACCGCCTTCACCGATATGGGCACCGGGATCATGCTCGACTCCCGGCGCAAGATTGGCCCGAAAGGGAAATTCCGCCCGTTCGTGCTGTACGCCGCCTTCCCGGTGACGCTGCTGGCGATTGCCAACTTCGTCGGCACGCCGTTTGAGGTGACCGGTAAAACGGTGATGGCAACCGTGCTGTTTATGCTGTACGGCCTGTTCTTCAGCATGATGAACTGTTCTTACGGTGCGATGGTGCCCGCCATTACCAAAAACCCGGACGAGCGTGCCTCGCTGGCCGCATGGCGTCAGGGCGGTGCCACGCTCGGCCTGCTGCTCTGTACCGTGGGATTTGTCCCGGTGATGAACCTGATTGAGGGCAACGATCAGCTGGGCTATATCTTTGCCGCCACCCTCTTCTCGCTGTTCGGGCTGTTCTTTATGTGGTGGTGCTATAAGGGCGTGACCGAGCGTTACGTCGAGATGCAGCCTGCCAATCCGGCGCAAAAGCCTGGGCTATTACAGTCTTTTCGCGCCATCGCCGGGAACCGTCCGCTGTTTATCCTGTGCATTGCAAACCTGTGCACGCTGGGTGCCTTTAACGTCAAGCTCGCCATCCAGGTCTACTACACGCAGTACGTGCTGAACGACCCGATTCTGCTGTCGTATATGGGCTTCTTCAGCATGGGCTGTATTTTTATCGGCGTCTTTATGATGCCCGGCGCGGTGCGGCGCTTCGGTAAGAAAAAGGTCTACATCAGCGGGCTGATGATTTGGGTGGCGGGCGATCTGCTCAACTACTTCTTCGGCGGCGGCTCGGTGAGCTTTGTGGCGTTCTCCTGCCTCGCGTTCTTCGGTTCCGCGTTTGTGAACAGCCTGAACTGGGCGCTGGTCTCCGACACCGTGGAGTACGGCGAGTGGCGCACCGGCGTGCGCTCTGAGGGAACGGTCTATACCGGCTTTACCTTCTTCCGCAAGGTATCTCAGGCGCTGGCGGGCTTCTTCCCGGGGATCATGCTCACGCAGATCGGCTATGTGCCCAACGTAGTGCAATCCGCCGGTACGGTTGAAGGGCTGCGGCAGCTGATATTTATCTATCCAAGCCTGCTGGCGGTCATCACCATCGTGGCGATGGGCTGCTTCTACAACCTCAACGAGAAGATGTATGTGCGCATCGTCGAAGAGATCGAACTGCGCAAGCGTACGGCATAAATGACGTGATAGAGCGCCCTGCGGGGCGCTCTGAGGATCGACCATGAGAGATAATACTGATCCGTTAACCCTGAAATTGAGCCTGCGTGAGAAGTGCGCCTACGGGATGGGCGATTTTGGCTCGAACCTGATGCTGTGTATTGGCACGCTGTATTTGCTGAAGTTTTACACCGATGAACTGGGCATGCCCGCGTTCTATGGCGGCATTATTTTCCTGGTGGCGAAATTCTTCACCGCGTTTACCGACATGCTGACCGGCGTGCTGCTGGACTCCCGGCGGAATATCGGTAAGAAGGGGAAATTCCGGCCGTTCATTCTCTACGCCTCCGTCCCGGTGGCGCTGGTCGCGACGGCGCAGTTTATGGCCAACGACTTTAGCCTGACGGTGAAAACGGCGCTCGCCACGGTGCTCTTTATGCTGTTTGGCCTGTGCTACAGCCTGATGAATTGCTCCTACGGCGCGATGGTTCCGGCCATAACCAAAAACCCGAACGAGCGTGCGCAGCTGGCCGCCTGGCGTCAGGGCGGCGCGACGGTGGGGCTGTTGCTCTGCACCGTGGGCTTTATGCCCATTCAGGCACTGTTCGTCCACCAGCCCTCACTCGGTTATCTGGTGGCCGCGCTGGTGTTTGTGACGGGTGGCCTGTTCTGCATGTGGTGGTGCTACAGCGGTGTGAAAGAGCGCTACGTGGAGCTCACGCCCGATCACCATAAGCCCGGCATTCTTAAATCGTTCTGCGCGATTTTCCGCAACCCGCCACTGCTGGTGCTGTGCATCGCCAACCTGTGTACCCTCGCCGCGTTTAACATCAAGCTGGCGATTCAGGTCTATTACACCCAGTACGTGCTGAACGATCTTCATCTGCTGTCGTGGATGGGTTTTTTCAGCATGGGCTGTATTCTGATTGGCGTGTTTCTGGTGCCCGGCGCGGTGAAGCGCTTTGGCAAGAAGCCGGTGTATCTGGGTGGGCTGGCACTGTGGGCAGTGGGTGACGTGCTGAACTTCTTCTGGGGGACCAGCTCCCTGCTGTTCGTGCTGTTTTCCTGTATGGCCTTCTTCGGCACGGCGTTTGTGAACAGCCTGAACTGGGCGCTGGTGCCGGATACCGTCGACTATGGCGAATGGAAAACCGGCATCCGCGCCGAAGGGTCGGTTTACACCGGTTATACCTTCTCGCGCAAAATATCCGCCGCCCTCGCTGGCTTCCTGCCCGGCATCATGCTGACCCAGATTGGCTACGTTCCCCATGCCGTTCAAAGCGCGGGCACGCTGCTGGGATTGCGTCAGCTTATTTTCCTCTGGCCATGCGGTCTGGCAATCGTCGCCGCTGTGACCATGGGGCTGTTTTATAAACTCAACGAAGCGCGCTTCGCCTTTATTATCGAGGAGATTGGAAAACGGAAAAAACAATCAGCGAATACCCCTAAGATAACCACCAACAATAAAGCGTCAGCAGTCACTTTATAACAATAAATCCGGCCAATATGTCCTTCCTGTTAATCAGGAGGGAGGCCTTTCTGTACCTGATACATGGACAAATTATGAAAAGAATCATCACTGTACTGATCGTGTCGTCTGTGTCCTGCCCGGTATTTGCCGGGGCCTATGTCGAAACCCGCGAAGCTTACAATACGGCCTCTGAACTGCACGAGGTGATCCTGCGTGCGGGATATAACTTTGATATGGGCGCGGGGCTGATGTTCACTAATGCCTATAACGTGGGGAAATGGGATGAGCTGAAGCACAGCTATAACGAAATAGAGGGATGGTATCCGCTCTTTAAACCCACCGACAAACTCACCTTCCAGCCCGGCGGATTGATTAATGACAGCAGCGCAGGTTCGGGTGGTGCCGTCTATCTGGACACCAACTATAAATTCATCGACTGGTTTAACCTGACCTTCCGCTATCGCTATAACCATAACAATTACGATACGCCGGACTATAACGGTCAGATGGATAAGAACGACACGCACGAGTTTGCCAACTACTGGAATTTCAAAGTAACGGATGCGTTTTTCTACACGTTTGAACCGCACTTTTTCCAGCGGGTGAATGATTATCACAGCAAAAATGGCAAAGACCATCACTGGGAAATCACCAATAAATTCAGCTATAAGATCGACAGAAACTGGCTGCCGTACCTCGAACTTCAGTGGCTGGACAGATGGAATGATTACAACCGCGAGCAGTACCGGATTCGGCTGGGGTTACGGTACTCGTTCTAATAAAAAAGCCGCTGAGAAATCAGCGGCTTTTTAGTTGCCGGGAGGCGCGCACGCTTACCCGGCCTACAGATTGACTGTATTACTCTTCTTTCGCACCGCGCATTGCACGTTTACGATCGTTCTCAGTCAGGTGACGTTTACGGATACGAATTGACTGTGGAGTCACTTCGACCAGTTCGTCATCATCGATGAATTCCAGAGCCTGCTCCAGAGTCATCTTGATCGGTGGAACCAGAACCGTTGCTTCGTCAGTGCCGGACGCACGCATGTTGGTCAGTTTCTTACCGGTCAGGCAGTTTACGGTCAGGTCGTTAGAACGACTGTGAATACCGATGATCTGGCCTTCGTAAACTTCTGCACCGTGACCCAGGAACAGCTTACCGCGATCCTGCAGACCGAACAGCGCGAACGCAACCGCTTTACCCTGACCGTTGGAGATCAGCACGCCGTTGTTACGCTGGCCCACTTCGCCCGGACGCACGTCGTCGTAGTGGCTGAAGGTGGAGTACAGCAGACCGGTACCGGAGGTCATGGTCATGAACTCAGAACGGAAGCCGATCAGGCCACGGCTTGGAATCACGTAGTCGAGACGTACGCGGCCTTTGCCATCTGGATTCATGTTTTTCAGGTCGCCTTTACGCTCGCCCAGTGCCTGCATAACAGAACCCTGGTGCTGCTCTTCAACGTCCAGCGTTACGTTCTCAAACGGCTCTTGTTTACGGCCGTCGATTTCGCGGAAGATAACTTTCGGACGGGAAACCGCCATCTCGAAACCTTCACGACGCATGTTTTCGATCAGGACTGACAGGTGCAGCTCGCCACGACCCGAAACGCGGAATGCGTCAGCATCCTGAGTTTCTTCAACGCGCAGCGCAACGTTGTGCACCAGCTCTTTGTTCAGGCGGTCAAGGATCTGACGAGAGGTAACGAATTTACCTTCTTTGCCACAGAACGGAGAGGTGTTGACGTTGAAGAACATGGATACGGTTGGTTCATCAACGGACAGAGCAGGCAGCGCTTCGACGTTCTGCGGATCGCAGATGGTGTCGGAGATGTTCAGCTCGCCCAGACCGGTGATCGCGATGATGTCGCCCGCTTCCGCGATGTCGCTCTCGATACGCTCAAGACCCAGGTGAGTCAGAACTTTACCGACTTTACCGTTACGGGTTTTGCCTTCGCTATCGATGATAGTGACCTGCTGGTTAGGCTTCACTTTACCGCGCTTGATACGACCAATGCCGATGACGCCAACGTAGTTGTTGTAGTCGAGCTGGGAGATCTGCATCTGCAGGGTGCCGTCCAGGTCAACGTTTGGCGCAGGAACACGGTCAACAATCGCCTGATACAGCGGGGTCATGTCTTCAGCCATGTCTTCATGGTCCAGACCAGCGATACCGTTCAGCGCAGACGCGTAAACGATAGGGAAGTCCAGCTGCTCGTCGGTCGCGTCGAGGTTAACGAACAGGTCGAAGACCTGGTCAACAACCCAGTCAGGACGCGCGCCAGGACGGTCAACTTTGTTGATAACAACGATTGGCTTCAGACCATGGGCGAAAGCTTTTTTGGTCACGAAGCGCGTCTGTGGCATTGGGCCATCCATTGCGTCAACGACCAGCAGAACGGAGTCTACCATGGACATTACACGTTCAACTTCACCACCGAAGTCGGCGTGCCCTGGGGTATCAACGATGTTGATACGGTAGTCATTCCATTTAATCGCGGTGTTTTTCGCGAGGATGGTAATCCCACGCTCTTTCTCCAAATCGTTGGAGTCCATCACGCGTTCTTGGGTTTCGGCACGCGCATCAAACGTACCGGATTGCTGCAGCAGCTTGTCAACCAGGGTAGTTTTACCATGGTCTACGTGCGCGATGATGGCGATGTTACGCAAATTTTCGATCACAACTTTGCCTCAGGCATTTAGAAATAGCGCGTTATTGTACACGGATTAATCGCACTACAAAACAGGATCACAAACATCCCCCGCAAACAAGTATTGCAGAGATGCTTTGTGATCGCTTTCACGGAGCGGTAAAAGGGCGCTTTAACGTAAATTGCACCAATATGGTGCTCAATGTTCACATTGAAGCACTATACTGGTGCAACAAATCCATTGTGGTGCAGCCCTTTTGCACTATGGTGCGCATGATAACGCCTTTTTGGGGTGTTTTAAAAGTTGGCACAGATTTCGCTTTATAAAAATACATGGCACACGGCCAGTACAAACAGAAATTGAAGAACTCGTTACCACGACGACAATGACCAATCTGGAGAGTTAAGTATGTCCGCTGAACACGTTTTGACGATGCTGAACGAACATGAAGTGAAGTTTGTTGATCTGCGCTTCACTGATACCAAAGGTAAAGAACAGCACGTCACAATCCCTGCTCATCAGGTGAACGCCGAATTCTTTGAAGAAGGCAAAATGTTTGACGGCTCCTCCATTGGTGGCTGGAAAGGCATTAACGAATCCGACATGGTTCTGATGCCAGATGCGACCACCGCGGTCATTGATCCGTTCTTCGAAGAACCAACCCTGATCATCCGTTGCGACATCCTCGAGCCAGGCACGCTGCAGGGCTACGACCGCGACCCACGTTCTATCGCTAAACGCGCTGAAGAGTACCTGCGTTCTACCGGCATCGCGGACACCGTGCTGTTCGGGCCAGAGCCAGAGTTCTTCCTGTTCGATGACATCCGTTTCGGTGCCTCTATTTCTGGCTCCCACGTAGCAATCGACGACATCGAAGGTGCATGGAACTCCTCCACCAAATACGAAGGTGGTAACAAAGGTCACCGTCCAGGCGTGAAAGGCGGTTACTTCCCGGTTCCACCGGTCGATTCTGCACAGGACATCCGTTCCACCATGTGTCTGGTGATGGAAGAGATGGGCCTGGTGGTTGAAGCTCACCACCACGAAGTCGCGACTGCGGGTCAGAACGAAGTGGCTACCCGCTTCAACACCATGACCAAAAAAGCGGACGAAATTCAGATCTACAAATACGTTGTGCATAACGTTGCGCACCGTTTCGGTAAAACCGCGACCTTCATGCCAAAACCGATGTTTGGCGATAACGGTTCCGGTATGCACTGCCACATGTCTCTGTCCAAGAACGGCACCAACCTGTTCTCTGGCGACAAATATGCTGGTCTGTCTGAGCAGGCGCTGTACTACATTGGCGGCGTTATCAAACACGCGAAAGCGATCAACGCCCTGGCGAACCCAACCACGAACTCCTACAAGCGTCTGGTCCCGGGCTACGAAGCACCAGTCATGCTGGCTTACTCTGCGCGTAACCGTTCTGCTTCTATCCGTATCCCGGTGGTGGCGTCTCCTAAAGCGCGTCGTATCGAAGTTCGCTTCCCGGACCCAGCGGCTAACCCATACCTGTGCTTCGCAGCACTGCTGATGGCCGGTCTGGACGGTATCAAGAACAAGATCCACCCAGGCGAAGCGATGGACAAAAACCTGTACGACCTGCCGCCAGAAGAAGCGAAAGAGATCCCACAGGTTGCTGGCTCTCTGGAAGAAGCCCTGCAGGCGCTGGACGCAGACCGTGAGTTCCTGACGGCGGGCGGCGTGTTCACTGACGACGCTATCGATGCTTACATCGCCCTGCGTACCGAAGAGAACGACCGCGTGCGCATGACGCCGCACCCGGTTGAGTTCGAACTGTACTACAGCGTTTAATTAAGTTGTTTTACCCGGCGTGACAAGCGCCGGGAGTAGTTGCCGTGGAAACTTTTAGCCCATCTCCGGATGGGCTTTTTTCTCCACCAACAACCTGATCTCACGCGCTTTTTACGCCGAAAAAGCTATACTGCACTAAAACAGTGCAACGACTCCAGGAGACTGCTGAATGGCAACTGGCACGCTGCCCGATGCTGGGCAGATCCTCAATTCTTTAATTAACAGTATCTTGCTGGTCGACGACGAGCTGGCCGTTCATTACGCCAACCCGGCGGCGCAGCAGCTGCTGGCCCAAAGCGCGCGGAAACTGTTTGGTACCCCGCTTCCGGAACTCCTGAGCTATTTTTCGCTGAATATTGGCCTGATGCAGGAAAGTTTGCAGGCCGGCCAGGGGTTTACCGATAACGAAGTGACGCTGGTGATCGACGGGCGCTCGCATATTCTGTCGCTGACTGCGCAACGGCTTCCAGAAGGGATGATCCTGCTTGAAATGGCGCCGATGGATAATCAGCGTCGCCTGAGCCAGGAGCAGCTCCAGCATGCGCAGCAAATTGCCGCCCGTGACCTGGTGCGTGGTCTGGCGCATGAAATCAAAAACCCGCTGGGTGGGTTACGCGGTGCGGCGCAGCTTCTGACCAAGGCGTTACCCGATCCTGCGCTGGCGGAGTACACCAACGTCATCATTGAGCAGGCGGACCGTCTGCGTAATCTGGTTGACCGTCTTCTGGGGCCGCAACAGCCGGGAATGCATGTTACGGAAAGCATTCATAAGGTGGCTGAGCGCGTCGTGAAACTCGTCTCGATGGAGCTGCCAGAGAACGTCACGCTGGTGCGTGATTACGACCCCAGCCTGCCGGAACTGGCGCATGACCCGGATCAAATTGAGCAGGTCCTGTTGAATATTGTCCGCAATGCCCTGCAGGCGCTGGGACCGGAAGGGGGCGAGATTATTTTACGTACCCGTACCGCCTTCCAGCTCACCTTACATGGCGTGCGCTATCGGCTGGCGGCGCGCATTGACGTCGAGGATAACGGGCCCGGTATTCCCTCCCATCTTCAGGACACTCTGTTTTATCCGATGGTCAGCGGTCGCGAAGGCGGGACCGGCCTGGGCTTATCTATCGCCCGCAGCTTGATCGATCAGCACTCCGGAAAAATTGAATTTACCAGTTGGCCGGGACATACCGAATTTTCGGTTTTCCTGCCGATTAAAAAATAAAGGTGACGTTTATGCAACGAGGGATAGTCTGGGTAGTCGATGACGATAGCTCCATCCGTTGGGTGCTTGAACGCGCGCTCACAGGGGCAGGATTAAGCTGCACGACGTTTGAGAGCGGCAGCGACGTGCTCGATGCACTCACCACCAAAACGCCAGACGTTCTGCTTTCGGATATTCGCATGCCGGGCATGGACGGGCTGGCGCTTTTAAAGCAGATCAAACAACGCCACCCTATGCTTCCGGTCATCATAATGACGGCACACTCCGATCTGGATGCCGCTGTGAGTGCCTATCAGCAAGGGGCGTTCGATTATCTGCCCAAACCGTTTGATATCGATGAGGCGGTGGCACTGGTTGAGCGTGCGATTAGCCATTACCAGGAGCAGCAACAGCCGCGCCACGCGCCCGATTTTGGGCCTACCACCGACATCATCGGCGAAGCGCCAGCGATGCAGGATGTGTTTCGCATTATTGGCCGTCTGTCGCGTTCATCCATCAGCGTGCTGATCAACGGTGAGTCGGGAACCGGTAAAGAGCTTGTGGCGCATGCCTTGCATCGCCACAGCCCGCGAGCAAAAGCGCCGTTTATCGCCCTGAATATGGCCGCGATCCCAAAAGATTTGATTGAGTCCGAGCTGTTCGGCCACGAGAAGGGGGCGTTTACCGGCGCGAATACCATTCGCCAGGGGCGCTTCGAACAGGCTGATGGCGGGACGCTTTTCCTGGACGAGATCGGCGATATGCCGCTGGATGTTCAGACCCGCCTGTTGCGCGTGCTGGCCGACGGGCAGTTTTATCGCGTGGGCGGCTACGCGCCGGTGAAGGTGGACGTGCGCATTATCGCCGCGACGCACCAGAACCTGGAGCAACGCGTACAGGAAGGCAAATTCCGTGAGGATTTATTCCATCGCCTGAACGTGATTCGCGTTCATCTGCCGCCGCTGCGTGAGCGCCGGGAAGATATTCCCCGCCTGGCGCGCCATTTCCTGCAGGTGGCCGCCCGCGAGCTGGGTGTGGAAGCCAAGCAGCTTCACCCGGAAACCGATGCCGCCCTGACGCGTCTGGCGTGGCCTGGCAACGTGCGTCAGCTGGAGAATACCTGTCGCTGGTTAACCGTGATGGCAGCCGGGCAGGAAGTGTTAATTCAGGATTTACCGGCCGAACTGTTTGAAGCGACCGCGCCTGAGAGCAGTACCGGTCACGCGTTGCCGGACAGTTGGGCGACGCTGCTGGCACAATGGGCCGACCGCGCGCTGCGTTCCGGTCATCAAAACTTGTTGTCTGAAGCCCAGCCAGAGATGGAACGTACGTTGTTGACCACCGCGCTTCGTCATACGCAAGGCCATAAGCAGGAAGCCGCCCGCCTGTTGGGATGGGGGCGTAATACCCTGACGCGCAAGCTTAAAGAGCTGGGAATGGAGTAATCTTACCCGAAGTGTAAAGGTTATTAATTGAGCGCAAATTGCCGTTATTTTGCGCTTTACTGTTCTGATGAGTTTTGTATGATCGTGCCCGGAAATTGAGGGTGTCGATCATGCTGGAAACTTTGGTAAATATGCTCTCTAGCGGAGCCGTTGAAAGCCACACGCCACAAACCGCCGTTGCGGCTGTTTTGTGTGCGGCGCTGGTGGGGCTGTTTAGCTAACGAGCTGTCAATGAAAAGCCGGGTGGCGGCTTCGCCTTACCCGGCCTACAAAAGCGCGAAATGTAGGCCGGGTAAGCGAAGCGACACCCGGCATTGCCGCTTAAATTACCCGCGAGAACTGCTGCATGCGCGCCTTCTGGCGCAGATACGCGTCAAAGCACATACAGATGTTACGAATCAACAGACGCCCCTTCGGCGTGACCTCAACGGCACTCTCCGACACCTCCACCAGCCCATCTTTCGCCAGCGGTGCCAGAAGCTTCAGATCTTCCGCGAAGTAATCCCTGAAGTGCAGATCCCACTGCGCCTCAACATCGCTGAATTCGAGACGGAAGTTGCAGATAAGCGCCTTGATCACATCGCGACGGATACAGTCATCACGGGTTAACGCAATGCCGCGCCACAGGGCGTTGCCGGTTTCATCCACCTGCTGATAATACAGCTTCAGCTCTTTCTGGTTCTGCGCGTAGCAGTCGCCCATCATGCTTATCGCGGAGACGCCCAGACCGAGCAGATCGGTATCACCCTGCGTGGTGTATCCCTGGAAGTTGCGGTGCAGCACCCCTTCTCGCTGGGCGATCGCCAGTTCGTCATCCGGACGAGCAAAGTGATCCATACCGATAAACTGATAGCCGGTCTCGGTCAGCGAAGTAATGGTTTCCTGCAGGATATCCAGTTTCTGCTGAGCAGAAGGGAGATCCGCATCTTTGATTTTACGCTGGGCGGCAAACAACGTCGGCAGGTGCGCATAGTTAAAGACGCTCAGGCGGTCCGGGTTAAGCTCGGCCACACGCTTCAGCGTGAAGGCGAAGCTCTCTGGCGTCTGTTTTGGCAGGCCGTAAATCAGGTCAATATTGGTCGACGTAAAGCCGATTTCACGCGCATGATTGAGCAAGGCAAAGATAAACTCTTCGTCCTGCTCGCGGTTCACCAGACGCTGGACCTCTTTGTTGAAATCCTGCACGCCCATGCTCAGACGGTTGAAGCCTTCCGCGCGTAAGTGATCCAGGACATCCAGCTCAATTTCACGCGGGTCAACCTCGATCGAGATTTCAGCATCGTCGTTAAAATTAAAGTGGCTACGTAAAAGCGTCATCAAACGCGTGATTTGCGCTTTATTCAGGTAGGTTGGCGTGCCGCCGCCCCAGTGAAGCTGGCTGACGTGACGCCCTTTAAACAGCGGTGCACGGTGAAGAATTTCCTGTTCGAGCGCATCGAGATACTGATCGGCTTTATGCTGCTGACGGGTAACGATTTTATTGCAGCCGCAGAAGTAGCAGAGCTTGTGGCAGAACGGAATATGGACGTAGAGCGACAGCGGGCGCTCAGGATAGCGCGCAACAGCCTGCTGAAAATCCGCCTCGCCGAAGGCATCGGAGAACTCCAGCGCAGTGGGGTATGACGTATAACGCGGCCCGGAATAGTTATATTTCTGGATTAGGGCCAAATCCCAGTCGATAGTTGGTGCTGACATGCTCACTCCTTCCGTTGGTGTCGCGTTCGTATACGGCGGCCCGTTCTGGCCCCGTTGCGGGCCATCATTCGGGTGCGCAGCCACTTCTGTCGCCGCGACAACCGCCGTAGTTTAACGAATAACCACACCAGATAACATATAACCGGAAGGGTTATAAGCAGGACTATCGTACCTGCCGGGTGCAAATGTTAGTTTCCACCCTTCAGAAGACGCATCATATCTTCCTGCTTTTCATCTTCTTCTTCGTCGTCTTCGTCGTCATAAGACAGACCCAGCTTCTGCATCAGCTCATCAATGCGGTCCAGTTTGGCATCCACCCATGACTGCTCTTCAGCGGTCAGGGTTTCACCCTCTTCAAGACGTTCCAGCAGCGCGTCCAGGCGCTCATCGTTCTCCAGCAAATCCAGCTCAGCCTGCGGTGAAAGCATAGGTTTCTCGCTCTTTGGTTTGTGCTGCTTAGTGACCGGGGTGTCTGTCACGCCCAGTGGAATGGGAGTTTTACTGCCGATACGAGGATCTTTCTGCTGTTTGCCTTTTGCAGAAGCGCCCGCTGCACCACCGCCGTTCGCACGGCTTCCCGCAGCATGGCCACGATGTTTTTTATCGCGTTTGCGATCGCGCGCTTCCTGGTTCAGTTCTTCGCGCGTTTTGCGGCGTGCTTTCGCAGGGCGTTTAGCACCCGCTGCGGAGGTTGGTTTTTTCATGATGTTTTGTCTTTAAGTCGTTTTCTTCAGTATAGAATTGCGGCGAAATCTAGCAGAAAGCAAGCAAAGAAAAAAGGCGACAGAGCAATCTGTCGCCTTTTTTCCTGACTCACAACCCTTAGCGGGTCAGACATTCCATGTTTACCAACAACAAACCCTGTTTATCCCTTGGCTGATACCGTCCGTGTACGGTTCCCTTTCCTTTTAAAACGCCTCCAGGCGCCGGTCGTCCTGACTGTCCTGCGTCTTCGCCTCCTGGCGCTCCTGACCCTAATCCTTAAGTCGAATTCCTGTTGGCTTCCTCGCCCTGACGCATACTTTACCTTGTTCGCTTAAACTAACAAGCAACGAAACGGTGCAAAAAGAGATTTTCAGACAATTACCCGGAAATAAGCTTATGATTTAAAACAGTTTGACTTTTTTGACACCTGCGAATTCTCTTAAATCTCCCATAGCATGACGAGCCGATCTCTCACACAAGTGCGGGCTTTCCCCTGCAAGCTCTGTGTAATGAGAAAAGCCTTTTGTTGGCATTCGGGTATAATCCCCCCCAGATTACGATTTTGGAGACGACCACGTGACTACCTGGAACTACCAACAGACGCATTTTGTCACCAGTGCGCCCGATATTCGCCACCTGCCATCTGATACCGGTATTGAAGTGGCTTTTGCTGGCCGCTCCAATGCGGGGAAATCCAGCGCCCTGAATACGCTGACCAATCAGAAGAACCTGGCGCGCACCTCAAAAACGCCTGGCCGTACCCAGCTGATCAACCTCTTTGAAGTGGCTGAAGGCAAACGCCTGGTCGACTTGCCGGGATATGGTTATGCGCAGGTGCCAGAAGAGATGAAGATAAAATGGCAACGTGCGCTGGGCGAATACCTGGAAAAACGCATGTGCCTGAAAGGTCTGGTGGTGCTGATGGACATTCGCCATCCGCTGAAAGATCTCGATCAGCAGATGATCGACTGGGCCGTCGCAAGCGATATTGCCGTGCTGGTGCTGCTGACAAAAGCCGATAAGCTGGCAAGCGGTGCGCGTAAAGCGCAGGTGAATATGGTTCGCGAAGCGGTACTGGCCTTCAATGGCGATGTACAGGTGGAGCCTTTCTCTTCGCTGAAAAAACAGGGTGTAGACAAGCTGCGCCAGAAGCTTGATAGCTGGTTTAACGAGCTGGAACCCGCGACAGAAGCGGAAGAAGAGTAATATTGAGCGCGGCAATGCCCGCGCTTTTTTTTACCTGAACTTTTCTTTGCCACAATAAAAAACGCCCCAGTCATTACTGACTGGGGCGGCTAAAATATTCAGCCAAATCCGATTACGTGAAGTAAAAGGTCTGAAAGATAGAACATCTTACCTCTGTACCCTACGTCGATAACTCTACCCCTTTTTTTGCTGCAGAAAAAGCACTTTTTGTAGTTTTTTTTCATTCTTTACATAGGGAATTCTAATGATCGTCACAAAACGCACGTGGTTATGTTGCTAACTTACATAAAAAGCGCGTTATTCACAGAACCGTTAGTGAGCCTGATCCCAGTTTTCACCACTCCCCACTTCCACCAGCAACGGCACGTCAAGCGTCATGCTGCTTTCCATCAGTTCGTGGATCTTTTTCGACACGGTGTCGAGATCGTCTTTATGCACTTCAAACACCAGTTCATCGTGTACCTGCATGATCATTTTCACGCGCGGCTTCTCTTTCTCCAGCCAGGCATCCACGGCTATCATTGCACGCTTGATGATGTCTGCTGCAGTTCCCTGCATCGGGGCGTTGATCGCGGCACGTTCTGCGCCAGCGCGCCGCGCCGCGTTGCTGGATTTGATGTCCGGAAGATAAAGACGGCGGCCATCCAGGGTTTCGACGTAACCTTTCTCTTTCGCCTGAGCGCGAGTGCGTTCCATGTACTCCAGCACGCCCGGGTAACGTTCGAAGTAGAGATCCATATACTTCTGCGACTCTTTACGCGGGATATTGAGCTGGCGTGAAAGGCCGAAAGCGCTCATACCGTAGATCAGACCGAAGTTGATCGCTTTTGCGCTGCGGCGCTGCTCGTTTGTCACGCTGTCCAGCGGCAAACCGAACACTTCCGCTGCGGTCGCCCGGTGAATATCTTTCCCTTCCGCAAATGCCGTCAGCAGGCCTTTGTCACGGGACAGGTGCGCCATAATGCGCAACTCAATTTGCGAGTAGTCAGCCGAGACAATCAGGTAGTCATCAGGTGCAATAAAGGCCTGGCGAATGCGACGCCCCTCTTCATTACGCACCGGGATGTTCTGCAGGTTTGGATCGGTTGACGAGAGTCGACCGGTTGCCGCAACCGCCTGATGATATGACGTATGCACCCGGCCCGTTTTCGAGTTGATCATCAGCGGGAGTTTGTCGGTATAAGTAGACTTCAGCTTCGCGAGACCACGGTACTGCAGGATCACTTTTGGCAGCGGGTAATCCAGTGCCAGTTCTTCCAGCACCTCTTCAGAGGTGGATGGCGCACCGCCAGGGGTTTTCTTCAGCGGCTTGATGCCCTGTTTTTCAAACAGGATGGTTTGCAACTGTTTCGGTGAAGAGAGGTTAAACGGCTCGCCTGCAAGCTCATGGGCTTTCTGCTCAAGCTCGGTCAGACGCTGTGCCAACTCTCCGGAGTGGTTATGCAGCACCGTAGGGTCGATTTTTACGCCGTTGCGTTCAATACGCGACAACACGGGAACCAGCGGCATTTCGATATGCTGGAACACGTTGAGCGGACCTTCATGCTTCTGCAGTTTCGGCCACATTTTCAGATGCAGCTGCAGCGTGACGTCGGCATCTTCCGCCGCGTAGCGCCCTGCTTCTTCGAGCGCTATCTGGTTAAAGGTGAGCTGATTTTTTCCTTTACCGGCAATCTCTTCAAAGGTGATGGTTTTGTGCTTGAGCCAGCGGTCAGATAAGGAATCCATATCATGACGACCCGCGACGCTGTCCAGAATGTAGGATTCGAGCATGGTGTCAAAGGCAATCCCACGCAGTTCAATGCCGTAGTTTTGCAGAATACCGCGGTCATACTTGAGGTTTTGCCCGACCTTCAGCGCCTTTTCGTCTTCCAGAATCGGCTTCAGCAGCTCAAGCACGCGTTCGCGAGAGATCTGCTCTGGTGCATCCAGATAGTCGTGCGCCACAGGCACATAGGCTGCCATACCCGGCTCTGTTGCAAAGGACAGACCCACCATGTTGGCAGAGATATTATCGAGGCTGTCAGTTTCGGTATCAAAGGCAAACACCGGTGCCTTTTTCAGTTTCTCGATCCAGGCGATCAGCTGCGACTCTTCAAGAATGGTTTCGTAGTTATCGAAGGAGAGGACTGTGGCTTCTTCTTCTGCCTGCTCTTCGGCATCAACGACAATCGTCTCTTTTGGCTTTGCAGCAGGTTTGGCCCCTTTCACCTGCAGCCACTTACCCGCTTCCACGTCAGTGGTCCAGCGCTTGAATTCGTATTTCTTAAACAGGCTCAGCAATTCGTCAGCAGAAGGCTGTTGCACTTCCAGCTGCTCACAGCCCAGTTCCAGTTCGACATCGGTTTTGATTGTTGCCAGCTTATAAGAGAGATAAGCCACCTCTTTGTTCTCTTCCAGTTTGCCGGCCATGGTTTTTGCGCCACGGAAGGAGAGGCCTGCAATTTTGTCTGATTCGGCGTAAAGCGTATCCAACCCACCCAGCCCCTGAAGCAACGCCTGCGCGGTTTTTTCACCGACGCCGGGCACACCAGGAATGTTATCCGAGGAGTCGCCCATCAAGGCAAGGAAGTCGATCATCAGTTCCGGCGGCACGCCATACTTAGTGACCACCTCTTCTGGCCCCAGAATGGTATTGGTCATAGTGTTAATCAGGGTGATGCCTGGCGTCACCAACTGTGCCATATCTTTATCACCGGTGCTGATCAGTACCGGACGACCCATTTTTTCTGCTTCTCGCGCCAGCGTACCGATGACGTCGTCGGCTTCCACGCCAGAGACAGCCAGCAGCGGCAGGCCCATCGCTTTCACCATGGCGTGCAGCGGCTCAATTTGCGCACGTAGATCGTCAGGCATAGGCGGACGGTGGGATTTGTAATGCTCGAACAACTCATCGCGGAAGGTTTTGCCTTTCGCATCAAAAACGACTGCCGCATGGGTTGGCTGATACTGAAGAATCAGGCTGCGCAGCATATTCAGCACGCCGTACATTGCGCCGGTAGGTTCCCCTGCGCTATTGGTCAGAGGAGGAAACGCATGGTATGCCCGATACAGGTAAGATGAGCCATCGACGAGAATAAGTGGGTTTTCTGGGATCTGAACCATAATGTCCGTGCCTTTAATCAATTTATGCGTAAAGGATGCCACATAAGGATGAAAACATCAGTTATTCAGTCCCGATACAGAAAAAGATTTTGCGATCGTGAGGATCGCTCGCAAAAATCAAACTGTGGATAAGTTTGTGAATATTTTCACTTCAAATGAAAAACAGACAGCCATTGCAGATCAAGACTGATAATAAATCATTAGATATCATATTGTTAATTAAGCGCATCACATAAAAACAGCTTACTGATGGCAATTTAGTCTATGTGGATATAAGTCCTGATTAGTGCGCAATATTAGAGAAATCTTCTGCGTCAGGGTAAAAGCGGTCAAATGACGGCGTGAAAGCGCCAATACTTTGTCGTTTTTCTGGTAAAATCAGCGCCCAGCGCCGACGTGTCGGCCGCGCTCTTACCGCTAACCACCTGAAAAAACTCATCATGTCGAGATTGCTCGCTGCAATAACCTTACTGTTAAGCATCATTTTAACTATTCTGGTGACGATCGCCTGTTCCGTGCCGATCATCATCGCCGGGATCATTAAACTGCTGCTGCCTGTGCCCTCGGTGTGGCGAGCCGTGTCAGCGTTTTGTAACTTCATGATGTACTGTTGGTGTGAAGGGCTGGCGATCCTGTTGTGTCTGAACCCGCATCTGAAGTGGGATGTCGAAGGACTGGATAACCTCAATAAAAAGAACTGGTATCTGCTGATTTGTAATCATCACAGCTGGGCCGACATCGTGGTGTTATGCGTGCTTTTCCGCAAACACATCCCGATGAATAAATACTTCCTCAAGCAACAACTTGCCTGGGTACCTTTTATTGGGCTGGCCTGCTGGGCGCTCGATATGCCGTTTATGAAACGCTATTCGCGCAGCTATTTGCTTCGTCATCCGGAGCGTCGTGGTAAGGATGTAGAGACCACCCGCCGTTCCTGCGAAAAGTTTCGCGCGCATCCAACAACCATTGTGAACTTTGTGGAAGGCTCCCGGTTTACGGAAGAGAAACGTCAGCAAACACGCTCCCCGTATCAAAACCTGCTGCCGCCAAAGGCGGCGGGCATTGCGATGGCGCTTAATGTACTGGGTGCTCAGTTCGATAAGTTACTCAACGTCACGCTCTGCTACCCGAAGAACGATAACACCCCGTTCTTCGATATGCTCAGCGGCAAGCTGACACACATTGTTGTGCGGGTGAATTTAGTTCCCGTCGATGCCGAACTGCATGGCGGCTACGTTAACGATAAAAATTTCAAACGTCGTTTCCAGCAGTGGCTTAATACACTCTGGAAAGAAAAAGACGAGCAGATAGACAGCATTAAATCTTCATACAAAAACGCCGGTCAGTGACCGGCGTTTTCATCTCTAAGAACTTACTTTTTCTCAACCAGGTATTTCACGGTGTCAGCATACTGCTGAACGAAAATATCCATGCTGCTGGTGTCCATGCCCTGCATGTTCAGCTGATATTTACCGTTAACGAACATCGCCGGAACGCCCTGAAGCTGCAGGTCAGACGCCGCTTTTTCCTGCTGAGCAACCAGAGATTTCACCACAAAGCTATTCCACGCGGCGTCATACTCTTCCCCTTTCACACCAGCATCAACGAACACTTTACGGATATCCGCTGTGGTCTGAACGGTCTGGGTTTTCTGCACGGCTTCAAACATTGGGGCGGTGATCTTATCTTCCACGCCCAGTGCCATCGCAACCGCCCACGCCTGAGTCAGGTCTTTACCCAATGGGCCCAGGAACTCAACGTGGTACTTGGTCATTTTGGTGCCTTCCGGCAGTTTTTTCTTCACGTTGTCAGAAACATGCAGCACTTCTTCGAACTGGTAGCAGTGCGGGCAGTAGAACGAGAAGAACTCGAGAACCTGTGGCTCGCCAGCAACCGGCTTCTCCAGCGTAGTGTACTGTTTGCCGTCGGTAAATTGTGCAGCAGAAGCGCTAAATGCCAGAATCATACCTGCCAGCGCCAGCCAAATTTTTTTCATGATTAACTCTCTCCTGGGTGTGTCCTATTAATACATCGGCGTTAATTGCAGCGGGGGTTCCTGAAGAACCTTAACCTGCTCAGTGAATGTAGATATCTGGCTGCGCCAGTAATCTTCCCCGGTAAGCCACGGGAAATTACGGGGAAATGCGGGATCGTCCCAACGCCTGATTAACCACGCGAGATAATATACAAAACGCATCGCACGTAAAGGTTCAATCAGGGCAATTTCGTCTGAATTAAACGGGCTAAATTCTTCATAGGCTTCAATAATGGTTTCAAGCTGCATGCGTTGCTCGGCTTTGTCGCCATTCAGCAGCATCCACAGATCCTGAACCGCGGGCCCCATGCGCGCATCATCAAGATCGACAAACAGCGGGCCATCGCGCCAGAGTATATTTCCGGCGTGACAATCGCCGTGCAGGCGCAGGACGGAAATATCATCGCGCCAGCAGGTTTTTACCGTAGCAATAAGTTTATCGGTGGCGCTGAGGAAATCAGCCTTTAGCCCAGTGGGGATCAGTGCAGAGGTTTCGAATACCTGGCGCGGCTCGATAAGATATTCCTGAATACCGATCGTCGGTCGGGCTGTGAATGCCGTTTTTCTTCCCGTCTGGTGAATGCGACCCAGATAGCGGGCAACCCACTCCATTTGATCGATATTATCCGCTTCAAACTGGCGGCCACCCAGGCTTGGGAATACAGCGTAATAAAAGCCTTCATGCGTCAGCAGCGTTTGGTTGTTGAATTTTATCGGTGCGGCAACCGGGACATCGTCATCCAGCAGATCGTGAGCAAACTGATGCTCTTCCTGAATTTGTTCTGCGGTCCAACGTTCAGGCCGGTAGAACTTCACGACAAAGCGCTGACGATCCTCATCCTGAAATTGATAGACACGGTTTTCGTAGCTATTTAAAGGCGTTAACCCCGAATCCACACGAATGCCCTGTTCAAACAGGGCATCCATAATGGTATCCGGGTGTAATGTCTGGAAAGTAAAAGCCTGGTCGTTCATCCGTTCATCCGGAAATTATACGAATGATTCAGGATATCATCTTGTGGCGATTTCGGTGGCTCCGCTTACAAGCTTTTACTCTTTAATTACGCCACGGGCGCGCAGCAGCGCCGTTTTAAAATCTTCCTCATAATCCTTCTGAATACCAGGAATAACAGCATCTTTGGCAGAATCGCGCATTTTGAGGTGGTAGATCAGGATGTCATCAGAAAGGTCTGCCAGTTCGCCGTCAAAACCTGACTCTTTTGCCAGTTTCTGCAAGAATTGCATCAGATTAAGCTCTGGCTCTTTTTGCCAGGCTGGCTGGAGGAGTTCAATAACTTCATTCAGACGTTTACATTTCATGGTGGTGCTCCTTTCATTTAGAGTGACACGTTAGCAGGGTCAATCCCACAATAAAAGAGGCGATATTCGTGAATCTTAGCCAGGAAATCATTGGGGTCGTTCTGGCAGGTGGCAGAGCAACGCGGATGGGAGGGAAAGATAAGGGGCTCCAGCTCCTGAATGGCAAACCCTTATGGCAATGTGTCGCTGATACGCTCGCCGGCCAGGTGACAACCCTGGCCATCAGCGCGAACAGGCATATCGACACGTATCAGCACAGCGGGTATGCCGTGTATCAGGATAATATTGAGGATTACCCGGGGCCGCTGGCCGGTATGCTCTCAGTGATGCAGCAGTCGAACAGTGAGTGGTTTCTGTTCTGTCCCTGCGATACCCCGTTTATTCCATCCTGTCTCGTTGAGCGTCTGGTTCAGCTTCGTGGCACAGCATCCGTGGTTTGGGTACATGACGGCGAGCGCGACCATCCTGCTATTGCCTTAATGCACCGCTCGCTAGTGTCTTCTCTGGAGGCGTATCTGGCGGCGGGAGAACGCAGAGTGATGGTGTTTATGCGCCAGTCTGGCGGCCATCCTGTTGATTTTAGCGATTTCAAATCGGCTTTTGTGAACGTGAATACGAGTGAAGATTTGCAGAGGATGCAGGAGAAGAGATGATCCCCGTTTTAGCTATTTCCGCATGGAGCGGCACAGGGAAAACCACGCTGCTGAAGAAACTAATACCCGCACTGTGTGCGAAAGGTATTCGCCCCGGATTGATTAAGCATACGCACCATAACATGGATGTCGATAAACCGGGAAAAGACAGCTATGAGCTGCGTAAAGCGGGTGCCGCGCAGACAATCGTGGCAAGCAATCAGCGCTGGGCATTAATGACAGAAACGCCAGATGAGGCACCGCTGGATCTGGCTTATCTGGTCAGCCGGATGGATCATTCCAGCCTGGATCTGGTGCTGGTCGAGGGGTTTAAGCATGAGGCTGTACCTAAGATCCTGCTGTTCCGAAGCGATGCCGGGCATGATGTTAGCGAGTTAACGCTTGATGAGCATGTGATTGCGGTGGCCAGTGATGTTGTATTGCCGCTTGAGGTTCCGCTGTTGGATTTAAATGATGTGGATGGGATAGCGGAGTTTATTACGACGTGGAGTGCGGTTTGATGCCCTCTTCCTGTGGGAGAGAGAAGCCCAAAGCAAAAAACCCCGCACCTTACGGTACGGGGTTCTTTTATTTGATGCCTGGCAGTTCCCTACTCTCACATGGGGAGACCCCACACTACCATCGGCGCTACGGCGTTTCACTTCTGAGTTCGGCATGGGGTCAGGTGGGACCACCGCGCTAAAGCCGCCAGGCAAATTCTGTTATCTGTATCAGGCTGAAAATCGTCTCTCACCGCCAAAACAGCTTCGGCGTTGTAAGGTTAAGCCTCACGGTTCATTAGTATCGGTTAGCTCAACGCATCGCTGCGCTTACACACCCGACCTATCAACGTCGTCGTCTTCAACGTTCCTTCAGGAGACTTATAGTCTCAGGGAGAACTCATCTCGGGGCAAGTTTCGTGCTTAGATGCTTTCAGCACTTATCTCTTCCGCATTTAGCTACCGGGCAGTGCCATTGGCATGACAACCCGAACACCAGTGATGCGTCCACTCCGGTCCTCTCGTACTAGGAGCAGCCCCCCTCAATTCTCCAGCGCCCACGGCAGATAGGGACCGAACTGTCTCACGACGTTCTAAACCCAGCTCGCGTACCACTTTAAATGGCGAACAGCCATACCCTTGGGACCTACTTCAGCCCCAGGATGTGATGAGCCGACATCGAGGTGCCAAACACCGCCGTCGATATGAACTCTTGGGCGGTATCAGCCTGTTATCCCCGGAGTACCTTTTATCCGTTGAGCGATGGCCCTTCCATTCAGAACCACCGGATCACTATGACCTGCTTTCGCACCTGCTCGAGCCGTCACTCTCGCAGTCAAGCTAGCTTATGCCATTGCACTAACCTCCTGATGTCCGACCAGGATTAGCTAACCTTCGTGCTCCTCCGTTACTCTTTGGGAGGAGACCGCCCCAGTCAAACTACCCACCAGACACTGTCCGCAACCCGGATCACGGGTCTACGTTAGAACACCAGCCATTAAAGGGTGGTATTTCAAGGTTGGCTCCACGCAGACTGGCGTCCACGCTTCAAAGCCTCCCACCTATCCTACACATCAAGGACCAGTGTTCAGTGTCAAGCTATAGTAAAGGTTCACGGGGTCTTTCCGTCTTGCCGCGGGTACACTGCATCTTCACAGCGAGTTCAATTTCACTGAGTCTCGGGTGGAGACAGCCTGGCCATCATTACGCCATTCGTGCAGGTCGGAACTTACCCGACAAGGAATTTCGCTACCTTAGGACCGTTATAGTTACGGCCGCCGTTTACCGGGGCTTCGATCAAGAGCTTCGCGTTACCGCTAACCCCATCAATTAACCTTCCGGCACCGGGCAGGCGTCACACCGTATACGTCCACTTTCGTGTTTGCACAGTGCTGTGTTTTTAATAAACAGTTGCAGCCAGCTGGTATCTTCGACTGATTTCAGCTCCACCCGCAGGGGCTTCACCTACATATCAGCGTGCCTTCTCCCGAAGTTACGGCACCATTTTGCCTAGTTCCTTCACCCGAGTTCTCTCAAGCGCCTTGGTATTCTCTACCTGACCACCTGTGTCGGTTTGGGGTACGATTTGATGTTACCTGATGCTTAGAGGCTTTTCCTGGAAGCAGGGCATTTGTTACTTCAGCACCGTAGTGCCTCGTCATCACACCTCAGCGTTAAAAGGTACCGGATTTACCTGGAACCTCCGCCTACATGCTTAAACCGGGACAACCGTCGCCCGGCTAACATAGCCTTCTCCGTCCCCCCTTCGCAGTAACACCAAGTACAGGAATATTAACCTGTTTCCCATCGACTACGCCTTTCGGCCTCGCCTTAGGGGTCGACTCACCCTGCCCCGATTAACGTTGGACAGGAACCCTTGGTCTTCCGGCGAGCGGGCTTTTCACCCGCTTTATCGTTACTTATGTCAGCATTCGCACTTCTGATACCTCCAGCAACCCTCACAGGCCACCTTCAACGGCTTACAGAACGCTCCCCTACCCAACAACACATAGTGTCGCTGCCGCAGCTTCGGTGCATGGTTTAGCCCCGTTACATCTTCCGCGCAGGCCGACTCGACCAGTGAGCTATTACGCTTTCTTTAAATGATGGCTGCTTCTAAGCCAACATCCTGGCTGTCTGTGCCTTCCCACATCGTTTCCCACTTAACCATGACTTTGGGACCTTAGCTGGCGGTCTGGGTTGTTTCCCTCTTCACGACGGACGTTAGCACCCGCCGTGTGTCTCCCGTGATAACATTCTTCGGTATTCGTAGTTTGCATCGGGTTGGTAAGCCGGGATGGCCCCCTAGCCGAAACAGTGCTCTACCCCCGAAGATGAGTTCACGAGGCGCTACCTAAATAGCTTTCGGGGAGAACCAGCTATCTCCCGGTTTGATTGGCCTTTCACCCCCAGCCACAGGTCATCCGCTAATTTTTCAACATTAGTCGGTTCGGTCCTCCAGTTAGTGTTACCCAACCTTCAACCTGCCCATGGCTAGATCACCGGGTTTCGGGTCTATACCCTGCAACTTAACGCCCAGTTAAGACTCGGTTTCCCTTCGGCTCCCCTATACGGTTAACCTTGCTACAGAATATAAGTCGCTGACCCATTATACAAAAGGTACGCAGTCACCCCATAAAGAGGCTCCCACTGCTTGTACGTACACGGTTTCAGGTTCTTTTTCACTCCCCTCGCCGGGGTTCTTTTCGCCTTTCCCTCACGGTACTGGTTCACTATCGGTCAGTCAGGAGTATTTAGCCTTGGAGGATGGTCCCCCCATATTCAGACAGGATACCACGTGTCCCGCCCTACTCTTCGAGTTCACAACCTGTGCATTTTCGTGTACGGGACTATCACCCTGTACCGTCGGACTTTCCAGACCGTTCCACTAACACACAAGCTGATTCAGACTCCGGGCTGCTCCCCGTTCGCTCGCCGCTACTGGGGGAATCTCGGTTGATTTCTTTTCCTCGGGGTACTTAGATGTTTCAGTTCCCCCGGTTCGCCTCGTTAACCTATGTATTCAGTTAACGATAGTGTGTCGAAACACACTGGGTTTCCCCATTCGGACATCGCCGGGTCAAAGGTTCATATCACCTCGCCGGCGCTTTTCGCAGATTAGCACGTCCTTCATCGCCTCTGACTGCCAGGGCATCCACCGTGTACGCTTAGTCGCTTAACCTCACAACCCGAAGATGTTTCTTTCGATTCATCATCGGCTTGCGAAAATTTGAGAGACTTGAACACACATAACATGTGTGTCGTTTCAATTTTCAGCTTGATCCAGATTTTTAAAGAGCAAATATCTCAAACATGACTCGCAAGTCAGTTTTGAGATATGACGGCAGGTGACTTTCACTCACGAACCAGCAAGTGGCGTCCCCTAGGGGATTCGAACCCCTGTTACCGCCGTGAAAGGGCGGTGTCCTGGGCCTCTAGACGAAGGGGACACTGAAGTCTCAATCGCAAGACGCCTTGCTATTTACTTTTCATCAGACAATCTGTGTGAGCACTACAAAGGCAGGTTCTTTAAGGTAAGGAGGTGATCCAACCGCAGGTTCCCCTACGGTTACCTTGTTACGACTTCACCCCAGTCATGAATCACAAAGTGGTAAGCGCCCTCCCGAAGGTTAAGCTACCTACTTCTTTTGCAACCCACTCCCATGGTGTGACGGGCGGTGTGTACAAGGCCCGGGAACGTATTCACCGTAGCATTCTGATCTACGATTACTAGCGATTCCGACTTCATGGAGTCGAGTTGCAGACTCCAATCCGGACTACGACGCACTTTATGAGGTCCGCTTGCTCTCGCGAGGTCGCTTCTCTTTGTATGCGCCATTGTAGCACGTGTGTAGCCCTACTCGTAAGGGCCATGATGACTTGACGTCATCCCCACCTTCCTCCAGTTTATCACTGGCAGTCTCCTTTGAGTTCCCGGCCGGACCGCTGGCAACAAAGGATAAGGGTTGCGCTCGTTGCGGGACTTAACCCAACATTTCACAACACGAGCTGACGACAGCCATGCAGCACCTGTCTCAGAGTTCCCGAAGGCACCAATCCATCTCTGGAAAGTTCTCTGGATGTCAAGAGTAGGTAAGGTTCTTCGCGTTGCATCGAATTAAACCACATGCTCCACCGCTTGTGCGGGCCCCCGTCAATTCATTTGAGTTTTAACCTTGCGGCCGTACTCCCCAGGCGGTCGACTTAACGCGTTAGCTCCGGAAGCCACGCCTCAAGGGCACAACCTCCAAGTCGACATCGTTTACGGCGTGGACTACCAGGGTATCTAATCCTGTTTGCTCCCCACGCTTTCGCACCTGAGCGTCAGTCTTTGTCCAGGGGGCCGCCTTCGCCACCGGTATTCCTCCAGATCTCTACGCATTTCACCGCTACACCTGGAATTCTACCCCCCTCTACAAGACTCTAGCCTGCCAGTTTCGAATGCAGTTCCCAGGTTGAGCCCGGGGATTTCACATCCGACTTGACAGACCGCCTGCGTGCGCTTTACGCCCAGTAATTCCGATTAACGCTTGCACCCTCCGTATTACCGCGGCTGCTGGCACGGAGTTAGCCGGTGCTTCTTCTGCGGGTAACGTCAATTGCTGCGGTTATTAACCACAACACCTTCCTCCCCGCTGAAAGTACTTTACAACCCGAAGGCCTTCTTCATACACGCGGCATGGCTGCATCAGGCTTGCGCCCATTGTGCAATATTCCCCACTGCTGCCTCCCGTAGGAGTCTGGACCGTGTCTCAGTTCCAGTGTGGCTGGTCATCCTCTCAGACCAGCTAGGGATCGTCGCCTAGGTGAGCCGTTACCCCACCTACTAGCTAATCCCATCTGGGCACATCTGATGGCAAGAGGCCCGAAGGTCCCCCTCTTTGGTCTTGCGACGTTATGCGGTATTAGCTACCGTTTCCAGTAGTTATCCCCCTCCATCAGGCAGTTTCCCAGACATTACTCACCCGTCCGCCACTCGTCACCCGAGAGCAAGCTCTCTGTGCTACCGTTCGACTTGCATGTGTTAGGCCTGCCGCCAGCGTTCAATCTGAGCCATGATCAAACTCTTCAATTTAAGTTTGATGCTCGTGAATTAAACTTCGTAATGAATTACGTATGTTCACTCAGAGACTTGGTATTCATTTTTCGTCTTGCGACGTTAAGAATCCATGTCACTTTGAGTGCCCACACAGATTGTCTGATAAATTGTTAAAGAGCAGTGCCGCTTCGTTTTCTCTGCGGCGCGGGGTGTGCATATTACGCTTTCCCGCTTCAGAGTCAAGCGTTTATTTTGCTTTTCTCTGCTGACCCGGCGGCGTGTGTGCCGTTGTTCCGTGTCAGTGGAGGCGCATTATAGGGAGTTATTTCACAGTGACAAGAGGAAATTTAAAAAAAGTTTCCGTCCGTGTTTTTTTTCACCAATAGCGGTGAAATCAAGCTACAAATTGTTCTATTTGATGTATCTACAACCACAATCACATTCGAGGTGGCATAATTATCAGCATGAAACATTAAGGAATAAACGCGATGCCATTAAGCGCACAACAGCTGGCCGCCCAAAAAAACCTCTCCTATGTGCTGGCAGAAAAGCTGGCGCAGCGGATTTTAGCGGGAAAATATGCCCCGGGCAGCATCCTGCCGGGTGAAATGGAGTTGGGCGAGCAGTTTGGGGTGAGCCGTACCGCCGTTCGTGAAGCGGTGAAAACCCTGACGGCAAAAGGGATGGTTCTCCCGCGCCCGCGCATTGGTACGCGCGTGATGCCGCAGAGTAACTGGAATTTTCTCGATCAGGAGCTGCTCTCCTGGTGGATGACCGAAGATAACTTTCATCAGGTGGTCGATCACTTCCTCGTGATGCGTAGCAGCCTTGAACCCCAGGCCTGCCTGCTTGCCGCCACGCTCGGAACAGCAGAGCAGAAAGCGCAACTTAACGCGTTGATGGAAGAAATGGTGTTCCTGAAAAAACACTTCAACCGGGAACGCTGGGTTGAGGTCGATATGGCCTGGCATGAACATATCTATATGATGAGCGCCAATCCCTTCCTGACCTCCTTTGCCTCGTTATTCCATTCGGTGTACCACACCTACTTTTCCTCTATTACACAAGACGAAGTGGTAAAGCTGGATTTGCATCAGGCGATAGTGGATGCCATTCAGGAGAGCGACGGGCAGCGAGCCCTGAGTGCGTGCCAGGCATTGCTGGCCGCGCCAACCCACCAGCAGGTAGATAAATGACAAAGAAAAAAGCGCGCAGCATGGCCGGATTGCCGTGGATTGCAGCCATGGCGTTCTTTATGCAGGCACTGGATGCCACCATCCTCAACACAGCGCTTCCCGCCATTGCACAAAGCCTCAACCGCTCCCCGCTGGCAATGCAGTCCGCCATCATCAGCTATACCCTGACGGTGGCGATGCTGATCCCGGTAAGCGGCTGGCTGGCTGACCGCTTCGGTACCCGCAGAGTTTTCATGCTGGCCGTAACGCTCTTTACCCTGGGTTCGCTGGCCTGCGCGCTCTCCACATCCTTAACAGAGCTGGTTATCTTCCGCGTGTTACAGGGCATTGGCGGCGCGATGATGATGCCCGTGGCGCGCCTGGCATTGCTGCGTGCCTACCCACGCAGCGAGCTGCTTCCCGTGCTCAACTTCGTCACCATGCCGGGCCTCGTCGGCCCGATACTGGGCCCGGTACTCGGCGGCGTGTTTGTGACCTGGGCAAGCTGGCACTGGATCTTCCTGATTAATATCCCGATTGGTGTGGCAGGGCTGTTCTACGCTCGCAAATATATGCCCAACTTCACCACGCCAAGACGCAGCTTCGATATGGGCGGATTTTTCCTGTTTGGTCTAAGCCTGGTGCTGTTCTCCAGCGGGATGGAGCTGTTTGGTGAGAAAATCGTTGAAACGTGGCTGGCACTGGCCGTCATCCTCAGCGGTATTCTGCTTTTCCTTCTTTATATACGTCATGCGCGTCGCCACCCGACACCGCTTATCTCTTTATCGCTGTTTAACACCCGGACCTTCTCCGTCGGGATTGCAGGAAACATAGCTTCACGCCTGGGGACAGGATGCGTACCGTTCCTGATGCCATTGATGTTGCAGGTAGGTTTTGGCTATCCGGCCCTGATTGCCGGCTGCATGATGGCGCCCACGGCAATGGGTTCAATTCTGGCAAAATCAACCGTCACGCAGGTACTGCGCTGGTTTGGCTATCGTAAGACGCTGGTTGGCGTGACGGTCTTTATCGGCCTGATGATTGCGCAATTCTCTCTGCAATCCGCCTCTCTTCCCGTCTGGATGCTGATCCTGCCGTTGTTTGTGCTGGGCATGGCAATGTCGACGCAGTTTACGTCGATGAACACCATTACCCTTGCCGATCTGACTGACGAGAATGCCAGTAGCGGCAACAGCGTGCTGGCGGTAACGCAGCAGCTGTCGATCAGTTTAGGGGTGGCGGTAAGTGCAGCAGTGCTGCGCTTTTATGAGGGTTTTGACAGCGCGAATACCGTTGAGCAGTTCCACTATACCTTTATTACGATGGGCGCACTCACGGTGGTATCGGCGCTGGTCTTTATGCTGTTAAAACCGAAAGACGGCCGAAATCTGATCAAAGAGCGCCACAAAGCAAAGGCTAAACCGAACCCCGTTCCATCAGAACAGGAGTAAGCTGCAGACGTTGCTGTTGCAGCGTGGGCTGCGCCATTCGGTGGATCAACACATCAACGGCCAGCTCACCCAGTTCATCTTTCGGCTGATGAATGGTGGTCAGCGGCGGCGTCATGTAGCGCGCCAGTTCGATATCATCGTAGCCAATGATCGCCATATCGTCCGGAACGCGTAACCCCGCCTGATACAACGCCTGATAAGCACCAAATGCCATCGCATCGTTACCGATAAATACCGCCTGCGGACGCGGCTCTTGCATCAGCAATGTCTGCATCGCCTCAAAGCCGCCGTTAAATTCGAAATCACCGGTGATCCGGTAGCCGTCAGGGATGGCAAGACCCGCGCGTTCCATCGCCGAGAGATAACCTTCCAGACGCAAGCGCGCCGGGGTTTTATCCAGCGGGCCGGTAATGCAGGCGATGCGGGTATGACCTTTATCGATCAGATGCTGAGTTGCCATGTCGCCGCCCAGCAGGGAATTATCCTGAATCAGATCGCTGGTCCCATCGAACGGTGCCCAGTCCATCATCACCGTAGGAATTGAAGGGTAGCGCTGGATAATCTCTTTCGACGGCTGATGGGTTTCGGTACAGAGCAGCAATAACCCGTCGACGCGTTTTTGCATCAGCGTTTCCAGGTTACGGTTCATACGCTGTTCGTCACCCTCGGTATTGCACAGCACCAGACTGTAGCCACGCTCGAAGCAGCTGCGCTCTACGCCGCGAACAAGTTCAGAATAAAAAGGGTTGGTACTGGCGGTGATCAGCATACCGATGGTGCGCGTCTGGTTAAGCTTAAGGCTGCGCGCCAGCGCCGACGGCGCATAGTTGAGATCTTTTACTGCGGCTTCGACTTTCTCCCGAATCGCCTCGCTAACGAAACGATCGTTATTAATAACGTGAGAGACAGTCGAAGTAGAAACGCCCGCCATGCGGGCGACATCTTTCATCGTAGCCAAGCGTTACCCCTGCTGACTTAAGAATTCATCGATCTCTTTGCGCCACGGTACGGAAGGCTGTGCCCCTTTACGCGTCACCGCAATTGCGGCGGCGGCATGCGCAAAGCGGATCGCATCATCCATCACTTTGCCTTCCAGCAGCGCCGTCACCAGCGCACCGTTAAAGGTATCGCCTGCGGCAATCGTATCAATGGCTTTAACCCTGAAGCCCGGCACGCGACGCCCTTCGCCGTTTACGCTTGCCCACACCCCACGGCTGCCAAGAGTAATGATAACGGTCCCGATGCCCTTTTCATGCAACACTTTCGCCGCACGCGCGGCATCATCATCATTTTCAACACGAATGCCCGTCAGCTTTTCCGCTTCGGTTTCGTTTGGCGTAATGATGTCCACCAGCGCCAACAACTCGTCTGATAATACACGGGCTGGAGCAGGGTTAAGTACGACAGTGGTATGATTTTCATGCGCAATTTTGGCGGCGGCCAGCACGCTTTCAACCGGTGACTCCAGCTGCATCAGCAGGGCTTCGGCTCCACCGATGAGTGCTCGTTGCGCTTCTACGCGCGCCGTCGTCAGCGCAGCGTTAGCACCCGCATGAATACCGATGACATTCTCACCTTCAGCGTTGACGAAAATCAGCGCCACGCCGGTAGACTCCCCCGCAACAACGCTGACCGGCGCGATATCAATATTATCGCTGGCCAGCTGTTTACGTACGCGCTCACCGGTATCGTCATCACCCGTGCAGGCGATAAACGCAATATTCGCCCCACTGCGTCCGGCGGCGACGGCCTGGTTTGCGCCCTTACCGCCAAATGCTACCTGGTACTGATTACCCGTGACGGTTTCGCCCGGTGCAGGGAATGATTCAAGGTTAAGAATGTGATCGGCATTGATACTGCCAAGGACGACGAGGTTACCTGCGGTTTTCATGGTTGGATTGTCCATCTGAGAGCGCCACCGGTGTTACCCGGTGGCGTATGCCACACTTTTCTTTATTGGTGTCCCTCAGGCAGCCAGCGACTGCCTGATTCGCCTTTTACTGCTTGATGACCAGCTTCAGGTCAACAGGGTATTTGGCCTGAACTTTTTCGCCCTTCAGCACTTTGTCGGCAGTTTGTACGCCAGTCGCGCCAATCTGCTCAGGCAGCTGAGCGATGGTCGCAGCCAGTTTGCCATCATTTACCGCTTTTTCACCATCCGGCGTACCGTCAAATCCGACAACCATCACATCAGATTTACCCGCAGTCTGCAGGGCACGCAGCGCACCCAGCGCCATCTCATCGTTATGTGCAAACACAGCCTGCACGTCAGGATGTGCGGTCAGCAGGTTCTGCATAACGTTCAGACCTTTAGTACGGTCGAAGTCTGCTGGCTGGCTCGCCAGGACATTGAATTTGTGTGCAGCAACAGCCTGCTGGAAGCCTTCGCCACGCTCACGCGCTGCGGACGTCCCGGCAATACCCTGCAGTTCGATGACTTTGGCGCCTTCACCGGCTTTCTTCGCAATGTAATCACCGGCGATTTTACCGCCCAGCACGTTATCAGACGCGATGTGGCTGACTACATCGCCTTTGTTCGCCTGACGGTCCAGCGTGATCACCGGAATTTTCGCCTGGTTTGCCATTTTAACGGCGTTACCTACGGCGTCAGAATCGGTTGGGTTGATCAGCAGGATTTTGGTGCCACGAACGGTTAAGTCCTGAACGTTCGCCAGCTCTTTCGCCGGGTTGTTCTGAGAATCCAGCACGACCAGGTTGTAACCCAGCTTGTCAGCTTCTTTCTGCGCACCATCCTTCAGGGAGACGAAGAACGGGTTGTTCAGGGTAGAGACAACCAGCGCGATGGTGTCTTTCGCCATGGCGTTAGCACTTACGGTTGCGCTCAGCGCGACAGCGGAAACCAGGGTAGCCAGTTTTTTCATGTTCATATCTAAGATGTCCTGTAGTGTCGTCAGTTACTGTTTTTTGTTGTCTACCAGTACCGCCAGCAAAATCACCACTGCCTTAACGATCATCTGGTAATAGGAGGAAACACCTAACAAATTCAAACCATTATTCAGGAAACCGAGGATCAGTGCGCCGATCAATGTCCCAACAATGCGACCTTTACCGCCCGCCAGACTCGTACCGCCCAGAACCACCGCCGCGATGGCATCCAGTTCATAGCCCGTACCCGCCGTTGGCTGCGCAGAAGAAAGACGCGCCACTTCGATGATGCCCGCCAGAGAGGCCAGCAGGCCGCACAGGGAGTAAACGATAATTTTGACTTTATTGACGCTAATACCGGACAGACGCGTTGCCGCTTCGTTACCGCCCAGCGCATAAATGTAACGACCCAGACGGGTGTGATGCAGCATGTACCACGCCGCCAGGAAGACGATAGCCATGATCCAGACCGGCGTCGGGACGCCCAGCGGACGGCCAATACCGAACCAGCCAAACAGATCGGCATTATCCGTAAACCCGGTATTGACCGGGCTACCGTTGGTGTAGACCATGGTCACACCACGCAGCAGCAGCATCATGACCAGCGTGGCGATAAACGCCTGAACACGCCCTTTTGCCACGATTACGCCGGTTACAGCGCCAATCGCCGCGCCTGCTGCCAGTGCAGCGGCAACCGCCACCAGCGCGTTGACTTCAATCCCGACAAGCGAAGCGGCGATCGCACCGGTGAGCGCCAGCAGGGAACCGACGGACAGATCGATACCCGAGGTCAAAATCACCAGCGTCATCCCGACCGCCATAATGGCGTTCACAGACGTCTGCTGCAGAATGTTGAAGAGGTTATTAACGGTGAAGAAATTCGGACTCATGGTCGACACAATCGCGATCAGCACCAGCAGGGCAATCAGCGATTTTTGTTCCATCAGCCATGCCTTTGTGAAATAGCGGCGACCAGAAACAGCCTGGGTAGTCATCTTCTTACTCCTGATTCACGCGATTAAGCTTGCCCACAGCGGCAGCCATCAGAACTTCCTGGGTGGCCTGCTCGCGAGTGAATTCACCGCCGAGATGCCCTTCATGCATGACGATAATGCGATCGCTCATGCCTAATACTTCTGGCATCTCGGAAGAGACCAGAATGATGCTCAGCCCGTCGGCCTTGAACTGGTTAATCAGCTGATAGATCTCTTTCTTTGCGCCAACGTCTACGCCGCGGGTTGGCTCGTCGAGGATCAAGACTTTCGGGCGCGTCATCAGCCCGCGGGCAATCGCCACTTTCTGCTGATTACCACCGGACAACAGGCCAATCGCCTGCTCCATTGACGGCGTTTTGACGTTAAAGAGACGGATAAAATCACTGACCGCCTGCTGCTCGTCTTTATGCTTAAGGCTGCCGCCGCTGCGGCTGAAATAGCGCAGCGCGGTAAGCGACATGTTCTCTTTTACCGACATGCCCAGCACTAAACCGTCGCGCTTGCGGTCTTCAGAGATATAGACGATACCGTTCGCCAGGCCATCCTGCGGAGAGCGCGTCACCACTTCATGACCGTCGAGGGTGACATAACCGCTGGTGCGCGGCAGTGCGCCGTAGAGCACTTTCATCAGTTCGGTACGTCCCGCGCCCATCAGACCCGCGACACCGAGGATCTCACCCTGGCGCAGGGTAAAGGTCACATCGTGAACGCCCGGACCGCAGAGGTTATCCACCTTCAGGCGGATCTCACCCGGTGCTTTATCCAGACGCGGATACTGATCTTCCAGCTTACGTCCCACCATCATTTCGATGAGCGTATCTTCGGTCAGCGTCGCCACTTCGCGCTCGGCAATAAACTGCCCGTCGCGGAAGACGGTGACGTCATCGCAAATCTCGAAGATCTCTTTCATGCGGTGAGAAATATAGACAATCCCACGACCCTGCGATTTCAGCTCGCGGATCACGCGGAACAGGGATTCGGTTTCGGTATCAGTCAGAGCGTCGGTCGGCTCATCCATGATGATGACTTTGGATTCAAAGCTCAGCACCTTCGCGATTTCCACCATCTGCTGATCGCCGATGGAGAGCTCGCCTACCAGACGGTCGCTCTTAAAGCGCAGGTTCAGCTTCGCGAGCAGCTTGTCCGCTTCGGCGTACATGGTTTTCCAGTCGATTTTGCCAAACCGGTTCACAAACTCACGGCCGAGGAAGATGTTCTCCGCAATGGTGAGCTGCGGGATCAGGTTTAGCTCCTGGTGGATGATACCGATACCCGCTTCCTGAGAAGATTTCGGGCCGTTAAAGGTGGTCTCTTTACCCAGCCAGAGCAGCGAACCGGCATCACGTTGGTAAATCCCGGTCAGCACTTTCATCATGGTGGATTTGCCCGCACCGTTTTCGCCCACCAGCGCCATCACGCGACCGGAGTAGACATTCAGCGCCGCACCGGAGAGGGCTTTTACGCCCGGGAACGATTTATCGATCCCCTTGAGTTGCAGTAATGCGTCCATGATGGCCTCAGAAGGTGACGCCAGCACAGAGAATGATATTCGCATACGGGGAACACTCCCCGCTGCGAATCACCGCCTGACTGTCTGCGGTTTGTTGTTTGAACTGCTCGTGCGTTGTGTAACGAATTTCTATGGTGTTTCCCTGGTGTTGCTGCAGTTGCTCAATAAACTTAAGCAACGTTTCGTGGAGTTGCGGATTATGTTGTTTGATTTCCGCCGCGAGAATGGCCGCCTCAACCTGCATCTCCGACGTCACCACATCCAGTACCTGCATAAACGAAGGAACTCCCTGCGTTAACGCCATATCAATACGGGTTGTGCTGCGCGGAACCGGTAAGCCTGCATCGCAAACCACCAGCGTATCGGTATGCCCAAGACGGGAAATGACCGATGAGATTTCTGAGTTGAGAACTGTGCCTTTCTTCATTTTCTGCTCCACTAGCGAAACGTTTCGCTAAAAAGAGTGTAGCCGCAAGAGTGTTCAGAAAACCATCATGGCGTAACAGATTTGTGATCAACGTCGAAACGTTTCGCTAAGTGAAATAGAGGGGGAGGTAAATGCAAAACGGTAACCGTCAGGTTACCGTTTTTTATGTTTGCGCCCTCTCCCTGTGGGAGAGGCTCGGGGTGAGGGCATCAGCCCGCAGAAGGACTTAAATCTCGACCTGCGTTCCCAGCTCAATCACGCGGTTAGGTGGGATCTCAAACTGGTCAGGCGCACGCAGAGCGTTACGCTGCAGGATAAGATAAAGCTTACCGCGCAGGCGCAGATACCAGGGACGCTTGCCGATAATCAGCGACTCGTGCGACATAAAGAACGACGTCTCCATCATCCGGCAGCTTAACCCTTCAAGACCGCAGCGGTGGAACACCTCTTCCACATTTGGCGTTTCGCGCCAGCCGTAACTCGCCACCACGCGCCAGAATGTCGGGGACAGCTGCTCGATTTGCACGCGACGCACGTTGTGAACGTACGGCGCATCTTCGGTACGCAACGTCAGCAGGATCACGCGCTCGTGCAGAACCTTGTTGTGCTTGAGGTTATGCATCAGCGCGAACGGGATGACGTTCAGGGCACGAGACATATACACCGCCGTTCCCGGCACGCGCACCGGCGGGGATTTCTCCAGGGAAGCGATCATCGCCTCCAGAGAGTTACCGTGCTCATGCATACGACGCAGCAGACGGAAGCGCTCGCTCTTCCACGTGGTCATCACGATGAACATCACCAGACCCAGCGTCAGCGGCAGCCAACCGCCGGAGACAATCTTGTCGAGGTTCGCAGAGAACAACGGCACGTCGATGCACAGGAAGCCCACCAGAATCATTGCCACAAGGAATTTATTCCAGTGCCAGTTTCGGTACGCCACGGTGGTGGAAAGAAGCGATGTCAGCACCATCGTACCGGTTACCGCAATACCGTACGCCGCCGCCAGGTTACTGGAGTGCTCAAAGCTCACGATAACAATCACAACCGCGAAATAGAGCAGCCAGTTAACGAACGGAATGTAGATCTGACCCGACTCCATCTCTGAAGTATGGATGATGCGCATTGGCGAGAGATACCCCAGACGCACGGCCTGGCGCGTCAGAGAGAACACCCCCGAAATCACCGCCTGAGAAGCAATGACGGTCGCCAGCGTCGCCAGAATCAGCATCGGTACCAGCGCCCAGTCAGGCGCCAGCAGGAAGAACGGGTTCTTAATCGCTTCCGGGTTCTTGAGCAGCAGCGCGCCCTGACCGAAGTAGTTCAGCACCAGCGACGGCAGCACCACAATAAACCATGCCACGCGGATAGGCAGTTTCCCGAAGTGACCCATATCGGCATACAACGCCTCCACGCCAGTGATGGAGAGCACGACCGCGCCAAGCGCCACGAAGGAAACAACTTTATATTCGAGGAAGAAATGCACGGCCCAGTAAGGATTCAGGGCATGCAGCACTTCAGGGTTAGCAATAATGCTGCGCAAACCGAGGGCCGCGAGGATCAGGAACCAGGCCAGCATAATCGGCGCAAACAGTTTACCCACCAGCCCGGTACCGTGCTTCTGGATCGCAAACAGCAGCGTTAATACGATTATCGCCAGCGGAACCACCCACGTATCGAGCTGTGGCGCAATAATCTCCAGGCCCTCTATCGCCGAGAGGACCGAAATGGCGGGTGTGATAACCACCTCTCCGTAGAAGAAACTGCCGCCGATCAGGCCGATAATCACCAGCACGGACGTCATTCTGGCGGAGGTGTTGCGCCCGGCAAGGGACATCAGGGTCAGGATCCCGCCTTCGCCCGCGTTATCTGCACGCATAACGAAGGAGAGATATTTAACAGAAACAACCAGGATCAGCAGCCAGAAGATGAGTGACAAGAAGCCAAACACGGCATCACGCTCAACACCAAAGCCAAACTGGCCGGACAGACATTCACGAAGCGTATAAAGCGGGCTGGTACCGATATCACCGTAGACAACCCCGATCGCAGCAAGCGTTATTGCGGGTAATGATTGCTTATTATCAGTGCTCATAGACTAGTCTTTTCGTTTAAATAACAAATGTGTTCCCGGTCCCTTGGCCCACAAAAAGCGCACAGTATGCACGATTCGTTGCAAAATCGAACCCCTAAATGCAACCGCATTAATGTAGCGCAAAGAAAATTGCGCCGCACTTCAGCCTATTACCAGCTCTGACTGAAACGTCTATACTCGCTTCAATTGGCCGCCACGACGGCGAAAGGATGCAAAACTATTATGGCTCACTCACATTTATTAGCAGAAAGAATTTCCCGCCTCAGCAGTGCGCTAGAGAAAGGCCTTTTCGAGCGTAGCCACGCCATTCGCCTTTGCTTACTGGCAGCGTTGAGCGGTGAAAGCGTGTTTCTGCTGGGTCCGCCGGGCATTGCCAAAAGCCTGATCGCACGCCGCCTGAAGTTCGCTTTTCAGAATGCTCGCGCCTTTGAATATCTCATGACGCGCTTCTCCACCCCCGAAGAGGTTTTCGGTCCGCTCTCTATTCAGGCCCTCAAAGACGAGGGGCGTTATGAGCGTCTGACAGCGGGTTATCTTCCGGAAGCAGAAATTGTCTTTCTCGATGAGATCTGGAAAGCCGGCCCGGCAATCCTGAACACCCTGCTCACGGCGATTAACGAACGCCGGTTTCGCAACGGGGCCAGCGAAGAGAAAATCCCCATGCGTCTGCTGGTGGCCGCGTCAAACGAACTGCCCGAAGCCGACAGCAGCCTGGAAGCGCTGTATGACCGTATGCTGATCCGCCTGTGGCTCGATAAAGTCCAGGACAAGTCAAACTTCCGCTCTATGCTGGTCAGCCAGCAGGATGAGAACGAAAACCCGGTGGCGGCTTCTTTGCAGGTGACGGACGAGGAGTATTACCAGTGGCAGGAAGAGATCGGCAAAATCAAACTGCCCGATGCCGTTTTTGAACTGATCTTCATGCTGCGCCAGCAGCTTGATTTACTTCCTTCCGCACCGTATGTCTCGGACCGTCGCTGGAAAAAGGCGATTCGTCTGCTCCAGGCAAGCGCCCTGTTCAGCGGTCGTGATGCCGTCGCGCCCATCGATCTGATCCTGCTGAAAGACTGCCTCTGGCACGACGCAGAAGGCATGAACCTGATGCAGCAGCAGCTGGACGTATTGATGACCGGACACGCATGGGGGCAGCAGGCGATGCTCAACCAGCTGGGGGCGATTACTCAACGCCGCATCCAGCTCCAACAGCAGCAAAGTGATAAAACGGCGCTGAAAGTCAATCGTCTGGGCGGTATGTTCGCCCGCAAACCGCATTACGAGCTCCCCGCCGATCTGACCGGTACGACGCTAACGCTGCTGCTCCAGCAGCCGCTCAAACTGCATGATATGCAGGTGGTACACATTACGGTTGAGCGCGAGGCGCTATCTCAGTGGCTCGACAAAGGCGGTGAGATCCGCGGAAAACTCAACGGCATCGGTTTCGCGCAGCCGCTCACGATGGAAGTAGACAGCAGCCAGCACCTGGTGATCCGCGACGTCAGCCTGCAGGGCTCGCGTCTTGCGCTTCCTGGCACCGCTTCTGACAGCGTGCCGGAAGAGATCAAACAGCAGCTGGACGCCCTGGATACCGAATGGCACCAGCAGCACACCCGCTTTAGCGAACAGCAAAAATGCCTCTTTATTCATAGCGACTGGTTAGGTCGCATCGAAGCCAGCCTGCAGGATGTCAGCGCGCAGATCAAACAGGCGCGTCAATGCTAACGCTGGACACGCTCAACGTGATGCTGGCGGTCAGCGAGGAAGGGTTGATCGAGGAGGTGGTGATTACCCTTCTGGCGTCGCCACAGCTGGCGGCGTTTTTTGAAAAATTCCCGAAGCTCAAAAAGGCGATGACCGACGATCTTCCGCGCTGGCGAGATAATCTGCGACAGCGATTCAAAGAGACTGAAGTTCCGCCGGAACTGACGGAGGAAGTCGCGGCCTATCAACAGTGTCAACGGCTCTCCACGACGCAGTTTATCGTCCAGCTCCCACAAACCCTGGCAGTACTCGATAACGTCCACTCTCCGTTTGCCAGCCAGGCCCGGGCGCTGGTCACGGATAACGCCACCTTTACCCCCGCACTGCATACTCTCTTTTTACAACGCTGGCGCCTCAGTCTGGTGGTTCAGGCCACAACGTTAAACCAGCAGTTGCTGGATGAAGAACGTGAACAGCTGCTCAGTGAAGTTCAGGAACGCATGACCTTAAGCGGTCAGCTTGAGCAGGTGCTGGTGGAAAATGAAAACGCCGCAGGACGTCTCTGGGACATGAGTGCCGGTCAGCTCAAACGCGGAGATTACCAGTTGATCGTCAAATACGGCGATTTTCTGGCGCAGCAGCCGGAATTGATGAAGCTTGCTGAACAGCTGGGGCGCTCAAGGGAGGCAAAATCGGTTCCAAAGAAGGATGCCCCGATGGAAACCTTCCGCACCCTGGTGCGTGAACCGGCAACCGTGCCAGAACAGGTCGACGGGCTCCAGCAGAGCGATGACATTCTGCGCCTGCTGCCCACCGAACTGAGCACGCTCGGAATGACCGAGCTGGAGTATGAGTTCTACCGTCGGCTGGTGGAAAAACAGCTTCTTACCTACCGGCTGCACGGCGAAGCGTGGCGCGAGAAACTTAGCCAGCGTCCGGTCGTCCATCAGGATTTTGATGAACAGCCGCGCGGGCCGTTTATTGTTTGTGTGGATACGTCCGGTTCGATGGGCGGATTTAACGAACAGTGTGCAAAAGCGTTTTGCCTGGCACTGATGCGCGTGGCGCTCGCCGACCGCCGTCGCTGCTTCATCATGCTCTTCTCCAGCGAAGTCGTGGGTTATGAGCTGACGAACCAGCAGGGAATAGAGCAGGCAATCCGTTTTTTAAGCCAGCGTTTTCGCGGGGGCACTGACCTGGCCAGCTGCTTTCGCAGCATCGTTGAGCGGATGCAGGGGGGTGACTGGTACGACGCCGATGCGGTCGTCATTTCCGATTTTATAGCCCAGCGACTGCCGGATGATGTGGTTAATAAAGTGAAGGAGTTACAGCGGGTGCATCAGCACCGTTTTCACGCCGTCGCGATGTCCGCTCATGGTAAACCCGGCATCATGCGCATCTTCGATCATATCTGGCGCTTTGATACCGGGTTGCGTAGCCGCCTGCTCAGACGCTGGCAGCGTTAATTAAAGAAGAGATCCCACGCTGTCACGCACCTGCTGCGGCCAGACGCCACACTGTACCTGACCAATATGCGGCAGTTGCAGCAGCAGCATGGTCAGACGGGACTGGCCGATCCCTCCCCCGATGGTCTGCGGCATTTCGCCGCGCAGCAACGCCTGGTGCCACTCTAATTTGAGACGATCTTCGTCACCGGTCACCGCCAGCTGGCGTTTCAGCGCGTCGGCATCCACGCGGATCCCCATAGAGGAGAGCTCAAATGCATCTTCCAGTACCGGGTTCCAGACCAGGATATCGCCGTTCAGCCCGGCATAGTCGTGCTCGCCCGCGGTGCTCCAGTCATCATAATCCGGCGCACGGACGTCGTGGCGTTTGCCATCAGAGAGTTTGCCGCCAATGCCGATCAGGAATACTGCACCCAACTCTTTCGCAATCGCACGTTCACGGCCTTTGGCATCAAGATCCGGGAAACGGCTCAACAGTGCCTGGCTATGAACAAAGTGGATCGTTTCCGGCAGGAACGGTGCCAGACCAAACTCTTTGCTCACGGCCGCTTCAGTCGCTTTGATCCCGGCGTAGATCGCCTCAACGGTGGATTTCAGCGTGCCGAGGTGACGCTCGCCATCACCCATCACGCGCTCCCAGTCCCACTGGTCAACGTAAACAGAGTGAATAGGTGAGAGGCGGTCTTCATCGGGGCGAAGGGCTTTCATGTGCGTGTAAAGCCCTTCGCCCGCGCTGAAGTCGTGTTGTCCCAGGGTCTGACGCTTCCACTTCGCCAGGGAATGAACCACTTCGAACTGGGCATCTGGCAGTGTTTTCACTTTCACCTGTACCGCTTTTTCGCATCCAGACAAGTTATCCTGCGTCCCGTCGCCCACCCGGCTCAAAATTGGTGCCTGAACCTCAATCAGCCCAAGCTTCTCTTCCAGCTGGCGGGAAAAATGGGATTTAACGAAACTGATCTGGCGTTGTTTTGCGATGTAAGCGGTTTTCATTATTTATACTCCTGCGTCCTGTTGGTAATGATTAAGCAACAGAACCGGCACTTAATTCAATAACTCAACAACAAAAAGCCGACTTCACTTTTGAATCGATAAAATATGAGGCTAGAATAGAAAGAATCATCAATCTTCATAAGAAAAAGCTATGGAAAATTATCAGATCGACAATCTCGACCGCGGCATACTCGAGGCGTTAATGGCCAATGCCCGTACCGCCTACGCCGAACTGGCGAAACAGTTTGGTGTCAGCCCGGGAACCATTCACGTTCGCGTAGAGAAAATGAAGCAGGCGGGGATCATTACCGGCGCGCGCATTGACGTTAGCCCGAAGCAGCTGGGTTACGACGTCTGCTGCTTTATCGGCATCATTCTTAAAAGCGCAAAAGACTATCCTTCCGCCCTGGCCAGGCTCAATGCGCTGGATGAGGTCACCGAGGCGTACTACACCACGGGGCACTACAGCATCTTTATAAAAGTGATGTGCCGATCCATCGATGCCCTCCAGCAGGTACTTATCAACAAGATCCAAACAATTGATGAAATTCAGTCCACCGAGACACTGATCTCCCTGCAAAACCCGATCATGCGTACCATCCGCCCATGATCGGGCAAATTCATTCCCACATTTTCCACAGGTAGATCCCAGCTCGTTCACAGCGTACAATATCTCCCTCTTTATCTGAGCGAGCGATCAATGGCGGACATTACCCTTATCAGCGGCAGCACCCTCGGTGGTGCGGAATATGTAGCGGAACATCTGGCTGAGAAGCTGGAAGATGCGGGCTTTTCAACACAAACCCTGCACGGACCGCTGCTTGAAGATCTCCCGACTGACGGGGTCTGGCTGCTGATCACCTCCACGCATGGCGCGGGCGATCTGCCGGATAACCTGCAACCTTTATATGACGAACTGCAGGAACAGCAGCCTGACCTCTCAAAGGTCCGTTTTGGCGCTGTGGGGATCGGCAGTCGTGAATATGACACCTTTTGCGGGGCAATAGAGAAAGTCGAAGCTGTTGTCACCTCTTGCGGAGCAAAACAGCTGGGTGAAACACTCAAGATCAACATCCTCGATCATGATATTCCGGAGGATCCGGCCGAGATCTGGTTGGGTGAATGGAAAAATTTACTCAAAAACGATTAAAGATCGCGCGATCAGATGTGGATAACTCTGGTTAAAAGCTCGTATTAACCCGTAGTTATCCAAAGAACAACTGTTGTATCGTTTTTAGCCTGTGTATAAAGTAGCGATCTGATCCCAGCTTATACGGTCCAGGATCACCGATCATTCACAGCAAACGATCCTTCCTAACTGCATGATCTTATTTGCCGGATCGGACTTATCCACACAAGTACGCGATCCTAATAAGAGATCACAATAGAACAGATCTCTAAATAAAAAGATCTTCTTTTTAATAGCCCAGGATCCCAATGCTTTCTCGAAAGACTAAAGTTGAGTAGAATCCACGGCCCGGGCTTCAATCCATTTTCATACCGCTTTACGCGAGGCAGACCACCATGTTTTATCAGGATCCTTTTGACGTCATCATCATTGGCGGGGGTCACGCAGGCACTGAGGCCGCAATGGCCGCAGCGCGTATGGGTCAACAGACCCTGCTTTTGACACACAATATCGACACGCTGGGACAAATGTCCTGTAATCCGGCGATTGGCGGCATTGGGAAAGGACACCTGGTAAAAGAAGTGGATGCGCTTGGCGGCCTGATGGCGAAAGCGATCGATCATGCAGGCATCCAGTTTAGGATACTAAACGCGAGTAAAGGGCCGGCAGTGCGTGCCACTCGTGCACAGGCAGACCGCGTGCTTTATCGTCAGGCCGTACGTACCGCGCTGGAGAACCAGCCAAACCTGATGATCTTCCAGCAGGCGGTAGAAGATCTTATCGTTGAGAACGATCGCGTCGTGGGTGCAGTGACCCAGATGGGCCTTAAATTCCGCGCCAAAGCGGTGGTACTGACCGTCGGCACCTTCCTGGACGGGAAAATTCATATTGGTCTGGATAACTACAGCGGTGGCCGTGCAGGCGATCCGCCATCCATTCCGCTCTCTCGTCGTCTGCGTGAACTGCCACTGCGCGTAAGCCGCCTGAAGACTGGCACACCGCCGCGTATTGACGCGCGCACCATTGATTTCAGCGTGCTTGCGCAACAGCACGGTGATAACCCGATGCCGGTCTTCTCGTTCATGGGCAATGCGGCGCAACATCCGCAGCAGGTACCGTGCTACATCACGCATACCAACGAAAAAACCCATGACGTGATCCGCAATAACCTCGATCGCAGCCCAATGTACGCCGGTGTGATCGAAGGGATCGGTCCGCGTTACTGCCCGTCGATCGAAGACAAAGTGATGCGCTTTGCCGATCGTAACCAGCACCAGATCTTCCTGGAGCCTGAAGGGCTGACCTCAAACGAAATTTATCCGAACGGTATCTCCACCAGCCTGCCGTTCGATGTGCAGATGCAGATTGTTCGCTCAATGCAGGGCATGGAGAATGCGAAAATCGTTCGCCCTGGCTACGCTATTGAGTACGATTTCTTCGACCCGCGTGACCTGAAGCCAACCCTGGAGAGCAAATTCATCCACGGTCTGTTCTTCGCGGGCCAGATTAACGGCACCACCGGTTACGAAGAAGCGGCTGCACAGGGTCTGCTGGCCGGTCTGAACGCTGCCCGTTTCTCTGCCGAAAAAGAGGGCTGGGCCCCGGCGCGTTCTCAGGCCTATCTGGGCGTACTGGTTGACGATCTCTGCACCCTGGGCACCAAAGAACCGTACCGTATGTTTACCTCTCGTGCGGAATATCGCCTGATGCTGCGCGAAGATAACGCCGACCTGCGTCTGACTGAAATGGGCCGCGAGCTGGGTCTGGTCGATGATGAACGCTGGGCACGCTTTAACGAGAAGCTGGAGCGCATTGAACAGGAACGTCAGCGTCTGAAAACCACGTGGGTTAATCCACAGGCGGAAACCGCTGCCGAAGTGAACGCTCACTTAACTGCGCCGCTCTCACGTGAAGCCAGCGGTGAAGATCTGCTGCGTCGTCCCGAAGTGACCTATGAGAATCTGGTGAAACTCACCGCGTTCGCCCCGGGTCTTGAAGATGCCGAAGCCGCTGAACAGGTCGAAATTCAGGTGAAGTACGAAGGCTATATCGCGCGCCAACAGGATGAGATTGAAAAACAGCAGCGTAACGAAAACACGTTGCTGCCGGAAATGCTGGACTACCGTCAGGTGACGGGGCTTTCCAACGAAGTGATCGCTAAGCTGAACGATCATAAACCGGTATCCATCGGCCAGGCATCACGTATCTCTGGCGTTACGCCTGCCGCGATTTCGATTCTGCTGGTGTGGTTGAAGAAACAGGGTATGCTGCGCCGCAGCGCGTAATGCCCAGAACATTGCCCGGTGGCGATGCGCTTACCGGGCCTACTGAACCCGTAGGGCGGGTAAGCGAAGCGCCACCCGCCACCTAAGTTTTCCAACAGGTATTCACCGTGCTCAACAAACTCTCTCGTCTGCTGGATCAGGCAGGTATTTCGCTCACCGATCACCAGAAAAACCAGCTGGTGGCCTATGTCGATATGCTGAACAAATGGAACAAAGCGTACAACCTGACGTCGGTACGCGACCCCAACGAGATGCTGGTACGCCATATTCTCGATAGCATCGTTGTGGCACCGTATCTGAAGGGTGAGCGTTTTATCGACGTTGGCACGGGGCCCGGTCTGCCAGGGGTTCCGCTGTCGATTGTCCGGCCGGAAAGTCATTTCACGCTGCTGGACAGCCTCGGTAAGCGCGTGCGCTTTTTACGACAGGTTCAGCATGAGCTGAAGCTTGAGAACATCACGCCCGTTCAAAGCAGGGTAGAGGCGTTTCCGGCAGAACCGCCGTTTGACGGTGTTATCAGCCGCGCCTTTGCTTCACTCAATGACATGGTGAGCTGGTGTAAACATTTGCCCGCAGAAGAGAAAGGGCGTTTCTATGCGCTGAAAGGGCAACTGCCGGGCGATGAAATTGAACAGCTTCCGGACGGTTTTGCCGTTGAATCCATCGAGAAATTAAACATTCCTCAGCTCGACGGTGAACGTCATCTGGTGATAATTAAGCCAAACAATTTTTAAAAAATTAATAAAAAATGTGGAATTTGTGCTGTTCTGGTGATGTTAAAAAACAGCACAACTCACATGGATTTACCCGTTAGCATTTAACCTCTTTTTTACCATGGTTTTTCTTATGGTTAACGTTGCGCCTATTATTCACCGTGAAGATAGTCAACTATGAAAATATCAGTCTGCTAAAAGTGGAAGACTGTAATCAGAGTGTGATGTTAATTATTTATTAAGAATGTCAATAAAAGGTTTTTATTGTGTACGGGGCTGTTTTGAAAATAGTTGCGATATTTTATCTTTGATTTCAGAAAGATACTCCTGTGCGATTTACGGCTTTGATAAATACAACCTTATCGCAAATGTGTGTTTTGTGATCTCGTGCACGCTTTGTAGTCAACGTTTTCGCGCTGTTTGCAGTTTTGCTCGAAGGTCGATGCTTTCAGCGAAAGTTGAAAAATAGCGGTGGGGAAAAATATTTAAACATTTATTCACCTTTTCGCTACTTAATGTTTGAAATCACGGGTACGCACCGTATAATTTGTCCGCTTTTTGATGCTTGACTCTGAGCCTTAAAGGACGTTTTATACGACACGCGGCATACCTCGAAGGGAGCAGGAGTAAAAACGTGATGTCTGTGTCGCTCTTGAGTAGAAACGTTGCTCGTAAGCTTCTGTTCATTCAGTTTCTGGCTGTGATAGCAAGTGGACTGCTGTTTAGCCTCAAAGACCCCTTCTGGGGCATCTCCGCCGTGTGCGGGGGTTTGGCAGTTGTGCTGCCAAACGTGTTGTTTATGATTTTTGCCTGGCGTCATCAGGCGCATACACCCGCCAAAGGCCGCGTGGCCTGGTCCTTCGCTCTTGGCGAAGTGTGTAAGGTGTTGCTGACCTTTGCTCTACTGGTGATGGCGCTGGCGGTTTTGAAAGTGGTCTTCATGCCGCTGATAGCAACGTGGGTTTTGGTGCTGGTGGTACAAGTTCTGGCTCCAGCTGTAATCAATAACAAAGGGTAAAAGGCATCATGGCTTCAGAAAATATGACGCCGCAGGATTACATAGGTCACCATCTGAATAACCTTCAGCTGGACCTGCGTACATTCTCGCTGGTGGATCCGCATAACCCCCCGGCCACCTTCTGGACGATCAACATCGACTCCATGTTCTTCTCGGTGGTGTTGGGTCTTCTGTTCCTGGCCATGTTCCGCGGTGTTGCTAAACGAGCGACCAGTGGTGTTCCAGGGAAATTCCAGACGTTCGTCGAAATGATCATCGGCTTTGTCCATGGTAGCGTCAAAGACATGTACCACGGTAAGAGCAAGCTGATTGCTCCGCTGGCCTTGACCGTGTTCGTTTGGGTCTTCCTGATGAACCTGATGGACCTGCTTCCAATTGACCTGCTGCCGTTCATCGGCGAGCACATCTTCGGCCTGCCTGCGCTGCGTGTTGTACCGTCTGCGGACGTGAACATCACTCTGTCGATGGCGCTGGGCGTGTTTATCCTGATTCTTTTCTACAGCATCAAAATGAAAGGCGTAAGCGGCTTTGTGAAAGAGCTTACCTTGCAGCCGTTCAACCACTGGGCGTTTATTCCGGTCAACCTGATCCTGGAAGGCGTTAGCCTGCTGTCCAAACCTGTTTCACTGGGTCTGCGACTGTTCGGCAACATGTATGCGGGTGAGCTGATTTTCATTCTGATCGCGGGTCTTCTGCCGTGGTGGTCACAGTGGATTCTGAATGTGCCATGGGCCATTTTCCACATCCTGATCATTACGCTGCAAGCCTTTATCTTCATGGTTCTGACGATCGTCTATCTGTCGATGGCGTCTGAAGAGCACTGATTTTTTACCAACACTACTACGTTTTAATTGAAACAAACTGGAGACTGTCATGGAAAACCTGAATATGGATCTGCTGTACATGGCTGCCGCTGTGATGATGGGTCTGGCGGCTATCGGTGCTGCGATCGGTATCGGCATCCTCGGGGGCAAATTCCTGGAAGGCGCAGCGCGTCAACCTGATCTGATTCCTCTGCTGCGTACTCAGTTCTTTATCGTTATGGGTCTGGTGGATGCTATCCCAATGATCGCTGTAGGTCTGGGTCTGTACGTGATGTTTGCTGTCGCGTAGTAGTTGTTTTAAAACCCCAAGCCACAGAAATTTAAGAGGTATTGTGCTGTGAACATGAACGCAACAATCCTCGGCCAGGCCATCGCGTTTATTCTCTTTGTCTGGTTCTGCATGAAGTATGTATGGCCGCCTTTAATGGCTGCCATCGAAAAACGTCAGAAAGAAATTGCTGACGGTCTGGCTTCTGCAGAACGCGCTAAGAAAGATTTGGACCTTGCCCAGGCCAACGCGACAGACCAGCTGAAAAAAGCGAAAGCGGAAGCTCAGGTCATCATCGAACAGGCTAACAAACGCCGTTCGCAGATCCTGGACGAAGCCAAAGCTGAAGCAGAACAGGAACGTACTAAGATCGTGACACAGGCTCAGGCTGAAATTGAAGCTGAGCGTAAACGTGCTCGTGAAGAACTGCGTAAGCAGGTTGCGATTCTGGCTGTTGCTGGCGCCGAGAAGATCATCGAACGTTCCGTGGATGAAGCTGCTAACAGCGACATCGTGGACAAACTTGTCGCTGAACTGTAAGGAGGGAGGGGCTGATGTCTGAATTTGTTACGGTAGCTCGCCCCTACGCCAAAGCAGCTTTTGACTTTGCTATCGAACACCAAAATGTCGATCGCTGGCAGAATATGCTGGCGTTTGCCGCTGAGGTGACGAAAAACGAACAAATGGCCGAGTTGCTTTCCGGTGCGTTAGCGCCTGAAACTCTCGCCGCGTCGTTTATCGCCGTGTGCGGAGAGCAACTGGATGCCAACGGCCAGAACCTGATTAAGGTGATGGCAGAAAATGGTCGTCTCCGTGTGCTCCCGGATGTTCTCGAGCAGTTTGAGCACTTACGTGCCCTTAGTGAAGCAACAGCTGAAGTCGAAGTGACTTCAGCGACTGAACTGAGTGATGAACAGCTTGCGAAAATCACCGCCGCGATGGAAAAACGTCTGTCACGCAAAGTTAAGCTGAATTGCAAAATCGATAAGTCTGTAATGGCAGGCGTAATCATCCGCTCGGGTGATATGGTCATTGATGGCAGCGTACGCGGCCGTCTTGAACGCCTTGCAGACGTCTTGCAGTCTTAAGGGGACTGGAGCATGCAACTGAATTCCACCGAAATCAGCGAACTGATCAAGCAGCGCATTGCTCAGTTCAATGTTGTGAGCGAAGCTCACAATGAAGGTACTATTGTTTCTGTAAGTGACGGTGTTATCCGCATCCACGGCCTGGCCGATTGTATGCAGGGTGAGATGATTTCCCTGCCGGGTAACCGTTACGCTATCGCACTGAACCTGGAGCGCGACTCCGTAGGTGCGGTTGTGATGGGTCCATACGCTGACCTCGCCGAAGGCATGAAGGTTAAGTGTACTGGCCGTATTCTGGAAGTGCCGGTTGGCCGTGGCCTGCTGGGCCGCGTTGTTAACACCCTGGGTGCGCCAATCGACGGTAAAGGTCCGGTTGAGCACGATGGCTTCTCACCAATCGAAGTTATCGCACCAGGCGTTATCGATCGTCAGTCCGTCGATCAGCCTGTTCAGACAGGCTATAAGTCTGTTGACGCCATGATCCCAATCGGTCGTGGTCAGCGTGAACTGATCATCGGTGACCGTCAGACCGGTAAAACCGCGATGGCAATCGACGCCATCATCAACCAGCGTGACTCCGGCATCAAATGTGTGTACGTGGCCATCGGCCAGAAAGCGTCCACCATTTCTAACGTGGTTCGTAAACTGGAAGAGCACGGCGCGCTGTCTAACACCATCGTGGTTGTGGCTACCGCTTCTGAATCTGCTGCACTGCAATACCTGGCGCCATACGCGGGTTGCGCAATGGGCGAATACTTCCGTGACCGCGGTGAAGATGCACTGATCGTATACGATGACCTGTCTAAACAGGCTGTTGCTTATCGTCAGGTTTCCCTGCTGCTCCGTCGTCCACCAGGACGTGAAGCATTCCCGGGCGACGTATTCTACCTCCACTCTCGTCTGCTGGAGCGTGCTTCCCGCGTTAACGCGGAATACGTCGAGAACTTCACCAAAGGTGAAGTGAAGGGTAAAACGGGCTCTCTGACCGCACTGCCGATCATTGAAACCCAGGCGGGTGACGTTTCTGCGTTCGTTCCGACCAACGTAATCTCCATTACCGATGGTCAGATCTTCCTGGAAACCAACCTGTTTAACTCCGGTATTCGTCCGGCGGTTAACCCGGGTATCTCCGTATCCCGTGTTGGTGGTGCTGCTCAGACCAAGATCATCAAGAAACTGTCCGGTGGTATCCGTACCGCGCTGGCACAGTATCGTGAACTGGCTGCGTTCTCTCAGTTCGCATCCGATCTGGACGAAGCAACCCGTAAACAGCTGAGCCACGGTCAGAAAGTGACCGAGCTGCTGAAGCAGAAACAGTACGCACCAATGTCTGTTGCTCAGCAGGGCCTGGTACTGTTCGCGGCTGAACGCGGTTACCTCGAAGATGTGGAACTGGCGAAAATCGGTAGCTTCGAAGCCGCTCTGCTGGCTTACGTCGACCGTGATCACGCTCCGCTGATGCAAGAGATCAACCAGACCGGTGGCTATAACGACGAAATCGAAGGCAAGCTGAAAGCTATCCTCGATTCCTTCAAAGCAACCCAATCCTGGTAATCGTCCGGCGGCTTGTCTCAGGACAAGCCGCCTGGCATTGAGGAGAAGCTCATGGCCGGCGCAAAAGAGATACGTAGTAAGATCGCAAGCGTCCAGAACACGCAAAAGATCACTAAAGCGATGGAGATGGTCGCCGCTTCCAAAATGCGTAAATCGCAGGATCGCATGGCGGCCAGCCGTCCTTATGCAGAGACCATGCGCAAAGTGATTGGTCACCTTGCAAACGGTAATCTGGAATACAAGCACCCTTACCTGGAAGAACGCGACGTTAAGCGCGTGGGCTACCTGGTGGTGTCGACTGACCGTGGTCTGTGTGGCGGCTTGAACATTAACCTGTTCAAAAAACTGCTGGCGGATATGAAAGGCTGGTCCGATAAAGGCGTTCAGTGCGATCTGGCACTGATTGGCTCTAAAGGCGTCTCTTTCTTTAACTCCGTTGGTGGCAACATTGTCGCTCAGGTGACCGGTATGGGTGATAACCCGTCCCTGTCCGAACTGATCGGCCCGGTTAAAGTGATGTTGCAGGCCTATGATGAAGGCCGTCTGGACAGACTGTACGTTGTCAGCAACAAATTTATTAACACCATGTCTCAGGTGCCTACGATCACTCAGATGCTGCCTTTACCGGCATCAGAAGATGACGAGTTGAAGCAGAAAGCCTGGGATTACCTGTATGAACCCGATCCGAAACCGCTGCTGGATACCCTGCTGCGTCGTTACGTTGAATCTCAGGTTTATCAGGGCGTTGTAGAAAACCTGGCCAGCGAGCAGGCCGCACGAATGGTGGCGATGAAAGCCGCGACCGATAATGGCGGCAGCCTGATTAAAGAGCTGCAGTTGGTTTACAACAAAGCTCGTCAGGCCAGCATTACTCAGGAACTCACCGAGATTGTCTCGGGGGCCGCCGCGGTTTAACCAGGTTTACGAATTACGTAGAGGATTCAAGATGGCTACTGGAAAGATTGTCCAGGTAATCGGCGCCGTGGTGGACGTCGAGTTCCCTCAGGACGCCGTACCACGCGTGTACGACGCGCTTGAGGTACAGAATGGTAACGAGAGCCTGGTGCTGGAAGTTCAGCAGCAGCTCGGCGGCGGTATCGTGCGTACCATCGCGATGGGTTCTTCCGACGGTCTGCGTCGTGGTCTGGAAGTGAAAGACCTTGAGCACCCGATCGAAGTGCCTGTAGGTAAAGCAACACTGGGTCGTATCATGAACGTATTGGGTCAGCCAATCGACATGAAAGGCGACATCGGTGAAGAAGAGCGTTGGGCTATCCACCGCGCGGCACCTTCCTACGAAGAGCTGTCAAGCTCTCAGGAACTGCTGGAAACCGGCATCAAAGTTATCGACCTGATGTGTCCGTTTGCGAAGGGCGGTAAAGTTGGTCTGTTCGGTGGTGCGGGTGTAGGTAAAACCGTAAACATGATGGAGCTGATCCGTAACATCGCGATCGAGCACTCCGGTTACTCTGTATTTGCGGGCGTAGGTGAACGTACTCGTGAGGGTAACGACTTCTACCACGAAATGACCGACTCCAACGTTCTGGACAAAGTATCCCTGGTTTACGGCCAGATGAACGAGCCACCAGGAAACCGTCTGCGCGTTGCGCTGACTGGTCTGACGATGGCTGAGAAGTTCCGTGACGAAGGCCGTGACGTACTGCTGTTCGTTGATAACATCTATCGTTACACCCTGGCCGGTACTGAAGTATCTGCACTGCTGGGTCGTATGCCTTCAGCGGTAGGTTATCAGCCTACGCTGGCGGAAGAGATGGGTGTTCTTCAGGAACGTATCACCTCTACCAAAACCGGTTCTATCACCTCCGTTCAGGCGGTATACGTACCTGCGGATGACTTGACTGACCCATCACCAGCCACCACCTTTGCGCACTTAGATGCAACCGTGGTACTGAGCCGTCAGATCGCGTCTCTGGGTATCTACCCGGCCGTTGACCCGCTGGACTCCACCAGCCGTCAGCTGGATCCACTGGTTGTGGGTCAGGAACACTACGACACCGCGCGTGGCGTACAGTCCCTGCTGCAGCGTTACCAGGAACTGAAAGACATCATCGCCATCCTGGGTATGGATGAGCTGTCAGAAGAAGACAAACTGGTGGTAGCACGTGCGCGTAAGATCCAGCGCTTCCTGTCCCAGCCGTTCTTCGTTGCGGAAGTATTCACCGGTTCTCCGGGTAAATACGTTTCCCTGAAAGACACCATCCGTGGCTTTAAAGGCATCATGGAAGGCGAATACGATCACCTGCCAGAGCAGGCGTTCTACATGGTTGGTTCCATCGAAGAAGCAGTGGAAAAAGCCAAAAAACTTTAACGCCTTAATCGGAGGGTGATATGGCAATGACTTACCACCTGGATGTCGTCAGCGCAGAGCAACAAATGTTCTCTGGTCTGGTCGAGAAAATCCAGGTAACGGGTAGTGAAGGTGAACTGGGTATTTTCCCGGGCCACGCACCGCTGCTCACCGCCATTAAGCCTGGTATGATCCGCATCGTTAAACAGTTCGGTCATGAAGAGTTTATCTATCTGTCCGGCGGCATTCTTGAAGTGCAGCCAGGCAGTGTGACCGTTCTGGCCGATACCGCTATTCGTGGCCAGGATCTCGACGAAGCACGAGCCCTGGAATCGAAGCGTAAGGCTGAAGAGCACATTAGCAGCTCTCATGGTGACGTGGATTACGCTCAGGCGTCTGCGGAGCTGGCCAAAGCGATCGCGAAACTGCGCGTTATCGAGTTGACCAAAAAAGCGATGTAACACCGGCTTGAAAAGCTCAAAAGCCAGTCTGTATACCAGGCTGGCTTTTTTTTTGTGCCTTAATTCATGATGAAAAAGATGTAGAATTTTAAGCATCAAACGTTTTTACTTCTCACTTAAATTACCGTCAGGATGCGTATGTCAAACAGTGCGATGAGCGTGGTGATCCTTGCCGCTGGCAAAGGTACCCGCATGTATTCCGATCTGCCTAAAGTGCTTCACCGTCTGGCAGGAAAGCCAATGGTGCAGCATGTCATTGATGCAGCGAATGAACTGGGGGCCCGTCAGGTCCATCTGGTTTATGGACACGGTGGCGATCTGCTTAAAAAGGCGCTGAACGATGACGCGCTCAACTGGGTGCTCCAGGCTGAACAACTGGGTACTGGCCATGCCATGCAGCAGGCCGCCCCTTTCTTTGCCGATGACGAAGACATCCTGATGCTCTACGGAGACGTCCCGCTGATCTCCGTCGAGACGCTGACTCGCCTGCGTGCAGCCAAACCGCAGGGCGGCATCGGTTTATTAACCGTCGTGCTGGACGACCCAACAGGCTATGGCCGTATCACGCGTGAGAACGGCCACGTAACGGGTATCGTTGAACACAAAGACGCCAGCGATGAACAGCGTCAGATTCAGGAGATCAACACCGGTATCCTGATTGCCAATGGCGCAGATATGAAGCGCTGGCTGTCGAAGCTCAATAACAACAACGCGCAGGGTGAGTACTACATCACCGATATCATTGCGATGGCGTACCACGAAGGGCGTGAAATTGCCGCCGTTCATCCGGCGCGCATCAGTGAAACGGACGGCGTGAATAACCGTCTGCAGCTTTCTCGTCTCGAGCGCATTTATCAGTCTGAGCAGGCCGAAAAGCTGCTGCTGGCCGGCGTAATGCTGCGCGATCCAGCGCGTTTCGATCTGCGGGGGACCTTGTCGCACGGGCGAGATGTTGAGATTGATACTAACGTTATCCTTGAAGGCAACGTTCAGCTTGGCAACCGCGTCAAAATTGGCGCCGGCTGTGTGATCAAAAACAGCGTCATCGGTGACGACTGCGAAATTAGCCCGTACAGCGTGGTTGAAGATTCTCATCTGGACGCGGCGTGTACTATCGGTCCGTTTGCGCGTCTGCGTCCAGGTGCTGAGCTGCTGGAAGGCGCTCACGTAGGCAACTTCGTGGAAATGAAAAAAGCGCGTCTGGGGAAAGGCTCGAAAGCCGGTCATCTGACCTATCTGGGTGACGCAGAAATTGGCGACAACGTGAATATTGGTGCAGGAACCATTACCTGTAACTATGACGGTGCCAACAAGTTCAAAACCATTATCGGCGACGACGTGTTTGTGGGTTCTGACACGCAGCTGGTGGCGCCTGTCACCGTAGGTAACGGCGTGACCATTGCCGCCGGGACGACCGTGACGCGTGACGTGGCGGATAACGAGTTAGTGTTAAGCCGCGTGCCGCAGGTGCACAAGCAGGGCTGGAAACGCCCGGTGAAGAAGAAGTAACAACAAGGCGGGTGGCGCTACGCTTACCCGCCCTACGATTGAGTTGGCCTGATAAGGCGTAGCCGTCATCAGGCAAACCCGGGTGAGGAGATAAATATATATCTCCCCCCACAAGCAGTACCCATAACTATAACCCCACTCTCTACAAGGCTCGGGGTGCCCGGAAAGGGCAAATACAGGTCAGCGACAACGCAGGCATCATGCCTAAATTCGGAATCTAAAATATGTGTGGAATTGTTGGCGCAGTTGCGCAGCGTGATATTGCTGAAATCCTTCTCGAAGGTTTACGTCGTCTGGAATACCGTGGTTACGACTCTGCCGGTCTGGCTGTCGTAGATGCAGAAGGTCATATGACCCGTCTGCGCCGTCTGGGTAAAGTGCAGATGCTGGCCCAGGCTGCGGAAGAACATCCGCTGCACGGTGGGACGGGTATTGCGCACACCCGCTGGGCGACGCACGGTGAACCATCCGAAGGTAACGCCCACCCGCATGTGTCTGAACACATCGTGGTCGTCCATAACGGCATTATCGAAAACCACGAACCCCTGCGCGAAGAACTGAAAGCGCGCGGTTATACCTTTGTCTCTGAAACCGACACCGAAGTGATTGCTCACCTGGTGCACTGGGAGCTGGCACAGGGCGGCACGCTCCGTGAAGCGGTACTGCGCGCTATTCCTCAGCTGCGCGGTGCGTACGGTACGGTAATCATGGATTCCCGCGACCCGTCCACGCTGCTGGCCGCGCGTTCCGGTAGCCCAATGGTTATCGGTCTGGGGATGGGGGAAAACTTCATCGCCTCCGATCAGCTGGCACTTCTGCCGGTGACCCGCCGCTTTATCTTCCTGGAAGAGGGAGATATCGCGGAAGTGACTCGCCGCAGCGTGACCGTCTTCGATACCAAAGGCGAGCAGGTTAAGCGTCAGGAGATCGAATCGAATCTGCAGTACGATGCGGGCGATAAAGGTGCGTACCGTCATTACATGCAGAAAGAGATTTACGAGCAGCCAAACGCGATCAAAAACACCCTAACCGGGCGCATTAGCCACGGCGAGGTGGATCTGAGCGAACTGGGTGCCAATGCCAATGAACTGCTCGGCAAGGTTGAGCATATTCAGATCGTCGCCTGTGGCACCTCCTACAACTCCGGTATGGTCTCTCGCTACTGGTTTGAATCCCTGGCGGGTGTGCCGTGCGACGTGGAAATCGCGTCTGAATTCCGCTATCGCAAATCCGCTGTGCGTCGCAACAGCCTGATGATCACCTTGTCTCAGTCCGGTGAAACGGCAGATACCCTGGCAGCGCTGCGTCTTTCTAAAGAGCTGGGTTACCTGGGCTCTCTGGCCATCTGTAACGTTCCAGGTTCTTCACTGGTGCGCGAGTCCGATCTGGCGCTGATGACCAAAGCGGGCACCGAAATTGGCGTCGCCTCTACTAAAGCGTTTACCACTCAGTTGACGGTTCTGCTGATGCTGGTGGCGAAGCTGGCGCGCCTGAAAGGTGAAGATGCTTCCGTTGAGCACGACATCGTTCACGGGCTGCAGGCGCTGCCGAGCCGTATTGAGCAGATGCTGTCTCAGGACAAACGCATTGAAGCGCTGGCGGAGGATTTCTCTGACAAACATCACGCCCTGTTCCTGGGCCGTGGCGATCAGTATCCGATCGCGCTGGAAGGCGCGCTGAAGCTGAAAGAGATCTCCTACATTCACGCTGAAGCTTATGCGGCAGGCGAGCTGAAACACGGCCCTCTGGCGCTGATTGATGCGGATATGCCGGTCATCGTTGTGGCACCAAACAACGAACTGCTGGAAAAACTGAAATCCAACATCGAAGAAGTGCGCGCCCGCGGCGGTGTCCTGTACGTCTTCGCTGATAAAGATGCCGGTTTTGCCAGCAGCGACAATATGCACATCATCGAAATGCCGCATGTCGAAGAGGTGATTGCACCGATCTTCTACACTGTTCCGCTGCAGTTGTTGGCTTATCACGTGGCGCTGATCAAAGGCACTGACGTTGACCAGCCGCGTAACCTGGCGAAATCGGTCACGGTTGAATAATTTTATAAATTGAAGTGAAATAGCCCCATAAATCTATGATTGTGGGGCTATTTTTTGATCGGTAAATATAAATTTACTCTGAAAATATAATTCTGGAATAATAGAGATATATAAATCCTGGTAGAATTAATCCTGTTTTTTTAAATATAATATTATATTAAGACCTCATTTCATCCTGAACTATTCCATATTCGGCAGGCGAGAATAATAGAATAATATTTCTTCTTGTTATTTTTTATTTTAAAGAGTTTAATGCTCTTCGCTTGTATGCCCTGAAGTATTTATCAGGGAAATAGTATTTTGCAATGTATAATTCAGGATGGTGTTGTAATGAAAGGAAATACGTTAAAGAGCATTGTTGTGCTTTCCTCTTTATTTTTCGGTGCGCAGACACATGCGGCCAATGGCAATGGTACTGTCCATTTCACGGGCGAAATTATCGATAGTACCTGTGAGGTGTCTACCGGTACTAAAGACCAGACCGTTGATTTAGGCAAAGTGAATAAATCAACGTTTACCGGCGTGGGGTCAATGGCGTCGGTTCAGGCATTCCAGATCGATCTGCTGAACTGCCCGGATACCTACAAAAAAGCCAGCGCCCGTTTTGACGGCACCGAAGACGGTGACGGGTACCTGAAGCTGTCTTCTGGCGGGGCGAGTGGCGTTGCGATTGCAATTTATAACCGCGCCGATAACAGTCTGCTTAAGCTTTACAATCAGTCTACGCCTGCCACTATTTCATCCGGCAAGGCGTCGTTGCCATTTATGGCTCGCTATATCGCCACGTCTGCAACCGTAACGGCGGGCACTGCCAATGCGGATTCGGAATTTACGATTACATACAGTAATTAATTCCTTCAATCTCTTTCTGTAAAAAAATAATCAGGCCTGGTGAGGTTGGGTTTGTTGCGCCCTTTTATCGGAAATTATCCAGGCCTGTTACAGGATATAATATGCGCAGGCGTTTTATAATTTTATTTGTTGCTCTTCTTTTCTCATTCGCTACCGGGACGTCAAGTGCCGGGATTGTTATTGGTGGCACCCGCGTTATCTTCCCTGGAAATAAAGCAGATACCACCCTCTCTGTCTTAAATAAAGATACGGCACTGCCTTACCTTCTTCAGGCATGGGTTGAGCCTTTTAACAATGCGGATAAGCACCAGCCGCCCTTTACGGTTATTCCTCCCGTCTCCCGGCTGGAGCCCGGCCAGGAGCGTGTCCTGCGTATCATTAAAACTCAGGGCGAATTACCGTCTGACAGGGAGTCCGTGTTTTGGCTGAATATTAAAAATATTCCCCCGTCGACAACTGAAGAAAGCAGCAAGCTGGAAATTGCCATCAAAACGCGCATTAAACTCTTCTGGCGTCCGGCGGGTGTTAAGGAAACGCCTGAAACAGCCGCTCTGAAAGTGAAATGGCAACGGCAGGGCAGCATGCTGGTGGTCACCAACCCGACGCCCATTCACGTCAATGTGATCGACGTGGCTATTGATGGCAAGCCGCTCGACCTGGCGATGATAATGCCGTTTGAGACACGTCGGCTGGCGCTGCCTGCTGGCGTGAGCAAAATGCTCACCTGGCACAGTATTAATGATTACGGCGCGATTAGCGACGCTATTCAGCAACCTCTTTAACCGCGGCGGGGTTGCTTGTATTGAAACGTTTTCACTCTTTGATTTTATCCCTGCTGTGGCTGGGAGGAAGCTATCCGCTTCTCGTCAGTGCCACACGACCACTCTTTAACGTGCGTCTGCTGGAGCTTGATCGGCCCATTGAGGTCGATATCAGCCAGTTCAATCGCCCGGATAACCTGCCTGAAGGAGAATATCAGGTTGATATCTATGTGAACGATCGATTCATTGCGCGCAGGGCGGTGCGTTTTTTCCGCCACGATCCGGAGAGTGCGTTGGCGCCTTGTTTTGTGGATGTAAAAAACACGCTGGCGATGTTTGGCCTGAAAGTGAACGCGATTAAAGCGCTGGATACGGTGAATGCTGAAGGTTGTGAACCGGTGCCGGTGCTGCCTGGCGCGAAATGGACGCTGGACAGCGAAAAGCTTGCGCTGAAGGCGTCGATCCCTCAGGTCTATCTGGACGCCACGGCGCGTGACGCCATTTCGCCCTCGCGCTGGGATCAGGGTATTGACGCTTTGATGCTGAACTACGATTTCTCCACGACCCAGACGCTGAAGTCAGACTATGACAGTGACGATCTTTACTACCTGAATTTACGCAGCGGGCTGAACATTGGCGGATGGCGTCTGCGTAACTATAGCGCCTTAAATGCGGTCAACAGCCGCGGTAACGTTCGTTCGCTGAGCACGTACTTACAGCATGATATTGCCAGCCTGCGCAGCCAGGCCATGGCGGGTGATACGTGGACCGCGAGCGATCTCTTCGACAGTTCACAGGTGCGCGGCGTGCGTCTGTACACCGACAGCGACATGCTCCCCGATAGCCAGAACGGTTTTGCGCCGGTGGTGCGCGGCGTGGCGAAAACCAACGCCGTGGTCACCATCCGCCAGAACGGCTACATGATTTATCAGTCGGCCGTGCCGCAGGGGCCGTTTGCGTTGACCGATCTCAACACCACCTCAAGCGGCGGAGATCTGGACGTCACCATCAAAGAGGAAGACGGCAGCGAGCAGCATTTTGTTCAGCCTTACGCATCTCTGGCAATTTTGCGTCGGGAGGGGCAAACGGATGTGGACATCAGCATTGGTGAGCGTCGTGATAACGATCGGTTTATGCCAGAGGTGATGCAGGCACAGGTATTGCACGGAATGGCGTGGGGAATGACGCTGTATGGTGGCACGCAGCTGGCAGACGATTACCGCGCGTTTGCCGCCGGCATTGGTAAAGATCTCGGCAATATCGGCGCTATTTCGATGGATATCACCCATGCCCAATCGCACTTTACGGACGATGACGAGCAGGGGCAATCCTGGCGTTTTCTGTACTCAAAAACGTTCGACGTCAGCAATACCAGCCTGCGTATTGTAGGTTATCGCTATTCAACGGAAGGGTTTTACACCCTGGGCGAATGGGCATCGCGCACGGGCGATAGCGAGAACTTCTGGCATACGGGCAACCGCCGCAGCCGGGTAGAAGGCACCTGGACCCAACCGTTTTCCGAGGGGTACGGTAATGTCTATCTTACGCTGAGCCGGGAGCAATTCTGGCGTACGGACGATGTGCAGCGCCTGATACAGATAGGCTACAGCAACAGCTGGAAGCAGGTCGTGTGGAACCTGTCGTGGAACTATACCGATACGGTGTCTGACAGCATGGGAGAGTGGCAACAAGAAGATGAAAGCGAGCATCTCGTTATGCTGTCGCTGTCTCTGCCGCTTTCGGCCTGGTTACCCAACAGCTACGTCAACTACAACTACGCCCACAGCAACCATGGCACACCTTCCCACCAGATTGGGTTGAACGGCAATCTGCTCGACGATAACAATCTGAGCTGGAACATACAGCAGTCCGTGTATGAAAACCGCGGCACCTCGGCGGGAAATGCGGGACTGGTCTGGGATGCGTCCTACGGCTCGCTAAAGACGAATTATGCCTGGAGCGACGAAAGCCAGAGCCTGAACTACGGCGTCAGCGGCGGCGTGTTGATCCACGACGAAGGCATCACCTTCTCGCAGGAGATGGGCGAAACGGTGGCGCTGATCAAAGCGCCTGGTGCGGCAGGGTTATCGGTAGATAACGCCAGCGGCGTTGCCACCGACTGGCGCGGCTACACCGTGAAGACGCAGCTTTCACCCTACGATGAGAACCGTATTGCGCTTCAGAATAAGGATTTTGTTTCAGGCAACGTTGAGCTGGAACGCAGCGTGCAAAACCTGGTGCCTACGCGTGGCGCGGTGGTGAAAGCCGAGTTTGTTACGCACATCGGCTATCGGGTGCTGTTTAGCGTTTCACTGGCGAACGGCAAGCCTGCACCGTTTGGTGCAGTGGGTACCGCTGCGCTTGATGTGGGAAGCGCAACGGGAATTGTCGGTGACAAAGGTGAACTCTATCTCGCCGGGATGCCCGAATCGGGGCAATTTTCGCTGACGCTCAGCAGCGGCAAGGCCTGTCTGGCTGATTATCACATCCATCAGAAACCTGATTCCGGGCTGGTGCAACTGCCTGTCATTTGTCGATAAAGGATAAGAATGAAACCCCAATTCTGGCTTTTTACTCTCTTTTTTGCCGCTTTTTTTTTACAGGCGGCGCCTACCGGCTACTGCGTACCAGACAATGGCAAATACCATAACTATTTCACTGTCGCGGAACAATTAACGACGCTTGATAACCTGGTTGGCATGCAGCATATGATCGATATGAATAACTCTACGACTTCGTTTAAGGGAACGTGCTACTGCCAGACGGGGAAAAATGAAAGTTACGATCATGCTTACATCACCAGCGTGGTTAATCCAGCCCTGCAGCCCACCACTAGCAGAAACAATATCTCCTATTATTATCTCAATAAGTATCTTGATATCGGTTTGCAAATCTACATTCTTGGCGTTGGCTACACCACCGTTCCCTTCGATCACCTGCCAAATGACATTGGGGGAACGTACCGGTGTCATAATGGCGTCAGTTCGCAAACCACGTTTTACAGCGGCGGGTCGGGCTTTATTTATCTGTATGTCAAAAAACAATTTACCGGCACGATCACCATACCGTCGATGGTCATGGCAAATATCTATGCCACTATCGATCCCCGTACCGTCTCGAGCGAAATCATCTCGGATGTGATTGTGCAGGGATCGGTCACGGTACCGCAAACCTGCGAGATAGATGAAGGCCAGGCGATAATGATTGATTTCAAGTCTATTCTGGCATCGGAATTCTCAGCTAACCGGGGCCAGGCGGTGTCTTCCCGCAAGATTACCCGGCAGGTCAATATCAAATGTTCAAATATGATGTTTACCGACACGCTGGGGGCATCCTTCCACGCCTCTGCCGCGACAGCCGACAGTACGATGGTAGCCACCGATAATCCTGACGTGGGTATTAAGATTTACGATAAACATAACAGGGAAATTAATGTGAACGGCGGTGAACTTGAGGCGGAAACGACGAAAATGCCCGTGACTCTGGAAGGCGAGACGCTGGGGACACTCACGTTTTCAAGCGCTCCGGCTAGCGCAACCGGGTCCAGGCCCGCGCCAGGTCCGTTCAACGGTACGGCTACCCTGACGATTGAAATCGGACACTAATCCATTAACGGCTGTTTATGACAGCCGTTGTCATATTTCACGGACAAAACGGCGATCTTTAAAATAAAAATGACAAAAAAATGAATGCCTGATGAATTAAGTGCTATATTTTTCATGTGGTTACACCTCCCTTTGTGTTTGTCATAAAACTGTCATATTTCGTACATTTATCTGTCACCTGTTTGTCCTATTTTGCTCATCGTAGCCACTTAAACAATGATTTACGAAATCCTTGCAGGAGACATTATGAAAGTTATGCGTACCACTGTCGCAACTGTTGTCGCCGCGACCTTATCTCTGAGCGCGTTCTCTGTATTTGCAGAAGCAAGCCTGACTGGCGCTGGTGCAACCTTCCCTGCGCCGGTGTATGCCAAATGGGCGGATACCTACCAGAAAGAAACCGGTAATAAGGTTAACTATCAGGGTATCGGCTCCTCCGGTGGCGTAAAACAAATTACCGCTAACACCGTTGATTTCGGTGCATCAGACGCGCCGTTGTCTGACGATAAACTGAATCAGGAAGGCCTGTTCCAGTTCCCGACCGTGATCGGTGGTGTGGTTCTGGCTATCAACCTGCCGGGCGTGAAGTCTGGTGAGCTGGTGCTGGATGGCAAAACCCTGGGCGACATCTACCTGGGTAAAATCAAAAAATGGGATGACGAAGCGATCGCTAAGCTCAACCCAGGCCTGAAGCTGCCTGCTCAGAACATCGCCGTGGTTCGCCGCGCGGATGGTTCTGGTACCTCCTTCGTCTTCACCAGCTACCTGGCAAAAGTGAACGAAGAGTGGAAATCGAAAGTCGGTTCCGGCTCTACCGTTAACTGGCCAACTGGTCTGGGCGGTAAAGGTAACGACGGTATCGCTGCGTTCGTACAGCGTCTGCCTGGCTCAATTGGCTACGTAGAATACGCGTACGCGAAGCAGAACAACCTGTCCTACACCAAACTGGTGTCTGCTGATGGCAAACCAGTAAGCCCGACCGAAGAGAACTTTGCTAACGCTGCAAAAGGCGCTGACTGGAGCAAATCCTTCGCGCAGGATCTGACGAACCAGAAAGGCGAAGGTGCGTGGCCAATCACCTCCACCACCTTCATTCTGGTTCACAAAGAGCAGAAGAAACCTGAGCAGGGCGCTGAAGTGCTGAAGTTCTTCGACTGGGCATACAAAAACGGCGCTAAACAGGCTAACGACCTGGACTACGCCAGCCTGCCAGACAGCGTGGTTGAGCAGATTCGTGCTGCATGGAAAACCAACGTGAAAGACAGCAGCGGTAAAGCATTGTATTAATTTAGCATTCTGACGAAAATGGCGGGTGGCGCTTGCGCTTACCCGCCGATTTCGTAAACGCGTTTAACAGAAGAGTGATTTATGGCTGCAACCAAGCCTGCATTTAACCCTCCGGGTAAAAAAGGTGACATGATTTTCAGCGCGCTGGTCAAACTGGCTGCGCTGATTGTGCTATTGCTGCTGGGCGGCATTATCGTGTCTCTGATTTTCTCCTCCTGGCCGAGCATTCAGAAATTCGGTTTCTCCTTCCTGTGGACCAAAGAGTGGGATGCGCCGAACGACGTTTACGGTGCGCTGGTGCCCATTTACGGCACGCTGGTGACCTCGTTCATCGCTCTGCTGATTGCGGTTCCAGTAAGCTTCGGTATTGCCCTGTTCCTGACGGAACTGGCGCCAGGCTGGCTGCGTCGTCCGCTGGGCATCGCCATTGAACTGCTGGCGGCCATTCCAAGCATTGTGTACGGCATGTGGGGCCTGTTTATCTTTGCGCCGCTGTTTGCCACATACTTCCAGGAGCCGGTGGGAAATGTTCTTTCTGCCATTCCGTTTGTGGGCGCCCTCTTCTCTGGCCCGGCATTCGGTATTGGTATTCTTGCGGCAGGGGTGATCCTCGCCATCATGATTATTCCGTACATTGCGGCGGTTATGCGCGATGTCTTTGAACAAACCCCGGTGATGATGAAAGAGTCGGCCTACGGCATCGGCTGCACCACCTGGGAAGTCATCTGGCGCATTGTCCTTCCGTTCACCAAAAATGGGGTGATCGGCGGCGTCATGCTGGGATTAGGTCGTGCGTTGGGTGAAACCATGGCGGTCACCTTTATCATCGGTAACACCTACCAGCTCGACAGCGTCTCTCTGTATATGCCGGGTAACAGTATTACCTCAGCACTGGCGAACGAGTTTGCCGAAGCGGAATCCGGGCTGCACGTCGCGGCGCTGATGGAACTGGGTCTGATTCTGTTCGTTATCACCTTCATTGTTCTGGCGATTTCCAAGCTGATGATCCTGCGTCTCGCGAAAAATGAGGGGGCACGCTGATGGCGACTCTCGAAATGCAAAGCACCGCTCAGCTGGCGGAATCCCGCCGCAAAATGCAGGCAAAGCGTCGTTTTAAAAACCGCATTGCGCTGACGCTTTCCATGGCGACGATGGCGTTCGGCCTGTTCTGGCTGATCTGGATCCTGATGTCCACCATCACCCGTGGTATTGATGGCATGTCGCTGGCGCTGTTCACCGAAATGACGCCGCCGCCAAACACGGCGGGTGGTGGTCTGGCGAACGCCCTGGCGGGGAGTGGATTACTGATCCTGTGGGCGACCGTGTTCGGTACGCCGCTGGGCATTATGGCGGGTATCTACCTGGCAGAGTACGGGCGTAAATCCTGGCTGGCTGAGGTGATTCGCTTCATTAACGACATCCTGCTTTCTGCTCCGTCGATTGTCGTGGGTCTGTTTGTTTACACCATCGTGGTTGCGCAAATGGAACACTTCTCCGGCTGGGCGGGTGTGATTGCGCTGGCGCTGCTGCAGGTGCCTATTGTGATTCGTACCACCGAGAACATGCTGAAACTGGTGCCGGACAGCCTGCGTGAAGCGGCTTATGCGCTGGGTACGCCGAAGTGGAAAATGATCTCTGCGATTACGCTGAAAGCGTCGGTCTCCGGGATCATGACCGGGATTCTGCTGGCTATCGCCCGTATTGCCGGTGAAACGGCTCCGCTGCTGTTTACTGCCCTCTCCAACCAGTTCTGGAGCACGGACATGATGCAGCCGATCGCCAACCTGCCGGTGACGATCTTTAAATTTGCGATGAGCCCATTCGCGGAATGGCAGCAGCTGGCCTGGGCCGGGGTGCTGATCATCACCCTTTGCGTACTGTTGCTGAACATTCTGGCGCGCGTCATTTTCGCGAAGAAGAAACACGGTTAATTTTTTACGGCGCGGCAGCTCGCGGCGCCGAATGAGGAAAAGAGTCAATGAGTATGGTTGATACTGCCCCGGGTAAGATTCAGGTTCGTGATTTGAACTTCTACTACGGCAAATTCCATGCCCTGAAGAACATCAACCTGGATATCGCGAAGAACCAGGTCACGGCATTTATCGGTCCGTCTGGCTGTGGTAAATCCACGCTGCTGCGTACCTTTAACAAAATGTATTCGCTCTATCCGGAGCAGCGTGCTGAAGGTGAAATCATCCTGGACGGTGAAAACATTCTGACCCAGGCGCAGGATATCGCCCTGCTGCGCGCCAAAGTGGGGATGGTGTTCCAGAAACCGACGCCGTTCCCGATGTCCATTTATGACAACATCGCCTTTGGCGTTCGTCTGTTTGAAAAGCTTTCCCGTGCCGATATGGACGAGCGCGTGCAGTGGGCGTTGACCAAGGCCGCATTATGGAACGAAACCAAAGATAAACTTCACCAGAGCGGGTACTCTCTGTCCGGTGGTCAGCAGCAGCGTCTGTGCATTGCGCGCGGTATTGCTATTCGCCCGGAAGTGTTGCTGCTTGATGAGCCGTGTTCAGCGCTGGACCCGATCTCAACTGGCCGTATTGAAGAGCTGATCACCGAGCTGAAGCAGGATTACACCGTGGTTATCGTGACCCACAACATGCAGCAGGCTGCGCGTTGCTCCGATCACACCGCGTTTATGTACCTGGGCGAGCTGATCGAGTTCAGCGATACGGACGCGCTGTTCACCAGACCTGCGAAGAAACAAACCGAAGATTACATTACTGGCCGCTACGGTTGATTTGGAGTGAATCATGGACAACCTCAATCTTAACAAACACATTTCCGGCCAGTTCAACGCAGAGCTGGAGAGTATTCGCACGCAGGTGATGACCATGGGTGGCATGGTTGAACAGCAGCTTTCCGATGCGATTACGGCGATGCACAACCAGGACAGCGAGCTGGCGAAGCGCGTCATTGAAGGCGACAAGAACGTCAACATGATGGAAGTCGCCATCGACGAAGCGTGCGTGCGCATTATCGCGAAACGTCAGCCGACGGCGAGCGATCTGCGTCTGGTGATGGCCATCATCAAAACCATCGCCGAGCTGGAGCGTATTGGTGACGTGGCCGACAAAATCTGCCGCACCGCGCTGGAGAAATTCTCTCAGCAGCACCAGCCGCTGCTGGTGAGCCTGGAGTCACTGGGTCGGCACACCGTGCAGATGCTGCACGACGTGCTGGATGCTTTTGCGCGTATGGATCTGGACGAAGCGGTGCGTATCTACCGGGAAGACAAGAAGGTCGACCAGGAGTATGAAGGCATCGTGCGTCAGCTGATGACCTACATGATGGAAGACTCCCGTACCATCCCAAGCGTGCTGACCGCCCTGTTCTGCGCGCGCTCCATCGAGCGTATCGGCGACCGCTGCCAGAACATTTGCGAATACATTTTCTACTTCGTGAAGGGTCAGGACTTCCGTCACGTCGGCGGCGACGAGCTGGACAAGTTGCTGGCGGGTAAAGACCCGAAAGAGTGATTTTTGTGGCGGGTGGCGCTAGCGCTTACCCGCCCTGCCTTAGCTTAACGCGTAATATCCCACCCGCGCGCTTTCCACAGCTCCGGCAACTGCGCCAGATCGGTAAAGGTCGTCACGTTTGGATGAACGATCGGCTTGTTGTGCGGATCGGCACAGAAGTAAAACACCTCCATCCCTGCATCAATGCCGGACTGCGCACCCGCAGACGAGTCATCCACCAGAATGCAGTTCTCGACGTTGACGTTCATCGCTTTCGCCGCATGGAACATCAGCGCCGGGTCGGGCTTCCAGCGCTGGATATCGTAGCCGCTGAACAGTTTTTCCGGGAAATGGTGCAACATTTCAAGCTTGCCGAGCGAGTGCTGCATTTTGCTGACCGGACCGTTAGAGACCACGCAGATCGGCACCGTCATCGCATCCAGCAACGCGTTTGCGCCTGATATGACTTCCAGCTCTGAGTCGAACAGGCGTGCAACCTCGGCGCGATACACCGGCTCCAAATCCGCTTTTGCCAGAAAGACACCGTGTTCTTCGTTAATGATGTCGATAATCTCGTAGAGCTTCACGCCCTTAAAGCGCTTAAACACCTCTTCGAGCTCCAGCGTAATGCCAAATTCCTGGAACATGGTGACATACGCGCGGGAACAAATGACCTCACTGTCGACCAGCGTACCGTCGCAGTCAAAAAATACCGCTTCAATTCCGGACATGCCTTTCTCTTTTAACAAGTTTAACGTTTTCGTACGGCAGTTCGCCGGGACGCAATCGTTGCCGTATAAGCAAAATCAATGAAAAAAGTATCACGTAACTGCCACTATTGTCGCATTTTGGTATAGGATAGCGACGAATTTTCCCTCCTTGTTCGGAAATTGATGATGAGTCAACAACACACTACCCAGACATCTGGTCAGGGTCTGCTTGAGCGCGTGTTTAAACTGCGCGAGCACGGCACAACGGCACGCACCGAAGTGATCGCCGGTTTCACCACCTTCCTGACGATGGTCTACATCGTTTTTGTGAACCCTCAAATTCTGGGCGTTGCTGGCATGGATACCAGCGCCGTCTTTGTGACTACCTGTCTGATTGCGGCGCTTGGCAGCATCCTGATGGGCGTGTTCGCTAACCTGCCGGTTGCGCTGGCTCCCGCTATGGGTCTGAATGCCTTCTTCGCGTTCGTGGTGGTTCAGGCGATGGGGCTGCCGTGGCAGGTAGGCATGGGCGCAATTTTCTGGGGCGCTATTGGTCTGCTGCTGCTGACCATTTTCCGCGTACGTTACTGGATGATCGCGAACATTCCGGTGAGCCTGCGCGTGGGTATTACCAGCGGTATTGGTCTGTTCATCGGTATGATGGGGCTGAAAAACGCCGGTGTGATCGTCGCGAACCCGGAAACGCTGGTGAGCATTGGTCATCTGACCTCGCATAACGTGCTGCTGGGCGTGCTGGGCTTCTTCATCATTGCGATCCTGGCCTCCCGCAATATTCATGCGGCGGTGCTGGTGTCCATCGTGGTCACGACCTTACTGGGCTGGATGCTGGGTGACGTTCACTATAACGGTATCGTCTCTGCGCCACCGAGCGTTTCAACCGTGATTGGTCACGTTGACCTGGCGGGTTCCCTGAACCTGGGCCTGGCGGGTGTGATTTTCTCCTTCATGCTGGTCAACCTGTTTGACTCATCCGGTACGCTGATTGGCGTGACGGATAAAGCAGGTCTGGCGGATGAGAAAGGGAAATTCCCACGCATGAAGCAGGCGCTGTTTGTGGATAGCATCTCTTCCGTCGCGGGCTCTTTCATCGGCACCTCGTCTGTTACCGCTTACATTGAATCCTCTTCCGGCGTGTCCGTGGGCGGTCGTACCGGCCTGACGGCAGTGGTGGTGGGTATTTTGTTCCTGCTGGTGATCTTCCTCTCTCCGCTGGCGGGTATGGTTCCTCCGTATGCGGCAGCTGGCGCGCTGATTTACGTGGGGGTGCTGATGACCTCCAGCCTGTCACGCGTGAAGTGGGATGATTTAACCGAAGCGGTGCCGGCGTTTATTACCGCCGTGATGATGCCATTCAGCTTCTCGATCACCGAAGGTATCGCGCTGGGCTTTATCTCGTACTGCGTGATGAAGATCGGTACCGGCCGCTTCCGCGATCTCAGCCCGTGCGTGATTGTTGTTGCGCTGCTGTTTGTGCTGAAGATTGTGTTTATCGATGCGCACTAAGGTGCGGTTTGTGGTGTCAGGTGGCGCTTCGCTTACCTGACCTACTGAAGAGTGTAGGCCCGGTAAGCGCTAGCGCCACCGGGCTTTTTTATCAGGCTTTGACTCGCTTAATATAATCCCCAAACGCCGTCAGCTGACCAGACAGATGGTCACGCGTGCTCTGGTCCACCACGTCACCCGTCTGCGGGTCGACCTTGTTCTGAATCACGCCACCCATAAACTCCGGCTTGTTCATCACCATCGCATCCAGGAATACCAGGATCTGGCGCAGGTGGTACTGGCAGCGTGCGCCACCAATGGCACCCATAGAACTGGTCTGGATGAGTACCGGTTTACCCGCCAGCGGCTGCTCAGGTAAACGGGACAGCCAGTCGATGGCATTCTTCAGGCCACCCGGAACCGAGTAGTTATACTCCGGGGTGACAATGACCACGCCGTCGGCCTGGCGGATCTGATCTGCCAGCGCCTCAACGCTCTGCGGGAACCCTTCTTCCTGCTGGACATCTGCATCATACAGCGGGATGTCACCAATAGACGGCAGGGCGCTAATCTCCATACCTGCCGGTGCCAGCTTTGGCAGCGTGCGGGCAACCATCCCGTTAAATGAACCTTTGCGCAGGCTTCCCAGTAACGTAACAACTTTCAACGTATCAGACATGATTACTCCTGTTTCATCATGATGACCCTGAATGGATCAGCTAAGGATGTATGCTTTTTCTGCCGGTAAACTGGTTAATCGCATCAGACGTGCGGCGGGTTCGTTGGCCCGCTCGGGCACATCCGGAAGAGTACGCCATCCCTCTTTACTGTCAAATGCCCAAACCTTTAGCCGTTCGATGGCGGGGCTGACGGCAACGGACCATATCAACACATCTTCTGCATCGCTGAGCGCTTCTACAAGCGTTGCCTGAGCGGCACGCAGGCGTCCGGAGCCTGGCAACAGCTGCAACTGACGGGCGTCATCTGAGGCACAACCGCAGAGCTTGCGGATGCTCTGGCGCAGGGTGATGAGCTGAGCTCTGGCCTCGACGGGATCGGTTTGGTTGCGCACCCAGAGTTTTTCATTACTTGAGAGCGGGTAGTCATCGTGCGGGCTTGCACCGTGGAATCCTCGCGTTGCACGCTGAAGCTCCATATCCAGCCCGCAATCCCCCTCGGTGGTTAGCGCTACACCAATGATATTCCCCGTGTAGGCAATAGAAAAACGGGGGAGATCCGGGTCGGCAAAGACCGGGCGGCCTTCGGGTTGGGTGATGATCTCAGGCAGTTCGCTGGTGCCATACAGCATGAACATCAGTTCTGCGAGCAGCGCTCTGGACGCTAAAAAACGCGTTCTGCGGTGTTCGGGGAGTTTGAGCGCCTCACTGTGACAGGCGGAGGAGATTCTGGCCGATACGAGACGTCCTTCTGTGAGTATCCCTCTTGCAAAGTGCGTTGCCATTTTTCGCTCCTTGATAATGGTCGTATTCGGTTAAACGGTTACATGATTATCGCTCAACTTGCCTCCTGTTTTAATCAGTAAATGGGCGTAAGAGAAGCCTTAGGACCGAACTTTACATTTTCTTAGGCAAAAATCGGACTGTTGGCACCGTATAAGGCCTTGATGGTCTCCCGTAGCCAGAGGATTTTCGGATTATGGCTGTTCCGTTTATGCCAGATCAGCGTGAAGGGAACGGTCAGCTTTTCAGCCTGCGCTTCGTCAATGGGAATGGGAAGCGCGATCAGTTTCCGCTGGTGGAGGTGATTATAGTGATGGCAGTAGTGCGGAGCGGTGGCGATATAGTTATGACCGGGCTGAGCCGCCATAAACATCGCCTGTTCGAAGCCCGGCAGGCTCATGGCGATGGTGCGCTCACGTCCCATCTCCTTGAGAACTTCATCAAGCGCCCAGGTGTCGCTGCGTTCCCAGAAGATGCTGATATGGGGGTAGCGCAGGAAGGTCTCCAGATCCCACTCTTCCTGAAGTGCCGGATGGTCCTCGCGCAGATAGACGCACGGACGGTCGCTAAACAGGATTTCGTAGTCGATAAACCACGGCATCAGTTTCAGCAGTTCCCGCGAGCGCGGGTGCGTTTCGCGGCCGGTGAAGCCCACATCCACTTCCCCGCGCGTAATGGCGTCCAGCGAATCGTAATCCCAGTGACGCATCTTCACCGTTGCCTGCGGATAGCGCTGGTTCACCTGTTCCAGCAGGTCATTAAAGCGGATCAGCATCAACGGCGTTTCTGCAGCCAGCATGAACGTTAGCCCGCCCGGCGAATCATGATGGAATTTGTCGAGGATCTGGTTGCCGATTTGCATCCAGTCCGCCAGGTCCTGCTCCAGGCTGACCGTTAGCGGCGTGGGCAGTAGCCCTAACGGCGTTTTGACAAACAGCGGGTCGTCGAACCAGTCGCGCAGCTTGCCCAGTGATTTACTTACCGCTGACGGCGTGACGTTCATCCGCTTTGCGGCTTTGGTGACGCTGCGCTCCTGCAGCAAAAGCTGCAGACAAAGCAAAAGGTTAAGATCGAGATTGCTGATGGGCTTCTTCATAGTTTGCCGCAGGCTGGATAACCAAAAGTAAAGTGATGCAGACCATGCTACAGCCAATCAGAATCCCGATCAGCATATTGAGCGCGTTAAGTCCGATGACCGCCGCCAGCCAAATCCACAGCGATGAACCGCAGACCTGCGCGATCCCCAGCACCGAGCTTGCCACGCCTGCCCGCAGCGAGAATGGGCCGAGCGCCTGACTCATCGCGACGCCAAAACCAACCGAGAATCCGGCGCAAATGAGGGTAATGCCCACCAGCATCACCGCGTGTGAGCTTGCCGTCGCCAGGATCAGACCTGCAGCGAGGAACAGCACCTGCGAGGTCAGCATCAGCATGCGCTGGCTGAAAATATTGAGTGCAAAAGGAGTGGAGAAGGAGACGGCCATACTGACCATGGCGGTTAAGGCCATCACCGTTGAATATTCTCCGCGATCGAAGCCCATGGTCTCCATCAGCAATACAGGTGAAACGTTTACATAGGTCAGGATCACCGCCACGCTGAGCGTAGTGACGGCCAGGCGACTGAGGAAAAAGCGGTTGATGAGTTTCTCGGCCGGGTGAATGCTTGCGGTATGACCGCTATTCTGCGAACCTGGGTGGGTCTCTTTCAGCACGGCAATCGACAGGACAAACACCAGCGCACCCATGGCTGCCATGGTCCAGAACAGGCTTTGCCACGGGAGTTTCAGCATGATCAGATAGCCTACGACGGGAGCCAGCACCGGGATGATGCAGGTTATGCCGTTCAGCATGGAGAGCACCTTCGCGCGACGCTGGGCGCTTAAGGTATCGCGCAGGATCGCAAAGGCCACCACATAGCAGCCACCCGCTCCAATGCCCTGAATAAAACGTCCTGTCAGGAACAGGGTGCTTTCCTGGGCGACGGAACACAGTATCGATGCCAGGGCGAACACAATCGCACCGGTAATCGCGACAGGCTGACGACCTGCCTTATCCGCAATTTTTCCGGCAAACACCATCGACGACGCCATCCCCGCGAGGTAGGCCGAAAACGCAATATGCAGCTGCGCTTCGCTGGCACCCAGATCGCGGGCGATGTGCGGTAATCCCACCAGATACATATCAATGCCAGACGGATAAAGCAGAACGAGCGCAAAACTACAAAACAGAAAACGAGCCATAAACCCCCCATGGATGCAGGCAAGCAGAATAGGGGGAGAAGAGGGATTAAGCGAGTTGCCATTTGGACAATGGTGATTTCCTGGGAGGAAATCACCATTGATTAGCGGATGTTATTTGCCAATACAGAAGCTCGAGAAAATCCTTCCCAGCAGATCGTCCGAGGTAAACTCCCCGGTGATCTCACTCAGATTCTGCTGCGCCAGACGCAGCTCTTCCGCCAGCAGTTCACCCGCCCAGGCGCCGATCAGCTGTGCTTTGCCCTGGTCGAGATGACGGGCCGCCTCTTCCAGCGCCTGCAGGTGACGACGACGGGCCAGGAAACCGCCTTCCATGCTGGTGTCAAAGCCCATGCTCTGCTTGAGATGGTTACGCAGGTCGTCCACGCCCTCACCGGTGCGCGCCGACAGGCGAATGAGCGAGTGACCATTCACATCGCTGATACCCGGCGTTTCACCGGTCACGTCTGCTTTGTTGCGCACTACGGTGATCGGCAGCTTAGCCGGCAGGCGGGCGATAAAATCTGGCCAGATCTCAGCCGGGTCAACGGCGTCGGTGGTGGTGCCGTCCACCATAAACAGCACGCGGTCAGCCTGCTCGATCTCCTGCCAGGCGCGTTCAATACCGATACGCTCAACTTCATCGCTGGCATCGCGCAGACCGGCGGTATCGATAATGTGCAGCGGCATCCCGTCGATGTGGATATGCTCGCGCAGCACGTCGCGGGTGGTACCGGCAATGTCGGTCACAATAGCCGCTTCACGGCCCGCCAGGGCGTTCAACAGGCTCGATTTCCCGGCGTTCGGGCGCCCGGCAATGACCACCTTCATCCCTTCGCGCAGCAGGCTGCCCTGACGCGCCTCGGCGCGCACCGCGTCGAGGTCGCTCATCACCTGGTTGAGCTGGGCTTCGATTTTTCCGTCAGAGAGGAAGTCGATCTCCTCGTCAGGGAAGTCGATAGCTGCTTCCACGTAGATCCGAAGGTGAGTAAGTGCTTCCACCAGGTGATTCACGCGGGCAGAAAATGCCCCCTGAAGCGAGTTCAGGGCGGAGCGAGCCGCCTGTTCAGAACTGGCGTCGATCAGGTCGGCAATCGCCTCGGCCTGGGCCAGGTCAAGCTTATCGTTCAGAAAAGCACGCTCGGAGAACTCGCCCGGCTTCGCAATACGCAGGCCTGGCAGGATCAGAATACGTTTTAACAGCAGGTCGAGGATCACCGGGCCGCCGTGGCCCTGCAGCTCCAGCACGTCTTCGCCGGTAAAGGAGTTCGGGCCGGGGAACCACAGCGCAATGCCCTGGTCCAGCGGCGTACCGTCGCTGTCTTTAAATGGCAGGTAATCCGCGTAGCGCGGTTTTGGCAGTTTACCCAGCACCGCTTCAGCCACCTCGCGCGCCTTCAGGCCGGAGATGCGCAGAATACCTACACCACCGCGTCCCGGTGGGGTTGCCTGGGCGACGATAGTGTCGTTATGGCTCATGGTTGCTCTCGTTCAATACAAATAAAAAAGGCGGTCAATCGACCGCCCTTATTTTAGCGTTAACTTATCGGATCAGGACTTTTTCTTTTCGCGGCTATGCAGGCCACGTTTTTCCAGACCACGGTAAATCAGCTGCTGCTGGATGATGGTCACCAGGTTGCTGACGATATAGTACAGCACCAGACCTGACGGGAACCACAGGAAGAACACGGTGAAGATGACCGGCATAAAGGTCATGATCTTCTGCTGCATCGGGTCGGTCACGGTGGTCGGCGACATCTTCTGGATGAAGAACATCGTCACGCCCATCAGGATCGGCAGGATGTAGTACGGGTCCTGTGCAGACAGGTCATGGATCCACAGGGCGAACGGCGCATGGCGCAGCTCAACGGAACCCATCAGCATGTAGTACAGCGCAAGGAAGATTGGCATCTGAATCAGCAGCGGGAAGCAACCACCCAGCGGGTTCACTTTCTCTGCTTTATACAGGGCCATCATTTCCTGGCTCTGACGCTGTTTGTCATCGCCCAGACGCTCACGCATTGCCTGAATCTTCGGCTGCAGCATACGCATCTTCGCCATGGAGGTGTACTGCGCTTTGGTCAGCGGGTACATGATGCCACGAACGATAAAGGTGATAACGATGATGGAGAAGCCCCAGTTACCCAGGAAGCTGTGGATGAACTTCAGCAGCTTAAACAGCGGCTGAGAGATGAACCACAACCAACCATAATCGACGGTCAGATCCAGGTGCGGCGCAACAGCAGCCATTTTGTCCTGGATTTCCGGGCCGACCCACAGGGTGCTTGCCAGCTTACCGGTTTGACCCGGCTGAACCAGAACTGGCTGAGATTTGTAGCCGATGGCTGCAATACCGTTGCCCAGGTTCGCGGTGTAGAAGTTATTGGTACCGTCGTTATTTGGCACCCATGCAGTCGCGAAATACTGCTGCAGCATTGCCACCCAACCGCCTTTAGCACTGACGTTCAGGTTTTCGTTATCGGCAATGGTGTCGAACTTGTATTTCTCATACTTCGCGTCAGGCGTGGAGTATGCCGCGCCACGGAAGGTGTGCAGCGCGAAGTTGCTGCTTCCGGTGTCACGGTGAGACGGCAGATTGATGGACTGCTTCAGCTGACCGAAGGTAGACAGTTCCAGCGGTTTCGCACCTGTGTTCTGTACGCTGTAGCCCACGTTTACCGCATATTCACCGCGTTTCAGGGTGAAGGTTTTGGTGAACGTGTTGCCTGCCGCGTCGGTATAGGTCATCGGGATAACGAGTTCGTTCTGGCCATCAGCCAGCGCAAAGGTGTCGCTCTCGACGTTATACAGTGGACGCGCACCGTTAGCCGGGTTATCCGGGCCATCACGACCGGTCAGGCCGCTCTGCGCCTGATAGATAAACTCTGGCGTGGTTTCCAGTAACTGGAACGGTTCGGTAGACTTCAGCTCTTTCGGGTAGGTCAACAGCAGCGCCTGCTCAACATCACCACCACGGGTGTTGATAGTCAGCTCAAGCACATCGGTCTTAACCGTAATCTGTTTCCCCTGGCCACTGGCCGGTACGCCCTGGTCGGCGGCGCTACCCGCTGCGGTGGTCGTAGTCTGCGTGGTCTGCTGCTGGGGTTGAGGATTTTTATCCTGCTCCCATGCCTGCCAGATCATGAAAGACACGAACAACAAAGCGATGATAAGAAGATTGCGTTGCGAATCCATCGTTAGTGTTCTCTGGTATCAAAAGGTCCTGGGGGGACGGGGTCGTCTCCACCGGGGTGTAAAGGGTGGCATTTTAATACGCGTTTCACCGTCAACCAACTGCCTTTTATCACTCCAAACCTGCGCAATGCCTCAATTCCGTAGCTTGAGCATGTTGGTGTGAAACGGCAGTGCGGCCCGAGTAGCGGACTAATCAGGCGTTGATAGACCCGAATGAGGGCTATCAGGACCCGTGAGCCAGGCGACAGTGGCGGCGCCATAATTTTTCCAACGCTTCCGAGAGAGCACGGTTATCGAGGTCGGCAACCCCCTTTTTAGCCACCACCACGAAATCCATAGAAGGCAGTTCGTGCTGACGTAAACGGAAGCTTTCACGCGTCAGACGTTTAATCCGATTGCGTTCATGCGCGCGCTTAACGTTTTTCTTGGCGACTGTGAGACCGATGCGGGGATGCCCCAGCGAATTTTGGCGGCCGAGGATGGTGATTTGCGGCGTGCCAGCCCGTTGTGGCTGCTGGAAGACGAAAGTGAAATGAGTGGGAGTTAACAAACGTAACTCCCTGGGAAATGCGAGCTTAACCACTCAGGGGTTAGCTTTATTACTTGGAAACGGTCAGACGAGCGCGGCCTTTAGCACGACGACGTGCCAGAACCTGACGACCATTTTTAGTAGCCATACGAGCACGGAAGCCGTGAGAACGGTTGCGCTTCAGTACAGACGGTTGAAAAGTGCGTTTCATGGCGATTTCTACCTAAACTTGAATAAATTCACTGACTTTTGCGTATACCCGAACGAGTTTCGAACGACTAACGCCTCAGCGTGGGTGATTAAAGAGGCCGGATTGTAATAATTGTACACTCCGGAGTCAATTCTCTTTCCTTATTTCCCGCGTATTTCCGCACGATTTCGCGTGGAAAATGAGCAACGGACGACGCAGGAAGATGAGCATCACGCGCCGGGTCGAGGATTATACGGGCTCGGCAACAAAGCGCAAGGATCGTCCCGGATCTTCGTTAGATCATTTAAGCAATAAATTGTCGTTGCTCATTAAATTTTCCAATATGCGGGCTAAATCGCGAGGCACTCGCGCCAGGATCGTTTACACTTACCCGGTTTCGGATCTTCCTGTGGATAAATCGGGAAGAATCTGTGAGAAACAGAAGATCTCTGGCTCAGTTTAGGCTATGATCCGCGGTCCCGATCGGGATCCCAGGATCCTGGTCAGGATTAAATTGCAGA